>CAVQVD010000026.1:0-23192 GCA_963717045.1 uncultured delta proteobacterium | reverse complement strand
CATCGTGTACGTTTCAGTCGGATCTTGCGCCAGGCTCACCACCTCCGCCAGAGACCCTAGTGTGCCGTTCAGATTCTGAAAATGTGACGCGTCGCTTGGGTTGCAAACCGCCCCACTCTCTGCGATTCCATCCGTCGAGCGCCATAGCCCGCTGTCGTTGCCCACAAACATCTCCACGGGATTGCTGAAGTTCCAAACCAGCGAATGCTGGAAGCTCGATACCTGTGCGCTCATGCAAGTCGATGCGTTGGTCGTGTTCCGCCACTGGCAGCCAACCGCCAGGCTGCATCTCCAAAGATCCTGCGCCCCGGCCAGCACAATGGTGTCCTGACCCTGCCCTGCGGCATAGGGTACCGCCGCAAGTGCAAGCGTATAGTTCCCATTCTCAATTGTTGCCGCTCCCAGGGTGGTGCTCGTCTCGAGCGCCTGCGTGTCCAGGGACGCGCCGGACATGGCCCCGTGGCCGCGCGGCTCGCGCATCAGCAGCTGACGCAGCTCGTCGTGGTTGGGACTCGAACCAGAGCTTGCGCTCGAGCATCGGGTCACCCAGCAGCGTCGCCCACGCCGCCCGTGATCACGCGCGTGGGCATGCCCTCGGTGTGCGAGTCGACCGCCGAGAAGTAGCGAGCCGCGCGCATGGCTTAGCTCAGGCCGCGGCCGTGACCCCGAGCGCCGACAGCGCCGTGTCCAGCACCGCTCGCTGGTCGGCGTCGAGGGGCAGGCGAGCAGCGTGAGCTGGGGCCACCGTGCCGGCCGACAGCATCCAGCGCCCCTTGAAGTACTGGACCAGATGCGGGGTCATGTCCAGCCGGGCCAGCGGCTGCAGCCGGGGGTACAGCTCGCGAGCCTGGGCCAGGCGGCCGGCCAGCACGTGCTCCTGCAGCGCCAGGCACTCGGCCGGGGCCACGTTGCCCACCCCGGTGACCCACCCGACGGCGCCGGCGGCGTAGCCCTCCAGCGCCCAGTCGTCACCGCCCACCAGCACGTCGAGATCCGACAGCTCGATGATCCCGGCGATCCGCCGCGCGTCGCCCGAGCACTCCTTGACAAGGTGATCGCCGGCATGAACGCCGTCTCGGCCGCGACTTTCACGGGCGAGTCGGTCAGCGACGGCGCATAAGTGATGCTCGCGTGATTGGAGTATTCGCCCGCGCCGAGCAGCCGGGCCCGCTGGATGCTTGGTGCGCCGCGCAATCTCGGCGACGCCACGACCACCGCCAATCCGCCGCTGCACGGACTGACGATTTCGAAAAGATGAAGCGGGTCGACAATCATCCGCGAATTGATCGTCGTCAATGATGAGCTCGCGGTCGTTGAACGTCGCGAGCGGATTCTTGAACGAGCTCCGGCGCTGATCGACCGCGACCTTCGCCATCTGCTGCGCCGTGGTGCCGTATTCGTACATGTGACGATTCGCGATCATCGCGTAGCCGCAATTCGCGCCGATATTTCCATACGGCGCTCGAATTCGCGCTGTACCGAGATGACTGGCGGTTTCTGGTCGCCGAACTTGTTGAGGTCACCGACGACGCATAGCACCGCCTGACACATGCCTGCCTGAATCGCTGCCGCTGCCCGGCACACCATCCCGGCCGGGCTCGCGCCTCCGATATCGACCTGGTTAGCATCCGCGGATTGATTCCCGTCACCTCCGCGACGCTTACGGATCGAGCGTCCCGGCATCTGCGAAAGCCATCCCGCATAGAAAGCCGTCGATGTCTTTGGTCTCCAGCCCCGCGTCGGCGGTCGCCTGGCCGCCGCATTCGACATCAGGCCGAGCGGGTGCCACTGGCAGTGCCCCTTCCCCGGGTCGGCTTGGTTCACGATTCCGACCACGGCGGCAGTTCCTTTAAGACTCTCGCAACATGCTCCAATGGCTCTTCAGCCCAATCGCTTATCAAAATCGACTATCACAAACCGCACGCGATCGGTAAACCCGTGCGGGCTGACAGGTGCGGCGCTTTCGGCTAGCGTGGTCGGATTCGCAAGGAGATGTTTTGCACGATGGCTTTTATCATGTGCGACGACCACAACCTTTCCGTCGAGGCCGACGGGATGGACGTGGCCACCGCCAAGCAGACCATGTTGGGCGAGCTCAAGCCGAATCCGACCGCGATCGACAAGGAGCTGAACGAGTTTGGCCGCGCCCATCGCGAATGTGATTTGCGCATTATTCCGGATTGAGTTGAAGAAATCCCGGATTGAAAGGATTGCCGGCTAACGGAATCGAATCATGTACGACGCGATCGTGGTGGGCGCGCGATGCGCCGGGGCGCCGACGGCGATGCTGCTCGCGCGCGCGGGCCATCGGGTATTGCTGGTGGACCGGGCGACGTTCCCAAGCGACATAATGTCGACCCATTATATCCATCAGCCCGGCGTCGCGCGGCTCAAACGCTGGGGCCTGCTCGAGAGGGTTCTCGCCACCAACTGTCCGCCAATCGAACGAATCCGGCTCGACGCCGGTCCGCTCGCGCTCGAAGCAGCGCCGATGCCATATGAGGACACCGCGGTCGCGCTCTGTCCGCGGCGCGTGGTGCTCGACAAAATTCTCTTCGATGCGGCGGCGAGGGCGGGGGCTGAGGTGCGCGACGGGTTCGTAGTCGAAGCACTCAGCTGGGAGAACGGACGCGTGAGCGGAGTGCGCGGTCGCGATCTCCGCGGCGCGAAGGAATGCCACGAGCGGGCGCGAATTGTGATCGGCGCCGACGGTCCCTGGTCATCGGTCGCGCGCGCGGTCGACCCGCCCGAATATGAGACTGTTCCCGCGATGACCTGTGGCTATTACAGCTATTTCAGCGGCGTGCGTCTGAGCGCCTGTGAAGTTCATCCGCGTCCCGGATGCTCGACGCTCGGCTTTGCCACCAACGACGGCCTCACCTGCATCGCGATCGAGCGACCCAAAGCCGAGTTCGAGGCTTGGCGCGCCGATCTCGAGGGCGGCTTCTACAAGACACTCGAATCGGCGCCCGACCTATGCGAGCGAGTGCGCGCGGGCAGGCGCGAGGAACGCTTCGTCGGCACTAGCGGAATTGCGAATTATTTCCGTAAGCCATACGGCCCCGGCTGGGCGCTGGTGGGAGACGCCGGCTATCACAAGGATCCGATAACCGGCTTCGGCATCACGGACGCGTTGCGCGACTCCGAGCTGCTCGCCGAAGCCGTCGGCGCGGGACTCGATGGGCGCGAGCCGATGGAGCATGCGCTCGCGCGCTACGAGAGCGCGCGCAACGAGGCCTCGATGGAGCTCTACCGTTTTACCTGCAATCAGGCCCGGCTGGAGGAGCCGTCGCCGATGATGCTCGCGCTGATGGCGGCGCTCTCCGACAACCCCGCCGATACGCGCCGGTTCATGGGCACGGTCGCCACAACGGTCGCGATGTCTGAGTTTTACGCGCCGAACAATCTGATGCGGATCATGCGCGCGGCCGCCCGCGCTTAAACGCCACGGCCGCGCGGCAGGCGATACAACACGTCGCGCGATGCTTCTGGCAGCGTCGGAGGCGAGTCGAGTTGACCCGAACCGTCATGCGCCTTACTATGCCGGGGCGGGGTGGAGCAGTCTGGTAGCTCGCCGGGCTCATAACCCGGAGGTCGAAGGTTCAAATCCCTCCCCCGCAACCAAAAACCCGCAGTGTGCATGCGGGTTTTTTCACATCAGCCCGGACCTTGCTCCAATCGAAGCGATTCCTGACAGCCACTTTTGACAGCCACCGGGACTGAATCAGGGTACGCAAACCACCGCGTGTTCGATGGCGTGTGGAATGCTCAAGCGGGCGTTGTGGCCCAATAATCCATCCCGGCAGGGTTGTTGACTTTAATCTTTTCCTACCCCCAAGAGAAAACTCTAACTATAGACACTGGCGCCATCTTCCGCCCCTCTTTTCACCGCGCCAGAGTATAGGAATCAACGACCGAAACGACCAAAGCCCCTGTGGGATGCCCATCCGACCGCCGGCCCGACGCCAGCTCGTCGCCCTCGAGACCGCTGATCATCCCGGCCGCGGCGCAGGCGCCGGATGGTGGTGTTGCGATGGTGACCATCCTTGGCGGGATCGAAGTCTAGAGTCCCCTTTCCGACCGCGACGCCCCCCATACCCGAAAAACGATCGACGTTTCGCGCGTGGGTCCCTCTGCATGCGTAACTTTTTCGATTTTCAGAAGGTCGCGGTGTTCAGCGATTCGTCCTCGACCCCGGTTGTTTTAGGCATTTTACAGAACGTGCGCGCCCTCTTATCGACGGAGTTGACCGGGAGATGAAGGGCGTCGCATCATGTATGGGCCGAGTTCGCCGGTCGCGACGGCCGAGACCAGGCGCTGCCTAACGGGATAACGGCGGTGAGCATTTTTACACCGCTGCGCTGTCGACTCTGCCGCTGGAAACGGCAGCAGGCGTATCAAATAGATTTTAAGCCAAACGAGTACGACGGATTTCTCTTTCCGCGCGAGCCGCTTTACGTTTGCCATCGCTGCCTGCCGAGGTATCAAACTGACGCACGCGTGACGCAGATCACCAGGGTGCTTTCCGAGTCTGAGGTCGCGACTTAAGAAACTAAGCACGAGTCCGCAACCCAAGCGAGCATGTTCATGCGTGGGCTCAACGCCTTCGCATTGTTTCCGAGCGCCGCCAATTATCTCCCTACGCCTGCCGCCTCGAGAGGCGCCGGAGCAGGGTTGGGAGCGTCCCGCGGCGGCGATCGTTCTATATGGGCTTGCGGAAAGCCTCACCGTGGCCGGGCGACAAGCCCGTGCTGAACATAAGGTGAGATGTCAAAAATCCCACCCAACGACTTCCTGTCGCGCTAAGTTATGACCTTATCGGCAGATGCAATCTGCTATTGATCGCGCGACTTTCATCATGGTCCCAGCGATAAAGCATGAGTAGCCGAAATAGCGGCGACGCGCAGACAGGGCCTTGGCGTGTCGTTACATCGGACGGACTGGCTGGAAGCGAACCTCGCACCGTCGAGAACGGAGACTTACTTATGACGACCTTTTTGCGAAAAGCTCTTCCATTGTTCGGATCGTGCATTCTGCTCCTGCTGACGTTAGCTGGCACGGCGAGGGCCATCACTCCGGTTGCGCCTGAGATTGATCCAAGCCTCTTGGGTAGTGGCTTGGCGCTTTTGGCTGGCGGCGTACTGGTCGTTATGGAACGATACCGACGCCGTCGCTAAAAATTGTCACTGAGTGGGTCGAAAGCTAAAGATTCTAAGCGAAGTGGCGGCGGTCGATCACCTTCAGCCCGGCACACAACGCGTTCGTATGTATATCGCAGACATCTACCTGCCGATCGGGCCGCCCTTGGCGGTCGACATAGCGGACGATTGTAGTGGCGCGTCTGCGCCCTGCCGACTTAGGTGCGCCCACGCGCGAAATTTGACAGCCACCTGACAGCCACCCGCCCGTGTCCACACCGTTCGCCAGCGGTCAGAGAGTATGAGCGATGCTACGTATTCGCTTGATATGGATACTGGCGGACGCGCTTTCGCCGGGCTCATAACCCGGAGGTCGAAGTTTCAAATCCCTCCCCCGCAACCAAAAACCCGCAACCGGTGTGCGGGTTTTTCCACATGATCGGCTCTGCCGGAAGCCAGGCGGAAACTTCACCGCAATTTTAGCTGAGTGCGGCTCGGCTCAAGTCAGTTTGCGCGGAACTCTCGGCCGTCGCGGTTCCGACGCGAGTGCATCGCAACCCTCACTTCGGGAAAATTCCTGAAGATCTGACGAGGGAACGGGCTGCCCGGACATGCACGCTCCGACTTTGTATCAGCCTCCACCGTGCGAATTAGACATATGCCCCTTGTCCGTATGTGAACCCGTGGTCCCGGCGGTCAACTTCGAGACATGCCCATAGTCGGAGACCTCAGGCTTATGCCACGGCTTTCTAGTTCTTTTATTGAGCCCATTATCCTTGGTAGAGGGAGCAACAGCTCTCATACCGTTCTCCTTATGAATCTGATGGTTTTTCACCCTTTTTCTATTTAAACAATTACATGTCTCGTTTAATAAGTCAATAATGATCTATGATATGCAAATGAGCGGACAAACCACCTACTAGCGCTAATCATCATCTTATACTTCCTATCAAACGGCTAAAATAGAGAATCCGCCTCGTGAGCTACCTCTATGGGCGGATCGACCTGCCCCAGGCGCAGGTCCGATGGGTCTCGATGTTTGGGGTGTCGAGCGCTAGGCGATCACGCGGGCGGCTTGCTGAACGCGATCCATCCATGCCGTGAGCGCAGGCGCATAGACCTGCGGCACGCATTCGGCGCAGATGTCTTCGGCGAGCACACCGATACTCTGGAGCGCGCTCTGGAGCGTCGGTGAACGGTCGAATCCCTGCGGGAGGCAGGCGATGACGTCGCTCAGCGTGCGGAGTGCGGAAGCGAGCGCGATTAGAATCGCCTCCAGCGCCGCCTCCTCGGGCGCGTGCTGGGGGCTGTACAGGAGCGAATGGATCGCGCGCAACTCACCACCGAATACCAGCACCGCGCTTTCCAGCAGCGCACCGACGCGTTGCGGCTGGCTCACCCCCTCGTCGCACAGTCGCGCGATCGACTGCAACTCCGAGAGCACCAGGTGAAGGTTGGTCTGCACGCGGTCGAGGCGGGTTTCGAAAGTGACAGCGTAGATGTCGCGCACCAACTGGTCCTGGCGGCGCGAGACGAACTTGGCGACCAGCGCGCCGAAAATGAGCAGTCCGGTGACCGCCTCGAAGATCGAGACGATCCTTACCGGCCCGATCGGCAACACGTCGCCATATCCGACCGAGGTGGTGGTAACGAAGCTGAAATAGAGAGCGCTCAGCAGCCCGCCGATCGTACCCGCGATCGGCCGGCCGCTATCGACCAGCCCGGGACGCCGCGAAAAGGCGGTCAGCCAGTAAAGACATCCACACCCCACGACCATCCCGAGCCAGACCAGGAAAATCTGTGAGGCTGAAAGGCTTTCAATCAAGTCGAGTAGAGTGTTGCCCCATTGTTGGCGGCGCGAAACGGCCGGCTGCACCGGCGATGACCGGCGCCGCGGCATCGGCGCGGAGTCGGGTGTGGACTGTGGCGCCGATGGCGACTCCAACGACGAAGACCATTCAGCCGCAGATGGCGCAGCAGCCTCAACCGGCAGACGGGCTTGCTTCCACTCCGCAATACCGCCGCGGTAATGCCTGAGGTTCGTATAACCCATCCGCTGGAGCAGGCCGACCGCCTGCGCACCGGCGCCTCAAGTGTATTTGGCGCAGTAGGTGACAATATCGGCGTTACGATCGGGTAGCAGCTCGGGCGCGCGCGTTTCGACCTCGGCCAGCGGCAGGTTGAACGCGCCGCTGATATGCTCGGCCGCATAAGCCTCACGCGGGAGCACGTCGACCAACAGCAGCGTGGGATCGTGTAGGCGGCGCCTTATCTCGTCGCGCGAAATTTCGCGAACGTTTTCGGCTGGCCCGGGGGCGCCGACGCGTTCATGAGGAACCTGATCCATAGTCAATCAGAATACGGCGCAGCGCCGCGGCTGTCACGCGCCCCCGGCTTTATGCGTTTTGGCAGCTCGCCGCTTCGCCGGCAGCAACTGTTTGCGCTACCCCCACCATGATATGATTTGCCTTCGTTTTCCAACGTGCGCCAGCGCAGCGGAAGGCGGAGGAATATGGCAGAAGCGAAGCGCGTACTGGTCGCCGAAGACCATCCGAGAACACGCCACGCCTGGTCGGAACTTATCGCTTCGTGGGGCTTCAAGGTCGAGGCCGCCGAAGACGGCCAGCGGGCGATCGATCTGCTCGGGAGCTTCGAGCCGCATATCCTGCTGCTCGATCTCAAGTTACCGGTGAAGGACGGTCTCGAGGTGCTCCGCGAACTCCGCCAGCGCGGCCTTCCAATCACGACGATCGTTATCTCGGGCGAGGGCGATATCCCCGACGCCGTGCAGGCAATCAAGCTCGGCGCATACGACTACCTGCGCAAGCCGGTCGATCCGCCGCGGCTACACCAGATGCTCAACAATTTGAGCGATCATCTCGCCGTAAGCGAGGAGAATCAACGTCTGCGGCTGCGCCTGATGGGCGCGGGCGAACTTGGACCCATCATCGGACAATCGCAGGCGATGCGCCGGGTGATGGCGCTGGTCGAGCAGGCCGCGCCGAGCTCCGCCTCGGTGATCATCCAGGGCGACAGCGGCACCGGCAAGGAAATCGTGGCACGCACGATTCACGAGTCCTCGCCGCGGCGCAACGGCCCGTACGTGGCTATCAACTGCGCCGCGCTGCCCGAGAGCCTGCTCGAGAGCGAGCTATTCGGCCACGAGCGCGGCGCCTTTACCGGCGCCGACCAGCGGCGCTCAGGATGCTTCGAGCTGGCTAACGGCGGCACGCTGCTGCTCGACGAAATCACCGAAATGAAACCCGAGTTGCAGGCCAAGCTGCTCCGGGTGATCGAGGAGCGCAAGCTGCGACGAGTCGGCGGCAGCAGCGACATCGCGCTCAACGTGCGGGTGCTAGCGGCGACCAACCGCGATCTCGTCGGCGCTATCCGCCAGGGGCGCCTGCGCGAAGACCTGTATTATCGGCTCAACGTATTTACCATCGCGTTGCCGCGCCTGGTGGAGCGGCTCGACGATCTGCCGGTGCTGATCGACCATTTCGTGCGCGAATTCGCCCGCGCCAACTCCAAGAAGGTCGGCGGAGTCGACAACGCCTGCCTGGAAGCGTTACGGGCGCGGCCCTGGCCAGGCAACGCTCGTGAATTGCGCAATGTTATCGAGCGCGCCGTAATCGTCAGCACGGGCCCGCTCATCACCGTCAACGATTTGCCCGCGCCCGGTCTGCTCGGGGCATCGCCCACGCCAAGTGATGCGCCGCTGCTGTGGACGGCTGAGGCGTCCGCACCCCCGCACGGAGCGCGAGCGGCGGCAGCGGGTACCTTGGCGCCCGACTCGGCGACGCCAGGATTGCCGGTTGGCCAGCCGCTGCGCGAGGTCGAGCGGCAGCTCATCTTTAAAACACTCGAGATGGTTGGCGGCAACCGGGTACGCGCAGCCGAAATTCTCGGCATCAGTCCCAAGACGCTGTACAACAAGCTCGGCCGGTATCAGGCCGAATCCGAATCCGTCAACTCCGAGTCTGAAAGCTCCGAGCCGGAGCCGGCCGACGAAGCCTAGGAAGCCGAGCATCACGCGCTAATCGGGGAAATCCCGAATATGGGCTTGCGCACCAAGATCGCCGCCATCTTCGTTCCCCTGCTGGTCCTCGCGGTACTGGCAGTCAGCGCCATGGAGGCCAACCACGCGGTGGGCCTGATGGTCGAGAGCCTGGGCGACTCCGGCCACGTGCTGGTCAACGAAACCTTCGAGCAGATTCGCGCCGCGCTCGAGCACGGGCATGGCGACCCGCTGACGCTTCTGCGCCAGGACAACTCGCTAGCGGCCCTGCTCGCCTCCTCGCGAGCTTTCGGCAAGGGCGTCGTGTATGCGCGAGTGGAAACGCCCGATGGTGCTCTGGTGGCGGGAACCGCGGGTGACACGGTCGGTACGGCTCGTCCGTTGCCGTTCGCGGAATTGCAACGGGCGGCGGCGCGATGGTCGCCGCTCGCGCGAATCCGTCCGTTATGGGGCGAGCACGTTTACGAGATGAGCAGCCCGGTCGAAATTAACAAGCGGCCATTTGCGCTCATCAAGGTGGGTCTCTCGACCGCGCTCATCGCGAGCGAAGTCCGCCGCGCGGTGAGCAACGTGATCTTCATCGCGGTGGTGGTGATCGTTATGAGCCTGCTCGGCGCGTTGCTGGCAGGCGCCCTGCTGCTGGCTCCAGTCGCCGCGATCACCGCGGAGGTCGAACGTCTGGCGGCTGGCCGCGATACCGGCGGTCTGCTCATTCGCGGACGCGATGAGCTGAGCGCGCTCGCGCGGAAGTTCAACGAGCTCTCGCATCGGGTGCGCTCCGACCGCGTGCAGTGGGAGGACGAGCGCGGCCGTTTCATCAACATCTTTCGCTCGATCGACGACGCCGTGCTGTTGCTGGACGGCGCCGGTATCGTTCGTTTCTCCAACGACGACGCGCAGGGGCGCCTCGGACTTCCTGCCGGCGGTCTCGCCCAAGGCAAGTCGCTGGCGTCGCTAATCGGCGAGAGCCATCCGCTGGTGAGGATGGCGCGAACGGCAACGGCGGCCGGGACGGAGCTGCGCGATGTCGCGATCGAGGAGGGGCAGGGCAAGGACAAATCGCGTTTGCTGGTTTCGATCTTTCCCCTGGGCGGCGATTCCACGCGCGCCGGACAGCTGGTGATCGTGCGCGATCTCGGCCCGGTCCAAGAACTCGAAAGCGTAGTCGACAACTCCGAGCGTCTGGCGCGCCTGGGCGGCCTTTTCTCAGGCGTAGCGCATCAGATTCGTAACCCGCTCAACGCGATTACGCTCGAACTCGAACTGCTGAGCCAGGACGCGCGGGCTTCCAAGCCGGTCGAGGACCACGTACATGCGGTGCGCGAGGAAATGAGCAGGATCGATCTGGTGATCGAGGCGCTGATGCGTTTTATGCGTCCCGGCCGGTTGAAAATCGAGCGGGTTGCTGCAAACGATCTGATGCGCGACGTCGCCAAGGGTGTGAATGAGCCGTCGATCGAGGTCAGGTGCGAGCTCGATTCCGCCAGCGCATTCTTGAACGCCGATCGCGCGGTACTGATGGAAGCGTTGCTCAATATCGTGCGTAATGCGGTCGACGCCATGCCCGAGGGCGGCCGGCTGACGCTGAAAAGCGCCCTCGCCGAGGGGTTCGTGGAGCTTTCTGTTACGGATACCGGGCAGGGAATCGCACCCGAGCATATGGAAGATATCTTCCAGCTTTATTTCACCACTAAGGAAGACGGCAACGGCGTCGGTCTGCCTCTGGCGCTGCGCGCGGTCGACCTTCATGGCGGTACTCTGAACATCGAATCCGGGCTGAACAAAGGAACCTCCGTGCGCATCCGGTTGCCCCTCGAACATCACGTCCCGCAGCCCGTTGCGGACCTCAACGGCCCCTAGGATCGCCGACGCTGTGCGGGCGAAACTGTTCAGTAGAATGAGCGGCCGGGATGTGGCGTGGTGGGTGGCCGCCGCGTTGGGATTGTGCCTGACGCTCGCGGGATGCTTCGGACCCGGCGGGAGCTGGCAGGTCCCGAAATTTATGCGCCCTGCGCCGCCACCTGCGACGCGTCTTTATCAGCCAAGCGCAGGCGGGGAAATCAACAACAGTTCTCCCCGCGCCGAAAAAGGGATGCCCGCTGCAAAGCGCCACGTGCGGCATCAGACCGCTCACGTGGTACCTGCCGCGGTTGCAACCCCGGCGCCGGCGACGTCGCCGCCCGTTCAGCCCATCCCGCGGCCGATGGTCACTTTGGCTGACGCCCCTCCCAAGGAACGCGCTCAGCGCCTGCTCGATGATACGGGCGCTAAGCTGGCGAAGGTCAACCGCAAGTCGCTCGGCGCAGACAGCGCGATCACCTACGATCAGGCCAATAATTTTCTGAAGGCTGGCCGCAGAGCTGCGACCGACGAAGACTATGTCGCAGCGTCGGGCTTTGCCCATAAGGCCGCGGTGCTGGCAGCCAAGTTGCTGCCTGGCTCATAGCCCCGACCTGGCGCCGCCCCCCGCCTCGGACCCGGCTCGCGCGAAATTCGGCGGGAAAGATACGTTTGCAGCGAATTCTGGGGACCACTCATCGAGGGCTCCGCTGCGGATCTGATGGCCGTTGAACCAGCTTGCCGCATGCGATGGGCTGAGCGCCGCCCAACCCTGCGACCAGACGAGCACTGCACCCACCGCTATTATCGCGAGCGCCGTTGCCGCCAGCGCCATCCTCGTAAAGCGCGGTCGCGTCCTGCTCTCGCGCGGCGTTGGAGTGCCGGCGGCATGCGCGCCTTTGGCATTGAGAAGATCCTCATACTCGCCGGCCACATTCTTGACCATCGCCAGGCTGACCTTTTTGCTCCCCGCCGCGTATCCTTGCAGCATCGAGTTATGACCCAGCACGTTGACCCTGCGCGGAATTCCCTCGCTGCGGGCGACCAGATAGCTGAGCGCTGCAGGAGCAAAGATCTTCCTGGCCGTCGCACCTTTCGCACGCAACCGACAATCGATGTATTCGCGCATTTCGGCCGGGCGCAGCGGCTCGAGCAGTACACGAGCGCCTATGCGCTGATTCAGACTGTGCATCGCCGGAGTCGCCAGACGTTCGATCAGCTCAGGCTGTCCCACAAAAATTATCTGCAAGCGGCGTTCGGCAAACATGTCCGCGTTGGACAGCAGACGCAGTCCTTCGAGCGCTTCATCGTGCAATTCCTGAGCTTCATCGACAACGATCGCGATGCGTTCGCCGGGGGCCAGATCGTTGAGCAATTCGGCAAACCCTTGGGTCAGTTCGAGCCGCGTCTGCCCGCTCCAGCCCGGCGCGAGCTGCGACATCACCACCTGCATTATCTGATCGAAGTCCAGTCTAGGATTGGTCAGCAGCGCAGTCCGCACATTTTGATAACGACGCGCCAGGATCGAACATACCAGCGTGGTTTTCCCCACGCCGCTCTGGCCCGCCAGCAGGGTGAAGCCGGTCGGTTCGTGCAGCAATCCCCATTCGAGGGCGGCCAGAGCTTCGCGA
This sequence comes from uncultured delta proteobacterium, assembly GCA_963717045.1. Taxonomy (GTDB): domain Bacteria; phylum Desulfobacterota; class Binatia; order Binatales; family Binataceae; genus JAKAVN01. The sequence goes on along the minus strand of CAVQVD010000026.1, from coordinate 10,566 downwards.
TGCGTATGGCTTAGATATAAAGCGCCAGGGGCGGGGGTAAACTGAAAGGGCGGCCCCTTGAGGCCAAAGTGATGGTGATACATAAGAGCTGTCAGAGAGCGATCAAGTGGGGCGCCAGGCGAGTCGTTCCGCATCCAAGCTCCGCTCGCGTCCGGGCGCGCAAGAGCAAGCGCGGTTCGATCTGGCAGCGACTATCCTGTCCGCTTTCGATCGCATTTTTCACTTGCATTGGGTTTAACCGAAGCGCCTTCACAGTTACATCACGCAAGCTCCATGCCTGCTCATTTCTTTCTTTTCGCGCGAGTAGAGCATTTTAGGCACGTCACGGTCGCAAAGCTTACCGACTTCGCGCAGTAAAACTTGCCACAATGCTCGGTAAGCTATCGAAGCAGAACCGTCGCAGCGTCCATCAGCCTATTTCATTTGCATTGTTCCGCGCCCCATGAGATCACACGCGGTGAGCCGCAAACGAGTCCCACGGAGACGAAAATATGAGTACCGATGAAAGCAAAAAACTGGTCCTGGGTTTTTTTGAAAACCTGAATGCCGGCAACGCAGCCGCCGCGATCGACGCGCTCAGCGATTCGGCGACCTGGTGGATACAGGGCAATTTTCCCTTGTCGGGAACCAAGACCAAGGCACAATTCGTCGAACTCCTCGGCCAACTCGGCGCCGCCATCGACGGCGCGCTCGCAATGCGGGTCAAAGGAGTGACGGCGGAGGGCGATCGCGTCGCGGTCGAGGCCGAGTCGTTCGCCAAAATGAAGAGCGGCAAGACGTATCAAAACCGCTATCACTTTCTGTGCGAAGTCCGGGGCGGCAAAATTCAGGCCGTGCGCGAGTATCTGGACACAATGCACGCCAATGACGTGCTCTGCTAGCGGCAAATGAGGAGCCGCTGCCACGGTGGGCGGCGGCTCTCTCGTTTCAAAAATTCCTGGCGAACTGTGCCCGCGAGGGACTGGCTTCAGGCGAGCAGTGATTTCGCCACGGTCTCGCGATGAATCGGTGCGTTGCCGAAATTTGCCTCGCCGGCTAATGCGCGCCGATGGTACAGATGCATGTCGTGCTCCCAGGTGAACCCAATTCCGCCGTGCACCTGGATCGCTTCACTGGTAACGTTCTTAGCCATGTCGGAGGCGTAGGCCTTGGCCATCGGGACGGCGGTAGCGGCCTCGGCCAGCCGCTCGTCGACTGTCCAGCAGGCGTAGTACGTGAGCGAGCGAGTGTTCTCCACCGCCACCATCATGTCGACGCACTTGTGCTTGACCGCCTGGAACGATCCAATCGGCTTGCCGAACTGCACCCGCGTCTTGGCGTAGTCGACTGCAATGTCGAGGGCCTTTTGCGCGGTCCCAACCATCTCGGCCGATAACGCCGCGGTCGCGATATCCAGCGTGCGGCGCAGGATCGGCCATCCCTGGCCCTCCTGGCCCAGCAGATTCGCGCCGGAAACGGTGACCCCGTCGAACTTGACGTGGCAAAGGCGCCGGGTCATATCGACGGTTTTGAGCTGAGTTATGGTGATGCCTTTTTGCTTCGCCGGAACCATCAGCAGGGTCACGCCGCTTTCGCCGCTGCCGGTGCTGCGCGCGGCCACCACGATACAATCGGCAACGTGCGCATCGGGCACGAAGAATTTCTCGCCCGAAAGGGTATAGTCGGCCCCCTTCTTATCCGCTTTCAACTCGATTCCGCCGGCATCGAAACGCCCCGCCGCCTCGGCAATCGCGACGGTCGCGATATATTCGCCCCGCGCCATCTTCGGCAGCAGCTCTTTTTTCTGCGCGTCCGAGCCGCCTTCGATCACGATGGGCGCGCCGAGCAGCGCGGCGGCAAAGAAGGGGCCGGGGACCAGCGCCTTGCCGGCTTCCTCGGCGATCACCGTCATATCGAGAAAGGTGCCGGCCTGGCCGCCGTATTCCTCGGGTATCAGCAACCCGGGCCATCCGAGATCGACCAGCTTGCGCCAGAACCCGGCGTCATGCGCGCTCTCATCCGCCATCATCTGGCGCACGAATTTGGTCGAGCAGTTGTCGGCCAGAAACCGCTTGGCCGCGTCGCGCAGCATCTCTTGCTCTTCTGAAAATCCGAAGTCCAACTTTGGCTTTCCTCCGTCGCCCGTGCGATGCGCTGGGCGCAAAATGCTCGTGCCAGGAATTAGATTTCAGCTACCACTAACCGTTTGGACGCTGCAAGCGCGCGCTTCGCGGAGATCCTTCGCTGAAGCTCAAGATGACAGCAGGAGAGTCCTTTTGTTGTCATCCTGAACGAAGGCTGCCGAAGTGAGGATCGGCGCGAAGCGATTTCTTTGTTCAGCATGGTTTGCCAAGAGAGCTTTGCGGGGTCCTATCTGGCCCCTCTCCTTGTCCAAGGAGAGGGTTAGGGAGAGGTCCTGCGATCGCCTTCGGCCCGCTCGAGTGCCTGTGGCACAGCGGAACTCAGACTGACCTCTCCCGCCGCTCGCGAGGCTAGCGGCGACCTCTCCTTGGTCAAGGAGAGGTTGGAAGAGGCGGAGCCGGGCCCCGCGCACCGGATTACGCGAAGCTCTCTTGCCTGTCAGGCAGTTTTGCCGCTGATTAGCGCCAGCACTCCCGAATATTGAAGCGTCCCGTAACCTGCGCCCAACGGGCCGACCTCGAACCCAGTGAAGAAGCCCGCGATCGGCAGATGGCCGAGATAGCGTCCGATATAAGCAGAGTCGTGGTCGGGAATGTTGTAGAGCGCGGCCCCGCGCGAGACGCAATCGAAGTACAGACCAAAAACCGGCGCTGCCGCCGCATGTGCTTGCATCGCCTCGAGTGTCGCCTTGAGGTCGTCGCGCGAGCGCTCGCCATTGCGCAACGCGAAGCCCAGCCGTTCGCCAATCTTCGGACGATGGGCAACTGCGAGCACGCCGTGCTCGGCGCTCGCGCCCACGATGTTGCGGACCGTGTAGCGCCCGCGCTCCATCTGTTCCGCCTCCGGATCGAGCGGGACGCCCAGGAAGACAAAGGCCACCGCGCGTTTAAGGTCCTCGGCGAGCGGACCCGCGGCCTCGGCAAAAACGTCGAAGGCGCGACGCCCGTCAAGTTCGATGAGGATATTGTCGCGCACGGCCGTGACCTGATGGGTCTTGCCGAGCGGCGTGCAGGCGAGCGACGCCCCCAGATTGATATCGAAATCGCCCGCGAGCAGCATCCCGGACACCGCATTGTTGCTCACCGTGTCGCCGCAGAACTGAAAAGTTTCGCCGATCGAGCCGTCCTCGCTCGCGCCCCCGCCGACCACCATCACGCCGGGCAATTCGCGCTGGAGCGCGCTTAAAAGCGCGTCCGGCTCCGTGTTGTAGGTGTCGGCGAAAATGCAGAGCAGGTTGTTCTTGCCAAGCGCCGGGCGCACCGCGGCGGCGATTTCGCCCGCGGCCTCGCGCGCGCGGCCCCGCAGTGAGGGCACGAAGAGCCGATGGGTGCTGAGCGAACTGCCGCCGAACACTATCACCGCGACCGCCGGTCCGGATTCGATCTCGCGCTCGGCCGCGATCACGCCGACGCTGGAGCATCCGGCGACCTCGCGCGTGCGTGCCTCGTCGGCCACCGTGCGCACGATCAACCCGAACGCCGCACCGTGCGCGGTGGTCGCGAAACAAAGCGCCCCGGCCGCATGATGCAGTCCCGCCTGGCGCATCGCCTGGCGCGTAGCTTCGGCGGCGGCGACCCTGGGGTTGTTGGAAATCGAGTAACCGACTCCTGCGTGCAACATAATCCTATTTCCCTGCTCCCTTCCGCGCCTTTCAGCTTCCGCCCGCGAAGCGCAACAATTCAACCATGCGCCGAATCCCGTTGCCCAGTTCCTTCACCTGGATCCGCTCGTTGATCCCGTGCACGGTCCGCTCCTGCGCCGTTGTCAGTTCGACGGGCACAAAGCCGTACGCGATGAGACCGCTCGCGCGAAAGTAGTGGCTGTCGGTGAAGCCGGCGATCATTGTCGGCACCGCGACTGCATGGCCGTCTTGCCAGGCGACCGCGTTGATCGCGTTCATCAGGAGGGACCGGGGCGGTGAAGAAACCGCGGGAAAGTTGAGCAACACCTCGACCTTGATCGTGTTGTCGCCGATCACCTGACGAATCTGGTCGAGAAATTCCCTGGTATCCGCGCCCGGCAGCAGACGGCAGTCGATCTCTGCATATGCGGTGGGGGCGATCACGTTGGTTTTCTGGCTCGCCCCGAGCACCGTCGGCGTGACAGTGTCCCGCAACAACGCATTGTAACGTGGGATCGCAAGGAACTGATTGCGGTAGGCGGGCTTGCGCAACGCGACTAACAGCTTTTTGAACTCGGGCGGCCCACCGTCGAGCTTGAGGATCGCGCGAAAGTAGTCGCGCACCGTGTCCAGCAAGCGGATTGGAGGGCGGTAAGCGATAAGCTTGGTGAGTGCCGCCGTGAGATGGGTGACTGCGGTCTGGTCGGGCGGCACCGCGGCATGGCCCGCGGGCCCCTGAGCGGTCAGGCGGATCCACATCGGAGTCTTCTCGGTAATCGAGACCGCGTAGTAGCGATGATGGCCGGGCGTCTGCTCGATTCCGCCCCCCTCATTGAGCAGGTAGCCGGCGTCCGCAAAAACCTGCTTCTCGTGCGCGACCAGCCATCCCGCCCCGTTGCGGCCGCCCTCCTCCTCGTCGCCAGTCGCGATGAAGATTACGTCGCGGTTGAGGAGGATGCCCGCGCGCTTGATCGCCAGCATCGCCATCATCTCGATCACGCCGGGGCCCTTGTCGTCAATCGCGCCGCGGCCCCAGATGTCACCGTCCTTGACCTCGCCCGAAAACGGCGGCACCTGCCATTGTTTGGGATTGGCGGGCACGACGTCCATGTGGCTGAGCAGCACGATAGCCTTGGTATGCTTGCCGATCCCTGGCAGACGCGCCGCCACTACGCCGCGACCAGGCATCGGCTCCCAGACCGTGGCCGGAATTCCGTCGGCAAGGAATCTCTCGCGCAGCATCCGCGCCGCGCCGAGCTCGTTGCCGGGCGGATTGGTAGTGTCCATACGGATGTATCGGGAGAGTAGCGCCGTCGCCTCCTGGGTCAGCTTCTCCCAGTTGAAAGCCTCGGGCGCCGGGGCATTGTTCGTCGCCGCCTCGTCGATACCGCCGCCGGCCTCGGTTGCCCATCCATTTTGCAAGCCCAGCGACAACGCCAGCATCGCCGCGACTGCCGCGACGCAAACCATGACGCGGACGCTCGCAACGCGTGCGCGTCGCGTCTCAGAACGATGGCCGCCGGGCTGGATGCGCATCAGCTGGTCTTTCAAATCGGTACTTCGCGCGCCGCCTAGCGTTCGCCGAAGTTGAAGATTTCGATCACTGTCTGCAGGAACTGCGCGGCCGGCGCACCGTCGATCAATCGATGGTCGAAGGTCAGGCTGAGCGTGATCATCGAGCGCCGCGCAATCTCGCCGCGATGCACCACCGGCTTTTCGACAATCCGGCCGACCCCAAGAATTCCAGTCTCGCCCGTATTGATGATCGGAGTGAAGGCGTCGACCCCATAGGTGCCGAGATTGGTGATCGTAAACGTCCCCCCGCTTACCTCTTCCAGGCGCAGCTTGCCCGTGCGCGCGCGTTCCCCTAGCTCGCGCGTGGCCGCGGCGATCTGCCGCAGCGACTTCCTGTCAGCGTCCACGATCACGGGCACAATAAGCCCGTCCTCCAATGCCACCGCCATCCCGACGTTGACCTGCGGCATGATAACGATCGCATCGTCGACTAGCCGCGCGTTCATGCGCGGATGCCGCAGCAGCGCACGCGCCACGGCCTGGAGAAGCAGGTCGCCGTACGTGAAATCGAACTGGCGGACGAGCCGTTCGCGCAGTTCGACGGCGGCCGTGACGTCGGCCTCGCTGGTGATGGTGAGCTGCGCGCTCTGCTGGAGGCTCTGCGACATGCGGTCGGCGATAGTCTTGCGCATCCCGCGCATCGGGATGCCGCGCGCGAGCGGTTTGCCCGTGCCGGGCGCAGCCGCGGCAGCGGTGCCAGCGGTGGCGGGCGCGGGCGAAGCCGCGCGCGCCACCGCTGCACCTGTGCCCGACGTCGCGCGCGCGGCTTCGGCCGCGCGCTCGACACCTCCACCGCTGACTGACGTCGCGCGCGCGCCTTCGGCCGCGCGCTCGACGTCTTCGCGCGTGATCCGGCCGCCGGGGCCGGTACCCGCGACGCGCGCAAGCTCGACGCCGAGTTCGGCGGCGAGCTTGCGCGCAACCGGGCTGACCGCTCGACGCGCCCCGGCGTCGTCCGCCGCCGAAGCGGCGGCGGACGACGCCGGAGCGGAAGAAGCTGCGGCCCCCCCACCAGCGCCATGGGCCTCCGAGGAGCGGGCGGGAGCGCCTGCCGCCGTGGCGGCCGGCACTCCCGCCGGCGGTGCCGCGCCGTTGCCGTAGCGTGCTCCGAGCGCCGCCGCGTCCTCGCCGCTCTCGGCGATAATCGCAATTACCACTCCGCACTCGACCGTCGCACCCTCCGGGAACAGTGCGGCCGCGAGCGTCCCGGAGACCGGCGCCTCGACTTCGTACAGCACCTTCTCGGTCTCGACTTCGTAGAGCGGCTCGCCCGCACGCACGCTCTCGCCGGGCGCCTTGAAGTAGCGCTGGATCGTGCCCTCCTGCATCGTCAGGCCGAACTTGGGCATGGTCACTTCGACGGGCATAGGAGTCTCACTGGGCGGAAGTCTCTCTCACCGGCGGACGTGTGCCTTGCCATAGGAGACCGATCGCATCCGGCAAGCGCGGCGGAGCATCCGCAAATTCGACAGACTCGACCGTGCGGCGCGATCACACTTCAATGCCCCGCCAATTCACGCACCGCTGCTTCGATTTGTGCGTCGCTGGCGATCGCCGCCTTTTCCAGCGGCGGACTGAAGGGAATCGGAACGTCGAGCGAGGTCACGCGCCGGGGCGGCGCGTCGAGCAGGTCGAAGCCCTTCTCGACGATCAGCGCCGAGAGATCGGCCGCCGCGCCGCCGCGCAAATGGCCCTCGTCGGCGATCACCACGCGATTGGTCTTGGCGATCGACTCGAGGATTAGGTCGAGGTCGAGCGGAATCAGCGTGCGCGGATCGACGACTTCGACGCTGATGCCGTCGGCGGCGAGTCGCTCCGCGGCCTTGAGCGCCTTGGGCACCATCGCGCCTATCGCAACCACGGTCACGTTGTCGCCGGCGCGTTTGATAGCGCCCTTGCCAAGCGGAATCAGATGATCTCCAGCCGGCATTTCCTCACGGAGACGCCCCAGCGACAGATGCTCGAAGACGATTACGGGGCTATCGTCGCGGATCGCGCTCTTGAGGATTCCCTTGGCGTCGATCGGCGAAGACGGCATCGCGAGCTTCAGCCCTGGCACGCTGAGGAATTGCGCATACACGGTTTCGGAATGTTGCGCTGCGGCGCCGCCGACCGCGCCGTACACGGCGCGGAAAGTTATCGGCAAGCGGGCCTGGCCGCCCGACATGTAACGCAGCTTGGCCGCCTGGTTACACACCTGGTCCATCGCGCAATAAAAGAAGCTCGCGAACTCGACCTCGCAAATCGGCCGCGTTCCGGCCATCGCCGCGCCCACCGCCGCGCCGACGAACCCGGCCTCCGAAATTGGCGTGTTGCGCACGCGGCTGGGGCCGTATTTCTTGTGTAGCCCGCGAGTCGCGCCGAAGGCGGCGAGAATGACGTCCTCGCCCATCACGAAGGTGAGCGGATCGCGCGCCATCTCTTCGTCCATCGCCTGGTTGATTGCCTGGATATAGCTGACCAGCGCCATCGTCATTACCTCGCTCGGCGTCCGCAATCGCTTCGCTGAATCGCTTTTCTCTGCGCGCCTAGGCGAAAACGTCGTCGGTGACTTCGGACGGATCGGGCAGCGTGCCATGGCGCGCGAATTCGACCGCAGCCTCGAGTTCGGCCTGGGTCTCGTTCGCTATACGATCGAGTTCGGCCTTGCCGATCTTGCCGCCCTCGAGCACGAATTGTTCGAACTTGATGAGCGGGCACTTCTTTTTCCAGGCTTCAATCTCAGATTCTGCGCGATAGCCAGCCGAGCCCAGAAAAGCCTGTTCGCCGACCACGTGCCCTTCCCATCGATAGGTCTTGCACTCGAGCAGCGTCGGTCCGTCGCCGGCGCGTGCCCGCGCGATCGCCTCGCTCGCATAACGATAGACCTCGAACACGTCGTTGCCGTCGACGATATAGCCGGGTATCGCGTAGGCCTGCGCACGCACCGCGATATCCTTAACCGAAGTGACGGTCTCCATCGGGGTGAATTCACCGAAGCCGTTGTTCTCGCAGACGAAAACCACCGGCAGCTTCCAGACCGCGGCTAGGTTCAGCGATTCGTGAAAGGTGCCCTCGTTGGAGGCGCCGTCGCCGAAGAAGCAGGCGGTGACGTCGTCGCGCCCCGCGATTTGCGCGGCCAGCGCCGAGCCTGTCGCGATAGGCAGGCCGGCGCCGACTATTCCATTGGCGCCCAGGATGCCGAGCGTGAAGTCGACGATATGCATCGAGCCGCCCTTGCCCTTGCAGTAGCCTTCGCGCTTGCCGTAGAGCTCGGCCATCATGCGGTCGAGTCGGCCGCCCTTGGCAATCAGATGGCTGTGACCGCGATGGGTCGAGGTGATGCGGTCGGTCTTGCGCAGCGCCGCGCATACGCCGGTCGCGCTCGCCTCTTCGCCGATCGAAACGTGCACGAAGCCCGGAAGCTCGTTGGCGATAGCGAGGTCGCGTACCCGGCCCTCGAACTGCCGAATCCGCTGCATCGAGCGGTACATGTCGAGCATCAGGTCTTTGCCAAGGTCCATCGCGTAGCCCTCCCGTGTCGGCGAAAGCTGAGCGCCGCCAGCGCGTCAGCGAGAGGAAGCTATTACCGTTGAGGCCCAGCGTCAAACGCGCGCCGGTTCATGCTGGCGCGGCGGCCGTGCTAGATGTGAGCCCGATGACGCTCGCGAACAAATCCCTTCGCAAGCCCGCGCTATCGGCGCGCGCCGACCCTCCCGCGCGGATGGCAGATAAGCCGCGCTCGCGTATCGATGCTGTCGATCGCCGAACGGTCGGCCGACTATTGAAACTTCTGCGCCGCGCAGCTAAGGGATGGAACGCGCCTGTGATGGCTCTGGAAGCGGCCGAGCATGGCGACCCCTTCCGTGTGCTCATCGGATGCATCCTGAGCCTGCGCACGCGGGACGAGATGACGGCGGTAGCAGCGCCGCGCTTATTCGCCCAGGCGGCGACGCCACGAACGATGCTCGATCTCGGCGAGGAGGCGATCGCCCGGCTCATCTATCCGGTCGGTTTCTACCGCACCAAAGCCGCCGTGATCGTCGGTATCTGCCGCGAGCTAATCGGACGGTTCGGGGGAGTCGTGCCGAACTCAATCGACGCGCTCCTGACGCTCAAGGGCGTGGGCCGCAAAACCGCCAACCTGGTCGTCACACAGGCCTACGGCAAGCCCGGCATCTGCGTCGACACGCACGTGCATCGGATTTCCAACCGTTGGGGCCTGGTACGCACACGCACGCCGGACGAGACCGAAGCCGCATTGCGGGTCGCGCTCCCGCGCCGCTATTGGATCGAATACAACTCGTTGCTGGTGGCGTTCGGCCAGACTATCTGCCAGCCGCTATCGCCGTGGTGTTCGCGATGCCCGGTCGCTCATTTGTGTCCGCGAATTGGTGCAACCCGCACGCGCTGAACGCGCGAGACAAAAAATCAAACGCGGCCCGCGACTCATCTTGCTTTCAGCAGCCCGGGTCAGAGGAGCTGGGATCCGGAGCAACGCTTGGCGAAACGTTGGCGCCTATCGAAGGCGCGTTGGTGAAATCGAATAGATCCTGGAGGTCATTCGCGTTGGCGTCGCGCTGGGTCAGGTGCTGGTTGGGGGCAAATCTTTTCTCGATCAATGCCAGGATTGAACCGTGATCACCCACCGTATGCGATACGTAGGCCGGCTTTGAGAACGGCGAGACGGCGACAAAAGGTACGCGTATTCCATATTGATTGAAGGTCGAACAGGCTTCGCCAGGCAAAGCCTCCGCGCACAGCGCATTGGCCTCTTTCAAACTGTCGCCGCACTGCGCGCCGTTCCCCGGCGTTTCGGAAGTGGGCGGATGGGAGAGGTCCGCGCACCTTCCGGGCGGAATGTTATCCGGCGGGACTGCGCCGGGCGGGGTGACGTGATCGTAGAAGCCGCCATGCTCATCGTAGGTCCAAAATATGATCGAATCCTTCCAGTTGGGTCCGCCGCGGACCGCGCTTATCACGTTGGCAACGTGCTTCTCGCCCGCCCGGATATCAGCGGGAGGATGTTCGCTGTTAATCAGACCAAAATCCACGAAGGCGACCGAGGGTAAGTTGCCGGCGGCGGCCTGCGACATAAAGTCATCGAGGGTTTGAAAATGCGGCGGAATCGGCAGACGAAAGAGTGCGCCATACGGGATGCCAAGTTCGGTCACGTCGGCAGTGTCCACGTATTCGCCCCAGGATACGTTATTCTTGTCCAGCAAATCGAAAATGGTTCCGCCGATCGGCTGATAGCCACCCGGGGGCGG
>CAVQVD010000025.1:0-106155 GCA_963717045.1 uncultured delta proteobacterium | reverse complement strand
TTGCCCGGTGATGTAGCCATTCCGTGCGAGCATCACGGCAACATCGGCAACCTCCTCAGGACGCCCGAACCGACCGACGGGTATGCGATCGGGTGTGACGCGCAGATCGGATCGCACCATGTCCGTCTCGATCAGGGCGGGCGAGACCACATTCGCAATGATCTCTTCCTTTACGAGGTTCGATGCGTACGAATGCATCAAGCCGATCATCCCGGCCTTCGATGCCGCGTAGTGCGGACCGACGATGCCGCCGACATTCGCCGCTGTGGACGAGATGAAGATAGCCCGCCCCATTTGCTACGCCGCATTGCAGGCAAAACCGCCGACGTGGCGAGGAACGCGGAACGCAGGTTCACATTGATCGCTTCGTCGAACAGCGCGAGATCGATGTCTTCGATTTTTCGTGCGCGCGCCACACCGGCATTGTTGACCAGAATTCCGATTTCGCCGAGTTGCCTTGAGTTCGTCGCGACCATCGATTCGATTTCCTGAGGAATCGATACGTCCGCGCCAATAGCGATCGCGCGACGCCCGGATTTCGTTATCGCCGCGACGACTTCCTCTGGCGGCCGTTTTGTTTTCTTTGTAGTTCACGGCTACGTGAGCACCAGTGTCCGCAAGCGCGATCGCAATCGCTCGTCCCATTCCACGGCTGCCGCCCGTCACCAGAACAATCTTTTCGCTGAGATCCATAGACTGATTATTCATCGCCGTCCTGTATTGATTCCAGTCCTGCCCGCGTCCGAATTTGTATACGAATCGCGTTCCAACGGCTCGAGCGTTCGAGCCGCTGCCAATCGCGATGAAAGCGAAGATGATCCTCATCGGCGCAGCGTGGGGAGCGCGACAACTGGACTTAGGTGATTCCTTTGGCATCGCGTGGGTCTTGCTTCAGCCGAAATGGTGGAACTGGCCGCTTCATCAGCAGACTGAGAGCCTCCGCGACAAAGACCTTCCCAGCATTGCGCTGCGGAGCGAATCCGTCCTATCTGTTTCGGAAGGTCAAAACGGAAATTCCGGGTAAATGGAACCGAAGATACCGATTGCGGCAGTTACCGACGAGTTTTCGCCGGATCTGGAGACAGCGCTGGAACCGATGGCGGAAATCGGGATGAAGGCGGCCGAACTCCGGGTGGTCTTTGGCAAGAACATTCTCGATCTGTCCGAGGAGGAACTAGCGAGGGCGGAACGGATTCTACAGACCCGAGGATTCCAAGTGATCTCGATCGCATCGCCGCTGTTAAAGTGCGAACTGCCTGGTTCGCCTGCGGTAGACGAACGATTCCAGCATGATATCTTTTGTTCGAATGACACATTCGAGGATCAGTCGAGACTTGCGGAGCGCGCTTTTGAGATCGCGAGGCGGTTCGGTGCCAGAATCGTCCGAGTTTCTCTACTGGCGAACAGTAGAGCCGGAGAGGTGCTTTGAGGGCGTAATCGCAGCGCTGGCGGAGCTCTCCGACCGGGCAAGTATACAGGATTTGATCATCGGGCTCGAAAACGAGCACGCATGCAATATTGGGACGGCGGCGGAAACGGCGCGGGTACTCCAGGCATTGAGGCATCCGAACCTCAAGGTGGTTTGGGATCCGGCAAACGCATTTGTTGCCGGCGAGAATCCGTTTCCGGATGGGTATCGAATGCTTCCACCGGACCGCATCATTCATGTACACGCGAAGGATTGCCACGTACAAGATCACAAGCCTGAATGGGGGCCACTAGGAACACGGGCTATCGATTGGAAGGGACAGATCGCGGCGCTGTTGCAGGATGGATACCGGGGCCATATCAGTTTGGAGACGCACTGGCGGGGACCGGGTGGGAATAAGCTCGAAGCGAGCCGCATCTGCGGGTGGAATCTGAGGGGGTTGGCGAGCCTTTAGAGGAAGAGCCAAGTTTAGTCCCTCCGAAGCAGATCCTGGCTCCCTATAAGCTTCCGGAGACGCACCGGAGCGGAAGCGTCTAAGCGGAGTCTTCAGCTATGTAGGCACACCTTATGATCTGACGCGCGGCAATGTCGACATGGTGGCGGAGGACACCTAGGTACTCCGGCGCCGGAGAGAAATCCCGTCCTTGGCGCGGCATTATCTGCTACAGCCGTTCCCCTACCTCGTTCAAATCGCGCGAAAGCCGCGCAGTTGCGGCAGTTGGCCCTCGTTTTTGAGCAATGTGTGTGTCATTGGGCCGGTAAATCTTCGGCTCATTGGAGGACCACACATTGCTGCCCCTTCGAGGCTTTCGAGAACCGGCGTCAGTGGCGGCCGCTTAATCGAGCTACCTCGCCCGGACCACGTCCTGCGAATTCTGCATTTTCGCCGGAAACGCGAACGCGGCCACGCGGCTTCAATAGCAGCTTCGCTGGCGGAAAGTGCGCTGCTGCCTCGCGACACTCGCCCTTCTAATTTCCCTAACCTCGGCGGCTCCATTGCCGTCGCAGGAAGCAGCCGCTTCCTCGCGCGCCCAAGTACCGGCTTGAATCTTGCTCGACATCTTACACTTCGGCAGCAGCCGTCATGCCGGCGATAGCAAGGAGGTGTTTATGCCGTATTGGCCAGCCGTGTTTTGGTGAACTCAATAATCGCAGGACTTCTGGAAATCATTTGGATTTTTTCTGATGCTTATCATACTTTTCTAGTCGTCGGATGGCGCGCAGGCCGAGCCATCATGTGACGCAAGAAGCTCGGACAGTTTGAAGGGTTTCCTGCGGGATTGGATTGCAACGATCGATCAGATCAGTCGAATGTATTCTATGTCTTCCTTTATTTTTTCTCGGCTGTAAACTGTCTGGAGAGCGCAGCGGCCTTTTTTCACGCTTGGGCGGCGCGGTTCTCTTGCGTTCGATGCAGCCGATTACGCGAATCGTTCCACTGATTACTCTGGTTTTGCTTTCCAGCGGCGGCACGGCCGCACTGGCCCTGCAGGCTTCTGCCTTTACCGCTCAAGCGACTCCGGCACCCACGCCCACTCCCATTCCGCTGGACAAAGTGCCTTTGGAAGCGCAGTCCGCTCTTGCCGCGCTCCAAGAGATCGACGCGAGCGTGTCCGCGGATCAGTCCGGTGCCGAGAGCATCGCCCGCACGGTCTGGAGCCTGACAAGTGAAATCGATGCGAGGTTCTATGACGACACGAAACTCCTGACGATGGGTCCATCGCTCGACGCGTATTCTCGCCTTCATGAGCTCAACCGCCTCAAGCTGACCTGGCAAAATTTCGGCTACGCTCTGGTGGCCTCCCAACTCGAGCTGACACGGCAGGCCTCAAATCTGGAAGAGCAACTCGCGCGTCTTAATCAGTTGAGCGCGACCTGGCAGGCAACGCTCCAATCGGCGCAACAGCCCAACACGCCCAGGCCCTTCTTGCAGAGCGTCCAGAGTGTGGTCAGCTCGATCGCGCGGACGCGACAGGCAGCCGAATCCGGCCAAGCGCGAGTTTTGACGTTGCAAGCCAAGATTGCCTCGGAGCAGGCCCGTGTGCGAACAGCGCTGTCTTTTATTGAGCAGGCACAAAAACTCGCATTGAAAAATGTCTTCGTCAGAGACAGCCCGCCCATCTGGAGCCTTGAGACCAATCCCCGCACGGAATGGGAGAAGCACGGTGGCGAGTCGATTTCTTCGCAACTGAAAGCGTCAGCCACCTTCGCTGAACGACTCCCCTTTACGTTTTTGATCCATGCTCTTTTCATTGCATTGATAGCGACCGCGCTTCGCTGGATGCGGCGCAAAATACAGAAGTTGGCCGAGGAAAATCCGGATTTGCAACGCGCTCTGCCTATCCTCGCTCTCCCCGTCTCGACCGGTTTCGCGCTTTCGATCCTGATTATCCCCACCATCTACGCACAAGCTCCACGCTTGATCTTTGCGATCGTGGGAGCGGTCACGCTGATCCCAGCCATAGTGATACTTCGACGCCTTCTGGAACGTAATTCGTACCCGCTCTTCGATGCTATCGTCGCCATGTATTTCGCGGATCAAATCCGGGAACTCGCTGGGTCTCTACCGGTGTTGGCCAGGTTCATATTTCTCGGCCAGATGCTGGGCGCCTCGGTGTTTCTGTTCTGGCTGCTTAAGAGCTCGCATCTACCGACCGATGCTGCTCAAACCCATCGTCGCTTCTGGTGGGCAGTCCGGGAGATTGCCAGAATCGGGCTGATAGCTCTGCCAGCCGCGTTCTTCGCAAATATTTTCGGCTACGTCAACTTGGGAAATCTTTTGGGAATCGTTTTTCTCAGGGCCGTTTACGTCGGGGCCTTGCTCTATACCGGCGTTCAGATCGTCGAAGGATTGATGATTATTGCCCTGGAGGTGTGGCCGCTTGCCTCGTTGCGAGTCATTACTCTGCATCGCTCAATGATCGAGGCGCGGACGTGCGGCGTGCTCGAGTTTGCGACTTTTTTGTTCTGGTTGAATCTGCTGCTGGATTTTTTTGGTCTGCGAGGTCCATTATTCGCAGCGACCGAGGCTGCGCTGAACGCCCACCTCACGATCGGCTCCTTGAGTGTTTCTCTGGGCCGCATCCTGGCCTTCCTGTTGACGGTTTGGGCATCTTTTTTGGTTTCCAGGTTCCTGCGTTTTCTGCTGGAAGAAGATGTCTATCATCGTTTCCATCTCGCACCCGGCATTCCATATGCAATCTCGACGACGCTTCACTATGGCATCCTCCTCTTGGGCTTTTTCATCGCACTGGGCGCGCTTGGGATTGATCTTACCAAAATTACCATTCTGGTCGGCGCATTCAGCGTGGGGATCGGATTCGGATTACAAAACGTCATCAACAATTTTGTCTCGGGCCTGATTCTGCTGTTTGAACGCCCGATTAAGATCGGCGATGTCATTGAGGTCAGCGGCGATACCGGAGAAGTCCGCCGGATCGGCATCCGCGCCAGCGTTATTCGCACCGAGGAAGGTTCGGAAGTGATCGTGCCGAACGGATCGCTCATCTCGAGCCAAGTGACTAACTGGACCTTTTCGGATTTCCAGCGCGCCCTCGAAGTAGCCGTCAACGTGGTTGGAGGCTCCGATCTCCGGCGCGTGATGGAATTGTTGAAGAGTACTGCCGCGGCTCAACCTGGGGTGGCACAAGAACCGGCGCCGCAAGTCTACGTAACCAACCTCAGCGCCGCAGCGGTAACCCTGCAATTGCGAGCGTGGACCGACCGCTATCGGGACTGGCCTCAGCTCCGAAGCGATCTGTCGGTCGCTGTGAACGAAGCTTTGGCGCGCGAGAAGATCGCCATCGCATGATTTCGTGCCGTTGCTGCGAGCAAGAGCCTCGAGCGTTTCCAGAAGCTCCATATCAAAACCTTCGGCTGGCTCGCCGGCAGCGGCTCGACAACAATCTGATCGGAATAGCAGTACACACTGGGGTACGAGTGACAGCGAAGGCCGGCCCCGGTGAAGTGCTCGTCTCTGGGACGGTGAAGGATCTCGTCGTAGGATCCGAAATAAAGTTTACTGACAAAGGCGTGCATCAGTTGAAAGGTGTTCCAGAAGACTGCCATCTCTACTTAGCCCGAGTCGATGATTGAGCTGACTCGACACGCCTGTTTTAGGCTGCTGACACTCGGAGCTCAGGCCGACTTTTTTTGGCCGGATTTGGACAGTGGCCGCTGAAAATCCCAAAAGCGAAGAACCATTTAGAGTTTTGGAAGAGGGCGCTGAACCGCCTACTCTGAGTTTGGCTCTATCGGGAATGGCCGCGTTGTATGAAAGTCATGGTGCTGGTCAACTCGCCGTCCGTGGTCCGTAGGATTGAGTTTTCAGGACGCTTGATCCATCCGTAATCTTGGCCAGCGGAGGCGCTTGGCAGACTCAACCGCCAAATCTCTCCGCGGCGCGAGCTTTCCCTTTAGCGGCCTCTTCTTCCCGATTCTTTGGCGGTGCGTTCGTTTCTAGCGCGCAGAGAAGACGGGTCGAAATGTCGGCTATTTCATCGACTGCAGCCAACAACGCGCGTTCGTTTGCCTTCGATGGTTTGTTAAAACCGCTGATTTTTCTCACGAACTGGAGCGAAGCAGCTCGAATCTCTTCGGAGGTGACGGGTGGATCGAAATTGAAGAGAGTTTTGATATTCCTGCACATCACTATGTCCTCAAGGTACAGAATAGCCAAGGCACAGAGCTATCTCACGCGTGACCATCCATGTGTGGTCTAATCTTGCGGTAGCAAAAGGTTGCGCGCAGCCGCGACCGCCCGTTCATTGACGGTTGCGGTCTTCCGCTTCCATGACGCGCGCGAACAGGCGCCCGAGAACTCCGGTCGGAACTGCGCGCAGTAAGTACTGGTCCTATCCTATGCGATAAAATTTGCGTGCGTTCAGGCAGAGCACTTTGTCCACCGACTCTACCGGCAAGGAAGATAGCCGCTCGCGCGCGCTGCGAACCGGATCTACGAAGCCCTCGGCATGCGGGTAATCCGAGCCGATGAAGAATTTATCGTCGCCGGCGAACCGCACCATCAATGGCAGCATCCGCTCCTCGGGATCCGCGCTGATCCAGATGTTGCGCGCGAAGTACTCGCTCGCCGGACGCTTCATCCGTGAAGTGTGCCTCATGTACTTGTAGCGGTAGTCGAAGCGTTCAAGCCATTCGCCCACCCACCCGGAGGCTCCTTCGATCGTGGCAACCCGCAACCGTGGAAAACGTTCGAACACTCCGTCATAGACCATCGTGGCGAGCGCTATTCGGGGGTCCTGGATCACATTCATTGAGACCCACATGAAACCGGGATCGCGGTCGCGGAAGTATTCGCTCCCGGGGTAATGGGCATGGCCAACCAGGTGCAGCCCAACCGCGAGGTCGAGGTCCTGCGCGGCGGCCCATATGGGATCGTAAATCGGATCGCCGAGGCTTTTGCCGTCGCAGGGCGCCGCCCCGACAAACACCGCGTGGCACCCGAGCTTTGCGACTCGATTCAACTCGCGCACGGCCAAGCTCGGGTCGCGCAACGAAATATGCGCGGCGGGAATCAGTCGGTCCTTGTGTGAAGAACAGATTTCCAGCGCCCACGTGCTGTACGCGCGGCAGAGCGCGTCTGCGAGCGCTGGATCCTTGACCGCGGCCTCCCACAGCAGGCCGACCGTGGGATAGATAACCTGTGCGGCGAAACCTTCCCGGTCGAGAAATTTCACGCGCCGGTCCATATCCTGCCACTCGACGCTGTGGGGCAGATCTCGGCTTGTGCGCATAGACGCCGCAGAAGTGTGCCGGCACGCGCCCCGAGGAGCCGCCGGGGAACGGCCGCGTGTGCGCCGATTTCCAACTGCGCATGGACCCGGAGAGGGGCTCCGGCAGCGCTAATGCCGTAGATAGGGCAAATCCTATCTGCGCTCGATTGTGCTGGGTCCGTGGATATTCGATTAGACTTCGCATTTATGATCGAGCCATCTATTCAACTTGGGCGAGACATCATTGCTTATTCGTTGGTCTTACCGACATTGAGCCGTAAGCCGTCACCAGGAGGGAAGCCGTTCTCAAAACAATAGTAAAGCGTCTGGAATGGCGACCGAAGGTCAACTACATCTTTGACTACCGCTTCAGGTCGATCTTTTCCCGAAACGATACGCACAATCAAATCCCCGATCGCTTCCATCTCGGCCTCGCCCATCCCTAGACGTGTCACTTCAGTCGTCCCGAGCCGCAGCCCGCCGGGCGAGTCCCAGTCTTCCGGCCGGTTCTCCGGAATAAGATTCTTATTGGTGATGATATTGGCCTCGGACAGGCGTTGAGCAAGTTCGCTGCCGCCGCCGAACTTTCTGACATCGACGATCACTTGGTGCGTGCACGTATAACCCTTGGACTTGCCCAGAACCGGAACTCCGCGATTGTCTAAGGCTGCAGCAAGCGCGCGCGCATTCCTTACGATCTTCGCCATGTATACTTCACCGAATGCGAGCATCTCGGCCGCTGAGACGGCCAATGCCGCGACCCGATTCACTTGGTGAGTCGCGGCGAGCACAGGAAAGATTGCGTGAGTGATCGGCTCGGTGAGAGCCGAATCGTTCCACACGACCAGGCCACTCTGTGGGCCGCTGAAAGTCTTGCCCGCTGAACCAGTCAATACGGCGGCGCCTTCCCGTAGAGGATCCTGGAACTGCTTCCCCGCGATCAAACCGGCTTGATGGGCTCCATCGAAAAAAATCTTGCCGCCCCACTCAGCAACGATTTCGCTCATCGCCGTGACTGGATAGGGAAACAGTGTCATGGAGAGCCCTAGCGTGACGAGCTTCGGGCGAACCTGCCGCGCGACGCTGGCAAAGAGGGCGAGATCGACTTCTAATTTGGCCGAATCGAAGGGAATATCCACGATCCTTAGACCACGCAAGCCCGCGGGGCCGTCGAGGCGATTGCTCGAATGACCACCGACGGGTTGGGCGGCACTCATGATTACGTCGCCGGGCGACGTGAGCGCTTGGTAAACAGCGAGATTCCCCAACATGCTTCCCATCAGCCGATGGTCGGCGTAGGAAGCGTTAAAAGCCTTCTTGAGCAGTTCGACACAGAGTGCCTCGATCTCGTCTATATGCTTCGTACCCGCGAACCAGCGGTTGGCCGCGCCGATATGACCTTCCGCGGCGCGCGTGCCCACCTCGGCGGAGAGCAGAGCTCGCACGGTCGGGCTGGTGGGCGCCTCGGGAGCAAGTAGATTGATGCATCGCTTTCCACGCCACTCCTCGTTGCGTTTGACGGCGGCGACGACACTATGCGCCATCTCTCTGGGCGAAGGACAGTCGTCGAGAAGCTGCCTCGCGGCGGCAAGAATGGCCGGATCGTGGACTTCCATCCGATCGAAATCTTTCGATGAACCTGTCAAAGCACTCATAGACAGTTGCTCCTGCTCAGAACTTTATAGGCGCGTAAGAGGCTTGAGTTCTACCAAATGTATTTGAGGTGATTTGGCTTTCAGCATCAAAAAGCACGACAACGACTTTGGCAAGTCGCTCGCCGTATAGGGAATGTCGGGCGAAAGGTCAATCGTGATGCCGCTCGCCGGCCCAGTCAATGTTCGGAACGCGCTCGGCCATTTCGTCGATGGCGCGCTGAACCCGATGAATTACCTCGTGCCGGGCAGCGCGGAAACTTACGCAACGCCGGCTCACTGATCCACCACGGCTATTGGTCGCTCCTTACAGGTATTTGAGAATGAACGCTCTCCGGATCGCCGTTATAAGCTCACCGCGTAGCGGGAATACATGGGTACGTTCTGTGTTGGGAGACATTCTTAGGCTCCAGCAGTTTGCCGTGCACAATTACATTGAACTAGAGAACATTCCGGATCGATGTATTGTGCAGCTGCACTGGTATCGCGAACCAAATCTTCAGAGATTTCTAAATGACCGCCGCTTCAAGACGTTGGTGCTCGCACGTCATCCACTCGATGTGCTCGTTTCTATTCTCAATTTCATTCGCCACGAGCCCAAGACGGCTCGATGGCTTGAAGGCAATGCCGAGATCCCCCCAAGCCTCGCGGGGCAAGCACCCACATCCCAGGATTTTCTCAAATATTCCAAGAGTTGGGGGGCCGAAAATGTGCTTGGAGTTTCGTACCAGTGGTGGCACGACCCTGACGCCATCAAAGTTCGCTATGAGGAGCTCGTTCAGCGGCCACACGAGGCGCTTCTCAACTTGGCGCGCGTGTTTGATCCTGCCGCGCGCGATGAAGATGATGCTATCGGACGATTCGGTCTACCGTTCTTTCAAGGGCTACCCAACAAACACGGGTGGCAGGGAAGACCCGATTTGTGGCGTCAGCTGATTGTCTATTCCGATGCGCGAGCGATATACAGGAGACATAAACGGATCTTTGACGTAATGGGTTATTCGGTCAGGCCTTACCTCCTCACGCGCGCTGCCGCACTTCAGCGTTGGAAGGAATTGACCCTGGAGAAAGGTATTGGTCCAGTTCATCAAGAACCGCAGCGCGCTGGCTAGTCAGCACCAGAGCCCGCTGCGAGAGTTCCAGGTGCAGGCCGATGGCGTCGGCCAGCTTGGCGTCAGATATTTCGCTGAGTAAACTACAAGGCGTTGAGGCGGTATATACTTTTGCTCTTTTTCAACAGTGGTAGGGCGGCAATTTGTTGCGCAAAGGGTTGCGAGCTGCTTTTAGGTGGACCAGGCCGGTGGTGGCTTTCGCAGGTCGCGGAACGCACTTCCGAACCCGTGGCCGAAACGATGATAGCCGCCTTTCAGCAGTTGTTGCGCTATGAGCGGTATCCTCTGAATGCGTCGCTCGGGTAGGTTGGAGCGGGTGGAAGAGTAGTCGAGCCACGCGGCCAACAGCGAGGCGATCTTGCCCTGGCCATGCGCCGTGAGCCGTTTCATCAGCAGCACCGCTAATTCTTCGTCGCGAGACAACAGGAGCTCGCGCAGCACCGTCAATTCCTCGTCGCGAGACAACAGAAGCTCGCGGCACTCGCTCGCCAAACCGTACTGTTGTTCATATTGGATTTTCATAGTGAACGCCGCGTTCGGTAAATCCCGAAGCGGAAAAGGCATCGCTTCGGCGTAGGGTCTGACGGCGTAAGAGTCGTCGTAGTACTCGTCCCGTTGCAGGCCCGAGCTATCCGGGACGCGATACCATACGAGCGGTCGCGGTACCACTTCCAACCGCGATCCAGTCAATGTCGCCCGCGCCAGGAATTCCCAGTCTGCGCAATCCACCCGCCCCTCTCCGCAATGGCTTACCAGGCGAGAAAATTCCTCCTTGCGGACAAAGATGCAGCGCGAGCCGAACTGGTTACGGAAGACGCCCAAGAGGATAGCAGCGCCAAGAAATAGACAGTGCCCTACCAGGCTCTCGTCGTTCGGCTCTCCAACGCCGCTGAAAAAAACTAGAAAGCAGGTAAGAATATCGGCGCCGGTACGCCCGGCCACCTCAACGAAAGTAGCCACCGCATCAGGATTCGCGTAACCCGCGCCATCCATGAAGAGGACATAATCACCGCGTGCACGGAGGACGGCGGTCGTGCGCATGGTCCGAGGATTGCCCTCCGCTGCGCGAATTATCTGCCACCCCCTCGACTCGAAATCACCCCTCAGGCCGTCCAGTTCAGACTGAGCACCCACGCCCGCTTCGCTGCAGTCCGTAAGGATCACCTCCAGATTCGGCCAGCTCTGCCGTCGCAGCGATCCTACGGCATGGAGAAGCGAGGCTACGCCTTCACGATAGTTCAAACAGATGCTGACCAGCGGCGTCACAGGTGTTGCGCTGATCTCCGTCTGAGCATGTTTGTCGAGAACACGGCGAGAGGCCAAGGCCGCATGCCAGTTCACCCATCGCCGCTTGTTCCGATCTGCATCGATCGAGGGTCGCGCAACAGGGACGCCGTCTCGTAGCGCCCGATCGAGGATGTCCGCGAGCTCGGAAGCATGGGGCGGAAAAGTCACCCGCTCGACGTCAGAATCGGCAATGAGTTCGGGAATGCCTCCCGTGCGGCTGGCAAGAAACGGGATATTCCCCGCCAGACACTCCGCCACCGTGTTGGGCAGGTTGTCTTCCAGAGACGGAATGATCGCAATCCGGTCGGCGACTTCTGAAAGGTATCGCAAAGCTGCTTCACGGCCGCTATCGGTGATCGTGCGATAGGGAAAAGCCCAATGTTCCGCGCGCTCGCTGATGTAGCTGATCGCATCGCGCCCGGAGACTCTCGCGCTCTTTCCCAGAAAAGTGACGCTGAATCCCCGGAGATTTCTGTTCGCCATCAGGTCAAGGGCGTCACAGAACAAGCCAATACCCTTTCGCTCTTCGAGCTTGCCGAAAAAAACCAGCTCGCTTGCGCGCTGTTCACCGCCGCCCTGGATCGTTTGCCTTGCAAACGTCTTCAACTCGGGCGAGGCGATGTTCTGCTGTACGTAGCACTCCGCAGGCAGCGTCCAGCCTCTGCTCTGCATCCAGCGAAGCATGTACTGGCTGGGGCTTAAAACTACGTCCGCCAGGGCCACACATTGGCGCTCCATGAAATCCATTTCCAATTCGTCGGGGCTGTACGGAGGCTCGCGGTTCTGCTCCCGGATCCATGAAATCGGGCTGTGAGTGCCGACGCACAAGGTGGTGTGGCTGAAGTCGAGTCCCTGATGTTTCGCAACGACGGAGTAGTAGCCGTGCCCTTGCAGTTCCGGGAAGTGAATTACGTCGAACTCCTGCTTTCGCAACCAAGCGTATGCATCGCGAGCTGTTAGCATGCATTGGGGCACATTGATCATTCGCGGCGCAGCGGGCAGCGCAACGAATCGAATACCGAGGGTATTAAAACGGATTGTCCAATGTTCTATCGCGTCCCGATCCGAGAGCTCGCTTGAAAGGTATAGTATAGTCACATCGTGGCCCGTTGAGGCCAGAGTCGTGGCGAGCGAGAAATACGCGGTACCAATCCCGCCATTTTCTGATGGTCCGAGGATCTCATATGTAGCTATGCAGACACGCGCGGATTGGTGCCTGCAAGACTCTTCAATCGGAAGATTGGGAAACACAGAGAGCTCCGTCATAACATCAGGCTCCAAGCCAAGGCGCTCGCCCTCTAAAGTCTGGGGACATGGAACTTTCGGACCTTTGGCGACGCTACGACCTAAAGCCGTTTGTGGCTTGGCGCGGTGCGGAAACGCAGATGCAGATCGCGCCGCGCGGCGCGGGTTTGGAGGTACCTCCTTCAGAGATTGCGCCAGCGATTTTGAGGTGATGCTTGTGCCGGCGGCAGGGATAGGGATGCCGGTCGGAGTGAATCGGTCCCGAATTCCAAATCGGCCACAGACTCACGTTCTGGTTCAGCCGAAGGCCCGTCAGCGGTTTGAGGCGCCGATTTGTCTAGCGATACTGTTCGTGCCGGCTGCCAACGCTTGTATATCTTCCCTTCCCGAACGACACGCAATAGTTGCTTTGTGCTTTCCTCCCAGCTCAGCGAAGGTAGGTTGTCTGATTTCGGGTGTTCGCCACGCCGATACAACTTAAGCCACGTCCGAAGCGCATCCGCGAGGTCCGCCGGATCGGTGCCTGAAAAATAGAAGGCATGCTCGCCGCTGATTTCCCTGAATACGGGAAGGTCGCGCGCGATAAGCGGCACGCCGTGCCGCGCAGCTTCTACCAGTGGCAAACCGAAACCCTCACCTTCGGAGGCCATCAACATACCCGAGGCGATTAAGTACAATTGCAGCAACGCCTCATCACCCGCCTGATTTAGCCAGAAGAGCCGCCGGCCAAGTTCCGCATGAGAGTGGAGGCGCTGCGCCATCGACTCGACCATCCATCCCTGCTTGCCACAAATCAGCAGGTTGACATCCTCGCCCTCGGCCCACAGCCGTTCCATCGCGGAAAGGGCTTGGCTATGGCCTTTGCGAGGCTCGATCGTCCCTATCATCACCAGCACTTCGCGGCCTTTCAAAGCGTCCAGGACTATCTGATTCTCCGAGCTCAGTCCCCGGCTTGGCCAGCTTGCCTCTATGTCACTCCCCAGGTGGAAATAGCCGATGTCCAGAGCGCGAGACACGACCGATTGGTGTGTATCAAGCCAACTCGACAGCTCGTCCGCTACTCCGCGCGATATGCAGACTAAGCCATCCGCAACCTGACATATTCCCAAAAGCCATCCTCTGAAGACCGGTTCCATTTCTGGCTTAAACCAGTCGCCACGCCGTAGTGGCAGTAAATCATAGATCGTGAAAAAGGTCTTCATTCCGCGTTGGCGATTATGAAGAAGCCATTTGCGTGCGGAATCATCTATCCCGGGATCCCAGTCCAAACCCAAAAATATGTCTCCCGGGTTCACCGTGACGGGTGCATCTTCCAACAAATCCAGGGTTTCCAATCCCAGTGATTTGCACGCAAATTTGCGCGCATACCGATAAGCCTGGGAAAAAGGCCGGAAAACAGGTTCTACCCGGTACCCTGCGGGAGGGTTTTCCAGAAGTTGCGACAGGATTGCGCGCGTCACACGCTGAATGCCGGTCTGGAAATCTCCCAAGGACACGAGAACCGTAACATCTACAAACAGCTGCGGCGGAACGCAGGGGCTGCTGTTCTCTGCGATGCAAGTTGCGACCTTTGCCAGATCTTCGTGAGATGGCGGCGAGGCAGGCAGGTCGGCAATTTCCGCGATCAGGCGGTTAGTCAGCGCGATCGGATGATCCGTGGCAAACTTTTCTATCGCGTCCGCATAAGGCCGCGCGATTAGCGCGGGGGCCAGTTTGTCGCGAACGTATTGTTGCGCCCGTAGGCCAGCCTTGGTTCGATATTCCGGATCGCAATAGAGTCTCTCGAGCGCTCCCACCAATTCACCGACCCCAGAGCTCTCGGAAAGTGTCAGTACCGAATCGGCCGGCAAGTCCGCCAGAGCCGGATGCGCAGTCACTACGGTGGCCAAGCCATGCGCCATGCAGTCGAAAACAGACCGCGGCGTCTCTCCCCTGGAGAGCAGACCTCGGAGCTGAACACCCACATCGGCAGCAGACAAATAGCGCTCATAATCGTCTTTGCCGACGTACCCTGTCACTCGAATGCGGCCCGACGAACCGTCGACTTGATAAGGTTCGCCGTTTCCGTCACCACCGACGAACACCAAATGGCAGTCTTTGCGGTTTGCGAGGCTGCATGCGAGCCAACTTTCGAACAGCAATTCGTTAAGTTTAGTCGGCGCCAGAAATCCGAAAGAACAGACGAGGAATGTGTCGGACGGGATACCAAGAACTCTTCTCGCATCCTCTTTGCCTATGCTCTTGGGTATTCTCCTGAGCTGTGGAATTACTGCCCAGCCCTCGGCGGGTATGCCAAACCATTCGCGCGCCAATTGTTTAGCGTGTTCCGAATGGACAATAATCCCTTGCGCGCGTGACAGCACAGACAGATTGCATGGATACCTCCAGACCGCAGCCTCAGCGCCCTCGCGCGCCCGTGTCAGCAACCCTGGATAACCGTGAGACTCATAGAGGCTGCGTCGCAATGCCGTGCCGTCTACTCCGTCCAGGTAGTAAAACAGATGGCTCAGAAAGAAATCATGTAGTACAACGGTGCCCGGATATCGTTCGATCAAGGATGGCATCTGGCGATGAAACGGTGAGTTGCCAATATGGTACAGGACTCGATCATAACGGTGCGCCGATTTTTCAAATTCCGAGATCGGCTGGCGGCGAAAACTTTCCTGGAGATTCCGATCGGCGATCTCAGCCAGATCCGTAATGAGATCGATTTCATAATATTTGGCCAGCTCGGGCAGCAATTCCGCGCTGTAATCAGCTATGCCAGACCGTTCCGGCGGCAGCGGTGACACGTAGGCCAATCGCGGGCGGCTTTTAGTCGACGGCGGATGTGTTTTGCGCGTCTCTCGCCGAGAGCCATGGAGTGCCTCCAGCGCTTCGAGCGCGCGGCGCGCACTTCCCTCCCAAGAAAATTTGAGCGCCCGTTCCAGACCATGGGCCTTCAACTTCGCGCGAAATTCAGTATCGGTAAGTACCTCGTTTATTTTCGCGCTTACGCAATGCGCGGACTGGGGATCAAAAAGGGCTTCGGGGAGATCCACGACTTCGGGAATGCTGGAGCGGTTTGACCCTATGACTGGCGCGTCGCAGCTCATCGCCTCCAATAGTGGCAGAGGAAACTCTTCGCGCAGAGACGGAGAAACAAAAGCCTTGCATATGCTATAAAGATTTGTCAGGTCATCATCGTTGACATACCCAGTTACTATCAGCTCATCGTCGGCCAGACCCTTCGACCGCGCAAGGCGCTGGAGCCGGCTGCTCTCGTCAGCGTTCACTCTACCCACTAGTGCCAGTTGATGAGCTTTGCGCAGTTCGAACGGCAGGAGAGCATACGCTTCGATCAGTCCCTCGACGTTCTTTCGATATGCAGTGACACCAACCGACATAACGAAGTCGCGGTTCAGCGCGAGCCGCAGCCGGAGGGCCTGCTCCTGCTCCGTTGGCACTGCGAAGCGCCGAAATCGCGCATCGGCAGCCGGCGAGACGACGACCACACGTGCCGGCTGCAGATCCAGCGCATCCAATAGCTGCTTTCTGCAATATTCGGAGACCGTCAGTACGAGGTCGGTCTCGCGCAGTTGCTCCAAGCGACGAGTCCGATGCGCCTGCACCGAGAGGTCGGAATCTGACGGATCCGGGACGTGCGTATCGCGATTCAGCGAGGGAAACAGTTCATGTAGCGTGGTCGCCGTCGGAACACTGGCCAGTCGTAGTTTCGAAGCGGGCCCCGCATCGGTAGTTCCGGTCAACAAGCTGCGGAGAACTACATCAGGCTTGAGTCGTAAAAACCATTGCTCTCGTAGAAGCTCGGCTACACCGCGGCGCCAATGACCGTTAGGCCCCGGCGTACCAGAAAACGGAAGTTGCCATACTCGAAAATTAACGCTTCGCACCAAGTCAGGGAACTTGTTCTGCAACTCCTCGATGGCATCCTCGCAGGCATGGCTTACGACAACGTGGATGTCATGAGTGCCAGGATGCCTGATTATGGCGTCCGCCAGTGAAACTCCGTAGTGATCAGCGCCCCTATGCGGTGCGGCGAGGGCCTGAAATGCCCGTAGGTCCACGACAACTCTCATGGGATTCTTCACCATTACGGTCGGTGATTCAGCGTCTCCCGTAGAGAATGGTAAAGCGATCGAGCGGGTTCCGTGAGCTGGGCCACGATGTCGTCAGGGATGGCAACCGCTGAGGCAGCGATATTTGAGACGGCCTGTTCCCCGTCCGGTTTTTTTGAGACATGCTGTTTCGCCGGAACCCGGCGAATAAGACCCGCGATGCGGACAACTCCCCGTCTGATTTCGCGCAGCGGGCTCGTAAGTTTCCAGGAGACGGATGAACGGAGGGATCGTAGCCGGCGCTCGGTTCCTGCCAAGCTGCCGCTTAGGTGGTTTAGTTGTGCAAGGAATTCCTGTCGCTGCCGATCCTGGTCATCACGGAAGGCAGTGATCTGCCGGTCACGCTCGGCAAGGGGTACTTCGAATTTCCTCGAGCTGCCGTACGTGCTCTCCAAGCTGCCGATCACGCTCGGCAACCGTACTTCGAATGTCTTCGAGCTGCCGTACGTGCCCTTCCAGCTGCCATTCGCGCTCGGCGGTGGTTTTTCGTAGGCTGTCGATCTGCCGGTCGCGTTCAATGATGTCGTTTCGAAGGCTCTGCGCCTCGGCCAAGACGTGATTCAGAGAGTTAATCAGTGTATCGCGCTCTGCAGTCTGCGCCTGCTGCAACTTTTCACGAGCCCACCAAAGATGATAGTCCACGTACTGATCGAACGGATTCGGTGGACTTGAAAGACGCCCCGCTAAATCTGCGTGCTCTGCGGCAACATAAAACCGGTTCAGTCCGTCGAAGTACGCGAACTGGTAACGACTTCCTACAAGTAGGTGCTCCCACTCCGCGGAGACTTCATGAGTGGAGTTCGGTTCGGTGGCCTCAACCACGACGATCCATGGGCGGACCGTCTCAAATGAGAACCCTTCCAGCACCGCCCGCTCGGAGCCTTCGACATCGATTTTAAGAAAATGGACCGTCTCTACGCCGTAATCGTTGCAAATATCTGTCTAACGTGGTGCAGGCCACATTACAGAGATGTACTTCATGGCCAGCCTCCGCATGACCCCGGGCGTAAACCGCGCTCGTGGTGGAAAGGCCTGTATGCTCCACCTGGTAGAAGGAAATGTCGCCCGGCTCGCGTCCGACAGCGGTCAGCAGATTGATGTCGTGCGGGCGGTCGTCCTGAAGTTTGCGGAAGTATTCCTCATTGGGCTCGATGTTGATCCCTCGCCAACCGCGTTCATAAAAGGCTTTGGTGACTGAATCGATTACCGGATCCTGCGCGCCAACGTCTATATAAAACCCTTTTCCTACATCCCGCAGTGCGCGGTAAAGCATAACGTCTTCGTGGTTCTGGGCGTACGAGATAAAGCTCATTGGGTTTGGGGACTCGGAACTCAGTTGGGATGCGAAACAGTCAAGCTTTGCTAGCCGAGGGTCGCTTCATCTCGGGCTTTCTTTCATGGGTTCGCGCTAATCTGGGCAGTGCCGTCCGCATTCCTGCCCGTTGGAAACCAGAGGCCAACTGCCAGGCGTGATCGCCAGCCATAGTTCGAATTGTGCCAAAACGCCCTTATCATCTTGTATACAACCATGCGTTGTAAAGACTGTGATCAGCCCGAGTTCAGCCAAGAAGAGTTCATCGAAGAATGATCGATTAGGCGCCATGCGCCGGGCCCTATGGCAGGCAGAGATCGAAGCGGACCTTCAAGATGGCGGCGCTTGGCAAGATGGCGGCGCTTGGCCAAACGCCTGAGCGATAGAAGAGCGTCGCAGTAAAGGGCCAGCCCAGCCAGAGTTGACCAGGGTTTTCACTATATTGCTGTCAATCTTTCACCGCTTGCCGTTCGTTCGTTGACGGATATAGCGTCGATCCAATTGGAGGAAAAGCGCACCTGGCCCGGACCGAGCCGGACGGTGAACGGAAGACCGTCGGCTTTGCGTTGTTGAAATTGGATCTGTGAGAGAATCGCGCGCGCGTTGCGCGCCTTCCGTACTCTTCGCTTGTCTCACTATCGATACAAGTGCGCACGCGGCGCTATTCCTGGATCCAGGCTAAGAACTGTGGATGTTGCCAGTCCCAAATCCTCTCCGGATGGGAGTCAATTGCAGGTCGACCGTTCCAGTCGAGAGTTGCCGACGAGAGCGCCCCCGCCGCATTCATCGTTACGCTCAAGACCAAAAGCAGTAGTGCGACCGACATAACCGCTGAGCATTCGTGCATGCTGAGCTGCCGATCATCGAGGAAGGCCTTAATGCCCAGGATCGTCAGCAAAACAAACCAAGGGATCGTTTCGAGTAGGTCCCGCTGGCCATATGCACCCTCCGCCCCACCAGAAGAAATAAGAAGCAAGGAGGATAATTGTGCAAAACGATGACCATAAGCGCCAACACAACGAGCTGCTTCCTTAAGCAAATCCTTCCAGTATCGGAGTGTAAGATAAAAGAGGCAACAAGACGATTGGTACGGAAACAAATAAACCGCGCGATGGGCTGAGCAAGACGCCCCCTAACCTGGTTAGAAACTCGTGCGGGAAGTCTAAATGCGATAAGGGATAGATAACCCCAAACGGAGCGCCTTCGAAATACATC
Organism: uncultured delta proteobacterium; assembly: GCA_963717045.1. Taxonomy (GTDB): domain Bacteria; phylum Desulfobacterota; class Binatia; order Binatales; family Binataceae; genus JAKAVN01. The sequence goes on along the minus strand of CAVQVD010000025.1, from coordinate 87,053 downwards.
ATCATTCCCACAAGGAGAATAGACCAGGCTGCGCCGGCAGCTGCATAGCGCAGAAAGTACGCCGATCCATATTCGATTAACACGTAGCCAGTTATCACCCCCACAATCACTGCCGCGCCGGGGCGCGCGGAACATGCCCACGCGAGTATCGTTCCCAACAATACGGGCCGTCCGCGCCCGCTCATCAGAATCAAGATCGCGAGTGCGATCAGCAGCAGATACCAGGTCTGGGGCCATAGAGTTCGGCTGGCGTCTGACCAGATCTGCGTCCCGAAGGCCGCACTCAACGCTATCGCGACCGACCAGCCCAGCGGCAGCAGCAAGCTGGCGGTCTCATAGAATACCAATACCGCAAGCGCGCAAAGGAGCGTGGCCAGAATCGCCTGCATTTCCAATTCGTTACTGGCGCTGTAAATGCGATGTGGCGCGACCCTGAATCCGGCGGCATTAAAGACAGCGACCGCGGGGAGGGACAGCAGCGCTCCGCCCCAGGGAACGACGTATAAGAGCCGGCCTTTTACTATGTCAATGGTCCATAGATACCCGTGATTAATGAATGGAATGCCGTGTCCCCGCGGCACTTGGTAGCGGATCATGTTCGGTGTGCCGTATCGCAAGATTGCCTCGTCCATCAGAAGCGAGAAATAGCCATCGGATAAGTAATGCACGGGCGACTTGTAGAACGCGCACGCGACAAACAGAAAAAGCAGCAATCCGATTACAAAATGTTTCACCGCTCACCCCCTACTCCCGATCCACGTCCGTGCCCGTGCACGATGCGGGCCCCTAATCCAAGATTTTCGGCGTCTGAGCTAAGAAGGGACAGCACAAGATGTTTCCATTCTCGCATACTCTCCCGCCTGAAATTGGAATGCCTAACGACAGCGCTCAGCGATGATCTCGACGGTAACGACCGGATGGCGACCCGCAACCCTGCCCAGCTTTTGGAACCAGGTCATGCTCCTCTCCCTGCGTGTTGACCGTACCGGTATGTTCTCATCGGTCGCGCGCGCTAGAAAAGCGCCCGCGCTCTTCTCGAATCGTCCTGAGCAGAGATCGCTGACGAAATGTTAGCAACCTGTTCGTAAAACGTTTACGTCGGTGCGAGACTACCACGCAAATCGACGGATCCAAATTTGTCCCGGGTTTTGTCCTACGACTGTCGTCGAAACTGATCGGCGGTGACCTACAACCTGAGATAAAAGCTCCCGACTTTATTGGTTTGAAACGGTCCGCGCTGATCGGCGTAGACAGCGACAATACCCTCACATGCAAGAGGTCCGGGGTTCAAGTCCTGGTGCGTCCACCAAATTTCCCACGATCTTTCGAGGCTATTTCTAGAATAAGCGACTCGCCAAGTAATCTATTGTGTCACAAGTGTATCAGTCCCAAGGAATCGACGGTGAAATCATTCTGATTTGCGACGAATCAGGTGCAAAAGGTGCCAAAGGAAAACGGGCGAAGTGGGCGTGTTCGCGGGTTTGATCGTCGCTCCATCCAAAGCAAAACGGTTGAGACAAACTCTCGCTAGCGCGATGGACTGCTACTATAGCGACATGATCAAGGGGCACGATGCTTATCTCCATGATATCGAACGAGCGCCCTAAGCGACTACGTCGCGGATTTTAGCGAAAAAAACCCGCAACTCGAAGCTAGGGCGCTTCTCTAGATCCGGCGATAAATCAATAGCGAGGGCTGTCAGGACGCAATCACACGGGTCGGCGTTTGCGACGTGCACCGCCGGTTTTCAGACGTAGTCCCGCGATTCAGCACCGGACCAGCAATGATCGGGAGGGGCGGTCATTGGAGGCAATTCCGGTCGGAACTCTTAGCCAGACTAGCGCAGATTTTAGCGATCACAGACCTTGCGAATTCTTGAAAGTTCGCCACTCTCCGTGCAACCGTACGCGCACTAACACAGGAAGTGGATGCGCCCGCTGCCGCACACGTGCCGTCTCTAGAACCGCAATAGGAGGAACAAGGTATGGAGTCGATAGATCTCGACCTCTGCTATATGACGGCGACAGAGGCGATCGATCAGTTCAAGGCGAAGAAGCTTTCGCCGGTGGAATTGATGAAAGCCCTGCTCGCGCGGGGCGAGGCGGTGAATCCGAAGCTCAATGTGCTTACTTACACGTTCGCTGAACGCGCGCTCGAGCAGGCCAAGGCCGCCGAGACACGCTACATGAAGGGCGACACCCGGCCGCTTGAGGGCGTCCCAGTCGCCATTAAGGATTTTCATCCCGTTAAGGGCGAGATTACTACCTTCGGGTCTCTGGTCTACAGAGATTTTCGTCCCGACAACACCGCTCCTACCGTCGAACGTCTGTTCGATGCTGGGGCGATCATGCACTGCCGCACCACCACCCCAGAGTTCGCTCACTCCGGGGTGACGAAAAGCCTACTATGGGGAGTCTCTCGCAATCCCTGGAACCTTGAATACTCCCCTGGCGGATCGTCCGGCGGTGCGGGAGCCGCGCTGGCGGCCGGTATGACGACGATCGCGGATGGTACCGACGGCGGCGGCTCGATCCGCTTGCCTTCGTCAATCAATGGAATCTTTGGCTACAAGCCACCGTTCGGACGTAACCCGCTCGACCGGGAGCATCCGCGGGAGACAGTCTTGCACTATGGCCCGATGACGCGCAGCGTCGCCGACGCCGCGCTCATGCAGAACGTGATGTCAGGGCCGCATCCAGCTGACATCTGTTCGGTTCGAGAAAAGATCGTGCTGCCGAAGCGGTTCGAAGGCATCAGGGGCTGGAAGATCGCGCTCTCGATGGACCTTGGCTATTTCGAGATCGATCCGGAGGTGCGTCGCAATACACTCGAAGCGGCCGAGGTCTTCAAGGAACTCGGCTGCGAGGTCGACGAGGTCGACGTCGGCTGGAATTATGGTGTGCTCGACGCCTGGCAGACTCATTGGGAAGGTCTCTTTGCCGGAATTGCGGGCGACCTCCTTCCCCGGTGGCGGTACGAGATGGAGCCCTTTGTCGTGCGTCTGCTCGAGCGCGGACTCAGCCACAGTGCGGCACGGCTTTACCGATGTAACCTCATGGCCGGCGACATGTACAAAACGCTTGCCCCGATCCTGGAAAAGTACAACGTTCTGATCTGCCCTACGACAGCGGTTCCCTCGGTCAAGGCTGAACACCGCAACGATGATCCCGATTTCACCATCAATGGAAAGAAAGTACCCGCATACGTGCAGTGGATCCTCACTTATCCCTTCAACATGATGAGCCAGTGCCCCGTCGCAAGCATTCCGAGCGGAGTATCCAGCCTGGGAATACCGACTGGACTCCAGATCGTAGGACAAACCTTCGACGATCTCAGCGTGTTCCGCGCCGCGGCGGCATTCGAGGCTGCCCGGCCGTGGCGCAAGCGCCGACCAAGCCTCTAGTTAGAAAAGGGGAAAGAGTTCCTTTGGGTGCGATCTGCTGATTAGTAAGGCACCGACACCACGCTATTCAGGCGTGGTGTCCGAAACTAAATCATACCGCAGGCCGCTTGATGCCTGGCCCGCACCTAGCTGCTTGCGCCGTGCGATCCAGAGATGGGTGAGGCCGTCGGCCGATCGCGCGCGGCAGAAGAGCCGCTGGAGACGCACGCCAGCGCGCGGAACTTCCTCGTCGGGCAGACGAAAGCCGGAAATGCTGAGCCGCTTCATGACGCGGCTCGATGGTGAACTCGGACCACCCTCGACAGATCCTGCAGCCAGGCTGACAACCCCGTTCGCGTCTGCGACTGGCAGCAGCGGAAACCAGTTGACGGGTATTGGTGTGGCCAATTGATAGGCAAGCGCCGCGGGTGCACCGGTCGGTGGCGCGAGCGACGGTGCTGGCGGTTCCGGCAGCGGCAATCCGATCGGACCTTCGACGATGCGCTCGATTCCCCAAGCCATGTCGGCCGTCTCGTCACGCAGGAAATGAACTTCCTCAGTCGGCGCCGAGACGATCGATTGGAGCATCGCGGGCACCACCAGGAACGGCGCAAAGCTGGCGCTGTTTGTGTCGGTCGTCGCAAAGATGCTCCAGGGTGAGCCGTCAGCGCCTGCGCGCGCGATTGATGTAGTCACGCCGAACACGTCGGTTATGGTTAGTGAATCAATAAAGCAGAGCGACCCCGAATCGACCTCGAGCGGCGCGAGGAACCAGTCGTCGCCGTGAATCAGCATAAAATCCATGAACAGGAGCTTTGCGAGGTCGCGCGTGTCGGGCACGATCGCACCAAAATCGGTCGCACTGGTCTCGAAGTCCCACCATCGCGCATTCGGCATACCGCGAAACCGCACGTGCCCGGGCATGACGCTCGTGAACTTGGGCACGAGGCCGGCCGAAGGCGCGGTGAAGTTCGTGAGATCAAACGCATACCAGTCGTATTCGGCGCGCGTATCGGCATGGGCGTCGAGCGTATATGAGCCCGCATTCGGCGCGGTCGCAGTCACACTGACCTTGTATTCGAATCGCATAGCATCCCAGGCCGGCGGTTCATCTGTGCCGAGGGGGCCCCACGTCGCCTCGACCCATACAATGAAGGACGCGAGCGCACCGCCCACCGCGGTTTGCGTCGCGCTGTCGAGCGAAGACTCGACCGGCAAAGTCCCATGCGTCGATGCGGCTGCCTTGGCTGCGGTGTAAAGTGCGGCGCCGTTGATCGCGCGCCCCGCAACCACGCGCAGGAATCGAATCGTGGCGTCATCTGCGCCCGCCGAACTCGCCGGTATCGGATATGCGGTGCGAAATTTGTCGCGCACCGCCGTTGAGACCCCGGCATTTGCGAGCAACAACTCGAACGTCTGGCCTATCTCGACGCGCGCCGCCCAATCGAGTGCGATCGATTCTCCGCCGACGACTGGTTCAAGCGGCTGCCTTGTGGCAAGCGACGTGCTGGCCGTACCTAGTTGCGCCGAAGCAAGCGGCGTCGTGTGCCAGCCGATCCGCGCAAATGCGGGTGAGCCAGCGTCAGCGCCCGAGAACTCACCTAGTTGCCATTGACGTGCAAGGAGCCACGCCGGATCGCGCAAGCGCGCCGCGAGGCTCTCGGCCACCGAGGGCGACCGCGGGGTCGGTTGAAGCTGGCTGAAGTAAGTGATCGATGCCATCAGGCTTTCACCAACGTTGGTTCGGCGATAATCGAGGTCAGGAAGTTCGTTGATACAGTTTCGTTCGCCGTGTTGCCGGTGAGGCAGATCGCCGGCAAGAACGGCCGCAGTCCCGTGAGCAGCGCGCCGTCGATCGCGCGAATCTTGGCGAGCGACAGCGTCTCGCGCACGGTATCGATCAGCATCTCGGTATCCCATGCGGCGCCTGCCGTAGGAGTTACCGCGATCAGCACCGCCTGCGGCGCTTCGGCAATCGGCGTCTCTTGGCGAAACGAGATCGCGGTCGCTTGCTTCGCGCCGGGAATCGTTTCGCTCCATTCGTCGACGACGAATCCGGCCCATTCGTGATTGGGTGGCGCATGGTCCGGCCGGTGAAGAATCATAGACAGCGTGCCAGGTACGAAGGTTGCCCCTGGACGCGCGGCCCAAATGGTAGCCGCGGGCAACTGGACGACATCGAGCGACGGTGGCTGCTTGCCGAGGGCCTGCGCATAAAGCCACAGCGCGCGCCATTTGGAGATTGCCGGACGCACGCGCGCCATTTGCTGCAGTACCTGACGCGGTAAATTGGAATTTCCCGCAAGCGCGGGTGCCGCTGCTAGCGCGGCTTCAAACGTCGCCGCGCCGGGAACCGCAACCTTTGGCAGAAAAAGAAAATCCTTGCCGAATGCGCACTGGATCGCAGCGGTAGCCGCAGCAAGCAGCGCAGCAGGATCCGTCGAATCGAGCGCCGGCGCGCTAGCGCTGCGTGATGCCAGCTCCTTTTGCACGGCGGCGGCCATAGTCGCCAAGTCAGAAGGTGCTGCGGTCACGCTCGGGTATGCGCCCGCGATGCCGAATCTGGACGCGGACTTGAGTGAGGCGCGCAGAGCGGCGATTTCCGCAGTCGTTGGAGCAGTCGATGCAGAGAGTTTCGAAGCGACGGGTGCCACCGCCGCCTGTACGGCGGCGAGCGTCGCCGAAAGCTCGGAAAGTGCAATACGTGCGCGCGATGCCGCGTCCTGTGCGATAGCTAGCGGCGGCGGCGTCGATGTCACTTCGGTAAGAGCGACGAGATCGTTGGGGCCGAGCGGCCTCGCTGCGGCGAAAAGCTCGCCGAGAGTGCGCGCTAGCTCCAGCAGCTCGGCGAGACTGTGCGCCTTGTCGCTGACATCGTAGTGAATCTGCGCTCCCATCGCCGATGAAGCGTCAAGGCCGGCTGCGTCGAGGACGCGGCGATCCAATTCGGTATCACCCGCTACGACCGGCGGAGTCCGCGCAAGCGCCAACAGGTCAAGCGGGCGAATTGCGAGCGATGCGAGAGTTACACTCTTCATCGCGCCGCCGCTCAGCACAACGCGGCATCCGATCTGCGACGGATCGCCGAAAAGCGTAGCGGCCCATGCATCCAGGAACGGCTCAGCGGCGGCGCGCGGCGAGAATGCGCCCCACGCGCCCAGCGCAGGAGTCGCGCCAGCGTCGAGCGCCACGGCGAGACGCTGAGTAAACGAAATTCCCGTGGTTGGCGTTCTCGCGACGACGGGTTCGGGCGGCATCGTGCCTTGGCTCATCGCATCGAGACTTGCCGCCGCAGCCATCGTGTTACCACGTACGGCCTGGAACACCGATTCCGCCGTGAGCAGATCGGTCAAACCGTCGATCGCGTAGTCGAGCGAGTCGAGCGCCGCGCGAAAGGCGGTCGTCTCGGGGGCAGTCAACGAGGGCAGGTTGTTCGGCCCCGAGAATGGCGGCGACTTGGCCACCCATGCCGCGCGCAGCGCGAGACCATCGACGACGTTGCTGGCTGCAACCAGCTCCACGGGTCCCGCGCCTTCGGGAGTCTTGCCGGCGACCAGCGGGAAAAGCGAGCGCAGCGGTGCAATCAGCTTCTCGATGTGGCGTTCATGAAGATCGCGCTCGAACTTGTAACCGAGAAGCGCCGCTAGCGGCTCGCCGAGTCGCGCGCCCTCGAGCAGCTCGAGCGCAGCGCGGACGCGCGCGGAGCTTAAATCCACAGCATAGGGTGAACCGGTGCCACCGCGGCTCAGAAAGCCGTTGCGCAGGATCGCCGCCGCGCTCGCCTGCGCGGCAGAGGGGGCATGGATGTATCCGCCCGGCTGGGCACGTGGGCCGGCAGGGCGCACGTTTTCCACGAAGCCAAACCCGCCAAGATAGCAGCCGGAAGGCGCGCTCGTGCGCATCTCCCAAAGCCGCGCAGTCGCCCGTGCAGTAATCCAGGCATCGAGCCGATGCGAGCATGTATCGAGCGCTTCGCCGAAGCGGCGATCGAGCTCAGCGGTTGGCAGTGCGGCCAGAGTCGACAGCCTGGCCAGATACGGCGCGAGCGATTGAGAGAACCCGGCGATCGCGCTCCCGCGCTGAATCCGATCGTAAACAGACAACGGCGCGGCCGGACCAGGGGCCATCGCGACCAGCTCGCTCTCGGGCCGATCGGTGATCTTGACGACATTTGCGGCGACGAGCTTCGGGAAAGACAGCCGATCCATCTCGACGAGCAGCGAGTGCCTGAGCAGACGATATAACAGCGGGCGCTCGCGCCCGGGCAAAGTATCGTTCTTGATGGCGTCCAGATTCGTGGTCGCGTTTGTGACCAGCCAGCGTATGTAGTTGAGACCGGTTCCGTCCGCGCCGTCGAGACCATAGTTTTCCGATAGAGGCGCGGAGGTTACGAGCGGTGCGCCGATCAATTCATCGGCCTGACTCGCATCGAAGCCTGCGATCCGCGCCTGATTGCCGAGTCCCATGTTCGCGAGCAGGGAGCCGGCTGCCGTCTCCTGGCTCGACTGACGGCCTTGCAATTCGGTCAGCGCCGTTGTGCCAAGCCACGTCGCGACGTTGACCGTGAAATGCGACCCGAGCAGCAGTCGAAGCCGCAACTGACGACAGCTCGCGTCTCCGGCCAGCACTTTCAACAGGTCACCGTCGGGATCGGCCGAGTTCGCGGCGATATGAGGCGCTCCGGCCGCAGCGGGCAGAAAGTAAATATCGCGGAGCACGCGGAGGGCATAGGCGAAGCGATCGTCCCCGGAAGTGTGATCGAGCGAGACCGCCGGCAACAATCCGTACGGCACCTGGCCAACGCGAAACGCGGGCAGAGGACCGCCACCGCGTACCGAATCTACAAAGAACTTGCGCGCGGACGCGATCGTCGCGGCGTCGAACTGCGGCGCCATCATCTGCTCCATGAAGTAGCCGAGCGTCGCGGGCCAGAGCGCGTCGTTCATTGCGGCGGCCGCCGCGTCACCATCCTGGCTGGCGCCGGCCACGTGCTCGACCGCGGCAATCTGCTCGCCGGCGACGGGTGGAAGCCCGAGAGCACGCGCGAGGAGTAGGCCGTTGCTCCCTGGGCTCGACGCAGGTGTGACAAGCGGCCCGCGGCGCTCGGCGGCAAAGCTAGACGCACCGCCGGGATCGGGCGGCGGAAACGTGGACGGCACGCCCGGGCTGTTGTTGGTGGGCGTTCCCGGGGCGACGAAGGCGAGGCCGCGTGTGTAGTGATGCGCATCGAGCAGCGAATGAAGTTGTACGGCGGCATCCGCTGGCGCAAGCGACGTGCTGAGGCCCACAACCACGATCGAATCGGCTCCTGCGGCGGGGTTGGGCGGATGCGCCGCGTCGGCGGTGTCGGGTTTCGTCAGATCGATCGTGACGGCCATTCCGGCTACTTCGGCCTCGGCGAAATCAACTGTCCACTTGAGCGCGGAATCGATCTTCAGATCGTCAGAAATTGCGACACGGTCGGCGCCGGTTGGCGATACTGTCAGCGCAAGCGGTTTCCGAACCGCGGAGCTGGTCTGCGTATAGACGTTGACGCCGCAGTAAGCGCGCACGATCCATTGGTCGGGCAGAACCGCCTGCGCCGCGCGCGTCCAGCTATCTTCGCGCGTCCCGGCTGAACCGACGCTCGTTGCGTTGCGCGCTATCCATGCGGCGCGCGGCGCAGAGTAGCGCGCCACCAGCGCGCGCCAGGCCTCGGCTTCAGCAGCCGGTCCAGCCGCTATCTGAGTCGCATAATTGACGGCGTCGCGCCGCTCGTCGTCCGTAAGGCCGGGCTCGTGCGTGTCGGCAAAGATCTCGTCGGGGAAAATCCGAACCTTGAGCATCGAACCGTCGAAGCGTGTCTCGATCCTGACGGGCAGGAGTGCGGCGGGATATGGCTGCGTCGCGCCGTGATCGATCGTCGTCAGCGTTGGATCGGTAGGGCTCATGCGGGAATGAGGAGCGAACTATGGATCGCGAAGCGCTTCGGCACCTGCATGGTGATATGCGCGAGGTCGCCCGCGCGCGCGTCGGCGCCGTGCCACACAGCTCCGGACCCATCCGAGCTCGCCGGATTTTGCGGCAGCGCGGCGTTAAGATCGATGTAACGAATTGCGCCGAGCGCGGCGGCGCTCGCCGCGAGATGGTCCCATCCGAGCGCCTGCCAATTCGCGGCCTGCGAGCCCCATGCATTGTTCGACGGCGCCAGGCCGAAGCGGGGCTCGGACGGATGCTCCTGCAGCACGAAGAAGTACCCATCGTTCGCGCGCGCATCGGCAGCGGTGAAATCGAAAGCGAAGAGCGCCACGTCCGGCTCGAGCCGTCCGTAGAATATCGGATGCTTCTCGGTCGATCCCGGCTGGCGTAGTCCGTTTATCACAACCGCTTGTGCTGCATAGACCACGACATTCGGATAGCGGCGAATCAGCTCGCCGCGCACCAGGAGTATGAGCGGATCAATCGCACTCAGGCGATTATGGCCAAGCTCGCTGCTCCATCGATGGATCGGGCCAATGTCGCCGGTCGTGGTCCCGTCTATACGGCTGCGGATATCCCAAAAATGGGTGAAATAAGTGCCGCGTTGATCGGTGGGGTAGCCGTTCCAGAGCAGCTTGCGCGCCATCTCGTGATTCAGGCCGACGAGATAAGACTCAACAAATCGCCAGTTCGTGGTCAGAATTGCAACCTTGTCGGTCGGCACCTTATCGAGCCCAGGGATCAGCCACGATTGCGAAACATCCTTCAGCGGCTCGTACATCGCCTGCGGGAACGCAGGAGCCGCCATTACCGGTTCAATCGGATCGGTGCGGGCCGGGCCAGCAGACACGCCGCTTAGGCGATTCTTTAGCGGCGTCTCGATAGTATTTTTCGGATTCAATCCGTCGAGCAGCGCGCTGCGCACCTTGCCCAGATCGGCTTCGGTCCATTGGATTCCCGGGCCGGGCGCCGCGGCGAACTGCGCCATCAGCGCGCTCGCGGCCTGAGCAAACGCCGCCGGTGGAATATCACTGGCCGGCGGTGCAGTGCTCGTCGTCGTGTCGGTCGTAGCGGTGGTTGCGACCGTGCCGCTCCCTTCTGTGCGGACGCCGCTCAAGCCGACTCGGCCCCCGCCGGTATCCGACGAGGTCGCCGTGGTTGCGGAGCTTGAGGACACAGAACTGATGCCGGCCATCGCGATAGCCGATTCCTTGACGGTGAAGGTCGTCGGCATCGAAACGGTATGAAGGTTCTCAGGCCGGACATTCGCTTTGGCGAATGCTGCAGCCAGGTTTCCGAGGCGGCGCTCGGGACCAGTGGCGGTCGGCGCGACCGATGGCGGCGGCGCGACCACCGCCAACGTGCCAGCATTCATCCGCGTCAGTGCTCCGTCGCCCGATGACGCGGCATACGCGCGGCCCTGCCGCACGCCGAGGGACCCGAACGGACGAGCCGTGCGTCGCCAAGCGGGGGCAAGCGCGCCCGGTACGATCGGGCTGGATTCGAGTTGACCTCGTATCGTGCTCGCGCCATTACGGATGTGACCGTGAAATGGTGCTGTAATTTGCAACAGGGCGTCGCCCGCGATCGAGAGATGGCGTGTGAAGACCCGGAGGGAGAGTTCGCGCGCGAGCTGCGACAGGCGTAGCCGCTGGTTGATTTGACGAATCCCGTCAACCTGCGCCCAGGCTGAGGCAAGCAGCTCCTGTTGCTCCTTTTGCACGACCACCGTGCCGAGTCCGGCGGCGACGCGCGCGCGAGGATCGCCGTTAAGTTGATGGAACCAGCGGGGTGCCGCAGTGGCATCGGTCGATAGCGCAGCGCTCGCTGCGAGCCAGCGGCCATAAAGCGTCGGCGCGAGCGTAGTGCCTGTTACATTCGTATGCGCAGCCATCGCGGCGCTGAAGCCATGCTCGTCGATCGTGCTCCAATCCGGGCTCTGCGCGTTGACCGTAAGGAGGGCACCCTCGAGCCCCACGACTTGCCACACCGGCGGTATGGCGCCCGGCGCGCTCACCGCGAAATCCCGCCGCCATACCTCATCCGGGAGATTGCTCACGGGCTTCAGCTTTGCGGCAAGCGATGCGAAATCGCCGAAGTCTCCGGTGTGGAACTTCCAACTGAAATAAACTGGCAATGTTAGCGAAGTTGACGCGCTCGTCCATGCCGGAGCGAGCCGCGCGACACCATCGATGGGCTGCCCGAGCCCCGCAAGCCGCGCGCGCTCGAGCGTGGGAACGAGGCATGCGACGTAGTTCGTCTGCGGATTCAACCGGCGCGGACAGAGAAGACGGCCCGACATCAGGCCAGGATTATTCGCGAGCAGACCCGCGACAGCAGCCGCGGTAAAGTCCGTGTCAGGAGCGGCCGGTATGCCGACGATCTGCGCATGGGCCCAGGCCCACGACTGCGAGAGATCCGGCAGCACGCTCGCGTCATGCATGGTGAGATACGAAAATGGTGCGGCGGTGGTGAGCGAGACCACCTCATCCTGCTGCAGGACTATGAGGCAGATCCATGGTGCCAGGCGATCGCCAGCCGGCGCGTCGGGCGTGTAACGCCAGGGAAGGTCCGCCTCGGTAAATTCGATGAGCGCGAAGTAATTGGGCTCGGCATTATCGGCGTCGGACACGGGCCAGGTGCGCCGAATCGCGCTCGTATCGAAACCGATAACGTCACCGGCGCCGCGCAGCGCGAGCGGCGGGAGCGAACCTGGGGCCGCTCCGCCGACGGAAAATGACACGGGCACGTTGACACGCGCGTCGCCGCTCGCCCCGGCGGGAATCATCGCGGCGAGGCCGCGGCGCATCACGGAGAGGAACGCGTACTTGGCACCGTCGCTCATGCGGCTTCCTGCTCGAGAAGCACCTGCACATTCGCTGCATCTGCGGGATTCTTCGCGCGATACGCGGCGAGCGCCGCGAGAGCGCCACGTTTAGTGCCGTCGTTTGCGATGTCGGGGCGCACCTTCGTGTCATCGGTGCCCGCGATCACATAGCGCTCGGGCGCAAGCGTCACCGCCGGAGCGCTGCCCGGCGCTGGTGCGTAGCGGCTTATCCCGCGCGGAGCGGGAGTTGCACGGCCGTTCATCGCAAGCAGGTTCGCGAGTGGCAGCACATATCCGGGCTTCCTGGGTGGCGCTGGCTGTGAATCGATGATGATCGTTTCGTAGCTGAGCGGGGTCATCGTAGCGCGCGGACGGGCGCCGCGGCCGAGATCAACGGCGCTGTCGCCGATCACCACCCCGCCTGCGAGCTGCGTGAACGACGGCATCGATAGCTTCTCGGTGTCGGTCAGGTCCTCGAACTGCGCGAGCGCGAATTCCTCGTTGGCCGCAGTGGGCGCAGAAACGGCTGCGCCCATCACGTTGAGCCCGTCGAACAAGAGCGTCAGAGATTTGCCGAGCGCGACGCCGGCGAAGCGCGTGATCGGCTGGCCCAGCGGAAGCACGCGCTGCGAGATGCGCAGCATCCCGGCGGGATCGAGCAGTACGGCGCCCTGCGCGTCGGTGGGCGAGGATGCCACGACAACAACCGCTCGCGTTGTTGCCGAAAGTATCGAGCCGTAGCTCGATCGATCGGCGAGCGCGGCGCGCAGGTCGGGCATCGGATCGATCGGCGGCGTAGCTGCGGCATCGTCGCCCCAGCTCTTGTCGAAATGCACGCTCACGTCGAAGAAAAGCAGGCTCAGCGACGCGTCGCCGGCGACATGCCAGGGCGTCGGCCCCGATACATGGCCGTCGAGATGGACCGACGCGAGCACGTCGCTACCCGCGCGCAAATCGACTCCGGCGGTGAGATCGAAGGAAAAGGCGAGCGGCGAACGCTGGCAGAGCGCATCGAAGCCGAGAAAACCGTGGACGTTGAAATCGCCAGAGCCGGCCGTGAGCTCGAGGTTCGCACCGAACTGCAGCGTATTCGAGGTCAGCGCGAGATATGCCTGCGCGTGAAGTTGGACGCTACTCTGTCCGATCGCTATTCCAACCCGCTTCAGCGACGGAAAGTTGGCCGGCGGCTGAAAATGCGGATTGAATCCGCCGATGGCCAACGCGAGAACCGGGGCGCTGCCCCAGTCGTAACGAAATGCCAGGTCGCCGACGATCGGATAGCGCTCGATGCGCGAGTTATGCAGGCTCGCGTCGAAGAACGCCTGCTGCTTGCCCATGTCATAGCCGCCGGCGAAATCGATGTGCAGCTCGAGTTGCGGGTGCTCGCGCGGCACCAGTACCGCGATCTCGCCGAGGAGCAGCAGGCGCAACGGCTCGGGCAATTCGATCATCAGGCCGATGACGGCATCTGCAATGCTGCCCCATCCGATCTTGGCGAGCGGGCCGAAGAGGTAGCGGCCGCGCGCGGCGGGAAAGAACGAATCGAGTGAGGTGAGCAGCGCGGGCGCGGCGGCGATCGGATTCGCAGGGAAGAGCAGATTGTCCAGTCGATGCGCCCAGAGGGCGGCCTCGACGGTGTCGAGCGCGAGGGTGCGATTAAGGCCGAGGATGCCGCCGACGCCGTCGAGCGTGAAGCCGAACGGCAACTCGATACCCGGCGAAAACTCAGTGGAGATGACGACTAGGGCCGAGAAGCCGGCGGCGCCGGACGGCAGCTTGGTGGCGATGAGTCCGTAGGCGGAGAGATCGAGGTCGGCGAACGCGAGTTGTATCGCGCCGGCGTAGCGCCCGTCTGCACCGTCGTGCTCGAGAAATCCGCCGCCGGTGACGCCGGCGGCATTGATGGCGAGTCCGACGCCGGAGGGTGGCTTGAAATCGAAGGAGAGATCGACGAAGCCGAGATTCTTGTCCTGCTTGGTGAAGTCGGCGGTCAGCAGCAAGCCGATGCGGTCGAGGCTCGCCTGGACCGGGCCGAGCGCGGCAGCGATTCCGGCGGAAGCTTCGAATTCGAACACCGCGTCACTGCCATCGTCCTTCGGCGCGAGGCGCAGCGCGATATGCTGAACGTGCACGCTGCCGATCGAGAGACTGGTCGGAATGTCGAGATTGAGATTGGCCTTACCGTTGAAGGTAAGGCCGGTCTTCGTCGACCAGATGATTTCGGGCGAGAAGGACAGTTCGAGTCCCTGCTGCTTGACGGTGTCCTTCACGAAGCCGTCTGCATCGTCCAGCTGGACAACGACCTTGCAGCCGGGCTGGCTGTTCGGGCCGGTCGCGCTCAGATCGAGCTTCGCTTCCGGATCGGCAGCGGTGCCTTCGATCGCGATGCGCAGCGAAGGGCTATAGATTTCAACGCGCGAGGAACGTGCATTACCAAGCAAGTAGTAAGGATCGGTACCGGTGCCAGCGATTTCCAAGCTTGCGCCGGCCGCGAGCTGACCTTGGGTCAGGTCGACTTTGTCGGGAAAGAGGGCGAGGCCGATGATATCATCGGCACTCACCGCGACTTTCCATCGCAGTGCGACGCTGTCGCCGAGCGGAAGGTCGCCTTCGGCACCGCCGCGGAGCATCGGACCCAAAATCAGGCCCGAAGGAACCGTTTGCCCCGCGCGCGCGGCCGGTAAAAGCTCAATACCTATTTCATAGAGTACGCTATTAGTCACTGCGAAACTTTTCAGGAGCAGTACTCTTAACGCATCGACGTCGCTTTGGACCTGAATGCCGGAGTCGCCGGGAAACGCGGCCGCGCTCTCGAGGCTTGGAGCAAAGCCATTCGCAGGCAGCTGAATAGCGCGCAGCACCTCCGTCAACGCCTCGAATAGTTTTTGATATTCGAATGGTTCGGTGGGATCACCCCACCTGTAGTATTGCTTGAGCGCGGTCAGGGGGTCGTGCAACATCGCCACGACCTGGTTCCAGTCGAAGACAATCTTAGTGTATGGCCTCCGAAACGCGTCGGCGGGCTGCGCCTGTTCGTACCGGATCGCGCCCCAGAAATGTAAAACCAAATAGATAGTCGGCTGGTAGATGCGGAGATACTCTTCGAGCAGGTCGTCCAACAACTGCTCGCCAATATTTTCCCAGAATGCTGGATCGCCGAGCGGATGGGCAAGACCGGTCAAGTCCGACAACTTGAACTTGCTCAGCGCGTCGACCAGCAGCGCAGCCGATGCCACGAGCGATGCGACATCCTGAGCACTAGGGGTTGCATCCGCGCTGGCGTTGAGCTTTTGCTGCAAGCTCTCGGCGGTTTGAATGAACTGCTGGAGCGGGGCCTTGAAGGCGAGCGCCTGATCGATCTTATTGAAGGTTGGATCGTCCAGCGAGATCTGCCAACCGTAGCGGTAAAAGAGATATTCCAGTTCATCGAGCCCCGCGAATCTCGCTAGCACGGGTTCGGCGAAGTCTTTCAGCGATAGGTAGATGTCGGCGAGCTCGGTCATGGGTGGACCTTAGGCAGCTTTTCGAGCAGGGCTTCGGCGAATTCCCGAACGATCAACGCTTTCAGCTTCTGCATGTCGAGCATTCCGGCGCGCGTCAGCACACTGATTTTGCAGGAATCCACATCCGAAGCGCGGATGAGATCGGTGGCTTCCGTGGCGGCGGCGCTGAGAATCTCCGGCCCGACTTTCGCCATGATCGTGACGCCGCTGTCGAAGCCTTCCTGCAGTTTGTCGGGGGCGAAGACTCCCGGCACGTAATAGCCAAACCCATCGATTTGTTCCTGATAAAACCTCCCAATGTAGTAAGGCTCGGCGGACACGGGAGTGGATACGTTAATATCCACGGTATCCGGAAAGCTGTCTTCCTTTTGCCAAGTAAGATCCTCGAGGCTTCGAAGCCACTGCCGGATCGCGGTGAGTTTGCCGGTGTTCCCCCATTCCTGGTCTGTCTGGACCTGTTGATCCAGGACCTGCATCCACATTTTGAAGGGAATGTCGATGGCGGGGAGAACCCAAAGCACGCCAAGCATTCCTTCCAACACGCCGAGTCTGGTCACGAAGAATTCTGCGCCGCTTGCCACGACCTGTTTCTCTTCCCGCTTGATAGCCCACTTTACGCCCCGCTTGGCCAACTCCTTGAAAGCGCTGTACTTCGATGTAGGAATCGAGGGCAGATCCATGAGCTCCGTCATTTTTCCCATGCTGCGCAGGAAACTATATTTGCTCCCCAGGTCTAGGATGATGTCCAAAAAACTACCGCCGCTTGAGGTCTTGTGGCTCTCCATAAGATCCTTGAGCGCCTGGGGCTCAAGGTCTTGCGCGCCGTTCCAGGCGGCGATGGCGGCAGCGAAATCCTCACAACCCACATCGCTGCTGGTGTCGGGTACGTGGAACAGGGATTTGCTACTGGAGACGAATCGCTGGTTGCTAGACTTGTCGAGCAAGCCCAGCACGTCGGCATCGGTGGCAGGTGAGTCCGCCTGCTCATCGTCAGGAACGAGTCTCGCGGCTATGTCGGAATCCTGAATCTTAAGCTGTTTCGCCAAATCCTCTTCGAGGTACAGATCCGACTGGATGACCGTGGTGGTGGGTGCCGAAGCCTTGACCTCACTCCAGCTATGGTCGAAGTCGAAATCGTAGGCGACGGTCTGTTTGTCGCGCCATTCGGAGATCGAGAGGTCTTCATAAGTAGGTTGATCGATCAACAAGTCAGTCGCTTTGGGCATGTGCTGTACTGACCATGCGCGAAACCCCTGCTTGCGCATCAGAGCTTCCTCGGCATGATTTATATAAAAGGACCTGCCGGGTTTGAACGGCGAACGCAGGTAATCGACGAGACTGGCGAGATCGTCAATCGAGAACCCGTCCAAGTACGCGGCCAACTCGGTGCCAGGCGTGTCGGGGTCTTTGCCGAAGCGCGACACGAGCGCGTCCTGACGTGCGGCGAGCGCGTGCGGGTCAGGGTTGCCGTAGACGACAATGGTGTGCGCTGTGACGCTGCGGTCGGATGGCCGGTCTTCCTGTTTTATGAGGTACTGTTGACCCGTATCCGCGATCGCCCATGAGGTGAAGGGACCTGTCCCGGTCGACGGCTGCACGATCGTGGCGGCCGAGGAAATTTGGACATTTTCATTGTTCCGCAGGAAGTCGGCATTTGCGTTGAGCGCAGTGGCCAGGTCCGCAGGCAGCGGCGATGCGGTGCTAGTGGCGCTATTCAGCGAGGCGAGGGTGGAATCGTACTTCGTCTTATCCTGAGGATCGCCGCTGGACCCGTCCAGATAGAATGCCAGGGTGCAAAGGATGCCGTTGAAGGCATCATGCTCCTCCTGCGAAAGAAAGAGTTGAAGCGGAAATTTCGCCGCAGTGGACGCATCTATGATTTGAGCCTGCGCCGAATAGGTTGCGGTTTCGTAGTTATTACTCGAGATCCCGTCCTCGCGATTGACTTTATAGTGAATCTCAAAAGTTTTCGGTTCCTGAGCGATGGCGTCCTTGAGCGAAATCGTGTCAATAATTAACCATTGGTAATCCTTGATGATTACTTTGATCGTCGGTTTGACAAAAGTGACATTCCACTGGCTCTGGATCTTCGACTTCAAGAAGTCATTCATGGAGTGCGCGTTCAGAGCCTGGACCAGCGCGGTGGCTTCCGCGGTCGGCGCATCGGTATGCGTCGAGGTAAGCTGGAGCGGCTCGGAGAACTCGGCGGGATCGAGAATGGAATCGAGAAACGCGTCCCTGCGTTCTGGCGTGTAGGTATCCTTCGGCAGATAGTGCTGTTTAATCAAATGATTATGCACCTGGAGCCGGGTGCTGAGGCGACTGCCCGCTATGATTCTTTGCGTGCCGAAAAACTGGAAGAGGGTCGGCGCATAGACGTTAGCTTTGCCGCCAAAGAACGAATAGAGCGCGTACATGCCTTTGTGGGAGTTGCCGAAATTGCAGGCGCGGATGGTTACACGCGAGTCGTTCAGCAAGTGGGCAACGACTATCTTACGTTTATTGGCGAAGTCCGTGAACTTTCCGCCAAGGAGATCCTTCTGCAGGAGCGCGAGCGCATAGTCAGTGACGTACTTGTATTCTTTGAGGCTTGTGTCGTTAAAGATGCGGAAGAGCAACGCCATCGAGTTGCCATGTGAGACGATGACGAGCTCGCGGATTTGCTGAATGCCGTGTGCGGTGACGTCGGCGGCGAGAGTGGAGATCAGATCCTCGAGAGTGCCAGCATCGTTCTTCGTGTAAGTCGGGTAGAACTTATCGAAGAAGGCGCGCGCCTGTTTCCCATACCCTTGGCTGGCCGGCACAAGATAGAAAACGTAGTCCTGCACGCCCTGCTTCTTAGGGAGCGGATATTCGACCAGGCCCTGGAAGATCTGTTTCCCGCGATCGAGGTCGGCCATTGCTTCGCCCGAAGTTATCCTCCTACGCGATTACCAGTCTGCCTGGGGTGTCGCGGTCTGGTTCAAGCTGTTTTCGGCCTAGCTCGTTGCCACCATTTAACGGCTATATGCGTACGAATCCTCGTAGTCTCATTTGATTGAAACTAATGTGAGCTTTGGCCACGTCGAAGCAGCACCTTAGATGGAATGATCAGCTTGAGGCAAGACCTAGTTAGGCAAGGGTAACTATCCCATCACTGTAGAAATGGGAAGGAATCTTTGCAAAGATGAACGATGACAGGCCGGAGTTAAAACCAGATGAGACAGTGGAAGTTGCTGGGGAGCAATTCTTCAAATCGGAGGAGGATAGATTCTGTGGCGTAGAGAATTTGGTCCAAGGCGGATTTAACAATCAATTCCCCCGCCACAATGCCCTTCTCGAAAGCTACGTCAAAAGAGGAGAAGTCGCACCCCATTTTCACCTCTTCGTGCGAGACATTAGGCGGAATATCAATCTCGGCGACTATTGTATTGTCCCCAAAAGGGCCATGCCTAAATCTAAACAACGGCGAGTTCGGATGGCCGATGAAGACTATCGCCTCTTTGGGTATGGTCTGCGTCATAGTGAGCAGCTTGTGTTTATCTCTGGCATCAAGGTCGTGCAGAAGCCAGAGGGGGTTGCGCGTAGGGTTAGGTCGGTTATACGGCTGCAACTCGCGCAATTCTGTGAGCGCATCAGGATGGATACGCCAGAGCTTTCCTTTTGCTCTGTTATTGAAAGCGCGCCACTTGAGAAAGACCGGAAAGAGCGTATCGCGGTCGCTGATGTCGCTTCCGGCCAATCGCCAAGCAAGATAGTCCAAAGCGCTCCTGGCATTATGAATAGAATCCCCCAAGATAAGAGCGAACTCACGTTGCGGGATAGGCTGGAGTACTTTCAACCGAAACAGATATTTACGTTGTTCAGAATCGAGTTCTGGCAAGACTCGATAGGGATTGGTATCGAGGAATCTACTAACTTCCGTGTCGAGCGCCTTGGCGTGTTCTTTGGCGCGAGCCAGCTTGTCCCAACATTCCTTTAAGAGTGAATCGCCCATGAAAACGAAAACAGACGGAGAGTCTACTCAGAAAACGCCGAAGAACTACGAGATTCCAGTTCCAAAGCGTAGCGATTTCCTTCGCAATCTTAAGAAAGCGGCGAAACCGTCACGGCCTCGCCGCCCGAACAAGTAACGTATCGAATTGCGCACGACGGTCGTTGCGATGGTTATAGCGCCAAGCATACTCGCTCACGTAGGACTGCAAATGCTTAGTAGAGACGGAATGATACACATCGCCGATCCCGCGTTTGAGCAGCTACCAGAATCCTTCCAGCGAGTTCACATGCGCGTTGCCTTCAACATAAATCTTGGCCGCGTGATGCACGCGCTTGTGCTGAAAGCCCAATCCTTTAAGCGGATCGTAAGCGTAGGCTTCGTCCGAATAAACGGTGGAGCGAGGCAATACGCGCTCGATCACGTTCGGGATCAGGGTCGCTCTTTTCGTGTCCGCTACGACACATGCGACAACACGCCCGCCACGTTCCATCGCTCCCCAGATTGGCTGTTTCTCGCTGCCGTGCGGCCCGTGGGTATTGGGTTTCTTTTTGTTTGCGTGCCTGTTTTTGTACTTTCCGCCGTAAAAGGTTTCGTCGGTTTCGACTTCGCCCGTCAGATCGCGGATTTCTTCATCAAGCAGCGACCGAATTTTATTGAAGATACGCCAAGCGGTTTTGTAGGTGACGCCAAGCTCTCGCTCAAGCTGCTTCGCGGAGATACCGCAGCGGGTGCTTGTCATCAGGTACATCGCATAGAACCAGAGATGCAGGGACGTGGACGACTTGTGGTAAATCGTTCCCGCCGTCGGATGCAGGTGATGGCCGCACGCGGTACACGTCCACGATTGCCGTTGCTGCTTCGTTCCGTAGCGATGAAACGGATGCACGGCTTCGCACTTCGGGCACTCGGCATTCGTGCCGTCCGACGAATAGCGGTCGCGCCAGAGCCGTTGCAGGCAGGCTTCGTCATCAGGGAACTCGGCCATGAACTCCATGAGCGAGTAGCGTGATTCAGAAGACGCACGGCGCGAAGGGGATTTGCGATCCTTCATCTGCATGAGAGATAAATTAGCATGGGCGACTTATACAGTCAAGGGATAGTTACCTAGGCAAGACCTACTTCACGAACCAGACAATCATACCGCGCGACTGTGGGACACAATCGCTGCGACACTTGGCGTCGTTGTAAAATTTGCCAGTTGTTGTCTATCACCACTTTTGATTGCCCAAACAGCGCTATCGCGAGGAGGCGCTTCGAACCAAGGGAAATCAGACAATGCGAGTCTTCGCTGTAGAAGGTTATCCGCCCCGAAATAATCTTGTGGAAAGCAGCCGGCCCAGCGGCATGATCGGCGTCCGCGTCGCATCCGTGCGCAAGAGCGCCGCCCGCTGCATGCGCTGCTGGATCGTATCGATCGGTCCGCTTTAGCCCAGCCCTCATCAGGTAGAATGGAGCTATGCGGCTTCCGGTGAACCCTCCAATTTTGCCGATGCTCTCTAAACGCACTAACGAAATACCGCAGGGCCAAGAATGGATCTTCGAACCGAAATGGGACGGCTTTCGTGCGCTGGTATTTCGCGACCGAGAAGAGATTCTGATCCAGAGCCGCGATGGAAAGTCGCTGAACCGTTATTTTCCGGAGTTGCTCGAACCACTACTGACTCAGCTCTCAGACCGCTGCGTGCTAGATGGAGAAATCGTTGTCGCAAAGAGCGGAAGGCTCGACTTCGAGGCGCTACAGCTCCGCATTCATCCGGCTAGTTCCCGTGTGAAGCTTCTCTCCCGAGAAAGCCCGGCATCGATCGTGTTCTTCGACCTGCTTTGCGAAGGCGAACGGGATTTGCGTAGCGAGCCGTTCAAAAAAAGACGGCAAGAGCTGGAGTCCCTACTTTCATCCGCGACTCCGCCGATCCATCTCACGCCAGCAACTTACGACTCGAGCGATGCGTCGGACTGGTTTAGGCGATTCGAGGGTGCAGGGCTCGACGGTGTCATGGCCAAGCCAATTTCAGGTGTATATGAGTCCGACAAGCGAGTGATGCTCAAGGTTAAGCACGAGCGCGATTGTGATTGTGTCGTAGCGGGCTTTCGATGGCACAAGAATGAAGAACAAAGGGCTGTCGGCTCCTTGCTGCTCGGCCTTTTCGACGATTCGGGCGCGCTGCAGCATGTCGGCGTTTGTGCAAGCTTCACGCAAAAGAAACGCCAGGAGCTTGTAGAGTATCTTGAACCCTATCGCCGCGATGCCCTCGTAGATCATCCTTGGAAGGACTGGGCAGAGCATGAAACTGCAGCCACTGAAACAAGCCATCGAATGCCGGGAGGTCAGAGCCGTTGGAGCCACGGCAAGGATCTATCGTGGGAGCCGCTCAGGCCCGAGCTAGTAGTGGAGGTCGCGTACGAGCATATGCAGGGCACGCGCTTCCGTCATATGGCGCAGTTCCGGAGGTGGCGTACCGACAAGAAGCCACGCGATTGCACCTACGAGCAGCTTGAAGTTGTTCCGCCGCACGAGCTGAAAACCATTTTTGCCGGAGACATCTGAGCCCTTACGCGCTCAAGTACCTTTCTTCGACGCACGTATCTCACGCCATTCGCGAGTTGGGTCGTCATCGGGATCAGGAGTTTCCTGAGGAGGCCGTAACTCTTCGGGCACATGGCGCAGGTTTATTCGGATCCGTGTCCAGCTAGACGATCTGCCGCGCATCGAATCGACCAGCACGTCATCTGCGGCGAGAAATCTGGCCGCCTCAGCATATTTGCTCTTCCAGTTTTCCAAACCTCGCAGCGCGGCATCTTTGTCGGGAGATTTGGCCACCACAACGAGTGGCATTTTCCTCCGCGGACTTTTAGCGGTCGCCTTGGCTCGCGAAGGTGCAACTCGCCGCGGTTCACTCTCCATCTTGCGAAAGTGCGGTGGCCAGGGCGCATCGCCAAGGCCCGCCTCCTCGTCTTTTGCCGCGAGCTCGAGCAATTTTTCGAGCGAACCCGGCGCGGCGTCGATAGCTGCGTGTGGATCGCCGAACTCCGCGAAATGCTTTGGAACGGTGAGTACCGTAAAATCCGCAGGCTCGCAGTCGGGGACCTCGTGCCAATGAAGTGGCATCGAGACGCGGGCGTCTGGAACCGGACGCACCGAATAGGCAGAGCACGTCGTCCGGTCCTTCGCGTTCTGGTTGTAATCCAGGAACACGCCGTGACGCTCCTCCTTCCACCATTTTGAACTGGCCAGGGCGGGCGCGCGTCGCTCGACTTCCCGCGAAAGCGCAAGCGCCGCGCGGCGGACCTCGCTGAAGGTCCACCGCGGTTCGATCCGCACGTTTATATGCATCCCACGTGAACCGCTGGTTTTTGGCCAGCCGCGAAGCCCCATCTCATCCAGGAGCGAGTTCACCTCAAGCGCGACATTTCGTACGTCCGACCAGCTCACGCCAGGGCCTGGATCGAGATCGACCCTCAACTCGTCCGGATGATCGAGATCGCCGGAGCGCACAGGATGCGGATGCAGCTCGATGCAACCGAGATTGACAATCCACGCAAGCCCCGCCGCGTCATCGACGACGATTTCTTCCGCGGTGCGTCCCGAAGGGAACGCGAGCGTTATCGTTCGCAGCCACGAGGGGCGCTGCGCTGGTGCGCGCTTCTGATAGAAGGCCTCACCTTCGGCGCCATCGACGTATCGCTTAAGGACAAGCGGACGGTCCCGGATTCCGGCGAGCGCGCCCGGCGCGACCGACAAATAGTAACGAACCAGGTCCAGTTTCGAGAGCTTTGTCTGCTTCGAGAAATACAGCTTGCCCGGATTAGTAACACGGACCTCGCGTCCGTTGATCGAAAGCAACTCGCTAGCGTCTTCCTTTCGCACAAGCTAAGTCTACACGATTAGCGCGATGCGGCAGATTTTGTTCAGACTCGCCCCGGACTAATCGGAAGCGCAATGAAGATAGCGACCTTCAACGTTAACGGCATCAGTGCTCGCCTACCGGCGCTCCTGCGCTGGCTCGCCGAATCCAAGCCGGACGTTGCGTGTCTTCAGGAGTTGAAGGCGCCTCAGGAGAAATTTCCGGAAGCCGCTATTCGCGAAGCCGGCTATGGCGTCATCTGGCATGGGCAGAAGAGCTGGAATGGTGTCGCAATTCTCGCGCGTGGCGCAGATCCGGTCGAGAGTCGTCGCGCCCTGCCCGGCGATCCGGAGGACATACACAGCCGCTATATTGAGGCGCTGATCAATGGCGTGCGCGTCGGATGTCTTTATTTACCCAACGGCAATCCAGCGCCCGGTCCGAAGTTCGATTACAAACTGCGATGGTTGGAACGCTTGACGAAACACGCAGAAGAACTACTCGCCACGGCGGAGCCGGTCGTTCTCGCCGGCGACTACAACGTTATCCCGACCGAGATTGATGTGTACAAACCCGAACGCTGGGTTGATGATGCGCTCTTTTTGCCAGAAGTACGGAGCGCGTTCGCTAATCTTGTCGCGATGGGCTGGACGGACGCGGTGCGTAAACTACATCCAGATGAGCGCATCTACACCTTTTGGGATTACTTCCGAAATGCCTGGATGCGCGATGCCGGCCTACGCATCGATCATCTCCTTCTGAGCCCGTCTGCGGCCGCACGTCTGGTCGGCGCAGGGGTCGATCGCGAAGTCCGCGGCTGGGAAAGAGCGAGCGACCACGGGCCCACCTGGGTCGTGATCGCGGACGGAGCACAATCTCAATGAGGGGCGGGCACAGTCGTAAAGTCTCTGGACCACCAACCTATTCAGCGCACAATCGGCTTTCCTTATTTTGGGTGACGATCCAGACGATTGCTAAGACGATGATAAGAGAGCCGAAATATGGAGCTCCATAGAACAATGCAGTCCTGGCTAAACGGCTGCTTACAGATAGAAGGAATGAGACGGCGACGGCAATCAGGGCCATCTGTGAACAAGCCGGACGAAAGTTCAGCCTCGACAAATCAAGCCCGACCAGCGCCATATATGGCACCATGAGCGCCACATAATAGCCCATCCAAGCGGTGGGAAGCAGACCTGGAACAGTGGCGAACACGACGGCTATCCCAAGTGGGTTGTCCTTTCGGCGCTCGGTACGCCCGAGCGTTCCCGCCCACCAAATCACGAGCAGCATCAAAGTGAATTGAAAGGCAAAACCCAACCTTGCCCCGATTCCTGTGTCGAAGAAGCCAAGACCCCCCTCACGTCGGGAGAAGATTCGAACAGCGAGTGCTGTCGCCGACTGATCGTTAGGCGTGGTTATGTCGTGCAGCAAGCGCAGCGTATTCATCCGCCCTGAGAGACTTATCAAGTAGTCTCTCGTTTCGCTGAGCGTCCTTGCAGCACCAAAGATTACCGCAGGTACGACCAAGAGCAACAATGTGAAGCAGATGAATGAGGCTATCGAAGACCATCGTCGGCGAACAGACAAATAGACGAGCGGAGCGAACGCAAGCGGTTTTATAAGCATTGAGGCCGCCAACAAAGCGCCACCCGACAATGCCTTCGATTCATTCGCGAAGGCTAGTCCCCATGCGGTCATAGCCAGCACGACCAGGTCAATCTGGCCCTTATCGAAGCTCGGATAAATAAACCGGGTGCAAAGAAATAACGGCACCACTATCAAATCGGCGCGAAGCTTTGATTCGGCGCCGAACAGGAGACGACCACTTCCTAATATCAGCGCAGGCAGCGCAGCGCCCATGCTGATCACGAACCATAAAGCCTGAGCCCAATGAACCGGCAGCCAGCCGAACGGAATGAAGAAAACGGCGTAAATTGGCGCGTATTGAAACGGGTTCAGTTCATGGAAATTATAAATCCGTTCACCGAGGGAGGCTCGCAAACCCGCGTCTCTGTATATGTAAAAATCACGCTGCCAGCGGATGAGCGCGGAGATGGCAAAGCCAAGCAAATAGATTCCGACTGCAATCCACGCTCCCCGGATTGCTCGTCGGTCGCTTAGTAACTCCTTGATGGAACGTGGAAACATCGCCTTCTATGCCGGCACATCAAAACCAACCTGGAAGCACCTCACAAGTGCGTCCTGGTTGAAAATCCCAAGGCGAGACGAAGCTCTAAGCAGTTGGGGTAGGCTGCTGCGGGCTTCCCTGCGCGTGAAACGACGCGGTAAGCTCTAGAGCGCAACAGAACTCCCCACCGACTTCAGCATATCCGCGAGTCTCGGCAAAGTAATCTAGCCGCTATTTCCATTGTCCGATCTGAGGATTCCTTGGCAGATTGTGAAGGTACGGTCCGAATGGCGGAACTGCTATAAGGAACGAGGTGAGCAATCCCGCAAGGGCTTGGAAGCGAATGGTGGCCATGGACCTCATCCTCAGGAACGCGCGACTCGACAATCAGGAGCGCTGCGACATCGGGATCATGGCGGGAAGGATCGCGGCGATGGCACCGCGGCTCGAAGCCACGGGCAAGACCATCGACCTCGACGGGCGGCTCGTCTCCGCCGGTTTCGTCGAGACTCACCTTCACCTCGACAAGTCCGGCATTCTTGACCGCTGTACTTCGGAGCGCGGCGATCTCGCCGAGGCGATCGGCGAAGCCGCCAAGGCCAAGGCCGCGTTCACGGCACAGGACGTACACACCCGTGCGAGCCAGACCCTGGAGAAGTCGATCCTTCAGGGTACGACCCACATGCGCACCCATCTCGAGGTCGACCCGGGCGTCGGGTTGCGCAGCCTGGAGGGCGTGTTGCCGCTGATCAGGGAATACGCCTGGGCCATCGATTTGCAGGTCTGCGTGTTTCCCCAAGAGGGCATGCTCAACAATCCCGGTACCGACCAATTGATGGTCGAGGCGCTCAAGCGCGGTTGCCACGCGGTCGGCGCCGCGCCCTATACGGATTCAGATCCTCGCGGCCAGATCGACCGCGTATTCGAGATGGCGCGCGAATTCGACGTCGATATCGACATGCATCTCGACTTCGGCCCCACCTTCGACGACATGGATGTGTGGCACGTATGTCGGCGGACCGAGGAGCACAAATACGGAGGACGGGTCACTATCGGCCATGTCACAAAGGCGACCGCCCTGCCGCACGCGGAGTTCGATCGGATGGCGCGACGGCTGGCGGAGGCTGGCGTGGCGCTCACAGTGCTGCCCGCGACCGATCTTTACCTGATGGGGCGCAATCAGACCCACGATCACAATCAACCGCGAGGCGTGGTGCCGGCGCACAAACTGCTGAGTCACGGAGTGAACTGCTCGCTGTCGAGCAACAATGTGCTCAATCCGTTCACGCCGTTCGGGGACTGCTCGCTGATTCGGATGGCGAATCTTTATGCCAATGTCTGTCAGGTCGGCAGCAAGACCGACCTGCGGAACTGCTTCGCGATGATCACGGAACGGCCGGCCCAACTGATGCGGCTGGCGGACTATGGGATCGAGGTCGGCAAGTGTGCTGATCTGGTGGTGCTCGACGCGGTCGAGCACGAAATGGCGGTGGCGGAATTGGCACCGGTGCTCTACGCTTTCAAACGCGGCCACATGACAGTTTCGCGCGAGCCGGCGCAACTCCATCGAAAGACATGAGCATCAGCGATCCGCTCAACGCCTTCTGCCGGTATGACGAGGTCACTATCGAAGGCAGCGCGACCGGTCCGTTGCTCGGCTGCAGCTTCGGCGTCAAGGACGTGTTCGACATCGCGGGACATCGTACCGGCAATGGCCATCCGCGCTGGCTCGAGACTCACCCACCCGCACAACGCACCGCATCGGCGGTCGAGCGCCTGCTCGCCGCCGGGGCCCGCATGGCCGGCAAGACCTATTGCGATGAGATGACTTACAGCATCAACGGCGAGAATGTGCACTACGGTACGCCGGTCAATCCAAAGGCTCCGGGGCGCATTCCCGGCGGATCGTCGAGCGGTTCGGCGTCCGCGGTGTCGGGTGACCTGGTTAATTTCGCCCTCGGCACCGACTGCGGCGGGTCGGTGCGGATACCGGCAAGCTATTGCGGCATCTATGGGATTCGGACAACCCATGGCCTCGTGCCTGCCGACGGCGTGGTCCCGCTGGCGGCGAGCTTCGACACGGTGGGCTGGTTCGCGCGCACGTCGAGCCTGATGCGCCGGGTCGGGACTGTGCTGCTGCCGTCTGGGATGCCATTCGTGCCGAGACGGCTGCTGATAGCGGCGGACGCGTTTGCGGCCATCGATCCGGCGATCGCCGCAGCGCTCACCCCCGCGATCGACAAGGTGGCGGCGTCGATCGCAAAAACCACTCGCGTGAAGGTCTACACAGCCGACAGCGCCGAATGGCGATCAATATTTCGCGTTCTCCAGGGCGCCGAGATTCGCGCACAGCACGGAGCTTGGATCGATCGCTATCGCCCGGAATTCGGACCGGGCATCCGCGAGCGGTTTGCCTGGACGGCGACAATCACGGCCGCCGAGGTGGCGGCGGCTATGCCCGGGCGCGAGGCAGTGGCGCGCCACATGGACAGCCTTCTCGGGAACGACGCGATACTGTGTCTGCCGACGGCCCCGGGGGTCGCGCCCAGGCTCAACACGCCGCCGGCCGAGCTCGAGGTCTTCCGCGGCCACGCCTTCGCGCTGTTATCGATCGCGGGGCTTGCCCGCCTGCCGCAGATCAGTCTTCCGCTCGGCACCTTCGATGGTTGTCCGCTTGGACTGTCGATTGATCGGACCGCGCGGCAGTGACCAAGGAATGCTCGACTGGGCCGCGGACCATTTTGACTGAGCATGTTTGATTGATCATGTCGGTGAACTCGCACCGAAGTGCGCAATATCTCATGCCATGCCTCCGTGGGCTCGAAGGTCTGCGCTACTGCAACCGGGCCAAGTTCAACATTCGGCCTAAAAACCAAGTTGAAGTAGTTCATCGTTGATATTATCTGCTGTTTTCGATAGTCAGATCCTACCACGCTGCTCGACGGCGAACGTTGCGCATCCTCAACCCGTTTGAAGGAACGCGATCATGCCTCTCAAAGCTATCCCGGTCATCGATATTTCGCCTTTCAAGAACGGCGACGCTACGGCCCGCAAAGGCGTGGTTGAGAAAGTCGCGCAAGCGTGCGTCGAAATTGGCTTTCTGATCATTTCAGGCCACGGAATACCATCGAGCACCATCCGGAATATGGTCACCACCACGAAGACGTTCTTTGCACTCGATCCAAAGGAGAAGAGCAAGGTCGCGCGGCCACGGCCCGAAATCATCAGAGGCTATGGCGGCATGGAGTCGGAAGGACTTGCGTACACCCAGGACGAGGAGACGCCGCCGGATCTCAAGGAGGTCTTCGACGTCGGTCCGACGGACGTTCCCAAGACCGAGTATTACCGAGGCGCTGCCGCGGGCGTGCATTTCGCCGACAATCTCTGGCCCAGCAATCCTTCAGATCTTAAGGACGTCTATATTGATTATTTCCACCGCCTGGAAGGTCTGTCGCTCGACATGATGCATATTTTCGCGACGGCGCTGGATCTTCCAATGAATTTCTTCGATACCAAGCTGGACCGTCACATCAGCATTTTACGGGCCAGTTACTATCCGAAGCTGTCGCGTCCTCCGCGGGCGAAGCAGTTGCGCGGCGGCGAGCACTCCGACTACACCGCCTTTACGATCCTGTGGCAGGAACGCACCTCGTCGGTGGGGCTTCAAGCGCGTGGTCCCGGAGGCGAATGGCTCGACGTTCCCGCGATCGATGATACGATGGTGGTCAATATCGGCGATACGCTGATGCGGTGGACGAACGACAAATGGATTTCGACTCAGCATCGGGTCGTCAATCCGCCGTTCGAGATTGCGCGAGATCATGATCGCTTGTCACTGGTGTATTTCGTGCAGCCGAACTATGACGCCGAAATCAAATGTATCGATAGCTGTCAGAGTGCCGACGAGCCCGCGAAGTATCCGCCAGTTCTGAATGGCGATTACCTCTATAGCAAGTTTTCCAAGCAATCCAACATGGAGCTGGAAGCGTCGTAATTGACCTTCTCCTCGGGCGCTTCGGATCTCAATCACTAAACCAAACAACTCAGTAATCTGCGACAAGATTAAGCGGTCGGTTATTTTTCCGGCTCCTGGTCCAGGAACCCGCGGTAGACTGCGATCAAGGCCTCTTTCTGGCTATCGGTTAAGTCAGGATCGGAATGGATTGCGGTTTCGACCTGGTGCTCGTCGCCCCTCTCAGGCTCGAACCAACCCGCGGCAGCGTAGAGCCTTTCGGGCGGGATACCAAGCGCGGTTGCGATGCCCTTAAGGACGCTGGCCGATGGTTCGTAGAGGCCGCGCTCGATTTGGCTGAGATACGGATTGGAGATGTGCGCGAGGTTAGCGAATTGGCGGAGCGATAAGCGCGCGATCTCACGCTGGTTGCGAATGAACGCGCCGAGTGGATTGACGGTCGTCTTACGCCGCATGCTGTTGGGTATAGCATCCGCGAGGTAAGCCGAGCGACGCTCTTTCCGGGATCCACCGCCAATATTTTTATTCTGCTCGGACTGCTTGATATATCTAGCAAGCGCGTGATATGCTGAGCATCGAAATGAAAACCAAACACGGGAAACAATCCCCACAAAGGCTCTGGAGGACGAAAATGGAGAAGCAAAACGGCAAAGAAACGCTTTTCGGGAACGCTACTGATCTCGGCAAGCAGTTCTTAAACATGGACGGCGCGAAGAAATTCGCCGCATGGTACATCGACAACAGCGAGAAAATCTCTAATGGTGTGCTGGACTACCAAGCCAACGCGGCCGAGTGGGCCAAGGCAACGCCGCTCGGAGCCATCTTCGAAGCTCAGTTCGACTTGAGCCGTAAGTTCGTGAAGCGCTCCGCGGAAGTCGCTCGCAAAATCTGGCAGGTCGATAGCCTGCATCATATCGAAGCCTGAGCGTCTCGCCCTTTCTGCGCCTGCGGAAATCCCGCAGGCGCAGATTGAAAGAGACCAGCATTGCGTCGCTGTCTGGCTACCTGAAAGTCTGGATCTATCCGATCATCGATCTCGGCAGCATCCAAGATTCCGATCGGCCTGGACGGGCGTGGACCGCTGCGAGTTCGAGTTCGTTTTCTAATTCCCGGCCCTAGATACCAAAGAATCGCACTGCGTTCCCACCCAGTACCTTGTCTACTGACGCCGTGGACAATTTCGCAAGCGCCTTGCGCGCTCTGCTCACTGGCTGCGTAAAGCCTTCCGCGTGCGGGTAGTCGGAGCCAATGAAGAACTTGTCATCGCCGACCAGTTCAATCATGTAGGGCAGCGTCCGCTCGGTTGGGTCCGCTGAGATCCAGATGTTGCGCGCGAAGTACTCGCTCGCGGGCCGCTTCATTTGCGTAGTATGGCCCATGTAGCTGTAGCGATAATCGAGCCGGTCCAGCCATTCAGCAATCCATCCGCTAGCCGACTCGATGGTGGCCACGCGCAGCCGCGGGAAGCGCTCGAAAACCCCGTCATAGACCATCGTGGTGAGCGCCATCCGCGGATCCTGGATGACGTTCATGCTCAAGAACATGAAGCCTGGGTCGCGATCCCGATGCCACTCGTTGCCGATGTAGGCGCGATGAACCACGAGATGAAGCCCGACGGCAATGTCAGCTTCCTGCGCCGCGGCCCATATCGGATCAAACTCGGGATTACCCAGACTCTTGCCGCTGACCGGCATCGCTGCCACGAACACCGCGCGGACGCCGGTCTTCGCCAACCGCCGAACCTCATTCGCAGCCTCGGCTGGATTGCGCAGTGATACGTGTCCTACCGGATAGAACCGGTCCTTGTGGCCGGCGCACATTTCTAGCGCCCACGTGTTGTAGGCGCGACAATGTGCGGCTGCCAAATCCGGATCCTGTACTCCATCCTCCCAGAAGAGGCCAAGAGTTGGATAGATGAACTGCGACTCGATGCCCTCATGGTCGAGGAACGTGATTCGTTTGTCCATGTCTTCGAGCGAGTGGTTGAATATCGCCGCGGGATCGAAAGAGGTTAGATTAAGGCCCTCCTCTTTCTGCCCATAGCCGACTGCGACTCCGAGCAACTCGCGGTTGGTGAACTCGCCCAGTCCCGTGGTTCGCTTGCCGTCCAGCAGCATCGCGTAGTTGCCGTCAGGTTCGCGCTCGAAACGCAGGCAGCGCGCGCGATACTTCGGCTCGATATACCGCTCCCAGAGATCGAGCGGCTCCATGAAATGACTGTCCGCGTCTATGATCCGGCTCATGGTCGTGTCCCTTTCACGCGAAGAATGACGTTGGCGGTCCCGCGCGATCAGTCCATCACGTAGCGCCGCTTCGCCCATCCCTGGTCGAACGGGGCCCAGAACCACGAGGTCAGCCGGAGCCGCTTGAACTTCCATTGGCCGCTGACCTTCACGTACTCTTCGTCATACCGAGCGGCGCCCCAGGTCGCCTGCTTTTCCTTGGCGAAGGTACAGGGCTCGAGCAGGTACCAAATGCCCGTCGCGCTATCCCCGTTTACCTCGATTATCGGATTCATCACGTAGTGAATCGCGAAGTGGAGCATCTCGGGAATCTTTCTAAAAAGGCCGCGGATCGCCTCGCGCCCGTCGAAGCGGCCGAACTTGTCCGCCTCCCAGCTCGCGTCCTCGGTGAAAAGCGATACCCAGCCCTCTTCGTTGGCGTGATCGACATGCAAACAGTAGCTGGCCTTGAGCTTCTTGATCGCCTCGATGTCTTCGAGTTGCGCGATTCGCCGTTCCAGATCCATTGCGCTCATGTTCTCGCCTCCTTGATTCAAAGAATGAGAGAGTCAACAGCCGGATCCTGTTACGAAGCAAACAGCAGATCTGGCGCATCTCGCTCGTCCATATCAAATATAAAAATCAGATCTCGGGCCGCTTTCCGCGCCAAGGGCGGGCCTTCTCATATGCGGAGGCCGCGCGGAATACGCTCAAGTCATCGAACGTCTTCCCAACGATTTGCATTCCCGTAGGAATGCCCGAAGCGGCGAAACCGGTCGGAACTGCGACAATCGGACACTGACTAACCAGATTGAATGGCATGGTCATATACCATCCAATCGAAGCGGGTACCCTTTCCCCATCGATGGTGAAACTGGGGTCGTTCGGGTCGTGATCGTGCTTGACCGAAGGCAGCGCGGTTGTCGGGCAGATCAAAACATCATGATTTTCCAGAATTGGGCCGAGCGTTTTATACATCTCGCCGCGCACCAGGTTAATCCTATAGAAACGATCGGCACTTACGGCTGAGCCGCTCTCGATCATACGAACGAGCCCTTCGGTCATTTCGTAGCGCCAGCGTGGGAGCTTGTCGCCCAGGAGCCCCGCGAATAATACGGTCCAGTAAGTCACCCATGCGCTGTTCACGCCCCAGTTCCAGCCTAGATCAACTTCCTCGACCGAGCAGCCGAGACTTTTGAATACGTCGAGTGCGGCCAACGTATTTCGGCGGATCTCCGGATCGACACTGTAGAATCCGAGGTCCATAGAGTAGGCGACTCTCCAGCCTTTGATGTCGTCCGGAAGCGCCGGAAGCACAACTTTTTCGCGAACGGTACAGATGTCGTCGAGGTGCGGGCCGGACATGATGTTCTGCATGAGCGCGGCGTCGGAGACGCTGCGGGTCATCGGGCCATAGTGCAGTATCGTCTCCAGCGGGTGATCGAGATCGAGTGGATTACGCCCGAATGGTGGTTTGTATCCGACAATACCGTTCACGGAAGCCGGGATACGTATCGAGCCGCCGCCGTCGGTACCATCGGCCAGTGTAGTCATTCCACTTGCCACGACGGCGCCTGCCCCTCCTGAAGAGCCTCCGGGCGTGTACTCCAAATTCCACGGATTGCGGGTGACGCCCCAGAGCGGACTTGCCGTCACACCCGTATGAGCGAATTCGGGCGTGGTTGTCCGGCAGTGCATGATTGCGCCGGCATCCAGCAATCTCTGGACCGTGGGCGCCGTGTGATGCGGTCGATGGTCTCGATAGATCTTGGAACCGAAGGTAGTAATCTCGTCCTTGACCGGATGAAAATCCTTGATCGCGAGGGGCACGCCTTCGAGCGGGCGCGGCTGCCTGCTAGGTCGACTGTACTGCGCCTCGGCGGTCTTGGCCTGCTCGATCGCTCGATCAAAATAGGTGTAGGTGAGTGCGTTGACCTTCGGCTCGAGCTGCTCGCATCTTGCGATGATGGCTCTAAGCAGCTCGACTGGAGAAAGGGCGCGCGTCTTGAAGGCGGCAAGTGCCTCTGTCGCCGTCATGTAACAGAGATCGAGATCGCTCATTTGTCCATCCCTCTCGGTTCGCCCGTTTCGGACGAACTGCGTATCTCACGTCCGCGTTCGGTCTCGAAGCGCAATGCGTTAAAGGCTCGGATGCTTATCGTGCCAGGGTGTGGCCTGCTCGTAGGCGTGCGCGGCCTGGCAGATCGTCGCCTCGTCGAACGGCTTGCCCGCGATTTGCAACCCGACCGGCAGCCCATCGGTATCGAAACCGCAGGGCACCTGGATCGCCGGAAAGCCGGTGAAGTTGAAAACCGCTGTATAGACCGAGAAGTCCTCAGCCACGATGCTGAGCCCAGGCGAATCGTCGAGCACCGGGCTTACGGGGAATCCCACCGTCGGCAGCATCAGCACGTCCACGTCGCGCGCCAGCGCTCTGAGTAGGTCGTCGCGCACCTGGGCGCGCGCCCGCTGCGCCATCAGGTAACACGCGCCGCTGATCAGCAGGCCGTAGGCGACGAACAGCTTGGCGTGCGGATTGTATTCGGCGCCATGATGACGGACGTTGTCGACGTGGATCGCGGCGGTCTCGGCGAACAGCGCCGGCCACTCGATAGCTTGCATTTGGGTGAGGGTGATCGAGGGTACGTCGACGATCCTGGCGCCGAGCTTTTCGAACTCGCCAAGCGCGGCGTTGAACGGCCCCAGGATTTTCGGATCGCAGTTATCTTCGTACACAGAACGCATCAACCCTATACGCATCTCCTTGATCGGCTGTCCCAGCTTGGCGGTGAAATCGGGTACCGGTACGTTGGCCGAAGCCGGATCGGCCGGGTCGTAGCCGGCGCATCCCTGCAGCATCAGCGCGGCATCCTTGACCGTGCGCGCGAGCGGTCCGGTATGGTCGAGGCTCCACGCCAGCGGATAGACCCCCACCCGGCTCACCCGCCCATAGGTGGCCTTCAGCCCGACGATTCCGCAGCACTGCGCGGGCCATCGAATCGAGCCGCCGGTGCACGAGCCCATGCTCGCGTAAACCAGTCCGGCCGAGACGGACGAGCCCGAGCCGCTGCTCGAGCCGCCCGCGTCATAGGCCAGGTTCCACGGATTTCGCGCCGGCTTGAAGTAGGACTTGGTAGTCGGGAAACCGTAGGCGAATTCGTAGGTCGCATTCTTGCCCACTACCAGTGCGCCCGACTGCTTGAGCTTGCGCACCGCCGTGCAATCCTCGGCGGCAACGTAATCCTTGAGCGATTGCGAGCCGCAGGTGGTGGGGCCGCACTCGTAGATGTCCTTGATCCCGATCGGAATCCCGTGCAACGGCCCGCGATACTGGCCGCGGGCGATCTCAGCCTCGGCCTCGCGGGCGGCGGCTAACACGTCATCGCGAAACAGCGTGTAGAAGGAGTTAAGTTTGGAGTCGAGCGCCTCGATCCGAGCCAGCGATGCGCGCACCAGCTCCACCGGCGAGAGCTCCTTGCGCCGGATGGATTCTGCGACCGCGGAAATCGGAGCGAAGGCGAGTTCCTGTGCGGAGGCGTTCATTACGTTCATCCTTTCCGCTCGATCGCGTGAATCAGAATCGGCTCGCTAGCCGGCGCCGTCATTCCCTCAACCAGCTTTTTAGACTGCATCATGCCTTCGAGCACGCCTTGCCATCGCAGCAGGTTCTCGTACGCGGGAACGAGCTGATCGATCTCGCGCTCGGTCAGCGCGAGTCCCCATTCGGCCAGTCTTGCGACAATTGTTTCTTTCACAGCCATGGCAATTCTCCCCCTTGCCCGCAACCGTTTCGCCAGTAGCGCTTCGCGCCGGGTCATCGCGCAGCGGACTTGCGCGCCTATGCCTTCCGGAGCTTTTCGACGCGGCGTCCAAAACGCCGAGAGCCGAGTCGCATTCTCATCGGGCCGGAATTTCGCGTTTTCACTTTCGAAGTATCCGATTCGTAGCCCCTCTCCGAAGCCAGCGTCAAGTCGCGGCCCCCGTCAACGATAGGTGCAGGCTGGCCGGCGCGGCCAAAACCTTAGCGGCGGCTTCTTGTGGAATGGAAACGCTGGAAAGCGCTGTGACCGATCGCCAGGCCGGAACATTGCGCAAGCAGCCTGGTTTGTACTACACGCCGAGGGAGCGCCCAGGAGGGATACAGACTTGGACGATGGCTTCGCGTTTCTTGATCGCGCGGGTGCCGCCAACAATTGAACACCGACCGGAACTCCCGAGGAACTAGTGAAGACGGCCAAGGCAATGCGCTGCATGGGGTGAAGCAGATTGCGGTGCACGGCGGCACCCACACAGGAACGCCGAAGGTGATCGCCGATTTTGCGAAGTATGTAATCAAGCAAAGGGTGAATTATTTATGGCAGGGAAATTGGAAGGCAAAGTCGCGATTGTGACCGGCGGCGGCTCGGGCATCGGTGCAGCAACCGCGCGCCGCTTCGCGCGTGAAGGAGCCTTGGTGGTGATCGCTGATCTCAGCGGAACACGCGCGGGCGAAGTCGCGGGCGAGATCACGAAAGCCGGCGGCAGTGCACGATGGCTCAAGATGGATGCGTCCGATCCTGAAGGCGTTCAGGCCGCGATCCGTCTCGCGACGGATACCTGGGGAAAGCTCGATGTGATGTTCAACAACGCGGGGCTCGGCACGGTAGAGCCGCTTGAAACGATGACGCTCGAGACCTGGAACCGGACACTCGCGGTCACTCTCACCAGTGCATTTCTGGGTATCAAGTACAGCTTGCCGATCATGCGCCAGCAGGGCGGCGGATCGATAGTCAACACCGCTTCTATTTCGGGCATCGTTGGCGACTACGGCATGTCCGCCTACAATGCGGCGAAAGCCGGAGTCATCAACCTGGCGCGAGCTGCCGCGCTGGAAAACGCCAAGTATGGGATTCGCGTGAATTGCGTATGCCCTGGCGCCACCAATACGCGGGTATCGCAGTTGCTGGGCGGTAAAGACGCCGAGGGTTTCAGACGCAGGCTCGCTCAGAATCCGATCGGCCGCATCGGCGAGCCTGAGGAGATAGCAAACGCTGTACTCTTCCTGGCTTCCGACGAAGCGTCCTTCATTACCGGAACCACGATCGTCGCGGATGGAGGTCTCACCAGCCATACCGGCCTGCAGCACTTCATCTGATGAGCATCCGTTGAAAGATCAGCTCGGAAAGGAGCCTGGTTCGTCGGGGGCATATTCCGTCCGCGTTAACCGCGGCCGACAAACGGCATCTTCGTTGCCATCACGGTCATGAACAGCACGTTAGCCTCAAGCGGCAGGCTAGCCATGTAGATCACCGCTCGCGCTACCTGCTCGGCATCGAAAGTCGGCTCGACCTCTAAGGCGCCGCTGGCCTGCGGAACGCCTCGCTTCATCCGCGCGGTCATCTCAGTCGCTGCGTTGCCGACGTCGATCTGGCCGCAGGCAATGTCGTACTTGCGCCCGTCGAGCGACGTCGCCTTGGTCAGCCCGGTCATGCCGTGCTTGGTGGCCGTGTACGGAGCGGAGTTAGGTCGCGGAGCGTGGGCCGAGATCGAGCCGTTGTTGATGATACGCCCGCCGCGGGGATCCTGGTCCTTCATGATTCGGAATGCTTCCTGAATACACAGAAAAGCGCCCGTCAAGTTGATATCCACTACCGATTTCCATTGCTCATAAGTGAGGTCCTCCAGGGGGATTCCCGGTGCGCCGACGCCTGCGTTGTTGAATAGCAAATCGAGGCGGCCGAAAGCCTCCCTGGTTTTTGCGAATAACGCTTTCACAGCCGTGGGATCGCCCACGTCGGTCGGTACAGCCAAAGCTCGCGCGCCAGTGGATTTGCCTTCCAGCACGGTAGCCTCGAGCAGCTCCTTACGACGCCCTGCCAGCACGACTGCATAGCCTTCATGTAACAGTGCCAGCGCCGTCTGTTTGCCTATTCCGGTTCCGGCGCCGGTGACGATTGCGATCTTTCCGGTCGAGTTCATGTATCCATTCCTCTCTGAATGAGGCCGGTTTGCCTACGCCGGCAAATCAACGCGGCAGATGTGCGCGTCCCAGGCTTCTCTTCCGCTCACACTTAGCGTGGAGTGAGATTGAAAGCGCGGGCCAGCAGCTCATAGGAGCGCATGCGTGCGCGATGGTCGTGCACGATCGTAACTATCATCAGCTCGTCGATGTGCAGCACACTCGCCATATCGATTAGCTGGTCGCGTACCTTATCGGGCGTGCCTGCGAAATAGCGCGACCAATCGCCGAGCTCCGGCTGAATTGCGGGCGATGATCCCAGTTCCGCGATCGCTTCCTCGGGCGTCGGAATCGGGCGCACGTCGCCTTGGCGGATACGGCGGCGGAACAGGCGCGCGCTGCGTCAGCAGCCGCTCGGCCTCGGCTTCGCGTGTCGGCACAGATTACTCCGGGCGCGACCATCGCATAAGGGGCA
This sequence comes from uncultured delta proteobacterium, assembly GCA_963717045.1. Classification (GTDB taxonomy): domain Bacteria; phylum Desulfobacterota; class Binatia; order Binatales; family Binataceae; genus JAKAVN01. Next base: position 48,826 of record CAVQVD010000025.1, on the reverse strand, counting down.
GACAAATCCCGCGTCGCAGTGAAATGCGAGAAATAATGTTCCAACGCGGCGCGGGTCGGATTGGAATCGATGAAATGCGCGAAGGCATAACGCAAACCGAGTTGCGCTGCCGCAGCGGCGCTCCACAGACTCGAACCCAGCAGCCAAACCTCGGGACAACCCGGCATGTCGGGCGAGACCGTCAGGCGGCTGAACGGATGTTTTGCAGGAAAGTCGCGGTTAAGGAAAGCCAGCAGTTCCATCATTTGCTGCGGGAAATCGTCGGTCGACAGTTGCTGGCCGCGATAGCGCTGGAGCGCGAAAGTGTCGAGCGGAGTGCCGCCGGGGGCGCGGCCAACGCCCAGATCGATGCGGTTCGGATATAGTGCGTGGAGCACGCGGAAAATTTCCGCAACCTTGAACGGGCTGTAATGCGGCAGCATCACGCCGCCTGAACCGACCCGGATGCCACGAGTCTCGGCGGCGATGCGGGTCATGAGTATTTCGGGCGCGGGACTGGCCAGGGCCGTTATGGCGTGGTGCTCGGCGATCCAGTAGCGCTCGTAACCGAGCTTGTCGGCCAGACACGCGAGCTCGATCGAGTTGCGCAGCGCGTCGGCCGGAGTCGAGCCGGCGGATACTGGCGACTGGTCGATGACCGACAGTTTCAAAAAAGATTATCCTTCGGAGCGAGCGACGTGGCCGATGGCGAGCGCAAGCGCCGAGCCTCGGAAACGCGATCGACGGGCGATGAACTAGCGTTTCATCATAGCCGCGAGCGCCTCGCCCATCTCGTCCAGCGCCTTTTTTTACTGACGGCCGCGTCTGCACCTGCGTCCACCACGACTCGAGCTTAGGACGCCCCTCCAGCGCCGGCTTGGCGCCAAAGCCCGGCAGCATGTTGGTCGCGAAAAACATCGTCGGTGCGAGTGCGCAGTCGGCCAGCGTAAACTCCGGCCCCGCCGCGAAGCCGCTCGGCGAGAGCAACGCCTCGAGCTGGTCCAGGCGCTGGTTGAACTCGGTAAGTCGTTCGTTGACGATTTTTTCGTCGCGGTTTTTGGGATTCAGCTGGCCAAAAAGCGTGCGTAGCGGCGGCTCAAGATAAAGGTCGTGGAAACGGGTGAAGGTCCGCACGCGTGCACGTCCCTCGGGTGTTTTGGGCAGCAGAGGCGGCTTGGGGAACTTGTCTTCGAGGTATTCGTTGATGATCTCGGACTCAGCGACGATCACTCCGTCCGCGTCGAGCGCCGGGGTTTTGCCGAGCGGATTAATCTTTAGGTATTCGGGCGACTTGAGGTTATTGCCGGGAATCGCGGCGATCTCGATATTCAGCCCCTTGTCGTAAATCGCGATCCGCGACTTGGTGGCAAAATTCGAGAGATTCATGTTGTACAGTTTCATTTTCCCCTGTTCCTTTTTTGACCACTGCGGCTGACCCAGAATCGCCATTATGCGGGACCAGGCCTGCCTTCGATAGCCGCGACGCGCACTCACTGCTTTGAATTCCACCAACATCGCTGCTACCGACCTCCGTCTCTCTCCTGGTCTGGCCCGATCTCGCTGATCTTGCTGGTCTTCTTACCGATCTTGCTCCTCTTGCTCGCGGCGGAACTTTTCGAGCCGCCTGGCGGCGTCGTTAAATTCGGCCGTCGCTGCCTGAAACAGTTCGACGGCATGGTCGGCGCGACGCTGCGCGTCAGCGGCCTCTTCGCTCGCCAGGGCTGCCGCGGCCTGCGCGCGCATGGCGGCGGCTTGCGCCTGCGCGGCGGCGGCCTCGGCCCGCTGCGCGCTTTCTTCCGCCGACGGGCCGCATCCGCTCACCAATAACGCGGCGAGCGCGAGCGCCGCGGCCGCACCGGCGGACCTAGCCCTGCGCGCGCGCATCGCGCCTATCGCGGCGCCAATGCCTGCAGCGCCCGCTCGTCGGGCATCAGCGGATTCGCAGTGTTGAGCGGCTGGATGCACACATGGCTGGCGCCCGCCTTCAGATGCGCTTCGACGCGGTCGCGAATCTGCGCCTCAGTGCCCCAGGCCACGATGGCGTCGACTAGCCGGTCACTGCCTCCATTTTCGAATTCCTTGTCCGCCCAGCCCAGCGCCTTCAATGCGTTGGTGTAGTTGGGAAGCCGCGGAACGTAGGTCTTCATATATTCGCGCGCCGTCGCCCGCGCCTTGGTCGCGTCGGTATCGAGAATCACCGCCTGCTCGACGCAGATTAGCGGCTTGGGGCCGATGATCGCGCGCGCCATCGCGGTATGCTCCGGCGGCACGAAGTAGGTGTGCGTGCCGTCGGCTTCGGCCGCGCACAGCGCGAGCATCTTGGGATGCAGCGCGGCGAGCACCACCGGCACCCGCTCCTTGGGTTCCGGCGCCTTGTAGAGCGCGCTCTTCATCTTGGTCAGGTACTCGCGCATGTAGCTATAGGGCTTGTCATAGTTATGCCCGCGCAGATTCGCCACTAGCGGCTTGTGGCTGACACCGATCCCGAGCAGAAAGCGGCCGCCCGAAAGCTCGCTGACGGTCTTGGCCGCCGCCGCCATCGTCAGCGGGTCGCGCGCATAGATGTTCGCGATGCCGGTGGCGAAAACCAGTCGCTCGGTGCGAGCCGCGAGATAGGCCGCGTGCGCAAATGGCTCGCGTCCAACCGCCTCGGGAATCCATAACGCTCCGTAGCCGTGCTTTTCGACCGTACGTGCGAAGTCCGCGCTCTGCGTCGCGGTCATCCCGTCGTAGAAAAACCACACGCCATATTTGGTGATATCCATGACCATTGTACTTAATCCTGTCGCGCGCGACGGACAAGCCGGGCGGGCGTGGAATGGGCATATCGCGGCGCAGCGGTTTACCGGCGCCCGCAAGCTGGGCTACAACGAGATAGCTGAATTGTCGCGAAAGTTCACGCGACAACGAAAGTTCACGCGACAATATGTCCGCAGCATCAAACGCGAGGCGCGCACTAAGATGATCAAGCTCGGACTGATGTTCGTCAATTCGGGGCCGTTCGCGGAGCCCGAGCTACTGGCGCATCTGGCCAAAACCGCGGAAGAGCGCGGCTTCGAATCGATCTGGACCGTCGAGCACGTAGTCATACCGCACGACTACAAGACGCCCTACCCTTACGCGCGCAGCGGCAAAATACCCGGCGGCGAGGACGTCGCAATTCCCGATCCGCTGCTGCCGCTCGCCTACGCCGCCGCGGTCACCAGCCGCATCCGGCTCGCCACCGGCATCCTGATTCTCCCGCAGCGTCATCCGCTCTACGTCGCCAAGGAGGCCGCCACGCTCGACGTCCTTTCGCGCGGCCGCGTCATCCTGGGCATCGGCAGCGGCTGGCTAAAGGAGGAGTTCGACGCGCTCGGTTTGGATTTCCATCAGCGCGGCGCGCGCACCGACGAGGCGGTCGCCGCGATGCGCGTGCTGTGGCGCGACGATACGGCCACTTATCACGGCAAGCACTTCGACTTTCACGACCTCAAGAGTTTTCCCAAGCCGGTGCAAAAAGGCGGCGTGCCGATTCACGTCGGCGGCCATTCGCCCGCCGCGGCGCGCCGCGCTGGTCGGATGGGTGACGGATTTTTCCCCGCGCTCGGCGAGGCCGACAAGCTGCAGCCACTGTTCGAGATCATGCGCGAGGCGGCGCGTAATGCAGGGCGCGACCCCGGCGCGATCGAGCTTTCGTGCGCGGCACGCGCGAGCGTGGAGACGATCAAGCCGCTGCAGGACATCGGGATTTCGCGCGTCGTGATCGCGCCCCCTGCCTTCGACGCCGACGGTCTTACCCGCGGCCTCGACAAGATTGCCAACGAGGTACTGGCGAAGCTCTAGAGTGAACTGTGACATGGACGGCGAAGATGGCCGCAGAAGGTAGAAATACAATGGGCGAGCAGGTCAAAAACATTGCCAGAGAGCCCGAGCCGCTGCTTGTGCGCCACGAGGCGCCGCTCGGATGGCTGGTACTGAACCGCCCGCAGGTGCGCAACGCGCTCAACCTGCGCACCTGGCAGCTCATCGTCGAGGGCGTCACCGAACTCAGCGATGACCCCGATGTGCGCGTGATCATCATGCGCGGCGCCACGCCCGAGGCCTTCATCTCCGGCGCCGACATCTCGGAGTTCCCCAGCCTGCGCGCCAACGCCGAGCAGGCCCGCATCTACCGGGAGGCTCCGGGCAACGCGACCAGCGCGATCATCAACTGTCCCAAACCGGTCATCGCGATGATCGCCGGCATCTGCATCGGTGGCGGCTTGCAGGTCGCGCTCGCCTGCGACATCCGCATCGGGGCGCGCGGCACGCGCCTGGGAGTTCCGGCGGCGCGCCTGGGTCTGGCATATCCGCTGGATGGTGTGATGTCGCTGGTGCAGATATGCGGCGCGGCCAACGCACGCGACATCCTGATGTCGGCGCGCATTTTCGACGCCGACGAAGCATACGCGATGGGCCTGCTGAACAAGCTGGTCGAGCCCGCAGAGTTGGAGGATCACGTCCGCCAGTATGCGACCCGGATGGCGTCGAACGCGCCGCTCACGATGGCGACGGCCAAGGCGACGATCCGCGAGGGACTCAAGGATGGCGCCGACCGCGACCTCAAAACGATCGCCGAGATGGTCTCGCGCTGCTTCGATAGCGAAGATTACCGCGAGGGCGTAAGCGCGTTCATGGAGAAACGCCAGCCACGCTTCGCGGGCCGCTGAGAGGCGTCCAAACGAGCCGCTGTTTTCGCCGTCCGCCGCCAAGCTACAATGGCCGGCACGCCCGTCGCGGGCGCGGAGGCTGTGCCGCCGTATGAGCGAGGCCGAGCAGATTTATTTCAACCCGTGGGATGAGGCGTTTCGCGCAAATCCCTACCCCTACTACAAGCCCCTGATGGCGGGGCCGCCGCGGCTGCTCAACGTGTTCCTGCCGATGGCGCTAGTGGCGCGCTATGCTGATTGCGCCGCCGTGCTGCGTGACCATGAACATTTCTCGAGCGTGCCGCCGCGCTCGCCGTTTCTGGAGGATCGCATCAGCGTCTTCGGCGCCGCGCCGCGCGTGGTGTTTTCCGATCCGCCCGTCCATACGCGGCTGCGCCGGCTGGTGAGTCGCGCTTTCACCCCGCGGCGCATCCGCGAGCTTGAACCGAAAATCCGCGAATTCACCGAACTGCTGCTCGACCGCGCCGCCGGCAAGGGCGTAATCGACGTGATGGCTGACCTCGCCAATCCGCTGCCCGTGATGGTCATCTCGCATATGCTGGGCGTGCCGCACGAGCACTACTCGATGTTCAAGCAGTGGTCGGACACCGTGATCGAGTCGGACAACACGCCGCCGGGGATGCCGCTGCCGCAAAACGTGCGCGAAGCGTTCACGGAGCTCCGCGAATACTTCATCCACGAGATCGAAGAGCGCCGCCGCAAGCCAGGCGACGACCTCGTAAGTGTGCTGGTCGCCGCGCATGAGGGTTCCGACGAGGTGCTCAGCGAAGCCGAACTGATCGCCTTCGTCGTCATCCTCCTGCTCGCCGGCAACGAGACCACCACCAACCTTATCGGCAACGGGATGCTCGCGCTGACGCGCTATCCGGAACAGCTCGAGCGGCTGGGCCGCTCACCCGAGCTGATGCCGTCAGCGATCGAAGAGATGCTGCGTTACGACGGTCCGGTGCAGGCGACGATGCGGCATATCCGGCAGGATACCGAGATCGCCGGCACGACGGTGGCAGCCGGCTCGCTAATCTTCGTGCTGCTGGCAGCGGCCAATCGCGATCCGGCGCAGTTCAGGGAGCCCGAGACGTTCGACATCACGCGCACGCCGAACGACCATCTCGCCTTCGGCGAGGGGATTCACTTCTGTATCGGCGGGCCGCTCGCGCGAATGGAAGGGGCGATCGCGATCGGCTCGCTGCTCGCGCGTTACAAACGAATCCGGCCGGCCGCGCCGGAAGCACCGCTCGCGTACAAGGGGTCTTTCTTTTTGCGCGGGCTCGCCTCGCTCCAGCTCGAGGTCAGTTAGGCGGTGCTCTCCGAGACGAATTCCGAATTGGGAATGGCAGCTCACGATGGCTGAACGCGCGAGGCGCGCCACGGCCGGCGCGACGCTGGCGCGCTGTCTATTCCTGCTCACGCTGGTGGCGGCTCTCGGGGCCGTCGAGACTCCAAAGGTCGCAATCAGTGGGTCCGACGGAGCCCAACGCGCGTCAGTGCACGTCGAGTTGGCGCGTACGCCCGGTCAGCGCGAATTCGGCCTGATGTATCGCGGCCACCTGGACGAGGACGCCGGCATGTTGTTCATATTCCCGGCTGCGGACGAGCTTAAATTCTGGATGAAACACACGGAAATCCCGCTCGACATGATTTTCGCTGACAAATCCGGCGTCGTGGTGGGTATCGTGGCCAACGCTACGCCCTACTCGGAGCGCCCGGTGGGTCCCAACGTGCCGGCCCTCTACGTGCTCGAGGTCAACGGCGGATTTTGCTCGCGTCATGGCGTGCGCGCCGGAGACAGGATGAGCTTCGTCGGCTTCGAGCCGCACACCAACCGATAAGCGACATGGCTAAGCCGTCGCCGGACGCTGACGCGCGTGATGCACGAACGTGCCGATCACTCCGAGCACGTAGAGCACAGCGAGCACGAGTGTGACCGCCAGTTCGGTTGGCGGTACCTCGCGCGCGCGACTAAAGAGCCCTGCAACTCCCAAAAAATGATTGACCAGCACAAGCACCGCGCAGACGCGGCTCCGCCGGTAAATCCCATAAGCTAGCGCAAGCAGCATCGCCGCGCCGGCGAAATATACCCATCCGATGCGAAAGCCGATCATGAATGCGAGGACGATCATGAACATGCCGGCGGCGCTCGCCGCGATCCATCCGCACGCCACCATCCGCTCCGCCGTCGTGTCATCAATCACGGCTCGCCCGTCCCATTTTCCCTTGAGGCTGCTTCATTATGGTATGCGCGCGCCGGGCCGCAAAGATGCCGGCCGCGCGCTGCTGCCGCGACGCATGGCCGGTGCTGAGACGCGGCCAATTCCGCTTGCGCGCCGCGCCCAGCGCACCATATCATGCTCGCTGCCTGCGCGAGATTTGGCCGAGATTGTCGATGAGCGTTAAGGAAAATATCGAACGGATGCGCGAGCTTTCGCGCGAGGCCGAGCTGGGCGGCGGCGAGGATCGTCAACGCCGCCAGCGCGAATCTGGCCGCCTGACCGCGCGGGAGCGGGTCGAATTTCTGCTCGACCGCGGTTCCTTCATCGAGCTCGACAAGTTCAAGACCCATCGCTGCGACGACTTCGGGATGGACCAGCGGCGCATCCCGGGCGACGGAGTGGTCACCGGCTACGGCACAGTAGAGGGACGCCAGGTCTGCGTCTTCTCGCAGGACTTCACGGTCTTCGGCGGCAGCCTCTCGGGCGCGTTTGCCGAGAAGGTCTGCAAGGTGATGGACCTGGCGATGAAGACCGGATGCCCGGTCATCGGGCTTAACGATTCGGGCGGCGCGCGCATCCAGGAGGGCGTGGTGTCGCTGGCCGGCTACGCCGACATTTTCCTGCGCAACGTGATGGCCTCGGGTGTGGTGCCGCAAATTTCCTGCATCATGGGGCCCTGCGCCGGTGGCGCGGTATACTCGCCCGCGATGACCGACTTCGTCGTGATGGTGCGCGACACCTCATACATGTTCATCACCGGCCCCGACGTCATCAAGGCGACCACGCACGAGGAAGTCTCGATGCAGGACCTGGGCGGCGCCGACACGCATTCGATGCGCTCGGGCGTATGCCACCTCGAGGCGGCTGACGATCAGAGCGCGTTGCTGGCAGTGCGCGACTTACTCGCCTACCTGCCGCTCAACAATGCGGAAGACCCGCCCTTCGTGGCGACCCCCGACCCGCCGGATCGGCGCGACGAGACGCTCGACTCGATTGTCCCCGAGAACGCGAATAAGCCCTACGACATCCGCGACGTAATCCTTCGCGTGGTTGACGGCGGCCAGCTTTTGGAGCTGCAAAAGGATTTCGCCCAGAACATCGTGATCGGCTTCGCGCGTCTCGGCGGCGCCTCGGTGGGCGTGGTAGCCAATCAGCCGGCATACCTGGCCGGATGCCTCGACATCGACGCCTCGGTGAAGGCCGCGCGCTTCGTGCGCTTTTGCGACGCGTTCAACATTCCGTTGGTGACCTTCGTCGACGTCCCGGGCTTTCTGCCCGGCACTACGCAGGAGTTCGGCGGAATCATCCGCCACGGCGCCAAGCTGCTCTATGCCTATTGCGAGGCGACGGTGCCCAAGGTCACGGTGATCACGCGCAAAGCCTACGGCGGCGCCTATGACGTGATGTCCTCCAAGCACATCCGCGGCGACTTCAACTTTGCCTATCCGACCGCCGAGATCGCGGTGATGGGGCCCGACGGCGCGGTTAATATTGTGTTCCGCAGCCAAATCGAGAAGGCCGAGGACCCTGTGGCCGAGAAGGCCCGGCTGGTCGAAGAGTACCGCAAGACCTTCGCCAATCCGTTCAAGGCCGCCGAGCTCGGCTATATCGACGAAGTGCTCATGCCGCGCGACACGCGGCCGCGCCTCATCGCGGCGCTCAAGGCACTCGAGAACAAGCGCGACCGTAACCCGCCGCGCAAGCACGGCAATATTCCGCTGTGAGCGCGGCGCTCTCCGTGGGAGCGGCAGCCTCCTTGTGGGCGAAATCCGCTCTCGCCTGCGCGGCAGCGGACGCGATAGACTTTATCAACGCTGTCCGCTCGCGAAACCGCGAGTGCGTCGGCTGATAGCGTAACGATGTTCAAGCGCATCCTGATAGCCAATCGCGGCGAAATAGCCGTGCGCGTGATCCGCGCCTGCCGAGACCTCGGGGTAGAGACAGTCGCTGTTTATTCGGAGGCCGACCGCACCGCGCTGCACGTGCGCGAGGCCGATTACGCGGTCGCCGTTGGACCGTCGCCCGCGTCTGAGAGCTATCTCAAGACCGAACGGATCCTCGAGGCCGCCAAAAAGACCGGGGCTCAGGCGATTCATCCCGGCTACGGCTTCTTCTCCGAAAACGCCGGCTTCGCGAGCGCGGTGGCGGAGGCCGGACTGGTCTTCATCGGCCCGTCGCCCGAGGCGATCCGCAAGATGGGAGACAAGGTCGAAGCGCGCAAGGCGATGGCGGCGGCCGGAGTGCCTGTTGTGCCGGGCTCGCCGGGAACGCTTGCGGGAGAGGCCGAAGTGCGCGCAGCCGCGGCGAAGATTGGCTATCCGATTATGCTCAAGGCGGCAGCCGGAGGCGGCGGCAAGGGTTTGCGCTTCGTCGAGAAAGAGTCCGAGCTGCCCTCGGCGCTCCGCGCGGTTGGTGGCGAGGCGAAGTCGTCCTTCGGCGACGCCCGTCTGTACGTCGAGAAGTTTCTCAGCCGCCCGCGCCATATCGAATTCCAGGTGTTTGCCGATCGTGCAGGCAAAACAGTGCACGTCTTCGAGCGCGAATGTTCCGTCCAGCGCCGCCACCAGAAAGTCGTCGAGGAGTCGCCCTCGCCCTTCATCACGCCCTCGATGCGCCGCGCGATGGGCGAGGTCGCAATCAAGGCCGCGCAAGCGGTGGGCTACTTTAGCGCCGGGACGATCGAGTTCCTGGCCGACGCCGATCGCAATTTTTATTTCCTCGAAATGAACACGCGCATCCAGGTCGAGCATCCAATAACCGAGATGGTCACGGGAGTGGACCTGGTCAAGGCGCAAATCGAGGTCGCGGCCGGCGCGCCGCTGCCCTTTAGCCAGGAGGATTTGAGTCAACGCGGATGGGCGGTCGAGTGCCGCATCTATGCTGAGGATCCCGCGGCTGGTTTCGCGCCCGCGCCAGGCCGGATCGACACGCTGCGATGGCCGAGCGGGCCCGGCGTGCGCAACGACGCCGGCGTATACGCGGGCGCCGAGGTGCCGGTATTTTACGATCCGATGATCTCGAAACTCGCGGTATGGGGCCGTGACCGCGCCGAGGCGATCGCGCGGATGCGCCGCGCGCTCGGCGAGTTCGTGATCGCCGGCGAGCTCACCACCAACCTGGATTTCCATCGCTGGCTGATGAACCATCCCGTTTTCTTAAGCGGCGATTACGACACCAACTTCATCGAGCAGGAATACCATCCCAAATCGATCGCGGGCGCTGACGGCCGGCCTGAGGACGACAAAGAATTTACCGCGGCAATGCTGGCCGTCGCGGCCGCCGCGCAAAACCTGGGCAACGGCCGCGCATCCGAAGTCACCGGCTCGGGACGCGGAGCTGCGCGCGGCGGCTCGCCGTGGAAGATCCTCGGCCGGCTCGATCTGCTGAGGCACTGAGACGGGCGATGCGCTACCTGGCCACCTTGCAAGAGACCGAGCACGAATTCGAGTTCGAGGATCTCGGCGCGAATGCCTGCGCCGTACGGCTCGGGGAGGAACGCTTCGAACTCGATTTGCGCCGCGTCGGTCCCGGTTCGTTTTCGGTGCTAATCGGCGAGCGTTCGTTTGACTTCGACGTGACGCCCGAGGGCGAAGAACTGATCGTCACTTCGCGCGTCGGGACCTGGCACGTCAACCTGATCGACGAGAAACGGCGTGCGATGCGTGCCAGCGCCGGCCGTCAGTTAAGCGGCCGCGTCGAGCTCAAGGCGATGATGCCCGGGCGGGTGGTCAGCGTGCTGGTGAAACCGGGCGATGAGATCGAGGCGGACCATGGAGTGCTGATCGTCGAAGCGATGAAAATGGAGAACGAAATCAGAGCGCCCAAAGCCGGCCGGGTGATCGAGGTGCGGGTGGCGGCCGGGCAGACGGTCGAGAAGGGCGAGGTCCTGGCGGTTATCGAATAGCCTGGACCGGAGGCGACAGTCATGTCCGACGGCGGTATCGAGAGACGCGCGCAAGAATTGGGAACAGCGCAAGGTCGAGCCCTCGCTCAAGCGCGGCGGCGAGCGCCGCAAGCATTTCACCACCAGCTCCGGCATCGAGATCGAGCGCGAGTACGATCCCACTGACCTGAACGGATTCGACTACCTGCGCGACCTCGGATTCGCAGGCGAGTACCCATTCACTCGCGGCGTGCAGCCGACGATGTATCGCGGGCGGCTGTGGACGATGCGTCAGTACGCGGGCTTCGGCGACGCCGAGGAGTCCAATCGCCGCTACCGCTACCTGTTCGAGCACGGACAGACCGGGCTCTCGGTCGCGTTCGACCTGCCGACCCAGATGGGCCGCGACGCCGACCATCCGCTCGCTCGGGGCGAAGTCGGCCGCGTCGGCGTCTCAATCTGCGCGCTCCATGACATGGAGACGCTCCTCGATCAGCTTCCACTCGATAAGATTTCGACTTCGATGACCATAAACGCGACCGCGTCGATCCTGCTCGCGCTCTACCTGGTGGCAGCCGAGCGGCGCGGTGTGGGATGGGACAAACTCAACGGCACCGTCCAGAACGACGTACTCAAGGAGTACGTCGCGCGCGGAACCTATATCTATCCGCCGCGCGGCTCGATGCGGATTATCACGGACATCTTCGCGTTCGCGACCAGCGAAGTTCCCAACTGGAACACGATCTCGATCTCCGGCTACCACATCCGCGAAGCTGGCTCGACCGCCGCTCAGGAGCTGGCTTTCACGCTGGCCGACGGTATCGCCTATGTCGAAGCGGCGCTCAAGGCCGGACTCAAGATCGACGCGTTTGCCAGCCGCCTTTCGTTCTTCTTCAACGTGCACAACAACTTCTTCGAGGAGATCGCGAAGTTCCGCGCGGCGCGGCGGCTATGGGCGCGAATCATGAAGGAACGCTTCGGCGCCGTCGACGAGCGTTCGATGATGCTGCGTTTCCATGCGCAGACCGCTGGCTCGACGCTCACCGCGCAGCAGGTCGACAATAATGTGGTGCGCGTGACGCTGCAGGCGCTGGCCGCGGTGCTCGGCGGCGCGCAATCGCTCCATACCAACTCACGCGACGAGGCGCTGGCGCTGCCCACCGAGCAATCGGCGCTGCTGGCGCTGCGCACCCAGCAGATCATCGCCAATGAGTCGGACGTTGGTGATACCGTCGATCCACTCGGAGGCTCGTACTACCTCGAGAGCCTCACTCGTGAACTCGAACAGAAGACGGTCGAGTACCTGGGCAAGATCGACGACCTCGGCGGAGCGGTAGCCGCGATCGAGCGCGGTTACATGCAGCGCGAAATCCAGTCGGCCGCCTACCTCTATCAGCGCGAAATCGAATCCAAACAACGGACCATCGTCGGGCTCAACCAGTTCACCTCATCCGAGCAGCCGCCGATCGACCTGCTGCGCGTCAATCCCGAGATCGAGCACAAGCAATGCGAGCGGCTGGGCCGTTTGCGCGCCGAACGCAACGCCGCGGCCGCGGACGCTGCGCTGCAACGCGTCGAGGCAGCGGCCCGCGACGGCGGCAACCTGATGCCGGCAATCATCGACGCGGTGCGCAATTGGGCGACGCTCGGTGAAATTTCGGACGCGATGCGTCGTGTATTCGGCGAGTACCAGCCGGTCAACGTGGTATAGCGGATGGTCTCGCGTCCCCGTATATACCTGGCCCGCCTGTTGCTACGGTAGTAGATAATCCTGCACCGGCGCGCCGCCAAAGGATTAACACGGGAGAGCGTTGATGGGGCCGTTTCCGAAAGGAGTGTTTCTAACCAAGGGGGTTGGCAAGCACCGGGAGAAACTCAATTCTTTCGAGTTGTCCCTGCGTTCGGCCAGTATCGCCGAGTACAACCTGGTGCGCGTCCAATCGATCTTTCCTGCCTACTGTAAACTGTTAACCCCGCAGGAGGGACTCAAGCGTCTCACTCCCGGCCAAATCGTTTTCGCCGTGGTGAGCGACAATGCTACCAACGAGCCGCACCGTCTGATTGCTGCGTCGGTGGGCGTCGCGATTCCAGCCAATCCGAGCCAGTACGGCTATCTTTCCGAGCATCACAGCTTCGGTGAGACCGATCAGAAGGCGGGCGACTACGCAGAGGATCTCGCCGCGATGATGCTGGCGACGATCCTTGGCGTGGACTTCGATCCCAACGCCAGCTACGACGAGCGCAAGGATGTCTGGCGCGTTTCGGACAAGATCGTAACCACGCGTAACGTCACGCAGTCGGCGATCGGCGATCGGGACGGGTTGTGGAGCTCGGTGGTGGCGGCGGCGGTGTTCGTCGACCTGCCCGAGGGAAAGTGATCGCAGGTGCAAGGTTGCAAAGCGCAACCACTCAAGCGTTAGAATCGTACGGGGAGTTCACTGATGGCGACCGAGATTCTTTACTGCTCAGCTTGAGGCTACGAGCCCCGCGCGGCCAGTCTGGCTGCGTCGATGCATAAGCGCTTCGGCGAGGACGCCCAAATCAAGGCCGGCAAAACCGGCCAATTCGACGTAATCGTCGACGGTAAACTGATCTTTTCGAAGGCCAGCACCGGTCGATTTCCCGCTGACGGCGAAGTCGAAGATCTTTTCGCCACGCTTAAGCCCGGAAGGAAGAAGGCCGTCCCCGACGCTTTTGCAACTGAACCGTCCAAAAAGCAAGTTCGGAGCGAACGATCAGGTGTACTTGGACGCCTGACCGACAAATTTCGCAACTAGCCTCAACGTGCGGGCGGCCTCGGAATCAGCATCGTGACGGTTGCCTTGGCGATCAATCGCGATCGATCATCGGTGACGCGCACGTCCGCGACCATCGTAGTTTTACCCCGATGGACTAGCTCGGCATCCGCGGTGAGAGCGCCGCGGTCAGTATTGCGGATAAGGTTGGTGGAAACCTGGATCGAAAGCGGGAAAAGCTCCGGCCGGAAGTCGCCATCCGGATTTATCTCCCACATCGCGGCCGCCGTTGCGGTCGTATCGGCTAGGCCCATAATCGCTCCGGCATGAAATAACCCGGTTAGCTGCCGCAGGCGAGGCTTGAATTCGACCCGCCCGCGCGCGCGACCCTCGCCCACATGTACCATCACGATATCCTGCATCATCGTGCCCGTGTACAAAAGGTTCAAACGCTGTGCGAATTCCTGCGGCCTCATCTGGCCTCCACTGAATGCTGGACGTGGTCCGGCCGAATGTCCGGATGCATATACAACCCCGGACAAGCTGCGGACGTGAAAAGTGGAGTGACGTCGGCGCTCAGGCGCTCGTGTGTCCGAAGACGAGGCTTTGCAGATCGTCGGCGCCGAACCGGATCGCGACGATGAAGGGTCCGAACTCGGCGTAACGCGCGCTCGATTCATCAAAGCGCATTTCATAGATCAGTTTTTTGAACACCAGTGGATCGTCGGCAAACAGATCGACGCCCCACTCCCAGTCGTCAAAACCTACAGAGCCCGAGATTATCTGAGTGACCTGCCCCGCGTAGCGCCTGCCGATCATCCCATGCTCGTGCATCAGGCGGCGGCGCTCCTCAATTGGGAGCTGATACCAGTTATCGGCGCCGGCGCGCCGCTTATTCATCGGGTAAAAGCAAAGGTGACGGCGCGCGGGGATTTTGGGCCACAGCCGCGTCTCCATTTTTTCGCGCTGTGTCGCAAGCTCTTCCTCCACCGACCGTTTCCACTCGGACGAGTGCGGACGCATTCCTTCGGCCGCCAGACGCGAGTTGAGCGCCACCGTCGCCTCGTACAATCCAATCTCTACCATCGAGACGTACGATCCGACTTGCTCCAGGTACGCGCTCAACTCCAGCGCCGCGATGTCGGCTTGGGCGCGCCCCAGTTCGTCGAAGTTACGGCGGAAATGCAGCAGGAGCAGGTCGCCCTTGTGGCCCAAAATCGAAAAGAGCGCGCTCTCGCCGTCCTCGCGCCGCTCCATCGCGGAGATTGCTCCTGTCGCTTGCCGCAGGACGCGTTCGCGGCGCGTGGCGTCCAGTATGCCGAATGCTTCGCGCCGCAACCGAAACACCTGATGCAGCACGCTCCAGCCCTCGAGCGTGTTCGGCGCTTCGTGCTCCAATGCCTCCGCGAAAGGTCCTGGGTGCTTGTCTGAATGGTCGTCGCGCATGGAGGCAATTCTAGAATTTCGTGGCGCCTATGTCTTGTGGCCGCAGACGGGCGGATCAGCCCAGCCCGGCTATTTTTTTGAGCGTCGGCATATCGACGCTGCCGGCGACTGCAGCGGCCAGCCGATCGTATTCCGCCTCACGCGAAAAGAGGGTCTGTGTGTCGCCGCACGCGGCGACTCCCTTACGCCGACGCAATGCAGCGACAACGGCCATGCGCGGCGCGTCGTTATCGAAAATTCCGTGAAGCATCGTGCCAACGACCGTCCCGTCGCGATTTATCGCACCGTCGAGCATATCGGCCGACACCCCATTGCGCGCAAGGATTCTAAACGGCGCTGCCGCTGCTATTCCAGAGACGCGCTCGACGTTACCCATGTGAATTTCGTAGGCGGAGATTTCACCTGCGCCGGCATCCGCGGGGCTCAAAAACGATCGAGTTTCGACGCGTGCACGCACTTGCGCCGTGAGCTTGGTCTTTGCGAAGCGCGTGATTATCGGCAGAAGGCCGAGGCCGCGCGACGAAGCCTCATTCGACTCTACCCGATATGGGTCCTCGATTCGCTCGCCCAGCATCTGGCAACCGCCGCAAATTCCTAACACGAGACCGCCGTGATTCGTGTGCGTGACGATCGCCCGCGCGAATCCATTTTCGTTGAGCCATCCAAGATCAGCGACCGTGCTCTTGGTACCGGGGATTATCGTGAGATCGGCGCCCGCCAGCTCGCCGGCTTCCTCGATAAACCGCACCGTCACGCCGCTTTCGTGTTCAAGCGCGAGAAAGTCGTCGAAATTGGAGATGCGCGGCAACCGTACAACCGCTATATCGATCTGACCGGACCCGTCCGCGCGCCGGTTGCGTCGATCTTCGAGTGCCACCGAGTCTTCGTCGGCGATACGCAGTCGCTCGATGTACGGGATCACGCCGAGCACGGGAATCCCGAAGCGCTCGCGCAGGAATTCCAGCCCGGTCGTGAGCAACGCCGGGTCGCCGCGGAATTTGTTGATCAGAAAACCCGCGACGCGCTCGCGATCGGCCGGCGCCAGCAATTCCATCGTGCCCACAAGATGCGCAAACACCCCGCCGCGATCGATGTCGCCGACGAGCAGTACCGGCGCCGCGGCCTCGGCGGCGACATGCATGTTCACCATATCCTGCCCGGACAAATTGACCTCAGCGGGAGATCCGGCGCCCTCGATCACGATGAGATCGTGCCGCGCGCGCAGCTTGCGCAGTGAGTCCGCGATTATACGGACGAACTCGGGCTTCAGGCGTTGGTACTCGGACCAGGTCATCGCGTCGAGCGCCTTGCCGAGCACGACCACCTGCGAGCGCATCCCGCCTTCGGGCTTCAGCAGGATCGGATTCATTTCGACCCGCGGCTCGATGCCGGCAGCCTCCGCCTGCACAGCCTGTGCGCGTCCGATCTCACCGCCGTCGGGCGTCACGAACGAGTTGAGCGCCATGTTCTGTGCCTTGAACGGCACAACGCTCAGCCCTTCGCGATGAAAAATTCGGCAGAGCGCGGCGACGATCAGGCTTTTGCCGACCGACGATGCTGTCCCCTGCACCATCAAGGTGCGCGCAGGTCTGGTCTGCACCACATTCATGAATGGAAACGCAGCCGTAAGTCTGATTGATGCATCACAAGCGTCGTCGCTCGCGCCATGCCGCGCAAGAGTTCACAAGTCCCTCGGCGGCCGCGGGGTTCGACGCCCAATGGATATGCACGTATGACGCGAGCACGTTGTCTGAGCGATAGCCCTCAGCAAATGGCGCGCCCCATCGTGGCCGCACAGCGTAAACGCGCTCCATCTGTTCAGGCGCCGGCGTGAGCGTCGAGTAGCGAAACTGATGACCGCGCATCCGCATCCCCGGCGGCCCGAGAATCGATTCGCCGCACGTTTCGACCTCGACGTAGCCGAGCGCCTGCAAGCGTTCGGACATCACGGCCTCTCCGGCGACGAGCCCGACCATCGGCCACGTCCGTCCCTCCAGCGTGCGGATGCCGTCGCTGAGATACATCAGGCCACCGCACTCGGCATAAATCGGCCCGCCGCGTTGGGCGAAGCCGCGCACGGCGTCGATCATCGCGCGATTGCCGGAAAGCTCGGCTGCGAACGCCTCGGGATAGCCGCCACCGAAATATAGACCGTCGATATCAGGCAGCCGCGTCTCACGGGTCGGCGCAAAGCGTACTATCTCAGCGCCTGCCGCTTCGAGGCGGCGCAAGTTGTCTTCGTAATAGAAGTGGAAAGCGCCGTCATAGGCGAGACCGATACGGCATCGTGGGGCGCGCGCGCCCGCGCGCGGCCATAACTCCTCGACGTCAAGATCGCTGAGCGCCGGAGCGCTCCGTGCGATCGCCACGATCGCATCGAGGTCGAGCCATTGCGCCGCCAGATCTGCCCATGCGTCGAACAGCGACTGCGCAACATTTCCGTCATCGGCGCTTAGCAATCCGAGATGACGCTCGGGAAAGGCGAGTCGCGCTTCGCTCGGAAAACCGCCGAGCACAGGGGTCTCCGCCGACGCCGCACGCAACAAATCAAGATGGCCGCGGCTGCCGACGCGGTTGCAGATGAGACCGGCGAGCCTAAGCCGCGAATCAAAATGGCTGAATCCGTGGGCGACCGCAGCAACCGTGCGCGCCATTCCCGAGGCGTCGACTACGAGCAGCACCGGGGCTGCCAGCCAGTTCGCGATCTCCGCGGAGGAACCTTCGTCGCTGGTCGGCGACGCGCCGTCGAACAGTCCCATCATTCCTTCGATGATCGCGATGTCGGCACAGGCGGTCGCACGGCCGAAGGTGGCGAGCACCGAGTCGCGATCCATCATCCAGCCATCGAGATTGTGTGAGGATGTGCCTGCGGCGCGGCGATGATACGTCGGGTCGAGATAGTCGGGACCGCATTTGAAAGCGGCAACCCGCATGCCACGTGCGCGGAGCGCGCCCATGATCGCGATAGTCGCGGTGGTCTTGCCCGCGCCGCTGCCGGTCGCCGAAATCAGCAGGCGCGGTATGGACTTCGAGTTCACCGGCCTTAGTTCAATTGCGCTCGCGCGGTCAGCGTTCCGTGGTAGCGCCCCTGAAGTAGATCGTGCCGTCCGGCTGGGTGGCGCTTTGCGAGGGCTGTAACGTGATTTCGCCAGCGACTACGTGCGCGGTCGCGGGCGGAGTGGTCGCGCTCGCGACCGCCGCGCCATGCGGGTCGAGATGAAGCGCTGCGGCCTTGATCGCCTCGCCATGCGGCCCGATCCACCATAGCTCGTAAACCTGGCCCGTCGGCGCCGGCGGCAGCCCGCTGACGAGCAACACGGCTTCGCTCTTGATCGGGCTTTCGGCAACCACGGCGCTGGCCTCCGGAACGGCGCCCAGCGGGGCAAGATGGATGATACGCGAGTCGGGCGCGAGCACCGCGCGCGCGGTCTCGTCGTTAACTTCCGCTTGCTGGCGCAGCGAAGCGACTTGATTGTGCGCGTCGAGGACGTCGTGTTCGAGGCTGGTGATCCGATCGCTCAGCGCCGCGTGCGCCGCGGACTTGGTGATCTGCTCGTACCGCACCGCCGCCGCGTACTTGGTGGCGAGAAGTGCCAGCACCAGTGCGGCCGCCACGGCCAGCGCGGCCAGCCCTCGCCAGATGGGCGACACTCCGCGCCGTGCAGTGTCCGGCGCTCCGATGGTTTGGGGTGTGTCCACTTCGTCTTGTACCAGTATATGTTTAAGCGATGGCAAATTCACAATCCGCTACGACTTCGCCGCCCGCCCAAAGCTGGCAGGCCGACCGCTATGCGCAGCATGCTCACTTCGTCCCGGCGCTCGGTCAACCCGTGCTCGATCTGCTGAAGCCCCAGCTCGGCGAGCGGATTCTCGATCTCGGATGCGGCGACGGCGTGTTGACGGAAAAAATTGCCGCCGCCGGTGCGTCGGTGGTGGGCGTCGACGCCTCGTCGGAAATGGTGGCGGCGGCGCGGGGGCGCGGGATCGACGCGCGTGTGGCCGACGGCGCACGGCTCGATTTCGCGAGTGAGTTCGACGCGGTCTTTTCCAATGCGGCGCTGCACTGGATGAAGCACGACCACGATGCGGTGATCGCGGGTGTGGCGCGCGCGCTCAAACCGGGCGGCCGCTTCGCGGGCGAGATGGGCGGTCATGGATGCGTCGCGGCGATCATTGTCGCGCTTACCGCGGTGCTCGAGCGCCACGGCGCCGGCGGCAAATCGGCGAGTCCCTGGTATTTCCCTACCGTCGCCGACTATCGCGGGCGCCTGGAACGTGGCGGCTTCAAAGTCGAGTACATCGAGCTGATTCCGCGGCCGACGCCGCTCCCGACCGATATGGCGGGATGGCTCGAAACCTTCGCAGCGCCGTTTCTCAATCGGCTCCCGCCCGACGAGCGCACTGCCGCTCGCGAAGAGGCGATCGCGATGCTGAGGCCGGTGCTATGCGATGAAACCGGGCGCTGGACCGCCGACTACATGCGCCTGCGATTTCTTGCGCGGCGCGCCCTCAGTAAGGACGGGCCGCCTTGCCGATGACCTCGCGCGCGACCAGCGTCTTCATGATCTGCGCAGTGCCATCGCCAATCTCGAGCCCAATAACGTCGCGCATGCGCTGCTGATGCGGCAGGTCAAGGCTGAAGCCGAGATGGCCATGGAGCAGCAGGCACTGATGGATGACTTGAACCGCTAATTCCGGCGCCCACCATTTGCATCCCGCCGCCAGCCATCCGTGCGGCTTGCCCTGGTCACGCAACCATAGCGCCTCGTAACAGAGCAATCGCGCGGCGCGAAGCTTGACCGCGGCCTCGGCGAGTGGAAACGACACACCCTCGAACCGCGCCAGCGCGGAGCCAAAGGCCTGGCGCTCGGTTACGTACTTGACGGTTTCGTCTAGGCTCTGCTGGGCCGCGCCGATACACATCAGGCCGATGAGCGAGCGGCTGAAGTCGAACCCCTGCATCACCTGCACGAAGCCGGCACCCTCCGAGCCGATGCGCGCGGCAGCCGGCACCCGCACCTCATCGAAGAAGAGCTGGCCACGGCCGATCGCGCGCGTGCCGAGGTCGCGAAAACGCGCCCGGCTAACCCCCGGCGCGCGCAGATCGACGTAGAAAGCGCTCACTCCATGCGCGCCCTGCTCGAGCGTCCCGGTACGCGCCATCACCAGCGCCGTGTCCGCCCACGAGCCGAGCGAGATCGAGGTCTTCTCGCCGCTCAGCAGATAGCTGTCGCCGTCGCGCCGCGCCTGCAAGCGAATGTGCGCGGCGTCCGAGCCGCCGCCGGGCTCGGTAACGGCAAGCGCGGTGACCGCCTCGCCTCGGCAGATTGCGCGGCAGGTACTCGGCGCGCTGGCGATCATCGCCGCGAGCATTGATGATCGCTCCGACCAGCCCCGAGAGCAGCAGCACGTAGGCCGCGTTGAAGTCGGCGCGGCCGATTTCCTCATGCGCGATGCCGAGCGAGACGTAATCCAGCCCTTGCCCGCCGTGGCGCTCGTCGACCATCGGGGCGAGCAATCCTAACTCCGCGAGCTTGAGCACGACCGATCGCGGCAGGTCCTCATCCTTGTCGCGGCCGGCGTAGTGCGGAGTGAGTTCGCGCGTGGCGAAATCGGCGAGAGTGCGGCGGAGCATCTCCTGGTCCGGGTTGAAGGCGAACTCCATCGTTAGTCTATGTCCTCAAGATGTGCGTGCAGGGTCGCGCGTCGTGTCGTTATTATTCGGACGGCCCGGGCTGCGACGCGGCGCCGCCATTCGTATTGAGATAGGAAGGCAGGTCCTGAAGGCCCGCTCCAGTGCCCGGCGCCACATCGACGTGTTTAGGCGCGGCGCCGTCGTTGTCCTGCTCGGCGTAATGATCATCGATCGCGTGCTGTACATCTTGGGGCGACGTGCTGGGCCGAATGCCATCGCCGCGCTCGAACTTGGAACGCTGGTCGGGAGTCATCTGGAGCCAGAGCTGGCTCGCCTGCGCCGAGTTGCCATTCTTAAGGGCGTTGAAGTATTTCTGCTGCGGCGGCGTGCGATTAAACGGCCAGCATCCGCAAAACGTAATCGCGCAAGCGACCACTGGCGCCACCACGATGAATCTACTGACCTTACAAATCCACGCCATCTAATCCCCCCGCGTTCCTGAGCCAAAAAGGCTACACCTCGTCCCGCCCGCAAGTCTATGCAGGGATTCTGACACTGTGCGGCGAAGTTTTGGCGGAGTGGCCGGAGCAATCTCAGGCGGGGATTGCCACGGCCACTGCGCAGGTGGATAGTTGCTGCCTATGATGCGCGGCCTCGCGGGGATGATAGGAGCGATAACGCTCGCGATGGCGACGATGATGCTGGGACGCGCACCCGTGCAGGCACGCAACCTCGCGATCAGGCCGGCTCCATCACGGCGCTCCTCAAAATCTCGCATTGCTTACGAAGCTGATGCGGCGACGTCGCGGGATGGCTCGAGCGAAGATGCGACGCCTTCGGTTCAGGACATTGCGCGGCGTCGCGGAGAATATACCGCGGCATTCGCGATCTCGGCGGGAATATTGGTGATCGGGATCGTCCTTGCGTTCGCCTTGCGGCATCGCAATGCAGCTGCGGCTGGAATCGCCGCACTGGCCGCAGTCGGGATCGGTGCGATGCTGCAATTTACCGCTTCCAAAGGACTCCCGATGTTTTTGTGGCCGCCCCCGCATTTGTGGCTCGGAACCTTTGCCGCCGACTTCATGCTGGCCGTGATGTCTGGTGCGATCGCCGGAACGATGCTGCCGCCTGGGATGCGCCGCGTCATGGGATCGATCGTGATCGCCGAGATCGCGTGGTGGGGAATCCCGGCGTTCGCCGGTGCCGCCGGCCTCACGCTAGGCATTGCGCGGCATCGGATGGACATGGATTGGCTGGTATTTCTCGGGACCGCCGTCGGAGCGATCGCGGCGCCGGCCGCGGGATGGGCCACCGCCTCTTTGGCCGCAGCGCTCGCGGAAAGGATGGTTCCGGACAGCACCTGACTATCTGCGGTGCGGCCCCGGCGAATCGCCGCCCATTGAGCGCGGCGAATTCATTCCGACTAGAACGTCACCACTGTGCGAATCGACTCACCGCGATGCATCAGGTCGAACGCCTCGTTGATGCGGTTCAGTGGC
This sequence comes from uncultured delta proteobacterium, assembly GCA_963717045.1. GTDB lineage: Bacteria > Desulfobacterota > Binatia > Binatales > Binataceae > JAKAVN01. The sequence continues at coordinate 26,748 of CAVQVD010000025.1, read as the reverse complement.
ATCGTGTGCGTGATGAGATCGTCGATGTTGATTTTCCCTTCCATATACCAATCGACGATTTTCGGGACATCGCGCCGCCCCCTGGCGCCGCCAAACGCGGTGCCCTTCCACGTGCGGCCGGTGACGAGCTGAAACGGACGGGTTGAAATCTCCTCGCCCGCACCCGCAACGCCGATTATGACGCAGGTGCCCCATCCGCGATGGCAGCACTCGAGCGCCTGGCGCATCAGCTTGACGTTGCCGACGCACTCGAACGCGAAGTCGGCGCCGCCTCCGGTCAGATCCACCAGGTAGGGCACGAGGTCGCCGCGCACCTCGGCCGGGTTGACGAAATGAGTAAGGCCGAATTTCTCAGCCATCGGTCGGCGCGCCGGGTTTAGATCAACTCCGGCGATCATGCGTGCTCCGGCGATCCGCGCGCCCTGCACCACGTTGAGTCCGATTCCGCCGAGCCCGAAAACCACCACCGTATCGCCGACCTGGACCTTCGCGGTGTTGATCACCGCGCCCACGCCGGTCGTGACGCCGCATCCGACGTAACAGATGCGATCGAAAGGCGCGTCATCGCGCACCTTGGCCAGCGCGATCTCCGGCACCACTGTGAAGTTGGCGAACGTCGAGGTGCCCATGTAGTGATGGATCATCCGCCCGCTGGCAGAGAAGCGGCTCTTTCCGTTAGGCATCACGCCGCGTCCCTGGGTTTCGCGGATAGCAGTGCACAGGTTGGTCTTGCCCGAGAGGCAGGCCGGGCATTGGCGGCACTCCGGGATGTAGAGCGGGATTACGTGATCGCCGGGACGCAGCGTGGTCACGCCTTTCCCGGCCTCGACCACCACGCCCGCGCCCTCATGACCGAGGATCGCGGGGAAGAGTCCCTCGGGATCTTTGCCCGAGAGCGTGTAGGCGTCGGTATGACAAACGCCGGTCGCCTTGATTTCGACCAGCACCTCGCCCTCTGCGGGTCCGTCGAGATCGACCGTTTCGATTTCGAGCGGAGCGTCGGCCTTGTGTGCGACAGCCGCCTTGATCTTCATGCGAATGCTCCCGCGAATGCTGCTGTTAGGTTTTCCGCGATATGCCGCTGGTGAAGTCGCCCTGACGCCTACGTCCAGGGCTACTCGCCGAGCAGGACCATCCCGTCACGAATCGCGCGGCCGCCATCGGCGTTGAGCACGTCAAATGAAACCGCTTCGCCGCCGGCTTGGGCAGTGCGCGAGTTGATTCGCACCGTGACCATCGACGGCATCAGCACCATCGCGGCGAACCGTCCATGAACCCGCCGCACGCGTTCCGGATTGTAGCCCGCCTCTGCGGCGACGATCTTCGACACCGCCATCGCCATCGTGGCCGTGCCATGCAGGATGATCGCGGGCAGGCCGGCGGCAGCGGCGACGGCGCTATCTGTATGGACGGGGTTCCAGATGCGCGCGCATTCGGTGTAGACGTGGGCGGCGCCCGCCGGGATCGTGAGCGGAATTTCCGCACGCGCGGTGTCGCCTGCCCTTGAAGCCGCCGGGGGCGCCGGCGTGTCCGCGGCCGGACGGTCGGGGCCGGCGACATCGACGCCGCGATAAATCGTCCCATACCAGGTAGTGCAGACCGGGCGTCCTTGCGCGTCGACAGTGTCGAAGCGCATCAACTCATAGGCGCCCGGCTTGAGGCGCTGCACGGCTGCCAGTGTAAGCGTGGTCGTCAGCCGTTCGGGCGGCCGGATCGGGCGATGCAGCGTGACGTCATAGGTCGCATGGACGCCGCGCGCCGCCTCGCTCTGTGCGAGTTTCGATTCGCGCATCTTGTCGTGGAGAGCGATCGCCGCCGGCCATTCGATACAGACCGGAAAGACCGGATGGGTGACTATACCGTCGGAGCGCCGCGTATCTAGATAACAGGGCAGGTAATCCTCGAGCGCCGCCGCATAGGCCATCGCCCACCGTGCATCGACTTCGGTGGTCGCGGGACCGATTTTCGTTCCAACCAATGATGATTCCAGTGGCATAGGATATTTCTACAGAGCTTGGGCGACGAATGTCCATCGGGCCGCGAGATCTCGCGCTACGCCTGGTAATCCGAGTCACCAGGTTTTCAGCCGCGCAGCACGACGAAGCCGTCGCGAATGACCTTCCCGCCGTCGGCACTCAGCACTTCGAAAAAGACCGTCTTGCCGTCAGCGCTCGGTTCGCGCGCAGAAATCCGCACCTCGATCTCCGAGGGCATCAGCACCATCGCGCCGAAACGCGCGTGGATACGCGCGAGGTGCGTTGAGTCGCCGGCGGCCTCGGCCGCGATTACCCGCGAGGTCGCCATCGCGAGCGTAGCGGTGCCGTGCAGGATCGTCCCCGGCAGGCCAGCCTTTTTAGCGGTAGCGACGTCCGTGTGAATGTTGACCGGGTTGCCAAGCCGCGCGCAGGCGCCGTAGATGTGCGCGGCGAGCGGCGAAATCGGAATCGCGAAGCTCGCGTGCGCTGGTGTAGCGGCCGGCGAAACCGTGAGCATCGCCGGCGCATCCGGTGGCGGACGTTCGGGCCCGGAAACCTCGACGCCGCGGTAGAGATTGCCGTACCAGGTAGTGCAGACCGGCGCGCCTTTTTCGTCGATGGTGTCGAAACGGGTGAGCTGGTAAGCGCCGGCTTTGCGCCGCTCGATCCCTGCGAGCGTAGCGCGCGTAAACAGCCGCTCCGGCGGCCGGATCGGACGATGGACGATTACGTCGTCGGTCGCATGAACCCGGCGCAGCATTTCGGCGCGCGGAAACCCGGCCTCGCTCAGCACCTGGATTATCTGGACCATGGCACGCCATTCGATCGCCACCGAAAACATCGGATGGGCAACGATGCCGCGTTCGAGCGTAGTGTCTAAGTAACAGGGCAGCGCGTCGCCGAGGGCCGCGGCATAAGCCATCGTCCATGCGACGTCGACCTCGGCCAATACCAATTCCGAAGAGGTCCCAACCAGCGATGAATCGAGCGGCATGGAGCGATCCTTACGCCTGCCCCGCGCTCGATGTCCACTGCCACAGTCAATCCTTCGCCCTACTCCTCCGCTTCATCATCCGAGGCCGGCCCGTTCGCGCCGTTGGAGGGAATCCCGTTCTCCTCATCTTCGGGCTCCGCCAATCCCGCGACCGCGCGCACATGCTCGCCCGTATCCAGCCTCACCAGCCGCACGCCCTGCGCATTGCGCCCGGTGATTCGCACGGTGCTTACGTCGAGCCGGATCACTTTGCCGCCATCCGTTATCAGCACCACCTGGTCGTCCGAGCCGACCTGGCGCACGCTTATCACTTTGCCGGTCCTGTCGGTGACGTTCATCGTGATCACGCCCTTGCCGCCGCGATGGGTCAGCCGGTATTCGGCGGCGGCGGTGCGTTTGCCGAAGCCCAGCTCGGAGACCGTCAGCAGAGTCTCGTCCTCGCGCGAAGTCGCAATCGAAACGATCTCGTCTTTGACCAGCGTGACGTTCTTGCCTTCCTTGACGCTGTAGGATTCGAGATCCATGCCATTGACGCCCGAGGTCGCACGCCCCATCGGACGCACCTCTTCCTCTTTGAAGCGAATCGCCTGACCCTCGCGCGTGGAAAGCACGATTTGCTGGTTGCCGTCGGTGATACGCACGCCGACCAGTTCGTCGCCTTCCTCAAGATTGATCGCGATGAGGCCATTGGAGCGGGCGTTCGAGTACTCGTCGAGCGCGGTCTTTTTGACCATTCCGCGCCGCGTCGCAAAGAACAGGTACTTGCCGGCGGTGTCTTTGGGGGCCGGGATGAACGCTTCCATCCGTTCGTCGGCGGCCAGGCTCAGCAGGTTGGCGATCGAGCGACCCTTGGCGGCGCGTCCGCCCTCGGGCAGCTCGTAAGCCTTGAGCTCGTAGACTTTGCCCTTGCTGGTGAAGAACATCAGGCGGTCATGGGTGCCGACCGGCACCAGGTGTTCGACGAAGTCAGCCTCGCTGGTGGTCGCGCCGATCTTGCCGCGTCCGCCGCGGCGCTGCGTGCGATAGAGCGAGAGCGGCGTGCGCTTGATGTACCCGCCATGGGTAACGGTGACGAGCACGTCTTCGTCGACGATCAGGTCTTCGACCGAGAAGTCGCCCTCGGCCTCGACGATCTGGGTGCGGCGCGCGTCGCCGAACTCCTTTTTGATGTCCGCGATTTCCGCCGCGATAAGCGCGCTCATCTCGCGTTCGTCGTTGAGCAGTTTGGTGAGCCGCGCGATCGTCTCCTCGGTCTCCTTGTGCTCGGCGAGAATCTTGTCGCGCTCCAGCGAAGTCAGCCGGCGCAACGTGAGATCCAGGATCGCCTGCGCCTGGAGCTGAGTGAGCGAGAACTGACTCATCAACCCGCTACGCGCCGTCTCGGCATCCTTCGACGCACGAATCAGTTTGATCACCGCGTCGAGGTTCTTCAGCGCTATCAGCAAGCCGTCGAGGATGTGCAGGCGTGCCTCGGCCTGGCGTTTTTCGTATTGTGCGCGCCGCGTCAGCACCTGGCGCCGGTACAATAGGAAAGCATGCAGCATCTCGAGCATGTTGAGCTCGCGCGGGCGTCCCTCGTGGATCGAGAGCATGATTAGCCCGTAGCTCTGCTGCATCTGGCTCAGCTTGTAGAGCTGGTTGAGCACGATTTTCGGCTCGGCGTCGCGCTTGAGCTCGATCACGATGCGCATCCCGTCACGGTCGGATTCGTCGCGGAGATCGCTTATGCCGTCGATACGCTTTTCGTTGACCAGCTCGGCGATGCGCTCGATGAGCCGGGTCTTGTTCACCTGGTAGGGAATCTCGCGCACGATGATCGATCCGCGGCCGGTGCGCTTGTCGGTCTCGATAACGGCCAGCGCCCGTATCGTGAGCGATCCGCGCTTGGCCAGGTAAGCCTGGCGAATCGCCTGGCGTCCGAGCAGCAGCCCGCCGGTCGGAAAATCGGGTCCCGGGATGATGTCGAGCACCTGCTCGAGCGTCATCGCCGGATTTTCGATCAACTTCAGCAACGCCTCACAAACCTCGGTCAGATTGTGAGGCGGGATATTGGTCGCCATCCCGACCGCGATTCCGTCCGCGCCATTGATCAAGAGATTGGGAAGTTGAGCCGGTAAAACCTCGGGCTCCTGCTGCGAGCCGTCGAAGTTGTCGACAAAATCGACGGTCTCCTTCTCGATGTCGGCGAGCATCCGCTCGGCCATCGGGGTGAGCCGGCATTCGGTGTAGCGATAGGCTGCCGGAGGATCGCCGTCGATCGACCCGAAGTTTCCTTGGCCGTCAATCAGCGGATAACGCATGCTGAACGACTGCGCCATCCGCACCAGCGCGTCATACACCGCCATGTCGCCGTGCGGATGGTAGCGCTTGAGCACCTCGCCCACGACGCCGGCGCATTTGGAATAGCGGCGCGTGCTGAGCAGCCCTTCGCGGAACATCGCGTAGAGGATTCTGCGATGGACGGGCTTAAGCCCGTCGCGCAGATCGGGCAGCGCGCGCCCGATATTCACCGACATCGCGTAGTCCAGATAGGACTGCCGCATGTCGTCTTCAATATTCAGCCGGGCAGGTTCGTTGCGATGCGGCTCGTTGCCGTTGGGAGTTTCAGCCATCGTCGATTATGTCTTCTGTTCCTTATTTATTCCCTCTCCTTGTCCAAGGAGAGGGTGAGGGAGAGGTTAAATTTGTGTTGAGTCACTTTGGCCGGCAGCTTCCGCTATCGCCTGTAGGACGCCGTCCATATTCGTCAAAACCTCATTGTTCCAGAATCTGAGAATTCGATAGCCACATTCTTCAATTCGCCGGCTGCGAAACTTGTCTCGCGCTTCAGCATTTCCCTCGCTGTGTTGTCCGCCATCGAGCTCAATTACCAAATGGCGTTCCTTGCAACAAAAATCAGCTATGAAAGCGCCAATCGGGAATTGGCGGCGAAATCTCAGGCCATTCAGGCGCCGCGCGCGGAGACAAAGCCAGAGTGCGAGTTCAGCATCAGTTTGGCCGCGCCGCAGATGTCGCGCGCGAGCAAATTTCAATGCGACTGGCCGTGGATCGGCCACTACATGACCTCTCCCTTACCCTCTCCTTGGACAAGGAGAGGGGATTCAAACGGGCATACATTGTTCACGCGTGATCTCTCTTCAATCTCTCCTGCTCACCGATTCCTTACGTCAAAGCTCCCTCTCCTTGGACAAAAGAGCCTGCGCAACTTGGCGCGCGGCCACTCCTAACCTCTCCCTTGTCCAAGGAGAGGTCGCCGCGAGCCTCGCGAGCGGCGGGGGAGGTCGGTCTGAGTTCGGTCGCGCCAGAACCACTTCGGGCAGGTCGGATAATCAACCAATAAACCTCTCGCTTGCCCCTCCTTGGATGAGGCGAGGGGATAAAAGGGGAGTTGCACTAGATATCCAGATTTCTGACGTTAAGTGCGTTTTCTTCGATGAACTGGCGCCGCGGTTCGACCTGATCGCCCATCAGCTTCTGGAAGATCTCCTCCGCATCCTCTTGCGCGCCGATTTGCACGCGGAGCATCGTGCGCGTCTCGGGATTCATCGTGGTCGCCCACAACTGCTCGGGATTCATTTCGCCCAACCCTTTGTAGCGTTGGATTTCGACTCCCTTGTGACCCGCCTCCAGCACCGCGTCGGCAACTGCCTTGAGCGATTCCACCGTGCGCTCGCCGTCGCCAGCTTTTAGCTTGTAGGGCGCCTTCAGCGCTTCGAGGTCGGCGTCGAGCCGGCGGATTTCGCGCAGCTCGCCCGCGCGCAGCAGCGCCGAATCGACCACGGTCGGCGCCGTGGCGCCGTTTTGCACGTGGGTGAAGATGGCGCGGAACGTGCCATTGTCCTCGGGCTCGGTTCTCTCCGATTCGATTCGCTCCGTCTCCAGCCGCTCGGGCTCGATTCGATAGACCAGGTTGCCTTTGAGTTCCTTGACGATCGCCTCGGCCAGTTCCTTCAGCGCCTTCTGCGAGCGAAAGCTCTCGTCACTGGCGCGCTTATCGGCGATGAGATGCGCCAGCGCCTCGATGATCGGCCGCTCTTTGGAACGCCGCGCGAGGCCATCGTACATCCGCTCGCGTGCCAGCGCCTTGCGCACCATGGTCTTGAGCGGCGCGCCATGCAGCTCGCGTGTCGAGTTGCCCTTGCCGGCCTGGAAGGTCAGGGCCTCGGCGCCGAGATCGGTCAGATAGTCCTCCAGCGCGATTTCGTCCTTGAGGTAGCGTTCCTGCTTACCCTTTTTGGCGCGGAACAGCGGCGGCTGCGCGATGTAGAGGTAGCCGCCCTCGATGATCTCGATGAACTGGCGGAAGAACAGCGTGAGCAGCAGCGTGCGGATATGCGAACCGTCGACGTCGGCGTCGGTCATGATGACGACGGTGTGGTAGCGCAGCTTGGTTACGTCCTTTTCATCGGCCACACCCATCCCGAGCGCCGTGATCAGCGTGCGCAACTCTTGCGAGGAGAGCATCTTGTCGATTCGCACGCGCTCGACGTTGAGGATTTTGCCACGCAGCGGCAGGATAGCCTGGACGCGACGATCGCGGCCCTGTTTGGCCGAGCCGCCGGCCGAATCGCCCTCCACGATGAACAATTCGCTGCGCGCGGGGTCGCGCTCCTGGCAGTCGGCGAGCTTGCCCGGCAACGATCCCGAATCTAACGCGCCCTTGCGCCGCACCAGATCCTTGGCCTTGCGCGCGGCCTCGCGGGCGGTGGCGGCCTCGATCGCGCGATTGATGATCTTGCGCGCGTCGGAGGGATTTTTCTCGAAATACTCGCCGAGCTTCTCGTTGACCAGCATGGCGACCATCCCCTCGACCTCCGAGTTGCCAAGCTTGGTCTTAGTCTGGCCCTCGAACTGCGGTTCGGGCAGCTTGACGCTGATTATCGAGACCAAGCCTTCGCGCGCGTCCTCGCCCTCCAGGCGCATCTCCTTGTTTTTGAACAGGTTGTTCTTCTGCGCGTAGAAATTGATGGTGCGGGTAAGCGCCGAGCGCAGACCCGAGAGATGGGTGCCGCCCTCCACGGTATGAATGTTATTGGCGTAGGTGAACATCACCTCATGAAAGGCGTTGGTCCACTGCAGCGCGACTTCGATATCGACGCCTTCGCGGACGCCCTTGAAAAAGATCACGTCGCCCAGCTGATCGTTACCGGCCGTCAGTGACTCGACGAACTCCGCGATGCCACCTTCGTAATGAAATTCTTCGGCCTTGCCGCTGCGCTCGTCCTTGATGCAGATCTTCAGCCCGGCGTTGAGATAGGCCATGTCGCGCAGATAACGCGAGATAGTTTCGTACTTGAACTTAATCTCAGGAAAAATCTTGGGGTCGGGAGAGAAAGTGGTCTTGGTGCCGCGCTGCTTGGTTGCGCCGCGCTCTTCCACTTTGTTTTGGGGCACCCCGCGTTCGTAGCGCTGGTAGTAGAGCTTGCCGTCGCGCCGGACTTCGACCTCGAACTCTTCGCTGAGCGCGTTGACTACCGAGGCGCCGACGCCATGCAGCCCGCCGGAGACCTTGTAAACGCCGCGATCGAATTTGCCCCCGGCATGGAGCACCGTGTGCACCACTTCGAGCGCCGAGCGCTTCTCGGTCGGATGCATATCCACCGGGATGCCGCGGCCGTTGTCTTCGACCGAGATTTGATTGTCGCTCAGGATGATGACGTTGATCTCGTCGCAATACCCAGCCAGCGCCTCGTCGACCGAGTTGTCGACGATCTCGTTCACCAAATGATGCAGTCCGCGCTCGGCAGTGTCGCCAATATACATACCGGGCCGTTTGCGGACCGCCTCAAGACCTTCAAGGACTCTGATCGATTGGGCGCTGTAGCTGTCCTGCGATTGTTTGTTTGCCATAGAAGAAGGTTCAGACCACCCCCGCGATAACCATCTTCGAGCGCCGAATTCTTCCCAAAGAAGAGCGATCAGCGATCGGTTTAAATGGATTTTTTATCAAGTGCCGATAAGTGCTTTGACAAATTAATTTTAGTCCGAAGCCGTCATAAAGTAAAGGAAGCGACAGGTCTGAGCTGCAAATCGCGCAGGCTTAATCAAACATTGGTTTGAAAAACGGCCGAGAAATGCAAAAGACTTGACTTCTCCGGCATAATAGTCGAGCTCAACAATACCCTATTTAGGGCGCTGATGCAAAATGTCCCCGGGGCACAATAGAATCGCGTTCGCGCCCAGACACTGGGCCGCTTATGGCTATCAAAACGTCTTCACAGGCCAGCAACCACCAGCTTCGGCGACCTGGCGGTTGCGCTCTGAAATTTCCTGAGGTGGTGGTTGGAAGGAACCGAAGAGATTCGGCAGAGCTTCGGCTAGGGCGAGGCTCCGAGGCCCGCGTATTGAGTCGGAGACGTCGCCCGCACCTCGGGCAGGCCGTCCATCTCATCGACCTCGCGCAGATCGTTCAAAAAGCGGCGAGAATTCAGATAGCCGACCTCACGCTTCAAGATCCGGCCGTGCTTGTCGATGAAGATAGTCGTCGGCACGCCTCTTATCGCATACCGCATCGCGAGTTCCGAGTTAGGGCCGTTGCGCTCGGTGATATCGGCTTGAAGTCGAAGGAAGTGCGAAGCCGCCCCGACTACCGCGGGATCGCGAAACGTTGTGCGCGCCATCTCGCGGCAGGGGACGCACCAGTCGGCGCTAAAATCGATCACCACGGGCTTATTCGCCGCGCGCGCCTGTTTGAGCGCGGCCACATCGTACGGATCGAAAGTTAGTTGCACCTTAGGCTTGGCCGCGGAGAACATCAGCATCCATACCAGCGCGCCCAGCGAGAGCGCTCCCAATACGCTGCGGAAGACCAGGAAAGGACGCCAGTGGCGTCCGGCTGGAGTCGCAAAGCCCAAAAAGATCCCGACTGCGGCCGCATAGTACGGCATCAGCCGCATCGTCCAGCCGTGCAGCACCGGATCCAGGAAGTACATCGCCAACCCGATCAGGACGAAACCGAAAAGCTGCTCGACCCACGCGAGCCACTCGCCTGAGCGCGGCAAGCTCTTGATGTGCCCGGCCGCCAAGGCGAGCGCGATGTAGGGCAGTCCAAGTCCTATCGCCAGCGTGAAGAAGAGCACAAAGCCAAAGACCGGACTCGCGCTGCGCTCGACCATCAGCAGCAGCCCCAGGACGATCGGTCCGATACAGGGAGCCGCAACCACGCCCATCCCGAGGCCCATCACGAACGAGCCGAGATATCCTGGACGCGCGACGCCCGCCCGCTGCATCAGCCATTGCGGCGGATGCAATGAAAACATCCCGAAGCTCGAGGCCGCCAGCACCAGCAGCATCGCGGCAATAGCGATCAACACCAGCGGATTTTGCAAGGCCGCGCCGAACAGCCCCCCGGAGAGCGCCACCGCGACACCAGCCGCCGAAAACGTGAGCGCGATTCCCAATACGTAGATAACCGCGAGCACGCCGATTTTGCGCGGCCCGCCACCCTGGTTGCCGAAGTACGCTATCGTGACGCCGATCAGCGGGTACACGCACGGCGTGAGATTGAGCGCGAGGCCGCCAAGCAGTACCGCCAGCAGCCCAATCAGCATCCCGTGAGCGAGAAAAATACTCGCTAGTTCCGATCCGGGCGCCTGTGCGCCGCCCTCGGCCGACGAATCGTCGGACGATGCCTCAGACGAATCGCTGGCCGAATCGCCGCCCGTATCCCCGAACGCCGCTGCGAACAGCCGCGCGCGCTCGAGTGCCGCGTGAGGCGCAGAGGCCGGTTGCATCGAGCCGAGCGGGGCGCTGGCGCTGACCTTGGCCGGCGGCATGCAGATGTTGTCATTGCACGGCTGGTATTCCAGCGTAACCGCGACCTCGGCGTTCGAGGCCGGCGCGAAGCCCGCCGTCGCGTTCAGCGGAACCGTGAATTTCATTGTGCCAGTAAAGACCGACAGCTTCTCGCCGCCGGAAAACGCGGGGGCGATCTCCTCGGCCGACGGGTAGTTCACGGCTCCCGCTTTCACCGCTGCTGGCGGCGTCACCGAGAGTGTGGTTCGGATGAAATCGGCGGAGTTCGGATGGTTCGAGTTGATATGCCATCCGGGAAGAATCCGCGCATTCACCTCGAGCTGGCTGGTGCCGCCCGGCTTGATTGGGCCGCCGAGCTTAAGCCCGTCGATTTTGACGACTTCCGACGGCTTCGGCAGATCCTGCGAGTCCTGCGCGGTCGACTCTCTTGGCCACGCGAGTTGCGCGACGATTCCGATCGCCAACAGCCCGACCGTCAACAGAATGACGGCCAAGGCACCAGTCGAGCGGATTACCGCGACGGCGTCGATGGCCCGGCCGCGATTCGCTTCACGCTCTCCGACAAACCGACGCAGACTCTGAGATAGATTCATCACCGGCAACAGTCCCGTGTCGTTAATTCCCCGAGTTGTAGCGATCCTGTAAACGCGGGCGCGATCGGGCGCACTTGAAACTCGTCCGTTCGTTTTCGCTCAATTTCCCGGCACCGTTTCGCCGTTGGAAAGGGGCTCACTACCGATAATCTCCAATCCATACCCTGGCAGGTTGGCTAGCCGGGGCGCCTGGTCCGAGAGCAGAATCATCTTGCGCACGCCGACGTCGCGCAGGATCTGCGCACCAATACCGTAGTCGCGAAAGTCGGCCTCGGGGGGGCTCAGATGAGTGCTGGCGCGAAGGTGCCAGTTGCGGCGTGCGGTAACTGCGGCGCGGCTATTGTCGATGTCGCTCGCAATCGCGTCGGACTCGCGCTTGAGATAAAGGATAACGCCCTCGCCGATAACGGCGATACGTTCCATCGCGGCCTGCAGAAGACTTCGGGTATTGCGCGGCGCGTAGCCGAAGACGTCGCCGGGCAGGTACTCGCGATGGGCCCGAACGCGCACCGGGCGTTCAGGATCGATCGTGCCCATCACCAGCACCAGGTGCTCGGTCGAGTCGACCCGGTTGCGATAAACGAAGGCGCGAAACTCGCCACAATGGGTGGGCAGGCGCGCCTCGGCAATCCGCTGCACCATCGTTTCATTGCGCAGACGGTATTCGATGATGTCGGCGACGGTGACGATTTTGAGTGCGTGGACGCGGGCGAATTCCACCAGATCGTCGCGCCGCGCCATCGTGCCGTCCTCTTTTAAAATCTCGCAGATGACTCCGGCGGGTTTGAGCCCGGCGAGCCGCGCAAGATCGACCCCGCCCTCCGTCTGGCCGGTACGAACCAGCACCCCGCCCTCGCGTGCGCGTAGCGGATAGATGTACCCGGGGCTGACGAATTCGGCGCCGGTGGCGTCCTCGCGCACGGCCTGCAGAATCGTAGTCGCGCGATCACGGGCCGAAATACCCGAGCCGCTCGCGCGGCGCGCGGTTATCGGCACAGTGAAGGCCGTGCCGAGTGGAGCCTGGTTGTCGCCCACCATCATGCTGAGTCCAAGCTGGTCGATCCGCTCGGGCGCCATCGGCAGGCAAATCAGACCGCGCCCATATTTGGCCATGAAATTGATGGCCTCGGTGGTGGCCAGCTCGGCCGCCATGCACAGGTCGCCCTCGTTCTCGCGCTGCTCGTCATCCATCAGGATGATCATGCGGCCACGACGGATCTCCTCGAGCGCTTCCTCGATCGAAATGAACGGAGCCTTGCTCTTTTCGCGCGGAACTAATTCTCCAAACATCACCCAATCTTACACCACCGCTCGCCTTCGCGTGAATCCCGGCGCGCAGGCCGATTGGAGCGCTTTGGATAGCGCGCACTCGCCAGCCGCCCCCGACTTTGCCAAACTGGACCCATCCCCCAAATGAGCGCTTCCATAGAGACCTCGATCGAAACCTCGTCCGGAGGCGACCCGGCTGCCGGCGCCTCCCCGGTCCAATCCGAACCGTTGGCTCAGCCCCTAGGCGAGCGGCTCGGCGCTTTCCGCGCGCTGCGCCATCGCAATTTCCGGCTGTTCTTCGGCGGCCAGTTCGTCTCGCTCATCGGCACCTGGATGCAGTCGGTGGCGCAAGGATGGCTGGTGCTTAAGCTCACCAACTCGGCCCTGATGCTCGGTGTCGTCAGCTTCGCCGGCTATCTGCCGGTGCTGCTGGTGACGCTGTTCGCGGGCGTGGTGGTCGACCATACTGACCGCCGCCGGCTGATCGTTTCTACCCAAGTGCTGCTGATGCTGAGCGCGTTCATCCTCGCGGCACTCACCTGGGCCGGCGCAGTGCGGGTCGAGTACGTCGTCATACTGGCCGCGGTGAACGGCCTGGTGACGGCTTTCGACATGCCGGCGCGCCAAGCCTTCGTGGTCGAGATGGTGGGACGCGAGGATTTACCCAATGCGATCGCGCTCAACTCGATGATTTTCAACGGCGCGCGGGTGGTCGGACCCGCCATCGCCGGAGTTTTGATCGGCGTCGTCGGGGTCGCGGGATGCTTTTTCCTGAACGGGCTCAGCTACATTGCGGTGATCTGGAGCCTGCTCGAGATGGAGCTGGTGGCGCGCGAGCTGCCGCGCATCGGCTCGACGATGTTCACGCGTCTGCGTGAGGGTTTCGATTACATCTGGCAGCATCGCGCGAGCTTTTATCTGCTGCTGCTGATCGCGCTCAACGCCGGGTTTGGCATGCAATACTCGGTGTTGATCCCCGTTTTCGCCCGCGACGTGTTGCACGGCGACGCCCGCGCCTATGGCTTCCTGCTTGCCGCTCAGGGCATAGGCGCGTTGCTTGGCGCCTACGTTCTCGCTTCGAGCAGGACGCCGCGTGCGCTTCGTCAGAACCTCATTTTCGGGCTGTTCGGCTCCGCGGCGGGAATTTTCGTTTTCGGCTTCTCGTCTCATATGTGGCTTTCGCTGCTGGCGCAGATGTTGATCGGCGCGGGACTGATCAATTACATGGCAACCAGCAACACGATGCTCCAGTTGTTCGTGTCGGACGAGTTGCGCGGACGCGTGATGAGCATGTACACGCTGTCGTTCATCGGGCTCGCGCCGATCGGCAGCTTGGAGGTCGGATATGTCGGCGAACGGGTCAGCCCGCAAATTGCGGTCGCGGTGTCGGCCCTGGCGGTGCTCATCTGTGGCATTATCCTGCTAGCGAGGCTCTCCGTCATCGCCGCCGCCCAGGCTGCCCGCGATGAGGCAGCGTGAGCGAACGGTGCAGTCGGAGCAAAGAAGGTTTGTTTCACCCGGTTAATCGTCACTCATGAGCTCCCCTCAACCGAAGAAAGGCCGCGCTGCTGCGGCGCGGGCCGGCCGCGACGCGCGTGCGGAGTTGTTGCGCGCGATGCCGCCGGTCGATGAATGCATGCGCGCGTGCGAGGGCGCGCTTGGAATCGACGGCCTTTCGGCGCGAGTACGTAAGGCTGATGGTGCGCCGGGCGCAAGCTGAACTGCGCCTGGCGCTGATCTCGGACACGGGCACGGCGGCCACGTCCGCCGCTCCGACCCGCCAGGCGCTAATTGATGAGGTGGTCGTGCGCGCGCGCGCCGCCATCGAAGCCGACGAGCCCTCCTTGCGCTCCGTGATCAATGCGACCGGCGTCGTGCTCCACACGAATCTCGGCCGCGCGTTATTGGCGGAGCCCGCGATCGAAGCGATGGCCACAGCTGCGCGCTCGGCGGTAAATTTAGAATACGACCTCGACAATGGCGGGCGTGGCGAGCGCGACGCGCTGGTGGAAGAGGAGCTGTGCACGCTTACCGGCGCTGAAGCGGCGACCGTGGTCAACAACAACGCGGCCGCCGTGCTGCTCGCGCTGAATTCGCTCGCCGCAGGACGTGAAGTCGTGGTCTCGCGCGGGGAGCTGATTGAGATCGGCGGCTCGTTCAGGCTGCCCGATCTGATGGAACATAGTGGGGCGCGGCTGCGCGAAGTCGGCACCACTAATCGCACTCATCCAGCGGACTACGAACGCGCGATCGGTCCGGAAACCGCGATCCTGCTCAAAGTCCATCCATCCAATTACCGCGTGGTCGGCTTTACCGCCGAGGTCGGGCTGGCCGAACTGGTGGAAATCGGAAACCGCCACGGAATCGGCGTAGTCGAGGACCTCGGGGCGGGCGCGTTGATCGATTTGGAACGGCTGGGTCTGCCGCGCGAGCCGATCGTCGCCGATCGAATCGCGGCGGGCGCCGCGCTGGTGACATTCTCGGGCGACAAACTGCTTGGCGGACCGCAGGCGGGAGTGGCAGTGGGGCGGCGCGAGCTGGTGAAGCGGATGCGCGCGAACCCGCTTCGGCGCGCGCTCCGCTGCGACAAACTCACGCTGGCCGCTCTGGAAACGACGCTGCGGCTTTATCTTCGCGCTGGCGACCTGACCTCGACGCTGCCGACGCTGCGTTACCTGAGTCGCACGGTAGGCGAACTTGAATCAATCGCCGAGCGTGCCCGCGAGATCCTGGCCGAGCGTCTCGGAGCGGATTTCCGGCTCGAGGTGGTGCCGGCGTTGTCGCAGATCGGATCGGGTGCGCAACCTACCGAGAAAATTCCCTCCCGCGCCGTCCGTGTGACTCATCCGGAGCATCCACCCGAGGCTATTGCCGCGATGTTCCGCGCGGCGCGCCCCTCCGTCATCGGACGCATCGCGGATGAGGCTTTCCTGCTCGACGTGATTGCGGTGGACGATGCGGCGGCGTTCGCGGTATCTTTTCCAAATACACGGATATAAGTCGGCACGGGCCGCCGAGCTGCGGCAGCGGCGCTCGGCATTACTCAGCGGCTCGAATTCGGCTGCGCGAGGCGTGCAAACGCCAGGAGAAGATCCCATGCCTGATAAAACCTACAAGATAGTAGACGTGGTCGGAGTCTCCGACGAGAGCATCCATCAGGCCGTGCGCAACGCGCTCAAAAAAGCGAGTCAGACGCTGCGCCATCTCGACTGGTTCGAAGTCCAGAACATCCGCGGCGCGGTTGATTCCAAGGGCGAACCGGAGTTCCAGGTAACCCTCAAGATAGGGTTTCGTCTCGAAGGCGGTCCGGTCTGAGTTCGGGTCGCTGGAACTCTCCACGCGCGATCGATTCCGGCCGGTGCTCGGCCATCGCCCTGGCCCTGGCCGGCCAGCGCGGTTACGAACTCCGCGCCGGAACGATTCAGAACAAGTGAGGGGCGGCGCTCTCCCAGGTCGCTGCGTTGCGCACATCTGCGCCGTAGGCCTTTGGTAGCCTAGCCGTAGCGTTAGGTCCCGCGCTGCGGATATCATTTGAAGCCATGAAGATTTGTCCAAAATGCGGCAGGAGTTATCCTGACGCCGAGTCGTTTTGCGAGGCCGATGGCAGCGCGCTTACCACCGCTCCCGGGGCGGTCGGCACCTCGAAGATGGTCGATACGAGCGAGGCGGCGATCGAGTGCCCGGTATGCGGCGGCAAAGCCGAGCCGGGAGAGCTGATGTGCAACTTCTGCGGCGCGCGGCTGCCGGTGAGCGGCGCCGCAGCGCCGGCAGCTGGGCCGGCAGCCGCTCGCGGCGCGGCCCCTGGTACCGCCACAAGCGGAACGACAAGCCGCCGCGTCGAGAACTATGTCCCTGCACGGGACAAACTGACCGCGACCGAATTTACGCCGCCTACTCTGCCTCTTGACGAGGCCGACGAGGAATCGCCGCGCCGTTCTCTGCTAACCGTCATCGGTTATTCGACAGCGGCGATTGTTGCCTTGGCGGCCGGCGCCTTGCTCGCAATTCATCTGAGCTCGAAACCGATGAGCGCGCCGCCCAAGACAGTCGAGGCATCTCCTGCGGCGACACCGAGCCCGGCGGCGGTTGCTAGTGGTCCGACGGTTGACCTGGCGCATAGTGTGCAAGTGCAGACGATCGGTGAGTCGGCGGCGGCACCCGAGCGCAACGTCGACGCCGCGCGCAAAGTCTTCGACCTCGGCAAAAGCGGCCTGCTCGACACGTATCGCGGCATGCTCGCGGGCGGCTCGCCGATTGACGACGGAATACTGGCGCGGCTGACGGTCGCGCCCAGCGGCGCGGTAACCGGCGCCGCAGTGCGAACCTCTACCTCGCCGAATCCCGAGCTCGACGCGGCGGCGGTCAAGACGATGATGGGATGGAAGTTCCCACCCATCAACGGTGGCGAAGTTAGCGCCGATTACCCCGTGATTTTTGCGCGCGACGCAGCCCAGGCGAGCGCTATCGATTCGGGCCTCGGGGCCAAAGTCGCGGCTCTGGGTGCGACTTCCTCTCCCGAGTACGCCTTCGCCCCGGCGGCCGCTCCATCAATTTCGGCCCCCCCCTTGGAAGCAACTCCCCCAGTGGCAGCGACGTCCCCTCCCACTTCGAGGCGGCGGCGGCGAGTCGCGTCGGCAGGACCGCCGAAACCAACGCTGTTAGAGCAAGTCGAATCGACGCTTCGTTCCAATCGCAAGCTTAATCATGTCAATGCCTATACCAACGGCGGCGTCGTGACGCTCTACGGCAAGGTTTTCGACGACGACGACAAACGTCTGGCCGTGCGAACCGCGCGCAGCGTGAGCGGCGTCACCAACGTTATCGATCAGACAACCACCGACACGGCACAGTGGGCTCTCCGTCAGCAACAGGTGTCGCAGGCCTTGGCCAGCGCGGGATTGACCGGCGTCACGGTAAAGGTGATCGGTCACGACGCGTATCTGGACGGGGAGGTTCCCACCGCCCTCGACCGCCAGCGGGCGGTAACCATCGCGCAGGCAGCAGCGCCGGTGACAGTGCGCAGCAACCTGGTTCGCGTAGCAGTGGGCAGGGTATTTGGCTTTTAGTAGACATCCGCTCTTACTACTGCGGAAATGCTCGAGGAGCGTCGCAGGATTGCAGCCTTGCCGCCCGGGGGCGGACGCATTATCTATCGCTCGTTGTAAGAATTGCTATTGACATTCTTTTCGGCTGACGCTTAGACTACCCGTAGGAGATTTCCTCACTGCGCCCCTTCAGGAGGCCGCGTTTACAAATGGCTGAGACTGCGTCTTCGTGCAAAGAGGTCTTCGACAACATGGCTTCGCGGTTCAAGAAGGACGCCGCGAAGGGACTTAATGCGACCTACCAGTTCGACCTCTCTGGTGATGGCGGCGGCCAATGGTATGCAACCATCGCCAACGAAGAGTGCGAAATCAAGCAGGGAAAGGCTCCGTCTCCGAACATCACCATTTCCATGGCCGCCCAGGATTATCTGGATATGGTCAATGGCAAGCTCAACGGCCAAATGGCCTTCATGACTGGAAAGCTGAAGATCGCAGGGGACATGGGGCTAGCGCTTCGGTTGCAGAGCCTGTTCGCCTAAGCCCGCGCCAACCACAATATCCGCGGTCGTAGCCTTATTCGAGCAAGGCCCTATTCGAACGACACGGGGAGCCACAGATAGAACCCGCTATTATCCCGACATTATTCCGTAGAACCGCGTAAGGCTGGAGCGAGCGGCAAACTGTCGCGATCTCTGGCGCTCAATGAGCAAAAGAACCAGGTGAAGAGGCCCGCAGTGTCCCGTCTTGTCAGGCGGACCCACAGCTTCGTTCATTTTCAGGCCCGTCTTAAGAACATTTCATCACCGGGCTTAACCCGGTGGGGAGGAACAAAGGAATACTAACATGAGTCCGCAGGACACCACAGAAGATATGGACAAGGAGAACGAGTCCGCTATGGACGCTGACCAGAACAACGACTCGCTCGCTACCAAGCTCTCCCAGGAGCTCAGTAATTGGCGGCGGCGGCGAGGCTCGGCACGACCCAGACAGAATGAACCCGAGGCTGGCGGCTCCAGCTCGCAGTCCGAATCCGCCCGTACGATCAGAGTTCGCGGTCACGAAACACTCGTGATTCGTAAGCCCAAGCTGGTGGCAAAACCCTCCAACGGTATCGACCGCTCCAATCATTAGTCGAGTCCCACGGCCATACTCCGCCAAATGCCCCCGCTAACCCGCGGGCAGGCGGTCGAAGCCGAATTTCCGTTTCCCCGCTGATACCGGCGACGGATAGATCCGCGCGTAGCACGCGGCAACGGGCACCAATCTTTTAGATTTCGCGGTATTTGCGAGACGCCTACAGGCGAGGTCTTTTATCTAAGAGCGAAAGACTTCGACCGGCGTCTCGCGCGACGCTTGGCGGGACGGATAAATCGTCGCCAAGTAGCACAGCACCATGGAGGCTATCGCCACCACTACGAAGCTCACCGGCTGGGCGTCGATCGGTAGAGTCGCAATACCGTAGATTTTGCTCGGTATATGAATGAACTGATAGCGGGAGAGCGCAAAGCAGGAAATGGCTCCTATGGTCAGCCCCAGCGCGGTCCCTGCCGCGCCAACGATTATTCCCTTGAGCTGAAAAATCCATCGCACCTCGGCCGGCGTCGCGCCCATCGCCAGTAGCACCGCGATGTCCTTGCGCTTTTCCATCACGACCATGATTAGCGTCGCGATTAGATTGAACGCGGCGACCCCGATCAGCAGCAGCAGTACGATCGCATAGACCCGCTTGAGCATCGCGAAACCGGCCGACGCCGCCTGGTCGTACTCCATCCAGTTGCCCACCCGAAAGGTGGGGCCCAAAGTCGCGCGCAACGCGTCGGTGACGGCCGTGGTCTGGTCGAGGTCATACAGTTTCACTTCGATTCCGTCCGCCTTGCCAGGACGGCCAAAGAAGTCCTGCGCGGTGGCAAGACCCATGAAGACTAAGTCGCTATCGATAAACTGAACGCCCGAATTGAAAATCGCTGCGACCCGGAAATCGGCGCTGCGCGTGCTCAGCTGGGAATTGGCGCCAGTGATTATCGGCGCCACTAGTCGTACCGGATCGCCGGTCTTCACCTTGAGCTTGTCGGCCAGCGTCGCGCCGAGGAGCAAGCCGTTGACCGGATGCGCTCCGCCGCCCGGGCCCGCAGCCGGGACCCCGCTCTCCAGCATCCGCAATGACGCCGCGTCGACGTATCGCTGAAGCCGCGATATGACGACCGGGTTGCGCGGCTCTACGCCGCGCACTACTACTCCCGAGATCCCATGCGGCGCGGTGATCAGCCCCTGGCCAACGATAAACGGGTCCGACCCAGCTACCCCGGGCGTATGATCGATGCGGCTCTCGACCGCCGGATAGTTCGAGATCGCGCCGCCGAAGCTTTGCACCTGCACCTGCGGGCTCAGGCTGAGCATCCGCTGGCGCAGGTTGGTCTCGAAGCCGCTCATCACGGCCAGCATCACGACCAGCGCGGCCACGCCGATCGTCACGCCCACCGCCGTGAAAAGTGTGGTGACCGAGATGAAGGCGTCTCTGCGCCGCGCCCGCAGATAACGCAGCGCGATCATCAGTTCGAAACGCAAATCACACTCCGTTCCGACTCGACGTCGCGTTCCGACTCTGGCCGCCAAAGACGTTCAGAAGATCACCCGTTCCTCTTTGAGCCGCGCGATCTCGGCCGCGTCGAGGCCCATCATTTCGCCAAACACCTCGTCGTTGTGCTGACCGAGCGTCGGCGCCGGCGTGCGCAACTCTCCCGGCGTGCGGCCGAGCCGATACGCCAGGCCCTCGTAGGGCGACGGACCCATCGCCTTGTGATCGAGCCAGTGCCAGAAGCCGAAGGCCTCGAGATTGTCGTCACGATGGACATCGACGCAATTCTGCACCGGGTAGGCCGAGACGCCGGCGGCCTGCAGCGCGGTGGTCAGCTCCTCGGCGTCGCGCTCGCGCACCACGGCGCCGACGAACTCGTCGAGCGCCTCACGATTCTCGATACGCGCCGCCATCGTGGCGAAGCGCGAATCCGCCGGCGGGTCGCCCAGCACGCCGAGCATCGCGCGCCACTCGTCCTCATTGGCGGCCGCCAGCGCCAGCCATCGCTCCTGGCCGTCGAGATCGGCGCATCGATAGGCGCCATGCGGCGCGAAGCGCTCGGATCGATTACCGGTTGGCCCCGCCACGCGGCCGCTCGAGAAATAGTCGACGATTGCCGGTGCGAGGTTGTGCAGCGCGGCCTCGTATTGCGACAGGTCGATATGTTGTCCGCGCCCGGTGCGCCGGCGATAGTCGAGCGCGGCCAGCAGCGCGCAGGCCGCAAAGCGCGGCGCGATGAAATCGGTGTAGGCGCCGTATGGCGGACTCGGCGGCTCGTCGGGCGAGTAGCCGGCCACGTGGTAGAAGCCGCTGAGCGCCGCCATCAATTGGCCGAAACCCGGATATAGCGCGTTGGGGCCGGTCTGACCCTGCATGCAGGTGGAAAGCATGATGAGATCCGGCTTGAGCGCACGCAGATGCTCGTAGTCCAGGTCCCACTTGCGCAACGCCTTGGGAGTGAAGCTTTCGGCCACGATGTCTGCCCACGGCAGCAGCTTCAAAACCAGCTCGCGCGCGCGTGGCTTGCCAAGATCCAGCGTGATGCTCCGCTTCGAGGTGTTGAAGCTGGCGAAGAACTGACTCGTGTCGATCCCGGGCCGGGCGTCCTTCCATGGGGGCGCGAAACGCAGGATGTCGGGCCGCGCCATGGATTCGACCCGGATAACATCGGCGCCGTTATCGCTCAGGTACTTGGTCGTAACCGGCCCGACTCCGACCCAGGAGAAGTCGAGCACGTGCACTCCCTCTAACGCGTATCGTCTCATCGAAGCCTCTCCATCCCATCACCGCGAACGCCGGTCAGATCCGTTTTGGCTCAGATCGCGCCGATCGCACGCAGGCGGCCAAGCCGTGCGCCGTCGATCGCCAAAAGCTCGCCCCAGACCTCGCCATTATGCTCGCCGAGGCGCGGTGCACGCCGGCCCGGGCCAACCGGTGTCGCACTGAATTTGGCGAACGCGCCAGGCAAAGTGAGCGTGCGGCCGAGCGTGTCGTGCTCGACGCGAACGAAGTAGTTGCGCGCCTTCAGCTGCTCGTTATCCGCGATATCGGCCGCAGTCGCTACGGGGGCGAGCAGGATGCGCCGCTTGAGCGCTTCGACGTAGATTTCGCGTTTGGTCAGGCCGCTAAAAAAACGCTGCACGCGATCTTCGAGGTCGGCGATCTCCCGGTAATCCTGTTCAGTCGCCTTCATCAGGATTCCGGGCACCCAGCTCGCCCAGTCCTTCTCGATTATCCAGTCTGCGGCAACGCCGGCGCCGGCCATCCATTCGACCAGTCCTTTCATCGAGGTCGCGCCGACGCCCGTGCCTCCGGCGAGCACTGTCGAGATGTAGCCGTCCTTGCAGGCGTAAACCAGTTTGTGCCGGGTGCCCGTCGCCGTGTAAAAGACGCCACTGCGCCTGATGTAATCGCCGTGCAGGATCGGCATCGCCTGCTCATTCATCATCGTCCATGCAACGCAGGCCTGCATGTCGATCACCACGCGCTGGCCGTGGCCCTCGATCTCGCGCGGATAATGGGCCAGCAGCGAGGCTACCGCAGCCTCTGCGCCGGCGTGCAGTCCGGCCTGCGGCAGGCTCATCTCCAGCGGCGGCCTGCCTTCCTCGCCCATCAGGAACATCGGACCGCCCGCGGCCCAGGACACGATGTCGGCGGCCTTGTAGTTCCTGCCCGGACCCGTGTCGCCGAAGGGCGTGACGGAGGTATGAATTATCCGCGGATTCAGTTCGGCGAGCCGCTCGTAGCCGAGACCTATCGACTCCATATAGCCGACCGGGAAGGACTCGAGCAGGAAGTCGGACTTGCGCACAAGGTCTTCAAGCAGCGCGCGGCCGTCGGGCGATTCCAGATTCAGCGTCACCGAGCGCTTGCCCGCCTGGTAAGCGATGAAATACAGGCTGCGCTCGGCTTCCGGGAGGTCGTCGACGAACGGCGGGATGCGCCGCGTCGAACATCCCGCGGGCGGTTCGACCTTGATCACGTCGGCGCCCATGTCGGCGAAGATTTTACCACACAGCGTGCCTTTTTCGTCGGCGAGGTCGAGCATTCTGAATCCGCTGAGCAGTTCCGATCGCATCGATACTCCTATTGCGGGAAGGTGAGGGCTACCAGAAGAGCGGCGATGGCGCGGTTAGCGGTTGGGACCGCCTGCGGCGCGCGCCGCGCCGATCGCGGTTGCGTAGTCGGCGTGTTCGGGAATCGGAAAGCGCGCTAGCATCGTGTCCATTCGCTTCTGCCGCTGCATGAAACGGAATATCCGCGTCAGTTTGCCGGTCAGCACGATGTCGCGCTGGTCGCAGGCGCGTGCGGTCGCGAAGCTCAATACGCTTACCACCTCGACGATCATGTTCATGATCGCGAGTGCCTTATCCTCGTTGGTCGCATCGGCGCTAATTTTGCCGAAGTTGGCCGCGGTGGCTCCCGGCTGCAAGTCGCCAACGGACCGCCCGCGATGTCGCGCACTGTCAGGTCGATGCGGCTCAGGTCACCCCGTTCCGCGAGCGCTTCCAGCGTTTGCAGTGTCTACACGCCCAGCATGTGCTTGGAGAGTCCGCGCAGCGTTCCGCCGCCGAGGCCGGTGCCGCCGAAATGCTCGATCTTGTCGCCATGCACCGAGCCCTCGCGGTACCGGTGCCAAGCGACACCACCAGTGCGTCCGCCTTGCCGCATAGAGACGTGCCGCCGATTCCGATCGCGGTGAATTCGCTTACCTTAACCACCGGCCGGCCGAGCAGCGTCGCCGAAAGCGCGCGCGATCCCGCTCCGGTGGCCGCTACGCACCCACCTGGTCAAGTTTGATTCCGTATTTTTTAACCGGTTTGCCCAGCGCTCCGGCCGCTGCCGCGACCGGATCGTTGGCCTCGATCGTGACGACGTGGTAGTCGCCGTTGTCGACCGTTACCGCGTCAGTGGTCGATCCGCCGATATCGATTCCGACGATCATTTAGATGGTGCCGGCGCCCCGTCCTGCCGGGCCCTAAGGCTAGAATACGCGCGACCCGCTGGCAAACGGGTCCGATATTCAGCGGGCACAATTCACGTCGTTGGACATGCGCGCCGCGGCGCCACGGATACGGCTGGCGAGGGCGCTGTGCTACGGTCCAAACTATGGCCGGGCGGCGAAATAGTGGAGGAAACCCCTGCAGAGCCAGGGCTCTTCCTCCCGAGGACGCCGACGGCCCAGCCTTTCGCGGATCGGATGCGCCCGCGGAGCCTCGACGAGGTCGTTGGCCAGGAGCATCTGCTAGGTCAAGACAAGATGCTCAGCCGGACGGTCGCGGCGGGCGCGCTGCCATCGATAATTCTGTCGGGGCCGCCGGGGAGCGGCAAGACCACGATCGCTTGTTGCTGGCGCGGCAATCGGGCGCGAGCTTTGCACGATCACGGCTGTAGCGGCTGGGTTCGCCGAGTTGCGCGAGGCACTTGAACAGGCGCAGAGCGAACTGGAAGCGGCGGGCGCCGCACGGTAGTTTTCATCGACGAGATCCATCGATGGAACCGTGCGCAACAGGACGCCATCCTGCCCCACGTCGAAAGCGGACTTATCACGCTCATCGGCGCGACCACCCTGAAATCCTTCCTTCGAGGTTATCGCGCCGCTCCTCTCGCGAACCCGCGTACTGGTGTTGCGCGCGCTCGGCGACGAGAAAATCGCAGCGAGTTATCCGCGCCGCGCGCTCGGCGACACCGAGCGCGGCCTGGGCGCAAGCGGGCTAACGTTCGAGGACGAGGCGCTCACCGTACTGGTGCGCTTCGGCGCGGGCGATGCGCGGCGCGCGCTCAACACGCTGGAGGTCGCGGCGACGCTCGCGCGCGCGGCCGGTCGCGCCTCGATTGCGCCCGAGCAGGTACGCGAGGCGGCGCAACAGAAGACCCTGCTCTACGACCGCGCTGGCGAAGAGCATTACAACGTCATCTCAGCCTTCATCAAGAGCATGCGCGGCAGCGACCCGGACGCGAAGCTTTGTACTGGATGACGCGGTGATGGAGGCGGGCGAGGACCCGCTGTTTGTCGCACGCCGGATGGTCATCTCGCGGCCGAGGACGTAGGCAACGCCGACCGGCGCGCACTCCAGCTCGCGCTCGCGGTGAAGGACGCGGTCGATTTCGTCGGGATGCCGGAGGCGGCGATTCCGCTCGCGAAAGGTGTGACCTATCTCGCCTGCGCGCCAAAATCTAATGCATCGTATCGTGGGATGTCCAGCCCCGGGCCGACGCGGTCGAGCGCGGCGCCCTGCCGGTGCCGCTTCATCTGCGCAACGCACCCACCGGTCTGATGCGCAAACTCGCTAGGCGAAGGCTATCGCTATCCGCACGACTCCGAAGGCGCGATTAACGAGCAGCACTACATGCCCGAGGAACTCGGCGAGCGGCGCTACTACGAACCTTCCCAACGCGGTTATGAAGGGCGGCTCGGCGAATATCTGGAACGGGTGAGGGTCGCGCGCAAGAGCGGCAAGCACTCAGCGGAGACGCCGAAAAATCCGGCCGATGACGCCGCAACTCGACCGCCGTTAGCTTCGGATAATCTGCCCGTGCGCTGAATGATCGCGGGGACGAAGCGAACTTCGCCCCCGCGATCATCAAATTTTCGGAAGTCCGCGCCTAGCGCACGCCGAGCACGGCATCCTTGAGCGCCTTGGCAGGCGTGAAACGCAGGCGGGTGCGCGCCGGAATCTTATCGCTTCGCCGGTGGCCGGGTTACGCCCCATCCGGGCCTTGGTCTTGGGCTTGCGGAAATCCCCGTCCCGCAAGGCGCAGCGCGCCTCTTCTTCAGTTTCGCGCACCACGAGCTTCGTCAATTCCTCGAGCGCGACCTTGGGTCCTTCTTCGAATGTTGCTTCTGTCGCAGATGCGCCGCGACCTGCGACTCGTGATTCATCCTCCTCCGTGCGTCTCGTGTTTCGCAGACAGAGGTTGAACCAGGTTGGGTCATTTGCAGCTAAGAGGGAGGAAAAACCTGTGTTTTGATTAGTGCCGCGATGGTTTTTCATCACCCCTACTCTGAGTCATTGGGAGTATCACTTTTTTGTCGCACACGCGGGCACCCCGGTCCGCAAGCGCTTCGCGACGTCTTCAGCGAGGCATCGACCAGGTATAGCGGCGTCCGGTGCAGGCGCCGCGCAAGTGCGCGTCTCGGCTTGCGAGTAAGCCCTCGATGGTAGCGGCAGGCGGCTTCACCGACTCTTGTCATCATCACCCACCATCGCCACTACTGTCACCGCCGTCATAGCCACGTACTTTAGAACAACAATGCTAACATATATTCTCCAATAGTACCAACAACCGCAAGGCAGCGGGTCTCAACCTCATCCTCGTCTCCGGACTTGGGAACGAGGCGGGAGAGAGACGTGAGCGTCGCAGCAAGCCCTGGGTACAGTCTTCGAAACTGTATTCCCCCTTCCCCGCAGTAAGTGGATCGGCCGCCACCGAGACACCCTGCACCCTCTCTTTCGACAGCGAAGACACCTCTTCTGCGACCTCTGCTGCGTCTTCTGTCCTTGATGTTCGACCCCCGACATCGAGGATACCTGCACCACGGCCTACCCGGGCGGCAGCTTCTAGGAGGTATTCTACCTACCGCGCTTCAGTGCGGGCTCTACACTCCCCCAAGAGGGCGCTCAGAACCGACGAGAAAAGAAGATCAAGCACGGCCCCAGCGCACCGCGGATTGCGTGGTGGCCGGTGATCGTTAACGCTTTTACAAGAGCGGCACGCCCCCACCGGGTCGATCCCGCGCCGCCCTGTACAAAGACGATGGGAAGCTGGCCAGCGTCGGCGTGATCGGCGCGTTCCCGATGGAGAAGCGCAAGGAGCTGTTCGGCGAGTCTGCAGCCGCTGGTCACCACCTTCGACCAGCATCCGTGGAACTGGGCGGAGCACGAGGCCGGCCAGTGGACACCGCGGGCGGCCATCCCCAGCCGGTGGAACGCGGACAAGGACCTGTCGTTCATCCCGCTGCGCCCGGAGCGCGTGGTCGAGGTCCGCTACGACGACATGGAGGGCCGCGGTTCCGGGAGCACCGGCAGTCTGCGCAGTG
>CAVQVD010000024.1:0-153606 GCA_963717045.1 uncultured delta proteobacterium | reverse complement strand
ATAGAGGAGGCATTCTCCGGAACCGCGACTGTGACGCTGAGTCTGAGACAATTTTGCAGCGAAGGCAATGGCGCGATCAGCGCCTCGTACACTGTGATCCTTGGCCGTTACGCATCTTTCAATTAAGACGTTACGTGAGAGGTGTCAGATTGACCAGGGGCACACAACAAAAGGAGAAGTTCAGAACTTGCTCGACACCACGGTATCTGGCGGCGTGGGTTCTGCGCGATAAGCCGGAATGGACCGCGGACAAAATAAATGCTGCGATGAACGGCGATCAGACGATTCAGGTAAATCTCGACAAACCCATTCCCGTACTCATCCTCTACACTACAGCCGTGGTCGAGCCGGACGGCGAGTTGCGTTTTTTCAGGGACATATACAAATACGATTCCGCGATGGAACAGGCGCTGGCAAGTGGCTACCCCTACGCGAGTCAGTGATAACATTTCAGTTAGCGGCGCGGCCTAGCGTGTTCTCCTGGCCTTACGGTATTTCGGGCGTGACTGCTAACGCCACTCGCTCGGCGGCGTCCCGCCTTCTGGCGCGCTCGATAGCGATTGCTGTCATAGTTTTGCTGTCGATTATGCCGGGTTCCGGTGCAGCGGCTTGCAACCCGCGGCCGGGCTCTGCCAGCCGATGGAAGCTCCAGAAGCACGACGGGGTATCCTGGCTGGTTGATCCCTGCGGCAAGCATTTTTTTTCAATCGGCGTTAACAGCCTGACGGACATTTTATGGCCGCCGCCGACCTTGCGCTGGGATCGCGAGCGGGACGCGTGGCTCCCGCCAGACCGCGCCCCGGATGCCTGGGCTTCTCGCACGGTCGCGCGGATCCGCGCCTGGGGTTTCAATACGGCCGGTTCATTCAGCCCTCCCAACCTGCCGCTTCCCAGCTTGCCCGATCTCGACCTTGGTTGGAGAGCGCATCTTCTTTGGACCGACCCTTTTGATCCGGCAGTCGAAAACCGAATTACGGTTCGGACCAGAGAAGCGGTAAACCAGTTCAAGGATTCCTACCGCATAGGGTATTTCTCCGACAACGAAGTCGGATGGTGGAACGGCGCACTATTCAGTTACTATCTCAGGCGGCCCGGAACGAATTACACGAAGCGGGCACTCATTGCTCTGATCCGTCATCATTATGGCGACGATTGGCGTCGATTCACCGCTGACTTTGTGGTTGGTGGCGGAATTGTCTCCTTCCGGGAATTGCTCCAAAGCGCGGATGCGCGCGCAAATCTGCGAGCAGGAGGAAATGGGATCAAGTTGATACGCGAGTGGTCCTTCGCAGTGACGCGCCGTTACTACGAACTTGTGCATCGCGCATTGCGGAAGGCGGATCCCGCAGCGCTGATTTTCGGCGACCGTCTTCCTAGTTACTATGACCCGGACGCCGTCCGGGCGATGGCTCCCTTCGTCGACGCGATCGCCACTAACTATGACGTCGATACTCCTGACGGCTGGATTGCGCATTACTATTTCGATGGCTTGCGACAATTGACCGGCAATAAGCCGGTACTGATTTCCGAATGGTATTTTGCCGCGCAAGAGAATCGCTCCGGAAATCTCAACATTGGCCATCTGATGACCGTGCGAACGCAGGCCGAGCGCGCTCGCGGCGCGGCGAGCGCGGCGCGGCATTTCGCGCTTGTGCCGGGGATAGTCGGACTGCATTGGTTCGAGTACTACGACGAGCCTCGCGGTGGCCGAGCGGGTGACCATGAGAACTACAACTTCGGCCTGCTCGATACCGCCGGGCGGCCATATGAAGACCTGGTTACCGCCTTGACCGCGACGAACCGCAGCCTCGCCGATCTTCATCAGAGTGCGTCGCGGCGAACTCCCGTGAAGAAGATCACCCGAATTCAAATCCCGGAAGCCGATGTCGACGCTCGTTCCCTTTCGTTAGCGCAGTGGCCGAAGGATGAGGCGCTGGTGCAGGGGCTTTCCGCGCGCGCGCCGGAAGTCGCTTTCGGAGATCTGTTTTTGGCGTGGAGCCCGCAGGGTTTGCACCTGGCGACTATCAGCATGGACCACTACGATGCACACCTGCTCGCGTATGATGGGGTTTTTCCGCGTACTGAAGCGTTTCGGATCGACTTCGGGGTGGACGCGGGAGCGGGAGCGCGCCGCTTCGCTTTTTTCGTCATCCCGCCGAAAGTGCCAGAAAAAAAGAGCGTCGGTGCCATGCGGGTCGAGGTCTGCCGCGTGAATCACGAGACTTGCGAGGCGGTGCCTTCCGCGATCGCGATATATCAGACTAGCGATCGTCCCCGAGTAACCTTCCAGGTCACTCTGCCTTGGGACGCCCTCGGTATATCAGGGCCCCCAGAAAACGGGCGTCTGCGTGTGCAACTCGCGGCCACCGCCTTTTATCGTTCCCGCTGGATGTCGCTCAGCGGCGAGCCTCCGGCGCAGGCGATGGTAAACCTTGCGACTTGGAAACCTGCGATCCTCGCAGGCCGGCCCGGCGCTTCATCCGCCACGAATTGAGGCGCGAAGAACGCACCAGGACTCCGCCCATTAGCGAGCAGAGCGGTCGTGAGCACGAATTATTGGTGGAGCAATTGGAAAATCGAAAGATCGTGTCAGGCGGCTTGGTCAGTCCTATGGTCCGGATTATCCGGGCGTATGTGCCGGACATCGGTGGCCAGGCCGATTTTCTCCAGCACGCAAATCGCCAGATAGCCGACATCGGGCTGCCGCCAGTTCCATCCGAGACGCGCGATTCCGGGCCGCGCATGATGGTTCCGATGCCAGTTCTCGCCTTGGCAGAACTGCATCAGGGCAAGCCAAGTCACGTTGCGGCTGGAATCCTCGCCGGGCGAAATCCCGGGTTCCGTATGGCACACGCTATTGACGAAGCATTGCGCATGAAGGGCGAAGACCAGCCGAATCGCTCCCATCCAGAAAAAAGCACAAGTACCGAAATACAGGCCGCCGAAAAATGAGACTGCCAGAATCGGCCCCTGCACGTACCACCAAAACCGGTACATCGGGCGGTCGAGTTCTGGGCAGAAACGCTCGACCGACGGCTCACCGGACTGCCATAGCCAGCGCAGATGCGCCCACCAGAAGCCGTTGACGGGGCTGGAGATGTCGTTTTCGGTGTCGGCGAAAGCGTGATGCCGCCGATGGCCTGCGGCCCAGCTCAAAGGCGTTCCGGATCCGTTGAATACCGCAAAGAAAATCAAGATCGATGACAGCCAGGGATTCAGCCGCAGGGCCCGATGCGCGATCGCCCGATGGTAACAAACCGTAGTGGCCATTCCGCCCAGCCATACCAGGCAGAATGAGCCCAGCAGCACTCGCCATCCGGGCAGCGGAAACAGAATTAGGCCGATCAGCGCGGTTATGTGGATCAGCACGAACCACGGGAGCACGAGCGAGTCTCCGCTCCGCGCGCGCCACCACGGCCACTCCCACGGCGGGTCCAGCGGCCCCTGGAGGGCTCGTGCGGTGTTCAACTAATTGGTCCGCAAAGCGCGGCCATAGTCGCCACTGCGACAAGTTCGCGAGTGGAATGGCCTATTGGTTCAAATGACGGTCTGGTAGCCATGGCGCTGCTCCCCCTTGGGCAGTTGGCCGGAGAGCGCGCGAACAAGAAACCGAGAAGGTCGAAAAGGGTTATCTGGAAGGCGTTCTGACCGGTGATACTTAGGTTACACAGGTGATGAGGCGAAGTCCATGGCTCCCTCCGGCCCCTCCCTCCTGCGACAGCGTCCGGAAAAAAGCTGCGTGTTCGCCGTAAGGCGACCTTAAAAGTCACCGCTTCTGACACGCGCCCCTTGGTTAGCGGCTCGCCTTGCGTGCTAGATGACAAGGATTCGATAATTTAACCAGGCAGCTCAACAGGAGTTCGCAGCGCTCTAATGCTTCTCCGCAGTCTTCTGATCGCCAACCGAGGCGAAATAGCCATCCGCATCTCTCGCGCCGCCGCCGAGCTGGGCATCCGCACCGTGGCGATCTTTTCCGAGGACGACGCCCGCTCGCTTCATACCCGCAAGGCCGACGAAGCCCGCGCGCTCACCGGCATCGGCGCGGCCGCCTATCTGGACATCGAACAGATCGTGGCGATCGCGAAGGCCGCCGGATGCGACGCCATCCATCCCGGCTACGGATTCCTGAGCGAGAACGCCGGCTTTGCTCGCCGCGTGGCCGAAGCGGAGATCAAGTTCGTCGGCCCGCGAGCGGACGTCCTCGAGCTCTTTGGCGACAAGGTGCGCGCCAGGGCCTTCGCCGAGCGTCTCGGAGTGCCATTGCTGTCCGGCACCGCAGTCGCCACCAGCGTGAGCGAAGCCAGAGAATTTCTGACCGCGCTCGGAGAGGGCGGCGCGATGATGATCAAGGCGGTCGCCGGCGGCGGCGGCCGCGGGATGCGCGCGGTATATCGCCTCGAAGAGCTGGACGAGGCATACCGGCGATGCCAGTCAGAAGCGCGAACCGCCTTTGGCAACTCCGACGTATATGTCGAGCGGCTGATGCCGCGCGCGCGCCACCTCGAAGTTCAAATCGCCGGCGACGGGTCGGGTGGCGTCAGCCATATGTGGGAGCGCGAATGCACCATCCAGCGGCGCAATCAGAAGCTGCTCGAGATTGCGCCCAGCCCCGGCCTGCCCGAGCGTTTGCGCGACCGGCTCACCGCGGCGGCCGTGCGGATGGCGGAGGCGGCCCACTACGACAGCCTCGGCACGTTCGAGTTTCTGCTCGACGCTGATGCATGCGACGGCGACTCTGAGTTCGCCTTCATCGAGGCCAACCCCCGCCTTCAGGTCGAGCATACGGTGACCGAGGAAGTGACCGGCATCGATCTCGTCAAGCTCCAGTTGCAACTCGCGAACGGGAGCACGCTCGCCGAGCTTGGAATGCTCCAGGCAGACGTTCCGAAGCCGCGCGGCTTTGCGATCCAGATGCGCGTCAACATGGAGTCGATGGGCGAGGACGGCGCGACGAAACCCACCGGCGGGACGCTGACCGCGTTCGAACCGCCGTCGGGGCCCGGCCTGCGCGTGGATTCGTTCGCCTATGCCGGCTACACGACCAACCCGAACTTCGATTCGCTGCTGGCCAAGCTGATCGCGCACTCGCCGTCGGCGGACTTTGCCGCGGCGGTGACGCGGGCCTACCGCGCGCTCTGCGAGTTCCGGATCGAGGGCGTCGCGACCAACATCGGGTTTCTCCAGAGCCTGTTGCGGCATCCCGATTTCGCCGCGAACCGCCTCTATACCCGCTTCGTCGAGGAACATATCGCGGAACTGGCCGCCGCTGCTGCGGACTCCACTCATCGCCAGCTCTTTTTCGCCGAGACGGGCGGCGCCGCCAAGCCGCTGCGCCGCACCGAGCACCGGCGCTCGCAGGGTGCGCGGCAATTGGCCGGGAGCAAAATTGATTCGATCGATCCGCTGGCGGTGCTGAGCCACGGCAAAAATGCGGTCAATTCGACGTCGGCGACGAGCGTGAGGACGCTCGAGACCGACACCGACACGCATCACGAAATCACTGGCCCGGAGAATACGATCGCCATCGCTGCCCCGATGCAGGGCACGATCGTCTCGATCGACGTGCGCGAGGGCGAACTGGTGCGCAACGGCCAGCAGCTCTTCGTGATGGAAGCGATGAAGATGGAGCACGTCATCCGCGCGCATGTGAGCGGAATGGTGCGGCAGATCGCGGTCGCCGAGCGCGACGCGATCTTCGAGGGCCATCCGCTCGCCTTTATCGAAGAGGCCGAAGTCGAAATCGTCGAGGCTGCCGCGGCCGAGAAGGTCGACCTCGACCGCATCCGGCCCGATCTGGCGGAAGTGTACGAGCGCCACTTGAGTCGGGCTCGATGCCGCGCGGCCTGAGGCGGTGGCGCGGCGGCGCAAAACCCATCAGCGCACCGCGCGCGAGAACGTCGAGGACCTTTGCGACCCGGGAACCTTCGTCGAGTATGGCGCGCTGGTGCTTGCGGCGCAGCGCCGACGCCGCGCGCTCGACGACCTGATGAAAAACACGCCGGCCGACGGATTGGTCGCCGGAATCGGCCGGGTCAACGGCGATCTTTTCGACGACTCGCGCGCCCAGTGCATCGCGATGTCCTACGACTACACCGTGCTCGCCGGCACGCAGGGCCAGCAGAACCATCGCAAGAAGGACCGCATGTTCGAAATCGCCGCCCAGATGCGCCTGCCCGTGGTGTTCTTCACCGAGGGCGGTGGTGGGCGTCCCGGCGACACCGACGGACTGTGGCTTTCCGGTCTGGACGTTCCAGCGTTCCATTACTGGGGCAAACTGAGCGGCCTGGTGCCGATGGTCGGGATCAACTCGGGGCGATGCTTCGCGGGCAACGCTGCGCTGCTCGGATGCTGCGACGTGGTTATCGCCACCGCCAACTCGAACATCGGGATGGGCGGTCCGGCGATGGTTGAGGGCGGCGGCCTGGGCATCTTCCGTCCCGAAGACATCGGCCCGATGAGCGTCCAGGTGGCCAACGGCGTGGTCGACCTGTCGGTCGCTGACGAGGCCGAGGCGGTGCGCGTCGCTAAAAAATATCTCTCTTATTTCCAGGGCCCGGTTGCCCGCTGGGAATGTGCCGATCAGCGCCTGCTCCGCGGAATCATTCCGGAAAACCGCTTGCGCATCTACGAGGTTCGCACGGTTATCGAAACGCTCGCCGACACCGGCTCGGTGCTCGAATTGCGCCGCCATTTCGGGCTGGGGATGGTGACCGCGCTCATCCGAATCGAAGGGCGGCCGCTCGGCGTAATCGCGAACAATCCCACTCATCTGGCCGGCGCAATCGATAGCGACGGCGCCGACAAGGCCGCCCGCTTCATGCAACTGTGCGACGCGTTCGACCTCCCGCTGCTCTTCCTGTGCGACACCCCGGGCATCATGGTAGGACCAGAGGTCGAAAAGACCGCGCTCGTGCGCCACGCCGCGCGGATGTTCATCGTGGGCGCCAACATCAGCGTGCCGTTTTTCACCATCGTGCTCCGCAAGGGCTACGGCCTGGGCGCGCAGGCGATGGCGGGGGGCAGCTTCAAGACTCCGATATTCACAGTCTCATGGCCGACTGGCGAGTTCGGCGGGATGGGACTGGAGGGCGCGGCCAAGCTCGGCTATCGCAAGGAACTGGAGGCGGTCACGGAACCGGCGGCGCGCAAGAAGCTGTTCGAGGAGATGGTCGCGCGGATGTACCAGCAGGGCAAGGCGCTCAACAGCGCCTCGCATTTCGAGCTCGACGACGTGATTGACCCGGTCGAATCGCGCCGGTGGATTCTGACCGGCCTGCGCTCGGCGCCGCCACGCGCGCCGCGCACGGGCAAAAAGCGCCCGCACGTCGATTCGTGGTGAGCGATCGCGCCGTGACCACTACCTGGAGCCCCTATCTGCTCGGCGCGGAGGCTGGCGGATTTCGATTGCCGCCGTCGAGCCACTCGGGTTAAGGTAGCGCCCTGACAACGGGTGGAGGTAACCCCCTATGCATTGGAAAATTGGCGACGTCAAAGTCACATTGCTTCGCGAACAGGAGCCGCATTGGCCTGGCACCATGATCACGGCCAATGCGACGGTCGATGCGCTTAAGAATGAACGCGAATGGCTAAGCCCCTTTATCGACGACAGCAATAAAATCCTGCTCAGCATTCATGCCCTGCTGCTCGAGTCCGAGGGCCATCGTATCCTGGTCGACACCTGCGTCGGCAATGACAAGCCGCGTCCGGGCTTTAAGGATTTCAACGACCTGCACACGCCATTCCTGGCCGATATGGAAAAAGCGGGCGTCTCGCGCGAATCGGTGGACACCGTCATCTGCACGCACCTTCATCTCGACCACGTCGGATGGAACACGATGCTGGTCAATGGGCGCTGGGTGCCGACCTTCCCCAAGGCGAAGTACATGATGTGCAATCGCGAATGGGACCATTGGTCGAAGTTTGAGGGCAGCCCCGATTTTCAGAAGCCGATCGAGGACTCGGTGCGTCCGGTGATCGAGGCGGGATTAGCCGAGCTGGTCGAGCCGGCGCGCAAGCTGACCAGCGAAGTCTGGCTCGAGCCCACCCCGGGCCACACTCCCGGCCATACCAGCGTGCGGATTTCCTCGCGCGGCGAGAACGCGGTCATCACCGGTGACATGATCCATCATCCGATCCAGGTCGCCCATCCGGAATGGGTGTGCGAGTTCGACACCGACCCGACGATGGCGTCGGAGACCCGCAAGAAGTTCGTCGAGCGTTATTGCGACCAGCCGGTGCAGGTTATCGGCACGCATTTCGCCGGCCCGACCTCGGGCCATATCGTGCGCCGCGGCGGAGCGTTTCGTTTCGAAGCCTAGCCGCCAACCGGCGACGATCGAATTGAAAGCGGCGGGACGCTCGTCCCGCCGCTTTTTTCTTTTTAGGCTGCTCCGCCTGGCGGCCTACGACGGGTTGAAATGCGAATATTCGTGGAACTCGTAGCGGAGCGCGAATCCTCGCGGGTTGTCGATCGCTTCGGCGAGTTCGAAATCGACGACGCGCGCGGCGCCGGCCAGCGTCGCCGCGCGGTTAGAATCCCAATCGATCGTGGCGCGTCCGGTGAGCTGGAGCGTTTGCCCGCTCTCGAAGCCGATGAACAGCAAGCCGACGTGCGGGTTGGCAACGATGTTGCCGAGCGTGTTGAACATGTTGTTGCCCGAGTAGTCGGGAATCGCGAGATGGCGGCCGTCCACGATCCGCACGAAGCCCGGATTGCCGCCGCGATGCGATATGTCGGCGCCGGACTCGGGATGGTCGGTCGCGATGAAAAAGGTGTCGGTGCGTGCGATTAGCCCTTGATGCTCGGCTGAAAACTCCGCCGCTCGACTGGCGGGGGTACCGGCGCCCGAGCGCCATTGATGCTCGCAGATCGGCGCGCGGGCCTGGATGTAATGCGAGCAGTTGCCGTAAACCTGCTCCGCGTGAATTTCGATCACACCCGCCACAATCCTGCCGCGGCCATTCAGGCGAAGCCTGCGCCGCGCGGCAAGGTCGGGGATGATCAACGCGGCGTGCGCCGGCTGCGCCAGATTCTCATACAAGGGATCGCTGGCCGCGCCAACCGCCGCGATCCGTATCGTCTGCTCGTCAAGCGCTTGCAGGAATCCCGCGTTGCCCGTGACGACTGAGGCCCACGCGCGCCCCTGCCGATCTACCGTCCCGAGCACGGCCATCCGCTGCGCGGCGATAAACTCGCGCCGGTCCGCGGTGATGGAGCCACCGATTGCCGCTGCCAGCTTGTCGGCTTGCCGGCGAACCCCGGCTCTCGTTTGCACCGCGATTTCTCCGTCATGATATTTCATCGCCGTGTCGCGGCCTCTAATGGCTTGTCTGTTTCATCCGCGATCCGGCTTTTTCATGATCACATTAACGTCGGTTGGATTGATCAGGTCCGGCACTTTCCATCCGTCCAGATCGTATTCGGCCATGCATCGATCGACAAAGCCGGTCAGCTCGTCTACGCGGCCGGTCGCGAGCGCCATCGGCAAATTCTCGAGCCTTATGTTCTCATAGTTGCCCGCATAGTTACGCTCGTAAAGCTCATGGCGGCCGCCGAACTCGGTGCCTATTGCGTCCCATAGTATCTTGAGCAGCTTGACCCGCTCCAACGCGTCGTAGCCGTTGGAGCCGCGCAGATATTTGTCGAGGTAGGGGCGCAACTCCGGATTTTTGAAATCGGCGGCG
This sequence comes from uncultured delta proteobacterium, assembly GCA_963717045.1. Classification (GTDB taxonomy): domain Bacteria; phylum Desulfobacterota; class Binatia; order Binatales; family Binataceae; genus JAKAVN01. The sequence continues at coordinate 143,922 of CAVQVD010000024.1, read as the reverse complement.
TGAGAATTGAGATAGATGAGGCCGCTGGAAATCGTCTGCTCAGCGATTTCTTTGATCCGCGGATAGGCAGTGGTCGCAAGAAAGCGATACGCCATCCCGTACTCGGCCTTGGGCAGAACCGTGCCGTTCACCCACGGATCGGGCGTCCGGGACATCGCGTCGCTCAGCCCCCAGAACACGTTGCGCCACGCCAACACCTCGCCCGCTTGCACCTGGGCCGGGCGCAGCTCCCTTGAGCCAATCGCGTCGATCGCTTTCAGAATCAGGCCGGCCAGAAAATCGAGCTTGACCGCGAGCCGCGTGCATCCGTGCAGGGTGAAACGCGGGATGAAACCGGAGCGCGGAAAAAAGGTGTTGGCCTTTTCGACGTCACGGTAAACGAACAGGTTCTCCCACGGCACCAGCACCTTGTCGAGCACGAGGACGGCGTCGTTCTCATCCAGGCGCGAGGAAAGCGGATAGTCGAACGGACTGCCCATCGTCGCTGCCATCAACTCGTACGATGGACGGCAGATGAGCTTCACACCGCGGGTGTCCATCGGGATCATCGCGAAAATCGCGAGCTCCGGTTTGCCGAGCGGCGTCGGTCCGTAAAAACCAATGAAATTGTAATGGGTGAGCGCCGAGCCGGTCGCCACGACCTTCGCGCCGCTGACGATCACGCCGGCGTCGGTCTCCTTCTCGACGTGCGCGAAGACGTCGGTCACTTCGTCGGGCGGTTTGCTGCGATCGGTGGGCGGGTTGACCAGGGCGTGGTTGAGGAACAGGCATTTTTCCTGCGCCTCGCGATACCAGCGGAGTGCGTTTTCCTGGTAGGGCGCGTAGAACTCCGCGTTTGCGCCCAGCGTGCCGGTGAGGCTCGCCTTGTAGTCCGGCGATCGCCCGAGCCAGCCGTAAGAAACCTTCGCCCATTCGGCGATCGCGTCGCGCGCGCCGACCAGATCTTCCGCGGTGCGCGGGACCTTGTAGAACTTGTGCGTGAAACCGCCGTTGCCGGTATCGGTGGGCGCGGTGAGAACCGGGCTCTTTTGCGGATCGTGCAGGGCATCGTACATTCGCGCGAGCATTCTGGCCGTGTTGCGAAAGGCAGGATGCGTGGTCACATCCTTGACGCGCTCGCCGTAGATCCAGACCTCGCGCGAATCGCGGATGCTCTCCAGGAATTGCTTGCCAGTGAACGGCCGCGCGGAGCGGCGCTCACTTCCGGTCTCAGATGCCTCGCGTTTCATGCTTAGAGAACCTCCCTTGCAAGCTCGATCGCCCAGGCGAGCGGGTCGCCTTCGGACCAATGACCATCACGCCAGATAGCGCAAATCCGTCCTCGCGAGAAGCGTCCGCGCGCGCCGCTTGTGGTCGCCGCCGCCGCCTGCGATCTTATTGGGACACGACCGCACCCTAGCGAGGAAACGAGTTATGCCGTCGTCATCGAAGTCGTCAAGCCAGGTCGTGTTTTTGCTCGACGTCGACAACACGCTGCTCGACAATGACCGTGTGTCCGATGACCTGAGGCGCCATCTGACGCGCGAGGTTGGCGCCGGAGCACAGGAACGTTACTGGGCGATCTTCGAGGAGCTGCGAAAGGAACTCGGCTACGCGGATTACCTGGGGGCCTTGCAGCGCTACCGAGTCGAGCATCCTCATGACACGCATTTGCTCGAGGTCTCGTCGTATCTGATCGACTATCCGTTCGCCAACCGGCTCTATCCGGGATCGCTCGACGCAATCGAGCATCTCGACGCTTTCGGATCGACCGTGATCCTCTCCGACGGCGACGTGGTGTTCCAACCGCGCAAGGTCAACCGCTCGGGCTTGTTCGAGGCGGTTGCGGGGCGCGTACTGATTTACATCCACAAGGAGCAGGAGCTCGAAGACGTCGAGAGCCGCTTCCCGGCGACGCATTACGTGCTGGTCGACGACAAGGTCCGCATCCTGGCCGCGGTCAAGAAGGTCTGGGGCGAGCGCGTGACCACGGTCTTTCCGCGCCAGGGACACTATGCGCACGCCCCTGACGTGGCGAGCTATCCGACGCCCGACATCACTGTCGAGCGCGTTGGCGAGTTGGTCGGCTACGACCTTCCGGCACTCCTCGCAAGTCGATAAGCAGCGCGTCGGAGAGCTCGCGGCAAGTTGCTCGCGAGGGCGCAGCGCCCGGCGCGCCGTTTAACGGCTCGCCGCCGCCTTGGTTTCCGAGCCGCGCACGCCGACCGCGCCGCTCGAACGCAGGCGCTCAAACTCGGAGGCGTTGACTCCCCAATCGCGCAGCGCCTCCTCGGTATGCTCTCCGGGACGCGCCGGCGGGCGCTGGATTTTGCTCGGCGTGCGGCTGAAGCGCGGCGCCGGCGCGGGCTGCACCACGCCCTCGACTTCGACGAAGGTTCCACGATGGCGGTTATGCGGATGGGCCGGCGCTTCGAGCATATTCAGCACGGGCGCGAAGCACACCTCACTTCCTTCCATGATCGCGCACCATTCGTCACGAGTCTTGGTCTTGAACAATGCCTCGAGCCGCTCCTGCAACGCGGGCCACTGCGAGCGATCGTTCTGGCGCGGCAGCTTTTCGCCCTCCAGTCCGGTGAGGCGCAGCAGCTCGGCATAGAACTTACCCTCGATCGAACCGATCGAGACGTACTTGCCGTCGCTTGGTCTCGTAAACGTTGTAATAGTGCGCGCCGGTGTCGAGGATGTTTTCGCCGCGGTTGTCGTTCCACACGCCCGCCCCGCGCAAGCCATAAATCCCCGCCATCAGTGACGCCGCGCCATCGATCATCGCGACATCGATCACCTGGCCCTTGCCCGATTTCTGCGCCTCGAGCAGCCCTGCCACCACGCCCAGCGCGAGGTAAACCCCGCCGCCGCCGAAATCACCGACCAGGTTGAGCGGCGGCACCGGCGCCTCGCCGCGCCGTCCGATCGAATGAAGCGCACCGGTGAGAGCGATGTAATTGATGTCGTGGCCGGCGGCGAGCGCGAGCGGCCCGTCCTGTCCCCAGCCGGTCATCCGCCCATAGACCAACTTCGGATTGCGCGCCTGGCAGACGTCGGGACCGAGCCCCAGCCGCTCCATCACGCCCGGTCGGAAGCCTTCGAGCAGCGCGTCGGCGCGCTCGATGAGCTTGAGCGCGAGTTCGGTACCCTCGCGACGCTTGAGGTCGATCGCAACCGAACGGCGCCCGCGGCCGAGCAGGTTGTATTTCGATTCGGTATTGATTCCGAGGTCTGCGTCCTCGGCGCGATCGAGCCTCAGCACCTCGGCGCCCATGTCAGACAGCAGCATCGCGCACATGGGCGCCGGGCCGATACCCGCGAACTCAACGATTTTGTAACCGGACAAGACTCCCATGGCGAACGCCTCCTGCGTGATTAACTCGCACTCGAGCACCGTCTACTCAAGCACGTACTCAAGCTTGATCGCTCGCCGCTGTCAAAGGCTAGAGCGATCGTGCTGACGAGAAGGCTGAAGCAAAAACGGCGCTGCGGGCCAAGGCTCCAACGCCTGCGGCCCGCAACGCCCGAGTTGCTGGTATGCGATTTCCGCTAATTTTCCGGGTTCACCAGGAGTCCGACAGCTCGCACGGCGATCAGGTCGGCTGTGTTGCTGAAATTAACCCGCAGGCTCAGCAGAACGGAGCCGCGATTGGAGCGGATCGGCGGTGAGGCCAGCGCACTATTCACACAGGTCGGCCCCGTGGCGTTCTGCGTGGTGGCGTCGTCGAGCAGCACGACCGCGCTAGACGGAGGATTCTGGATCTGAGCGAGGCGGATCTGATCGATGAAGCTTCCGCTCGGATCCGACAATTCGTAGCAAAGGCGTACGCCCACGATACGAGTCTTCGGTTGCAATTCGAGCGCCATCTGCACGACCTTGTTGCCGCCGTCCGAGTCGGTATTGCCGAGCGTACTCGACCGGATAACCAGCGCGGTGAGCCCGCCGCCTACGCCGGAATTGGTCGACAACGACGAGGTAGTGGTAACCGACGGATCGCCCGACAACAGGTCGAAATGATTGACCCATTGAACCCGTGCCTCGCCCTTGCCCTCGGCCGGATGATCATTCTTGGCGAGCGCGGAATGCGGCGCGGCTAATCCAATTGCCATGCAGGCGAAAATTAAACCGGCCAAGTGCGAGAATCTCGTAGTGCGCAACTGTCCCTTCACCATTTAGACACTCCTGGTTTGTGGCACCCGAAGGTGCGTGATTGCCGGGCCCCAGCCGGCAAAAAAACGGCGGGTACGCGACCATGCACCAGCAGGGCTCGTGCCAAATTTGGTGAACAGCAAAGACCGAGTTGGCGGAAATTAGAAGATTATCGCGGAAGCGTTCAGAGGGCGTGTCGCGCGTGCGCAACACGTCCCGCGGTTCAACCGCAAAGTCGCTCGCGCGCAAGTGCGCGGCGCAGGAGGACCAATTGCGCGCGGGGGATGCTCCGCGCGCGACGATTTTCAGTTTTGGAAGAGCGGGACCTTCGTCTTGGCGTAAGTCAGCTTCTGCACCAGCTTGTCGCCTTTAAAGTGCATCAGGTCGAGTCCGCGCCACGAGGTCGGCTCGCCCTTGATGCTCAGCGTGCAGCGCCAACTCGCCATCACTTTGCCAGCGTCGGGGTCGACGAACATATCCTCGTCGATGAACTTCATCTCACCGTAGGCGCCGTTGAATTGCGGCTCCAGGGCGGCGCGGACCGCCGCTTTGCCCACGTTGCGCCGGCCGTTAAATTCGTCATAGACGCCGTCGTCGGCGAAAAACGCCATCACGGTGTCTAGATCGTTGCGATTGAACGCCTCGACGAAGCGATTGGTGAGATCCAACAGATGAGCACGTTCCATAAAACGAATCTCCCTTTTCTGATTCCATCGAAAATTGCCGTGCCTTTAGGCTCGTCCGCACCGGCCGTTCGCGACTACGGCAGACTACGAGCCTTCTTGAAAGCCTCGCGGCCCAGGCACTTCTGCAGCCACGCCTGCGCCGTTGGCGTCGCGCTCATATCGAGCTTTGCGAGCACTGCGAAACTCAGGACCGATGACGGGTTGAGGTCGGCTATCGTAAAGTCCTTGCCGAGCAGATAGTCGCGACCCTTGAGCGCTCCATCCAGCACTTTCAGCGGTCCCTGCATCGCGGCAACTCCGGCCACCGCCGCCTGTTCGTTGCGCTGCTCGGGCGGCAGCAGCATCCGGTTGCGCAGGATCGCTAACAGGTGCGGCTCGGTCTCGGTCATGCCCCAGAAACTCCATTGAACCGCATGGCCGCGGTCCTCATGCGACTCGGGCCAGAAAGGCGCCTTGCCGTACTTGGCCGCGAGATACAGATTGATTGCCATCGACTCCCAGAAGATTTCCCCGTCGTCTTCGAGCACCGGAATGTGACCGTTGGGGTTGAGCTTGAGGTGCTCGGGCGATTTGACCTTGGCCACTTCGACCGGAATATGTTCGTACTTGAGCCCCAATTCTTCGAGCGCCCACAAAGAACGGGCCGAACGCGACTTGGACGTGCCGTATAGCTTGAGCATCTATATCCTCCGATACGCAGCAGCAGTTCGATCTTATGTAGCGCGCCCGCTTGCTCGCGCACAAACCCTCGCAGTCGCCACCCGAAGCGCAGCGCGCCACCATTAGCGCTCCAGTTGGAACGCCACGGGCGTCCGTGCAAGGATTTGCCCCGAGGCCAAAACCCAAATGCGACGCGATATTTTCACCGAAGAGCACGAGATGTTTCGGGCGCAGGTGCGCCGCTTCATCGAGATCGAAATTGTGCCGAAGATCGAGGGATGGAACCGCGCCGGAATGAGCGACCGCGAAAGTTGGCGCAAGCTGGGCGCCGCCGGATTTCTCGCGCCTAACGCGCCTGCCGAGTACGGTGGCGGCGGCGTCGATTTCATCTACGACGCGATCGTGATCGAGGAGATGGCGCGGGTGCGCGCGCACGGCCTGATGATGGGCCTGCACTCGGATATTTGCCTGCCCTATCTGGTGAGCTTCGGCAGCGAGGAGCAGAAGCGGCGCTGGGCGCCGGGCGCGATCAGGGGCGATGTGATCCTGGGAATCGCGATGACCGAGCCGGGTACCGGCTCGGACCTCGCAGCGGTCCAGACCACCGCGCGGCGCGACGGCGACAGTTACGTCATCAACGGCTCCAAGATTTTCATTTCGAACGGCCAGATTGCCGACCTTTTTATCGTGGTGGTCAAGACCGATCCCAAGGCCGATCCGGCCCATCGCGGCGTCAGCCTCATCCTGGTCGAAGCCGACGCGCCGGGCTTCGTGCGCGGCCGCAAACTCGACAAGCTCGGCTTTCGCGGCCAGGACACCAGCGAGTTGTTCTTCGAAGATTGCCGCGTGCCAGTCACCAACCTGCTCGGCCGTGAGGGCGCGGGGTTCAAAATGCTGATGGAAAAACTCCAGCAGGAGCGGCTGGTGACAGCGGTCGGCGCGCTCACCAGCACGCGGCGTTGCCTGGAGGACACCATCGAGTACACTCGCCAGCGCAAGGCCTTCGGCCAGCCGATAGCGTCGTTCCAGAACACACAGTTCAAGCTCGCCGAGATGATGACTGAAGTCGAGGTCGGCCAAGCCTTCGTCGATCGCCTGCTGGCCGCTCACGTGCGCGGCGACGAACTCGTGACCGAAGTCAGCATGGCGAAATGGTGGGTCACCGAGCTACTGAAACGTGTGTCGAGCCAGTGCCTGCAACTGCATGGCGGCTACGGTTTCATGATGGAATTTCCGGTGGCGACCGACTACGCCGACGCGGCGGTGCAATCGATCTATGCCGGCACCAACGAGATCATGAAAGTGATAATCGCGCGCCGGATGGGCCTCGACGCGCGCGAGTAAACGACCCAAGGCGGTGCCTCATACGGCGAACGATCGATTCCGGAGATGAAAAGGAAATAGCGATGGCCGAGCAGAAAAATCCCAATCGCGTGATCAGCTTCTTTCGCTACCGCATGAACAACCTGAGCGCAGCCGAGCGCGATGAATATAACTCCACCGCCGAGCGGCTTTACAAGATCGTAAGTGCCATGCCCGGCTTCATCTCGTACCGCGAATACGAAGCTAGCAATGGCGAGTTGCTCGGCGTCACCGAATGGACTTCGACCGAGGCGCTCGCCTCATGGCGCGAAAATCCTGAGCATCGCAAGGCACAGGAGCGCGGACGACAGATCTTTTACTCCGAGTACGAAATCACCATCTGCACGCGGCTGCACGAGTACGGCTTTAAGAGCGATAAACGGCCGGTTCAATGAGCGGCGTGCCGGCAGACTGATCGCCATCCCTTGGGACGCGCGCGCGGTTTGCGCTATCCTCGCGTTCGCGCTAGTTCCAAACGCGCGCACATCGCATCAAGGAGCCGATCCTATGCAGCTGCATCCCCAAATGAAGGCCATTCTCGACCAGGCGGCCGCCGCTGGCGGCAAGCCGTTCCATTCGATGACGCCGGCGGAGGCACGTCAGGGAATCACGGCGCTGCTGGAGCCTTTCAACAGCGCTCCCGAGAAAGTGGCCAAGTCCGAAAAACGTTCGATCCCGGGACCTGGCGGACAAATCCCCGTGCAGATCTACACGCCCGAGGGCACCGCGCCCTTTCCAGTGCTGGTTTACTTTCATGGTGGCGGATGGACGGTCGGTGACATCGCCTCGTGGGATTCGTTTTGCCGCTCCCTGTGCAATGCGTCGGGATGCGTCATGGTGTCGGTCGATTACCGGCTCGCGCCGGAGCACAAATTTCCCGCCGGTCCGGAGGACTGCTATGCCGCGACCGACTGGGTCGCGAAGAACGCCGCGTCCATTGGCGGCGACCCGGCGCGCGTAGCGGTTGGCGGGGACAGCGCAGGCGGCAATCTCGCCGCAGCGGTCGCCCTGATGGCGCGCGATCGCAGCGGTCCAAAGATTGCCTACCAGCTCCTGATTTATCCCGCCACCGACGCGGGGCTCGACACACCTTCGCAGCAGCAGTTTCAGGATGATGGATACATCCTTTCCAAAAAGGACATGATCTGGTTTTGGGGGCACTACCTCAACGGCGACAAGGACAAAACCAATCCATATGCGTGCCCGGCCGAGGCCAACAACTTGCACGGACTGCCGCCGGCGCTAGTGGTGACGGCGGGTTTCGATCCACTGCGCGACGAGGGCGAGACTTACGCCGCGCGATTACAGGATGCCGGCGTCAAGGCCGAATGCATCCGCTACGAAGGCGTGACGCATGGCTTTGTGTTGATGGCGGCGGTGCTGGACGAGGCGCGCAAGTCGATCGCGGACATGGGCGCGGCGCTGAAGGCCGGCCTTAAAAAGTAGGGCTGCCAGCCTCGTCAGTAGCGGAGCGGGGCAGCGGACTGCCGAACCCTTCGGCATCTGGCTTGGGCACACGAGCAGGTCTGCTCAGGATTTTTCCTGAACACCGCCGCCGAGACCGGGTTCTGTAAGATCGGAAACAGGGCGATACTCGGCGCTCGGCTGGAGCGGCGGGTTGCGCGACGGATCGAGCGGCGGCAAACGGTCGTCGCGTTTCTCGGCGGCCTCGACAAGCGTGGTATCGGGCAGCCATGGCTCGGAGTCGGTGTTGCGCACGGCCGTGCCGCGAAAGTCGTAACGCATCCAGTACACCTTGCGCATCGCGGCGCCCGCCGGATCGCGATGCAGATCGGTATAGATCCATTTCTCGTTGAAGAGAATGCCGTCTTCTTCGCGCTCGCGCGGATCGTCGAGGCTGCCCTCGGTACGGTCGGGGGTGCCGAGGATGGCGACGATCGCGTTGCGCGCCGGGCGATCGTTAATTTTTCCGCTCATACTTCCGCTCACACCTCGAAGCTCTCCGGAAAGGGGCATCGATGCTCCGCGATGTGGGCCTCGAAGTCGGCGCGGAACTGCTTGAGAAACGCGCGCGCGGCCCATGACGCGCCGTCGGCGAGCGCGCAGATGCATTTGCCGTCCATGAAATCGAACGTGTCGGCGAGGGTTTTGAGGTCCTGAGGCTCGCCCCCACCATCTTCAATCCGGCGGAGCGTCTTGTAGGTCCATCCGGTACCCTCGCGGCACTGGGTGCATTGGCCGCACGACTCGTGCTCGAAAAACCGCGCCACCACCAATGCCGTGCGCACCATGCAGGTGCGATCGTCCATCACGATCACGCCGCCGGTGCCGATAAGCGTGCCTGCCGCGCGCAGCGATTCATGATCCATCGCGACATCGATCTGATCGCCGCGCAGCACCGGCATCGAAACGCCGCCGGGAATCACCGCCTTGATCGGCCGCTCCCCGGGCACGCCGCCAGCGTGCTGATAGATGAGATCGCGCAGCTTCACTCCGAGCCGGAGCTCGAAAATCCCGGGGTTGTTGACGTGGCCGCTTACGCCGAACAGCGTGTGACCGGCGGCGTTCTTTACCCCTTCGTCGAGAAACCACTGTGCGCCGCGCATCACGATCACCGGCACGTGCGCGAGCGTTTCGACGTTGTCGACGGTGGTCGGTTTACCCCACAGGCCGACTTGCGCGGGAAAGGGCGGTCGTTTGCGCGGCTGACCCTTGCGCCCCTCCATCGATTCGAGCATCCCGCTTTCCTCACCGCAGATGTACGCGCCAGCGCCCTGCTGGATAGTGATATCGAAGCGGCGGTTGAAGCCGAGGGCATTGTCGCCGAGAATTTTGGCTGCGTAGAGCGAGCGGATCGCGGCGCTCATCGCCGTGAATTCCTCGACGTATTCGCCGCGGATATAGATGAAGGCGGCGGTGGACTCCATCGCCATCGCGGCGATCATGATCCCCTCCAGCGGCAGGAAGGGATTTCGCCACATGATCTGGCGGTCCTTGAAGGTGCCGGGCTCGCTCTCGTCGGCGTTGACGGCGAGGTAGCGTGGACGCGCGTCGGGCGGCGGCATGAACGTCCATTTAAGTCCGGTGACGAAGCCTGCACCGCCGCGGCCGCGCAGGTTGGCGTCTTTCACCAGCGTGGCGAGATCCTTGGGCGCCATCGCGCCGGCCTTAGGCACGGCCTTGAAGCCTCCATGCGCGCGGTATTCCTCAAGCGTGAGCCATCGCTCATCGCCCCGCGGCAAAAGGTACCCATCGACGCCGTCGGGAACGCGCGAGACGAGTGGCGTGGGGCGACGCGCCGCACGCGCCACCGCGGGCGATTCCAGCAGGCTTGCGGCGAACTCCGGGGTCACGTTTTCCAGGTACGGATTGCGATTTACCTGCAATACCGGCGCGGTTGCGCAGGAGCCGAGGCATTCGACTTCCACAATCGCGAAGCGGCCGTCGGGCGTCGCGGTGCCCGACTTGATATCGAGCCGGCGCTCGAGTTCCCGCACCACGCCTCGCGCGCCACGCAGGCAGCACGGCAAGTTTGTGCAGACCTGGATGACAGCCTGCGCGCGGGGCAGATTGAAGAGCGAGTAGAACGATGCGACCTCGGCAACTTCGTTGGCGTGCATTCCGAACAGCGGCGCCAGCGCGGCGAAAGCTTCGGGGCCGAGTGCGCCCATGTCGTCGCGGGCGAGATAGATCGCCGCCAGCAGAGCGCCGCGCGGATTGGGAAAGCGCGCCTGCTCGGCGCGAATTTTTTCCTGCGTTTCAGCCGACAAACCCATCGTGTTCCATGCTCGAAATGTTGTCGCCGCAACGGCCGCGTTCGAATGCGGCGACTCTCAAGTTCGCTAAACGGATCGCAGCACTAACGGTCGCATTCGCCGCCGATCATGTTGATCAAGTCGAAGGTCGGGACCACGTCCGCCAGCATCCCGCCGGTAATCATCTTTTCCAGCGCCGACATGTTCGAGAAACTCGGCGCGCGGCATCGGCACTTGTACGGCTTGCCGGTGCCGTCGCTGACGATATAAAAGCCGAGTTCGCCGTTGGCACCCTCGACCGCGTGGTAGATCTCGCCGGGCTGGATGAGGCCGCCTTCGGTGACCAGCTTGAACTGGTCGATCAATTCTTCCATGCGGCCGAACACCTGACCCTTGCGCGGCCAGCGCACGCGGGGGTCATCGGAGTTCACCGGTCCGGCGGGAATTTTCTCGAAGCACTGCGCAATCATGCGGCGGCTCTGGCGCAGCTCCTCGAGCCTTACCAGGTAGCGGTCGTAATTGTCGCTGCGCTCCCCAACCGGAACGTCGAAGTCCAACTCTCCGTACACGAGGTACGGATGCACGCGGCGCACGTCGTAGGGCACGCCCCCGGCGCGCAGCAGCGGACCGGTCACGCCGTACGCGATCAGGGTTTCGGGCGCCAGATGTCCGGTGCCCTCGACGCGCTCGCGAAAAACCGGATTTTGCGTGAGCAGCTTGTCGGCATCGCCGAGCAGCACGAGTGACCGATCCAGCCGTTCGACGGCAAAGTGATCGAAGCCATCGGGCAGGTCGGCCGAGACGCCGCCGATACGGATGTAGTTGGTGGTAACGCGCGCGCCACACAGCGCGTCGAGCAGATCGCACATCAACTCGCGCGCCTCGAGTAGATACAAAAACGGCGTCATCGCCGCCAGCTCGAGCGCCATCGCTCCCAGGCACAGGTAATGATCGCTCATGCGCGAGATCTCGCCCGCGATCACCCGGATGAAATCGCAGCGCGGCGGCGTGCGCAGATCCATCAGCTTCTCGACCGCGAGGCAGTAGCCGACGTTGTTGAGTATCGGCGAGCTGTAGTTCAGCCGGTCGGTGTACGGAATGTTCTGGTAGTAGTACCCGGTTTCGCACTCCTTCTCGAAGCCGCGATGGAGATAGCCGACCTGGACGTCGGCCTTGACCACGCGCTCGCCGTCGAGATCGAGCACCATCTTGACCGTGCCGTGAGTCGCCGGATGCGACGGGCCCATCTGCATCCGCATCAGCGGCGTCAGCAGATCGCGCGACGGATCGGCGGGCGGCAGGTCAGTTGGGACGGCGCGGTTCGTTAGCTCCCGGTCCGACATAGGCTTGAATCGGTTGTTCGTCGTGCTTGCCATAGTCCTTACGCAGCGGATGGCCGACGAATTCATCGTAGAGGTAGATGCGGCGCAGATCCGGATGGCCGTTGAAGTGGATACCGTAGAGATCGAAGGTCTCGCGTTCGAGCCAGTTGGCACCAGGCCATAGCGCGCTCAGGCTCGCGATCGTCGGGTCGTCTTCGGGGACCCGGCACTTCATGCGCAGCCGATGGGCGAGGCGGGTCGACACCAGATGATAGACCATGGCGAAGCGGGGAGCGTCGCCGCGCGAGGGCAGATTCACGCGATGACGCCGTTCGGCGTGCCTGCGCACCACCTTGTGATTGCGATCCCAAGCTTCGGGTTCGCTATGGAAGCCGTCTGGCTGGCCGAAGTAATCGACGCAGGTCACGTCGAGTAACATGTCGAAGCCGAGCTCGGGAGAGTCGCGCAGCGCACGCGCCACTTCGAGAATATTCTCGCGCACGATATGGATGCAGTCGTCGCCGCGAAAGCTCTGATGCTCCGCTACCAGCGGGCCGAGCCGCGCGATGATCTTCTGCAGCAGCGCGGAAGGTTCTGGCGGCGGCGGCGCCGGCGTCTTTTTCTCGTCGTCGGCGCTCATTGATTCCTATTCCAGAAGTTCTCGTTCACAGCGGCCTATTCGTAATGCCTGCGCAGAAAATCTGTGCGGGTCTTGAGGCGATCCTGCGGCACCAACAAGTCGGCCTTATGCCAGAGCGAGCCGCGGCGGGAGTAGGTAGCGATCTCGACCTCGCGGCTCATCACGATCGCTTCCTCCGGGCACGCCTCCTCGCATAGTCCACAAAACATGCATCGCGACATGTCGATGTCAAAAATTTCGGGATAGCGCTCGACCTCATCGATGGTTTCGGCAGGAAAGATCGTGATGCACGTCGTGGGGCAGGCCCACTCGCACAGCCCACACGCGACGCAGCGCTCCTTGCCGTTCTCCATCTGCACCAGCACCGGCATCCCGCGCATCGCCGGTGGCTGCACGAAGCGCTGCTCGGGAAAATAGACGGTAAAGTCCTGGCGTCCGCGCATGAAACCAATGAGGTTGCGCAGCAGATGGGCCGAGGCGACCCACAGACCCACCAATATCGCCCGTAACGAGAACGGGCCATACAGGCTCGGGGCCGGTCGCAGGACCTTTACTACTCGAACAGCCATCTGGTGTCGGTTCACGCCTCCGCAGATCGATATCCCCTCAGTTTGGCAGTATCAGCTTGGCAGTATCAATCTTGACGCATCAGATCAGGCTGGCGACGGACGCACCGCAGCTGTCGGGTGCTCGCCCGAGCCTTGCGCGGCCTTTGCCGGCACCCATCCGCCGCGCACCGCGAGCATCGCGGGAATCATCGTCGCCATGCCCGCCACGGCAACCCACATCCATGCGGCCCATCCGTAATGGCTCGAAACATAAGCCACCAGTGGACCCGAAATCGCGATCCAGCCGCGATAGATCAACTGGAAGAACGACCAACCGCTCGCCTGCAGCGCCGGCGAGATGTCCTCGAGCAGTTCCGAATATTGTGCGCACCACGGAATGAATGCGAACGCGACCAATCCTCCGAGCAGAAACATCACGGCCGCCAACTGAAACCGCGGCAACGGATTGGAGAAGGTTCGGATCCACCAGATCAGCACCACCAGACTCGCGACCGTGCCGATCAATACGAGAGGCTTGCGCACCCGCAGCTTGTCAGAGAGCAATCCTGCCGGCACCAGCATGAACAGATTGAGCAGCCAGAAGTACGAGGCCATCTTGGCCGCCTCGGCCGGCGAGTAGTGGAACGCCCGGTTGAACATCACCGGGAAAAACGTCTGGCTGGTGATCGGGAGCGTCAGAAAGGCCACCGACCCGACTACCAGGACCCACACCTCCCAGCGGCTGAGCAACTGCTTGAAAGCGGCAGTTCCGCTTGTCGGAATTTCCATTGCCGCCTGGCGCAGATGCTCGGCGGGAGTGGCGGCCGCCGTGGTCTCGCTCTCGACGATCGTCAGGCGCAGGTTCGGATGAAGATCCTTGAGCCACAGCAGGACCGGGACATACATCAGAATCGCTAGAATCCCCATAATCCAGATCTGCGATTGCCAGGTGCCGAAGATGGGCAGCGTTTCACCGCTGATGAAGTTCCACAGGAAAATACAGCCCACCGCGCCGACCGTGAGCAAACCGAAAGCCGCGCCACGGCTGACGCGCGGCGACATATCGCGGGTGAGGCCGCCGAGCGCGCCCCACATCAGCCCCGCGGTTAGATTCATCGCGCCGCGGATGATCACGAACGACCAGAACCCCGTCATCAGCAGATTGGCAAAGGTCAATGCGATGATGATCGCGAGGCAAACGTCGATGACGATGATGCGACCGTGGCGATCGGCGAGCGGTCCGCCAATCATCGCCGAGCCGCCCGAGAGCAGAACCGCGAACAGCAGAAACACGGTGAAGTTTTCCAGGCTGAAGTGCAGCGTCGGAATCCACAGCGGCAGAAGCGGCGCGAACTGGAATTCGTAAAAGGAGACGATCGTGGCGAGCACCGTGAGCATCAGCATCGCCCACCGATGGGCACCCACCGGGTAGGTGTGGAGCGTGCGATGGGTGGCGAGATAACCTCTGAGGCCACTCAGATCGGAAACCGCTGCGGTTGCCATAGTTCTTCGTCCCCCTGCGGCTGTTCGCCGGCGCACGATGCCGGTTACCAGACACAGAGTGCTTCAATTGATCGCTCGGCGGCAAGCGATTCAACGGTCGGTACGATTTTCCTCGCCGTGCGCGCTCTCGCTGTCGAGCGGCATGCCGCTCGCGCCCAAAGCCTCCAGCGAAATCCCGGCGAAGCGCGGATGCGTGCGCCGTAGCGGCTCCCAAATTGCTTCGGGGTCGAAGCGGCGTTCAGCGCCATCGATCGCATTGAGTAGACGCGTGAAAATCTCACCGTCGCTGAGCCACCCCGGCCCCGTCTCGAGCGCCTGGTAGATGCGTTGCACGCGTCCGGCGTGATTGATGAACGAGCCGTCTTTCTCGGCGAACGTGGTGGTGGGAAACACCACCGTCGCGCGGGTCAGGCGCGGATCGAGTCCCAGCGACTGCACGATCAGCAGGTCGAGCCGTCCGAGGATCGCCTCGAGACGCTCGGGCGTTACTGCGTCAAGCAAGACCCCCAGGTCGTTGCCGCAAAGGTAGAGCCCTTTTATCTCGCCCGCTTCCGCGGCTCGCAGCAGTTCGCCCAGTCCGTCGTCGTCACCGCTCACCAGTCCGAGCTCGCGCACGCCGCGTGCGTTGGGCGCCTTTTCGGCCTTGATCAAAAAATCGTCGGCCGGCCCTCGCCGCACCGCCATCGCGAGCTTGCTCGCGCCGGTCGCGCGCATCAGCTCGCCGAAACAAAAATTCTCCTCGACTGTGAGATCAGGCGAGACAATCGCGCCCATCGCGCCGTCGCCGTGTCGCGCCTTGAGTGCGGCGATTTCAGCGGAGGCGCGCGTCAGCGCTTGTTGCCATGACGCCTGCGCGAGTGTGCCACCTTCGGCGACTATCGGCACGCGCAAACGATCGGGCGCATTGACGAACTTGTAATCCAGGCGGCCGTAATCGCACATCCAGGTGTCGTTGACCGCGTCGTTGCGGCGGGGAATGAACCGCCAGATGCGATTGCGGTACTCCGAGATCATGATGTTGCAGCCGTTGGAGCATCCAGGGCATATGCTGGCGGTCTCCTCGAGGAACCACACCCGGATGCGATGATGGAAATCCTTGGTCTCGAGCGCGCCGACCGGGCAAATATCGGCGGTGCACATCGAGTAGTCATTGTCGAGGCGTCGGTCATAGACGTCGAGCACCGAGTGGTCGCCCAGATTGAAAATCGAGAGCTCGCTGGTCTCGCTGATTTCGCGGCAAAAGCGCACGCAGCGCCGACACAGGATGCATCGTTCCTGATCGAGCAGCATCCGCTCCCCGATGTCGATGCGTTTCTGATGCTTGCGCCGCGGATCGAGCGTGCGCGCGTGGCGGCTGCCAAATCGCATCGCGTAGTTCTGCAGCCAGCACTCCCCGGCCTTGTCGCAAATCGGACAGTCCAGCGGATGATTGATCAGCAGCAGCTCGAGCACGCCGCGGCGCGCCAGCGCGATCTCCGGGTCCGCCGCATGCACGACCATCCCGTCACGCACCTGCGTGTTGCACGAAATCTGCAACTTCGGCATCCCCTCGATCTTCACCTGGCACAGGCGGCAACTGCCGTCGATGCTGAGCTTGGGATGGTAACAGTAGTGCGGAATATCGAGGCCCACGTCGAGCATCGCCTGCAACAGCGGCGTGCCTTCAGGTGCCTCGATAGAACGGCCGTCGACCGTGAGCTTGACGGTCTTCGGCGCGCTGCGAGCGCTGGTCTTGGACGGGTTAGTCGAGCTTGCGTCCGCTGCCATGGAGACTGGACCACAGTTGAGGATGACGTTCGTTCTGGACCCTGTACTGCAGCTTGATTAGTCCGTCGAGCACGGCCTCGGGACGCGGGGGACATCCGGGAATATAGATGTCGACCGGAATGACGCGATCGATGCCCTGGAGCACGGCGTAATTGTCATAAGGGCCGCCCGAGCTGGTGCAGGCGCCGAACGACATCACCCACTTCGGATCCCCCATCTGCTCCCACACGCGCCGCAGGACGGGCGCTTGGCGTTGGGTGATAGTGCCGACCACCCACAGCAGGTCGGCCTGGCGCGGGGTGAAGCGCGGCAGCGCGGCGCCGAAGCGGTCGAGGTCGTAGCGCGGGCCGGCGACCGAAAAATATTCCATTCCGCAGCAGGCGGTGACGAATGGATAGGCGAAAAAGGAGTACTTGCGCGCCCACTGCACGGCGTCATTCAGTCGCGTAAGCGCGAAGCTTTCGGGAAAAGCCCCGCTCTCGTCGTTGAGCGAGTGGCGGGCGAGTCCGCCGCGGACCATGAAAGCCGAGAATGTACGTCGCCGCAGAGCCATAAGTCGAAGTCCCCGCAAAACTAGCGCAAATTGCCGCAAACTTTGCCGCGAAGATTCAGGCGCGGAGTTTACTCGAAACTCTCCCGCGCGCCGTTCTTCGTTCGCGTCTGCCGGCCGCCGGACAGGTTCGATCCATAGTTTCGCATAATGGCCTCCGAGAGCAAGGCCAAAGATTCGCAAGCGCTAACTGCCTTTAGAAAATCCGCCGCGGGTTTGTCGGAGGTTCGGATCAGCGATGGCCGCGCCGCACTCTAGCGCCCACGGCCCCGCAGCTCGCGCTCTGCCAACTCGAGGTCGGCCTCGACCATCATCTCGACCAGCTGGTCGAAATTGACCCGCGGCTGCCATCCCAGAAGCCGTCGCGTCTTGGAGCTGTCGCCTTGCAGCAGATCGACTTCCGCCGGTCGGAGGTAGCGCGGGTCGGTCTGGATGCACTTGCGCCAGTCGAGCTTGAGCAGGTCGAACACACGCTCGAGAAAATCCTGCACGGAATGGGTCGCGCCGGTGGCAACCACGTAGTCGTCGGCCTGCTCCTGCTGCAGCATCATCCACATCGCTTCGACATAATCGCCGGCAAAACCCCAATCGCGGCGCGCGTCGAGATTGCCCAGCGCGAGCTTGTCCTGCATGCCGAGCTTGATGCGGGTGGCGCTGCGAGTGATCTTGCGGGTGACGAAGTTCTCACCGCGCCGCGGCGATTCGTGATTGAACAGGATCCCGTTGGCGGCGAACAGCCCATAGGCCTCGCGATAATTGATGGTCTGCCAGTGGGCGTACACCTTGGCGCAGGCATAGGGGCTGCGCGGATGGAATGGCGTGGTCTCGCGCTGTGGCACTTCGGCCACCCGCCCGAACATCTCGGATGATCCCGCCTGGTAGTAGCGCGCCGCGCGGCCGTGGCGCTTGTTGTGATCGCGGATCGCCTCCAGCAGGCGGAGCGCGCCTAATCCCACGACGTCGGCGGTATATTCGGGCTGGTCGAAAGAGATGCGCACGTGCGATTGCGCCGCGAGATTGTATACTTCATCGGGACGAACCTGTTCGATGATGGCGCGCATCCCGGTGCCGTCGCCGAGGTCGCCGTAGTGAAGTTGGAGGGGCGAGGGGCCGGGGCCGAAGCCCTTGCGCATATGATCGATGCGCCCGGTGGCGAAGCTCGAGGTCCGGCGCACCACGCCATGCACCTCGTAGCCTTTCTTGATGAGAAACTCCGCGAGGTACGAGCCATCCTGCCCCGTTACTCCGGTTATCAGCGCAACTTTGCCCATCGATTGTCCTGTGCGTCGCCGGTGCTGCTCAGTCGCCGGGGACGATCCGATGCGAGTCACTGTCGAAGTGCTGGGTGGAGAACTCATACAGCTCGGCGTCCTCCAGAGCTTCCATCTGATGCACCAGCCCCAGCGGAATGTCCATGCACTCGCCGGCAGCGAGTTCGAACTCTTCGATAACCTCGGAGTCGGGTGATTCCTTCACCCGAACCCTGAGGCGTCCCGCGCGCAAGTAGAAGGATTCGGTTTTGATCTTGTGAAAATGCAACGAGCAGCGCTTGCCCTTGTTAATCTCGAGGATTTTGCCGCAGTAGAGGTCGCCGTTGACGATCCACACTTCGCGTCCCCAGCCCTTGGGGACAATCTTCACTGGGCTGCGTGCACGGTTCATAGCGGATCTCACCCTTTTCAGACGCTCGTCTTGACGACTCTGGTCGACGCCTAAACGCCATGCCCGCCAATCCGGCTCCAGCTACAATGCCAGAAGACGGCAAGGCGCACTAGCGCCCCGTCACCCCAAAAGCTTATTCGACTCAACACGCTTTTCGTGTGCGAGCGGCGGCGGGGAGAGGACCTTCTTATGCGACGGAGGTTCGTACGACGGCGGATGGCGCCGGCGCCGAGCTTGCGGCGGATTTGCTCTGGCCTTCGGCGTTACGGTTGGCGACACCGGGAACGAATTCGTTGACTTCGATCGAGAAGCGCTGCAGCGGTAGGTGATGGGCGTCGGCGAAAGCTTTGACGGTCGCAAGACGAGGCTCACGAATGGCGTCGGCGGCAATAAGAATTCGATGAAACCGGGTGGCGGCGTAAATTCGCGGCAAATCGTCGAGTGGTCCCAACACCTCATGACCATGGACCAGTTTGCCTTCCTTGAAAGCGTCGTCGTCGACAAAGCCGACCAGGCTCACCCTCCGGTCGTTGCCCGAGAAGATGTAGCGCACGGCCGCCTCGCCCATCCGTCCCGCGCCCACCACCAGCACTCGGTCGGCCGGGAGTGCGAGCAGCGCTAGCGCGCGCCTTTGGATCTGAAATGACATTCGCGTCAACACCAAAAGATTGAACAGCAGCACCACATACAGCACGGCGACCGAACCCGAGACCTCGAGCCGGATGAACAGCGAGGCGATTGCGACCAGGACTCCGGCCAGTAGCGAGCCATTGGCAAAGCGGATGATGTCGGCGACGCCGGCGTAGCGCCAGAAGCCGCGATAGACACCGGTCACCGCGAAAGCGATATAGGTCGCGGCGAGAAATATCGGCGTGGTCTTCATCATCGAGACGATCAGCGCGTCATTGATTTTGAAATCGCGGCGCAAAAGGCAGGCGCCGAAATAGGCCGCCGGAATCAGCGCGAAGTCGAGCACCGCCTCCGCCAGACGGCGCTTGTAACCGAGACTCAACATGTAGCGCGCAAGGCCCTGCAAATAACCATAGGCCACGCCCGGCGCGCGGCCCTCAAAGGTCAAATCGACCATGAACAGTCCGATCACCCCGATTCCGCCTACAACGAAAGGCAGAGCGCTCAGTAAATAGGCGTGTGAAAGCAGACTCTCGCCGGCGGCCAACAGGGCACCGATCGCCGCAAGAGTCCAGCTCACAGCCACCGCGCGCGGCACGCTCAACCCCATCATCAGCAAGCGATGATGCGAATGGTCGAGGCCGCGGCGCGAGATCGGGTTTCCCGTGGCAAGTCTCGACAGGGTCACGATTGCGGTATCGAGCAGCGGCACCAGGATCACGAGCATCGGGAAGACCGCGCGCGAGAGGTGCGAATTTTGTTGCAGTTCGGCCCCTTGCAAGGCCAACGCACCGAGCAAAAAGCCGATCGGCAGCGCGCCGCTGTCGCCCATAAAGATCGAGGCCGGATGAAAATTGAATAGCAGGAAACCTCCCAACGCTGCCCCGGCCGCTATCGCCGCGCAGGCCAGCGCTGCGTCGTGCGACCAGTATGCGACCATTCCCACAGCACCCATCGCCGCAATTCCAACTCCGGCCGCCAGCCCGTCGAGCCCGTCAACCAGGTTAAAGGCGTTGATCACCGCGATCATCCAGAAGCCCGCGAGTCCCTCGTTGACCAGCGGCGAACGCGTGACCTCGGGCGCAGCAGGAGCGGCCCACAGGAAGAATGCGACCACCGCCAGTTGTGCCAGCAGCTTGCGCGAAGGCTTCAGCGCCACCGCGTCGTCAACGACCCCAACTGCCAGCAGCGCCAGCATCCCGGCCAGTAGCCACAGCGGCAACTCGCCCACCAGCCCGAGCGTCGCGATGACGGAAAAGACGATCGCAATGCCGCCGAGCACCGGGGTCTGCTGGGGATGGCCCGACTCCTGGCAGGGCGATGCTACAAAAGCGAACCGTAGGGCAAGCATCCTGGCGGCGGGCGTCAACGCGACGACTAGGCTAAAGGCCGTCACGGCGGAGATAGCAAGCTGCTTGTCGATATCGGTCATCAAATCAATTGAGCCTGCTCAAAAATGCTCGTTTAGCGATTAAGCGGAGAAGTGGTAGCTAATCGAAGCAATTTGCTCTGGCTTTCAATACTCCGCATAAATATGCGCGCGTTCGCAATAACTCAGAGCTTGTCAATCGAGAGTCGCATGTTTTAGGTCCTCATAACAGATAAAAATATAGCAAAACATGTTGTATGAGGCAATAAAACAAGAAAAGGCTTCTGAAAGCCTTTGTTTGGGCGGCTTTCTTCAGGGAGAAATAATTATTCGGGAATCATCTGCGGGCCCGAGAACGAACAGTTCTCTATTCAGGGCGCAGATCGTCGCTTAGCGCTTGGGCGAGTGGGCCTTCGATAGCGGCACGTATTGAAAGATGCGGATGGTCGGCTTCGATCGCGACTTTGCCTGCACCCGCCAATTCTGCGAAACGATCGGCGTCCGGGCCGAGCGGAAAAGCGACGAACTGGACCGCGCTTATCTGATCGGCCGACATTTGGCGTTCATCGAAGCGCGCGCCGATGCGGCGCTCGTCAAGAATCAACCAAAGATGGCGCTCGAGGCCTACCAGGCGGGCAAGCTCGACATCGCGCTCGGCGGGCTCGGCATACTCGATCAGCAGGGTCGCGAAGAGTTCGCCCGGCCGCGGGATGAGTTCGTTGTAGGTCTCGACCTCGGCGTTGATCGCTGCGTCCTCGAAGATGCGCTCGGTGCGCAGGATTTCCTGGATTTGATACCAGACCGTCTGCCGATTCTCGAACATCAGCGTGAGATGCTGCCCGACGGCGAGGCGGCGGCGTGCTTTCTCGGCGATGCACAGCGGGCGCAACAACCCACGTACGCGATCGTAGGTCGTCACGGGCAGCACTTCGAGGGGACTTATGGGCTTCACGGATTTACCTCTTCGGCCGCGGCCGGCTCCGGCGGCGGCACTGGCTCGGCGAAGCCGTCGGCCTCGTAAGCGCGCGCCAGTATTTCGATCGGATTGAGCGGACGCACGCCGATCGCCTGTTCGATCTGGATCGCGGCCAGCGGGCAATCGGTGGCCAATACCTGCGCCCCGGCGTCCTTCATTCCGGCGAACGCCTTGGCGCCCCACTTCATCGACAGCTCGAAGAACTCCTTCTTCATCGCCCAGGTGCCATCATGCGCCGTGCAAGCGTCCACCGTCACCACCTCGGCGCCAGGGATCGATCGGAGAAGATCGCGCGAGCGCAGTCCGACGTTCTGGGCCTTTAGATGGCACGGCACGTGGTATGCGACCTTGCCCGGAGTGGTGCAAAATTCGCGATCGAATTTGCCCTCGCGTCTGAGCGCGTAGAGCAGTTCGTGCGGATCGGCGACGGCGGCGGCAAGCTCGCGGGCTTCCGCGGTGTCGAGCAGGTCGGGGTATTCCTTGCGCATCGTGAGCGAGCAGGTTGGGTTGATCGCGGCGACGCGATAGCCCTCCCGCACCAGCGGTAGCATTGAGGCCACATTGGCACGCGCGAGCTTTTGCGCAAAGGCGACGTCTCCGCCGTCGAGCGCCGGCATCCCGCAGCAGTTCTGCACTGGCGACGCGATCGCGCATCGGTTACGCGCGAGCACCGAGACCAGCGCGCGCCCGGGCGCCGGGTTGTAGTAATTGACGAAGCAGGTGTGAAAAATCGCGACTTTGGCCGCGGGTTCGGCGGGCCTGGGAGGAAGGCCGGTGCGCCCGAGCCAGGTCTCGAAGGTTTCGCTGGCGAACTCGGGCAGCTGCTTGGCGCGCGCAATGCCCAGCATCTTCTCCATCATCGCGCGTTGAAAGGGGCTGCGGCAGGCCCAGTTGGCGAGCTTCGGAACCGTGCTGCCGAGCTTGCCGAGCAGGTCCGGATTGCCAAGTATTTTCTCGCGCATGGCGATGCCGTGCTCGCGGCTCTCGACCGCGCGCGCCCGCAACATCAGGCGCGGGAAGTCGAGCTGGAACTCGTGACCGTCATGCGGCGTGTAGGGGCATCGGACCTCGCAAAGCTTGCAGCCGTAGCACAGATCGATCACGCGCTGTTTCTGCGCCGCGCTCAGGCTGCGCACGTCGCCGTCGCTCTTGTCGAGCGCGTCGAATAGCGCCGGGAACGAAGGGCACAGGTTGAAGCATAAGCGGCAGCCCGCGCAGATATCGAAGACGCGTTCGATTTCCTGGTCGAGCGCCGCCCGCTCCCAGTACTTAGGCTCGTTTGGGTTATAGGTAAGTGCGTCGGTCGGTCGGGACTGGATACGATTCATCTAAGTGGCTCTAGTGAACGGCCCATCGGAGGTATGCTCAGACGGCGGCCATGCGAATGCAAGCACCCGGGTCGCCAGAGGCCCGATAGCCTCCGGTAGCCGGGATCCTGTTCGACACTAAAACACCGCGCTGGAACACCCGCGCGCGCGGCGGACTGGCTTAAACCGCCAGCCCGCTCGTGCGCTCGGCGTGCCCGCGGCTAAAGCGTCGTGGTGGCTTTCTGGAAGCGTCCGGCGTGCGACTTCTCGGCCTTCGCCAGGGTCTCGAACCAATCGGCGATCTCGGTGAAGCCTTCTTCGCGGGCAGTCTTAGCCATCCCGGGATACATGTTGGTGTACTCGTAGGTCTCGCCGTGCACCGCCGACTTCAAATTGAGCATGCTGTCGCCGATCGGCTGATCGGTGGCCGGATCGCCGACCTGCTTTAGGTAGTCGAGATGGCCATGGGCGTGTCCGGTCTCGCCCTCTGCGGTATCTCGGAAAAGTCCGGCGATTTCGGGCTGGCCCTCCACGTCGGCGACCTTGGCGAAGTACAGATAGCGCCGATTGGCTTGGCTCTCGCCGGCAAAAGCGTCTTTGAGATTCGCGTGCGTCTTGGTTCCCTTCAAACTGTTCATCGTTAATCCCTCTCCTTAAGCGAACTGTGTTTAAGCGATCGGTGTTTGATGGCAGGCGGTGCAATTTCAGCGGCGAGACGCAGCAGGATTGCGCGGAGGCTCAATCTCTCCATTTCAGCGCCGTGCGTGATTGCCCGACGCGCCAGTGGACAGATTTTGCCCTGCATGCCAGATGATAATTATTATCATCCGGTTCGCGCGACCGTCAAGCCGAGCGCGCGGGGCAAGAGTCTCAGCCCGTCGATAATTCGGGCGCGCAGCAAATGGACGGACCTCCATGAAGCGCAAATTTGGTGCATCGTAGCCTTGGCTTCGACATGTTCGCAGCGTAACGTAAGGAACAATCGTGCGGTGACCTCGAGGCTAATCTCTGGCTGGTAAAAAGTATTCTGCCTGCCATCTGATCATTGCACGCGGGTAATGCGGCGATGGTCGACAACAGCAAAAATGACCCCTCTGATAGGCACGGAGACTACGCTTTCCAACAGTCGGTCATAGCTTCGCTCAGCCAGTACGCGCTGCTCGGCGGCCAGCCGCAGCAACTGCTCGACGAAGCGACCCGTCTGGTTCGTCAAACGCTGCGGATTGATGCCGCCACCGTGATGGAATTGCAGCCGGACGGCGAGACGCTTAACGGCAGAGCTGGCGCCGGATGGGAGGCTGGCATGGTGCCAACCATCCTTGCGCAGGGCGGGGTGCGTTCGCAGGCCGGCTACACACTAATGGTCAACGCGCCGGTTATCGTCAGCGATTTTGACGCCGAGCATCGTTTTCACAGTCCCAACGCCAAGCTCCTGGGTATGCGCAGCGGCGTGACGGTGGTAATTCGCGGCCGCGACCGGCCCTTCGGCGTGCTCGCTGTCCATGACGCACAGCCGCGCCAGTTCAGTCATGACGAGGTGAACTTCACTAAGTCGATCGCCAATATCCTGGGACTGGCGATCGGGCGGAGCCAGACCGAGAGCGAGTTGCGCGCCAGCGAGCACTACTTTCGCTCGCTCATCGAGGAGACCAACGATCTCATAGCGGTATGCGATGCGGAGCACAGGTACCAGTTCATCAGCGCTTCGGTAGAAAGGATTCTTGGCTACAAAGTCGAAGAGTTGGTCGGCAAGAGCGCCCTCGATGTATGTCATCCTGAAGAGCACGAGGCGATTGCCCGCGATCTGCTGCGCATCGCAAAGCAAGGCGCGGAGGGACGGACGCTGCGCGCCCGAGTCCGACACAAGGACGGTTCGTGGCGAATGTTGGAGTGGAACGGCCGCCCCATGCTCGATACTAAAGGCTTGCCCTGTGTGGTAGGCAACGGGCGCGACGTCACGGCGCGCGAGCGGATGCTGGACGAATTGCGCGAGAGCGAGCGGCGCTTTCGCGGCATCTTCGACAGCAGCCGCGACGCGATCGTGATCGCCACCCCGGACGACGGCAAGATCGTCGACGTCAACAGCGCCTTTAGCCGGATTTATGGTCACAGCCGCGAGCAGGCGCTGGTCGGGGACCCACTCGAGCTCGTACTTTTCGTGAATCCGGAGGACTATCGCCGCTTCCAGCGCGAGGTCCGCGAACGCGGCGCAGTCAGCAACTTCGAGGCCGACTTGCGCGCCGGCGACGGCCGCATCGTGCCCACGCTACTTTCTTCGGTGATGGTCGACCTGGGCGTTGGGGTTCGCGTGGTTTCAATTCTGCGTGACATCAGCGAGCGCCGCGCGGCCGACCTGGCGCTAGCCAACGCACGCGACTCCGCGCTCGAATCGACGCGGCTTAAGTCCGCGTTCCTGGCCAACACCAGCCACGAGATTCGCACACCGCTCAACGTCATCCTCGGCTATACCGATTTGCTGGCCGAGCACCTCTCCGATATCGACGACCATACGCAGGATGCTTACCTCGAGGCGCTCGGGCGCGCCGGGCGCCGTCTGCTAAAGACCATCCAGCAGATTCTCGACTACTCGCGCCTGGAGGCCGGGGCGCTGGCACTCAATCCCTCGGCGATCGCGCTGGTCCCGTTCATCGAGGACCAGGCCAACGATCTCAAAGTGCTGGCCGCAGAAAAAGGAATCGAGCTGCGGCTCGCGATCGCAGAACCCGATGTCACCGTGCGCTTCGACGAATACTGTCTGCAAAGCGCGCTGAGCAACCTGCTAGACAACGCGATCAAATTCACCGACCGCGGCGAAATCGTCCTCGGCCTTGAACGCGACAGCACCGGCACCCTCAAGCTTGAAGTCCGCGACACCGGCGTCGGGATCGACGATGACTATATGCCGCGGCTGTTCGAGCCTTTCTCGCAAGAGCAGACCGGTCATAGCCGCCGTTTCGAAGGCGCCGGCCTGGGCCTCGCCTTCGCGCGCAAGTGCGTCGAACTCGGCGGTGCACGGATTTCCGCCGGCAGCCGCAAGGGCGAGGGCTCGACCTTCACCATCGCCTTTCCGCGCGCATGCGAAATCCGTCGCCGCCGCCCGTAGCGCGCACCGTTCCCCCTTTGTCACCTGAGCGAGCGTTGCGCGAGTCGAAGGACCCCGGATTTTCTTTCTGAGTGAGCGATGCGCCAGGCGCGAGAAAGGCCCGGGGTCCCTCAACTCGCACACTCGCTCGGAATGACAGAAGGAAGGGACGGCTCAGGATGACAGCGGGGAGTCTTTTGGCGTCATCCTGAACGAAGGTTGCCGAAGTGAAGGATCAACGCGGAGCGATTTTTTTGTTTAAAGTGTAGGGTTTCCGAGAGGCGCCGCGCTATCCCGAGGCGATTGCGCGCGACGGCTGGACCGGCGTGGGACTCAGCTCGCGCTCCAGCGCCTCGATGTCGGCGGCGGAGAGGCTGAAGTAGCGCGCTTCCGGATGGTGAAAAACCATCGCGCTGACCGCGCTCTCGGGATCCATCATGAAGCCCTCGGTCAGTTTCAAACCGACCGAGTGCTTCTCGACTTCGAGCAGGCGGAAAAGCTTTTCCTGATCCTCCAGGCGCGGACAGGCCGGGTATCCGAACGAAAACCGCTTGCCGTGATAGTGCGCCTGATGCAGCTCCCTCATCGTGATCCCCGGCGGATCGCCGAAACCCCACATCTGGCGAATCTTCTGATGCAGCAGCTCGGCGAAGGCCTCGGCCCCTTCCAGCGCGAGGATTTGCAGGATGTGCGAGCGCAGGTACTCGCCGCGGTCTTTCCATTCATCGGCGAGCGCGCGCACGCCCGCGCCGATCGTGGTCACGAACATGCACAGATAGTCGGTCTTGCCCGACGCACGCGGGGCGACGTAGTCCGCAAGGCTAAGGCCGGGCTCGTCGCTCTGGCGGCCGAAGATGAAACTTTCGACCACCGTTTTGCCGTCGGGCGAATAGAGCATAACGGTGCGGTCTCCGTCGGAACGTGCGGGAAAGAAGCGGTAGATCGCATTGGCCGCGATATCGGCGCGCCCGAGCATCACCTCTTCGACCGCCGCGACCGCCGCACTCAACTCCTTGGCGCGGGAATCGCCGCTGGCGAGCGCCGTCTCGTAGTTGCGCAGTCCCAGGTGGCGCGTATAGAGCATCACCGGATTGATGTAACGAAAGACCTCGCTGAGGTCGTAGCCACGTACGACGTGCGGTTTCAAGTCCGGCGGCAGCGGAATCTCGACGTCCTGGCGCACGCTGGACGTGCGCCGGCCGGGAAGCGGCGCCGATGGGGGCGGCTTGGCCGCGCTCGCTAGCAGCTTTTGCGTTTCGGCATCCAGCGCTTTACGGAGAGCGGCGCGCCGCTCCTCGTCCATCAACTGATGGGCGAGGTCCAGCCCTTCCATGGCGTCGTTGGCGTAGGCGACTAGTCCGTCGTACTCGGGCGCAATTTTCATCCGCGTAAAACGCGCCGAAAGCGCCGCGCCGCCGACCAGGATCGGGCAGCCGATGCCCGCGCTCTTCAAGTCCTGCGCTGTCGCTACCATCATCTGCGCCGACTTCACCAGCAGCCCCGAAAGCCCGATGGCGTCGGGGCGATGCTCGTTGCAGGCCTTGATCAGCTCCTCGGGCGGCACCTTGATGCCGAGATTGACGACCCGATAGCCGTTGTTGCTCAGAATGATATCGACCAGATTTTTGCCGATGTCGTGGACGTCGCCTTTCACGGTAGCCAGCACGATTGTGCCGCGGCTTGCGCTGTCGGCCTTCTCCATGTGCGGCTCCAGATGTGCCACCGCAGCCTTCATCGCCTCAGCCGACTGCAGCACCTCGGCCACGATCATCTGGTTGGAGTTGAACAGCCGTCCGACCTCGTCCATCCCCTTCATCAACGGGCCGTTGATGATTTCCAGCGCCGAGCGCGCGCCGAGCGCCTCGTCGAGGTCCTCGGCGAGCCCCTCCTTGGAGCCCTCCAGGATGTAGAGTCCGAGCCGCTCGTCCAGCGGCAGCGAGCGCCGCTGCTCGACATTGGGCTTCGCCTTGCGTGAGCGGAAGTAGCCGGCGAAGGCCGCGATCGGATCCTCGCCGCGCCACCAAATCAGGTCCTCGGCCAGGCGGCGCTCCTCTTCGGGTACCGAATGGTAGCGCTCGAGCTTCTCTGAGTTGACGATCGCGAGGTCCAGTCCGGCCTGCACGCAGTGATAGAGCATGACCGAGTTCAGCACCTCGCGCCCCGCCTCCGGCAGTCCGAAGGAGACGTTGGAGATGCCGAGCACGGTCTTGCAGCGCGGCAGCGCGGCCTTGATAAGCGCGATGCCCTCGATGGTCTCGACGGCGGAGCCGATATAGTTGCGGTCGCCGGTGCCGACCGGAAAGACCAGCGGATCGAAAATGATGTCTTCGGGCTCGACGCCGTAGCGTTCGGTCAGAATTTTGAACGAGCGCTCGGCGATCGCGAGCTTGCGCGCACGTGTGATCGCCTGAGCCTGCTGCTTGTCCTCGTCGATACAGCCGACGACCAGCGCCGCGCCGTAGCGGCGCGCAAGCGGCACCACGCGCTGGAAGCGTTCCTCGCCGTCTTCAAGATTGATTGAGTTGATGATCGACTTGCCTGGCGCGCGCTTGAGCGCCTCTTCGATCGCGACCGCGTCGGTCGAATCGATCATCAGCGGAACTTTTACTTTCTTGACCTCGATCTCCAGAAATCCGGTCAAGTCGGCGATCTCGTTGCGATCCGGATCCTGCAAACAGACGTCGAGCACGTGGGCGCCGCGGCGCACCTGAAGCCGGCCGACTTCGGCCGCTTCTTCAAGCTTGCCTTGGGCGACGAGCCGCTTGAACTTGCGGCTGCCGAGCACGTTGGTGCGCTCGCCGACGATCACCGGGCGCGTGTTCTCATCGATCACCAACGCCTCAATTCCCGAAACCACAGAGCGGAACAGGCTCGACGGCTTGCGCGGCCGCTTGCCCTCGGCCATCCGCGCCAGCGCCCGGATGTGCTCGGGGGTGGTGCCGCAGCATCCGCCAATCAGGTTGACCCACCCAGCATCGACGAAGCGCTCGAGCTTGCGCGCGAGTGACTCGGGAGACTCATTGTAATGGCCCTCCTCGTCGGGCAGGCCCGCGTTGGGCACGCAGGCGACCTCGAAGCGGCAGATCTCCGAGAGCGTGCGCAGATGGTCGGTCATGAAGTCGGGGCCGGTCGCGCAGTTCAGCCCCATCCAGATGAGACCGCGATTGGCGAGCGAGGTGTAAAAGGCCTCGATATCCTGCCCCGCCAGCAGCGTGCCCATCGTCTCGATCGTGCCCGAGACCGCGATGGCAACCTCGATGCCGGTCTTCGCAATCGCGCGTTCGATTCCCACCAGTCCGGCCTTGCAGTTGAGCGTGTCCTGCACGGTTTCCAGCAGCAGCAGATCGACGCCGCCCTCGATCAGCCCCTCGGCCTGCTCCTGGTAGGCTTCCGCGAGCTGGTCAAAGGTGATGCCGCCAGTGACCGAAATGGCCTTGGTCGTCGGTCCCATCGAGCCCGCCACGAAGCGCGGCCACTTGGGCGTGCTGGCGGCATCGGCGGCGGCGCGCGCAATCGAGCCGGCGAGGCGATTCACCTCGCGCGCGTGCTCGGCCAGGCCATATTCGGCCAGCACGACCGAGGTGGCGCCGAAGGTGTTGGTCTCGATGATATCGGCGCCTGCGTCGAGGAAACTGTCGTGCAGCTCGCGGATCTTGTCGGGGCGCGTGCGAACCAGGTTCTCGTTACAGCCCTCGAGCTGCGGGCCGCCGAAGTCGGCCGCGCTCAGATGCATGTTCTGGATAGACGTGCCCGCCGCGCCATCGATTATGACGATCCGCGCCGCCAGTGCCTGACGCAGAAGCTCGATTCGGTCCGAAATACTTTTCATCTAGAGAAGAAGAAGCCTTGCGGCCTCGAGTATACAGGCTATCCGCGAGTACACAGGCTATCCGAATGACCCTTGGCGGGCAATTTCATTCTTCGACATGCGCGAGGCTTTGTATTTGTCTGCTAACTGCTGTAACGGATGGCTTAGCTGCCTCGGGACGCACGCTGCCGCCAGCCAAGGAGAAACGACGATGATTCCGGCCTGGCTCTCGATCCTGAACGCGATACTCGCCGTGCTGCTGCTGCTGATCGGCATCGGCGGCGCACATTTTCTTCTGCTGCCCTCCGTCGGGGGTGCTGACCCGGCTATGGTGGGTTTCTATCTCACGCTGCTCAGCTTTCTATTCGCGGCGTTGGCGGTGCTGTTCGGGCTGTTGGGTATCGCCAGAACGGCTGCTCCCGAGCGCCGCGTGGGCCGTCCCAAAGCCCTGGCGGGCACCCTCCTGGGCCTGGTCATCGCAGTGCCGCTCGGGCTCATGGGCTGGCGTTGGATGTCGATGCCCTACCCGGAGATCAACGACATCACGACGAACTACGACACGCCGCCCGAGTTCGTCAAACCGCCGGACCTATCGCCCGACTCGATGAAGTACGACCACTCCAAGTTCCGGCCGGTGCAGAGCAAGGAGTATCCCAAGCTCGATCCGCTGCGGCTCGACGAGAAACCCGACGACGCCTTCGCTAAGGTCAGCGCCGCCGCCCACACTATGCCGGGCTGGCAGATCGTCGACGACGACAAGGCGACGCGCACGATCGAAGGCGTCGAGACTTCCAACCTGTTCCGCTTTCGTGACGACTTCATAATCCAGGTGCGGCCAGACCTCGACGCGAACAGCAGCCTGGTCGAGATGCGCTCGCGCTCGCGCGACGGCACGGGCGACTTCGGCGTCAACTACAAGCGCATCCGGGCGTTCTTCGCGATGCTTAAGCCGGGCGGCGACGCCGGCGGCACGGCGTCGCCATCGTAGCGTGCGTTCGCGGCTGTTGCGGGCATTGCGCCGTCACGGCCGCAGTGCCCGCAACAGCCGGCGAACCGCGGCCTCGCGCGGTTCGTTGACCGGGTTGACGAACACGATCGCCGTTCCGATCCCCGGCGCACATAACTCGGCCAGCCGCTCGCGTATCCGCGCCTCGGAGCCGACTAGCAGCGTCGCGTCGATCATCGCGTCGCTCACCGCGGCGAGCGCCTTGGCGGCGTCGCCGCGCGCCGCACGAATCTCCGCGATTTCCCGCTCGAAGCCCGCCTTGGCCATCATGTTGCCGTAAAAACGCAGCGCTCCGTAGCGCGAGAGCAGCGTGCGCGCCGGACGGCGCGCCGCCTCCAGATCGTCCGCGATAAACGCGGTCGCGAACAGCGCTGGCTCGACCTCGGCCGGGTCGCGCCCCGCCATGCGCGCGCCCTCCGCGATCTCGCCCAGCGCTTCGCGTACTCGAGCGGGTGGAAAGAAATTGAAAATCACACCGTCGGCTATTTCGCCCGCCATCCTCACCATCGGCCGCGACACGCCCGCCAGGTAGATCGGCAGCTTGCCGTTGATTTTGGGCCCTGTGCTGCCGCCGTCGAGCATCTTGCGCAGCGTTGCGACCGTCTCGCGCATCTTCACCATCGGCTGCCCCATCTCGATCCCCAGGCGCGAGTTGCCTTCGCCATGCCCGGTGCCGAGGCCCAGGATGAAGCGTCCGCTGGTGAACTGATGGACGGTTGCGGCCTCGTTGGCCAGCAGCGCCGGATGGCGCAGGTAAATGTTGGCAATCGCGGTGCCCAGTCCGATGCGCCGCGTTTGCATCCCGAGCGCGAGCGAGCAGGCGAGCGAATCGTTGTTTGCCTCGGTCATAAAAGCCGCGGCATAGCCCATCTCCTCCGCGTCCTTGGTCCACTCAACAATTTTTTCGATCGGGCTATCGGGCATCACCGAAAATGCAAGCGCCGTTTTCGCCATCACACCACTGTCCTTTGGTTTTCGAGCGGCGCATCGCGCGTCGCATGAATCGTTAGCCCGAACCTTCTCCGCTCCGCAACTGGCTTGATCTCTCCCTCCAGCGGGCGCGATAAGAAGAGCGGGCAATTAAGAGCGTCATGGAGAGTTACGATTTCATCGTCGTGGGCGGGGGTATAGCGGGCGCCTCCGCCGGGTATGAACTGGCGGCGCACGCGCGAGTGTTAGTGCTCGAACGCGAAAGTCAGCCCGGCTATCATACGACCGGCCGCTCGGCGGCGCTGTTCGTCCAGAGCCACGGTCCCGCGGTGATTCGCGCTCTAAGCCGTGGCGCGAAAAACTTCTTTCTCGACCCTCCAGCGGGATTCGCCGAGCATCCGCTGCTGACCGCGCGTGGGATGCTGCTAATCGGACGCGCCGACCAGGCCGCACTGCTCGAACAGAACTTCGCGCAATCCTCGCGTGATATCGCCGGCGTCCGCCGTCTCGGCGTAAAAGAGGCGTGCGCGCTCGTGCCGCTGCTCAGGGAGGATTACGTCGCCGGAGCGGTGCTCGACCCCGAAGCAATGGACATGGACGTGCACGCAATCCATTGGGGATTCATCCGTGGAATGCGCGCGCGCGGCGGCAAACTCGCAACCAACGCCGAGTTACAGGGCATGGAGCGCAAGGGCAGAGAGTGGATCGCGCGGACCACGGCGGGCGACTTCGCAGCGCCGGTCGCGGTCAACGCGGCGGGAGCGTGGTGCGACAAGGTGGGTGCGATGGCCGGCGCGGTCCCGATCGGCCTCGTGCCGAAACGGCGCACCGCCTTCATTTTCGATCCGCCATCCGGCGCCGAGATCGCGAAATGGCCTTCGGTGGTCGATGTTGGCGAGGAATTCTACTTCAAACCCGACACGGGCAAGTTCCTCGGCTCGCCCGCCGACCAGACGCCGATGGAGCCTTGCGACGCGCAGCCCGAGGACTTCGACGTCGCGGTCGCCGTGGACCGGATTCAGCGCGCGGCGAGGATTCCAGTCGCACATATCAGCCGAAAATGGGCGGGCCTGCGTTCGTTCGTCGCCGACGGATGTCCCGTCGTTGGCTATGACCCGCGCGTCGAGGGTTTTTTCTGGCTCGCCGGCCAGGGCGGTTACGGAATCGAGACTTCGCCATCGATGGGCCGGCTGACTGCGAGCCTCGCGACGCGACGCGGCGTGCCCTCCGACCTCGCGGAGCAAGGCGTGACCGAAGCTGCGGTTTCGCCGGCGCGCTTCACCGGCGGCCGATGAAACGTTCGGAGAGCGATGTCGCGCGCGTCGGGCGCTCAGGCTAAGATGCTTAACCCGGGTTGCCTAGTCCCGGTCAGTCCCGGTTGGCAAACGATCCGACCGATGATCCGGATGATCCGATGATCGCGATAGTCGATTACAAGGCCGGAAATCTGACCAGTGTCGCTCGGGCGCTCGAGCATCTCGGCCACCAATGCGAAATCACCGATCGCCCTGAGCGGGTGCGCGCCGCCGGCCGCGTCATCCTGCCTGGCGTCGGCGCCGCAGGCGCCACGATGGAAAATCTGCGCGCGCTGGGACTCGATGAGGTCCTGCGCAACGATATCGTCCGCGCCGGCAAGCCGTTCCTCGGCATCTGCATCGGAATCCAGGTGCTGCTCGATAGAAGCGAGGAGGACGACGCCCGCTGTCTCGGAATTGTGGCGGGGCGCGTGACGCGGTTTCCGGCGGCGGTGGACGGTCGCCCGCTGAAAGTTCCGCAGATTGGATGGAACCGCGTGCGCCAGGCGCGGCACCATCCGGTGTTTCGCGGCGTCCCCGACAATACCCATTTTTATTTTGTCAATTCCTACTACCCGATTCCCGACGACCCAGCGGGAGTGATCGCGACTAGCGATCACGGCGTGCCGTTCTGCGCCGCGATCGCGCGCGATAATGTCGTCGCCACCCAATTCCATCTCGAAAAAAGCGGCGCCGCGGGACTCCGCCTGCTCGACAACTTCTGCCGCCTCGAGCCGTAACTCGTGATCGCCAAACGCATCATTCCCTGCCTCGACGTGCGGGCGGGCAAGGTCACCAAGGGGGTCCAGTTCCTGGACAACGCCGACGTCGGCGACCCGGTCGCGATGGCGCGTTACTACTATGAACAGGGTGCCGACGAGCTGGTGTTCTACGACATCACGGCCTCAAACGAGCGGCGTGGGATCATGATCGAGGTGGTGCGCGCGGTGGCTCGCGAAATTTTCATTCCATTCAGCGTCGGCGGTGGCTTGCGCACGCTCGAGGACATGCGCGAGGTACTGCTGGCCGGCGCCGAAAAGGTTTCGATCGACTCGGGCGCGGTGCGCGATCCGAACTTGATCGCAGCCGGCGCCCGCGCCTTCGGGAGCCAGTGCGTCGTGCTCTCGATGCAGGTTAAGCGCACCGGACGGGATGGGCTGCCCTCGGGCCACGAGGTAATAATCGACGGCGGCCGCACGCCCACCGGACGCGACGCGCTTGAGTGGGCGCGCGAGGGCGAGCGGATGGGCGCCGGTGAACTGTGTATCAATTCGATCGACGCCGACGGCACCAAGGCCGGCTACGATCTGAAAATAACCCGGATGATCGCGGACGGCGTGGGAATCCCGGTGATCGCGTCGGGCGGCGCAGGCGAGCCGCGCCATCTGCTCGACGCGTTTACCACAGGCGGCGCCGACGCCGCGATCGTCGCCTCGATCGTTCATTATGGCGAATGCACGATTCCGGAACTCAAGCGCTACTTGCGCGCGGGCGGGGTCGAGATTCGCGAAGCGATCCACCTGGAGGAGAGGAGCGGCACGTGAAAATCGCGATGGTAGTGTCGGAGTTCAACTTTGATGTGACCTCCGCGATGGAGGAACGGGCGCGGCGTCATGCCGCGTTTCTCGGCGTCGAGGTGAGCCACGTGGTTCACGTTCCCGGCGTTTTCGACATGGGCCCGGCGATTAAGAAGCTGGTGCGCCGCAAGGATGTCGACGCGGTGGTGATAATCGGCACCGTGATCAAGGGCGACACCGGGCACGACGAGCTCGTCGCGCACGCCGCCGCGCGTGCCGCCGCCGATCTGGCGTTGCAATTCGACAAGCCGGTCACTTTAGGAATGACCGGGCCCGGGATGACTCGTGAGCAGGCGTTCGACCGTATCGACAACGCGCGCAATGCGGTCGAGGCAGCAGTTCGGATGGTGCGCACGCTCAAGGAAATCGGCGAATAGCCGCGCATAAGTGTTGCTCGGCGCTGCGAATGTCGCCCTATTTGGGCGGCCGGAACCTTCTGCCGACAACAACCTCTCAACAGGGCGCTGTTAAAAGATCCCCGCGGCGGGCGTTGAGACGCCGCGGATGACTTTTTATACTCGGCGCGTGGTGGGGACGTTGGACGATGCGGCGGTGAGGCGGGCGCACACTTTTTCGACGCGTGCGGCGGCGCGGATTCTCGCGATCTCGCCCGATCGGATTCGCTACTGGGTCAAACGCTCGCTGGTGCGTCCGCTCAAGGGCGGGCGTCAGATGCGTTTCGGCTTCGACGATCTGCTGGTGATGCGTCTGGCGAAGGAACTGCTGCCCACGCGCCGTCATCTGGACCCGGTGCGTCGATGCCTCGAGCGGGTGCGCGGGATGTTCGGGCCGACGCGGTCGGTCACCTCGCTCAGGCTCGCCAACTATGAAGGCCAGATCGTGGTGCGCGACCGCAACGTGATGGTCGAAGCGATGAGCGGTCAGATACTGCTCAACTTCGACGCCCCGTCCGCGCCGGGCAAGGTCGAGGAGCGCTTCGGCCCCGCCCGCGTGCGCGAACGCTTCGAGGAGGCGCGCCGGCTCGCCGAGAGCGATCCGTTGCGCGCGCTCACGCTGTACAGCGAACTGCTGGGACGCGAGCCCGGCAACTTCGAGGCTCACATCGATCTCGCCGATCTGCTGGAGCGCGAAGGCGACCTCGCCGGTTCGCTGCGCGCGCTGCTCGGTGCGGCGGCGATCGTTCCGACCAACGCCGAGGTCCACCTCCGCCTTGGCCTGCTCTATCGCCGGCGCGAGGACATACAAGCGGCGCTGGGGAGCTTCCTGCGCGCATCCGAATGCGATCCGCTCTCGCTCGCGGCGCATCGCAATCTCGCCGAGCTATACGAATCGACGGGTCGCAAGCGCGAGGCGCTGCGCCATCTCGGGATGGTCCATCGCCTCACCCGCAGCTAGCCACGGCGTCGCGGATCCCGATGAGTCCGCGTCGTCATCTCAAACGAATGACGCCATCGACTTCTTAAGAGGGCCGCTCGCGAGCGGCCCCTACATAGGTACGACCGATTCGTAGGGGCCGTTCGTGAACGGCCCTCTGCCGTTTTGAATTCAGAATGATCCGCTCACCGTTCAATTTTCCGCGTTTGAACTGACCCGCGCGGCGGCGATAAGCTTCTGGTGATGCCCGACAAGACGCTAAAGCAAATCGACGTGCTGCGCCACGAACTCAAGGCGCTGCGCTATATCCTCGACAACTTTCACGCCGGCAAACTTCCGTCCGCGGCGCTGCCGCCGCGCGAGGACTTTCTCTCCGGCCAGGCGCGCGAGATCTACGAGACCATCTTGCAAGCCCCGAGCCGTGACGCGGCGGAGGCGCAGATCGGAGAGATGAGCCTGGCCGACGTGGACGTCGCGTCGTTTCTGCGCCTGAGCGGCGATCATTACTACACTTACCCCGCGCTGGTGCATGAGCGCGCCGAGGCGCTGCGCGCCGGTCGCCTCAGGATCGAGGCGGCTTGAGCGCGCTCGCGGCAAAGGAACTGCATCTATTGCTCGACTCGTCGGGCGCGCTGATCGTTTACCAGGAAGAAGGCACGCATTGGGCTGGCGTATTGGGATTTTCGAGCGAAGAGCGGGCGCGCGGGTTTGTCGCGATCAGCAACCTCGAGGCCGCCGAGACCGGCGCGATCGACCCGGCCGATCCGGCCCAGGTCGCCTCGCTGATCAACGCGGTCAAGCAGCGCGCGGTCCGTTACCTGCTGCTCGATCTCGATTGGCGAAGCGGACAATGCGTCCAGGTCGAGTTCGAGGGCAGTTCCTTCGGCGCGGCTAGCGAGCGCCGCTTCACTCCCCATCAGCATCAGGATTGAACCGCGAGCCGGCGGCGTGCGGACGCGACAGCGGTCGACGCACTGCGGCGAACTACTCAGATGAGCGAAGCGAATTCCGAAAGCGTCACGATCCGCGACGTCGAGCTCGCGCGCGAACGTCTGGCCGGAGTCGTCAAACCGACCCCGCTCATCCATAGCGCGACGCTTTCGCGGATGCTCGGGGCGGAGATTTACCTCAAGCCCGAGAACCTGCAGAAGACCGGATCGTTCAAGATTCGCGGGGCCTACAACCGAATCGCGGCGCTCTCTCCCGCCGAAGCCGCGCGCGGCACGGTCGCCGCATCGGCCGGCAACCATGGCCAGGCGCTTGCCTGGGCCGCCTCACGCGCGGACGTGCGCGCGACGATCGTGATGCCGACGACGGCCGCGATTGCCAAGATCGACGCCACGCGCAGCTACGGCCAGACGGTCGAGCTTGTGGGTCTCGACTACCTCGAGGCACATCGCGCCGCCGAGGAAATTTGCGCCCGCACCGGCGCGCTGTTCGTCGACGCCTACGACGATCCGTTCGTGATCGCCGGCCAGGGCACGGTCGGTTTGGAGATCGCCGCCGAAATCGCGCCCGACGTGGTGCTGGTGCCGGTGGGCGGCGGTGGATTAATCGCCGGGATCGCGCTCGCGCTTGCCGCTCGCGCCCCGCAGGCGAAACTGATCGGCGTCGAGGCGGCGGGCTCGGCGCAACTGAGTCTCAGCCTGAGCCAGGGCGCGCCCTCGACCGTGCCTACCGCGGTCGACACCATCGCCGACGGCCTTGCCACCGGACGCGTCGGACGCATGGCGTTCGAGATCGTGCGCAACCGTCTCGACCGCGTGGTCACGGTTGACGACTTCGAGATAGGCGAGGCGGTGCTGCTGATGCTCGAACGGTTGAAGCTTCTGGCCGAGGGTGCGGGGGCGGCGGCGTTGGCGGGAGCGCTGAAGCTCGGCAGCGTGTTAGCTGGCCGGCGCGTGGTGATAGTGGTGAGCGGCGGCAATATCGACGTCAATCTGCTCGATCGAATCATCGGGCACGGACTCGCCAAGGCGGGTCGGCTGATGCGGCTAACGGTGGAAATGCGCGACCGGCCCGGAGAGCTGGAGCGGCTGCTCGCTGTCATCGCCGGGCAGGGCGCCAACGTGCATGCGATCCAACATGACCGTGCGCGGCGCGACGTCCGGATTGGCGGCGCGCGGGTGACGCTGGAGCTCGAAACGCGCGGCCACGACCATATCGAACACATCCGCGAGGCGCTCGCTGCGCACGGACACAAAGTGCTCGTCGAAAACTGATATGGACACCATTGTCGACGCGCACTGTCATCTCGCCGACCCGCGGCTCTATCCCGATCTCGACGGCGCGCTCGCGCGTGCGGCCGGCGCTTCGGTGAGTACGATCATCGCGGTCGGCGCGATCGACACCATCGAGACCGATCGCCTGACCGTCGAGATCGCCGATCGCCATCCGCAGGTCTTCGCCGCGATCGGAGTTCATCCGCACAACGCCTCAGATTGCGATGAGCCGCGGATAGCGGCGCTGGTTGCGCTCGCGCGCTCGCCGAAGGTCGTCGCGATCGGCGAGACCGGGCTGGATTTCCACTACATGCATTCGCCGGCCGACGCGCAAGAACGGGCGCTCAGAAGGCATCTGGAACTCGCCCGCGCGCTCGATCGCCCAGTGATGATTCATTGCCGCGACGCCGAGCGGCGCCTTTGCGAGATCGTTCGTGAAAACGGCCTGCCGCCGGCGGGCGGGATGATCCATTGCTTCACCGGCAACGCCGCCGCCGCGCAGGAGTTCGTCGAACTCGGCTTCTTCGTCTCGTTCTCCGGAATTCTTACCTTCAAAAAAGCCGACGCGCTGAGGGCAGCCGCGAGGCTCGTTCCGGATGACCGTCTGCTGATCGAAACCGACGCGCCCTATCTCGCGCCCGAACCCTACCGCGGCAAGTCCAACGAGCCGGCCTTCGTCCGCCGCACCTTCGAGACGATGGTGGCGCTCCGCGGCGCGGACGCGTCAGCGCTGGCCGCGCGCATATGCGATAACGTCGCTCGCCTGTTCAGACTGCCCGCGCACTAGCGCAACGCCTGACTCTTCATCCTGAGGCCGCCAGTCCGCCTCTTCAGTGGAGTTTTCTTCTTCAGACATCCTTCTTCTTCAGTCATTCTGAGCGAAGGCTGCCGGAGTCGACTCCGTTCGCAGACTCGCTTCGCTCAGGATGACCCAAGAGGCGAGCTGCAAGAGGCGACCTTCTGAACGAGCTAATAGGTGGACCAGGCGCGACTCAGGACGATTCCAGGAGATGAGTTCTGGGTTATACATGGTGGACCAGGGCGCGGCCCTAGCCCAGCGGATGGCCGCCGAAGGCCCATGGATGAATCGCGACCAGCACCACTGTCAGCGCCGTGCCGATGATGATCGCAAGCCACGGCACATCCTCGGCCGGATTGAGCCGCTGGCGGCCGCTCAGTAGCGCTGCGCCGGGGATGAACGACGTCTGCTCGACGAAAAGGCGGTAGCGCTGGCCCATCGAGCGCAGCTTGCGATGGTCCTGGTGCAGGCCGCCGAAAATGCCCAGCGCGGGAAAGGTGCCGAAGAATACGAGATCGCCGGCCCATCCGTTCATCAGCATGTGCGCGAAGCCGAAGATGGTGAACGCGACGAAGCCCGGATGGCGCGTGACCTTGAGGATGCCACGCGGAGTGAGATTGTCCGGCGCGCCGAACGCGGCGGGATTCGGGGTCATGAGCGATGCGACCCACATTATCAAAGCCACCAGCATCAGCAGCCACACCAGCCATCGTAGCGGCGCGACCCCGCGCAGGTACCACAGCATCGGGCCCGCATGCTTATGATGGCCGAACACGACGACCATCGGGATGAACGTCCCCAGTGCGACCACCGAATATATGCCACGAAACGGCATCTCGCCGACTGCTCCGACGATCGCGGCGCGTACCGGGTCCGCGGACAGGATGAAATGCCCGGCCAGGAACAATGCGGCCCAAAAAGTTATCAGCCCGACGGCTCCCATCGGTTTCTCCATACAGACCCGGCGGCATGAGGTCGACAGCTAACGCGATCGACTCTAATCGCGCCGCGCCCGACGGGGTAGGGACGCCGGACTGGTTAGGGTCGATTTGCGGTGCGCCCGCGCGGTCGATTCACGCCGCGCCTCGGGCGGGGTTATAACTTGTGCCATGGAAACAGGGGCCAAGCTCGCATTGCCGCCGCCGTTCGAGGAGGCGCTAAGCCGCCACGAGCGCGAGATTATGCGTTTTCTGCTGCGCATGACCCGTGACCAGAACGACGCGCTCGACCTCTTTCAGGAAACCTGGCTGCGCGCCTACCGCGCCTATCCGCAACTCGATTCGGAGCAGGGCCTGCGGCCATGGTTGTATCGAATCGCGACCAATCTCTGTCGCAATCGCGCGCGCGACAATTTCAGACGTGCGCGCGTGATAAGCAACGACCACGACCCAACCGATAGCGATCGCCTCCGCGTGTCTGAGTCTGGTCCAACTTCGGGGTCTGCCTGCGACGGACACGTGGGCGTGCTGCATCTGAGGCGCGCCATCGCAGCCCTGCCGCATAAACAGGGGCAGGCGCTGGTGATGCGCAAGTTCGCGGGACTCGAATACGAAGAGATCGGCGCGGCGCTGGATTGTTCGGCGGATAGCGCGCGCGCAAGCGTCTACCAGGCACTGAAGAAGCTCAAGGCGATTCGGTAAACCCCAAGCGGTGAACCTGAACACGGTGAACATCATGAAAGAGACGCTCAAGGACGAGATACTGATGCGCGAAATGCTCGACGATGACGGACCGCTCGGGACCGATGGTGTGGCCGACGAGGCGGCGGTCGATGCGGCGTTGCGTGCCGTGCGTCCCAAGCTCGCGCGGGCGCTTGGCCGGGTGCGCAGGCCACTCGCGCGTATCGGCATCATTGATTCGATGGTCGGCCGTCTGCTGGTGGCCGAGAGCGAGCGGGGGCTGCTCGCGGTGCAGTTTCTCGACGTACCAGACGCGCCTGACGCGATGGCCGCGATCAGGGAGAGCTTCGACCTGGTCGAAGACGCCGAAGCCGCGGCGCGCATCGCGCGCGAGATCGAGCGCTACTTAAACGGTGACATGCATGCGCTCGACCGCCCGGTTGATCTCAGCCTGGTGCGGACCGATTTCCAGCGGCGCGCGCTGATGCGGCTTCGGCGAGCGGTGCCGCCCGGCGCGGTCATCACCTACCAGGCGCTGGCCGCGGCGGTCGGTGCGCCGTCGGGTCAGCGCGCGATTGGTAACACGATGGCGATCAATCCGGTGCCTCTCTACGTGCCGTGCCATCGCGTGATTCGTTCCGACGGCACGATCGGCAACTATGGGGGCGGGGTGGAGCGCAAGCTCCGTCTGCTGCGCGCCGAGGGCTTCAGCGTAAATCGCGATCATCGCTTGCCCGCCGGCAGCGTGATGGGGCATCTGGTGACGCATATTTTCTGCCGTCCGCAATGTCATGCGGCGATGCGCGCCGATCGCGCAAAATCGGTTATCTTTGCCGATTCCAGCCACGCCCGCAGCGCCGGGCTGCGCGCTTGCAAGCTCTGCCATCCGGCCTAGCGCGA
This sequence comes from uncultured delta proteobacterium, assembly GCA_963717045.1. Taxonomy (GTDB): domain Bacteria; phylum Desulfobacterota; class Binatia; order Binatales; family Binataceae; genus JAKAVN01. The sequence continues at coordinate 102,516 of CAVQVD010000024.1, read as the reverse complement.
CTCGCCGGTCGAAACGCAAAAAGCGCACGGCGCGAAGCCTTCAGAGGACTTCGCGCCGTGCGCTTTTTGCTTTATCAGGAGCTATTCGGTCTGCTGTTGCTGCTGAAGCTGTTGGATCTGGAGGCGCTGACTTTCGAGCTGTTGCTGCTGGTTCTGAATCTGCCCTTGCTGTTGCGCCGACGCGTCCTGCGAATTCTGCATCGAGTTGCCGACGACATAGCCGGTGCCCGCACCAAGCGCACCGCCGATAGCCGCTCCGGCTAGTGGATGGCCTACCGCCGCGCCCACCAGCGCACCGGCGCCGCCGCCCAGCACACCACCCCCCAGTGTTCCCTCTGTAGTCGTGGACATCCCTTGCGGGCCGCATCCGGCCAGCGCCACTGCCACGACCAGAGACAGCGCAGCCATCGCAATCAGTGATCCTCGGAAAGATCCTCGAAAACTAAAGTTGGCCCGGCGAAAATCAAACTTACCTGGCATCTCCATCTAAACTCCTCCCCCCAATTCCTGCGGGGTCACTTGTGTCGGCGATTCCCCGCTCATTCCGTTTCTTGCTGCTGCTTGAGCTGCTCGATCTGCTGACGCTGTTGATCGAGTTGCTGCTGCTGTTGCTGCATCTGTTCCTGCGTCTGCGCCTGCGCGTTCTGATTATTCTGCATCGAGTTGCCTACGACGTAGCCGGTGCCCAGGCCAAGCACGCCACCGATTGCAGCGCCAGCGCCCGGATGACCGACTGCAGCGCCGATTATCGCTCCAGTGCCGGCCCCGAGCGCGCCACCGCCCAGCGTTCCTTCCTCACGGGTTGACAATGGCTGCCCGCTGCATCCTGCCAACACAAAAGCCGCCACTAGCGCGAGAGCCACCGTCGCCAAGATGCCTTTGTTTGGATTTCTGGAATGCTTCATAAACTGCCTACTATACGGAGCGGTTATTCTGTCTCCTGTTGTTGCTTGAGTTGTTGTATCTGTTGACGCTGTTGCTCGAGCTGTTGTTGTTGCTGTTGGATCTGACCCTGGGTCTGCGCCTGCGCGTTTTCGTTATTCTGCATCGAATTGCCAACTGCGAATCCGCCAATGCCGCCAATCGCACCGCCGATAGCCGCGCCGGCGCCGGGCGCCCCCACTGCGGCACCGATAATGGCGCCAGTTGCCGCACCCACTCCGCCGCCAATCAGCGTCCCCTTTTCTCGGGTCGACAACGGCTGCCCGGAGCATCCCGCCACCAAAAGAACGGCAGCCATCGCCAACAAGATCGTCGATATCGCGCCTTTGCGCATCACTCGCCCCCTCCTTTTACGTAAACTAGTATTCGTGGTTTCGTATCCAATCCCGCCGTCCGTTCTGCTTTGTTTGCGCAATCTACCAAGTCTTTGCCGGTCTATCGTCAGCAGATTTCATGCCTACTTGGAACGTCGCTATTGCATTCTTTGTTCCGGTCTTTTGCTTATGGACGCCATCCTGTGGCAGCGACGCAACCGTTCTGGTTGCACCTCTTCGGTACGCTCGTGACTATGACGTCAATGCAGCGCCGAGAGGCGTTAGTAGCGGCGGATGGGATCTTGTGCCTGAAGAATGGGATTGCGCGAGTGAAATCCCTATGGGAGCACCGCGAAAATGCGTGCCGGCGCCCCCGTTCCCTTGTCGATCTTCATCGGAATACAGAAGATCGTCGCGCCGCTGAACGGAAGCTTATCCGCATTTGCAAGGTTTTCAAATCCCACCCGGTTGGCCCCCAGCCAAATACGATGGACCGGAAACTCACGGGAGTTGCCAGGATCGAGGCTCGGGGTATCGATCGCCAGCGCCATAACGTTCCGATCGGTCAGTAAAAACTTCACAGCCTCGGGCGAGAATCCGGGAAAATGCAGATGCGTCACGTCACCGGGTTTATCACTGCCAAGATAGTGCTTCTTGTCAGGCCAGAAGCGGCCCCATCCGGAACGCCCGACCACGATCGCGCCCGACGGAATTTCGCCATGGGTTCTTTCGTAGGCGTGGATGTCCTCGAGGATAAGCGTGGCGTCGGGGTAGTTGAGCGAGCGGGCAGAGAAGTCGATTACCGCCGCAGGACCCACGAAATAGCTCATCGGCACCTGCTCGACCGACATCCCGTTACGGTTGAAATGCAAAGGCGCGTCCATATGCGTGCCGCCGTGCTCGGCCGCGGCAAACCTCGCCGAGGAGTAAAAGTATCCGCCCGGCTGCACTCCGTACAACTCGAACTTGTGCACGAATCCACCTTCGGTGGGCCAATAGATCGTCGAGGCATCGAAGGTATAGGTGAGGTCGATAATTTTCGACGCGTCAATTTTCGACGCCTCGTTCGACGCATCGTTGGACACGGCACCGGCGATTCGCGCCGGGTTGAAGAGCGCGCCTTGCGCCCGCGCACTCCCGCTCGTCAGCATCAGCCCGCTCGTCAGCATGAGAAGAACTGCGATCGCCGCAGTACCGACAATCTTCATGGCGCGCTTCATCCTTGATCGCACGCGTGTCGCGGGGCGCTCCCGCGCATTTAGTTCATCCGCAGAACATTCTACCACCCTATTGCCTGCGCCGGCATCAGCGACGCTAACTGTCCGCGTGGATCGGCGCCGGCTGTAAGTTGCCCGCGCGCGCCATCGAGCTTCACGGCCAGCACGTTACCGTCGCACCATGGCGGCCGGGTCTCGATTCGGTGACCGCGTGCGACCAGGTCGGCGCGAACGCGCTCGTCGATCCGGCTCTCCACGCGGAGCAGTCCCGGATTGGCGTCGTGCGGATAGAACGAAGACGGGGCATGCAGGCACGAGTAGCGGGGCGCTTCGATCGCCTCCTGCAGATTCATCCCGAAGTCGGCGAGATTCAGAAAAAATTGCAGGGTCCATTGATCCTGCTGGTCGCCGCCCTGGGTGCCGAACGCGATCCATCCGCCGTCGCGCATTGCCGCGAGCGAGGGCGTTAGCGTGGTGCGCGGGCGTTTGTGCGGCGCAAGCGCGTTGGGATGATGCTCGTCCAGATAGAAGGTCTGCAGCCGTGTGCCCAGCGGGAAGCCGAGCGCGTCGGCGACCGGCGAGCTGCGCAGCCAGGCGCCGCTTGGTGTGATCGCAATCAGGTTGCCCTTGCGGTCGGCCGCGTCCACATGGGTGGTGCCGGCGCCCCACGAACGCGCCGATATCGGCTTGCCCAACTCGGCGCGCATCGCACGCGGGTCGCCCGGCCGCAGCTCCATCGAGGCGCGCTCTGGATCGACTAGCGCCCTGCGGAGTGCCGCGTAGCGCTCGGAAAACAACTCGTTTAGAGGGACGTCCACAAACTCGGGGTCCGCATAGTAGGCCTCGCGGTCGGCGAACGCGAGCTTGGCCACCTCGACCAGGGTATGCAGGTAAGCGGCCGAGTTGTGCCCCATCGCGCCCAGGTCGAAGCCCTCAAGCAAGGCGAGCTGCTGCAGGAAGACCGGCCCCTGCGACCACGGCCCGCACTTGAAGACGGTTGCCCTGTGGTAGGTGCGCTTCGTCGGCTCTTCGATCCGAGTTGTGAACGCGGCGAGATCCTCGAGCGCCAGCAGGCCGCCATGAGCCTCCGAATGCGCGACGATCTCGTGCGCGATGTCGCCGCGGTAGAAGCGCTCGACCGCAGCGCGCACTCCGGCCACGCGCCCGCCATTGTGCACGCTCGCCTCGGCATCGAGCAGGCGGCGAAAAAGGTGGGCCAACGCTGGGTTTTTGATGATATCGCCAGAATGCGGAAGTTCGCCCCCGGGCATGTAGATACGTGCGGTCGACGGCCATCGCGCACGATAGAGCTCGGCGTTGGCGCGAACCGAGCCGAGACCGAGGCCTGGAACGTCAACTGACTCATCATCACCGCAAAGCCCCGGATGCATCGCGAAGCCGTCTTCGCACAGCGCAAGCGCCGGGCCGGCGACCTCGGCGAGGGATTTGGTGCCGAAGTTCTCCAGCGCGCAGGCAAATGCGCCGAAGGCCGCCGGCACTCCCGCGCCGAGCAACCCCTCACCTGGCACGAGTTCCAAACCTAACGCCCGATAATGAGCAATCGTGGCGCGCGCGGGCGCCATCGTATTGCCGTTGACCGAAATCACGCGCTGACTTGGGCCCAGCCGGATGAGCATCGGCGCCTCGCCACCGATTGTGTGCATGTGGGGGTTGACGACCCCCTCAACCAAGGCGGCCGCGACTGCAGCGTCGATAGCGTTGCCACCGCGCTCGAAAATACGGGCTCCGGCGGCGGCCGAAAGGTAGTGTTCGGTGGAAATTACCGCCTCATGACCGGTGATCAAAGGATATAGCGTTGACATAGCATCTTTAACGAGTATCGTGATTATTGGGCATCTGTTAACGATAAAAGGTGCCAAGGGTGACGAGGCGGTGCGGCGGTGCGGAATTCCTCATCCCAAGACCATTCCTTACAAATCCTTTCTACCTGTACCTGACGCGAATCAAGCCGCAAATCAAGAGCTCATAGACAGCGCCATCATCTCGCCCGAATAAAGCGGGATGCGAAAATTTCCTGAAATCCTCGTTAATCCTCGTTACTTGGGGTTCCAGGAAGTTGTGGACGAGAATCAAAGGGGGCGGAAAAGCGTCTAATCATTAGGCGCGATCATTGCTAATGTTCTGATCGGAACATCTAAACCGTAACGCGGGCGGGGAGCTTGGCGGGTGGAAGGACAGAGATAAACATGGAAAGTGCAAATTCAGAGATTGTGGTTGGGCGGCATTGTCGTTTGCTCAAGCCTGTACGAGACCATGAAGGGCTAAGCAGATATAGCGAAAAGCCTCGCATTTTGCGCTCAGTGGACAACCTCGGGCGCCGTATGCTGTTGGTCCAATTCGACGATGGCGCAACCACTTTCCTGTTTCCCGACGAAATAGTCGTCGAATAGGAACGCTGCTTAATTCGTAGGCGATCGCGTAACGCGCGGTCACCGGGCGTATTTATTGCCGGAGCACATAGCAAGCGAACGCGTCATGATTCGCTCTTAGATTTGTTCTGGCGCTCCACCAGGGAAGAATCTTGCGACGTGTCCGATGCACGTCGAAGTTCCTTCGTGCCTCTAAATCGCGAATAAGCGGCGTAATTGGGTTTCACGTAGCGGCGAGGAAATCGCGCGCGCGAAGAAGCGCTACTATCGACTTTGCGTCGATCATCTCGCCCCGTACGATCATCGCGAGCGCTTCATCGAGGGCGACCGGCTGTGCATTGATGACTTCGTCATGGTCAAGCTCGCCCGGCACGACGTCGAGATCGCGCGCCAGATAGAGTTCTATCCGTTCGTCGCAAAAACTCGGGATCGTCACGATTCCGCCGAGATGGTCCCAGCGGCGCGCTCCCAGCCCTGCCTCTTCGCTTAGCTCGCGTTCGGCGCAGGCTTGCGCGCTCTCGCCTGCACGGCGACATCCGGCGGGGATCTCCCACATCCAACCGCCCATCGCGTGGCGCCATTGGCGAAGCAGCGTTACGCGGCGCTGCTCGTCGAGTGCGACGATCGCGCTGGCGCCAGGATGTCGTATGACCGGCAGATCGACCTTGACCCCATTGGGCAGCTCCGCTTTCTCGACGCCGAAGTCGACCACGCCGAGCTTCAGCACTTCTCGCCTGTTCACCGCCATGCTCCAGCATTGCGGGGAGCACTGGTATGAGGCAAGCGGCGTCAATCACGGATTGCTCGCGGGAATTGCTCGCGCGCGCGCAAGCAGCCAATATTCGAGTTGAGCCAATTCTCGGGTCGAGCAACCATGTCGAAAATCGTGATCCCGATTTATTTCGACTACGCCTCGACGCTCTGCTACATCGCGTGGCGCATCGTCGGCCAGCTCGAGGGCGAGCTCGGCTTCAACGCGTTATGGAAGGGTGTGCCGATTACGCTCCGCAACTATCGCGCCCGTCCCGGAATGCCGCTTGGTCCGCGCGAGCTGGTCACGATTCGCAACGTCGCCAGCGAAACCGGAATCGCGGTCGAGCCGCCCGCGCGATGGCTCGATTCCGACAAGGCGCTCCAGGGATCGGAACTTGCGCGCGAGGCCGGAGCGTTCGCGGCGTATCATGACGCGGTCTTTCGCGCCGCCTTCGAGCAGCGCGCCGAGATCGGCGACCTCGAGGTGCTGAGCGCGATCGCCGCGAGCGCTGGCCTGGAACGGGCGCACTTTCGCGACGAGCTCGAGCGGGGGCGGATGGCGGCGCAGGTAGCCGCGAACAAAGCCGAGGCGGACCGCTTCTCCGCGCTCGGTTATCCGAGTTTCATCCTGGGCGATTTTCCGCTCACCGGAATCCAGCCGCTCGAGTCGATGAGGATGCTGCTCGCGCGCTTCATCGAGCGCCGCGCATCGGAGCCGCAGGCGTGACCGCCGCCCCGGGGCCTCGATGACGCGGTCGCGACCGATGACCGCGTCGCAGTTCCGCGTCGCACCGGCCGACCCTGGCACGAGTCCACGGCCGCCGCTGAAATGGGCGGGGGGCAAGCGATGGCTGGTTCCCCACGTCGCACCGCTGTGGAATCGGTTTCGCGGCCGAAGACTGGTCGAGCCGTTTTGCGGCGGTCTGGCGGTCGCACTGGGCCTGATGCCGTCGCGGGCCTGCCTCAGCGACATCAATCCGCACGTGGTGAACTTCTATCGATGGCTCAAGCGCGGGCTCCGGGTGGAAGTTGCGATGCGCAACGAGGCGGCACTCTTCTACCACCACCGCGAACGCTTCAATCGCCTGGTCGCCGATGGCGCCGAGAACAGCGCGGAGGCGGCCGCGCTCTTTTACTATCTCAATCGCACTGGCTATAACGGGCTCTGTCGGTTCAATCGCAAGGGCGAATTCAACGTGCCCTTCGGCCGCTACCGTCGGATCAATTATACGACCGACTTCTCTGCCTATCGGGCTGCGTTCAAGGGATGGAACTTCTCGGCGGGTGATTTCGCGGCGCAGGAGCTTGAGCCGCGCGACTTCATCTATGCCGATCCGCCCTATGACGTCCAATTCACGCAATACTCCAAAGAGAGCTTCGGCTGGGACGAGCAGGTGCGCCTCGCCGAGTTTCTCGCGCGCCATAAGGGTCCGGTTCTGCTCTCTAATCAGGCTACCCCGCGCATCATGCGCCTGTATAGCAAGTTGGGCTTTTCGATAATGCGCTTTCGCGCCCCGCGGATGATCAGTTGCACGGGCAACCGCGCGCCGGCGTCGGAAGTTTTGGCTATTCGCGGATTCTAACTATCGCGGGACGGACTCCACACCGTTAAGTACTCAATGGCGCGCGCTACTCGCCGGCCCGCGCTCGAAACGCACGCGGCGTGGAAGGAAAGCGTCCATTAGTTATTAGCTAAACGACCGCAGCCTCCGCCAGGGTGCTGCGACCGCATTCGAGCCACACGGCCGCAGCCCCCTTGAGGGGGGCTGCGGGCTGCGGACTCATTCGTAGCTGGGCTGTCAGATCATACCGGACCTACCGGAGTTGCCGGACTTGCCGGATCTGACTTTACTGGTTCGGCACCAGTTCGACCCGGCGGTTCTGGGCACGTCCCTCGGCCGTCCTGTTGGTCGCGACGAAGTTGGTCTTCCCATAGCCGTGCGGGCTCATGCGGCCTTCCGCGACCCCGTGGTCGGCCAGATACCTGACCACCGCGTCGGCTCGGCGCTCCGAGAGCCTCAGGTTGTACCTGACCGTGCCAATCGCGTCGCAGTAACCATTGACGTTGACCGACAGGTTTGGATGCGTCTTCAGGGTTTCGGCAGCCTCGTCGAGCACGGCCGCGTCCTGCGGACGGATGTTTGCCTTATCAAAGTCGAAATGCACGCCACGCAAAATGATCTTTTCGGGCGCCGGAGGCGGTGGCGGCGGTGGTGGTGGAGGAGGCGGTGGTGGCGGAGGAGGTGGCGGCGGGGGCGCTTCCTTGTACGCCAAACATCCTATGACCCCGCCGACGATCGCACCGGCAGCGGCGCCGGCCGGAACGCCGATCTCCCAGGATCTCGAATGGCCATGGCCGTCGGCGATAGCGGCTGCGGCAATGCCGCCGCCCGCAAGCGCACCAAGCCCCGCGCCAACCAAGCAGTACTGGGTACGGCTAGCAGTCGATGAACAACCCGCGGCCCCGCCGGCGACCGCGATACAGAGTAGGTAGGTTCCGAGTTTTTTCAGCACGTTAGCGCTTCCCCTCGCTCACGTCTTGACGTTCGCTACAAGGCGAACTCCCCATCCGGATTGCCCGACGCTCAGGTAACGAGCGTCAGACGCACTAGCTATCGTGGGCGACAGTCTATGGAATGCACAATGGCCTGACAATGCCGAACGAGCGTGGGTTTGAAGCTAGCGTGATAAAAATACCGGGCACGGCGCGTTACGCAGCACGTACTCGGTTGTCGAGCCCAGCACCATCTCGATTATCCTGCTGTGGCCATACGCGCCTATGAACAGCAGATCGGTTTCGCTCGTTCCAAGGAAACGCACGATCTCCTCGTGCGCATGGCCGTTTAGCAGCTTGAAAGTGGCGGTCAAACCGTAAGGTTCGAGATAGTGGCGCGCTTCGCCCATCACCCGCTCGCCCATCCTCGGATCGCGCGCGACGGTTATCACCGTGAGCGGCGCGCCGAGTTCGGTGGCGAACTCCGCCGCCGCATGCATCGCCTTGGAAGCCCGCTCGCTGCCGTCGTAGGCGAGGGTCAGGCTTTTGATCTCGCGCAGGCGCTTGGGCGAAACGAACAATGGCCGCGGGCTCTTGCGCGCCACGCTTTCAGCGGTCGAGCCTAAAAGCCCCGTCGAGAAGCGCTCGTGCACGCCGCGATGGCCGATCATCACCAGGTCGGCGGCCTTGGCCCGTTCGCAGATCTGGTTGGCCACTACGCCCATGTCGACGACCGGCGTGGCTGTGATTTTCTCGCGCTCTGCCGCTGCGCAGAACTCGTCGACCACCGCGCGTCCACGCGCGGTCAGCACCTCGCGCATCTTGGAGGAGAAATCGAGATAGGGTTCTAGTCCGAGTGAGCCTGATATATCATGAAAAAAAGAGCCCTCAATTAAAACGATGTCGACGACGTGCAATCCGATGAGGGTTGCGCCGAGGCGGCGCGCCAGTGCAAAGGCGTAGGCCTGGGCCACGCGGGAGTGCTCCGAGGTATCGATGCCGACCACAATGCGCTTGATCATCGCCCCGGCCTTCAACGTACAATCCCGCGATATCATGCACCTAAGGCTGTCACAAGGGGCTGTCTAAATATGGGCGAGTCAAAAGGCGGTGCGCGAATCGCATCTTTAGTCGAAGAGCTGGCGGCGGCGGCCGAACGAGTGGGAATGCAGGTCAGGCGCGAGCGGCTGTTGCGCGAGGTCGGCTATCGCGCGCGCGGCGGCGCCTGCCGGCTGCGCGAAAAAGACCTCGTCATCATCGACTCCGCTCAGCCGCCGGCCGAGCAACTTGAGGTCTTGCTCGAGGCGCTGCGCACGCGCGACCTCGAAAGCCTTTATCTCACGCCCGCCGCCCGCCGCCTGTTGCAAAATCAAAACGGCCAGCGCGGCGAGCCACGTCAAACAGATCTATCCAGCCAGGCTGACCCGGCCGTGCACGGCTGAGCGCCATCGGTTTCCCATGCCACGCCTGGAGCAAGGCACCGCCCGCAGGAGCGTAGGCAATTCGGCCGTCAGCGCGGCCGAGCAGCGGATGGCCGAGTTCCACAGCCGCCTCAAGGAGCGTGGGCTCAAGTCAACCGGTCAGCGCGACGACATCGCGAGTGTCTTTTTCGCCCTTGACCGCCATATCAGTGCCGAGGAGCTCCACGCCGAGGTCCGGAAAGTCAATCCGCATGTCGGTTACGCGACTATTTACCGCACGCTGCGCCTGCTTAAAGAATGCGACCTGCTCTACGAGCGTCATTTCGATGAGGGACAGGCGCGCTATGAAGCCGCCGGCGAGCATCATCACGACCACTTCATCTGCGAGCGTTGCGGCCGCATCATGGAATTCGAGAACGACGCGATCGAGCAACTCCAGCAGACAGTCGCGCGCGAACTCGGCGTCACGCTTACCCATCACAAAATGGAACTCTACGGGCTCTGCCCCGAGTGCCGCGCACGCGCCGGTCGTTGAAAGGGGCCGAGGATTGAGGTTAGCGGTTGGAGAATCGAAGAATCTGATTTCTATTCGACTCAGAAATAGACAAGGATCACACATGGCACAGCCGCAACCGCAGATGCTCGAGGGTTTCCATGTCCTGGATTTCACTCACTACGTGGCAGGCCCGACTTGCACCCGCATCCTGGGCGAGCTCGGCGCCGACGTTATCAAGGTCGAGCGCTCGCTCGACGGCGACCACGTGCGTCAACTCGGGATCGTCAAGGACGGGATGAGCAGTTACTACTTCCAGCACAACCACTGCAAACGCAGTCTGGCGGTCGACTTGCGCCAGCCGCGCGGCAAGGAACTGCTGCTCGCGATGATCCCGAAGATCGACGTCGTGGTGGAGAATTTCGCGCCCGGCGTTATCGCCGAGATGGGCTTCGGCTACGAGGCGCTTAAGAAAATCAACCCGCGCCTGGTGATGTGCTCGATCTCGGCTGCCGGGCAAGACGGGCCGCTCAGCCGCCGCCCCGGCTATGACTATATCGGCTCGGCGCTGGCCGGCGTCACCGATCAGCTCGGCGAGCCCGACCGGGCGCCGATCGTGCCCGCGATGGCGATCGGCGACATCTCCACCGGCGTCGCGGCCGCGATGGCGGTCGGGTTCGCGCTGCTTTCGCGTGAGCGCACCGGCAAGGGCCAGTACCTTGATGCCTCGCTGATGGACACCTACTTCCATATGCACGAGCTGTTCGTGCCAGTGCTCTCGTTGCGTCCGGGCCGTTACCATCCCAAGCGCACCGGCTCGATGCATCCGGCGGGCAGTCCGTGCGGCGTGTACAAGGCTAATGGCGGCCATATCATGCTGATCGCCCAGCAGCACGAGATGCCGCGCCTGCTGCGCGCGATGGGTCAGCCAGACCTGCTTAAGGATGAACGCTTCTCGACCAACGGTCGAAGGGTCAAGAACAATGCGGCGCTGCGCGAGCTTATTGAAGGATGGCTCGCGACTTTTCCCGACCGCGACTCCGCTATCGCCGTGCTCGACCGCGAGCGCGTGCCCTGCGCCCCGGTGCTCAAGCTGGAGGAAGCGATGGAGCATCCGCATCTGCGGGGCCGCAAGACCGTGCGGCGCGTCCGCGACGAAGCGCTCGGCGAGTTCGACGTGCCCGGGATGCCTGTCAAGTTTTCCGATTGGCCCGAGCGCACCGACGTCAAAGCCTCGCGCGTCGGCGAGAACAACGACGCGGTGCTGCGCGAGATGCTCGCGCTCCCCGATAATGAGCTCGCGACGCTCTATGCCGAGGGCGTGCTGCTGCGCGGTGCGGCGGCCGACGAAGCCAAGGTGGCGGCCGGCAATATGGTGATCGAACCGCATCAGGGCTGACCACGCGAGCCGTTCGCGAAAATCGATGAAGCACGCTGGGGCGGAAGCACTCGATACGCTGGAGCCGCTGCTCGAAAAGCTGCGGACTATCTTGCGGACGACCCCCGGCGTGGTCGAGCGCAGGCGCGGCATCTTCTATCGCGGCACGACTGCGTTTTTACACTTCCATGAAGATCCGGCCGGGATGTTCGCCGACCTGAGGCGTGGCGACGACTTCGAGCGCTACGCCTTGAACACCAAAGCTGAAGTCGCGCACCTATTTCGGGCGGCCAGGGCGGCAGTGGTACCGTCACCGCGCGTCAGACGGCAGCGCAACGCTCTCAAGTAAGGTCCTGGCGAGCAAACGAGGGGCCAGGTCGCTCCGTTGTGGCCTTTCCGGGCACAAGGAACAAAAAGCTGCCGTTCTTATCTCGCGGCCGCCATGAAGATCCCGGACGAAACCGCGCCGCCTGCTCGTTTGCATTAACTCTGCCAAGGGAATAGTTGGGGTCCTCGTTGGCTTAGGGCTTTTCAGCCTCTTTGGGGAGGGCGCTGTGATCCCGAGCAATGCCCCTCGAGAGTCCATTGTCAGAGCTGCAAGAGCTCTGATGCGCCGCAAAGAGCGGCTCGTATTGCTGGCGGGTGTGTTCGCGGCCGGCATGGCGGTCCTGGCACTCCTGCGGGGCAACTCGACCACCCGTTTCTCCTATAGCTCCGCCCTGACTATTAGCGACCCTTCCAGCGACCCTTCGATGACCGTGATCAGCACCATGGTGGAGCGGGGCGATCTATCGGGGAGCCAGCGCTATGGTTGGGAGCTCTTACCGATTCGACAAACCGGCGGGGCTCCTGGCATTGCGCCGGTTTTCGGTGCTCGTGCTGCGCCGCGGACTTCAGGAGTACGACCCGTACGAGCGCTGCTACGCCATAAGCGCTCTGGCCGCGGCGGGTGACCGGGACCAGATCGCGCAGCTGGTGAGAATCTTTCAACGCACCCGGGCAGCTGGCCTGAAGATGGCTGTCGCCGACGGGCTGGGAGACGTTGGCGACGCGGATGCCGTAGAGGCGCTGGGACGCCTTTATAGTTGGGCAGGGCCTTCATACCGGTGGATCGTGGTGAATGGAATGGCGGAGGCCCACGATCCCGGCGCAATCGAATTGCTGAGCCGCTCCCTAACCGTTCCTGACCGGGCCATCCGCTTGGCCGCGGAGAAGGGCCTCGGCCAACTCGGTAACCGCGAGGCGGTCCGCATCCTCAGACATTCTCTGGCGGCCACGCAAGATCCCTTCGAAAGAGCCACAACCGGTTATTCGCTATTGCGGCTAGGCGATCGTTCGGCGGAAGAGGCAGTCGAAACAATATTGCGCGACCATGTCGATGACAATGCCAGGGCGGTAGCGGCATTGGCGCTGGGTCGTGCGCGTGATCCGCGAGTCGTTGCCCTCCTGCGAGCTGCGATAAGCGACCACAATCTCGACGTGCGAATCGGGGCGGCAGTGGCGCTCACGCATTACGCTGACCCTCGCGGCGCCGAGTACCTAAAGGCCGCCATGCGGGACGAAGACTCGGCCACCCGGCTGCATGTCGGTCAGCTTCTGGACGAAGTGGAGTTTCGCAACGGGCGTGAGGTCGTGATGACGGCGGCCGCTTCGGCGGACTCTGAGTTGTCTCTGCGAGGGATTCGAGCGATCGGATTGTCGGGAGGCGACCGCGAGGTCGGATTTCTCGTCAGGTTGGCGGACACGGCCGGGGATCCGATCGCTCGCGCCGAAGTGGCATGGGCTTTAGGCAGAATCGGAACCGCGGACAGTGTTTCGCCATTGATAGCAATGGTAGCGGAGCTTGATCACACCGTGGATTACACGGCCGCTGATGCTCTCGATCGCACGGCTATGCGACTTCTTCAGGGCGAATCGGCAGGCGGCGCCTGAGCGAGGGGAGTTAGGAGGAAATCTGTACGAAGAGCTGAAACATCTCAAAACGAGCAAGCGGGAGGTCACCAAAGGCTATGTCACTCAAACCACGTAAGACTGGGGCGGCGAGACGTAAGTTTATCGCGCTGGCAGGACTGTTGGTTATGGCTGGTGCTCTGCTTTGCGTGCGTCCTGCAATGGCGCAGGACGTCAAAACCTATACCCGGGCCACCTTCGACCAGTGGTTGGCCAAGTACAAGGATGCCAAACCCGACTTCAAGGTCGGCGATGTCTTGACCGCCAAGGACCTCGAACGCATGCGACCGTTCATCTTTCCGGGCTATCTCGAACAGCTCAACTTTCCCGAGTTCAGAGCGCCGATCGCGGCGCCCGTAGACCACACTCCGCGGCAGGACTATATGGCTTGCACGGAGAAGTACCAGTCGCAGGTCAAGCTCCTCCCCGACCACACAGTGGGCAACTACGTCTGCGGACAGCCGTTCCCTAATTCCTCGATCAAGGAGGGCGACCCGGACGCCGGTTGGAGAACGGTGTGGAATTATGAATATAGATGGCAGAGCTTTGGCTTTTCGTGCATGGCCCCGGCAACCTGGGACCGATTTGGCGGAACGCACGACATTCCGAAGTGGGAGCTGCCCCCGACCGATTGGATGGCCAGCGCAGGTTGGACGGAATCGAACGTCCAACCGACGCTGCCGTCCGCCTCAGAGATGAAAATGATGTACGGTGGCGGCGGAAACTTCCAACGCACACTCGACGCCTTCTATCGAAAAGTCTTTTACACTCACCTCGCGATGCTTGATAACCACACGCTGCCCGTGCCCGGCGCCGCGCAGTTCGAGTTCAAGGAGTTCACGGGCTTCTACTCGCCCTTTGACATCCGCGGCACCGCGTTCATCATTTATCGCTACAACGACGCGCATCGCGAAGACGACGGCTGGGCATACATCCCTAACCTGCGGCGCGTGCGCCGCATCTCGGCCGAGGTAAAGTCGGACTCGCTGTTGGGCACCGACCATACGCTCGAAGACTTCTACAGCTTTTCCGGCCGCGAGCTCGAATGGCACTGGCGTTTCCTCGGATGGAAAGATCAGCTCGCCGTTCAGGATTCCGTGCACGCGTACACCTGGCTTTACGGGCCCAACGGAATCATGCCGAACGATACGTGGACGATGCGCCGCTTCGCGGTCATGGAGCGCACGCCGCTCAGCGAGCGCCATCCGTACAAGAGCGTCGTGGAAGATTGGGACGCGCAGAACTACGACGCGTGGCTGATGGAAGCCTTTGACCACAAGGACAAGCTCTGGAAAGTCTGGGAATTCCAGAAGAAGTGGAGCGAGAGCTTTAAGCCGGGCGATTGGATGCAGCCCATCAACAAGGGCGCCTTCACGACCGAATTCCAGTCGGTGCAGGTGCTCGACGTCCAGAACGATCGTGGAACTATCTGGATCGTTCCTGGCGGATTTCCGAACTTGAAGGGACCCGAAGCGGAGAAGCTCTACGACATCAACAAGCTCGAAGAGATCCATCGCTAGATGTGAACTTGGCGCTAGTTGTGAACCCGCCCTGCCGGGTCTCTAATGGCCCGGCAGGGCATTTGATCGCCTTATCGCTCTCTGTGCGCGCTTAATTCGACGGCAGGGAAAAATCGCGGAAGAACTGCCACATCTGATCGTTGGCGTCGATGACTCGCGTCGCGCGGCCGAGCCAAAATGGGCTGCGCGTAGTGCCCGGCCAAACGTGGCCTGACCCGGCGAGCTTCCACAGCACTATCTTGCTGCCGCTGGCGCATGGTCCCCATTCGTACCTGGTCGCGGAGTTATCGGCATCCGCCGACCCTGGAGCGCCCTTCAACGTCGGCCCGACGCGCGCTTCTGGCGGGCAGCCGTCGAATCCGCGCCATCGCGCAACCTCATCGTCAACGCGCGGAAACGGCGTCTCGTGAGTGATCCGTCCCAGCCGTCCGAAGCGACCCTGATAGGGGACGTAGCGGTCATCGACGCTGTTGAAGATCATCAGGGGCATCGGACGCGCCGGCCCTGAAGTGCGCACCATCAGGCCGCCTTCCACCGGCGCGATCGCTGCGATCCGATCCGAGGCCTCGACTCCGAGCCGATAAGCCATCATGGCGCCGTTCGACATCCCGGTCGCATAGACGCGCGCGCGGTCTATATGAATGCGCGTTGCTAGGTCGTCGAGCACCGCCCGGATGAAACCGACGTCGTCGACATTGTTGCGCGCCGCCGCGCCGCAGCATCCGCCGGCGTTCCAGGTGAGCGCCCGCGTCCCCCGGCCGGTTCCGTTGGGATAGACGACGACGAAGCCATCGCGGTCGGCCGTCGCATCCATCCCGGAGTACCGCTCCTGCTGTTCCGCGTTAGTCCCGGCGCCGTGAAAGTTCAGGATCGCGGGTAATGCGCTGGCGCTTGAGGCATTCGGCGGAACGTGGACGATGTAACTTCGACCGATTCCTCCATACTGAATATCGACCAGATGGCTGCCCGGCCCGAGCAACTTAATTTGCTGTCCAGGTCTGCCCGCGCTCGCACCCGTTTGTGCTAGCGCGAGCGCGGCGAGCACGACCAGCGAAACAATTACGCGTCGCACGCGGTCGCGCAGGGCGGAAACGCTCAGAGCATCCCCTCTTTAAGCGCCTCTTCAAGCGCGCCGATATTGATGTAATGGCCTTTCGCCATCACCGAGAGGAAGGCGTGCAGCTCGGGGTCCGCGACCATCGCCAGGTGCTCCTCGATTTTGCGGATCACCCAGCGCTGGCCGCGATTGAGCAGCTCGAGCTTGGCGCGGAAATCGCCCATCGCGCGCACCTTCTCGACGAAGTCGCCGGTCTTGTTGGAGGCGGTACCGCCCAGGCGGCGGACGTGCGCAGAAAGCTCGCCCGCGTAATAGCCTTCGTCGTGGGCGGCCTTCTTGAGCAGCTGGCGCAACTCGAGCGAGCGAGCCTCGGCGGTCAGTTCGTGCAGCACGCGGCCGCCGGCGCGTTCGGCGTCGCCCAAGATGTTGAGAAATCCTTCAAGATCCGCCTCCACGATGTTTCTCCGGATCCGTGAATTGCGCTGCACGCGAGTTCAAGAGCGTGTACGCCGGAACCCCAGTAACTATCGCTCGCTCGCGTATCAAATGGAACCGCGGCGGCGAGGGCCGACGGCGCCGCTGCCTCAGATCACCGGCGCCACCGGGCACAGCACCGCTCTCAGCCATCCGCCGCGCGCCCCAGCGGCCGCGTCGAACATCCAGAGCAACGCGCGCAACTGCGTGGAAAGGCCTTCGCCAAGCCCGCCCGCCGCTCCTACCTTGCCCTTCGTCAGGCTGCTCAGCAGGCCGGGCGGCGTCGGCAGTTCGAGCTGTCCGAGCTTCGTATCCTCTGGAATTTTGGCCAGTTCCCTGGCGGCCTTGATTGCCTCCTCGAGACCGCCCATCCCGTCGACCAGTTTGAGTTTGATCGCCTCGTCTCCGGTCCAAACGCGTCCCTGAGCAATCTGGTCGACGCGCGCGGGGGTCAGTCCGCGCCGTTGCGCGACCAGGTTCACGAAATGCCGGTAGGTCTGGCCGAGGATCTGATCGCGGAACTGCTGCAGTTGGGCCGGCGTGAAATCGCTGAACGCGTCGAACATCGTGGCATTGGCGCCGTGTGCGATGACGGGGCTGTTGACGCCGATCGAGTTCATCAATGGCGCAAGATTGAACTTGCCGCCCAGGACGCCGATCGATCCGGTGATGGTCGCGGGCTCGGCGAAAATCTTCGCCGCCGGCATCGCAATCCAGTAGCCACCCGAGGCCGCGTAGGCCGACATGCTGACCACCAGCGGTTTGCGCTTGGCCAGCAGTTCGGCCGCGCGCCGGATGAGCTCGGAAGCGACCACTGAGCCGCCCGGCGAGTTGATGCGCAGGACCACCGCGCGGACCGAATCGTCGTCGCGCGCCTGCTGCAGCGCGTCGACCATATCGTCCGAGCCCATCCCGTTACCGCCGGGCGAGAGCAGTGGATCGAAGCCACCCTTCCCTTGCTGAATCGCGCCATCAGCATAAATCACCGCGAGACGATCGTGAGGTCCGCGCGGCCACAACGAGACCTGCTTATAGTCGGAGTACTTGACGATCTTATGATCGTGTCCGCCGTAGTGTTTGAGGCGGTCGGTGAACTCGTCGCCGTATTCGATGCGATCGATAAGATGGGCTTTGATCCCGACGTCGGGGCTGAGCGGCGCCTGGTCGATGAGAGTCCGGACTTGCGCGGCCTCGAGATGGCGTTCGCTCGCGGCGGTCGCGACCAGTTGGTTGAACAGGCCGCCTGCCAGCGCTTCATCTTCTTCGCGCTGCGCAGGGGTAAAGTCCTTGTCGGTAAAGATGTTGGCGGCGCTCTTGTATTTGCCGATCGCGGCGAAGTTCGGTCTAATTCCCAGCTTATCCAATAGCCCGCGCGCGAACAGTTCCTGCATCCGCACGCCCATCAGGTTGATCTCGCCTTCCGGCATCATCGAGACCTCGCCCGCCGCGCTCGCGACCAGGTAAGGCAGATTGCCCGAACCGAAGTCGCCCGCGCTTTCGAGATAGGCAGTGGTCCACTTGTGATGGGCCGCGAAGTCGCGGATGAGCGCGCTCAGTTCCTGAGCTTGCGCGAACTCCATTTGCGGGTCGCTGATGAGAACCGCGAGACCCACGATCCGTGGATCGACGGCCGCTTGGCGCAGCGCGCGCCGCGCGATATTGAGCGGAGTCTGATCGTCGTTGACCAGTCCGCGCCATCCGTCCGTGCCGCGTTCGATCAGCGGGCCCTTTAGCGAAAGCTCGAGTACCGAGCCGCTCGCAACGCGATGCGACCACCAACTGACAATGTGGCTGACAACCCCGATTACGATCACGATCGCAATCGTCCGTAGCAGCCATCGCAGCGTCCGTCTGATCATTACATTCCTCCTGAGCTTGCGGCGGAGCGACGCGCTTCAGGGCCGGCGCGGTCGCTTGAAAACCGGCGGTCCAAACCCCAATTATTAGCCAACCACAACGTGTCGGCAGGAACCAGTAGCAGACGAATAGCGATGCAAGGGACAGACCAAATGCGCAATACCGGCTGCGCTCACGGAAAAGCCGCGATGACAGAAGATTTGCGATGAGCGCATCCGGCCACGACGCTCGCGCCGCCGCCGCGGTCCCCAGTCCGGCGCTGCTCTTGAGCGAGCAGCCGATGGGACGGCTGCACTACCGTATCGTCGCGCTCTGCTTCCTCGCCTGGATTTTCGACTTCTACGACCTCATCCTCTACTCGTTCCTGATGGTGCCGATGGCGCACGATCTGCATCTGGACCGGCTCGAAGCGTCATTTGCGCTCGGTCTGTCGCTCCTGATGACGGCGCTTGGCGGTCTATTGTTCGGTTTCCTCGGCGATCGCTTCGGACGGCGTCCCACGATCATCGCGACCGTGCTCATCTATGGCTCCGGTACGCTGCTCTGCGCGTTCAGTTTCAACCTGACGCAACTGCTGATCTTTCGCTCGCTCACCGGGATCGGAATCGGCGGCGAGTGGGCGGCGGGCCAAAGCCTGGTGGCCGAGACCGTGCCGCCAGCCCGGCGTGCGCGCTATGCCGCGTATGTGCAGGTGGGAGCGCCGCTCGGCGTGTTCATCGCCGCGTTTCTCGCGGGCTACGTAACGCCGGCCATCGGATGGCGCGCGACGTTCGCGCTCTCGTCGCTGCCGGCGCTGCTGGTGGCGGTTGCGGTCTGGCGATGGCTTCCGGAGAGCGACGTCTGGCAGCGGCGGATGGGCGGCGGCGGCGCATGGCTGACGCGCGAAGAATTCCGCGCCCTCCGGCCTTACGCCGGGATCATGCTGCTGCTGTTCCTCGTGATCTGGGTGAACTCGGAAGCCTACTGGTTCACCTACAGTTGGATGCCCGGTTATCTGAAGCTGACGCGCCACCTGAGTGACCACGCGGCGAGCCGCCTGATGATGGGCATGCAGATCGGCGCGGTCGCCGGCTATGCGAGTTTCGGCCTGCTTGCCGACCGCTTCGGGCGGCGCCCGGTGTACTCGGTCTTTGCCGCGATGATGGCGCTTGGGCTGCTGCCCGCGACCATCCTATGGCCCTGGGCGGCCGGCGTGCCGGGCCTGATCGCGGCTGCGATGGCGTTTGCCGGATTCGGCACCGGCATCTGGTCGGGCACCGGGCCGATCGTCTCGGAACTGCTGCCGACGAAAGTGCGCAACTCCGCGCTTGGCCTGCTGCTCAACGTGACGCGCGGCCTGCAGTTCTTCACCCCTATGGCGATTGCGGTGCTGAGCCGCTCAATCGGCTTCGGCGCCGCGCTCTCGATCGGCGCGGCGTTCTCGGCGGTGGGGGCGATGCTGATCTGGCTGATTCCGGAAACCCGCGGCCGCGTGCTCACCAGCCTCGACGAAGACCTGGTCGCGCAAACCGTCGATCCGGCCGCGCGCTAATCTTATGCCATGAGCGCGCCGCCTCTCTCGCGTGATCGGGCGCGGCGACTGCGTTATGAACAGACTGACGCCGAGCGACGGCTCTGGATGCGCCTGCGAAGACATCAATTGGTCCTGCAATTTCGCCGGCAACACCGCGTTAGTCCTTACATCGTCGACTTCTGCTGCGTCGAACGCATGCTGGTAGTTGAGCTCGACGGCGGGCAGCATGAGGACCAGTGCGCGCGCGACGCGGAGCGCTCGCGCTGGGGGTCGAGCGAGGAAGTGCCGGACGTCTTTTCTCCCGGCGCTTCCTCGTCACTTCGAGTTCTTAAATGGAGTTTGTCGGTACTCGGCGTCGTCGAGATATGACCAGCGCCGCGGCCCGGCGCTCAATACCGAGAAATCGAGGACGATGGTCGCTTTTAATGATGGTAGCGTGCGGCTGACCGCGAGCCTCGAATCGCTGGTTTTCCCCTTGAATTGACGGCCGGCCAGCGCTTCGTCGAGCGGGCGGCCGCCGGAGCCGGCCTCGTTTTCCAACGGCAAATCCATCGCACGCGCGATTGTCGCGCGGAGGTCGAGATTGCCGCTCGGATATTGATCGACGAAGTGGCGGCGGAAATCCGGGCCGACTGCCGCGCAAAAGTTGTGCAGCTCACGCGCGCCCGCCGCCGCATGCATCCCAAGGCCCGTAGTAAAGCCGCCCCATCCGCCGGTATCGGCGTACATCACGCCTTTGACCGGTCTGACCAGCGTGCCGGAACGATTTCCCGTGCTGGCGCTCTGCTCGCCATGCTCGTCGATGATGTAGGTCGGCGCGCGCGGTCCGGTAAGCCTGCGATTATCAGTGTCGGGCCATTCGCGGAACGAGATCACCAGGTCGGGCGCGTCGAAATAGTTGTTACGGCCGATCAGCCCGAGCGTATCGAGGCTGAACGTCCCGTCGATCCAGCCCTGACCCTGTTTATTGCGCGATTCGACTGGAGCGCCGGATTGTGCCGAGCCAAGCAGCGCGCGCTCTTCGCCGATGCTGCGCGTGAAGAGCGGTCCCGACCACGGCTCGGACACGACGAAGTCGGTGATCTTTTGTAGAATCGCACGCTGTGCTTCGATCGTGGGGAATGCCGCGCGCGAGAGATAGATAAGGTCGGTGCCGCCGTTTGCGACCACCGTTACATCGTCGCTGGAATCGGATTTCTTGAGTCCTTTAGCGATCAGCAACTGCGCGAGCGGCACCAGTCGCGCGAATCGTTGCGAAGCCGTGGTCCGACACCACCATCAGGTCGGTGCGATTGGCTATACCGAGCTTTGCGATCGCTTGTCGGATGCTGGCGAGGTTCGCATCGAGATCCTCAGCGCGTCGAGATTGGCCTGTGTGCCGAGGCCGCGATGATGCTGGGTGATATCAGGATTGTGCTGCCAGAAAACGACCAGCGCAGGACGGCCGCCGAGCGCCGCGGCTTTGGCTTGTGGCAGCGCGCGCTCGGTCACGACTTGCGCGAAGTAGGTGTCGCGCGTCCCGTACACGGCGCTCTCGCTCGCCGGCCTGGGCGGCGCCGGCGCGAGTTGGCTCTTAAGCGCGGGCGGTGCCACAAGATCGTCGCTGACGAAAATGAAATCGTTCGTGGCGATCGGCGCGCCCATCGCCGGGTCGCCGGTCACGCTGTCGTCGAAGGTGAAGGTCGGCCCCTTCTTGCCGATTATCGCGAGGTAACCACCCGCGCGCCGGACTTGCTGCCCGAGCGATTCGGAGCCGAGCAGCGCGCCGTTGAAGAACTTCGGTCCGTTGAGCTTGGCGAGCGTAATCGAATTCTCGAGATTGACTGGTTGATTAGCCCACGAATCGTCGGGAGCGGGCGTGATCTTCCGCGCGCTCAGCCGTGGCACCAACGACACCTCGTCACCGAGGATCGTCGTGCTGCCCGGAGACTCGCCGGTTGCGAGACTCGCCGCGTCGACCATCGTGATCGTTGGATAGATCGCATGATGGCGCGCGAAGCGAACGCCCTCGTTTTCCATCGCGAATAAATTGGGCGTCTGCTCGGCGGTCACGGAATCGGGACGCAGCCCGTCCCATACCATCAGCACGAAAATCCGGGCGGGACGGCGCGGCGCGTGTGCGTTCGCCGAATAGGCTGGCGCACTCGCGAGCACCGCTGCCGACGCGAGCGCGCAGCCGCGCAACAGTAACATCGCGAGCGGCGCCGCGCGGAGACCATCCGCGGACGAGGTGGACTTCATCGTAACCGCAACTGAACTGCGCGACTCGCGGTCAGCGCAGCAGGTGCGTCACGAACCAGTCCCGTGCCGGGTTCGCCGCCTTATCGAAATCGCTGACGTAGGCGTCGAAGTGGCCGCCGTCGAGCAGCACCAGCCGCTTAGGCTCCAGCGCGTCGTTAAACGCGGCTATCGCCAGATCGGCTACCGCCAGCGTGTCACCCACGGCGACCACCATCATCAGCGGCGTCGGACTTATCTTGCCGATGTAGCTGCCGGGCTCGTACTCCATCAGCATCTCGAGCGTGCGCAAGGTGACCTCGTTGCGCCACGATTTTGCACGCTCGCGGCCGGTGTCGGTGAACCACTGGTAGGAATCCGGCGTCGGCAGCGCCGAGGGCGCCTGCGGATCGGCGGCGACCACCGGGATCATCGCCGGCTTGTCGCCACGGAAGCGCGCTTCGCGGTCGGCGTCGAGTTGGGCCCGCAGCGGTCCGAGGAAGTCGGGCCGCACCAGGCGCTGGATGTTGCGATACCCGCTTATCAGCGGCACCTGCGAGACCACGCATTTCACCCGCCGATCGATCGCGCCGACGACCAGCGCGTGACCGCCGGAGTAACTCGAACCCCACACGCCGATCCGTTCCGGGTCAACCTCGCGCTGCGTGCGCGTCCAGGTGATCGCATGACGATAGTCGCGCACCTGCGCCCACGGATCGATTTCCTGACGCGGCTCGCCGTCGCTCGCGCCGAAGTTGCGGTTGTCGAACACCACGGCGGCCAATCCGGCCGCACAGAAGTGCTCGGCGAAACGGTCGAGATACATCTCCTTGACCGCAGAGAAGCCGTGCGCCATCACGATCGCCGGCGCCTTGGCGCTCGTGCGATCGGGCGTGTAGAACCATCCGCGCAGAATCGTACCCTCGGCGTTGATCTCGATGTCTTTTCTCATTGCTTCGCTCCTTGACGCATGGCTTTCTCCTTGTCTTAGCGCTGTCGCAGCCTTGGCGCACCGCTGTCGCGCTTTTCTCGTGCCTCCCGGGTCGCTCGCGGGCGCCCCAGTTAATCTCGACTAAAGTTTGGCTTGCGCTTCTCGACGAACGCGCGCGCGGCCTCGCGATGGTCCTCCGTGGTGAAGGTCACCATCTCGTAGGCGAGCGACGCGTCGAGAATCAGATTCGCCTGCTGCTTGAGCCACTTGTTGACCGCGAGCTTGCTCCATCGAATCGCATAGGTCGGTCCGTCGGCCAGCTCCTGCGCGAGTTCGCGCGCCTTCGCCATCACCTGCTCGGGTGCGACCGCGTAATTCACCATCCCCATCTTGAAAGCGTCGGCGCCGTTGACGAAATGCCCACGCATCAGGAATTCCTTGGCGCGCGCCGGGCCGATTAGCAGTGGCCAGATTACCGCGCCTCCGTCGCCCGCCACCACTCCGACTTTCACGTGCGTGTCGGCGAAGCGCGCCTTCTCGGAGGCCACGATGATGTCGCACAGGAGCGCGATCGTCGCGCCGAGGCCGACCGCGTCGCCGTTGATCGCGCCGATGATCGGCTGCTCGACGTCGAGCATGTTCTGCACGATCCGCCGTCCCTCGGCGGCGGTGATCCGCTCCGCCTTGCCGCCGCTCGCGCTGGCGAGCGTCCCTGAAGCCATTCCTTTGACGTCGCCGCCGGCGCAAAAAGCGCGACCCGCGCCGGTCAGGATGATCGCATTGACCTCGCGGTCCTCGGCGAGATCGTTCCAGATCGTCATCAACTCGTGATGAAGTCCCGGGTTGACGGCGTTGAGCTTGTCCGGGCGGTTGAGCGTCACAGTAGCGACGCGCTCGGCCTTCTCGACCTTGATGAATTCGTAACGGCTGTAGTCCGGCATCGCGGTCCCTCCCGCCGTGTAATTTGATGACCCACCTATACAACGGAGCTCCCGCACACGCCAACGTAGCGGCCGTTGTGGACGAAAGCCCCGCGCACGGCGGCGCGGGCGCGTGCGAGTCGATCGTCGATTTGGTAACGTCGGATTTGGTAGTGCGATCCAGTAGGCTGGGTCGAGCTAGGGACGCAGCGACGGATAGCGGGGCGGAGGTTTAACAACAGTGCGCATCGCGCTCATCGGACAGGCGGCGTTTGCCGAGCGCGCGCTCGAGATGCTCCACTCGCGTGGCGAAGAGATCGTCCACGTCTTCGCGCCGCCCGACCCGCCCGGCGGCCGCCCCGACCCGCTCAAGACCAAGACGCTCGGGCTGGGCATACCGCTCAGCCAGCCGGCGACCTTCAAGAGCGACGAGGCCTTCGAGCAGTTCCGCGCGCTCGACGCGGACTTGCTGGTGATGGCCTTCGTGACGCTGATCGTGCCCGAGCGCATCCTGTACGCGCCGCGGCACAAGTCGATTTGCTTTCACCCGTCGCTCCTGCCGCGCCATCGCGGCGCGAGCGCGATCAATTGGACGCTAATCATGGGCGACGCGAGCGCCGGAGTAACCTGGTTCTGGCCGGACAAGGGAATCGACACCGGACCGATCCTGCTGCAACGCAGCGAGCCCATCCGCGACGAGGACACGGTAGGCTCACTCTACTTCAACCGGCTTTTTCCGCTCGGCATCGAGACCATGGTCGAGGCGATCGAACTCATCAAGGCCGGACGCGCACCGGCGATCGCGCAGGACGAAAGCCTCGCGACTTACGAGCCGCCCTGCCGGGACGAGCACGCCAGGGTTGATTTCGCGCGGAGCGCGCGCGAGGTTTTCAACCTGGTGCGCGGCTGCGATCCGCAGCCGGGCGCGCATGCGCTGGCGGATGGCGAGCGGCTGCGCCTTTACGAACCGATGCTCGAGAACCGGCGCAGTGAGAGCGCGGCCGGCACTATCGTGTCGATCGACACCGCCGGGATGCGGATCGCGCTTAAGGGCGCCACGATGCTGGTGCGTCGGGTGCGTTTCGACTCGAGTCCGAAAAAAGTCGCGCCGCAGGAACTCGTCGCAGGAGGCCGGCTGCGCACCTCGATATTTCTCACGTGAGTAAGCAAAATGGCCCAAAGCGGGCAGAGTTAGCGAAGGTTAGACCGCATGATGATGCTTTCGTGACGGGAACCATAGGATTGGAAGCCGCTGTGTGCGACTGATATCGCATCTGTGCGCATCCGGGGCGGAGGGCGCGTTAGCGAAAGGCCGCGGTTCACAAGGGGGAGTGGCGAGGATGAAACTCTGCATAGGTACGTCGAAGGGGATCGTTGTTCTCGATGCCGAGCGTAAGGGCAGGCCGCTGATGGCGCTCGCGGATCCGCCGTCGGTGTGGTGCATGGCGCAAGACAACCGGAATCCGGGGACGATTTACGCCGGCTCGGTGGACCACGCGCACATGGGCAGTACACGCGGCCGGGTGACGCTCGCACGATCTAACGATGGCGGCCGCACCTGGGCCGATATTACGCCGGGCATCGCGCGCACCGAGGACGTATGGGCTGTCGCGACGCCGCCGGACGCGCCCGGCGAGGTTTTTATCGGCACCTCGCACGCGCGGCTGTTCCACAGCCTCGACCACGGCCGCACGTTTCGCGAGTGCGCCGGATTCCTCAAGCTGCCGGGGCGCGAACGCTGGAGTTTTCCGCCGCCGCCGCACGTTCCGCACGTTCGCTCGATTGCCTTCGATCCGCATGATCCGATGAACATGTACGTTGGCGTGGAAGAGGGCGGTGTCGCCCGTTCGCGCGACCGCGGCGAAAGCTTCGAGCTGCTCAACAGCGGACTCTACGAAGACGTCCACTGCGTCGCGGTCGATCCGCAAAATCCCAACCGCCTCTACGCAACCACCGGCGCCGGCTTTTACATATCCGAAAATCGCGGCAGTTCGTGGAGTAAGGTCAAGCGCGGCTTCTGCCGCAGCTACACGGTTCCGCTCCTCGTCACTGGCGGCGAGTCGAGCCGGGTCTTTACCGCCGCGGCGGCCGGTCCGCCGCCGCTCTGGTCGACCGGACCCGCCGGCGCGGACGCGGTGATGTTTCGCAGCCTGGATGCGGGTCAGAGCTTCGAGGCACTCGGCGATGACGCCCTCCCCGAGCGCGGGATGGTGATGCGGTTTAAGGCCGACCCGGAGCACGCGGGCGATTTCTTTGCCGTCACGAGCGACGGCTGCGTAATTCGCACGCACGAGATGGCCGCGACCGCGACGTTAATCGGCGAGCGGCTGCCCCCGGCCTACGACTTGGTAGCGCTGCCTTAATCGCGCTCGCTTCCGCCGGGGCTTCGTTTACATCAGTATTGGCGGCTAAGCCATAATCCCTATGACCTTATGTCGTCTGTGGTCACTTAAATTATCTTGAAACATTCTTTGTTGCGTGGTAGTATTTAGACAGTCAGCCTGACCGCGGCTGGCGACGAGGCCCGTAGGTTGAGGTTCTACTCCCTGCGGGTCTCACCATTTGAGCCATCCGTGAACAATTTGGTCGCGTAATTGGCCCCCTTGACGGGTAAGTAGAGAAGGAATCCCAGCACTTCTCCCCCAGACTCCAAACCGTTCATTCGAAGCGAAGTTTTCCTATCACGACCCGAGCCAATGCCGGGCATGATGTCGCGCGCGTGAAATCGATCGGCGATGTTTTCGATGAACACAAATTGCACCCCGAATCCAAGAGCGCCGGGCCTGATGGAGAACCATGCGGCCCCAACACGCGCGGTGTCCTGTCACGCCGCTCGGTTCACGCCGCTTACGTCATCTCAATAGGCAAGGAGTCGAACAAGCTGGAAGAGGTCGAGCACCAGCAGATCCACGATCTGAACGAGGTCCTGGAGACGTATTCGGACCCGAAAAACGAGCCTTGGGTAACGCTGGTGATTCCCATCCTGAAGCTCATACCCCGTGACAAGCTGGCCCAGATAGCAGGCACCGATCTCGGTCCATTCAAGGGTTGCGCAACGGACATTGGATGCCGTCGAAAAAGACTCGCGCAGCTCTTACGCGTGCTACTGCTGATTACGCGCGGAAGCGACTGCGCAAGAATATTCGAGATGACCTGTGTGCATGCGCCGCGTTGGTCGCCCTTTAGGACGGTTTCCGTGAAACACTCATCCTCTGCCGCCCAAAGTCGATGTGGACGACTGGAGCGAGAGTGGCCCCCAAGGCGAACGTGCGCTAAAATTTCGTCGTTGCGCATATGTCGGACCGCATCCCGCCCACTCGTGCCGCCCTATTGGAGGCTCTCGAACTATCCAGCGAGATTCTAAAGAATCTTGAACTCGACGAAGTGCCTCTCTCTAACATCGCATTAAAGACTGGTCGACTGGCTCGACTTCTAAACGATTCGGTATACCAGCAGATTATGGAATACGAGGCTGGCGGTTACCCGAGCGAGGCCGACGGCGTTCCGCCTTACGTGTTCGAGCTTGCGGCTTTGGCGGGAAGAAAGACTCAAGGTGTCAAATCCCCGGACTAAAGAGTCAGAAGACCAGGATATGGACATCAATCACAAATGGAGGAGTAATACGATTACTGACAAGCGCTCTTTGCTGCTACGACCCGGAGATTCATCTGAGGTCACAGCTCTCAGATTAAGGGAAACCTATTCGAGCGCAAGGCGATGCCAGCCCACAATCTGGCGACGCCCGTCGCGCAGTCAGCGATATTTTGATTCTATGCGCACGTATTCGAGTTGAAATTTTCAGTTATCGCCGACGATGTCTTCGCGCGGATTCGACTGCGAGTCGATTCCGCGATTGGCACGGTTGTTCCTGAGGCGGTTAAGCGGTTAACAGCAATCTATGACAATCTTCAGTCTCAGAATCCAGATGATTTGTCGAATGCCGTCAACGGATGCCAGTCGACTTCTTCAAGCTTTAGCTGACGCTCTATTCCCGGAGAGCGATCTCTTAGCGAAACAATCATGCGGGAAATAAAACCGTGACGATCAACCTTGGAAAAGACATACTATATCGATCGTCTGATCGCTTTGAAGGAAAGAAGGACTAGGGCATATTAAACCGCTTTCGTCAGCTCGCAGCAGAATTTCATGGGCGACCGGCTTAGACGCGGTTTTTAAATCAGCTTTGAAGGGATCACATTCGGATATTGTTCGGAAAGAAGAGGCCGATCGTTATGTTGTATACACATATCTTTTGATTGGCGATATCCTATCCTTATTCGACGGTTGAAGCTCCGACCTATTCTGACCAATTTGGCAGTGTCTGGTGATATGTGTGCATCAGATACTAGTTATGCGAAATTGTTTCGACACTTCATCGCCAATGGTTTTGATTTCTACTCTCCAATTCACCCCAGCAATGACTGCCCGTCTGATTTCGAATGATAGTCGGCTACTATCTTGCTGCTTTGTCAGAACAGGATAAGGTACATCTAAACCCGACTCGTTAGGGAAGAACACAGACGAAAGCGTGCTCATAGCGTCGAACGCGGCGTTATAAGGAGCTAGGATCCTGGACGTGACCTACGTGGGCTATGTGTGATGGTATATACCCATGGACATCTTTCATATGTTGGAGAAGTGAAATATTTAGATGGACGGACGCTTTGTACAGCAAATAGTATAGGCGCCGCAGATCTCTATCGAGCGAATTAGCCGCAGATTTTTTATCGTACAATCGATGAAATGCTTCGTTTGGGGAAATAAATCCATCCCGGTCCGTCCCTTCCAGACAATAACCCGACACATGTAGCGCGCCGCTCTTGGCCGTTACAGATCTAAGTCTGCCGCTCGTATGTTTGAGGGCATTGAATAATTCTTTGAAGAAATAGCTATCTGTTCTGATAGCTTGATAGAAATGTCGTCCAGCACGATAGTCGTTTTTAATGAGCCACTAGTGCAGAAATTCTTTGGGCGTTGGTATAGGCTTTTGAGGACACAACGTTAAGATGATTTCGTAGCAAGAGTCTAGAAAGCCAACAGTGCTAAACAGCAGTGTCTCATAGTTTGACAACGCCTTATCGACGTTCATTGGATCTTCGGTGATGATTTTCACACAATTCAGCAAGTCAGACATGGCGCGAGTGAATTTTATGTTGAAGATGCCGAGCGGGTGTCGACGGCCATAGTAGACATGTGAGAGCAGGTTGGTCGGTACAGAATTAAGAAATTGTATTATCGGGGGAGCAAGGCCGAGGTCGGGTTCGAGCTCTAGGGTAAACGCATCCATGACAGTCCTTATCAGGTCGCCCGCGAAAAGCTGTTGCACTCACTGGTGCCGCTAGTAGCTTTCATTTGGACCTCCGCTCACGCTCAGCACCGACGAAAAAAGGCCTTGCATCCTCAGCCTCGCGAATAAGAATGCCGTTGAGATATTCGTCCGCAGTCATCGCATGTTATCCCCGAACCGTGATCTCCACGGCTTCGGGCTTGACTCCAAAAGTTTCGGCCAACAGTCTTTTTGCTTCTGCGATGGTGAGCTTGGTGAGCGTCTTACTGGTCGAGAATTCGGTGTCAGCGGCGGATTTGGGACGCTCGGGCATGGGCTGAAAGTTGCGCCCTTGTAAACTAATTCCAAGTTCCACCCATGTCGTGTAGCGCACGGGATTACGCCAGCCCTTCCAAACACCCGGCTCATCTAGGATGACGTATTCGTCGAACTTAACCAGCCAGCGACCTTCGGTTTCGGTGGAGGGCACAATGTCCGCAACACGGCCAATCATAAATGCCGTTCCGTGCTCTTCTTTGCCGTCGCCCCATTCGGCGTAGGCATTTCGGCACAGAACCGCGTAGCGGCAATTTTTTGCGTGTGCTCGGTCGAGCACCCAGGATTGGGTGCCTCCAGCATCCAAGCATTGCTCTACAGTCTTTGCGGTAAAAACTACCATGATTTCGTTGGACACCGATTGTCTCCGTTGAAGAACAATGTTGATAGTTTTTATTAATAAAATATCAACGTCATTGTCAAGGTTCTGGGAGACGACATGCGTCCAAGTATCCCTGCCACTTCGCCTAGCGATATAAAGCAAGAGATGGGGGAGAAGTGCTGGAAGCGCTTCTCTACTTACCCTTAACCGGCTTGACTAACAGCGAACAAAGAGCGAAACTGATGCGATGAAAGTCGCATCTACGGCGCTGTTCGAAGACCCTATCAACGAAGCTGCCCCGCTTGAGCCGCTGCGCGACGTCGAGTTCATCGAGATGCCCGTGCGCACGGTGCTCAACCGCTGCGAGAACTCGCGGCTGCCGTTCCGATGGACGATAAATCCGTACCGCGGATGCGAGTTCGGATGCGTCTATTGCTACGCGCGTTACACGCACGAATTTCTCGAGCTGCGCGATCCGATGGATTTCGAGCGGCGGATCTTCGTAAAAAGAATGGCCGCGCAGGTCTTGTCGCATACGCTGGCGCGCACTCCCATCGGCTCGGACCCGATCGCGATCGGCACGGCAACCGATCCCTATCAGCCCGCCGAGCGCAAATACGGACTCACGCGCTCGATGCTCGAAGTATTCGCGCAACTCGGCGGACTCGATCTCTCGATCACGACCAAATCGGCGTTGATCGTGCGCGACCTCGACCTGCTAAGCGCGATCAATTCGCGCTCCCGGCTGAGCGTCAACTTCTCGCTGATCACGCTCAACCGCCGTCTTCAGCGCACGCTCGAGCCGCGAGCGCCGCGCCCCGAATTGCGTTTGCGCGCGCTCGCCGAGCTGAACCGCGCCGGTATTCGGTGCAACGTGCTGATGATGCCGGTGATCCCCGGCCTGACCGACGCGCCGTCGGCTATCGAGAGCGTGGTACGGGCGGCGCGGCGCGCGGGCGCAAGCGCGGTATGGTGGCGCTCGCTCTTCCTCAAGCCCGCGGCGGCGCGCCGTTTTATCCCCTTCATCAAGGAACACTTTCCCGAGGTGACGGAACGAATCGACGAGTTCTATGCCCGCGCGGTGTATGCGCCGCGCGGCTACGACGAGCGGCTCGGCGCGATATTCGATCGGATGCGCGCCAAGTACGGCTTCACGCAAGGATTTAAGGTGGACCATCGGGACAAGCGCGAGCGCACCAACGCGGTGCGCGCCGCCACACCCGCGATTGCGCCGGGCACGCAACTGTCGCTCGGCATGCGCTGACACCGTCCGCCGGCTCGACGGAGACGGGGAA
This sequence comes from uncultured delta proteobacterium, assembly GCA_963717045.1. GTDB lineage: Bacteria > Desulfobacterota > Binatia > Binatales > Binataceae > JAKAVN01. The sequence continues at coordinate 71,456 of CAVQVD010000024.1, read as the reverse complement.
CCTGAATCGCGATGGAGATTTTCGCTACGGTTGGTTGATCAGTGGTGCGCGGAGCGGGACTTGAACCCGCACGGTATTTCTACCACGAGCCCCTCAAACTCGCGTGTCTGCCATTCCACCACCCGCGCACTGACAGCCGCAGCCTAAAAGCGCGGCCGCGGTCACTATTTCCACAACGTCCCTACGGTCCGGACTTCGGTACAATCGGCCTGGCCTGGTTCGCCGGAGCGGGCGGCATCACCGGCGCCGTCATCGGGGCCGGCTTCGCCGGTGGCAGCGGAACCATCGGCTTGGTCGGAGCGACGACCCTATGGCTCACCGCGCGGCCGGATCCGAAGATACTGCCGGTGAAGCGCCGCGTCGAGGCATAGGCGAGGAAAATCGAAGTCGCGAAAAACATCGCGGCCATCGCCCAGGTGGCCTTGGTCAACACATTGCCGGCGCCGCTCGCGCCGAACACGGTCTGGCTCGAGCCGCCGAACACCGCGCCAATCTCCGCGCCCTTCCCCTGCTGGAGCAGGATCACGATGACCAGCGCGAGGCAGATCGTCACATGAATCGCGACAACAATCGTAACCACTGAATTCTATTGCCTTGTAGCCTCAGCCCGCCCCTGCACGCACGATTCGGGCGAACGAGTCAGCCTTTAAGCTTGCCCCGCCGACCAAAGCCCCGTCAATATCGTGGCTCGCGATCAGCGCGTCGACATTTTCGGGCGTGACGCTGCCGCCATAGATGATTCGCGTGGCCGCCGCGCACTCCGGACCAAAGCTATCGCGGATCTCTTCGCGAATCACGCCGTGCGCGAGCGAGGCTTGCGCGGGCGTCGCCGTGCGGCCGGTCCCGATGGCCCATACCGGCTCGTAGGCGATGATCGCGCGTGCAGCCTCGCGTCCGTCGACTCCCGCAAGACCGTTTTGCGTCTGGCGCAGGATGACCGCGGTGGTATGACCGCCGTCGTGTTCCTGCTGGGTTTCTCCGACGCACAGGATTGGCACCAGGCGATGCCGGACTGCGGCGAGAACCTTGCGATTTATCAGTTCGTCGCTCTCGCCGAAGATGTGACGGCGCTCGGAGTGGCCAAGGATCACGTGGGTGACGCCGAACGCTTTGAGCATCGGGGCCGACACCTCGCCGGTGAATGCGCCCTTGTCCTCGTAATGCATGTTCTGCGCGGCGAGCGCGATGTTCGATCCGGCTAGCTCCTGCGCGGCTGCTCCAAGAGCTACCGCAGCTGGCGCCACCAGCACGTCGCGGTCGCGCGCGAGCGCCGTCGCTTCGGGATCGATCGCCGCTCGCAGCGCCCGGATGAGCTGGCGCGCCTCGATCGGCGTGAGGTTCATCTTCCAATTTCCCGCCAGCAGCTTCCTGCGCATCGCGCTTTCTCCATTCGTTGAATAACTGGTGTGCCGCGTGCGAGCGACGACGTTGCCGCAGCTAGTCCCGGCGCTCCAGCGCTTTAACGCCCGGCAACTCGATTCCTTCGAGGTACTCCAGCGTCGCGCCACCGCCGGTCGAGATGTGGCTGAAGCGCGCGGACCATGGATGGTTGGCGATCGCCGCGGCGGTATCGCCGCCGCCGATCACGCTAAAAACATCCGCCATATTGGCGAGCGCCTCGCCCACCTTGAGCGTGCCCCGGGCAAAGGCCTCCACCTCAAAGTAGCCGAGCGGTCCGTTCCATACCACCGTCTTCGCGCCCTGGAGCTTCGCGATGTATTGTTCGGCCGTCCGAGGGCCGATATCGAGGCCCATCCGGTCATACGGGATGGTCTCCACGGTTTCGGCCGTGCCGGCCTCGGGCGAAGCCGCCACCATGTGATCGACGGGGAGCGACAGGACCACGCCGCGGCGCGCGGCCTGTTCCATCAGTTCGCCCGCGAGCTGAACCTTGTCCTGCTCGACCCGCGAGCGGCCGACGTCGATTCCTTGCGCTCGCATGAACGTATAGGCCATCGCGCCCCCGATCAAAATCGCGTCGACTTTGGGCGTCAGGTTGCGGATGACCCCGATCTTGTCGGAGACCTTGGCGCCGCCGAGAATGGCGATGTAGGGCCGCGCCGGATCGTGGGTCAGCGCACTCAGCGCCTTGAGCTCGCGTATCATCAGGAAGCCCGCGGCGCGTTCGGCGAGAAAGCGCGTCACTCCGACGGTCGAGGCGTGCGCGCGATGCGCTGAGCCGAAGGCGTCGTTGACGTAAAGGTCTTTGCCGCGCGCCAGCTCATGGGAAAAATCGCGATCGTTCGCTTCTTCTTCGGGATGGAAGCGCAGGTTCTCGAGCAGCAGCGCGCCGCCGGGCTTCAGCGCCGCGACCAGCCCCACCGTGACCTCGCCGATACAGTCGGGCGCAAGTGCGACCTTCTGGCCGAGCGCCGTGCTCAGATGCTCCGCAACGGGTTTAAGACTAAGCCCCGGCGTGCGTTCCTTGGGACGCCCGAGATGTGAGCAGAGCACCGCCGCGCCGCCGCGCTCGAGGATGAAGCGGATGGTGTCGAGGCTCGCGTCGATGCGCGCCGGATCGGCGATGCGCCCCTCGTTCAGCGGCACGTTGAAATCGCATCGCACCAGCGCCTTGCGGCCATCAAGCTGAAGCTGCGTGAGCTCGAGCGCGGACATCGCGGCGCCTATGCACGCTCAGATCTTGCTTGCGACGAATGCAGTCACGTCGGCCAGCCGGTTGGAATAGCCCCATTCGTTATCGTACCACGAAAAGATCTTGACCAGGCGCTGCCCCAACACTTTGGTGAGCGGCGCGTCGAAGATCGAGGAATGCGGATTGCCGTTGAAGTCGACCGAGACCAGCGGCTCGTCGCTGTAAGCGAGGATGCCGCGCAATTCACCCTCGGCCGCTTTTTTCATCGCCGCGTTGACCGAGTTTTCGTCCGCGTCGCGATCAACGGTGGCGGTGAGATCGACTACCGAAACGTTGGGCGTCGGTACGCGAATCGCGATGCCGTCGAGCTTGCCGTTGAGCATCGGCAGCACCAGCCCGATCGCCTTGGCCGCGCCGGTCGACGTCGGCACCATCGAGAGCGCCGCCGCGCGCGCCCGGCGCAGATCCTTGTGCGGTCCGTCCTGCAGCATCTGGTCGGAGGTGTAAGAATGGATCGTGGTCATCAGGCCGTGCACGATGCCGAACTTCTCATGCAGCACCTTGGCCACTGGCGCGAGGCAGTTGGTGGTACACGAAGCGTTGGAGATGACGTGATGCTTCGCCGGGTCGTAGGCTTGCTGGTTAACCCCCATGCACAGGGTCACGTCGACGCCGTCGGCCGGGGCGCTGATCACGACCTTGCGCGCGCCCGCACTCAGATGCAACGCGGCTTTATCCCGCGCGGTGAACAGCCCGGTCGATTCGATCACGACGTCGACTTTGAGTTCTTTCCAGGGCAGCCTGGCCGGATCACGTTCCGCGACTACGCGCAGGGCGTGTCCGTCGAGCATGATCTGATTGCCTTCGGCTTTGACCTGATGCTTGAGCGAGCCGTGCACCGAATCGTATTTGAGCAGATGGGCGAGGGTCTTGGCGTCGGTGATGTCGTTGACCGCAACCACCTCGACCTCTTTCTTGTCCAGCATCGCCCGAAAAGCCATCCGGCCGATTCGGCCGAAACCGTTGATCCCGATCCTGATCGCCACAGCGCTGTCCTCCCTGAGTGCGTCTCCCCCGACACTGGTCCCCATCAATTATTGATCTAAAATAATCGCGTATGAGCCTGAACCGCCGGCGCGACGGCAGCAGCATTTATTGGAAATCAAACTATCACAATTTTCGTAAGCGGGTAGCTGGGCAATAAAACTCGCGATGAAACTCGCAAGGAACTGGCGATGAAACTCGCAATGAAATTCGCAACCAAATTCGCAACCAAATTCGCAATCAAATTCGATAGTCTGCCGCCTCAAAGCGCTGCGCGACGAAGTATCGTCGCGCAGGCGCACCCGCGACGCAAGGTGGCGCCAAAAGGCGCGGGCCAAAACGCCTTGCCGTCGCGAAAGCGATTTGCCCCCGCCCGAGCCACCGCGTAAATTGATCGCGACGAAATCCGTCTGGTTGCGTTCTAACGGGTAGGTGGAGCGGAAGCGGTATGCCCCATGAGTTAGGTGGCCCCGGCACAATGGGGGTGGCTGACCTGCTGCTGGGAACTGGCCCGGTGGTGCAGGTGGTGCTGTGGACGCTGGTCCTCTTCTCGGTCGTGAGCTGGGGCATCATCGTTTACAAGCTCAACCAGATTTCGCACGCCCGGCGCGAGTCCGAACGCTTCATCTCGCTGTTCTGGGAGTCCAAGAACCTGGCCACGATTCACAGCGGGAGTGTCGGCCTGGTCCGCAGTCCCGTCGCCCAGGTGTTTCGTGCCGGCTATCAGGAACTGCTCCAGCTCACGCGCGCCAAGCGCCAGGCAGTTGGCGCCGAGACCAGCTTTTCGACCGATCTTGGCGGGGTCGAGAACGTAACGCGCGCGATGCGCCGGCAGGCCAACGTCGAAACCAGCAGGCTCGAAAAGGGCATCACCTTTCTCGCCACCACCGGCTCGACCAGCCCGTTCATCGGCTTGTTCGGCACGGTGTGGGGAATCATGACCGCCTTCATCGGCCTCTCGGCGGCCCATTCCTCGAACATCCAGGCCGTGGCGCCTGGGATCGCGGAGGCGCTCATCACCACCGCGATCGGGCTCGTCGCCGCGATTCCCGCACAGATGTTCTACAACTACTTCATCGCCCGGGTGCGCGACCTCGCGATCGAAATGGAGAACTTCACCTCCGAATTTCTCAACATCGCCGAGCGGCATTTCCTGTCCTGAGGAGCCGGCCCAAGCGGCGCATCGCATGGCATTCGAACCGGGACACCGCGGGCAGTTCGCCTCGCAAATCAACGTCACCCCGCTGGTCGACGTGATGCTGGTGCTGCTGGTGATCTTCATGGTTACCGCGCCGATGATTCAGCAGGGCGTGGAAGTTAGCGTGCCCCGGGTCAAGGCCTCCGCGCTACCCGGCAAGGAAGAGCAGTTCGTGGTTTCGATCACGCGCAACCAGGAAGTGTACCTCAACGACACCAAGCTCGGACTCGACCAGTTGACCGAGAAGCTGCAAGCGATCGCGATCGCGCGGCCCGACCGCGAAGTCTTCGTGCGCGCCGACGAGGAAGTGCCCTATGGCACGGTGATCAAGACGATGGCGGCGATCAAGGCGGCGGGAATCGAAAACGTCGGGATGGTGACGGAGATGCCGCAGGGGGCGGAGGACCCGGCGGCGGGCGGATCGCTCGGTGGCAGCGCCAAACCTTGATGGTCGCGACCGCTCCTCGCGCCTGGGCTACGCCGGAGCGATCATCTTGTCGGCGATTGGCCATGCGGTGTTCTTCGCCCTGGTCCTGGTCATCCTGCCGGCCTACTTCCATCATCCCGACACGACGCCGGCCGGTTACACGGTGAAGATCGTCGACAACATACCAGCCGGCGACCTCGGCACCCATCTGCCGCGCCTGACCCAGGATCGCGCCCAGGAGCATCCGCATCCCGAACATCGCAGGGAGCGGCCCAAGCCAGCCGTCGAGCAACATAAAACGACGCCTCCATCCGCACCCGACAACGATAAGACCGTAATCGCCCTTAACACTGCGTATACCCCGACGCCCACTCCCGAACCGACACCGGAGCCGACGCCCGAACCCACCGCAGAACCGACCGAGGAGCCAACGCCTGAGCCTACCCCGGAGCCGACGCTCGCGCCGACGCCGAAACCGACTCGCGCGCCAACGCCGAGGCCCACGCGCAAGCCGACGCCGCGGCCGACGCCCGCCCCGCGACATCGACGTCCGCTGCCCACCCCCACTCCTGTGCCCAGGCGGAGCGCGCATCCTCGGCCCAAGCCGAATGAGATCGTGATTGCGCGGGCAGAGGCGACGCCCAGCGTTAAAGAGCAGCTCGCGGCTTTGCGCGAAAATCTGCTGAAGGAGCATCTCGAGGAGCGAGCGGCGGCGGAAAAGGCGCGCTCGAGCGGGCCGTCAGGCGGCGGACCAGTGGTCGCCAACGTGCCGCACGAAGGCGCGGGCTACGGCGTGGGTGCGGGAAAGGGCAGCATGGGGATTCAACAGGACCCGCAATTTCTGCTCTACTATCAAACGGTACAGGATAGGATTAAAAAAGCGTGGAACTATGTGGGCGGGAGCGGAGACCTGACCACGAGCGTGACTTTCGCGATCGGCCGCGACGGAAGCTTGACCGGGGTCAGGCTGACGCAGAGTTCCCGCGACCCGGCGTTCGACGATTCGGTGATACGCGCGATCCGACGCGCCGCGCCGTTTCCGCCGCCGCCGGAAAAGTACCGCCCGGAGTTTGGCCAGGGCGTGGACGCGGACTTCAAGCTGGGTGAGCTGAAATCGTAGGGGGATGGAGAGGCGGCGGACGGGTCAGCGCTAGGAGCGCGGCAGGCCCGGAGGCCTTTGACGAAATAATAATGATCAGGCGGTTTATCCCGATCCTCGCGGCCGGCGTGCTGCTATCGCTCACGCTCGCTCGCGGCGCACAGGCGCAGCCAATACACATGACGATCAGCGGCCCCGGCTCGACCGCTGCGCCGATCGCCGTCTCGGAGTTCAAGAACCTCGGCGGTGACGATCAGGGTACCGCCTCGCATGACTTCGTTCGCGTCCTCCGGCATGACCTCGACCTCAGCGGCTTCTTCTCGATCGTCCCACCGAAGTCTTATATCGAGGACCCGCAGAACTCCGGTTACGATCTGGGCAAGTTCAACTTCGCCGACTGGAGCCCGCTCAACGCTGAGTTCCTGGTCAAGGGCGCCGTCACGGTCAGCGGCGGCCAGGTCTCGATCGAGGCGCTGATGTTCGACGTCGCCCAGCAGCGCCGGATGTTCGGCACGCGCTTTTCCGGCGGCCCGGCCGACGTGGAGCAGATGGCGCGGCGTTTCGCCGATTCGGTGCTCAAGGCTGTGACTGGAATCCAGGGGCCCTTCGACACGCGAGTTGGGTTCGTCTCGACTCGCGGCGGCCGGTTCAAGGAGATTTATCTAGCTTCGCCCGACGGCGGCGGCCTTTACCGCGTCACCGACAACCCGACTATCAATCTGTTTCCGAAATTCGCGCACAGCGCTGCGAGCGTGCTTTATCTTTCGTACAAGACCGGCGAGCCCGCGCTTTATCTGTTCGACGTGGCTGCGCGCACCGAAATCAAAATCGGGAGTCCGCATGGCAACGTGATCGGCGGCGCGCTCTCGCCCGACGGCCATCGGATAGTCGCGGCAGTCGAGGAGGGTGGGCATACCAATCTTTTCCTGCTCGAGCGCAGCGGCGCGGAAATTCGCCAGCTTACCGAGGGCCACTCGATCAACGTCAATCCGGCCTTCTCGGCCGACGGCCAGCAACTCGCCTTTACCTCCGATCGCTCGGGCACGCCGCAGATTTACGTGATGAGCCTCGGCGGCGGTCCAGCGCGGCGCATCACTTACCGGGGTGACTACAATACTTCGCCCTCGTTCTCACCCGATGGGAAATGGCTTGCCTACCAGAGCCGCTCGGGCGGGTTTAACATCTTCATAATCCCGGCCGGGGGCGGCCAACCGGCGCAACTGACTGAGGACGGGCGTTCGAATCAATCGCCGTGCTGGTCACCCGACGGGCGCTACCTCATTTTCAGCTCGACCCGCGGCGGTCACGAACGGCTTTATCTGATGCAGGTCAATACGCAATCGCAAACCGGCAAAGTTATTTCCGCCTTAATGGAGGATGAGGGCAATGACACTTCTCCCACGTGGTCGTGGTGGCTTGGTGGATAACGGACGGCGCGCTTCACGATTCGCCGCGATGGCTGCAGCGGCGATGATGATCGCGATGGTCGCCGGATGCTCGTCGAAGCAAAGCGGGGCTGGCGCCGGTCAGGAAAATACCGGACCGGGAGGGATTGGCGAAAATGGCCTCGGGGCCAATGGCAGCAGTTCGCTCTCCCAGTTACAGCATGGCACTCTGGGTGCGAACGGCCAGGGGCCGCTTAGCGATATACATTTCGATTACAATGACTATTCGGTTCGCGCGCAGGATGGTGAGATCCTGAAACGCAACGCCGACTGGATGACCAAGAATTCCGGCACGCACGTCCAAATCGAGGGCCATTGCGATGACCGCGGCTCCGAGGAGTACAATATCGCGCTCGGGGCCAAGCGTGCCCAGGCGGCCAAAGATTATCTCCAGACCCTGGGGGTTGGCGCCGACCGGATGTCAACCATCAGCTACGGCAAGGAACTGCCGGTGTGCACCGAGGAAACCGACGAATGCTGGGCACAAAATCGGCGCGATCACTTCGTGGTCCAACAGTAGCGCGAGAGACGGCGCGAATGTTCGATAACCGCCTGCTCAAATGGAGCCTCCCGGGGCTGCTCGCGATGACGCTCGGCATCGCAGGATGCGCGGCGCAGGCGGACGTCGATCAGGTGTCGCAGAACGAGCAGTCGATGCGCCAGATGATCGCCAACGATCAGGCGCAGATGACCGCGATGCACGAGCAAATCGCGCAACTCAACGACCGCATTACCGAGCTGCAACATAATGGCGCGGACAGCGACCCGAAACAGACCGCGACGCTCAAGGACCGCATCGCCAAGCTCGAATCGCAGGTCAATGCGACTGCGGCCGGCACGCCGCCCGTGCCGGGTGCCCCTGGTGTGCCCGGTGCTCCCGGCACGCCCGGTGCTCCGGGCGGCCCAGGTGTTCCCGGCGCTCCGGGTGCTCCGGGCGTAGCGGCAGGCGCGGCGGAAAGCGCGTCGATACCTCCCGGTGAGAGTGAGCAGCCGGCTGAAGGTGAAAACGAGGCCGAAGCGCCTCCGCCGGCAGCGCCGATGCCCGCGGTGACGGGATGGCAATCCGCGCTCGACCAGGAACTGGCGACCGCGGGCAACAGCACGGAGTCGGGCTCGCGCGTCTACCGCGACGGCCTGATCGACATGAAGGCCGGCAAGTATCCCAACGCGATCGCCAAGTTCCAGGCCTTCCAACGCGCCCATCCAAAGTCGCCGCTCGGCGAGCCGGCCGAGTATTTTTCGGCCAATGCGCTGTTCGAGATGGGTGCGCGCGACCCGTCGAATTACAATCAGTCGATTCTGCAGTTCAACGATCTCGCGATGCGCTATCCGAGGGGACGCTTTGCCGCCAGCGCGCAGTTGCGCGAGGCGCAGGCGTTCTTGCGCACCAACGATTCGCTCGACGCGCGTCTCACGCTGCAGAAGCTGGTGCGCGATCATCCGGGCACGCCAGAGGCGGCCGACGCCGACGCGATGATGAAAAGCATGGCGAACAGCTAGCCGCGAAAAAGCGTCCGCAGCGGATGACTGCGCGGCCCGCCGACCCAGATCGTCTGACGCGCGTTGAGTGATGGAAATAATTCACGCAATCGACCAGCTTCCGCCGCACCCCCATCCGGTGGTGGCGCTCGGCAACTTCGACGGCGTGCATCTCGGTCATCGCGCGATCCTGAAGGCCGCGATCGATCGCGCCCGCGCGGCCGCCGGCACCGCCTTCGCGCTGACTTTCGATCCGCTGCCGGCCAAGGTGCTCGCTCCGGCACGCGCGCCGCGTCTAATCCTGACGCCCGAGGACAAACTCGAACTGCTGCGCGCCTCGGGAATCGATGGCGTAATCGTAATCGCGTTTACTCCCGCGCTCAGCCAACTCACGCCCGCCGAATTCGTGCGCGACTACCTGCTTGGCAGGATCGGCGCGCGCGAAGTAGTGGTGGGGCATAGCGTCAGTTTCGGCCACGCTCGCGCTGGCAATGCCGAGGTGATGGCCGATCTGGGGCGGCAGATGGGCTTTGAGACTGTCGTGGTCGGACCGGTCACGGTCGAAGGTGCGGTCGTCAGCTCGACGCGGGTGCGCGAGTTGATCGCGGCGGGCGAGATGCGCACGGTGGCGCGGCTGCTCGGCCGCGACCATTTTCTAAGCGGCACGGTGGTGCATGGACGCGAGCGCGGCCGCACCATCGGCTTCCCCACAGCCAATCTCGATTCAGCAACCGAGTGCCTGCCCCCCGACGGGGTCTATGCGACTCGCTTGGTGCTGCATGATGGCGCGTTTGCGTCAATAACCAATATCGGGATGCGTCCGACATTCGCGGAGCCGGCGCGCACGATCGAGGCGCATATTTTCGATTTCGATCGCGACATCTACGGGGCGAAGGTGCGCCTCGAGATCGTCGAACGGATTCGCGGCGAGCGCAAGTTCGATTCGGGCCAGGCGCTGGCCGCTCAAATCGCCGAGGATCTGCACCGCGCCAAAGCGATCCTCGCCACGGCGTGACCGTAGCTCGAAGAAGAAATAGAAAGAGTCCGACAAAACGACGCGAGACGAAAAATCGAAAGCCCGGGCGGCATGAGCCGTCCGGGCTTTTTAGCAGATAGCGATTCGGCTGATCTTGCCGCTATGCCGACGCGCGGACTGGCTCGAAGCTGTCCTCGCCCCAGTTCTTGACCTCGGGCAGGACTTCCTTGGCGAGCAGACGCATACTCGCTTCGACGTCCTTGAAAGGCATCCCGGCGAAACTGGTGCAGACGTTCCATTCGAAATCACCGAGCTTGCTGCGGCGCTGCTCGAGCTTGTCCAGAATCTGCTGCGGGGTGCCGAACGCCTGCTGGCTGGCGTAAGTCTCGGCCGCCTTGTCCAGGCCCGTGTCGCGGAGAATCTGGCTCGCGTTGGCGTAGTTCTCGTAGCCTTTGAGCTTGGCGTGATAGTCGTCGTTGAACTCGTAGTGCTTGATCACGGATAGGTAGTAACCCGCGGCATAGCGCAGCGTCATCTCCTCCGCGCGTCCGGCGTCGCGATCGCAGAAGGTGAAATCGATCGCGAGCGGCGGCGGCGCTGCGCGATGCTGATGCTTGCGGAAGCTCTCGCGGTAGATTTCAACGCCGGGCAGATGCTGCTCGAGGGCGAACTGGATGAAAAACATCATCCTGCCCCCAAGCTCGCCAACCACGGGAGCGGTATCCGGCGACATCGCGACCCCATACAGGCGATCCTTGAAAGACCGTTCGGGTCGCGGCCTGATCTCGGCGCGAGCTTGTTTGTAGTAGGGGCCGTTGCCTTCCATGTAGCCCGTGCGGAGAGCCTCGAGGATCATCTTCGCCGCCTCGTTGAAGCGGTCACGCGACTCATTCATGTCGATGCCGAAGGTCCGATATTCCATCCGCGCAAGACCACGGCCGAGGCCCAGGATGAAACGCCCGTCGCTCAGCGCGTCGAGCATCGCTACCTTTTCGGCCACGCGCAGCGGATTGTTCCACGGCAGGATCACGGCGGCAGTACCAAGATGGATTTTGCTGGTGCGGCCCGCGAGGTAGGTGAGCACCTGAAAGTTGTCGGGCAGCATCGAGTACGCGTCGAAATGATGCTCGGCGCTCCAGATGGTGTCGAAGCCCAGCGGCTCGGCGAGGTCCGCGATGCGCATCTCGTGGCGCACCATTTCGGAGTCCGACATCCCCTGATGGGCATTCTGGAAGAGCAGCATGTAGCCAGTTCTCATAATGTGACCTCACATTTCATATATCGCGTTTTTCGCGAAAAGTCTTGCCCGCTTATGCGTGCGGCAGTCCTTGGTCTATCCCGCTGGCGCCTCGCGGCTTGACGAATTTCAGCACGAAGCGGTCTTGCTGGCCGCGATGTTTCATAACGAACCAGGTGCGATCGTCTTTAGGATTGCGCAGTGCGGCCGAAACCGCCACCAACTTGAACCCGGCTTGCTTTATCTCCTTGATCTCGAAGGCTTCGTCGATTCGATGCAGCGTGTTGGCATCGCGCGCGCCCGAGCCGGCGGCGGCGCTATTGTCGATGACGCCGTAAACGCCGCCGGGCTTGAGCGCTTTGAACACGGCAGCGTTGATCCGGACACGGTCGTACCCGCGTCCGACCATGTCGTGGTAGTTCATGTCGATGATCACCGCGTCGAGCGATCCGGGCGGCACCGGCAGGATGTCGTCAGGATGATCGAAGGGCTTTTGCAACTCGACCACGTTGCTCAACCCGGGCTCCTTGAGCCGCGCCTTCCATGCCTCTTCCCCTTTTTTGAAGGCCGGTGGGAACGGACCGTTTTGCGAATAGACCTTGCCGCTTGGCCCGACCGTCCGCGCCAGCAGCTCTGTGGTATAACCGCCGCCCGCCCATAAGTCCGCGACTTTCATCCCCGGTCCGATTCTGAAGAAAGCCAGTATCTGTTCAGGGCGGCGCCCCGCGTCCAATTGCTTGTCGTTTGCCGGCCGGTTGGGAGAGTTGACCGCTTCAGTGATAACCCTGGAAATCTTCGGGGGAACCTCGCCCTGCGAACCCGCACCGGCGTCAGCCGCAGCCGCGCCGCTCGCACCAACCGCGATCACGCCGGAGGCCGCGATCGCAATCGCGGCCGGGAAAATCAGCGCTAGAATCGAAAGCCGCCTATGCATCAGATTTCCTTAAATATGTGTCGTTAGCCGCGCGTCTGCGAGCGTCCGCGCTCAACCACCGCAGCGCGGCGCGCCGCCACGCCCTTGAAGTTGCGGCTTTGGTTGAAGGCACGGAAGAAATCCTGCTCGATTCGCAGTCCGTCGCCGAGCGGCGCCTCGGTCGCCAGGTTGATCAGCCGTTTCATCTGGCGCACCACGCGCTGATCGGCGCCGGCTATCTGGCGCGCCAGCTCGCCCGCCGCGATCATCAGTTGATCCGCCGCCACCACTCGGTTGACCAACCCCATCCGCTCTGCGTCTCGCGCGTTCAGATAGTTGCCGGTCAGCGAAAGCTCCTTGGCCTTGCGCACGCCGACCGCGCGCGGCAGCCGCGCCGACATCCCGCCGCCCGGCATAACGCCCACTCGCGCGTGGGTGTCGGCGAATTGCGCACTCTCGGACGCGATAATGATGTCGCACGCGAGCGCCAACTCGAACCCGCCGGTTACCGCGTAGCCGTTGACTGCCGCGATGACCGGAGCTTCCATGCGCTCGACCACCGAGATGAAGGTCGCGCCTCCGGTTTCGCGGATACCCTCGGCGCCCAGCTCGTTAAGGTCCAGGCCGGCCGAGAACGCGCGCCCAGCGCCAGTAATTATGACGACTGCGATTTCTGGCTCGGCGCCGAGCTCCAGCATCGTGTGACAGAACAACCCGCGCATCTCACCGTTGAGCGCGTTGAGCTTCTCGGGACGGTTGAGCGTCACCGTTGCGATCTCGTTTTCCCTACTGACCGTGACTAGCGGCTGGTTCATCGAAGCGGCGTGCCTCCGATGCCACAGCTAACACACACCGCCTAAGGCGTAAAACGGTGCGCCGCCTGATTTATCGGCTGCGCCAATCGGGCCCGCGCCTGCGTCGCCCGAGGACTTCGCCCGTGGACTTCGCCAGCTGCGACGCGCCAAGATAACGCCTAGCGGATGTCCCGTGCGCGGATGATTCTCAATACAATCTTGTGAAAATGACCGCTGAAGTAGAATCCGACATCCGCGCGACCGCGGCGCTGCGCGACCATCCGATGATGCTCGCGTGCCGGCGCGCGCCTGCGCCGTACACGCCGGTGTGGCTGATGCGCCAGGCGGGGCGATACATGCCGGAGTATCGCCACGTGCGCGCGCAGCATGATTTTCTCGAGATGTGCCGCCGGCCCGAAATCGCCGCCGAGGTCACCGTTACCGCGGTCGAACGCCTCGGGGTCGATGCCGCGATCATTTTCGCCGATATCCTGCTACCGCTCATTCCGATGGAAGTCGGGCTGCGTTACGAGAAGGAGGGCGGGCCGACTATTGAACGGCCGGTTCGCTCGGCCGCCGACATCGAACGTATTGCGACAATCGACGCCGCCGGCGCGCTTGGTTTTGTTGGCGAGGCGATAAGGATAGCGCGTCGCGCGCTTGGCGGTCGTACACCGCTCATCGGGTTCGCCGGCGCACCCTTCACGCTCGCCTCCTATCTCATCGAGGGCGGCGGCTCACGCCAGTACCAGGCGACCAAGACCATGATGTACACGGAGCCCGCGACGTGGCATCGCCTGATGGAGATGCTTGCGCGCGCGACCGCCGACTATCTCAACATGCAAATCGCGGCCGGCGCGGACATCGTGCAGCTTTTCGATAGCTGGGTCGGCATCTTGGGCCCTGACGATTATCGCCGTTTCGTTCTGCCGCATAGCGCCGCGGTGATCTCGGCGCTGAGCCCGCGGGTGCCGACAATTCATTTCGGCACCGTCACCGGAAATCTGCTGGAGCTGATGCGCGAGGCGGGCGGCGACGTTATCGGGCTGGACTGGCGCGTCGAACTCGACCAGGCTTGGGCGCGCCTTGGTTACAACGTCGGCGTGCAGGGCAACCTCGATCCGGTCGCGCTCTTCGCCGGCGTCCCCGAGATTCGCCAACGCGTGCGCATGATTCTGGACCGGGCGGCGGGCCGTCCCGGTCATATCTTTAATCTCGGCCACGGCATCCTGCCCGAGACGCCAGTAGATCACGTGCGCGCCCTGGTCGACGCCGTGCACGAGATGAGCCGAAAATGACGGTGGCGTCGGAAGCGAAGGCGGCGATCGGAGGCGGAAAAGACACGGCCGCGGACGAGCGATACGACGCGGTCATTCTGATCGGCTTCGGAGGCCCACAAAGTTCGGCCGAGATTCGCCCGTTTCTCGACCGTGTAACCGCCGGCCGGCCGATTCCGCGCGAACGGTACGAGGAAGTCGTCCATCATTACGAGACGATCGGTGGACGCTCGCCGTTCAATGAGATAACCGCGCGACAGGCGGCGGCCCTCGGCGCGCGGCTTGCGCGCGAGGGCCTTAAAATCCCGGTGGTGCTGGGAATGCGCAATACGGAGCCTTGGCTCGAAGATGCGCTGCGCGAGCTTGGACAGGCTGGAGTGCGTTGCGCACTGGGCTTCGTGCTTGCGGCCCATCGCTGCGAAGCGAGCTGGGAGCGCTACCTGCGCAACGTCGACGAGGCTCGCGAGCGTGTCGGTCCTGCGGCGCCCGCAGTTGACTACATCGGCGAGTGGCATGCGCATCCACTTTTCGTCGAGGCTGCGGCCGATCGCGTTGGCGAAGCGCTCGCGCACCTCGAACCTCGCCAGCGCGACCGCGCGCAACTCATTTTCACCGCGCACAGCATCCCGGCCGCGATGGCGGAGGCGAGTCCGTACGTCGAACAGTTGCGCGAGTCGGCGCGGCTCATTGCGGAGCGCCTCGGACGGACACAGTGGACGCTGGCGTTTCAGAGCCGCAGCGGAAGCCCGCGCGATCCGTGGCTGGAGCCCGACGTATGCGACGTGCTGCGCGGCCTGAGCGGACAGGGGGTGGTGGTCGCGCCCGTCGGCTTTATCTGCGACCACGTCGAAGTGCTGTACGATCTTGATGTAGATGCGGCGCGAGTGGCCCGGGAGGCCGACGTTACGATGATACGTGCGGCGACCGTCGGCGAGCATCCGCGCTTCATCGAAATGATCGCAGCGCTGGTTCGCGAGCGCTTGCGCGCCTAACCTGGAGGCGACCGTGAGCAGGGCGATGGCTGACGGCGGCGTGCCACGAATCGCAATTCTGGGCGGCGGAATAAGCTGGACTCACCGCCGCGTTCCGGCTCCAGGAGCTGTCGGCAAAGCATGAGGCACCGCTCGAAGTGATGCTGCTGGAATGTTCCCGGCGTCTCGGCGGCGCGCTCCACACGATTCGCGAGCAGGGATTCATCGCCGAGGCGGGCGCCGATTCGTTCCTCACCGAAAAGCCCTGGGCACTCGATCTCGCGCGCCGTCTTGGTCTCGACGGCGAGCTAATCGGCACGCGCGCGGACTTCCGCCGGACCTACGTCGTGCACAACGGCGCGCTGGTCGAAATTCCCGAAGGCTTCTCGCTGCTCGCGCCCACGCGGCTGTTGCCGATGCTGCGAAGCCCGCTGCTTTCTCCGCTCGGCAAGCTGCGCCTGATGATCGAGCCGCTGATTCCGCGTCGCCGCGAGCACAATGACGAAAGCCTTGCGTCGTTCGTGACTCGCCGCCTTGGCCGCGAGGTGCTCGACCGGATTGCACAGCCGCTAGCCGGCGGAATCTATACCGCCGACCCCGAGCACCTCAGCTTGCGCGCCACGCTGCCGCGCTTTGCCGATATGGAGGCGCGCCATGGCAGCGTGATCCGCGGACTGCGGGCGGCGGCGCGCATCCATGACCCTAAGTACGAGACCGGCAAATCCGCTGAATCCGGCACATCAGGCCGCGGCACCAGCGGCGCGCGATGGAGCCTGTTCGCGAGCCTGCGCGGCGGAATGGGCACGGTGGTCGACGCGCTGGCGCAAAGGCTCGGTGAGACGGCGCGGCGCGGCGTCGAGGTGGTGGCGCTCGAGCGTACTGGCGTTGGCGGCGTCCCGACGGAGCGCAGGCCGCGATGGCGGGTCGTGATGGCTGATGGCTCCGTTATCCAAGCCGACGCAGTCATATGCACGCTGCCGGCGCATCGCGCGGCGCCGCTTCTCGAGCCGCATTCGCCCGCCCTCGCGCGCGCGCTCGGAACGATCCGCTATGCGTCGGCGGCGGTAGTCAACCTGGGATATCGCGAAAGCGATTTTCCACGCGCGCCGCGAAGTTTCGGTTTCGTGGTCCCCGCGATCGAGCGGCGCAGGATCATTGCCGGCAGCTTCACCAGCCTCAAGTTCGCGGGCCGCGCGCCGGACGGGGCGATCCTGGTGCGTGCGTTTGTCGGCGGGGCGCTGCAAGGCGATCTGATGACGCTCGACGACGCCACCATGATCGAAGTGGTGCGCCAGGAGTTCCGCGCGCTGCTTGGCGTCGAGGCCGCGCCATCGTGGGCGCAGGTCAACCGATGGCCTGACTCGATGCCCCAATACGCGGTGGGACATCAGGGCCGCATGGCCGAGATCGAGCACGCCGCTGCCGCGCTGCCCGGCCTCGAACTTGCCGGCGCCGCGTTCCGCGGCGTGGGCATTCCCGATTGCGTGCTCGCTGGCGAGCGCGCGGCTCAGGCGACTTTCGCAGAAGTGGAGACCGCGCCCGGGGCGCCACGTGCGGCGGATACTCGAACGCCGGGGGCTGAACCGCCTGCGGGGGCTTGCCGATGAATTCCGACGATGCCGCGACGGCGTGGCCGCGAGTCATCGCGCACGCCGACATGGACGCCTTTTACGCCTCGGTCGAGCAGCTCGACAATCCGTCGCTGCGCGGCCTGCCGGTAATCGTCGGCGGCCGCAGTCGGCGCGGCGTGGTGACTTCGGCTTCTTATGAAGCGCGCCGCTTTGGTGTGCGCTCGGCGATGCCGGCCCACGAAGCGCATCGGCTCTGTCCCCAGGGCATTTTCGTTCCAGGACGGATGGCGCGTTACGCGGAACTCTCGCGCGCGGTGCGCGCGGCCTTCGACGAGTTCAGTCCGATCGTCGAGCCGCTCTCGCTTGACGAGGCGTTTCTCGATCTCACCGGAACGCATCGCCTGTACACCTCTCCGTTTAAGGCCGGGCGCGCGCTCAAGGATCGAGTGCGCGAGGCAACCGGTCTCGTGGTGTCGGTGGGAATCGCGCCGACCAAGATGGCGGCCAAAATCTTAAGTGACCTCTCCAAGCCCGACGGCCTGCGGATCCTCCAGCCGGACGAGTTGACGGATTTTCTCGGGCCGCTGCCGGTCGAGCGGCTATGGGGCGTCGGGCGGGTGACGCTCGAGCGGATGCATCAGGCGGGTATCGTAACCGTCGGCGACCTCGCACGAGCCGACCTCGCGCGCCTGCATGCGATGTTCGGTGCGATGGGGCCGCATCTGCACGAACTCGCCCTCGGACACGACCCGCGGCCGGTCGTGGGCGACTACGAGCGCAAGTCCTACGGCGAAGAGAGCACGTTCGAGCATGACCTCGCGCTCGATTCGTTGGAGCTCGCGCGCATCCTGATCGCACATTCCGACGCGCTTGGCCGGCGCCTGCGCGCCGACCAAGTGCGCGCGCGCACAGTGACACTCAAGCTCAAGCTCGCGCGGCCGCTCGGGCAGGGGCGATATCCGATCCTGACCCGCAGTCAGTCGCTGGATGCTCCGACCGATGATGGGGTCGAAGTGGCGCGGGTCGCGCGCGCGCTGCTTGCGCGCGTGCACGAACGCGAGCGGGTGCGTCTGGCCGGGGTGCAGGTGCATAACCTGGTGCGCGACGCCGAGCGCGCGGCGGCGCAACTGGCGCTGTTCGGCGCGGCGCCGGCGCGCGAGGCGCGCCGCGACCGGCTGAACCGCGCGCTGGACCAGGTTGCCGAGCGCTTCGGCGACGACGCGGTCACGCGCGGCCTCGCCCATGCGGAGCGGGCCGCGCCAACGCGCCGAATTAAATGAACTGCGCTCGCGAATGAAACAAGTCATGCCTCAGAATCAGAGCGCGGACGTCTCTTTCGCGCTCAGCCGGTGCTCCATTTCCGAGTCCGCGATCATCTCCGAGTCGTCGGCCATTAGTCCGCGCCGGTAGAGCACCAGCGCGGCCGCCAGGCCCGCGGCCGCCATAAGACATACCGATATCAAAGTCAGCGAAACGACGCTGAATCGCATCGCAAGGCCCAGCACAGCGGTGCTCGCACCCGCCAGCAGCATCGCGCAAGCAAGCACTGCAACATTGGTTAATTTATGTGATCGCATCGGTCTTCGCTCCTTGGATGAAAATTCGCATACAACGCCATGCGGAGCACCAAATGTGCCACGGCCCGAGTGTCTCGGCAGAATCTCGCGAAACTTCGCGACGCGTTCGTCGCGGGCATATTTGACGACGCGGGGCGTGGCGGCATAATGCTAGGTTCAGCTTTTATCCAGAAAAGAGGCTAGTTCCCGTCATGGCGGCTGAGACGCTTTTCGAAAAAATCTGGCAGAGCCACGTGGTCCGCGAGCAACCCGGCGAACCGGCGCTGCTCTATATCGATCTGCACCTGGTGCATGAGGTCACGTCGCCGCAGGCTTTCGAAGCCCTGCGCGACAGTGGACGCAAGGTGCGCGCGCTCGACCGCACCTTCGGCACCCAGGATCACAACGTGCCGACGACCGACCGTACGAAACCGATCGCCGATGCCGATTCGGCGGCACAGATCGAAATGATGCGTCGTAACTGCCGCGAGTTTGGCGTACGCCTGTTCGACCTCGGCGCTCCCGAGCAAGGCATCGTGCACGTCATCGGACCCGAGCTGGGGCTCACCCAACCCGGCATGACTATCGTGTGCGGCGATAGCCATACCGCGACTCACGGCGCGTTTGGTTCGCTGGCCTTCGGAGTGGGCACGAGCGAGGTCGAGCACGTGCTCGCCACGCAATGCCTGTGGCAGGCCAAGCCGAAGACGCTGGAAATTCGCGCCGACGGACGGCTTAAGCCTGGCGTGACCGCCAAGGATTTGATCCTCGGCATTATCGGACGCATCACCACCGACGGCGGCACCGGTCACGTAATCGAGTACCGGGGCGAAGCGATCGAGGCGCTCTCGATGGAAGAGCGGATGACCGTGAGCAACATGTCGATCGAGGCCGGCGCGCGTGCCGGAATGATTGGGGCCGATGCCAAGACGGTCGAATACATGCGCGGGCGGCGTTTCGTTAAAGCGGGCGCGGACTTCGATTGGGAGGCCGAGCGTTGGCTGAAATTTCGCACGGACGACGGTGCGCGCTTCGACCAGAGCATCACGTTCGACGCGGCGGCGTTTGCTCCTCAGGTTACCTGGGGAACAAATCCGGGGATGGTAGTGGAAGTCACCGGCAGGGTGCCCGATCCGGCGAGCCTCAAGACCGCGGCGGAGCGCCAGGCGGTCGAGCGCGCTCTCGAGTACATGGGATTGCAACCGGGGACTGCGATGCAGGACATCCGTCTCGACCGCGTGTTCATCGGCTCCTGCACCAACTCACGTATTGGCGACCTGCGCGCGGCGGCCGACATCGTCCGCGGACGCAAGGTCGCCAAAAGCGTGCACGCGATGGTCGTGCCGGGGTCCCAGCAGGTCAAGGCGGAGGCCGAAAAGCTGGGACTCGATCGCATCTTCATCGACGCGGGCTTCGAGTGGCGTGAATCCGGCTGCAGCATGTGCCTGGGGATGAACCCGGACATCCTGAAGCCGGGCGAGCGCTGCGCGAGTACCTCGAACCGCAACTTCGAGGGCCGCCAGGGCAAAGGCGGCCGGACGCATCTGGTGAGTCCCGCGATGGCGGCGGCGGCGGCGGTGGCTGGGCACTTCGTCGACGTGCGCGAGTGGCCGGCGCACTAGCGCCGTCGGGAGAGCGCGCGGGCTGCGCAAGTAGATCGAGAACTAACGCTCGCGGCCGGTCGGCAGTTTGGCTATTCGCTTGCCGCGCGGTCCGAACAACGAAAGCGCCGGCGCGCCAGTGCCCGAGACCACCAGTTCCGCGCGCCCCTCGCCTGTCTCGTCGTATAATCCGAGACCGGTCGCGCCGTCGGGCTTGAGTGCGATCTCCAGACGCCGCCTGCCGATCGTGTCATAGAGCACCACCGACGGCGCCCCGTCCACGCCGAGGCGAATCGCCGCGCGCGCACGGCCGCTCGCGTCGCTTAGCGCCAGGGCCGGGCCGCCGTCGTCGTCGAGCGAGAGCGTGGCGCGGCGCTCGCCCCGTGAATCGACCAGCACGAATTGCTCGGCCGTCACGCTCTTGAGGGGCGGCGTAGGAGTATCGATCGAATCTGGCGAATCTTGCGAAGCTGGAGCGGCAGGCTCGAGCAGCGCCTCAGGCGGCGGCGACGAGGGCTCCTTGATGCTTTCGACCGCGTCGCGGAAGCGGCCGATGGCCGCGTCGGTGCTGGTCTCGGGAGTTGCGGGCGAGCTTGGTTCGGGCGGCGTATCGGAATTGGCGTTGGGTGGCTGCGTGCTGCTCATGGCATTGCCTCGGACGCCTCGAACCCAGACGCGCCGCGGTGGTTAAAACCGCCAGCGAGCCTCAAACAGACTCAATGCGCCGACGTCATCATGGCGGAGTCTAGACCCGGCGCTGAGCTCTCACAAGCACGCATCATCACGCGACGTTACGCACAGCCACGTCGGCCCCGCAGTGGATAGTTGAAACGAGAAATCCTTGCCCCGATGGTTCAGGTGCGTTAGTTACTCGCGTCTATAATAGGTTTTTCTAATCGGCACGAACTTGAAATTGGCTTCATCAGCTTTTGCTACTCAAGCCGAACCGACTATGACGCCGCGCGGGGACGAAATTGCCGCTCGCAGCGCCGCTGACGGCAACGCTTTGACTGGCATTTGATTATTGATTGGCAAGTGAGATTCAGGCTGCCGGAAATTCGAAGCGCTGTAGCCCGAGCCGGATCCGCTTGTTGGGTTCAAGATTCGATGGATGTTGGCAGTTTGCATTGCAAGTAGCAGGAGGCAGGGAGTTGGACGAATCATTTATTTCCCTTCAACCCGACCAGGCGGTGGCCAAGGTTTTCGACCCGATGAAATCGGCCGAGGACACGCTCGCCCGCTTGGCCAAGGTGCTGGAACCGATGGGCCAGTTGGCGCAGTTGGCCGATGTATTCGAGCCGATCAGGACCTTCCAGGAGGAACTGGCCGACGTGGCAGCCGCCTTCGAGCCGATAAAGGGGTTCCACAGCCATCTCGAGAACCTGGCCAACCGCTTCGAACCGATGCGGGCGTTCCAGAGCCAGCTCGAACGGGTGGCGGTGGCCTTTCACGAGCAGCTGGTGCAGCTGGCGTCCGCGATGGAGCCGGCGACCGCGTTCCAGGACCAACTGCAACATCTCATCAAGGCATTCGAGCCGGCCAAGGCGTTACAACGCCGTTTCGTTGAGCTGTCGCGCGCCTTCAACGCCAATGGCGCCAGTAGTGCCAACGGCCACAACGGGCACAACGGTAAAGCCGCGGCAACCGAGTCCTGAGCGTCCTGCGCGCCGGGCCGGATTGCCGCGCCGCGGGCGGCCCTTCAATGAATGATGGTAACGTGCGCCGCGCGATTATGCGCGAGGCGTGCGAGGATAAAGTCTTGCGTTCGAGGAGTCGACGCCGCGCTGCGCCGCCTCTGCCGCTCCATAACGAAACGAACGCCAATTTGGCGAGCTGCCGATTTGTGCTATTCAATCGGCTTCGGACAGATGGCGCATCCGTGCGCACTGCCGACAGTCTTCCCCGAAAAGTGAGCGCGTGATGCAAGCGTTTAAGAATTTCACCGGCCTGGTCGCTCCGATGGATCGATCCAACGTCGACACCGATCAGGTGATTCCCAAGCAGTTCCTGAAAGCCGTGGTGCGTAGCGGCCTGGGCAAAGGGCTTTTCTTCGATTGGCGCAATCAGCCCGACAAAGGCTACGTACTCGACCAGCCGCGCTTCAAGAGCGCATCGATCCTGGTCGCGCGGGCCAATTTCGGATGCGGCAGCTCGCGCGAGCATGCGGTGTGGGCGCTCACCGACTTCGGCTTCAAGGCGGCGATCGCGAGTTCTTTCGCCGACATCTTCCGCAACAACTCGCTAAAGAACGGATTCCTGCCGATAATCCTCAAGCCTGAAGAGGTTGATGCGGTGTTCGCCGCGATCAAGCGCCATGACGGATACGAACTGACTATCGACCTGCCCGCGCAAACGGTCTCTGACAAGTTCGGATGGTCGGCGCACTTCGATATCGATCCATTTCCCAAAAAGTGTTTCCTCGAAGGGCTCGACGACGTGGCGCTGACCCTCACGCATGACAACGAGATCGCAGCCTACGAGAAAACCCATCCGGCGCCCTACCGGCTGTAAGCTGGATGCCGCGTGATCTAACCGCGGCGGCTGATATGATCGGTTCGTGGCTGCGCGGACCTTGACGGTCGATTCAACGCCCGGGCGGATGCGGCTTGACGTTTTCGTTGCCGCGGAACTCGGCGTAGAATTTTCTCGCTCCCAAGCCACGCGCATGATTAGGGCCGGCCTGGTGCGGCTCAACGGTGTTCGCGCGCGCGCCGCCGATGCCGTGCACCCCGGCGACACAATCGAAATTCATACTCCCGAAGTGCCCGATCCCGTTGGCATCCCTGTGGCGGCAGTTTCGGCCGGCTCTACCGCAGTCGTAGCGATCGAAGTGCTTTACGCCGACGATGAGATCGTGGTCGTCAACAAGCCGGCCGGCATGACGGTGCATCCAGCGCCTGGGCATCCCGGGGGGACGTTGGTCGACGCGCTGCTTACGCTCTTTCCCGAGATGGCCGCGATGGCCGAGCCGGACGGCGTGATGCGTCCGGGAATCGTCCATCGACTCGACAAGGACACGTCGGGCGTGATGGTGGTCGCGCGGACGCCGTTTGCGCGGATGGAGCTGGCGCGTCAGTTCAAGGAACGCACGGTAAGCAAAATCTATTTAGCGGTGGTTCGCGGACTGGTTGCACGCGAGCGTTTTTCGATCGCGCGTCCGGTCGGACGGCATCCGGTCGAGCGCAAGCGGATGTCGGTGAATTCACGCAACGGGCGAGAGGCCGTGAGCGAGGCCTGCGTGCTTGCGCGGATGCCGGCGGCGGGCGCCGACGCGACGCTGGTCGGAGTACGACCGCTGACCGGCCGCACTCATCAGATTCGCGTCCACCTGGCCTCGGTCGGCCATCCCTGCCTGGGCGATCCGCTCTATGGGGGCCGTCAGTTCGTGACGCCGCCATTCGAGCGCCAGGCGCTGCATGCGTTGGCGCTGCGGTTGAGCCATCCGCGCACTGGCGCGACGCTCGAGTTCGTCGCGCCGCCGCCCGGGGACTTCGCCGGCTTCCTCGCGGCGCGAGGCGTCGCGATAGGGCACTCGGAGCTCCGTCGCTGGATCGACGCTACGGAATCGGTTTCGGGCCGCCTTGGGAGCGGACCGGAAAAGGCTGACATTGACAGTCCGAAGAGGCTCAGGTAGTTTGGGATACCAAGACCTGCGCATGAGCCATAGCAGGTCAGACTCCGGATTGCCCGCAGCCGCCAAGTGACCTGCCGAAGATTGGGCGTCGCCTCCCGATCGCGACCGAGTGACTCAATCCATTTGATCGGCCTGGGAAGAACCGGTTCAAGGTTTCGTTCGGGGTCGTAATTCGCGCGTCGGTCTTATAAGCGGCTTGGGGGCCGCAGCAGGGATCGGCAGCATCAGGTTTTCCCACTTCTCTAAGTCGGAATTGGAGTCACGGATTTTGCGCACAAGGCATATGGGCAAGGGCAGGGGTGGTAGAGGCGAGGCTCAGGGCCAGGGCGAAGAGGTTCGCAACGGCCCTAACGTCGCGCACACACGTCATATGCAGCCGGCGGCAGCAGCTACGTCTGACGGGGCAGCTGAGACCAACGGCACGGCCGAGCATGACGAGGCGCGCGGCAGCGATAGCCCCCCGCCGGCGAAGCCGGAGGGCGGCACCGATCGCTACCGGGCCAGCAGCTCGCAAGCGCTGAGCGCATCCGAGCGTCACGTGGGCGGAATCGTCAGCGACGGCGGCGCGCTTAATCTCAAGGTGCTCAAGGCCGCCAAGATAACCGAGTTGGCGCAGATCGCGCGCGAGTACAACATCGACGGCGCGACCAACATGCGCAAGCAGGAGATGATTTTCTCCGTCCTGCAGGCGCAAGCATCGCGCAACGGGTCGATCCTCGGTGAAGGCGTACTCGAGATTCTGCCCGATGGCTTCGGCTTCCTGCGCGCACCCGACTACAACTACCTCCCAGGGCCCGACGACATCTACATCTCACCCAGCCAGATTCGCAAATTCAACCTGCGCACCGGCGACATCGTCTCCGGCCTGATTCGTCCGCCCAAGGAGGGCGAGCGTTACTTCGCGCTGCTGAAGGTCGAATCGATCAATTTCGAGGAGCCCGAGAAGGCGCGCGACAAGATCCTGTTCGACAACCTGACGCCGCTCTATCCGCAGGAGCGGATCAAGCTCGAGTACGACCACGAAGACTACACCACCCGCATCATCGACTTGATCGCGCCCATCGGCAAAGGCCAGCGCGGCCTGATCGTGGCCGCGCCGTTCACCGGCAAGACGATGATGCTGCAGGCGATCGCCAAGGCGATCGCGCACAATCATCCGGAAATCGTCCTGATCGTGCTGCTGGTCGACGAGCGCCCCGAGGAAGTCACCGACATGTTGCGTTCGGTGCAGGGCGAAGTCGTCAGCTCGACCTTCGACGAGCCTGCCACGCGCCATGTGCAGGTGGCGGAGATGGTGATCGAGAAAGCGCGCCGCCTGGTCGAGCATGGACGCGACGTGGTGATTCTGCTCGACTCGATAACGCGTCTCGCCCGCGCCTACAACACGGTGGTGCCGCCGTCGGGTAAGATTCTGTCGGGCGGCGTCGATTCCAATGCGCTGCACAAGCCCAAGAAGTTCTTCGGCGCGGCGCGCAACACCGAAGACGGTGGGTCGCTCACCATTATCGCGACCGCGCTGGTCGATACCGGAAGCCGAATGGACGAGGTCATCTTTGAGGAGTTCAAGGGCACCGGCAATCAGCAGATCGGTCTGGACCGGCGTCTTCTGGAAAAGCGCATCTTTCCGACCATAGATATTCAGCGCTCCTCGACTCGCAAAGAGGAGTTGCTGCTGCCGCGCAGCACGCTCAATCGGGTGTGGATCCTGCGCAAGCTGCTCTCCCAGCTAAACGCGGTCGAGGCGATGGAGTTCCTGCTGGATAAGATGCAGGGCTCCAAGACCAACGAGGAATTCCTCGAATCGATGAACGGCTAGAAAGCGGCGCGCGCTAGGAACTGCTCGCGTGGCTTGATAATTTATAGTGTCGTCCGCCATGCGCGAGGGGAGGGCGAACGCTTAGAGGAATTATGACCGAAATTAGCATGAAACAGCTTCTGGAAGCCGGAGTCCACTTCGGCCACCAGACCAGCCGCTGGAATCCGAAGATGAAACCTTACATCTTTGGCGCCCGCAACGGCATTTATATTATCGACCTTCAGCAGACCGTACGGATGTTCCGCGAAGCCTACGACTTCGTGCGCGACCTCGCAGCCCAGGGCGGCACGATGCTTTTCGTCGGGACCAAGAAACAGGCCCAGGACATCGTGCGCGAAGAGGCCGACCGCTGTGGGATGTTCTACGTGCACAATCGCTGGCTTGGCGGGATGCTGACCAACTTCCAGACCATCCGGCAATCGATCGAGCGGCTCAAGAAGCTCGAAGAGATAATGGCCGACCCCGAGATGATCCAGGCGCTCACCAAGAAGGAGATGAGCGAGAACGCCCATGAGCACGCCAAGCTGATGGGCACGCTGGCCGGGATCAAGAACATGCGCAAGCTGCCTGACGCGTTGTGGGTGATCGACACCAAGAAAGAGGACATCGCGGTAGCCGAGGCCAAGCGGCTGGGTATCCCAGTAGTGGCCGTAGTCGACACCAACTGCGATCCCGATCTTATCGCCTACCGCATTCCCGGCAACGACGATGCGATTCGCGCGATCAAGCTCTTCAGCGCGGCGATGGCTGACGCGGTACTCGAGGGCAAACGAATCGCCGAGGAACGGCAAAAGGGCGAGCAGGACTTGAGCGCCGGCGCCGACGAGGTGCACAGCCCCGAGCCGCCGAGCCAGAGCGTATAGCAGCCTGCTGATAAATGCAGGGAAATCATCCCGAACGAAGGCTGCCGGAAGCGAAGGATCTATGCGGAGCGATTTTTTGTTTATTAACGCCCGGCTAGGAAAATTTCTTTACGGTACGCCGATCCGCTGACAGAATCGCCGGCGAAATGAAGTTCGATCAGGTGGCGAGACGGATAAGAATTTAGAGAATGGATATCAACGCGAACATTGTTAGGCAACTGCGCGAAAAGACCGGCGCCGGCGTGATGGATTGCAAGAAGGCGCTGGCGGAGGCCAGCGGCGACCTGGAAAAAGCCGTCGTGTGGCTGCGC
Source organism: uncultured delta proteobacterium (assembly GCA_963717045.1). Lineage (GTDB taxonomy): Bacteria > Desulfobacterota > Binatia > Binatales > Binataceae > JAKAVN01. The sequence continues at coordinate 44,651 of CAVQVD010000024.1, read as the reverse complement.
GAGCGCGGTATCGCACAGGCCGCCAAGCGCTCGGGCAAGCTCGCCTCGGAGGGCTCGGTAGGATCGTACATCCATGCCGGTGGCAAACTCGGGGTATTGGTCGAAGTCAACTGCGAGAGCGACTTCGTGGCCAAGACGCCCGAATTTCAGACCCTGGTCAAAGAAATCGCGATGCAGATCGCGGCGGCCAATCCGCGCTGCGTGAGCCGCGAAGACGTTCCCGCCGAGGTCATCGAGCAGGAGCGCCAGATCTACGCCACGCAATCGGCGGACAAACCGGAGGCGGTGGTTAAAAAGATCGTCGATGGCAAGTTGGAAAAGTTCTACCGCGACATCTGTCTCATCGAGCAGGCGTGGGTGCGCGATCCCAACCGCACTATGACTGACTTAATAGGCGAATATGTAGCCAAGCTGGGCGAGAAGATCGAAATCCGCCGCTTCGTCCGTTTCCAGCTCGGCGAATCGCGCGACGGCAACGCGGCCGCCAGCGCATAGTGGCCAGGCGCGCGGGGGAGAGAGCAGAGCGATGAGCGAGGCGGAAGGCGGCGCGGTGCACAAGCCCCGCTTCCACCGCGTGATGCTCAAGCTTTCAGGGCAGGCGTTGGCGCCCGCGCAGGGTGCGGGCATCGACCTTGACACGCTCGCCACCTTCGCCCGAGAAATCAAGGAAATAGCGGCACTCGGCGTGCAACTCGCGATGGTTATCGGGGCTGGCAATATCTTGCGCGGCAGCGAATACGAGGCTCGCGGGATGGACCGTTCGAGCGCCGACCAGATGGGCATGCTAGGCACTGTGATCAACGCGCTGGCCTTTCAGGATGCCCTGGAGCGGGCTGGCGTGACCACGCGCGTGCTTTCGGCGATCGCGATGCAGGCGGTATGCGAACCGTACATCCGTCGGCGCGCGGTGCGGCATCTCGAAAAGGGGCGGGTGGTGATTTTCGCCGCCGGTACCGGCAATCCGTATTTCACCACCGATACTGCGGCGAGCCTGCGCGCGCTGGAAATCGGCGCCGAGGTCATCCTCAAGGCGAGCCATCATGTCGACGGCGTCTATGACCGGGATCCGTTGCGCGAGCCCGGCGCGAAACGCTTCGACCGCCTGACCTACCTCGAAGTGCTCGAACGCAACCTCAGGGTGATGGATTCGACCGCGATCTCGATGTGCAAGGACAACAACCTGCCGATCGTCGTTTTCAATCTGCGCCAGACGGGTAATATAAGAAGAGCCGTTATGGGCGAGCCGATCGGCACCTGGGTGGAAAGTGGCCGCTGAAGAAAAACCCGAAGAAGCGATCGAGATGGCGCGGATGGAGATGGAGGAGGCACTCGGCGCTTTCCGGCATGAACTCGGTCGTGTGCGCACCGGGCGCGCCTCGACTGCCCTGCTTGAGGGTTTGCACGTCAACTATTACGGCGCCCGCACGCCGCTCCGCCAGCTCGCCGGGCTGGCGGCTCCTGAAGCGCGGCTGCTGGTGATTACGCCCTACGACAAAGGCTCGCTGCACGAGATCGAAAAGGCCATCCAGACTTCCGACCTCGGTTTGACCCCGATCAACGACGGCAAGATCATCCGCGTGCCTATTCCTGAACTGACCGAGCAGCGGCGCAAGGAACTGGTGCGCCACGTGCACAAGACCGCCGAGGAATTCCGGGTCTCGGTGCGCAACCATCGCCGCGACGCCAACGACAAGCTCAAGAAAATGCACAAGGACAAAAAACTCGATGACGATACGCTGCGCGCCGCCGAGGCTAAGGTCCAGCAGCATACCACCGAACACATCGAGAAGATCGACAAAGTGCTGGCGGCCAAGGAAACCGAGATAATGGAGGTCTGATCCGCGCGCAAGGCGTCCCGCCCGAGGGGGGATACGGCGGCGGCTTCCCCGGTTCATGGCTTCGTCACTCCCACTCAACGAATTTCCCGCTCTATCGCTCGAACCTGAGCGGCTGCCGCGCCATGTTGCGATCGTGATGGATGGCAATGGGCGGTGGGCGCGCCAGCGCGGGCTTTCCCGTCCGGAGGGCCATCGCCGCGGCAAGGACTCGGTGCGTGCGGTGGTCGAAGCGGCGCGCGAGATAGGCATCCCCTATCTCACCCTGTTCGTGTTCTCCAACGAGAACTGGCAACGGCCCAGCACTGAGGTGCGCTTCCTGATGGAGCTGTTCCATCGCTATCTCAGCACCGAGACCAAGCGCCTGATGAAACGCGACATCAAGGTGGTGGCGCTAGGCGACCTCGAGCGCTTGCCGCCGCCGGTAAGACGCGCGCTCGACTCGATGATCGCCGCGACCGCCGGGAATCGCTCGATGACGGTCGCGCTGGCGCTCTCGTACGGCGGCCGGCAAGACGTGACCGCCGCCGCTCGCCGAATCGCCGAAGAGGTCGCCGCCGGACGCTTGCGCCCCGAGGAGGTCGACGATGACGCGGTCGCGAGCCGGCTGGCGAGCGCCGCCCTGCCTGATCCCGATCTGCTCATCCGTACCTCGGGCGAGCTCCGGATATCGAACTTTTTCCTGTACCAGCTCGCTTACACAGAGTTGTATTTCACCGCCACGCTATGGCCCGACTTCCGCGAGCGCGAGTTCCTCCACGCGCTGGCGGCCTATCAGCTCCGCGAGCGCCGCTTCGGCGCGGTAGACGCCGGCTCCGCCAACCACCGACTGCGTGCTGCGAACTAGGGTCTGGACCGCGCTGGTCGCGCTGCCCGCGCTGCTGGCGATGGTGCTATTCGCGCCGGCGTCGTGGTTTGCGGCCTTCGTGGGCGTGCTGACTGTGTGGGGACTTTACGAAGTGGCGGTGATGACTGGGGCGCGATCGGCGGGCGCGATCGGATGCCTGGTCGTGGCTGGCGGTGGGTCGGCGATCCTTCTGGCGTTGGCGCCCGAGCGACTATGGTTTATCCCATTCGTCGTGATTGCGGCGATGCTGGCGCTGATGGTGCAGGTGGAACGCGGGACGGCGAGCGCGAAGGCTCCGCCGCCCCCGAAGGCTTCGCCGTCGAGATGCGGCCTCGCTCTTCTAGGGGCATTCTACGTTGGTACGCTATTTCCCTATTTTGCACTCCTGCGCAACCGGCCCGACGGAATCCCGATGATAATTTTTATCCTGCTCCTCGTGATCGCCAGCGACACCGGTGCGTACTTTGTCGGCTCATGGATAGGCCGGATTAAGCTGGCTCCGCGCGTCAGTCCGAAAAAAACCGTGGAAGGCGCAATCGGCGGCCTGGCACTATGCGTGGTGGCCGGATTGGTATTACGACAACCGCTGGTGGCGGGATGGAGCGTCGGCCAGACCGTTGCGCTTGCGCTGGCAATCGGGGTGCTGGCGCAATTGGGCGATCTTGCGGGCTCGGCGCTTAAACGCAGCGCCGGGGTAAAGGATTCGGGCTGGATTTTTCCCGGCCACGGCGGCCTCCTCGATCGCACATGCAGCATAGTCTTCGCCACGGTTTTGTCCTATTATTGGAGCCAATGAGTATGACGTTCCCACCTAAACTTCTTACTAACAGTCGGAAAATATGATCATTTCCATTCTCTCTGCTGTCATAATCTTCGCCGTTCTGATCATCGTGCATGAGACCGGACATTTCGTGATGGCCAAGCGCTCGGGTGTGCGGGTGATCCGTTATTCCGTCGGCTATCCGCCGAAGCTATTCGGCATCCGCCGCGGCGAAACCGAATATGCATTCGGCGCCACGCCGCTCGGCGGTTACGTGCGGATGCTCGGCGATGAAGTCGCCGAAGAGCCCACCGCCGAAACGCTCGAGGGTTACGTGCACGAGCTACAGCTCGACCTGCTCGAAGCGGCGCACCGTCAGGGCACCGACACCACGTTGGGCACGGAGCCGGCGCAGATGCTGCTCGCCCTCGCGCATCGGCTGGTCCCGGCCGCCGGCGCGGATAAAAATGCGCTTGAGCCCCAGAGCATACTTGGCCGCGCGCTGCGGCCCGACGAAGCATTGCTGTTGGCGGAGATCGAGCGGCGCGGCTCGGTTGACGAGGCCGTCAAGGCGCTGGTCGCGAGCCGTCCGCCCGTGCTCCTCGACCGCTATCGGGCGCAGGCCTTTCCTACCCAGAGCCTCGCCACCCGAATCAAGATCGTGCTCGCGGGGCCGCTCGCGAACATCCTGTTCGCACCGGTGCTGATGACGATTGTTTTCATGTACGGTGTGCCTTACGTGAAGCCGGTTCTCGGTGAGATCAAGCCGGGGATGCCGGCCTACTCTGCGGGCTTGCGCAAGGGCGACCGGATTCTGGCGGTCAACGGAAAAAAGATAGAGAACTGGGCCGATCTTTCAGATGCAATCAAGGCCGGCAACGGCGCCCCGGTTAAAATCGATTTTGCGCGCCCCGCGGACGCCTCATCGAGCCCGAGGTCGGTCCTCGTAAAGCCGAAGCGTGAGAAGGAAGATACCGGCTACGGCAGCGAGGCTCCCGTGTGGATCATCGGCGTGCTGCCGCGTGGCGACGAAGGCATACGCCGCTATGGTCCATTGTCGGCGATGTATCAGAGCGTGGTGTCGAGCGCCGACCTGACCGGGCGGCTGGTAATGGGAATCGTGATGATCATCGACGGCACGACGCCGGCGCGCCAGGCGCTCGGCGGCCCGATAATGATCGCCAAGATGGCGGGCAAAGAAGCAAAGCAGGGCTTCGCCGACGCGGCTGGCTTCACGGTGATGCTGAGCCTGGAACTGGGCATCATCAACCTGCTGCCGGTACCGCTGCTCGACGGTGGCCACCTGTTCTTTTTCCTGATCGAAGGCGTGCGCGGCAAGCCGCTGCAGCTGCGGCATCGCGAGTTCGCGATGCAAATCGGGCTGCTGCTGCTGGTGGCGCTGATGACTTTTGTCATCGTTAATGACATCTCGCACATTATGCACAGTTGAGGCCGCACTGGTGTCCGGCGCTGAGGCCGGGCCGGTGCTGGGAATCGACACTGGAGGGCCGCGCGCCGACCTGGCGATAGTGGCTCAAGGGCGGGTGCTGGCCGAAGCGTCGCACTCAGTCGCCTCGCATGGCGCCGAACTGCCCGAGGCAGTCGCCGGATTGCTCGGGCGGGCGGGACTTTCGATCCGGGATCTCGCGGCTATCGCAGTGGGAATCGGCCCGGGCTCGTTTACCGGACTGCGCGTGGGACTGAGCTATGCCAAAGGGCTGAAGCTCGCCACTGGATGCGCGCTCTTTGGAATCCCGAGTCTCGACACGCTTGCGCTGGCGGCGCTGGCTGAAAGTCCGGCCTCGGTGGACCAACTCATTTGCCCGGTGCTGGACGCTCGCAAGGGCGAGGTCTATGCTGCCCTTTACGAGACAAGCGGCAATGGGCTAGAAAAGTTGTCAGATGACCTCGTGGTCGCGCTCGAAAACCTGGCTCCACATTTTGGCACCGACGTTTTGTTGGTCGGCGACGCGAAGGCCGAAGAGGCCTGCTCTTTGGCCATACGGGCCGGAGGCAATGCAAGGTGCTTGGATATAAGCCGACTGCGTCTGCGCGGTCGAACCGTTGCGGCCTTGGGCGCCGCACGGCTGGTGGCGGGGGAAGCGGATAACGCATTCGTCATGGAACCGCTGTATGTGCGATCGGCGGAGGCGATTTTCAGGGCTGGTCCTCTAACCTCGGGAGTGACGTTAAATGGAGCAGAAGGAAGAAGAACTCATCCATCAGTACGTGACCAACGACGAAGAACTGAAGACGCTGTATGAAGAGCACGCGGAGCTCAAACGCCAACTCGAATCGTTCCGCCTCAAGTTCTACCTGACCGCCGAAGAGGAAATCGAAAAGAAACGAATCCAGAAGCTGAAACTGGCCTCGAAGGATCGCATCATGGCGCTCCTGCATCGCCATCAGCACGAGGCGCGTTAGGCTCGGGCGGCGCCGCGCCTGGCGCCCCGGGCCGTATCTCCAACTGATGCCAAGCCATACCATATCCGTCCTGGTCGAGAATGAGTTCGGCGTGCTCGCGCGGGTGGCGGGCTTGTTTTCGAGCCGCGGCTTCAATATCGAGTCGCTGACCGTCAACGAAGACCCGCTCGACCCAACCGTCTCGCGCATCGTGCTGGTGGCGACCGGCGACGACCAGACGCTCGAACAGATCAACAAGCAGCTCAACAAGCTCGTCTCCGTGATCAAAGTCACCGACTTCAAAGACACCAGCACTATCGATCGCGAGATGGTGATGGTGAAAATCTCAGTGGACGAGCGCACACGAGCCGAACTCGATTCGATCGTCGCGGCCTTTCGCGCCCACGTGGTCGATATCGGCCCGCGCGCGGTGACCGTCGAGGTGACCGGCGACGCCGACAAGATCAAAGCATTCATCGAGTTGGTGCGTCCGCTCGGCATCAAGGAGATCGTGCGCTCGGGCAAGATAGCAATGGTCCGCGCGGTGCAGCACGACACCAACCATCGCACCGCCACGCGTGAGGCTGGCTAGCGCGCAAAATCCCGCCGGTTTTATTTAGCCGGCGCTACTTGAACGACTCGCTCCGACGAATTTATTCCGACGAATCTATCCAGGAGATCCCACCATGCAGGTCCACTACGATCGCGACGCCGACCTGAGCCGGCTGCGCACTCACAAGATTGCGATTCTCGGCTTCGGCAGCCAAGGCCATGCCCATGCGCTCAACCTGCGCGACAGCGGGATGGACGTATGCGTCGGGCTGCGCAAGGACAGTCCCTCGTGGGAGAAAGCGGCCAAGCAGGGCCTGCCGGTCTTCGAGACCGCCGAGGCCGCGCGCCGCGCCGATATCGTAATGATGCTGGTGCCGGACGAGATGGGCTCCGAAATTTACGAGGCCGAAGTCGCGCCGCAGCTCACGCCGGGCAAGTACCTGGCTTTCGGCCACGGCTTCAATATCCATTTCAAATTCATCAAGCCCGCCGCAGGCGTCAACGTTTTCATGATCGCGCCCAAGGGCCCCGGCCACCTGGTGCGATCCGAGTACGTCAAAGGACGCGGCGTGCCCTGCCTGCTCGCGGTCGAACAAGATCCCTCGGGCGACACCAAGCAGATCGGGCTTGCGTACGGATCGGCGATCGGCGGCGGACGCGCCGCGATTATCGAAACCAGCTTTCGCGAAGAAACCGAGACCGATCTTTTCGGTGAGCAGTCGGTGCTGTGCGGCGGACTGACCGAGCTGATTCGCAACGGCTTCGAAACCCTTGTCGCAGCCGGCTACGCGCCCGAGATGGCTTATTTCGAGTGCGTGCACGAGGTAAAACTCATCGTCGACCTGATCTACGAGGGCGGCATCGCCAACATGCGCTACTCGATCAGCAACACGGCCGAGTACGGCGACATGACCCGCGGCAAACGCGTGGTCGGCCCGGCTTCGCGCCAGGCGATGAAGGATCTGCTCGCCGATATTCAGTCGGGCAAGTTCGCCAACGAATGGATTGCCGAGTACCGCGCCGGGCTGCCGCACTTCCGCGAATTGCGCAAGCAAGCGGAGAAACATCAGCTTGAAGACGTCGGCCGCAAGCTGCGATCCTTCATGCCATGGCTCGCAAGCGACCGACTGGTCGACAAAGCCAAGAATTGAACGCGGCCGGAGTTTACAAGAACCAGGCGCAGCCGGAGTGGGCAAGAATTAGGCGCAGCCGAAGTTTGACGGACAGCGATGGCATTACGAGCCGGTGATTTAGCCCGGCGCGTGGGCGGCACGATCGGAATCGCGGCCGAGGGCGTTACGATGGCGGCCGCGATGCTGGCCGCGGGAGCGCTCGCGCTCGCGTTCGGATGGCACTGGCCGGGAGTGGCCGCGATCCTTTGCGGACTCGCTACCGCCGCTTTCTTTCGAGATCCCGAACGCTCGCCCGCCGACCTCTCTTGCGAGCGCCTGGTGCTCTCGGGCGCCGACGGCACAGTGAGTGACGTGGCAGAAATGCCGCTGCCCGACGGCGTGACGGGCGAGCGTTACCATCGTGTGTCGGTTTTCATGTCGCCGCTTAACGTGCACGTCAATCGCGCGCCGGTCAGCGGCGAGATCCTCAGCGTCCGCCACACGCCCGGGCAAATTCCACGCGGCCTTTCGCGATTACGCGAGCGAGCACAACGAGCGCAATCTGATCGTGCTGAGCGACGCTCGCGGCCGTCAGCATGCGATGGTGCAGATCGCGGGCTACCTGGCGCGGCGTATCATATGTCACCTCCATCCTCACGATATAGTGCGCTGTGGCGAGCGAATTGGCCTTATAATGTTCGGCAGTCGCGTCGACCATTTCGTCCCGCCTGACTACCGGGTAGTGGTTAAAGTTGGAGAGCGGGTGCGCGCCGGCGAGAGTATAATCGGAGAGTTGCTCCAATGAGCCGGACCGAAGAAAATGGCCGAGACGCGCAAGCGCAGATGCGCCGCATCTCGGGCCGCTTGAAGGAACAGCAACGGCGAGTAGTCGCGCCGCTTCGTCGTGGCGTATTTCTGGCGCCCGCCACGATCACCTCGCTCGGTCTGCTCTCGGGCTTCTTCAGCCTGGTGTCGGCGATTAACTCGCATTTCGAGCTCGCCGCGGTGATGATTCTGATCGCCTTCGTTTGCGACGGGCTGGACGGGCGGGTCGCGCGGCTTTCGCGCACTTCGAGCCATTTCGGGGTCGAGTATGACAGCCTCTCCGACGTGGTCGCCTTCGGCGTAGCCCCGGCCGTGATCGCTTACTGCTGGTCGCTGAGATTGCTCGGCACTTGGGGCGTAGTAATCGCCGGGATGTTCGTGATTTGCGCCGCGCTGCGGCTTGCGCGTTTTAACGTGCAGACCGCGAGCAGCGACAAGCGGCGTTTCGTAGGTCTGCCGGTGCCCGGCGCGGCCGCGATGATCGCGGGCTGCGTGCTCGCCTATAGCTACTTCGAGTTCGACTCGCCGCATGTGCTCGTTATCGTGATGGCGCCGCTGACGGTGGCGCTCGCGAGCCTAATGATCTCGCGCGTTCCCTATCCGAGCTTCAAAACCATCAATCTGCACCAGCACGCGCGCGTCGAACTGGTGGTCGCGATGCTGCTGGTGCTGGCGTGTCTCTTCGCGATGCCGCAGTTCACCTTCTTCCTGATAGCGACTGCGTATGTCGTTTCGGGGCCATATTTGCTTCTTACCGGTGAGCGCTCGCAAGTGTTGGCTCCGGTGCTGGGTTCGCAGGACGATGGCCATGCCGCTTCATCCACGAATCCGCGCAGGGCGCGTTCAGGCGGAGCCGCGCGCTCGACCGGCGATTTGTCCGAGAATCCGCCGCCCCCACACGTCCACTGACCGGAATTGTAGCTGGCTAATAAGGCATCGCCGCTTGACTGTGCTTCGTGGCGCCGCCTACAATCACCGTTGATGTCGCCTTGCCTGACCCTGCTGCTGGGACTGCTGCTTAGCCTGGGCCTTATTAAGGCCCTCGCCGGGAGCGTCGTGGTGCAGGCTTAAGAAGCGACTTTTAAAACCTGAACCAAACGCCCCGGGCGGAGGGCCAAAAGGCCGCCCGGGGCGTTTTCTTTTGCCCTCCGCGCGACCTTGCGGCTAGTCCGTCACGGAACGCACGGGAGGAGAGAGAGACGCCGATGGCCAAGACGATAACCGATGTCCGGGACATCCTGCCTGACCCAAACTACGTCCGTATCTTCGACACCACGCTGCGCGACGGCGAACAATCGCCGGGCTGCACCATGAATGTCGAGGAGAAGCTTGCGATCGCGCGCCAGCTCGAGCGCCTCGGCGTCGATATCATCGAAGGCGGCTTCGCGGCCTCTTCGCCTGGTGATTTCGAGTCGGTGCATCGAATCGCCGGAGCGGTCACCCGGCCGACCGTGGTCAGCCTCGCGCGCACCCGCGAGGAAGACGTCGACGCGGCGCTGCGCGCGGTTGACAAGGCCCGCAACCCAGGCATCCACATCTTCATCGCGACCTCCGACATCCACCTGAAGTACAAGCTCAACATGACGCGCGAGGATGTTTTGAGCGCTTCGACCTGGGCGGTCGCACGCGCCAAGGAGCATCTGGACTATATCGAGTTCTCCTGCGAGGACGCCTCGCGCACCGACTGGGATTTCATGGTCAAGATTTGCTCCGAAGTGATCCGCGCCGGCGCCCGTATCATCAACCTGCCCGATACCACCGGCCACGCGATCCCCGAGGAGTTCGGCGAGATGTTCGCTTACATGAGGAGCAAGGTCGAAGGTGCCGACCGCGTGATCTGGAGCGCGCACTGCCACAACGACCTCGGTCTTGCGGTCGCCAATTCACTGGCTGCGATCAAAAACGGCGCGCGTCAGGTCGAATGCACGATCAACGGGATCGGCGAGCGCGCCGGCAACACCTCGATGGAAGAGGTGGTGATGGCGCTGCAGACGCGTAAGGACCTGATGGAGGTGCGCACCGGAATCGACACGCGCCAGATTTACCCCGCCTCGCGCTTGCTCTCGCAGATCATCGGCCAGCCGGTACCGCCCAACAAGCCGATCGTCGGCGACAACGCGTTCGCCCACGAGGCCGGCATCCACCAGGACGGCGTGCTCAAGTACAAACTGACTTACGAAATCATGAAACCCGAGGACATCGGGATTCCCTCTAACAAGCTGGTGCTGGGCAAACATTCGGGCCGTCATGCTTTCGTCAATCGGCTTGAAGAACTGGGGGTCGACGCCGCCTCGATCGACGTGAACAAGGCGTTCGCCGCCTTCAAGGTGCTGTGCGACAAAAAGAAAATCGTTTACGACGACGACATCCTCGCCCTGGTCAATGAAGAGGCGCGCCGCACCGCCGACCACTTCGAATTGCTCGACGTGCGCGTGACCTCATCGGCAAAGACCACGCCGCACGCCGAAGTGACGATGCGGATCGGCGGAGGCGAGGAGCGTGTCGCTGAGGCCTCGGGCGACGGGATGGTCGACGCGTGTTACAAGGCAATCTACAAGTTGGCGGGCGTGCAGCCGGCGCTCGAGCGCTATTCCGTCAAAGCCATAACTGGCGGCACCGACGCGCTGGGCGAGGTGAGTTGCCTGGTCAGCTCGGATGGCATGACCGTCGCCGGACAGGGCGCGCACAGCGACATCGTGATGGCGAGCGCGCTAGCGCTGGTCAATGCGCTCAACCGCCTCCAGGGCCGCGTCCGGACAGCAGTCCTTCGCCCGGCCGAAGGAGCGTAGCGCGCAAGCGCGTTCTCACGGCGACTCGTTGCGCGTGCCGCAGTGAGGACTAATCTGACGTATTCGCTCGGCCTAGGAGCGTTCTGGAGGCAGTTTCAAGCCGATGCGATCTACCCAAGCATCGCCACGAGCGCATTAAGCATGGCCGAGAGCAAGTTGTTCACTAAAGCCTGAATCATGATTTCCACGATCGTCTGGACAATTGCCACTCCCATGCTTGTTCCTCCACCTGAATTTTTTGCCTGAAAATCCTACAGCCGTGGGAGACATAATACTGTTTGGCGTGTCTGCTCACTTTCATTCTTGTGAAAAGTGCAAGAATGAAATGCGAAGTTTGTGTTACGGATCAAGCGCGAATTTGCCTCGATTGTGAACGCTTTTTGCAGGGATTGGCACATCGCGTTCATTTTCGGAGGAATCTCGTGGCAAAAGATGACAAGAAAGAGACGAATTCTGAGAGTGCTCGCTCTTCGTTTGGACAACGTGACCAAGGGGCGCACAGCACCCGGTCAGAACACCAAGGGCACATGGCTGAAACTCAACGACGGAATCGGTCCGAACCGGCTTCTATCGCTGACAGTTCACTCGCAGCTACTGCGGCACTGATCGGAATTGGCGCGCTGCTCCAACCTGAGTTGCTTGGTGGGATGTTGTTGGGAGCAGGCGCCGTTTACGCGGCCCGCAGTCTGCCCCGCGTGGGCGGGGTCATCCGTCCAATCATCAGCACGGTCGTGAAAGCCGGATATGCAGCCGCGATGAAAGCTAACGAAGTGTTTGCGGAAGCGAGCGAAGACGTACAAGACATGGTCGCGGAAGCGCGTTCCGACTATCAGGAATCTTCGTCCAGGCGGGAGTAGCGGCCCCGAGTCTGCTCAATGATCGTTTAAACCAAACCGCCGGAGAGGGGAAATGCGCGCGAACGTTACTCACAACTCGCGTAGACGGATACGTCTGCGAATTCCGGGGGCCAAACGCGACAACGAACTGCTAAAGCGAATAGCTACCCGTGCAAGAGAAGTTGGTGGAGTTGATTCGACTGAATTCAACCCTTCTACAGGGAGTATTCTGATTCGGTATGCGGAAGCCGCGGTTTCCGACCTGGAGGCGATCAGAGCCGCCCTTTCCGGCTCCGAGCTTGCGCTCGAATTGATCGAACCTTGGGTGGAGGAGGAGGCGGAACAGTGGCTCGAGGAGAAGTCAGAAACGGCAGAGAAACTGGAATCTCTGCTGCGCGAGGCCGACGCAGCAGTCAAATGGGCCACGGCGAACAAGGTGGATTTGCGCCTGCTGCTTCCTTTAGCGGCGCTTGCTTTGGGCGTGGCAAACTTTTCGAGAAAAAACGCGCCTACTCCACTGTGGATCACGCTGATGATCTTTGCCTTCACTTCCTTCGCAGTGCTTGACCAAAAGGCAAACCGGACGACGGACCCGCGCCCGCAGGAACGGGCGTCACAATCTTACCTTCACTGACGGTCGCTACCTGCCGGTTCGGAGACGCCCAAGCAGATGGCCGAGCGCCTTGATTATGAGTTGGTGCACTCGATACCAGGCCGCTCGCGTTTCAGGGTGCCGATCCTGGCGCGCCACGACGCTCCACTTGCGCAGTTTGTCGCTTGGTTGAAATCGTTGGATGGAGTCGACGGTGCCAGAATAAACCCAACGTGCGCCTCGGTGGTCCTTACCTACGATCGGGAAGACCTGGGCAGGGTGGCGATGCTGGAAGAGTCCTTTAAGCAGCTGGATATCCAGACTCTGAAAGCGGCCCCCGCGACAGCCGCGCAAGAGGCAGCACTAGAATCTTCAGCTAGCGCATCAGTTCTACCCGAAGGTTGGCACTCGCTTGCGATAGCGACAGCTGGAGTCGTTTTTAGTCTGTTAACAGGCTCGCTTTTCGCAACCGCCTCAATCGGCTTTAGCGCCGTGGCAGCAGCGCCGAGTTTTCGGCGCGCCCTTGTGATGCTTCGCGACGAGCAACGTCTCAACGTCGATTTTCTCGATAGTGTGGCGATTTGTGTTTCCAGCCTACAAGGGAATGTTTTCACGACCGCGTTTATGGCGTGGTTGATTGTTGTCGGCGATTGGATTCGGGACCAAACCGCAGCCAAGTCCCGGCGTGCTATCGCCGAACTAACCGACTTCCAAAACAAGCGCGCTTGGGTGATGCGCGGCAGAGACAAAATTTCGATCCGGGTCAGCGAAATCGCTACAGGAGACGTCGTCGTTGCCTACGATGGGGATCTTATTCCCATCGACGGGCGCGTGATCGGCGGCAATGCGACGGTAGATCAGCGGGCGATTACCGGAGAATCGATGCCGCTCGCCAAACGACGTAACGACAAGGTGTTTGGCGCAAGTGTAGTCCAGGAAGGCAAGTTGTACGTGCGCGCAGAACGCGCCGCTGCGGACTCCCTGGTTGCGCAGATCGTCAATATGATCGAGTCCACTCCCGTGGGTGAGACCCGAATGCAGAACTACGCAGAGAAATTTGCCGATCGGCTGGTCGCTCCGAGCCTCGGCTTGAGTGGGCTTCTTTATCTGCTCACGCGTGACGTTAACCGGCTTTTGTCCGCGCTGATTGTGGATTTTGGGACCGGCATTCGCGTGGCCGCTCCGACGTCGGTCCTGGCTACGATATCGGCCGCAGCTGGAAGCGGAGTCTTGATACGGGGCGGCAGTGCGATGGAACGACTGGCTGAAGTCGACTCCGTCGTGTTCGATAAGACGGGCACTCTGACACTCGGCACACCCAGGATCACGGAGGTAATTTCATACGAAGGAAGCAGTTTTCCTTCGCGCAAGGTCCTCGAGATTGCGGCCGCCGCCGAGCTACGCCTGAAACATCCTGTAGCTCTAGCCACCGTCGCCAAGGCGCGGGAATCGCAGGTTTCAATTCCTGCCCGAGGCAATTCGAAATATCGCATCGGGCTCGGCGTCGAAGCTAGCGTCAACGGTTATTACGTTCACGTTGGCAGTGAGCGTTTTCTGCGCGACGAGCAGATCGATATCAATGGCGCGTCGGGCAATTGCCGACAGGCAAATCGCAATGGTCAGTCTTCGCTCATGGTTGCGGTCGATGGAGAGTTGGTCGGCCAATTGATCTACGAAGACCAGATTAGGCCCGAGAGCGCTCGAGTGATGCACGAACTACGGACGCGCCAGATTGGGAACCTCGTGATGCTGACGGGAGACAACCAGGCGTCGGCGCATCATGTCGCGTCTCAGCTCGGGATTAACCGTCTCTACGCCGAAGTGCTGCCGAACGAAAAAGGGGAGATCGTGAAGAACCTGCGCGATAAAGGAAACAAGGTCGCCATGGTCGGAGACGGCATCAACGATGCGGTCGCGCTTACATATGCTGATGTTGGTATTGCGATGAAGAACGGGTCGGACCTGGCTCAGCATAGCGCAGACGTGGTTTTACTCCAGGACGATTTGACCAAGTTTGTCACTGCCCTCGACGCGGCACGCAACGCCGTTAGCCTTATACATCAAAACTACTCAATAGTGGTTGGAATGAATCTGGTCGCTTTGGCTATGGCTTTGTTCGGCCGTGCCATTCCAGCCGAGGCGGTCGCGCTAGTCAGTAATGGTTCAGCAATAGCAGCTAGCGTCAACGGACTGAGACCTCTGGTCCGATAAGCAGCCTGGCCTCGGGTTTTCTATCGGGAGAATTGATGGTTCCGATCGTTTTGACCGGGAGTGTTGTCGTGATCGCCGGCATCCTCTTAGGTCATGCCGGAGAGGTAATCGCGCGGCGCACTGCTTTGGGCAGCATGTGGACCGGATGGTTGTTGCTGGCCGCCGCGACCTCATTGCCGGAGTTCGTGACGGATGTCTCAGCTGTTGGGCTGAATGCACCGAATCTCGCAGCGGGAGATCTATTCGGTTCGAGTCTCACCAACATGGCGTTTTTTGGTCTCATGATCTCGGCATTGTCAGTCAGCAAGAAGCGAGGTCCGTTCCAGCCGACAATTTTGTATACTGTCGCACTGGCAATCCTGCTCAATTTTCTCGGCACCATCTTTGTTCTGAAACACTCGAACACCGGCTTCGGACATTTGCGGCCCGAGTCTCTCACGATTCTTGCGACTTACCTGCTCGGTACTTTCATGATTTATAAGCGCGCCGGCACGGCAGGCGGGCAACTACGGGTTGACTATCCGCCTTCTGCACGGTCGAAGGGGGGAACCCTCGGACGAGCGATTGTGCTGTTCATCGTTGGCGCGATTCTTATCTTTTTCGCCGCCCCGAGGTTTGCAGAATCGGCGAAAAATCTAGCGGATAGTACCGGGCTTGGTGAGTCCTTCATAGGTACCGCTTTGCTCGGGTTTGCTACTGCGTTGCCGGAGTTTGTCACCTCGATCACTGCCGGTACTCTAGGCGAGTTCGATCTGGCTGCATCCAATCTGTACGGTTCCTGTGCCTTCAACATGGTGGTGTTCTTCCCGATGGATCTCGCCTCGCGCACGCCAGTCTTTAGCACGCTCAGTCCGACGCTTGCGATTTCCGGGTTTCTTGCATTGGCGTTGATGTGTTTATCAATCCCGGCGGTGTTGCAACGAAGCGGTTACCGGATATTTGCGATCCACAGTGGGGTCCTTGTCGCGGCGTATGGCCTTGCGGTTTGGATTGACTACCTGTGGCGTGCGCGATGAGCCTGATGATTTGAGTTGAGGTTGCCCAGGATTTGCCGCGTAGCGACCGTCGCGTGCCGTAACGACTCAGGTAGACCCGTCAGGTGGGGGGCTTGCCGCGGCAACCGCGTTTGGGCTAAGTGCTATTGGCGTTGGGCAGAGCGCGCTTGAAGCGCTGCCCGGTAATGGTGTCGAATAGGGGAAGATGGTGCCGGCGGCACTCGCCCGGAATTTGTCCGAGTTTTTAGCTCTGCCACGAACGCGTGACGCTTGAAGCGAATCTGCCCGAAACCTATCGCTCTCTACATATCGGCTACTGGGACTCCGCAAGTATAAATGGCGTACAAGATTCTGGTTCTGAAGGGTGACGGAATCGGCCCCGAAGTGGTCGGCGAGGCGCTGCAGGTGCTCAAGGTTGTGGCGCGCAACGCCGCGCTCGATCTCGAGTTCAAGGAAGGCATCGCCGGCGGCCATGCGATAGATCAGTTTGGCACACCGTTACCCGACGACGTGCTCAAGCAGGCGCGCGACAGCGACGCGATTCTGTTCGGAGCGGTGGGCGGTCCCAAGTGGGACGACCCCAAGGCCGACAAGCGTCCCGAGCAGGCGCTGCTCACGTTGCGCAAGGAGCTCGGGCTGTTCGCCAACGTGCGGCCGGTCAAGGCGGTGAAGGAATTGATGGCGGCGTCGCCGCTGCGTCCGGAAATCGTCAACGGCGTCGACCTCGTGATTATCCGCGAGCTCACCGGCGGTATCTACTACGGCAAACCATCGGAGCGGCGCAACAACGGCGACGTGCGCGGAGCGGTCGATACCTGCGTATATTCCGAAGAAGAGATCGTTCGTGTGCTGCGCTACGGATTCGAGCTCGCACGCGAGCGCCGCAAGCACCTGACCTCGGTCGACAAAGCCAACATCCTCGCCACTTCAAGGCTGTGGCGCGAGATCGCTGGCGAGCTGGCCGCAGAATACAAGGACGTCGCCTTCGACAACCAGCTGGTGGACTCGATGGCGATGCATCTTATTCGCCGCCCGCGCGACTTCGACGTGATCGTCACCGAGAACATGTTCGGCGATATTCTGACCGACGAGGCCTCGGTGCTGGCTGGCTCGATGGGTCTGCTGCCATCGGCTTCGCTTGGCGACGAACTCAACAGCGCTGGATGCCGGGTCGGGCTGTTCGAGCCGATTCACGGCTCCGCGCCCGATATCGCCGGCCGCGACGAGGCCAATCCGCTCGCAGCCATACTGTCCGCCGCGATGCTGCTCGAGCATTCGCTCGGATTGCGCGCGGAGGCCGAGATAATCGAGCACGCGGTTGAGGGCGTATTGCATGAGGGCTACCGCACGCGCGACCTCGGCGGCGGCGCCGGCACCAAAGTGTTTGGCTGCAAGGCGATGGGCCGGCTGGTGCGCGAAAAACTCGAAGGCACGGAGGCCTGACATGGACGCGGCGACCGGCCGCGAACTCAGGATCGCAGTGGTCGGCGCCACCGGCGCGGTCGGCGAGCAGATAGTCGAGCTTATCGACGCGCGCGCCCTGCCCTGCGCCGAACTTGCGCTGTTCGCGACCGAGCGCGGCGCAACGCAGACTCTCGAGGCGCTCGGCGAGGCGCTGATTGTCGCCGAGTTTCACGATGCGGCCGAGCTTTCCCGATTCGACATCGCTTTTCTCGCAGTCGCTCCGAGCTGGGCCGCGGAGATCATCCGCGCCCGTCCGGGCCCGCTGCTGGTCGACTTGAGCGCCGCCGTGCGCGCGCCGGCGGAAGTCCCCTCGATACCCCTGGTCGCGCCCGGATTCACGCCAGCACAACGAATCGCCGAAATCGCCGCGAGCGACCGGGTCGTAGCGATCCCCCATCCCGCCGCCCACGCGCTCGCGACGATCGTCAACGCAGCCGGCGCGCAAAATGGAATCGTTTGCGCGACCGTAATGCTGGGTGCGAGCAGCGCGGGACGGCATGGCGTTGAAGATGTCGTCCGTGAAGCAACCGAGCTGTTGAGCGGCACGCACAATCCGGAGGAAGGCGAGATCCGACGCGCCTTCAACGCCTACCCTGTTGATGCCGCATCGGGTCCTCCCGCGGGACTTGCCGCAGGACTTGCCCCGGCCTTGGCCGCGCAGACCGCAGCCTTGCTCGGTGCCGCGCCGCGGCTCCTACTCGAGGTTATCCATCTCCCCGTGTTGCATGGCTCGGCGATGACGGTGCTCATTCCCGATCCGCCCGACCCTGACAATCTGGCCGCGCGTCTGCGCGCGGCTCCCGGGCTGCTGTTGGTCGCCGACGATGAGGGGAGCGCCGGCGTAGTGGACGCGGTCGGCCATGAGGCGATCCTGGTCAGGCTTCGCACGCAGCCGGCCGGAGCGTCGATATGGTGCGCGTTCGACAGCGCGCGTCTGGCCGCGCTCGACGCCGTGTGGGTTGCGGAAAAGCTCTCCGGTATAGCTTCACCCGGCCTCGCGTAGGCCCGCGCTCAGAAAAAAAAGCATGCAGGTTCGGCTCAAGCTCGAGTACGACGGCACCAATTACGCGGGGTGGCAATTGCAAAGTGGCCAGGACTCGATCCAGGCCCGGCTGGAAGAGGCGTTGCTGCGGCTCTTCGGCGACCCGGTGCGCGTGCGCGGCGCGGGACGCACCGACGCCGGCGTGCACGCCCGCGGACAGGTCGCCGCGGCGCGGCTGCCGCGGCTGTTCGATTCAGCCGAACTCGCGCGTGCGCTCAACGCGATCTTGCCGCCCGACATCGTGGTGCTGGAAGCGTCGGAGGTCGGCGACGACTTCGATCCGCGGCGCGCCGCCCTGCGTCGAATCTACGAATACCACGTGCTGAATCAGCCGTTGCGCTCGGCGTTCGACCGCAACTCGGCGTGGCTGGTGCGCGAGCCGCTGGATATGGACGCGATGAACGCGGCGGCGGCGGCATTCGTCGGCGAGCACGAGTTCGCCGCTTTCCGCTCGGTGGGATCGGACGAAAAGACCACCACGCGACGCGTCGCCGTGAGCCGCTGGAGGATGGAGCATAAAGCTCACGACGACGATCTCCGTAAACATCGGCGCCGCTTGGTTTATCGGGTCGAAGCGAATGCGTTTCTGCGCCACATGGTGCGTACGATGGTGGCCGCGATGGTCGAGGTGGGACGCGGGAAATTCGCAGGCAAGCCGCCTGCCGCTACCATCGAGGGCATACTCGCAAGCCGAGACCGCGCACTTGCGCCGGCGCCTGCACCGGCCGCCGGCTTATACCTGGTCGACGTACTCTACTGAAGACGTCGCGAAGCGCTTGCCGGACCGGAGCGCGCCGCGTGTGCGACAAAAAAGTGCCTCTCTCCCAATGACTCAGAGTAGGGGCTGTTGAAAAACCATCGCGGTTCTTAATAAAAACACAGGTTTTTGCTCCCTCCTAGCTTGCAAATGACCCAACGCTGGTTCACCCTCTGTCTGCGAAACACGCACTCGCACAAGGAGGAAGATGAATGACGCAGTCGCAGGTCGCGGCGCATCTCGCCGACAAAGTTAACATTTCCAAGAAGGACGCCAAGGTCGCGCTCGAGGAATTGACCAGCCTCGTGGTGCGCGAACTGAAGAAGGAAGGCGCGCTGCGCCTTGCGGGACTGGGGATTTTCCGCAAGCGCAAGACCAAGGCCCGGATGGGGCGTAACCCGGCCACCGGCGAAGCGATCAAGATTCCGGCGCGCACCCGCCTGCGTTTCACGCCTGCCAAGGCGCTCAAGGATGCCGTGCTCGGCGTGCGCTAGGCGCGGACTTCCGAAAAATTTGATGATCGCGGGGGCGAAGTTCGCTTCGTCCCCGCGATCCATTTCAGCGCACGGGCAGATTATCCGAAGCTAACGGCGGTCGAGTTGCGGCGTCATCGGCCGGACTTTTTCGGCGTCTCCGCTGAGTGCTTGCCGCTCTTGCGCGCGACCCTCACCCGTTCCAGATATTCGCCGAGCCGCCCTTCATAACCGCGTTGGGAAGGTTCGTAGTAGCGCCGCTCGCCCAGTTCCTCGGGCATGTAGTGCTGCTCGTTAATCGCGCCTTCGGAGTCGTGCGGATAGCGATAGCCTTCGCCGTAGCCCAGTTTGCGCATCAGACCGGTAGGTGCGTTGCGCAGATGAAGCGGCACCGGCAGGGCGCCGCGCTCGACCGCGTCGGCCCGGGCCTGGAGCATCCCACGATACGATGCATTAGATTTTGGCGCGCAGGCGAGATAGGTCACGCCTTGCGCGAGCGGAATAGCCGCCTCCGGCATCCCGACGAAATCGACCGCGTCCTTCACCGCGAGCGCGAGCTGGAGTGCGCGCGGGTCGGCGTTGCCGACGTCCTCGGCCGCGAAGATCACCATCCGGCGTGCGACGAATAGCGGGTCCTCGCCCGCCTCCAGCATCCGCGTCATCCAGTACAAAGCCGCGTCCGGGTCGCTGCCGCGCATGCTCTTGATGAAGGCCGAGATGACGTTGTAATGCTCTTCGCCGGCGCGGTCGTAGAGCAGCGTCTTCTGTTGCGCTGCCTCGCGTACCTGCTCGGGCGCGATCGAGGCGCGACCGGCCATGCGCGCTAGCGTCGCCGCGACCTCCAGCGTGTTGAGCGCACGCCGCGCATCGCCCGCGCCGAAGCGCACCAGTTCGGTGAGCGCCTCGTCCTCGAACGTTAGCCCGCTTGCGCCCAGGCCGTGCTCGGTGTCGCCGAGCGCGCGGCGCAAAATCGCTGCGATATTCTCGTCGCCGAGCGCGCGCAACACCAGTACGCGGGTTCGCGAGAGCAGCGGCGCGATAACCTCGAAGGAAGGATTTTCGGTGGTCGCGCCGATGAGCGTGATAAGTCCGCTTTCGACGTGAGGCAGGATGGCGTCCTGTTGCGCACGGTTCCATCGATGGATCTCGTCGATGAAAACCACCGTGCGGCGCCCGCCGGCTTCCAGTTCGCTCTGCGCCTGTTCGACTGCCTCGCGCAACTCGGCGACCCCAGCCGCTACAGCCGTGATCGTGCGAAAGCTCGCGCCCGATTGCCGCGCCAGCAACAAAGCGATCGTGGTCTTGCCACTCCCCGGCGGTCCCCACAGAATTATCGATGGCAGCGCGCCCGCCGCGACCGTCCGGCTGAGCATCTTGTCTTGACCTAGCAGATGCTCCTGGCCGACGACCTCGTCGAGGCTCCGCGGGCGCATCCGATCCGCCAAAGGCTGGGCCGTCGGCGTCCTCGGGGGGAAGAGCCCTGGCTCTGCAGGGGTTTTCCTCCCACTATTACGCCGCCCGGCCATAGTTTGGACCGTAGCACAGCGCCCTCGCCAGCCGTATCCGTGGCCCCTCGGCGCGCATGTCCAACGACGTGAATTGGGCCCGCTGAATATCAGACCCGTTTGCCAGCGGGTCGCGCGTATTCTAGCCTTGAGGGCCGGGCCGGACGTGGGCGCCGGCACCATCTAAATGATCGTCGGAATCGATATCGGCGGATCGACCACTGACGCGGTAACGGTCGACAACGGCGACTACCACGTCGTCACGATCGAGGCCAACGATCCGGTCGCGGCAGCGGCTGGAGCGCTGGGCAAACTGGTAGAAGAATACGGAATCAAACTTGACCAGGTGGCATGCGTAGCGGCCACCGGAGCGGGATCGCGCGCGCTTTCGGCGACGCTGCTCGGCCGGCCGGTGGTTAAGGTAAGCGAATTCACCGCGATCGGAATCGGCGGCACGTCTCTATGCGGCAAGGCCGACGCACTGGTGGTGTCGCTTGGCACCGGCACCGCGATGGTCTCGGTGCATGGCGACAAGATCGAGCACTTCGGCGGCACCGGCCTCGGCGGCGGAACGCTGCGCGGACTCTCCAAGCACATGCTCGGCGTGTCGACACTGCAAACGCTGGAAGCGCTCGCGGAACGGGGTGACTTGAGCCGCATCGACCTGACAGTGCGCGACATCGCGGGCGGTCCATTGGGCGACTTGCAGCCGGGAGCCACCGCGGCCAACTTCGGCAAAATTAGCGCCGATGCGACCAACGAGGATAAGGCACTCGCGATCATGAACATGATCGTCGAGGTGGTAAGCGTATTGAGCTTCGCGACCGCACGCGCCTGCGACCAGCGCGACATCGTGCTGACCGGCAAACTGACGCGGATATTCCGCTTCATGCAGCGGCAGAAGCGAATGGATACGATGCTAGCGCGCTTTACGATTCCCGAACACGCCGACTACGCAACCGCGATTGGCGCGGCGCGCGCTGCAGGCGGTCCCAACCGCTGACCGCGCCATCGCCGCTCTTCTGGTAGCCCTCACCTTCCCGCAATAGGAGTATCGATGGGATCGGAACTGCTCAGCGGATTCAGAATGCTCGACCTCGCCGACGAAAAAGGCGCGCTGTGTGGTAAAATCTTCGCCGACATGGGCGCCGACGTGATCAAGGTCGAACCGCCCGCGGGATGTTCGACGCGGCGCATCCCGCCGTTCGTCGACGACCTCCCGGAAGCCGAGCGCAGCCTGTATTTCATCGCTTACCAGGCGGGCAAGCGCTCGGTGACGCTGAATCTGGAATCGCCCGACGGCCGCGCGCTGCTTGAAGACCTCGTGCGCAAGTCCGACTTCCTGCTCGAGTCCTTCCCGGTCGGCTATATGGAGTCGATAGGTCTCGGCTACGAGCGGCTCGCCGAACTGAATCCGCGGATAATTCATACCTCCGTCACGCCCTTCGGCGACACGGGTCCGGGCAGGAACTACAAGGCCGCCGACATCGTGTCCTGGGCCGCGGGCGGTCCGATGTTCCTGATGGGCGAGGAAGGCAGGCCGCCGCTGGAGATGAGTCTGCCGCAGGCCGGACTGCACGCCGGCGCAGAGGCTGCGGTTGCCTCGCTGCTGGCCCATTATCCGCGCGAGATCGAGGGCCACGGCCAGCACGTGGTGATCGACATGCAGGCCTGCGTTGCATGGACGATGATGAATGAGCAGGCGATGCCGATCCTGCACGGCGATTACATCAGGCGCAGTGGCGTCTTTTACACGGCGACGGGCACCCGGCGCAAACTGGTTTACGCCTGCAAGGACGGCTACATCTCGACAGTGCTCGCCGGAGGCACGGGCGTTGGCGCGACCTCGATGAAAGGACTGGTCGAATGGATGGCCGTCGCCGGCGTTGCCGCAGACTGGATGATCGAGAAGGACTGGGCGAGCTGGGTGCCCGGAATCCTGATGAAGGCGACTGAACAGGATTACCGGGAGATCGCCGACCTCGAAGATCGCGTGCAGCGTTTTTTTAGCGGCCTGACCAAACGCGAAATCTACGCCGAAGCGCTCAAGCGGCGCATCCTGCTCGCCCCCGTAGCGACTGCGGCCGATATCGCGGATGACGAGCAGCTGAAGGCGCGCAACTACTTCGTTCGCCTCGAGCACGACACGCTCGGCCGCACGCTCACTTTGCCTGGCGCGTTCGCCAAATTCAGTGCGACACCGGTTGGCCCGGGCCGGCGTGCACCGCGCCTCGGCGAGCATAATGGCGAGGTCTGGGGCGAGCTTTTGGCGATCGACGGCGCACGGCTTGGCCGCCTGCGTGCGATCGGCGCGATCTGAGCCAAAACGGATCTGACCGCGTTCGCGGTGATGGGATGGAGAGGCTTCGATGAGACGATACGCGTTAGAGGGAGTGCACGTGCTCGACTTCTCCTGGGTCGGAGTCGGGCCGGTTACGACCAAGTACCTGAGCGATAACGGCGCCGATGTTATCCGGGTCGAATCCATGGCGCGGCCCGACATCCTGCGTTTCGCGCCCCCATGGAAGGACGCCCGGCCCGGGATCGACACGAGTCAGTTCTTCGCCAGCTTCAACACCTCGAAGCGGAGCATCACGCTGGATCTTGGCAAGCCACGCGCGCGCGAGCTGGTTTTGAAGCTGCTGCCGTGGGCCGACATCGTGGCCGAAAGCTTCACTCCCAAGGCGTTGCGCAAGTGGGACCTGGACTACGAGCATCTGCGTGCGCTCAAGCCGGATCTGATCATGCTTTCCACCTGCATGCAGGGTCAGACCGGCCCCAACGCGCTATATCCGGGTTTCGGCCAATTGATGGCGGCGCTCAGCGGCTTCTACCACGTGGCCGGCTACTCGCCCGACGAGCCGCCGAGTCCGCCATACGGCGCCTACACCGATTTCATCGCGCCGCGCTTTGCGGCCTGCGCGCTGCTGGCCGCGCTCGACTATCGCCGGCGCACCGGGCGCGGACAACATATCGACCTGTCGCAATACGAGGCCGCGCTGCACAACCTCGCACCGGCAATCGTCGACTATTTCTCGAGCGGCCGCGTGGCGGGGCCAACCGGTAATCGATCCGAGCGCTTCGCGCCGCATGGCGCCTATCGATGCGCGGATCTCGACGGCCAGGAGCGATGGCTGGCGCTGGCGGCCGCCAATGAGGACGAGTGGCGCGCGATGCTCGGCGTGCTGGGCGACCCGCCGGCGGATTCGCGCTTCGCCACGATGGCGGCGCGTATCGAGAATCGTGAGGCGCTCGACGAGTTCGTCGGCGCCGTGGTGCGCGAGCGCGACGCCGAGGAGTTGACCACCGCGCTGCAGGCCGCCGGCGTCTCGGCCTACCCGGTGCAGAATTGCGTCGATGTCCATCGTGACGACAATCTCGAGGCCTTCGGCTTCTGGCACTGGCTCGATCACAAGGCGATGGGTCCGTCGCCCTACGAGGGCCTGGCGTATCGGCTCGGCCGCACGCCGGGAGAGTTGCGCACGCCGGCGCCGACGCTCGGTCAGCACAACGACGAGGTGTTTGGCGAAATGATGGGCCTCGACGCGGCCGAGATCGCGCGGCTCAAAGAGGAACGGGTGATCTTCTGAACGTCTTTGGCGGCCAGAGTCGGAACGCGACGTCGAGTCGGAACGGAGTGTGATTTGCGTTTTGAACTGATGATCGCGCTGCGTTATCTGCGGGCGCGGCGCAGAGACGCCTTCATCTCGGTCACCACACTTTTCACGGCGGTGGGCGTGACGATCGGCGTGGCCGCGCTGGTCGTGATGCTGGCCGTGATGAGCGGCTTCGAGACCAACCTGCGCCAGCGGATGCTCAGCCTGAGCCCGCAGGTGCAGGTGCAAAGCTTCGGCGGCGCGATCTCGAACTATCCGGCGGTCGAGAGCCGCATCGATCACACGCCCGGGGTAGCTGGGTCGGACCCGTTTATCGTTGGCCAGGGGCTGATCACCGCGCCGCATGGGATCTCGGGAGTAGTAGTGCGCGGCGTAGAGCCGCGCAACCCGGTCGTCATATCGCGGCTTCAGCGATACGTCGACGCGGCGTCATTGCGGATGCTGGAGAGCGGGGTCCCGGCTGCGGGCCCGGGCGGCGGAGCGCATCCGGTCAACGGCTTGCTCCTCGGCGCGACGCTGGCCGACAAGCTCAAGGTGAAGACCGGCGATCCGGTCACCAGTGGCGCCGATAATCACTGGCGCCAATTCCCAGCTGAGCACGCGCAGCGCCGATTTCCGGGTCGCAGCGATTTTCAATTCGGGCGTTCAGTTTATCGATAGCGACTTAGTCTTCATGGGTCTTGCCACCGCGCAGGACTTTTTTGGCCGTCCTGGCAAAGCGGACGGAATCGAAGTGAAACTGTATGACCTCGACCAGACCACGGCCGTCACCGACGCGTTGCGCGCGACTTTGGGCCCCACCTTTCGGGTGGGCAACTGGATGGAGTCCGACCAGGCGGCGTCGGCCGGTTTCGCGATGCTCAAGCGGGTCTATGCGATCGTACTGCTGCTGCTGATTGGGGTCGCCGCGTTCAATCTAATCGCGACGCTGATCATGGTCGTGATGGAAAAGCGCAAGGACATCGCGGTGCTACTGGCGATGGGCGCGACGCCGGCCGAGGTGCGATGGATTTTTCAGCTCAAGGGAATAATCGTTGGCGCGGCAGGGACCGCGCTGGGGCTGACCATAGGAGCCATTTCCTGCTTTGCGCTCTCCCGCTATCAGTTCATTCATATACCGAGCGAAATCTACGGTATTGCGACTCTCCGATCGACGCGCAGCCGGTGAGCTTCGTCGTGGTGGCGATAGCCTCCATGGTGTTGTGCTACCTGGCGACGATTTATCCGTCCGCCAGGCGTCGCGCGAGACGCCGGTCGAAGTCTTTCGCTCTTAGATAAAAAACCTCGCCTGTAGGCGTCTGCAAATACCGCGAAATCTAAAAGTTTGGTGCCCGTTGCCGCGTGCTACGCGGGATTATCCGTCGCCGGTATCAGCGGGGAAACGGAAATTCGGCTTCGACCGCCTGCCCGCGGGTTAGCGGGGGCATTTGGCGAAGTATGGCCGTGGGACTCGACTAATGATTTGAGCGGTCGATACCGTTGGAGGGTTTTGCCACCAGCTTGGGTTACGATTCACGAGTGTTTCGTGACCGCGAACTCTGATTGTACGGGCGGATTCGGACTGCGAGCTGGAGCCGCCAGCCTTGGGTTCATTCTGTCTGGGTCGTGTCGAGCCTCGCCGCCGCCGCCAATTACTGAGCTCCTGGGAGAGCTTGGTAGCGAGCGAGTCGTTGTTCTGGTCAGCGTCCATAGGGGACTCGTTCTCCTTGTCCATATCTTCTGTGGTGTCCTGCGGACTCATGTTAGTATTCCTTTGTTCCTCCCCACCGGGTTAAGCCCGGTGATGAAATGTTCTTAAGACGGGCCTGAAAATGAACGAAGCTGTGGGTCCGCCTGACAAGACGGGACACTGCGGGCCTCTTCACCTGGTTCTTTTGCTCATTGAGCGCCAGAGATCGCGACGGATTGCCGCTCGCTCCAGCCTTACGCGGTTCTACGGAATAATGTCGGGATAATAGCAGGTTTTATCTGTGGCTCCCCGTGTCGTTCGAATAGGGCCTTGCTCGAATAAGGCTACGACCGCGGATATTGTGGTTGGCGCGGGCTTAGGCGAACAGGCTCTGCAACCGAAGCGCTAGCCCCATGTCCCCTGCGATCTTCAGCTTTCCAGTCATGAAGGCCATTTGGCCGTTGAGCTTGCCATTGACCATATCCAGATAATCCTGGGCGGCCATGGAAATGGTGATGTTCGGAGACGGAGCCTTTCCCTGCTTGATTTCGCACTCTTCGTTGGCGATGGTTGCATACCATTGGCCGCCGCCATCACCAGAGAGGTCGAACTGGTAGGTCGCATTAAGTCCCTTCGCGGCGTCCTTCTTGAACCGCGAAGCCATGTTGTCGAAGACCTCTTTGCACGAAGACGCAGTCTCAGCCATTTGTAAACGCGGCCTCCTGAAGGGGCGCAATGAGGAAATCTCCTACGGGTAGTCTAAGCGTCAGCCGAAAGAATGTCAATAGCAATTCTTACAACGAGCGATAAATAATGCTTCCGCCCCCGGGCGGCAAGGCTGCAATCCTGCGACGCTGTTCGATCATTTCCGCAGTCCACGCCTAAGAGCGGATGTCTACTAAAAGCCAAATACCCTACCCACTGCTACGCGAACCAGGTTGCTGCGCACTGTCACCGGCGCCGCTGCCTTGCGCGATGGTTACCGCCCGCTGGCGGTCGAGGGCGGTGGTGTAACCTCCCCGTCCAGATACGCGTCGTGACCGATCACCTTTACCGTGACGCCGGTCAATCCCGCGCTGGCCAAGGCCTGCGACACCTGTTGCTGACGGAGAGCCCACTGTGCCGTGTCGGTGGTTGTCTGATCGATAACGTTGGTGACGCCGCTCACGCTGC
Source organism: uncultured delta proteobacterium (assembly GCA_963717045.1). Taxonomy (GTDB): domain Bacteria; phylum Desulfobacterota; class Binatia; order Binatales; family Binataceae; genus JAKAVN01. The sequence goes on along the minus strand of CAVQVD010000024.1, from coordinate 17,194 downwards.
GCGCGGTTCGCACGGCCAGACGTTTGTCGTCGTCGTCGAAAACCTTGCCGTAGAGCGTCACGACGCCGCCGTTGGTATAGGCATTGACATGATTAAGCTTGCGATCGGAACGAAGCGTCGATTCGACTTGCTCTAACAGCGTTGGTTTCGGCGGTCCTGCCGACGCGACTCGCCGCCGCCGCCTCGAAATGGGAGGGGAAGTCGCTGCCACTGGGGGAGTTGCTTCCAGGGGGTGCGCCGAAATTGATGGAGCGGCCGCCGGGGCGAAGGCGTACTCGGGAGAGGAAGTCGCACCCAGAGCCGCGACTTTGGCCCCGAGGCCCGAATCGATAGCGCTCGCCTGGGCTGCGTCGCGCGCAAAAATCACGGGGTAATCGGCGCTACTGCTGGGTCGTACTTGGCCAGTCAGCGTGGTCTGGCCGAGCCGCCTGGTGGGCTGTGAAGTGGATCCTGGACAAGGACAAGATCCGCTTCTTCACCCTGCGGCGCAAGGAGCCGTCCAGTCAACCGCAGATCCTGGAAGTGGATTATCGACTGCCCAACCGGGCTTCCAGGATGATCGGCCTGTTCGGGACGTATTGGCACTTGTCAGCATACTGGCGCAACCAAGTGTTCGGGACGTACTGGCACTTGCCCGATGAACCGTTGAACCGATGAACCGTTCAGGTCTCGAGTTTTCCTTCGCCGTGCCTTGAGGCCGCGGTACGCTGACCAACATCCCTGGTGGCGCGACCAGCCCCGGGACTCTCTCCTGTTTGGGGTCCGTCGCCCCCGGTGCGCCTCCTCACACCGCCTTCCTTCCCATTCCGGCCGCCGGCCGGGCGAGGCGCCGGCGGTCCACCACACCCCCTCGCGGAGGACGACCCCCATGCAACCCAATCGCCGAGCCTTCTTGAAGGACGTGGGCCGAGGCATGATTGTCGCCAGCGTCGGCCCCGCCCTGGCCGCCGACCTTTCCCCGGAGCGCCCCCGCGCCGAGGCGCCCGAACGGCTGAGCTTCGGCAAACTCGATCCGCTCGTCGCCCTCATGCAGGAGACCGGCCCCGACAAACTCCAGCCGCTGCTGGTCGAGCGCCTGCGCAACGGCGCCGACCTGACCCCAACTCACCGCCGCCGCCGCCCTGGCCAACGCCCGCGCCTTCGGCGGCGAGGACTACACCGCCTTCCACACCATGATGGCCCTCGCCCCGGCCTACCACATGGCCCAGCACTGCCCGAGGATCGCCGGCGCTTGCCGGTCTTCAAAGTCCTCGTACCGCAACGCCGGCTGTCTTCAGGGCCACGGCGGCGCCAACGGGGCCGATACGCTCCGGCCCGTCAAGCCGGCCGTCTTGCCGGCCGACAAGTCCGGCGCCGACGCTGCTCCGCGAGGCCGTCGAACACAAGGACATGGCCGGCGCCGACCAGACCTTCGCCGCCGTCGTCCGCGCCGGCAAGCCGATCGACGCCTTCAACCAACTTCTGCCCTCCGTCGAGGAGGAATTGGAGGTCCACCGCGTCGTCCTGCCGCACCGCGCCTGGGCCTTGTCCGGCATCATCGGCATGGAATACGCCGAGGTGCTGCTGCGCCAGTCGGTGCATTACTGCGTCAAGAACGCGTTCGGAGGCGGCGGCAACAAGGAGCGGACGCGCCCGCCGCCCGCGACGTGCTGCCGAAACTGCTCGACCAGTACAAACTCATGGGCAGGGCCGCCGGCACGAAGAAGGCGGAGGACGCCTGGGTGGACCAGATGAGCCAGACCATCTTTTGTCCACGCCGGAACAGGCCGCCGACGCCGTGGCCGCCGCCCTGGCCGAAGGGATCGCGCACGAAGCCATCGGCGAGGCGTTGTCGCTGGCCGCGAACCAGCTGGTGCTGCGCGACAACGGCCGGCCCAAAGCGAACAATCCGCACAAGCCGGTCGGCAGCGTCCACGGCGACGGCATCGGCGTTCACGCTTGCGACTCGGCCAACGCCTGGCGAACATGGCCCGCTATTCCAGCCCCGCCAACGCCGTCGCCTGTCTGATCTTCGGCGCCTACCAGTGCGCCTTCGACCGCACCGATCGCGGCGGCGACTTCCTCCATTGGGAGCCGTACCCGCGCCGAAGCCCGCGAGAAGGTGAAAACCGGCGACGCCGCCGCCCTATTGGCGGGCGCCGAAGCCGCCATTAAGAATAACGATCAGGCGACGGCTGCGCCGCTGTCCAGCGTTACGGCGAGGAAGGCCATCCGGAACGTCCGGTATTCGACCTGCTGCTGCGCTTCGCCGTCAGCGAGGACGGGGCGCTGCACGCGGAGAAGTACTATCGCACGGCGTCGGAGGAGTTCGCGGCGACGCGGCCGGCCTTCCGGTGGCGGCAGCTGGTGGGCCTGGCCCGCGTCACCGCCAGCGAATACGGACGGCCCGCGCTGGGGTATGCTGAGGCGTGTAAGCTGCTTAATGTTTAAATGAAACTCCGGTTAGCCGCGACGCGCTAAGCGGATGCGTGAGCGTCACGCGCTCCGCTTGCGGGTCGCGGCTAACCGATATCCGGTGTCCCATGAATGAAACCACCCGCCTGCTGCGCGACCTTGTGGCGTTGCCGAGCGTCAACCCCATGGGCCGCGACCTTACCGGGCCGGACTTCCTCGAAGCCCGCGTCACCGCCTACCTGGAAGATTTCTTTCGCGGCTCTCGGCGTCCGTTGGGAACGTCAGCCGGTCGCCCCGCAGCGCGACAACATTCTCGCCTGGTACGAGCCGCCCGGCGCCGCGCGCACCCTCGTCTTCGAAGTGCATCAGGACACGGTGCCGACCGACGGCATGACCATCGACCCGTTGGCGCCCGCATCGAGGACGGCCGGCTTTACGGCCGCGGCGCCTGCGACGTGAAGGGCGGCATGGCGGCCATGCTAACGGCTTTCGCCCGCGTTGTCCGCGAGAAACCGGCCGTCGCCGCCCGCGTCGTGATGGCATGCACCGTGGACGAAGAATTCACCTTTCTCGGCGTGCAACGTTGGCGAAGACCGATCTGCGCGGCGGATGCGCCGGCCGCTCGAAGCAGTTGTGGCCGAGCCGACCGGCCTGGACGTGGTCCACGCCCACAAGGGGCCGTCCGCTGGGATTTGCTTACCGCCGGCCGGTCCTGCCACAGCTCGCGGCCGGAAATCGGCGTCAACGCCATTTACCACATGGCGGACTCTCTTACCGCACGTCGAGCGCTTCGCCGAGGAGTTGCGGGCCGCCGCGTCGATCCGTTGCTTGGCCCGGCCACGCTCAGCGTCGGCCGCATCGAAGGCGGCGTCAGCGTTAACACCTGCCCGACCGCTGCCGCATCGAGATCGACCGCCGCCTGCTGCCCGGCGAAGACGGCGACGCCGCGGCCGGCGACCTGCTCACCTATCTCCGTGAGCGCGTCGGCGACCACATCGCCTTCTCCTTCGGCGATCCCTGGTCAGCGCCCCGCTCTCGATCCGACCGGCTCGGAGGAACTTGTCGCCCGCCTCCTCGCGCCGCCGAACCTGTCGCCGGAAAGCGCCGCGTCATGGCCGTTCCCTACGGCACCGACGCCGGGCCGCTTTCGCAGAGCCGGCGTTCCCTGCGTCGTCTTCGGGCCCGGCGACATCGCCCGCGCCGACACGTGTGACGAATGGGTTCCACTGGATGAGTCGCGGCGGCGGCCGAGATTCTGTACCGGCTGGCGTGCCTGAACGAGGTCGGATCGTGTTCTGCAACAAGCCCGGCGAGCGGGGGGCGTCAGCCCCCTGATAACCGCATCCATCGGTGACCGCAGGAAGTCATCAGGGCTCTACGCCCCCCGCTCACCTCGGGGCGGCAGGGATTCTACCGAGCGGGTCGGACCCCCGTTTCGGATCGGCCTTGCGTGCCGCAACCGCGTCGGCTATACCTCGCCGCCCCGGAAGAGAGTAAGGGGGACGCACAGGCCGAAAGGCCGTTCACGGACAAGGAGGCCGAGACATGGCGGGCAGCAGCAAGAAGGGCGCCGGCGTGGCCCTGGCGCCGGCTGCGGGGGCGGCGTGCGTCGCCGGGCTGGGGACGGCTGGCTACCTGGGCTGTCGATTCTTGCCGCGGGCCACGGGCCCAGCTGGCCGCCTGGCCAAGCCGGCCGCGGTGGCGGCCGCCGGCGTCGCCCACGGTCCTGCTGGCCGATTACTGTCAGCGTCCGGTCGCCTTCCTGCACGGCAACGAAACCATCACGCGCAGCAGCCCGGCGAGTACCTCATCGCCCCGCCTATGCCGACAAGCTGCCGCTGCTGGTCAACAAGCTCATCATCGAGGAGGCGTGTTGGACCAAGGGCATCGACGTGACGCCCGCCGAAGTCGAGGCGTCCTTCGCCCAAGACCTCGCCAGCATGGGCGGCGGCGTGACCGAGAAAATATTCGTCGATAACATCCTCAAGCAGTATAAAAAGACCCTCTTTGAGTGGAAAGAGGACGTGGTGCGTCCGAAGCTGCTGATGACCAAGCTGGTGCGCGACCGCGTGAAGGTCACGGAGGAGGAAATCCAGGCCGGATACGAGGCCTATTACGGCGAGAAGATCGATTGCAAGGTCATCTATTGGCCCCGGGGGGGAGAAGGAGATCGCAGAAGACGAGTACGCGGCGATCCGGGACAGCGCCGCGGAGTTCGACAGCAAGGCCCAGATGCAGGCCAACAGCCGGCTCCCAGTCGTCCGCCGGCCATCTGGACCAGCCGATCGGCCGTCACACCACCGGCAACGACGACATGGAACGAGAAGCGTTTCGTCTGCAGCCGGGCCAGATCAGCCCCCTGATTGACACGAGCGACGGCGTCGCGGTGGTGGTCAAGTGCCTCAAGCGCATCCCGCCGGACACCACGGTCAGCCTGGAATCGGTGCGGCCGCGACTCTACAAGGAGGTCTTCGAGAAAAAGGTTCAAATGGAGATCCCGAAAGCGTTCGCGGAACTGCAGAAGCAGGCGCACGCGGACCTGCTGCTGAAGGAAGCCGGCAAGCCGGACGCCTGACCGAGCCGACGAAGCAGCTGCCCAGCGACGGCACGTCCCGCAGCCCGGCCAAGGGCGTCGTCCCGGCGGCGGCCGCCCACTGACAAGGGGTTCATCCTGCCAGCCCGCGGTGCGCTCTCGAAGTCGCGCGTTTTGAGGGACAAGGGCGGCCGGACGTGTTCGGCCATAAGCCCTCCCCAATAGAACTCAAAACGCACGACTTCAAAAAGCTGCGCCGCTGGCTGGTGAATCCTGCGCCTCACCACCGCGGCGGCTCCGTCGCCGCCCGCGCCGCCGACTCGATGGCGATCGCCGCCACGGCCGCGCCGTAGTCCAGGTCGATGTTGGCCATCGTGTCCTGCGTGTCGTGGTAGCCCTGCCGGTTGATGTCGTAATTCTCCATGAACAGCACCACCGGCACGCCGGCGTCGGAGAAGATCTGGCCGTCGGTGTTGTAGAGCGTGCTGCGCGGGTCGGCCGGCGGCCGCACCTCGCCGGGCAGCGTCGGGTGCGCGCGCGACCTCCGGCACGTCGCCGCCGTGCAGGCTGCGGCTTGCCGCGGCCCCGGCCGCGCCGCGCGGGCCGCTGGTTCCACTCCGGCGCCGAGGCGTTCCAGATCTCGTCGGCCAGATGGGCCTGCAGGCCAGCCACAGCGACTGCGCGCCCCGTCGCCCGGCGAATCTGGAAAACGTCGCGATCGCGGTCGTTGTTGTGGGCGACCATGTCCAGCACGTACACGCCGCGCGACCTCGCACGTCGCGACAGGTCGCGCTCGTGCCCGCCGGGCAGGCGCAGCTTCAGCGTCCCCTCCACGAGCCGCTGGCACAGGTGCGCGGGCGCCGAGGCAGTCGGACGGGAACTCCTCGCCCGTCAGGTGCACCAGCCACACGTCGCAGCCGAGCTGGCCCGCCGGCTCAGGTCCAGCAAGATCGGCGCCGCCAGCATCAGGGCGGCCGTGGCCGAATGGTTGTCGTCCGCGCCGGCGCCGCCAGCCGCGGCGCCGTGCCGCCGTCGGCTTGCTCGTAGCGGTCTGCCATGTAGGCCGTGTCGTAGTGGTCGGCCATGATGACCGCCCGCGTGCGGTCGCGGCCGGGAATCACCACGATCAGGTCGCGTTCGTAGGTCTTGCCGTCCTGATTGTCCAGCCAGCCGCCCATCCACGGGAAATCGAAATCGGTGCGCCAGCTGGAACGGCACGTCGCCGGCCAGCGCCTTGCCGGTCATGCCCGCGGCTTGGCGATCGCTAGGTAATAATCCAGCAGGTAGTCGCCCAGCGCTTCCAGGTCGCGGTGGTCGGTGGGTCAGCATGCTGCTGGGTCGCGGGTCGCGCACGCAGTCGGCGTTGTTCTTGTTGCAGGTACTGCCCTCCGCCAGAGTCGGCGATCGTCTTCCAGTAGGCCTCTCGAACGGCGCGCGTGGCGGTGCGGTCGAAGGTCAAGCGACGTCCGGCGACCGGCGCCTGGCGGCGCTGCGGCGGCGACCGTGCTTCGCGGCTCGAGCAGCGCCGCAGCTCCTCGACCAGTCGCTCGCCGCGCCGGCGTCGCCGGCCCGGCCGGGCAGCGCCGTCCAGCCACTCGCTCGCAGCGTCTGGTGCTTCGGCGACGTCGAGCAGCTGCCGGGCGAAGACGCGCGGCAGCGGCCTCCGCCGAGCAGCGCCCAGGTGTCGAGCAGCTTGCGGACGTTGCGAGTCGTACGGTGCGGTACGGCGGTCGTGGTCGTGGTCGAACAGCGCCACGGCCGCCGACGTGCGGCTCGCGGTCGAAGCAGCGCGGCCACAGTTCGACCGGCGCGGTCCGAGCTCGGCTTGTCGGCCCGATAGGCCGTGAGATAGCCGAGCGGCGCGTCGGGCAGCACGGCCGGCTCGCCCGGCTCGGCGCAGCCAGGCCACCAGCGGCCGATGCCAGTACACTTCGTGCCGGCCGACGCGCATGGCCGGATAGACGAAGCGGTAGCCGAACAGCGCCGCCCTCTTCGACGGTGTGCAGGTCGCCTTCATGTCCACGTCCGGCAGGCGCGGGGGCCGTCGAGCAGGAGGCGGAAGTCGTGCGTCCAGAGCTGGACGTTGCGGGCCATCGGCTTGTCGTACAGGCCGAGGTCGTCGGGGATGGTGCTGAACAGGACGTGGAGCAGCTTGTCCTCGCGGCCCATGAGGGCCAGTTCGTCCTGGTCGCGGAGGACCTTGGCCCAGCGGTGCGTGCGGCGGAAGGTGTTGCGGACGGGGCCGTGCTGGTCGTCCGGCTCCGCGTTGCCCGGCGTCGGCTCGTGCATCCAGCCCGACTGCGGCACGCGCAGGCCGCGCGGCGCCTCGTGGCGGCGAGACGACGTGAGCAGCGGGATCTGCACGGCCAGCGGCAGGCCTGCGTCGCAGCTTGTCAGGTAGCCGGGCGACGCCCCAGAAGATCAGGCTGCCGGGGAAGGGCAGCAGGTGCAGCTCGGCCGTCGAGGTAGGCCGTCTGGACCGCCTCCGGCAGCCGGCCGAACGGGCGGAACGTCAGCAGGTACTTCACGCCGCGAGCGGGCTGGCGCGGCTTGCACAGCGATAGCGGAGCCGTCCATGCCGGCAAAGCGTCCTCCGCCGGCCAGGCGCAGGGCGGTCGCGCTTGCCGTCGGTCGGCAGGATGCGAAAGCCGGCGCGTGAAGGTCGGTCGGCGTCGTCGGCCTCCACGCCGTACACCGCGGCCAGCAGGCGGCGGACGAAATCGACGCCCGCCGCCTCCGGCAGTTCCTTGTCCGGGCGCAGTGAAAAGCTCTTCCAGAAGGCCCGTTCCGGCCCCTGTTCGCTGGCGCCGAACAGCGTCCAGCGGACGCGGCCCTTGTCGTCCTGGGTGCGCGACAGGGCGAGCGGCCCGAGGAAGACGAAGCGCTCGTGCGGCAGGGCGCCGGCCTTCTCCGCCAGGCGCAGCGGCCAGTAGGGGTTGTCCATCAGCTTCTTGGGCGCGATGCCGTGGCCGGGCCGGCCATGCGCCAGGCGGACCAGGGCCTCGACCAGCTGGCGGCCGACCTGCTCCAGGCCCGGCCGCAGCTCCAGCGCCTCCTCGTACTCCGTGACGTGCCAGCCGTAGGGGTCGTCGTCCGCGAACGGCGACGGCTCCGGCGCGGCGTGGCGGTACGGCTTGAGGCCCAGCAGCGGCGGCGGCATGAATTCGGAGTAGGCGGTGATGGGATAGGCGTCTTGTCCCGTGAACCAGGGGCGCCGTCGAGCAGGGCGTTCCATCCGGGAGCGGACATGGCAGGCCCACCGTCGCGGGGAAAAGAGATCGGCCACACCGCTGAGATAGCGTTGCGGCCGGCGACGGCAAGCGGGGGATGGAAACCAGCCCCGAGCGCCGGCGAGGGGTCGGGCGAATCCCTTGCTCGCGCTTCGGGCTGGTATCACGGACGTTCAATCGCCGATCTCAATCTCAACGTCCGCTTGTCCAGCTTCAGGTGATCTTGGCGGCGGTGAGACTTGTCCCCGAGCCGTCCGCTGGACGATTCCCTCGCAGGCGCTTCCCTCTCCAGCACGAGGCGCCGTCGTGGATGGTTACGCGGTCGGCCGACGCCTTGACAGTGCTTCTTGCCGCCGCTTATTCCACGCACTTGCGGTCGTTGCAAGTGTCGGATGCGGACGTGCGCGATCGCCGCTTGACCGACTCCGTCGCGGCGCACTGCGTGCAAGTCGGCGTGCGTGCAGTTCCAGCAAGCGCGCCGGACGCCATGCAGGGGGCCGGGACCGTGGCGGTCGCCGGCGCCTCCGGGCAGTACAGCGGCGGGTGTTGCAGGGTCTCGCCGCTCGCCACGGTCGGCTGGCCGTCGGGGGACGCGCCGGTGACGCTCGACGCCGTTTCGGCGGCCGCATCGAACAAGTCCTGGAGGAACTCGACGAAGTCGTTCACCCCGAACGATTCCGCCTCCTCTTCTTCCTCGACCGCCATCGCTTTGGGGCAGGAGCACGCCGACCGTCTTCGGCATCCGCGCCTCGGTCTCGACCTTCGTCACCGTGACCTCGACCCAGGACGTGCAGGCGCCGTCGGAGTCGTGCGTCAGCTCCAGCTTCGTCGCCTTGCCGAACTGGACGGGCAATCGATGCTGCGTCGTCTCGGCGTGCGACTGAAAGACGTTGTTGCCAGGCGTGAACGAGCTGGCCTTCATCACGCACAGGTCCAGCACGGCGCCCTCGTCCAACTTCGTCAGCGTCGCTTGCATCTGCAAGGTGGACTGCTCTTTCGACCCTGCGGCGGCGACCTGGACGGTCCCCGTCTGGCCCTCCACGACGCAGATGCGGGGATGAGAAATCACCTTCGGCTCGTCGTCGCCGGCCTCGACCATCTTCATTTCAACGACGTACTCCCCGCCCTCCGGCGCCGGAGACAGGGAGCAAAGGGGGCAATTGGGGCACGGGCAGACCGTGCAAACGCCGCAGCCGTCGCCGCAGGGGGCGAAGCCGGCGGGCATGAAGGGGACGGGGCAGGGCATGGGCGGCTGGGCGGCGCCCACGAACGACCACACGCCCGCCGGCAAGGCCGCCGGCATGACGTGGACGCAGGGCCGGTCCACGGGCACGGGCAGCGGCGCCGGCAGCAGCTCGGCGGTCTGGGGACGGGGCGGCGGCGCCTCTTCCTCTTCCGCGCGGACGGCGACGGCGCCGACGGCGAGGAGCAGCACCAGAGCCGACAGCCATCGAATCTTCAGGGTCATGAAACTCCCTCCACGTGTTCCGATGCGGTTCGGACGCGGAGGGAGCGATAGCAGATGTCTTTCGCGGAATCGACGGCAACTTCAGAGGAGATGGCGGGCGACGCCCGCGAGTCGCTTGCCGCTCGCGGGGCGAGCGGCCCACGGATCACACGCGCAACCCCGCCTCCCGTTCCATTCGGAGAGACGAGACGCCGGCAGTACGGACGAAACGAGACCCACGCTTGCGACGGGCTCCACGTCGGCCACCGGGCGGGGAAGCGTGGGAAGCCGATCAGGAACGTGGCCAGCACCAGCGCGCCGAAGCCGATGTGAATCCAGGTGAAGAACTCGCGCGGCATGTTGAAGAACAGGATGCTGTTGAAGAACCAGCCGACGGCGGAGTCGTTGACCGTCTGGCCGGCCAGGCGCGGAGGTCGCGCTCCCAGGTCGTCAGCGGACAGGTGACGCCGCAGGCGGCCTCGGCGGCCACGACGCCGATGCAGAGCAGGTGGATCGACGCGGAACCACGGGTTGCGCACCCACCGCCACCGGCAAACGAGGCCGATCATGATGAGCAGCTGGCCGACGACGACGAAGCCGACGAACAGCGTGTGGAAGGCGACGATGAAATCCGCGAGCGCGGCGTAGTAGGCTTGGATGTCCATGGTTGCTCCGAATCGACGTGGCAAAAGGGGATTGCCTCCCCCTCTATACAAGATGCGAGGCGGCGGGGATTTATTCCCGGTTTCGGCGGGAAATTCCGGGACGGAATCAGGCGGGCCGGGCCGTCGCCCCCGGCAAAATCCGCAGGGCGTTGTCCCGGTAGACGGGGTCGAGCACGTCGTCCGGCAGGTCCAGGCCGAGCAGCGGCGGCGTGGCGGGGCCGCCGGCTTCCGGCGTGTAATCGGGGTCGGCGATGGGACTGCGGCCCTGCCAGGCGCTCTCCCAGAGCGTGCGCTGCGCCCAGTAGCGGCTGGCATAGTGTTCGCGCGGCAGGCCGTGGCGCGTCACCAGATCGGAGCCGAACAGGAAGCGGTCGGGCCGGCGCAGCACCAGGGCGCGGATCGCGTCGCGGTGGGCCGAGACTTCGCGCACCTGCCACTTGGTCGGCGCTGGTGTCCAGGTGGAGATGGGGATAGCGGTCGAGCAACGCTTCCAGGTGGTCGGCGTGTTCCGGGTCGCCGCCCATGTGCGCGGCGATCCAGGTCATATCGGGGAACATCTCCAGCATTCGCACCAGCCCGACGTATTGCTCGGGCTTCGTTCCGTACTTGGCCGCGTCGGCGTAGACCTTGCGGAACCAGGCGTCGGGGTCGCCGACGTGGACCATGACGACGCGAACGCCGGCCGCCCGGCGCGGCGCCGCCTCGATCCGCCAGGGGGCGTCCACGAACAGGCCGCGCTCCCGGCCGCGCGGCGCGGCCCAGAACTTGATCACGTCAACGCCCTGCTCCAGGAACCGATCGAGCAGCCGATACGCCTCGTCGTCCGGCGAATCGATCGCCTTCTTGCTGATGGGGCCGTTGAAGCGCAGCCGGTCGCCGAAGCGCTGGCGCAGCGCCGGAATGTCCTCGGGCGGACACATGGAATAAGTCTGTACGACGCCGAACTCGGCGGCCACGGCCAGCATGGTTTCCGCCTGGGCGACGGTCCACTCGGAGTCGTCCTTGCTCTCCGACGGCCGGGTGCGCATGACGTGGGCGTGAACGTCGATGATCGGGCCGGCGTAGCGCAGGTGGCGGCGGTCGGCGAAGTCCTGGCCGGTGACGTTGTGTTCGGGCATGCATGACGACTCCGCAAAAGAATTCACCGCGGAGAACGCGGAGACGCAGAGAAAACAAACAAGAACGTTCCAAAGGCATTATACCGCCTCTCCTCTTCTCTCCGCGTTCTCTGCGTTCTCCGCGGTGAAACAGTTTGCCAGACTCAGAACAGCACCGGCTTGCCGAGCTTGCGGCGGACGACGCTGAACTGCCCGGCGTGCATCATCCACGTGGTTGGCGTTGAGCAGCAGCAGCGCCCCGACGGTGGGGACCATCTCCGCCATGCGGCCGGTGGTCGGCCTGTCCAGGTCGGCGTCGGACAGCTTGGCGACGGCGGCGATGGTCGCCTCGCGCACCTTGTTGAACAGGCTCAGGTACTCGGCCTTGGTCCCGAAGCCGCTGTCGCTTCGTGGCGGCTTCCTTGTTGTGCCGCTCGGCGAAACCGGCGGGCAGCTCCGGGTAGGCGACGCCGGGCAGCTGGCCGCCGACCATGCCGCGTTCGGCCGCGATCAGGTGGCCGAGCTGCCAGGCGATGTGGTTGGCGCCGGGGACCGGCCGAACCAGCAGGTCGGCGTCCGACAGGTCGTTCAGCAACATGCCGAGCATGTGCTGGCGTCATGGTCAACGCGCCGCGGAGCAGCGTCTTGCGCCTTCATGCTGGTTCCTTTCGCCGTGTGAGAAGATCGCCGCGGCCGTCCAGGGCCGGCGGCTTCCCCGTTCATTGTAGGGAAGCGGCGCCGCTGGCGGGACCGTCCTTGCCGTGATATATCTCAAACGCAGAGCTCAGATATGCGTATCTCGCCGCGACTACCGATGGGAGCAAAGCAGGTGGCCGAACCTCTTCGTTGCGTCGCCCCCGACAGCGTCGTCGCCGGCTGGGACTTCAGCACCGGCGCCGTCAAGTGCCTGGCCTTCGACCTCGACGGCCGCACCCTCGCCGAGGTCCGTCTGCCGACCGACCTATGGACGGCCGGCGGCGTCTCCGAGCTGAACCTGATGCAGCTGGAGGGCCAGGCCCGCGCCAGCACCCGCGCCGTCGCGCGCCCGGCTGCGCGAGACGGGCCGGCTGGCGCACTGGGTCGCCGGCGGCATTTCCGCCACGCACCACACCGCCGGCCGCATCGACCGCGACCGCGTCCAGGTGCGGCGGGCCATCTGCTGGAACGACCACACCCTGGCCGCCGTACCACGCCCGCGGCCTGGAACGACTCGGCGGCCCCGACGCGTCCGCCAGCTGATCGGCGGGCCGTGGGCCGTGCGCTACTCGCTCAGCCATCTCGTCAAGGACGAGGAACATCTGTCGCCCGGCGACTGGCGGCGCACCGACCGCATCCTGCCGCACGGCGCCCTGGCGGCCGGCTTCCTGACCGGCAATTTCGACGTGTGCAGCGTCTCCGCCGCCGCGTCCACCGGGATCATGGACCTGCGGACGAAGCAATGGCGCCGCGAGATGCTCGACGCGCTTGCCAACGCGGAGTATCGCGATCTCGCCTGGAAGCAATTGCCGCGCATCGTGGAGGAAACCGACCTCGATTGGGCCGTTGTCGCCGTCGCTGGCGCTGGAGGCGGGCGTCGACGCCGGAGCATCGGCCGCTGATCTTCCCCACCTCCGACGACCAGCAGGCCGGACTGGCCGGCGGCGGGGCCGTCGACGCGGGGCAGGTCGCCGTCATTCTCGGCAATTCGGCGGTGGTCAACTCGTCGTCGGCCGAGTCTGCCGGCTTCGGGCAGCCTCGACGCGATGCGGCTGAACTGGGGGCCGTACCTGTGGATGCGCTGCTACAACAACGGCGCCCAGTTCCTCGACCGCGTCGTCGGCGAGCGGCCGGACTGGGAGCGGCTGGAGCGCGAGGCCCGCGCCTGCCCGGCCGGCGTGGACGGCGTACGGCGGTGCTGCCGTTCGCGTCGCCGGAGCCGTCGCTGGGCGTCCACGCGCCGCGGTTCGCCTGGCGGCCGTCGGAGCCGACGGAGCCGGGCCGCCGATTCCGGGCGTCGCTGGAGGCGCTGGCGTACCTGATCGCCCTCGGCGTCCGGGAACACGAGGCGGCCGGGCAGAAGATCACGCGCATCAGCGTGTCCGGCGGCATCGCCCGCAGCGATTTGATGTGCGAGATCCTGGCGACGGTGCTGGACCGGCCGCTGGAGCGGTTGCAGTCGTTTGAAGGCCCCGCCCTCGGCGCCGCCGCCACGGCGCTGGCGGCGCTGGAGACGCACCTGCGGCGGCAAAAGGGCGTCGCGGCGCCGTTCACGACGGCCGACGCCGTGGCTGTGCTGGTCAAGTTCCGCGACCCGGTGGCGCCGAACCCGGCGTGGCGCGCCGCCGTACCAGGAAGGGCTGCGGGCGTTCGAGCGGTGGTGCTACAGCTAGCCGGCTGTGCGAACCCAACCACGCATGCCCCACCAGCCGGCTCACGCCGGCCGTTCGCCTAACTTATTCGAGATCCGTCATGGCCTTGAATTCCCGGTCGTCCGCCCGCGCGCGCCTGCGCGGCCATCCGCTTGCTGCGCAACCTCGTCCGCGAAACCGATCTCATCCATTCAGGACCTCATCTTGCCGCTGTTCGTCCGTCCCGGCCGCGGCATCAAGAAGGAAATCGCCTCGATGCCCGGCAACCACCAGCTGAGCGTCGATCGGCTGGTGGAGGAGGTCGGCGCCGCGCTGGACCTGGGAATCCAGGCGTTCATCCTCTTCGGCATCCCGACCCACAAGGACGCGACCGGCTCCATCGCCCTCGACGACGAGGGGATCGTGCAGCAGGCCTTGCGCGCCTGCGCCAGCAGTACCAGGACCGCGTGCTGCTGATGACGGACGAGTGTTTCTGCGAGTACACCGATCACGGACATTGCGGAGTGCTGAGCGAGAAAAGCGGCCGGCTCGACCTGGACAACGACGCCACGCTGCCGCTGCTGGCGGCCCAGTGCGTCAGCCATGCGCGGGCCGGCGCCGACGTGGTGGCGCCGAGCGGGATGCTGGACGGCATGGTCGGCGCCATCCGGGCGGGCCTCGACGCGGCCGGCTTCTCCCACATCCCCATCCTCAGCTACGCGGCCAAGTACGCCTCGGGCTTTTACGGCCCGTTCCGCGACGCCGCCGAGTCGCCGCCGCAGTTCGGCGACCGCAACGGCTACCAGATGGACCCCGCCAACGGCGACGAGGCGCTGCGCGAGGTCGCGCTGGACCTGGCCGAGGGCGCCGACATGATTATGGTCAAGCCCGCTCTGTCGTATCTGGACATCATCCGCCGGGTGAAGGATCGCTTCGGCGTGCCGACGGCGGCCTACAACGTCAGCGGCGAGTTCGCGATGGTCAAGGCGGCGGCGGCGAGGGGCTGGATCGACGAGCGGCGCGTGACGCTGGAGATCCTGACGAGCATCAAGCGGGCCGGGGCCGACATGATCCTGACGTACCACGCCCGCGACGCGGCGCGGTGGCTGAAGTAGCCCGCCGCGGCTGCACTCGCCGCGGCGGATGGCGATCCCTGGCATCCGGTTTGCTTCTCCCCCTTCCTGTGGGTTCCGGCGGGCGCGGCCGGCGCGGCGCCCGTCGCGTGTTCCCCGCCGGCCCCGTCCAGGAGAAGCAGCCATGAACAACGACCACCCGCAAACATGCCACCGTGGTCGGCGTGTTCGACGACACCCGCATGGCCCAGGCGGCAGTGGAGGAGCTGCGCCGCGTCGGCTTCCGCGAGGACCAGATCGGCGTCGTCACCCGCGACGCCGCGGCCGGCGAACACGGGGCGACGATCAAGGAAGGGACCGGCTCGCACTGGGAGGAAGGCGCCGCCATCGGCGCCGCCGCGGGGGCGGGCATCGGCGCCTTGTGGGCGGTCGGCATGGCGACCATCGCCCTGCCGCCGATCCTGCCGGCCGTGCTGGTGAGCAGCTGGCTGGTGTCCATCCTGGCCAGCGCGGCCAGCGGCGCCGCCATCGCCGGCGTGGCCGGCGCCCTGATCGGCCTCGGCATCCCGGAGGACGAGGCGACCTATTACGAAGGCGAGTTCCATTCGGGCCGCACGCCTCGTCACGGTTCAGGCTCCCGGCCGTTACGAGGAAGCGCGCGAAGTCCTGGCCCGTTTCGGCGCCTACGACTACCAGAACCGCCGCGTCGCCGCGGATACCGGCGTAGCGAACGTCCCGGTCGCGCGGGAAGACGTCGTCCGCGAGGAACGGCGAAGCTCCGCCACGGAGCGGTAAGGACGGCGAGCGAAGCGACGGAAAAGGGAAGGCCTGCCGGGCGACGCCCGGCAGGCCTTTCGCGATCCGAGAAGTGAGCAATCCGCGGACCAGGGGTGGGAAGGCGCTGACTCACGCACCTTTCCAAAGGCCGACTTGCAGCCGCCGCTGTGGGGCGCTTCGTCTATCGTCCGCGCCATGTCTCCGAAACGCTTGCCCGTCAGCCGCCGCTGCTGTATTCTGGCGGAGTTGGGGGCATGACGACGAGATCGCTCCGTCAAGGCCTAAGCGCCGAAGTGGCGGAATGGCAGACGCGCCGGACTCAAAAGGTAACGGGCCAACGCCCAAATGTTCCGACACAAGACATGAAATCCGAGCGACTTACGAAATCAGCCCTCACGCCAACGCCCGGGACCTGCTGAAGAACTGCTGAAATCGCCCCGTTGACGTTGCAGTGACGTTGCTACCCTGTGACGCATCATGGCCTCCCTTCAGCTTCGCGGCGACAGCTGGTCCTGCATCTTCTGCTACCGCGGCAAGCGGCACTGGATGACCCTCGGCGAGATGCCCTAGATCGACGCCCAGGCCGCCAAGAGCCGCGTCGAGTACCTCCTGCGGCTGATCAAGCAGCGGCTCCTGACGCCCCCGCCCGGCTGCGACATCGTGGCCTTCATGGCGAACGATGGAAAGCAGCCCGACGAGCCGCCGCCTCCGGCCAAGGAGGTAGTGACGCTCGCCTCCCTCCGGGACTCCTACTGACGCGTCCACTCCAACGGCACCCTGGAGAAGACGACGCTCGACGGGATAACCCAGCACTTCAAACACTGGACATCCATCATGGGCGAAAAGGCCCCCATGCAGGGACTTGCCCTCGGCGACCTTCAGCAGTACGTAGACCGCCGGGCCAGGATGAAGGGTCTCAAGGGTCTCGTCAGCCCGGCCACGATCAAGAAGGAAATCGTGACGCTGCGGATCGCCTGGAACTGGGCTGTTCAGTTCGGCCTCGTGACCGGAAAGTTCCCCCAGCGCGGGACTCCGCTACCCGAGGGACGAGGAAAAACTCCCGTTTATGACCTGGGACGAGATCGAGCGGCGAGTCGCCACAGGAGAAGACGCCGGCGATTTGTGGGAGTGCCTGTACCTGCGGAAAGATGAAATCGCCGCGTTCTCGAGCACGTCAAGGCACACGCTCTCCACCCCTGGATTTACCCTCTCTTCTGTTCGCGGCCTACACCGGGGCGAGGCGGTCGGAAATCATCCGCGCTGCCGTCGCCGACCTCGACTACCTCCCTGACGATCACGATCCGCGAGAAAAAGCGGGTCCGGGGCAAGGACAGAACCCGCCGCGCCCCCATGACCCCGTTCCTCCGGCAAGTGCTGGAGGAGTGGCTGGCCGTCCATCCTGGCGGGCCGCACCTGTTTTGCCACGCCGGCGAAGTCGGCCGCAGCAAGAAGAGGAGCAAGACGACGGGATACAAAGGCGACAAGAAGCGGGCGAGCACCGCGAAAGGGCGGCTGAAGGACGTGACGGAACGGGAGCGACGCGGGATTTCCGCCCTCACCCGCAATGAGGTGCGGGACCACTGGGAACGCACGCTCGCCGGGAGCAAGTGGGAGGCGTTGAGGGGGCTGCACACCCTCCGCCACAGCTATA
>CAVQVD010000023.1:0-175316 GCA_963717045.1 uncultured delta proteobacterium | reverse complement strand
CGCGACGGCGTAATTCAAGCGCTTATGGCGTCCGGCCGTTCTGGAGACAACGAGACCGGCGAGTGGATGCGAGCCATGGAGCCTGTGCTGACGGAGAAATCGTAAGTCAACCATTTTATGTGACCATTCCGGACTTCAGCCTGGTGCTTCTGATCGGCGTCTCCGGCAGCGGTAAGTCCACATTTGGCGCGACCCATTTTAAGCCGTCGGAAATCCTGTCGTCCGATGCGTTCCGGCTGACGGTGAGCGATGACGAGAACGATCAGGCCGCGACTCAAGATGCCTTCGCGGCGCTGCATTACGTCGCCGACGTGCGGCTGCGCAACCGAAAGCTTGTGGTGATCGATGCAACAACCGTTCAGGCAGCCTCGCGCAAGCCACTGCTGGACCTTGCGAAGCGGCACGACTGCCTGGCCGTCGCCATCGTTCTGGACGTGCCGGAGGGAATTTGCCAGGCGCGGAACCGGGATCGGCCGGACCGGCAATTTGGACCACACGTGATCGGAAGTCAGGCGCGGCAGCTTCGGCAGTCGCTGCGCGGCTTGAAGCGTGAAGGCTTTCGACATACGTTCTTCCTGCGCGAAGCGGAGATCGGCGCGGCGCAAGTGGACCGCACGCCGCTCTGGACGGACCGGCGCGCGGAACTCGGCCCCTTCGACCTGATCGGCGACGTGCACGGCTGTTTCGACGAACTGACCGAACTGCTCACGCGCCTTGGCTATGGACAGGAACCGGAGTGCAGTGAATGGCGCCATCCGGAGGGACGGCGCGCCGTGTACCTTGGCGATCTCGTGAACCGAGGGCCGAAGGTGGTTGAGACGGTGCGGCTGGTTCACAGCATGGTTGAAGCGGGCTCCGCGCTCTGCGTTCCGGGCAACCATGACGTTAAGCTCGTTCGAGCGATGAAGGGAAGCAACGTTACCGTAACGCACGGTCTGGCAGAGAGCCTGGATCAGATCGCGCGCCTGCCCGACGACGAGCGCGAGGCGTTCAAGGAGATGGCGACCGGCTTTCTTGAACGTATCGTCTCGCACCTGTGGCTCGATGAGGGCCGGCTATGCGCCGCGCACGCCGGGATGAAAGCGGAGTATATCGGCCGGGCCTCGGGTCGCGTCCGCGAGTTCGCGCACGCCCAGGAGGTGCTGAAAATGCTCGCCGACCACGGCATGATCAGCGGCAAGACGGTGGATCGACGCCACCACACTGGAAGCCAACGCGGCGATGCGAGCATCGTCCGCAAGAACACCGGGCAGAACTACCACAGTTCCTGACCGATTGGCCAAGGCCTCAGGATCGAGACGCCAACGCGGGAAGATCTGGCCAAGTCGACAGGAAGCGGAAGAACAAGGCGAGCCAATGACGACTGGGAGAGCCCTGACGATCCGGATGCCAAGATCACCAAGATGAAGGACGGCACCACGCATCTGGCCCACAAGGCCGAACACGCGGTGGACATGGGGGAGAATTCGCACGGGGTGATCCTGGCGGTGAACGTGTGCGACGCGGCCATGGGCGACACCGCCACGCTGGTCGACACGATTGTGGCCCAGCCAACCGAGAACCTGCGGGCGGTGAAAGACGACGAGCGGGTGACGCGTGCTTGTCACTCAGGGCAAAAGATTCGTCGAGTATTTAAACAGCGGCGATCTCGTCACGCTGTTCGACAAGGATCGGCTCAAGTTGGGGAGCTTCGCAGAGCAGATTTCCGGCACATTACGATTTGCACTGTAACTATCGACCCGTTTACCGAAATAGCCGCACAAGTACAGCATCTTCGCAAAATTGGCGTTGATGTTCGTGCTTCCGAACCGGTTTGGGCGGTATCGATAGACGACCTGCGGGTATATGCGGATGTGTTCGAAGAGCCACTAGTATTTCTGCACTACGTTGAACAACGAACCGAGGCTTTCGGTCGACTGTCGTTCAAGCAGAGGACGAATTTGATCATCTCGGCCTGTACCTAAACATAACCATTACACCAAGTACGCCGAGGAGCTGCAACGGGATTCTGGGGCGCGAATAACTTTCGCGGGGTACCGTTCCAATATCGACAAATTCTTTAATGAACGGATGTTAGATTCGAACGTTCCTTGCCCACTAAGACAGACCATGCACCCACGCATTTTAGAGATTGTGCAATGGCTGTCACAATGCGCGAGGCCTGGTCGCGCAGAGGTAGCTGCCTTTCTCCTTGACCTTGACAATGAATCGCGGACAGGAATCGCAGCAAGTATAGATGCCGAACTAGCAAAGCAACCCGATACGAGGAGACCGCAGCCCATATCTACGCATGCGGGGGTCAACTTGACAGTAGTGTGCTGGAAGAACTCTTGCGTGCGCCCGAACAGCCTCTTTGCTCTCGAGCACGCACGGGTTGTGCATTTACTAAGCGATCAGGAGCGGCGCTTACTGCTGGAATTGAGTTACACAGACGAGGACATTCTGCGGGGCATCACCTGGCATTGGGTGACGCTGCCAAATATACCCTTGGTTGAATTGCCGCGGCTGCAAGCGAAAGCTGAAGAGTTGCGCAATGCTAGAATTGCGCGTGCGAAATCCGCTATGGGAGCAATAGGAAGAAACGACCGATGCCCATGTGGGAGTGGAAAGAAGTACAAGAGGTGCTGTCTGGCGAGACAACGGTGATACCGCAGCCCTAGCTTGGCAGTTGCCCGGAACGGCGGTTGCGCGCTGCTGGCGTATATCGGCAAGAAACCACATCCGGAGGCGGTTGCCCGCACCCCCGTTCAGCGGTCGCCGCGCATCAGGACACCTGTTTTCTCCAGTTCGCTGATTCTATCCGGGGAGTAGCCGATCCTGCCCAGAATTTCGGCGTTATGCTCGCCCAATAATGGAGCTTGCAACTCGAGCTCGGTGGGGAAATCGGAGAAGCGCAGCGGAACTCCGGGAATATCGTACTCGCCGATTATACGATCGCGAATCTTCCGCACCGTTCGCCGCTCGCGCAGATGGGGATGGTTCACGGCCTCTTCGACCGACAGAATCGGCGCTACCGGAATCCGGTTTTCTTCGAGCTTGCGCAGGATCGTGGCGTCGTCGGGCTGCGAATCGAGCCAGCCCTGAATGATCCCGGTGATCTCGGCCAGGTTGGCGGCGCGCGCGACCACGGTCGAAAAGCGCGGGTCGGTTCCCAGCTCCGGCCGCCCCATCGTGCGGCAGAGCGCCGCGAACTGATGGTCTACCGGCGCCATGATGAACAGATAGCTCTCGGGAGCTCGGCCCCTGAAAATTCCGATGATTGGGACGTTGGGATGATTCGAGCCTGCGCGCTTGGGCTTCACCTTACCCCCGCTTGCACTATAGATCTGCACGTTTAGCTCGTGGCAATGGAAATAGCTATCGAGCAGCGATACATCCAGGTGCTGGCCGCGCCCGGTCTTGTCGCGATAGAGCAGCGCGCAGGCGATGGCGGCGAGCGCGTGAACGCCCGTCGAGACGTCGCCCAGACCGAGCATCGGAAACGATGGCGGCCCGTTGGGATCGCCAATCATGTAGGTCACTCCCGCGTAGCTCATCCCGATGTAATCGTAGCCGGGACGATTGGCGAGCGGCCCGGTCTGTCCGAATCCCGAGACCGAGCACATGATAAGCCGCGGATTGATTTTGCTGACCTCCTCCCATCCTAAACCCAACCGCGCTATCGCTCCCGGCGAATAGTTTTCCAGCAGGACATCCATCGTGGGCAGAAGCTTTTTGATGACCTCGAGGCCTTCGGGCTTCTTGGGATCGAGGCAGAGGCTTTTCTTGCCGCGGTTTTGCTGCACGAAGTACGCACTTCGCCCGTCCTTCAGAAATGGAAAAGAGCGCGAGAAATCCCCCTTCGGCGGAATCTCCACTTTGATCACGTCGGCGCCGAGCTCGGCCATCAGCCGCGTCACGGTTGGACCCGCGAGTGCCTGGGTAAAGTCGAGTACCCTGTAGCCGTCGAGAACGTGCGCTGGCTTGGATGTGGGCATAGTCATTTATCCTTCTTGGTGTGAATGCCGTGTAGTCGACGCGAGCGGCTCGGAGTCAGGCGCGTCGTTCGCGAATGAAGGTCAGTACGCTTTCGCGAAAAAGGCGCGCTCTTTCGCTTCCTCGCCGCAAACCAGGCATCGCCCGGCGGCGCCGCTCTGTCCGAGCGGAATCGCACGGCAGGTCGCGCGCGTCTCCTCGCGAATCCGGGTCTCGCACGTGGCGCGCCCGCACCAATAGATGTCGGCCATCCCACCGCCACCATCGCCTTCCATCTGCGCACGAAACTTCGCGTAGTCGTCGAACTCGCGCGTGTTTGCGCGCATTGCGTCGCGCGCCTGCGTGTAGAGGCTCTTCTGCACTTCGTCGAGCAGCGCGCTTACATGCGACGCGAGGCCGTCGAGCGACGCGACGGTTTTCCCTTCTTTGCCCGA
The DNA here is from genome assembly GCA_963717045.1 of uncultured delta proteobacterium. Taxonomy (GTDB): domain Bacteria; phylum Desulfobacterota; class Binatia; order Binatales; family Binataceae; genus JAKAVN01. Next base: position 170,907 of record CAVQVD010000023.1, on the reverse strand, counting down.
GCGGTCGCGGCGCGCGAGCACGGCGTTTCGCGCGGCGACGTCGCGCGGGCCGATTTCGATTCTGACCGGCGCGCCGCGCATCTCCCAGTCATTGAATTTGAAGCCAGGCGTCAGCCCCTCGCGATCGTCGAGGCGCACCCGCACGCCGGCCGCCTCAAGTACGTCGCGTGCCGCGCGCGCGGCGGCCAGCACCGGCTCGCCCTCTTCGGCCTTGCGCCAAATCGGCACGATCACGGCCTGGAACGGCGCGACCGCCGGCGGCAGCCGCAGTCCCTGGTCGTCACCATGGCTCATGATGATCGCGCCGAGAAGCCGCGTCGAAACGCCCCAACTGGTCTGATGCGGATACTGGAGCTGGTTTTGCGTATCGAGGAACCGAATCTCGAAGGCGCGCGCGAAGTTGTCGCCGAGATAGTGCGAAGTGCCGCATTGGAGCGCCCGCCCGTCGCCCATCAACGACTCTATGGAGTAGGTCTCCTCGGCGCCCGGAAAACGTTCGGCCGCGCTTTTGCGCCCAGTGACCAACGGGACCGCCAGATAGTCTTCGACGAAGCCGCGGTACACCTCGAGCATCGTGAGGGCCTCGGTCTCGGCCTCCTCCCTGGTCGCATGCGCAGTATGGCCCTCTTGCCAGAGAAATTCGGTGGTGCGCAAAAAAGGCCGCGTGCGCATCTCCCAGCGCACCACGTTGCACCACTGGTTTATCATCAATGGCAAATCGCGATGCGAATGGATCCATTGCGCGAACATGTAATTGATGATCGTCTCGGAGGTCGGCCGCACGATCAGCGGCTCTTCCAGCTCCTTGCCGCCGCCGTGGGTGACCACCGCGACCTCGGGCGCAAAGCCCTCAACGTGCTGCGCTTCCTTTTGCAGGAAACTTTGCGGGATGAAGAGCGGGAAGTAGGCGTTGCGCGCGCCTGTTTTCTTGATCCGCCGGTCTAGTTCGTCGCGCAACGCCTCCCAGATCGCGAATCCGTCGGGGCGGAACACGATACATCCGCGCACCGGCGAGTGATCGGCGAGTTCTGCGCGCGCGATTATCTCGTTGTACCAGGCGGCGAAGTCGACGCTTCGCGGGGTGACTTTTTTTTCGTCTTGTTTGTCGGCCATGCGATGTTTTCCAACCGAGAACAATACACTGCGCCGCCGCCCAAAGCATCGGCGCGCTATACCGCGTACCGTGCAGCAGGACGGCCTTGCCTTTCCGGGCCGCCTCCTCAACTATTGCGCTGTGGCATCGCGCGGCGTTGCGCTTGGATGTTTGTCGGGCCGCAGCTTAAGTGCCGACGCGCGGTCTTTTGCAACAGTCTTGATGGAACCTGGTGCGAGCGAGGAGCAGAGGTGCGGATGAAAATACTTCACATTGCGGAGCTTGGCGGCCGCCCGCGATTTGCCAGTTATCGTCGCCGCGCGGGCGGACTGCTCGCGCTGGTCGCGGCACTCACAATCGCCGTTGTGACGGCGCCGATGCGCGCCTCGGCCGAGGGGCCGATGACGCCTGCGCCGCTCGAGTCCCCACCCGAGGGGCCGATGACGCCCGCGCCGCACCCCTCCCAGTCCTTGCATGGCTCGCGCACGATCCAGGTTACCGGCAGCGGCGAGGCGCACGTGGCTCCGGATGTCGCGTCGCTCAACCTCGCGATCGAGACCCATGCGCCGACCGCACAGCAAAGCGCCGGTCAGAACGCGGCGCTCGCGCAAAAGGTCGTCGACGCGCTGACTTCCAAGCTCCAGGGTAAAGGTAAGGTATGGACCGGCGGCTATTCGCTATATCCCGAGTACAATGAACCGCGCCCCAATGAGAAGGCGGTAGTCACCGGCTACCGCGCCGAGAACTCGATTACCGTGGAGACGGGCGAGATAGGGATGCTTGGCGGGTTGATCGACACCGCGATCGACGCCGGCGCCAATCGGATTAACTTTCTTAATTTCACGCTGCGCGATGAAAGCCAAGCGCGCAGCCAAGCCATAGCGTTGGCCGCCAAGGACGCGCAGACCCAGGCCGAGTCACTGGCCAAGTCGCTAGGCGTTACACTCGGGCCGGTGGTCAAAGCCGCCACCGAAGCGGAAAACCGGCCTGAGCCGGTGATGCGGATGGGAGCGATGGCAATGAGCGCGTCGATGGGCGCGCCGACGCCGGTGCAACCCAACGAGGTCGTGGTTCCCGCGACGGTTTCGATCACTTATCAGATCGAATAGCGGCGGCGACGCTCGTTGCAAGCGCGATTTCGAGCTTTGCACCAAAGCAGAATCCCTGCAGGGCAATTTGCCCCGCTTCTCCTCTACGGATTGTAACAATATTAGCCGCCGCGACGGTCGTCGCGGGCGAAACATTCCCGCGGACAAGTTAGTCTGCATCCCAGATGTCAGTTCCAATCGAATTGGCGGCCACCGTCAGGTCCGATAGGCCCGACTCTTCCCTGGCGGAACTCAAGGTGGGGCGTAAGCCGGCTTTGCCGGGCGTACTGGCTACCGAGATTCGGCCGTCGGCGCTGGTCGGCAGGCCGACACGCACGATCGAGGTCGTTGGCAAAGGCGAGTGGTGTGTCCCTCCGGACCGCGCCATGCTCAACCTGACAGTCGAGACCTATGCGCTCTCCGCCCAGCAAAGCGCCGCGGAAAACGCCGCACTTGCGCAAAGAGTGGTAGGCGTGCTGATGGAAAAACTTTGCGGCGAGGGCATCCTTCGGGCCGCCGGCTGTTCGCTCTTTCCGGAATACGAACAGCCGAGAGGACACGAAAAGCCGGTAGTGACCGGCTGTCGCGCCGAAAATTCAATCACGGTTGACACCAGCGCCGTCGGCCTGGTCGGCGTGTTGATTGACGCCGCGCTCGGCGCCGGCGCAAGCCGCATCAACTATCTCGTGTTCTCGCTCGACGATGAGACCCAGGCTCGTAGCGCGGCGCTAGCCAGAGCCACGCTGGACGCGCAGGCGCAAGCCGCCGCGCTCGCCATCTCGCTCGGCGTTCGGCTCACACGTGTGATCCGGGCGATCGGCGGAGCCCAGGCGCTGCTCCACCCGGCGCTGGATTCCGACGCGGGTTCGATCTGGCGGGGCGAAGTCACGATACCCGCAACCGTTTCGATCATTTACCAGATCGAGTAGCCTCAATCTCCGCACTGGGTGCGGAGATGCTAAAACCCGGAGACATTGCGCCGTCATTCGATCTGCCGTGCGCGAACGGAGACCGTGTCGGCCGCTTGCGGCTTGCGCAAATCGATTCCGAGATGATCGTGCTGTTTTTCTACCCGCACGACTTCTCATTTATCTGTCCAACCGAAGTCGTTGGCTTTCACAAGGCGCGCGAGGCGTTTGCCGCCGAGCATACCAGTATTGTCGCGGTCAGCATCGATGACGCTCAAACGCACTTGCGCTGGGCACGCGAGTTGGGTGGAATCGGCTATCCGCTGCTGTGCGACGAGGGCGGCGCGCTCGCGCGGGCCTACGGCGTATTCGACGAGAGCGCGGGGAAGGCGATGCGCGCGACCTTCATCCTCGACTCCAAACGCTCGATTGTCTACTGCGTCGCGTGCACGGTGAACGTTGGCCGCAGCGTGAGCGAGACCCTGCGCATAGTACGCGCGCTGCGCTCGGGGCGGATGTGTCCCGTGGATTGGGAGCCGGATTGCAATCCGACTCCGCCCACCACGACTGAGTCCGGCTCCGGCTAAGCACGCGTGGCGGCTCTCGATCCAAGCGAAAAGAAGCGCCGCATCGAGCGTCTCTCCAGCATCCGCGAAATCGTGTTCGGGACGCAGGATGGAATTCTCACCACGGCCGGCGTGCTCGCGGGTCTTAGTGGCGCCGTCGCGGTCCATCGCCAGGTGATCCTCGCCGCGCTCGCCTCGACCGCTGCCGGCGCGCTCTCGATGGGTGCCGGGGCGTACCTCGGAACGCGCGCCGAGACCGAAGTGCTGGGCAGCGAGCTCGAGCGCTTGCGAAAGGAAGCCGCCGCCGAGCCCTATCTGCTCCGCGAGCGCCTGCTCCACGAGCTCGAGCACGAAGGGCTGAGCCGCGAGGCTTCGTACCGTGTCGTCCAACTCCTAAGTTCCGCGCCGCAGGCCTTGATCTCAACCGCCGAGGTCAAGACGTACGGAGTGAGCCGCCAGGCGCTAGGCAGCGCGGCCGCCGACGGTGTCACGATGGGCGTCGCGTTTCTGGTCGGCGCGCTGGTGCCGCTGCTGCCGTTCATCCTGATTCCGTCCGCCGGGCCCGGCGATTACTCGGGACTGATTGCCGCGATGGCGACGACGGCGCTGGCGCTCTTCGCGGTCGGCTATTTCCAGGGATGGATCGCGCAGCGCAAGTGGCGATGCGTTTCCGGGCTGCATTTTCTGGCGGTCGCGATGGGCGCGGCGGTGGCCGGCTACCTAATCGGACTGGCGATCGCGCCACTCGGCGGCGGCGCGCCAATTCCGCCGGTACCATGAAGCTCGATCCCTATTCCTCACTTGCCGCGTTTCTCGCCCATTGGCGGGCGCTCAAGTACGCGAGCGCCGGTGTGTTGGACGCGGACGAGCTTGGCCGCTGCGCGGAGATGGAGAAAATTGTCGCGGCGCTACGGCCCGAGGAGCGCGCCGCTCTCGAAGCGGTACATACGGACGCGGCGAATGCCGATGACAGCTCAGGGAGCGCCGGCGATATGCGGCGCCATCGCGAACGCGCCGAACTCAGGCTCGCGCGCGAACTACGCGTTCGCGGGCTGCTCGCCACATAGCAGCCGAGTTGCGGTGGAAAAATGATCGCCTACATTATCCGGCGAATCATCTATGGTGCGGCGGTCCTGCTCGGCACTTCGATCATCACATTCACCATCGCCTTCGTGATCCCGGCGGATCCCGCGGTTGCGATGGCCGGTGCGAAGGCCGATCCGCAGACCCTCGCCACTATCCGACATCAGCTCGGCCTCGATCAGCCGGTTTATCTCCAATACACGCATTATCTCGGCCGCGCGCTGCATGGCGACCTCGGCCGCTCCTACATCCGGCGAGCGAGCGTGACGCAACTGATCCTGAGCCGCTTTCCGGCCACCGCCATCCTCGCCCTCTGCGCGATGGGATTGTCGCTCGCGCTGGGTATTCCAATGGGGATGGTCGCGGCGGCGTGGCGCGGGCGCGCGCTCGACCACCTGCTGCTCATTTTGTCGCTCGCGCTGATCTCGGTGCCTGTTTTCTGGCTGGGCACGATGCTGCTGATTGCGGGCGGCCTTTATTTGCATTCGTTTCCGTTGGGCGGCTTCGACGGACTCAAGAGTCTGGTGCTGCCGACGATCGCGCTCGCGCTGGGCTCGGCCGGCTATTACTCGCGCATCCTGCATACCAACCTTGTCGAGGCGCTGGAACAGGACTATATCCGCACCGCACGCGGTAAAGGGCTCTCCGCGGCGCAGGCGCTGATGCGCCACGCGATGGCCAACGCGACCCTGCCGTTGGTGACGCTCGCGGGGCTCGACCTGGCAGGACTGCTCTCCGGCGTGGTGCTCACCGAAACCGTTTTCAACTGGCCTGGAATCGGCCGGCTCGCCTACGAGGCGGTATTCAATCTCGATATCCCACTCATCATGGGCACCGTGCTGTTCTCGGCTTTTTTGGTCGTCGTCGCCAATCTGGCCGTGGACCTTCTCTACGCGTGGCTCGATCCGCGAATCCGTTTGGGTGAGATGGGATGACGCGGCGGTTCAATGCGATGGAGCTGGTAGGCGCAGCGATGGTCCTGAGCCTGGTGCTGGCGGCGGTGTTTGCGCCTCGGTTCGCACCCTACGATCCGACCCGCGCGGTCGCTACGACCTATGGCGATCCCGGTGCGCCATCGGCCGCATTTCCACTCGGCACCGACGAACTGGGGCGCGACGTGCTCTCGCGTATCATCTGGGGCGCGCGCGTCTCGCTTATCGTAGGTGTCGCGGCGATGGTCATTACCATGACGATCGGAGTGGCGATTGGACTGGCCGCGGGCTTCTTCGGTGGTGCGGCAGACTTCGCCCTGATGCGCTTTACCGATGTGATGCTGACGCTGCCGGCGCTGCTGCTCGCGATGGCGTTTGTCGCCGTGCTGCATCCGAGTCTGCTCAACGTGCTGCTGGTGATCGGCCTCGTTTCGTGGACGCAGATCGCACGCGTGGTGCGCGCAGAAACGCTGTCGATTGCTGAGCGCGATTTCGTGACAGCGGCGCGCGCGCTGGGCGGCTCGCCGGCGCGGCTGATCGCATTTCATGTACTTCCCAACGTGATGCCAATTATCGTCGTGATGGCGGTGCTGGGGACCTCCGGCACGCTGCTGTTGGATGCGGGGCTGAGCTTTCTCAGCCTCGGCGTGCCGCCCCCAACGCCGAGCTGGGGTCGCATGATTGAGGAGGCACTGATTTATTTCCGCACCGCACCATGGCTGATCGCATTTCCAGGACTGGCGATTTTCTACGCGGTGCTGGCGTTCAACCTGCTCGGCTACGGATACCTGCGCGCGCGCGGCGGGAGGGCCGGGCGATGAGGCGGCGGCGCGGAACGCGGTGCCGCCTCATCGCTGGCCGCTGCGGACGCCCCGGCGGCGCCGGCTTTGCCGGCGCCGCCGGGGCACAACTCCCGGCCCACGACGTGGTCGCGGGCCGCGAAAACCGGGTCGCGGGCGCTGCCCGCGATTCCGGCGATGCGCGCGGCCGCGGCCAGCGCGCGCTCCGCGCGTTGGCCGCGGCCGCGCTATGGCTCGCCGCGGCATCCGGCGCCGCCCTCGGCGGCGCCGGATGCCGCGGCGGGGCGGGAGCACCGGCGATGCCGGGCTTTCCGCCCGGCGCGCAGGTGCTCCATCTGGCCGTGCAGGACGACGTGCCCACGCTCGACCCCGCCGCCGGTTACGATACCGCCTCGTGGACCTTCGAGCAGATGATCTTCGACACGCTGGTTCGTTACAGCGATGGCGGCGTGGACCTCGTGCCGCAGATCGCGACGAGCTGGGACGAGTCGCCGGACGCCCGGGTCTTTACGTTTCACCTACGCCGCGACGCCCGCTTCACCAACGGCCGCGCGGTAACCGCCGCCGATTTCAAGTACGAAATCGAGCGCGTGCTTGATCCGACGACGCGCTCGAAAGGAATGGAATATTTTCGCGAGATCACGGGGGCTGCGGAATTTCAGACCGGCCACGTGCGCGAGATCGGCGGTATCGTGACGCCGGATCCGTGGACGATCGTGTTTCATCTGGAGGGGCCCGATCCGATCTTCACGCAGAAGCTCGCGATGCCGTTTGCGGCGGCGGTGCCGCGTGAGGTGGTAGAGCGATGGGGCGAGGATTTCTCCAGCCACGTCGTCGGCAGCGGCCCGTTCAAGCTCGCGCAGTGGGTCGGCGGTCAGCGCCTGGTGCTCGTGAAAAATCCCGGCTACTTCGTCAAGGACATTCCGCGCCTGGACGCGGTGGTCGAGGAGATCGGTGTCAGCGACGATCTCCAGTGGCTCAAGTTCGAGGCCGGGGCGATCGACGTCTCGCGAATTCCCTCTGCCGAGTTTTTGTACGTGATGAAGACGCCGCGCCTGCGCGCGCTGACCCTGCACATCGTGGACATCGCCACTGAGTATGTAGGGATGAACTGCGGGATGAAACCGTTCGATGATGTTCGGGTGCGGCGCGCGTTCAACTACGCGATCGACAAGCACAAGATCATCGCCCTGCTCAACGGCCGCGGCGTCGTAGCCCAGGGCGTTCTCCCGCCCGGTCTGCCGGGTTTCAATCCGCAATTGAAAGCCTATCCTTACGATCCATCCAGGGCGCGGCGTCTGCTAGAGGAGGCAGGCGTGGGCAAGGATTTTTCGCCGACGCTGTGGATGCGCGCCGATCGGACCGAGATGATGATCGGCCAATCGATCCAGCAGGACTTGGCGCTGGTCGGCGTCCACGTCGAATTGAAACCGGTGGCCTGGGCGCCGCTGCTCGAAGCGATTCGCCAACCGGAAACGGTGCCACTGGTCGATCTGGGATGGGAGGCAGATTTTTCCGACCCCCAGAACTTCCTCGAGGTGCTGTTCTCGCGCAAGCAGTGGGGCGGCAACAACGACACCTTTTACTACAATCCCGAAGTCGACAAGCTGCTGGCTGAGGCGGCGCCGCTTACCGATCGTACGCAACGCTATGCGCTTTACAACCGGGCCGAGGAATTGGTAGTAGCCGATGCGCCCTGGGTATTTCTCTACAATCCGGTGGCCTATGTGATCCGCCAGCCGTGGGTGAATAGCTACGTACTCAACCCTATGCGCCCGACGCGCCTGGAGCGCGTCTGGCTTTCGCCGCATACCCGCGGCCATGATTAGGCCCGCTGTTCGTGGCCATACTTGCTTCGGTGAAACCGGCGGGCTAAACCGACTTACGGAGTACTAACAGTTTGCTCGATCGAACAAGGAATTTTAATCGCAAAATGATATCCCGGTCTGTAACAGAAAAAACCGGGCCAAGATGAATATTCAAGAGGCGACCAGAGCTTTCGAGAAGTGGACGCGCGATTGTACTACGCTGATCGAAGCAGATTTGCGCTCCAAACATCAGAAGATGAAAGCCGACCTGTTCATGTTTTTACGCGGCACGTTCTACCGTTGGGCTCAATTGTTCCCGGAACTTTGCGCTGACCTCGGCGATGCACCCAAAGTAATCGCCGCGGGCGATCTACATGTTGGCAGTTTCGGCACCTGGCGCGACTTGGAAGGCCGGATGGCGTGGGGAGTTGATGATTTCGACGATTCGTATCTGTTGCCCTACACCAATGACCTGGTGCGTTTAGCGGCGAGTCTCAAGATAGTTAATGATCTCGGTCATCTCAATATCAATACCAAGAAAGGCTGCGAAATCATTCTGCAAGGCTATGAGAAGGCTCTCAAGGCGCGAGGTGTGCCCAATAATATTGGCGGAGCACGAGACGACTCTGGAGCGACTCGGTATCGAGGCAATCTCGCCGCCTGAGAATTTTTGGGGAAAGTTAAATCAACTCCCCACAGTGCGGCGCGGAATTCCTCGCGATGTCAGGCGAGTTCTTGAGGGCGCGCTGCCCGACGCCAGCCTTGACTACAAAGTCGTACTCAGAAAGGCGGGAATGGGAAGTCTCGGTCAGCAACGCTTCGTGGCCATCGCTGAGTGGAAAGGCGGCTGCGTCGCACGCGAAGCCAAAGCTTTGGTTCCGTCGGCTTGCGTATGGGCGGAAGGTCAGCCGGCCAGCCGCGGCAATTCCTATTACGAGCGCGCCATCAGCTCAGCAGTCCGAGCCCACGATCCTTTTCAGAAAACCGTCGGAAGATGGATCATTCGCCGACTCTCGCCCGATTCGAACCCGGTCGAGATTGCGGAATTGCCGAAAAGCCGCGACGAGGAGACTCTGGTTCACGCGATGGGTATGGAGACCGCCAACGTACATTTGGGGACCAAAACGCAAGTGGGCAATATTCTGAAAGATTTGCATCGGAAAAAGCCCAGTTGGCTTCGTTCCGCCGCCAAAGTCATGGCCAAAGCTATCGAAAAGGAATGGAAGGATTATCGCAAGATGTGAGCGCGATCGAGGACGATCTCCACCCATCTCCTGTTCTCCGGGACAAAGTATTGAGGTTCGCGGACACCTCCACGTAATTCGCGGCGTATCGACGCACTCCGGCGCTAACTCACCAAGGCAACAGTACTACTTTTCCGGTCGACTTGCGTTCCTCGACGAGCCGATGGGCAGCGGCCGCTTCGCCGAGCGGCAAGACGTGATCGAGTTGCAGGATCAGCCGCCCAGCGACAACGTGATCGACGAGCTCCTTGATCGTTTCCTGGATCAAGCCCGGATTCGGATAATACTGATGGATGCCGAAGCCGACGATCGCGCGATTGTGGTTGAGGAGCGAGCCTGACGCGATCGTGCTTGGCTGGTTGCTCGCCGAGCCGATCACAACCTGACGACCGAAAGGCGCGAGCGTCTCGAGCGCCTGCTCGAAGATCGAGCCGCCGACTGACTCGAGCACGACGTCCACGCCCTTGCCGCTGCCTTCATGCAATGAACCTCGTGTGGATGCGTTCAGGAGATTCTACCGATTTGGCAGCGCAGTAAAATCTTGCTCGGACGGATGTTCATTCAGCTCAGGTCTGAGGGACTGTAACTCGCGTATCAGGACCTGCGCATTGCGTGGAGCATGGCCCCCCGAGTCATTGTTGAAGTATGCGTAAACATCATGACCTGCGCGCAGGAACGCGTTCATCTTATTCGCCCACTGCCCCAGCTCCGAATCGGAGTAGGACGAGGCGAACATTTCTCTTGGGCCATGGAATCGGAAGTAAACGAAATCCGATGTCGCTATGACTTCTGGCACCGGGTATTTGCTTGATTGCGAGATGACCAATGCTGCGCGATGGCTGCGCAGGAGGGCCAACATCTCTGGACCGAAGCACGACCGATCCCGAAACTCCAGCGCGAGATGTGACGAGGCGGAGCGGCCAGCATATTCGAGAAATTCGTCGATACTTTGAAGGTTTGCCTCAGTTGCGCGAAAGTTCGACGGAAACTGAAATAAGATTGGCCCGAGCTTTTCTTTTAAAACCAGCACACGCTCCAGAAAATCATCCCAGGATTTCCGCGCGTCCCGGAGGCGCTTTATGTGAGTGAGATAGCGAGATGCTTTCACTACAAAGCGAAATTTCTCAGGCGTCTGCCGATACCATGCCTCGCAAGTCTCTTTGGAGGGCAGTCGATAAAAGGTGTAATTGACTTCGACTGAATCGAAGCGGCTCGCGTAGAACGGGAGCCAGCGCTTTGTCGGTAGATCTGCCGGAAAGAAGCTGCCGCGCCATTGCCGGTAGTTCCATCCTGAAGTTCCTATATAGACGTTAGCCATTTCTTAATCCACTACAGGAGAGCGCATACATCGTGCCGAAGCGCTGGCATGTTGGCTGCTTCATTCGATGATAAAACGTCGGCCTTGGACGCCTGCAAATCTGGTTCGCTGATGCGCAACGATGAGATCGCAGAAATACTGGACGAAATCGCGGACATGCTTGAGCTGCGCGACGATAATTTTTACCATAAGCGCGCATACCGGCTTGCCGCGGAGGGGGTGCGCGATTTTCCCCAACCGATCGAGCTTTTGCCGCGCGATCAGTTGCAAAAGATACGCGGTATAGGTCCCAACCTGGCTTCAAAGTTGGCGACCCTGCTGGAGACGGGCGAGCTCCCCGTGCTCAAAGAGTTGCGAGAAAAGTTCCCGCGCGCCTTGCTGGAGTTGAAAAGCATTCCAGGGCTCGGTGCAAACCGCATCAAGCTGCTGGCTGAACTGCTAAACATCCGAAGTCGCGCGGACCTAAAGCGCGCAGTCGACAGCGGATCCTTGGCGGGACTGAAGGGTTTCGGTCCCAAAATGCAGGTGCGGCTGAGAAAGTCGCTTGCTATAGAAACAGGCCCATCGAAAGGAGAAACTCGGCGGGCCTTATATGGCGAAACGGCTCCGATTGCAGTCCCGCTAATCTCGGATCTGCGTCGCCATCCATACGTCGAGCGCGCCGAAGTCGCGGGAAGCTTTCGTCGAAGAGCGGATACCGTCGGCGACCTGAAGTTACTCGCGGCGTCGGCAGAACCGGAATCGGTTAAGCGACATTTCCTCGACTTTCCTGGGATCGTGCATGCCATACGGCCCGGAGCGTCTTCCGATGCCAGCGTGATCGTATCTGGTGGCCTTCGAGTCGAGCTACATGTCGTCGCTCCACAGAATTGGAGTGCAGCGCTGATCTGGTTTACCGGATCGAAATTGCACTGCGCACAGCTACAATCGGTCGCGAGAGCGCGGGGTCTAAGATTCGACGGGCCGGCATTGTTGCGCGACGGCGCATCGATGGCGACGCGGACCGAAGAAGAGGTTTATCGCGCGCTCGATTTGTTTAGGATTCCGCCGAGCAGCGTGAGGCGCGGCGAGTTTGAACCGCAGAGCTCGATTGCCTGCTTTGCTCGAGCTTGCGGATTTGCGCGGCGACCTTCATACACACTCCACCTGGACCGACGGGCGAGCGTCGATCGAGCAAATGGCGCGGAGCGCGGAAAAGCACCGGCTCGAATATTTTGCGCTGACCGACCATTCGCAGCGGCTGAAGATGGTAAATGGGCTCGACCCTGCGCGGTTGCGGGATCAGTGGCGCGAAATCGATTCAGTTCGCGAGCGAGTTCCCGGCGTGAAACTCCTGCGCGGCATCGAAGTCGACATACTCGAAGACGGTGAGCTGGATCTTCCCCAGGATGTTCTCGCGGAGCTGGATTGGGTGGTGGCGTCGGTCCATTCGAAACTGGATCAGGAGCCGGCTGCGATGACCGAGCGCTTATTGCGGGCGATCAGAAACCCGATGGTCGACGTGATAGGCCATCCGACCGGGCGCCTGATAGGGCGTCGCAACCCGAGCAACTTTGACTTGGACGCGGTGCTGCGTGCCGCGTCGCAGGAAGGATGTGCGCTGGAGGTCAATTCGCAGGTGGACCGGCTCGATTTGCGCGACGAATTCTGCCGCGAGGCGAAACGCGCTGGGGTGAAACTCGTGATCTCGACCGACGCGCACCGTCATACCGGGTTCAGTCTCCTGGTGAATGGCGTGAATCAGGCGCGGCGAGGATGGATAGAAGCCAATGACGTGCTCAATACGCGACCGCTGGCGAAACTACGACAACGCCGCAGCATTCGTGAGTGATTCACGAGGGTTACCGACTCGGAAGCGAGCAACGTTATCGATAGAACGATCGTCCACGTAGCGCGACCGAATCTTAAGCTTCCTTCAGTTGGGCGTGCACCTTGGGTAACACATGCCGACCATAGAACTCGATCACCTTCCTTTGATCCGCCTGGCCGGAATGAACGTTCACGATAGTGGCGCCGCTATCGAACAGCTCGATCAGCGCCTTCACGTGGACATCGGGGTCGGTACTTATCGGCCATTTGCCATAAACCTTCTCGAGCGGGAGCTCGGCGGTAGCTCGGTCCTGAATCACCTGAGGATCGCGAATGTTGAAATAGCTCTTGAACGCCTTTGGTAGGAAACGCCAGAGCTCCGCAGAGGCCTTTGCGTCGTTCTCGTCGCCGACTACCACGAATTGCTCTATCAGGACTGGCATTTGTCGTGGATTTTTGCCGGCCGCTTTTGCACCCTTCTCGAATTCGGCTTTGTGCTTTTTCCAGGAATCGGGATCGGTGACCAGTCCATCGCCGTACTGCCCTGAGCGATACATCGCTTTCGGACCCACATTCGCCGCCATCAGAAGCGGGACAGGACCAGCCGGCGGGTCGTACAATTTTGTATTGACGTTGTAATACTTGCCAGTATGAACTACCTGTTCGCCCGTCCACAACTTTCTTATCACTTCCGCCGCTTCAACGAGCCGCGCCGAACGCTCGGGCCACTTTGGCCAAATTCCGATTGCGGCCTGCTCATTCAGGGCCTCACCCGACCCGATACCCAGAAATATACGTCCCGGATAGAGCAGGCTTAGTGAAGCAAACGCTTCGGCGACTACCGCGGGCGGGTAGCGCAACGTCGGGCAAGTCACCGTGGGTCCAATCCAAGCGCGCCGCGTGCGTTGACCGAGCGCGCTCATGGTCACCCAGGCCTGGCCGACATGGCCCTCGTTCGCCTGCCAGGGTTGCAGATGATCGCTAGTGGCCAACAAATCGAATCCAGCGTCCTCAGCGCCCACTCCCAAGCTTACGAGTTCCGGGACGGGAAATTGCTCGTGGGCCAGCATGAAGCCGACCATTCGCTTGGTTATAGGTGGAGTAGCGTCTTGAGTACGGCGACTTTGGGTCGATTCAGTAGACATACTTGAAACCATTGAAGGAAAGGCGGACGCCAAGGCCGAGGTGCCGACCAATAAGCCGGCCGACTTCAGCAGGGTGCGCCGAGTTAATTCACCGATGCCGATACCAGATGATTTCATTTTTGAAAATTGATTTGTTACCGCTCGAGTGAAGCACAACCTAGTAGTAGCAATCGATGTGCCATCTGTCGCGGGCTGACCTTCGCGATCTATTTCAAGAGCGCCGCGTTTAATTCCCATCTGACGAATTATTTTTGCTGTTCGTCCCTGCGAAACACACGGAATAACGGCCAGGTGGTGAAATTCTCACACTCTGGTTACGGCTGGCGTCAAAAGATGAACATTAGTGTCGCTAGGATGGTATCCATTCCGTGATAGGTCGATGCGGTCGCCGCGCACGTGCCGAGCCCATGGCATGGGAAGAAGACCAACGGCTTACTGCTAGGAAACGGCTTCTGGCTGGATTCGTCGTGACGGTACTCGAATCGACCGACCAGCCATTCGGCGAATTTGAAATTGAATCCTGTCGTAATTTCCCACAGTGTCTGCGGCAGACCAGTGTCGAAGCCGTCGATATCTTTCAAAATTTCGCCACGCAGGCCGAGCTGAAGGCGGGCAGTCACCTGATACGCCACCCAGGTACCTTCGCTGTACCAGTCGCTCGGATGGGTGGTGCGACCGTTGGGGAAACTCATCGAGAATCGGATTTAACGAATTTTCCGGTCCCTCGATTATCGGGGTCGGTGCGAGAGCGTCACTGTCCTGATGGCCCACGATTGCCTCTTGCGTGATGCTCAAGCCGTCAATCGGCGGTGTCCAGGTCGCGATTAGATCGAGCAAGCCGGACTTCGACGGCAGATTGCCGCCGGTCGCCCCTTGCGGCCCGTACATCCCGTTGACCAGGACCGAGAGTTCGTGGAGCGGATTCAGACTGAGCTGTCCTTCGAACGTCTGCAACGGATAGCTCGAGGCCATCGAGTTCCATCCATTATTGAGACCAAGTGTCAGGCCTAAGTAATCGTCGAAGGTGTAATGGGCTCGCAGGCCGGTGACGTTGAACGGGCTTGCGTGGAAAACGTAACCGATCGACTGGAAGAGGTTGTAGTTCTGCCAGCTCGGTATTGCCTCGTTGCCGATCAGAGGGAATTGCGTGCCGGCAGTTATTAGAATCCCGTTCCCGAGCGGCAGCGTGTAATCAAGGTAGGCGCGCGTCGGGTCGAGCCATCCGCACGGACTTTGCGGACACGCGCCCGCGCGGCCCGCCACTTTCCAATAGACCGTCGAGATGCCGTACTGCACCTGCGCGACGTTCGCGGTGTTCAGATCGAGCACGAAGCCGACCTGATTCGCCACAGCGCGCTCGACATAGAGCTCGCTTTGCGCAAGCTCGGGGCTGTTGCTCCCGAAGAAATCATAAACGCGCAGTGTGTTGTTGCCGGTGCTGGGCCGGTCGAAATTGTATTCGTAGGTGCCCACCAGCATCCCATGAATCTGCAGTCCGATTGCGTTTTGCAGCCGCCTATGAAAATCGGTTAGAGAATCGACCACGCTCCCGGCGCCCGGAGCGTATTCGATTCCAAACGGCGCGACGCCGGACGACGCCGCAGATGCGGCCGTCACCGATGGGGACGGATTGGCCGCGGGCACGTTCTCAACCGAAGGCTGCGTCTGAGCTTGAGTCTCGCTTTGGAGGAGAAGCGTTGCAACGCCGATAAGTATCAGGAGATTTAGGAAATAAACGGCTATCTGAAGCGAGGAGCGTCGCAGCAGTTCGTCAGGGCGTCTGACGACCTGTGCAGCGCGCTCCTTCTTCGGAATTCCCATTTCGAGACCCTCGCCTTCAAAATACATGGCCCGCCACACTCTATTCGTTCAATGAACGCCTGAGTATAACAACTCGAGCACATGAAGTGGTTGCGCGGGAAATTCAAAGAGTCTAAGTATGAACTTCTCACACAAGCTGATTTGGCCAGAACGTTCGAAGTGCAAATAATCGCTTCTTCGAAACTGTAAATCGCCATGGTAGAGCAAATGGAGTGGTCGAAAATGCTCGGCGCCGGCTATTTTCGCGGACCGGACCATCGTCGTAACCGGCGCTTCCAGTGGAATCGGACGCGACATCGCGTTGAGCTTTAGCCGCATGGGCGGGCATGTCGCGATGCTTGCCAGGCGCAAAGCACTTCTGGATGAGCTTGAAGGGCAAATTGTATCGGGAGGAGGAAAGGCGCTCGCGCTGGGCGTGGACGTGACCCATGCCCCAGACGTGCGCGCTGCCGTGGAACGTACTCTTGAGAGCTTCGGCGCTATCGATATTCTCGTGAACTCGGCCGGCGTCCTGATACCGGACAGTGTTGAATCGATGGATCCGGCGGACCTCGAGCGGATGATGGCAGTGAATCTTTACGGCACAGTGTATGCCATGCAGGCGGTCCTGCCGTCGATGCGGTCTCGATCTAGAGGAAATATAGTTAACATAGCTTCGCTGGCAGGACGGCGCGGAATGCCGCCGCTCGGCGGGTACTGTGCGACGAAATTCGCATTGGTCGGTCTCACGGAGGCGCTCCGAGTGGAACTCTATGGCAGCGGCATAGCAGCATCATTGGTAATGCCAGGAGTCATAGACACGCCGATGGTCCGCGAGAGCAATAGCAACAAGGCACTATCGCCCGACAACATCGTTGCCATGCCGCCGCAATGGGTAACGTGGGCGGTGTTGGCGGCGATCGTGTTCGATCTGGCGGAGGTTGATGTTCCCCCGGGAGCAGCCGTCGCTCAAAAGCTGGCCGCGCTGTACCCGGGATGGAGCGACGCGATTATAGCGTTGGGAAATAACCTGATGGGATGGTCGGGACCTCGTCCGTCACGACAGTCGTGACTGCACCACCGTTAGTTAAGCTGGTGTCGTTGCGTTATTTGACTGGTAACGCTCTGGATACGAGATATCGTGAACTACCCAATATTCAATGTTTGTGTTTTGTGGCTGCCCATGTTTCCGGTCTTGTCAAGTAGCTTATTTATCTCCTCCGCATTCAAACCGAGCGCGTTCAGCTTGTCGGTTTTGGTCCTTCCTCAGATCAGCAGAGTGAGGCATGATGGCGCCAGGTAAGCTGAGCGCCGGAAGCCGGTAGCAGCGCAATGTTCCCGCCGCAATTGGCATATCGCGAATAGGTTCTTTTCCGCAAAAGCCTCGATCACTTGCTCTTGGCCGGGTCGGAGTCGCCTGATGTCGAAATGTGCTTTGCCGCTCCCTCGACGGCTTGATTTCTAAGCGAGCTATTTCGACGGCACGACCCTAAGCACTGATCAAGCAGATACTTATCTTAGCTCGTCCAAACCGCAGGGGCATTGTTCTTGCTTTGTCACGAAAGTTATTGACATCGAGCTCTATTAGCAACTCTAGAACAGGTACCTACCGAAAAGAATCACAACGACTAAATGACACGAAGTAGCGACAGTCAAGCTCTTTCTGAAAAATCCTAATGACGGGCCAAACGGCGTGAACTTGTGAGTTATAGATTTGAGTTTAAGTCGCTTTTGCCGCGGTCCGCGGTCTTCTCAGCTATATTGCTTACGTTGTGGAGCTCGATCGGTATTGCAGGCATGGGGCACACCTCGGCCGCAGCCGCAAAGGACTCGGATGCTTTGGCAAGCTTCAACGGGGTCTGGAAGGGGACCTCGGTCAGCAATGTAAACGCTTCATCGGCGATTATTACTCTGGACATCAAACGCAATGGAAACGAGCTAAAAGGGACTTACCTCTGCACCGCCGGAAATGCCGTTTGCCGCAACAACATACAAAAAGGGTGGATGCACGGGCAAAGCGGTGCGCGAGGCTTTGATGTTACGATGGAAGACAACAGCAGATGCACCTACTACATGGATAAGATCCAGTCGTCAGTCGCTGAAGGCGAATATACCTGTTACGGTGATGGTCAGATTGTCGACCAGGGAACCTTCAAACTCGCACGTTCGGGACCGTCGCATGGACCTATGGGAACACACGGAAGCAACGCCTGGTTCGCAGTTGTTCTAAGGCATTAGTAACTGCAACTGGACAAGGCCACTCGAATTTGCGGTTGTGAATACCGCTGCGGCCTGTAAAGCCCATACAGCAATTCATCTGCTCCATCCTTGCTGCTCCACCGCTTTGAAGAGGTGTCGATCGGCTAACACGCCGAGTAGGTCGGGCGCGAGGTTCGCACAGTAGGGCTGCGGGCAGATTTCACAGGTTTCTTGCTTCCCGGGTCCCATAGTCGCATTGTCGAGCGCTCCTGCGATAGCAGACTGGGCTGACGGCTTAGCCGCATTCGCGCGACATTTTGGTCCATCTTCGATGTCGATTCAAAGTCAACCGGTTTGAAGTTCAATCGCAGTGCGACTCACGTCACAGTGCGACTCGCGCCTGGTGCTTTAAGTGAATAGAACTCCTTGCGAGCGGCCGGAAAGTGTGGCTTTTGCCTCATCCGCGAGGAAGCGACCGCCCCACGCTTGCATGAGCATCCTGTAAAAATGTCGCGCGCTGATTAGCGACTCACAGTTGGGTTGGTTGCTCGCGCAGCAACCACACTAAGTGGCCGGCGTTTTGCTTATCATTGCACTCAGCGTTGTCATCAGGTGCGCCAGCAACCTTCGCAGGACCATTTCAAACGCATCCTGAGCCTTTTAAGGGGATCGAAAAGATGAAACGACATTTGACATTTGTTTTCACGCTAGCCGCTGCCATCGCCATCGCGGTGATGGGTTGCCAAAGATCTGCGGCGAATCACAAACTTGTAGCCACCGGCGATAAGCATTCAGTGCCGCTCTATCACGATGAAGCGACATACCAGAAGGCCGCGCATCAGCCCGAGGCCGCGGGCACAAACGCGGACCAAGTAGATGACCAGACGCCAATCGTCATCATATCGAGTGATGACAGCGGCGCCGTCGTCGAGATCGTTGATGGGCCGATGAAGGGAAAAAACGGCTTCGTGGCCAGAGATAACGTAGACTGAGCGCCGTTGCAGCTTTTTACCTGCGCGCGCTGGGCTCGCACGTTTTAAGACTATGGACCAACACTCACGAATGCTGTTTGTCGTTATTTAGGGTTCTCTGATCAATGGTCCTGTGGATCTAGAGATTACATATCGGGATATTCCGGAATCCGACCGTCTCGGGCTGGCCGAAGAATTTCGCCATCTGGCCGAGAGGCATCTGGATCGGCACGTTGCGCATTTTGCGCCCGATCTGCTACGGCTTCGCATCGTCGTGGAGGAAAGTAAACACCATTCAAACATCCGAACGGTCCGCCTGCGGCTGACCGTTCCAGGCGGACAGCTCACCAGCGAGAAAACCGCCGATTCTTTTCAAGCGGCCGCGAAAGACGCGTTTGGTGAGCTGGAGAGACAGTTGATTGAACGTCTCGAACGAATGCGCGGCGAAGACGAGTGGAAGCGCGTGCAAAGGCGCGAACAGTTGCGCCGCTTAAGAGCGGCGATCTCCGAACGCCCGCCGGAACAACGAATCAACTTCACGCAAGCAATACGGCCTCATCTATCGAAGCTGCGGCGCTGGGCTAAATTTGAAATAAGCCACCTGCGCGCCCGTGGGCAGCTCATGTCTGATTACCCATCGGTGGACGACCTGATCGACGAGGCACTGGCGCGGGCCTATCGTGATCCAGATCTGCTTAAGAATCCAGCGGAGGTGGCGCCAAGGTTGTTTAGAATCCTCATTGACGTGGGGGAGGAAGAAGCCGCGAACGATCGAAAGCAGCGTCAAACGCTTTCGCTGGAGGCACATCCCCCTCGCGAACCAACCGATATCGAAATCGATGAGACCTTCTACGACTTTTTTCAGCCAGATGAAGTCACCAAAGTTGAAGACCTGGCCTCCGATCCTTCACCCGATCCTGAGGAGATTGTGGCTCGCAATGAAATGCAGCAGCGTATTGCTTCGCTCGTCGCGAGCCTGCCATCCGCCTGGCGCAGAGCTATAATGCTGGCGCGGGTTGAAGGGATGCCGCTTTCGACCGTCGCTAAAGTATTGAACACCACCGAGGATGAGGTTCGTGAATGGCTGGATCGTGCGGACAATTTTCTTCGGGCACGATTAGCAGACGAAGGCATCGTCTCTTTGGATAGAGGTGAGCCCAATTACTTAGAAAAGGCGCGATCATCGGACGCCTCTGAGATGGAAGCGGCCTTTGATAGTGCTCTCGAGAGTAGCGATCAATAGTGATGAAGCACCTATGCGATTCCCAGTGGTGGCGGTGAATCAGAGCAATGTGCTCGGAAACCGCCTCGGTGCGAGCGGATCACCGTCCCCGCCTTGACTATAACGATCGGATCGCTCAGGCCGTGTCACGACTAGCATCAGAATCGTTCGTACGTCGGAGGATGTAGCGCACTGCGATTGCTAGTCGATCTCTTCTAGCATTTCAGTGGCTACGAAGCTCGCAAAGCACGGCAAATTCGTCGATGTTTCTGGAGAACCCGAATACGGAAGAACTTGTTGGCGGAGAGGGGGGGATTTGAACCCCCGAAACCCTTCCGAGTTTACACGCTCTCCAGGCGTGCGCCTTAAACCGGGCTCGGCCACCTCTCCGCGTGCGGGAAGACAGTATGCCATTTGCGCGCGCCCGTCTGCCACTCGCCGTCTAGCCGCAAGGAGACCGGCGGCTCATTTGCTTTCAGGCGAACGGTCGCCCGCAAGTGCGCGCGTATCTCAAGGGAAAAACTGGGGCTGTAGCCGCCCGCGTATTGGGACGCCATCGAGACGCGCCGCGGGCGAACCGCCGCGCACGAAAAGCAACGCGTTGGGATCGCTGTAAATCAGCTTCCAGTCCGGCCGGCTCTCCATCAACTCGCGCACCGGCGAGGCCGGCGTCATCAGCACATAGTCGTGCGGATAGGCGTCGAGCACGGCGGAGGCGCGCGGACGATCGAATTTGAAGTCGAAATAATCCCTGAGAACCGGCATCGGATAGGCAAAGTCATAGCGACCGTCGATAAAGACTTTAGAGTCGTGTGCCTTCCGCCATATGAGATAGTCACCCCAGCTGAAGTCGCATAGCAGATTGCCGCGAAGCTCGTGGGCTTGCATGAAATCAGCCGCGCCTTTGGGAATTCCGAACTGGACCGTCAAGCTGCGCGAAAAGAGCCCGCTCTGCAAAACGACAAGGAAGGCGAGCCCGCCCACCACGATTTCGTTCAAGGGCCGGCGCGATTCTCGCGCGGCTGGATCGTCTAAACGCCGCTTCTCTAGCACGAGACCGGCATGATGGCATAATGGCGCCACCGTCACGATCACCGCGAGCGCCATATTGCGCACGGAGAGCCACGCACCGAGCGCCATCAGTGCTGCGATCGCAACCAGCGCCAGGTCATCGCCGCGCGGCCGGATCGCGAAGCAGACCGCAAGCGCGAGCGGCAAGGCGATTACCATTGCGTAGTTGACTGCGGTTCCCGGCGACTCATGCCACTGCTGGACCATTTTGAACAGAAGCGGCTGCCATTCACTGATGATTGCGCGGGTCATCGGATTCCGTATCGCCCGGATCACCGCGACCCAGTTACCGAAGCCGTATGGATTGATCAACGTCGCCCCCGCGCAGAGAAGCGTAATAGCGCCGAGGCGAATCGAGGTCCGCAAACCGCGTCCATCTGCGAGATCCTGAAGCCCGCGAACACCGGCATAAAGTGCCAGCGCCGCAAGCCCCGCGGCCACGCCGCCGTGAGTATTCGCCCACAGTACGAAGATTAAGGGCGCGAGCCATATCGAGGCGCCGAGCGGACGGAAACTGTCGCGGGCGAGCAGCGCCATCAGCGCGCTCAGCAGCATGAAGGTGAAGAGCTGTGGCCGGAATTGCATCATGGGGATCAGTGCGATGCCGGCTATCGTCAGTACCACGAGTTGAATCCGCACCGAGGCGCGGGTCTCGGCCGCGGCAAGCGCCATCAGTATTATGGTTACTGCCGTGCAAGCGAACTTCATCAGCTTCAGTCCCAGGATGCCGAGAGTGTCGTAGGAGAGTGCGAGCAGCGCTTCCGCGAGCCACTCGGGATCGCGCCAGAGATAGCCAGGGGCGCTGTAAGAGTAGGGATTTCGTACGGGCGCGTGTCCGAGCGTGAGAACAAGTTGGCCAAAGCGAATGTGGCCCCAGAGATCGGGATCTGCCCACCGGCCGACGTCGGTGACCGCGATGATGAAAACGACGAGCGCTGGCGAATAGCGCAGCAGCGAGACAGCGGCAGTTGGCCGCGCGCCATGATCGATTTCGAGCGCGCTGCCGCAGTTGTTCGCCGCGTCCGCTTCCATCCCCACCTCGGGCATCATCCTAGCCGCGCATCCGGGCTGATCAAAGGCCGCCCGGTCTATACAAACTTCGCGACAATCTCGCGACACACTGCGCGCTCACGTTTCGCGCCCGTCTTCGGACAGCCGCTCCATCTCAGACGCGCAGCTAAGGAAAACTGTTCGGCCATAAGAGGCCTTCGATCGGAATGCCTTTGATCCGCGCGGCGCACGAGTCTGCGCGCGCGAACAGGGCCGCGGTTTTATCCTGATATACGATTCGCCATCCCGGCTGCGTCATCATGAAGCCGTAATCCGGCGAAGCGTGCCTCAACAGCACGAAGTCATGCGGATATGCGCGGAGCACGGCGGCGGCACGTGGGCGCACCAGGAAGAACTCCAGATAGTCGGCGATCACCGTCTGCGGATATACCATGTCGTAACGGCTATCGACGAAAATTTTCGATTCTGGCGCGAGATGAAAGATGAGGTACTCGCCCCAGCCGAAATCGGCGAGAACGTTGCCATGCAGGTCCTCTGCCCGCATGAATGCGATCGCGCCGCGCGGCTGAGGATAACCATCGGGCAGGTAACGCGAGAAAAGGCCGGTCGCAAGCGCCATCGCAAGCGCGATCGCGCCGACCGCCGCCTCATGAGAGCGTTTGCGGGACGCGGGCGCAGGCGGATTGCCGAAACGCGTGTCCTCCAACGCGAGCGTGGCATGACGACATAGCGGAATTATCGTGGCGATCACCGCGAGCGCTATGTTGCGCACCGCCAGGCACGCGGCGACTCCCATCATGGCCGCGATCGTGACCATTGCGAGGTCGCGCCCGCGCGGCTTGATCGCGAAACAAAGCGCCAGTGCGGCGAACGGCACGATCACCAGAGCGAAGTTGATCGCGGTTTTCGGCGACCTGTGCCATTCCTCGGCGATCTTGAATAGCAACGGCTGCCATTCGCTGACGATCGAGCGCGTGAGCGGATTGACGAGCGTGTGCATCACGGTGAACCAGTTGCCGATGCCCTCGGGATTGAGCAGCGTCGCCAGCACACACGCGGAGGTGACACAGCCCAGATGCGTCGTATGCGCAAAGCCCTCGCCCGCAACCAGCTCTTCGATCGCGATCACCAAAGTGTACGTGGCGAGCGCCACTATCCCAATAAAAAAGCCGCCGTGCAGGTTGGCCCACAGCGCGAAGATCGGAACTGCGATCCATAGCCCACGTGCATCACGGTAACTGTCGCGGGCGAGCAGCATCAGCAGCGCGCTCAATGCGATGAAATCAAACAGTTGTGGCCGAAATTGAAGCATTGGCGCGAGCGCCACTGCGCTCGTCGTTAGCACTACCATCTGCAATGATATCGGCGCGCCGGTCTCGGCCGCTCCCATCGCGAGCAGCGTGATGATCGTCGCCGTGGCGGCGAACTTCATCAGCTTGAGCCCGACGACGCCGAAGTTGCTCCAGCACAGCGCGAAGAGAACTTCGGAAAGCCACTCGTGATCGTGCCAGCGGGCACCGGCTGCGCTGTAGGAGTAGATGTCGCCCGTCGGCAGATGGCCGTGCATCAGGATGAGACGGCCGAAGGCCAGATGACCCCAGAGGTCGGGGTCGGCCCAGCGACCGGCGTCCGCGACTACAATGATAAAGACGAGAAAGGCCGGCGAGTAGCGCAGCAACGAAAGCGCCGGTGCACCCTTCAAGCGTGTCACGGAAATCCGCCGGGCCGGGTGGACGCGGTCACGGGCAATCCCGGCAATTCTGCCGCGGCCGAGCGCGCGGGTGCATAAAGGAGAGCGTCGTCGTCGCGGTAGAGCAGCTTCCAGTCTCGCCGCCGTTCCATCAGGCGGCGCGACGGCGCGTCCGGCCGGATCAGGACGAAGTCGTGGGGATACGAATCGAGCACTGCCCAGCCGCCGGGCTGGTCGAAATAAAATTGAAGGTATTCGCCGATTACCTTGAACGGGTAGACGGTATCGTAGCGGCCGTCGATGAAGACCTTGTCATCCGGCGCGGCGTGCCAGATAAGATACTCGCCCCATCCGAACTCGCCGAGCACATTGCCATGCCAGCCATGCGCCTTCATGAAGGCAAGCGCCGCGGCGGGATAAGCGCGATCGAGCGCGAGCCGGCGCGAGAACAGGCCGCCGCTCAAGGCCATCGCGCACGCCACTGCGAGCATCGCGAACTGGCTCGCCTGAGGCCAGGGCGCCGCCGCGATGCGGCTGCCAGCGCGCCCTGCGCGCAGCACCGAGAGGTGGCGCGCCAGCGGTCCGCTGAGCGCCATCGCGGCGAGCGCCATATTGCGCACGGAAAGAATGGCAGCGAGCGACATCATCGCTGCGACTGCGAGCAGCGGCAGATCGTCCACGTGCGGCGCAGCCCCCAATGCGATCGCCAATGCAGCGATCATTGCGATCACCGCCAAGTAGAGCACTACGCCCGAAGGTGCGGAATGCCACTGCGCTCGCATCGCCCACCAAAGCGGCTGCCAGTCTTTGACCACGTTGCGCGTGTAAGGGTTGCGAAGTGCGTGCACCACCGTTTCCCACATCCCGGGACCGTACGGATTGAGCAGCGTGGCCGCCCCCGCCCCGGTGGTCAGCAGGCATAGTCCGGCTCCGCGGCGCCATCCTGCGCCTGCAACGAGGTCGCCGAGCAACGCGACGGCTGAGTAGAGCGCCATCGTGGCGATACCGATGAGAAATCCGCCGTGCAGGTTGGCCCATAGCGCCATCAGCGGGAGCACTAACCACAGCCGCCCCTGGCGCCGATAATTGTCGCGTGCAAGCAGGGCGAGCAGCGCGGCCAGCAAAACGAAGCTGAACATTTGTGGCCGCAATTGCGCCTGCAGCACGAACCCACACGCCGCTGCGAACAGAACAGCAAGCTGAATGGTCGGCGGCGCGCCCGTCGAAGCCTCGGTGTCGGCAACCAGCAGCAGGGTCGTCGCCGTGCAGGCGAACTTCCAAAGCTTAAGCCCGGTCACGCCGGCGGCGTTGTACACGAGGGCCATGACGACTTCGGCGAGCCACTCGTGATCGCGCCATCGATGACCCGCCGACGAGTAGGAATACGTGTCGCGAAGTAGCAGGCCGTGCTCGGTGATGAAGGCCTGGCCAAAGCGGAGATGGCCCCAGAGATCAGGATCGGTGTGCCGATTGGAATCGGCGAGCAGGATGGCGATCAGCAGGGCGCCCGGAGCATACCGCGTCAGCGAGATCGCCGGCGGCGCAAGCGGAACATCCGCGGGGCCACGATCAATCAGTGATTCGCGTGATGTTCCGCGTGACGCATCGGAACGTGCCACTAATCCCCCCAATACTCTCGCAGCCTTCACGCTACAGGCCGCGGAGGGCGGCGCAAAGCTGCGACTACGGAAATCCGTCTGACGGCGCGGCGCCGATCACGGGCAGGCCTGCTAGTTTTGCGGCAGGAGCGCTCGCTCTTGCGTAAAGTAGCGAATCGTTGTCGCGATAAAGTAGCTTCCAATCATTGCGCCGCTCCATTAGATGGCGTGCGGGAGCGGCAGTCGCGATCAGCACAAAATCATGCGGGTAGGCGTCCAGCACGTGAGTCCCGCCGGCCAGGTCGAAACGGAACAGGAGGTAATCACGGACCACTGTGGGCGGATAGACAGTGTCATTGCGGCCATCGATAAAAACCCTGTTGGCCGGGAAAGTGTGCCAGATTAGATACTGGCCCCATCCGAAATCGCACAGCAGGTTGCCGTGCAGGCCGTGTGTGCGCATGAAGTTGACCGCGCCCACTGGGTAAGGCTCGTCTTCGGCAAGGCGATTCGTAAACAGGCCGCCTTGGATCACAAGCACGGCGCACATCGCCAGCATCAACCACTGGTTCACGGGCCGCGAGTCGGTTGCCGGCAAGCCGCGGCGCCGTTCGCTCCAAACCGCCAGATGACGTGCGAGCGGGCCGCTCACGGCGATGACCGCGAGCGCCATGTTGCGCACGGACTGGAACGCCGCAAGCGACATGAACGCGGCGATCGCGACCAACGGCAGGTCTCCTGCGCGGGGTGCGGCTACGAACGCAACTGCAAGCGCCGCGATCATTACGATCACCGCAAGATAGATGAAGGCCCCCGAGAGCGCTTGATGCCACTGCGCTGCCAAAGCGTGAGCGAGGGGTTGCCAGTCGGCGACGATGCTGCGCGTGTAGGGGTTGCGCAGCGCGTAAATCACCGCCTCCCACATACCAATGCCGTATGGATTGACCAGTGTCGCCGCGGTAGCGCCGAGCGTGATCAGGCCGAGCCGAATCGCGCGGCGCAGTCCTTCGCCGGAGGCGAGGTCGGATGCTGCGGCGACAGCCGTATAGAGCGCGAGCGTGACGATCCCAGCAACGAAGCCGCCGTGCGGGTTCGCCCACAGCGCCATCAGCGGCACTGCCAGCCAGATCGTCGTACCGCGCCGGTAATTGTCGCGCGCGAGCAGCGCGACAAGAGCGCTCAGGCAGACCAGGGTGAACATCTGCGGCCTAAACTGCGTCTGCAATATCAGACCGACCGAAGCCACGACCAGCACAGGTAGTTGAATCGAAGGCGGCGCACCGGTTTCCGCCTCGGAGTCCGCGATGAAAAATACCGTGAGTGCGGTGAATATGAATTTCCAGACTTTGAGGCCGATCACGCCCGCGGTGTTGTACATGGCCGCCATCACAACCTCGGCGAGCCATTCATGATCACGCCAGAGCCGACCGGCGGCGGAGTAAGAGTAGGGATCGCGATCGATCAGATGGCGCTTAGCGATAAAGGCCTGGCCGAAACGGATGTGGCCCCAGAGATCGGGATCGGTGTGGCGGTTAGAATCCGCGATCAGGATCGCCAGCAGAACAACCGCGGGCGAATGGCGGAGGAGCGAATTGCGGGTGAGCACTAGGCGCGCGCGGCGATGCAGATGGCCTCGTTGCGCAGGCGCAGTGAGCCATCGGCGCGGCGATACGGCGCGACCGCTTCCGCAGTGGCGCGCAGGATCTGTTCGCGTACCTTAGGCGTGCACTGCTCCAGCACGGCCCGCAACGGAGAGGAGACGTCGGTGCGAAAACGGGTGAATTCGTCGGTCGAGGCGAACTCGAAAACCACGTCCATCGATTCGCTGCGCACCTCGGTGAAACCGGCGCTTTCGAGCGCGCGCGTCAGGATCGACACGTCGGCCAGGCGGAACGGATCGAGCGCGCCGCTCTGGCGTGGCGGCAAGCCCGCGAGCGCGCGGACGGCTTCGCCGCCGAGACTTATCATCGGGACCTTGTCGGGGGTCGACCAAACGGCGGTGGCGAAACGGGCGCCGGGCCTGAGCGCGCGGCGAATTCCGCGAGCCGCCGAATCGAGGTCGGGTACGAACATCAGACCCCAGCGGCAGATCGCGGCGTCGAAGCTATGTTCGTCAGCCTCCAGCGATTCGATATCGCCGACGCGAAACTCCAGGTTGCCGAGGCCGAGCGACGCCGCGCGCTCCCGCGCCACTGCGAGCATCCCGGGCGACTGATCGATCGCGACAACAAGGCCGGTCGTACCGACGACGCCTGCCGCGGTTATCGCGGGCTCACCGATTCCGGTGGCGAGATCGGCCACGCGATGACCCGGGCGCACGGCGGCGAGTTCGACCAGGTGGTCGCTGACGTGCTGGGCGGCGTGCTCGAAGGTGCTCCACCATCGTTTCCATCCCGCGGCCGCTGTGTCCCAATCGATACGCTGCTGCTGCTTGAGTTGGCTGACCGGCTGATCCTGATCGCTCATGAAAAATCTCCTGCCGACGGCTTTCACCGCCTGAGCGCGCCTTCGGCCGAAAACCCGCACACCACGAAAGGCGGCGAGCAAATTGGAGTACCGCGCGAGCAGCTTCGCAGTTTTCTCGCGTGCGTTCCACTGGTCGCCAACCAGCAGAATCTTCGCATTGGAGGTTTCCGCAGCGGAATCGCCCGCGGGCACGGCGGCTTCGGCGGCGGAGGTGTGGCGCAGATAGTAACGCACCACGTTGACGGCGTAAGGGGGCGCGACCGCGATTCTCATGCCGGGCGTGAGCGCTTGGGTGGCCGCGTGAGCGGCCTCGCGCCACTGGGTATCGTGCGGGCGTCGCCCATAGGCGTAGATATGGCCGAGCGCCAGCGCCACCGACAAACCTATTGCGCCGATCGCCGCCAGGCGCGTCGATCCTGTGCGCAATTTGCCGATGCGCAATTCGGCGACGCGCAACTCGCATGCCCCGAGCGCGGCCAGCATGAAAAACGGCACGAAGCTCCAGAGCGCGTAACGCTCGACGAACATCGGCGAGAAGGCGTACGAAGCGAAGAGCATCAGCAGCGGCGGCAGCCACATCCACGCGAGCGCGAACGCCGTTGCTGTACGCGCGCGAACCCATCCCCGCCACGCTCCCAATCCGGCGAGCGCGGCCATCACCGGAAAGGCGAAACTGCCGACGCCTTTATTGAACAGCGCGAGCGGCGCCCACCATCGCGGCCGTTCGATCCAGCTCGTCGCGCCTTGAGCAAAGGCGCTCGCCCCCGTGCGCAGAGCTGGTAGAGCCACGATCAGGAACAGTGCGACGCCCGTGCCGAGCGCGACGGCGATCGCGAGCGGAGAGCTCATCCAAGCAGCTCGCGTACGGCGCGACGGCTTGGCCGGCAAAGCCGGCAGGCATAGCGCTTCGGTCGCAACCATGAAGGCAGCGCTGAAGTGAGTTGCGACAGCGAGCGCGGTCAGCATCGCGAGCGCCAAGAGATTGAAGACATCAAAGACATCGAAGACGCTGCCGCGGCGGCGTGCGGCGCCGATGAAAACACATACCTGGATCAAAACGATCAGTAGCGCGAGCGAATACATCCGAAGCTCGCAGGCGTATTTGATCGTGACCAGGTTGACGGCGAAAAACAGCGCCGCGATGGCCGCTATCGTCCCTGCCTCCTCGGATGCGATTCCGCCAGATGCTACGTCCTCGCTATGCGGCTCGAAGGCGCGCGCAGTGAGAAGTTCGCGCACGACCGCGAACACCACGATGATGCTGACCGTGTCGAGCGTCGCTGAGAGCGCGCGCATTGCGCTGAGCCCGTCGCCAAAGATGATCATCCAGCCGTGCAGCAGAATCTCGTACACGGCGAGCTTGCCGGGGTTGAGGATGGCCTGTATGCGCACTACCTCGGCGAGACTCGGGGCGGCGGCGGCGGCCCACGACGCGCCTTCGTCGGCCGACATCTCGTGCGCACCTATGGCGGC
The DNA here is from genome assembly GCA_963717045.1 of uncultured delta proteobacterium. Lineage (GTDB taxonomy): Bacteria > Desulfobacterota > Binatia > Binatales > Binataceae > JAKAVN01. The sequence goes on along the minus strand of CAVQVD010000023.1, from coordinate 141,612 downwards.
GAAGCGCAGCCACGCACCGAGCGCGAGTGCGAGCGCGAGCAGCGCCATGTTGAGCACCCGCGCCGGAACCTCTGCGGCCGCGATCGGCCAGATTGGCCGAGCCGGCGCGGGCGCCGCAGACGGGTCAGATTGGGAATCAGCGATCACGAATCAGGGGCGAAGCAATTGCGGTCCGGCGCCTATCGACGATCTCCGGACCCTCTACAGGCCCTTCTTCAGCTTTGGCGCTGGGCGGAAACCGACGGTGCGAGCGGCCGGAATCGTCATCGGACTCAGGGTCCGCGGGTTGTAGCCCGCGCGCGGGCGACGGCGGCGCACCGAGAAGGTGCCGAAGCCGGGCACCCAGAAGCGCTTGTCTTTGCGGATGGCGCGCGCGATATGGTCGAAGGTCAGCTCGATGGTGCGTGCGGCGGTCTTCTTCTCCAGATGCGTCGCTCGGGCGACGGTCTCGATAAGCTCGGCCTTGGTCATCGGTTAGTGCCTCCCCCAGTTCTGCCGTCTACCATGACAGCTGCCGTTATAGCGCGAGCGCACGCCATAACACGAGCCGAATCAGCGCGGGGGGGGCGCCTGGAAGCTCAGGGCCGCTTTTGAGGCGGCGCGGCAATAGCTTCGCCAAGTTCGCGCCACACCAGGCCCCATCGCACACCTTGGTCGCTCACAATGACGCTGCTCACCTCGGCCTCGCACATCACGCGCTCGAGAATTGCGGTGCCGGCGAAAATCACGTCGGCGCGCGCGGGGTCGAGGCCCTTGAGCTTGCGCCGCTCGGCGAGCGGCATTGATCCGAACAAGCCGAGCACCCGCTCGACTTCCTTGCGTGAAAGTTGGTAGCCATGCACGCGATCAGGGTCGTAAGGTTCCAACTGCAGCGCTACCGCGCACACCGTGGTCACGGTGCCCGCGATTCCGACCAGCACATCGGTTTCGAGTTTCCACCCGAGGCCCGTGAGTTCAGCGTCGATCGCGAGGCGGAGATCGGCGGCTTCGCGCGCGTTGGGGGGATCGTGATGGAGAATTCGTTCGGTCAGGCGCACCGAACCGATCTGCAGACTCGCAAGCTGGAGTTTAGCGCCGGGCTCGGTGTTGATGAACTCGGTCGCATGGCCGCCGGCGCGGATGAACTCGGTGGAACCGCCGCCGATGTCGATGATGAGCAGGCGCTTAGAGGGGTCCAGGCGCAAACCGCGCATCACGGCCAGGTAGGACAACCACGCCTCGGTCTCGCCCGAGACAATCTCGAGTTCCACGCCGCTGCGCTCGCGCACGCGGCGAATAAAGGTTTCGCCATCGGCGGCGTCGCGCAGTGTCGCAGTGCCGGCGGCCACGATCTTTTCGGCGCCCGCGGCTCGCGCCTGCTCGACAAATTCCGCGATCGTATCGAGCGTCCCGAGCGCGGCGGCCGGATCCAGGCGATGATTGTGGTCGACCCCCAGACCCAAACGCGTGACGCGCGCGAGTTCGGTCACCCGACGCGCGCCGCCGTCGGGCGTGGTCTCAGCCACGAGCATCTGCACCGTGTTGGTACCGACGTCGAGCGCGCCAATTTTCATTGGGTCTCCTGTTGCAGCAACGGCGGCGCGGCCGGCTTGGCGCCCTCGTACGCCGCGATAAACTCGTCTATCGCGCCGAGTGCGCGCGCCGCCATATCAACCTTCTTCTGCTTGCCGCGCGATCGTGTTCCGAGCTCGGGCATCAGGCCGTAGTTGGCATTCATTGGTTGGAAATCACGCCGGCTTTGATCTGTAATGTAGCCCACCAGCGAACCCAGTGCGGTTACCGGCGGCGGCACGATGAGCGCGCGGCCGGACACCAGATTGGACGCGTTGAGCGCCGCGAGCAGACCGGCGGCCGCCGACTCGACGTAGCCCTCGACCCCGATCATCTGGCCGGCGACAAAAAGGTCGTCCCGTCCGATCAGTTGAAGCGTGGGGCGAAGGAGGCGCGGCGAGTCGATAAAGGTGTTGCGGTGAAGCGAGCCCAGCCGCACGAACTCGGCGCGGGCCAGGCCCGGAATCATCCGCAGTACCCGACGCTGTTCGGGATAAGTCATCTTGGTTTGAAAACCGACCATGTTGTACAGGCGCGCCGCGCGATCGTCCTGACGCAACTGCACCACCGCGAACGGGCGACGCGCGCCGCGCGGATCGGCGAGCCCCACCGGGCGCATCGGGCCGAAGGCGAGCGTCTTGCGCCCGCGCCGCGCCATCTCCTCGATCGGCATACAGCCCTCGAAATAGACCGGCCGCTCGAAGTGATGCGCTGCCACCTTGTCGGCTGCGAGCAGCGCGGCGACGAACGCGTCGTACTCGGCCTCATCCAGCGGACAATTGATGTAATCGTCGCCGCCGCGGCCCCATCGCGAAGCGCGAAAGGCAACCGACATATCGATCGAGTCCGCGGTCACGATAGGCGCGATCGCATCGTAGAAATAGAGATGGCGCGCGCCGATGAGGCGGTTCAGATCGGCTTCCAGGGCCGGGCTGGTAAGCGGACCACTGGCGAGAATGGTTACTTCGGGAGGGATCGCAGTGACCTCTTCGCGCACGACCTCGACCATCGGATGGCTAGTGAGAGCGTCAGTGATCGCGCGCGCGAATTCGTCGCGATCGACCGCGAGCGCCGAGCCTGCAGGGACGCGGGTGCGATCGGCGGCGGCGATGACAATCGAGCCGAGCCGGCGCATCTCTTCCTTGAGCACCCCGACCGCGGCGTCCATCGAATCGCTGCGCAGCGAGTTCGAGCACACCAGTTCGCCGAAGAGCGCGGTCTGATGAGCCTCGGTCATACGCACGGGGCGCATCTCGAACAGCCGCACGCGCAGGCCTCGGCGGGCGAGTTGCCACGCAGCTTCGCTGCCCGCCAGGCCCGCGCCGATCACGTTGACGATTGGAAGATTCACCGGAAGTGCCGAGCGAAGGCTAACCTGCGCGCACAAGCGAGGGCAAGCTGCACCGCCAATTAACTAAAACATGCCGGCCGCAGCGCGCGGCACCTTCGTTTAAGCGCTTGCGGGCGCCGGGGCGGGCGCGCTGCCGTCAGGCGGAGTGGCGGCCGGAGCCGGCGCGCGGTACTCGCACTCCTTATTGGGGCATTGCCAGCGCGCGCCCTCGCGCTTGGTCACTTTCTCGATCAGGTAGGCCGAGCCGCATTGCGGGCAGGGCTGCGCCACGACTTTGTCCCAGCTAGCGAACTTGCATTTCGGATAGCGTGAGCATCCGAAGAACAGCTTGCCGCGGCGACTGCGCCGCTCCAGCACGTCGCCTTCTTTGCAATCCGGGCAGTTGACGCCGGTGCTGACCGGGTCGGACTTAAGCCGCTTGATGCCGTCGCAGTCGGGATAGCCTGAGCATCCCAGGAACTCGCCGAACCGCGAGCGCCGCCGCACCATCGGCTTGCCGCACTTCTCGCATACCTCGTCGGTCGGCTCGGTCGAGAGCGCCTGGCGCTCCTGCGGCACGATATTGCCCTGCTCGTCGCGGATGAATTCCTTGGTGTTGGTGCATTTGGGATAGTTGGAGCAGGCGAGGAACTCGCCATTGCGGCCCCACTTAATCACCATCTCGCCTTCGTCGAGTTCGCACTTCAGGCCGGTCGGCAAGCCCTTGCGCTTGACCGTCGGCATCTTTTTCTTGGCTTCACCGAGCGATTTTTTGAACGGTCCATAGAAACGGCGGAGCGTCTTGACCCAGTTTTCCTTGCCGTTCTCGACCTCGTCGAGTTCCTCCTCGAGCTGCGCTGTGAAGCTCACCTCCAGGATATCGGGGAAGGCCTTTATCAGAAGTTCGGCGACCACGCGGCCGAGCGAAGTAGGACGCAGGCGTTTGCTCGGGTCTTCCTCGACGTACTCGCGGTTCAGGATCGAAGTCATGATCGCGGCATACGTCGACGGCCGTCCAATCCCCTTTTCTTCGAGTTCCTTGATTAGAGTCGCCTGACTGAAGCGCGGCGGCGGCTGCGTGAAGTGCTGCTCCGGCTCGAAACCCAGAAGCTTGAGCGTCTCGCTCTCGTTCATCGCAGGGAGGGTCGCCGCCTCGTCGTCGTCAGAGCTGACCTCGTCCTGGCCCTCGGTGTACACGCGCATGAAGCCGTCGAACTTGACTACCTGGCCGGTGGCGCGGAAGACGGCTTCGCCGGTCTCGATATCGACGGTGGTCCGGTCATAGACCGCCGGATTCATCTGGCTCGAAACAAAGCGGTTGAAAATGAGGGTGTAGAGCGCCAGTTCGTCTTTGCCCAAATAACGCGCCATCGATTCAGGGTCGCGCTCGACCGCGGTCGGGCGAATCGCCTCATGGGCATCCTGGGAGGATTTCGAGGATCGGTAGAAATTCGGCCGCTCGGGGATGTAACTGGCGCCGTAGCGATTCACGATGTACTCGCGCACGGAGGTCAGCGCCTGGTCGGAGACCCGCGCCGAATCGGTGCGCATATAGGTGATAAGACCGACCGCGCCCTGGTCGCCCAACTCGACGCCCTCATACAGGCGCTGCGCAATCTTCATAGTGCGCGAGGGCGAGAAATACAGCTTGCGCGAGGCCTCCTGCTGCAGGCGCGAGGTGATGAACGGCGGCGTAGGCGTGCGCCGCACCTCCTTGCGCTCGACCTTCCGCACGACGAAGGGCTGATGCTCGCAGGCGGCGATGATCTCTCGCGCCTCGGCCTCGGGCAGCTTGTAGGCCTTATTGTCGATGCGCTGGTCGCGATGGCTGTAGAGGCGGGCCTTGAATGGAGGCGGATTTCCGGCCTCCAGGCGCGCATCGAGTGTCCAGTATTCCTCCGCGCGAAACGCCTCACGCTCCTTCTCGCGCTCGACGATTATCCTGAGCGCCACCGACTGGACCCGCCCGGCGCTGATTCCGCGCTTGACCTTGTCCCACAAGAGCGGGCTTATCTGGTACCCGACCAGCCGGTCGAGCACCCGGCGCGCCTGCTGAGCGTCGAAAAGGTCGTGGTTGAGCTCTTCCGGATTCGCCACCGCCGCCCGCACCGCGCCCTGAGTTATCTCATGGAGCAGGACCCGGCGGACGCTGCCCTTGATCTTTCCGAGCTGGTCGGCGATGTGCCACGCGATCGCTTCGCCCTCGCGGTCGGGGTCGGTCGCGAGGTAAACATGGTCGGCCTTTTTCGCCTGGGCCTGGATTTCCTTGAGCACCTTCGCCTTGCCGGCGATCACGTGGTACTCGGGCTTGAAGTCGTCGTCTACGGCGACTCCGAGCGTGCTTTTGGGCAGATCCATCACATGGCCGACCGACGGGATCACCTGGAAATCAGTGCCCAGATAACGCTTAATCGTTTTCGCCTTGGCCGGCGATTCAACTATTACGAGATTCTTTGCCACCCTTGCCTCCAGCCTCCGGAAATCAGCCCCCAAGGCCGCCCCGGCAGCCAAAGGGCCGGGCCTAAGGTAATGTGAAGAGCTTGCCGGGATGCTGCACGACCAGACCCCTCAACTCAAGCTCCAGCAATAAGTTAAGCACAGTTTGCGGGGGAAGCTGGCATGTCTCGATCACCGCATCGACATGGAGCCTTTGAGCGTCATTTAAGCAATGTAAAATTGCTTCTGCCTGTTTGGTCACCTCTTCGACGATATGCATCGAGGAATTCTTAAGCTTAACGACATGTGATCGGCTGTCCCGATATAAGCCTTCCGAAGCTCTCGGTGGGGAATGTTCCGCGGTCGCCAAAACTTTGGCTTCCGCGGCCGTAGTGGCTACTTGAGCTACCACGATATCAATATGAGAGACCGCAGGCGCTGCGAGGGCCGCGGCGGTTCGGTCCTTACCCGCCATTTGCGGCGCCAGGTCCTCGATCACGTCCTCGACACAATCAACCAGCACCGCGCCTTCCCTAAGCAGTCGATTGCTGCCGCGGGTTTTGCCACTGAGCGGGCTTCCAGGAACGGCGAAGACCTGCCGATTTTGTTCGAGCGCCATCCGGGCGGTTATCAGCGAGCCGCTTTTCTCCGCCGCCTCGACGACCACTACGCCGAGCGAAAGGCCGGACAGGATACGGTTGCGACTGGGGAAATTCTCGGGCAGCGGCGCAGTGCCCAGCGGGAGTTCGCTGAGCACGGCGCCACGACGTTCGATGATTGTGTCGGCGAGGCCGCGATGCTCTGGCGGGTAGGTAACGTCGATACCGCATCCCAACACCGCGACGGTGCGGCCGCCGGCCTCGAGCGCTCCGCGATGCGCCGCGGCGTCGATTCCGCGCGCCAAGCCACTGACGACGACGAAGCCATGTGCGGCGAGTTCAAAGCCCAGCCGCTCGGCCATCCGCAAACCGGCTTCGCTCGCCGCGCGCGCGCCGACCACCGCCACGCAGGCAGTGTCGATGGGTTCGAGCAGACCGCGCGCGATGAGAAAAGGAGGGGGGTCGGCGATGTGCTTCAGGTTGGGCGGGTAATCGGCGTCGGTCCATCGTACCAGGCGCGCACCGAGCCGTGGCAGCTCGCACAGCTCCTTCTCCAGCGGGGCGAAGTCGTTGAAGCCCGCGATAGCGCTGGCGACGTTGCGTCCAATTCCGGCAGCGATAATCTCTTCTTTGGCCGCTTTGAAAATCCGCTCGGCGTTGCCGAACCGCTCGAGCAGTAGATGGCACGTGCGCGGTCCGGCGCCATGGACACGTCTAAGCGCAAGCCAATAAGCGTCCGAAGTCGCGGGCATAGCCTCCCAAGTGCGGCCTGTGCGTCGTTGCGCCTAACCACGATGCGAAACGCGCGGGCTGCGATGGGCGTAATTTGTATCGCAAGTCTACGAATTTCGGCGAATCGGCTGAGGAATGCCGCGCATATTCGAGCTTGACCGGGCTCGCTCAATCAAATACTTAAAAGCGAACCGCTTTGTTTGCCGCCCGCAGTGCTGTCAGTTTGTTAAATGTTGACGAATTGTGTCGCTTCCGCGATGGACGCGCTGGCGGAGAAGCAAAGGGCGTGGGCGGAGGAGCAAAAGAGTAATGGAAACTAGCCAGGTGACCGAAACCGGCCGGATGTCGGCCGTCGATAAGCATATTCTGATTTTCAGCGTCTACCGCGACGCCGAACTGCGCGGAGCGCGCTTGTTGTTCAACCTGATCGGCCATATGAGGGACGGCGACTCGCAGCTCAAGATGTCCAAACACCTGGCTGATGAGACCCGCCACGCCTGGCTGTGGACCCGGCGCATCGCCGACCTCGGCGGCACGCCCCTGATGCTTGCGGACGGCTATCAGCGCCGGCTCGGCGTGCGTATCGGCGTACCCAAGACCGTGGTCGAGCTGCTGGCGCTGACCGTGGTGGTCGAGGAGCGCGCCCGGAGCCGCTACATGGCGCATGCTGCGCTGCCGAACGTCGACGACGAGACCCGCGAAGTGCTGAAGGCCGTCACCGAGGACGAGACCTGGCATCTGTCGTGGATCGAGAAGAAGATGCGCGAGATCGCGAAGGAAGAGGGCTCCGAGGCCAAGGCTGACGAGGCGCTCGACCGCTATCGTTCGATCGAACGTGAGGTCTACGCGACGCTCGCGGCAGATGAGGTCGAGCTGATGCGCACCTGAACCGGCGCGTCACGTCCCATCACAGCTTTCCCGATTTCAGTCCGTCTTTCCTGCCGGGCGGGGCGCCTAAGTGCCGCGCACGCTCAGCGCCGCGTTGAGTTCCGCCCTCATCGCCTCAGCTGCTTCGGCCGCCGCTTGCGCGGGTTCGCGATCTGGCCGCTTAAGATACGCGTACATCAGGCTCCGACTGGCATTGACCACCACTCCGGTGCCGTCGGCGCGCGCCGCTCGAACCGCATCGGCCGCGCTCGCGCCCTGTGCGCCATAGCCGGGCACCAGTACTGTCGCATGCGGCATCAATTCGCGGGCGCGGGTAGCATGCTCAGGATAGGTCGCGCCTACCACTGCGCCCACCGGACTTAGTCCGCTCGGGCCGGCGAAGTCGCTGCCCCATCCTTCGACTCGCCGCGCTACCCATTCCCACATCGGCGCGCCGTCGGCAGTCCGGTCCTGGAACTCGCCGGAGGAAGGGTTGGAAGTCTTGACCAGCACGAACAAGCCGCGACCGTCGCGCACGCGGGTTACGAATGGCGCGATCGCATCGCTGCCGAGGTAAGGATTCACGGTTACCGCGTCGCATCCGAAATCGCCGTCACCAAGGAAGGCCTCGGCATACGCGGCCGAGGTCGATCCGATATCGCCGCGCTTGGCATCCGCAACCGTCAGCACTCCCAGCCGCCGGGCGAGCGCGATAACTTCGGCGAGCGCGCGCATCCCGTCCATCCCGCGCGCCTCGAAGAATGCGAGCTGCGGCTTGATCGCGCAGACCGAGTCGGCGCAGGCTTCCACGATCTCGCAACAGAATTTTGAGAGAGTATAGTCCGCGGGCAGGCCGGGCGCCGCGGGGGTGTCGAGTTGCGGGTCCACGCCGAGCATCGCGATGCTCTGCTTGCGACGCTGAGCCTCGAGCAGTCGCTCGGAGAAGTAATCCATTGCGGCCTCATCATTTCATAAGCCATTTGCTGCTCACAACAGACGCCCGATTGTAAGTCGTTTCCCGAGTCGAATGATTTGGCGCGGTGCGAGCTTTCGCGATAGCGTGCGCTCACCAAAGGAGTGCGCATGGAACCAGGAAAATTTGGCGTCTTTTCCTACCTCGACACGCTCAGTGCCGGCGAAGTCGCCGGCTTCGCCCGCAAGCTGGAACATCTGGGCTACAGCGCGTTGTGGTTTCCCGAGACCTTCGGACGAGATCCGTTCGTGTGCGCTGCGCACGTACTCGGCAAGACTGAGCGGCTGATCGCGGGCGCGGCGGTCGCGGTGATATGGAAACGTGAGGCGGCGGCGATGGCTGGCGCGGCGCGCACGCTGGGCGAGATGTTTCCCGCGCGCTTTATCCTCGGGATGGGCGTGAGCGGCGGCCCATTTATGAAACGCCACGGGATCAATTACCAGAAGCCACTCAGCTACATGCGCGAGTATCTAAGTCGAATGCGCGAAGCGCCGTACTACGGCCCCCGACCCGCCGCCGAGCCGCCGGTAGTCCTCGCGGCCCTCAGGCCCAAAATGCTCGAGTTGGCAGTGGGCGAAACGATGGGCACGATAACGGCGCTGATGCCGCCCGAGGCGATAGCCACGATGCGCGCGACGATAGGCCCGGGCAAATGGATCTGCGCGCAGCAGGTGGTGATGCTCGAGACTGACGCGGCGCAGGCGCGTGCTGCCGCGCGCAAGTTTTTGCATTTCTACCTGGGCTCGCCAACTTACCACACGCATCTGCGCGCGCTCGGCTTTGGGGATGTCGACCTCGCGGGCGATGGCAGCGATCGGCTGGTCGACGCGCTGGTCGTTTGGGGGGACGAGCGGCGGCTGCGGCTATGCCTCGAGGCTCATTTGGACGCAGGCGCAAACCATGTCGTGATCTCCGCGCTCAATTCCGCGGGCGGCCATCGTCCCGACGAACGCGCACTCGAGGCGATGGCGCCGCGATAGTCAGCGCCGAATTGCTTTACGCGCCGGTCGGCTGCGCTTCGGCGAAGCGGCGCCAGGGGTCACGACTTCGCCGCTCCGCCATAGGTACCACGATGCGGCGGACCGGTAGGGACGCCATCGCTCGGCCAAGGCGCGGAGCCGCTTCGCGTCGGGCATCTTGCGCATCCGGTACAACCGACGCACGGCGTTACGAACTCCCAGGTCGTCGACTGGCAAAACGTCGGGCCGCCCGAGATTGAACATCAGAAACATCTCCGCGGTCCATCGTCCGATCCCGAGCACACGCGTCAGGTCGAGAATGATCTCCTCGTCGTCCATCAGGTGAAAGCGATGAAAGTTAAGAATGCGACTATCTACGTGCCTGGCGAGATCCTTGAGATAAAGAATCTTTTGGCGCGAGAGGCCGACGAGGCGAAGATCTTCGGGAGTGGCGTCGAGCACTTGGCGCGGCGTGGGAAAGCGCCGGCCGGGAAAGAGCGCGACGAAGCGATCATGAATAGTGCGGGCGGCCGCCCCGGCGAGCTGCTGAAAGATGATCGCACGGCTAAGCGACGCAAAGCGCTCGCGGCGCAATGCGATCTCGATTGGTCCGACGGCCTCGATTACCTGCGCCAAAACCGGGTCGGCGCCACGCAAATGCGCCATCGCTTCGCGCGCGTAAGAGACTTCGCTATTCGCCATCGCGCGAATTATAACGTTTCGGCAGACGACGCAGCATTATCGCTCGTGATACCATCCTATTGTGAAAATTCCACGCTTGCTGTCGTAATTATTGCAAAAATTTGCAGTTTTAACACGGGTAGATGTGCCTAAACTTACAACTTTAGTGAAAAAAGTTGCTGGTAAGGGTTTTGCTAAAGGGCCAAGGCCACCATGAAAACTGCGAGCGCTAGACCGCTAGAAATTTTCTCGTAATGTTTACAAATCGCCACACAAAACTCTCCGGAATATAGCTAATTTTTTGATCGTCCGGCACAATCCGACAGCAAATTCTGGGGGACAGGCTGGTTCGCGCCACGGCTTTTTTCAGGGAGCGGAGCGGATAGAGTATCCAGAGGGCGCGCCGCGGCAATTCACCTTCTCGATAACAATCCAAGCAGAGAACGATGATCTAAGTTTCGCGTAACATGGAGGGCCAACTGTGCTGGAACAGACGTCTTCAGCTCAAGCGGAGCTCATCTCTCACGGCGAAATGGCGACGATCCTGAGTGCTCTCACCGCACTTCAACGCGGTGACGCTTCGGTACGTCTGCCGGCGGAATGGACCGGTCTGTTCGGGAAAATCGCCGAAGTATTCAATGATGTTGTCGAGCAAAACGAAGGGATGTACCGCGAACTGGAACGCCTGAGCAGGGTCGTCGGGCGCGAAGGCAAGCTCAACAAGCGAGCCTCGCTCGGTTATGTAAGTGGCTTTTGGCGCGACTCGATCGAATGTGTCAACGCGCTCATCGATGACCTTGTACACCCGACTAGTGAGACCGCGCGGGTGATTGGTGCGGTCGCGCAAGGCGACCTCGGCCAGACCATGGCACTCGAGATCGAAGATAGGCCGTTGCAGGGCGAATTTCTGCGCACGGCCAAGACCGTCAATAAGATGGTGGACCAGCTCGGTTCGTTTGCCTCCGAGGTCACGCGGGTGGCGCGCGAGGTCGGTACCGAGGGTAAGCTCGGCGGGCAGGCAAAAGTCAAAGGCGTCGCCGGCACCTGGAAGGATCTCACCGATAGCGTCAATTCGATGGCGGGCAACCTGACCGCCCAGGTCAGAAATATTGCCGACGTTACTACGGCTGTCGCCACCGGCGATCTCTCAAAGAAAATCACAGTTGACGTTAAAGGCGAATTTCTCGAACTGAAAAACACCATCAACACGATGGTCGATCAGCTTCGATCCTTTGCGGCCGAGGTCACACGTGTCGCGCGCGAGGTGGGTACCGAGGGCAAACTCGGCGGACAGGCACGGGTAGAAGGCGTGTCGGGCACCTGGAAGGACCTCACCGACAGCGTCAATTCGATGGCGGGCAATCTGACGGCGCAAGTGCGCAACATCGCGCAGGTGACCACGGCGGTGGCCAACGGCGATCTGTCGAAGAAGATCACGGTCGACGTCAAGGGCGAGATTCTGGAGCTGAAGAACACCATCAACACGATGGTCGATCAGCTGAGCTCCTTCGCCTCCGAAGTTACGCGGGTGGCGCGCGAGGTCGGCACCGAAGGCCGGCTGGGCGGCCAGGCTGACGTCAAAGGGGTGGCCGGGACCTGGAAGGACCTTACCGACAGCGTCAATTTCATGGCGAGTAACCTGACCGGCCAGGTCCGCAACATCGCCGACGTGACCACTGCGGTAGCCAGCGGCGACCTCTCGAAGAAGATCACGGTTGACGTCAAGGGCGAGATCCTGGAGCTGAAGAACACCGTCAACACGATGGTGGACCAGTTGCGCTCGTTCGCAGCCGAGGTCACGCGGGTGGCGCGCGAGGTCGGTACCGAGGGCCGGCTGGGCGGCCAGGCCGATGTCCAGGGAGTGGCGGGAACCTGGAAGGACTTGACCGACAGCGTCAACTCGATGGCGGGCAACCTGACCGCCCAAGTGCGCAATATCGCCGACGTTACCAAGGCGGTTGCCAACGGCGACCTGTCGAAGAAGATCACGGTCGACGTCAAGGGCGAGATCCTGGAGCTGAAGAACACCATCAACACGATGGTCGATCAGCTGAGCTCGTTCGCCTCCGAAGTTACGCGCGTGGCGCGCGAGGTCGGCACGGAAGGCCGGTTGGGCGGCCAGGCCGACGTCAAAGGGGTGGCCGGGACCTGGAAAGATCTCACCGACAGCGTCAATTTCATGGCCAGTAATTTGACCGGACAGGTTCGTAACATCGCCGACGTTACAACCGCGGTCGCTAAGGGTGACCTTTCCAAGAAGATCACGGTCGACGTCAAGGGAGAGATCCTTGAGCTGAAGAACACGATCAACACGATGGTCGATCAGCTCAGTTCCTTTGCTGCCGAGGTCACGCGGGTGGCGCGCGAGGTCGGTACCGAGGGCAAGCTCGGTGGCCAGGCTCGGGTGGAAGGCGTGTCGGGCACCTGGAAGGACCTCACGGACAGCGTCAATTTCATGGCCAGCAACCTGACTGGCCAGGTTCGTAACATTGCCGACGTTACGACCGCAGTCGCCAAGGGCGACCTTTCCAAAAAAATCACGGTCGACGTCAAGGGCGAGATTCTGGAGCTGAAAGACACCATCAACACGATGGTCGATCAGCTGAGCTCCTTCGCCTCCGAGGTCACGCGGGTGGCGCGCGAGGTGGGTACCGAGGGCAAGCTCGGTGGACAGGCACGGGTGGAAGGCGTGTCGGGCACCTGGAAGGACCTCACCGACAGCGTCAATTCGATGGCGGGCAATCTAACGGCGCAAGTGCGCAACATCGCGCAGGTGACCACGGCGGTGGCCAACGGCGATTTGTCGAAGAAGATCACGGTCGACGTCAAGGGCGAGATTCTGGAGCTGAAGAACACCATCAACACGATGGTCGATCAATTGAGCTCGTTCGCCTCCGAAGTTACGCGGGTGGCGCGCGAGGTCGGCACCGAAGGCCGGCTGGGCGGCCAGGCCGACGTCAAAGGGGTGGCCGGGACCTGGAAGGACCTTACCGACAGCGTAAATTTCATGGCGAGTAACCTGACCGGCCAGGTCCGCAACATCGCCGACGTGACCACGGCAGTAGCCAGCGGCGATCTCTCGAAGAAGATCACGGTTGACGTCAAGGGCGAGATCCTGGAGCTGAAGAATACCGTCAACACGATGGTGGACCAGTTGCGCTCGTTCGCAGCCGAGGTCACGCGGGTGGCGCGCGAGGTCGGTACCGAGGGCCGGCTGGGCGGCCAGGCCGACGTCCAGGGAGTGGCGGGAACCTGGAAGGACTTGACCGACAGCGTCAACTCGATGGCGGGCAACCTGACCGCCCAAGTGCGCAATATCGCCGACGTTACCAAGGCGGTTGCCAACGGCGACCTCTCGAAGAAAATCACGGTCGATGTCAAGGGCGAAATCCTGGAGCTGAAGAACACCATCAACACGATGGTCGATCAGCTGAGCTCGTTCGCCTCCGAAGTTACGCGCGTGGCGCGCGAGGTCGGCACCGAAGGTATCCTTGGAGGTCAGGCCAAAGTCAAAGGAGTTTCGGGCACCTGGAAAGATCTGACCGATAGCGTGAATTTCATGGCCGGTAACCTCACCAGTCAGGTTCGCGGTATCGCCAAGGTAGTCACTGCGGTAGCCAACGGCGACCTCAAGCAGAAACTCACCGTTGAAGCGATGGGCGAAATCGCGGCACTCGCCGACACCATCAATAGCATGATCGACACACTGGCTACCTTTGCCGATCAGGTTACTACTGTTGCGCGCGAGGTCGGCGTCGAGGGCAAGCTCGGTGGCCAGGCCAAAGTGCCCGGTGCGGCTGGTACCTGGAAGGGTCTGACGGAAAACGTCAATCAGCTTGCTGCCAACCTGACTACTCAGGTCCGCGCCATCGCGGAGGTTGCGACCGCTGTTACTCAAGGAGACCTGACCCGTTCGATTACGGTCGAAGCTCAGGGTGAGGTGGCCGCGCTGAAGGATACGATCAATGAAATGATTCGTAACCTCAGAGACACTACTCAGAAAAACACCGAGCAGGACTGGCTAAAAACCAACCTTGCAAAATTCAGTCGCATGCTGCAAGGGCAGAAAGACCTAAACACCGTCGGACGGCTCATCCTGTCCGAACTTGCTCCAGTGGTAAGAGCGCAGCACGCGGTGTTCTATGTGCTCGATGCGATCAAGGAGGCCCAGCAGTTGAATCTGCTGGCCAGTTACGCGGCCCAGGGACAGAACCAGACGCGCAGAAGTATCGAGTTGGGCGAAGGGTTGGTTGGTCAATGCGCGCTGGAAAAAGACAAGATCCTGCTTTCCAATGTGCCTCAGGCGCATATACGGATTTCCTCGGGACTTGGCGATTCGCCGCCGCAAAATATCCTGGTGCTGCCGGTTATCTTCGAGGGTCAAGTCAGGGGCGTGTTGGAATTGGCCTCGCTCGAAGGCTTCAACCCGACCCATCAGGCCTTCCTCGATCAGCTGACCGAGAGCATTGGCATTGTCATCAATACCATTGAAGCTAACATGCGGACTGAGGATCTGCTCAAGCAGTCACAATCGCTCGCGCAGGAGTTGCAGAGCCGCCAGCAGGAGTTGCAGCAGACCAACCAGGAACTTCAGGAAAAGGCGCGGCTTCTGGCACATCAAAACGAAGAGGTCGAGCGCAAAAATCAGGAAGTCGAACAGGCGCGTCAGGCACTGGAAGAAAAAGCGGAACAACTCGCACTAACCTCAAAATACAAGTCCGAGTTTCTGGCCAACATGTCGCACGAGTTGCGCACTCCGCTGAATAGCTTGTTGATACTCTCCGATCAACTCTGCAAAAACCCCGAGGGAAACCTCAATATCAAGCAGGTCGAGTTTTCCAAAACGATTCATTCTTCAGGCAACGACCTCTTGATGTTGATCAACGATATCCTGGATCTATCGAAGATCGAGTCGGGTACGGTGGTGGTGGATCCGAGCAATCTGGCCTTCGACGACTTGCAGCACTACGTGGAGCGCACCTTCCGCCACATGGCCGAGTCCAAGAATCTGGACTTCATGATCCGCCTCGATCCGCGGCTGCCCAACTCGATGCTGACCGACGCCAAACGGTTGCAGCAGATAATCAAGAACCTGCTGTCCAACGCTTTCAAATTCACTCACAACGGTCAGGTCACGCTCACCATCGAGCCGGTCCATGGCGGTTGGAATCCGGAACACGAGGATCTCAATCGGGCGCCAAACGTGCTGGCCTTTTCGGTCGCCGATACCGGCATCGGTATCTCGACCGATAAGCAGCAGATCATCTTCGAAGCGTTCCAACAGGCCGACGGCAGCACCAGCCGCAAATATGGCGGCACCGGTCTGGGCCTGGCTATTAGCCGCGAGTTGTCGCGGCTGTTGGGCGGAGAGATCCGCTTGACCAGCACGCCGTCCAGAGGCAGTACCTTCACTCTGTACCTGCCGCAGACCTACACGCCGTCTCGGACATTCCGCAAGCCGGCGCCAAGCGCGCCCACTTACCACAACGGCGCCAATGGCGCTCCCACGCTGGCGGTCCCCTCGATCGATCAGGCTAATGGCTCTATGGGTCCGCTTGCGAATGCTGAGGGGTTTCAGCAAGTCGCTCGCGATCCTTATTTGTTCTTGGGCGCGCACGCGACTCCGGCTGTGGCCGCTGAAGTGCAAGATACCTACAACCTGATTGACGAAGTAGGCGATGACCGGGCTGATATTCGACGCGATGATCGAGTCATGCTGATCGTGGAAAACGATCTTGCCTTCGCGCGCTTCTTGCTCGACGCCGCGAGAGAGAAAGGCTTCAAAGGCATCGTGACCTCGGTGGGAGCTTCGGCTCTGGCGCTGGCGATGGAATATAAGCCTTCCGCCATCACATTGGATATTTATCTGCCTGATATGGACGGCTGGCGGATCCTCGATCGCCTCAAGAGCGATCTGATGTACCGTCATATTCCCGTCTGCGTGATTTCCACAGATGATTCGCGGGAGCGAGCGCGGAGCAGCGGGGCATTGGCCTTCCTGCCCAAGCCGGTGCACAGCAAGGATACCCTCGACGCGTTCCTGGTACGACTCAATGACTACATTGGCCGTAGCGTAAAAAGTCTGCTGGTGGTTGAACCCGATGAGAACATCTGCGAACGCATCGCACAGTATCTCAAGGCTGACGACATTCAAATAACGAGCGTCCCGGACGGAGCACGGGCGCTCCAGATGCTGCGGGAGAGATTGATCGACTGTATCATCGTCGATCCGAAAGCTCCCGATCTGGCCACCGTGGTGCGCTCTCCAGAATGTGAATTGCTGGTCTCTCACCTCCAGGTCATTGTCTATAGTGAAGCACCGGAAGGAGAGTATCACGAGGACGGAATCCTGCACGCCCTAACCGGCAGCCCCACGCTTCGTCCCATCCACTCACTTGAACGCCTGCTGGATCAGGTCAGTCTGGCGCTTCATCGCAACGCCGAAACGCTTTCTGATGCGCATTACCAGGTACTCGATGAGCTCTGCCATTCGAACAATATCCTGACGGGCAAAACAGTCCTGATAGTTGATGATGACATGCGCAATATCTTCGCGTTGTCGTCGGTTCTGGAGGATCACGGCATGAACATCGTCTCGGCCGATAATGGCCGGGACGTGATCAAATTGATGAACGAACGATCGGACGTCCAGATCGTTCTGATGGACATAATGATGCCGGAAATGGACGGAATCGATACAATGTTGGAAATTCGCAAGATTCCGAAGTGCAAGGATTTGCCGATTATCGCAGTTACCGCTAAAGCGATGAAAGGCGATAGGGAAAAATGCATGGAGGCTGGCGCGTGGGATTACTTATCCAAGCCAGTGGAAACGGAAATCCTGCTCTCCGTGCTCCGTTCGTGGCTGCAGCGCTGATCTGGCTAGGAGATAGAACTCCGTAGAGGAGGCGATCTATACATGCAACTAGCCGGTGGCGGATTTGCGGCGTCGGGCGAGAGTGCGCTGAATGCCAAGATTCTCGTAGTGGACGATCGCCAGGACAAGCTACTGGTGTTCGAGTCGATTCTGCAGGAGCTCAAACAAACTATATTTACTGCGCGCTCAGGTGAGGAAGCGCTTAAACTCGTGCTCGAGCATGAGTTCGCGGTCGTGCTGCTCGACGTAAACATGCCCGGTCTCGATGGCTTCGAGACTGCCGCTCTGATCCGCAAGCGCAGAAAAACGGCGCACGTTCCAATCATTTTTGTCACGTCCTATTCCGACGAAATGCTTACTGCCCAGGGTTACTCGCTGGGCGCAGTCGACTATATACTTTCACCAGTGGTTCCGGAGATTCTGCGGACCAAGGTTAAAGTGTTCGTCGATCTGTTTTGCTTGTCGCAGAGCGCGAAGCGCCAGGCCGAAGAACGCATCGCGCTGGCCAGTGAACATGCCGCGCGCGCCGCTGCTGAAGAGGCGAATCGGCGTTCGAGTCTTCTTGCGGAGGCGAGCAGAGTGTTGTCCGGCTCGCTCGATGTTCGGCCCAGAGTCCAGGAATTGTTCTCGATCGTGGTTCCTGCGCTGGCGGATTATTGTAGCTTCACGCCGGTTGATGAGGAGGGCCGGATTGGTCATACCGACTTGACCTGGGCAAGGCCAAACGGGCCACCCGGGACGGCGTCAACGCGGGCGATCCCACCAGCTCTCGCGGAGAGCGTCGAACGGGCAATCGCAACCCGTAAACCGCAAAAAATAGCCAATCGAGGCACAGCCCCGACACAATCAAATCAGAACGGATCCGACCCGGCTGAATTGGCGTTCGAGATGCCGATTTGCTCGATGTCGATTTTCCCATTGATAGCACGCCGCCGAATGGTGGGCGTCCTTTCCTTCGCCCTGTTTTCTCACACCCGAGTATTCAATGATTCCGACTGGTCATTGATGGAGGATCTGGCCAATCGCGCGGCCGTCGCCCTGGATAATGCTTACCTGTTTCAACAGCTCCAGAACGCGGACCATCAGAAGAATGAATTTCTCGCCATGCTGGGACACGAGCTGCGCAACCCGCTTGCCGCGATTCGCAATGCGGTCGAAGTGTCGCGCATTCCGCGCCTGGACATCAGCAAGCTGAACTGGGTTCAAGGCATCATCGAACGCCAAATAGAACATCTGATGCGTTTGGTCGATGACTTACTGGACGTGTCGCGGATCACGCGAGGCACAATCGAGTTGCAACTCGCATCATTGACGGTTTCCAGCGTGGTTTCGGCTGCGGTCGAAAGCAGTTCGCCGTTGATCGAATCGCGAAGGCATCGATTGACCGTCTCGACACCTCCGGAAACACTATGGATAAGAGCCGATGCGGTGCGTCTCGCTCAGGTCCTGGGGAACCTGCTGAACAACGCTTCAAAATACACCCCGGAGGGCGGCTCAATCTCGATGACCGTAATCAGGGAGGGCGACCAAGTCGTTTTTCGGGTGACGGATACTGGCTTGGGGCTCTCTGAGGAGATCCGCTCGAGGATGTTCGATCTTTTTGCGCAGGGTGATGTCCCGCCCAACTCTCTGCGTGAGGGCCTGGGGGTAGGCCTGACGGTGGTGCGCCGTTTGGTTGAGCTGCACGGAGGCAGCGTTAACGCCTTTAGCGAGGGACTCAACAAGGGGAGCGAGTTTACTGTCAGCCTGCCGCTATTGCACGAAGAGGAAATCGAATCGGCGAATTCGCCAGCTTCAGCGCCAGATCCGGGGCAGGCGTCCCAAAAGATCTTGCGCGTGTTGGTCGTGGACGACAACGATGATGTGGCGCAGAGTACCGGACTCATGCTGCAATTGGCGGGTTTCGAAGTCGAGTTAGCCTGTGACGGCCCCGCTGCGCTCAAAGCAGTATCCGATTTCCATCCCGATGCGGTATTGCTCGATATTGGCCTGCCCATCATGGACGGTTACGAAGTGGCTCGACGGTTGCGCGCGCAGCCCTCGGGCGAACAGTTGGTAATACTCGCAATCTCCGGGTATGGACAAAAGCATAATAAGGAAGACTCCACAAACTCCGGCTTCGATAGCTACTTGATCAAACCGATCGACCCTTCCCATCTCGTCAATCTGCTCCTATCAGTAAACGCTCCCAAGAATTAATATCGCGGTGCCAGCACTCGGCGCTCATCCATGCATCGCGCGGGTCTCGGCACGAGTTAGACGCGCGGGCTCTGGAGATTTGGGTTAGCCGTGAACGAACCAAAAGCGCTCGACGTTGTAATAGTCGGTGGATCGATGGCAGGTCTTTGCGCGGGGCTGGTCTTGCGTGACGCTGGTTGCGGAGTGGAAATCCTCGAGAAGTCGCCCCAAGAAATGCAAGAACGAGGCGCGGGTCTGGTGGTTCAGGATGAGGTGCTCGATTTCGTCGGTAAGTACTGCCGCGCTACTGCCGACGATCTTGGCGTACGCTCCCGGGCAAGACAGCTCCTGGCTCGCGATGGAAGCGTTGTCTGGAGCGAGGCCGGCGTTCAATTGATGACCTCATGGGACTCGCTCTATCGCCATCTGAAGGGTTCGTTCTCTCAAGCGCATTACCATTATGGAACTCGGCTCGCGGCAATTCGTCAGGATCGGGATCGCGTATATGTCGGCCTGGAGAATGGCCGCGAGCGAGCATGCGATCTACTCGTATGCGCCGACGGTGCGAACTCGACCGCTCGCCGCCTACTGTTGCCTGATGTCGCCGCGCGCTACGCAGGCTACGTAGCATGGCGCGGAATGGTAGGCGAGCAGGACGTGGCTGAGTGGGCTTCCGATCTGCTAGTGGACAAGTTCACTTTCTTTCACACCCGGCATACGCAGATGTTGTGCTATTTCGTTCCGGGGCCGGCTGGCGAGACCGCCACGGGCAGACGCCGAATCAACTGGGTATGGTACTGGAACGTGCCCGAAGGCGAAGAACTTCGCGAGACGCTCACCGACCGAAGCGGACTGACTCACGACTACTCTGTGCCCCAGGGCACCCTCGAACCGGCCCTCTGGCGGCGCCAGCGCGAGGTGGCTACGCGCGTCCTGCCGGAAGTCTTCCAACACCTGTTCGCCGCAACCGCCGATCCTTTCATTCAGCCTATTTACGATCTGTCGGTGCCACAGATGGTCTTTGGGCGTGTGTGCTTGCTCGGCGACGCCGCTTTCGTTCCCCGCCCGCACCCTGCGGCGAGCACCTACAAGGCGTTCAACAATGCGATCGACCTCGGCCGCAGTCTGCGCGTCCACGGGCGCGACGTAACTGCCGCTTTGCGCCAGTGGGAACCGACGCAAATGGAACTGGGAGACAATCTGTCGCGGCTCGGTCAAGAGCAGGGAAACCGTTCCCAGTTCAGCACCGTTACCGGACCGGAATTGTTTCAATCGGTTGCGAGAGCGATGCGTCCGCTATCGCCTCTCTGAACTGCGCTGATGGGACAGC
This sequence comes from uncultured delta proteobacterium, assembly GCA_963717045.1. Taxonomy (GTDB): domain Bacteria; phylum Desulfobacterota; class Binatia; order Binatales; family Binataceae; genus JAKAVN01. Next base: position 121,099 of record CAVQVD010000023.1, on the reverse strand, counting down.
GCCTCTGCAGTCGCGTATGCGTCGACTCGCCGCGGCTTTGTACTACTTGTGCGACCCCCATAGACACGTAAGTGCCGAACATCAGGTCGATCTTTACATTATTTGCAAGACCGACCCGGACGAAACGATGCTCGAACTGACCAGTTCTGATTACTTAAACTGCAATTGGCAACTTTCAGTAGTGATTCGTGCAGTCAAAAATGCTTAGCGGCGCTGGTAAGAACAACCTCCTGGAGCTTTTGCCTTTAGCGGGAGCGTCTTACTCTTTCGAAAGTTTTGAAGCGTCGCATGCGTCACGTTTGCGCGCGTAACATTCGTCCCGCTTCTGAACGAATCGGTAGAAGACGCGAATTCTTCGTCGCCTCGTAACATCAACCTAACAGTCGTCGCGTATTTAGTTGGCCTCGCGCAGCGATCGCGTAGCCAAATCGCAGGGGTCAACTTCAAACAGGAGATTCTAGGATGAAGATCAAACGTCTCGCTCGGCAATGCCTGGGCAGCATTTGCGTTGGTCTGGCGTTTCTCGCCGCGATGAATTTTTCGGTGGGAATTCCGATGGCCAACGCAGCGCTAGCCGCTTCACCAGACCATAACGACCGCAGCAACAAGACGCGCACGCCGATAAAACACGTGATCGTGATCATTGGCGAAAATCGCACCTTCGATCACATCTTCGCCACTTATAAACCGAAACACGGCCAGACCGTAAATAATCTCCTGTCAGAGAAGATAATCCACGCTGATGGCACGCCGGGCTCTAAATTTTCTCAGGCGCAGCAGAAGTCGGCATGCGATGTGGGTCCGGGCGGAGTTTGCCCCAACACCGGTAAGACCTCGACTGGCGAGCCTTTCGAGATAAACCCGGACGATAAGGCCTTGTACGATGTGCTACCGGCACCTTTGGCCGGCGGGCCCACAGATGTATGCACCAATAATTCCAATTGCGTCGATCCGACGCATTGTATGTGCAGCATGACCGATGCTCAGACTTCCGAAAGCGGGCTGGATTCCAACTACTATCAATACCTGCTGAAAGGCGGCACCAATCTGAAGTCTAAGACCCCCGACACGCGAATCCAGAATGTCAATAATCTTTTACCCGGACCCTTCCAGCTCACGTCCAGTTCATTCCCATACTATGCCTACGCTGCGAGTCCGGTGCACAGGTTCTATCAGATGTGGCAACAGTTCGATTGCGACGCTTCGAATTCCAGCAACTGGAATCCGAGCGGCTGCCTGGCGGACCTTTTTCCATGGGTCGAAGTCACGATCGGCGCCGGCAGTAATGGGTTGGCGCAGCCGTCGAACTTCAGCACGGAGTATTCGTTAACGGCGAAGACTACCGGCGAGGGCTCGACCTCGATGGGTTTCTACAACATGCAGCAGGGCGACGCCCCGTACTTTAAAGATCTCGCTGACCACTACTCAATGAGCGACAACTTTCATCAGTCCGTCATGGGTGGGACCGGCGCCAACCACATCATGCTGGGAACTGGCGACGCGATCTGGTTCAGCGATGGAAAAGGCAATCCGGCCACCCCGCCGCACAAGACACTCGTTTGGTCAGGAACGAAAAACGCCGGCGTGGTTGACGAAATCGAAGACCCCAATCCCGCCCCTGATACCAACAACTGGTACACAGAGGACGGGTATGGCAGCGGCGGGTTCGGCTCCCCGGTGCTCGGCGGCGGTTCTTACACCGACTGCTCTGACTCGACCCATCCCGGCGTCGAGCCGATAGTCCACTATCTTAGCTCTCTCAAGCGCAAGGTCAACCCGAATTGCGAGACCGGGCACTACTATATACTCAACAACTACAACCCGGGATACTTCGGCGACGGCTCGAACGCTTATATCGATCAGAATGTGAACAACACTCCATTTACGATTCCACCGTCGAGCGTGCGCAACATCGGCGACGCCATGCTCGAAGAGAACGTTTCCTGGAAATACTATGGCGATCAGTGGAATGCGTACCTTACCGACAAGTACCAGCAGAACTATGGCGTGGTCGGGCCGACCAGCGATCAGTATTGCAACATATGCAATTTCTTTCAGTATTCCACTTCCATCATGACCAAGGCAGCCGTTCGCACCGCGCATCTGAAGGATACCACCGATCTTTACACGGATATCAAGAATGGAACATTACCGGCGGTCTCGTTCGTCAAGCCCAGCGGCTGGGTAGACGGCCATCCGGCGTCCTCGACGCTGATCCTGTTCGAGGGGTTCGTCAAAAAGATCGTCGACTCGGTGAAAGCGAATCCCAAACTGTGGGCCAGCACCGCGATCATGATCACGTTTGACGAAGGCGGCGGTTACTACGACTCAGGCTACGTGCAAGCACTCGACTACTTTGGCGATGGCACGCGCATCCCGATGATCGTGGTCTCGCCGTGGGCGACGGGCGGACACATCTCGCACACTTACAGCGATCACGTCTCGATTCTCAAGTTTATCGAATATAACTGGAAAATGTCCCCGTTGACCGAGCGGAGCAGGGACAATCTTCCGAATCCGCGCGCCAGCCGTAGCAACCCCTACGTTCCGAAGAACAGCCCGGCTATCGGGGACTTGACCGACCTGTTTAACTTCAGCCATGAAGGCGGCCACTGAGGATTAGGGTTCGCAAGGCCGGGGCTTTATGCCCCGGCCTTTTCCTATTCCGCACCAGACGACGCTGCGTGTGCCTGACGGACGGGTCGGCAACTCGGCCGACGCATCTGTGATCTTTCTGAGGATTTGCGGTTCGCCGCGGTCCGCGGCGCGATTCACAACTAGTGATTCTTCCCGGCGGATTCGTATAGCTTGTTCAGGGCGTCGAATTACGCTCTAACTGTGGGCCAGGACGTTCATCCTTTTGACCAATGCTCCCAGTCCTTGGCAAAATCCTGCACAGTTATCGCGCGGCGCAGGCTGAAATCCGGGTTCAACAAGTCGTAGATATGGTCGTCCTTGCCGCGCATGCTGAAGTAGACGACAACCCCGTCGTCGCCTCCACCCTCTATGTGTATTTCGTTTTCGGATCCGCTGGAGAACGAACCCGCCGGTTTAATTTTCTCTACGACGACACCATCGGGTTTTTGGTCGAAAACGTGCAGTGAGCCTTCGAGCACTAGAGTTGTTGTCGCGGCGACGTGGCGGTGGAAAAGACAACGGCTTCCGGGATCGAATTTGACCAGCATATCGGCGGTGCGAGCCGCGACGTTAACGTCGAGAATCCGGTAGTAACAACCTTCGGTAAGGAAGTCTTTCCATTCGATGTTTCGGGTATCGAAACGGAAGTCTTTGGTCTGTCGCGCAGTGGGAGTGGTGCCGTTCATCACAATACCTGCATGATAGGCTATTTGGAGAACTTCGAGCCTGATGCCCTACTCGGTGTTCCTTTATAGCACAACTGCCGACGTGCCGAGGATCCGACGCACTGACCCGGATCGTGCTCCACTTCAGGGCATCTTTGGAAGCGAAGGTAAGCCGCCAGCGTTGGGCATCTGCGGCATCACACCGCCACTCGCGTTTGCGGAGGCGCAAGAACCGAGGATGTCCGTGGCGTGCTGCATCGCATACGCTTTTATCATGTCCGTTGCAGTCGGGAGCGGAAGGCTAGTCTTGCCCGCAAATGAGCTAGCGGCGGCCGAAAGCACCCCCGGGTCGCTCAGAGCGGAAGGCCCTGCCGCGGCAGGGTTTGGGAATTTGCTGGCTATGGCGGAACACAACGCGCTCTTGGCCGCGGATTGCTGAGTACTCGAAAGTGCCGTCGCAGCTTCCTGGGCCGAGAGGCCGCAGGGACCGACAAGCATAGAAACGACCGCGGCGGCCAAAACCCACCCTTTCAAAGCTCTGGATTCCATTTTCTGACCCCAACGAGATCACCCACGTATTTATCGTTGATATAACCAAACACAGTCCAGCTAAGGCTTAGACGACAGACGCGGAATTTGCTAGAGCGTCAGGTACCTACGTAACCTTCGCGGCCCGACCAGTTCACACAACCCTTTCAGCGAAAGAAACCGTCGTCGTGTGGACGCCCGGCGAGTTTTTCTAATAGGTATCCAATTTTATAGCAATGTGTTTCACTTTGGCACATCCAATGAAAGATTCAGCAAAATTTTCAGACTTGCGGAAAATGAGATTGTAAAAAATCCTTGACATCAAGCTCATCGAAAGCAAATCACGCCAGAATAAAGGCAGCGTGACGGGAACGCATATTGCTTAGGGGTCTAGCCCGCACGCGGAATAACTTACCGCCTGCTACGTCTGGCAACCTCAGGAGGGAGAACTAAAACACGATGGAGAAGCGAAGGCCTTCGTCCAAGTCTACCATCAGCGGAACGTCTCGTTCGGCGTTCAGGCTGCAGATGACAGCATTAATCGCGTCACTGGTGTTCGTCGTGAGCGGCGCCTGGTCGCCCGCGCGCGCTACCGGACCCGCGCTGTGGATAGCGAGCGCTCAACAGACCGTTCCGCCGCTCGCTGGAGCCACCGGCGGCGTGCTCGAATTGCGACCCGTTCAGTTGACCATCAGCCGTGTGCCTCACCAGGTGAAGATTGCCAGTCAGGTCGAACCGTTGGCCAATGCTGCCGGCATTGCCTTTCAGCCCAACGGGAACCTGTGGATCACCACATTCACCCTTCAAGCCAATGGGGGCAACGCGATCCTCAAATTTACCCAGCGCAACTGACCAATTTGTCCACAGGCGTGCACCCGCATCCTACACCAGCGGCGAAAATCACGAGTCTTTCCTTTGGACTAATTTTGGGTGCCGTGTTCGATTCGCAAGTTAACCTCTGGGTCGTCGATGCGCAGAACAACGCTATACATGAGATTTCCCATGCCCAGTTGGTTGCGGCTACCGCAACCGGCACTCCCATCACACCATTCGTAACGATTACCGACCCGGCGGATTTGTCTGCGCCTGCCTTCGCCACCTTCGATGCAGCGGGTAACCTTTGGGTCTCGAGCGAAGCCAATAACAAAATTGTGGAATTCACGGCCAGTCAGCTCACTACGGGTGGCCCGAAGATCCCTAAGCTTGTTATGAACCCGAGCACCAACAGCATCAATCAGCCCGGCCAAATCCAATTCGACAGCACTGGCAGGCTGTGGGTAGCTAATTCCGGAAGTGCAACTGTAGTGGCTTTTGCTTCCGCCACGCTCGCGCTCTCGGGAATTCAAAATGCTCCGGCTGCGGTGACCTTAACCCTAGGTACTCCTGCTACTTTCCTTCCATGGGGATTGCAGTTCGACTCGACCAACAGGCTTTGGGTATTCAACTACATAGCCGGCACTCTGGTTAAGTTTGGCCCTGGCCAGCTACTAGCCAATGGATCTCCAGTTCCACGGATCACCCTCACTAAATTGCCCCTGTACGCGTCTCAACTGGCTTTTGGGCCAGCCCATTAAAACTTGACCCGCCTTCTCAGCGCAGCCTCAGTCCGATCCAGGATCGGGCTGAGCTGCGCTGACGGCCGTGACTCAGGACCGCCGACTACGCGTATGACGTGGCCGGCGGCCCGCTTTTGAACGCACCTTGACCCAACGCGCGGCATTGCGCAGAAGTGAGAGGAACTTGGCGCTGTGCTCACGGAGGAAATGATGGCAACCGATGACTTGGCTCAAGGTCATGCGGAAGGCTGGCTCGATACGCTCGTTGCGCCAATTCGCGAGGGTGGGGCAGGCGTCATAAAAGACCATTGGGTTGTGCGAGTGCCTGTAAATCGCGCTCCTTGGACCTCGACCGGGATAAAGCTCAAGCGAGGAGACCGGATCAGTCTGTTCTATGCTGGACGGGCATGGCTCGAAACGAATCCCGCCGCCTGGGTCGGGGCTCATTTCGGACTGTGGGTAAGAACGAATGCGCACGGCCCCATTTTTCGCGGATCTCGGCGGTCGTCCCTAACCTTCACGGTGGAGGCAGAGGGCGAGCTCCAGTTGGCCAATATATTTCCTGGCGCATGGGCCGACCGAACCGGCGCGCTGGCTTCGTCGGCGAGGATCTACGATCGGGTGGCGGGCGGGTTTGAGGTGCTCGTCATATTGTGGCAGGTCGATCCAGCCGAGGGACTGATGCGACTGTGCGCAGACGGCGGCCCTGTCGCGAATGAGTTTGCGGCCGAGCTCGCGGCGTTGCGCAATCCCAAACGCACGCCACTGGGGTGGGACAACCTGTGGGAGGTTGGCGACGCAGAGGCCTTTGAGATCACGGCGCAAGGCACGATCCAGTGCGACATTGCGGATGACGCCGCGATCCTGCAAAAGGCCGTTAGCGCACCCCTGACACCCGCGACGCGACTGCGATGGTCGTGGAAGGTCGATCGGCTGCCGTCGCAACACGCCGAGAATTTGGTCGCCAATCATGACTACCTCAGCATCGCGGTCGAGTTCGACAACGGCCAGGATCTGACGTACCAGTGGAGCGCCGCGCTCGAGCCGGAATACAGCTACCGCTGCCCGATTTCGTCATGGCGCGATCGCGAGACGCACCTGGTGATTCGTTCCGGCGGCGGACAGCTTGGCCGCTGGATCGGCGAAGAGCGCGAGGTCTGTCGTGACTATCAGCAGTCGGTCGGAAAGCCGCCTGCGCGGATAGTAGCGGTATGGCTGATTGCTGTATCTATTTTTCAACACGGCGTCGCGAGCGCGGAGTATCGCAATATCGAATTGCGCAGCGGGTCCGAGGTCCTGCGTGTGAGTTAGCCCGTGAGCTAGATGGTCGCGCTGAGATTCCGGCGTCGTTGTCGGACACATTGCGTTGTTCTGGTTTTCGAGCTCTGGCGACTGTGCTAAGCAATCGAAAGAACCGCCGGCATTTCGGCCAGGCCAATGGTTGGTGCGATGATCGATCCCGAAATATTGATAGACCTGGAGCGAAAGACAGTCAGCCCTCGGGTCTTTGCCGATCCTGAAGTCCATCGCCTGGAGCAGGAGCGGATTTTCACCCGATGCTGGTTGTACGTCGGGCACGAAAGTCAGCTTTCGAACCCGGGCGACTTCGTTGCCAGTTTCATGGGCGAGGAACCGGTGATCGTGTGTCGCGGCCCAGATCGGCAGATAAGGGTCTTCCTCAACTCCTGCCGTCATCGGGGGATGCTGGTGTGTCGGGTGGAGGAGGGCAACGCGAAGTTCTTTCGCTGCCCCTATCATGGATGGACCTACGATCTGGAAGGGCAACTGACCGGTGTGCCCGATTATCGCAAGGCTTATCACGGCGATCTCAAGCGCGAGGAATGGCCACTGCTGCAAGCGCCTAAGGTCAGTTCATATCGCGGACTGATCTTCGCCTGCTGGGATGAACACGCGGTGAGCCTGGATGAGTACCTCGGAGATTTTCGGTGGTATCTCGATCTGCAGTTCAACCGCACCGAGAGCGGAATGATGACGCTGCCCGGTACGCACAAATGGACGCTCAAGGCGAACTGGAAGTTCGCGGCCGAGCAATTTGGCGGGGACAACTATCACACTATGTGGGCGCACGAGAGCGGCGTTCGGACCTCGATAGCTCAGCAGTTCGGAGGTGAGCATCCCTGGACCAACGACTGGGAGGCCAAGACCAAGGAGGGTCACGGCTGGATAAACTTTGCCTTCGAAGACCCGCCTGGTATCGCCGAGGTCGTAGGCCCCTACACGGCGTGGCTGCGCAAACAGGCCAGCTCGCGCCTGACGCCCACTCAGATCGAGCAAATCGGCTGCGTTCACGTGGGAACCGTCTTTCCGAATTTCTCGCTCCTTTCGTTTCTGGGATTTTTGAGTATCCGGATATGGAATCCACGAGGACCGACCCGGCTGGATGCGTGGTCGTGGGGCATGGTCGAACGTGACGCGCCGCCGGAAATAATAAAACTCGGGCGCGACATTCAGATCCGGACTTTTTCACCGGCGGGTATTTTCGAACAGGACGACGGCGAGATGTGGTCCTACTGCACCGAAGCCGCCGGAGGCACGTACCGACGCCGGTTTCCACTGAACTATCAGATGGGTGCAGGGCATGAGCGGCCCGATCCGGATCGTCCGGGCCTTATCCATCCGCCGCCGACGGAGATCGGCGTGTTCGGGTTTTGGGAACGATGGCGCCGGCAAATGGCGGACCGAACGACAGACAAGGAGACGCCGTAGCCATGGACCGCGTCGGCTTGCGACAGCAGTTCGAAGAGTTGCTATATCGCGAGGCCGCGTTGCTGGATCGCGACCGGCTGGAGGAATGGCTGGATCTTCTCGCCGACGACATTCACTATTGGGCGCCCGTGCGGGCCGACATGAATCGGGGCAAAGAGGACTTCAGCCCGCCGCTGCGGCTGGCGTTCTTTGACGACAACAAGGACGGTTTGCGACTTCGGGTCGCGCGGATTCGCACCGGAGCCGCTCACGCAGACGAGCCACCCTCGCGGGTGCGGCATCTGATAACCAACGTTCAGGTACTGGAATCCCCTAACCCCGACACGGCGAAAGTCGCCTCGAACTTCCTGGTATTCAAGAGCCGTCGCAATCGGGAGGAGAATCTTTTCGTCGGATGCCGCGAAGACATATGGCGACGACATGACGGCGGATGGAAGCTCTCAGAACGGATGATTCTGCTCGACCATAACGTGATCGAGAATATCACGGTGCTCTTCTGAGCGCCTGCCGTCTGGCGGACTCGAACTCCGGAGCAGGAGAATCAAGCGCGATGAATCCGAGCGTGACGGATCTGTTCGATTTGGGCGGCAAGGTAGCGCTGGTTACCGGTGGGGCGCAGGGAATCGGACGTGGGATCGCTGAGGCGCTGACGGCGGCGGGTGCCGCAGTGGCTATAGCGGACATGGATCTCGAAGGGGCGAACTCCGTAGCGCAGGCGCTGCAAAAGCGTGAGCCGCAGGCGTTAGCGGTCCAGGCCGAAGTGGCCGACGAGGAATCGGTAAAGGCCATGGTCGAACGAGTGCGTACTCACTTCAGACGTCTCGACATCCTGGTCAACAATGCCGGCATTTTCCCGATGAAGCGGCTGCGCGAACTCGACGCGGCCACCTGGGATCGCACCCTCGGCGTCAACCTTCGTGGCGCGTATTTATGTACGCGGCATGCGACCGAGCTGATCATAGCGGGCCAGGCGGGGGGCCGGATCATCAATATCTCGACTATCAATACTGCGCGCACCTATCTCGGGATGGCGCACTACGACTCGAGCAAATACGGGATCAACGCGCTGACCAAAGCGAGCGCGCTGGAATACGCGCCCTTTGGAATTACGGTCAACGCGATCGCGCCGGGAGCGGTCAAAACTCCCGGTTCACTCAAGGTGCGGAGCGAACTAGGAGGGGGTTCGGTTGAGGCGGCGGACGCGGAGTTCGCCAAACGCATTCCGCTGGGGCGCTGGGCCGAACCTGAAGATATTGGCCGTGCGGTGCTGTGTCTGACTGGACGCGCGGCAGATTATATTACCGGACAGATCATTTATGTGGACGGCGGTCTGATGCTCGGATTTTGAGCGGGCACGCTCCACAAAAGCGAAGGTTATCATGGTCAGCGTTTCACAGCTCGGGTACCTGGGGTTCAAGGCATCGAATCTCGACGCCTGGGAAGACTTCGCCACCCAAATTCTGGGGATTGAAAGCGTGGGCCGCAATGAGAATGGCGCCCTGATGTTCCGGATTGACGAATATCAATACCGTTTCGTGTTCGAACAAGGAGCCAAGGACGATCTCGACCTTATCGGCTGGCAGGTTGAAGACGTACGAGCACTGAGTAGTTTGGCGGATCAGCTAACGGCAGCTGGAATCGAAGTGCATCGAGGCTCTACGGCGGAGGCTGAAGCGCGCCGAGTCGTGGAACTCATAAAGTTCAGCGATCCAAGCGGAATCGCCTCGGAAGCATTCTACGGACCGCTGACCCGAATTGATATTCCGTTTAAATCGGCGCGTCCAATCGACGGCTTCGTCGCCTCGGCGATGGGTCTCGGGCACATCACCATGGGTGTTGAAAACATGGAGCGGAGCCTCGAGTTTTATCGCGACGTACTGGGGATGCGGGTCAGCGACTGGGTGCAGCCCCAGCCCGAGCGCGACGTTAAATCGCGTTTCAATATCGCCTTTTTGCACTGCAATCCGCGCCATCACTCGCTGGCATTCTGGGAGGCGCGGATGCCGAAGCGGCTTCATCATTTCATGCTCCAGCTCAACTCGCTCGACGACGTGGGGACCACCCTCGACCTTTGCCAACAGCGGGGCGTGCCGCTCGAACTGAGCCTGGGCCGCCATACCAACGATCGGATGTTGTCATTCTACGTACGCACCCCGTCAGGCTTCAGTGTCGAATATGGATGGGGTGCGCGTACCGTCGACGATCGCGAATGGCTAGTGCAATTGCATCGCACCGGGAGCATCTGGGGACATCATCGAACGGGCGTCTGAGCGCCGGCGGAGAATAATGATATGGCAAGCTATAGCAAGAAGCAGGCGCGCGATTGGGCATGGGCAAATATGCGTGGAGTGGCTAACGTGGTGACGCCCACATTCACTGAAGATCTCACCGCGCTTAACGAAAAGGCTATTCGTTACGATATTCGCAAAGAGATCGAGTACGGCTTCTGGGGAACGCTGCTGGTGGCGGAAACCGCTGCTACACCCGAGGAGTACGTCCGCTTTACCCAGTGGGCGGCGGATGAGGCGCGCGGCAGGCTGCATCTTATATTTCACGCCGCCTTCAACACCCTCGCGGAGAACGTCAAAGTCGCGCGTGCCTCCCAGGAGGCGGGCGCTGAGCTGGTACTGCTCTCCTATCCTGCCAACTTCTATGCGCGTACCAATCAGGACGTTTACGACTACACCAAAGCCTTCTGCGATCAGATTGACATGGGCGTGATCCTGTTCCCGGTGCCGCTGTGGGGCTTCGAGCGGATTCATCCGGCCGGGATGGAAATAGACCTCATCCGCAAACTGGTCGACGACGTACCCAATATCGTCGCGATCAAAGCGGAAGGTGGCATGCCGACGATCGGCGGATTCGTCGAAGTGTATAAGACGCTTGGCAAGCGAGTTATTGTGACTTCGCCGCTGGAGTGGGACGGCATACCGCTGGCATCCCTGGTTCCGATTCAGTTCATGGGCACCAGCAACTACGAATTCTATGGTCCAACGATACCAAGAATGTTCGCCTTGATGCAGGAGGGCGAGTTCACCGAGGCGATGAAGCTATTCTGGAAGATTCATCCGGCGCGGCTGGCGAACATCCAGGCGATGTCGCTGCTCGCGGGCTCGAACTTTCTCCATCGGATGCTCTGGAAGTATCAGGGCTGGTTGCAGGGTTTCAATGGCGGCCCACTGCGACAGCCAACCATGCGTTTGGTGGATAGGCAGTTGCGGCCGTTGCGCGGCGCGCTCGAGCAATGCGGGCTCAATCCGTGGCCCGAATCGGACGGCGAATTTTTCGTGGGCCGCAATCCAGCCTGAAGACATAGCCCCGATGCTGCTATTGAACGCCCGCGAGGTGGAACATCTCGCCGACATGCCTCGGCTTGTGGCGGCTGTCGAGGCCGGAGTCCGTGAGCAAGCCGAGGGGCAGGTGACGCTACCGCCGCGCCTCAATCTGCCGAACGGTCGCGGCTTCTTTCGACTCATGCCAACAGTGATGAACCGAAGCGGCATCATGGGGTTCAAGGCCTTTCATGGTTCCGTACAGGATGGCGTGCGCTATCTCATCGCCATCTATGAGCAAGCGAGCGGACTGCTGCTGGCGATGATGGACGCACACTATCTGACGGCGGCGCGGACCGGCGCCACAACAGGGGTGGCGACCAGGTACATGGCCAGGCGTGACGCGCGGACGCGTGGCGGTGATTGGTTCGGGACTGGAGGCGCGGACGAACCTGCTCGGGGTCTGCGCGGTGCGTGAGATTGAAAGAGTCGCCGTGTTCAGCCCCAATCGCGAGCGGCGAGTCGCGTTCGCACAACGGATGAGTAAGGAGCTGAAGATTGAAGTCGTAGCCTGCGATACACCGGATAGCTGCATGGAGGGGGCGGACATCGCGGTGGTCGCCACCAACACCACCGGCAAGGGGGACGGAATCGCTTTTCGCGGCGCGTGGGCGCGCAACGGGATGCACATCAACGCTATTGGATCGACCATGCCGAAATTGCGCGAAATTGATTCGGAGAGTTTCGCCCGCGCCAACCGGATCGTAATCGATTGCCAACCGAAACAAATCGAGGAGGAATCGGGCGACGTAATCGACGCGCTCGCCAATGGCAACTACGATCGGACGAAAGTAATCGAACTGCCGGAAGTGGTTTCAGAGCGCGCATCGGGCCGCGAAGCGAACGACCAAATTACGCTATTCAAGTCTGTCGGCACCGCGGTTCAAGACGTGGCGGCTGGGTATGCCGTCTATCAGCAGGCGCGTCGCCTGGGCGTCGGTTCAGAAGTCTCCGACTTCCTGGAACTGAAGACCTTCTAAACTAGTTACGACTGAACTGCGTAGGCGAGCGCCGATCATCGGATTCGTCTCGATCGCACCACTATTCTTACGACAGGGGCGGGATATGGGAGTGAGAACTGGCGAGCAGTACGTCCAAGGACTCAGGGACGATCGGCGGATTTACATCAACGGCGAGAAGGTTCGCGACGTAACAAAGTATCCGCCATTGCAGGGAGTCATCCGGGAGCTTGCGGATCTGTATGACCGACAGCACCAGCCGAATTTCAAAGACCTGTTGACCTACCGCTCTCCGAGTTCCGGAGACCCGGTCAGCACATCATTCCTGATACCCGCCACACTTGAAGAGGTCGAGCGTCGAGTGCGAGGCGAACGCGCACGCGCCGAATTGACTAACGGAATGATGGGCCGCCTGCCGGACTACATGAACGCGTACGCTGCCGATCTCGCCGCGGTCCGTGGCCTGCTCGGCCGCCACGAGCGGGCATTTGGCGACAACGCGTGGAGATACTACGAACTTTGCCGCGAGAAGGACCTGGCGCTCACCCACACGCTCGTCGATCCCCAAATCGACCGCTCCAAGGGCATCGAGGCCCAGGAAGGACTTCGAATCGTCAGAGAGACCAGCGCCGGGCTGGTTCTCAGCGGAGCGCGCATGCTTTCGACGCTCGCGCCAATCAGTGACGAGATTCTAGTAGCTCCCTATATGCCGCGGCGGCAAAACGAGGCCGAGTACGCAATGGTGTTCGCTCTGCCAATCGCGACTGAAGGGCTGACTTTCATATGCCGTGAGCCTTACGACGCGGGCCGTTCTGCCTATGATCGTCCCTTGAGCAGCCGCTATGACGAAGGCGACGCGATTGCAGTCTTCAAAGAAGTGCTAGTACCCTGGGAACGGGTCTTTGGGAGTCGCGATGTCGATACTTACAATCTGATCTCGCCCAGCATTCCGGGTTTTCTGCTGCTGCAAGCGGCCATCCGAGGCGCGGTGAAATTGCGCTTCATGACTGGTGTCGCGAATCTGGTCGCGAAAGCGGTTGGTCGAAGTGAGATGCCTCGGTACCAGGAGATGCTCGGGGCACTAATAGCCAATGTAGAAATTGCGGAAGGCCTCCTCACCTCGGTAGCTCATGAGATTTGGAACAACGTGCGCCAATGGGACAACGACAAGGCTCCGGGGAAAGAAACACCCGCAGCCACTTTCATCCCAGGTGTCGGTTCGATGTACGGGGTTCCCGGGAAGACGCTGATTGGACTCACTATGGTTCGGATCTTTTTGCCGCAGGCTCACACGCAAGCAGTCGATACCATCCGGATGCTCGGTAGCAGCGGGCTTATAATGACTCCGACTGAAAAAGACTTTCGCAATCCCGAACTTAACCAGGTCCTTTCGCAATACTTGCGTGGGGCAAACATGGAGGCCGAAGAACGAGTCGGAATCATGAAACTCGCCTGGGATGCGATCGGAGAGCAATTCGGCAGCCGTGGCCTCCTTTATGAATGGTTTTTCGCCGGCGATCCAATTAACAATCGAGTCCTCTATTACCGCACCGAGACTGCCGCGAACTGTACCGCAATGGCGCAGGCGTTTCTCGATTCGTCGAAGACAGCCCGATAACGCGTAATCGTCCCGCGGAAAGAGTGATCGAATCGTCTATCGGCGGGCGCGCGAAATCCAGTGGATTTAAGAGCACCCGAATAGCTATGATTCTACTGCCGCCCATCGGCGCTGAGTTGGGGGCGAGCTAAGGCGTTACAGGGAACACCTGAACGCGAAATTGTAAGGACAACCTCATGGAACCTGTCGATCTCTCCAATTCCCGTTCGTTTGCAAACGGGTTTCCGCACGATTTTTTCAGCTGGTTGCGCCGACACGAGCCGGTGTGGTGGCACGAGCCGACTCAATACACCCCTCATAGCGTGGGCTTCTGGGTTGTCAGTCGTTACGACGATGTGGTGGCGGTTTTCAAGGACGCGGAAACTTACTCCTCGGAATTGGGCGGGACTCAGATCTACGATGGCAAAGGCATGGGTTATCAGTTGAATCAGACTGATGATCCCAAGCATCGGCGGCTGCGGGCATTGGTGAACAAGGGTTTCACCCCGCGAATGATCGGACGTTTGGAGGACGAGTTACGGCGACGCACCAGGCGCATTCTGGACGACATAACGCCAGGGCAAACTTTCAACTTCGTTCCCCCTGTGGCCCGGGAGCTTCCTCTCCAGGCTATATGCAGTGTTCTTGGCGTACCTCAGGAGGACCGGGCGGAGATAGTAGAAATTGTCGACCTCGCGATAGGTGCGGGCGATGGCACCGTGATGTCGCCGCAGTACCTGAAGCGCCTCAGCGCCTATGCTGACGAGGTGGTCGAACGGAAGCGTTCCCATCCCGCGGACGATATATTGTCGGTCATCGTTCACGCCCAACTAGACGATGGCTCGCCTCAGCTCAACAACCAGGAGTTGCGAGGCTTTTTTAATCTGCTTTTTCCGGCAGGGGCCGAGACTACTCGCGGATCGATCGCGGGAGGGTTGCTGGCGCTTATCGAGAACCCTGAACAACTCGAGCGGCTGCGCAACGATCCACACCTAATGAAAACCGCTGTCGAGGAAATGGTGCGATGGACGTCGCCCTCGGTATACAAAAGGCGCACCACGACGCGCGATACCGAGCTTGGAGGCAAGCTTATCCGTGAAGGTCAAAAAGTAACGGTGTGGGAGATGTCGGCCAACCGCGACGAGGCCGCGTTCGAAAATCCGTTTCGCTTCGACGTGGGACGCGATCCCAACCCTCACGTCGGCTTTGGACTTGGTACTCACTTCTGCCTGGGAGCGAACCTCGCACGACTCGAAATTCGTGTGATGTTCGAGGAGATCCTCGATCGCTTCGAACGTTTCGAGCTGATGGGGCCGCTGGCCTGGACGAACAACAACCGGCTGCTGAGTCTGACGGAGTTGCCAGTTCGCCTATTCCCGCACCCAGGCGAAAAGCACCCATAGATGCTGGCGTCCGCTGGACAAATCCGGACCGGCGGCGCATATGTTGGTCGATTCGCCGCGCTTTACCGCTGAACAATCCTCGCAGACCATGAGCGGTAAGCGGCGGCTTGGCTGCTCGCTTAACAAACAGCGAACAGGCTTAGCTACTCGAGCTGAGGAGGGGATTCGCATGGCAAAGGCGCAGGAGTTCATGATCAATTGCGGCACCCTCAAGATCCCCGCCCATCTGCCAATCGACCGCACGCGCATCCCTGCGGGTCCGCCGCCATCGCCGGCGCCGCTGCCCGACGCCGCGGTAAGATTTCGTCAGGCCTTGTCCGAACCCATCGGTATGCCGGCGCTCCAGAAGCTGGTCGCGAAGGGAGCGAAAGTCACGATTGGAATTCAGGATGGCCGGGCGACTCACTACGACCGCGACGATCAGGATCTTCGTATCCTGGGTTTGCCTATTCTGTTGGAGGTTCTACAGCAGTGCGGCGTGCGTCCGGAGGATATTCAGATCAAAGTCGCCAACGCCTTGCATCGGATGTGGACGCGCAAGGAGATGACTCACATCCTCGGGCCCCGACTGCCCTATACCCTGGGCGGACGGCTCTCCTGCATCGACGCTACAGATATTAGTCAGTTCGTGAACCTGGGGATGACTGCAAGGGGTATGGAGGTGATGGTCCACCGTTCGGTTGTCGAATCCGACCTGTTCATCTTCATGTCAACGCCGCAAGGCTTCTTCCAGGGCGGCTGGAAATCGATTCTGGTCGGAATGGGTAATTGGGAGTCCATCCGCTACCATCATCGGCCTTGGCCTTTCGCCTCAGGGCACTCGGTGCAGGATCCGAAGAATAGCTCGTTTCACAAACTGCTCAACGAGATGGGCCAACTGGTGGACGCCGAGTTGGCGCGGCGCGGCCATCCACCGATCATGAAAATCGAAGGCATCGTGACCACCAGCAAGCCGCAGAAATTCGCGGCGATCGACGCTGGCCTGATCACCCCGGTGCGCGAGAAGCATCTCGAGATGCTCGTCTCCGAGCTGGTTACCGATGTCAAAGGACAGACCGACGTTTTGTTACTGGGTATGCCCGATGGCGATAGCTACTCGCGTCTGTCGGTATTCAATCCGATCCACTGCCGTAACAAGGCGCTCTCCGCGCTGTTCAACGCCTATCACGAGAATCCGCTAGTACGGAAAGACGGAATATTTATAGTCGCCAATCCGTTCGAGCCGAAGTTCAGTCTGCTCAACCATCCCTCTTATCGAGCGCTATACGACGAAGTTCTTCCGGCAATAAAGGATCCGGTCGAAGTGTGGGATACCTACTCGGAGGAATACGCGCACCGGCCAGAGTTCGTGCACAAGTACCGCACCGGCTTTGCCTATCACGGCGCGCATCCATGCATCCTGTATGGCCAGGGCTTATACGCGCTCAACCACTTGAGCGCGGTGTTCGCTGCGGGAGTGCCGAAGGAAAATGAACAGGTCGCACGTCGGATGGGTTTCGAGCCGTTTCCGACGGTCGAGGCGGCATTGCAGGAAGCCGAGGCTCGCCTGGGTAATGACTGCACGCTGACCTACCATCCGCATCTCGAGGAGCAAACCTATTTTACCCGCGTGAGCGTGAGCTGAATCGCGTTGAGCGACGATTCAATGACTGAACCGCAGGGCCAAATGTCGAGAGTAATGTCGAGCGGAAGGAGCAAAACCCATGAGTGCCGAGCACAACAGCCGAATGCAGCTCGAGGATATCGAGGCGATCAAAACTCTGAAGGCTCGCTACGGATACTATTGCGACGATAACTACGATCCGGACGGAATCTCCTCCTTATTCGTAGAGAATGGCGTATGGGACGGTGGGCAGTTTGGACGCCACGAAGGCCGCCGCGCCATCCATGATTTTTTTCACGGTCTCTCGCGCGATAAGATCAGCTTTGCGATGCATCTGTTCATGAATCCGTTGATCGAGGTCAGTGGCGACTCGGCGGTTGGTCATTGGTACCTGCTGGCACCACTTACCTTGCGGGAGGGCGATGAGGCGATCTGGTGCGCCGGGCGTTACTTCGAGGAATACGTCAAAGTAGACGGCGGGTGGAAGTACAAGTTGCTGCGCTTCACCCCGTATTTTATTTCCCCGTTCGATAAGGGATGGGCGAAGAAGAAATTCGTTTTTTAGAATTGCGAGCACGAATCACGGACGCGTAATTCCCGTGCGAACCTGCCCCCCCGTTCGTCAGCGGGAATTGTCCGATGATTAGTCGCTAACTTACTGAAAAATTTACCTTCAGTTCCGAAGGTAGGCGCGTCCAAACAGCAATACGACCTGGTCGCAGACGGAATTAGCCGCGCATTTAGGTAGCAAGCTACTAACGTGTTGCTAATTCCACTTAACCTTTGAATGGTACGTTCTTTGCTGCTCATTGCGACCGGGGCGGGCGGTTCGTGAAATCTTGGATGCTCCAGCTTGCGTCTGCTTGAGGCTGCCCTACGAAAAGACATCGAAAACAGCTTCACTCGCAACAGCTCCGCTACGCAATATGCGGCGTTTATCGGAGCCGGGTGTCGCTGTTGTGCAGGGCTGCCCTGTTCTGCGGCTTGGCCGGCCTCGCGACCGGCACGGGCGGATGCTTTATGGCTGCATTCGCTTTAGCGCCCGTCGCGGTGCAACTGGTGCGAGCGGCGGGGTCAGGTGTCGCGTCCGCTGCCAGATCCCGGAAATCCCCGGGGCAAACTGACCAGGCGCAGGATGCTGAAACTTGCGCTATGAACGGCCAGCGGCTGCCGCCGTTGATCGAATTCAAAACCGACAAATTAGGTACGACTTTGTATCGGCCGCTTGCCCTGAATGGCCTTCAGATCGAGCCGCGGGTGCTCGCTGTCGCGAACCAGTCGGATAGTGGAGGATGGAAGCTCGCGGGCAACTTTAACGAGGATGAACTTCAAGCCGCCGCTGCAAAATGCGCTGGCGCCCAGGTCAATTACCTACTTGGGATATGCTCCCGCCGAGGTGCGCGATCCAGCGGAACGCGAGCAAGTCGACGCACTTAGCCACACCTTTCCGTTGGATACCGGAACTTTCGATTGGAAAGGCCGCGTTTACCGGTACGCCGTCGCTCATCAATTGAGCTGTGTGTCGCCTCCCGCTCATCGCGACTGAACTGCCAATTCGTTTCCTCGCGCGCCCGGCGCGCAGGTCTGATTCAAAATACTCACTGTTGCCTGGGTGACCATGCGTCGCAGGCACGAGTCGAATTCGCGGGGTTTTGAGAGTGAATATTCTATTTCGCGGCGATTACATCATATGGCCGCATCATCTCGTTATCTTCGTGCTCGAGAATATGGCAGTGCCAGACATAGCGGCCACAGAATCCTTCGAACTGCATAATAACCCGCGCAACCGTTCCGGGGGGCACGCGGACGGTATCCTTCCATCCGGCGTCGTTCAGGTCGGGCGCTAGGGAAGGTCCCGTGTAGGCCGGCAAGCCAGTTTTTCGATAGGCGTCAACGTCGAAGGGACGGTAATCAAGTATTTGAAAGCGAACCATATGGAGATGGATGGGATGGATGTCCTTGGTCAGGTTGATCAGGCTCCAAATCTCGGTGGTGCCGATCGTGGGCTTCTCGGTCACCGGCTCGTGCCAATGAGTTCCGTTGAGGAGCATCCGCGTCATCCTTCCGTTGGAATCGACATATTCATCCAGAGTCAGAAGCCGCTTAATGACCGCCGCTCGCTCGGACAGCTTCGCTATCGGACGCAGAGCGGACGGCAGCGTCGGAATGTCAGAGATGTTTCCACGAGAAACCCGAAACTGCATTATTTCGAGGTCCCCGTTTTTTAGCGAAATGTTCTCGCCGTCATGCCCCGCAAAATCGACGACGATGTCGGCCCGCTCAGCCGGTGCAAGCTGCACCGCGGCTATTTGAACTGGTGCTTTTAGCAGCCCCTGATCGCTGCCAATCTGGTGTAAAGACTGGCCATTCGACAGCGCGAGGCGAAAAATACGGCCGTTCGCAACATTGACGATACGAAAACGATATTTTCGCGGCTCGACCTCCAGGTATGGAAAGATCTTGCCATTGACTAATATCAGGTTGCCCGAAAACTCAGGTACCCACGGAGCGCGGAACGTGGGAGAGATTGGGTAGTTTAAACCTCCCATCCTGTCCAGGTTTCGATCGTAGATTACCAGCGGAATTTCGTATTGGCCTTTCGGCAGATTGAGATCGTCTTCGAGTTTGTCGCGTATGAGAAATGCCCCAAACAGTCCGGCGAAGACGTTGAGACGAGTGATGCCCATTGCGTGGTCGTGATACCAGAGCATCGTGGCGTCCTGATTGTTCGGATAGTAATAAAGAGCCGACTGACCGGGTACGAACCATTTCTCCGGATAACCGTCGCTAGCGGGTGGCGCTTTTGCGCCATGAAGATGCACCACGGTGCGAACGTCGGGCTTGTCGCTCTCGGCGCCATGGATGTTGTGGTCGATCGGCAGGAGATGCTCTAGCGGCAAGCGGTTTACCCATTCCACCATCAAACCTTGCCCGCTGCGGGTCTCGAAGGTGGGCCCGGGAGAGCTGAGAGCGTAACCCCACATCCGCGTCGGCTTAAGATCGCGATGCACCTTGGTCTGGAACTCCCGCATCTCAATCCTGTAGTACGGAACTTTGACCCTGGCGTTGTGCGGGCTCGGGCGATAGCCGTCGCTGCGGGCAATTTCGGGAATCGGGAGCCGGTCAACAAAACGTGCCAGCGAATCGGCGGCAATCGGGGATGGATTCAAGTCTCTGCCGTACTCCAACTCCTCGCGCTCAGGTACCACGGCTGGAAGAAGCAAACCCATCCCGGTCAAAATACTGTTCCGAATGAATTCCCGCCGACTCGGCCTCACCACCCCTCCTCGCGCCATTACTCACCCGCCGGTCGTCGAATGAAAAAGGTTGGTCCGCGGACGCAACAATAAACGCGTGGGGAGAAAGGAACTACATTTCATCTTAGTTCGACGCGCGCGGTGGTCATTCCAGCGCGGGCGTGCAGGATGCGTCGATTCTAAGATCGCTTCGCAAGGATGGCTAGTCGCCACCCCAAGGAGCCTAGGAAGGCGATTGCATTCTGATTGTCGTTGTACTCAGGTCCCTTTGCCCTTCACCGTGACAGTGATCCCGGCCGCCGGCTTTCCCGGCGGCGTGACTGTGATAGCCAGCCTCTGGTTGACATGACCGGTGATCGTCGGCGCGAACTGCACCATCACCTTCTTCGTCTGTCCGGGCAACAGGTCAAACGTTCCGCCGCCGAGCTTAACCGAGAACGGCGCCGACAGCGCCGGGACGTTGCCTTGGAGATTGCCCTTGCCGATATTCTCGATCTTGAAGCTGCCGCTGCGGATCGTGCCGTCCTTGACGGCGCCAAACGCGATCGTGTTGCTGAGCAAGGGCATGTTGGTCGCGAGCCTGCCCGGGACGCCTGTGCCACTTATCGGCACGTGAAGAATCGCCTTCGCCGCCGCGGGATTGTTGGTGGTGATCACTAACGTAGTGGCTGCCGCGCCCACGGCCGTTGGTGCGAACCGCACTTTCACCACCTGCATCCCACCAGGCGCGATTGGTCCGAACGCTCCACCGCCCGCGGCGATCGCGAACGGGGGCGCCAACGCGCCGACAGTGCCACCGAGCTCGCCCAGACCGACGTTGTTGATCCTAAGGCTAAGCGTCGGCGTCTGCGGAATGCCGATACCGACCGCCCCGAAGGTCATCGACAAAGGATTGGGGGGTGCCAGGCGCGCAGGGATTGAGAGCGACGGTACTCCCGGCTCGCCCGTGCCTAGCAGATTCACGGTGATTGACGGATGAAGCCGGTCGTTGCTGGCGATGACCAGCAGGCTTTTCTCGAGGCCAAGACCGGTTGGCGTAAACAGCATCTTGACCGTTTGCGTGCCACCCGGCGGAATGTTGAAGTTGCCGCCGCCTGAAACGAAGCTGAAAAACGAAACTGGCGACCCGACATTGCCGACCAGGGTCCGCCTGATGCTCAGGTTATGAATCAAGAAGCTCTTGTGCGTCGGCGCTCCGTGCAGCCCGGCATTGGGAAAAATCACCGGGTTGGCCGAGAGGACAATTGTACCTCCAGGAGTGGGTGTCGGTGACGGAGTCGGTCTTGGAGTCGCCGTCGGTACTGGGGTCGGTCGCGGAGTCGGTTGCGGAGTCACCACCGGTATCGGGGTCGGCTTCGGAGTCGGGGTTGCCGTTCTTCGGAGTCGGGGTTGGTTCCGTTGGCTTTGGAGTTGAGGTTACTGTTGCCGTTGGGCTCGGGCTCGGGGTACTGGACTCGCTATTGATGAACGCGTTCAAGACATTGCGCGTGATCTGTTGCGTCCCGGCATTGACCTGCGAAGATGTTGGGCCCCACGGGCTGATGTTGTTGAGTCCCCAATCCCATTGTATTGATCCGCCGGCGAAGACCCACGCTCCGCTGGGCGCTTGGTAAACAGAGCTGTCGCCTGCGAAAGTCCGTCCGTTTAGAACGAAGGGCGAATGGGCTATTTGAACGATATTCGGGGGAGTGCTGGAATCATTAGTGAGCGCGTCGACCTCATAGCCCAGAATCCCAGGCAGATGGTCGCCGTCGTTAAGTCCCGTGTTCGCAAAGACCCAACTTGTCGCGGTGTTCGCGGTGTTCTCGACCACGACATCGCCGGTGGCCGGTTCTTCGGCGAGGTACATGATTCCGATGAGCGAATCTTCCGGCTGCCCCGGCAGAGTGACGTGATTGTCCCTCCAGCGAGTTGTAACGAGATCGTAAGTCGCTGGATTCGAAGCGTCGGGGTCGGCCTGATTGGCGGTCTCTTTGTAGGCGACGATCGTGCGATCGGCGACGCCGGTGATTGGACTCGTCTCGTAACGAATCTGCCAGTACACCGCATCTGCCGAGAAGAATCCCAATCCGACCCCGGCGTCGCGGGCGGCGGTCACGCTATCGCGCATCTCTTTCGACCAGTATTCGTTGTGGCCGACTGACAGGAAGCCCCGGTGATTGGTTAGCAGGTTGCCTTGCTCGTGCGTATCGACATCGGTGGTGTAGGTGACGTCGTAGCCTTCACTCTCGAGAAAGGCGACCATGTCGAACTCGTACGAAAGAAAAAGGCCTGTTCCCCATCCATCGTCGTAAGGACGATTGAAGGACACTTTGACGGCGCGTGGATTGGAGGAGTAAAGCGAGGTGCCGCCCCACCCGTTGTAGGCCTGGAAGGTATTTACGCTTTGTTGGTACACCAGACTCGAGGAGCTGCTGTCGTCGCGCACCACGAAAATGATGTATTGGTCTTTTCCCGAAGAGGCCTCAATTTTGGCGACGTAAACGCCGCTCACCCAATCGGTCGGGTCGGAAGGATTCGAGGTCGTCAGCGTGAATGAGCTGGTCCAGTTGCACTCGACCATGAAGAAGTCCGGGTCCGGGCTCGGCATCGGCTGATCCACCCCGGGCAATTGCACGGGCGCCATCTCCTGGCGTCCACCCAGACCCCCGTACCATCCGAGGCGATAGATGGCGATCGTGAAGCTCGGACTGACGGTGCTGACGAAGAAACTTATCTGGCCGCCGCGATTGACGCTGGTAGCGGACGCGTAACCCTCTATTTCCTGGTTTTTGGCCGGATTCGATAGCTGCCAATTGGTAGTGCCGGGCCGGGCATTCTCAGCCTGAATCGCGTTCTGCTGACCGGCGGCCACTCGAAAGGTCGCCAGTAGGCCTCCAAGTAGGAGGAGCAGAATGATCAAGCGAAGCCAGATCCGCGAGACCCGGCCCGCATAAATTTCCATTTAACTGCCTCAGTGAGTTTCGAAACCATCTAAGAGCCGGTGAAGCGGCTTAGAGGGCCGAAACGTCGGTATCGTCAATTGTGGAATTTAAAGTCTGCGAAACCTCCTTTGTGGTAATCTGACAAGCAAAATACGTTCCTCCGATCTTTAAAGACCAAGAGAAGTGGTCGCTGCGATTTATCAACAATTGGAGGGCCGTTTAGTCGCTCGTAGAGCGTCAGACAAAGAAAAATTTCAAATAGGGAAAACTTTGCTTGTCAAACAGCGATCTCGACCTTTATCGGTGAAAAATTCGAAGAAGGCGGTAAGAGAACGTAATAAAAGAGGAAACCTAAGTAATGGACCTATAGGGAGGCGTCCGCTTAACGGGCCTAAGCTGCGGCTCAGCCGAGCCTCAAACGCAGAGAAGGACTGATCGTCAACTAGATGATGAGTTAGAGTTCGCCGGCGCTGAGGGCCCGGCCGCGGGGATTACCTGATTCCGAGGCGATCTAAAATTGCAGGGAGCAAAAGAGGATCACGCGAGATTCCGGATGGCCGCGATCTGACGGTTCAGCGGGACGCGACGTTTGCGGGACGCGGCGGCGTTTCATTGATTCGAAGCCCACGCGCCTCATTGCGGGCGGCCTGCTTTCGCAGACCGCCCGCGATCATCGCTCAGCTTCCGTCCATAGCGCAAACAAGGCTCGTAGGGTCTCCCAGTTCAGTTACCGACGTTCACCCCCACCGACACTGTGGTGAGAACCGCATTACTGGTGGAGAAGGCTTTGATCACCAACGTGTGCTGGCCATTGGGGACGGTGGTGGTATCAAAGCTCATGTTACAACTGGTGCCTGACGGGGAACACACGTTTCCGTTGCCGGTGCCGTCCGGATAATTTTTGGCCCACGAGACGTTCGAGGCCACCTTGGTCTGGATCGTAATGGTTCCGCTGATGGTCGCTCCGTTGAGCGGCGACAGCACCGTCAATGTGGAATTTCCGACCGGAGTAGGAGTGGCTGTTGGTGTTGGCGTTACGACCGGTGTCGGCGTTACCACCGGTGTCGGCGTTACTACCGGTGTCGGCGTTACTACCGGCGTTGGAGTAACCACCGGCGTAGGCGTTATGACCGGCGTAGGCGTTATGACCGGCGTAGGCGTGTGAGTCGGAGTCGCGGTTGGCGTCGCCGTCGTAGTCGGAGTGGCTGTTGGCGTAGGCGTCGTCAGATTACTCACGGTAACTGCTACCGACACGGTGGCGAGAACCGCATTGCTGGTGGAAAAGGCCTTGATCACCAACGTGTGCTGACCGTCGGGAACGGTGGTGGTATCAAAGCTGATGTTACAGCTGGTGCCTGACGTGGAACACACGTTTCCGTTGCCGGTGCCGTCTGGATAATTCTTGGCCCATGAGACGTTCGAGGAGACTTGGGTCTGAATCGTGATGGTTCCCCTGATTGTCGCTCCGTTGAGCGGCGACAGGACCGTCAATGTGGAGTTTCCAACCGGCGTGGGAGTGGCTGTCGGCGTTGGGGTTCTGACTGGCGTGGGAGTCGCCGTGGGGCTCGCCGTCGGCGTCGGCGTGGGAGTGGCTGTCGCCGTCGGGCGTCGGCGTGGGACTCGAAGTTCGCCGTCGGCGTCGGCGTGGGACTCGAAGTTGCCGTCGGAGTCGGCGTGGGGCTCGAAGTTGGAGTCGGCGTCGGCGTCCGGGTTGGAGTTGGGGTCGGAGTTGAAGTCAAAGTTGGGCTCGGAGTTGGAGTAGAGAGATTGCTCACGGTCACTGCTACCGACACGGTGGCGAGAACCGCATTGCTGGTCGAAAAGGCCTTGACAGTCAGAGTGTGCTGGCCGTCGGGGACGGTGGTGGTATCAAAGCTGATGTTGCAATTGCCACCTGACGGGGAACAAACGTTTCCATTGCCGGTGCCGTCCGGATAATTCTTGGCCCAGGACACGTTCGACGACACCTTGGTCTGAATCGTGATCGTACCTCTGATTGTCGCGCCGTTGAGCGGCGACAAAATCATCAGGGTCGAGTTCCCGACAGGCGTCGGTGTGGCTGTTGGAGTCGTTGTGGCTGTTGAAGTCGGAGTGGCGCTCGGTTTTGGAGTTGAAGTTGCGGTTGCCGTTCCCGTGGGACTCGGCGTTGGAGTTCCCGCTCCGCCGTTTATGAATGTGTTCAGGATGTTGCGGGTGACCTGCTGCGTTCCGGCATTGACCGCCGACGTCGACGGTCCCCAGGGACTGATGTCGTTAAGGCCGTAGTCCCACTCGATGGAGCCGGCGCCGAAAACCCAGGCCCCGCTGGCCGCTTGGTAGATAGTGCTGTCGGCAGTGAAGGTCTGCCCACCGAGAACGTACGGTGAGTGGGCGACGTCGATGATATTCGCCGGCGTTGTGGCGTCATTGAAAAGCGAATCAACCTCGTAGCCCAGAATTCCGGGCAGATGGTCGCCGTTGCTAAGGCCTGTGCCGTCAAAGATAAAATTCCCGGTGTTTTCGACCACCACATCGCCCGTGGCTGGCTCTTCCCCGTTGTACATCACCCCGATCAGCGCATCTTCCGGCTGACCCGGCAGATTACCGTGGGGGTCCCTGAAGCGAGTCGTAATCAGAGGATAAGTCGCGGGATTTTGAGCGTCGGGATCGTCCGTATCCGCAGTCTCCTTGTAGCCCACGATTGTGCGATCGGCGGCCCCCGTAATCGGGCTCGTCTCGTAACGAATCTGCCAATAACATTCGTTGGCGGCGAAGAACCCCAGTCCGACGCCGGCGTCGCGCGCGGCGGTCACGTTCTGGCGCATTTGGAGCGACCAGTATTCGTTATGGCCGACGGACAGGAAGCCCTTGTGATTGGTCAGCAGATTGCCCCGCTCGTGAGTATCGACATCCGTGGTATAGCTTACGTCGTAACCTTCACTTTCGAGAAAGCCGACCATGTCGAATTCGTACGAAAGGAATTGGCCCGTGCCCCAGCCGTCGTCATAAGGCCGATTGAAAGACACTTTCACGGCGCGCGGATTGGATGAGTAAAGGGACGTCCCACCCCACGCGTTATACGCCTGATGGGTATTCACGCTTTGCTGATAGACGAGACTCGACGATCGATTGTCGTCGCGTACAACGAAAATGATATAGCGGTCTCTTCCCCCGGCGGACGTGAGCTTGGCGACATAAATGCCGCTCACCCAGTCGGTCGAGTCGTTGGGATTCGAAGTAGTCAACGTGAAGGAGCTGGTCCAGTTGCACTCGACCGAGAAGAAGGTCGGGTCTGGCGTCGGTAATGGCTGACTGACCGCATTCAATGTAACCGGCGCCATCTCCTGCCGCCCACCCAAGCCCCCGTACCATCCCAGCCGATAGATGGCGATCGTAAACGTCGAGCTGGTAGTGCGGACGAAGAAGCTTATCTGGCCGCCGCGATTGACGCTGGTGGCGGAAGCGTAGCCTTCTATTTGAGAACCTTCGGGATCGGAAGCGGGATTTGACAACTCCCAGGCGGTGGTGCCCGGCCGGGCATTTTCAACCTGAATTGGGTTCTGCTGGCCGATTGCCGCGACTTGAAATGTCGCCAGCGCACCTCCAAGAAGCAGCAACAAAACGATCGAGCGGATCCAGACTCGCGGCGTTACCCGGCCCGCAAAATTCTCCATCGAATGATTACCTATCTAGTGCTTGAAATTGTTGGCCACTCTCACGGCGACAGGCCTTGAATTTCCCGGCTATGTCATCGATTTTTTCTCCTGCTGACAAAGATTTTGCTACTCGAGACAAACGCACTGCTGTGGAAAGTATGCGGTCACTCTTTTGATTGTCAGAAGACGTGTCACTGCAAAGCTCACGGCTTCAGATTCGCACAGCTCGGACGGCATCCGAACGTGGCGTTTATACGGCAGGTGTCCTGGCATTCAACGGTACAAGCGGCGAGGCCTTCGTCGTAGTCATCGCCAGTTTGATTAGACTGACGTTTGAAGGAGGCGAGTTCATTCACGCATTCCTGAGTGCAATTGCAACTGCTATCGTCAAAGTTTTTGTCGAGGCAAGCCCTCAGACATAACGCATATGGATGGGCCTTCGGAGTCCTGAATGTAAATCCCGAGAGAACCGACACTAAGCAAAGTCCCACTATCAATCTCAGTAACCGTTTCATATTTCGAACCTGTACTTGTTTTCGTAATATCGGCGCTGATACCAATACTCCATGCGCGTGATGGTTCATTCTGCAGTCACAAGCGCACCGAGCCCAATTCCGGCCGGCCCTAGTTACCCACCGTCACCGCTACCGACACCGTCGTGAGCACCGCATTGCTGGTGGAAAAAGCTTTGATCACCAACGTGTGCTGGCCATCGGGAACGGTGGTGGTGTCAAAGCTGATGTTGCAATTGCCGCCCGACGGCGAACATACATTCCCGTTGCCGGTGCCGTCAGGGTAGTTCTTCGCCCAGGATACATTCGACGCGGCCTTCGTCTGGATTGTAATGGTCCCTTTGATGGTCGCGCCGTTGAGCGGCGACACCACCGTCAGTGTGGAATTACCGACCGGAGTAGGAGTGGCGGTTGGCGTCGGAGTAATCACTGGCGTCGGAGTAGCGCTCGGCGTCGGGGTAGTGCTCGGCGTCGGAGTAATCACTGGTGTCGGAGTAGCGCTTGGCGTCGGAGTACGCGTTGGAGTCGGTGCCGGCGTGGGTGTCGGGTCGGTGTAGGAGTCGGCGTCGGCGTCGGCGTCCGAGTTGGAGAGCCGGTTGGCGTCGGCGTGGCGAGATTACTCACGGTAACCGTTACCGATACGGTGGCGAGAACCGCATTGCTGGTGGAAAAGGCCTTAATCACCAACGTGTGCTGGCCATCGGGAACGGTGGTGGTATCGAAGCTGATGTTGCAATTGCCACCCGACTGCGAACATACATTCCCGTTGCCGGTGCCGTCAGGGTAGTTCTTTGCCCACGAAACGTTCGACGAGACCTTCGTTTGGATCGTGATGGTACCGCCGATGGTCGCGCCGTTGAGCGGCGACACAACTGTCAAGGTTGAGTTCCCAACCGGCGTCGGCGTGGCGCTTGGCGAGGGAGAAGGAGATGCACTCGGTCGGGGAGTGGCTGTACTGCTCGGGGTAGGCGTGGCGGTAGTGCTCGGAGTCGGAGTAGGAGTGGCCGAGCCCGAGATGAATTGGGCGAGCACATTGGTCGTGATTTGCTCAGCGGCCGAGTTGACTCGCGACGGGGAAGGGCTGTAGGGGCTCACGGAGCTCAGTCCGTAGGTCCAATCCATGCTGCCAGTAGCAAAGACCCATGACCCACTATTGGCCTGGTACAGACTCATGTCGCTAAAATGGGTTCCGCTCTGTGTATAAGGAGAGCTGGTTAGCGTGATCGTTCCTGAAGGAGAGCCGCTGTCTACCGCGTCTGCCTCATAACCCAGGAGTCCCGGCAAGGTGCTGCCATTCTGCAGTCCGGTATCGTTAAACACCCAGCTCGAGGTATCACCGATTACGATTGAGCCGCTGACCGGCTCAAACTCTATATACATTTCACCAATCAGGGCGTCTTCCGGGGTTGCGGGATAAGACGCATGTGACAGGCGCCACGCGGTCGTAATCAGGTAATCGTTTGACGAATCGCTGTCCGTGGCGTCAGGATCCTGCGCTGCGGCTTCTTTGTAAGCTACTATGGTGCGATTGGCCGCACCGGTCAGCGGGCTGGACTGGAAGCGAATCTGCCAATAACATTCGTTGGCAGAAAAAAAGCCCAAGTTCACTGCAGCATCGCGCGCAGCGGTCACGTTGTTGCGCATTTCCCACGACCAATATTCGTCGTGACCTACGATCAGGAATCCCTTATGTTGGAGCAGCAGCGAGGGACTAGTGTGGGTATCCACGTCCGTGGTGTAGGTTACGTCGTAACCCTGCTGTTCCAAAAAGGCCAGCATGTTAAATTCCCAGCTGAAGAAATCCCCAGTGCCATAGTTAATTGCGGCATAAGGCCGGTTGTAAGAAACCATGACCGCGGGATAGCCACCCGATCCGCCCGAGGTGTTGATCGTGGGGGCTGTCGAGCTGTTGAAAGCATACAGCGACTTACCACCCCAGTTGTTGTAAGCCTGATAGGTATTCGTGCTCTGTTGAAACAACAGGTCGGAAGCGCGCGAATCGTTTCGCACTGTGAATGTGATGTAAGACTGCTTGCCCGAGGTAGTACCAGTCAGCTGAGCCAGGTAGATTCCGCTCGTCCAATTGCTTCCGGTGGTGAGAACGTAGGGGTTGACCCAGTTGCATTCAAGAAAACCGGTGCTCGAATCGGGCGTCGGAACCGTTTGATTAGTGCCCGTGACGGTAACCGGCCCGAACATCAGGCGGCCGCCGAGCCCCTGGTAATAACCCATGCGGTAGACCGAAAGTTGGTACTGCGGGTCGGTGGTCGAAACAAAGAACGAGATTGTCCCACCTTGATTGACGCTGGTGAGATTGGCGTAACCCGCAATTTCGTTGTTGCTGGCGGCGTTCGTCAGCAACCACGAGGCTGTGCCTGGGTTCGCGTTCTCTATCTGAATCGGATTTTGAGATTGAGCGGTGACGAGCCGCAGGAACATCACTGCCACTACTACCGCACACGTCACCGGCAGAATTAGAAATAGCTTTTTCACCGTGCCACCGAACTCGGATGTCGGCCCATGAATCTGCAAGGAGTCGATGGAGCCGCCATGCCGGTATTAAAATTGCTCACAGCTGCGGCAGGGGTTTTGAGCCTGTTGGAGAACCTGAAAACCACCCCTTCACGAAAAACCTAATTCAAGAAAGCTCTGACACTAAAAGTGATCACAGTCGGAGCTTCTTCATGGTCAGAGATCTTGCAGACCTTCACGCTACCGAAATTCGGGTCTACAACTTCTAATGGCTGACCTACGGAAGCAATAATCGTTCCCTGATGCTTAAAGGTGCAAATGAGCGCACTGTGACATTTTCAGGGACAATATGAGCGTGATGGATGAGTTAAAGTTACCTAGGTGATAATTTTTGTAGGGAGGATTTCCACGCTCCCTGGACACGATTTCGACAATTCGGAGAGCGATAAGTCTGGGTCTTGCCGTCCACGTGAACCTGATTCAGTTGACCAAAGTTTCGGCGTGCCATGACCCAACCGGACGGACGTCCTGACCGCTTCTCTCATTCCAGGCAAGCCGCAGTCACGAACGCTCACGTGAGGCGTGGGCGCGACCCTTCCACTCTGCAAGCAACTATGGGTAAGTGAAGATCGACCGCAATTATTTGCCGAGCCGGGAAAAAAAATCAAAAACACTCGGAGAAAAAAATGGATCTTGCGGGAATTGAGCGGCGGCTGACCCGCCTCGAGGACATCGAAGCAATCAAACAACTCAAGGCGAGATACTGCGAAATCTGTGACGACGATCACAATCCCGAGCGGATCACGTCGGTATTCGCCGAAGACGGCGTCTGGGAGAGCGAGGAGTTCGGCGTCGGGAGGGGACACGCTGAAATTCGAAAGCTTTTTCAGGGATTCCAGAAGATGATCGAATTCTCGCAGCATAACGTCATGAACCCGATCATTGAAGTTCACGGCGACCGGGCGACCGGCGAGTGGTACTTCATGGGGCCTTTCAAATTTCGTGAGAGCCAACAAGCGAGGTGGCTGGCGCTCCAATATAAGGACGAGTACGTGAAGCTCAACGGCGAGTGGAAGTACAAGCACCTGCGAGTCAACCTGAGGCTCTCGGTCCCGTACGAGGCGGGATGGGCGAGGCAATTGATAGTTGCGCTCAAGTAGAGGCTAACTCGCGTGCCTGTCGAGAGTCGCCGAGGCGACCGGCAGGCGTGAAAAATGGTGGAGGACCGTCATGTCGACACGTCCCCTGGAATTCAATGGGATCGATCATGCTGTTTTGCGAGTTACGGATATAAAGCGCAGCCTGGGCTTTTACGTCGACATACTCGGGCTCTGCGTGGAAAGGATCATCGAGGACATCGGCATCTATCAGCTTCGATGCGGCCGCAATCTGATCGATCTCTGCACACTGTCCCCAGGCGCCGCTCTGGCCCAGGCGTCGCAGCGGGGCATCGATCATCTCTGTTTGAGCATCCGTGGCGACATGAACGAGATCGTCGAATATTTGGCGAAGAACGGGGTTGAGCTGGCTTCGCCACTTCGCGAACTATATGGCGCTACCGGGTTTGGCACCTCGATATATATTCTTGATCCGGACCAATACATGATCGAGCTCAAGGCCAACTATTCTCAATATCCGGTCAAAACCAGCGCGTCGCAGGCGATGGGCAGCATGACCCGTCCGCCCGCAAAGCGATAGGCATCGAGTGGCTTGTGGCGTCTTCGATCGCGCCGAATGTCGGCGCCGTGGACGAACGCTCGTGCGGTGATGTGGCACTTGGACCAGGGCCCATTTACCGCTTGACGCAAACGCGCAGCTGCGTAGGTATGCGAGCAATCGACGCCACGTCCGAAGCCCGCCGCCCCTTTACAGATTAGCAGCCTGCGGCTAATCCTTAGTCGGCTAGCCGAATTAAGGAGAGGATTGCGCGATGCAAAAGAATTTCATTCCCATGGAATGGTTCATCGCCATTCTTGCGGCGCTCACCGTTCCGCTCTCCGTTTACACCAAGCTGCCGATGTGGACGACCTACGTCACCTGGGCCGGGGCTTTCCTGGTGGGCCCGAACGAGGCCATCAGGAAGCTGTTCCCGACCCTGATTGTCGGTACCGTTTGTGGTGTGATCTTTTTTTCGCTGGCCTTCACGCTGGACCCAATCGTAGGCTCGGTCGCGCTCACCAATAGCGTGCTCGTGTTTTCGATGACGCTTGGCGCGCTCTACCTTGCACGAATCCCCGTCTTTGCGCTGGTTCCTGGTATCTTTTTCGGCTTCACCTGTTACGTAGGCGTTGCGCTGGCCGCGCAGGCAAGCACCATCCCAGCCTTGTTCGCACCCTGGATGTACGCGACTATCGCGCTGCTTCTTGGTCCGCCATTGGCATGGCTCAGCGTGCTGCCGTACGTGCCGAAGGAGTTTCAGGAGAAGGCTCCAAGGGTGGTTATCCCGGCGGAGAATCTCGCTGCCGAGCTAGGCGGCAGCGGATCTATCGCGGATTCGTGAAGCGATGATCCACGCGCACGGCGACCTCGCCGTTTTGCCTTCTTAGGGCCGAGCTTATGACGATGAAGACCATCTGGCCGCTGCGGCCGGTCTTCTCGTAAATCTCCTTGACCTGAGAAACGATGGTTATTGCATCCCCGACGCGGATCGGTGCGAGGAATTCCATGTCGATTCCGGCCAGGAGCCGGCGCGTGTCTAATTCGGGATAGTGCCGGAAAATCTTTTCACCGTCACCGAAGATAGCGGCAAACGATGGCGGGGCGACGAGGCCCCCATGAGGCCCGACCTTTGCGGCTTCGGAATCGATATAGAGCGGATTGGTTTCTCCAATAGCTGCGCAGAAATTCGCAATCAACTCGCTCGTGATTTGAATAGGCTCCGCCGTTTCGAAGATGCGGCCGTCGAGAATCGAAGCGTATTCGATCATGGATCTCTCGCTTGTTTTCAGCGGCCCTTGAAAGAGGCCTCGCGCTTTTCGAGAAAGGCGGAGATTCCTTCGTCCTTGTCTTCGGTGCCGTAGATGGTCGTTACCGCAAGGGTTTCGAATTCCACCCCGGAGTCTAGGTCCATCTGCATGCCTTGACGCACGGCGCGTTTGATAAGGGCGTGGCTGAGCGGCGCACGCTTCTCATATACCGCCGCCATCGCGCAGGCTTCTTCGAGCGCTCCGCCCGCCGGCACCAGACGATTTACCAGCCCGACGCGGTACGCTTCCGCTGCGTCAATTGTTTCAGCCGAAAACATCAAATCCAGCGCTTTGCCGATACCCACGATCCGTGGCAGGCGCTGCGTGCCGCCCGCGCCCGGCACGGTACCGATGCGTGAGCTGGTGATGGCGAAGCTGGCGCCCTCACCGGCGACCCGGATGTCGCATGCGAGCGCCATCTCGCATCCGCCGGTCATGCAAAACCCTTCGATCGCGGCGATCACCGGCTTGGCCAGCTTCTCCAGCGTCGCGTTGAGCCGATGCCAGCGGCCGAAGTAGTCCGCCCCTGCGGCCGGCGTTTTGATCGCCAGCGCGTCGTTGAGATCGGCTCCCGCCGAGAAGTAGTCCTTGCCGCCGGTAATAATCAAGGCGCGCACAGTGGGTTCGGCTTCGGCTTGCCGCGCCGCCGCGATTATCTCTTCCATCATCATGAGGTCCACGGCGTTGCGCCGATGCGGCCGGTTGAGCGTCACGATGAATGACGGACCTGCCTGCTGCGTGATTATGGTCTCAAAGCCCATTTCATTTGCCTCGTCCGCAGCTTAACAACAGCGCAACAACCTTTGAAATTCATCATCAACGTTGCTACATGCGCTGTGATGCACACAGAATTTGTCAGAGTGATTTGGGCGTCGCGGCGTCCGCCGGCGCGCACATGAGCCGGCTCACCGAACGCCAGATTGCCGTCCGCGACACGACACGCGAGTTCGTCCGTAAAGAGGTCACGCCATTCGCCGCGCAATGGGACCGTGACTCAACGGTGCCGTTGGAAACGCTGCGCAAAATCGGCGCTCTGGGTCTCTTCGGCGTGTGCATTCCGGAGCAATGGGGCGGCGCCGGTGCAGATTTCACCTCCTACGCGCTCGCTACGGAGGAACTCGCGTACGGCGATGCCGGCGTCTGCAACATGGTTAGTGCCGCCAACTCTTACGGCTTCAAGATCCGCGATTTTGGCACGCCGGAGCAGAAGGAGCGCTTCCTGCGCCCGGTTGCGAGCGGCCGCGAACTCGGCTGCATGCTGCTCACCGAGCCGCAGGCCGGTTCCGACGCGGCCAACCTGCGCACTCGCGCCGTGCGCCGCGGCGACCATTACGTGATCGATGGCACCAAATCGTTGATAACCGCGGGCCACTCGGCCGCCTTCGCGGTGGTGGTCGCGGTCACCGAACCCGACGCCGGCAAACGTGGCATCTCCGCGTTCCTGACTCGCACTGACCAGCCTGGTTACAATGTGGTTCGCGTCGAGCATAAGCTCGGCCATCGCAGCAACGACACCTGCCAGATCGCGCTCGAGAACCTCGAAATTCCGGCGGAGAACCTGCTCGGCGAGCCCGGACGCGGATTGAAGGTCGCATTTTCCGGCCTCGACAGTGGACGAATTGGTGTCGCCGCGCAGTCGATCGGTGTCGCGCGCGCTGCGTTCGACGCCGCATTCGCCTATGCGCGAGCGCGCGAGGCGTTCGGCAAGAAGCTGACGGAGCATCAGGCGATCGCGTTTGAGCTGGCCGAGATGGCGACCGAGATCGAAGTGGCGCGGCAGATGTGCCGTCACGCCGCAGCACTGAAAGAGGAACAGGTGCGCTGCATCAAGGAAGCGTCGATGTCCAAGCTGTTCGCGTCCCGGATGTGCGAACGCGTCTGCTCGGCGGCGATTCAGATCCATGGCGGCTACGGTTTCATCAACGACTACCCGGTAGAAAAGTTTTACCGCGACGCGCGCGTCTTTCAGATCTACGACGGCACCAACGAGGTGCAGAAGATTCTTATCTTCCGCGAACTCGCGGCAGGCAATTG
Source organism: uncultured delta proteobacterium (assembly GCA_963717045.1). Classification (GTDB taxonomy): domain Bacteria; phylum Desulfobacterota; class Binatia; order Binatales; family Binataceae; genus JAKAVN01. The sequence continues at coordinate 86,292 of CAVQVD010000023.1, read as the reverse complement.
ACAGGCGATTTAAATGACCTCATCGGCCGTCTTCGTGGCGCTGTCACGCACGGACTACTTTGGTTAGAGTGGTCAAAGGAGCGCATCGAATGGCTGAAGCACCGGTCGAATACATCAGAAGCATCACCAGGCAGTACACGAAGCTCGGCTACAAACCCTACGGATGGGTTTACAACACGGACACGCCGCCCTGGCAGCCGCTACGCAAGCCGCTGGCGGAGTCCCGCCTGGCGCTGATCGCCTCGGGTGGCATCTATCGTCACGGCCAGACGGCCTTCCATTCCAAGGACGACACGAGCTTGCGGTTGATTCCCACCGACGTCCACACCGAAGACCTGCGCACCTCCCATTTCGCGTACGACCAGACCGACGCGCGCAAGGACCCCAACGTCGTATTCCCGATTGACACGCTCCGCGGCCTCGTCCGCGACGGGTTCATTGGCGGACTCACTGCGCATGCCTTTACCTTCATGGGTGGCATCTATTCCTCGCGCCGCGTGCGTGAGGAACTTGCGCCCGCGATTACCGAGCGCCTCGCGGCCGAGCGCGCCGACCTTGCGCTGCTGGTGCCTGTTTGACCTGTATGTCATCAGTCCGTTGGACTGATCGCACGTCACGCCGAGGCTGCAGGTTTTCCCACGATGACGATGAGCAGCGCACTGGACATCACGCGCGCTGTGAATCCACCGCGGTCGGTTTTCAATGATTTTCCCCTGGGGCATACGGCGGGTAAGGCGTTCGACCGCCGGCTCCAGCGCGAGATTATGGTCGAAACGCTGAGAGCGTTCGAAACGATGCGGACGCCGGGGTCGATCAAGATGCTGCCGTTCGAGTGGAGCGTCGATCACTCATGGAAACATGCCGGAGCGGGCGAGGGCGACAACCGCACCGAACGCACGGAAGAACCGACGTACCAGACCGAAGCGGATAAAGCCGCGGCCGACGAAGGCAAGCTGGCCGAGGAATGCATCGTGTGCTCCAATTGGTCAGCCGCGCCCGGCGAGCGCCGTTCGGCAGGATAAGAATCCACTGCCGAGGCGAGGGAACGATCAGCAATGCGAGGGGTTATGAAAATCGGTGTTTTGGCATTCACCAACGAGGAAACTCCCGACCCAGCGACCGTGGCGCGCAAATGCGAGGCCCTCGGATTCGAATCGATGTTCATTCCCGAACATCCGATCATCCCGGTCGAACACCGGACTCCCTACCCGCTGGGTGACGGCAAAATCCCGGAGCCCTACGCGCACATGCCCGATCCGTTCATTTCGCTTGCGCTGGCCGCTTCTGCCACCAAGCGCCTGCGCCTCGGCACGGGCATCTGCCTGGTACCCGAGCGCGACCCGATAATGCTGGCCAAGGAGGTCGCCACGCTCGATTTCTACTCGGGCGGCCGCTTCATTTTCGGGATCGGCGCCGGATGGCTGGCGGACGAGACCGAAATCATGGGAGTGGAGTTCAAGAAGCGCTGGGAAGTCACGCGGGAATACGTGATGGCGATGAAGGCGCTATGGACCGAGAAGGAGTCGAGCTTTTCCGGCCAGTACATTAGCTTTCCCAAGGTCAAGTCCTTTCCCAAGCCCTTGCAAAAACCCCATCCGCCCATCCATCTGGGTGCGGGCGGCTTCGGTCCCAACCTGCGCGCGCTAAAGATGACGGTGGCTTATGGCGACGGCTGGGCTCCACTTGGGCTAAGCCCGGAGCAACTCGCCGCCGAACTGGCCCGCCTACGCAAATTGTGCGAGGAGGCCGGGCGCGATTACGCGAAGATGGAAATCTCCATCTACACCGACGCCGGAGCGGGCGCCTCGGCCCATCAGGTCAGCGACGAGGCGGCGCGGAAAATGGTGCGCGAATACGAAGAGGCGGGCGCCCATCGTATGATTTTCCTGGCGCGTCAGCCGGGTAACGAGTTCCTGGCCGACCTCGAACAAATGGCGCGCAAGTTCATCGTTCCCGGCTGAGTCGCCAAACGTCTCAGGCCGCCGCGAAGATCTCCTCGAAGAACGAGGCCATCGCCTTCCACGAGCGCTCGTCGGCGGATTTGTTGTAGGCGATTCCCGCCGCACCAATTTTGTCCGCCTCAGGATTGGTAAAGCTGTGCACCGTCCCGGCGTAGCTGATGATCTGCCAGTCCGTCTTGGCTTTGGTCATCTCCTCGGCCAAAGCATTGACCTGCGCAATCGGTACGAAGGGATCGTCGGCGCCGGTGCAGACCAGGATTTTCGCTTTCACTTTGCCGGCAGCGGCAGGACGCTGCGTCTGCAAGCCGCCGTGAAAAGACACGATACCCTTGAGCGGCGCAGCGTCGCGCGCGAGTTCCAGCGACAGAGTGCCGCCCATGCAATAGCCGATCGAAGCAAGGCGGCTCGGATCGACTTGGGGTAGCGAGGCCAACTTGTCGAGTCCCGCGCGCGCCCGGGCGCGAGACTTTGACGGGTCCTCGAACAGGGCGGTCGCCCGTTTGATTGCTTCCTGAAGATCGCTCAATTGGAGGCCGTCGCCATAGGGATCGCCGGCCAGCGCGACGTAGCCGAGTTCCGCGAGCCGCTCCGCGCGGCGCTTCGCTTGCGCGCCCAGCCCGAACGCCTCGGGCATCACGAGAACTCCGGGCCGCCGGCCCGTCTTCTGATCATCGTAGGCGAGAAACCCGCGCAAGGTGACGTCGCCGTCGCGGTACTCGAGGCTTTCCGTTTTCATATCAATCAACTCCTGCAACTCCTGTGATGGTGTCTTTTTTTATCTTCATGCCGGGCACTTTGCCAACGCTGCGGCCATAAGTTCTTCCCGCCGACTTTTCCCGCGTGTGGCAAATGTTCCTCGATGGATCTCGGTTGGTTCCAGACGATCAGCACGGGGGTCATCCACAGCTACGTCTTGGTCGAGCAGCCAATTGTCGGTGCATTTATCAGTTCAGTGCCTTATGTGGTGGCGATCATCGAACTTGACGATTGCAAACAGGAGGATGGCACCGTCACGCGCGTCGCAGGCGTGCTGATCGACGATCACTCTAAAGCCAGCAAACGGCTGGAACTTCTACGACTAGGAAGCCGGCAAGTTATTGAGTCGACATTATCGTTTGCTTGCTGCTAAGTATCATCGTCTGATCGACATCAACGAAAATCAATAAAGCTCGAACCCTCGCGAGGGGAGGAGACTTTAAGTATGGCGAGTGAACAGCTGAACAAAGTGCTCGAGATAATCCGATCGGTGCCTCCTGCCAAGCCCGACACGACCGTCGGTCAGATGCGCGCCGCGATGGAAAAGGTTGCAGAACGGGTCGCCAAGGACGTTACCTGCGAGGCATTAACGGCCGGCGGCGTGCCTGCGGAATGGATCGTTGCACCGGGCGCAGCCCTGGACCGCGTGATCCTCTATCTGCATGGCGGCGGCTATGTGATGGGCTCGATCAATACGCATCGCGCCATGATCGCGCGGATCAGCCGTGCGGCGCAGGCCAAGGCATTGGCGCTGGAGTATCGTCTGGCGCCCGAGCATCCATTTCCCGCGGCGATCGAGGATGCGACGGCGGCCTATCGTTGGCTGCTCGCGCAGGGCTACGCGACGGGCAAGATCGTGATCGCGGGAGATTCGGCCGGCGGCGGCCTCACGCTCGCGACCCTACTCGCGCTGCGCGACGCGGAGACGCCGTTGCCCGCCGCGGCTGTGCCAATCTCCGCCTGGAGCGATATGGAGGGCACCGGTGCCTCGATTAAAACGCGGGCGGCGCGCGATCCGATGGTCGCCAATGGGATGCTGTTCAACCTGGCGAAGGCCTACGTCGGCAATGCCGATCCCAGGAACCCGCTCGCCTCGCCGCTCCATGGCGACTATCACGGATTGCCGCCGATGCTGATGCAGGTCGGTGACGCGGAGATCCTGCTCGACGACACCACTCGAGTCGCGGAGAAGGCCAAGGCGGCGGGGGTCAAGGTCGACCTCGAGGTGTGGGACGACATGGTCCACGTCTGGCACGTCTTTGCGAAGATCTTGCCCGAGGCCCAGCAGGCGATAGATCGGATCGGTCGGTACGTGATCCAACAAACGGCCTGATTGAGTTGAGCGAATCTCGCGCCGACAGCTATTGGCATTTGCCATCGCTACGCGGCTGGCAGCTTAAATCCAGCAACGCCGCCCCCCCCGGCGGCCACTTCGATCAAGTCCCCCCCGGTATGCTCCAACTTTCTGCTCGCCCCTCGAGCGCCAACATTTAGGTCCGCCGAAGTGTTGATTCGCCCAACTCACTCCGGTCGACGGCGAGTTGCGTAGCCCAGCGAGGGCTAGAGTCATACGTGTAGGTCAGATTATCAACGGCGGCCTGTTGTTATGGCAGGATCGCGAACGCGCGGGCCGGAAAACCCAGGCCATGCTCCGCCTTGGGCCAGGTTACGACAATCAGCGCGCCGGTCGGCGGGACCTTGTCCAGGTTGGCCATCACTTCGATTTGCCAGTGACCGTGCCTGAGCACCCAGGCCTCGGATTTGAGGTCGTCCGTGGCGTCGGTGTCCATCGATTCGTGGCCGTTCGCCACGATCCCGCGTTGCTCGTAGAGAAATTTGATCGCTTCGAGCGACCACGCCGGGAACGGCGCACGCTTGAAGCGCTGCGGATTGGCGTCCCAATCCTTGTACATGTCGGTGCGCAGCGCCGCGAACGAACCAGCCGGGACCCGGCCGTGCCGGCTCTCCCAAGCCTTGAGATCCTCGACGCTGAGCGCGTGGTTGGGGTCCGTCTTGAGCATCGGCGTTAGGTCGAAGACCACCAGCGGCAGAATCATCTGTTTGAGCGGGATCTGGTCCATCGTTTTCCCGCCAGGGTCGAAGTGCGCGGGCGGATCGACGTGCGTGCCGTACTGCCCGACCATCGAGTAGAAGAACACACGGAAGCCATCCTTCTCGATCGTGTAGGGGCGTCCTGTCGCGGGGTCCGCTGCAGCCGAGAAAGTCGCCGGGCCGAATCCCTTCCATACCGGCGTCAACGGGCCGAAGGAATGGGTGAGATCGACGAACTGCTTCGCGGCGATGATCCGGTACGCTTCGGCGAGCGATTTCTCGTGCGACTTTTCCTGGGCCGCGGCGACGGACGATAGGGTCTGCGCCAGACAGAGGCTGAGCAACGCAGCCAGCACGGTACAAGCGGGCAACTTTGTCAGTTTCCTTTTCACTCGAAATCTCCTGTCCCGTCGCGGTTATCGGCTTCGAAAGCTGACGCCATGCTCTGAGACTAGCGCGCGCGAGCTTTGCCTTTTTTCTCGACATACCGGATAAAGACTCTCCTATACCACTACTGCTTCGGCATTCGGACAGGAGGAAATATGGCGGTCAAAAAGAAAAAGGTTGCTCCCCGAGGTGGTAAAGCGAGTGCGCCCAAGGCGCGCCGCGTGTCCGCCTCGCCGGCGCGAAGGCGAACCGTAGATCCGGGATGGGCGTGGGACGACCGTCTGCCGCTCGCGCAGGGCAAGCAGATCGGCAACACGATTTATGTCTCCGGGCAGATCGCTTACGACCCCGACGGTAAGCTGGTGGGCGAGGGCGATATGAAAGCGCAGACCCGTCAGGTCTTCGAGAATATCCAGCGCGTGCTCGAGAGCGCCGGCAGCGGACTCGAGGATATCGTCAAGATCACCACTTACATCACCGACGGCTCGAAATTCATGGACATGCTCGCCGTGCGCAGCGAGATCTTCGGCAACGATCCGCCCGCGAGCACCGCGGTGGTAGTCGCGGCGCTGGCCTTTCCGGCGCTGCTGATCGAGGTCGAGGCCATCGCGATAATGCGCGGATAGCGACTCACGTCATGTTTCCATGAGTTGCCGGAAGATCGTCATCCTCAGGAGTTTCGTCCATGTTTCTCGAACTGACCCCGGACCAGCAACGCATCGTTGGTCTTGCCAAGGAGCTTGCTCAGGAGTTCGCGTCCCGCGCCGAGCAGCACGACCGCGAAGGGAGCTTCCCCTTCGAAAATATCGCGCGCCTGAAAGAAACCGGCTACACGGCCATGACCACGCCGAAAGAGTACGGCGGATGGGGCGCCGATCCATTGACCTTCGTCCTGGCCCAGGAGCAGCTAGTGCAGGGATGCTGCGCGACCGCTTTCGCGATCAACATGCACTGCAATACGGTGCGCTTTTATACGCCCTTCATGACCGCGGCGCAGAAGGCGTTGTATCTGGAAAACGTCGGCCGCAAAAAAATGCTGATGAATGGCTTTTACACTGAGGGCGGCGGTGCGCGCTCGATCCTCTCGCCCAACACCAAGGCCCGCAAGGTGCCCGGCGGCTATGTGCTCAACGGCCAGAAGGTCTTTTGCACGCTCTCACCGGTGGTCGACTACTTCGGGGTCAGCACTTCGCTCGAGGATTACCAGGGTTCAAGTTCGGGCGGATGCGTGTTCCTGCTGCCGCGCGATGCGCCCGGCCTGGAGGTGATCGAGACCTGGGATGCGATGGGGATGCGCGCGACGGGCAGCAACACGATCATGATTCGTGACGTTTTCGCGCCGTCCGATCAATTGATCGGAGAGGAAGGTCATTTCTTCGAGGAGTTCGTCACAGTCGCGCACTGGTACTGCCTGTCATTCTCCGCGATCTATTTGGGAATCGGCCAGGCCGCGTATAACTACGTGCTGGAATACGCGCGGACGCGCAAGTTGCAGAAGAGCGGACAGTTGGTTGGCACGTTACCGGCGACCCGCTTCGCGCTGGGTGAGATGTACAATCGCCTGGACGCCTGCCGCACGCTCATCTACACCCTCGCGCGCGAGATGTCGGAAGGACGGACGTACGGCGAGCGGCAAGTTATGACGATCGAGACGCTGCGCACTTTTGTGGCGGAGAACATGCTGGAGGTCGCCAACCTGGCAACCCGCATCGCCGGCGGCCAGGGCTACCTAAAGGGCAATCCGCTGGAACGCTACTTCCGTGATCTGCGATCGGCGCCTCTGCATACGTTCAAGCGCGACGAAGTCCTGGAGATGATCGCCGCGACGGAGTTGGGATTATCCTGAGCTACCGGCAGGGAGCATTGTCGCTGCTCAGATGAGAACAGCCTCGGGGATAGCGTCCCGCATAGTTTCAGCCATCGGCTTAGGAGCGACCCGCACCGGCAGGATGACCAGGCTAAGGCCATACATCTGCAGCGATTGCAGCAGATCGAGCGCAGTGTGATTGTGCAGGAACCGGCTCATAAAGCCGTTGAGATCGTCGCCGAAGACCAGTTGTCCCGCGAAGAACACCGAATGCCTGAATTCGCGCGCGACCTCGAAGCACAGCCGGCGCAGCTCCATCACCACGTCGGTCCCGATCGCGGCGCGCAGCTCAGCATGAAAGCCGAGATCCGCCGCGAGCTGGCAATACTCCAGCAGGTCGTCGGCGATACGGGCCTCGAGCTGCTGTAGCTCCTCGGGCCCCTTGAAGAGAGCTGAGTCGACCTCGCCAACGCAGATAAAGACGACGTTGCGAAACTGATCGGGAAAGAGAGTCGCGATGCTGGTCAGCGTCGCCAGCCCGAGCCCGTTGAAGCCGTTGACCATCAGGACCGCGGTTGGAAGGGCGGGATCGCGCGGCGGAGCCTTTCTTGCGGGGGCGCTGAAGAGCTGCGGCAGCACTTCGACCTCGAGCCGCTCGATCGCGCGGTTGACGCGCTCGTAGTGGCGGCGGACCAGGTAACAGACCATGGCTACGCCGCCCGTCATCGCAACGGTGATCCATCCGCCCTGGTTGAATTTAAGCGTGACCGTGAGGCACAGGATCGTCGCCGTGAAAAGGCATCCGATTCCATTGACCAGGAGCTTGCGAATCCATTTCGGTTCGGTGGCGCGGGCGTTCCACCAAAGCCGGCTCATCCCGAGTTGCGAGAGAGTGAAAGTCACGAAGACGTTGATCGCATAGAGCACGACCAAAAAACTCACCTCGGCGCGGGTCTGGAAAAGAATCAACGCCGCGGCCAGGCCCATCGCGAGCACCCCGTCCTGCGTGACCAGGCGCTCGCTCAGGCTCGCGAAGCGGCGCGGCACCCAGCGGTCAACCGCCATCGTGGCCAGGACCTGAGGTCCACCGACGAAACCGGTCTGCGCCGCGACGAACAGCAGGGCACCCTCGGTCAGCAGCGTAAAGGTGACGATCCACGGACCGAGGTTCAAGCCGCCGATGCGCCATCGGGCCGTCAGTTGTTCGAAGAGCACCGCATTGAGCGTCTTGCCGCTGTGCGGTGAGACGCCCTCCAGCAGGTACGCGATGAGGATGCCGCCGGCGATAAACGCCAACGAGAGCGCCATGTAAATCATCGTGTGCTTGCCGGTTACGGCTTTGGGCTCGCGCAGTATAGGCAGGCCGTTGCTGACCGCCTCAATTCCGGTGTAGGTTCCCGCGCCCATGCTGTAGGCGCGAAAGAACACCACCGCGAGCCCGAACACTCCCAGCGCACCGAACCCCTCATGGACCTGGTGGATCGCATTGCCGGCGATCGCGGGTAACGCGCCCGCGCGGGCGACCAGCGCGTAGACCACGAGCAACGTGTGCATCAGCACGAACGAGATGAAAATCGGCAACAACGTGAGCACCGATTCCTTCACCCCGCGAAGGTTCATTCCGACCATCGCCAGCACCACGGCGACGCATAAATACATTTTAAAGGGCGCCCACTGGATGGGCAGGAAACTGAAGATCGCATCGGCCCCGCTGGCGATCGAGATCGAAATCGTCAGCACGTAATCGACGATCAGGGCGCATCCGGAGATCAGGCCCGCTTCGCGCCCGAGCAGCTTGGTTGCGACCAGATATCCTCCGCCTCCGGTGGGAAACTGATCGATGGTTTGGCAATACGACGCGGAGATTATGAAAACGGTCAGGGCCATCAGGAGCGCCAAGAAGACCGCCAAGTACTGATGCGGGCCGAGCGCGAGGAAGGCCTCCTCTGGGCCATAGCAGGACGAGCTCAAGCCGTCCGATCCGAGGCCCACCCACGCGAGGAAAGCCACCAGTGACATCGAGTGAAAGATGGCGGGGTCTTTTACGTCACGCGGCGGACCGATGAAGATGCCGGTCAGCGTGCGCCGTTCGGCATTGGAAACAGTATCTGTTCTGTTCGACACGATTTCCTGGAAGGCACGGGTACCGGCGGGACTCCGCCGGTACCATGGTGAGGTTGCGATTTCGAGACTTAAAATAAGAGTTGGCCGGCCCCGGTTGGAGCCGACCAACTCGCGGACTTACACTCAGCCGGCTTTTCTCATGCCGACTCTCGGGAGTTTCGTGCCCGTGCGACGGCCGATGGGCACATCGTCGATAGTCTTCGGACATCCGTCCTCGCCCGTGACCACGTATTCGGGATAGGCCGGGAAGCCGTGCTCGTGGATGTCGAGTCCCTCGATCTCCCCTTCGGTCGAGATGCGGAGCGTTCCGGTGGCTTTTACCGCATACATCAGGAGCATCGCGGAGGCGAAGGTCGCGATGGTAATGGAAAAGCTGCCGATCGCCTGGGCCTTCAGCACGCCGAGCCCGCCGCCGTAGAAAAGCCCGGTGACCACGCTGCTGACGTCGGCCCCCGTTGCGGTGGGCGCTCCGTATTTGCCCGCCGCAAAGAGTCCGAGCGAGAGGGTGCCCCAGATTCCTGCGAACGCATGCACCGGAACGGCGCCGATCGGATCGTCGATACGCAGGTATTCGAGCAGATCGATTCCATACACCACGACGATGCCCGCGCCCATACCGAGTAGGAACGCGCCTTCGGGGTCGACCCAGTAACAAGGACAGGTGATCGCGACCAAGCCCGCCAGGAACCCATTGACTGTCAGTGCGAGGTCCCATTTACCTGGGGTCTTGTAATAGGAAAGGAAGAGCGCGGCCAAGCCCGCCGAACACGCCGCCAGGGTGGTGTTGAAGGAGACGCGGCCGATGCCCTGCGCGTCGAGCGCGGAGAGCGTGCTGCCGGGATTGAACCCGTACCATCCAAACCACAAGATGAGTCCGCCGGTCGCGCCAATAATGAGATCGTGCGGCTTCATCGGTTGTCCGCCGTCACGCTTGAACACTCTTCCAAGGCGGGGCCCAAGTGCGATTGCGCCGGCCAGTGAAATCACGCCGCCGATCGTATGCACCACGGTGGAACCCGCGAAGTCATGGAACGAAACCGGATTCATGACCGCGAGCCATCCGTCCGGACCCCATGCCCAGTGGCCGATGATCGGATAGATGAAGCCGGTTACGCCGACGCTGTAGAGCAGGTCGCCGATAAATCCGCAGCGGCCGATCATCGCGCCCGACGTGACCGTGGAGCAGGTGTCTGCGAACGCGAATTGGAAGACCCAATAGGCGAGCAGCGGCACGCCGGTGGTGCCGTAGGTCGCCGGCAGGCCGTGCAGCATGAAGCCTGTGGTTCCGATCCACGGGGTGCCGGATTCGAACATGAAAGCAAAGCCCCACAGCCAGAAAGTGATGCCGCAGATGCAGGTGTCGGCGATCCCCTCGACCAGGATATTTACGGTTTCACGCGAGCGCGCGAAGCCGGCCTCCAGCATCACGAAACCGACCTGCATGCAGAACACCAGGTAGGCCGCGACCAGATGTCCACACCGTGTTGATCGCGTTGATATGCGGCGGCGGGAGCGGCGGAGTGGCATCCGCGAAAGCTTGCACCGGCACATACCATTTCGACGCGAGGAACAGGACGATCGCGAGGCCGATCATCTTTCCCAGCAGCAGTGAGCCCGCTTTTTTGCGAATCTCCGCGTCGCGCAATCTTTCCCGGAACAAACCGTACGTTCCTACTATTCTTTCGCAGAACACTTTAGATTATTTCCTCCTGCTGATTCTCCGCGCGCACCATCCACGTCATCGGACGGGCTCTGCTGGTACCGCATAGATCAGCGCGTACAGAGCAATCGATATGCCGATAGGCTCGTGCCGAAGGCATAAATCCTGAGGCGGACGGAGAAGTAAATCCGACGGCTGATGCGAAGTCATCCGAAGGTCGTAGATTTTGCCTCTGGCGCGCGAGAATCCATGCGATAGAAGAAAAGCGCGCTGGGTGGTGGTTGCTCGCCAGACGAGCAGATGCCGCCCGCTTAGGCAGGCGAGCGAGGTACTCAGGAGGATTTTTGGTCAAGGCGCGGCGGCTTATGAATACACGGATCGTTGAGTAATGGACTCTTCAACGATCCTGGATCGTGACCAGTCCGGTCTTGATCGCGTAGCGAGTAAGTTCAATTCGATCGCGAATCGCGAGCTTCTGAAAAATGTTGGTCAAATGAGTTTTGACTGTGCTCTCGCTGAGTGACAGCCGCGCCGCGACTTCGGCGTTGCGCATTCCGACTGCCACGCAGCGCACTATTTCTGATTCGCGCGGGGTAAGCCTCTTCGCCGCCGGTCCGTCCTGCCCGACCAACGCGGCCTGCATCGCGGGTGGCATCCAGACCAGCCCGTCGACGACCGCCTGGATAGCCGTAAGGAGAGTCTCGATCGCGAAGCGTTTCTGCACGATAGCCCGCGCCCCCAAACGCAGCGCTGTCAGGCCGATTTCGACTCGCTCGTCCGCGGTGAGCACGACCACGATCGTTTGGCGCGAGAGTTCGGGAATCTTATCCATCGACCACTGATCCATCTGCAAATCAAGCAGCAAAACGTCGCACGGATTGGCCACGAGTACGGTTGTCAAACTCCCGGCCTGTTCAACTTCGGCCACTACCTCGACACCCTCCAGCACCAGCAGCGAGCGCAAGCCCTGCCGGAAGAGCGTATGGTCATCGGCGATTATCACACGCAATGGATTCAGCGGACGTGCTCCTTTCAAACTTTGGGTATCTCGATTAGCAGGCAGGTCGGGCCGCTCTCGCTGAAGCTCAGCCGCCCGCCGGTCTCGGCAACATGGGAAGCAATTGTCCACGGCGGACCCGCCGCCGGCGGGAAGCCCACCCCGTCGTCGGCGATCGTAATCAGCACACGCCCAGCGATTTCAGAAGCATCGATCTTTACCGAAGTCGCCCGCGCATGCTTGCGCGCGTTGCGTAAGCCCTCCAGCATAATCTGGAGTATTCGTTCGCCCAGCAGGCTGCTGCCGTCGAAGACCCCGTTTATCCGGATTTTCGGATCGGCCGAGATGTCCGCAATCTCGCGCGACGAATTCGAGTCGACCCCGGCCAGCGAGCGCACGTATTCACGCACCTCGTCGAATTGCCGCTTTACACCAACCTGGAGATCTTCGAGTTCATGCGAGGCATCGTCCGGCCGCCCCCTGCGCAGCAACTCGCGGCAGCTCTCGAGCCGCAGATTGACGCCGGCGAGCGACTGCACATAGCTATCGTGCAGCAGTCGCGCGATCAGATGCCGTTCACCCTGCGCCTCGAGCTCACGCACCCGATCTTCGTAATTTGCCCGCTGCTGCGCAAAAAAGCCGACCAGATAGCCGGCGATCGCCAGGTACACCGCGCGCATCACGTACGCGCCGGTCAGCCGATTGTTGGCGGAAATCACCACCAGGTAAAGCCCTACTCCTAACAGCGTGACATAGATTATGGCGCGCAGAGTCGCGCGCACGCCGACCGCGATAATCGCGAACACGAAGAAGACATAGGAAGGGCCAGTCTGGCCTTCGGTCAGATATGCGATACCCATCGCGAAGAGCAGATCAAGTAGCGTGGTGGCGGTCGGCAGCCAGCGTTTGGCAATTTCAGACTCGAGAAGGAAGTAGGTCCCGACACTGTAGGCCAAGTGACAAAGCAGAGTCGCCAACACGTATGGAGTCAGGTGAAACAGGCCGCCGGCCGTGGTCGGGTCTATATATAAGGAGAGCATCGCCAACAAGGACAACACGATACGCGTGCGTGCGATGTCGAGATCCAGGTCGCTGAACGGATGCACATTCATGGCTCGATCCTGACATGTGGCACGCAAAATCCAAGCCGTCCCGCCCGCGTTCCCAGATTCGCCAACCTGTAGCTAGACTCCACGCGAGCCTCATGAAGACGAAGCCTTGCCAGTTCCAGGTCGAATTCCGATGCGAGCTCCTGCCCTATTTGCTCGGACTGCCTATCGGGTTGTCGCGCAAGGAGGCGAAGAATCTCCTCCGATTCCAGGCGGTAATGGTGAAGGGCATACCCACGCTCCGTCACGATACGAAACTGGAGCCCGGCGACGTAGTGACTATCGCGGAGCGCCGCCAGGTCGGCGACGGCGCGCTCGAGCGCAATGGGCTCGAAATTGTGCATCTTGATGATGCGGTCGTTGTGGTCGACAAGCCGCCGGGACTTCTTTCGATGGGCTCGGAGCGCGAGAAGGAGAAGACCGCGTACCGAATCCTCAACACGCATCTGAAAGCCTTAATGAAAACGCCGGCGCAGCAGGTCTTCATCGTTCATCGGCTCGATCGCGAGACCTCCGGCCTCATGCTGTTCGCCCGAAATGAGTCGGCGCAGGCCGCGCTTCAACAGAACTGGAAGGGCGTGGTCAAAAGATACCTGGCGGTCGTCGAGGGTGTGCCGGCGCAGCGGGAGGGGACGCTCAAGGACCGGCTCATTGAAAGCAAATCACTGATGGTTCGTCGCGTGGAGGAGGGTGGCGATCTGGCCATCACGCATTACCGCGTCCTTCGGGCGAAGGGGGACAGAGCGCTGCTCGAACTCACGCTAGAAACCGGGCGCCGCAACCAGATTCGCGTGCAACTGGCTACGCTGGGTCATCCGGTCGCCGGCGATCGCAAATACGGCGCTAAGACAGATCCCGCGCGGCGGCTCGCGCTGCACGCCCACGAGCTGAGGTTTCGCCACCCGATCTCGAACGACTCGATGGAATTCTACAGCGCCCTGCCGCAGCGTCTCGCAGGGCTGGTCGAAGGGCGCACGCTGCGTGGTTCGAGGGATGCTTGACGCTCGCGCGGCGCGGGTGCTATCTAGCAAATTGCTAAGATTGCTAAGTGTTTTTTGCAGGGCTCATCGCTCAAAGGAAGTGTGACCCATGCCTCTAAACGGATTGCCAGGCAAAACCGTGATCGTCACAGGCGCCGCTCAAGGTATCGGCCGCGCGTACGCGCGCCGGTTCCGCGACGAGGGATGCAACGTCGTGCTGGCCGACGTCAACGCGGACAAGGGCCGCAGCGTGCTGGCCGAAGTTACCGACTCCGGCGCCAACGCGATCTTCTGCACCACCGACGTCTCGAACGAGGCGTCGTGCAAGCAGATGGTCGACGAGGCGCTGAAAGCGTTTGGCCACGTCGACGTGCTGATCAACAACGCGGCCATCTTCTCGACCATCACCATGAAACCGTTTTGGGAAATGAGCGTCGCCGAATGGGACGGCCTGATGGCGGTCAACCTGAAGGGCGTGTGGCTCGCGGGCAAGGCTTGCAGCGCGCCGATGCGCGAGCAGAAGAGCGGGGCGATCGTCAACATCTCCTCGGCGGCCTACATGCTGGCGCGTCCGGGTTACGCGCACTACATGGCGTCCAAGGCGGGAGTGCTCGGCCTGACGCGTGCGATGGCGCGCGAGCTGGGTGATTACAACGTGCGGGTCAATGCGATCACGCCGGGCCCGGTTTACACCGAGATTGCGCGCGCGACCGTCACTCCCGAACAAAAGGAAGCGATGCTCAAGGCGCAATGTCTTAAGCATCACGAGACGCCGGCAGACCTGGTCGGCGTGGCCGCGTTCCTCGCTTCGGACGACGCCGCGTTCATCACCGGCCAGACGATCAACTGTGACGGCGGCCTCGCGTTCATCTAGATGATGGGCCTCGACCGCATTCGAACCGACGTCGTTGGCAGCCTGCTGCGGCCCGATGCGCTGGCGCATGCGCGTCTCCGCTACGAACGTGGCGAGATCGGAGAAGACGAATTTCGCGCGGTCGAGAACGCAGCCATCGATCGCGCGATCCGCTTGCAGGAGGAAATCGGCCTCGACGTGGTGACCGACGGCGAGTTTCGCCGCCTCAATTTCCAGGACAGCTTCGGCGAAGCGGTTTCCGGTTACGACTGCGGAACAGCGACGCTTGATTTCTACGACCGGCGCACCTCGGGCGCGCAGCCGCTCCAGCGCTTCGATCTTCCGCTAAGCGACGAACGCCATAAGGGAACCCCCGTGGTACAGCGCCAGGCCGTTGTCGAGCGGCTGCGGCTTCGGCGCAACCTGGTGCTCGAGGAATACAGCTACGCGGCCACGGTCGCCCGCAAGCCGGTCAAGGTGACGCTAATCGGACCCGATCGGATTTCGCAGCGCGTCGACCTGACAAATTCCGCGCAGGTTTACCCGGCGATGGAGGAGTTTGTCGCCGACGTGGTCGCGGTCGAGCGCGTGATGATCGCGGGCCTCGCTGGCGCGGGATGCCGTTACGTTCATATCGACGCGCCTGGCTATACTGCCTATGTAGATGAGCCTTCGCTCGAGGCGATGCGGGCGCGCGGTGAAGATCCGCTCGCGAACTTCAAGCGCTCGCTCAAAGCCGACAACGATTTGATTTCGCGGTTTCAACGGCGTGACCTTCGGAATTCATTTATGCCGCGGGAATCAGCGCAGCATGTGGCATCGCGAAGGCGCCTACGACGCGATCGCGGAGATGCTGTTCAACGAGCTCGACCATGACCGCTTCCTGCTCGAGTACGACTCGCCGCGCGCCGGCGGTTTCAAGCCATTACGCTTCGTGCCCGCGGGCAAGACCGTTGTGCTTGGGCTGGTCAGCACCAAGGTGGCGCAACTCGAGACGATCGACGATCTGAAGCGGCGAATCGACGAGGCCAGCCGCCACCTCGCGCTGGAGCAACTGGCGCTCAGCCCGCAATGTGGTTTTGCTTCCGAGTTTGTCGGCAACCTGGTCAGCGAAGACGATCAGAGGCGCAAGCTGGAACTGGTCGTGGAAACCGCGCGTCAGGTCTGGGGCTGAAGCCGCCGCCGCGCCGACTCCATTTTCCACAAATCCCACGAGCGATCGATCATTGCGGCGTTGCACACTGCCGCGGCTTCCGCTTCCTCACGGGTAAGAAAGATCACAGTGCCCAAACGCATTGCCTCGGACTGCAGCGTCGCGCTCTTCTCCGTGTAAACCGCGTTGAAGACTGCGTGGCGCACGGTCGATCCCACGACCGTGCATCCGTGGCCGCGCATCAGCACGACCGATCCTTGCCCGAGCGATTTGGCCAGTGCCGCTCCCAGGGCGCGGTCGCGGATCAGCAGATCGGTGCCTGCTCCCGCGACGGTACGAATTTCGAATACCGGGCAGCCTTCGCCGAGAATTCCGCCAAGGTGCCCGACGGCGCGCAGCGGCACGTGTTTGGCCACGCTGAAGGGCACGACTGCCGGTGAGTGGTTGTGCACTACCGCGCCGGCGTCCGGCCGCTCGCGGTAGATTTCGCTATGGATGAACCGTTCGAGGTAAACCGCACGGCCGCCGACATCGAGCGCATTCCCGTCGAGATCGAATTCCATGATGTCGGCGGCGGTGACCAGCGCCGGAGCGACGCTGCGGGCGAGCAGGAAGCGGTCGCTGGCGGTCGGATGGCGGACACTGACATGCCCAAATCCGTCAACTATGCCCTGATCGAACAGGATATGATTCGCTAGCACCAGCTCGTCGATCAGTTCTGGAAGTTCAGGCATCGAACTCGACGTGCACGTTTTTGATTTGCGTCGTGTCCATCAGCTCTTCGATCGACTCTTCGCGCCCCACGCCCGATTGCTTGTAACCGCCGAACGGAGCGGCGAGGTAATGTGCGCTCGACGAGTTGATCCATACGTAGCCGGCTTCGACGCGCGCGGCTGTGCGATGTGCGGTCGCAAGGTCGCGGGTCCAAATCGAAGCCGTCAGGCCGTACTCGACGTCGTTGACCGCGCGCAGCATTTCGGCCTCGTCCGACCATCGAAACACGCATAGCACCGGGCCGAAGATTTCTTCGCGCGCAATCCGCATCTTGGGCGTCACGTCGGCGAAAATGGTCGGCTCGATGAAAAAGCCTTTGCTGAGATGCGGATCCTGCGGCGATTTGCCCCCGGCAACTAGCCGCGCGCCATCTTCGACGCCGTAGCCGATGTAGCGCATGACCTTGTCGAACTGCTCCTTGCTGATCAGACTGCCCATCGCGGTGCTCTGCTCGGTGGGGATGCCGGGTTTGATCGCGCGCGCCGCCGCGACCACTCGGTCCAGCACCGCGTCGTGGACCGCCTCGTGCACAAAGGCGCGGCTGGTCGAGCCGCAGGACTGTCCGCACCAGGTGAAGTTCATTCCGCGGATGATTCCGGCGGCCACTTTGTCGGGGTTGGCGTCGGGATAGGCGATCAGCGCATTTTTGCCGCCGAGTTCGAGCGCAACTTTCTTGAGCGAATCGGCGGACGCTCGCATGATCGCTTTTCCGGTCGGCACCGAACCAATCAAGCCGACCTTCGCGACCAACGGATGCGCCGTCAGGGCGCTGCCGCACTCACGTCCGCCCGGAAGTACGGAAAACACGCCCGGCGGAAAGAGCGGTCCGACCAGCTCGGCGAATCGCAACGAGGAGAGCGGCGCCTGCTCGGGAGGCTTGACGATTAGCGTGTTGCCGGTCGCGAGCGGCGCGCCGGTGCGCATCGCGGCGAACAACAATGGATGGTTGAATGCGTTGATGCGCGCGATCACTCCCAGCGGCTCACGCAGCGTGTAGTTGAGCACGCCGGGACCCATCGGAATGGTGCTGCCTCTTACCTCGCTCACCAGGCCGGCGAAGTATTCCACGCTGGCGGCTCCTATGGCCGAGTCGTTTATCATCTCGGCGATCGGATTGCCGCAGTCGGCGGCGTCGATGAGGGCGAGTTCGCGTCCATGCCGGCGCAGCAGCGCCGCGACTTCGCGCAGGATCTTCGCCCGCTCGAGCGGCTTCACGTCGCGCCATTGGAAAAACGCGGCATGCGCCGCGCGCACCGCGCGATCGACATCCTCCGCTCCGGCCCACGCGACCTTGCCCAGTGATTGCCCGGTCGAGGGGCTCCAGACGTCGGTGCGGGCGCCCTCCGTGGCGGCGTGCCAGCCCCCGGCATAATAGAGCTCGCGAGGAATCGAGGCGACCAGTTCTCTTTGGTCGATTGACGGTTGGGATAGTTGGGTTTGTTGGGTTGCGTCTGGCATTGGCAATTCCCCCTTGGGAGATTGGTTCCTCACACGCGTACTGAGATCGGCGATACGGGGCGGCTCGATTTTCTAACGAAGCCCGGCCTGTCTGGCGAGCGGCAGTATCTCCTGCTTGAACTGCCGCATCCCGTCGATGTAGCGCGGCCACGAGAGCACCGCGCCATCGAGGCCCATTTCCGAGAGCCGCCCCAGGCCTTCTACGATCTGTTCGTTGGTGCCGACGAGCGGATAGCCGCCCCATCCCGCGATGAAATGCGCCTTCATCGAGCGCAGCGTCTCGGGCGGCAGAATCTTCGCGTTGATGCCCATCGTTTCGACCAGGTTGGTAACTGCGACCCAGTCGCCTTTCTGGTGGACGTAGTAGTCGAAGAAATCCCGCGCCGCCTTTTCGGTCTCCCCCTGCACCACGTAGGCGGCGGTCCACAACTGGAGATCGCGGCCGTATTCCCGCCGCGCAAGTTCCCGATAGCTCGCGACCCGAGCCTTGGCACCGGCCGCGTCTTCGGGATCGAAAATCACGAACGCCACGTCGCAATACTTCGCCGCGTAATGCCGTCCCTTGTCGGACCCGCCGGCATTCATGATGACCGGATACGGGGCCTGGATCGGCTTCGGGAGCAGAATCCCTTTTTTGATCTGGTAGTACTTACCGCTGAAATCGAATTCCTCGTCCTCGGTCCAAAGCCGCTTGATGATCTCGAGCCACTCGATCGCGCAATCGTATCGAAGGTCGTGATCCATTTGCGGTGCGCCGAACATCTCGATCTCGGGCAGAAACCATCCGGTGACCACGTTGAGCGCGAATCGCCCGCCGGTGACGTGGTCGATAGTGGTGGCCTGCTTGGCGGCCATGATCGGATGCACCGTCGGCACGTGCGAGGTCGCGAAGACGGCGGAATATTTCGTTGCGGCGCCGATCGCGGCAGCCCAGGTGTACGGCTCGAAGCCGGCGCCATTGAAATTCGTAACGCCACCGAAGCCCTTCCAGCGCCCGACCGGCACCAGGGCCTCGAATTCCATCTCATCCGCCAACCGCGCCAGCGTGAGCGTGCTCTGCCAGTCAGCCTTGAGCACGCCATCGATAGTGGTGATCGCGCATCCGCCGCTCAAATTGCTGGAGAACGTGCCGAGCTTGAGCTTGCGGGCGTTGAAGAGCGGATTGGTTTTGCGTCGCGGCTCGTCCGCGCTCTTGCCTGTGCTCATTTAGCTCGCTCCTATCAGGCCGGCGCGCGTGAGAACGCCGTCAAGCCGCGCCGCTAGCTCGGGTGTCGCCGGCATCATCGGCAACCGATGCTCTTCGGATTCGAGCAGGCCCATCCGCTTCATCATGTATTTGAGCGGCGTCGGATTGGTGTCAAAGAAGATGGCTTGGTTGAGCTCGAACAGCGCATCGTGCGCAGCGCGCGCCGGCGCGAGGCGCTCGGCGAACACGTCTTCGCACATCTGCGCGAGCGCCCTGGGCTTCAGATTGCCGGCGGCATTCATTAGGCCGCACGCCCCGATCGCCATCATCGGAAAGCTCAGCTCCTCCAGTCCGACGAAGATCCGAAAATCGCCGCCCATGCGTGCGAGCACCTGCGTCACCAGCGCCAGGTCATTGGCCGCGTGCTTCATCCCGACCAGGTTGGGAGTGCGCTCGGCGATCCGCTCGATAGTGGCGGCTTCGACGTTCACCGCCGCGCGTCCGGGAATGTGGTAGATGAGCATCGGCAGCCGCGTGCGCCGTCCGATATCGACGTAATACTCGACCAGGCCTCGCTGCGGCGGGCGGATGAAATATGGCGTCACGACCAGGACCGCGTCGGCGCCCGCCTGTTCGGCGGCCGTGGTCAGCACGATCGTGTCGGCATGTGATTGCGAGCCGGTGGCCGCGACCACCGGGATCCGACCGCGCGCGGTCTGTACTGCGAGCCGTACCAACTCGTTGCGTTCCTCGACGCTAAGCGTGCTCGGCTCGGCGGTGGTGCCGTTGACGACGATACCGTGCGAGCCTTCGGCCACATGCCGCTCGACCATCCGCGCGTAAGCGTCGTAATCCACCGCACCGTCGCGAAACGGCGTGATCAGCGGTGGGTATGAGCCGCGCAGAAAATTCCGGTTGAGCGTCAGCATGACGCTAGGCGACCTTGGCCCGGTTGGTATCGAAGCCGTAGCTCGAGCCCAACAGACGCGCCGGATGCTTCAAGTCCTCCTGCCACATGAGCGAATCCATCGCGATGTTAAGCGGGCTGTCCTGGATGGTCAGTTCGTACACCGGCTCGTCATTCGAGGCGTGGTTGTGCACCGCCCAGCCCGGCGCGGATAGCATCAGGTCGCCCGCTTTCCATGGCAGTACTTTGCCTTGCACCGTACTGTAGCCACTGCCCGAGAAGTAATAGTTAATGGCGGCGGCGGCGTGGCGATGTGGCTTATCGACGATGTGCGGCGGCCGCACGGTCATGGTGGCGAAAAAGTTGTGCGTCGTGCCGTTGGTGCGTCCAGTCGCCGGGTTATACAGCAGGTACAGCCTTCGTCCTACATACGAAGAGCCAAGCCCCTGCAATTTGTCGAGATGCTCCTTGACCTGGCGCCACGGCCAGAACAGCACGGGTGACTCGATGACGTCCGGACTTATCAGTTTTTCGTAGGGCAGCAGGTAGGCGCCGTCGTTGTTGAGCGCGAAGGTGCCGAACGGATTGACGTGGCACGCGTCCGGCTCGCCGGAGGGGGCCTCGCCCTTGATCTCTTCGGCCGGCGGATTTTCCTCGACGATATGCGCGTTCATCTTTTCCAGCAGCGCGGCGTTGCTGTAGGTGAGCCTCACCTGCAGGTCATCGCTGTCGTTGAAGATCTGATACGCATTGAGCGACGGCGTATTCCAGACATCATACTGGCTGAAGTTGATCTGCCGGCCATTAACGATCGCCTGTCCGCGGCCGCGAATACAAAAGTTGACCTGCGAGGAATTGTGTCGGATCGGCTTGGTGCGCTCGCCGGGCCTGAGCACGTCGAGTGCGACCTGGATTCCGGGGGCAAGCCCGGTGCCGTTCTCGTTGGGATGAACGATGAGCGAACGCCGCCGTCCGTTGGCGGGCGGCGGCAGGTTCGCGAGCCGGCTCACCTCGGCGTCGATATCTTCCCTGGGGATTACGATCGATGGCCACAGGTCGAGCTTGGGAGTGACGTAACCGCTGCGATCGACGAACCTGACTTTTGTTTCGCTCATTGATCTTTCCTCAGATTGAAATTGGCTCTGGATTGAAATTGCCTTGCGACTGAATTGTGGCCGCCGTTTTTTCGGTTACAACGAAAGGCCCCGACGGTGCGAATCGAAACCGGCATCTAAAGGTGGCTCCCCAGGGCCGCCGTCCAGCCGCGTCAAAAAAGCCACCGCTGGGGCCGTTCGAAGGCAAAAGCGCCAGACGCACAGCTTCGACCGCTCCTTCCTCAACCGTCTGCGTGCCTCGATGACCATTCAGCGCGGTTGCGGTATAGCCCGGATCGGCGGAGTTCAACTGTCGGGCGACCTCAAATCCAATTCCCTTGTTCGCGCCAGTAACTAACGCAATCTGTTTTGAGAGCTCGTGCATGATCGTTCCCTGAGCAGTTCGTTTTCGAAGTTCGTTTGTTTTATTCGTTTACGCCGCCAAGCCGCGGCTTGGCCCGAAGCGTCGGAGCCAACGGCCGTCCCGCGCCGCTGCCGTAAAATTCGATGAATTCCCGCGAGAGACTGCGCGCTCCGGGAACCGTGTCGGCCGTGACGAGGGCGCATCGCGCGAGCATCTTCGGATCTCTCGGTCGGCGTGGAAGTCCTGCGCCGCTCGCGCGCCGAGAGCCCCCGCTCCAGCGCCGCGATTGCGTCGCCCATGTCTATGAGCGCGGCGACCTCGGCCTCGGTGATCCAGACCGCTTGTTTCATTTGACGATCGTCACAACGGATATATCAGCGAGTTCGGCACCAGCACGGTGTCATACACGCAGGTTCGCGATTTGAATTTGAGCACGTCGCCGTCGCGCACGAGCGTGTCGATATAGCGGCCGGCGCTAAGGATGCGCGTTTCATCATCGACCAGCGTTTGCAGCACGGCGTAGTTCGCATGTACATGGAGGCCGTCGGCGGTCGCGGGCGCTATTCGGAGCGAGCTGATCAGATGACGCAGCGCGCGCGGAGCGAACATCTGGGTCTGGCGGATAGTGACTACGCGATCGCTCAGCATCGCCTTGCTCTCGCAGCGCATCAGGGCGAGGGGCAGCCCGCGCTCGCGGTTTTCTCGCGATACGATCTGGTAGAGGCAGTCCTCCGTGAAGAACTCCGGCCACTTTTCCAGCTCGAAGTCATCCAACACGTGAGCGTACTCGGTGTAGAGCTCTTCAATTTCGAGCCGCAAGGCGAAGTTTTGCAAATCCTGCTGCGCGCGCGCCATCGTGATCAGAACTCCATCACCTCGCGGTAATGCTTGTAGAAGGCACGGATCGCCGCCTCGGTCACCATATGGTCCTCGTCGCCGGTGCCGCGTCCGTCCATCTCGAGCATCCCGGCGCTGCCGGGACGCTGACGAACGCCCTGCTGCGAGAACTCCATAACTTCGCCGTCGTCGATCGACACCAATCCGGCGGGCCCCATCAGGTTCGCCTGGCGCAGGCGGCGCTGGGTCATTTCGGGCGTATCGCTAGCGTAGCCGAAAAATGTCCACATCAGATCGAAGAGTTCCGGGCCGCGCGGTACCAGATGGCGCATCGCGAGCGTGTTCGACTGCTGCTGGATTATGATGTTGGGCCACAGTGTCTGCATCACGACCGTGGCCGCCCCCGGAAACTCGCGCACCGGATCGAGCAGGCGCGGATCGCTAAGCTTGAAATCGGCGCGAAAGTTTTTCATTTCCTTGGTGGTCGCGTTGATCTGTTGTTCGCCCTTGCTGGAGATAAGCACGCAATGCATCCCGCTCGAGTCCATCTTCACTGCCGAGGGCTGGTCAGCTCGGAATAGGCCGAAGGTAACCAGGAACACGTGGAGGAGGCTCGCGTGGTAGGGATCCTTGATGTTCTCGAACATCAGCTTCCAGTTGGCCGGGATGCGCTGGCGCGAATAGCCGAGCACGCGCAACTCTCGTCCGTCGAACACGCGATCGAAATATGGCAGCATCGCAGGACCGAGGTATTTCTCGAGCGGAGGCACGGCGGAATCGAAGCTCGCGAAGATCACGCCGTGACGCGTCGCGACTTCCAGCCGCGTCAGTCCGTTTTGCGATGGATCGAAATCCTCGGGCATCCCGCCATGTCCGTTAACGCCGCGGCGAAACGGCACGCCCGTGAGATTGCCCTTCAGATCGTAGCTCCACTGATGGTACGGGCAGGTGAAGGAGCGCGTGTTGCCCCAGTTGGTGCGGCAGAACTGGACACCGCGATGAGCGCAGCGGTTGAGCATCACGTTGATCCCGCCGGCCTTGTCGCGCACCACCACTACCGGGCGCTCTCCGACATGACTGCGGACAAAATCTCCGGGCTTCGGGATTTCGGCCTCGAGCGCGACGTAATTCCAGTAGGGGCCGGAAAAGATGCGCGTCTGCTCCAGGGCGTACACGTCAGGATCCGAATAGACCCAGTAAGGAACTCTACCGAGCCCCTCGAGCGGCCAGCGATGAGAGTTTTGCGCGACTGCTTCCACGTGAGCTCTCCGTAAAATGAGGCGGCGCAGCGGTCAGTTCATTTGCGCGCGGCAAGGGCACCAAATGCCGAGATATCCAAATGCAAAGATATCTAAGTATTCTTACTAGTCCGCCGTTCGGCTATCGTCAAGCCTAAGAAAATAGGCAGAGCCGCGGTGCCGGGAGCCTGCTATGCTGCGCGCTGTGACCGGGTGTGCCACGAGCGTCAATTTGCCAAAGGGTTGAACTGAAAGCGGGGAAATGAACGGCATAACGTGAACGGTCGAAGAGCGATGACAACCAAGACAGGCGCCTTCAGCACGGCGGCTTCGCCGGCCCGCAATCCGGTCGCGGATCTTCCGCCCGACCAGAGCGTCGGTTACCTGGTGCGCGAAGCCCATCGCGCCTTTCTCCGCGCCCTGGCAGCACGCATATCGCCCCACGGCGTGAGTATCGGGATGTGGTACTTCCTGCGCGCACTCTGGGAGCAAGACGGAATTACGCAACGCGAACTCAGCCGGCGGGTAGGGATGATGGAGCCGACCACGGCAACGGCGCTCGAAAGCATGAAGAGGCGCGGGCTCATCAGCCGCACCCGCAACTCCAAGGACCGGCGCAAGGTCAATATCCGTCTCACTGAGGAGGGCCGGCGGCTGCGTGAAGTGCTGCTGCCGTGCGCGATTGAAGTAAACCAGGTCGCGCTCGCGGGAATACCTGAAAGGCAGCTACCGCTTTTGCGCGATCAGCTTGCATGCATCAAGCGCAATCTCGACGCAGACGCGATCGATGATGCCGAGTTGCCACGCCACAACCCAGCAACGGCGGGCCGCCGGATGCCATTGCGCTGAACACGCTTCGAGATTACAAGGGGCTACGAGGACAAAACGCCATGAGCACCACACAGAGCAACGGCCGCGCAAGCGGGAAATTAGAGACGGTTCCGACGCGACTGCATCATGCGGCTTACGTATGCCGTGACCTCGAACAGACGCGAAAGTTTTACGAGGACATACTTGGCTGGCCGATGGTGGCGGCTTGGCGCGAGTGCGACAAGGTGTTCGGCGAGGACGAACTTTACTATTGCCACCTGTTCTTCCAAATCGGCGACGGCGGAGCGCTGGCCTTCTTTCACTTCGCCAATCCCAAGCAGCACGAAAAATTTGCGCACTATGGGCCGCACTCGCCATTCGTTCACCTGGCGCTGAAGGTGGCCGACGCGGAGGGCCAGCAGGAGATGCAGCGCCGGCTCGAAGCGGCCGGCTTCCAGACGATGGTGATCGATCACGGCTACTGTGTATCGCTATATGTCACTGATCCCAACGGTTTGAACCTCGAGTTCACGGTCGATCATCCCGCCGCGGACAAGATTGCGGCCAAGCGCTCGGCCAGCGCACATGAAGACCTCCGCAGATGGCTTGCGGGCGATCGCAACACCAACAACGAGTGGCGGGTCGAGGTTAAGTCGGCCGAGCCACATACTTGAGGGTTTCGATTCATCGGAAGTAGTACCGGCCTGGCCACTAATTTTCTCACCGGTCAGTCGATTCCGCTGGCAGGCGCGAGCCTCGCGGCGCCCTCAATCTGCCTCTTTACACAGCCAACCTGCTCGCTGCGCGCCGAAAGCGGCGCGCGTGTCGTTTTGACGCTCCCGCAAGGCCCCGTTACAGTGTCAGGCTTGGGGAGCGGAGCGCGCGGTCGGTGCGCGCTGCGTTAATCGCCGACGTGGGCGCCCGGCCATCGGGCGGAGGTGAAGGTTTTGGGGGGGAGTATCGAGCAGGTGGTGCGCGGCGCTGGCCATTCTTCGCCGCATCGCTCCGCGATCGACCTCCCGGCGAACGCTCGGCCGCAACCGCACGGCCGCTCGCTGCTACGCTCCGCACCCGCCCTGGTGTTGTTCGCGATCGTGATAGCCGACGTGATGCGCGGCGCTGACACGGATGTCTGGGGCCATATTCACTTCGGCAATATCGTCCTCACACAGCATCAACTCTTCTTCCACGCGCCGTCTTCGTACGCCTGCCCTCCGGGTCCGCGGGATTGGATCATGGTGGACTGGCTGGGCGAGGCGCTGATGGCGCTGGTGTACAACGTGGGCGGCGTGGTCGCGATGAAGCTCGCCAAGTTCGGATGCGTCGCGGCGGTGATGGTGCTGCTGTCGCTCGGAATGGCCGAGACAGGAGCGGCGCTGATGGTCCAGGCGCTCACGTTGACGGCGGTGGCGTTCGCACTCATACCGCATATGCAGTTTCGTACATTTCTCGCAGATGATGTCCTGCTCGCGGCACTCATGGCGATGCTGGCGCGAGAGAGTTATGGCCGGCGCGCGCCGCTATGGCTCGCCGTGCCGATGCTTGCATTGTGGGCCAATCTGCACGGTGGATTCTTTGTCGGCCTGGTGGCGTTGGGCCTGTATACCGCGGTCTGCGGCGCACAAGACCTGGCGCAAGGCCGGGGCGCGCGCCGTGCGGTCAGGCTCGCGGCACTGACTTCGGCGGCGACCCTGGCGACGCTGGTAAATCCCTATGGTTTGAAAGACTGGGTCGTGATCGCCGGCGTGCTGCGCAATCCATTCACACTCAGTCATATATCCGAGTTTCGTCCACTGTTAGTGGTGATCGCCGACTTCCACCGCGAGCATCGGCCCCTCTTCACCTTTGGCTCGGCGCTCGCGATTATGGCCGGGCTCTTTGTTACCTTTGCGCTCACGCCGCGCGCTGACGACCTCGCCCTGCTCGCCGTCGGAGCCTTGATGACTGCGGTCGCGCTCTACGCCGTACGCAACACCGGCCTCGCCGTGATCGCCTGTTGCATTCCGTTCTGCCGCCACGCCGGCCTGCTCCTCGAGCGCATACGCTTTTTTACGAGCGACAGCGTCGCGCGGCTCGCGCCGGCCCGGCGTGCATTGCAGGCCGCGATAGTCCTGTTAGCGGTGATCGTCGCGATTCGCACCGGGCTGTTGTCTAAAGCAATGCCCGCAGTCGAGGCCAAACCGGTCGGCGCGCAGGCTTTCATGCGCGAGCATGGCCTTGGTGGCAATGTGCTGACCGATTTCGGATGGGCCGATTATCTGCTCTTCCACGACGCGGCGCACACGAAGATCTTTATCGAAAGCATTTTCGAGGCGTACTACCCGCATCGAGTGCAAAGTGATTTCGCCGCCGTCAACTACGCCGAGCCGGGCGCCGCTCGCGTGCTCGACGCCTACCCCAACGATTTCGTCCTGATGCCGACCGGCTCAGCCGCTTATGCTCTGCTGATGGCGCAGGCCGGATGGCGTCTCATATACCGCGACCCGGTCTCAGCGCTATTCGCGCGCGCCGGCTCGCCCGCCGCGCAACTTGCGGGGGTTCCACAACTGGTTAGAAGCGCGCCTCTGAGCGTCTTTCCCTAACTTGCAAGCACCCCGGATACAGGCTCCCGAAATGAACGAAGCGCCGAATGAGGAGGTGACACGGATAGACTCTCCCCCCCCATTGGAGCCGAACAGGCGTTCCTCGATCGCTCGCTGCTGGGCTACGCTACCGCGTTTGTGTTGCTCGTCGTCGCCGTCGCCGACTCGGTTCAGTACGCCGATACCGACCTATGGGGCCACGTCCGTTTCGGCCAGGTGATGCTCTCTACCGGTCATCTCCTCCGCGCCGACATCTTCTCCTATTCGGCGGCGGGCCAACCGTGGATCAATCACGAATGGCTATCCGAAGTGGTGATGGCCCTGTCATACGGGGCGATGGGCGTGGTCGGGCTCAAGCTGATGAAGTTTCTGTGCGCGGGCGCGGTGGTGCTGCTGCTCGCCGTGAGTGTTGGCGACACCGGCGCCGAGCCGACATTGCAATTCGGAATGTTGCTCGCCGCTGCATTCGGTCTTCAGCTTCAGATTCAGTTCCGTCCGCAATTGTTCGACTACATTTTCCTGAGCGCGCTGCTGGCCTTGTTCTCCCGCGCGCGAAGCCGTGACCGCGCGCCACTGTGGGTCGTGCTTCCGATGATGGTGTTGTGGGCCAATCTTCACGGCGGCTTCTTCATCGGTATCGTCGTGCTCGGCGTGTACGCGGCCGCGACGGGGATACTGGATATATTGGAAGGCAGGGGAGTGTCGCGCGGCCTGCGCCTGGGACTGCTCACGCTCGCCGCGCTCCTGGTCACGCTCATCAATCCTTATGGTATCGGCGAATGGCGGATCGTCGCGCATACGCTTGGCAATCCATACACGATGGGCTCCGGGGCAGAGTTCCAGAGCTTCTACCACGTGCTGGCCGGAACTTATCGCACAGGCGCGCCGCTCTTTCCGTTCATCCTTGCGCTGGCTGTGCTGACAGCTATGCCGATCAGTTTTGCGCTTGCACCGTGCAAAGATGACCTGCCCGAGCTGGCAATCGCGGCGCTGATGGTGTGCCTGGCGCTCTATTCGGTGCGCAACACGGCGTTGGCGGTGATAGCCTGCACCGCGCCTATCGCCTTCCATCTCAACCTTGCTTTCCGCCGTATCGGGCATTCCGGCGACGCCGCGGCGTCTATTGGGAGAGCGCAGCCCGATTCGTTGCCTCCCGGCGCCTCACCCGCGGTACAAGCGGCAGCGCTCGTTGCTGCAATCGCTATTTGTCTTGGCAACGGCCTGTTCTCCGAGCGCTTGCGCGACTTCACCGGTTACCCGGTGGGCGCCGTCGCCTTCATGAAGCAACATCGGCTGAAAGGCCGGATTTTCAATGAGCTCATCTGGGGAAGCTATATCTTTTGGCACGCGACGGACTCGCAAGTCTTCATTGACGGCCGCTTCGAGATGGTCTATCCGCCCGGGGTCCAGCGCGACTACCTTGATTTTGTCCGCGGCGGCACCGGCGCCGCCAGGGTGCTCGCCGCATATCCGACCGACTACGTATTGATGCCATCGGATTCGCCCGCGGCGGGTTTCGTAGCCGCGCAGGATAAATGGCGGATGATCTATCGCGATCCAGTCGCTGCGCTGTTCGCGCGCGCCGATTCGCGCGCCGCCAATATCGCAGGCGTGCCGGTGCTCCGCGACCAAGCGCCGCCGAGCCTGTTTCCATAGACGCCGGCCAGCGCTTATCGCGGGTCGCGCTTCAAACGCGGTCGACCGGTGGTAGCGGATGCTGCTGGGTCAGACAATGAATTGCGCCGAGGCCCCATACCAGGTCGCGTGACGGAATCCCGACCACCCGGCGACCCGGAAACAAACGCCCCAGCGTAGCGATCGCTGCCGCGTCCTGCTGACAATCGAATGTCGGAACTATCACGCCGCCGTTTACGATGTAGAAGTTCGCGTACGACGCCGGCACCCGCGTCCCATCGTGGAAAAGCGCAGGCGGCATCGGCAGGGTCTCGACCGTGAGCGCGCGTCCGGCGGCGTCGCGCATCGCGCGAAGACGTCGTAGGTTCTCCGCGAGCACGTGATGGTTTTCGTCGCGCGGGTCGTCTTCGATCACGGTCACGACTGTTGCAGGGGCGACAAACCGCGCGAGGTCATCCACGTGGCCGTCCGTGTCGTCGCCGGCGATCCCTTCGCCGAGCCAGAGCACCGTGCTTACGCCGAGCCAATACTTAAGTCGGCGCTCGATTTCGGCGCGGTCGAGCGCCGGATTGCGATTGGGATTGAGCAGGCACGATTCTGTGGTGAGCAATGTGCCCGCGCCGTCAACGTCGATCGAGCCGCCCTCGAGCACCATCGGGGGCTCGAGCACGTCGAACCCTAACCGCTCACCCAGCCGGCGCGGCACTGCGTCGTCGAGGTCGTAAGCGCCATATTTTTCGCCCCACGAATTGAAGCCGAAATCCAGCGCGACCTGCGGAGGGACGTTCGTAGGCGCCGCGCGATTGACGAAGATCGGTCCATAGTCGCGAATCCAAGAGTCGTTCGTCGCAACGATCGTGAACGCGATTCGATCGACGCGCGCGGCCGCGCCCGCCGTCTCGACAATCGCTGCGCGCGCCGTGTCGGCGGTCGCCTCGTCACTGACCAGCAGTCGCACTGGCTCGAACTCCGCGATCGCGGCCGCCATTCGGGCGAACACCGGCGGTATCGCCTCGAACTTTCCCGGCCACGTGTCGCGGTTATGGGGCCATACCAGGTAAGTTGCCAGATGCGGCGCCCATTCGGCCGGCATCCGATACCCCGCCGCAAAGGCCGGCGATCCGAGCGCTGGGTGTTTCACCTTTTCACGCAAACCCCGCGAGAGGGTCTCCACGTTTTGCTGAGTCAGGAGCGGAAGCGGCACAAAAGATCGCCATAAGCGTCGATACGCCGGTCGCGCAGGAACGGCCAGTTGCGCCGGGTCTCTTCGATAAGCCCGAGGTCGCAATCGGTGACAAGAATTTCTTCCGCGCTTGCGTCGGCGCGCGCGATCACCTCGCCGAACGGATCGACCACGAACGAGTTGCCCCAAAACTGCAAGCTGTCCTCGACGCCCACTCGATTAACCGCCACCACGAACACCCCGTTCGCAATCGCGTGACCACGCTGGACCGTTTCCCATGCCTGTAGTTGGCGGCGGCGTACTGGCTCTACCTCACTACGCTCCCAGCCGATCGCAGTCGGATAGAACACGATCTGCGCACCGGCCAGCGCGACCAGCCGCGCCGCTTCGGGGAACCACTGGTCCCAGCAAACCAGCGCACCGACGGTTGCATGGGCCGTGCGATGGGCAGTGAAGTCGAGGTCGCCCGGGGTGAAATAAAACTTCTCGTAATAGTGCGGGTCGTCGGGGATGTGCATCTTGCGGTAGCGGCCGGCGAGACGTCCGTCGGCGTCCAGCACCACGGCGGTGTTGTGGTAGATACCTTCAGCACGGCGCTCGAAGATCGAACCGACGATAACGACCTTGCGCGCGGTCGCCGCCGCGCTCAGCGCCTCGGTGGTCGGGCCGGGAATTGGTTCGGCAAGGTCGAAATTGCGCGCCTCTTCGGATTGGCAGAAGTAGCGCGAGCGGAATAGCTCCTGAAGACAGATGACCTTGGCGCCGCGCGCGGCGGCCTCCTCGATCCGCGTGAGCGCCTTCTCCAGGTTGCGCCGTGGCTCGGCCTCGCAGCTCATCTGCAGCAGTCCGACGCGAAGCGATTCGTGAGACATCATCTATCTTGATAGCAACCGCTCGCGGCCGCCGCCAGCAGCTTGCGTGAAGCAACCATGTCGGCGTCGTGGCGGCCCGATTACGCGAAGCGCGCGTAAGCCTAATCGCGAAGCGCTGAGATCGATTGGCGCACGACGCGGTTCGGTTTAAAATCGGCTTGCCATGATCCGGCTTTCCGACCATCAACGAGCTTATGCAACTCTGCTGCGGACATGGGTGCAGAGAAGGGCGCAAGTTCTATCTAGTGTCCTAGGTCTGATAATCGAAGAACTGCGCCGCCTTAACCGCGTAGGAGCGGACGCCGGCTCCCGCGGGGAGCGCCGGCGTATCGTGAAGCAGGCGCTGGCAAGGCGTGGCGAAGGACCTAACCGCTGCTGCTGAAGCTTGATTCGTCTGCGGTTTTGCGACTTCTCTCTAAGCATTTTTCCCTAAAGAAATAGGCATTTTTTCCAGTCTTTGTGGGGGATTTCCCGATTGGGTATCTGCCCGGCGTGAACTATTTTGCCAGGCATGAGTTCCGATGCTTCGCCGTCGAGTCTCGCCGGTCGGTGCGTCGCAGGGGCAAATAGGAGATGCGCATGGCAAATCGACCTCCATCTGACGATGATCCGGGATCTAACCCCGAAACCAGCCTCGAATCGAAGGGCAGCCCGCTCCGGCAATGGGCCGAGGGTGTGCGGGTCGAGGTGCTGGCCAACCTTGCACATGAGTTGCGCACCCCTTTGCAGGTGCTGCTTGGCTATCTCGACATCCTGCGCGACGAATGGGCGGAGAAGTTCGATCCCGAGCCGCGCGCGATGCTGGAGCGGATGAACAGCAATCTGCACGACCTCGTGCAAACCGTGGACAACATTATGGAGTTCGTCATGTCAGAAGCTGGCGCGACTGGCCGGGTGGAAGAGGACGTATCAATCAGCAGCCTGATGAACGATCTGGAGCCGGCGATGGAAGCGGCCAAAGGGGCAAAGGAACTTGTCTTGAAGTTCGACCTGGAGCGCGCGCCCAAGATGATTCATACCTCGAGGCGCCCGCTGCGCTCGATTCTGGCCAACCTGGTGCTGAATGCGATCAAGTTTACTGAGCGCGGCAGCGTGACGGTCCGGATAAGCAGCTCGCGCGTTCGCGGTGCGGAGTCTGGCGTCGTGCTCGAGGTTGCCGATACCGGGTTGGGAATAAGCCCGGCGCTGATCAAGCAGGCGGCGGAGCCCTTTGCGCAACTCTCGCAATCCAGCGCGCGCAAATATCGTGGCCTCGGCCTGGGCCTCGCCGTAGTGCATCGCCACGTCTCAGCGCTGGGGGCTAAGCTCGAGATAAGCTCGACCCCCGGCCGCGGTTCGCGCTTTCTCGTGCGGATTCCGCCGGCCGCTTTGGTGGCCGAGCAGGGCGCGGGAAAAATGAGCAAGCGAATATTTGGGCGGGTTGGCAGGGGCAAAAACGCTCCCGCACCTTCGGCTATTCAATCGCCCTCAAGGTCATCGTCGCCGCGCAAAACCGCCGGCGGTGATACCGGGCCGGTCGTGTTCATTTGAAAGGACGCGCGGGAAACAAAGGGGGATTTTCTTCCCCGGCCGCGGCCGCCTACGGATGACGCATACGGGGATGCCTACGGGATGAGAGAAGGCCGGACAGACTGAAGCAGAGAACGAATGAAAAAATCCAAAGGGTGCGGCCTGTCGGATTGGGAAAATTCGACCATGGTCTAAACGAACGAAAACCAAGGAGCGGGGCAGCGGCGCTGATCGCGGCGGCGAAGGTGGGCGATCGCTCGCAGGAGTTGGGTTCCGGATGATGGGAAGGTGGGCGATCGTCCCCTGGATCCGATGGGATCCGACGCCCCGAGCGGACATGCCTAGCGATAGTGGCGCATTAAACCTATTACCACGCCGCGAATCCGGAGGTCGTCTTCGCTCACGAAAATCGGATCCATCGTTGCGTTAGCCGGCTGGAGGCGGACCTTGCCGTCGGTTTCGGGGAAATATTTCTTGACGGTCGCTTCGTCGCCAATCAACGCGACGACCGTCTCGCCCGGGCTCGCCGCGTCGCGTCCCTCGACGATGATATAGTCGCCGTCGCGGATACCTTCATCGATCATCGACTCCCCCTTCACGCGCAGACAAAACGTGTTGTCGCGCCGCACGAACTCCTCGGGCACCGCAATCGTATCGTTGCCCTCGACTGCCTCGATCGGTACGCCCGCAGCGACGGTGCCGATCAGTTTTAATTCGTGTACCGCGGGCCGGTTCTGATCGACCATGATTTCGAGCGCGCGGCTGTGATTGTGGGTCCGCTTGATGAAGCCCTTTTGCTCGAGGTTACGCAGATGCTTATGCACCGTGGCCAAGGAGGAGAGGCCGAAATACTGGCCCACTTCGCTCAGCGTCGGCGCGTAGCCGTGCTCGGTGATATAGTGCTCTAAGAAATCGACGAGTTGCTTCTGCCGTTTCGTGAGCGTGGCCATCGATTGCTGTTCAACCTCCGCGGAACCTCAAGTTGGCGGCATCGTCATCATGGCGAAAATCAGGCGAATCTGCAAGTACTCAGAAGCGCCTCGCGTTGCGCCTTGAAAACTGATCCACTGAGTAAGCAAATGGCCAGACTTCGCGTCGTCTTCGAAAGTGGAGAGCCCGAGCGGGTGATAGAATTCAATCCTGCCGATGCGCCGTTCTATCACGACGGCCGGCCCGGCTCGATTCTCGATGTTTTGCTTGGCAATCACATCCACCTCGAACACGCGTGCGGCGGTAATTGCGCCTGCACCACCTGTCACGTGATCGTAAAGTCAGGGTTCAACAAGCTCTCCGAGTCCTCCGAACAAGAGGAAGATCTGCTAGATAAAGCGCCGGGACTTACGCCGACTTCGCGCCTGGGCTGTCAGGCCGTGATTGACGATCCTGACGCCGAGATAGTGGTCGTAATTCCCCGCTACACCATCAATCAGATAAGCGAAGGTGGGGCCAAGCCGGAGCCGTGAGCGCGCGCCGAGATTGCGACCGGAGGCTTTACGATGGCTGAGCTGGGAACGCCCGCCGCAGCGCCGCCACGTCGGCCGGTCTACCGCGCGCGCGTCGAGCGGATACACGATCACAACACGGATACGCGGTCGCTGTTCCTCCGGCTAATCGACGGGGGGCGGCTCGGCTTCGTACCCGGCCAGTTCATCTCGATCTCGCTCGCGCTGGAAGGTGAGACACGCGTTCGGCCATACACCGTCATTTCCAGCCCCGAAGAGAGCGGCGCGATCGAGATTTGCTTCAACCAGGTGCCGGGCGGAATAGGCGTTCGACACCTGTTCGAACGCAAGGTCGGCGACGAACTCCAGTTCACGGGGCCATTTGGAGCGTTCACGCTGGATCGTCCGCCCGAAAAGGAATGCGTGTTTATTGCTGAGGGCACCGCGATTGCGCCGATTCGCCCGATGATCCGCCGTGCGCTCGGCACTGGAACGCGGCCGGTGCTGAGTCTGCTATACGCTGCGCCCGACCCTGACCACCTGCTCTATCGTGAGGAGATCGCCCAGTGGTCAGCGGCAGGGGTCAACTTTGCTTCTCTCCTTGCGCCGGCCGCTGAGCTCTACGATCGGCTGATTGCTGAGACTCAGCGGCGATGGGTCGACGCTGATTCCGATCGCCGCCGGCACTTCTACCTATGCGGGGTCGGCAAGTGCGTGCTCACGCTTCGCGATTTGCTGCGCGGTGCCGGCTATGAGCGGCGGGCCGTGCACTACGAGCAATGGTGACGTCTCCGCGCTTGTCGCTTACGGAATTTTCTTGAGAGGCTTGCCGCTCTTGTCGTAGATCGTCAGCATCGCCTCCTCATTGGCTACCGAGCTGGTTTGCAGCCGCAACCGTGGGGCGCCTTTTCCGTCCGCGAGTACGAGTGAGTGCGTTTCCTTATTCATCGCGAGCTCGGCTGCGGTGCTACTGTCCGGATTGAGCAACGAAAACGCGGCTGGGCCGTCGTGAGTCGCTAGGTTCACCGCCAGACGCGGCTTACCGTCGTCGCCCGACAACGCCAGCATCGAGGTTCCCTCCCTGGTGACGACGATGGCTGCGCGCTCGACGCCCTGCTGATCGTACAGGCCCAGATGTGCCATTCCCTCCCCCGACACGTTCAGCTTGGCGCGCATATTACCCTGCT
Organism: uncultured delta proteobacterium; assembly: GCA_963717045.1. GTDB lineage: Bacteria > Desulfobacterota > Binatia > Binatales > Binataceae > JAKAVN01. The sequence goes on along the minus strand of CAVQVD010000023.1, from coordinate 51,375 downwards.
CGTCCATAACTTCGAATTGCTTGGCGCTGATGCTGGTCAACAACTGTTGGTCGGCGAATGCCGATGCGGGCACGGGCCACACTCGCGCCGAAGCCGCGCCGCCCAACGCACCCGCAATCAATGCCGCAATCAACATCGCCCGGTTTCCAGTCTGCTTCATGAAATATCCTCTTTTTTCTTCAATCCGTGAGTGCCGCAAGGATGCTCTGCTCGCCAATCAAGCCTTCGACGCGGAGCGCGCGTCCCAGCACGCTTTCGCGCTCGAGCCGACGCGCAGCGCTATCAACCAGGGCCGGATCGATCGCCAGCAGGCGCGCGACGGCGCGCTCGTTAGCGAAGCCGGCGACCTCGAAATGCCGGCGCACCACCTGATAAGCGGCCTCGTTGCGGGTGAGCGCGCGGGCCTCACGCAGCGCTTCGCCCCATCGATGCTCCATCGTGTCCCACACGTAAGTGAAAGGGTCGTAGCGCTCCTCGACCTTGAGCGCGAGAAACTTTTCCTGCAGCTCCTTCATCGCACGATCGAATTCCCCGCGCATCTTCGGCTGCGCGCAGCCGGTGGTGAGCTTGAGCGCCTTGGTCTCGGCGGCGCCGCGCCGCGTGAGCGCATCCATCACCAGCTTCGCGCAGTGCGAGAGCCTCCCGCGGTCGTACAGCGTGCGGTATCCGCGCGGTTCGGCGCGCAGGCGCAGGAAGGCGGCAAGCAGGCCGCGCGCGATAAAGCCCGGCCGCCCGCCCAGAACTTTGCCGTAGTAAACGAGTTTGCTCGCCGGCAGCGTGTCCTTAATATTCCAGGTCATCATGATCGCGCGGTCGTGCTGGATGTGTTCGGGCAACGGCGGCTCGCGCCTCCCTTCGATCGCTTCGCGCAGGCATGGCACGCCCATCCCGGCAGTAAACGCTGCGCAAAAGCCGACCTCTTCGATGAAGCTGAGGGCTGCCCGCTCGCCACTGATGCGACGATGGGGGACGCGGCGGAAATGATGATCGCGATGGCGTTCGAGCGCCTCGAGTGACGGCAGCGGTGCGGTCACCGGGTGCGCCAGCGGACGTTTTCGGGCAGCCGTGGCGCGCCAGCTATTGCGCGCGGGCGACGACGAGTTCTTATGCGCGGGCACTGCGCCTACGCCCGCACGCCCGCCACGCATTCGCGGAACAGGTCGTGGTAATTGGCGCGCACGCCGAGCCCTCGCATGATGCCGTCGAGTCCGACCAGCGCGCGCACGGTGAACACGCCGTGCGCTGGCGATTTGTAGAGCTTGTGCTTGAACGCGATCTCGCTCACTATCGCGAGCTTGCCAACCAGGTCGTATTCGTCGGGCCCGTAGAGCCGGTCTTCCAGTACCGGCTCGAACAACAGGTGGATGGCCTCGATCATCGGCTGCGGATTCTGCCCGCGATCCAGATAGCCGAGCTTGACCAGCGCTTGCCCGAGCGCGCGATCGTTGCGCTCGGCCAGCGCCCGCGCGAATTGCAGATTGGCGCGGCGAATCGGTTCTGGATAGCGGCGAATCGATCCGAAGTCGAGAACGCAAATATGCGGGTGATGAGTGACGAGATAGTTGCCGGGATGCGGGTCAGTGTGGAGCACGCCGAACTCGAGCAACTGACGCCAGACTAGCTCGTAATACTTGCGCGTGACCCATTTGCGGAGTTCGAGATCGGCCGCCGGGTTCATCAGGTCCGAAAGATGGTAGCCGTCGAGGTAAGTCATCGTCAGCACGCGGCGCGAGCTGAGATCGCCGATGACGCGCGGGATGATCGTCTCGGGATCGCGGGCGTACAGGCGATGGAACTCCGCCGTGTTGCGCGCCTCAATACGGTAGTCGAGCTCTTCGATCAAACGTTCCTCGAGTTCTCGGTACACCGTGCGCGTTTCGATCTTTTGGCGCATCAGATCGCCAGCGATCCCCTGCAGCGTGCGCAGCAGCAACTTGAGATTGCCGAGGTCCTGGCGCACGGTCGCGTCGATGCCCGGGTACTGGACCTTGACCGCGACTTCCTCGCCGTTCTTGAGGCGCGCGCGATGGACCTGGCCGAGCGAGGCGGCGGCGAAGGCCTGCGGCTCGAAGCTTGAATAGATCTGCTCGGGACGTTTGCCGAGTTCGCGGCGGATCTGCTGCGCGATCATCGAATATTCCATCGGCGGCACGCCGTCGCGGGTGGTTTTGAGCAGATCGATCGCTTCGATCGGCAGCAGGTCCTCGCGCATCGAGAGCATCTGCACCAGCTTCATGAACGCGCCGCGGAGCTGAGTCGAGCTTTCGACGATGCGCTGGGCGTTGCGAATATGGGTGTCGAGCAGCTCGCGCTCGTGGCTCGCGGCATTGAGGAAGGGCTTGCGGAGCGAAGTCCAGAGATAGCTGGAGCCGACCTGCGAGGCGAGCCCGCCGATCTTCAGCGCGCGGCGCGTGCGCCCCGAGGTAATCGATTTGGTCGGCTTCTGCATCACGGCCGCTCACGCGCGAGGCCGACGCGGTTGATTAGCGTCGCGGCGAACGCGGCGCCGAAGCCGTTGTCGATATTAACCACCGTCACTCCGCTCGCGCAGGAATTCAGCATTCCGAGCAGCGCCGCCACTCCGCCGAACGCGGTGCCGTAGCCCACACTGGTGGGTACCGCGATCACCGGCTTGTCGGTCAGCCCGGCCACCACCGAGGGTAGCGCCCCTTCCATCCCGGCCGCCACGATCAGCACCGCCGCTGCGCGTACACGGTCGAGGTTGGCGGTCAGGCGATGGATGCCGGCCACGCCTACGTCGTACAGGCGTTCAACCGCGTTACCGAAAAGGTCGGCGCACAGCGCCGCTTCTTCGGCCACCGCCAGATCCGAGGTGCCGGCGCTCATCACCAACACCTTGCCGTGGCCGCGGGGCGTTGGCCGACGCTTGAGGATCACGCCGAGCCTCGCCTCGGAATGATAAGTGAGGCCGCGCAGGCGACGGCGGAGCTCGCGCGCCTTTTTCACCTCCAGGCGGGTGACCACCAGGTTGGCGCCGGTGGCGACCACGCGCGCGCCGATTGCCGCGATCTGCATGGCGCTCTTGCCTTCGCCGAAGATCACCTCGGGCACCCCGCGGCGGAGCGCGCGATGCTGGTCGACCTTGGCGAAGCCGAGATCCTCGAAGGGCAGGTGGCGCAGGCGTTCGAGGGCCGCCGCGGCGCCAAGTCGGCCGGCCGCGACCTGCTCCAGGAGCCGGCGCAGACGTTCCTCGGTCATTTCGAGTGTTCTTGGATTGGCAAATGCTTTCGGATCGGCAAATGCGTTTGAGTCATCGCCGCCGCGCCTGCTCCGTTTCCAGTGGCCGCGCCGGGGTGATCAGGATCTCGCGCACCGCGCGGTCGTCGGCGCGCACCACCGTGAGTGTCGCTTCGCCTGCCTTGAGCTGTTCGCCGGGCCGGGGAATATGACCTAGACGTTCGACCACGAGCCCGCCGATGGTAGCATACTCGGCGCTTTCCGGCAGCCTCAGGCCGAAGCGCTCGTTGAGTTCTGCCACCGGCGCGCGCGCCGAGGCGCTGACCGCGCGCGGACTGATCACCCGCATCAGTTCCTCGCCCGGCCCGTGCTCCTCCTCGATTTCGCCCACGATTTCCTCGAGCAGATCCTCGAGCGTCAGAATTCCCGCCGCACCGCCGTACTCGTCGACGATCACGGCGAGGTTCTGGCCGGTGCGCTGAAAGGTGAGCAGAATTTCATCGAGGGGCGTGGACTCGGCGAAGTAAACCACCACGCGCATCACTTCCTTGACCGGACGGCTGAGGTCGGGCGCCTCGAGCAGGTCGAAGACGTGGAGCAGGCCCACGATGTTGACGATGCGCTTGTCGAAGACCGGGATGCGGCTGAAGCCGGTGCGGCGTGCAATCTCGGCCGCCTCGTCGAGCGTGGTCTCGAGCGCCACCGCTTCCACCCGCACCAACGGCACCATCGCCTGGCGCGCCTCGGCGTTCTTAAAACGGAAGATGCGGCTGATCATCTGCCGCTCGGCGGGTAAGATTGCGTCGTCGATCGGCGGCTGCGGCTGATCAACGAGCGAGCGAATCATCAGTGCAAGGTCCTCGCGCGTGATGAACACGCTTTGCATACCGGCGGGCACGCCGGCGAGCCTTCTGAGCCATCGGCTGACTACAGTTTCGGCCTCGAGCACCGGCCAGAAGACGACTTCCAGGACGCGCAACGGTCGCGCGGCGGCGCGCGCGAAGGCGATCGGACGGCGGAATGCTCGCAGCTTGGGCAGCGATTCGCCGATCAGCAGGCTCAATGGGGCGAGGATGAAAGGAGCGAGGTACGAAGTGTTGGGACCGAACTGATGCAGGAAAGTGGTGAGCACGCTGGCGGCGACGACGGTTGCGAGGTTCGCCCCGGTTAGCGTCAGGGCCAGGATGCGCTCGCGGCGGCGGAGCAGCGCGAGCAGCAGCTGAGATTCGCGGCCGTCGCGCTGGTCGGCGGTGCCGAGCTTGCTTTCGTCGGTCACCACCATCGCAATTTCGCAGGCGGCAAAGAAAGCTTGCACGAGCAGACACGCGACGATCGCGGCGATGAGCCCGCCTAATTGCATCGTTTGAGCCTCACCAGCTCGATGGTCGCGCCGCGCACCTTTTCCACCTTCGCTTCGAAAGCGCCGAGGCGGAGCTCCTCGCCTGGCTGTGGCACGCGCCCGAGCCGGCGCAGCACCAGCGAACTCAGGGTGCGTTCGTGACCGCGGGCGGCAAACGATTCGCCACCATTCAGCGCCTGCGTCAGACGGGCCAAGCTGATAGTGCCGGCCGCGAGCCATTCGCCCTCGCCCACTTCGGCAATGTCGGGACCTTCGAGTTCGAACTCGTCGCGCAGTTCACCGAACAGCTCCTCGAGCAGGTCCTCGAGCGTGACCAGTCCGAGAAGGCGGCCATACTCGTCGACCACGAATGCAAGCTGGAAACGGCGGTGGCGCATCTCGTCGAACAATTCACCGAGCGACCTGCCCGGCGGGACGAAGTTGGGCTCGCGGAGCAGCCGCTCGAGACGCGGGGGCGCGGACTCCAGGCGCCGCGCGACCAGATCCTTGGCTCGCAGCACGCCCACGATGTTGTTGGGATCGCTACGGTAGACGGGCACGCGCGAATAATGACCATGTGCGACTTCAGCGATGATACGGTCGACGGGAATGTCGAGGTCGAGCGCGAAGATACGATCCCGCGGAGTCATTATTTCGGAGACCCTCCGCGAGCCGAATGCGAACACCTTGTCAATCAACTCGCGCTCGGCCGAAGCAACCTGGCCGAAGCGCTCGCTGGCGACGAGCAGCGCCTTGAACTCGCTCTCCGAGAGCGGGGCGGCAGGCGCCGCTTCCTCAGGCACGAAAAGCCGCGCCAACGGATGAAAGGTCACGGTGATGGCGGCCAGCGGGCGGGCGATGAGCCGCGCCACCACCGCCGGAAAGCCGAGCGCAAAGGTCTTGGGCGTGATATCGCCGACCAGCAGCACCAGCACGAACATCACCGGCACGGAGATCCATCCTCCTGGTGGTCCGAGCCAGCTCAGAAGAAAGGTGGTCGCGAGGCATTCGGCGAAAACATTGATCACTTCGTTGAAGCCGATGATCACCATCAGCGATTCGAGCGGACGGCGCAGCAACGTATCGACGGCCTTTGCGGCGGCTTCGCCGAGACTCGCACGCGTGTGCTGCATCCGTGCCAACGCGAAGAGCGCGGTTTCCGAGGCGGCGAGCAAGGCACTTGCTCCGAGCAGCAGGACTACCAATAGCAACAGCATCGCCGAACTCGTTCGCCTAGCCGCCAGTTCGTGAGCGCAACTGATCCCATCCGCGGGGCGACAGCCCGTTTTCGCGGATCGAACCGTGTGAGTCGACCAAGGCCGCGGTGCCCGAAGACGTTATGCGGCCGATACGGCTTACGCGCACGCCCAGGCTACGCGTGAGCGCGGACGCGGGAATGGCGCGGCGCAGGCAGAACAGCAGTTCGTAGTCCTCGCCGCCGCCGAGTGCGAGCGTCGGATCGTCGCCGATAGCCGCGCGGTAAGCTGCCGAAAGCGGCAACGCGGCGGAGTCGATCTCGGCGCCGGCCCTGCTGCGTTCGAGAATGTGGCCGAGGTCCTGCCACAACCCGTCGCTCAGATCGATTGCGGCCGGCACCGGTTTGATGCGGGCGAGGGCTAGGCCAGCTTTAAGGCGTGCGGTCGGGTGCAGGAGGCGGTCGATAAGAAATTTGCGGGCGGCGGCGTGGACGCGAAGCTGTCCCGAGAGTATGCGCAGGCCGGCGGCAGCATCGCCGAGCGTGCCGGTGACATAAATGGTATCGCCGGGCCGTGCGGTGTTGCGCCGGAGCGCCGCACCGCGCACTTCGCCGAGCAGGGCGATGGTGATGGCGAGCGCGCTCGCGCGGGTCACATTGCCGCCCACCACCTCGACTCCGGCGCGGGCCGCCGCACGGCCGAGTCCCTTGTACATCCGATCCAGGAATCGCGTGCCAAGTCCCTCGCGCACCGCAAGGTTGACCACGCATACGGTTGGCCGCCCGCCCATCGCGGCGATGTCGCTCAGGTTGACGGTCAGCGCGCGCGCACCGAGCGCCTCTGGCGTTCCCCACGTGAGCTTGAAATGCACGTCCTCAACAATCGAGTCGATGGTGAGAAGCTGACGCGCGCGGGGTGGGCGCAGGATCGCGCAATCGTCGCCCGGCCCCAGGATAGCGCGGCGGCCAAGACCGAGGCGCTTGAGCAGCCGCTCGATCAGCTCGAATTCTCCGGGCGATTTGCTCACATGATTCGCCGGACGGCGAAGGGCGTGATGGCGGCAATCCTCAGGGGCAATGGCCGCGAGAGGCGACTCCGGAAGAACTTTCGGGGTCCGCGATCACGAAATCACGCTAGAGCATTCGCGTAAGGTGGGCAATAGCGACCGCTGGACGCGGCGAGCGGCGCTCCACAAGCACTCAGTGTGCCGCGGCCGCGCCGCTTTGTGGTCGGACGCGTGGCAGAAACATCGTGATGATGAGCGCGACCACCATCAGGTAGCACAAATCGCGGTAGATATCGTTGAGCGAGAGCATCATCGCCTGCCGCTGCACCTGGCCATAGACCATCGCCAGCCCCTGCTTCTGACCGGTGATCAGTTGATGCATGTAGTCGAAGCGATTCACGCCGGGCATATGTGGGCCGCTCTCCCCGAGACGCCAGGCGTCGAATACGGTGAGATGGTTCACGAGGTAGCTTTGGCGGGTCTGCTCGAGATGGGTGAGATAGGTCGTCAGCGTCGAGGTTCCGATCGATGCGCCGATGTTGCGCACCATCGAGAAAAAGCTCGCCGCGTAGCCCATGTTCTCGCGGCTGACCGAGCTTAGAGCGGCCCCCGCCAGGGTCGGAAATATAAGCCCCATCCCGACGCCCTGCACCAAGGTGGGCCAGACGAAGTTTGAGATGCTCATCGAGAGATCGAGTGTCGACAGCTGCCATTGCGCGACGCCGATCAGAACGTAGCCGAGGAAGACCAGCCTGCGGGTGTCGAAGCCTTTGCGCGCAATTGCGCCCAGCAGGAACATCGCCGACATCACGCCAATTCCGCGCGGTGCCATCGCAAGCCCCGCTTTCCACGCCGTGTAGCCGAGCAATTCCTGGAGAAACACCGGGTTCAGAATCTGCATTCCATAGGCGGTGAAAGTCAGGATGATGAGCAACGCGGTAGGAACGGCGAAGGAGCGGTTGGTGATCAGCTTCACCTGGAGGATAGGATTTGGCGTGCGCCACTCGTGGACGATCAGCACCACGAAGGCGGTGAGCGCGATCGCGGAAAAATAGCAGACCCATGCGCTCTGGAACCAGTCGGCGCGGTCGCCACGGTCCATCACGATTTCGCCCAGCCCCAGCGAGAGCACCAGGCAGATGATTCCCAGGTAGTCGGCGCGGCCCATGCCCTTGAGCTTGCGCAAGTAGGGCGGATCGTGGACGAAAGTGTAGACCATCAACCCGGCTGCGATACCGATCGGCACGTTGATGTAGAAATTCCACCGCCAGTTCCAGTTGTCGGTGATCCAGCCGCCAACTGTGGGACCCATGATCGGCGCGACCATCAGTCCAACCCCCCACATCGCCATCGCCAGCGCCTGCTCGTTAGGCGGAAAGGTCTCCATCAGGATCGCTTGCGAGAGCGGCTGCAATGCGGCGCCGGCGATGCCTTGCAGGAAGCGAAACGCCACCATCTGATTGAGGGTCTGTGCCGCGCCGCACATCGCGGAGGACACGACGAAGGTGACGATACAGATCAGGAAGTAATTTTTGCGTCCGAATTGTCCGGCGATCCAGCCGGTGGTCGGAATCATGATGCCCGCTGCCACCAGGTAGGTCGTCACAACCCAGGTCACTTCGTCGACGCTGGCCGAGAAACTGCCCTGCATATGCGGCAGCGCGACGTTGACGATCGAGCTGTCGAGCACCTCCAGGATGGTGCACAGGATGACGGCGAGCGCGATCAGCCATTTGAGCGCCCCTTCTATATAGACATGCGCCTGCTCGGGCGCTTCGATCGTTGCGGCTTCGGCCATGAAGATTGTTACCGAGACATGGTCCGGCGAGTGAACTCGGTCGGCGGCACGGACGCAGCGGCTATTTCAGGTAGGGACAAAGGCTGGGAGTCTCGAACCAACACGAACGTGACGCACATTATGCAAAAATCGCGAGCACTCCGCGAGTGCGTAAAATGCGAGGGCACTTGGCGATTTGGTCCCGCCCGCATCGGACTCATTGCGGTAGGGCGAAAAACCAGGCCTGACTAGAGCCGGGCGGCCGTTCGAAAAAGGCGGTGCCCTTCGTAACGAGATAAACCTCCAGCGTTTCATCGAGCGCGCGCTCGAACTCCGCATCCGGAGGAGGCTGCCGGCCCATCGATTGCGCCGCGAACGAGAGCAGCCCCAACCGCCATTTCAGTCGTGCCGTGGCGGCATCGCGTTCGAAGCCGAGTGCGAGGTCGTCGCCCAAAAGGCTCGCAATCAGACCAAAGTCGCGGGCGCTGCGCCGCATCCGTACCGCTTGCTGCGGGAAACCAGGCTCCAGAGCGCAGGCGTAGACGATTAGTGCCAGCTGAATTCGCCCCGCGCGCTCGCGTTGTTCCAGCAACTGCGCGCGGCGCGCCTCTAGTAGCGCCGGCGAAAGTATTGTCAGCCATTCACAGCCGCGAAACGAATTGTTGATGGCGTGTGAGGAAAGCCAGGTGGCCTCGGATGCGACGATTTGCCCGGCGGCCGCGGCCGCGGCATCGAGTGGAACGCGCGTGGTGAGCGTCATTACGGTTGACTCGACTGAAGCGCCCCACACGCGCAGCCATCCGCGCCGTGCCATCGCTTGGAGCGTGACGTCGTCGGTCCCAAGCGGCAACACATAGACCTTGCGCGCGGCGGAAAGCGCGTCCGCCGGATCGACCGGCGGCTGTACCTCAACCCAATGGCCTTTGTCGCAGGTGATCGGCGCGTAAACCGCGAGCGCGGGGCAAAGCGCGGGTTGATAATCGGCGACCAGTTCTCTGCCGGGGGCGTGATGCGCGATCGTGCGGGCGAGCGCCTCGGCATCTTTCCAACTCAGGGCTCGCGGGTAGCGAATTCCCGCCGCCCACGCCACTTCAGCCGCGAGCGCAGGCATGCCAAATGGGCAGAGCGTGGCGATCGCGGCGATTGCGGTCGCGCAGACCCTACGGCGAGCGTCGCTCATCCGCGCGAGTCTCGCGGCCAGCCACACGGCAGCGAGCACGCTTGCCACCAGTCCCGATTGCACGATGAAGCGGCCCGGATCCTGAAATAGCCACGCAATAGGTGCAGCCGACCACGCAAGGAGCAGAGCATTCTCGCGCGGACGACGAAGTGCCGCGATAAAACCAACGACCCCGAGCACGTCGAGCATCGGATCGAACAGCAGCGCGGAATAGTTGCGTACGCCGCTGAACCATCCAAGGTAGCGCAGGCAATGTACCGCGTAAGGAGCGGCGAGGAACGCGACCGCGAGTGCGACGAACACCAGGTCGCGCCATCGACGGCTGAGTGCGGCGGCTATCACGATTCCGAGCGGCGCCATGATAAGACCCGCGATGTGCACGTAAATGGCAGCGGAGGCGACGATCACCGCCATGACGAGACGCCGGCGCAGAAAAAAATGGATTGCCCACGGAATCAGAATGAAGAGCCATCCTGAGGGAATACCGACCGCGAACGAGGTTGCGGCGAATCCGGCGCCGCTAAGCAGCGCGGCCGCGAACAGCATGGCCCATTCTCCGCCGAGCAACAACGCGAAGAACGCGGCAGTCGCCATGGCGGCCGCCCACTGCATCGCGGCGAGTACCGCATTGGCCAGCACGTAGTCGCCGCCCGTTGCGCCAATTGCGCGGCCGATTGCGCCGACTGCCATGTGCATCAGCGGGGCCTGCAAATTGGGCCGTCCGGCGGGTCCAAAATTGATATAGTCCCAACGTACCAGGCCGTGCTCGGCGTATGCGCGGGCGAGCGAAACGTGATAGCCGGAGTCGAGAGTGACGCGCCAGTCGGTCAGCGTTGAAATCAGCAGCGCGCCGTGCACGCTTAGGATGAGTACCGTCGCGATGATGAGCGGACGCCGCGGACGCGGCTGCGATTGCGGAAATTCGCCGGTGGCCTTGCGCGAACTGCCGGCTTTGGGAAGGGCGGCGGTTGAATCCTGACCCGGCATGCCCGTCGCCCGAGGCGGCGGCGACGACGCGCTCAGGCTGTCGAACCGCTCAAATTGCGGCGGGTCGCGGCCGGCGCGCGCTTGCGACAACGTTGGCACAGGGCGCGCACCTCGACCGAGCATCCAAGCAACTGGAATTCACCGATCGCTTGTCGTCCGGCGAGCAAGGTGTCGAACTCGGGCGCCTCGACATCCTCGACCCGCTTGCAGCGCACGCAGACGACGTGATGATGCGGCCGGGTGTTACCGTCGTAGCGCGCGGACTCGTGCAGCGGCGTGACCTTGTGCGCCTCGCCGACGTCGCACAGGCGCTCGAGCGTGCGATGGACAGTGGCGAGCGAGATGTGCGGATGTTCGCGGCGGACGCGGGCGTAGATGCGGTCGGCGCGCGGATGATCGCCCGATTCCAACAACGCACGCATCACCGCAAGCCGCTGCGGCGTGACCGCCATCTTCTTGCGGCGGCAGTTGGCGACGAATTCCGTGAGCCTGGTTTCGGCGTATTCGGCGCGCCCTTTCCCGCCAAGCAGTTTAACTTCCATCATTGATAATAATTATCATCCGCCGGAGCGCCGCAATCAACCTCGCGTCGTCGCTTCCTGGCTGAAATCCATCGCATCGTGACGGCTCGAAGGTATTCGCCTTAAATCAGCGGCAGCTTGACTCCGGCGGTCACCAGCGCGCCACTCAGCACGCCCATCAGCGCCTCGCCCGCGACCAGGCCGGCCGCGAAGAGCAACCCGGGACCGCTGTAGCTCTCGGAGTCGCGGTTGCGGCGGGTCAAGCGCGCGAGCGAGCCCATGAAGATCGCCACGCTCAACCCCAGAGGCAAGTAAAGCCCGATCGCGACGGGCATCACAGGCGTCCGCCATGGCGCGCCGCGCCGCTCCAATGCCAGATCGATAGCGACCAACGCGGTTGCGAGCACTGCTCCCGCGGCGACCGCGCCCCATGGCAGCCCCCCATTGAACACGCCTTGCGCCACTTTGGCCATCAGGAACGCCTGTGGCGCGGCCAGCGCGCCGGCGCGCGCGCCTGGGGTGCCGGCAATCCCGTACCCCCGAATCAGCATGTTGAGGATCGGCGCCATCACGAGCGAGGACGCCAGCGCGCCCAGCAACACCGAGATTTCGAGTGAGCGCGGCGTCGCGCCAACGTGGAATCCGGTCGCGAGATCGTGCAGAGAGTCACCCGCCATCGCGGCTGCCGTGCATACCACCGCGCCGGCGGTGATCGCCAGGTGCGGCCCGATACCAGCGGGTACGCCCCACAATTTCAGCAGCAGAGCGATCGCCAGCAGCACGATGATCGTTACGCCCGACACCGGATTGTTCGACGCGCCGACGATTCCGCTCAGGTAGCCAGCGATCGCGGTGGCGAAGAAGCCGATGAACGCGAGCGCGACTGCGAGGGCCGCGCTGAGCGCTACGCTACCCGAGAGAGTCAGGCAGATCGTGAAGATGAGAGGGACCGAGAGCGCGACCGCTCCCAGCACCGCCGTCGTCGAGAGGTCCTGGTCTTCTCGCGCCACGGCCGTGCGCGAAGCCGGACGCGCCATCCGAAGGCTCTCGCGCAGGGCACGCCCAATCGGCGTGCGCATGCGCCATAGCGTCGCGAGCCCGCCGACCAGCATCGCACCCACCCCAAGATAACGCACCTGTCCGCTCCATATTGCGTGCGCCGCCAGCTGGGGATCCAGGTGGCGGAACTCGGGATGATGGGCGCTCATGATCGGTATAGCTACGAGCCAGGCGATGGCACCTCCCAGGAACACCAGGCTCGCGATTGGAATCCCGACGATATAACCGATAGCCGGTAGCGCCGCCGAGACATCAACTGACCCGGCGAGCACGCGCGTGCCGATCCTGCGTGCCGACTGCACGGCATCCGGCAGCGCTCCTACGATGTCCTGCGAGCCCTTGAGCGCGGCCGCGACAAGTCCGCCCCACAATAGCGGCAACGCGCTGGCGCCGCCGGCCTCTCCAGCGCGCAGCACCTCGGCGCATGCGACGCCTTCGGGAAACGGGAGCCGCTCCTCGACGATGTACGTGCGGCGCAGAAAGACCACCAGCAGACTGCCCATCGTGGCGCCCGCGGCGCACAGCATTGTGACGTCGAGGTAAGGCAGCGCACCGTTCTCGCCCAGCACGACCAGCGCGGGAAAGGTAAAGATCGCGCCCGCCGCGACCGCTTCTCCGGCCGAGGCTATCGTCTGGACCACGTTGTTCTCGAGAATCGTCGCGCGGCCGAGCGCGCGCAGCACAGCCATCGAGATCACCGCGGCCGGGATGCTGGCCGAGACGGTCATCCCCGCATAGAGTCCGAGATATGCGTTGGCCGAGCCGAGCAGCAATGCCAGCCCCAGGCCGAGTACGATCGCGCGTGGCGTGATCTCGCGCGGGGCCGCGTCGGCGTCCAGAGACGTTGGGATCAGCCGCGCCACACGATGCCTCGTCCTAAACCGCGGCGGCGGAAAATGACTATCGAATTATGGTCGAACGCGGACGCGGCAATGTTTACATCCCCGCGTGCTGAGCTGAAGCCGGGTCCTCGTGAGGTTGACCAGCGGCGTCCCATCCCTTGATCCCGTCCACCATCACGCTCACATCCGTGTAACCTGCTGCGACCGCCCGCCGGGCGGCGCTGTGTGAGGCCATTCAACGCCAATTGGCGCAGTAGAAAACCAGCTTGGCATTTCTGCCGGGCGGCAGTTCTGTGGAGATGTCGTAATTGTCGTAGGAAGTAAGCAGCCGCGCTCCTGGAATTACACCGTACTTATCGCGCGTATCCTCGACGTTAGCGTCGAGAATTACGACATGCGATTTGGGATCGGCTCTAAGCGCCGCCAGTTCGGCGACATGGATCACCTTGAAGTGGTCATCCGCACGCTTTCCGGTGAGCAGGATGGAAAGCTTGTCCCAAGCGGACGAGCTGCTCCCGGACCTCGCTGGCGCGCCAGCCGCGAAGATAAAAAGAATCAGCAGAGCTGTCGCGGCCATCCACTTACGCATAAACCTCTCCTGACCTCGCGCGCTACTTCGGTCTCAATACGAATAAAGTATCACGAGCATCGAATACCGTCCAAGGCGGTCTCGCTGCGTGACGCTCGCATCCTTGCCTCGATCGGGCCAAACTCGCCAATATGGCGCCGGTTGTCTATGCTCCCGTTACGGGCGTCGGCAAAATCGCCGAAACCACAGAGGCATCGGCGGATGAATTCCGGAGCAAGGGTATGAGTGAAGAATTTCGGTCGCGGGCCAAAAAGTGGCCCAAGGGCAATCACTACGAGGATTTCGAGCTCGGCCACGTTTACCTGCATCATTGGGGCCGCACGCTCAACGACGGCGACAACAGCCTGTTCTCAACTTTGACCCTCGGCTTCAATCCTTTGTACTTCAACGACGACTACGCCCGCGCCCACGGCCACGGCGGCGTCGTGCTGAATCCGATGCTGGTTTTCCTGACCGTGTTCGGGCTCTCGGTCGAGGACCTGAGCGAGGCGGGTGGTTTGTTCCTGGGCGTGGATGACCTGAAATTCCATCGCACCGTCTATCCCGGCGAGACCCTCAACGCGCGCAGCACGGTGTTGGACAAGCGCGAATCGTCGAGCCGGCCCGAGAGCGGAATCGTGAGCTGGCACACCGAGGGCCATAACGGCCGCGGCGCTCTGGTGATAGATTTCCGCCGCACCAATTTAGTCAGCAAGAGGAACGTTCATCCATGAGTTACATCACCGAGGAGCGCAAGCTCATCCAGCAGATGGCGCGCGATTTCGCGCTCGAGCAGGTGCTGCCCATCGCCAATAAGCTCGACCCCGAGCAGGGCGAGATTCCGATGTCCTTGCGCGACAAGATGGCCGAACTGGGCTACTTCGGCATCCTGATTCCCGAAGAATACGGCGGCCTGGGACTCGGAGCGTTCGAGTACGCGCTGGTGACCGAGGAACTGGCGCGGGCCTGGATGAGCGTCGCGAGCATCATCGCGCGCGGCAACTCGCTGTGGGGCGGGGTCACCGAAGAGGACAAGCGCCGCTATTTTCCGAAAATCGCGCGCGGCGAATGGCTGGGCGCGTTCTCGCTCTCCGAGCCCGACGCGGGTTCAGATCTTGCCAATGTCGCGTGCAAGGCCACGCGCCAGGGCGACGAGTGGGTGATTAATGGCACCAAGACCTGGTGCACTTTCGCCGACGGCGCCGATTATATCGTGCTGTTCGCGCGCACGTCGCCGCCGACCGATCCCAAGCGCCGCCACGTCGGCATCAGCCAGTTCCTGGTGCAAAAGGAGCGCGGCAGCTTTCCGCCGGGAATCACCGGATCACCGATTCGCAAGATTGGTTACTTCGGCTGGAAAACCTTCGAGCTGCATTTCGACAATTTCCACTTGCCGGCCTCGGCGCTGCTCGGCGAGGAGGGGCGCGGATTTTACGCGATGATGGCGGGGCTGGAGACCGCGCGGGTGCATACCGCCGCGCGCGCGATTGGACTCGCGCGCGGTGCGCTCGACGATTCCGTGGAGTACGCGAAGCGCCGCTCGCAATTCGGCCATCCGATCGGAGACTTCCAGGCGATCCGCTTCAAGTTGGCCGAGATGGCCGCGAATATCGAGGCCGCGAGACAACTCATGTACTTTGTCGCCAATGAGGTCGACAGCAAACGGCGCTGCGACAAAGAAGCCTCGATGGTGAAGTGGTTCGCCTCAGAGATGGCCGAGCGGGTGACCAGCGATGCGCTGCAGATTCACGGGGGCTACGGCTATACCAAGGATTTCGCGATCGAGCGCTACTGGCGCGACGCGCGGCTGACCAAGATTTTCGAGGGCACCTCGCAAATCCAGCTGCGCGTGATCTCCGATCGCTTGCTCGGACCGCAGGACTAGGGCAGGCCCAGGGCGGAGCGCACAAAATGGCCGCTGAGAAGCGAAACGAATCCATGCGGGAGCCGCAAAGCCTGACCGGGCGCGACAATTATTTCGAAGACTTCAACCTCGGCGACGTCTACGAGCACGCGCGCGGCAAGACCGTCGGCGAAATCGACAACGTGCTCATCACCAACCTGGTGATGAACACTGCGCAAGGGCATTTCAACGAGCATTTGATGGCTTCCAACCCGATCGGCCATCGCATTACCTTCGGCGGCGTTACCGCCTCGCTGGTGATCGGCCTCGCGATGGAGGATACGGGCGAGCAGGCGCTGGCTGAACTGGCGCTCGATAAGATTCGTTTTCGCACGCCGGTGTTGCACGGTGACACGCTCTACGCGTTTAGCGAAGTGATGGAAACGCACGACTTCGACGCGGCCGCGGCCGGGCGGCCCGACCTCGCGCGGTACAATCGCGCGGAGGTCGGAGAAGTGCGCTTTCGCCACTGGGGTACGAATCAGCGCGGTGAAGTGGTGTTCGAGGGCGAGCGGAGCGTGTTGCTCAAGCGCCGTGCGTTTCGGCCGCGCGCGAGCGCGCCGGCGAAGCCGGCACGCTCGCGCGCACCGCGCCGCGGCATTGCGGCGGCGGTGCAGAAGCCGGCGGCGAGGCGCGCGGTGCGCGCCCGCGCCACGGCGGCGAAAAAGAAGGGCGGAACGCGCCGGCCTCGGCGATAGCCGCGCGCCGGCGGGCGAGCCGCAGATGCGGGTCGGGCGGGGATGCGGCGCGGCGAAAGCCGCGCCGCATCCCCGCCCGACCGGTCAGACAGCGCGATAGGCACTACACAAGAGTCACACGGGCAGCACACAAGCATCACGTAAGAAGGATCACAATGATGCGTCTTCGTAGGTCCGAACTCTCCACCCCGGGCAGCAATCAGCGGATGATCGAGCGCGCGGCGGCTAGCAACGCGGATCTCGTCTTCCTCGACCTCGAGGATTCGGTCGCGCCCAACGAAAAGGTGGCCGCGCGCGCCAGAGTCATCGACGCGCTGAACGGTCTTGATTGGGGCAAGAAAACCCGCGCCGTGCGGATCAACAACGTCGAGACCGAATACGCCTACCAGGAAGTGATCGAGTTGGCTGAGAAAGCCGGCGACAATCTCGACCTGATAATTATTCCCAAGGTCAAAGGGCCGCGCGATCTATGGTTCGTCGACACTTTGCTTTCGGGAGTCGAGATGAGGCTCAAACGCAAGCGGCGCATCGGAATCGAAGTGCTGATCGAAGAAGTACAAGCGCTGATCAACGTCGAAGAGATTGCGCGCTGCACGCCGCGTCTGGAGGCGATCATTTTCGGACCCGGCGATTTCAGCGCCTCGCAGGGCGTGCGGTTGCCGGCCAAGGGGGCGCCCGCCTATCCGGGTGACATGTGGCACTACGCGCGCAATAAGATCGTGGTTGCGGCGCGAGCGGCGGGAATCGACGCGATCGACGGCCCGTTCGCGGACTTCCATGATTCGGAAGGTTACCGGCGCGAGGCGACGTGGGCGTCGATACTCGGCTTCGTCGGCAAATGGGCGATTCATCCAAGCCAGATCGATCTTGCCAATGAAGTTTACTCACCGACCAAGGACGAGGTCGCGCGCGCGCGCAAAATGGCCGAGGTATATGCCAAGGCCGAGGCTGACGGAGTTGGCGCCGTTACTTACGAGGGAGTGATGATCGACGTCGCGTCCGTGCGCGGTATCCGTCACGTAATCGAGCGGGCCGACTTGATCGGTATGTAAGCGACCGGCCGTGTCTGCCAGGATTTATCCGCGCGGCTGTCGCACGAGATGCAAGCCGGTTATTTTTCGATTCTGAGTATCCAGAACTCACCAACCGCCCGCACTTCGACTATCGCATAGCCTTCAGCTTCGGCCGCGCGCGGGATGTCGCGCGCGCCGCGCGGATCGTCGAGCGTCAATTCCAGGGTTTCGCCGGGGGCCATTCGCTCCAGGCGCACTTTCGCGTGCGCCCAATTGAGCGGACATTTGACGCCTCTAAGGTCGAGCCGAATCACCTCGTCGGCATGCTTCACAGCCTCGATCATATCATTCCGCTGGCGCGTCGGATTGCGACCGCCGGCATCGCATCGCGACTACTCAAGATGCCTCGAGCAGTTCGCGCGCGCGTTGCAGCACGCGGCGCATCACGTCTTCGCTTTGCGCGCCGACCAGCGGCCAATCGCCGACAAGGAAGGTGGGCACTCCGCTGATGCCGCGTTGGGTGGCCGCCTGCGCGTTATTTTTGATACGCATCGCGTACTTTCCTGAATCGAGCGCCTCGCCGAGCGCGCCGCGATCCAGTCCAACTTCAGCGCCAAGATCCAGGAGTACGTCGCGCTGGCCGATATTCAGTCCCTCGGTGAAATAAGCGCGAAAAACGCGTTCCTCGAAAGCCTCGGCCACGCCGGCCTCCGCTGCGAACTCGCCCGCCTGCAGCGCCAGCATCGAATTGGCGAGCGTCCGTGGCGCTTTCATCTCCACCCCGGCCGCCGCGCCCATCGCACCTATCCGTTCCCAGAGCGCCTGGCGCGTCTTGAGGTCCATATCGGGCCGCCACTGCTCGGCCGGCATCCCCTCCGCCGGCCAGTCGGGATGAATCTGGAAGCCACGATGGCGCACGGTGAAATCGAATTCGGGCTTGAGCTTTCGCAACACGGCGAAGCCGATGTAGCAGAAGGGTCAGATGAAATCGGAGAACATCGTGATGTTGATCGCCATCGTTTTGCTCCAATGCTCGATTACGCCGTACATTCAGTAAAAGGAACCAAGTCGCCATGCGCTTTGAGGCTTTCAAGATAAAGAGCGATCGCTTCACGGACGTTATTCAGAGCCTCCGAGCGGGTTGTTCCCTGCGATACGCAACCCGGCAGCGAGGGAACCTCCGCGACGAAGACCCCGTCCTCCTCACGCTGAATCATCACGCGGAACTTCATTGGTTGAAGCCTAGCAAATTGTGACCCATTTGGCAGGCGGCTCGGGGCCGTCGCGCGGGCAACTTTCTGGACGTGGTGCGGGTATGGTGGTCCGGGTATCTTAATGGCTGAAACAGCAGCGCGCGGACCACAGAGTCAGTCCGGGACCTGTGCGCACGTTGGAGGAAGCATGATTGGCGAGAATCTCAAACTCGACGGCAAACTCGCGATCATTACTGGCGCGGGGCGCGGCCTGGGCCGTGCTATGGCGACACGGCTGGCCGGCGCCGGCGCCGACATCGTCGCCGCGGCGCGCACCGTCGAACAACTCGAAGAGACCGCGGCCGAGGTACGCAAGCTCGGGCGCAGGTGCCTAATTGTGAAGACCGACGTCTCACGCTCCGAAGACGTCAACGCGATGGTCGCGGCGTCAATCAAGGAGTTCGGCAAAATCGACGTGCTGATCAACAATGCCGGCGCCGGCGAAGACTCCTTCGGCAAGACAATCGATCAGATAAGCGACGAGGAATGGCGCCGCGGAATCGACGTCAACCTCTCCAGCCAGTTTTACGGCGCTCGGGCGGTGATTCCGCAGATGCTCCAGCAAAAGCGCGGGAAGATAATCAACGTCGCCTCGGGCTATGGACTGCGCGGCGGGAAGCATAACTACATGTACGCCTGCTCCAAGGGCGCGGTGTTGCAGTTGACGCGTTCGTTGGCCTTGACCTACGCCGACAATAACATCCAGACGAATTGCATCGTGCCCGGCATCTTTCCGCACAATGAACGCCTGATGGCGTTCTTCAAGGGCGGCAAATTCATCCCGATGGGCCGCGGTGGAGAGGACGCGGACGTCGGACCGCTGGCGATCTTCCTGAGCTCGGAGGCTTCCAACCATATCAATGGCGCGCTGATCAAAATCGACGGCGGCGGATTGGCCGGCGGTATCACGCCGACCGGCGTCGCGCCGCAACCGACTACGTAACGACGGCGAGGGTGTCATGGCGCTTCCTGAGGGACTGAATGATTTCGCGCTGCCCGACAAGGCGGCGCTGGTTATCGGAGCGGAGCATCCGGCGGGCCGGGTTGCGGCCGCCACGCTGGCCGAGGCCGGAGCGCGACTGATGATCGCCTCGCAGGAGCCGGCGACCGACGAGCAAATCAAGGAGACCGTCAAGGCGATCCAGGCCGCTGGCGCCCGGACGGCGCCGATAACCCAGGTGCAGAACGCGGCCATCCGTGCCGACGTGCGCGCGACGATCGACAACGCGGTCAAGCGCCTCAGCGGCCTTGACGTGATGGTGACGGCGCTCGATGCGCCTTACTATGCGCCGGCCGAGGCGGGGGACGACGCGATTTTCGACCGCGTGATGGAAAATAACGTGAAGAGCGTGTGGATGGCCTGTCAGGAGGGTGCACGTGCGATGCATCGGCGCGGCGGCTCGATCGTCGTAATCACGTCGGTGCTCGCCGAGCGCGGAGTCCCCGGTGCGTCGCTCTATTGCGCGGCCAAGGGCGCGGTGGCGAACCTGGTGCGCGCACTGGCGCTCGAATGGGCCCGCGAGAACATCCGGATAAACCTGCTCGAGGTGGGCTGGATGGAAGAGGAGGGGAATCCGGCGCTGGCCAAGGACGAATTCGCGGCCAACCTCCTGAAATACCTGCCCTACAAACGCCTGGTGAAGCCCGAGGAGCTGGCCGGCGCGTTGCTCTACCTGGCTTCGCCGGCCTCGGGCTTCGTCACCGGTGAGGCGATTGCGGTCGACGGCGGACTGCTCTGCCGGGTGTGACCGAAAAGCGGATCGCCAGATTGCGTGACTTCGCGATTAAGGAACGAATGGCGACGCCAGCGAAAGCCCGCCATCAACCATGATGGTCTGTGCAGTCAGAAAGGCGGCATCGGGCATACATATAAGACAGACTACGGCCGCGATCTCGTCGGCACTGGGGACGCGCTTGAGCGCCGAGCGCTCCGCCGTTACTCGCGCGACTCGCTCAAAGTCCTCGCCCATGTAAAGGCGCGACGAGTCGCTGTCGATTAGCGCGAAGCTGACGCCATTGACGGTTATGCCGCGGGGGCCAAGCTCGAAAGCGAAGTCGCGCACCAGGCTCTCGAGCGCCGCCTTGGCCGCACCCAGGGCGCCATGTCCGGCGGTGAAGCGAATCGAGTCGATCCCCGAGATCATCACGACGCGGCCGCCCGCGCCCATCAGACGCGCGCTTTCCTGCACCGCCGCGGCGAAGCCGCCAACGCTCAAATTGAAAGTCCGGGCGAGGTGATGCGGTTTGAGTTCGAGCAGCGGACGAAACGCGGTGGCAGCGGCATTGGCGATCAGAATGTCGAGACGGCCGAGTTCCTCGCCAACGCGCCGTACCATCGCGCGCACCTGCTCGTCCTCACCCAGGTCGGCTTGCAGCAATATGGAACGGGGCGCGAGAGCGCGAATTTCCTCGAGCGTACGCCGGGCGCTCTGTTCGTCGCGGCGATAATTGAGCGCCAGCGTCGCGCCGCCGCGGGCTAACCTGAGCGCGGTCGCGCGTCCCAGCCCGCGCGTCCCGCCGGTTACTATCGCTACTTTGCCGTCGAAATAGCCCATCGTTGACAGACTACCAAAAGCCTTGGCCCGACGACGAGCCGGACCGCCAGCTCCGAGTTTTCTTAAAGCACATTGCACGCTGACGATTTTGTCGTCATAGTTTTTTCGTTCGCCGTCTATCCAGGGGGGGAAAATGGCAGCAGCGGAAGAATCGCGAATCGGCAAGGGCACCAAGATCTCGGGCAATCTGCAGTTTCACGGCACCGTGCGAATCGAAGGCGAGGCCGACGGCGAAATCGTCGGCGATGAGGTCATAATCGCCGAGGGCGCAATGGTTTCGGCCAAGATCACGGCCACTCGACTGACTATTGCCGGTACCGTGAGCGGTGAGGTCGTCGTGCGTCAGCGTTTGGAGTTGATGTCCTCGGCGCGTCTGCACTGCACGATCAACACACCTAGCCTGATCTTGAACGAGGGCGCGCAATTCGACGGGGATTGCCGGATGCCGCGTGACCGGATGGCAGCTTGAACGTCACGGCCGACGCGACTCGCGACGGCCGCGCACGAAACATCAACTCCGCATCGAAGCGATAACCGCGAAGCTCAAGCGGCAGCGCCGACGAAGCCGACCAGCGTAGTTTCGGCGGCGTCGCGCGCGCGGCGGCGTACGATCCGTCCGGCCTCGTCGAGGTCGAATTCTTCCGCGTCGCCCATTCGTGGCTCGAAAATCCATGTCCGCCCCGTCTCGTCGCGCCGGCGGTACGTTTGCTTGGGCGAGGAGACCACCAGCGTGTTGGGGTCGATCAACGCGACCCGCCCAATCCATCGCGCCTGCTCGCGCGCGCGAACGTGCGCGATGATCAGCGCCTTGCACAGGATCAGGTCGGCGTCGACCTCGTGCATGCGGCCGAGCTTGGAGCTTACCTCTTCACGCCCGCCGGCCGCGATGAGATAGCCGCGGATGAGATCGCCGGCCGCCTCATAGCTGGCGCTGCGCCTGAACGGTCCGCGGCTGTAACGCACGGCGACGGCCACGATGAAGCCATCAGCGTCCAGTCGCGCCTCCACCTCATGGCGGTTGAGTCCGTCCACGGTGCGGCGCGCGCCGCGAATTAAGCCGTCGGTGAGCGTTTCCTCTTCGATCGCGAACAGTTCGCCGTCGCGGCGCAGCTCGTAACGGTATTCGCCCGCCGGCAGTGCGGCTGCCGCCACTGGTGGCGTTTCAGACGCCATCGTCGAGCAGTTCCGCCAAGCGTGCGGCGAGTTTGGGAGCGCCGGTTTCATGCTTGAAATAGACGTAAATCTCGTCCGCGCCTGCACCCACGCGCGCGAGGCGCTCGGCCCATTGTATAAGCGCCGCATCATCGTAGGTTTCCTTCCGCAGCCGCGCGTAAACGTAGGGCGCCGTGCGCTCCACCGGACTCGCCAGACGATCGCTCTCGGCGATACACAGTGCGGCACCGCCTTCGCGGAGCGCCTGCAGAGCCGAGTCATCGTCGAACCATGATGGATTGCGGAACTCAAAGGCCGCGCGCAGGCGGCCGTCGAGCATCGCGATGAAGTCCCGCAACATCGGCACGTCGCGGTCAAAATCGGGCGGGAGCTGGAACAATGTGGGACCCAGCCGTTCGCCCAGCACGGCGGCGGTTTCGGCGAAAAAGCCCACGGTCTCGCCGGTGTTTCGCAGGCGCGCGAAGTGCGTGATGCGCTGCGGCGCCTTGAGTGCGAAACGGAAGTGCGCGGGAGTCTGCTCGGCCCATCGCTCGAGCATCGCGCGCCGCGGCATCGCGCGAAACGTATAGTTGATTTCCACTGTCGACAGACGCTCGGCGTAGTAGGCGAGCATCTTTGGACCTGGCAGCTTGGGCGGGTAAAAGACTCCCAGCCATTCCTTATAGCTGAAGCCAGAAGCGCCGATCCTTACCTGCGCGGCCATCCGCGATCGAAACTATTCGCGCGCGCGCGATTCGACAAGCCTGCGGCGCGTCGAGGTGAGGCCGCTTTCGCTCGAGTGGATCTTTGTGTAACTAAAATAAGACAAAAAAGTTCCCGGTGTCGGTCCGCAGGGGCTTTCCTTTGTACCGAGTTTATCCTAATAATGCTCATCGTTGCCGAGAATTGGTAGGATAAGACTGGCCCAGCACACAACGGGGTGGAGGTTGGACATTAGTGCGCTCCAAACGAGGATAGGATGATGCCTTCTACTGGCGCAAAAGTTTTGACCGTCAATGAGCTCTCGGAGTACCTGCGGGTGCATCGCTCGACGATCTATCGGCTGCTGAAAAAAGGACAATTGCCGGGTTTCAAGATCGGTAGTGACTGGCGATTTAATGTCGAAGCAATAGACGAATGGCGCCTGCAGCAAGGCGCTGCGCAACTCGAAGAGCTGCGGACCGAAGTCGGTCACTGATCTCTCCTCAGCAGACGTCTCCCTACAGGTCGCCGCCGCAGGCTGCCCTTCCAACAAATTTTCACGGCGCGGAAAATCTGCCGTAGTAGCGGCGGTGTGCCCGGCACTTGGCGCCAGTAGCGCCGCGTGCGTAAACTGTGCGGGCGATGCCGACCGACGTATCCCATAAAACCCGGCTGTTCACCGAGTCGATCATCCGTGAGATGACGCGGCGGGCGCTCGCTTGCGGCGCGGTCAACCTGGCGCAGGGGTTTCCCGACTTTGCCGCGCCCCCGGAACTCAAGGAAGCGGCGAAACGGGCGATTGACGAGGATTATAACCAGTACGCTATAACCCACGGTTCACCAAACTTTCGCCGTGCGATCGCCGACAAGGCGCGCGCCTACAACCGGCTCGAATGCGATCCCGATCGCAATGTGACCGTGACTTGCGGAGCCACCGAGGCGATGGTCGCGACGATGCTCGCGGTGATCAATCCGGGCGACGAGGTGATCATCTTTGAGCCGTTCTATGAGAACTACGGCCCGGACGTGATCCTGGCCGGAGCGAGCGCCCGTTACGTGGCGCTGCGCGGGCCTGAGTTCGCGATCGATCGCGGAGAACTCGAAGCGGCTTTCGGTCCGCGCACCAAGGCGATCGTCATCAATACGCCACACAACCCCTCGGGCAAGGTCTACAGCCGGGCGGAGCTGGAGTTTATCGCGGAGCTATGCCAGCGCCACGATACGCTCGCGGTAACCGACGAAATCTACGAGCACATCATCTTTGACGGCGCGCGCCATGTGTCGCTTGGCAGTCTGCCCGGGATGGCCGAGCGCACGGTAACTATCAGCGGGCTTTCCAAAACCTATTCGATAACCGGTTGGCGGCTGGCGTACGCGATCGCCTGCGAGCGGCTTACCGGCGCGATTCGCAAGGTCCACGACTTTCTGACGGTCGGGGCGCCGCATCCGCTGCAGGAGGCGGGAGCGGCGGCGCTCGCGATGCCAGAGGCGTTTTACGCCGAGTTGAAAGTGATGTATGAGCGCAAACGTGCGACCCTGCTAGGGGCGCTCAAGGGCGCGGGACTGCGTTGCTGGATACCGCAGGGTGCTTACTACATTATGACCGACATCGGAGAGCTGGGTTTTAGCGATGACTTCGAGGCAGCCGCCTTTTTTCTCGACGTGGTCGGTGTTGCCGCGGTGCCCGGCTCGAGCTTCTATCATCGTGCCGAACTCGGCCATCACATGCTGCGGTTCACTTTTTCGAAAAGCGATCAGACGCTCGCCGCTGCGGCGGAACGTCTCGAGCACCTCGGCGAGAAGCTCGCCGCGCGCCAGCGCCGCTGAACCAAAACGCATCATCACTGCCGCATCCGCGCCCGGTCCGCAACTTCACAGCATTCGGAGAATCGCCGTCAGTCGCCGAGATAGCGGCGGCGTACGAACACTTCGCCCAAAAGCAGTACGATCACCAGCGGCACCAGATATGGATTTGAATCGCGATAAATCGTCAACAGCTCGCCTCGATGTTCGAGCATCCGCGCCGGCGGGACGCCGACTGCACCCCCCGTTGCGCGCGCCAGCTCGCGTAGCAAATTGAGGTTGGCCGGGCGCAGCTTGAGCTCCGCCTGGTCGGCCGGCCCCGCCTCTGGCACCGCGACTTCGCGCCGCACCAGCACCTGCTCGGTGTCGCCATCCTTGAGCATCAGCGTGACGTTGTAGGTGCCGCGGCGCAGCGGCGCGGACTCGCCGGTATAGACTGCGCGACCCGACTCGGTCATCGGCACATCCATCGCGTTGCCCGCCGTGTTGCTTACGCCACTGATCCGGCAGACCAGGTTGTTGACCGGCCCGTTGTCGGCTTTTTCCGCCTGCACGCTGAGAACGCCGCCCGCCGCGTTATGCACGCGCAGGCTGAACGGTCCCGAATCGCCCTGGCGCATCACCCAACTCGCTAGCTGCGACCAGAATTCCGCGTAACGGTTCCATCGCACCCAGCTTAGCGACCCGGTCGAATCGGTGTCGGCGGCGAAGACCGCGCTGCGTCCAAGGCCATATTGCCAGGCAGCCAGGAGCGGCGAGGCGGTGTCGTTGCGCCTGATTCTGAGGGGCACGGCGGCCCCGTCCTTGGGTAAGGTGGTCGCGAACAGTCCGATCGGCGGAATCTCGTGGGGGCTGATACCGCTCAGGATCGTGCTTTCGCCGGCGTATTCGAGATGGCTCAGTTGGTGGCGCTTGTCGCTGATCGCCTGATGAGTAAGGCGGACGAGCAGCAGAGGCAGCTTGCGGATGTCCTCGACGCGGTAGAAAGTACCGCCGGTGGTTTTGGCGAAGTCCTGAAGGAGGCGGAGGTTCTCCAGGTCGGGTCCGATTCGGATGGTCGAGACAGAAATGTGCTGCTTGTCGAAATCGGCCATCAACTGGTCATGGTCATGATACTGGCGATTGGTGTCGCCGTCGGTAAGCAGGATCACCTGATGCACCGGGATGCCGCTGGCGAGAATCTCGCGCTCGGCGATTTCCAGCGATTCCTTGAAGTCGGTGCCGCCACCGGGTTCCAGCCGCTCGACCCGCCGGGTCAGCTCGGCGCGGTCTTCGCCCACTGGGCGCAAATGCGAAAGCACGTAGGGTTCCGAGTCGAATGCGATAACCCCTGCGTAGTCGGTATCGTCGAGCTGATTGAGCAGCGCGGCCGCCGCCTCCTTGGCGTAGCGGATGCGTTCGCCGTCGCGCACGGCCGGGTAGCGCGAGTTGTAGCTCATCGAATTGGATCGGTCGATCAAGAGATAGACCGCGATCGGTTCGCGCGAGGGCGGCGGCGGTTGCGGGGTGAAGGTTATCGGCAGGGCTTTTTCCAGTTCACCCTGGTGAAACTTTTCGTCGCGCAAAGCGTCGCCGGTCACGATCAATCCGCCGCCGTAGTCGCCGACATAGCGCGCGAGCGCCTTTTGCACGTCTGACGTCAGCGCCGCCGCCGTTACATCGACCAGGATCACCGCTTGATAGGCGAGATAAGCCTCGGGATCGGTCGGCAATCCGTGCGGCGCCGTCTCCTGAACCTCGTACTGGCGCAGCCGGAGCGCTCTCAGCAGGCTATCGGGCGGATTGGCCGATACCACCAGCACGCGCGGCGGTCCAATTGCGGAAACCGCGGTCTCCGCGCCCGGGTTGACCGCAACTAATGGCGAATCAACGTCGATTTGTGCGTCCAGCAGATAGGCGCCGTAATGATCCAACTGGTAGGGCAGTGCGAAACGGTTGAGCCCCGGCTGAAGTACGATCGAACGATGGCCCAGCTCCTCGCCATTGCTGGTCAGCCGCACGCGGGCCACGGCCGGCGCGCGTGCTTCGCTCAGGATGTCGAGCCGGAGCGCGAAGCTGGCGTGGGCGCGAACTGGCGTAGGCGCCTCAAAATCGACGATCGCGACTCGTCCAGCCGACGACGGCGGCGGCGGCGCGGCATATAGATGCGCGCCCTGCTCGACCATCGCGGGCAATTCCGCGGTCGCGTCGCCGGCGGTCTCATTGCCATCGGTCAGCAGCACGATTCGTTTTTCGTCCTGCGCCGGCAACAGGCTGAGCGCGGTGGTGAGGCCGCCGGCGATATCGGTGCCGCCCGGGTCGGCGCCGGCCCGCGAAGGATCGACGCGCACCAGCCTCGGGTCACCCAACGGCGCCAGCAGCCGCGTGCTACGGCCGAACTCGAGCACGGCGAGGCGGTCGCGCGGACTCATCGCCGCGCGCAGCGTGTCCAACTGACGGCGCATCCATTCGAATTGGTCGGGCGCGATCGAATGGGAGGCGTCCATCGCGACCACGACCGACATCCGCTGCGCCGGCGTTCTGAGCGGCAAGCGAAAGCCGGCGAGGAGCGCCACCAGAGTGACGAACAGGGTCGTACGGAGTGCCGCAGCGGCAGCGCCCGCGCCGAGTCGCCCCGCGCGCATGGCCATCAGGCCCGGCGCCCCGGCCAGCGGCGTGACGAGTAAAAGCCATAGCAGTTCGGGCCGCTCAAACATTGAAGGCCCTCCAGCGTAGTGCCTTGCGCGCAAGCAGCGCCGACTCCAGCAACATCGCGGCAAGCGCCAGCGCGACCAGCCACATCGCTATCGGCTTCACCTCGGCCGCGGCGGCTGCGGCCGCCGCTGCCGGTGCCGTCGCCGGCATGGCTGGCGCGGAGGGTGCGGGCGGGGTTGGTGCGGTCGAGATATCCGATTCGCCGGCATCGTAGTAATTGGCGTAGATCACGGCCTTGGCATTTGCCGAGTCGATCTCATAGCGGCCGGCCTCGATTGGACGCACGCGCACGCGGCCTATCTCGTCGGCTCTAATCTTGCTGACCGATCCGTCGGGCGCGACGATTTTCGTGAGCCCGGTTGCCGGAACGCTGACCGAACTGCCAGTCGATACGACCTGCAAATCCTGCGGCGCCAGCAGCCGCTTGACCATCTCCACGGTCAGCACGAGCGCCTCGAGCTTGTCCGGATCGAGCAGCATATGGTCATTCACGGCGAACGCGATCATGCCCATCGCGCCGCGTGCGTCGTAGCCGAAGGCTGCCAGGGGAAAGGATCCGCCGCTGCCCGCGCCTGTGCCGTGCGCCAGCACGTCCATCCATGGCGGCAGGCTCAGGACGCGCGCCGGGCTGAGCGCGAGTGGCCGGTCAAGCTGCTCGCCGTCGCCGCGCTCTTGCATCTCGGCTATTGCCACGGTGCCCACGACAGGCAATTGCCATGGGGGTGGCGGCGAATGCTCGAGCCAGGGTGGTGGATAAATGATCAGGTGCGCGGCGGCCTTGATGCCGGGGTCGTAGGCGTCGTCGAGAACGGCCAGGCGATAGTGCGGGGCGCTGCGCGAGATCGAATTTGACCGGATCGATCGCGGTTACGATTAGATTTTGGTTGACCGCCAGCAGCACGCGCGCCAGATCATCCCGCGCCTCGGGGCTGGGCGACATCACCAGCGCCTTGTCGGGCTTGTCACCGGGCGCGAGCGCCCAGCGCCGGTTGTCCGCGTCTAGTGCGTCGCCGGTCACGATACGCGCCTGAACCACTCCGCCTTGTGTGAGGGGGCCGAAGGGCAGCACGGTTTGTCCTCGCGGTTCGAGCACCATGGTGGTGTTCAGCACGATCTGCCCGTCAAGATCGACCGCAATCTGGCAGATCTGAGGAGTGTCCGAGAAGCTGCGCACGACCACGCGCCCCGCTGACGCGCCCACAGTGCCCGGTTCGAGCGCCACGATCGCGAGATTGGCGGCCGGCGTTCCGACCTGATGCAGGTGCACGCGAGTGCCAGGACCGGCCGCGCTCAGCAGGTGCTTGGCCGGCACGCGGTCGGCAAAGACGTCGATTTCGGCCGTGCCGGGCGCGCGCATCAGGGCGGCGCGCATCGCGGCCGCCCGCGCCGGTAGCGCTGTCGGCCTCGAGCTCGCCGATCGATTGACGCACGTCTGCCAGATGCGCAGTCGGAGCGCGATGCACCGTGGCCTCGAGCGCGTAGCCGATCACGCTGAAGGTGTCTCCCGGGCTTGGACGCGTCGACGATTTCGAGCGCCTGGCGCCGCGCTTCGTCAAGCCGCGTACCGTGGGCCTCGCGCGCGCCCATCCCGGCGCCAAGGTCGAACACCAGTGCGCGGGTCTGATGATGGGCGGCCGGCTTGGCGCCGCGAACGTACGGCCCTGCCAGCGCCAGCGCGAGCGCGCCGAGAGCCGCCAACTCGAGCCAGAACATCGGGTCAGTACGCAGCACGCGCGAACTCGCGACGGGCGCCGCGATCTCGTCGAACAGCATCAGACTCGAAACCTCGAGCGTGGGCTTGGCGCGCGCGCGCAGGTAAATCGCGACCAGCACGGCGAGGCTCCCGAGATAGGCGAGGTTGCGCGGATCGAGTAGGCCCATCGCGCCTTACCGCACCACGCCGAGGCGCGGAAATTCGCGCATCACGATGTCGTCGAAATGGCTCGCGCCGAATGCCCGGGCATAAACAATTCCGTTGGCTGCGCAAAACGCCGCCAAATCGGCCGAGAGCCGCTCGGCCCGCCGCCGGCAACTCGCGGCCGCGCCCGGCCCCAGGGTGACCTCGCACAACTGACCGGTTTCCGAATCGCGTACGCGGTAGTGGCCGGGCGGGTAGGTGCCGCTGCTCTCGCGGTCACCCAGTACGTGGATGATCTTGACCTCGTGCCGCGCGCGCAAAAGGGCGCGCAGCGCCTGTTCGTATTCGATGGCGGAGACCAGAAAGTCGGAGATTAGGATGACAGTGCCGGCCCGCCGCCGCTCGAGCAGCAGACGCCCCATCGCCTCGACCATCTGGGTCGCTCCGCTCGTGCGCACTGCGCTTACGAATGGCCGGAAGGCCGGGTAGGTCTCGCGCCGGCGATGCAGCGCCGAGGTCTGCAGGTGCGCCGCGCCGCTGCGCGCGGTGGTGAATGCGCCGAGGCGCACTGCGTCGTTACTCGCCATCGCGACGTAAGCGAGCGAGGACGCCAGTCCCAAAGCAAAGCCGAGCTTGTCATCCTCGGGCGGCAATCCCATCGAGGCGCTGGCGTCGACCAGGATGGTAACTTCAATTTCGCGCTCGGCTCGAAAGGTACGAATCGTCAAATCGTCGAGCCGGGCGAACGCGTTCCAGTCCAGGAAGCGAAGATCATCTCCCTCGGTATATTCCTTGAAGCTTTCGGGTTCGATGCCGAGTCCGTGCACCCGCCCTAGAGCGCGGCGGCCTTCACGCACGGTGCGCGAGCGCTGGACGCCGAGCACCAGGCCGTCAAGCCGGCGGAGAAAGTCAGGCTCGAATGCGCGCGCCTCGAGCATCTACTCGAAGCCGCTTAGGCGCGGCCAGGGCGGACAGCCTGGACGACGCGGTCGATAATGTGGCCCGCGTCGATGCCGTCGGAGTGGGCTGCGTAGTTGAGCATCACGCGATGCTGGAGCGCGGCGGGCGCCACCTTGTCGATGTCCTCGAAGGCCACGTTGGCGCGCCCGTCGAGCAGGGCGCGCACCTTGGCGCCCATGATCAGCGCTTGCGCGCCGCGCGGGCTTGCGCCGAAGCTGACGTAGCGATCGACGGCGTCGACGCGCAAGCCGTTGCTCTGCTGTCCGATGTAGCGCGAGCTGCTGGGCTGGGTCGCACGCACCATCCGCGCCGCGTAGTGCTCGATCGATTGCGCCACCATGACCTCGCGCACCAGGTGCTTGAGCGCTTCGATTCGCTCGGCCGCTTCGGCCACCGCAAATACCGGCTCGACTCCAGCCTCCTCCGGGCCGGTGGTGTTCGTCACGATCCGCACCATCTCGTTCTCGTCGGGGTACTCCAGCCGCACCTTGAACAGGAAGCGGTCGAGCTGGGCCTCCGGCAACGGGTAGGTGCCTTCCATTTCGATAGGATTGAGCGTCGCCATCACGAAGTAGGGCGGCTTGAGCGTGTGGGTGATACCGGAGACGGTCACCTGCAACTCGGCCATGCACTCGAGCAGCGCCGACTGCGTTTTGGGCGTTGCCCGGTTGATCTCGTCGCCGAGCAGGATGTGGCAGAACACGGGCCCGGGCTGAAAGCTGAACTCCCGCCGCCCGTCCTCGGCGGAAAGAATCACCCGGGTGCCGGTGATATCGGCCGGCATCAAATCCACGGTGAACTGGATACGGTTGAAGCTCAGGTTGAGCGCGAGGCCGAGCGTCTTGACCAGGGTAGTCTTGCCGGTGCCAGGTACGCCCTCGATTAACACATGGCCGCCGGCGAAAAGCGCGCTCAGAAGTTCCTCAACGGCCTGCTGATGGCCCACGATTACTTTGTGAATCTCGGCCTGGACGTGGCGAAAAGTGCGCGCGAAGTCGGCTACGCTGGGCACTTCAGTCGCGGCAACTGCATTCATCGTTCGAATACCCGTTTAATCGTCACCCGGTCCGTCGCCGGGATTGATGCGCGTTCGAAGGGTTGGTCGGGGGCCTGCCTCTCGTTCAGGGCGCTCTTGATACGTTGCGGAGGTGAGGCCGGCGCCGTACTGCTCGAGCCGTCTTCGGACGGTCCGGCCTCGACCGGAATTTTGAAAGTGTCATTGCCGAGCGGCGGTTGCTCGGCCTCGCCGTAAAGATGGCGCGGGTCGCTGCCGGAGCCGTGGTCGGAGCCGCCGGTGCCCATCGGGCCACCTTGAGGAAGCTTGCGCGAATCTGAGGGCATTTTCTGCGCGCTCGAGCCGCCGGGGTTAGGATCGTCGCTATTGAGACCGTTGAGCGCGGCCAGTGCGCTCATGTCTGGTAGGGCTGGAGTCGGAGCGCCGTTGGGTTGCGGTTGATTCTGGTCTGATTGCGGCTGACCGCCGGAATTTTGCGAGTTCTCCGAGTTGTTGTTTGCCTGCGGACGGCCCGATTGCCGATTCGTTGGGTGGTCCGCTTGGTGATTTTGTTCTTGGGCTTGGCCCTTGCCGGCCTCGGCGCCTTTCTTGTCGGTAAGCCTCAAATGCGATGCAGGCTCGGCCGGAGTGCTGCCGGTAAGCTTGCTCTGCAGCGCACGGGCGGCATCGCGCGCATTGGCCATCAGGCGCGAGGTCGGACTGCCGGATTGTCCATTGATCTGTGCTTCTCGCAGTTTGTCGGCCAGCTTGCGCAGGGTGGCGGGGTCCGCGTCAATTTCGGTGCCCGGGTCGGCTGAAGGATCGGCGGGCCGGATGTCGAGGTCGCCGAGATCGGCGGTGGGCTCACCCGCCGCGCCGAAGACCTGATTGGTCGCGAGCAGCCTGGCGCTGCGCACGCGGTAGGCGAGGCGCATCACGATTGCCGCCGCCGCGCACGATACGAGCGCCGCCCACAGCCATCGCGAAACCCGGCGCGGCTCGACCTTGGCGGCGACGAATTCCTCGCGAAGCGCCAGCGTATCCTCGACCAGATACGGCCACAGCGCAGAACGCAGTTCGCCCCGCGCCGCATCGACCATCGTGGTCAGCCGGCCCTTTAGTGCCGCGCGCTCATCGGCGATTCGGGCCGCCCGCTCGGCGCTGGTGCGCATCCGCCATGCACCGCCCGTGGTGCGCGCGACTCCCGCAATCGCAGCCACTATAATGACGATTCCGATCAGGAGAAAAGTGAGCGGGCCAAAGGCGAAAGCGGACCCGACTATCAGCACGGCGGCGCCCAGGATGAAAGTGAGCCCTCCGAACAGCCCCTGTTGCAGGGCCAACGCGTTGAGCCGGCTACGAATCGCGGTTATCTGGTCAAGGATTAGCCGTAGCTTCTCCTCGCCATGTGGTTCTGCGGATCCGTGATCCATCGGGAAACCCTATCGCCGATGTCAATCGGCGCTCGGGTAGCGATCAGACTAATTTAGGCTTGCGGCGCGCGCAACTTGAATGTTTAGACGTACACTGGCGACAGACAAGCTCGCACTCGATCCGGTTTCTAAAAACTCCATGCGGTCTCAGAAAACCATCCGATCGTGCCTTTGAAGAAGCGGTCGAGCGACTCGCGCCTTTGAAAAAGCGTCCGAGCGACGCGCGAGTCACCCCACCTCGCATTACAACTCCATCGAGTAATACGCGTTGCGCGTCCGCACCCTGGACGTACCTCCGGCGACACATTCCGCCGAGGATTTTTTGGCTTGGTCAGGGCTGATGACTCAGTCCGGCGTCGTCAAGCACGCTGAGCGCGATCGCAGACCAGTCCATATCCTCTCGGCCTTTGGCCAAGTTCGCGAGAAACCGGTCGCGTACCAGGCTCGCCGTCGGCATCGGCATCGTAACCTCGGCGGCAGTGCGGAGGGCCAATTCGATGTCCTTCAGTCCGAGCGGCATCCGAAAGCCCACCGGCGTAAATCGTTTCTCCGCGATCGCCTTCCCATAGCCCTGGTAAATCGGACATGCGAAGAGCGTCTTCGCCAGCATGTCGGCTACGGCCGCGCGCTCGACGCCTTGCTTTTCAGCCATCGCGAATGCCTCGGACATCGCCTCAAGGTTCGCGGCAATCAGGAAATTGCCCACCAACTTGACGACATTGGCGGCCCCCGGTTCTTCGCCGAAGTCAAAAACCGCCTGTCCCATCGCCTCCAGCAGCGGCCGTATCGCCGCCTTTTGCTTCGTCGGTCCAGAGTTCAGTATCCATAGCCGCTTGGCCTTGGCGGCGTCGGGACGCCCGAACACAGGCGCCGCAATATAGGTGTTGCCGCACTCGCGATGATGCTCTGCGAGCCGGCGCGCGGTCGCCGGCGCCACCGTGCTCATCGAAATATGGATTCCGCCGGGGCCGAGCCGCTTGGCCACACCGTCGGCGCCGAGCGTCACAGCCTCCAGTGCGGCGTCGTCCGCGAGCATCGTGATGACCACTCCGCCCGCTGGTGCCGCGTCGCCCGGCCGTTCGACCCGCGTCGCGCCCATCGCGACCAGTGCGTCCGCCTTCGCCGCCGTGCGATTGTAAACGCGCAGCTTGTAGCCGGCGGCGACCAGATTGGCCGCCATCGGCGCACCCATCGCACCCAATCCGATAAATCCGATTTCAGTAGTCATTTTAATCTTCTCCGGGGATTTTTTTTCGTGCGAAGTCTCTTTCCTGGCTTATCCGTGCGGGCGAGTATGACCGAGTATGAGATCGATCAAATGAAGCTTTGTAGAGCGTCGATTGGATAAGGCCTTGTCGAATGGATGAGCCTTGCCGAAGCGGGTCCGTTAGGTCGGAGCCTGAGACTTAAACTGCAAAGCCAATTGAGAAAGAGTCTGAACTGGCGCTCAACTTTTGCCAAGCATTCGATCATGTCCAATTCGTTCTCGAATGCCGGAATTTCGTTCTCGAATGCCGGAATCTTTATTTCATCATGAAAAGAATCAGAAGTATCGCGTTCTGCGCATTTCTTTTTCTGATCTATGGACTGATGGCCGCGGGCTGCGGAGGCGGCGGAGGTGGCGGCGGTTCGGGGACGCCCACGCCAACGCCGACGCCGACTCCCCAGGCGATGGGGCTCGCGCGCGTCAACCACGTCATCGTGATGATGCAGGAGAATCACTCGTTCGATAACTATCTGGGCGCGCTGCCCTACGCTCCCGGGTCGCCGTATCATCCGGGCCCCTGCGCAACCACCGACAACAAGTGCGTCGATGGTCTGACGTGTACGGTCTCTTCCGGCAAGCTTACCTGCTCCAACTCGAACCCGGAGGCGGATGGCTCGGCGGCGGTGGTGGCGTTTCACGATCCACGTCTGTGCGTCTCTCCGGACCTCGACCATAGCTGGCTGGGAACGCATCACGAGGTCAACTTCAGCGATCCCAACAACGCGCTCCATGGAATCAACAACGGTTTCGTTAGCGAGAACGATCTGACGGAACAAATTGACTCAGGGATCGAGACTGCCACCGACGATGACACTATCGGCTTCTATACTCAGACCGATCTGCCGTATTACTACGCGCTAGCTCAGACGTTCGCCGTCGACGACCGCTATTTCTCCTCCACCCTGTCGCAGACCGTGCCCAATCGAATGTATTCGTTGGCGGGGACCTCTTTCGGCCACCTGGTGACCAGCGTAGCTGAAGCGATACCGCCCCCAGGTGGCTATCAGCCGATCGGCGGAGGGGAGTATTCGAGGTGCTCGAGGACCTCGCCGTGGGTGCCGGTCACGTAGTTGGCGCTGCCGACCTGGTCGGAATGGAAGAAGAGCTGGTCGTCCTCGAAGATGTCCTCGGCGTGCGCCACCAGCTTCGACGCGATGAGTGTCCCGCCGACGATGACCTGCTTGGTGGCGATGAGCCCGTCTCGGACCGTGAAGTACTGGTTGACATAGGCGGTCTCGCCGTCCGGGCCGCGCTTGATAACCCGGTCTCCCAGTCGCGTAGCTAGCCCGCTTGCACCCCGTTGGTGGAGATTTGCTGGATGCGGTTTTCCTCGTCATAGCGGATGCCCTGGCTCGGGATGCCGAACGGGCCGGTGGAGCCGGTCTGGTTGCCGTTCGCGTCGTAGCTGTAGTTCTTGTTGCCGATCTGGGTGGGCGCGTTCGGCTGCGGCCCCTTGTAGGCGTAGCTGAAGGTGTAGCTGGTGCCGGGCAGGGTGAACTTCTCGCCGGAAGGCCCGACGATATGGTTGACCTGCCGTTTCGACGTCAGGTTGTCGATGCTGTCGTAGGACAGGGTCAGGCTGTACTGGTTGGTCTGGTGAGGATCGAACTGATACGTGCCGGCGGCGCCGGTGAGCCGGTCCAGGTCGTCGTAGCTGAACTGCTGGCTCGCTGGCCCGCCGAGCTGGTCGTTCGGCTCCACCGCGACGTTGTTCGCCAGGCTGGTCAGGTTGCCGACGTTGTCGTAGGTGTAGCTGGTGTTCTGGAACAGGCTGCCGCCGTTGGGGCCGGTCTGCAGCCCGGCCAGCCGCCGGTTCAGCGGGTTGTAAGCGTAGGCGGTGCTGACGCCGTTGCAGAAACGAAATCCAGAACATTTATCGTCACCACACATTAATATGAAGTCTCGAGCCATCACGACCTCTTGAATAATCCAAACCCTTGACCAATAGTCGCGACTGAATAAAGACAAGATAGCTTTGAGCCTGTTATCTCGTTCAAGGCTCTTCACGGGATCTTGTGCACTGGGCATCTTAAAGCATTTACTCCATTCCGTTGGGAGGATAAGAGCCCGAAAGCAAGCTTGCTGACCGCGTCGGAACTTCCAAGCCAAATAATGACTTTAGTAGCCTGGTGATATATCATCCCCATCTGAGTGACCTGATGATTCCGCTCATGGATATTTTGCTGGTTGATGCAAGTTGCATCGATCCAAAGCACCCTTACTTCGGTATCCGAGCGCAAATGCTGCATTGCTAACCACATATTCTGGCGGACATAGACGTTGTATCCGTTGATGACTATCGGATGAATAACATTCTCTGGTCCCCATACATAGGACAGTGCCTCGTACGTAGGTTTCTCAGAGAATTTGGCATGTTTCATAGTGCACTTGATCATTTCGCCCCGCGACCCGGGTTGCAGGTAAAGAAGGCGGAACTCGTCCGAGTCTTGGAGGTCGGAGTAAAGAGAAGTCCCGTTTGGCTCCCATTCTGAGCTGGTTTTAGGGTGTTGGTGAGACGTGGAGATATCCTCGTCATGAATTTGAATCTGTTTCTCAGCCTTGTGATCTTGCTGAGTGAAATTTCTCTCTCCTGTCGTAGAAACCCCCCTTCGAGGCTCTTCGCTGGATTCAAGCGTTGCAATTGTGTCCGATTCCTATCGTAAATCAACGTATGCACCCCGCTAGACCGATGAAATATTACCTCGAATGGCTCCATCTCAGATAAGGCTATTGATCTGTTCACAGGCCGCCTGTTGACAGGCGAACCTCGACGAGTTGGTAGGAGGCGTAACCTTATTTGAAAGAGGTTTGAAAGGGTGCTTGAAGGTCAGAATATCGCCGTTGTGAGCAATAGCAGGAGTAAGATTTTGCTATAAACCGAATTTGCGGACGTCGAACTTGAAACCCAGTTTGAATGTGTCTTCTACTTCGCGCACAGCCTCGAAAAAGAAAGCATGCTCAGCTGGCGAGTTCCGCACGGGGCTTCTAATCGCGTGGATAACCACGTGCATACACTGCCCCTGTGGATGCGACCCCTGCACCTCCCAGGCTGGGAATTGAACGCTTCCACACACTTGTGGTGGGCCTGAGTGGTGGTATACCAAGTTTGATTGGCAACACTATCGGTGAACAAATGCGGTGGACTTGATCTAATCGCCTGGAATACAGCGGCCTCGGGTGTCTGGTAACGCCTCGAATGTTGAATTGCGAGTTGGTCTGGATTGAAACAAGAGTGTAAATCCCATCCAAAGTCTCCTCTCCAAAACTTAATCTCGATATCGGGCAAAGCGCGTGTCCCCAATTTGGATGCGCTATTCCCAATTAGGGCTCGCTTAAGTTTTTTTACACCACGGCGGAGCGTCTGATTTATGAGATAAGCCTGATCACGTTGAGCAAGATTTATTATATCGTCACGTGTTCTTATTTCTCGTTTTTTTGCCAATACACTTGATTTAGCCTTTATTTTCTTATATCACATTAAACGTTTAGGATGATTTAATTCTTGAAGAAGTACTCGGAATTAAAGAAATATTAAGAGATATTAGAAAGTCGATAGAGTTTCAAGAAAATTCAGCCTGAGATATTTGCGCTGACAGATAAGGTTGCTTGACGATTAAATGACGTGGATATTTTGAGACGATTGCAAAGTTGCTGCTCATCTTGCACGTATTTAATATGTCCAAGTTTCACCCAAGAGTCATGAAATATTCTAAGCAGGAGTCTTAGCGACAGCCTTACCTGAGGTGACCGTAGGAAGTACTGTGTGCGAAAGATTTTCATCTGAGATCGTTGCCGCGAGTAGAGGGTCCTGACTCAAAGTGTAGTCGATGATAGCTTGCTTCACCTCCGGAGATTCACAGATCCCCTCGGTGAACGTTATGATGTCCTGCCCTGACGGCGTTCTGATATTGAGCGAGGCACCATGCATGTGTACCAATCTAAACAGTTGGGTCGACCCTGCAAGAACCGCGAATTGCAGAGCACTGAAGCCAAGCCAAGTGTCTGGCTGTGAAAGGGAAGCACCAGAAAGAAGAAGCAGCTCTGCAATTTCTACCCTGTGATACAAAATGGCCCAGCTGAGTATTGGCAGGGTGACTTCCGCAATGGGCGCCTGGATGCGAAGTCTCTCGCAGATCTTCTTTGAGCGCTCGCCCAAATGAACGAACGAGTTGGCGTACTGTATCGATATTTGAGGGTAGCGTTTCGATTCGAGAAGTAAATGAATGCGTGCTCTTCTATCGCCTTCCACGGCATCCCTTAGCAGCCGAGCTGCGTCATCAATCTTTGGCTTCGCTCCCGCAGCGATGAGCAGATCGATAATAGTCTGGCAGCCAGTGTCTTTGACACACCAAGCCCAGTGCGTTTCTACGTTTCCAAAGAAACTCAGATGTCTTCGAGATAATGCCGAAATGGCGTATGAAAGTGCCTCTGCATCTTTATGATGCCTCTCCTCAGGGTTACCAAGTCCAACCTCAATGTTCGTCAGACTCGCATCAGATGCGCCATATACCCTCAACAGACTGCGAAGTCTTCTGATGTCTCCATCTTGTATTACGCGACGTAGCCTCAACTTTCGTAGTACATTTGTTTTGAATTCGTCGGAAATTCTGCACCCGGCAGAAGCAAGAATCTTCATTACCTTCTCGGATCCGGATAAGGCAGCGAGCTCGACGGC
Source organism: uncultured delta proteobacterium (assembly GCA_963717045.1). GTDB lineage: Bacteria > Desulfobacterota > Binatia > Binatales > Binataceae > JAKAVN01. The sequence goes on along the minus strand of CAVQVD010000023.1, from coordinate 12,742 downwards.
ATTGCAGACAATTCCATAGCACGTTGTGCTCATCCAAACCATACTTTGGAGCCCTGGTTTCCAGAGTGACATATTCCGGCATATGAATCCCGCAGCTTCATAACTATCATGAATCGCAGCTTCCAAGAGCAGGTAGCCGAATAATTTTGCTTTCATGGGTGACCATTCACCTTCATCCCACTTCATGAGAGAGTAGCACAATGCATCAACGTTCTGCTGATTCGAGGAGGTGAGAATCCGGTGATGCAGCCAGACACCCCATTCATCTGTAGTCGGAAACATCTCCAGTGGTTGCTCATGAATTGACAGCTCTATGATAAGATTTTCTGGGATGTGATTTACCGACTGGTTGTTAAAGGATCTGAATACCCATTCGGCTGCATAATCCAGGCATCGGCTGATCTGAACCTTGTCTCGGCGAACAATTGCTTGTAGAAGTGGGAGGTGATTTGCGGAAAGTGCCCATCCAATATGTGCCATAAACGGATATTCTTCCATTTTAATCAAAAGAGAATCCCAGGGCCTAATATCGAAGGAGAAAATTTTATCGAAAGCCAGTTTATCAAAAGCGCTAAAAAGAGAAGTTTGCGTGACGCGGCTTGGCAAAGTTGGATTCGCGAAATCAATGGTATGGAACAACCAATTCTCAACGACGTAAGACAAGAGAGTAAACTTTGTTCTGAGTTTGGCTGCTGGGACCCTCTTCTTGTGTACGTTAATGTAGTGGGAGAAATCAATCTCTGTGGAGGAGTGTCGGAAACCACGAAGCTTTGTGATGACTTTGGCCAGGCTTGCCCCGGTTGAGTTTGGGGGAAGTAGTGTTTGTGTTGCAACGACATTTTCGAGTATAGCAAAGTTGGGCGTGACGTCGTTGTGGTATTTGACCACCTGCACCTCAAAGTCGGCAAATGAGAGGTATGCTACACAAAGCTCCCCTGCATCAAAATTGGCAGTTTCTCGAGTGGTCTTAAAGAATGAAGGGGTCATGCCTGCGGTGATCCAGTAGATATTGCTGAACTGTGTAATGGGCAAGCTGTACATTTTGGGTTTCTTCGTCAATCAGAACAAGGTTCCCACATGCTCGAACCAGCCGATTCAAGTCATTTGGTATCTTCGCTGCGTCAAACTGTTGATCATTGATGGTGAATGCAATAGCCTCTCGTAACTCGTTCACTTGGAGCGGCCGTCTGGCGCAGATGATCCAATTGAACATCCGCTTGACGAATTCGCGTCGTTCAGCGCCATCGACTCGACTTAGGAACCGATCATAAGTCTCGCTGAGGTCATGCGGAAGATCCCGAAGGACTCTCATAATCGAATCATCGGACTCACACGAGCACAGATCGTCGAGCTGAAACTTAACCCAAAGAAACCTGAGCGGTCAGTAATGCCTAGTGCCCAAGAGTCTGGAAGTATACTGACATTCCTTTAGCCCCATTAACCAGTGCAGTGGTAATATCATCTGCAAGTAATGGATCTCCAACAACCAATTCTTTCCTTTCTATCAAGGCCCGAATGGCATGTTTCACATATATATCAATATCATCAGTGATATTGTCTGTACCAATGTGGACTCTGAATCCTGGGACATCCACAACCCTGATCAAGTAGCTTGTATCCTCTCTACTAGTAAGCAGAACCTTGACTACAGATGGAGCAGCTTCAACGAGGTCTCTGATGTTCGAAAATACTAGTTTCTGATCATTATCAAGGACTTCATCTAAACCATCAATGAAAATGATAACCGATGAAATGTTGTGAACAGCCTCCAAAATTAGTTGGTGAAGACCCTCAACCTGAAAGAATCGTATCAGCACAGCGTTTTCAAAGGAAGATAACATTCGAGGGTGAAAGTGATATTTACTTCTAGAATCTTGCCCTCCTGGCAAATTTCCTCAAGCTTCGTCGTAATCTTAGGCGATAATTCCAGACCTTGTAGCATTTGGTGAGCAATGCTGGCGAAGAGATTGACGGGGTCTAGTGTTCGCTTGTCTGCGTGATCGCAGTAGTAAAATACACTTAATTCTACCTCGGATGATGACTTGGCTGCAATGTCATCGATGAGACTCGATGTTAGGACAGATTTCCCGCAACCAGCTGAGGCATGTCAGTACCGCGAAGAGATGACAAAAAAATGGACATACGTATTCCATAGCAACACATGGTGGCAGAGGTTTTACAAGCTAGCCAATTCTTGAACTCCGGTAATTCTTTGATCCAGGCACCAGTACCAGGATGGCGTATCTTTTGCATTCTATGGTGTTTGTACACATAATTAACCTTCGAAAGACGCTTGACAAGGTCTTTTTGCTTCGCCTCTGTGTTAATCAGCAGTAGACCCGGAAAGAGTAATATCCGGTACAAACCTCGCTTGCGTGCTTCTGCAGCTTCACTATTGCGCAAGACCAAATCTCGCGATTCCTTCTCCTCAATCATGTGACACACGCCTGCTTCTTTGTCTACAGCCTCACGATGAAGTCTGAATCTTTTGATTGCATCGTCAAGATGGCTGTTCAATGCAGGCGATAGTGGCTGGAATACTCTTCGAACAGAAGATCTTCTTTGAATACGAAGCAACGATTTGAACTCCGTGCAGAGGATAATAATATCCAGATAAGCCATTGACAGTGCATGTGTGAATCTCTGGTGTTTCTGTCCGTCGAATATCCTTTGATAGTCCCCTAGAGCTTTGAGAATACATCCGAGAAACATACAATGATGGTAGGTGGATAAGATACTTACTGAACCGTGGTAAAATATCTCCAATGCGACTGAAAGTATCAATAATGCGGCTGTAGAATTTGCTGTGACTATTTGCTATAGCGAGGAGGACTCTAATACTGCCCCAGATTGATGAAATAGACAGAGAGGCTATATTTGCGTGAGTATCCATCGCTTTCCCGTAATCTTCGATCGCTGATACGAGCGGTTGGATCTTTCCAAGGATCAATCGGGCTTTGCTTTCATCACGATCCTTTCGCTGTTCATTGCTGGCGCAGTAGAACAAATTCTCGACTGTAGCTTCGTTGAAAATGCTTCTTTCACTGTCATTGAGTCCGTCCAAGAATCGGGCTTTGGCGATTTTCCATGCGTCTGGTGATTCCCGAGGCCCAATCTGACCCAGGAGTACAGCGCCTGACGTGCTGGCCATCATCCATTTGTATTATCGTTGACTGCCTGTGAAAGGAAGGGAACGAGGAGCCTTGAGAACGGAGGTTGAGACCGGTTGATGGAATCTTTGCATTGGGAGACGCTTCGAGAATGTGGTGCGCCGATATGCCTCGCGATGAGCCTCGCCAAATATATGACCAATTACCACGTATCACAGCAAAGCCGAAGCACTCGGTGAGTTAATTGGGCCTTGGAGGCGGCATATACCGAAATCTCTCAGGGGGGGTTCCCCCCAAATCTAACGCCACGTCGTCCAAAAATCCCATGAATACGGCAGCTTCGTTCTCATGCTCTACGCGCTTGACACAATATCTTACAGTGGGTGGACATAAGTTTGCGCGATTGGGCTGTTTTGCACCAAAATTCCCCTGTAGCACTTCGAGATTTAGAGGGTCTCCCGGGCCAAGATTTACTCTAGATTTGCGGATTTCCTTCATAGTTACAAGGCAATCACTTTTACCTATTCAGAATTTTACGTTTTATCCACTTTTAGACTATAGCCTTCCTAGTTGCGGCTTACCTGTCAATTCCAGAGGTTGCCGTTGCTCTGCCACCCTGGTCCCTACAGTCAACCATACTACGGCACCTCAAACAGCCAAGGTGTCATGTTCTTGAGAGCAGGAGCAGGGATAAGTGAGGAGGCAAACCAGGCACTCAGCCTCGTCAAGTAAGGCCCGTCCAACGTGCGATAAACATATGTTACTACCCCCGTAGATTCGTTTAGTCGACCACGGCCATTCTAAAAATCTGGGACTGGGGGCGGTGCCAATAAGGCTTTGTTCGAGGGGAGCAGACCTGATTTGCTTATTTAAGCGAGGAAAAAAGGGGCAGCTTGGTCTCGGAGCCCGCGGAATCCGCGCATTTTAGGTTATGAACATCCTTCGATCTTTCTTCCTGCTCTCTGCTCACCTCCTCACCTTCTAACGTACGGCGTGAATGGAATCTTTCTCGGCTTCAATACTTTTTGCAGAAATTCTTGATCACGAACATCAGATTGAAAACACGTGATATGGTGAGGGGTCCCCGCTTATCAGGGCCGGGACACTCGTTGGACTTGAACACAAGGTTTAGAGCAAGTGAAGCACGCAAATTACGGAAGGTATATATTTGAAAGATTCTATTTTGGGAAAGGACAGCTTCACGATCGTGAATCGAAGGCAAATGTGGCAAGGGGTTCGGCTCAGGAGCTTCTCGACTTACAGAGACGGCGGCAGGTAAGTCTAACCAAGCCAAGGAATTCAACGTTCCGAAAATAACTCTGCCAAGACGTCTTTCCGGAAATAACGGACTCGAACGTGCCTCGCATAGACACAAAAACCACAATCTTGTCCGACTTGAGTTTGGTTTGCCGGGCTCTACTAACAATAACAATACAGCCGGATCATCCTCTTCGGTTCTCCCGAGAATGCATCTATAGCACCCGAGGCGCTCCAGCTACACCAGAAGCTCTACCTGCTACCTTTTCGCAAGATCAGATCATTCCATTCATATGTACATTGGCGGCATGCTCTCTCGTTCACTAAATGTTAGGCTCTCTAAATTCCGTAAACATATTGACAGAAATGTTGATTTTGGTCCCGTTACCCCATTCATCATCGTTCTCGAAACAGCTTTGTTAAGCATAGACCACGAATACATGAACCTCCTAGGGCAAGTCGTCCAGGTATACAGTCGTTAGAAAGTACATCACGTCAAGCGCCTGGTGCTACGGAATTATACAACATTTGCCAGTTACTGCTGAAGGGAGCGAGCCAAAATGTGCTTAGAACAAAGTCGATGCGAGTAACCCACAAGTCACCCCCGAAGCCAAGCCTGAGACGTGCCAGAACATAATCGAGAAGTATTCCAGAACGGCGAGAGTAGTGATCTTCCCCTTTTTGGGATACTGGAACCTACTCTAGCTTGATCCTCTGGTGAGCATGTCAACCTTGTTTGATAATTATTTGACCGGGAGCGCAAGCTCAATCCCGATACTTGCGGCAGACCTGACCGAGTTTGAGGCGACGGTCGACGGAGGCATGGAGCAACGAAAATTAACTGGCAGATGGATGCTCTATCACCACGGTCCATCAATTTCAATAAACAGTTTCTCGTTTGAACAAACTGACTGGTATATTTCACCTTTCGGTGTTGAACGATACCCGATCCCTTCAGCTTTCGTCCCCCCACCACCCACCCCGCCTCGCCACCCCCAATTAAGCGCCATGCTTCGCAATCAACAACTATAGATGTCAGATATTCTGATTTAGCTTAGCCACAGTATTGAAGAAGTGGTTAATCTTCCTCTGCTTAGGGTCTTTTGCAAATTCGGTCCAATAGCCTTTGAGAGAACATCAAGACTATTCGATTCCTTCGAGTCGCCCCGATCCCTGGAAACTCTTGTGCGGTGTAATCCAAACCATCATAAATCCAGTACTAAAAGATTTCTTACAGGTAGGGTGATCCCTCTTAGAAGGTCGCCAAGAGTTGAACGGGACATCTCAGCAGGTTGTCTCATCATTTAAATTTATTGCCTTGGCAAACAGTTGGGCATATTCATAACAAGCCCAGAAATATGTGCTTGTAGACTCATTGCTCGGATGAAACGGATTTCGTGGGCATTGTGAAAGCCTCTTGCGGCTGAGCAGCAAGCTAAGCTCGAATCTGTTCAAAGTCACGAAGTATTGATTTCTTCGCCTATCAAATCAGAGCAGAGATTTGGCACTACCAGTGCCAAGAGGCAATACCCTGAGAATAAGGTTTCGGCTAATGGAAGGAGGCATGCCAACGTGGCATAGCACATTAAATCTAATGGGATGATCATTGGGTCAGGGCGTATTACTCCTAAAAGGTGTTTACCCCATATTTGACCAAACAGAATTATGAAATCTTATATGCATAGTATTTCGCGCAATTCCATGAGGATCTCTTGTCTTCTTTGGTTCTTATTCTGAGGCTTTTGCGTTAACATGCGTAAAATAAGGTATAAAGTTGTGCATTAAACATTGGCTAGACCATTAATGTTTAACGAAATCATTGAATTTCTCCCACCCCTAATGCCAAGTACCTAGCTTCAGAGGCAAACCTTTTCAGCCTTACGCCAAGCTCATCTAGGCTCATCCCGTCTTCTTATCTACTCCGCGAGCAGTATTCGATGTTTCGGCTCATGAAAGCGAGAGCCTGCCACCAGTTTCTTATAAGTAGTCGTCTCCAAATCTTGCCTTTATTGTACCCCTGATTTTTGTACTTCCCAATCTCTCCAGAGTAGCCACTTCAACCTCATTCAACGAAATGCAGCTCCTCATAACTATTCTTTGGCTCGCCGCCCTCCCATTCAGTCTGGGCAGCACATGCACTGCGTCCGGCGCACTCTCCTGGCCACCAGTCGGCTTTTCTCCTTCTCCATCACCTGGTGGGTGACTGCAGCGACCCAAATACCTCGATAGTCGACTGTTGTGCTTCAGTCGCCGGCAACGACCCGGCAGCACTTCAAGCTTGTCTCACTGCAGGAGGACTGGGTCCCGACCCAGGTCCCAACGAAAAGCTGAAGAAACGCGCTACTCTCACTTGTACGAGCAGCGAGACATGCTATCAGTATATCGATGGGTCTTTGCTGTGTTTGGATAAGAGCACAGGTGTGTAAATACGATACCTCCTCCGCAGCATCGATTGAAGATGGCTACCTTGCTGACCAAAATTTTCCAAGGTCTCTACCACGATGATGTTGGAGGTACAGGCGACTATAACACCGGAGAATACACAGCACCAGATGGGACAGTGAAAACCGATCTGGCAGGAGATCCAGCCACCCCGTCAGCGTCAAGAACCTCAACCCGACCAGTAGGCGCAACCGCAACCCGACAGTGGCGCCGCAACCAGAACATCCACAACGACTCCACAATCGACTGATGATACAAATACACTGGCTTCAACCTCTGGCAGTGGTACTACAGCGAGCGCCACGCTAGCATCTGTCACATCCTCGAGTAAAACTGCAGGTGCGACAGGATTTTACGCTGGAGCAGGAGCTGGTGCTGTTGCTGGAGCCTTGGGTGTGGTCGTGAGATTAGTATTGTAGAACCAAAGAAGACAAGTTATGATATGACTGTCTCTTTTTCCGTTAGAAGATGTAATGTACACTGTTTTAAAGCAAATTCTATAAGCCAATTCAGATACTTCAGACTTGACGAGTTATGTTATGTAAACAGACATGAGGTGACAGTGAGAAAGGAGTTAAGAAAAATGACAATCAGAGTTAAGAAAGAAACGGCCTGCTGTCTTATTATGTTCCGAACTCTGTGGCGACGCTTCATCTCCATTTGGCGGGTAAGGGGGCCCATTCCAACCACCCCCTCCACCCCATTGCGGACCTCTGCGAGCAGGTCTCTCTTCACTGCGTCTTGAATACTTGCCAGGCATAATCCCTCCATGCCAGTTCCCCAATGTCAGATTCGTGCCCGTAACCTTTCCAAAATCGGTTGCTAGATCTTGGACTGCTCGAATCACTCCCCACCAGTCATTGGCGCTGACCATGTTTTGCCCATGGATCCCAGATCCAGCCAATTGCAACAGTCCTGGCGAAGCCTTCGTTGTGACTGTCGTGTTTTGACCGCGCCGTCACGGACGAGGACAGCGCGGAAAGGGCAAGGAGAAACGACTTCGTCCTCATCTTGACCAACTCTGCGAGGGCGCGATAATTGTCGGTGATAGAGAGTGGACGGAAAACAACGCAAACCACTGACGGAGAATCGATACTTAAGAAAGATTAAAATTCAATCGCCAAAACATGTGCGCGCGAAAAGGAGGATAAAATTGGTGAGAAGTAAACATTTTTACGAAGTCACAACGGCTCGTTCTAGGTACCGGCGTCCAGATTCCGCTATCGAGTTGATAGGAACTGCGGGTGGACGGATAAACATCGTGATGATCTGGAGGCTTAGCAATAGAGAGCAGCATATATTATTGCACGCGGTTCCTTACGTCCACTGCGAATCGCGTCGCATGATGAGAAAATTGGAATTTGAGAAAGCAATGAACAGCGAGAGGCTTTGCGGAGACCGGTGGATAGATATTGCGCGGTGGAACCGAGCTAATCTTCCAGGCTGAAATATATGGCAGCTGAATAGCAAAGTTTGATGCAATTTCAGAACGCCAGGTAATCGGAGCGGTAAGAAAATGAGTTCGAGATGCACCAGTTGTGATTGCCGCTGCAATGCCTAAATACATGAATATAATATTGCGTCTAATGTGATTTCCACCAACTTTGGGAATGAAGCTCAGATATGGATGAACGCGATAGATCCGAAAGGCCACATTGACATCGTCAAAGGGCAACACAATTTACCCTGCAGAAAAACATCCGAGGAAGTGGAAACATATCAAGTCTAGCAATAACACAGGCATATAATATTGGGTGGGGAAAGCACAGTGAAGAGATAGCCAACCTTAAATAAGTACTTACAAAGGCTGCGCTACCTGGACATTACACTCAATTGCCAAAGCATTCTCTCACCATCCACCAAGTCCCAGCTCACCTGAGCACTTACCATTCGCGGGGAATGCAGAATGAGCCTTGAATAAAGAAACGCTAAAGTCAAAGAACTGCTGGAATCTAAGTAACACAGAGTCGAAGTAGAGCCAAATGACTTAGCTGCGCTCTCAGCTCCCATTTATCCACCCCAATTTTGTATTCGTGCATTTCGGCAGTTGTCGAAGTGTTGCGACCTAAGTCAGAAGGGGCGTATGTGCCGAGTTTCGAGACGGGTCCAAGGAAAGAAATATAGGGAAGGCGAAGACCTGCCACAAGTCCAGTAGTCCATTGCCTTGCCTAGATTTCCGCTTCGAAGTGCCAGGCGTTTTTTGTACCTATGCATCGACCGTGCCGGCAACACCAGGCACTGTAGCTGCATCGACGAGAATTGTTTCAGTCTTTCCTTCTGGGACGAATGCGTACCTTGGCATCATGGCCATCTTCTCCTCTGGGCTCAAGTCGTTGTCTGAGTATATCATCTTGGTCGGCTTTTCTTTCTTTGATTTCTTTTCTCCTTGTTCTGTTTTCTCGGCTGGTTCAGGCTTCTCGGCGACTTCGGGGGCTGGCGTAGGGGTAGCTGTGGCGGTTGGCGCAGCAGAAGTAACATTTGATTCGGAAGCCGGAGCTGGTGCTAAAGCCGCCTCTCCCTTCTTTGGAGGCTTGATACCTGCCTCGGCCATCCTGATAATCTCGTCAATGTCATCAGCTTCTCGGGCAGCGCCTGAAACCAGGTCATCCACCAAAGAAGCGTTAGTCGAATAATCCCCATTGTAGCCTTGAGAGTGAGGAGGATAAGCTGATGACATAGCTGAATTCTGATCTTGACCTTTCCATCCATTGCCTCCCCATCCACCTTGCTGATGAGGAGGAGGGCCTTGGTGCAACTGCTGCATTTGATACGGTGGCATGGCAGGAGCTCCAAATGATGGTCTCTGAGGAAGACCGGGAGCCGGGGGTAGACTCGGAGGCCGATTTGGTAGTCCGCCATGCGCTGGTGGGGTGTGAGATGGCGGGCCTTGAAAGCCGTTGAAAGAGCTAGGGGCCGATCCTGCTCCAAACTGTTGACCAGGGAAATTTTGATTTGGTTGGTATCCGGGAGGGAACGATTGCGAAGCAGAGTACTGCTGCGGGGGAGAATACTGTGGTTGATATTGAGCACCGGGAGGCCCAGAAAATGGAGGTTGTTGAGGATAAGACTGCTGGTAAGCTACCGCAGGTTGTGTATACGGCTCTTGAGTGAATGATCCATATCCCGCACCTTGTGATCCGCCAAAAGTGGCTTGTGGAGGAGGGAACGGCGACGCATTCTTTGAAAAGCCTGGTTAGTATATATATATGAACGGGGGTTTTGTGGGTTCTTACGAACGCGCCAGGACTTTGTCCCATAGGACTGTTGTCCATCGGTGTATTGCCACCGCTACTACCACCACCAGCTGCTTGTTCCGCTTTACGAGCTTTGTGTTCTGCCAAGCGCTTCTTCAGTTCCGCCGGCGACTCGAACTTTGGCTTCTTAGGTTGGCCACCTACTGGATTCGCTGCACCTCCTGGAGTCGGATTCCCTGTGGCTGCTCGACGTTCGGCCTCGGCTTGGTAGAACCCTGCAATGATTCGCTGGTTGTGTGCTTGCGCGACCTCTGCCGGGATACCTTCCATACCAAATATCTCGACTTCAAGTCCTTGTCGATTGGGCAAGGAATTGTCCACGCTGGCCAAGGTCTCCTTGTGGACTTGGTTCATGTGGACGGACAAGCCTATGTCGTCAGCAAAGAATTCATAAGAGGGCTTCTTCGCGGCTCACCTCCTGCTGTGTTCAGTCTCCGACCGCATCTTTCGCATTTGAAGTGTTTAGCTTTCTGATGGGATATGAGGATTTTGAGGTCATCGAAATCACGCTCACCTACGATTCATGTTAGCAATTGCCAGCGTGTCAAGGGCGATGTACGTACAGTAATAGCACCATGGACGAGCGAGCAGCTCCTCGACGTCAGGGTGACCGCGCTTCTTCTTGCCCATAATGATCCCGACAGGTTGATGGATCGAGGCTTCGAGGGATGTGTAGTGATATTGTGTTGGAGCTCGAGGACGGAAGAAATTGCGGAAGGCTGGAGATCTTGAGCCGGCGCGCTAAACCCAATTCGGAATGGACAACCGAAGTTATTTTCTCGATTTCAAAGCTGCCTCCTTTCGTTTTCTTCCTCCTCACAATAAATCATGTCAATGCACTCGGCGGCAAGCAAACTGTGAATATAGTCTGCATGGTTCTGGTTTGTTCTCTTATTCATTTTGCACTCATTCATCTTCATCCGAGCCTTTCCAAAAACAAAGCAGCACCTTGATCAATCACTCCGCCTGAATGGCGTCGAAGCTGAGCCCTTTTTCGGAAGGCCTTTCGGCTCTCTCGTGTCTTGCAAGAGAGTCGAATGGAGATTGAAAAGGAACCTCGTCCCTCGGGGCTTGGTTCCCGCAGAGGACCGTTGCAAGACTGACCTTGGACCATCATAGTCCACACTCCTCCTCTTCATGAGCCTTCCACAGGAGTGTGGCTCCTTGAGTACCTACATTCAATCCCCCACCCCCCAAGCTAGAGCTATCAATTGGGAAATATATCCTCACTTCAGAATCCTTTTTTTGACAATGGAAATCCTTCACTCTTCCCGCAATGATTGATGGTCATGTGACTTTGACTCGAGTGAGCTTTCCAAGTTTTACCAACTCGTCGGTGTCAACTAATTTTAGGCTGTGCAGCCCCTTAAGCTTTCTTCAAGTGCGAACATACTAATAAAGCCAGTTCTGGCTTTCAAGAGGAGCACGTTCTGTGTATGATTTAACGACCACCATGTTCCAGCCGTCGAGCCAAAACGGGTTTGGTTTTTCAAGCCCGGACTCACTGAGAATCCCAAGAAATCCTGGAAAGGTAACTGTTTCTCTGCATGGTTTTCCGAGCCCATTTCTTTCTATCCATATAAACTCAGAGAGCCTAAATACTGATATTGTTCCCAAGGCCAGTAGTTTCGCTCGCAGGAGCTTGAAGGTCGGTTTCCAAGTCCGCGTCATGTCAAGAGAGAAGTGAGTCAGCCGAAGAATACGAAGACTGTCTCCCAAACGGAAGAGGAAGTCAAAGAGGGAGCCGTTGTGGGAGCTTATAGAAGAAATATTCAGTTCTTGAAGCTTGGGAAGCTTTTCCAGGAAGCCGCCTTGTCGAAAAATACATTGAACATTTCGTCTCCAAAATCCAGTGTTAAGCACCGAGGTTTGGGGCGGCAGCAATGAAGTTCTGCACCCAGCCGGAGTACAGGCACCTACTATTCTGTCGTAAAAATAGATCTTGAAGGTGAGACCATCCGTTCTTGAATTCAAGTTTTTGATAGCTTGCGAGATGTAACCGGTTTATCTCGACCCAATCCTCGTCGAAGGCGAAGAAGTCCGACCATGAATGCACTTACGGGCAAGCTAGTCTCGGCGATGATGTATAAAACAATCGCAACAATATCGGAAGCATTTAGACAGCCAGGGTCGTTTATCTTGCGAGGACTGCTGCCGTCGTTGTATATGCAAAAGACCGGCAATTCTCCAAGGCCAGGAGTGCATCTTGTAGTGTTTGCACGCCGGGATAAGGGAATATTAAACTTTGTGAAAGGTTCCGATCCAGACGAATCCTGGCCCACACCATGAGGTCCCTTAACGAGTAGTGTACAGACATAGTGGCCTAGCTTTTCGTGTTGTGAAAGCTGCAGGAGCTTTTGTAGGCTTGTGCGGGACAGGTCCGTCCGGACATAGGCAAAATAGGTAGAGCCGAAGTAGTGAAGCGTCTTATAGTACAGATTCTTGCAAGCAAGTCGGAGAAGGCATAGATCGACGAGTTCTAACTCTGCTGCGATATACACAATCAGCTCAGTCGACAAGGTGCCGAGCTGTGAGGTTGGCTGGGGCATGTTGGTCCTGAGAGGCTCCCGAGCGCAGATCCCGTTGATGTAGAGGTAGAGTGAGTAGGCTCTTGACGGTCTGAATTCCGGAAAGGCTAATGTCAAATCTGATGAAATATTGAGCGAGTGGCTTTACGAA
>CAVQVD010000022.1:0-115798 GCA_963717045.1 uncultured delta proteobacterium | reverse complement strand
CCCGACCAACCCAGGAAAAGCATCTCCGCCAGCGCGATCGAGGCCGCGCGCAGATGCTTGTCGGGCGGTATCGGCAGTACCGGCGAGCAAAGGACCCATCCCAACATGCCCACGCCGAGGAGCACGAAGAATTCTATCGTAGCGAGATAGCGCACCTGCGCGCGAGCCGGGTTTTCTTCGAGTACAATATTCGCAGTGATGCTCGGGCTTTCCAAGAATGTTCACTCCCTCCCCTTCGGCCGGTACTCACGGTCGCGCTTAATCGCGGGGGCAGCTATTCAATCGTGAACGGGTGCGCGCAGTTTGTTAAGGCATCGGATGCGCCGAGGTCAGTTCAGCCAGAACGGATGACAGATAGGATGCCGCGGAACAGGACCGCACGGTTGAGGAAGCCGCAGGCGAGGCACACCACCGCCTCGGAGCGCTCGAACAATGGCTGTAACCAACGGTTATCGGTCTAACTTATAGTTGAGCTTCATCGCGGCGCGTACCTCGTCCATCGTGGACTGCGCAACCGCTCGCCCCTTGCGCGTGCCTTCCATGATGATTTCGCGCACGCGGTCGGGTTTGGCCGCGAACTCGGCGCGCCGTTCGCGAATCGGCTGCAGGAAGGCGGCGAGCGCGGTGAACAGTTTCTGCTTCACCTCGACGTCGCCCACCGTGCCTTTTCGATAGCGCTCCTTGAGTTCGTCGACCTCGGCCTTATCCGGATTGAACACGTCGTGGTAGGTGAAAACCGGATTGCCTTCGACATGGCCGGGATCAGTCGGATGAATCCGCGTCGGGTCGGTGAACATCGACATCACGCGCTTGCGCACTGCCTCTGGGGGATCGCCGAGATAGATGCAGTTGCCGAGCGACTTCGACATCTTGGCCCCGCCGTCGGTGCCGGGCAGTCGCGCCATCTGACCCAGCATCGCGCGCGGCTCGACCAGCACTTTGGCGTAGAGCGAGTTGAAGCGGCGCACGATCTCGCGCGCCTGTTCGATCATCGGCAACTGATCCTCACCGACCGGCACCAGCTCGGCCTTGAAGATCGTGATGTCCGCGGCCTGCGAAATCGGATACGACCAGAAACCCACCGGCACGCCGCGCTTGAAGTTGCGCTGTTTGATCTCGTCCTTGACCGTGGGATTGCGCTCGAGCGTCGCCACCGTCACCAGGTTCATGAAGTAGGTGGTAAGTTCGCTCAACTCCGGCACCATCGATTGCACGACTATTTTCACCCGAGCCGGGTCGAGGCCCACCGCGAGATAGTCGAGCGCGACCTCGAATACGTTGGCCTCGAGCTTCTCGGGATGCTCGAAGTTGTCGGTCAGCGCCTGGATGTCGGCGATCAGGATGTAGGTGTCGTAGTCGTGTTGCAGGCGGACGCGGTTTTGAAGCGAACCGACGTAGTGGCCGAGATGCAGCGGGCCAGTCGGACGGTCGCCGGTCAGAATTCGTTTTTCCATCGGGTCAGACTTTAGTGCGATCTTAACTGTCAGTCTTGCGATCCCAGCAGCTTGCGCAACGTGACGAGGTCCTCGGCAATTTCCTGCATCTCGGGGCCGGGCTCGGTCTCCAAGCACATCGGCAAGCCGAAAAAGCGGGGGTCGTGAAGTAGGCGGTCGAATGGCTCGACGCCGAGGTGGCCCTTGCCGATATGTTGATGCCGGTCGACGCGCGAATTAAGGGGCTTGAGCGAATCGTTGAGATGAAAGGCGACCACGCGCTTGATTCCAATGTGCTCGTCCAGTTCGGCGAAGGTGCGCTCGTAGCCCTCGCGGCTTCGCAGATCGTAACCCGCGGCGAAGGCGTGCTCAGTGTCGAAGCACAGCCGCAGCCGTTCGTTTTCCTTGACCGCGTCGAAGATGCGGCCCATCTGGGGGAACGAAGAGCCGAGATTGCTGCCCTGCCCCGCGGTAATTTCTAGCGCGACTTTTGTTTTGAAGCCGGCGCACGATTTGTGCGCCTCGTCGATCGAGCGCGCGATGGTAGCGATCCCTGCCTCTTCGCCCGAGCCGACATGGGCGCCCGGATGGGCGATTAGATACGGTACGGCGAGCGCCTCGCATCGCTCGAGCTCGTCGATGAGGCCTTCAATCGAGCGCTTGCGCAGTATGTCGTCGGGCGCGCCAAGGTTAAGCAAATAGGAGTCGTGCGCGACGACCATTTTGATTCCAGTGTCGGCTTGCGCGGTTTTGAACGCCTCGATTTCCTCGCCCGAATAAGGTTTGGAGGCCCACTGGCGCGAGCTCTTGGTGAAAATCTGGATACAGTCGCAGCCTATCTGCCGGCCCCGCGCGAGCGATTGGCTAACGCCGCCCGCGATTGATACGTGCGCGCCTATCAGAGGCTGCTGTGAATTACTCGAAGCCATTGCGATTTCGCTCCAGCGTAGCCCGCCTCGCGCGCCGCGCCGCCGCCGCGATCTTATACGAAACGTTTTGGAAAGCGAGGCTTGTCCGCGCGCGAACGACGTGGATGCTACGCGGGTAGTGACAGACGCGGTTACGGTACGGATACTGACTAACGTGCGGCTGCTGGCAAAGTTGATGGTGCTGTGTTGTGCGCTCGGCGGATGTGCCAGTGCGGTGGCGCCACCGCAGTCGGGCGTTTCTCCAGTTGTCGCATCGGCTGAGCGATCAAACGGCGCGCCGGCGGCGAAGCCCTCCGCGGTCGCAACGCCGGCCGTGCTACGTCAAGGGCCGGAGCGCTTCGGTGGTCCTTCGGCCGCCTCGGATGATACGCACACCGCACCCTCGCGGCCGCGGTTCAGCGTCGGTAAGCCGATCGGCATTATCACGACGCGCGTCGGGAGGGACGATAGCGCCGGAGACTCGGCGCCGCCGGATGCAGTGCGAGGTGCGAATTCTCCGCCACAAGCCCTCGGGAAGCACGCGCGAGGTCGCGACGCTCAAGGTCGACGCCGCGCCGGACCAACGCGAGGACATAATGTCGCTGCTCAAGCGCAAAGCCTGCGAGGCTGGCGCCAACGCGGTACTCATCAAAAGCATTAGCCAAAGGCGCGTCGAGGGAGTGCAGGTGGACCACGTCGAGGCGGTCGCGTTAGTCCTCGGAACTCCCAAACCACCAGTCGACGCGTCGCCGGTACCCAAAACCATCACGGTTACACCCGAAGGTCGCGCAGTGCCCAAAACAATCACGGTTGATCCGGGCGCGGCGCCCTAGGTAACCTTGGGATCTTCGGGCCAGGCTCTTCGGTTCGCAAGTTCGAAGGCGGGAGCCTGGAGACGGCAGTTCGACGCGTTGAACGCAACTTTATCCTCGCTGCGCACATCAGTCATCCGATTCGACGCATCGTCTCGCGATCGCGGCCTGCTAGTGACGCTCGCGCCACGCGCGGCGCTGGTTCGAGCGTGACCAGCGTGAGCCCGAAAGAAAAGCATTCGCTGAAGACGGTTGGGATGGTTGTGCGGCGTGAGCGGCCACGCGCAGTCGCGATTGCGCACGAGCTCGCGGTCTGGTTGCGCACGCATCATCTGACAACCCTGGCCGAGCCCGAAGTCGCCAGCCAGCTCGGCGCGGAGGCGGTCGAGCGCGAACAGTTGGCGTCGCGCTCGAACCTCATCGTGGTGCTCGGCGGCGACGGCACGCTGCTGAGTATTGCGCGTCTGGTCGGCGAGCGCGAAACGCCGATCCTCGGCATCAACCTCGGCGGCCTCGGCTTCCTGACCGAAATCACCACCGAGGAGGCACAGGCTGCGCTGGCCCGCGTGCTGGACGGCGACTACGAAGTCGATCGCCGCATCACGCTGGAAGCGACGGTCGAGTCGCATGCGACGGGCGTTGGCAGGGTGGATCGCGAGAGCTTCCGCGCGCTCAACGACGTGGTCATCAACAAGCGCGCGCTCGGCCGGATGCTCGACCTGAACGTGGTCGCGCGCGGCGAGCGCTTCTGCTCCTACCGCGCCGACGGCCTGATCATCGCCACCCCTACCGGCTCGACCGCCTACGCGCTCAGCGCTGGCGGTCCGATCGTCTTCCCGACCCTCGACATCGTGGTGCTCGCGCCGATTTGCCCGCATACCCTAAGCAACCGTCCCGTGGTGCTGCCCGATTCGTTCGAGATCGAGGTCCGGGTGAAAAGCGACGACAATGGCGCGATGTTGACTGTAGACGGCCAGCAGACCGCGCGCATCACGAGCACCGACACCTTGCGCGTGCGGCGTGGCAAAAATCCGGTGGTGCTCGTGCGATCGTCGCACTCTTACTTCGAGATCTGGCGCAACAAGCTGCGTTGGGGCTGAGCGCGCTTAGCCGCGATGCTGGTCGAACTGCGCATCCGCAACTTCGCGATCATCGAAGGCGCGGCGCTTTATTTCGGGCCCGGCTTCAACGTGCTCTCGGGCGAGACCGGAGCCGGAAAAACCATCATCATGACCGCGCTCGGCTTGCTGCTCGGCGGCCGTGCCTCGCCCGACATGATTCGCGCTGGACAGACTGAAGCGGTGG
The DNA here is from genome assembly GCA_963717045.1 of uncultured delta proteobacterium. Lineage (GTDB taxonomy): Bacteria > Desulfobacterota > Binatia > Binatales > Binataceae > JAKAVN01. Next base: position 111,340 of record CAVQVD010000022.1, on the reverse strand, counting down.
TTGAGGGATTGTTCGAACTCGAGGGCGAAGCGCCGCTCCCCGAGGGCACGCGCGAGTTTGCCGAATCCGGGCAGCGCGAACTGGTCATCCGCCGCACGTTGGCGGCCGAAGGCGGCCGCTCGCGCGCCTACCTCAACGGCGAGATGGCCACGGTCCAGACGCTGGCGCGCCTCGGCCAGAGCCTGGTGCAGGTCTACGGTCAGCACGAGCAACAGACGTTGCTCCGCTCCGAAAGCCATCTACAGCTATTGGACCGGCACGCCGCGCTCGAGGAGGCGGTCGAGGAGTATGGCGCCGCTTATCGCGCGACTGCCACGGCGCGCGCACGGGCCGACGAACTCCGCGAGCGCGAGCGCACCCGCGCCGAGCAGCTCGAGCTAGCCCGCTTCCGCATCGCCGAGCTCGAAGGCGCCGAGCTTAAGCCCGGCGAGGACGAACAACTGGCGGCCGAGCGCACGGTGTTGGCCAATGCCGCGCGCCTCGCCGCTGCCGCCGCCGAGGCCGAGCAGATGCTCTCGGGCGAAAACTCTGCGGCTCTCGATGCGGTCGCGCGCGCCGAGAGCCGCGTCGGTGAGGCGGCGGCTATAGACCCGAAGCTCAAGGACGCGTTCGAGTTGATCGGCTCAGCGCGGCTGGGCCTGGAGGAGGCCGCGCATACGCTGCGCGACTACGCCGCGGGAGTCGAGGCCGACCCGGCGCGTCTGGAGGAAATCGAAACGCGGATGGCCGAGCTCACCCGGCTCAAGCGCAAGTACGGTGGCACGCTCACAAGCGTGCTCGAAACGCTGGATCGATCGCGGGCCGAGGTCGCCGAGCTTGAGCGGGTCTCCGACTCGCGAGCGGCGGCCGAAACAGAGCTTCGCGACACGCTCGATCGCCTCGCGCGGATGGGCGCCGAACTGAGCGCGCGGCGCCAGAGTGCGGCTGCCGAGCTCAAGCGCCGGATGGAGACCGAACTCAAAACCCTGGGGATGCGCGCGGCGGTTTTCGAGGCGCGGTTCGCACCGCTGGAGAAATCAGAGAACGCATTCGAGCACCATCGTATGACGCTTGGGCCGGGCGGCGCCGACTCGATAGAGTTCATGCTCTCGCCCAATCTGGGGCAGCCACCGATGGCGCTCGCGCGCATCGCTTCGGGCGGCGAACTCTCGCGCGTGATGCTCGCGCTCAAACGCCTGGAGGCGCAGCGCCGCGGTGTCGCCACGATGATCTTCGACGAAGTCGACGCCGGCGTGGGCGGCGCGGTTGCCCAGGTTGTGGGACGCAAGCTCAAGGAACTCGCGCGCTTTCATCAGGTGCTATGCGTGACCCATCTGCCGCAGGTCGCCGCCTTCGCCGACACTCATTTTTTGGTTGAAAAGGAGGAACGACGCGGTGCGACCCGGAGCCGCGTAAGCGCCCTTGCGCAGGCGGAAGGGATCGAAGAAATCGCTCGGATGCTCGGCGGCGCCGAGGTCACCGACAAGTTCCGGCGCGCGGCGCGCGAACTGATCGAACGCGCTCGCGTCTGAAGCGCGCCGCAGTTTCCGCGACGAGGGTCAGGCGAGTCTCGGCGAGGCTCAGGTTGACCCCGCGGACAGATTCCGCTTACGTGAGAGGTCCTCTCTCGGTACGGTGGGGCTGTAGCTCAGCTGGGAGAGCGCCTGAATGGCATTCAGGAGGTCGCGCGTTCGATCCGCGTCAGCTCCACCAATAAAATCAGGCACTTTTTGGGTTTCGGACATCATCGGACAACGCGATTGTCCGAAAAGTGTCCGAATTTGTCAAGCCCTCGAACATCTCATCGACAGTTTTCGCCGAAACGTTGCGATGATCGGATGAAGTCTGTGCCACTCAACGTATTCCTTGGCAGACTTGCCCGCAGTTGTTCGCCAGAGTATCCGCAACCAGGGTGCGCTACGCGACCGCAGGAGGGGCATTGGCGTTCCATCTCCAAATGGAACCAATAATACTAAGGGACTCAAGCGCCTCACGGCGCACAAAGCGGGGCAGGGAGTCCTGAGTAAGAGATCCCGCAAAGCCGGAGCATGATATCGGCATGATCAGTCTCTGAGCGAACTCGCGATTTTGGTACGCCAAGAGAGGGTGAACCTTGGAAATTGAGGAGCTACAACGAACCCGTGAGCGGCTCACGCAGATTGCAGGTCATCACGCAGACATACTTCACGGTTTCTGGAACGACGAGGTCACTACGTTCGGACAATATGGTCCAAACGATGCCGGCCATCATGTCACAACCGCATGCACCTGTGTCCTGTCATTTCTCGATGTTCCACTCGGTACACTACCTAATTTTCTCGAGCGCCATCGGAATGCGTTCCTGACGTGGCTGCTAAAGACGAGTTGGTCCAGTGAGGGACTTGGCGAGGGCAACCCATACACCGCACCGCTGGCATTAACCACGGCCTTAAAACTCGCGGACCACCAGATCCTTGACCAGGACCGTGCACGAAGTGGCGTTTACGCCGTGCGACAGCATTTGAATTCCGGGTCTGGTGCTGTTGAGTTCATGCACTATCCTCCGAGCGGTTTCCTTACATATTGGACTATCCGCGCCCTTATCGACGCTTTGGCGCACTACCGGAAAGGATGGTGGAATGGGTCAGGCGACGAAGTCAACGCCACCGAGCAGGCAATCAAGCGGGCAGCACTTTGGGCCGAGGAGGAATTGCATCGACACATCGCCTATTACACCGCGAATGACCTCGATCGATACGACGCGCTGCAGCTCGGATATGCAATGGCGATCGTCGATTTTATTTGGGCAGTTTCGGGTCAAGATCCGAGTCGAGACTTAATAGCCGCGGGCTTGCGCGTCTTTTTCGCTTCTCAACTATCGAATGGATTATGGGCGAAGGCTTTTCCATTGTTTCATTACCCAGACGCGGGGAGTGTATATCCTTTTTCCTTCGAAACCCTCACCGCCGTAATGCGTATCGGCAGCAGAGATGCTTCGGAGCACGTTGGATTTCCCGTTGAGTTTTTCGAGCCTCACCTAGAGGGTTTGAACCGCGCACTTTCGTGGGCAGAAAGCCATCAGCTCAGTGAGAATGGACTCCGCGGCTGGCGTTCCAATAATGTTCTACCAGGTACGCGTCCGCAAGCTTGGGCTACTGCAATGGTCCTCGCCTTTGTTCGTGGGTTCGATATTCTCCTTCAAAGGATGATACAGAGACGCCTGTTGCAAGAGTTTTCAGCTCGTCAATTTCCGAGGCACATCGACAATACCCTTACGGCGCAGTCCTGGTGTAATCTCGCCGACTCGCCGACGCCGATAATCGGCAGCACGCGCTCGAGCGTCAAGCAACTACTGTTTGACTATTTAGTCCAGCCACATCTCCCCGATCCTTCGCCTCAGAGTATTCAGCGACGACGCTGGTCGGCGGTGTTTTTTGGTCCTCCTGGAACGGGGAAGACCAAACTTGTGTCCGAGATGGCTCGCGCTCTTGGTTGGCCTCTACTCACTATAGAAACTAGTGATTTATTGGCACTTGGCGTTGACCGAATGGCTCATCAAGCGAGGCTGATCTTTCGAAAGCTTGAGCAATTGCGCGAAGTTGTGATTTTCATCGACGAGGTCGAAGAGTTCGTCAGAAAGAGGAACGACAAGGAGGATTGGGAGAGCCGACTCATTACTACGGCCATGCTTACGCTAATCCAGGGGCTTCGGAGCTTGGAAAGATCGATCCTAGTTCTAGCTACGAATCATGTTGACACGTTCGACCCCGCGATTTTGCGGCCTGGCCGATTTGATCTCCTCGTCTTAATCAAACCCCCAGGTCTGGGTGCTAAAATTCAGGCGTGGTCCGGGTCGTTAGGAAAGGCAAATCAGCAGATTGCAGAGAAGGTTTTTGGTGCCAATGCTGAAGTCGTCGAGCGCTTTACTTTCGAAGAGTGGCGAACGTTCGTTGAGCGATGCAAACACTTGAGCGATGACACAGGACGTTTCCAAACTGAACTTGAGAGGGAGCTAGAAGATGCCGCTCGCAGCCTAACCATCGATCCAACGGAGTGGGCACGCTGGACTAACCATAAGAGCAGAATCAACTGAAGGATCAAAGGCGCATGGATGAGATTCGAAGTGCGATAAGAGTTACGGTGTCGGGTAGTTTTAGGCAGCATTGGGAGTCCGTGAGACGATCAGTTGCCGCTTTCAAGACAGCCGGAGTGCAGGTTCTTTCTCCTGCAAGTACCGAAAGAGACGACCGTCAAGTAGAGGGGTTTGTATATCTGAAGGGTGAGGACGGATTCCCTAAAGACATCGAACTTCATCATCTCAACTCAATCGCCAGGTCAGACGCTCTCTACGTGGTGTCCCCTGGGGGATACCTAGGTCCGAGCGCAGCTCTCGAAATTGGATACGCGCTAGCATTGCACGTGCCGGTGCGGTGTTCAGAGCGACTCAAAGATGTCCCTCACCGAGATTTAGTACCTGTCGCTTCCGAAGAGCAAGTTATCTTGGAATTCAGCGAGATTGTGAATCGCGCCGAACCACCTTCTTCCTTCAGCCTAAAGGAATTGCAGGACTATTATGGACGGATTGCCATACAACTCGGTTTTCACAAAGAGACACCAGAAGAGGTTCTAATCTTATTAGTTGAAGAAGTGGGAGAGCTTGCCAAAGCGATGCGGCAGCGAATGCAGGTCTCCGTACGGAATGATGACGCCACAATCAAAACGGTGCGTGTTGAGCTAGCAGATTGCTTTATCTATCTCTTGCATATGGCGAACCAAACGAATATAGACCTTCTCCAAGCTTTTCTAGAAAAGGTACGAGCTGTCGTGGCAAAAAAATGGATTTTCAGAAACCTTACACGGCCAAAATAGATCCGCATTCATCCGCATTCCTTCTCCTCTTATGTGTCCAACATCATACAGGACTTCTGAGACCTGCTCGAGAAGACCTCTCAGGCGGTGGTGGCGCCTCTCAGGGAATATGCAATACTGCAATCGGATTGATAGCATCGTATGTGAACTTGAGTACCACTAATTGTTTATGATTATTTCCGTTCGTCGCTATGAGATGTGTATGAGGGGTACCTACCGTCAGACACCGTCTCGACGCTGAATTAGCGGAGTCACTTTTCGAATGGCTGATTGCACATTCAAGTGGTTCTGTAGAAGCTCGCTGGCATTAGCGCGATCGGTGTCGTTCACGATATTGTAACGGTCGAACACGCGACGCGTTTTGTGCCCGCTGAGCTCCATCGCAACCCGCTCGGGAACTCCAGCGCGCACCATGTTTCGGACGGCGGTGCGGCGCAGATCGTGAACGATGACTCCACTGAGGCCGGCTTTCTTGCACGCCGTCTTCCAGGCCTTCCTGAAGTCGCCTATCGGCACGCCGTCATCGTGAAATACGAACGGGCAGTCTGGCCGCCGCTTCTCGTGAGCCCGCTGGATGATTTCCAGCAGCTCGCCACGCAGAGGAAGCGGACGACCGTCTTTGTTCTTGCTGACTTCCGGGCGAAGACAGAGTTCGCGGCCGGAGAGATCGATATCGCGCCATTCGAGCGTGCGCATCTCACTCACTCGCCAACCAGATAAGTATAGAACGCGCTCGCGTCTGAAGCGCGCCGCGGTCTGCGCGCCGAGGGGTCAGGCGAGTCTCGGCAAAGCTCCAGGTTGACCCCGCGGACAGCTTCCGCTTAAGTGAGAGGTCGTCTCTCGGCACGGTGGGGCTGTAGCTCAGCTGGGAGAGCGCCTGAATGGCATTCAGGAGGTCAGCGGTTCGATCCCGCTCAGCTCCACCAATCAAAATCGAAAGTCTTCGGCGAAAGCCCCCTCAACTTGAATTCTTTCGCGCATGGATTTGTTCCTTGCAATCGAACTTTCGAAAGAGCATAATCCGCGGCAGCGTTTTTCAGAAACGCTTCGCACTGACCGACATTCCGCTTCGCGGATGCGTCAGTGCGGACCACGGGGAGGGGGCGAGATGCAGAATCACCAGAATGACCGCTGCGCTCGCAACGATCTGAGCGTTTTCGAGGTTCGGATAAGCGAGCGCATGCCAGACTTCATCACTGTGCACACCTTCGGCGGGCGCGGCTCGCCGTCGTTCTAACATTTTCCGTTAACAGAGTGGTCGCGCGCAGCGGTGCGCGCTGACTTTGCGGAACTTCAGAATTCCGTCGCTGACGGACATTCTGCAGAAACGCAAAACCATGTACATCGACGCTCGCCGGTGATCGGGCAGTCTTGCGCTCGCTCGATCAAACTTGAGACCGGCGTGTGGTGGTGTGTTTCCCTGCCCACTGGCAGAGCACAGATCCGAGGAAGGCAAGCAATGGCTTATGGCATCAGAATATTAGTAGCGGCAGGACTTACCTTAATAATGTTTGTAGGTTCGGCCAATTCACAAAGTCATTTCAGAAATCTGAAACCCGGCATTAGTGCTGGCTATCCTATCTATTCCGGAATGGGAGACCCACTTCCAGGCATAGCAAACAATCCGACCGACCTAACAAACTTCATCAACGGTGAGTTGAATATGAAGGAAATCGAGACCCTGAATCCGGCCACGAACGGGAGCGGTCCGGCGGGTCAATTAGGTCCTTTGTTTAATAATACTTCGTGTGCATCCTGTCATAGTACCCCGGCGATGGGCGGCGGGGGACTGAATCTATTTGAGCAGCGCCTATCGACCGGGGGACCACCGATAAGAATCTTTGCCGTGGACAACATGCTGATGGGCGGTTCGATGATGCAGGATTCGACTCTCATCTTTCCAGATGGAGTAGCGGCTGCCACCCTCGGTGGACAGATAGGATTAATCGGCAATTCGGCCTCTACCTGCCAGCAGGTCGAATTGGCCAGAGGGTTTTCTTATAAATTACCAATTTGCCTGCCAGGCACTTCCAACGATACGGGACTCACTGGAACGCCTACTTGTATTGCTCATCGCGAGGCACTGCCGATATACGGAGATGGACTGGTCGAAGCGACCGCAGACTCGACCTTCGAGCAAATCGCCGCTAATCAGGATCCGTCGATTCGCGGTTCGGCTCGGATGATCGTCGAGACGAATCAGAATGGGGCGGCGAGCTCCGAAGTGGCAGCAAGTACTCTGGCAGCGCTCGCGATTCCGCATGTCGGCAGATTCGGATGGAAAGCTCAGCATTCCAGTCTGTTGGCTTTTGCCGCTGACGCTTATCTGAACGAAATCGGCATTACCAGTGACTTAAATAAAGATCCAAACACGACTTGCGCGATGGGCGTGACCCAGTTTGGCGTAGTCCTGCAATCACCGGACGACCCGGAAGATACAGTTGATTCGACCGGCCGCTCGGATGTGGATCGCTTTACCGATTTCATGCGTGGATTACAGCCTCCACCTCAAGCCCCACAAACCAGTGATTCGCAGGCGGGACATCAATTATTCGAGAAGTTAAATTGCTCGGGCTGTCATGTAGAATCGATCACCACTGCGTCTAATCCATCTGCATTTATCCCGCCCACAATAAACGGCACCCAGCTTACGTCAACCACTAATGCGGCCTTGGCCGGCGTGACCTATCACCCATTTAGCGATTTTCTGATGCACGATATGGGCAGCATGGGCGACGGGGTTAACGATAATGGATCATCTAGTGATGTGGGTGGACCGACTATGATGCGCACAATGCCGTTGTGGGGAATACGTGCTCGTGACGTCTTCTTACATGATGGGCGCGCAACCGACATAGCCACTGCGATAAAATTGCACGATGGGCAGGGCAACGCTGCGGCGCAGGCGTTTCAGGCGTTAAATCCTGCACAGCAAAAGCAGGTCGTCGATTTTATCGAGACCCTATAGGCGGTCGATCGTGGGTAAGCGTCCGACGTCAAAGCTGGACGCTTCGCGAGCCTAGTAGTCGATACCTGCGGAATCTTACCCGAGGAGGGGCACCCTGGCGCGGGTGGCGGCCGTTTCGACGGCCGTCGCCCGCGAGCCTCGCACAGGCTCGACCGGGCTAGTTACAGTCGCATCGGCCAGCGATGTTCATGTCAGCGCAGCGCGGCGTTGCGATTCGGCGACGACGGCTGCTTTCACGATCCCGCCGTGCACATCTAAGCATAATTTAGACATTTTGTGCGTTGCCAAACTTGGTTGGCACGTCTCATGCCTACGAAGATACCTATCAGGGCATCTGCGATTCCAACAGGAAAGCAAGGATGATTCGAGTGTGAGCCTGAGAAGTAGAATCCGTGAAGCACAGCGAGAGGTCGTCAAGCGTCGGAGCCTCGGAACCCGCCGTCAGGCCAGTGACCTAGACGCTCCTGTCACAACCAGCCCAAAATCGGCGGTCGAAGACGAAACCTATGAAGCGATGCCTACAGTGGAGGAAATCAGAACCGCGCTCCTACGCAAGTCCACAAACGGGAAGAGAATGCGATGAAGCTTCCCCAGCCCATTAAGAGTTCCATGTGAGTATCATGTATCGATTGCTCTTCCTGTTTAGCCTGCTAGGTTTCGCAACCGTATTTCGGCTACCTGAAATCAGGCTGTTGGGTTTGATCGTCCTGGATTATGCCAGCTTCTGCGTACTATACCGTGTGACGCAAAAATGGCATTCGCGGAGTTTTGCCCAGGACTGCCGAGCATTGGTCGAGAACTACGACGTCGGTGACGAACTCGCAAAAAAGCTTGCCAGCTATTGGGCTCACTGACGCCGGTCCGGCGGTTAGATTCGCGAGCGGGCGCGCAAATCTTCTAAGCGCGCGCGATGCTGTCTCGCACGCTGGCTGCCGAAAACTTTTCTTCGAGGGTTTCGGGCATGTATAGCCACAGCACCAAAAGGGCCGCCGCCGCCACTGCAGCCAGAAACATGAATCCGGCCCGATCGCCGAAGTGGTGAACGATACCTCCCGCGATGCTCTGACTGAGCGCCGCGCCGATTCCGACGGCGGCCGCTATAGCCCCAAGTGTCAAATTGAACCGTCCGGTGCCACGCGTCAGGTCGGCGACCACAAGGACTGAAACGACTCCGAAAATGCCCGCCCCGATTCCGTCGAGCACTTGGATTCCCACCAACAAATAGATGTTACTAGTCAGGGTATAGAGGATACCGCGCACGGGCAGCACGCCGAACCCAATCAGCAGCAATGGCTTTCTACCCCAGGAACCAGCAGCGCGTCCAGCCCAAGCCGCGATTAGCGTGATCGTGAACTGCGTAGTCACCACGCAGGCCGACATGAACATCATGGAGCTGCGGCCCTTGCCCTTCGCCAGCATCTCGCCGAGCAGGGGAAGCATAGCCGCGTTGGCGAAATGAAAAAGCACCGCACAGCATAGAAAAATCGCCAGCAGATGATCCTTCAACAGGGACCAGACACTGGAGGGTTTTTCATCAATGCCGCCTTCCGTAGCACCCCGGGCCAGCTCGTAATCGATTTCGGTCGGCCGGATAAGCAGTAGCGACAAGATAGTCGGTGCCGCAAGCATCGCCACCAGGAAAAAAACCCCGCGGTTGGAAATGAAAAATCCGACCAACCCCATCATCACGGCAGCGACCACGTTGCCGGCCGAGTTGAAGGTCTGGTTTCTTCCCTGACGCCGATTGAAGAGCCCGCGTCCAACCAGCCCGAGCGAGATGGCGGCGATGGCTGGGATGAAGAAAGCGGACATCGCGCCAATCAGCGCTTGTGCAGTCATGACCGCCCAGAACGATGGAAAGATTGCGATCAGGAGTGCCCCGATTGCCAGTGCGGCGACGCCCGCCGCAATCAGCGCTCGCTTGGACTTGAGCCGGTCCACCAAAGCGCCCGCCGGCGTTTGCGAAGCGATGCCGGCGATTCCTCCGATCGTGAGCGCTAACCCGACACGCTGCTCGTTCCATCCGCGACCAGCTAGATAAATAGCCAGGAACGGCCCAACCCCCGACAGCACGTCGGCAAGCAGAAAATTGAGCCAGTCGAGCCCGCGCAAACTGCGCGCCGAGGATTGCCTTTCCTCGTTCAAGTCAGGGCAGGCGGCGGTAGCCTTGGCGCCCGCTTCCAACCCGGCGGTAACAGTAGTCCGAGCGTGGCGGCGTCATCGAGCAGATCCTTCAATCCGGCGCAGCTAGGCTTTGCCAACCGATCTCCTCGGGTCGGCGCGGCACTGGATGATCAAGCATGCTTATTTTTTGCGCCTGCTTGCAACGCCGTCGCGTGCAATGCCGTTAGCTAGATCCGCAATTCCGCGCCGGGCGCGGCTCAGCCGCGGAGCACGTGCGCGCCGTCCGCTCCGAAGCGGGAGCCGCGCCCGGAGACCTCGCCTCATGCATCGGCGCAAGCGTTCGAGATCCGGCAGCGCGGCTCCCCATACTGTCTATTCCTTGCGTCCGCAGTAAGCTTCGATCCGATTGCCGTCAGGATCGGTGACAAAGGCGGCGTAATAATTCTCGCCGTAGTCGGCACGCAGCCCTGGCTTGCCGTTGTCCGCGCCGCCCGCCTTGACCGCGGCTGCGTGAAACGCGTCCACCTGGGCGCGCTTCCCAGCCTCAAGACAGATGTGCAAGCCCGGGATGTTGCGCGGTACGGCACCTACCGCGAGCAACCACAGGCGCGGACCGTCGCCGCCATAGCCGAGCGCGCTTGCGTCTTCGCTCAGGCACTTGACGCCAAGGGGTGCCAGCGCCGCGTCGTAAAACCGGCGGGTTTTGGCAATGTCGCTCACTCCAATCGAGACGTGATGAATCATGACCTGCTCCTTTTCCCGTGGCCGAGGCCCTGACGAGCAGCCCCGCGTTGTATAACCTGCTAACCAGTTGAATCAACCGTCGAGATGGTTAGATAGAACAACTTTGCATGATTGTCAACCGCCTCGGGGGTTAGTATGGTAAGCGCCGGGTGACGAATCTTCAGCGCATCGGGCGGACGGGCGCTCTGATCCTGGCTCCCCGCCGCGACCTCTGTCTCGACTTCACGAACACGCTCGCGTGGCGCGGCAGCGTGCCAAATGAAAGTTTGCATGGACTGCCAGACCTCGCGCAGTGGTGCGCTTCCTCGGGAAGCCTGTTGGCGGGCGCGATCGAGGCGAGCGGGGCCTGGGCCGAGCGTCATCCGGCGCGAGCGGCGGCGATTTTTCGCGGCGCGATCGCAATTCGGGAGACGGTCTATCGCATCTTCCATGCGGTCGCGGGCGGCAGCGCGCCGGGTGAGAAAGATCTGTCGGAACTCAATCGGGCATTGAAGGAGACCCCGGCGCGAAGCTCTCTTCAGCGTATCGGCGATGGTTTTGGCTGGCGACTCGAAGGAACCCGGCTGATGGCTGCCCCTGCGCTGCTGGCCCCGGTGCTATGGTCGGCGGGTGATTTGCTGACGGGGCCTCAACTGGCGCGGGTGCGCGAGTGCGCGAACGACAAGTGCCTATGGCTGTTTCTCGACGAGAGCAAGAACGGCACCCGGCGCTGGTGCTCGATGAGCGCGTGCGGAAATCGCGCCAAAGCGCATCGCCACTACGCGCGGCTCAAGCGGGGCTGAGTACCCGCGGAAGTCTGTCGCACCTGAGTGGCCGTCGCCACATGTTGGCGACTTTACTTACGGTCACTGTCATCTAGATTCTTTATCCAGTCGGCGGTGTCCATCACTTTGCTGAACATCGACGCCTGCGTGACCAGGACCGCGTTGTGCAAGTCCTTGTCGACAACCTTGCCCGAGTTGTTTCCAACCGTCAGGGTGCCGGTTGCGTCGGAGAGAAATTCCACCTTATAGCCGCGATGGAATCCGTCGCGCGCGGTGCTGTCGCAGCACATCTGGGTCATGTAGCCGCTGACGGTCAGAGTGTCGATCTGATTCTCGCGCAGCCACTTTTCCAGGTCGGTCCCGGCAAAGCTTGAGGGGAGGTTCTTGTCGACCAGGAAATCAGCCGGCCTGGCAGCGACGTCTTTCTGCAGATTCCAGCCCTCACTTCCTTCCTTGAACACCCCGCGATCGCCCTTGGCTGCGTGGCGCACCACGACTACCGGCACGCCATGCGCGCGCGCGGAATCCATCGCGTGCAGGATGTTGTCGAGCGAGCCGGCCGGATAGCTGACCGGCATCTTGCCGGTGAAATACTCATTCTGCACGTCGATGACCAAAAGCGCGCGTTTCATCGCATGGACTCCTTTTCCTGCTGTCGGATCTACGAGACCGCTGCGCGGTCGCGGCTACTTCATCACGCGTCGGGCAAAACCCCTGCGCCGCCGCCGGGTCTTCACCTCTTCCATCTCGCGCTTTTCGACCATCTCGATCATCGCGAGCTGGCAGTTGTTCTTCGGATCGCCGGACAGCCGCACATAGCTGCCATCGGAGCGCATTTCCCAAGCCGCGTGATTGGGCTTTAGCTGCACGTCGAACACTGACCGCAGTTCCTTGCGCAGCGAGGGATCCTCGACCGGCGTCACGGCCTCGACCCGGCTCTCAAGGTTGCGTTTCATGCAGTCGGCCGAGCCGATGAAATACTCCTCGGCGCCGCCGTTGCGAAAATAGTAGATGCGTCCGTGCTCGAGGAAACGCCCGACGATGCTCACCACGCGCACGCTTTCCGAAAGGCCCGGAATGCCCGGACGCAGCCGGCAGGTGTCGCGCACGATCAGATCGATCTTCACTTTGGCCTGCGCGGCGCGATAGAGCGCGCGCGTTATGTCGACGTCTTCGAGCGCGTTCATCTTCATCTGGATGAGGCCCGGCGTGCCCGAGCGCTGGAGCTTGACCTCGCGCTCGATTTTTTCCAGCAGAGCCCGTTTGAGCAGTGCGGGCGCCGGCAGGATTTTTCTGAACGTACGCCCGGCGCGATAGCCGGTGGTGAGAAAATTGAAAAGCTGGGTCAGGTCGGCTCCGATTGCATCGTCGTTGGTCAGCAGCCCGAAGTCGGCGTACAGGCGCGCATTTCCGGCGTGATAGTTGCCAGTGCCGATATGCGCGTAGCGGCGGAGCCCATTGTAATCCTGGCGCACCACCAGAATCACCTTGCAATGAGTCTTGAGCCCGACCACGCCGTAGGTCACGTGGATGCCGTATTCCTCGAGCTGCTCGGCGAACTGGATGTTGGCCGCTTCATCGAAGCGTGCTTTGAGCTCGACCACAACGGCGACCTGCTTGCCGTTGCGTGCCGCGTCGCACAGGTAACCGATCACCTCCGAATCGCTCGAGGTGCGATAGAGCGTCATCTTGATCGCCCGCACCTTAGGGTCCTCGCTGGCCTCGCGCAAAAAGCGTCCGACTGAAGTCGGAAACGATTCATACGGATGCATCAGCAGGATCGAGCCGGCATCGCGAATCACGTGAAAGATGCTGCGTGATGGCGCAAGGCGCGCGTGGTCGGCCGGATGGTACGGCGGATCGTGCAGCGCCGGGTTATCGACCGCGGTCAGTTCCATCAGATCGCGCATCGCCAGCATCCCGGCATCTATCTCGAACACGTCGTCGTGCTCGTCCAGCCCCAGCTCGGCCGCGAGCATCCCACGATGGGCAGAACTCATGCCCACCGCAGCCTCCAGCCGGACTATTGGCGCGAAGCGGCGGTCGCGCAACTCGGATTCGATCAGCGCCAGCAGATCGTCGGCCTCGTCCTCGTCGCGCTCGGTGTTGGCGTTGCGAGTGACGCGAAAGAACTCGTAGCCCTCGATCCTGGCTTCCGGGAAAAGCAGATCCAGCGTGTGCGCGACCACATCCTCCAGCCGGACGAAGCGCCGGGTGCCGTCGACCCGCAGAAAACGAGGATACCGAGGCCGACCGGCACTTTGACCCGCGCCAGTGATGGCTCGGTGTCATCGGGGGCGCGCAAGGTGACCAGCAGATTCAACGACAGATTGGAGATGAATGGAAACGGATGCGCCGGATCCATCGCCTGCGGCGTCATCAGCGGAAAAATGTTGCGCAGGTAGTACTCGCGAATGGCGACTTGCTCGGCCGCCGTGAGCTGCTCGAAGGAGAGTACGTGGATGTCGTTCTCGCTTAGACGCTTGAGCAGCACCGGCAAAAGCGCACGCTGCTCCGACTCGAATTCGCGAATCTCAACCAGGCACTCCGCGATCTGCTGCTGCGGCGTGCGACCGTCGTCAGTCAGCTCCTGCATCCCCGCGATCGCCTGTTGCTTGAGGCCCCCGATCCGCTTCATGACAAATTCGTCGAGATTTGACGAGGTGATGGCCAAAAACTTCACCCGCTCGAGCAGCGGATTGCCTTCATCGAGCGCCTCGGCAAAGACTCGTCGATTAAACGCGAGCCACGTGAGCTCGCGGTTGAGGAATAGTTCAGGCGACCTGAGATCCGGGTCGATCCGCATCGGCGCCGAAGCGACCACGGAGCCGCGAATCTCCGCGACCGGCCCGTCACCGTTTGCGCCGTCGATGGCCGGCGCAATGCCGTTGGCCTTGTCAGGTGCGATCTGCGGTTCGGCTGAGCGCGACTCGAGCGGCTGCAAGGCCTCAGTTTGACTCGCCATGGATGCAGTCTACGTCAATTCCCCCGGGTTTCGAAATCAGGGTAGCGCGGCCCCTGTGGAAGCTTCAATCGTGAAATGTTACCCCCGGTTTATGTTTCGCCGAGTCCGAATTTGCCCTGCATACATCGTTAGTTCGGCATAAGGCGCGTTTGCGCGTCAGAACTGAGCTGTTGCAATATGAGCGATGGCAACCAGGGGACCGGTGCCAATCAGAGGAGAAAACAAGTGGGGACGAGTTTTCGAAACCGCCGTTGGGAGCGATCGGTACTGCTCCCGTCGATATTTGCCGCCATGGTCACAGTTATCGCGCTCGGCGCTTCGCGCGCCGTGGCGCAGAACGTGAAGACCTACACGCGAGCGACGCTCGATCAATGGGTGACCAAGTACGCCGATGCCAAGCCCGACTTCAAACCGGGAGACGTCCTGGGAAGCAAGGACCTCGAGCGCATTCGCCCATTTGTACCGCCGGGATGGTTCGAACAACTGAACTTTCCGGAACTCAAGATGGAGATCATGGCCGCACGGAGCCATATGCCACGCAAGGACTTCCAGGAATGCACAGAAAAGTACCAAGCCCAGGTCAAGCTCAATCCTGACGGTTCACTGGCCAACTACGTCTGCGGGCAGCCATTTCCCGACGCCTCTCTCACCACCTCGGATCCGCTTTCGGGGATCAAAGCGGCGTGGAATTTCGATTATCGATGGCAGAACTACGGCCAGTTCTCGCTCAACTACCTATTCGTCGTCGCCCGCTTCGGCGGCGATCATAAGAGTAGCGCGCCCAAACAGATCGAGTCGCCGCCCTCGAACTGGGTTGGCGGAGTCGAATACCATAGCAGGCTGCCTGACGACGCGGCCCCGCTTTTCGGCGGGGGCGGCACCTTCGTTCGAACCTTGAGCAGTTTCTACCGGCGGGTTTATTTCAGTCACCTCGCTCAACGCGCGGACAACCAGGGGCTGTTGGGCACCTCGGACTCGGCTGAATTCCTGTGGAAGGAGTTCAGCGGCTTTTTCTCGCCCTACGACGTTCGCGGGCAGGTGTTCATCACCTACCGCTACGCCGATCCGCATCGCGCCGACGACGCCTGGGCGTACGATCCGCAATCGCGCCGCGTCCGGCGGGTCTCGGTCGAGGTGAAGTCCGATTCAGTCGAAGGCACTGACACCACCCAGGAGGACTTCTACACCTTCTCTGGCCGCGAGTTGCATTGGCACTGGAAGTTCCTCGGCTGGAAAGACCTACTGGCGTTACTAGACTCGCGTGACGACTACCCACACCTGTTCGGCCCCAACGGCGAGATTCCCAACGACCGATGGTCGTTGCGGCGCTTCGCGGTGGTCGAACGCACGCCTATTGAAACCCATCATCCTTACAGCAGCGTGGTGATGTTCTGGGACGCCGAAAACTGGCACCCGTGGATGTCGATAGCGTTCAATCGTGAAGGCAAGCTGTGGAAGTTGTGGGAACTCCAGAACCGCTGGACCGAGGACTTCAAGGACTTCGCCGAAATCAATCATGGAGTGGAGGCGACCATGCTGATCGGTGAAAATATCGTCGACGTGCAAAACGAACGCACCACGATATTCTCCGGCTTCGGCAGCGGCTATCCCAATGCAGTCCCCGCCAACGTCACCCAGCTCTACGACATCAGCAAACTCGAGGAGATGCATCGCTGACGCCGCGAGTCGTGGCGCGGTAGCGAGCGTGAAAGCCGCCGCCGGCTATGCCTTGGCGGCGGCTTTGCGCCGGCGGTACATCTCCACCATGTAAGCACCCGCGGCTACCGCGCCGCCGTCGATCACTAGCACCGCGCCTGAAATGTACGATGATTCGGGCGCGGCCAGGAATGTCGCCGCGTGCGCGACTTCCTCGACCCGTCCGAAACGATTGATGGGGCTGTGATTAGCGCGTTCTTCGTAAGCTTCTTTCGACCAGGCAGCACGCACCATCTCGGTGTCGATCGGTCCAGGTGCAATCGCATTGGCGGTAATTCCGTGATCCGCCAGCTCGAATGCCATCGCGCGGGTCAGCGCGATGATGCCGGATTTGGCGACTCCGTATGGCGCGATGTCTAGCGGCCCCATCAGGCCCGCCACCGAGGCCATCGAGACGATCCGACCGTATTTGCGCCGCACCATCTCGCGCGCCGCGGCCTGCGAGCAATAAAACGCGCCCGACAGATGCACCCGCAGATGGCTCTCCCAGTTGTCCCGGCTGACTTCCAGGAACGGTTCGCTCTTCGCAATGCCGGCATTGTTGACCATAATGTCGACTCGGCCGAACTCGCGCGCCGCATCGGTGACCCAGCGCTGAGCCTCGAGGCAATCGCCAATATCGACCTGGCGGAAAAACACCCGCCGTCCGAGCGCCTCGATTTCTCCCGCTGTCGTACGCGCCGATTCCGCGTCGATTTCGGCGAGAGCGATGTCCGCGCCCTCGCGCGCGAAGGCGAGCGCGATAGCCTTGCCGATTCCTCGTCCGGCTCCGGTAATCAGCGCCACCTGGTCTTTGAATCGCATCGGTGCACCTCCATTTTGGGTAGCGCGCGCAGCCTTCGGCCGCTCGCTCGCGAGTTTCCCGAACCTAGTTGGCGAGCCGGGCGCGCTCGTGCGGCGCGGCGAAATCGATCGCCGGCCCTTTGGGCACGATACGCGTCGGATTAATCATCGCGTGGCTCGCGTAGTAGTGGCGCTTGATATGCGCGAGGCTGACCGTCTCGGCCACGCCGGGCACTTGGTACAGGTCGCGCGTATAGCCCCACAGATTCGGGTAGTCAATGATGCGGCGCAAGTTGCATTTGAAGTGGCTATAGTAAACCGCGTCGAAACGTACCAGCGTGGTAAATAACCGCCAGTCGGCCTCGGTCGTGCGAGCACCGAAGAGGTAGCGCTGGCGTGTCAGGCGCTGTTCGAGCCGATCGAGCGTCTCGAACAGCGGATCGAAAGCCGCTTCGTAAGCCGCCTGGGTCTTGGCGAAGCCGCACTTGTAAACGCCATTGTTGACGGTGTCATAGATGACGGCGTTGAGTTGGTCGATCTCCTCGCGGCGCGCCTGCGGATAGAGATCGTCGCCCGCGGCACCGACCGCGTCGAACGCCGAATTGAACATCCGGATTATCTCGGACGACTCGTTGTTGACGATGGTCGCGGTCTCGCGATCCCATAACACCGGCACGGTGACGCGGCCAGTATAGTCGTGCCGCGCGCGAGCATAGATTTCATACAGGTAGCGGGCGCCGTTCAGATCGTCGCGCGTCGCGCCGGGCGTAAGCGATCCGTCGGGGGCGCTTAAAGCCCAGCCGTTATCGCCCATGAACGGATCGACCACCGACACCGTGATCGCGTCGTCGAGTTTCTTCAGTTTGCGCACGATGAGTGTGCGGTGGGCCCACGGGCAGGCGAGCGATACGTACAGGTGATAGCGTCCACGTTCGGCCTTGAAGCCGCTCTCGCCACTCGGCCCGGGGCGGCCGTCAGCCGTCACCCAGTTCCTGAACACGGTCTGCGGACGGACGAAACTGGCGCCCGCGGAACCGCGGATGTCGTCGCTTTGCCATTGGCCGTCGAGCATCATGCCCATCGCGAACTCCTTGCGCGCACCCCATGAATCCTCTGATGATATTCCCGTGGGCCGAAATCTCACAAATGGCGGCTTGGAAAACCTGCAGGCGCTGCTCTACCGATTGATCACTGCCCCGGAGGGAGTTGCCGCAGGTCTCGCCGGCGAAAGCGCATCGGGGCCGGAGCTTCTCGCCGATTTAATTGAAAGTGACGATCGTCTCTCGGCGGTCGAGCGTCTGGAGATTTACGCCAATGCGTACTTCTACCGCATCCTGGACTGCCTGAAGGAGGATTTCCCGGCGACGCTCGCGACCGTGGGCGACGATAACTTCCACAATCTGATCACCGGTTATCTGATCGAGTATCCGCCAACCGAGCCTTCGATCTTCTATTCGGGCCGTCACCTGGCCGAATTCCTGCGCAGTGATCCGATGCGCGCGATGTTCGAACGATGGCCATTCATTGCCGAGCTGGCGCGGCTGGAACGAACGCTGCTCGAGGTCATCAGTGCGGCCGAGGCCGAACCGTTGAGCGTCGAGACGATGCGGTCGATTGCGCCTGAGGACTGGCCGGCGCTCGTGATGCGTACGCATCCCGCAATGGCGATCGTCGATTGCGAATGGCGCGTCGACGAGCTGTTGCGCGAAGTTGAAGCCGCCTCACGTGAAAACGGTGAGTCCCGCGGGACACCCGCGCATGCGCCGGCCAGCGTGATGGTCTGGCGGCAAGGCTCGCGGATTCATTACCGTGCGCTGGAGCCCCCGGAACGCGCGGCGCTCGAACTGGCGAGCGCGGGAGCAGTTTTCGCATCGATGTGCGAGGCGATTGCCGCTGGGTGCGGCGAGGACGATCCGGTTGCGCTTATCAACCGGCTGCTTGCACGATGGATCGACGAGGGCGTGCTTGTCCTGGCGGACAACCGCCTTGACTGACTCTAGCTGCAGCGCGGGCGGCGCTCGTTTTCGAGCGTTTCGGAGCGCCGCTTATATCGAATCGTCGCGCAGCTCGGGAGATTCTAAAAGCTTGTAGCTGACAAGGTCGGTTGGAGTCCCGTGCTTGAGGTTACGCAGCCGGAAATATGGCCCGTCCATTCCCCCGCCCGATCTCACGCTGACGACCTCGTGCGGCTGTCCGCGAAACACGACCCGGCTGCCCGGTAACATTCTTATCGCCGTGTGCTTTTCCATCGTGGCTACTTCTCCCCCGTTGAGTTCACCACTACCTAATACAATTATATGATGCTTAGTAATTATTACACTCACCAGGCCGAGTCAATGATGGCGCCGGCTGCATACATCGAAGCGTATTTGACCTCGGAACACGTCGCTCTTGACACCGCGGCGGCTCTGTTGCTCCAACCATCGCGAGGCCAGCTATAGGAGAGCTCCACCATATGGCGATCGTCAGAGGCGAGCAGATAATCGCGCGCTGCCTGGGCAATGAAAACGTCGACACGATCTTTTTCATGATGGGCGGCCCAACCAGCGGCACCGCAGGAGCGTGCCTCGAGCTGGGAATGAAAGGCATTTACGTGCGCCACGAGCAGGCGGCGGCAATGATGGCGCATGCTTACGCGCGGGTCACCGGCAAACCGGGCGTTTGCATTACGCCGTCGGGCCCCGGCACGGCCAACGCGCTCACGGGCCTTGCCAACGCGTGGGCAGATGCCGCACCGATTATCGCGATCGGAGGTTCCGCGCCGATGCGCGCGACGACGCTCGACGCGTTCCAGGAGATGGACCAGGTCGCGATTATGAAGCCAGTGGTGAAGGCCGCCTACCGGGTCGATATGGCGAGCCGCATTCCGGAGTACATCAGCGTTGCGTTTCGCGAGGCGCTCGATGCCAAGAAGGGCCCCGTTTACCTCGACCTGCCCGGCGACATCCTCAATCACAAAGTTGACGACGAAAAACTCCTGTTCCCCGCAGACTACCGCGTCGAGAGCCGGCCCGCCGGCGACCCAGTGCAGGTGGAACGCGCGATCGAGTTGCTCGCGAACGCCCAGCGCCCGGTCGTGGTCACCGGGAGCGGCG
Source organism: uncultured delta proteobacterium (assembly GCA_963717045.1). GTDB lineage: Bacteria > Desulfobacterota > Binatia > Binatales > Binataceae > JAKAVN01. The sequence goes on along the minus strand of CAVQVD010000022.1, from coordinate 91,354 downwards.
TGCTTTGGTCGCGCGCCTCGGCAGAGTTGCGCGATTTCATCGACAGCACCGGGCTCCCGTTTTACACCACTCCGCAAGGACGCGGCGTGATTCCAGAAGACCATCCGCGTTCGTTTCCGGGCGCGCGTTCGATGGCGTTTCGCGAGGCCGACGTGGTGCTGGTGGTGGGCGCGCGAGCGAACTCGATGCTCTCATTTCTGCGTGCGCCACGGTTTTCACCTGACGCCCATTTCATCAGCGTCAATCTCGATGGCCGCGAGATCGGACACAACCGCGGCGTCGAGGTCGGGATCATCGGCGACGCCAAGCTGGTGCTCCGCCAGTTGACCGAGGAGGCCGACGGCCGCTTCGAGCCGCATCGCGAGAGCACGTGGGTCGCGCAACTCAGCGCCAAGCATCGTTCCAACCAGGAGCGCTCGGCGCCGCTGCTCCATTCCGACGCCGTCCCGATCCATCCGTTGCGCTTGTGCCGCGAGGTGCGCGACCTGATCTCGCGCGACACTATCCTGATCGTTGACGGCCACGAGATACTGAACTTCGCGCGCCAATCTATCCCGATTTACCAGGCCGGCTGCAGTCTCAACGCGGGTCCGCACGGATGCATGGGCGTCGGCGTCCCGTTCGGAATCGGAGCCAAGGTCGCCAAGCCGGAAGCGCCAGTGGTGGTGCTCTCGGGAGACGGCGCATTTGGATGGAACGGGATGGAGATGGACACGGCGATTCGCCATCAGTTGCCGATCGTGGTGGTGATGTCGAACAACGCAGGCTTCACTTCGCGCAAGACTGGCGGCACGGTCGGCCGTGAGCTGGGATGGCAGCGCTATGACAAGATGGTCGAGGCGCTCGGCGGCTACGGCGAATTCGTCGAGAAGCCCGACGGGATCCGCGGCGCGATCGAGCGCGCGTTCAAGAGCGGCAAGCCCGCGCTGGTCAACGTATGCACCGACCCTGAAGCGCAGGCGACCACCGACATGGGCTTCGCGGGATATTGAAGACGGGGCGCAACGAGCTGAAAAATCGGTTAATATGCGTGCTTGAGGATTAGCGATGCCGGCTGCGCTCAAAAAATTGAAGCTGAAGCAATGAAACTCTCCGGACGGCCTCTCCATCATCGCCCTGATGCACTTGCGTCTGCGACCCGGCTATTGGAAGCGACGCCTCCAAGCCGGAGCTTGACCGTCCTCGACATCTCGCCGGTAGCCATTCGATAATCGCTTCATCGAGTGGCCGTGCGGCGGGCGACCTCCAGCACGCGTCGCGCGCGCGTCAGATGCGGCACGTCAACCATCTCGCCGCGAAACGTGAATGCCATCCGCCCGGCCTTGCTGTTCTCCTCGAAGGCCGCGAGCAGTTCCTTGGCGTCCGCGATCTCCTGTTTCGACGGTGAAAAAATCTCGTTGACGATTTCGATCTGGCTTGGATGAATCGTGATTTTGCCGGTAAAGCCCATCCACGCGCCCTCGATACAGTCGCGGCGGCACCCGTCGGGATCTTTGATGTTGACGAAAACGGTGTCGATCGGCTGGACCTCGGCCGCGGTTGCGGCGAGCAGCGTCATGATTCGCGCGTAACGGAATACTTCGAGGAACTCGCCACGCTCGTCGCGATTGCGCCGCGCGCCAATTGCCGCCGAAAGATCCTCGGCGCCCCACGACATGCTGTCGACGCGCGGATGCAGCCCCAAGTCTTTGATGTTCAGCAGGCCCTGCGGGGTTTCGGTCGCCAGCAGCAACAGCTTGACGCCCCGCTCAGGATAGCCGTACTGCTTTTCGAGTCCGCTCAAGATCGAATCTACTTTCTCTACGTCGGCGAAGCTCCGCACCTTCGGGACCATGTAGGAATCCGGCCTCCCCGCCATCGTGGCCTCGAGGTCGGCCACTCCCCACGGCGTGTCCAGCGGATTCATCCGCACCATCCGCTCGCGGCCCTTGAAGTCGACCTTGGCGAGCCACTCGGTGACGGTCTTGCGCGCGGCGTCCTTATTGTCGGGCGTAACCGAGTCTTCGAGATCGAGCACCAGCGCGTCGGCCGGAAGATCGATCGACTTGGCCAGCATCTTATCGTTGGCGCCGGGCACGAAATGCACGGCGCGGCGCAGCGTCTCCATAAATCGGCTACTCCAATCAGATCGCTACTGCCTGGGCAGGCTACTTGTTGGGTTTGCGCAGCATCATCGCCGCCCGCTTGCAGCGCATCACGGTCTCATTGCGCTGATTGCGCGCGCGGTGCTCGAGAATCACGATGCCCCAGTTTGGATGCGACTTCGACGGTCGCACTTCCAGCACCTCGCTCTCGGCGTAAAGCGTATCGCCGATGAACACGGGCTTTGGAAATTCGACCTTCTCGAAGCCAAGGTTGCCGACCGTGGTGCCGAGCGTGAGGTCGCCGACCGAAAGCCCGACCGTCACGCCGAGCGTGAAGATCGAATTGACCAGGATTTTTCCGAACTCGGCCTTTTTGCCGAACTCGGCGTCCAGATGCAGCGGCTGCACGTTCATCGTGAGCGTCGTGATCAGCAGATTATCGGTCTCGGTGACCGTGCGGCCGGGCTGATGCTGAAAGGTTTCCCCGACTTTGAATTCTTCGAAATACTTGCCCATCGTGATAGCTCCCAACGCAGTGTGCGCGAATTTTTTGCCGAGCCGGCAGGGCGCACGCCCCGAATCATAGCAGCTGCAATCGTTTATAAGACGAAGGTCGCCTCTAACGATTCCTCGCCAAACCAACCGATCTCCGTCAGATAGTCGCGCGCCAGGTCTTTCGCAACCTCGTCAGCCAGTTTAACTCCTGGAAGATGGCTGCGAACCGCAACAAAAACCGTCTCGAAGGTCCTGGTGAAAGCCAACTAAGCGATCATCCGAATTAACATCGGCTGGCTTAGCGTCTCGTCGGTCATGCGCATCGTCCATTTGAAAGGATACATGCTGGATGGCCTCTTCGCGGGTCATTGCTGCATCTCCTTGTTCTCACATGCGCCGGGAACGGCGCGGGCGAGCGACGGCGCGTCGCGGCGGCTGTTTCTTCAGCTCGGGAAGGTCGGCGAAGAAATCGAGCGCTTCGGGATTCGCCGCCGCCTCGCGATTTTTCACGGCGATCCCATGTATCAGGTTGCGCACGGCTAGCTCCATCAGCTTTCCATTGAGTGTGCGCGGGATGTCCGGCACCTGGATCACCTTGGCCGGAACGTGGCGCGGCGTCAGATTGCGGCGAATCGTCTCGCGAATTTTGTCGCGCAACGCGTCGTCGAGTTCGAGTCCCTCGCGCAGTTTCACGAACAGCACGATCCGCACGTCGTTGTCCCAATCCTGGCTGACTGCCATGCACTCGGCTACTTCCTCGAGCTGTTCGGCCTGGCGATAAATCTCCGCCGTGCCGATCCGCACGCCGCCCGGATTGAGCGTCGCATCCGAGCGCCCGTATATGATCATCCCGTCATGCGCGGTGAGTTCGGCCCAATCGCCGTGGCACCAGACGCCCGGGAAGCGCTCGAAGTAAGCGGAGCGATATTTCGCGCCGTCGGGATCGTTCCAGAAAAATAGCGGCATCGTGACGAATGGCGCCGTGCAAACCAGCTCGCCCTTGGTCTCGCGCACTGGCTCGCCATGCTCGTTCCAAACCTCGACTCGCATTCCGAGCCCGCGGCACTGCAGCTCGCCACGCCACACCGGAGCGATCGGGTTGCCCAGAGCGAAGCATGAAACGAGATCGGTGCCGCCCGAAATCGACGCGAGGCACAGATCTTTCTTGACCGCCGCATACACGTAATCAAAGCCCTCGGGTGCTAGCGGCGACCCGGTCGAGCACATCGTGCGCAGCGCGTCGAGCCGATGCGTCCGCCGGGGTTCGAGCCCGGCCTTGCGGATCGCGTCGATATATTTGGCCGAAGTGCCGAACACCGTCATCCACTCGATCTCTGCGTAGTCGAACAGGATTCCCGGATGCGGATGGAACGGCGAGCCGTCGTAGAGCATCAGCGTCGCGCCCGAGGCGAGCCCCGAGACCAGCCAATTCCACATCATCCAGCCACAGGTCGTAAAATAAAAAATCCGGTCGCCCGGCCGCACATCGGTATGGAGCTGATGCTCCTTCAGATGCTGCAAGAGCACGCCACCCGCGCCGTGCACGATACACTTCGGCACGCCGGTAGTGCCCGAGGAATAGAGAATGTAAAGCGGATGGCCGAACGGGAGGCGGGCAAATTCTATTTCGCCGGGGACGAAAGGCGCGAGAAAATCGTCCAGCGTCACGGCGCCAGCGGGCACGTGGAGATCGGAGGCAGCGTTGACATAAGGCACGACGACCATCCGCTCGACACCTTTTATTCGCGAGTGCAGCTCGCCGACCTTGTCCAGCGTGTCGAAGGCCTTGCCGTTGTAGAAATACCCGTCAGCGACGAACACGACCTTGGGTTCGATCTGTCCGAAGCGATCGACCACGCCCTCGACCCCGAAGTCGGGCGAGCATGAGGACCAGATAGCGCCGATCGCTGCCGCGGCGAGCGCGACGATCACCGTTTCCGGCAAATTGGGCAGATATCCCGCGACGCGGTCACCCTCCTTTACCCCGGCGGCGCGCAGCGCCTGCACGGTGCGCGAGACTTGCGCGTAAAGTTCGTCGCGGCTGAGGCGCCGGCGCACCTTGTCCTCACCCCAGAAGACTATTGCATCGTGGTCGCCGCGCATCCGCAGACAATTCTCGGCGAAATTGAGCCGTCCCTCGGGAAACCATCGCGCGCCCGGCATCCGCTCGCCGTCAGCGACCACCGCGCCGCCCTGATCGCCGATCACGCCGCAGAAATTCCAGACCGTGCGCCAGAACAATTCGCGATTGTCGACCGACCATCGCCAGAGCGCGGCGTAGTCGGGCATCGGCGCCGGCTGCACCGCCTCGACCGCGCGCATGAAGGCGGTCATCCGCGCATCAGCGATCCGCTCAGCAGACGGCTCCCATAATTTTTGGTCAGTGGCGGACAATGGGCGCTACACCTTGTCCATGACTTCGGCGCGGAAACGGTCGAGCTCCGCACCCTCGAGCGCCTTGATCGGAAGCCCGGCGAGCGTGCGATCGACGCCCAAGTCTGCCATCCGGCGCACGTCGTCGGCGGTGAGCGGCTTGCCGGTCCGCAGGCTGAGCGTGATTTCGATCGGCCGCGAGCGTTCCGCTGCGCGCGCATACTCGCGCAGGCGCGAAATCAACGCACGCGCCTGATCCAAACTGTGCGCGATCCCGTACCATCCGTCGCCCAGCCTGACCGTGCGCTTGAGCGCCGGCTCGCTGGTGCCGCCGAAGACGATCGGCGGATGCGGCTGCTGAACGGTCTTGGGCATGAACTTCATCCCCGCGGTCGCAACCGTCTTGCCCTGGTAAACCGGATCGCTTTTGCTCCACAGTTCGATCATCAATTCCAGGTACTCGCGGGTGCGCAGCGCGCGGTCCTCGAACTTCATCCCGACCGCCTCGAACTCCTCCTTGAGCCATCCGATGCCGACGCCGAAGATGACGCGCCCCTGACTCAGTTGGTCGAGCGTCGCGATCGCCTTGGCGGTGGCGAAGGCGTTGCGCAGCGGCACCACGAAGATTCCGGTCGCGAGGCGAATCTTCGTGGTCAGGGCGGCGACATAGGCGAGCGCGAGCAGCGGATCGTGAAACGGCGCGTCGGGCGGTACCAGAAAGCGACCGTCGGCGGAATAAGGATAGGTCGAATCCTGCTTCACCGGCATTATTAGATGCTCGGCGATCCAGGCGGACTCGAAACCCAGCCGCTCCGCCTGGCACACGTCGGCGGCGATCTTTTCGCCGTGCTGCCTGGTGATGAAGGTGCCGAATTTCATAAGCGCATGCCTCACCGTCAACTCGTCGTCTGCGTCGGATAGTAAATCGGGCCAAAGATTGCGCGCGCATGACGCTCAAGCGGCTCACGAAAGTTCGGATGCGCGATCGCGATCAGCCGCCGCGCCCGTTCCTCCAGACTCATGCCGCGCAGATGCGCCGCGCCGAACTCGGTAGCCACGATATCGACGTCCGAGCGCGCCGTGGTAACAACGGGATCGTTCAGCGACGCAACGATTCGGCTGAGCTTGCCGCCGCGCGCCGTCGCTGGAAGCGCGATGATTGACTTTCCGCCGCGTGAGCGCCGCGCCGCGCGCACATAATCGACCTGCCCGCCGACCGCGCCGATATAGGTTCCGCCGGCGACCTCGGCATTGACCTGGCCGCTCAGGTCGACCTCGATCGCCGAGTTGAGCGAGACGAATCCGTCGATCCGCGCCAGCAGCTCGACGTTGTGCGTGATGCTCAGCGGTACCAGCCGCAACGCCGGATTGCGATGCGCGAAGTCGTACAACTTCCGAGTGCCCAAAAGCGTCCCCGTTACGCTCACGCCGCGGTCGAACGGCTTGGTCTCGTTAGTGACCGCGCCCGACTTAATCAGGTCCACGACTGCGTCGCTGACCATCCCCGAATGCAGCCCGAGCCGGCGATGGCCGTGCAGGGCGTCGAGGATCGCGCTCGGCATCGCGCCGATGCCCATCTGGATCACCGCGCCTTCAGGCACCAGGGCCGCGACCTGCCGGGCGATCTTTTTATCGACCTCGCTCGGATCGCGGGTCGAATGCTCCAGCGGCGCACGCGAACTCCGCACGATGTAATCGACCCGCTTCATGTCGAGCGGCTCGTCAGCGTAAGTCCACGGCAGCCGATCGTTGACCTGGGCAATGACGGTGCGCGCTCGGCGCATCGCGATTTTCAGATAATCGTTCACGAGCCCCATACTGTATTCGCCGCCACTGTCCGCGGGCGGGCTCAGATGGAGCATCACTACGTCGGCCTTAAGGATGCCGCTATCGAACAGCGATTCGACGTCGGAAAGCTGGCACGGGATGAGGCGTAACACACCTGCGTCGACCAGCCGCCGCCGCGTCCCGATCGCGCTCATTCCGAGAAACGTCAGGCAATCGGCATGTTCGGGCTGGAGTGTCTCCGAATATCCGGGGCCGAGAAAAACGGTGATCGGACCGATTGCGTGGCGCTGCGCGACCAGCGTCTCTGATAGCGTCAGGGGCTCTGCCGCCCCTTGCGCCCAAACCACGGTGTCGCCCGGCCGGATATAGCGCGCGAGCTCAAGCTCTTCCGCTCGCAATTCGATAGTCATCGTGAAGCGCGGTGCTTCTCGGCTGGACCGGAGGCACCTCTAAGAAATCCTGCGAAGAACTTCCTGATGAACCCGCTCGCCAGCCGCCGACGCTAGTCGGCGGACGAGGTGGCGGTCCGTTTGCGGCGGTCGGGCCGGCGACGCGCTCGTGCCGAAACCGCCCGCTGTGGGATTCGAAGCGGAGGAGTCTGGCGTTCAACTCGCGTTCCGGGCGTTGGCGGAGGCGGCGCGGGCGGCGGATCCAATCGCGCCTCATCCTGCATCAGCAGAAAGAAAAACATGTTGGCGATCACTATCTTGGTCAGCCCGATTACCGATACCAGAGCCGCGACCAACACCCATTGGGAGGAGTCGTGGCCCAGCCAACCCATCTTTACCCCGATGCCCAGCGTCGCAACGGCGGTCACGATGATGACGCCCATCCCAATCGACGCGGGCACCATCGATTTGCGCCAGAAGGCCTCCGACGAATACTTGTTTACCGCGACCTCGGGCCCGCGGCGGCGCTGGAGTGGAATGACGATAGCCACGTTTTTCCCTGTTGGTGTTTTATGCTCCACTTGGCGCCGACGCGCAAGCGTTACGAACGGCGTGCAAATCCTGGCGCGGCGCTACCGCTTTCCGGCACGACGCTGCCGCGCTCCGTTTTGCCCATCTCATCGCCCGTCAAAAAGTCTTTGCCTCCTCCCGCAATAAAGTCTACACAGAATGCGGTATCTGGCAGATGCGGGATCCATGCGGCGGGCGGCGCCCGTGCCGGCGCTGGATGGTTAGCCGCGACGGCGCAGTTTCATCGACGGAGGACAGACGATGAAGTTCGGAGTGATGTACGACTTTCGCAATCCCAAACAGTGGCGGCGTCCCTATCCGGAATTGTACGCCGCAATGCTCGATCAGGCCGCGCTGCTCGACGAGCTCGGCTACGACAACGTGTGGCTGACCGAGCATCATTTCGTCGACGACGGCTACAATCCGGCTGTGCTGCCGACCGCCGCGGCGGTCGCCGCGCGCACCAAGAAGATCCGCATCGGAACGTTTGTGCTACTGCTGCCGTTCCATAACCCGGTTCGCGTCGCCGAAGACGCCACCTGCGTCGACATCCTCTCCAACGGGCGCTTCGACCTAGGCGTCGGACAGGGCTACCGCGCCGAGGAATTCGCGGCTTTCAAGCTTCCGCGTCCCGAGCGCTCGGCGCGGCTGGCCGAGGGCGTCGAGCTTATCCGGCGGCTGTGGACCGAGGAACAGGTCACCTTCGAGGGCAAGTTCAACCGGGTCGAGGCGATGGCGCTCTATCCCAAGCCGGTGCAGCAGCCGCATCCGCCAATCTGGATAGGCGCGCGGACTGACAAGGCCGCTCGCCGCGCCGCCCGCCTGGGCCATCACCTGCTCGCGACGATTGGCCCCGACCCCGCGATCCCGTACCGCGACGAACTCAAGCTGCTCGGGCGCGACCCGGCGAAATTCTCGATCGCGCAACTGCGGGTCGTGTATGTCGCCGAATCGGCCGACCGCGCATGGCACGACATTCAGGATCATCTGAACTACATGATGGGCGAGTACGCGCAGTGGCTGGGCGAGGCCAACGACGTCGCCGGCGACAAATCGGTATGGGAGCTCAAGCGCCCCGAGGATTTGCGCACCTCGCCGTATGCCGAGCACATGATGGTCGGTACACCAACCGAGGTCATCGCGAAATTCAAGGCATTCCGGCGCCAGTACGCCTGCACGCATTTCATCATGGCGACGCCGCTGCCCGGGTTGGATCCGGCGAAGTCGCGCCGCTCGCTTGAGATGTTCGCGAGTGAAGTCCGGCCGCATCTGGCGGGACTCTAGGACGCGCAGCACCTGGCAAAGCGGTTCTCGTCAATTCCTACTTTGAGGAGCGCGCGATATAGCGAGGTTAGAAGATGGATTTCGGCTGTGTCTTTTTCGCCAATCCCGAAGCTTACAAGGACGCCGCACTGGCCGAGAAACTGGGCTTCACGCACGGCTGGCTTTACGATTCCCAGATGCTCGGCAGCGACGTTTACGCGGCGCTCGCCTTGTGCGCGGTCAATACGCGCCGGCTCATCATCGGGCCCGGCGTGACCAATCCGCTCTCGCGGATCGCTCCGGTCACCGCCTGCGCGATGGCGACGATCAATGCGCTCGCGCCGGGCCGCGTGGTGCTCGGAATCGGCACCGGCAATACGGCCCGGCGCACGCTCGGGATGCCAGCCGCGCGGGTCGACCAGATGCGCGAGCACATCGAGATCTGCCGTGGCCTGCTGGGCGGCCAGACCGTGCCCTATCAAGAAGGAGAGCGGCACCGGATGATCCGTTTCCTCAATCCCGGCGGCGGCTATATCAACATTCGCAAAAAAATCCCGATTTACGTCGCCGCCAGCGGGACGCGCAGCCTGGAAATGGCGGGTGAAATCGCCGACGGTGTGATCCTGTTCGGTGCAGTCGGGCCGAGCCTGATCAACTTCGTGATGGATCGCGTCCGCGCCGGAGCCGAGCGCGCGGGACGCAAGCTCTCCAGCATCTACACGCTCTGCATGACCGCCTTTCACTTGACGCGCCCGGGCCAGAAGCTCGAATCCAGCCAGGTGCGGCGCGCCGTGGGGCCGTTTGTTGCCTCGTCATCGAATATTTTTGCGCTTGCCGCGCCGAATCAGAACGACCTGCCTTCAGACCTGCGCGACGACATCGTCAAATTTGCCGCCGCCTACAAGGTCGAGAACGAGCCCGCCGAGACGCGCCATCTCAAGCTCTACTCGGGCTACTTGCGCGGCTTTCGCAAGGAACATGAGGCGCTGGTCACCGAGCGGATGATTCGCGCGACGACGCTTGCCGGTACGCGCGACGAGATTATCGATTCAATCCGGGCGATGAAGAAGGCGGGCATCCGCCAGGTGGCAATTCAGCCAATCGTGGACAATCGCGCGACGCTGCAGAGTTTCTCGCGCGAGATCATCAAGGCGATGCGCTAGCGGGACGCGGAAGAAATCCTTCGTTTTGCAGAAGTGAGCAATTCGGCCAACTCCATTGAGCAGGGCCTTGGCGTCCTTCAGATCGGCCGTTTCGAAGCCCTCGGTGAACCAGCCATAGATTTCAGAGAGCGTCGCGCGCGCTTCGCTGCGACAGCCTGTAGTTTCGGTCTCTGGCGGATATGATGCATCGGATGGAACCGTCCAAGGGTCAGCAACAGCCACCGGCCGCGCGACACGTCCACCAGACGATTGTGCCGGCTCTCGAAGCCGCCGATGCGATCGTTTACTCCCTGGTCGGTTTGGTGTTTTTGTTTGCGGCACTTGGGATGCTGGGGTACAGCTTGTTTGCCTTTCCGACCAGCTTACGCAAGACCGGGTTTGCCCTGGCCATAGTCACGCTGGTCAACGACTTGCTGCTGGTGATGATCATCATGGAAGTGCTGCGGACAGTGCTTTCCTACCTGCAGGAGCGCGCCACGTCCCTGCAGCCGTTCCTGTTTATCGCCGCGATCTCGGCGACCAGGCGCATCCTGGCGATTGGCGCCCAGATGAGCGTAACGGGCGACACCCTCTCACCCGACAAATTCCGGCAGGTAATCATCGATTTGGGCGCCAATGCCGGTGCTATTCTGGCGATCGCCCTCGCGCTGTACTTGCTCGCGCGCCGCCCTGCTGAGAGTGAGAACTCCAGCGCTAACGCCACCCCGTGAACGACTTTTGGCATCGTCGCTTTTGCTGACATTCGCGTGGCCACCGACTATCAGATGCCCACGGCTGCTTGTTTTGCGGTCCCAATGACAAGGAGATTGGACGGCGCATTCTATGCGTCCAACTCGTCAAGCAGCGCCTTGGCATCCTTCAGGTCGGCGGTATCCAAGCCTTCGGTGAACCAGCCGTAGATCTCGTCGAGCATCGTGCGGGCCTCATCACGCCGGTCCTGTTTCACGAGAAGCCGCGCGAGGCTCGTCGCTGCGCGCAGCTCCCATGCTTTCGCGCCTATTTTGCGTGCGATCTCGATAGCGTCGTAGAAATCGGCGCCTGCCAGCTCTATCTGATCTTGCCTAAGCCGCAGTTCCCCACGCACCCTAATCGCCTCGGGACGAGAATAAAGCTGGTCTGGATTCGCTTGGAGCGCCTGCTCCACCGTTTCAAGCGCTTCGACGATCTTACCGTCAAGCATCTGTGCCATTGCCAGAGATGTGGTATCGAAGGGAATGCTCACGCGAGCGCCGACCTCGAGTTCGCTCGCTATTCCTCGCCGAATCAGAGCGATGCCCTCAGATGTACGACCTAAGAGCGCACGAGCCTGCCCAAGTACAACTCTAGAATATGCAGCTTCAGGCGGGAATTGATTTTTCTCTGACAATTCGAGCGCCCGTGCGGCTAAAGGTTCTGCTTCCTTGTGTTCTCCCAGGAAGCTCCGAAGTGCAGCGCTGCATAGCGCCGATATCGCTAGATCGTGTGGGTTTTCCGGTTTAACAGCTGCAAGCATCCGCGCCATCCGCTCGCGCGCAACCTCTGCTCGCCCAAGCATCCATGCGTTATAGCTTGCGACACCGAAGGTCCATAAAGCGGCTCCAGGAACTCGCCTATAGACGGGGTCGTCGAAAAATTTGAGCCCTGCTGTATAATGCTGCTCGGCGCCGGCGAGGTCTCCGCGGTTGTAGCGCACGATCGTCTGGAACGCGTGCGCCATCCCGATAGCGGTGGGGCTGCCTTCGCGAAGAGCAAGCTCAAGCGCCTGGTCGGCAGCTGCGCCAGCTCGAGGTAAGTCGCCCAAGTTGAGTGGGGCAAGAATTTTCGATAGCGCATTTCCAACTAGTTGCGAAAGATTGCCACTCTTTTCAGCCAAGGTCCCGGCGCGCGCTATTGCTTCTGTTGTCTCTGGTGCAGAATATCCTTTCGTAATGTAAAGCATCTCGGCGACTGATTGCCTAAGGTCGAGCTCGCGAAGGTCGCGCTCGGGCGATTCTGGCAATTGATTGAGTACGGTCACCGCCTGTTCGTAGCTTTCGAGCGCTTCGCTGAACGCATTGCGTGCTCTAGCAGACTCGCCGGCTCTTAACCATTCTTCGATTGCCGGCTCCCTTTCGCCCGCTTCCGTCCAGTGAAGCGCGAGAACCTCGGGCTGCGTCTCCTTAAGCGCAGGGAATTTTTCATCCATCGTGCGCGCCACGAGCCGATGCAGTTCTTTGCGGCGGCTCCTCAGCAGCGCTTCGTAGGCTGCGTCACGGATCAACGCATGCTTGAAGGTGTAGCTCGCTTCGGGCGCGATCCCGCGAGCGTAGATTAGTTCGGCATCGGCGAGCTTGCGCAGGGCTTCCTGCAAATCCTCTTGGGCGAACGGGTGGATCGCGTGGAGCAATTCGTAGGAGAATTCGCTGCCAATCACGGAGCCGATTTGGAGGACCTCTTTGGCGGGCCCCAACCGATCCAGCCGCGCCATCAACGAGTCATGTAAAGTCGCTGGGATCTCACGTCCGCCGAGTTTCGCGTCACCGCTTTCGAGCACCGCCCGCGTCAGCTCTTCGACGAAAAGCGGTATTCCGCCGGTGCGCTCGACCACGGTCGCGATGGTCTCCTCCGACAATGCCTTTTGCGCCGCTACCTCCGCCACCATCGTGCGCACGTTATGCGAACTCAATCGGCTGAGCGTGATTTGCGTATGATGCGTCCGCGACGGCCAGGGGACGCGAAACTCGGGCCGCGCCGTGTACAGGAGCAGTAGCCGGTCCATTGCCCCCTGCTCCACCAGTAGCTGGAGCAACTCCAGCGTCGAAGGGTCGGCCCAATGCAAATCTTCGATCGCGACTACTGTCGGCTGCGCTCGGGCGGCACCCATCAGCCACTCGACGAGCGTGGCCAGCAAGCGGCGGCGCTGCTGCTCGGGCGAAAGCGGTGAGGGTAGGTAGTTCGGCGGTATCGGAAGATTCAAGAGAGGAACAATCAGCGGGATTGCTTCGGCGGGTTTTAGCCCTGCCAGCATCAGACCGGAATGCAGTTGCGCGAGCTGCTCGTCGGCGGGTGGGTCTCCGCGCAGAGCGCTCTCGCGGCCGTCTTTCTTATCCTTGATTTGCAGCTCGCGCAGATAATCGCCCAACCGATCGAAGCTCTGCTGCCACGTTAACCGGCGAAGCACTTCGGAAACCGGATAGAAGGGCGTGTTCTGATAAAACGGCGCGGCCGCCGCCTCGACCCAGGTGTGCGGCGTGCCTGCGATTTGCTCATGGAAGCGCCGCAACAGGCGCGATTTGCCGATCCCCGCCTCACCGACGATCAGCGCCACCTGGCCTTCCCCATCGAGCGCGCGCTCCCAACGACTCGTCAGCAGGCGCAATTCGTCGTCACGCCCGACGAAGGGAGTCAATCCATGTGCTGCCGCCGCTGCCTCGAGCCGCCCGCGCAATCCGCTTGGTTGCACTACCCGGTAAAGTTGGACTGGACGTTCGATGCCCTTGAGCGCCCGCGTTCCGCGATCTTCAACTACGAATAGACCCGAGATAAGCCGATGGGTCGCCGCGGTTACCAGTACCGTGCCCGGAGCAGCCGTCGCCTGCACCCGCGCGGCAATATTGGGAGTGTCGCCGAAAACATCGGTATCCTTGCCGGCGCCCGCGCCAACCACCACCGCACCTGAATTGATGCCGATCCTCGCCGACAGCTTGGGGTGCGTGGGATGCTCGTTGAGCTTTGATATGGCGTCGAGAATCGCCAGGCCCGCGCGCGCGGCACGTTCGCCGTCGTTGTCGTGCGCCTCGGGGTAGCCGAAGAATGCCATCACGCCATCGCCCAGGTATTGCGCGACATGGCCGCCAAAGCGCTCGATCGCTTGCGTCGCGGCGTGATGGTACCCGGCAACGACCTCCCGCCACTCCTCGGGATCGAGATGGCTAGCTATCTCGGTCGAGCCGACCAGATCGCAGAAAAGCACCGTCAGATGTCGTCGCTCGCCCTGAATGTCCGCGCGAGACTCAACTGTCGCCGCAGCGGGACCAGGCGCATTGAGCGGTGCCGCGCATTCATTGCAAAACTTCGCTCCGGGTTTGTTGCTCACGCCACACCGCGAGCATTTCATCACCGTGGGCGAAGCGCATTCGCTGCAAAACTTCGCTCCCTCAGGATTTTCCGCGGAACAATTCTGGCAGCGCATCGACTTATCAGCGATCAACAGTGACCAAGCTGGCTGGGCCTTCATCTATCACCCAACCCGGGCCAAAGAATACCGCGCTCCTCGGGAACGAGCTGCCACACCTTTTCGCGCGAGCCGGGGAGGCCGGCGCGTCCGTCATGCTTTTGTCCCGGCGGCGGCAAAATTCTGCCTCACCGTGAGTCATGCGCACGTTTGCGCGCAAATAAAGCTGCTTTCGATTCGAGTTTCCCGGTTTGGCGGTTCAAGACTGAAGGCGGTCTGAAAGTTGCTCCTGTCGAGACAGGGAACCGCTCTCAGCATGGCTCATCGCATCCTAATCGTAGAAGACAATCCAATCGACCAGCGTCTGTTCGAGCAGGCGCTGAGCGACCCGTCGCGGGAAATCGAAATCTGCAACGACGGGCGCGAGGCGCTGGCCGCTTTCGAGCGCCGCGCCGCAGACGTGGTGGTTTCGGACATCATGATGCCCAATATGGAGGGCATCGAATTGCTCACCGAGCTGCATCGCCGGGTACCCGGCCTGCCAGTCATCTTGGTCACCCGGTTCGGCAGTATCCCGGCGGCGGTGGCAGCGATGCACGCCGGTGCGTTCGACTACGTTACCAAACCGATCGAGGTCTTCGAATTACAGACGCGGGTCAAGCGCGCGCTCGAGCTCGAACAGCTCCAGCACGAAAATGTCACTCTGCGCCAGGAGCTTGCAGGACGGTTCGGGCCCGATTCGGTGGTCGCCGAAAGTGTAGAGAGCCGCAGATTAATGGATTTGGTGCGCCGTATTGCCGCCAGCCATTCCACGGTGCTGATTCAGGGCGAGAGCGGGACGGGCAAGGAACTGGTCGCGCGGCTGGTGCACTATTGGAGTGACCGGGTCGGTCATCCCTTTGTCGCGGTCAACTGCAAAGCCTTTGCTGAGAGCGTGCTGGAAAGTGAGCTGTTTGGCCACGAAAAAGGCGCCTTCACCGGCGCGATCGCTGCGCGCCAGGGATGCTTCGAGCGCGCCTCGGGCGGCACGCTGCTGCTGGACGAGATCGGCGACATCAGCCCCGAGTTCCAGGCCAAGCTGCTGCGCGTGTTGCAGGAGGGCGAGGTGCTGCGGGTGGGCGGCTCGGAGCCCCGACGAATCAACGTGCGCGTAGTGGCGGCAACCAACAGCTCACTCCAGGACAAAGTCGCCACCGGGCGTTTTCGCGAAGATCTGTACTTCCGGCTCAATGTGATTCCCATTCAGCTCCTGCCGCTGCGCGAGCGGCGCGAGGACATCCTGGCGCTCGCGCGCAACTTCCTTTCCCGAATGGCCGCCGAGGCCGGACGTCATATGACGCTCGATCTGGACGCCGCGGAGATGCTCCTCGGACACTCCTGGCCGGGCAACGTGCGCGAGCTCGAAAACGCGATCGAACGGGCCGTTGTGCTCACTCGTGCCGACATCATCACCACCGCCGACCTGATGCTGGATCGCGTAGGCGGCTCGCTCACTGCTGCTCCGGCAAGCGTCGCGGCCGCCAATAACGTCGCGCTCGCCTCGGCCTCTGCTACGAATGAAGCGGATCTGCGGACGCGCCGGGCGGCGGCCCTGGAGGAGAGCGGCGACGTCGGTCTCAGTGAGTATCTGGATAAGGCCGCTGGCGAGCGAATCGCGCGGGCACTGGCCAAGGCCAAGGGCAATCGGGCCGAGGCCGCGCGCAGCCTGGGTATCGGACGTGCGACGCTCTATCGCTTCATGCGGCGGTTGGGCAACGAATCGATCGCCGAGCGCCATGACAATGAGCCAGCCAAACAGCAATAGCTCTCGCGCGATGTCGGGTACGCCGCCCGTCGAAAGCACGGCCCGCGAAGGCACCGATGGCGCAGGCACGCTCGACAAAAGTACCGACGGTGCAAGTACCCGCGGTGCTGCGCTTGTCTTTGCGAGTACTGTCGACGACGGCGTCGTGAGCCTCGCCCGCATCGATCGCCTGCGCAATTCAATACCTGGCAAGGATTACCTGCTGGACGAGTTGATCGATCTTTTTATCTCCGACCTTCCCACGCGGCTGAAGGCGATCGCGCAGGCCGTCGAGCGGGCCGACGCGCCGGCGCTTGCCCTGCATGCCCATACGCTGCGCGGAAGCGCGGCCAATTTCGGCGCCAGCCGCCTCGACGAGCTGTGCGGAAGACTCGAGGCGATGGGCGTTCGCGCCGCGCATTCCGAAGCTCCTGCGATGCTCGACGAGCTCGGGCGCGAGAGCGCCCGGGCGCGAAACGCATTGCTGGCCCTTAAATCACAGCATCAACTACCCCACGAATCGGGCCCCGCTCAGAAATCCAGCGGCAGCTCGAGGAACTGGTGATAGATGAAATCGCGATGGTCGAGCAGGATGGGTACGGTGGCCTCCCTGATTGTCGGGTCGGTGTTGGTGTACACGCGCCTGAACGCAGGCGACAACGGGCATAGCTCGTCGGGGAGAGGATCGTTCATCACCGCGAAGGTCGCCCAATAGATATCGAGGGCGGTCAGCGCGTCGCCGATGAAAAACCGGCTGCCGCGCTTTCGCTGCAGTTCGAGCCGGGCGGCGAGCGCATGCAGAATTCCCGCGATCCGCGTCGGCGCAGCCTCGGCCGCTGTTTTGTCGTAGCCGTACTTGCCGGCCAGGTAGGTGAAGAGCTGGCGACCGGCTTCGTCGGGATTTTGCAGGCCTTGCCGGATGATCAGTAGCCGTTTCGACCATGCGAAACCGTTCTCGCCGCAAATTTCGTTGGCATAGCCGAACATCAGGACGCGATCCTCGAGGTTCGGCGGAACCAGCGGAGGATTGGGTTCTAGCCGTTCGGCCAGGCAAAGCTGGTCGTTCCACAGGCTGCGTGGCCATTCCTCGTTCCAGACCATCACCGGAGCGCTCGCCTGCGAAGTCCAGTCGAGCAGCTCTCGATTGGCGCCTCCCAGCTCCTGACGAACCTTGACGTAGGGAAGCTTCTTGACGTGGAGGATGCTCTTCGCCGCCTCGCTCCATGGTCCCGGCACTCCGGGGGTCAGCACCAGCCGCAGCCCGGTCATCGCACGCGCGCGTTCGACTTCGATGTATTCCGCCATGACTATCTCCGTTTGGATTTTGCGCCGGCCCACGCTGCGCTCAGTCGCGGCGTGCCGGCGCGGTAAAGCGGCCCGCCCTCGCATCAAGTTTGTCTCAGAAAAGTGCTGAAAAAGAAAAGCCCCCGAAGGCCTTAATTGCTTTCGAGGGCTCCGAGAGGGCCTGCTGCCGCAACCTAATAGCTGATTACCATTTGCGCAGAACTCGACAGCGGCAGGGTTACCGAATTGAACGGATAAAACGGCTTATAGCTGTACGACACCTGAACATTGACGGTGCTTCCCGGTTTGTTGTCGGGGTTCCAGGAAGTGGCAACGGTGATCGAACTGCTCTGCAAGCCCTTTGCTTCGCTCCGCACGAAGGTTTGGATGACATCCGAGGTGGCAGGAGACGTGCTCTTAGAGCCGTGGACAATCGCGTAGCGCACGGCGTCACGCGCCGCGTTGGAGAGAAAGCTGTAGGTGTAAACGGTCATCGCGAAACTGACGATGCCGAAAATGAGGCCGATCGTGGGCAACACCACCATCATAAATTCGGCAAAGGTTTGTCCGCGTAACCATCGACGCGGGTACAACGCGGAATTCACATAGATATCGATCTTCATGACGTCGCTTCGCTTTGAACCTGCAGCACTGCCGTCGAGCTCAGCGGAATTGTGGAGGGAAGGCCCCAGTCAACACCGGTTTTGAAAGTCGCGCTGGTCGTAACCTCGACAAAGGTCTTGGGTTGAGTACATGCCGCGGGCGGCGCGCTGCACGAAACAATGCAGGCAGAGGCCTGCGCCGGGCTGCACTGAGGACCATTGCACATGCAGAAGTGAGTCGGAACTACTGACAGTCCGGTTATATTCTTACCGTCATTGGTCGCCGCTGCGGTCATGCCAGGGTTGTCGACAGCTTTGATGTAGCTCTGCGCTCCGTACTGAACCCCGGCCCGCGCTGCGCTGGCGACGGCCATCGCCACGTAGAACACGCGCGCGAACTCGCAAACGACGAACAACAATACAACCAGAAATGGCAGCCCCAGGGCGAGTTCGACTGCGCCTTGACCACTCGCGAATTTTCGCAAAGCCATAACGAATACCCTCTTGTTTTATTGAACTAGCGCTGCATCCTTGACTAGCGGTCCACTGAGACAGCTCTGGTTGTTGCCCACGGTGCTATTGCCAGTAAAGGTTAGAGTGTCGGCGACTAATAACGTGAAATTGTTCGCGCCGGAGCTTCCGCTGTACGACAATGCTGTGTTCGGGAAGTAGATCCCACCGCTGAAACTGGAACTGGCACTACCGTTGATTGTACTTCCTACGCCGTTCGTATCGGCGCGATCTTGAAAGAAGAGTATCCCCGGAATGCCACCAGCCGACGAGTCGCATGGCGAGGTGAGGGTCACCGTGGCGCTGCTCGCAATGTTCACTCCGCCATAACTTTTCGAGTTGCCGTTGTTGTCATTCACGCCAGTAAGATAGAAAGTCACGCCGGTACCGGTTACGGTTCCGCCGCCAACAACAGTGAGGCCGCCGCCGTCGATGATGTAGAGGCCGGGCTGAAAGTTGACGGTGTTCCCCGCGTCGACCTTGATGCCGCCACAAAAAGTGCCGGGACTGACGGTGCCACTGAGACTTTGGGTGTGAAAACTACCATTGGGGCATGCGGCAGAGAGCGCACTAGAAGACGCACTGGACGGAGCCGCAATGTAGGCGAGCGGATCGCCGAAATGCGAAATTCCTGTCGTGGGCGGCGTGCTGCCACCCCCGTTGACGTTGGTCCCGCCGACCACGCCAACGACCGGCGCAGTAATCGTCCCGCCGCCGCTCACCGTGAGCGCTGCAGAACCGATCGAATTGACATATAGACCGCACGCGGAATTGACGCTCGCGGTTCCTCCTACGTTAACCGCCGGTGATGCAGTCAAATCGAGCCCATATACGCATGAACCCGACCCCAGTATCACTGCGACCGCGGTGGTGGAGACCGGAACGCTCTTCCATCCTAGAACTCTCATGAAATAGGTGCTCTGCGTCTGCGAAACGTCTACTTCGACCGCGTTGGCGTTGGCCGCGTACGCTCCAGAAGTGGGAGGATTATGGACCGAAACCGTTACTGTCCCCGTACCACCCGCGCGGCTAGAGCCATCTGCGAAGCCATTGTGCGAAGCGGCATCCTTGGCTGCCGCTGCTATGGTGGTGCTCGTGCCTCCGATCGCCATCTCATCGGCGCCGGCCACGGCTCCAGAATCCGCCGCGCTCTGCATGAGCCGCCTGGTGGTCCAAAGGCTTCCGACATCGACCGCCAGAGAGGCCATCCCGATAACCACGACCAGGGCGATGCTCACCAGCAGGAACGTCTGACCAGGCGGCTTCCGCGCAAGGCGCCGTAGCAGGTCTGCAACACCGATATGCTTAGCCATGCGTTTTCCCCTCCGCAAACAAAACGTACGCCGTTAAAGCTCTCGTTAGAAAACTATAGCGACACCAATAGCCATTACGCAGACAAGAATGTGCAAAACCCAAGCCATGCCATGCACAAAGCTGCCAAAGTAACGCGGATGACACTTAGAACGAATTGCGGGAAGCTTGATCCAAGCTCTTAGGGCAATCTGGCCCGATTCTGCCATTACTAGACGGATCGGGCGAAAACATTTGCCTTTTTGCCGGTGAGGGGCAGTTTGGCGGTGCCAGCGGCTACATCACCTCGAACTTCACCATGGACGAATCGGGGCACGTGACCGACAACCATCTCGGCGTGATCTACGTCAAATAGAGAACAGTTGGCATAAACATAAAGAATGTTTGAGAGTGGCCGCGGAGAAGGCGCGCCGCGTCGCGCTCAGTGTTCGAGCAGGCGCGAGAGAGTGCGAGCGGTATAGTCGACCAACGGGATGACGCGTTCGTAGTCCATTCGCACCGGGCCGACGATCGCGACGCTCCCGAGCGGCATCGCGCCGTGCTGGTAGGAGGCCGCGACCACGCTCAGACTCGCCAGACGCGCGTCGAAGTTCTCCGAGCCGATCGACACTGTAAGCCCGCTATGCGCGAGGCTGCGCTCGAGCAGGTCAAGCAGCGCGCTACGATCTTCGAGCGCATGTAGCAGCTCGCGCAGCCGGCCATGGTCGGCGAACTCGGGTTGATCGGCGACCTTGGCGCTGCCTTCGACATAGACCTCGGCTGAGCCGACCTGTCCGGCCAGTGCGCCGCCGAGCGCCAGTGCGGCACGCATGAAACGATCGTAGCGCGCGCGATCCTCGCGCTGCTGCTCCTCGATCCATTCGCGCGCCTCCTCCAGCGTGCGCCCGTGCAGGGCCTCGTTGAGGTAGCGCGCCATCCGCTCGAGTTCCTCCTGGCCGTGGTCGCCATCGGTCGGAACCAGCCGGCTATATACTCCGCCGGCGGCGGCGACGAAGATCGCAAGGACCTCGCGCTCGCGCAAACGCACAAAGCTCACGCGCTCGAGCTTGATCGAGTCCAGCCGCGGCGCAATCACCAGTGCCGCTTGCCCGGTCAGCAGCGCGAGCAGGCGCGAGGTCTCGCGCATCACCTCGCCCAACTGGCGCGGCCCAGCCGAATAGCACAGCTCTATCTGCGATCGATCCTCGAAGCCAATACGCGGCACCGCCATCACATGGTCGACGTAGTGGCGAAAGGCGCGATCGGTCGGAACGCGGCCGGCCGAGGTGTGCGGCTGGCGCAGGTAGCCCATGCTCTCGAGCTCGGCCATGAGGTTGCGGACCATCGCGGCGCGTACACCGAGTGGGTAGCGCACGGCTATTTGTTGGGAGCCGACCGGCTCGGCCGTCGTGATAAACTCTTGCACTGTTGCGAGCAGCACTGAATGCTGGCGACGGGACAGGTCGCCATGTGCTGCTGGAGTTTCCATCGCGTCAACTAAATCGCAGGAACCTTGTCTCGTGGCCTCTTTGCCGACCTTGACCCGCTCGCGACCGTCACTGCCGCGGAACATGATTCTGAGTCGAGTCGACTAAGCCGCGCAAGGGTCAAATGCAGATGCATTTTAGCATAGCCCGGCCCCTGATAGGCTCTATCAGTGGTGCGCTTGCGCACCTGGAGCTTTCGCAATGGCGAAAAAGGCAGCCAAACCACGGCGCTTGTACATTCCGGTGGTGCCGGCTGGCGCGTCGTGGATCGAAAGCGACAGCTACGACCGCCGCGCCTGGAGCGATATTGGCCTAGGCGCGCCAGCAATCGGCGAGCTGGTCGAAGCCGGCCGCCGCCTCGTGCCGCACTTCGACGCACTGCTCGGAGACTTGTTCTGCGCGCTCTTCAAGTACAACCTGGTCTGGCTCAAGACCGACACGGTGCGCAAAAGCGCGATCCTCAATCACACCATCCTCGAACGGCTCATCGCGTCGCCCGCCTTCGAGGCGCTCAAGAGCCGCACGTTGCTCGAGGAGGATAAGGCCGCGATAGCCGCCCTCGCGCTCGCCGAACAGGCGCTCGAACTTGTACGCTCCGAGCGCCTGCTCAACCGCCGCGAACTGCTCGATCTGTGGGATCTGGATCACCAGGAAAACGACCTGGCCGAACGCGCCGACGAGCTGAAGGCCATGGCCGACGCCGCCGCGCCGGCCGACGGCGCGGCCGAGTCCGACGAGGAGCTCCGGAAAAAAATCGAAAAGCTTAAAGAAGCGGCCGCGCGGGCCGCGCAAGTCTCCGAGGCGCGCCTTAACCAGAAGGCGCGCCAGGTGACCGAGCAGATAGGTCATGCCGACCGCGGCGAGCTGCGCCGGATGGAAGCCAAGAGCCTGGGGCTCGCGCAGGAGATCGACCGCGTCGCCCAGGACAGCCATGACTTCGGCCTCGAGTTCGGCCAGGGCGGGCGGCTATCGGCTGGCGAACGGCTTGAGCTCGGGCGTCATCTCGCGCGCAACCGCAAGCTCGGCGAACTCGCGCGGCTAGTCGGCCGTTTCAAGCAGGACGCGCGCGCGCTGCGGCGCAAAACGATGGAGCGCGGGGTGGCCGAGGCCTACGACATCGAGCGCGGTTCGGAATTGGGAAGGCTGATTCCGGCCGAACTGCTCGCGATGCATCATCCGCGGCTCAAGCGCGATTTCGGCCGCCGCCTGCTCGAGGGTGAGCTGCTTCAGTATCGCTTGCGCGCCGAAGAACAGAAGGGCAAAGGCCCGATGGTGGTGTGCATCGACGTAAGCTCTTCGATGGAAGGCGACAAGGAGCTATGGGCCAAAGCGGTGAGCCTCACCTTGATGGATATTGCGCGGCGCCAGCGCCGGCTGTTCCGCGCAGTGCTGTTTTCTTCGGGCTCCGGCAGCCTCAAGGTGCTCGATCTGAACCAGCAGCGCCGCTATCAGCCCGAACTTACCAAAGTGATGGAGCTGGCGGAATATTTTCCAGGCGGCGGCACCGATTTTCAGCAGCCGATCGATGCCGCTATGGAACTGATCGAAAATAAGCGCCTGCGCCGCGCCGACATCGTAATCATCACGGACGGGGAGAGCCAGGTCGCGCCCGAGTGGCTGGCCGAACTGCGTCGGCGCAAAGAGGAACTGCAATTCTCGATTTTCGCGGTGCTGGTCGATGTCGGTTCGAGCGAGCTTTCGACGCTGGCCCAAATGAGCGACCGAGTAACCTCGGTCAAGAAGCTCAGCGCCGAGGGCACCCGTGAAATTTTCCTGAAAATCTAAACTGCGCCGGACCCGCGGCGCGCGTAGCAGCCCAGCTTGTGTAACGTGCACTAATAAGTTACGCCCAGTAGCTAGTCATCCTGAGCGAGCAAGTATGCGAGCGGTAGTTGGTAACCCGCCTTAAGGAGCGGTGCTGGGGCTCTCGGGAATCACTGGGGCCGTCGGCTGCGCGAAGTCCGGATTCACGTTGCAGCACAGAACATAACTGGTGCCGGCGCGCGGTTCGGCCTCATACCCGTCCAACTCGCCGTCCGGCTCTACCCGCACTGCCTCGTAGCTCAAGACGCCGGAAGCGCGCTGGGCGGTGAAGATGTAGTAGTGGCCGACTTCGAGCGGCTCGGGCGGATCGCCCTCCGGCGTGACCTGCACGAAATGCGCGGGCAGCTTGCCGTAGGTGACCGACTTGGCCGCGAATTTATCTCCCGATCCCAACACCGGCAGCTTCGAGAGCACCCCGGTGTCCGCCTTGATCTCCCACAGGGTCACGCCGCCGTCGAAGCGGATGATCGACGCGACGTGCTGGGAGTCGAGGCTCCGCGACTCGACCACTTCCGCGCCGTTGAACTTCGAGACGCTGAGCGAAGCGAGGTAATCGCCCTTATGCGCGTACGAAATGGCGACAGTGGCGCCCGGCGGAGCCGAGTTGGAATCGCTCGCGGCGCCCTGACCCGGGGCGCCTTCGGCCGAATTGCCTTCGGTAGGGGTGCTTTCCGCCGGACTGCTCTCAGCTGACGGGGATGCCTCTGAAGAGGCCTCGGCGGCGGCCTGGCTGGGCGCGCCAGAATTCGCGGCTGTGCCATGATGCAGTATCGAGCACGCGACCACGGCGAGCGCCGGCCCTATCACCACCAGATACCATAACGCCCGCCTGATGCGCAGGTCCGGAGAATTCCCAGATCGCAACCGCGTCGTGTACTCAGGCTCCGGCGGACTATCTCTCATGATCTACTGGCATCATCTATTGGCTGAACTCGATTGGCTGGCCGCAGGCGTCGCCGCCGGCGTTGTAGTCGTAAACCATCCGGCCACCGTAGTCGGCACCCTTGGCGATGAGCGCCGCCACCAGCACCAGCATCGCGAGAAAGGCTCCCCGACCCCGCATCGGCATCGGCCGTGCCGCTACCGCCCACAGCGCCAATATTGCGCTCAGAACCAGCACTGCGATCATAATCCGCTTGTGATTCGCGAGCAGCGCCGCTTTGACCGACGGGGCGAGCATCACGCCGGGCGCCGCGTAAAGTCCGGTGATGACGGCTACCGCCGCGCCGAGCACGCCAAGAACCAGTGTCGACAAGCCGCTCCATTGCCACGACTCGCGCCGCGCCAGAAAGCCTATCCAGTACAGCAGCGTCGCCGCGAGCAACAGAGCTATCGGAAAATGGACGACCAGCGGATGGATGTTCTGCAGATGCTGCGCGCCGGGGTACGCGAACAAATGCGGCGCCGCCCGCAGCAGATAGGCTAACACCGGATCATTTCACCGCGTCGACGGTCAGAAACTCGACTCCGCCCTTGGAGTACGACTTTCCGGTGACGGTGACTTGCTTCTCCATGTTCTTCATCACGTCGTCGGGCAAGGCCTGCTCGTTCTTGGGCGGCAGCAGGATGTACATCTTCTCGGTTCCGTTTTGGACCAGTCCGACCGGGATTCCCTTTTGTGCGCACTTGAGCGCGCATTCTGCGTGGCTCGCACCGTGAGCGCCAACCACATTGTAACAGAAGGTATCCACAAGGCTGCCCGTGACGGTCTTTTGGGCATCAGCCGCTATCCCCGCGCCGGTGAGTCCCATGACGATGACCGCGCCTAGCCCGGCGAATCCTGCAAGTCCGGCAATCACTGTCTTTCGCATAATCTTCCGCTCCTTTGTTGCGCACCACCGTCAGTTGCGTGTCCGATATATTCTCGCGCCTGATTCCAAACGCGCCCCGGATCTAAAAACGGGCGCCTGCTGCACTCGCTCTTTTGACAAACGGCACGCCGCCAGACTTCTCAATTTAGATAATCGATTATTCCCCACGCTCGCCGCGCACCACAAGGCTCGCGGTCATTCACGGCATGAGAGTACGAAGGAGCAAAACTCCGGTCACGCCCGGAGAAGAAAGAGATGAGCCTCGGTTCTTGATCAACCAGCCGATTACGGCGGGCTAGCGGCGTGACGAAGGCGCTTCAACGGGTGAGGGGACGACACCGAATTCCTCGTCCCAACGCGAGCGCCGGCGCGGACGCACAGGTCCACCAAGCTGCTTCAGATGGCGTTCCAAAACATCGTGCAACTGCTGATCGAGGCGCTCGAGACCGGCTTCTTCGGGAAGCCTTGGGCGCTCCTGGTCATCGGAGATACCCCGTCGCCGACGGCCATAAAGCTCCTGCATGCGCAACTCGGCTTTGGCCAACAGCGCCCGGTAGCGCTGGTCCAGGCGGCGCAGGGATTCATTAAGATCGGCGACCGCGATAAATCGCCGGCGCAGCAGAAACCATTCGAGCACCGCCAGTGCCGCCACGCCGAGAAGCAGCAGCGACACGATTACCGCGCTGTAGACGGCGTCGCGCCACCACGGCAATATCCGGACCTGATGGGCCAGCTCGCGCTGGTTGGCGGTGAGCTGCTGCACCTGGGCTCTGAGATCGGTCTGCGCAGCTGTCGCGCCGTCGGCGCGCTTTTGCACTTGGGCAAGCTGATCGATGAGCTTCTGGTTCTCACCCGTCAGCTCGCGCATTCGCGCGGCGAATGGGTTCGGAATCCGCAACGTCTGTCCAACCATCAGGGTCGTATCGAGTTGGAGCCGATTGGCGCGCGCGATGTCATCGGCCTGAATACCGAAGGTCGACGCAATCGATCCGAGTGAGTCGCCCGATCTTACACTGTAGGAGAACTCGCCGTTGCGATGATTCGCCGCCTGAGCGGGAGCCCCATCCTCAGAGGCGCTGCCTGCATCGGTCGCGGCCGCGGGCGCGGAGGTATCGTCTTGGGCATAACTCGAGGAGGTAGCCAGTCCCAGAGCCGACAAGGCTATCACCAACAACAGAAATGCCCTTGCGCACTGGACCATCAAGGACGCGAGGTAAACCTTCATGGTTCTGGGACTCAAAATACGCATGCCGACGATACGCGCCACATTGCTTCCGATCAGCCTAAATGCAAGCAAGAGCAGATGCAAACCGGAATGTATGAAAAATGCGTTGCAGCGTGTTTTGTACAGCCCAAAGATGATTTCGTTGGCTCAATCATCATGCGCGCGCATGCCGGCGCATCAAGGCCAGAAACTCCTGGTTGCCCGCCGCTCCGCGAATCGGCGCCTCGATCGCACCCGCCACGTCGAGCCCCAATGCTGCCGCGAACCTCAGCACTTCATCGACTGCCCGGCGGCGCTCCGCGTCGTCGCGTACTACTCCGCCCTTGCCGACCTTCCCTTTGCCGACTTCGAACTGCGGCTTGATGAGTGCGACGATCTCGACCGCTGGGGCGCTTAGCTCGAGTGTAGGGGGCAGCACAAGACGCAGCGAGATGAAACTGACGTCGATCGCCACGAGGTCGGGAGCGTAAGCCAGACTGCCGCGCTCGACCAGGCGGATGTTGGTGCGGTCAAGCACCGTCACCCGCGAGTCGCGACGCAGGCGCTCGGCGATTTGCCCATAGCCAACGTCGAGTGCGATCACGTGCGCTGCGCCGCGGCGCAGCAACACGTCGGTGAAGCCCCCAGTCGAAGCGCCGACGTCCATCGCGCGACAGCCAGCGGGATCGAGGCGGAAATGGTCGAGCGCGGCGGCAAGCTTCAATCCGCCGCGGCTCGCGTATTCGATCGATTCACCGACTAACTCGATAGTGCTTCGCTCGTCGACGCTCTGATCGGCCTTGAGCGCAGGCTGAGAGTTGACCCGCACGCGTCCGGCCAAGATAAGGCGTTGCGCACCCTCGCGGCTGGGCGCCAGACCGCGGCGCGCCATCTCGAGGTCAAGCCGCCGCCGATTCGCCACAGCCCTGGCAGCGCGCATCAGAACGGGATGTCTTCGTCGGCTTTCTTACGATCATTTTCCCCGGAGCCACTACTTTCGGGTCCGGCCGCCGCGGGATCATAGGGCGTTGTCTTGAGCTCGCCCTGAGCATTGCGCATCAGCAGTTCGACTTTGCGCTCGACCTCGTCGAGCTTCTGGTTGAGCGCGCGGACCAGGCCGACGCCGCGCTCGAAGGCTGTAATCGAGTCCTCCAGCGAAAGCTCTCCGGAATCGATTTGAGCGACGATTCCTTCAAGATCCTTTAGCTCGTCTTCGAACTTCCTGCGGCTGTTGGCCATCGCTTAGCACCTCGGAGGTGACACGCACGACTTAAGGTTGGCGCGCGATCGTGCGCGCGCGTAGGCGGCCGCGGCTTAGCCGCAAGTCGAGCTCGTCGCCGAGCTCGACCTCGGCAGCGTCGGCCACAACGCGGCCGTCGCGCAGATTAATCACCACGGCGTATCCACGCTCGAGTACTTTGAGTGGCGAGATCGAGTCCAGGCGCGCCGCGAGCGCCGCCAACTCGACGCCGCGGCGTCCCTGCGCGCGTTCCATCGCCGCGCCCAGGCGCACCGCCGCCGCTGCCACGGCGGCGCGTCTGCGCTCGGCCATTGCGCGGGGCGCGGCCTCGCCCAACCGCGCGCTCATCGCGTCAATCCGCATCCGCATCCGCGCTACGCGTGCGCCCATCGCCTGCGCCAGGTGGAGCGAGACGCGCTCTGCCCCAAGGCGCAGCGCGCGCACAAGCGCGCCGGGCGGCACCAGATGCGCGCTCAGCGCGCCGACGTGGCGGCGGCGATCGCCGAGCCGCGCGGCGATCATCGCCTGAAGCTCGGCCGCCGCTTCATCCACCCGTTGGCGCGCTCCGCGGAGCGCGGCGCGCGGTTCGCGCAGGGCCGAGTCGAGTCGATCGACGGCGCGACGGCGCGACGACAGCGCGCTCACCGCGGCGCCGTTGAGGGTCGCCGCGGTCTCGTCCAGGCGCCTGCGCAGTGCGGCCTTGTCGGGCACCACGAGCTGCGCCGCCGCGGTGGGAGTAGGCGCGCGCAGGTCGGCAACGAAGTCGGCGATCGTATAATCGATTTCGTGGCCGACGGCCGAAATCACTGGAATCTGCGAGCGACGGATTGCGCGGGCGACTATCTCTTCGTTGAAAGCCCACAGATCCTCGAGTGAGCCGCCGCCTCGGCCGACGATTAGCACCTCGGCGCGCGCGTCGACATTGAGGTCGTCGATCGCTCGCGTGATTTCGGCCGCCGCGCCTGCTCCCTGCACGCGCGCGGGCCGAATAACAAGATGCACGTTGGGATAGCGCGCGAGCAGAACCGTCACGATGTCGCGCAGGGCGGCCCCACCGAGCGCGGTCACGATTCCTATTACCGAGGGCAGAAACGGCAGCGCCCGCTTGCGCGCGGGATCGAACAGACCCTCGCGTCCGAGCCGCTCCTTGAGCTGCTCGAAGGCGAGCTGCAGCGCACCGAGCCCCCGCGGCTCCATCTCCTCGGCGTAGAACTGGAGCGCGCCGCGAGTTTCGTAAAGAGCGACCCGGCCGCGCACCACGACTTGCATCCCGTCGCCGATTTTGAAGCGCAGCCGCGCCGCCGCCGAGCGAAACATCACCACGCTTATCGCGCTATGTGAGTCCTTGAGCGTGAAGTAGAGATGGCCCGAGGCGGCGGGCCGCGCGTTGGAGACTTCACCCACGACCCAGCATTGGTCGAGATGGACCTCAAGCGTCTCGCGCACCATCCGAACCAGTTGCGTGACGTTGAGCGCTCGCACCTGGCCCCGCAGCGAAAGTTCAAGCTGGCCAGCCATGCGGCCAACTTACCAGATGGGCACCGCCGGGCGTAAGGCGTTCGTGCGGCGGCAACGGCCGACGCGCGGCAAAGGCAACGAGCGTCGCGTCCCGATGATGTAAGCGACAGAAATCGAAGGTGCGCAAAAGAGAAGCCGCCGCCCACGTGCGAAACACGTGGGCGGCGGCTTTACCAATCAGACCTGCAAACTTGAATCGTCCAGCGCAGCGCTACTGACCTGAGCCGTCCGGTCCGGAGTTATCGGAACCGCTCGAAGCAGCCGGCGGCGCAGCCGATGCCGCCTGGGGCGGCGGGATGTCGTTGCGCGCGAGCTGGAGCTTGTAGCTCCGCCAATTATCGAGCACCTGGATGGCGCGGTCGAGCTGCACGTCCTTATCTTCCTTGGAGGCGGCCTGGTCCCTGTGTGCGCCATTAGCCCTGAAATGCTTCCCGGGCCGCGCGGACGGAGCGCCACCGTTGTTGTCGGATGGTGCCGACGGGGGTTTGAGAACGCCATTGTTTTTGAAGTGATGCAGCAGGTCGCTCTCGTGAATCTCGGTGTCTTCGTTGATCGTCGCGCCTTCCTGCTCGAGCGAAGCGAGCGTGGTCCGGGGCGGCTCGGAGGTGACGTCGGGCGTGATACCGACGGCCTGAATCGAGCGCCCGTTAGGCGTGTAGTAGCGTGCCGTCGTCAGACGCAGGGCGGAGTGATCGTCGAGCGGCAGGATGGTCTGCACGGATCCTTTGCCGAAAGTCTGGGTGCCGACGCTGATCGCGCGGCGCTGGTCCTGCAGCGCCCCGGCGACGATTTCGCTGGCGCTCGCACTGCCGCCATTGACCAGCACCACCATCGGGTAGTCCACGAAATCCTTCTTGCGATGCGAGAAGTATTTCTGTTGCTGATTTTCCTGGCGGCCCTGGGTGTAGACGATCAGCCCGCCATCGAGGAATTCGTCGCCAACTTGCACCGCCTGATTTAGCAACCCGCCCGGATTGTCACGAAGATCGAGCACCAGACCCTTGATCTGCCCATTATGCTGCGCGCGGAACTTGTCCAGCGCTTTTTGCAAATCGTCGCCGGTGCCCTCTTCGAAACTGCTGACGCGGACATAGTCGTAGCCGTGGCGCAGTTCCTTGGCCTTGACCGATTTTATCTTGATGACCTCGCGCATGACGGTGACCGTAAACAGTTCGGGCACCCCCTTGCGATGGATGGTCAAATGGATCTTGCTGCCCTGCGGTCCGCGCATCCGCTTGACCGCGTCGGTCAGCGTCATGCCCTTGGTGAAATCGTCGTTGATCTTGACGATCTGGTCGCCCGCCTTGACCCCGGCTTTGTAGGCAGGGGTGTCCTCGATCGGCGAAACCACCGTGAGCATGTCGTCTTTGACCGTGACTTCGAGACCCAGTCCGCCAAAGCTGCCACGGGTTTCGACCTCGAGGTCACGGTAGAGGTCGGGCGTGAGGTAGGCGCTGTGCGGATCGAGCGAGGCCAGCATGCCGGTTATCGCGCCGTTGATGAGTTGCTTGGTGGTGACCGGCTCGACGTAGTTCTTTTGCACGATCGCCAGCACGTTGGCGAAGGTGGCCAGTTCCTTGTACGTGTCGTCGGGCAACGCGTCGGCGCGCCGCACCGCGATCTCCGCCAGCAGGACCAGAATTGCTACCGCGCATACGCCAGCGACCAAAAAGGGTGAACGATTGCGTTTCATCAGTTGCCTGTAGCTAAAACCCGCCACGGTGGGCGGGCGGGGTGATTATCAAGCATATTCTTTGCGCAACCCAGACGCCAGAACCTACGCGCTGAAGACTCATTTCCAGTGTCATTCGGGGACACCCGATAAAAAGGGCACCTGGAGCTCCGCGCACCATTGCTCCTACCCTTTATCGTCCTTGAGCAGTTCATCGAGCGCGTCGCGAATCTCGGGTTGCGACCAGTCGAACGCGCCCGCGTGATGGGCGACGATACGGCCGCTCCTATCGATGATGAATGTTTCGGGAACCCCGCTCACCTTGTAGGCCTCCGCTACCGCGTTTTGCGGGTCGAGCAGCACATCGAAGCGATAACCGTGCTTCTTGACGTAGGCGACGACTTCCTCGCGGCTGCCGGTATCCTGGCTGACCGCGAGCATCACGAAACCCTTGTTGTCGTGGAGGCGCTCGTAAAGCTTTTCCATCGAGGGCATCTCTTCGCGGCACGGCGCGCACCAGGTCGCCCAGATATTGAGGAACACCACCTTGCCGCGCAGGTTGTCCATTGAAACCGAATCGCCGGTCAAATCCTTCAGCTTGAATGGCTCGGCCTTGGCGCCTGCCGCAATCGGTCGCCCGTTATCGTCACGGCCCGGGCTATCAGTGGTGTTCCCGCCCGGCTGCAGGAACGGAGTGCCCGCGCGATGAATCTGCGAAACCGCGATCAGCAATACGCTTGCCAGCAGCGCCGCGCCGGCGACTATGGAAAGCAATTTTACCCGCGGAGTCACCCTGATGCCTGCGCCCCCGCCGTCATTTTCGCCCTCGGCCGGCTCTGCAGCGCAGGTTCCTCGCGCGTCCAGCCGGAGAACACGCCACCGGTTAGATGCAAGGCGACCACCCCGAACGTTATCATCGCGAGCGCGATAAGCTGAGCCTCGCTCAGCCCAAAGAGCACACGGGGATTAATCCTTAAAAACTCGACCATGAAACGGCAGGTTCCCAACAGGACCAGGTAGAGATAAAAGATGCGGCCTTCGGTGCCAGCCCTCCGGCGCATCGACCACAGGATGATAAATACGGCCGTGTAAAGGATAGCTTCATAGATGGACGTCGGATGCACTCGGACACCGGGGAAAAATCCCGATACCAGATTGCCATGAGGACCGACCTTGAGCACGGTCTCCGGGCCCCAACCCACGATCGCCTTGGGATAGGCAACTGCCCAGGGAAGCGTCGAGGGCGCGCCCCAATCGCCGTCACCCGACAGATGGCATCCAATACGGCCGAGGGCCTGCCCAATAGCAAGCGCCGGCGCGCACATGTCGGCCGTCGCGCCGACCGAGACCTTGTAATGGCGCGCGACCAGGCAAGCGGCCGTCACTCCGCCGATAAAGCCGCCGAACCAGACGAAGCCCGAGCCTGACCACACGATCGAAACCGGGTCGGCCATGTAGAGCCGCCAATTGTCGAGCACGTCGTACAGGCGAGCGCCGATGATCCCTCCGAGCGCTCCCCACAAGACGACGGCGGTCGCGTAATCGGGGTCGAGCCCGCGGCGAGGACAATCGGCGGCGATGACGAGATCGGCGGCTATAAAGCCGAGCGCCATCATCAGCCCATAGCTATAGATTGTAAGCGTCAGCGGGTGGCCAAACAGATGAATCGGTCCCAGACGCAACAGAATCGGGATCATTGCACCACCAACTATAGTACGGAGCGACGGCCGCAAACCAGCCGCCCTGCTGAGCGCGCTTTGCGCAAGTCCGCTCCATACGTGTATATGACGCCGGAATGCGTGCAGTTGTTCAACGAGTGAGCCGGGCCGAGGTCAGCGTCGGCGGCTCATCTCTCGGGCGGATCGGTCGTGGCTTCGCCGTACTGCTGGGCGTCGCGCGCGACGATTCTGCGGCCGATGTGGAATTTATCGCCGACCGCATCCTGGGACTCCGCGTGTTTGCTGACGCGGCCGGCAAGATGAACCTCGCACTTGACGCGATAGACGGCGAGTTGCTGGTGGTCTCGCAATTCACTCTGCTCGCCGACACCAGCGGCGGCCGGCGTCCGTCGTTCATTCGGGCAGCAGCGCCAGAGGTCGCGCGACCGCTGTATGAGCATTTCGTGTCGCTCGTGCGCGCTCGCGGTGTTAGAGTCGAGACGGGCGAGTTCGGCGCCCACATGGAAGTTGCGCTGGTCAATGACGGGCCGGTGACGATCATTCTGGACAGCCGGACTCGTTGATACGAACAGTTTTGAGCTTGGATAGTCGGGTGCGTTGAGATGGCACGGGCAGGTTTTTACGCTGTCGAGTCGGGCAAAATCTCGTTTCGCCGGGACGGCAACTGGTATAGCGACGACGAGCGGATCGACAACCCGCGCATCGCGCTGCTCTTCAGCCGCAGCATCCGGCAAAACCCCGACGGCAGCTTCTATCTCCAGGTCGCCGAGGAACGCGCGCCGATAACCGTCGAGGATACGCCCTACGTTGTCAAAGCGATCGAAGGCGACGCGCAAAGTGGGTTTAACATCGTACTCAACGACGACGAGCGCGAGGAACTTGGCCCGGAGACGCTCGAGGTCGGCGCGGACAACGTTCTCTATTGCCGGGTGAAGGGCGGCGCGGCGCGCGCGCGCTTTCTGCGCAATGCGTACTACCATCTGAGCCCTGGCTTCGAGACCGACGAGGGCGGCGGCTTCTCGATCTCGATCCGCGGACGGCGCTATCCGCTGGTACGCGCGGGCTCTACCGCCAAAGAAGATTGAATCCGTCGGCCGGCAAAAGGGATCGGGTGAACGTCCCGAGCTTACAGAACGTTCCGGTTTTGCAGAACGTTCCGGTCTTGCATATCGTGCTGGTGCGACCCGAAATTCCGCAGAACACGGGATCGATCGCACGGCTGGTGGCGGCGACTCGCGCACGGCTGCATCTGGTCGGCCCGCTCGGCTTCTCGCTCGAGGACCGCTATCTCAAACGCGCAGGACTCGACTACTGGCCGCTGGTCGATCTGCGCACTTACACCGGATGGGACCATTTCGCGGCAGCGGGGGATCGGCGGGGCGATAACCGGGCCGACCGGACCGACAAGCACGAGTCCGATGTCGCCGGTGGCGCGCCTCGCCTGAAATATTTCTCGGCGCGTGCGAAGAGGACCTACCTTGAAGCGGATTACGCACCGGGCGACTACCTGGTGTTCGGCAGCGAGACCAAGGGGCTCGGGGAAGAGTTTCTGCGCACGCGGATGGAGGCGGCGTACAGAATTCCGATCTTCGAGCGCGGCGTGCGCAGTCTCAATCTGGCCAACGCCGTCTCGATCGTGCTCTACGAAGCACTCCGCCAGACCGGACAGCTCATCGAGTAACAGCCGGCCCGCCGCGCGCGCAATTCCGATATCGACCAGATGCCGAGCCGGTCTCCGGGGAGAGCGGATGCAAAGCGGGGCCGGAAAACTCCGGCCCCGCCTGCATCGTGATCAACCTGCCGATCGATTCACGATTGGTTCATCTATTGCCTAATCCTTTATTGTCTCACCTTGGCGATCTTGGTGCCCCAGGCGCTCGCACCCACGACCTTCTGGTTCGTTATCCAGCCGATGATATGTCCCGGAGTGCCACTGATAGAGGTCGCCGGATCGAATCGCGCTGCCGAGTAGTCACCCCAGCGCTGAGTTGAATCTGTCTTCGATGTGACATTCCCGGACAGGCAGACCGAACTGCCTGCCGCTGGAGTGGTGCTGAGGGTCACAGGGTTGCCTGCGACTGCACCGCCAAACAATACCTGAGGTTTCACGGCACCCGTTGGATCGGTCGCGGTTTCGGTCACGAAGATGTTACCAGCGGCATCGGCTGCGATCGCCGGGTTGAAGTCATCCGATGTGTTACTACGAGAGAAAAACCCCGCACTAGCGACACTGTTTGTTGACGGATTCAACGCATACCAAACGGGCGTGGGATGTGGTCCGACAGTATGCACACAATAGAGCAAGCCGTTTGGAAAGCTGCTGAACGGGGGAACCTGATAGCAAGCGTTCTGGAAACGTCCATCCAACGTGTCGATGGTATTGATGCAACCGGGCTGCACCGCGCTAGCTGGCATGTTAAAGGCGGCGGTACCAGAAATATGGACCGGCCCCGTGAGAAAGGGTAGAGACTTGCCGGCATTGATCATCGTGTACAGATTGACTCCGCTGGTCGGATCAGCCACGGCGAAGTAATCGAGTGGGTATTGCGAATACCACGGAGCACCAAGCTGAACCGGCGGCATCAGCGTGCCAATAAGCCCCGGGGTGAACGCCGGAAAGCTGAAGCCGAGCCCGTTATAAGCGCGAGCTTTGGCGATCGCAAAGGCCGTGGTGCCCATATATTGACCGTTTGCGTTGCTGAAGATGTTGCTGGTGAATAACAAAGCGTCCTGGTCCATCCCAAGATGCGGAAAATCGAGAAAATTAGGTGACGCGAACACGCCGCCGCCGAAGCTGATCCTGTAAACGAACCATCCTCCGGTAGCCGAATTAGTCTGCGACACCGCCAGCCACAAGTATCCGAATGAAGAAGGCGGGAGCGTAAAGTCGTCCGCGGTCAGAACCCATCGTCGCCAGGTGCTATCGAAAAGGACTTGTACGTCGCCCACGAAGTCTGCCGTGCCAAGCAGCGCGTTCAACGAGCGCGTCGCTAGGAGTGTGCCCGCCTTGTTGAAGACCCATAATGATGAATTGGTAATCTGGGCGATCTGAGCTGACGAGACGTCTGCGTCGTCGTCGGAAGGATAAGAATTAGCTCCAACCGCGCCCTCTTTCGCGCCAAGAAAATTCACCGCTCCAAGCGTGGGAGTCTCCGCGCTAGGAGTGGCTGCATCCGCCTTCGCGAGCGTCGACATGGGCGCCTGCGCGTTGGCCGCTGCCTTGAGGGTGTCGTATTGCGGCCGTGGCATAGTTGGCCGCCTTTCGGCGGCGAATGCAGGCGAGGCACCCGAGGGCGCAAGCGCTGCGTCGGCGTCGATGGCCGCCGGAGAGCGCTCTACGGCGCCGGACGAACTCACCTCGCCTCCGACGGTTACGTTTGGACCGGCATAAGCCTGAGGCGCGTCGCTTTGCGCGCGCGGCGTGTGCTGAAGGCTGAAAATCCCCAGCATCGCGACCGCACTTATGGTCGCCACTAACACCAACGGCCGTGAATATCTCATAGATCTTCCCCCTGACCTCCCCTCGTTTACTGAAAAAGAATGCGCACTCGACCTCTCTGGCTCTGTAACGGGTTCCGAGGCGCGTGACGTTTCTTCCACTTTTCAACGCCGGAGTCTACTCGCGCGCGGTTACGCAAATCAACTGTCTCTACGAGTTTTTCTAGAATGTCGTGTCTCGATTAGAGATAGTCCCAGGCACTTACTGATCCGTTCAGTCCAAAAGTTTCGATCCTTCTCGAGGCGCGATAAGCTACCGAGGTGGGGTCTTACATCTCTGTAATAGCGATGATCACCGCTATGCTGCTTGCCCACCCCGTATGGGCGCAGGACAAGCCCGCACCCGCGCCGGAAGGCGGCGCGACGTCACAAGAGACCGTCGGTGCCGCGCCGCGCGCAATAGTCAGAACCCCGGGGGACATCGCCAGGGATCGCGATATCGTGCCGCAAGATGGCGTGCCGCGTGAGATTCCGGACGACCGCTCGTTCTCTCGGCCCTCGACTCCTCGGCAGCAGTCGAAGCGCTCGAAGCAGGGAAACGCCGGGCCGCACACTGATTAACGCACAAGATGGATTAATTGAAGATGGGCCTGCGCGAAAATTAAATTTCATCCGCAGGTCACGCCGCTATATCGAATTGCCCAGCGCGACGCCCGCGAAGACTGCCACCAGGCCAAAGACTACGCTGCCGACGATGTAGGCCGCGGCGAGCGCGAACTGGCCGTTCATCATCAGCCGAATTGATTCATAGGTGTAGGTCGAGAACGTGGTGTAGGCGCCGACGAAGCCGATCGCGAACAGCAATCGCGCCTGCGGATGCACCCACGGCCGCTCCTGCGCGAAGGCGAGGAAGAAGCCCAGGATGAAACTTCCGCTGATGTTGATGATGAAGGTGCCCCAGGGAAAAATTACGCCCCAGCGCGCTGCGGCCCATCCGCTCAGCAGGTAGCGCGCGATGGAGCCGAGGAACCCGCCCAGCCCAACCCACAACAATGCGACCAATTTTGCCCTGCCCTTGCCCGGTTTGGTGCTTCAATCGTTCCGCATCATCGCGCAACCGGCGCGTCGAGTAGCGCTCGCATCAGCTCCGTCCGCCCGACGATGCCGACCAGCACGCCCGTGGCATCCACCACCGGCAGCCGCTTGACGTGTCGCTCGGCTGAGAGCACGAGGGCGCTCGCGACCGGCATCTCCTCGCGCAGCGTAACGACCTCGCGCGTCATCAGCTCGGTCGCCGAGCGGCCGCGCAGCTTCGCGACGTGGCGGCGTGAGGCGGCCGAGATTCGGTCGATCGGCACCCGCGCCATTAGCATTTCAATCAGCCCCGGCCGGCTCTCGCGGCTCACCCGTGAGACCAGGTCGCTGTCGGCGATGATCCCCGCCACGCGCCGCGCGTCGTCGACCACCACGACGCGCTTGTGGGCCGAGGTGACCAGCAGTTCGAGGATCTCGCCGAGGCTCGCCGACTCATGCGCGGTTGCGACCTCGCGGTTCATCACGTCACGCACCAAGGCGCCCGCGCCCGCAACGGCGCGGGCTTCGGGATGCCACTGTGGAAGATCAGCGGCGGCGATGGTGTTGAGCAGGTCGAGCCGTCCAACGATGCCGAGCAGGCGGCGTTCGCCATCGACTACGGGCAGCCGCTTGAGACGGCGCTGGACCATCAGGCGCGCCGCGGCCCCGATAGAGGAATCGGGAGTGATAGTCACCACTTCCGTGATCATCACGTCGCCGACGCGGCGATCGGGATTCTCGAGCTCGCTCTGCAGTTGTCGCACGAATTCGGGATCGGCGGCGCGCTTCAAACTCAGTGTCACTGACATTCCGCCGCGCGTCAGCAAATCGCTGTCGCTCACCATCCCGACCACCCGCCGTTCCTGGTCCACGACCGGCACCGCCGTGAAGTCCTTGTCGATGAGCAGTTCGACCACCTCGGTGAGTGGGCTGTCGGGCCTCACCGTGACCACCTCGCGACGCATCACTTCGGCGACCTTGATGTCGGGCAAGCCCTCGCGCACCACGATTCCGGAATGAACGACTTCGACGTCGTGCGCCGTGATGAGCGAGTTCGGCGCCAGCGCGATCAGCGGCTCGAGGACGCGCTCGATGCGCTGGGGACGATCGACCACGGTTATCACCACCGGCATATCCATCGAGAGACGCAGGATGGCCGAGGTATGGATCACGCTCGACAGCCCGAATCCGGCGACGCCGCGCGTGACCGTCGCGCCGCTTAGCCCCTCGCGCCGCAGCATCTCGACGATCGCCATGTAGAGCGACTGATGCTGGTGAAGGTCGCTCTCACCGATGTAGATGGTGAGTTGCCTGCCCTTGCCGGTGAACATTGCCGGTGCTGAACACTTCGTAAGGATCTACAAATCGGAACTAATGGCCGCGCGTTCCGCACGTCCCGCATCCGCTGCCGCATCCCCCACCGGCCGCCCCCTTCTCGGGCGGAGCGCCGAAATAGTAGCCCTCCTGCTCGAGCTCGCCGGCCTTGATCCAGCGCATCGGCTCTCCGATCTCGGCGTCGCAATGCACGCAGCATCGCCGTTCGCGGTCGCCGTCATCGAGGGTGACGTGCACCAGGACCACGCGATCGCAAGCCGCACACTGGGCGGTGGGAAAGGTGGATGCGTTGAGCGACAAATCCTTCATTGTGAAGACAAGTCCTTCGATTGCGAAGACAGGCTCTTCATCGTGAAGACCAATCCTTCATGGTCGGGCCGCTGCCGTGCATAGCAAGTGGCTCTGACGTAGTCTAACCATAGGCACGACGCAATACGATGGACTGGCATAATGGACGGGCATGATGGATTGGAGAGACCCGTGGCTATGGATTGCGGCGCTCGGCGGCATCGGCGGCGGGGTCGCGATGTTCGTTCCGTTCGGACGGGTGCTGAAGTGGCGCGCGCGGATGCTCGAACGGATGGAAGGTGCGGCCAACCGGACCGCGCTGTCGATAAAGATGGAAGCGGGGACACTCGGCTGGGCGGCCGCAGGCGCTATCGTCTTCCTGTTCCTGCCGACGTTGCTGTTGCCGCACGGAACCGGAATCGCCTACCTGGCCGGGTTCATGATCGGGATGAGCTACAAGCGGCCGCGCTTCAATCGCGCGATGGAAGCGATCGGACTTGCGCCGCATGCCACCCGCCGCCGCCCGGGCAGCGAAGAACCACCCTAGCCAGCGGCATAGAACCAGGGAGCCAAAATCGACCGCATATTTGCCATGAGGAATACCATTTGTCAGAATCCATGGCATGACACTCCGAATTGATCACGCAGGGCGCATCGTAATTCCCAAGGGCGTGCGCGAGCGTTTCGGGCTAAGGCCGGGAACAGATGTCGAGCTCTGCGAAAGTCCCCAAGGGCTGATTCTGAGATCGATGCCGCAACGCCCGAGCCTCGTGCGTGATAAGGGAGTCTGGGTTCACCAGGGAGTTCCACGGGGACCAATCGATCTCACGCAAGCCATCGAACAGATACGCGAGGATCGCACCCGCAGCATTGTCGAGACTTGAGCGATGAACCTGTTTTTCGACACTTCGGTTCTGGTCGCCTCCGCCGTTCGCCATCATCCTCATCATCCTCCCGCTTTCGCGGCGCTCACGGAAATCACCAGTGGCCGGCATCGCGGGTTTGCAGCGGCGCACACTCTGGCGGAAACGTACGCGGTGCTGACGCGGCTTCCGCTCGATCCACCGGTCCATTGCAGCGAGGCGCAGCGGATGATCGAAGAGAACATCCTGGCGCATTTTCGCTTGCTCGCTGCCAGCATCAAGGACTATCGAGAGGTCGTCGGCCAGATCGCGGCGGCGGGGCTGACCGGCGGGATCGTTTATGACGCGCTGATTCTGCGCTGCGCTCAAAAACAGCCTTGTGATCGCATTTACACCTTCAACGTAAGCCACTTCAGAAGACTGGCTCCGCATTGGGAAAAGAAAATCTGCGCGCCGTCCTGACTCAGGGGACAGCGGCTCACGGGCGCACGTAAGGCTCGCCCAGCGCGCTCGGTGCGTCCGGCCGGCCACCGATGCACGCCAGCACCAGCAGCGTCAGCGCATAGGGCAGTGCGAGAAAGACCTGGTAGGGCAACACCGTGCCGAGCGCCTGCAACCCAAACTGCAACGCCATCGCGCCGCCGAACAGCATCGAGGCCGCCGCGCATCCCCACGCCTTCCAGCGTCCTAGAATCACCACCGCCAGCGCGACAAAGCCGCGTCCGGCCGACATGCCTTCGACGAAGGTGCCCGCGTAGCCAAGGGTCAAAAAAGCCCCGCCGAGTCCGGTCAGCACGCCGGCAACCAGCAGCGCCTCCCATCTGAGGCGATAAACGCCCAGGCCCAGGGCATCGGCCGCCTCGGGCCGCTCGCCTGCCGCGCGCAGGCGAAGTCCGTAGCGCGTGCGCGAAATCACGAGCCCCAGAACCGGCACCATCGCGAAGGCCGCGTACACCAGCACGTTCTGATGGAAGAACGCGTGCCCGATGATCGGGAGGTGCGCGAGCGGTCCCAGGGCCACCGCGCCGAACTGCCGCACCACAAAGGCGCTGCCGGTAAGGCCGAACATCCGGCGATAGAAGACGCCGGTGATCCCGAGCGCGAGGATATCGAGCGCGGTGCCGGCGACGACCTGGTTCACCGCGAGGTTGACGACCAGCAGCGCCAGCAGCGCGTTGAGCGCGACGGCGGCGGCGACTCCCGCGAGCAATCCGAAAGCGAGGCTGCCGCTGAAGTAGGCTGCCGCCAGGGCGAAGAATGCCCCGGCCAGCATCGCGCCCTCGATCCCGACATTGATCACGCCGCTCTGCTCGACCAGCAATTCGCCGAGTGCCGCGAGCAGAATCGGCGTCGCCATCGTGACCGTCGAGGCCAAAAACGCTTCAAGCATCGCCGCCACTCCCCGCCGCCGCACCAGCCTGCGGAGCCGGCGTGCGCGCTGCACCCGCGCCACGCCATACCGTCTCGCTCAGCCCTGCCCATGCGCGAGTGTCGAAAGCGAGCAGAATCAGGATCACCATCCCCTGGATCACCTGCACCAGCACCGGCGACACACCCTGGCCGCGCTGCATTGCCTGCGCGCCGTTGTCCAGCGCGCCGAATAGCAGCGCCGTCAGCATCACGCCAAGCGGGTTCAGCCGCGCAACCAACGCCACCGCGATGGCCTCGTAGCCCCATCCGGGCGAAAAGCTTTCGTACAGCCGATGCGTGATCGCGGAGACCTGGACCGCGCCGCCCAGGCCGGCCAACGCGCCGCTAAGCGCCATCGTCGCGATCCCCAGTCGGGCGACCGGGATGCCGAAGAACGCGGCGACTCGCCGGTTGCGGCCCATCGCACGCAACTCGAAACCGCTGCGGCTATGGAAGAGCCAGAGCCACGCGATCAGCGCAAGCGCCACGGCGAGAATCATCCCGGCGTTGAGCCGGCTCGGCGGCGCGAACATCCAAAGCTCGGCAGCGGGCGCGATAGGTCCGCTTTTCGGATAGGAGCGCGAGGGTTCGATCAACGGACCGTGCACGGCGTAGCTCAGAAGCTGCACGGCGACGAAGTTGAGCATGATGGTGCTGATCACTTCGTTGACCGCGCGGCGCTCGCGAAGCCATCCGCAGATTCCGCTCCAGAGCGCGCCGCCGGCTGCGCCGGCCAGCAACACCAACCCCACCGCCAGCGGCCGAGGCCATCCGTCAAGCGCGAGCCCCAGCGCACCTGCGGCAAGCGCGCCGACCAGCAACTGACCCTCGGCGCCGATATTCCATAGCGCCCCGCGAAAAGCGATCGCGACCGCGAGCCCGGTGAAAACCAGCGGCGTCGTCTTGACCAGCGTGTCCGTCGCGGCGAGCCAGCTGCCGAACGCGCCATCCCACAGGGCGGCGAACACGACGAGCGGCGCGGCGCCGAGCGCCCGCACGATGAGCGCGATAAGCGCGGCCGAGAGCGCGAGCGCCGCGATAGGTTTGCCAAGCCGGGGGAGGATCACGGCGCGACGTTAGCCGGATCGTGCGGTTTCACCAACCCGCGACGGACGGGACCTGGAAGTCCGCGTGACTGGACGTCCGCATGAACGGATACGCGGTCACATTTCGTAATGGGTCGCGGCTTTGAGGTGGCGCGGGTCGTCACGATGCGCCAGATCGGGGTTGCATCCGCGCTTCACCGCCAGCCAGTAGGTGAAAAGCTGCAGCGAGAGCAGCAGCGAGAACGGGCTTAGCGCCTCGTCCTCGCCTTCGACCTGAATTCCGACGTCGGTCGCCTCGGCTAGCGCCGAACCCGAGCGGGTATAGATGCCGAGGCGCTCGGCGCCGATCTCGCCGAGCGCGTTGGCCAGTTGCTCGGCGCGCGCGCCGGCCGCGCCGCCGCCGCTTGCGACGATTACCAGGGTGTCGCGATCCGCCGAGCTTATCGGGCCGTGCAGAAATTCCTCGACCTGCATCCCCTCCGCATAGGCGAAGTTGGTTTCCTTGAGCTTGAGTGCGACCTCGCGCGCGGTCGGATAGTTCGGTCCGCCGCCGAGCACCACGATGCGGCGATAGTTGCGCAACTGCTCGGCTGCGTTGCGCTCGCGCGAGTCGTCACTTAGCCGCTGACGCATCAGATCCGGGATCTTCTCGAATTCCGTTCGCATCCGCTGCGTCTCGAGATTGCCGCTGTCGCCTTGCGCGCGAAGTTCGAGCGCAAGTTCGAACAACAGCGCCATCGCGGTCGTTAGACTCTTGGTGTGCGCCGCCGACTGTTCCTGCTCGGTCGTAAGCAGCAGATGGTCGGCCTGCCTCGCGCCCTCGCTGGGTCCCTGGCCACAGATTGCCGCCGTGACAACGCCGGCGGCCTTGG
This sequence comes from uncultured delta proteobacterium, assembly GCA_963717045.1. Taxonomy (GTDB): domain Bacteria; phylum Desulfobacterota; class Binatia; order Binatales; family Binataceae; genus JAKAVN01. Next base: position 48,867 of record CAVQVD010000022.1, on the reverse strand, counting down.
CTTCGGCCACCGCGCGCGCAGAGTATTGCTTCCATCCGCGATGCGACAGCACCAGCAGCGCGCCGCCCGCTGCTGGCTTAAGCCCATAATTCACGATGTCGAACGAGCTTATCGCGCGGACCGAGGGCATGCGCCCGATCGTGCGCAGCCAGTATTCACCAAACATCGCACCATTGAGCGACGTGCCCATCCCGGCAACCATAAGCGATGGGGTTTCCTTGAGCGCGCGTGCCAGTCCCGCGACACCCTCGCGATTGCGCGTCACGACCTCGGCAATCGCCGCGGGTTGCGCAGCTATTGCGTCGAACATGTGGAATGGATGGCCAGCGCGCGCCTTGGAGGGGTCGATTACCGATTGGCTCTTTGATGGCACTGGACAACCCTCGATGTGAGTGGCGACGGTAGGAGTCGAACCTACGACACTGCGGATATGAGCCGCATGCTCTAACCAACTGAGCTACGTCGCCACCGAACCGTCAACATTAGCCGGAGCGGCACGGGCTTAAAAGAGCCGCCGCTCAACCTTGAATGAGCCTTCGGTGAATCGGACCGGCCGGAACGAGCGAAACGAGTCTCAGCTCAGGGCGAGGGCGCTGGTCTTAGCCTGACGACTGCGGCGGCCAACCTGGTACAGCACGCCTTCGGTGAGTTCGATACAGCTCAGCTTGCCGCCGTAAACCAGGCCGGTGTCGATGCCGAGCTTGTACGGCAAATCGACCATCACAGCGCGCATCGGGGTATGGCCGAAGACCACCGTCGAGCCGAGCTTGTGCGGACTGAAAATGAATTCCTGGCGAATCCACAGCATGTCCTCGACTCGTTGCTCTTCGAGCTCGAGCGCCGGCACCACGCCGGCGTGGACGAAGAGGTACGGCGGACGCAGGTAACTGGTAGCCAGGCGTTTGATGAACTCGAGATGCGGGTCGGGGATGCGGCTGCACGCCTCGGGCAGTTCGCGTTCGGTGACGCCGTAACTGTCGAGAGTGGCGGACCCGCCATTGAACAGGAACGACTCGCCGTAATTTCCCGGCAAGCCGAGAAACGAACACATCATGTCCTCGTGGTTGCCCTTCAGGAAGACGAACTCGGCACCGCCGAGGCGCTCGCGATCGATCAACAGTTCGATGACGTCATGCGCCGACGGTCCGCGATCGACGTAGTCGCCAACGAATACGACCGTATCGCCGTGCACCGGCTTGATCGCATTGAGGATCACGCCCAGCTCATCGGGGCATCCGTGGATGTCGCCGATCGCGAACAGGCGGCCGCTTGCGGCAGGGCGATGAGCTTTGCTCCGGTGGGTCATTTCGATCCAGTTCTGTCGATGCCGCTCGTCGACGCTGCGCGCGGCCGATCGCGTGAGGCCGTGCCGGCCCGCGCCTCCGCGAGCAGTTCGCCGAGCGCCTTCCGATCCTCGATCACGCGGCGCGCGGCGGTGTATGGATTGAGGCTGCCGGCGCGGACTTCGCTGACCACGCCATTGGCGCCGCCGCTTTGGACCGCGCGCGTGGCGCGCTCTTCCATCTCCGCGGTCAGCACCTCCACGAACTCGTGTATCCGCCGCTCGCGCTCGCGCTCGGGATTGCGATGGGCCGCGACATAATCGGCGTGGCGCGCAATCGCCGCCACCAGCGCTTCGATGCCCTGGTCGGCCGCCGCCTGCGTCATCACCACCGGCGGCAGCCATCCGGCGTCCTGGCGGCTAAGGTGCACGCCCAGCTCGAGTTCCGCCTTGACCCGGTCGGCGCCCTCGCGGTCAGCCTTGTTGACCACGAACAGGTCGGCGATTTCATTCAGACCGGCCTTCATCACCTGCACGCCATCGCCGCCCTCGGGCACCGTCACCACCACGGTCGAGTCGGCGAGGTCCATCACGGCGAGTTCGGTCTGGCCGACGCCGACGGTCTCAATGATGATGATGTCGAAGCCGAACGCGTCGAGGAGTTTTAAGACTTCGCGCGCGGCCCGGCTCAGTCCGCCATGGCTGCCGCGACTCGAGAGGCTGCGGATAAAGACGCCAGGGTCGCGGTAATGGTCGGTCATGCGTACGCGGTCGCCGAGCACCGCGCCGCCGGAAAAGGGGCTCGAAGGATCAATCGCGAGCACCCCGACCTCTTTGCGCTGGGCGCGATACCTGGCGATGAGCCGGTTGACCAGGGTCGATTTCCCGGCCCCCGGCGCGCCGGTCACGCCGATGATGTAGGCATGGCCGATCCGCGGGTAGATACGTTCCATCACGGTGCTGACCACATCGGCGCGGTTCTCGACCAGCGTGATCAGCCGGGCCAGCGCCAGCCGATCGCGAGCAGCAAAACGCTCGAGCAGTGAGTTCAGGCGGGCGTTATCCACAGTGTTCGTAAGACGTCCTCTCCCTGCTTTGATGATAACCGCTGGAGTATCACGGGCGCAATTCAAAGGATCTAAGCGGCACCGCAGAGCGCCCGATTCCGGTTGTCTTGACCCTCACAGCCGCATATTGTTCAGCCGAATACTGATGAAACTGCCGGACCTATATAGCGACTGGCGAATCGTGGGCGGATTCGCCCTGATCTTGCTGGGCTCGGTCAACTGGGCGTTAGGGCGCGCCCGCACCCAGGAATACAGCCGCATCGTCGTCGCGCATTCGAATGTCGCGGCCGACGAGGCCTACCGCAGCTTCGACGAACTCGACCCGCGCACCGACCGCGCCGTGCTGGCGCCATTCACCGATGCGCAGCGGCAGGTCTCCTACGCTACCGCGCGGATGGATTTCTACCATGCGACGTTTCTCACCGGGCAGGCGCTGGTGCTGGCGGGTATCGTGCTGACGCTGGTCGGCTTTATCGCGATAATCCAGCGCGACAATCGTCACGTCCATCGCAGGGTCAGGACGAGCCCAGGCGGCAACGCGCCACCGCGCGTGCCCTGACCGCGCCGCGGTAGAGCGTCGGTTTCACCTCCCGATGGTTCCAGGAACGCACCGATGGTCAAGCTGCTCGCCGAGCCAGCACCTGCCAAGATAAATCTCTTCCTGCGCGTCGTTGGCCGGCGCGCAGACGGCTATCACGAACTCGATTCGGTCTTCGTCCCGGTATCGCTCTGCGATCAGCTTCGGGTGGAGATCCGCGTCGAGTCTCAAAGCGCGGCCGACACCGCGATCGTTCTTCGCTGCGATCGCGATGACATTCCCACGGGCGAGAAGAACCTGGCTTGGCGCGCCGCCGACGCATTCATGTGCGAGTTCGGTGCCGGGCTCCATCGCCCGCGCCAGATTACGATCGATTTGCGCAAGCAAATCCCCGTCGGCGCCGGCCTCGGCGGTGGTTCCAGCGACGCCGGCGCGGTGCTGCGCATGATGGCGGCACTATGCCGCGTCGAGGACGTATCGCGTCTGGCCCGGGTCGCGCTCGCGCTCGGCGCCGACGTCCCGTTTTTCCTCCAGCCACGGATCGCGCATGTCGGCGGCGTCGGCGAACGTATCGCACCGCTCGAAACCGTCGCGCCCGGAGAGAGTGCGGCATCTTTGCGACGCCTGTGGATGGTAATCGCGGTGCCGCCGGTCGAGGTCTCGACGGCCGAAGTTTTTCGCGCGCTGGTGCCCGAGCAATGGAGCGGCGCGGCGCCTGCGGAGCATCTGCGCTCTATCGCTTCGGGTCAGATCATGCCGGCGATGCTGCAAAACGATCTTCGACGGTCGCGATGGCGCGGTATCCGGAAATCGCGGAACTGCGGGCGGCGCTGATTGCTGCCGGAGCACAAGGAGCGGCGATGTCGGGGAGCGGCGGCGCGGTCTTCGGTATCTTCGAGGAGTGCCGACCAGGCCGCTCAGGCCGCCGCCGCGATGCGCCGGAATCATCCGCAGGCCCAGTTTTTCGTCGTAAACTCGCCTCCCTAAGGTGAGTCGGGAAGTGGCAGGGCGTTCATGGCTCGACGTATTCGCAAACCGCCGACGGTTGTGGAATTTGCACGCCATCCTGACGCATGCCGTCGAGGTGGAAGCGAATAGCTTCCTTGATTTCGCGTTCTACTTCCTCAACCGTCGCGCCCGTTGCGACGCATCCGGGCAGGTCCGGTACATAAGCCGAATAGTTGCCGTCGGCCCTTTCGATCACGACTGCGTAGCGCATCTACTGCCCTCGCTTAAGTTGAGCCTGCTTCAAGATACTGTTCAACGTGCCGGGCGCACAGATCCCATCGTAAATTGGCTCCCCCCTAGCCGTGCGCACAGGGCTTGTGCACTGGACATTCCACGTGGGAGGGTCAAAGTGCCAGCCGCTTGTGGAACTTAGTGGAAGCCGCGATTGACACTTAAAAACGCGATTCGTTAACATCCCCGTCACAAAAGCCGCAGCGCGCCTCGCGCTGCGGCAAATATTTTGAGCCGTACCGTAGGCAAAAACTTTCGCAGCCACGGCTGGATACGCCATGGCTCAATCAAATGAGCGGGCGGCGGCTGGGGGCGCAGGTAGCCTCAATGGAGCGGCCTCGGCCATCAGCCTGTGCTATGCTGGATGGCCCTTCGGCATGAGCGGACGGAAGGGACGCGGCCCGTGCTGTGCTGGGCGGTCGCCAAGCTGGTAAGGCACCAGGCTTTGGACCTGGCATTCGAAGGTTCGAATCCTTCCCGCCCAGCCAAGGATTTTCGGTCGCCCGCATGAGTCCGGGATTGCGGGCACGGCACGGAGGCGGAGGCGTAATGCGCGAAAAGTCACGATTCTCGCTGGGCCGGAGGGTCCGAAATGCCTGAGCGGGCGAAAGACGAACTGGAGATTTTCACCGGCAACTCCAACCCGGCATTGGCGCGCGAGGTATGCGAGCATCTCGGCGTGCGTCTGGGCGAGGCGGAGGTAGGCCGCTTTCCGGACGGCGAGGTGATGGTCGAGGTGCGCGAGAACGTGCGCGGCGGCGATTGTTTCGTGCTCCAGTCGATCTGCACGCCCCCCAACGAAAACCTGATGGAGTTGCTGTTGCTGATGGATGCGCTCCGGCGCGCGTCGGCCAAACGCATCAGCGCCGTCATCCCCTATTTCGGCTACGCGCGCCAGGACCGCAAGGTCGCCCCGCGCGTGCCGATCAGCGCCAAGCTGGTCGCCGACGTCATTACCACCGCGGGCGCTTCGCGCGTGCTCACGGTCGATCTTCACGCCGGTCAGATTCAAGGCTTCTTCAATATCCCGGTCGACAACCTGTACGCGATGCCGGTGCTGATCCAGTACCTGCGTAAGCGCCTCGAAGGCCGCCGTGTCTCGGTGGTCTCACCCGACGCCGGCGGCGTGGAGCGGGCGCGTGCCTTCGCGCGGCGGCTCAACGCCAATCTCGCAATTATCGACAAACGCCGCCCGCGCGCGAGCGAGGTGGCCGAGATGCAACTGGTCGGCGAAGTGCGTGACTCCTCGGCCCTGCTGGTCGATGACATGATCGACACCGCCGGCACGGTCACCGAAGCGGCCAAGGTGGTGATGAACGCCGGGGCAAACGAGGTGCTGGCCTGTGCGACCCATCCGATTCTCTCCGATCCCGCCTGCGAGCGCCTGAACAAGTCATGCATCAAGGAAGTGATCACCACCAACAGCATCCCGCTGCGCGCGAAGGCGCAGGCGGAACTCGGCTCGCTCAAGGTACTGTCGGTCGCGAGCCTTATAGCGGAAGCCATCCGGCGCATACATAATGAGGAGTCCGTGAGCTCTCTCTTTACCTGAACGAGACCCATGCGGCCCATGTTGATTCGCTTGCGCCGAATGCGTCAGCCGATATTTCGCCGGATAATTTACGCCCAAGACTCTAAGAAGACTTTAAGCTGAAGAATTTACCCCGAAGAATTACGCCAACAATTTAGACGAGGACGCGAATGGAGACCGTCGAACTGACCGCCGAAATCAGGGAAACCCGGCCCAAGAGCCGCCTAAGTAGATTGCGTCGCGAAGGGCATATTCCGGCGGTGCTTTACGGACCCAAGACCAAGGCGACCGCGATGGCGATAAGCGGCGTCGAGTTGCGCTCGCGCGTCTCGGGTAGCGCCCGTCAGCGCCTGATGCGCCTTAAGTCGAGTTCGAGCGAGCTCAACGACCGCCACGTCATCGTCAAGGACATCCAGCGCGCGCCGGTCAGCGGCAACTTCGTCCATGCCGATTTCTACGAGGTCGATCTGACGCGGCCGCTGCGCGTCTCGGTACCGCTGCGCTTCGTTGGCAAGGCGCACGGCGTGGCCGAGGGCGGAATCCTGCAGCCCCTGGTGCGAGAGGTCGAGGTCGAATGCCTGCCGCTCGAGATTCCTGACGCGATCGAGGTCGACGTGAGCGCGCTCGACATCCATGACGTGATTCACATCTCCGCGATGACCTTTCCGGGTAACCTGAAGCCGATTTACGATACCGACTATCCCGTCGTGACCGTGCTGCCGCCGACCGTCGCCGAGGCGCCGGTCGCCGCCGCGGCCGAGGTCGCACCGGTCGAGGGCGCCGAAGGTGCCGAAGGCGCAGCAGCGCCGGCGGCGGCCGCCGAAGCGGGCGCCAAGGGCGGCGCCAAAGAAGCCGCAAAGGGAGGCGGCAAAGAGGCAGCCGCCGAAAAGGGCGGCGGCAAGAAAGGCTGACGCGCACGGCGCCTCAGAGCCAGCGGCGCGATGCGCCGCTGGCGAGCGGGAGATGCGCGCTTGGCGCGTATCTCCGCTCGGGGGGAAGCGTGTCATTGGAGCAGCGCCGCGCGCATGCGCGGCGCTGCTCCAATGACGCGCGCGCAGTCTGGCCGCCGCTCGCGGCGGCACTAGTTGTTGTTGTTGCGAGGAGGAGGTTACGTCTCCGATGAGTTTCGCCCATCTCCACGTCCATACCCAGTACAGCCTGCTCGACGGCGCCAACAAGATCGAACCGCTGCTCGAGCACGCGCATTCTTCGGGCATGACCGCGATGGCCATCACCGACCATGGCAACATGTTCGGTGCGGTCGAGTTCTTCAGCAAAGCCACTCAGCACGGGATCAAACCGATCATCGGATGCGAGGCCTATGTCGCGCCCGGCAAGCGCACCGATCGCTCGCAGGTGCCCAAGGGCGATGACTTCGACGGCGGCGGCAACTTCCATCTAATCCTGCTCGCCGCCTCGCGCACTGGCTACCGCAACCTCTGCCGGCTGCTAAGCGCGGCGTATCAGGAAGGGCTCTACTACAAGCCGCGCATCGACAAGGAGATCCTCACCGAGCTCAACGAGGGCATCATCGCGCTCTCGGGATGCCTTTCAGGCGAGGTCGCGCGATGGCTGCGGGCTGGGCGTATCGACAAGGCGCGCGAATCAGCCGAGAGCTACGCGCGCATTTTCAAGGACCGCTTTTATCTCGAACTGCAGGACAATCGCTTGCACGCGCCGCTCAACGAGGCGCTGCGCGAGATCGGCCGCACCGCCGGCCTGCCGCTGGTGGCCACCAACGATTGCCACTACCTGCATCGCGGCGACGCGCGCGCCCACGAAGTTCTGCTCTGCATCCAGACCGGCAAGACGCTCGCCGACGAATCGCGATGGCGTTTCGATACCGACGAGCTCTACGTCAAGACGCCCGAGGAGATGGCGAAGGCGTTCGGCGCCGAGTCCGAGGAATTCCGCAACACGATGGAGATCGCGCGGCGGGTCGATTTCGAGTTCGAGTTCGGCAAGTTCCACTTTCCGATTTACCAGGGCGCGCCGCCCGAAGATCTCGATCAGGTGCTGGAAACGCGCGTCAAGGCGGGCCTCGGGGCGCGGCTCACGGAGCTGCACGCGCGTCGCGGCGAATTCGACGAAGCGCCCTATTACGAACGTCTCGACCGCGAGCTCCCGGTCATCCGCGAGATGGGCTTTTCGGGCTACATGCTGATCGTCGCCGACTTTATCGACTACGCGCGCAGCCAAGGAATCCCCGTCGGGCCGGGCCGCGGCTCGGTGGTGGGCAGCCTGGTCTCCTACGCGCTCAGGATAACCGAGGTCGATCCGATCGAGCACAAGCTGCTGTTCGAGCGCTGGCTTAATCCGGGCCGCAAGTCGATGCCCGATATCGACGTCGACTTCTGCTTCGAGCGGCGCGACGAAGTACTCAACTACGTGCGCGCGAAATACGGCGCCGACCGCGTCGCGCAGATCATCACCTTCGGTACCATCAAGGGAAAACAGGCTATCCGCGACGTCGGCCGCGTGCTCGGACTCTCGTTCGCCGAGACCGACCGTATCGTCAAGCTCTATCCCACGCCCAAGCAGGGCCGCGATTTCCCGCTGAGCGCCGCGCTCGAGATGGAGCCGCGCCTGAAGGCCGAGCGCGAGAGCCATCCCGAACTTTTCGAGTACGCGTTCAAGCTCGAGGGGCTGCTGCGTCACGCCTCGCGCCATGCGGCCGGCGTGGTCATCTCCGACGTTCCGCTGGCCGAGGTCGTTCCGCTCTACGCCGACAAGGAACGCACCGACGACGCGATGGCGATTACGCAGTACTCGATGAAGGGGGTCGAGGAGATCGGACTTATCAAATTCGACTTCCTCGCGCTCAAGAACCTGACCCTGATCGTCGAGACGCTCAACCTGGTGCGCGCCGATGGCAAAGAACCGCCCGACCTTAACCGCCTGCCGCTCGACGATCCGGAAAGCTATCGCCTGCTCGCGCGTGGTGACACGGTTGGCGTGTTCCAGATGGAAGGGTCGGGGATGCGCCGTTTCTTAACCGAGCTCAAGCCCTCGAACTTCGAGGACGTGATCGCGGCGATCTCGCTCTTCCGCCCGGGCACGCTTGATTCCGGCATGGTCGATCCGTTCATCAAGCGCAAGCATGGCAAGGAGGCGGTCGAATACGACCACCAACTGCTCGAACCGGTGCTGCGCGATACCTACGGCGTGATCATCTACCAGGAACAGGTGATGCGCGCGGCGCAGGCGCTGGCCGGCTACACGCTCGAAGAAGCCGACCTGCTGCGCGCCGCGATGGGCAAGAAGAACAAGGTACAGATGGCGCGCGAGCGCGCCCGCTTTCTGGACGGCGCGAAGAAAAACGGCCTGGAAGCGGCGCTCGCCAAATCGATCTTCGAGAAGATCGAAACCTTTGCCTCCTACGGCTTCAACCGTTCGCACGCCGCCGCTTATGCACTGACTACCTACACCACTGCGTACCTGAAGGCGCACTTCCCGAACGAATTCATGGCGGCGCTGATGTCGCTCGACATGGACGACGTCGACAAGGCCTACAAGAACATCGCGGCGCTGCGCGAGATGCGCATCCGGCTGCTGCCGCCCGACGTCAACCACAGCGGGGTGAAGTTCACGGTCTCGGGCGACGCGATCCGTTTCGGCCTGGGCGCGATCCGCGGCGTGGGCACCAAGAGCGCCGAGGCGATGATCGCGGTGCGCCAAAGCGGCGGACCGTTCAAGGACCTGCTGGATTTCTGTTTGCGTGTCGGATCGCAACTGGTCAACCGACGCGTGCTCGAAGGGCTGATCAAATGCGGTGCGTTCGATTCGATCTCGCCCTCGCGCGCGCCGCTGATGGCGATGGTCGAGGACGCACTCAAAGTGGCGCAGAAGGCCGAGAGCGACGCCGCCAACGGCCAGCATGGTCTTTTCGGCGCAGCCGCGCGCCCGCAGGCACTACCGCCGCCGCGCGATCCGGTCGCCGAGTGGGACCAGAAAGAGATGCTGCGTAACGAAAAGGAGGCGCTCGGCTTCTACATCACCGCCCATCCGCTCGACAAATACGATCGCGAGCTGCGCCGGCTCGGCGCCGTCTCGACCGCGGACTTGACTTCGCTCCCCGACGGCAGTCAGGTGCGGATCGCCGGTGTGGTGCAGGCGGCCAAGCTCAAGAACAACAAGGCCGGCAAGCGCTATGCGACTTTCTCGCTGGAGGACCGCGAGGGCGCGGTCGAAGTCATCGCGTGGCCGGAAACCTATCAGAAGCACGAGGCGCTGATCATGGGCGACGAGCCGGTGGTGGCGCGCGGCAAGCTCGACGTCGATGACGAGCGGGCGCAGGTGATCATGGACGAGATGCGGCCGCTTAACACGGCGCTGGTTGACGCGGTGCGCGAGGTGCATATCACGGCGCCGCGTGAGCGGCTGGCCAATGGCGCGGTCGAGGAGCTCAAGGCGCTGCTCGGGCGCCATAGCGGTCGCGCGATCACCTATCTGCACCTGGCGCTCGACGACGCGCACGAGGCGATCTTCCTGCTCGGCGACAGCTATCGCGTCGCGCCGACCGACGACTTCGTCGCGGCGGTCGAGCATACGTTCTCGCCCGCGTCGGTGATGCTCCGTTAGCGTGGCCCAGCGCGTAATTCCGAGAGCGCTTCCCGCACCGGCATTTCACTTCTTTTCCTTTTATTCTTGAACCCAAGAGGGCCTTGCCTAACTTGGCGCGCGCCGCATTTCTAACCTCTCCTTGACCAAGGAGAGGTCGCCGAGCGGCGGGAGAGGTCAGTCTGAATTGCGCTGTGCCACAGCGACTTCGAGCGGACTGCAAAAGTCGATCGCAGGACCTCTCCCTAACCCTCTCCTTGGCCAAGGAGAGGGACCATAAGGGACCCTACCAGTTACGCAAAGCTCTCTTGGCAAGGACAGATTACTAACTGCCTGCGCCCAGGCCGCGCACGGCCGGCATCACCTTCGCCGCAAAACGTTCCATCGTCGCCATCACGTCGCGATGCGCTATCAGGCCACCGGCATTGAACCAACATACGAGTTGATCGATCCCACTATGCTCATAAACATCCTTGATGCGATCGATGCATAGCTCCGGAGGCCCGTAAACCGCCATCGTCTCGTCGACCATCTCATATGTCATCGCGGCCGCCCGATCGCGCACCTGTTCGAGATAGGCGTAAGAACCCTCGTACTGGCCGCGGCCGCCAGCGATCGCCTGTTCGCCGATGGTCTGAAAGTAGTGCAGAAGGCTGCGCTCGGCTTCGGCGCGCGCGGCAGCGCGGCTAGTGTGCGGACATACAAAGAACAATGCGGCGACGTTGCCTGGATGCTCGGGCCGCTCGCCGGTCTTGAGCGCCGCGCGGTAAGCGCGGATGTGCTCGTAGAAACCCGGCACCGGGTTGATGGGCGACGCGACCAATACGTCATAGCCTTTGCGGCCGGCGAATTCGGCGGTCTCGGGACTGTTGGCGGCGATACGTATCGGTGGATGCGGCTTCTGAAACGGCCGCGGCACCATCGCGACATCGGCTACCTGGTAAAAGCGGCCCTTGTAGGTGACTCGATCTTGGGTCCATGCGCCGACGAGAATTTCCAGCGCCTCCTCGAAGCGCTCGCGGCTCTCGTCGCGCGACATTCCGAAGCCCTGAAAGTGCACCGCAATAGTGCCCCGTCCGACTCCGTATTCCAGGCGGCCACCGGTCAAAATGTCGGCGGTGGCGGCTTCTTCGGCGGCGCGTAGCGGATGATGTAACGGCAACAGGGTAACTGCGGTGCCGAGACGGATACGGCGCGTGCGCTGCGCGATCGCGACCGCGACCATCAGCGGCGCGGGCATGATGGAAAAAGTCCTGAAGAAGTGCAACTCGGCCATCCATGCGACGTCGAAGCCGAGCTGGTCGGCGAGCACGACCTGCTCGATGGTCTCATGGTAGCGGTCGCTCTCCGATTGCTCGGGAGCACAAGGCAACTGATAGAAAAGGCCGAACTTCACGATCGTACCCCCTCATTGCTGCGCCCCGCCGGCAGGCGTCCGTGCAATGATGGCCGCGAGAAGGGCCGCGAAAGTCGCCCGGTTGGTCACGCGAACCTGAACGCGCGGCGCCCTCAACCCGCTAAGTGGCGGCTGAGAGCTTCATGGCACACCGCTCATCGCGCGGCAACCTGTGCGGCCGCGCGATGCGCATCGGCCGGCGGGCTGCTATGCTGCCGGAGTATGGAAGAGGTCAACCTCGACGACGTCTTGCGGCTCGCGCGGATGAGCGAAGACGATCTGAGCGCGCTGGTCGCGCAACTGGACTACTACCCGGCCGACGCGCCGGCGCGCTCGCCCTTGCCACGCGATCTGATGCTGCTGGACATCGCGATCAACCTGCGCGCGATCTCGCTGAAGGGCGCTCCGTTGAGCGCCGAGCCGCAATGGCTGGAATTGGCCAACCGGCCCGAGCTGAGCGAGGCCGCCACTCTGGTCAACGAGATCTCAGCCTCCAGCACCACGCTCGGGCTGCGCGTACGCCGCTAAGCTTTGCCGGGGTCCTGACACAACGCGTCATAGAACGGCCGCAAAATACGGTCAGTATCGACCTCACCGCTCGTGAACCCCAGGGCCGCAGCTTGAGAAGGCCGTTGTTTTAAATTTTGCGCGTGGATAGGGTCTCAACAGGATGCCCTCTATTAACTGGGAAGTTGCGGCTGCGATTGCGACCATCATCTCGACCGTCGCATTCATTGCAAGCGCAGTCGTAGTGATTCTGCAGCTGCGCCAAGCGGCGCGTGAACGTTACTTTTCCATCACGGCGCATTTGTTCGAGATTTGGCAGAGCCCTGAGTTTCAGCACGATCAACTTTTCCTGCTGCACGTGCTCTCGTGCACGACCTGGAAGGAGTTTTGCGCGCTCGGTAGAGGAGAGCGCGCCGAACGTGCGCTTCATCGCGTGGGCGGCTACTACGATCGCGTCGGAAACCTCGTGCGTCATCGGCTGATTCAGAAGGACGACATCCTGCCGACGATCGGAGGCTATGCCGTTGCGGTGTGGCATCGAATCGAGCCGCTAGTCAAAGAGTTGCGGCTTCGCGAGAACGCGATGCTGTTTCAGAACTACGAATTGCTATTGCCCGAATGTCACGAATGCTACGTGCCCGGAATCGCGCCTCTTACCGCCAGCGGTGCGATATCGGCGAGTGGCATCACAGCAGGCCAGATGGTACAAACCTGGGCGGTCGAACCAGCCCCTGTTCGCGAATTTCCTGTCGCGGCGAAAGAAGCGGATACTCACGCATCGGCCCTGACTATAAATGGCACCGGAGGTAGCATGATGGAGGCGACCGCGAGCACGGGAACCAACGGCGATGTGCAAGTAGCGCCGGATATTTCGCTGCCAGATAGCGACGGCATCGCGCACAGTCTTTCCGAATTCATCTCGTCCGGCCCGGCGGTTCTGGTATATGCGAGGGGTGCGTGGTGTCCGTTTTGTCTGCGCCAACTTTCTGACTATGCCGACCGTTACACGGATTTCAGGCGGTCGGGGATCGAAGTGATCGCGATGTCGCCCGAGAGTCAGCGCAAGGCGCGCCGGATGCGTACCAGCCTCAAGCTCCCTTTCACGGTGCTCTCCGACGCGAACCTCAAGGGCGCCCAGGCGTTGGGTTTGATGGGGCACGAGAAGCCAGGGCAGCCGACGCCTGCCACATTAATTCTCGATAGCCACGGAGTGAGATTGCGTACGTTCAACCAGGCGCAGAAATGTCTCTTCGCCAACGATACTCTCGAGTATGCGCGCATCTTTAAGCAAACGAGCGCTCCAGAATCGATTCCGGTCCCCCAACTCGCGTCTCCCAAGCCGGGGAGTCTCTTCGTACGCGCACTTGCCAACGCGGCGGCCGGCCTGATTAGCCGGTAACCATACCGCCGCGAATTTCACAGGCAGTTTGAAGGCAAGCGGCGCGCCGCGAAGCAGCGAATCAACTACTCGTTGCTGCGGTAGCTCACGATCTCGAGCAGATTGCCGTCTGGGTCGAGAAAATACATGCAGTCGTGGTCGCCCCAGTCGATCGGCTGCGCACACTCAACGCCGGCATTGGCGAGGCGCGCGGCGGCGGTGGCGAAATCAGCGGGGCTTACGCGAAAAGCATGATGGCCCCGGCCGAGCGGATGCGAAATCCGTTCCCGGCGCTCCGCCGGCGTCATCGGCGGGCGCGCCACACCGAACAAGGCGAGATTCTGTCCGCCGCAATCGAGCAGCACCTGGTCGCCGAGATGCGCGACGACGCTTAGGCCGAGCACTTCAGTGTAGAAGCGCTCCGCACGCGCCAGGTCGCCGACCTCGATTCCGAAATGATCGAGCCGCTCCAGTTTCATTACTCATGATTGTATTCCCTCTCGTTGTCTAAGGAGAGGGTTAGGGAGAGGTTCGCAATCGACTTTTGCAGCTCGCTCTAAACGCCTGCGGCGCAACGGAAATCGGACTGACCTCTTCCGCCGCTCGCGATGCTCGCCGCGACCTCTCCTGCGACAAGAAGAGGTCAGGATGGCGGTCGGGTTCCTAGCCGAGGTCGCGGAGCAGCACGCCGGTCAGGTATTCGCCCTCGGGATGGCCAAGCAGCACCGGATGGTCGCGGCCGGGACCAAGACGCTCGAGCAGGCGCATCCGGCGTCCCGAGCGGCCCTCAGCAATGCGCACCGCGCGAACGAAATCCTCGCCGCGAAAGTGCGACGAGCAACTGAAGGTCATCAGGAAGCCGCCCGGATTGAGCGCACTGAGCGCGAGCGCGTTGAGTTCGACGTACAGGTGCTCGGCGCGCCGTGCGTCACCGCGGCTGCGCGCAAATGGTGGCGGGTCGAGCACTATCAGGTCGAAACGCTCTTGGCGCCTGCCCAGCAACTCGCCCGCCTCGCCATGCGTGAAGCGAACGGCGTCGGGCGGATAGCCATTGAGCTCCAGGTTGCGCCTCGCCCATTGGAGCGCCTGCGCGGAAGTATCCACGGCGACGACTTCTTTGGCGCCGCCCTTGAGCGCGTTGAGCGCGAAGCCCCCGGTGTAGCAGCACAGATCGAGCACGCGGGCGCCAGCCGCCAGAGTGTCGAAGCGCGCGCGATTTTCGCGCTGGTCGAGAAAGGAACCGGTCTTCTGGCCGTGCTCCAGATCGACCATCATTCGTAAGCCGTTCTCGCGCACCTCGATGTCGCCGTCAGCGGCGCCTGACAATACCCCCACACGATCGTCGAGACCTTCCTGGCGGCGCACGGCGCCCTGGCTGCGTTCGAAAATCGCGCGTGGCGAGATCGTCGCGTTCAGATGTTCGACAATCTCCTCGCGCATCCGTTCGGCGCCCGCGGTCAGCAACTGAATCACCGCGACCTCGCCGTAGCGGTCCACCACCACGCCCGAAAGCCCATCGCCGTCGCCATTGAGCACGCGGTAGCAATTCGTGTCGGGCCCGTCGGTGCCTGGCCCGACTACCTGCTCGCGCAGTCTGAGGGCGCGCTCGACGCGCCAGCGGACGATTTCGGCGGGGCCGGGCTCGCCGCAAAGCGCGAGCATCCGCACCGCGATTGTGGTCGCGGGATTGTAATAGCCATGTCCCAGCGTCGCCCCGGCGGCGTCGAGGACCCATACGCGCGCGCCGGGTTCGAGCGCGCGCCGGCTCGACGCGATCGATCGCCTGCGAGAAAATCCACGGATTGCCGCCGCGAACGGGTCCCTCGCGCCCCTTTTTGAGCAGGACCCGCGCTGTCATGAGCGACGCGCCGCTCGATCGAGCGTTTTTCAATTCTTCAATTGTCCGCCGGCGGCCATCGCGGCTCGCCCGCGCGCCTGAACGTGCCGCTGCGGCCGCCTGACTTGCCGACCAGCCGGATTGCGTCGATAGTCATCGCGCGATCGATCGCCTTGGCCATGTCATAAATAGTGAGCGCCGCGGCGCTTAACGCCACCAGCGCTTCCATCTCGACCCCAGTGCGCGCGAGAGTCGCCGCGCGGGCCTGGATATGAAGCGTCGCCTGGGCCGGGTCGGGGCGGAATTCGATCTCGACCACCTCCAGCGAAATCTGATGGCAGAGCGGGATCAGTTCGTGAGTGCGTTTCGCTGCCATGATTCCGGCCAGCCGCGCCGCCGCCAGCGCCTCACCCTTCTTGAGCCGCCCGCCGATGATTGCGTCGAGCGTCGCGGGCTCCATCTTGACCGCGCCGCGTGCCAGCGCCTCGCGTCGCGTCATCGGCTTTTCGCCGACGTCGACCATCCGCACACGTCCGCGGCGGTCAAGATGGGTGAGCGTCCCGCGCGTGGCGGAGCCGGAATTTCTGATGTTCGGCTTCTTGCGTGGCATCGTGGGCGGCGGCTAAGAGCTTATGTTGACGCGATGCGAGCATACAATAAAGGGCTACAATGGACGCGAACAAAGGAAGCGGGCGAACGCGTGCGACCGGCGCCGACATATCTATCCCGGCGCAACGGGAATCCATAGCAACATCCGATAACCAGTCAACATCGATAACCAAGTAATGACAGACCAAATCTATCGTCTCGTGATTCTCGGGTCCGGTCCCGCGGGCCTGACCGCCGCGCTCTACTCGGCGCGCGCCAACCTTGCCCCACTATTGATTGAGGGCGACCAGCCGGGCGGCCAGCTGACTATCACCACCGAGGTCGAGAACTATCCCGGCTTCGCTCACGGCATTCAGGGCCCCGAGATGATGGACGTGTTCCGGGCGCAGGCCGGGCGCTTCGGCACCAAATTCGTGACCGGCGAAGTGACCGCGGTCGACCTGCGCCGGCGGCCGTTCGAGCTTAGCACGGGGGCCGGAACTATCTGCGCCGAAGCGCTCATCGTCGCGACCGGCGCGTCGGCCAAGCTGCTCGGGATCGAATCGGAAAAGCGGCTGATGGGTTACGGGGTCAGCGCATGCGCGACCTGCGACGGCGCGTTCTTCAAGAACAAGGAAGCGGTGGTGGTGGGCGGCGGCGATACCGCGATGGAAGAGGCGACGTTTCTCACGCGCTTTTGCTCCAAGGTGACGATCGTCCATCGGCGGAGTGCGCTCCGTGCCTCCAAGATCATGCAGGACCGCGCGGCCGCGAATCCGAAGATCGCTTTTATCTGGAACACAGTCATCGAAGAGATTTACGGCGAGCCGAAAACCGGGGTCAGCGGCGTGCGGCTCAAGAACCTTGAGACTAAAGCGACCAGCGATTTCCCGACCGACGCCGTGTTCGTTGCGATCGGCCATCAGCCGAACACCCGTCTCTTCGAGGGCCAGCTCGAGATGGACGAAACCGGCTACCTGAAAGTCCGCAGCGGATCGACCTACACCAATATCGACGGCGTATTCGCGGCCGGCGACGTCGCCGACAAGGTGTACCGTCAGGCGGTGACTGCGGCGGGCACCGGATGCATGGCGGCGATCGACGCCGAACGCTGGCTCGAAGCGCGCGAGACGCTGTGAATCCTGCGTAAGCAAAAGACCGCCAGCTCGGCCCCGGTGCGCAGGCTCGTCATCATGAGCCTGGAGCGCAAGTTCCTGCTCGCGATCGCCAGCGTCATTCTGCTCACGGCCGCCGGCACCATCGGCTATATGGTGATCGAGAGCATGTCGGCGCTCGACGCGCTCTACATGACCATCATCACCATCTCCACCGTTGGCTACGAAGAGGTGAAGCCGCTCGGCACCGGAGGACGAATCTTCACAATGGGGCTGATCGTTACCGGCGTCGGCACCGCGTTCTATGTCTTCGCCGCCATCACCCAGTTCGTGGTCGAAGGTCAGTTTCGAGAGATCGTCGGGAGGGTTGCGATGAGGCGCAGAATCGAACAACTCGAGGGTCATATCGTGATTTGCGGCTTCGGCAGGATGGGCCGAGTGGTGGCCGAGGAGGTGAAGCGCAGCGGGGGCGAGGGGGTAGTGATCGAGCGCGACGCAGCGCTCGAGGCCGATCTTCTCGCCTCCGGCGCGCTCTTTGTGATGGGGTCGGCGCTGGAGGATCGCGTGCTGGTGGAAGCGGGCGTACCGCGCGCGCACGCAATTGTAGTAGTCACTTCCTCCGACGCCGATAACGTGTTCATAACGCTCTCGTCCCGCTCGATGAACCCGAAAATCCGTATCCACGCGCGCGGCGAATCGGAGGTCGGCTTGCAACATCTGCGGATGGCGGGGGCGGACCAGGCCGTCGCGGCCTATCAGTGGGGCGCGCTACGGCTCGCCGCCAGTGTCATGCGCCCATCCGTGGTCGACTTTCTGGAGCTGTCATTCCCGGGCCGCGGCGCCGAGGTCGATCTTGAGGAGATTCGCGTGACCGAGGGCAGCGCATTGGTCGGCAAGCCGATCAGTGCGGTCGAGCAGAGCTCGACGCGGCTGCGGATCGTCGCGCTCAAGCGGGGCGACGCTCCGAGCACGTTGATTCCCGATCCCACAACCCGGATCGAGGCGGGCGATTTCCTGGTCGCGATCGGCGATCGTGACACCCTGCGCCGCCTGGGTTAGTGCCGCGCGTCAGCGCCGGCGTGGCCCAAGCGCGCCGGCATTGCCTTTGAATCGCGGCCTCCATCCTGCCAAGATTTGCTCCACATGGAACGCGGAGACGGAACGCGGGCTGAGCCGCGCAAGTCGACCGGCGAGCTAAAAGCGACGTCCGGCGGTTCTGACTCTTTTGCCGCAAAGGCTGCGACGCGGCGGTGGCATCGGATTGATATCCGGGTCTCCGAGCTTATCGTTTTCCTGGTGGCGGTGGTCGGTGCGGTCGCGCTGGGGCTGGGGATCAGCGCGTACTTCGGCGAACATCCATACACTCTGGCCTACCTGATCGCGTACGCGGGATTTCGCTTCGCGGACGTCATGGTGCGCGAGGATTTCGAGCCGCCACCCGACGCGGCGCTGCTTTCGGGATCGATCCTGCGCCAGCTGCCAGTGCTGCTGGTGTTCGCGGCGGCTCCGTTCGAACGTACCTTCATCTATGGCGGAGAAGTGGCGCGCTGGGCGCAGGCGCTGGGTCTGCTGATGGAGCTGTTGGGCCTATGGCTGGCGCTCGGCGCGCGTATTCAGCTTGGCTTTTTCAGCTCGAGCCCGGAATCCGGCGGCCTGCTAACGCTGGTGCGCAATGGACTCTATGGCAAAATCCGCCATCCGATCTGGCTAGGCGAATTCCTGGTGGTTTTCGCCTGGACGCTAGAGTTCGGCGCCCCGATAACCGCCGCGTTCACGCTGCTCTTCGGGATCGTGATGGGCCGGATGCGCGCCGCGAGTGAGGAAGCCGAGATGATGGCGCAGCTTGGCGACCAATACGCGCGCTATCTGCAAGAGACCGAATGTTTCATCCCGGGTATTTGGTAGAAGCGGCAAGAGCTAAGCTGCAGGACCTGGAAGCCCGATCCACGATTGCACGGCGATTGATGAATCGCGTCCGGTACAACAATTGAGAATCGAGTGCAATAGTCACTTGCTATGGCTGATGGTCTCGAGATAGCCACTTTCCCGCGCGGCGCGAAACGACCGCCCGCGATCGACGAGTTGGCCGCGGCGATCGAGTCCGACGGCGGCGCGGCGCTGGCCGCCTACCAGGAACCGCTTGGATCGCATTGGCAACTTTTCGCGCTGGTGCCCGCCGCGCTGCTCAAGGGAACGCCGTTCCAGCGCGATCTCAGCCCGGCCCATCTCAAGCGTCTCGGCGAAGTGATGAAGAAACTCCGCCGCTTCACCGAGCCGGTGCTCGTGGTGCGCGCGGACGGCGGTTACTGGACGCCCAACGGCAACCATCGCCGCGCAGCCGCCACCAAGCTCGGCGCCAAGACGATTCCCGCGATCGTGATAGAGGAGCCCGAGCTCGCCTATCAGATTCTCGCGCTCAACACCGAGAAGGTGCACAACCTCAAGGACAAGGCACTGGAAGTTATCCGGATGTACCGCGCGCGGCTGGAAACGGCGCCGCGCGCGATCGAAAAGGACTTCACCTTCGAGTTCGAACGCGCCCACTTCATCACCCTCGGCATCCTCTATGATCGCACGCCGCGCTTTTCGGGCGCCGTGTACACGCCGTTGTTGAGCCGCGTCGACGGCTTCCTGGCGAAAACCCTGCGCGAAGCTGCCGACGAGCGCGAGGAACGCGCTGCTCTGGTCGCGCGCGCCGACGAAGTTCTGACCGCGCTGGTCGCGCGCGGCAAAAAGCGCGGCCTGACTCATCCCTACCTGAAGAATTACATCGCAGCGCGATGCAATCCGTTAAGTCGCGCGCGCAAGAACCTGCCGACCTGCCGCGCGGCCCTGAACGCCATGATCAAGTCGCTCGAAGAATTCGACCTCGGCAAGATCCATTTCGGCCAGATCCAAAGCGCCGCGGCATTGGTGGCGGCAGCCTCGGTCGAGCAAGCTTAGCGCGAAAAATCGGGACCGGATACGCCGACAGGGGTGCACCCGAGCCCGTGATGCACAACTGGCGCGGACTTTTATCTCTGTTGCAGCGATTGCTGCTCATATGCCGCGATCATAAGCGTCTTGCAGAGTTAAGTCCTGCGGGTTATTCAGGCGGCGGCTGGCACCACGAAAGGAGCAGGCATAATTTTGCACCGACGCGATTTCCTTAAGCTGGCTGGCCTGTCCGTAATTTCGGGACTTTCGCCCTTCGCGTCAGCACCCGACGGCCTCAGCTGCATCAGGACTTCGGCTTCATGACCTTGGTGAAGTACGCATAGGCGCAAGGGCAGTGGCCGAAGTGACGATGAGCACGTGTTTCCGTTCCAATTATCGGTTGTGGGCGCAGGGGCGGGGCTTTCCGATGCCTTTGTCATGGAGACATCCTTCTGTCTCTAGCTGCATCGTGTGCTCGCGCCGTAGGTAGAGCGGTCCATGATTAGAGACGCCAGAGATGATGCTCCAACGCGTCGGTCGGCATGGCGCTTCATCTTGCTGGTCGGCGTCACTAACCTGTTCGCCGACATGACATATGAGGGCGCGCGCGGTGTCACGGGAGATTTTCTTGGCAAGCTCGGGGCAAGCGGCGCGATCGTCGGACTCGTGGCAGGCGGAGGCGAACTCGCTGGTTACGCGGTGCGTTCGGTCTCCGGGATAATAGCCGACCGGACGGGTCGCCATTGGATCGATGTCTGGGCCGGTTACATCATCAACATGCTATGCGTCCCGGCACTCGCGCTTGCGGGAACGTGGCCCGTCGCAGCCGGCCTTATGATTGGTGAGCGCCTTGGTCGAGGAATTCGACGCCCCGCGATGTCATCAATTCTGTCTCGCGCTGGCCGAGACATCGGCAGTGGACGGGTCTTGGTGGAGAGACTGAGCGAGGCCGCGCGACTCAGTTTTATCGACCTCGCACGCTTTTGTTGCGCGAGTTTCATTGTGCTGGCACGGCCCCGCCCCCCTGCGCCGCAAAGCTTTGATACGCGATTGCCGTCGACAGCGAGTAGAGTGCCGTATTGCAGAAAACTCGCTAGCGCGCGGGGACTCTATAAGGCGCCATGCGGCTGAACAACCGATCCCGCAGGATCAGCGTGTGAAACAGAACAGCTCCAAAATGGGCGATGAACGCGAGGAATAAGAGGTAGGCGAGAACCGTGTGCGCCTTCCGCAATGCCGCGTACAACATCACGCTATGCGGAAGGATGGGGAAAAGATGCAGCGGCCCATACAGTACGATCGGATAGCGCGCCGCGGACAACATCCCCCAGCCGACCAGAGGCTGCACAAACAGCAATGTGTACAGCAACATTTCCGACGTGTGTGCGATGAAACGCTCCTGAGACGACATCGTCGCAGGAAAAGGAGGCAGGGTGCTGAAGCGCCGGTTCACGAACCGGATCACCACTAAAATCAGGATCAGGATCCCCACCGGGCGATGGATTGATACTAGCCGATGGTAG
This sequence comes from uncultured delta proteobacterium, assembly GCA_963717045.1. Taxonomy (GTDB): domain Bacteria; phylum Desulfobacterota; class Binatia; order Binatales; family Binataceae; genus JAKAVN01. Next base: position 27,390 of record CAVQVD010000022.1, on the reverse strand, counting down.
TCGGCGAGCGACGCGACCATGGCAACACCAATGCCGAGCATGGTCAGCACCATCGCGGCCATCAACCAGTGAAGAAACCGCATGGAAACCGGGAATTGCTGCGGGTCCGTCGTCATCCTGACGCTCACTTTCGCACGTCCGAAGGCGTGATCGCGCTCGGCTCCTTCTTCTCGCCCGCTCGTCTTGTAAACGATTGCGAATAAACTGCCGATCGAGCGCTGAGCAAAGGATCGTCGGACGGTGCAATGCCGACCGGCAACACCAACGGATCGAAGTTGATGTCGCGACAGTTTCCAGGCGCCTCGGACTCAACTTCGTCGAGGGTCAGCGTACCGGCATCGACGTGCTCCCGATCTTCCGGCCATGGGATCGTCGCATCGTCGGTAGGGTCGCGGGGTTGCCCAACCGTGAGGATCAGCCGCCACTGCACGGGCGCACTATGAATCCGCGCGATGAAATCGTCGAAGAGATAATTCTTGTCGGGATTGGCGGATTGAGCCGTGTCTTCAGGCTTAAACGCATTCACCGCCACCATCGACCATCGAACCGGCGTCGAGACGCCGGCCGCGTTGATGAAACGGAACGCATTGAGGCCGTTGAAAGTGCTGTTGTCGAAACCGGACGACACTTCATGGCTTTGGATGATTTTTGCCGCCCGCACAAATTCGGGATGGCTGGCCACGAACGCCGCCATTTTTTCCGGATCGGGCTTATGCGTGTTGGGGTCGGGTTGCGAAGCAATCAAGTTGTCGTAAAAGGCCTGCGGGGTGTTGAACGGAAATACCGGACGATTGATCATCGCCGTCCGCCACTCTTCGCCATCGCGCAACCGAAACAGAAGTCCTAGGCCACGGATCGTGTCGGGAGTATCGCCAACATAGGGATTGCCGCCGCCGAGCGAGAAGCGGCCGATGACCGGCACGCGGCCGGTCCGGAACAGAGCGGCCTTCGAGAGGCGCGTTCCCTGGCCATTGCTATCGAGAAAACCTCTAGCGCACACGCCTTTGGCATGATTGCGACGGAACCCGGAGTGGATTCCGAAGACCTTTTCAAAACCGTCGACGAACCGGATAGGTGTCAGTTCATGCGGACTGAACCAGCCTCCCAAATAGAGAAACCCTCCGACGACGCATAGGATGACAACGCCGATGCCCGCCAATCGCGCCAGTGTGCTGGATACGCTCAGGGGAGCTGGTTGATTTTCCGTCGATGCGGTCGCGTCACTTGGCATTGCCGCCTCTCCAATACCTGCTTACCTAAGCGACGTTCCACATTTCCAAACCGCCCCGGACGACCCTAATTAACTGTCTTGGGCAGAAATGAGCTTAGAAGCACAGATTCACTAAAACACTCGATCTAGATGAGAAAACGATTTTCTTGAACGCAATGATCGGCCACAGGCTGAATGTTTAGTCCCATTTGTATTTGGCAATTTTTGCACGTTGACGCAACGTTGAAACTGGATCACATAAAGCTATCGAGTCTCGTTCACGGAAGACTTTCTCGTAGCAGAGCTGTTTAACGTTTGATTCGATCGCGTTCGCTGTAGCGCGAGAGGGAGTTGAATCAATGAAACGCAGCATGCTCATTATCACGTCAGCAGTTTGCGCAGCGGGGCTGATAGCCATTGTCGTCGGCTCTCACGCTGTGTCAGCGCAAAACGAACCGGACAAGAGGGATAAGGACAAGCCACCGCCGATCTACAACCCGTATCCGCCCGGCATTCTACCGCCCGATTTGGATTCGGAGATTGCCAGGGTCCTGCGGGAGATCGATGTCATCGAAGGTAGAGCTATCGAAAGGTGGCACTCCTTACCGCTGCCGACACGATTGGACATTCGCCCTGGCCCGAATCCGCCTGTCCTTAAAGATACCGGAACTGAATCGATCGAAACACTCGGCGAGCTCCTGCTTTTCGACCAGAACATTTCGCCCGGCAGAAATCAAGCGTGCACGTCTTGCCACATGCCGTATGCCGGTTGGAGCGGACCGATCCCGTCAGTGAACGCGACGATAATCGCCTATCCCGGAACGGTTCACTATCGGGCCGGCAAGCGGACGGCGCAGCGACACACGTATGCACCGTTCTTCCCTGTGCTGCAATACAACCAAGAACAGCAACTATTCTTTGGTGGGAATTTCTGGGATTCACGCGCGACCGGATATAGGCTACGAAATCCGGACGCCGAACAGGCACAGGGTCCTCCAGTTGATACTCAAGAAATGGGCTTCCCTGACACTGCTTGCGTGGCGTTTCGGCTTCAGCAGGCTGTATACCGTCCTCTCTTCGAACTGATGTGGGGCAAAGACTCCCTCGACATCAAGTTCCCACCCGATACTGAGGAGATCTGCGAAACCCCAGGAGGGGCTGCGGTATTCGGCGGAGACCCCGAACCGATCAAGCTGAAACCGGAAGAACGCACAGAGGCAGACACGGTCTATGACCACTGGGGTTCGTCTATTGACGCATACGAGCAGTCAGTGCAGGTCAGCACTTTCACGTCGAAATTCGACGCGTCCCTGAAGGGCAACTACACGATGACTGCAGACGAAATGGCTGGCTTCAACCTCTTCAACGGCAAAGGCAATTGCAACTCGTGCCACGTCGACGGAAGAGGGACGACTCTACAGCCAGGTCAGGTGGACACCAGCACAACCGCGACGGCGAACCCTCCTCTATTCACCTGCTTCGGTTCGGCCAATGAGGGTCTCCCTCTGAATCCGAGGAATGCTTTCTATTATCAGACCACGCCGGATTCCTATGGGTTCATCGGTAATCCTTTCGGTTTCGGCTACAGAGATTTGGGAATGGGAACTTTCCTGCGAAGTGGTTTCGGCTCCGGCCCCAACCCAAACCGGAACTGGATACAATTTGCACCAATGGTTGACGGTCAATTCCAAGTGGCCACAACTCGCAATGTGGCGATGACACCGCCGCAGTGTCCCACCACCGAAGCTGGCACCGGGAAACCTTACTTCCAGAAGGAGTTCTTTCATAACGGCTACATCAAGAGCCTGAAACAGCTCGTACATTTTTACAACACGCGCGACACCAGTTTTGCCTACCCGGTCACTTCCGGACACTGCCCGTCAGGAACCATTGAGAGGGTGACCTGCTGGCCCATGAAAGAGGTCCCGAACAACCTCGACACGACGACGGGTATGCTCGGCTTGACGGATAAAGAGGAAGACCAGATCGTCGCGTTTTTGGAAACACTCACGGACGGTTTCACGGCACCTTACCCTAACAGTGATACCTTTACCGGTAGTTGCATGACCTGCAACCCCGCCACAGATCCCAATTGTTCGCCGTCGAGGCAAGGGAATGGCGAACTTATCCCGACTCCACCTCTTCCGCCCTGCGCATCGGCGATCTGCGAAGCGTCGCCGTTCCCGAGCCCGGCGATTCCGTAGCGCAATACGCTATACGGAGCCATGAGATCGGCTTCTCTGGCTCGTCCGTCTCGCAAAACCTGATATGCGAGCGGACGAGCCGGAGCTAGGGACGGTCGATGGCTGTTGACCATAATTTCTTCGCTTTTAATCATCTTGAGTTAATTGAGGTATGAACATGAATAAAGCTCTTCTGGCATTGTCGATCATGGTCTTGAGCGGCAATCTGCTAGCTCAAGAGAGTCCAATCACTCCAAGAGCCGAGCGGGTACAGATCAGTGGGGGGCCAGAAGTCCCGTTGGTGGGTGGCTATTTGACGGTTATCCGATGGACGGTAAACAATCCCGGTGGCTTGCCCGTGCACTACGGGGTTGTGCACTATGGTAGGGATCCAAAAAATTTGAGCCAAACCACCAAGAATCCGATCAGGTTAAACCCTAACCATTCATCGACCGTGTTCCGCGTGAACCTGCACGACCTACCGCCGAAGACGACCTACTACTATACCGTGGAATCGATGGATTCTAGCGGCAGGAGCGACGGAGTCAAAAGTCCGATAAAAGCCTTCACCACACTGTAGCGGAGAGCTCGGCCAGTCACTGAGAATTGCAGAAGCAAGTCTAGGAATTGGGGGTTCTAGGCAAGACGCTTCGACGCTAGCCCATATTGCTATTGTTTCGTCAAACTCAGAGGCCCGGTGTTTGTGACGGTTCCGAACAGACCTCTGGAAGTCATGTCTCTTGTTCCAGACAACGAAGCTCCGCTCAGGGTGCTGTGAAACGTGACCTCTTTAGACCCGCCCAGCGGAAACTGGCTTTGGCCGGAGAAGGTCACTGAATCCTTCGAGCGCTGAGCGCTGCCGCGACTCCGCTTGCGTTTCTCGGGAATGGATGGATTGCCTACCTTGGGATATCGATCTGGGGTATCGGCACCACGGTGCAGGACTCGTTACTTGTCGCACTGGTTGCGAAAGTGACGTCTGAGGATCGGCGATCGACGGCCTATGGCGTCTTCGACACGATCTATGGCGTCGCCTGGCTCGCCGGCAGCGTGGCGCTTGGCGTTCTGTACGACCATTACATATGGGGCCTCGTCGCCCTTTCGGTTGGCGCCCAGATCGCAGCAATCCCGGTATTTTTCATCGGCTCCGTCGAGAGCGGCACGCCCTTGTAACGGTGTGCGATCATGATTCGCATCAGAACTGTTTTAATCACGCTGATCGTCGTCGACGTAGTGCTCACATTTGCGGCAGCTCGGATGCCGTGGTTTCCCGGCGATCCGCAGATCGCGCGCGTGATTCAACATTTCGCCCCAATGCCTATCGCGCTGGCCCAAGCCATAACTGCTTCGGCCCTGATGCCGTGGTGCTTCGCGCTGCTCGCGGCGACGATCGCGGTTGCGTGGACTATGTGCGGGTGGCGCGCCGCCGCAGTCGCTGTTGCGATTTTCTTCGGTCTCTGGTTCCTGGGAATCTGGCTAAGTCCCATTGTTGCCCAGCCACGCCCGACATCGGAATTGATCAACGTGGTCGGCCATCCTAAAGGCTACGCCTTTCCCTCAATTTTCGGGCTAATTTACGGAGCTACGTTCGGTTACGCCGGAGTACTTGCACTTGCACGGTCCCGGGGCGCAGCGCGAATCGTCATCTGCGTCATAGCTGTGATCTTTCTGTTAGCGGGAATCGACGCTCGCGTCGTGATGGGGGCCCACTGGCCCAGCGATCTACTGGTCTCGTACCTGTATGCACTTACCTTGATTGTTGCATTGCTACCTTTTACCGGACCGCTAACGGACGAACCAGCGACCGCGAGCCGAATTGCATGACTGTCACGCTTGCGGTAATCGCCGCGTAGTGGAGAGCCTGCGCGACATCGAGATGCGCACTTACATCTGATTTTTTGCGGACATTCGCGTTATGGCTAACGACATGGACATAGCCATTTTTCCGAACGGCGCGAAAACGACCGCTTGCGATCCGGAAGGACTGTGTTTTGGATCCGACGCGAAACTCGCTCTCGGGGTAGTTTGATGACGCGCGGGAGCTGGCGGATTCAGGCGGCCGCCGGCACCAGGCTCAGCTCGAAGCTGCCCGGCTCCAGGCCTTCGATCGCGCGCAGCACGATTTTGATCCCCACCCGGCGCTCCAGGGCCTCGAGATCGCGCGCGCCGTGATCGTACAGGTATCGCGCGACCTCGGGATGGACTTTGACCAGCAGCATGTCATCGCCGCTGCGGCGGCGGGCCTCGCGATGGATTCCGCGCAGGATCTCGGCGGCGAGCGTGGGCACGGATTTGACCACACGACGGCCCTCGCAATGCGGACAAGTGTCGGTGAGCAATTCCTCGAGGCTCTCGCGCGTGCGCTTGCGGGTCATCTGGACCAGTCCCAGTTCGGAGATCTTCAGCGCCGAGGTGCGTGCCTTATCGCGCCGCTGCGCCTCGCGCAACGCGTCGCTGACTTTCTTGCGGTCGGCCTCACGCGACATGTCGATGAAATCGACGATAATGATCCCGCCGATATTGCGCAGACGTAGCTGCTTGACCACTTCTTCGGCCGCTTCGAGATTGGTCCGCAGCACGGTCTCGTCCTGGTTGGTCTTGCCGACGAAGCGGCCGGTGTTGACGTCGATCGCGGTGAGCGCTTCGGCCTGGTCGAAAACCAGGTAGCCGCCCGACTTGAGCCAGACCTTGCGGTCGAGTGCGCGCTCGATCTGCGGCTCGATCTTGAAGTGGTCGAAAATCGGCTCGTCTCCCTGGTACAACGCAATCCGTGCGCGCAGTCGGGGCATGTAGTGCTGCACGAATTGCACGATGCGCTCGTAGGTCTCGGGATCGTCGCACCACAGTTTGTCGATCTCGCTGGAAAACAGGTCGCGTACGGTGCGCAGCGCCACGTCGAGGTCGCTGTAGAGAATCGAGGCCGGCGGGCTGCTCTCGCTCTTGGCCAGGATCGACGCCCACAGGCGGGTCAGGAAGTTCGCGTCGCGCTGGATTTCGCGTTTGCTCACCCCCTCGCACGCGGTGCGTACGATAAATCCCCCCTGCACGCGGCCGAGTTCCTTGACCGCCGCGCGCAGCCGCGCGCGTTCCTCGGCGCTGCCGATTCGCCGCGAAACTCCGACGTGACCGCTCGTCGGCATGTAGACCAGGTGGCGACCCGGCAGCGAAATCGAAGAGGTCAGCCGCGCCCCCTTGGTGCCCATCGGCTCCTTCGCAATCTGGACGATGATCTCCTGGTTGCGATGAAGTTGCTGCTCGATCGGGAGGCGGCTGCGCTGCTCATGCGCGCGCGGCCGCTTGTGTGCCTTACCGCCGCGCCGGCGACGGCGACGCCGGCGTTTGGGGCCTGCCGGCGCCGCTGGTGTTTCGTCTAGGCCTGCCGGCGAGGCCGATTCCGCGGCTAGGTCCATGGCGTCCGGCGCGACCGATTTGTCGCTCGGGTCGTTGCTCGGATCGCGCGGTTCATTTCGCAAGTTCCGGCGCCTGTCCTGCTCGGGCGCGTCCTGCTCTAACGCGTTTAACCGATCTTCCTGCTCAATGTCGTGTTGAACTTCCCGCGCTTCCTGGCGAACGCTTGACCGAACATCATCTTGGAGCGCGTCCTGGCCCGCGTCCCGTCGCGAATCAGGTTGCCGCACGTCCGACCGTCGTGGGTCGGATGGTCGCGCTTCCGGTGGGGGCCCTTGCCGCGGGTGCTGTCGTGGCCCATGCCGCATACTCGGTCGAGCATTTTGGCGGTTGTTTGCGCGATCGAGCTGCCGGTCGTCCGGCAGATCATCCTGTCGATCTTGTTGCCCGCGCTGCTGGCTGTCGAGCGGCTCGTCGAAGTCTTCCAACTCAGCCAAATCCTGCAGATCTTGCAGCTTTTGCAGATCTTGCGAGCCTTGCTGCGAGCTGGCTTCTTCACCCCCCTCACCGTCCACCGGATAGGTCTCGACGTCGTCCTCGCCGATCACTTCGGCGATCGAACCGACTGCCTGAACGTCGTCATGAAAGTCCGAAACGTGCAGAAAGCCCGCCTTGTCCAGGCCAATATCGACGAACGCCGCCTGCATCCCCGGCAACACGCGCGTGACCTTGCCCTTATAGATGTTGCCGGCGAGGCCGCGATGCTGCTGACGTTCGAGATAGAGCTCGGTCAGAGAGCCGTCCTCAAGCAGCGCGACGCGCACTTCGAGCGCGCTCGCATTAATGACAATTTCACGTTTCACGAAAGATCCGGGCACGACGGACGAGAAGGCTGGTCACACGGCGCGGCGGTGCTGGGCGCGCTGCACGCGGTGCCTGCAAATGGCGCCACCGGTCTGCGGCAAAGTAAGTGCAGGCATGGCCGCGATTTCGTCGCTGACCCTTCGATCTATCCGATATGCCATTCAATATGCCGTCGAGTATGCCATTGAAACTTCAAACGAATCATACGGAGAGGCCGCGAAGTCCGCAAGGCGGACTGGCGCGGGGCATAAACGTGTTTTGCGCCGAGCCACTCGCCTTGACTTGGCCGACGGGTGCCGATACTCGTTTTCTGATGTCTGTCGCGGCCGACAGTCTGGCGTTACGCCCCTCGGGGATGGCCCTGCTCAACAGCAAGGTCCTTATCCTCAACCGCTCCTACCTGCCCGTTCATGTCACTTCGGTAAAGCGCGCCTTTGCGTTGCTTTACCAGGGAGTGGCGCGAGCAGTTGACGAGCAGTACCACACCTTCGACTTCGCGAGCTGGCGCGATCTCGCGATTGAGACCCATCACGAGCGCCTCGGAGTGGTGGGTGGCCTGGTCCGTGTGCCGCGCGTGCTGCTGCTGACGGCTTACGAACGGGTACCGCGCCGCCACGTGCGGTTTTCGCGTTTTAACATTTTCGCTCGCGACAACAACACCTGCCAGTATTGCGGACGGCGCTTCGGGCGCACCGAGCTCAATCTCGACCACGTGATGCCGCGCTCGCGCGGGGGGCTTTCGACCTGGGAAAATATCGTCTGCTCCTGCCATAGCTGCAACCGGCGCAAGGGCGGCCGTACCCCCGACGAAGCGCGGATGGCTCTCGTGCGCAAGCCGATGCGTCCGCACTGGACGCCTTTCAGCGCCGAGATGTTCAGCCTCAAGCGCTATCGCGAGTGGATGCCGTATCTGACGGCCGTCGATAGCGCCTACTGGAACACCGAGCTGCAGGAATAAAAGCGCAACCTGCACGTCCTCAGTTTCGTCTGAAAATTTTGCCCGAAGCGCACTCCCCTACCCTGCGCACGATATCCACAAGCCGTCTCTGCGCGTAGGGGATACGATCCCGCGCGAGCGGTTTCATGGCCTGGCGCTTTGGGCTAAGCTCGGCACGGGTGATGCGGTGAGGTGGAGGGGATGTTGGTATGCGGCTCAAAAGTCTTGATTTAGTAGGCTTCAAATCATTCCTGGAGCCCACGAGCGTCGGTTTCGCACCCGGGATCACAGCCGTCGTCGGTCCCAACGGCTGCGGCAAATCCAACGTGGTCGACGCTATCCGGTGGGTTCTCGGCGAGCAGGCCCCAACACGCCTGCGCGGCAAAACCGCCGAAGATCTCATCTACGCCGGCAACGATTCAAATCCGGCTGCCGGGATGGCCGAGGTCTCCCTCCTGCTCGAGGCCGATGACAACTGTGCGCTGCCGGAACCCTACGCGGGACTGAGCGAACTATGCGTCACGCGCCGGGTGTACCGCTCAGGCGAGTCCGAATATCTCATAAATAAAATTCCCTGCCGCCTGAAAGACATCACTGAGTTCTTCATGGCCGCGCAAATCCATAGCCGCGGCTACGCCCTGATCGAACAGGGCCGTATCGAGGAGATCATCCAGTCCAAGCCGGCCGAACTGCGCGGGATGATCGAAGAGGCGGCCGGGCTTTCGCTCTTCAAAGGACGGCGCGAGATGAGCGAGCGCAAGCTCGATCGCGTGCGCGAGAACCTGGCCCGGGTCGACGACGTGCTGGCCGAAATCGAACGGCAGTTGGCCTTCGCCCGCCGCCAGGCCAAAAAAGCCGAAGCCTATAAGGCGATTCGCGGCGAACTGGCCGAGCTGGAACGACTGACCGCCGCGCGCCGCCTGCTCGAAGAGCGTGCCCGCCTCGAAGAGCATCGCGCTCGCGCGGACGAACTCGACGCCCGGCGCGAAACGACGCGCCAGGCGCTGGCCCTGCTTCAATCGCAGACCGACACGGCCGCCGCACGGCTCGCGGCCGACCGCGACCGCCTGACCGCGCTCGGCCGCGAGCTCGACAACCTGCGCGCGGCCGCCGCCCAGCGCGGCCATACGCGCGAATTCCTCGAGCGCCGGCTGGGCGCGGCCGACGCGGCCGCGCCCGAGCTCAAGGCGCGGCTCGAAGAGCTCGAGGCCAAGGCAACCGCTGCGCGGGCGGCGCGCGCCGAAGCCGGCGCGCGCCTGGCCCGCGAACGCAACGAGGACGATGGCGGCGAGGCCGAACTCGCCAGGCTACGCGAGCGCCATGACGAGGCCGCCGCGGCACTCGGCGAGGCCGAGCGTCGCGGCGAAAACGCGCGCGATGAGGTCGCCGAGCTGATGCGTGAGGCGGCGGCGATACGCGGCCGCCTCGGCGCGCTTGGGGGCGAGCGCGCCGAGCTCGAAGAGCGCCTGCGCGCCACCGCCGAGCGCCTCCCGGCGCTCGACGAGGCATTGGGCGCAGCGCGCCATGCACTCGGCGCCGCCGACGGCGAACTCGCCGCCCACCGCGCCGGGCTCGCGGCCCTCGAGGGCCGCGGCACGGAGGCCGCCGAGCGCGAGCGGGAAGCCCGTCTCGCGCTCGATGCCGGCGCGGCTCGTCTGGCGCTGCTGCGCGAATCGCTGAGCGCCGCCCGCGCCCGCGCGGAGCGCGCTGCGCGAGACGCCGAAGGCGGCGCCGCCGAACGACTGCGTGTAGTGCTCGACTCGCTCAACGGCGACCGGCCGGCCGAACGGCCCGCGATGTTGGCCGAGGTACTGCGTGCGCCGGCAGCGATGCGCGCCGCGCTTGGCGCCGTGCTCGGCGCAGAAGCCGAGGCGGTGATCGTCGATTCGCCCCATTTGGCGCTTCGCGCGATCGAGATTCTCAAACACTCACGCGCCGGCCGTCTGAGCTTCATTCCCGAGCCCGGCCCGGCCGATTCCCATCCTGCGATCGAAGCACCCGGCATCGCAGGCCGTCTGCTCGACATGCTCGAAGTCGATCAGCGCTTTCGCCACGTTGCCGAGGCGATGCTCGGCCATGTGGTCGTCGCCGACGACCTGCACTCCGCGCTCGCGGCGTCGAATCTAAACGGCCATGGCACGCTCTTCGTCACACGAGAAGGCGACCTCGTATCTCCGGGAAAAATGATCGCGGGCGGCAGCAACGCGGTGTCTGATGACGATGCCGGGACGGAGGAGGCGGCGGCACCCGACGCGCCCTCACTGGAGGAGGCGGCGGCACGCGTCGAGCAGGCCGAGTCCGAAATTAACTTGTTACGGACGGCTTTCGAGGCGGCGCGCGCTACGCTCGAGACCACCCATCGCGAACTCAATGAACAACGCGACAACCTCTCGCGTGCCGAGCGCGCGACGAGCGAGCGTCGTAGCGCCGTGGAACGCGTCGAGAGCGAGGCCGCGGCCGCGCGCGGCCAGCACGAGCAGGCCCGCGTGCGCCTGGAGGAAATAGCCCGGCTTATCGCGGAGGCCAACGCGCGGCTCGAAGAACTCGCCCATGGCGAGGCGGCAGGGCGCGAGCGCCTGGCCGCAATCCGCTCTGAGATGATCGGAAGCAAAGCGCGCGCCGAGGAAACCGCCACCGCGATGCTCGAAGCAGCCTCCAAGGTCGAGGCGCGGCGCGCACGCCTTGGCGCGATCGAACAAGAACTGGGGCATCTGCGCCGCCTGGCCGACGAACTCGAAGCGCAGATCGGCAAGGACCGAGCATCGCTCAAGCGCCTCGGCAACGAACGCGTCGAACTTTCACACGAACTCGAGCAGTTAGCCGCCCAGGCCGAGGCCTCGCGCACGCGCGAGATCGAATTGGATTCCGCGACCGAGGAAATGCGTATCGCATGCGAGGCCGCCGCCACCGCGCTCGGCGCGCTCAAGGCGGAGCTGACCGCGACGCGGACGCAGGCCGAGGCGCTCGAGCGAGACGCGATGGAATGTGCGCTCGGATGCGAGCGCGCGCGTACGCTGACCGGCGAACTCGGACGCAACTTTGCCGAGAAATTTCAGACCGAGTTCGCGGCGGTCGAGGATGAATTAACAGCCGCGCTGACGGCGCGCGACGCCGTAGCCGACGAGGCGCGCCTGGCGGAACTGCGCACCAAGGCCGAGCGCCTGGGCGAGGTCAACCTCGCCGCCGAGAGCGAGGTCAAGGAGCTTGAGGAGCGCTCCGGGGTACTCAACGCAGAACGGATCGACCTTGAAGCTGCGGTGAAAGACCTCACCCATACGATTCAGAAGCTCAATCGCGAGGCGCGCCGGCGCTTCAGTGAGACCTTCGAGGGCGCGGCACGCAATTTCGCCGAACTTTTCCCCAAGCTCCTGCGCGGCGGCAAGGGAAGGCTCGAACTGCTACCGGCCGACGACGTGCTCGAGGCCGGCGTCAACATCCTGGTCCAGCCGCCCGGCAAGAAGGTCAAGGAGATCGGATTGCTCTCGGGCGGCGAGAAGGCGCTGTGCGCGATGGCGCTGATTTTTTCGCTCTTCCTGCTCAACCCAAGTCCATTTTGCGTGATGGACGAGGTCGACGCGCCGCTGGACGAATTCAGCCTCGCCGCCTTCACCAGTCTGGTCGGCGAACTCAAGGGCCGCTCGCAGTTTATCGTGATCACGCATAACCAGCGCACCATGCAGCGCGCCGACCATATTCACGGTGTGACGATGGAACGGCCGGGAATCTCCCGGCTGATCTCGCTCGCGATTCCGCGCGCCGCCTAGCAGGGTCGGCTGGCGCCCTCCCGCGGAGGGCCTCAAAAGACACCGCACCGCGGGTCTCCTCTTTGTTCAGGTCTGCGGTTCCGATTCCGCAAGAGTATTGTTATTGTGTGAGGCGTTCGGCGCCTGGTGCCGCTAACCGGTTACGTACAACCGGTGTTGCGAGGCAGCCCGCCCGGACACAGCTCCAAATCTTTCTTTTCCCAAGGGTCGCGCTGCGCGTGGCGAATTACAAAACAGAAATTCTCGTCTGGCTGACGTATGTCATAGCCGAAATTACAGCCGGACTGTCGTATATCGATCGTTTCGGGGTGCGTCTCGCCCATGAAGCGGAGGCGACGCTTTCGTCCGTTGATCCTCTGGTCGTTCGCCTCGTCCTGATAGTCGCGGCGATTCAGGCCGTACTGCTTCTTCTGGCGATTTCGATCGAGTTCAGCGCGCGGAAGCGGCGCAGGGTTCGAACGCTCGAGCGCGCCGAGCAGCCGGAGTTGCCCCCAACTCCGCCCGAGGTCGCGGTGCCTAAGGAGATAGCTTCCCGGCAGGCGGCGCATCCGCCTGCGGGCGCTCCACCTCCCGACCTAACACCGGCCGAGCCGCCCCTACCCCCTCCGACGGTCGAGCCTGCGCCCGCTGAGACCCGCGTCGAACCCGCGCCTGCCGAACCGACCACGCCTGCGCCGGCCGCTCCACCGCCGGCCCTGGCTCCGGCGAAAGCTCCCGCACGAATCGGCCTGGGGCTCCGCCGCACGCGCGAGAATCTGCTCGCCCGTATTCGCGCCGCGATTACGGGCAGCGCGAAGCTCGACGAAATCTGCGAAGGCCTCGAGGAGGCCCTGATTGCCGCCGATGTGGGCGTGCAGGCAAGCCTTAAGCTGGTCGAGGCCGTGCGCGGCAGGGTCAAAGACGGCACCTCGGCCGACGCTATCCGCGAGACCTTGAAGGACGAAATTACCGGGATGCTCGTGGCGAGCGAGCGCCCAATGAACATCCCGGCCGAGGGGCCATTGGTAGTGATGCTGGCGGGGGTTAATGGAGCGGGCAAAACCACCACTGTCGCCAAGCTTGCGGCGCGGATGAAGGCCGAGCGCGGCTCGGTGATCGTCGCGGCGGCGGATACTTTTCGAGCGGCCGCGATCGAGCAGCTCGAGGTATGGTGCGGGCGGGTAGGCGTCGACCTTATCAGGCAAAATCAGGGTTCCGACCCGGCGGCTGTAGCTTTCGACGCTATAAAGGCGGCTGTGGCGCGGGACGTATCGACCGTGTTGATCGATACGGCGGGCCGTCTTCAGACCAAGGTCAACCTGATGGAAGAGCTGAAAAAGATCGCCCGCGTGGCCGGGCGCGAGCTGCCAGGTGCGCCCCACGAATGCTGGCTCGTGCTGGACGCCACGACGGGTCAGAACGCTCTCAGCCAGGCGAAAATCTTTGGCGAGGCGGTGCCGCTGACCGGTGTCGTCTTGGCCAAACTCGACAGCACCGCGCGGGGCGGTGTGATAATCGCGATAGCCGAGCAACTCAAACTTCCCGTACGTTTTGTCGGCATAGGCGAAAATATAGAAGATTTGCGCGCGTTCGACCCGCGCGAATTCGTGGAAGCGCTATTTGCCGAAGACGACTCGCGTCCTGAAGCTTCAAGCGGTTCTTATGCAGCTTGACAACTTTATTAATCCAAAATTAAAGTGAAAGTGGAAACCGTATCGGCCATGACTTTTGAGGCTCTCAAGCAACTCGACGATAGAATTCAGGCATCGGTCAACAGAATCCAGCAATTGCAGCAAGAAAACGAGCAATTAGCTAAGCGACTGGCCGATAGTGAACAGCGTTTTAATGAAGCTCAAGCCCGCGTGGATTCCGAGCGGCAGCAGCATGAGAACGAGCGCATCGAGATAAAGACACGGATTGAAAAGATCCTCGCCCGCTTCGACGGGCTGGATCTCGGCTGAATACGCCGGCGCCGAGCGCGGGTTAAGTGCACGATGAAAGGCATCAACGTCGAAATCATGGGCCAGAGCCTGACCGTGACGAGCGATAGCGGTGATGAATGGGCAAAGACTCTGGCGGCGACCGTGGATGAAAAGATAAACTATATTCGTGCCAACAGCCGCGCGGTGAATTCCGTAAGCGTGGCAATTTTGGCGGCGTTGAATTTTGCTGACGAACTCGAACGTCTGAAGCGAGATCATCAAGCGTTAATCGACCAAATTGAAGCATTGAACCGGCGGCTCTCGGTGGCGATGGATTCATAGGTGAGCGCCACCCCTGCAGGTCTTGTATGGAGGCTTCGGGTCGGCGGGTTCGGGTAATTACGGTGGGGGACGGAGGAATTCTGTTAGAAGCGCGATGCGGCGCTCGCAAGATATAGCAACCGTGCAGGTTCTCAGTTACTCATGGCGTGGCCCCGGCCCGCGTAAACTTATGGAGCCAGCAACGCCCGCAGGGCCACGGCGAAGCCGAAGGCCAAGGGCGATCGATCGCACAGCGCAACCGCCGAATTAGCCCGGTCCCGCCACCGCTAAGAGCAGTGGCGGACGAAAAACAATACCTGCGCGCCGTCCTCTCCGAGGCGCGCTCCAGCCTGTCGGCTGAACGCGCAGGCGCGTTATCGGCGCGCGTGCAGCGGCGTCTCCTTTCCAGTCGAGCCTACCACGCAGCCGCGAAGGTCGTTCTCTACGCGCCGCTCGGTCGCGAAGTCGAAACTTCCC
This sequence comes from uncultured delta proteobacterium, assembly GCA_963717045.1. Lineage (GTDB taxonomy): Bacteria > Desulfobacterota > Binatia > Binatales > Binataceae > JAKAVN01. Next base: position 12,385 of record CAVQVD010000022.1, on the reverse strand, counting down.
TTATCGCAGCCGAGGCGTTGCGCTCGCAGCGGCAGCTCTACTACCCGATAGCCGATCGCACCCGACGCCGGATTCTGCTCGGCGCGGTGTCCGACCCAGGCGAATTGCGTCCCGGCGCTTTTGGAATACTGGAGCCGCCGGCCGTGGGGGCGCTGGAAGCCGAAGCTCTCGGGCCCGAACTCGGCGCCGCCCTGATTTGCGTTCCCGGAATCGCATTTACCACCGCCGCCGCCCGCCTGGGCCGCGGCGGTGGCTATTACGACCGGCTGCTCGCCGCGCTCGGTGCTGGAGCGGTGACGGTCGGGCTTTCCTATTCGTTTCAGTTGATCGATCGGCTGCCGGAGCAACCTCATGACCGGCGGCTGGATTTGATCGTCACAGAGTTCGCCACTTACGCGGTCACGGGCGCACGATCCGCGGCCGCGCAAGTGGCGAGCCAAGGAGGTTTACCTAAATGGGCGTGCTGACTGGCGTCCTGTTCCTGATAATCGGCGGCGCGATGATGATTTTCGCGGTCTACCTAGCCGGCCGGCGGCATTACGGCTCCGACGCCGACGCCGCCCAACGTGAAGCGCAAGCGATTATCGAAGATGCGAGAACCAAGAGCGAACTGATCGTCAAGGAGGCGGAATTAAAGGCCAAGGACCTGCTCGTAGAAGTGCGCGCGCAGGCCGAACGCGAAGTGCGCGACCAGCATCGCGAGTTGACCGCGCTGGAGAGCAAGCTCGCCGCGCGCGAGGAGAGTATCGACAAGCGGTTGGAGTCGTTCGAGCGGCGCGAGGGCGAGCTTAACCGGCGCGACCAGAACCTCCGCACGAAAGAGAAAAGCCTTGCCGACCGCGAGGCCGAGCGGCAGGAATTGATCGAGGCGGCGCGGGCGAAGCTCGAGGCGGTCGCCCAACTGACCCGCGAGGAAGCTCGCCGACAGGTAGTCGACGAGATGACCGGGCAGGCGCGCCATGACGCCGCCCGCCAAATCCGCGTGATCGAGGAGGAGGCGCGCGAGGAATCCGACCGACGCGCCAAGCGTATCGTGTCGATCGCGATCGAGCGGCTGGCCGGCGAATTCGTCACCGAACGCACGGTCTCGGTACTGGCGCTGCCCAACGACGAGATGAAGGGCCGCATCATCGGCCGTGAAGGGCGCAACATTCGCGCCATCGAGGCCGCCACCGGCGTCGATATTATCATTGACGATACGCCCGAGGCGGTGGTCATCTCTTGCCACAACCCGATCCGGCGCGAAATCGCGCGAGTCTCGCTCGAGCGCCTCATCTCCGACGGCCGGATCCATCCGGGCCGTATCGAGGAGGTCGTACGCAAGGCCGAGCAGGAAGTCGAGGAATCGATCCGCGAGGCCGGTCAGCGCGCGATCATCGAGGTCGGCGTCCACGGGATTCATCCCGAGCTGGTCAAGTTGCTCGGGATGTTGAAGTACCGCTACAGCTACGCGCAAAACGTCCTGATGCATTCGCTGGAGGCGGCGTTCTTGTGCGGCGCGATGGCCGCCGAGCTCGGGCTCAACGAAAAACAGGCCCGCCGGGCCGCGCTCCTGCATGACATCGGCAAGGCGCTGACTCACGAGGTCGAGGGATCGCACGCGTTGATCGGCGCCGAACTCGCACGCAAATACGGCGAATCGGCGAAGATCGTCAACGCGATCGCGGCCCATCATGAGGAGGTCAAGGCCGAAACCATCCTGGCGCCGCTGGTCGACGCGGCGGATGCGCTTAGCGGCGCGCGCCCGGGCGCACGGCGCGAAGTGCTCGAGAGCTACGTCAAGCGGCTGGAAGACCTCGAGACTATCGCCAAGTCGTTCAAGGGTGTCGAGAAATGCTTCGCCGTGCAGGCCGGGCGCGAGATGCGCATCATCGTCGAGCCGGGCCAGGTCAGCGACGATGACGCGACGATGCTGGCGCGCGACGTGGCCAAGAAGATCGAAACCGACATGACCTATCCCGGACAAATCCGTGTCACGGTCATCCGCGAAACCCGCGCGACCGAGCTCGCGCGCTAGTGTCGCCGCGTGGGCGGCGCCGGGCTTGGTCCGGTGCCGCCCCGCGGGCTATCATCGGCCTCACGATGCCAACGACGCGCGAAGTCCTTCAGGCCACCATCGCATTGGAAAAGCGCAGCATGGCGCTGTATGCGCGCTTTGCCAAAACTTTCGCCGCACATCCGCGCCTGCACGAGTTCTGGTTCGGGATGGCGCGGGACGAGGCGCGCCACGTCGGCGCGCTCGACCTGGTGACCACCGTGCTCGACTTCGAAGGGGTGCTCGATTGGCCAAGTCCGGTAGTCCTCGAGGACGCGACTGTCGCACGGCTGGGCGCACTGCTCGAGCGTGGCGCGCGTGAGGCCGAGGGCGGACTCGAACTCGAACGGGCGCTGGGCTTAGCGCTCGAGGTCGAAGAGACGGAACTCGAGGATAAGGTCGGCGATCTGCTCAAGGCGCTGCAGCAGCATGACGAATACGAGCGCTGCATGCGTCTGCTGGTCCATGATCTCGGCGAGTTGAGTTACATGATCGAGCAGTATTGTCAGGACCCCGCGATGCTCCAGCGATGCGACGAGCTGGTCAACCATCACGCCGAGACGCTGCGGCTCTCCGCCGCGCGCTGAACGGGCGTTGGCGCGCCGATACGGCGCCCGCGCATGGACGCATGTCCCTGGGTTGGTTATAAATGATGGTTCGCGCTGAGGAGTAGCCGAATTGGCAAGGCACCTGACTCTGGATCAGGGGATTGGAGGTTCGAGTCCTCCCTCCTCAGCCAATTCTCCCCTGTGAAGGGAGGCGCTCACCGAACTGGTCCCATCGTCTAGTGGTTAGGACACCGGCCTCTCACGTCGGGAACGCGGGTTCGACTCCCGCTGGGATCACCAAGGTTTTTTCGACCTGAGCGGTTGTCTGACAGCCAGGTTTGACAGCCACCGCGGTCGCGAACCGACTGATTCGACGAGCAAAGATCGCTTTCCAAATGCCGAACGACATCATTGAATTCAAAGAAGAAATGCTCGTTGACCTGTTTCTGTCCGCGGGGAAATCCTTTTCTTTCTCATTCGAGGGGCCGCGAACCATTTTCATCGAAATTCGTGCAGAACCGCCCAAGCAAGCTGGCCAGAGGGCTATAGCTATCTGTACCGCGAGGCTCGAATGGAAAGCTTCTGAACGAGTCCGCCTCGACTTTGCGACACTCGCGAATGGTACCCTGCCCGAGGGCAGCAAACTATCTCCTTCAGACGCGGCTATAGTCGATTCAAACGGCAAAATAAAAGAAGGCTATACCGTTCCTCCTTCGGCCTTGCCCGCACGCATGCGGTCGGTATTTGGCCAGGCAACAACCGAGCTACGAGACTATGCGGCGCGAACCGTCAAGACGATCCGATGGCGAAGAAACCAGCATGCGGGTCACAATCCAATACCGGCCACGCGGGGATCCTTCTTTCGATGGACGGAACCAAATGGATCCCCCTGCAAGACCTAACCTTTGAGGTGGAGGTTCATGCTTCACTAGATCTTCCTGCGGAAACACGAAACGAGGTTGAGACGATCGTCAGAGCGGGGGCCGATGAGCCCCTCGGCCACGAGCTGCACAGAGAAGCCCTGTCACATCGCGATCAGAACCCACGTAGTTCACTAATTATCGCTATAGCTGCTGCCGAAATTGGTTTCAAAGAGCTCGTCGGAGACCTTGTTCCGGCCGCGCGATGGATAATCGACAACGCTCCGTCGCCGCCGTTGGTCCGGATGCTCACCGAGTATCTCCCCCTTCTTCCAGTCAGATGCAGGATCAAAGATGAGATTCGCCTTCCGCCCCCTCGAATAATGGAATGCCTTAAAAAGGCAGTAAACATGAGGAACGCGACCACGCATACTGGCAGGCAAGTCATCGAGTCCGACACCCTGAAGGAGATACTGTCCTCCGTCAAGGACGTGCTGTGGCTGCTCGACTACTATCGAGGGTCCGCTTGGGCCCTCGAATTCATTCGGCCAGAGAATTCAATTGATCCTGCTCTCGTGAGTTCGATCCCAGACGTTTTCCGTCCCAGTCGGTGACTCTAGTTGAGTGAAGGCACTGCACCAGTAACGAGGGCCGCGCTCGTCCGGAAAATCGTGGTTCGATTCGGTCGCGCACTCCGTCGCCCGCGGCTCGCATCCTAAGGCTTCAGTTACTGCTGCACAGGATTGATTCCATCTTATCCGCCGCCTCGCGCATCATCGCCGGCATCACATGAGCATACACGTTCATCGTAACCGTGATCGAGGAGTGCCCAAGCAGTTCCATGATCGCGCGCGGATGAACGCCCTGCGCCAGTAGTAGTGAAGCGGCACTGTGACGGAGATCTGAAATCGCAGCGTTGTCGGTAGTTCAGCCTTTTTTAGCAGTGCTTTGTAATCGCGATTCAAGACGACAGGCTCGATCGGCCGCCCTGTAGCGTTCGTGAATATGAGGTCGTTGTCCTGCCATGCCGCTCCAGCAGCGAGGCGGGCTTCCGCTTGCCGGGCACGATGGATCTTCAACCCGCGGACGACCGAATCGGGCAAAGCAATTGTCCTGCGGCTTCCGTCCGTCTTGGTTTCAGTCGCACGTAGCTCGCTACGCTTTCCCTTCTCGTTGGAACCCGTGGAGATGCGCTGAACAGACTGATTAACCCGCAACGCTCGACCGTCGAAATCAACGTCGGCCCACCTCAAGCCGAGCACCTCTCCGCGGCGTAAACCGAGCGTCAGCGCAATGGTGTAAATCGCCTGATATCGCGAGCCCTTCGCGATCTCAAGAAGCTTGCGCGCATGTTCCGGATTAAGCGGTTCGATCTTCTTGTGCGGAATTCGCGGAGCATTGACTAACGCCGCGCTGTTCCGCGAGACCAGGTTCCATTTAAGGGCCTGACTGAGCGCGCTACGGAGAACGGTTCGGATGTTCGTGACCGTTTGCGGCGAAAGGCCGTGCTTCGATTTTTCGTCGAGCAGCCTCTGGATGTATTGTGGCGCGAGCTTCTGGAGCTGTACCTGTCCAAGCGCCGGCTTGATGTGCAGGCGGGCAATAGTGGAAAAGCTCTCATAGCTTCGCGGCTTCGCTTTGGCCTTCAGCGTGTGCTCTAGCCAGTGATCAAGATATTCGCCGAGCGTCTGGCGCTCTATTGCGACCGGCAGCCCGCGAGAGTGGTCGGAGCGAGCTTTGAGTAGCTGTTCCCGAACCTCGGCCGCGGTTGCACCGTAATAGGACTTTCGTTTCCGCCGGCCGTCTTCCCAGCCGAGACTCAAGATTCCGCACCAGCGGCCGTCTGCACGCTGGAAGATCGAACCTTCACCCGCGTTGCGTTTGCGTGCCATGTTATTGCTCCCCCTCCAGATAGCGTTTGACTTGTGCTGGGCTAAATCCGAGTTCGCGGACGATCTCCGCAACGCTCTTCCCCTGAGCGTGTAACTCCCAGGTATGCTTCTTTCGACCTCGCAAATCGGCAGCAGCGTCGCGCTTGCGCCCCTTCACGCGGCAGTTTGAGCAATATGAGCGACGATCCCCATTCCCGCGTGGGTGTTTAATTGAATCGAGGCGGCCGCAGGCCGAACAAAGGATTATCCCCTTTGCCCGAATAGCAAATGTTGCAAGTTCAAGCCCGAGCGCTGTCCATACTGGCGGCACGCCATATAACGTGAGCCGCGCCGGTCGGCTGCGAAACCAAAGCTTAAGTTCGCCATCCTGAAGCCAGCGAAGAATCGCGTGATATGGGTCCGACCTTAAGATCGCTAATTCACGGTCGCGCTCCGGAGCGCGAGGGTTTTTGATCAGCGCAACAATCGCGAACGCAAAACGACTGAACTTTAGCCACCGGGCGGTCGGTTCGATGATTAGCGTACCGCCCGCATCGCCGTCAGAAGGGCAATGCGGCCGTGTGTGCGCGAAGGCTCGGCCGTGCTCTTTACAAAGTCCTAGAGCGCCGTGCCGCGTGGCGAAACTAAGTAGGCTGCCATCCTCGACAGCATTGCCTCTGCACAGGTTGGCGAATTCTTTCAGCATCTGAAAATTAGCGGTCGCGAGTTCAGCTGGGTGTCTTTTTGCGACAGACGGCTGGCGGTATTGGAACCGGATGTACCCGCCGTCCTTGTCAATCTCCACACCCCCAAGCGGCGGACATGGCCAAGGATCTAGAGATTCCCAGCTTCCCGCCTTGTCCTCTGGCGTCCATTTTAATTCCGAATATTGAGCGATCGTTTCGAGGGGCCGCTGCGTCTGCGTAGTCATGACGTAGTCTTACCTTTTTTGCGGACTACATGCAACTCTTGCTAGCGTCCCAGGTGGAAGGTGGAGGAACGGAGAGGTCCATGAGTGAACGAATTTTCTATCGGGTCAGCGAGATCGGCGAACTAATCGGCTGCTCAAAAAGCAAAGCTTACGAATTAGTGGGCAATGGCACGATCCCGTCAACGAAAATAGGCACGTTGCTTCGCGTTCCGCGCTCCGCGCTCGAAGCATTCGTCAAAAACGCAAGTGGCGACGATGTTCCCGCCTCCGCCCGGGAGCCGCAGGAATGAACGGCGGAGCCGGATTGGCCGCACCAGCATTCGTCGAGAAGCTTCTCCATATTGACGAGTTGCTCGCCTTCTGCCGCCGGACCCCCCGCCGACAATTCGAGAAATCGCGGCAGCGTGCGGCAAGACTCTGGTCGAAGACGGCGAACCGGAAATCTCGCTAGCGGAACCGGCGTTAGAGCATTTTCATGTCGTAGGGGAGGGGGAAGGCGAGGGCAGCGAGAAAATCGCCTTCACCTGCGAGCAGACAGAATGCAGAACGATAGCCGGCGACAGCGATGTTCACGAAACCCCGGTCGGTGACGTTTATCTTTGCTGGGACGCCGAGTCGTGCGCTGCGCCGACGCCACCCCAGCCGTGCGCGCCATTTGCGCGATGGTCCGGACTGGAGGTTCTGACCGAAGAACGTCGTCGAGACCTGCTGCAATCGTTCCGGGATGACGGCCTCTCCGACGACGAAATCGAGCAATCCAAAGTAACGGTCGATGCAGCGACGTATCGGCGTTCAGAGATCGCCGCACTCGCGAAATTGCCCGCCCTCGAACTCGATCCCATTCTGAAGGACACCGCACGACGGCTCGGCCTGAAGGTCTCAACCATAACCGAGGAGATCGCGAAGGCGAAAAAGAGTGGAAAGGCGGTCCCGAGCGCTCAGGCGGCAGGCGGCCAAGCCCCTGCGGCAGAAGCGGTTGACGACTCTCCGAAGTGGGCGGCACCGAAGAACGTCTGGACCGAGCCAGTTAATGGAGCCGAACTGCTCGACGAGCTGATCGCGGCGATTCACCAATTCGTGATGGTGGATAACCAAGGCAGCATGATCGCCGCATTGTGGGTGTTGTTCACTTGGCTGTTTGAACACACCGCTGAGACAAACCCGTTTTTACGCATCATCGGTCCGACGCCCGGATGTGGAAAGAGCACGCTGCTTAAGGTGCTTATGCGCCTTGTCCGTTCCGGTTGGATCGTCGCACGCGTCTCCCCGTCAGCGTTCGCGAGAACCATGAACGCCGAACGCCGCACTCTCCTTTGCGACGAAGGCGATGCGTTTCTGAGCGACAACGAAATCATGAGGAACCTGCTCGACGGCAGCTCGGACCCCGACACAGCCAACATTGCGCTTTCGGTCAAGTCGGGCGACGAGTGGGTGCCAACGGAATTAAACACTTACGTTCCAATCGTAATCGCCTCCATAGGACGGTTGCGAAAAATGGAAACGGTCGAAGATCGGTCTCTCGCGGTACATCTCAAGAGAGCTACACCCGCTGAGCTAAAGCGGCTTGCTAAGGGTCGGCGGCGCGAGCTTGAGGCCATGCTCCGGCCACTCGCGGGGAAGTGCGCCCGCTGGGCAGCGGACAACGCCGAGAAGCTGAAGGGGGCACGACCGGAATTGCCCGACGGGCTTACGGGCCGCCAGATGGACAAAATTGAGCCGCTGGTTGTCATTGCTGACGCTATCAGCGAGGAGGCTGGCAAGGCCATGCGTCTCGCGGCGACCGAAGCCTCGGGCGCGCACGATGCCGACCTGCCGATTGGGGTTGTCTTGATCAACGACATCCGCCGCCTCTTCGACACCAAGTGCATTGACAAGGTCTCGTCGCAAACTCTGTGCGAGGAGTTGGTAGCGCTCGAAGACCGTCCGTGGGCGGAGTACGGCAAGTCGCGCAAACCGATCTCCAAGAATCAGGTCGCTCGGCTGCTTCGGCCGTTCCGAGTAGTCCCGAGCACGATTCGGGTTGCCGACGGCTTAACTCCGAAAGGCTACCAGCGCGACCATTTCCGGGACGCCTTCGAGCGCTATCCGGCTGACTCCGAAAATGTCGATTCGCCCACATATAGCGATCCAGACCGCCACACCGCCACAACTCAACGGGGCGTAAGGCAAAACGGCGATTTTCAAACCGCAACAGAAGATTCTTGTGGCGGTCTGAAAAATGGCACTTTCCCCTACGGGGAGAAGGATTGTGGCGGTGTGGCGGTTGAAAACCCCCCAAATGAGCGTGACGAAGAAATTTTGACCACCGCGAACAATGGAAAAGGTAGGAGGACGGTAACTTCCACACCCTCCAACGCCGGAGCGGTCCGCAATCGCGCGGCCGTCGAAGACGCGGAGATTGACCGCCTGGCAGCTGCCGATGGGGAGTCTGAGGACATCGAATGACCGCGCACGAGATTCTCGCGAAGGTCCGAGGGTTGGGGGTCCGGCTGGTAGTAATCGACGGCAAGCTGAAGGCCACGCCTCCAGGGCTGCTCCCGCCAGACCTGAAAGCCGCCGTCCGGGATCGGGTTGACGAAATCAAGGCGCGTCTATCCGGCGCGTTAGAAAGCGCCCCTGAGGCCGGAAGCGTAAACCGCCCAGCCTGTCCAGCCTGTCATGGTACCGACCTTCGCGTCTCTCCCGCCGGCGGCTTGGTATGCGGCGCGTGCGGCCGGTTTCTGTTTCTGCATATCGAGCCCGACGCAACTGCTTATGCGTCAACCCCGTTGCACCGCTGCGGGGCGCTGGTCTGCTCTGACTGCCGCATCCATAGCCCCAGCCCGCATCGTGAGACTTGCCGCGTACCGCGATTAGAGCCCTGCGGATCGCGATGGTTCTGGCTGTCGCCGTTCCGCGCCATCAAGTGCGTGGCGTGCGCGAGTCCTACCGATCTGTCGCTGGTTGAGGCGTGGGTTCTGGCGCCGCGCGAGGCCGGCGAGGGTGACGACGGCTGGCGGATACCTGGCGAGATTCTAAGCCTGCTTCACGTCGAGACGCCGATGCAGTGACCCACGAATAGGAACAAAGAGACTGTGGGCATCCGACGATGCCTAACTGCCCGATCATAGGAGTGACAAGTAGGAAATGACTAGCGGCGATGGTGTGGGGACGTGGCGTGTGGAGATCAAGCGAATCAAAATCGCGGTAATCGTTCTTTTGCTGGCGGGATCGCCGGGTTGTCGAGACCGCCGCGCTTCGCCCATGCGCAGACTTTCGTAAATGCCGTACCTACCGCCACGTCCGGCGCGACGTTGACCTTGCCGAAGCCTCCGGGGACTCAGCACAACTGGATGGTCGCGGGAGTGGTGGGGAACCAATCGGGAGTGTTTGAACCCAATCCGTTCCGACGGGATGGACTCTATTACCGACTACGAACTGTGTGGCGGCGAACACGTTTCCAAACGCGGAGGTTGCGCTGTGTACTTACTACCACTGCGCAGGAGCGAGCGAGCCGGCGAGTTATGCATGGAGTTGGAGCGCGGCCTCAAGCCGTTCTGGAGCGATTAGCGTGTGGAACGTGGGGACGTGTCCGCCGACACCGGACACCTCAATCTCTGGCGGGCCAAATGGCGCGACACAGGGTTTGCAGATAACGACCTCTGCGACAACGATTTCATGTTGAAGATTTCGGGGTTTGTGAACGGCGGGATAGATGCATCGAGTTGCGGGAGCGGGACCACCGAGTCGTTTCTGAACAGCGGGTCGAGCACGGCGCGGGCGACGGTGAATTGCGTACCGAGTACGAGCCCGGGTACTGGCTGGGGGATGAGGTGTTGGGTGCTCCGGGGCGCAGCCGACCGAGGTGTTTGATACGACTCCGGGGGCGCAGGATAAGGGGTCGATTCTGTCTGCGTTCCTGTCCGATACGCCGACTCCGACCCTTCTCCGAGTCCGACGCCGAGCCCTAGTCCGACGCCGACACCTACCCCAACACCGAGTCCGACGCCAACCAATACCAACACGCCAGCACACCGACACCCTACGCCAAGCCCACGCCGAAGTCCGACTCCTGCGCCTGCGGCAATATGGGCATTTCCCTAGAGAGTGAGTATGAAGCAGGAAGCGTCCGTGCTGTCACGGGACACCTTTCACGATACGACCGACGACGGTTGGGCTGAGCATGATTGGCGAAAGCAAAGACGACCTCGGGTTCGAGGATCTCATTGAAAGAGTGCGGCACGACCGCGATGTTCGGCGCCGGCGCTGCAACGACATCGATCAGCGTTTAAAGCATTTGCGGCCATTTTTCCGCCGGATGCGCGCGGGGCGTATTACGACGGAGACCGTGGAACGGTACGTGGCTCTTCGGCTCAGCGAAAAGGCTGCGCATGCGACCATCAATCGCGAACTGGCTTTGCTACGCAGGGCAGTCGTGCTGGCGAGATTGACCAAGAGACCGGTTATCCGGTCGTTGCCTGAAAACAACGTGCGCCGCGGCTTTCTGGGATGGGCAGACTTCCGGCGGATTCGCGAGAAGCTACCGAACGAATTCCGAGACATCGCGACTTTCCTGTACCTGAGCGGTCGTCCCCAGGGACACGTTGCGGCGCTGGAGTGGCGCGACATCGACATGGAGCGATGCGAGATGGCGCGTGACGATAAAAGCGAGGGCGTGCATAAAATCGCACTCAGCGGCGAACTCTGGTCTGTCGTGCACCAGGCGCATGCGACACGGTTGCCGAATTGCCCTTTTGTATTCCATCGCGACGGGGCACCGTTTCACCTTCGCGGCAGTAAGTCACCATTCGTAAGGCGTGGGCGCGAGCATGCGCGGATGCTGGTTTTGGCGGCCACTTACTTAATGACCTGCGGCGGTCGGGCGTGCGAAATATGATCGGCGCGGGAGTGGACCCTATGACCGCCTTGAAAGTGAGCGGCTTCAAAACGATTGCGACGCTGGCGGAGATTTACCAAGGTTTGTAAATCGACGAGAAACCGAGCGGCCCGATTGGGCACTCGGCGCGAAAAGTAACTAGCGGGAGGTCTGGCGCTTTGTGCGCGCCTCTATCCAGCGCCCCAACCCCTTCTCCGACCCGACGAGCCTCCCGCCGTCCTTCAGAATGAACGGATACAGCCCCGTCTCCCACCTCCGCATCACCGTTCTCTCAGAACACGATAATCGTTTCGCTATTTCCCTCAACGGAAGAAGCCGATCACTTTGGGCAGTTTCCTGGCTTGCGTTAAGGTTCTGATGCAAGTCCGCGAAGAGATGTGCGATCGCGGCCGCGGTCACTGGAAGGAGCTTGTTAAGAACTTCTCGCTTACCCTGCGGTTCCAGGTCCTCAAAGCTGGCGGGATCTTGCAGCACCTGGATTGTTAGGTTTTTCGTTGTTAGCATTTTCCCTTGTCTCTCCTCTGGCTCTCTTCAAAGTAGTTTAGACAAACCGGCACAACACATTCGGCAGCTCGCGGAAACGTATTCCGACGCTGCGACCTGACGGTTGGCACGCTTCCTTCATCCACCGCCTCAGCCCATCTTCGGACGCAACGGGTCTGCCCTCGCTATCGCCGATGATGAAGGGATACATCCCTGCTAGCCAACTGCGCCGCACGGCCTTCATCGGACGGCCCAGCCAGTCCGCCAGTTCTTCCATCGAAAGGAACCGGTCCCCCCTATGCTCCCGTTGCGCGATAAACGCGCTCGCCGAATCGTTAAGTGCCTTCTCAAGTGCAGACGCCTCCTTAATTAATAACTTCGCGACTTTCCTTCTGTTCGCGAGGCTCATCGCTGAAATCGCTGCCGGATCTTCCGCAACCTTAGTCAGCAAATTGTTGGTTCGTTTCATTTCGTCCTCCATGTCGGTTTTGGGCCGCCTCGACGACGGCGACTGTCTGCTCTCATCCGGTCCTGAAATTCCACGACGCGCCGCGTCCAGGCGCCCAAGGGAAAGTCGGGCATCGCATCCTCGTCGCCCATGCTTTTAAGGTCTTCGAGGAAGGGCTCGACCGTATCAAGCGGCTCAGCGGCCAGTGCTTTGGCTAGCTCCCGGGGCGGCAGCATTCTCGCCAAAATCTCGGTTCCCCGGTCTACCGGCGGGGTTCTTTGCGTGTCGTTCACTCTCGTTGCCATCGCTCTTCCTCCTTCCTTCAGCTCAGAT
>CAVQVD010000021.1:0-104669 GCA_963717045.1 uncultured delta proteobacterium | reverse complement strand
GCGCGCCCGAGGAGCCCTACGTGGTGCTCACACGCAGGCGCGCGGACCTGCGCCGCCACGCTGGCGCCATCTCTCCTCCCGGCGGCCGGCAGCGACCCCGGAGGACCCGGATCTGACCGCCCACCGCGCTGCGCGAGGCGGAGGAGGAGATCGGCCTGGAGCGCGAGCACGTGCGCGTGCTGGGCGAGTTGCCCCCCACCCACACGTTCGCGACCAACTACGTGATCCACCCGTTCGTCGCCAAGATCCCGCGCGGGCTGGCGTGGCGCCTGTCCGCGCGCGAGGTGGACGCGTGCTGGAGCTGCCGCTGTCGGAGGTGCGCGCGGGCAGGACGCGCGTCGAGATGCAGCGACGCGGCTTCACCTTCGAGACGGACGCGTTCGTGGTCGACGAGCACGTGATCTGGGGCGCCACCGCCCGCATCCTCGAGCACCTGCTCGAGCGGATGCGGGGGGACGGCTTCGCGGGGCTCTAGCTCGGCTGCGGCACGATCCGGATGTAGGGGCTTGGGCTCCTCCCAGCCGTCCGGATAGGTCTCTTTGGCCTGGTTATTGGAGACGGAGCCCGCGATGATCACCTTCTCGCCGGGCCTCCAGTTCACGGGCGTAGCGACCTTGTGCTTGGCCGTGAGCTGCAGCGAGTCGATCACGCGCAGTACTTCGTCGAAGTTGCGCCCGGTGGTCATCGGGTAGATGAGGATCAGCTTGATCTTCTTGTCCGGGCCGATCACGAACACGTTGCGGACGGTCTGGTTGTCGGCCGGCGTGCGATCGCGCCGCCTCGCCGGAGTTCCGCGGGCAACATCCCGTAGAGCTTCGACACGTTGTAGTCGCTGTCGCTGATGATCGGGTAGTTGGGCGCGGCGCCCTGTGTCTCGGCGATGTCCTTGGCCCACTCCTCGTGGTTGCCCAGGGCGTCGACGGAGAGGCCGATGATCTTCACGTTGCGGCGCGTCGAACTCGGGCTTGGCGTTGGCCATGTAGCCGAGCTCGGTGGTGCAGACGGGGGTGAAGTCCTTGGGGTGCGAGAACAGCACCGCCCAGGAGTCGCCGATCCAGTCGTGAAACCTGATGCGTCCCTCGGTGGTGTCTGCCTCGAAGTCGGGAGCTTCGTCGCCAAGTTGCAGCGTCATGGTGGTGATCCTTTCTCGGCGAGGAGCCGTCGTGGACTTCGGGGCGGGGGGATCGACCTCCGAGATGAATCCTGATCGGCTTTACAGGGATTAATGTTCAGGATAGCGCGCGAGCGAACCGGGCTACGCGCCTGTGCCGGGCGGCCATCAGGAGCTCCTCGGGCGTCGCGCCGCTAGGCGCCAGGCGCCGCGCCGCTAGGCTCCGGGACGTCGCGCCGCTAGGCGCCCGGGGTCCAGCCGGAGAGCCCGCCCCAGGCGTCGCGCACCTGCGCGTCGCTGAGCGTGGTGGAGCTCACCGCGCGCGGCCACAGGCCGCCCAGGATCACCGCCGAGCGAGCCCAGAAGGGCGAGCCATGCGCCCTCCCGCAGCGACAGCACGACGAGTTCGCCGGCGGGTGTGGGCGGGTGGAGCATCCGGTAGACCACGCAGATCGCGGCCAGCGTGCCCAGCACGACCACCGAGCCGCCCGCGCCCGCGGGCAGCGAGACCTCCGCGCGCGCCAGCGGCAGGATCGCGTCGAGCATCGCGAGGCCGGCCAGCACGAGCAGCACGATGTTGATCACGTGCAGCGCCTGGTGCGCGCTGAGCGCCGTGAACTGCTGGCCGGCGAGGCTGCCCACCTGGTGGTGGAAGGCGCCCATAAGGGACTGCAGCGAGCCGTTGCCGAACTGTGAGGCGATCTGGTCGCCGGCCTGCTGGACGATCGCGATTCCCGCGGCGGTGAAGCTCACGCCGTACCACGGCAGGAACACGGAGACGGCCAGCACGACAGCGCCCAGCGCCGAGACCGCGAGGCCATTCGGGATCGATCGCCAGCCATGGTGTGTGGCTCATCGGCGCGCTGCCCGCGGAGCTTGATCTGCGAGCGGCGATCATGCGCGGGTGAGCAGGCCCTCGATCGCGGCCTGGGCCTCTCCCAGCCAGTGCTCGCGCTCATGGGGGTCGGCGCGCAGGACCGCGAGCGGGATCGCGCTGCGCTGGGCGATCGAGCGCGCGGTGCGCTCGCCCGCGGCGAGCAGCTCCTCTGTCACCTCGCTGCCGCGCGCCTCGTAGAGCAGGCCGCGCACGGTGGTGTCGATCGTCTGGGTCAGGAACAGCTCCAGGCGGGTGCTGTAGAGCGCGCGCAGCTGCTCTTCTGGCCCTACGGCCGAGCCGAGCATCCAGCACAGGATCGTGACGCTGTCGAGCGCGCCGCGCAGCGTCGCGAGCCGGTCGGGCGTACCGATCCAGCACTCCGCGCCCGCCTGCTCGATCGCCGCACGGCCCTGCTGCGTGCGTGTGCTGATGCGCACGGCGTGCCCGTCGGCGAGCAGCCGCGCGGCCAGCGCGCGACCCCTGCAGCCCCCACCGACGATCATCACGCGCGCCACGGTCGCGCATCCTACCCGCCGCCGGTGAAGCGAGCGCGCGCATGCGCCGGCCGACACGCGAGCAACGCTCGACTACCATCCGCAGCCCCGGTGATCGAGGGACCCCCGTCACGATGGAGAAGATCGTCGCGCTGTGCAAGCGGCGAGGCTTCGTGTTCCCTCCTCGGAGATCTACGGCGGCGTGGGCTCGACGTATGACTTCGGTCACTACGGGGTGCTGCTCAAGGGCAACGTCAAGGGCGAGTGGTGGCGGGTCGATGCTGGCCGAGCGCGACGACATCGTGGCGCTCGACTCGGCGATCCTGCAGCACCCGCGTGTGTGGGAGGCCTCGGGGCACCTGGGAGGGCTTCACCGACCCGCTCGTGGACTGCCGCACGTGCGGGCAGCGCTTTCGCGCGGATCACCTGGCGGAGCTCGCGTGCGGGCGCAAACCCTCCAAGCATCCGGGCGAGGCGGAGGAGCGACCTCACCGAGGCACGCGACTTCAACCTCATGTTCGAGACCACGATCGGCCCCGTGAAGGACTCCGGGGCGAGGGCCTACCTGCGCCCGGAGACCGCGCAGGGCATCTTCATCAACTTCAAGAACGTGCTGCAGTTCTCCGCAAGAAACCGCCTTTCGGGATCGCGCAGGTGGGCAGTCCTTCGCAACGAGATACGCCGGGCAACTTCATCTTCAGGACCCGCGAGTTCGAGCAGATGGAGATGGAGTTCTTCGTGGCGCCGGCGGAAGCGCAGTATTGGTTCGAGCACTGGCTGAGGGAGCGCGAACGCTGGTATCTGGAGCTGGGCATCCGTCCCGACCACCTGCGCCTGCGGCGCACGAGCAGGATGAGCTCTCCCACTACTCCTCGGGCACGAGCGACGTGGAATACCTGTTCCCCCACGCCTCGACGCGGAGCGCTGGTCGGAGCTCGAGGGGATCGCCAACCGCGGCGACTTCGATCTCTCCCGCCATGCCGAGTTCTCGGGCCAGAAGCTCGAGTACTTCGACCAGGCCAGCGGCGAGCGCTACGTGCCCATGTGATCGAGCCGGCGGCGGAGCGGACCGCGCGACGCTGGCATTCCTGGTGGACTCATACGACGAGGAAGTGGTGGAGCGCGAGGGAGCGGGCGCGGGCGAGACGCGCACGGTGCTGCGCCTGCATCCGCGCCTGGCGCCGGTGAAGGCGGCGGTGCTGCCGCTGGTGAGCAAGGACGGCCAGCCGGAGCTGGCCCACGAGGTGCACCGCGCGCTGCGGGGCGCGTGCAGGCGGAGTACGACGAGGGCGGCGCGATCGGCAAGCGCTACCGCCGCCAGGATGAGATCGGCACCCCCTTCTGCCTTACGATCGACCACCAGAGCACCGAGGACCGCACCTTGACGTTGCGCGACCGCGACTCGCTCGTACAGGAGCGCCTGCCGATCGAGGGCATCGTGGAGGAGATCGAGCGACGCGTGAACGCGCCGTGGCAAACACCGAAGCTGAGCGACGACCGATAGGAGAGGGATGGACTTCGACCTGACTGACGAGCAGCGCCTGATCAAGCAGACCGCGCGCGAGTTCACCGACAACGAGCTGATCGAAGCGCACGCGCGAGAACGCGCGTAACCACCATTTCGACGTGGAGCTGGTCCAGAAGATCGCCGCGCAGGGCTACCTCGGCGCGATCGTGCCGCAGGAGTACGGCGGCGCGGGCCTGGACTACCTGAGCTACGGGCTGATCGTGGAGGAGATCGGGCGCGGGGACTCGGCGATCCGCACGGTCATCTCGGTGCAGACCTCGCTCGTCTGCTCGGCGATCCTCAAGTGGGGCAGTGAGGAGCAGAAGCAGCACTACCTGCCCAAGCTCTGCGCGGGCGAGTGGCTCGGCTGCTTCGGGCTGACGGAGCCCGACACGGGCTCGGACGCCGCCAACCAGCGCACGCGCGCGCGCAAGACGGACGCGGGCTGGGTGATCAACGGCGCGAAGATGTGGATCTCGATGGGCAACTACGCGAAGGTCGCGCTGATCTTCGCGCAGACCGATCCGGAGCTCGGCTACAAGGGCCTTGCCTGCTTCCTCGTGGACACCGACCAACCCGGCTACAAAGCGCAGACGATCGAGCACAAGATGGGGCTGCACGCCTCCGACACCGCCTCGATCGCGCTGGACGACGTGGAGGTCTCCGACGAGCAGATGCTGGGCACGATCGGCGACGGCTTCAAAGTGGCGATGTCGGCGCTCGACTCCGGGCGCTACTCGGTGGCGGCGGGCTGCGTGGGGATCTGCCAGGGCTGCGTTGAGGAGTCGGTCAAGTACGCCAAGGAGCGCCAGCAGTTCGGGCGCCCGATCGCGAGCTTCCAGCTCGTGCAGGCGATGATCGCGGACATGGTGCTGAAGACGGACGCCTCGCGGATGCTCGTGTGGCGCGCGGGCTTCCTCAAGGACAAGGGCCGCCCGAACACGCTCGAGACCTCCGTCGCCAAGCTCCACGCCACGGAGGCCTCGCTGGAGTGCGCGAACCTCGCCATCCAGGTGCACGGCGGGGCGGGCTATGTGGACGACCATCCGGTCGAGCGCTACTTCCGCGACGCGCGCGTGACGACCCTCGACGAGGGAACCTCCCAGATCCAGAAACTGATCATCGGCCGCGAGATGACGGGCATCGGCGCGCTCGTGACGGGATGCGGTTGAGACGCCAAGCGGTATCGACGAGTTCCTGGTGAGCTGGCTCTCGGTGGGCGTGGCTGGTTGGTATTCCTCGAAGAACTGGCAGCGATGGCGCTGGTAGGCGGCGGCATCTTCGGTGGCGATGACGGATCGCGGCTAGTGAGGCCGTGGGTGAGGGCATTCAGGGAAGAACGCTGTTTGCCGGCGGCGGTGCGGGGTCCGGTGGAGAAGAGAGCGTTGGCGCGGTTCGCGCAATTGCGCGGCGCGTAAGAGCGGTGATTTGTCATAAGACCTCCGTTGCCGTTTTTGCATGAACCGATGACGATTTTGCGCGCTCGTTGGTGGATGTTGTTGCGTGGGTGCGGAAGATCGATTCGCGAGCGATGTGAACGCTCGAGCGGGCGAGTGCGGAAATCCGAGTATATTGATGAAGAGCGAAAGGGCTGGAAGGATGGCAAGAATGTCAAAAAGATGGGCGTGCCTGGTTTTACTCGGGATGGGGTGCGCGATGGGGTGGGCGCAGGGGCCGAGGCCGGCTGCGATAACGATCACGTTGGCCGGGCAATCCATGATCCGGTCCGATATACGCGCTACCGCGCCGGCGGCGGTACCGGCGATCCAGGGGCTGCTGAAGGGCGATGTGGTATTCACCAACTTCGAGGCCACGGTGGCCGAAAAGGGCGAGACGGTGCACGAGGGGCGGGGATTTCTTACGCCTCCCGAAGCGCTGGATGCGCTGACAGACTTTCGGTTTTAACTTGTTGTCGCTGTCCGGCAACCATGCATTCGATCTGAAAGCTACGGGCATTCAGAACACGATGCGCGAGGCGGACAGCCGCAAGATCGTTCATGCCGGAACCGGAAATAACCTGGCGGAAGCAGCGGCGCCGGGTTATCTGCACACGCCGAAGGGCACCATTGCCCTGATCGCAAGCGCGTCAGGGTTGATTACGCCGGGCGGAAGCGCTACCGCCGACCGGCCGGGAGTGAATGAGCTTCGCATTGAAGCTGGCGAAAAGGAAAATGAGGCGACCGTGGATCTTCCGGGCGCGCCGGGGAACACGCCGAATGCAGAAGATTCGCAACGCATCCTGCAAAGCATTCGGGAGGCGCGCCAGCATGCGGACCTGGTGATCGTGTACCAACATAACCACGTCTTCAGCAACCACTCGTTCGCGACGATTTTCACCGAAGGGATGCAGGAGCGGCTGGCTCCGAACGACTGGCTGAAGAAGTGGACGCATGCGGAGGTGGATGCGGGCGCAGACATCATCGTGATGCATGGCGCGCCATTGCTGCACGGCGTGGAGATTTATCACGGCCGGCCCATCTTTTACGATCTGGGCAATTTCATTTACAACGTGCCGCCGACGCTGACCTATATCGACGAACCGATGAATTGGGAGAGCGCGGTGGCGTCCGTTCAATTTCAGGGGAAGGACCTGCAATCGATTTCTTTTCAGCCGATCGTGCTGAACAACGTGGGCGAGGGCCAGCCGGATATTCACAACGAATACGCCAATAACCAGTTTCTGGACACGCGCGGGTTGCCATCGCCGGCGACGGGTGCGAGGGCGGGTTATATTCTGCAGCGGCTGGCCGACGCGTCGAAGCCCTTTGGCACGACGATTGAAATAAAGGGCGATATGGCGGAAATCAGAGTGAAGGGCGGAAAGTAGGGCGTCCGGCGATCCCGACGAGTTCGATGGCGGAACGGATGTAATTCCGCAAATATCGGGGACGCAGGTCATGCGGGGAGTCAAAGCGGATATGACGCATTTTCTTTCCTGTGCCTTTTAGTACGTGATGCGGGTCGGGCAATTCCGCGCCGAGATAGAAGCCCAGCCGCGCCGCGCCACGATAATCGCGCCGATCAGGTAACGATACATCGCGTCTAGCCGTGAGGCGCGCGGCAAGGCGCGCGCAGCGTCCTAACCATTCTCTCCGTGCCCACGCTCTCCGTGCCCATGCTCTCCATGCCGATGAATTCCGTGCGGATCCTGCGAGGGCGGCGGCGGGCCTACCTCTGCGATCCGCGCCTGGAGCTCCGCCCCGACGACTATTCCCTTGGCTTCGAGCAGCCGGGTCAGCGCGCTGAGCCAGTGACGATAGTAGTCCGCGCCGCCGCGAGTGGTGCGTCCGGACTTCTCCGCCGCGCCGATCCCGTCGATAAGATACTGCTGGAACTCTGACCATTGGAATTGTCCCGCCTCGCACAGCGCCACGGCGAGCGCGAAAGCGCGCGCTTCCCAGGGCTCGCCGAAAACCACTTCGGGCGCCCTGGCGCGGGCGACCGTGATCAAATTCTCTACGATTGTGGGGGGCACTTGTTGGCTTCCTTCGCGCACTACTTGCCGGCGCGACTCGCGCGCGCGCCCTCGGCGGCAGAGTTCGGCAGACCCGCCCCGATCATGGAATCGCGCGTCACCAGCGCGGCAAGCTCGTCCTCGCTCAGGCCCTCCGTGTCGGCGGGCCGCTCGGGAATCACCAGGTAGCGCATCTCGGAACTCGAATCCCACACGCGAATTTCCTTGTCGCCCACCTCGACCCCGAATTCTTTGAGCAGCCCGCGCGGATCGCTCACCGCGCTGGCCCTGTAAGCCGCGCTCTTGTACCACACCGGCGGCAGCCCCAGAACAGACCACGGGTAGCACGAGCAAAGCGTGCAGACTACGAGATTATGTACGCGCGGCGTGTTCTCGACCACCATCATGTGCTCGCCCTGCGGACCGGGCGGAAAACCGAGTTCCTCGATCGCCTGGGCGGCGTTGTCGAACAGACGCTTGCGGTATTCGGGGTCCGTCCAGGCGCGCGCGACCACGCGGGCGCCGTTGCGCGGACCGATCTTCCATTCGTACGCGTCGGTTAACTCATCCAGCGCCTGCGGGTTTACCAGCCCTTTCTCGACCAGCAACTGCTCGAGCGCCTTCACGCGCTGGGCCGGCTCGGAGAGCGGAGCATTATGATGGTCGTGTCCGTCGCTCATCGTCTATGTTGCCCTTTTGGTCCCTTTTTGACCGGCGCGCGCGATCGAGATGAAGCTTTGACGGCGGGCTTGGCCGCACGTACCTTGGCCGCGGGCTTCGCCGCGCGTACTTTGGCCGCAGGCTTGGGTGCGCGCTCCTTGGCCGCGACCTTTAGCGTGCGCGTCTTGGCTCCGGCTTTCGCCGGCGCGGTCTTGATCGTACGTTTGGGCGTGGTTTTGACTGGGGACTTGGCGGCCGGTTTGGCGGCAGCCGTGCGGTCGCGCTCGAGATAGTCCTCCCAGCAATCGAGATACACCGGGGCACGATCGGTATGGTCGGCGCCCCATAGTTCCTGGGCCTCGAAAGCCACGGTGTAAACGTGCTGCGGCTTGCCGCCCTGGCCGTGGGCGTGCGTATCGGGAAAAACGAATACGCCCTGATCGTAGCGGATGACGCCGCGCTTGCCGCGCGCGTAGCGCGGCAAGCGCGTGTGATGCTCGGGGTTGAGATTCCGCGCCACAACGCGGTCGCCAACCTTGAAGCCGGGCTTGAATTTCGGATCGAAACGCAGTTGAACCGCGGCTGAGTCGAACGACTCGACGCCGCCGCCCTCGTCGTCGAGCGGCGTGGTAGCCGCCGCGGGCGCCGCGGCATGTCCGCTGGCGATTTCCTCACGGGTGGCCACGCCCTTCTCGACCAGCAGCGACTCGAGCGCGTGAAGCCACTTCTCGTAATAGGTCGCGGCGAGATAGCCGGCCGGCGGCATGCGCTCGATCGCGCGGCGGAACTCGTCCACGTTGCATACGCGGCGCCCCATCGCGGTCAGGGTCAGCGCAAAGACGCGTTTCTCCCAGTCGGAGTGGAAGACGGGCTCGTTCGGCTCGCGAATTACCGCACCAAACCCATGCATCCCGCCCAGGTCGTGAACGCCATTCATTGTAATCGCCAGCTTCCCAAACTTGCCCGACTTCAGATTTACCAGAGTAGGCTAGACTCGCGTATTGCTGGCAGTCAAGGCGAGAGGCAGCGCCCGGCACGCGGGGAGCGCGTCCGGGGCACGTATGGAGAATGGAAAACGCCTGCGACGCGCGGTCGTGGCCGCACAAGGGCGTGCGCGACGCGCAATTGACCCGCGCCGCCCTGCGCGTCAGAACTTGTTCAGAATCGGGAGACAACATGACGAGAAAACTTGCGAACACAGTGCTGGCGAAAAGTGTTTTCGCGGCGATGATCTTTGCGGCGATGGCCGTGGGCGGATGTACTCGCGCGCGGACGGGCGTGGTGCGCTATTTTCCGCTCAAGCCCGGAATGGTCTGGACGTTTCGCTTCACCGGCTCGACCGGGGCCACCGGCGAACTGTCCACCACCAACCTCGGGCCGCGGAAAATCTTCGGTTTCACCACAGTCCCGCAGCAGAATAAAGGCGGCGATAAATCCTACACTGAGTTTTACGCCGACGACGGCCTGGGAATCCGCCACGTCGCGATCGATGAGGGCGAAGGGCTCCAGTCACGGCTGAGCGACCATTCCTACGTAATCAAACTGCCAATCGGCGTCGGGACCAGCTGGCGAGAAATCGACCGCACCTTCGACGGCACGGTGTATGACGCGACGACGAAGATCGAGAGCATCAATGACAATGTTAGCGTGCCGGCCGGAACTTTCAGCGGATGCGTTCGCATCCGGAGCACCGGTTTCGCCTCAGCGATGAAGGGGACGGCGCGCGCGCCGGGCAGGGTTTCCGGATTGCGGCTCGTAGCCGGCGAAGACGTTAGCGTCGAGGACTACTACTGGCTCGCGCCGGGGGTGGGCCCGGTCAAGGCAACGCATCAGGAGAGCCGGGGCGACGGCTCGACGGCTCAGTCGATCGGTTTCACGCTGGAGTTGGAGCACCTCAAGCAATAGGCGCATGCCCCGCGGCGCGACGGACTCGCCGCCGCAGTGAGCAAGCTTACCATCCATGGGCCCTTGCCTGCCCGGGCTGCTATGCACCCGCCATCAGCAGCCCCAGCCGCGCCGGATCGCGCTCGTCCGCTCCCACCGCGCGCAAGCGGCCGCGGCTGATCACGGCCAGCCGCCTGCATAGCGCGATCAGCTCGTCGAGATCGTTCGAGATGAGGAGCACCGCGCCGCCGCCAAGGGCGAATGCCGTCAGCATCCGATGCACTTCGCCGGTGCCCGCGACGTCGAGCCCACGGGTGGGGTTATGCGCGACCAGCACGCGCGGGTGGCTCTCCAGGGCGCGCGCCACGCACAGCCGTTGGCGATTGCCCCCAGAGAGTGCGGACGCGAGCGCTTGCGGGCCAGCGGCGCGGATGTGAAACCGCTCGAGCAGCTCCGTGCATCGCGCCGCAGCGCGCGACGCGCCAAGCCATCCGAAACGCGCGCAGGTTCGCTCCAGCAACGGGCGTTCGAGCAGCAGGTTCTCCCATAGCGGCATCTCGAGAATCAGACCGTCAAGGTCCCGGTTTTCCGGAATCACGGCGATCGCGCCCCTACCGTCGCCACGATTATCCGCACCTGCGCGCGTGCGAATTATGCCGCTAATGGGACGGCGCACACCGGCCATTGCTTCAACCAGTTCGCTTTGGCCATTGCCGTCAACGCCCGCGATTCCGACGATCTCGCCCGCCGCGACCTCGAGGTTGACGCCGTCGAGCGCCCGCCATCCGTCGCGTTCGACCACCAGATCCTTTATTTCGAGTACGACTGCACCCAAGCTGAGCGCCCCGCGGGCGCCGACGGCTTGCGGCGCAAGCTCACCTAGCATCAATAGCGCCAGCTCCTCCTCGGTGACCTCGCCGCGCGCGCGGCGCGCGACGACGCGGCCGCGGCGGAGCACGGTGATGCGGTCGGCGACGGCGAGCGCCTCGCCGAGCTTGTGGGTGACCAGGATAACGATGCGGCCCTCGGTGCGCAGGCGGCGCAGCACGTCGAGAAACCCGGCCAATTCGCCCGGCGCGAGCAGTCCGGTGGGTTCGTCGAGGACCAGGACGCGCGGATTGAAGCTGAGCGCGCGCAGAACTTCCATTCGCACCCGCTCGGCCATCGAGCGTTGCTCCATCCGCACTCGCGGCGCCGGTAGCGTGAAGCCGAGCCGCGCCGCCAGCGCGCCGGCGCGCTCCGCGACTTCCTTCAAGTCGATGGCGAATGCCTTGATGCCGGGGCGTGCCGCGCCGGCGCCGAAGCCGCCAAGCGCGAGATTTTCCTCCCACGTCATCCGCTCGAACAGCATCGGGCTCTGATGCACCGCGGCGACACCGGCCGCCAACGCGGCGGCGGGTGAGCCTGGGCGCAGCGCGCGGCCGAACAGCTCGATCGAACCCGCATCGGGGCGCAATCGACCGCTCAGGATATTCATCAGCGTGGTCTTGCCGGCGCCGTTCTCGCCGAGCAGCGCCACAATCTCGCCCGGCCGCGCGTCGAAATTCACGTCGTCGAGCGCGACGAGCGTACCGAAACGGCGCGTGATGTGGCGGGCGGCGAGCATCGGGGTCGGGCGCTCAGGCGGGCGGTGGCGGCCCGTAGCGCGCGCGCACGTAGTCGGCAGCCTCGTCGCGCGAGGCGAGTGCCCCGTCGAGCTGCTGATCCTCGACGTCTTTGAGAATCGATTTGAAATGCGGGCCCGGCGCAAAGCCCATCGCGATCAGGTCGTCGCCGTCGAGCAGGCGCGGCGGCCGTATCTCCTCGCGGCTCATCGCAGCACGCGCGTGGGCGCAGAAATGGTAGAAGCCGAGGTTGGAGCTGGAGGCGAGCGCGTCCAGGCGCGAGAGCTCGAGCAGTTCGCCGAAACCGTCCTCGGCAAGCATCCGCTTGAGCGTGGCCTGGCGCATCCGCGGCGCCATCACGAGGCGCAGATGATTGCGCACCAGGTAGGCAACCTGCTCCTGAGCGAAGCGCGAGCGCCGCAACCGCCGCATGATCCCTTCCGCCGTAGCGGCGCCCTGTTCGGTATGCCCGTAGAAGGTCACCTTGTCGCCGTTCTCCGCGCGGCACTGGGGCTTGGCGACGTCGTGCAGCAGAACGCCGAAGGCGAGCGTCTCGGTGCATCCCGCCTCCAGCATCGAGAGCGCCAGCCAGGTATGGCGGTAAACGTCGCCCTCGGGATGGAAATTTTGTGGCTGCTCGCATCCGATCATCGGCAGCACCTCGGGCATCACGACCTCGAGCACTCCGCTTTCGCGCATCAACTCGAGCCCGCGGGCGGCGCGCCCGCCGGTCATGATCGCCACGATTTCCTCGCCGACGCGCTCCGCCGCGATATTGGCAATCTTGGGCGCCGCCCGGCGCATCGCGGCCATCGTCGCGGGATCGATCTCGAAATTGAGCCGGGTAGCGAAGCGTATCGCGCGCAGCACGCGGAGATGGTCCTCCTCGAAGCGTTCGGCGGCGTTACCGATCGCGCGGATAAGGCCGGCGCGCAGATCGCGCATCCCGCCTACCAGGTCGATGATGCGGCCGCTCGACGGGTCGAAGTACATTCCGCCGATCGTGAAGTCGCGCCGGCGCGCGTCCTCCTCGACCGTGCCGAAGCGCACCGCCGAGGGACGGCGACCGTCGATGTAAGGGGCGTCGGCGCGGAAGGTGGCGACCTCGAAGGCGTCGCCGTCGATGATCACGAGAATCACGCCAAAGCGCGCGCCGACGCCCACCGTGTTGTCGAACAATTCCTGCACGACCTCGGGACGCGCGTCGGTCGCGATGTCATAGTCCTTGGCTTCGATGCCGAGCACGCGGTCGCGCACGCATCCGCCGGCGAGGTAGGCGACGAAGCCGCGCTCGCGCAGGCGATCGATTATCGCCAGCGCCTTCTTTTCCTTCTCGACACTCATTGCGGAGTCCGATGCGATTTCAGGTCGGATGCGATTTAATTTAGCCTCCCGAGAGGCGCGCGGCCACGGGTCTGCGCGGCGCGTTTCACACGAAGGGCGCCGGAGGATGTGCTGTATAGCTCCGGCGATAGACCCGGATGAGTGCGGCGAAAACCGCTATCACGGCGGGTCCAGCGAACAGCCCCAAAAACCCGTATATCTCCAGACCGCCCGTGATGCCAAAGAAGAGCGCGATGGCGGGCAATCCGCTTCCTTGCCCGATCGTGATGGGCTTGAGCAAATTGTCTATTACCCCAACCACGATCACGCCCCAAACCAGCAGCGCCACCGCCCAGCCCCATCCCGCCGTGACCCACAGATAAATCACGGCTGGCACCCAGATTAAGGCGGTTCCGCCTATCGGCAGCAGGCCCGCCGCCCCGGAGGCCGCGCCGAGCAGCAGCGCGTTGGGGACGCCGGTCACCAGGTAGCCCAGGCAGAGCAGCACGCCCTCGAACAGCGCCGTCAACAGCAACCCGCGCATGGTAGAGGACAGCATCGTGCTCAAGGTCTCGAACACCATCGCCTTATCTTGGTCGGGGAGCGGCGTGAGCGTGCGGACGAACTCGTAATAGTCCTCGCCGTCACGCAACAGGTAAAAGAAGCTGAACAACATGATGATGACAGCGAAGACGAACGAGACCAGGTTGCGCGCGAGGGTGGTGACGTTGGCGGTAAAATAGTTGGCCAGGTAGGTGCTGGCCTTGCCCATCCAATGGCGTATGTCTTCAATGCGCAGGCCCTGACGCTCGAGCCAGGCCTCGATCGAGGCGACCGTGTCGGAATGGAGCGCCTGGCTTCCGGCCTGCGCGAGTCCCCCCTGATGGACGAACTGGCCTATCGACACCTTGGTAGCCTCCAGGGCGAGCTTACCTGAGAGCCACGCGGTGGGAACTGCAATCACGAGTGCAAGGAACGCGGTGATTAGCAGCGCGGCGGCGGTGCGGCTGCGAACGAATCGCTCGAGTTCAAGCAGCGCCGGATGCGCGATGAAGGCGAGCAGCATCGCCCATGCGATCGGCACCAAAAAGGGGCTGAGCAGCAGGTACAGCTCGTAGCCCATCAGGGCCAGGAAGCCGAAGAAGAAAATATGTGCGATTCGCTCGCGATCCATCGTGCCGCCGTTGGCGGCAGAGCTTAGCAGATAGGCCGCGCGTGATCGCTCGCGAAGCCCTTGGTTGCCCGCGTCGCGGATATTTGTTACCGGATCGGGCTTGCGGCCGGACGGCCGTTCAATTTTGGAACGAAGGCACGTAGCTCAGTGGTAGAGCACTTCCCTGACACGGAAGGGGTCGGCGGTTCAAACCCGCCCGTGCCTACCAGCTTGTCTTTCGCTACAATAGGGTCATGATTTTCCTCGGTCTCCAGCACCAGCAGCGCGTCCGTCTCATGTATTCGTGCGAACATTCATGATTGCCCATCCCTTTCCGAGCGCCGCCGGCGCGCCGCCGCGACCGTCGTGCAGCACTGTCGCGCTGTCAGCCCTGGCGACGTTCATTTTCGAATGAGCGCGCAAGTCACCGTATCGCTCGACGGGCAGAGTCGCAGCGTGCCGCGCGGGGCCACGGTCAGGGAAGTGCTCGACGGAGCGCGCGGGCGCGATGTCGTCGCCGCGCGGGTCAACGGCAAGCTGGTCGACCTGAGCCGCGCGATCGAGGACGACGCCACGCTCGAGCCGGTTAGGGCCGACAGCCCCGAGGGACTCGACGTGTTGCGCCATTCGACCGCCCATCTGATGGCCCAGGCGGTCCAAAGCCTTTACCCCGGCACGCAGGTGACGATCGGGCCGACGATCGAGGACGGCTTCTTCTATGACTTCGCGCCGCCCGCCCCATTTACGATCGATGACCTGCCGAAGATTGAAGCCCGGATGCGCGAGCTGGCGAAAGCCAACCTCCCGGTCGAGCGAGTCGAAGTCGCGCGCGCCGAGGCGATCGAGCGCTTCGCCGCGATGGGCGAGCATTACAAGGTCGAAATCCTAAACGGCATCCCCGACGAGCGCGTGTCGATCTATCGCCAGGGCGACTGGATGGATTTGTGCCGCGGGCCGCATGTCCCGACGACTGGCTATATCCGCGCGTTTAAGCTAACCAGCGTGGCCGGCGCGTACTGGCGCGGCGACGAGCGCAACGCGATGCTGTCGCGGATTTACGGGACCTCGTTCGCGAGCAAGGAGGCGCTCGAGGAGCATTTGAAGCTGCTTGAGCTGGCGCGCTCGCGCGACCATCGCAAGCTCGGCCGCGAGATGGGTTTGTTCGTGTTCGATTCGATCTCGCCCGGGTCGCCATTTTTCCTGCCCAAGGGCGCGATCATCTACAACGCGCTGATCGACTACATGCGCCGCCTGTACCGCCGCTACGGCTTCGACGAGGTGATCACGCCGCAGGTCTATAAGAACGAGCTGTGGCATACCTCGGGTCACTGGGACAATTTTCGCGAGAACATGTTTCTGACTTCTGACCGCGAGGGCGGCGACACCGACCAGATCGATTCGAGTCCCGAGGGATGGCGCAAGGGCTACGCGTTCAAGCCGATGAACTGTCCGGGGCACACGTTCATTTATCGCGCCGAGAAGCGTTCCTACCGCGACCTGCCGCTGCGCATCGCCGATTTCGGGCGGCTCCATCGCGCGGAGCGCTCGGGCACGCTGCACGGGCTGACCCGTGTTCGCACGATGGCCCAGGATGACGCGCATGTCTTCTGCACCGCCGCGCAAACTGCCGACGAGATCGATCTCAACCTGCAGATGGTGCGCGACGTTTACCAGGCGCTGGGCTTCGAGCGGCTCGAGTCCAAAGTCGCCACGATGCCCGAGAAGCATCTCGGCACCGAGGAGCTATGGCGCACCAGCGAGGCCATTCTGTGCGAAGCGCTGACGCGCAACGGACTCGCATACGAGATCAATCCCGGCGAGGGCGCGTTCTACGGACCCAAGATCGAAATCTACGTGCCCGACGCGCTCAAGCGGCGATGGCAGCTCGCGACCATCCAGCTCGACTACAACATGCCCGAGAATTTCGGGCTGACTTTCACCAACGCGTCGAGCGCCGAGGAGCGGCCGGTGATGATCCATCGCGCGATCCTGGGCTCGCTCGAGCGCTTCATCGGGGTGCTGCTCGAGCATACGGGCGGTGTGCTGCCGTTTTGGCTCGCACCCGAGCAGGCGCGAGTGCTCTCGTTGAGCGAGAAGGTCGAGGACTATGCGGCCGAGATAGCCGGCATTCTCAAGCGCGAGGGACTGCGCGCAGCGGCCGACCTGCGCAACGAGAAGCTGGGGTTCAAGGTGCGCGAGGCCGAGCTGGCCAAGGTGCCGTACATGGTGGTCGTGGGCGAGCGCGAGGCCGCGGCGCGCAGCGTGTCGCTGCGGCTTTTGCGCGGAGCCAAGAGCGAGGTCATGGCGCTTGAAAAACTGATCGAGCTGCTAAAAAGTGAACCGTTGCCGGGGTAGCGGCGGCTGCGGTGGGGGAACGATTCAAACAGTATTGCCGTTGCTATGACGATCGCTGCGGCAAGTCGGCTGGGATGCCGACGGAGGTGAGTTATTCGTAGAGATTTTCGTACCCCGCCACCGCGCGAGCCGGCGATCAGGGTGAACAATCAGATTCGCGTCCCCGAAGTGCGGGTGATCGACGTTGACGGCCGCCAGGTCGGTGTCCTGAGCACGCGCGAGGCAATCCGGGTGGCCGAAAGCCGCGGCCTGGATCTGGTCGAGGTCGCGCCCACCGCCCAGCCACCCGTATGCCGCGTCACCGACTTCGACAAGTATCGCTACGCGCAAAAGAAAAAGACCCACGACTCCAAACGCCATTCGACCGCCACGGCGATCAAGGAAGTCAAGATGGGTGCGCGCACCGAAAAACATGACGTCGAGTTCAAAATCAAGCACATCCGGCGCTTTGTCGGCGAAGGCCAGCGTGTTAAGCTCTCGATTTCGTTTCGCGGCAGGGAGATAACCCATCCCGAGCTGGGACGTACGTTGCTCGATTCGATCGTCGCGCAAGTGCAGGACATCGCACAGGCCGACGGTCTGCCCCGGATGGAGGGGCGCAACATGTCGATCCTGCTGACGCCGCGCTGAACGGCAACGAAATCTGGAGCGAAAGCCGCAACCGATGGGCAAACTGAAGACCAATCGCAGCGCTGCCAAGCGTTTCTCGGTGAGCAAGACCGGTAAGGTCAAGCACAAGAGGGCCTACCTACGCCATCTGCTCTCGTCCAAGGGCCGCGCGCGCAAACGACATCTGCGCCGGCCCGCCATCCTGAACGCCACCGACGCTCGCAATGTGCGCAAACTGATCCCATACCTGTAGCGATGCGCCCAAACCCGAAAGGCAACCCGACCAAGCAACTTAGATCAAGGCAACTTGAATTAAGCAACTTGAATTAAGGAAGGACTGACCGCCGATGCCTCGCGCCAAAGGTGGCCCCAAAACACGCCGCCGTCACAAACGTCAGCTCAAGCTAGCCTCCGGCTTCGTCGGCGGCCGCAAACTTTATCGTCAAGCCCGCAGCACGCTGGAAAAGGGGCTGACTTACGCCTACCGCGATCGCAAGCAAAAAAAGCGCGACTTTCGCGCGCTCTGGATCACGCGGATCAATGCGCTCGCCCGCGAGTATGGGCTGAGCTACAGCCGCATGATTGATGGCCTCAAAAAGGCCGGCGTCGAGATCGACCGCAAGCAACTCGCGGTGCTCGCGCTGGAGCGCGACCGGCTCTTCGCCGAATTGGCCGAGACGGCGAAGAAGGCGCTCGGCGCTGTCGAAGCCGCTGCCGCTTAACGGCTTTGGCCGCCCCGGGCGGCTCGCAAGGACCATGTGGCGCGCGTCCACATGGTTTTTTGTTTGACGGTCTCCCGTGATTGGCGCGCGCCCCAGGGTGCTGCTGCCGATCCGGATGACTCGCACACGGAATTCTTGAGGACGGGATGAGAGAACAGCTCGAGGCTCTTCGGGCCGCCGCGATGACGGAGCTGGGCGATGACGCGAGCGCCGAGCAGATCGAAGCGGTGCGCGTGCGCGTGCTCGGCCGCGGCGGCGAACTGACTGACGTAATGCGCCGGATGCGCGAGGTCGCGGCAGAAGAACGCCCAGCTATCGGCCAGCTCGTCAACCAGATAAAGCGCGAGATCGAGAGCCGGGTCGAGGCGCTCCAAGTGCGACTGCGCGACGCCGCGCTTGCGCGCTCACTGGGCGAGGCGCGGCTCGACGTTACCCTTCCCGGCGCGCGCATTCCGCGTGGGCGGCTCCATCCGCTGACCCTGGTGATGGAGCAGATGCTCGACATTTTCGCCTCGATGGGCTTCGAGATTGCCGCGACGCAGGACGTCGAAGACGATTTCCACAACTTCGAGGCGCTCAACTTTCCGCCCGACCATCCGGCGCGCGAGATGCAGGACACGTTTTTTCTGCCCGGCGGAATGCTCTTGCGCACGCATACCTCCAACGGCCAAATCCGCGTGATGCAAAGCCGCAAGCCGCCGCTGGCCGTGGTCTGCCCCGGCAACTGCTACCGGCGCGACGAACTGAGCGTGCGCGCCTCGCCGATGTTCGGTCAGATCGAGGGCTTCATGGTCGACCGCGCCGGGCGGGTCACGATGGCGCATCTGAAGGGCGTGCTGACTGAATTCGCGCGCGCCTTCTATGGGCCGCAAATCGCGGTGCGCTTTCGCGCGAGCTTCTTCCCCTTCACCGAGCCGAGCGCCGAAGTGGACATAAGCTGCCTGCTCTGCGGAGGCGCAGGATGCCGCGTGTGCAAGCAGAGCGGATGGACCGAAATTTTGGGGTCGGGAATGATCCATCCCAACGTGCTGCGCAAAGTCGGTTACGAGCCGGCCGAGTACCAGGGTTTCGCCTTCGGTATGGGCGTCGAACGCCAGGCGCTGCTCAAACTCGGCGTCGATGACATGCGGCTGTTTTTCGAAAACGACTTGCGGTTTCTCGGTCAGTTCCCGTCGTTGATGGCGAGATTGTCCGGCGCGAAATCCTCCGCTGCGACGAGCTCATCGAGATCTTCGTCATGAAATTGCCGCTGAGTTGGCTCGCCGAGTTCGTCACGCTCGAAGCCGACGTCGACGAGCTGTGCCGCCGCCTGACGCTGGCCGGCCTGGAGGTCGAAAACGTCGAACGCTCCACTCCCGGGTTCAGCGACGTCTTCGTCGCGCGCGTGCTCAAGGTTGAACGTCATCCCAATGCCGACCGCCTCAATCTGTGTGAGGTAGACGCCGGAACCTTGGGCCGTTTCAGCGTGGTTTGCGGCGCGCCCAACGTCAGTGGCGGGATGATGGCGCCGTTCGCGCGCCTGGGTGCGCGGCTTATCGGCAGCGGCCGCAGCGGCGGCCATCGCCCGGCTACCCTGCAGGACGCGCCGCCTCTTGAGGCAGCAGTCATTCGCGGCGTGCGCTCGGAGGGGATGTTGTGCTCGGAGCGCGAGCTGGGATTTTCCGAAGATCACGCGGGCATCCTGAAGCTGCCGGACGACGCCCCGCTGGGAGTCGAACTGGCCTCGTATTTGCGTGTTGACGACACCGTGCTCGATATCGCGATCACGCCCAACCGCGGCGATTGTCTGTCGATTCTAGGACTGGCGCGTGAGGTGGCGGCGCTATTCGGACTGAAACTCAAACAGCCCTTCGTGCGATCGGCTACGTTCAAGCAGCGGGGCGGCCACACGGACTCGGGCGGTCAAACGCACGCCCCGCTCGCCGTCGAGATACTCGCGCCCGATCTGTGTCCGCACTACGCCGGGCTTCCGATCAGTGGGGTAAAAATCGGCCCCTCGCCAATCTGGATGCGTCGGCGCCTCGAGCTGTGCGGAATGCGCGCGTTGAACAACGTGGTCGACGCGACCAATTACGTGATGCTCGAGCTGGGCCAGCCGCTACACGCTTTCGATAGCGAGAAAATCGCCGCGCGCCGGATAGTGGTGCGGCGCGCCGACCAGGCGGCGCAGGGCGCAATGGATCGCGAGTTCGTCACGTTGGATAACGTGCGACGCACGCTCGATCCGGCCGACCTGCTGATTGCGGACCCGGAAAAGCCGCTGGCGATCGCCGGGATAATGGGCGGTCTGAACTCGGAAGTAAGCGCCGCGACTACCGAGTTGGTGCTCGAGAGCGCCTATTTCGAGCCGATGACAATCGCGCGCACGGCGCGCCGGCTGGGGCTTCGCAGCGAGGCCAGCTACCGATTCGAGCGCGCGATCGATCGCGGCGGACAGATTCGTACGCTGGCGCGGGTCGCCGATCTGATAACCCAAACCACCGGCGGCAAGGTTGCGGCGGCGCCGGTCGATGCCGAGCCGCGCCCGGCGCGCGAGCGCCAGGTAATACTGGATTTGGGCGCGGTGGACTCGCTCCTGGGCGTTGCGCTTCCCGGCGCCGAAGTACGCGAACGCCTGCGCGCGTTGGGCGCCACAGTCAAACCGGCGGGCGTGCGACGTATCTCCGTGACGTTGCCTTCTTTTCGTCCCGATCTCAACGAGCCCGCCGATCTCGCAGAGGAGATCGCGCGGCTCAAGGGACTGGCTGAAATTCCGGCCACGGTGCCGGAGCGCGCCGCCACGCCCGCGTCGCCCAACGATTACCGGAGCTTCATGAGCGCGACGCGCGAGCTGATGGTCGGCGCCGGCCTGACCGAGCTCAGGACCATCGCGTTTATTGCGCCGGCCGACAATCAGCGCTATCCGGGGAGCGGCGGCGAGGCGGTCCGAGTGGCGAATCCGCTTTCGGCAGAACTGAGCGAGCTGCGCGTCAGTCTCGTTCCCGGAGTGATCGGCGCGCTGCGCTTTAATCTCAACCGCGAAGCGGCTGCGTTTCACGCTTTCGAGATCGGCAAGGTTTTCGCGATGCGTGACGGCGCGCCGGTCGAGCATGAGCGGCTAGCCGCGATAAGCTATGGCGACTATTCGCTGGGCGCCGTCGGACAATCATCCGTGGCGGCGAGCTTCTGGACGCTCAAAGGCGTGCTCGAACAATGGTTCATCGCGCTTGGCCTGGCGGCGCGCATCGAGTTTGAGACGGCGGGTGAAACGGAGTATCGGTTTTTGCATCCGGGGCGCGCTGCTCGAGTGCTGCTCGATGGTCAACCGATCGGATACCTGGGCGAGCTGCATCCAGCGGAATCGATAAGACTGGAGCTGAATAGCCCTTGCGTGCTTACTGAACTTGACTTGGTACATCTCATCGCTTATGGTTTCCTGCCGCCACATCAGGTCATCGCTCCACCGAAGCACCCTGCTATCCGGCGCGATCTCGCTCTGGTGGTGGGTCGCGAAGTCTCGGCGTCGCAAGTGATCGCGGCGATCTGCGAAGACGCGCCACCGTTACTTGAAAACGTGGAGGTGTTCGACGTCTACGAGGGAGGATCGATAGCGCCGGGCAGAAAGAGCGTGGCGCTGGCGTGCCGTTACCGCGGGAAGGACCGCACACTCACGGATGAGGAGGTGAACCGCGCCCATGGGGAATTGACGGAACGGGCGCGGAATCGGTTGGGGGCAGAGTTGCGGCAGTAGAGACCCGCTATGGGGAAGCGGTTTTGGGGGACGATACTGCGCAGAACATGACCAAGGCTGATCTCGTGGATCTCATCTGCGAGCGCATAGGCTCATCCAAAAAAGAGGCCTGCGAGATCGTGGAAGAGGTCTTCAGAATAATTGAAGACAGCCTGCAGCGCGGCGAGAAGGTCAAAGTCTCAGGCTTTGGCAGCTTCACCGTCAATCACAAGCGGGCCCGCAGGGGACGCAATCCGCAGACCGGAACCACTATCACTATCGACTCGCGCCGCGTACTATCCTTCAAACCGAGCCAGGTGCTTAAGGGCCTCGTGGCCAACGGCGCCAAACGATCGGCATAACTTTCGTCGCATAACTTTCGCCGCATGACTTTCCCCGTATGACTTCCGCCGCGCGCACAGCGCGCTCTTCGCAGCGCAAAAGTCCGCGCTCCCCTGGCGCGGCCGCCCAGACCGGCGCCGGCGCCGAGCATTTGCTCAAGATCGGTGAGGCGGCCAAGTCACTCGGGGTCGAAGCCTACGTGCTGCGTTTCTGGGAGACCCAATTCCCGTTCCTGCGCCCTCGCCATGCGCACTCCAAGCATCGTTTTTACGCGGCGCAGGATCTGCAGACCCTGCAGCTCATCAAGCGCCTGCTCCACGAAGAGCGCTTCACTATCGAGGGAGCGAAGAAATACATTCGCGAAGTCGGACTCGAACGCGCGCTCAGCGCGAAACCCGGCACCGCGACGGCACGCACCGAGTCCGCGGGTACGGCACATGCCGCGCACCCTACAGTCGCCGCCAGCGTGCGCGGCTCCGGTGAAGACCGCGCTCGCAGTGCGCTGGCCGAGGTCCGGCGCGAGCTGGAATCGCTGCACAAGCTGCTCGATAGTTAAGAGTAAGAACCGCGCCGGTTAATCCGGCGACCTAGTCAGGCCCCGCCGACTGCGCGCTCGTGCGTGGGAGCGCGCACCATCGCAGGGGTATTCGCGCCTGGTGTGCGCTCGATCAGATCGCGCACCGTCAATCCGCCGAGCGTCTCGCGCTCGGCTTGACGCAGTCGCTCGACCATCGCGGCCACTCGATGGTCGGAGCAGACTACGGCGGGACCGTTGCCCCTGACGCATTCGAGCACTTCTTCAAGGCCGATCGTGGAGGAATCGCGGGCGAGAAACAGTCCTCGCTCACCCACGTCGCCGACGACACTTTCGATCACGATTCCGCCACGCTCGAGCCTCCGCAACACCTCGACCAGCACGGCCTCGTCGATGCCGAGCTCCGCGGACAGAGTGGCTGGAGTTACCACGCCGCGCCGTCCGGCCATCCGCTCGCCAAGCCGCAACGCGACGGCCAGCGCGACAGCCCGCTCGCTCATCGCCCAAGGGTCGGCGATGATTGGCTGATTGCAGCGCTCGAAGGCGGCGGTAACCTCGGCCCCAAGCAGCACAATCACCCAGGTCATGTAGATCCAGGTGAGTAGCACTGGAATTGAGGCCAGCGCGCCGTAGATTGCGGCGTAACTGTTGACGCCATACTGAAAGTAGATGAAGGCCCATTGCGCGAACTGAAGCAGAACAGAGGCCACCAGCGAGCCCACGGCGGCGGCCTCCAGGCGCACCTTGCGGTTGGGAAAAAACACGTAGAGAAAAAGGAACCCAGCCCAGATGGCGATGCCCGAGCTGATCCAGCCGGCGCCGTGGATGCTAGGTAGGCGACGGACGAGGATTTGACGCACGCCTAGCGCGGCGGCCAGTAACACCGGCACCGCGAAGGTCAGGCTCAGATAGTCGGCGAACTTACGCGCCATCGTGCGCCCGTACACGACGCGGAAAATGCTATTCAGCGCCTGCTCGACCGTGCCCAAGGTGAGGATCACGGTGACGAGCAGTGTGGCCGCGCCGACCGCGCCGAGGGTCTTGGCATTTGCGTTGGAAACGAAGGACATCAGGCGGTCGGTGATTTCGGGCGAGTTGGCGGTCACATAGCGCTCGAGCAGTGGGCGAATCACCTGGGCGCCGCCGAGCCCATTGAGCGCCGACAGCGCCACGGCGAGGATCGGGACGATCGAGAGCCCGGTCGTGTAGGTCAACG
Organism: uncultured delta proteobacterium; assembly: GCA_963717045.1. Lineage (GTDB taxonomy): Bacteria > Desulfobacterota > Binatia > Binatales > Binataceae > JAKAVN01. The sequence continues at coordinate 81,114 of CAVQVD010000021.1, read as the reverse complement.
CCGAAGCCCACAAAAGAACTTTGTCGCGCTGGAAGCCGTCGACCACGCGCTCCACCACGCCGGCCGTGCGCGACTTGAGCACGCGGCCGAGCCGCGAGTTGCGCCCCTGTGCGCGCGCGATGAACTCGGAGAGAAAATCCTGCGCCATGGGGTTTCGGGTCGCCGCCGCGATATTGGGTTCTAAGCGCTCACCCTAGCTCGTCGCGGCGCCGGAAATCAAAAACCACGGGACGGACGGCGCATCGCGCCGCCCGCCCCGCTATCCACACTCCCCGCTTCCACCACACGTCCGGCCGCACTGAAGGCCTGCGCGACCGCTCGCCGGATCGGGAGTCTTTTTTCCCCGCCTACTCGAGAATGTCGATAAACACTAAATCGATCCGCGTTGATCCTTCACTTCGGCAACCCTCGTTGAGAATGACAACACCATCAACTTCCTATATTGCCCCGCAGTGCGCCTAGTCCGCCGCCGTCCGATTGTCAGCGAACATCTTGGCCGACGCCGCAACCGGCTCGGGCGCCTCGTTGCTGGGCTGCGCCGCGACCGCCGCGCGCCGCGCCGCCCTGGTCGGCTTGCCGAGTGGTATCAGGTTGAGTTCTTCCGCACATTGCTCGACGGCCTGGTAGGCCAGCCGACCCGATTCGACTGCCTGGCTGACCGCGCACATCGCGCTCGCCATCGTGAGCGCGGTCAGCACCGCCGCCATCAAGGTGAGGCCCATCGCCGCGCATAGCACGGTCGCGCCCGCGGCGGTCGCGAGACCCACAAGGGTAAGCCGGCTAAGTCTGACGCGCACGGCGACATGATTTTTCAGCCGCGCCCCCTCGTGCTCCTCGTCGGCGGTCTTGAAGTGCAGGCGCGTCCAGGGATCAGGTCGTACTTCGGAGATCGAAGTCATTCCATCCGGGATCGGGCGTCGCCGCGAACCCGGCCCGCGAAAAGCTCCGCGATAGACGCTCGAGCAGGCTCTCGCGCGTCGTCCAGGACTCGTTCCAGTAGGAGAGATGCAGGCTCCGGCCGAGCCATCGCAGCGAAGGACGCTGGCGCGGCTGAGACTCGCCGCCGAGCCCGGGCGTGCGCAGCCGCGTCTTCCATCGGGTCCAGGTACGCACCATCGGTCCGCTCCACGCAAGAAACGCGACGAACAAACGCGAAACTATCGAGTCGTGACATTTTTCAAGCGGTGCCTGCCAGGCGTAATGCAGCGCCCACACTAATCCTAGCGCGAGCAGCGAAATTCCCGGCAGCACTGTGATTCCGGCGCACCAGCTGAAGACCGTCGCCGCCGCCAACACCAGGTTCCATTCGAGCGTCTGTGGCAGAAAACTCAGAATGCTGGGCACCTGGTCGCGAACCGTCTGTGCGGCGGCCGCCGTCCGCGTCCATCCGACCCGGCGCCGCAGCGCGCCAGGCACGGTCGCCGCGAGGCCGGGTATCGTGCCGCGCCATTTGATCTGGCCGAGCGCGTTGAAGCGCTCCGGATATTTGAGATAAAGCGCCGCCTCGGCGCGCCCATAGCCACGCTGCTGTCCGTAATATGCCTTCACGCTGTTGCGGCGGAAATGCCACACGAAGGCCGCCGGACAGTACCCGAGCGTCAGCCCGGCATCCAGCACCCGCCAGCAGATGTCGACGTCGTCGCCGGCCGAGGTGAATTGCGCGTCGAAACCGCCCACTGCCACCAGCGCCGCCTTGCTGAAAACCATGTTGCATCCGGCCAGATGCTCGGCCCGATCGTCGGCGACCAATACGTGGCACGGCGCGCCCGGCGCGGCCGCGACGCAGCCTTCGACGCGGCCTTCCTCGTGTGGCGCGTAATTGGGACCGCCGCAGCCGTCGAACCGGCCCGCGACCATCGCATGCACCATCAGGGTGAGCCAATCAGGGTCGACCACGCAGTCCGAATCGGTGTAAGCGATAATCTCGCCGCGCGCCGCAAAGAGTCCGACGTTGCGCGCAACGCTCAATCCCTTGTTGGACTGCCGGATGAGCCGGAACTCGGGAAACTCCATCGCGATATCGGCGGTGCGATCGCGCGAGCCGTCATCGACGATTACCACTTCGTAGTTTTGGTACCTAAGCCGGCGCAGCGACTCCAGGCACGGCAACATCGTGCGCTCGGCGTTGTAGGCGCAGATCACCACCGAGACCATCGGGAGGCGCGGCGGCGCCGGCGGACAGGTTCCGTTGAGCGACACGAAGGGACTTGCCTCGTCAATTTGCATCGGGCGCATCGCGAGCAAGTCCACGGCGCGCGGGCGGGAAACCGGCGGCGCAACCACGCCTGCCGCGCCGACGCCGAAAGCGGTCGCCACCAATTCATCCTGTTCGAGGCCGCCGCCCACAACGGGCTTCGGAAACTCGATCACCACCGGACGTGCCATCGCGAGATTATGCAGCGCGACGACGAAGGGAGCGAGTTCCGCCGGGGTGAAGCCGCCGACCTCGGCATACAGAAAATCCTCGGCGCCGACTGCCAACGCTATCGTGGATGGACGATGCTTCAGCGCGACCAGCGCGCGGGGATCGCGCAGATGAACTTCGCGGATGACCCGGTCAAGCGCGCGCCGCAGACGCTCGACGCCCACTATCCGCAACTGCTCGGAAGGAATCGGGCAATCGATAAGATATCCGATGAGCGAGGGATGGTTGCGCCAGCTGCTGACGGTATGAAGGATACGCGCGATAGTATCGCCGATGCGGGCGGGTTCGAGCAGGTCGTCGGGCTCGACCGCGAGTTCGAGCAGCGCGTGCAGACCGGCATAGGTTGCGAGGTCGAGGACGGACTCCGCCTGCTCCTCGCGCAAAACCAGGGTCGTCGTATGTGTCTCCTGCAAACCCTGGAGCCGATACTTGAGCAGGAGCCTCTGGCCGAGATCCAACGTGGGTGGGACCTCCGCAAGTCGCATCGCTTTAAGAAAAAATTTCTGACCACCGCGGGAAAAAAATTTACCCTGGGCGAGAATCGTGGGGCGTGAGCAGTCGTCTGGCAGCACAAGAGCCTCACAGAGCCAAAGCTGTGCCATCGAGAAAAGCCACGTATTGACTGTGTTTTCGACGCTTCCGGGTAGACTAAGCTCAACGTATTGGGATGTTGCATAACCCTTTTGCGACTCGCCAATTGCAGGCCGGTGCTTTTCGCGGCGTGCACGTTGCCTGCACCGCTCCTAGAAGACGGATTTTGGCGGTGTTATAAGTTGATCGGTATCAACGCGTGGAACAGCATCCCGATAGCGGACACTCGCCGCGAAGAAGCGCCGAAAATAAAGACCCGCGCCGGCGCAAAGCGGTTGGCATCCGCAAGAAAAACTTTAAGGCAACGGCGACCGCACGGCGAACTCGAAGTTCCGCGGATGCGCGCTCTCCCTCCGACGCGCCCTTGCAGGCGATTCCGGAGGAACTCGCTTCGATCCGCGCCCAACTCCATACGATCGAGCAGGCGCTCTCGGCGCTGTTCGGCTCCTTTTATCGGCGAGGGCCGGAGAGCCAGCGTTCGCGCTGCGCAGCCGCCGACGTAATCGACCGGCATTTCGACCCGATCGTCGACGAATGGACCGCGGCAATTCGCGGAATGTTCGACCAGCGCTCATTGCACAAGTATAAGGGCATCTCGCAAAACTGCGCCAACGCGCTCATCCGATTCATTGAAAATCTGCGCGATCGCGACAATCTCGACACCTATGTCTATCTGCGCCGACACTGTCAGGAGGGGATGCTGTCGCGAGTAAGGCCGTCGGAATTCAACGTCCTGCACATCGCGCTCAAGCAAATCATCATCAAACGGGTGCGCGCTTCATTCAAAGGGTCGCGGATGGAGCGCGTGCGCGAGGCGGTGGTGGCGGCGATCGATGAACGGCGCCTGATGGTTTCGCAGTTCTATATTGAATCACGCGAGCATGCGTTGCGGATCTCCGAGGAGAAATACCGAAACTCGATCGACCACGCTCCCGATCCGATGTACGAGATCGAGCCGCATACCTGGATCGTGCAGGGCGCCAACGCCGCGGCTGAAGCAATGTATCAATTGGTCCCTGATCATAACGATAAGCCGCTGGTCGGTCGTCGATTGACTGAGCTTGGGCCGCCCGAGGACATTCCGGATATTCTGCGTCACGTGGAAAAGGTCGTGCGCGACGGCTCCGATCAGATCCGCGATTGGCCGGAGGCCGGGCGCTACTTCGACGTGAACTCGGCGCTGATCTCGTTCGGCAAGGTGCGGTTCGTACACATGATCCTGCACGACGTGACCCAGCGGCGCGAAATGTTCGACGAACTGCTGCGCACCGAGCGGCTGGCCGCGGCCGGCACCTTCGCCGCCGGCGTCGCGCACGAGGTTAATAACCCGCTCGGCTCGATTTCCTCGCTGGTGCAAACACTGCTGCCCGATGAGACCGATCTCGCGCGGCGCACCATGCTGCACACCATACTCGCGCAAATTACGCGCATTTCGACCACTCTCAAGGATCTGGTCAACTTCGCCCGCCCCTCGCCCTCGCAGCGCGCCCGCTTCGATCTCAATGAATTGATACGCGATACTCTGCGCTTGGTCGCTTACAACAGCCGTTTCCAGGGCATCGCTTTCGATCCGCAGCTCGCCGCCGACGTCAAGTCCGCCTTCGCCGACAGCAATGAGATCCAGCAGGTGCTGATCAATCTGATCTTCAACGCCGCCGACGCTAGCCAGCATCGCGGCGGCAGCATCCGGATCGTGACCGGCAACCAACCGGGGCGCGACCACCAGGGCCACGTCAAGCACGACCACATCAAGAAGGTGGTGATGCGCGTGATCGACAACGGCGTCGGAATCCCGGCCGAGCACCTGAGCCGGGTCTTCGACCCGTTTTTTACTACCAAGCCCGCCGGCGCGGGCGTGGGTCTCGGGCTTTCGCTCTGCCAGCGCATCATCCTGGCCAACCTCGGCACCATCCGTATCGACAGCGAGATTGGAAAGGGCACCGCGGTGACTATCTGTCTTCCCACCTACGAATACGAAACGGCCGCGGCGGACGCGCCAGTATGATGAACGAAACCGAGCCGCTCATTCCAGAGAGCCACGCCGCCGAGCGCCCGGAGCCCGCCCCGCAGCGCGGTCCTTACCGCGTGCTGGTGGTCGAGGACGAGGATTTGATGCGCTCGATAATTGCGCAACTGCTGCGCAGCGAGGGCTATACGGTCTTCGAGGCCCACGCGGCCGATGTCGCGCTGGGAATCTTCGAGCGCGAAAAAATCGACCTTGCGATAATCGACGTCAACCTGGGCGGGGGCGGCAGCGGCCTGGACCTCCTGAGCCGCGTGCGCGCGCTCGATTCTGAGGTGATGGGCATTATCGTGACCGCATACCCCAGCGTCGAGTCGGCGGTACACGCGCTGCACGAGGGCGCCTACGACTACATCACCAAGCCGTTCGCCAACGACCATCTAAAGGCCGTGGTGCGCAACGCGCTGGCGCAAAAGGCGCTGTTCCAGGAAAACCGCTTTCTGCGCCGCGAGCTGCGCGACAAGTATCGCTTCGAGAATATCATCGGCAAAAGCGACGCTATCGAGCAGGTCTTTCGGATCATGGAGAAGGTCGCGCGCACCGACTCCAGCGTGCTCATCACGGGCGAGTCGGGCACCGGCAAGGAACTGGTGGCCCGCGCGATCCACTTTACCTCCGAACGCGCCCACGCACGTTTTCTGCCGATCAATTGCGGCGCGCTGCCTGAGAACCTGCTCGAAAGCGAACTCTTCGGCTATAAACGCGGCGCCTTCACCGGCGCGGCGCAGGACAAGGTGGGCCTGCTAAAGGCGGCCGACAAGGGCACTCTCCTGTTCGACGAGATCGGCGAGATGCCGCTTGCACTGCAGGTCAAGCTGCTGCGGGCTTTTCAGGAACGCGAGTGCTATCCGCTGGGCTCCAACGATCCGGTGAAATTCGACGTGCGAGTGATTTGCGCAACCAACCGCAACCTCGAGCGCGAAGCCAAGGAGGGCCGCTTCCGCGAGGAGCTGCTCTACCGTATTAACGTCATAACGATTGCCCTGCCGGCGCTCCGCGAACGCCGCGACGACATCCCACTCCTCGCCAACCATTTCCTGCGTAAGTATGAAAAGCAGCTCGGGCGCTCCACGATGCGCTTTTCGAAGAGCGCGATGCGCGTGATGGTCGGCTACGCATGGCCCGGTAACGTGCGCGAGCTGGAGAACACCGTCGAGCGCGCCGCCATCCTGGCCGAGACCGACGTCCTTCACGCTCACGACCTGCCCGAGAAGCTCTCCGACAAGTCGGTGACGCCGCCAGTCTCGGCTGATGTCTCGGGCATGACCCTGGAAGAACTCGAGCGCGACCACATACGAGCAGCTTTAACGCGGGTCCAGGGCGACAAGGTCCGGGCCGCCGAAGCCTTGGGCATTCACCTCTCGACCCTCTATCGCAAGGTCCAGCGCTACCGGCTCGAGAACGTGGGCTTGGGCGAAGACGCAGCGCAAGCAGCCGCTCCACGCGCGCCGATGGGCCGGCAATAGCATCGGAAACGACATTTGGTGCTTGCGCGGAGCTCTAGCCGCTGATAGCAATCGGCTTCGGCACGCGATAGACTTTTGCTGGCACGGTCGAGATCCCGCCGTGCGGAGATGACCATGGATATTTTTGCACCTTCCCATTTGTTGGTTCTGCTGGTGATCATCCTGATCATTTTCGGCCCGAGTAAGCTTGGCGACGTCGGTGGCGCACTCGGCAAGGCGATCAAGGATTTCAAGCGGGCGATGAACGACCCTGAAACGCCGAACCCGCAGGCGCAGAAGACCGCCGAGTCCAAACCTCCGGTCGATGCCAACCCGATCAAGCCGTCCTGATTGAGGGTCCCTGAGGCCCTGCCGCTTCGGTCCGCCGGGCGATATCGCATCGTCGGCAGGCATCGGGCGCTTGCAAAGAGCGCCCAGTCTCCCTAAAGCATCACCCATAGTTGCGCGGTCGCGCATGTTTGAGCCCAAACTTTCGCGGGGGCGGCTTGCGCGAAGCGGCAGCGACGTTGCGAGGGCCGGTACGGGGGAGTCTTGAAGGCTGCACGAATTCTGACCTGGATTGCGGTCGCCGCGCTCGGCGCAGGCGGACTCGCCTACATTGCGCTTGCCCGCGGCGAGGATCGGCCGAGTGCGCTATGGTTCGTGATCGCCGCGGTCTGCATCTATGCTCTGGGCTACCGCTTCTATTCGGGCTTCATCGCGCGCCGCGTACTTGAACTCGACGACTCGCATCCGACGCCCGCCATTCGCCTCAACAATGGACGCGACTACGTCCCGACTCCGCGCTGGATAACCTTCGGCCATCACTTCGCCGCTATCGCCGGCCCCGGCCCGCTGGTTGGCCCGGTGCTGGCTGCGCAATTCGGCTACCTGCCCTCGACGCTATGGATCGTGATCGGCGCGGTGCTCGGCGGATGCGTGCAGGATTTCGTGATTCTCGGTTACTCGCTCAAACGCGACGGCCGCTCGCTCGGCAAAATGGCGCGCGACGAGATCGGCCCGGTCGGCGGGCTGGTGGCGCTCGCCGGCGTGCTGCTCATCATGGTCATCCTGATCGCGGTGCTTGGCCTGGTCGTGATCAACGCGATGAAGCAAAGCACGTGGGCGACTTCGACCGTCGCCGCGACGGTGCCGATCGCGATGCTGGTCGGGATCTACATGACCTACCTGCGCCCGGGGCGGATCGTCGAAGCCTCGGTGCTCGGCGTCACGCTGATCCTCGCGGCGGTGCTCGGCGGCCGCTACGTCGAGGCGTTCAGCTGGGGGCATTACTTCGCGATGGACGCGCCGCACCTGGCCGCCTGGATTATCGGCTACGGGTTCATGGCCTCGGTGCTGCCGATCTGGCTGCTGCTCGCGCCACGCGACTACCTCTCGGCCTTTATCAAAATCGGCACCATTGTCGCGCTCGCGGTGGGGATCGTCGCGATGCATCCGCCGACCCTGATGCCGGCGCTGACGCGGTTTACCGACGGCAGCGGGCCGGTGTTCGGCGGCAAGGTCTTTCCCTTCGCCTTCATCACGGTCGCCTGCGGCGCAATCTCGGGCTTCCACTCGCTCATCGCGTCGGGCACCACGCCCAAGATGCTCGAGCGCGAGGGCGACGCCCGGATGGTTGGTTACGGATGCATGCTGATGGAGTCGTTCGTCGCCGTGATGGCAATGATCGCAGCGATTATCATCAAGCCCGGCATCTACTTCGCGGTCAACGCGCCGGCCGGCGTGGTCGGCACGGGAGTGGCGGCGTGCGCGAAGATTTCCGCGTGGGGCTTCTCCGTGACCGACCAGGAGATGCGTGCCCTCGCCGCCTCGATCGGTGAGCAGACGCTCTACGCGCGCACCGGCGGCGCGCCCTCGCTGGCGGTCGGGATGGCGCATATTTTCGCGCACTCGCTCGGCGGCGGCGCGGTGATTGCGCTCTGGTACCACTTCGCGATCATGTTCGAGGCGCTGTTCATCCTAAGCACGCTGGACGCCGGCACTCGCGTCGCGCGCTTCATGTTCCAGGATCTGCTCGGTCAGCTTCATCCCGCGCTAGGCGACACCGGCTCGTATGCCAATATCGTGGCGACCTCGGCCCTGATCGTCGCGGCCTGGGGCTATTTTCTGTACTTCGGCACGATCGATCCGCTCGGCGGAATCAATTCGCTATGGCCGCTGTTCGGGATCGCCAACCAGATGCTGGCGACGATCGCGCTGTGCGTCGCGACCTCCGCGATGGTCCGGCAGGGCAAGGGACGCTACGCGTGGGTCACGCTCACCCCGCTTTGCTGGCTGGTCGCGGTTACGATGACCGCCGGGATGGAAAAGATTTTCAGCGCGGCGCCCAACGTCGGCTTCCTCGCCCACGCGGCCCAACTCGCGGCCGAGCAGGCACTGCCCGCGACGACCGCCGCGCGCGCCGCGACGCTCGAGCGGCTGATATGGAACGATCGCGTGGATACGGCGATGACTTTGATCTTTATCGCGGTCGTGATGGTGATCCTGGCCGACTCGGCGCGCGTGTGGCTGAGGCTCGCACTGGCGCGTCGCAGCGGAGCGGCGACAGAATCCGTCGCCGCCTGATGTTCACGGGTAGAACCGATACCATCATGGCTCTCTTTCATTGTGGACGTCTCGAATTGGAGCGGTTGCATGCGTGCCCCGATGGGAATTTAATTGAAGACTCAGCGGCTGGCTGCGTACGAGCTGCCCGCCGATGATAGCTGGGTCCTGCGCAAGGGAAGACCGCGAACCCCGCCAGGTCCGGAAGGAAGCAACGGCACCGGTCGCAACCCTGTGCCGCAGGGGTGCCTAGCTATCACTCGACGGGCAGCATGCCGCTTTTTCTGCAATCGCTGATGGCCGGTTATCGCTGATGGCTTCCGATCCGTCATCTTCGTCATCGCACCTGGTGCTGGCGCGCAAATGGCGCCCAGAGCGCTTCGCCGAACTGGTCGGCCAGGAGCATGTCACGCGCACGCTCGGTCAGGCGCTGCAAAGCGGCCGGATCGCGCACGCCTTTCTCTTCACCGGCATCCGAGGGGTAGGCAAAACCACGGCCGCGCGGATCCTGGCTCGCTGTCTCAACTGCGAAAAAGGGCCCACTCCCGATCCGTGCGGCGAATGCGCCGCCTGTCTCGAAGTTCGCGAAGGGCGCGCACTTGACGTGGTTGAAATTGACGGCGCTACCTACCGCAAAATCGATGACGCCCGCGCGATTATCGAAAACCTGAGCTACCGGCCGGCGCGCGACCGCTTCAAAATCTACATCATCGACGAAGCCCATCAGCTTACCGATCAGGCCTTCAACGCGCTGCTGAAAACGCTCGAGGAGCCGCCGGCCCACGTCAAGTTCATCCTTGCGACCACCGAACCGCAGAAGATGCCCGAGACGATCCTGTCGCGGCTGCAGCGCTACGACTTCCGACGCATCCCGCTCAACACCACGCTTGCCCGCCTCAAAGAACTCGCGGCACGCGAACAGATCGAAATTGAAGAAGCGGCGCTGCGCCTGCTCGCGCGCGAGGCCGGCGGCAGCATGCGTGACGCCGAACGGATGCTCGAAACGGCAATCGCCGCGCTCGGCGCCACGATAACCGAAAGCGAGATCGCGGCCTCGCTCGGCGTCGCCGGCCGCGGCGCGGTGTTCAAGCTCGCCGAGGCGATCCTAGGCCACGACGCGGCGGCGGCGCTCGGCTCGGTCCGCGAACAGCATCGCCGCGGCGCCAATCTGGAATCGCTCGGCCGCGATCTGCTCGAAACTCTACGCAATCTGGCGGTGGCCAAACTGCCCACAGGCGCTGACCTCAATCCGCTCGCCGACCTAACAGACCATGAGGCGGCCGAGCTGCGGCGCCTTGCCGAGCGGCCCAGTGCGCGCGACCTGATGCGGCTGTTCAAGCTGATGGCCGATGCGCAGGAGCAGATCATCCGCTCGCCCTACCCCGACCTGCTGCTGGAGATGGCCGTGGTGCGGATGGCGACGCTGGCGCCGGTGATGGACGCGGACGAACTGCTGCGCGCGCTGGGTGCGGCGGGCGGTACTCCGCCTGCCGCACCCAGCGCGGCTTCCGGCGGTTCGGGGTCGGGGACTCGCGCCCCCGCGCGCGTCCCCGACCCCGACACCGCGCCGCCAGCGACCACTCGCCGCCTACGAGTCGAGGGCGAGGTCAAAGCCGACGCGCCGCTGCGCTCGGCCGGCGCGTCGGCTTTGACCTCGCCTTCTTCTCCTATCGCTCCGCCAGCATCGGCTACGTCGATGTCGGCGCGCGAACAGGCGATGCCCGCGCCATCGGGGCTCGCGCCGATGGGAGCGAGCGCGAGCCCCGACGGCGCCCCTCGGCGCCGACTTGCCTGAACTCCGCGAGCATATTCGCGCGCGCCGCGCGGCGCTCGCCGGCTTCATGGAGCAGGGCGCATCGTTGGCGCTCGACGGCGATTTGCTGCGCGTCATCCCGCGCAACGACATCTACATCCGCTATCTCAATGACAACCGTGGGTCGATCGGCGAGCTGGCGAGCGAGCTGTACGGACGCAAACTGCGAGTCGAAGTGTCACTGAACGGTGCGGCGGGAGCGGTCACGGGCGGCGCCGCGACGCCGCCCGTGACCGCTCCGGGCGAAACGACTCCCGCTGCGGATGGCGGAGACGGCGCGACGCTTCGCGTCGTGCCGTCTCCGCCATCCGCGCAGCTTCCGGCGGCGGCGGCTCCCGCGCCAGCCGCCGCAGCCGACGGAGAATACGCCACCGCCCGCGCGCAGCCTGACCACGGACCGCCAGGCGCTATACGCGGATCCCGTCGTGCGTCGCATTTTCGAGGAACTGCAGGGGCGCTTGGTCGAGGTCCGCGAACGGCCTGCCGCCCCCTCCGCACCACCGCTCGAGGCACCCGCCGCGCTCGGCGTACCAGCGAGCAATAATCTGACGCCGCCCGCGACGCGGCGCCCCTCATAGGAGAACGTCGTGTCCGACGAATTTGATCTTTCCGCGATGCTGCGGCAGGCACAGGCGCTGCAGGAGAAATTCAAACAGCTACAGAACGACGCGGCCGAAAAAACCGTCGAAGCGCAGTCCGGCGGCGGGATGGTGCGGGTCGTGGTGGACGGCGCGATGCGCGTGCGCAAGATCGAAATCGATCCGTCGATCGCGGCCGCCGGCGACAAAGCGATGATGGAAGATTTGATCGTGGTCGCGGTCAACGATGGGTTGCGCCGCGCGCAGGAGCTGGTGGCCGAAGAAATGGGCAAGCTCGGGCCGATGGCCGGAATGAACCTGCCCGGCATCTTCGGCGGCGGCCGCGGCTAGCGCGTTGCGAGCCACGCGCATCGAAGCGGGTCTGCGCACATAGAAGATGGCCGAGAACAATCTCAGGCGCGCCGACGGCTTGCCGCCCGCGATGATGCGGCTGGTGCGCGAGCTTTCCCGGCTGCCGGGCGTGGGCGAGAAAACCGCCTCGCGCCTCGCCTTCAATCTGCTCAACCGCCCCCGCGACGAAGTTATTGCGCTGGCCGAGGCGCTACTCGAAATGAAAGAGCGGGTGGGGCTTTGCTCGGAGTGCTTCGGGCTCGCCGACGCCGCACGCTGCCGTATCTGCGAAGATCCTGCGCGCGAGCACGACGTGATCTGCGTCGTCGAAGGGCCGGCGGATCTGATGGCGATCGAGCGGGCGCGCAGTTTCGGCGGTCTGTATCATGTTCTGCACGGCGCGGTCGCGCCACTCGACGGTATCGGCCCCGACGACCTCAAGATGAAGGAACTGCTGATGCGGCTCGAGGGTCCTTTAGCGGTACGCGAAATCATAATCGCGACCAACGCGACCGTCGAGGGTGAGGCGACCGCGCTCTATCTGGCGCGGCTGCTAAAGCCTTTGGGGGTAAAGACCACTCGGCTCGCCCGCGGCCTACCCGCGGGCGGCGACCTGGAATACAGCGACGCCGCCACACTTTCGAGCGCGCTTAACAACCGCCGGGATTTCTAATACGCAGCGCGGCAAAATAGAAACGCTCGAAGTTTTCGACTCTGCGCGCGGCCCCGCTGCGATCACGATGGCGGAAGTGCCGCCATTCCGATTGCGCCGCCGCGACGCAGTACCAGAAGCTTGTCGCCGCCGGCCTGCACGGTCAGCACCGGCTTCAAATCGAGCGCCTCGCTCTCGTTCTCACTCCACACCTTCTCCGGCACGATCACGTATCCTGGCGGTGCGTCGCCGAGTTTGCCTTCGACTCGCGGAGCGTCGCGGTCGAGGTAAAAAAGCAGCGGCGCTGGATCGTCGTCAAAACCATAAAGATATAGCGGCTCGTCTTTTCCGACCGTGCGATTGATCTGCGCCGCGGCGGCCTGAAACGAGCCGCCCGCGCAGCCGGCGGCTTCACGGCGCGGCAAATAAACAAAATTGAACGCCAGCAGCCCGACGCATAAAGCGACCAGAGCGCTCCGCGCTAAGCGGCCCCATCGGCTCCGCTCGGCTATCTCGTTAGCTCCCCAAGCCAGCAGGAAGGCAGAGGACGGCCACAGCGGAAGCAGGTAGGCGCGCCGCTTGTAAGCGGCGACGCTAAAGAAAATCACGGTCACCAGCCAGAATGTCGCCAGCAGGCGAGCGTCGAAGCGCGCACGATCTTCAGCAAGCTCGATAGTCGAACCGGCTCGCCTTACGGTGGTCGGACGGCGGAGCGCTGCTGCGACGGCGAACGGGACCAGCAGACTCAGCGGCGCCGAATTCAACAGAATCGGCTTCAAATAGTACCACGGCGCCATGAAACCCAGCGCGCCGAAGAAGCGGCCGAGGTTTTCGCTTTCGAGTTGACGGCCCAGGAACCCATAGCGCCGCCCCATAGCGCACGCGACGTACCATCCGAGACTCAAAACTATTGCGACGAACAGGCTGCCCGGCGTGAACAGGTCACGCAGCTCGACCAATCGCCGCTCACGGAGCAGGAACACGGCGATAGCGCCGAGCGGCAGGATTATCGCCACCGGCCCCTTCGCCAACACGCCGAGTCCGAGCGCGAGCGCGAACAGGTAGCGCAATGCGATGTCGCGAGCGGAAACTCGGCAGATTTTTTTTGGGCGGCCGCGGGCAGAATCCAGAGACAACTCATCATCGCAAGCGTCTCGAAAAAAGTAAGTGTCATGTCGACTCGCCCGACTCGTCCTTCGCTCACGTACTGATATGACGCGGCCAGGATTAGCCCCGCGAGAATTGCACCGCCGGGGCCTAACGGCGCCCAAGCGAACGCGATCGTGAGCGCCACGCCGGCGATCGCATAAAGCGCGGACGGCAGGCGCAGATTGAAGGTGTTCACCTTGCTCACGCCGCCTATTCGGTCGAGCGCGGCCGCGGTCCAATGGAACAGCGGCGGCTTGTACATCGGCGCGCTGCCGTTCTCGAGCGGAAAGAGCAGCGCCCCATGCTCGACCATCTGCTGGACGAAGATTCCTTCGATAGCCTCGTTGGCGCCGCAAACCTCGGCCGCGTCGAGCCGATGGAGCACGGTCGCGGCGGTCGCGAGCACCACGGCAACCGCGATCAGGTGGTAGCGCGTGAGCGCCTTCCGGCGTGGCGCCGTAGTCGTGGGATTCATAGTCTGGCTGCGATTCAGTCGAGGTCGTAGCGGAAAATTTCCAGTCGCGACATCCGCGCCCGATCATAGCCGCGCCATTTGACCGACGGAATGTCTTGCGGACCTACCCGATGGAATCCGAGACGCGCGAAAAACCTCGCCGCGCGTTCTTCGGCGGTGCAGGCAAAGACGTAGCGCAGCGGACGTTCCCGCGCCTCGTTCAGGACCTGTTTGACCAGCTCGACCGCGACGCCCTCACCGGCAAAGCGGGTCAGCGTGTATAGCGCGGTTATTTCGCCCGCGCGTTCGCGATGGTACCGCTCGGTGAGCAGCGAGCAGACGCCGGCCAGATGCTCGTCGCCGACGCGGTAGCCGAAGCACGACGGCAAAAGCTCCGCGATTTCCTCGCGCGAGCGCGCCAGCAGATGGCCTTCGCGCTGGCCGCGCACGATCAACGCTTCGACTTCCTTGAAGTCATCGATCGAAATCGGCCGCACGAAACCGTACTGGCGCTCGGTGAACAGCGTGCCAGTTCCAACGAAACTGAATAGCTCGTCGTAAACCTCGCGCGGGGCGACCAGGTTGACCGATCCCACCCCGTCGCGGAGCGCGCGGACGACCGCGCGCAGTTCCGCACGGCGGCGTGCGCTGCGTTGCTTGCGCATCGCACGATCTATTCGGCTGAGCTCGACGAACGACAGCCGCTCACCCCCGCCGGCGGTCAGGCCCCCCTGGCGGTCGAGCAGGATGAGCTTGAAGACGCGCATCCGGCTCGCCAGCTCCTCCGCGAAAACAGTGAAATCCGACGGCTTCACGGTGTCGGCGGCCGCCACCACGATCGATCCCGCACTCAGCACGCGCCAGATTCGAGCGACCGCCGAATCCGGCGGATAGGGACGCGAGCGCCGGCCGGCGCCGGGATTGAAAATTGGGGGCTCGGCCCTGGGCGCGAGCCGTCCCAGGCGGCGCATGATCCGTGCAAGCGCGTCAGCCGGGACAATCACGATGCATCGCGCTTGATTACGGCGCAGCTCGCGCAACGTGCGCACCAGCGGGTCGAGTTCGCCTACACGTTCGCCGCTCGGCGGAATCAGCGCGAACAGCAAGCTCTTGCCGTAGAACTCTTCGAGGTAGAAGGACTTCTCGTCGAACAGCGCGGCACCGCCAGCGGCCGACTGGTCCAACGGTTCGTTCATGGATACCTTGCGGGCGGTCGATTCGATGATTTTTTCGATGATGACGTCGATAGCGGAGAAATAGGCGAATGGATGCGACGACGGGCGCTCAGATCTTGGCGACCGTGGCTTCCTTGTCCGCCGCGGCGGCGACCAATGAACCCCTTGCCAAGCGCATCGGCGCGGGACGGGAGGCGGCGATCTCTTTAAGCGTGGTTTGCGAGAAAATCTCGAGCAGCACGCGTTGTCCCTCCTCCCAGACGCGGAACATCCGGCAGGTCGGCTGCAAGGCGCACGAGCTCGAGCCATCGACGCATACGTTGAGCGTGATCGGCCCCTCGACCGCCTCGATAACGTCCTTGAAAGTGATTCCGTCGGCGGGTCGCGCAAGCTGATAACCGCCGCCCGGCCCGCGCCGCGCGCGCACCAATCCACGATGCATCAGGTCGCGGATCACTTTTTCCAGGTAGTACTTGGGAATCTGCTCGTCGTGCGCAATCTCGGTGCCGCGCGCCACGCCCTCGGGATGGTCGGCGAGATGGATCATGGCCCGCAGCGCGTACTCGATCTTGCGCGGTATCTGCATCAGGCTCATGTGGTTGCTCCCCGGCCACGGACGCGGGGCGCCGCGCCGGCGGCCTTGATGGCGCTCTTGTTCGCGATGGCGTTCTTGTCCGCAGTCGCGAACTCGGCGATCGCGTTCCCAGCGGCCTCGCGCGAGGCCTTATGCGTGCCGCCGTTGTTCTGCCCCATTAAAATTCTCTCGACATACTTGACCAGCATGTCGCTCTCGACGTTGACGGCGGCACCCGGCCCCTTGCGCCCGAGCGTAGTCAGCTTGAGCGTGTGCGGAATCAGCGCGACGCTGAACCGGCGGCCCGTAATCGCAAACACGGTCAGGCTGATGCCGTCGATCGCGACCGAGCCCTTCTCGACCAGGTAGCGCACCTGCGCTGGCGGAACTTCAAACGTGTACAGCTTCGAGTCGCCTTCGGGCGTGATCGCGACGATCCTGCCGACCCCGTCGACGTGGCCCGAAACGAGGTGTCCGCCCAGCAGCTTGTCCAGCGTGAGACAGCGCTCGAGATTGACCCGGTCGCCTGCAGCCAGCATCCCCAACGTTGTGCGCCGCAGCGTCTCAGCCGAGACGTCCATGGCGATGATTCCCGCGATTGTGCCGCGCTGTCCGGCGCGCCGTTTCTTGACGACAGTCAGGCACGCGCCGTTGACTGCGATCGAATCGCCGATCGAGATGCGCGCGAGCGGCAGCGCGGTGCCGAAACTCAACAGCGCGCCCTGATCGGTGCGCGTGATTTCCTCGACCGTGCCGAGGTCTTCGATGATCCCTGTGAACAAGTTCGTCCGTCCGCGGTGCCGTCAAGCGGTCGAGGAAAAACCCAGAAAAATCTTACTTTTTATCCACACGTTCCGCAACTGATCGTTTTTGGCGTTGAGTTTTTGCCGAGGTGTGCATCGCTTCCGACCCGGAAACGTAACAGCAGTTGCGGCCGGCGGCATAGTGCGTCGATAATTCGCGCGGAGCGTATGGAAATGGGATTCAAGGAAGAGTCGGAGAAACTTCTAAGCGGCGAGCTTTCGATCCGCGAGCGCCATCCGTTGACCCCGACGGGCGAGTCGGAGGAGGTCGCCGCAGGCGTGATGTTCTGGCGATGGTTCGCGAACATGACTGCGATCAAAACCGAGGAGGGCCTGGTGCTGGTCGATACTGGCGGACATCACAATCAGACCGAGACGGTTGCGATGGTGCGTCGATGGTCGCCGGACCGCGTCAACACCGCAATTTATACCCACGGCCACGTCGATCACGCAGGCGGAATGACGGCGTTCGCCGCCGAGGCGCAGCAGAATCGCCGTGCGCGCCCGCGCGTCGTCGGCCATCGTGCGGTCGCCGCCCGGTTCGACCGGTACAAGCGCACCGCGGGTTACAACAGCATCGTCAACTCACGGCAATTCGGCGTGCCCACGCCGTGGCCGGAGGAATTCATCTACCCGGACACCTACTTCGATCATCAGTTTAACGTGGTCGCCGGAACCTGGCGCTTCGAATGCCATCACGCTCGCGGCGAGACCGACGACCATTGCTGGGTCTTCATTCCGAGCCGCAAAGTACTGCTGACCGGCGACTTCGTGATCTGGGCCGTGCCCAACGCCGGCAATCCGCAAAAGGCGCAACGCTACGCGCGCGAATGGGCCGAGGCGCTGCGCGCGATGGCCAAGACCGGGGCGGAAGTGCTGCTTCCGGGCCACGGGATTCCCGTGTTCGGCTCGATCCGCGTGCGCCAGATCCTCAACGACACTGCCGAATATTTGCAAAGCCTCTACGACCAGACATTGAAGATGATGAACGACGGCGCTTCGCTCGACGACATCGTGCAGAACGTGAGGCCGCCGAGTGCGCTTGCCGAAAAGCCATACCTGCAACCGGTTTACGACGAACCGGATTTCATCGTGCGCAATGTGTGGCGACTCGAGGGCGGATGGTACGACGGCGTCGCATCACATCTGAAGCCTGCGCCGCACCACGCGCAAGCCGCCGAAATAGCTGCGATGGCAGGCGGCGCGGACGTGCTGCTCGGGCGCGCGCTGCAGAAAATGTCGGCGGGCGACCTCGCGCTAGCGGCGCATCTTATCGATTGGGCGGTTGCCGCGGCGCCCGAAAATCGCTCGGCGCACGAGGCCCGGATGCGCATCTATGCAGCGCGCGCGGCCGAGTCGACTTCGACGATGGCGCACGGGATTTTCCGCGCCGCAGCGCTGGAGTCGGCGACAAAAGCCGGCGTCCCTCCGCCCGACGACCCGCGAACGATCTGACGGCTATAATTCAGTTCCTTCATCGCACTGATCCGGCAAAAAGGTTCCGATATGAAAAGTTCGGCATTTCAGCTCTTCGTGCTCTCGTTAGTCTGTGGGGTGTTCGCGGCCTCGTACCTGGCGCCGAATGACGTGGCACGTGCCGCGGAGATCCCGGGATACAGGCTGACTTCGACGATGAAACTAGGCGGCGAAGGCAGCTGGGACTATGTGACGATTGATGGGCCCGGCAAGTTCCTGTACGTGACGCGCACCACGCATACGATGATTGTGGACGTCGCGACGGGCAAGACGGTGCATGATATTGCAGGGCAGGAACGATCTCATGGCGTGGCGCTGGTTCCAGCGGCCGGGCGCGGGTTTATCAGCGATGGCAAAGCGGGCGCGGTGATCGTCTTTGACTTGAACAGTGGAGCGGCGCTGGGCAAAGTAGCCGCCGCGGATGACGCGGACTCGATCATTTACGATCCCGCTAGCAATCGGGTGCTGGTGTTTTGCGGCGACGCGCATCAAATGGTGGCGATCGCGCCGGACGTGAACCCCATTGGCGGCATCGCGTTAGCGACCGTTGACCTGGGCGGGTCGCCGGAGTTTGCGGTGGCGGACGGCCTTGGCAGAGTGTTCGTGAATATTGCGGACAAGGACGAGGTTGCGGTCGTCGATACGAAACAGATGAAGGTGATCGCGCGGTGGCCGACTGGGCCGGGTCAGCGGCCGACGGGAATGTCGATGGATCGCGCGTCTCGGCGACTGTTCGTCGGTTGTCGAAACAACAAGTTGGTGGTGATGAACGCGGACGATGGGAAAATCGTGGCGTATTTTCCGATCGGCGCGGTTGTAGACGCGACGGCTTTTAACGACGGGATGGCCTTTGCGAGCTGCGCTGACGGGACGCTGACGATCGTGCGCGAAGTGTCGGCAGACAAGTTCGAGCTGGCAGAGACGGTGAAGACTGAGAGGGGTGCGCGTACGATGGCCGTCGATGGGCATGGCGGGACCGTTTATCTGCCGACGGCGGATCTGACGTTTCCGCCACCGGCGAACGCTGGCACTGTGCATACACGGCCGATCCCGGTGGCGGGAACGTTCAGGATTCTGGTGGTGTCGCGGAGCGCGGCCAGCAAGAAGTGACAGACAATTTTCCTTCAGTTCTGTTCGCGACGGTGGGCGCCTTGTGTGCCGCGCTCGCCGTCGTCGAATGGCGCGCGCGGCGTCGATTGGCGCGGGGTGCGGCCGCCATCGCAGCATTTGCTGCACTGTGTTTCGTCCAAAATCACGCCTGGTCGCGGTATTCGATTCGAATAGATCTTCTACTGACTATTCCGCTCGTTTCGCTGACCGCTCTGGCCGTGGGAACGATGTCGATACGTCGCTCGCCGGTGGCCGCGCGAATCATCGGACTGATACTCGTCGTTGTTGGCGTCACCTTCTTCGGATGGTTCGCGTGGTCGTACGAGCGCACGTCGGCCGACTCGCGGCGGGTGATGGCTATTTTCGACAAAGGAAGCCGTCTCTATTGGGATGAAACTGTTCGCTGCGAAACGAATTTCGAAACGCGCTTTGGCCGGCTTCGGCGCTCCGCGCAACCCTGCTACGGCAATATGGTGGTCACCTCACCTAGTCCCGGTGCCTATCCGTATACTCGCATCGTGGTGAACGACAACGCTAAAGCCTACCTGCTCTTTTCGCCTCACATGGGAATGGAAACCACCATCGGCCTGCGCGAAGGGCCCCTGGCGCAATTGAGTCAGATGCTGGAAGGCGGATTATCGGGCGAGGGGGACGTAGGCCTCGGTCGCACCCAAATCACGCTGCGGCCCGCCGCGTTGGAGCGCTGCGAGGCGACGGTCACGCGCGGCGGCAGCGTTTCAATTCTTGGCTTGGAGCGAAAAGAGCTTCCGCTCTGCGAAAATCCGCCTAATCCGCCAATACGTTACGTCGGCGCGTGGGGCGCGATCAGGCCCGGATCAGGTTCGCCGACTACAACCCGCCGCCTCATTCAGATCTGGTTATGGGACGCGTCTGGCCAGGCTCGGGGCTTGCTCCTGCACGATTTTGCGCCGAGCGGGATGCGTCGTGAGTTCGTTTTTGCCCGGCAATTTCGTGGCACGCAGAGTGCCCCGAATCGCTGGGACGTGCACCTCGTGGAGGATAGCGACGGTCGGAACGGGGCATCACTCAACATCGCTCTGAGCAATGGCACCGCACGCCTTGCCGGCCCTGAAGAAATCGTCGGATCTGGCCGCGAAGGGAGTCTCGATCCGGGAGCGGTCGTTACGGATCCACGAATTGAGCTGGTTCCGGTTCACGACCAAGCCTTGTTTGAAAGATACGTCGACAACGCGCTCTTCGAAATTAACATTCCATGGACCGCACCATAGTGTAGAGGAGTTGACGGATTGCGCGTGCTGTGACCTTCGTCGACGGACGGCTCATTAAGCTACCCTCACGGCTCATTTCGCTGCGCTCGCGCCTCATCGCACTGCACTCACGCCGGACGGCTATTCGTTTTCCTCATCGCGCGATTCGTGGTCATCGCGTGGGGCACCGCCAAGCGTCAGTTTCAGACCGCGCATCGACGCGACTACCAGACGCCATCCCGAAGGAAACTCAATCGCGCCGGTTTCGGAATGCGCTTGCGGTTCGATGATCGCTTTGCGCCCCATGTGCCACTGCACCAGCAGCATTTTGTGCGCAATCTGACAGCCAGTTATGCGGTTGATCGCAAAGTCGCCGAAGAGCGTGCTGGTGCTCATTTCGCCGAGCGCGTCGCGCAGCCGACGCTGGTCCAGAGAGTCGCATTGGCGAATCGCGGCGCATCCGATGAGCCCTGCTGCGTAGGCCTGCGCTGCCGGATAATCACAGTCGGCATAGCCCGCTGCGCGCATCCGGCGCGCGAACTCGGCCGGAGACGGTCCGAGTTCCGGAGTTATCTGCGCCTGCTCTTCCCATTGGCTGGGACCAACGATGCCCTCGGCGTCCTCACCCAGTTCCGCGGCGAAGCGCTGAACGCCGGCAGCGACGCAACCGAGCACCGGAAGGTTGAGATTGGAGGCGACCAGCACGCGCATCAGGGCGACATCCTGTGCAAAGCTGCCAGCGGCGGCAAGCGCGTTGACGCGGTTGCGCTTGAGCGCAGGGAGCAAGCGCGCGAGCGCGTCGTCGCGATCGAAAGCGCCGCGGTACTTGAGCCGCACACGCACGCCGCGCCAGCGCGCGCGTCGCTCGGCGCAGGCGCGCTCGAGGCCAGCGGCGACGTCACTTGCGAACGGCGTTGCCGCGCTGACGATCGCCAGGCGTTTGCGCCAGAACTTGAGTTCCACCAGCAGCCGCGCGAACGCGACGAGATAGTCGCTCGCCGGACTCAGTACCCCGACCAGCATCCGCATCCCGTTGGCGTAAAGTCCGTCGTCGGCGCCTCCGTGATTGAGCATCACCATGCCGGCTGACTCAGCAATCGGCGCGGCGACGCGCGCGAGGCGGCTCGAATATGGGCCGAGCAGCAGATCGACGCGCTCGGGACCGCAGAGCGCGCTATAAATTTCCGCGCAGCGTCGCGCGTCGCTCTGATCGTCGTGGCATCGAAGTGCGAGTTCGTACGCGTCGCCGCCGACGCGTACGGCGCCTGCCGCGTTGACGTCGTCGACGAACAATTTAAGTGCGGCCTCGGCCTGACGGCCCATCCCGGCGTAAGCGCCGCTCAGCGACAGCGAAAGACCAACGCTCAACGGCTGGGGCATCGGAGGGGCTACACGCGTCAGGGCGCGATCTCGGCGATTCCGCCGCGGATTACCGCCATCCCCTCGGGGTTGTAGGTTTCGAACGCATACGCGCCGCGCTCCGCGGCCTCGGCATCAACCCTTACGTCGTTCGTGATCGCCCAGACTTTGGTCGTGATCGATTGCCCCGGAAAAACGGGGCGGCTGAACTGCACGCGCAATCGCTTGAGGCGCATGGGGTCGCCGCCGCACAGGCCGTCGATCATGACCTTGGAGGTGAACGCCATCGTGCACAGCCCGTGGACGACGATCCCCGGCAGCCCCGCCATTTTCGCCACGTTTTCATCGGCGTGGATCGGATTTCGATCGCCCGAGGCCTCGGCATAACGGAAAGTCTGATCGTGATCGATAGTCTGTTCGACGGTGAGCATCGGATCGCCCGAGGGGGGCACTGGCCGCTCCCCGCGACCGGCGGCATCTCGATCACGGCGGGCCGCGCGAATGAAGATCCCGAAAAGAGTGCGCAGCACCGGCGCTCCCGCGCGGTTGCGCGAGTCAAGTTCGAGCGTCATCGCCTCGCCGGCCGGACGCGCGTCGATCGAGGCGACTCTGGCGACTGTGGTTATCTCGTCGCCCGGAAGAAGCGGTGCGAGGAACTCCATGTCCTGCTCGGCATGCAGCAGGCGCAAGAGATCCGCGCCCAACTCCGGATCGCCAACCGCGGCGACCACCGACATCCACGTGACCACCACGCCGAACATCGGAGGCGCGACGATTCCGCCTCGCCCGGCCGAATCGAAATAGCGCGGGTTCTCGTCGTTGTAGGCGCGCGCATAGTTCTGCAGCGCATCGAGCGTGACCGTCGCGCCGAGCGGCGGATACTCGCGACCGATGAATTCCCTGTTGAGTGGCATCGTGAGTCTTGTCGGAGATTCCCGCTTGCGGATGGATTTTTTTGCCGGGTAGCTTGTGCCGCCGTCAGGCGAGCTCGCGGCCACCGATGAACACAGCCTTTAACTCTAGCCCGGGACCGAGCACGAGCAAATCGGCGCGCGCACCGGCCTCGATTGTGCCGCGGTCGCCGAGCCCCAGCACGCGAGCGGGGTTGGTAGCCGCCATCAGCGCCGCCTCGCCAACGCTCGCGCCGGTTCGCTCGACCATGATGCGCACCGCGTCGAGCATCGAGATGACGCTCCCCGCCAGCCGTCCGTCGGGCATCCGCGCCGCGCCGCCCGCCACGGCCGCGCCCGCCAACGGAGACTCGGTAGCCGCAGCGCCGATGGAGACGCGGTCGGTGGTGAGACAGATTCCGCTCGCGCCGCGGGCCAGATAAAGCAGCCGCAGTATCGCGGGATGCACATGGACGCCGTCGGCTATCACCGCCGCCCACGCGCGCGACGGCAGTATCGCGGCCGCCGCCGCGCCGGGATGGCGATGGTCAAGCGAGGACATCGCGTTGAACGTATGGGTGAACATCCGCGCGCCCGCGGCGACCGCCGCCCGCGCCTGTTCCAGCGAAGCTTCAGTATGGCCGAGCGACACCGCCACCCCACGCGCGGTCAGCGCGGCTATAGCCTCGAGCGCGCCGTCGAGTTCGGGCGCCAGCGTTATCATGCGCAACGCGGGCAGCGCCGCTACGCGTTCGAGCGCAACGCCCTTAGGCGCGAGGTTGTGCGCCGGATGAGCGCCGAGCCGGGCCGCCGAGATGAACGGTCCCTCAAGGTGCATCCCAAGAATTGCGCTGCCAACGTCCACCGACGGGCCGGTTGTCTCAGCAGCCGCCTCAGCAATGATCGCGGCGACCGACTCGAGTCGCGCGAGCGGCGAGGTTATCGCTGTTGCGAGCCACGCCGTCGTGCCCTCGCGCGCAAGCTGTGCGGAAAGCTCGCAAAGAGCGCCGACCGAGGCGTTCATCACGTCGGTTGTGCTTCGGCCGTTTACCTGGAGATCGATGAATCCAGGCACGATGTAGTCAGTCGCGTCGGCGCCGCTGCAAGCTTCAACCGACTCGATGGTTTCGCACAATCTCACGACGCCGGCCACGGTCGAGCCGTCGGGCCGCGCGATCAAGCCGTGCAACCGCTTCATTTTCGGAGCCGCGGCGTTTCAGCTCGCCTTGAAGCGCTCCTGGAGCAGGCGCGAGAAGCGGGGCAAATATAGGAGGTCGAAGGTGGTCTCTTTGCCGGGGAACATCGCAACCGCCGCGCCTTTGAGCGCACGGACGTGCTCCCAGGCTTCATCGAGGGTGAGCGAGCCGTCCTGCGCGATGGTCGCGAAGGTGAGATCGACCAGGAACCGCAGGCGGCGTATCAGCAGATCTTCTTGAGCGATAAGGGCGGCGCGTTCGTCCTGAGCCATGGCTTTGTCCACGAGTTGAAATCAAGTCGAATAACGGGTGGCAAAGTCGCCCGTCACTATGGGAAGTATAGCATCGTCGACAAGGATTTCCTGTCTGTTGCTTGTCTTGGCTCACCGAGGATGGCAACCTCATGGCGCGATGGCGCAAGCGCGGCTCCGTTCGAGCTTCATTTATCTCGCCAACGCGGTCAACGACCTGCGCGGCAACTGGATTGTCGTCGCCGTGGTGCTGGCGCCGCTGGTGTTTGCCTCGGCGCTGTGCCTGCTCCCGGACGCCCTTAACCTCCAATACTCCCTGGTCCGGACCTTCGAGCCGGGCGTGACCAGCGTCAGCTTCGTGGAACCGGTGCAGATGCCGTACGCGCCCGTCACGCGCGTCGCGCCCAAGCCGCTGTTTCCTTCGTGGTTGACGACCATCCTGCATCTGGTTGACGGCTTCATCACGCTGGTCGGCGTTAACCTTATCGTCCTGTGCGCGCTTAGACGGATGCAGAGCGGCCAGCGGAGGGCGCGTCCGATCGACGAGGGTCTCGAGGTCTATCGCGAGGCAGCGCATCTGCTGAGGCCCTTCGTATGGGTTAGCGTGCTGCAGGTGCTGGCGATCGCGGTCGGAGCGGTCTTGTTGGTGGTGCCGGGAGTTCTGGCCTATGTGTGGCTGTACTTTTCGCAGTACGCGCTGATTTTCGACGGGCGTCGGAGCTGGTCGGCGCTGCTGTACAGCCGCGATCTGATGCGCGGAAGCTTCTTTCGCATTGCACTGCGAATCGTGGTCTTCCTCGCCGTCTGGTCAGGCTTCAATTCGTGGGCGGGCGGCACGTTCTTTGGTGTGAGTTTGCTCGCCGGATGGGTGGGATTGCTAACGGGCGCATTATGGGCCGCGATTTTTACGGTCGATCTGCTTGCGGTCGCGGTGCTCTATGCAACTCTCGCCTTCCTGCTCGCCGCGGGCTTGCGTCTGTACCAGGACATGAGGGCGGTCGCCGCAGATCAGGCGGCGCTGAGGGGCGCACCGCCGCTGCCGCCGACCGCGCCGCTGCCCTCGGTCAGCGCTTAGGCTGGTTCGGCGATAGAGGCCGCGTCTGCGAGGCGCGTCAGCGCGCGAATCGCGACTTCCAGCGCCGGCAGCCCGACCGTCGGAAGCGTGCGCAGATCGTTCATCACCTCCGCCATCGCGTCGAACAGCCGCTCGCGTCCACGGCGGAGTGCGCGCACGGCTTCGGCCGGCGGGGCCTCGCGATGAACCAGTACCGCACGGCAAAGCGCGAGTCGCGCATTGCGCAGGTCGGCGCCAAGGTCCTCGGCCGCGCGCCGCTCCCAGCGGTCGTCCGTGCCGATCGCCTCGAGAGCTTTTTCGAGCGTGGCGAACTCGATTATTTGGCCGAGCGCGAAGTAGGCGCGCGCGCAATCGGCCGGCGCCGCTCCGTGGGCGAAGCTCAGACTCAGTACGTTGAGCAGGTGATCGGCGAAACCCAGGCGAGCTAGCTGATGGGCGACCTGCTCGGTCTGCACGGCCGCGCGCAATTCCCGGTAGCTGGCCTCGAAGCGTTCGCGCTCGTCGTCGGCCAGCATGGTCTGAAACTCCGCGGATAGGCTCTGGAAGCCAGGCTTGAAGCGCGCGATCGCGGCGCCGAGCGATACGTTTGCCTCCAGCGTCGTGATCGCCCATCCGCAGACTCGCCGCGCCGCGCCCTCAAGCGCCAGCAGCGCGGCCAGCTCCGCCTGTGCACCTTGAATCCCACCACCGGCACGCAGCCCTTCAGCCTGATCGACCAGGTCGAGCACGCCCTCGGCAAAGATCCATGCACGAACCGCGTCCTCGGTGCGCGCACCGTGGCTGCGCGTAAGGCGGAAGACGAAGCTAGAGCCCATCAGGTCGACCAGTTCATTGACCAGCCGCGTCACGATGAGCTCGCGGCGCAGGCCATGACGCGGAATATCGGCGGCGAATTCGCGTGCGATCGAAGTTGGGAAATACGACACCAGAAAACGCTCGGTCAGGTACGCGTCGTCGGGCAGGGCGCAGGTCTCGAGCTGCTGGAAAAGATCGATCTTGGTGTAAGCGCTGAGCACTGCGAGTTCGGGTCGGGTAAGGCCGGCGAAGCGGCCTCGGCGGTCACGGAGTTCCTCATGGGTGGGCAACGCGGCTCCATAGCCGTGGAGCACGCCGCGCTGTTCGATTGCGCTTAAATGGTCGCGGAACATTTTGGCTTCGGTGCGGCTGCGAATCTGCTCGAGACTCAAGAGCACCACCTGGTCGCGATTGTCGCGCAACACCAATGCGGCAACCTCGCCGACGGCGGCCGCGAGCGCCCGATTGCGCCGATCGAAGTCGATTCGCCCGGCCTTCAGCGGCGGTTGGAGCAGAATCTTCAGATTGACCTCGTGGTCCGAGGTGTCGACGCCGGCCGAGTTGTCGATCGCGTCGGTATTGATCCTTCCACCTGCCATCGCGTACTCGATTCGCGCGCGCTGGGTGAAGCCCAGATTGCCGCCCTCGGCCACTGCCTTGACGCGCAGCTCGCTCGCCGCGATGCGGCAGGCGTCGTTGGCATGGTCGCCGACGTCCGCGTCGCGTTCGTCACTCGCACGCACATAGGTGCCGACGCCGCCGTTGTAGAGCAGGATCACCTCTGCGCGCAGGATGGCCTGGATGAGACTGTCGCTATCGAGTACCTCGGCCGTGCAGGAGAGCGCGCGGCGGGCCTGCGGGCTGAGCGCGATACTCTTGGCGCCGCGACGAAAGACGCCTCCGCCGGGGCTAATCAGCGCCGCGTTGTAATCCGACCATTGCGAGGACGGCAGTTCGAACAGCCGCTTGCGCTCGGCGAAGCTCACCTTCGGGTCGGGGTCGGGATCGATAAAGATGTGGCGATGGTCGAAGGCGGCGATGAGCTTTAGGTTGTCCGACTGCAGGAGTCCATTGCCGAATACATCGCCCGACATGTCGCCGATTCCGACCATGGTGATCGGCGCACTGCGCGTCGGGTCGATTCCCATCTCGCGCAGATGCCAGCGGATCGACTCCCACGCGCCGCGAGCGGTAATGCCGAGCGCCTTGTGGTCGTAACCATAGCGCCCGCCCGAGGCGAAAGCGTCGCCCAGCCAAAAATCGTGCTCGGCCGCGATCTCGTTGGCCAGATCGGAAAACGCCGCCGTACCCTTATCGGCCGCCACGACCAGATATGGGCCGTCCTGGTCGAGCACCCTGACACCGCTCGGATGCACGGTCTGGCCGCCGACCACGTTGTCAGTCAGCTCGAGCATCGCGCGGATCAGCGTTTTATACGCGTCAACCACGTCATCGTGAGTGGTCGCGCGGCCAAGCGGCGGCTTGACGATGAAACCGCCCTTGGCCCCGGTCGGCACGATGATCGCGTTCTTGACTGTCTGAGTTTTCATCAGGTCGAGGATCTCGGTGCGGAAGTCTTCGGGGCGATCGCTGTAACGGATACCGCCGCGCGCGATACGCCCGGCGCGCAAATGGCATCCCTGCATCGTTGGACTGTCGACGTGGATTTCATAGAGCGGCGGCGTGTCGGGCAGATTGGGGATGGCCGCGCTCTCGAACTTGAGCGTGATGTAAGGCGCGGGCGGCTCGCGAAAATAATTGGTGCGCACCGTGGCCTCAACCATCCCCAACAACGCTCGCGCCAGCCGATCGTCGGCAAGGTTGTCGATCGCGCCGAGCGCTTCAAGGTAAGCGGTGCGCAACTCGGCGTAGCGGCCACCGCCGCTCCCGGGTCCTGCCGGATCCATCCGCAGCCGGAACAGCTCGACCAGCATTCGCGCCAGCTTCGGATTGACCAGCAGCACGCGGCGGAGCGCCGGGAGTGCCGGCGCGAGGCGCATCTGGAAAGCCGCCGCCACGTAGCTGCGCAACAGCGCGACTTCGCGCCACCTGAGGCCGGCCTGAAGCACCAGCGCGTTGAGCGGACCGTCCTCGGTCCGTCCGCTGCGCACCGCGGTCAGCGCCTCGGCCACCATCGCCGCGCCGCTCATGCCCTCGAGCGCCGCACCGCGGGGGTCCTGCACGCGAAACGATTGGACGAAAGCGCGGATCGCCGCGCCGGAAGCCCCGGCCGTGTCGATGCGCAACTCGTCGGCCTCTTCGGAAATCACCGTGATGCCGAAGTTCGAGAGCATCGGCATAACATCGCTCAGCCGCAGCGACTCGCCGACCTCGAACATCCGCAGTTCGCTGGTCGCGGACGCCGTGCCATTGCCGCCGCCCTGGCGTACCAACTCGACGCCGAAGCTCTGGCCGCTATCGAGCAGGCTCTCGATGCGCTCGATGTCGCCCGCGGCCCGGGCGACATCG
Source organism: uncultured delta proteobacterium (assembly GCA_963717045.1). GTDB lineage: Bacteria > Desulfobacterota > Binatia > Binatales > Binataceae > JAKAVN01. Next base: position 52,666 of record CAVQVD010000021.1, on the reverse strand, counting down.
GTACTGGCCTTGTAATGCGGGCTGAAGGCGTTGAGCCATCGCTCCGCCAGCGCGTGTCCGCGGCTTTCGCCGAAGCGCTCGACGAGTTCCTCGCGCAGCTTTTCCTCCCAGGTGCGCGCAAGCTGCGAGACTTCGGTCTCCATTATGCGCAGTTGCGCGGCCGAGGGCGGCGCCGCGTCGAAGCAGAAGTGCATGCGCGCCCGGTAGCCCTCGCCCATCGCAAGGTAGTAGTAGACCAGCTCGCCGTCGAGAATGCGGCCGAGCGCCGCCTGGATCTGCTTGCGCACTTCGGCCGAGAAAGTCTCGCGCGGGAGAACCACCAGTGCGACGACGTTGCCGCGCATCGGATCATAGTGGGCGCTCACGCGCACCGCGGCCTCGTTCTTGAGATCGAGGATGAGATGGAGTTGTTCGCGCAGGTCACCGACCGTGGCGCGGAACAGTTCCTCTTTGGGAAAGCTGTTGAAGGCCGCCACCAGCTCCTTGTAGTTGTGCGAACCGGGCGCGGCATGCTCGGCTTCGAGCACGTCGCGCAGCTTGGTCCGCAGCACCGGAATGTGCTGCGCTTCTTCCGAGTAGGCCTTGGAGGTGAACAGGCCGACAAAGCGGTCGAACGACACCACGCGTCCCGCGGAGTCGGTGCGCCGGATCGTGACGTCATCCATCAGGGCTCGGCGATGAACCTGCGACATAGTGTGGGTCTTGCCCATGATCAGTGCCGCGCCCTCGAAGAGTATTTTTCGATGGCCAGGTTCGAGGGCCTGCAGATCGACCGGGCGCGCGTAACGGGAGCGGTTGAAGTCGCGCAACAGGCCGAGCGCCGAATCCGCATCGGCCTCGAGCGTCCGGCGGCCGCCTTCTTCGCCGACCCGGTAGCGCCGATAGCCGAGAAAGACGAAGCCGCCGCCGACCAGCCATCGCAAAAGATCGCGCACCTCGACCAGCTCGCGCTGCGCCGCCGTCTCTTCACAAATCTCCAGCGCTCGCGCGGTCATCGCTTCGAAATCGCCGGTGGCCGATCGCACCTGCTCGAGGACCCCTTTGAGGCCCTCGGCGATACGCCGCGAATCGTGCGTGACGCCTTTCAGGCGCAATTCAAGATGAACGAAGGATTCGGGCTGCTCGGTCGCCCGGATGCCTTCGAGTGAGACCAGATGGCCGGCGGCGTCGCGCTCGGCGAGGAGCACCGGATGCATCAGCAGCCCCGGCTCAAGGCCGAGGTGATGGAAATATTCGAGCATGCTGTCGATGATGAATGGGCTGTCGGGCATCACGGTCTCGACGAAGCCGCTGGCGCCATCGCTCTGCGGTGCGATTACGACGCGCACCTTGATCGGCTCGGCACGCACCGAGAAAAAATCCAGCGCGTCGACGCTGAGCTGCGCGCGCCGTTCGGCTGAGATCCGCGCCGCAAGCTCGGGCGTGAGGCCGCTGAACAGGCGCGCGGCGAAAATTTCGAGCCGCCGCGTGTGCTCGCGGGCGACCTCCGAGACGGTCGTATGCGGTTGTGCTTCGCTAGCCAAAACTGTCACCCGGAAAGCTAAATTGCGGAGACGGAACCGACCCCGGTCCGGAATTATAAGTCGCGCCGCGCATGCGCGGCTATACCTCATTATCCGATAAGATTGGGCTACGCCTCAGCGCGTAATCCGTAGCGATGGCACAGGTCGAGATCACCGCCGAGATCACCGCAATGACATTCGGTCCGTTCGGCCTCGGACGGCTCAACGGCAAGGCGGTGATGGTGCCGAACGCGGTGCCCGGCGATTTGCTCGAGGTCGCGGTCACCCAGGAGCGCGCTGGCTATCTGCTCGCGCGCGCCGAGCGAGTGCTCAGGGCCGGTCCGGCTCGCCGTACTCCGCCCTGTCCGTACCTGCCGCGCTGCGGCGGATGCGATTGGCAGCAAATCGCTTATCCGGCGCAGGCGCATTTTAAAGCGGAGGTTATCGCGGCGACGCTCAATCGTGCGCTCGGTCTCGAATTGGACCCTGCGACTCTAATCGAGCCGGCGGCGGCCGAGTTCGGTTACCGCGCGCGGGTCAGGTTCAAGACCGGCCCCGGCGGACGGCTGGGATTTCACGAGGCGGGCAGCCGCCGACTGGTCGAGGTCGAACGATGCATGGTGGCGGCGGCCGAAATCCGCATGCCGCGCGAGTTCGCCGCCCAAATCGAGTGCGAGGAGATCGAGGTCGTCGCCGATCGCGGCCGCGAGGTGCTGGTCGCGCACCTGGCGCGGCCCCCCGGCGCCGCCGTGCTGGCTCGCGCTCGCCGGCTGGTCGAGGGCGACTCGCAAATTGCGGGCGCGGTGCTGCGCGCGGGACGCGCGCGCGAGGTGATCGGCGAAGTTTCGATTGCAGTCGCGCTCGAGCCGGGACTCGAACTCGAGGTCGAGGCCGACCTTTTCAGCCAGGTCAATCGCGCACAGAATCTAAAGCTGGTCGCGGCGGTGATGGAGATGTCGGCGGTGGACACGGACGCGCGCGTGCTCGATCTCTTCTGCGGCGCCGGCAACTTCAGCCTGCCCGCGGCGCGGCGCGGTGCGGAGGTTATGGGCGTCGACGCCGACGCGCTGGCGGTGGCGGCGGCGGCGCGTAACGCGATGCGGCTGGGGCTTAAGCGGGCCGAGTTCGCCGCGATGGCTGCGGCGGAGCTGGCGCGATTTCTGTTGCGCGCTCGTTACCGGCCCGACGTGGTGATCATGGATCCACCGCGCGCCGGGGCGCGCGAGCTCATCGAGCCGCTTTTACGGATGCGCGCGCCGCAAGTGATTTACGTCTCGTGCGACGTGGCGACGCTGGCTCGCGACCTGCACGCGCTGTGCGCCGGCGGCTACCGAATCGCGGCCTTGCGGGCACTGGACTTCTTTCCGAATACACATCATGCAGAAGTCATTGCGCATGCGGTATTGACTTAGGTATCAAGCCGTTCCTAATCTGAATTGTCGACCCGGCTTTTTTCCCCCCGGCAGAGGGTCAGCAAAAGATGCCCAAGCAGGAAAAGGAAAAGCCGCCGCGCCCGAAGATTACCATCATCCCGGGCCGTGGCGTCGCTCAAACCATCAATTATCTGCTCGAGGATCGCGATGAACTCGAATGGATTATCGCGGTCGGTCGGACTAAGAACGGCGAATTGTTCTTTTACGACACCGGGGGCGACATCGTCGAAGACCTGGGCACGCTGGAATACCTGAAGGCGCGCATTGTGCGCGCGCATTTCGGCGACGAATACGAGTGAGTCCTGCGCGCGAGTCGCCTACGTTGCCAACTCCGCGGTCTTCGTCCTGCACTTGCGGTGAGTCTCATCCCGCATCGACGAGCATCGACCTCGTCACAACGGAAATCACCACGCCTGGATGATGCGGCGCCGGCGAACTAATCCGGCGTTATCGCGTTCGGATACTTCTTGTAGATTTTCTCCGCGGCCATGAAGTCGCTCATCGCCGAGTCGTAGTCGCCCTTGAAGTAGGCGCGCTGGCCGTCGAGGAATAGCTCCTGCATATGTTGCGCGCTGGCGCCCGAATACTTCGCGCGCCACACGTCCCGCGAAACCTTGACCATGGTCGCATACACGTCTTGCTGGCGAAACTGATGCGTTGCGGTCGGTGGCGCAGTTGGTGGCGCGGTCATACCCGATTGCGCGAACGCGGGGGCCGAACAGATGCTTGCGGCGCAGACTCCCGCCGCACCTAGCATCGCTAACTTCCAGGATTTCATCGTCGTTAATCCTCTCCAGCTCAGCGGCAATTCGCTTGCTAATATCAGAAACTCTTCATCCGGCGCAACTATTGGAGCTTTGTGGCTAATGGATCGGTGCCGCTTTTCAGTCCGGGGAATGGCCCTTGAAAAATCGTTCGCGGCATCTAATCGTCGAACTCCTGCTCTGGCGGTCGCGCGTAGATGACGCCGTCGTCGATCTCTAGCGGCACGCGATAGAGAAACTTGCCGCAGGCGCTGGCGGGGCCGGCGATGCATTCTCCGCTCGCCGGCTCGAAGTAGGCGTTGTGCGTCTGGCACATCAGGTAACGACCCTGCTCGGCAAAAAACTGATTGTCTATCCAGTCCATCGCCATCGGCACGTGGCGACAGCGATTGACGTAGGCGTGATAGTCGCCGTTGAAGTTGATCGCGAAACATTCCTCTTCTGCGCCGCGCACCGGCAGCATGAATTTCATCGACTCGCCGGCTGCGAGATCCGCTGTTCGGCAGACCCGATAGCGCGTCGCGGCACGCTTCCCGCTGCGCCGCATGCGCCTGCCCTCTTTCCCCTTAAGAGCGTCGTGCCTATTGGCGCGAGGCATCGCTCAATCCCAGCCGGCGGACGGAGCGTCCGGTGTTTCGTCAAGGGGACGTCGCGCATACGATTCCGATCTCTGTGATGCTGGTCTTTCCATGGGCAAATGCGTCGCTAATATAGTTACCCGATAAGCACTACGCCGCCGCTGCGGCGAAAGTCGGTAGACCAGGAAAATCGCGGAGCCGCACGTAGCGGAGCCGCACATCGCGGAGCCGCATATCGATGGACAAGCCAATCATTCGACCCGTCGAAGCCTTTCCTATGGAAGAGCAGGAACAGACTCTGATTTGCCTGCGCGATCCGTCGGGGCTCGCGCCCGAGTCAATCATGCTCGGAGTGGGCGCGTATTTCCTGGTGACGTTGTTCGACGGAACCAACTCGACTCTCGATTTGCAGGCCGCGTTCAGTCATCGCTTCGGCGAGGTCATCCCGTCCGAGAAAATCCGCGAACTGATCACCGCACTGGACCGCGCGTATTTTCTCGATTCACCGGCCTTCGCAAACAGGCTCGGCAGCGTGCGCGAACAGTTCCGCCAAAGCCCAGCCCGCCCGGCGGCGCTGGCGGGCCTGTGCTATGAAACCGAGCCGTCGCGCTTGCTCGCCGAACTGGAGTCGTTCTTCGAGCGCCCAAACGCGCCTGGCCGCCAGGCGCTGAAGTCGCCGACGCCCTCCGCAGAGGCGAAAGGTCTCGCCGGTTTGATTGCGCCGCACATCGATCCGCGGCGCGGCGGCGCGGCTTACGCGTGGGCCTACGACGAGTTGCGTCGCCACCAGCGTCCTGAGCTTATCGTCATCCTGGGCACCTCGCACTATGGCGCCGGCCCTGAGCTATTCAGCGCGACGCGCAAAAACTATCTCACCCCGCTCGGCGCGGTACCAACCGATCGCGGCTTCGTCGAACGGGTCGCGGCGCGCTATGAGGGCCTCGGCGGCGGGGACCTGTTCGCGGATGAGATGCTTCATCGCAACGAACATTCGATCGAGTTTCAGGCGCTCTTTCTGGCCTGGGCGCTGGGCGTAGACGGCTACCAGGTGGCGCCGATCCTCGTCAGCTCGTTTCATGAGATGGTTCGTGCTGGCGAACACCCGGCCAGCAACCCGCGCGTGGCCTATTTTCTCGATGCGCTGCGCGCGGAGCTCGCCGACGAGCGCCGACGGGTGCTGATCCTCGCCGGCGTCGATTTCGCTCACTGCGGGCGTAAGTTCGGCGACTCCTTCGGGCTCGACGACGCCTTGACGGAGCGTGTGCGACGCGAGGACCTGGCGCTTATCGAGACGATCAAGGCCGGCGATCCGGCAGGCTTCTTCGCGACCATCGCGCGCGAGGGCGATCAGCGCAAAATCTGCGGGCTGTCCCCGATGTACACGCAACTCGAGTTGCTGAGCGGCCGGCGTGCGCGCCTGTTGCACTACGACATTGCGCTCGAGCCACAAACCGATTCCCTGGTGTCCTTCGCCAGCCTCGCGATCGACTAGGTGGCGCGCACCCGCCGCGCCGGCTATTGGCAATCCGGGAGCGGTTGCGCGATAACACATGTGCCGACATTCACCGTTATCCCGCGCGCGACAAGGAGCCACATATGAAAATAGGCCTGCAGGCTTTTGTGACCGAGAGAACCGCCAACCCGGCGAACATCGCGCGCAAGGCCGAATCGCTTGGCTTCGATTCGATGTTTGTCCCCGAGCATCCGATAATCCCGGTTCATCATCGGACTCCCTACCCGATGGGCGACGGCACTATTCCGGAAATTTACGCGCACATGCCTGACCCGTTCATTTCGCTGGCGCTCGCAGCGGGCGCGACCTCCCGCCTGAAGGTCGCCACCGGCATCTGCCTGGTGCCCGAGCGCGACCCGATCGTGATGGCCAAGGAAATCTCGACGCTCGATCACTTTTCGGGCGGGCGTTTCATGTTCGGAATTGGCGCTGGATGGCTCGCCGATGAATCGGAAATCATGGGCGTCGAGTTCAAACGGCGATGGCCGATGACTCGTGAGTACATCGCCGCGATGAAAGAACTGTGGACCAAGCCCGAGCCGAGCTTCGAGGGCAAGTTCGTCAGCTTTCCCAAGGTCAAGTTTTTTCCCAAGCCCGCACAGAAGCCCCATCCGCCGATCATCATCGGGGCCGGCGGAATGGGCCAGAACTGCGAGCGCGCGCTCAAGGATACGGTCGCGATTGGCGACGGCTGGATGCCTTTGGGACTCACGCCCGCGCAACTGTCAACCGAGCTCGGAAATCTGCGTGCGATGTGCGCAGAAGCCCGCCGCGACTTCGACAAAATTGAAATCACCTTTCTGATGTTGGAAACGCCGGCCGACCCGGCCCGCGCGATCAAGGAATACCAGGAGGTCGGAGTGCATCGCGTTCTGGTCGGCGCGCCCACGTTGGCGCCGGACAAGTACGAGCGCGAGTTGGAAGACCTCGCGCGCGCCTGCATTCGCTAATCAGATGGTGCCGTAACGATCTCGCAACGCGGCGGCGCTATTGATGCGCCTTCAGGAACGCGCGCACGCGTGCGACCGCCGCAGGGATAGCGTCGGGCGTCTTCCATTTCGCGATCAGCTCGGAGTTGGGCGCCAGACGCGCGATCTCTTCCGAGGTTGGCGCGGGATGATAGAGGTCGTCGCCAGCCAGAATTAGCATCGGCGTGCGGCACGCGCGTACGAAATCCCGCGTAACCGAGAAAACGAAGTCACCGTCGTACATCCGCGCACGAAAGGCGCCGAGCGCCGCCGCACTCAACTCGGGGCGGTCTTTCCTAAGCTCGTTCGCCCAGCCGTCGAACATCTCATAGAAGGCGGTGCGGTTTTCCGGGCTGAGCCCGATCGGATTTTGCAGCACCGCCGCGCTAACGCGGTCGGGCGCGAGCTCGATAAGCTTGAGGCAATACGACGACCCGATACATCCGCCCATCACGTGCGCGCGGCGAGCGCCAAGATGGTCGAGCAGCGCGAGGTGGTCGGCAGCGTACGTCTCCCATCCGTCGGCCGAGCCAATCGGCGCGCGCGAGCGGCCGGCGTTGCGCTGGTCCATCGCAATCACCCGGAAATCACGCGCCAACTCGGCCGATCGGATCGAAGGGACTGCGCCGCCAGAAATCTATGCTCGATCGCATCCCGCCCGGCGCGAACAATAACAACGGGTAGCCCGACCCGTATTCCTCGTAATAGAGCGACACGCCTGCGCGCTCGAAAACCGGCATAGATTTTCCCTCCGCTGATATTTCATTCGAAAGATTATCACCGAACAAGCTGATTCATTCGAATTTTTATCTCAACTCACATTGATCGCCCCGCAGAGAAGTCCTAGGTTGACACTCGCGCGCAAAGAACCGGGGCAAAGAACCAAGATTCGATCCTGCGACTATTTCGCTCCGCACATGGCGCCGCGCACCGCAACCCTGACAAACGGCACCGACAATGGGGAGACCTTCGAGACGCTGATCCCGGCGCGGCTCGACCGTCTGCCCTGGAGTGAATTTCATTGGCTGCTGGTAATCGGACTCGGCATCACCTGGGTGCTCGACGGCCTCGAGGTGACGCTGATGGGCGCGATCAGCGCAGTGCTCCAGCGTCCGGACGTGCTGCACTTCAGGGCCGCACAGATCGGCGCAATAAGCTCCGCCTACCTTACCGGCGCGGTGCTCGGCTCTCTGGTTTTCGGCCATCTGACCGACCGCTATGGCCGCCGCAAGTTTTTTTTCATCAGCCTGGGTATCTACCTGCTCGGCGTGGGCCTCACCGCGTTTTCCTGGAACCTTTGGAGCTTCGCGCTGTTCAGATTCATCACTGGCGCGGGCATCGGCGGCGAGTATTCGGCGGTCAACTCCGCCATCGATGAACTCATCCCGGCGCGCTTTCGCGGCCGCGTCGACCTGATCATCAATGGCAGCTTTTGGCTCGGGGCCGCCGCCGGCGCGGCGTCAACGATCGTCCTGCTCAATTCCCGAATCCTTCCGGTCAACCTCGGATGGCGCCTCGGCTTCGGTGCCGGCGCGATCATCGGGCTGGTGATTCTCTACATGCGCCGGTACATCCCGGAGAGCCCGCGATGGCTGGTCACTCATGGGCAGCGCGAGGCGGCGGAAAAAACTCTCGCCGATCTCGAGGAGACCGTGGCGCGCGAAACCGGCGTGCGGCTCGAGGACCCGCCGCGCGACGAGGCGTTGCGACTTCACGTGCGGCATCACTTCGGCCTGGAGGCCGTTCTGAAACCGATGGTGACGCAGTACCGCACACGCTCGGTGCTTGGACTTTCACTGATGATCGCGCAAGCCTTCGTGTACAACGCGATCCTGTTCACCTACGCGCTCGTGCTCACCCGCTACTACTCGGTGCCCGTCGACACCACCGGGCTTTACCTGCTTCCGTTCGCACTCGGGAATTTTCTCGGCCCGGTCGCGTTGGGCCATTTCTTCGACACGGTCGGACGCCGGGTGATGATCAGCGCGACTTTCACCATCGCGGCGCTGCTGCTGATCCTGACTGGTGGGCTGTTTGCGCGCGGCGCTTTGACCGCGACCACCCAGACCATTCTCTGGTCGGTGATGTTTTTCTTCGCCTCGCCCGCGGCGAGTTCGGCCTACCTGACCGTCAGCGAGATTTTTCCGCTTGAGATGCGGGCGGTGGCGATTGCGGTTTTCTATTCACTCGGCACCGCTGTCGGCGGGGTGGTCGCGCCATGGTTTTTCGGCCGTCTGATCGATTCCCACTCACGCACGGAGCTGTTCTGGGGCTATCTCGTAGCCGCGGCGCTGATGCTCGGGGCAGCAATTGCCGAGGCCACGCTCGGCGTCGCTGCCGAGCGGACCAGCCTCGAAAAAATCGCCGCCCCGCTGTCCTTGGCGCATTGAGCGCGCGCGATTTCGTCAGACCGCGGCCGCAACCGTCACTTGGTCGCGAGAATCAAGGGCGAGACATGCGGCGCCGGAATCGTCGCCACCTTCCTGAAACCTGCTTCCTTCAGCCACTCGCGATACTCACGCATCGTGTAAACGTCGCCCTGCGGAGTGTGGAGGAGCATGTTGAGGCCGAACAGCAACGGCAGCGCGGGCGCGCTGCGCTGGTCATTGGGCACGAACTCGCCAATCAGCAGCATTCCGCCATCGTTTAATGCTGCACACGCCCGCTTCAGCAGTTGCTTGCCCCAATCCGGCCCAGGCAAAGCTCAAGAGATTCCTGTATATGTCCAAAGCCGACGGACTGGAACTAGACCGCTTGGAGGGCATCGATAAGCTACCTCCGCCAAGGAGATTTCCTTGTGCCAGCAGAGCGACGATCTAGCACGCGCTATCGTCCGGGGCTATCCACATCCAGGCGCCCGCTGCTGCGCTTGTTGCTGGATGGTCGCGGAGTCTAAGATGCGACCGGAGCGCTCCGCCTGCGCTACCATGGAACAGGAGGATTCGGTGATGACCAACAAAGGATTTTCGCACGTGGGGCTTTCCACGCTCGACCTCGACAAGACGCGCGAGTTCTACGAGAAGGTGCTGGGCTTCAAGGTGGTAGTCGCCGACACGATTAAGATCAAGGAAGGCGGCGCAATCCGCCACGTCTTTTTTGACACTGGGCGCGATCAGTTGCTGGCGTTCATGGAGCCTCGAGGGATTCCGGGAGTGCCGGTCGAGTACGCCGCGGGCATCAATCGCGGGCTCGGCACGCCCGCGGCCTTCTATCATTTCGCCTTCGAGGCAGGGTCGCCTCCGGCGCTCGAGGACAAACGCCGCGAACTAATCGCCAAGGGCGTGCAGGTGACCGACGTGGTGGACCACGGCTGGGCGAGATCGATCTACTTCAAGGATCCCAATGGGATGTCGCTCGAGTACTGCTGCCTCGCGCGTAACTTTACCGAAGACGACGCCACTATGCAGGAACGTTTCGAGCTCTCGATCACGGACCTCGGGCTGGAAGTAGCCGACGCGAGCAAGATCAATGCCGCCCGGGGTCTGCCCGACAAGTCCCTGCATTAAGGCAACACACTACGAGTCGAGACGGCCCGCTCTTGTGGCCGTACCCGTCGCCGAGGTCCACCTGCGCCGGCACCCGTTGCTGGTGCGGCGTCTTCTGTTTGCTCGCGCAGTGCCTCTGGGACCGTTTATTGTCCGCCGAGTGCGTGATGAGCTGCTCCGGAAACGGGTCGGAGGCATCAGAATGTTGATGGCGCCGCGCGGAATCCTGGATTATCTTATATAGCTCTTGTATTGCCTCAACGGGCAGGACTGGCGAGGGCCTTTAGGGGACACTTTTCGTGGATTGGCCCATCGGGGGTCAAGGGGAGCGACGGTGCCTCACTATCCCAAATACACGACCACGGTTGTCGGCGCGCATAGCGTCCCCCGGTGGTATGAAGCGCTCGATCGCCTGGTCACTTTGGGCCAGCTTGCGCCAGGTGATTTCGCCGACGCGCAGTTTCGCGCCACTCAGGCCGCAATCCTGGAACAGGAGGCTGCCGGGATCGATATCATCACGGGTGGCGAGATGCATCGGCGGACGCACAATCGACACTCGCCTCCAAACGCCATGTTGAACCATTTCTGGCAGAAAATCCCCGCTTTTCAGGGCATTAGCCGGCCGAAGCCGATCAGCAAGCACGACCCCAACGTGTTCCATCCCGCCGCCACCTGCCGAGGGCCGATCGGCGATACGATCGATCTGGGACTCGTCGACGAATTCACCACCGTATCGTCATTTGCGCGCAAGCCGGTGAAGATCACGATGACTGGGCCACATCTGCTGGCGGCAGTGGCCTATGACGAATACTACCAGGACCTCGGCCGGATGATGATCGACCTGGGCAAGCTGCTCCATCAAAACTTCAGCCGCCTGGCCGCTGCGGGATGCAAGCACATCCAGATCGATGAGCCATATTTTACAGTCGCGGACGACGACGAAGTGCGCGCCGCTGTCGCAGCGATAAACCTGGCGATCGAAGGGCTCCCGGACGATGTCCACGTCCTGGTCCACATCTGCCAAGGCAACTATGCCGTCGGTGCCGATTACGACGGGCAAATCGGACATCGCTACTTCGACACCGGCCGCTACAAGGCCGACCTGGTTTGCCGAATCGAATGCGATGCGTATCTGATCGAGCACGACATGGCGCGTCATTACGAGGGCCTGTTAGGCGACCGGCAACTCGGCGTCGGAGCAGTCGACGTACAGGCGCCCAATATTGAAACTGGCGAACAGGTGGCCGCGCGCATCAGGGCCGTTCGATGGCTAGCACCCGAGCAGACCATCATCACCAGCTCATGTGGCTTCAATCATCTTCCGAGGCACGTCGCCCTGGGCAAGCTGCGCGCCATGACCGAGGCCAAAGCGATCCTGAATAGCGAATCGGAATAGCACGGCCCGTTGCATGAACGAAAACCAGCGTAACCCGCCTAAATCGAAAGGTGCCGAAGCGCGGCTTCGCCTTTCCGATGAGCGGCTTCGCTCGGCGGAAGCTGCCAGCGGAGTCGGAACATTCGAGCTTGATCTGGCGACCGACCGCTGGGAATGGGCTGCGCAAGTCGCTGTGCTCTTTGGCTTCGATTCACGCAGTTCAAAATTGTCGTTCGCGGACTTGGAGCGGGCGATCTTTATCGACGATTTGCCAAAGGTGCGCGCCGCGATCGATACAGCGAAGCGCACCGGCACCTTCTACGTTGAGTTCCGGGTAAAGCATCGCGATGACAGCGTCCATTGGCTGGCCGGAAAGGGCCAACTTGGGGCGGATGAAAAGCATCCTGCGCGATGGCTGCGCGGAGCCTACTACGAGATAACCGAGCGCAAAGTGCTCGAAGCCCGACTACTGGCGCTAAACGAGACCCTGGAAGCCCGGGTGGCCGAAGTGCGCGAGGAGACTCGCACACTCGAAGTCCTGAATCGAACCGGCGTCGCGATCGCCGGCGAGCTCGAGCTGGAGCGCCTTGTTCAGACCGTTACCGATGCGGGAGTCGAACTCAGCGGGGCACAATTCGGCGCGTTCTTTTACAACCTGGTCCAGGAAGGTGAAGAGGCTTATACGCTCTACACGATTTCGGGGGCAACGCGCGAGGAATTCGCCAACTTTCCGATGCCGCGTAACACGCCGGTTTTTGAGCCGACCTTTCGCGGCACCGGTCCCTTTCGTTCCCAAGACATTCTCGCCGATCCCCGCTATGGGCAAGTTCCGCCGAACCTTGGAATGCCTAAGGGGCATTTGCAGGTGCGGAGCTACTTGGCGGTGCCGGTCGTGTCGCGCTCGGGGGATGTACTCGGCGGTTTGTTCTTTGGCCATTCGCAGCCTGGGGTCTTTACCGAGCGCGCCGAGCGCGTCGTGATGGGTTTGGCGGCGCAAACGGCCGTGGCTATCGACAACGCACGGCTTTACCAAGTCAGTCAGCGCGAGGTCGCGGCGAGGAAGCAAGCGGAGCAGGAACTGCAGGTGCTGAACGAAACGCTCGAAGAGCGCGTCGCCGAGCGCACTCGCCAGCTTGCGGCAAGTATCAAACAACTCGAGGACACCGAGCGCCGCTTCCGGCTGCTGGTGGAAGGCGTTACCGATTACGCGATTTTCATGCTCGATCCTGCGGGGAACGTCGTCAATTGGAACGCCGGGGCGGAAAGGATCAAGGGCTATAAGCGGGAAGAAATCATTGGCCAGCACTACTCGGTCTTTTATGCCGAGAAAGATCGGCAAAATGGGCTTCCGCAACGCGCGATCGCAACGGCGACACGCGTGGGCAAGTACGAAAGCGAAGGCTGGCGCGTGCGTAAGGACGGCAGCGTCTTCTGGGCCAGCGCGGTCGTCAACGCGATTCACGACCCCGAGGGCCAGTTGCTGGGATTTGCCAAGATCACGCGCGACTTGACGGAAAGGCGGACGGCGGAGGAACAGCTGCGCCAGGCGCAGAAGATGGAAGCCGTCGGGCAACTCACGGGCGGGGTGGCTCACGATTTCAACAATCTCCTGACCGTGATTTCGGGAAATGTCGAGGCTCTCCTGCGGCGTTTGCCTAAGGGCGGGAACGACGATCTCCAGCGGCTGGCCAACGCGGCGTTGCACGCGACCACGCGCGCCGCGCTACTGACGCAAAGGTTGCTGGCGTTTTCACGCCGCCAGCCTCTCGAGCCCAAGCCTGTCTCCGTCAACACCCTAATCGCCGGGATGACCGAGATCTTTCGCGGCACGCTCGGCGAGAGCATTTTGATCGAGACAGTGCTGGACGCCGGCTTGTGGTTAACTTTCGTCGATGCCAATCAGCTGGAGAACGCTTTAGTCAATATCGCCGTCAATGCCCGCGACGCGATGCCGGACGGCGGCAAATTGACTATCGAGGCGGCCAACGTCTATCTCGACGAGGAATACGGTCAGACTACTGGAGTGTCTCCGGGCCAGTATGTAGGTATTTTCGTCAGCGACTCCGGGACCGGGATGACACCGGAGATAGCATCCAAAGCCTTCGAGCCCTTCTTCACCACCAAAGACGTTGGACAGGGTACCGGTCTTGGCCTGTCCCAGGTCTATGGCTTCATCAAGCAATCCGGCGGGAACGTGAAGATCTACAGCGAGGTTGGTGCGGGGACTACGATAAAGCTCTATCTACCCCGACATGTCTCATCCGATAGCGTCGATGAAAAACCGCGGCCGGTTGTCTCCGTTCCTAGCGCCGACGGGGAAACCATCCTTCTCGTCGAAGATGACACCGACGTCCGCAGCTTTACTGTCGAAGTACTTCGCGAGCTGGGGTATCGGGTGATCGAGGCGTCAGATGGACCCACCGGCCTCCGCATGCTCGACGCGCATCGCGAAATCGCGCTGCTTCTTACGGACGTCGGCCTGCCGGGCGGCATCAACGGGCGGCAACTGGCTGACGAGGCACGACGCCGGAAACCCGGTCTGAAAGTGCTGTTTGCGAGTGGGTACGCGCGCAACGCGATCGTGCATCACGGGCGGCTTGACCCGGGCGTTGAACTGATCATGAAGCCGTACACATATGCGGCCTTAGCGACCAAGGTTCGCCGCGTCCTCGATGACCGATGAGCCGGCATTTCGATGTGCTATTCAGGCCGCGACGTGTTGCGACGAAGAAGGAATCATTGGTGGACGCACCAGGACTTGAACCTGGGACCTCTTGCATGTGAGTTGTGGCGTCTAGCGAATCACCAGTATCAATAGGTGTGCTTGGGTGTCTGCCCGAAACGCTCTCCGCGTTGGGCAAAACGCCTGCTCGACTGTCATCCAGTGATACCGATGATTACTGAGAAGGCACAGTTTTGGGCACACGAGGGCACAAATTAGGGCACATGCGTATCGCGCCAAAATCGCGGGGCTGCCACACCGGTGGTCGGTCTCTTCGGCGGATTCAGAACACTGAGTTTAAGCAAGGGACGTAGGTCGTGGGCCGGAATGACCGGAACGAACAAAATTCCAGAACGGCTCGAACGGCCAAGGCCTTACCAATGCAACGGACGCATTCGATGCCCGGCTACTCCCACCCGGGGGTGACCACGGTTTCAACTGAGATTTCGAGATTTCGAGATGGTCAAGATTTCGGGACGCACAACGTATAGCGCATCCGCATGAAGATCGAGCTGATCACTCCCGAGTCTGGACCGTCACGGCGGTTGCGCAAATGGCGATTGATCCGGTTTCCGCAGCTCACAATGCCCTTGCTCGCAGCCTACACGCCGCCGGGCGTGGAGCTGCACCACACCGACGAGATCGTTGAGCCCGTCGACCTGGACCGCGACGCAGATCTGGTTGCGATCACCTGTAACACCCCGGCGGCGGCGCACGCGTATCGGCTGGCCAGGCAGCTGCGCGCCCGCGGCCGGCGCGTCGTTTTGGGCGGACCGCACGTCACCGCCATGCCTTCGGATGCCCTGCGCCACGCCGACGCGTTGGTGATCGGCGAAGGGGAGCTCGTCTGGCCGGAGGTCGTCAATGACTTCGCACGCGGCCGGTGGCAGGAGATCTATCGCGGTCGGCCCGCCGATCTACGCGGCATGAAAGCGCCACGCTGGGATCTCATTCGCGGTCGACGCTATGGACGCGCGGTTACGATCGCCACCCGCGGATGCGTGCACCGCTGCGGCTACTGCTCGATCCCCTTCCTGTATGGGCGCGGGCAGCGTCGGCGTCCGGTCGGGGAGGTGGCACGGGAGGTGGCGCTGATGCCCGGCAAATCGGTGGTCTTTTGGGACGACTACCTGATGGCCGACCGAGCCTATGCGCTCGCGTTATGCCGCGCCATCGCTCCTTATCGCAAGTGGTGGACGACGCAGACCACGATGCGCGTGGCCTTCGACGAGGAGTTGATGGCTGTCGCGGCAGAGAGCGGATGCAAGGCAGTGTTCGTGGGGCTGGAGACAGTCTCTCAACACAGCCTCGACCTGCAAGGGAAGCGCTTCAATCAGGTGCGTCTATACGAGCGGGCGGTGGCCAACCTTCACCGGCACGGCATCGCCATTCAGGCGGGCACCATGTTCGGCCTCGATGGCGACGACTCGGGGATCTTCGAGCGCACTCTACGATTCTATCGAGGGATCGGCATCGACAGCGCAACGGTAGGCATCGTCGTGCCGATGCCCGGCACGCCGTTCTTCGACGAGATGGTCCGTACCGGACGCCTGCTGACGACGGATTGGGACCGCTACAACGGCAAGGTCGACGCGGTCTTTCGACCAAGCAACATGTCTCCGCGCGAGCTGGAGCAAGGGGTCGCGTGGTTCGCGGATCAGTTCTACTCGCTGCCGTCGATCTTCGACCGGCTCCTCTGCAAGTCGCGCGTCGGTATCTGGTGGAACCTCCCGCGCAATCTTGGCTACCGCCTGGCGCTCCATTGGCGCGCGGCCGTCCACTTCGACGACGAGAGAGCGGCGGAGACCTGAGGGCATTTTCGCTACCCCAAGTCCGATAGATTCGTAGTTCTATGGAATTTCGGCTGAAACCCAAGGGCTCCACGATGGGTGACCGTGTGGCCTGCATTCTCGATACTGAGCGATACCGATTCTGACCGACGCTTCCACAAAAGTCCCCACAGCTGAAATCGGTCTCTGTCTAACGTCGCTAACGGTGAAGTAAATGGCCGGTCCTTTGGCGGATTCAGAAACTAGAACTCGGGGTGGGGGTAGGGTTCTCGCCGAATTTAGAAATTTTAGGCGTCGCGTTCACGACGAGCGACTACCCACTCAATCATCGAGCAGCGCCTTGGCGTCCTTCAGATCGGCGGTGTCGAAGCCTTCAGTGAACCAGTTGTAGATTTCACTGAGCATCGCGCGCGCTACGCCGCGTCGGCCTACTTCGTGAGCAATCGCGCGAGGCTGACGGTTGTGCGCAGCTCCCACCATCTGGCCTCCTGCGCACGAGCGACATCGGGCGCCCTGCGAAAACAATCTTCGGCTTCCTCGGTCGCTCTGCCGTCGCGCATCAGCAATAACTCGCCCTTGAGCCGCAGCATCTCGCCTGGTTTACCTTTTCGCCGGTGAACTCGCACCCCGTTTTGGCTCCGCTCGCGCTGTTACTACACCTGCGTCCTCACCCAACCGATCCAGCCCGCTGAAAACGCATGATCAGGGCGGGGTGCTGGAAGAAGCCTGCGTAATCGGCGCGTGCTACATCGGCCAGCATCTGCCGGTAGGGAGCGAGACCACCCATGTAGAACAGCACGGTGTGGGGCTTCCCCGGGATGTTGGCGCCGAAGATCCATGACTCCGTCTTCGCGAATAGCGTCGTGTCGGCGATCTGTTTGCAAGTGGCGGTCCAGTAGCTTTCCGCCTCCTGGGTCGCCTCGACCGCTGCACCGGTGCGCTGCGCCCGGCTGATCAGGTCGGAGATAAACTCGACTTGGGTCTCGATGACCGGCGGGATGTTGGCGAAGCAACTGTTTGCGCCGAGGACCATGAACATGTTGGGGAAGCCCGACGTGGCGACGCCGAGATAAGTGGTGGGCCCGTCCTTCCAGTGCTGCTGAATGGTCCTGCCGCCGCGACCTCGGATGTCCATCTGATGGTAGTTGCCGTCGACCGCGTCAAATCCGGTCGCGAAGACCAGCACGTCGAGCTCGTGCTCTACCCCGTCGTCGGTGAGAACACCCCTTGGCGTAATCTCGATGATCGGGTTTTCCTTGGTGCTGACCAGGGTGACGTTGTCGCGATTGAAGGTCTCGTAGTAGTCCAGGTTGCAGATCGGCCGTTTGGCGTAGAGATCGGTTGGTGTCAGCTTCCTCGCGGTCTCCGGGTCTTTGACGATCTCAGCGATCTTCTTGCGGATGAATAATCTCGCGGCCCTGTTCGCGGCAGGGTCGATGGCGACGTTGGAGAAGGTGCCGAACATGAAGCGGAATCCGTTACCCTTCTCCCAAGCCTCTTGAAACACCCGCTCACGCTCCTCCTCCGAGACGCTCATCGCCGGGACGTCGCTCTCCTGGAAGCCGAATCCGACGAATGAGCTGCGGACCTGCTCCCAGATCTGGTCGTAGTTCGCTTTGATTTTTTTCACGTACTCTTCGCTCACTGGGCCGTTGCCGCTCGGGACGCTGTACTGCGCCGACCGCTGGAATACCGTCAAGTGCCCGGCGAGCTTCGAGGCCGCACAGATGAACTGGGTACCGGTCGAACCCGTCCCGATCACGCCCACCCGCTTGCCTTCGAGCGTGAGGTCCGCTGGCCAGTCGCCGGTGTGGACCATCATGCCACGAAAGGAGTCGCGGCCCTTGATGTCGGGCAGGTTGATCTTCGACAGCAGGCCCAGAGCGCACACGACATACCGTGCGGTGACGGTCTCGCCGTCGCCGGTCGTAACGGTCCAGCTGTTGCTGGCATCGTTGAATACCAACGACTCGATGTTGGTGTTGAGCTGGATGTCTTTGGCCAGATCATGGCGCTCGACCACGGCCTGCAGGTAGGCGAGGATGTCGGCTTGGTTCCAGTATCGGTTCTTCCAATCCCAAGCCTGGAGCATTTCTTTGTCGAAGGAGTATTGGTAGATGTGGGCTTCGGTGTCCGACAGGGCGCCGGGATATTTATTCCAGTACCAGGTGCCGCCGACTCCGCCGGCCTTGTCATAGGCGCGGACCTTCAAGCCGAGCCCGTTGCGGAGCTTGTGCAGCATGTAGATGCCACCGAATCCGGCGCCGATAACGACGGCGTCCACGTTCGGCGTCTGGGGGTCGCTCATGATGTGTTGCCTCCTTATAGGTGGTAAATGATTTTCGCACGGACGAACCCGGTGGAGTCGCCGCGTCCTCGATGACCGATGAGCCGGCATTTCGATTCTGCTATTCAGGCCGCGACGTGTTGCGACGAAGAAGGAATCATTGGTGGACGCACCAGGACTTGAACCTGGGACCTCTTGCATGTGAGGCAAGCGCTCTAACCGGGCTGAGCTATGCGTCCACTGAGAGACGAATTATCGCGCCCGCCGCTTCGTGTCGCAAGAGCGATTTGGTCGCGTCTATTCGACAGTGCCCATCAGCCGAATAAGTTCGGCCCGGCCCCATTCGATTTCGTGGCGATGGCGGTTGGCCATTTTTTGCAGGGACTCGCGGATGGGACCACCTTCCGGCGCAAGCTCGAGCGTTTCTTCGATCTTGCGCGCGACCCATTCCTGGCCACGAATTAGTAGCGCGAGCCGACCCCGCATGTTTGTGACCGCCGCAACTTTGGCCGCGAACGGTCCAGTCGCAGCCGAGGGCGTGCCGCCACCCTCCCCCACCAGTCGCTCCAATGTCGCGGCGTTGCGGCACTCCTCCTCCCGCGCGTCGAGCAGCAAATCCTTGAGTTCGGGATGCCTGACCTCGGCCGCAAGCGAATCGAGCACGGCTACCCCCGCGCGCTCGGACTCGAGCAGCAGGTTGAGCATCCGCTCCAAGCCGGCGTCCACGCCGAGACTTTAGTATGAGGGCCGAAATTATGGCAACGACTGCGAAAGCGAGAAATCGTTTCAGCGCATCGGCGAGCTGAATCAAGTGGTGGCGAGGCGATCTCCCAGCAGCTCGACCAGACGCTCCGCGGGTGCGCGCTTGAGGTCGGAGGTCGCGAAACCGGCCGCCGCCGCGTGACCGCCGCCGCCGAAGACTCGCGCCAGCGCCGAAAGATCGATCTCGCAGTCCGGACTGCGTCGCAGGCTGACGCCTTGGCTCCGCAAGTCGAAGAGCGCAATTACGGTGCGCGTCTGGCCCTCGTAAAGCGCGGCCGCAACCTCGCTGCTGTAGCCGAAGCAGCAGGCGCTGCGCACCTTCACTCCGTTATCGAGCATCCGATCGACCATCGTCGAACGCGCGAGCTCGAGCGACTTCGCCATCGCCTCCCGTCCAGCCTCCAGAGCCGCGCGCATCCGCCGCGGCAACTTGGGCTGGCGCAGGCGCAAAATCTCGCGATACGACTCGATCCCGCCGAGCGTCTGTACGGCAAGCGCCCAGTCGTTGGACTCTGGAATGCGATGCACCCAGCGGTCGTGATCGTCGGCGATCGCAGCGAAGACCGAGAACTCCTCGAAGGCGCGCGCGCGGGCCTCCGGAAGGGTGCCGGCGCGGCGGCGCAAGTAGTTGAAGGTCAGCCGCGCCGCCGAATACTGTTCCGAAAGCACCCGCGCGGCGAACGGTACCTTGAATTCGGGCGCATCGGCGCGGCCGACAGCGGTGCGATGATGGTCGATCCAATAGATACGCGCGCCCTTCTGCGCAAGCTCGGTCAGATGCTCGCCGGTCGCGGTCGAGTTCCAGGAAAGGTCGGTGATCCAGATCTCATCGTCGTCGCCGCCGGTGCGGAGTTCGAGCTCCTGTAGCACGCGATCGCTGTCGTTATTGGCGACCAACTGCGTGATCACACGCTGGCCCTCATAAAATCGCGCAACCGCCGCCGCCGCCATCACGCCGTCGAGGCAAGACGGGCCGTGGCTGATAACCTGGATCGCGTGGCGTTTGGGAGCCTTGCTCATGGTGGCGCAAATCCTATGGTATCAGGGGCGGCGGAGCGATACCCGGCTGTCGGCAATAGCCCTGACGCCCCGATGAAAACGTGACGTCGGGCGTGCTAGATTGAGCGAGACCTGATGAGTGATTCCAGCCACGGCTTTCTGGAGGCTCATACCGAGCCCCGTATCCTCGAGCGCTCGGAGCATCCAGTCTCCCGCCGCGATATCGACCCGCGCGTGCTCAGGGTGCTCTACCGTCTGATCGACGCCGGCCACTCGGCCTACCTGGTCGGCGGTGGCGTGCGCGACCTGATGATCGGGCGGCGGCCCAAGGACTTCGATATCGCGACCTCGGCGCATCCGCAGGAGGTGCGCGATCTCTTTCGCAACTCGCGGCTTATTGGACGGCGCTTTCGCCTGGTTCACGTCTTCTTCGGCCAACACAATATTGAGGTCGCCACATTCCGCCGCCGTGCCGAGGACGTGCCCGAGTCCGAAGATCCGCTGATCCGCCACGACAACACTTTCGGCACGCCCGAGGAAGACGCGTTTCGGCGCGACTTCACGATCAACTCGCTTTTCTATAATCCGCGCACCTTTCACGTCATCGATTACACCGGCGGCGTCGCGGACCTCGAGGCGCGGCTCATCCGCACGATCGGCGATCCCGAGGTCCGGATGCGCGAAGACCCGGTGCGGATGCTGCGGGCGGTGCGCTTTGCGGCCAAACTAGGCTTCGAGATCGAGCCGGCGACGCGCGCCGCTATCGAGCGCCATCGCGAAGATTTGCTCAACGCCTCGGTGCCACGAGTCGTCGAGGAGATTTACCGCGCATTGGGTATCGTCGCTGCCGCGCGCGCGTTTGAATTGATGCACGAGCTGGCGCTGTTCGATTTGCTGCTCGCTCCGCTCGCGCGCTTCCTGCGCGCCGACGAAGGCCCGGCGCCTCAGAGCGCGACTGAGCGCAATCTGGCCGCGATGGGCCGCCGAATTTCGGCCGGGATGGAGCCCGCGCACTCGCTCGTATTGGCATGCCTGTTCGCTGACCTTTGTATGCGCGGGATGCCCGGCGGCGAGCCGCTGGACCTGCTGACGGAACTGAGGACGCGCGGCTTCGCCCGCGGCGACACGGAACGGATGCGCCTTGTGCTCGATGCGCTGCCGCATCTGGTCGCGCCCTCGCGCCGGACGCGCCGGCTGATCCACCGCCCATACTTCGATGAGGCGCGCGCCGTATTCGAAATCGTCGCGCCCACCTTTGGCGGCAATCCCGAAGTGCTCGCGACTTTTCTTAGCGATCCCGAGGCCTGGCTCGAGGACCGAGCCGGCGGGAATCGGCACGCCGAGCCGCCGCGCGCTTCGCTTACCGGCGGGGGTGGCCGGCGTCGCCGGCGTGGACGGCGCGGCGGCCGCTCGCGGCATCGGCGTCGCGACGAGGCCGCGACGCGCGCGCTCGGAGCCGCGCACAATGGTGAGGCGTCCTCCCTGGGCGAACGTGAGCAGAGTGCCGATGCGCGTCACGGCGAGGCTGCGGATTCGGTTAGCGTTCAATGGCCTCCCGAGGAGCTAGCGGGCCGCCCCCTCGACCCGTCGAGCCGTTTCCGTGGCTAGGGCGAGGCTGACTGTGAGGCGGAGTGCCCAACGCTTGTCCGGATCGGCAGGTTTCGATTACGCTCAGCGTTCGCGCTTCGATTAACCCGGCGAGCGCGCAGCGGTCCAGTCAACAACGAAGACGACTAACGAGGTTGGTTTTGGCGGCGAACAGTTTACGCACGGACAAAATCTGGATGGACGGCGCACTGGTTTCTTACGACGAGGCCAACATCCACGTCCTCAGCCACAGCCTGCACTATGGCCTGGCCGTCTTCGAGGGGATGCGTGCCTACAAATCCGACAATGGCCGCTCGGCGATCTTCCGAGGCCCCGAGCATATCCGCCGGCTCTTCGACTCCGCCCATATTGTCGAGATGCAAATCCCGTTCAGCCAGGAAGAGCTGCTCAAGGCCTGCTGCGACATAGTGCGGGTCAACCGGCTGGAAGAATGTTACTTGCGCCCGATCGCGTTCTACGGCGAGGGTGAGATGGGGCTGTCGGCGCGCGGCAACAAGGTGCGCGTGGCGATCGCGGGATGGCCATGGGGCGCCTACCTCGGCGAGGACGGAGCCAAAAAAGGCGTGCGGCTCAAAACCTCATCCTTCGTGCGGTTCCATCACAACTCCCTGATGTCGCTGGCCAAAGCCTCGGGCCATTACGTCAATTCGATCCTCGCCGGCTACGAGGCCCGCCGCAACGGCTACGACGAGGCGCTCCTGCTCGACGTGCACGGCTATGTGGCTGAGGGCAGCGGCGAGAACTTCTTCATCGTGCGCGACGGCCTGGTGAAAACGCCGCCACTCAACTCGGTGCTGCCCGGGATCACACGAGCCGCGGTGATGAAAATTCTCGGCGACGCTTCGATCGAAGTGGTTGAGCAGAGCTTTCCGCGTGACGCGGTCTATATCGCCGACGAGGCCTTCATGACCGGCACCGCAGCCGAGGTCACGCCGGTGCGCGAGCTCGACGATCGCATGATCGGAGCGGGCGTGCCCGGGCCAGTGACAATCAAAGTGCAGGAAATTTTTCGCAACGCGCTGCACGGGCGCGACCCGCGCTACCGCGACTGGCTACATTACGTATAGCCCACGGCGCTGACGCGATCGCGCCAGCGCCGCGACACTATTCGGAAGCGAGGGGGGAAAGCGCCGATGCGGCTCATCATGATGGTGGCGATCGTACTGGCGGTTGCGGGATTGGGCGCGATTGCTTTTCGCCCGCGAATCGCGCGCGCCGCGATGCTCCAGGTGGGCGCGCCGGCACCCGATTTCCATAGTCAGGTGGTGAGCGGAGACCAGGTCACGCCGGTAAGTCTCGCTGACTTCCACGGCCGCAAGTTGGTGCTCTACTTCTATCCCAAGGACAACACGCCCGGATGTACCAAGGAGGCGTGCGCGTTCCGCGACGGTTACGCGCTGTTCCAGGTTTGGGGTATCGCGGTGCTGGGATGCAGTATCGATTCGGCCGAGTCGCACAAGGCCTTCATCAAAAAATACGGCCTGCCGTTTTCGCTGCTGCTCGACCCCGACCGCAGCATCGCGCGCGCCTATGGCGCCGAGAATGGAGTTCCAATTCTCGGCCTGGACCGCCGCGTAACTTACGTAATCGCCGAGGACGGACATATTCTGAAGGTCTACCCGGCGGTCGATCCGGGAATTCACGCCAAACAGATTATCCATGACCTCGGCGCCGAACATCCGCCGAGCCCGGCGCCGGCCGCTTCGCCCCCGTCGGCAGCCGGCGCCGGGCAAGGCGGGCGGGCTCCGAGAGGAGCCGGAACGCCGCAGCCGGATGAGGGGAGCGACGTGGAATGAAACCACACGCGCCGAAATGAAGCGCACGATCGCGATCGCGGGACTCCGTCGCATGCCAGTGCTGGCCGCGATACTCGCGCCGCTGATATTGGCGGCGTGCGCCGCGGCCAACAAGCCACCGCCTGAAGTGCCGGACATCCCGCTATCCTCCTACTCGGCTTTCGAGCTGCCGCCGGTCGCGAACCAGAGCGGGCAGGCTGCCGGCGCCGAAGCTGCGCAGATAATTGGCGAGGGAATAGCGATCGAACTCAAAAACCGCGGCTACAATATAGTCGCGACCGCGCCCGCCGAATCGGAACCGCTGCTGATCAAGTGCGAGCTCGCCGCCTATCAGCCTGATACCTCGTCGGCGAACAGCGGAGCCACGGGAATCACGCTGAAGGTCACCTTCATCGACATGAAAAACGGCCACGTGCGCGGCGAATTCGACGACGCGCAGAATGTCCAGGGCGGTGGGCTTCAGAGCGACCGCGAAATCCTGCTCGGTTTCGCTAAAGGCGCAGGAATTCAGATCGACTCCAGAATAAAGGGATAGATCCAGAAGGGTGGATCAACCGACGCGGGGCGCCGCGACTTCGCCGGGGGCGTAGCCGAGGCTCGTCGCTAGCATCATCGCCGCCGCCGCGATGAGTGCGCCGTCACGCTCCCGCGCCGCCATTTCGCCGAGCGCCGCGACGTGCGCGTCCGCGGTATGCTTGGCGGTTGCTTTGGCACATCCGAGGCTGTCGGGGTCGAACATCGCATCGATCAGCGGGTTGGGATCGTAATTGGTCTCGGCCAGCGCCTCACGCACCGCGTGCCGCCAGAACTCGCGCGGATCGACGCGTTCGAAATCGACGGTCGCGGCGACTCGCTCACGAAAGGTTGCGACCAGTGGATAGTAGAGAGCAATCGCGTCGAGGTAGGGCGCAACATCCTGCCCATTGAGAAATTCCGCGACCGTACCGGCCGCTCCATACACGCCGAGCGAGCCGGGCACCGGTTCGAGTCGAATGAAACGCTCGACGTGTTCGCCTTCAGCGCTGGGCGCGCGTTCGAGGCCGAGCGGATAGAGCCGGCAGGCGAGCGGGCGTCCCGGATGAATCGCGCAGCGGGGCCCTTCGAGCGCGGCGCATCTTCCGTCGGGGAGAAAGCGCAATAGCGAGCCGCGCCGCAGCGTGAAGCGCGCCACCGCGTCGCCGGTGCTGACTCCTGCAGCCCGCGCGATCCGGATCAGGTCATAGGGCGAGAGCGTGATCACCTTATCGCGACAGCAAAGACCGCATCGGTTGCAGGCGTATGAAAATTTGCTCTGGCGCTCCATCGGACACAGCTTCGTCCGCGAGGCGAGGTCGATCAATCCTTAAGAGAGGGCCGTTCACGAACGGCCCTCTCCGCAGCACTACCGCGGCGCCGGACGGTTCGCTAGCATCGCTCACGATCACCGATGCTCACGGGAGTTAGCCGAGCGATGGATTTCACCTACACGCCCGAGCAGGAAGCCTACCGGATGGAAGTGCGCGGATGGCTCGAAGCCAATCAGCCGCCGCCGCTCAGGCCCGAGGAAAAAGAGCGCGCCGACGAAAACTTTTTGTGGGAGCGCCTTAAACTCTGGCATAAAAAACTCTACGACGGTGGATGGGCCGGGCTCACCTGGCCTAAACCGTTCGGCGGACGCGGTGCGACCTTCGTCGAGCAGGTTATCTTCCAGCAGGAACTCGGACGGCTGAATCTGCCGATGGGATGCAACGTGCTGGGCGTGATCATGACCGGCCCGGCGCTGATGCAGTGGGGTACCGAGGAGCAGAAGCAGCGCTACCTGCGCAAGATCCTGAGCGCGGAGGAGATCTGGTGCGAAGGAATGTCAGAGCCGGCCGCCGGCTCGGATCTCGCCGCGCTGCAGACCCGCGCCGTGCTCGAGGGCGACTACTTCATCGTCAACGGCCAGAAGGTCTGGACCACGCACGCCCATCGCTCGCACTTCTGCCAACTCTTCGTGCGCACCGACCCGGACGTTCCCCGGCATAAGGGTCTGAGCTGCCTGCTGGTCGACATGAAGAGCCCGGGCGTTACCGTGCGCCCGCTCAAGCAGATAACCGGCGAGTCGGAATTCAACGAAATCTTTTTCGAAGACGTGCGCGTGCCCAAGGCCAATCTGCTGGGTCCGCTCAACCAGGGATGGCAGGTGCTGGTGTCGACTTTGATGCACGAGCGCTTCGGGATCGGCGAGACTATTGGCGGCACCGAGCAGACGCTCGCGCAATTGGTCGAGATCGCGCGCGGCGCAATTATCGACGGCCGTTCGGCGGCCGAGGACGACGAGGTCCGTCAGCAGCTTGCGCAGTTCGCGATCGAAGTTGCGGCCAAGAAGTATAACGGTTTACGCTCGCTGACCCGCCGGCTCAAGGGGCAACTGCCCGGCCCCGAAAGCTCGATCGGCAAGCTGGTCTCGACCGAACTGACCCAGCGGATGATCAAATACTCGGTACGGCTGTTGGGTGAATTCGCGCTGCTCGAGCGGCGTTCACCATTCGCGCCCGACGGCGACTGGCAGCGGCGTATCCTTTACAGCGAGAGCATGACGATTGCGGGCGGGACTTCGCCGGTGCAGAGGAACATGATCGGCGAGCGCATCCTGCAACTCCCCAAGGGTTGAGGCCCTCGCCGCTTCTCGCGCGCGGCAACGAACAATTTTCCCCCGCGCATCGCGCTTGTCCAGCGCGCCAAGTTCTGTCACAAACTTCGGCCAATGGCGTTACCGGACGCGTCGCAAAGCCGCGTCCGCGCATTTCATTTTGCACGATCATCCTCGCACTGAAGGAGAATCCGCGATGCTGCGCACGAGGCCGATTGCTTGCTTGGGAACCGCCGCCACAGCGCTACTTCTTGCCGTCCCGGCACACGCTGCCGACGCGGCATCCGCCATCAATAGCGGCGACACCAGTTGGCTGCTGACCTCGTCGGCGCTGGTGCTGCTGATGACCGCGCCCGGACTCGCGCTGTTCTACGGCGGGATGGTACGGCGCAAGAACGTGCTCGCGATGCTGATGCAGAGCTTCATCCTGGCGGCGCTGGTCTCAATCCAGTGGATTCTGTTCGGCTATAGCCTGGCGTTTTCTCCCGGCCACGCGCTTATCGGCGGCCTGCACTGGATCGGACTTCACGGTGTCAGCGCCACGCTCCCCGATCCCGACTACGCGGCGACCGTCCCGCATCAGGCTTACATGATCTTTCAGTGCATGTTCGCCGTGATCACGCCCGCGCTGATCACCGGCGCTTTTGCCGAGCGCATCTCGTTCAAGGGATTTCTGGTTTTCAGCCTGCTCTGGATGACGTTCATCTACGATCCGCTGGCGCACTGGGTCTGGGGCGTCGACGGATGGTTGCATCGGCTCGGCGCGCTGGATTTCGCGGGCGGCACGGTGGTGCACATTTCCTCGGGGACCTCGGCGCTGGCTGCCGTGCTGGTGATCGGTCCGCGGCGCGGCTTTTTGCGCGAGCCGATGCCGCCGCACAACCTGACGCTGACGCTGGCCGGCGCGGGCCTGCTGTGGTTCGGATGGTTCGGCTTCAATGCCGGCAGCGCGCTCGCCGCCAACGGGCTTGCGACTTCGGCTTTCGTCGCGACCCATATCGGCGCGGCGGCAGCGGCGCTGGGATGGGTGTTCGCGGAATGGATCGTGCTCGGCAAGCCGACCACGCTCGGCGTCGCCAGCGGCGTCGTCGCCGGACTGGTCGCGATAACGCCGGCTTCGGGTTACGTCGGGCCGATTTCGGCGATGGCGATCGGCGCGGGAGCAGGCGTGCTGTGTTTTTTCGCAGTACGAATGAAAGCGCGCTTTGGCTACGACGACGCGCTCGACGTGGTCGGCGTGCATGCGGTGGGCGGCATCTGGGGCGCGCTCGCAACCGGGCTCTTTGCCAGCGTCGCGGTCAACGCGGCCGGCGCCGACGGCCTGTTCTTCGGCAATCCGCTCCAGTTCCTGATTCAGGTGGTCGCGGTCGCGGCCAGCATCTCGTTCGCCTTCGCCGGCAGTTTCATCCTGCTCGGAGTGACCGACGCGATGGTGGGATTGCGCGCGAGCGACGACGCCGAGCGCGTCGGGCTCGACCTGAGCGAGCACGAGGAGAGCGGCTACGACTTTGGGGCGTAGGCGTCAGCGCTGCATCGCTGCGAACAGGAGCGGCGCGGCGTCCGACATCACTTCGCCAACGATTTCCGAAAGCGGTTTGCTAGGTATGGCGAGCTTTTCGGCGAGCGAGCGCATGATGCGCAAATATTGCGCCTTGGTAGAGGCGCTGATTGTGGCGAGCCGATCGGCTTCCATTACTTCGACGAAGCGGCGATGGGTCTCGTAGATCTCGCGGTCGACAGGATCCGAAAACGGATTGGGCTGGTCAAATTTCCTGCCCTTGGTGGCCATCGTTTATGCACCCGTTATGGATTAGACGCGCCGCGCGCGCCAGCTTGGAAGTATATCAGCCTTGCGCGTGAGGCGGCGAACCGACACGCCGCCACCCGCGATGTGGTGCCATCGGATTTTCGGTCCTGGTTTATTCGCGATCTATGGTCCCGGCTTATTCGTATTGAAGGCGGGGAGCTGAACCATCGGCATCGCGCCGCCGGTCATCAATGGCAGCGTGCCGTTCCATCGCTGCAAACCCTCATACTGGATGAGCATCGGCGTGAGCGACTCGTTCAAAATGCGATTGGCGTCGGCTTGCGCCTTAGCTTTGATCAGCACCGACTGGGCGATGCCATTGGCCTCGGCGACGCGCTGTTCGGCTTCGGCCGTACTTTGCGCGACCTTGTTCTGCGCCTCCTGCGCGCGCTGGGTCGCTTCTATTACCGAGTTGATCGATGATTCGACCTGCTCGGGCAGTCGTGTCTTGCCAATGATAGAGACGTTGTCGAAGTGGATGCCATCGGGACCCAACTTGCCTTCGAGATCGTGCTGCACGGCGGTAAGCAGATGCGGCTTGCCGGGGCCGACGATGTCCATGATCGCCATCTTACTCGCCTCGATACTGAAGGCGTCGCGCACCTGGTTGCGGATATAGATAGTCGTCAGCGTATGAGCGTCCTCGCGAAATTTTAGGAAGATCGATGGGACCTTGTCAGCTGCGATTTGGTAGCTCACGCCGACGTCGAAGTTGAATGGCACGCCCTCGCGCGAGTTCGCGGTAAAGCTCTCGTCGAAGGGCTGCCCTTCGTTGGCGGTCCGGGTCCAGACCACGTTCTGCATGAAAGTCGGGAACTGATAGATTTCCTCGGTCATCGGGTTGTACCAGACGCGGCCGGTTACCAGTGGCAGGCTGCTGACCCCGCGTTGGCTGCCGTACATGTTGACTCGCACGCCGGCATAGCCCGGCTCGACCTTGGTGCATCCCGCCGCGCCCAGCGCAGCGGCGCACAGGACAAAAAGGATCGCTCGTCCGAGCTTCATTTCGGCCCCTCCCATTTCATCCGATTCGCCCAACTTGCGATCCCGATGTATAGCCACGTGACGTACGCGATCGCTATCGCCCACGACACTGCCAAGATTACCAGCCCGAGCATCACACGGGACGAATTGGCCGCGGAGACCATGTTGCAGCCCTTGGTCGTCGCTGCCGTCAGCGCCACCGCGAGCAACACCGTCACGACCACCCGCGCGATCAGCGCCAGCGCCTTCATTCTAGAAAAGGTAGCGGCGGGTATTGATACTGATCATCACGCCCATCGCCGCCATCATCGCGATCAGCGAGGAGCCTCCGTAACTCACCAGCGGCAGGGGGATTCCGACTACCGGCAGCAGCCCGCTCGCCATGCCGACGTTGATCGCGGCCTGCCAGAAGACGATCGCGGTAAGTCCCACCGCGAGCATCTGACCGAAACGGTCGCGGGCATGGCGCGCGATCCAGATTCCGCGCGCAATCACTCCGGCGTACAAAGCCATCAGCAGGATCGATCCCGCGAAGCCGAATTCCTCGGCGAACACCGCAAAGATAAAGTCGGTCGTCTGTTCCGGAAGAAAATTCAGCCGCGCCTGAGTGCCTTTCAGAAAACCCTTGCCCCACGCGCCGCCCGCGCCGATCGCGATCTCGGACTGGATAATATGATAGCCGGCGCCGAGCGGGTCGGATTGTGGATTGAGGAAGCTGACCAGGCGCTGCTTCTGGTAAGGCTTCAGGTAATGCCATCCGGCGGGCGCGGCGAGCGCTCCCGCTAGCATCGCAACCACCAGCACGCGCCCGTTCAAGCCGCTGGCGAAGACCAGGGTCGCGGTCACCAGGGCCAGAATGATCCCGGTGCCAAGGTCGGGCTGCTTGAGCACCAACGCCAGCGGCACGCCCAGCAGCATCCCTGGAATGATCATCTGGCGAAAGCTCCATCCGCCGCGCGGCGGTTCTTCGCGCAGATAACGCACCATCACCAGCACCAGCGCGAGCTTGGCCAGCTCCGACGGCTCGAGCCGTAGCACGCCGAGGTTGAGCCAGCGCCGTGAGCCACCGGTTACGTGCCCGGCCACCATGACAGCCGCCAGCAGTCCCACCGTCATCGCATAGAGCGGGTAGGCATAGGTCGCGAGCGCGCGGTAGTCAAAGAACGCCGCCGCTGCCATCAGCACAGTGCCGACGCCAATCCAGACCAGTTGACGAACCACGAGCGGATCGAGCGTGTGTTTGGGACCGCCCCACGAGGCGCTCAGCACGCTCAGCAGCCCGATTCCCGCCAGGCCGAGCGTCATCATGAACAGAGTCCAGTCGAAGTGATAAACCAGCCGGCGGTCAAGGGCCATCGCGATCGCGCTCAGTCGCCGCGCTGGGCGACCGAGCCCTCGGGCTCACTTTCCGGAGCTGGGCTCGGAGCGGCTTGCGGGCCGCCGGTCGCCGGCACAGCAGGCTTGCTGCCTGGCGGCGGGTAGAGCTCGAAGAACTTTTGCATCACGTCGTGCACGGCGGGGCCCGCCGAGCTTCCACCGTGTCCGCCGTGCTCGATCACGCAGGCGATTGCGATCTGCGGATGCTCGCGCGGCGCAAACGCGACCAGCCATCCGTGGTCGCGATATTTCATTGGCTCCTTGTCCTCCGCGATGCGCGCGTTGCCGGCTTCCTTGACCACTTGCGAGGTGCCGGTCTTGCCGCACACGGTGACATTGTCCAGGTGAGCTGCATGGCCGGTGCCGCCGGCGGTATTGACCACGTCGCACATCGCGCTGCGCACGATGTCGAGTACGACCGGGTTCAATGGGATCCGGCGTTCGACGATCGGCGGAAATCGCTTGACCACCGAGCCATCGAGCGCTTCTTCCTCTTTAACGAACTGCGGCTTGTAGCGGATGCCGCCGTTGGCAATCTCGGCCGTCACCATCGCCATCTGCAATGGCGTCGCCGCAACGTAGCCCTGTCCGATCGCGACCGAAAGCGTCTCCGCTGGATACCATCGCTGACGGAAGCGCTTCTCTTTCCACATCGAGGACGGCATCAGGCCCGGCCGTTCGTTGTCGAGTTCGATCCCGCTCTTCTCGCCCAGGCCGAGCATGTGCGCCCACTGCGCCAGTCGGTCGATGCCGAGGTGGATGCCGACCTGGTAAAAGAACACGTCGCACGAGCCCACGATCGCGCGATGTACCGAGAGCGTGCCATGGCCCTGCTTGCGCCAGCAATGGTACTCGCGGTTGCCGTAGTACATGCCGCCGGGACAGTAGTAGGAGGTTTCGGGCGTCAGCGTATGGTCTTCGAGCCCAGCGATGGCGTCGATCAGCTTGAAGGTCGAGCCGGGCGGATAGGTGCCCTGGATCGTGCGGTTCGCCAGCGGATGTGCTGGGTCAGTGGTAAGGCCGCGCCACTGCACCGCCGTGATCCCGTTGGCGAAAATGTTGGGGTCGAACGCCGGACGCGAAACCATCGCGAGGATGTAGCCGGTATTGGGATCGATCGCGACCAGCGCGCCCGACCATTTGCCCATCGCTTTCTCGGCCGCCTGCTGCAGGTCAAGGTCGAGGCTCAACACCACACTGCGGCCGGGGATCTCGGGAATTTCGCGCAGCAGCTTGAGCTTCCGGCCGACCGAGTCGACCTCGATCTCCTGGCCTCCGGCCTGCCCGCGCAAGTGGCTCTCAAACACCCGCTCGAGGCCGAATTTACCGATCTCGTCGCCCATCCGGTAGTCGTTGGCGTGGCGGAGATCGCCCACGGTCACCTCGCCCACGTAGCCGAGCAGATGCCCCGCAAGCGGCCCATAGATGTAGTGACGCTGCGGCATCACCTCGAGGCTCACGCCCGGCAACTGGAGTTGGTGGGTCTCGAGCGACACCACCTGCTGCCAGCCGAGATGCTCTTCGACCGTGACCGGGTCAAATGGCGGGCGTCCCTCATCCTCGGCCTGACTCAGCTTGGCGGCCACGTTGTCCTGGCCGAGCAGGTTCTCCAGGCGCGCGACCGTCTGCTTAACGTTACGGACGTCCTCGGGCACCATCACCGCGTCGAATGACGGCCGGGTATCGACGAGCGCGCGATGATGGGTGTCGAAGACCAGGCCGCGCAGCGCCGGCAGGCGATTGATGCGGATGCGGTTGCGATCGGCGAGCTCGATGAATTCCTTGTGCCGGATGATCTGCAGGTAATAGAGCCGCACCGTGACCACCGACATTATCAGGCCGATCAATGCGGATAGGATGGCGATGCGCGGCTCGATGCGAGGAATCGCACGCGTCTGGTTGCTGCTCTTGTAATAACGCCAGCGCGCCATGTTCAGGCTCCTCGCGAGATCCAGCCACGTGCGCTTCGCTGCGGGCCGAGACCCATCATCCGCTTGAGGCCTGCGGTCAGTCTAAACAGCGGCGGTGCGATCACCGCGGTCAAAGTCGCCTGCAGCAGCGCGGCCGGTAACAGCACCCAGAGCTGGTCCGGCGCACGGAACTGCGTGCTGATGAGAAAGCCGCCCAGGCTCTGGATCAGCACCGCGATGAAAACCAGCACGGCGCCAGCCTCCGGCCCGGTGGCGGAGGTATGAACTCCGACTTCGTATGCGACCAAGTAGGTCAGGGTGAGCGCGAAGGTGTTGACTCCGAGTTGCGAGCCGGAAAACGCGTCCATCGCGTAGCCCATCGCGAATGCCATTACGGGTGCTAGCGCGCGCCGATGCCGTAGCCCTAGATCGACTACCAACACCAGCACCAGGTCGGGCACCAGTGCCGTCAGCGGCAACCAGCGGGAAGCCGTAGTCTGAATCGCCAGCGCAATCAGGGTTAAAGCCGCGAACAATGCGACCAAGCGCACGAACCCCTTAGCCCTTCGGCTCCGCCGGCGGCGGCTGTGCAATACGTTGGGTCACGACCAGCACCTGTTCGAGGCGGCGGAAATCGGCGGCCGGCGCGACATTGACAGTCAGGAAAAGTCCCGGCCCTTCGCGCACCACCGCCGTAACTTCGCCCACCAGCAGCCCGCGCGGGAAAATCCCGTCCAGGCCCGAGGTGACGATTGTATCCCCGTTCTTCACGTCCTCCGAGCGGTCGACATACTTCATCACCAAGCCGTCGTCGACCACGCCCGCCACGATACCGCGCACGCGTGAGCGCTGATCGAAGGCGTCAAGCGCGGAGTTGTGGTCGTTGATCAGCAGCACCCGCGAAGAACCCGGACCCACCGCGATCAGCTTGCCGACCACGCCCTCAGTCGCCAGCACCGCCATCCCGGCCTCGAAGCTTTGATCGGAGCCGCCTTCCACTACCACAGTGCGCGCAAGACCTGAGGCGTCGGCGCCAATCACATTGGCCGCCGACGATTTGAGCGCCAGCGCCTGCTTGAGCTCGAGCAGATCGCTCAGATGGAGATTCTCGGCTTCCAGCTCGGCCAATCGAGCCCGCTGGGTTTCCTCGTGTGCGAGCTCGGTCCGCAGGCGCGTGTTCTCGCGCTGGACTCCGACCAGGTCGAAGTAGTCATGAAAGATGCCGGAGCCGCCATCGGCAAGGCGCGCGGCCGCGATCTGGAATGGTGCCAACCCTTCCATCACCAAGCCACGCGGCTGGGCGACGCGTTGGTCAGGCCGCACTCCACTCCATAGGAAGTGAGCGGAAAAGAGCAGCAGAATCGCGCTCGTGATCGGCACGCGATTGCGCCACAAGAAGTAGTTTTTCACCGCTTTGTGCTTCGGCGATGCCTCAGGAGGTCATCGGCGGGAGATTTCGTCGATGATTCCGTCGACGATTTAATCGACCGTCACGTCGCGCAACAACGAAATTTCGTCCAGGGCCTTGCCCGCGCCCATCACGACCGCGGTCAGTGGATCGTCGGCCAGCGTGACCGGCAGTCCGGTCTCCTCGCGCAACAAAACGTCGAGGTTGCGCAACAGCGCGCCGCCGCCGGCCAGCACGATTCCCTTGTCCACGATGTCAGAGGCAAGCTCGGGCGGCGTGCGCTCGAGCGCGATGCGGACCGACTCGACCACCTGATGGACCGGTTCCATCAGCGCCTCGCGGATCTCCTCGTCAGTTATTTCGATGATCTTGGGCACGCCTGCCACCAGGTCGCGGCCCTTGATCTCCATGGTCTGAATCTCGTTGCCGGGATAGGCGGATCCGATCGTTATCTTGATCAACTCGGCCGTGCGCTCGCCGATCAGCAGATTGTACTTGCGCTTGATGTGCTGGATGATCGCTTCATCCATCTTGTCGCCGGCGACCCGCACCGAGCGCGAAAAAACCACCCCCGCGAGCGAGATCACCGCAACCTCGGTCGTGCCGCCGCCGATATCGACGATCATGTTACCCGACGGTTCCGTGATCGGCAGCCCGGCACCGATCGCCGCTGCCATCGGCTCTTCGATTAAATAGACCTCGTGCGCGCCGGCCGCCTCGGCCGATTCGCGGACCGCACGCTTCTCGACCGCGGTGATTCCGAAGGGCACGCAGATAACGATTCGCGGCCGTGCCAGGAAGCGGCGGTTGTGAGTCTTCTGAATGAAGTGGCGCAGCATGTTCTCGGTGATTTCGAAGTCGGCGATCACGCCGTCCTTGAGCGGCCGGATGGCCACGATCGATCCTGGAGTACGCCCCAGCATTTTTTTGGCTTCGGCGCCGATTGCCAGCACCCGCCGCGCGCCGCGCGAGTCCTTCTGCACCGCGACTACCGAGGGCTCATTGCACACGATCCCTTCGCCCTTGACGTAGATGAGCGTGTTCGCCGTGCCGAGATCGATCGCTAAATCGTTGGAAAACCAGCCGAATATGGAATTGAGTACCACCGGATCGCCCCCCTGCCCGCTTCCGCATCGCCCCTCAATACAGGCACAACAAGGTCCGGGGCTTGGTGCGGTATGAAGAATATTTAGACGTGCCCGAAACCTATGACGAGGCTAACAGACGCGTATCGTACGAGGCAAGGTGCAGGCCCGATTTGCGCGATCAAAAGCCGCAAAATATGATGAAACAATGCTCGACCTGATGCGCAAGCATGCGTACTCCTGGATGACCCGCGCAGTGGTCATCTGTCTTATCGGGGTGTTCGCCTTCTGGGGTGTCAGCACCGGTATGTTCACTCGCATCAAGCCGGTCGCCACGGTCAACGGCCATCAGATTCTGACCAAGGACGTCGACCAACAAGCCCAACAGTTGCGCCGGCGCCTCGAACAGATCTACGGACCTGAGGCTGCCGCTGCGCTGGCACGCTACAATGTCCGCGAACAGGCACTCGAACAGCTCGTCGATCAGCAACTTGTGCTCGATGAAGCCAAGCGTCTGGGACTTAGGATAAGCGATGCCGCATTGGAGCGAACGATCGAGGCGCAGACCGCTTTTCAAGTCGACGGCCACTTCGACCTGGCCATCTACCAGACCGCTCTGCGCAGCGAGAATATGCGACCGGCAGACTTCGAGTCTGAAGTGCGGCTCGAGATGCTTCAGCAATTGATGCAGCGGATGGTTGCCCAGACCGTCCAAATCAGCGACGCCGAGATGCGCCAGCTCTACGACCAGAACAATCTGAAGTTGGCGATCTCCTACGTCGAAATACCCTATAAAAGCTTTGAATCGACTATAAACCTCAACGCCAAGCAAATCGCTGATTTCTTCGAGGCTCATCGCGAACAATTCCGCGAGCCCGAACGGGTCTCGTTCGATTTCATCCGTTACGATCCCGACCGGCTGGCGGCCAAGTTCAACCCCTCCGTCAAGGAGATCCAGAATTACTATAACCGCCAGCGCGATTCCGGCTTGACCCACCCTGAACAAGTTCGCGCCCGTCACATTCTGATTGCGGTGGCGTCTGACGCCACGGCCACTCAAAAAGCCGCCGCCAAAGCCAAGGCCGACGACCTCTTGAAGCAGATCAAGGGCGGCGCCGACTTCGCCAAGCTGGCCAAGCAGTTCTCCGACGACCCCGGAACCAAAAATAGCGGCGGCGACCTCGGCTATTTCGGACAGACCGAAATGGTAAAACCGTTCGCCGACGCGGCCTTCAGAATGAAGGCGGGCGAGATGACGGTGGTCCAGACCCAGTTCGGTTACCACGTCATCCAGGTTGAGGATCACAAGCTCGCCCATGTCGAGACGCTAGAGGAGGCGCGCCCGCAGATCATCGAGACGCTGCGTCATCGTGCCGGCGCCGAGCAAGCTCATCAGGCGATCGACCAAGACCTCTCCGACGCGCTCGGCGGCAAGGAACTTCAGAACGTCGCGGACAAGCGTGGGCTAGACCTGGTCAAGACCCCGCTGCTCGCAGCCGGCGAGCGCACGGCCGAGATAACCGAACCGACCCTGGTGCAGGAAGTCTTTAAACTCACCCCAAATGACGTGCGCGTCATCAACGGCCGCGACGCCCAGTACCTTGTGAAGTTGATCGAGCGCAAGCCGAGCTATCTGCCGAAACTCGCCGATATCGAGCCGAAGGTTCGCGCCGCGCTGGTGCGCCAGATGGCTGAGGCCAAGGCGCTGGAACAGGCCACCGCGCTGCTCAAGCAAGTGAAGGCTCGTGGCGGATTCGCTGCGGCAGCCTCCGCCGCCAAGCTGGCGGTGCGCACCACGGGCGATTTCTCGCGCGCCGACAGTTCGATTCCGGGCATCGGCGAATTCCATGAGGCAGTGCAGGCGGCCTCGGTCGTGCCCGGGACGCCGGCGGTCGTCGATCGCCCGCTAACGCTCGATGGTAATGCGTACGTCTTCGAGGTCACCAGCCGCACTCCTCCCAGCGACGATCAGTGGAAGGCGGCAAAGGGTGCATTCAAAGATCAATTGCTGAAGCAGCGCCAGACGCAGGCGTGGGAGAACTTTGTGCAAGACCTGCGCGCGCGCGCCAAGATATTTGTCCGTCCCGAACTGGTCGGCGAACAAGGATCCGGAGCCCCGATGTAAGGGTCGGATGTAGTTCAAAAGCCGAGCGCAACGCTCGGCCGCAAACGCAAGGAGAGCGCAGCCGCAGTACGGAGTAACGAATGAGTTCGTCAGACGACGATCCCGACCCAGCGAACCCAGCCATAGACCTCAACGAGTTCTTTTTTCCCGGCACACGAGTGAGCGCGCTTCTCGTTCACGGCCTGAGCGGCACGCCGTTCGAGATGCGTTATCTTGGTGATCGGCTGGCCACCT
The DNA here is from genome assembly GCA_963717045.1 of uncultured delta proteobacterium. Lineage (GTDB taxonomy): Bacteria > Desulfobacterota > Binatia > Binatales > Binataceae > JAKAVN01. Next base: position 15,540 of record CAVQVD010000021.1, on the reverse strand, counting down.
CGGGCGTGCGCGTTTGCGGCGTGCGGCTGGCGGGCCACGGAGGGGCACCCGAGGAATTGGGCTCCGCGACTCACGCGCAATGGTACGAAAGCGTGGTCGAGGGCTTCGAGCGGCTGCATCGCTACGGCGACCCAGTGGCCGTGGTTGGGCTATCGATGGGCGCCGTGCTGGCGGCGCGACTGGCTGCCGATCAGGGCGAGGCGGTGGCGGGCGTGGTTATGCTCTCGTCGGCTTTTTTTCTGCCACTGTGGGTACGCGCGCCGCTGAAAGCGTTGGCCGCGCTGGGCCCGCTCGCCGACCGCATTTACCTGCGCGGCAAAGGCTCGGACATACATGACGACGCCGCCCGCGGCTACCATCCGTCGGCGCGGTTGATGCCCCTTAGCGCCGTGTTCCAATTGCTGGAGTTGTCGGCGGCGGTGCGCCCGCGCCTCAATCGGGTTACCCAGCCCGCGCTGGTCATCCATAGCCGCCGCGACCATACCTGTCCGATGCGCCGCAACGTCGATTTCGTGCTGGGCCGTCTCGGCAGCACGCAAAAGCGCGGGGTGATCCTGGAGGAAAGCTTCCATGTGATCACCGTCGACAGCGAAAAAGAACGCGTGGCGTCCGAGGTGATAGATTTTTGTGGCGCGCTGCGCGGCGCCGCTGAACCTGCGAGTGCGATGGGTTAAAGTCGCAGCCGCTTCTCGCTCCAGTCGCGCAACCGCTGCCCCAGCGCCGAGGCGCGGTTATTATCGCCAGCTCAGAAACGCCGGGGCCACTTCATCGCTCCGTGCAGCACCCGCATTACAGTCACCGTATCGCGCTCATGGATGTACGGTACGACGTAGGGAAGTCCCGTGACCACAAGTTCGCGCGTGTCTTCGACGCGGCCCGGTCGTCCCATGCCCGGATGCTCCGCGAGGATACCAACCTGCCGCACTATCTTAAGGACCGTCTCGACCGCCGCTCCAGGATTGTCGCGGCCTATATAATCCGCGACAAAATTAAGGTCATGGCTAGCGGTGCGCGTCCATTTTACGCGCACGCTTACGCTCCCACTGCCGCATCACCGCCTCGTGCTCGACGACTTCGCCGGCCCGCACTTCCTTGAGCGCCTCTTTCACCTCAGCGATAAACCATTCCTCATAATCGATGTAGCGCTCGACCGCCTGATTGATCACCCATGCGCGCGAACGGCTCATCGCCCGGGCGACGCCATCGACCCGCTTCAGCGTGGCTCCGTTCATACGGATCGTAGTTGTTTTCTCGGCACTCATATTCAAAGAGAATACATTTGCATACATTCGGCCGCAACGCTTGTAAAGACCGAGCGCCGAGCCGATCATGCATCCGAAGTTGTTGGTTCCGCTAAGGCACGAGCAGAGGAGCGGTCAAATTCCCAGCCTGAAATCAGGCCCCCAGCCGAGTTCGCGGCGTGCCCGGGCGATCGATACGGCGCCGTCGTCTTCGGCAATGTTGTAGATTCCCGGCGTCCCTTGCACTATCGCGAGCATCGCCGCCTTGGCCGCCGCGTCGACATGCACCGCCGGCTTGCCCGGCGGAATCTCGAAACCGGTGCCGGGGCCGTAGACCATCCCACAGCGCAGCACCAAGCCGTCGAGGCCCGCGTTCGAGGTCGTCAGCTGCTCCAGCGTCGTGACCCCTTCCATCGTTGATCGCCACGGCTCTTCGGGCGGTGAAATGAGCGGATCGCCTTCGTCGTGCGGCTCAGGCCCCGGCGCGTAAACGAACGCGATACTCTGGGCGACCAGGCGCCGCACGCCCGCACGCAAAGCCGCGTCTACCAGGTTGCGCGTGCCCTCGATCCGCACCCGCGCATTGCGTATCAGCCCCTCGGCCATCAGCTCCGGCTTAAGCCCGTGAGGCAGGTCGGTCAGCTGATGGACGACCACTTCGGGCGTGGCCGCGAGCATTGCCGCGTCGAGCGCGGCTTTGTCGAACACATCAACTACTACCGGCATGATGCCCGCAGCGCGTAGCTCCTCGGCCCGCGACGCGAGGCGCGTGGTGCCAGTCACTTCGTAACCGGCCTCGCGCAGAAGCGGCAGCATCCGCCGTCCTATCGCGCCAGTCGCTCCAGCGAGGAAGACTTTCATCGGTCTGAACTCCTCACGTCTGCGCGCTCGGCGCCGCAACCGCTATCCAGCCGGGTAGTGCTCTTCAAGGAGGTACTTCACGTCGGGGCGATGGAGCACCTCGATGAAGCAGATCTGGCTTGCCGCGTTGAGGTCGATAATCAGAAACCCTTCCGTCGCCTGCAACTCAACGGTGCTCGCGACTTTGACCTCGGGCGCGGTGGCGAAGCTCGCGCAATTCTCGTCGCCGCAGTCGCATACCGACTCGATATGCAGACCGCGTAGCTGGTCGCACAATGGCTCGGCGCCGCGCTCGCGCAGCAAGTAGGCGATCTCGTCGACCAGGTCAGGCAAAACCTCGCTAAGCAGCGGTCCATTCATCGCGTCTAGAGCGTAGCCTCAGACCGTTCCGCGATCAAAGCTCTCACTGTGGCTAATCCAGCTCGTTCGAGCGCGCGGCGCAGTATGGACATTGGGTGGAAAAATGGAAGCCCAATGGCAGGCCGGGATTGATGAAGAATGAATTCCCGCAATGTGGGCATCGCGCCTGCCAAGCCTGGTACAAAAGCCATCCGATGGCGCTGCCGATGAGAATGAAGAGAAAATCAAAGGCGTCGAAGCCGCTGGTGCGGCCCGCGTACGTCAGGAACTCGACGATCCACCAAAGCACGAAAAGCGCGGTGGCGATCATCAGTCCGATGCGGACTTGGCGGATTCTCGCAGACGCGGCCCGAGCGTCGGCGGTTACCATGCCCCCGGCCTCAGACGCCGCGCGCGTCGGGCGCCCAGATATGTTTATGCATCTGGAGTTGCATCCGCACCGGCAGCCGATCGCCCAGAATCCATCCCGCCAACAGTGCGGGCTCCAACTGGCCGAACGCGCAGCTCATCAGCACCGCATTGACCCGCGCCGCTAGGTTGTGGCGGCGGGTCACGTCGCGCGCCCATTCGTAGTCGGCGCGATCGGCGATCACGAACTTCACTTCATCGCGCGGCGTCAGGTGCTCGAGGTTACTCCACAGGTTCCGCGCCGCCTCCCCGCTGCCGGGGCATTTGAGGTCCATCACTTTGATCGCGCGCGTATCGAGGCGGCTCACGTCGCTGGCGCCCGAAGTCTCCACCAGCACCGTGAGGCCCGCGTCCAGCAGGCGCGCGATGAGCGGATGCACGGCAGCCTGCAGCAGCGGTTCGCCGCCAGTCACTTCGACTAGGTCGCATCCGTAGCCGAGGAGTTGCACGGCGACCTCTTCGACCGGCATCGTGCGCCCCTCGTGAAAGGCATATTCGGTGTCGCACCACGAACAGCGCAGATCGCATCCGGTGAGCCGCACGAAGGCGCACGGACGCCCCGCCCAGGTCGATTCGCCCTGGATGCTGAAGAAGATCTCGTTGATGCGCAGCCGGTCCTCAGTCATCTCCGTAAATCTGCCGGCGCGCCACGGCCTGCGCCTGCTCGAGAACCAGTCGGAGTGCGACCCGATTCTCGCGCGCTAGACGCTTGCAGTCGTCGTACTCCGGCGACAAGACGAGCGTATCACCGCCGGCGCGCGAGACCTTCACCCGTACACGGCCCCATCGCGTGTCCACTTCTATGATTTCGCGCGCTAGCTTGAGCCGGGCGACCGCATGGTACCGCAGCCCGATGGTCGAAGTTTCAGCGAAAAGTACGGCTGCGATTTGCTCGCGCGCCGATGGCTCGGCGAGCACGGAGATTGTCACGGCTGGACGGCCCTTTTTCATGATCGTAGGCGTCAGGGTAACGTCGCGCGCACCGGTCTCAAACAAACGCTCTACCACGTGGTCGTATATCTGCGGATTGAGGTCGTCGATATTGGCTTCGATTTCGACCAGCTCGTCGGTTTCGTAGGTTTGCGCGCGCTCGCCGACCATCAGGCGCAGCACGTTCGGCCGATCGGCGAACTCCTTGCTGCCCGCGCCATAGCCTACGCGCTCGACGCGGAAGCCCATCGCCGGCGGCGCCGGGACCGCGAGCGCGCGCAGGATAGCGGCGCCGGTCGGTGTGACCATCTCCGAGGCGCCGTCACCCATCCGAATCGGGAAACCGGTCAGCAGTTCAGCGGTCGCAGGCGCGGGAACTGGGATGACGCCGTGTTGCGATCGGACGAAGCCGCTACCCGCGGGCAGCGGCGAAACGATCATTTCGCCCAGTTCGAGCCGCTCGAAGCCCCAGGCTGCCGCCACGATGTCTATGATCGAGTCGACCGCGCCGACCTCGTGGAAATGAACCTCCTCGGCAGTCGTGCGATGGATTTTCGCTTCGGCTTCGGCCAGCACGCCGAAAACTGCCATCGCGCGGCCTTTGACGCTATTGGAAAGCGCCCCGGCGCGTTCGATGATGTCGCGGATGTCGCTCAGATGACGCTCGGGCTGGATGGCACTCACTTCCACGTCGAATTTGAGAGCCGAAATGCCGCTCACCAGCTTGCGCCGTGCGGACAGACGATAGCCGCCAAGCGGCAACGAGGCGAGCGCGATCCGCAACTCGTCGAAGTCGGCGCCCGCGTCAAGCATCGCGCCGGCGATCATGTCACCGCTGAGCCCGGAAAACGCGTCGAGGAAGGCTGATTTCATATCTGAAAGCGCGAGCCGAATTCGAGTCTATGCCGCAGCCTGTTTACATGACAGTAGGGCGTAAGTAGAATCTTTTACGCACTTCTCGCGCCCCGTTATCATGAGGCAAAGAGATCTGAATTTCTTCCGTCGCCTGCTCGAAGAACGCAGACGCGAAATTCTGGAAGAAGCCGAACGCGCGCTAGGCACGCTCAACACCAAAGCCCAGGAAGCCTGCGCAGACCCGTCCGATCGTGCTTCTCTTGAGTCCGACCGGGCTTTTCTGCTTCGGATGCGCGACCGCGAGCGCAAGCTTTTGAGCAAGATTGACGAGGCCTTCGAGCGAATCGACAGCGGCATCTATGGCCAATGCGAAGAATGCGGCGGGCAAATCGGGATCGAAAGGCTTAAGGCGCGCCCCGTGACCACGCTTTGCATCACCTGCAAGTCGGCGCAGGAAGCGCGTGAGCGCCAAGGTTCAGCGCGCTAGTCCGGCGTGTCCCGACCCGTCTCGACATAAGGCGCTGCACATCCCCACTTTTCCGCCAGGCATATCTAATCCCTGAGGCATCTATGAAAGTTCGCAAGGCCGTGGTGGTTGCGGCCGGGCTTGGCACGCGCATGCTCCCGGCCACCCGCGTCATCCCCAAGGAAATTCTGCCGGTTGTCGATCGTCCTGCGATCCAGGTCGTGGTCGAGGAGGCTATCGCCTCGGGAATCGAGGAAGTCGTCATCGTGGTGGCGCCCGGGCGCTCGCTGGTCCTTGATCATTTCGCCCCGGTTCCCGATTTGGAGCGCCATCTTCAGGAGCGCGGCAAGCACGATCTCCTCGCAATGGTTCGCTCGGTAAGTGGGATGACGCGGATCACCAGGGCCGAACAAAGTCAGCCGATGGGTCTCGGACATGCCGTGTTGCAGGCGCGCGCGGCGATCGGCGACGAACCGTTCGCGGTACTTTTGCCCGACGATATTTTCGACTGCGAGCCGCCATGCCTGCGTCAACTGCTCGACGTCGCCGAGGCGCGTCAGGCGCCGGTGGTCGCGCTGATGCGCGTCGCACCGCAGGACATCTCGAAATACGGGATCGTTGAGGCCTCATCCGCCGGCGAACGGCTGCATCGGCTGACCGGGATGGTGGAGAAGCCGGAGCCGTCGAAGGCGCCGAGCGATTTTGCGATCGTCGGGCGCTACATTCTCACGCCAGAGATTTTCAGCCTGCTCGCCGAGGGCAAGCCCGGCGCCGGCGGCGAGATCCAACTCACCGACGGATTGCTCGCGCTCTGCCAGCGCCGAGCGATGTACGGATTCGAGTTTACCGGCACGCGCTACGACCTGGGCGACCGCCTGGGACTCATCACGGCGCAAATCGGCTTCGGCTTGAAACGGCCGGATCTCGCTGATAGGTTGCGGGCCTATCTGAGAACGGTCATTTCAGCGTAGAATTCCTGTGGCAGTGGGGCAGTAGCTCAGCTGGGAGAGCACCACGTTCGCAACGTGGGGGTCGAGGGTTCAAATCCCTTCTGCTCCACCATTCCAGTCCCTCCGATTCGACACCTTCGGAGAATCGTTCGAAAAAACCCGCATAGAAGCGGGTTTTGGATCCGGGTGGATCCAGAGAACGGGCTGATCTTGCGGTTTTCGTCTGAAATTCCCAAAATTATCCGGCGACGATTTCCGTGGTCCCCACCTAGATCACGCGCGCGCGGGTTTTGCGGGCAGGCCAAAAGATCCAGAGCCGGATCTTCATCCGGCTAAGCGACAGGTGGTAGGTTCCAAAAAGCTGGGCCCGCGCCGAGGATCTTACACCCTGCGGCGGCGCCACCAGACGAAGGCTGCTATAACGCCCAGCATCAAGCCGGCGGCGCTGACCGCAAGCGGCCATCGATGGCCCCCGACGAAATGACGTGCGTGGCGGACGAAGAGGATCCGCGGCAGGCACGCGGCACCGTCGAAATCGGGCTCGGGGCAAACCTGACCGAACTGCCTGCCCCAGGGAACATAGGCACCCTCTCTTAGGTAACGGCGATAGAGCTGATGAACCCGCGCCTGGGCCGCTTCTTGATCGCCGTCGATCTTTGCCGTGGACATCATCCAGCCCGTTGCCTGGCAGAGCACGGCGGCGAAAGCCTGCGAGCGCGGCGGCAGCAGGTCGGTGGCCTGAATCGCTTCGTCGACCGCAATAAAGCGGTAGTGCACGCGCAAGGCGACTTTGGGTTTGCTCGCATCGAAGCGCGCCTGCTCGCCGTCGGTGACAAAGCAACGTCCGGGATTATGCTGGCCGTATCCTCCCACCAATCCGCCGCCGTTCACGAAGTAATCCGGGTCGGTCTCGTAGCCCATCATCTCCATTCCCGATTGGCGCGCCAGGGCCGCAGCTTGATACCATCCGCGCGCGCGGTTGACGCGGCTCCATGAACCATGCGCAGCGGCGAGCGCCTCTGCATACCTGGTTACATCGTCGCGGACCTTCGGGTTACCGAAATTCCTGTCTTGCGGTGAGTGAAAGTAGGGCAGCGCTTCATCGTAACGTCCTTCGCGCACGAGGCGGCGCGCGAGCAGATCGCGTAGCCACGCGGCCTTATCCGCCTGCCAAATCCTTCGCCGGGCCGCCTGGTCATCCGGAGTCGATGGGACGGCGGCCGGAGGAACTCTCCGATCGACGAATCGCTTGAGTTCGTCGGCGGTCAGGACTCGTTCGGCGATATAAGCAACATCGCCCCAATAGGTATCGACTACAGGATAAAGATAACGGAGTGCTTCGACATATTCGCCACGCGCCAGCGCCAGAGCGCCGGTTTCGCCGATCAATAATGCCCGATTATTGTTGTCGAGAACCTGCTTCGTTTCAGCGACCGGAAAGGCCCGCGACGCCTCAGCATAATATGCTGCTGCCGCCCGCAAATCGTAATCCTGCAGCGCGAGCTTGGCTTTGACCCACGATGCGAGCGGGCTGTGCACATGATCGGCGAGCGTACGGGCCGAGGGATAGCGCCTGCTCCGTAAGCGAGGGCCGCGACCCGGTCGGGCCAAGCAAGTCGGTCTCGCTGACCAGTGTCTTTCGTTGTCGGCCTGCCATCGATACTGAACGGAGAGTTCACTCCGGCGATCACGAATATGGCTCCTTGTAAGCGACGATCAGCTTCTGCACCGTAGGATCATCAATCGAGGCGTTCAGAACATCGTATTCCGCGACTCCATTGGAGGGCTTCATCAGAAAACTCGCGACCTCGCGCAGGGAATTGACGCCGCTGGCCGATCCATGCGCGGCTTGCTCAGCGTAGAGCCTGACCGCCATCGCTATCTCGCGGCGGCAATCGTCCCGTCGCTCTTTCAGCAGAACATTCCTCGGGAGCAGGTAGCCTTTGGCCTGGGCGAGATGTATGCGGGCTTCCTCGCCATAGCTCGCGACGGCGAGTCCGAGAGGATCGGGAGCACCTTTGATTGCCAGTATGCGGGTCAGCGCGAACGCCTGCGATGCCGCGTTGTTATCGTTCTCGAGCGCGTGAATCCGCCCGAGCATGAAGGCAGCCCACGTCGCTCGCAGACGATCGCTCTCAGGCAGTTGTAGAACGGCTTGGAAACGCTGCTGCGCCTGGGCGCTCTCGTTGCGGCGGAAATCGATCGCGCCGGCGGTATAGAGCCGCACCGAAGGCGGCAGTGCTCCGCCTTGCTGAAACGCCTCATCGCCCGTGGAAGCCATTCTTGCCTGTCGAAGGATTGTCACCTGCTCGGGCGTCAGGCCGATTGCTTCAGCCTTGGCCAGCGCATCGGGGTTGTCGGATTCGACCGCGGCCAGCTTGTCCACGGGCGGCGGTGCAATCCGCGCAGCTTCAAAAATAAAGCTGTTGGCTGGCGCCGCTTTGAACATCGCGACCCGATCGCTCAATAGCTGCCAGGGAAAAAATGTGCCGCAAGCGAGACTCAAAGATACCGGCAGGCAGAAAAAGATGACGATCGCCAGGGCTTTACGGCTGTACATCGATCTCCCCGCTTCTGGCTGACAACGCATCCACCCGAATATCTGTTCCTGATGGCCTCGCAGCGCCGCGCTGCCCTGCCTTTGCAGCGTGAGGTTCGAGGCGTCGGCGAGCGCGGCATAGCCGTTGGCCCCGTCCCCGATCGTGCAGGCCGAAGGCATCTCCACTCGCCGCGGCAACTCGAGGTCGATGTCCCCCGTATTTTCGAGCAACAGCAGATTGATCCCCGCGCGGCCGTTGGCACGGACCCGAGCTTCGAGCCGCCCCTGGACTGGCCTCCCGCGCATCACCGCGCGCCAGGTTGCTGTACTCCACCCGCGTCGGTCCTCGCTTGTCGGGAGGCGGAACCAAGCGATCCCGCGCAAGTTCGACGGCGGATTCTCTCGCAGGTCACGCACCAATCCGGCGACTTCGCTCGGCGACGCCATCAGCTCTTCAGCCTCGTCTCCGCCGGCCAGCAGCGGTGTCTCCGACTCGATCCCAACGAGACTCCCATCGGCACGCCAGCTGACGCGGGAGCCATAGGTTGGAAGCGCGATCCGAAACGGCCTACCGCTGCGCCGAGCAAACCTCTCAATCCACGCGAGCGCCTGCTGCCGATCGAACAATCCCATGTGCGGATTCTCGACCGCATGCACTTGGAGCTCGATCTCATCGGCTTGTGCGATCACCGGTTCTAGCAGAGGCGAATCCAGCCACGTCGGCAGTGCGGTAATCGCGATCGACAGCGATCGGGGTAGGCGGGCTCGTAGCGTTGCGAGAAAGCGCGCGTACTCTCCGAGCCGTGCGGTTGCGCAATCATGATCAACTTCGATTCCCGCGATAGCCCGGTCCGAGCGACGGGCGTCGTCGATGCGTGCGAGCAGCTCGTCTAGGAGCGTGCGTCCGTCCAGAGAGGCAATCTGGCCATCGATTCTGATGACCAGCACCGATGGTCGCCTGCTTTGTGCCAGCGCCTGCCAGTCGACCGCGGCGTCCGACCATTTGCCGCGACGATCAACCTCGGTAATCAGAACTCGCCAGTCGCGAATCAGCGGCGCCGCTCCGGCAATGGCTTGAGTGAGCGAGGGCGTCCAGCGCCGCTGCCAGATGTAAGCATCGCTCGGCAGGTCGGTACGCTGAGATTTTCCTCCGGACAGAATCAGGATCGGAACCAGCAGAAGAAGTAGCGATAACCTCGCCTGCGGCGATTGCATTATTTATCGTCGAGCGGGCGGTCAGAGAGTTTCTTTGCGCATAACAGATGTTTTGCCAAACGCCGCCTGATGGGCACACATGAACTTTAGCATGCTTTTTTAGCCGTCCCGCCGTAATAATTCTTCGCGCGCTGCTCGAATCTGCGGAATTTACCTCCCGCCGCGAGACCCTGCCCGACGGGGCCGTGGTTGCCATGATTGCGGCGATAGCTGCTGCGTCCGTCGCTAAGGATTCCATTCGCGCCGCTATTGCGCCCATTCACCGCTGAACGCTCTGGCCATGCCGCTCTGACGGGCAGTTGACGCGGCAACGGACCAGCGCTGAACTGGACGGTGGGGCTTTTAGGTTTCGGTTTCAAACTACCATCAAGACTACAAGGCCCAAGGGAGAATAGACCGTGCGTAAAACCGTAATCGACCCGGCTACCGTCCACTCGGGTTCGCGCACCGAACAAGAATGGTTCGATCTCGAAGAGATGGCCAAAGTGAAGTCACATCAGAGGATCCCAGCTTCCCGGTTGAGTCTGCCTTGGTCTCGGGGAAGGGACCGGGCTGGCGGGCGGCCCAGAGAGGTAAGCAGACCCTCCGTATCATGTTCGACAAGCCAACGCAGCTCCGCCGGATCAGACTGGAGTTTTCGGAGACGGAAATCGCCCGGACCCAGGAGTTCACTCTTCAGTGGGCGGCCGAGCGAGGCGGGCCATTCAGAGAGCTCGTTCGCCAACAGTGGAGTTTCAGCCCGCAAGGCTCGACGAGTGAAATAGAAGATTATCAGGTCAGCTTAGATAACGTCTCAGTCTTGGAGTTGGAGGTTAAGCCCGATCTCACGCCGGCCAACGCATGCGCAACCTTGGCCAGCTGGCGTATGACATGAGTTAAACAAGGGAGCACCCAGACGATGCCGAAGGGAGAACGAACTAAAGAGCTATCCTTTCGCCTCTGGAAAGAAGGGAAGTCACTCAGAGAAATTCAGGCTAAAATATCCGGTGAATCGAAGACCTTGCAAGAGAGCGTGAAGCAATGGATCACGGAGTGGGAGCGCGGGCATCAAGGTAAATGGGACCCCGATATTTCAAGCTGACATTACGCCGCGATGAAAGAGTCTTCACACGCAAGCCGTGCTGCAAGGCGCGTTCATCTGAGCGAAGGCGAAAGGCGATGCCGCCATCGCTGCCGAAAGCATGGATCATCTGCCTCGTTACATCAGACTGCTGTTTAACAACAGACGGAAAGGATCAACGAAATGACAACCGATCTCGTCACGTATCTTAGCTTTGATGGTCACTGCGAAGCGGCGTTCAAGCACTACGAAAAAATCCTCGGCGGCAAAATCTTGATGATGGTGCGGTACGCAGATGCGCCCGCCGACGCGGGCGTTCCGCAAAATCCTGAAACGGCCGCTCGTATCATGCACGCCCGCTTGCAAGTTGGCGATCGTCTGTTGATGGGCGGCGACGCGCCACCGCAGTTCGCAACCAAGCCGCAAGGCTTCTGCGTGAGCATTCAGGTAGACGACGCGGCGGATGCTGAGCGCATTTTTCGCGCACTCGGCGAAGGCGGCGTTGTTCAGATGCCGCTCGGAGAGACCTTCTGGGCACACCGGTTTGGCATGTTGATCGACAAGTTCGGCACTCCATGGATGGTCAACTGCGAGAAGCCGGCGACCTGATAGCATCGGTCCAGGCCGGTTCTTTCGACCGCCGTACGAAAGTCGAGGTGCCCGGAAAGTCTCAGTCGAGCTCAACAACCAAGCGAGATATCATCATGCCCAACTCTGTTCATCTGCACCGCGTTCTGGCTGCCCGACCAGATAAAGTCTATCGCGCGTTCCTCGAGCCAGACGCATTGACCAAGTGGCTCTCCCCCAACGGCTTCGCCTGCACAGTGCATAAGCTAGAGCCGGCGGTCGGCGGCAGCTACAGCATGTCCTTCCGCAACTTTACCACGAGCCAGAGCCATTCATTCAGCGGTAAATACATCGAGCTGATCCCAAATCAACGGTTGCGCTACGTGGACCGATTCGATGACCCGAATCTGACGGGAGAAATTCAGGTAACGATAACGCTCAGGCCAGTATCGGTCGGCACCGAGCTGAACATCGTGCAGGAAGGCCTGCCGGACATGATTCCGGTGGAGGCGTGCTATCTTGGCTGGCAGGACTCGCTCCAAAATCTCGCCAGACTTGTCGAGCCCGACATCAATACCTGAACAGCATAACCTGCCTAAAATTCAAGGAGACTTCAGCGTCGGCCGCACGAATTCGAATAGAAGAAGCTTTGCGTTCACTTCGCGGTGAACCTCGCAATCGGGAGTTCGGGACGTTCGACCGCTATCTCTCGGCTTTCGTTGACGGCGAACTCATCGTGAATGCGCCGCGCTCGCTCACAGACCTACCAGCGGAGCGCTGGCTTTGGCGGCGAAGGTCCGCAACTCGGCGAGGCGCTGTTCGACGCTATATTGAAGAATCGCTCAGGGGTGGTGGTGAGTATCGATCCGTACGAGGAAACGTGGCGCAGAGTTCACGGCGGACGGATCAATCTTACGATTCCTGAGTTGATCCCCGAGCTCAAGTCGCTTCGCGATGAGTATCCGTCTTCGGATCCCGACTTCCCGTTCGTGCTCTCCGCGGGCCAACGCCGTTCCTCTACCGCGAATACGATCATTCGCGACCCGCAATGGCATCCAAAGGATCCGGCGGGCGCGTTATGGATGAACCCCGGGGACGCCTTCCAACTCGGAGTGCTAAGTGGCGGCCGCGTGCGCATTATCACGAAGCGTGCTAGTGCGGAAACGGTGGTCGAGGTCACCGACACGATGCTACCCGGCCATGTGGCGCTCCCGAACGGCACCGGTCTCTGGTATCCGGATCGCGAAGGTCAGGAATTCCAAAACGGCGTCGCACCGAATGAGCTCACGGCAAGTGAGCATCGCGACTGGTTCGCGGGCACGCCATTCCACAAGCACGTGCCCGCGAGGATCGAGCGCTTGGCGTAACTATGATGTGATTATGCCGAAATTATGCCGAGGATGTACTCTTGGATATGGTCCGTTGTTCCTGACTGAGTTTGCGACGTAAAGCCCAAAAGTCGAAATCCGCGTACAGCCTCCGATGTGTACAGGTTGATGGCTCCCTCTGTTTCGTGCCGGTCAAAGGACCCAGCAAACACCTAAGAACGGCTTCATGCAAAGCTACGCGCAAACTGTTCTGACGACATAGGGGAGTCATGACGATGGCAGGTTCGCATCAGTTGCGGTTGGGCGCGTTCATGCGCCCGGTTAGCATCCACACCGCCTGGTGGCGCTATCCCGGAGCGTTCCCAGACGCCAACTTCAACTTCGAACATCTAAAGCGCTTCGCCCAGACCCTGGAGCGCGGGCGATTCGACGCGTTCTTCATGGCCGACCATCTAGCCGTGCTCAACATGCCGATGGCAGCCCTGAAGCGCAGCGCCACTACGACGTCGTTCGATCCACTGACGCTGCTGCCCGCGCTAGCGATGGTAACGGAACGTTTGGGACTGATCGCCACGGCGTCCACGACCTACAACGAGCCGTACCACATCGCGCGGAAATTCGCCTCCCTCGACCATATAAGCGGCGGTCGAGCCGGTTGGAACCTCGTGACTTCCGGCAATCCGCACGAGGCGATGAATTTCGGACTGGACGAGCATGTTGAACACGAGACGCGCTACCGGCGGGCGCGCGAGTTCTTCGACGTTGTTACCGGCTTGTGGGATAGCTGGGCCGACGACGCCTTCATCCGCGATGTCGAGAACGGCGTCTTTTTCGATCCCGAGCGGATGCACGTGCTCAATCACAAGGGGCCATTTCTGTCCGTGCGCGGCCCGCTCAACGTCGCGCGCCCAATCCAAGGCTGGCCTGTCATCGTGCAGGCAGGCGCGTCGGAGGCGGGCCGCCAGATCGCGGCCGAGACGGCAGAGGTAATATTCGAGGGCGGGAACAATCTTGCGGACGCGAAGCAATTCTATGCCGATGTGAAGGGCCGGATGGAAAAGCTAGGGCGCGCACGCGACCATCTCAAGATCTTACCCGGCGTCCTGGTCGTAGTCGGCGATACTGCTGCCGAAGCCCAAGCGAAGAGGACGCTGCTCGACAGCCTCGTACATCCGGATAGCGGCGTTGCGTCGTTATCAGCGCAACTCGGCCACGACGTGTCGCACTGCGATCTCGATGGTCCCCTGCCAGAGATCCCCGAAAGCAATGCCAGCAGGAGCGGGCGGCAACGGCTGGTGGACCGCGCGAAACGCGAAAACCTGACGATCCGGCAATTGGCTAGGATAGCCGGCAGCTATGGTGGGTTGGCGATGGTTGGCACTCCCGCGATGATCGCCGACGAGATGGAGCAATGGTTAGTCTGCGAAGGCTGCGACGGGTTCAACGTCATGTTCCCGTATGTGCCCGGCGGCCTCGACGATTTCGTCGACCGCGTTGTCCCTGAGCTGCAGCGGCGCGGGATCTTCCGGCGGGAGTACGAAGGCAAGACGCTGCGGGAGAATCTCGGGCTGCCGCGTCCGCGGATCGCTTTTTTTCAGCAATGGTCGGCCGAATCACCGATAGTGAAAAACGGAAGTTCGAGTGGCTTACCGAATTTCCCCATCCCCAGGCGCGGACCGGCACCAGCAAGAGTAAAGAAGGATTATGCGAATCGCCGATGGCATCGAATGTTTCTATCTCCATCCAAACGAAGTTCACCGCCGGCTCTGCGCGCTTTGCGAATTGAGAGCCTTCGTCATCCTATAGAGCGCTCTCTGCGATTCTACTTCTGGCTGCTTCAGAGGCTCGCTGTTATCATCGAGCACAGCCTGGCATGATGTCCTTGATAAAGTTGACGCGAAAAGCGGCGATTCCTCACTTGAATTTCGATTGAACTCAGTAAAGCGGACGTTTCGTTTCCGTTAGAAGCATTTCTGCAGCGCCGTCACTCATTGGAGGAAACATGTCTTTGGCGTTGGCCAATTTGAAGCCGAGATTCGCCGCTGCTAGATCGATATCCTGGAGGGGTCAAGAGGGAGACCCCTCCATTAGGAAGTCGGATAGAGGCCGCCGTTGATATTGATCGATTGCCCGGTGATGTAGCCATTCCGTGCGAGCATCACGGCAACATCGGCAACCTCCTCAGGACGCCCGAACCGACCGACGGGTATGCGATCGGGTGTGACGCGCAGATCGGATCGCACCATGTCCGTCTCGATCAGGGCGGGCGAGACCACATTCGCAGTGATCCCTTCCTTTACGAGGTTCGATGCGTACGAATGCATCAAGCCGATCATCCCGGCCTTCGATGCCGCGTAGTGCGGACCGACGATGCCGCCGACATTCGCCGCTGTGGACGAGATGAAGATCAGCCGGCCCCATTTGCTACGCCGCATTGCAGGCAAAACCGCCGACGTGGCGAGGAACGCGGAACGCAGGTTCACATTGATCGCTTCGTCGAACAGCGCGAGATCGATGTCTTCGATCTTTCGTGCGCGCGCCACACCGGCATTGTTGACCAGAATTCCGATTTCGCCGATTGCCTAAAATCGTCGCGACCATCGATTCGATTTCCTGAGGAATCGATACGTCCGCGCCAATAGCGATCGCGCGACGCCCGGATTTCGTTATCGCCGCGACGACTTCCTGGGCGGCCGTTTTGTTTTCTTTGTAGTTCACGGCTACGTGAGCACCAGTGTCCGCAAGCGCGATCGCAATCGC
>CAVQVD010000020.1:0-61558 GCA_963717045.1 uncultured delta proteobacterium | reverse complement strand
CATTCTTCCTGCGCTCACGTCCGCTTTCAAAGCCTGATTTTCCCAAGACCTGCCTGACTGTTTGGTTTCGCATCTGGGCGAGCTGAACTCAGTGAAGCTTTGCGCGCAGCGTTGTCTGCGGCGAGCATGCCAATGGCCTGTTTTACACGAATTTGGTTACAAAGAGAGTCTAAGCTGTTGATATTATGTGTCAATTAGCAGATTAGCTCTTTGAAGCTGAAATAGAATGATTTGCGTCAATTTGAGCTACTGCTGAATTTCTTGGAATGGTTTGGGATAGCCCATCTATTCGTGAATTTTAGCAATAAGAGTGATTTTGAGATAAGATTGACATGATTAAGACGTTTCGTTATGCTCTGTGAAGCTATGAGCATGGTAGCTGATTTCAACACTAACAAGCTCCGCGCAAATCTGGCGGGCTGAGCGAAGGACGGAACAAGAACAGAAGTCACGATCGGAGCGATTTGGATCTGGCTGAGGACATTCGCTATCGAGTGGCGCGTGGCGCAGAGCCTCGAACGTAAGAGGAAAACATGAAGAAAACATTCCGGATGTTACTGATACTCCCGTTTGTTGTCGGTATGTCTGCCGCGGCCAGGGCCGCGTCAGTGGGCGGCACGGTGGCTGGTTCGCAGGGGCAATCGGTGTCTGGCCTACAAGTCATCGCAAAGGACGCCAGCGGTCACGTCATCGGCCAAGGCGCTACTGGTGACGGGGGAGTCTACGACATCACCGGACTGCAACCTGGCAATTACAATTTCACGCTTGACCCGGGTTCAACTGGCTATCAAGGGCAGACCGTGGCTTCCTATGTGGGGCCGGACGGTATATGCCTTAACTGGGGCGTTTCTACCACGTCACCGGCCGTAGCCACGGCGCAGCCGGGCAGCACGTGTCAGCCGCTCGCGGCCGCCTGGGATCCGGCGACTGCAGTGGGAGTTGGGGCAGGGGTTTTGGGTGCCGGCGGAATCGCAGCCGGAGTCGCGCTTGGTCTTTCAGGGGGGTCAAATCACGCTCACCACAAGACGCCAGTATCGACCGGCCAATAGTCCTGCGCGGTCGGCGGCGCGCGCGGATTTCATCCGCTGCGGCGTCTGAAAACATGAAGGTTATAAACTATATTCTCACGCTGCTTTGCGTGTGTGCCGTTATGGCCTGTGCACAGAGCAGCTCCGTTTCCGAGAGCTCGCCGGCTCCATCCAGCGGCGCGGCCTCGGATAAGCCGAACTTCGGCGATGCGAGCGCAGGTTCGCCCGCGCCGCTAGCTGCCAACGCGGCCGTGCAGCCTGCCACGGCTGAGCCGCAGCCTGGAACAGCATCCGCACCGTCCGTACCCCCGCGGGTCGACAACGTCCAGGATGCCGCGCGTCTCGACGCGCTGTATCGCAATCGCACCAGCGGCGAGACGGTGGCCGACTATCCGATCGGGCCAGGCGACATCGTCCAGATTTCCGTGCCTCCGATTGACGAGCTGCGAGAGCGGACCGTCAGGGTGGAAGCCGACGGCTCCATCTCGCTACCGATGCTCGGCACGATGCAGGCCGGAGGACTGACCGAGAAGCAGTTGCGTGCCGGGATCGACGAGCGGCTCAAGAAGTACATGTACAAGCCCGAGGTTGACGTGTTCGTCAAGGAGTATCGCAGCCGTCAGGTGGCGGTCATCGGCATGGTCAACAACCCTGGCCTGATCACGCTCACCGGGCCCAACGAAACCGTGCTCGACATGATGACCCGTGCGGGAGGCCTGACCGCGACCGCAGCCGATGAAATCATCCTGATGCCTGCGGAGCAGAATAAACAGCAGGCTATCGGACGCATCGCCGAGGTTTCGGCCACTGTTGCAGATCCAGCGACGGCGCTGAACAGTGGTATGCGGTCGTCAGACGTCTCGGCCGCTCGCGAGGCGGCCTTCAAGCGGAGCGAACTGAGCGCACTTTTGCGCCAGAATTCGCATCCACTGATAATCGGGCTCAAGAGCACGGCGCTCACGGGCGGTGGCACCTATCTCAACATGCCGGTGCGTCCGGGCGACGTGATCGTGGTGCCCGGTGGGGGCGACGTAATGGTAGTCGGATGGGTGCAGAACCCGGGACACTTCCAGGTCGGATCCGGGCTGACCGTATTGGGCGCGATCGGCGCTGCGGGAGGCCCGATGTTCGCGGCCAACGGGTCCGAAGTTCATCTGATCCGCACGCGGCGCGACGGCTCCAAACTGGTGCTCAGAATCGACCTGGACAAGATCAAGAATGGGCAGGAGGCCGACTTTCCGGTGCGTGGCAACGACGTGATCGACGTGCCCTATTCCACTGTAAAGGTAGGCCCCTACGTCTTCTATCAAATTCTGAGCAAGATGTCGGTTGGCGGCCCTGCGATGCCGACACCTTAGGTGAAATAAAAGCGTGAGAGAACCTTCGCCCTATTTCATTCAGCGTAGACCGGCCGCCGAGGTCGCCCTTGGAGTCCGAGTTCTCATCCGCGTTCTTCGAGGATGAAACCACCAAGATCGACCTTTGGGTATACTGGCGCCTGGTGCGCAAGCACCTGCGCCTTATCGCAGCCTTGGTTGCCGGGACGGTCTTCGTCACGCTGCTTCATCTGCTGATGACGACTCCTATCTACACGGCAGAGACCACGCTCATGATCATGCCCAAGGCGCCCACCGGGATCGACCCGGCCCAGGCAATGATCGAGATCGAGGCAGCCTACGATGGTTCGGACTATTTCAAAACCCAGAGCGAGATCCTCAAGAGCCGAACGCTGGCGGCCTCGGTAGTTCGCAACCTGGGGTTGAACCGCAACCCGGCCTTCACCGGGAGTGGTCGGGCCAGACTCTTCAGCACAATGATCGGCGACATGCGTCAGCGGGTGCACGACCTGATGACGCCGCCGCTGCCGGGCGCGGGCTCCAATGCGCCGCGCTCGGGTCTGCTCGGCGTCTCTGCCGATGCGATTCGACGCCTATTTTAGGCGGATTAAGCATAAGGGTGATCCCCACTACCAGCCTGGTCGAAGTCGACTACAGCTCGTCCGACCCGATGCTCGCCGCGCGATCGCCAACGCGCACGCCGAAGCCTATATCGACCGCGGTGTTGAGATGCATAGCCAGGCGAGCCGCGACGCCGAGAAGTTCCTCAGCCGCAAGCTGGTCGAGCTCAAGGAGCAACTAGAAAAGTCCGAAGTCGCGCTAAACGACTATCGGCGCGCCAAGGGCATCATCCCGGGTCTCATGTCGCTCGACGGCAAGGACGCGGTGGTGATCGATCGGCTCACCGATCTGAGCAAAGACTTGACCAGGGCCCAGGTCGAGCGCATCGGCCTGGAGTCGCAGGTCGAGCTGATCCACAAGCATCTATACGACTCGCTGCCGGTGGTGATGGACAACAAGTTGGTGCAGAGCATGCAGGCCGACCTCAACCAGCTCTCTGCTCAGGATGCGAGTCTCTCAAATCAATTCACCGGCGAGTATCCGCCGCTGGCGCAGTTGCGCGCGAAGGAAGGCGCGCTCAAGGCACGGCTCAACGAGGAAATCCAGGATTCCATCAGAGGCGTCGAATCGTCCTATCAGCAGGCGCTCGAAAAGGAACACGAACTCGACGCCGAAATGCAGCGCCAACGTACCGTGACGATGAGTCTCAATGACGCGGCCGTGCAGTACGCCATCCTGCAGCGCGACGTCGATACGTATCGCCAACTGTACAACGCCGTGCTCAAGCGCATCAAAGACGTGGGCGTCGAGGCCGAAGCCCAGACCTCTAACGTCTCCATCGTTGACAAGGCGACCGCCCCGCGCATCCCGTCCTATCCTAAGAAGCTGCGCGCCCTGATCGTGAGCGGGGTGCTAGGCTTGCTGGGCGCACTGGGACTCGCCTTTCTGCTCGAGTATCTCGACAATACGCTAAAGGATCCCGAAGAGGCCGAGCGCTACCTGCGACTCCCCAATATCGGAATAATCCCCGAGTTCAAGAGTCTCAATTCCGCAGGCTATGGGCCCAGGGCTTATGGCCCAGCCAAGGCGCTGACCGCGGTACTGGCGACGGATAGCACCGATGCGCGCAAGGCCTTGACTAACGGCAACAATGGCAACGGCGCCAACGGGTCGCCAAGCCGCAAGGCATCGGCGGCCGTCCAGGAATTGGTGACCGAGCACGGCAGCTACTCGGCACTGGGCGAAGCCTATCGCAATCTGCGCACGGCGCTGCTGCTCTCGCGCGCCGGCGCTCCGCCCAAGGTTACGCTAGTCACCAGCGCGATCGCCGGCGAGGGCAAGACCGTGACCGCAGTGAATACCGCGGCGATGTTGGCGCAATTGGGCGCGAGCGTCCTGCTCATCGACGCTGACATGCGCCGCCCGCGCTGTCATCGCGTGCTCAACGTCGACAACAATCTCGGGCTGACCGAAGTGTTGACCGGGGTGCGTGACCTGCACGACCTCATCCGTCCCACGGCGGTTCCCAATCTCTTCTTCCTCAGCTCCGGGTCGGTGCCGCCCAACGCGACCGAGCTGGTGGGCTCGTCCAAGATGCATCAGGTGGTGACCCAGCTACAGCAGATCTACAACTACATCGTAATCGACTCGCCGCCGGTAATGCCGGTGAGCGACGCTCTTCTCCTCTCGACCATCGTGGATGGCGTGCTGCTGGTAACCAACGCCTCGCGCACGGCCAAACAGCAGGTGAGGGCGGCACGAGCGCGCCTGGACTACGCACGGGCCAAGATTTTCGGAACGGTACTCAACCGAGTCAGAATCCACCATTCCGAGTATCAGTATTACAATCATCAAGGTTACTATGGTCCCGGAGATGAAGAAGCCGCTCTGCTTCAAGACGAAGCGGCTCCCTGAAATCAGAGTCCGCCTGCCGCGCCGCCCTATCGCAGTTACCTGACGGGCCAGGCATCGAGCACCCCGCGACGTGGTGCACATCAAGACTTTGCGCCGCCTCGATCAAATAGTTGTCACAGGAATCGGCCTGCTGGTCGTTCTTAGCCCGCTCTGCTTCGGTTCGGTCCATCCGTGGGCATACACGCTGATGGAGACGATCATCTTTGCGCTGGTGGCGGCGTGGATGGCGCGAACATGGCTCGGCGGCGGGCGCCTGATGCGCGCCGGCGGACGATCGGCGGCCGGCGTGGTCGCAGTACCGATCGCGCTGGTGCTGGCGCTGATCGGATTAGAGCTGGTTCCGATGCCACCGGCGCTATTAGCAGCCGTTTCGCCCACGGCCTACGAGACTTACGCGCGCGCGCTGCCGGGATGGCCTACGCAGGCTTCTTATCGCGACGTCAATTTCGACGCAGAGCCCGTGCTTCCATCCGGACCGGTCCTCCTGCCCACCGCGGACCAGGTGCGCGCCGGAGCGAAGGTGCCCTTCGCTCCAGCCGCCGCCGCTAAGGCGCATCAATCACTCGAACACGCCAAGATTCCGGCGGCAGCGCCGCCAGACAGTCTCAGATGGCGCGCGCTCAGCTTCGAGCCGAGGGTGACGCGCACGGGGATGATCAAGGCGTTGGCTTACGCGGGGCTCTTTTTGCTGATCGCGCTCTACCCCTTCGGCCCCGAGGATGAACCGCATGCCGAAGAGGGTTTCTGCCGCGCGATTTTCGGTCTGATCCTGGCCACGGGTTTCCTGGTGGCGTTTCTCGGTCTGATGAACTGGGCGTCGTGGAACGGTAAAATACTGTGGTTCTTCGTGCCACTGGACTGGGAAGGCCCGCACCTGGCCTTCGCGTTGCGGGCGACCGGGCCGTTCGTCAATCCCGACCATTTCGCCAACTATCTTGCGATGGTGTTGCCAGTGGCGCTAGTCGCCGCAATGTTGCGTGTCGATCTGGTGCCGCGCGCTTGGGCGAGTCCGGTGCGTATGGCCTCGATGGCGACCGCATTCGTGATGCTGTGCGCGATCGTGCTGAGCCTCTCGCGCGGCGGCTGGATTTCGACCGCGCTCAGCACGGGGGCGCTGGTCGCGATGTTCTTCGCCCAGCCGGAGCCTCGGCGCGCCGCTTTTGGACACCACGCCGATAGCCGCACGCTGCGCTGGGTCGCCGTGGCAGCGGTCGGCTTGTTCGTTTTCGCGCTGATGTTGATCGGTCCGCAAGGACGCAGTATGACCGACGTTCGCCTGGCGGAAACCGTCTCGACCGGGATCAGTCTCGAGGAACGCGGGATGCTCTATCGGCGCACCCTCGAGATGATTCGTGCTTTCCCGCTGTTCGGGGTCGGGATGGGCGCGTGGGGCGAATTGTTTACGCGCTACGTATCACCGCCGTGGTCGCAATTCTTCTACTATCGTGACGTGCACAATGACTATGTGCAATTCGCCGCCGAGTGCGGTCTTGTGGCGTTGCTCGCGCTCGGCTGGCTGGGTTGGCGCCTACTGCATCGAATCGGCGCCGCGATGCGCTCGGGCGATCCCCGCAAATGGCCGCTGCTTGCGGCGGTCATGGCGGCGGTGATCGCTACGGCGCTCCATGAGCTGATCGATTTCAATCTTCACGTGCCGGCCAACGCGATCCTCCTGGCCGTGCTGCTCGGCCTGGCACTGAGGCTTGCGACCCCGGCCTCCTCCGATAGCGACGCGCGCGGATGGCGCCCGGTGCCGAGGGTACTGTTGGCGGGAGCGATGGCGGGCGCACTAGCGCTCATCTTCACCGTGCTCGGTCAGAAGGACGTCGCCTATCCGGACTTCATTCCGGGGGCGACCACGTTGCGGGCGGCGGCCGCTCGGGTGGTCGCGCATCCTGCCGATTCCGAGAGCCATTACCTCATGTTCACGCTGGGCGCGAACGCCATGAACCAGCGGGCGCAGATGCGCGAGCTTAGCACGGCGGTGTGGCTTGACCCGCTCAATCCCGACATGCGCGATGCCTACGCAAGCGTGCTTGCGCGGCACGGAGACCTGCCGCAGGCGTTGACGGAGATAACGCGATCGGTTTTCAACTCGCCCGCGGCCGATACTCACTTTTATCTGACCCCGGAGTTGGTCCGATGGCTGGCGCCGGCCACCCAGATGGCTGTCGAGAAAGGATTCCAGCAGGCGGTGGCGGCCGGCTTTCCGGGGGCCTTCTACGGGATCGGGCAGTTCTATTCGAGTCTTCACCTCCCGCTCAAAGAGGCGGCGCTGTATGCCGGCGCGGCGCTCCAGACCGGCGATCCCGGACGGCGGATGCAGTTCCTGATCGATGCCGGCAGGGCGTACGCTGCCGCCGGCTACATGTCCAGTGCGGAGGGGTTTTTCCGCGCCGCGATGGCGCAGGTGCCGGGCGATCCGGCTCCCTATCTGGAGCTGGTCAAGAGCGTCTACGGACCAGACCGCGATATACAATCCGCCAGGATTGCGATGGAACTAGCGGCCAAGTCCGGCAACGATCCCTACGATCTCGACCTCGCCCTGGCTTCGGCGGCGCATGAGGCTCACGACACCGAGGCCGAGGAGAGCGCATTGAAAGACGCGGCGGCCGAACGTCCGCAGGGCAGCGAGGTCCTGCTGGCGCTGGGCGAGTTCTACCTCAACCAGTCGCTCTACGACCGCGCCGCGTTGACCCTGCAGCAGGCGGCTGATGCTGACCCTTCGGCGCGGGTCTGGTTCGATCTCGGTCGGGCCCAGGAAGGCGCGTACAACTACTATGAGGCCGAGAAATCGTTCGCGCAGGCGGTGATCTTCGATCCTAAAAATCGCTCCATCAACGAGTACTACGCCGAGTTCAAACATCGGATGACCAAAGCCGAGGCGGCACAGGCGGCGCAAGCCCGCATACTCGTCGAGCCTCAGCCCACCGCAGCGCGCTCTCCGGGCGCAGACGACTGATATAAATCGCTTGAAGATCGTTTATCTCAACCCCTCCGGGCAGATGGGCGGCGCCGAGCGCAGCCTGTTCGACTTCATGGCTAGCCTGCGCGCGGCGGAGCCAGACCTTGAACTCGAGCTCATCGCGGGCGCCGACGGCGCCTTCCTCGACCGGGCGCGTGCGCTCGGCGTGAAAGCCTGCGCGCTGCCCTATCCGCGCGCCCTTGCGCGCTTGGGCGACGCCGCCGCCGGCGGCAGCGGTGGTAAATCCCGCCTGCTGGGCACGCTGGGCCGGGCATCGCTCAGCACACCATCGATAGCGCTGTACACGGCGCGGCTGCGGCGTGCGCTCGCCGCCGCCGCGCCCGATCTGATCCATACCAACGGTTTCAAGATGCATGTCCTCGGGGCCTGGGCCGCGCCCCGCGGTGTGCCAGTGCTCTGGCACGTCCACGACTATGTGAGCTCGCGGCCGCTGATGGCGCGGCTGATGCGCGCGCAAGCGGACCGCTGTGCGGTGGCGCTCGCCAACTCGCTCAGCGTGGCCGAGGACGTGCGCAC
Source organism: uncultured delta proteobacterium (assembly GCA_963717045.1). GTDB lineage: Bacteria > Desulfobacterota > Binatia > Binatales > Binataceae > JAKAVN01. The sequence goes on along the minus strand of CAVQVD010000020.1, from coordinate 53,216 downwards.
CATCTGCGGCGCCAAGCTCAAGGTCTTTACCATTCACAATGCCGTGGACCTCGGACATTTTTCGCCAGACGGGCCCGCGCTCGACCTCGACCGGCTGGCTGGCCTGATGCCTCCAAAGCGTGTCGTGGTCAGGATCGGGCTCATCGCGACGATGGCGCAATGGAAGGGCCACGAGGTTTTCCTGCGTGCGCTTAAAATGCTCTCGGGCGATCCGCCGGTGCGCGGCTACGTGATCGGCGGTGCACTATACGAGACCGAGGGCAGCCAACGCGACCTCGCGCAATTGCGCGCACGGGCCGAGGCCTTGGGCCTCGACGGCTGCGTCGGCTTCACCGGGTTTGTCGACGACGCTGCCGCGGCAATGCGCGCGCTGGACGTCGTCGTGCACGCGAGCACTGAGCCCGAGCCGTTCGGCCTGGTAATCGCGGAGGCGATGGCGTGCGGACGCGCGGTGGTGGTGAGCCGGGGCGGCGGCGCTGCCGAGATAGTCACGCCAGGCGAGGACGCGCTGGTGCACGAGGCGGGCTGCGCGCCCGCGCTGGCCCAGCGGATGGGAGAGCTGGCGCGCGATCCGTCTCTGCGAGCGGCCCTTGGTCGCAGGGCCGCGCATTCGGCACGACGGCGCTTCGCCCGCGAGCGGCTGGCGAAGGAGCTAATGCCAATCTATTGCCTGCTCTGTCCGGAGGCTGCGGCCTGATGCGCGCCGCTGCGGAAACGGTCGTGGTTATCCAGGTGACCCGGATGGAGGAAAGGAAAGGTCATCGGCTGCATCTCAACCCGCTCGCGCGCGGAAATTCTACGCGCTGAAGCATGGCCATCGCGACCACACCGCCGCCAGACTGGCAAGCATCCGCCGGGATTCCGGTCCGCCGGCCCAAACCTAGCCGGCTGCTCGAGTACTTTGTGGCTTTGGAGATCATTTGCCAGTTGGCCTTGCTCTCCTCCACGATGGCACCCTTCCGGATTGTGTTTCGCACCTTCGTCTTCGCCGTCAGTTTGGGATTGCTGTTCCTTTTGCCCGGCCAGGGCAAACCCCATCCTGCCTCCAAGGCGGCGTTTTTCGTGATGGTGATCCTCGCGGTATCGATGCTGAATCCCGGCATCAACAGCGCGTCGGCCGCGGCGGCGGAGTTCGGACTATACCTGGCGGTGCTGGCTCCGCTGTTCTGGGTTTCGCGAGTCCGGATTGATCTCACTGAAATGCGGCGCGTCATATTGCTGCTGTGGGCGTTTCAGGTGATCAGCTCCGTCGTCGGTATATTGCAGACTTATTATCCCGCGCGCTTCCAGTTCGCCGTCTCGACCGTGGTGCAGGGTGCGGGTGCCGGCTACATGGCGATGCAGCATTTCCAGAATACTTACGGGGAAACGGTCTATCGCCCGATGGGGCTGACTGATACGCCCGGCGGCGCCGCTGCGGCCGGCTTCTTCGCGGTGCTCTTTGCCGCCGCCTTCTTCCTGCTCGAGCGGCGCAAATGGAGGCAGGCCGTTTGCGCGGTCGCGATGCTCGTGGGTATGGCGGCGATTTATCTCTCGCAAGTACGCGTGATGCTGGTGATGGAGATGGTCTGCATGCTGACCTTCCTCACTCTGATGAGCTGGCGGGGGGCCCTGCTATCGAATCCGATACTTGGTCGCCGGCTGGGCAGCAGGCGACTCGCGTACCTGACCGGACTGATGGCGCTGGCAGCGGTTGGCGGATTCACCTGGGCGGTGGGGCTGGGCGGCACGGCCATCACTGACCGTGTAAACAGCTTGACTGCTGAGAGTCCCGGCGAAGTGTACAAAAAAAACCGCGGCCAGTTCCTGATATACACCATCGATGAGGTTCTGCCCGAGTACCCACTCGGCGCTGGTCCGGGACGTTGGGGGATGATGTTCTACTACTTCGGCGATCCGACTAACACGAAAAATCCGGCACTGTGGGCCGAAATCCAGTTGACCGCATGGCTCTATGACGGCGGGATCGCGTTGGTGCTGATCTACACGCTCGCCATCGTGCTCGCTTTTCGCGTGTCATACAGGACGGCGCTCAACCCGAAGTCAGGAGAACTTGCCACGCTGGCGGCCGTGGTCTTTGCCTACGATGTCGGCGTGCTTGCGGCGACCTTCGATAGTTGCATTTTCATCGGCGCCGGCGGACTCGATTTCTGGATGCTCAACGCGATGCTGTTCAACGCGGCATACCATACCTTGCGCAAACCCGCACCGGCGCAAGCTGAGGCAGCGCGCGCATGAAGCCATCCTATTTGATTGTCAGCGGCGATTTCGTCAAGGCCGGCGGCATGAACCAGCCCAACTACGAACTCGCGCGCTATCTCGCAGAGGAAGGCTTCGAAACCCATCTGGTCGGGTACCGTGTGGCCGACGACCTCGCGCGCCATCCGGGCATAACTTTCCATCGCGTGCCCAAGCCGGCCGGCTCATATTTTCTCGCGCGACCGCTTTTGAACCGGCACGGACGATACTGGGCGCGCGCGATCGCTGCGGCAGGCGGCCGGGTGATCGTCAACGGCGCATGCTGCGATTGGGACGACATCAACTGGGTGCATCACGTGCAGGCGGTTTTCGCGCCGCGGGTCACGGCGGGATGGGCGCGCCGCGTGAAGAACCGCGCGCAGCGCCGCATTGACCTCGCCGCCGAGCGTAGCATCGTGCCGCGCGCGAAACTCGCGATCACCGACACTGCGCGGATGAAACGCGACATCGTAGAACGGCTGGGCTTCCCTGCCGAACGCGCCCATGCCGTCTATATTGGCATCGACCCGGTGCTCTTCCGTCCGCCCACTGGCGATGAGCGCGCCGCGGCCCGCGCCCGAATCGGCGTCGGCGATGCCGCTTCGGCGCCGGGGCGGCCGCTGGTCGCCTTCGTCGGTGCGCTGGGCGATACTCGCAAAGGGTTCGACACGCTCTTTGCTGCGTGGGCCGCACTTTGCGCAAAGGCGGCCTGGGATGCGGAGCTGGTGGTGGTTGCGATGGGCGCCGAGTTGGCCGCATGGAAGACGCGCGCCATCGCCGCCGGAATTGCCTCACGCATTCGTTTTCTCGACTTCGACCGCGACGATACGTTTATCGCTCGCGTGCTGTGGGCATGCGATACGCTGGTGCTGCCCTCGCGATACGAGGGCTATGGGCGCCCGGTGCAGGAGGCACTGTGCTGCGGACTGCCGGCGCTGGTCAGCTGCGCCTCGGGAATTGCCGAGCAGTATCCGGCCGAACTCGCGGACCTGCTCATTCCAGATGCGGAAGATGCCGCAGATCTCGCCGCGCGGCTTGCGCGATGGCGCAATGCCGCGGATGCGTGGCGTGAAAAAATTCGACCGTTCGCGGCTGCATTGCGCGATCACACCTGGCGCAGGATGGCCGAGCAGATAGTCACACTCGTCGAGCGCCATCGCAGCCAGTCGGGCATCATGCACGACAGCCGCTGCGGTGGTTTTGTCCACGGCTTAAACGTCGAGTCGGACCATACTCGCGCACCCGTGCGTGACCGGCTGGCGCGGCACGATACAATTTAGATTAGAGCGCATCCTTGGAAGCACTCCCTCACAAGACCGACGCATCCGCCTACGAACAGTTCGCCGACGACGAGCCGGCGGCTCGCGTGCCGCACTTCGTTATCGAAGCCGGACGCGGCTCGCTGTGGGACGCCGTGAACGAGCTGTGGACGCATCGCGAGCTGCTCTACTTTCTGACCTGGCGCGACGTTAAGTTGCGCTACAAGCAGACCGCACTGGGCGCGCTGTGGGCGGTGCTCCAACCACTACTGATGATGGTGGTTTTCACGTTGTTGTTCGGGAGGCTTGCCCATGTGCCTTCCGACGGCCTGCCCTATCCAATCTTCGCCTTCGCTGGGCTGGTGCCCTGGCAATTCTTCCAAAGCGCGGTCAGCCAAAGCGGTGCGAGCCTGATCGGGAACTCGCAGCTCATAACCAAGGTCTATTTTCCGCGCATGGCGATCCCCGGCGCCGCCGTTGGAGCCGCGCTGGTCGATTTCACAATTGCCTTGGCAATCCTGTTCGTGATGATGGCTTGCTACGGGATCGCGCCGGGCGCAGGGATCGCGATGTTCCCGGTGCTGGTCGCGATGCTGGCGATTTTTGCCGGGGCGGTCGGGATGTGGATGGCGGGGATGAACGTCAAATACCGCGACATCAAATACGTCTTACCCTTCATCCTCCAGCTCTGGATGTTCGCGACGCCGGTAATCTACCCGGCGAGCTTCGTGCCGGATAAGTGGCGCTGGGTACTGATGCTCAATCCGCTGACCGGAATTATCGGCGGCTTTCGTTCGGCGGTGTTGAATCGGCCGTTCGACTGGCTTGCGATCGCTGTCGCCGGTGCATTGTCGCTCGCTAGCGCGGCCTACGCGGTATGGTCGTTTCGGCACATGGAGCGCAGTTTCGCCGACGTCATCTGACGCTCGCCGCGGGTAGATGCGATGCAACCGATAATCCGCGTCCACAAGCTCTCCAAGCGCTACCGCATCGGGCACGTCGAGCCTTACCGCACGCTGCGCGAAAGTATCGTGCGTTCGGTCAGCGCGCCGGCGCGGGTCGCGCGTTCCATACTCAGCGGCAGCGCGCGCGAGGGCCGGGCGCAAGATGGCGAGCGCCACGTATGGGCGCTGCGCGACGTGAGCTTCGAGGTGATGCCGGGTGAGGTACTCGGCCTCATCGGACGCAACGGAGCCGGCAAGTCGACCCTGCTCAAGCTGCTCTCGCGCATCACCGAGCCGAGCGCCGGGCGAGCCGAGATCTACGGCCGAGTCGGCAGCCTGCTCGAGGTCGGCACTGGTTTCCATGCCGAGTTGACCGGGCGCGAGAATATTTATCTGAGCGGCGCGATCCTCGGCATGCGGCGGGCCGAGATTCAGCGCAAGTTCGACGAGATCGTCGCCTTCGCCGAGGTCGAAAAATTCGTCGACACTCCCGTCAAGCATTACTCAAGCGGCATGCACGTGCGCCTGGGCTTCGCCGTGGCGGCCCACCTGGAACCCGAGATCCTGCTCGTTGATGAGGTGCTGGCGGTCGGCGATGCCGCTTTCCAGAAGAAGTGCATGGGCAAGATGGGCGACGTAGCGCGCGCCGGACGCACCATAATCTTCGTCAGCCACAACATGGCTTCGATCGAGTCGCTATGCAGCTCGTGTCTGCTGATCGGCGCAGGCCGCCTGGAAGCCGCCGGCCCGCCCGCGCAGATCGTGATGCGCTACATGGCATCCGAGCTGCGCGGACACGGTGGCACCCGCTCGCTGGTCGAGCATCAGGGCCGCCGCGGCGATTCGATTCCTATCATGCGTGCGGTGAGTCTCCATGCCGGCGACGGAGTTTCCACCGATGTTTTCCGGATGGGCGCCCCTCTCGCCGTGCGGGTCGATTTTGCCGCCGCAGGCGCCATCAGACCCATTCTCGGCGTCGCCCTAAAGACTGCCGAGGGCATGCCGCTATGCGCGGTGAGCAACCGTCTCACGCATGACGGTTCGACCGGCGAGGGACTGCGGAACGGCAACATCGAATGCCGTCTCGCTAGCCTTCCGCTGATGCCAGGAACTTATCAGCTCGACCTCTACCTCGGCGACTTCGGCGATCCGTCGCGTGACCTCGATATCGTCCAGGAGGCAGTCTCTTTTGAAGTGGCGCAAACTGATGCGTTGGGCACCGGGCGCCTGCCAGCGGCGAACCTTGGTCCCTTATTCTTGCGGGCGACCTGGGCCGCGACTCGGGCCAGTGAAAAACCCAACCCGGCGCCGTGATTCTTAGTCGTGGTAATCAAGACATATAGTGAGTCCTTTTTCGATGCGATCGAAGATGGCTCGATAGAATCGGCAAGAGTGGTCGTCCCGCTGCTGCTCACGATCGTGAACGTAACAAGCGTGGTTGACGTGGGTTGCGGACGTGGAGCCTGGCTCCAGGTATTCGGAGAGCACGGGGTTAAGAGGCTGCGCGGCATCGATGGCGATTACATCGACCGCTCCCAGATTCTGATCGATGACTCCTCTTTCCTGGCCGCAGATCTCACCAAGCTATCGCAGATTGACGATAGCTACGACATAGCGATCTGCTTGGAGGTCGCAGAGCATCTCCCCCAGCGGTGCAGCGCATCTTTGGTGCGCGCGCTTACTTCGGCCGCACCAATCGTCGCATTCTCGGCCGGGGTCCCTGGACAGGTTGGCACGCGTCATATCAACGCGCAGTGGCCGATCTACTGGCGCGAGATCTTCGCCCAGCGAGGCTTCCGGATGTTCGATCCTGTCAGAGGCCGGTTGCGCGAGGATCGTCGCGTCAAATGGTGGTATCGCCAGAACCTTGTCCTGTTCGCCTCTGAAGAGGGAATCGCGCGCAATCCGGCACTACAGCGAGAGCCCGAGGTTCCGGCCGGAGCGGAGCTGGAGTGGGTTCACTTCGACATCATACGCGTGCACCGGGATCCGAGATTTCTTGCGCGTCATGGCCTCGGAAGAGCATGGAAGAGACTCATCTCAAAAACCGGGCGACCGAAGTCGCGATGATTGCCGAACAGGCAAAGAGCGGCGAGCAAATCGTACGCGGCAGTGAGTTCGCACCGAATGAGCAACGACTCGGCGTCTCAGTGGTGATTTGCACCTACAACGGCGCCGCGCGCCTGCCAGCAAACCCTCGCTCACCTGGCCGCACAGCAGAATACGGACGACATCGCGTGGGAGGTGCTGGTCATCGACAACGCTTCGACCGACGACAGCGCCGAGACAGCCCGGCGCTGTTGGCCGGCCGACGCGCCGGCGCCGCTGCGCGTTGTGGACGAGCCGCGAATTGGCCTCAGCAGCGCTCGCACAAGAGGATTTGCCGAGGCGCGCTACGAAATCGTGAGCTTCGTCGACGACGACAATTGGGTCGCTGAGGACTGGATAAGAAGGGTCAGCGACACCATGTCCGCAGATTCAATGCTCGGAGCTTTCAACGGCCTCAGCTATGCAGTTTGTGAAATCGAGCCGCCGGGCTGGTTTGAGCGTTTCCAAGCAAACTACACGATTTTTACCAAAGAGGATTTGGCCAAGCTAAGCGAAGTGCCCCACGGTCTGTTCGGCGCAGGACTCAACATCCGTAAGACGGTGTGGCTGGGATTGAGGCAGGCGAACTTCGAGTTCAACTTGTCCGACGCGACTGGAACGAAATTGTCGCGCGGCGGAGACTCCGAACTCAGCTTTGCCATTCGTGAGGCCGGCTGGAAACTGGCTATCGATCCGGCTTTACGGGTGCAACATTTCATCCCTGCATACCGTCTGAACTGGGCCTATTTGCGCAGGCTCAATCGCGAAAGCGCCATCTCAACCGTGACTCTGGATGCATACAATCTTCCCCCGGACTACGGAACGGGTATGAAGAGTCGCTTGCGCAAGATCTGGGTCTGGCACGCGATGGTCGCAGTCAAGGCACTGCTCAAGGATCCGCGCACACTACTGCTCGCGCCGTTCTGTGCCATGGAGGGTGACTCCGCTGTTCTTTCATATGAAGGGTGGCGCGGGAGACTAATCGGTCTATTGCGACTGCGTAGCAAGTATAAAGCGGCCATGCTCAAACAGCGTCGATGGAAGGTGCGTGACCCGCACTCATAATGCCCAGGCCCAGGATCGCAATCGACTTCTCTGGCCTTGATCACCTGAGCATACGCAATGGGCAGTATAGATACGCCGTCGATCTGATTCGCGGTCTCTCCAAACTCCCACTAGGGACCGATTTCATGCTCCTCGGCTCTCGTCCGACTCCGGTAGCTGAACTGCTGGGCGTATTCGAGACTTTGGACTGGCGATATCTACAGGCTGTGCGCTTCGACGGTCGGGCAGCCCATTATCGCAACCAACTCGGCCTCGGATGGACCGCGCTGCGTGAAAGGGTTGATCTTCTTCACGTGCTGCACAGTCCAGTGCCGTTGCTCGCGCCGTGTCCGATGGTAGTTACGGTTTTCGATCTGATGTACGAGCTTTTCCCGGAATACGCCCAAGCGGCCCGCTCACGGCCCTATCGAGCCGATCGATGGGCCGTCACGCATCGCGCGCGACGCGTGATTGCGATCTCGTCCACGACCGCCGGTGACCTGGGCCTTCTGTGGGGAATTCGTCGCGCCAAGATCGATGTGGTTCCTCTCGGCAGTTCTTTTGTTGCGTCCACAACCCTGAATTGCGTAAGTCGCGATAGCCGAGCCCGCTTCGGCGAACTGTGCTCGGGCGAAACCCTTCTGTCACCCTACAATTTGGAACCGCGCAAAAACCTCGGCTCATTGCTCAAAGCGGTCGCCATGCTTCGCCAAAAGTATCCCCGGCTGCGGCTTTTGCTTTTCGGACGCGCGGCGATTGATCCTGCACGCGAAGATCAATTCGATCGAAGCGTTGCCGAGCTCGGGCTGCGCGATGCGGTTTATCTCTTGGGACCGCTGGATGATGCCGATCTCGCATGGCTCTATAGCCATACCACCGTGTTTGTATTTCCCTCGTTGTACGAAGGTTTCGGATTGCCGCTGCTGGAGGCGATGGCTTCGGGCGGATGCGTGGTTGCACGCCGCGCTTCCGCGATGGCCGAGATAGTGGGAGAGGCCGGTACCCTGGTTGAGACCGCCGACCCCGAGGCGCTTGCGGCGGCCATCTCCGCGTTGTTGGATGCGCCCGAGCGGCGGGCGCAACTCGGTGCGGCGGCGCGCGGGCAAGCCGCCGCCTTCACCATAGAGCGAATGGCCCGGCTGACCCACGCTAGCTACTGTACGGCACTCGGCGCGCACAATTTAAAGTCCAATGGGTATGGCATTGAACCCAACTGACAGCCTGCGTCACCTGCTCAGGCGCAATAGCTATTACGTCACGATGCGACGTATTCAGCGCGAGGGGCCGCTTACTGCCTTACGCCGCAGAATTCTCTGGGCGCGCATCCTCGATACCGCCCCGATAAGAATGGAGAATACCAACGGCAAGGCCGCATCGGAGGTCCACCTTTTATGCTCCAGGCGCGATTACCTCTGTGCAATCTGGGCACTTAAAAGCTTCTACTGCTTTTCGGGGATGACCTGTCCATTAGCTATTCATTTGCAAGGGCAATCGTCCGACGGGATGATCGCCAGAATGCGCCATCACTTTCCCGACGCCCGCATCGTGCTACAAGGTGAAGCGGACGCGTTGGTCGAACCCGAGCTGGCAAGATTGGGCTTCGATCGGCTTCTCGCCTTGCGGCGTAAGACCCCGTTCATGCTCAAACTGACTGACTTCGCACTGCTGTGCCGAGCCCCGCGTCTGCTATTGCTGGATTCCGACGTTCTGTTCTTCGCTCGCGCGCAAGATCTGATCGAGCAAGAACGCTCTCCATCCACTGCGGCCATGTTTCAGCGCGACGTCGCCAACATGTATAACATTTCGCCCGAGCGTGCCTTTGAGCGGTTCGGCGTTCAGCTCGCGCCCTGCGTCAATTCCGGCATCGCGCTGGTCTCGCGCGCCGCTATAGATCTGGCCCGCTGCGAATACTATCTCGCCGACACAGAGGTGGCGCGTCCCAACACGATGGTCGAGCAGACGCTTTACGCGTTGGCTTTCAGCGAGCGGGCTGAAGTCGAGTATTTGCCCGATAGCTATCTCGTTTCTCTGCACCCATGCACCGACATGGGCAAGCTTATCGCGCGACATTACGCGGGCGCGAGCCGCCCTCTGTTCACTCGCGAAGGCCTTCCCACGCTGGTCGAAGCAGGTTTTTTCAGTAGACTGAACGGCGCCAAATGAGCCACAGTCGCCGTCGGCGGGAAAGTCGCCTGACGAATGGCTTCGTCGCAACGGCTAAGGCTTACTTGACAGCCGTGGAGGTGATGCATGCTTGAGACGATAGGCACCAGAGTGTCGGACCTTTTGGGCCGCAATTCATCGCTGGTGCGCCAACTACGTCCAGCCTACGAAGCTGTTCTCAGCTGGTCCAGCGGCGGACACGGTATTCCCTGCGTCATCAATGGAATAAAGATTCGGCGCGATCCGCGCTGCCGACAACACTATCCAGCCGATTTCAACTACGAGCCCGCCGTCGCTTCCTATCTGCGCGCATTGGTCAGGCCTAACTGCGTGTGTTTCGACGTGGGAGCCAACGTCGGTTATTATGTACTTCAGCTCGCATACTGGACACATCCTTGCGGGCGCGTGCTGGGCTTCGAACCCAACCCGCGGCCGCGCGCCGTGCTCGAACGGCAGATAGCGGTCAATGGTCTGTCCGGCCGTGTCGAAATCGTTCCTATGGCGGTTGCGGATGGTTCGGGCCACACTACGCTTTACCTACCACGGGAAGACCAACAGGGACTGGACGGGGTCAGCCGGATGGGAGCTCCCGACCGCAGCGTTGCGGATGCCTTCCGCACGATCACTGCGCCGATGACCTCATTGGACGATTTCTGCGACGCGCATCCAGAACTGATGCCCGATTGCATACTGATTGATATCGAAGGATTCGAGATCGCCGCGCTCAAGGGTGCGCGGCGGCTCATAACCGGACAACGAGGCAAGCTTGCCTTGATTGTGGAAATGCATCCAGACCTGTGGGACAGCGCGGCGACCCCACGTTCAGATGTCGACGCCTTGCTTGCGGAACTGAGACTTCGCCCTATGCCACTTACCGGTCAAATGGACCCTTTGACCGAACGTGGCGTCGTTCACCTGATTTGTGAGTGATGCCGCGGACAGTCTGGTTCTCGCGTTGGCTATTTGGCACATAGTCAGTCCTGAGTACCCGCCCCAACCAGGCGGAGTCGCGGACTATACGCGGCAGGTCGCGCTCGGACTTGTTGCGCTCGGCGACCGCGTTCACGTCTGGGCGCCAAGCGTTGGAGAAGCGGAGCCGGCAGACGCCGGGGTCGAGGTTCATCGCCTGCCGGATGGGTTCGGGCGGCGCTCGCTCGCCGTGCTCGGCCGCGGACTCGACACCGCAGGCCCCGGACAAATACTGGTGCAATACGTTCCACAGGGATTCGGCATGAGGGGGATGAATCTGCCGCTCTGCCTATGGCTTTTCGCGCGCCGCCAGGCCGGCATCACGATCATGTTTCACGAGGTCGCGGTGGCGTTCACGTGGCGACAGCCTATGCGCTACAACGTCATCGGCGCGGTCCACCTCGCGATGGCTTTCGTGCTCGTGCGCGCCGCCCGCCGATCCTTGGTAGCGGCCGCGGCTTGGGAACCGCGCCTGCGCATGCTCGCACCCAGGGGTGCCGCCATTTCGTGGTTGCCGGTGCCGAGCAACGTGCCGATTGTCGATGACCCGGCGGGAGTACTTGCAGTCCGCAGGACGCTCATAACTGAGGGCGGCATGGTAGTCGGCCATTTCGGCACCGCGCGCGAGAACTGGATCGCCGAGCAGCTTGCTGCGGTCGTTCTGCCGCTCTTGCGTGAGCGTCCCGGCGCGGTATTTTTGCTCGTGGGCCGCGACAGCTCCGACTTGCGAAGCCGTCTCTTGGCTGAAGTTCCCGAACTGCACGCGCGCGTGCGCGCCACGGGGCCTCTCGCGTCCGCCGACGTTTCGCGCCATCTCGGCGCCTGCGACCTGATGCTGCAGCCGTATGGCGACGGCGTCAGCACTCGCCGGACCAGCATGATGGCCGCGCTGGCCCATCACCGCCCGGTGGTGACCACCTCCGGCGTGTTCACTGAGCCGTTGTGGAGACAGAGCGGCGCGGTGGCACTCGTGGACGTACACGACGTCGCGGCGATGCGCCGGGCGCTCACACAGCTGATGGACAATGCGGGGGAACGTTCGCGGCTACAAGCCGCGGCCGGCGCGCTCTATGCGCAGCGCTTCGATATTGCGCACACTATTATCGCCCTGCGCGAGGGTTGCTGATGGCGGCTTCGAGCGCTCCGCTGGTCAGTGTGGTGATCGCAACTTACAATCGGCCCGCTTATCTGCATAGCGCGATTGCGAGTGTCGTAAACGGCGATTATCGCAACGTCGAAATCATCGTCGCGGACGATCTCGGAAACGACCTCAATCGCGATATAGCCGGACGCTTCGCTGACCCGCGCATTGTGTACCATCCGAATGAAACGAATCTGGGGATGGCGGCCAACCATATTCATGCTTTCCGCGACCTCGTGAAAGGCGAGTACATCGCAATTCTCAATGACGACGACGAATGGGAACCGGCGTTTCTCAGTAAAATGGTGCCGTACTTGGTAGACAACCCGGATATCGTACTGGCGTTTTCCGACCATTACGTAATCGACGAGCAGGGACGCATCGACCTGCCCATCACCGAGGAGAACACGCGCCAATGGCGTCGCGACGTTCTCTCTCCCGGGCTGCATCGCCCATTCTGGCGCTGTCTCGTGGAGAAGAGTATCCCGGTCGCCCAGGCGAGTATTATCAGGCGCGAAGCGATCGATTGGCGCGACTTCCCTACCGAGACCGGCAGTGCCTATGACCAGTGGCTCGGGTATCTGGCCTGTCGGAGCGGCAAAGCCTGCTACTATCTTCCGGAGCGGCTGACGAGGTACCGGGCCCACGGCGGTTCTTCGACCGCCAGCGCCAGCGACGAGGGTAGCCGCGGGATGATTCTGATGTATTCGCGGCTAATGGCGATGCCGGAACTCGCTTCGCTACGGAATGAGATCGAAACGCGGTGCAGCGCGGCACTCCTTGCTCGCGGCCTGTTTCTGATGCAAGCGGGACGCGCGCGCGACGCTCGAAAACATCTGCGCGACGCCATGGCATTGCAGGGGTTGACGCCGAAGATAGGTCTCGCGTTCGTGCTGGCGAGCATGCCGGGTACTCGTTGGCGTCGCCATGCTTCAGTCGCTGCGTCGAGCGCGTAGGTGGTGATAAAGTTCGATGGGCTGGCCGGAGCGTTAATGAGAATCGCGATAGCGAACTCGCATCACTCACGCGTCGGCGGCGCCGAAAGCTATCTCGACGCCGTGATTCCCGGACTTGCCGAAGCTGGCCATCAGATCGCTTTTTTCTCGGAGCTGGACTCTCCGCCCAGCGTGCAGCGGATTCGCCTGCCCGCGACCGCCCCGTCCTGGTGCGCGCCCGAAATGGGATGGCGCCAGGCGTTCGCCGCGCTTGAAAGTTGGCGCCCCGACGTCATCTTCGTGCACAGCATGAATGACCTTCCGGCCGCGGCTCGAATAGTCGAAAGCGCGCCGGCCGTGCTGTTCGCTCACGGGTACTACGGCACCTGCATCAGCGGTAATAAGATGTTCGCGGCGCCGCGCCCGCGGCCGTGTGCGCGCCGCTTCGGATGGCGATGCTTCATCCAGTATTATCCCCATCGATGCGGCGGTCTGAGCCCGGCGCGAATGTGGAACGACTATCGGAAGCAGAGCGCGCGCCTTGGCCTGATGGGCCGTTACGGCGCGATCCTGACTGCCTCCGCACACATGCGCACCGAGTTCATGCGCCACGGTCTTCCGCCGCAGCGTGTGCACGCGCTGCGGCTTCCGCTCGCTCCCGGCCGGTTTCCCCGATCGCAAGAGGCCGCGCAAGCGAGGCCGGCGGCAAATCGCGAGGTTCGACTGCTGTACGTTGGGCGGATGACCCGGCTTAAGGGCGGGCCGATTATGCTCGACGCGCTGGCGCTGGCGCAGGCTTCGCTCGGTCGTCCGCTTAAACTGATATTCGTCGGCGACGGCCCCGATCGCGTGCAATGGGAACAAAAGTCGCGGCAAGTGCAGGCGGCGAACACGCAACTCAGTATTGAATTCAGCGGATGGTTGAATTCTGCCAGTCTCGATCAACTCATGCTCGATTCCGATCTGCTCGTTGTGCCGAGCACATGGCCGGAGCCGTTCGGTTTGGTGGGTCCGGAGGCGGGGCTCCGCTGTCTTCCGGCCGCGGCGTTTGCCGTGGGTGGAATTCCGCAGTGGCTGAGCGATGGAGTAAACGGCTGTCTCGCGCCCGGCGACCCACCGACCGCCGCGGGTCTGGCGCGCGCGATCGTCGAATGCGTGCGCGATCCGGCCGAACTCGCGCGACTGAGGAACGGCGCGCAAGAGTTGTCCGACCGTTTCAACCTCGACGCGCATATCGATGCTTTGCTGGCGATCTTCGAAGGAGTCATCGGCGTGAACATGAACGCGGCTACTACGCCGGCTTCGTAACCGCGCTCGATCCCCATCATGGCCGTCCAGCATCCGCACCGCCTGCTTACGATCGGGCACTCGTACTGCGTCGCGCTCAACCGCCGCCTGGCCCACGAGATGGCCCGCGCCGGTGGCGAACAGTGGGAGGTCACCGCAGTCGCGCCGCGCTTTTTCCACGGCGATCTGCGCCCCATCCCGCTCGAGCCGCAGCCGGGCGAGCTTTGCCGCGTGGCCGCCATCAACGTGCATCTAAGCCGCATCGCGCAACTCTTCTTTTACGGTCTCGCGCTGCGCGCCGTGATGCGCGAGCGCTGGGACCTCGTGCATTGCTGGGAGGAACCTTATGTAATCGCCGGTGGCCAGGTCGCGCGATGGTCTCCGACCGCGTCGAAACTGGTCTTCTATACCTTTCAGAACATCGCCAAACGCTATGCGCAGCCCTTCTCCACGATCGAACGGATATGCGCTGAGCGCTCGGACGGATGGCTCGCGAGCGGCGAGACGGTTGCTCAGACGCAGCTCGTGCGCTGCTGGAGCCGCAAGCCCCATCGCGTGATGCCGCTCGGCGTGGACCTGGAACTGTTTCGTCCTGATGCGGAAAGCGGCCGTGCCACTCGCGCGCGGCTCGGATGGAACGACGAAGGGCCGCCGGTAGTCGGCTTTCTCGGACGCTTCATCGAAGCCAAGGGCCTGAACCTGCTTATGAGCGTGCTTGACGAAACTTCGTCACCGTGGCGCGCCTTGTTGGTCGGCGGCGGCCCAGGGGAAGCCGCGCTCAGGGAGTGGGGATCGCGCCATGGCGACCGGGTACGGATTGCCAGCGACGTTCCCCATGACAGCGTGCCCGAACATCTCAATGCGATGGACCTTCTGCTCGCGCCCAGTCAGACCACGGCGCGATGGCGCGAGCAATTCGGACGCATGCTGATCGAGGCCTTCGCCTGCGGCGTGCCAGTGCTAGCCAGCGACAGCGGCGAGATTCCCAACGTGGTCGCCGACGCCGGCGTGATCGTCGGCGAACGCGACGAGGCGGGCTGGGTTCGCGCGTTGGCTGAATTGCTCGAGAGTCCGGCGCGCCGAGCCGAACTCGCGGCTCGCGGACGCGATCGCGCACACTCACTGTACTCGTGGCCGGTGGTCGCTCGGCGCCATCTCGAATTCTTCGACGAGCTGCTAGCCACTTGAATCCTGCACGGCGTCTGCGCCTGGCGGTGGTCTGCGACTACGCCGAAGAGGGCTGGTCCAGCATGGACCTGGTCGGCGAGATGCTTTGCGCGGAGCTCCAGGCGCGCCATTCGACCGGCCTCGAGGTCACCCGCATATGTCCCCCATTTGTCCGCCGCGTGAGCCGCGCCGACGGCCAGCATGGCGCGCACGCACGCTTCAACGCAGACCGGGTGCTCAACCGTTTCTTTGACTACCCGCGTGTGCTGCGGCGTCTGCGAGACGGCTTCGACCTTTTCCATATCGTCGACCACAGCTACGCCCATCTCGTGCACGAGCTTGCCGGCGAGCGAGCCGTCGTGACCTGCCACGATCTCGACGCGTTCCATTGCCTGTGCGCTTCCGGCACTGGACGGCGCTCGCTCTGGCTTCGCATGATGGCGCGGCGGACGCTCGGCGGAATGCGTAAGGCTGCACGTGTATGCTGTGACAGCATCGCCACGCGCGACGCGCTCGTTGCCAACGCGATGGTGTCGCCGGCCGATCTCTTGGTAATTCCCAACGGTGTGCACCCCGCTTGTTCGCCGCGCTCCGATGAATCCGCCGACGCAGCGGCTACGCGTTTGCTCGGTCCCGCAAATCCGGACGTGCTTGAAATTCTCCATGTAGGCAGCACTATCCCGCGCAAACGGATCGACCTGCTCTTGCACATCGTGGCAGCCGTGCGCGCGCAATTTCCGAATCTGCGCCTGATCAAGGCAGGAGGAACGCTCACTGCCGATCAAAGACGGTTGGCTCAGGCGCTGAGCCTCGAGCAGTCGATCGTCACGATGCCATTTGTCGAGCCCACCGTGTTGGCCTCGCTCTATCGCCGCGCAGCCTTGCTGCTGATGCCATCCGAGACCGAGGGCTTTGGTCTGCCGCTGATCGAGGCGATGGCCTGCGCGACGCCAGTAGTTGCGAGCGACATTCCGGTGTTGCGCGAAGTGGGCGCCGAAGCCGCCGTGTATTGCCCTGTGGCCGACGTGTCGGCGTGGAAAGTTGCTGTGGCCGTGATGCTGCGCGAGCGCGCAGAAGATCCTGAGCGATGGGCCGCGCGGCAAGCCGCGGTGATCAGCCAAGCGTCGCACTTCTCATGGGCCACGTACGCCGACCGCTGTGCGGCGCTCTACCGCGAGATCGCCGTCTGAGATGATCCAGCCCGCGCCGCTCAAGATTCTGCACGTGGGCAAATTCTATCCGCCCCGCCCCGGCGGCATAGAAACGCATCTCCAGATCCTGTGCGAAGAGCTGAACAAGTCGGTCGAGGTCGAAGTCCTGGTGGCGAGCGATCGATGGCGCAGCGAGCGCTCGACGCAAGGCGGCGTCCAAATCTCGCGGCTCGCGACCCCGCTGATGCTGCACGGCACTCCGATCGTGCCGCTGATGGCGCGCGCGATCCGCCGGGCGCGTCCCGACGTGATCCATCTACATTTTCCGAACCCGATGGCGGCGGTAGCCTGTCTCATGAGTCGGCCGGGCGTGCCGATTGTGATCACCTGGCATAGCGACGTGGTGCGGCAGCGCCGCGCGGCGGCGGCCTTTGCGCCGCTGCTCTCGTGGCTGTTGCGGCGATGCGCCGCGATCATCGTCGGTTCCACGGCCTATGTCGAAACTTCCGCGGTGTTGAGCGTGCGCCGCGAGCTTTGCCGCGTGATCCCTTATGGCATCCGCGCGGAGGCCTTCGAGCATCGCGACACCGCGCGCGTCGCCGAACTGCGTCGGCGCTACGGCGAACGTATTGTGCTCGGAGTCGGCCGCCTCATCTACTATAAAGGCTTCGAGCACCTGGTACGCGCGATGGTGGATGTGCGGGCGACCGCGCTGATTGCCGGCGAAGGACCCCTCGGCGCCGGGCTGGCCTCCGAGGCTGCGCGGCTCGGCGTCGCCGATCGGCTAGCGCTGCTGGGACGCGTCAACGACGCCGACTTGAAAGCGTGCTATCAGGCCTGCGACGTCTTCGTGCTGCCTTCAGTTGAGCGCAGCGAATCGTTCGGCATCGTTCAGCTCGAGGCAATGGCGTGCGGGAGACCCGTGGTCAACACTCGGCTCGACTCCGCGGTACCGCACGTCTCGCTCGACGGACTCACTGGATTAACCGTGCCGCCGGGAGATTCGGCGGCGCTGGCAGTGGCGCTGAACACGTTGCTGGACCATCCGGAACGCCGGGCCGCGATGGGCGCGGCGGCGCGCCGGCGCGTACGCGAAGAATTCAGCGCCGAGCTGATGGCGCAGCGCACGCTAGAGGTTTACCGCGAAGTCACGTCCGGCGCTGCGTGCGATCAACGTGCGGAGTAAATTTGGATCGAGGACAAACCTGTGACACTTCGAATCGAAGACTACGCAATCATCGGCAACATGCATACCGCCGCGCTGGTCGGGATCGACGGTTCGATCGACTGGCTGTGCATGCCACGGTTCGACTCCCCCGCCTGCTTCGCGGCGCTGCTCGGCACTCCCGACAATGGGCGCTGGCTGATCGCTCCCCATGACCAGCCATATCAGACCAGCCGCCGCTACCGCGGCGATACGCTGGTTCTCGAGACCGAGTTCCGATGCGTCGGAGGCACGGTCGCCGTGATCGACTTTATGCCGATTGCCGAACGCGGCGGCCAAGTCGACCTGGTGCGGATAGTCGAAGGCCGCGCGGGACGGGTGCCGATGCACACGGAAGCGATTTTGCGTTTCGACTACGGCCGTGTAGTGCCGTGGGTGAGGAGCCGACCCTATGGCTTGCGCGCGATCGCCGGCCCCGACGCGGTGCTGTTGCGATCGCCAATCGATCTGCGCGGCGAAGATTTCCGCACCATAGGCGAGTTCGAGGTCGCCCAGGGTCAAAGCTTTGCCTTCGTAATGACGCGTTACGCTTCGCACCTGGGCGAACCGCGCCGCCGCGATCCGCTCGCGATGCAGCGCGAGACCGAAGACTGGTGGCAAAAGTGGTCCGCCCGATGCACGATCGGCGGACCATGGCGAGAGACCGTGATGCGCTCGCTCATCACGCTCAAGGCGCTGACCTACAGTCCCACCGGCGGGATCACCGCCGCGGTGACGACCTCGCTGCCGGAGAAAATCGGGGGCGTGCGCAACTGGGATTATCGCTACTGTTGGGTGCGCGACGCGACTTTCACGCTGTATGCGCTGCTCATCGCAGGCTATACCGAGGAGGCGCAGGCGTGGCGCCAGTGGCTGGTCCGTGCCGTCGCGGGCCATCCGGCGGAGTTGCAAATCATGTATGGGCTGGCCGGCGAACGCCGTCTTACCGAATTCGAGGTGACGTGGCTGCCCGGCTACGAGAACAGCCGCCCGGTGCGGATTGGCAACGCCGCGCATGAGCAGTTCCAGCTCGACGTTTATGGCGAGATCATGGACGCGCTCCACGTCGCGAGCCGCTATGGACTCAGGATCGACAATGATACCTGGCAGGTACAATGCGCGCTGCTCGATTTTTTGGAGTTGGCGTGGGAGAAACCCGACGAGGGAATCTGGGAGGTGCGCGGCCCCCGCCGCCCTTTTGTGCATTCGCGCATGATGGCATGGGTGGCATTTGATCGCGCGGTCAAGGCGATCGAGCGTATGGGGCTGCAAGGACCGCTGGAACGGTGGCGCGTGCTGCGCGCGCGCATCCACGAAGACGTCTGCGCTAAGGGCTTCAACCCCTCGCGAGGAGCGTTCGTTCAATACTACGGCTCCAACGAGCTCGACGCGGCGTTGCTGCTGATGCCGCTGGTGGGCTTCTTGCCCGCGACGGATCCGCGCGTGATCGGGACAGTCGAGGCTATCCAGCGCGAGCTTATGAGCGACGGTTTGGTGAGGCGCTACCTGACAGAAGCCGTGGTCGACGGTCTGCCCCCGGGCGAAGGCGTATTTTTGCCGTGCACCTTCTGGCTGGTCGATTGTCTGCAGGCGATTGGCCGCTATGACCAGGCGCATGAGATATTCAACCGGCTGCTCAAACTGACCAACGACGTCGGCCTGCTATCCGAGGAGTATGACCCGAACCTCAAGCGCCAGCTCGGCAATTTTCCGCAGGCGTTCTCCCATATCTCGCTCATCAACAGCGCCTACAATCTTACGATGGCGCGTGGGCCGGCGAAGCATCGCGCCGCCCCCAACGAAAATCATCCCGGCTCCGAAAGGACGGCAGCGGAACAATAACAGAGAGGACAAATCATGGCGGAGAAACCTACCGCTCCTACTCCCGAAGCGTTAGTGCGCGAGCTTTCCGCGTTTCCGCTGCTCGGCGCGATGTTCGGGCGGCGCGCGCGCCGCTTCGGACTGGGAATGAAAATTCCCGACGGCCCGCTGGCCTACGAATCGCCACACGAGCCGGTCCCGCTCAGCGAGACCGAGCGGATGCTGTTGGTGATGTGCGGCGCGGGAATCAACGGCTGGAACACCGGGATGGAACACACCTCCGCCGGCGAGGCCGACAGCGGATGCAACTATCCGGTACGCCTACTTGGCCGGACTTATCCGAGCGGCGCGTCGATTTACGCTTCTGAGCTGATCTTTACCGATGACGACGGCACCTACCTGACGCAACTGCGGGACCTCGATCCGCAGGAAATTCTGGACGGCAATCGGCCGGCCGACCTGGCTATGCTTTTCGAGCGGGTGAAGCAGCACTGCGTCAAGCTCGCCCCGGGCCGAGTCACCGTGCCCGCCCAGCCGCCGCACACCAGCGCCCATAATCTATGGAACGCGAACAAGCCGGGCACCACGCTTTTCGTTCCGGTAATCGATCTGACGCAGCAGATGATGGACCTGATGGCGGTATATCTCGGGATGGGTTTCACCCCATTCGATCCGCAAAACGGTCGCGTATGCGGCGACCTCGAGCGCTTCATCAAGATGGGTCTGATCGACGGCGCCAAGCGATTCTCGATTTTCGAGTTCGACCAGTATTGTCTGGCGACGGGCGCGATGGAGTTGGCGCTGATGTGTTACAACATCGTACTTGCGATGCAGGCGATGGGGCTTGGCGGATGGATGTACACGGGAATCAATCCGCCGAGCCTGATGGGCGCGTTCGCCGCCAAAGGCATTCCCGGACTCGGCTTTCGTTTTGCCACCGACTCGCGCTGGGCGGTTCCCAATCCGGTTGGGATCGATGAACACTTTGAGGGTCTGTGCCCTCCGTATTGCGCCGACATGCACGCCGCCGTGAAAAAATTCGCCGACCTGAAATTCGGACTGAATGGCGCATTCGATCCCGAGCGGCCCGGGCCTTACCGCGATAGCCCTCGCGTCAAGGCGCGTATCGAGCGCTACAGTCCTGACTTCATCGAATTGCTGAGTGAGGTCGCACAGTATATCTACGATACCTTCGGCCGTTTTCCCGCGACGGTGCCTAGCTTCTACATGCGCGCCTATGCGCAGGCGCAGCACTGCGAGATGGAATTTTACGATCGCTTTTTCAGCGAGGACTTCTATCTCGACACGCACGTGACCCACATGTCGAAGTGGCACGGCGAAAAGTAGCGTCATAGGCGACGCGCCCCCAGCTGTCCGGGCACTCCTTAGCGCCGAGTTCGTCGCCAGTCGCGACGATGCATCGCGCTGAGACCTGTCCCCCCTCGTCCTATTGTCTGAACATCAAAGCCTGCTCGTCTGAGCAGTGATGTGCATACAGTAAAAGCTAAGAAGTTAGGGACGAACAATCAAAAGATGATATAGCCTAAAAAAGTCTGAAATAGTACGCCACAAACAGATGAGTCTGGATATTCTGAAGTTGAGCTGTCGACCTGTAGGATGATTATGATAAAACTAACATAGATACTTCGTACGCACATAGAGAGCAGTTCGCACGAAGAGGCGTAACGATGTCTTTAGAGAAGACCGATTTGTGGCGCTTATGATTCGGATGCTTTCTAAACAGTTGGAGGGCTCGATGAAAGACAGCCCCCCGCCGGCCAGTTCCACAATCAGATTCGGCGCTATGATCGTGGGATTCGTCTCCGCCCTGGTGGTTCTGGCCATCGTCGGGTTGGCCGCTTATTGGAGCCTGAAAACTCTCGACGGCAGAGGCTATGGAACGGCGCGCGCTCAGACGCGCATCAATCAGACGATCGACAACCTCGAAGCGCTCCACGTCCTGCTCGATGAAGCCGAAACTCGCGAGCGTGATTACCTCATCAACGGCGACCAATACAATCTTGAACTCTACCGAGACGCAACCGCCAAACTCGACCAGAAACTACATTTGGTGGGAACGCTGAGCAGCAATGAACCGAGCCAGGAACAGCGTCTGGCAAATCTTGCGCCCTTGATTCGCAAGAGAGTGTCCGCGCTGGACGACTCCATTCAAGTGCGAACGCAGATGGGTCCCGGACCGGCGTTGGACATGATTCGGTCAAGCAGCAGACGCTCATTGATGGATGATATCCTCCGACGCCTGGACGACATGATCGATGAAGAGCGCGTATCTCTGGCGCACAGCACGCCGGAGAAAGAATTCTCGGCCAGACCCGCGATTCGCATCGTTGCAGGTGGATGCGTTGTGGGCCTCATACTTATATCGCTGACAGCCTTATACGTCTTCCGAGGACTGAAGGCATTGCGCAGCAATCTCGCGGATCTGTCGAAGACCGATACGGCGCTGCAGACGCAGAGCAGATTCATGGACGCGGTGCTTGATAGCATGGATGAGGGAGTAGTCCTGCTCGATCGCGATTTGAAGCTCGTGCGATCCAACGCTACAGCGGAGCAGCTACTGAAGACGGAGAAGGCGCAGGTCCTCGATCAAACGAAGGCCGAACTTGAACCAAACTCGGCTGGAGATCGGCTGACGCTCGCTATCGAGCATCTCCAAACCACGCTTCCAGACCGGAGGGATTCTGAAATAACGGAGCTGAGCATCAACGGCGCGAACAATTCGGCGGGCACCTCGATAGCCGCGACCGCCAGAGCGCTTCGAGACGAAGCCGGCGCGTTGCAGGGAGGCGTGCTGCTGTTCCGGGACGTGACCGAGCGCAAATCACTCGAGAGCGCATTGGCCGTAAATGAGACTAGTCTGATTACCCTTTTCCACTATGGCATCGAGGCTGCCTTGATCGCCACTTTAGATGATTCGCGCTATATCGGAGTGAATGAGGGTTTCCTGCGGCTATGTGGCTATTCGCGCGAAGAGATTTTGGGCCGGCAGATCGAAGACTTCAATGTATTCGTCAGTTCTAATGAACTGGGGTACGCGCTTGACCGGGTGCGAACTGGTCAAATCGTGCGCAATCGAACGGCCTGTTTTTGTGCAAAGTCCGGACGGCCATTCGATGCCGATCTCTCCGTCCTGCCGATAGAAATTGGCGGGATGGCCTGCGTTGTTTTCATTCTGAGTAGCATCGAATGGCGAGCCCGGCCCTCCGGGTTGTTAGGCGATCTGGTCCATCCCGCTACGTGAACTTTCCTGTCGCGAGACGTCGTGCGAGCACTATGGGATACATGGATTGCCGGACGCCGCGACGTTCGCAGGACTTCAGTTAGGCGGTACGGAACAAGGGTAGCCGGAGATGCGGGAGGCGGGTTGCCTGCGGCTGGTCGTCGCTCGCGGCGACGGTTTGATGTTGGACTGACGCCGAAACGCAAGAAGGCTCCTTGCGGAGCCTTCTTGTTTCCAATGATGAATGTACTTTTGCTATGGCGTTGGCGGTAGCTCGCCCGCTTCCCTGAGCAGGTCCTGCGCGCGGAAGTCGCCGCCCATCGGCTTCCAGCCCCTGCGGTAATAGGATCGGCTGTCGCCCGCTAGCAGCCCGCCAATAACCTCAGCGACGATGCGACTGCCGACCGGGCCTAGCTTGGCCCCATTGTTCACGATCCGCGCCTCGGCCACGACATAGAGCCATAGCGGCACCTCACCTTTGTAGGCCGGGTCAGACAGGATCCCTACTCCATTATTCACTAAATGCTTGATGCCGTTGGCATCAGCGGTCCCATTCTCGATTTCAGCGTTAGATAAAACGTGGATTTTTAGGTTTGTCGGTAGGTTCTGGTTCAGCCGCTTCGCGACCGCCTGGCCGCTCGGGAGCCCGTACTCGAGCGACCGCTGGAGGTTGCGCAACACGAGGATTACAGATCCGGTGAGCTCTGCTCCGGGAATTGGCAGACTGAATAAGCCGCTCGACACCAGTGGGTCGATCTTGCGGCCGATGTTCGCCACTGGCTGGCCGGTCCCGAACTGGCCGGTCGAGGGTTGGCCGTCGACAGGAAGGAAATTCGGCCAGAAGATCACATGATCGGCCGTGATCGGTCGTCCACCGTGGAGATCGTTAGCAGTGCCGTTGAACACCTGGAGCTTAACGGGAGGATTGGTATTCGGAGGATTAGTGGCAGCCTGAGTATTATCAAATGGGGCGACAATGTAGGCCTTGCGCACCTGGGAGTGACCGAAGCGGTAAGCCGCGACCGAGAACTCGACTGGCATAACGGCATTGCTCGCCTGCTTCGAGTCGAAGTACCGAATGTAGATGCTTCCGTCGGGGCGGAACACGTCGCTGTACACATCGAGTTCGAGCACGTGCTTCAGAAACTCATGAACGACGATCCATTGGTATTGCCACTTAAGCAGCTCGCGCGCGCTAGCGTAGGTGTATCCTGAATCGATCAGGTGGTTATAGGCGCGAAGAAACGCGACATGTATCTGCGCAATGATCTGGTTTTCGTCGTTGCGTCCCTCCGCGATAATCGCGGACCCGTCAGGATTGCGTGGAAGGTCTCGGTCATTGACCAGATTGACCCTGAGGTGCACGCCGTCCGCCTGGTACAGCTCAGGGTTGGCAGTCGGGCCGCCCAGGAACACGCTGTCGAGGTTAAGCCTCGGGTCACGAAAGTTGGGGATCTTCTTGGGGTCGACGAAGGCATCCGGTACCGGGAGCTTGTCCAGAATCATGTCATGATCGAGGAACTGCCCGAAGTAGGTAAAGAACGACGGCACGTTGTCCGGGTTGTCATCATTTGGATCTGTTAGCGCTCGCGGAGGACCCGCAGCGATGTTTGGATCGAACAGCGGCCCGGGCGGCACCCCGGCGGTGAGCGTCATCAGCGTTTGCAACTGGTCGCTGTTCGTTCCGGCTAGCTGGTAGGCGGGTAGACTGGGGAACATCAGCCCGAACATCGGCTGCTGCACCTGCGCGCCGGCAATGGTGGGCGCGACAACGAAGGATAGTGCGATTAAGAGAACCGCGAGCACCGTCGGGGCTGAAAGCAGAGAGCCTTTCCACGAAGAAGGATCATGGAGCTCATCGATCATCCGTGGATTCTTGAACAAGGCTAGTCTCTTGATGAAGTCAAGCATGAAGTATCCATCCATAACCGTCTTTATGTGAATTTCGCCTACTATTGTGTTCATCATTCGGCTAAATTCGGCGGTATTTGGCAGTTGTCGCAGATACGGTTGAGTATTGCAACGGTAAGCGCGATGTCGCCGCGCCTAATGGTTGCTCCACTCGGCTGCACGGGCCCGAGATATGCCACCAACTCTCGTGGTCCTTGGAATGGGCGAATGTCGCCGATCTCAGCCAACACTAACGTCATCGCCGGTTATCAGAGCGATGCCGCCGGGCAGTGATTAAAGCGCCTCCACGGTCGGTCGCAAACGACCAACCCTGCAGCAGCTATTTGTCCCCGCCAGCCCGGCGGTGGCTTTTCTTTTGCTGGCGCCATTGGCAAACCATTAGTAAAGTTGGCGTGCTGTCGCACTCAGGGCTGAAAGCTGCAGTTCACTCAAATTCGGAGGAGGAAGGGGCCCGGTGGCCCCACCGGTCTTCAAAACCGGCCTGGCGGGCAATACGCTTGCCGGAAGGTTCGACTCCTTCCCCCCTCCGCCATATTTCCATCGCTGTTCACCAATCAGCGAGTGTGCGCCCCGGCGCCGCAGAGGGCATTAGCCCACTGTGGACCAACCGCGGCGCTGCTTTTTGTGGCGGTACATTCTAGCCGGTAGAATGACGCTCGCCATGCGGTGGACCATGCAGTTGCTCAGGCGGTTGGAGCGTTTCGAGCGTCAAATATCCAGTCCTGAACAGCGTCCGACCGAAGATCCAGCGCTTGCGATAACAGCCTCGTGAATGCTCGTGCACTATGCGCACAATGTCGCCACGCGCTGGTGCGCAACCCACATCAAGTGCGCGCCGGCCGCGCGAGGGCGCGCAGCGCTCTTCGCGATGAGCGTGGGCGCTTCGTGATCGGATCCCCAGCTTGTGAGGTCGCGCGGAGGTCTTCGAAAGTCGGATCTGGAGACCGAGATTGAAGTGGCCTGCCGTCAAAGCAGTTTGCGCTGCCAGGATCCGTCGGCTGTACCTTGCTTACAGGCGGTACCGGAAGGGCTTAAGATTTCTACTAGAGGTCGCGACCGTCCTGCTAGTCGCGTATTACGCACGGCAAGCCAAGCTACAAGTCGCCGCTACGCACGAGAACGCGGTTAAGGATTTGCGCGCGTACGTCGGTGTGGGCGGCCCCGACGGTAAAATGGCCGAAATGAATATCGACCCGAAGACCGGCATTACTATACCAGTTTATTTCTTTAACGGTGGTCGTACTCCAGCTCATAATTTCCTAGCTAAAATACAGACACACGTTGTACACGCCCATGATCAGGGGTCGCTGCTTCCAGAAATCGAGGGTATCAAACAAGACGGGACGCACATTGAAAGATTTAAGTATCTTGACAACGGCGAGCTCTTTAACTCTGGCGGTCCTGATATCCCAGCGAATTCGCAATATATCGTAAATGCGCAGATAGTCATGTCCTCTCAGGACATTACGGACATACTAAATGGAGGAGGGAAGATGGTCGCCCCTGCCCAAGGAGGTCCAAGGCAATATCCGTTCCTTGGTATCAGGCTCCTTGGAACGTTCGAGTATTGCGACGAGTTCGGTGGCTATCACTGCAATGAACTCGATTTGAAATATGATAAGGGTACGAAAACGTTCGCGGCCAACCTTCAGTATATGGACGTCGACTGTCGCCTAGGGCCCATTACTCATATGCGTAGCAGGACTAGAAACGTCACGGTGCAAATACTATATCGCTGTGAGCAACCTGATGAGCAAGACCAAGCGCAGCGAGAAGCCGATCAAAACGCGGGCAAGAAACTTCGTGCAGCAACTCCTTGAAAATAGCCGCGAGCGCGGCTCCATGATGATCGCGCGCAGACCGGGCACATGCGCCAGTCGCGGCAGGCGTGCTGGATAGTTTCGTCCGGGCGATCGCTGCACTACGGAAACCGTGCTCACGCTCGCAATTTATCTTCCTGACGACGGCGCGCGCAGCGTGCCGCGTCTCATGATTCGCGCCGCGCTCCGCTATAGCGCACTTTTTCCCAACGCTGAATCCAGCGTGGGAGCGGGCGAGCAGGCGAACGCAACCGAGCGCTAGCATTTCTATATCCCAGGAACGCGTCCCAAACATCTCGCCGCCACTCGACCGCCGCTGCCTTGGCGGAGACGTGTCATCAAACATGTCACCACCAAGGGCGGTTTTCTGGCCGGCTCGCTCATAAAACGCTCTTGATTTGACCAGGGTTTTGTTACGATGGAAGGTTCGACCCCTTCCCCCCTCCGCCATCTTTTCAACCTTCGAGCATCGATCGGAAGAGCGAGGCGCTGCCGCGCCGGCGGACTTTGCACCCTCGCCCATGCCGTGATAGCTGATGCCCTGAAGCTCGGCGCGCTTCGCGTCGTTTCGCGCGCGCGACTCACTTAGTCAGGGAGGATCGTCATGGCGGATCGGGTAAAAGGCAAAGTCGCTCTGATAACCGGCGGTGGTTCAGGTATCGGACGCGCGACCGCGATGCTTTTCGCAAGCGAAGGGGCCCGCGTGGTCGTCGCCGACTATAACGTGGAGGGTGGCGAGCGCACCGCTAAAGCGATCAAGGAAGCCGGAGGTGACGCGATTTTCCACCCCGCCGACGTCGCGAATCCAGGTGAAGTCGAAACGCTGGTGAGAAAGACGATCGAGGCCTACGGCCGGCTCGACTGCGCATTCAACAACGCTGGAATCGAGGGCCAGTTCTCCTCCACGCCCGAGTGCACATTGGAGAATTGGCAGCGCGTGATCGGCATCAACCTGAGCGGCGTATTCTACTGCATGAAGTATGAAGTTCCCGAGATGCTGAAGACCGGCGGCGGCA
Organism: uncultured delta proteobacterium; assembly: GCA_963717045.1. GTDB lineage: Bacteria > Desulfobacterota > Binatia > Binatales > Binataceae > JAKAVN01. The sequence continues at coordinate 25,817 of CAVQVD010000020.1, read as the reverse complement.
CTATCGTCAACACCTCGTCCATCTGCGGCCTGGCCGGAATCGCGAACACGGCCGCCTACACCGCCGCCAAGCACGGAGTCGTCGGGTTGACCAAGACCGCGGCGCTGGAATTCTCGAGCAAGGGCATCAGGGTAAACGCCGTCTGTCCGGGATTCATCCGGACGCCGATGGTTGCTCGCGTGATGGATCGCGGAAGCTTCGACGAAAAAGCCGTCATCCAGACTCATCCAATCAACCGGCTCGGCAAGGCCGAGGAAATAGCCGAGGCGGTGCTCTGGCTATCCACCGACGCCTCGTCGTTCGTCACCGGCGTGCCGATGCCTGTCGACGGCGCCTACCTTGCCCAGTAACGATGTTGTGGATTTGAGCTGACCGCAAAAACGGGAGCGAAAGTTATTCGTCGCCGCAGCTTTGGCAATCGACACAGCCGCCGTGGATCTGGCTTAGCTGCTCGGCGAGCGCGGCGTCGGAGAAACCCGCATGCTCGCCAGCCTGATGTCCGCAGCTCCGGCATCTCTGCGGACGAAGCTGAAAAAGCGGCGGTCGAGTAGTGATGAGCCGTAATGCTGTGGCCGACTGATTCATCTACTTACGAAGCAACCGCAATGAGCTTGAGGCGGGAGCCCCCGGTGGCGCTAATGTCGGAGAACATTTGCGCCACCGGGGGAAGATCTGAGGTAGATACGTTGTAGCTCATTTGATTGGACGATGGCTGACCATCGCTAAAGCAAGCGTGCGATAGTGGAGCACTTAATGTGCCAGCTTGTTGATAACAAAAGTCCGAGTAGTTACCGATAGTTTTCACTGGTAAAGCGACCGTGTGTTGCAGCTCTGCAATGGCCCTCGCCTGATACGCCTCTCACTTCGGCAACATCGCGGCCCTATTCACGGTTCTGAAACAGCGCCGACAACAGCGCGAGCCTCGATTTGACACCTGCGCGGGCCGCCTTCTAAGTTACGCACGTCGCTGCCGGCGAATCATCACCCTCTGGAGGACGCATTCATGAAGGCCGCCGTTTTATACGAACCGCAGAAGCCTCTGGTTATCGAAGACCTCAAACTCGCTCCCCCGAAAGCCGCCGAAGTGCGAGTCAGGGTTGCTGCGAACGGCGCCTGCCATAGCGACCTCCACGTCATGACCGGAGACATGAAGATGCCGCTGCCGCTGGTGCTGGGCCACGAGGGGGCCGGAATCGTGGCCGAAGTTGGCGCGGGCGTGACTTCGGTGAAAGAGGGCGACCACGTGGTGCTGACTTTTTCGCCCGTATGCGGCCATTGCCGCTACTGCACGCAAGGGCAGGTGAATCTTTGTGAGACGCGACCGAAGGGACTCGGCACGCTGCTCGACGGCACCACGCGTCTGAGCAAGAACGGCACCGAAATTTTTCACTTCGCCTACACCTCGACCTTTGCCGAGGAGGCGGTGGTCCCGGAGAGTTGCGCGATCAAAATTCGCGACGACGTGCCGCTGGATCGCGCCTGCTTCGTCGGCTGCGCCACGATGACCGGTATTGGCGCGGCTATCAACACGGCCAAGGTGCGGCCGGGCGCGAGCGTCGCGGTAATCGGATGCGGTGGCGTGGGCCTCAACGTAATTCAGGGGGCGGCACTAGCGGGCGCGCACGACATCATCGCGATCGATCTTCTGCCGAACAAGCTCGAACTGGCAAAGGTCTTCGGCGCGACGCATGTAGTCAATCCCTCGAACGACGACGCCTACAAGGCGGTAATGACTCTGACGCACGGGCGCGGCGTGGATTACGCATTCGAGGTAATCAGCACACCTAAAACGATCGAGCTCGCGTTCCGGATGACCGGGCGCGGCGGCACTTGCACTATCGTCGGGGTCTCGCCCGAGACCGCGCGGATCTCGCTCAATCCCAACGTCTTTACGATGATGGAGAAGCGGCTGGTCGGTTCTTTTTACGGCTCGGCCCGGCCGCGAGTCGACATGCCGCTCCTGATTGATCTGTACATGGACAAAAAGATCAAAATCGACGAACTGGTTTCGCGCACTTTCCCGCTCGAAGGTGTCAATGAGGCCTATGATCTGCTGCGCAAGGGCGAGGTCTCGCGCAGCGTGATCAAATTTTTCTAATCCCGCACCGGCGACGCTATTCCACTATCAGCGGGAGCGGTCTGCAAACGCACAGGGAGGAGTAAATCGCATGTCCGTTCAGATGCCGACCCGGGAGCAACTGCGCGCGGTGGCGCGAGAGTGCGGACTGTCGCTTGACGACGCCAGCGTGGATTCGTTTCGCGGGCTGTTCACAACTTACGTGGACGCCTACAACACCCTCGCCGCGATGCCCGACGAAGTGCCGCGAGTTAAATATCCTCGCACGCCGGGGTATCGGCCGAGCGCCGAGGAGAACAAGTACAACGCCTGGTACTACAAGTCCTCGATCAAGGGCGCGCACGAGGGAAAGCTGAAAGGCAAGACGGTCGTGCTCAAGGACAATGTCATGCTCGCGGGCGTCCCGATGATGAACGGCGCAGCCACCATGGAAGGCTATATGCCCGACTTTGACGCGACCATCGTCACGCGCATCCTCGACGCGGGCGGAGAGATCGTCGGCAAGGCCCACTGCGAGTGCTTCTGCCTCTCGGGCGGAAGCCATACCAACGCGACCGGGGCGGTGCACAATCCGCGCAAGATGGGCTACTCGGCGGGCGGCTCTTCCTCGGGCAGCGCTGCGCTGGTGGCGGCCGGTGAAGTCGACATGGCGATCGGCGGCGACCAGGGCGGCTCGATTCGGATGCCCTCGTCGTTCTGCGGCATCTACGGGATGAAGCCGACCTGGGGACTGGTCCCTTACACCGGGATCATGCCGATTGAAATCTTCGTCGACCATACTGGACCGATGACCGCCAGCGTCGCCGACAACGCGCTGCTGCTGGAAGTCATCGCGGGAGACGACGGCTATGACCCTCGTATCAAGGCGCCGCTGGTGCATCGCTACTCACAGGCGCTAGGACGCGGCGTGAAGGACGTCAAGATCGCGGTCGTTAAGGAAGGCTTCGGCCATCACAATTCCGAGCGCGCGGTGGACGAGAAGGTGCGCGCTGGCGCAAAGCACCTCGCCTCGCTGGGCGCACGCGTCGAGGAAGTTTCGATCCCGCTGCATCTCGCGGGCGCGGCTATTTGGACGCCCATCGGCATCGAAGGCCTCACGCAAACCATGATGTATGGCGACGGCTACGGCGTGAGCCGTGACGACCTCTACGCGACCTCACTGATGGACTTTCATCGCGGATGGCGTCAGCGGGCGGGCGAGCTTTCGGAAACGACCAAGCTGTTCCTGATGTTCGGCACCTACGTCCGGGAGAATTACGGATCGCGCTACTACGGCAAGGCGATCAATATCGTGCGCCGGCTCCGCGCCGCCTATGATGAAGTGCTGGCGAAATACGATTTGCTGCTGATGCCGACCACGCCGATGAAGGCGACGCCGTTGCCGAAGTCAGACGCCAGCCGCGAGGAATACGTTATGCGGGCGCTCGAGATGATCACCAACACCGCGCCGTTCGACCTGACTCATCATCCGTCGATGTCGATTCCGTGCGGCATGATCGATGGGCTTCCGGCCGGATTGATGCTGACCGGGAGACATTTCGATGAGCCGACGATCTACCGCGCCGCGGAGGCATTCGAACAATCGGGCGACTGGAAGAAAATGTGAATCACTGAACTCTGCCACGGCGGATCGGTCCCGAACCGGGTGCCGATCCGCCCGACGCTGTTGCAGCGGCGCTGCTCATTCCTGGAACATATTGATTTCCAGCGCCGCGTACGCCTGATCGCGTAGCGGCAGCACCTTGCGATACTCGGGATCGTTATACCAGCCGTCAGCGGAGGCTTTGTCCGCAAACCGAAGCACGATCCCGATCTCGTACTTGCCCGCGCCATGAAGGCTTCCCAAGCCGCTGCCGCGCGCGATCACTTCGCCGCCGTGTTTGGCGATCACGGCGCGTGCGGCCTGCTGGTATTGCGCCAGTGCGTCTTTGCGATCGGGACGCGGGGTGCCCTGGACCAAAACAATTACGCTCATAAAATTATCTCCCAGGCTCTGCTCCAAAAGCTATTTCATCGCGCCAGAGGCTACTGCATTGACCGGAAATTTGCACATCCTGAGACGCACTGACGGAACTGGTCGCGGAAGACTGCATCATCGAAAATACGCGGCCCGTGCCCAATGGCTCTCGCCACGTCGGCCGCCGGTCCTGCCTTGCCGTATGGCAGGGGCTCGCGGGAGAATCCGGAACCCACTTCGAGCCCGAGGAGGTGTTCGTGGCCGGCGACCGCGCGATCATCAGATGGCGCTATTTCTGGGGCGCGGGCGAGAACAATTCCCTACGCGGCGTGAATCTGATGCGGGTTCGCCGCGGCCAGATTATCGAGGCGATGGGTTACGTGAAGAGCAGTTAGCGGCTGGGCGAGTTTTGACAACGGCAAGGATTGGTGCTCCGCTCTGGCGACGCCACTGAGCGATCGGCAAGCGGAGCATCGGTCCGTCGAGTGGCCGACCGGCTAGGGATTCATTTATGGATATTCATCGCAATGGAACCGCAGTGGAACCGGGCGGCGTCGGACCGTCGCAGCGCCGATGGCGCGAATCACGCCATCTGAGCCAGCTCGAGCTCGCGCTGGACGCCGGGGTTTCCGCCCGTCACATCAGTTTTCTTGAGACCGGCAGAGCGGAGCCCAGCAGGGGAGATGCTCCTCACGGTGTCAAATGTGCTCGACGTGCCGCTGCGCGAGCGAAACTTTCTGCTGCTGGCGGCAGGCTACGCGCGGATCTATGTACCGAGACGGAATCAGTGTTGCGGGTGTTTGAGGAATAAGGCAACTGAAATTCAGCTGGCTCTCGCGATGATCGTATTGGGTCGCAGGGGCCCGGGAGTAGACCATGACCAAACGCACGAACGTCGTTCCCAAATCGATGGAGCCGATCAAACAGCGCTTCCATTACAATCCCGGCGTGAAGGCCGGCAATCTGCTCTTCATCGCCGGCCAAGTGGGACGCGATGAGAACCTCAACGTGGTCGAAGGCAAGGAGGCGCAATTCGTCCAGGCCTTCGAAAATCTGAAGACGGTGCTCACCGCCGCGGGCGCAACCTTCGACGACGTGGTCGATATGGTCACCTACCATACAGACATGCGCGACCTTCAACTCTTCATCACAGTCAAGGATCGCTACTACACAAGCGAATATCCGGCCTGGACGGGAATCGGTGTCACTGCCTTGGCGATGCCGGGCCTGATGGTCGAGATCAAGTGCGTCGCAATGCTCAAGGAGTAAGCACAGGAGCAACAAGGATTGGAGCGGCGCCGCGAAGTTACAACAAAGGACCGCATCCCTAGAGCGTCTTCAGGAATGCGACCAGATCTTCCTTTTCTTCCGTCGTGAGTCCAACCTGAAAGCGGTCGTTATAAAAATTCACCACGTCCATTAGCGTGGCCGATTGCCCGTCGTGAAAGTACGGCGCGCGCGAGGCGAGTCCGCGCAGACTCGAGGTCTTGAAGCGTCCGATGTCGGTGCACCTGCCCGTCACCAGCGCCTGGCCTGGATCGATTACCTTGAACGTCTGACCCTTGAGCGCTCCCGCGTCGCATCGCAGCGTGAACAGCGGCATGTCGGGTGTGCGTCGCGAGACTTCGACCGTACCGATATTCATCAGGATGTTGATCGAGCGGTTGCCGATGTTTGGCGTGTCGTGGCAGGTAGTGCAGAAGCCCTCGTGCGTCGGATGGTCTTCCGCGTCGTCGAGGCCGGGGACTCCGCCGATAATCATCGGAGTCGCATTGAAGATCGCTTGACCGCGCGCGATTCGGGCGCGCTCGGGATTGGAATCGCCGCGCCACAGATCGTAAAGATTGAAGACGTGCAGTGAGGTCTGCAGGCCGACGGGATTGTTGCCAAAGGGATCGTTGATCCCGACGAAGAACGGCTCGCGCGAGAGCGCTACCGGGCCGCCGCCCACGCCGCCGTCCTGCAACGAGCCCGCCTTGGGCACCCACACCTGGGCGTCGTAAGTGCCGGTCTCGAATTCGATCAGCCGCGCAAGTTGGTCGGGCATCGGTCCGTCGATCGCCTGTTCGTGCCCGCGCATTGCATCGATTGCCTGATGCTCGAGGTCGGACATCCGACCGTCCCACATGATCGTGTCCTCAAAGCGCAAATTGGTGGCCTGAAGCGGACGGCGGTAAACCGAAATAACCCCACTCTTTGGACTGCTCAGTTTGGTGCAATGGTACGGGTCATCAACATCGGTCACGGAAAATTCGGGATTCGGCGGCATCGGGATACCGATCCGGAGGAGCCCCTTGTTGAGCAGCAGGCCGTACGCCTTCTTCATTCCCCCCGGCGTCGATACGTCAGCGTCGGGACAGGTGGCGCCATCAACCGGGCGAAACAGCGGGTCGGTGCCATGGCTCGCCTCGAAACGCGCGCGGATATGCACCGGCGTGAGCGACCATCCGGAGCTCGGATCGTGACAGGTCGCGCACGAGCGGCCATTGGTGCCCATCGGCTTGAAGAAGGGATTGTCGGCGGTAAAAGGCCCCTCGGGCTGATAGGTCGCCGACTTGCCGTCGGAATTTTCCCAGGTCGAATAGCGCTCGAGCCCGTCGTAGGCGGAAGGCGATGCAGCGTAGTCGCGACTCGCTCCCCGAACATAAGCTGCGCTCTTGCCGCCGACCGAGCCATGAGCCTTTACCTGATTTGCCGCGTCGCTGCTCGCGCTGGTCGCGGCCCATCCCGCGAACAGGCATAGCGCCGCGACCGCACAGGTCACGGAAACGTATTTCACGGCCGCATAGTTCGCGAGACGACTGGAATCTGTCGATCTAGAATGCAAAGGCCCTGGCCGCGCAGTACCGGCGCGCGGCGCGTCGTCTCCTTTATCGTGTTTTGGCCATGATTGCCATGAATTTCGCCTTCCTCCCGTCAAAGGCGCATTTACCATTTTGCCGTGCTTTGATTCCGTCCGAAAGCAGCTAAAGATAGCTCCGTGACGACATTCCTGGGAGGCCAGCTATGAATGAGCCCAAAGCCAAGGCCAGCCGGCTAATCGAAAATCGGCGGGTAATCGTTACGCGATGGACATTCGCGCCGGGCGAAGCGACGGGGCCTCATGTTCATGCGCACGATTACGTGGTGGTGCCGCTGACCACGGGCAAGCTGCGAATCGTCGCCGAGAATGGCGTGGCGAGCGACGCCGATCTGGTCATCGGCGCTCCCTATGCGCGCGAGGCCGGGGTCTCGCACGACGTGATAAACCGAAATGCGTTCGAGTTCAGCTTTATCGAGATCGAACTGAAATAGCGTCGCGCCTTTTGGATTGGCCTTTTCCCGCGCCCAACGATTATGCTGCGGCAATATCGTCGAGCGCGAAGGAGTGCAAACCTCGATGCGAGATCTGCTGCCGATTGCCGAAAAGCTGGGCGCTATACTTAAGGACCGTCACGAAACGATCGCGATTGCCGAATCGTCCACGGGCGGTCTCATCTCGGCCGCGCTGCTCGCGGTGCCCGGCGCGTCCGCTTATTTCCTCGGCGGGGCGATAGTCTATACCCGCGAATCGCGCCGCACGTTGCTCGACATCCCGGATTCCGCCTTCGCGGGAATCCGCGGAGTAACCGAAGCGCTCGCGGAGGTGTTGGCGAGCGGGACGCTCAAGCGCTTTTCGACCACCTGGAGTCTCGCCGAAGTCGGCGCCGCCGGTCCCACCGGAAATCGCTATGGCGACCCCGCGGGGCACAGTTGTATCGCCATCGCCGGCCCGGTCGAGCGCGCGATCACTGTCGAGACCGGCAGCGCCGACCGAGTCGCCAACATGCGCGCCTTTGCGGCCGCCGCTCTGGAATTGCTCGCGCAGGGCCTCGCGTCCTCGCGCGCGGCTCGTTCCTGAGCTTCTCGCGGCATCGATCTAGGGGGAAACCTCGGTCACTTACGGGCGAAGCTACCTCGGAATCACGCGCGTGCGCGAATCCGATAGCGAATCGGCATGTGCTTGATCCCGCCGACGAAACTCGAACGCATCCGCTGCGCGGGGCCCACTAGCTCGACGAATTCCAAGCGCTCCGCCAGTTGCCGAAACATCACCTGCAGTTCGAGCCGCGCGAGATTGGCGCCCAGGCAGAAATGCTCCCCGATGCCGAAGGACACATGCGGGTTCGGATAGCGCCCGATGTCGAACGCGGAGGGCTGCTCGAAAACATCCTCGTCGCGGGCGGCAGAGGGATAGAAGAGCGCGAGTATGTCGCCCTCGCGAAGCTGCTGGCCGTTAAGCACAGTGTCGGCGGTAGCGATGCGCGTGAATTGGATGACGGGCGAGGTCCAGCGGACGATCTCCTCGGCCGCTTTGGGAGCCAGCGAGGGGTCGCGTTTCAGGCGTTCCCATTGATCGGGATGGCTGATGAGAGCGTGAAGGCCGCCAGTGGTCGCGTTACGCGTGGTCTCGTTGCCAGCTATGATGAGCAGGGCGAAGTAGGACAGCAGCTCGAACTGCGGAAGCGGGTCACCATAAACCTTGCCATTGGCCAGCGCGCTTGCGAGGTCGTCGCGCGGGTGCTTGCGCCGGTCTTCGCAGAGCTGGTTGAAGTACTGGAAGAATTCCATCCGAGCCCGTTCGAGGTTCTCCTTGATCGTGGCGCTACCGCCGTATTCTGGGTCCGCCGGACCGATCATCGCGTTGCTCAGCCGGAACATCATCGCCCAGTCGGCGCGGGGAATGCCGAACATCTCGGCGATCACCGCCAGCGGAAGTTTGGCCGAGACCTCGGTCACGAAATCGCATTGCTCGCGTCCCACCAGCTCGTCAAGCACCTCGGTCGTAATCCTCTCGATCTGCTCCCGAAGCTGCTGCACGGAGCGTGGCGTGAAGCGCTGATTGACCGTCCGGCGGTACTCGCCATGTTCGGGCGGGTTCATGTTGAGCAGCTGGCGCAGAATCGCTTCTTCGGGCAGCGGCGAGCCCGGCTCTTCCTGAGAGATGAACAGATACTGGCTGCTTCTGAAGAGGTCGGGCTGGCGCGAGACATTCACGAGGTCGGCGTGCCTGGTGATCGCCCAAAACGGCTCGACCGCCGGACGTTCATAGCGGAAAACTGGCGCCTCCTTTCTGAGCAGCGCCCACTCCTCGTATGGATATCCGCGCTGGACGTATAGGTCGGGATTTATGATGTCGAGATTTTCGAGGGTCAGAGCTGGCATGGCCCGTCAATCCTCGACCAGGCTGATCGCCTGCCGCGGACACAAGGTTGTCGCGAGCTGGATCTTAGCGCGAAGATCCTGCGGCGCCCGTTCCATCAGTACATAGCTGCGATCGTCATCGCGGAGCTCGAATACCTGAGGCGCAACTTCGACGCAGCGTCCATTCCCTTCGCAAAGATTATGATCCACAACGACTCTCATCGCTTCGCTCCTAGTCTTCCGATGCATTCCAAGAGACCTGCGAGGGGACTGGGTTTATTCGGATGGTCTTGGAAGCAGAAGAACACTAGTGAAACGATAGACACACCGGTCGCGCTGCTGCAACGTGCCCGTTTTTAACCTCGCGGCCACTGGACGACCGCCGGCAAAATCCCAGAGCGATATCGCACCTTTATCAGTTGCCCCATACCGTGCCGCCGTCGATGTTGATCGCTTGGCCGGTTATCCATTTGCCGCGATCCGTCACCAAAAAGCGGATCAGTTCGGCACACTCAGTGCCGTCGCCCGGGTAGCCCAGCGGTATGAAGCTCTTGACGAATTTTTCCCAGCTTTCGCCGCGGCCGAGGTCGTCTAGTCGGAAGGTGTCGATGATGCCGGGGCAGATCGCGTTGACGCGAATGCCGTGCGGCGCGAGATCGAGCGCCATCGAACGGCTGAGCGCATTGACCGCGGCTTTGGAGGCAGAGTAGGCCGCGGCCTTGGCCTGAGCGATTTTGCTCGCGATCGAGGAGATGTTGACGATGCTGCCGCCACGGCGCTGAGCGATCATTTTGCGGGCGGCCGCAGCGGACAACAGGAAAGTCCCATCGACGTTCGTTACCATCACCTTCTTCCAGATTTCGTAAGGTAGCTCGACTGCGTCAACGCGGTCCGGACCACGGGCGGCGCTGGCATTGTTGATGAGGATGTCGATACTGCCGAACTCGGTGACCGTGCGATCGACTAACTCTTCGACTGCGCGCGGGTCGGCGACATCGGAGACCAACGCCAGGCAGCGTCCGCCGGCCTCGCGAATTTCGTCGGCGACGCTGTCGATATCGCGCCATCCGGCCGCCTTCTCATCATCGGGATAGCGCTCCGGAGGACGTCCGGTTCCGGTGACTACGATTGCCGCTCCCGCCTGCGCCAGCAGCTTGGCAATCGGGCGCCCGATGCTGCGCATCCGCCCGGCGCCGGTGACGATTGCGACCTTGCCCGCCAGTTCCTGTTCCATCGGCAATTCCTGTTCCTTTGGCAATTTATGTTTGAGGACTTTTAAGTCAGATGCTCCAACTCGCGTTCCGACACTAACCAACCGCCAAGCGATTGGACAAGCGCCGCCTGTCCCGCGGTCCCTCGTGGAGCCCGCCCTGTGCTACAGTCGGCTCTCCAAAGATACTTGCGAAGGGATCGGCGATGGATTTCAAGTTCAGCGAAGAAGACGAAGCGTTCAGGCGCGACTTCCGGCAGTGGCTCGAGAAAAATCTGCCACGCGATTGGCACGACGAAGGCGAACTGCACGATCCAGACACCAAGGAAGAGTTCGAACGGCGGCGCGGATGGCATCGCGAGCTCTACGACCACGGCTGGATGTGTATCCACTGGCCCCGTGAATACGGCGGACGCGGCGCAAGCCTGTTGCAGCAGATTATTTATTCGCAGGAACTCGACCGCGCGAAGGCCCCGCCCACGGTCAACTTCCAGGGTATCGCGCGCGTCGGCCCGACCCTGATGCAATGGGGCACGCCGGAACAAAAGCAACGTTACATCCCTAGGATTCCGTCGGCCGAGGAAATCTGGTGCCAGGGGTTATCGGAGCCTAATCACGGCTCCGATTTGGCGGCGGTCGAAACCCGCGCGATCGACGAAGGCGATCACTTCGTTGTCAACGGCTCGAAGGTCTGGACCTCCAACGCCCATCATGCCGACTTTACGACGCTGCTGTGCCGCACCGACCCGACGCTGCCCAAGCATAAGGGCCTCAGTTACTTGCTGGTCGATATGAAAAGCCCGGGCGTGAGCGTACGCCCGCTGGTGCAGATGACCGGCGAGAGCGGCTTCAACCAGGTCTTTTTCGAAGACGTCATCGTGCCGAAGGCAAACCTGGTCGGCCACAAGAATCAGGGCTGGATGGTCGCGATGACCAACATGATGTTCGAGCGGACAATTCATGGCGGCCGCACCGACATGATGGTCGAAGTCAGACAGCTTGGCGACCTGGCCCGCAAAATCCAGCGCAACGGACATCCCGCCTGGCACGACAAATACGTGCGGCAGCGAATCGCTCGCTTCGCGTGCGAGGCTGAGGCGCTCAAGTACACCAGCTATCGCCAGCTCACCCGCCAGCTAAAGGGACTACCCCCCGGGCCCGAAGGTTCGATTATGAAACTGGGGACGACGGACCTGAACCTGCGGATACAGGCTTTCGCGATGGAGCTGCTGGGCGCCTATAGCCAATTCGAATACCAGGCCGCCGGGGCGATCGACCACGGCAAATGGTCGCATCGGATGCTCGCGGCCCGGCGCGGCACTATCGCCGCCGGCACCAACGAGATCCAACACAACATCATCGGCGAACGCGTGCTGGGCCTGCCCAAGGGCTAATGAACCCACGGTTTGCGAGCCTGATCTGCTGCGGCGCGGCGAGGGACCTGCTCATCAACTCCACCTCTACAACCGCTGGTATTGGCCAACAGCCGGATTAATCGCCGGGAACGCGCCCTTCCGAAACACCGTTCAAGCTGGCAGTTGGCCTCGTTTAGCCTGCAACTTTGCCCTCTGCGCTTAAGCGAAAGGCCACAAACTGTAGCCTGAGGGCACGAGTTGTTACCTCGGATTCGCAGCCGCTATTCGTCCAGACGCTCGCGCTGAGGCAAATCTTCCTTCCGGCTCCGCCCTGCAGTCAATCGTCGTAACACGCAACGCGCCCAGAGGGACAAAGTTGTGTCCATCGGAGACGCTTTGCTGCTCCGCGCCACGATTGGGTGAACTCAAGGCACGGTCTCCGGCTTTTGCATTCCTCGACTTTCGTTTGAAGCCTTTCGGTCAATCGCTCCGCCGAAAGGTCCTTATGGGAGCAGTTTCGTTTCCGTCGGACACGCTTTTGCTGCTGTTCGGCGCAGACACTTTCTCTGCTTCCTGAATCGCACTCACCTGCTGCCCGCGTGGCACACCCTGTGCTCTCTCCGCTTATTGAGAGTCGGGCGCATGCAACTTACTAGATCTGTCGCTTTAGTTCCGTTTCACGACTAGATACTCATTTCGGAAGGAGCCGAGAGGAAAGACAAACAAAATGTCCAAGTACTGTAACTCACTAGCAACTTTCTGTGCACGTCAGGCGCGAAAATGTCATCGCTTCGGCGCGATGTGCAGGTCTCAACTCGCGGGCGCGCATCGAGGCCAATCGTACGTTGAGATGGTGTTCACGGTAATGGGAATCTCCGTGGTTATAATCACGGCGATCGAAGGCTCGATCGTGCTCAATCGCGGCATGGCCGTCAAGCAATTGGCCTATCAGGGAGCCCGCTATGCAGCTGCAAATCCGGGACTCGATAGCACCACCGTCCTTGCCTACGTGGCTCAAGCGGAACCGAAAGTACTGCAACAGGGCGCCATTCACGTCACCATGAACCCGAGTACAACGCCCAGAGCGCTTGGCAGCGCGGTGTCTGTCTCAGTCAGTTTCACTGGCCCCACCATGGCTGTGCCGTCTGTAATTAGTTTTCCAGCGACTATCAGCGCGACCAATATCGCGATGAGTCAGTAGCGATGCTGTCTAACCGCAAGAAGGATTATTTACTATGAACTGGATACCGCATTTCAACGTGCTCACCACCATTCTGGTGTCCGCGGACGTCGCCTCAGTCTGCGTCAGTGCGGCGTTTTTCTCTCAACGGGTCCGCGCGTGGACTCACCGCAAGCGATGGGGATGGCACGCGCCTGCGACTTCCCACCTGTATTCCGTTGTACTGGCCGACATGGACGATCTGTCTGGCGGTTCGATACGGCCCCAACCAATCACGATGCTAAGGAATCCGTTCGATCCTGCGGCCCGCGAAGCGCAGGTGTCTAGCATGAGCCCGCCTGCGGGTCGAGATCGTTTCCGTCGCCCGACCTTCAGAAGAAGCACCGTCCTGCAGCAGAGAATAGCCAAGTACGAAAACACTCTTGCGGGCGGGGCACCGAGTCTACCCGAGCCGTGCGAGGAAGTGGGATCCTTCAGCTTGTCAATAACAGCTCGATTGCTGAATCCGCGTCTGGAGCGCGTCAGCACCGAGCATTTCCAGGAAGCGTAGTCAGCTTAACTTGTCGAGGTAAATATATGAAGTCGTCATGCAAACGCAGATCCTCAAAAGGCCAGGCAATGTTTATAGTGATACTGGCATTGCCGGTCTTAGTGGGTGTACTGACTATCGTGATGGACGTCGGTAACCTCTATTACAATCAGGTCAGCATGCAAGTCGCGATGGATAGCGGCGTTCTGGCGGGTGCTAACTATCTGCCATCCTATCCCTCGCAGGCGGTATCCGTTGCGGAAGATTATGCTACTCGCAACGGACTCAAGACCAGCGAAATCGTCTCTTGTACTATTAGTCCGGATAACAAAGCCGTGCTGATGAATGCAACGCGCAGCTTACCGTGCTTTTTCTGCGCGGTACTCGGCGAAGGAACAGCGCATGCTCAGACGGCGCCGGCGGTCGAGGGACCTTCCCAGACCGGAATCAGCGCGTTCGCAAGGGCCGCGATTGTGCCGATCAAAGCGGCGACCGGCGTGGTGCCAATCGGAGTGGACTACAGGACCAACCTGAACTTCGGAAATGTCGTGCAGTTGAAGCAGGGTCAGGTCGGGGCCGGCAACTGGGCTCCTCTCGCGCTGGGTGGAAATGGCGCGAGCAATTACGAAACCAATATCCAGAGTGGGTATTCAGGCTCGGTTGCGCTGGGGATATGGACGACTCGCGAGCCCGGCAATGTGGTCGGACCGACCAAAGCAGGTTTTCAGTACCGCATCAGTATGGGTCAAAACCAGTTTTCAAGCGGCACTTTTCAGAACCACGATCTGAACGATCCGCGCGTCATGCTTATACCAGTGGTGGACTTCAGCAATATCAATGGCAAGTCACAAGTGCCGGTGATGGGGTTTGCGATGATGTGGATATCCTCCATTGACGGGCAGGGCACTATCACGTGCTACTTTGTTCAGCAGTCGGTGGTCAATGCGCAGCCCGATCCGTCCAGTTCCTCGACCACTGGCGCCACCACTCCGATACTGAAATAACGTTGCGAAACTTGGTGACGGAGATCAAACCAGTGAAATTCCTGACACTCGGACGTGAAGAGAGGACCGTGAACCCGCGCAGAGAGAGTGAGATGCCCGGAAGCGAAACGGGGGCCCCGACAGGAGAGGGCCCCCGCCCGATCAGTTCATGGGGTGCAAGAGAGGGGCTGAGTGGAGACATAACCGCCACGCCTGGCGCGGCGGCTCTGATTCAAAAGGCCGTATTTGGCCAGCCTGGCGTAAAGCTTCTTGCGGGATATATTCAGCAGTTCGGCGGCATAGGTCCTGTTGTTGCCGGCCACCTTCAAGGCCTCCTCAATGATCTCACGCTCGATCTCTTCGAATGTCTTGGGCAAGGAGCCAGTGATCGGACGCACGTGAGCGCCTTGGAGGTCCGCGGAAGCCGTGACGCCGACCGTTCGAGGGAGATCCGGATTGTTTTGTCGGATGTTTTGCGGAAGGTCTTTCAATTTAATTCGAGAGCCGCCGCCGAAAGTGATCGCGCTCTCGATCGCATTGGAGAGCTCGCGCACGTTCCCTGGCCACGGATACCTGAGCAGCGCGGCCATCGCGTCCTGCGCTATGCCGGTCACCGGTGCAACTGGCATCGCCTCAGCGTTGAAAATCTTTATGAAATGGCTGGTGAGCAATGGAATGTCTTCGGAACGTTCGCGCAGCGGGGGAATCTCGATGACGTTGGCCTGCAGCCGGTAGTACAAATCCTCTCGCAGCAACCCAGTTCTTACAGCCTCCTCAGGCCGGCGATTGGTGGAAGCTATGACCCGCACTTTCACCGGAACCTCGTTGGTATGGCCAACCGGCCGCACCGCCCGCTCCTGGAGAGCCCGCAACAACTTGCTCTGCGTCTCGATACTCATCTCCGTAACTTCGTCGAGGAACAGTGCGCCGCCTTCCGCCGCGCGGAAGAGGCCGAGATGATCGAGGTTCGCGCCGCTGAAGGAGCCGCGCTTGTGGCCGAAGAGCTCGCTCTCGATGAGATCGCGAGGTATCGCCGGACAATTCACCGCCACGAACGGAGCGTCGGGATTCGGCCCTGCACTGTGAATCGCACGCGCCACCAGCTCCTTGCCCGTACCGCTCTCGCCGATAATCAGCACCGTTCCTCGAGACCTGCAAGCCGCTTCGATTCGGAGGTAAATCCGCCGCATCGCCGGGCTGGCGCCAAACAAGCCATGGAAACTTCTTCGATCATCGATCTCACTTCGCACGACGTCGTCTTCGACGACTGCGACCTGCACGGCTAACCTGACTCGCTCAGCCTGGATATAGCCCTCGGCTACGAAGGTCGCATGGATCTGACAGAGTTTGGCAAACGCGAACCGATTGACGCGGGTAAAATCTTGCGCGCAAACGGACTCTACGGCTTCCTGATACAAATGCAGCACAAAGATGACTTCAATAAAGGGAACGCCGCGTTTTGCCATCCTTTCGCCCAAAGTCTTCGCGAGCTCCCGGCATTGTTCAAGATCATTGGTGAGCAAGGCCATAACGGCGCCGACAAGGAGTGGCGACCCGATGCCGAAGAATTCCTCCTGCAGGAGGGTTCGACTTTCACCAAATTGGGTGGTGTATAATTGGTGCCAGTGCTCGACTATTTCCGTGGATCGCTCATTGAGGTTCTTCAGCAGCGGATGGAGCGTCTGCAGTTCATCATCCGAGAGTGAACGAAAGTACGGCATATTATCCCTCAATCCCTAGTGATCTATGACCTGCCCTGGGTGTGGCGAGGGTCTAGACGAGCAATCAACCCGGCGTCTTTTCTCTAAACAGTGCCAAGCCGTGGTTGTTGTTCTGTGAAGTAGCCGAGCACAGTACGTGCCAGCGCTACTTCTCACGCAATTGATGGTCAAAGCGGCGAAAGAAGATTTAAAGATAACGTAAGTTACAGTTAGTTGGCTTTTGGAAGCTCTGGCGTAGCAGAATTGCATCCTTTCTATGATGCACAATTTATTCTTTTAAGATGATTACATAGGCTCCAACATTCTCTTGGATGCCTATCTTCCTATACCCCGAGATCTCGGATGCTACTCGACACTCTGCCAACTTCGTTTTTTCTCCTGTAGTATCGCCTCAAATTTCGCAATTAGCTGATGGAACAAACGACTAATCAGGGCGTCCGCTGCTATTCGCATGCGATCCTGGCGTTGATCCTCCCGTTGATGCTTCTCCTGGTACTTGCCGCAGGTCCGCGGTCGAACGCGCTGGCTGACGCATCGCCCAGTCCCACCGCACAGACATCCCCGGCTGCTCCGCCCGAAGCGCTGTCCGAACTGGGCGACCTGATTGCCGCGGGCAAGCTGACTGATCTTCGATGGCCCGATTTCACTGACATACAAGGCGAGGTCGTCAAATTCTACGCCTTGGGAGAGAATGCGGTCGCCTGGATTGACGATGGTCAGCCGACCGCCCAGGCGCAGGCCATGATTCAGCTTTTCAAACAGGGTGCGCTAAAAGGCCTGAACCCGGAGGACTACGACGCTTCCCGATGGGACGGCCGGCTAGCCGGGCTCGCCCCTTCGATTCCCCATCCCACCGACATCGCGCTGGCGCATTTCGACCTGGCGCTTACGGTTTGCGCGGCGCGCTACCTTTCCGCTTTGCATATCGGAAGGGTCAGCCCGCAACATTTCAAATTTGGCCTCGACGTGGGGACCAACAGATCGGATCTGGCCGAGCTGCTGCGAAACCAGGTGATCCACGCCCAGAACGTTGGCGTGGTGGCCGCTAGTGTCGAGCCTCATTACGAAGGCTATTCGCGAACGGAGTCTGCGCTCGCCGCGTACATCAAGCTGGCCGCCCAGGGCGACGGCGCCACCATACCGCTGCCAGTCAAATCAGTGCGGCCTGGCGACATCTATCTCGGAATCGCGCCGCTGGTCTCGCGCCTGCGCCAGCTTGGCGATCTCGCGCCTGACACGACCATGCTGGCCGACACCACCATATATGAAGGCGCCGTGGTCGATGGAGTGAAGCACTTTCAGCGGCGTCACGGCCTTCAGCACGACGGCGTGCTGGGCAAGGAGACGATCGCAGAGATCGATGTACCGCTGAGCGAGCGGATTAAACAACTCCAATTTGCGCTCGAACGCTATCGATGGATCGCGCCCACCTTTCCGCAGCCACCGATCATCGTCAATATTCCGGAGTTCAGGCTGCGTACGATGCGTCGGCAGCCCGCGCCAGCCTTATCGATGCGGGTGGTGGTCGGCAAAGCCTATCGCCACCAGACGCCGGTGTTCGCAGACTACATGCGCTACGTCGTATTTCGGCCCTATTGGGAGGTCCCGATGTCGATTCAGTTCGCCGAGCTGGTTCCCAAAAGCCGGCGCGACCCCAACTATCTCGCGGACCATGGGTTCGAGGTGACCACGAGGGACGGTACCGTAGTGACGGATGGCGCGGTGAGCGACGATATACTCAGTCAGCTTCATTCCGGTGCACTGAGTATAAGACAGAAGCCCGGACCCAAAAACGCATTGGGACTGGTCAAGTTTATATTCCCGAACCGTTATAACGTGTACCTCCATAGCACCCCGGCGCCCGAACTGTTTCTGAAAGCGCGGCGCGACTTCAGCCATGGATGCATCCGTGTACAGAACCCCGCAGGGCTGGCGGCGTGGGTTCTGCGCGATAAGCCGGAATGGACCGCGGACAAAATAAATGCTGCGATGAACGGCGATCAGACGATTCAGGTAAATCTCGACAAACCCATTCCCGTACTCATCCTCTACACTACAGCCGTGGTCGAGCCGGACGGCGAGGTGCGTTTTTTCAGGGACATATACAAATACGATTCCGCGATGGAACAGGCGCTGGCAAGTGGCTACCCCTACGCGAGTCAGTGATAACATTTCAGTTAGCGGCGCGGCCTAGCGTGTTCTCCTGGCCTTACGGTATTTCGGGCGCGACTGCTAACGCCACTCGCTCGGCGGCGTCCCGCCTTCTGGCTCGCTCGATAGCAATTACTGTCATAGTTTTGCTGTCGATTATGCCGGGTTCCGGTGGAGCGGCTTGCAACCCGCGGCCGGGCTCTGCCAGCCGATGGAAGCTCCAGAAGCACGACGGGGTATCCTGGCTGGTTGATCCCTGCGGCAAGCTATTTTTTTCAATCGGCGTTAACAGCCTGACGGACATTTTATGGCCGCCGCCGACCTTGCGCTGGGATCGCGAGCGGGGCGCGTGGCTCCCGCCAGACCGCGCCCCGGATGCCTGGGCTTCTCGCACGGTCGCGCGGATCCGCGCCTGGGGTTTCAATACGGCCGGTTCATTCAGCCCTCCCAACCTGCCGCTTCCCAGCTTGCCCGATCTCGACCTCGGTTGGAGAGCGCATCTTCTTTGGACCGACCCTTTTGATCCGGCAGTCGAAAACCGAATTACGGTTCGGACCAGAGAAGCGGTAAACCAGTTCGGTTTGGAGTATCGCGACCAATCGAAGGCGATTTGTGTTACGGCTGCCGAGCACGTATGTGACTTAAGATTGCCGCGCAGCAGATCAATGGATCTCGAAGGCAGCGATGCTATCCGCAAACTGCAGCGTAGAGCATAAGAATCGGCGTAAAAGAAAACGAACCGCAGTTTCGTGCCCCGGAGTTGATGTCCTCTAGGCCAACTGTGCGATCAAACCGATCTATACAGGAGCTTGCCGAATGCAGTTGCGCTTAAGCTCAATCGCAATCCTGAGTTTGTTTGTGGCAGGCCTTCTCTTGCTTGCTACACGCACCGCCGGTGCGGCGACCGCTACCGCCACGATCAACTCTGTTACCGCCACGGGCGTCGGCACACCCTTGGGAACGGTGACCTTTATGGACAGCGCCCAAGGCTTGGTGATCACGCCCAAGCTCTCCGGGCTGCCGGCCGGAGAACACGGGTTTCATATTCATGACAAGGGCGACTGCGGGCCGGGCATGAATCAGGGCAAACCGGCCGCAGGCTTTGCGGCGGGCGGCCACTACGATCCTGGCCACACCAAAAAGCATCTGGGGCCGCTCAGTACTGCTGGTCATCGAGGCGACCTGCCGGTGCTGGTGGTTGATAGTCGGGGTGATGCGACCGAGGCGGTCACCGCTCCCCATCTTACTGTGGAGCAGATTCGCGGGCGTTCGATCATGATCCATGCCGGCGGCGATAATTACTCCGACACTCCGGCGCCGCTGGGCGGCGGCGGCGCGCGCATCGCCTGCGGAGTGATCCATTGATACGAGGGCGCAATACGTGGAGCGTAGAAAACACACATGCGATCGCCGCACCCAGTGCGGTCGCGAGCCCGATTCGTCGGACCGCGTTACGCCGGCCGCCACAGCGACACCATTGTTGAACGCAAATAGATGAGCAGCGATCCACTGGCGAGCACAACGTTCAGTCCGAGTTCGATCCACATTCTCGGCCGCGATGGCGCTCCAGTCCCGAAGCAGCCGCAGTCAAGCGTGAGGCCTCGAAAGAGAGCTGATGATAGAGCCGCGAAAAACAGCACGGAGAGAAGAGCAATCGCGAGCGCCCCGATCCGTCGGGTCCGCGGCCAGAGCAACAGAAGGCCGCACGCTATCTCGAAGGGCGGCAGCGCAAGCGCGAACGGATTGATGAACGCTCTCGGCAGAATCCCAAAGCCGGCGATGCTGTCGGCGAAGTCCAGCGGGTCGTGTAGCTTCTCGAAACCCGCGTAAATAAAAACTGCGGCCAGTCCCAGACTGACGGCGAGTACGGCGTAATCGCCGGCTGAATTGGAGCGAGCGATCATCTTCCGTTCTCAGTCGAAACCGGGAGCCGTGCCTTTGACCATTCCTCCCATCCGCCAGTGAAAACTCTGACGTTGCTGAAGCCGAGAGACATCAACGCGTTCGCAACCAGGCGGCTGTCATGACAGTCGCCGCCGGCACAGTACACGATGACCGGTTTGTCAGTGGCAAACTTCAGTACGGGAGCTAGTTGCCGGTAATCGCGGGCGAAGGCGTCTCGCGCGAGATTGAGCGCACCGGGCACATGTCCTTGTTCAAAGAAGATTGACGGGCGTGCGTCGAGGATGAGCGTGTTTTTCGTATCGACCGCCGAACGGAATTCCGGAAGTCCTACCGTCGCCGCGGGTGCAATTTCGAACGGCGCGGCTGTCACCAAGGTTGTAAGCTCGGCGTCGAACCGCTGCTCGGTCGTTTGATAGACCAAGGGAAGTGGACGATCTGAGAGCCGGTTCATAACAAGGCCGGCCGCCAGGGACGCAATCGCCAGCAGCGCAACGCCGGCGAAATCACGCACAACAGGCCATATCGGATTGCTTGTTTGAGCCCGGCGACCCGGATCAAGCTGGTGTAACGATGGCGCTGAGGTCATGCGACCGAATCGGTGTGATCTAAAGTTGGCGAAGATCCGCACTCAACTTGCCGATCAGAGTCTTGGCGGTGGCTGCTGCTTCAGCATCCCGGGCAGGTTTGGAGGGATCGACTTGCTGCGCGTAATTTACTATCGGATGACCGTCAGTGCCGACCAGAAAATATCCAGGAACGTGAATGATCTCCCCGTTGCTGTCGCGTAAGCGTTCCAATTGGAACGGTCGCATCAACTCGTCGATCTGCGCCGGTGAACCCGTTAGGAAGTACCAACCTTTCACATTGGCCTTGAACGCTTTCGCATAGTCGAGCAGCCGGCTTGGGCGATCGTGCTCAGGATCTAACGTTACCGAAACCAACGAGACTTTCGAACCCAGGCCCGGGCCTAACTTATCCGCGATCAGCTTCATATGCTGAGTAAGGAGCTGACACTCGCCAGGGCAACTCGTGTAGATAAAATCAAACAGCAGCGGCTTACCCTTGAGAGACGCGAGCGGCACACGTTGGCCGTATTGGTCCGTCAGGGTTACATCCGGCAGACTGCTCGTTTGATAAGTAACAGGATATGCGCCGAATTCTTGATGGGTCCGATTGCAGCCAGCCAGTGCTAGAAGTGTCGCAAGGACGATGAGAAAAAACGCAGCGCTCCCTCGCGAGCGGACGGATTTTCTCCAAGCGAGGAATCGGTACGGTTGGAAACGATCCATTTCTTGAGTCTCCAGGATTAATTAAAAATTAGACTGTAGTTTTTGCTGATTTATTCCTCGGCTCTGAAGTCATATCGGCAAATCAGTGCGCTGGGCGGTTGCTGGCTGCTTCGTCTCCATCAAGTAACCGTTGCAAGCGACTCTCGTGAGCATTGTGTCCCACGTGACGGTCGTATCCGTTAGTTAAGGCGCAAGCTGGTGCGTCAACCTTGGGCGGTGGCTTGAACTCTGCGCGAAGCAAACGCTCGCGACTCGCCCACTGATTAAAATCCCCGGGATTGCTCGCCAGCACGCGAAATCGCATGCAGACGGTCCCACAACCGCAACCGGAGTCGCAATTTCCGTACAGCTCGCCCACTGACTTGACGACCAGATCAAGCGGGCGCGTCTTCCCGGGAGGGATATCTACAGATTCATTCATCCCGGCAATCCAGAAACTGTGGATCACGTCGGCCGAGGCAAGATCCAGCCGAATGTTTGTAGCGGTGGGAAGGTACAAAACATTGCTGGTCTTGATGCCGAGAGCGGGATAGTCGAATTCCCACCACCACTGATGCGCGACCGCCTTGATCGTCAGCGCAGGCTCCGTGACACCGCGAGTGTAAGTTCGAACGAGAAAGATCGCTGCGGCCGAGACACACGTCAGAGCCATCAACGATGCTATGGATGCACGCGATGACTTCATGCGCTCACCTCCTAAAGAGTAACCGCTGAGTTTGCGCCGCCAGCCGTTACCGAATGGCCTGCCGCCGCCCGCTCCACGTCGTTCGCGACTTGCTCCGGTTCTGCTTTTTCGCCCATGTACTGGAGCACCGCGCGACCGTTCGCATCAACCAGGAAAAATTCCAGAACATGATCGACCGAGCCATCGGCTTCGCGCTGGCGAATCAACTTGAATCGTGCCATCACGTCTTCGATTTGCCTGGGCGTCCCCGTCAAAAACAACCAGCCGTTAACATTGGCGCCCTGCGCACTCGCATATGCGAGAAGTTGTTTAGGATGATCATGCTCGGGGTCCACGGTTATCGACACGATGCGAGCTTCCGTTCCGAGTTTCGCCCCGAGGCGATCGGCGATCTGCTTCATCCGCGCCGTAAGCAGAAGACACGGCCCAGGACAGGTAGTGTAGATGAAGTCGAACAGCACCGGTTTCCCCTTCAAAGAGGCCAGGGAAACGTTCCGGCCGTGCTGATCGACCAACGTGATGTCCGGCAAGCAATCGGCGCTATCGCTCATCGCGAATCCTCCACGCTCCGCAATATCTTGAGCTTGCTGGCGGCAACCCATCAGAGTCACCAATCCCGCGAGAAAGACTATCGTCAGAGCGAGGCTGCACCTCATTGACGCTGTGGCTCGAAGAAAATACATCCCGTTACCCTTCATAGACCTTCAGCGCGGCTGGGAGGTCGTAAGAATCGAAATGAGCGAAGCGCGCTCGCGCTCTTGCTGCGCCTGAAGCGCATATTCCCTGCGCTCACGCTCGGAAATTTGAGCGTTATCGCCGTCCGCCTTGGCGCGGCATTCCGAAAGTTCCCGATCGCGCTCGTTCTGTGCTCGCTGCATCAGCGATTCAGCTGAGGCGCCGGACGATGCGGCCACATGTGTCATTTCATCACGACTGCGTGCCAGAGTGCCGTCGATGCACTGTTTCTCGTGCTGGGCGACTAGCTGTCTCTCTTCTTCCAAGCTCGAGATTTTCGGGTCCGGGCCAGGTGTCTGAGTATTCGCCGCAGCGCATCCGGCCAAAAAGAAGATTGCGATTAGTGCGAACTTGTTCATTGGACTCTGTCGGGACTTGGCCCCAACCCTACGCTGGACCTTGGCGAACGATCCTCATCCGTGAGGCGCGGACCTTTGCTGCAGCAGAGGGAGCACCGCGGCCGATAGGCTTTTCTCGGTGACCGCCGTTTGATCCGGCGTCAACTGGGCGCGAATCATTCCTTGGCCATCGATAACAACCGTCATTGGCAGCGCGCCGGGTGTGCCGAAATCGTTGACTTTGGCGTCATCCAGCATCGCCGCCGGATAGCTGAATGATTGCATGACCTTGGTGACATCTGACCGATCATGCGGGCGGTCGGCGCTTAGACCGATCATCTCAAGACCTTGGCCATGATAGCGCCGATAAAAGGCATCGAGGACCGGCATTTCTGCGCGACACGGTGGACACCAGGTTGCCCAGAAGCTCACGATCACGACCTTGCCGCGTACCGCGCCAAGATCGAATGTTTGACCATCCAACTCCTGGACGACCAGCGACGGGGCCGGTTGACCGACCTCCGTGGCCGCGCGCGCAATAGAACTGAAGCCCGAAAGCGCAAGAATTCCGGCTGCGAGCGCTACGTACCAGAGAATTTGTGAGCGCATCAGATCGCTCCTGGGCTAGAAGTCGTAGCTTAGAATCGTTTTGAACAAGACGGGCGCAGTTATCTGATTGCCTTTGAAATTCTGGAAAAACGGGACTTCGACGTCTCCGTACAGCCTGAGAATTCCGAGTTTGATCTCGGCTCCTGGAGCAATCAGAAGCCGCGTGTAGCCGGAATTCTGAGGGTTCGCCGCCGAGAGACTATCCCGCGCGCGGTCAGAAGCGAGGAATGTCAGCATCGGTGCGAGTTCTTTGAGAGGGCCGACCGTGCCGAAGTTGTAGTAGGCTCCTAACGCGCCGTCGAATTCCCTTCCGGGCTTGTAGTGGTCTTGGGTGAAGACCGGCAAGTCGTAATAAACCTGCGCGAACCAGTTAAAGGGACGATTCCTAAAGGTCAACGGAACCTCTCCAAGCTGGGACGGTAATGTTCCAAGATGGTAAGCGCCGAATAGAAGGTCGGTGCTTCCGGTGCCAATTTGTGTGTCTCGATCGGCGTGAGGATACTGCCACCACCCGCTAGGCACCTTCACTCCGCCAAGGAGCCCGGTTGACATGTCTTCCGAAGACCCGTGTACATGCCCTCGATGCGAATGTCACCGATGGAGCTGAAATTGAACCCGTGAATCTGGCCGCTATCAGTGGTGGTTTTGAAGTAGCGATACCAGTACGGCACTTCGAGCATCACTCCCCATTTCCGATTGAACATGTATTGCCCGCCGAGTGTCAGGAAGTGCGTCCGAATCACCTTGTCTGAATTGGCGCCCGCAGAAGCAATGTGGGTTGCGTGCCAATTGAGGTACTGATCCTGGAAGTCATATTCGAGCCAGACCGTTCCGCCGCCGCTGGTTGGAAACAAAGAGGCGGTCCCGACCTCGTAGACGCCGCATCCACAGGCACAGGCCCAGCTAAGACCAGGCGTTAAAGCGATGAGTAAAACGGTTGCCGCCAACAGGCGGCTGCACGTCCTCCCACCGTCAGTCAAAGAAATGGCCGCTCTAGCCAAAAGGGCAACCCCAGAAATCCATCGCATAGAACATCTCCCGGCCGACGCCTCGCGGTGCGCCGCCTGCTTGAGCGAAAGGGCCTGGACCGCGACATTTCGGAGTCGCAGACCTCAACCAGGGGAAATGTGATCGGACGAAGAGTCTTAGACGGAGCGCTTGGGGGGCGGGGTGTCAGGGGCAACCTTACAATCGACTAATCGCGGGCTCTCTCTTACCGCAGGCGAGCCCAAGTCATGGAGAGCGAATTCCGCCAACACGGTCGCAGGGCGTGCGAGCGAAGTGCTCGACACACGGTCGAACATTTGAATCGGCTGGCAAATGTTGGCGGTAAATTCTGGCTGGCTCGGTCCGGATAGGACGACAAACCCGGCAGTCGAAGGGACGCCGGCTAACAGCAGGACGATGGCCACGATGAAACTCAGGTGGCGCAAGTCGGCCTTTGAAAACAACTGCCTCATACTGCTGCGACTACTTCTAGAACAGCCCTCGCTCGCGTTCAAGATCCGCTGGCTTTATATTCACGGTTTGGCCAGTCATCTGAAACGGCAGTTTCTTAGGAATGCACGATGCGAGCCCGGATTCCATCGTTTCCAACTTGTATCGGTTGCCGCAAAATCTGCAGACGAGATCCCCATGGGAACTGACGTAACCCTTACGATACATGTAGCAGCGTTGGCAGGCGTCGAAGGCGGCTTTAATCCGTCCTCTGGCGTCTCGGGCTAGAAGGAACCGAATTTCGTCGCCCGCCCGATCCCGGTACTCGAAAAACCGTACATTACCCGGCCGTAAGTCGTTGGTCTCAATGCTAATCGACGGATTTGCGCTGACCGGCGTAAATTGAGGTCCCCTCGCCATCGCCGCCAATGAGATCGCGACTACCACCAAAACGGCAGCACCAATCAACAGGGCCATACGCCTTCGAAATTTT
>CAVQVD010000019.1:0-134524 GCA_963717045.1 uncultured delta proteobacterium | reverse complement strand
AACGATTCCAGTCATGGCGGCTCAACCATATAACGGATGACCGACAACCGTATAGCGCGCAGAGCGAACGAGCTTACGGAAGCAAAACGCTTGAGCCGCTCGTTTCGCGCTGTTCAAGGGCGCGATGGGCCGCGGCGGCATCGGCGAGTTTGAAGGTCCGCTTCACCTCGCAACGCACTACGCCGCTCGCGAGCACGTCGAACAGGCGGCGCGCCGCCGCTTCCAGGTCCTGGCGCGTCGCCGTGTAGGTCGCGAGGGTCGGACGCGTGAGGTACAGCGATCCCTTGGCGCTCAGGATGTTGATGCTGAACGGGGGCACCATGCCTGAGGACTGACCGAAGCTGACCATCAGACCGCGTGGCCGGAGGCAATCGAGTGATTTCATGAAGGTCGTCTGGCCCACCGAGTCGTAGACCACGGGCACGTTTTTTCCGCCGGTGATCTCTTTGACGCGCGCGACGAAATCCTCGCGCGAATAGTTGATGGTGTGGGCGCAGCCGTGAGCCGCGGCGAGTTTGGCCTTCTCGTCGCTGCCGACAGTGCCGATAACTGTCGCGCCGAGATGCTTCGCCCATTGCGAGAGGATGAGTCCAGTACCTCCCGCGGCGGCGTGCAACAGAATCGTGTCGCCGGGTTTCACCGCATAAGTCGAATGGATCAGGTACTGGGCAGTGAGCCCCTTGAGCATCGCCGCCGCCGCAGTCACCTCGTCGATCTTGTCGGGCAGCTTGACCAAAAATCGCGCCGGCATCACCCGCGCTTCCGCATATGAGCCGAGCGGACCTCCGGCGTATGCGACCCGGTCGCCGACGCGGACTTCGCTCACGTCCGAACCTATCGCCTCGACCACGCCGGCGCCCTCGCTGCCCGGCGTAAACGGCATGGAGGGCGCAGGATAAACGCCCGTACGAATGTAGATTTCGACGAAGTTAAGTCCGATCGCCCGATGGCGGACGAGCGCCTGTCCTGGCCCTGGCTCCGGGAGTTCGACCTCCTCGAGCCTGAGCACCTCTGGACCACCGGTCTGATGCACCACGATTGCGCGCGTCTTCATCTGGGTTCCTCTCGTCAGCCAAAGTCGCGACTTTTGCGATTTTTGTAAAGCACTTTCAGTAACGCTGATCGGTTTACAGCCCTAAGGAGC
This sequence comes from uncultured delta proteobacterium, assembly GCA_963717045.1. Classification (GTDB taxonomy): domain Bacteria; phylum Desulfobacterota; class Binatia; order Binatales; family Binataceae; genus JAKAVN01. The sequence goes on along the minus strand of CAVQVD010000019.1, from coordinate 133,380 downwards.
GACCGAATTCATCACTTCTGGGTGGGACGGTATTTAGACTGGGCTCCCGCCAATCGCGCTTGTCATTTTAGGCCAGCTTCGCATGATTTTCTTTGCTTTCTTGAATCTAAAGATGTAGCTTGGATTAAATTGGCGGTTGAACTAACGCACTGCAGCTCGAGTTTTGGCCGCGATGTACTATGAGCACTTCCATCTGACAGGTCCGCCTTTCCAGGCAGCTTCACCGAATAGCGCTCTTTTCCTGAGCCCGACCCATCGCGAAGGTCTCGCCACCCTCGAATGGGGATTGTCGCGGGAGCTCAACGGATTCACCCTTCTGACGGGCGAAGCCGGCACCGGAAAAACCACGCTCATATATTCGATGCTGCAGCGCGATTTCAAGCAGGTGCGGATCGCGTACATAGCCGATCCGAAGCTCTCGTTCCTGGAGATAATGCGGGTGATTCTCGACCAGCTCAATCTGTACTGCACCGGAACGACGAAGCTGGACTATCTCGAGGCGCTCGATCGATTCCTGAAGCTCCGCAACAAAGAGGAGCGAGTGGCGATCATTGTCGATGAGTCCCAGGTGGTGAGTGATGACGTGCTGGAGGAGTTGCGGCTGCTATCGAATCATGGGCAACGCCATGACCGGTGCTTGCAGCTCATTCTGGTGGGTCAGCCCGAGCTCGTCGGACGTTTGAAGAAGCCGGAACTGCGGCAACTTGATCAGAGAATTTCTGCCCGCGGAGTACTTAGTCCACTCAACCCCGGGGAAGCTCTCAAATACGTCGACTACAGGCTACGCGCTCAAGGTGGCGAAAGCGCGCGTATCTTCGAGCCCGGCGCTTTGGAACGCCTGATTGAGCATAGCGATGGCATACCCCGAAGAATCAATGTGCTCTGCCATAACGCGATGCTGCTTGCGTATTCGGCGCGGGCGAAAAAAGTCGATCTCAAGGCGGTGATGACGACTGTCGCGGAGTACGACGTTTCGCTTCCCGTGACTAACCAGATATCCGGCCGGTTTCATATGCCGGAAAAACCTGCACTTGTGGTTGGGGCCGCACTGGCATCGTTGCTCTTGGGTTTCCTCTATTTGCACAATTCGTCGAAACAGGCAGGTCAACGAGCCGTCTCATCCGGGCGCCCGCTGGAACAAGCCGCCGGACAAGCTCAGCCGGTCAAGCAACCTAACGTGGAGGCTTATGCGGACCCGGTAGTGATGCCGCGAGCGGTCGCTCTGCTCGCGTCTCCTCCGCCCGCGACCGCGCCTGCACTTGCGGCGGCCTCGCCTGAGGCTCCGCCAGGCGCTGACCTCGGACTCGCAGCAACGCAAAATATGCGAACAGCTCCGGCGCCTCCTGCCGCCGTGGCGTTAAGCGGGAGGGCTCCGGAAAATGCCGTCGCTCTCCCACCTGTGAAGCAGCGACGCCAAATCATCGTCAGGTACGGCGATACCATCGAGAAACTTTCAATTCGTTATTTCGGATCGAAGTCCGGAATTAACGATCTCATAGACGCTAACCCGCAATTGTCCGACATAAATCGACTTAGTATCGGACAGATCATTTATTTACCCTCTATCAGGGCTCCCGGCATCACCTCGAAAGCCGCGCACGATCCGACGGCGCAGACGGCGACGGCACAGACGGTCCCGAACGCGGCGGATTCTCGGCGCGACAAGTGAATAGAGCGACTATCTTTCACGTGGAGTTTCGCCTAATTTTCATGCTCTTTCTCACTAGGAATTGCTCTTCTTTGACCAAGAATATAGATTGCGTATCGGGATGTACTATCAACATTTCAGATTAAAGGGTCCGCCTTTCCAAGCCGCGTCGCGTGACGGCGCCGTCTACTTCAGCCCGACTCATCTGGCAGGGCTCGCCACGCTCGAAACCGGACTCTCTCAGGAGAACGGCTTCACCTTACTTACTGGCGAGGCCGGGACCGGAAAAACTACCCTGATATATTCCCTGCTGCAGCGCGATTTCAAACGCGTCCGCATTGCGCATATCGACGATCCCAAGCTCTCATTCCTGGAAATGATGAGGGTAGTCCTGACTCAGCTGAATCTTTACTCCACCGGATCGACGAAGCTGGATTACCTCGAGGCGTTGGACCGATTTCTGGAGCTTCGCGGCAAAGAAGAGCGGATTGCGATAATCGTCGACGAGTCGCAGGTCGTGACTGATGACGTGTTGGAGGAACTGCGGCTGCTGTCGAATCACGTTCAAAGCCACGGCCGGTCCCTGCAGCTCGTTTTGGTTGGTCATCCCGAACTCGCCGAGCGGTTGAAGCTGCCAGAACTGCGTCAACTTAACCAGCGAATTTCGTCCCGCGGAGTGCTCAAGCCACTCACCGCCGCGCAAGCTATCAAGTACGTCGAGTGCAGGCTGAGTGCGCAAGGGGGCAAAAGCTCGGCAATCTTTGAGCGCGGCGCTTTGAAACGCCTGCTTCGGCGGAGCGATGGATTGCCCCGAAAAATCAATATGCTCTGCCATACCGCGATGCTGGCGTCGTACAACGCGCTGGAGAGAAAAGTCAGCGTCAAGACCGCGAACAAGGTTGCCGCCGAATATCACGACTCCGTCAAAATCATTAAGACCGGGCCCGTCGCGGATCTCCTGCGGGTAATGCCCGCCATCGTGGGATCCGCGCTCGCCGCGCTATTGCTGTTCGCGTTCTTGTTTCCGAACGTCTGGTCAGATTGGGCCCGCAACCATAACCTCTCATTCGGCCAGAGAATCGAACGAGTTGTTCGGCCAATCGAGGGAGCCAAGCAGGTCAAACGAACGAGGCAAGTCAAACAAGCCAAGGAACTCAAAGAGCCCAAGCAAGTTAAGGCCGTCGAGCAACCGGGCGTAGAGGGACATCCGGATTCCGGCGCGCCGCCCAATCCCCCCGCTCCGATCGCGCCCTCACCCGTCGAAATGCGGGCATCACTTGCGCCCGGAGCGGCCGCTCCCGCAGTACCGAAAAGCAACCCTGTCGCACCGGCGATTGGGCCAGAAATGAGCTCGGATCCTGGCGTGCCGGTTGCGTCTGCCGCGGCCGCCGCGACCGTAAAGCAGGCCGTAGCACCCGCATCCGCAGAACAGCGAAGCAGGATTACCGTCAAGACCGGTGACACGCTCGAGAAAATAGCCATTGTTTATTTCGGATCGAAGTCAGGAATTAACAATCTCATTAACGCGAATCCGCAGCTGACCAACATAAATCAGCTAACTGTCGGACAAACCATCTATCTGCCTACCGGTATCACTCCAAAATCGGCGCAAGATCCAAAATCTGCGCAAGACCAGACCACAACCGCACGTCCAGTCCTACGTTCAGTCCCCACTGCTGCCGATTCGTCGGAGCGATAAGCCGACCGATTTTAGGGCTGGGGTGCGTGGTTTTGCACCGAAGCATTTCTGGAGTGTGGTCGATTTGAGACGCCGGACCCATCTCGATCGCGGCTACGGGCGTCCTGGCGTCTTCGGATATGCCGCCGGCGCAACGCCGCGGCGAAATTGTCCACTGAAACAGAATCAGGAGAGAACGGGATGGCGCACGTGACCACCGACGACGGCGTGAAGCTGTATTACGAAGAGGCCGGCGCGGGCATTCCGATCATCTTCGTCCATGAGTTCGCCGGCGACTATCGCAGTTACGAACCGCAGATGCGTTACTTCTCACGCCGCTACCGCTGCGTCGCCTACAACGCGCGTGGCTATCCACCCTCGGACGTTCCCGCGGACACCGCCCACTACTCGCAGGCGCGCGCCTGCGACGACATCCGCGCCGTGCTGGATGGACTGGGCATCGATAGGGCGCACGTCGTCGGCATCTCGATGGGAGGGTTCGCGACGCTGCACTTCGGGATGCGTTACGGCGAGCGCGCGCGATCGCTGGTCATCGGCGGATGCGGTTACGGCGCGGAGAAGGGAACGCGAGCGCAGTTCCAAGACGAAGCCGAGCACGCGGCGCAAATGTTCGAACGTAGCGGAATGGCCGAAGGGGCCAGTCGCTACGCACTTGGCGCGACGCGCGTGCAGCTGCAGAACAAGGATCCGCGCGGATGGCGTGAGTTCGCCACGCAGATGGCCACGCATTCGGCGCTCGGCTCGGCCAACACGCTGCGCGGCGTGCAGAAGCAGCGTCCCTCGCTGTTCGACCTGGTCGATGAGATGAAGAAGATTACCGTCCCCGCGCTCGTGATGACTGGCGACGAGGACGACCCATGTATCGAAGCCTCGGTGCTGATGAAACGGACGATCGCGACTGCGGGACTCGCGATTCTGCCGCGGACCGGACATGCGCTCAACCTGGAGGAGCCGGCGCTGTTTAACGCGCTGGTCGACGAATTTTTCCATCAGGTCGAGGCCGGTCGCTGGAGCGCGCGCGACCCGCGTTCGGTAACCACGAAGATTCTGTGAAGTGCTCACTGCCCGACAGTCTAGTCCTGCACCAACATAATTCGCCCGGAACACCTCGATGATGCGCGCTGTTGCGCACGCGCAACGGCAGCTCGCCGCGCGATTACCTTAGCCTATGATTGGTAGGTTGAGGCTATTAGTCATCCCGGCACGAGATATGCTTTTTCTTGCATCGCGCTCGACTCCGAGTCGTGCTGCACGCCGATTGCCTGGCCGGAGGGGGGATATGCATAAATGTAATGCTTGTGGGGCACTTTCGAGTGACGTACACGTGCTCGAGGCCGAGGGCGGTCCGATGCCCGACCGAGGAGTTGTCGCGGTCAGGATCAAGATCTGCAACTCCTGCTATTCGCGGCCCGAGCGCTCACAACTACTCACTCGGCTCTTCGCGGAAATTCTCGTAGCGCCTTCCTACTGGTTTGGCCGTACCATCGCGTGGTCTTCGACCATCCGAATGGTACGCTCGCCCCACGGTCATCGTGCTCCGCGTTTTTGGTACGAGCCCGAGGCTCATCCGCTGAACCCTTGGAATCAGGTTCGGCCCGCGCTGACCAATGGCAGCAACCAACAGGCCTCTTGAAAGGCCGCCTCTTGTCGGACGACCGGCTCGCGGCGATTCGCTGGAACGCGACGGCGGCGCCTGCGAAAAACCAAATAGCTATTTGGCATTTGCTGGAGTCTGATACAGGCGTTCAATCGCTTTCACTCAAACCCTGATGGGACTTTACCCGCGAGAGAGGCTTCCCAACGCGGCCGCCGCCTATCTGGAGGCATACATCGCGCTCGAGACCTCCGCGCACAAGGCCCAAACACTAGTCGATCGGCTCCTGTCAATAACTCTTGCGCTCACCGGGGAGTCAATCTCCCGCTCCCGCAATCAAGGGTGGAAGGTTGCTGCGATCCAGGAACTGCCGACGCTGGAGGGCTCTGCTAGCTATGCCGGCCACTTGGTGCGCGTGGCTAAAATTCCGAAAGCCGAGCAGCTTCTGGAAGCCATCGGAGACTGGCGCAAAAAGCGCAACTACCTCCAACAGCTATGGGACCGGCTTCCCGCCGAGGTGCGGACCATCTTGAAGCTGCCGGAGACCCTGGACTGACGTTCAGTGGGACTGATCGTTCAATGCGCGCATTGCGCAAATGCTGCGCGGCACGTCAGACTTCGCGCAGGAACTCGACCAGCAGACGATTCACGTCGGACGGGCGCTCCTGCTGAATCCAATGGCCCGCACCGGGGAGCAGAACTTTCTTCATCAGGTTCGGCGCGTTGACTTCGAGCGCCTGGTAGGCGTCGGCGTAAAACTCGACCACCGCGTCCTTGTCGCCGGCGACGAACAGTGTTGGCTGTCCCAGCTTGGCACCGTCGAGGAACCCGCTCAGCTCCCAGACCCGATCGATGTTGCGATACCAATTGAGGCCGCCGCGAAAGCCGGTGCGCTTGAACTCGGTGGTGAAAAAGTCAAGGTCCGCCTCGCTTAGCCACGGCGGCAGCTTGCGCGGGACTGTCACGGTATCGAGGAACGTTTCGTCGCGGCCGAATGCGTACCGCCATCGCTCGTTTGGCGCGGCGTCGCCTGAGAGGGAATGAAAGGTCGCCAGCAGACTTGCACGCACGTCACGCTCGAGCTCGCGCTCGGCCGTGCCTTCCTGCTGGAAATACTCCTGGTAGAAGATTTTGTCGCCGAACACTGCCTTGACCATCGCGCTCGGACGGATGGGCCCGCGCGGGATGTAAGGCACGCTCAACAAACCTGCAGCGTGGAAAAGATCGGGACGCAATTGCGCCGAGTACCAGGCGACCGGCGCGCCCCAGTCGTGCCCGACGATCGCGGCCGAGCGTTCCTTAAGCGCGTTCACCAGCCCTACGATGTCGCCCACCAGATGGAAGATGTCGTATGCCTCGATCGCCGCGGGCCGATCGGTCTGGCCGTAGCCGCGTTGATCGGGCGCGACGACGCGGAAGCCGGCCTCCGCCAGCGCCGCTATCTGATGGCGCCAAGAATGCCAGGACTCCGGAAACCCGTGGCACAGAACGACCAGCGGCCCCTGTCCGGCTTCGACGTAGTGCATCCGGATACCGTTGGTCTCGACAAAGTGATGGCTTGGGGTGCTCATCGCGGTTCCTCCGCTTCAATTCGGCAGCCAGGCGAGCGCACGAATCTCGCCGAACTCGCGCCGCAGTTTTTCCCAGGAGGATCCACCATCGCGGCTGGCGTAAACGTAGCCGTGCAGGCTATTCGCGACCACGATGTCGGGATTCGCGGGATTGGTCCCGAACCAGTACATCGTCGAGTTGGGTTCTACTCCGAGCACGCATTTCTCCCACGTCGTGCCGCCATCAACCGAGCGTTGGATGGCGCCGCGCTTCCCCGGGATGAAATCGCCGTTGGCGACGAAGATGACATCCGGATTGCCGGGCCTAATTGCCACGCCGCGGCAATAGGAAATGGTGTCGCGCTCGGCGAAGCGCGGAAAGCCGTGCAGCGACCAACTCTGGCCTTCGTCGGCGCTTCTCCACAAGCCATCCGGTGTAGTGGCGAGAATTTCGGCGAGAGTTTCCGCGCGACCGCCGAGCCTTATCGCGAGCCCATGAACGTCCTGGTTGAGCGGCTTGTCGCCAAGCGCCGGACAATGACTCCAGGATTGGCCGTCGTCGCGGCTGCGGTACACGCCGTCAATCTCGACGCTCACCCAAACCGCGCGCGCATCGCGCGGATCGAATACCACGTTGGTGACCTTCGGCGCCCCGGCGAGGCACTTCTCGGCGATTGGGATCGCAAGCTTGTCCCATCGCTTCCCGCCGTCAAGGGTGCGGAAAACCGCAGGAGGCTTCGTGCCGGCATAGATCACGCCTGGATCCGCCGGATGAACGGCAACCGACCAAATCTGCATCCCGTCCATCGGCGAAGGCACCAGCTCGAAGCTGGCGCCACTATCTACGCTTCGATACAGGCCGGCTTCGGAACCGGCATACACCTGATGTCGGTCGTGCGGGGACAGCGCGAGCGCGCGAATCTGTATTTCTCCCGGCTCGGCGTGAAACGGCAGACCCATCTTGCTGCGCCGCCAATTGTCGCCTCCATCGGGGCTGAACCAGACGCCTGCGCCCACCGTCCCCACGCAGATCGTGAATTGCTCGGCCATCGTTCTCACTCCATGATTCCTGGTCGCCTCTCCGGCGAGCGATGCAGTCGGATACGCTCGCGGCGGAGCTAGCTTAACCTTGGATCAAACCCGACTACGCATTGATGGAGGATGATTTGAGTAACGCGCTGAATTCTTTATGCAGCTTGCGCAGCTTCGGGTCGATAACAATCTGACAATAAGGCGCCAGCGAATTGTTGCGGTAGTATTCCTGATGATAGTTTTCGGCTTCGTAAAACGCATCCAGCGGAACCACCTCGGTGACAATCCGCTTTCCTGCCGGATCGGAATGGTTGAGCTCCTCGATTAATGCGATGGCATCCCGTTTCTGAGCTTCTGTGGCATAAAAAATGACTGAACGATATTCGGTCCCGACATCCGCGCCTTGCCGGTTCAATGAGGTTGGATCGTGGGTCGCGAAAAATACCACCAGCAGATCGTGATACGAGATCTGACGCGGATCGTATTCCACTCGAACGACCTCGGCATGTCCCGTTTTGCCGGTGCAAACCTGCTCGTAGGTCGGATTTGCGAGCGTACCACCCGCATACCCTGGCATCACAGAAACCACGCCTTTCAGTTGCCCAAACACCGCTTCGGTGCACCAGAAGCAGCCGCCGCCAAACACCGCAATCTCTGTTTTCTGAGCCATAGCGACAGAATAACCTAAGAATTTCGAATGTAAACCTTTGGATCAGACACCGCCATATCAGCCCAACCGCGACATCGGAAGGCTATGTCGATTTCGACGGCACAACCTCCAGCCGCAACCTTTCCGTTCCCCGTATCACCGTCACTTCGGCTTTCGCGCCGATTTGCTCTTCGGACATAAACCTGTGCAGATCGTCCACCGCGCCGACCGGGCTGTCTCCGTAGGCGACGATGATGTCGCGCTGCCGCACTCCCGCCTTGTCCGCGGGACTTCCGGGCTCGACCGAAGTCACCATCACGCCCGTCTCCCTGGCCAGCCGGTAGAACCGTACGACCCGCCGTTGCATCGGTACCGTCATGCCGGCCAACCCGATGTAGGCGCGGACGATCCTGCCGTCCCTCATGAGACGCGCTGCTACGTACTTAGCGGTGTTGATTCCGATCGCGAAACAAATTCCCTGCGCCGGCAGAATCACCGCGGTGTTGATGCCGATGACCTCGCCCCGCGAGTTCACTAGCGGCCCACCCGAATTGCCGGGATTGAGCGCGGCGTCGGTCTGAATCACGTCGTCGATTAGACGTCCGGACTGCGACCTCAGCGAGCGCCCCAGCGCGCTCACCACTCCCGCAGTAACAGTGCATTGAAAGCCGTACGGACTGCCGATTGCGATCGCGACTTGCCCCACGCGGAGCTTGCCAGAGTCGCCGAGCGCCGCCGCGGTCAGCGCGGATGCGCCGAGTCGCACGACCGCGATATCACTGTGCGGGTCCGACCCGACCAGCGCGCCTTCGGCCCGCCGCCCGTCGAGCATAGTGACGCTTATGCGATGCGCATGCGCAACCACATGGCTGTTGGTCAGGACGAAACCGTCGGGCGTGAAAACCAGGCCCGAGCCCGTCCCGGCCGGCACCTCGTTCGCTCCTTTTTGCCGAAAAACCTCGATATTGACGACCGAAGGACTTACTCGTTGCGCCGCGCTCGCTACCGCCTCCGAATACGCGTCCAGCAACTCGCCGTCGCTCCCCGGATAATTCTCCGACCGCGTACCTTCGTTGGACGGTTCGTTGAGCACACGCCGTACAAACGATTTCATAGCTTGTCTTTGACCTCTTGGTTTTAAATATAACCATCGCGTCAAGAACCCTCTTTTGCGGCTTGGCTGCGCCTCGAGAAGGCAGTTGAACGGCCGCGTGGACGCGTGGAGGATGAAATCGAACAGCCTTAAGGAGCAAAACTCATGAAATCAATCACATGGTTCGGCGCACTGCTCGCTCTTTTAGGGATTCTCGGATTGGCGATTCCCGCATTTACGACCTCACAAACCAAGGACGTCGCAAAGGTGGGCAGCCTCAAGATCCAGAGCACGGAGCAATCCACGCACGTGATTCCCCAGGCTTTGAGCGTGGGCGTGCTCGTCCTGGGGGTCATTCTTATCGGCGCAGGAGCCTACTCGAAACGCTGAAAGTTGGCGCGGGCGCCGAAGAACTCCAGGCCGCGGCAGTTTCTTCAGGACTCTGCGGCCTTTCCGTTCGGCGAAAGACCCCAGATCTCGCTCGCATATTCGCGCACGGTCCGATCGCTCGAGAAGCGGCTGATCCTCGCTACATTCAATATAGCCTTACGCACCCACAACGCCGGCTCAAGGTACTCGCGTGAAATTCTGCCCTGGGTCGCGACGTATGAGGCGAAGTCCGCAACTACGAAATAGTCGTCGCGGCTCAAAAGGGTTTCCGGAATCCACTTCAAAGCACCGGGATCGCCAGGACAAAATCGGTCGGAGGCCAAAGCGTCGAGCACCCGCTTCAGAGAAGGATCGTTTTCGTAATATTGGCGTGGGTCATATGAATGGAGTTCGCGCATCTCCGCGATAGCGCTCGCGGTCAGTCCAAAAATGAAGATGTTCTCCGCGCCGACTTCCTCCTGAATCTCGATGTTGGCGCCGTCCAGCGTGCCAATGGTCAGTGCGCCATTCATGGCGAACTTCATGTTGCCGGTGCCCGAGGCCTCAGTGCCGGCGGTCGAAATCTGCTCGGAGACATCGGCGGCTGGGATGATCTTCTCCGCCAGGGAGACTCGGTAATCCGGCAGAAAGGCGACCTTGATAAGACCGCGCGCGCGCGCGTCGTCGTTAATGACCGTGGCCAGGCTGCTGATCAGCTTGATGATCATTTTGGCCGACCAATAGCTGGGCGCGGCCTTACCCGCGAACAAATACGTGCGTGGCGCGAGCGGTTCGATGCCGTCCTCGACCAGGGCGAGGTACTCGCGCACTATCCCGAGCGCCATCAGCAATTGCCGCTTGTATTCGTGGATACGCTTGGCCTGGATGTCGAAGATCGAGGTCGGATCTACGTCCACAGCGACGATCCGATGGGTCAGCGTCGCCAGCCTTTCCTTGTTGGCTCGCTTGACCGCGGCGAAACGCCCTTGAAACTCGGGGTCGTCCGCGAAGCGTTCGATTTCGCGGACCTGCTCGAGGTCCGTGGTCCATCCATCGCCCACGGTTTCGTCCAGCAGACGCGCCAATCCGGGGTTGGCCATCAGCAGCCAGCGGCGCTGGGTTACCCCGTTGGTCTTGTTGCTGAAGCGCCGCGGCCAGAGCCGATACAGGTCCGGCACCAGCCTGGTCTTGATCAGTTCCGAGTGCAGTTTGGAAACACCGTTGACCGAGTGACTGCCGATGATCGCCAGATGCGCCATCCGGACCTGCGGATCCTGGCCTTCCTGGAAGATCGAAAGTCTGCTCGCCTGATCCGCATCGTTTGACCAGAGCTCGGCTGTCTCGGCCAAAAAGCGCCGATTGATCTCGTAGATGATCTCCAGGTGGCGCGGCACCACGCGTCGGAGCAATTCGACCGGCCAGCGCTCGAGCGCTTCCGGCATCAAAGTATGATTGGTGTAAGCGACCGTCGCACGCGTTATCTCCCACGCCTCGTCCCACGGCAGATCGTGTAGATCGATCAACACGCGCATCAGCTCGGCGACTGCGAGCGCCGGGTGCGTGTCGTTGAGCTGGATGGCAACCCGGCAGGGAAAATCGTGGACGTCCTCACCGCGCTCGAAGAAACGTCGCGTGATGTCGTGCACGGCGCAAGCAACGAAAAAGTATTCTTGCAGGAGCCGAAGCTCGCGCCCGGCCTCCGCGGCATCCGAGGGGTAGAGGATCTTCGAGATGCTTTCGGAGACAACCTTTTGTTCGACGGCCTTGGCATAGTCGCCGCTGTTGAAGATGCGGATGTCAAACTCATCCGAAGCAGCGGCGGAAAACAGGCGCACGAAGTTGACTGCCGGACTGCCGTACCCTGAAATCGGAAGATCAGCCGGGATGCCGACCAGGACTCGCCAGTCCGCCCATAGCGGCCTGTATTCCCCGTTGTGTCTGAATCCGAGGCTCGATTCGACCGTACACCGGTACGATGCAGGCCTCCTCAGGACGCGCGATCAGCCACGGCGACAAATCGCGCCGCCAATTGTCGGGTTGTTCGAGCTGAAAGCCGTCCTTGATGCGCTGGCGGAAGAGTCCGAACTCGTAGTTGATGCCGTAGGCATAACCCGGCATGTCCAGTGTCGCCAACGAGTCCAGAAAGCAGGCTGCCAGTCGTCCCAGGCCACCGTTGCCAAGTCCCGCGTCCCGCTCTTCGCCGAACAGAAGTTGCAAATCGATTCCGTTTGAGGCGAGGAATCCCCGGCAGGCGTCGATGATGCCGAGGTTGAACAGATTGCTTTCGAGCGAACGCCCGATGAGGTACTCCAGCGAGAGGTAATAGAGCTTCTTCGCGCCGATGCGATCGAAGCGCGTTTGTGTCGCCACCATCCGCTCCACCAGCATGTCGCGCACGGCGAGTGCCGTGACGTGATACCAGTCGCGTCGGGACAACTGCGCCCGCCTTTTTGCGGTACTGAAGCGAATGTGATGCTTGATTAGTTCGATTAGAGTGGCGGTTGCTTCGCTACTGTTCCATGGGTTGCCGGACAAGGCCATATTGAAGAAGCTACGGAGGAAGCCCCGTCAGTACAAGACGATTCGCCTCGCTGGCGATGCTGCGGCTCGTACAACGCGGCTAAGCTCGCAAATGACGGCCCGAATCCTGAGACACGCAACCGGAGCGCATGAGGTCTGCGATACGGATTACATTACAGGGCCTGTCCTATTGCCGACGAGTTTGACGGCAACACCAGTGTTCTCAATTTGGGCGGCTTCGGTCGCGGCCAAAAGACTTCATCGAGCTAAGCAGATGGCCGTGCGTAGTGCCAAGTTCGAACAATCGCTGTGCGGTGAAACCCATTCGCGGCCAGCCAGCGCACAGATACGTGTACTCCTCCACCACCTCACCCCCAAAGGACGTTTTGAACTTGGCCCTGCCATCGCTTCGGTCCTCGCTGATCCCGCCCCAGTCGTAGGAATGGAAGCCTTCCTGCCTATAAAGGCGCATGTTGTGCCAGTGCAGCAGCCGGTTCAGATTGCCAACCAGGCGAGCCTTCTTTGGTTCGTCCAAACGCCGACTGGCATTGTACAAGCCTCTCACGCGACCGCTCTCGGGGTCGCGCAGCACCAGGTTAACGACCATCGGCTGCTCGTCAAGGTACAACACGAGGCGGTCCGCGAACCGCTCGTAGCGTTTGATCAGGGTCGCGGAGATTTGCCACACGCCATCCTTCAGCCGCGCAAAATCGTTGTAGACCGTCAAAAAATCTGTAATTCCTGCCTCTTCGTTGCGGCCGATTCGAACGCGCTCGCCCAGTCTTTCGGCTTTTCTTATTTCCGCTCGATTGTAGGGTGCAAAACGCTTCCACCACTCCTCTGGTGGCTTGAGCAAACTGTTACATACGGTAAAAGTGCGCTCGCGTTTGATAAGGCGCGAGTCATCCAGGCATCCGGAGGTGTAAAAAAAACGTGCCATCTCGTACGGTCTTAGCTTTTCAGCGATCCGATGCAGGGAGGCTTCCGAGGCAAAGAAAACCATTTTGTAAGGAAGCAGCCTACCCAATCTTCGTTGAATCACTACCACGGTTGGCCTCACAAAGATTTGCGAACAAGGTTTAGCCAAAGTCGCCTTGGCACGCCCTTTACCGGCACTGCCATCGGGACAGTTTGGTGTGAAAGCAGTCAACTACTCAGGCAATCAACTACTCGGGCACACGCGGCTGGCTCTCGGTCGTGTAACAGACGAACGTCTTGGTTTCCGAAAGAGCGGTGTCGTGGGCGGGATAACAGGCAAAATGCGCATTCAGATCGCTTTCGAAAGAAGGAGCCTTCTGCTTACCTACAAATCTACCCACAAAAGGTGCCGCGTCCCGCTCAACGATTACACCGCTATTGGACTGACCCGAACTTTGCTGCTGATGGCGTGACGCTCCGCCGCCCAGGAGCTGTCCGAGACCTCCCAGACTTTGAGCAAGGGCCGGACTAAACGATGCAGCCAGTAAAACCAGCGTCCAAGCGGTTACGAATGTGCCAGCTCCCCTTTTCCATTGTTTGCATACTTTACTACGATCCAAAAATCTTCCGGTCTGTGGCAAGAAGAAAGGCGGCCATACGCGACAAGCATGCGCCGCTCTTTCACCATCTCCGCGAAATGTGATCGTTGCGCGCAAAACTCGTTCCCTCATACGCGAAGCAAAACGGAAGTCATTTTCCTACCTGAATCAGTAACGACCGTGATATTCGCGGTAACCGCGCTCCTGAATTGCATTGCCCACGAGATAACCGGCTAAGCCGCCACCCACACCGCCGATCGGCGCTACCGTGCCAGGTGCGCCTACGGACGATCCAATTAAAGCAAAACCTCCGAGCCCTAATGCGGCGCCGCCCACCGTGCAACCCGCTTATACGAGCCTGTAATTAGACGGTTACACGGAGTTGAGTCGGGAATCCGAACTGGCCCCTATTTGTACAAGGCTGGACATATCGGGAAATTCAGGAAAAAGTGTCTGCCTCACGACCGCCGACAGCCCGAAAGGAGACCGCGATGAGAAGAATCAGCAGAAACGTCTATGCCGAAATTTATTTCTGGGGCTGCAACCCGGGCTTTGTTGAGACGAGCGACGGCGTGGTCATGATCGATTCGCCTCAGCAGCCGATCGACGCGGTACGATGGCGCGAGATGTTGCAGGAAAAAGGACCAATCCGCCATTTGATCAACACCGAACCGCACGCCGACCACATATTGGGCAACGCTTACTTCCCCGACGTCGAGGTCATCGGCCAGGTCAAGCTGCAGGCCTGTTTCGATCAATATCTCAACATGATGTTCACGCCCGAGGTGCGTCTGGAACGGATGAAAACCGAAGATCCTGACAGTGTTTTTTTGCTGGGCCACCCTGATTATCCTGCTTCCAATCCACCCAAGCGAACTTTTAAAGATGAACTGACGCTTCAAGTTGGAAATCACAGCATACGGATAATTCATACGCCTGGTCACACCGCGCCCCAGACCTCAGTCTATCTGCCGGAGGAGGGCGTGATTTTCACCGGCGACAACGTGTTTCAAAAATGTAAGACCTTCATCCAGGAAGCCGACCCTTGGGAATGGCTCGGAGCCCTTCGGCAAATCGAGGCGCTCGACGTTGAAACGATCGTGCCGGGACACGGAGAACCGTGCGACAAAAGCTACCTGCGGCGGCAGGCCGAGATCATCGAGAACTGGATTGGATTGGTCGAAGACTTTGTGCGGAGGGGAATGAGCGAGAAGGAGGCATTGGAGCAGGAGGTCGATGTGACCAGGCTGGATCCCTATCCAATCGGCCAGCGACTATTCGAGATGAGTGATCGGCTGGACAAATGGAACGTCAGGAACGTCTACAAACATGTCGTCGCGCGCAAGACCGGCAAACCCGTGGCTTCAGACGGACCCAGCATCCAATACTACACTTAGTCGGACGATACCGACGCGGACTCGGCCAGCGGGCTGATTGCCCTTCCCGCTTTCCCGGGGAAGCCGCTTGTCATTTGGATAGATCAGTGGCCCCCCAGGCGGGGAATGGCTTGCCCTCGAGAATTCCAAGCGCCATCAAGCGTCCCATCCAGATACTCAGGGCCACTCCGTGCCCGGAGTACCCTCCCGCGACGAGAATAGCGGGCGCCTGCGGCAAATGGCCGATGAGCGGCACGCCGTCGGCCGGTATCGCAACCGGCCCGGCCCAACGATGCGTGATACGCACCTCCCGCAGCGCCGGATTGAGCCGATGGACGCGCGCTTCGAGTCGGGCAAGCGCGGCGGCGGGCTCTGCGGCGTCGAGGTCGACACCTTCGAGCACTTCGGGCGGTCCGTAAGTCAGACCGGCACCAAAGATCACTCGCCGATCCTGCGTCTGCCGTCCCCAGAGATACGGAGTGTCCGCCGTGTAGAATGGGATCCCAGCCCCAAGCCCGATCTCGTCCAGGATGTCGATGCTGAGCGGCTCGGTCGCGCAAGCAAAAGTGAGCGCGCTCTGCACGGGGCGGACGACCGGAAGCAAATGGCTGGTCCAGGCGTTGACCGCGACGATCACATGGCGCGGTCGGACAGTCACTCCTGACAGCGTGCCCTCCATTTCGATCGCGGGATGCGGTGCAATCACCAGGCGCCGAACCTTGGCGTGCTCGCAAAAGATCGCGCCCGCCTTCGTCGCCGCGAGTGCGAGCTGGGTAAGCAGGGCCATTGGCTCCACCGTGCCGCCTGGCACCGTCCTCACGATTCTTATTTCGCGGTCATCATCACGCCAGGGCAGCACACCACCCTCAGCGTCGCCACCGTGTGCGATCTCCCAACAGCCCGGCAGCCTGAGATCGCAATTTATTGCTGCCTCTCGAACCACTTCCGCCAGCGTGGGAACGCATCGGTCAGCTCCCTCCCTAATTCCTCTGGCAGTCCCCTCGAGAACGATCCCGCCAGTTCGTCCGCTAGCTCCGTCTCCCAGGCGCCCGGCTTCCAGCACAATTGGGCGAATACCGCGTCGCGCGAGGTGGTAAGCGGCCGACACGCCAGTGAAACCGCCGCCGATGATAGCAACCTCAGGCGTTGAGCAATCGAGGGTTCGGGTCGGAACCGTTGTCCCGCGCCATGGCGGCTCACCCCACGGCCTGATCGTTGTTACCATCGCAGTCTTCTGCCCAGTCTTCTGCCAGACTGTCGCGTCAATTCCGCTTGCAAGATGCCTAAATTTTATCACATTAGAAACTCGACAATTGCCAGAGTCGGGTAAGACCAGCGTACCCTTCGGCTCCAAAGAGCGAAGCCTTTGAGATGCCTCAATGAACGAAGCCTTTCTTCACCATCTGGCAACAATTACACGACGCTGAGAGTAAGGTTCATTATACAACCAATCAAATCGCGGGAGTTTAGTTAATTTCGCGTGCGCTCTGAATACAATGGCCTTGAACGCTCATTGGCACGTTCCACGCATTGCAATAATCGGGTAATCCGTCGATGGTATCTCCGCTCATTTTTCGCGCAGTTCCACCTGCGGAGTCGCACGTGTTGAAGGCCCCGCATGCCGAGATGGTTCACAGTGGCGGTAATCGAGCGCGTCCGCGCAAGTCCTTACGGCTACGAGTTCAGTCTTGACTGCCAAGGGTCGCATTCCATCGGCCACCTACCGGCTGCAGCTCAACCGCGAATTCACGCTGATTGAGGCTGCTGGCATAGTCGATTATCTGCATTTGCTCGGCGTTAGCGACTGTTACACTTCCCCACTCGCCCAGGCGCGCGCTGGTAGCAATCATTGCTATGACATCACGGACCATCGCAAGCTCAATTCCGAAATCGGTGGTATCGACGGGTTTCGCGAGTTCGCTCACCAGGCGCAACAGCGCGGAATGGGAGTGGTCGTCGACACCGTCCCGAACCACATGTGCATCGCTGACCCTTCAAATCAATGGTGGTACGACGTGCTGGAGAATGGTCCAAGCTCTCCATATGCGTCTTTCTTTGATATCGACTGGCGGCCGCCCAAGCCGGACCTTGCAAATAAGGTACTGCTCGCGGTACTCGCCGATCAGTTCGGCTACGTGCTTGAGAATGGGGATATTTCGATAGCGTATAAGAACGGCGCTTTCGAAGTGCATTACTATGACCACGTCTTTCCCGCTCGCGCCGCGCACCTGGACCGCTGTGCTGGAGCCCGCGCTCAAAAGTCTGGAGAATAGATATGGCGAGTCGGACCGCGCTTCATTGCAACTGGCCAGCATAGTCACTGCGCTCAATCATCTACCTCTACGCACCGAAATCAGCATTGAGCGGATACGCGAGCGTCAGCGCGAAAAGGAAATCGTCAAGGAGCGGCTGGCCGCGTTGATGGAGACCCATGATGCCGTGCAGTCAGCAGTTGAGGTGTCGATTGCGCAAATCAACGGTACCAAGGGTGACCCGCGCAGCTTCGATGACCTGGAAAAGCTGCTGGATGACCAGGCGTATCGACTTAGCTTCTGGCACGTCGCTGCCGATGAAATAAACTATCGTCGGTTCTTCGACGTCAACGATCTGGCCGCCATTAGGGTCGAAGACCCGGAAGTTTTCTACGCTACGCATGAACTCCTCCTGGGGCTGGTCCGTGAAGGCCTGGTCAGTGGATTGCGGATAGACCACGTTGACGGTCTGCGCGATCCTGGACAGTACCTGCGTTTGCTTCAACACGAATGCTCTCTTGCGCTGCGGGGAGAAGAGATGGATCTCGCCGCGCGCGTGGGTAACGAATTGCCGATCGCTTCGCCCGCGAATCCATCGACATTCTACATCGTGGTCGAAAAGATTCTTGCGCCAGACGAGCCGTTGCGTGCGGATTGGCCAGTGCATGGCACAACCGGCTACGAGTTTTTGAACGATCTCAACGGGCTTTACGTCGAGAGTACCAACAGCGGCCGATTGATGGACTTTTATCTGCGCTTCACACGCCAGGGGCGCGAATTCTCCGACATTGTTTACGACTGCAAGAGACTGGTGCTTCGCGCTCTGATGTCTGGAGAACAAAACGTACTGGCACGCAAGCTCGACGTTATTTCCGAGCAGCATCGATGGTCTCGTGACTTCACCCTTAACAGCCTTGGCCGCGTGCTCGCGGAAGTCATCGCGTGCTTCCCGGTTTATCGTTCGTACGTGAGCGCGGAAGGCCTAGTGAGTTCCGAGGACCGCCGCCGCGTCATGGCTGCGGTCAACGCGGCCAAGCGCAGGAATGCCGTACTCAGCGAATCCACCTTTAACTTCCTGACTTCGGTCCTTCTGCTGAAGCATCCCGATGGTCTGGACGACGCCGCGCGCGCGCAGCGGCTCGACTTCGTTTTGCGCTTCCAGCAGCTCACCAGCCCCGTGATGGCTAAAGGCTTCGAGGATACCGCGCTCTACCGTTTTTACCCACTCGCTTCGCTAAACGAAGTCGGTGGCGACCCGACGTCGGTCGGCGTTCCTATCGAGGCGTTTCATGCAAGCAGCGAGCGCAGACTTCGCGAATGGCCGCATGCGCTATCCGCCACTTCGACCCACGACACCAAACGCGGCGAAGATGTGCGGGCACGAATTAACGTACTCTCAGAAGTGCCGGACGCGTGGGAGCAGGCGATGCGAAGGTGGAGTGAACTTAATCGTCCGCTTAGCGTCGAATGGGAAGATACCAGCGTACCGGATGCCAACGAGGAGTACCTGTTTTACCAAACGTTGGTGGGAACGTGGCCACTGACGACGATGACCCTGGATGAGCACGAGCAATTCGTCAAACGTATCCAGGAATATCTGAACAAATCTGCAAAGGAAGCCAAGGTTCACACTAGCTGGATCAGCCCTAACCCATCCCATGACGAAGCGCTCGAGGCGTTCGTCCGTGCGGCGCTTCAGCGCGATCCAGCGAATCGCTTTCTCCTGGATTTCGCCGACTTCCGTGCGCCCATCGGGATGGCCGGAATGCTGAATTCACTTTCGCAAACAGTCATCAAAGCAGGAGCGCCGGGGGTTCCGGACTTCTATCAGGGAAGTGAGCTATGGGACTACAATCTGGTGGATCCGGATAACCGCAGGCGGGTTGATTTCGCCACGCGCCGGATGATGCTGCAGGAAATCACCCGCGCTGCCGATCGCAACCGGACTAAACTGGTCGACGATCTTCTGGCCAGCCCACAGGACGGACGAATTAAAATGTATGTGACCAATCGGGCGCTGCAATTTCGCCGCAGCAATCCCGAGTTGTTCGCGACTGGCGCTTACGTGCCGCTTAAGACCTCCGGCGCGCGCGCGCGGCATGTGGTCGCCTTCGCAAGAAGCACCGACCGTCAAAGTACGATAGTCGTAGCCGGACGTCTTTTCATGAGTCTCGGCGTTACCTCGGATTCGTTCCCGGTAAGCGAAGCATGGGCGGGCACTACGTTGGCGCTGCCGTCCGATCTCGCGTCGGAAGCCTATGTCGATCTGTTCACGGGTCGTGCGATCGATTCTCATCGGGAAAAAGGCAATTTCCTCTTGACGGTTGACGAGGTATTCGCGCGAATGCCAATCGCGATGCTGGTGCCGTCGCATTGAGTGAGTATCGATGGATTCACGAGTGACGGAAACGGATATTTGGCGACTCGAGTTCGGCGCGAATCCAACCGAGCGCGGAGTTCGATTTCGCGTATGGGCGCCGCTGGCTACTCGCCTTTCCGTATCTATAACCCACCCGCGCGAAGCAGTTTTGCCAATGGAGCGGGATGCGGATGGCGTCTTCACCGCATTCGTCGATCAGCTTGCTCCCGGAGCCGAGTATTACTACGAGTTTGCGGCCGAACGCCGCCATCCCGATCCCGTTTCGCGATTTCAGCCCTACGGAGTTCACGGCGCTTCCCAGGTCGTCGACCGTGACGCTTTCGTCTGGACCGATCAGGACTGGAAAGGACGCCCACTAGAACATTTCATAATCTACGAACTTCACACCGGGACCTTTACGCCCGAGGGCACGTTTAACGGCGTGATCGCGCGGCTTCCCTACTTGCGCGAGCTGGGAGTGACCGCGATCGAGCTGATGCCGGTCGCGGCGTTTCCGGGCGCTCGCAATTGGGGCTACGACGGAGCTTATCTGTACGCGCCGCACGTTGCCTATGGCGGACCCGTCGGGTTGAAACGGCTAATCGACGCCTGCCATCGCGAAGGACTCGCGGTGGTGCTCGACGTCGTCTACAACCATCTGGGACCGGAAGGAAACTATCTTGGTGAATTCGGTCCCTATTTTACGGACCGCTATCGAACACCGTGGGGTGCGGCGATCAATTTCGATGGTCCGCAAAGCGACGGTGTACGGCGCTTCTTCATCGATAACGCGCTGCACTGGCTCACCGAGTACCACGTTGATGCGTTGCGGCTGGACGCGATTCACGAGATCTTCGATCACGGCGCGTATCATATTCTTCGCGAGCTGGCGGAGGCCTTTCACCGGCAGGCGCGCCTGCTCGGGCGTGATGCGTGGCTTATCGCGGAAAGCGACCTGGGGGACCCCCGGGTTATCAATCCAGCCGCAATCGGCGGTCTCGAGATCGATTCTCAATGGAACGACGATTTCCATCATTCCCTGCATGCTCTGTTGACCGGGGCCACGCACGGCTATCTCGGCGATTTCGGGCGGATGGAGGACCTTGGTAAGGCGATAACGGAAGGGTTTGTCTATGACGGTAGGTGGTCTGAATATCGTCAACGCCGTCACGGCGCTTCGTCCGCCGCGAATCCGGGACGGCAGTTCGTGGTGTTCAATCAGAATCACGACCAAATCGCCAATGCGAACGCAGGTACACGGCTCTCCAAGCTGGTAAGACCGGAGCAGCTGAGACTGGCGGCGATGATACTGATGTGTGCGCCTAATCTGCCAATGCTCTTCATGGGCGAAGAGTTCGGAGCATCGTCGCCGTTCGACTATTTCACCAGCTTCACGGATCCGGCGCTGTCAAAAGCCGTATCCGAGGGACGCCGGCGGGAATACGAGCCTTTCTTCCGCGGCCGGCACTTCCCCGATCCACAGGCGCCGGAAACCTTCGCCGATTCAACTATAGAGTGGCACGAGATCGCGCAATCGCCGCATCGTGAGTTGCTCGCCTTCAATCGCGCGCTGCTCGCGCTTCGCAAAGAGCGCCGATGCCTATCGAACTGCCGCAAGGATCTGACCACCGTTCGTCTAAGTGAGAGCGAACGATGGATGATAATCAGGCGCGGCGATTCGTCGGGCGAGACTGCGTTGTTGTTCTGTAACTTGAGTTCAAAGCCCCTAGTCGTGCCGGTGCCGCGCGTCGCCGCGAGCATGGTCCTCGCGCTTTTCACCGGCGAAGAGCGATTCGGTGGACCGCCTGAGACGGCGTCCCCGCCCGCCACGCTGGATGGTTCTCATATGGAACCGGATTCTTCCCGGGTTGGCATCGAGCTCGCGCCTTTCAGCGCGGCCCTCTACCTCGGCTCTCCCGGTTTCGCGTCATTCTGAGTCAACGGGTGCATCACATCCGGATAATTACATGACTTTGGTGGATGTAGATCCTTTTACATAAAGTGCGGTTAGTGCCAAACTATTAGCGTTTCCAAACCCGAAACAACCCAAGCTAATTTAAAATGCGACGAGACTCGCTTCAGGAGACCTGTTGAGCGCAACTAACATCCTGTTGATCGACGATAACGGAGATGTGCGGGAAATCACCGCGCTCCTGTTACGCGACAGCGGGTACAATGTGATCGAGGCTCCTGGCGGTGAGGCCGCGCTGGCTGCACTGGAAGCCAATCCTGCAATCGATCTGCTAATCGTCGATTTAGCGATGCCCGGAATGTCGGGGATCGAGCTACTTCAACAGGCGCGCGCAAAACGTCCGCGGATCAAGGCCGTTTTCATCACCGGCTATGTCGATCACGCGCAACTCGACAGCAAACTCTCGGACGAAGTAGTTGTAAAAAAGCCTTTCACGATGGATCAGCTTGCGCCCGCGGTGCGCAAGGCTTTGAGCGAATCCTAGAGTTAGAGGCCCGGGCTTGCCTGTCTTCAGATCTAAGTCTGCTAACTCGTAGAACAAAGTTCCGATTCTGCAATTCTTACTTGTACGAATTGCTGTGACCCTTTAGCCTTGAGTTCCTTCGACTAATCTACACGTCTGCTCTTGCTTTTTACGTCACCTTCGCACCGGCAGGCTTCTTGCTGCGGCGATGATGTAAGCCTTGTGCTTTAGGCGAGTTTCGTTCGCCACTTACTCCTCATTTTCCTTTTTCCGGTCCTCTGTGGAGTGCCTCTCTGATGACCATGCGATTCGAACCTGTGCGGGCCCACTTCGATGCAAAACGGGAGGCGCTGCTGACGCGCTGGCGCGAGCTGGCTCGCACCGATCGAAAGCTGCCCGAGCAGCGCCTCCGACTGACCGACCAGGAACTCGACGATCATCTTCGTGTTCTTCTGCAGGATATTATCAAGGCGCTTGGGGGCGACGAAGTTTCGGAAGAGAAGATCGAGCGGCAAGGCGCTGAACATGGCCGCACTCGCAGAATGGGTGGTTACAAGATCGGTCAGGTGGGTTGGGAATTCGCGCTTTTTCGTCAGCTGATTCGGGAGACGCTCGATGAGCTAGCAGCCACGGAGGCATCGAGCACTCTGTTTGCAGCTCGCGAGTTGCTGATGCATTTAGTCGATAAAAGCGAGTTCGGTTCGATGGAACAGTATGTTCAAGATACCGCTCGGGAACGTGACGCCGCGCGTGAGAAGTTCCGCGCCGCAAACGAGCAGAAAGATCGGTTCCTGGCGGTTCTCTCGCACGAACTGCGGAACCCTTTAGCGGCAGCACGGACCGCCCTTCATGTTCTCCGAAAAGAAGGCACTGGAGATAATCAGCGCGAAAGGGCGCTGGATATTATCGATCGCCAAACCAGATCCCAAACCAGACTCATCGACGATTTGCTGGACGTCAACCGTATCTCGCAAGGCAAAATCGAATTGAGACGTGAGCTGATCGACCTTCGAAAATCCGCGGAAAATGCCATCGAACCATTTGTCTCCACGATGGATTCAAAGGGGATAGTCTTCAAATTCAATCGCCCCGATTTTCCACTGTCGGTCGTGGGCGATCCTGTAAGGATTGAACAAATAATTTCCAATTTGCTGGCCAATGCGATTCAGTTCACGCGGGCCGGTGACTCGATTCAAATATCGCTGCTCCTCGATCGCGTCCATTCGGTGATCTACGTGCGCGATACGGGCGCGGGATTCGATAGTGCGATGATGAATCGTCTGTTCGAGCTTTTCGCGCAAGCTGAAACGAGTCCCGGTACCGGCCTGGGTGTAGGACTGTGGCTGGCGAAGATGCTCACGGAGATGCATGAAGGAACTATCCAGGCCTCGAGCGACGGCCTTGGGAAGGGCACTGAGGTCATTGTCCGCTTATTGTTCGCGCGCGAACAACCGGAGGCCCGGGACGAGCCGCTCGCGACACGAGTACTATTGGTGGAGGACAGTCCCGATCAACGGGAGATGATGTTACTGGCTCTGTCCGATCAGCATATCGAAGTTATTGGCGCAGCCGACGGGGCTGATGCGCTGGCGCAGTTGCCTGAAAAGCGTTTCGATATTTGCATCCTGGATCTCAACTTGCCTGATATCTCCGGCTATGAGCTCGCTGGCAGAATACTCGCACATCACGGGCAGAACCGCCCGCTGCTCGTTGCCCTCACAGGTTACGGGCGTCATGAAGATACGGTCAAAACCACGGCGGCAGGCTTTGACCATCATCTCGTGAAGCCGGCCGATATCGATGTCCTTCAGCGTATCATTTACTCGCGGGCAAGAGCCTGATCCGTCACTGTCCGGAGACTGCAGTCCCTTTCGGCCGAGAGCACTTCGCGCGACGCCCACCCGACAGTTCGCTCCGCAAATACTTTGCTCCACGCCCTTACGGAGATGGGACGACCGTAGTGGTTGAGCGCTTTTCTACCACACTGCCACTGGGGGTCGAAGTGGTTGTGGTGGTGGTTGTTTGAGACGAGTCCGCAGGCGCCGGAACAGCCGCAGGCGGCGCAGGGGCGCTATATTCAGTGGTAGTCGTCGTCTCCCTTGTAGCTGTGGTGCCGCAAGCTGAACAAAGACCTACCGCCAACGCTCCTATCGATACAATAATCCAGTATTTTTGAGTTTGCATTTTATTATTACTCCGAGTGAGCATATCACCGAAACTGCTATTGGGTTATTTGCCTCGTGAGGGAACCTTCGCTCCGGCTTTTCGTGCCTCAGACAAACCAATGGCTATCGCCTGTTTGCGATTTTTCACGGGTTTCCCCGACTTGCCTGACTTGAGCTTGCCTTCCTTCATTTCGTGTACAGCCCTTCCGACCTTGGATGAGGCCTTCTTGCTATACTTCCGTGACCCGGTCCCCTTTTTCATATGGATCACCTCCACTTTCGTTGACTGATGAGCGGACGACGAGGCGCGTCGCCCCTCGAAACAGTCGTCGCGGTCACCACAACGCGAGAATAGGTTTGAGCAAATACTGTGCTGATCGTTTGGAGATTATTTTGCCGGGCTATCGCTTGATATAAGGCCGTATCGTCAGTCTGAGAAGACTGCACTCTAAGTAGGAATTACCCTGAAGGCGAACTGTAACGGATTCCGAAACGAAAACTGATCTATTAGGTAGGAGCGCGAAGTATTGGCGCGGATGAGTCAGTCCGCACGACCAGTCGAGCGCGTTTTACCAGCCGCGAAAAAATGCAGCCCGAGATGACTTGTCAGTCGACGAAATTTATTGCTCTTTAAAGTTGTTATAGAGTGTCTTGAGGGAGATACCGAGTATCTCGGCCGCTTTCGCCTTATTACCGCCAGTGGATTTAAGCGTCTGGGTCAAAAGTTCACGTTTGACTGCGCTCAACGGCATCCCTACATGCACATCCAGCATGGAATGTGTGTCATTTGAGGGTCCGCCCCGATCCGACACGCCAGCTTGGCCACCTTCCGGACCGCCGCGTTCGATACCATCTGGAAGATCTGCCACCGAAATCATAGGTCCTCGAGTGACAATAAGCGCCCGTTCGATTACGTTGCGCAATTGTCTCACATTACCCGGCCACGGTTGAGACTTGAGCAACTCGAGGCATTCGGACTCCATACCCATAACCGGCCTGCCGTTGGACGAGCCGAGTTGTCCCAGGAAATGTTCGATAAGCGTCGGAATATCCTCGGAGCGCTCGCGTAACGGCGGTAGCTGGATCGCAAAAACGTTAAGCCTGTAGTAGAGGTCCTCTCGGAACTTCCCTTCGCGAAGCTGTAGGTCGAGATTACGATTGGTCGCGGCCAGCACGCGGACGTCGACAGAGACTTCGGTACTACCTCCCAGACGGCGAATCTTCCGCTCCTCGAGAACTCGCAGGAGTTTCGACTGCAACTCCGGCCTCATCTCGGTTATTTCGTCGAGCAGGAGAGTACCGCCATTTGCGAGTTCAAAACAGCCCTCACGGCGCCGGTCCGCGCCTGTGAACGCACCGCGCTCATGCCCGAACAGCTCGCTCTCCATCAGGGTCTCGGGCAAGGCCGCGCAATTGATAGCGATGTAAGGACCGCTGGCCCGCGGTGAAAGGTCATGGATCGTGCGGGCCACCAATTCCTTTCCAGTGCCGCTCTCGCCCACGATTATGATCGATGCGCTGCTGGGCGCGACCTGCTCGATCAAGGCCATTACCCGCCGCATCGGAAGCGACTGCCCTACCAGCGGTCCGAGTTCCCCAGCTTCGATCAGACGCCGGCGCAGAAGTTTGTTTTCCTTGCTGACGGTCAGATGCGTCCGAAGATTGTTGAGCAGCACTTGCAGGTGATGCGGATCGACCGGCTTGCGGAGATAGTCGTAGGCCCCGAGTTTTATCGATTGCACGGCGTCTTCGATTTCGCCTTCGCCTGAGATCACGATGGTGGGAAGCTGCCAACCGTTCGCGTGAATCTCGCCGAGCACCGCCAAGCCGTCTTTTTTGGGCAGTCTCAAGTCGAGAAGCAGGATCTGCGGATCGTAGCTTTCAATCAACTGCACAGCGCGCTCGCCATCCTCGGCCGTGTCGACACGGTATCCCCAGGACGCGATCAAGGTAGACCAGGCTTCGCGCGCGTCAGCGTTGTCCTCGACTATGAGTACTCTCGTGGTGGCTTTCATGGTGTTCTTCGCAACCTCGATGAGGAAGCGAATTTATTTAAGCTCCCGCCGCTTGACCTCCGTAAGGACATAATCGACAAGATGATCCAGGTCCAAGGGTTTCATCATACATAAATCGAAGCCGGTTTGAATTGCCCGCCTCGCATGTTTCGGATCACCCAAGCCGGTCAAGGCGATCGAAACGATCCGGCGTCCTTCCTCTCCTACGCGCTGTTTAAGCGATTCCATAAGCGAATATCCGTCTTCGCCGGGCATCGCAATGTCGCTTATCAGCACGTCCGGGACCTCCCGTGCAACCGCTGCGAGGGCCTCCTGCGCGGACTGCGTGGTGGTCGTATCCGCCCCGAGCCTTCGCAGGAGTTCCGCAAGTGCCTCGCGCGAGTCGCCATGATCTTCAACTAACAGAATTCGGACACCTGTAAGCGTTCCCGGCTGCGCCTTCGGGACCCGAGAAGCTTGGCGCTGCTGCTCAGGCCCGGCTTGGGAAGTTTGCAGTGGCAACGTCACCGAGAACGTTGCGCCTTTTTCCACGCCTTCACTTTCGGCCTTGATACGACCGCCATGCAATTCGACCAGCCTGCGGGCGATCGCAAGCCCGAGACCCAAGCCATATTGTTCTCTGACCGTGCTGCTGTCCGCTTGCCTGAACATATCAAAGACGTAAGGCAGGAACTCGGCGCTGATGCCCTTGCCGGTGTCACTCACTACCAGGGTCGCCTCATCCTCGCTGAGCGCGAGCGTGATATGGACACGGCCCCTTGGTGGAGTGAATTTGACGGCGTTTGAAATGAGATTTGAAATCACCTGTTGAAGGCGTTCATGATCGCCGTTGACGTACACCGGCGAGCCGTTCCATTGCCAAACGAGCGGCAGACCTTTCGCTTCGGCTGCCGGACGCATCGCCTCCAACGCCCCTTCGATGAGATGTATCAGGTCGAGCGTACGAAGCTCGAGATGGACCTTGCCTTTCGCAATCCGCGACAGATCCAGAATCTCATCGATCAACGAAACTTGCAGATGAATGTTGCGCTCTATCGTTTCTAACGCGCGCTTGGAACCGGCGGTATCGAGCTTGCCGCTGTGCAGCAGGTTGACCCAACCCATGATGGCATTTAGCGGGTTGCGCAGCTCGTGCGACACGGTGGCCAGGAACTCGTCCTTGACCCGGTTTGCCGCCTCGGCCTGAGTCAACGCCTGGGTCTCAATCTCGATATCAGTGGCTGCGAAGATCCAGCCGTTCAGCCCTTCGGCATCGTCACGTTGCGGGATGCCGCGTCCGAGATGCCACCTGTAGACCCCATCACGCCGGAGTATTCTGAATTTGACCTCGAATTGACGATTGTTGGCGACCGATTCATTCCATAGCCTCGCGACCGCCTCGCGATCTGCGGGGTAGATCGTGTCGAGAAACACGTCGCGGGAACTGACGCCATCCGGGGCGGCGACCCTCGTGTAGGCCAGCATGCTTTCGTTCCAATAAACCGGACGGCCCTGGTTGTCGGTCACCATCACGCACAGCGGCATCGCGTCGATTAGCTTGCGGAACCTGAGATCGCTTTTCCGCTCGAGGACTTGGCGCTCCTGCTGGCGCAGCGCCGCGGCTTGGCGCTTGATGGTCCGTTCCTTCAGGTATAGATCGACGAACACGGCCACTTTGCAGCGCAGAATTTCGGGCTCGAAGGGCTTCACCAGAAAGTCGGCGGCTCCCCTTGCGTACCCATCCAAAATCGCTGTGGCGTCCGTGTCGGCTGCGGTAAGGAAGACAATCGGGGTCGACCTGGCGCGCCATCTGCTTCGCATCAACTCCGCAGTCTTGAATCCGTCAAGGCCTGGCATGTGAACGTCCATCAGAACAACGGCCAGTTCCTCGCGCGCAGCCAGCGCGATCGCCTGGCGGCCCGATGAGGCCTTCAGCAACCTATGCCCGAGCGGTTCGAGAATCGCTTCGAGCGCAGCCAGGTTAGCGGGGTAGTCATCAACCAAAAGAATGCTGGCCGCCCCTTCGCTGATCTGCGCAGTTGCGTCATCGGGATACAGGTTTGTTGATTTCGGTCGATTAAGCCGCGCACTCGGCATCGTTGTCCGCCCCCCATGAATACTATGCTCGCGATCTAGTATCGGCGACCAGTTTCCAGATCGTCTGCCGATGAGCGCAATGAGCTGCCACTCTTCGATCGGGTCCGCAAAGTAATACCGCGCGCCGGTTTGAATTCTACTGTCTTGGACAGAGCCTCGACCGTGCGGCGATCGCAGCAATTTCGAACCGGATAAGCTCGTTGCGCATTCGCCCGCTAGTCCGGAACTCCCCCATTCAATACATAATATTAATCACGAATATGACGGCCAAGCAGGGAAAGGGGGTCTTTTGTCGAAGGGCTTCAGCTCAAGATTTTTTTGAGAGGCCCGGCTCGGACGCTTTGCGTAGCTAGGCCGGTCGCTGAAGGCAATTTTGCCGACGGGGAGTAATCGAAGTATGTATCCAAGGCCGACAGATAACGTCGAAGTTGTACCCAAGGTGACGGGATCGACGCGAAAACGGCGGCTTTCGGTCTTTAAAAGAGATTAAAATGGCAGAGCAGAGGTGATGACGTCTGGCGTTCATGACAGCCGCGCTTCCTGCCAGCCGAACCGGACGGCCGAATTCGATTCGTCCGTCCCCTGCAAACGTGCCTGTCTTCGGGGTCGGCCGTCCGGCTCATCACTACTCTTACGGGGCGGTAGTAGTGGTCGAATGCTCTCGGACGCTTCCATCGTTGGTTTGCGTGGTTGTACTCGTCGTCGTGCTCTGGGCCGGCGGTTCCGAGGGTTCTACCTGTGCCGGAGTTTCGGTCGTGGTTTTGTGATAGCTAAAACATCCGCTTGCTATGACCATGGAAAGCCCGACGATAGTCATCGTCGTCGCGTGTAAAAATCGCCTCATCTCAGTTAATCCTCCTGAGCTAGTTCGTGCTGTCCCGTAAGAACACGCAGGTCTTGTGCCAAGCCCTGCCACACGCCCTATAGCTAACAGCCAATAGCCAAGCATTGGTATTTAGCCCCAAAGCGAGTCGGGCGAGGTTGACGCTGAAGCTCTTCTATCCATCAGCATGTTTTTTGCGTGGAAAAGTCAGTCAAACCTCAACCCGAGAGAGATTGATGAACACGAGCCTCACGTTTGTCGCGATAGCTATACTTTACCTTTTTTCGCCTTGCGTATCTGACCAGAATTGCTATGCCCAGCCTGAGGCTTCAACGATGCGTGAGTCCTCCGCCTCGAACCCTTCCGGTTCTGCCGCCGCTACTCCCGCGGTGGGCACAACCATTGTGGGCAAGGCTTCATGGTACGGTCCCGGATTACAGGGCCACAGGACGGCGACTGGCGAAAGATTCGATCCCAACAAAACTACTGCGGCAACGAAGCAATTGCCTCTCAACTCGCACGCGGTAGTTACCAATCTCGATAATGGACGTGCGGTCAAAGTCCGAATCAACGACTGCGGGCCTGTCCCCCCGGGCCGTAAGATTGACTTATCGAAGAAGGCCGCTCAGAAGATCAATATGACCCGCAAGGGTACGGCGCCGGTTGCAATCAAGGTAGTCGACTCGCCACCGCACGCGATTACCTGCGCCGCCAAAAGCCGATAGAAGCGGGCTTGTACGGTGAGGATCTGGCTATAAGAGCTTGGGCAATAGGTTCGCTCTCGGCAATAGATTCGCCGTCAGATTACAGCGCCCGCAGTATCGCTAGGAACTTGTGAGATCAAACCAACGTGACGGCCCAATAACTGCCACGACAGGTCTCGTTTGATCCATAAGTTCATATAACTGCAGAAAAGTATCATTCCGTCAGCAGTTCCGTCGAGCTGAGATCGCTCGTTACCGGTAGTTATAACGGAGTCACTGACGGTCACAGCCCTTATGGTAAGCCGGCTGTACAACCTCAAACGAAGCCGACCGTCGGCTATTACCCCGAGAAGTATTTCCTTATCTGCTATAAGGTTTGCGGTACTATTTACCAATAAATCGTCAGACCAGAGCGTGCTCAGCATAGACACGTCGGCGCGCAACATGGCGTCTGCTTCGCGCTGTTCCAACTCTTTGATCTCAGTCCATAGTTCCGGCTGGGACGTTTCGACGTCAGACATCGGCTCACCCTAATCGTTGGCGTTTTTGAAGAGCGGCGGTAAGAAAATACCTCTTTTTTAGGGTCGTGGTCCATATTCTTTGTGAGTCAATAGCCGCTGGTGCTTTTGGATCGATTCGAGAAGGCGGCGAGTGGCTCATGCCAACACACACACATAAGGGGTGTCACTTAGGTTACAGATAAAATGTTCTATTGAATCCATTATCGCCATTTTGGGCCAAATTCCCACGGATGGTGCCGCCTTGATGCTGAGAATATTCGTTCAAGACCGGCCCAGGGACCTCTCTCACCATAAAATTTTCATGGCCCTCAGGAAACTGCCAGGCGCCCATGCAAGACTTTGCGTCCTTAAGGTCTGCTAGAGGCGTAATAGCTTCGAGGAAAGCTTTAGCGAAGCGAGCGTTTATCTTTACTGGCACGACATTTGAAAGGAACTACGTCAAACCGAGTTACGGACTAAATAAAGGAAACCTCGCATGAACATTTACAGGACGACCGCGATCATGGCGGGCGCAGCAGCGCTTGCCCTGGTGGGATGCAACAGAAACTCAGTCCTTGCTCATAAGCTCGTGGCCACCGGAGGCGAGCATTCCATAGCTCTCTACCCCGATGAAGCGACCTATCTCAAAGTATCGCACAAGGAACAGCAGGGCGGCATCAAGGGGATGATCGGTGACGCTCAAAAAGGAATGTCCGCCAAACAAATTGACGATCAAACCCCCGTGAATATTATCTCCAGCGACAGCAATGGCACCGAAGTCGAAGTAGTCCAAGGTCCGATGAAAGGAACTGCAGGCTTTGTGGCGAATCAGAACGTAGACTAGCCAGTGCCGCAGTTTGTCAAGTCATCGGCAACAACTGTGTAATATTCGCTCTGTATTACTTGCACCTCCGACGAGGTTCAGGCGAGTGGGGATAACACGTCACACCTATATTGCATGTTCCATCGTTTGGCACGCGCGCTGCAATAGGCTCTGTTACGCTAGATTCACGGACACCGCGCACACTACTACCTAGGATGATGATGCTAGAACCTTCTTAGCTTTTGGGTGTCATTTAAAGTTTGTGCGCCACGATAGCGGATATTCCATATGTCCATATCGTGCAGCATGGAGTCTACTTGAATAGCTCGACACAACAGGAGGAATGACTAGTATGCGACGAGGCAAAAGAGCATCCAGTCTGCTTATGACTGGCGCCTTGACAATTGCGTTCAGCGCGCTCGTCCCGATGGCCTATGCGCAAGGCGGCGCGGGAGGCGGCGCTGGTGGCGGCGGAGGAGCAGGTATGGGTGCCGGCGGCGGCACGATGGGCGGCGGCGGAGGCTCAATGGGCAGCGGACCAAGCGGCGGCTCCGGCGGTGCCACTACAGCGCCCAATACCGGGGTCCCATCTACCGATACCTCAGGCACTCGCGGCTTCACAAACCCATCCACCAATCCTCCGTCGGTTGCCACCGGCTCAACCACCGGCGGTTCCTCGATGGGTGGCGGGAATAGTCCGCTGAGCCCCTCCGGACCGACTAATCCGAACGGGCCAGGCGCCGGCTCGGGAACCAATCCTTAATAATCGCGGGCGTGAGGATAAAGAACCTGAACACCTGCGAGATGAACCATGACCGCATTCAATTTCGATATATCTAGTTCGCCGGCGATATCTGCGGAGACCTCGACGACGTTTATCCTGCCCCCCGGGAGAGGCGTGTCAGATCGAGCGGTATCGCCGGCGCTTTCTTTCGAAATTGAGAATTGACGAACGTGCTATCATCCCCAACTTCAGTGAAGAGCACTAACATGCATAAGTTATTCGTTACCGTAGCCGCACTGTTTCTATTTTCGGGCTGCTGCCGAATGCTGGGAGTTTGCGCTTCGGCCTCGGTTCACACTTCGATCTCGGGGCCGCATCAGTATGCTGAACAAGGCAGCTCCACCGGAATCCAGAGCTCGCAGCGCTGCAGTTATGACGCTGTAGCCGCACGCTAGCGTAACAAAAATGCCGGACCGCGGACGGCGTCATTTTACTTCTACAGTAACCGGGCCGTTCTGCTCTAGGATCTCCGTGGTGACACCCTTGCCTGCGCGCCTGAGCATCAAGGAAATGGAACAGTTGTCACCGACCTTTAACTCCTCGATTCGCAGCCATTCGAGCCACGAAGGGATCGTGGGCGAATCGATGACCACGCGTCGATCGAAACCACTCACCTGCAGGCCAAGGACCGCTTGCAGGATCATGAATACGCTCGCCGCCGACCAGGCCTGCGGATGGCAGGCGACTGGATAGGGTACCGGGCCGAGCCGTGGCTCGCGCGGGAAGCCACAGAAAAGTTCAGGCAAGCTGGCAGTGTCCAGGTGCACGGCCGCATCGAACAGACCTTCGAGGATCCGGATCGCGCCAATCCTATTGCCGTAACGAGCCAGACCCGTCGCGGCAATCGCATTGTCGTGCGGCCAGACCGAGCCGTTGTGATAGCTCATCGGGTTGTAGCGTCGCTCGCCCGCGCCCAGTGTTCGCACACCCCAATTCGAAAACATGTCGTCTGCCAGCAGGCGTTGCGATAACGCAGCCGCCTGATCAGGTTCCAGCAGACCGGCACGAGACAATGCGCGCCGTTCGAACTCATAACCCGGCATGGCCGTTTCTCACCGTCCAGCGCGAGAGCGACGATTCTTTCCGGTTCCAACCAGAAATCGCGCGAGAATGCCTCCCTCAGCGAGGTCGCGCGCTCGCTGAGACGGTCCGCGACGCCTTCGTGCCCAAGGCGGGCCGCGACATCCGAGATATTCACATAGGCGGCATACACGTAGCCCTGCACTTCGGCGAGGGCGATCGGCGGAACGGCCAATTCACCATTGGCATGCGAAATCGCATCGTAGGAATCCTTCCAACCTTGATTTGCCAGCCCGCGTGGCGTCTTGCGTATGTATTCGACGTAGCCGTCGCCATCCGCATCGCCCCATCGCTCGATCCATTCAAGCGCGCGTTCCACGTTTGGCCAGAGTTCTTCGGCAAGAGCGAGATCTCCGGAAGCCGCGACATAGCGCCCCAACAGCCAGAGAAAAAGGGGGGTCGAGTCGACGCTGCCGTAGTAACGGCCGAATGGAATTTCTCCGGTAGCCGCCATTTCGCCGCCCCGCACTTCGTGAACAATCTTACCTGGCTGTTCATCACGCGCTTCGTCAACCTGGGAGCCCTGTATCCGGGCCAAGGTTCGAAGCGTGAGTGCAGCCACATGCGGATTGAAGGGGAGCACCCCCAGTGTGGTGATGATGCTGTCGCGGCCGAACAGCGTCGCGAACCAGGGGATGCCGGCCATTATAAAGGTGCCGTCGATACTCTGGGAAATAAGCGAAGTCAGATCGGCCTGCGAGCGCGTCAGCAGCGAATCGAAGAGTTCGTTGCTGGCCGAAAGCTGAGCCCAAGAGGCTTGGGATTTCTCGATTGCCGATCGTCTCGCAGCCAGTCCGCGGTCGAAGTTAGCCGGAGGCGCGGAGAACGCGCGGGACTTCTCGCCATCCGTGCCACCTGTGATGCGTATTTCGAGCTGCGCGGTCGCGTCGCGCGCAAGGTTCACCAGGAAAGCGGCCCGGCCACGGCTTAAGGTACGCGGCCTGGTGTCGAACGCGACCTCCGTGAAGCGCCTGACCTCATCGAGGCCCTCGTAAGAGAACCTGATAGCGCTTTCTCGCACCTCCGGGATCAGCGTTCTACCGTGTTGTTTGCGTTCGACCCCGCGCACCTCGAAGATGTCGGCGAAATCCGCGCCCATGAAAAATTCGAGCGGAAGCTGAAGCGGAATTCCAGCGTAGTTCCGGATGCGCAGACGATGAAGCAGCGTTGCGTCAACCAGCACCCAACTCCGCTCCATTTGAATCAGATCGCGCGGTAAGGTGTGCTCGTGCGCGTTCACATCCGGATAGTTGAGATGGGGATAATTCAGATCAGGATTGGTCAGATTGACCCTGAGTTGCGCTTTGTCATCGCTCAAATAGGAATTCAGGAAATAGGGCGTGCTCCCATGGATTCTGAGCTCGAAACGGCTCAGGTAGCGCGTATCCCGATGAAAAAATCCGAGCGCTTCCAGTGGATAGTCTAAAATATCGCCGCAGACGTCGAAGACCGCAAAGCTCTGGCCATTAGCCAGCACGCGGCAGCCGCGGCGCGAGGCCTGCGCCGAAGCCAGCACATAAAAGTCGGTGCCGACTTTGAGCACATTCTGGAACCGGCGCCCATTGCTAGCGAGACGGCGGTGCCCATTAGCAGCCGCAGGTTTGACGCTTCGCTCTTTCACGAGCCGGGTTCAGAAACCTTGCTGATCGCGAGAGTAGTTTCGGCCTGAAGATAGGTCCCCTTCGGCTTTCCAAAGAGCCCCCGCTGGCCCGCTTCGATTAAACGGCGATAGACCCGCTCATATCCATCAACCATGATTTCCGCAGTGAAGCGGTGCTCGAATTCCCTGCGGCATGCCTCACGCGAGAGCTCTCCGATTTTTCCGACCGCCGCCACCATCTCATCAACGCTCTTCGCTATGAAACCGCTGACGCCGGGGCGGATGATCTCTGGAACGGAGCCGCATGGCCGCGCGATCACCGGAGTCCCGCACGCCAGAGCCTCGATCATAGCGAGCCCGAACGGCTCTGGCCAGTCGATGGTGAACATAAAGGCGAGCGCATTACCCAGGAATTCGCTCTTCTCCGATTCGCCGATCTCGCCGATGTATTCGATGTCAGGCGGTGACAAAAGTGGCTTGATGACGGACTCGAAATAAGCGCGGTCGACCGCATCGACTTTTGCCGCCATCTTGAATGGAATGCCGACCCGCCGGGCGACCTCGATCGCGATGTCGGGGCGCTTCTCGGGTGAGATCCTGCCGAGAAATGCCAGATACTTACCCGGGACGGGATTGAAGCGAAGCAGGTTTTGCGGAAGGCCGTGGTAAATGGTTTCGACCCAGTTCATCAGGGGCAGCGGCTTCCGCTGCGCGTCGCTGATCGAGACCAGCGGCATGCCGCGATAGCGCGCGTACACCGGATGCAAATCCTCGACGTCCAGGCGCCCGTGCATCGTTGCCAAGCTTGGCACGTTGCTCAATGCCGCGAATGGAAAACTCCAGTAATCGATATGAGTGTGAATCAGATCGAACCGGTTGTCCGCATTCTCATACGCGTCGCTAAGCATCGGAAGCTGAAGGAACGCTCCGAGCTCGGGCTTGCCGGCCAGTCTGAGCGACCGGGGGCATCCTGGCGCGAGCTGTGCGCCGGTCTGCGAATCACCCGAGGCAAAGAGCGTCACCTGATGGCCACGACGCACCAGTTCCTCAGTGATATAGGAAACGACCCGTTCAGTGCCGCCGTAAAGCTTCGGCGGGATGCGCTCGTAGAGCGGCGCCACTTGCGCGATGCGCAGGCGCGGGATCATGATCTTTCTGCTTTTGCCATTATTTGCTCGATCCAACGTTATACTCCCACGTTTTTGACCTCGTCGATACGGCGAGTCCCACCCGATGCTCGTGCATCCGCGCAAGCAGCTCTAAATCTTTCGGCTTGACCGTCGCCCGGCGGCCCATTTGAGTTCTGATGCCTGCGCCGCCGTGGCTGGTGCTATTCGTAAGGGCGCATCCGCGCCGAGAGCGCTACGCTTGCATCGCGGGCGCCGGCTCGAATGAAAGGCCGCGCATTTGTTCCTTGAACAGACGCGCATACGATCCACCGCGGCTCAGCAACTCGGAGTGGGTGCCCGTCTCCACGATCTTGCCTTGGTCGAGTACCACGATGAGGTCGGCATTTATGGCGCTGCGCAGTCGATGCGCGATAAGAAAAACCGTCCGCCCTTCCCTCAATCGTTCCATCGCCTCGTGGATCAGGTTCTCCGATTCCGAATCGACAGCAGAGGTCGCCTCGTCGAGAATCACAACTCTGGAATCTTTGAGGAAGGCCCGCGCAAGGGCGAGCCGCTGACGCTGACCGCCGGAAATCTTCACTCCGCGCTCGCCGATCACAGTGTCGATTCCGTTTGACAACTCTTCGACGAACTCGCGCATATTGGCCAGCTCGAGCGACTGCCAGAGCATCTCCTCCGAGGCATCCGGACGCGCATAGAGCAGGTTGTCGCGGATGCTGGCGCTGAATAGCAGGGCGTCCTGCGCCACCACGCTCACGCTGTCGCGGAGCGACTTGAGCGTATAGTGCCGCACGTCCTTGCCGTCGATCAGCACGCGTCCGCTATCGACCTCGTAAAAGCGCGGGATCAGGCTCGCCAAAGTCGTTTTGCCGGCTCCGGAACGACCAACCAGCGCTACCCTGGAACCTCCTGGCACGCTCAGGTTGAGGTCGGAAAGCGCCCCATGGCCGGGCATCCCCTTGCGCGTCGGATAGCTGAAGTTTACCCGGTCGAATTGCACTGTCCCGCGGCGGACCGCAAAAGGACGGCTCAACGGGTGATCGACGATTTCGGGCTTGATATCGAGGAACTGGAAAATGCGCTCTATCGCGGCCAACGACGAGGATACGACAACCGAAAATTGCGCGAATCGTTCCAGCGGAAGATATAGAAAACCCAAGGTAGGTGAAAAATGCGACCATCGTGCCCAGGGTCATGGTGCCGTGAATGATCATCAGCGCGCCGACCCAGATCACGATTGTCGGTGCACAGCGAGTCAGCAGCTGGATCAGCATCTCTTGCCGGGCCGCGAGCTTGACCTTATCGATCGCGCGGTCGCATAGAGTCTCACTGCGTACCCGGAACAGGCTTATCTCGTGCTCTTCGCGCCCGAACGACTTGATGGTGGTGGCTCCGGCTATCCGTTCGTGGACCTCGCCGGACATGCTCTCCAGCGTCTCCTGCATCCGATGACTTACAGCCTTGATCCGGGGTGCGAAATACCGCATGAACGTCACCCACACAGGAGCGATGCACAGCGATACCAGCGCCAGCCGCCAGCTCATCGCGAACAGGACCACGACCACGAGCCCCAACGATACCGCGTCCATCCAGACGTCGATGAGAGCAGAATTAACCAGCTCTTGCGCCTGTTGCACGTCGTTCAGCACTCGAGAAACGATAGCGCCGGACGGATTGCGATCGAAAAACGTGTGCGGGAGCCGCTGCAGATGCTCGAAGAGCCTGGAGCGCAATTCGAAGATCAGGCGATTGCCAGCCACCCCTGCCCAGTAGTTGCGGTAGAAGCTCGCAATTGACTGCAGCATATACAGCAGCAGAAGAGCGGCACTCAGCACCGCCAACTTGTGCTCAGCGGTAGGCGTCATCCCCGCCACGTGAGCAATCCCGACGCACCAACGATCAATCACCAGGTCGATTCCGTCCAGCGTCGGACGAGAGACGAGCAAAACGTCGATTACGTACCGGAACGCTAGCGGGAAGGCCAAGGGCAGGGTGAATTTGCCGATTCCTGTCAGCACCGCACCTACAACCAGCACGAGGTGTGGCCTCATAAATGACAAAAACCTGCCCAGCGGCGAACGAGAAAATCTAGCTTCGTCCGAATTCATGAACCTTACCCTTCTCTGGCAAGCGATTTCCGGCACGGAATTCATCATTTTACGAAGCAATGGGTATGCCTTTAGTCCTTGGCAAGCCTAATGACGAATCCTTAGCTCGCTTTCCGCTTTATCGAGGAGCAGCTCATACGAGATCGTCGAGCGCTAACCGATATCGGAAAGCGCACCGATGCGGGGTCAGGTTGTCCACAGGTCTCGAGTCTCACAACAATTGCCGTGGACAGAAGTGGCCCCCTCCTGGGTGCAAGCGACAGCCGAAATCTGGCATGGTTCTCGGTTAGCGAAACCTTGCTTGCGAGGCCCGCGTCGTGTCAGCCGGAATGAAAAATACGGATATTCAGATGGGGGATGAACGCGCCCACGACGCTGAGCGCTCTTCAGGGGCACCGACGATCATCGTCGCGATCGTCATCCTGCTCATATATCAGGGTTACAACCTTTCGATCGTAGGTGTCGCGTCGCCATGGATCGCTAAGAGTTTTGGTCTGGATCAGGCGAAACTCGCTGAACTATTCGCCTGGATGTCGCTTTCGGCGTTCGGTTCACTCATCCTGGCTCGCCTCGCGGATCGGGTCGGCAGACGTCGCATTATCCTTTCCAGTCTCGTGCTGGCGCCGCTTTGCGCAGCAGGGGCCGCGGTGGCGCGCAATGCTGCACTCTTCGCATTGTTCGAAATTGCGATTTCGGCGCTGCTTGGCGGCTCGGTTTCATCCGCGATCGTGTTACTCGCGGAGGAACTCCCGATCGAGCAGCGAGCGCGTGGACAGGCCTTTGCGGCCTTCGCCAGTGCTGTCGGAGGAGTCCTTGCCTACATGGTGATTCCCTTCCTGCTGCAGTGGGGATACTCGTGGCGCTGGCTGCTGGTACCATGCGTTGCCGGAATCATACTGGTTATTCCGATTGCGCGTATGCTGCCGGTTGACTCCCGATGGGCGCGGCTCGCTTCGACGAATTCTATTTCCAGCAGCCGTATCTACGACATCTTTCATCCACTTTATCGGCGCCGCGCGATCACGATCCTGGTCTGCGCCGCGCTCGATACGATTGCCGGCACCGCGGTCAACGGCTGGCTCTATTTTGATGCGGTTTCAGTAATCGGACTTTCACCAGAAAAGGCGAGTTCCGTGATCGTCGCGGGGATGGTCTGCGGGATGCTCGGTTTTCCGATTGGCGCGTGGACCTCGGATCATTTCGGCCGCGTGCCCACCGTGATGTACGTGGGCGGAGCCGCGTGGCTCGGAGCTCTGGCGTTCTACTTCGGGCCGCCCGCCGGGATCACCTGGCCTTTGATGTGGCTGTTCGCCGCCTATTGCTGGTTCAAGATTGCCTCAGGCGTGATGACCGTCGGCGCGAATTCGGCGGCAACCGAGTTGTTCCCCGCCGCTCTGCGCACGACGATGATCGGATGGCAGGGGATAACTGCTGCCGCATTCTCGGTGCTGGCGCAGATTCTGATCGCCGCGTTGATCGGGCCGCTCGGCGGCCTGACGCGGGTGATTCGCTATCTCGCTCTGCTCGGCATCCCCAGCGCGATCATCTTCGGAATGTTCATCGATGAGACGCGCGGCCTTCCGCTGGAAGTTGCGGCGAAGGAAGATGCGTGGGCCGCCGCGAGGAATATTCCAAGAAAGCCTGTGACCCACAACGCGCCGGTCTCGGAATATAGCGATGTGCGCGAATGACGACTCGCCGGCAAGCCCTCGAGGGAGAGCGTTGACGTGATCGCCAAGGCCCGCTCGCGTCTGATGCGCTGGCTTGTGCCGCTGACTGCGGCCGCCGTGTCGCTCGCGTTTCCGATCGCCAGCACTCATGCGGCGCATCACCGAAGGCGTGCACGGCACACGCCGCGGGCAACACCGTCGCCAACTCCGTCGCCCCGACCCACGCCGTCGCTCAGAGCGATAGTCCTGATTGCGGGCGGCACGGGAACCGTCGAAGCACCTACCGGCGAGAGTCTCGCCGTCATGGACACCGCCCAAATTTACGATCCTGCTGTTGGCAAATTCGTACTGACCAGTCCAATGACGGCTCATCGCGACCGTCACGCTGTGACGCTGCTGCCCGATGGTCGGGCGTTAATCGTGGGTGGCGTCGATACGGTGCTCGTGCCCCTGGTTTCGTTTCAGGGTCCAGCGATGCCGTGGATTTTATCCTCAACGGAGATCCTGGACTCTCGTAGTGGGCACTTCAAAGCCGCCGCCAGCATGAAGACGCCGCGCGACGAACCCAGCGCTACTCTGCTTAGAAATGGGAAGGTGCTGATCGTCGGAGGCGGGGAAAGCGCTGCGGAATTGTACGATCCGAAAAGCAATACATTCGCCGCAACCGGCGATATGGCCGAGAGCCGTTACGGACAGACGGCTACGCTGCTGCGAAGCGGCAAGGTTCTGATTTGCGGCGGTGGGCCGAGGCAGGCGGAACTTTATGATCCCGCGAGCGGCAGATTCGCGCCGACCGGCAAGATGCGCCAGAACCGCATCTTCCATACGGCCACGCTGCTGTCCGACGGACGCGTGCTGATAGCCGGCGGCAGTCCTTACGCCAGGAGCTCCGCCCTCGATACCACGGAAATATACGACCCTAAAACGGGAGCGTTCAGAGCAGGGCCCAGGATGAAGGAAAGCCGCGCCGGCCACACCGCCACAATGCTCAAGAACGCTCGCGTGTTGATCGT
The DNA here is from genome assembly GCA_963717045.1 of uncultured delta proteobacterium. Lineage (GTDB taxonomy): Bacteria > Desulfobacterota > Binatia > Binatales > Binataceae > JAKAVN01. Next base: position 92,796 of record CAVQVD010000019.1, on the reverse strand, counting down.
CGGCGGACGTGATGACAATTCAGCCGAGATTTACGATCCGACAGTTCAGCGCTTTGTGACCGCTCCGCACATGACCGCCAGCCGTTACGGACATTCTGCTACCTTGTTGCCTGATGGCCGCGTGCTGATCGCCGGCGGATGGACTCCAGACTACAAACCGCTTGCCAGTGCTGAAATTTACGATCCCGCAGGCCAGAAATTCACAATGATCGGCAACATGCCGCAGGCCTGTGCTGGACATGTTGCGGCGTTAATCCGGGTGCCCCAGACGGCCGGTTGGATCAAACCCACCCCGACACCGACTCCTACCCCGAGCCCGACTCCAACTCCTACTCCGACTCCGACTCCCACTCCCACTCCAACCCCGACTCCCACTCCAACTTCCCCTCACCCCGTCTCCCTCTCCCACCCCGTCTCCCTCTCCCACCCCCACTCCCACTCCACTGCTACCACTGCCACTGCCACTCCGACTCCGACCGCGACTGCGACTCACCCTTCCACTCCCGCGCTCCCTTCTACAGCTCCGGCTCCGACCCCCGAAAGTTCCATATAATTTCCGCTCCTGGCTTCAGTAAAAATTCTAGGAACCGGCATCTCGAACGCTCTATCGGCCGCATTCCTAATGATCTATCGGTACTTCCCCGATGGGTCTCTCTTTTGCTTCAGAAATAATAGGGCTGGGAGTCCTCTGCTTTAGATTAAGGTGGCCGAGTTCCTGACGCCGACCTTTTCCCAAGTCTCGACTATTAACTCCAAGAATTTATGAACTCCGGGCGAAAACGCTGGCTAATGCCGCTGGCGGCAGGGTTTGCAGGCTTAGCGCTAATTCTGATCGCGCTATCGTTCTTCCTCGATCCGATTGTACGCACCCGTGTCGAACGAAATCTGAACGCGCGCCTGAAGGGCTACCGGGCGCGAGTGGGTGGCGCTCATTTGCGACTGCTCGATGGAACGTTGATTTTGCGCGACGTAACGCTAATTCAGGAAGCTCATCCGCAGCCTCCAGTGGGAGAACTTCCGCAGCTGAGCATAGACATCGAATGGCGGGATTTGCTGACGTGGCATGTAGTAGCCGACTTGTACGCCTTTCATCCCAAATTGCATATCGATCTCACGCAATTGAGGACCGAACGCGCCAACAAGGTGCCGCTCAGCAAAGAAGGATGGCAGGACGCAATCGAAAGCATTTATCCGTTCAAGATCAATCATTTCACGATTGACGACGGGGATATTACATACGTCGACACGGATCCGAATCGTCCGCTTAGACTAGAACACCTGTATATCGCCGCATCGAATATCCGAAATACCAGGCCAACGTCCAACTCATATCCCTCCACCATCCAAGCTGAGGCAACCGTATTCGAAGTAGGCCAAGCGTCTATCAACGGACGCGCGAATTTCTTGACCAAGCCATTTGCAAGCGTGGCTGCCAGCTACCATTTGAAGAATGTCCCGCTCATGCAACTCAAGCCGGTACTTGGTCATGTGAATATCGACGTTGAGGGCGGCACGTTCGCAAGCGATGGCTTTGTCGAGTATGGACCGAAGGCCACAAGGATTGCGGTCTATGAGGCCAGGATAGCGGGCGGACGCTTCGAGTATACTCATGCGGCGCCGACCGCTGCAGCAGAGACTCGCCGTGTCGCTGCGGTCAAAGCGCAGGGCGAAAAGATAAATAACGCTCCCGAAACTCAAATTCAGATAGCCAAACTGATAATTATCGATAGCCAGTTCGGCTACACCGATGCCGCCGCGGACCCTCATTACAGAATCTTCATTTCACATTTGGCGTTGACCGTCACGAATTTATCCAACCATTTCAGCCAGGGCCCTGCACATGTCAGCCTGCGCGGTCTTTTCATGGGCAGTGGGGTTACTACGGTTAGCGGTGAATTTCGCCCCGAGAAACCGGGATCCGATTTTGACTTGAATATCGCGATTCGGGGAACGAATCTGTCCTCGTTGAATAATCTTTTTCGTGCCTACGGCAGGTTCGATGTAGCGGCGGGGGAACTATCCGTCTATGCACAAGTGACCGTACGCCGCGGCGAAATGACAGGGTACGTTAAACCCTTATTCAGCAACGTCAAGGTCTACGATGCGCGCAAAGACCAGAACAAGTCGTTACCGCATAAGATCTACGAGCATGCCGTCGGATTGGCTGCTAAGGTGTTTACGAACTCGTCCACTCAAAAAGCCGCGACCCAGGTTAATCTTGCCGGGAAGCTCGACAGTCCTGATGTCAGCGATTGGCAGGCCTTGGTTGAATTCCTGCACAACGCGTTCGTCAAAGCGATTTTGCCCGGCTTCGATCAGCAAACGAAATTCGCTACCGCGAGTAAGGAGTAATGCTCGACATTCGTGTCGCCAGTTTAGCGATTACGGTGACTACCGAGAGCTAGCACAGGAATGTACGACGCGTTCCAGACCGCAGCTATTAATTTTTCTTGAATCATGAGTCGTGCTGATCTAGCGTTTGGTGTGCCACTCCGGCGTTCGCGCAGGAGAATAAACAAGATGAGGAGGATCAACGATGCCACAACCGAATGACCCGTGTCCGTGTGGGTCCGGTAAAGCCTACAAGGATTGCTGCGGTAAATCCAAGTAGAAGAAGCGTTGGATCGGCGAGGCCGTAGAGTCTCGCCCCTCGTGATCGAGGGTGGCCCGGTTTTTTGGCCACCCTCGTTTGTTAATGACCACACCCGAGCCACAGGTTCTGAGTGGCCGCGGCATACGAAAGCCGAAGCGATCTGGTAGCTCTTTTTTGAACCTTGGGTTAGGACCCCAGGGTCTTGCGATCGGCCTTTGTTCGACGCCGTTAGTTCGACATTTCTAAAACTGAAGACGCGGCGCGCGGCACTCTCAGCGAGAGTGCCGCGGCCGCGTACCGTCGTAGGGGACGGCCTTGATCACCGCAGGTCTGGAGATGACGGAGGTGCGGAGATTACTCGCGGTTCTGACTATTCAGCCAGTTACGGATGTTCTCCTTGCTGTCACCAGTGCGCTCCTGGATTCGTCCGGCGAGCTTTTCCATGTCGCCTTCGGCTTCAGTCAGATCGTCGTCAGTCATTTTCCCCCATTTAGCCTTGATTTGACCCTTGAGCTGCTTCCACTTGCCTGAAACTTGATCCTGATTCATACGCGTTTCTTCTCCCTTAATTTTTAACTGCTGCTGCATTAGCAGTTGTGGATAATAGGGACGCAATCACTATGCCGACAGGTGGCCTTGGTTTTCGCCGGGAAAGCATCGAAGCTCCGGGAGGGCTCGGGTAGATGTTTCACACGTACGTGAAACTTTTTGCAGTGGAAATATTTTCCCGCCGCGAAGCTGCCGGCGAATGGGCTCACAATGTAAGGAGCGCTTCCTGGCCGCTTAAGTGCGCGGCGGCTCGCTTTCGTCTGCCCGATCGTCGTGTAAATACCACGGCAGGTAGACGATCACGATTCGATGCTCGCCGAGCGTCACCAAACGAGCGGCGAGAATCCGAGCGCGCTGGTTGTGAAGAAAGTATTGGTACCATCGACTTTCGACGAGTTCCGGAAGCAGCACCGCGACCATGCGATCCGGGTTGTTGCGCTCTACCTCGAGAACGTGATCGAGGATCGGCTGCACCACGAATCGGTATGGCGACTCGAGTATTGTAAGCCGCGGGACGGGTAGCTTCGCCGCACGGGCCGGCTGCTCAACGCGCGACGGCCAAATCAGTTTGAGCGATTTGGGACTGTCCTGGCTTTCGACATGCAGCACTTCGACCTCGCGTGACAGCGTCATCGCGAACCGCAAGGCGTTCTCCGCAATCGAGGACCAATTCAGGATCGGCAATATCACTATCGGTTCGCGTAAATTGTCAAGCTTCAGACCGCGAGGCGCAACTTCCCGCTCGATTCTTTGATAGTGACGATGGACCGCGAGCATCAGCGCCACCAGCGACGGCACCAGCAGCACCACTATCCAGGCGCCGGCTGCGAACTTTACGACCGCCACCACCATCACCGTGACGGCAGTGGCTAAGGCCCCTACCCCATTCACCACCATAGCGACGCGTGCGCCGCGTTCCTGGCTTTTCCACCAGTGCGCGACCATCCCGCTCTGTGACAGAGTGAAGGCCAGAAATGCTCCGACCGCGAACAGTGGAATGAGCCGGTCGGTAACGCCACCGAACACGAGCAGCAGGGTTCCGGATACAGTTGCGAGCAGCCAAATACCCTCCGAATAAACCAGCCGCCGGCCCTGGTTAGACAGCGAATAAGGCAGATAACCATCTTCGGCCACCGCACGGCACAGTCTGGGGAAATCGGCAAACGAAGTGTTCGCTGATAGACTCAGCACCAAAAGAATCGAAGCGATGCTTACCCAGTAAAAGATGCCGCGCCCCGCGACTGCGCCAATCAACTGCGATAGAACGCTCTGGTACTGTGGCGTCCCAGGTTCTGTCGCGCCTATTCGATAGGCTTGCGTGAGGTATGCGATCCCGAGCAGCAGGACCATCAGGATGACAATGATCACCGTCAAAGTCCGGCGCGCGGCCGGCACCACCGGCTCGCGAAAAGCCTGAACGCCATTGCTGACCGCCTCCACCCCAGTCATCGCGGTGCACCCGCTCGCAAAGGCGCGCAGCAGCAACCACGCGGTTATTGCTTCTGTGGCCTTAGGAAGAGGCGCCGGAGGAACTATCGGCTGGGGATGGCCGCCCGACGATATAGATGCAAACACGCCCCACACCACTGTCGCGCAAAGGCTCAAAATGAAGACACAGGTCGGCAGCATGAACAACCTGCCTGCCTCGCCGACGCCGCGCAGATTGACGAAGGTCAAAAGAATCAGAATCGCAACGCACAAGGCGAGCGTGTACGGCTGGAGGAGCGGAAGGGCCGAGATTAACGCGCCCACGCCGGCTGAGATACCCACCGCTACATTCAGCACATAGTCGGTCATGAGGGCGGCGGCGGCGACCAAACCAGCGTTCTCGCCAAGGTTCTCGCGCGCGACAGTATAGGAACCGCCGCCACTCGGATACGCTGCGATCGTCTGTCGATAACTGAGATAAACGATTCCGAGCAAAATGACGATCGCGACGGTGATTGGAAAAATGTAGGCCAGTCCCGCTGCGCCGGCTGGGAGCAATACGGTCAACGCCGCCTCGGGACCGTAGGCGGCGGAACTGAGCGCGTCGAGTCCGAAGGTTGGCACGCCGACGGCCACACCGATGCGTTGTTTGCCTGACTCGTGCGAGGCGAGCGGGCGTCCGAGAATCGTATCTATTAAAGACATTCCGAGAGGTTTTTGAGATATGCAGTGGCAGTCTTACTCGGGGATGTCGCGGAAAATCTCTTTGATCTGAGCCGCGGTTAAGAACCAAAAAATTGCGGGGCCAGAACGCCGCGGGAGATGCGGCGTCCGACCCCGCCAAGCAGCAGCTTTGACTAGCTCTGGTCGCGAGCGAAAGAATCTCGCGACGAACGGGGCTGCGACCTCACTAAAGGCTATCAGTCGGCGGGAGGCTTTGAGCCTTCAAAGTGCAAACTCATCGCTGCTATGCCAGCAGCCACGTTCAAGCCGTTCTGTCCTTCGACGGACACCGGCTGCAACGCGATCGATTTATGAAAGCCGCCGACGAGAACATTCGCTCCGGCACCGATTCCCAAGGCCAAGCTTGCCGTCGCGCCGGCGTAGTCGCCCGCCAACGCACCAGTACCCAGGTCTTTGGTCGGGGCGGCAACCGCCCACAGAATCACCGCAGACTGCAGATAACCAATATCGGCGCCGAATTTGGAAATGCTTCCGGTGTAATATTCAGTGCGATGCTGGTTCGACGTGTACGTGCAGCGGATCTTGCGTGAGGACCCTATGATAAATCCCCATCCACCCGCCTCGTGGCAGGTCAGATAACCGGTTTTGATTGTATACTTTCCAGCTGCGTGCGCCGGCATTGCCGCGAGACTCACGAATAACAGACCCGCCATCGCGACCATCGTCGAATATTTGCTTTTCACGAGCACCTCCATTGGTTTACGGCCATCAAGAAATCAGCTTCGGAACACTCGGGCTTATGGACTTGTCGTAGTCGTGGTTGTCGTCGTTGTCTGCGATGGATCAGCGTTGTTCCAAGTTGTCGTAGTTTGTTTCTGCAATGTACCGTCGACAGATCTTGTCGTCTTTTTCTGCTCCACGGCTCCATTGTTCCAACTGGTTGAGGTGGTCGTCTGTTGTGCGGCCGCCGCCGGCGCGACAGCAACCGAACGCGGGGCTTCCACAACTGGAGGCGGCACCTGAACCACAGGAGCCGGGGCGGGCACTATATCTACCTCTTTGGTGCTGGAAAAACAGCCCGACAGTATGCCGCTGACGGCAAGCGGTATCACCAATGATGAAAAATGTCTGTTCGGTAACACGACATCATCTCCCGTGACCCGTGATCACGAGCTTTCACTCGACCACGCAAGAACAGCAACCACCGTGCCACCGCTAATTCTCCCGTTTACACATCGCGGTGCGCTTCTACACAACATTCCAGTGAAATAATTTCAAAACAAAGTGACGCGCGCACACCATATGGTGGAAATTTCCTGCGCTATCGACGGTTGGCGTTTTGCTAATAAAAACAGGAGCGACTCAGTGGGAATGTTGTCGCGTTAAGGTGATCGAAAAGTGTGGCGGATGACGCGCTCTGAAGCGCTGTTTGCAGTCAATTCCCGAAAGGGAAAATACACGCAATCTACTAGATGATCCGACCTATGACGATCCAAGTTAGCTATGCTCAGTAAACCGCGCCAGCTGACGTCCTCTGCCGCTATCACAAGCTGCTGGTCACACTCAATGCGATTTTCAACATTCATGCTCCTTCGAGCGAGCATGCCACGTCGCAGAACTATTAAGTGAGTTTCCCCGCCATCTTCCCAACTACCTGCGGAGCCGGCGTTGCGCCCATGCATTTCCGAGTCGTTAGGTTAAAGCATATTTCGCGTCCGCACTCGTACGAACTCGGGGCAGATACAGCTCTGCTTGCGAACAGTGCGTCCACGCATTCGCGGCGAACTTGTAGACCTTCTCTATCCCCTGCTCTATCCCCTGGGCGAGTCATTCGAAGACTTAGGCATTGATGCGCACCATCTGTTTCGCAGACTGAACGTACAGAAGCATACCGCAGCCTGAGTTACACTGTCGGAAAAGTCCAACCGGACCGTGTAGTGACTACCGGTGCCCGTGGTGGCAGTCTTTTGTCCACGTCGGACGACGAAGAAGTAGCCTCAATATGGACAAGAACTCTGGAGATGTACTGCTCAAATCCACGGCATCACCGTCGGAATCCACACGATTCAGGATTTCGCGTGTCTTCTTTTGGGCCGCGCTAATCGCGGGAGTCCTTTTTGCGGCGCGCTATTTCGGTTCGCGACCATTGCGCGAACTGCTTCAGTGGATCTCCGGACTCGGATCTACTGCACCACTGGTGTTCATCCCACTTTACGTCGTCGCCTGTGTACTCTTCATACCTGGCTTGATTCTCACTTTAGGCGCCGGCTTCTTGTTCGGAGTGGTCCGGGGTTCGATATATGTGTCGATCGCCGCGACGCTCGGCGCGACGTCGGCCTTTCTCATTGGCCGGTATTTCGCCCGCGAATGGGTCGCGGCACGGCTTGCCAACTACCCGAAGTTCAAGGCCGTGGACGAGGCGGTCGGCCGCGAAGGATGGAAAATCGTTGCGCTCACTCGGCTCTCTCCAGTTTTTCCTTTCAACCTGCTGAACTATGCTTTCGGCCTGACCAATGTAGGAGTTCGCGACTACGTACTAGCCTCATGGGTCGGGATGCTTCCAGGCACGATCCTCTACGTATACCTGGGCTCGCTTGCCGGAGACCTGACACGCGTCGCGACGGGCGCCCCGCGACGCAGTCCGGCTGAGTGGGCTTTCTATGCGATCGGCCTGCTCGCGACAATCGCAGTGACCGTCTATGTCACCCGGCTCAGCAACCGTGCACTCAAAGCAGTTTCTGAGAGAAAGGAGAACTAAATGGCTGCGGCGGCACCCGTTGTTCGGTTAGAGCCAGCGGACCATTACAACCAAACCCTCGCGGCGAACGTTCATCCGTCCGATTGGGTAAATCCAGTGCCCAAGCGACGTTACAACCTTGTCGTGATCGGCGGAGGCACGGCCGGACTGGTCACTGCTGCGGGCGCGGCGGGCCTCGGCGCCAGCGTTGCGCTAGTCGAAAAAACACTCTTGGGAGGCGATTGTCTTAACTTCGGCTGCGTGCCGTCGAAAGCTCTCATCCGGTCTGCGCGCGCGGCGGCGGAGATGCGCGATGCCGACGTTTACGGTATCGAGTCGGTCGATGTCAAAGTTGACTTCGGGCGAGTGATGGAGCGGATGCGTCGCCTGCGCGCTGAGCTGAGCGCAAAAGACTCGGCCCGACGTTTTCAATATGAACTCGGCGTAGATGTCTTTATCGGCGAAGCTCGTTTCACCGGTGTGGACACGGTCGAGGTCGGCGGCCAAACGCTACGTTTTCGCAAGGCGTGCATCGCAACCGGTGCTCGTGCTGCCGCTCCACCGATCAACGGCCTTGCCGACGCCGGGTATCTGACCAACGAAACCGTCTTCTCGCTAACGGAACTTCCGCGCCGCGTCGCCGTGCTTGGTGCGGGGCCAGTCGGATGCGAACTGTCGCAGGCTCTTCGGCGGTTTGGCGCCGAGGTGACACTAATCGAGCGTGGTCCACATATTCTGCCGCGAGAAGACGAAGAAGCCGCGCGGTTGGTGGAGCAGGCGATCCTGCGTGATGGAACGCAGCTTTTGACTAACGCAACGGTCAGAGGTGTCGAGCGCCGCGGAGACGAGAAAGTGTTGACTCTTGCTCAAAGCAACGAGCCGTCCAATCTCGTTGTAGACGAGATCCTCGTTGGCGCGGGCCGCCTGCCTAATGTCACTGGTCTCGGGCTCGAAGACGCTGGAGTAGAGTACGACGAGGTGCACGGCGTCAAAGTCGACGACCGGATGCGTACCAGCAATCGGCGGATCTTCGCCGCGGGAGACGTCGCTTCGCGCTTCAAGTTCACTCACATGTCCGACGCAACCGCCCGAATCGTCATTCGCAACGCCCTCTTCTTCGGCCGTGACCGGATGAGCGCGTTGACCGTGCCCTGGTGCACGTACACCGATCCGGAGGTGGGCCACGTGGGGCTGAACGAGCTTGAGGCGCGGGAACGCGGAATTGCCGTCACGACTTTTGTCCAGGAACTCCGTGACGTCGACCGGGCAGTGCTGGACGGCGAGGTCTCGGGCTTCGTCAAGGTTCACGTCAGACAAGGTGGGGACCAGATTGTCGGCGCGACCATCGTTGCCAGGCATGCGGGCGAAATGCTTTCCGAACTAACGCTTGCGATAGCGCGTGGAGTCGGTTTGGGCGCGATCGCCACCGTGATTCATCCTTATCCGACCCAAGCCGAGGCGATCAAAAAAGTCGCCGACGCGTTCAACCGTACCAGGCTTACGCCACGAGTAAAGCGACTGTTCAGCACATGGTTTTCCCTGAGCCGCTGAAACGTCTCTCTCCCGATCAGCATCTAAATAATCAATGAGAGGAGCGGCTTACTGAGTTCATGCGCCGCGATGCGATGGGCCAGAAGATCGACCCGGCGTCAGTCAAAGCGTTCATCGAGGCCTTCGCAAAGCATCAGTCTCTGGCGATCGGATACTCCGCAGTAACACCATCAATTCTGAGCGACGCCTCGTCCTGGATGAACGCTGCTATCCCGAGATGGTCCACCGACCATGAACGGTCGAGTGCAACATTGAGTTGCTTTACGGCCGAAGCTCCTTGTACCGCCTTAAGCTCAAAGGCGGACAGCAGTTTCCTCACTGTATAGTCATATCTAAGTTGGCGGCCGCCGTTCTCGCCGGCGCCGATCTTGCTGACAAGTCCATTCTCATAAATCGCCAACATCACCAGCAGCGGTCCGGTTTCCGCGGTGCGCAAGATGTGCGCGTCCACCTTAACCTGCAGTGTTCGCTTAACGAGACTAGTGTGGAGGCTTACGCGACCAAGGGCCGACGCTGAACGTGCCACTGCGACGGCGCGAGCAATGCTCCGGCCGTCGGAACCGACGCACTGCCAACCACCGCCGATCACTATCTGAGGCGTGTAGTCTCCGCTCAGGTTCAGCACCCGAACGTACGCGTTTTGCCGCTCAGACCATTGATGCGACGACAATGGGTCCGACCATCCCAAGTGATTCCAGTAGTCGACATGATACGCGAGCGGAATCACACTTTTAGTTGACGAGCCCAGTTCACTTAAGAGCGCGTCCGCGGGTGGGCAACTTGAGCATCCTTCTGATGTGAATAGTTCCAGCAGGACCGGCGCGCCATCCGCGACCGCTTGCGCCTGTGAAACCGCCATTGCCTTACGAAAGAAACCCAACCCTGTCGCGGTAACAATCACCATACTGACAACTAAAAGACCCACGCCAAATCGTTCGCAGCCAATTTGCATAGTCATCTGCCCTCAAAGTACTAACCGGCGCCCAAGTCCCAAGGTTCCGACGATAGGAGGTCGTGTGATTTCGAGCTATAGCTTGCCTCCGGGCATCGCGCTTATAGAGCCGCGAGCAGCCGTCGAAGACGGTCTCTCTGCGAAGACTTCAGCACCGTAGCTGCACTGTTTGCAGTCAGCGCAAACATTGCTCCAGTGCAGCGTTCATCTAAGCTGAGCTCCAGCTATCTGCGTAGTGGCGTCAAGAAACTCGGCATTTGCGGCTAGCCAACGCGACATTTCGTAGAGCCGCGAAATATCCGCGCGCCCCTGCGCACCCAAGGCCAGACATTAACAGGCTTCGCCAATTTAGCCCGTAGATTCAAACATTTAGTCAAGGATACAGGCCAGTCCGATCGGCGAAGGTTGCCCCAGCGAGCCGAAGAACCATTTTGCGTCCCTCGCCAAGATAGCTCCGACTCAACTGCTCGACCTCGTGCGTAGTCGATTCCGTGAGCTCCCCTTCGAGGGTTCGGGCTTGCCGTGCAGAAGCGCGTGAATCCTTCGAGACGCACCTCGGTCTATGTAATAGATGCGCTCGTTATGCGTCCGACTTCGGAGCCGCGATAGCTCTTCTGAAGAGCGTCCTGGGAGACTCGGAAGGGCACCTGGAATTTCCCGAGGATTTGGCTCAGGCAATTTTCGCCGCATGTCGCGCAACGAACTAGCGTATATTTTTCGAGTCGTGCGGAGGTCGCCGCCCGCCCCAGCGCAAAAGCATGACGGGAACGACTGCTGATGGTCAGCCCCGCTTTCAAAATGACGTTAATCATTGCTGCAGTGTTGGTTTCAATCTGGCCTGGTGGATACGCATCAGTTCGGCGAGGTTTCAGCGAAGGCATATCAAACTCGGCGACCTCAGGAATTCACGATGCAACGTCACCTGTCATGTCCGGATTTCGTATGACGATCGGCGGGAGTGTGATCGATGTGAACTTCGCCCCTGGCGTTCTGGAAACTCCTCTAGCGGTTCGCCACTGGATCGCGACGTCGGCATGTGCAGTGACAACCTACTACGCCCGCTTCCCAGTAAAACACCTGAACTTGCTAATTGTGCCGGTCGAGGGACAAAGGGGCGTGTTGAGCGGAAGAACTCAGGGTCACGGAGGCGCCTCTACAACCGTATTCGTCGGCCAATTCGCAACTGAGGAGGACCTCAAGGGCGACTGGGTCATGACGCACGAAATGGTTCATCTGGCGTTTCCGTCGGTTGCTCGCGAGCATCACTGGATTGAGGAGGGGATCGCTACCTATGTGGAGCCGATTGCCCGCGTAGAGGTGGGAAACCTTGAGCCTCGTAATGTATGGCACGACTTGGTGGAAGGTCTCCCCAAAGGCTTGCCGCAGGCGGGGGACCAAGGCCTCGATCGGACACACACGTGGGGGCGCACCTACTGGGGTGGGGCTCTTTTTTGTACGCTTGCGGACGTCCAAATACACCAGCGCACGAGCAATCGCCACGGCCTGCAGGACGCGCTGCGGGCGATCCTCGCCGCCGGCGGTAGTATGGAAACCAGTTGGCCACTCGAGCGTGCGCTAATGGTCGGCGACGAGGCCACAGGAGTTTCAGTGCTGACCGAACTCTATCAGCAAATGAAAATGAAGGCGGTTCAATGCGATCTGGCGGGACTTTGGAATAATTTGGGTATAGACCCCTTTGGCGAGGTCTCCTTCAACGATCAAGCGCCGCTGGCCGCACTGAGGCGTGCGATCACTGCCGTACCTGCCAAAAGGACTCGTGCTATTCTACTTTCGACAACGCTGCAGCCAGCAGGGCCCTCAGCATTCGCTGAGTTGTTTGACGGCCGAATGAGTATCAAAAGTGTAATTTGGGCGGCCTGCCAGTAGCGTTTCCTTACCAGACTTAGTATCTCGTCAAAGCTTCGCCCTCGGTTACCTCAAAATGCGAGAGAGGCTTGTATTTCACGGCGCGGCGCTCACAGCAGGAGGCCACGATGACGGCGTCCCTGGCCGGAGCTGCGAATTGTGAAAGCGGCTGGCCTGCGAAGGAGCTAACGTCGCATTATCTGAGACTCTCTGTCATCCTACTGGAATAATTCAACCTGAGGTCTGCTCACGGCCGTCATCCAAGCGACCCACACTCCGCGCGGGTTTTCGTGAAGGGAGGGCCTTACGCTGCTTTTACTCTACGGCATTCCAGCCGCTGTCCTGCTTCTCCCTGCCCTGGTGATCGCGATAGCACTTGCAGGCGGAGGCCAAACCGCAAATTGACCTCGCTGTCTTTTGGAACCAGGCTCGTGCCGCGACACTTCCGCAAGACTCAAGGAGAGCAATTACGATGGCAAACAGTCATGACGCATCGCGCCTGGCGATCGATCTCGCGGTCAACGGCGCAGAGCGAGCGATCACTATCGACGTGCGTATAACTCTCCTCGATCTGCTGCGAGAGGGTTTGCACCTTACTGGCGTCAAGAAAGGTTGTGATCACGGGACCTGCGGGGCGTGCACGGTTCTGATCGACGGTCGCCGCGTATTGTCCTGCCTCACGCTCGCTGCAGCTTGTGACGGCGCAGACGTAACCACCATCGAGGGATTGGCGCGCGACGGCAAGTTGCATCCGCTCCAGGCAGCGTTCATCGAGCACGACGCTTTCCAGTGCGGATATTGCACGCCCGGCCAGATCATTTCCGGCGTGGCGTGCATCGCCGAAGGGCATACCGATTCGCCGGAGGAGACGCGCGAGTGGATGAGCGGCAATATCTGCCGCTGTGGTGCTTACCCCGGCATCCTCGCCGCGATCCAAAGCGTAGCGAGGAGGCTTCAGTCATGATGCCCTTTCGTTTCAGTCGAGCGACAAGTGACGCATCGGCCATTGAAGCTGCCGCCAACGGCGCGGTGTTTTTTGCCGGCGGCACTACGCTGGTCGACCTCATGCGCGACCACGTCGAACAGCCCGCAGCCCTGATCGATATCAACCGTTTGCCGCACCGGCAAATTGAGCTGACCGCGAGTCGACTTAAGATCGGTGCGCTGGCTCGCATGTCGGACGTGGCCGCCGATCCTAAAGTGAAGACCACTTACCCGGTGATCGCGGAGTCGCTTCTCGCGGGCGCTTCGGCACAGTTACGCAACATGGCTTCGATTGGCGGAAACCTGATGCAGAGAACCCGCTGCACCTACTTTCGCGATCCCGGCTCAGCCTGCAACAAACGGGAGCCCGGATCGGGTTGCCCAGCGCGCATCGGCGAGCATCGCATTCATGCGATTTTCGGCGGGAGTGACAACTGCATTGCCGCACACGCGTCCGACCTGACGGTGGCGCTGGTCGCCTTGGACGCCGTCGTCAACGTGCGAGGCCGTTCCGGCGAGCGTAGTTTTCCACTCCATGAACTTTACCGGCTGCCCGGCGCTACGCCTCATCAGGAACACACACTATCCGCTGACGAACTGATCGTTAGCCTCGAAATTCCAGCGGGCGCGTATACTTCGCGTTCACACTACCTCAAGATTCGGGATCGAGAATCATATGAGTTCGCGCTGGTCTCCGCGGCCGTGGCGATTCATGTGGAAGGCGGCGTCATCCTTAGCGCACGCTTGGCCGCCGGTGGGGTTGGCACAGTGCCGTGGAGACTTCATGGTGCTGAGCACGCGCTCGTGGGCCAACACGCCGGAGAACGGGCTTGGCGTATCGCGGCCGACCTCTCCGTGGATGGGGCCCTGCCCCTTCCGAAAAACGCCTACAAGGTGGAGTTGCTTAGACGAACTGTGTTCCGAGCGTTGGAGCAGGTAGGAGGAAGCGCATGAGCGTCGCGAGTATTGGTCAGCCGATGTCGCGGGTCGATGGTCACCTGAAGGTGATGGGCCAGGCTACCTATGCAGCGGAATTCGATCTGCCGAATTTGGCGCATGCGGTCCTCGTGACGAGCACTGTCGCGAAAGGCAGGATGACAGCGCTCGAGACTGGGATCGCCGAGCGCGCGGAGGGCGTTCTGAGCGTCCTCACGTATCAGAATGCGCCGAAGCTCCCATACCGCGAACACAAGGGTGTGCTCGATCCCACAACTGGCGAACGCCTGCACGTGTTGCAGGATGACCAGGTCCGGTTCAACGGGCAGCCGGTGGCTCTGGTGATTGCTGAAACGCTCGAGCAGGCGGAGTACGCCGCCTCCCTCATTCGCGTCGAGTACGCATTAGAGCCGGCGGAGGTCGTCTTCGCTGACGCACTCGAACGTGCCACAGCACCTAAGGCTGGACTGAGTCCCGGCTCGTCGATCCCGGCTGACACTCGGCGCGGGGATCCTGGACGTGCGCTCTCCGAGGCTCCCGTAAAAGTGGAGGCGCGCTATCACTTGCCGCGGCAGCAACAAAACCCGATGGAGCCTCACGCCACCATTGCACGCTGGGACGGCGACCGGCTGACGCTCTGGGATAAGACCCAGTGGGTTGTGAACGTGCGCGATGAACTGTCGGCCATCTTTGGATTAGCGCCCCAGCAAGTCCATGTCATCTCTCCATTTGTAGGCGGCGCCTTCGGCGCGACGCTGCGCGCGTGGCCGCATGTGACGCTCGCCGCGCTCGCGGCGCGGCACGTGGGACGCGCGGTCAAGCTCGTGCTGACCCGGCGTGAAATGTACACGGGCACGGGCTACCGGCCAGAGACTTCCCAGCAGCTAGCGTTGGGCGCTACACGCGAAGGTCGGCTAACCGCAATCGATCTCGAAGGCGTCGCGGAGACCTCCAAGTACGAAGAGTACCTCGAACGTCTTATTGAGCCTGCGCGTTTCATCTACTCCTGTCCCAACGTAGCTACCCGCTATCGTCTGGCCCATCTCGACGTCCACACTCCAATCTTCATGCGGGGGCCGGGGTTTGCCAGCGGCATCTTCGCACTCGAATGCGCCATGGACGAACTTGCGTACAAGCTGCGCCTCGATCCCGTGGAGTTGCGGCTTCTCAATGAACCTGAGACGGATGAGCGAACTGGCCAGCCGTTCTCCAGCCGCTCCACGCGCGAGTGCTATCGCATCGGGACCGAGCAGTTTGGATGGGCAGCGCGCAACCCCGAGCCGCGCTCCCATCGTGACGGCCGATGGCTGATCGGCTGGGGCATGGCCACGGCTGTCTATCACACCATTCGTGGATCTGCGTCTGCCCGCGCGCGCTTGTTGGCTAACGGTCGCGCGGAGGTTGAGAGTGCCGCGAGCGATATGGGCCCCGGTACGTACACGTCGATGACCCAGGTGGCGAGCGACGCGCTGGGCATACCGCTCGACGGCGTGCGCTTTGCCCTGGGAGACTCTACTTTTCCTTACGCTCCGTCCCACGGCGGCTCGCAGACAATGGCAAGCGTGGGCCCCGCGGTGAACGCAGCCTGCTTAGCCCTCCGCGGCAAGCTGCGTTCGTTGGCAACATCTGATGAGAGATCACCGTTGTATGGAGCCTCTGACGATGCGATCGGCGCGGCTGATGGCCGCCTGTTCCTGGTCGACGATCCTTCGCGGGGCGACGACTACGTGGAAATACTGGAGAGAAATCGGCTCACCGTCATGGAAGCCGTTGAAACCTCGGCTCCCGGCGACGAGCACCATCAATATTCCATGAATGCCTTCGGCGCTGTGTTTGCCGAAGTGGCTGTCGATCAGGATTTGGGGCTGGTCCGTGTGCGGAGACTACTGGGTGCATATGGTGGCGGGCGGATCGTTAATCCGACGATGGCCCGAAGCCAGATGATTAGCGGCATGGTGGGCGGCATCGGAATGGCGCTCATGGAGCAAACGATCGTCGATCGCAACACTGGACGGATTGCGAACGGCACTCTCGCCGACTACCTGGTACCTGTACATGCCGACATTCCGACTTTGGACGCTGTCTTTGTGGAAGAGCACGATCCTCATGTCAACCCACTGGGCGTCAAAGGAATCGCTGAACTAGCGATTGTTGGGGTTGCCCCGGCTATAGCTAATGCCGTGTTCCACGCGACGGGCAGACGCATTCGCGACCTTCCCATCACTTTGGAAAAGCTGCTTTGACGATCGGCGCTGGGCAGCCGAGTCAGGTCTGATGCGTAAGCGCTTGCCGCACGGCTTCCGGACGGATCGGCAGGTGACGAACGCGAGCGCCCGAGGCGGCAAAGATCGCATTCCCGATCGCGGGCGCGATGGCAGTCGTCGCCGGCTCGCCGAGGCCCACCGGCGTTTCCGTGCTCGGGAGAAATTCGATCTCGAGTTCGGGTACGTCGCCCATCCGCAGCAGCGTATAGGTGTCGAGATTGGTATCCTTCGGCTGACCTTTCACGAACTCCGATCCCTCATGCAGGGCCATGCTCAATCCCCACAGTGCGCCACCCTCAACCTGGGCCTCGGCACTGTCCGGATGAATGATCGTACCGGCGTCGATGACAAGAGTCAGCTTCTCGACCGTGACGCGGCCGCTAGTGCGGTCGACCCGCACGCGAGCTACGCAGGCGACCCAAGTGGGCATGTCGCGTTCCTGGCCGAAGGTCGTGGCAACGCCGAGCCCAACATCATTCGGGGTCGCGCTGCCCCAGCCCGCCTTCTGGGCGACGCGGGCGAGCACTGCGGCCTGCCGTCGCGCGCCGCCCACGGCGTTCGGCGGTGATCCGGCATTACGGCCGGCGCCGTCCAGCAGGCGCAGCCGAAAAGCCACCGGATCGACGCCGGCTGCGTGGGCCGCCTCGTCCATGAAACTTTCCAAAGCCCAGTTCACCCAGCCTGACCCGACCGAGCGCAAGTATCCGGGCCGGAACGACCGGTCTGCGAGATCATTGCGGAGCGCGCGCAGCCGCTGGGCTCCTACCGTGTACCAGTGATCGGCGCCGTGGATGGCGAAGAGATCGAACGGAACGCCGTGGGCATCCTTCGGCATGAACGACGGGGCCATGACCGCGGTAGGCCAGCCGGCCGCCGCGTGGTGGTCCATCGCCGTTACTCGGCCCCCCTCTCCGAAAGCCATGCGTAGGACCTGCACCGAGGGCGATCGCGGACAATCGAAGCGCATGTCGTCAGGTCGCGTGCAGACCATCTTGACCGGCTTGCCGACGGCCTTGGCGGCAAGCGCAGCCGGCACCGCGTAGTCCCCGTCGAGTCGCCGGCCGAATCCTCCACCGATTAGATACGTGACCATCACGATCTTGTCCTGACTGCGGCCCAGCGCCTTGGACAGCCAGGGCAGGGCCAGCGACTGCCACTGATTGCCGGTATGGATTTCGAAGATACCGTCTTTTTCGAAGGCCAAGGCGTTGATCGGCTCAAGCTGGAAATGCATGACGGTGCTGGTCGTGTAGGTGCGCTCGAGGCGCTGTTTCGCCGAGGCGAAAGCCGCGTCCACGCCGGGGTCGTCGACCACCAGAGCGCCGCCCTTGGGGTCGGCGATCAGCTCGGCGGCGCGGCGTTGCAGATCCTGCTCGGATACGTTGGCCGCTTCGCCTGAGCTCCACATCGACCTTCACGAGATCTGCTGCGCGGTTGGCCGCGACGAAGCTGTCCGCATAGACCATGACCCAGCCCGGTGCCGTGCCCGACGGGTCGTCCAGCGCGAGGCTCCGAATGTAGCCCGGCACGCCCTTCGCCGCGGAATCGTCAATCGAGACCACCTTGGAATCGTAGCGGGTGGGTGGAACCTTGGGACGGGCGTAGATCATGCCTTCCACCACCGCGTCGATGCCATAGCGAGCGTTGCCGTTGGTCTTCGATGGAAGATCGAGCGCCAGCGTGTCTCGCCCGATCAGGCGGCGTTTGGCTGGCGGCTTGATCGGAATCGCGTCCAGCTGCGCGGCCGTGTAGGTCCGCCGCAGGTCGCCACGCGCCACGATATCGCCATAGAGGATCGATCTTCCTTTAGCCTCCACTGCGCCGTTGCGTGCAGTGCAACTTTGTGGACTAACGCCGAGCAGCTTGGCCCCTTCTTCAACCAGGGCGATGCGCCCAGCCGCCCCCGCTCGGCTGAGCACCGGGAAACTCTGCCACACCGACCAGCTGCCGCCGGTTATCATCAAGCCCCATTTCGGATCGGTGTCGACGTACGCAACACTCACCTTGCTCCAGTCGGCCTCCAACTCGTCGGCCACGATGCGGGCGAGCGCGGTGCCAACATGCTGGCCCATCTCGGCCCGGATAATGTTGACTGTTACCGCGCCACTGCGATCGATGCCGTACCAGATCGTCGGTTCGAACAGATCGCCAGCGCTGCTTTCCCTCTCTCCTTGGGCTCCCGAAGCGAGGAATTCCACGGCGGCGAGGCCGGACCGGGCATACCCGAGCATCACGCCGGCCCCCATCATCGCGATCAGGAAGCCGCGGCGCGACGGCTGGTAAGCGGTCCTGATTCCGTGAGGAGACAATCTATCCATGGGCGATTCCTCCTCGCATTCTCGCCGCCGCCAGCTTGATGGCCTTGCGGATGCGCACGTAGGTCATGCAGCGACACAAACTCCCGGCCATCACCGCGTTGATGTCCTGGTCGGTGGGATTGGGGTAGTCCTTCAGCAGAGTCGCGGCCTGCATGATCTGTCCCGATTGGCAGTAGCCGCATTGCGGAACCTGCAGTTCGATCCAGGCAGTTTGCAGCGGATGTCGGCCCTCCGGGTCGAGGCCCTCAATCGTCGTCACCTTGGCGCCGGCGACCGCGCCGACCGCGGTGATACAGGATCGAGTGGCGCGACCCTCCACATGCACGGTGCAGGCGCCACACAAGCCAATCCCGCAACCGAATTTGGTTCCCGTGAGGCCGATCTCGTCGCGGATTACCCAAAGCAATGGCGCGTCATCCGGACTGCGCACCGAAACAGTGCGGCCATTTAGATTGAATGTGGTCATGATCGCATGGCTCCAGTTCGGGATCTGTCAGCGCGAGGCTTCCGGCCCCCGGCGGATGGCAGCAACCTTGTTTTCAAGGTCAGTCCAGGGCGGGCGGTCAGTGCGGGTACGACGCAAATAGGCCGCGAGCCTGGCGATATCGGCGTCGGTTAACGCCGAAGCGTAAGCAGGCATCACCAGACCGGGGACACCATCCGTGTTGCTGATTCCTTTCAGCACAACCTGGATGAAATTGGTTGGTTCCGAGAGCGTGAGGGCGCTGTTGAGAGCGAGTTCCGGGCGTGCGGGAAGTGGAACTGACCCGGTGTTGTAGTGGCATGCGATGCACGCAGCCGCATAGAGGCGGGCGTCGGGCTCGTACTCCTGGCCGCTGCCGAGATAGGAAGTTGCCAGTGCTCTGCTCACTGCCAACTCGACAGCAGGCTTATGGGCGCCCGCACGGTCGATATCGGCGAAATAGATGGCAAGGGCGCGGTTATCGGCGTCCGGCACCACCGAAAGCCCTCCACGGATGACCGGAGTCATCGGGCCGGCGGTAGCCCCATGCAGCGACCCGACTCCGGTGCGCAGATAGCTGAACAATTCGTCTTGCGTCCACGGGACGGGCGACGGATTGGCTTCGGTAAGTGCAGGCGCGATCCAATCTTCAATCACCGTCCCCGCATACGCATCCCTGGCTTTTTCGGCGCCGAGCAGGTTGCGCGGGGTGTGGCAGCCCCCACAATCGCTGAGTCCCTCGGCCAGATACGCTCCCCGATTCCACTCGGCGCTCTTTGACGAATCGGCGCGGTAACGGCCGCTCCTGAAGAACAGAATCTTCCAGCCTTCCTGAAAGGCGCGGATGTTGAGGGGGAAGGGAATCGTGTTCCCCGGCGTCGTAGCTCTGACCGGCGGCTGGGTCATGCAATAGGCGTACAGCGCTTTCACGTCGTCGTCCCATAGCTTGGTGTAATGGTCGTAGGGAAATGCCGGAAAAAGATGAGAGCCGTCGCGGGAGACGCCCTCGTGCATGGCGCGCGCGAAAGCCTCCAGCGACCAGCGCCCGATGCCGGTCGCTGGGTCGGGCGTGATGTTGGTCGAGTAGATGGTGCCGAACTGGGTTTGCAGCGCATACCCACCAGCAAACGGCGGTCCGCCTCGCCGCGTGTGGCACGCCGCACAATGTCCGGCTGCGGAGAGTATCTCTCCTTTGGCGATCGACTCAGCTGGAAAGCTAGCTCGGCTCGGGGGCTCAATGGGCGCGATCGCCGGCCGCCACGCCAAGAGGAAGAAGCTCAGCAGCCCAAGGGCAGCTGCGGCGACAATCGCGATTGCGCCGCGCCGAATCAACGAATCCTCCATTGGATCGGGTTCGGCCTCGAAGACCGCAGCCCCAGCCCTTCTCGGGACCGAACCCCACATTGTCGATTATCAAAAGAATAGCTCTCACGATGTCGCAATGCGAGGTCAGCACCGCGAAAGTGCTGGTCCTTTGAGCCAAACAACGCGCGCGTCAGATCGAATATGTCGCCGCGGGTGTCACTCATATTATGTTTCCGTCAGGCCCGCCGACCGCGAATGGGTGCGCCCGCTACGCGCAAGAGATCATTTCCACCTACAAAAAGTAGAAATTAACACCACTGGTCGCCGCCCGTTGATCCAGATCGCCCGGCTTCTTGCAGTCGCGATAGCAAGGCTGGTTATCGTTATTCAATCGCAAGCCGGTCGTGATCGTCAGATAGGAGTCGCTGCCGATGCATAATTGGCGACAATACGCCGAAATGGCTCTCTCCTCATTTGTGGTCGCCAATCCGATCGGTGCCATACCGGTTTTCATTGGTTTAACCGCGACTCAGCCCGAGCGAGCGAGGAGACGCACGGCACAAATGACGGCTGTAACTGTGGCCATCGTGCTTGTCGTTTCAGTATTTCTCGGCCAGCTGCTGTTGAATTCTTTTGGCGCCAGCATCCCTTCCTTTCGAGTCGGCGGTGGCATTCTCATTCTGCTGATGGCCATCGCCATGTTGGAGGCACGTCCGAATCGTGCCCGTTCAACTCCGGAGGAGACCGAGGAAGCTGTGGCCAAGGACGATATTGGAGTTGTCCCGCTTGGAATACCGCTGGTGGCGGGTCCCGGCGCGATCAGCACCATGATTATCTACGCGAACCAGGCGAGAGACTGGATAGATACTGGTTTTCTTGTACTCATAGGGATCCTCGTCGCCCTTTCGGTGTGGATCGCGCTGAGACTCGCCGACCCGATCCGAAGCCTCCTCGGCCAGACCGGGATCAACATCGTGACCCGATTACTGGGTTTGATTCTCGCGGCGGTGGCGGTGGAGTTTATCACGAGCGGTTTGGCTCAGCTCCTACCGGGCCTCGCGGCCAAGTAGAGACGGTCGCCCGGGCTCTTCGGAGAGAGGCATCATATGCCAGTCCGCTTTCTGCCTCTCTTCAGAGGAACCGCGATCAGCGTAGAACAGGTTCTATTGATGCCCCCCCTGTGTCGCACAAGGTTCAGGGGCGACCCTCGGTACCGATTACCCAGTAGGCCAGATTAGCAATGTCGCTGCCATGGCAGTCGATAAATTTCCGGCGATTCTCGGCTCGAGTAGCGAAGTAACCTGCTTTGTTATCCTTTCGATGGTGCAAACTGATGCCGTGTCAAGGTCGGTGACTTCGACCGCCCTGGAAGCGTAGTCATGTTTTTTCGCTGTTCGCCGCCGGCTGAACTCGAATTTGGCGGAAGAACGCGGATGATCGCCATCATCCCGCCGTCTTCGTGCTCTAGAATATGGCAGTGATAAACAAAATCTCCAATAATTGGTCCGCGAAAATCGATCCGCACTTTCACGCTCGGATATGGACCTTCACCGCTCCAGAACGGCACATTCACCATGTCGAGGAATTGCCGCTGCTGCCGGAGACACTGGTTTGCCGTTTTGCTCCAGCAGCAGGAAATGGGTCTGATGGATGTGAAATTCGTGAATTTCCTGGCTCCGGTTCTGGATCGTCCAGTCCTCAACCGAACCTCGGGTGGTGGTGATTGCTGGAGGATTGTTCGGATTGAACGCCACGGGAGTTTGGCCAACGACTGTAATGAAGAAGGTCTGTTCTTGGTTCGGCGTTGGCGGATTCTCTGAAAAGTATAGCGTACGCTCGGCAGTAGGCTTGGCTTGCGCCAGACCTTCGAATCGCTGCCGGTTCGGGGGACCAGAGACATTCGGTATACTCGCCGGCGCCTGAACGGATTGTGATGCCGACATCATAGCGGTCTGGATCGTTGCCAAGGGACGAGTTGGATCGTCGTCGCCGATAGGCCCGGTATTGATATTCAGCGTGACCAACTCCGCTTTTTTAACATTCGGACCGGGCGGCTTGACGATGAACTCTGCACGCGAAGCGGTGGGTAGAAAAATATTTGTCATGCTGATGATTTTGCCGCGCCGACTTCCGTCCTGTGAATCGAGCTGCCACGCCGTCGAGCGCGACGATCTCGAGCGGCTGCGGCTTGCCATCGTAAAGAAGCTGCAAATCCAGCACCGTGTCTGCACAGGTGTTTGCCAGACGCCAGAACTCTCGTTTTCCGGTCGTTGGAATCACCGCGGGCGGATAGTTCGGATACGGAACCGGGATGAAATTGAGCGAAAGATCCTTTGATGGCACCAGCCCCCCAGGCTCGGGATTACCGGGAACCAGATTGTCCCGCACAACCAGAATGCGCTGTGTCAGACCGGCTACCTTCGGCTGCAGGTTTTCGATTCCATCGATAATAATCGCGCCGGTCGCTCCACCGAGAACGGACATCTCGGCGAGACCGTGCGCATGAGGATGATACCAGTACATTCCCGGCGGCTCGTTCGACGGAAAGTGGACGCGGTAAGTGAACGTCTGGCCCGAGTTGATCAGCGTATGGATAACTTCGTCCTGGTGGCAGACCGGCGGGGTATTGGTGCCGTGGAAGTGGACATTAGTGGACGACGAATTCATTGTCGTCGCACCGCATACATCTGATGCTGATAGAGACATCTGCATCCGCATAGCATCCGAGGATGTCGGAGCCGGGGTATCGTTCGTGAGTGTGAGCATAAGGACGTCGCCCGGATGCACGTGCAGGCTCGGTGACTGGTTGCCGTCGGAAAGCACGTAGCAGAACAGTTGGTTACCGTTCTCGTCGGTACTCGTTTCGTACGATAAATTCACCGTGAGTACCCCGTTTTGACTGAAGAGGTCCTCAGGTTGGGTGACAGCACTGCCGATCGGAAACCGAAAGCATCCATTGCCCTGGGCAGATGCAGTAGCAGAAGCTCCGAATAGGAATGCAATTGCGATAATCCAGCTGAACTTGCGACTTAAGATTGGTCTCATATCCAGCACCTCAACGAATGCAGGAACAAAGTGCATTTTTCGTACTCAATTCCAAGTGCCAGATGATCTCAGATGCGTCGGAAACTATTGGAATCCGCTCGATTTGGAACGTCGCGCCAAAGTGCGGCTCATGCTACACCGCTATGGCGCATGCATGACACCGTTCGCAGTCCTGCCAGCTCAGCCCGGCGTTAACGGACGCGGACGTGCGGCTCCCATAGCAGCTCGGTTGCTGGAAGTGCGTTGCTGCTCCCGAAGCTAACCCTTCTACTTAATTTCCCTAAGCTCGGCCGCTGCCGGGCGGGGGCAGTCGCTTCCTTGATGCCCCAAGCGTCCGGCTTGAAACTTGCTCGACACCTTACACAAGCGGCTTGCAGCCTTTGTGGGCTGTCTGCCTTCGATAGTAAGTGTCTGCCTTCGATAGTAAGGAGGTATTTATGCTGTATTGGGCGGCCGTGTTTTTGGTGATCTCAATAATTGCAGGACTTCTCGGATTCGGTGGAATTGCGGGTACAGCTGCGGAGATAGCGAAGATACTGTTTGGAATTTTTCTTGTCCTTTTCATAGTTTTCGTAATAATCGGATGGGGCGCAGGCCGCGCGATCACGTGACGCAAGGAGCTCGCAACTTGAAGTAGTTCCTGACGAAGGGACAGACCGTGCTTGGCTGCATTTCACGGCGCGATTGCGGATGCGCTGGGCGAAACGCTACGTAGCGTCTGTGAGTGCGAGGAGAGAGTGAAGTTCTCGGATGTGCTTATCTTTGTCCGAAGGCGCCCCTGTAGCTCCGTCGAACCCATCTAAAAGAGTAATCAGAATGGCAAAATTAACCACCAAGGCCCGCAAGAAAGTGCCTTCCGAGGAGTTTGGCGAACCGGGAAAGCGTGCGTATCCGATGCCGGATAAGGCTCATGCTGCTAATGCAAAGGCCCGCGTCGCACAGATGGTCAAAAAAGGAAAGCTATCGAAATCGGAAGAGAAGAAGATTGACGCCAAGGCAAACAAAAAACTTGGCGCCAAAGCAGAGTAATTATCGTTCCGACACCCCGACCGTTCGCGCCATCTCAGCCCGTACCACCTCGCCTCCGGCGGCGACCGCCACCGCGACAGGCTTCCCACCAATCGTCGCCTCCCAAAATATTAGCTCTCACGATCTCGCGATGCGAGATGACCTGACCCCGGTTAGGATCCAAATAACGGCCGCGAAGATAGCTCGAATCGGCATCGGCGCTTTTGACGCTCCCATAGAGCGGGTGCAGCGACCATCACCCGCCTCGGCCCGCACCCGCGGCGAGTCATAGCTCTCTTCCGGCTCGAGCAGGATTCGACTGTCGCCTCGACGGATATTTATTTCATGCGCCACTTCGCCAACGTTGCGAATGCGGGGCCTTTCGAGAGGTCGGGTTTAAGAACCAATTCCAAGGCGCGAACGCTCTCAAGAGCGACCCGATAATCTTCGATCTCGCTTGTCGAGCCATCCGGGCTGAAGTTCCATTGCTGACGAACGATCTCTCTGGACGGTCCCTCTGGCTCGGCCGACCAGCCAAGGGTGAATTCCTGGGTCCGCTCGACATGCGGCTCCGAAAACTCGAGCCGAATGCGCCGTAGCGGTGTCGGCTGATCAAAAATGATCCGGATGATCTGTTTTCCGCTGTTCGCCGCCTGCCACCCTGGTCCTTTTGTCGGTGTCAAAGCAGAATCGACGGGAAAATCTGGATCCTCCGACGTGACTTCGACTCTGGCAATCTTTTGAAGGTCGAGCCATTCTTCATCGGAGAGTGTCCCTGGATCCACCTTCTTAGCGGGATCGATTATGTTTTTCCGCATGGTCTATCTCTCCAGATCAGATCGGTATCTCGTGACCCGTAGCTTCGGTTTCTTCAACCCTGCTCCTGGCGATCAGAATAGGTCATCGGAGCTCGCACCGGAACCACTGACTTACTGACGTTCGACCTCTCTGCGCGACCACAGCAATCGAGTACAATTCGGCCGCTGTGCACGAGATGGGATCTGTGATAGTTGGGGTTTATAGATTAAAGATTACGGAGCAGGGACCCCACGCGGCACCCGGCCTGGAAGGAGGAAGTCGCAATGTTCTCATTTTACATCAAGAGAACTTTTATCGACACCGTCCCCGGAATCGAACTGGTCAACATCCATTACACCTGGACTCCGCTCGGTGAACTCGCCAACTGGGAGGCTCATCGCGAGACCCGCGCGATGCCGCGCGGTGGAGTGTTGGTCCGGGGAATGGGAGGCACTACCGTGGACGAGACTGGCGCCTACGTCCAGACTCAAGGCGAGACCATCCAGCTACCCGACGACGGAGTGCGGCGCAAGGTCATTCGTCTACCCAACTCGATTGCTGATCCTCGAACCGGCGGCTACAGTGAGAACTACCTTTTCCATCACTATTTCGAGGTCTTTTTAAATGGCAGGCGCGACGTAAGTCCGCTTTACACTGAGGAGATCGTCAGCAAGGAGATCGAGTACGTCGACTTTCAGGGCAATCTCGGCGGCATGTGCATTTTCTGGAGCGTCTATGATTGGGACGCGCCGCAGTACCAACCGACCGAGGAGGCCAGCTTCATCGCACGCTATGGCGAGGATAACCCTTACCGCTCGCATAAGTTCTACAGCGCCGAGGACAAGGACAACTTCTCGCGCATCCGCTCCGAAATGCTGGCTGCGTTGCCTACGCCACGTCGTTTTCTAGGCAAGATTCGCGGTCCCAAGGGCTCGCAAGTGTTCCAGCGATGGCACGTCGGCAACATGTGGCAGGCCAATCCGGCCGATCGATGGGAGGACTATTGGGGCAACGGGGTCCACACACTTTAGGCACGCCTCAACGGAATCGACGCGCGGCGAGGCTGGCAATGAGCTATCATATAGTTGATAAAGAGTTCCGCGATTTTGCCGACGATATCGAGGGAGTGAGCATTCATTACCTCTGCGCGCCGGTCAGTGCGGACGCCAATTGGGACCGCGACCGCATCACCCGTTTTATGCCACTAGTCGAGCCCGGAGTGCGTCGGCTTAAACTCAAGCTGCCTTTGCAAATCGTCGAGCTACATACAGGCCGTCCCACTAATCAGTACACGCTATTACACTACTTTGAGATTTATCGCAGTGGCGACCGGCACTATTCCCAGATTTACACCGAGTTGATAGAGACAGCCGCCCCAGAGTCAGCGCGCCAGGTCACGACACCAATCCGCCGAACCACGCCGCGGAAGAGCACGGAGATCCAATGAAGCGCGCGTCGACGACCGGGACCGTTGGATGGTGGCGGGATGAGGGCGGCACACGCTACGTCGCTTATCGCGGCTCTCTTAAGGGCGTCAATCTGAAACTTCATTATGGGTTCGATGGATGGCGCGAACCCATTCACCAAGCGCGGCTGGAATCAGCGGCCGCCGATTTAGCGATCGCTCAGGTCGGCGAACTCGACCGACATCTCGCGCTCGATTGCGCGGTGACAGACGGAGAGCGATGGGATAACAACAGCGGCGTTAATTATCGGCTCTGGACCGGTTTCGATGCGCTCGACGCGCATATGCATATGAGCGGACGGGGCGCGGGTGCACTCGGCGTTCAGACCTTGATGACCGCAATGGCGTCGGCCGGAATGGTCTGCGGAATAAGCTCGTGGATCGACAACCGCGCGCTCGATCAGGTCGACTGCGCGGCGGCGCGGCTGTTCCCGCTGATTTGGGTGCGCCCGGGCGACACGGAACCCGACGAGGTCCGCGCGCGTCTGCATGCGGGCGCGGTGGGGCTCAAACTCCATCCGACCGTCGATGGTTATCCCGCTGACGACCGCGCGCTTGATCCTTATATCGCCATAGCGGAGGAAAACGGATGTCCGGTGGCATGCCACAGTGCTCCGGGAGAAGCTGACCCGGATCATATACGCAGACTCGCCGAACGTTTCCCGAGCGTCCCGATAATTATGTACCACACGTACCTGGGTCCGCATGAAGGACGAGTACGAGCGGCACGGCACGTCGGCGAGCAACCGAATCTCTATCTCGAAACATCATGGTGCTGCTCTGATGTTGTGACCGGCCTGGTTGCCGAAGTCGGCCTCGACCGGGTGCTGTTCGGCTCGGACGCGTCGATCGATGGGCCGGCGCACTATTGCCGCCATCCTCCCAACGTCGAAGGCCGTGAAACTTATAATGATGGATTGCTAAAACTGGTCCGTGAGCTGGGACCCGATGCCGCGCGTGCCGTGATGGGCGACAACGCGCGGCGACTGTTCCGCCTCAACGGAAATTCGCACGGCTAGGTCTATTTGTCCGATGGACTGCCAGCAGCTCGTCGCGTAACGCTCAGTTGTCCTCAATCAGTACGGGTGTGACGAGGTGGCCCGCCGCCCGCGCTAATTCGGGCTCGCGCGCATCACGAAACTCAGTCACCGAAGCCTCGCATCTGAGGCATTGACGCATTGACGCCTCATGCGCTGAACGCTCGGTTGCAGTCAGACTGTACGCGCTCGAGGGCGCGAACACTTTGTGCCCGCTCGTCGGCCGTCATTGCGTAGTGCACCCATCCGCATACGCCGCACGTGAGCAGTCGCCGTCCGACTAAAACCTGCATTGATTCCACGAGCCGTTCGGGGCAGTCGACATCCAATCACAGCACCACGCGGTAGTTCTGCGCCTGGTTGTTGTCCCACTGTGCAAACTCATCCTCCGGTACCGGCGAATTGGTACGCAGAAGTTGAAATACGTACTCGACTGTCGCGCCCTTCGGACCCCATACCCGCGCAATGTAGTGGCGTGGCAAGGGGACGGTCTGCACCAACTCGTAAATGGCTTCGTCGGCTATTCCTTCACCCTCGGCGTCGTGGCCAGCTTCGTGCTCACCTACGTTGAGTTTCAAATCTTTCAGCCTCGCTTGCGACCAGTTTGGAGCGCTCCACCCATCGACGCTCCAAAGCACGCGGACCTCGGTGATGCGGCCCTCGTTGTCGACGTATTCCACCTCACGGCTGACGATCTCTTCGGTAAAGTCCTGGCTGAACCCTTCGTGGGATTCGCCGCCTCCGCCGAACCGATAGTGCAAAAGGTAGTTCGGTTTTTTAGCCACGTAGCGCGGGATCTCGAGCAGTACCACACGCGTCGGCGGGTTCGTATTCGGCAACACCGACATCACCTCCGCCTCCTCGTCGCCATCCCAACGCGGTCGCTGGTCCAGCTCTGACCAGGTATAACGGATTTCGACTGTGTGGTTATTGGGAACATAATCTACCCATGTCTTGGCTAGCTGGAACATGGCCCAGACCTCCTAGACGGGCCGAGTAGCGGCGACGTCGCACAGATTGAGCTTGACCTCATACGTTCGCGCACTAGGCATCCCCATGAACAGCGGCGTAATTCGCCCAAACAGATCGCGCGCGAGCTCGCTGTCTGCGTACGCGGCGAGATCCGCCTGAGTTTCCCAGGTAGTCACGCCTACGATCTCACGGCCGCTGCGCAGGACCTGGTTAAGCACGCATCCTTTCTGCTGTTTGACCCGATGCGCAAACTCGTTAAGCACCTGCCAAGCCTGCTCTTCCTTTCCGGGCTGAATTTCGCCATGAAACAGTCGTGTGTACATCGGGCGTTCCTCCTTTGCGAGCCTGTGTATCGAGGGTTGGATTGCTTCCAGATGTAGGAAAGACACGCGGCACGTCGAGTCTGCCTGCCAGGAAATTCACGCGACCCTATGAGCCAATAAAAATCGCTGGACGGCCAGCGCCTAACCGCTACAATAATGCTGCCGCACGCTTGTAGCAAACTTGTCCTTGCACTTACCGAAGATACCGCCAGCACTTGCGGCATCGAGGCGAAATGATGGCACGCGAAGAGGCCGCGCCAACCTTCGAGAACTGGCGCAGGCGCCTGGAAGCGGACCCGGGCAGTGACGGCGAGCAGATCGCGCGCTTTCTGGAGGTGCTGCGCACGATCGGAAGCCCGATGATCGACGGCCCAACGGTCAGCTTCGTCTATCACGATCCCGGAGCGCAGCACGTTGCGGTGACGGGCGAGTTCAACCAATGGGACCGCACGGGTCAACTCGCGAAGATGGAGCAAATAGACGATAGCGGGATTTTCCACTACACGCTCAATCTAAGCGAACCCGCCAGGCTCGAATACAAGTACATCGTCGATGGGGAATGGAAGCCCGATCCGCTGTGTCACAACGTCGTTGATAATGGGCTCGGCGGCCAAAACTCCTTCTTCGTGGTTGGCGAATTCCACGAGCCGCCCGAACTCCAATTGGTGGAAAGCATCCCGCATGGGCGTGTCGAGGAGTTCGAGTTCGAGAGCCAACGGTTGGGAAACCGGCGGGCGGTGCATGTCTACCTGCCGCCCGGTTACGACGAGAGAGCCGCACCGACCCCGGTTCTGTATGTCCACGACGGTGGCGAGTATCTGAGCCGCGCGCGCCTGCCGGTCGTGCTCGACAATCTGATCAACACAGGTGATGTCGCATCTGTGATCGCGGTCATGGTCGATCCGGTAAACCGGATGATCGAGTATAGAATGAACGAAGCGTACGCGGATTTTGTAACTTCCGAACTGGTACCTCATATCGACGGCCGCTTCCGCACGCTCGCCGGCGCGTCGGGACGCGGCGTGATGGGCGCGTCGCTCGGCGGCTTGATTTCTGTCTATCTGGCGCTCAAGCGGCCGGATCTGTTTTCGAAGATCGCGAGCCAGTCGGGAGCGTTTCTACTCGCTCAGGAGCCGATCCTTAATCTGGCGCGCGAGGCGCGAGCGACGCAGTCTTTCTACTTCGACGTTGGCAAATACGAGCAGCGATTCATCCCGGCGCATCTGAGGCTTATCGAGGAACTCAAGGCTCGAAAGTGTAGATGCTTTTTTCAGGAGCTGGCGGGCGGTCATAACTGGACCAGTTGGCGCGCACATTTGAAAGATTTGCTGACGTTCCTATGGCCCGGCGGTACAGGTGAACCCACCGGCCGCAAAACACAGCGACGGCGCAAGAAGCGGTGACAAAATGAGCCAGCACGGCTGGGACGAAGGACCGCGAATATACAATCTCTTCCCGCTGCTGGCCGGCCCGCTGCCGCGATGGGGTACGCATATTGAGCGCGCCCGGCAGATGGACTTCAACTGGCTATTCATCAATCCAATTCAGCAGTCGGGTTTCTCGCGAAGCCTCTACTCGATCCAGGATTACTACGCTATCGACTCACGGATGCTCGAGCCGGCAGGCGGCCCGCCGGAAGAGCAGGTTCGCACGATGGTCGGAAAGGTGCGAGGCGCCGGGATGGGGCTGATGATGGATCTCGTGATCAATCATACGGCGCTCGACTCGCCACTCGTGCGCGAGCATCCCGAATGGTACCGGCGGGGGCCCGACGGCAGACCGGCGCATCCCGGGACCCAGGACGGCGACCGCTGGGTGACATGGGGCGACCTTTACGAAATCGACAACGCGGCAAGTCCCGACCGCGAGCGTCTATGGCAGCACTGGATCGATCTGGCAAAAATGTATGCCGCGGCCGGCTTCAACGGCTTTCGATGCGACGCGGCGTACAAAGTGCCCGACGAGCTGTGGCGGCGCCTGATCGGCGAGGTCAAGCAGTCGGCGCCCGGCGCGATGTTTTTCGCCGAGTCGCTCGGCTGTCCGTTCGAGGATACGCTCAAGCTCGGACGCGCCGGCTTCGATTTTATTTTCAACAGCTCCAAGTGGTGGGACTTCACCGCCCCCTGGTGTCTGCTGCAGTACCGCCAAACCAGTGCGATTGTTCCTTCGATAAGCTTCGCCGAGTCACACGATACCGAGCGCCTGGCTGCCGAACTCAGCGGCGATTGCGAAGCGGTCAAGATGCGCTATGCGTTTTCGGCGCTGTTCTCGACTGGAGTGATGATGCCGATAGGATTCGAGTACGGATTTCGCCGTCGGCTGAGCGTGGTCAAAACCCAGCCTCAGGACTGGGAGACCCCCGCCTGGGACCTCACCAGCTATGTCACCGCGGTCAACCGGTTGAAGGGCTCGTACCGAATGTTCAATGAGGAGGGACCGATCGACGCGGTAGAGACGGGCAATCCGGCACTATTCGCTTTCCTCAAGTCGTCACGCGATCACGCCGAACGAGGGCTCGTCATACTTAATAAAGATCGTAAGAATCGGCAGCTTGGCGAACTCGCACGCATCGGCCAACTGTTCTCCGGCGCAATTAAGGTTGAGGAAGTTTCGCCTGAAGAACGGCTCAATCTGGCACCTGGAACGCCTGTTTATCGGCTTGGGCCTTCAGGAGTAGCCGTCTTTCAGATGCAGCTCCGCTAAAGGTGGTGGAACGAACATTCCAAAGGAACTTGAACATCACATGCGCGAGGTTCTGAGCGGGCAGTTCGGTTGGAGCACCATCAACACCTTGATGTAAGCGTCATTCAGCGCCCACCAATCGTTTTCGATCATGACGCTGGACGAAGCTGCGCCGGATGCGCGCAAGGTGCCGGCGGTTCTCCCCGAGGCCTGGACTGCGGCCCGTGCGGCAGGTCTGTGTGGCGGCCGCTCGCAAGTTCGGTAGTTCTATCGAACCGCCTGGTCGAGATGCATCTCAATGAGAAAGTGAGCACGACACCAGTCGTCGCTCCATCGAGCAGCGCGCGTCTCTAACGCTTCGGCACTTGCGAGGTGCGATGAAGTTCCACCGGCAGATGATTCCGGCTGTCCGAAAGTTCGGACGGCGGCGTTAAAATCTTCGGACATAATAAAATCCCAGTGAATGTCAAAAGGACAAATGCCCGAAGTCCGGTGACATTTAGTCTGCTGGCTATCGATGGCAAGGCGTTTGCTTCCACGGTTTCCGGTCGTCGTCATAGATAAGTGCGCCATATGACCGTGCCTACCGAAGTAACGGTCTAGCAAGCGATCACGCCCTCGGCGGGGCGATTTGAATTGGCTGTTGACCAACAAGATGCAACCTCAATCGGATGAAACCCGCTGAGAAGCCCTTGCCCATGAACAATGGCGCTAGGTCAATTGGTTACCTTAACATCCGGTTTGTGTTGGGACTGGCATTGTTCCTACGCGCTCTATTCCCGATATCAGGCTACTTGTACACACGTGACGCTACCATCTTCTACACTCCTGACACCGCATCTTATATTGTCCCGGCTCGGGAGTTAGTAACGCATCACCGCTTTTTCTCCGACGGGGCGCCGGAAGTCATTCGAACCCCCGGTTATCCTTTACTGCTTACAGCTGGCCTGCTGCTGGATCGGTTGGAACTCGCCACAATCACGCTCCAAGTTTTAATCAGTTGCTTCACGGTATTCATGGTATATCAGACAGCCTGTCTGCTCTTCGAGCGTGAAGACATAGCTATCATCGCCGCGGTGCTGTACGCGATAGATCCGCTTTCCATATTGTTCACAAGCCTGCTCGCCCCTGAAACTCTTTTTACTGCGGTAGTCATGGTCGCAGTCTACTACCTTGTGAGGCATCTGAGACGGCAATCGCCAGGAGATTTGCTTGCCTCGGCCGGCGCTATGGCCGCCTCAGTTTATGTTCGACCGATCGGCTACTTTTTGCCACTGATAACCGCCGCCTGCTTGGCAACGCGGACCCTGATCAGCTATGGACAGGACAAGCTACGCCTCCTGATTCCCAGCTGTGCCCTAGTGATCGTCTCTGTCGGGCTTATCGGTCTCTGGCAGGTTCGGAACAAGGTCGAGTTAGGATACTCCGGCTTCTCGGCCATCGCTAGCGACAATATGTACTTCATTGGAGCTGCATCGGTCCTGGCCGCTCAACAGCATGTGCCGTATTACGGTATGAGGGCCCGGCTAGGCTATCAGAACCCGCGCGTTTATTTCCATGATCATCCCGAACAGAAAACGTGGTCTCTAGCGCGAAGAAGCAGATATATGAACCGAGCCGCCGAGCACATTTTGCTCGGCAGCTCCTTGACCTATACCTGGATTTATCTCGACGGCCTCCTTCGAGGCATCTTTGATCCCGGCTCCACCGAGCTTCTCAGGTTCTTCGACTTTTATCCTAAAGAAGGCGGTCTTCTGACAGTTGAGGTCGACAAAGGCATAGTCGCAGCTATCAAAGCGCTGTTTGCTAATCCGCTCCTCTTTTGGAGCACTGCCATGATGCTCCCGCTGCTGCTCATATCCCTGTCGTGTGCATGCATAACACTCTGCAGCGCGATGATACTAGACCCTGCCATTCTCGCCGTGTCTTTAATAGCTGGCTACTATATGGCTATTGCTGGTGGACCCGGCGACTGGGGCCGATTCCGTCTTCCGGCAATGCCTATCATCTGTATGCTGGCTGGATATGGTTTACGTGTGGTGCGGAATCGCTCGGAGCCATCGTTTTGCCGTTTAGCGTCGCACTCCTTTTTTAGCACTCTGTCAAA
Source organism: uncultured delta proteobacterium (assembly GCA_963717045.1). Lineage (GTDB taxonomy): Bacteria > Desulfobacterota > Binatia > Binatales > Binataceae > JAKAVN01. The sequence continues at coordinate 58,729 of CAVQVD010000019.1, read as the reverse complement.
CAAGCGTTCAAAGTTGCGAGTACGGATGCTTCGAGGAAGATTTTTTAGCTCTCCATCCTCGTGAGCGACTAAGCGCCCGCTATTTTGAGGGCGCGCACTGTCGGGCAGGCTTCTACAGCCCGACGCTTGCGCGAGGAGCATAGGCGATGGCCGTGACGGAATGCACGATACTCACGCTGAACGCCTTTCACGACCTGCCGACATACCGGCACCTGGCGCGTCGGTGTGCGCTCATCGCAGGAGAGATCGCCACACGCCGCCCGCACGTCGCCGCGCTCCAGGAAGTGCTACGCGCATCCGGATGCGGCGACATCGGGACGAAGCTCTGCGACGCCGTCAACCGGCTCTGTGGGCGCGAGGTTTACCGCCTTGACTATACTCGCGCCGACGGCGCGGGCGACGGCGAGCTCGGCTTTGACGAGGGCCTTGCGCTGCTGAGCCGCGTCGAGACGGACGGCCCGGCACAGTCGGTCAGGTTTCGCGCGCAGGTCGAGTTGGCGGCCGAGGTTGGCGGGCATCGCTACCGTCTGCCTGATGACCGGGTCGCGATGCGCCGGCGATTTCGACTGGAGAGCGGCGCCACGCTCGATGTCTGCGTTTCTCATCTAACCGACCGGCCGGAGTGCGTCGCCGGGGCCGCGGTGCGGACGCTGCAAGCGCGCGAACTCGCGCAATGGGCGCTTGACGGCAGCGCTCCCGGGATCACGGTGGTACTGGCCGGCGATTTCAACGACGTTCCCGGCTCGGAGACCATCGCGAACCTCAAACGCGCCGGCTTCGTCGATCTACACGAAGCCTTCGGCAGCGGCCCCGGCTACACCAACGACCGCGACGACATCGATCTGAACGCCGAGCGCGGGACGCACAACCAGCGCATCGACTACCTGATGATGCGTCCAGCGGCCGAGAGCTCGCCCGAGGTCGTAGATATAGGGCCTTTCGCTGAGCGGCCGCATCGCCAAAGCGACGGGACGTGGCTCTGGCTGTCCGACCATATCGGGGTTATCGCCACGCTCAAGCTGTAGGCGCGGGCACCTCCTTAAGGATTGGATTGCTACGCGCGCAGACTGCGGAACGTTATTGGCGATCCCGGCGGTCTCGAACCCGCGAGAGCGTGAAAGGTAGACGTGAGTGGGGCAGTTTTCCCGCTAAGCTGTTACTCGTTGATTTTTGCCGTACTATTCGGAGCTGTCCCAACGGCGGCGGTGCCGGCCTGACCGGCACCGCCGGTTGTCGCTCCAACAGCGGCAGCTCCAGCCGAAGCTGCCCCAACGGCGCCTGCTCGCTGTTCCTGCTTCTGTAAGTAGTTCGCCCGCACCGCCTCGTAAAGAGCAGGTGAATCCAGCGTCACAGGATGGAACTTGTCTGATGTCGGCACGCCCTCGAACTTGTCCAAGTCCTCGGCGCGCTCGTTTACCCCCTCGATCGAATGCGCCACGGTTTCATAAACCTCGCCGCTGCCGGGCACGAGGTAATTCATCGGATTCATCGCGCCGTCGACGAAATGCCCGAGCGCGTTGCGCACGTTGACCGGACCCGCGACCGGCATCACCACGAACCATCCGCCAGGCATCCCCCATGTTGCCAGCGTCTTGCCGAAATCGTTGTCATGCTCGCTAATTCCGAACCACTTGTCCGCCGGATCGAAGAGGCCGGCTAAACCCACCGTGCTGTTGATACCGAACCGCGCTAACTCGCCGCCCGCGTCCTTAACCTTGAGCTGGAAAACCGCGTTGGTAAAGCGGTGGACAAATGCGACGTTGTCGAAGAACCGATGGATACACTGGCGCGCCGGTTTAGGCACTGCCTTCGCCCATCCGCTCGCCACCGGATGGAAGGCCGTATTGTCGAGCTTTGCGTTCATACCAAGGACTCGGTGATTGACTGGCGCCAACGGATCAGGAGGAGGCTGCTCGCCTGATTGAGTCTGCTGCTGCTCAGCCTGACGCTCGGGTCCCTTGTATTGCTGCGCCGGCGATTCACCGTTTTCATCAGGCAATCGAGTTTGTTGCGAGAGAAGCGGCAGAGTCCGCGGCTCAGTCGTCGTTACAGAATGGGATGTTACGGCCTGCGGCACTGACGGAACACTTTGCGGCTTCAGGAACTGCTGCTGAGAGATTTGCGATTGTTGCGAGTTTAGCTGAACCTGTTGAGCCTGAGTCTGCTGCATCGGTGGCGCGGAGTTGTCCGCACCGAGCGCGACCCCACCCAATGAGCTCACCCCCGCCGCGACTAGCACTACCGTTATCAGGCCGCTGGTAAGCATAATCCGCTCCTTCGGCGGCGCTACGCGTTATTCAGGCGTGGCGTCTATGTCTCATTCGCATACCACATCTACTCGCAGACTGAAGCGGGTTTCAAGGAGAAGCGGCAACCTGCCCGGCGGATATAAAGTCGTTGCGCCACGGCAGCCAGTCATGCACGGCTGGTCGAGCGCTAGTTCGACGCCTATCTGTGGGCTGTCTGAAATTTCGGACGGTAGCGTCGAAATTCTCGGACCGAATGGAAAGCCAATGGATCTCGAAAGGGGGAAAAGGGCCAAGGTCCGGTGCGCTTTAGCCTACCGGTGGTCGATGGCAAGGCACTTGCTCCTCACGGTCTCCTGTTGTCTTCAAGATACAATGCGTGCGTTATATGACCGTGAATCCCGAGATAATTTTCTCTCTTCTGGGCATTTTCTTGCGATTATCTGGCGCTGCAGAGCGCTCAGTAATACGATTCTTGCGATCCCCCTTTGGAAATGACCCAACAGCGACGAGGGAATAATGAGGTTGCTCGTCCGAAAGCTGGCGGTCTCACTGCTAATGGTTTTGGCATTGGAAGTCTTTCTGATGAACAGTGTATCGTTTGGTCAAGCTTCCCATCGCGATGCTGACGCGCTTTCACAAGCGAGTGTCATCTATGTTGCCACGGTCCGCAAAAACGGCAATCAGAGTAAGGCTGCTCCGGTCTGGTTCACAACGCGATCGGACGGCCTAATCCTGATTCAAACGGCTACCACGACATGGAAGGCAAAACGGATTCGGCGTGGCAGCCCTGTTATCGTTTGGATAGGTAAGCGGGGCGGTCCCGCATTTATCGGCAAAGCAAAGATCACGAGCGATGCAGCGGTCAGTAACCAAATAGTCAATGACTATCCGCAAAAATATCTTCTTGCCCGGCTTGGCTTCCACAAGCCGAGCCAGGAAATGTTCACCGAGGGACGCATTGTCGCGATAAAGATCACTCCGGTACGTGACTTACCGGAAGGCTTTGCCTCTGCACCGGGGACTCCGGCCCCTGAAGTAAGCGACGCGAGTGGTAATCGGACGAGCTCTTCCGCACGCTGATAATGCGGTTCAGGCGTTCTCGCCGCCGAGCAAGTTCTATCGCTTGTGGGCGCAGGCTGCGAACCTGCTGAGCGCGAGTCGGTTTGTGCTTGCGGCTGTCTGGATCGCCATGTTCATGGCCGGCGCCTGCGGCTGGGGAATTCTGGGTCCGATAGCTCTAGTCGGCGCGATCTCGGATTTCGTCGACGGCCGTGTCGCGCGGCGGATGCGTCGCGCCGACGGATTTGGGCGTTGGCTCGACGGGTTAGCCGATATCACCTTTGTGGCTACAGCTCTCTCATGTGAGGCGGCAGCCGGAGCGATTCCATTCTATGTGCCAATCCTCATTGTAGTTTCATTTGGTCAATACGCTATTGACTCAATAATAATTAGTCGGTCTTTATTGCCTGTCAAGAGCCGACTCGGCCATTGGGGCGGCGTGCTCAACTTCAGCCTCGTAATTATCCTGGCGCTTGCGCCGCCTCCGCAGTGGCCTGGCGTTCTGATCCGTGAAGCATCTCCGCTCCTCGCCATCTTCTATCTGGCAGCAATCGCCGAGCGGGTACTGGGTTACTGGCCGGTGTCTCCGATTCGCCCTGTTCAGACCGGATAACTCAATCTTCTACCACGGAGCAAACTCCATTGATATTTTGCGTTCCGTGGGACGCTGACTCGAATCCTTTGTCTGCAGAAGAGCGTCCGGTCATGAAGATACTTCAGGCGGATGGCATTTGCTGAACCGCGGTCAATTCGCGGGTCGCGCGTACTAAGAAAAGAAGTCCGATCAAGCCGTTGCAGAGCATAAATGTGAAGTGCGCGGCGAGACTGTACGCCAGAATCCTCGCCTTCGGCGCACTGCCCGAAAAGAAGAGAATCCAGGCCGCCTGACTGGTACCCAGATGTGCCGCTGCGATGGGCAGCGCTGCCGCGAGAAACACGAGCGGAAGAAACAGTACCAACTTCATGAGTGGAATTGTGATGCCATATAGTGCAAGAGCGAAGTGTTGTGTTAACAGCGACGCCAGGAAGCCCGGAGCCTTTATGCCAAGGACGACGGCGTAGTCCCACGGTCGGGCGGCTAGGAACGTGCCCGCTACAGCACCAAGCCTGCTGCCCTCAATCCATGCGCGCACCCGACTATTTCGCCTTGCAAGCGCAAAGACACCGATGATGGTAGCGAGCGTCAACCAGGCGACAACATACGCGATTCGCAGGAAATGGATTATTTCCAGCTGTCGCGCTGAATTAGGACTATAGAACATTACACCCAGCGTCGAGAACAGGAAAAGCTGATAGATCTCCATCAGCCCGATAAGCACGATTGAGCTGAGTATTTGGAGGAATGGAACTCCAGACTTGCGATGCAAATACCAGGCAACGCCGCCCTGCCCGAGGTTGGTGTTGATCATTGAGAGCAGGTACATGCTGGCGCGAATCGGCATGATATCGCGAAATCGCATCGGGCTGTTGAAGCGGCGAACGACCCACGTCAGGCAAAGGGAATCGATAATCCAATAGAAGGCACAAAAGGGGAGAAAGACAGCGAAGAACTTTAGCACGGGCGCCTGCGCGAGCGCCGCCGCGACGTCGGCGACCGGTATGAGCCAGAAGATAGATGCAAAGATAAGCAGCGTCCCAATATATGGAAGGGTCTTCCACAGACGTGACACAGGTGACGCAACAGACGCCATAACTATTGGACCTCAGACGGCGCTAATGATGCGCTCGATCATTATCTCATTATCCGACAACTGCTTACCCTCTGGATCCGTGCTCTTGGAGTCACGATTCATCGCGGCGGCACAATAATAGTCACCTTCCGCGCCTGCGGGCCCATTGACCATGTAATATCGCCGCTCGTTTCCACTTTGACTTGAACCAGGTCCGAAACCTTGAACAAGTGCGGCGGAATTTCCCGTAGCACTGGCAGCATATGAGCAAAAATTGAGAACATCCTCGGTGAAGCCCCCGTCTGGGAGTCTCTGGTAGAATTTATGATCTGGGTCGGTGACAGCACATTCGGGCTTTCGACACCCCATTCCACGTAGGGCACGAGAAAATCACATGCCGCTGTTAGCTGATCGCCCAACAGATGACCATGTGCCTGGATCGTTATCTCGTGGAGGCTCCCTTGCACCTCCATCAGACCCGTTATCTGACCGTAAAAATTATTTTGCTGGTCGCGAATACCCTGGATCTTCTGCGGGATGAAAGTGATTGTGGGATAGCGAGCGACGTCGAGCACGCCATTCCTTATGATGGCATCGCGCAACTGTTCCTTGCTGTCCTCGCTGGCAGCATCTATTTCGATTTTTCCTGTGGCATTGCCAGTTTCGGGATCAACGCGAATGATTCCCCTTTTGAGTGTGAACCGGCCGTTGGTCGTGTGGAGGTTTCCTAGTAGCTTGAAATCGATATTGGTGTGCGCAGGATCGAGCTGAACAATGTCCGGGAGTTGGGCATTCGATTGCGCATGGGCGATCGAAATCGGCTGTGAAAACAGGGCTGCGACTGCAGCCGCAAAAACATAGCGTCTCAACATCATAGCGCTTGGCGTATAACTCCGGTTTGCTTTGGAGACTGGTCAAGGTTCAACGGTTGAACTACGGCAATCTCGTTAATGTCGATCGTCCATACTTAAATGATGCTCCTGACCCAGCTACAGTTCCCATCTCTGAGCGGGACCCGTGCAAACGAAATTGCGAGCAAATCGTGCGATAACACCAAGCGGAATTGCGCTTAGCGATAATGCTGCCGTATGAACGCCGAGCATGAACCCGAACATCTGCGATTGCGAATTCAGTGCATGCAGCACCCGACGCCGTAGCCCCGCTCGAGCACCGACGCAGAGCATTAGGTTGGCCATGCGTCTAGGCACACGAGTGATATGCCGGTGAACAATCTGATATTGCGCAAGATCCTGCTGTTCGACGGCCTCGGCGAGCGTGAGCGCTTGGCGGAACCCAAGTGAAAGACCCTCGCCTGTAAGAGCGTCGACCGACCCGGAGGCGTCCCCGACTAGTGCAATTCGGCCGCGGACGACAGAACGTACGTCGCTGGACCCGGAAACTGCTCCCCGGACGGAACTGGTCGCATGCGCACCCCTTAGGCGTCGACAAAGCTCCGGGAAGAGCCCGATCAGTTCCGCCATAGGTCTGCAAGGGGCGTTTGCGAAAACTGAAATGCATACTTCGTTCGAGGCTATGGGTGTCACAACCGCCTGCCCCAGGTCGTGCCAATGCACTTCGACGAAATCGGTCCACGGCCTCGCCAGGAAGTGCTGACGAAGTCCAATTCTGCGGCGAGCGTTCGAAGGTAGTCGAAATCCTGCCCATCGCCTGACGCGCGATTCGCGGCCATCTGCACCCACGATCCATCGACATGGCACATTTCGGCCGGCTATCCGGACCCCCGCGCTGCTGACGCCAGTAACGGGCTCACCCCAACGCGTGACGACGCCAACTTCTTCAGCTCGAAGGGCCAACATTTGATGAAGGACGGGGCGTCGAATACCGAGACCATGTCCTACAACTTCAGGAAAATAAGCTTCGGCGGATAATCCTGCATCTATGAAGCGGATGCCATAAAAGGGAAGAGCGTTAGGATTAATAGTGTCTACGTGCACACCTAGAGCACGAAGAGCCGAGACTCCTTCAGGCATAACGCCTTCGCCACAGGGCTTGTCGATCGGCGGTTGAGCTTTATCTGTGACGAGTACTTCGAGGCCACGCTGGCGAGCTGCGATCGCAGCGGCAAGTCCAACAGGACCGCCGCCTACAACGACAAGGTCCGGTACCATCTACTTACCACTGAATCAGAATCAATTCGGAGCAGAAACCCGGGCCCATCGCCGCAAGCAGACCGAGCGTACCCGGCTCAGGCCGACACGATGTCATCGTCTCTTCCAGAACGAGCAATACGGACGCCGACGATATGTTGCCGTGTCGGCGCAGAGAGTCCCATGACAGTTTTAAGTCATGGTCGGAAAGACCCAGCGCGCTTTCGACCGCCTCCAAAATCTTCGGCCCCCCCGTATGAATAACCCAGTTTCCGATATCGCTACGGCTCAGGGCAAAGTCAGCGAGAAAGCGATCGAGGTCGGCACCCAGGTGCTGCTGAATAAGCTCCGGTAGTTTCGGCGACAGAACGACCCGGAAGCCCTTTTCAGAGATGTCCCAGCCCATGATCTCTTCGGAATCGGGGTAGAAGACGGAGCGAGTTCCGAGAATTGCCGGTCCGGTGGACGGCCTTTCCGCGCCAACGACGATTACTGCCGCAGCACCATCGCCAAAGAGACCCGTCGAGATCAGATTTGGAGTAGACACGTCGTCGCGCTGCAGCGTCAGCGAACAGACCTCGACCGCCAGCAGCGCTGCGGCTTGTGTGGGATAAGCCCTCACGTAGTCAGCCGCGCGGGTTAGGCCGGTCGCTCCACCGACACAGCCCAGGCCAAAGATTGGCGTCCGCTTGATATCGGGCCGCAGCGTCATTCGGTTGATCAGGCGCGCGTCAAGTGACGGGCTCGCCACTCCAGTTATCGAAACGACGAAGAGTGCGTCGAGGTCGCGGCGCGTCACACCGGCGCGCTCCAATGCACCATCTACCGCCTGCTCTCCCAGCTGCTCCGCGACCTCCATCCAGGCGCGGTTGGATTGCCCCCACGTTTCGAAGCGCTCGTAATCTGCGAGTGGGAAGGCAAAATTGCGATAGTCGACACCGGTGCGCGAATGCAGCCGTGTGAGAAGTTCAGGGCACTGGAGCTTCTCACCCCAATGAACCCGCAGAGTGTCAGTGATTACGTATTGATGATAACGGTGAGGTGGAAACGCGCCCGCTGCTCCGGCGATCTTCATTCTTCACTCCAGAAATAAGCACCCACTATCATAGTCGGCGGTTTCCCCTTACCGATTCCACTGTTCGTGACATTTCGCCTCGTTCGCGCAGTTTTTGAAAAAGAAGGAATGCTTGTGTGACGCGCGCGTAGAAGAATCGTGAATCTGCGGCTCTCAACAGCTTCCGCACCATTACGGGATGCCTGGAACCGGCTCCGGTGGGCGGGACCGCCTGGAATCGCCAAATAGTAGCCCATTACGAGTAGTGCGGCGAGAAGGCAGGCTCCAGTGTCGAGCACCCGGAGAGCGCGATGCACGCACCTCCAAATACATGAGCTGCAGTGCGAGTATCGTGACGGCGCTCCGTGCGAGCAGTCAATTAAGGAGCAGGGTTTCCAGAGTTTTGATGATGCCTTTATTGACCTCCACCTCGAGAGGACCGTCGTATTTAGGGCTAGAGGTCGAAGAAGCTTACGAGAGCAAACGTCTTGCCATCGATCGACGGCGGAACTAAATGGCGGAAACCTTGGGCATCTTGCCCATCTCCGGACTCATAGGAATCCCAACCTGTCCATGAATTTGAACGCTGCTGTCCGAAATTTGCGACAATCGGATCGACTTCGATAAGCCTCGATGTTGCTCAAGGCCTTATTTTGCGACAAAAAGAACTCCGCACATGCTGTTTGCCGCGGCATACGATCTGCTTATCTGCCCAAAGCAAGAGCAGCGTGGACAAACGGATGACTGACCTTTCGTTGATCGATCCCGGCGCGCGAACAACAGCTTTTAATCCCGACCCGAATGCTCGGAGTGCTGGCGGCTGCGTGCAAGCGCGCGTCCGCCTGGTCCAGCTTCGATTGTGAGGTAGCGATAAACTATCGAGCTTCTGAGTATAGCCACGCTGCATCTCTTGGCGAAAGAAGTTCAATCGGCTTGCTCGCTCCCGTCTTATAACTGGTAGAAGCCGGGGGACCGTTTAAGAGGCTGCCTGCGCAGGATTTTTCTGGCTCAGCGGCGAGACGACCGTTTGAGATATGAAAACGGTCGCCGACAAACGACGAAGATGGGGAATTTCAAAGGTGTGGTCTCGGACAGGTTCGTCGCACAGTCTTCTACGGGCACCTTAGCTTTCGGCATTAGGCGGTCACCTCGATGAAGGCCGGATTAAAGGAGCGGAGTGCGCTATTATGCATAGTGGCCGCAATCGATGGACATAAACGCGCTATGGGCCACTGGCCTTTCAGCACCCTGGCGGTGACAATCGGCATTGGCAATTCCGATTTCGTGGCGAGCGACTTTGAGTCTTTTCGCCGCCAGGAGCTCCTCTTTGCCCTCCTAAATCTGCTCCTGATCGGTGCGCTGTTGGCGCTACAAGCCTTCTCCAAATTCGTTCGCGGCAGACCCGCAGCTTCCGTCATCTGGGTTCTGGCTGTTGGCTTGGCGGTGCAAGCGGTTCACCTTACATGGTTAAACTGGAGAACTGCACCACTGGCGCTCCCAAAGCGGAGGGTGTTCACGTTCTGGTCGCTCGGGTTCAACTCAGCGCTCGCTTTTGTTCTTACCCTCATCACCATAAAAGGCGATACCGCTTACTACGCTCTGATGCTGCTGCCGGTGCTCGAATCCGCATTCAGGCTTGGCCTGGGCACCACAATCGCGGTGGCAGTGCTGGCGGACTTCATCTGTTTTCTCGGAGCGTACGGGCTGAAATTCGGCGAGTACATCGAAGCTGGCGCACTGTCCGTGATTTTTACCGTGATGGGAGTTCTCGTATGGCTTTTGGTCAATAACCTCCGTGAGCGCGAAGCGCGATTCGTGCGCAACCTCGAGGAGCTTGAGCGGACCCGCCAGCAACTGCTCTCCGAAGAAAAGCTCGCGGCGGTGGGTCGACTCTCGAGAGCAATCGCACATGAAATTCGAAATCCGGTCGCAATGATTGCTAGTTCGCTCGCGACTGCCGCCCGCGCAGACCAGGACGAGGACGAACGGAAGGAAATGTTCGCAATCGCAGCCAAGGAAGCCACCCGTCTTGAGCGGCTCACTAGCGATTTTCTCGTTTACGCTCGTCCACGCGCGCCGCAAATCGGCCATGCGAACCTCGCCGACATGCTCAACTACGTGGCAACTCTCGCGCGTGCTCACGCGGCGAATAAAGGCGTGGTAATTGATGTTCTTGCCGACCGTGACCTGGAAGGGGACTTCGACGCGGGGCAGGTTCAGCAGGCGCTTTTGAATCTGGTTCTGAACGCAATCGACGCTTGCCACCGAGGCGACTGGGTCGGTCTCAAGGCTGAAAAGAACGGCGGGGTCGCGATACGGATCGATGTGATCGATCCAGCCGGTCCTATTCCGGGTGACACGGTCGGCCGCATTTTTGAACCGCTTTTTACTACCAAACAAGGAGGAAACGGGCTCGGCCTCGCCATCGCACGCAATATCGTCCGTGCGCATGGCGGCGACATCGTGCTGAGAATCAACCAGCCGAGCCTGGTATGCTTTTCGATCGAAATCCCCACGCATTCTCCTAACTAAATCGCACGGTGGGAAAACACGATGGGCAAAATATTGATCGTCGATGACGAGCCGCACCTGCGGCGGATCTTAATCTCCAATCTGAAGCATGAGGGCCACGAGATAGTCGAGGCAGCCAGCGTCAGCGACGCGCGGCGTGCCCTGGCCGGGTTTCGTTTTGACGCAGTCATAACCGACCAGAAAATGGGCGATGGCGAGGGGTTGGATGTTTTGGCCTCCGCGCACGAGGCGGATTCTGCTTTATCAGTCGTCTTCCTGACAGCGTTTGCTACCATAGAGCTCGCCGTCGAAAGCATGCGCCGTGGCTCCTTTGATTTCATCACCAAGCCATTCACGCCGGAAGTCCTGCTTGCGTCCACTGGCCGGGCAGTAGAGCACACCCGACTCTTACGCGAGAACAACAGGCTCCGTGACGAGGTGTTACGCCTCGAGGGTTCCTCGGAGATTACGGGACGGAGCTCTGCGATCCGCGAGCTTCGCGAGAAGATCACGCGCGTCGCACCAACGAACGTGACGGTTCTCATCACTGGAGAAACAGGGACCGGCAAGGAGCTTGTAGCCCGCGCGATTCACAGCAGCAGCGGGCGCGGTTCAAAACCTCTCGTTGCCGTCAACTGTGCAGCCTTTACCGAGACACTTCTGGAAAGCGAGTTGTTCGGCCACGAGCGCGGCGCATTCACCGGCGCCGAACGCGCGCGCGAGGGCCTGTTCGAAGCCGCGCACGAAGGCACACTCTTCCTGGACGAGGCCGGAGAGTTGTCCATGCCCGCGCAAGCAAAGCTGCTACGCGTGCTCACGGACGGGCTGGTCACGCGAATCGGCTCGACCAAGCCGCGCCAGGTCGATGTCCGGCTTATTGTCGCGACGCATCGCGATCTGAAGCAACGGGTGCAGGATGGTCTCTTTCGGGAGGACCTGTATTATCGTCTCGCCGTCGTGCCGCTGGAGGTTCCCCCTCTTCGCGAGCGCAGAGAAGACATACCAGCACTATGCGAACTTTTTCTAATGCACGCGACACGTGATCTAAAGGTGGCCCCGCGGAGGATTGGCGCAGGCGCGATGGGCACGCTCTTGAGCTACGACTTCCCAGGTAATATTCGCGAACTGAGGAATCTCGTTGAACGAGCTTGTATTCTCTCGAATGGGGATGAGATCTCAGCGGAGAATTTTCCGGTGGCGACCCAGACCCGCGGCGCAGGCGTTCGCGTCGACCGCGCGAGCCCGATCACTCCCAATGAAGTCGCCGAAATGATGTCCGAGACCCTGGACCTGCGGGAATTCTTGGCCTCACTCGAAAAAGCGGTCATTCAACGAGCGCTCAGAGCCACTGGTGGAGCGCAGGCTGAGGCTGCACGGAGACTTGGCCTTTCGCGAAGTGACGTTTCCTACAAGCTGGGAAAGCACAATATCAAAACGGCCGTTAGCTGAGTTTGGAGCCTACCAGAAGCGCGCAACGGTTTACTCCGGAAATCGATCGTGGTCGAGCCCTCTCTAAGTATGAAAAACACTGTCCCAGACCCACCGACAGGTGTTGCCGATCCCGGGAAGGAAGACCACCCGTTATGTCGTTTCGCGGTCTGATTGAAGCTACTCACCTTCGGAAAAGTTACGGCGCACGTTTGGCCATAGATGACCTGACCTTCAGCGTAAATTCCGGCGAAGTTGTGGGTTTGCTTGGTCCCAATGGAGCTGGCAAGACCACTACCCTGTCGATTCTCGCGACGCTGATCGCACCCGATGCCGGCGAAGTTCGGATTGCCGGGATCGATTCGCGTGTGGCTCCTGATAGTCTGCGGCGAAAGCTGGGCTTTGTGCCGCAGTCTATAGCTCTCTACCCGCCACTAAGCGCATTTCAAAATTTGCAAGTCTTCGCTCGCGTTCATGGGCTGACTCGACGACTGGCAGAAGCCAGGAGCATCGAAATTCTCGAAGCTGTCGGGCTTCGCGATCGCGCGGATGATCCCGTCTGGACGCTCTCGGGCGGAATGAAGCGGCGGCTCAATCTCGCCTGCGGGATGGTTCATCGACCAGAGGTGCTGCTCCTCGACGAACCGACTGTCGGCGTCGATCCGCAGTCACGCGAACGCATCTTGACGACGATTCGCGCTTTGACTGATTCCGGTATCGCGGTGCTCTACAGCACGCATTACATGGAGGAAGTCGAACGCGTGTGCGATCGTGCTTTCCTGATAGACCGGGGCAAGCTGATGGCCCAAGGGACGGTCGCCCAGCTGATCGAGCTGGGCGGTCGCCATCCTCGCATGGAGATTATGTTCGAAACCCCGCCACGACCTGGATGGTACGACGGTCTAGCGGGCGTGAGAGAGCTCGCGCCGGCAACCGCCCAAACTACGGTCGCGCTCGAACTCACAAACCTCAGGCAGGTCAGCGAATTGCTGGAGCGGGCACACAACGCCGGTGGCCAACCGCTGGAATTCGCGGTGCATAGTCCCAACTTGTCCGACGCTTTTATCGCGTTAACCGGTCACGCGCTGCGCGACGGGACTCCTGAGATTTAACGAGGATTCGCCAATGCTGCGCGCGGCATGGATAGTATTTCAGAACGAATTTCGCCTTCTTGAGCGAGATCGCGCGGCGTTGTTCATGTTGGCTCTGGCTCCCCTGGTAATCATCACGGTAGCGGGACTTTCGCTCGGCAATATCTACGGCGCTCAGCCCGGGTCGGAGCCGTATTCCCTCATAGTCGTGGACGCCGATCACGGACGACTGGCGCGTGCGCTGGTTGAAGCGTTCAGTCGTGACCATTCAGTGTCAGTCGTGCCAGTGGCGAATCTAAATGAGGCGCGCGCACTCGTCCGCGGGCGGGCCCGCGCGCCACTTTGTATCGTGATCCCATCAGGAACAACAGACGCCTTTGAAGCCGGTCGCGACGTCCACCTGATGCTATACATCGACCCAGTGAAACGGCTGGAAGCCGGAGCCATCGAGCTTGATCTAGACCGCCTGTGCCGCGATGTCACCACTCGCGCTCACGACGTTGCGCGGAAGAAAATGGCGGAACAGACATCCCATCTCCGCGATCAGCTCGCAAAGATCACCGATCAGATGAAAGCCAGCGCGGCTCAGCTGGATCGGCTTCGACGGCAATTCCAAGGCGTCCGCGCCACTGCTCAATCGGAAATGATCGTGCAGACCCGCCAAGCGATCGAGCGAATCAGGGCCGAAACCATTTTGCAGGTTGATCGCTCCTTCGCGCAGACGAAGATTGCCGTCGAGCGCGACCTTGCCGCCCGCCACGGCGCGCTTATTGCCGTGAGTCGCTACCTCGAACAACTCCAGGCAAGCCAGCACGACTTCGAGACGTGGCTCGCGAAGCTCAAGTCCGCCGCTGGCTCTCATGCAAGCCAAATTCCCCCTCCACCGCAGTGGCCAGCCCAACCCAACAGAGCGCAGTTAGCCGAACTTTCAAAGTCGCTCGATTTTGCCGCGCCGCGCATCGATGCGGCTGCGTCCGTTACGCTCCCGAAAATAGCGATCAAGTTGCCACGCCTGCCGGAGCTTCCTGATCTTCGCTCGATTCCTGATCTTGGCTACGCGGTTTCGCAGACGGCATCGCCCCTGCCGGGGATCCTCGGATGGCACGAACGTTCGATCACTGGTGGCAAAGCCGAGGTGAATGCGTTCGACCAGTATGTGCCGGGGTTCGGAATCACGTTCCTCTTGGTTGATATGCTCTGGGGCGTCGGTGTGGGTCTGATCGATGAACGCGACTGGGGAACCCTCGCGCGCCTGCGCGTCAGCGGCGCGCCGGCCTCGGGAATGATGCTTGGAAAACTGATGTCGCGTTTTCTAATCGGACTCGGTCAGATGGTCCTCCTGTTCGGTGCCGGCTGGGCTCTGTTCGGAATATCCCTCGGACGTAATTCGTGGGCTTTGCTGTTCCCGGCGGCGGCAATTTCATTCGCGGCTGCCGCATTCAGTCTCGTCATCGCCTGTGTCGCCAACACTCGCGATGCCGTGCTGCCGATCGGCGCGATGGCCGCGCTTGCGATGTCAGCGATTGGCGGGTGCTGGTGGCCGCTCGACTTTGAGCCTCATTGGATGCGCGCAATCGCGCTTGGGATGCCCACGACGTGGACGATGGAAGGATTCAACAACCTGATGATTCGCGGGCTCGATCCGTTAAGCACCGCATACCCTGCGGCGATTACGTTTGCAATCGGCACGGTCTTTCTCGCCATGGGAATTCTTAGCTCCTCGCGAATATACGATCACGCGGGTCAATGAGCAGGGAGAGCTATTTGCTGCGAGCTCCACTGAAGCACGAGCTTCTTTTGTGCGTCGGTCAGCTTGGCCGACGGATGAAAGAAATCGTAATCTGCGGGTGGCATCGATCCGTTGTCCACGACAGCTTCAATCTCCGAGGCCATCGCGTTGCGTTGCTTTACATCCAGAGTCGTCCAGTCCGAGAAGTTCAGAACCTCTCGTCCTTTGCGCGCGCCGAACAGATACGACGGCGCAAGCTTCGCGCTCCAGGAGCCGCTGCCTTGGTAGGAATGGCAATCGAAACAAGAATTCGAAAGAGTTTTGTAGACCTCCGGGTCTGCCGCGAGACTATTGGTCGGAGCAGATCCTCGCTCCATCGTTGTCGAGTTGCTGCTACTCGAACATCCCGCGAGCAGTATCGCGACCCAGAAAGAAGCACCGATGCAGACTGCAAATAAACGAGGGCGCCAAATTGCAGCAGTGTCGGAAATTAAACTATGCATAGCAATCTTTCCTTGAATGAGACGTATAACACGCTACGAGGATGCCATACCGCGCGTCCCAGATCCTTCAGAGTCTGGACAATTCTTCTATCCAGACGGCTCTCGACGAAAACGACAATACGTGCGACCGCGACGAGGAGGATCTAGAATGGCAAGTTCTCCGCTTGCCCAATACCCCAGCGAGGGAGTGAGACTTTACGAAAAGTGCGTAAATCCGCAATGGGTCCGATTGCTCGACGTGCTGCAGATGAACGTGCGTTATAGCCGCTGCATCGGCACCGAGCTGCATACCGAAGACGGCCGCCAAATTCTCGATTTTAATTCCGGCTACTGCGTTCACAACGCTGGCCACAATCATCCGCGGATCAAAGCGGCGATCATCGCGGAACTCGAGCGCGATGGGGCCGCGATGCTCCAGACCGGCGTGCCGGAACTTGCAGGAGTTCTCGGCGCGCAGTTGTGCGAGCGCGCCGGTGGCAGGCTCGCCAAAGCGTTCTTCGCGAGTTCAGGCAGCGAGGGAGTCGAGGCAGCGATCAAATTCTCCCGAGCTCATACCGGTCGCGTCGGGATGCTTTCGGCCAAGGGCAGCTTCCATGGCCTCACATGCGGAGCCCTCTCGCTCATGTCCGATGCGTTCTGGAAGGATGGGTTCGGTCCCATGCTTCCGGAGGTCGAGATGGTCAGCTTCGACGCACTCGACGAACTCGCGACGAAGCTTGCGTCGAAACGTTTTGCTGCTTTCATCGTGGAGCCGGTACAGGTTGAGGCCGGAGTGCGCATACCCGACAGTGAATATCTACAACAGGCGCAGGCGTTATGTCGTCGCTATGGCACTTTGTTCGTGCTGGACGAAGTGCAAACCGGACTTCACCGCACAGGGCCGTTCCTTGCAGCGCATCATTTCGGCCTTGACCCTGACATGATCATCCTGGCGAAGGCGCTCAGCGGAGGCTTGGTACCGGTCGGAGCGGTGCTGCTGACCGATGCGGTGTACAACTCGACCTACAGTTCTTTCAAGCGCTCAATCGTTCACACTTCGACTTACAGCGAGAATGCGCTGGCGATGCGCGCGGGTCTCGCGACCCTCGAAGTGCTGGAAACCGAGAGTTTAGGCGAGCGCGCCTCGAGATTGGGCCAGAAATTGCGAGACATGCTGGCCGCGCGCCTCGCCGACTACGAAATGATTGGCGATATTCGCGGCATCGGAATGCTGACCGCGATCGAGTTTCGTGCGCCGAAGCGGTTGCGGCTCAGAATCCCGTTCGAGGCTTTTAAGCGAATTCATCCGGCAATGTTCGGCCAAGTGCTGGTTATGCATCTGTTTCGCGACAAGGGAGTTCTCACGCAGATCTGCGGCAACAATTTCATGGCGCTCAAGATCGCTCCTCCGCTCATCGTCACCGACGACCAGCTTCAACAGTTTGTTGGCGCCCTCGGCGACATCGTCGAATTGATGCACTCGGGGGGTGGATTTTGGTCGGAAGCTCTGGGCATGGCCCGCCGGGTGATCGGCGCCATTTGAAGCCACTCACGAGTTTCCTCGAAGGCCAAGTGCTGGCAGCGATCTACGGCATAGCTAGTCGTGCCGCCTCTGCCTCCAGAAAACCTATAGCTATAGCTTCAGCTCCGCCGAGAACCTTGACCAAGACAAAGATCAGAGAACCACAATTTAAGAGAAGGAGAGGGTTATGTTTGATCACATCCAGTTAAAGGTGAAGGACCTCAAGTCGAGCAAGCGTTTCTACACGGCCGCTCTGGCTCCCCTTGGATTCACAGTCCAGTACGAGGGCGAAGGAGTGCTGGGCTTCGGGCCCAAGGACGCACCGGCCTTGTGGTTGGCAGAGGGCGAGTCGCGCGGGCCCTTACATATAGCATTCGCAGCGAAGGACCGGGCTGCGGTGAGGGCGTTCTATGCCGCCGCACTGCCCGCCGGCGGCAAGGACAATGGCGAACCCGGGCTCAGGCCCGCCTATCATGCCAACTACTACGGCGGGTTCGTGAAGGATCCCGACGGCAACAACATCGAGGCCGTCTGCCATCAGGAAGAATAGTTAAAGCGCCGGACTGCCTTGTATCGATCAAGTCTCGGTCAAGGCAGTCCCCGGTCGGTTGAATCCACCTAACGGACCAGCCGGTGGCGCCGGGCGAACTCGCCCAGCGCCAGACGCATCATCTGGCGCCCGCGCGAGACTCGCGACTTGACCGTTCCAAGCGGTATTTCCAGTAGCTCCGCGACCTCCTGGTAGTTGAGTTCCTGTACGTCCACCAGGATCAGTACTGTGCGAAAGTCGGAGGGGAGTCCGTTGAGCGCCGCCGCTACTTCATGGTCCATGACGTGCTCCGCGACAAGCATCTCGGGATTGCTCAGTCCCTGATCCCCTTGCACGCTGGAGCTCTCGACTGCACGCTCGAAATCCTCGGGCGTGCGCGAGACTTGTTCATGGTCGGCACCGCGGTAGGCGTCGCGGAAGTTGTTGTACAAAATTGTCAACAACCACGCGCGGCAGTTCGTCCCCGGGGTGTAGTGATGAAAGAAGCGGTAGGCGCGCAGCACGGTCTCCTGCAAAAGGTCGCGAGCGTCCTCAGGATTACGCGACAATCGTAAGGCCGTCGAGTACAGCGTGTCGACGTGAGGCAGCGCCTCGCGTTCGAACAGCCCGCGCTTTTCGCTGCTTCGTTTGTCCTCCACATCTGAATTCTGATCAGCGAGCAGACCGGGTCCTTGAGCAGCAGCCAGGCTGAGTGAGGCGACCACCGCCGTTGTGGCGCCGAGGCTGAAGAACAAGCGGTGTGCAGACGTGCTCGTGGCATTCTTCGGTAATGCGACGGCGAAGGCGGGCTGTTCCGCATGCTGCTTTCGCGGGGCCAATTCCATCCAGCGAATCCCCTCAATGCTTGTCTAAACAACGAACCGTATCGTCGCGCAGTACTGACTTAAGCGTGAATAATCGCTACTTTTTGCAGCGGTCATTGATGCCTGCACAGTAGGAAGCGCTCCGAGGCGCCAGGTTCTGTCGATCCGGCGCGGATATGCGAACCAAGAGCTTGCATATTTTCCAATGCCAAACGGAAATTCCGGTTAGGCGACTTCCGGTGCAAAGCCATCTACCTGGGTTCCGAGCCGCGTTAACTTCTAGACTCTGCTATAGGCATTTTTATTCCCGCGCGTTTTCGAGTGATCGTGGGAATTTTATTTAGGTCGGTCGAGTCTACCATCCAGAAGCGCGCGACTGCGCGACATTTTCCTGGATATCGAGCTGCAATCTGTGAGCGATGGGTGCCGCTGTGAGTAAAGAGCTTCCGGAGAGTGGAGCCACTACAGCCAATCCGGGTGCGTCTAAAGCTGCGATTTCATTCCACTACGATCTTGGCAACGAATTTTTCAGACTATTCCTCGACCGCGAATGTTGTTACTCGTGCGCCATGTACGACAAAGAGTCTGACTCTTTCGAAGCAGCTCAGCAACGGAAACTCGAGTACCACATTCAGCAGGCGCGCGCCGATGGTGCTGCCCGCGTCCTGGATATTGGATGTGGTTGGGGCGCGTTGCAAAAAAAGCTGGTAAAAGAACACCAGGTGAAAGTCGCGGTCGGATTGACTCTCAGCGACAACCAGGCTGAATGGATTCGGTCGATGGGCCTTGCCGGTGTGGAAGTTCGTGTGGAAAGCTGGTCCGACCATGTGCCGACCGCACCCTACGATTCGATCATTTCGATCGGCGCCTTTGAGCATTTTGCGCGCCCTTGCAGCCGCCCGGTGAGAGTGAAGGGATATCGCGATTTCTTTGAACGCTGTTACGGCTGGCTGAATGCGGGCGGATGGATGTCGCTTCAGTCGATCGGTTTGGGAGCAGCGGACCGGGGAATCGAGGGGCAATTCGTCGCCGAACACATCTTCCCCGAAAGCGATCTGCCGCGCCTGGGAGAAATCGCCGATGCGATCCGAAGGAATCTTCGAAATCGTTTCGGTAAGAAACGATCGCGCCGATTACAAACGTACAAACCAGGAATTCCGCGAGCGGTTACGACACAACTGGGATGCGGCGGTCAGCCTGGTAGGAGAGGAAACGGTTCGCCGTTTCGACAAATATTTTCGAATCTCGGCGGCCGGCTTCAGCCGCGGCACGACGAATCTTTATCGAATTACCTTTCGGAGGCTTGCCCATCCACGTTTCGATATCGCTTTGTGAGCTGCGACATGCATACGGAAAGAAAAAGAATAGCCATTTGCTCGCCAGTAACTGCGCGTACTATAGCTGTCCCGTAACCCATGTATCTCTGCAAGAACCCAAGGGCCGAGTTTTCCTGCCTCTTGGGAATGCAGCAGATGATGAAACACAGCAACAGTAGTTCATCTGCTGACAGCGACTAAAAAGGCCGACAGACTGACTAGCCATTGCTCTCGCCGCACCAATCAGTGTTTCTGCTGCGACCGGTGCTTACGGCACTGCTGCTATCCTCCTTGCCCTCTCGAAGGGGCCGCTCCCGTTATAGCTGTAAAAATGCGTTCCTAGCCGGGGTTGCCATTTTCTGACTGAATCACCAGTTTGATATGATGCGATAAAGCCCTGAACCTAGCGACGATCGAGAGAGAAAGACATGCCAAAGATCATTCGATTTGATGAGTTCGGCGGACCGGAGGTTTTGAGGTTTAAAGAGTAGACATCAAAGCAGCCAGGTAAAGGCGAGGTGCGTTTAAAGGTGCAGGCGGCAGGCTTGAACCGGGCGGAATCGAAATTCGCTAGCCATTTACGCAGCGCTGGTTTCCCAATATTGTCTGGTAGTTCCTCCCAACAGAAATTCGGGCATCGCCAAGAAGCTAGCCCTATGTGAAGCCGAAACTGTCCTGAAACGGCGCGGACCAGCTTTTGAGAAGCCGGCAACCGTCGGGTCGTGGCGCCCATTAAACTGGGCTCGTGCACCATATAAGATAGGTGCGCCGGCTTTGGCGGCCGGCTGCGTATGCGACAACATCGGACCGTATTTCGCCTACTTGCAGTCCTCGGCGTGGTGTTGAGCGGCTGCTCCGCCAACGGCGCCGTCAATACGCCTTCGCCATTGCCAATTGCCAAGGTGGCGGCGACTCCGATCCAGGGAAGGACTTCGATCGTTGCGATTCCGGCAAATCCGGTCGGCAATGTCCAACCGGTTTACGTATCAATTTCCAACGGAACGAGCAGCCCTATGCTGGAAAGCTCGGGCGAGATCTTCGCGCTCGGAGCGGACGGAAACCGCGTGCCTGCGTTAGCACCGCAGGAGGCCGCGAATCAGGCCGGAGGGTCCGCGGGACTGGCCTCCAGCGTGGAAACCGCGGGGGCTTATGCTGCACCGGCGGCCGCCGGAGGTGCGGCCACTGCCGCCCTCGGATCTGCAGTCTCGGGAGGAAGCTTGCTCAGCGGCAGCCTGATAGGGAGCGCCGTCGGGCTCGTGATAGGAGCCGGCACAGGGCTCTATCAAGCCCACGCCGCGGCCGAGACGCGCGCCCAGGAACAGATCCAGAACTTGTCATTGAAGCCCACGACCGTCCCGCCCAACGGCACCGAGAGCGGATACGTTTTTTTTCCGCTCGGCGAATACCAGAAGATCCAGGCCGTCCTTGGCGACACTGAGGCGGGATCCGCGATCACCGTAAGCGGAAATATCACCCGCTGAAAACCACGGTACCGCGATCACCCTGGCAGAACGCGGCTTCTGTACTCGGCGCCGAGCTCTTGAAAACGGCGAGGCTCAACCCTCGCATCATTCCATCTATCCTGAAGGATGGACAACGTTGAAGAACGCGCTAGCGCTTCTGTTGTCCGCGCACGCCGCGAATCGCGGCCGGAATATCTTCCATCGCGAGCTTCAGCAGTAGTCTGCGAAATCGCATCCCGCGGCTGTTCAGGCGCTCGAATATCTCGAGCACGTCCTCGCGCTCGTGTCGTACCAAGGTTGCGACCAGCTCTCGCTGTCGAATCATGCTGACCCGGCTTAGCCGGCGGTTAATCTCTGCCGTATCTAACTCACGGTAGCATTCCAAAACTTTAAGTTCTGTGGCCAGCCGCTCCAATTCGCTCCTGCCACGCTCATCGCACGGATCGATCGCCATAAGCCTGCTAACCGAAACCAGGCCCGGATCGTGCGCCCTGGCGCCGGTGCGCGCGGCCACGAATCCTGGCAGGCCATCGCCTCCGACGTGGAAGCAGAGGTCGAATCGTTTCAACAGGCGCGTGCGAAACTCGGCTGGTTTGCGTCTGAGCCATACCGGTTCGCGGCCGCACAAAATGCACAGGGAGGTAAGCCGCTGCTGGCCGTCCGCTATCCACCATCGCGACCGGCGCGGGTCGCCGCCGTTGGCGCTGCGCGACAAAAGTAGAGCGCCAATCGGATAATTGCGCCACAGCGAATCGGCGAGGTCGCATACCTGTGAGGGCTGCCACACGAACTGACGCTGAAACTCAGGGACGTCCCACTCCCCCGAGACAGCGCGCTCGACCGCTTCGCCCACGGTCACGACGCTGTAGCGGTAACCGTGCTCATCTTCCGGAGGCGACTCCTGAGCCGGCCCGCTTGCGCGATCGTGGCTCGAGTTGACGGCTCCGTGCCCATCGCGATCGGCCATACGAGACTTATCCCGGGCGTTCGCGTCGCTTACCTTCGCTGAGGCGTCGTCTATCATGGCCCACTTGCTACTCGCATGACCTGGGTCAAATGATCGTTGGCCGGCTGAGCTCGTCTCACGTCCCCTGCGATGTCTTCGAGGGAACGCGGCGGCAGCCCTTTGGACGACGCGAACTTCAGGACCTCGTCGAAATGCGAGACATTACCGCCGCGGGCCCAAAAACGCGACAAGCGCTTCAATCCTACCTCGTCGGGATGTGCGGCGGCGATGATCGGCAGGCCGAGCGCTGCCATCGCCAGCATGCGCTCGCGCGTCAGCGAGGCCGCCGGATAACGATACAGAACCGTCAAGTCGGAGGCCGCATCTATGTGCGAAGGGAGCGAATCCCAGAGGTATCCGGGCAGATTTGGATCGAAGCAGGAGGGATGGGGTGGCTCCTCGACGACGGCAAGGAATTCTCCTTCCACTAGCAGCGGAAATTGTTTCGGCGCCGATCGTTCAAACGGGAAAATCATTATTGGTTGAAAACGTACACCGAAGCGCCGCTCGATTCGCCTGACCATGCGCCTACCCTCCGTCAACTCGGCGGCAGGATGCGAAATAACACGGTGATCGACATGGCGGTACAGCCCGTGCCATACGAAGCCGGTCGGAAACTCTTTCATCGCTTCGAGGTAGCCGCGGCAGGGGCTGGTATGGCGAGGCGTCCAGGCGAAGTCTGTATGCGCTCCCGGACAGAGTTGGTCAATATGGCGGAGAAGAGCGGACACAGGTGCGACATTGAAATGATCGAAATTCACCGGGCGGTCGTCGATCGTGAGGTTAAACGGCGGCAGTTCGGCCGGCTCCATCCCGGCCGCGCGATTGGCCGCGACCAGCGCTCCTATATCTTGATGACGGATCTCTGGACGGGACAACCGTGCCACAATCGGAGCGTCGGCGTCGGTGTCGTCCTGCGTATTCAGGTCGTAGATTACGCATCCGCTGCCGTATCGGAGCGCGAAAATCGCGGCGCGCTCGACTCCGTCAACGTGGCGCACGGTCAGGAGTTGCTCTATGGCGGGATTGAGAAGTTCCGCGCCGGGCGCATCGAAGAGACCTCCCACCATTTCCTCGCCCGCGAGCACCGCGGGAAGCATCCGGCTCGCCGTAAAACGGCAACCGACGGCACGGTGTTCGGGAGCGATCGCCAATTCAACTGACGCGAATGGCATCAAGTCGAGCGTGGCGCAGCTCTGGGCAACGCCTCGCACGTATAACGTCGCACCTTGGCCGACGAGGTTGGCAAGATGCGACTTGTGGCGGCCGCGGAGTTCCCGCAGGCGTGAGGCGCCGATCGCAATCATTGACGGTTGCGAGAGATGACCGGGCAAGGTGTCGAGATCTTCGCAATGCACGAGACGCGCACCGCGCAATCGCGCAAACCGGGCAGCCGCGCAGTTGGCGCTCGCCGCGACGCTATCTACGAGGAAGCAGATCGCCATCGCGCCTGTGGGACTCGCATCTGATTGATTTAAGCCTGGGGGTTTCGCTTCTCGGCGTCTGCAGTTTGCGGGCGTGTAGAGAATTCGACTCAAGGATCACTGGACGCTCCTAATTCACCAGCGGTTGTTCGCTGAGCCGCAGCGCGGTCGCGCGTTCGGCCCCGAGACCGGTTATGCTCGGCCGGCCGTTGTCGATGTCGAGCTCTAGTCGCGCTCGCTGCTTCCACCATTCGGCTACCTCGGACGGTAGCGCGCGCCACGCTGTCTCGACATCGGCAAGCCGCTTGACCAGATCCTCGTACGCCTGGAGATAAACGCCCTCGCCGCAGTAGTCGGGATGCGTCAGCGTGAGGATCATCCCGCCCAGCGAGGCGATCCACTTTGCCTTCATCGCCCACACTGGCAATGGACTGCGGCGGAGCAAATGAATCAGGGTGTGGTCCTGCGGCAGCGTATAGGGCAGTTCAATCAGGCGCGAGAGATGGAATGGGAACAAGCTGCACGTTCCGCCAGGTTGAGGTTCGTAGAGATCCGTATCCGCGAAACTGGAGTCGAAGTCGAAATCCATCGTGGCGATCGCCTGCGGATTGCGCAGCGTCGAAGGCGAGCGGAAACCGCGCAGGTGGTGTTCGGCGGCGAGCCGCTCGAGGATCGGCGCGAGCTCGGAAAAGTCGCTTTCGCTACGGAACAGGCGTCCGTCATGGCACAGGCCGTGGGCCCCGAACTCGAACCCGCGCGCACGCAATGCCTCGACTCTTTGCCAATCGATCGGATATTGCGCTAGCGGCAGGTTCCAGGCCGAGCGAAAGCCATGTCGCTCCTCGAGTTCGGCGATCCGTTCCATCCGATCGAAGCCCTGTCGGACTTTCCACGTCATGGGTGAGCACGATGCAGCATTTTGCCCGATCTGGCCAAAAGCCGATGTGCCATCCGTCGTTCACGCCCTGTAGTTCCAGGCTCTGTTTCAGCCAGTCGCGCCATAAGTCGACCAAGGCGCTCTCACAAGGCCAGCGGGGAAACTCCAAGCGCTTGCGCGCACGGATCGCCGCCGAGTTAAGGCGATGACGGAGGCCTTGCGGAATCAAGCGTTTGACACGATAGTACGCCCGCATCGCGGAGGGCGGATGACGGTCCATCTCGGGGAGGTACTGTTCGAGCAACAGCCGTTCCGCAGCGGCCTCTGACGGCCCGATCGTCGGCTCCAGGGCCGCGCGCCACCGCTCGGGCAGCTTCCAGAAACTAAATGCGTCGTTGCGCCCCGCGGATTCGGCATGTGGGTCTTGTCCTGAATGTGCCGCATGATCAGGCGGAAATCTGAGCCCTATCGCCATACCGCCTCCATCAAGAGAAGCCGGCGTAGCTGCTGACGACTCAAGAATCTAACCGTTGCAGCGAGACCGGTCGCGGGAATCGTTGCACGGCGCCTTCGAGGTAGCCGGCGATTACGATCGAGCGGCCGGGACGGCGCGTCTGCGAAACCATCTCGACGAGCAGGCGCGGGAGAAAGCCGCTCCTCATCGCGCGTCGGTGTTATCGCGATAAAGTGTTTCATGCTAGGCGACCTGGGACGGCCTGGCGGGCGCAGAAGTCACAAACGCCCTGCCGATTAAATCGATGGCGTTCGAGCGCTCCAGCCATAGGTAGACCAGCGTCGGTGGCACCGCCGCGGCAACCAGGATTGTCGCGCCGCTGGCACCGGCGAGCATCGCGGCCGTTCTTCCGGCCAGCGTCGCGAATGCGCAAAGCAGGGTCAGGCGCAAAGCCGGGATGCTCGACCGGGCAAGGTCGCGAAGACCGAGCCCGAGCAGCGCGCACGCGAGCGCCTGACCGCCAAAGCTCACCACGGTCTCGACCCCGCTCATGCCCAGGCTGACGCCGAACAAGCCCCATCGCGCGAGCCCAAGCACCGTAATCACGAGCAATGTGAGCCGCACTCCGTGGACATACATGTCGAGCTCCGGACGATTCTTGCTGTAGTAGACCGAGCCTATTCCCAGGCGCAGTCCGCTGAACCCCAGGCCCACCGAGAGGAGCCTCATCGGCAGGGCCGAAGGGAGCCACTGAGCACCATAAATGGTGCGGAGGATTTCAGGGGCCGCGATCGACGCACACGCCGCTATC
Source organism: uncultured delta proteobacterium (assembly GCA_963717045.1). Lineage (GTDB taxonomy): Bacteria > Desulfobacterota > Binatia > Binatales > Binataceae > JAKAVN01. Next base: position 33,122 of record CAVQVD010000019.1, on the reverse strand, counting down.
GGCAGCACCACCCGCGCCATGTAATCGAAGAAATCGAGGTAGGCACGAGCGAGCGCTTCCCGGTCGTCCTGCAGTTGGCAGAACGCTGGAAATGTCACCCGCCCGGCAACCCGATGCAGGCGGTCGGGCACGAACCGCAGTAGGTCCCACGCCATCCCATAGAAGCCCAGCGCGGAGCTGCCGAGCAGACGTCCTACCAGCAGGTAGTCCGCGTTCGAAGAGAGGAGGTAGACGATCCGGCTGCCCCAGGCGCTGATCGAAAAGCGGGCAAAGTCCCGCGCGGCTTGCCTGGTCGGCACCCCGCGCGGCAAATGCGGGTCCGCGGCCCAGATCACGATGGCATGTACGGCGAAGCGCGCCGCGAGGCCGCCCGGCAGGCTCCACCTTGGCATCCCGCGCCATAACAGCAGCAGCGCGACTGCAACAAAGGCAACCTCCGCAAAGACGTCCGCGGCCGCAAGAGCGGTGAAGTTAAGCACCCGGCGCAAACGAGCGCTCGGGACTACGGCCGTCGCGTCGAGCAGGATCGGAAGGCACAGCAGCCGTGCTCCGCCGGTCAGCGTTGGCATGTGCATCGACGCAGCGATCCAAGGCGCCCCCGCATACAGGATGAGCATCGCGCCGAGGGCCGTCAGCATACTCAGCCACCAAGCGGTGGCTTCATGGGCAGCGGTTATTTCCTTGCGCTGGACCAAGGCGTCCGGGATTCCCGCTTCATTGCTCAAGGTTGCGAAGACGCTGACCACCAGGAGCACTCTGAAAACGCCGAACTGGTCCGGGCCGAGCGCGCGCGCCAACACCACGAAGCCGCCGAGGCGTACCGCCTGAACGACGAACTCGGCGATCACGTTGTCGCGCACGCTGCGCGCAACCGCCTGCCAGAGCGAGTGGCGCGGCTCCGCTGGAGGCGGCTCTGCAATCTGCGGGATTGCCGCCGTGCTCACATGCCTCCTCTCCGGGGTTTTGCTGGCAGGGTTCTCGCCAGGATCCGGAGCTCGCTGGCGAACGACCAGCCCTGGAGATAATGCATGTCGAGCTGGATCATCTCGTACCGCTCAAGCTTGGCCCGCAACACAGTCGCCTGGATCGTGTCGAGGCGCGAATCGTAGCTATAGTCCCAATGCGCGTTGTGCGAGATGCGTCCGTTGTCGCGAAGCATTCTGACCCGCTCGGCCAGTTCGTCGCCGTCGGTCACTAGCACCCTACCGTCGCCCCATACGCCAAGCACCCGCAACACCTGGTCGAAATAGAGGCGTAGCTCACGCCAGAAACCGATAGGCGAGGCCGCCCAGAATTCGCGCAGCCGAAATCGGTAACTTCCGCCAAACACCAGCCATAAGTTTGCGCGCTCCTGTCAGAACTTCCGCGCTGACATGTGCTGGAGCTCGCGGATAGAATGATACGGGCAGCAAGGTCGACGTCGCCCCCAGCCCCTGCTTAAAGCGCCTCAACCCATCGTTTCGAACGTCCGTACGGCCCAAATCGAGAAGACGCGCACGGGACGCAAAATCCCGAATGGCATTCCAGAACAGAAGATGGTTGGCGCTGGAATCTTGACCCGGCCGTCGCGCGCCCCACTTGTAATACAAGAGGTCGTTGTGACGCAGAAAAACCGCGCTCGCCACGTCATGCCCGCCCTGTCTGGCTATGCGGATGCTCCAGATTTCGGTCCTGGTGCAAATAGCTCCTGGACCGATTTGAAGAATCGCCACGGTTGCGCAGGCAGACCCAGGCGATGGCGGCTCTCAAGCTGCATGGTGCAGAACCGGCTCATGAGTTCGAGCGTGTCGCCGGTGTCAATTTCGATTTCTTGACTGGCGGCTCGCCGCAGGTTGCGGCGAAAATTTGAATCCAGCCCGCGTTCGATAGCTGCAAGAGGCCGGCTGAGATCCAAAGTATAGTCCACAAAGCACTCGATCGTCTGCCAAGGCGCAGGAGCTCTAAACCCTCGGATCTCGTAAGACGCCGCACCCGTACCGTCGCGCAAAAGCGAACCGAGTAGCGCCGACGCAGCTTCGTCGTCGCGAGCCAAGAGGGTACCGGAGTCAGAAAAGGGCAAAGAAATGAAGCGGCGCTTAAGTGGTCCACGCGATCGGGCGAAAACACAGGCGGCGGCTATGCCATTCCCGGCTTCCTGGATTGTCGCTAGCGACAGGGGCAACCGATAAGCGCGTGCTAACAATTCGATCCAGCGTTCACTGAGGTATAGTTTGTCCCCTGGTGAGTCAGAAACGACTCGTCGCCAAGTTGACTTCGCTTCCGCATATGGCCGCAGGTGAAACTCGAATCGCGGCGTCGAATGCGAATCGAGATCGAGGCCACCACCTGCTTCTCTGTCCAACTGCCCGTGCCGTCCCAAGCTGGTATCCACGGCGCAGCTATCGCCCGGTTTCGCAATTTCGAAACTCGACATCGAGTACCTACCAGTTATCTACGGTGCGCGGAATTCTCGCCGTCGCAATTCGTAAGATTAACGGGCCTGTCAAAACAAAGGTTCCCGACGAGCTGGTAGCAGTAACGCTTGGGAACAGGTTGTCGGCGCAACAAGGATGTCGGACCATCTTTTCGAAAACTTGCGCTCTTATTTGCCGAGCTAAAGGAATCCTCGAAAATTCTGGAGACGCTCTATTCTTATCGACAGGGAGTTTTGCAGAATTACCGTCCTGTTTCAATTTTTATTTATTGATAACTTCATGGACACTATGCTATGACTAAGTTTCATGCTGTTTTAGATGTTTTCACATCTAAAATAGGATCGTTACATGCCGACTTGTCGCAATCACTGCGAGCGCGAGTTGGCCGGCATCGCATCCAGAAATCGACCGGGATCGCGCCCTGCCGCCGTAGGAAGTCAGGGGGCTGTTTCGGGAGTCCAACGTTGCAGTGCAACCCGAGGCGGCGAGCCGAAGCCAATTCTCGATCACACAGAAGATAGCGCAAAAGCCGCGCAATGCCGTGAGCGGATAGGGCCTCCGGCGCGATGACCTCACAAGCTGATCGTCAATTGGCGAGCTGTCACGGGCTGGCGCTTTTGCTCAATTGTTGAAGCTATCGTGGGGGCACCCCGATGATGCCGCCGAGCGTCTCAGGCACCGCCACTGATGGACGACGTATAAACCTACCGCTCGCCAAGCTACGCTTGCGATCTTTTAGCCAAGAAATCGATGCTACAAGACTGGGAAGGTGAGGTGCTGGTGGTTGCCATGACGAAGTTGCGCCTGGACGAAATGGGGGCTGAGACATGATTGCCTCGCAACGCAAGCTGGTGATCGCAGGCCTCGTTGGTAATGTTCTGGAATGGTATGATTTTTCGGTTTACGGATATTTTGCGGTAAGTATCGGGCACCACTTTTTCCCTTCCGAGGATCCCAACACTTCCCTGCTCGCGGCTTTCGGTGTTTTTGCGGCGGGCTTTCTGATGCGCCCTGTCGGCGCGGTCCTGTTTGGACATATCGGCGACAACTGGAGTCGCGAGAGAGCGTTGTCGCTGTCAGTGCTGGCGATGGCGGTGCCGACATTTCTGATCGGCGTGATCCCTGACTATCAGCAGATTGGCGTCACGGCATCGGTGTTGCTCGTTCTCTTGCGCCTCGCACAGGGCATTTCGGTCGGGGGCGAATACACGACCTCGATCGTCTTCGTGGTTGAAAGGAGCATCCCGCAACGCCGAGGTTTTATGGGAACGTGGTGCCTGTTCGGCACCTGCGCCGGAACCTTGCTTGGAGCGGCGATCGGCACTTTGCTAACCAGTGTCTTGCCGCGAGATGCGATGCGAGCCTGGGGATGGCGAGTGCCGTTCATCGTCGGACTCGCAATAGGAATAATTGGCCTTTACATCCGTCGGGACCTCGAGCGAGACGCGAAACTCATTGAGCCGCAGGATGTTCGGGCAATAGAAGAGCCACGGGGATCGTTCCTAAACGCGCTGAAGACCCAGCGATTGGCGATAATCAAAGTGATCGGACTCAAAGCGACCTCGGCGGTGGGTTTCTATACGCTTTTCGTTTATATGACCGTGTATTTCACAAAGATTGTTCAGATTCCAAAATCGGAGGCACTCGGAATCAACACAATTGCCTTGGCCGCGATGCTGGTGATGATTCCAGGCGCGGGAGCGCTTTCCGACAGGGTCGGCCGAAAGCCTCTGCTGCTCGCCGGAGCCGTCGGGATGCTGCTGTTCTCGCTGCCGCTCTTTCACCTGCTGCGATATCCAGAGTTCGGCGTTATCCTCACCGGACAGTTGTGTTTCACTATTCTCCTCTGCCTCTTCTACGGCGCGGAGCCGGCTGCTACTGCCGAGGCTTTTCCTGGACGAGTGCGCTGCAGCAGCGCAGCGATCAGTCATAACCCCGGATTTCCGTTTTCTCAGTGAACTATCAATTTGATAAAATGCGACAAACGCGCTGATGGACGCGGGTTTGGATGCGAGTGGGGCGGTGCGGAGGTGGAGAGGCGGTGGGTGAGACACAAAATCGGCCCTTTCAGCTCTCGTTCAATAGCTCGTTGAAGGTCGATTTCCAAGGTTCACGGGTGACCTCGGATGGTGGTTTAGTTCTGGTGCGTGAACTGGACGAACGTCTCGGCTTGAGCGAACTCGTGGACCGGCACTTGAGCGATTCCCGCCGGGGCAAGAATATCCAATTGCCTCTGGCCAACCTGCTACGGCAGTCGATCTATAGCCGCCTGGCGGGTTACGAAGACGTTAACGACGCCGAGCGCCTCTCCCAGGATCCGACTTTCCGGCTCATCGGCTCGCGTAAGATCTGGGAGCGGGGTGCAGCGTTGACCTCGCGCTTGCAGTCGTTCGAAACGGAAGTGCTGACGCAGGAAGAAAACCTTGCCGGTCTGGCCGCGCTCAACCGGGAGTTGATCGCCAGGGCGGAAGCCATAGATTCACCGCGACGCGTAGCGCTGGACATGGACAGCACCGAGATCCCGGTCTATGGCCGGCAGGAGCAGAGTGCGTACAACGGACACTTCGAGTCCACCTGTTATCATCCGCTGCTGTTGCTCAACTACGAGGGTGACTGCTTGGTTGCCAAATTGCGGCCCGGCAACGTCCACAGCGCCGAAGGCTGGGAGGAACTGCTGCTGCCGGAGATCGACCGGCAGCGGGCGCAGGGCAAAGAGGTGGCCTTCCGCGGCGACGCGGCCTTTGCCAAGCCGGAGCTCTACGAGGCGCTCGAAGAGCGGGACGTGAAGTACGCCATTCGCCTTCCGGCGAACGACAATCTGCAGCGGAACATTACGGAGTTGTTGAAGCGGCCAGTGGGACGTCCGAGCCACAAGCCGGTGGTCCGGTACAAGAGTTTTCTCTATCAGGCAGCGAGTTGGACGACGGCCCGGCGGGTGGTGGCGAAGGTCGAGTTCCATTGCGGGGAATTGTTCCCCCGCGTGGGGTTCATCGTGACCAGCCTGGCAGTATCGAGCCGCGCGGTGGTGCGGTTCTACAACAAGCGCGGCACGGCCGAACGATGGATCAAAGAGGGTGAGCAGGCGGTGAAGATGACGCGGCTTTCCTGCCACCGCTTCCGCGCCAACGAGGCGCGGCTATGGCTGAGTCTGATCGCCTACAACCTCGGGAATCTGTGGCGGCGGCTGGCGCTGCCGACGCAGGTTGCCACTTGGTCGCTGACCAGCTTGCAACAGCGGTTAGTGAAGACCGGCGGACGGCTCATCCAACATGCGCGCTACCACTGGTTGTTGTTGGCCGAGGGGCATCTAACGCGGCGGCTGTTTGCCGGGATGCTGGGGAAGATCGCGGCGTTGCCTCTGCCGGCGGGATAGGGGTTGTTGGGGGTGACCTACAAATGGGGCGAGCAAGACACGGCGAATGGGTATGTGTCGCTGCAAGTCGGCCGCGCATGCGTCGGAGCAAGGCTTCGGCCCGGTCGGAATGACGGAATCGGCCCTTGCGTGGCCGAGCCTTGACCGAGACCCGGGGGAAGGCCCGATCGTTTGCGCTACAGCGCAGAGGCGAGCTATGGGTATCGCAATCGGAGGCGTCAAAACGGAAATTCCGGCTTAAAATAATCCCGGCCACAGAGCCGCGCCGCGCGCGCCCACGCGGACGCTTCCTTCGTGGTCAGGTGCTTGTTAGGTCAGAAATTATCGTTCAGCTGAAAAACGGAGATCATCTGATGGCCAACACCCCCGAAAAAATATTCCCGGCGCTGGCGCGCCAATTAATTCGCGACGGAAATAGTGATCGGCTGAATACGGATCCGCACGCGGTGGACGCACTGAATCAGTCAGTCATTGAGGAGTTTCGTGCCAACCAGGGTCGGGTAAGTGGCCCATTGGAGGGTTGGCCCGTTCTGCTCCTTACGATGACCGGAGCTAAGACTGGACGGACACTGGTGCGTCCGGTGTGCTACTCCCGCGATGGTGATCGGCTAGTAGTCATCGCATCCCGGGGAGGCGCGCCTCGTAATCCGCCTTGGTATTACAATTTGGTTGCGAATCCTATCGTGACCGTCGAGGTTGGTACGGAGAAGTTCAGGGCTAGAGCGGAGCAGGTCTTCGGCTCCGAGCGCACTCGGCTATTTGACGCGGCGGCCGAGATCTTGCCTTTATTCTCCGACTATCAGAAAAAGACATCTCGGGAAATTCCTGTCCTAACGCTGACGCGGATCGATTGAATTTGGCCCTCATGAGCGGGTTGCAATCAACCCGCTCCCTTTCTTTCCATCGCAAGTCCCGTGGTCTTCCTGATGTACGGGGAATTCCCGGCTTAAACCCACCTGCTAGGATTAACACTCATCAATCTCCGCCTCGGATCGAAGCGATAAATCTCGTCTGATGCCATTATCTTGACATGCACGAATCCGCCATCGGCGACGTACCGCGAAATGTCCTTAGCAGTACCTTGTAGATCTCCGATAACATTTGCTTCGCCGTGCTCGGGGGAACGGCACCGATGGTGGCTACGTACCTGATCGCCCGCACGCAGAACGAAATGTCGCCTTCGATCTACCTGATGGCCGCGGCATTAGTCTCGATAATTTCCATTTTGACGCTGAGCGAGACTGCCAAAGCGCCCTTAGCATAACCGGACCACGCAGGCCGAGCTCTTAAACTTTCGCGGTGCAGGTCAATCTGGTCAGGAGAGATGCAGACGCGGGTCATGTTCATGGGTGCGTCGCGCATGAATGCCCGGAGACGATGGCATCGATGTCCCATACGAGACCCCTACCTCGCGCGCCTTGCCCCCAAATACACGATAGGCGTACAGCTGGTAGGCAAGCACGACAGGCAAAACCAGAAGTATTCCGACTAGAGCGAATTTGATGGAGGCAGGATCGCCCGCCCCTTCCACGATGGAGATACGATACGGGATCGCGTAGGGCCAGATAGTTCCGGCAAATCCTATAAACGCCAAGACAGTCATAGTGACTGCCAGCTGCAACGGGCGTGCGTCACTTCGCGAGTTCCAGATCGACCGCCAGAACGCGACGGACGCGGCAACCAGCGCCACTGCAAGTGCAATAAAAAGTAACGAGCCGGGGAATGTCAACCAGCGCCTGGCCACCTCCGGCACACTGAGGGGCGTCCAGAAGCAAGCGAAGATAAAAATCGCCATAGTAAGTAGCCACGCAGCTCGACTCACTTCGCGACCAAAGATTTGCGTAGCACCGTCGGTCTTGTATATCAGCCACGCGGAACCTAACAGAGCGTAACCTGCTACCATTGCCACGCCGCAAAGTAGCGGAAGCAGTGCGATAGTAAATGTCTGCCCATACGCCGCCGGTCGAAGCTGGACTCCCTGCACGAGCTTTCCGAGAATTACACCTTGCGCGAATGCCGCCACGATCGAGCCTAGTGCGAAGGTCCAATTCCAAAGCCTCTTGGAAGCTTTTGCATGCGAGCGAAATTCAAATGAAATTCCACGAAACACCAGTGCGAACAGCATCACCATTACCGGCAGGTACATAGCCTGCAGCCCTAAAGCATAGACCACGGGAAATGCGGCGAATAACGTCACTCCGCCGAAGACCAGCCAGGTTTCGTTGCCGTCCCAAAATGGAGCAATCGAGTCCATCATTTGGTCGCGGTCCTGCTCTCGCGCAGCTATCGGGAATAAGATACCAACTCCAAGGTCCCAGCCGTCCATCAATACGTACATCAGCACCCCGAAAGCGATGATGGCGAAGGACGCGTAAGCGAGAAAAGGCATCAGGTCACTTCCTTAATAGCGCAGGTGTCGACTGCATACGGCCTACGGCGGGCAGCGGCAGATCGGCTTCTAAGGTCGGTACAGGGCCTTGAATGATGGCTCGTAGAAAGAACCAGAGAAAGCCAGCCAGCAACGACGCGTAGACAATGGTGAATAGTATAGCTGTCAAGCCAACATTCGCGGCCGGAAGTGGCGAAGCAGCATCAGCGGTCCGCATAACGTCATATACGACCCAAGGCTGGCGGCCCGCCTCCGTAACGATCCACCCTGAAATTATCGCAATGAAACTCAATGGACTTGTAATAACCAGTGCGATCAGAAACCACCTGTTAGTGAACAGATGGCCCCGCCATCTCAAGTAAGCACCGATAATCGAGAGAGCGAGCAGTATAATCCCTATTCCGACCATCGCGCGGAACGCAAAAAAGACGATTGGCACGTAGGGCCGGTCCCACGACGGAACCTCCTTAAGTCCTCGTACTTCTCCGTTCCAACTGTGTGTAAGGATGAGGCTGCCCAGATGCGGAATCTCGATGGCCCAGAGGTTAGTGGCGGTCTTTTGATCCGGCCACGCAAATAAGGTTAGCGGCACGTTACGTGCGGTATCCCAACGCGCTTCCATAGCAGCCAACTTCATCGGCTGATACTGTCGCGTATTTAGACCGTGCTGGTCGCCCAGGAACATCTGGAGCGGTACCATTAGCAACACAATCCACATCGCCAGTGAAAGCCCGGCCTCGGCGAACTCGCGGTTGGTTTTGCGGAGCAGGAAGATCGCTGAGACGCCGGCAACGACGAAGATACCGGCAATATAACTCGCGCAGACCATGTGCGCGAAACGATAGGGAAACGAGGGGTTGAAGATCACGTCCGTCCAATGATCGACGTGAAACGCCTTGTCCTTTCCCAAAATGGCTCCTTGCGGCGTTTGCATCCAGCTATTTGCGGCCAAGACCCAAAACGCGCTGAGCAGAGTAGCGAGTGCCACCATCGAACACGCAAACAAATGGACGCGCCGCCCGACCCGTGCTTCGCCAAATAAAACGATTCCGATAAAGCCGCCCTCGAGGAAAAATGCGGTCAGCGCCTCGTACATGAAAAGCGGGCCTGTGACGTTACCGGTCACGCGCGCGAAGCCGCTCCAATTGGCGCCGATCTCATAGGACAGAACCACCCCAGTGACGACTCCCATGACGAACCCGAGCGCGAACAGCCGGATCCAGAATCGCATCAGATCCCGATAGACCGTCTTTCCAGTACGCAACCACAACGCGTTCAACAAGACGATAAACCCGGCTATACCGATCGAATAGGCGGGCCACAAAATGTGGTAGCCGATCGTAAACGCAAATTGCAGACGCGATAGCGTAACTGTGTCTAGCGTCATGGTGGCACTCTCGTGGTTGGCGGCCGTTCAGCAGTGGCGTTCGACGGCCGCTTCAACACTACCGGAATTGCTTTCGCACTCGGTGTACCTGAGAGCGGGTCGTACGCGTATAGCGGCAGCAGCGGATTTGCTTCGGGATAGTACGCCGCACAACATCCATCAGGCATGTGGTAAGCTACTATCTTGAAACGGCGTATCACGCGTTCGATTCCGTCTGAGGATAGCGTGTGAATGTCGACGCGCTCTTCGAGTGCCAGCCCGCGCTTTTTTATTTCGTTAGCGTTCAGAAACAGAACATCGCGTTGGTTGTAAACGCCCCGATAACGATCACTATTAGTATAGATAGTCGTGTTGTACTGATCGTGGCTGCGAATCGTGCTCAGCCAAAGCGCATCTGGATTGTCTTGATGCTCGTCTTCATCAAGGCCTGGGAAGACGATGAAGTTTGCCTTACCGTTTGGAGTCTTCCAGATCCGCTCGCGGGCGGGATTGGCCAGATGAAAGCCACCGGGTATTTTTATGCGCGCATTAAATCCCTGGAAAATAGGAAATACCGCTTCGATCTTGTCTCGAATGCGCGAATAGTCCTCAACCAGCCATTCCCAAGGAACAACCGTTTTGTCGCCAAGCGTGGCTCGCGCCATGTGCGCTACAATCCAAGGTTCCGAACGGAGGTGCGGGCTTGCCGGCACGAGCATTCCTCGCGATGCCTGCACCATCGACATCGAATCCTCGATGGTCACATCCTGCACGGCGCCGTCCGGCCCACGATCAACTTCGGAGCGTGCTAAGCAAGGTAAGATCAATGCGTAGCGACCATGAACTATGTGAGTTCGGTTGAGCTTCGTAGCCAGATTCACAGTGAGCCTAAGCTTTCGGAATGCCTCACTGATCACAGGGGTGTCGGGCGACGCGGCCACGAAATTGCCGCCTAAGCCGATGAACACCTTGGCGGTGCCGCGCACCATGGCTTCCAGCGCATGCACCACATCATGTCCGTGCTCCCGCGGTGGATTGAAGCCGAACACTTTTTGCAATTGGTCCAGGAATTCGGTGCTGGGACGTTCCGTGATGCCTACGGTGCGATCTCCCTGAACATTTGAATGACCCCGCACTGGGACAATTCCCGCGCCGACCCTGCCGATGTTTCCGCGCAAGAGCAGCAGGTTTAGGATCTGCTGCACGTTTTGAGTGCCGCGAAAGTGTTGGGTTATCCCCATCCCATAGCAGGCCATGACATTGTCGGCCTCAAGGTAAACGTGTGCTGCCTCTTCGAGTTGCGCGCGCGAGAGGCCAGATTGCTTCTCGATTGCAGGCCACGGCGTTGCCCGCAGGTCTCTGCACAAGGCTTCAAAGCCGGCTGTATGACCTTCGATGAAGTCGATATCCAGTACGCGCGGCTGATCCTCGCGAAGCGCACGATCGTCGGCTTCGATGGCGGCCTTCATCACTCCCTTGAGGGCAGCAACATCACCTCCAACCTTCAACTGGTAGTAGTGCGTAGCGATCGGCGTCGAAGTCATGGTCGCCATCTCGAGCGGGCTCTGCGGGTCCTGAAAGCGTTCGAGCGCCCGCTCGCGCAGCGGATTGAAGACAACGATCCGAGCGCCACGACGCGCGGCGTCGTGTAGATCAGTCATCATCCGAGGGCTATTGGTGCCCGTATTTTGCCCAATAACGAAGATCAGATCGGCGTGGGCAAAATCCTCGAGCAGGCAGGTGCCCTTGCCAACTCCGATCGCCGGCGGCAATCCTTGACTCGTCGGCTCGTGGCAATAGTTTGAGCAGTCTGGAAAGTTGTTCGCTCCGAACTCCCTGGCAAATAATTGGTAGAGGAATGCCGCTTCGTTGCTAGACCGACCAGAGGTATAAAACTCCGCTTGGCTGGGATGCGACAAGGCGCGGAGTTCCTCGCCGATCAGCGCAAACGCGTTTGTCCAGTCGATTGGCACATAATGGTCCGTACCCGAGTCGTATGCCATCGGATGGGTAATCCGACCCTGTTCTTCGAGCCAGTAATCGGACCGCTCGGCAAGCTCGGTGACCGAATGCTGCGCGAAGAATTCAGGGGTCACGCGCTTGGCGGTCGCCTCCCACGCCAAAGCCTTCGCGCCGTTCTCGCAAAAGACCAGGGAGTGTGCGTGTCCCGGGGCAGGGTCAGGCCATGCGCAACTCGGGCATTTAAAACCTCCAGGCTTGTTCATGTAATAGAGGGCGACCGCTCCTTTTAACAAAACCTTTTGTTCCGAAAGGACAGCGCCCGTTGCTTTCGTCGCTCCCCATCCTCCACCGGGTTCATGATATGGCTTGATCTGAGGTTTCTGGCTCATAGTTCTTCCGTCGTGGTCGACGCGCTCAAGCTAGCTCTCCTGAGCTCGCATCGGGTTTTGTCCAAAGCCTTGGTTGGATCCGAGCAGATCTGCCTTTAAGAACTCGGGCTTTTCGCCACGTGCATACGCGGGCGGTCTGCAAGAAGGCCGGTGTCAGCCTGGTCAATGCTGCCGTCAATCAGGCGGAATGGCAAACAGAACAGCCCTGAATCGAGGAACGACCCTGGCGGGTCGCTCCGATCGACGCGCCGGGTGCATGGCGCCGACGCACGCGACCGCCTGCTAAGCCAGATTCGGTGGGGCGTCTGCCTCACCAATGTGGAGACAATTGCAACTCCGGCTTATTCGCACGTTAAGGTTGTCGAGCAGATCACCGATTACGAGTTCACGGCCAGCATTCGGGGCAATCTACAGCAACTGAACTGCGGCTCGATCAAGCGTATCGAAAACTTCAAAGGCCGTGACACTCATTGAATAGCGTCCCTACAAACAGATCATGAATGTGACGATATTTGGCCCTCCTGTCCCGACTCGCCGATCGGTATCCGGATAATCTTCGGCGGATTGGCCAATGCCTTGGGCGCGTGAATCTTCAAAATCCCATTCTCCAGCTCGGCCCGCACTCTATCGGTATCTATTTCCATCGGGAACTCGAACAATCGAGACCATCGACGAATCTCTTGTTCGCGCAGGATATATTTCCGTCCAGACTTTTCATCCTGTGCAGACTTTTCATCCTGTGGTGCATTCGTAGACACTCTCAGGCCTTCGGGTCTGGCTTCAATGACGATATCTTCGGGCTTTACGCCAGGAACATGAATCTCTATGACATATTCCTCACCCCCAGCGGGTTCGTACATATCGGCAGTAGAGGGCGGTGGGGGGAGGGCCGGTCTCATCGGAATGTCGAGCCAATTCCATTGCTGAGCCATCTGATACCTCCATTCAGAATCTTCTCTTGTGTTCGAGCAGATCTCGTCTTGTGTTCGAGCAAGATTCGCGCCGGAAACAGCCCTCGGTGCCTCTTCGTACAGACTCTCAGATACCCTCCGGGAACACTCGCGCTGCCGAAATTCGAAGTAGGTTTGGCTTGGAGTCGAATACGCCCCGCTTCTCCGCCATGCGCGTCCGCCGGCTTGGCAACTGGAGGAATGAACTCGGAGGAATGAACCTATGAGCGCGTGACTCCGCAACACAAGAACGGCTACATCCGGTCGTGCGCGAGGCCAAGCCCCGCGAGCGCGAGTCCTGGTCGTCGGAATAGTCGGCCAAAGCAGCCCACTAGCTGAGTTGTCCTCTGAAAGAGAGTTGACAGCTCCCTAGCGCATTATCTGCATCAGTCCGCCCGGCGTCGAATACTCCGCGACGTTATCAAATGCGCCCGGGACCTCTGTATTGAACATAATAAGACGGCCATTCTGGTCCGTGCTGTTTCCTATCGTTGCGTGCTGATTTTGCAGGTCCCAGGTAGCAGCGGCAAACCGTCCGTAGATTGTTTCACCGTTGGTACCTGGAACTGTTCGCGGATAGTACGCGCTCATAGTGACTTTCCAGAGTTGCCGGTTAGAGTCGTATAAGTCTTCCCACAAGCTTCGCGCCGTTTCCCGGTCAATGTATTCAATTCGTTTCGCGTAGCAATAGCCGGCAGTCTCAGACGGGATCCGGTGTATATTGATTACCCAGAGAGTCTCTAAGGCTCCAGTTTCCCCATGAAGGCCGCGCGAAACCTAGCGGCATGTCATACTCGCGCGGAAAGTCAGCCACCGCCCCACTGAGATTGACGAGGGCCAACACTTTCATCGTTTTTAAATAATCGGCGTCAAAATTCGCCAAGCCTCCGTTGAAGCCCGGCTTCTGATCATCGTGTGTCCAATCGGTGCCCAGCAGAGGTGCGCAGCGGGAGCTCACAGAAATATTCATCGGATGCCTGAGTGCGGGAAGAAATATGTAATTCAACTCACTCTGCTGCGGATTTTGCGGAAGAATGTCGAGATCAGTCATATACTTCGCCTGCTCAGGTTCCTCCGTCATTAGCCACTGTGTGTAGAAGGCACCCGGTGAATTCGGGTCTGTTCTCGGTACTCCCGGGTCGGTATTGAAAGCGAGCTGTCTGTAAACGAAAGCCCATGAGGCATTTGTAGCGTTGCCGAACCGATCCAACATCGTCACATTCCAAGGTCCGCCGCCGGGCATTCCCACTGCCAGATGCGGGCTGTACGTGTACCACAAGTCGGCAAGAATTTCGTATCCTTTGTCCGGTCCTTGAGGAACGGGAAACGGCTCGCCCGCAACATAGTTCGCGATGTCGTTGCGTCCATTGGGCAGATGAACTACCCGAACTCGCCCACTGTACTTCTCACTAGCCTGCCTAAAAGTACCAGGCGCCAAGATGTGGATCGATTGCCCAACATCGATCTCAACGTCAGTCGGCATCTTGAGGCCGTACGCGCCTGAGAATAGAGCGATCATCCCGTCCGGCATGAAAGCTCGGTATTGCTTCCAGTTTGCAGCAGTGATTTTTGTACCTACTGGGATGCTGGCCTCCGCCTCTTGTGAGTCGCTATCGAGCTCGAAAGAGCTAAGGTCCATCACAGCTTCGCTGCTGCTGTGTGAAATCTGATTCGGACTAGGTACATCGGGCATTATCTGTGCGACCAGTGCCCCTTCTATGCCGAGAGTTGCCCCAGCTGCGCCGAGCACGACGGATGCGATCGGACCCTGCGATTCACTAGTGGGCCTGTCGACAGTACCTAAAACTTCAGACCCAGCATTGATTGGCATTCGTTCATCCTGCGCGTTGGCCGGAGCCGGCGCGGGGACGGCAGTACTTCCGCGTTGCTGTTGAGACTCCGCAATCGCTGGAACAATGACAGTCGACTGCTTAACGAGCGGAGAAGGTATCTCCGTGTTAGCTAGTCGCGGAACCTTCGGTTCGACCGGTTGCGGAGACGCGTGGGTCCGATGGCCAGCGCCCGAGCCAGTCACCTTTAGCTGTGTTGAAGGAAACACTGGTGCCGCGCTTAGGACTGCGACGGTCTTCTCGTTTTCCGCAGGCGGGACAACTTGATCAGGTACGGCTGGGGCGGGAGCACGATTTGGGTTCTGGATAGTGAGATGCGAAGATGAAGCCGACACGATGGAACCAGTAAAAGATGATGCACTAGGTATCGCGTTCGTATTGCCGTGCGTTATTCCATTGGATGCGCCGGAAGCGGCATTTGTTGTCACTTTGACAGCAGAGGTCGAGAGTCCCCCGGTTGACTCGCTGGATGCAGACGCTTTGGCTTCAGGCGCGCTAGTCTTGACGACTGCGCGAGCGGTTTCGCGGTGGGCAAAATCAGCTCCGCTCAAAGGCGACATATTCGCAACTACATGCGCAGATCCCACTTTGGAACGAAGCCTGACGTCTCTGGCCAATTCGTCTGCTAAATTGCCGCGCCTGTCGAACGTAATAAAGATTGATAGGGTTGCGACAATCGCCGCAAGCGCCGCGCCCGCTACGGCGACACGCCAGACACGTGTTCGTTTGAAAGAGATAGCGACTTCGGATTCGGGATCATGCGCTCTTTGTGCGGCTAAATTGCCCGACACCGAGCGTGAGTTTCCGTCTTGCGAATTGAGCGCCAGCTTTACCGCGCTCGTGAACTGATCTTCGATATCTTTGCCCGGTACCACGTGAGCCTCGCGCGTGTGCAGAGCCTTGGCCCAAGTCGGTGTACACATCGATAGATGCGTTTGGGATTCACCGATGACCCCCCTCTCGTCTCAATTCCGGTGAGGCTGTGCTCGCCCTAGTCGACGTACATCTTAAGAGCGGCGGAGCGGTGATACTGGTGGTGAGGACACCGCCTCGCCCGGAAGGACTGCCGGATGTCATGCGAAACTCCGACAGAGCAAACGCTCCCACCGACGAGCGTTTAAGTCAATCTGAACACTACGACGTTATCCCCATCGGCCAGGACACTCTGTGAATTCGACGACATGCGGCTGCTCAAGGAGGAGTTCTTAGGTTGCTGAGAAATCCAATTCATGATGAAAGGCCCTGCCGCTCCCTTGGATGGCGGCCGGCCCTGCCCGCCACTGAACCCAATGAGAGCAGCTCTCCGGTGGATCTGGACTGGCGGATTTCGGCCAAACGCGCTTTTTTCAGGCAGAGAAGAAAAGGAATCCCGAAAATTAAAGACTCGGTGGCGGAGGGGGTGGGATTCGAACCCACGAGCGACTTTCGCCGCTGCCGGTTTTCAAGACCGGTGCCTTCAACCGCTCGGCCACCCCTCCAAGCTATAAAGCCCTATAAATCAAAACTTTTTACGTCTACCGAATATCGCGCCGCTTTCCGCTTGTCCACTTTTTGCCCACTTTTTTGATGCATGAATTAGCGCGCTCAATATGGTCCACGATCCCGTTATCTTGAGCTTTGAATCGGTGCAAGTACATCCGGAGCGCCTCCACTACTTCGGGAAAAGTTGGCTATCCAAACGTTTGAAATAAACGGGCCCCATAACAGATGACGCATTTTAGGCGCGGAGCGGATGAATGAAAAACGGCCCGCACGACTGACAAGAGGCTAGGCACCGGGCTTAGCGTCCAGTGCCGCAAGGCGTGGGGGTTCAAGTCCCCTCTCGCAATCTTCTCTTTTCCTTCAATTTACGCGGACTTACCGAGACTCGTTAGCCGCGGTGCTGCGTTGTGCCGTCCCCGTGAATTCCCCGTACCCACTTATTGCCCACTTTTTTAGCGCTGTCGGAAGCTCTTTCCGGCTCTCCGCGAGAATATTGCGTATCAGCTGTCACTTTCTGGCGTACAAGTTTCAGCGCTATTTGGCGTATTCCCAAACAGAGCCTCGCTTCGGCAAGGCTTGGTGATTGGAGATGGCACTTTGGCGACGACATAGCCAGCCAAGGCGATTACCTGACGTAAGTGATGCCGTCTTGCGGGTTGCTCGCTGAGCTCCGTTCAGCTCCGTCGAAGCCGCCCCGTCAGAGGTGGCTGTCCAGATAATGGGCGCTCAGGCCTGCGCTCAGCGACATCAGCCGTCTATTAGTGCCAACTCGCTGGATAAGAAGCCACGCTACACTTCGCGTTTAACCCCAATCGATCCTCACCTTTTGTTTGATCTGTCAACGCCGGTCGACTACTGACCCACCTTTCGCGGTAGGTCGCCGAAGTAAAACTGACCCACCTCACGACTAGTCTGATCAGGGGAGTGCGAGGGGGATCTCCCCCTCGCACTCGGGTTTGTACATTTGCGCCTGTAATTGGATGCCCTCTCCCTCTTCGGTAGACCGCCCTTCCCGAGCAGTCTGAATCTCATGTGTTCGCCGTTCGGGCGATCATGAAAAAGGCCGACGCAATGGTAACGACACCGGCGGCGCGAGCGGCCCATTCTGGCTTCGGCGCTATCGCTCGGCAGAAATAGCGACGGTCAACAGGGCCATTATCCCTAAGTTCATCACGCCGGTGACGAGCAGGATCTACGGAGCGGCATCCAAGTCAGAACCGTTTGCTTGTTCCATAGCTGTCATCTCACATAGACTGCGAGATACCCAACAAGATAATTTTGCACCTGCCGATCGTGGGTTCTCACACGAAAGAGAACTCCTCTCAAACCGGCGCAAAGACACAAACCCTTCGGACGGAATCACTATGGCTGCTGAAACCGCATATGTTGCGGATTATTTAGAACAACATAGAGACGAGATCCTCGAGCGTTGGCGCGAGGCTGCGGAGAACGAGCTTGCGCAAGCCGAACGGCTCGCCAAGATAGACGATCGTGAGCTGCTCGACCATCTGCCCGCGCTTACCGAGGCCGTGATCGGCGTGCTGCGCGGGGAGGAGGAGTCGCTCGTGGAGGACGACGCACGCCGTCATGGCCATCAGCGCCGGCTCGATGGCTACAGCGTCGTCGATTTGTTGTGGGAACTGACAATTTTCAGGCGCGTGTTCCTGGCCGTATTGGATGAAGCGTCTGAGGAGGTTGCCGATTGGATCCCCACCAGTGGAAGTAGGACGATCTTGGACCTCTTGGATGTCTGTGCGCGAGTGTCAATCGATCAACACGTCAAAGAAACCGAACAGCAGCGCGACGCGGCTGCTTCGAGAGCGGACACCCTAGAAAACCAGCGCCAGCGATTCCTCGGCAGCCTTTCCCATGAGCTTAGGAACCAAATCCAGCCGATACTGTTAGGACTCTTGCGTCTTAAAAAAAGCGATCCTGAGCCCGAACAACTACGGGCCATAGAAATGATCGAGCGACAGACCCGCCATCAGTCGTTCCTCATCGAGGACCTGCTAGACCTCTACCGAAAAGAAATCGGCAAGATCGAACTTCGCCGCTCAATGGTCGATCTTAGGGACTGCGTGCGGCACGCTGCAGAGACCAATCAGGCGGAGGTGGCTTTGAAGTCTCTTGACGTGCGGCTCGAATTGCCGAGAGAGCCGATCTATGCGCTGGTCGACCGCGAAAGATTCTGCCAAGTCGCAAACAATCTGATGTCAAATGCAGTGAAATTCACCTCCAACGAAGGGACTATCGTCTGGCGGATCTTTGAGGAACCTGGTTGGCAAGTCATCAGCATTCGCGACGATGGCGCGGGAATAAAAGCCGGCGACCTTCCGCATATCTTTGATATCTTTTTTCAAGGCGAGGTGAATACAAACGTTCGCCACGGAGGGCTCGGCATTGGACTGCCGGTGGTCAAGAACCTGATTGAACTACATGGCGCGACAATTGAAGTTCATAGCGACGGCGAAGGCGCAGGAGCGGAGTTCATAGTGCGAATTCCGGCTCCCACTAAATAGTTGCGTCGCGCAAGCCGCTCGCCTGCGGTCAGGCCCTCGTCGATTCGAACGTCCTCGAAACGCGTGACGGTTTACTGCCGAGCCGCGCGCGCGGCACGTTCGCCGTCGTTGTCATGCGCCTCGGGGTAGCCGAAGAATGCCATCACGCCGTCGCCCAGGTATTGTGCGACATGTCCGCCAAAGCGCTCGATCTCCTGCGCTGCGGCACGACGGTACCCGGCAACGACCTCCCGCCACTCCTCGGGAATCGAGATGACTAGCGACCTCGGTAGAGCCGAGGAGATCGCAGAAAAACACCGTTAGATGGGAATAAAGTTGGGAAATGGGAGAAATCACTCGCTTCGTGCACGGAACGGAGCGAACATCGCAGCGAGCCATCACGGCTTAGGCCGAACGAGAGCGGGCAAGATTTACCGGTCGGACACTCCCGATTCTCGGCCGAGCAGAACCCGGTGGGCTCGCCGAGCTCGGCCGGTAAGAAGGCTGTCCAAAAGAAGGCTGCTCCGAGAGAGGCCACGCCTCCGCGACCGCTCCGGAAAAAGAAGGATAGTAAGTCGAAATCGAACAACGTGGTCTGCCGCTACTGCGGGAGCGCCGACCTAGCTCGGAACCCACTAACTTACGAATGGGATACTAAAAGGGGTAAGACCACATTCCGCGAGATCGTTCGCCAGCAGTGGAGTTTCGGCCACAAGGCTCGACAAGTGAAATCCAAGACTATCAAAGTCAATTTAGACACCGTCTCGATCTTAGAGTTGGCTATTAAGCCTGATCTCACGCCCGACAACGCATTCGCAACCCTGACAAGGTGGCGTATGATATAAGGCAGCCTGAGTATGAACGGATGACACCCGCTCCATTCGCCTACATAGATCCTATGCACAAGGGCTCGAGTGCTTTGCTAAGATGCAATGGGATTTCTTAGTGACTTGCCGCAGACAAAGGATGGTCATCTGAGGACTGGGAGGATGGACGATGAACAGTCCAAGCCCACAGCACCTGCTTTCGATCGTTGGTGCTGTGATGTTAACTTCCTTCATCAACGGCTGCACGCTTTTCACTCCGCAACCGAAGGGACAAATCGTTGTGCAGGCAGTATCCTGGACTCTCGTCAAGAAATGGGCTGAACCTGACGCGGGCTTGCCGGGGCACAAGGTGATAGTGCAGAGTGCCGAAGATCACAGCGTCATCGCCGAGAAAACCACCGATGCCTCAGGTATCCTCGCGTTCGATGTTCCCGCGGGCAGATACATCGTGCTCGGCCTCGGCGATCAGCCCGAAACCATAACCGTCGAATCTGGTCGCGCAGTCAAGCTGAAATTAGTCGTGCATTAGCGTTATTTGGATACGTTGACGGACACAAAGCTCGTTTCGGCTGCTGCATCTAGTGATCATCCTGGCCCACGACCGTAGGAAAATTGTGCGATGTCAGCTTAAGTCAGACCGCAGGCTGGCTATCACGTCAAGTAACCGCGTTCCCGTGGGACACGGCTCCGCGCTACCTACCCGCTGCGCGATCGCGACGCCTCGTATGGCCGGTACTTCCAGCCGGGTCGCAGCGATGAGGATCAGGAAGTCATACGGCTCGCGTTCTGCCAGGGCGACGATCGTTAGATATAATACTCATGAGTACGGCGCAGGGGATGCCACGTGGATACGCTGAGAACCAAGCGGCAATACGTCTGGGAAAAGACTGGCGGCTTTTGCTGGTACTGCGGGGCACGGCTATACCTACGGGAGGACGCTGACGACGAGCTCAAAAAGCGGCTCGTGTTCACGGTCGACCATATGCACCCTCGCGTGCATGGCGGCCGCGGTCGTGCGAATAAAGTGCCGGCGTGTAAGTACTGTAACTCGCACAAGAGCTGGCGGAGCGTCGAACAATTTCGGGAATGGGTTCGGGTCCGGCTATCTGGCCAGGTGAAAAGCGCCGTTCCTCAGGCCTGGAAGGTCAACGCGGAAGGTGTGATCTTTTATTTTGAGCTTGCCCGTTTGGGCACAGCCGGAGAGCAGCGAGCGCGAGCCTAGGGAGACATCCAACGAATTTCGGACCATGAGCTTTTTCATTGAGCGTCCGTACTCGACGGCAAGGAGGACATGCCAAGGAAAGCCGATCCGGCGCCGCTCAAGGCGGCGGCGCGCGTGAGGCATTGGTTCGAGGAAATCGCCTCTGGTCGAGTGCGCTCGGCTGAGGTTGCGCGGCGTGAAGGTCTGCAGAAGGGCAACGTCGGTCGCCTTACGAGGCTGGCGTTTCTGTCACCGAGCAGAGTCGAGGGCTGATTGAGGGGCGCACCCCGGTCGAACTTAACCTGCACGACGCTGATGATACGCGAGTCGCACTGCCGTGTGGCCAGTCCTGCGCGAAGTAATTTCGTTCAACAGCTACTCGAGCATCGCCCTGCCACGTCTCGGAAAACACTTAACAAGAGACATGACTTTCCTCTACCGACCTGGCGATGGCGCTCCAGGAACCAGATACTCCGGATACGTATAATAGGTTTGGATATGCCGCGATTTAGCCACAGCCGAGGCAAAGTCCCATGCGAAGGATACGGTACCATCGCTCGACGCTGTTATATTTTTCACTCGATCGGTCGAGCCAGGTGTCGTGACTGGTCCCACCGGATGTCCCGCTCTTTCACAGGGCGGATCGGGCGGTGCATCGGAGGCGTATAATGAAGATTCGCCGAGCAAAGATGCTTCTTCCAGTTTATCTTTGTCGGTCCCGCTGGCGTATAACCGGTTAAATGTTAGGAGAGCATGCAAACTTGTGCACGCAACCGCGGCATGAATCGTTTTAGTATTCTGATTGGAAACCCAGAAATAATGAGATGGCTGGGAGTTGGTCGGCCGTAGAACAGAACACCCACCAAGTCCGAGCATCATGGCAACAATTAGACACCATGCAGGGATAGTGACATCATCGGGAAATATCTGATTGATCAGATCCATAAAGCGTACGTTTCCGGGGCAACTACCACCAATAGGTAAGTGGATGCTGGAGCGATTCAAGCGGTGAGCAGTTCGTAGCGATGATGCAGACGGTTATCGTGCAGCTGGCGCTTCAGATCGTCATACGAAGAGATTGCACTTAGACTCGGGTTGGGACTCTTAGTACCGAATGAAGTCTTGACTACCCCGATGCTCGCCTGCGTCACTAACCCGGCCCCGCACAACGATGCTATCACGGCAAGCCCGTTCGCGACACTAGATCTGATCTCAGGCGGCCGGATGTAGATCGGAATCGAACCGGCCGCAGTTATCTTTGGCCGAATCCTAAACGGGAAAGGACTCGATGGCGGATGACGCAGTCTACTGCGAACTCCTCTCAACCTCTGCGACTTGTTAATAGAACAATCTAGGTCTCCACTCGGCTCGTTGCTAAATAGCCTTGAGCACTAACGGGGCCAGCTGTTTTTCGATGCCTGGTGAAAGGTCCCGGAAGGACAAAGCCCGACTCGAAATGCTGCGCAAGTTTCTTGGCGGTAGCGGGCAAGCCGCGAAGTAGGAAGGGCCCTCGTGACGCTTAAACGTGACCATCGGCCGCTTCATTACCATACGCCCACCCGCGCGTCATCCCGGATAGGGTTTTCGGGAGGCACAACGGCGTCGCCCGATCGTAGCTGGACGCCGCTCAGGTTGTGCAACCGCTCGTCTCAGCGGGCGACTGGACCTGGCGAGGCTCGCACCGCGCGCTGGAAGGCCCACTGACGAATGTGATTGATCTGCTCCTTCATTGAGCGTGAGAGTGGTATTGCCCCGACTGATGCGTTGACCAGATCGTTCTCGGTCGCGTTTCGATCTTCGAGACGCGCCCTGATTAGCGCAGATATCACACACTGCTCAATCTCGGCGCCAGTCCAGCCACCGGTAAATTGCATAATGTGTTGGAAGTTAAACTGGGACGGATTCACTCCCCGACGGGCGAGGTGGACCTTGAAGATAGCGATCCGTTCATCATCGTGCGGCAGGTCGACGAAAAATACCTCATCGAAGCGACCTTTGCGAATCATCTCGGCAGGCAGCAGATCGATTCGGTTCGCGGTGGCGGCGACGAATAGCCCGGCCTCTTTTTCCTGCATCCAAGTCAGGAAGAATGCGAAAATGCGCCCCTGCTGGCCGCCGGCATCCGCCGACGTGATGCCCATCTCGATCTCGTCGAACCAGACGACAGCGGGCGCCATGCTTTCCAGCGTACGGCACGCTTCTACGAAAGCGCCTTCGGGCTTACCATGCCTGCCCGAGAAGATTTCGATCATGTCGATGCGGTAGAGCGGAAGCTCGAAACACGAGGCGATGGCCTTCACCGACAGGCTCTTGCCGCAACCGGGGATCCCCATCACGAGCACCCCTTTGGGCACAATATCGGCGCTCAACGTATCGCGTTGCTGGAACAATTTACGACGCTCTAACAGCCACTTCTTGAGAGTTTCGAGACCTCCGATTTCCTCGACGCTAGTGCTGTGGGTCACATACTCGATAACACCGCTTCGCTTGATCACGATCCGCTTTTCCTCAAGCAGGGCTGGTGCGGATTCGACGCCGAGTTTCTGGCTACCTACGAGAGCCCGGCGTACGGCGTGGCGCGCCTCGTTGAGAGTGAGTCCCTGCAAAGTGCGGGCAAGTTGGTAGAAAGTTTCTTCACTTATGTGAGCTTGCGCCTCGTGCTCGCTCCTTTGATTCGCCTCCGATCGGAGCAATTCGATCAGTTCAGTCAGATCAGGCGGCAAAAGATCAATGATCGCCAAGCTTCCCTCTACTTCTTCCGGAATGACTCGCAACGGCGATGTAATCACAACGAATTTTTGCCGGTCTAGACAGATCTGGTAGAGGTCACGAAGGCGGCGGCGTATGCCCGCAGAATCCCGCATCGGCTCGTGAAAATCCTTTAAGTGAAAGATCGCAGGATCGCCATGCTTTGCGATGAAATCGAGTACCTCTCGAGGATCTTGAGCGTGGATTTCCGCCGCGTCGCCGATACCGTGACCACTAGTCTGCGCTTCTCGCTCATCTCTAGATAAGCCCTCTGTTAGGCTCCAAGTCCAAACAGGCAGCGGTTTCGAGCCACGCAACTGACGCCCCGAGTGGCGCAAAAGCTCGGCGACCCGACTCTCTTCCGCGGAGCACACGTAGACTAAAGGCCGGCCGGACTCAAAGACTTCTAGAAGCGTTGTAGCCGCGCGGCTATTAACCGAATTTTCCATATGACCTGGCCCATCACCTTAACGTTTGACGACCTAAAAATGAACTGCATTTTCCGCATGGTCTATATCGGATTGAAAAAGCTAGTTGCTACTGGAAGGCCTCCGAGCGGATTGCCCAACGCGAGTGTTGACTTCCCGGCGATTGCGGCTGAACTGTGCGAGATCGCCAACTATCCGCAGGAACTGATGAGATAAGTCGGGCTCGAAATCGAAGCTGGTCGTTATCACTGAACTCGGGAACCCGCTTGGACGTTTAGCGATTCCACACCTGCCCTTGCCAGAAGCATCCAGCGCGGCTAATGCCGCTCAGGCGGCTCTGCTCGCGATCATAGATCGCCACGGAAACAAGATCTCGATCTATCGTGACACCAGCGCCAACATGACAATTTGTTGGTCCGGGCATAACCGCAATAGTTGAAATAACCTTCTCGACTCTTGTGAAACATGGCTTTGTACGCTGGCATTGGACATTTGTTGGCGCTAACGACTTGTATGCTTAGAAATAGTTTTGCTCGCAAGTAGAGCGAGTATCCATCCATCCCGCCGTGTCTCTACGGATGCAGGCTGGTCAACAACCACCTATATTGCCCTTTATTACGCGAACTCAGCTTATGGCGACGATGGATTCGAAGATCACAAATAGGCAGCTCAACAACTTGCATGGCCGGGAAGCATCGCTACAGCCAGACGACGATCAGCCGATCGATGTTCCGCAGCCGCACCGCGATGGGGACTTGTGGCTTAGGACGATCACCTGCTGACGCAGTACCAGGTTTTCAGCTTCGAGGCTCGCCCGTGACTTCAGTCGGGTTCGTGCGATGAGCAGGAGTTTGAGCAGGAACGCGAACATCGCGCCTCCCACTAGCACAGCCAGCGCACTCCGTCATCCCGCACGAGGTTTTCGGTAGCGACAGCTTACGATTTGACCCCGAGGTTGACCGCAGTAGTACAATTCACCGCCCATCCGCTTTTCACTCCGAAGCACCAGAGGACTTCATTGTCGAGCTGAGTGCGGTAAATCGGCAAATCGCCCTTATCGCCGTGACATGCGCAGCGCCCGCAATACTCTTTTCCGCAGCAATCACGATAAGCGATTATATAGTCCTTGCCGTCGACCGGATGTCTGCAGGTGCCGACCCATCCGGTGGGCGACATGATCGATCCCGCCGGGCATTCGGTCAGCGTGCCGCCGCAGCACCCGCAAAGGTTTCCGTCAAAGCCACAGTAGCGCCAGTAGTCGCAGCTCATCTGGTCTCCTGGCTCGCTATCGGAATCAGCAGCTTCGGCCGCGCGCGCAATACGCTGCACCGGCAGCAGGGGCAAGGCAACGCCGCCAAGGAGCGCCGTTCCAAGCATGCCCAGCAGCCGCCGGCGAGAGGTATGCGCCGCAAGTTTACGCGCCAGTCGTTCTACCAGGTCATCCATTCTGCCATCCCTCCTGAGGATTGCGCGGTTGGTTTACAGGCCGAACATGTTGGCCGGGAAGCCGCCCAGCTGATCGATCTTGCCGAGGTATCTCCCACTTTGCGCCGACAGTATCTGAAGCGACCAGGGTGGCGCTCCGATTTGTAGGACATCGGTCATCGTCGCGGCAAAGATCAGCGGCTTGTCATCCGGAGTTACATAAATCGCGCCCGCGGGCTCGGGGAGAGACAGGCGCTCGACGCGCTTGCCGTCCTTTGCGCTAAATACCCAGATCTCGGAGCCAGGATGCTTATGGGTCCATTCGCCGCCCTGATGCATCAGGACATACATTAGACCATCCGACGAATGGCCCCAGATTGGCTGACTACCGCCCGGTCTCCATCCGGCGGATCGCTCCTGATCGCTGGTAAGCGACCAGGTCGGAGCGGGAGTCGGCGGATCTGTCGACATATCAACCGGATGCACTACTCCATGATAGGTCACATAATAATTTTCGTTCTTGATGATCGCCGGTGCGCCATAGACTGGATCTTTCTCGGGCTCGAAGAACACCGGGCTGCGCTTTTGATCGACCGACTTCCCGGTGTCGTCGAAATTCACCATCATGAGCGAGCCATCACCGCACAGCGAAGCGAACTGCCGATTTCCGGTGAGCTGAAATTCCGCGCATCCGGTTATCGGAATTTCGCCGATAACTTTCGACGCTGCGAGATCGATCACAGTCACCGAAGTAGCCGGCGTCATATTCGCGACCAGCAGCAGATGACCGTCGGAGGTCGCGCCGAGCTGCAAATTGTCCGGCGCCGCAAGCTGACGCTTCGCGGGAATCACGACTTCGCCCATCGGCTCGAGGTTCTTGGTGTCGTAAAGAGTTATGACATCGGTGCGGCTGCCGCGCGTGCCGCGCGAGAAAAAAGTGTCGCCTGTGAAGATTCGACTGTGGTCGGGCGATATCGCCGCCGTTCCAATCATCCCGGTCGTCAGCATCCCAAGAATTTTCCTCGAGTCGCCATCGACCACATAGACCTGCGACACGATGAAATTGCCGTAGAGCGGAGCGTTGACCAGCACCCAATGCGGATTGGCGGCCGGCATCTTTCTGATTCCTACGCCCTCGGCGGGCGGCTGGGTGTATGGAAATTGAAGAGTGGGGCTGCTGGGAACCTGGGCCTTAGCCGGCGCAGCCAGCAGCAGGAACAATGGGGCCAGTCGAAGTAATCGCCGCCTTAGGCCAGTTGCCATCCGGTCCTCCCCAGAAGGATCTCTGCACCGATCGTCCAATCAATTCGAGAGTCTCGATCTATACTGACCGCACGTCGCGCAAGTCAAGTTGCGAACTCCAATCGCGATTGCGCGCCACGCAAGGCATAGCGTCACGGAAGCTAGCCGCCGCGCCGCGCGCTCCTAGCGACCGTTCGTTGACGCCGCGTTCAGTTGTTCAATCGGTCACCGCGCCGACGGAGGCCGACGATACCTGCGCCGCATATTTGGCCAGCACGCCGCGGGTGTAGCGCGGCACCGGTGGACGCCAAGCGGCGCGCCGACGCGTGATCTCGTCCTCAGGCAGGTTGAGCTGCAACAGGCGCTTGTGGCCGTCGATCGTTATCGAGTCGCCTTCTTTTATAAGCGCAATCAAACCGCCGACCGCGGCTTCGGGCGCGACGTGGCCCACTACCAGCCCGTAGGTTCCGCCCGAGAAGCGCCCGTCAGTAATCAGTCCGACCGAATCGCCCAGCCCGGCGCCGATGATCGCCGAGGTTGGCGACAGCATCTCACGCATCCCCGGCCCACCCCTGGGTCCCTCATAACGGATCACAACCACGTCGCCCTTTAAAATCTTGCCCGCGAGGATCGCATCGAGTGTATCTTCCTCGCGATCGAACACCCGCGCCGGGCCGGTGATTTCCTGATGCTTGATCCCGCTGACCTTAGCCACCGCGCCTTCGGTCGCGAGATTGCCGCGGAGAATCGCGAGATGGCCTTCGGCGTACATCGGATTGTCCCACTGGCGGATGACGTTCTGGTCGTTGCGCGGCCTCTCGGAAACCTCGGCCAGGTTCTCGGCGATGCTACGGCCGGTGATCGTCATCTCGTCGCCATGGAGGATTCCGTGCGCGAGCAGCATCTTCATCACTTGTGGAACGCCGCCCGCACGATGGAATTCAGTGGTCACATAGCGTCCCGAGGGCTTGAGATCGCACAGCACCCGGGTACGCTGGCGGATGGTCTCGAAGTCGTCGATAGTCAGCGGGACGTTGGCGGCGTGCGCGATCGCGAGCAGGTGAAGCACGGCGTTGGTCGATCCACCGACTGCCATCACCACCGCGATCGCGTTCTCGAAAGCCTTGCGCGTCATTATCTGGCGCGGCAGCAGGCCGCGATGCACCGCTTCGACCAGCACTTCACCCGAGCGCGCGGCGCTCTCGGCCTTCTCGGCATCTTCGGCCGCCATGGTCGAGGAATATGGCAGGCTCATACCCATCGCCTCGATTGCCGACGACATAGTATTGGCGGTGTACATCCCGCCGCACGATCCGGCGCCGGGGCAGGCGTGGCGCTCGACCTCGAGCAGTTCGGCCTCGCCGATCTTATGCGCACTGTATTCGCCGACCGCTTCGAAGGCGCTGACGATAGTGAGATCGCGGCCGTTCAGATGGCCGGGCTTGATGGTGCCGCCGTAGACGAAAATCGCCGGGATGTTCATCCGTGCGATCGCGATCATCGCGCCCGGCATGTTCTTGTCGCAACCGCCGACCGCGACCACGCCGTCCATGGACTGCCCCCCGCAGGCGGTCTCGATCGAGTCGGCGATAACCTCGCGCGAGACGAGTGAGTATTTCATCCCCTCGGTACCCATCGCGATCCCGTCGCTGACCGTGATCGTGCCGAACGTCTGCGGCATCGCGCCCGCACCCTTGACCGCGGCCTCGGCGCGTTTGGCCAGGGTGTCGAGTCCCATGTTGCAGGGTGTGATCGTGCTGTAGCCATTGGCGACGCCGATGATCGGCTTGTTGAAGTCGCTATCGCGAAATCCCACCGCACGAAGCATCGACCGATTCGGCGCGCGCTGCACGCCTTCGGTTATCAGTTTGCTGCGCAGCTTTTCCGCCATGCTGTTCTCACTCCCTGGTCTAAAAGATAACTTTATCGCTCCGGCGTCGAGCCAGCGGAGTTTATCGCCGATACGCTGCCGATGGAAAGCCGCGCGCCGTTACCGGGCGCCCGACGATTCAAACTCCGCGCGGATCACAGCGTGTTTCCGGCTAGGTCTGTGTCGGGACGCTCAGCTTGCTGCGCCGCTTCACACGGCGCAGTTTTTGAAGGCCTGCTTTCGGCGTTGGATTCGCGTTCACATCCTGCCAAAGCTTGATTCCGCCGAGCAGTCCTTCCTCGTTGCCCACAACTTTCACGTTCTCGGGCGGCTCGAACCGGATGAACTTGCTATCGCCGCCGCCAAGATACAGCCGGTCGTAATTGAACGCGATCTTCAAATCGTCGATCGCTTCGCGCAGCCTCTTGTTCCACCAATTCTTGCCCTTCTTGAGCAACATCCGATGGCCCAGCTCGTCTTCGTAAGTCTTGCCCTTGCGGAATGGATGATGCCCCAGCTCCAAGTGGATGCGATGGCCATCGACGAAGATCACCGAGCCTACGCCGGTGCCGAGCGTGATGACCAGTTCGATACCATGACCGCTGATACTGCCGAGGCCCTGCACGTCGGCGTCGTTGGCAACTCGCACTGGGCGCCCCAGCATGCGGCGCAGTTTCCGCTCGAGCGGGAAATTTTTCCACCCCTTGCCGAGGTTGGGCGCGGTATAGATGACACCGTTCTTGGTCACTCCTGGGAAGCCTACCGAGACGCGATCGAACTTGCCCTCGGCGCTGGCCAGCTTGCGGATGATGGCGAGTACCTGGCGCGGAGTCGCCCCCTTAGGCGTAGGGATGCGCGCTCGATCGGTGAGCGGGCGGCCACGCTCGTCGAGCAACTCAGTCTTGATACCGGTGCCGCCTATATCCACTGCGAGCGTGCGCGGCCCCTCCCTCTTGGGGCTGGGAGCGGAGCTCGACGGCTTGCTCGACGGCCGGGATAACGCCTTCGGATTTTCCATCGTAGATTCTCCGCGGGCGATTCTCGCACCATCCCCCGCCCGCCGCCAGTGGATCCGCTGCGAGGGAGAAGTAAGCAGGCAAGGGACAGGAGAGGCGCTCTGGAAGACAGAGAAAAACCGCCGCCCGCGAGGCGGCGGCGGTTCAACACTCTACGATCAAACGATTTCCGCTACTCTGCGGCGGCGGTCCTTTTGTTGTGCTCGCCGTTCTTGGCCAGTTCCTGATCGATGATGCTCTCGAAGTTCTCCGGCGGCTGAGCCCCAACGACTTCGCGGCCGTTAATGAAAAACGTCGGCGTGCCGTTAACGTCTAGCTTGTGACCCTCGTTCAGGTCGCTTTGAATCGCCTCGTCGTACTGGTTCTTATCGAAACAGGCGTTGAACTTGGTCATGTCGAGTCCGAGCTTCTTGGCGGTCGCTTTGAGGTCGCCCGGCTCGAGCTTGGATTGATCGTCGAACAGCGCGTCATGATATTGCCAGAACTTGCCCTGCCCCCCGGCGCAGCGTGCGGCGTCGGCGGCAGGCATCGCATGCGGATGGAAGCTCAGGGGAAAATCCATGAATACCAGCTGCACCTGGTTACCGTATTTTGCATGGATAGCCTTCACCGAATCCTCGGAGCGCTTGCAGAACGGGCATTGGAAGTCCGCGAACTCGACAACGGTGACGGGCGCATTCTTGGGACCGAGCGTTGGATGACCGCCCGCGCTCAGGTTGACATCGATGCGCGGTGGCGCGAGCAGAATCTTGGCGCCGCCGTCCTTGCGCAGCCGCGCAAGAAGTTCCTCATGCTGCTGCTGGGCATCGCGCTGGCGCAACGCCGCGATTAGGCGATCCTTGATCTTGTCATAGGAACCCGCGCCTTTGAGCGCTGGAATCTTATCCTTGTTCTCGTCGTAGAATTTCTTGGCCGTCGCGTCGGTGACGTCGGCGGTGACCTTGTCGTTGACTTCGCGCTTGACGTAGTCCGCTACGCTGAGCTTTTCCTTTTTAGCCGCCTGCTGGAGCAGGTAGTCGTCCACCATCTCATCGACCGCCTGTTTGCGCGCGTCGTAGAGCTGCACCTTTATCTTGGCGTCGACTTCCCGTTGGGTAATCCTGTGGCTGCCGATCTCCGCGACCACCGGACCGGGGTCGGCGGCCGCCGCCGCACGCGCCGGGATCATGAGCGCGAGCACAACGACCACCAACGCGGCGATCGAAGCGCTCAGGGCCGCCGCTAGAAAAATACAGCCACTGGGCCGCACCGTCGTCGGAGAAATCGCATTGTGAACGGTTTGTTTAAGCACTTATGCTTCCGATCCTTTTAGCCAACTTGGTTGGCTGAACTTTAACCGTTGAAGAGTACCACGCTGCGCGACCGTCCGCGAAGGGGGCCGCGGCTCGGCTTTAAGGGCGCCGCGATCTGCCAATACGCGTCTGAATTTTCTATATTGATGACGCTTCGCGCGAGAGTGGCGGAATGGCAGACGCGCCGGACTTAGGATCCGGTGCCGCAAGGCGTGGGGGTTCAAATCCCCCCTCTCGCATCGCTTGATTTTAAAGGGTTTCGCGCAATTTGCTGCGACGCGACAACCATCAAATCAACCAAACTAGGACGCATCTATGACACTGGTTTGAGATGCGCAGCGCGCTGAATTGCGCGCTAGGGACGCGCCCTGAGCCGCCGGTCGTTGCGAGTCCTGCCCGCAGTCGTCAGCACGTCGCAGGCGGACGGCTTACCACACTGTCCGTGAGCTTAGCGCGATCAACGAGGCTCCGACCGCCGATCCGGTCATAATTGTGGCTCTTTTCTGGTATAAGGAGAAGTTGTAGTGGCGCACTTAGCGGCTCGGAGCGACCAGCCCTGTGCGCGATCTCTTCTGCGGACGGTTCGAAGAAGGAGAGTAAAGATGATGCGCTCTCGTCGGGTTCGGCCACCACCGAAAAAGAAAAGCAGAACGAAGTTGACCCGCAGTCAATTGAAACGCCTATCGAAACGCCTATCCGCCGCGCTCAAGGCCCGACAGCAATTGAAACCACCGAGGGTCGTCACACCGTCTAAGCATAGCGATCAATCGAGTTTGCTGGTCCCGAATACTGTCGCAGCAGCGGGGCTCGAAGTGCTCAAGCAGGCAGAGCGCGAACGGCAGATGGCGATGGGCCGACCGCGCCGAGTGAAAACAGATTGTTTCGGCAATCCGATCATCGGTTGAGGAGGATTGAGAACACGCCGGCAGAGTTTCGAGGGCCGCAAACCGTGCGCGCCCTGCCCGCGCTTGCGACGCATTGCCAATGCTCAATGCGTCGCGAGTGACGATGCCCGTTTGGCAAAATAAGGACTCCATCTTCCCAGCTTCAGGTAGGCGCCCTGCGCGAGCCGAGCGGTGCCGTGCGCCGAGCGCTGCGCGTCCTGCCCGCAGTCGTCAGCACGTCGCAGGCGGGCTTCCGCGCGTGGGATTTAAGCTTTCCGCACGCGATCTGAGCGCGATCCCACGCCTGAAATTCCCTCCCCGGGGTAGTGGCTTAACTAGCCTTTGGATTGCAACCGCGATAAGAAGCAGTTTCAAAGCCTGCCCTCGTTTCAGGCCAAGGAGGACGGAAACCGATGAACCGAATCGCATTCGTTTTGGCACTGTGCGTATTCAGCGCCGGTACGGCATCCGCTCAACCCGCCCTCAACGGCAATTATGGGTCGGAGGGTACCGGTACGGTAAATGGCGAACCTGTCACCGAGATAAGTCGCTGGACTTTCACCAATAACAAGCTGACTGGATTCTCTCAGACCATCAACTGGGGTGGAAAACTAACAAGTATTGCAGGCCAGCCAGAAAATTCTGATGGAGACAGTCCCGGCTTCTGTGAAATGTCGCTGTCTGGCGGGCCGACAACCTCTCAACTCACTGGAGGGCTGTCAGTCAATCTCGATATGTCCACTGGGGGCTGCCCCTATCCCCATAATGGTAGCGGCGTACCTCAACTAACGGACGAGTCTTATCTTATCATCTCCGAAAACGGCGGGAATGAATTCTCTTATTCAGAAGAGGGTGATGAGGTCGGTCATTGTTCAGTGCCCAACTGCGCTGGGCTGCCGATCTCAATTGCC
Organism: uncultured delta proteobacterium; assembly: GCA_963717045.1. Taxonomy (GTDB): domain Bacteria; phylum Desulfobacterota; class Binatia; order Binatales; family Binataceae; genus JAKAVN01. The sequence continues at coordinate 605 of CAVQVD010000019.1, read as the reverse complement.
GGACATGGAGTAAAATTCGCGAACCATTAAAAAGCCGCCGCGCCCGTGTCGCTGCGCGTTTCGCTCGATGCTGTCAGCATGTCGCGGGCGGCGCGCCTGTCGCAGGTCCTGTAGTCTGTGAGCGCGTCAAGCAGCGCGATTCCCTTAGCGCGGGGCGCGTGCGATAAAAGCGAGACGATGAATCTCCGCCACGCGAAGGAGAAATAGGCGATGAATCCCCGCCATACCGCTGCACTCGCGTTGATCGGTTGGTTGATGCTGCCGCTGCCGCTCGCTGCCGAAGGCCCAATCGCCGTGCCGGGGACCGCCGACGCTGAGATGGCCCCAAGTAGCAGTCCATTGGTCGTGCGAGGGACAGCAGATACGACGCCGGAGTACGAACTCTTGCGGGCCGATCAGATTCGGGCCGTTCGCGTGGAACTCCTGAGGCAGAAGTACAAACTGCTCCTCGTAAAAACTCAATTGAATGCATCCCGAGAAGGCGGCCCCGACATCGAGGAGTTGAAAGAGGAGGAGAAAGGCCTCGAAGCGCTTAAGCGCGAACTGGAAAAGGCTGAAGACAAGTTAAACAAGTTCCGACGTGTGATAGCTGAAGAAGGACTCGT
>CAVQVD010000018.1:0-77150 GCA_963717045.1 uncultured delta proteobacterium | reverse complement strand
AATCTGTTCTGCTTTCCTTTTGGCGCCGCTGATCCAGAAAGTGTGCGTTCCTGTCGCGAGGGAGGCTACATTCGTGCGTTTACTGGTATGCCGAGATTCTCCCGGCCTGATGAATTTGCGACTGGGCGGGTTCGGGTCGATCCCAGCGATTGGAGGATCGAGTTCTTTCTCAAGATAGTGGGCGCCTACATTTGGGTCGCCGGCGCCATTGCCGCAAAGGCTCGGCTACGTTCGTGGTTCACGACGCTTTTCAAAACTCGTAACGGAGGCTCAAGAGATGATTCGATATTTTAGGAGATGTGCTTAGCGTCAACTCAACTCTATCCGACCCGCGCTTGCCGCTAGGCTGGTACACAGGGTGGCCTTGCCGTCACCGCCACCTCCAGCACTGCCCGATAGGCCTAGGATAGCGCTACATCTACCTCGTCGCGTGGCCCGGGTGATCATGATCGACCGAAATGACATCCTGCACAGGATAAGACCAGACTAGTAGAAAAAGAAGAAGGCGGGGATCGAGTGTCATTTGTGTGGCTGTATCGATTCTTCCTGTCGGTCTTAAATACGAACATCATCCTCCGGCCCGAGACGATGATCCGCTGGCACTGCGAGAATTCCGAGCTTATCGGGGTCAGAAGTCCGCAGGCGCGGGGGCCGTCCATCATCATTCAAGCTGCTGTATCCCGGTTTCTTTCGTCACGAGCGAAGAAGTTCGGTCCGTATCAAAGTGACGGGCAATGCGACGGCCAAATGGAACGCTGGTCCGGTTACTGACGGCTGTTCTTGAAAAGAAAGCTTTATCACTTGATCCGCGACCATGACTGGAATCAGGGCCGTGCATCGCCGCAGGGTTCGTGCTGTGGCAGGATTCCCCAACACCCCCCGAATCAAGCGGGCAGAATGGCCACGTCGAGTGGCTCGGAATAGATTCGTCAGGAATGTCTTCGACCGTCTAGCTGTCCGAGAACAGCCAAAGTTCAGCCAAAGTCAGCCGCAACTTGCTGCGCGGAGGACTTGACAGCCAAAGTCCTTCGCGCTAAAAATCGCAGCACTGTCGGGGAGAATATTGGTGCCGAGGGCGGGACTTGAACCCGCATGTGCTTGCGCACGGAGGATTTTGAGTCCTCTGCGTCTGCCGTTTCGCCACCTCGGCGTCCGTAATGGTCCCGATCCTCGCTGCGCCATCACTGTGCGTCGCTTGCGAGTTTCGCAATCCGATTCCGCAATATTGCCAGAGGCGAACGCGCGCTCACAAGCGCGCTCGCCTCTGTGGTATCAGCAACGCGATTCGCGATTGCGCGGCCGTTCAGCGCGGCAGAAATTCATTGGCCACTCCGCCAATCAGATCCTTCGACGCGATGCGGTCGAGCGTGTCGAGGTCCCATCCGCCTTCGCGATAAAGCGAGCGTACCGGCTCGGGCTCGGCGTACAAACCCACCAAGTCGCCGCCCACCACGAAAGTGCGGCCGTTGACGTTGACGGCCGCGTCCGTGCAAAGCCAAACCACCAGCGCCGCGACGTGCTCTGGCTTGTTCTGCAAGCCGCTGCGATCGATCGCCGGCGCCGCCGAGGGCCCCAGCGTCGCACGCATCCGCTCCAGCGCGTCCGCCACGCTTTCGTCGAACAGCCTGGTCGCCGCGCGCGGCCGTATCGCGTTGCAGCGCACCCCGTACCGCCCGAGATCCCGCGCGACGGTGCGCGTAAGCCCGACGATTCCCTCCTTGGCCGCCGAATAGCTCGCCTGTCCGAAATGGCCGAGACCCGATTCGGAAGCGGTGTTGACGATCACGCCGCTCTTTTGTTCGCGAAAGATCGGACTGGCGAACCGGATGGTCGTGAAGTGGCCCTTCAGATGCACCGACATCATCGAGTCCCAATCGTCCTCGGTCATGTGAAAGATTATTTTCGGGCGCACTGCGCCGGCATTGTTGATGAGTATGTCGAGCTTGCCGAACGCGTCGATGGCGGACTTGATGATGCGCTCGCCACCCTCCATCGTGGTGACGCTGTCGGTATTCGCCACCGCCTCGCCGCCGGCCGCGCGTATTTCTGCCGCCACTTGTCCCGCGATGCTCTGGTCCGCGCCTTTGCCGAGCATGTCCGTGCCGAGGTCGTTGACTACGACCTTGGCGCCTTCGGCCGCGAGCAGCATTGCCTCGGCCCGGCCGATTCCGCGGCCCGCTCCGGTTACGATCGCGACCTTGCCCTTGAGTCTCTGTTTTCCCTGCGTTGCCATCGCCGTCTCCATTGATTTGATGCGTCGCCCTGCCGTCTCGTTGAAGTCCGGCGAGCGAGCCTATGAATAGCGCCGAATCGCGCGCCTTGCGAGAGCGGCGACGCGCTCTATTGCCGGTTTTCCGAGGAAGTGACGGCGGCCGGGCGGGGCAGGGCGTGTGCCGAGCAGGTAGATTCCGCCGGCGATCGCGGAGGAGAGCAGCATCGCGAGCACCAGCCCGCCGATCACCGCCACCGCCAGCGGCTGCTGGACTTTGGCCCCCGCGCCGTAGCCGAGCGCGAGCGGCAACAGGCCGGCTGCCGTCGCCAGCGTGGTCATCACGATCGGCCGCAGCCGCACCATCGCCGCGTCGGCCAGCGCCGCGGGCGGCGCGATACCCGGCGGCGACGCCGCGCTCGGCGCGGTCGAGCAGCAGGATCCCGTTTTTTGCGGTGATGCCCGCGACCATGATTACGCCCATGAACGACGAGATGTTGAGCGTGATCCCGGTAAGCGCTAGCGCGGCGAAGCTGCCAGCCAGGCAGGCCAAGGCCGCGATCACCGTGGCCAGGGCAGGCGCCAGCCGCCCGAACTCCCACAGCACGATCAGCAGCACCATCACCAGCCCGGTCGCCATCACCAGCGCGAGTTGATGGAACGCCCGCTGCTGCTGCTGGTAGAGCCCGCCAAGTTCGAGCGACACACCCGCCGGCAGCACCATCTTCGAGAGCCGCGGAGTTATCTCGCCGAGCGCGGTGCCAAGGTCAACGCCCTCCAGGCGCGCCGTGACGGGAACGACCGGGCGCAGCCGCTCGCGGGCAAGCTCGGTGGTTTCGCCTCCCCAGCGCATTTCGGCCACCGCGCTCAGCGGCACGGTGGTGCCCGACGGCGTGTGCAGTTGCACTTCGGAAAGCGCGGGCAGGTCGCGATGGAAGTTCGGCGGGTAGCGCACGCGCACGCCGATGAGCCGATCGCCGGCGCTGAGCTGCGTAGCGACGGTGCCTTCGACCGCGGTTTCGAGCGTGGCGCGAATGTCGTCGGCGCTCAGCCCGTAACGCGCGGCGGCGCTCTGGTTGATCACGATCTGTTCCTCGGGGCTGCTCAGCACGATACCGTCGAAGGCGTCGACGACTCCGGGGACCGCCCCGATTTCCGTGGCGACGCGGCGCGCGGTCGCCTCGATCGAGGCCTGGTCGGCGCCGAAGACCTTGACCTCGATCGGCTGGGGCACGCCCGAGAGGTCGCCGATCAGGTCCTGCAGCACCTGCGAGAACTCGATATGCACGCCGGGAACCGCAGCCAGAATGCGTCTGCGCACGTCGTCCATGATCTGGTCGATCGAGCGCGAGCGTTGCTTCCTGAGGCGCACCGAGAAGTCACCGCGGTCCGATTCGGTAAGGAAAAATCCCAGTTGCGTGCCGGTGCGCCGCGAAAACGCCGCGACCTCGGGCGTCGCCCTGAGAATGTCTTCGATCTTACCCAGCAGTGCGCCGGTGTCGGCGAGCGTACTGGGCGGCGGCGTGATGTAGTCGAGCGTGAAAGCGCCCTCGTCGAGCGCGGGCAGATAATCCGTGCCCACCGCGTGGTAAAGCACGAAGGCCGCGATGAAACAGGCCGCGGCAGCGGCTAGGCCAAGCGCCGGAACCCGGATGAACGGCCGCAGCTCGGCGAGGAACGCCGCGCGCATCGCGCCAAATACCTGCCCCGGCGGGCGGCTCTCGCGCCGCCATCGACCGATCAACTCCTCCAGCGCTGGCGTGAAGAAAATTGCGAGCCCGAGCGAGATCGCAAGCCCGCCGCCCAGCGTGATTGCGAGCGCGCGAAAGAAGAGCCCGGTGATGTCGGAGACAAAAACCAGCGGCAGGAAGACCGCGATCACCGTGAGCGTCGAGGCGATGAGCGGCCGGCTGAGCTCGCTAAGTGCGCTCTCGACCGCGGCGTCGGTGGGCATTCCGGTCGAATGGCCGCGATGGATCGCCTCGATCATCACGATCGCGTCATCGATGAACAGCCCGATGCCGGCCGCGATCCCGCCGAGCGTCATCATGTTGAACGTCATCCCGCAAAGCGCCATCACCACTAGCGTGATCGCGATCGTGCACGGCACCACGACCGCCGCTACCAGCGCGCTCAGCACGCTCATCGTGAACATCCATACCACCGCGACCGACAGCACCAGGCCGAGCAGAATCGCGTCGCGCACGCTGGCCACCGACTCGGACACCAGCGCCGCTTGGTCGTAGGAGAAGGAGAAGGTGATGTCGGGGTAGCGGCTTTGAAAATCGGCGACGATGGCACGGGCCTGCTGCGCGATTAATTGGCTGTCACCGTCAGGCGTGCGTGAAATTCCGACCAGCACCGACGGGCCGTGCTCGCTGGTTGTGCGGATGTAGTCCTCGGTGATGCCGGGGTCAACCGAGGCAACGTCGCGCACGTAGATCGGATGATTGTTGATGGTGGTGATCGGCACCGCGAGCAGTTGATCGCTCTGATGCAGGCCTCCGGTGACGACCGTAACCAGCATGCGATGTTGGTCGAGCAGGCGGCCGGCCGAAGCGATCACGTTGGCCTGCTTGAGCCCGGTCACCACCTGATCGGGCGTGAGTCCTTGCGCGAGCATCCGCGCCGGATCCAGCCGCACCACGTACTCGCGGTACTTGGCGCCGACCATCTCGACCCGGAAGACACCCGCGATGCGATGAAGGCTCGGAACCAGGTCGTAGAACGCGACGTCGGTGAGCTCGGCCAGGTTGCGCACGTGCGAACTCAGGCTGAGATCGAGAATCGGGAAGGTTCCGGTGCTCAGCAGGCGCGTGTCGACGTTAGTGCCGGCAGGCAGATGGGAGCGCGCCTCCGACAGTGCGGCGCCGAGCAGCTCGAAGCTGGTGGTCGGGTCGTTGCTCTCGGCGAAGTTGACGTCGATCTCGGCGCTGCCGCGCGTGGTGGTCGAGCGCACCAGCGTGGTGCCGGCCACGTTGTAGGCCGCTTCCTCCAACGGGCGCGTCACTGCGACCAGCATCTGGCCGGCCGGAAGTTCGGCGCTGTCGGCGAGGATGATGGCGCGATGGAATACGAACTCGGGGAACACCGCGCTGGGAATCGATTGCGCCAGGATCACGCCGAGCACGCTCAGCGCGATTACGGCGAACAGCGACAGGATGGTACTGCTGCGGCTCATCGATTGGCAATTACGACGTTCTGCGGCGCGCGATCCATCACGGCGCCACGCTCGCACGCACCTCGAGACCATCTGAGAGTGCGTAGCCGCCCGAGGTGATGACGAGTTCGCCGGGCTTGAGCCCCCGCGTCACCTGCACTTCGGTGGGAGTGCGAATTCCGATCGCGACGATGGTGCGATGAGCGCGGCTGTCGGCGCCCACCGTGAAGACATAAAAGTTGTTGTGCTCAGCGTCCTGGAACAGCGCGACCGCGGGTATCACGACCGCATCGGGAACGTACCTGATGGTGACGTGGACCTCGACCGAAGCGCCGATCTCGTTGATTCGATCCTTGCCCGTGAACTGCACCCATACGGGTGCGGTGGTTCCGCCGGCTGAAAAGCTGGGAGAGATCGACCAGATGCGCGCGGGGTAAACGACACCTGGTTTGAGCGCGGAGACAACCGTCGCGTCCATCCCGGGCCTGAGCTTGCCGAGCTGATTGATTGGGGCCTGGGCATCGACGTAGACGCTCGAGGGGTCGACCAGCTCGACCAGCGGATCGAACTCGTTGACGATCTGGCCCGGACTCACGAGCCGCTGAGAGACGAGGGCGTCCTGGGGCACGCGCACGGGGATGCCCGGGCCTTCGGAGTAACGCTTGACTGAGCGCGCCAGCGAGGCAGCTTCTGCGGGGTCGATCTTTTGCGCCGCCGCGACGCCGGCCTGCGCGGCGTCCTCCTCGCGATTGATGATATGACCGATCACTTCGCCTCGTCGCACCGAATCGCCGGTGGTCACCATGAGACCCACGACGCGTCCGGCCGCCGGAGCGCGCAAGGTAAGCGTTCGCAACGCGGCGGTGATGCCCGGCAGCGAAATCTCCTCGCGCATCGGTTTGACCACGACGCGCGCCGCGCTCACTGCAAGCACCACCTTTGGCGGGGGCTCGGTTGCCGTGTCCTCATTGATCGCCGCCTGACGGCATCCGGACACGCTTAGCGCCGCTAGCAGCATCAGTATCGCAAGCACAAGCCTCGGAGCGCTGCACGGTCTCATCAATCGAGGCCAAGCACCAGTGCCGCCTGCGCAGCAGCCTGGCGCGCGGCGAAGGTTTGATCCGGACGCGCGAGACGCAACTGCTCAACCTGCTGAAAGGCGTCGAGCACCTCTAGCAGCGTGACGTTGCCGCCGCCCAGAAAACGGGTCCAGGTCAGCGCGAAGTTATCCTGTGCAGTGGGCTCCGCGCTTGTCAGCAGTGTGAGCTGATCGCGCGCCTGGCGGTAGCGCGGTTCCGCATCTCCCAGTTGCTTGCGCAGTTGGAGTTCAACCTCGCGCACCTGGGCCGCCGCCGCCGCTACCCTGGCGCGGGCCTCATCGATATGCGCTGAAATGAGACCACCGTCGAAAATCGGCATTGAGACCAGACCGTCGTACGACGCTCCGGCATTGTGCGTGAAGGTGTGCGGCGGGTTGATGCCTTGCCATCCGGCTGTCAGCGCCAGTTTCACCGTCGGATAACGCTCGGCCTGAGCCGCTTCCACCGCGGCCTTGGCCGAGGCGACGGTTCGCTGCGCGGCTTGAAGCATCGGGTTGCGTGAGAGGTCCTCGCCCGGCCATCCGGGCAATCCGCTGACGTCAGGGACGGCGATATCCAAAGGCCCAAACTCGCCCATCATCGCGCCCAAAACCGCCGCCGCGCGCTCGACATTGTGACGCGCGCTTGAAAGCGCGAGGCCTGCATTGTTGCTTGCGGTTTCCACCTTGAGCACGTCGTTGGCGATCGAACGCCCGCTCACGCGCAGCGCCTTGACCACGGCCACGTAGCGCTTGAGGCGTACGTCGTCGGTGTTGAGCTCGCGTTCGAGCTCATGGGTGCGCACCAGATCGTAGTAAGCGATCGTGGTATCGAAAATGATCTGGGCTCGCGCGGCGTGTACGCCATAGCGGTCGGCCTCGCTCTGATAAAGCGCCGCGCGGGCTTGCGCAAGGCGGCGGCCGAAATCGTAAGCGGTATAATTGAGCGTGAGCATCGCATCGGAGAGACCGCCATTGGTTACTGCGATGCTGTAGCCGGCTGTCTGCATGTATTCGGAACCTGCCGAGAGCGAGGGATAGAGCGGCGCGCGCGCCTCGCGCACCATCGCGGTGCTGAGGTCAGTTTGCGCGCTCGCCGAAGCGACCGTCGGCGCGAAGGCGAGCGCGCGCTGAATGGCCTGCTCGAGGGTAAGCGTCTCGCCATGCGCGGGCGCGCAGAGCATCGCGATCGCCACGGCGGCCGTCAGAGCGTACCCCGACATCCGCATCGACGAAGAGCGTATCAACCGCATCATCTTGCGCGTAATCGTGACAATTTGACCCACCGTCATGTCCCCGCAAATCCGCGTGACAAATTCTACGGCCAAATCTAACAGGCGCACGCGCCCGGGAGTAATTAACAAACGTTCATGTAAGGGTTCGTCGCGAGTATTTTCAAAGGCTTGCGATCGGCAGCCGCACCCGGATCTCGCAGCCGCCGGCGGGGCGGTTCGCAGCCTCGATAAGGCCGCCGTGACGGCGCACGATTTCGCGGCTCAACGCGAGGCCGAGGCCGCTGCCCGCACCGTTGGCGTTGCGGCTGCGATAGAACGGATCGAAGATGTGACCGAGGTCTTGCGGATCGATGCCAGGGCCGTTGTCGCGCACCCAGAGCAGCGCCGTCGCCCCTTCCGCGCTAGCGCCGACTTCGATTCGGCCGTGTTCGGGAGTGAACTTGATCGCGTTATCGAGCAGGTTGAGCACAACCCGCCGCAGATCGCCGGCACTTCCCTGCACGACCATCCTTTTGTGCGTGTCGATCGCAATTTGCTGCGCGAATTCCTGATGGCGGGCTTCCGCTAACGTCTGTGCCATCGCTGACGCTTCGGCCGCGATTTCACCGAGGTCCACCGGCCCACGTTCCACCGCCGCCTCGGCGTCCATCCGCGCCAGTGCGAGCAGGTCGGCCGCCATCGTACAAAGACGCTCGACTTCGCCCATCGCCTGCTCCAGCGCTGCTCTGCTTTCCTCGGCGCTCCGTGGCCGCCGCAGCGTAACCTCCAGCCCGCTACGCAGGACGGCCAGCGGGGTACGCAATTCATGCGCGGCTTCGGATACGAAACGTTGCTGTGCGACGGAAGCTATTTCCAGGCGCTCGAGCAACTGGTTAATCGCGGTGATGAGTTCTCCCGCTTCATCGTGGACCACCGGAAGCGGCAGGCGCTGGCGCAGATTGCGCGGGCCGATGCGGCCCAAAGCGCTAGTGACGTCGTTCAGTGGGGCGAGCGCCCATCCTGCTATCCAGTAGCCGCCCGCGATGCAGAGCGCGAGAATGATCGGAATGACCAGCAGCAGCGCGCTTCGCAAGTGTGCAATCGCTCGGCGAACCGGCGCGGCGTCGGCACCATTCTGCAAGGTCGCGGGCTTACCATTCACTCGCAGCGGAACGACCGCGAACCGGTAGCGGTGAGCGTCGCCGTCCACTGCGGATCCCGGCGCCGCGAGAGAGTCGGGCAGATCAGCGCCGGCATCGCCTGCGTCGAAAACGGGATGGCCACCGGCGATCAAGCCGCACTCTACGTCCCGGTCCCAGATCCTTTTCCTGGCTCAGGCGCCGGAGAATCTGCCCGATGTCGAGGGCGGTGGCACGGGAGAGTGCGGCCGCGGTGGTGTCGGCTTCTTCGATCAATGCCGCGTCGAGCGTCCCCCACATCGCGCGCGCGAACATTACGATTATCAGCAGTCCGGCCGCGAACAGAATAAGCGCGATGATGGCGCTCCAGTAAATAGTCAGTCGAAGCCGAATACTCAATCGGAGTCCTCGGTCTTGCTATTGTGCACGGGCAGTTCGACCCTGAGCATGTAGCCCGCGCCACGGACCGTCACAATCAGAGGAGGTTGATTCACCAGCTCAATTTTCTGACGCAGACGGTTGATGAATACTTCGACGATGTTCGACATCGCATTGTAGTCCTTGCCCCAGACCGCCTCTCCGAGCATGTCCCGCGTCACGGCCAGGCCCGCGTGCCGCACCAGAAATTCAAGTACCATCAATTCCTTGGGCGACAGATCCAGCGCGCGGCCGCCGCGCGAGGCGGCGCGGCGACCGGTATCGATTATGATGTCGTTCACTTCCAACATGCGGCTGTCGGCCGCGAGCTGGCGCCGAAGCAGTGCGCGCACGCGCGCCAATAGTTCGCCGAACGCAAATGGCTTGGTCAGGTAGTCGTCGCCGCCGCCATCGAGGCCGCGCACCCGCTGGTCCGTGGAATCGCGCGCGGTCAGGATGAGCACCGGTAGTACCGCGCCGGCTGCGCGCAATTCGGCGAGAAATTCGAGGCCGTCCTGACCTGGTAAGCGCAGGTCGAGCAGCATCAGATCATAGGCGCTCTGCGAGAGCGACGCGCGCGCGGCCTCGGCGCTCGACGCGACATCCACGGTGAAGCCAGCCTCGCCGAGTCCCCGCTTTATGTTCGCGGCCAGCTTCGTTTCGTCCTCAACTACCAACAGACGCCTGGCGGCGGACATTGTGGACCTCGGCGGACACTTCGGATGGCGTGGCGGTGGTTTCGCGCCGGTACGAGCCTACAATGCGGACGGGTCTCGCGCGATACGGTTCAGATTATCAGCGAGAGCAGGCCGGCGGCGATAAGCGCGCCTGCCCAGACCGCGTCGAGATTGATCCAGGCGCTGCGCAGGAATGACAATCCCACGCGATCGTAAACGACGACGGCGATGGTGCCCATCACGAGCAGCATCGCGGCCGTATGTAGCAGGACGACCGCCACCTCTTGCGTGAGCGTGAGCGAACGGCCTATCGCGGCCATCGACTGATGCATCAAATGGCCGTGCACTCCGTGCATCATCTGTTGATGCATCGCCGCACTGCCCGGCATATCCATCAGAATCGGAAATAGCATCAGCCCAGCGCCGTGGGCCGAGGCCATCAGGAACGACCACAGTGCAAGCTCGTACCATTTCACACGCATCGCGACCCATCGCGGATGTGCGCGCGGACGTAGATAGCGGAAGAGGCCGAACAGTATCAGGATCGCGGCGCCGGCCGGGCGCAGCAGCGAAGAGGCAGCGGCGAATCGTGCCCATCCGATCAGCGCCACCACGGTCGCGATTGAAATCAGGTGCCCGAGCGCGATCGGTCCGAGCGCGGCGAAGACCTTGGCACGACGGCGCTCCTGAAGCCCCAGCGCCACCGCGAACAGCCATCCCATCGATGGGTCGACGCCGTGGTAAGCGCCCAATGCGGCGATCGCGATCCACGGCCAGGCCGCGGTCACGGGTAGCAGAAAGAATCAGACGAGCAGTCACCGCCCTCCAGATGAATCTGATGCGGACGTTCGCCCTCGAAGGGGATGAAAAAGTTCGGGTCGAGCGCGATCCCGCCGGCCGGATTGACGTCAACCTTGGCGATCCATCCGCCAATGCCCTCGGGATAGAACTGATCGTCTAGCGCCGAGTAGAGCGAGTTGGTCACGTAGATGCGGCGGCCGTCGCGGCTGATCTCGAGCATCTGCGGCGCGCCGTTGACCTTGCCAGCCTTGGGATGAGGCGTGCGCGAGGCCATTCCGCCGATCCGCACCGAGCCGGTCTGGCGCGGATGGAACGGGTCGCTTACGTCGTACTGTTTGAGCTCGCCAGTACCCCAGCACGAGGCATAGAGAAATTTGTCGTCGAGGCTGAGCGCGATCTCAGGCACCAGCGGCGGTGCGGCCTTGAACTGTTTTAGCGGCGGCGGCAGCAGAGCCGGGTCGGCGGGTTCGGCAGGAATCTCGATCACCTTGCGCGCCGCCCATTTGCCATTGCCGTTCTCACGATGCCATAGCCAGATTCCGGCGCTGAGGTCCTTGGTCGAGATGACGGTGCAGACGAAGCCGTAGGCCTTGGTGGGATCGTGCGCTGGCCGTAGCTCGAGCGCCATCTGATGTTCCGCGCCAAGATCGATTTCCTGGAAATGGCGGCGCTTGCGCAGGTCCCACATGTGCAGGCGATGGCCATAGTCGCCCTTGACCAGCCGCTCGAGGCTGAGCCCGTTCTCGAACATGTCGGGCGTGCCCCATTCGCTGGTGATCGCCACATCGTACCCGATGTGCCACCAGAAATCGTAGGCGAGAAACTGCGGGCCGCGATCGACCTCCCATTGGCCGAGCACGTCGAAGCTTTCGTGATCGAGCAGGAAAACTCCGCCCGGGCCGCCGCCGTTGGCACCGCCCATCGCGCTTACGTAGATCGCGTCGGGGCCACAATGGAACGTATGCGGGCGGCTATAGCCCGCGCGCGACGCGATTTCTTCGGCCTCGATCACTTTGACGATCTTCGGCGCGCGCGGGTCAGGCTTGGTATCGATGACGTGGATGCGCGAGGAGCGCAGGCCGGGCACCAGCAGGTAACGGCGCTCGACGTGCGGATGGGGCGAATAGGGGCAGAGCGCCGAGCTGCAAGCGTTCCATCCGAAATGATGCAGTTCATTGCCGGCATCCGGCATTTCGAGCCGTCCGACCACGCTGGCGAAGCTCGGAGACCCGGGATCGAGGTCGAGCACATTTATCGCGTCGCGCTTTCCGTGCTGGGGATCGAGACTGAAGGTCGCGACGTAGCCCAGGCGCTCGCGCGGCCCTTCGATCGCCATTCGCGGCGAAGGATAAAAGGTCTGGTCGGGTTTCCAAAGCATGGCGTTGCCTCTTTCAATCGACTTGTGAGCTTCGACCTTAGATAGCGCCGCGCCCCGATTCAAGCACCAGTTCGATCGGCGGCCGGCGTGATTCATGTTGCATTTAACAGGTCATAATGGGTTGACTACGGGAGTCTCCGGGTTCCAATCCAAGCCGAGACGGAACCGTGTGCCGAGGATTCCTGACCGGCTCCAACGCGGGAGGTGAAGCAGGCGATGGACTCACTGCGTAACGCGGGCGCGCTGCTCGGGCGCATCATGCTGGCCTTTATTTTTGTCATGGCCGGGGTCGAAAAAATCTCCGGACCGGCAGCCACCATGCAATACATGGCGAGCGCGGGACTGCCGCATTCGCTGGTTCCCGAGCTTTTCGTAATTTCGGTGATCGTCGAATTGGGAGGTGGGTTGATGCTGGTGTTCGGATGGCACGCCGATGTGGCGGCGCTCATCATGTTCCTGTTTATGATCCCCGTCACATTGATCTTCCACGTGTCGACGGGACAGACGATCGAGTGGCAGAAAAACCTCGCGATCATGGGCGGCCTGCTGATGGTCGCAGTGTACGGCCCCGGCGAGTTCAGCCTCACCGGCGCCAGCGCTGCCCGCCGCCCCCTCTGAGGAGCGTCGCAAAACAATAAGCAAGCGCGAGGCAATCGTGCCCCTCGAGAATGTATCGTCCGGAGCGCGCGCCGTCATTATCAGATAATCATCGTCAGATGATCATCTCGATCATTTTGGGGCCCGCCTCCTTTAGCGCGCGCTCCAACTCATGGGATAGCGCTTCGGCCGTGTCGACTCGAACGCCCGGCACGCCCATCCCCTTGGCGAGCGCGACCCAGTCGAGGTTCGGATTGTCCAGGCTGGTGAGCGATCGCGCTGTTGGGCCGGGCTCCGTAACTCCAGCGCGAGCCAGCTCGACCTGCAAAATCCGGTAGCGGCGGTTGTTACAGAGCAGCGTCGTGACGTTGAGACCCTCGCGCGCTTGCGTCCATAGCGCCTGCACGGTGTACATCCCGCTGCCGTCGGCCTGGAACGAGATGACGCGGCGATCGGGGCAAGCGATCGCGGCACCAGTCGCGCACGGCAGGCCCTGGCCGATAGCACCTCCCGTGAGCGCGAGGTAAGTGTGAGCCGGCGCACTAAGCGACGCGCCGAAGAACGGCAGGCCGGTTGTCGCGGCCTCATCCATCACGATTGCGTGCTCCGGCATCAGGGCTGCGATCGCGGCGCCGATGGTGGTCGCGTCGAGCGCGCCCGTCGGCCGCGCCGCCGCTCCCTTGGCAGCGCGCGCCGGGGCCGTCTTTGGCGCGCCGATAAGGTCGGCCAGCGCTTCCAGCGCCAGCGCCACGTCCTGCTCGATCGTCGCCAGCGTGGCGACACTGCGGCCCTCGGGAATCAGCACGCTCGGCAGGTTGGGATAGCCGAAAAACGCGACCGGCGCGCGCGCGCCCGCCAGGATGACCGAACTGGATTTCGCGAGCGCCTCGAGCGCCATCTCAGGAAAGTAGGGCAGCTTCTCGACCGGCGGCATCGCGCCGCCGCGCTCGACCCGCGCGGGGAACGTTTCGCACATCAGGCGGCATCCGCTGGCCGCGGCGATTCGCGCCGCGGCCTTGAGGCCGCGTTCGCGGAGCGCCGCGCCGCCCATGAAGAGTACGGTGCTCGCGCCGTCGCGCCGCAGTATCTCAGCCGCCGCGCGTACGGCGCTGTCGGGCGCCGCCGGAGGCGATACGCGGGTAACCGGCCCGGCGGCCGCCGCGCCGGCCTCGCTCCATTGGCAATCGGACGGAACGATAAGTGTCGAAGTGCGGCCCGGCGGCCGCATCGCCTCCGCGATCGCCGCGGCCGTGTCGGCGGCGATCGCGCTCGCGCTCACGGAGTGGCGAACCCAGGCGGAGACCGGGCGGGCGAGCGATTCGATATCCGACGTAAGCGGCGCGTCTGCCTTCAGATGCCATGTCGCATGGTCGCCAATCACGTTGACTATCGGCGAGTGCGCGCGCCGGGCGTTGTGCAGGTTGGCGATCCCGTTGGCGAAGCCCGGTCCGAGATGAGTCAGCGTGAGCGCGGGCCGATCGGCCATCCGCGCGTAGCCGTCGGCCGCGCCGGTGACCACGCCCTCGAACAGCGCCAGCACCGCGCGCATTTTACTTGCGCCGTCGAGCGCCGCGACCAGCGGCATCTCGGTAGTGCCGGGATTGGCGAAACAGATATCGACTCCGCAATTGAGTGCGGTCAGGATCAGGCTCTCGGCTCCGTTCATCTCTTTATAGACTCCGCTTGCTGGTTATCGACTTCGCTCGCTGGATACCTGGTCGCGGTCCAAATGACTCATCTTCAACGGCCGCTTTGCGAAAGCGTGCGCAGCACTTTTCCCGGCAGGCCGCCCTGGTATTGGTCGTGCGCGAACAAAACTTCGCCGCCGACGATCGTGTATTCGATTCCCGCCGAGCGCTCGATAAGCCGTGGCGCGCCACCCGGCAAGTCGTTAAGCCACTCGGGCGCAAGCGGTTTTATCGCAGCCGGATCGAAGATCACCAGGTCGGCATCCATCCCTGGCGCAAGCCGTCCCTTGGTGCGCAACTCGAGGAAGTCGGCGGGCTCCGAGGTCAGCCGCCGCACGGCTTCCTCCAGCGTCAGCACGCCGCGCCGTCGCACCCATTCGTCGAGCAGGTATGAGGTAAGGCCGGCGTCGCAATGCTGCGCGACGTGGGCGCCCGCGTCGCTAAGTCCGATCAGCGTATTGGGGAGTTTCAGAATGCGCCCGACGACGTCGGGATTGACGTTGATGACCGAGAGCGTGATGCCCAGCTCCATCCGCTCGTCCAGCGCGAGGTCGAGCAGTGCGTCGACGGCGTCTTTGCGGGTGGCGGCGGCAAGCTCAGCGATACTCAGGTTAAGGAAGCGGCGGTTGTGCTCGTTTTCCACGCGCGCGATATGCACGCGGTCCCAACGGCCGCGGAAAATGGCATTGCCGCCGCCGTCCTTGATTTCGTTGCGGAACGCGGCGCGGAAATCCGACGAGCGCACGAGCGCCATCTGCTCGTCGACGCCACGGTTAAAGATTCCCTTCCACGAATCGAGTGCGGCGAAGATGAACGGCTCTCGCATCGTGTAGTACTGCTGAATCGGACGCGGCGTGACCTGCGGCAGAATCTTGAGCCCGCTTCGGAGCAGCGGAGCGAGCCGCTCGACCGTTTGCTGATGGGCCTCCGGAGGCGTTCCGGGCAGGTCGAGCAGCGCGAGCCAGGTCACCGGGCGCATGCTCTCGCTTGCGAGCATCGTCAGCAGGTCGAAGCCGCCGTCGTTGGGCACGCTGGTCGAGCCGCGATTGGGAAGGATCTCGATAACGCCGCGACCCAGCTCGCGCATCGCGCGGCAAAGCGCGCGCAACTCTTCGTCGCTCGCCATCCGGCTCGCCAGCGGACGGCCCTGGAAGCCGATATGCTGCGGCGCCAGACTCATCGAGAAGCCAGCCGCGCCGGCGCTGAGGGCCTCGCGGTATAGCCGCACCATCTCGGCGGTCTCGGCCTCGGTCGCGGCACGCTCGGCCGCTTCCTCACCGATGACGTAAAAGCGCAACGCCGAGAGCGGCACCAGGAAACCTACATTGAGCGCGATGCCGCGCCGCTCGGTCGCCGCCATGTACTCGGGAAAGCTCTCCCAGTCCCACGCCACGCCGCGCATCAGAACGTCATGCGGCAGCGCCTCGACGTTGACCAAGTCCCAGGCCATCGTGGATTGCTGGCCGGGGCGGCAGGGCGCAACCCCTACGCCGCAATTGCCCATCAGCAGCGTGGTGACGCCGTGCCAGCACGAAGAGGTGAGCAACGGATCCCAGGAAATCTGCGCATCGTAATGGGTATGGATATCGATAAAGCCGGGCGCGAGCATCGCGCCGCCGGCGTCTATCTCGCGCCGGGCGGAGCCGGAGGCCTCGCCGACCGCAGCTATTTTGCCATCCTTCACGGCCAGCGCGCCGTGACGTACTGGCGCTCCGGTGCCGTCGCAGATGGTGGCGTTGCGGATCAGCAGATCGTGGGCCATCGCGAGGTTCCTTCCGAGCGCGGCGCGAACAGTGATGCGGGCGCGCGTGCCTGCACGAAACTACACGCACTCCGCGCGCCCGTCCCAGCCATCGTGACGCGGCGCGAGCTCAAGTGAGCTTCGCGCCGGCCCTTTGAGGTGTCAAGGCGCGTCTCGGCGCGCGAGTCTAAAGTTCGCTCGCGAGCTTCAGCGCCTCGTTCCAATCGACGATCGGCTCGAGGCGGCGCTTGAGCACGATTCCCTGGGCGAGTGCCTTGGTGAACGGATTAAAGGTCAGCGAATGGTCCTTGATATCGAGCACCAGAACTACCTTGGGCTGTTCGTTCGACATCCACGGACCCGCCACGAGTGTGACACCGGGCGGGAAGCCGCCCTTGAACACCTCGGCGAAGAACTTGAGCGAGCGTTTGGCGTTCTCGGGATTGGAAGCGTTGAGATAAATTTCATCCAGATAGAGCGGCATCGTAATCTCCTTCTACGCGAAAGCCGGCATCACTTCGCGGGCGAACAGCTCGACCGTCTGCGGCGGCCCCATGTCGGCGAACATCATCGTGAACATCGTGATCCCCCACGCGACGCGCTCGCGCAACTGCTTTACCACCTCGTCGGGCGTGCCCTTGATCGCGGTGAATGAAAAAGGCTTGCGCCCCTTAACCATCTCCCACTTTTGATCGGCCTCGGCCTTGTTCGCGCCAATACAAACCATCACCTGCTCCGAGACCGTGATTTCCTTCGGGTCGCGGCTGACCGCGCGGCAATGCTCATGCAGCACGCCAAGGATTTTCTTGAAGTCGCGGTAGCCGGCCGGGCAGTTCCAGCGATCGGCGTACTTGGCGACCAACCGCAGCATCACTTTTTCGCCCGCACCGCCGATCATGATCGGCGGATACGGCTTCTGGACTGGTTTGGGATTGTTGGGCGCGTCGATGACCGAGTAGTAGCGGCCTTTGAAAGTGGCGCGGTTCTCGGTGAACATCGCCTTCAGGATTTGCAGGCCCTCTTCGAGCTGGCGCAACCGTGTGCCAACCGAAGGAAACTCGTAGCCGTTGGCGCGGTACTCCTGCTCCATCCAGCCCGCGCCCAGGCCGACCTCGAGCCGGCCATTGGAGATGTGGTCGATGGTGGTGAGCGACTTGGCGAGCAGTGCCGGATTGCGAAAGGAGTTGCACAATACCAGCGTGCCGATACGGACGCGTTCCGTGCGCGCTGCGATCGCACTCATCATTGCCATCGCTTCGAGCAAATCGACGTCGGGCATGCCGATGGTCCAGAAGTGATCGACCAGCCAAAAGGAATGATAGCCCAGGCGTTCGGCCATCTCCGCCCGTTCGAGCAGGGTTTTGACGCTCGCACCGGCTTGCGGCGACCAGAATGCGAATTCGACTTTTCCGCTCATCGTAAACTCCTTGGTAAGCTCCTTGATAAACGCCCGGGCAGAATCCTTGGCGAACTGCTCCGGACGGCTTTGAACGGTGTATATGAAAAGATTGTTTCACTGTTTTACAGTTTTGCTCTGTGGATGCACAACGAAAATGCGACGGCGAATTGGATCGGCATTCTGCGCCGCCCTGATACTCGTGATCGTCTCCGGCGCGCTGGTCCCGCGTTGCATTTTCGCGTCGCCGCCGGCACAGACAGTTTCCGCGCCGCAGACATTTCCGCAAATCGGCGCGCCGCGAGCGCTCAAGGGCGCCCCGGGAATCTACGAATGGCATTTCGTCGCGAAGCGCGGGCTGTCGGCATTCGATCGTATCGGGCTTCATCGGATCGCGAACGGCCCGTTCGAGCCGACGCATCCTGGAATCGTGATGCTCTACCTTCCGGGCACCAACATGAACGGTGAGGTCACGATAGATGACCCGCGCTATTCGATGCCGGTTTACCTGGCGGCACATGGCGTCGATGTATGGGCGATGGACTACCGTACCCACTTCGTCCCGTCCGACACGCCGCCGGAAAAGCTCGTCGTGATGACCGGATGGACGAACCGCGTGTTCGAGGGCGATATCGAAGCGGCGGCCGCGTTTGTCCGCGAAAAAACGCACGCCGAAAAACTCTTCATTGCGGGCTTCAGCCGCGGCGCGAGCTTCGCTTACCTGTTCGCGGCGACGCATCCACAAAATGTCGCCGGAATTGTGATTCTCGACGGCTTCATTCCGCGCGGTCCGGCCGCGGCGATGCCCGCTGGACGTGTCGCCGACGATATTGGCGGGCGCCATCTGACCTACCACAAGCGCCAGGTGTTGTTGGAGGCAGTGATTCGCGATCCCGGCGGACCGGCGCCATTAACAAAATACAAAACCGCGGCGGAAAATCTCGAGCACGTGGTTTACGGCGCCGACGGCGTGTTCGGAGGGCATGGCGGCCTTGCGAATCCGCAGGGCGGATTTTCAGATCCGTCCGTGCTGGCGAGGGTACTGATTGGTTACGATCGATGGTGGCCGGCGGTGCAGAATTACGACAATCCGTTTGACGCGAGCGCGCTGGCGCGGCTTAACGTCTCAAAGATTCCGGTGATTGCGTTCGCCAGCACCAACATCTCCAGCCAATGGCCAAGCATGGTGACCGACTCTGCCGCTGCTACCGGCAGCGCCGACGTGACGGTCAAACGGCTGGCGGGATGGGGCCATCTCGACGTTATCTGCGGCACGCACGCCGAGCGTGAAGTCTATGCGCCACTTTTGGCGTGGCTCAGGCGGCATCAGATGTAGGCGGCGGGCCGCCGGGACGCGGGTCGGTACGCTGATCCCGGATGCGCGGACGTATAAGCAAGGTCGCCACCAGCGCCCACATCCCGAACGCAAAGCCTAGTAGCGCCCAGATGGTCAGCGAGCGGCCGCGGCGCCACGCGATCGTCGCGGTGAGCGGCGCGAGCGCAGCGTCGATGATCAGCGAGGTGGCGATTATCTCGGCCGGATTCCCCCGATAGCGCATCAGGGCGAAACCGGAGGTCACGTTGAGGATCGTCGCGATCGTCCACATCACTTGCACATCAGTAGCTTGGGCTTGCGGGGCTGCTGCGCGGGACTATAGTGGTTAGGGATGGCACGCCGCGACGCTGAAAGTATCATTTCAAAGCTGCGCCAGGTGGGCGAGGAAGGGCTCGGCAGCGTAATGGGCGAGCTGATGGCCAACCAGCGGATGCGCAAGGGGCTGGGCCGCGCGGGAGAACGATTGATGGCGAACAAGCACGTCTTCGACCGCAACGTCGAAACCGTTCTCGACTTCGTCAATATTCCATCCAAACGCGATGTTCGCGAACTGAAAGCCCGACTCGATACCCTCTCCAGCCAATTGATCAACCTTAGCATGAAGATTGACCGGATGCTGGCGGCGGGCGAGAGACCCGCGCAGCGCCAGGCGCGCAATTCCTCGGATCAAGTCGAGTCAGACGGATCAGACGAGCCAGTCCGTCCAGTTCGACCGGTCCGTCCTGTTCCGCCGGCGCCCGGGCCGCGTCCGATGCCGCGCCGGCGCAAGAGCCGCGGCAACTCCAGCGGCAGTTCCAACTGATCAAAACACGCGTGTCCGCATCTCCCGGCCGAATGGGCGGGCGGGGGGCTTCGCCGCATTTTGGTTCATTCAGAGGATCGCGAGGGTCCTCCCGAGCCGGGCGAGGTCCGCAAGTTCGGTCGGCTCACGTCCGAGGTCAGGCACCGCAAACAGTTCCAATTCGGTCGAGCCGCTCGCGCGGAACGAGGCTATGCCTGCGGCTTCGCGGGCGTGCAACGCCGCGAACTCTCCGGCTGCTCGGACGAGTTTGCGCCGTAGCGCCGGCTTAACCGGCGCGCGAGCGATCTGTTCCGCCGACGGGATCGCCGGCAGGGTGCGGTTTACGATAACTGCGCGCGGCTTGATCCCAGCCGTTCGCAGCGCGGCGAGGAACTCATGTGCCTGGGCGATGCGCTCGGGCTCGGCGGTGGTGACCACGACCACTGCGGTATCGCCGGCCGCGAGGAGCTGCTGCACGCGCGCGGCGCGCTCGGCAAATCCGGCATACATGCCGTCGAAGTTGCGCACGAAGTCCTGCACGTCGCCGAGCAGACGCAATCCCGTGAGACGGTCGAAAGCGGAAAGCACCGCGCGCGCCGCGAGGTCGACGACGCTGAATCCGCGGCGCATCCCGCCGCCCAGCAGCGTGACGGCGCGCGAATTCAGCAACTCGAGCAGCCGGCGCGGCGCGTCGAGAAAGTCGAGCGCCTCGCGCGCCGGCGGCGTGTCGAGCACCACCAGGTCGGTTGACGGCTCCTCGCTTAGCTCGAGCAGCCGTTCCATCGCCATGTAATCGCCCACGCCGGCAAGGGCCTGCGAGAGATTGCGGTAGATGCGGTTTTGCATGATCGCGTCGGCGGCTGCGGGCGAGGGTGCGTGTCGCGCGATGATCGCGTCGAAGGTGCGTTTGGGGTCCAGGCGCAGTGCGCGCAGGCGCCCAGCGCGAACCGCCGGGCGCCTGCGCGCACTCGAGCCCGGAACCGCCGGCGCATCGACCCCGTCGAGCCGCACTGCGCGCGGCTCGGCGGCGTCGATGGCGTCGAGCCCGAGGGCGTCGAGCAGGCGCGGCGCCGGGTCCACGGTCATCACGTCGACCCGGCGCCCGGCGATCGCTTCGCCGAGCGCGAGCGCGGCGCTGACCGTGGTTTTGCCGACGCCGCCCGAGCCGAGGCATACGAGCAGGCGGCCTCCGAGAAGGCCGCCTGCGAGCAGGCGGCGCGACGGCTCCGCGATCGTCATTCGTGTGGTCCTGCTTTCGCAACTCTCGGCGGCTTAGTGGTTTTCGTGGGGCGCGCGGATTCCCTGGAAGGCGCCGGACTTGCGGGCTTCGTGGACTTGGGAGACTTGCCGGGCTCTCCGGACTTGGCGGCCTTCGCCGGGAAGAGCCGCGCGTCGAGCGCGCGGCTCAGCTCCTCGAGCTCGGCCCGGCCGAGGGCCGGGCTGAACAGCATCGGCAGTTCGATGACGCTTAGGCCAACGCGGGACGCTTCGCGGCGCGCTCGCGCCGCGAAGCGTCCCGCATCGTCGCGCCAGCGCGCGAGTCTCGCGCATCCCGGATGCGCCTCGAGTGCGTCGAGCTCATCGAGCTCACGCTCCTCGAACAGCGGCTGCGGCACGCAGTTAAGCGCCGCCGCGGCGACGCTGACGCCGAGCCGTCCGCGCAGCACGTCGGAGGCCTCAAGCGCCTCACGCAGCGCGAGCTCGTGCGGAGTCAGCGTCAGCATCACGGCAAAGCGCGACGCGTCGGCGAGAAAACTCTCGACGCTGGCGGCGAGCCGGTTGAGTGTTCCGAGCGGCGCGATTCGCTTAAGGGCGCCTGGTACCGACAGCAGCTCCAGAGCGCTCCCGGTGGCCGGCGCGTCAACCACGACGTAGCCGTCGTTTGGCGCGGCGTCTCCGGCAAGTATTCGTAGGCGCTCGAGCATCAGGAACGCCTCCAACCCGGGCAGCGCGGCACTGACGTAGCCGAAGGTCCGGCTCTTAAGCATCCGGCGCGCGATCGCTTTGATTGGCACTATCCGCTCGATGAAAGCTTCGAGCTCGGCTTTCGGCCCTAGCGAGAGTGTTTCGAGGTTGGCGATCTGACTCGCCTTGGCTGTCGCAGTCGGATAGGCTGCCCCGTCCGCGCCGTTAAAATGCTGCTCGTTCTTTATCCGATTCTCGCCCGACTCGATCCCCAGCATCCGCGTCGCCCACATCCGCTGGTCGAGGTCGACCAGCAGGGTGGGACGTCGGCGTGCGAGAGCGAGCGCGAGAGCCGCGGCCACCGTGCTCTTGCCCGTGCCTCCTTTGCCGGTGACCAGGATCAGCCGCGCGAACGCCAATCGCTAGTGTCCTGAGTTAAAGAACTCGCAAACATATTTTTGCAGAATTGCTTTTAGTCGACTCCTACTCAGGACACTAGCAAGTAATCTTTTAAGAGAGACAGTCGTTCATCAAAATAAATGATCTTTTAGAGCATCTGCTGAGTACCTGACTTAGCGATGCTCGTAGTGATCATGGTAGTGATCGTGCCAATGGTGCCAGTGACCGCCGTCATCAAAGAAACAGGCTTGAAGCGTCAGCATCCCGGATAACAGCATCAGTACTGTGCAAACTCGCATAATTCTGGTTCTTAACGTGCTCACGGTCGTGTACCTCCGTACCCAGCTATAGGACGCATCAAGCATGCCAGCTAAAATGTCACGAGAATCCGCAATCTTGCCGAGACGCTCGATTGGCAATTTACCGATTTAGGTATTCGCCATCTCAAAACGTGTCGGTCAGTTTTTCCTACGCTTTTTGGCTGGCGAGCTGGATTGAAGATACGAAGACTCTACGAGAGCTAACCATTAATATACGCGGCGCTGCTTTACCACTTCAGCGGCTCTTCGCGGCGCACACCTACTCTAACGTCCATGTCTGCTTCATCATCATTTCAAAGCGTGCTGCTGGCGATGCCGCCAGAAGGCATCGCGCGCTTCAAGGCGATTATCGAGTCGTACGATAACCTGGCGACGATGCGCACGGAGGACCCGCGCCATCACTACATCCGGCTTTACTTCGACGCTGCCTCGGCCGCCGACCTCGCCGCGCTGCTCGATTCGCTGAGCGCGACCTTCTCCATCCGCCGCATCGGCGCCTAACTCTCCCGCAGTTCGACCGCGTAGTCGCGGCCTTCCCATTGCTCGCGCGCCATCCACCGAAAGGTGAAGCGTACCGGCGCGCGGTCGGCGGTGGTGACATCGATATCGACGAAATCCAGTCCAACCGCGATGTGGGTCGAACGCGAGTCGTGGACGTGATGCCATTCGTCCTTGCTCCAGTGCAACAGGAAGGGTTCAGCCGACTGGATACGCAGTTTGCACGGTGGAGTAATGAACTGGATCTGCCAGTTGTGTTTCCACACCTCGATCGCGCCGCGGGCTTTTTTGCCGTCACGATAGCGCTCGGCCACTTCGGGAATAACATCGAAGACGACGCCATCGGCGGCAGAGCGGAGAAGTTTGAGGTACTCCGCATGCGCCCACATCAGTGGCATCGCAGCGCCCGTAGGTCCGCCGAAAAGCAGCAGCTCCTCCGGCAGATCGGGCCGATCCCAGACTTGTTCGGGCAACAGCCGCGTTGGGATGGCGAAGTTTTCCATCGCGCGCAGGAAGGGCACGACGTCGCGTCCGGCCGCCAATTCGTAATGGCCACGCTCACCGGTCAAGAGCGGCCACGGCCGCCCGACGCCCCATCCTACGAAGGCTCCGCCATCGTCGCGCTGGCCGTAACCGTCGTGCGTATATCGTTTCCAACACGGTCCGGCCGGGAAGTCAGCCTTGAGCGCGGCGTCGACCACGCGTAGCGAATCCTCGATCAACGGGTCGCCGGGGCGGCGGATTCCATAACGGGCCAGCTCCAGAAAACCCGCGTCGACAATCTCGGCGGCCGGGAACAGGTAAGGTGCGCCGGGCGGGCGGTTGCGGATCGAGACCATCCCCTGGTCTGGATCATTGTCCGCCACAACTACCGCCGAGGGGTCCGCGGGATTGATACGGACGTAGTGGCGCTTGATGCCCGGGACGAGAAAGCCCTTGTTGGTCACGGTCCATCGCTCGATGTGAGATTCGAGGAAATCGGCGTAATCCAGCAGAAACTCCGCGGTCGCCACATCGTCGCGCCCGCGCGCCAGGCACGCTGCGCAGACCAGCGCAGCGATATTGCTCGCGAGCGTCGACGGTGAGTAGCCGCTATTTTCCTCCCATCGCTCCTGCGGCGTGACTGGCCCTTTGCTAATCAGATAGCGGGCGGCCTCGAGCACCATCGGATACGGATCGAACGCACCCATCGTGGTGCCGGCGCGCACCAGGCGGTATGCCAGCATGACGGGAAAGGCGACCTCGTCGAGTTGGATACCCGACCAGTAAGGCTTGCCGTCGATCCAGAAATTCTGCGGGAAGCCGCCGTCGGGGCGCTGCGTGCAGGCGAGATAGATGAGCGCGCGCAACGGAGTGGCGAGGTCGCCGGCTGCAAGAAGTCCGGTCGCGCTGTTGACCAGGTCGCGCGTCCACACCAGATGATAGCCGCCCAGGTCTTCGTCGCCCTTGACCTCGCCCCACGGAATGCTGAGCGAGGCGATGAGCGCGCCGGGAAAGCGTTTGTCTTCGTGCGCGAGCAGCAATTCGCGGCTTCTGCGGCAAAGTTTGCCGCCATCGCCGGTCCATCGTTCCAGCGGATACATGTGCGCGCAGGCGCGGCTCCATTGCTCGATGAAGCGCGCCGAGTGCTGCGCGAAAGGCACGCCGAGCGCTTGATATAGGCAAGTCACTGCGCGATGCATCCCATTGCCGAAGGCGAGGCCGAGCGTGAAATGTTGGTCCTCGGGCAGGTCGATCTCAGCGGTGAGCGCGACATTGCCGTCGGGGGCCGAGGCGAACTCCCAATCCAGCTTGAAATTCTGATTCAGATCCTGCCATCCGTCGGTCCTTCCGACGTAACCGCACGAACTCCGCACAAACGGTACGTTGGCTCCCAGAGCCAGCCAGGTATTGTCCTTGTGCGCGGTCAAAAACTCGTAACCGGCCATCCGCGCCAGATTGGCATTATTCCCCCATCCGCCGACGTTCAGATGCGGCGAGAGCAGGACGAACAGGCGCAGGCGGCTTAGCAGGTCGGCGTTGGCCTCCAGCCGGGTGTCCAGCAATACGCACGGCTGATGCGGGTCGGTGATGACCTCCATCACCACGCGGTAGCGTCCGGCGCGATCGGCATTGATGATTCGCACGCCCAGGCCCCGTTCTCCCAGGTACTCGATAGAAGTGTCCTGGTCTCGATGAACGTCGTGGAAAAAAGTCTCGCCGTCAGTCACCAGGTACTGCAGGTCGCGGATCTGCGGCCGATCGATGGTCGGATAGTAGATTTCGCTAAGCACGCCGCCGGAAGCGGTAAACCATATCGGACTCGCGGTCGAGTATGCTGTGCCGACGACATCCTTGGCGCTGTGACTCCAGCGCGGTTCGATACCGGGAGCTCCCGAGGCACGGGGAAATTCCTCGATGATGGCCATCAGATCTCGTTCCTTTGCACGGATGTGCCGCCGGCGCGCTCAGAGCGTGGCGGGAGGCTCGGAGGCAGTTTCGTTAAGCTGCGCCTGCGCGCGGAAGATGTAGGAGACGCCCACGCTCAGCACGTAGAGCAGCAACAGCGGAATTGCGAGCAGGAAAATCGAAACCATGTCGGGCGGCGTCAGCGCTGCCGAAACCACGAAGATGCCGAGTACCGCATAGCGGAAATAACGCAGCATCATCAGGTAGTCGATCAGTCTGAGCCTGGTCAGGAAAACCGCGAAAATCGGCATCTCGAAAGTCAGCCCAAACGCCAGCATCAGTTTGGCCGAAAACGCCAGGTACTCGCTGATGCGAATTGTCGGCGTGACCCCTATCGAACTGTACTGCGCGATGAAGAACGCGTACCCGACCTTGAACACCACGGCCCAGCAGAAGTAGCCGCCTAGCGCGAAGAACAGGCTCGAGCTCACGACGAACGGCAGGGCGAGACGCCGCTCCGATTCGAGCAGGCCAGGCGCGATGAATTTCCAGACTTCGTAAAATATCGCCGGACTCGAGAGGAATACGCCGGCGACCAGCGCGACCTTAATCTTGGTGAAAAAAGCCTCGCCCACGCCAGTGCCGATCAGCAGCAGCTTGCTGCCGCCAACCTCGCGCAGCGGCATCGTCAGCCAGGCGAACAGATGGTCGGCGAAAACGTACGACAGAGCGCATCCGACGGCCAACGCGATAACTGCCCGCACTAGCCGTCCGCGCAGCTCGCGCAGATGATCGAGCAGCGGCATGCGGACCTCCTCCGTCGCGGGGGGAGGAATGGCGGGGGGCTCTTGGATGGCCACGGGCAGCGGCGCGATTATGGTCTTTCGGCCAGCGGCACGGACCGGGGGTGCTCGGGTGTTCGGAGTTGCGAGGGCGGCATTTGCGGTTGATGTTCTGGCGAGCAGCGGGCGATAAATTCTTTAGGATCCATAGTCACCGAATCGATAGTGCGCACAGCCGGTTCTAGCGCGGGCCTTTCTTGCGCAATTCCTCGTCGCGATAGCGTCGGAACAGGATATTCCATTCGTTGCTGCCCTCGACCACCCCGCGCCTGAGCGAGTTGATCTTGCGCCTCACGACTTCATCGATCGCATCGCCCTGCTCCTCCCATCCGGCGATGAGATCGCGTGCCTGGCGCAAGGCCAGGGCGAAGTTGGGGATCTCCGCCAAGCTCTCGTCGCGTAGCCGCGCGATGGACTCGCGCGCCAGGTAAAGTATTCGCTCCTCGCTGAGCTTCATCGCATCCCCATCCAGTTGCCTGCGGTTTGCCTCGAGCTTAGCCGCTGCCGCTGCGGCGGCTAAAGGGTGAAATTCTGCTTCTGCGCGAGGCGCTGACGGATCATCGAGCGCAGCCGGGTCGCGTCGAGCGCAGGATTGAGCCGCGCCTGCTGCTCGGCCATCTTGTCAGCCTCGTCGTCGATCCGCGCTTCGGTCTCGAAGTTCTGCGACATCAGCTCGACCACGCAGGCGACTAGGTCCTTTACGTCGGCGCGCGGTTTGATGATGCCTCGCGTGACGAGCCCGTTGACCAGGTGGTTCGCCAGTGCATCGATTTGGGCTTCGCGCAGCATATGAATCCGATCGCTTTCCGAAGATTAAACTCCGGTCTCGAACATGATGTTCCGGCGGGCGGGGGACTCAGGTCAAGACCCGGTCTCAAAGCCAGCGCGTCTCTAAGGCTTGACCACCCTGACGCCGTGCTGTTCGGCAGTCTCCTCGATTTCGACCTGACGATACGCCTCGTCGGCGGCAGGAGCGAGCGCGAGGTTGAACTCCTTGATATGGCCGATGTTCGCGCCGAAGTCGCCGTGTAAGGCGTTGAGCGGCGATTGTGAACCTGGCTCGCCGACGCGCGAGCGCGAGCACAGATCGATCTCGCTGCGCGGGGTTACGATAATCCGCACGTCGTCGACGAAGCCGAGCAGGCGCGTGTGATATACCGCATTGATGGTCAGAGTTTTGGGATCCGAATTCAGGATTTGCCATCCCGGAAGTCCGCTAACGGTGGAGGCCGCGACTTGCATCAGACGCGCGGGAGGGATTCCGGGGTACGAGTTGCGTACCAATTCGGGAAAGGCCGCCTGAGTTTGGACGTCGGCGCCTGCTCCCGCACCAGAGCTTTCCGCAGCCGCGGCCGGCGCTGAATTTTTGCGTGCGGTCACGCGCCGCACATGACGGCGCTCGCGATGCTCGGCGTCCGCCGGCTGACGAGCTGCGAGTTCAGCCGGGTCGGCGCATGCCGCGGCGCCGTCGCCTTTCTCACTGGTCGCCGCCCAGTTCATGGTCAGAAAGCGATGCAGCCGCACGGCTGGGTTTGGCGGTCCGGCGAGCGAGACATTGTTCATCAGGATAGCGGCGCCTGCGATGATAACCGCCATCGAGCCGAGGAA
Source organism: uncultured delta proteobacterium (assembly GCA_963717045.1). Classification (GTDB taxonomy): domain Bacteria; phylum Desulfobacterota; class Binatia; order Binatales; family Binataceae; genus JAKAVN01. The sequence continues at coordinate 49,578 of CAVQVD010000018.1, read as the reverse complement.
GACCGCGACTCGACAGATCGTACCAAGCGGCCCCCGCAGATAAATGCTCAATACGATGAGCACCAGCGCAACGAGTATAATCTGGGTGACAAGACGCTGAGGCCCCGGCACGAGAAAAGCGGCTAGAAAGCTCTGCAACTGCGTCTCCATCGGCGGCTGCTATCCTAGTACGCCAATCGAGCGGCCGCCATATGGGTCTGTTGGGAACGCGAAAACGCCCGCCGGCGTGTTGCTGTTCGACGATGCCGGTGGGCGTGAAATCGAAACCGAAGCATGCCGCATCTCGACGGCGCGCGGCTGGATACTCGAGCCGCAGCTCTAGGCGGGCGCCCCGGCGAAACCGCCGCCATCGCCGCGCAGGATAGCGTCGAAGCGCATCCCACCGAGGTAGTGCCGAAGAGCTTCGGCGTCAGTTATCGCTACGCGGCGAACGTCGCGGCGGAGAATCTGCCATACCCCGCCGACCATCGGATGACGACCCTGGCGGTAGCTGAAAAAGTAATACATGAACTGCCGCAGCGTCGATCGCCGCGCCTCGGCATCCAGTCCACGCCCGCCGGCCACGGTGAAGATGGTCTTGAGCAGGCTGGGGAACGAGTAGAACCCGGTAAACGCCTCGCGATAGGCGCGCATCCAGGTGTCGCGATCCAGCCGGTCGTGCTTGAGCGTCACGTGCTGAGAGTCGAGGTTGTTGAAGTCCCAGTCGATGATCTCGCCTTCCTTGGCGTAACGAACCTGGTCCTCGGTGCCGGGCAGCGGCGTCATGATGAAGAACGACACGATGTCAAAGCCGAGCTTGCGCAGCGTCTTGGCCGCGATCCGTCCGCAGTCGGGGCCGTCGAAGGGGAACCCCAGCATATAGCCAGCGTGCACCGAGATGCCGACGCGATGCCAGTTTTCGACCACGCGACGGTACTTGTCGAGTACGCGCGCGCGCGATTCCTCGATCTTCATCCGATGCTGGCGGTCGTCGGTGTTCTGGTACTTGGTCGCGAAGTTGAGATTGTCGGGATTGAGCGATTCGATCCCGACGAAGGCCTGGTAACATCCGGCCCGCGCCGCCAGTTCGACAAAGCGCTTGCTGCGCCGATGCTTGGCGCCCTCGGTCTCGCCCGGCGCGACGTTGGCATAAGACGAGGCGTCAACGTCGACCTGCATCATGAAGCTCAGTTGCGGATATTCCTTCTTGACCTCGACCAGACCGGTCAGGATTTCTTCCCATCGCGGGCTGCGGAAGAAATCGTCGTCAACAAGAAACAGCGACTCGATGCCGTGAAAACGGATCGCATCGCGAACCCATTGCACCACCGCCTCGGGTTCGCGGGATCGCATCGTGCGCCCCATTACGTTCTTCACGCTGCAATACGAGCAGGTGAATGGGCAGCCGCGCGAAGTGTCGATCGTGGTCATCGCTTCGTTGAAGAAGCGGGTCAGGTAACGGTCGTCGATCACCGGCAACTGGGCGTCGGTGATGAGCGGCACGATGATATCTTCCTGGCCGGTCTTGGCGCGAATGCCTTCCCGCACCGCGTAATGGATCTTGAGTTCGCCGCGCAGGAAATCCTCGATGATCTCACCCCAAAGATTCTCGGCTTCCCCCACGATGGTGGTGATGCCGCAGCTGTTGAGGAACTTGACCGATTCGGGATAGCCGCTGACGTGAAAGCCGCCCATCATCGTGGGCAGACCGTGAGCGATGAACTGCAATCCGAGATCGCGGCCGCGCGGATACTGATTGGACTGCACTCCGGAAAGCCCGATGAGCAGTTCGACACCGTCCTCGCGCGCCTTTTCCTTTATCGCCACGATCGTCTCGGGCGAAACCGCGCCGTCGCAAATCTCGTCCCACAGCACGGTCTGCAGGTAGACGTTGCGCGCAGCCGAGTAGCGCTTGTTGAACGTATCGTTGAGCGCCGCCAGTACTGTCAGCGTGTTGTTCGGTTGGACGCCGTAGCGAAAAAATTGCACATAGCCGTTTTCGTCATAGCGGGACGGCTTGATGAAATAGACCCTTATCGTGCGGCACGGTTCGGGCCGTATCGAGCCCTGGCTGAGTGCGGCTTGCGACGCGCCGAGTTCCAATGGACGTCCAGCGAGTTTCCCGCCGTATCGGTTGCGGCCGATGACGAGGTAGCCGCTCACGCCCGCAACCAGCGCAAGGCATCCCAGGCAGACCAGTAGCAACATGTTTCAGATCCTTTTCCGCCAAGCTCAGAGAGAATTCCAACTACCGTGTGAAACGGCTTCTAACCGAACGGTCAGAGTAAACTAATCCAGACCTTGGTAGTCAACATTGCAGACCCGCCGCCCATCCACAACCCCTCTTCGGACAAAGGCCCGACGTTCAAGGACTATTCACCCAACCTAGCGGAACATTTCGACCAGTTTGATCAATCCCAAATCACGGTAGCGCTCGACCAGGTAGCCCTTAATCTCCTGCACGCTGGCCATCTCGAGCGTGTCGTGCGCGATCAACCGGGCGGTGCGGTAGTTGGTTTCGTGTATGATTTTGCGAATCACCGGGATGAACAGCGGGCTTAGGCTGAGCTGGTCGAGGCCCATTCCGACCAGCAACAGGGTGGCCAACGGGTCCGAGGCCATCTCCCCGCAAATGCACACTTCCTTCCCGGCGGCGCGCGCCACGCTGACGATCTCGGCTATCGCCGAGAGCACGGCGGGATGGAGCGCTTCGTATAAGTGCGCCACGCGCGGATTGTTACGGTCAGCGGCGAGCAGGTACTGAATGAGGTCGTTGGTGCCAATAGAGAAGAAATCGACCTCGCGAATGAGCCGCGGCGCCAGCCACACTGCGGAGGGTACCTCGACCATGATCCCGACTTTAAGATTGGGATTGTGCTCGAGCCCCTCACGGAACAGCTCGCCCTGCGACTCGGCGAGCAATTCGCGGGCGCGGCGCAATTCCTCGAGACTCGAGATCATCGGAAACATGATTTTCACGTCGTGATGCACGGCGGCGCGCAGGATGGCGCGGAGCTGGACCTTGAACAGGCTCGGCATCTCGAGCGAGATCCGGATCGAGCGCCAGCCCAGGAACGGATTATCCTCGCGCGGCACCCGCATATAAGGAGGGTACTTGTCGGCGCCGATGTCGAGCGTGCGAATCGTCACCGGCCGCTTACCCACCGCTTCCAGCATCCGCTTGTACAGGGCAATCTGCTGATTCTCGTCTGGGAAATCCTCGTAGGTCAGGAACGAGAACTCCGAGCGCAGCAGACCTACGCCCTCCGCTCCGTACTTCAGTGCGAGCGGGATGTCGTGGTAGAGCGCGATGTTGGCCAGCAACTGGACCCGGTTGCCATCCTTGGTGGCCGCCGTCTCGCCTCCGTTCGACATCAGTTCGCGCCGGAACGCCTCGTAGCGCTTGTGCAACACCTGGTATTCGCGCTCGACTTCGGGCGCCGGGTTGACGTAAACGATGCCCGAGTTGCCGTCGAGTACCAAGTTGTCGCCCTCGGCCACCGACTCCATCAGGTGGTCCACTCCAACCACTGTGGGAATCTCGAAGGCGCGCGCGAGCAGCGCCGCGTGCGAAGTCGTTCCGCCCGATTCCAGTGCGATGCCGACCAGGTTCTCGTGCGACACTAGCGTGAGCTGCGAGAGCGTCAGTTCCTCGGCTACCAGGATGGTGGACTTGCCGAACTGATTGCGCCGCTCGTCCTGCCGCATGTGGCGCAGCAGGCGATGGCCGACGTCGCGGAAGTCGGTTGCGCGCTCGCGCAGGTAGCCGTCGGCCAGCGCCAGCAGTTTCGCGCTCAGCTCGTCGATCACCCGGAACAGCGCGCTTTCGGCCGCGTAGCCGGTGGCCACGATGTCGCGGATGCGGCCGACGAACTCGTCGTCCTGCAGGATCATCTTGTGGGCGTCGAAAATCTTGAGCTCAGACTCCGGCATCAGCGGCGCCATCCGATGCTTCACCGCGTCGAGCTCGGAGAGCGAGCGTTTGAGCGCCTCTTCGAGCCGCTTTTGCTCGCCCCGGATGTCGCGCGCGCGCAGATTGCGATCGATCGTGCTGAGGAAGGTGCCGACGACGTGAGCCACGCCATGGCCGAAGCCCGGCGCGGCCGCCAGTCCGACCAGGCGTGGGCGGCGCACCTTCACCGGCGCGGCGACGCGGGTTTCACCGCCGATTTTCTCATAGCCTTTGAGCTGGCGGTTGGCCTCGATCATCCGGCGGCGGTACTCGTCGCGCTCCTTTTCTTTGGTTGCGAGGGTCTCGCGCAGGCGGAAGTGCGAAAGGATCTGTGCCACCTGGTTGGCTGCCGTCTTGAGCAAACGCACTTCGCCCGGCCCGAACTTGCGGCTGCGCAAGGTCTGCACCACCATCACACCTATCGGTTTCTGACGCCCGTCCTGCACCGGCACGCCCAAAAAAGCGTGGTAGCGCTCCTCGCCGGTTTCCGGAAAATATTTGTAGCGTGGATGGCTGATCGCGTCGGACACGGTTACCGGCTGGCCATGCTCGACCACCAGTCCGACCAATCCCTCGTTGACCCGCATCGAGACCTTGCCGACCGACTCCTGTTCCAGGCCGACGGTGGCGCGCAGCACCAGGCGCTCGCGTTGCGCGTCGAAGAGGTAGAGCGAACAGACCTCGACCTCCATGCCGGCCGCGATTGCGGCGACGATCTTGTCTAGAGTCTCGCGCAGCGTGTTGGCAGCGTCGCCGCCGATGGCGGAGATGTCTTCGATTAGCTCGAGCCGGTCGCGATTGACTGCCATGATTAGGGGGTTCCGATGGATTTTATCCTGCGCACTGTTTCTTCCACAACCATCGTAGTGAAGTTGTGATCCGACGAACTCAATTTGGCGGCGAACGTCGGAACACCGCGCTGAACTCAACGCGCGATACTCAGGCTCGGCACCGATCGGAAGGCATGATCGACAAAGGGCCCGTTCGCGAACGGCCCCTATGAGATTTTCCTTCCGACTGTGGGGGCCGCTTGGGAGCGGCCCTCCGGCCAACTCTCTGACCCCTCACGCAAGACTATTGGGGGAGGGCATATAAGACTCGGCACCGATCGGCACCGGGACAATCGACAGAGGCCCGTTCGCGAACGGCCCTCCTAGGCGGTGGGAAGCTCGAACGGCTCGACCGCACCCTTGAGCAGGCCGCGGCCGGCGCGCGATCGCCGCGCACGAATCGCGTCGATCAGCTCGCGTTCGTTATGAATCGATTCAGAAAAAAGCGTCGTCACACATCCGATCGAACTGGCGGAATGGGAATCGCTGCCGGCCACCACAGCCAGCCCGAGATGCTCTGCGACCTTGAGCGCGAAGAGGTTTTCTTCTTCCGAGCAGGCGCCATTGAGCGCCTCGATCGCATCGACCATGCGAAAGATCTCTAGCTTGGCGGCGCGCTCAGGATGCGTCGGATCGATCGGCTCGTGATCGGAATTCATGAACGACATCCGGGCGTCGAGCCTATAACGGAAAGGATGGTTCGCAATCAGGATCGCACCGCTCTTGTCGGCCACTCGGCGCAATTCCGAAAGCTTATAGATCCCGCCGAGGTAGGTCTTCAGGCCGAAGACCCCGATGTGGCCCATGTCCGTCGTCACTTCCATCCCGCGCAGCAGGATCACTCCGGCCGCGCGCGCCATCGCGCCGACCTCGGCCAGTTCCCACATCGTGTCATGCTCGGTGATGCAGATGGCGCCGATGCCGATTGCGCGGGCGCGCTCTACCAAGTCGCGCGGCGACAGATTTGAATCCGCGCTGCCGCGATTGGTGTGCAGATGGAGGTCGACGGTGAAGTAGGGCCCGGCTTGGTGCCCGCTCACGCCGTTACTCATGCCACGATCAACCTTCTCCGAATCCGCTGCTTCGGACTCGCCGCTTCGCGGTCCGTTCGAGGCTTACTTGGGCGGCTGGGAGGCCAGCGTAACTTTCTTGATATGGTCGCCGACCTGGATTTTGTCGACCACGTTCATGCCTTCGACCACGCCGCCGAAGACCGTGTATTGGCCGTCGAGGCCTGGCTGCGGCGCGAGGCAAATATAGAATTGGCTACCGCTGGATTTGCGATCCGGATTGACCGCGTCGCCGAGGCGCGCCGTCGCGACCGATCCGCGCAGATGCTTTTCCGCCGGACTGATCTCGGCCGGCAGGTCGTAGCCGGGGCCGCCGCTGCCGTCACCCTTGGGGTCGCCGCCCTGGACCACAAAGCCCGGGACCACGCGATGAAAAGTGAGGCCATTGTAGAAACCCTTCTTGGTCAGGGTCTCGAAGTTTTCGACCGTCTTGGGTGCGACGGCAGGGTAGAACTCGATAACGATCGTACCGCGGTCGGTATCGAGAATCGCATAGTGGCCAGTGTTGCGCACGGGTGCTCCGTCTAGGTTTGCGGCCATGCACGTCGCTGCGGCCAGAAACGCCGCCACAAGCACAAGGCTCGTTGATTTAATAAGCCGTCCTGGCATTCTTCCTCCCATCTCCAGTCTTCCTCCACCTTCACCGCTGCGGCCCGAGCTAAACTGCGCGCCGCGATCTTTGTCCGTATGCCTTCGCCCGATCCGTATTACCTCGCTCGCGCGAGCGGCTCTAACGTCTGACGAAATCCTTCACTGCCTTGGCCGCCGCTGCCGGCTGCTCGATCGGCAGCATGTGCGAGGCTTGGTCGATAAGCTCGACCTTCGATCCCTTGATCAGCTTTACGAACTCATGTGCATAGGCGACGTGCGTCAAATGGTCCTGCTTGCCCCATAGCACCAGGGTCGGCGCGCTCACGCGATGGATCCGCTTGCGCAGACCCTTGTCCGGCAGCGGCCAGCAGAACTTCCCGGTGCATCCGAGCGCCCAGTGCGTACGGACCATCGCCTCAGTGTCGGTTGGGTTGGGAACGAAGCTCCCGACCGACGGATGATTGGGATTGGCGAAGATCATCGGTACCAATTCGGCGACTGGCGTCACCATGTAGTTGCGAATCGGCCACTCGTCGAGCCAGATGCCCAGCGCGTCGACGAGCACCAGCTTGCCGATCTTTTTGGGAAAATTGGCCGCGATATCACCCGCGACCATCCCGCCGAACGAATGCCCGACCAGCGCCGGTTTATCGAGGCCGAGTTTGTCGAATAACTCGTCGTAAAACAGCGCGAGGTCCCACATATCATCGAGCGCGCGATGCGACTCGGGGTCGCCCTCGCTGGTGCCCGGATGATCGGGCGCGTAGACGGTAAAATCGCGCGCCAGCGTGTCATGAAACTCGGTCCACTGCGGGCCCCATCCGCCGTGCAGAAAAACCAGCGCTGGCCCCGAGCCCGCGACTTTTACGTGCGCCTTTATCTTGTCATCCCAAACGTTGACGGTGCGTTCCTGTGCTCCGGCCATGGCTTGTATGCCTCTGTTACGGAATTCTCCGCCGATATTCGCCCGGCGCCGACTGTGCGAGCCGGCGCCGGGAGGACTCACGACGTATGTAACATGCGATGCCAGTAACGTGACGCGCAAACTTGTGCAACTATTTCGCCGCACGCTCCATCGCGGGATGCGCGGTGCCGGGGCGCGCGACCGCCGGCTTCTTTTCCTTGAGCCTCTCTGGCCACCAGCGGTTCTCCCATTCGTCGTCCCACATGTCGCGGAAGTGCGGTTTGACCTCGCGCGCGAACATGTCGATGTTCTTCAGCGTCAGCTCGTGCGGCATCGAGCCGATCTGGAGTAGCACCATCAGGTTGCCCACGCGCAGCTTTTTCACCGCGGCCTTGAGCTGATCGGTCACCGACTTGGGGCTGCCGCCGATCACGAACTGGTTCTCGACGAAGTCCTTGTACTTCCAGTTCGGCACCTTTGACATCAGGTCGAGCTGCATCGGGTAGAGATTCTTGACGCTGTTGACCAAGCTCCGATAGTCCTGGTTGCCCGGCACTGCCTGGTACTCCCACAGGATGTGCAGGCACTTGTCGTAAAAATAACGGATGTGCGGATAGTACAGCTCCTCGGCCTTGGCGTCGCTCTCGGCGACCACCACGAGCTGCAGAAATCCGGCCCTGTACGGATTCGCGTCGAGGTTGCTCTTGGCCACGAACTCCCAAAAGCCGTCCATCACGCGCTTGCCGAGGTTGTTTCCGTAGTAGCTCAGGAAGCAATAGCAGTGATCGTGCTTGGCGGTGAAATCCCAGGTGCTGAGGCTGCCGCTGCCCGGAATCCACACCGGAGGATGCGGCTTCTGCAGCGGACGCGGCCACAAATTGACCATCGGCAATTTAAAGTACTTGCCGTTCCAGGCGAAGACCTCTTTGGACTGCCACGCCTTCATGATCAGATCGTGCGCCTCGTAGTAGCGCTCGCGATGTTCCATCGGCGTGATTCCGTAGCACAGGTTCGCGTCCATCGGAGTGCCGAGCGGCATCCCGGCCACTAGACGCCCGCCGCTGATGCAGTCGAGCATGCCGTATTCTTCGGCGACCCGGATTGGCGGAATCGTGGTTGGTAGCGTCGCGCCCATCTGCACCAGCGCTACATCGATGTCGTTGGTCGCGCGCGCCAGAGCCGAGCCCATCAGGTTGGGCGACGGCATGAAGCCGTAGGCATTCTGATGATGCTCGTTGACGCAGATACCGTCCATCCCGGCCTTGGCGGCGTACGTCAGCTCGTCGAGCGTCCAGTTGTAGTACTTGGCAATCTTCTCGGTGTCGGCCAGTTCATGATACGGCGGATCCACCCACACGGAGTGGTAACGCTTTTCGAAATCCGCGGGTAGCTCGCGGTAGGGCATCAGATGGAACATCGAGATTTTCATTGTGTTCTCACGCCTCCTTTGTCCCCGGATCGCGCGCCCGACATCCGGCATATCGGGGGCCAGTCTGCTCCTGACTATTAGTTGCTCTGTCCGCGCGACGCAACCGCGCTTGGCGGGGTGCGTCCCCCACCCACGGCGTGTCCTGCAGACGGCTAGTGCGCGATTAAGCGGGCGGCTAAGGTGCGGTTGAAAACGTCCATTTGTATTCCCGCCCGTTCACCGTCATCGAGACCGTGTAGCGGGCGCCTCTTTCCAGCGGGGCACGGGGAATCATCACGGCCGCACCGAAGCTGTGCAGTATGTCGCGTCCACGCTCCTGCGCGGCGGCGTCTGGGTTGCTGTAGCCTGAAGCGTCGAAACCGCAAGACTCCAGTTCCACTTGCGAACTTGCCGAAGGTGCTCCATCGCGAGTCAACTGGTACGCGCCGAGCCGCGCCTCGACGTTGGCTCCGATAGCGAGCGTGATTGGGAAGCCCGCCGGACGCGCATATCCTGAACACGCGGTCAGCGGGTCGGGCCATTCCGAATCCAGCGAGCGCATCCCGATTGTGCCGTCGCGCGGAGGAAACTCGAGCGGCTGGGCGAACGGAACCGGATGTTCCGGGAAGCGATTCAGGTCGCTCAAGCTGTCCAACCCCGCCGCACATTCCGATCCGTCGCAATACCGTCCGTAGCCACTCCTTTGCAAATAGGGACTGATGAGGCTCAGGCGATGAAAAGGGATTCCGATCCAGCCATCGATACTCCAACCCGGCGATCCCCAGGGCAACTCGGCGGGTAAATCCCAGGCTGCCGCTTCGGAGTGCGGAGTTTCGGTTCCGTCGGGGGCTCGGACCGGTCTCCGCAGAGCCTGCCAGTAGGATACGTCGCTCGACTTTCCCGCCCGCTCCCCTTTTTCCGAGTACCACGGGCTCGCGCGGTTCTCTTCATGCGCTTCCGCCCCGATGGTGCTGGTCCTGATGGCTTCGGCGTAGCTCTTGACGAGATAGCGGGCGTGCAGGGTGTCCGCCTCGCTGAGCGCGGGGTCTTCGACCACCGGCGTCAGCCGAAGCATCGCGCGATAGTAGTTGAGCCGTGCGAGCCACTCGGGTTCCGCCGCCGACGCGGGCGCGCCGAGCGCGCCTGCGTCGGCGGCGGAACCCGAGGTCGGAAGCGACCGCGAAGCGGCCGCCTCCGACTCGCCCCCCTTGCCGCTACCAGCAGCGGCGGGTGTAGCGCCGACGGCGCCGCCGTCGGCGCCAACCGCCGCGCTCACGCTGGCGGTCGGGAGCGCGGCGCTCTGCGTCGCGCTCCCGCCCGCCCGGCCGCGATGCTCGTTGCGCAGGAGGTAGGCGGTCAGCCCGAAGCCGACGCTCGCGAACAGCGCCGCAGCCACGACAACAGCGCTCGCGCGGCGCGGGCCGCGCCGGCGCGAGCGAACGGCCGCCTTCGCGCGCCCGGCGCCGACCTGGGACAGGTCGTCGCCGGGCGCGACGAAACCGAAGCGCGCGTTGCCGAAGCGCAGCTCGTCGCCACGCTCGAGCGGCGCCGGCGAGGCGGCGGCGACGCGTCGGCCGTTGAGGTAAGTGCCGTTAGTCGAGCCGAGGTCGACGACCTGCCATCGGCCACGCCGCAACTCGAGCGCGGCATGGCGGCGCGAGGCGGTCGGTTCGTTGAGCAGCAGGTCGTTGCCTGCCTCGGTGCCGACGGTGACGCGCGCGGTGCCGAGCTCATGGACCTGCGGCGCAGCCGCTCCCAGAGCGACCAGCCGCAGCTTCTCGGACTGGCCGACAGAATCAGGCGCTGACACGTCAGCGAGTTTCCGCGTACAGAAGCATCAGCAGAGTGCTCAGCAATTCTCCTCGGATTCCGTGCGTGGCGAGGAGAGAGTAGCGAATCTGCTTCTTGGGTCATCCTGAGCGAAGCGAGTCCGCGAGCGCAGTCGAAGGGCCTCGCGCGGCGTTGCGCCGCGCATCAAGCCAGGACGCGCGGAGGCCCGCGCGAGATCCTTCGACTCCGGCGGCCTTCGCTCGGGATGACAGTGAGAACTCAAGCCTCCCAGAATCAACATCCAAGGATGACCGAAGAAGAAACCTTCGGCTCTGAGCCGACGAGGCGACCCCACGCCCGGTTTCCGGGGCTTTGCGAATGAATTCAATGATGCGTCCCTAGAACTTCCAGTAGCGCGCGAGGAAATACTGTGAGCGCTCTATTATAGGAATCACTCGCGTCCCGTCGCAGGCGGGGGCAATCGGCTCGTCGGCGTCGCGGCCCAGCTCCTCGATCACGCTGCGCCCCGAATCCGCCAGCGCCTGAAGATCGTACCCCCCCTCCAAGGCCACGGCCATCCGGCCCCCGCAGCATTCGGAAGCCATCCGCTTGACTCGCCGCGCGAACGCGGCGAAGCCACGTTCGGTCACCCTCATCCCGCCCAGCGGGTCGCGAAAGTGTGCGTCGAAGCCCGACGATACGAGGATGAACTCCGGGCGGTATTGCCGCACCACCGGCGCCAGAAGGTCGTCGAAGACGCGCAGGTATTCGTTATCGCCGAAGGTCGCCGGCATCGGTGCATTGACCGTGTACCCTGCGCCGGCTCCGTAGCCGACTTCATCAAGCGCGCCGGTGCCAGGGTAGAAGGGAAACTGATGAGTCGAAAAGTAGAGCACCTCGGGCGAATCGTAGAAGATGTCCTGGATGCCGTTCCCGTGATGGACGTCCCAATCAACCACCAGCACGCGTTTGAGTCCGCGATGCCGGTTAAGATAGCGCGCCGCGATCGCCACATTATTGAACAGGCAGAATCCCATCGCGCGTGTGGCGAGCGCATGATGGCCCGGCGGGCGGACGATCGCAAAAGCGTTGTCGGCCGCCCCATCCATTACCGCCTCGACCGCCGTCAGCACGCCCCCCGCCGCCAACAGCGCGGTCTGATAAGAGTCGGGCGAGGCGTGAGTGTCAGGGTCGAAATCGTAACGCGGCATCGAGGCGGTGCGTTTGACCTCGGCCACGTAGGCCGGGTCGTGACACAGCTCGAGCTCCGCGGCGCTCGCCTCGCGCGGACTCAGCGCGAGTATGCCGGTCCGTCGCAGACGCTCGGCCATCTCGATCATCACTTCGGCCCGCTCGGGCCGCTCGGGATGGCTCCGGCCGGCGAAATGCTTCAAGAATCGGCGGTCGCTAATCAGTGCGGTCCTGAGCATCGTTGACACTCCGAACTTCGATAACGATGATTAAACCAGAGACCACACAGGGCCGCGCTATGGCAAGGGTGGTCGGCGGACGGAAGTTCTTTGGGCATTTTCGAAATAATCCTGTTCCTGATTATAGCGCTGATTGTCATTCCACCCGACGATCTGCCGCAGGTGATGCGCGCCGTCGGTAAGGTGATGCGTGAGTTGCGCCTGGCCAGCAACACCGTGATGCGCGAGATCTCGGGTGCGATCGGCGACGACGCGCCCTTCAATATCCTGCCGCCGCGTTTCGACGACCCGCCTCCTCCGACGCCGCCCGCAGCTCCGATGCCGCCGCAGCCGGCCTTTCTGGCGCCGGAACCTCAACCCCAACCTCCGCCCGGAGGCGAGCGTAGTGCCGAGGCTGCGCCGCCTGCACCTCCAGCACCTCCAGTACCTACAGAGGATGCCCGGGCCAACCCGGAAATTCCGGCGGAACATTTGACAGAACCTCCGACGGGATCTGGAGCGGAATCTTCAGCGTCCGCCGCGCCGGCAGAATCTCCGGCAACAGTTGAGACGGCGGAAGCTGCGACGGCGGATATGAGCCAAAAGTCAAGCTAGACTCGCGCCAGAATTGCGATAGACCAGACATGGACCCCAAGGAATTTGTCGTCCGCTCGGAGGCCTGCCTCGCACGCGTGGCCCGATGGCTCGAGGATTTCGACCCCGACGAAGTCGATTACAACACCGGCGACGGTGCCCTGACGATCGAATTTCCAGATGGCGGCCGCTTCGTGCTGAGCCGCCAGAGCGCGACCTCGCAGGTCTGGCTGGCTGCCGGCGCCCATGGATGGCACTTCACCTATGACGCGGCCGCCGATCGCTGGGTTGATGACAAAGACGGCCACGACCTATACGCGCGGCTTGCCGAGTCCTTATCCGAGAAGCTGGGCCAGCCAGTCGAATTCCCGGCCTGAGTCCCCATCGCCGCGGAAAAGCATCGATCCTTGCGGAATGTGTTTCTGAACTTTTTGGGCGATTTAATCCAGCTTTAACAAACCAAAGCTATCTCCTAATTCCGGTATGTTTCTGACCAGGTAAGTTCTTTCCCACGGTCCGCAATGCTTCTGGCGCCTTTGCGTTTCGGAAGGAGTAGAGGTAGATTGACGCATTGGCACTCGGGCTTCGCGAGTGCCAATTGACAATTGATCATCAGTGATTAATTTACGGGCGCGGAAATTGGTTCCGCCGAAATCCATACAACATCGAGGCAAGGAGGCTGCTGGTCCCCATGAAAATCAGACCGTTGGGCGATCGCATTCTGGTCAAGCGCATCAAGGAAGAAGAGAAAACCAAGGGCGGGATCATCATCCCGGACACCGCCAAGGAAAAGCCCCAGGAGGGTAAAGTCGTCGCGGTGGGCAAGGGCAAGATGACTGAACAGGGCAAGCTGCTGACGCCCGACGTGAAGGCCGGCGACAAGATCCTGTTCGGCAAGTACTCGGGCAGCGAGGTGAAAATCGAAGGCGAAGAACATCTCATCCTGCGCGAAGACGACATCCTGGGTGTGCTCGAGTAGCCGCCGCGCCGCGTAGCACAAATTTTTTGGAGTCGCTTTAAAGTTCTAAATTTCTAGGAGAACGAAAAACTATGGCAGCCAAAACAGTGCGTTTTGCCCAGGAGGCGCGCGAAAAGATTCTGCGCGGCGTCAACGTCCTGGCCGACGCCGTGAAGGTGACGCTCGGGCCCAAGGGGCGCAACGTCGTCCTCGAGAAGAGCTTCGGCGCCCCCACGGTGACCAAGGACGGCGTGACCGTCGCCAAGGAGATCGAGCTCGAAGACAAGTTCGAGAACATGGGCGCCCAGATGGTCAAGGAAGTCGCCTCCAAGACCTCCGACGTCGCCGGTGACGGCACCACCACCGCCACCGTGCTCGCGCGCTCGATCTACACCGAAGGGTGAAGATGGTCGCCGCCGGCCACGACCCGATGGCGCTCAAGCGCGGCATCGACCGCGCCGTCGAGTCCGTCGTGAACGAACTCAAGAGCATGTCCAAGCCCACCAAAGACCGCCGCGAGATCGCCCAGGTCGGCACGATCTCGGCCAACAACGACTCCACCATCGGCGACATCATCGCCGAGGCGATGGAGAAGGTCGGCAAGGAAGGCGTCATCACGGTCGAAGAAGCCAAGGGCCTCGAGACCACGCTGGAAGTGGTCGAGGGCATGCAGTTCGACCGCGGCTATCTCTCGCCCTACTTCGTCACCGACGCGGAGCGGATGGAAGCCGTGCTCGAGGACGCCTACGTCCTCATCCACGAGAAGAAGATCTCCTCGATGAAGGACCTGCTGCCGGTGCTCGAGTCGGTCGCCAAGACCGGCAAGCCGTTCCTGCTCATCGCCGAGGACATCGAGGGCGAGGCGCTGGCCACCCTGGTCGTCAACAAGCTCCGCGGCACGCTGAGCTGCGTCGCGGTCAAGGCGCCGGGCTTCGGCGACCGCCGCAAGGCCATGCTCGAGGACATCGCGATCCTCACCGGCGGCCAGGTCATCACCGAGGAACTCGGGCATCAAGCTCGAGAACGTCACGCTCCAGGACCTCGGCCGCGCCAAGCGGATCATGGTCGACAAGGACAACACCACGATCGTCGAGGGCGCCGGCAAGAAGTCCGACATCGAAGGCCGCATCAAGCAGATCCGCGCGCAGATCGAAGAGACCACCTCGGACTACGACCGCGAGAAGCTGCAGGAGCGGCTGGCCAAGCTGGTCGGCGGCGTCGCGGTCATCAAGGTCGGCGCGGCGACCGAGTCGAGATGAAGGAGAAGAAGGCGCGCGTCGAGGACGCGCTGCACGCCACGCGCGCGGCGGTCGAGGAAGGCATCGTTCCGGGCGGCGGCGTGGCGCTGATCCGGGCGCTGTCGGCGCTGGACGGCCTGCATGCCGGCGAGGACGAGAAGGCCGGCGTCAGCATCATCCGCAAGGCGCTCGAGGAGCCCGCGCGCTGGATCGCCACCAACGCGGGCTGCGAAGGCTCGGTGGTCGTCGACAAGGTCAAGAACAGCAAGGGCGCCTTCGGCTTCAACGCCGCGACCGAGGAGTTCGAGGACCTGATGAAGGCCGGCGTCATCGACCCGACCAAGGTCGTGCGCAGCGCGTTGCAGAACGCGGCCTCGGTGGCGAGCCTGCTGCTCACCACGGAGTGCATGGTGGCCGAGAAGCCCGACGACAAAGGCGGCAACCAGCCGCAGATGCCTCCCGGCGGCATGATGTAACGATGAAATGAGGCGCGCGCGTCGGTGACGCTAGCGCAAGTGAACGCAGGCGGGCGGCGGTCCTTTGAGGGACCGCCGCCCGCTCTTTTTTTCCCGGCAGGGGTCGCGCGACGCGCGCCGCTGCCGGGAAACACGTTGCTGCGGCTTTGCGAACGCGGGCGCGAATCGCGCGGGACCCGCGCGATTCGCGCCCGCGCATCAGCGGACCTCCCGCCTCACGTGGCGCGATGCTGGCGCGGGACGCGCCAGCATCGCGCCACGTAGCCGCAGCCGAGCGCGCGGCACTCGCGCGCGGTGGTGGGCCGCTTGGGATAGCCGGCGACCCCGCGCTCGGCGTGGGCCGTGGTTATCCGTCCGCCGAGCGTCAGCAGATGCGCGCGGAGCGCGTCGAGCGGCGCCAGCTTGAGCTGGCGCCGCTCGACGCGCTCGCGCAGATAGACGACCTCGGCGCTAACCTCGCGGTCGGGCAGCGCCGCGGCCGCGGCCAGCGCATAACATTCCATCTGCACCTGATAATCGCCGGCGCCGGCGCGCGCATATTTGTAGTCGCTCACCACCAGCCGTTTGCCGTCGTCGATTAGAAGATCGATTCGGCCACGCACGAAAAGCGTTAAATCGTCACCTTCGAGACGCAGGAAGAATGGGGTTTCGCGACGCACAATGGAGCTGGCGACGTGCTGATATTCCGGGGCATTAGCGTAGCGCAGGAGGTCGCGTACCAGCGCGCGGCGTTCGGACAGTTCGAGGTTGGCGCCTGCGCTGTGGAGGTCGACCAGGCGCGTGATTTCCGCTTCCAGACCGGCCCCGTTCGGTGCTGAGCTCAGTTGTTCGAGCACCGCATGCGCGACCGTGCCCATCGCGGTCGCTCCGCCGCCGTCGGCGGTAAAACCGCCGGCAGCATCGCCTTCGGGCAGCGCGAGTTCCCGGCGCAGGAAGTATTGGCGCGGACAGCGCTCGAAATCCTCCAGCGCGCTTGGACTCGTAACCAGTTCGCAGGCCGGCGGAGCGCTAAAGGCGAGCCGCACGCGCGCGGCCTCGGCCAATGCCGCGGGTGGCGATGACACGTCGCTTGCGGGTGGCGCGGGAGCCTCCCGTGCGAGCGCTTCCGGACGTCGCAGCACGACACGGACGCCACTCGCATCCACGATAGTTTCGGTGTTCGAAGCGTCGACGAAAGACGTCACCTTCTCCGGGCCGACAGCCGCGCGTATCCATCCAATCCACTCGGCGCCGGGGGCGCCCTCGCTCAGGATCAGCCGATCACGCGCGCGCGTCATCGCGACGTACAGCACGCGCGCCGCCTCTGCCTGTTCCTGCGCTTTGATCTCCTCGCGATACTCGGTGACCAGAGGATTGGGCAGGCGGTCGTCGCCCGCGCCGACCGTGTCGCACGCTAACAGCCCGTGCTGCGGAGTCATGACGATACTCTCGTTGTCGGAAGGCGGCCGGCGTCCAAGGTCGGCGACGATCACCACCGGGAACTCCAGTCCCTTGGCCTGATGGATCGTCATCAGGCGCACGACGTTGTCGCCCTCGCCGGCGATCTGCGCCTGTGGTTCGCGCGGCGTCTCTTGCACCAGGAGTCGCAGATGGCGCACGAAATCGCCCAGTCCGAAGAAGCGATGCGTTTCGAATTCGCGCGCCGTCTCCATCAGCTTGCGCACATTCGCGGCGCGCTGCAGCCCGTTTGGAAGACCGAGCATCACCGCTTCGAAACGGGTCAACTCGAGAGCGCGCTCGATTATCGCGGTCAGCGATTGACGCTCGCGCATCTGGCGCAACGCGCTCAACACGTCTTTGGCGCCGAGCGCCACCTCGCGTTCGACGTCGAGCCACGCGAAGCGTTCGGCCGGATCGTCGAACACCTTCCACAGCGGGCGCGATCTTCCATCGACCAGGCGTTGTTCGTTCAGATGCAAAGCGATTTCGAGCAAGCATTGGTCGGACAGGCCGAACAGCGGCGAGCGGAGCGCTGCGACGAGTTCGATCGAATTTTGCGGCTCATCGATCGCGGCGAGCAGCGCCGCAAGGTCCCTTACTTCCTTGCAGTCGTAAAAGCCGCGTCCCTTGACCGTGTAGCTGGGGACACGGGCCCGCCCGAAGGCGTCCTCGTAGATCGCGACGTCGCTGAACGAACGCAACAGCAGCGCGATGTCGCCGAAGCGCACCGCCCGTGCCTCGTTCGTGCGCGCGTCGATCATTTGAACCGGTTCAGCGACCATCCGCGCGCAGCGCCGCGCGATCGCATTGGCCTCGACACGGCGTAGCGCTCGTGCGTTGCGCTTTGAGCCGTCGCCATTCTTTGCCTGCGGACCGACGATCAGCTCGACCGCGGGCCTGTCACCGGAAGGCCGGATCGATCGCAGGTGATGCTCTTCGCTCCACTTCACCCGATAGGGTTTGTCATCCGGATCGGTGCGCGGCGCCATCGAATGCGCGCTCACCGCGTTGACGAAATCAACGATTGGCGGCAGCGAGCGACGATTTTTTTGCAGCGGCTGCGAGAAGATCGATTCGAGCGCGCGCCGCCGGTTGAAGACGGTGACGTCCGCGCCGCGGAAACGATAGATGGATTGCTTCTCATCGCCGACCACAAATAGCTCCGGCGCCGGCGCCCCGCTCTCGGTGAGCAGGCGCACCACGCCGTCCTGGATGGGGTCGGTGTCCTGGTATTCGTCGACCAATAGCGCTGCGAGCGCGTGCCGGTAGCGTATCGCGACCTCCGGATGGTCGCGGAGCAGGCGCTCGGCCAGGATCAGCAGATCGTCGAAGGTGACGACGCGTTCGTTGCGTTTGCGCCGCTCGAGCTCGGCTGCGACATCCGCGACCAGCGCCGCGATTTCGCGTGTCGCCTGCGCCGCACGATACGCGCCGTAAGACTCGATGAGCTGATTTGCGACCTCATCGATCTCGACCAGCGCGGCCTTGATCGTTTGATTTCGCTTGTCGGGCAGCAGCGCGTCGAGCGTCGCGAGCGCATCCTGGTCGGACGGCTGCGAATCAGCGGTGAACTTTTCAATCGCGGACTTCAAGCGCGGCCATTCACCGCGCAAAGCGTCGAGTTTTTCCTTCGCCTTGCCCACAACGCCGCGTGTAGCGACCAGTTTCTCGATCAGTTCCAGCAGTTGCCTGCGGAGTCCGGGAATCGCCTCGCCGAAGACGCGCAACTTGGCAGCCGTCGTCTCGGCGGTCAGGCGAATCCACTCGGCGGAGCGGCCGAGACGCGCAGCTTCGCTAACAGCGTTCAGCACGAGATCGATCGCGCCCATCTGATGGGTAAATCCATAGAGCCCGCGTGCGCCCACGAGCCGTATCGCGCCGGGATCTTCGCGACGCACCGCGTCGGCGATGCTCTCGCGGCATTGGCCGCCCAGGAAAGTGATGCTCTGGTATTCGTCGAGCACCTCGAAGGCGGGATCGATGCCGGCCTCGATCGGAAATTCGCGGAGCATCCGCGCACAGAACGCATGGATGGTCGAGATGCGGGCGAGGCCCAGTGTGCGCCGTGCTCTGATAAGTGCGGCGCGTCGGCTGGCGTCTTCTTCGCGCACGATCCGATCGTCGAGGACCTCGGCGATCCTTCGGCGCATATCGGCAGTGGCCTTTTCGGTGAACGTGATCGCCGCGATCCGCTCGGGCGCGAGCGGTTCGCGTCCCGCGATATCGCCGGCGACGAGTGCGACGAAGCGCTGCGCGAGGACTTCGGTCTTGCCCGAGCCGGCACCGGCGCGCACCAGCACGTTGCCTGCCGCGTAGACCGCGTCGCGCTGCTCAGGAGTCAAATCGATCCGCGCCATCTTCTTCGATGCCCCGCCGTTAGTCCCGCGCTATGTTCCCGGCTCCGCCGTTTTGTAGTAGCGGCAGATCGTGCGGTACGGACACCAGTCGTCGCATTGGCGCGGATCGACGTCGAAGCGGCCCACTAATGCTTCGCCGACCAATGCGATGATTCGCTCGGCCACCGGCGGCTCATCGGATTTCGTCGCCGCCGAGCGCCGTTTCGGATCGGGATCCACCAGCGCGCGGTCGACCGCAGCGATTTGCTCCTTGTGGCGATCGCGCAGCACCAGGTAGCCGGCTTCCAGCGTCGCGTTGGTAGCCAGCCGTTCGCCGAACTCGACAAGCGCGCCCATCAGGTAAAGCGGCAACTGAAAGTCGGTCCATCCAAATCGCTCGCCCTTGGGGTCCGCAATTCCGGCGTAGCGTTTGGCGTTGCGCGAATTCTTGTAGTCGAGCACGCGAAGTTTCTTGATCCCGCCGCGCCCTTGATGCAGTTCCAGGCGGTCGATTCGGCCCTCCAGCCACAGCCGAACGCGCCCGGGATGGTCGAGATCTTTGAGCGCGAAGTGAATCTTATGCTCGGTCAGGATTTCGACATTCGGGTTTGCGGCGCGAAAGGCGATTTCCAGCTCGATGAATTCCTGAGCAGTTCGCTCGATCGATCTCCAGCGCAAATCGAAAAAACCCTGGTCGCGCGCCAGCGGCCGGCGTTCGACGCGTATCTTCTTGAGCACCTCAAGAGCGTGTGCTCGCGCGCCGGAAGGATCCCCGAAGGCGATTTCTTCGACCAGCCGGCGCAACACGTCGTGAATCAATTCGCCGCCCTCGAGCGCGCTCAATTCGTAGTCCGGCTCTTCGTCTTCGCCCAGCCGCAGCACGCGCCCGGCGAAGAATTTGAAACCGCAGGCCGCAAGCTCACCGAGTTTGGTTGCGCTCCAGCTCCTGGGCGCGGATGCATCACCGCAGAGCATCCGTTCAAGCCGCACATCCACCGCGACGCGCCCGTCGCGCTTGCCTGCAAGCGCGGACTTCTCAGGGTTAGGCGAATAATGCATTCCCTTGTCGTCGCGGTCCGCATATTCGCGCGTCGGCATCGCCAGGTAATTCTCGCGGCCGCGCTCGGTCGCCGAGCGCTCACTTATCGAGTCGAGGGTCGCGCGAGTCTCAATCGTTTCGGCCTCCGGGGACTCGAGCGTCCCATCGGCCGCGGCGCGCGCGAGAAATTCGTCGCGCGAGATGCATTCGGCAATCGCGGGGACTACTCCGGATGCGCGGATCCGCCTGAGCGCCGTGGCCCCTCCCGAATCGCCGAGCAAACGCAAAACCTCATCGATGAACGGCGAGCGGGTCATCGGATTGCCGCCCGCCTCGGCTGCCGCATAGCTCAATACGACTCGCCGCGAGGGCATCGAGAGCGCCAGAAAGAACAGCAGAAAATCTTCGCCATTGCGCTCGTAGCGGGTACGCAGAATCCCCCCGGCGCGGCTCGGCGCGTGGGCGCCGAAGCGCCGCCTGAGCGCTTCGCCGAGCGGCCGGTTAAGCGCGAGCTTCACCTCGTCCGGCAATAGCGGGTCGTCGGGATGGTAACTGGGGAGGATGCCGTCGTTGAGTCCAATGACGAAGACCAGATCGAAGTCGAGTCCGCGTGCTTCCAGCACTGGCAGTGCAACCACCGCGCCTGCAGCAACGCTCTCGGCCGGGCCCGCGGCGCAATCGAACGCGGCTTCGACCATCGCGGCGAATTCGACCGAATCGACGACGCGTCCATCGCCGGCGAGCGCGGCCCAGCGCACAAGGCCGTCGAGCGCGCCACGTATGGGGCCCCATGCACGAATGGCGTCATCGGGGGCGTCGCCGGGATTCTCGAATAGCCCGGCGGGATCGAAGCCGAGCGCATCGAGCGCATGTCCGAGTCGCTTCAAGTGCTCGACGAGCGTGCCGCGTCCGGCGAGCGGTTCGAGCGCGTCGAGCATCCGCTCGAAACTCGCGCGCGACTGCTCGGCCGCGAAGAGCCGCCGCTCCGCCTTGCTCCGCTCATCGCTCCCGGGGACGGTTATCGCGAGCGCGCTTCGCAAATCTTCGATATGAAGCCCGAAACGACCCATCAGCGATTGTGCGCTCGTATCTACGTAGCCGACTTCGTCGAGCTTGCGCGCTAGATCGGGCGCGACTGCGGTTAGATGCGGCGAGCGGCACAACGCGGCCAAGGACTCGCGTCTGAACTTGTCGCGCGGTGTGCGCAAAATTTCGATGATAAGCCGCGCGGGCGCGCTCGCGCGCAGCGCCGGCGCCTGGCCGAGGCTGAGCGGGATGCGGTAGCGCCGGAACACCGTGCGCAGATGCTCGGCGTATGGATCGAGATCGCGCGCGACGACGGCTATCCGCGCCGGCGCGATCGGCACCGGCGATTCCATCGCGCGCCGGATGGCGCGGCCGACTTCCTCGATCTCGCCGAGCGGCGTCGGCGCCTCGACCAGTTCGAGCGTCTGGTCGGCGGGCGGAGCGACGTCCGGAGTTTCGATGAAGAGATGCTCGAGCACGAAACCGAGACGCCCAGAGCGTCCGCCGCGACGCACGAAGTCGGGAAGCACCTTGTCCGCGATCGATTCTTCGGCGACGAAGCGGTTCCAGGTGAGATCGGCGAAGCGCCCCGCACCAGCCGGATGATCGGCGGCCTGGATGGTGAGCGTCGCGTCGCCGACGATCCGGATCAGCGCCGTCACGATCATGAACTGGAGCAGGCTGAAGTCGTAAATCTCGGCGACCTGCAACTGACGCACGCCGTCGAGCAGCGCCGGGCATCCGCCACCGCGCTCCAGCGCGAGCAACTGCTCGAGCACCACGCGCTCGCGATCGTGCCGATCGGTAAGTCCGCGCTCGGCGAGCAGGCGCTCGTAGCGATCGAACGCGTCGGCGAGACGGTTGACGCGCGCGCCGATGGGCGCGTCGTCAGTCCCGCCTCCCGGCGACACCGCGCGCGCCGCGGCGCGCAGGTCGGCCGCGCCAAGCGCGGCGCTCTTGAACTGGCGGATTAGCCCGAGCACGTGATCTGCACTGCCGAGCGCGTCACGCTGGTCGCCCACTGCCTCGGCGGCGGCGAGCCGCTCCTGCAACTCGTCGAGCAACGCGCCGCGCGGGCCGAACTCGCGCCACAGCCGATCGATCAGTTGCGGAAAGGTCATGATCGGATAGTCGAGCAGGGAGCGGCCGCGGCTATGGCGCTTTAGCCAGTCTTCGACTTTGCGTGCGGTAGGGTAGAGCGCGATTACGTCGTTCACAGAACTAAATCTACAGAATCATGCTGACGGAATTGCGCATCGCCCGCCGGAGCATCCTCGAATATACTCCGCTGCGCGCGGTTCGCCTCCGAGCTGCGCTATGTGTACGAGCAGTTTGTGAACAGGACGAAGCGCTACGGCGTGACGGCGAGGCGTTCCAGGCGCACCGGTTCGCCGGGCGCGCATCCGATCCATGCGACCCATCCGGCGTGGTCGCTCGCGTAGAGCGGAGCCGGCGTGCCGCAGTAGGCTGCGCGCGTCGCGCCCTGCGAGACGTCGCCGAAGACGTGTATATGGCCGAGCGCGACGTAGTCGTAAGCGCTGGCCTCGATTTCCGCTGGTGTAATCGGTGATGAGCGGAATCCGTCCGTTTCCTCGGTAAAAAAGCCATGCGCCATCGCGATATTCCATCGTCCTGGCGCCGGCGTGGGCACTCCGCCGAGCGGCCGGTACTCCGGCGTATGCTCGACGAGCGCGCGGCCCCAGATGCGCGTCTCGAGCTCGGGAAAATCGAGCAGGGTTCCGTCGGGCTCCAGGATCAGATGAAGATTGGGCGGCAGCAGATCGCGGCCGAGATTGGCGTAAAGCGAACGCTCGTCGTGCGCGTCATGATTGCCGGGGATCATCACCACCGGCATCGCGGCCCGCGAGATCTCGCCGAGCGCAAAGCCCATCGCGTCCTCGCGGATGCGGCTGGAGTCGAACAGATCGCCGACAATCAGCAACAGGTCGGCGCGGCGTGCATTGGCGATTTCGATCACGCCGCTGAACGAGCGCCGCACGCGTTCGCGCAACGCGTCGCCGGTCGGACCGGTGCCGAAGCTGTCGGTTTCGAGGTGCACGTCCGATGTATGAACGATGCTGAGCGGTCGCCGAGGTCTGGGGGCCAAGCCTTGTCTCCTGCCGGTAGGCGCGCCATGCGGGTCGCCCCGGCCAAGGGGGCCAACTTGAAGGCCCCATTCGTGCAATACTAGACTCCGGCAGGCGACTCCTGCAACTTTGCCGGCTTTTGATATCCGGCGCGCGCGAGGATCGCGCCGTCAGTGGGGGGTAAGATCACGTGATCGTAGTAATGAAGGCGAGCGCCACCGAGGCGGAGATTCAGGCCGTGGTCGGGATGGTCGAGCAGCTCGACTACAGCGCCCACATCATCCGCGGCATCGAGCGTACGGTGGTCGCTTGCGTCGGAGAGGAGCGCGGCGAGCAGCATCAACTCGGGCACCTGGAGGCCGTCGCCGGAGTCGACCGCGTGATGCCCGTGCTGCGCAGCTTCAAGCTCGCCGCGCGCGAGGTTCGTCCCGAGGGCTCGCGCGTAAACGTCGGCGGGGTCGAGATCGGCGGCCGGCGCGTCACAGTGATCGCGGGGCCGTGCGCGGTCGAGAGCGAGGCGCAGGTCGAGGCCGCCGCGGCGGCGGTCAAGGCGTCCGGCGCATCCCTGCTGCGCGGCGGCGCGTTCAAGCCACGCACCTCCCCCTATTCGTTCCAGGGGATGGAAGACGAGGGGCTGAAGTTGCTCGAGAACGCCGGGCGGCACGTGCGATTGCCGGTCGTTACGGAAGTCATGGATCCGCATGACATCGAACTGGTCGCCGAGCATGCCGATATGCTCCAGGTTGGCGCGCGCAACGCGCAAAATTTTTCACTGCTCCGGCGGCTCGGCAAGATTAAAAAGCCGGTGTTGCTCAAGCGCGGGATGTCGACGCGGCTCGAGGAATTCATGATGGCAGCCGAGTACATCCTCTCCGCCGGCAATCCTAATGTTGTGCTGTGCGAGCGCGGCATCCGCACCTTCGAGACCGCGACGCGCAACACGCTCGATCTGACCGCCGTGCCGCTCCTCAAGCAATGGACGCATCTGCCCGTAGTGGTCGATCCCAGCCATGGCACCGGCATCTGGTCGCTGGTGATGCCGATGGCGCTGGCAGCGGTCGCGGCGGGCGCCGACGGACTCTTGATCGAGGTACATCCGTCGCCCGAAACGGCGCTCAGCGACGGTCCGCAGCAGCTACGGCCCAAGAGCTTTGCCGAATTGATGACTGCGCTCAAAGCGGTGGCCGAAGCCGTCGGCCGCACCCTGTGAAAACGGCACGCGGCGCACGCAACGGCGCGTATCGCAGAGGCGCTCGGCCGACGTGGCTGGTAACCTCGGCTTGGGAACAGAAATGAGAAACGCGCGGCGCCAAATCAGGTGAGCGAGCCGAGATTAAAGCCGCGCGCGCTCAAGGCCGGGGACACCGTCGGAGTCGTCTCGCCCGCTTCCGCAATCGATCGCGAATATCTCGAGCGCGGCGTCGGCGCGTTGAAGAGGATGGGTTTTCGAGTCAAGGTTTCAAGCCATGCGCTCGATCGATCGGCGATCCTGGCCGGAACCGACGCCGTGCGCGCAAGTGAGCTCCAAAAATTTTTCGCCGACCCGGAAGTCGACGCGATCTTCGCTGCTCGGGGCGGCTATGGCGCGGGCCGGATCTTGCCGCTCCTCGACTTCGACGCGATCGCCCGCACGCCGAAAGTGTTCATGGGCTTTTCGGACGCGACCTTCATCCTCAACGCGCTGGTTGGACGAGGCGGGATGGTATGCTTTCACGGCCCGATGGTCGCGATGGATTTTGCGCATGGATTGGGTGAAGCGTCGCTCGATCATCTGCGCCGCTTGCTCGCTGGAGACCTGACCAGTTTCGATCTGCCGGCGCGCGCGGCGCTCAAGGAGGGGATCGCCGAAGGCGAAGTCGTGGGCGGATGTCTTTCGATGGTCGCCGCGTCGATTGGCACGCCATACGCGCCGCCCTTCGACGATGCGGTTCTTTTTTTGGAGGACACCGGCGAGAAAGCGTATAGAATCGATCGGATGTTGGTGCAGTTGGCACAGGCGGGAGTGCTCGAACGGGTCGCCGCAGTTGTCTTCGGCGCCCTGCGGCCGCCCGATGGCAGCGAGGCCGAGTATCGCTTGATCGGCGAATGCGTCGCCGAGCAGGCGGCGCGCCTGGATTGCCCGGTGCTTTCGGGTATCGAGGCGGGCCATGGAAGCGCGAACTTCACGATTCCCTTTGGAGTGCGCGCGCGAGTCGACGCGGCGGCACGGACTCTAAGCTTCCTGGAGCCGGCGGTGGCGGTGTAGGAGCGATCGAATTGGGATGGCCTGAAGTCGAGCAAGCCTTTGCCGAAGCCGTCGAACGCGGGGTCATCCCCGGCGCCACACTGATCGTGCGCCGCGCGGGCGACATCGCTTTCGAGGGCGCCTTCGGTCATCGCTCGCTGGTGCCCGAGCGTTCGCCGATGCGCATGGAGACGGTGTTCGATCTGTCGTCATTGACCAAGCCGCTCGCCACCACCGTCGCCGTTATGATGCTGGTGCGCGAGAACAAACTCCGCCTGACCGACCGCGTCACCCGCTTCTTCCACAACTTCGGCGTTCACGATAAGGGCCACGTGACCTTCCGCCACTTGCTGGCGCACTGCTCCGGACTTGCCGCGTGGCGGCCGTTTTTTCAGCAGGTGGTGCAGGTCGAGAAGAACGGCAAAGTGAATTTCATGGCCAGCCACGGCGCCAAGGAATGGGTCTACGAGGAAATCCATCGCGAAAAGCCCGAAGCGCCGTCGGCGACCAAGGCGATCTATTCGGACCTGAACTTCATGCTGCTCGGCGAGGCGGTCGAGCGGGTCGCCGGGATGGCGCTCAACCGCTTCTGCCGCGAGCGCATCTTTCGCCCGCTGGGTATCCGCGCGACCGACTTCATCGACATTTCGTTGGTGCGCTCGCGCCGGCTGGAGCCGGTGGCCGAGATGTTCGCGCCGACCTCTTTCTGCGCATTTCGCAAGCGGCTGCTGGTCGGTGAAGTGGACGACGAGAACGCCTACGCGATGGGCGGCGTGGCCGGGCATGCGGGGCTGTTCGCACCGGTTCGTGACGTCGATCGGATTGCGCAGGAGTTGCTCGCCTGTTATGCGGGGCGTTCCGAGTGGCTGCCGCAGAAGGTGCTGCGCGATTTCTGGACTCGCGACACCACGGTCAACGGCTCGACCTGGGCGCTCGGATGGGACACGCCGTCGTCGCAGTACTCCAGTTCAGGGCGGCATTTCTCGCCCGCTGCCGTCGGCCATCTCGGGTTCACCGGCACTTCGATCTGGATCGAGCCCGAGCGTGCGATCGCAATCTCGCTGCTGACCAACCGCGTCCATCCGCGGCGCGACAACCAGGCGATCCGCGAATTCCGCCCGCGTATCCACGACCTGATCATGGAAGCGATAGACGCGGGAACGTAACCGCTCGTTCAATGTGACGCCATCGTGAACAAGACTGGAACCGAGAGCACGGGGCCCGCGTCGACGCAGATGCAATCGCGAACGACCGACCCTGTATGCGGGATGAAGGTCGATCCCGCGACCGCCCGGCACTCGCACGTCCACGACGGGACGACCTATTACTTCTGCTCCGACCGCTGCCGTGCGAAATTCGCCGCCGAGCCGGCGAAATATCTCGCCGCCGCAGCGGCGCGCGAGGCGGGAGTGGCGCACCCTGCGAAGCAGAGCGAGACGCCCGCACGCTGCGCACACTGGTCAGAATGGCCAGCACGGCCACCACATGCACGCCGCGCCGGCGGCGCGTGCCGCGACGCCTCGCGCGGCCGGCTACATCTGCCCGATGGATCCCGAGGTGCACGCCGACGCGCCCGGCGCGTGTCCGAAGTGCGGAATGGCGCTCGAAGCCGCCCTCGCGACTCCAGCGCCCGGCAGGATCGAATACGTCTGCCCGATGCATCCCGAGATCGTGCAGGATCATCCCGGCAGTTGCCCGAAATGCGGGATGGCGCTCGAGCCGCGCGTCGCCACCGCCGAAGAGGCGCCCAATCCCGAACTCGCGGACATGACGCGGCGTTTCTGGGTAAGCACGGCGCTGGCGGTTCCGCTTCTGTTGATTTCGATGTCCGACCTGCTGCCCGGAGCTCCGTTGAGGCGCGCGCTCGGCGACCGGCTGTTCGTGTGGATCCAGCTTTTGCTCGCGACGCCGGTCGTGCTGTGGGGCGCGAAACCGTTCTTCGAGCGCGGATGGCGCTCGCTGGTCAATCGGCACCTCAACATGTTCACGCTGATTTCGCTTGGCGTCGGAATTGCCTACGCCTACAGCGTCGTCGCCGCGATTTTCCCCGGCCTACTGCCGCCCGCGGCAGCCGATTCTTCAGGGATGGTGCCGGTCTATTTCGAATCCGCCGCGGTTATTACGGTGTTGGTGCTGCTCGGGCAGGTGCTCGAGCTGCGAGCCCGCAGCCATACCGCGGGCGCGATCCGCGCACTGCTCCAGCTGACGCCGAAAACGGCGCGGCGACTACGGGATGATGGCGTCGAAGAAGACGTTTCAATCAACGAGGTCGCGGTTGGCGATCGGCTACGCGTGCGCCCGGGGGAACGCATCCCGACCGACGGCGTGATTATCGAAGGCGAAAGCGCGGTCGACGAATCGATGCTTACCGGCGAGCCAATTCCGGTCTCCAAGCGCGTGGGCGACCGCGTCTACGGCGCCACCGTCAATACCAGCGGCAGCTTCGTGATGCGCGCCGAGCGGGTCGGCGCCGACACGCTGCTCGCGCAGATCGTGCGTATGGTAGCCGACGCCCAGCGCAGCCGCGCGCCGATCCAGCGCCTGGCCGACGTGGTCGCGAGCTATTTCGTGCCGGCGGTGGTGATTTGCGCGGTGGCGACATTTATCGGATGGCTCGTCGCCGGACCGGCGCCCGCACTCGCGCACGCGATCGTCGCCGCAGTCGCGGTGCTGATCATCGCGTGTCCATGCGCGCTGGGGCTGGCCACGCCAATGTCGATTATGGTCGCCACCGGCCGCGGAGCGAGCGCCGGCGTGCTGGTGCGCGACGCCGAGGCGCTCGAGCGGCTCGAGAAAATCGACACGCTGGTGATCGACAAGACCGGCACCCTTACCATAGGCAAGCCGGCGCTGACCTCCACGGTCGCGCTCGCCCCGTTCGACGAGGCCGAATTGTTGCGGCTCGTCGCGTCGGTAGAGCGCTCGAGCGAGCATCCGCTGGGCGCGGCGATTGTCGCGGGCGCAGCCGCGCGTGGGCTCAAGCTCTCCGACGCGGTCGAGTTTCGCTCGCTCGCCGGCCTTGGCGTGAGCGCCCGTGTCGACGGCCATAGCGTGCTCGCCGGTAACGCCGCTCTACTCGCCAACAACGGCATCGAGGCTGGCGAGCTTGGCGCGCGCGCCGAGGAATTGCGGCGCGATGGCACGACCGTGATGTTCGTGGCGATCGACGGCCGCGCAGCAGGGCTCATCGGCGTTGCCGATCCCGTCAAGGAGAACGCCGCGGAAGCGCTGCGCACGCTTCGCGCCGAGGGCGTGCGGGTCGTGATGCTGACCGGCGATAATCGCATTACCGCGGAGGCGGTCGCGCGCCGCCTTGGGATCGACGAAGTGCACGCCGAGGTGTTGCCGCAGCGCAAGGCCGAGGTAGTAGTCGAACTCAAGCAGGCGGGACGCGTGGTCGCGATGGCCGGTGATGGGATCAACGACGCGCCGGCGCTCGCCACCGCCGATGTCGGAATCGCGATGGGAACCGGGACGGACGTCGCGATGGAAAGTGCTGGCGTGACGTTGGTGCGCGGCGACTTGCGCGGGATCGTGCGTGCGCTGCGTCTCAGTCGTGCGACGATGCGTAACATCCGCCAGAATCTCTTCTTCGCTTTCATCTACAACACGATCGGCATCCCGATCGCGGCCGGTGTGCTCTATCCCTGGTGGGGGCTGATGCTCAATCCGATGATTGCGAGCGCCGCGATGAGCCTTAGTTCGGTCTCGGTAATAACCAATGCACTGCGGCTGCGCACGGTCAGGCTGTAATGCCGCGGCTGCTGACGTGATGACGCCGCAGCAGGTTCTTACACCTCTCCTTGTCCAAGGAGAGGTCGCCGCGAGCATCGCGAGCCGCGGGAGAGGTCAATCCGAATTCCTTTGTGCTAGGGCCAATTCGTGCGCATCACCAAAGTCGATCGCGAACCTCTCCCGAGCCCTCTCCTTGGACAAGGAGAGGGAGCCGGAAAGGATCGCGTCAGTTGTGCAAGGCTCTTCTTGGAGAACGAGAGGGGCACAAGCATGACGGACACAATCTCCGCTGAATCGGCGGCGCGGATGGCGCGGATGCCGCGTGACGTCCGCCATGTCCATCTGATTGGTGTCGCGGGCACCGCGATGGCTGCGTTGGCCGGCATGCTGGCCGAGCGTGGCTACCGCGTCACCGGCTCCGACAATCAGCTTTACGAGCCGACGGCTTCGCTGCTCAAGCGGATGCGCGTCGAGGTGCAAAAAGGCTTCGGCGCGCAAAATCTCGCGCCGGCGCCCGACCTGGTGGTGGTCGGCAACGTCGTCACTCGCACGAATCCGGAGGCGGAGGCGCTGCTCGAAAGCGGGCTGCCGTATGTTTCGATGCCGGAGGCGCTGTGGCATTTCTTCCTCGGCGCGAAGCGGGTCCTGATGGTCGCCGGGACGCATGGCAAGACGACCTCGACCGCGATCATGGCGCACGTGCTCGACGCCGCCGGGCGCGATCCCTCGATGCTGGTCGGCGGAGTAGCCAAGGATTTCGGTTCCAACTACCGGCTCGGCGCGGGCGGCGATTTCGTGATCGAGGGCGACGAGTACGACACCGCATTTTTCGACAAGGGGCCCAAGTTTCTCCACTACCGGGCGCAGGGCGCGATCCTGACCGCGGTCGAGTTCGACCACGCCGATATCTACCGCGACCTCGATCACGTGAAATCCTCGTTTAGCACGCTGGCGGCGCAGATGGATCCCGCTGGCGTGCTGGTCGTATGCGCCGACTCGCCCGCCGCGCTGGAGGTGACCGAGGGATCGCGCGCGCGTCGTATAACGTTCGGACTTAGCGCCGGTGAGTTTCGCGCGGCCGCCGTGAGCGTCGGAGCCGAGGGCGCGCGCTTTTCGATCGAGCGTGACGGCAAGGTTGTCGCCGATGGCATGCGGCTACCGATCGGCGGCCGTATGAACGTAGCCAATGCGCTCGGGGTGGCGGTGCTGCTGGGCGAGTTCGGGCTTGGCGCCGACGAGATCGCGCGCGGCCTGGAGTCTTTTCGCGGCGTGGTGCGCCGCCAGGAGCTGCTCGGCGAAGCGCGCGGCGTCGCCGTGGTCGACGACTTCGCGCATCATCCCACGGCGATCCGAGCGACACTGGCGGCCATCGCCGAGCGGTTCGCCGGCCGGCGCATCCTGGCCGCCTTCGAGCCGCGCTCGAACACCGCGCGCCGCAATGTCTTCCAGGTCGAGTTCGCCGCCGCTTTCGACCGCGCCGCGCGCGTCTACCTGGCGCCGGTCTATTTCAAGGACAACGATCCGATCGCAGCGGACGGCCGCCTCTCGGTCGAGGATCTCGCCGCCGGGATCGTCCGCCGCGGGCCGGCCGCGGTCGCGTGCGGGTCAACCGACGATATTCTGTCCCGGATGCTCGCCGACGCGCGCCCGGGCGACGTCGCGCTCATCATGTCGAACGGGCCGTTCGACAATCTCAAGGATCGGCTGCTGGCCGCACTCAATAATTCTGAGTAGCGTGGCTCGCGTGCGGCCGGCGAAGTCTGGGATTGAGCAAGGCTCTCGCGGCTACGCAGCCTGACGGCGCGAGGCGGGCTTCACGGCGCCACTCGCGTCAAGCAGTTCGTGCGTTTCGTGTCCGTCTACTTCGTGGGCGACTTCTACTTGCAGCCCGCCGACCCTGCGTGCTGCGAAGTTGAACAGCGCACAGCCCATCGCGACCAGGAAGTATGTCGCCAGCGCATAGAAGAAAGGCACAAACACCAGAATCATGAAGTGTTTGCGCGGCAGATGGACCGAGAATGCCCAGGCCGCCGCAGCCAGCGGCCAGGTCGCCGCCAGAACCGCGATAAACGCCATGATGGCCGTGATTTTGGCCGCCTGCTTGGGGTGAATGGATGTGATCCTGGACGTGGTCTGCATAGATGTTTGCTCCCCGACTCTCGCTGTCCTTAGCGAAGCCTAGCTATGACCCGCTGTGATGACGCAAGCCAGTCTATTCTCCATGCCAAGCGAAGCAAGAGATAAGCATCTTAAAAAACGTGTAGGGTGGTTATTGATAATAAAAGCTACCGGGCAAGCTCCCGCAGTACCGCGTCCAGATCGGTTTCCGCCAGCGAATTGCGTATGATTTCGGCCCCTCTCAGCTCATTGGCACTGGCACTGTGACATAGCGCCAGAACCCGCATCCCGGCCCGCCGCCCGGCCTCGACGCCAGCGACCGTGTCTTCGATGACCAGGCATTCGGCCGGCGTGAGCGGGGGCCGCAAGCGCATCAGGAATCCCAGCCGTCCCATAGCCTTCTCGAAACCCTCTGGCGCGGGCTTGCCGTGCTCGACGTCTTCAGCCGCGATGACGTCGGCGAAGAGCTCGCGCACGCCGGCGCGCTTGAGGATGAGTTCCGCTTCTATGCGGAGCGTGCCGGTCGCCACGATGAGCGGAAAGCGCGCGGCGCACAGCCGCACGAAATCGGCGGCGCCGGGAAAGGTGACGTCACGGCCGGAGATCATCTCCTGGTAGATGGCGGCCTTGCGCCCGATCAGCGCGGCGAGCGTATCGTCCGTAATCTCGCGGCCATTCTCGCGCAGCACGGCAGAGAAGCAGTCGCGGTCGTCCAGGCCGATCAGCCGGCTGAAGTACTCGGCGCGGTCGAGTTCGATACCTTCGGCGCGGAGCACACGGGCAAAGGCGTCGAAGTGAAGGGGCTCGGTATCGGCGAGCGTGCCATCGAGGTCGAAGATAATTGCGCGAATCATCGGACCCTCGTTCTTTGGCTTTCGTCATCCTGAGCGGCGGCTGCCGTAGCGAACGATCTGGCGCGGTCCGCCGCGCGACAGCGATTAGTCGCGTCGGCCTCTTCCGTCATCCTGAGCGAGTGTTGCGCGAGTCGAAGGACCCCGGATTTTCCTGAGCGACCGTTGCGCGAACTCGGCGTTGAGGAGACCCGAGGTCCCTCGACTCGCAGACTCGCTCGGGATGACAGAAGCAGAGGCGCGCGCAGGACCGCGCGAGGTCCTGCGATTCCGCTCGCAGACTCGCTTCGCTCAGGATGACTAGCCCTTGGACGCAATTTAGTGCTTCAGCAACGCGACGATTTCGCGCTGGGCGGGCGCCGCGCTCACTTCAGCACGGCCGTTTTCGATCGTCATGTCGAGTTCGCTGCGCACTCCGAAGCGTCCCGGCAAATAGATTCCCGGCTCGACCGAAAAGCAGGTGCGATCGATGAGCATGCGATGGTCGTGGGTTTCGAGCGAGTCGAGATTTGCGCCGGTGCCGTGGACTTCGCGGCCGATCGAATGCCCTGTGCGATGGACGAACTGTTGGGCGAAACCGGCCCGCTCGATTACTCCGCGCGCGACGCGGTCGGCCTCCTCGCCGCGCACCGGCCCTCCCGCACCCACACGGGCACGGATGAAATCGACCGCCGCGTCTCGCGCCTCAGCCACGATCGCAAAAACCCGCGTGTATTCTTCGGGCACCCGTTCGTCCGCGTAGGCCATCCAGGTCAGATCGGCGTAGATGGCGGCGGCGCCGGGCTCCTTGGCCCACAGATCGAGCAGCACCAGGTCGCCGCGCCGGATGGGCGTATCGGCGACAGACGACGGTTCGAAGTGCGGTTGCGCAGCGTTGGCGTTGACCGCCACGATCGGCGGATCGTCCGCCACCAGGCCGTGCGCGGCGAAGCGCGCGAGCACGAATTGTTGCGCCGAGTATTCGCTGACTGGCGCGTCCGCCGAGATCGCGCGCCCGATCTCGGCAAACGTCTCGTCCACCACGCGGCGCACGATCGCAGCTGCGCGCCGATGGCTCTCGAGCCCGGCTGGTTCGAGCCGCGCCTCGAAGTGCTGGATCAGGTCGGCGGCCGATACTACCTCGACGCCGAGCGAGCGCACGATTTCGACCGTTCCGGCGTCGACGCGGGCGACGTAAGGAATCGCGCATCGCGGCGAGTAGTCCATCGCGATCCGTCGCGCGCCGGCCAGCAGGCTTCCCAGCGCGGCGAGCAGCTCGTCCGCCGAACGATAGACTGTCGTCTCGATTCCCAGTTCCGCGAGGCGCTCGGCCTCGACCGCCGAGACCAGCGCGCGCGCCGCGCCGTGCGCCGGCACGTAACAGAACCATCGCCGGGTCGTGATGCGCTCGCTCGAAAGGCCGAGGATGCGGTAGGCCAACGGGTCGCTATGGCGGAAATCGTAGAAGAGCCATCCGTCGAGCGCGGCGGCGGCAAGCGCCTGGGCGATTTCCTCTAGCCGTCGCACTGGGGGCGCCCCTAGCCGGATTTAGGCTGCGAAGCGCCCGGCGGGACGGCAAGCTTGAAGCGCTCGCCCCAGACGTGGACGCGCGCGGGGACGATACGCACGACCGGATTGTTCTCCATGCTGAGCGCCATCGCGCGGTATTGCGGATACTTGTCGCGCAGGCTGCGCAGCGCAAGCAGGTACTCTTCGCGGTCTTCGACCACGCCAGCGTGCCCGCGTATCAGCACGTAGGCAAGATTGCCCCAGTGCTCCTCGTAATGGTCGACCACCAGGGCGACATTGGGATTGGCCGCGATGTTGCGCATCCGCCCGAGCGCCATCGCGGGTCCACGTTTGGGTTTCCCGTCGATCGCGAAGTAAAACCGAGCGCCGTCGAACCAGAAGCACAGCGGTACGTTATGGGGAACGCCAGCGGCGTCGGCGGTCGCCAGATGGCCGATGCGCTCGTAAGTCAGAAAGTCGCGCACTGCGGCCACGCTCAACAGGTCTGTTGAAGACGGGGGCGAACCCGTCCGCGAACGCACTGGCGAGTCCGTAGGCATCAGCGTTCCTCGCCGAACAGGAAGAGGGCGGAGGCCAGAATGGTGAACGTCATGTTGGGAATCCAGGCGGCGAGCCACGGCGCCATCAGGGCGGAACGGCCGAGCGACGACGTCAGGCCGAACATCAGCCAGTAGCCGAAGCCGATCGCGATTGCGAGCGTGAAGCTGCGTCCGATGCTGAGGCTGCGCGGCAACGGGTCGAGACTCAGCGCGAGGCCCAGCGCCGCCATGATCACGCACGCCAGCGGCATCGCGTACTTGAGGTCGCGATCGACGAAATAGCCTCCCGGGTCCAGACCCTTGTGTCGCAGGCTATGAATGTACGAATCGAGTTGCCAGAGACTGAACTCATCCGGGTCCATCCGCAGCAGGTTGAAATCCGCCGGGTTGACGTCGATCCGAAACGGGCCGGGAGCGGTCGGCGCGACCTTGCCGCCCGGCATCAGCTTGAACGCGGTCAACTCGGTCGGCAGCCATTGCCGGCCGTTCCACGCGGCCGCCGGAGCGTGCTCCACCTGGGTAAGCAGGTAGTCGCGGCCGACCCGATACAGCGTGACGCCGTGGAGCATCTTTTGATGACCGTCATACTCGTCGGCGCTCATGAAGCCGTCGGTCACGCGCACCCAAATGCGGCGGTTGAAGAAGATGCCATAGATTTTCCGGCGCTGCAGTTGCACCTGGTATAGATGCTTCGCCTCGCGCGTGGCGATCGGGACCACCGTCTCGCTGATGCCGAAGTCGGCGATCGAAATCAGCGCCGCCAGCAACAGTACCGGCACCGCCATCTCAAGCCGGCTGATACCGAGTTGCTGGCAAGCCAGCACCTCGCCGGTGCGATTGAGCAGCGCGAAGCCGAGCAACACTCCGGCCAGGGAAGCGACCGGCAGCAGTTGCGAGATGATCAGCGGGAGCTTCAACGCAAAATATTCCAGGCCCAGCAAGCCGAAGCCGCCGTAACGCATCAGGTCGTCGAAACGGTCGAAGATGTCGCCCAGCAGATAGGCCGCCGTGAAGGCCGCCAGGCAGACGAAGAACGGGCCGAGAAAGTGGCCGCCGAGGAAACGGTCGAGTGTGGGCGAAAGCCGCGGGCGCAGTTTCACGCGGCCTCCTTGTGGCCGAAGCGCTCGATGATGTCCCAGATGAGATCGCCCGGACCGCGGCCCTGGTCGGCGCGGTCGGTCGCACTGCGGTAGAACATCCATACCGCGAGCGCGAGGAACACCAGGTCGGGAATCGCCATCGCGGCCAGCGCGTTGAGCAACCCCCGTTCCGCCAGCGTCCGTCCCAGGCGCATCAGCATGTAATACAAAAAGAACAACGCTATCGCGACCCCGAAGCGCTCCGACTGGCCCCCCCGCGCGGGTTTCATTCCGAGCGGCACCCCAAGCAACGCGAACAGCAGCGTCGCCAGGGGCACCGTGTACTTGCCCGCCATCTCGGCCTCCGCCATATAGTCCGGTTGATGCACTGCGTGCGCCTTGGCGATTACGCCCCTGAGCTCCCGATAGGTCATTTCCTCAGGCTGCTCGCTGTCCTCGACCAGTCCGGCCTGGGGCTCGACGTTGAGGTCGTAGATGAGGAAGCTCGTGATGTGGCTGTTGTGGCTGGAAGGGTCGACGCCGAAGACCGATCCGTCGAACAGACGCAGCGTGATAGTGTTGTTGTGCTCGTCGGGAACGATTATCCCGCGCTCGGCGATGATCGTGTTCTGCTGCTCGCGGCTGCGCGCGTCCGAGATCAGAACGCCTTCCAGCGAGCCATTGCTATTCGAGATGTGATCGACGTAGAGCACCAGGCCGGGGAAGCTGCTGTCGAAGATTTTCTCCTTCAGCCCGACGCTCGAGCGCGTGCGGGTGAGCCTGTACAGCTCAGCCTGGAGATTGGAATTGGCCCACGGCCGGATGGAAAATGAGAACCAGCTCGCGATCGCATAAACCACCAGCGCGACCGCGATTACCGGAACGGCAAGGCGGTACAAACTGATGCCGCAGGCGCGGGCGGCGATAAGCTCGCGGTCGCTCGACATCCGCCCGAAACCGAGCAGCACGCCGAGCAGCACCGCCATCGGAAACGTCAGCTCGAGAAAGGCTGGCATGATGTAACCGATAAGGCTCATCACCTGGCCCAGACCAACGCCGTGATTGACGACCATCTCGGTCAGCTTGAGGAGTTTGCCGGTGACCAGCGCGAAGGTCAGCAGTCCGACGCCCATGATGAACGGTCCGATAACTTCCGCGGCGATGTAGCGGTCGATGGTTCGCGGTTTGAGCATCGCAGAAGCGCGCGTCCGTGCGCGGACGCGTCATTAGAGTACGCCAGAGTACGCCGATAAGTGTAGACGGATGCGGCTGGCAATCAAACCAACAGCTAGCGCGCACGTCAACAGATGAGGAGATGAGGCGGCAACGGTGGGCGGCATCGATACGGCTGCGCTATTTTCCGACAGGGAAAGCGGTGCGGCCTCCAACCTGCGCTCCGAACCTGCCAGGCTCCGATCCGGCGGCGAGGAAAAATGAAACCCACAACGATATTTGGTCCTTTTTTCGCGATGTTGCTCCTGACGCTCATCGTCTGGGTGTACATGTACGTCCGTCGCATCAGTTTCATCACCGGCAAAAACATCAGTCCGAAGGATCTCGCGGTACCGGGTGAACTTGCGCGGCTCTCGCCTCCCGTTGTGTCCAATCCGTCGGACAATTTGAAGAACCTGTTCGAAATCCCGGTTCTGTTCTACGCGCTGGTGCTTTATCTCTTCGTTACGCAGCAGGTGGATGCGCTGTACGTGGACGCGGCCTGGGTGTTCGTGGCTTTCCGTGCGATGCACAGCGCCGTTCATTGCACGTTCAACCTCGTGATGCTGCGGTTCTATTTGTATCTGCTATCCACACTAGCGGTGTGGTTCATCGGTATGCGGGCAGCGCTGGTGTACTTCGGTGCCTAGAGACGCCTCGCGCATACGTCCCGCGCGCGACGAGAGAGACTGTCCCCGCGCGCGGTCCCCGACTATGATCGGGCGGCGATGAAGCATCGCCGACCACAACGGCCGGGCGGTCCGCGGCGCGCGCGGCCTCGGGTCGGGCGCGGCGCGGAGCCGCCGCGGTCAGAACATGCGCCCGTCCCCGCGCCGCCGTCGGCGGCGGCGCGGGGACGGGCGCATGAGCAGACGTGGGAGCCGGAGCGGCCGGCAGCCGCCTCGGCGGCGCCCGGCGCTCCCAGGCTCACGGCGCTCGACGGCGCGCGACCTGGTCTTCGGCGCGGAGCCGGTGCATGAGCTTATCGCCGCGGCGCCCGACGCGGTGCGCACGCTTTACGTGCGCGCCGACCTTCATACGCGCTTTGCCGGCGATATCGCGCGCGTGCGTGACGCCGGCGGCCACGTGGTGGCGGCCGAGGCGGCGGCGTTGGTGCGGATGGCGGGCGCAGAATCGCGTCATCAGGGCGTCGTCGCCCTGATTCGCGAGTACAGCTACGCGCCATTCGAAGACGTGGTGGCGTCTGCGCCCGACCCGCTGTTGCTGGTCGACGGCGTAACTGACCCGCGCAACCTCGGCGCGCTTCTGCGCTCGGCCGAGGGCGCGGGAGTCGGCGCGGTCGTGCTCGCGCGCGACCGCACCGCGGCGGTTACGCCGGCAGCGATAAAATCGTCGTCGGGCGCGTGGGTGCATCTCAGGATCGCGCGCTGCGGCAACGTCGCGCGCGCGATCGAGGACCTGAAGCAGGCCGGCTACTGGATAGCGGCGCTGGCGCCCGAGGGCGATCGCGAGATTTACGACCTGGACACGAGCCGGCGGCTCGCGCTGGTAGTTGGTTCCGAGGGGCGGGGCGTGCGCGAGATAGTCAGGAAGAACGCCGACTTCATAGTGCGGATCCCGATGTACGGAAAGGTGGGATCGCTCAACGTATCTGTGGCTGCAGCCGTGGCGTTGTTCGAGATCGCGCGCCGGCGTGCCGTCGCGGCACGAGCGCCGGCGGTCGGCAGCATCGTATGATTATGGCAGGAGCGCGATTCGCTCAGCGGCGTTCGTGCTGCTTGGAGCCGTAGAGTATAGCGCGCTCCTCTTCGGTGAGCGGTTTTTGCGGCTCGCCGGCCATCACCGTCATCCCCTTTTGCACCGCCGGCCGGGCGGAGATCGCGTCTATCCAGCGCTTTAAATTAGGACGCGTGTCTAACTGCTCAGGCTGCGCCTTGAGCGCGGCAACGACCCACGGATAGGTCGCGATATCGGCGATCGAGTAGTCGCCCGCAACGTAGGAGGCCTCGGCCAGGCGTTTGTCGAGGACGTTGAACAGCCGGCGCGACTCGTTGGTGTACCGCTCGATCGCGTA
Source organism: uncultured delta proteobacterium (assembly GCA_963717045.1). Classification (GTDB taxonomy): domain Bacteria; phylum Desulfobacterota; class Binatia; order Binatales; family Binataceae; genus JAKAVN01. The sequence goes on along the minus strand of CAVQVD010000018.1, from coordinate 11,169 downwards.
GGGAATCTTCTCAGGCGCGGCGTTGCGGAAATGGCCCGCCTGCCCGAGCATCGGGCCGACGTTCGCCATCTGAAACATCAGCCACTCGACTACCCGGTAACGCGCGCGCGTCTCGGACGGCATCAATTTGCCGGTCTTCTCCGCAAGATAGAGCAGAATCGCGCCCGACTCGAAGAGCGAAAACGGTTTTCCGCCGGGTCCGTCGCTATCCACGATCGCTGGCATCCGGTTGTTGGGACTGATCTTCAGGAACTCAGGCGCGAATTGCTCACCCTTGCGGATATTGATCGGAACGACCTTGTACTCGAGACCGGTCTCTTCGAGGAAAATGGTTATCTTATGCCCGTTGGGGGTCGGCCAATAATAGAGGTCGATCATCTTGCAACTCCTGGTATAACTCCTGCCGCAATCTGTGTGATTCCCACTCGGGCTCCGGAGAGCTGGCGTCGACAGGCACTCCAAATCAACACAGTGTCCAAGCGATCGTCAAACGCGAATGGTTTCAGGAAAGCGCGAGTGTCGCTGGAGCCTCTGTGGAGCTTTCGCGCTTGACACTCTTTTAGGGCGGGAATAGTTACGTTAGTTTACGATCCGTGCGCCGATGTAGCTCAACGGTAGAGCAACTGATTTGTAATCAGTAGGTTGACGGTTCAAATCCGCCCATCGGCTCAGGTACGCGAGTGATTTCGGAGCGGAGAGGTTCCCGAGTGGCCAAAGGGAGCAGACTGTAAATCTGCCGGCTTATGCCTTCGGAGGTTCGAATCCTCCCCTCTCCACCAGTGATCGCAGGTCTTCTGGCACCTGGGTGGGCGGGAATAGCTCAGTTGGTAGAGCGCGAGCCTTCCAAGCTCGGGGTCGCGGGTTCGAGTCCCGTTTCCCGCTCCATAAGCCGTCCATGTCTGGCCTTCGGGGCGGCGGCACTCGGACGCACGGATGCAAAATTGGGCCCATGTAGCTCAGTCGGTAGAGCACTTCCTTGGTAAGGAAGAGGTCACGGGTTCGAATCCCGTCGTGGGCTTGCAGAATGGGGCGACGTGGCGTCGCAGAATCGGCATTTAAGGAGCTTCCGCGGAATGCAGGGGGTCACGCGGGGCGACAAAAATAGAGAGGTACGATGCGAGATCTGATAGGATTAGCTTGCGATAGCTGCAAGCGCCGTAACTATACGACCAGCAAAAATAAGAAGAAGCAGACAGAGAAGTTCGTCATCAAGAAGTTCTGTCCCTCTTGCCGCTCGCCACACTGCTCATCGCGAGACCAAGGTCTAGACAGCGCCGGCCGATAGAGGCGTCCGGCGGCGCGTTGGTGCTGGTGTCGAGAGCTGATACCGGCGGGTATTTCGGCTTATGATTAGCTGAGGGTATAGTATAAGCATGGCTTCACGGAGGGTCAGTAGCTCTAACTGGCTAGAGCATCGGACTCCAAATCCGAGGGTTGCAGGTTCGAATCCTGCCTGGCCCGCCAATATGTCGAAATGCCCGCCGATATGTGGAAAATCCCGGGGAAATCTTGGATAGGCCCTTGAATTGACGCAGTATTATGGATAGTCTGAAAAGTTACCTCGATCGGTCAGTCAGTTTTGTCCAGGAGGCGTGGACCGAACTTACGAAAGTCCACTTTCCGACCCCTCGGGAGACGGCACAGGCAACCTTCGTAGTGGTGATATTGACGCTGGTGATGGCGATGTGGCTGGGGCTGGCCGATTTCGTCACGACCCGGATAGTCCGCCAGCTTTTGGGATAGGTACAACGCTCGTTGACACGTATCGCAACCGACGCCGGCGGGCGCGGCAAGGCGATGCGGCTTTCGTGATTCGGCCCAAGGTGAAGCGCTTGATGCCTCTCGGGGCCCCGGCACTTAGATTATGGCAGACGGAGTAGCATCCACAGCATCCGGCCCGACCGAGGCCACCAAGGTCGGCAGCCATCCCGGTTGGAAGTGGTATGTCGTGCATACCTACTCCGGCTACGAGCAGAAAGCCAAGGCCGCGCTCGAGGAACGGGTGCGCGCGCTCCGGATGGAGGACAGAATCGGCGAAGTGCTGGTCCCGGTCGAGCGGGTGCAGGAACTCGGCAAAGGCGGCCAGCGCAAAATTTCGAGCCGCAAGTTCTTCCCCGGCTACATCTTCGTGAACATGGAGTTGAACGACGAGACCTGGCACGTAATCAAGGATACGCCCAAGATAACCGGCTTCGTCGGCCATGCCACCGCTCCCCCCGAAGTGCCGGAATCTGAAGTCCGCCAGATAACCCAGCAGATGCAGGAGGGCGCGCTCAGGCCCAAGCCCAAGGTGCTGTTCGAGATTGGCGAGGCGGTCAAGGTGGTCGACGGTCCGTTCCAGGATTTTAACGGGACGGTCGAGGAAGTGCGGCCGGAAAAAGGCAAGGTGCGGGTGCTCATCTCGATCTTCGGACGCGCGACGCCGGTTGAGCTCGATTTCGTGCAGGTGGAGAAATCGTAGAAGCGCCCCTGCGTGGGTCGGTCCGGAAGGTGGGATCAATTACGGCCGGTGCTGAATAAGGGATGGGGCTGTGTTTCTCACGACTGTGTTGCTCACCCGGGATTCGGAATTTGACGGGCCGCAAGACGAGCCAAGACGAGCATTGAAGGGTATTGAGCGGGTATTGATTAGATGGCGAAGAAAGTTGTCGGCCAGATAAAGCTGCAGATTCCGGCGGGAGCGGCCAATCCCTCCCCTCCGGTGGGTCCCGCGCTCGGACAGCGCGGAGTCAATATCATGGAGTTTTGCAAATCCTTCAACGCCCAGACTCAGGCGATGCAGGGATTGGTCATCCCGGTCATCGTCACGGTGTACGCCGACCGCTCGTTCACCTTCGTGACCAAGAGTCCGCCGGCCTCGATTCTCTTGCTGCGTGCGGCCGGAATCGAGAAGGGTTCGCCGCTACCGAACAAGAATAAGGTCGGCAAGGTGACTCGCAAGCAGGTCGAGGAGATCGCAAAAACCAAGATCAAGGATTTGACCGCCGCGAGCATCGAGGCGGCGTCGCGCACGGTGGCCGGGACGGCGCGCTCGATGGGCATCGACGTAGTCGAATAGAAAGGCGGTCGCTCAGGCAGGGCGGACGAGATAAGCGCGAGATTAAACGAAAGACAATGGCAGGAAAGAAATACCGCGAAGCGGCCAAGCAGATCGATCATGAAAAGCGCTATCCCCTCGAGGAAGCGCTGCGGATGGTAACCGCCCATCCGGTCGCGAAGTTCGACGAGACGGTCGAAATCGCGGTGCGGCTCAACGTCGATCCGCGCCAGGCCGATCAGAACGTGCGCGGCACCGTGGTGCTGCCCAACGGCACCGGCAAGGTATCGCGCGTGCTGGTCCTGGCCAAGGGCGAGAAGGAGCGCGAGGCGCGCGAGGCCGGCGCCGATTTCGTCGGTGGCGAAGACCTGATCAAGCGCATCCAGGAGGAAAACTGGCTCGACTTTGACCGCGTCATCGCGACTCCCGACATCATGGGCGCGGTCGGTCGGATCGGGAAAATCCTCGGACCGCGTGGCCTGATGCCCAATCCGCGCGTCGGCACGGTGACGTTCGATGTCGCCAAAGCGGTTGGCGAGGTCAAGGCAGGAAAGGTTGACTATCGGGTCGACAAGGCCGGAGTGATCCACGCGCGTATCGGCAAGGTAAGCTTCGGCGAGGCCAAGCTGGCGGAAAACGCGCATACCCTGCTGAACGCGATCGCGCGGGCCAAACCGTCCACGGCCAAGGGTAATTACGTGCAGAGCGTGGCGGTATCCTCGACCATGGGGCCTGGCGTGAAGGTCGATCCCGGCACCGCGCGCAGCGTGGCGGCGGCGGCGTAAGGGGAAACCGAAAAGAGCATGCGCAAGGAACAGAAGACCGCGCTGGTCGCGGAAATCACCGAGGGGCTGGGGCGCGCGAGTATCGCGATGGTCTCCGAATATCGTGGGATTACGGCGGGAGAGGCGACCGAAGTGCGACGCAAGCTGCGCGCGGTGCGCGGCGAGTTGCGGGTGGCCAAAAACACGCTCATCCGGCGCGCGATCAAGGACACGGCCTACTCCAAGCTCGACCAGCAGCTGGGCGGCCCGGTAGGCCTTATCCTGAGCTTCGCCGATCCGGTCGAGCTGGTTAAGACCGTGACCGGGATGCGCGAGCTGGGCGAGAAATTCAAGATTCGCGGCGGCGTGCTCGACGGCCAGCCGCTCAGCAGCGAGGAAATCCAGGCGCTTGCGGCGTTGCCCCCGCGTGAAGTGGTTTTTGCGCAACTGCTCGGACTCCTCATGGCTCCGGCGACGCAAATCGCGCGGCTGCTCAACGAACCGGGATCCGCGCTCGCGCGGCTGGTTGATGCGGTCGGCAAAAAGAATGGCGACGCGGCGCCGGCCGCCGGCAGTGCGACGCCAGTGGACGCGGCCCCCTCGGATGCGGCGCCCTCCGAGGCGGCTCCAACAGAGGCTGCCGAGGCTGCCGCGCCGGGTGACGCGAAGCCGAGCGAGAGTTGATCGGGTCGGCGAGAGCTGAGCGGGACGGAATCGAGCGGGAAAGTTTAGAGTTGGTGAAAGTGAAACAAGGCTCCCGGGTGAGGCGCTCCCCCAAGCGACACCCCCTTCCGGCGGCCGCGGTCGATGAAATAAAGTAGAGAGGGTCCTTCAGATGTCAGAAGCAGCACAGTTAAGCCGCGACCAGGTCAAGGATTTTTTGAAGAACATGAGCCTGATGGAAGCGGCGGCTCTGGTAAAGGAGCTCGAACAGGAGCTCGGCGTCTCGGCGGCGGCACCGGTCGCAGTTGCGGCCGCGGGTCCGGCGGCTGGTGCGGCTGCCCCGGCCGTGGAAAAAGACGAATTCACGGTGATGCTGACCGGGTCGGGCGAAAAAAAGATTCAGGTGATCAAGGTCGTGCGCGAGCTCACTGGGCTTGGTCTGAAAGAGGCCAAGGACCTGGTCGACGGAGCTCCCAAGGCGGTCAAGGAAGGCGTCACCAAGGCGGAAGCCGAAGAGGTGCAGAAGAAGCTGGTGGATGCGGGCGCTACGGTGGAGCTGAAGTAGGTTCACGTATTCGGTGCAATTTGAATTTTGCGCAAGCGGGCTGGCGGCAGCGGCGAGTGGCCGCGCTGAACGGCCCGGTTGTGCTGCAATAGAAGGCGCGGGGCACGGCATCCAGCAAGCCGGCCCTGGCGCCTGTTCGACGTTCTACATGGCGCGCGCGATCCGGCGCCGAGTGAGGTAGTAATGGCTCAGTTGTCCCAGGTGACGAGTAATCTTCGTCTACGCCGCAGTTTCGGCAAAATCAAGAAGATTATCGACATCCCCAATTTGATCGAAATTCAGAAGCGCTCGTACGAGGAATTCCTCCAGGCCGGAGTAGCCTCCGACGAGCGAACCGATACCGGCCTGCAGGCGGTGTTCAAGTCGGTCTTCCCGATCAAGGACTTCAACGAGACCGCCTCGCTGGAATTCGTAACCTACGAACTCGGCGAACCCAAGTACGACGTCGAGGAATGCCATCAGCGCGGGATGACTTATGCGGCGCCGCTGAAAGTCAAGATTCAACTCGTCATCTGGGATGTCGAGAACGGGCGGCGATCGATCAAAAACGTCAAGGAGCAGGAAGTCTATTTCGGCGAGATTCCGCTGATGACCGGCAACGGGACCTTCATGGTCAACGGCACCGAGCGGGTCATCGTCTCGCAGCTCCATCGCTCGCCCGGAGTGTTCTTCGAGCACGACAAGGGGCGCACCCATTCCACTGGCAAGCTGCTCTTCTCGGCGCGGATCATTCCGTATCGCGGCAGCTGGATCGACTTCGAGTTCGACCCGCGCGACGTGCTCTACGTACGCATCGATCGGCGGCGCAAATTTCCCGCGACCGTGCTGTTGCGCGCGCTCGGGATGACCACCGAGGATCTGCTCAACTACTACTACCGCAAGGACGTTCTGATCCTCGACAAGCAACTGGCCAAGCAGTTCAAGCCCGACCAGTTGCTCGGCACCAAAATCGGCCGCGATGTCAAAGATCCGCGGTCGGGCGACGTGCTCGCGCGCGAGGGACGCAAGTTCAACAAGGCGATCGTGCGCGCGCTGGAGGCGGCCAAAGTCAATGAGATCCCGATAGCGCTCGACGAAGCGGTTGGACGCATCTCGGCCCACGACGTGGTTGATCCGCAGACCGGGGAAGTTCTGGTGCAGACCAACGAGGAGCTGAGCGAGGAAGCGCTCGAGAAGCTGCGCGCCCACGGGATCAAGAAGCTCGAGGTGCTCTACACCGAAGAGCAGCCGGGCGGCGGTCCGCTAAGGCTCACGCTCGCGCTGGACAAGCTCGAGACGCCCGACGAAGCGATCATCGACATCTATAAGAAGCTGCGTCCGGGGGATCCGCCGACGCGCGAGACCGCGACCACTTTTTTCAACAACCTGTTTTTCAATCCGGAGCGCTACGATCTGTCCAAGGTCGGCCGATTGAAGCTCAACCACAAGCTCAAGCTCGACGTGCCGCTCGAGCAGGGGACGCTGCGGCGCGAGGACATCCTCGAAGTCGTCCGCTATCTCATCGAGCTTAAGAACGGCAACGGCCAAATCGACGACATCGACCATCTCGGTAATCGCCGTGTGCGTGCGGTCGGTGAGCTGGTCGAAAACCAGTTCCGGATCGGACTGGTGCGGATGGAGCGGGCGATCAAGGAACGGATGAGCCTGCAGGACATCGAGACCCTGATGCCGCAGGAGCTGGTCAACTACAAGCCGGCATCGGCCGTGATCAAGGAATTCTTCGGCTCCTCACAGCTGTCGCAATTCATGGATCAGACCAATCCTCTGTCCGAGATTGCGCACAAGCGCCGCCTCTCGGCGCTCGGTCCGGGCGGCCTCACGCGCGAGCGCGCCGGTTTTGAGGTTCGCGACGTTCATCCGACGCATTACGGGCGCGTGTGCCCGATCGAAACGCCCGAGGGGCCGAATATCGGACTCATCGCGGCGCTTTCGACCTACGCGCGAGTCAACGACTTCGGCTTTATCGAGACGCCTTACCGGGTGGTCGAGAACAGCAAGGTGAGCGACCGGATCGTTTATCTGTCGGCGCTCGACGAAGAAGATAAAGTCATCGCGCAGGCCAATGCGCCGCTTGACGTGCACGGCAAATTCGTCAATGAGACGGTCTCGGCGCGCATCGGCGGCGAATTCACCGTGGTCCGCGCCGAAGACGTGCGCTACATGGACGTTTCGCCCAACCAGCTCGTCTCGGTGGCGGCGTCCCTGATTCCGTTTCTGGAAAACGACGACGCCAATCGTGCGCTGATGGGCTCGAACATGCAGCGCCAGGCAGTCCCGCTGCTCAAGACCGACGCGCCGTTGGTTGGCACCGGCCTTGAGCGTACGGTCGGCCGCGATTCTGGCGTCACGGTCATCGCGCGGCGCGACGGCGTTATCGAAAGCGTCGACGCCGAGCGCGTAGTAGTTCGTGCCGACAAGCCGAGCAAGGACCCGCGCGACGCCGGCGTGGACATCTACAACCTGATCAAGTACCAGCGCTCCAACCAGAACACCTGCATCAATCAGAAGCCGGTGGTGGTGCGCGGTGAGCGGGTCAATACCGGCGACGTGCTGGCCGATGGACCTTCGACCGACGTCGGCGAGCTGGCGCTCGGGCGCAACGTGCTGGTCGCCTTCATGCCATGGGGCGGCTACAACTTCGAGGACTCGATCCTTATCTCCGAGCGAGTGGTCAAGGACGACCTCTTCACCTCGGTCCATATCGAGGAGTTCGAGTGCGTGGCGCGCGACACCAAGCTCGGGCCCGAAGAGATCACGCGCGACATTCCGAACGTGGGCGAGGAGGCGCTGCGCGACCTCGACACCTCGGGCATCATACGGATCGGCGCCGAGGTCCGGCCGGGCGACATCCTGGTTGGCAAGATTACGCCCAAGGGCGAGACCCAACTAAGCCCGGAGGAAAAACTGCTGCGCGCGATTTTCGGCGAGAAGGCGGGCGAGGTGCGCGACACCTCGCTGCGGGTACCGCCGGGCGTCGAAGGCGCGGTGATTGGCGCGCGGGTTTTCGCGCGGCGCGGGGTGACTCGCGACGATCGCAGCCAGGAAATTCACGGGCTCGAAGATCGAACGGCTCAAGCAGGACGAGAGCGAGGAAATTCGCATCATTCGGCAGGAGACGCTGCGCAAGCTCAAGCGCGCGCTTTCCGGCAAGAAACTCGCCGCGCGGATCATCGGGGATGACCGCAGCGTGCTGCTGGCCAAGGGCGATACACTCACCAACGAGACGCTCGACGAATTGCCGCCACCCACCTGGGAGCAATTGCGGGTCGAGAGCGAAAGTGCCACTGCGGACGCCGCGGCGGCGGTAGCCGCGATGGGCTCGAGCGTCGAGGCGGTCGCCGGCTTCTATGGCGCCAAGCAGGAGCGGTTGCGCGGCGGCGACGAATTGGCCCCGGGCGTGATCAAGATGATCAAGGTGTTCGTCGCGATCAAGCGGCGCTTGCAAGTTGGCGACAAGATGGCCGGGCGTCACGGCAACAAGGGCGTGCTCTCGCGCATCCTGCCCGAAGAGGACATGCCGCGGACCGAAGACGGCACCCCGGTCGACATGGTGCTCAACCCGCTCGGCGTGCCCTCACGGATGAACGTCGGACAGATTCTGGAGACTCATCTGGGATGGGCGGCTCGCGAGATCGGCCACAAAATCGACGCCGAACTCAAGGCCGGCGCCACCCCGGCGCAGATGCGCAAGCGGCTGCGCGAGTTCTACAACGACCACGAGAGCCAGGAATTCGTCGATCAGTTGCCCGACACCGAGGTGATGCGGCTGGCGGCCAAATGCCGAGCCGGCGTGCACGTGGCATCGCCGGTGTTCGACGGTGCGCGCGAAGAGGAAATTTTCGCGCTGCTGAAGCGCGCCGAGCTTTCCGAGACCGGCCAGTGCACGCTCTACGACGGCCGCACCGGGCTCAAGTTCGAGCAGCCGGTCACGGTCGGCGTGATGTATATGCTGAAGCTGCATCATCTGGTCGAAGACAAGATCCACGCGCGCTCGACCGGACCCTACAGCCTGGTCACCCAGCAGCCGCTCGGCGGCAAGGCGCAGTTCGGCGGCCAGCGCCTTGGTGAGATGGAAGTGTGGGCGCTCGAGGCCTACGGCGCGGCCTACACGCTGCAGGAGATGCTGACGGTCAAATCCGACGACGTGGCCGGTCGCACGCGCATGTATGAAGCTATCGTCAAGGGAGAGAATACGCTGGAGCCGGGCTTGCCGGAGTCGTTCAACGTGATGGTGAAAGAGCTGCAGTCGCTCTGCCTGAACGTCGAATTGCTCGAGCAGCAGCCCCGCTCATAGCGCGCTAGAAGGAGTAATCGGGTATGGAAGACCTTTTCGGAATTTTTGAAAAGCCCAAGAACCCGCTGGCGTTCAATGCCATTCGCATTTCGATCTCGTCGCCGGAGATGATCCGGTCGTGGTCGCATGGCGAGGTCAAAAAGCCGGAGACCATCAACTACCGCACTTTCAAGCCGGAACGCGATGGGCTCTTTTGCGCCAAGATTTTTGGTCCGACCAAGGACTACGAGTGCAACTGCGGCAAGTACAAGCGGATGCGCCATCGCGGCGTGGTCTGCGAGAAGTGCGGGGTCGAAGTGATCCAGTCCAAGGTCCGGCGCGAGCGCATGGGCCACATCGACCTTGCCGCGCCGGTCGCTCACATCTGGTTTCTGCGCTCGCTCCCTTCGCGTATCGGCACCCTGGTCGACATGACGCTCAAGGAGCTCGAGAAGGTGCTGTACTTCGAGAGCTACGTGGTGCTCGACCCGGGCGAGACGCCGCTCCAGCACAAGGAGTTGCTGACCGAGCGCAAGTACCGCGAGGCGCGTGAGCAGTACGCGGAAGGTTTCAAGGCCGAGATGGGCGCGGAGGCGATTCGCACCCTGCTCTCGGGACTCGACCTCGAAAAGCTGGCCGAGGATTTGCGGGTCGAGATGAAAGCCACGGCGAGCGAAGCGCGGCGCAAGAAAGTTGCGAAGCGGCTCAAGGTGGTCAACGCCTTTCGCGACTCGGGCAACCGGCCCGAATGGATGATCCTGACCATCCTGCCGGTGATCCCGCCCGACCTGCGTCCGCTGGTGCCGCTCGACGGAGGACGCTTTGCTACCTCCGACCTGAATGATCTCTACCGGCGCGTGATCAATCGCAACAACCGCCTCAAACGGCTTATCGAGCTGAGCGCGCCCGACATCATCGTGCGCAACGAAAAGCGGATGCTGCAGGAGGCCGTCGACGCGTTGTTCGATAACGGCCGGCGCGGCCGCGCAATCACCGGACCGGCCAAGCGGCCGCTGAAGTCGCTGAGCGACATGCTTAAGGGCAAGTCGGGGCGTTTTCGGCAGAACCTGCTCGGCAAGCGCGTGGACTATTCGGGCCGCTCGGTTATCGTGGTCGGCCCCGAGCTGCGGCTGCATCAGTGCGGGCTGCCCAAGAAGATGGCGCTCGAGCTGTTCAAGCCGTTCATCTATTCCAAGCTCGAGGAAAAGGGCTACGTCACGACCATCAAGAGCGCGAAAAAGATGGTCGAGAAAGAAGGCAAGGACGTCTGGGACATCCTTGACGACGTGATCCGCGAGCATCCGGTCCTGCTCAACCGCGCGCCGACGCTCCATCGGCTCGGCATCCAGGCCTTCGAGCCGGTGCTGATCGAGGGCAAGGCGATCCAGCTCCATCCGCTGGTCTGCGTCGCTTACAACGCGGATTTCGACGGCGACCAGATGGCGGTGCACGTGCCGCTCTCGATCGAAGCGCAAGTCGAGTCGCGCGCACTGATGATGTCGACCAACAACATCCTCTCACCCGCAAGCGGCAAGCCGATCATCGTGCCCACCCAGGACATGGTGCTGGGGCTCTATTACATGACGCGCGAGCGGCCGTTGGCGCGTGGCGAGGGCAAATTCTTCTCCAGCCCGGCCGAGGTGCGGATCGCCTACGACCACGACGAAGTCGATCTCCATGCGCGTATCACGGTGCGGATGCCGGTGCTGCGGATGGTCGCGGCGCAGGCGGTCGATGAAGAGGACGAGCATCGGCGCGGCGCCGGGCCCTCGATGTCGTCGTCGCCGGAGGCGTCGAACTACGAACGGATCGAGACCACGGTCGGACGCGTGCTGCTGTACGAGATCGTGCCACCGGTGGTGCCCTT
>CAVQVD010000017.1:0-141788 GCA_963717045.1 uncultured delta proteobacterium | reverse complement strand
GGCACACCCTTCGGATCGGCGAGTGAATCGCCGGTGGCAATCTTCGCGCTCCGTCATACAAGTGCTGGAAGCGCGCGGCCGGTGGGCAACTCAGATGCCATTCCGGGGTCAGCTGGATGATCCGGCCACGTCCAGAAGAACCTTTCCGCCGCGTTGCGCATGGGCGACGGCTTCCTTGATGGACGAGAGAGCGTAGGTTGCTGCCACTGGTATGTGCACCCGGCCGGACGCGATCATCTCGGCCGCCTGCGCTACCGCTGGCGCCATTTTGGCGACAGACTCCGGATGGCCCAGCCAAAAGCCTCGCACGGTGAGAGGCTTGAAGATAACGTCCAGCGGGCTTATCGACATCGGACCCAAGCTCATCGCCGCATAGGAGACGAGCGTCCCGTGAGGTGAGAGCGCCGATGCGAACACGCCCGACGCCGAGCCGCTGACACCATCAAGCGCCAGGCGGAGCTCAGATTAGCCGACAGCCTCTTTGATCCTCTTCGATACATCGGGAGAATCGACGACGACGACGTCTCCGCCAATCGCCCTAAGCTCGGCCACGAGTCCTCCCCCGGACGATGTTTACTGTGTTCAAGCCGCGCGTTTTCGCGAACGCGATCACCCACCGCCCGACCCCGGAATTGGCGGAGTTCTGCATCACCCACTCGCCTGGCTTCAGGTTGACGTACTCGCTGAGCAACAGCGCTGCCGTCGGAGGATTGATCGCCAGCATCGACAACTGCTGCGGGTCCGCGTCAGGAGGCAGGGCGAAGAGGCCGCTCGCCGGTACAACCATTTGCTCCCTCCAGGTGAAGCTGGAAAGCGGCGCCAGGACGCGGTCGCCGACCTTGACGTTCTCTACTCCCACTCCCACGGCCAGAACGCGTCCGACACCTTCATTGCCGATGACAGTTGGAGTGTGGCGCGATGCATAGATGCCCCGTGCGAGTAAAAGGTCGCTCTGGTTGAGCGGGGAAAACTCGACCCCGATAAAGACCTGTTTGGACCGGGAGCCTCGGGGGCGGTAATGTCGACACACTTAAGACCTTCGACGGGGTTGCCATAGGTTGTGAGCTGAACAGCACGCATATTGATTATCTCCTTGAGTATTCTTTGCGAGTCATCGAATTGCCCTTTTGATTAGTTAACCAGCTACCAAGCCATATATTTGGTTAGAGAGTCGCTATGTCAAAGGCCTCAGGACTAAACTTTTGATCCTGACGTCTCTGGCCTCAGGATCACGACATACGCCCTTCGATCGGTCTACAACGCCGAGAAAAATCGCGAAATTACGTGTTCTCGGTAATTCGAACCGGGGCAGATGAAGCTCACGCAAGTATCCAGCCAATCGTTCGTCGGCATCAATCGGCTCGGGTAGGAGTTGGGACCCGCGCGGTTGCCACTCGCGCTCGCGGCTTTCTGTGGGTTGGCCGAACCTCAGTTGGTCGAGTTGATTCCGCGTTACCTGGCGTCCTTCGCCGAGCCGTCGCCGCAGCGTAATACAGGTGCTGGAAACACGCGCGACAAGCCGCTGCCGCTCTTCAAGGAGGTCGTATTCGACGAGGCCCACGACTTTGCCGCCACGAACTATTCTCGCTTGAGCGCGGAGCTTTGCGTTCCAGACTGGCCGTAGAAAGTTGATTCTCAATTCGATGGTGGTGAACGTCTCGCCTTCTGCGAGGGTGCTGCGGTAGGCAACGCCCATCGCGGCATCTGCCAGATCGCAGAGCACTCCGCCATGAAGGGTCTCCATCGGATTCGCGTACCGCCGCTGGCTTCGCATTCGACCGTGGCTCGACCTGCCCCGCGACTGTGATCATCAGACCCAGAAGCTTGCCGATTGGAGCGTGAAATTGTTCTGGCGCCACATCTTGGCACTGTTCGATAACGGTCACCGCATCGAGCTGAGTCTCCGATTCCGTAAGCGCTCCGAGTTGACTCGCAAATCGCAACTGATTTGGCCGTTCGCGAATTGGCCGTCGTTATTTTCAATGATGTTGTTCATGTTTCTACCGCTGGTTCTTGTATATACAAGAGTCGGACCAAAACAATTAAGCCTTGTGGCGCTTCTCAAAACCTAATCCGCAGGGATTCATTGGTGGTTTCGAACGCATGGCGATCGCCTGCCTTTATGATGATGCCGACAAGCGCAACGCTGCCGCTCGTTCGCGAGTGAAGCCCGAACCCGCATTGCGCTGCTGTTGGAAGGGATCGCGCTGCGCCATCAAATTGCCATGCTGAAGCGCAGCGGAACTCGTCGCCCGCGCTTTCGCCCTTGGGATCGGCTGTTTTGGATCTTGTTCTCGCGCTGGTGGCCCCAATGGCGCGACAGCCTGATCATCGTCCTGCCCGAGACCGTCTTGCGCTGGCGCCGTGACGGTTGGTCATCGCTTTGGCGATATCGATCCCGAGTCGCTGGCGCGGTGGGCGCCCGAGGGTCTCCAGCGGAGTCCGCCATCTGATAGGACAGATGGCCCGTGACAACTTTCTCTGGGGTGCGCCACGGATCCATGGAACTTCTGATGCTCGGTTTCAACACTCTCCAAGCCACGGTTTCGCGCTACCTGCCTGCACCAGGCAGAAGGCCAAAACAGTCGTGGCGGTCCTTTCTTCGCAATCAAGCCCTGGTGCTTTCGGCCAGAGATATTCCGCAGAGCGGTCGAAGGGATGTGCTCACCTGCATGGTCAGTCCTGTTGGGCTGCGGGCGAACGATCCGCGGTGGCGCAGATTGCTACGAGCCAACAACAGCTCAAATTGAGCGCTCGAAGAATTAATCCGCGCTCCGCTCGGTGCGATCGCGGAGTGACGCGCCGCGCGGCCGCGGCGTCCGGCGGTTCAAGGAGAGGGTCATATGACCGTTCTGGGATCGCTCTTCCTATACGAAGTCCACCGCAGTGGCGCCACAATTCATCACGCCGCTCCCTGGTAGGGCTGACACACCTCCAAATAATCAGATAACGAAACCAGCCGTCCCGGCGAGCTCCCGTGTTTCCGTGCGCGCGGATTAGGTTTTGAGAAGGCACAGGTAGCGTTCCCTAGTGTCCGCGATTTCACGGATGTCGCCGCGCTGATCCAGCTGTCCCTACTGAAAACTCGGAAAGATAGAAAAGTCTAGCGATTTATCTTGTCCGGCCATAGTGTCACGGGCATGCTGGCATTCAGTTGGGAGCTTCTTTCATGGCTCGCTGATCGGTTTTGCAGCCGCGCGGAATTGGAGCTAGAGGTCATTGCGCTCCGCCACCGACTGGCAGTCCTGCATCGCCAGCGTCCTGGCCGCCCCCAACTCTTGGCGCTTGATCGCCTACTTTGGATCTGGCTTTACCGGGCCTGGCCGCGGTGCTTGAGCATCATGGTGTTGGTGAAGCCGGCCACCGTGGTACAGTTGCACCGTCAAGGCTTCCGGCTCTATTGGCGCTGGCGCGCGGTCAATTCGGCCATCTGCCCCGCCCCCATGAGCAGGACGGTCTTGTCCCCGAGTGTGTCGAAGATCTGTCCGGCCAGGCGCACTGCGGCTGAACCGACCGAGACCGAGCCACGTCCGATGAGCGTCGCCTTGCGCACCCGCTTGGCTACTGAGAAGGCGCGATGGAAGGCACGGTGCAGCACCAGGCCGACGCTGCCTGCCTCGGCCGCATGGACGTAGGCAAGCTTGAGCTGGCCGAGAATTTGCGGCTCGCCGACCACCATCGAATCCAGACTGGCGCCGACGCGAAACAGATGGCGTGCGGCGTCACGGCCTGCGAACCGATAGAGCGAGCCGGCAAAGAGCGCCGCATCAACTTCGCGGTCGGCGGCGAGAAAATCTATAGCTTCATCGCCGGCGCGGGTGGGATTAGTCGCCACGCCGACTATCTCGACCCGGTTGCAGGTCGAGATCAGCGCGGCTTCGGAGACTGCCGGCGCACGCTCCCTGAACCGGCCGAGCGCCGTCACGATCTGTTCATCGGCATACGCGAGCCGTTCGCGGACCGCGACCGGAGCAGTGCGATGGTTAACGCCAACAATGAGCAGCGATTCGTCCATTATTTATACTGAATGTCCGCCAGGCTGGTCAGCGCTCACATCTCGCGCCGCGCTGACAAGGGATCATGTCGAAGCGCTTTCCCCCGCGCTCGCTGCGAGTGAGAAACGATCCCTTTTCCGCATCCAGTTCGAGACGCTTAGTGACCTCCTCGCGTCCGCATGATGGGGTGGCGGCAGCCGCCACCCCATCATGTCCTCCACGGCGGCGTCGCCAGGGGCTGCGACGCTGCCGCGGAGGTGAGAAACTATTACGCGGCCATAGCCTGACCCGGGTCGATGCCTAGTTGCTTCGCAAGTCCGCTTCCATACTCGGGGTCCGCCTTTGCGCAGAGGCGAACCCAGCGCAGCTTAATTTCCTCCGGCACGCCTTTCATCGCGCGGTCGGTGTTGGCGAACAGCCTTTTCTGCTCGTCCTTCGTCATCAGGCGGAACAGGTTGCCGGCCTGAGTGTAGTCGTCATCGCCCGGGTGCTGGTCGTAGCGGTCGTAGCGGTCGGCGTCGCCCGAGATCTTGAACGGCGGTTCCTTGAATCGGTGATCTTCCACCGGCCCGCCGAAGCTATTGGGCTCGTAGTTGACGGCGCCTCCGTAATTGCCGTCGAAGCGCATGAAGCCATCGCGGCTATAGGTGTGCACCGGACAGCGCGGCTTGTTTACCGGCAGCTCCATGTAGTTGGGTGAGCCGAGCCGATAGCGGTGCGCGTCGGCGTAGGAGAAGATGCGGAACTGCAGCATTTTGTCGGGCGAGAAGCTAATACCCGGCACCGCGTTCGAGGGCGCGAATGCCGACTGCTCGACTTCGGCGAAGTAGTTCTCGGGATTCCTGTTCAATTCCAGGACGCCGACATCGATCAGCGGATAATCCCCATGCGGCCAGACTTTGGTCAGGTCGAAGGGATTGTAAGGCGTCTTCTCGGCATCCATCTCCGGCATGATTTGGACGCAGAAGCGCCACTTCGGATAGTCGCCGCGCTCGATCGATCCGAAGAGGTCGCGCTGTTGGCTGTCACGATCAGCGCCGATGACTACTGCGGCCTCCTCGTCGGTCATGCACTGGATGCCCTGCATGGTCTTGAAGTGAAACTTCACCCAGACGCGCTCGTTCTTGTCGTTGATGAAGCTGTAAGTGTGGGAACCGTAGCCGTTCATGTGTCGGTGGCTCTTCGGCCGACCTCGATCGCCCATCAACCATGTCACCTGATGCAGAGTCTCTGGCAACAGCGAAAACCAATCCCACACCGCTGTGGGATTGTGGAGGTTGGTCTTGGGGTCGCGCTTCTGTTGGCGGATGAAGTCGGGAAACTTGTAGGCGTCGCGCACCCAGAAAATGGGCGTGTTGTTGCCGACCAGGTCCCAGTTGCCTTCCTCGGTATAAACCTTGATTGCGAAACCCCGAAGGTCGCGCTCGGCGTCGGCCGCTCCGCGCTCCCCGGCGACGTACGAGAAACGCACGAAACACTCGCTCTTGCGCGCCCGGCTGCAAGGCCTTGGCCTTGGTGTAGCGGCTGATATCGCCAGTAATCTTGAGCGTACCGTAAGCACCGGAGCCCTTGGCATGGACGACGCGCTCGGGAATTCGCTCGCGGTTGAAGTTGGCGTGCTTCTCGAACAGTTGCCAGTCCTGCACCAGCAGCGGTCCGCGTGGGCCGGCGGTCAGCGAGTTCTGATTGTCTACAACCGGTGCGCCGCTCTCGGTGGTCAGTTTTTTTGGTTCATTCATTTGAGGACTCCTTATCAATCAGCGTTGGATTTCCTTAAATTTGATCAGACGCGTCAGTTATCTCTACGAGTTCTGAAACGGTGAGTTCTGAATCTGCTCGTAGAAGTTGCTGCGCTTGTAGTTGCGAATGAAGTGGGAGCAGATGTCCTCGTTGCAGGTACCCTCGGTCGTCCGGGTCTTATGCTCGAAACCACCGAGAAAGGCCTTTGCAATATCCTGTTTGAAGTTGATGCGAGGGTATTGATCAACGATCTTCTTTCTCAAATCTTCCGGAAAGTGCTCATAACCGATACCCAGCACATCGAGTCCGACACCGTTGTACAGAAGCTCCACCTCGAGTGGCTTGTACGCTGCGATGCCCGGAGTTGTGTGTAGAGAGATTGCGTCCCAGGCCACTTGAATCCGGGCAGGCGCAACGTCGTGGTGCTCAAGGAATTGGCGAACGGCGTTGGCGCTGTCTACCTCGAACCGGTCATCATCGCTGCTGAATTTCTTCAGCAGGCCGAGATCATGAAATGCCGCGCAGACAAACAGCAGCTCAGCATCGAACGGCTCTCCAGTCTGCCCGCCTAGCTCATTGGCCCAGAAGAAGACACGATGAGAGTGGTTGAAGAGCAAAGGCGTGCTGAATTCGTGGAGGAGCCCGGTTGCTTCCCGAGTCAATTGAGTGTCCGGAACCCCGGGTTGTGCTTTCTGGAACTTTAATGCCGGCGTAGGAACTGGCAAAACGATCTTCGGCCGCCGGAAAGTAGGTCTGCCGTCCGCTGTCTGTGCGTCGGGGGGTTTCACCAGGCGGTTGGGTGTCTGACGCGTTGAATCGATGACGCTCATAGTGTTGTCTCCCTTTTGACACTTTTCTGTCAGTACTAAATTTCAATTTACTGTGAGGCCGGAGTCGATATGAGAGGCTCTAGCTATTGTTTGAAGGCTCTGAGGAGTTTATCGTTTGACAATTTCGCGCCTGGCATCTTTCATTTGAGAACTCTCGATCAATCTGCATTTTTCATTTGCGAGAAAACCTTGTGGCTGTCACCGCGTGCGCTTTTCACTCATTCGCACCTGCACCAGTGCCGTCGAAGTCGAGAGTGGGATTTTCTAGCCGTGCCAGTACAATTGCTCCGGCGCGTTGGTGTCGTCGTAGATGTCGATGGTCACCGGCAATGGCCTCAGTTCCGCACGCTGTGATGCGGGTCGATGACGAATTTCTTGGGCACGCCGGAATCGAACGCCTGGTACGCCTCGGGCGCCTGCGCGAGAGAAATCAGCTCGACATTTACCGCCTTCGCAATCTTGATGCGATCGTGAAGGATCGCCATCATGAGGCCGCGGTTGTATTTCATCACGGGCGTTTGACCGGTCGTAAAGGAATGGGACTTTGCCCATCCGAGTCCGAGCCGCATCGTCAGGTTCCCCTTCTTTGCCGCTTCGTCCTTGGCGCCAGGATCTTCGGTGACGTAGAGGCCGGGGATACCGATCGCTCCTGCCGCGCGTGTCGCTTCCATTAGCTGGTTGAGCACGACTGCGGGCTCGTCCTTGCCGCCGTGTCCCTTTGCCTCGAAACCTACGCAGTCGACGGCACAATCCACTTCCGGAACCCGCAGGATTTTCTCCAGCTGCGCGCCGATCGAACCGCCTTGCGAGAGGTCGATTGTTTCACAGCCGAACGAGTGGGCGTGGTCAAGCCGCGCCCGATTGAAATCAGCGACGATTACTACCGCCGCGCCGAGCAGGAACGCCGCGGATGCGGCCGCCAGTCCCACCGGGCCGGCGCCCGAGATGAGCACGGTCGAGCCGGTGGTTACCCCCGCGCTGACGCATCCGTGATAGCCGGTCGGCAGAATATCGCTAAGGCAGGTAAGGTCCCTGATCTTGGCCCGCGCCTGATCCTTGTCCGGAAATCGCAGCAGGTTCCAATCGGCGTACGGCACCATCACGTATTCGGCCTGTCCACCGATCCAACCACCGAGATCGACGTAGCCGTAGGCGCCGCCCGCCCGGCTCGGATTCACGTTGAGGCAAACGTCGGTATGGCGCTCCTTGCAATTGCGGCATCGTCCGCACGCGACGTTGAATGGCACCGAGACCAGGTCGCCCTTGCCGATGAATTCAACGCCGCTGCCGCATTCGATCACTTCGCCGGTAATCTCGTGCCCCAGGACCAGTCCGGCCGGCGCCGTGGTGCGCCCGCGCACCATATGCTGGTCGCTGCCGCAGATGTTGGTCGTGATCGGTTTGATGATGACGCCGTGGTCGATTTTCTTTCCCTGCGGCGTCTTCAACTCGGGGTAGTCGATGCTCTGTACCTCGACTTTGCCCGGCTTCAGATAAACCACTCCGTGATTGGAAGCCATGAGGTCTTCTCCTTGCTGTATTGCTGTGCGAAAAATCAAAACACGTGAGCCGCTTCCGCCAAAAAGCATCTCCGCCGCTCGGTTCGGCCGGATGCGACGGATTGGTCACATGCTCAGATGCCCAGATGGTTTTCCTTCAGGTCCTCGGGGAACAGGACGCAATCACCCCCGGCCTGCCATGTCACCTTCACCAAAGTGCGATCGAGGTTGCGCATAACTCTCACAATCGCCACCCGTTCGCTGGGAAGATGGACTTCGCCGCTGCGTGGATCTCGAACCATTGTCTTGAGAGTTGCTGTAGTCATGACCGCGTTACGCACGTGGTTTTGAGCGTCGGAACATTCACCGGCGGAGGCGCGAAAAATGACCGCACATTTGTGTGCGGTCGGTAGGCGAAAGTCACTGATGCTTTTGAACCTCTATCAACAAGCGTCCCTTTCCAATCTTTGTCTTGATGCCGGACAAAGCATCGCCTGCAGGAGCCTGCGAGCCGACTTCCACTGCTCTGAGGCATCAGGTCGCGAATCACTCGCCGTCCATCTTGTCAACAGAGCGCCGAAGGAGCATCTTGATTTTCGCGAATCAATCATCTGCGGAAGGTCGGCCAACATCAGCCTTTAGTGACGCCCCAATAACGCTGTCGGCTGCATTTCCAGGTGAGTCGGCGGATTCGTCGCCCGTTAGGCTCTGGTCGAATTGGGGCGATCGCGATGGTCGTTATCGGAACATACGATCCATATCTCGTCGTTCTGTCCATTCTGGTCGCCTGCTTGGCGTCTTACACCGCCCTCGATCTCAGTGCGCACGTGGGGCCCGCCCGGGGATTTGCACGTCGCGTGTGGCTGATGGCTGCCGCGTTCATGATGGGAGGCGGAATATGGTCGATGCACTTCGTCGGCATGCTTGCGTTTATCATGCCGACACCAATGTCCTACGACATCGGATTGACCACCCTTTCGCTCGTGGTGGCGATCTTGGTAACCGGCGGCGGCTTTTACGTCATTAGTCGCCAGAGCGCATCGCCGCTTCGCCGCGTTCTCAGCGGCATCTTCATGGGACTCGGCATTGCCGGCATGCATTACACCGGCATGGCGGCAATGCGGGGGCACGTCGAACTCAGCTACGACCCGCTATTCGTTGCGCTCTCCCTGGTCATAGCGATCGGCGCGTCGACGGTGGCACTATGGCTGGCATTCCGAACCACCGCTATTGGGCAAAAGCTCGTTGCCGCGGTCGTCATGGGCCTGGCCGTTTCCGGTATGCACTACACGGGGATGAGAGCGGCCATTTTTACCGCTCACGGCCCGGTTCACGAGGCCCAGGTAAACGCAGGTCTCGATCAAACCAATCTGGCGCTGGCGGTTGCCGGCTTTACGCTTATCATTCTGGCTTTCGCGTCGGTCGCCTCCCTGTTCGAGCGTCAGCGCGCCGAAGAAGCGCTTCGTCAGGCGCAGGCGAACCTCACGCACGTGAGCCGCGTGATGACTCTGGGAGAGTTGACGGCTTCGATCTCGCACGAAGTTAACCAGCCGCTCGCCGCGGTCGTCACCAACGGTCAGGTTTGCCTGCGCTTGCTCGCCCTCGAAACGCCGCGCCCGGACGAGATGCGAGCCGCCGTGGAGCGCATCGTCAGGGACGCCAATCGGGCGAGCGAAGTGATCCAGCGGATTCGTGCGCTCGCCAAAAGAAGCGAGCCGCAGATGGTATCGCTGGACATCAACGATGTCATCCGCGAGGCGATCCTTCTGGTGCAGCGTGAAGTGCTAAGCCATGGGGTGTCGCTCCGAACGGAACTCGCGTCCGCACTGCCCCCGGTTCTCGGCGATCGGGTCCAGCTGCAGCAAGTGGTTATCAACCTTTTGATGAACGGTGTTGAAGCTATGGCGCCAATCGCGGACCGGCCCCGTGAGATCCTCATTCGATCGCAGCAGCACGAAGCCGACCAGGTGCACGTTGCGGTGCTGGACTCCGGCATCGGGATTGACTCCGAGAGCGCAGAAAAGCTGTTCGGCGCCTTCTTCACCACCAAGCCGAGCGGCATGGGAATGGGCCTGTCGATCAGCCGTTCGATTATAAGGGCCCACGGTGGCAGATTGTGGGCATCGCCGAACGCGGACCACGGCGCAGCTTTTCAATTCACCGTACCGACAAACGGCCAGAGTGTGTCGTGAGAGACGCTGACGCCATCGTCTTCGTGGTCGACGATGATCCGTCGATTCGGGAGGCGGTCAAGAGTCTCATCAGCTTGGCAGGACTACGCGTCGAAACCTTCGGCACCGCTCAAGAATTCCTGCGCAGCGAACGGCCGGATCTGCCCGGATGCGTGGTGCTCGATGTGGAGCTACCTGGATTGAGCGGACTCGATCTACAGCGTGAACTGGCCGCGCATGGGATCAAACTTCCGATCATCTTCATCACTGGTTACGGCGACATACCAATGTCGGTGCGCGCTATGAAAGCCGGGGCGATGGAATTCCTTACCAAGCCATTCCGCGACCAGGATCTTCTGGACGCGATTCAACAAGCCCTTGAGCGCGACCGCGCTGCGCGCCAGCACTCCAGGGAAACTGCGGAACTGCGCAAGCGTTTCGATGCTCTGACGTCCCGCGAAAGGGAAGTGATGGGCCTGGTGGTCGCCGGCTGGCTGAACAAGCAAATCGGCTTCGAGTTAGAGATCAGCGAGATCACGGTCAAAATTCATCGCGGCCGGGTTATGGAGAAAATGGGCGCACAGTCTCTGGCGGAGCTGGTCAGGATGACAGAAAGGCTGGAGCTCCCGACGGCGAGGGATCAGTCCGCTAAAACCAAGTAATACCAATGTATAACTAGTTCTCGATCCGCTGGCGGGAATACATTTTCTTTCAGAAGATGATTTCCCGTTATGATCACCCCGAAAGAAAAAAATAACCAGGCTCTAATCGCGATCGTCGATGACGATCAATCTTTCCGCGAGGCTCTCGACAGTCTGCTCAAGCTGATCGGGTTCCGGACTGCGACCTTCGCCTCTGCCCGCAATTTCCTCGACTCCCCTGAACTTGCGAACGTCTCCTGCGCGATCCTCGACGTCTCGATGCCTGGGATGGATGGCCTCGAGTTGCAACAGCACCTGGTTGCGACGCATCCAATCCCAATCATCTTCATCACGGATCTCCGGGACGCAAAGACACGAGAGCAGGCGTTGCGGAAGGGAGCGATTAGTTTCTTGAACAAGCCTGTTAGCGAACAGATTTTGATCGACGCTCTGAATTCGGCGCTGCGCGCATAAAGAGTGACCAGACTGGCAGCATCGATGGGTTAAGAGTCCGACAAAAATTCGCGCACTGTGCTCCCTGCTGGACATGATGCCTTGCAATAGGAAGGGCAATCAGATGGAAACGCAGACTCAGTATCGTGATGTAAAGACCGCCGTGGCAACCGTGTTTCAAAGCACCTCGCCCGAGCAGGCGATTTTCCGCAAAGAGGGCGAGTATTGGGCTATAGGTTACGGCAGGAAATCCTTTCGTCTAAAGGACACTAAGGGACTCGGGTACCTCGCCCATCTGCTGCGTCACCCTGCGGCCGAATTCCACGTGCTGGATCTGGCAGGGGGAGTCGCAGGCCAGCGCGAGGACGATGAAACCAATCAGTCCGCGCATGGCTTGCCGCGCGGGGAACAGGACCTCGAAAAGGCTGGGATCCATATCGGCAGTCTGGGTGACGCGGGCGAGATGCTCGACGAGCAGGCCAAGGCTCGCCTACCGGCGCCGACTTTCCGAGCTGCGCGAAGAATTGGAAGCAAGCCAAGGAGTTGGGAAATGTCGGGCGTGCCGAAAAGGCGGAGCAGGAAATCGATGCATTGACCTCGGAACTCTCGCGCGCGGTGGGGCTCGGTGGACGTAATCGGCGGGCTGCGTCAGCATCGGAACGAGCCCGGCAGAGCATCAGCAAGACGATCAAGTCGGTAGTGGAAAGGATCGCGCAGAGCGATGCCCGGCTGGGAAATATCTTCTCGCGATGCATCAAGACGGGCAACTTCTGCTCCTACCAGCCAGACCCCCATCTCCCGATTGCGTGGGAATTCGGTGCGACGACTATCGAGCCAACAGAGCATCCAACCTCAAGTAGCGAGCCCGCTCCAGCGCGTGCCGATCATCCGCAGACCTCAGCCGGCGGTGCTGGAGGTCTCTCCACTCTCGTTCGCGGAACGAACCGCTTTTGTGGGACGGGAATCTGAACGCAGCACGATCCGCGCGGCAATCGATCGCGCGCTAATTGGCCACGGATCAGTCGTCATGCTGGCGGGCGGACCCGGGGTGGGTAAAACCCGCTTGGCGATGGAGATGGCGGAGTACGCATCGCGCGTTGGCTTCCGATGCCTGGTCGGGCACTGCTACGAAAGAGACGAACCGTTTCCCTATCTCCCGTTCGCGGAGATCATTGAAAGCAATCTCGCTGAGGCGGCGAGCCTGGATGATTTCCGTCGGCGGATGGGAGAAAATGCGGCTGAACTGGCCCAGATCGCTCCAAGCCTTCGGCGAGTTTTTCCGGATATTCCGCAACCACTGGAACTGCCGCCGGCGCAGAAGCGCCGCTATCTTTTCCAGAGCGTTTCCGACACGATGGGGCGCGCGGCTCAAACACGTTCGCAGTTGTATATACTTGAGGACCTTCATTGGGCCGACGAATCCACGCTGGCGCTTTTGATTCATCTGGCCAATCGGGTAGCGCAGCTTCCGGTCGTAATCATTGGGACCTATCGCGGCGGATATTCAGAAAACAATCCGGCCTTGGTCAGAACTTTGGAAGAGCTGATTCGGATGGGGATCCGTCCGCTTAAGCTGGGTGGCGTTTCAAAGGACGCCACCGCGCAGATGTTACGCGGGCTAAGCCAACGCCAGGATGTTCCGGAGAGTCTGGTGAGCCTCATCTTTGAGGAAAGCCAGGGATATCCATTCTTCGTCGAGGAGGTGTACCGGCATCTGATCG
Organism: uncultured delta proteobacterium; assembly: GCA_963717045.1. Lineage (GTDB taxonomy): Bacteria > Desulfobacterota > Binatia > Binatales > Binataceae > JAKAVN01. The sequence goes on along the minus strand of CAVQVD010000017.1, from coordinate 128,738 downwards.
AAGAGGGGAAGGTCTTCGATGCGGCCGGCCAATTCCGCACCGACGTTGAGATCGATGAGATCGACGTTCCAGAGAATGTGCGGTTGATCATCGGCCGCCGCCTTGAGCGGCTCGACGAGAATGAAAAGCGGGTGCTGACGGCCGCTGCAGTGATCGGGCGCAGCTTCAGCTTTAAGCTTCTAACTGCCATCTGCGAGATCGACGTTGACGAACTTTTCACCATCGTCGAGAAGGCGCAGCAGATGGGAATAATCGTCGCGAGCTCCGAGGCGCCGGAGAAGCCATTCACCTTCTCCCATGAACTTGTGCGTCAGACGCTGCTTGCCGGCATCTCCACTCCCCGCCGACAGCACCTACATGCCGCGCGTCGCCGACGCAATCGCGCGGCTCTATCCCGATGCCGTCAACGAGCGTGCTGGCGACATCGTCAATCACCTCGTCAAGGCGGGATCGTTCGCCGATGCAGACCGGTCCGATTGTCTGACGCAGGCAGGCAAGCGCGCATTCGAGGCTACGGCATTTGAGGAAGCGCGCCGCAGTTTCCGGTCCGCTCTGACGCACAAAGGTGCCCTTGAAGCACGTGAAAGGGCTGACTTGTTGGTGAGCATTGCGACGGCCGAGCGAGGTCTTGATCGATGAGACGCGGCACTGGCCAATCTCCGCAAAGCGCACGAAATTTATATCAATCTCGGAGATCGAGTGATGATCGTGAGGACCTTTAACGAGTTGACCGATGTCCTTCGGGCTGGTCGCTTCCAGGAGGCAGCCGAAGCGGCGAGTGGTAGTGGGGTATCGCTTTGGCCGATTTTCCGCAGGCTGCACTGTCAGACAGAGTCGGAGAGTGGTTGAGGGGAGCTTATCTGCGAGGTAGATTGAGGGTTGGATGGGGTGGTGAGGGATGGCCTCTCTTCCGCTGTGAGCCGACCATTCGGGCTCCGCAAGCTGCGCCGCTGGCTCTCATTCATTAATCCCGCTCTGACCGACCCGCGTCTCCGCTTCGCCGCCGCTCTCAGTGGTGGCGTTCGTTCGCTAGCACGCGTGCCAGCCGCCTTTGGCGGACGCTAACGCTCTGTCACGCCTGCCGCCCGCTCTGCTAGCGCATCTAGAAATCTGCGCACGGCCCTCCAGTTTTGGCTGTAAGGGGGATTTGAACTCTCACTACACTCCAACAGCGGCTGGGAGGCCGATTTCGTTGTACCACGCGCGCACATCAAATTCCCGACTCGGGAGAACTCTCTTCGATCGTAGTTATTGGCGTTGCGGGAGCCCTGCCATAGGCATCCCGAGCTCCGGCATGGCGAAAGCAATTTGGTCGTTTTGAAATCGCCACTCGCGGCCCACCGCGGTAATCGCGATCGGCCGTGCAGCACCGTCAGCAGATGGGCTAAGAAGATTTGGCCTTACGTCTTCTCTCGGCCCAGCGTTTCTTCATCAGCTGCGACAATCGCTTTCTGCCGGCCGCTGTGAGACGGCGGCCATGTCGCGCTACGGAGCCTCTGCCGTTCCCGCTCCGGTCTTCCGTGCACTGGCGGGCGAGTCGCGCTCCTTGAGCACAGCGATGGCTTGACTCAGTCGGTCCCGTTCTTTCTCTAGCTCTGCGACAATCTCCTCCAGGTCCAAAATCGTCCTCCATGGTCATGTCTTTCTTCTTATAAACTCTTGCATAATATAGATACATATGGTAACCTGCTGTCATGGGTAATGCAGCAGGGGTGCGGCGAGACTTTGAGGGACTGGAACGGCGGCGGATGGCAGCGGCGGAGTTGCTCAAGCAGGGCGTGAGCCAGAGTGAAGTGGCGCGGCGCCTGGGCGTCCATCGGCAATCGGTGATTCGCTGGGCGCGGCAGCTGGCCCAGTCCGGTCGGGCGGGTCTGAAGCAGGCTGGCCGGGCCGGGCGTAAGCCCAAACTGAGCGCCAGCCAACTGCGCAAGACCGAGCAGGCGCTCAAGCGCGGACCCGAGGCGCTCGGCTACGCCAGTGGGCTGTGGACCACGGGCCGGGTGCGCGAGCTGATCGAAGACCAATGCGGGGTGCGCTATCACGAAGCTCACGTCTGGCGCATCTTGCGCCAACTCGGCTGGAGCTGCCAGCGCCCCACCGGACGGGCAATGGAGCGCGACGAAGAAGCCATTCGGTACTGGAAGCGAGTGCGCTGGCCGCGGCTTAAAAAAAAGCGCTCTGCGATTGGCGCACCATCGTCTTCATCGACGAGAGCGGGCTGAGCGAGCGACCCCATCGGGTGCGCACCTGGGCCCCGCGCGGACAGACCCCGGTGCTGCAATATCATTTCAACTGGAAGGTGCTCTCGGCCATCGCCGGCATCACGTGGTTCGGCCATTGCGGCATCACGTGGTGGAACTTCTATTTCCAGCTTTACCAAAGAACCATCCGCGCCTCGCAGGTGGTGGACTTCCTTGCCCATCTGCTGCGTCATCTGCCGGGCCGACTGCTGGTAATCTGGGATCGTTCCAAGACTCATCGCTGCCACCTGGTCGGGGAATTTGTCGCCGGCCAGCGGGGCCGCTTGGCGGTGGACTACCTGCCGGCCTATGCCCCGGAACTCAATCCGGTGGAATACATCTGGGGTTATTGGAAACATCACGAGCTGCCTAACTTCTGCCCGCATGACTTCAGTCAGCTAAGCTATCACGCGCGACACACCCTGCGACGAATGCGTCGTCGGCCCATGCTGGTGATGGCTTTCTGGCAGCAGGCGAACCTCTTTCCTCTGTAACTATATTATGCAAAGGTCAATAGTTAACAGGAGGAACGGACGCATTTCACCACCTGCGTTGCGTCTTGGGTTCGGTGAATCAACGCCGAATCCAGGACTGGCCAAGGGCAGACGAACGAGCGATGTGTCTCGGCCACCAAGGAGGAAGCTTCTATGCAGGCTCCACGGCGGCGCTCCGCCGAGCGTTGCGCGTGCACCTGGCCGGCTTTTCTAGCGATAGAGTTTCGTTTGTGGCCACATCTGCGCAAGCGGGAGCGTGGGGTTGCGGCATATGTAGATCGGAGCTTGCTCGTCTGGCATTGAATATTCGGTATCTAGTGTTGCGGCTTGGTCGACGCTGGCGAAGATTTGTTTCAGGTCTGCTTCGTTTACGCCTATGGTGATTGCGATCTTACCGCCCCAGTTGCGCGGGCCCCATAGGTAGTAGCTCATGTGGCCGCTGATTGCCTTGGGCAGGCCGTAGCGCGGACCGAAGAAGTCGATCGCTGCCGCCTCGCCATAGTTGCGGGTGTAGATCGCGGTCTTAGCGCGTTCGTTCGGCGGCATCGAGTCATAGACTTTGGCGACCGTCGCGGTCATCTCGGGCCATCCGAACATATCGGCGAAGTTCTGCGGCAGATCGGCCGTCTTACGCGTCTCAAAGTGAACGTTTATGCCGAGCACGCGTTGATAGCGGATAAAAGCTTCCACGGGTAACGCGGGAATCGCCAGCGGCGCGACTATCACGCCGACGATGACGATCACGGCGGGAAGCGCGTAACGAATCGCCGGACGCCATCCGCGCGCATCGAGCGATTCGAGTTGAACCGCGCCCGCGGCGAGCAGGACCGGGAAGAACGGCGCGATGTAGTAAACCTTGCCCTTGAGGATCACGAAGGCGACGTAGATAACGAGATACGCAATTCCGATCGCGCGGAAATTGCGCCCGCGCGCGGAGACCAGAAAAAAATAGAGGCCGCTCACCCAGACTACGCACGACGGCGGCGACATCAAGAGGACTTGCGCGCCCAGGAAGCTGAGCAAGGTGACGGGTGCGTTCTTGCTACTGCCTTTGACGTTGGTCAACTCCTCGTACATTGGAAAGTGGTGCATCGCCTGCCAGACCAGCGTCGGCATGAAGAGCAAGACCGCGACGATACCACCGAGCAGGAACCATCGGTTGAACATCAGCTTGCGCTCGGGTACGAGCGCGAGACCGGCAACGATTCCGAAGCCAAGGAAGACCATCGACTCCTTGTTCTCGAGCCCGATACCGGCCGACGCGCCGAACATCAGCCACCATCGCGGGTCGCCGGTCTTGATGACGCGGATCAGCGCCCATACGCATCCCATCCAGAAGATCGCGTCGAACGCGTTCATCGTGAGTATGGTGCCGAGTCCCAGGTAGATGGGAGCGAGCACGGTGGCCAGCATCGCGAGAGCCTGCGCGAAGCGGCGGCCGCCGAGTTCCCATGCGAGGATGCCGGCTATGGCAACTGTCGCGCCGCCGGCTATCGCCGGAAAAAACCGCAGCGCGAAGAGCGAATCGCCCATCGTCGCGCGACTGAGCCTGGCAACTAGCGCGACCATCGGGGGCAGATCGACGTATCCCCACGCGAGATGGTCGCCGCATGCGATGAAGTACAACTCGTCGCGGAAGTATCCGTATGCGCTGTTAGTCAGGAAATGAATCAGGATCGTAAGCGTCGCCAAGCCGGAGACGAGGCGCCATTCCGGGCGCGGCGGTGCTGAAGCCAGGCCTGCACTTGTGGCGGTCATGACTTAAGTGGTACTTCTTAAACCACCCGATTCGTAGCTGTGGCTTCTCAAAATCTGGTCCACCAAAAAAGCAATATCCTGATTCGCGCGTTGATTGGGGTCTCGGCGAAGCCCGACCTTCAGACGGTGGGCTTCGCACCGCAACGGCGATCGGCAGACGATAGTCACAAGTTTGTTGGAGACCACCAAATACCGCGGCGAGCCGAGGCACTCGGTGCATAGTGGCTCGCGCGCACTGGGCGGAGCGCAGACTGATTTTTCGGGCGTTCGCGGCGGAAGGTCGGTGTGCAAGGCCGCGCCTGAGCCCAACACCGACCGCCGCAATCTGCGCAGTCGTGGATCGCAAGAGCTTGGCCCGGTAGGACCGAACATGCAGGCCCGCGTGTCCCCATGACCGCGCTTCGGAATAGTGGCCAAATGCACTGGCTTGATTGCGCAAGAAGCTCCGCCACGATTGGGTTGGCCGTCGGCCCGGTGCAGGCAAATAGCGCGAGATGGTGGCTTGGGAAACCGTGTACCCGAGCATGAGAAGCTCACCGTGGATTCGTGGCGCACCCCAGAGAAAGTTCTCCCGGGCCATTTGTCGTATCAGATTGCGCAGCTCACTGGAGATCCGCGGGCGCCCACCTCGCCAGCGACCCGATGACCGATATCGCCAGAACGCTAACCAGCCGTTACGGCGCCAGCGTAAGACGATCTCTGGTTGAACGATCATCAGGCTTTCGCGCCACGACGGCCACCAGCGCAACAGCAAGATCCAAAACAGCCGATCAATACGACGGAAGTACGGGCGCCGAGTCCGGCTGCGCGCCAGCACGGCAATTCGGTGACGCAGCGCGATCGCCTCCAGCAATAGCGCGGTGCGGGTTCGGGGCTCGTTTCGGGCGACCGGGACCGCTTCGCTGGTTGGCGTGGCCATGAAGGCAGGCTATCGCCAGACGAGCGACCCCGCCAATAAATCTGTGCAGATTAAGTTTTGAGGAGGGACAACACCCTCGGCGCCGTCGCTGCGGGCTGAGAGGCTGCTTTGATCAAGCGGATGGGCAACGACGTCTTGGGAGTCGGCCCACAGCCGCAGATCGTCGGTGCAAACTTGAACGACGTCGCCGATCAGTTGATCGCGCAGCACCAGGAGAGAACCAATGTCGCGTGAGAATGTGAGTGTTGTGCTGGTGCACGGGGCTTGGGCTGACGGATCGAGCTGGGCCAAAGTCATCGGGCCGCTGGCGGCCGAAGGGGTCAGGGTGCTCGCGGCTCCGTTGCCCCTGACCTCGTTTGCTGAGGATACGGCGGCCGTTGAGCGCACGGTGGAGCGAGTTTCGGGGCCCGTCGTTCTTGTGGGTCACGCCTACGCTGGGGCCGTTATCGCGGCTACACGGAGTGAGAAGGTGAAGGCGCTTGTTTACGTCGCCGCCCTTGCTCCTGACGAGGGCGAGACTGTCGCCGATGTCTTCTATCGTACCAAGCCTCATCCGCTGGCTCCAAAGTTGGCACCGGACAATCATGGCCTGATCTATCTGCCGGACGAGTCATTCGCTGCGGCGTTCGCGTAGAAATGCCTCCGCCGATGAATTGGCGCTGCTCTCTGCGGTTCAGCGGCCGATTTCGCCTGCATGCATCACGGTGCCTGTGAATCGTCCACTCTGGAAAGACCGCCCGACCTGGTTTCTCATGGCGGAGCAGGACCGCATGATCGTCCACGACACGCAGCGCTTTATGGCGGAGCGGATGCACGCCCGGGTGCGGTCGCATCCAGTAGACCACACGTCAATCGTTACTGCGCCCGGCCTCGTCGTCGACATCATACGCGAGGCCATTGGCGAAGCGATCAGCGGCTGATCGCCTTCGTTTTGTGTGCGCCAGGAGCAGCACGCTTGCTTCAGAACTATCGAGAACATAGAGCAGATCTTCAGAGCGGCGAAGGCGCGGGGCTTTGAGGTTTTCATCTTTGCCCGCTATTTCCATCCCACCGACAAAGGATGGAGATTCAACGGACCGCTCGAAATCGAAGAAGTCGTCTCCGGGATGTTCGCGCGGAAGGGAGTCTTGAATCTCGATGGCCTCGCGGGTTCGGGCGCCGATTGGCTGGAGCGTTTTAGGCCGTATATCCAGGACGGCAAAACTATCATGGTCGCACCGCATCGCGTGTGGGGTCCGGGAACGAACGACCCCGTTCTACAGCTCTGCAAACGCAGGATCGGCAAGATCATTCTCGGCGGGATGCTCGCCAACATGTGCGTCGAATCTCAACCGCGCGAATTGATCGAGCATGGTTTCGAGGTAGCCCTCGCGAAAGATGTGACCGCCGCACCGAAGCATCCCAAATGGAACTACGGCTACACTGCCGCGCTGATCAACTTTGCGTTTCCCGCGCATGCGGTTTGGACGACCGGACGAAGCCGTCAAGGCGATGGAGCGCGGTTCATAAAGCTCGGACAAACCCATGGTCACTATTAAGGAGATGGGCCAATGGCTGACGCAGAAAAATACGAAACTCTAGTTCTAGGAAGCGGAGAAGCCGGCAAGTGGACCGCCTGGACGATGGCCGATGAGGGCCATCGCACTGCGATGGTCGAGCGGAAATGGCTCGGTGGTTCGTGCCCGAATATCGCGTGCTTGCCGAGCAAGAACGTGATCTACTCCGCGCGAGTAGCATCGCTGGCGCGGCGCGGCGCTGAATTCGGACTGGAAATGGACAAACTCCGAATCAACATGGCCGGCGTTCAGCAGCGCAAACGCAAGATGGTGGAAGCGGAACATCAGTTCCACGCCAAGCGCACCGCGGACGCCGGAATAGAATTGATCATGGGGGAAGGCCACTTCGTCGCTCCGAGAACGATTGAGGTCGCGCTCAACGATGGCGGCACTCGACGGATTGTCGGCGAACGTGTGTTCCTCGACCTGGGTTCACACTCGACGATGCCCAATGTTCCCGGGCTCGCCGCGTCGAATCCAATGACCCATATCGAGGCGCTCAATCTCGATCGTCTGCCACGTCATCTCATAGTGATTGGCGGCGGCTATATAGGCCTTGAACTCGCGCAGGCGGTACGGCGGTTCGGATCGGAGGTGACCGTGATCGAACGAGGCGCGCAGCTCGCCGAGCGGGAAGATCCTGACATCGGCGCCGCTCTCCTTGATTTGTTTCACGACGAAGGAATCGAGGTGTTGCTCGGCACTCAGGTCTCTCAGGTTGAGGGACATTCAGGGAAGGAGGTTCGGGTCTGCGCAAAAGACGGCCCCGGTGAACGGATCGTCGAAGGTACCGATCTTCTCGTCTCCGTCGGTCGGACGCCGAATACGAAAGGAATCGGACTGGAGCAAGTCGGCGTCGAGCTCGACGCGCGCGGTTATATCAAGGTCAACGACCGGCTGGAGACGACCGCATCCAACGTGTGGGCGATGGGCGATTGCGCCGGCAGTCCGCAATTCACACACGTCGCGTACCACGACTTCCGCGTCGTGCGTGATAACTTGAAGGGCGGCAATCGAACCACGAAGGATCGCATCGTGCCGTTTTGCATGTTCACCGATCCGGAACTGGCGCGTGTGGGCCGCAACGAGACCGAGGCGAAGCGCGACAAAATCGAATATCGCGTCGCGAACCTGCCGATGGCGAATGTACTCCGCACCCACACGATTGCAGAACCGCGCGGCTTTATGAAGATGCTAATCGGCAAAGACAGCGACGAAATCGTGGGCTTCACCGCGTTTGGTATCGAGGCAAGCGAGCTGATGGCAGCAGTTCAGACCGCGATGGTTGGGCGAGTGCCGTACACCGTGTTGCGCGATGCGATCTTCGCTCACCCGACCACGTCCGAGGGGCTGGTCTATCTTCTGGGACAAGTCGAAAGCACCAAGGGTTAGTAGGAAGGAGATTCGCCTTCGTTTGGTGTGCGCTAGGAAGCAACACAATGCTCGAACAGAGAACCACGAGCGCGCGGGTAGCCCCTGTTCTGGCGACATGCGATCGACATATGTTTTCAGGGAGACATTCTGCGACGGATTGTTAAGGCACGCCCGATGATTCGAAGCCTTTTGGAACAGAACCTTTAGCGCATAGGGAATGTATATGCGGACTACGATTGCGTTCAATTTATACAGAACGCTGGTCAATCCTCTCGCCATGGGAACTACCTGAAATCACTAGTTGGAGATGTAGCCGGCCGTTTCGCTGAACTTTGGCGTACGAAGCAGCTTGAGTACTCCTTCAGACGAGGTCTGATGCACGCGTATGTGCCTTTTTCGGTGTGCACCTGGGAACCCTTGCTCTATACGGAAAAGGCGAAGCCGAGATGGTCCGAACAGTATTGGAAAAAGCAGGATTGTTATCGCTTCTCGATGATGTTGTCAGCGCGGATGAGGTGAGGGACCTTAAAACTCACCTGGCGATTATTCGATATTCGCGATTCTAGAATATCGCCGCTGCGTATCGGTACATGTTTTCGTGGCGGGTATCTGGGGGGCACATGTTGGTCAATTTGACACTCTCGCGAGAGAAATGTGCCTGCCGCCAACCCGCTTTGAATCCATTAATAAGGTAGTAGCCCGACGGGTTCCGTGTTGTTTCGACCGAGCGAGACCGGGTTCTGCTAGAAACCAAGCTCGCATGATCAACTCTCAGAACTTCAATATGGCACCATCAGGCCTCTTTCCAGTGACCTCACTCGCGCCGTCTGCTTCGCTGGCAGAGGCGATCGGTACGCACTGGAGAGAGTACTTAATGGAAGGGACGGAGCTTGGTTCTTTGATGCTCAGTACGTGTATCGTTGGCACCTTGCTGTACAGCACCGACTCTCCGTTGAACTATCTCGAACTTTCGCGTGGATTCACGTCGGTCCTTATGGGAACCGCGATAGCTGTGACGACGTTCCTGATCATTCGTTCACCGTTCGGTCGTCGGTCGGGAGTCTCATTTCAATCCGGCGGTAACGCTCGCGTTTCTGTGGCTAAGACGAGTAGACCGCTGGGATGCTCTTTGCTACGTCGTGGCTCATTTCGTTGGCGCAGTTCTGGGCGTGGCGGTCGCGCACGAGATCCTCGGCGTGCACCTGTCTTCCGCTCCAGTGCGATACCTTGTCACTACCCCTGGAACATATGGGAGACTCACGGCGTTTATAACCGAGTTTGTCTTGTCGGGACTTCTCATGGGCATCGTGCTATACGCATCGAATCATTGGCTCTTAGTTCGCTTCAGTCCGATATTGGTAGCGCTGCTTACGGTTTCCTATTTTGCATTCTGCTCTTCGATCTCAGGATTCAGCGTCAATCCGGCCAGAACTTTTTCGCCCGCTTTGTTCGCGTGGATATGGCAGGGCATCTGGATTTATTTCTCCGCGCCTTGCCTGGGAATGTTGACGTCCGCGGCAATATACATAAAGCGGATGGGATCGAATCGCGTGTATTGTGCAAAAATATTTCATGACAGGCAGTCAACGTGCCCCTTCCCCTGTCATTTTGAGAGTTTGTTTCGAGAATCGTGAAGCGGATCTAGGAGCCCTCAAGCGGCTCTTGAGCCGCAACGCGGCAGCGAAACGTATGATGTTACTTCGGTCTGTCGCGCTCGAGGCGTAGTGCTCGGATTCGCGATGCGAGCGTTGTCGGCTTCATGCCGAGCAGCTGTGCCTCCCGAAAACCTTATCCGGGATGACGTGCGGGCGGGCGTATGGTAGTGAAGCGGCCGATGGTCGCGTTTCTGACCCAGCTGCTGCTTGCTATCCGGGCGCGGTTCGCCCGACGGGCGCGGCTTGAGGCCGAGAATCTGTTCCTGCGCCAACGGCTGGTAGTTCTACGGCGCAAGTCCCCGACGCGCGTGAGACGGTGGAACATCGATCGCTTGCTGTTGGTATGGCTGTATCGATTGTACCCGTCGCTCCTGGACGCCATCATCATCGTCCAGCCGGAGACCGTGCTCCGCTGGCACCGACGTGGTTTTCGCGCCTACTGGCGCTGGAAATCCCGCCATGTCGGCGGCTTGTCCACGGACTGATTCCGGGATTCGAGCGCTGATCCGGCGGATGAGCCGCGAGAACCCGCTGTCGGGCGCACCGCGGATCCACGGCGAATTGTTGATGCTTGGCATCGAAGTCGCTGAATCAACCGTCGGCAGGTATATGGTCCGGCGCCGCCGACCACCGTCCCAAGGTTGGAGGCCTTTCCTGCGCAATCACGCTGCCGGCATCGCTTCACTGGATCTGTTCGTGGTGTGCACCATCTCGTTCAAGCTGCTCTACGGCTTGGTGATCCTGCGTCACGCCCGCCGGCGCCTAGTCACTATCAGCGTCACTTCCAACCCGACCGCCGAGTGGATCGCAGGTCAGGTAACCGACGCGTTTCCCTGGGACGAAGCGCCGTGTCATCTGCTTCGTGACCGTGACGGCGCATTCGGTCCAGCCTATATTCATCGCATTCGGGCAATGGGGATCCGCGATCATCCGACCGCGCCGCGCTCACCGTGTCAGAACGGCCACATCGAGCGGCTAATCGGGTCGATCCGGCGCGAAAGCCTCGATCACTTGGTCGTGTTCGACGAAGCGCACTTGCGCGGGGTCCTTAAGGCTTACGCTTCGTATTACAATGAGGCCCGGACTCATCTCTCATTAGATAAAGACGCTCGGATTTTCGGCGGGCGCAAAAGTTCGGCTGCATCGCAGCGATACCAATCCTCGGCGGGCTCCACCATCCATACGTCCGGGTTTAAGTTTTGAGTAGGCACAACTGCGCGTTCGATGCGGGCTGGCTGGGTTCTAGACTCGTCGTTGAGGATCAAGAATCGACCAAGTATAGGCGCCATCTATCGGGCACGCCTTTGAGGTTGTGAATGCCACGATCCTTAAACCTGATTCCCGACTCGGGCACCATGTTTTTCACCGCGCTCGAGACCAGTACTTCGCTGGCGCCCGCCTTTGCAGCAACACGCGCACCAATATGAATCGCGATGCCGACGACCTCATCGCCAATCGGTTTGTATTCGCCCGCATGCAGACCTGCCCTGATTTCCAGCCCGAGAGTGCGGACGGTCTCACGAATTGCAGCCGCGCATTCAATCGCCTTGGTTGGCGCCTGGAACGTGGCGAGCATTCCGTCACCTGTAGTGACTACTTCTCTTCCGCGCGACGCGCGCAGCTCTCTACGGACCGCGGCGTAATAGTGATTCATTACTTCCGACCAGCGACGGTCGCCCAGTCGCGCGGCTTTCTCAGTCGAGCGGACAATATCGACAAACAGAATCGTGGCAAGCATCCGGTCTGACTCAACGTCAGGGCGTGCGGGACATCGCCGGATAGGCACGCGTTCCAGTAGCCGTTCATATTGATGGCCCACCCGCCGTGAAATTGCGTGTTTCACGTAGTTTATTGCGCGTTCCTTGCTGTCACAGGGAACGGTTTTCTGCCGAGGTGCACCCACCCAGAAGATCCGTCTACCGCGACCCGCTCCACGGACCTCGACAGCCCCCCACTTCAAGAGCACACTCGATCCGACCCGGCGAACCGACCATGCTTTGGACGTATACCCGGACACATTCGAATGATGAACTCCTATCCTGAGGAACTTCGCCATTGGCGTGCTCCGCGTTCGAGGCGGGTGTTTAACGACTAGTATCCCAAGTGTGATCACGCGTGCCGTCGTTTTGCAACGCGCTCGTTCAGGAGAGAGGGCGCTGAGGGCGTCGCTCCTCGGGCCAAACTGAATCTAACGCGGCACCGCTTCTTTGCGCACCCGGAAACTGAAACGAGCAGTCGAGCCCGTGAGCGGCAGCACGAGCACGAGTCTAGCGCGGCTGCTTGCAAAGCAGGGCTGTCGCGACGCGGATCGGACCCATTTCTGCGGAAACGCAGCGATTTGGACTCGCTGAATTTAAGTCTTGCGGACCAGATAGACGCGCCAATCCTTTGGCATCTGATCGCTCCATATCGCAACCGGGTTTGGCGGGCGACTTCGGTGATCTCTTTGCGTCTTATTGTACGACCACCGCGTGAGATGCTCTCCGCCAGCAGTAGCCAGTAGTCGTGCGTGCTTGATTAACCATCCGCCGGTCTTCACCAGTCGCTGCTGCAAGTTGGTCAGCCGCCAGGTGTCGACCCGCGTCGGCAGCGCCAGTCGCCGCCACCGATTGCTGAGATTGTACGCGATCACGCTCAGCCACAGCCGCACTTCATTGGCCCGAAGCGGTGGCAGCTCAGCCGCGTCAGCTTCACCGCCTGCTTGCCTTCCGTTATCCATTGTTCCGCCGTGCCGCGCTTGTTGTAGAACCGCGCCACCGCTTGAAATCCCAAGATTGGTCACGATGTAGAGATGGCCTCTTCAGCTGTCCTATAGCCGCTTGGCGGGTATGAGAATGTCAACGAAGCCGAGCGCGTTCCGAGAACCTTACCTCTCGCCTATCTAAGCTCTGAAAAAATCCGCGGTGCATAGCCGCGAAGAAGTTTGAAGCCGTGACACATAAGAGAGATTGGAGCGCAGGTTCCCCAATGATCAAATATTAGATACAGGCGTCATTGTTTGCTAATATTCTTAGCAGAAACAAACAGACTTGGAGGAGCATCTGGTGGGACGATCTCTGCCGCTAGCGGTTCTTTTTCTCACCTTGGTTGCAATTCATAGCGCCGCCGGTCTTGCCTCCGCGCAAGGGGCGAACGTAACTGGTCTTTGGTCGGGATCCACGCGCGTCACACCCTGCGCTTTCTCGAGCGGCAGGTGCAACGCGGTGAACAACATCACATTAATCCTCAAGCAGCAGGGCGACCGGATCAAGGGCAAGTACACTTGCGCATACGGCAACCTGAACTGCCGTAATGGCGGCGCGGATGACACGGGTGAGATCGTCTCGGGACGGATATCCGGCAACGAGATCCGACTTTCGGTCGTAATTCCAGCCGACGTTTCGAACTGCTACTACAACGGGAGGCTGGCCTCACCTACGACCATCCGCGGCGGCTACTCCTGCTATCAAGGTGGCGGACTGCTGGAAGAAGGGATGTGGGATGCCAAACAAGTGTCGACCAGATGAGCAATGAGCCGCCCCCCAAGACGAGGTGTCGGGATGCTGCCGTCCGCGGTATGCCGAATTCTTGCGCGAGGAATGCTTGTGCTACATCCATTCATTTGCCCCAATAATTGAACGATTTCTTGATTTCGGCTCTGCTTGCGGCCGTAGAAATTGATTCTTGAACACCCATGCCATTATTCCTTGCTAAAACACCCCAATGGGAGTCACGTTAGTTCCCGGCGGCGCCACTTTTAAGGTTTGGGGGCCACTAGCTCAGGCCGTGTATCTTAACGGTACATTTGCTGGTGCGGCCAATTGGAGCCAGGACACAAATCCCGGTCTGCTTCTTAATATGGATGGTGCTGGATACTGGACACGTTTTCTAGCGAACGTGGCAGACGGCGATCAATATAAATATTACGTTGTTGGGCAGGCCGGGGGAGGGACATCAGGCTACAAGCCCGAAGGCGTGTCACGCCCTCACAAAGAGTACCCAGCAGTGGGTTATTCGCGGGGCTGCGCCCGGTAGCTAGGAATGTTTTCTCGACGAACTCTCCATCAGAGTTCTTCAAAGGACGTGCCGCCCACGAGAAACGGATAAGTGCGTTTGGTACTCAAGCGACACCCTTTGCGGGTGTGTGAGATCAGGACATCGCGGCACCTTTCAACTTCGACAACGCGCGGATTTTCACTCGCATGCTAGCGGGCTTGGCGGCACCCTTCATCATTTCGCCCGTAGCAGGATTGCGGATCAGCGTACCGGCCTTGCGAGCCGGAACCTTGCGCAAGGTTATCTTACAAAGGCCAGGCAGAGTAAATTCCCCCACGCCCCGTGGATGCACCGACCCTAACATGACGGATTCCAGCGTATTGAAAACACCGATAGCTGTCTTGCGGGGGATGTCATTCTGGTCGGCAATCAAATTGATTAGCGCTGATTTGGTCAGGGTTTCCTTGATCACACGGATGGACGTGTCGGGTTTACCGATTTTCTTCTTGGCCATTATTTTCTCCAGAGGTTGAACAGGATCACGAAAGACGAAGGGACGTTGCGGTTTCGCCGATGTTAGCCATCTCGTGCGGTGTTCGCAAGTAAAGGCCAACATCAATGGCCAGATTCTAGAATCTCTCGCTCAGCCCACACCCGAGTCCACGAACGGAAATTCCGTTCGCTTCTCGTGCCCACTCAGAAGGGACCGGCGCTTTCGTCGTCTCCGAGCGTCCGGAAGAATGACGTTGAGTAGCCAGTTAGACCGTAACAAAATAGTCTATTCCAGAAATTCTCATCCGGGATGCTGAAACTCAGAAAATCGGGGACTCAGTGGCGGAGCGAGGGGGATTCGAACCCCCGGTGCCGCTAGCATTTATTTGGGCGGCATTCGGCCCGAGTTTGGCGCACTATTCGGCCCCGAATGAAAGTACCGGCGTTGGAGAGAATTTGTTCGGGCGAAGTCGGCTCTGCTTCGGATCTCTCCGGTTCCCTTCGTTCGCTAGGCTGATGCTCGGAATCCGGTGACGTCTAACACGAGACGCCCGCGCTGACCGATGCACCGCACGACGGCCAGAGCGCCTCAAGCCTTACCCCGCAGCTGCTCGCAAAACGATCACCAGCGCTAGAGCAAGATTCAGAGCAGCCCATCTCAACGACGGAAGCACGGGTGAGGAGTTAGGCTGCACTCCAGCGCGGCGATTTGATGGCGCAGCTCGATCGCTTCCAACACGAGTCGCGCTTTAAGCACAACATTGCCTCCGGTGACGCCGCCCGTTTGTTGTTCGGATCAAACAGTTACGCAAAGATGGCGATGGGCAACGTTGCTCGATGAATCTTACCGACGAACAGATTGCTATTTGCCAAGCTGCGCGTGATCTGGCTGTGGGCTCGTCGCTGAAGATTCAAGCCTTTGCCGGCACCGGCAAAACCACCACGCTTGCAGCAATTGCTGAGTCGCTTGCCCGGCGCAAATTTCTTTACCTCGTGTTCAACCCTGCGGCCGCGGATGAAGCGGAACGTAAAATGCCCTCAAATGTGATGGTGCGCACGCGCATGCGCTCGCCTTCAGAAGTGTCGGCTATGTTTACAAGTCACGTTTGGCAAGCAGCCCTTGGGCCTGGTTTCCATACCTGGAAGAGAAGATGCCTCGTGCTCTCGATTCAGTCCTACGCATGGGAAGAGACGCGACTTCTGCCGGGTGTGCCTTCTCAAAACCTAATCCGCGCGCACGGAAACACGGAAGCTCGCCGGGACGGCTGGTTCGTAGCTGATTATTTCGAGGTGTGTCAGCCCTACCAGGGAGCGGCGTGATGAATTGTGGCGCGACTGCGGTGGACTTCGTATAGAAAGAGCGACCCCAGAACGGTCATATGGCGCTCTCCTTGAACCGCCGGACACGGCGGCCGCGCGGTGCGTCACTCCGCGGTCGCACTGAGGGGAGCGCAGGTTAATTCTTCGAGCGCTCAGTGTGACCTGTTGTTGGTTCGTAGCAATCAGCGCCACCGCGGATCGTTCGCGTGTAGCCCGACAGGACTGAGCATGCAGGTGAGCACATCCCGTCGACCGCTCTGCGGAATACTGGCCGAAAGCACCAGCTTGATTGCGAAGAAAGGACCGCCACGACTGTTTTGGCCTTCTGCCTGGTGCAGGCAGGTAGCAGCGATACCGTGGCTTGAGAGATGTTGAAACCGAGCATCAGAAGCTCGCCATGGATCCGTGGCGCTCCCCAGAGCAGGTTTTGCACGGGCCATCTATCAGCTCGGCCGCAGCTCTTGAGCTGGTGAGTCCCGCGCGCGCCCACTCGTCGCTTCGGCGGCTATCGCCGGAGATCGATATCGCCAAAGCGATGACCAACCGTCACGGCGCCAGCGCAAGACGGTCTCGGGCTGGACGATGATCAGGCTGTCGCGCCATTGGGGCCACCAGCGCGAGAACAAGATCCAAAACAGCCGATCCCAAGGGCGAAAGCACGGGCGACGAGTTCCGCTGCGCTCCAGCACGGCAATTTGATGGCGCAGCGCGATCCCTTCCAACAGCAGCGCAGTTCGGGTTCGGGGTTCGCGGCGGACGAGCGGCAGCGCTGCGCTTGTTGGCATCGCCATGAAGGCAGGCTATCGCCATGCGTTCGAAACCACCAATGAATCCCTGCGGATTAAGTTTTGAGAAGCCACAAGGCTTAATTGTTTTGGCCCGACTCTTGTATATACAAGAACCAGCGGCAGAAACATGAACAACATCATTGAAAATAACGACGGCCAATTCGCGAACGGCCAAATCAGTTGCGATTTGCGAGTCAACTCGGACGCTACGGAATCGGAGACTCAGCTCGATGCGGTGACCGTTATCGAACAGTGCCAAGATGTGGCGCCAGAAGAATTTCACGCTCCAATCGGCAAGCTTCTGGGTCTGATGATCACAAGTAGCGGGGCAGGTCGAGCCACGGTCGAATTCGAAGCCAGCGGCGGTACGCGAATCCGATGGAGACACTTCATGGCGGAGTGCTCTGCGATCTGGCAGATGCCGCGATGGGCGTTGCCTACCGCAGCACCCTCGCAGAAGGCGAGACGTTCACCACCATCGAATTGAGAATCAACTTTCTACGGCCAGTCTGGAACGCAAAGCTCCGCGCTCAAGCGAGAATAGTTCGTGGCGGCAAAGTCGTGGGCCTCGTCGAATACGACCTCCTTGACGAGCGGCAGCGGCTTGTCGCGCGTGCCTCCAGCACCTGTATGACGCTGCGGCGACGGCTCGCCGAAGGACGCCAGGTAACGCGGAATCAACTCGACCAACTGAGGTTCGGCCAACCCACAGAAAGCCGCGAGCGCGAGTGGCAACCGCGCGAGTCCCAACTCCTACCCGAGCCGATTGATGCCGACGAACGATTGGCTGGATACTTGCGTGAGCCTCATCTGCCCCGGTTCGAATCACCGAGAACACGTAATTTCGCAATTTTCTCGGCATTGCAGACTGATCGAAGGGCGTATGTCGTGATCCTGAGGCCAGAGACGTCGGGATCAAAAGTTTAGTCCTGAGGCCTTTGACATAGCGACTCTCTAACCAAATATATGGCTTGGTAGCTGGTTAACTAATCAAAAGGGCAATTCGATGACTCGCAAAGAATACTCAAGGAGATAATCAATATGCGTGCTGTTCAGCTCACAACCTATGGCAACCCCGTCGAAGGTCTTAAGTGTGTCGACATTACCGCCCCCGAGGCTCCCGGTCCAAACCAGGTTCTTATCGGGGTCGAGTTTTCCCCGCTCAACCAGAGCGACCTTTTACTCGCACGGGGCATCTATGCATCGCGCCCCGCGCTTCCAACTGTCATCGGCAATGAAGGTGTCGGCCGCGTTCTGGCCGTGGGAATGGGAGTAGAGAACGTCAAGGTCGGCGACCGCGTCCTGGCGCCGCTTTCCAGCTTCACCTGGAGGGAGCAAATGGTTGTATCGGCGAGCGGCCTCTTCGCCCTGCCTCCTGACGCGGACCCGCAGCAGTTGTCGATGCTGGCGATCAATCCTCCGACGGCAGCGCTGTTGCTCAGCGAGTACGTCAACCTGAAGCCAGGCGAGTGGGTGATGCAGAACTCCGCCAATTCCGGGGTCGGGCGGTGGGTGATCGCGTTCGCGAAAACGCGCGGCTTGAACACAGTAAACATCGTCCGGCGGCCGGAGCTCGTGGCCGAGCTTAAGGCGATTGGCGGAGACGTCGTCGTCGTCGATTCTCCCGATGTATCGAAAGAGATCAAAGAGGCTGTCGGTCAGTCTGAGCTCCGCCTGGCGCTTGATGGTGTCAGCGGCTCGGCGTCGGGCGTGCTCGCATCGGCGCTCTCACCTCACGGGACGCTCGTCTCCTATGCGGCGATGAGCTTGGGTCCGATGTCGATAAGCCCGCTGGACGTTATCTTCAAGCCTCTCACCGTGCGAGGCTTTTGGCTGGGCCATCCGGAGTCTGTCGCCAAAATGGCGCCAGCGGTAGCGCAGGCGGCCGAGATGATCGCGTCCGGCCGGGTGCACATACCAGTGGCAGCAACCTACGCTCTCTCGTCCATCAAGGAAGCCGTCGCCCATGCGCAACGCGGCGGAAAGGTTCTTCTGGACGTGGCCGGATCATCCAGCTGACCCCGGAATGGCATCTGAGTTGCCCACCGGCCGCGCGCTTCCAGCACTTGTATGACGGAGCGCGAAGATTGCCACCGGCGATTCACTCGCCGATCCGAAGGGTGTGCCTCCCGAAAACCTTATCCGGGATGACGCGCGGGTGGGCGTATGGTAATGAAGCGGCCGATGGTCGCGTTTCTGACCCAGCTGCTGCTTGCTATCCGGTCGCGGTTCACACGTCGAGCGCGGCTTGAGGCCGAGAATCTCCTCCTGCGCCAACGGCTGGTAGTTCTACGGCGCAAGTCCCCGACTCGCGTGAGACTGCGGAACATCGATCGCTTGCTGTTGGTATGGCTGTATCGACTGTACCCGTCGCTCCTGGACGCGATCATCATCGTCCAGCCTGAGACCGTGATCCGCTGGCACCGACGTGGTTTCCGCGCCTACTGGCGCTGGAAGTCCCGCCACGTCGGCGGCCGTCCACGGATTGATTCCGAGATGCGAGCGCTGATCCGGCGGATGAGCCGCGAGAACCCGCTGTGGGGCGCACCGCGGATCCACGGCGAATTGTTGATGCTTGGAATCGAGGTCGCTGAATCAACCGTCGGCAGGTATATGGTCCGGCGCCGCCGACCACCGTCCCAAGGTTGGAAGACTTTCCTGCGCAATCACACTGCCGGCATCGCTTCGTTGGATATGTTCGTAGTGCGCACCATCTCGTTCAAGCTGCTCTACGGCTTGGTGATCCTGCGTCACGCCCGCCGGCGCCTAGTCACTATCAGCGTCACTTCCAACCCGACCGCCGAGTGGATCGCAGGTCAGGTGACGGACGCGTTTCCCTGGGACGAAGCGCCGCGTCACCTGGTTCGCGACCGCGACGGGGCCTTCGGCCCAGCCTACACCCATCGCATTCGGGCAATGGGGATCCGCGATCATCCGACTGCGCCGCGCTCACCGTGGCAGAACGGCCACGTCGAGCGCCTCATCGGGTCGATCCGGCGCGAAAGCCTCGATCACTTGGTCGTGTTCGACGAAGCGCAGTTGCGTCGCGTTCTGAGGAATTACGCTTCCTATTACAACCAGGTCCGGACGCATCTCTCATTGAGCAAGAATGCGCCGGATTTTCGGCGTCCGCAGAAGATCGGCCGCATCGCAGCAATACCAATCCTCGGCGGGCTTCATCATCAATACGTCCGGGTTTAAGTTTTGACTAGGCACAGGCGAGACTATGGCCGCTCACCCTAAAACTCTATACTTTTCGGCGCTTGCGGACTTTTTAATAGCGACAGGCGTGGCCGCTGGGCGGGCCGGAGTAGGTCACCACAATTACTCGTCTCCAAGCGGATCAGCAGAGCGTTTGGCGTGCTGCGGTCCGGCGGCTTAGAGTGAAGGCATGGACGACAAACAAATTGCTGCTTGGGAAGACGCCAAACGGGATTTCCTAGCGGTTCGGCGCGCCCTTCACGATACGATCGGCGACCGGACGCAGGGCATATATGGAGAGATCGTCGAAGACTGGACGTGCTTTAATCCGGCGGAAAGACCGCACATGGCGCATCTATCCTACGGTCCAAAGCGATTCGATCCTCGCGATCACGAACCCGATGGAACCGAGATCAATAATCGGTTGGGAGACTGCTACGACAAACTAGAGGATCTTGAGCGGCTCACACATCGGCTCAAGCCCGACGAGCAGGTTAAACTCGATCTGCGGGAGTTTTCAAACTGTGAGCTGAGACTTCTCTAGTGAAAAAATAACGATTCGGCGCAGCGCTTGCGAGCGCGGGCAGCCAGGGCTCGCGCGACCTTGGCGCTTGGCCGGACTGGTCATCAATCCAATCATCGACCTCCTCGCTCTCGCCGACGGTCGATCACTTTCATCTCGCGTGCGACTCAGCTAACCCTTGATTTGGCTCACGACTACAATCAGTAGCCCGCATTACCGAGCCGATGATTCCATGGGGCGATCAACTTTGACGGGCTTACGCACATAAGAGTCTATTTCCTCAAGTGGTGCTCCGGACTGATGTTGTCGGAGTTACGACTACCGGAATGTCCCTCAGCATGGGGTCCGAAGCGCGCAACTTCAAAAACCTGCGGCAGTTCGGACAAGCTTTCCCTGACAAGGATATCGTCGTCAACCACGAGCACAAACTTCTCAGCTGACGATTGAACGTGTTGCGATGGAGCGTACCGCATGGCGCTTTTTTACCCATCGGCAGAAACCCGCCGAATGCCGCTGCTAGGGACCTACGAAGCGGCATTCAAGTCAAAACCGCCTGCTTGTTCCACAGGCTCATTCGCGGAGAAAGGGAGAAGCCGTCTATTGGCACGGATCGACGGCCTCCACGATCGGGGCGATTGGAAGGCGAATGAGACCCGCGAAATCGCAGCAGAGTAAACGAGATCCTGGTACGAGCGGAAATTGCCCTGAAATCTCCCGCCGCGCACGACTGGCTGCGTGCCGGGAAACGAGCAATGTGTGTGTCAATTGGGGCAGCAAATCGCGCGCCTCGAGGAGGGGCCACATATGAGCTTGGATGCCGAGCGGAAGGTCGCGAAATGTGGAGAGAAACCATCATGAAGCGGAGGGCGCCCGTTCTGGGCGGAGACGCGCTCGCCGCGGAGATTTGCCGCTCTGTCAAACGCCAGTATCAAGGACCTTCGCCAGCGGTTGAAGACCTTGTATGGCAAGGAGCCGTCAGGCTATATCGGCCGCTCCTTTGTGATTCGGGCGATCGCCTACCCTCCAGGAAAAGGCTTTCGGTGGTCTCAAGCCGTCGACCCGCCGCCTGCTCGCCCGGGTCGCAGAAGGGACCGGGGCCGGGAGCTCGCCGAAGAGCCGGTCGGTTCGAAAGGCGGAACCGGGAACGATTCTGGTCCGCGAATGGCAAGGGAACACACACCGGGTCACGGTGCTTGGCGACGGAGTGTCCTTCAAGGGCGAGCGTTACCGTTCGCTTTCCGAGATCGCGCGCGAAATCACCGGCAGTCGTCGGTCAAGACCGCGATTCTTCGGGCTACGATTGCCTGCGATGGAGAACAATCATGGAACGCCCTAAATCACCAATTCGACGCTGCGCGATCTACACCCGCAAATCTTCCGAAGAAGGACTGGAGCAGGACTTCAACTCGTTGCATGCCCAGCGCGAGGCGTGTGAAGCGTTCATCAAGAGCCAAGCCGGTGAAGGATGGCGTCTGGTCAAGGCTGCTTATAACGATGGCGGCCTGTCCGGCGGGACGATGGAGCGGCCGGCACTGCAGGGTTTGCTGTCCGATATCAACCAGGGCCTGATCGATGTCGTGGTGGTCTACAAGGTAGACCGATTGACCCGCTCTCTGAGCGACTTCGCAAAGATGGTCGAAGTGTTCGACGCGCGCGGGGTCTCTTTCGTTGCTGTCACGCAGCAGTTCAACACGACGACATCGATGGGACGCCTGACGCTCAACGTCCTGCTGTCCTTCGCCCAGTTCGAGCGCGAGGTGACCGGCGAACGGATCCGGGACAAGATAGCCGCTTCCAAGCAGAAGGGAATGTGGATGGGTGGTCTGGTCCCACTTGGCTACGACGTGATTGATCGCCGCCTCGAGGTCAATCAATCGGAGGCACAGAAGGTCCTGGAAATCTTCCGCCGTTACCTGGAACTGGGGTCCGTCCGGCTCCTGATGGAAGATCTGAATCGCCGCAGCGTCCGATCTAAAGTCCGGGTCGCGAGGAACGGCAAACCATCGGACGGGAACTCGTTTTCCGTGGTGCGCTCTACGTGCTTCTTTCGAATCCCATCTACATCGGTGAGATTCGTCACAAAGGTGTCCGTCATCGGGCCTGCACAAACCGATCGTGGAGCGAGAGCTTTGGGAGAAAACGCAACTGTTGCTGCGGAGCCAGGCGGTTCGGGGCGCGTCGCGAGCGACGAAATCAGCCCCAAGTCCGCTCACCCGCAAGCTGTTCGACGAAAGCGGCCAGAGCCTGACGCCAAGTCACGCGGTAAAGGGCGAGCGACGATATCGTTATTACGTGTCGCGCCGCCTGATCAAGGGGACGGCGGATTCGGCAGGGCGCGGCTGGCGATTGCCCGCACCAGAGATCGAGCGGACCGTCGCGGCGTCGGCTTGCCAAATCTTGAGCAACCGGACCGGAATCGCCGCGGCTGCCCAAGCGGTCGGTCTCGCGGACAATCGACTTCCATCGCTCTTCTCGGCGGCAGCAGCGTGGAGAGAGCGCCTGCAGTCGGAGGTCGAAGCCGGAGCAGCCCTGAATGCCTTGGTCGATCGCGCAGACCTGAGCGATACCGGCATCCGCGTATCGCTCAAAGTGCCGATACCCGAGCCGGTGA
The DNA here is from genome assembly GCA_963717045.1 of uncultured delta proteobacterium. Taxonomy (GTDB): domain Bacteria; phylum Desulfobacterota; class Binatia; order Binatales; family Binataceae; genus JAKAVN01. Next base: position 105,832 of record CAVQVD010000017.1, on the reverse strand, counting down.
CGCGGCCCGCTGCGAACGCCCACGAGCTAATCATTACGCGCTTCTTTCCCATGACAATCATACGGCGTGGTGTCGAGATGCGTCTGCGTCATTGAAGGCAATCATGCGCCCGCGCCACAAGCTGATTCGGCATTATTGAAAGCCGTCGCCCGAGCGCGTCAATGGTCTGAAAACCTGCTGATGGGCAGAGCAAAGTCGATCGCAGAGATCGCTGAACGCGAAGGGGTCTCAGACCGCTACATCAGACGACTGACGCGGCTGGCATTCCTGGCACCTCACATTGTCGAGGCGATAGTTGCAGGTAACCAGCCGCCCGAGCTCACCGCCGAGGCCTTGGCCGAACCGATCGATCTCCCTCTTCTTTGGACCGCGCAAGAACAAGCCGCGGGAATCGCATAGTTCCTCTTAAGTTCGATCACTTAAGTTCGATCACTTCCGCACCATCCTGGCCAAGCACGTCGGCGATTCGATCCTGTCGTGCGTCGGGCGTGGATGGAACCGCCTCACTCGCAACAGAGACTTGGCCGCGTCTTGCGCGCGAACCAGCAAAAGGTTGTCTTCTCCGGTGCCGCCAAATCTGCAAATGACGCCGCAATCGCGCCCTATTTCGCCATCTTGAAGGGAGTGTCCTCAGAGATAAGGACTCGTTGGCTGAGGGAAGTGAATTCGAACTGTCGGTAGCGTTTCTAAATTGTTAAACGATAAAATCGTGTTGAATTTGCGACGCGCAAACGAATTGCTTTGCCCTGATCGCGCGAGACTCCGCTCGGGAGTCCGCACTACCCCGCGACGTTCAAAGAGGTGTTCTCCTGGTGCGCTCTTCGCAAGACCGCGACTGATTCTCAGCTGCGTTCCAGTGAGCCGACTGAGCCCATTTTGGCTCTGCCGCTTCCATCACAAACCTGAGCGCGCCAGAAAACGCGGAGGGCAATAATGGTTCGGAATCCGTTTCTTCGCCTTGCCCGCCCTGAGCAACAGAGATAGGAGCGAGATACGTTGGCCGTTATGTCTGGAGCGCTGACCGCGTGCGGACGCCCGGCGCATACCGCTTGATATTTGTCTCGACAGGACCAAGAAGAAGCGCGAGGTGCTGGCGGGGGAGTTAGAGCGCTACTTCGGCGAGATCTTGTCCTGCGCTTGCGGCGCGATCGATAGCGCCCATCGCCATCATCGGTTGCCGCCTACGTCGACAGAGATGTTGGCCGCAGGTACGATCACTATTCGGACGCCTTTCGGTGACCCCGTCGCCTCTGACAGCCCAATGGGCCCGTCGGCTGCAAACCTCGCCAGCGGGTCCTTATCTACGCGATTTGCGGTATTGGTTCACGCTCGTCGAGGCCGAGCAGTTCGAGCCAGCAGGCATGTTCCTCGGCAAGTCTAGGAGATCTGCTTAGTGAAGGTGGCGAGATCGAAGTAATCGCGCCAGATTTTGATTTTACCGGCATCATCCAGTTCGAACATTCCAGCCACCGGAACCTCTGCTTTCTTGCCGCTTTTCATCGTGATCGTGTCGACGCGCGAGTTGAAAACGACATTTCCCTCGTGCAGGCTCCTAAGGATTTTAACGCTGAAGGCGCTCATATCCTTTAGGAAGCCGTGTGTCATTTCACGGATCGCCTGTTTGCCTTTCGCGGGAGACATGGGAACGTTGTCCCATACGGCATCTTCCGCGAAGTAGGACATGACCTCGTCAAGACTCAAGCGGGTCCAGGCGGCGAATAGGTCGGCAACCACTTTTTCACAATTGACCGCCATCGTGATCTCTCCTTAAAAGCGGATTTGGATTGCTGATCTATACCAGGTCTGCGTCCAATATGAAGCTGCATTAATATCAAGATTTGAAGGCGTTGTTCCAGGTCTTCGTCGAAGGACACAGAAGCGGAGCGGCGCATGGGCAAATCAGGTCAACGGCTGGCAAAACCCACAAAGTCAATTCGGTGTTATGCCACTTGATCAGACGCGGCTCTCTCGCTTCCGCGCTCAATTTCGCAACCCGAAGGGGCTTGTGGGGCGGATTGCCGGGTCGCTCATGGTGATTGCAAAAGGGCGGATGAATCGCTTCGTCGTGGAGATGTTGGATGTGCAGGCAACCCTCGACTCTCTTTCGTCACGCCCGAAGATCAGCTCGTCGAATCATCTGCCGAGCCGCCGGCCAACGTCAGGGCGCCGCTGAAAACTTGATTAAGTGCGGCACGCGCGCAGTCCCACCGCGCAGGCGCAACATCAGAGACTAGCAAGGCAGAAGGTCAAGCTGGTTTTGCTACGTCCGATGCCGGATGAGCGATTAAGCGGCAAGAAGGACTTCGAGCGCGAACCTTTTTGTCGGGCGGTCAATCATTGAACCGTCCTAGCTATTCAACCGCTGCGTGAAGCTCTCGAGGTTTCCCGAACGGCCAGTCTGGCGCAGCTTGCGCAGCGCCTTGGCTTCGATCTGCCTTATCCGTTCGCGCGTCACGGCAAACTGCTGGCCAACCTCTTCCAGCGTATAATCGGTCTTCTGCGCGATACCGAAGCGCATGCGAAGGATTTGCTCCTCGCGGGGCGTCAGTGTCGCCAGCACCTTGCGCGTCTGTTCGCCCAGGTTGCTCTGGATCGCGCCCTCCACCGGCGAGGGCGCCAGCTCGTCCACGACGAAGTCGCCGAGCGAGCTTTGCTCCTCGTCGCCAATCGGGGTCTCGAGCGAAATCGGCTCCTTGACGATCTTGAGCGCCTTCTGGACCTTGTCCAGCGGCATTTCCATCTGCTCGGCGATCTCTTCCGGGCTCGGTTCGCGGCCCAAACGCTGCACCAACAGGCGCGTCACTCGCAGCAGCTTGTTGACAGTCTCGGTCATGTGGACCGGGATACGGATTGTACGGCTTTGGTCGGCGATCGCACGCGACATCGACTGCCGGATCCACCACGTTGCATAGGTCGAGAACTTGAAGCCGCGCTGGTATTCGAACTTCACGACCGCCCGCATCAGGCCAATATTGCCTTCCTGGATCAGGTCGAGGAAACCAAGTCCACGGTTCGCGTAGCGCTTGGCCAGGCTCACGACCAGACGCAGGTTGGCTTCGGTCAATTCCTTCTTCGCGCGACGGCTCTTGTGCTGGCCGGCGGCGATGATTTCGATCGAACGGCCGAATTCCTCGCCGTTCGCCTTGACGCGCCGCTCGACCGCCTTCATCGTGCGCTGCGCCTCACGAATGCGAGCCGCGATGTCGAGCAGGTTCTCGCGCGTGCCATTAACCTTGAGCACGTGGCGGCGATCTTCGGCCTCGGCCGCTTCCTTGATCAGCTGGTTCTTGGAACGCCCGGTCGCACCCTCGTAGTGATGAACGATCTGGTAGGCCTGGCGGTATTGCTCGAGCTGATGGCGCATCTCGGAAATGACGGCTTCGCGCACGTGGCGAGACAGCCCCATCGTGGTGAAGGCGGACTTGACCCGCTCGCGCATCCGCACGTAATTGCGTTCGAGCTTGGGCTTGCGCCGCGGCCCCGGCCGCTCGCGCAACTCCTCTTCCAATTCTTCGAGCTTGCTGCGCAGATCCTTGAGCTTCTTCGTGGAGTCGTGCAGCTTCTTAATCAGCTTCTCGTTGGCCTCGGGCCCGCGCTCTTCGTCGGGGTCGGCCGGTTCCTCGCTTTCCTCGAAGATGTCGCGCAGATCGGCCTCGCCGGCCTCGATTCGGTCCCCCAGGTCGATTAGGAAATCCAGCGTGACCGGCGACTTGAGGACCTCTTCTTCCACCTCCTGTTCGCCGGCTTCGATCCGCTTCGCGATCTCGACCTCCTGCTCGCGCGAGAGCAACTGAAAATTGCCCATCTCCTTGAGATAGAGCCGTACCGGGTCGGACGAATCGCCCGCGGCATCCGCCGTTTCTTCCTCGGCCTCCTTCTCGGGCTCCGCGTCGATCTCGCCCTCCGCGCCCTCGGTGGGCACTTCCTCGAGGACTTTGATATCCATGTCCTCGAAGCTCTCCAGTGCGGCACGCAGGTCAGTGGGCGAGGCCACGTCCTGCGGCAGGAAATCGTTGACCTGGTCGAAAGTCAGGTAGCCCTGCTCGCGGCCGAGGTCGACTAAACCATGGAGATCTTTTCCTTCGGATTTTTGCTTCATGTTTGCCAAGCTTTCGTCCCGGCCGGCCTTAACCACAGGCAGATCCTTTGGGCAGCACGATGTTCCATACGATCCGGGTCCCCGAACTGCCGTGAGACATTCTCCGGATCATCTGCTGTATCCGCGGATATTCCGGGATGTCCGACGACACGGTAATCTTCAACGAGTGCCGCTTACGTCGCGTCCTGTCGCTTCACGTTGACCAATGCGGCTCAAACGGCGAGCCGTTCGTAGCGATGACGCAGTCCGCCAACCTGCGCTATGGTGTTGACATTTCGCTTTTCCTGCGAGTGTACGAAAGCGATGCTGGTAACCATCGCAAGTCACCTTTACCGCGGGCAAGTCTTGACGACAGAAGGCGCTGCCTACTTCCCGCTCGAATTCGTCCAGAAGCGCCGCTGCACGTGCTGCTGACAGCTCATCGCTCAGTGCATCAATTCCAGCGAGAGCGGCGCGCAGGAGAGCGGTGGCATTTTCGACGTTCCATCGGTCGTCCAACTGAAATCTCTCAAGCGGATCAAATCGGCACACCGACGCAGCCGTGTTGTGAAAGGCAAACATTACACATCATACCATGGAATTAGGTGGGCAGCGCGATCGGACGAAGCAGCATGAACAAAGTGGGTACAGATCTATCTCCCCCTGAACCCACCGAAGAACATTCGCTTACGATCGCGCAGAGTTTCCTTTTTCTCAGACGATTGCCCGAGGCATTTATTAGCTGCAGCGCCGTTGTGCGCAAGTCCGCCCAAAATGGCAGCATCGGAGGTGGGCGATGGTGGAAACTGGCTGAAGGCGCGGCCAGAGCCTTCATACGCCCAAAACGGAAACTATGCTATTGACCGGAGTTGCGGGGGGACTCGTGTTCCGTGATGTTGGTGCTCAAGCGCAAGCTCTGCGCCTACGAATGTATGTCCTTTGCTCTGAATGCGCGCATCTGATCTATCTCGCTGAGGGCAATCGCCCGCAGCGAGATGTCGAAGGCCCGGACCTCATCCGGCAGGCATCCGAAGAGCACGCATTCTGGTTGGAATGCTCGGAACCGTACGTCCTTCCGTCGCACGCTCCATCGCCTCATGAATCAAGGTTCTCATTGGTTGGGAAGGGGTTCCCAACTAACGTATTTCACTTCACTCGCGGGAATGCGCCTTGAAGACACAGCCGCGACTGCGCGCAAGCCGTCGGTAAAGTAAGCGTCGCCCGTCAAATTTTCGCGCGGCGCTTCCGGCGATGCCTGACCGACGCCTTTTACATAGGCGAGCCACTCCAACGACTCCGAGGCCAGCAGGTCCTGAACCAAATAGTCCCGGGCTTCGTCCACCTGAGGATCAATCTTGTGCGTAGTAAGGAAGGGCGACCGCAGGGTGAAGCGTAGCCCGATGTCGCGGCTGATCTGAGCAATCCATACCGGCTTGGCGCGATAGGTGTATGGACTTAGCCAAAGCCGCATGTGATTGCGCTGATGGATCGTTCTCCGCGCCTTCTGAAATGCGACGTCCTGCCGACGGTCGAAGAGATACAAGGAGCTGACCGGAGAGTAACGGTAACGGTGACCGAGCAGAAACGCTTGTAAAGTCTTTCTTACGGTACCTGCGCCGAGAGCGTGGGTCGGATCCCAGCCTTGACGAGCCAGTGCGGAGAATATGTCGTCGTTGGCGCCAATGAGAATGACATTTACTGGATCGCCGTATGCGCCTCTGCGGTTCCCGGTACAGCATGGCAGCCTCTCGAGTAACTGCCGCAACTGATCGATCGTCAGGTCCCTGACTTGACTCGCTTGGTAAAGCGCGTCGAAATCGGACTGTTCGTAGTCGAAGTGACCACTCGGCAGTTCTAGGTAGAAACCGACATCGATCACGCCTTTGCTGTGCCATAGCTCGACGTTCACATACTTGGCGCCCTCACTGACATTAACAAAAAGAAAACCGCTATTGGTTCTTCCAGGGGGTACCCGCCAGGGGATCGCATACTTTTGGAATGCAGCGTCGAGCTTTTGGTTGAAGCTGTTCCAGAATGCCGAATGGTTCCGGTACGCAACTTCAAGCGCTGAGAAGTAGTCGGGGTCTGTGAAGCGAGGCAAGATCCAGACGGGAAAGCTGTTGCGGTTTTCCACCCTCAGCCATATCGCCTGGACGCCCCCCGGTTCCAGTGGGCGCCCAAAATATTGCCGGCTTTCCGCCTCTGTTAGCACGGCAACCGCAACCCGCACATTGTCTTTCCTCTTGGTCTCAGCAGCGCGAATGAAAGTAGGCGTCCTGTCCTTTGCTGCGGTAAGGCTGGCACAACCAAGAAGATTGAAAGCCGTTAGAAGGGCGAGCACTGAGGTGAGACTGATTTGCTTCATCTAGGCACAATAATCACAACTTTTTGAGGCGAAGTTGCGGCCTTCGGTGTAGATCTTAATCTGCTGCTTGATTCAGATTCATTCCAGTATTCGTTTTGTGGTGTTGTTCCAATCCTGCCGAAGGCAGCAATCGCAGCCATCCTGGCGCGGTCTGCTTCTGCGTCTCCCAGGGCCAGCGCCATGAACGAAAATCAAGGCATCGCACGCTATCAAGAGTTCTGATCGCGCGGGACGGCGACGCCGACCTCTTGCGCCACACGGTGTCGAAGCGCGAGGCGTTCTTCGACACCCTTGAGCGGAACCCAGTGCGCTCACACGCGCCAATCGATCGCGCCACCTACTTCCGCAACATGGCCCGGCGACGCTCGGAGCCAGAAGCTCAACGACCCGGACGCCATCGTAAGTGATGGGCGTCCCTTCTCGTCGATAACTGCCAAAGGCGTGCGGAGGAGCGCTTGGAGGTCGGCCTCGCTCAGGGCTAGAGGTCGCTCGACCTTCCCGGTGACGCGCAATGTGGCGTTGGGAGGCGGCGCGGTCTGCGCCTGCGCCGGCTCGCAAGGCGATGAATGCTAATGCGCGAGCGATCCGTAGCGTTAGAAGCGCCGCACGTAACCGACCAGACCAGCAGCGGCACCTCTCAATCCTTCTGAATCATGACCTCAGTTGCTTTGATCACTGCGGTCACCTTGTCCCTTTTTTCAGACCCAATTCTTCGGCGCTCCGTTGTTGTGATGACCGACTCCACAAGATTGTCACCAACCTTGACCGTAATCAGCGCCGTTACCGTTCCGAGTAGTACGTCAGTAATCTCGCCTTTGATGATGATTACGGGCACTTAGGGGCATTGCAAATTTTCTCCTTCGACGACGCGGTTTCCACCATCATCACAACGTCACGGTGGGCCGATCGATTCTAACGAGATTCACAGGCGGCGATAAAGTCCGAACGGCTCAACGACGCGTCTCAAATTGAGACTTAATCAAAAATTCGCTATCCAACGCTTCGCATCGCGAGCGCGGCGTGAGCTTCGAACGGACTCATTTGGAGATCAACGGCCAACTGCACCGTAAGTTCCCCGCTTGTTCCCAGCGGTGAGGAGCTGAGCAAAACGGAATCATCTGCTTGACACGCGCATTCGTGCGATGTATCTAACCAGTAGGTTACTTAACTCAATGGTTAACAACTCCGGTCTGTCGCGCGATCTCAGCGTCACTTTCGGAGCGCTTTCCGATCCGACGAGGCGTGCCATTCTTGCGCGCCTTGCTTCGGGAGAAGCGACGGTTTCCGAGCTGGGTGAACCCTTTGAGATGAGCGGTCCTGCCATCTCCAAGCATCTCAAGGTGCTGGAGCGCGCGGGCCTGATTTCACGGGGGCGCGAGGCGCAATGGCGGCCCTGCCGGCTCGTCGCCGCCCCGCTGAAAGACGCCGCCGACTGGCTCGAGGAATACCGTCGTTTCTGGGAGGACAGTTTCGACCGGCTGGACGACTATTTGCGCGAGCTTCAAGCAAAGGACAAACGCGCTTCACAAGTGAGGGAGAAAAAGAATGGCCGCAAGAAGTAATGCCGTCGTCACGGAACCGACCGAGCGAGTACTCGTAATCGAGCGCGTTTTCAACGCGCCGCGCGAGCTGGTTTTTAAATGTTGGACAGAACCTGAGCATCTCGCCCGATGGATCGGCCCGAGAGGCCTCAGCAGCACGATTCTCGCCTGCGAGCTGCGCCAAGGTGGAAGTTATCGCATGCGGATGAGCGGACCGGACGGCCAGGATCATTGGCAACAAGGCGTCTTCCGCGAAATCGTTCCGCCGGAGCGGATTGTCCGGACGTTTTGTTGGACGGATGCCGACGGCAGGCCGACGCGGCCCGAGACCTTGCTGACTGTGACGTTTGCGGATCTGGGCGGCCGGACCAAGCTGACGCTGCATCAGGCAGTCTTCGAGTCGGTCACCGCGTGCGATGATCATCGGCGCGGCTGGAGCAGCTCGCTCGACAAACTCGCCGAATATATTGCGACGGTCTAAGGGAACTCGAAGTCTTCCCAAAGGAGAATTATCGATGGAACATCGCATCGCAACTCGTGATGAGTGGCTCGCCGCGCGCAAGCTACTTCTGGCCAAAGAAAAGGAACATACCAGGGAGAGCGATGAGCTGAATCGGCAACGTCGCGAGTTGCCCTGGGTCAGAGTCGAAAAGGAGTACGTTTTCGACGCTCCAACCGGCAAGATGACACTCACCCAGCTATTCGACGGTCGTAGTCAGCTTTTCATCAAGCATTTCATGATGGGACCAGGCGCCGCGCATCAATGCGTCGGATGCTCGCTCGAGGTCGATCATGTCGATGGCCTACTCGAGCATTTGCAAAACCATGACGTGACCTATGCGGTCGTGGCGCGTGCGCCGATCGAGGAGATCGAAGCCGTCCGCAAACGGATGGGCTGGCGCTTCCCTTGGGTTTCATCCTACCATAGCGATTTCAACTACGATTTCAACGTCTCCTTCACGCGCCGAACGGATTGCTTCCGGCCAGGCACTCTATAATTTCCAACGGGCGCCGGAATGGGCAGCCGGAGTCCAAGATCTCTCCGGCGATAGCGTTTTCTACAAGGACGAGTCAGGCCGGATCTTCCACACCTATTCGACCTATGGCCGCGGCGGCGAACAGTTTCTCGGCATCTATGGATATTTAGACGTGATGCCGAAGGGGCGGAACGAGACTGGGCCGTATCACTCGCTGACTGATTGGGCTCGACCCAGGAACATGTATGGCAAGGGTGGAATGGTCGAAGGTAACGGCCGCTATCACACGCCGCCCTGCGCATGCTCGGTTCACAAGTGAACGCGGACTCTTTGAAATAAACAAATCTAGCAAGGTCAATATCTTCGATTCAGGAGAAAACTCATGATCACCATCACCGCCTTCCGTCTGGGTTCCTGATTTTGCAAAGGGTCTGGTGCGCGATCTGCGCGTACGCTGGGCCCTCGAAGAGGCCGGGCTCCCATATCAGGCCAAACTCATCACGCATGAGGAAAAACTCACGCCGTCTTACCGCGCTCTGCAACCCTTTTCTCAAGTACCAAGCTATCGGGACGATGATGTGGTGCTGTTCGAATCTGGCGCGATCGTGCTGCACGTCGCCCGCGCAAGCGCGGCGCTGCTTCCAACGGATCAAGCGGGTCGAGCCCGAGCGACCGCCTGGGTGTTCGCGGCGCTTAATTCCGTCGAACCGTTCATCATGGGCCTCGTCGACGTAGATATTTTCAACCGGGAGGCGCCCTGGGCGAAGGAAAGTCGCCCTCACTGGGAAGGCATTGTCAAGAAGCGGCTTTCTGATCTGGCGGAACGTCTCGCCAGGCGCGATTGGCTGGAAGATCAGTTCACGGTAGGTGACCTGATGATGGCAACCGTGTTGCGCATCCTACGGCACACCGATCTAGTGACGTCCGATCCCACGCTGGCGCCATATTTGGCGCGATGCGAGGCGCGCCCCGCCTTTCAAAAGGCGCTCGCGGGCCAGATGGCCTCGTTTATAGAAGCGGATGCACGGCCGGCGGCATGAGGGCCTATCTGCCATTTCCGCGCTCGCCTTCGCGCCATTCTCACCGTCTACGAGAGCAGCCCGATACGCGAACTAAAGAATTCACGAGATCTGTGATTTGACGGCAAGGTGCCTCTAGCTATGCAGAGGCATGGTGCGATGTCTGGAAGTGTCGCGATCTCGATGCGGTGATGAGCCATTACGCCGAAGACGTGGCGTTTTGCTCCACCCACAATCTTCAAGCTTTGGGGCTTCGCGACGTCTGGCTTCGCGGTAAAGAGCGTTTGCGGGACCTTTCGTAGTTGGAGTCGGCGTCGAAGGACTTCACTGAGATTTGGTCAATGTGCTCATGTGTCGGAGCCATATGCATTACCTGTCGCCGTGAAAACGAGTTAAGCGATCTCGTCGAATCAGACGACGATCTAAAAGGCGTTTGCGTGGTGGCGTGTTACGCCACTCCGGGTTGAATATATTCACAGGACCCTTATCGCGTTTAAGTGAAAGCGAAGCGTGAACGCCGTCTTGCTGGGCAGACGGGACACATTTCGAAGGATGACAATGACCCAACATCTCTCTCCCCGTACATTTAGTTGCCTACACGTCCCGACGACGTCAGTTGGGTAAAGATCAACGAATCGTGAGAGTTAGATAGCACTTTGCGGAGGATGGCTATCTGAAAATGTGGAAATCGCTGGGTCCGGCAACAAGCCTATAAGTATCGATAAACTGAACCCGAAAGGACCAAATCATGACGACCAAAACTAACACTTTCACCGAAGGCCGTGACTTGCTTCTTATCCGAACTATCCACGCACCACGAGAAAAAGTATTCAACGCCTGGACTGATCCTGCGTTGCTCAAGAAATGGTTTGCGCCGCAGCCATGGACGACGCCCGTCGTAGAAACGGATGTGCGGGTCGGCGGACCGACCTCGGTGTACAACCGATAGATGCGCTTGGCGTTCACCGCCCAGCCCTCGCGCCGCAGCATCACGGTCAGGCGTCGCCTCGCGCTAGAGCAATCCAGCTCAAAAGCGTAAACCGACCATTTGACAGACGAATGGTTTGGCGGTAGAAGTCAGCTTCAGAAACTGAATGAGGATTCAGCAGACAGCATGAGCGTCCGTGAACGCAAGGAACGCGAGCGCCTCGCCCGGCGCGAAACTATCCTCGCCGCCGCGGCGCAGGTCTTCGCCAAGCACGGCGTCGACGGCGCGACGGTCGAGATGGTCGCGCGCCAGGCCGAAGTCGCCGTCGGCACCATCTATCTTTATTTCTTTTCGCGCGATGATCTCTTCGTCAGCCTGATGGCCGAGCGCATTGGCAAGCTGCGCGAGCGCTACCTGGAAATCCATGCGCGCGGCCTTAAGCCGATAGATGAGCTGCGCGCGACCGGCAACGCGTATTTCAACTATTTGAGGGAGTCGCGCGGATTGTTCCTCGCCCAGCTCTCGGTCACCTTCAGCAAACTGTCGCTGCGTCTGTCGCGCGACGAGGAGCTGGAGCATTTCGATCAGGTAAGACAGCTCGGCCGCGAGTGCTTCAATCTCTATCGCGATTCGGTCAAGCGCTGGCTGAGTGCCACCGGCGCGCGCGTCTCCAGCGCCGACGCGGCACGTTCGGCGACCGTGATATGGGCCGCACTCAACGGCGCGTTCCTGCTGACGGATGACCTGGAGATTTTCCGCGACATTACCGGGTTGGAGGCGGCGAGGCTGCTCGAGGAAACCTTCGAGTTTCAATTAGCTGCCGCAGAGGCGGCCGCCGCGCGGCCGCGGCGCTCGAGCACTGGCGCAGTCAAATCATTACCCTCGTCAGCGGCGACCGCGCGCCGTCGCCGGATCGCCAAGCCGCCGGACGCTGCCGACCTGGCGAATCTGTCAGGCGCCGCCAAGTGAATACGGGAATGCTTAAATCGGGAACAAGTTCTCCAAAGGAGATTGGCTAATGAAATTTACGTGGTTTCACCTGATGCCCTACCGTTTTCTGCCCGAAGATTTCAAGAAGAAGTACCACAGCGTGTGGGTCGATATTCCGCGCGACCTCTACGATCCCAAAATCGGCCATCGGCTATACAACGACTACCTCGACCAGCTCGAGTTCGCCGACCACATGGGCTTCGACGGTCTGGGTGTTAACGAGCATCATCAGAACGCCTACGGCCTGATGCCTTCGCCCAACATCATGGCGGCTGCGCTGACCCGGCGCACGCGCAACGCCAACCTTGTCGTGCTCGGCAACTCGATCGCGCTGTACAATCCGCCAGTCCGCGTGGCCGAGGAATTCGCGATGCTCGACGTGCTGAGCGGCGGCCGCCTGGTAGCAGGCTTCCCGGTCGGCACCTCGATGGATACCAACTTCTGCTATGGCGAGGTCCCGGCCACGCTGCGCGAGAAGTACCTCGAAGCCCACGACCTGATCATCCGCGCCTGGAAGGAAAACGATCAGTTCGCCTTCAACGGCAAATTCACCAAGCTGCGTTACGTCAATCTGTGGCCCAAGCCGCTCCAGCAGCCGCATCCGCCGATCTGGATTCCGGGCGGCGGCTCGGTCGAGACCTGGGACTTCGTCGCCGATCACGACTACCAGTACTCGTTCCTGTCCTTTTTCGGTTACAAGGCCGGCAAGAAGGTTTCCGATGGGTATTGGAACGTGATGTCGAAGAAGGGCAAGGAACTGAACCCCTACAGCCTCGGCTTCGCGCAGGTGGTTGCGGTGTCGGAGACCGACGAGCAAGCCGAGCGCGACTACGCTCCGCACATGGATTACTTCTACAATCGCTGCCTGCACGTGTATCCCGGTTTTGCCGACGCGCCTGGGTACCGTACGCCCAGCACGATAAAGGCGGGGCTCACTGGACAGATCAGCAAGAACGCCTCGATCACCCGCGAGGGTTTGACCTGGAAGGATTTCATCAACGACGGTTACGTGATCGCGGGATCGCCGGCCACCGTGCGCGACCGTCTGCGCGAGGCGCTCAAAAGCCTCAACTGCGGCCATCTGATGATCCTGCAGCAAATCGGCTCGATGCCCCCCGAGTTGGTGCGCAAGAGCACCGACCTTTTCGCGCGCGAAGTAATGCCCCATCTGCGCGACTTGTGGACCGGGTTTGAGGACAAGTGGTCGCCGAAGCGGCTGCCCGCCAATGAAATGGTAACGCCCGCGCCGATTTGGCCCGACGTCGCCCAGACCAACGGCAAGACTCAGCGGCCGGGCTCTTCCGAAATCAGAAGTTCAGTGAAATAGCGAAACAGCGAAGTACAAAAAAAGTGCAACAATGAAAACACATCAGACACTGTGCGACGGCAGATTCTCCGTCGAGATGGAAGTCACCGGCCGGGGCGAGCCGCTGCTGTTTCTCCACGGCGCGGGCGGACTCACCGGAGCCGACCCGTTTCTCGAGGACCTCGGCCGCAATTTCAAGGTTTACGCGCCGCATCTGCCGGGCTATGGAGAGTCGACCGGCGGCGAGCATATCGACGACGTGATTGACGCGGCGCTGTTTTACCATGAGCTGATGGACGAGCTGAAAATTCCGAGCGCCCACCTCGTCGGCCATTCGATGGGCGGGATGCTGGCGGCGGAAGTTGCGGCGCTGGATACACGGCGGGCGAAAAAGCTGGTGCTGGTCGGGCCGGCCGGTTTCTGGCTCGACGATCATCCGATTCCCGATCTTTTCGCCGCCGACCTGGACGATCTGCCGGCGATGCTGTTCCACGATCCCAAGTCACCGCTGGCGCAGATGATGATCGCGATGCCATGGGACGATCAGGAACTGCTGACCGCGATGTATGTCGAACGGGTCAAGCGTTTTTCGACCGCGAGCAAGTTCTTGTGGCCGATTCCGGACCGCGGGTTGAAGAAACGCGCTTACCGGATTGCCGCTCCGACTCTGCTGGTGTGGGGCGAGTCGGACAAGGTGATTCCGCCCGCGTACGCACGCGAATTCCAGAAGCACATTCGCAATAGCCGCCTGCATACGATTAAGGAGGCCGGACACATGGTGCAGTACGAGCAGCCTGCCGAGTTCGACAAGGTAGTGACGGAGTTCCTCAAGAGCTGAAACGCGCGCTCTCTCATATTACGCAACGGCCGCGGCGCCTTCGCGCCGCGGCCGTTTTGTTTTGTTTGTCCGAATCGGGGATGGTGCAGGAGTGCGAGCCCTTCGGCGGCGCTCGCACTCCTGCAATTTCTTTTTCCTATGCCCTCGCCCCCTTCGGGAGAGAGGGTAGGGTGAGGGGTGCTCGCGAAGCTGCGGGAGCGCGTGTGCGCGCTTCGCGCGCCGTCGCCGCGGGCGGCAGATGCGGATACAGCCGATACACCATCAGGTAGACCACCACCCCGGTCACCGACACGTACATCCAGATCGGCCACGTCCAGCGCGCGATTCGCCGATGGCGCGCGAAGCGGCCGCGCAGTGCGCGGCCGAGCGTTATCAAGGCGAGCGGCACGATCGCCACCGCAAGCGCGACGTGCGAAATCAGGATCGAAAAGTACATCGGACGAACCAATCCACGGCCGCCGAAGCGCACGTCGCCCACGTGATAGTGGTAGATGCAGTAGGAAATGAAAAAGGCCACCGATACGGTGAAAGCGCCGATCATGCACGCGCGATGAACCCGGACCCAGTGGCTGCGGATCGCGATGTATCCCGCGAGCAGCAGGATCGCGGCAGTCGAGTTGAGAATCGCGTTGAGCGGCGCGAGCGAATCGTAGGAAAGCATTAGTGAATAGACTCGTCGGGCCGCGCTGGGCGGCCCGACGACGGTATTACGGTGTTCTCATTGGCGCGCTGATAGTCTGTTCAGGCCGACGCATGACCATGACGCAGCAGGCGGCCCGGCAGCGGCCCGTCCGGCGCGACCGTATCGCGGCCCTCGCGGCGGATGACCTTGCCGTTGACGATCACCGCGTCGATTCCGTACGCATCGGCGACCAACCGGTCCGCCCCGGAGGGAAGGTCGTCGACCCGGCGGAGCCGCGAGCATCCGATCTTGTCCGGGTCGAATACCACCACGTCGCCCGCCAATCCCGGCAAGAGTCGCCCGCGGTCGCTCAGCGCGAAGACTTCCGCCGGGCGCGCCGTTAGCATCCATACCGCGCGTTCTATCGGGATTGCCCTGCGCTCGCGCACCCAGTGGCCCATCAGGTAGGTCGAAAAGCACGCGTCGCAAAGCTGGCTCGCGTGCGCACCCGCGTCGGAAAGCCCGACCACGGTGCCCTTGCCGTTGAGCAGCGCGATCACCTCGTCATCTTCGTAGTTAAAGAGCGCCATCCGGAAGCGCGCTTCGAGTTTGGTTTCGAGCCCTATATCCAGCATCAAGTCGATAGGGTCGACACCACGCTCACGCGCAAGTTCGGCGAGGTTGCTTTCCTCGAGTTCCGGGTGACCCGGATAGTGTGAGACCCAGCTTCGTTCCCATCGATCGGCGAAGCGGCCCGCCGAATTGATGCCGGTCTTGGCCTTGAACATCGCGCGGAACTCGGGGTCGGCATAGATTTTCGTTTTGCCGTCGAAGTCGGCTTCCGAGATTTGTTTGAAGACCGACAGGCTCTCGAAGATGAAGGGCTCCTTGAGCGTCATCTCGAAATTTAGCGGCCGGCACGCGACCTGCGGCACGATGCGCATCCCCTGCGCGGACATCTCCTCGGATTGTGCTAGCAGCCGGCGATGGCCGTCATTCGATCCGGTCATCCCGGCCAGCAACGCGGTCCAGGTGATGGTGCGGCCAGTCGCGCGAAACAGGTCGGCGAATTCCTTGAGGAACAGTTCGCGCCCCACGGTCGCTTGGATTACGCCGCTCTTCTCCTCGGCGAGCACGCTCGCCAGCGCGGTTATCTCGGCCATTTCCGCCTTGCGGCTGGGCACGGGCTTACCGCTATAGCCGACGTGGGTGGGCGACTTAGAGGTTGCGAAACCCACCGCTCCGGCGCGGATTCCGCGCCGCACGATCTCGCGCATCTGGGCAATTTCAGCTTCGTTGGCCGGCCGTTCCACTGATTCCTCGCCCATCACGTAAAGCCGCGTCGGCGTATGCCCAATCAGCGCGCCGACGTTGATCACCGAGCCACGCTTTTCGACCGCGTCGAGGTATTGCTCGAAAGTCTCGAACGGCCATTCGTAACCGAGCCCCGCCTCAAGCGCGTCGAGGCTCATCCCCTCGACCTTCTCGAGTGTGCGCATGATGAGACCGCGATGCTCCGGCCGCGTCGGCGCGACACCGAAGCCGCAGTTGCCCATCACCACCGTCGTTACGCCGTGCCAGGGCGATATCGTCATCATGCGGTCCCACAGGATTTGGGCGTCGTAGTGGGTGTGGATGTCGACGAAGCCTGGGGCGACCACTTGGCCGCGCGCCTCGATCGTGGTTGCCGCCTTGCCGGGAGCTTCGCCCACAGCGGCGATTTTACCGTCCTTTATTGCGACATCACCTTCCCGCGCTGGAGATCCGGTGCCGTCGACTATCGTACCGCCCGTTATTTTAAGGTCGTAGTCCATAGAATCGCTCCTTTGTGCGAATCTTTACCGAGCCCGGCCGGTACGCCTAATTTTGCGTCCGGAATGCGGATCGGAAATACGAGAGGCCGTCCACGGCCAGTTATATCGCAGCGTGAACCGTCCGATCCACCTCAAGACCGGTGGGGGAAAGAGTTTCGTTGTAAACACCCCCCGCCTTTAGTAAAGATCATAAGAGGAACGGAACACGTCTGTATCCCAAGGCTCCGCCCGGAGCCTTCACGAGGTAAGAAAATGCAAAGGCCTATCATCTCGGCTGATTCGCATATCACCGAACCGCCAAATACTTATATCGACTACATCGATCCCAAGTTCAGAGACCGCGCGCCGCACATGGTGCGAGACGAGCGCAAGGGCGACCTGTTCATGATCGATGGCATGTCACGGCCGATCCCGATGGGGTTGATTGCGGCCGCGGGCAAGCCCGCCAATGAACTGACCGTCCTAGGCATCAAGTTCGAGGAACTGCATCGCGGCGGATGGGACCCGGAGGCCCGGATGGCCGACCAGGACCGCGACGGCGTCGCCGCCGAAGTCATTTATCCGACGGTCGGGATGCTGCTCTGCAATCACAAAGACTACGACTACAAGAAAGCCTGCTTCGACGCCTACAACCAGTGGGTCGCCGGGTATTGCTCGGCGCATCCCGACCGCCTGATCGGCACCGGACAGACCGCGATGCGCTCGGTGGAAGAGGGCATCGCCGACCTCCAGCGTATCAAGGACCTGGGCCTCAAGGGCGTGATGATGCCGGGGAATCCCCAGGTCGAGGATTACGATAGCCCAATCTACGATCCGTTCTGGGAAGCGGCGATCGACATGGGACTGCCGCTCAGCTTCCACATCCTGACCAGCCGCGACGACGCGGTTGGCCGCGGCCGCGGACCCAAGCTCAACAGCTTTATGTCGATCATCCGCGGCAATCAGGACATCATCGGAACGCTCATCTTCAGCGGCGTCTTCGAGCGCCATCCCAATCTCAAAATGGTGTGCGTCGAAGCGGACGCCGGATGGGCGCCGCACTACATGTATCGCATGGATCACGCTTATGATCGTCATCGTTACTGGCTCTCCGCGGGCACGATCTCGAAGATGCCGAGTGAGTATTTCAGGGAGAATATCTACTTGACATTTCAGGACGACTGGGTGGCCTTCAAGATGAAGGACATGTGTAACTTCCGCCGCCTGATGTGGGCCAACGATTTTCCGCATAGCGATTCGACGTGGCCCTGGTCGCAGGAGTTGCTCAAAAAGCATACGGCAGAGCTCACCGAGGAGGAGAAGAACCAGGTCCTCCATGATAACGTCGCGGAGCTTTACCATCTGACCCTGTAAGCGACCCGCGACGTTCGCGGCGGCGCCGCAAGTCTGAGGAGAGCGCGATGGCGAGTGTGACACAACTGGGCTACTTGGGTATCGGCGTAAGCGACCCTGCGCAATGGGAACGTTTCGCTACCGACGTGCTCGGCCTGGAGGTCAACGGCACCGACGCCGACGGCTCGACCTTCCTCAGGATGGACGAGTATCACCATCGATTCATCCTGCGGCCGGGCGGCGAAGACGACCTTGCGTTTGTCGGATGGGAGGTTCGCGACCAGGTGGCGCTCAACGAAATCGCCGCTCGGCTGCGAGCCGACGGGGTCGAGGTTACGGCGGCGACAGCGCAGGAAGCGCGGGCGCGGCGGGTGGTCGAATATCTGAAGCTCAAGGACCCGAGCGGCATCCCGACCGAGATTTATTTCGGTCCACTTATGACCTTCGAGCGGCCGTTCAAGTCGCCGCGGCCGCTTTCCGGCTTTGTCACCGGGGAACTGGGGATGGGTCATATAGTGGTCCGCGTAGACGACTCGGCGAAGAGCCTGCGTTTTTACCGCGACCTACTGGGTCTTCGGATCAGCGACTTCATCGACATGCGGTCGCGGCGCGGCGGTGATTCGATAAGCCTGACTTTCATGCACTGTAATTCCCGCCATCATTCGATCGCGTTCGGCGTAATCCCGGCGCAAAAACGCCTGATGCATTTCATGATGCAGTGTCGGCAAGTGGACGACGTTGGATCGACCTACTATCTCTGCCAGGACCAGGGAGTCGAAATTTCGGGAACGATCGGACGTCACACCAACGATCACATGATGTCGTTCTATCTGCGCACACCTTCGGGCTTCGAGGTCGAGTACGGATGGGGCGCGCGGATCGTCGACGATGAGACCTGGCAGGTGCAGAAGCACGAAGCCCCGAGCATTTGGGGCCATCGTGGAAGTCTCGTGCCGATGTCGCGCAAACCTTCGCCGGTATAGCGCGCGGCGGCGCTCAGGCACGCTGATTGTACAGGTTCATCGCGCGTTCCAGGCCACTCGTAATCACCGCCTCGACCGCTTCGGCCGCTCGCGCGATCGATACGTTGAAGGCTTCGAGTTCCGCGCGGCCCATCGTGTGGAGCACGTGGTCCTTGGCTTCGAGTCCAGGCGCGGGCCGTCCGATACCGACCCGCACGCGCACGAACTCGGGCGTGCCGAGGATGGCGGCGATTGAGCGCACGCCGCGATTGCCGGCGTCGCCGCCGCCGCGCTTGATTCTGAGCTGCCGCGGCTCGAGATCGATTTCATCGTGCACGACGACCAGGCGCTCGGCGGGAATCTTGTAGTAACCGAGTATCGCCGCGATACATTCGCCGCTCAAATTGTAGAAGGTCTGCGGCTTGACCAGAGTCACGATCGCCGAGCCGATTCTGGCCTCGCCAAGAATTCCCTTGAACTTGCGCCGGTCGAGTTTGGCGCCGCAGCTTTCGGCCAAGCGGTCGATCGCCATGAAGCCGATATTGTGGCCCGATCGGTGATACGGTTCGCCGGGATTCCCGAGGCCCGCAACTACCCAGCGCATCTCGTGCAATTCCTCGGGCTTTTCGGGAAGGCTCTGGGAGCCGGCGCGAGCAGAGCGGAACCTGGAGAACATCTGCCCGAGCCGACCCATCGCATTCTTAGGCGCTATGCGCTCCTCTTCACGCTGGTCGTTTCGGGCGGGGCATCTTGCGGGATAGGCGCGCGGGATACGCTCGGGTCACGAGCCGCCTAGCGCCGCACGCGTCCATTGCACCGCGATGCCATAGTAGCGGCGGCGAGGGGCGCGAGCGCCTTGAAAAGCACGGCCATTTCGGCGGGCGTGCCGACAGAAATTCTTAGCGCGTCAGGCCATCCACGGAAATGACGTACCAGCACGCCGCTTTCACGCAGTCCCGCTGCGAGCGGACCGAGATCGCGGCCGGGCATACGCGCCAGCACGAAATTGGCCGACGATTGCGGCACTGCGAAGCCCATTTTTATCAACCGGCGAGTGGCTGCGGCGCGCGTGCGCTTGATGCGCTCGACATTGCGCTCCATCCAGTCGCTGTCGTCCAGCGCCGCCGCGCCCGCGGCGATTGCCGGGCGGCTCAGGTTGTAGGAGTCCTTGACCTTGCCGAGTTGCTCGATGATTGCGGGGTGCGCGAAACATAGCCCGAGCCTCATACCGGCGAGCGAGAACGATTTTGAGAGCGAGCGCAGCACCACGACGTTGGGGAGCCGACGCACCAGCTCGAGCGCGTTTTCCTCGGCGAAGTCGACGTAGGCCTCGTCGATCGCAAGCAGCCGGCCGTCGAGCAGCCGGGCAAGGCGCGCGAGCGTGCGGCGCGGCGTGAGCGTTCCCGAGGGCGAATTGGGGTTGCACACGATCGTCAAACGGGCGCGGGCACGGACCAACGCCTCGAGCGGCAGTTCGAAGTCGGGGCCTAGCGGCAACGCAATCACACGCGCCTCCTGCACCGACGCCAAAGTGTCGTACAGCGAGTAGGTTGGCGCGGCCCATGCCACGCGGTCGCCGGGGCCGAGCGTCGCCCGAAACAGCATCGCCAACAACTCGTCCGAGCCGTTGCCGCCGACGATCATGCGCTCGGCAAAGCCGTAACGGCGCGCCGCGGCCGCGATGAACTCGTCGGCCTGCGGCGCCGGATAAAGCCGCAGAGCGTGGCCGAGCGCCGCGTGGGCCACCGCCTGGCGCACCCGCGGCGAGGGCGGATACGGGTTCTCATTGGTGTTGAGCTTGACGAGCCGCTGGCCGGCGCGCGGTTGCTCGCCCGGCACGTATGGCGTCATTTTGTGAATTGCTTTGCGAAACATCGCGCGTCTCTATGCGCTAGTGCCGCGCCTGGGTTTCGCACGAGCCTTGCCGCGAAGCGGTTTCGACGCAGTCGATTCAAGCAGCCATCGCAGGTAAGCTGCGGAGCCGCCGCTTGGCGAGAGCGCCAGCACCTCGGGAACCTCGTAGGTGTGCAACTCGCTCACGCGCCGCTCGACGCGGCCGAGCAGGCTTGCGCGAGTCTTGATGAGCAGGAGAAATTCAAGATCGTCCTCGACCACGTCGCGCCATCGATAGATCGAGCGTATCGGCCCCACAACGTTGACGCACGCCGCCAGCCGCTCCTCGACCAATTTGCGCGCGATCGAATGCGCCTGTGGTTCGGAGGCGGCCGTGACCAAAACGATTCTTGCCTCCGAAGCGGCCATCAGAGGCACTCCCGCGGCGTCGCGGCGAATGCGAGATCACACGCCAGAAATGCTTTGCGGACGATTGCAGCGCAGCCGTTCATCGGTCGGTTTCGCTCCAGCGCAGGTACTCTAGCCGCCCGCGCGCAACAGTCCAAGCCGTTGCAAAACTCGCGCGGTCGCGGGACACGGAAGCGATGGCGGCTGTCTACCGAGGCGCTCCCGTTCCCAGCCGGAGCGTTCGCGCAACTTCAGACATATCAGGTGTGCGACGAGCAACGTGACATCGCTCCAGCGGTCCACGTCGTACCATGATGGACCAAGCGCGTATCGCGTGCCGCTCTGGCGTAGGCGCGCGACGGTCTTGCTGAGCACGTCGGAGCGTCCCCAGGCCATCCCGCTAAAGATCTCCGGCATCGGGCCGCGCACGCCTACCAGGTAATATCCGCCATCGAGACTCGGCGCGATCACTACCGGCGCGCGACGCAGCAGCAGCGCTGCGCTTCGCCCAAGCAGCCGTGGTGGCAGCGACGGCGTGTCGGTGCCGAAGAGCACCGCGCCCTCCGCGCGATAAGGCTCGAGCGCACGCGCCATACGTGCGCCGAGGCTTCCGCCGCCCTGGTCGATCAGTTCGGCGCCGAAGCGCTGCGCGGTGCGGCGCAGATAGGGGCTGTTTTCGGCGCCGTCTGGAGAGCTGCCTGCGATCACTATTCGTCTCGGAGCAAGCTCGCGGCATTTTGCCAGCGCATCGAGGATGAAAGCGCCCGCCAGCTCGGCCGCATGGTCGGCGCCCAAGCGCTGGATGAGTCGGGTTTTTGTGTGACCCGCGAGCGGCTCGCGGCAAAAAACGATCAGAGTTACCTCACGGCACGGCACGACCGTGTCAGGCACGCGCTTGACCTGCCGCGGCCGAGTCCCCGGCGCCGCGGTGTTGCTCGAGCGCATCGTGCCAATCAATTTGTGCCGCCAACATTTTCACCGATCCCTTTGATGATGTTGAGCGGAACCTTGAGGACGTTAGTCAAGAAATAAGCCGCCGAGGTTATCGGCTTGGGAACGACATGAGGGTTGCTAAGCGGGCCGGTGACGTGGAAGTAGGCGGCGACAAAATGGTTGGAAGAAAGTCCGCTGCCAATGAGGGGCACCTTCGCAACCAACCAGTTCACCGTTTTGAACGGCACCATGCCGACCTGCATATCTACGTAGCTGTCGCGCAGCCGTATGTGCCCGAGCGCAGAAATGTTCATCACTGGACCACGCAGGAGCAGGTCGTCGCAGTAGAAGTCGCCGGCGCGGCCTTTGAAGTCGGCCGTCAGCGTCTGGAACGGCACGCCTCTGATGAGCGGGTCAGGGATCTTGGCCGAGAGCCAGGTCTTGAGATCGATGAGCCCTAGAATACGCGAGAGCAGGGTGAACTTGTGCAGCACCCCATCGCTTACCTCGAACGATACAGTTCCCGCCAACGTGTCAAAGAAGTCGGTGTTGGAATTAGCCCAAAGATCGCCCTTTGCCTTCAGACGGCCGCTCAGCGGGGATTGCCCGGTGGGATCGGCCAGCGAGAACAGCGGCGCGACTTGCACTCCGTCAACCCGTCCTTTGACGTTGATCCAGTCGTCGCGGCCGCGCCCGGAGAACTCCATGTCGGCGCGGCCTTCGAACAGAGTAGCCTTGAAGTTGCGCACGTCCCAGTCGCCGTTCATCTCGCGATTGAAGTCGCATCGCACGCGCGACATCGCGAGGCGCTCGAGCGTCGCATGGTTGGCCTCGATATGGCCGACCACCGGCACGGGAAAAAAATGTGCAGGAGGACTGGGAGCCCACGGCAGACGGATGAACTTCATCACTTCCAGATCTAGTCGCCCGGAATTCGCCACGATCCTGAGCACGGGCTTGTCCAGGTCGGCGACCCCGAGCGACATATCGAGCGGCGCGCCCTGAAGCTTGGCTCCCACGATCGCCAGCAGGAGTCCACGACCATCGAAGCTGAGCGTCGCCGATTGGGCAATGATCGGGGCGCGTAAAAAGCCCAGTTGGATCTCGCCCGCGCCCATCGTCAGACGGCCGTTGGCGCGGATGCCGTGGCTGCGGCTGGGCTCACGTGCGATCGTGACGGTGCCGCCGAGCGGACCTCGCGCTGCGATGTCCTGCGGATCGACCAGCAACGGCAGCCATTGATGCACATCGATCTGATGCAACTCGACGGTAACCTGGCGCAGGCCGACTTTTGCGTTATCGAACGTGAGATCTCCGTTGAGAGACACGGAGCCTGGCACTTTGGGTTGGTCGACCGCGGCCATGACTCGGTTCAACTCGATCTTGCCCGGGGTGAGTGTGACACTGCCGCCGACCAGCGCTAATGGCTGTGGCAAATCTTTCGCGCTAACGCTCAAGCCGCTGGTTTCGATTTTCGCCAGATACTTTTTCGGTGGTGCCGGCGCCTCACTGTCGAAAGTGCCCGCAGCGGTAACCCGCACCGCTGTGCTGCCCGAAAGCCGATCGATATGTCCGGCGGTCCTCGCGGCAAGGACTGGAAAAAGCTGCTTTGCGGCGGAATAGAGTTCGTCGACGTCGAGGGTCCCTGCCGCCTTGAGCTGGTAGCGCACCTGCCGATGGCCAGACGCGAAATCGGCATCGCCGCTCAGCTCCTGAAACGATGAACGGCCGAAGGCCGCCGTCCCCTGGGACAGTATTGCGCGGCCCTTCGCGTACCGTAATTCCGCGCTGACCCGCGAGAGTGCCGGGAGAGCCGGTTTGGGCGGCTTGAGGCTTAGGGCTTCGAGGCGAACCGAGAACTGCAAGGCGCTCGATAGCGCCGCCGCGCTCCATCCCACTTTGCTCAATTCGCTTTGATAGGTCGCGCCCTCGAGCGTCATGCGGCCCGAAATTAGCGCAGCCCTAAGCCACGCCAGCGGCTTGGGCAGCGCGCGCGCCATTTGAAGACGCGCCTTTAGTGCGGCGAGATCTATTTGGACGTTACTCACGTGCGCGAGTATCGTGGCATTTGCCGCGAATGGATCGTTGACCGTGAGGTCGCCCGAGGCGATGCTCGCCGAGCCCTCTCGCGCCTCGATGTCCGGGAGGGTGATCCGGTCGCTGGAGACGGCGTAAATTGTTTTGAGCGAGCAGTTACCGAGATCGATCGGCTTACCCAGACGCGTCCCGTCAGCTCCCAACTGATCGATTTCAAGATCGCCACGGCCGCCAAGCTCGCCGCTGCCGTGCAACGCGAACGTCGCGTCTCCATGGGCGAGCCCATTGACCGTCACGCCGGCGCCGGTGTCAATCATCAGCCGTCCGTTCCAGAACCACAGTTTCCCGCTCGAGACGATCTGGGCGGCGGCGTTCGCAGTGGTGTCGACGCTCATCCGGCCGCTTAGCTCGAGCCCGCTCAGCGCCGCGTGAATATGCGGCGCAATGAAGCCGACATTCCAGGTTTTAGCGTGCCTGCGCCGGGGCGCCGCCGTGAGCGAGAATTCTTCCAACAGCGGCCGTCCGCTGGCGTCGCTAACCCGGGCATTGGCGATTGTTACGCGCTCGACGAGGCCGGAGAGCTCGCGAAACTCCTGCGTCACCGCGCGCACGGCCGCACTGTCCAGGTGCGGCAGCATGTTGGAGCCGAGTGTGCCCGAGCCGGCGGAGGTGCGCAGCTCCGGACGCTCGATTACCAGTGCCCGCAAGGGAAGGCCGCTGCTCCAGATGAGAGCGTGGTAGCTCAGGTAGACGCGCACTCGCTCGGAGTGGATCAGTGTGCGGCCGTCGTGCTGGATGCTCGGATGCTCGAGGATGACGCCGAGATGTGCGCCGAAGTGAAGGCGCGCGTCACTGGCGGCGATCTGAAAGCCAGTGCGTTGCTGGATGTGCTGGAGGACCAGGCTGATGAGTCGCGCCTGGTTGCGCATCGCAATTACCACCGCCACCGACAGCACAACGGCGAGCGTGAGCAAGGCGATCGCGGCGGCGCGCACGAGTCTCATGCGGAGCCAGGAGAGGAGTCCAGGACAGCTTTAGAATTTAAGCACCCGCCGCAGCAACCCGATAGGGGCCGGGTGCGGGCGGGACTCACTCGCTCTCGGCGGCCTCGGCCGCCCCGGCGCCCGCGGTTTCCAACCAGCCCGCGCGATGTTTGCCGCGAAGCCCGGTCTTAAGCACGCGGTTACGCAGTCGGACCGAGCGCGGCGTGAGCTCGACCAACTCTTCTTCGTCGATCCATTCCAGCGCCGTGTCGAGCGACATCAGGCGTGGCGGGCTCAGCCGCACGGCCTCGTCATGCCCGGCGGCGCGGATGTTGGTGAGCTTTTTTTCGCGGCATACGTTGACTGGCAGATTGGTCTCGCGCGCGTATTCGCCGAGGATCATGCCCTCGTACACCGGCTCTCCGGCGGGAATGAAAAATATCCCACGCTCCTGGAGATGGAAAATGGCATAGGGGGTCGCGATCCCTTCACGATCGGAAATCATCGCGCCGTTCTGGCGCGAGCGGATCGCACCGCACCATGGCGCATAGCCGTTGAATACCGAGTGCATCACGCCGGTCCCGCGCGTATCGGCCAGGAAGCGGCCGCGAAAGCCGATAAGCCCGCGTGCCGGAACGTCGTATTCCAAGCGTACGCGTCCGCTCTGATGCGTCGTCATGGTGCGCATCCGGCCCTTGCGCGCCGACAGGAGCTGGGTCACGAGCCCGATGTGCTCTTCGGGAATATCGATCACCAGGAACTCCATCGGTTCGAGCAGTTCGCCGCCCGAGCTGCGGGTCACGACCGTTGGCTTGGAGACCTGCAGCTCGTAACCCTCGCGGCGCATCGTTTCGACGATCACCGCCAGCGCCAGCTCGCCGCGCCCCAGCACCCGCCAGGAATCTGCGCCTGATTGCTCGACGCGGACACTGACGTTGCGGCGCGTTTCCAGCTCGATTCGTGCGCCCAGCTTGCGCGAAGTAACGAACTCCCCCTCGCGCCCGGCCCACGGCGCATTGTTGACCGAAAAGGTCATCGCCACGGTCGGCTCGTCGATTCTGATTCCGGGGAGCGGGCGCGGATTTTCCGGGTCGGTGATCGTCTCGCCGATTTCGATATCCTCGAGACCCGCCACCATGACGACATCGCCCGCCTCGGCCGCCGACAGCTCGGCGCGCTTGAGCCCGCGCCATCCGTAAAGATGCGCGACCTTGCAGGTCTCCCGCGATCCGTCGGTCCGGTAGAGCGCGTACGTCCCTCCCGCATTGATCGTACCCGCGACCACCCGTCCAATCGCCAAGCGCCCCACGTATTCGTCGTAATCGATGTTATTGGCTTGGAACTGAAGCGGCGCCTCGGGGTCGACTTCGGGCCCCGGCAGGTGGGCGACGATCGCCTCGAACAGCGGCGCAAGATCTTTACTCATGCCTTCGGGGCCCGTGCCGTCGGCGCGGGTGAGCGCCACGCCAGCGCGAGCGTTGGTGTAAAGGATCGGGAAATCGAGCTGATCTTCGTTCGCGCCGAGGTCGATGAACAGATCGTAAACCTCGTCCAGCACTTCTGCGGGACGCGCGTCGGCACGATCGATCTTGTTGATGCAAAGCACGGTGGCCAGCCCAGCCTCGAGCGCCTTGCGCAGCACGAAACGGGTCTGTGGCAGCGGGCCTTCGGAAGCATCGACCAGCAAAAGGATGCCATCGACCATCGCAAGCGTGCGCTCGACCTCGCCGCCGAAGTCCGAATGGCCGGGCGTATCGACGATGTTGATACGCACACCGTGCCAGGCAATCGAGGTGTTCTTGGCCATGATGGTGATGCCGCGCTCGCGCTCGAGGGCGAACGAGTCCATCACGCGTTCGGCAACGTGTTCGTTGGCACGGAAGACGCCGGACTGGCGCAGCAGCGCGTCGACCAGAGTGGTTTTACCATGGTCCACGTGGGCCACGATGGCGATGTTGCGGATATCCTGTCGTCGCATTGTATGGCTGATATTAAACGGCGCGGCCGAGGGGCCACGCCAGCCCTGTAGTGTACCGGGCGCCGCTCACGCTGTAAACGCGCTCCCCGGCTCGATTGTTAACGAGCAATTATCGATTGCACGGCGGCCAATTATCGATTGTATGGGTCCATCAGACGATTTCCGCGCGATCTGCGCTCCGTAAGGAGCCACGCCTATCCGTAAGGAGCCACGCCTAAGGGTTACGCTGACGCGACCGCGGCGTGCCGCGCTCGAACGCAAAGCTACGGTGAGGTGGACGTAGTGCCGCCCGGCGCAGCGATCTCAGGCGCTGAACCGGGGGGTGGCGGGGCGCCCGGAACTCCCATCTCAGGTGGTGTCGCCGGGGGCGCGGCCATTCCCTTCTGTTGCTGAAAGTGCTGCAGCAGTTGCTGGACGTTCTTGACCTCGACGATTCGCCAGTGACCGTTCTCGCGCGACATCCGGATGTCCCATCGCACCCCCTTGTCGTCCCGAAAGTCGGTCCACGCGGCGTCGCCCGAGTGATGGAGCATGACCACCGCGCCCGCGACAGCCGCGGCCGGCATTTGAACCTGCTTTGCTCCGCTGTTCACCTGTTGCGTCGCCCATTGCTGGACTCCGACGGCCATCGGTGCGCTGAGCAGGTCAACCGCGCCCTTGCCGACCAGCGCGGTAATTACGTCGTTGGCCTGGGAGTTCTGCTGCAACATCTCGTAGCCGGCGTTTTTGACCACGCTCGGAAAGTCCACGAAAGTCGCGGCGGTGGCGCCGTCGCGTGCGTCGATCGCCTGCTTGAGCTGATAAATGGCATATGACGGCGTAGTCGGGACATAGAACAACGCCCAGCCGCCGATGACCAGAACGATCAGAACGCCGACCGCGTGGCGCGAGATAAAACCCATGCCGACCATTGTGCGTCAGCCGGGCGGTGCTGTCGAGACGACGTCCCCCCGGAGCCACGTGCGCTGCCGCGCTATAGCGGGCGGGCGGCAGGCATGCGGACGTAACGGAAACCGACTGAGGGGAGATTCTTGAGTGGACTTTGGCGCGGTCAGGTATTCGAGAGCAGTGAAGCGGCCGCGCGGTCGAGCAGCCAGATTACCTCTCCATTTGGCGGGTCGACAATCTGCGCGGGAAAGCGGTCCGGGTCGCGTGGACCCTCGAGCGCACTCTTAACCGCCGCTGCTTTGCCTTCGCCCTGGACCAGGAACATCACCCGAGCCGAATTGTTTATCACCGGGGGAGTAATCGTTACGCGATGGCGTTGTGGGGCGTCCACCTCGACCGCGACAACCATACGCTCGCGCTCGTGGAGCGCCGGGCTTCCTGGAAACAGCGACTGGACGTGAACGTTTTCGCCCAGACCGAGCAGCATCAGGTTGAAGCGCGGAAATTCACCGTCGTCGAGCCCGAAGCACGTTTTCAACTCTTTCTCATAAGCCCGGGCGGCCGTGTCTGGCGGATCCTCGCCGCGAATCCGATGAATCTGTTCCGCCCGCAACCCCAGTTTGCTCAGCATGGTGCGGTTCGCCATTCCGAAATTGCTCGCAGGATCGTCGGGCGGCACACACCGCTCGTCGCCCCAGAAGAATTGCACCTCTTTCCAATCAACGCTCAGGCGGAACCGCTCGGCCAGCAATTCGTACGTCGCAGCAGGCGTTGAACCGCCGGTGAGGCACAGCATGAACTCGGCGTGCATGCAGATAGCCTCACTGGCAAAGTGCGCGATCTCTTCGGCCGCATGGACGTAAAGCGCCTGCGCGTCCTCCAGTATGATGAGTTTCGGTTCGGCCATGGGCCCTCGAGCATCTGGCGTTATGATCAAGCTAACCGAAAACGCTGCGCTCGCGCCAGTCAGCTGAACAATGGACCCATGCCGGCGGGCGGCGGTTCATTTGGAGCCAAAGTTATCTCTATCAGATCGACTCTGGTTCGATCGGCTCTGGAATAATGTCAATGAGCTCATCTAAGAAATATTCTGACTCCGGCTTCGGGCCCTGCAGGCCCAGCAACGGCATGGACCGCTGAGCCGCGTCCCAGGTCTCCTTGCTCAGCCAACGTGCCAGCCCAAAAAAGTATTCAGGATTCACCGAGCTACGCAGAAGAATACTCCCCATCGCCCCAGCGCAGTGGGTCTGGATCTTTAAAGTGCCCTCTTGCCATGTCCGGATAAATTCCTCCCTATCTTCCTTTTTCACAGTCCAACGGTACATAACTCGAATCATCTGAAGAAAACCTGCAGCCTAAGCTGGCCGAGCGTTACATTATTTCCGACGTGCCCGTCGTCGTGTAGCTGACATTGCCGCGCAATAATGACGTCGTTCCCGGCAAGAGGATTACGGCTGTAGAACTACCTTGGTGCATTCCTCGCGTTTGTTTTTGAAAAGGTCGTATCCCTCGGGCGCATCATCAAGGGAGAGGCGATGCGAGATGATCGCGGTCGGATTGAATTCCTTGCGCTCGATCTTTTCGAGCAGAGGTTTGGTGTAACGCTGCACGTGAGTCTGGCCGGTCTTGATCGTAAGCGAACGGTTCATGAACGAACCCACCGGTATTTTGTCGAGAAAACCACCGTACACGCCGGGCACTGAGACAGTGCCGCCATTGCGGCAGGCCATGATCGCCTCGCGCAACGCTTGCGGCCGTCCGGTTTCGAGCATCAGTGCCTGCTTGACGCGATCGTATGCGCCGACGATTCCTGGCGTATGGGCTTCCATCCCGACGGCGTCGATACAGGCATCGGGCCCGCAGCCGCCTGTGATTTCGTTCAGAGTCTCGTAGACATTCGCTTCCTCGTAGTTGATCGTTTCGGCGCCGCACGCGGCAGCGAGTCGCAGACGTTCGGGGAATCTGTCGATTCCGATCACCCGACCCGCGCCGAGTATCCGCGCGCTTTGGATCGCGAACTGTCCGACGGGGCCGCATCCCCAGATTGCGACCGTATCGCCGCTTTTGATGTTGCAGTTTTCCGCCGCCATGTAGCCGGTCGGCAGAATGTCGGAGAGGAACAATACCTGTTCGTCCGAGAGGGTGTCTGGGACCTTTAACGGACCGACGTCGGCGTAGGGCACGCGCGCGTATTCGGCCTGTCCGCCGGCATAACCGCCGACCATGTGCGAATAGCCAAAGATGCCAGCCGGGGAATGTCCCCACATCATCTCGGCCATCCACGCATTCGGATTGGAATTTTCACACAGGGAAAACATTCGATCGCTGCACGAAATGCAGTTGCCGCACGCGATCGGAAAAGGAACGACCACCCGATCGCCGACTTTAAGATTCTTGACCGAAGGGCCGACCTCGACCACCTCGCCCATGAACTCATGGCCGAGGATGTCACCGGGCTCCATGGTCGGAATGTAGCCGTCGTAAAGGTGCAGGTCCGAACCGCAGATCGCGGTAAGAGTGATCTTGACGATCGCGTCGCGCGGGTTGATCAGCTCGGGGTCGGGCACGCGCTCCACGCGCACGTCGTTTTTGCCATACCAACAAAGAGCTTTCATCGGATTTCACCTTCGGAGGTTGGGGAATTTTGCAACGAGCGCAAGATAGAGCGAGTCGTCGAGCGCCGGCCGGAAGGCTGTCCTCTGGTGGTGGGAATCTCGCCGGTCTCGATGAACTGCTTGAAGCGCCGGAGGTCTTCGCCGACTTGACTTTCGGGAGATTCGCCGAAGATCTTGGCCACTGCGGAACCCACCGCGCCAGCGGGCGGTCGATAGTGCATCAGCACGCGGACAATCGTGCCGCGGCCATTAGGACGCTTTTCGAAACGGACCTCGCCCGAAGTTTGAACATCCGCATTCTCGAGCGATCGCCAGGAAATCACTTCACCTGGGCGATCTTCGACGATTCGCGCATCCCACTCGACGCGGGCGCCCGCAGGACCGGTGGCGATCCAATGCGAAGTCTTGTCACCGGTCATGGTGACTGATTCGAGGTGCTTCATGAAACGTGGCAGATTGTCGAGTTGACGCCAGAAGCGGTACAGCTCATCGGCGGGACGATTAACCGTGATGGCCTTGTGCAGATCTAACTCGCCAGACGATTCTTTGCTCGCGCTCTGAGAAAGCTGCTGAGCGCACATGACGTCAAGCAGAGTTACGCCCGCCACTGCGGCAGTCGCCACAGACAGGCGGCGCTGGTTCGTTCTGTACTCCCTTGAGGCGCTGCCGAGCAGCGCAAATCGGCCGCGCTGGTTCGTCCTGTATTCCCGTGAGGCGCTGCCGAGCAGCGCAAGATCGATCAGGTCGCCAGCTACGCGAGCCCAGACCGGACCGGGCTCAATGCGCCGATTGCGCAGAATCCCAATGCCGGTGGCAATTTCCCGCGCGCCGAGTAAACGAATCAAACGGGAATGATTGCGCACCCCGGCAAGTTGGCCAACTTCGCGAGGCAACGCGGCCTCCGCAAACCCTAGTGCCAGACTGAACCAACCAAGAGCGCGTGCTAGCTGGAGTTGGCTCTCGCGGCTCAGATTTAAAATACCGCGCCGGTTTGGATTACGAGAGTAATTTCTCCGATTACCATAGACGTTCGATGTAATAGTGGCTTCGCCGGTTTGCATTGAAACCTCCTATGCCGTGCAGATTAGAGGAACTGCTCCGTTCTCACGCCAGGAAGGATGGAAGAACGTCGCTTGCGATTGAAACATGCAAATCGTTTGCCACCCGCGTACTTGGAACCGGGCGCGGGAGCTTTAGGACTCTTATACAGACGGCTTAAGAAATGCGGGAGCTTAAAGAAAGCTGAGAGGGCGTGTTCGAAAATTTACGATTTTTTTGAGCAGCGTGGTGCGGCTCGATTTGACCATTGTCATGCGGCCAAGATGATGTGAGACCTTAGAACCGAGTCCCAAAAATACGGCAGTTAAATTTACTGTCAGATTCCTGCAAACGTCATCCAACTCAGTAGGAACCGGTCATATTTTTCCTACTGACTAGGAATCGGTCATTTTTCCGTCGCCCCGTCCGGTCCTCGATTGGGTCACCGCGCGAGCAGCTTCGATGCGCGCTCGACCACGTTTTCGACCGTGAAGCCGAAGTGCTTGAGCACGTTCTGATACGGACCCGACGCGCCGAAAGTGGTCATGCCGAGCATATCGCCCTCAAGACCGATCCATCGGTACCAGGACATCGGCGAGGCGGCCTCAATCGCAAGCCGCCGCCGCAGCGCTGGGGGCAGCACCGAGTCGCGATATGCCGCGTCCTGCTGCTCGAACAGTTCCATACTGGGCATGCTGACCACGCGCACCGCATGGCCGCGTTTTTCGAGTTCCTCCCTGGCGCCCACCGCGAGGTGTAGTTCGGAGCCGCTCGCCAGCAGGATTATCTCAGCGGAGCGCCCCTTGGTTTCACCGAGTACGTAGGCGCCGCGCGCGAGTTCGCGCGCCGGCGCCATCGTTGCGCGGTCAAGGGTCGGGAGCTTCTGCCGGCTCAATGCCAACAACACCGGGCCGCCCCGATGCGTCATTGCGGCGCGCCATGCTTCGGCGGCCTCATTGGCGTCGCCGGGCCGAATCACGGTGAAATTAGGAATAGCGCGCAGGCCCGAGAGCTGCTCGACCGCCTGATGAGTCGGCCCGTCTTCGCCGAGCCCGATCGAATCGTGCGTGAAGACGTAGATCACGTGGACGCCCATCAGTGCCGCGAGTCGCAGCGAGGGACGGCAATAGTCAGTGAAGATGAGGAAGCTCGAACCATAGGGAATGAAGCCGCCGTGCACCGCGATGCCGTTTAAGATCGCGCACATCCCGTGCTCACGGATGCCGAAGTGAAGGTTACGTCCGAGATAATTGTGGCGCTCGAAGTCGCCGCCATCGACTACATCGACGAAGGTTGATTCGTTGAGATCGGCTGCCCCCCCGAACAGGTTCCAGACTTTTTTCGCGATCGCCTGCTCCACTCGCGACGCCGATTCGCGAGTCGCCAGGTTGTCCTTGGGCGTGAACTGCGGCAGTTCGGCGTCCCATCCCGCCGGCAGTTCCCCCGCGAGCATCGACTTAAACTCCGTAGCTTCGGCCTTATTCGCTTTGGCGTACCGCTCGAAGCGACTGTTCCAGTCAGTTTCATGCTCGCGCCCGCGCGCGCCGCTATCGCGAAAATACTTGAGTGCTTCGTCGGGGACGTAGAAAGCCGGCTCTTCGGGCCACCCGTAAAAGCGCTTGGTCAGTTTGACCTCTTCTACACCCAGCGCCTGACCGTGGGCCTTCGAGGTATCCTGGCGGTTGGGACTGCCGTAGCCGATATGCGATCGCACCCGGATGAGCGAGGGGCGATTCTGTTCGGCGATCGCGTATTCGATAGCACGCGAAACCTCGACGAGATCGTTAGCGTCGTCCACGCCCTGCGTATGCCAGCCGTAGGCGTTGAAGCGCTCGCACACGTTCTCGTCGAACGACAGGTCGGTGCCGCCATCGATCGTGATGTGGTTGTCGTCATAGATGTAGATGATGTTGCCAAGACGGAGATGGCCCGCGATCGAGGCAGCCTCACTCGACACGCCCTCCATCAGGTCGCCGTCGCCGCAGATGCCGAAGATGCGATGGTCGAAAAGACCGGAGTTATCGCGTTCGAAACGGGCTCGCAGGTGCTTCGCCGCTATCGCCATCCCGATACCATTGCCGACGCCCTGGCCGAGCGGACCGGTCGTGGTTTCGACGCCAGGCGTGACGCCGTACTCGGGATGGCCGGGAGTGATGCTGCCGAGTTGGCGAAACTGTTGGATCTGCGACAGCGGCACATCGTAGCCAGTGAGATAAAGCATCGCATACAGCAGCATCGAGCCATGCCCGGCCGAGAGCACGAACCGGTCGCGCCCGAACCAGTGCGGGTTGGTGGGTTGTAGCGCATGAAACGCGTCCATAGGAGATAAGCGATCGGCGCCATTCCCATCGGCATCCCGGGATGTCCCGAGTTGGACTTCTGTACCGCGTCGATCGCGAGCACCCGGATCGAGTTGATGCAAAGTTGATCGAGATTCGATTCTGAGGGCTTCATTTGAGTTGCAGACGCCACGTTTACTCCGATTTTGTCGCGGACGGCCGAGCGAGGCCGTCGGGTTTTCTCTCAGTTGAACTGGTGCAGCTCCCCCAGGTGCGATACTCACCATTGGGAATCGTCGTCTTTGGGATCGCCCGATCGATGACGCATAACGTGGAGCGCGTCCTTGGCGACACCCTTGTCACCCAGCTCGAGGGCCTGAGTGAACCGCTCTGCCACCATCCGCATCAGCGCGCCTTCTTCGGGATCAAGTTCGCTGGCGATCGCGGCCAGCCGCTCCATCGCGGTCCGAAGTTGCTCGAGCGATCCCGGCAGGTCGCCGCGCTCGCGGCTGGCGACCGCTGCTCGCAGACGCTCGCGGAGTTCGCCGACAACCGGCCGTGCGCGCTCTCCTATGGTGACCTCGAGTTCGCCCAGGTTGTCCGCGAGTTTGAGGAAAGAGTCGAGCGATGGATGGTGGGGCGACATCGGGTTCAATTTTTTACCTCATGCAGCCGTGTTGCAAGGATGGGGACCTCGGGATTCGCAGACGTTTGCGAAATCAGCCGCGTGTAAGATTTGCGCGGCTTCGCGACGGTGAGCCTTCGCGAAAGGCTGTCGACGATCGTGCAGGAGAATGATGTATAACTGATACGGCTTTTGGTACAAGATGGAACGTTACAACGCCCTACTTAGGAGCATCGCGCTTAGATGAGACGCATCGGTGATCGCCGCGTGGTGGTAACCGGCCTGGGCCTGGTCACGCCGCTAGGCACGGGAATCGAAAAGAACTGGGAAGCCCTGATGGCAGGGCGCTCGGGCATCGGACCGATAACCCGTTTCGATGTTTCCGACTTCGCCGCCCGTATTGCCGGCGAGGTGCGTGACTTCGATCCCCATGACTGGATCGAGAAGAAGGACGTCAAAAAGATGGACCTCTTCATCCAGTACGCGGTGGGCGCGGCCGAGCAGGCGATGCGCCAGTCGGCGTCTCAAGATCGACGAGAGCAACGCCGATCGGGTCGGCGTGCTGGTTGGAGTTGGAATCGGCGGGCTGCTGACGATCGAAGAAAACCATCTGCTGTTTCTCGAAACCCGGCTCAAACGCATCACCCCGTTTTTCATTCCCAAGCTGATCAGCAACCTGGCGCCGGGGCAGATTGCCATCCGTTACGGCGCGCGCGGCATCAACCTGGCCACCACCAGCGCCTGCGCCTCGGGCAGCCATGCGGTGGGCGAGGCCTACCGGATGATCCGCGATGGCTATATCGACGCCGCGATCACCGGGGGCGCGGAGGCGGCGCTGACCTCGCTCGGCATCGGCGGCTTCATCGCGATGCGCGCGTTGTCGACGCGCAACGACGCTCCCGAGGCCGCGAGCCGTCCCGTTCGATGCCGAGCGTGACGGCTTCGTGATGTCCGAGGGCGCGGCGGCTCTGATCCTCGAAGAGCGCGAGGCGGCGCTTAAGCGCGGGGCCAATATCGTGGCCGAAATCGCCGGCTATGCCGCCAATGGCGACGCCTATCACATGACCTCTCCCTCGCCGGAAGGACAAGGCGCGGGGCGCTGCATGATCCTGTGCCTGGAGGACGGCGAACTCGATCCCAACGAGGTCGATTACATCAACGCGCACGGGACGTCGACGCCGCAGGGCGATATCGCCGAGACCCAGGCGATCAAACACGTCTTCGGCGAACGCGCGGCCAAGATCGCGGTCAGCTCGACCAAGTCGATGACCGGGCATACGCTCGGCGCGGCCGGCGCGATCGAGTCGGTCTACACGGTGCTGGCGATCGAGCGCGGGATGGTGCCGCCGACGATCAATTATGAGCATCCCGACCCGGAATGCGACCTCGACTACGTGCCGAATCGAGCCGCGACCCGCGAAAATTCGCCTCGCGCTGAACAACTCTTTCGGATTCGGCGGCACCAACACCACGCTGGCCTTCCGGCCCGCGGTCGAACTCAGCGGGAAGTAGCAAGATGGGTTCGCGAATCGTCGCTACCGGACGCGCGCTGCCGCGCACCGCGGTTACCAATCAAGAGCTTGCGCGGATCGTGGACACTTCCGACGAATGGGTGCGCTCGCGGACTGGAATTGGGCGGCGCTACGTGATGTCGGGTGGCGAGTCGCTGGTCGATATCGCGGCGGCCGCCAGCACCACCGCACTCGAGCGGGCCGGGATACGGCCAGCCGAGGTCGAAGCGATCATTGTCGGCACGGTCTCCTCCGAATACGGCTTTCCGTCGTTCGCTTGCCAGCTCCAGCATCGCCTGGGCCTCGATTCGATTCCGGCCTACGACGTAGCCGCGGCCTGCTCGGGGTTCGTGTATGCGCTAAACGTGGCCGACAACGCGATGCGCGCGGGCGACTACTCGCGCGTGCTGTTGGTCGGCACCGACGCGCTTTCGACCATGGTGGACTGGAACGACCGCGCGGTCTCCGTGCTGTTCGGCGATGGCGCCGGCGCGGCCGTGATGGTATCCGATCCGGGCCCGCGCGGCGTGCTCGCGAGCCTGCTGCGCGCCTCGGGCGAGTACTGGCACTTGCTCTCGGTGCGATTCGACGGGAGTGCGCGCGACGCTCGACTCCGAAGTGCGGCGCTCGCCCGACGACGCGATTAAGATGAAGGGTCCGGAGCTGTTCAAACTCGCGGTGCGCTCGATGGCCGACGTCACGCTCAAGGTCGCGGAGCGGGCCGGCGTGCAGCTGGACGATGTCGCGCTGATCGTGCCGCACCAGGCCAACATCCGCATCCTCAACGCGGTCGCCGATCGATTGGGCGTCGCCCGGGAGAAGGTCTTCACCAATATCGATCGCTACGGCAACACCTCGGCCGCCTCGGTGCCGATCGCGCTGGACGAGGCGCTCGAAGCCAACCGCATCCGTGATAACGACCTGGTTATGCTTAACGCCTGCGGCGGCGGCCTGACCTGGGGCGCCAACCTCCTGCGCTGGTAGATCGCGAGCGCTGCACGAACGCGTCCCGGGGCTATTTCGCGGCCGGACTCGCCCCGGGAAAGTTCGCGAGTTCGTCTTCCATCGGCTCTTCTTCGGATACGGCAAGCGTGCCCTCGAGGTCGAGCTTTATCGGCGTCTCGCCGCGCTTCTGGACGCGATACTTCGTCAGGCTCATGCGCTTGAACTCCATCGGGACGCCCTCGCAAATCAAGAACGACGGCGCGTCGCAGACCTGCAGATGGAGATGCGGCTCAGTCGAGTTGCCCGAGTTGCCGAGACGACCGAGGGTCTGTCCGCGACGAACCTGCTCGCCCATTTTCACCGTTATGCTGCCGGGAATTAGATGAGCATAGCCGACGTATAGGCGGCCGCCGATATCCTCAACGAGATGATTGCCCGCTATGTTGACGAGGTTCATTGACACAGCCATTTGCTTGGCTTGAGGAACATTTTCGGGGAGTCCGTCTTTGAGGCTGACGATTTTTCCGGCGGCGACCGCGAGTATCGGAACTCCATAGGCGTGATAGCTCGAGTTCCTGGACTGGTCGCCCGAGTAACTCCTGCCGTCATCGCCAAGCTTTATGAAATCGATCGCGTAGCGCTCCGGCACTCGCGGCTTCCCGTCGAGTACGATAACCGCGCGCCGATGGATTGAAGCGTTGGACGGTCCGTTCGCCGCGAGCCACCGATCGCTTGCAAACGGTTCGTCGATTACGGCGGCGCCTGTCTTTCTGATCGTAAGCTTTTCGAGTGGAATCCGCTGCGCATTCTTCGGGTCGCCGTCGGCCTCGACCACGAGTGAGTTCTCAAGCTGCCGCGGTGTTCCGCGCCCCGCAAAGTTGAGGAAGACGAAGAGCACCCCGCTCGTGCCCGGCGCCAGGACCGGATCGTAAGCAGGCTGACGGCTTGGCGGGGCAGCCGGCGTGAACGAAGCCTTGAGCGCATCGCCCTCGATCGTAGTCGTAAAGGCGGCGCCGCCGATCCCGCGAACGCGAAGCGAGATCAACCGCGCCGTCTTTTTGCCATAGTTGGTCAAGTACAGTTCATAGGCGAGATGCGCCGTGCCGTCACCGATCATCGGGATGAATGGTCCCGCCGACGGCCATCCGCCGACCAGCATCACGCTTTCAAGCTGCAGCGAACTGGCAAGCGGCACCTCCTGGGCGTGAACGGCCGCCTGCCCAGCGGCGCACAATGTCGCGGCGAGTATCATTGCAAGGATCGGATGTGGCGGCTGTCGCATGCGGATGAAGCTCCTTTTCCCGCAGCGATTATCAGGCAACCACCCGCGCGTGCAATCGCCGCCAGGCTTTCGCGCGAAGGCGGCGGTGCGCTAGAAGTCACGGCGGGGAGATCGCGATGGCGCCGGTTGGGATCGTCGACGGAAAAATCACGGTTCGTGGCCTGGAACTGGAGGTCGTGCATCGCGGAGAAGGGCCGCTGCTCCTGCTGCTGCACGGAGCCTGCGGAATCGATCCGCTCGCCGAGTTTCTCGATCTTCTCGCGCGCCATTTCGAGGTCGTGGCTCCCTCGCATCCCGGCTTCGGCAACTCACCGCTGCCCGACCTGTTCGACAGCGTCGACGATCTCGCTTACGTCTATCTCGATCTCCTGGAGCAGTTCGATCTGCGCGAGGTTACGCTGGCAGGCTTTTCTCTGGGCGGATGGATCGCGGCCGAGGTCGCGGTGCGCTCAGCCCATCGTCTTGCCCGGCTGATTCTAGTTGGGCCGGTCGGAATCAAGGCCGGCGATCGCGAGACGCGCGACATCCCGGACATCTTCGCGCTGCCCCTCGACGAAGTGACGCGGCTGGTTTACCACGATCCGCGAAGGGCCGCCGTCGACTACGCCACGATGTCGGACGAGCAGCTCAGGGTAATCGCGCGCAACCGCCAATCGCTCGCGCTTTATACCTGGGAGCCCTATATGCATAACCCCAAGCTGCGCTACCGGCTCGGCAGGCTCAAACTGCCGGTCCTGCTTCTTCGCGGCGCGAGCGACGGGCTGGTCAGCCAGCAATATCTCGAAGCGTACCGCGAGGCGATCCCCGGCGCGCGTCTCGAAACGATCGCCGCGGCCGGGCATGCGCCGCAAATCGAACAGCCGCGTGCGCTCGTGGAGCGGATGCTCGCGTTCGCGCGCGAGCGGGGCGCCGGGAGCGCCGTCAAAGAAGACGGGCCATGAGAACGTGGTTCTTCACCGAGACCGCATGGCCGTACTTGCCCGACGAGTACGACTCGATTCGGGTGACGCTGCCCAATCGTCATTACGAGCCGCATATCGGCGCCGAGTTGTACCATCGCTATCTCGATGAATGGCTGCATGCCGAGCAGATGGGACTGGACCTGATGCTCAACGAGCATCATCAGACCGCGACCTGCCTCGACCCTGCCGCGCCGATCATGCTCGGCGTGCTGGCACGCCAGACCAGCCGCGCGCGACTGCTTCTGCTCGGCAATCCAATCGCCAATCGCCGCCAGCCGGTGCGTGTCGCGGAGGAGATGGCGATGGTCGACAACCTGGCCCGTGGCCGTATCGAAGTTGGGTTCGTGCGCGGTGTGCCCTACGAAATTTCTGCGGCCAACGCCAGTCCGCTTCGGATGAGCGAGCGCTTCTGGGAGGCACATGACCTGATCCTGAAAGCATGGACGACGCACGACGGCCCGTTTAGCTGGGAAGGCCGCTTCTTTCATCATCGCCAGGTCAACATCTGGCCGCGTCCCTACCAGCAGCCGCATCCTCCCGTGTGGATCACCGCGCTCAGCACCGCCAGCGTGCCGGCGGTCGCGGAAAAGGGCTACGTGGTCGCGACCTTTCTGACCGGGTTCGACATCGCGAAAAGGATCTTCGACTCTTACCGTGAGGCTGCGGCACGGCTTGGCCGCGAGACGCCGTTGGACCGCCTGGCCTACGCGGCACTCGTTTATACCGGCGACACCGACGAGGAAGGTCAGGCCGGCGCGCGCAAGCTGATGTGGTACATGCACGCCAATAAGGTCCCGCCGCAGTTCGTGATGCCGCCCGGGTACGTGCCGGTCGAAGCCGAGGCGCAGGCGATGCGCAAGGGCTCGGTCTACGACTTCAGCCGCCTCACGCTGGAGCAGGCGATGTCGCAGGGGATCGTGTTCGCCGGGAATCCGGATTCCGTTTTCAAACAGATCAAGGCACATTACGAGCACGTCGGCGGTTACGGCCATCTGCTGCTGATGGGGCAGGCGGGATTTCTCGACCATCGCGAGACTGTGGTCGGGATCGATCGTTTCGCGAGCGACGTTTACCCGCGCTTGCGCCAGCTAGCGGGCGACTCCGATGTCGACCGAATCTCATCTAAAAGTGATACTTTAAGTTGAAGATCTCGAAAAACGACGCGCACAAATCGTGCGAAAGGCGGCGACATCCCTGATGCTCGAAGGCGTGGTGCCGTGGCCGGAGCCGGCCGCGGAACTCTACAGACAACTCGGTTACTGGCGCGGCGAGCCGATCGGCAAGCGCTTCGACCGTGCGGTCGCCGATAACGCCGCGCGCCTCGCCGTGGTCGACGGCGAACGGCGCATCAGTTATCGCGAGTTGGGCGCGATGGTCGAGCGGCTCGCGCTCCATTTCGCCGAGCGCGGCATCGCGTCGGGCCGGCGTGTTATTTTTCAGTTGCCCAACGGCCTCGAATGCGTGGCCGCGTACTTCGCCTGTCTCAAGACCGGCGCGATTCCCGTCGCGACTCTCCCGGCGCATCGCCACACCGAGATCGGTCACCTCGCGCGCTTCACCGACGCTTACGCCTGGCTGATTCCCGCCGAGTACCGGCGCTTTGATTACGTCGCGATGGCGAACGAGTTGCGCGACGCGTTGCCGGCTATGCGGGAGGTGTTCGTGATGGGCGAGCGCGCAGGCTCCGGCATGACGCAGCTTTCCGACCTGCTCGACGATCCTATCGAGGAGCGGATCGCGCCGTCCACGCTCGCGCGCTTATGCCCGGATAGCCGCGAGGTCGCGGTGTTCCAGCTCTCAGGTGGCAGCACGGGGCTGCCGAAAGTGATCCCGCGAACGCACGACGATTATCTGTACAATTCGCTGCGCCTGGCGGAATGCTCGGGATTCGATCGCGACGGGGTCGCGCTGGTCGCGATTCCGATGATGCACAACTTCCCGCTGTTGGCTGCCGTGCAAGCAGGGATCCTGCTTGGAGCGCGGGTCATACTGGCGCCGTCGCCGGAGCCCGAGACAGTCTTTCCGCTGATCGAGCGCGAGCGCGTGACCTGGATTTGCGCCGTGCCTGCGATGGCAGTCGCATGGCTGAACGATCCGAGCTTTGGGCGCACGGATTTTTCCTCGCTGCGATCGCTGGCGGTGGGCGGCCAGCGCCTCAATCCCGAACCCGCGCGCCGCTTGCTGAGCGAACTCGGCCCGGTCGTCACGCAGGTGTACGGAATGGCCGAGGGGCTTTGCTGTTCGACCCGCCGCGAGGATCCCGAAGAGGTCATTGTGAACACGCAAGGTCGTCCGATTTGCGAGCACGACGAGCTGCGCGTGATAGGCGACGACGGCTGCGAGGTCGCGCCGGGCGAGGTCGGCGAGCTGCTCTGCCGCGGGCCATATACGCCTCGCGGCTATTACCGCGCTGAGGAACATAATCGCGAGGCGTTCACAGCCGAC
Source organism: uncultured delta proteobacterium (assembly GCA_963717045.1). GTDB lineage: Bacteria > Desulfobacterota > Binatia > Binatales > Binataceae > JAKAVN01. Next base: position 64,298 of record CAVQVD010000017.1, on the reverse strand, counting down.
GGCTTCTATCGGACCGGCGACCTGGTGATGATGCACCCGAGCGGCAACCTGGTCGTCGAAGGACGCCGCAAGGACGTGATCAATCGCGGCGGCGAGAAAATCAGCGCCGAGGAAATGGAAGACCTGGTGCTGTCGCATCCGGCGGTGCTCAACGCGGCAATCGTCGCGATGCCCGACGAGGTCCTGGGGGAGCGCGCATGCGCGTACGTGGTGCTGCGCGCGGGCGCGAGCCTGACCTTCGCGGAGCTGGCGCGCCATCTGGAAGGGCGGCGTATCGCGCGCTTCAAGATTCCCGAGCGCCTGGAAATCGTCGAGCGCTTTCCGATGACTGCGGTGGGCAAAATCTCGAAGAAGGACTTGCGTGCGGACATCGTGGCCAGGCTCGCGCGCGAGACCAGTGAAAAAAATGCGCGCGGCGGCGTCAAGCCATAACGACGGCGGTAAAATTCAATGAGCGCAATCCTTGACGAAATTCGCATCGCCTACGAACCGCTCGGCGTGGCGGTAGAGGGCGTTGCCACCTATGGCACGTATTATCGGCTGCGCTGCGCGCGATGCGGCGCGGCTCTGGGATGCGTCGGCGATCGGTTACTGCCCGGGATGGCGCGCGAATTGGTCGACGGCGAAATGGATCTCTACGCGGCAGGCCTGGCCGGATGCGCCTGCGGCCATCAGTCCGAGCGCGCCGGTGCGATCGATCCTGCTCGCGCCGCGGCCGCCAAGGCGCGTTTTGCGTGAGCGCCAAGCGGCGCGCTACATTCGATTGAATGATTCAACGAGAGGGGTGCGAACATGGCGCTCAATGATCTGACCTCCGAGAATATCGCACGGGACCAGGCGGGCGACCGCGCCGAGCGCGAGGAACGCGTGCGCGGCGGTGGGCTCTGGCCGTTCTGGACGCACATCTATGCCCAAGGAGATCCGCTGCCCGACCTCTCGTGCAAGGTCAACCGCCCCGAGTACGACTTCGACGAGGGCGACACGTTGCCCGAGGACTACCGCAGTCTGCTGATGAAGATGCTGCGCCACGAGGGCGAGCGCGCCGGGAACAAGAGCTTCCTTGGCCTGATGGGGACGTGTATCGAGGTGGCCGAGACGCTCGCCCCCGATGCCGCGGCACGGCTGCTCAAGTCGGAGTACCTGGCCGAGGAATTGAAGCACGCAATCATGTTCCATCGCATTGCGGTGGGCCTGGACCCGGACTTCGCACTGCGCGACGTGCCGTACGCGCACTACGCGTTTCATCTGCCGAAGGACACCTGGGCCGACGATGCGTTCTTTCATTTCCTGATCGATCTCAACGGCGCCTTTCATGCCCGCGACTGGCGCGAATCGAGCTACGCGCCGCTGCGTAAGATTTCACGCACGGTCGAGCGCGACGAGTTCGGCCATTCCGAGATGGGCTACTATTTCCTGAGCGCGATCTGCGCGGAGCGTCGAGGCAGGGCGCTCGCCCAAGCGCTGGTGCCGAAATGGTATTCGGCGGCGCTCGACATGTTCGGCCGCTCCGATTCGCCCAACACGCCGCGTTTCATCCAGTGGGGCCTCAAGGGCGTCGGCAATTCCGAGATTCGCGCATCCTACAAGGATTACGTCGATCGCAAGCTCGTTGCGCTGGGTCTCGAGCTGCCCGACGAGCGCCAAGGCCGCCGCTTTCTCTAGACGCGCGACCACCAGCGCGCCTTCTGCGAATCTGTGCCCGCCGCCGACCGAGTTCCGTACGTCCCATGCACGGGTGCGCATCTCCGCCGCCGCGTTTATAGATGATCGGCGAACTGCTAAGGCGCCGGGCTTTGATAGTCGTCGGCAAGGGCGGGGTGGGGCGCACCAGCGTGAGCGGCGCGCTCGCGATACTTCGCGCGGCAGATCCAGCCCGCGTGCTCGCGATGGAATACGATCGGCTCGGCACGCTCACAAACGCGTTTGGGCGCAAACCCAGCTTAGACCCGGTCGAGACCGCGCTGAACTTGTGGACGTTGGTGCTCGACGGGGCGCATCAGCTCGAGGAATACCTTTCCACCGTGGTGCCGAGCCGCGCGATGCTCAAAGCTGTCGTCAACAGCGGCGGGTACCGCTACTTCGTTGAGGCCGCCCCTGGCCTGCGCGAGCTGATCATGGTCGGGAAAATCTACCACGAGCTGGAGTACCGGCCACCGTCGCCGCCGTGGGACACGGTTGTGCTCGACGCACCGGCATCTGGCCAGGCATTGAGCGTGTTGCGGATGCCGCTGACCGCGCGCGCAACCTTTGGCGCGGGGAACGTCGGCCGCCTGGCCGCACGCGTATCCGAGTTGCTGCGCGATCCGATGCGCTGCGGCATCGTGCTCGTGACCTCACCGGAGCCATTCGCGGTGAGCGAGACGCTGGAGACACACGCGGCACTTAGCGGTCTCGGCCTTGATGTCGCCGCGGTGATTTTCAACCGCACTAGCGCGCCGCGCTTTGACGCGTCGGCCGTCGCGCGCCTTATACGCCGGCCGGCGCTGCGTGCCACGGCGCCCCATCTTGACGCTCTCGCCGCGCTGGCTCACGCCGAAGTCCGGCGTGCGGTGGGCGAGCGTCGCGCAGTCGAACTTCTGCGCCGACGCATAGGCGCGTCGATAATCGAGCTCGCGGAGTGCCGTGGCGCGTCCGGACTCGCGCTGATGCGCGAACTGGCCCGCCAGCTCGCGGCGCTGCGCGCGGGCGAGACGCGCGCGCAGGCACCCGCTCGCTAGCAACTCGGCGCCACGCCTCAGGTTTTCTCGATGATCGCTCCACCACGGGTGCGGCAGATATAGTAGGACATACTGTATTTGTGGTGCGCCGGGTGCGGCGGACAGAAGAGCACATTGGAGAGGACAACGCGCGATGGCTAGCGCAGGCAAGCGGGGGAGGGGAATGGCGGCGGCTGGACGATTGCGCCGCGCGCTCAGGCGGCTTGGAGCGCGGCGCGCGGCGGCCGGAATTTTTTTGTTGTTCGCTTTCGGCTGCGGCTTTTATCTGGCCGAGCTCTATGGCGAGATTTCCGCGCTGATCGAACAGCGCGAAGCCGCACTGACTTCGGCCATTTACTCCGCGCCGCTCAAAATCCAACGCGGCGACGACCTTGCCCAGCTCCATCTGCTCGACCGTATCGAGCGTCTCAGCTACACCCGCGTCAACGAGCCGGCCCATCCGGGCGAGTATGCGCTGATGCCCGGGCGCGTGACGCTCTACCTGCGTGGCTTTCGCGAAGGGATACACGAGCGGCCGCCCACGCTGGTCCATCTAACCCTGGCCGGCACCACGGTCGAGGGCGTCGCCGACTCTTTTGGCGCGGCGCTGCCCGCGGCCACGATCGAGCCCGAAGTTATTGGCCGACTGCTACCCGGCGCGCCGCCTGAACGGGTCGAAATTCAACTGAGCGATCTTCCGCCTTACCTGGTGCGCGGCCTGCTCGCGACCGAGGATCGGTATTTCTACTATCATCCCGGATTCGACCCGGTGCGGATGATCGAAGCGGCAATCGCGGATTTGCGGTCCCATCACCTGGGCCAGGGCGCGAGCACGCTGACCCAGCAACTCGCGCGAACTTTCATCGATCGCCACGAGCGTACCTTCACGCGCAAGCTGCGCGAGCTGGCCGTCGCGTTGGTGATCGAGATGCGGCTCGGCAAAACGCAAATCCTCGAACGTTACATCAACGACGTCCCGATGGGCGCGTATGACGGCACGCCGATCATAGGGATTCCGCTCGCGGCGCGCTATTTTTTCAACAAGGACCTGCACGAGGTCACGCCGGCCCAAGCCGCAATACTGATCGGGATGATCCAGGCACCGACGCTGTACGATCCGCGTCGTCATCCTGACGCCTGCCGCGCACGCCGCGACACGGTGCTGGGCCTGATGCGCCGCGACGGGGTTATCGACGCTGCTCAATATGCGGAAGCTGCCGCCACGCCGATCGAGATCGCCAAGTTGCCCGGGCTTCGCCGCGCGCCTTATTTCACCGACTACGTACTCGCTCAGGTCGAGCGAATTCCGGGTTTCGACGGCAACCTGGCGGGGCTCAAGGTTTACACCACGCTCGATCCGGAGATGGAGCAGGCGGCGGGCGCGAGCGTGGAATCGAACCTCCGACGGCTCGAGAAGCAGCATCCGCATCTGCGCCGCGCCGCGCACGACGAACTGTTAGAGGGTTCCTTGGTCGCGCTGGATGTGCGCACCGGCGCGATCCTCGCGATGGTCGGTGGGCGCGACTATTCGATTAGCCAGTTCAACCGAGTGACCCAGGCTGAGCGCCAGCCCGGCTCGGCCTTCAAACCGATCGTCTACCTGAGCGCGCTCGATCCTTCGCGCTCGCCGATCGGCCAGCCGGTCACGCTCGCGTCGCTGTTGCCCGATCATCCGATGTCTTTCAATGGATGGACCCCGGTGAACTACGAGCGCACCTATCAGGGCACAGTGACCGTGGTCGAGGCTTTGGCCGAGTCGCTCAACGTGCCGACTGCCTATTTGGGAAGCCTGCTCGGGCCGTCCACGATCGTAGCGATGGCCCACGAGATGGGTATCGACGAGGATATTCCGGCGGTACTGCCGATTTCGATCGGCTCCGCTGAAACCACGCTGCTCGAATTGACCGGCGCCTACCAGACCTTCGCCGCCGCCGGAGTTTCACGGCCGCCCTACGCGTTGGAAGCGGTCTACGACGCCAAGGGCCATCTGATTTACCAGCACGCTGCCCATGCACTGGCGGTAGTCAGTCCGCAGGTCGCGTACCTCATCACAGGCGCGCTGGAGCAGGTGATCGGATGGGGTACCGGGGCCGGTGCGGCTAAGATGGGACTGGACTTTCCGGCCGCGGGTAAAACCGGCACCACCCAGGACTACCATGACGCCTACTTCATCGGGTATACGCCGCGCGTCGTATGCGGAGTGTGGGTGGGATTCGATCATCCTCAGAGCCTCGGCGCCTCCGGTGCAACCGCCGCGTTGCCAGCGTGGGTGAATTTTATGCTCGACGTGACTCCGCGCAACTCGTCGCCGTTCGCGGTGCCGCCCGGGATCACGATGGCAACGATCGATCCGCAAAGCGGCGGCCTCGCCACCTCGGGATGCCCGCGTATCGTCACCGTTCCGTTTTTGAACGGCACCGCGCCGACACGAGATCTGTCCGTTGCATGGCGGCCTCGCGCCATCGCCGACTTTGGTCGCGGGTCCTGGTGCGGCGATGCCGCCGCCAGGGGGCGCGGCGGCTCCTGGAGCGGCTCCGACGCCGGCGACCAATGGACTGTTCGGCGCATTGGGAAATATATTCGGTTCGTTCTTCCACCATTGAGAATTTTGATGCTTGCTCGCGGCGCGCGTGTGAAGAGCAAGCCCTTCAAACCTTTGGTCGCTAAGGATTAGCAAAGAGGGCCGTTCACGAACGGCCATTAAAGGCAGGAGGGCCGTTCACGAACGGCCCCCTACAAGCTCCCCTCTCCTTGTCCAAGGAGAGGGTCAGGGAGAGGTACCGCGATCGTCTTTGTAGCCCGCTCGAAGTGCCTTGGCACAGTGGAATTCAGACTGACCTCTCCCGCGGCTCGCGAGGCTCGCGGCGACCTCTCCTTGGTCAAGGAGAGGTTAGAGAAGGCGCCGCGCCCGAGTTGCGCAAACCTCTCTAGTAGAGCTGAGTCGAGAAGAGGCGGCTCGTTTATTGCGTCGTAACGGACAGCGCCAGGCGGACTTGCGCGCTCATCCCGGAGGCGCGGTCGGGGTCGCTCACTGGCTGCGAGTGGCCGTTCCCGTCAGTCGCGCGCACCCGGACGTGATAACGCCCTCCTTCCGTCGGCGCGAAGCGGTACTTCCATACCGTCCATATGTACGGCGAGCGATTCGCGGTCAGCTCAGCGGCGTGCCAGCTCTTGCCATCGTCAGTCGAAACGTCAACCCGTCGAATCCCTGACGGCCCCGCGAGCGCCCATCCGACCAGCTCCACCGGCGCTCGCACTTTGGCCTCGGGCGCGACCACGTCCAATAAGCTATAGTTGGCCTGCGGGTAAAAAAATCCCGAATTCACCTTGCGCCACGTGCCGTCGTTCCATCCGCGAGCTTCCCAGTAGCCAATGAATTTCTGGTCGACGAATTCTATTTCGGTTAGCCACTTCGGCTGTTTCATCCCGTACTTGCCCGGAATGAATATACGCAACGGATAGCCATGCTCGGGCGGCAACGGCACGCCATTCATCAGATAAGGCAGGAAGTTTTCCTTGCGCATCAGCTCGTCGATCGAAATGCCAGTCACGTAGCCGTCGGCGGCGCGGAGCCGCGCGTAAACCGCATTGCCGGCGGGCCGTGCGCGTTCGAGTAACGGGCTCAGCTTCGGACCGGTCCACAACCCGTTGCCTATCTGGGTGCCGTTGGGCGGATTGCCGATGCACTCCAGCGTCAGCTTCTCATTGATGGACGGCAGCGCCTTGACCGCGGCCAGGTCGAGTTCGAGCGGGCTTTTGACCAGGCCGTGAATTTTGAGCCGCCACTGCCGCGGGTCAACCTGCGGCGTCGCGCCGTAAGTGGTGACGTAGAAATCAGCGTTCGGTGTGAAGCCGCCCCATCCGCCGGCCGGAGCCTTGGCCACGCTGGCGGCCGCGAGCGCACGAGCCGTGGCGGGCGCTCCTGCGAGTGCAATTGCGCCGCTGGCAAGTCGGATGAATCTTCTGCGGTTCATGACGCGCGCGATCTCATGTCCTCAGAGCCGATCGTCTCCGTCGGAATCGTTCGTGTCTTCGTACGAGTCGGATGCGTCGGCAGTAGCGACGTCATTCTCGAGCGCTGCCGTTGCGGCCGGAGCAGGCAGCGGCTCTGCCGCGGCTCGCGAGGGCGACGCCAGGCGGCGCGACACGATGATGAAGCCCGAATGCGCGACCATTCGATGCACCGGGCGCACGCTCAGTCCTTTTACGTGCCAGTTGCGCATCAGAGTTTCGAACGATTCGACTTCGCCGAAGCCGCCGTCGCGCTCGAGCGCCGTGACCGTATCGCCTAGTTGGATCGCGGTCGGCACGTAGCAGATCAGCACACCGCCCGCGCGCAACGCGCGCGCCGCCACACCTAGGGCGCGTCCGGGTTCGGCGAGATCGAGAAACAGGCGATCGACGCCGGTCTCCGCGAAACCGGCATAGAGGTCGCCGAGCTTAAGTGTCCAGTTGGGCGCCGCGCCGAAAAACGCGGCGACGTTGCGCCGCGCCGCGGCGGCGAAATCCTCGCGCAGTTCGTAGGAGATGACGCGGCCGGCCGGACCGACTGCGCGCAGGAGCGCGATCGTGAGCGCGCCGGCGCCGACGCCACCCTCGATGACGGTCGCGCCTGGGAAGACGTCGCCCCAGATGAGCAGCGGCCCTGTATCCTTGGGATAGATGACCTGGGCCTGACGCGGCAGATGCGGAATCAGGTCGGCGTAGGTGGGCCGCAGGACCAGGAAGGTCTCGCCTCCGCTGAGCTTGACGCGCGAGCCCTCGTCGGTACCGACGAGTTCATCGGCCGAAATATCGCCACGGATGAGGATGCGGGTGCCGGGGCGCAGCATTTTCAGATAGCGGCGGCCCTTGCGATCGATGAACAGCACGGCGTCGTTAGGTTTGAGTTTTGCTTCCAAGCGCTTAACGCTTAAACGCTTGGCGTGGTGCGCGCAACTGCTACCGGCAGGCCGCGCGGGCCGTCCCCATATTGACGGATAGTTTTGGCGCGTTCAGCTTATGCTATAGTGATTCGGCTAAAATGTTGTCGAAGCGGCCACGCCATCCAGGCCTGTCTCCGAATTACAACCAGCAGCAAAAATAAAAAGGGAGCGAACGTCATCCGTCATGGCTGAGAAAAAAGCGAAGACTGCGGAAAAGAGCCGCGATGTGACTTTCAAGCACCTCTGCCCGAGTTGCGGCGCGGAGAGCAAGGTCACGATGTTCGCCGGTTACGGTCGGCGTGGCTTTTTCCTGGTCTGCGACAAAAACTGCGGCTACGTCGCACGCACGCGCTAAAGGGAAAGGGAGCAAGCAGCGATGGCCAGGACTCGCAAGACCAAGACCGCCAAGCGTGACCTGTATCCCACTTTTACCGACTCGGCCGACGAAGCCGACGAAGATGCCGACCTGCCCAAAGATGAAGCCGGCCGCCGCAAGATCAAGCGTCAGTACCAGGAACTGCTGGGCATCAGGATCGAGAAGCTCAAGGGCCGCATCCTGAACCGCGAGCGCATCAACAAGACCATCGACGGCATCTATTTCATCTGCGCCAAGTGCCTCAAGGTCTGCCACTCGCTCGACGACGGCCTGATCGAAGACCCTGCCAACCTAAACAATCAGTGCGGCAAGTGCGGCAAGGCCCGCACAGTCGCCGCCTGACGCCGCTCAAGCAGCAGCCTCCCGAGCCGCGTGCGCGTTAGGCCCGGGCGGCGGAGTGACGCCGACGCGATGGCATTGGGGGGCGCCGCTGTGCTTTTATTAATCGGATCGAACCGCTAATTTTCGTGCTGGCGCGATGCGCGAAGCGACGTCGAGGCGCTGGCTCGCGATGATCGCGGCCAGGCGCACCCGGCGCCGGGCGCGCCCGGCACGAAGCGGCGCAGGAGTGATCAGGCAGGAGCAATACAGGACCGATGTCCCTTCAGATAATTCCGCCCGACATTGATCTCGATTTCGTCGGCAAGCGCTATTTTTTCGTCGCGCTCTCGAGCGTCATCAATCTCGCGGCGATCATCTTGCTGATAACGGTCGGACTCAACTATGGCGTCGATTTCGTCGGCGGCAGCGTGGTGCAACTCCAGTTCAAGACCCACACCGACGGCGGGCATATCCGGAGCGCGCTCCAGCCGATGGGCCTCGGAGAAGTGACGGTGCAGGATTTCGGCTCCGCCGACCGCAATCAGTTCCTGGTCCGTTTCGAGAAAGTTAAAAACGTCGGCAGTCTGGGTAAGAAGCTCGAGGCGCAACTCGAAAAGTTTTACGGGCCGGGCGCCGTGCAGGTGCTGCGGGTCGAGACGGTGGGCGCCAAGGTTGGCCGGGACCTCCGCCGCAACGGCTTCATGGCAGTGATTTTCGCGACTATCTTCATGGGCATTTTCATTGCCTGGCAGTTCCGCGGCGTGAGCTGGAGCTTCGGCGCGGGCGCGGTGATCGCGCTGACCCATGACGTGCTGGTGGTGGTCGGCGCGCTGGTCATCTCGCGCCTGGAGTTCGACCTGACGACGCTCGCCGCGCTGCTGACGGTCATCGGCTACTCGGTGCATGACACGATCATCGTGTCGGACCGGATCCGCGAGGATGCGGCCAAGCGCCGGCGCGATCCGATCGCGGCAATCATGAATCGCGCGATCAACGAGACCCTCTCGCGAACCATCCTGACCTCGGGCACCGCGATCGCGGTGCTGATAGCGCTGCTCACGCTCGGCGGTCCGATCCTGCGTCCCTCGGCTTTCACCCTGCTGGTCGGCTTCATCACCGGGACCTATTCGTCGATCTACATCGCGGGCCCGGTGGTGTTGTTCTGGGAGGGCAAAGGCGGCGGCGGCAGGGGCCGCGGCGCGGTCACGCGCGCCGCTTAGCCTGTCTCATTGTAAGTTGCACAATGAGATAAATACCGGGCGTGGTCTCTACCGGTTGAGCCTTGCGGCGCCGCCCGTCATTACGGCGGAAGAAATAACTCTGACACTCAGCTTCGAGCGTGCCGACGGCCTGGAACGGGTCGGTTTCCTCTGCACGATCGTGCGCGCGATCACCGGCAGTGGCGGGCGAACCCGATGGTGGTGCGATGCTGCTGCGGGTCACCCGATGGTTCGAGCGCGAGTTCGAGCAGACGCGTGAGGCCGCGCTCAAATCGCTACGCACCGAGCGCAAGCCGCTGATGGTGCGTTTCGACCGCGATCATCCGGGTCCGTTCGACGTCGGCTGAGCGCGAGATGTTCTCGCGATTGCTTTTGTCATGCTGAAGTTGTGAATTTACTCGGAAAGCGGCGGAAAATGAGCAGAGGCTGCCCCTCAGAATGACCGCGGGTGAGCTTTGTTCGTAGTGACGACGCGGGACTGGCCTACTGAGTTTTCAAACCCGCACGCAGTGCCTCGCACTGCGCTTGCATTTCGGTGGGTACGGTCGGTCCGATCTTTTTAAAGAACTCTTCCTGCGAATCGAGTTCGGCGATCCATTCCTGCGGTCGGACGGCCATGGCTTCTTTCACGGAATCGCCAGCGGCGTTGAGGCCCGTCAGATCAAGCGACCCTTCAGCAGGCATCAGGCCCACTGCTGAACGCTCGGCCGCGGCGCGGCCGTGCACCCGGTCCACCATCCACTTGAGGACGCGGATATTCTCGCCATAGCCGGGCCACAGAAACCGCCCCTCGCGATTTTTCCTGAACCAGTTGACCATGAAAACTTTGGGCGGCTGTTTCAGCTTGTTCCGCATCTCCAGCCAATGCGCAAAATAATTGCCCATGTTGTATCCGCAGAACGGCAGCATCGCCATCGGATCGCGCCGAACGATCCCGACTTTGCCGGTGGCCGCCGCCGTGGTCTCGGAGCCCATGGTTGCGCCGAGATAGACGCCGTGAGTCCAGTCCAAAGATTCCAGTACCAGGGGAACCGTCGAGGCGCGGCGGCCGCCAAAGACGATCGCAGAGATTGGCACTCCCTGCGGCGCGTCTGCCTTCGGCGAGAGGGCGGGATTGTTGTGCATCGGGGTGGTGAAGCGGCTATTCGGATGCGCCGCAGGCTGCCCCGAATCCTTGCGCCACGGACGACCTTGCCAATCCAGCGTTCCTTCAGGAGCCTCGGTACCCATCCCTTCCCACCAGACGTCTCCGTCCGGGGTCATCGCGACGTTGGTGAAGATGGTATCGCGTTCGACCATTTTCATGGCGTTGGGATTCGAGTTCGCGTTGGTTCCCGGCGCGACGCCGAAGTATCCGGCTTCCGGATTCACCGCCCATAGACGGCCATCGGCTCCGACGTGCATCCAGGCAATGTCATCACCGATGGTGGTCACCCGCCAGCCGCGAAAGGACGGCGGCGGCATGAGCATCGAGAGATTGGTTTTGCCGCAGGCGCTCGGAAATGCCGCGGCGATGTAGCTTGTCTCTCCCTGGGGGTTTTGCAGGCCGAGGATCAGCATGTGCTCCGCGAGCCAGCCTTCGGTCTTGCCGAGCCAGCTTGCGATGCGCAGCGCGAAACATTTTTTGCTCAGCAGCGCATTGCCGCCATAACCGCTACCGGCGGACCAGACGGTGTTGTCTTCGGGAAAATGGCAGATGAGGCGGCGCCCCGGATCGCAATCCAGCGTCGAATGGAGTCCGCGATTGAAGTCGTTGGAGTCGCCCAGAGTCTCGAGCGCCACAACGCCCATCCGGGTCATCAATCCCATGTTGAGCGCAACATAGATACTGTCGGTCAGTTCGACGCCGACTCGTGAAAACGGCGAATCGAGAGGGCCCATGACGTATGGAACGACATACATCGTGCGACCGCGCATCGAGCCCTCGAACCAGCCGCGCAATCGCGCGTAAGCTTCTGCGGGCGCCATCCAGTTGTTAGTCGGCCCTGCGTCGTCTTTGCTCGAGGTGCAGATGAAGGTCAGGTTTTCTGAGCGCGCGACGTCGTTAGGGTTGGACCTGTGCAAATAACAGCCGGGCCGCTTGCGCGGGTTGAGCGGAATCAGGACGCCGGCCGCAACCGCTTGCTTGTACAGGCGCTCGCGTTCCTCTTCGGTGCCGTCGCACCATTCGACCCGATCGGGAGTGGTTAGTCGGACTACCTCTGCCACCCATTCGGATAGAAAGCGGTTCGGGGGGGCATTTTTTCTGGCCGGCATATTCGTCATTAGGAAAACTTTCGGAACCACCTTGGGTTCTTCAGCCTATAAGCCTGATCGATTGTCTACTCTCGATGGTCGGCCAAGATTAACTTCAAAATAACCTGCATACAATAATACACCGATCCACATCGTCATGGTGAAAAAAAGAACCTCAATCGCCAGCGGCGCGAGGTGCGAAGTCTCGGGCCGCAGGCGCGCCTCGGCCCGTGGCGGTCAGGTATCGATTTCGCTGGCGACGATCGCCTCCAGCTGCTTTACCGCAATCGTGAGCTTGCGTCCCTCGCGCGAGAGCGCCTTGCGCCGCCGGAGGTCATTCATGACTTCACTGACCTTGGGTCGCGAAGCGCCGACCAGGTCGGCGAGCTGTTTGTGTGTCGGCACAATTTCAAGCACGACGCCGCGATGGTTTTGCACGCCGAACTCGACTGCAAGTTCGAGTAGAGCCACCGCCACACGGTGCAGCAGGCCGAATCCGATAAAGCTCGGATAACGGGCGAGAATGCGCCCGATGCGGTTTTCCGCCTCTTCGGCGCTGCGCGCGTAGGCAAAGTAGTCGACGCCCAGGGTGATCTCGACGTAACGTTCGATCGGCATCCTGCCAACTCTGCAATCGTTGAGCGCCACCCACTCGAAGTTATGACCGACCTCTGGGGGCATCTGGGGCAGCCGGAACATCACTCCCGGCATCATCATCGCGACCACGCGGGGATCGCCGCCGTTGAGATGGTTAAGCTGCGCCGCTCCCGAGAGCAGGATGTGCCCTTCGGCCGAGGGCTTACCCAGTTCCTGAAAAATGACGCCGTCACGCTTGATGTTCCTGACCGACATCGCGTCGTCGAGTTCTTTCAGTTGAGCGGCGGAAAGCCAGGAGAGGCCTTTCAGCCGCCCCAGCAACTCCAGGTCCGAAAGCCTTTCAGGACGCGGCACTCTCATGGCTCAGCCTCCAGCGAAGACGCGAGCGCGTATGGGCGCTCTTGGGGAAGGTGCAATCCCTGGGGAAGTAACAATAAGGAGGTATACCAATCGACCGTCGCATTTTTCGCGCATGTTGTGGCGCAAGTATCGACAAACATCTCCGATCGCTGAGCGATAGCCCAGCGAAAGACGCCAAGGAATGTAGCAAAGCATACAATCCAAATCTCTAAGACGATCGCAAAGAGTAGGGCAAACTGGGTAACTCAGGTTACCTATTGTCTCGATTTTGTTGATCAATCGCTGAGCTAGCGATCACTGTCCCAATGTCAGATGTCCGCGTCACCGCGGTTGCGTGAAAGATGGTGGACTCGACCTAAATTCCGATGGCGCTTACCGGTCACCTGGATTACACTTAGGGAGTCACTTCCAGGGCATTCCATGAAACGAGGTAGCTCAAAAAAAACCGCACACAGGGCGATCGCCACCGAACTCGCCGAGTTTCGCAGCGCGGGCGATGCCAAAAAATTGCGGGTCGAGCTTTCAGTATTGAGAGGACTCGTCGGACTGCCCCCGGAGCAGTTCGGCCTGCTGGCAGAGCAGCTCAGGGTTCGCAGTTTTCGCAAGCGTGCACTCGTCTACAGCGCAAATCAGGCGGGCGACATGATCCATATCATGCTCTCTGGCATCTCCCGGCTCACCGCCATCAACCGCAGAAATGAGCGCGTCCTGCTCGAGGTGCTCGGCCCCGGCGACGTAATCTGCATTCCGACGCTGCTGCCCGATGTGCGTCATAGTCTGGAATGCGAAGCGTTCACCGAGTGCCAGGTGGGAGTTCTCAGCGCCCAGGCTTTGGTCGAAACCGTCGGCCTACAGTACAACCAGTTCCTTATCGCATTGAGACTCACGATGGGCCGCTGGTGGGGTTTACTGGTGCGTCAATCGCGTTTCGTCGATCAGACGCTGGAGGAGCGAATCGCGGTCGCGCTGCTCGATCTCGCCGACAAGTTTGGCCTGCCCGACGGCCGCGGCACGATCATTAACGTGCGCTTCGGCCATCGCAACATCGCGGAACTGGTGAGTGGGTCACGCCCCAAGGTCAGCGTGTGCTTGAGACGTTTCGCGATCGAGGGGGCGCTGATTCAGGAACGGCGGCGGATCATCGTGATGCCGGAGAAGCTGAGCGCGATTCTGAGCCGCAGCTCTGACCAGGCTGATAGCGCTCGGTCCCTAAGAGTCCGCGCCTAGCGCCGTTCCTCTTCCGGCGAAGGACCTGCCGCTCTGGGCTCGGCCGGTTGACTCCTCTTAGCGTCATCGGCTTATAACGCTCAAGACCGGATGGGCGCCGGGCTTATAGTGCGTTTGCACTCAAACCGGTTAGGCCGTATACTAGACCATGTAAGTCCACTAATTTGTGGTGCATTGCGCCGCCGTTGTAAGGGCGGACGGCGCGCTGAAGTAGAACAGGGAACACCGATGGTCAAGCTGCCGATATACATGGATAATCACGCGACGACACCAGTCGATCCGCGAGTGCTCGAAGCGATGCTGCCGTATTTCACGCAGAAGTTCGGGAACGCGGCAAGCCGCAACCACAGCTTCGGCTGGGAAGCCGAGGAAGGGGTTGATAAGGCGCGCAATCAGCTCGCCACGCTGATCAACGCTAAACCCAAGGAAATCATTTTCACCAGCGGCGCGACCGAGTCCGACAACGAGGCGATCAAGGGCGTAGTCGAGTTCTACAAGGAGAAGGGCAACCACATCATCACCTGCGTCACCGAGCACAAGGCGGTGCTCGACAGTTGCCGGGCACTGGAACGTGCGGGCAAGGCGAGCGTGACTTACCTTGCGGTAGATAAGTATGGGATGGTTGATCCCGACGCTGTGCGCAAAGCGATCACCGACAAGACCGTGCTGATCTCGATCATGTATGCCAACAACGAGGTCGGGACGATCCATCCGATCCGCGAGATCGGACGTATCGCCAAAGAGCACGGCATCATCTTCCACTGCGACGCGGTACAGGCGGTGGGCAAAATCCCGGTCGATGTCGAGCGCGACGGGATCGACTTGCTCGCGATGTCGGGCCACAAGCTTTACGGACCCAAGGGAGTGGGTGCGTTGTATGTGCGCGCCAAGGGGCCACGCGTGCGGCTGACGCCGATTATCGACGGAGGTGGCCATGAGCGCGGCATGCGTTCGGGCACGCTGAACGTGCCGGGGATCGTGGGCTTTGGCGCCGCGTGTGAAATCGCGGGCCAGGAGATGCAGAGCGAGGGTATGCGGATGCGCTCGCTGCGCGACAAGTTGCAGGCAGGATTGTTCGAGCGGCTCGACGAGGTCTATCTGAACGGGCATCCAACCGAGCGCCTGCCCGGCAATCTCAATGTTAGCTTCGCCTATGTCGAAGGCGAGTCGCTGCTGATGGGTGTCAATGACGTGGCGGTGAGTTCGGGCTCAGCCTGCACTTCGGCTACGCTGGAGCCGTCGTACGTGATTCGCGCGCTCGGCACCAACGAGGAGCTGGCGCACAGCTCAATCCGTTTCGGAATGGGCCGCTTCAACACCGAGGAAGAGGTCGACTTCGTGACCGAGCGAGTCTCGCGCGAAGTCAAGCGGCTGCGCGAGATGTCGCCGCTGTACGAGATGGCGCGCGAAGGGATCGATCTCAAATCGGTAAACTGGCGGGCTTAAATCCGTCAACTGGCGAGCGTAACCAGAGGCTAAGCGACCGGAGGGGTCATGGCTTATTCAAATAAAGTTCTCGAGCACTACAATAATCCGCGCAACGTCGGCAGCTTCGCCAAGGACGATCCCGGGGTCGGCACCGGCGTGGTCGGCGCACCCGAGTGCGGCGACGTGATGAAGCTCCAGCTCCGGATAAGCGACAGCGGTGTGATCGAGGATGCGCGCTTCAAGACTTTCGGGTGTGGCAGCGCGATCGCCTCGTCCAGTTACGTGACCGAGCTGGTTAAGGGCAAGCATATCGACGAAGCGATGGCGATCAAGAACACGGTGATTGTGAAGGAATTAAACCTTCCGCCGGTGAAGATTCACTGCTCGGTGCTGGCCGAAGATGCTATAAAAGCGGCGATCACCGATTGGCGGAGCCGCAAGGGTGCCGGAGCCGCGGCCGCAGAGCCCGACGGCAACCATGCCGAAGAGAGCAACGCGGTCTCGGACAAATCCTCGCAGGGCTGAGCGGTAGGGGCCGGCGGACGACTCGCAAGTAAGTTGCGAGTGAAGCCGGCAGAAGCGGGCAAAAATGATATCGCTGTCTGAAAACGCGGTCTCCAAGATAAAACAGCTCTCATCCGAGAAGCCCGGCAAGGGCTTGCGGGTGAAAGTGGTTGGCGGCGGCTGTTCGGGTTTGCAGTACCGGATGGAGCTCGACGATGCCAAAGAGCGCGACAAGATTTTCGAGCGCGACGGCGCTCAACTGATCGTCGACAAAAAAAGTTTCCTCTATCTTAACGGTTCGGAACTCGACTACTCCGAGGAGCTGATGGCCTCGGGTTTCAAGGTGGTCAACCCCAACGCCAAGCGGACGTGCGGATGTGGAGAATCGTTCGTCGTATGACGACGCGGGGACTAAGGCGTAGTGATGGTGCAATGCCCCTCATGTGCGCGGCCGAGCGAGCCGCGTCTGACCTGCCCCGAATGCGGGGCGCCGCTCGGCGCTGAGATCGATCTCTTCGCCGCGCTCGACGTTCCGCGCAAGCTCGTCCTCGACGCGCTCGAACTCGAACGCATCTATCATGAAGCGGGCCGCCGAATTCATCCCGATCGCTTCGCGACCGCCACGCCCCCGGTGAGGCAGGCGAGCCTCAAGAGCACGGCGCTTCTGACCCGCAGCTATCGCACGCTTCGTGACCCGGTGAGCCGGGGCCGCTACTGGCTCGATCTGATGGGCGAGAAGCTCGCCGATAACAATAAGCGGGTACCGCCCGAACTGGCGGGACTGGTATTCGAGGTTCAGGAGCAGCTCGCGGAGCTGCGGGAAATGCACAATGGAAGCGCCCACGCGCTGGGCGACGAGATCAAGGGGCGGCGCACGGAGCTTGAAGGATTGGTAGCCGCGGCGCAGGAGGAGCTGGAGCGCAATTTCGCGCGCTGGGACAGTGGAGTGGGGGAGCGTCAGGAACTGATCAACGAATTGAAATCCGCACTTTCCAGAATCGCCTACCTGCGGACACTCACCCGCGACGTCGACCGCGCGCTCGATAGCACAACGGCCAACTGAGGAAATACGTAAGCCCGCGTCGCCCACCGCGCCGCGGCCGCCACATTATTAATCATGTCTCGTATATTCGGCATCGATCTCGGAACCACCAACAGCCTGATAGCGGTTATGGAAGGCGAGCGTCCGCGTATCGCCGCCGACCCCGTAAGCGGCGATCCGTTGCTGCCCTCGGTGGTCGCCATAGCGCCCCAGGGCGAAGTCTTCGTGGGTGAACGAGCGATTGAGATGGAGCCGCATCTGACCGTCGAACGCGACGGCCGTATCCACGCCGTCGGTTTCGAGGCCGGCGAGGCGGGCGCCGTGGTGCGCTCGGTCAAGCGCTACATGGGACTCGGCGGTGACGAGGTTGCCGCCGAGGAGCGCCATCGCTACAGCTTCGGCGACTTCAGCGGGCCGGTGGTCCGCTTCGCAGATCGGGCGGCGCAGCTTCACCCCGTCGCAGATTTCCGCCGAGATTTTGCGCGCGCTCAAAGTCCGCGCCGAAGCCGTGCTCGGAGAGCAAGTCGAGCGCGTGGTTATCACGGTCCCGGCCTATTTCAACGACGGCCAACGCCAGGCTACCAAGGACGCCGGGCGGCTTGCCGGGCTCGATGTTGTACGCCTGGTTAACGAGCCGACCGCCGCCTCGCTGGCTTATGGACTGAATCAGATGGCCGAGGGGCGGGTCGCGGTTTATGACCTTGGCGGCGGAACTTTCGACATCTCCATTCTGAACATCAAGGGCGGCATCTTCGAGGTGCTGGCGACCAACGGCGATACCCATCTCGGCGGCGACGACTTTGATCGCCTGTTGGTCGATCTGTTGCTCGCGGAGCTTCCGCCCGAGCAGCGGCTCGAACGTCATGTCTGGAACAGCGCGCGGCTTGCCGCCGAGGCGGCCAAAAGGCGGCTTAGCGATCACGACCGAGCCGAAATGACGCTCGCTCTGCCGGACCGCGAAGTGCGCAAAATCATCACGCGCGCGGAATTCGAACGGATGGCCGACGGGTTGGTCGGCCGTTCGCTTGCGCGATGCCGGATGGCGCTCGGCGATGCAAAGCTCACGGCCGCCGAGATCGACGCGGTCGTGCTGGTAGGAGGATCGACGCGGATGCCGCTGGTGCGCCGGCGGGTGGCGGAACTTTTTGGACGCGAGCCGCTGTGCTCGATCGATCCTGACCACGTCGTGGCGCTCGGAGCCGCAGTGCAGGCGGGCGTCCTGATGGGCGCGCGCAGTGACGTCCTGCTGCTCGACGTGGTGCCACTTTCGCTCGGAATCGAAACGGTGGGCGGTGTGATGGAGCGTCTCATCCATCGTAACACCACCATCCCGACCAGCGTGGCCGAGGGTTTCACGACGGCAGTCGATAACCAGACCCATGTCGACATTCATGTGGTCCAGGGCGAGCGCGAGCTGGCAGCGGACTGCCGCTCGCTGGCGCGTTTCAAACTGGGACCGATAGAAGCGCAGCCGGCTGGCTTGCCGCGCATCGAGGTCACGTTTCTTATCGACGCCAACGGAATCCTGAACGTCACGGCGCGGGACCAGCGCACCGGGCGAGAGCACTCGGTCGACATCAAACCTAGCTATGGCCTCACCGACGAAGAAATTGAACGGATGCTTGAAGAATCGATCGACCTGGGTGAACAAGACCTCGAGCAGCGGATGCTGATTATTGCGCGCAACGATGCTGCCCAACTGTTAGGCGCACTGACCAAGCAGCTAGAAGAGTACGCCTTTCTAATCGAGGCGGATGAGCGGATTCAGGTAGAGAAATGCGCGTCGGAACTGGCAGAAGCCGCAAATGGCACAGACCGTGCTTATATTTCAGGTCTGGTAGAGGAGCTTAATCGACTCTCTACCCCATTTGCTGAGAAAATAATGGATTATGCGATAGGCCGGGCGCTCGAAAAGAAGTCAGTCGAAGAGCTGTCGTAGGCAGCGGCGCCACAGATGTTGGGCATCTGCAACTATTAGTTCGGTTATCGGCCAGGTCTCTCGCAGTTTAGGTGAGCCCGATTTCATCGGAGGAGGGCGGGCAAATGGGTCTGAAATGGGATCAACCACAGGAAATCGCGGAGGTTCTGACAGAAAACCATCCGGGAATTAACCCGCTTCAGGTGCGTTTCACTGATTTGCGGCAGTGGGTGGCAGATCTGGACGAATTTGACGACGATCCCGGAAGTTCTAACGAATCCAAGCTGGAAGCGATCCAGATGGCTTGGAATGAGATTTACGAAGAAAACAACGAAAACGAATAACTGCCGAAACAAAAGCGGTTAAAGCCTTAAAGGAAGAGGGTGCTGAAACGATTTAGATGAATAGGACGTCTCATGAAAGCGTCCATCAAAGGAGGATCGGGGGGTGGGAGCACAAGATCTGGTGAGGCAGGAGCAAGGAGCGAAGATGCAAGAGAAGGAAACTCTGGACGAAAAGCTGCCGGGGCTGTTTGAACCCGACACGCTTTTGCCTATCCAATATTTTGAGGCGATGCGCCGCAAGCATCTGCTCGAGGGCGAAAAGCGCCTGGTGCTGAGCGTTCTCGAGGATGCGGTCGAGTGCTTCATGAAGTGCATCGACTCGTCAACCAACAAGGGCCAACGCCTGTTTCGCGAGGCTGAAGAGTGGATCACCCTGGAAGATAAGAAGTGGGTGTTCTCGTTCGACAACGTCTGCGAAATGCTGGATGTCAATCCCGAGTATCTGCGCCGGGGATTGCGCGAATGGAAGGTGCGCAAGCTGGAGGCGATAGAGCGGGCCCGGATCGCGCGGGCCGAGCAGGCAGCGCTTGAAGCAGCGCAACCCGTTGCGCAACCGGTCATCGACGAGATGCCCACGCCCATGGCTCAGGCCGAAGATAGCCAACCGCAGGTAGCCAAGGTGGCGGTTGTGAGTGCGAGTCGTTCACTGCATCGCAAGAGCGCGCCGTCCGATCGGCGGGCAAAATTGCGCAAAGCTCGCGCCTGAGTCCGAAAGCCCGCTAACTTCGCGGGCTCTTCGCTCGCCGCTTAACCGGCGAGCAGTATCAGCTCGTCACCTCGAAGTTCCGCTTGAGCGCCAATCGAACGGGCCCGTGTCCGTTCTTTGGCGCTCATTCTTTGGCGGTAGTCTCTGAGCATCCCCCGCCATCGCAAGGCTGAAAAGTCCGATTGGCACAAATTCGCTCGTATTGTGCGAGGCGAAATCCTGCCGCGCTCGGGAATTCTGCCCCCCGCCGACCAAAATTGGAAACCCCAAATTGTCCCGTTCGTACTTGAGCTTGGAGGTTGCTCCGATGAATGTCTCCTCCGTCCGGAAAGCTCTCATGGGCAAAATCGTCTCCAGCGTCGCTGGGTTGGTTCTGATGGCGATTCCTATTCTGACGGCGAGACCGGCAACCGCCACCGCCGGTGAGCCGGACGATGTCGCTGCCTACCAAGCCTATACCGGGCAGTCATATCCGGCCCAGTACGGTCAGCCGATGCCGCCGCCTCCGGCGTACCCCGGGCCGCCGAATTACGCCCAGCGCAACCAACTGCAAGCGCAACTCAACTATGCCGAGGCGCAGTACAACCGTGCGCGCGCGGCTGGCGACCACGAAGGCGCGAAACACTGGAGGAAGGACATCAAGCACCTAAGGCGCGAGCTTTATGGACCGGGGCACGCGGAAGGCTCTGGCTACGGAGCCCCAGGCTATATGCCTGGTCAGGCACCCTCATATGCTCCGCCCGTCTCCGCTTACGCCATGCCGGCGCAGGAGTACGGGGCGCCGGGTGCGGCATACGTGCAGCCATATGCCCCAATGCCACAGTCGTACGGATACCCTGGCGCAGCGCCAGCGCCTTACCCGCCCGCCGCCTATCCGCCGTCGGGCTATCCGAACGCGGCATCAGCTGGCGCTCCTTATGGCGCTCCCGGAGTAGGCGGCGGACTGGGTGGATCTACCGGCGGCCTGAGCTCGCTTATCGGCCCGCTGTTGGGCGGAGGCGGAGCGCCGTCAGCCGCGCCAAATCCGCTCGGAGGTGGTTATCCGCCGGTCGGTTATCCAAACCCGGCATCCGGCGCTCCCCCAACGACGGGTTCGATGGGCAGTATTCTGAACTCGCTGATTGGCTCGATGCGGGGCTCAGGACCGACTCCTTAGCGATCCAGCGCGACCGAGGCTCTGACAGCGCGCGCCGCATGCTCTCTTTGAGATTTGCGGGGTGCGCTTATTTGCGTTTTGCATGGGCGTCAAACTTGTCCGGTCATTTGCCTCGGCTCAGAGCGCACTCGCCGCACGAATTTTCTTAAACTGCGACTCACGTGCGAAAGTTTGCGCTTCGGCAATCGTTATGAAAAAATTCGCCGCGAGGCGGTAGTTCTGCTCGCTTACAGATGAAACAGTACTTGCGCTCCGCGGCGATGGCAGCATGCTGCCTGGTCGCAACCGCGGTAGCGGCTGCCGTCCCCACCTCCGCTCTCGCGGCCACACCCGCGCAGGTTAATGTGCTCACCTTCCATAACGACAATATGCGGAGCGGCCATAATCGGCAGGAAACCATCCTCAAGCCTTCAAACGTACATTCCAATACCTTCGGCAAGCTCTTTTCCTATCCGGTAGACGGCTACCTCTACGCAGCCCCGCTGTACGTCTCGAAGCCCGCGATTCCGGGTCTGGCTACGCACAACGTGGTCTTCGTCGCCACCGAGCACGACAGCGTCTATGCCTTCGACGCCGATGGTCTCGTAACGACGCCGCTGTGGCAGAAGAGCTTCATCGATCCGGCTAACGGAATCACCACGGTTGACGCGAACCTCGATGTCCATTGCAATAACCTGGTGCCCGAAATCGGCATCACGGGAACGCCGGTTATCAGCCTCGAAAACCAGGCCCTGTATGTGGTGTCCGAAGCCAAGAATCAGAACACGGGTACCTTTTTCCTCGAACTGCACGCGCTCGATCTCGCGACCGGGAACGAGAAATTCAACGGCCCGCTCGCGATCACCGCGACGGTCGCGGGTACCGGAGTCGGCAACGACGGCAACGGTCATGTGGCCTTCGTTCCCAAGCTCGCGAATCAACGTCCGGCGCTGCTGCTGGCAAACGGCATGGTCTATATCGCCTTTGCGTCGAACTGCGACGAAGGGCCTTATCACGGATGGGTGCTGGCTTACGACGCGCTCACGCTCAAGCAGAAGGCGGTTTTCAATACCACGCCCAACGGCAGCGAGGGCGGTATCTGGCAGAGCGGCAATGGCCCTTCGGCGAGCCAGTACGGCAACGTTTTCATCGGGATCGGCAACGGCACGTTCGACGGCGTCACCGACTACGGCGAAAGCTACGTGAAGCTTAGTCCGATGCTGCGCGTGGTAGACTACTTCGCGTCATCCGCACAGGCTCAGCTCAGCAGCGCGGACGACGACTCCGGCATCACCGGCGCCGTGCTGTTGCCCGATCAACCCTTTGGCCCTGCGCCATTGGAAGTGATGGGCGGAATCAAATCGGGCAGGTTCTACCTGCTGAACCGCGCTTCGATGGGCCGGTTCTGCGAAGTGTGCAACGACTCGCAGGCGATCGGCATTCTCGACACCGGCTTCAATCTTTTCGACGCGCCGGCCTTTGCCTTCGGCAAGGTGTATATCGGCGGCGTAGGCACCCGGCTCAAGGCCTGGCAGATTATCAACGGACGCGTGGCGCCGGCTGCCGTGGCGCGCAGTGCCACCATCTTCGGATATCCCGGCACGAGCCCCACAATCTCCAGCAACGGCAGCACCGGCCAGATCGTCTGGGCGCTAGACGTGAGCGGATTTGGGACCAGCGCGCCGGCGGTGTTGCACGCTTATTGGGCGCCGAACCTGGTCGAAATCTACAACAGCAGTCAGGCCGCGGGGTCGCGCGATACTGCAGGCCCAGCGGTCAAGTTCGCCGTCCCGACGGTGGCCAACGGCAAGGTTTACGTCGGCACCCAGACCCAACTCAATGTCTACGGGTTGTTGCCATGAGCATCATGTCGAAGACCGTGAGCGTGACGGCTGCCGACGGCGGCATTTTCAACGCCTACCTCGCGCTCCCGGAGGCCGGCGGGCGCGCTCCGGGGCTGGTGTTGCTCCAGGAAATTTTTGGCGTCAACCGCCATCTCCGCGAGCTCGCCGACCGCTATGCCGAAGAGGGCTACGTCACGATCGCGCCCGACTTGTTCTGGCGGATCGAGCCTGGCGTCGAGCTTGGCTACTCGGAGTCTGAGATAAAGGCGGCATTCGATTATTACGGCCGCTTCGATCCCGACCAGGCAGTCAAAGACATCGCCGACACGGTGCGCGCGCTGCGCGCGACGGCAGAGTGCAACGGCAAGGTCGGCGCGATTGGCTTTTGCCTTGGCGGGATGCTCGCCTACCTGACGGCCGCGCGCTGCAACATTGAGGCGGCGGTCAGTTACTACGGCGTCGGAATCGAAAAGCGGCTCAACGAGGCGGGCGCGGTGCGCTGTCCGATGGTGCTGCACTTTGGCGAGTTGGACCAATTCGTGCCGGCCGCCGCGCGCGACGCGGTCGCCGCGGCCTTCAAAGAGCGCGATGACGTCGAACTCTACGTTTACCCGGGCGCCGACCACGCTTTCAACAACCCCGTCCGTCCGGCCTACGATCGCTTTGCGGCCTCGCTCGCACACTCGCGCACGCTCGGGATGTTGCGTCACGCTATCGGGCCGCGCTTCGATCTGAGCGCACTATGGGAACGGCACGCCGATCTGGAGTTCAAGTATCACGACGCCGAAGGCACGATGGCCACGATGGTCGAGCGGCCCTACGTCAACCACGTTCCGACCATGACCGGCGGCGTCGGGCAGCAGGAACTCTTTCGCTTCTACAAAAACCATTTCATCCCGAAGCTGCCCAGGGATCTGAAGATGATCCCCGTCTCACGCACGGTCGGACCCGACCGCGTGGTCGATGAGTTCCTGCTCTGCTTCACCCACGATATCGAGATCGATTTTCTCCTTCCCGGCATTGCGCCCACGGGCAAGTATGTCGAGATTCCGACCGTCGCGATCGTGCAGTTCCGGGGCGGCAAACTCGTGCACGAGCATATTCATTGGGATCAGGCGACTGCGCTGGTCCAGCTCGGCCTGCTCGATCCGAAGAACCTGCCTACGGCCGGCCGCGAGACCGCGGAGAAGCTGGTCGACGAGACGCGGCCTTCGAACACGCTGATGAGGCGCTGGAAAGAGAGCGAGCCGGGCGCTAAAGCGGGTGCGACGCGCGGCGCACCCGCGGATTAATTGGCGGCCTGGCGCACCGGCTGCACCGTCTCGCCGTCATGCGCGGACTGTCCGACGTTCAGCGCCACGAGAGCGTCGGGATCAATGCCGGTGGGGACCTCTACCGCGACTCCGTTGTCGTACCCGAGCTTCACCTGGGTCAGATGGAGCACGTTGCCTTTTACGACCGGCACGAACACCTTGCCGTTGCGAAAGATCAGCGCTTCGTCGGGGACCAGCGGCGCGCCGGCCGGAATTGACACGACGAACTCCGCACTGCCGTACATTCCCGGAAAGAGCGCCTCATCGGTGTTGGGCAGATCGACTTCCACCAGCATCGTGCGCGAATCGGGCGAGAGCGCCTCGGGATGGCGCGTGATGGCGCCGGTGAACTTTCGCTCGGGATACTCGTTGAACCTGATGGCGGCGGTGTCGCCGTTACGGATGAATAGCGCGACATTCTGCGGCACGTAGGAGAACACGCGCAGCGGTTTCATCTGCGCGACGGCTATGATCGCGTCGGCAAGGCTGGTCGAGCTGGTCGCCTCGGGAACCAGATGGCCGGGATCGACATAGCGTTGGGTCACGATTCCATCGAAGGGCGCGGTCACGCGCTCATACCCCTGCAGTGCGATCGACTGCGCCAGGGTCGCTCTCGCCTGCAACATGGTGGCGTGCGATTCGTCGGCGGTCTGCTGCGGGACCACCGCCTGGCTGACGAGAACCTGATAGCGATTATCGGTGACCTTTGCGATCCGGTATGCGGCCAGCGCGTTGCGCACTTGCTGATCGGTCTCTGGCGACTGGATCGTCGCGATTAGTTCGCCCGTGCGAACGGGGTCGCCCTTGTCGACCCGGAGTGTTTTGATGTAGCCGGGAACCTTGGCGTAAATTTCGGTTTCGTCCAGGCCGCGCGTGGTCGCGGGGAGTGTGATGTCGCGCACGGACGGCGTGCGGCCAACTTTCGCGACCAGCACGTGCGGCCCGGCCGCGGCCTGCTGCGCCAAACCATTGGTCTGGCGGTTGATCCATAGTTCGCGTGCGAGCACGAGCCCGGCGGTGGCAATCACGATAATCGCGATCGCGCCGATCCATCCAAATACAAACAGTTTTCCGGACGGTTTGGCCGTGTACTGCTTCGGATCGTCTTCCATCTTCCAGCCATCGCTCACGCGCGGGGTAGCGTGAGTTCCTCGATCTCCGCATCGCGCTGATGTTTACCGATCAGGTTGCGGCTGAATATCGAATAGACCGCCGGCACCACGAACAGGGTGGACACTGTCGCCACGAGAAGCCCTCCGATCACGGCGCGTCCCAGAGGAGCGTTTTGCTCGGAGCCCGAACCGAGACTCAGCGCCATCGGGAGCATTCCCAGGATCATCGCGAGTGCGGTCATGATGATCGGGCGGAAGCGGATGCGCCCCGCCTCGATCGCCGCGGCGACCGGACCATAGCCCTCCTCGCGCAACTCATTGGCGAAGGTGATGAGCAGGTTGCCGTTGGCGACGCCGACGCCTACCGCCATGATCGCGCCCATCAACGACTCGACGTTGATCGTGGTGCCCGTCAGCACCAGCATCCATATTACGCCCGCTAGCGCGCCCGGCACCGCCATCATGATGATGAACGGCTCGAGCCACGACTGGAAGTTTGCGACCATCAGCAGGTACACAAGGATGACCGCCAGAACCAGACCTTCGCCGAGCGTGACGAAGGACGTGCGCATCGCCTGGCTCTGGCCGCGAATCACGACCTGGGTGCCCGCCGGAAGCTTGCCCAGGTGGCCGATTTCCCGTTGCACCGCGGAAGTGACTGCGCCGAGATCGCGACCCGCTACGCCGCAATCGACGTCCACTACGCGCTGCACGGTGTAGTGTGAGATCACGGCGGGATCCCAGGTGTGGCTGATGGTCGCAAGATTGCCGAGCAACTGCGGCTGCGGGGGCGTTGTCGCCGCGCTGGTGGCCGTCGAATCGACAGTCGCGTTGGCCGACGAAGTAGCGGTCGTGCTGAGCGGAATATTCTGGAGCGCGCCGACCGAGTCGAACAGATGCTGCGGCGCCTGCGCGATGACGAAGTAGTTAACTCCGGATACCGGATCGAGCCAGAAGTTTGGCTGCAAGAGCTGCGCACCGGAGAGCGTGGAGAGCAAGCTCGATGCGACCTCCTGCAGCGTGACGCCGAACTGGAGCGCCTTGGCGCGATCGACCTCGACTTTAAGGCTGGGGTAGTCCAGCGGCTCAGCTATGCGCATGTCCACCACGCCCGGAATGCGCGCCATCCGCTCCTTGAGCCGCAACGCGATGTCGTAATCGCTCTGGAGGCTGTTGCCGTTTATTTGCGCGTCAATGGCAGACGGCAGACCGAAGTTCAGGACTTGGCTGACAATA
This sequence comes from uncultured delta proteobacterium, assembly GCA_963717045.1. Lineage (GTDB taxonomy): Bacteria > Desulfobacterota > Binatia > Binatales > Binataceae > JAKAVN01. Next base: position 37,759 of record CAVQVD010000017.1, on the reverse strand, counting down.
TCGGCGGCTTGGAAATAGGCCGTCACCTCCGGATACTTCGCCGCCAGCGCATCGCGAATCCGCTGTTCGTACATCGCGGTCGGCTGATGCTTGGACTGGAGCTGGATGAGTATGTCGGCGTCCTGCGGGCCGATGCTATCGGTTTGGTAGAAGGCGAGATCGTAGGAGATGGGAAGGCCAAGATTGTCACTGATGCTCTCGAGTTCGGCTGGCGGAATGATCGTGCGGATGGTCCGGTCGATTTTATCAACCAGGTATTCGGTGTGCTCGATACGAGAACCGGTGGGGGCACGTACGTGCAGCCGCATCATGCCCGCATCTACGACCGGAAAGAAATCCTCGCCGACGATCGGCAACAGGCCGAGCGAAAGCAGGATCAGTATCGCGACGCAGGTCAGCGCCAGTCCGCGCCGCCCGATGAAGGTCGCCAGCGCGACCCGGTAGCGCTCCTTCAGGCGCTCGAATGAGCGATCGAACGCGCGCACCACGCTGGCCCATCGGCCATGCCCAAGATGGTCTTCATGATCGTCGGGGAGCAGGTAACGCGCCATCGTGGGCACCAGGGTCCGCGACAGCAGGTACGACGTCAGCATCGCGAATACCACCGCCAGCGCGAGCGGCGTGAACAGGAACCTCGCGACGCCGGTCAGCAGCACAACCGGAAAAAACACGATGCAGATCGAGAGTGTGCCGACGAAGGTGGGCGTCGCTATCTGCGAGGCGCCGTCGAGAATCGCCACCAGCAACGGCTTGCGCATCGAGTGGTTGCGATGGATGTTTTCGATTTCCACCGTGGCGTCATCGACCAGCATCCCGACCGCGAGCGCGATTCCGCCGAGCGTCATCGTGTTGATCGTCTGGCCGGTCAGCTTGAGCGCGATGATCGCGGTCAGAATCGACAGCGGTATCGATGTGATGACAATCACCATGCTGCGCGGCGAACCGAGGAACAGCAGGACCATCAGCGCGACCAGCGCCGCGGCGCTCACCGCTTCCTGCACGACGTCCCACAAGGCGGCGCGCACGAACTGCGATTGATCGAAAGTGAGCGAGACTTTCAACCCCTTGGGCGCGGTGGCGCGGATCAGCGGAATCTTGGCCTTGACCGCGTCAACCACGCTCAGCGTCGAGGCGTCGGCGTGCTTGATCACCATCAGGTAGGTCGCCTGTTGGCCGTCGACGCGCACCACGTTGGTTTGCGGCTGATGAGTGTCGGTCACCGGCGCAATATCGCCCAGGAAAACCGGTGAGCCATCGACGTACTTGACCGGCAACCGGTTGAAATCCTTAACCCTGGGGACGCTCATGTTGAGATCGACGTTGTACTCGTAGTTGCCGATCTTTTCGGTCCCCGACGGGATAACCACGTTGCTCGAACCCAGCGCGTTGCCAATGTCGAACGCGGACATCCCGTTGGCGTAAAGCGCGGTCGGATCGAGATTGACCATTACCGCTCGCTGCACCCCGCCCAGCGGCGCGGGGGATGAGAAGCCGGGAATAGTGAAAAGCTGAATCCGGATGAAGTTGAGTCCGTAATCGAACAGCTTCCCGGTCGAAAGCGTGTCGCTATAAATGTTCAACTGCGCGACCGGAACATTGCTTGCGTTATAGGAAATGATTTGCGGCGGCTCGGTGCCCCGCGGCAATTGCGTCAGGATAGTCTCCGAGACCGAGTCCATCTGCGCGATCGCCGCGCCGAGATCGCTGCCGGGCTGGAAATAGGTCTTTAGAATCCCAAGCCCGTTGATCGATTCCGACTCAATATGCTCGATGCCGTTGACGGTGGTCGAGTAAGCGCGTTCGCTGATAAACACCATCCGCCGCTCGACATCGAAGGCCGACAGGCCCGGGTAGTTCCAGACCACCAGCACGACGGGCAGATTGATCGCAGGAAAGATATCGACATTCATCAGCTCGAAGGACAGCGTCCCGAGCACGAGCATCAAAAGCGCCATTACCGCGACCGAGAGAGGGCGGCGCAGGGCAAGTCGGACTATCCACATAGCTGCAAGAGATAACGACCGATGTCATCCGGAAGTTTCAAAGCGACGCCCCGGCGGGCGTTTTCGACTCAGGTCTATTCATCAAGCAATGTCGTCAAGTAGTGAATTAAGGATAAGGGATACCGCGGCAGGCAGGCAAGCGCTGCGGCTCGCGGAGAGCATCGCCCGTCGATGCTCCTCGAAAGCGCCGACACTTGTTCGACGCGCCGATGGCGCTGGAGCGCTGCTGCCAGCTACAATAGGCTCTCGCCACGTGGGCTTGGTTGCTCCGGCGGCCGGAAAGTGTCAAAAAAGATGGTTCGGGCGGGGTCGTAGTTCAGCCCGGTTAGAACGCCGGCCTGTCACGTCGGAAGTCGTGGGTTCAAATCCCATCGGCCCCGCCAAAATTTGTTGCGTGGCCTCCCTGCAAAAGGTCGCCGAGACCGTTATGGCCGTGCGCGCGCGAGGGTTGACGAGTTGAAACTGAGCGAGCAGACCAGAAGTATTTCGCACGAGAACGCTTTGCGCGATCGTCGTTGGGTGCTGATTGACGCCAGCGAACGGCCGCTCGGCCGCGTCGCGACTCGGGCGGCCAGTGTCCTCCGCGGCAAGCACCGTCCAGACTTCACACCGCATCAGGACGCCGGCGATTTCGTCATCATCATCAATGCAGGCAAGGTTCGCCTTACGGGAGCCAAGCTCGAGGGCAAGGTCTATAGCCGTCACACCGGCTATCCTGGCGGCGTGCGCTCGACCACTGCGGCGCGTCTGATGGAGACGCGGCCCGAGCGGTTGCTCGAGGCGGCGGTGCGCGGGATGCTGCCCAAGAACCGGCTGGGTCGGCGGCTTTTCACCAAGCTCAAGATTTATCGCGGAGCGGATCATCCACATGCCGCGCAGCAGCCTCAGTCGCTCGAGCTTTGAGCCGGCGCGCAGGGCTCTGAACGGACAAGTTTTTTAAAGGAAAAGAAGGCGAGATGGCAGACAGGAAGGCGGAAATCTGGACGGTCGGCAAGCGCAAGACCGCGATCGCACGGGTGCGGCTATCGCCAGGCAGCGGCAGCATCAGCGTCAACGAGCGCGCGCTCGAGGTCTATTTTCCGCGCGACACCTCGCGCATGAAGATCTTCGAACCCTTCGAACTCACCGAAACCAAGGGCCATTACGACGTGATCGTCAGCGTGCGGGGCGGCGGAATCGCAGCGCAGGCGGAGGCCGTTCGTCACGGAATCTCGCGCGCTCTGGTCGTAGCTTCCGAGTCGCTGCGTCCCGTTTTGCGCAAGGGCGGCATGCTGACGCGCGATCCGCGCGAGGTCGAGCGCAAAAAATACGGCCGTCATAAGGCTCGCAAGCGTCCTCAGTACTCCAAGCGCTAAAACGCGCATTGGCACGCCGCCGCGGGACTCGGATGTCCAGGCTGGGCGCACGACAGGCTGGGCGCACGATCGGATTCGACCGCGTGCCCACGAGCGAAACTGGCCAGCATCGCGCTTTAGTGCTACGTCCTTAAGCGGCGGCTTGTTCCATCGACCGGCGTTACCATACACGGCGAAGAGGATAAGGGAATTACGATGGCGTCGCGTAACAAGGTCAAGGTAGCGGTGCTGGGAGCGTCCGGCTATTCGGGTATCGAGGCCGTACGCATCCTCGCCGGGCATCCATTCGTCGAGTTGAGCGTGCTCACTTCCGAGCACTACGCCGGGCGCGAGGTCACTGATGTTTATCGCCATCTCGCCGGGATTGATTTGCCTCCGTTCGAAGAGCTGCGCGCAGATCTGATCGCCGGGCGGGCCGAGGTCGCGATGTCGTGTCTGCCGGAGCGGGTTGGCGCGCCCTTGATCGCCGAACTGGTCGCAGCCGGACTCAAAATTCTCGACCTCTCCGCCGATTTTCGCCTGAAGGACCCTGCCCAGTATCGCCAGACCTATGGCGCCGAGCATCCGGCCCCTGCGCTGCTCAAGGAGGCGGTTTACGGCCTCGCCGAGTTCCATCGCCACGAATTGCGCGAGGCGCGGCTGGTGGCGGTGCCGGGATGCTTTCCGACCGCCGCGCTGCTGGGCATTCTGCCGCTCATTCGGCGCGACCTGGTTGACCCGGCCTCGATCGTGATCGACGCCAAGTCGGGCACCACCGGGGCGCGTCGAGCGGCCCAAATCGAGCAGCTCTTCGCTGAGGTCAACGAAAACTTTCGCGCCTACAAGGTCGGCAATCATCGCCACGTGCCCGAGATGGAACAGGAGATCGGCGTCGCGCTCGGCCGCGAGGTGGCGGTGATGTTCGTGCCGCATCTGTTGCCGGTCACGCGCGGCATTCTAAGCTCGATCTTCATGCGTCCGCGCGCCGGCACCACCGAGGAAGACGTGCGCGCGGCGTTCGAGGCGGCCTTTGCCAAGTCGCGTTTCGTTCGGCTGCTCAAGTCCGGCGAGCTGCCGGAGCTGAAAAACGTCCGCGCCACGAATTTCTGCGAACTCGGGTTCGTGCTCGAGCGCCGCTCGCAAACGCTCTGTGTGCTCACCGCGATAGATAATCTCGGCAAGGGCGCGGCCGGCCAAGCCGTGCAGGATCTCAACCTGATGCTCGGGCATGATGAGGCTGCGGGGCTGTTGGGCGTGGCGCCCGTTCCGTGAAAAAGGGCGAAGCCCATCACACTACAAATCTTGGCAGCGATCGCCGCGTCGGGCGACGCGAACTTCTCGGCGCGGCGCTGACCCTGAGCGCGGTTGCGATGATGCGCGGGATAGTCCGCGCCGCAGCAACCGAACAGCCCTCACCCCCGCCGGAAAGCGGGCTTAGCCAGGAAGGTTTGCTAAAGGGTGAGGCTGGGTTTCAGCCGCGCCGGCCGATGGCGCTGCCGCATCCGGAGATTTTCGGTTTCCTCTCGCACGATCAGCTCGCGCAGAACTATCAGGCGTATCGCCACGACTTCGAGCGCCTGGTCGTGGCCGAGCGAGTGCTCGCCACGATGCCGCGCGACGCCGCTCATGGCAACGACTACGGCCTGATCCGCCGCCAACAGGTCGAAGCGGCGAACTCGGTTCTGCTGCACGAATTCTACTTCCGCAACCTCGCGCTAAAGCCGATGAGGCCGTCGGGCTATATCCTGGACAATCTCAACGAGCACATGGGTTCGTTCGCGAGCTGGCGGGCGGATTTTATCGAGTGCGCCCGGATCGCGCCTGCCTGGGCGATTCTGGAGTACGACCCTTACGACGATCGATGGCACAACGTGCCGGCTGGGGAAGAGGACGCGGGAGGATGGGCGGGCGGCAATCCGCTTGTAGTATGCGACGTCGCTTCGCATGCCTACCTGCTCAACTATGCGGAGCGCTCGAAGTACGTCGCGCGTTTCCTCGAGCACATCGACTGGGAAGTAGTGGCGGCGCGCTACCGCGCCGTCGATCGGCATTAAGCAGCTTCCGGGAATTGTGCTCCCGCGCGGCTACACCACGCGGCGCATGAACTCCAGGATGTCGTAGCCGGTGATCGACCGGCTTTTCGCGGACCATTCCTTGAGCTCTTTTTCGCTGACGATTCCGGCCTGCGCGCCCTTGGCCAGGTCCATCAGCGCAATCTTGATCGTTGCCTCGTCGATCATCTCGCCGCTCTTGGGATCCGCCATCGAGCCGCCCCCCTTCTCATGGTAGAGCGTGACCACGCGACGCGCGTCTTCGACCTGCTCGGGGCTGGGTGTGTAGCAGGCGTTGGCGATTTCCGCTTGCTGCGGATGGATTACCCAGGTGCCGTCCATCCCGAGGTTGGCAGCGCCGACATTCTTCTCCCGCAGGCCGCGCTGCAACTCGGCAACCTTCGCGGGCGAGTCGTCTTTACGCCACAGCCTCAGATAGACGTTGTCGATCGCATGCAGCCCGGCCGCCTTGGCTGCGACCACCATCGATTGCTTGGCATAATGAAAGTTCTGGTTTTGATTCTCGACGATTTCGCGCACGCCGAGGTTGGCAGCGAAGTCCGCGATGCCGAAGACGAGGCCGCACATGCGGTCGGAAGCGGTCGCGATGTCGAATGCTTTGACCAGCGCCTGCGGCGTCTCGACCAGCGACTCGATCTGAATCCTGGACTTCCATCCAGCGCGCTGCTCCAGGTCGTCGAGCAGCCGCGCGACCTCGCGGATTTCCTCGGGCCCGCGCGTCTTGGGCAGCATGATGCCGTGGAAACGGTCAGGGGCGCCGAGCACGATCGCCTCCATGTCGCCTTTGAAGAACGGAGAGTGGATATTGTTGGGGCGCACCGTGACGACCTTGCGGCCAAAGTCGAGGGTGTTGAGCGCCTCCACCATCACTTTGTGGCTTTTTGGGCCCTTGAATTCATAGGGGCAGGCGTCCTCGAAATCCGCCATCACATGGTCCACAGGCGCTTTTATGGGGTCGGCGGCTGTTTGATGGAGTTTCATGTTGTGCCCGGGATACGTCATCTCAGTACGCGGAATGACGAAGCGAGTACCGTTATCGAGTACGTACATAGTCAATTCTCTCCATCGATGGTCATTTTTACCGTCCTGCCGATGATCTCACGGCTCAGACGACCTTATCGTGCAGAAACTGCGCCGCTAGATGCCTCTAGCGTCGCGAAACTCCGCTTCCGTTTGGCATCGCAATTGCTGCTCCACTTTGCCGGTCGCGAATGTGCTGGAGCGAGTGGCCAGCTGGACGGATACTGCTGCACAAGTGAGCAGCCCGGCGCAACCCGGGCGATTCGCGGATGGGTTTTATGGGATCGATAAACGGTCGTCAACCGAACGCGAGTGGGAAGCGATTGTTCAAGCGCTTCCCGTTGCCAAGGGTGCCTCAAACATATACCTAGTTGCGCACGCCCACACCGGGGTGAGACGGCAGAGGAAATACGGAATATCCAATGAAAGCCATTGTTTTCGAGCGCAACGGAGGCCCCGAGGTTCTGCAATACAAGGACATAGCCGAGCCAAAGCCTGGACCCAATGAAGTCGTGCTCAAGGTCAAAGCCTCGGCGTGCAACTTCAACGATATCTGGGCACGCCGCGGATTGCCCGGCATGAAGATCCTGATGCCGCACATCTCGGGCTCGGACGCGTCTGGCGTGGTGGTCGATCGCGGAAGCGAGGTGCAAGACGTCGCGATCGGCGATGAAGTGGTGGTCCATTGCGGCATCGCCTGTCGGCACTGCTACTACTGCACTCGCGGCGAAGAATTTTTTTGCCACGATTTCAAGATTTGGGGCTTTCAGACCGGGCCGCTTGACGGCGCCCACGCCGAGTATTGCAAGGTGCCGGCGGTGAACGCGATCGCCAAGCCCAAGAATCTGAACTGGGAAGAGGCGGCCTCGATGCCGTTGGTGCTGGTTACCGTATGGCGAATGCTGGTCTCGCGCGCGCGCATACAGGCGGGAGATTTCGTTTTGGTGTGGGGTGCGAGCGGTGGTTTGGGCGTGATGGCGATTCAGATTTCGAAGCTCTTCAACGCGCGGCCGATCGCGGTCGCCTCCAGCGACGAGAAACTCGAACTGGCACGTAAACTCGGTGCGGAGTTCGTGCTCAACCGCACTCGCGACGACATCCTCGCCGAGGTTCGCCGCATTACCGACGGACGCCGCGCGGATATCGTATTCGAACACACCGGGGCCGACACCTGGCCGCTTTCGATGCAGTGTCTGAAATGGGGCGGCACGATCGTCACCTGCGGCGCCACCTCCGGCTTCGACGCTCACATGGATATCCGGCTCCTGTGGAACAAGCAGCAGAATTATCTCGGCTCGCACCTGGGCAACAAGGGCGAGCTGATCGAGGCGATGCGCTTCGTCGAGCGCGGCCTGATTAAGCCGGTGATCGATCGTACGATGCCGCTCAAGGACCTCGGCAAGGCACAGGATCTGATGGAAACCAACGCGGTTGCCGGCAAGATCGTAATGTTGCCCGCATAAGTCCGCGGGGATGACGCGCAGCGGCCAGAAGCGCAGATACGTCCGAGTTTTTTTGCGGCATCCTTTCTCGAGCGATATTTCTTCTCTGCGAAATCAAAACGCCCGCTTAATTCCGAGTTAATAATCCGTCTGTAGAGTTCCCCCATTCTCATCCTGGGAGGGAGCTCACATGACCAGCAAAATTTTAAACCAACGGGGCAGGCTTGGCGCCTTTGTGCAAGGCCTTACTCTGGCGATTGCCGTGATGATCGGTTTCGCAGCGTATGCGCAAGGAGGCAGCGATTACTTTTACCCGGGCAACCTCGTGGTCAGCCGCAGCGTGTACGACAACAACCCGAACAACACCGTGATAGGGATGACCGCCCTCCCACCAAACTGCGTGGCTGCTTCAGGCTCATGCACCACCCCGCTCACGACAGCAATAAGTGACGGTACGTACCCATACGTCTGGAACAATGATTCTGTCGACGGCAGTTTCGGTATCACCTCGAAGATCTTCCTGGATCAGATCACTCCGTCGGGCTCGCTCGTGACATCGCTGGAAGTGCCGAATAGCTCGCAAAATGGGGTTCCGCCGACGAAGGACCAGATGGTGACGAGCTTCAGCTCAAAATCGGAGTTGGCGCTGAACCTCTCTTCCGACCATAGCTATCTGACCTTCATGGGTTATCTCGCGCCAATCGACGCGCTTGACGTATCCAATGCCAATACTCCCGGGGCCGTCGATCCGACAAATCCAGTTGGAGAGAATGACTACCGCGTCGTCGCGCAGGTCGATCAGAAGGGAAAATTCAAGTTCACGGAAACCAACGCATACAGCGGCAACAACGGCCGTGCGGCAATCCTGAATAACGCGGACGGCGCGAATGTTGTTTACACTTCCGGCAACGCAGGCAATGGCGCCAATCCTCAGCCGGACGGGATCATCATCGGAGCGGGTGCGCAGATACTCACTCCCCAGGTCAAGGCATTGGTCGCCCAAAACCCGGGCGATCCGACGCCGGTAGGGAGCTTCAACATCACGCAACTAGACAAGAAGGGGGATAAAATTGGGAAAGATACCAACTTCCGCGGCCTCACGATCTTCGATAATGTTGTCTATACGAGCAAGGGCAGCGGCAGCAACGGTGTCAACACCGTCTACTTTATCGATACTACCGGCTTGGCTTGTCCGAGCGGCGGCGTCGGCCTTCCTGAAGATTCTGCAAGTTTGCCGTTGGCAGGGATTGCTTACGACCCGACGTTGCTTCAGTCGGAGGGCGTGGTTCCCTACAATATGTGCATCCTGAAGGGCTTTAATACGACCTTGGCCAAAACCACAACAAACGTCTTTCCATTCGGGATATGGTTCGCGAACGCCACCACGATGTATGTTGCGGACGAAGGCAACGGCAGTAACACCTATTCTGACGGAATGTACACAGCGGCTGCTGGCCAGCCCACCGCGGGATTACAGAAGTGGGTATTCAACGCCGGCGCGAATGAATGGAAACTCGCCTATACCCTCCAGGCGGGCCTAAACCTAGGCATGCCGTACAACATCACTGGCTATCCGACGGGAAACAATCTGGCGACCGGACTTCCGTGGGCTCCAGCAACCGACGGGCTTCGCAACATAACCGGCATTGTGAATGGGGACGGCACCGCGACCATATATGCGATAACCTCCACGGTCAGTGGCAATGGCGATCAGGGTGCGGATCCAAACAGGCTCGTGGTCATTACGGACAGCTTGGACGCGGCGGGCACAACTCCGCCCTCTGGAGAAAGCTTCACGACCTTGAGGGCGGCAGGCAATCTGGAAGTCCTGCGCGGCGTCTCTTTCACTCCGGGAACATAGCGCTAGATCGTAGAACGCACGCTCGGGCATCGAACCGCACTCCGCGCCCAACCCTCGCGAAGTGCGGTTCGGATGCCACGAGTGCTCGCGATGCCGTCTCGATCCCGCATCGGGCGCCCACTGTATTTGATCTGTTCGAACGTCTGCCTTTGATACTTCGCGGCTGTAGCAGCTAGCCACCCGGCGTCGCGCTTGTCCTTGAGCGCAAGGCCCTTCGCTGAGACGGCGCGCCGGCGCCTATTTCCCGCACTATCGGCCTGCCGGTGCGATGAACTACAATGCGCCGGCGCGGGCCGCGGGCCTGGCGCGCTTTCGCCATGACTGTGCCGCGCACGCTCTGGGATAAACTCCGCCGCTCGATCGACGGCGAGGTTCGTGCCGATAACGGCACGCTCGCGCTTTACGCCGCGGACGCCTCAGTCTACCGGCAGGTTCCTCTGGGAGTTGTGATCCCGCGCCACGAGGGCGACGTGATGCGCACGCTGGCACTGGCGCGGGAGAACCGTCTGCCGATTCTGCCGCGCGGAGGTGGGACAGCGCTCGCCGGCCAGACCTGCAACGCAGCCCTAGTGCTCGACTTCTCCAAGTACATGAACTCGATCCGCCGGATCGACGCCAGGCGCGGCTTCGCGATGGTCGAGCCCGGCGTGGTGCAGGCTCAGCTCAACGCGGCGGCCGAGCCCGAAGGGCTGTTCTTCGCGCCCGATCCCTCGACGAAGGATCGATGCACGATTGGTGGGATGATCGGCAACAACTCTTGCGGCGCGCACTCCGCCGCTTTTGGCAAGACGGTCGACAACGTTGAGGCGCTCGAAGTCGCGCTCTATGACGGCACCCGGCTATCGCTTGGTGGGGGCGGCGAGGGCGAGCTCTTCGCTGCCGCCGTGCGGGGCGGGCGCGAGGGCGATATTTATGCCGCTACACGCGCACTCGCAGAGCGCTCCGCCGACGAAATTCGGAGGCGCTATCCGAAGATTCCGCGCCGCGTGTCAGGCTACAACCTTGACGAGCTTTTGCCCGAGCGCCGGCACAACCTGGCCCGCGCGTTGGTCGGTTCCGAAGGGACGCTTGGCGTGACGGTCGGCGCGACGCTCAGGCTGGTTGCGCGCCCGCGACGGCTCGCGCTGGTGGTGCTCGGCTTCGACGATGTCTATGTCGCCGCCGACCAGGTGCCGTGGATACTCGAGCATCATCCGCAGGCGCTCGAGGGCTTCGATCATCATCTGCCCGACTTTGCGCGCGCCAAGGGACTCGCTGCGGTGCGTCTGCTGCCCGAGGGCCGCGCGTTTCTGATCGTCGAGCTTGGCGCCGAGACCACCGACGAGGCGCTGGCGGCGGCCGCCCGGCTGACGGCCCAGGCGCGGCGAATACGTGCTTGCACCGGTGTCGCGCCACTCTTCGACGCCTTGGAGCAGCGCGCGGTCTGGAGCCTGCGCGAGTCCGGCCTCGGCGCGGGCGCGCTCATCCCGGGCCATCCGCGCACCTGGCCGGGCGCTGAGGATACCGCCGTGCCGCCGGCACGTCTGGGCGATTATCTGCGCCGCTTCGTGCGGCTGCTCGACGGACACAATCTCGCGGCTGCGACCTACTACGGCCATTTCGGCGAAGGCTGCGTGCACTGCCGGGTCAATTTCGATTTCACCAGCGCTAAAGGCGTCGCGACGTTTCGCGCCGCGATGGTTGAAATCGCCGACCTGGTGACCGAGTTTGGCGGGTCGCTCTCAGGCGAGCATGGCGACGGGCTGGCGCGCTCGGAGCTTCTGCCGAGAATGTTCGGCGCGCAACTGATCGGCGCTTTCGCCGAGTTCAAGCGCATCTTCGACCCGGACTCGATGATGAATCCGGGCGTGATCGTGTCGCCCCATCCGCTCGATTCCCATTTGCGCGTCACGCCGTCATATAGCCCGGCGCCGGTCGAGACTCATTTCGACTTCACCGCCGAAGGTGGTCTCGCGGGTGCGGCGCTCAAGTGCGTGGGAATCGGCAAGTGCCGCAAGAGCGACGCGGGTACGATGTGCCCGTCGTACATGGCGACGCGCGAGGAGATGCATTCGACGCGCGGCCGCGCTCATCTGTTGTGGGAGGCGCTGAGCGGCAACCGTCTGCTCGACCGTGGCCTCGCCGATCCTGTACTTAAAGAAGCACTTGAACTTTGCCTCTCGTGCAAGGCGTGCAAGACCGAGTGCCCCGCGGCGATCGACATGGCGGCGTACAAGGCCGAATTTTTCTCGCAGTACTATCGTTTCAACCGCCGTCCGCGCGACGTGCGTTTCTTCGCAAACATCCACGAGCTCGCCAGCCTGAGCGCCGCGGCTCCAAGTCTGGCCAACGCGCTGTCGCACGCGTCCGGGCTGGGTGCAATCGCGCGGCGCATCCTGAAGATTCATCCCACTCGCGAATTACCCCACTTCGCCGCGCGGACGTTTCGGTCGTGGTTCGCCAAGCGCGGCGCCGCTATCGCGGAGGCCGACGGTGCCGCCAATAACGCGGCTCGCGAGGTCGTGCTCTTTCCCGACACGTTCAACAACTTCTTCGAGCCCGAGGTCGCGATCGCCGCAACCGAGGTGCTGGAGCGCGCGGGTTTCCGAGTCACGATTCCGCCTGGCGATCTGTGCTGTGGGCGACCGTTGTACGACGCCGGCTTGTTCGATCGCGCACGGTTGCGCCTGGAGCAGGTGCTGGACGCGCTCGGCCCCCCAGTCGAACGCGGCGCGGCGGTGGTGGGTCTCGAGCCGAGCTGCCTGCTCACGTTTCGCGACGAATTGCCCAGTCTTTTCCCCGCCGATCCGCGTGCACGGGCGCTAACGGCGCGCGCGATGCTGCTCGACGAATTTCTTTCGCGCGAGGCGCCAGGCTTCAACGCGCCGGCGCTGACCGGGCAGGCGCTGGTGCACGGGCACTGTCATCAGAAATCGCTCGCCGGGATGGAAAGTGAGATGGGCATCCTCGGCGGGATCGCCGGACTCGAAGTGCAGGCGCCGGACGCGGGATGCTGCGGGATGGCGGGGTCGTTCGGTTACGGAGCCGACCGCTTCGAGGTGTCGCGCGCGATCGCGGAGCGGGTGCTCATTCCGGCGATCCGTCAAACCCGGCTCTCCACGCTTATCGTTGCCGACGGATTTGCCTGCCGCAGCCAGATTCGCCACTTTTGTCCTGGGCACGTTCCGCTCCATCTGGCCCAAGTGCTCAATATGAAAGAGTAAACGGCTGAAATCGCAACCGTTGCAAAATTTCCGGAGAATGCCGTGGAACGGAAGGAACTCAAGATGTACTCGGACTACAAGAGTCCTTTCGCATATCTCGCCTTCGATCCGGCGTTCGCGCTCGAGGAGCGCTTCGCCGTGCGCGTGCGATGGATTCCGTTTCAGCTCAGGATAAAAGATCGTGGTCAGCGCAGCGCCTACTCCGACTTCAAGGCGAAATACTCTTATCTCGACGCGCGCCGCTGGGCCAAGCCGCGCGGAATTCTGATCCGCGCCCCGCAAAAGGTTTACGATACCGCCCCCGCACTGATTGGCGGCCTCTTCGCCGAATCCAAGGGCCTGCTGCTGGAATATAGCCGCAAGGCCTACGAGTTGTTTTTCCGCCGCGAGTTCGAGGCCGACGATCCGGCGGCGGTCGCCGCGCTGCTCGCGACTTTCGGACTCTCCGCCGCCGAGTTTCGCGAATATTTTAGCGGCGAGGGCGCACGGGCCTATGCGAGCGCGCAAGCGGAGGCGGCGGCCGACAACGTGTTCGGCGTACCGCTCTTTTTCTTCGAGCGCGAGCCATTCTGGGGCCATGATCGACTGCCGGTGCTCGAAGAGCGGTTGGTCGAAGCCGGATTGTCGCTCGCGCGGTGACGCATGCGGCTATTCAGTTGCGTGTCCGATCCTACCCAGCATCGCCTCCGCCGCATCGCCGACGCGATGGGCCTGGGGTTTGCTCCCGAGCCGAAAAATTGTACATAAACTTCGCGCCGATCGGGCTGCTGAGCCGGGTCGCACAAAAAACAGAGAGAGAGGTTCGTCGATGAAATTCGGAATCATGTTCGACACCCATATCGACAAATGGGAATTGATTCGCTACGCGGAAGAGCTCGGCTACGACACCGGCTGGGTACCCGATTCGCAAATGATCTGGTCGGATTGCTACGCGACGCTAGCGCTGGCGGCGGTTAACACGAAGCGCATCAGACTTGGCACCGGGGTTGCGATCCCCGGCACCCGGATCGCTCCGGTAACTGCACACTCAATCGCGAGCATCGCCCAGCTTGCCCCGGGGCGCGTCTTTCTCGGTATCGGTACCGGTCACACGGCGATGCGCGTGATGGGGCAGGATCCGATGCCGCCGCGCGAGTTCCGCGAATACTTGCGCGTGGTGCGCACGCTGCTCGAGGGTAAGGAAGTCGACTACACCTACGCCGGGAAGACGCGCGAAATTAAATTTATCCATCGCGACCGCTACTTCATCAACCTCGACCATCCGATTCCGATTTACGTTGCCGCCAACGGGCCCAAGGCTTTGCGCGCGACCGGCGAATACGGCGACGGCTGGATCACGGTGACCGGCAGTCCCGAAGCCTTCCAGCAGTCGATGCAGTTGGTCGAGGCGGGCGCCAAGGAGGCCGGGCGCAAAATCGGTGCGGATTTTTACACTAGCTGCCTGACCACGGCGTGCGTGCTGCGGCCTGGCGAAAAGCTCAGCGACGAACGAGTGGTCAACGAGACCGGGTCGCAGGTGGCGTGCACGATACATTTCGCCTACGAGATCTGGAAACAACGCGGCGAGAAGGATGAGCTGATCCCGCCGTTCTTCAAAAACATCTGGGACGACTATTTAAAGCGGGTGAAGAACTTCAGCCTGCCCGAGAATGCGCGCTTCCGCCAACTCCACGAAGGTCACTGCACGTTCCTGGTGCCCGAGGAGCGGCGCTTCATCACGCCCGAGGCAATCGCGGGAGTATGCATCGTCGGTACGCCCGAAGAGATTGTCCATCGCATTCGTACGCTGGAGAAGGCCGGAATCAAGGAAATCACGATGCTGCCGCCCGCGGATTATCAGCGCAAGGTGTTCCGCGACATGGCCGAAATGGTAATCCCGGCATTCCGCTAAGCGCGAGCCGGTAAGATGGCGGGCTCGCTCAGTCGGCGCCGTAACGCTTACGCTTGCGCCACAGCGTGGTCACGTTGATCCCGAGCGTGGCCGCAGCTTCGTCCAGCGTGGCGCTCTGGGCGAGCACGCGCCGGATGTGCTCGCGCTCGATCTTCTCGAGGCTCGCGGCTGGCGCCGCTCCGGCCTGCGCGTCGTTCGGCGCCTCGCGGAAGACCGAATCGGGCAGATCGTCGGGTGTGATCACGTCGCTGCGACAGAGCACGGCCGCGCGCTCAAGGGCATTGCGCAACTCGCGCACGTTGCCCGGCCAGTTGTAGTTGGTGAGCGCGGTGGCGGTCTCGGGCGCGAGCCGCATCGGCGCGCGCCGGTTGCGGACGCTCGCAGCGGAGAGCATCCATTGCGCGAGCGGCAGGATGTCCTCGCGGCGCTCGCGCAGCGGCGGTACCGAAAGCGTGATGACGTTGAGCCGGTAGAACAGATCCTCGCGGAAGCGGCGCGCGGCGACCTCCGAGCGCAGGTCGCGGTTGGAGGCCGCGATGATGCGTATATCGACGTGGATGGTGCGGTCGCCGCCCACTCGCTCGAAGCTCTGTTCCTGCACGAAGCGCAGGAATTTGGTTTGCAGCGTGGCCGACAGGTCGGCGATCTCGTCCAGGAAAACCGTGCCGCCGTCGGCCGCTTCGAGCCGCCCCGGCTTGTCCTTGATTGCGCCGGTAAACGCGCCGCGCATGTGGCCGAACAGTTCGCTCTCGAGCAGTTCTTCGGAAAGCGTGGTGCAGTTGACGACCACGAAGGGGCGCTCGTGGCGCGGACTCCATCGATGGATTTGTCGCGCGAGTACGTTTTTGCCGGTGCCGCTCTCGCCGCTCAAGAGCACCGTCGCCTCGCTCGCCGCAGCCTGACGACTGGTCTCCATCAGGCGGACCATCGCGGCGCTGCTCGACTCCAGTAGCGGACTTTCGTCGATTGCGTTGCGCAGCGCGCGATTCTCCGCGCGCAATCCCTGGAGCTGCAGGGCGCGGTCGGCCAGATGCTGGATCTGATCGAGCGAGAATGGCTTCGTCACGTAGTCGAAGGCGCCGGCCTTCATCGCGGCGACCGCGTTCTCGACCGTGGCGTAGGCCGTCATCAGGATTACCAGGCTTTCGGGGCGCCGCTTTCTGATCTCGACCAGCAACTCGAGCCCGTTCATCTCGGCCATCCGGAAATCCGTCAGCACCAAATCGAACGGCGTCGCCTCGATCATCGCACGCGCCTCGCGACCGCTTTCGGCGGTCTGTGCGTCGTGGCCGAGCGACTGGAAGAACGACGCCAGGTTGGCGCGGATATTCTTCTCATCATCAACTATCAGCAGCCGAGCCATCATGCTTCCCGCGATGCCGGCAACTGGACCACGAAACGGCTGCCCGTCGGAGTGTTGCCGGTCACGAAAATCCGTCCGCCGTGCGCCACCACGATGTCCTTTACGATCGCGAGTCCCAAACCCGCCGATCCTTTCTCCGCGCCATCGCCATATTGCGCGAAACGCTCGAAGACGTAGTCGCGCAGCTCGGAAGCGATGCCCGGGCCGGAATCGGCGACCTCCAGGCGCACCGTGTCGTCGGCCCATCCGGTCATCACTTCGATTCGTCCACCTTCCGGAGTATAGCGCAGCGCGTTGCCAATCAGGTTCGACACCACCCATGAAAGCTTGACCGGGTCGCCGCTGACTGGCGGGACTTCCGCGATCTTGCGCTCCAACGCGACGTGCTTTTCCTCGGCCTGCAGGCGAAAGCGTCCCGCAACCTCCTGAGTGACGCGCGCAAGGTCGAGGCGCTCGCGCTTGAGCGAGATCGAGGCCAGCTCGCCGCGCGCGAGGTTGAGCAGGTTGTCGGTGAGCTGTTTCATCCGCGCGCATTCCTCGAGAATCGTACGCAAGAACTCGCGCTGCCGCGGATCCAGCGTCGCCTCCTCACGCTGCAGCAGTTGCGCCGAAAGCGCGAGCGAGGTGAGCGGCGTGCGCAGCTCGTGCGACAATGTTTCGACCAGGTTGCTGCGCGCGCGGTCCTGGTCGCGCAGATACGTGACGTCCTGCAGGATGAGCAGGGTGCCGAGCGCGGCGCCCTCGGTGCGCTGGAGTGCGATCGGCTTCAGCACGTAGGAATGATCGCGACCGCGAATGTGCAGTTGGACCTCGGTGCGAGGCCCGTCGAGCGCCGCGCGCCTCAGGCCGCGAAGGGCGTCGCGGACGCGGCGGTAGTGCGGTGAGTTGCTGCTGAGATCGTCGAACGGACTGCCCAGCGCGTCGCTGGGCTCGATGTCCATAATGAGCGCGGCGATCTCGTTGATATGCGTGACGATTCCCGCCGTGTCGATTAGTACCACGCCGTCCTCGAGGCTTTCGATGATCGCCTCGGTCTTGCGCTTCTCATATAGCAGACGCTCGACGTTAAGTTTCTCGTATTGTTCGAGCTGCTCGGCCATCTGGTTGAACTCGCGTGCCACGGCGTCGAGCTCGGCCAGCGGCTGGGGTCCCAGACGCACCTGGGCGTGCCGCTGGCTGATCCCGCGCAGCCGCTCAGCCAACTCCGTGAGCGGCCGTGCCAGAGCCCATCCAAGGGCCCATGAAAATGCGATGCCCGTCACCAGCAGGACGAAGAGGCCCGCTGCGAATTCGTAGGTGAGGCGCCGGCCTAGCCCTACTGCGCGGCTATCCGCGCGCCACATCGCGGCCTGATTCATCGCGATCAGATCGTTTAAGCGCGCGTGCAGTTCATCGAACTCGCGGTCATGGCGCGCTCCGGACGGCGCGGCCTCCACTTCATCGAACAGTTTCCGCCCGCGCATTTGGATATCGTGCGCCAGCTCGGGCTCGCCCCGCTCAGTGAAATCATGGTTCTCGATATCCATCCAGTGCAGGAACTTGGCGCGAGAGCTGGCGACCGCGTCGTGTGCGTGGCCGTCGCGCTCGGCGAGCTGCAGAGTCCGCAGAGCTTCGTGCATGTGCTGTGCGGCCTCGATGCTGATGTAGTTGCGATGGAGAGTCTCACGAATCGATGTGCCGAGCCGGTAAACGCGGGGCAGGGCGTACAGACCGAGCCCAATCACCAGGATGACCAGGATCAGGCTGATGTTGCGGATGCGCGTGCGGAGCGATGGCGTACTCATGGTTCTTTGCGCGGATCGTCGGCGCCATCGCCGCCCACGATCTCGACGTCGAAATCGTTCGCGGCGCTGAGCAATTTTTTCGTCACGTCGCCCCTGAGCAGGCGGCGCCACAAGGGCTGATGCGTGCGGCCGAGTACGATCTTGGTAACCCCGTGTTCGCGCGCGAACTCCAGCATCGCGGCCACCACGTCTTCGGACTTGAGCCACACGGTCTCGGCACCTAGGTCGCCGGCCAGGTTGATATTTTCGAGCAGCTTGACGAAGTCGCGGGTGCTGATGCGGCTGACCGCCTCGGACGGCGTCTCGACGTGCACCGCGTACCAGTCGGCGCCGAGCTGTCCCGCGATGCGGCAGGCCTTGCGCAGGAGCATCCCTCGGTCGTGCGCATTCGAAGAGAGCCCCACCATTACCCGCTCGGTGGGCAGCGTGCGCCGCCCGCCCTCACGCTGCAGCGCCGCGCGGTTTTCACGCTGACGGCTGAGTCCGCGCGCGACCTCGCGCAGCGCGATCTCGCGCAGCGAGGCGAGGTTACCCGGCTTGAAAAAGTTTTTGAGCGCGTGTTCGACCTGCGCCGAGGGATAGATTTTGCCCTCGCGGAGTCGCTCGCGAAGCGCCTCGACGGTAACATCGACATTGACCACCTGGTCGGCGCGGGCGAGAAACGAGTCCGGAACCGTTTCGCGAACCTCCACGCCGGTCAGCCGTTTGATCATCGGGTTGAGGCTCTCGACGTGCTGGATATTCATCGCGGTGATCACGTTGATTCCCGCGGTGAGCAGCTCCTCGATGTCCTGGTAGCGTTTTTCATGCTTGGAACCGGCGACGTTGGTGTGCGCGAGTTCGTCGACCACGGCGAGTTCCGGCTTGCGCGCCAGGATCGCGTCGACGTCCATCTCCTCCATCGCAACCCCGCGATAGTCGAGCTTGCGGCGCGGCACCACTTCCAGGTCTCCGACCTTGGCCATCGTGTCGGCACGGCCATGCGTTTCGATGAAGCCGAGCACAACATCCACACTTTTATCGCGCAGCTCGTGCGCCTCTTCGAGCATCCGCCAGGTCTTACCGACACCGGCCGCGGCGCCGACGTAAATCTTGAGCCGTCCCTTGCGCTGCTCGGCGACCAGGTCGAGAAAGGATTCGGGCGCGGGGCGCTCCTCAGCCATAGCGGCAAGAGTATATATGCCCAACGCCGCTCGGTCTCAGCGCGCCGACGTGGCCATCCGGTCCATGGCCAGGTTGAGATCCAGAACATTGATACCCGGCTCGCCGAAGATTCCGGCGAAGCGCGGCCGCACGTTATCGTGCACCACGTCGCGAACCATCGCCTCGCTGAGGCTGCGGGCCTTCGCGACCCGCAGTACCTGGAGCTCAGCCGCCGCAGGAGAAATCTCCGGATCCAGTCCGCTGGCCGACGCGGTAACCAGGTCCATCGGCACCAGCTCCGGCGATGCTCCCGGATTTTCCTCGAGCACCTTGTGCAGCGCGGCCTTGGTCGTATCGATAAGCTTGCGGTTGGTAGGGCCCAGGTTGGAGCCGCTGGAGTTGCTCGCGTCGTAGCCCTTGTCTCCGGCGGCGGAGGGGCGGGGGTGGAAATATCGCGGGGCGGCGAAATTCTGTCCGATTAGCTCGGAGCCGACCGAGTGTCCGTCACGGACGATCAGGCTTCCATTCGCCTGCCAGGGGAAAAGCACCTGTGCGATCCCCAGACCACGAGCGGATAAACGATCCCGGTCAACAAGGTCAGCGCGATTGTCATCGCGATTGCGGTTATCAGCGTGCGCATTGGTTTCATTTCCTCACGCGAGATGGAACGCGGTCACAAAGAGATCGATGACCTTGATCCCGATGAACGGCACGATTACGCCGCCGAGCCCATAGATCAGCAGGTTGCGGGTCAAAATCGCGGCGGCGCCTAGCGGCCGATACGCCACGCCGCGCAGCGCCAGCGGAATCAGCGCGACGATGATCAGCGCGTTGAAGATGACGGCCGAGAGAATTGCGCTCTCGGGAGTCGCCAGACGCATGATGTTGAGCGTCTGCAGTTCGGGATAACCGATGACAAACATCGCCGGGATGATTGCAAAATACTTGGCGACGTCATTGGCGATCGAAAAGGTGGTCAGCGCGCCGCGAGTGATCAGCAATTGCTTGCCGATCTCGACCACCTCCATGATCTTGGTCGGATTCGAGTCGAGGTCGACCATGTTGCCGGCCTCGCGCGCCGCCTGGGTGCCCGCATTCATGGCAATCCCGACGTCCGCCTGGGCCAGCGCCGGTGCGTCGTTGGTGCCGTCGCCGATCATCGCCACCAGCTTGCCCTGCAACTGCTCCTCGCGAATCAGCGCGAGCTTGGTTTCCGGCGTGGCCTCGGCGCGAAAGTCGTCGACGCCAGCTTCGTGTGCGATCGCCGCCGCGGTCAGCGGATTGTCACCAGTAATCATCACTGTGCGCAGTCCCATTGCGCGCAGCCGCGCGAAACGCTCGCGGATACCCTCCTTGATGATGTCCTTCAGATGGATCACGCCGAGGATTTGCCCGTTGTCGGCGACCACCAGCGGCGTTCCGCCGCTGCGCGCGATACGCTCGATGATGCCGGCCAGTTCGGCCGGCGCCTGACCGCCGGCGTCACGCGCGAACTTTATCACCTGGTCACCGGCCCCCTTGCGGATTCTTCGACCGTTGAGGTCGACTCCGCTCATCCGGGTCTGCGCCGAGAATGGGATGAACTGCGCGTCCTTTTCCGCCAGCTCGCGCCCACGCAGACTGTACTCGCGCTTGGCCAGCACCACGATCGAGCGGCCCTCGGGCGTCTCGTCTGCGAGCGACGCCAGTTGCGCCGCGTCGGCAAGTATCTCCACGCGTACGTCCAGGACCGGGATGAATTCAGTCGCCATCCGATTGCCCAGCGTGATGGTGCCGGTCTTATCGAGCAGCAATGTATCGACGTCCCCGGCGGCCTCGACCGCGCGGCCCGACATCGCGAGCACGTTGTGCTGGACCAGCCGATCCATCCCGGCGATGCCGATAGCGGAAAGCAGGCCACCGATGGTGGTCGGGATCAGGCACACCAGCAAAGCCACCAGCACCGGCAGCGAGAGCGAGGTGCCGCCATAGCGCGCGTATGGGTAAAGGCTCACGCACACCAGCATAAAAATGATCGTCAGGCCGGCGAGCAGAATGCTGAGCGCGATTTCGTTGGGCGTCTTCTGGCGCTGCGCACCCTCGACCAGCGCGATGATGCGGTCGAGGAAGGTCTCGCCCGGATTGGCGGTGATGCGCACCTTGATGTGGTCGGAGATAACCGTGGTGCCGCCAGTGACCGCGCTGCGATCGCCGCCGCTTTCGCGGATGACCGGAGCGGACTCCCCGGTTATCGCGGCCTCGTTGACCGCCGCGATACCCTCGATCACTTCGCCGTCGCCGGGAATTATATCGCCGGCCTCGACCAGCACCACGTCGCCGCGTATGAGTTTGGTCGCCGCTATCAATTCGATGCCGCCGCCGGCGCTCACCAGCTTGGCCTGGGTCTCGGTGCGGGTCTTGCGCAGGTTGTCGGCCTGGGCCTTGCCGCGGCCCTCGGCCATCGCCTCGGCAAAATTCGCGAACAGCACTGTGAACCACAGCCACAGCGCGATCTGGAACTCGAAGGCGGCGAGCGCCCCGCGCCCGAGGAAGAAATCACGGCACAGGATCACGGTCACCGCGAGGGCGGTCACTTCGACCACGAACATCACCGGATTGCGCGCTTGGATACGCGGATCGAACTTGCGCAGGGAATCGACCAGTGCGCCTACCGCCCGCAAGTGTCAGTTTGTGGAGACCATCGATCTGCTCCGCGGTAACGACCTCTCTGGAGATGGCGAAGCGTACGCCGAACTTCAGGGCCTGTAGCTGAGCGCGGCTCGCCAGCCGCTGGCCGGAAATACCTGTTGGAAAACCGAGGTAGTTTTCGATTTTGGAACTCGTGCCGGCCTGGCCGCCAGGAGCGGTACTTTCGATCACAATCGTGCAGAGTCCCTCCGACGCCGCGTAGACAGCGGCCGCAAGACCGGCAGGTCCAGCCCCGACGACGATCACGTCGTAGATCATCTCCGGGTCAGGCAACTCGGTGATACCCAGTTCGTCGGCAAGCTCCGCGATCGTGGGCCTATACAAGGTACGGCCATCAGACAGTATCACCGCCGGCAGCGAGTGCTCCGTATCCGACAGACTGTCATCGAGCAAAGCAGCCTCTTCCGCCGGCGCTTCAACGATCCTGTGCGGATAGCTGTTGCGGATGAGGAAACGCTGGAGCAGTGTCATCTCCGCATCACCGGCGTGTCCCATGAGCACAATGCCGCTGGTCGCTTCGCCGATTATCCCGATACGGCGCCAGATGGTCGCCTGCGTAATGAGGTTCGCGATATCGCCTTCTGCACGCATGAGCCTCTGCAACTCGTTGCGAGGTATGCGAAGAATCCGGCTCTCGCTCACCGTTTGCGCTTCGACGAGCGATCCCTGTGAGTTCAAAAGATTCAACTCGCCGGAAAAATCAAACCTCCGATGATGAGCGATGACTTTGATTTCGCCGTCCGCAGCGGGCAGAGAAATCGTGACCTCTCCATCGAGCACAACGAACATATCTACCTGTCGCTCACCATGAGTAAACAAAGTGTGGTTCGCCGGGAAGGTCTCCTCTCGACCGTAAGGGCGAAGGCGCTCGACCATCTCCTCCGTGAGTCGGGGAAAGGCGAGTTCCGGACGGAAGTCCGGAACGTTCGATGCGCTGGTATGGCTGTTTCCTTCTTCGGACATGAGCGGTTAGATTCCTGGCTGACTGCGTCGATCTATCATCCGCCACAGCAAGGGAATCCGTCTAGGTCACACGACCAAATGGGATGTTGAGTTGGTGAACAGCCCGGGGACCACGAAGATACAGAGGGCCAACCTTTTGTAGGATTGTAGGACCAGCGGGGAAGTTACTGGATAAATGTCTGGAAAAGACGCAGATCCACCGTCGCAAAGTTTATGTCACCAACACTGTGAAGCATTTCAAATGGGAGCCAAGTGGAAAGTTGCGAATCCACAAAAATGCCAACACGCAAAGTTTTCATGCTTGCAGGCCTTGGTTGGAAGCAGAATTGGAAACTGTCCGGCCCAGGTTGATTGTTTGTCTGGGTGCTGTTGTGCTCAAGTTCTTTTAGGTTCCAGTTTCAACTCGGCGCCATTCTAAGTGATAACTAGACATTGGATAGACCGGGATCTTTGCTGAATTCGGAAAGCTGCTGGGAGCCTTTCCATCTACCCATGCGCGCGATGCCGCCTAATCTCGAATCAGCGATCAGAATGATCATCGCGGGAGGAAATGCATATGAAGATAATTCTGGGATTTGTGCTCGCGTTAGCTATCGGGGCGGTTTGCCGTTTGGCCAAGATTCCATCCCCGGCGCCGCGTGCGCTTCTCGGCTCGCTGCTAGTGGTTGCGATGAGTGTGGGTTACATCGTGGCAGACCGAGCACTCGCACGACCCCATCATTCGCAGTCCGAATCTGCCCATGTGGATCAGAATTCCAACAATGGAGCAAAGCCATGCAGGTAATCGAATTCAAGGAGTTTGGAAGTCCATCGCAACTGCATCTCGCAGAACGGCCGTTGCCGCAGGCGGATGCAAACACCGCAGTCGTTCGTATTGAAGCCGCTTCAGTCAACCCGAGCGACGTGAAGAATGTTGCAGGTCGCATGTCGCAGACGACCCTGCCCCGCGTCCCGGGACGCGACTATTCCGGCATCGTGGTCAATGGTCCAAAAGAGTGGATGAATCAGGGGGTGTGCGGCACGGGTGGCGATGTCGGAACCATCCGAGACGGTTCACATGCGGAGTACATCCAGGTGCCGGTTGCAAGTCTGGTGCACAAGCCTGAATCGCTGTCGCACGAGCAGGCAGCTTGCGTGGGAGTAAACTTTGTGACCGCGTGGTGCGCCCTCGATCACGCAAAGTTGTCGCAAGGGGAGACACTCGCTGTATTCGGAGCAAACGGCGGGGTCGGCGGCGCAGCGATCCAGATTGCGAAGCATCTCGGCGCACATGTCATTGGAATTCATCGAGGAGAGCCTCGGCGGTCTTACGCCTTCTGCGAAACTCGCAGATTTCCTGCTCGACTCCCGTGATCCGGAGATGGGATCTCAGTTACGCGCACATACCGCCAGGCGCGGAGCGGATGTAATTTTCAATACTGCCGGGGGCCCGGTATTCGGAATCGCGCTTACCTGCTCGCGCATCGGGGACGGCAGGTGGAAATCACTTCTCCTACCGATCGCCGCGTCACACTCAATATCCTGGATTTCTACCACAACGAGTCGCAGCTCCTTGGGTTAGACACACTCAAGCGAGATCTGACCGCCTCGGGACGCATTTTGGAAGAGCTACGGCCGGGCTTCGATTCCGGCGTTTATCAACCACCGATCGTCTCAAAGACTATGCCTCTCGCTGACGCCCAGCAGGCCTATGAACTGGTCGCGAATGGCGAGCGAGGACGCGTAGTTCTAAGGCCACGCTGACTGCTGCAGGGCCGATTGATTGGGGACTGGATATGAAGGGCTCAACCGCTTCGTGGCCGAACAGACTACGCCCTCCGACCGCTACTCGCTTTCGGGCGATAATGATCGCGTTGGCGATCCTGTTGGACGACTGCTATGTGCTCGCGCAGACTCCAGATTTCCGGCCGCCCAGCTCCGTGAGCGATCCCGCTCGTCTTCCGCTGAACCCTTTTCCTGCTGAGCAGGGCTGGAGTTTCCTCTCTCATCCTGCGCTGCATCCGGATTTTTTCGATCCGGCGAAAGACATTCGCATGGATGACGGCCCACAGAGAATATCTCTTTCGGGCTGGAGTATCGCACGGAGTACGAACACTACGACAACTCTATGTTCGGCGCCGGACCTGAGGATCATAACGGCTACAACCTGAGTCGGGTGATGCCGCATTTCGATCTCATACCGGACCGGATTTCCGGCTGTTTTCTGAATTCCAGTTCGACTATGTTGCGGGACGAGGGGGGGCGAGGCCGGGCGCGGACCAGGCCCCCGGGGATGTCCACCAGTCATTTCTGGAGATAGGTCCGCACGTCAGTCACAAACACGGCAGTAGTCTGCGGTTGGGCCGTCAGGAGATGGTACTTGGGTCGGGACGCCTCTTCGACAACAACGAAGGCCTGAATGTGAAGCTCGGCTTTGACGGCGTGCGCTGGATTACACAAACCTCGCCTCTCCGCAGTAACCGTTGGTGACACGACGGGACGCGAGTGTCTTGCGACTTTCACGATCCAGGCAATAAAGTTGGGATCGCAACTGCCGCTTTCCGCACCGGGACCCCGGCAATTACAAGGGTTTCGATGGGACCGTGGACGTCAGCGATGGGAGTTGCGTCGGCGAGTACGACGCCGCGATTGGTCTGAAGAGTTCGTTCAAAACCGGGGTTTGCAAGTTGAATCTCGTAATCAGGTGCATTGGAAAAGGTCTCTAATGGGCCAGTTACGTCGAGCACCTGAACGGAAGGCGGTCCGACGATGACTACAGTCGCTGGCGCAAATGGCGATCGCATGGGTCCTGCGCGACAAGCGTGTACCCTCCGCGCTGATCGGAGCGCGCAAGTCGAGCAGCTCGATAACTCGCTCGATGCGATGAAGCGCCTCCAGTTCACGGATGCGGAACTGACGGAGATTGATCGCTACGCACAAGACGGCGCGATCGATATCTGGGAAGGCGCCCGGGAAGGAGCGGCGTAGGGAACACAACTGTGTATGACGTAAGCGCCAAGAGGCGTTAGTGGGTTGTTAGTAAGCCTTGCTCCGCGTCTTCTCACCAATAATAAACGGTGTTATAGCGGACAAATCCAAATCGCCACTTGCGGAGAGATTGGAGGCAAGTACGGGATCGGCGACAGACGCCGCAGGCAACTCAGCACCGGAAGTCCTCGCGGCTTTCATTACCAGATCCATGTCCTTGCTCATGAGTCGCAATGGAAATTCTGGAGAGTAGTCGCCGTTCTTTATTTTCTGAAGTTTCCCTAGAAACGCCGGAGGGATGACTGCCGTTTTGGATAGAACATCGAGCAGAATGTTGCGATCGATGTGAAGGTGCTCTCCCAGGGAAACAGCCTCCGCGATCGCCTGCATGCCTAGGCCCAGCAGGAGATTGACAATCAATTTCATCTGCACGCCGGAAGAAGCAGGTCCGATCAAAAACCACTGCTTGGCAATGGACTCGTAAATAGGAACACATTGCTCAAAAACATCTCGATCGCCGCCAGCAAGCAGCGTGACTGTCCCGGTCTCGACCGCTGGTGTTGATCCCGAGATAGCCACATCGAGAGATTTGATATCTCGTGTGGAGGCCTCTCGATGTAGCTGCTGCGATAGTTCCGGAGAGATGGTGCTCATTTCAAGAATGACGGTGCCTGGCTTTGCCGTGAACAAGACACCACCCTGGTCGAAGTAAACAGAACGAACCGCCGCATCGTTGGCCAAGGAAGAAAGGATCACATCGGATTCAGCAACGAGATTCGCCATGGACCCTGCAATCGCGATCCCTTCTTTGCGGAGCTTATCGGCCGGTCCCGGACTGCGGTTCCATGCTTGAATGTTCCAGCCTGCTGTATGTAACCGTCGCGTGAGCCCGCTTCCCATGAGTCCAAGGCCGATAAATCCCATTTTGACCTTGCGTTTGTCGAGTGTGGTTACGGGTATGGCTGCCATGGTATCTCCTCGGTGGTTAGTTTTGTTGCGTCTCTTGGCGATCGCCTTGTCTCTATGGGATTCCTCATATCCGGCCATCGGTTCAATTTCGAATCAGCGAGCTATAGGGAGATTCTTGCGACCGCTTCCCGAAAATCAACATTCAAGGACGGATTTCGACCAATTTCGTTACGAGATGCCGTGGCTATAAAGAACACAATGTGAATCCGGCGGTTGCTCGCCCGAATCTTCTGTTTGTGGACATTAAACCGATACTGGATGAGGCCGGTCTGAACTGACCCTGCAATGTTCCGGAGCGCTGCAAGATTCAGGTTGCGAGGTATGAAGCTACTTTACGAGTCACGGAGAGGTCCTTCGACGCTCCACAATCAGAAAGGGAATAACAGGACAACGAAACCAGAATTGACTGCCCGCCAGAAAGCCCGGCTCACAAACCCGTCCGACATCGAAGCACATTCGGTCAAGGAGATCACCGGGGCACTCAACGCTCTGCTCGCAGATGTGTTCAGCCTCTATCTCCGGCACCGACTTCCTGAATGCTTCTCGCAATAATTAGGAGGTGTAAGTTCGAGGCAAATCCGCCACCCATAGAAGCCACGGCGAAAATCGCCACGCCCAGCACGAATATCAGGCGGCGCCCAAATAGGTCGCCGAGCGATCCCCCGATGTAAGAATCAACGCTCCCAGGAAAAGTCCGTAAGACTCGACCACCCATTGCACATTCGCTAACGTCGCATGGAAGCTAGTTTGGAGCGCAGGCAGGGCGACGTTGACGACGGTGCTGTCGATGAAGGCCATGCTGGAACCGATAATGGTCGCGGCGAGGATCCACGTTCTCGCTTTTGCGGCGCACGGAGTTTCGGCGTCTCCCGACCGGATTACGGCTTCGTCGCACGGCGGTCTCATGGACACTTTTAGATACCACTTATTGTGAATAGGTTCTGTAGATCACTGAGCAAGACCGTGAAAATCTCGATCAGATATGCGTTGCGTTGTTTCGGCCTGTCTGGCGGGCGGGATCGAGTCTGATGCGAAGCGCAAATGTCGGCGAACGATTCGGAATCGTCTTGGCTGTTCAATTGCGCGCTTAATCCCAGCTGGCAGCACGGCCAATCATTTCTTTTCTCGCTGCTTGGGATCGTTCGCCGGGTCGAAATAGCGCGTGTCGGTTGGCCCATAGCCGGAAATTTCGACGATCACAGGCCCGGCGACAGCCTGGGCGAAATGATTGTCTCCTCCTGGTTCCGAATACACGCTTCCGGGCGGAAGTGTCTTCAGCGACTTCGCATTGAAACGAGTGCCGTAACCTATGCGCCACTCGCCCGAGACGACAGTTGCCACCCGATCATCGCGGTGTGAATGTGCCTGGATTGTGGTGTGAGCGGGCACGAACAACAAGATCGTGTAGAAGCCCACCTTTGAAGGATCGCCAAAGACGACCTTGGTATGAACCCCTGGGAGACCGGAACTCCCAATCTGGTTATTGTCGAGCGCGCTGGTCCGAATTTCTGCCGGCGTCATACGCATCTCAGGAAGCGACTGAGCAATGGCAGCCGAAGCCGCCACAAACGGCAGCGCGGCAATGACGAATCTTGTGAACTGTGGGTCGTGACTGAACATGGGGCGGTCCTTTCGTTTTAACAATTCGAAATCTTCTGCTCCGGCCACGCGCGCACTTAGGTTCACCGCAACGTCAGAGAAACTTTTGCAGTGCTTCCGTCGTCTCTTTCGGCCGCTCTTCAAGGACCCAATGGCCGGCGTTTTTCAGTACGATGACTGTCACTTTGGTTGCGACCAGCTTGGCTTGTTTTCCCAACGGTCCTCCTAGTGATTTGTCGCCGCCGATGGTCAGTACCGGCATGGTCAGCTTGGTCTGAGAGAGCTGAGCGAAATCCTTGGCGGCTTGCTGGAAGGAGACGAAATAGGCCCATCCTGCGTGCATGCGTCCGGGTCGCGCATAGGCCTCCGCGTAAGCTTCGCGATCCGCTTCCGGAATGGAATGAGTTTTGTCGGCGGCAAAATCATTCCAGAAATAGTCGAAGTAGATGCGCTCGCGGCCTCGGACCAGGACTTCGGGAGTTGGCCCATTGAAGCGGAAATGCCAGATAGCCGGGATTGTTGTAAATTGCCTCCCAACCAGGAACGCCGGGAAGAAAGGCATCCATCAGGACGAGCTTTGACACCTCGGACGGGAACTGGGCGGCGTAGGCATAGGCGACCATGAGTCCAATGTCGTGTCCGACGACCTCGGCATTCTGTACGCCGAGCGACTTTGCAAGGTCATGAATGCGGATGGCAGCGTTCTTCATGTCCAGACCACTCGGCAGGAATTTCCGAGTTGCCTATACCGGGCAGGTCTGGTGCGATTACGGTGAAGCGCTGGGCGAGGAGAGGGATGATGGGTTTCCACATCCGCGAGGTCTCCGCATAGCCGTGCAGAAGTATGAGCGGCGGACCATGGCCAGCCGTCATGTAGTACAGCTTGACACCGTCGATTTCCGCAGTGCGCGAGGCGATCGTTTTGTCTGTAGCCTGTCCGTTAGCCTTGGAAGAAACTGCTGTGTAGAAAAGCAGTGGGCCGAAGACAGCCACCATAAAAAGAAACTTCAAAGCACGCTTCATAATTGGCTCCTTACGAGAGACACTGCAAGATACAACGCCTGCGGGAATTGAATCCGTCCTTCAGTGCATTCCAGACTATACAGTCTGGAATAAGACTCGTCAATCCCTTGCAGTAGACTGAAATCTGAATATGGCCAGGAGCAAGGAATTTGACCCCGAACAGGCGTTATCCGCAGCCATGGATGTGTTCTGGCGTTTTGGTTACGAGAACGCGTCACTGGGCGTCTTGTTGGCATGAAATGGGGATCGCCAAGCAGAGTCTTTACGACACTTTTGGCGACAAGCGGCCTTGTACCTGAAAGCTCTGGCGCACTATCGGAATGAAACGAATGGTTCCATGCGCCGGCTATTCAGCTCCGCTCCCACCGTGAAAGATGGCTTCGCGCAGCTTCTGTTTGGTCTCAGTGAGAATCCAGGGCGCAGCACGCGCGCGGTTGCTTTGCTCCTTAAGCGCAAATATGGAGCGCGTTGCGGGAGATGCAGCATTACAGAGTTTTTGCGCAGCAATCAAGCAGAAGTTGAATCAATTTTTGCCAGGCCCTGCAGTATGCACAATCCAGCGGCGAATTGTCTCCGAAGCAAGATCCGGCGGCACTGGCGCGGTTCTTCGTCGTCACCATTCAAGGGATGCGGGCGATGGCTAGGCTCAAGTCAGATCGCCGTGCGCTCGAACAGGTCGCTAGAATCGCTTTGGCAGTATTCGATTAGTTTGTAAAAGCGCATTGAGGCCTGTACGTGGACGCCGGCTGCGGCCAGCCTTCAACGTGAGCGCCAAGACGCAGCGAAATCGTCATTAGCCGAAGCTTGGTTTTTTAGGTAAAGCCAAGATTCAACGGAGGAGTTCTTGTAGGCGACCAGAACAATCTCCGAGCGGATTATGGCCCGGACTACTTCAATCGTCCCAACCGCCTGATCGCGAATTTTGTCTACCGGATACCCACACCTCAGCCGCGCAGTTTCCATGTCGGCATCACTAGCCTGCGCTTGTTCGCGGGCCGAGGTCACGCCGCGCCGCACGCGCCCCCATAGATCGATCTCATACCTGAGGTCGACAGGCAGAACGAAATCGCCAGAGCCGTTGTTTGCGAGGTTACTGGGGAAATACGGCTGGTTCGCCGAATCACGCACCGTGCCGCTTCGGGGCCAACACCGATGGTTGGAGATTCATTTGACCGGGCATAACCAATCTGCGCGCGCGCGGCGCGAAAGTTCGCCTCAGCCGATTTCAGCGTCTGGTTCGCTGTGTCGACCTGAGCTTCCAGCGCATTAATCGCGTGTCGCCGAACATGGTCCACCAATCGCCCTTCAGTTGGGTGTCCCTTGGTCGGCCAGGCGTCCATCCATCCTGCTCGGCGAATGATGCAGGCGACGCTTCCTTAAACCCGGAGCTAGGATTGCGCTGGCTTCTTGTATTTCGGTCCGACCATACAGCCGGGAAGCGCCAGCAGCGCCAGACAAAAGATCGTAAAGGCTACGGTTCTTCTCATACTCCATCGCCTTTCTCAATCCGTACCGGCTCACCTTGGGCGAGCGAATCGGAAGGATTGAGAATTACCTGATCTTGCGGAGTGAGGCCCGAGGTGATCTCGACTGTCGCGCCATAATCGTGGCCGATCTGTACAGGAACCAGCTGCACATGTCCGTTGCGCACGACGCCGACTCGGAGCCTCTCCGAACGAAACAGCAAAACATTCGAAGGCAAGGTCATCGATGCGCGAGAAGGGGGAAGCGGTAAATGGATAAATGCATACTGGCCCGCCAGCAGCTTGTGTTCCGGATTCGGCACGTCGACTTCCACGTTCAAGGTTCGAGTGGAAATGTTGATGGCATCTGCGTCGCGAAAGATCCTTCCAAAGAATTTTTCATTCGGAGCGGCGTCCGAAGTGACTTCGATCCGATCCCCGTTGCGTACCGCCCTTGCATACACTTCTGGAGCGGGAACAAACAGACGCAGCTTACCGATTGGGTCCATGTGAAATAGCTCCGCGCCTGGCGAGTCGCTATCGCCAGCCTGAATTAGCAAGTCGATATCCACATTGCGTGCCGTGATGACGCCGTCGAAGGGAGCGTAAACCTTCTCGTATCCCTGTAATTGCTGCAGACGGCGCACGTTCGCCTGTGCAGAAGACAACGCCGACTGGCGCGCACTGAAGTCGCTGGTTGCCTGATCTGCTTCCTGCCGGGAGACAGTATTCTTGGCCAGCAATTTCTTCCAGCGCTTTGCAGTGATCTGTGCAATCTGAAGATTTGCCAGGGTAGTCGCGAGGTCCGCCTGAGCCGCCTGAACCTGTTGATCCAGTTCTGGAGCTTCAATATCGGCCAGCACTTCTCCCGGATGCACACGTGTCCCAGTATCCGCAATACCACCGGCGCAAGTAGCCGCTGGTACTGTCTCCCTATCGATAATGCGCGTATTATGGATTTCCACGGCAAGGACTTCGATCATCGCGCCGCACTAAATCGGGAGCACTGGGATGACGATCTGGAGTTTCTCGAGTTGTTCGCCGCACCCGAGTTCCTGAACGTTTCCCTTAGCCGATGGATCCGCCATTTGTCCAAACTCTTCGTCAAGGACCACAAACGTTAAAGATCGGGGAATCGATGGGACACGGACGGCAGGACGCCAGTACTTATACTGTCTTCGCTCGGGTGCGGGTTCACGAAGAGATGTGAGTTGACAGGCGCAGATTGACTCTTCTGGAACAGGTGGGCAGATCAGCCTGCTCCATGACGGCCAACGAGGAGAGCGCTTATGTGGATCGTTCGCTTCGCGCTGCAGAGGCCTTATACGTTCGTCATTGTCGCGGTGCTATCGCGATTTTCGGCATCGCCGCCATCCTGACGACGCCGACGGACATTTTACCGGACATCGATATTCCAATTGTGAGCGTTATCTGGACCTATAGCGGCTGGATGCGGATGACATGTCCAAGCGCATCGTCGGGGTCTGCGAGCGGGCGCTGCCGACCACAGTCAATAACATCCAGTACACCGAATCGCAGTCCTATAACGGCGTCGGAGTAATCAAGATTCATTTTCAACCGGGTGTGCAGGTGGATCTTGCGATTGCGCAGGTCACAGCTCTGGCGCAGTCGCTTTTGCGCCTGATGCCGCCGGGGATCCTGCCGCCGTATGTGCTGAAGTACGACGCTTCCAGCGTTCCTATCGTGCAGGTAAGCCTGGGCGGAAAGGGGCTTTCGCAAACCCAACTCTACGACCTGGGGCAGAACTTTATTCGCGGGCAGTTGGCGACCATCAAGGGCGCCGCGGTGCCGCTGCCGTATGGCGGTGAGCAGCGATCCATCATGGTGGATGTGGAGCCGGTGCAGCTGGTGGCGAATCACCTGACCGCCACCGATCTTTCCGTCGCGCTAAATAATCAGAACCTGGTCACGCCTTCGGGCACCGAAAAGATAGGTGACCGTGAGTACCTAGTCGGAACCAACAGCAGCCCGGGTACGATCGCGGAGCTGAATGATCTGCCGATCCGAACGGCGAATGGCGCGGTGGTTCAAACCAGGGATGTAGCCTGGGTCCATAACGGGTTCAACCGCAGACCAGCTATGTGAGCGAGAACGGTCAGGCGTCGGCACTGCTGACCGTCATCAAGAGCGGCGCCTCCTCGACGCTGACGATTGTGGACGACGTAAGGTAGGAGCTCCACGCATTAAAGCCGGGCTTCCCAGCGCGCTGACCCTGACGCCGATTTTCGACCAATCGGTGCTGGTACGCGCTTCCATCCAGGACGTTGTGCAGGAGGCGGTAACGGCCGCGTTTCTTACCGCCATGATGGTGCTGGTATTTCTTGGCAGTTGGCGAAGCACGCTGATCGTGAGTACATCCATTCCTTTGGCCGTATTGTTCGCCATCACGGTGTCTTCGTCGCTTGGGCGAGACGATTAATTCATGTCGCTGGGAGGACTGGCTCTGGCGGTGGGTATGCTGGTCGACGACGCGACGGTGGAGATCGAGAACACGCACCGGAATCTCGGCTTAGGGGAGAAGAAGCCTCTGGCCAGAGCGATCCTCGACAGCGCTGACAGGTAACAATGCCGGCCTTGATCTCGACCTTTCGATCTGCATCGTGTTCGTGCCGGTGACCTTGCTTTCGGGCGCGGCGAAGTTCATCTTTACGCCGCTGGCACTGAACGTTGTGTTGGCGCTGGTCGCTTCCTACGGGCTTTCGCGAACGTTGGTGCCGACGATGATGCACTTCCTCCTGCCGAAGGAGGTCCCACTGTATCAAGGTCAAGAGAAGGAGTCGCCGCTGAGCCGGAGCCCGATTTGGCGATTCCACCAGAGGTTCGAGAAAGGGTTCGACTGGTTTGCAAAGAAGTACGAGGCGGACTGGAGTGGGCGCTCGGGCACCGGGCGATCACGCTTACGTTGTTCGCGGCGGTGTGCCTTGGTTCGCTGGCGTTGGTTCCGGTGATTGGCCGGGATTTCTTCCCATATGTCGATTCCGGGCAGATGGAATTTCATGTACGACCGCCGGCGGGAACACGCATTGAAACAGCGCAGGAGGTATTCAAACGAGTAAACGAGGAAATTCGTCGCGTGATTCCGCCTGCGCAACTCCAGATGGTGGTGAACAACATCGGCCTGCCGCCCGGGGGCATAAACCTGGCCTACTCGGCGAGCGATACGACGAGCAATGGGGATGGAGACGTGCTGGTGCTGCTTGCGGCTAAGCACCGGCCGACGCAGGAATGGATGCAGGTGCTGCGGGAGGACTTCGCGCAGAAGTTCCCGCAAGACACATTTTTCTTTGAGCCCGCCGACATTACCAATCAAACGCTGAACTTCGGACTGCCCGCACCGATCGATGTCCAGGTGCGCGGCAAGGACGCAGCGTCACGGCGCAGATCGCCGAATCGCTGCAGCAGCAAATCAAGAATGTGCCAGGTGCCGTGGACGTGTTCATGCAGCAGGAGGTCAATGCGCCCAAACTCAACATCAATGTCGACCGGCTGAAGGCGCAGGAGCTTGCGCTCACTGAAAGAGACGTTGCCGACAACGTGTTGCTGTCGCTTTCGGGCAGCGGACAGGTTGCGCCGAACTTCTGGCTCGATCCAAAGACGGGCATCGAGTACCCCGTAATCGTGCAGGTGCCCCAGTATCGGCTGCGACAACCTCGACTCGCTGGATCGGACGGTCGTGACCTCGCCTACGCCTGGCGTCAGCGATCAGCTGTTGCGAAATGTTTCGGAGACCGAGCGTCAGGTTTCGCCGATGACCGTCTCGCACTACAACGCGCTGCCCATCATGGACATATTCGCGAACGTGGAGCAGCGCGATCTAGGCGGAGTGGCCAGCGATGTGCAAAAGATCGTGGAGAGGAACTCACGACACCTGCCGACTGGAGTACAAATCGTCCTGAGCGGTCAGGTGCTCACGATGAACACCTCGTTCTCAAACCTGGAGATCGGTATCGCGCGGCGGCGGTGGTGTTTGTGTATTTACTGATGGCGATGAACTTCCAGTCGTGGACCATCCCCTTCGTCATTTTGATGGCGCTGCCTGGCAGCCTTTGCGGGCATTATCTGGATGCTGTTCCTCACGCAGACGACCTTCAACGTACCGTCACTCATGGGGGCGTTGATGACCATCGGTGTGGCCACTGCGAATAGCATCCTCGTCAGCTTTGCCAACGAATCCCGCGGTAGGGAGACGACAAAGGATGCAAGGGAGGCGGCGCTGATTGCCGGCTCGACCCGGCTGCGGCCAGTGTGCATGACGGCACTGGCAATGATCATCGGGATGCTCCCCATGGCGCTTCTCTGGGCGAGGGTGGCGAGCAGAACGCGCCGATCGGACGCGCCGTCATCGGCGGGCTGCTGTTCGCTACGGTGGGCACGCTGATCATCGTGCCCGTGATTTATTCGCTCCTGGCCAAGGAGCCGCTCGGTGAACTGGAAAAGCGAATCGATGACGAGATAGGACGAGCACAGTCATGAGCGCAGATGTCACAACGCACACGCTTGGTCAGCAGCCCGAGACGCAACCGCAGCGAAAACATCCGGCGGTGGTGGATTCTGATGGCGCTAGCGGTTTTGATGTAGCTCTGCTGGTGGGTTGGCTCCCCATCGAAAGCGCGACCAGGAAGCGGACGCCAGGGCCAAGCAGCAGCAGAACGCAGTGCCGATTGTCGAGGTGCAGACCGTTCACAGCGCAAGCTCGGAGCAGGAGCTGACATTGCCGGGCACCGTGACCCCGCTTCGGGCTGCGCACATCTACGCGCAGGCGTCAGGATACCTGAAGGCCCGCTATGTCGACCTGGGCGATACGGTACGCAAAGGGCAGTTGCTGGGCATAATCTCAGCGCCGGACCTGGACGCCTCCGTTGCGCAGGCGGCAGCAGCTGTGCAGCAAAGTAGAGACGGCGTATTGACGGCGCAATCCTCGCTTCAGCTGCAGCAGGCGACCTACGACCGGGTACAGACGCTGTGCTCCACCGCATTCTCTCCAAGCAAGACGACGATGCGGCGCTTGCGGCGGTGCAGACAGCGCAATCCAATCTGCAGGCGACGAAAATGCGGTGAAGGGAGCGCAGGCGGCTCTGGCCCGTGCCCAGGCTCTGGCCGACTTCGAACAGGTACGTTCGCCATCAGCGGCACCGTCACCGCGCGCAACGTCGAGGTGGGCAATCTGGTGTCAGCTTCGGGAGCGCACAAGGACTAACGCCTACGCCCGTCCCACCAGACGGGCGGTCCGCCCATAGGTGGCGCCCAAGGCGGCGAACTGTTCGATGTTGTGGACCTCGGGGCATGGAGGTCTTTGTGTCCGTGCCGGAGCAGGATGCGCCCTTCGTTGAAACCGGCCAACCTGTGGGCCTCACCTTTTCGGAGTTGCCAGGCGAGACATTCACAGGGCAAAGTGGTTCGGAGCAGCGACTCTCTTAGCCAACAAAGCCGGACGCTTCTCACCGAGATACGAGTCAGCGACGCCCAGCACCGGTTGCGGCCGGGCATGTTCGCTTCCGTGCAGATGCATTACAAAGCCCCGAACCCGGGCATCCTGATCTCCGGCGATAGCCTGCTGACGATGGCGCGCGGTCAGTTTGTGCCCGTGGTGGAGAACAATGTCATTCAGATGCGGCCCGTGCACGTAGGGCGAGATTTGGGTACGCAGGTGTACATTACCGCTGGACTGCAGGATGGCGACCTCATCGTGCTAAACCCGAATGATGCGGTGAGGCAAGGCGTTCGCGTACGCACGCAGACCGCCCCCGCCGGGCAACAGGGCGGTGATGCAGACCCGGCACGGGAGGAAAGAGTGACCATCAGAGTGGCCAGGATCAATAGAATGGAACACCGCGCCCGAAAGGGAGCGTGCTCAATTGAGCTTGTTTCCCGCCAATCCGCAGTGCGCCGTCTCTCCCACTTTGCCTTTCGCTTTACAGTAAGCGGCGTGTTCGTATGTATAGCATCCGCGCAACAACCGGCACAGACACCGCCTGCAGCGGCAGCTCTCTGTGTACGCGCCCGCACCTTCATCTTCGCTATCTTCGCTAGCGCGGACGCCTGAGACGGCGCCACAACCAGCAAATTCGCAAGACGGCCCGCTGTACCTGAGCCTGCGCCAGGCGTTGCAAATGGCGTTAAAGAACAACCTCGATATCGAGTTGGAACAAGTCGATCAGACCATCGCGGACCTGAGTGTTCCCTTGACAAAGGGCGGCGGATTGCCGCGCCCAATTAACTACAACGTGGCGGATGCGCCCGCGGGCGAAGCACCCGTCGCAGTGCCCCTGCTCAGCTTTTCCTCTCCCGGCCTGTCCCCGCTGAGCGTGGACCCGATTACTTCCACAGTGTCCTCGTCCTACAACACGAGCCGCGTGCGGGAGGGATCGCACTCCTTATCCCTCAGTCCGGCTCCCTATTCCAGTGGATCGCCAGTACCCGGCTTCGACGCCCAGCTGTTGGGCCGGTACGGGTGGTTGCGCCGCAACCCGGCAATCTCGCTCACTTCCCTCGCCTCGGGAGCGACGACGCAGGCCGATACTGTAACCACCGACAATACCCTTGGCGATACCATCCTGACCAAGGGCTTCAGCCCGGGGACCACGATCCAGTTGGGTGTCAATGATTTCGTGCAGAGCTTCTACTCGGGACGCTCCAGCGCGGTTCCTTTCTCCCACCCCAATGCCTATGCTCTGATCGCCCAACCACTCTTGCGAGGGGCTGGCCACGCGAACAACACCCGTTATATCGCCATTGCGAAGACGACGGCCCGGTCCAGCTCGCGAGGATCGCCTCCGCGCGGGCGAAGGTCCGCGCCCGCGTGCACGACCTGCTGGACCTGCGCCCCGGCGGATTCCCGTGGATACGCGTGGATACGCGTGGACGGCAAACCGCTCACCGGCTGGTCGGTCCTGGACATCGACGCCTCGTTCGTGCCCGCGCACTCCGACAAGGAAGGCGCCGAGCCGCAC
>CAVQVD010000016.1:0-76134 GCA_963717045.1 uncultured delta proteobacterium | reverse complement strand
AGGCACGAGAGGCCGCCTCTGGTTGCCGCGCCGATTCGGTCGAACTCGGATTTCGACCTCTTTCTTGTAGAATCGAGGCCGACTAGCCATCGCACTCAACCTCTTCCAGCGTTCGCAAAAGCGCTGACGCGAGCGCCTCGCTTTCTTTCGGAGCCCACCCTCCGAGGGCGACGATTACTCGGCGACTTTGTGCACTCGTGAGTGTGATGCTGTGGAGTTCCCGCGCCCGATTCCACGATGTCCACGCGCGTTTCCCAGTCGCCCGCTCGTCAAGCTTCACCTGTCCCTTGGCCGCGATTTTCGCCCGCTGTTCCGGACGAATAGCGACGTTTTCTTTCGCGATGCTGAGCAATGCTCCGAACAGAAAATCAGGTGGCTCCATGTCCAGACCGGCGAGGGCAACGAGGCCGCCGAGATTGGTCAGGTAATGAACCCTAAGACCCTGCTCTGTGCTGTGTGCGCTGCTGGCCATGACTCGTCACCACGTCAACAAGGCTCGGCAACTCCGCGAATGGCCCGCAAAGGAATCGGACCGAAGTATCGAGAATCCCAGCTTCGCCGGTTGTTCAGACCAAATAGCCAGACCTCTTCCGGGGCGACTCGACGCTTACCCCACACGACGTGCTTGAGGAGGCGACCAACGCTGTCCCGCGTCACTGTCGCGCTGTTGGCGAGCCGTTTTCCGTTAACTGCAATCCAGCCCGCTTCGACGTCCACCTCGTCACCGCGCAAGCCGCCGATCATCTTCAGCACCGGCTCAGCGCCGCCCGGACAATCGCCGTTACCGAGGTATCCGCGCGTTAGACCTTCTTGCTCAGCATTGACCGGAAGGCATCCTGCAACGAGTTCGCCACGGCTTATCGGCGTGTCGATTACCCGATTGAACCCTCGGAACACGAACTGTCGGAGGGAGTCATTCCGATTCGAAATTGCCGCATTAAGAACGTCATTCCTGCTGCCATCAGAACTATCGAAATGCCCGCAAAAAGCGGCGCCCGAAACTGATTCCAGGACGGCGAAATATCACTCGCACCGCTTATGGGAAGGATATTTTCAGAATGGTGCTTCATGTTGAGAAAATCCTTGGAATAAGAGGGGAACGCGCGACATATCGTATGGTGTGGTATTTCGCTTTATCTTGCTCTACGACCGCGCGTTCCCCTCCCCATAAATCCGCATCCTTCATCCTCACCGATCTCAGTTAGCGCTATTCGCCATTTCCGCCGCCGCTTGACGCCTGAGAAAGCTCGCCTGCGGCTCGCGTCAGACCATTGACGTGCGCTGCTCTTGAGCGATTGCCTCTAGTGTTGGGCGCTGCGATCCCTCGAGCTCTTCCCGTACCTGCCGCACCAATCGTGTCAGTGATTCGGACATTGTGGCGTTCAGATCGAATCCCGTTGCTTCGGCGCGATCACGTAGTTGATCGATCTCCGCCTTCACCGACGAAGGGATGCGTATGGTGACGGTCTCGGTCCGCTCCTCTTTCTTTTTCAGAACTCCCATTGCCGCTCTCCTTTCGAGACCACCTGTGTACGTTTCGTGCACAAGTGCTTGTCTGTTTTGTGTACGACTCAGCCCTTGTATGGACCCGGAAAGACGAGGTCCTCGGTCACCATGACGTTGAACTGGTAGCCCGGTCGGATCTCCAAGGTCGGGCCGGTGCTCATTCCCTGCTCGATCGCCTGCTGCCCAACGGAACCGAATTGCGAACTTGCGGACGAGCCCGCCATCTGCGACGCCATCGCCCACTGGTTTGGTTGGTAGTAACCGAGCGGTCCGCCCATTCCGCCGCCGAACGCCGCCATCTGTCCCACCGCCTGTCCAGCGCTGATCAGACTCATGAGCGCTGCGGTGCCGAAGGTGCGCATGTAGTGGTTGTTCACCTGGTCGGTGAAGCCCGCGTATCCGGCCTCGTCGGTTCCCGGCATCTGAGGAATGTCCATGCTCGCGGTGTTCGGAAAGATTAGGCGCTGCCATTGAATCTGGACGCGGCTCTGTCCGTAACCTGCTGCACTTCGATACGAACCAATCAGCCTGCTGCCTTGGGGGATGAGCAGTGATCGTCCGCCGGCGCTGTCGTAAACGTTCTGGCTGACCTGCGCGACGATTGGTCCCGGCAGGTCGGAATTGATCCCGCTGATCAACACCGCAGGAATCACGCTGCCGGTCATCACCGTGTACAGAGATGCAGGCGGATGAAGTCTCACCGACGACGACGAATCGGATGACGATTGGAAACTGTTTATCGCGAGCGTGTTGCTCGCATCTCCATTCCCCGTCTGAGTCACGCTCGGGATTTGGAGCGCTGCACCGCTGTGGAATGCGGAAACCATCTGCGGCGCCTCCAGGGCCTTCATGTACTTGTCCTGCGCCCACTCCGCGTACCTGCTGGGTTGGCGAGGGGCCGCCGGCGCCGAGGTTTGCTCTCTCGGGATTACCATGGGTGGGGGCTCCGTCGCAGGCGCGGGGAATGCGGCAGGCGTCGGATCGCCAGCGTGAGCGATCAGGTCCTGAACTTCGCTCTTGTTCGACGCGGTATCGTCGGTGCCATTACGACCCGCAGGTTGCGCGCCCGGACCCGATGACTGCACAGCCAACGTGAGCAAGATCACCAGCCCGACCATGAGCCCCACTGCCGTGGCGGCGAGCCTGCCATTGAGTCGTGGGCCGCCTTCGTTGCGGATCTTCTCTTCGTCCTGCTGCCGCTTGGTCTCATCGACTTCCGGACGCTGCTTGCTTTCCTCGATCTCGGACATGGCCCCTACCTCGCGTTGCCCGCGTACTGGATCGTCACGCGGTCCTGCTGTCGGCCGACTCCCGAAACCATTACTGCCTGACCGAAGAGGCGATCGACGACGTAGTACTCGCCGCGCACGCGGTAATTCACCATCTGGCTTCCGCTGCCCGCCGCGACCAGCAACGCGGGCGCGTCGCTGGAACGCATGCCATTGGGCATCTGGATGAACACATGGGTTCCATCGTCGAAGGCCCTGATTGGCTTCCACGGAACTTGAGGACCGGAGACGTCGTAATCGAAATTGAGGTGACGCGGATCGACGGAAGCGATCGGCCTGATCTCGCTCGGACTCGTCGGTGGATCTGCTGCCGCAACTGTCGTGCTTTGCGCCGCGGCCTCATCGGCTTTACGCATCGCCTCCAGAAGATCGTCTGGGTAGTAGAACTCAACCTCCTGCATGGCGTGGCCGCCGCGCGATCGTAGCTGCAGGTGGTAGATATGCTTCGTCGTGTAGATGGTCAGATTCGTCGCAATCGCTGGCGCCTGGGGCTTCACAGCGAGGTGAGGCGTCGGGTTTGTCGGATCGCCAGACGATGCCGGCGTCGCCATCCATCGCTCCGTATCGCCCATCGCAACGTCGGTGATGGTCTCACCCGCTTGTAGTTGCAGGTCGGTGGTTCGTAGCGGTTCGCAATCGACTATGGGATCGGGCCCTTGGCTGAAGGGATAGAGTACGTATCGTGGCGTCTTGTACGTCGCCCACTGGCCGTTTTGATCGTGGTCCTTGAACGCTGCCCGAACCTCCGAGGGCTGCTGTGCGAGCAGTTCCGCCCCGGTGATAGGCTTGGGCGTCGCTTCGGACTGCGGTGCGGCTTCAGGCTCGATTGGCGCTACGTTCGCGGCTTGAGATTGATTCTGGTGTCCCTGTTGTGCCGAACACCCTCCGATCGTCAGTGCCAAAGCCAAACTGCCCACGGTGCCAATACGCTTCATCGAACTCGCCTCCCTTCCGTCGGTTACCTAGCTCTGCTGTTCGGCCCAGCTGATCTGCGTCACGTAAAATCCCAGCGGATTACTCGATGATCGCGTCGTCAGATCCGGGCGGAGAAACTTGCGTCTGAAGCGCAGCTTCCCAATGCGTTGGAGCGTCAAGCGCTGCGCCCGTGCGGTCGCGTACCTGCTCGGTCCATCTCACTTGGAAACTGTGTGCGGAGAGCTCGAGGATGGAATCGATCTGCACGGAGACCGTTTGGTGTTCGGCCTTTTTGAAGGGATTGTGCGCGAAGTTGTCGGAGTGGAAGTACTCGTCGAGGTATTTGTCCGCCGCACCTTTCGCATGCGCCAGCATGTCGTTGAGCATGTGCTGCTCGGCGCTGGGGTCGCTGCTCACTGAGCGCGAATTGCGGATGAAGCTGGCAACCTCATAGCGCTCCATGCGATCAACGAGCGCCGGATCCGTGCTCGGAATAAGAGGTTTGGGAACGGTAAGCCCATAGCCCAGCTTGTCGACCTCGACCACGTACGGGATGAACCGGCTGCGAGTGCTCTGCCAGACAACTCCAGCGGCAAGAATCAGGCTGAGCAGCAGCAGTCCTCCGGCGGTGATCTGCCAGTTGCGTTTGCCGAGAACGAGATCGGCGTAACGTTCGTCCCATTCGCGACGGGCTTCGACATAGGGATTCGAGTTCATGAAACCCTCCCTTTTGCGGGTTGTTAGAAAAATTACCCGGCACGCTCGCCGCGTTCTGATTCCGTGATACTTCCCATGCCTCCGAACCGTTCGGGTGGGGCCAGGGTGGGGTAAACTTCCCAGACTGAATGAGATCTGGCGAGACTCGGTGAGACATTTCTCGACCTGCCCGGATGCGGCAAATCGCACTGCCGCAAGGGTTTTCTGTCTCAAGGAGTCTTGCTAAGGTGCCGGTGTTCGCGGACTGGCGCGATATTGCTAATCTGGCGTACTGGGTAACCGGTACCGAGGGTTCGAATCCCTCCCTCTCCGCCAGTTTTATTGGGTTTTTTCCGATCTGAATCATTGTTTTACGAGCCCGCTTGGAGTGCCGATTTCGGGCCGGGTGGGCATAGGGTGGGCATGATTTGAGATCAACGGCGTCGCTGCGCTCTCCAGCGAAGACATTTCTTCTGCAGAAAGATCGTCGGTCGGTATCCAGCGCCAGTAATGTTTCAACAACATTTGCAGCGTGCGATGACCCATCTGCCGCTGAATCCAGTTGAGCGGCTTGTG
Source organism: uncultured delta proteobacterium (assembly GCA_963717045.1). Taxonomy (GTDB): domain Bacteria; phylum Desulfobacterota; class Binatia; order Binatales; family Binataceae; genus JAKAVN01. The sequence continues at coordinate 71,152 of CAVQVD010000016.1, read as the reverse complement.
CTGCTTCAGCGCCAGGACCGCGAAGCTGTGACGGCACTGCCCGATTGGTCTGTGCGGAACTTCAGCTCGCGTGAGAATCCGGCGCCACACCACGTCAGTCGCCCAGCGCACATTGGGCGCAGCGCCGCTCTCAGTTGGGGAAGACGTACTTGCTGCGTAGCTGGACTCTTTCCCGTTGCTTCGACAGCTCCGCGCGAACCCTTGGACCGTACTGGATCATGCGCCGGCTGCTCTTTGTCTTCGGCGTTGTGATGCCGTATCGGACGCTGAGGCTACGGTTGATCAGTGCTCGGTCACGATCGAGGTAGACCCTGTCCCAAGTCAGAGCAAGCCCTTCGCCCCGCCGAATTCCAGTGAAGAAATAGAGCGTGACAAGAGCGCGTTCCCAGCCCTCGGCCGCCCCGATGATCGCTTCAATCTGATCCGCGTTGTATGGCATCACGTCGGCATCGTCGGGCTCGTCCGACAGTTCCGAATCGTCGTCGTTCGCTTGCCCCGAATCCTTGAATGGCTTCATTCCGAGCAGAAGGTCTTCGTTCAATAGTTTCCTGACGCGAGCGAACTCCAGGATTTGATTCAGGACATCCCACGCCATGTTCTTTCGTCGCGTGCTCAGGGGTTCATTGGCCTTGGTTTGCTTCTCGTCAACGCGTACGCGCCAGCGGTCAATGTCTTCCTGACGTAATTCCGAGACCGTTTTCGTCCCGATCGCATCCCGCTGAATGAAGATCCCCGCGACCTCTTTGTAGTAGCCGTGGGTAGATTTCTTGACCTCGCCTTGCTTGCTGAGCAGCCAACTATCGGCCAGCTCAGTGACGCTGATCGGTTCGATTTTCTCTGGCGTTTCGATCCCGCGCTGCTTTATCCGGTCGCTGTCCGGAAATCGCTTCGCATAGTCGAAAGTTCTCGCCTTGAGCTCAAGCTGTATCGTCGCGCAAAGCCTCCTGGCCTCGGCGATGGTCTGCTTGTTTGCTTGCACCCCGAGCGGCTCGCGACATTTGAGGCCGTCGTAGTACTTAAAGCCGATTCTCAGGCGGCCGTGTCTGTCCGTTTCCAGCCACGCCATTTTCAATTCCTCCGAGAATTCTGGAATTGGCCGCGCAGTTTCACGCGGGGTTGAACTGCCTTGCTCGGAACGTCGGCCAATGGATCAAGTAACGCCCTTGCACCACGAAAAGACCGTCCGCTTCCCCGATTTCGCCCGTCGCAATCCAGCCATACACCGTCTTTCGGTTACGCCGAACGATCGTCGCGAGTTCTGGTACGGTCAAATATTCGCTCGATGCGGACCCGCTCTCGCCCTCTTGCCTGCTCATGATCACCTCTCATCGCAGCACCCAGAGCGTTGGCGTCAATGAGTTTTCCGTTTAAGTAGCGGAGAGCACTACCGCAATCAGGATGCCAGACTGAAAATCCGACGAACTGCAGGATATGCGTCTTCTTCCGCCCTGCGAAAAGTGTGCTATGTGCAAATTTGGCACGCACACTTCTGACCCAAGTCCCGAAAAGCGAGCCACGGATAAGTTGAGTTTGGGGCGGCAATGAGAGCCCCCCGATATTGGTCCAGGCGCGCGGGGAGGTTTTCGGGCGGTGAGGGTCCCCCGATTGTTGACCCAGTCTGCGAGTGAGTAATCCGGGTTCATGGGCCGCCTTTCCTTGCGGCCCATTGAGCAAAGACGCTGGGTGGAACGAAGCCCAACGATGTGTGAGGTCGACTCTCGTTATAGTGCTAGCGCCAAGCTTCGATCTTGTACCTGGCGTCGTCAAGCGAAAGGAACCAGTTGGTGTTCAGACATTCGTCCCGCAACCGTCCGTTGAAAGATTCAACTAACGCGTTGTCGGCCGGTTTCCCTGGTTCTTCAAAAAAAGCGCTTATTTGCTCACACTCTCGCGCCTGTGCCCCATGCGTTACTGCATAGTGCTCGATGTCGGCTTTCTTCTCGGCCGCGGCCGGCCCGCAGGAGAAGCGGGCTTGCTGCGCACAGCCTTGCCGATGTAATCCATCTCCTGAAGCGCCCGACGCCTTGGCAACGTGACATGAAACCCCACCTTCCGCAAAAGCATTCAAACGAAAGGGTGTGGCGGCTGCTAGGGTACCCCCGAGCGCAACCGGGGTCGTCGAGCTATTGCGTTCGCCCCGAATTGATTCAATTCGCCCGCCGCTCAATTCGTGGATTTCGGCATCTCGGGAAAGCACCCCCGAAATGCGTCCACCGGTCTGTAAGTGGTTTGATTCACGCTATTTTAGCCGAGAGCAGGATTCTTAAATCCTGTGGCGGGTGCAGCTTTGCCGGGTTTTGCCGCAGCTCGCTTTAATGATGCGCCCTAGGTCTCTCTTCTTCTCGCGAGCAGGACTGTCTTGCTCTTGCGCAGTCGGGCTGGCCGCTACATCGACGAGGCGTCGGCCGACTACTACCTGACCGAAACGAAAGACCAGCCCGGGCAGTGATCGGCGTCGACCACACGAGGGCGAAAGTGACGACCGGGGAATGCCAACCGAGAACGAACGTGCTCGGGGATCTGGGCTCAGCGGTATCACGGCACGGATACCAAGATGGCACAGGCGGCTTTCCCCGCGACCGGTGCGAAACTCAAGTTAAATTAACCGCCCCTATTGGGCCGCCGTTGAGCCGACCTGAAAGACGCAAAGGTGCTACTCAACGATGAGCGATGAGAAAGACGTACGTCCTTTCCATCACACGCTCCATCGCCTCATGAATCAAGTTTCTCATTGGTTGGGAAGGGCCTCCCAACTAACGTATTTCACTTCACTTGCGGGAATGCGCCTTGAGGACACAGCTGCGACTGCGCGCAAGCCGTCGGTAAAGTAAGCGTCGCCCGTTAAATTTTCGCGCGGTGCTTCCGGCGATGCCTGACCGACGCCTTTTACATAGGCGAGCCACTCCAACGACTCCGAGGCCAGCAGGTCCTGAACCAAATAGTCCCGGGCTTCGTCCACCTGAGGATCAATCTTGTGCGTAGTAAGGAAGGGCGAGCGCAGGGTGAAGCGTAGTCCGATGTCGCGACTGATCTGACCAATCCATACCGGCTTGGCGCGATAGGTGTATGGAGTTAGCCAAAGCCGCATGTGATTGCGCTGATGGATCGTTCTCCGCGCCTTCTGAAATGCGACGTCCTGCCGACGGTCGAAGAGATACAGGGAACTGACCGGAGAGTAGCGGTAACGGTGACCGAGCAGAAACGCTTGTAAGGTCTTTCTTACGGTGCCTGCGCCGAGAGCGTGGGTCGGATCCCAGCCTTGACGAACCAGTGCGGAGAATATGTCGTCGTTGGCGCCAATGAGAATGACATTTACTGGATCGCCGTATGCGCCTCTGCGGTCACCGGTACAGCATGGCAGCCTTTCGAGTACCTGCCGCAACTGATCGATCGTCAAGTCCCTGACTTGACTCGCTTGGTAAAGCGCGACGAAATCGGTCTGTTCGTAGTCGAAGTGACCACTCGGCAGTTCTAGGTAGAAACCGACATCGATCACGCCTTTGCTGTGCCATAGCTCGACGTTTACATACTTGGCGCCCTCACTGACATTGACAAAAAGAAACCCGCTATTGCGCCGAATGGTTCCGGTACGCAACTTCAAGCGCTGAGAAGTAGTCGGGGTCTGTGAAGCGGGGCAAGATCCAGACGGGAAAGCTGTTGCGGTTTTCCACCCTCTGCCATATCGCCTGGACGCCCCCCGGTTCCAGTGGGCGCCCAAAATATTGCCGGCTTTCCGCCTCTGTTAGCACGGCAACTGCGACCCGCACATTATCTTTCCCCTTGGTCTCAGCAGCGCGAATGAAAGTAGGCGTCCTGTCCTTTACTGCGGTAAGGCTGGCACAACCAAGAAGATTGAAAGCCGTTAGAAGGGCGAGCACTGAGGTGAGACTGATTTGCTTCATCTAAGGCACAACCATCACAACTTATTGAGCGCAATTGCCGTCTTCAGTGTAGATCTTGATCAATTGCCAGAAGCTCGATCGTCTTCGTGTATGACTATAATTAATTTCTCTTAACGTTAACGGGCTTTTTAATTCTTTTTCAGGCCGCTTGCCTGCAATCTCAAACGGCTTGGTCACCCGAGGAGCTTGCACGTTTTGGCCAGCGACAAGGGTTCATTCCCCCATCGCGACCGATAGTGGTTGACGTTGATACGAGTGACCCGCCGCTACCGGGGAGCCATCCATAGATGTAGAAGGTCGCTTCGCTGATCCCGTGTTCGCGGCAGATGTCAGCCACTCTGGTGCCGCGGGTTTAACGCGTCATCTGCGCCACTCCTCTCTTATGTCGACTATAGCTAAAGCACCCGCACGCATCTTCTGGCCTGGCGGTAATCGATTGCAACATCTATCCGGCGTCACCATGATGATGCGCCCAATGGGAAATCCGCTCACACTCTCCTCGACAAATGGTCGGCCTCGACGGCCATTATAAAAGTCAGGGTTTGAGTATGCGGGTTCGATCCATCAGCCCATTTTCCGATCCTTCAAGCAACCTCGCTCAACCCTCACGCAGCGGCGCGGTACGGCTCGCCACTGGTCAGCACGGCCCAGATTACCCGTGCGTTCTTATTGGCGACCGCGACCGTCGCGCGATTATAACCGCGCCGCTGGCGAAGCTCGTTGACCCACATACTTCGTGAGTCGGTTTTTCTCACTGCGGTGCGGACAACTGCGCGCGCACCATGCACGAGAAGTGTCCTTAAGTGCTGACTGCCACGCTTGCTGATACCCATCATCACCTTACGGTCGCCACTAGAATGCTGGCGTGGTACGAGCCCAAGCCAGGCCGCCAGGTGACGGCCGTTCTTGAAGTCGGATCCGTCGCCGATCGCCGCTATCATCGCGGTCGCTGTCTTCGGCCCGATTCCTCGAATCTTGGCAATCCTCTGACAAACGTCGCTGGCCTTGAAGATCGCGTCGATCTTTCGATCGAAAGCCTTGATGCGTTCGTCGATCTGCAGCATGAACGCGTACAGGCTTGAGACAATCTTTCGCATTAATGTGGTCAGTTCGTCGTCGAGCGCGGCCAGGATCTTTGGAATCAGCCGCCGCGCGCGAGTAGCCGATACTGCGATCGCTATGCCGCGGTCGAGCAAGAGTCCGCGCATCTGGCTAATCAGTGCGGTTCGATGATTGACCAACCGCTGACGCGCACGGTGGAGCGCCTGAATATCCTGCTGCTCCAGCGTCTTCTTTGGCGTGAATCGCATGTTCCGTTGCTGCACCGCCGTGCAGATCGCCTCCGCGTCATTCGTATCGTTCTTCTGCCGACGTACGAATGGCTTCACGTATTGCGGCGCCATGATCTTGACGACGTGGCCGAGCTTCTCGAACTGCCGTTGTCAATAGAATGCGCCCGTGGAAGCTTCGATGCCAATTATGCACGGCTCCAGTTCGCCAAGGACCTTCAGCAGCTGATCGCGGCGTATCCGACGCATCAGTACCGAGCGTCCCTTGCGATCGAACCCGTGTAACTGGAAGACATTCTTTGCCAAGTCGACGCCGAGTATGTGGACCTTCATTGCAAACCTCCCATACGATCGCGTTGTTCGCCATTCTTGCGATCAGTGAGTGGGAGCCGTCCATCCCATTAAATGGAAGGCGAAGTACGGTGGGCTGGAGGTCTCCGAACTGGTGCGGGTCAAGGAACTGGAATCCGAGAACAGCCGGCTCAAGCGCATGTATGCCGAACTGGCGCTGGAGAATGAGGCGATCAAGGGGCTGCTAAAAAAATTGTAGCGTCGTCTGCACGCCGGGGGCATGGTCGGCCGTCTGGCAAGCGAAGGGGGTTTGTCGGTCCAGCGCGCTTGCACGCCCGTGACAGGTTCACCGGCGCCGGGCATCGGGTTCGGGGATTTAAGTCTCCGGAAGACACATCCTGTGCAGGAGGTAATCTCTACGCCACAGCTGATTCCTCTGCGGTGCCGCTCGTGTCGACTGAAGTGACCGATCCTCCGTCGTCGGTTACCGTGATCCCTTGGCTACGTAGGAAGCCAATGATCAATATGGCGGCTGCGAATCCTGCCGCAGCGATGATCGCTCCCGCTTCGCATACGCCGCTTGCGATGCATGCGATAAGGGCTGCCAACGCTGCCGCAGCGAGTACGATTCCCGCCGCGATCAGCAGTGCCTGGAGCGCCGACACTATAACCTCGACCGCTTTGCTGCTGGGATTTTCGTAGCACACGCAACCATACGTTATTGTTCCCGACCATCGGCAGGTGCCGGGATTGCCCGAAGTCGGATGAGTGCACGAGCCGCCGCAATCCTTTTTGCTCTTTCCCGAGCAACCCGCTGCTTGCAACATCACCGACAGGGGCCACCTTTGCAGTGAAATCCCAGACGCGCTCTTCGCGCCGCGGTTGCCGCCTTGCTGGACGGTATGCGCGAGTTCGTGGGCGATGAGTCGGCGGCCGGAATTGGTCTGCGGAGCGTATCGACCGGCGGCGAACACGATGTCGCTACCAACCGTGTAAGCTTGCGCCTGGAGCGAGCGGGCAGACTCCGCCGCCTGGCTCCGCAGTATGTATCCGCACATCATTGAAGTCGTATCCGAAGCGTGACTCCATGAATCCACGCGTATCCTCGTCGAGCGCTCGTCCGGTGCCGCTCACTGCCCGTGCAACTATCGCGGACAGATCGCTCTGGGTTGCGCTGCATGCAGCACAACTGCGATGAACCGAGGCATCGCCCATTCGCGAAATCTGCGGACCCGCGACCGCCAAATCCGGCATGCGCATGATCTCATCGGCGGCTCGGTCAGCTTCGACTTCGGAAGCGTCGCCCGGCTGGCTGATGCTCAGGCTGGGCTGCACCATGGCCCGCATGGCGTCCTCTTCGAGCATTTCCCCCGCGCCGCATCCGCATGCGCGCTGAACGGAACGGTCGCGAGCAGGATTCAAAGCGATCACCGCTGAAGCGAGGCTTTGCTGCCGATGCGTTCGTGCAGGGATCTTCGTCGCAGCGGAACGCCGATCCCTCGCGCGATCGTTGGAAGAGGTAGTCCGAACCTGTGCGGCGAAGCTCATCGAATATCCTTGTTCAGATAGCGGCGGAAAATCCCTCGTACCGAAAATATCCTTATGCTGACGACTCTATTGGTTTGGCGCGCCTATTAGAATCCTTTCACCCGCGGGCCACAGCCGATTTTGTTCATGGCCCGCTTGGTGTGGGCGTGAAATCGCTGCTAATCGAGTAGCTTTGCCCTTGCGTGATGCTTTCACCGCAGGTCGTTGAATTCAGGCGGAACGGTGCACGGCTGGCCCCCCAGAGATAGGTGCATGGTTCAGACAGGACGGTAAACTTCAGCGTAACTTTGGTCGGCTCGGTGATCACGTCGTCGACGCCCATGTCGAATACCACCACTACAGGTTCGACTTTGGTTCCGGCGGTAAAAGTCAGGCCAATGAATCGCGCTTCCTTGACTACCTCGCCGCGTCGATAGACCGGAGAACCCTGCAGTACCAACGGGGTCACAATTCCGGCGTGATTGTGCAGGGCGGCAAGCATGTTGTAGTTGCTCGCGAAGAACGCGAAGTTATTCATCATCGTCGCTGTGTCCGAGGGACAGGTATCGACCGGGGCTGGATCGTGCGCTGGCGATGGAGGCAATCCACACTCGACTGCGCCGGCCGGAATCAACAGTCCTCCGTCTGAGGAATGACAACTTCCCTTGAAAGATACCGGTGAGCCGGCCGTCGCCATCTGGTATCGGGTGCGCGTTAACCCGCTCAGCCCGATGTCGGTCTCCGTATGACTGCCAGTCAGCGCCATACCTCCGACGCTGGTGTTCATCGTGAAATCAGAGGCAGAGAGCGGATCGTCCGGATTCTCCTTCGAGAGCTGCAGACCGTCGGTGTCAAACACCGGCGCCACGCCGATTTTGGGCGGCAGCAGCTTGATCTTGGGCTTCACCCCGACCGTCAGCTTGCCGCCACCGCCCGCCAACGAAGTCTGCTCAATTGAAAATGGACATCCCCTGGTTGGCTGAATCCAGAAAAACGGCCGCCATATCGGATGGGTCGAAACGGCGCCGATATTGACGCGCGCCACTTCCGCGTCGCATCCGACTCCCTCGAGCGCGTCGCGCAGTTCGGCGGGAACGCTGTCCGGCGCCATCCGCCCGAACCTGAACAGAAAAGTATCGGCGGTACAGGTGCGGCGCGATTCTGGACATTCGTCCCGGCAACTTTTTTCCACCGGTATCGCGTCCATCTCCAGCGGTTCGCAATGCACCCCGCCGGCGGCGATGATCGATCCGGCGAGAATCTCGGTTCCGCCAGGTATGCACTTTTCACCGAACATCTCGAACCTGCCGAGCCCGACTATCCAGAGAGTTTCGGCGTTCGAGTTGGGATTGCGAGTCAATGTCGCGGGCCGGAGGTTCACGCCGTCAAGGGCTGCCGGATCAGTCAATTTCGCTTCGCCGCGTGCGCTTTCCTCCTCCGCCCGCTGCTCGCAGCCTTCGGGACCGTAAGCGCGTTTGGAGACAAAGCGATAACGGCGCCAGATGTCATCGCCGGTGGATTTCTTCTCGGCGTCGGTTTTTGCGGTACCGATATCGAGATAGCGAATTTCCATCCCCTCGACCACCTTCCCCGTCAGCCAGTCGATTACCTTGTCCTTTATTCCGCTGACCGGCGTCAGCTTCGCTTTCAAGTGCGAGGCCGATGATTCGCGCCTTTCCTTGGGGCATTCCTCTTCCGTGGGAATGGGGCATTTGGTGGACGGCGGCGTCGGCATCGGGCCGCATCGCACGGGCCCCGCCGGCCTTAGCACACCAATGGTTCCCAATCCCTGCCCTGTGGCAACGCGCGTCTGGCACGAGGCCGGATTCCAGCTTCCCCAGAAATCGACCAGTGCCAGATCGTCGTCGGTTTCGAACTCGAGCATGCTTACAGGATCGGTGAAGGGTCCGGCGCTCTGTGAGATTTGTAACATCGGCGACTTGAAATCCGACGGAGCGTCGGCATCTTCCGAGAACGCGAGCCTGACCGGTTTCATCAGACGGGTGAAGGCGACGGTCGGATCGAGGTCGGGGAAGAAATCGCAATCTTCTGGAATGCCGGCGATCTTCTCCCATACAAACTCGCGATAGATCTCCGGACTCGAATCACGATTCGCCACGACTATCGAAACCTTGTTGGTGCCCATGCAGCCAAAGCGAAACGCGAGTCGCTGCGACGAACGGAGCTTTGCCTCGATGCTGCATTCGCTCGGCGGAACGTTGATGCTGATGGTCACCCGGCGGTCATCGGGATTTTCGATATCACGCGCGGTGGGTGCCGGTTTTGCCGCCAGTCGCGCGGTCGAGCGGCGATCGCCGACCCAGTCGAGATCGAGGACGGAGGCTTTGATTCCCCGCGCCTCGAGGGCCGCAGCTACGCAGCGAGTACGCCGCCGCGAAAGGCGCATATTGTAGCAATCGCCAGCAGTCGTGCTTGCCTCGCCCAGCAGATGGACCCGCTCGTCCGGATTTGCTTTCAGGAAATCTTCCAGCTTGTCCGCGATATCGTCGAGAGCGTCCTCGTGCGCGCCCTTCAGAAAATGCTTGTCCACGTCAAAATTCCGCAGCTCCCATCCGTTGCCCGCTGCCATAGGCACCATCACGCCGCGTCCGTCATGCTCCTTTCCCGTACAATTCAGACCTTCGTCTTTCACGTTGGGCTCGCCGCAGTCCTCGGGCGCTGAGGGCGCGCGTTGAAGGGATGACGCGACGGGCCCGGCAATCGAATTCTGCTGAACGGTATGGGTGAGTTCATGGGCGATTAGCCTGCGGCCTTGATTGGTACCTGGGGCGTATTGGCCATTGGCGAAGACGATGTCGCTGCCGACCGTGTAGGCCAGCGCATCGAGTGAGCGCGCCGATTCGGCTGCCCGACTCGCGGTATGTACCCGCACATGACCGAAGTCGCTTCCGAAACGCGCTTCCATGAAGGCCCGCGTCCCATAATCGAGCGTGTGCCCGGCGCCGCCGATGCCGGACACCACCCGCGAAAAAAAGTCTCCCTCTGCCGCCGGGCAGGCGGTGCAGCTACGATGGATCGAGCGACTCTCTGCCAGCCGCGAAATCTCGGGCGTTTCAGGCGAAGCGGTGGGCGCTCGCATGACTTGATCGGCCACCCGATCCGCCTCGAGTTCGAAAGAATCTCCCGGGGTGCTGACGGTCAGACTCGGCTGCATCGTCGACCGCCCTATCGATTCGTCTTCCAGGCCAGCGCCACCGCCACATCCGCATGCGCGTTGCACGCGGAGAGGCGCCCAGCCGGCAGACAGCGCCAGCGTGCTCGAGGCCGCGCTCTGGAGAGGCGTCCGTGCGACGCCGCGAGGCGCGCCCTCATGACCCCGAGTCACAACGGTGGCTTCGCTCGACTGATAGCCGACTGAGGCTCCCATCGCTGATTAGCCTGCTAAATTATTCTGCTCAAAGCCGAATGCAGTCTCGCCCTTTGCGCGTCATTGTGAAGGCTCGATTCCCGAGGGCTGATCTGCTTTTTGATCAGATCCATTTCGGACTGGTCGTTCACGCTGCCGCAAATTCGCTCGACTGCCGCGATATCACCTTCAGCGACCCATCCGTCGAGAAGCCGATTGATTAGTCGCAGTTTTTCGGCCGCTGGAAGTACCTGGATAGGATCGGGCGCGGGCTTTGGTGGAACGCCATGAAAAAGAATCCAGGTCCGAATATCAGTATCAGAGGTGAGATGCCTGGTTGGGACGTCGCGATCCTTTAGACCTTCAAGCAGCGTATTTGGATTGTCGGCGACGCCCGAGATCATGCCGCTACCAACTTTGCCGCGCACGTTTGGCAGACTCCTGCCAGCTTGTTCCACCACCAGCTTTGCGAATGTCGTGCAATTGTTAGTTTGAAGGTCGTAAGTAGGAGAGGCTCCGCAAAACGCCGTGGCGAAGTGCAAAGCCTTGTCATACTCTGCTTTCGTGAGATCGTTGAACGATTCCTTGTAGTCCACGCACGGGTCATGATCGTGGTCAGGGTGCACCACCATTCCGGGTGCGGTCGTTTTCACCAGCGAAAAATCCTTACGCGCAGGGTAGAAACCAAAGGTCAAACTGGCGCCGTTCGACTCCTGGAAAACGACACTGGTGTGGCCGATGTTGCCCTTTTTCAAGTCGACATCCTCCGGACTGTCCGCCTCCACGTCGACAAAGACCGAAAGGTGCCACCAGCTGGATTCTCCCGTACCAGGCACGTCAGGTTTCGCACAATCGGAAAAGGCGCAGGCACCGTGAGTATTGCTGCAGTCCCGCCACACCATCTGCCGGTTCACGTCTGAGCCACGGCTCTGTTGTGAAACGTGCGTAAGTTCATGCGCGATTAGCCTGCGACCTTGATTGGTACCTGGGGCGTATTGGCCATTGGCGAAGACGATGTCGCTGCCGACCGTGTAGGCCCGCGCATCGAGTGATCGCGCGGAGTCGGCCGCTTGGCTCGCCGTATGTACCCGCACATCACTGAAGTCGTGTCCGAAGCGCTCCTCCATGAAGGTGCGCGTCCCGTCATCGAGCATTTCTCCACCGCCGCTGAGGCCTTCCGCGATCGCCACCGAAGGGTCGCCATCCGCCGCCGCGCAGGTAGTGCAACTGCGATGGAGCGAGCGGTTATCCGCGAATCGTGAAATCTGCAGACGCGAAATCTGGCGGCTTTCAGCTGTGGAGGCCGGCATTCGCATGACCTGATCGGCCACCCGGTCCGCCTCCAATTCGAAAGGATCTCCCGGAGTGCTGACGGTCAGACTCGGCTGTATCGTGGTGGAGCCCCCCATCAACTCGTCTTCCCGGCCGGCGCCGCCGTTACATCCGCAGGCGCGCTGCACACCGATATCGCGCGCGCTCAGTGCGACCATGCGCGAGATTCGATCCTGCGCAGACGAACGCTTGGATGTCTTCGCCGGGCCGATCGATGAGGCTGCACCTTTGGAGGGCGGCGACCGGCGCGCGGCAGTTTTCCTCATCGAGGCCGTGTCCTCACGTGGCTTCGATCGAAATCATATTGCGTACTCTCAATCTCCACCGTCGATCATGCGCCAATTCAATTTACTTTCAGCCCTGTCGCCGCCTCGTCAGTCGCAAAAAGAGCATCGTGTTGGAATCGGCTACCGGGAAAGCGACCCCGGGCTGACTCGCCGGGGGGTAGGTCGAGCGCGCCGGCGCTGGCGCCGCAGAATCGAGATCGTTGACGACCTTCACCGCCGCCGCGACCCGGTTGTTGTAGGCGTCGACCGGATCGCCACTTCGCGAGATCGTGATTGAGGCGCCGACACCCATGTTCGGGAACTTACTGTTGAAGGTATTCACCACGTCTGTATCGCTTACGGACTGCGAGGCTCCGGTACCGGACGAACTTGCAGTACCAAGATCGGTCAAACGCCCAAGGATGCTGGCGACATTGGCCTCAGCGATCGCGGTCTGAAGAATCTTCCAGATGTCCGCGTTCGTGATCGCATAGACGTGCAGTAGCTCCGAGCTTGACGCCGTTACGAACAGCATGATCCCGTCGGCGCCGGAAGGGATCGCGGTGGCCGGGTATGGGAGAATGGCGATCTCCTTTGCGGCCGGGCTTTCTTTGCTGTCGGCGGTGATCGCGCTCTCGAAAGTCTTGATTCGGCTTAGTTGCAGGGAGCCATTGGCTTCGCCGTTTGCCCCCGCCGCAGCCAAATAAATAGTGTCGCCCGGGTTGAACAAACGCCAGTCGGATTCCGCCGCGCCCAGGTCGGACAGAGCGGTCGCGGAGTTTCCCGCGAATTGAATCACGAGACGGGTCCGGTAGTTCTCCCGTTCGCTCAGAGCGCTCAGCCAATTTCCAAGCGTTGCCGGATCCTGGAGGTTAGCGGTCAAGTCCTCGACGTATCTTTTCGCATCGTCGGCATTTTTCGCGCGGATGTTGATCACCTGATAACTGCGCGGAGGCACTGGAGGCATCGGCACGACGTCGAGCGCACACTGCTCTTCGCGCCGCTTGGTGAACATCACCCAGTCGCGGACCGCCTGGATCACCAGCTCGGCGGTTGCGGGCGGCAGATTGGGAAACAACTCGGCAACCGCCTGCTTCTCGAACTCCGGTTCAGACTCGATCAACGAAGCCTGCACGATGTCCAGTCCATTCTGCGCGAGCACGTGGTTTTGATTGGCGGGATCCACCACGGCGGTATCGGTGAGAAGATCCAGCTTGGCCAATTGTACGACGTTGGCATTCGTGGAGATTGCCACCGTGTAGGTAAGATGCGCACTGCCCGCGTACGTCTTCGTGAATATGTATGAATCGGTAGCGTCGGGCGACTGCAAGGCCAAAGTAACCGACCCGTTCTGATCGTCGCCGGCATAGGCCAGGGTCACGTTCAAGTTGACATGAGCGATAAAGAGGATTTCGGTTTCCTGTTGCTTGGCCTGATCGGCTTTGAATGCACCAATAGTGGTGAGCCCGTTGACCGATCCGCTCAGCGTGTTTCCCCCGGCACCGATCGACGCAATCGATAATCGCCCATTAAACATCATTTCATAGGCGACCGGCGCCGCGGGATGGGATCCGATCAGGAGCCGGGCGCTCACCTGGGTCTGGGTCCCCGCCGCGAGCGACTTGAGCTCTTTTTCGGCCGCGTGCGGTCAGCCAGAAACCATCAGCCGATTCTCTCGCGGAAATGGCAGCAGCTTCGGTCTCGGCAGGAGGCATCGTGATACCCGCCCTCGCCGTAAAGCTGCGGGCCAACGTCGCTGTTCGCGCCGCGCGCGCCGCGATGCTCACCGTGTCCGCGGCGGTGCTCGACACAAACTCGTTGGCAGCCAGATTGGGCGTAATGGTGAGTTTTTCGGGCGTAAGGGTCTTCTTGCCCAATGACGAGGCGATCGCGGCAAACTTGGACGCCGCTGACTGGCTTATCCCCGCGCCGGCCACATAGATTGCCGTGCCGCCCGCGTCGAGCGCCTCCTCGCGACCGGCACCGCGGTAGGCGAGCCCGCCGGTTTGCTGCGCACTGTACGTCACCACTGCATCGTAGAGACCCGCGTCCGGGCTGGTCGCGCCTGCGGCGATTTTGCCGTCGGGAACGATGATATCGACCTTGGGCTTGTTCGATGGATCGTCGATACCCTGCAGGAGCGAGATGCGATCCATGTGCTGCCCTTTCTCGACTTCGTGCGCGATATAGTCGGCTGTCGCGATACAAAATCGCAGGTCGAGCCCATCGCCGAGCAGCGCACGCACCTGATCGTTGACGCTGACGCTGGTGCCGTTCATCACAGGCAGGTAGCCCACCGGAGACATTTCGATCATCCCGCCGCTAATCAAAACGCCGTGCTTGGCTTGCGAGAGAGTGCCCGCGCCCTTGAGCACGCTCGAGATCTTTTCGTGCAAATCGGAGACCCGCGCCAGCGACAGCGACATCAACGCGGGCTGTGCTGCAGTGGAGACCATGGCGGTCGCGGTGCGATAACTGGTGAGCCCCGCTCGCAACTCCTCGATTAGCTGCGCGGCCTCGCCCAGGGTCTGGCGTTCATTGGCGCACGGATCGGTCGGACGGCCCGGCGTCGCGATTCCGTCGATCAGTTCGGCCAACTGACACTGAAATTGAAGAACCTGCGCCAGGAACACGTTCAACGGGCGCATCATCATTTTCCATTGCCAGTAACGGCGCGACGGCGCCTCCATCCGTTCACGCCGCACGATCCAGGCGTCGAGGAAAATGGTCGTCGAACCGGAGCGCGCAACCACCGCCAGCGGCACCTCGCAACACGAACTGTCGTAGCCGGCGCCTAGGCACCACACGGTCGAGAGCAAGCCTGCGCGCGAGATCGCGCTCGGATGCTTCAGCACCTCGTCGGCGTACCATGAATGCGCGACCTTGGAACGTAGATACAGATCGGAACTGATTGCGACCGCCTTGGAAGTCGGGAACGGCGTAACCAGCTGCAACGGAATCGCGCGCAACACGATACCGTCGAGCCGATAAGGGCGATCCGTGCTGGTGACGCATGCCTCTTCGCAGAGCTTGCCATAGACGTCGGCCTGCCCGCACAGGGCCTCCGCCGAGCAAATCGCTATTACGTATATGTCGCTCACCGCGATCACTGTGGTCGGAGGCGGCGCTGCCACCTCGATGCAATCGTTGAAAGCTCCGGCTCCAGTCTTGCCGCTGGCATCCGGAGCCGACGGCGCAAGCTTCTTGGACGCGTCGATCAACGCCTGGATGCTCTGCGTGGCCGTCGCCTGCATCAGGAGCACCTTGCCGGACGGGTCGATAGCCAGACCGGGACCGATCTGGATCGCGTCGCCGCTGCCGAGCGTGGTGTCGTATCCATAAACCACACCGGATCCCAGCCCCTGGTTTGAAAGCGCAACCAATTGGCGGAGGTAGCCCTGCTCGACGTCAAAGTCGCTGGCGCGCAGAAACTTTCCGTCGAAATAATTGAGCCGCTTAAGCGGCGTCGACGGATCGATCAGCGTTACTCCGCCAGTATCGCCAACCACCAACAATTGACTGCCATTGCCGTTTGTACCGTTCGATCCCATCGCTAGCTCCTAGTGAACGTCTTGACGAAGTCCACGCCGTCATCCGCGCCACCCGCGCCGGGGGCCCCCAGAGCGATGTGATTGTCTGCCGCCAGCAATGGCCTGGGACCCGTGCCGCTGATGATGAGACGGACCAGACTGCCCGCGGGAGCTTCCTTGAGATCGATCTTGATGCTGCCGTCGCCGGCTACCGACACCGCTTTGATATCGAGATTGCTCCATCCGTCAGCGTCGTTGTAGTCAGTCACGGAAACCGCTTCGGGAGAAAGCGTTGATGGCGCCACCGGCCGGCTGGTCTTCAGGGTTATCGATTTGGCTGAAAGCTGCGCATCGGTGACCGTGGGGCCGGTTGGAGCCGGGGGCGGTGGCGGAGGGGGAGGACCTGCGGCCGCCCCAGCCAGGATTGGACCGCACAGCAGTTCTTGAATTGTCGCGGTGGCGATATGCGACGGTCTAACCGTAACAACCGGCGTCGGAATTGGCGCGGCGATTGCCCAGTCTCCGCCGGCGCCCGGCTGCACGATCAGATCCGCGATATCGGCCAGTACCACTTCGGTCGGATCCTCGGGAAAAATCGAGGCCGACCCGGTGGCTGTTGCTGCCTGCGGCTTCAGATCGATCTCATCGAGCGCCGCGAACTCCCGCAACGCCCGCAAATATGCGGCGGACTGCTGCACGAGCGGCAGGGCCTGGATCGTGTCCCGCCGCGCTTTGACGTCTGCATACGGTGCACTGTCAGCTTCAATTTGGAACAGCACCCGCAAACGGTGATAGCCGCGGTCCTTGGGCTGTGACAGACCGGGCCGCAGCAACAGCTCGACGGTCTCGAACACTCGCGAGTACGCGGTATCGGTCTGCGCGCCTGCACAGGGTTCGACCATCGCCGGCACGGGCCTCGTCAGGCACGCTTTGAACTTTGCGACCACGTGCACGCTGACTTTCTTGCCGCCGCCGCTGTCGGTAAAAGTGAATCCCGGATCGTCTTTGTGCGCCGCGTACCATAACCCGACGTCCATGCACGCCTGTCGGTCGAGATGAAGCTCGTGGCCGGCAGCGTCGAGCGCTAGGCCGGGATCGACCGCCAACTCGTTGCGCGAGTTGAACGAGACGTTCAGGCCCCAAACCACGCCTTCGCGATGCAGCCAGGCATTGTGCAGGCGAACTTTCCCGCGCGGATATGCCTGACCGGTCTCGAGGTCATCGACGCCCAGCAGCATCCCGAAGTGAAACTGCAGCGCGTTGAACGGATTGACCGGCAGCAGCCCGTCTTCCGCGCCCGCCGCCGCAAGTTCGCACGCGGTCTTGTCGACGATCGTTGCCATCGTCCAATTCTCCTAGTAGCTGTCGCCGCGGATCGCGCTGAGCAGCCGTCCGGCAATCGCCGCTTGCGCGGAATCCAGGCGCTCCTGTCTAAGAGCGATTGCGTCGCCGAGATAGTCGATTCGCCGCTGGGCGATCGCTGCCGCGCCCAAGGCGGTCGCGTAATCGGTTTCGGCAGTGTCCATCGCGGTGGACAATGCGGCCGGATCGCTCGTCGACAATTCGTCTAGCGCCGCCATCGCCTCCTGGTAGTCGAGCAGCACTTTCCACGCTGCCTCGGGAACCACCGCCTCCCACTGATCGAGGTCCTTCTTGTCGGCCACGGCAAATGCGCTCAGCGCGTTCTTGAAAGTCGCGCGCGCGGTTTCGATCGCGGTTCGTTTAGCGGCAATGTTTGGATCGGAGCTGAGCGTATCGACATTCGCCGCGATAGACGTGAGGATTTGCGCCTGCAGCGCGGCATAGGCGGTGAGTACTCCATTGAGATCGGCATCGAGCGTCTCCGCGGTGCCTTCGGCGGTGGCGCCGGCGGTCGTCAAAGCGGTGAGCTGTGTTTTTTCGGCGGCGGTCAGAACGTCCGGCACGGTGCCGCTGGCGTCGAGTTCGATCGCTTCCAAAGCAGCCATCACGGCTTTTGCCTTGGTGTAACCGTTGGCCGCTGTCGCGACGTACTGGGCCAGCGTGTCCTGCGCACGCTGAAAAGCGATCTGCTTCTGGCGGGCGGCGCCGACCAGACCGCTGTCAGTGGCCTGCTCGGTCGCGAGCGCATCGTAGGAGTTGGCAAGATCAGCGCGCAGACTCTTCAGGTGATTGACCCGGGTATCGTGGCGCTTATGCGTGATCGCCAGAAGTTTGTCGGGAAAGTTTTTTCCCAGGCGAGTGGTCGCATGGGTAACCGTGGCGCTGGCCAAAAAGGCGGCACTGTCAGCTTTCAGGGTCGCGAGCGGAGGCGCCGCGACTGCGGCGCGGTACATCTCCCTCTTGGAGGCCTCGACCTGCACTGTGGCGATGCTCGCCTGAGCACTTGCGACCCGCGCGGACGCTCGCGCCAGGGTCGCCGCGGATGAATCGAGCGAAGCTTGCAGGTCCGCCAGCTGGTCCTGATCGTCGAGAACAGCGCCCTGCAGTCCGCGCTGAGCGACAATCATCTGCGTAATGTGGGTGATTAACGCGTTCGCATCGGCCGGCACGGTGGTAACGGCGAGTTTCGCGCGCGCCGCTGAAATATCGGAGCCGGCCTTGTCGAAGGCTTTCTGATTCGTCGCCAATTGAGCATTGGCCGTTTGGAGCGACGCCTGTGCCTTTGCGAGTTCGTCCCGGGCCGCCTTTTGCTCCACTTGATAGATCGCGAGTTGTTGCTGCCAGAATACCAGTAGTGCGTCGGCCATGATTTCTCCTTGTCAGGTGCGAAATGCTCCCGCCGGCAGTCCCGGGAATGATTTGGCGGATTTTTCGTACTCTCGCCTGACTGCACCAACCAGGTGGTTGCGGCTGATTGCAGTGTTTGCCGCCGCGGCAAGAAATCCCGCCGCAACCGAGGCATTACGGATCAGTCCTCCGACGATCGGATAGAGCGTCGCGAGTTCCTTCAGATTGACGTCGTCGGCCAAAGGAGCCTCGGCGGGCAGATGACATCGCCACAGCGCCTCGCGGTCCGCCGGCGACGGCTCGTCAAAGTCGATGACGAATTCGAGCCTTCTGAGAAAAGCCGGATCGATGTTCTGCTTCAGGTTCGTCGAGAGAATCGTGAGCCCATCGAATCTCTCAAGGCGCGAGAGCAAATACGCGGTCTCGAGATTCGCAAAGCGATCGTGAGCATCCGACACTTCGGTGCGCTTGCCAAAAAGTGCGTCCGCCTCGTCGAACAGCAGCACTGCCTGCGATCGTTCGGCGGAGTCGAAAGCTTCGGCAAGATGCTTCTCGGTTTCGCCGATCCACTTGGAAACGACCTGCGAGATATCGACAATCATCAAGTCAACGCCCAGCGCATGGGCAACAACTTCGGCGGCGAGCGTCTTGCCGGTTCCCGGTGGACCAGACAGCAACATGCGTACCCCGCGCGCGCCGGGACGCCCTGCGAGGAATTTCCAGCGGTCGAGAACGGTCCCCTGGTGGATGAGCCGCTGCAGTGCTTCGGTGAACTGAGCCTTGCGATCGTGCGGCAGGATTAGTTGATCCCATTGCGCTCTCGGCCGCACCAATTTCACCCCGGCGCTCAGCCGCAGATTGGATCGGACGCGAACGCATTCCGCCACGGCCTCGAGACGATCGCCGTCACCGTCGATCGCGGCGGTGGCGCGGAAATCGTTCACAATTTCGGCGACCACCGCCGGTTCGATTACATAGCGCGCCGCCAGCGTGGCCGCGTGCTGAGAAAGCTCGGGAAGCGTTTGGCGCCAGAGCCGCTCGCGTGCTGCCGCGTCCAGCGGTTCAATCGTCAATCTCAAGACCGGAAGGCGCACATCCAATGCCGGCGCAGCGCTGCGCGATGCGCAAACCAGGACCATGCCGGGGAATCGGCCGATATCGGGCATAGCGGGGCGTGTGTTCGAATCCGCGTTCACCAATTTGAAAATGGGTACTGCGCCGCGCGCGAGCGCGTGCGCCATCGCGAGCCGCGCAGTGGATTCCGGCGCGTTCGGAGTGAACTCGAAAGCAATCCACCTCCGCTTTGCCGACGTTACCAATGCCGCGGCGCGATGCGCCGCAGTAGTCTCCGAATCGGCCAGCATGGCGAGGAGTGCGGGCTGATTGCGGCGAAGTGCATGCTTAGCCCTGAGAACATCAGGCGAGTTCAGCCATTGGTCCAGGCCGTCCTCGACGTCGCTCAGCATCACCGGCTTCAGCGCGGCCGGAAGCACATCGAAGCCGCACAGTACCGGCCAGAGTCCCTCCGCAAGCAGAAGACTCTTTTCGAAAAATGGCACCTCGCCCCGCAAAAGAATGATGCCGGCAGTGACTGCGGAACCCGCTTCCAGGGTCTGGCGCAATGCGATTCGATCCAACGGATTCTTACATTGCAGTTGTGCGGCAAGACCGATCGTGGCGTAGGGCTCGTTTTGCGGATTCAGGCTGCGCAGGATGCTCGCGTAGCCTTCGTGCTCTTCGGCCATCGCGGCCAGAAGGATCAGATCGACATCGGCGGCTTCCAGGGAGAGCGCGGCTGCAAGACGATCAATCGGATAGATTTCGGACTGTCGCTTCGAATCCGGTAGCTTCGCCTCAGGGTCGGTCTTACCGTCGGCAAGAGCATCATACATCACATGCAAAAAAGTATGCGCACGAGTAAGTACATCCTCCTGCGCGACTGGAGATTGAGCCAGCAGATGCGCGAGGCGCCCGCCCAGAGTCGCAATCTTCCGGCTCATGCGTTCCGCCACCGCGAACCGCGAGATATCCGGCATCTCCGTCGATGTCGCGAGTTCAGGCATAGATAAATCTCACGACAACTCCGAGCCACGGGATCCATCCGGGATCCAGATCGAGACCCGCAAAGCGGATTTCGTTAGAAACACCTTCGAGGGCAAAATGCACCTCGATCCATCCGGGATCGCATGCAATCCGCGCATCACGCCGGCACACGAAATCGATCAGTTCCCGATTGGAGGTGTCAGCAACCATGAGACGATCGCCCACGGCCGCGCGCAGATGCGCAACCAGCGCGATGCGACATTCATCTATCGCGTGTAGCTCAGCCTCATTGAGCATCCCCTGGCCGAGGTTCGGGGGCGGGCTATCCGGAAGAAGCCCTGCAAAGGCGAGCGCCGCCGGATCGTCCGGAGCAAGCGCGAGCAGGGCGATCGCCAGCTGGTGCAAGGTCCATCGGAATCCTCTTTGGGTCAGACGATGATCGTGCATGACCCTGTCAGGCAGATCGCTCCGCGCGATCAGGTTGAGTAGGTACATCAAGCCTCCCGCCGATGTACACGCGATGAGTCGGACTTCAGCCAAAGGAGGCTCGGCTTGGTCTTTGCCGGTAGCGCCTGCGGCGTTGACGATCGAGTCAGAGTCCGAAGCGAGCAACGCTCGTATGTCCGAATTCTGCTGCGTGTCATGGGTTTCGCATGGAGAGGACCCGAACTTCCTCGTCGTCTCACCCCGCTCGGCCGACCGCTGAAAGCGCGCCGCGACCGAATTGAGCAATGCTGGGGTTGGTGCACGGCCGAACCGAACCGAAGCCGGCTCGACTTCGAGAACGACCAGCGCTGCGAGCGGCACCAAGACGTTGTCCGGCAGACGGGGCACGCTCGCTATCGTCAGCGCGCGGGCGATCCTTGAGCGTTGAAAGATTCGCCCGCCGATCTCATCGGCAAGAGCGGATGGAAGCCCAGTCTGACTGGCTTCAGCCATCTCGACGGAGGCTCCGTAAGCCTTGCATGCCGCGACTGCCAGTTGGGACCACGCTTTAGGATCTGTCCAACCAAGCAGCGCGAAAAGTGTAGAACCGTCGGATGCGAGATGGGCGAGCGCGGCGACCGCATGTTGCGGCTCGTCGGCAAACGCGCGAATCACTTGAGCGGCCGCCGCGGCGGAGCTTCTGCCCGAGTCCTGGTGCCAGATTCCAAGCTGAATCCAGGCCCACGACCGTCCCAGGTCGGCGCGCATTGCGCTCGATGCGAGATCGATCAGCGCGTGGGTTCGCGAACTGTAGTAGATGCTCGATTCTCCGCGCTGCACCCCCGAAATAGCGTCGGCAATGGCCTGCGCGACAATACCGGCGAGAACAGAATCGGGTTGGCGAAGCCGCAGCCGTATAGTCGCCTGCAATTTGCCGATACAGAGGTAACCATGCGCTGAGAATCCCTGGCGCTCGACGGCTGATTCGAGGACTCGGTCCAGGGCCGAAGCGACAATACCTTTCAATCGCGCCCGCTCCGCCATCGCCGCCGGCGGAATTCGCATGAGCGTGTGCATCCGGTTGATCGTGATAGCCGTCATCGCCGTTAACCGACCCGGGAGTCCCCGCCGAGTTTGCTCGAGCCGAGAATCGCCCCGGTTTCCGGACGCCCAATAATCGCGCCGCGGCCCAGCACCGAGCTTCCCAGCTGCAGGGTTGAGAACGCGCCTGTAGGTCCGATGACCGAGTTGACTTCAAGCATCAATCCGCGGCCCACGCGCATCCCTGCACCCACCGTGCAAACATCGAAAATCGTGTGTGCAGGCCGATGGACTTCGATGATGTTGCGGACTACTTCGAGCTGCTCTTCCGTCAATGCGGCCGGGATGATCACCGTGAAGCGATGAGCATGCGTACGGAACGCATCCTCAACGCTGCCTTGCAGCGGTGCCGGCGTGTCGCTTCCGACCGCCCCGCCGATTCGGAAGCCCACGCCGACGATCGAGCTGGAGAATGCGGCACCGGTGTCACCTAGCACCGCGGCTCCAATCCCGCGCATCCGATAATGCTCGATAATGATCACCGGAACACCTGTGTAAATTTCGATGAAACGCTTGAGGCCGGGCAGCGTTCCTCGATACCGGAACAACCATACTGCCTCTCTGATGAACTCCCGACGTGCGTCGTTCGGCGTTTGTCCGCGCGCGGAGGGGGCGGCCGCCCATCGCTCATCGAGCATCAAACCAACGAAGCTGGCGAGCCAGGGAATACACTCGTCGGGCGCAGAGCGCGGATCGAGCAGCAAGTCGCGATCGACGCCGCGCGCTTCGGTTTCGCCGAGAAAGCCCTCGAACATCGCGAGGTAACGCAACAGAAAGGACGCAGCAGGCTGATCGCGCGAGAATGTCTTTGGCAACCGGCGTAGATAATCATGCGAGGGGTGTTCCGCGCGCAGGCATTTCACCCTGGGTGATACGCGCGTGTTTCCACGCAATTCGAGCGTGATCCACAGAAAGCGCCCCGGTGGCGCATTGATGGGCGCTTCGTAGGTCTCGAAATGATCGGCGGCATCGGGCTGTGTCCACGGCAACTCGCGTCCGCTCTCGCGCAGATGGACCGCTTGAATCGCAACCTCGGGCGCGAGCGGCGCCGGAGGCATCGGCGGTGAAAGATCCGGGCGAGCGATCGTCACGTGGGTGACGTTCGCCGGCGGCACGCGCAACATCGGGAGGTCGTCATCGGTATCGTCGAGCACGAGGTGTGCGAGCCGCAGCTCCGCTCCGGCCGGGATGCAGGCGTCGACGAAAAGCCGGCCCCACACGGTCTGATAGCTGCCGCTGTCGAGTTGATAAGTCGTCACCCGTCCGACGCGCTCATACACCAGGCGCGCGCCGACTGCGCTGCGGAAGCCGTTCGCCGTCCAGTAGCCAATTCGGTGCGTCGAACAGCCCGACGATCCCGACGCATTCGCCGAGTCCGCGAGTTCCGGCGTCGCCACGACCCCGAGTCCGTCGTAACCGCGCGCGCGCAATGACGACAGTTGTACGGTTTCTCCCAACGATATTTCGTAGCGCAGAAAGTCGGCGTCCGGACGCCGCGCGACGACGATCACCAGATCCGATTCCCATTCAAGGTCGGTCGCCCAAGGTGCCGCAAGATCCGGAAATCCCTTATCGATGAACCAGATATGTGCATCCGCGGTGCCGGCTTTTTCAAGAATCGCGATGCGGCCGCAACATGAGATGGCGATTCGCGATGGAGCGGTGCATCCCTGTGGCAACGCAAAGGGTTCGGGCCCTGAGCGCGCCGTCAGCCGGACTATTTGCTGGCTGGCGCTCAAAACCGCATACACATCATTGTCGTGCGCAGCCAGATCGGTGGGACGCGATCCTGGCAGGCTGATCTTTCGCAGGAGCCGTTCGCTCCAGAGATCGTAAACCAGGATGTCGTCTGTTCCGGTCTGCGCAATAAACAAACGGCCGTTGATATCCACCGCCAGTCCGCGTGGCTCTGCGAGCGGCCCCGCGTGATCGGTCTCCGTGAAATCACCGAGCGCTTCGGAAGTTTCACCTTCTAACAGGTTGAGTGGCGGAGGCTGATCGTCGACCGGACCGAGCGGGTCCGTGGCCTTCCATAACAGCCGCTCGACCCGTCCCTCGGAGGGAACGCAATGATAGAGGCGACACTCCTGGTCGAACGCGAGTCCTGCTCCGAGCGCGGGCGCCGCCGCGGTCGAGTCCACGGTGGTCGTGCTCCACGCGAGCTCCACTACTCCGGCATCCAGATCGAGGTAGGTCCGATCGAACGAGCATCGAACCCATTGGTCTCCGGTGCGCAACAGCGCGAATGGCCGCAGCTCCGACATTCTCAGCACTCGTCCTGAATCGTAGGAATCGGAATCGGCACGAGCGGCGGCTTGACCGGGCCGAGGGCCTGGCCGGGCGTCATCGCGGCACCCTGAACCACCGTGATCTCCGCGACTTCCACCACCTCCCACGGCTGCAGCTCGACATTTTCTCGGGGCGGACAACCATCGGCGTCCGGCTTCACCGCGGCCTCGACCCACTTGCTGTTGATCTCGTCCCAAACGCTGAGACGCAAACACTCGACGTACTGAACGCCCTCGACTTGCAACGCGGCGGCTTCCAGTTCGGGACCGTAGATCGCGCGACCGAGAGGCCAACCGCCGCCCTCCGGTCCGTAGGGCGGAAGCGGCGCGAGATACTGTCTGATGACCAGTTCGACCCAGCGCCGCACAGCCTCGATTCCGTAACCGGGCTTCGCTTGAAGCCCTACTGCTACCGCGATTTTCTTGTAAGTGGGAGGAATGATGTAGAGTTCGGTGGTGACCAGGCGCCGTGCGTCCAGCCAGGCGCACACCTGACCCAGCAGGGTGCGATCCGGTTTTGGCGCGTTGGGATTCTTCAGATCCTCGCGCGGCCAGACCACTACGCTGACGACTCCGGCGGCATTTTGATCCTTGGTCGTCGGATCGAACAGCGGCATGCAATCGGCGCGTCCCACCCCTGCGCCCGGTGTGGCGAGGGCGAGCTCCTGGAAGTCGCTTTTAGTTACGGCGCGATCGTGCCGGCGGAATTCTCCCGGCACCCGCTCGAGCCCGTCCGCGATCGATTCTCCCGGCGCTCCTCCCACCGCGGGCAGCGGATTCGAGCATTTGACCGAGGGCACGCCGGCAACCTGCGAGATCGCCTTCGCGCCGACGTTGCCGGCGATGCCGCCGCCATAGCGATATTCCACCGCACGGATGCGCTCGCCGATCTGCGGCGCGCGGCCGCGAATGCCGTTGCCGAAAGTGATCGTTCCGGCTTCAGGATCGAGCACGTAGTGCAGCGATCCCTCGTCGCTGTCTACGAAACCGTCGACTGCTTCCCAATCGGTCCAGCTCGAGGATTCTTCGACCTGGATATGGGTCGTGCCCGCGATCACCGGCCGATGAATCAGCTTGAAGGTCTGGCTTGCGTTCGCGTTGCCGGTGCCGACGAACTCGGTCGGCGCCTTGACCATCTGCACTACTTCGGTCGCGTTGATTCCCACGAACAGCAGTTTGCCAAGCCGACGTGCCGGGTCGCGCCGCGAGGCGCGCAGCCAGAAAATCACGTTTTGCGCGAGCTGCTGATCTTCGATCTGCGGAGGAAAGCTGTCGGTCCCTTGCAGATCCGGATCGGGCGGGGTGAAGACTCCCAGGGTCGTGATATCGTCCGGCAACCGAAGCTGGACTACCCCTTGGCTCGCCAGCCCTCGCGTCGTATCTCCTTCCACCTTGAGCGGCGCAAAGGTTGGCTGCTTGTTGCTGTCGATGATTCCGGTTGACGCCTCCCAAATCATCTCGGCGCCGTTGTCGGTCGAACCGAGCCCCGGACAGGCCGAGATTTGATCGATCGAGGGAACGACCGGGTTCAGGATGAATCCGATGTTCACAAGAGCGCCGCCAAGCAGGTTGATTTTCGTGATCGCGGTCTGGCGAACGGCGATCCAGATTGCGCCGTCCACAGATTTCTGAAAATCGACCGGTCCGGTGGCCGAGGTGAAATCCACCGCAGCGGCGTCGGGCGCACTCGGGTCTCCGGGCACGGTCTGGTTCTTGTAGTAGGCGGCTTTCTCGCCCTGCTTGATTCCGCCGCGCGCGTCGATTGAGGCTTGCGCGAACTCTTTTTCGTCGGGTGCGTCCGGCTCGGGGGCAACAATCTTGCCGATAGCCGTGACTTCCACCGGCCAGGCCGAGACTTCGGTGAGTGAATCGAAGGGCAACGAGCCGGCCATCATCTGGGTGCCGATCGGCACCAGCACCGCGGCACCGCTCGAATCGGTACTGGTCAGCGTGACCAGAGAGCGCGCGGGAGTCGCGGGACCAAGCGGTATCTGCAGGAGTCTGAGAAAGGCGAGCTTGGTCGCGTCGGGAATTTGATTGAAACGATAGAGGAGGTTCTCGCCCAAAAAAGCGAACAGCTCGATCAGCGTTATTCCCGGATCGCTCGCGTTATGATCCGTCCATTCCGGCGCGTAAACCGGAATTCGCCGTACCAGCTCGTCGCGGAGCTGCTGATAGGAACGATCGTCGAGTATCGGGCTTGGCAGCGGCAAGGTTTGCTACTCCAGGTAAAAGGGATAAACGAGGTTTCCGGGTCGATTGTCGCGCACGTGCACGTAGGCGATTCGAATCAGTACCAACGCCGGATCGTCTCCGGGTGCCACCTCCAGGTCGGTGACCGAGATGCGCGGTTCGAAGTTAGCGAGTGCGATATCCACGTCGTGTTTGATTAGCGCGCGGGTCGCGCTGGTGTTCGGAGCCATCAGGTAGCGCCGCAATCCGCATCCGAAAGTCGGCCGCATGATTCGTTCGCCTGGATCGGTATCGAGGATGATCCAGATCGATTGCGCCACCTTGTCCGGCCCAGCCGCGTAGTCGAGATAGCCTTGCGTGACCGGCGCCAATGGATAGCGCCATCCCGAGCCAAGAAACGAAAATGCGCTCATGTGTGAACGACCTCGGGTTCGAATTCGATGTTTGCGTTGACCGAAGGCGAAGTGGCGGGCTTGGACGCGTCGCTGACCGCGAGTTCCATGTTGGCCAGCGCTATCGGTGAGTAAGTAGCCGTCAATGCATTGGCTACGTCGTCACCGTAGCGTCCCCGAATACTCACATCGGTTCCGCCCACCAGGTCGGGTCCGTTGATCGTCAGGTCGACACTTCCCTGGATCGAGGCCTCGATCGATGCGTCCACGTTAAGGTCAGCGTTTATTCCGATCTTGCCATCGAGACCGATCTCACCGCTGATCCCGCCCGCGACGTCGATCTCCGGCGGGATACAGAATTTCAACGCGAGCATCCACCATAGCTGGAAGATGAACATGATTACCGGCAGGAACAGCTCGAACACGAAAGTCGCGACGATGGTTATAAGTGGAATCGGGATGAAGCAGATCTCGAAGCCGCCCGATCGTCCCGGCGACTGCGGCTTGCCGTCCTTGTCGCCCGAGATCATCAGCGAGCCCGGGGGTTTGGCGAACCCCACGCCGAGATGCGGCTTGGCCTGCGCCGCCAAATCGTTCAAATCCGGAAGCTGGATCGTCACCGGCTGATTGCTGGTGCCCGTCAGGTCGTAGTGCGAAGCAAGTTTGTAGGGACGGGTCGGTACGCTCCAAAAGATTCCATCCGGGCACGGGCACGGTTGATCCGGATCGTGCGGTCTCAGATGGCGCAGCGCCCAGCAACGAACTTCGTAGAACTCGCGATCGTCGAAACGCGCCCGACCGCTGCCTTCGTGGTCGTGTGACGAAGTGGGCAGCACGCCGAAGTAGACCGTGTCGTATTGCCCCGCATGAGCCGGCTCGTTCTTGTCTGGAATCAGCGGATAGAGGGGAAAGCTCGATTCAAGTCCCAGGTCGGCAGGGGTCTCTTCAACCGGCTGCCAGCTTCCGACCTGGTCCGGGCCCTGCGGCGACGCCAGCCATCCCTGTAGCTCCGGAACCACGCCGAAGCGCGCGACCCAATCCTCGAAGCGGGTTTTCTCCAATGCCAGTAACGCCTGCAGTGAGGCGCGAGTTTTTACCAACGATTCGAGCTTGGGGCTTTGAAGCTTTCCATTTGATGCTTCGCCGTTGCCCGTCTCGGCAGAGGAAAACGCCGCTTCTTCGATTGCGCTGACCTGATTGACCCGTGCGAGCTTGGCTCTGCCCGCTGCTAGGTTCCTGAGAATCGGTTCGACTTCCTTCACACCGGAACTCGGCGGCGTGACGGTGCGGCGGCGAATTACGAATCCGGCCTTACAAACCTTCTCGCGCGCGACCTTGGGAAACCCGGGACCGTCGCAGTGGATTCCGCTCGCCACCAGGTAGAAACGCTTGTGGGTGTCGAGAAAGATTTTGCGCGTATTGGTGCCATCCGGCACGTACTGCTGATCGACTACCGTGTTGTCCGGCAACTTGCGCGCGCCGATTCGGAACAGCTTGCCAAGCTTGCTAAGCGACGGCCCCGACGACGGCTGCAGCGAATGGACCAGGTCGTCGTCGACGAACTTTTGGCAGTGTTGCGGGTCCTTGAGGAACTGGTTGATCAGATCGGGCGAGTCGTATTTCTGAAAAATCGGCCGCGACAAACGTCCGTCGAGCGGGCGCGGGTCAACCGGCTGGCCGGGCATCTGCGTTTCCGGATCGGTCCACTGCCACCACGGCGCTACGATCATCCAGTCTCTTTCCGGCGGGTGAGTCATTTCATCACCAGATGTTCCCTGCGCCCGGAGTGTACGAACTCGACACCACCGAGTTCGTGATGAGGGACTGGCACTGGACGAGGCCGTCGAATTTGGCCACCGCGCTGTGCACGTTGACGGCGGCGGCGTTTACCTCGACCGACGCGTTGGCGTTGATATTGATCTGCCCGGCCGCATTAATTTTTATGGTGCATCCGTTCGAATGCGTGAGCCTGACTTCCTGCGCACCGTCGTCGAGCACCAATTTATGACCGCTCTGCATTGAGATGGTCACCTTGGCGGCGCCCTCGGTGTCGTCAAATTCCAACATGCTGCCCGATCGGGTTTTGATCAGACGTTTGTTATTGGGCGTCTCGGGGGCCTGCGGTAGTTTTTCCTGGCCGTTCCAGCACGCGCCGATTATGTACGGGCGGCTGAGATTGCCGGCCTCGAATGCGACTACTACTTGTGAATCGACCGCCGGAATCATTTCGAATCCCTGATCGTCGTCCGCGTATGGCGTGCACAGGGTCGCGAGCGCGCGAACGTCGGCACCCGCATCTCCGAGCCACGGAAATTTCACCTCGATCCGGCCCAGGCTGTCGGGATCTCTGGTGATGTCGGTAACCATGGCGGGATAGACGCCAAAGTATCGCGGGGCGTCGCCATCAGGACGAAATGCCTCGATTCTCATCGTCACGCTCCGCTGCTTATCGAGGGGCGTTGCGCTTCAAAGTGCGTGCGGTAGCCTCGTTTGAGGTCGTAGGTATGGCAGACCCTGACTACGTAATAGCCATCGCCCTCGAACGGTTTTCCCACCCGATCGAGGCTGAGCTTGCTGCCCACCACCATGTCCGGAGTACCGTCGGTAACGCCGATCGCGGTCACGAAGCTGCGGCAGCGCCGCAGCATCTCCGCGCTCGCCCAGGCGCTCGCCTCGCTCGCTACCAGCGGATTTTCACGGACCCGATATGAGATGCGATCGCCGAAGGCCTGCTGCAGAATCGCCGGCCCGGTGCGGCCGCCGGATATCTCGGCCTGGATCGCATCGGCGCCCGCTTCCTCATCGATCCGGTCGCGCTGAGTAGCGTCGAAACCGCTGGTCTTGACCTTGGTCCGCTGATGAGCCAGGTCGGCCCGAATCTGCACGTTCAGCAGATCGCGCCCTTGCACCAGCGGCATCGAGGTCGCAGTCCGGTTACCGCGGGTCTTGAAGCAGAGTCGATCATTTTCGAACCACACTTCCGCTTGGATCAGGCGCGCTCGCTCGCGCAGAAAAGCGAGGTCGCTCTGATTCCACTGCTGCACGACCTTGTAGGTTGGTCCGGTTGCGGCACAGTCCGCGTCGATTCCGTTGGCCGTGGCGATCGCGCTCGCGATGTCGGCGTCGCTCATGTTTTCCCAAGTCTTGATTCGGCGCGTCATCCGCAGGTCCATCAGCTTGTCTTCCGCGTACACCGACACGTGCGGTTCGGCGCCCTCTGCAAACTGGGCCTCGATCGCGCTGATCGGGCCCTTGAAGATGCTGCGCGCGTTGTCGGCCGGCCCGATCGAGACCTCGATCGTTTTGCCGAAGTCGACGATCGCGCCGTCCAGGTAAAGCAACTGCTCTTCGGGCGCGTTGCCCTGCGGTCCTTCCGCGATAAGCGCCAGCGTCAACGCCTTGAGGCCGTCGGTGGCCTCTTCGATCTCGAGATGCGAAACGTCGCGCGCGAGTTCGCCCTTGACCTCGCCGTTGACCTTGAAAACCGGCGCCTTTGATGAAAACAGATCAGTCATCGAAACCTTCCGCTCGAATCCTCAGATCGAGTCTCGCGACCGCCGCGAGCTCCGCGCGAGCACTCGTCAGATCTTTCGCCGTATCGGCGGAGGGCGGCGCCCCACCCAGCTGCTGAGCGGGTTCCGCGATAATTTCGGTAGTCAGTTCATTCACCGTTATCGGCATGGGCTTGCTCCGTGATTGCATCTCGCGGTGCATCCGCAAGGCCGCGCAGGATATCGATTTCCCTGGGTCTTGTCGGCCGCCATCTGAACCGCATCAACGGGTAATCGAGTCCAAGGCGGTGCGGTCGGATCGTTCGAGATCAAAATCCCGCTCACCGGCGCGCGCGGCTTTAGGGGAATTCTGCCGGCGGACAGGCTGCTGCGAAGATCGGCCGCGCTCCCGACCCGCGGCCTGAGCGGTACGCCCCA
Organism: uncultured delta proteobacterium; assembly: GCA_963717045.1. Classification (GTDB taxonomy): domain Bacteria; phylum Desulfobacterota; class Binatia; order Binatales; family Binataceae; genus JAKAVN01. The sequence continues at coordinate 40,567 of CAVQVD010000016.1, read as the reverse complement.
ACCGAACGACGTCGTGCGGGGATCGGCGGTCGGAGGCGACGGAGCGCCTGGCGTCGATTCCTGGGACGACTGCGACGGCATCCCGCCCAGCGCCAACGGCGTTCGCGATTGATTCGGCATCGCTGGCTGCGGCGTGATTGTGGGACTCGGAACTCCGGGCGGCGCTGTGATTGCGGATGCGCTGAAGGTGGGAATCGAAGCGGCGCCGACCGTTGCCGCCGACGTGCCGGCCCTTGGTGCCGAGGGCGCCGCCGCAGGGGCCGCCGATCCGAAGGAGCGGCGTGCGCTGTCCGCAGCGGATTGCGCCTGCAGGATCGCTACGGTCTCGATCGCGGCGCCGACGCCGCCGGCCGCCGCGATCGCAAATCCCGCGGAAGTATCGGCCGATACCGCACCGGAAATATTCGCCGAGGCCTGCGCATCGAGGCCGAAAGACGCGCCCAGCGATACGCTGGCGCCCGCCTGTACGCCGGCCGAAATTCCAATTCCCGCCCCCGCGGAAACGCTGGAGTTGAAATCGATCGAGGCGCCGGCCTGCAGTGATAGTGAGCTGCTCGCTCCAATCTGTGCGGCGATTCCGCGCCATGCCGTCGGATCGAGTCCCATCCGCGCCGCGAATTCAGCCGCGGATTCTCCGGCAAGGGCGATGGCGCTGCTGTTGGCCGGCCCCGCGCCCGAACTGCCCGGGCCGGTGCCCGAAACCCCCGGCGCGGTCGCGTTTCCCGGCTGATTCGCGCCCGGGCCGGACTGGAGCAATTCGTACTTCGCGTCCTGCTCCTTGATCGATACGCCCATCTTGGCGCGCAACGGCGTCCCGTTCGCGGCAAACAGATCGAAATCGATCGAAACGCTTTCGATGATTCCGTCGATGATTAATTCATCCCAATGAAAGCGCGCCTTGGGCGGCTTCTCCTTGGTGTTGCCTTCGCCTTTCGGGAGGACGAAGCGTTCGACGACGGCGGTGAGCGTGCGGACCGAAACCGGCGCGTCGGGCGCGCCCTGATCCGCGGTATCGAAATGTAGATCGAACGTCAGCGTGGTCGAGGTCTTGCCCAGGTATTGGCGATTCTGGCGTCCGCGTGTGTCGCCGCCCTCAATCCTGTTGGTGAGATCGAGCTTCAACGACGCGGGATTGAACTGGACTGCGATCTCGCTGCCCGCCACTGGCTTTGCGCTCGCATCAGCGGAAATTTCCGTCAGGGTGGCTTTCTTGAGGTCGGACATCCGGCTAAATCCTCAGGCGCAATCCTTCATGTGCGATCGTGAGTTCTTCGATCGCGATGTCACCGGTTTTCGCGTTGAGTTGGGGTCCGCTGATCTTGGCCGGCAGTCCCCGATCGAAGACCCAGGTCGCAACGGTGTCGTTGCCGTCGGCCGACAGCACTTCGATCACGCCGTCATAGCGCGCTACCGGGCGCGCTCCGCTGAGCACGTCCTGGATCCAGCTCCACAATTCATTCGCGACGGCGCCGCCTTCTGGAAACAGCATCCCGCGCTTCAACACGATATTGGTGTACTTGCCGCGGCCGACCTGCTTCACCACCCCGTCGTTGCGGCCGCCTTCCTGGAGTTCCTGCACGTCCATTTCAATCTGCAGCCCGTTGCATTCCTGGAATCCTCCGTCGCCGAGCGGCGGTGAGCTGCCGTCGCTCCGATTGAGAGTGATCCGAAAATTGAACGTGCCTGCGAAACCGCCCGGCTGCGAGCCGCCTGCGCTGAAGCCCAGGTTGAGCCACGCCGACGCGCCGAACGCCGCCATCAGACTTCCTCCACGGTGAGCGAAAAATCACCGTCGCGTGCGACGTTCAGCACGATAAATTCGAGAGGCTCGGCCGGCGCGATCCCGATCTGCGCGATTGCCTGTCCCTGCTGTTGCACCGCCAACGGGTTCACCTTGTCGTCGCATTTGACGAAGAACGCCTGGCTCTCGGTCGCACCGGTAAACGCGTTGGCGCGGTACAGTTGGCGCAGGTACGATTCCAGCATCCGCGAAATCTGGAATCGGAGCTTCTGATTGTTGGGCTCGAACACCGCCCACTGCATCTGGCGGTAGAGCACCCTGCGGATCATCGTCATCAGGCGGCGCACGTTCAGCTGCCGCCAGGTCTGATCAAGCGCCAGCGTGCGCGCCGCAGTCAGCCGAACCCCGTCGCGCTCCGGAAGGTAGACGTTGATGGCATTTTGATGGAGCTCGTCGTGGCGCGACGAAGATACCCGATCGGTCGCATCGACCACACCCGCCGCAATCTCGTTCGCGGGTCCGTACGGAACGCCGAATCGGCTTTCCCGCAGCGCAATTATTCCTGCCGCGACCGCCGAGGGGTTCACGGCAACCAGTCCGTCGCGGCGATCGTCGGTGCGAGCCACGTTGAGCCACGGATGGTATGCGGCCGCGTAAGCGCTATCGAATTTCGCGCGCCAGTAGAGAATTCTCCGTTGGCTGAGCCCCGGGGGAACGTCGAGCAGCACGATGAACGATTCGAGCTGATCGGCCAGGTCGATCATGCGGCGCTGTAGCGCCGCGATGGTGTCGAGGTCCTCGTTAGGGTCGAGTCGAAGCCCGGTCAGATCCTGCGCCGGCGGACCTTGCGGAGGAGCGGGTATCGGCGCGATACATTCGGCGAATTCCGGACCCGCAAAGCTGGTCGGAGCCGTGATTTGCTGTATCGGTGCAAGCGGCCCGGGCGAATAAAGGTCAGGCGCAGTCAACATCGAAAGATCGTCGAGATCGGTAAGCGCATGAATTCCGCTCCTGGAACAATCATCGCCGGACACCCAATCGTCGTCGAAGAAGTCCTCGGGCGTGATATCCGGGTAGCGATCGGCGCCGCCGGCGACCGGCGCGGTGACGTAAGTGGGCAAGGCCGGATCGATCTCGAGCTCGCAATCGAGCCAGTATGCCAGCGGATCGCCGCTGACTCGGTTGGGATCGTCGCAGGGAAGAATCAGATCGGACTCGTTAACTAGTACCGCGGCGATCCATCGTGGATGATTCGCGGCGAGTCCCAGATGATCATGAGTCTCGATCGGATTTACCCCATCATCTATATCGAGCCGGCCCTCGACCAGCTCCGCGGATTCCGCCGGCGTTCCGATTGCCAGGTCAAACCACGCCCATCGTTGCCGTGAGCCGTCGGTTGGATTCCAGTCGTCGACGACCGTTTCCACCCGGCGAATCGTTCTGACTCCGCCGCCGAGCGATAGCCTGAGCGTGGCGCCGGGATAAATCTTCAGGCCTGAAGGGAGGTGGAGGCGATTTGGAAAAAAATCCGCGGATGCCAGCGCGAGGGTACTGGTCGTGAACGACAGCTTCGCGCTCAGACTATTCCCCCACATGCCCTCGTTACGCGCCGAGACCCAGACCTCGCGCCCGCTCTCGGCCTTCAGGCCGACGAAACTCGCGCGCCCGATCCCTTCATGGTTTTTGGTGTCATCCGGGGCTCCGTCCGGTTTTAAATATTTATGGACGATCCGAACTACGTACGCGCGGCGGCCGCCATTCTCGAAGAAGGAGGCAACCGCATAGGGAAGCAGACCCGGCCCCTCGAAAGCACCGAAGTACCTCGTGTACTCGCTCCAACTTTCGACTGCGACTGGGACTGTCAGTGTGACCGTCTCACCTTCGGTGCACGGCTTGGGGGCCCAACTCTCCATGAAAAAAGGCTGACGCGCGGGTCCGCGTGGCGTTACGCCCACAAATGCGCACACATCCATCCGCACCCCGGTCAACGCGCGGATTGGTTCGTCTGCGATCCGGTAGATTCCGGGAGCACCCAAAACCAGTGGAAGATTGGGAGATGAGGCCAATCAGATGCTCCTTATTGGTACTCGATACCCTCGTGAACCAGGTGCAGCTCTTCCATCGCGACTTCGCCGCCGCCCTTGGCCGCGAGTGATGGCCCGGTCCATTTCTTCGGCTGGGCCTTCTGCAGCTTGAAAGTCCCGACGGCGTTGCGCGCTTCGTCGAGCAGTGTGATGGTCACGGTGCGCGGGTCCGCAGTGCCGTCTCGCACCCCTTTGAGCCACACGAAGAGGTCGTCCGATCCGACCAAGCCTCGCTTGAGCGTGATCTCGTCGTTCTTGAAAGTGTTGGGGATGTGACGGACCGTGTTCACCATTTCGTTGCCGTTGCGATAGTCCGAGTAGCTCACTTCGAAACCGAGACCGGACACGTCGGAAAATCCACCAATAATGGTTCCCTCCTGGCCGCTCCCTTGCGCGCCGCCCAGCGCCACCAGAAAATTGAATGCTCCGTATGGATTATCGCGATAGGTCGCCATCGATGTGTTCCTCCACTGCGCCGATCAACCGGCAGTTAGCTCTGCGAGTCCGCCGTCCACTGACCGATGCGGAAGATTACGTATTCCGCCGGATAGGTGGGCGCTACGCCGATCAGACAGATCAACCGGCCGTTATCGAGATCGTTCTGGGTCATGGTCGTACGATCGCATCGCACGAAGAACGCCTCCTCCGGTTTGCTGCCCATCAGTGCACCCTGTTTCCATTGCACCAGCAGGAAATCCTCGATCGTGCTGCGAATGTTGGCCCACAGGCGCTCGTTGTTTGGCTCGAACACGGCCCATTGAGTGCCCTTGTCGATTGAGTGTTCCAGGTAGATGAAGAGCCGCCGCACGTTGACGTACTTCCACTCGGGATCCGAGCTCATGGTGCGCGCACCCCAGACCCGGTTGCCGCGTCCTTCGAAAAAGCGCAGCGCGTTGATCCCTTCAGGGTTCAGAACGTCCTGGCGCGGCTTGTTGATGTTGATTTCGAACTTGGTCAGGCCGAGTACCACTTCATTCGCCGGCGCTTTGTAAACCCCACGCGCGATATCGCTGCGCGCATAAATTCCAGTAACGCTTCCCGAGGGGGGTAGCAGCAGCCGCTTGGGTGGCGCACCCTGCGCGGGGCGCTCGGTAGGATCGAGAATTTCGATCCACGGATGATAGAGCGCCGAGTACTCGCTATCGAATTGGCCGCGGAAGTTCCGAATCTGGGTCATCGAGCAACTGGACGGAGGATTGATCACCGCGATCCGGTACCGCAGCAGTTCCGCGTGGGTTATCAACGCGTCAGCCGCGGCCTGGCTCTCGGTCACGTCGTCGTAGGCGCCGCCATCGGGCAAAGCCACGATCGCGATGTCGTCGACCTCGCCGAGCGCGGCGAGTCCGGTCGCCGTCTTCGTGACGTCGTCGGGGTCGGCGTCCTGTCCGGCGAGGTCGGCGGGACTTGCGATGACTCCGTCATGGCCGCCAGTCAGACGTTGGTTGGAATTCGCCTGCAGCGCGACCATCAAATTTCCGCCGACGTCGTTGCCAATTGCCGCGCTCGGATCCCATTTGAGAAAAATTACCGCGTTTTCGTCTTCCGGATTGTCCGCCTGCAGAATCTTGCCGATGTAACGCTTGGTCCCGGGAACCGCGTCGAGAGCGTCGTACATCTTGCTATTTTGATCGTCGGTCCTGACGATGACCCGCAGCTGAACGTTCTGAATGATGTCGGTGTTTCCTGGCAGGAAGGCAGCGCCGGCGCGATTGAAAATCTGATGGCCGTCGTTGGGATCGATCGATATCTGCGCCAGATTCGCGAGCGTCAGAGGATCGTTGCCTGCCGGCGGCGTGCCACCCGTGACCACTTCGACGATCGAACCCTGCTTGGCGCCATTGACCTGCACGATTCCGCCGAAATTCGCCGCCTGGTATGCCGCGTTCTTGCTGCGCACCACCTGGGTTTGCACCCACGCGTTGCCGTATTCTCCGGGCCAACGCGCGGTCCAGGTCGCGGTACTTCCGCTCACCGAGATGGGCAAGGTGGCCACGCCATAGTCGAAGTTCGGATCGACTCCGCGCGGACTGAGCACCCGCGAGATGTAGAGCCGCGTTCCGCCATTTAGGAAAAATGACCGCGCGGCATGCGCCACATAGCTGAGCCGCTCGTCGGCTTCAGTCGGCGCGTGCAGAACCTCCAGGCCGCCGTAGACGCTTTCGAATTCGGTGAAGCTGGTGACCAGCCGAGGCCCGTTGGTAGACGGCCCGCCCGGATACCGCACCGGTCCGAAGCGAGTCATGCCGGCGTATCCGGTGGTACTGGTCGGGACTCCCTCGATGGACTTGGAGCGGAAGCTGACTTCCTCTACATATACTCCCGGGGCCAGATATTCGGGCATCTTAGGGCTCCTTATACTCGGTTCACGAATCTACGGATTGAAAAAAAACTTCTCTTGACCGGTTAAGAGCTTGCCGAGTTGAAACGTTACCTGGCGGCTGCTCGAGGCGGTGGATGCGTAACCGGGCGGAAGTTTCTCGCCCGGCGAGACGTCATCGGGATCCGCCGCCAGAGTTTCGAGCGGAAGATCACCGAGCGGATCGTTAGCGGGGATCGGCACCGGCGCAGCGGGGCCAAATACCTCGACCTGCGCGATCAGCGGCGATGGCAACTCGCCGAGGCCGGCGGCTTCGCTATCGAGAATGAGGAGAAATTCGCCGCGGTCGTCTCCATGTGCCCGACCCACCACCTGCGCGCCGATCGACGCTTCTACCCGAACCCATCGGGCGGGAACCTCGCTGGCCGGGGATTGGGTCCAGGTAACTCGTCCGCGCAAACCCGTAACGCTTTCGCTGACCGCGTATGCCGCACCAGGAAACAACGCTGGCCGGCGTACACGCGACGGCGGAGACGGCACTTGAATGTCCGCAGGGATCGGATAGCTGATTCGTCGCGGGACGAATTTGCGGAAGCGATCGTACATCCTGATTGCGATCGGTGATTTGACCCCGGGCTTGAAAATGAACGCGTGGCGACACGAATTGTGGCGCGGAATCGCGCCCAGCGTCCCAATCGGGTCGGGCAGTCCAGCGATGCTTTCCCACGACATCTCTCCCGGCGGATAGGGCATGCCATCGAGCACCAGATCGATCGGATGCGCGACGCGCGAGGCCCGCAGCGCGTCGGTCGGCTCGATCCCAAGTACCAGCCGCTCGATCTTTTCTACGAATCTTTCGGCCAGGACTTCGTTCACGGCACAGGCATCGCTCCCTTGATCAAGGTCGTAACGTCGGGTGCAGGCGAGGCCTGCCGTCCGTCGAGCCGGACCATGCGCGCGATATACGGAACGCTGATTCGGTAGTCGGTTGGCAAGGAGTCGAACGTGCGCATCACCGCTTCCGTCGACATCTCATCCATGAGCAGATGAACCGCTTCATTGGGCTTCCAGTCACCGCCCTGATGAAGGAGCGGGCCGCTGAGGATCGGGTTGGCGTCGAGACATTGCAGAGCTCGCCCGAGGATCGCGCTCTCAGCCTCGGCGTTGTCTCCCCACGGCGTCAGCAGAAAATGCAAATCCAGCGGCAGATGCGGCCGGCCGTCGTGGGCGGTCACCTGCGACCAGGCGGCGCGCATGGTCTTGTTGAAATCGACGCGATAGAGAAACACCGACAGTGCCGGCCGTACGATCACTGTCGATAGGGATGTCTGGTCAAAGTCCTCGGTGCGGACCAGGAAGGCGCGCGTGACCCGGCCGTCCACCGGCACGGGCGGTTCCGCGAAACCCGCGGTGAGCATACGCTCGATACTCTTTCCCGCTGCCGCTACTGAGTTGTAGTTCGCCACCTCTAGTTCTTCTTTTTCCTGGCGAGCAAGTCAGGTGCGGACAGAAACGCCTTTGCTTTGGCGATATTGTGCGGGTTGAGAATGAAGACGGGGGCTCCGCCGGGCACCATCGTCTTGCTCAGATATTTCTGCCGGACCAGCCATTCAAGCGCCTTTCGCGTCTCCTCGACCTTGCGCCTCACAACCTCGTCGAGCAGCCGCCATCGCGCGATACCTTCTAGATTGTCGACGGCCTGAGGATTCCGAAGAAAGTAGTTCAAGACCTCTCTCACCACAGTCTCATCGGCTTGTTGATCGGAAACCAATATGAAGCGGATATCAGCAACTCTCGCGCCATCGCGATGCTGCGCCGAAAACCTGCGGAACTACTGCAAACCTTCGTCGCAGCGCGGGAATGGGTGGGACTCGCGAGTCCCATCGAGCAAGCCAAAGCACGACCGCCGATGTGGCGATCCTCGGCTTTGGTACCTGTGATTTGACGGTGCGATCGAACAAGCCCGGGGTGGGCAGGACTTGTCCCACCCGAATCAACTAGCGAAGGGACTGGTGACGTCCGGGCGTGATCTGTTACGCGGCACCGCGAGCGTCAGGGGACACGACCGAACCACGTATCCATGCCTTTACCGATCGATTGCGATGTGAGTCGACGTGGAGTGAAGCTCGTCGCGACTGTGCGCTTGACGTCGCCACGCGTGAAATTCAACTAGATAGAATTGCGATCGATTCCGTAGCGCTTGACCAGCCGGCCAAAAGCACGTCGATCCTGACGCGCAAAGCGCGCCGACTGGGTGATGTTTCCTTTGTACAGCCGAAGGGTCTCGACGACGTAATTCCGTTCGAAGGCTTCGATCGCACGCGCGCGGGCCTGACGGAATCCGTCCAGACGCAGCACGTGGTCGCCCTTTTCGCATGACTTCGCGTCCGGCAGCATGATCTCCGCCGGCTGAATCTCAGGCCCCTGAGCGAACACGACCGCTCGGTGCATCACATTGTAGAGTTCACGCACGTTACCTGGCCAGTCCGCCCGCATCAGTTCAGCTGTAGTAGCGGTTGTCATCGACTTCAACGGTTCGCCATGTTCGGCGCAAAGCTCGCTGAGGAAATGTCGCGCGAGGAGCGGAATATCGCCGCGCCGCTCGCGTAGTGGCATCATGTGCAGTCGCAAAACGTTGAGGCGGAAGAACAAATCAGAGCGCAATTGATGCTCGGCTACCATCTTCTCGAGGTCGCGATTGGTTGCGGCAAGGACGTTGACCTCGGCGCGCACGAACTTGTCAGCTCCGAGCGGACGGTACGCGCGTTCCTGGAGAAAACGCAGTAATTTGGCCTGCGACGATTGCGATAGCGAGTCGACCTCATCGAGAAACAACGTGCCGCCTTCCGCCATCGCGATCAGTCCGCGCTGGTCGCGATGCGCATCGGTGAAAGCGCCTCGGGCATGACCGAACATCTCGTTTTCAAAAAGGTGATCCGGGAAGGCACCGCAATCGACTGCTATGAACGGAAAGTCGCGTCTGCGGCTCAGATGATGGATAGCGCGTGCACACAGCTCCTTGCCGGTGCCGGTTTCTCCCGTAATCAACACTGGACCGTTGCTGCGCGCTATGAGCGGAATTTTCGCGATAAGGTTAAGAAAGGCGGGGTCGGTCCCAACTAGCTTCGCCAGGCCCATCTTTTCCGTCAAACGATCGCGGACTGAATCCGTCTCGCGGCCCGAGCGCCCAATGATCCGTGTCGCCCGCTGAAGTACCTCATCGCGTTGGGTCGGCCACACCGCGAAGTCGGCTGCCACTTCCGAGACGAGAGCCAGCAGCTCTGAATTTGCGTCTCTCGAAAGAAGCGGGAAAATTGGAATCGCAATTGGATTTTGACGAAACGACCTTAGCAGTTCGAACAGCCATGTCGCATTGTCCACCGCTATCGGTACGATCAAATCGGCGTGGTAATCATGAACTCGCCTGAGACGGTAGGACCTGCAATTGAGTTGTCGAAGCTCAAATCCGGCAAATAGATACAGATAGGATTGGGGCGAAGAATCAGGATCGTGAAGAATCAGAATGCGCCGCGCCATGATCTGAACCAGACCTCTCTTTTTGCACCTCGGCGTCGCGCTATCTCCACTCAGAGCGTGCGAGCGAGAGCTCAACTTTCGATTTGTCGTCGTGGAGAGCAATAACTGCTCTTCCACACGAATTGCCAGACTTCGCATATCAAGTACAGGCGACTGAGCATCATTAGTAAGATAAGGTCGAAATTGGTGAATATAGCGCTTATTGGAATTTATATGCGTCTGTCCGAACTAGAAAATTCCTTCATGAGTGGAACATTCATTCCATTCAATCATGACACCTGCACACAGGTCTGGAGCCGTTTTGAACGAAGCCCCTGATGGGTTCCGATTGTTTGAATATTGTTGCTTCGTTAAGGGCTTTGATGTGACCGGTGAAGAGTCTGTTGCAAGCGCCGCAACAATCGAAGATTCCATTGAAGTCGTCAGCTCGAACTTTGGCCACGACCCAAGCATGGACACCAATCGCCTGAAGGCCGCAGGCTATCGGCAGTGCGAGCAAGTTCGGGCTCAGCATCGATATTTTCGTTTCTCGTCATCCTCTCCGTCATCCTGGCCTTGATTGCCGCCCGCATGCGCATGACGGCGTGACGGCCCGTCAGCATGAGCTTCCTGAGGGCTTAGACTTCATAGGTCAACGGATTAGCGGGTAGACAGCGTTGCTCGCAAAAAAGGTCCGCATGGTCAAGCCTGTCCAACGCTCATGAATCGCTCCCGCGTCTTCACGATACAAGCGATGATCGGCGAGAAGGTGGAGGAGAAGAGCCCGATCCAAGTGCAATCAGCGCGGCGACGGCGAAAAGATTGGTGGCCTGAAAAAAACTGAGATATCGCGCTTCATCCGGTGATGCCAATTGATCGCGGGACGACGGTATCGCGAAAAGCTCGAGCAGCTATTGAAGAGTGCCTTGGACAGGCGCCATCAACAGGTCCCTAGCGCCTTAGAACTCAGTAGTCTTCGACTCTGACGTATTTTCTCGGTGAGGTGGGTGGGAACAGCTGTTTCTACTCAGCCGTGCTGGAGGTGGAAAGCCAATCGAATCGGAAGGTTATCGTCACCAAACAGGAATTTGTCAGCGAATGCTTGTTCGTAATTCAGCAGGTCGTCGCCTTCAAATCTAGCGATGGACCGCTTGATGTTTACTCAGACCGTCTCCAATCAGAAGTATTTGAAAAGATTCGTAATTGGAGCGGCCAGAGTCGAATTGTCCGAGAGATGGCTATGGCATTCAGGCGTTCTCTCATCTACAGGAAACGACAAGGGCGCAGTGGTGTGGCATGTAGGATTACTATCCTTCGCGCCTAAGGGTACTAGAATGAAGCCGAGCAGGCTCGACAAAATTGCAGAAAGTGGACCCGATTGACAAAACTGTCAGATGCGATTCGGTTCTCATTGGGACGAGACACCCAGAGAGACCTATTGCTGATGGCTTCAGATTGCTAGCTAGTGTTGTGTCCCATTAATAAGTTTACAGATGCGCTGGAGTTTGTCGACTATCGAGTCGGCGGTGGCAGTCCAGACGAAGGGCCGATTGTGGGCATTGTAATGAGCCACGTAGGCATCGATCTTCCCGACCAGTTCGCGGACGTTGCGGAACGAGCCGCGGCGAATCGCTTGCTGGGTGATAAGCGCGAACCAGCGCTCGATCTGGTTGAGCCAGCTTGAGTAGGTGGGCGTGAAGTGAAGATGAAAGCGCGGATGGCGAGCGAGCCACGCTTTGACCTTGGGATGCTTGTGATTCGCGTAGTTGTCGGCGATCAGGTGCAGTTCAAGATCGGCCGGCATATTAGCATCGAGATGTTGCAGAAAGCTCAGGAATTCCTGGTGGCGATGGCGCGGCTTGCACTGGGAGATGACCCCGCCGTCGACGATGTCCAGTGCCGCGAACAGCGTAGTAGTGCCGTGGCGATAGTAATCGTGAGTCACCCCCTCGACATAACCGAGCCCCATCGGCAGCACCGGCTGGGTGCGCTCCAAAACCTGCACCTGGCTCTTCTCGTCCACGCACAAGACCAGCGCGTTGTCCGGCGGATTAAGATAAAGCCCAACGATGTCGCGGACCTTTTCGACGAAGAACGGGTTGGTGGACAGCTTGAAGCTCTTACTACGATGCGGTTGCAGGCCGAACAGCGCAAAGTAGCGCGCGACCGTGCTTTTGGAGATGCCGGTATGTGCCGCCACGCTGCGTACGCTCCAGTGGGTGGCCGCGGCGGGCTTGCTGTGCAGCACTTTGCGCAGCAAGCCGCTACCTGTTCGTCGCTATGACTGCGCGGCCGGCCCGCACGAATTTCCGCGTGCAGCCCGGCGATGCCGCGTTGCTGATAACGCTGGCGCCACAAACTGACCACCGGAGCACTAACCCCGCATCGCCTGGCGACCTCTCTGTTGGCGGCGCCAGCAGCAGACAGCAGCACGATTTTCGATCTCGTTGGTGCGGTGACTTGTTCTTTTTCGATACTTTTGAGTCTTAACGAGTCTTGCTGGAGGTCGATTATTCTCGGACGGAAACGACATTGCTAATCTGGCGTACTGGGTAACCGGTACCGAGGGTTCGAATCCCTCCTCTTCGCCAAACTCAAGGGTTTTTTGCCATGAAACATCGGAGTCAGGCCTCTCTAGAGTCTACACCGCTCGCTGGGGTGGGGTCAGAGTGGGGTTGAACCGACGGATTTTTGATCGCTCCCAATCGAGCCAAGGTCTCATGGCTCAGCTCGCCCGGATTGATCCAGCGCCAATAGTGACGGATCAACATGGTGAGGTTCCGATGGCCCATTTGCTTCTGGAGCCAATCGATTGGAGCCCCCTTTTGCAGCATGAGCGTCGCGTAGGTGTGCCGGGTCTGCATCAGCGGTCGATACGGAAACTCGGCTCTCTCTACCAACCTTGGCCATAGCGCCTTTGTCACCCAGTTCACGTTCAATGCCTTCCAGGCCCTATTTGGGAAGACGAATTCGCTCCTCAACTTCACGCGGTCCCGTTGCTTCGGCAATTCCTCGCGAACACGAGGCAGCATCTGGATGTAACGAAAGCTTGTTTTGCTCTTGGGCGAGCTCTCTCCGTGAGGAGTCAAGCTCCGTCTGACAAGGATGCGGTCTCTGTCGAAGAAGACTCCGGACCAACGCAGTCCGAGAACTTCTCCGCGGCGCATGCCAGTGAAGAAACAGACTGCCAGAAGCGATCGCTCCCATCCTTCCGACACCTTCAGAAGACTCTCGACCTCGTCCTCGGTAAACGGGTTGACCTCGTCCTCATTCTCCTCGTTTTTGAAGGGACGAACGTCGATCAGAAGCTTGTCGTTCGTCAGCGCGCGTCGTTTGGCGAGGCGCAAAATCTGGCAGAGCACGTCAAGACTCATATTCTTGCGCCTGGTGCTGAGCTGTGGTTCCTCAAAACCTCATCCGCGCGGACGGAAACGCGGGAGAGTTGCCGGTGCGCGCTAACGCGGTGGACTTCGAATCAGGAAAGCGGTGCCGCGACGGTTACACAGCGCTCTTCTTGAGCCGCTCGACACGTAGGCAGCGCGATGCGTCACTCCGCGATCGCACTCAGCGGACCGCAGACGGATTCTTCGATTGCTTAGGGTAGACTGTGCTCGCCCGAAGCTGCGCTTGCGCCCAACCCATACCGTCGCAATCTGCGCTGCCCCGGATCGCTCTAGCTGGGCCGAATAGGACTGGCTCTGTGGGCCAGCGTTGCCACTCTGCCATTCCTCGGAATACTCGCAGTGACCGAAGGCCATGGCTTGATTGCGAAGAAAAGTCCGCCACGATTGCTCCGGCCGTCTGCTTCGTGCAGGCATGTAGCGCGACACGGTGGCTTGGGAGACGCTGAAACCGAGCATCAGAAGTTCACCATGGATCCGCGGCGCACCCCACAGAAAGTTCTCACGGGCCATTCTTATGGTCAGATGTCGGACTTCGCTGGAAATCCTCGGGCGCCCGCCGCGCCAGCGACCCCGTGCTCGATATCGCCAAAGCGCTGACCAGCCGTCACGGCGCCAGCGCAAGACTGTCTCGGGCTGGACGATGATCAGGCTGTCGCGCCATTGCGGCCACCAACGCGAGAACAAAATCCAAAACAGCCGATCCCAAAGGCGAAAGCACGGGCGACGAGTTCGGCTGCGTTCGAGCACGGCGATTTGATGGCGCAGTGGATCGATTCCAACAGCAGCGCAGCGACGGTTCGCGGTTCGCTGCCTGGGGCCTCCGAGAATGATGCGCTTGTCGCGGTCCCCATCGCTTGCAGGCTACCGCCAACCCAGCAAAACCATCAACCAATTCGCGCGGATCAAGTTGTGAGGAACCACACCGGAAAGGCCTTGCAAAACACCGAAATTGCGGGTTCATCGAACATCGAACATCGCTGAAGGGTACCGACGGACTCCAGTAGGGAATACGAGTCGCTGCGCGCTAGCCGGACAATTTTCCGACCCTCAGCGCCTCGCCGCAGACGGTTAGGACGCGTGAGGTAATGGGTCGCTCGGCGTGGCACACCGAGCGCCCTCGCGGCTCAACGCTTGGGACTGACAGGCGGGGTCGGCTCGCTCATCGTGGCCGTGACCTCCGCGTCCGTCATGCGCTTGAGCTTCTCCCATCGCCCCGGCGGAAACTCCATCTGGGGCGCGTCGATGTCCGGATTGGGAAGGGCGCCGTCGCGCGACTCGAACTCCGGCGGATTTTTGTAACGTCTGAGGTCCGAAGGGCTGATCCCGGCCAGCCGGACGACCTCCGGATCGATCCACGCTTCGGCGTCGATAGGCTTGCCCTCGGAGGTCGCAAGCTCGAGCATGATGCCTTCGGGCGCGGCCAGATAGATCGACTTGCAGAATCCGTGATCGAGCGGCCCCATCACCCAGCATCCATGCGAGCGCAATCGGTCGCGGATCGCCATGAGGTCGGCCTCCGTATCGACGTTGAGCGCGATATGCTGCATCACTCCGGCAGCGACCGGAGCGGCGGTCCAGCTCGCGTGCGAGACGCCCTTGATGCCCTGGATCTCGCCGATCTCGGGGGACTGCACGAACGCGATCGATGAGTTCCCCATTCTAAGAAAGCCGTGGAACGTGTTGTCAACGCCATGCATCCAGTACAGCGCGCACAACTCCATCCCGACAACCTGGGTGTAGAACTCGATCTGGCTCTTGATGTCTTTCGTACAGATGGCGATATGGTGAAGTCCGTTCGGCAGACCCATCGTGAAGTCCTCCTGAGAACGTGCTGTAAGCCAATTGAGTCTCTTAGCAGGCTCGGGAGTTTGCGCAAGGACGGGGCAGTCCGACGCTGCCTCACCCCGCCGCTCCCTCGATTTCGCGAGCCCCATTTAGAACATGTTTCGGTGCACGAGTATGTCGATCGCAACTCCTCGCGCCCGAAACCTCGTAAGAAAAATAGCGGCTTAGAATTCCGCCTTAAAGCCGTCGCCCAGGCCCTTCGCATACGACACTCGTTGCGGCTTGATCCGAATCATCCTAAGCCCGTCGTTTTTGAAAAACGGTTCCTCGAAAGGATTCTTCTGCAAGAAGATCCCCTTGAGCCTGTCCCATTCAGGCCCGCCCTTCGCAACCTCGCTCGCGAGCCCCTGAATCCACGCGCGCGTGATATCGAAGGCCTCGACTTTGCCGATGTCGCGCGTGTCCACCAGTACGGTGGCTTCTGGATGTTTCTTGAGGTTTTGAAACTTCTCCGCGTTGCCGCCCATGATGAAAAGGATTTCGAGTTCGGGCGTCTCGGCGAAGGCCTGCATATTTGCTGTCGGCCATCGATCGCCGGGCGTGACGAGCACGCCGACCTGTTCCTGTGCCAGCAACGCCGCGAGTTTTTCTCTCTGAGTTGCGTCTAAAGCCACGTTCGATTTCCTCCGATCGATCGGTTACTGCTCTTTCCGGTTCTGACAGGGTCTAAGCGACGGACCATTGAATGCCCACCTGCATTTGGCAGAGCTGGGGTTTGTGTGTATTCGCAAACGTTTTGGTCACCACGTCGGCGACATTCTGCACGTTCACGGCAAGGTCGCGTCTTCTTTTTTGATAGGTGTCGGCGTGTCCGGCGCTTTCGTCAGTCGGCTCGATGCTCCGTTTTCACCGAAGAAGCTGGTGTTTGAGCTTCAGTTAGTGTTTTCATGTGAACGAATCTAATATTCGTTCGTCGAATAGAAAAGGCGGAAAATTCGGCCAAATCAATCGAACCATTCGATCATGGCACCGATCCCGACGATCTCCCTCGAACAATGGCGCGCCCTCGTCGCGGTGGTCGACGACGGGAGCTACGCCGCCGCGGCGGAGGCCATACACAAGAGCCAATCGGCCGTGACCTACGCCGTGCAGCAGGTCGAGAAGCTACTCGGCGTGAAGGCCTTCCGGCTCGAGGGCCGGAAGGCCGTGCTCACGCCGGCGGGTCGGATGCTATACTCCCGCGCTCGGATTCTCCTCGACGAGGCCTCGAGCCTCGAACGAGCCGCGCAACGTAACTCCGCCGGGTGGGAGGCGGAGATCACGATCGCCGTCGAGATCATCTTTCCGACCTGGCTGCTGCTCAAATGCCTGGACCGCTTCGGACGCGAGGCGCCGAATACACGTATCGAGGTGATCGAGACGGTGCTCGGCGGCGCGCCCGAGGCGCTGCTCGAGCGCAGCGTGGACCTAGCCCTGACGCCGCGTGTCCCGCCGGGGTTCAGCGGTGAGTCGCTGATGCGGCTCGCCTTCGTACCGGCCGCTCATCCGAATCATCCGCTGTTCCGGCTCGGTCGGCGCCTCACGCTCAAGGATCTTCGCAGGCACCGGAACCTGACCGTGCGCGACACGAGCGTCAAGCGCGACAAGCGCGGCAGCTTTCTCGAGACCGAGCAACGCTGGACCGTCGGCCACATGGCGACGTCGCTCCAGGCCGCGCGCATGGGTTTCGGCTTCGCTTGGTACCCGGAGGAGAAGATCCGCGAGGAGATCGCGGCTGGCGAGCTGAAGGTGCTGCCGCTCGAGGACGGAGGTGACGCTTTCGCCGAGATTTACCTCGTGCTCGCCGATCCTGAAGGCGCGGGGCCTGGTGTAAGACAGCTGGCGGAGATTCTCAGGCAGGACGTGCGGAACCAATGTACAAACTCACCCCACGAAGGTACGCGGACGACGAAGCGCTCGAGGTTGCCAAAGGTCTTGACTCGAAGGTGAGAACATAATTTACCAACGCCGCCGGTTGATATTTCGGCTAAAGCAATTGTTCGTCGAACATACGAACAGAAAATCCGACCGGTCGTTCAATTCCCGCACCAGGACTAATCCACCGTCCGAGGTCACACGTGAACCTTGGAAATCGACGTCAGCCTGCGATGATTTGACTTTCTAGTACCTGACGCGACTTGCTGATCGACAGACGCCCAGCGGTGGGAATCACCCGCGTCAGAGAGAAGCCCGCTTCGCCCAGAAGCGCTGGATGATCGGCCTCGGTCGCTCTTGCCCGGTTCCCCCGATGAGCATGGTGGACGCCGAAGGCGAGCTCGTTGGAATCGTGGGACGTACGGAGATGAAATCCTGAGAAGTTGATCGCCGCCGACCGCGCCTGCTGGCGACCGCGCTCTTCGAGAGAGGGTGCCAAGGAAGAGCCGTGCGCGGACCTCATACTTTGTCCACAGATCGGTTGATTTCCTCACGAAAAGCGGCGCTCTGAACTTCGCACTCGATCTTCCGTCCTCTATGATCGGTGCTTCGATGACGAAGAAAGAAGCAATCCGGCGCCTTGAAAACCTCGCGCTCGAAAGGGGGCACAAGAGGAATTACTACGTCAAGAGGGCGCTGGTAGAATTTCTAGATCGCAAAGTGCATCTTCTCGGCTATAGGCGAACCCATGTGAACGGGGCCCCAACCCTCGACGAAATCTCCCGCCGGAACAGGTTTCCGCACTGAGCATGTTGACCGCATCGCATCCGCGCGAGAATGCCCTCCCGCCCCGGCTGTTACCGTTCTTCGAGCCTTTAACCCCTGAAACACTGCAGGCAGGGGCAAATATTTCCACCGGCAAGCTCCTGCGCGTCTTCTGCACCGCGCTCTCTTGCATCGGCGGCTTTTGGCCCTCGGGCGTGAGCTTCGGACGTTCCACCGTCCGCCTGGCGAACGATCAGAATCAAAAGAACGAGTCTAAGAACACGGCGCAGGGGAAAATGATTGCCACGTCGGTGCGCGGCACCGATTGGCAATGATCAAGACGCTTGGCGCCTGCCGATGATGCACCCGCCGGTGCGGGCTCGTTTCGCCGCCCGCCGCGCTTGCGGCGAAAAGCGCCGCTGAAAGCGAGGGTGGGCGGTTCGAATGGAGTTTTGCGAAGGGTTTCGGGGGTTCAAATCCGCTCCTCTCCGCCACCGAGTCTGGCTGTTGAAGGCAATCTCCGGGGAACATCGCGAAATGACCGCCTTTGTGGCCCGTTTTGAGCGCCCAACCGAACCAGAGAGGGACGAATATCGGCGTCATTCGACGCTGTGCGAGTGTTTCTCTCCGCGCGGGAACAGGTTGGTTCGGTTTCGCAATTGCTTCGGCTAGACGCCGCGGGGGACCCTGGCTGCCGATGTCGCGGACCAAGATCGCGAACATAGATAATGAGCAGGCGGCCCTATGGTTGGAGCAATAGGTCTATTCGAGACCGACCACTCGCTTCTGAGTCGTCCAGTCCAACGGCAGGTCGACATGCGGGGTGAGTTTCAGCTCGGCCAGTTCTCCACGCTCGGCGATCGCCTCGACGATTTTCGGCGCGAGAAACGCCAGCCGGATGAGGCGGGCAACGTAGCGATCAGTTACGCCCTCGCGGCTGGCGATCGCGGCCAGAGAAGTGGCCCGGGCGGAAATGAGTTCCTCGAACCACAGATGGGCCCGTGCGATCGCCTTGAGCAGCGCAACATCAGGCTTGCGCGGCGGTGCGTCTGCGCCTCCGATTATGAGCCGCATCTCCACGCCCCGGCGCTTCATCCGCATCGCGAAGAACTGCGTAATCGGCAGCATTGCCGCGGCACCGTGGGTTCCATCGACTGGCAACGGGAGGTTGATCGAAAGCTCGATGCCGCCCGGTTTCAGATTTACCTTATCCACCAACCCGCTCAGCGCTGCCGGAATATCCACTTCTGACTGGAGCGACCGGCTCCATTTGCCCGCCGCTTCCAGCACGGCGGGTATGTCGCCTGCGCCAACGCCAAGGTTGCAAGCAGAGGCACTGATGGCCGCGTGATCATTGAGGAACTGTCGAGCGGCTACAGCCACGGTCCGCTCGATTTCTGGACCCGACAGCCGCCAGCCGTTCCGTACCTTGTCTGCGGAGGCCGTGACCAGGCGGCGCGAGACATAGTATCGATAGCGTCGCTCGCCCTTGGCGGCTCCTGCAACGTAAAGGCATTCGCCGTCTTCATTGAACAGCTTGCCCGCCAGCGGGCTCGGGCCCGCCTTGGTAGTGCGCGCTTTACACCTGGCCGCTTGATCGCGCAACTGGCGCTGAGCCCGCTCCCACAGCTCACGCTCCATAATCGGCTCGTGCTGGCCGGGGTGTCGTTCTTCACGGTGCCGGATCTCGCCGATGTAGACCGGGTTGGAAAGCAACTCGTAGAGCGCGCCGCGAGAGAATGGCTTACCTCCCGAGCGGTTGCCGTTCCTGGAGAGCCGAATCTTGGAGACGATACCACGCCGGTCGAGATCGTCCTTGAGCAGCCTCACGCTGCACAGCTCTAGGTAACGCTGGAAGATTCCCTTGACGGTCTCGGCCTCGGCCGGGCTGATCACCAGACGGTGATCGCTAATGTCGTAGCCCAATGCTACCGTACCGCCCATCCACATCCCCCGGCGCTTGGAAGCGGCAATCTTGTCCCGAATCCGCTCTCCGGTGACCTCCCGCTCGAACTGCGCGAACGACAAGAGCACATTGAGCGTCAGGCGGCCCATCGAGCTGGTCGTATTGAATTGTTGGGTGACCGCAACAAACGACACCGCGTGCGCGTCGAATAGCTCGACCATCTTGGCGAAGTCGGCCGCCGAACGCGCGCTCCTGGAGTCGGTAGGCAATCGCGCGTCTCAGCAGATCTTCGCTGATGCGGGGTGGCGGTTCGGTGCCGTAAAGAATCCACCACCGCTCCTTCAATCGCTCCGGGCCCAGCGCGGAAAGGCTTGCGAGTTCGCCGTAGAGTTCATCGGGCTCGTCTGATGGGCTCCCTTTCATGTCTGCCCGGCTCCTTTTCTCCGGGCTGACACACACATTGCTCGTTTCCCGAGATGCATCCAGTCGCTCTCTGGTCTGCTTACTTCGCGAGTCCTTCGCCTCGCGAAACGGGCCACCTGGCGTGCGTATCGCATCGATCTTCTGGGGAGACTGCGAAGTGGCCCCCAACGAATGAGGAAAGCAACGGGGGTTCCCCGTCTTATGGGCATCGCCATGAAGGTGGCCTATTCGCAGACGATCAAAAACCCCCGCCATTTCGCGCGGATCAGGTTTTGAGGAGCCCCACACCCATCATGCAAAGCTAAAGCGCTGATGACAAACGAGAAATGGTGAGCTATCTGTGAGCATCTTTCACAGATTTGATCGCGACCCAATGCCACGCCGTCTCCCGCCCCTGAATGCGCTGCCGAGCTTTGAGGCTGCGGCCCGCCACCTAAGCTTTTCCAGAGCGGCCGACGAGTTACACGTGACCCACGGCGCCGTGAGTCGCGCCGTCCGCAATCTCGAGGATCATCTCGGCGTGCAACTGATGATACGGGCAAGCCGCTCGGTACGGCTGACGCCAATCGGCGCATCCTTTGCGGCCGAGATTCGCGACGTCCTAGAACACCTCGCGGCGGCAACGTCGGCGGCGACCGGACAATCCGGCGAGCCGCTAGCCGTCCGTCGTGAACGCAATGCCTAGAATTTCGAGATTCGGGCGAAAACCGCACTCCCACCGCAAACTCGGGATTCTGAATTCGCCGAAGGGACCGACGGACCCGAACGCCAGCATCCACACTAAAGTAGTTCCAGCTAAAACCATTTGAGCCGAAAATCGCGACCGTCGCGATGGCTGCCCTGCAAAGCAGACCGCGCCCATGAACTCCGAAGCGATGACGATAGTCCCCCGCGCGGACGAATTCCGCATTTGTGATTGCACGACTGATCGTAGGCTCCCATTGAAGCTTCGAATTCCGTGATGGTCGAAGGACTTAAGATCCGAGCGTCTGAAGTTGGACTGGATTGACAGCCTTGATTCGCGACTGTAGGAGAAGCACATTCCCGCATGGAGATTCAGATCGATATGAATAACACGTCAGAGAAGATCGACATTGAAAAGGCGAAGAAGACCGCTGAGCATGTTTTAGACGTACTCGGCGGTGCCGTGGTCTCGGGAAATGATCTATCTGGGCGACCGGATGGGACTGTATCAGGCATTGGATGGCGGAGGCGCAATGACCAGCGAAGACCTGGCGCGCAAGACCGGGCTGCATGAACGGTGGATTCGCGAATGGCTTTATGGGCAGGCAGCGGCCAGTCTTGTCGACTACAAAGGCGAAGGACGTTTTGAGCTGAGTCCCGAGAGCGCCTTAGTTTTGGCGAACGAGAACAGCCCTTTCTTTCTCGCCGGCGGATTCTGTGCTCTGCCGCAGCAGATGGCCGTGCTCAATCTGCTTCCCGAATCATTCAAGAGCGGTATGGGACTGACCTACGACCAGCTCGGTCCGGAAGTGAATCGTGGCGTCGAGCGGCTGCTGGCCCCGTGGTTCCGCACGCAACTCGTCCCACACGCGCTGCCGAAGCTCGACGGAGTCGTCCCCAAGCTGCAAGCCGGGGCCAAAGTCGCCGACGTTGGATGTGGCGCCGGAGTCGCCCTGATGGAGATGGCAAAGGCCTACCCGCGATCCGACTTCCACGGGTACGATATCGGGAAGATTCCGCTCGCCCGAGCCTCGGAAAATGCGCTGCACGCAGGCGTTAAGAACATCACTTTTCACAATGCTAGCGTCGATCCGCTCGCCGGTGATGCGAGCCACGATTTCATCACGACTTTCGATTGCCTGCACGATATGACGCGGCCAGACCTTGTGATGAAAGCGATTCGCAAGGCGATTAAGAATGACGGCACCTGGCTAATTGCCGACGTTCACGGCCAACCGACGTTCGAGCAAAATCTCAAAGATAATCCGCTTGCACCGGTGATGTATGGATTCTCGGTACTCTGTTGCATGTCCTCGGCGTTGTCGGAACCGGGCGGTCTGGGCCTTGGTACGCTAGGACTGCCCGAGCCGGTCGCGCGCAAAATGACGGCGGAAGCGGGGTTCACGCGCTTCACAACGCGAGATTTCGAGAATCCGATCAACGCGTATTACGAGGTGCGTCCGTAGCGACTATTGGTAGGCCGATGCGCTGTTTATGCTGCGACTTTGAGAATGCCGCAGGTAAGAAATTCTGCATTCGGTGCGGTGTTGCGTTCGGTGTCCGCTGCCCAAAGTGCGGCTCCGAGAATTCGCCCGAGGCCAGCTTCTGTGGTGATTGCGGCACCGATCTCTCCCAACCAACGGCCGCTCCACGGTTAGCCGATGCCGCAGCCGCACCCGTCGTGGTCGACACGGCGAGCCACACGGAGTGCCAGAGGGCGAGCGCCGGCACCTGACGGCGCCTGAGCATCGTTGATAAACGGGGATATAGTCATGGCTGTTTCGACACAACTAGGGATGGGAGCGATGCCGTTCGACGGTGGCACTGGTTTCCGAGTCTGGACACCGTTCGCCATGAGCGTTGCTGTTGCCGGCACGTTCAATGGATGGAACCCCGCCAACGGCCCTCTAACGTCAGAAGGCAATGGCTACTGGTCTACCGACATACCGAACGCGAAAATCGACGCTCAGTACAAGTTCGTTCTCACGAGCCCTTATCGTGCAGGTCTTTTTTGGAAGAACGACCCTTATGTCCGGTCAATGACCAACTCAGTCGGCAACGGCATTATCGCCGATCCGAGCTATGTCTTTCAGAGTGTCGGATATTCCACGCCTGCCTGGAACGAAATGGTCATTTACGAGCTTCACGTTGGCAGCTTTCTTTTCGATCCTAATATTCCCAGCAAGCGTGGCGATTTCGACACCGTCATTGCTAAGCTCGGCTACCTTAGAGATCTCGGTGTCAACGCGATCCAACTGCTGCCGTCGGATGAATTCCCCGGGGATATATCCTGGGGCTACAACCCCGCGGACATTTTCGCGATCGAGCAAATCTATGGTGGTCCGAATGGGATGCGCAAACTGGTCGAGGCGGCGCACTCAAACGGTATCGCTATCATCTACGACGTCGTCTACAACCATCTCGGACCCGACGACCTTGATCTCTGGCAATTCGACGGATGGAACGAGAACGGCCAGGGTGGAATCTATTTTTACAACGATTGGCGCAACCACACCCCGTGGGGCGATACGCGGCCGGATTATGGCAGAGGCGAAGTGCGGCAATACATTCGCGACAACGCTCTGCGGTGGCTCGAGCAGCGCTACTGCGACGGCCTGCGATGGGACGCCACCGGATGGATCCGCAACGTCTACGGCAACAACAATGACCGGGGCTCCGATATCCCTGACGGCTGGAGCCTGATGCAATGGATCAATTCCGAAATCCGCAATCGGCAACCCTGGAAGATCTCAATCGCGGAAGACATGCAGGACAACGACTACGTTACTAAAGACGTTGGCGCTGGCGGCGCAGGCTTCAACTCTCAGTGGGGCGCCGGATTCATGCATTCGGTTCGCGACGCAATAGTGCAGGAAGATGATTCTGGGCGAAACATGTATGCGCTGCGCGACTTCATATCGCAGCGTTTCAATGCTAACGCGTTCCAGCGGGTTCTGTATACCGAATCTCACGACGAGGTCGCTCAAGCGGCAGGCCAGAAACGCGTGCCCGAATTGATTTGGCCTGGCAACGCCGACAGTTTCTTCTCGCAAAAACGCTCAACCCTCGGCGCAGCGCTGGTTTTCACAGCGCCGGGCATCCCAATGATCTTCATGGGCCAAGAATTTCTCGAATGGGGCGCTTGGTCGGATGCCAATCAACTCGATTGGTCGAAAGTTAACCGCTTCTCCGGAATCCTTAGCCTTTACCGCGATCTGATTCATCTGCGGAGAAACTGGTTCGACACAACTCGCGGGCTCAAAGGCCACGATATTAACGTTCATCACGTCAACAACGGCGACAAGATGATAGCGTTCCACCGCTGGGATCAGGGCGGACCGCGCGATGATGTAATCGTGGTCGCCAACTTCGGGAACCGCGCTTACAATTCTTATCGAATAGGGTTTCCCCGGGGCGGCACCTGGCGTGTCCGATTCAACGGCGATTGGCAAGGCTATAGCCCTGTCTTCAGCGATCACGCGAGTCACGACCTCTCGGCCATGTCGGGCGGGAACAGTGACAATATGCCGAATGGCGGTGATGTCTCGATCGGTCCATATACGGCCCTTATTCTCTCCCAGGACGACTAGTCTCAAAGGACTGGCTGGCGGAGCGGGTGGGATTCGAACTGACAGGCGACTTTGTAAAGCGTCAGTAAGCCATCTTTAATCGTCACTCAAACGGCAACGCCGGTTCGAATTCCTTCCGCTCCGTCAATGAGTCCTAGTCTCTGGGAGTTCTCCGCTGAAGTCCTCCGAACTGGTGCTGCTTAGATGGTGATCGGTCAACGGCTAACGGCAAGCGACGCATTCTCGAGTCTCGCGGGTTGGTATTCGACCCTCGAAGGCTCGCCTTCATCGCGCCCTGATCATCAAATCGCGGCCGAGGGGCAATGGTGACGGCCTGGTCGGCTTTTGACTAAGCGACCGCCGCGGCGACCAGCTTTCGAAACTCCTGCTCGTTGAAGGCCCGAAGAGTTTCGGTGCGAACGTTACCTTCTGCGCCGATGGTCAACGAAAGCTGAGCGACGGCCTCGTCGTTTGGCGCATCAAGGATGAACATGCTGTCGTAGCGGCCCATTAAAGCGAAAAATTCCTTGATCTTCACCTTATGCTTCGCCGCCGCAGCCTTGATCGCATCGATCCGATCGGGTGACTGCTTAAGATGGTCGATGCCATGGTGTGTGAAATGAAAAAGCACGACGTAGTGAGCCATTTCTTCCCTCGATTAGCGTGAGCTGCCGCCAATTTCCGCGATCGCCAGCCTACGACTACCACTACGACGGATCCCGCCCTGGCACAATGACGGAAACAGTCGAAAGCGACGTAATTGGGGGTCCAGGCCGAAGACATCCCGACTCTCTCAGATCGCCCTCACGCGCGCGACCAGCGCAAAGCTCTGCGCCTTTCTTTGGCCGGGCGCGGGCAACTTCGACCGGTTAGGCTCCCAACCTGTCGTCGCACGCGACAGGTTGGGATTGCCTCCCTTGTGCTTCTCCATTTCACGTAGTAGTTCGTACGCACGCCGAGCGGTTGATCGGCTCAACCGAGCGCGAAGCATCTGAACGGTGGGTTGGCGGTCTCAACGCGTGTTTGAGGGGCTGAACTGCGGCGATAGACGGCTCGGTCAACGTGTCCGACAAGCTAAAGTGCTCACTGAATGCTCGCTCCCCGTATCCGGCCCGGAATGTGAGCGCTAACCCGCAGAAATAGGGCGCGATTTTGTTGGAGTATTTTGCGCAGAGCGTGTGCGACAAGCTAAGTCAACTTGTACTCGCGGAACCGTTTGACCTGGGATCGGCACGGGGTCCATAAGAGGCTGGTGGTGCCTCGCGAAAACTGCGCCCGATTTTATGCAAGAGTACCCGAGTGAGAGGACGATTATGAAGATCAGATTTATCCTGCCCCTGATAGCGCTGATTGCATTTTCGGGATGCTGTTCGCTTTTGGGTATCTGCACCTCGGCATCGGTGCACACGTCGATTGCGCCCGCAAGCCAGATAGCGTGTGGTTCCCGATGACGGATTACCTTATGCAATCCGGCAACGCCAAGACGCACCTAAAGCGTGCTCGTCGCAAAGCAGTGGCCAATGAGACCAAAACATGTGGGCTCTAGTAACCCCGTACCTACTCAACCCGCCATTCAACACACGTCCGCTGCGCGGAAAAAATAAAGGCCGCCGAAATTTCCGGCGACCTGTCGCGTTACTATCTCTACACTATTGCGGCGACATCGGCGCCAGCACCCTACAAGGTGCCGGCGGAACGTCCGGGGTGATCTGGTTGAAGTAATCGACCTTGGTCGAGCAGCTAACTTTTCCCGGGTACACGTCGTGTCTACCGGCACAACTAACGACCGTGTAGGAATACGGTCCGGGCCTTGACACTTCGTTGGGGGAAGACCACGCGAAACCATAGTCAGTGCCGGCGATTATGTTGGCCGGTAGAGTCGGGTTGAATGGACCGCTCTTTAGTGAGACGAGGCCCGTCGAGTATGCCTCGACATCAAATTTAACGCCGCTAATCTCCGTGGCGGCTTCAGGTAGGCGAACTCCGATAGATGCAAACGGTGTCGCATATCCTTGGATCGAACCCGTCAGTTGCAATACGCCGGTTATCTCGACCGTCGTTCCGCCCGGAAAGGTCAGCGACAACACAACGCAGCTCTCTGCATTGGCGAATTGGTCGTCGCTAGTGATGAAGCGCCTCATGGTCTTTGTGCTGACTTCGACCATGAAAATGTCATCGCTGTTTGCTCCAGGATTTGGCGCCGCACCGGCGGAAAACATGATCGCCCGCCGTGACGCGCTGGCCAGCCCACGCGGGCGTGGCGCTGAAGCACGCGAGTGCCGCTCGCGTAGCTGTGGCGGAAGGTCTTGACGCTGCCCCTTCGCAGTCCGGCGCGACGGCACGCGGGATGGATGCCGGAGGCAAGGACGCGCGATCGTCGCAGCGGTAGTCCATCGCTGCCGCAGAAAACGAGGCCGTCTTTGCTCGGGGGGCACGCGATCTTCCAAACCTTCAGCATTGCGCAAACTTCGGGGCGTAACGGTATCGTGCGGGTTCCGCTCCGCGTCTTAGTTCGAAACGTGGCTTGATGGTCTCGGACTCGCCGGCGTCGCGCCCAAGACAAGTTGCGGCGCACCAGCACTACCGTCGTCGAGTTCGACGTCGGCCCATTGTAACGCGTTCATTTCCTCGCTTCTCAGACCGCAGGCGGCCGCGGGCCGCGCGCCTGCGCACCCGGAAGCGCTAGAACTAATTTTGGTGTGGATAAGGCTGACATACTGTTCAAATCTCCGCGCGCAGCGAGATCGCGATCTTGGCTGGAAGCAACGGAGGGCAGGATGGAAGTGACGTCGGCGTTTAGAAAATCGGATGAAGATTCGTGCCTCAATCAAGGCTGATTCGGCGCGCGCGAGATTGGAAATCTTCATGTCCCTGATGTCAGCGGCGCTGACGATCCCGGCGAGGCGCCGGCGCCACTCTTTTGGAGGGCCACCCCTCCGCCAGGCGATCAACGTCGTGGGTCCCCTTTCCTAGCCGCGAGGCCCCCACCCCCCAAAATCGCGGTTACGTTTGGCGCGACACCGCTTATTCCTAGGAACTTTCACTAAATCTGAACTGAGATGCACGCTCGCGCCGGCGAAAAGTGGCGCCGTGGGTATCTGCGCGATGGTCCCTGGTCCAGGCTTCCGTCCAAGGATACCTCTAAGGCCGTCGCGCGCGGCCTCGCCGCCTGACCAAGACTTTCGCGTGTTGAGCGGCTACAGCGGCCACCATGCGACCGCCAGAACGGTAAGGCCAAAGCAGGCGGCTATAAGGCTCCACAACGTCGCGGTCGACGGATCCAAGTCGGGCAATTCGCCGCCATCCAGCGGACGCTCGTCAGGAGTCATCTGCGAGGTGCCGCTCTGCTGGAACCCTAATCATTTAACGTCTCTACACATTAATTATAGCTGTAATAGCCATTTTTTATACCATTCAGACTACACGCTTCGTTTGATTTTGTCTAGAATGCCTCTTTATGTCCATGATATCTAAGATTAGGCATAGGCGTGCCGAACACCACTCCGGCGTCATCATCGCGTCTCGCATGGGGGGCGGAGTTTTGTTTCAGGAAAACGGTCTCTCTATCGCTGCTCGGCGGCTTCAGGGAACCCGTGCCGCTCTTTGTCCTGCTACGCCTGCCTCGTCGGCGGGGGCTTGGGCAAGGTTCGAGCTTCGTGCGGGGCGACGGTTCACAGGTGCGTTTCCGTGCCAAATTCTATGGCGAAACGCCCCTGAAAATTTCACCTGTTACACGGTGGAGAGCACGGCCTTCGTCTGATGGCACGAGAGGTTTTTCGCGGCACGGCTGTTGCGATTTTCTAGGGGGTGAGCGTTCCAATTTCAAGAGCCGAAGCGCGTCACGGACGCCCTACGGATAGTGGTCGTGAAGTGCTGACGGTTAAAGAAGTTTCCGCCCTACTGCGAGTTCACTACACCACGGTTTACAAGCTGGCCAAAGATGGCAGGATTCCGAGCAGCTTTCGGATTGGCCCCGAGTGGCGATTCCGAAGGGACGTGATTGAGCGCTGGATGGCCGGAGATCCTGAGGGCACCCATCAGTAAGTTACCGAGCGAGCGATTCGATCTCGGGTCCATGTTTTACCCCCCTTTCTTGGGCCCTGGGCTAGCAGGCCTTAAGCCCCCAGTACGCTTACCTGCTAGCTTTTCTACTTTACTACTAAAATTCCCGTGCGGCGTCGTCGATCAATGACCTGCGCAGCCCGGCGCAAAGCTCGCGCGTGTGAGCATCGCACGCGTCGACCTGGTGATCGGGCCGTCTAACTAAGACGCATCTAACTGAGACGCATTTTGGAACGTCCTTTGCGCGGCCCACCTCAAGGGACGGAGCAGCCGTGTGTCCAAAGCCGGATATGGACCTAACGGAGCTATAGCAGCGCCTAGAGGCGCTTGAGAAGCAAGTAACTTCGCTTGCTCACCATCTTTTACGTGCCGAGCTTCGATTGAAGGAAATGGAAGCAGAGCGTCGAGGAGGATGGAAAAAGTTCAGCGATCCTTGAGGAACACAGCGCAGTGGGCGCGATCCGCTCCGAGGACCACGTAGGAGATGAGTAGGGGGATGAGCGATGACCGAACCGCGCGAGATCGAGCTCTGGCCTAGCGCATACAGCGCCGGATGCTCAACGTCTGGGTGCTGGCGACTCGCCACCACAACCCTGCGCTATGGCGACCGGCAGGTCGACGCTTGCGACGTGCATACACACCAGCTGTCACTGGGCTGAAAGTAATCGACCGTCGGCGTCGCTCCGGATAAAAAACCAGCGACAGTTCTCGCCCTCGTCGGAGGCGAGCGCAGCGTCACAATCCTGCAGCCTGCGTTTGATGGTTCTCTCAGGCATCGGGCGCGCCTCTCAAATCGTGGACGTTCGGCCGGTTCGTTTTGAGCCAGGCGGCGTGCGTCTCGGCACAACTCGGGTTGCCGGAGCGGCCGACCCTGGCTATCGGTGTATCCGGCAAGCATGGTGGCGCGAGCGCGGCAGCCGCGGACAGTGCACGGCGCCGAATACCCGCACGCAAGCAATTGAATCTCGTCGGCTAAGTCCAGGGATCCTTCGGTCGATTGAACGTGCCGGTTTTTTTGCCTTCCACAGGCGCTCGGCCCATGAATTGTTCTTAGGAATGTCTGCCGGATCTGGTGAGCCGTGTGATTGCGCCGGAAGCTATCCAGGCTCGTGAACGGATCATCGAAAACGACAACCTTGCCGGCCCGATTCGCATCCTGCTCCAGCTGCGCCAGGAAAAACGCGAGCGCGAGTGAGCTCCTATCACCAGATTCAAAGGTGCGGAGAAACTTGCGCACAAGTCATCTTGCTTTCCCATGATACGGGATTCCTTCATCTTCTGTGGGACCGGGTTCCCCCGGCCGACCGGAAGGCCCTTTGGCTCGCGCGGGTCGGCGAGGAAAACACGACGATTGCGGAATGGGATATTGAACGGGCGGTGCAGGCGCGGTACCGCGCGGATATCGATACCTGCAGAGATTTGTCTCGCTCGGCCAAGGCGAGCCCATGGACGTGATTCAGAAAATAAGGCCGGTGCTCGAAGACTATTGCCGCACCCTTTACCCGACGCAATTCGGAGAGCAGGAAATGATGGGAAGCATCGTGACGAAAATCCGCAATGAAGGTTCGGGCCATCCGCTCTACCCGATTGTCGAAGCTCTCGACGAGCTGAATATGTACTGCCGCCGGTATCATCATGCGGAAAATCCGAATGCGGCATCAGAGCAGATCGATGACGCTGAGTTGCAAGGTTACGTGAAGCGAGCGCTGAAGCTTGTGGGCTGCCTTCCGTAAGTTCTCTAACGGTCCTCGAGGTCCGTAAAATAGTGCCCCAGCGTTTTTCTCAAATCAGTTTCAAAATAGGCGGTCCGTGGGGCTTTAAGAAGGAAGCTTGTAGAAGGGATTACGATCCGATTTGGCTCGATTGATTTTTTCTTTAAAGAAGGTCGTCAGATTGGCCTCGTGGTCAATGACCTGAATAATTTCCTGAAGTTCAGTAAGGACGAAAACTTTCTGCACTAGGCCTGTCTTCGCATCTTCGATAGCAGCAGACGAAAATCCCGAATACGAGATGAAGATTCCCCCGACGTTCCCGCGACCATAGACGCTGACGAAGTGTGGAGCAATTTCCTGCCGGCCAATCGTCTGGTCCCGCCATTTCATCTCGACTAGGTAAAGCATCCCGTCTATTTCCACAGCTCCGCCAATCTGCTCGATAATTCCCTGTCCCTCATCGCCCTTCAGGGTGAACGCCTCCCGGACGAGAAACCCCGCAAAGGAAACAAAATGTTGAGTATGCCCTCAAGCTGCTTTCCCCGCTTGTACGGGTCTGTTTCGGCGAACAATTTATAAAGCGAATCTTTGATGGCCGCGCGTTGCTTGGCTTCCTTCTGTTTCGCTTCAACGCTTGTCCTGTAGGCGGCCTGATGCTGCTTGCGCTCCTTTTCCCGTTCCAGATTCATGCGCGTGAAACTGTCCTTGACGTTCACCACCTTCTGAATCTGTACTACGAGCCCCTGTGCCTTGTAGCGGTCGTTCTCGTAGCAGGTGGAGAAGTCCTCGAACTCCGATACTCGTTTGATCACCTCTCGCCTCTGCGCCAGAGTCTTGTCTCCACCCTCATTCAACCGACGAAGGACGTCGCGCGCGATCTCATGTTTTTTGACTGAATCCCTATCGGCCCGAACCTTCGATTGCCACTCAGTCAGGAACGGCGCCGGCGTGCCCGCTCCACGGAAGAAGTCGATTACACTCTGTTTCGATTTGAAGAGGCATGGGATCACCTCAGTCAACATTTCCAGCAGCTCGGGTGGATAATGATAGGTCTGATCGAGCGAGATATTGGGCTCAGTGTTCATCGGCGTCTCAGATAGAAATCCTCTCCACAATATTCCGCGTCACGCGCCGCCGCCTTCTATCGTATATCTGCGTGGTCCTCGGGTTCGAGTGCCCGGCGATGTACTGAACGTCCTCAGAGGGGCAGGTTCTGCTTGAGTAGATCGGTCACGACAGGTCTTCGCCGCAGACGACTATCCTGAAAACTATCGTTTCCCGGACAAAAAAAACGCTACAGAATCCGTGGCTTGTCAGTCCGGAGAATCTGTCCGACAATTCTAAAGGGTCAGATATCCGAGAGTCTCGACCATTTACCAACCAATCCAGTAGCGGCATCTACGCTGTGAGCCGCCCCGCGACCGCTCCGTAAACGCCGCGTCGCGGCCCCGCACCTCGCCCTAACCTCCGCCTGCGATCTCCGCTTCGCCGCCGCTTTTATTGGTGGCGTTCGCTTCGCTAGATACCGTGGTGTCGAGCAAGCCCTGGACTAGTCTTGCTGGACGGGCGAGTCGGGACTGCTGCCCACCCTAAACCGTTCCACTCCGGTTTCAAGTAGCATCGGTGCGTAAATCACGGACCAAAGTCCAATTTGCAGCGGCCGTGCGCGGCTGGCATCATTTCTGAGACTTAATTCCTCAACCCGCGACACTGCGTTTTCGAGACAATTCGGGGGAGATGCCGTGGTGAAAGAAAATTTCAGAGCGTTTGGACTTGGCTTCGGCGCGCGAGTCATGGCGCTCGCGCTCCTGTTCGTAGCGCTCGGCGGGCGACGCGCCGCTGCGCAGCAAGCCGCGACTCCTCTCACCGCAGATGAAGCAACCGCAATCGCGACCGATGCATACGTCTACGGCTATCCGCTGCTCACAGTGGAGATGACGCGCCGGGTCGCGACAAATGCCGCCGCACCTGTCGGGCTTCACGCACCTATGGGCCAATTAGTCAGCGCGAGGGAATATCCGACCGCCGCTTTCAAGGACGTCACAGCGCCTAACGCCGAACGCTCTACTCGTCCGCCTTTCTGGATCTTCCAAGGAGCCTTACATCCTCAGCCTCCCGGACGCGCACGGGCGCTATTACCTGTTTCCGATGCTCGACGCATGGACGACGGTGTTCCAAGTTCCGGGTAAGCGCACGACCGGCACCAAGGCGCAGAAGTACGCAATAACCGGACCGGGATGGAGTGGAACGTTGCCTGACGGCGTTATCGAGTACAAGTCGCCGACCAGTATGGTGTGGATAATCGGACGGATCTATTGCACCGGTATTCCCAAGGACTACGCGGCGGTGCATAAGATGCAGGACGAGATCACGCTTGTTCCGCTCAGCTCCTACGGCAAGCCATACACGCCCCCCGCAGGTACGGTCGATCCGACCATCGACATGAAAACCCCAGTCCGGGACCAGGTAAATGCGCTCGATGTCGCAGCGTACTTCAACCTGATGGCGCAGTTGATGAAGGACAATCCGCCCACTGCCGATGATGCGCCGATGGTCGCGAGGATAGCGAAAATTGGGATTGTCCCGGGGCAACCGTTCGATCTGACCAAGCTCCCACCCGACGCACAAAACGCGGTGAAGGCCGTACCCAAAGCTGCCTTCGGCAAGATCATGGGGTATTTCAAAGATGCGGGAAAATTCCAACATGGTTGGGTTTTCACTACCAAAGCCGGGATCTACGGCACCGACTATCTCGACCGCGCGCTGGTCACCGCGATCGGCTTGGGTGCTAACCGCCCGCAAGACGCCGTCTATCCAATCTGGAAGCAGACGCAGACGGCAGCCTTACTCAGGCGCCAACCAGTACGTGATGCATTTCGACAAGGGACAGTTGCCCCCGGTGAACGGATTCTGGTCGCTCACTATGTATAACGCCGAGTACTTCTTCGTGGACAATCCACTCAATCGCTACACTCTCAGCGCGCGCAACAAACTGAAGAAGAATCCCGACGGGCTCAGTCGACCTTGATCATCCAGCACGAGAATCCTGGCAAGGACAAGGAATCCAATTGGCTGCCGGCTCCTCCAGACAAGTTCATCCTCATGCTGCGGTTGTATTGGCCGAAGGAGACTTCCACCTCCGCTGTTCGATGGAACTGCGACAATCCCGGGCGTGAAGCAGGCTCCCTAGATCGGTTTACCGAGCGTCGAGCAACCTACTAGAACTCTTGGCACAAACGGCCGCCGGTGCTTAGCTACGCTCCACACCGCCGCTAGGAGCTTGCGCATCGCCGCGATCACCGCGACCTTTCCAGGTTTGCCCGCGGCCCGAAGCCGGTCATAGTACTGACGCAGCCACGGATTGCAGCGGACGGCATTGAGAACCACCATCCAGAGCGCCTTGCGCAAGCGAGCGTTCCCGAACGGGATCGTTGGACTGCCGGAGAAGCGCTTCTTGCCCGATTGCCGCAGCCGCGGTGCAACGCCGACATAGCTCGCGATCGCGCCCGCGCTGCGAAAGCGTGCCGGGTCTCCGAGTTCTGCTATCAGACAGGCGGCAGTTAACGGCCCGACCCCATCGATCGTCGTTAGCAATTTACCCACCTCGTGATCATCGACCTGCGCTCGATGTCGCGCGCGAGATCTTTCAATCGGCGACGCAACACGTCAAGGTCCTCACAGAGGTATTTAATGAGGAGGGAAGGGGCCGCAATAGATAGGGCTCGGAGTGATGACTTCCGACTGAGTTTGCGGCTGCCTGGATCAGAGCCCGAGCGAGTTTTTCCCCGATCTTGTGAGAACCGTCGTAAACGATCCGAGCGAGCTTCTTCACCGATGCGCCGATTAAAATGAGCCGCAGTTGGGTAGCGCGACAGAATGGTGGCGGCGACCCGGCTCTCTGGGGTGTGAACATGCCGGGTGAACTCTGGAAAGCCCAGGTCAACCGCTCGATGTAACTGCCTGAGACGGCTCGCAAAATCCTCCTGAAGCCGGTCGCGCAGTCGCGACAATTCACGCAGCTCTTCAGTTGCGACGTCAGGCACTTGCGCTGCCGACGGTCGCTTCTGGGCAGCAAACCGCGCGATCCCCAAAGCATCGATCGCGTCCGTCTTGGTCCGCTGCAGTTCCTCCTCGGCAAAGCGCCGCGTGCGTAATGGATTTAGTACGGCGACTGCGTAGCCCTTTGCTAACAAAGCGACGAATAGGTTGCGCCAATAGTGTCCAGTCGCTTCCAGGGCCACAAGACAACCCTCAGGTGGGCCGAGCAGCTCGAACAAATGCGTATAGCCCGACGCGTCCTCGCCAAAAGGGCTGGAACGACATAACACCTCGCCCTGCTCACCCACCACTGCCACCATGTGACGCTCGGCTCCAACGTCGATTCCCGCAAACCTCATCAACCTTCCTCCTTCCACGACTCGGTTCCCGGGGCCTCGGAGCCGGAACTCACGCTCTTGCTTGTCCATTCGAGGACGCCGCTTGCGCCTCTGGATACCGTTCGAGCCCTGAGCCCCGGACGAGGGCGCCAATCTAGCGCACAAGGATTTACCTTCAGCACGGCCGGCGGCGACACCTCTCCGGGAAACCTTCCGCATCTTAGCCCATCTCATTCATTGGTTGGCTCGCCGCGATCGGCGTCGTTGGCCAGGGAAAAGAGTCCTGGCCTGCCTCCGCAGATCGTCGCGGCTTCGCATCGCGGATTCTAAACCCCCATCCCCCACCCCCACCACATTTTTTCCCTCGGCCTCCAGATTGGGTGAGAGCAACCGTGTTGAGAGTCAACTCGAAACTGTGCCGACTATAGGTGTGACATTCGCAGTATAAGGCGATTCATTTTTGAGCATGGCGTTGAGGATAACGATTAGCTTTCGCATGCAAGCCGTCAGGGCCATCTTCGGAGATTTTCCAGCACGACGTAAACGTTGGTGGAATTCACGTAACGACGGGTTCAGGCGAACAGCTACCAGAGTGCTCATGTAGAGCACCGCACGAACATCGCCACGGCCACCCCAGATTGCACGCTTGCCCTTCATCTTTCCGCTGTCGCGGTTGTAGGGTGCTACTCCGACCAAGGCGGCGATCTGCTTTCGGTCCAACGTGCCGAGCTCGGGCAGGCGCGCAAGTAAGGTAGCCGACGCAACTCCGCCGATCCCTGGTGCCGAACGTAGCAACTCAGCCTTTTGCCGAAACTTTGACCTCTGCTGAATCAACGTCGCCAATTGTTTATCGATAGCCGCGATCTGCCTTTTGCAACAGCGAATCGTTGCGACAAAGCCCTCGCGCACCACCTG
The DNA here is from genome assembly GCA_963717045.1 of uncultured delta proteobacterium. GTDB lineage: Bacteria > Desulfobacterota > Binatia > Binatales > Binataceae > JAKAVN01. The sequence goes on along the minus strand of CAVQVD010000016.1, from coordinate 5,394 downwards.
GAGGGAGCGCCTCCGCCGATTCAGTTCGGCAGTGACCATTTGGACTAGCTGACGTCGGCGAGTGACCAGGGCTCTCAGCTTGCGGGTTTCGGGATCCGCCATCTGTCGCGGTTCGGGCTTCATGACTTCAGCAAAATGCGCCAGCACCTCTGCGTCGATCGCATCGGTTTTCGCTAGCCGGCCGCTTGCGCGCGCGAAGTCACGGACGTGCCGTGGGTTCAGCAGGGCTACCGGCAGCTCCTTCGCAAACAAACGTTCGAGTAGCGCCACCTTCACAACCACCGCTGGCCTCCAGAACGATCAGCTCGGGCTGCGAGCGCTCAAGCATCCTCGTCAATCGGGTGATACCGCGCGGGTCGTTACCGACTTGCAGACGCTCACCACTAGCTCTGAAGGCCACGTCCAGCCGATCACCGGACACATCAATCCCAACGAAACCAACTCGTTCCACCTTGACCTCCTGTCTCACAGCCCTTCCTTGCACGATACGGACTCGCTCGTCCTGGCAACCGTTCGGGCTTGCGATTTACAAAATCCGGCAGGGCGACGACCATGCCATGCTCTCACACGGTCTCTAAGACCAGGCCGAGGGTCGGTCTGTCGCCTGCCGAAAACTAATCGGGCCATCGTAGCGTGTCAGTCTGATGGAGGCTCGTCGCGCTTGCGCGGCGCTCGGCCGGGGGAAAGAGTCCCGGCCAGCGCGCCGCAGAGCAACGCGATTTCGCATCTCAGATTCCAACACCGCATCCGCCCATCTCCCCGTCAACTTTCCCCCTCACACCCCGCGTTCAGTGAGGGTGTGAGGGGGAAAGTTGGTTTTCAACACAGATACAAGGCCGAGGGAAAAGATGCTCACTATGAGCCTTTCTCCAGATACAAGGGCCGCGCGGAAAAAAATTGGCGCGGGAATGAAAGCAAAACGCAGCACGCCCTGCCCGATGACGGGAAGCGGGCACAAACGAACAAGGAGGTTCGTAGTCATGTCAGTTAACAAGGTGATCGTGATCGGCAATCTGGGAGCTAACCCCAACATTCATGCTCTGCCGTCAGGGCAGAACGTGGCGAATTTCTCGTTGGCTACTACGGAGCGGTTTACGGACCGCAACGGCGCGAAACAGGAGCGCACCGATTGGCATCGGATCGTCGCATTCGGACCGCTGGCCGATACGTGCGACCGGTTCCTGAGCAAAGGCCGTCAGGTTTACGTCGAAGGACGGCTTACTACCCGCCAGTACGAAGCCAAGGACGGAAGCGGCAAACGTTACTCGGACTGAAATCGTGGCGCGCCAACTCCGCCTGCTCGGCAACCGCACGAACGGCAACACATCCAAGGCTGAAGCTTCCGACGATATCCCATTCTAGCCGATCCGCGGGAGAGCCGCGAAAGCGGTTCTCCCTTCAACCATCAAAATCACAATCGGAGATTACGGAAATGGATATATACTCAATCGTGACTGAGAAGATCGTCAATCTGCTTGAAAACGGCGTCGTACCTTGGCGCAAGCCGTGGACCTCAACCGGACTGCCGCGTAACCTTGTAAGCAAGAAGCCATATCGCGGCGTGAACTTTTTTCTGCTCTCGGCCTCGAAGTACGTTTCACCGTTTTGGCTCACGTACCGCCAGGCTAACGAACTTGGCGGACACGTCCGCAAAGGCGAGGAGAGCACGGTTGTCGTGTTCTGGAAGGTTGACGATGCTAAGCAGAGCACGGAAGACCTCGACAACGAAGAGACCGACGAGAAGACGCACCGCCGGTTCCTACTTAGATATTATCGGGTTTGGAATCTCGAACAATGCGACCTTCCGCAAGCAGTGCTCGACAAACTACCGAAGATTGAAACGCACGAGCACGATCCGATTGAAGCGGCCGAGCGGATCATCACCGGAATGCCGAACCCGCCTGAGATTCAACACGCAGGCTCAAAGGCCTTCTATAGTTCGCTCACCGATCGCATTACGCTGCCGCCGCGCGAACTGTTCACTAGCGCCGAAGAATTTTACGCGACTGCACTGCATGAGACAGTCCATAGTTCGGGCAGTGAGAAACGCCTTGCGCGGGAAGGGATTTGCGAAGCCGCTCCGTTTGGTTCGCCCGTCTATTCCAAGGAGGAGCTTGTAGCGGAATTGGAGCAGCTTACCTTTGCGCCGAAGCCGGAATTTCAAACGCGGTCATTTGTAATCAGGCCGGCTATGTCGCCGGCTGGCTCAAGAAGCTGCGCGACGATCGCAAGCTTCTGATTCGCGCCGCGGCCCAGGCACAGCACGCGGCAGATTACATTCTTGGCAGAAATGCTACAGCCTGAATTTTTTGCGGCGCCCGCGCATCGCGCGGGCGCCCAAGACGCCGGCCTCGTTAGTAAATCGATCACTTCCTCGATTTGTTCAGCAATCACGAAGTTTCCGAAACTACTTCCAGGTACTTGCGTCCGCGTATTTCAGAGAATGGACGCACTGATTGCAAAGCAGAATGACCGGCGCCTCCTTGTCATGGTGGAGAAGCTCGTTTAGCTGACGCGGCTTGCCTGCTTTGCCGCAACGGGCGCAAAAAACTCGTTTAGCGGCGCGCATCGGTTTATGTCTATCATCGCCTCACCGACCGCTCACGCGGCCAGACGCGTCGATTACCCCGGATATCGACCGCTACCTGCTTGCAGGTTGATGGACGAACGGGAGGTCAGAGCGAGGTTTCCGTCGGAATTGTCAGAGCGTGCTCCGCACAGATTTGTATCAGAGCATTTGCGTCAGGTTCGCGACCAAGGCTGCTCAGGGAATAGGCGCAGTACAGAGAGAAGCGGTGCTGCTCCGCGAGCGAGTTCCAATGCTGCTCGAGACGCACTGCGGCGTCCGGATTGTTGGCGGCGCAAAGCAAACCGACCATTTCCCCAAAAGCGAACACGAATCCATTCGAGCTGTTTCTTGCCGCATTGCGTACGATGCCGCCGACAATGTCGTCAAACTTTGCTTTGTCGGGTTGCCCGTCGACCATAAACTTCGACAGCGCTCGAGTGGCGTCGACAGTTACGTATCGGCCCGAATCCCGAGCAGCATCCAGATCCAAAGATGAGCATGCGAGCCGCTGCCGGATCTGTTCCAAGTGGGTTTCTGTCGCTACGACAACACTTGAATCGCCTGATGCCAGCGTTCTTGCCGCAAGATAAGCAACGTTTTCAACTATAGACGATTCGTCTTCATAAAATTGAACGAGGTGCTGACTGCTGCTCTCAGGCTTGTGAATGCGCAGCAATTCCGGACATCTGCTGCCAGGAGAGGGTGCGAAGAAGTTGCTGGCGGGAAGTATCGCTGCGCTCGACATAGTCAACTGGCCTATTTCTGATTGTACCACACGATCGAGCACCGAGGTATTCGCCAAGCCTCGGATTGTCTTGGTCCTCTGGTCAACAGTTCTGTCGTACCGTTCCCAAAAGCGCGTCCACGTCAACCGGTTTCTTGAATACCCGCAAGGCTGAAAGGCCCGCTGCCGCTCGCGGCTCGGCTGCGGTAACGACGACCACCGGAATTTTTGCCAGCCGCGGATCCTGCAGCGTGGCAGCCCGAAATTGAAGACCATCCATCACGGGCATTCGGATATCCAAAATGATAATGCAAGGAGGGGCTGATTGTCCCAGATAATTCAGTGCCTCGGCTCCATTCGAGAACGCTACCACCTTGAACCCTTCGAGCTGCAGGAGTTGAACGAGGTAGGTTCGCGATTCACGCTCGTCCTCTATCACCATAATCTCGTCTTCGTGCGGGACCATTGGTAAACCTTGCTATCTAGCCAGTGGGATCCGCACGGTGAATATTGAACCTTTGCCGAGTTCGCTATCGGCCACCACCGTTCCACCATGCGCTTCCACAATCTGTTTTGTGATCCAGAGGCCCATTCCCAAGCCTTCACTTTTCGAACAGGTTGTGGCGCGCACGAAACGCTCAAAGATAGAATTCAGATGTTCGGGAGATATTCCGATTCCTCCGTCCCGAACGGTAATTATCGCTTGATGATCATTTCGAAATGCGGTAATCGCAATCGGCTTCTCAAGCCCGTATTTGACGGCGTTGGAAACCAAGTTGGTGACTACTTGATCAATTCGAAGCTGATCCCACGTGCCTTCGATGCGTGGCTCAAGCTGAAGAGAAATCGGGATCGCCGAATTCGCGATGGTGAATCTGTTGGCGACCTCTCGAATCAAGCTGCTTATATCGAACGTTTCCAAATAAAGGTCGAAGGTGCCGGAGCGAATTCGAGTAACGTCCAGCAAGCGGTCTACCAGCGAGCTGAGACGTGCCAACTGCGCTCCGGATTTTTCGAAAAGGCTTCCATCGGCGGAGGTTCTGGAACGATCGAGCGTGCGATCCATCAGCCGCCAAAGCAGCGTCAAGACGTTTAGCGGATTGCGCAATTCATGCGCGGCCACTGCGATGAATTCGTCACGTTCAGCAAGAGCCTTCGCCAATTTTTCCATCGCCGCGTTCCGCTCACGTTCCGTTTCCTTTTGGAGCGTGACGTCGCGGACGATTTTGGAAGCGCCTACGACTAAACCCTCGGCATCCCTAACGGGTGAAACCGTGAGCGAGACGTTCAGCCTGCGACCGTCCTTGGTTTGGCGGGATTGTCTCGAAATGGTCCACCTTTTCGCCGGATCGGATTTGATTCAGAACGTAATCTTCCTCCTCCTGGCGTTCAGGCGGAATCATCATCCGAATCGATTGACCTATCGCCTCGGCCACCGTGAAGCCGAACATCTTCTCCGCGGCCGGGTTCCATGAGGTGACAATGCCGTCAAGGGTTTTGCTGATTATGGCATCATCCGAGGATTCGATGATCGCAGATAGCAAGGCTTCCTGACGCTTACTATCAGTGATGTCACGGGCGATCTTGGAGGCGCCGACGACATCGCCCAAGGCGTTCCTATCGGCGAGACGGTGAGCGAGATGTCGAGCCTACGACCGTCTTTCGTCTGGCGGACGGTTTCGAAATTGTCGACCTTTTCACCGCGCCGGAGTTGGCTCAGAACGTAGTCTTCCTCCGCCTGAAGCTCCGCCGGGATGATCAATCGGATCGATTGACCTGTCGCCTCGGCCGCCGTATAGCCGAACATGTTCTCGGCAGCCGGGTTCCATGAAATGATAATACCGTCCAGCGTTTTGCTAACGATGGCATCGTGTGAGGAATCGACAATGGCCGACAAGAGCGAGACTATGCCATCAAATCCCGCATTCTCCACCCTAGGTTTCTTTTCAGAACCGCGCTCCATCGGTCACTCAAGTAAATTCTGTTGTCTTTGCTATCGCCGGCACCCCGATTTAGACACTCCGCAAACGCTAATTATTTCTTATCCAAATAAAAGTCCCAGGGCAAGGATCTGGGAACCTGTGGCTTTTGGCCGACCCCG
>CAVQVD010000015.1:0-806268 GCA_963717045.1 uncultured delta proteobacterium | reverse complement strand
CAGTTTCTGACGTATGATGACGGGTCCTCGCAACCCGCGAACTGCATGAGTGGCTGAGGGACGTGGCCGAAGATTGGCGGTGCTGTGGAATCGCTGCCCCGCCTCGAGGGCTGGCTGTACCGCGCGAAGACAGGATTATCGCTGGGCCGGCCGGAGGCGTGCCCGAGCTGGCTGAGCCATTTGCGAGTGTGGGGAACAGGCATCGGCGGCGACGAATTATTAGGCGTGATGGTTACGATCGCGCGTCACATTCTGACGATTGGCGGACCGCGGCAGGTTGCATATCTCGTGCGTGTAAAATCATCTATTAGCGTGTTGAGTGATGCGATGAATAACAAACGGTCTGAAGCGCTACGGTCTCGCTCAACGAAACATGTTAAAAACTGACATCAAAATTCGAACTTTGAGTCGACCGTTCCTCCACTTCGGGTAGCTCTTCTATAGGCCCGCGCAAAAAGAGCAGTTAGGATCTATCTCCAGCGGAAGCGATTTGTAAGCTCCTATTTTTGTCCTAGGTAGTAAAAAATGGGCGAGTTTGAGGCGGAAGTTGAACGTGATGAAAATGCTCAACCTTAGGGGGGAATAATCATGAAGGGGGATAAATCATGCAAAGCCAAAGCTCGGAGTTTCGCTCCCGTTTGGAGGAGATCCTAAAGACGTGCGGCCTACCCGTCGAGGTTGCGGCCGATATCGAAGACCGCTTGGTCCCGGTCACGTACGAGAAGGGGGCGGTGATTTTCCTGCGAGGCGCGCCATGCGACCTTCTTTTCTGGCTACTCAAAGGCTTTGTGAAGCTGTACTTGCCCCATGATGACGGTAATCGGACTCTAGTCGATCTCGCACGGCCTGGCGATTTCCTGGGATTTGTCAATAACAGGGATTCCAGGGGTCGCCGCCACCTACTCGAGGCGCACGCCCTCACCAAATGCTCTGTAGGGCTGTTCACCCGTGATCAAATTGCTCCACTCCTGAACAAACTGGACCGTTCAGGCACGATTCATTTGCTTGATCAGCTCAACGCAGCTTGGTCCACGATGTTCGAACGGTACGTTTGGTTTCTCGGTTCGCCATTCCGGATACGACTTGAAATGGTGTTTGACGCTCTCGGCACCCGGTTCGGCATCAGCGACAAGCGAGGGACGCTCGTGGTGCCCGAGCTTAGTCACGAGGACTTGGCAGAAATGATCGGAAGTTCTCGACCGATGGTGAGTAAGTTGATCAGCGACATGATCAAAGAGGGCCTTCTAGCACGCGGTGAAAAGCGCCATTTCATCCTCCGGCCTAGAACATCGACTCTTACTTCTGAAGATATTCAATCGCCGGTCCAGTGGAATGGTGATGCGAAAAAGGCGGTCGACGCGCGCCACTATGACCGCGGGCGAGCATCCCCAAACGTCCCCTTCCCGGCTTCAAAGCGGCTCCTACAGCACGATGCTTAATAGACTAAAGCAGGAGTTTACGCGGCATCGGCGGCAACTCGACAATCTAGCGTAAGCCCTACGGTGAGATCGCATATGTATGCGGCAGACTCTTGGTATCTAGTACGAACGAAACCAAACAGAGAGCACTATGTTCGTGAGCAATTGGCGCACATTGTGCCAAAAGTCTTTCTGCCGATGCTGAAGCGGCCCGTGTCCAGGTTACATCGCCGTAGTCCGTCGACGGTACCGCTTTTTCCGCAGTACATATTTGTTCGGCTTTACCTTGCCACGCACTATTTCGAGATTCGGTACTTGCCTGGTGTTACGGGGTTCGTCTCGACAGGTTGTGGTCCGCTTGAAGTATCGGAGGACATCGTCGATAGCATCCGCGCGCGATGCACGGACGGGGTTGTCCAGCTGTACCCGATGCCTTTCCGGTGCGGTGACCACGTGCGCATGGTTGAGGGACCCTTTCGTGACTTCGAGGCGATCTTTGAGGGCTACTTGTCAGGAACAAAACGGGTGGCGATCCTCATGAAGAGCATTGAAGGATGCGGAGTGCGAGTGGTCGCAGACGCATCGGCCGTCGCCAAGCTATACCCGGAATCGCCTTCTCTAATCGCTCCATCGAACATGGGCTGAACTAGATCTCTGATCCTCGGCGGCTCGCGCGATAATAGTTACTCTTCACCCTCAGCTACTGATTACGGACTGCAGGAGATTGTATTGCAGTCACAGACGTTAAGCGCCGCTATGGCCGATCCATAGCAGCTTTTGGCTTCGTGCGTGGCCCACCTCGTTCTCGCAACGCTCTTTTTCGGCCCCAGGCCGCCGTACCGTTTTGTGTTTCACGGCCGCGAGGTCCGCCCGGACCCTCGCTAGCGCGCGATCAGTGCATAATGACGGCTTTGTCTCTCTTCAGCGTTTAATAAAACCTACGCGCTCTCTCCACCGGTGCAAATGAACCGCGGCGAACGCCTATCACGCTGACGCTACATTTTGACCAAATTTCTCCGTTGACCTCCAAAGAGCCACATGTCGCTTACGTTCCGCTTTGCATTCATAATTTTCGCTGCCGCTTGTACGTTTCGCTCACGTTCGCCTCGCTCTCCAAAATGGCCGGGACCGCTTGACGTGCACTACTTCCCTGACTACAACGACTTACCGAAGGGAGGGCCGCGGGGCGGTTGGCGCGCAGATCACCAGTCTTCATTGTTACTTCTTCTACTTCTGAACACACCGAGCCTTTACTGTCCTTCAGAGAACGCGGACTGAACAGCGTCCTCTAAAGATCGAAAGCCTCCGAGTTGGGAAGCAAACCGCGAGTTTGCCGTTTGCCAGCCGGAGAGAGCCGCACAGCGCCTTGCGTTGTTGCCGTTCCGCAACACGAATCGCCGCTGCGCACGTTAAGGACCGGTAAGACCAACAGGAACCATAATTATACTTTGCGCCGGATGGCATGACTGTTGCGCATTGAGCATCACTTGAGAGAGGACAAGATGCGTAGACTCTCTATTACGATGACTTCGCGTAGCGCTTCTGCCGTCTCTGCGGAATGGACTTGGCCGAAAGTAGAAATGCGCTCAGAAACTTTGCCTGAAAACGCTAGGAGAGGCGCGGCACCGGGAGTGAGCTTCGACGGGCCGCTGAATACATTCGGGAGCAGCGAGCATGCTGCAAGTGGATCGAAGGGGGGGAGATCATGAACCAACCTGGTGTCGCGCCATAAACAGCGTCGACTAGTAACATTCTATCGTCAGCAGTCCTGCGCACATGAGTTGCCGCAAGACTGAGTTTGCCGGGATGACTATCTGTGGCCACCCTCGTCACCCGACGACTACGCACACTTGCGTCGCGAAGCCGGCGTGCAAGGGCTCGCAATCAAATTGAGAGGGAAGACAGTGAAAGTTGAGGAAGGAAAAAAAGTGGATCGGTCACGCCGGCTGGGACTACGCCTTGGCATGGATCTAGTGGTTGCGGTGGTAGCGCTTTGTGCTCTCTTCGTGGCTCTGGAACCAGGGGCCGAGGCGCAGGTTTCTAAAGTCAAAATTGCACGCCCAACAAGCGGCGCAATCATGTTAGCCTCCAGCACCTTAGCGCCAACTCCAACTCCCGCGCCTACAATTACACATTGGTGGAAGTTTAATGACGGCAGTGGAAAACTAGCTACGGATTCCGCAGGTTCTTCCGCTGGCATCTTATCTGGTAGTGCGTCATGGGTTGCCGGCGTCGATGAGCAATATGCCATCAACGTAGGAAATAGTTCTCATAATGGCGGCGGCGCAGTGGCGTTTCCAACCAACCTACCTGCTGCCTTTACATTTTCATTTTGGGTAAACCCTAATGGCTTTACTAATGCGTTAGGCGGAGGTGGTCCTTATAACAATGTGCTCTTCGGCGGCGACCAGTACTTAGCTAATGGATTTAGAAGCGGCTTTACTGCACCAGGAGTGTTCACTTTCTGGACCACACAATCAGGTGGAACATTATCTCTTAGCGATACGACAGCTATTTCGCCCGGTGCGTGGACCTGGTTTGCGATAACATATTCGAGCGGTTCTGCGCAGTTATACAGAAACGGCGCGCTCGTTGCGACCGCGTCCGGTACTTATATCCCCGGCACTACCAATATGAGTCTTGATGGTGGTAGCGGTGGAGTTGATTTCTATTGGGGAAGTGTTGACGATACACGAATTTATAACTATGTTTTTCCCTCTTCGGCGATATCAGCTCTATATCAGTCCATAGCTCCTGTCTCTACACCTACCACGCTACCAACGCCGGGACCTACTCGAACGGCGACACCTGACCCGACAGCGACACCCTCGCCGTCACCAGCACCGACATCAACGCCTTCTTCCAATCCAACTCCGATACCCACGCCACGGCCCACCGTGATCCCAACCTCGGTACCTACGCCCTCTCCCGGCCCAACTCCAGCTTCTACAATTACACATTGGTGGAAGTTTAATGATGGCAACGGAAACGTAGCCATAGATTCCGCGGGTTCTTCCGCTGGCATTTTATCTGGTGGTGCGTCATGGGTTGCAGGCGTCGACGAACAATATGCGGTCAGCGCCGGAAATAGTTCTCACAGCGGCGGCGGTGCAGTTGCGTTTCCAACCAATTTACCGGCTACATTCACATTATCATTTTGGGTAAACCCAAATAATTTTGGTAATGCATTAGGCGGAGGGGGCCCTTATAATAATGTCCTCTTTGGCGGCGACCAGTACTTAGCTAATGGATTTAGAAGTGGCTTTAGTACACCAGGAGTGTTCACTTTCTGGACTACACAATCAGGGGGAACATTATCTCTTACTGATACAACGGCTATTTCACCTGGTGCGTGGACTTGGTTTGCGATAACATATTCGAGCGGCTCTGCGCAACTATACAGAAATGGCGCTCTGGTGGCGACCGCGTCGGGTACTTATATTCCTGGTGCAACCAATATGGGACTTGATACCGGTAGCGGTGGAGTTGATTTTTATTGGGGAAGTGTTGACGATACACGGATCTATAACAGTGCTCTTTCCTCTTCCGCAATATCAGCTCTCTATCAGTCCATAGTTCCTGTCCCATCATCTGATCCGACTCCAACACCAGGACCCACTCTAACACCAACCCCTGACCCGACAGCGACAGCCTCGCCATCACCCGCACCGACTTCAACACCCGCCCCCGTCCCAAGTCCGACTCGGACGCCTTTGCCGTCATCAACGCCAACTCCCCAACCGCCGTCGACGTCCAAGTCGACAGTCCTGACATCCACACTGACGCTCACCAGCGCTAACAGCGGTCAGACCTTCACAAACTATCGCATTAGCACTACCAACGGCGACTGCGTGGATTTGAATGGCGCCAGTAATGTGACATTCGAGAACTCCGACATCGGACCGTGTGCGGGGCGTGGGGTTTACATGAGTGGCGGATCAGGCAACAACATCTACGACAGCTATATTCACCCAGAGACCACTGCCTCTGGCTGTTGTGATGGGCATGATGGGGTATTTGTCAACGGTAGCAATGCCGCCACGATCCAAGGCAATGTTATCGCGTACAGCGAGACTAATATTCAGACATTCGATTCTAACAATAGTGTCATCACCGGCAACTTCCTCCTGAATCCGCAAGGTCCGTTTCCTCGTGGACAGCAGATTCAGACTGGTCCTGGTACGACAATCACCGTTACGAATAACTTCACGGTTAGCACGCCTGATAGTACTCTGGGACCGGCAATTGGAACCGGCAACACCGCGCCGATTCTGTATGGGCAGGACAACTCGGGCAATCGCCCTTCAGACAATTTGAATATTTACACAACTCAAAATGCCGATGTCGAGAACAACTACATAACCGGCGGCCTGGACGCCACCACGCCCGGCTCCGGAGGAGCTCAAGCCGCAGCTGGTTGTGGTTTGATAGCCGATGCTTCTGGCACTCTCGCATCCAATAATGCGATCTTTAAAAATAACATCCTCGTGAACACGGGTCAGTGCGCAATTGGCATTGCTAGTGGTGCTAAGCTGACCGTGACTGGTAACAAGTCCATCAGCCTGAATCCAGAGAGCGGAGGGCAGACAGCGGATTATATCTGGAACCAGTATCCGCCAGCATGCGGTCCAGTATTGCTCAACGGTAACATCGGAACGCTAATCCGATCGGGCGGTTCCGCTTCCGGTTACTGGAATGGCGGCGGATGCGATCCAGTTACTTGCGATGGCGCCAACACGAATACCGATTCATGCAACACCTTCGATTACGGTGGCGGTCGAACCGCATATAACACGCTGATCGCGGATCCAGCGGTCAGCAAAGCGCCTCTGATACCACCGCAGCCGAAGAACTGCGTTGCGAATTCCCCCTACTCAACGCAGACCTCACTACCGCCGTGCAACTGAGGAACAAGCGAACCACAAAGCAGGCGAAATAGGAGGATTTTAAACGGCTCAGAGCGGGGCGGTGCATCAGCACCGCCCCGCAAGAGCTATCGGCTTGACCACTGACTTCTCAACTCTTCACGACGTTCTTCGTCCCTGCGGTACGATGATGTGACTCTCGCTGACCTTCAGAAGCGGTACTCGCGCGCTTGCCTCGATAGGTCGTTTGGATGGCGAGCTGCCATTGGATGGCCAGAACGTGCTTGGACAATCCGGTGCGGCTATTGAGTTCTCACCAAATCAAGATTAGAAACTGCTTGAGTCTTTAGAAACTGCTTGAGTCTATTGATCGAGCGAGAAGCGGTCGTTTCCGCTACGAGGCCGACTTATCTGATGCTCGAGTTTCCGCCGGTATCCATATAGTTGCCATCGCTCTGGCGCACCGTTTATAGACCATCTCCAACTCTCACACTCCCCGGCCGCACGGCGGTAGTGAGGTCTGCGTTGAGTAGGGGGAATTCGCAACGCAATTCTTCGGCTGCGGCGGTATCAGAGGCGGCTTGCTGACCGCTGGATCCGCGATCAGCGCGTTATATGCGGTTCGACGGCTGCCGAAATCGAAAGTGTTGCATGAATCGATATTCGTGTTGGTGCCATCGCAAGTTACAGGATCGCATCCGCCGCCATTCCAGTAACCGGAGGCGTAAGCATTAGATCTGATCAGCGTTCCTATGTTCCCGCTGAGCATCACTGGACCGCAGAGCGGCGTATACTGTTTCCAGATATAATCCGCTGTCTGCCCTCCGCTCTTTGGATTCAAGCTGATGGACTTGTTACCAGTCACGGTCAGATTAGCACCACTGGCAATGCCGATTGCACACTGACCCGTGTTTACGAGAATGTTATTTTTAAAGACCGCATTGTTGGATGCGAGAGTGTTAGAAGCGTCGGCTATCAGACCACAACCCGCAGCGGCTTGAGCCCCTCCAGAACCCGGCATGGTGGCGTCTAGACCGCCCGTTATGTAGTTATTCTCGACGTCGGCATTTTGAGTTGTGTAAATATTCAAATTGTCTGAAGGAGGACCATTCGCCGCACCCTGCCCTAGAAGAATTGAAGCACTGCTGCTGGTTCGGATCGCTGGCCCTAGGGTGCTGTCACGGGTGCTAACGAGAAAGTTGTTCACAATGCGGATTCTCCTACCGGGGCCGGTTTGAATCTGCTGCCCGCGAGGAAATGGGCCTTGTGGATTCAGGAGGAAGTTGCCGGTGATCACAGTATCGTTAGCATTAAAGGTCTGAACATTAGTCTCGCTGTACGCGATAACATTGCCTTGGATCGTGCCGGAATTGCTACCGTTGACAAACACCCCGTCGCGCGAATCACAACAGCGTGACGCGGCACCCTCGACGTGAATATAGTTGTCGTAGAGGTTGTTGCCTGAGCCGCCATTTATATAAATCCCACGTCCAGCACACGGCCCGATGTCGGAGTTTTCGAGTGTTACATTACTGACCCCATTCAAATCCACACAGTCACCGTTTGTCGTCCTGACGCGATAGTTTTTGAGGGTCTCACCATTGTTGACGCTGGTAAGTCTCAGTGTCGTTGTCAAAACTGTCTGCGCAGGCGTCGCTGTAGCCACTCCGGCAACCCCAACGGGCACTCCCGTGGCGACACCTACTCCTGCGGCATTCAGCGAGGCATTGGTCACGATCGAGGCCAGGGCACACGCAATCATCACTCCCAGCGGAGATGGCGAGCCACGGCTCACGCGCGAGACTCGTTGATGATGACTTTAAAATTGTCGCCCGCGGAGGTCATATCGAGTCCTCGAATCCGATGGTCCGGCAAAGAGTACGATTCCCAGAAGCGCCGGACTTGAGTCTCATTCATTAATTCCATTATCAAGGCCGACCTGCCGTCGACAAATTCGGAATGAATCTTTGGAGTGTTTCGTCCCAAGAGAAACACAGGCTCTGGTAAATTGACCTTTCTGATTTCGCAGTCAGTGCGCCAGAGTCAATATCAATACCGTTTTCGAACTAGGGCACCGATGGCTGGTCTTTTTGTGCTGCTGCTGTCCTCCAGTTGTAGAAACTTAACGGAGGCTAAGAGGTTCTCGCCGCCGAAACCGAGCTCGAATCATGTCCAACACTTCCCAATCTTCCGCGTCCAAACCGAGCGCGATCAGGCTTCCGGTGAACGCCGCTATGCTGATGACGGCGACAATGAATAACCTAAATGCCGGTGTCCCGATCTCCAGCGGCCGCAGTACGTATAGCACGCAGCATGCAACCGCGGCGGCGCCTAAGCTCTTAGCGTAGCGCATGTCGAAAAGCGAGATGCTCGCGTACTTTTTTACGGCAGTCGCGGTGCTCAAATTGAGGACTGCGGCCGAGACGGCAGCCGCGCTCGCCGCGCCGACGATACCGAAGCGGGGAACGAGAACGAAGTTCAGCGCGAGATCGAGCAGGAGCGTTGCCGAGAAAATCACCACCACGGTCATCTGGCGTCCTGTCATGATAAGCATCGCGTGACTGGTTCCGGCAATGACCGCGAAAAGCTGACCGGCCGACAGGATCATCAGCGGTATCGCACCTTGCGCGTATGCGCTCCCATATAGTGATTTAACCAACTCTACTGGGGCGAACAAAATGATGACAAAAAGCGGTGCGCAAACATAAACTCTCCATTTCGCGCAGACATGATATAACTCTGCAAGACGCTCATTTTCGCCGCGCGCATGCAAGTCGGCGACCATGGGAGAGAAGATACTGTCGAACGCACCGAATAAAATTGCGAACACGATCGAAAGTTGACCAGCAGCCTGGTAGATCCCGGTCTCGGCTGAAGTGCAAAAAGATGCAACGAAAAGCCGGTCCACGAATGTCAACAGCGAGGCTGCCAGCCCCCCCAAAGCCAGCGGAATAGAGAAGGCGAGGAGCTCGCTGCCGAGCCATTCAGACTGGATTTTCTTTGCGAATACTGCAGGGAAGAGGCTTCTGACAAAATAAATCGACATCAGCGCGCCCACGGCAATTCCGCCCACGGTCGCGACCACCGCGCCTATGAGGCCCAATCCGAGCATGAACAGGATGCATAAAAGCACGAGCGCGAAGGCCGTCGACCCTATACTGGAGTAGGCATAGTATTGCATCCGATGCGAAAGTCTTGTCATCCCGCCCCCCACAATGAAGATCGCGTATAGCGGGAAGGCGGGTGCAAACGCTCGGATAACTGGTGCCGCGTTCGGCTTCCGAAACACATGCTCGGCGAGAGCAGGAGCTGCGAGATAGAGAACTGCCCCGATCGTGAACCCGCTAAGGAAAGAGAGCGCTATCGATTGAGTGAGGACGCCTTTGAACTTCGACGCACTATACCGTTGATAATGAGCGCCGAAATAGGTACCGCCCGATTCGAGGCCCAAGGTAATGACTGGTTCCAAAAGGCGGACGAGAGTCCAACCGATTGCATACAGGCCGAAAGTCGCGGCACCCAGAAAGCGCGCAATCAGGATTTGGGCGACTATATTGAGGCCGCGTGCCACCATGCCGCCTGTCAGGCTGACGCTTATCCCTCTGCCGAGGATCTCGGCATCTCCGGGCATCCTCGCTTGTCCGGCAACGCTATCGTTCAGGTTTTCGATGTCTTGATTTTCGATACAAAGTTTACGATCCGCGTCCCGGATGGGCGCATCAGCGTCGTCAGCTGTGCGATGTGAAATAATCTTCAATGCTCCACCTTCAAGCATCGTGAACACCTCTTAGCCTAGATACCGATCCGTCACGTCGACCCGAGCGTCGGAGCTCGGTCGAAACGCGACAAAGCGACGTCATAGCTTCGAGCTGCTCCGCGGCACCCAACTGAGCGCAAATGTCGCGTCTCGTAAACAAATCCATCATAACGGATGTTCCGTTTGATTTTCGCGGCCGACGGGCCCGCTAAAAGTTTGGCGGTTTGTTCTATTGGCCAAGTAGTGGAAGATCGCGTGATTGCCTGCTCCAGGCGACGGCCGCTGTCGAAGCTGCCGCGGCGAATGGTCTGCGCTGCGATCAGGCTGAAGCAGCCTCGCTCTCGACTAAAGGCTCATCGTCGCCGACTGAAATACGCCACTTGAACCAGAGTAGCAGCCGATGCCATACCTCACACATCCCGTACCCAGCCAGAACGCAAATGATAGGCATTGCCGGATGGCGAAATCGGCTGTTCGCTGCGGGTCCTCCGGCAATCACTAAGTAGTAAGCGACTACGAGTATCGCGGCGATAACCTTGGGTTGTCTAATTAACCGCCGAGAGACAAGCGCACAGCTCGCAAACGACAAGTACAGCAATTGTACGAGCAGCAACAGAGCGTTGCCCCAAAAGATCAAAGGACTCGTAATCCTAAGTTCCTTCATCGTCCTGACAATGCCTCCGTCCACAAGCTTGCCGAAAACCCTGTCCTCATCTGGGATTAGTCTAAAGAATTTCAATAGTCCAGTTGCACTAGGATCGAATATACTTCGTACTATGCCTTCAATATGAATCCGCAAGTAGCTTAAGGGGTGCCTCAACAGGATATGCTCGCCCTCTCGACTCATGTAGTTGAGCCTCTCTGCAAGCGTCCAGGTACTCTGCTCTGGATGCTGTTCTAAATAAATACGATCGTCCAAATAACCAAAGCGATCCTGCATCTCGGCGCGATAACCCAATCGGCGCTGCATCTCGAAAAAAGGCACCTGCTGTTGCGCCGCTAACACCGACGTTGCAAGGTAGTAGTACATGTTAATGCTGGAGATAGCTGAAAAGCCGGAGTAACCGGTCTCAAGTTGATTTCTCGCTTGCCAAACACCCGTCAGCGACATCGACACGGCGAGAAAGACCGCGATGTGCGTGATGAAATGGATCTTGCGATCTGTCGTAACAAGTACCCACACTGTGAGACCGGTCGCTATCACTACTGGTAAAAAATAGCCGACAGGCCGTACGTACACTGAAGCAGCCAGCACCATCCCCGACAGAAGCAAGTCTCTGAGCTGGTGACGATCCAGATATTTGAGCAGAAAGTATAACCAGACAATCGCCAGGGCAGTAAAAAGAGTTTCCGTTACAAGAGTGCTAGTGTAGCGAATCGAAAGTGGCTCAACCGTGTATAATGCAGCCGCTACAATGGCTATTATCTCACGCTCGAATAACAAGCGCGCTGTCTGGTAGACCATGTACACGGTAAAGCAACTAATCAGGATCTGCAGCAGGAGCGTAACCAATCCGAGTTGGCCTGCTAGCAGACCAACTGTTAGTAATAGAGGATAACCCGGCGTGCGAATAATCTCGGGAGCGCCGTGCGTAAAAAAGCGGTGATGCCTGATCAATTCCTGTGCCGGCACAACAAAGGACCAAGTGTCAACCGAGGAAAAAATCTTAGCGTCATGAGTATAAAGAAGTCCCCAGAGCGGCAGCACTAGTCGCAAACACAAGGCCACAAACAATACGTACCAAATCCCGGCTCTCGCGGCACTTCCAGACATCACCGTAACGTTCTCAGCGACGCCATTTCCATTTACTTCGTTGTTCATATTGTGAGAACAACCACACTACCGCCAGCTGCCGGACGCGTTCCTCAACTCCCACCGCCAGAGAGCCATTATTTTCCCGCCTCGTACGCTCGAAACAAAGTACAAAGACCCACCTGGCCCAGCGCTTTTAATGACTTGAAGACGTAGCGGTACGCCTTCTCTCCGTCCGTTTACCAGAACAGACGAAGAAGGTGGGGAGGTGGGGCGGTGCCGCAGTCAAACCCTCCTGGTCAAACCTGTTGCCTCACGGATACGGTATGAAAGCACCTAACCAACCACTGGTAAGGTGTGACCCAGTATGTGGTTACACGTAATAAGTAATCGGTTCAGATGCCGTGAATAGACATACTAGGACAGCAAAACAATCCGTCACAGCAGCGTAGGCCTTTCTTCTACGCGGTCGCCCTCGCGGTCGCCGCGGTCCATGCTGTCGAGCGCGAGTTTTTCCGCAAGACCCCGGTAGAAGCTACTCCATTCCGCCGCGAAGCGAGCGAAGGTGAAGGCGGAGACGGCATCCCGGGCACACTGTCCCATCCTTCGGCGGCGGTCTGAAGACAGAGTCAGCAATTCATTGATTGCAGTCCGCACAGCCGGGACGGTACGGTCGATGACGAAAGCATTCTCGTGGTTGCGGGCAAAATCTTCCGTGCCGTGCAAGAGTGTCACTATCAACGGTAGTCCAGCCGCCGCCGCCTCTAAAGTGGACAAAGAGAACACTTCATAGACTGACGGGAACACGAACGCGTCGGCAAGCCAGAGGAACCGCCGCACCTGCATTTGGCGTCCGACGAATACGACCTGTCCACCAATGCCGAGCGCCGCTGCGCGTCGGGTGTAGTCCCGGACCAGCGACGCTTCTCCGCCGACAACCAAAAGCTTCACATTTCTTCGCTCGATGCCGCTTATTGCCTCCATCACGAGCGGTAAGCCCTTGCGCTCGAAATGTCCAAGCGCCGTGAAGACGAGAACAAGATCGCCCTCCGCAAATCCGAGTTCACGGCGCAGACCGAGGCGATCCAGATCCGTCGGCAGCTTCATGGCGTCCACGTCGATCGGGTTGGGGATCACTGTCACCTTCCCGGCAAGCATGGGAAACTCCCGTACCAACTCGCGAGCAAGTCCGCCGGATGGGACAACAACGTGTTTGGCGGCCCGGTAAGCGGCAGGCTCCATCCAAGCGTGGAGTCGGTGGTCGAGCCAGCGCAGGAAGGCTCGGTAGTCCAGCAACATGCTAGGTGAAAAGCCTCCAGACGCCCGCAGGTAGGCACGATGACAAAAGTGCGAGTAGAGAACATCAGCACCTAGACGATTACTCTCGACAGCTTGGACCAGGTCCGCGGGCGAACCGCCGCCGCGACGATACCGCTGCCAGGTATGGCCAGCACGCAAATGGAATAATACGAACAGCAACGCCAACGGCCGAAGCGGCACCTTAACCGGAATATGGCGAATATGATCCTGGCCGCGGGTTGTCGAATTCTGGTGCGAAGACGGCGAAGTCGTGCTCCTGACACAGTGCCGACATCATATGTCGATGGCAACTGCCGATCGGGTTGGACGGGGTCACGCGATAATCGAAGACGGCTATCCTCACGCCATTGCCCTTGCCATCCGCATCTGCAGGCATACCCAATAAACTCAGTCATTCATCCTATGCGGCGCCAATTATGCCGCCATCGCACTGCTTCCCGCGGGCGACGTTTCACAAAAGGCTGGATATACCCTAATTGCCGCGCGCCGACCGCAGCGCTCGTTCGTACGCGTTCATAATAAGAGGATAGTTGACTTCAGCAGTATATTTCGTCTCAAAGACCTTTCGAGCCTTCACGGCTATTTGACGAAGCTCTTCAGGATGGTCCAGGGCCCAGGCGACTTTCGCTCTAATCTCATCGACGGATCCGGGAGTAACTAACAGTCCGGTCGTTCGATCTTCAATCAGCTCGGCCATCGCACCGAGCCGAGAAGCGATCACCGGAACACCGCAGGCGAACGCTTCGACAATGACCATTCCAAATGTTTCATACCATTCCGAAGGAACCATCAGGAGGGTGGCGCGCTTCATCAACTCCAGTAGTTCTTTTCGTGGTACAGACCCGACCATCCTGACGTTACCAAGCCTTCCGTTCTCGATAGCGTCTCTGACATCTTTTTCTCCCTCGCCGTCACCGACGATTAGTAAAGAGAGCCGGTCGATCTTTCCCCATGCATGGACAAGAGTGATTACCCGCTTTTCCGGTGATAGCCGGCCAGCGAAGAGAGCGTAATCAGCCGATCCGTCTTCATGGACGCCCGGATCGGGGTGAACGAAGTTTGGCTTTACAACGATCTTCTCCGATGGGAGACCTGCCTCAATCATCTTCAGTCTTACGAATTCGGTAAGAACCACAAAGACGTCTACAAGCTTCGTCCATGTGCGCAAAAATCGATGTCCTGCAAATGCACCGGCAGCTGCCATGGTTTGGGGCACTGATGCGCGGTAGCAACGATGAACTATTGCGGGGAGCGGCGACTTCCATCGCAAGCAATCTTCGCAAATATGGTTGTCGCGGAAAAAGTCGCCGCGAACGCAGATCATCCGATAGTTGTGTACCGTCTGTACCACCGGCACGCCCAAACGTCTGCATACGAAATAGCCTGAAGGGGAGATCTGCGGAAACGAGTTATGAAAGTGAGCTACATCAGGTCTTTCGCGCAAAATGATATCCTCGACCTCTGATGCAGCTTTCCGTGACCAGAGCGCTCGCTGCGCGAATAGCAGCTTGCTCAGCAGATCGTCGCCAAGTTCCTTGTTCGAACGGCGATACTCAATTACCTCATGCCCATGTTTTTGCAGTAGCTGACGTTCCTGTTCGACAACTACGTCCTCACCTCCCCGTTGTCGGTAGGCGTTATGCAGGAGCAAAATCCTCAATTGGGTGTCTCCGACACAAGGCCGGAATTAGTTACGTAACTCACATCTGAGCGCTTTCCTATGTCTCGACAGAAATCAGTAAGCATATTCCACAAACCTAACTCGTCTATTTCCCAGGAATGTCCCCATACATGAAACGTTCCGTTACCCCGGCAAGCATCGCGGAACGCTCGGCGCGACAGACGCCGCAAATCTCCCTCAAAGTGCCATCGAGCCCCCCAAGTGACTATACCATAGGAATTTAGCCCTCGTACCGCATGTCTCAAATGCATGATGCGTGAATGTGGCGCAAATTGGAGCGTCACTGGCATGCAGAAAGAAGCGGGAATTCGGTCTATCGAAAAGCTTTGGGTAGTCCTGGCGAGACGGTACCCGCTCTCGCGGGCGATCAGCGCAGTACTCATGATTGAATCTTCCGAATGGATAGCAGAACGAGGTCACCTGTCTTCCCAGCAGTTGTTCTAGCTTATCTTTACTCTCGGCCATTTCGGCTCGGACGTTATCTGACCGTGTCAACACTGAATGCGTCAGGCCATGCGATCCTATTTCCATGCCCATAGCGCATAAGTCGAGCAGTTGTGCGGTATCCAGTCGGGGCCTATCGATACTTATCGGAATATAGAAGGTTGCGCGTAGTCCGCAATCAACCATCAATCTCCCAATTCGCATGTCCAGTGGATGGCCGTCATCCCAGCTCAGCGTTACTCGCGGCGGCCGTAGATTCGTCGAGCACTGTTCAAGCATCTGCAGTCCTGTGCCTTACGTACACCATTCGTGCTGATTGGTCTCGAAACACACTCGGCTTCTGCTGGGAAGCAACTCCACTCCACCTCCGCCCTGAAGACTACGATTTTCGCTGCTCAAGGCGGAACTGCGCTAAGTAGCTATGCGCGAGAAGGATTCAGAGCGGGCCGCCCGTTCTGCTGCCATGCCAACGCGGCCTTTTGACACTTTAGCAAGCGCTGACCGATCGCTACCACGATCCAAAATACGGCATTTAATTGGGGTCGCTCGAACAGCAGCCCGAACATTCCAAAGCCGAACATCATGACGAGCATATTCGCAGCCGCTAACTCATCGGCTTCGCGTGCGTTTTTCGAGACCACAAACAGACGTCTCAAAACGAAAAGCCAACAGAAAAGAACAGACAACAGACCGATCAAACCCATTCGGGCTGCGAGGAAGAGAAACGTATTGTGAGGCATCCCCATGTTGAACTGACCCAACCGCATCTCTGTCTGCAAAGAAGGGAGGGTGTAAGGAAGGAGCATACGGCCAAAACCCACTCCGAACACCGGATGTGTCAGCCAGAGCGCGAAAGTAATCCTCCATCGTATCATCCGGAACATTGCCGTTGGATCTCCTGATGAGCCACCAATCACAGCACTGAGCACGGAGAGTCGAAGCCCCTGAAGGAGCCCAGCACCCGGGATGGTCAATGGTATCAATGGCGACAGAAAAACCGGCACCGCAAGAAACCCACCGAATAGCGCGCAACGAATGCGATATTTCGGCGTTGCTCGAAGGAAAGTCAGACCCGCGGCGATAGCCACCCCTGTTACACATCCCCGGCTGGTTTCTGCAGCGAGAGCAAAAAAACATGCGAGGGCACACAGGATGTGGAAACGGCGCAATTTACGGTCGAAGATGACGTAGGCAAAGAGAGCCACCAAGGAAAATACGTTGAAAACAGATCCTCCGATCTCGGGAACCGCGTGGCCAAGAATGGAACGCGTGCTTTTATAAAAAAGGCCGAGATTGACACCGCTTGCTATCTGGAACAGCAACAGGAGCGCGAGGACCACGCCGGCGTAAGTAAGGTACCGCAACAGCCTTACTGCATCGCGACGGTCGCGGATCGCGAAGCACGTGAGAGGAAAGAACAAGCTGTAGCAAAAGACCGCAAGGTCGCGCACGGCGTAAAGACCATACTCGGAGAATGCGAGCACGAAGTAGATGGTCGCGACGATGCATAGGATCCAGACAACGCGGCCGACCGGTCCGCCTCCTACGCCCTCCGATAGCCAGTAAAGGATGCGCGATGGCCATCGCACCAACGAAACAGCGAGGAGCAGTAACAGCGTGATATCGGTCAGAAAGATTGGAACCGACCCGATATGAATGCTGAGTTTCGCCGCAGCCAAGTCCCCAACACCTATTACAACGATGTACGTCAGGATAAGCCACAGTTCCAGTGTCATTCCCCGAAGCCCAAGCACCCCGGCCATTGAATTGCGCAAAGACGCCGGCATACCGGCGTCGCATACAGTGCCCCGGGCAGGCGGGCAGCCGAGACCTGCTGCCTTGAAAACGCGTGCGTCATCATCTCTAATTCCCCGGCTAGCCTCCCCGGCGCTATGGCACTGCAGCAGACCGCTATGCAGACGGTCAGAGTCTTGAGCGAAAACAACTTAAGCCGGCAAATGCCCTAGCACATCAAGACAGTAGCTACTATTTCGCTGCAGCACAGTATAAATGCTAGCAAAGAAGCATGGCCAGAAGGTACCGAGCAGACCTTGATCTATCAAAGCGAGTTGCTTCATCCGCTCCGATGACCTGTAGATAATGGGCATCGCTAGCTTCGCTAGGAGAAAACCAGCCAATGGTCGGCAACTGAGATAAATGCAGCAATTCCCCGCGTCGACTGCGTAACTTTATCGAACCATCCCACCGGATAGAGGACGCGCGTCCGACCATCGATTACCAAGAGCTCACCGTCTAAAGTCAATACGCGCCCCGGGCGGTCAGTACGACAGTCACGGTCCTCGCCAAGATGTAGAGGTCAAGCCAGAGCGACCAATTCCTAATGTAATAAGTATCGAAATGCTCCTGCTCTTCGAGCCTACCGTTGCTTCGCACCATTATCTGCCACAAGCCCGTGAGACCTGGCCGGACCGCGCTACGGACTCTCTTAAAGTCGGGCGAGAGCATCGCAAGGTGGTAGTCGGGAAACGGTCGAGGCCCAACCAGACTCATGTCCCCTACGAGTACATTCCACAGCTGTGGCAGCTCGTCGAGGCTTAACCGCCGAAGCAGGGTTCCGACCATCGGTATCAGGCGTGGATCTTGGGGTAGTTTGGCGCTTCGCTGCCATTGCCGCCGAAGGTCCGGATCCCGCTTAAGAAGCTCGGCCAACCGAGCCTCCGCGTCTGCATGCATCGTACGCAGTTTCCAAACCTTGAACTTTCGTCCATCCAATCCTTCCCGCTGTTGGCGAAAGAATACTGGGCCAGGGCTCACCAGCTTTATCAGCAATGCGCAGAGCGCGACTAGGGGCGCCATAATCACCAGCCCCATGGTACTCAGAATAATGTCGAGAAATCGCTTGGTGACCTGATTGGGGCGGCGAAGGAGCTCATTGCTGAACTCTATGCCCAACACGCCACCTAAATTACGGACTTTAACTCGTTCGACGGGAAACAGTCGGTCCTCGCGGATGAATACAATGTGCCGAAGTCGCGTTTGAGTTTGAACCAACTGTGCCATAACCGACGAATCGTCCCAGGCAAGCAGTGTAGCCACACCCCGTTGTGCAAGGTTAGGAACGAGTTCCAAACCACCTAAGATTGGGACGTCCTCGATTGTCTGACCTACTCGTTGACCGTCGGAGCAGAGCACGCCTACCACGGCGTACCCGAGCGAGAAGGCCCGCTTGAGCGAGCGTATGGTCAGTCTTGCCTGGGACGGAGTTCCGAAGATAACCGTGGGCTCGCTCCACCAGCGAAACGGCTTTACTATCGAGAGCGTCAAAAGGCGACATACCGGTACTGTGACCAGAGCGGCCACCCACACGATAGTGAATGTCATACGGGAGAAGGTCGGATCGGCTTTGAGCGCGAAACTAGCCGCAGCCACACCTAGAAAGGAAATGCTTGTGCAATAGAACAGGCGTCTTAAGATCTCGACTGCTCCCAGGCCGAATCCTGGGTAAAGGCCAGCGGCAGCATAGGTGAGAGGGAATAGGCAAAGCAAAGGCAACAATGAAAGGTACTGAGAGGCAGGTTGATGCAAGATGGCCCCGGCCCAGGCGACGTAACCAAGCATCGACGCTATCAGCAGGGCAGCGAAGTCACAAAAGAGCAACACGCCGTTACGCGCCAATACTGAGATGAGATGCGTCCACCGTCCGCGCCATGGGTCGTCGCGAATAAGGTGCGCGCTCGGGGCAGAACCGCCTGCTTCGAAAACCGTTTGAGCGACTAGGGGTTGGTATCTAAACATACTACTACTGTCACTGGCCAAGACATACTGCTCACCGCGAAGGTCGCAGCTTTTGGGGCGAACACGCTAGCGCTAGACGAGGAGGATCAGCTTTACACACATGCCCGTTCCCGGGTTGACGGCCGCATGGCCGTCGCCTTGAGGTGGTAGAGGGGAGCTGAGCGCGGCGAGTCGCTGCTAATCCCTACCCATACTATATGCGGGCGAACGCTATTAACTAGGAAAGATAAGATTGCCTAACGCTTTGGTGTCTTCGGCGCTTCCGCTCTCACAAAAGCGTTACGTTCACGCCTGAGATGCTGAGTTTCAGGAGAATCTCGTAGAGAAGGATCCTGTTCATCGCCCGGTTCAAAGCGTCGTCGATAGCACCCTGTCGACCTGAACACTCGGATAGCACTTTGAGAATTTGCAACGCGCGGCGTACAAGTTTTTCGGAAACCGCCTCGTCCGTCTCTATCTGATCAGACTTGTTTTTCGGCGAGGAGTATCATGTCGCTGGGATCTCTCATCAGGCGACCCTGATCCGCCAAGTATTGTTCCACTTGACATATGAAAAGTAACGGCAACGGAACTCCAAGCCGATAGCACCACCGAATCACCGCACGGGTTGCTTGGAACATACAGAAAGTTACCTCCCGAGTGGCGAATTTCTCAAACTCGAGCAATCGCCGTAGCTCTGGCTCACGATACCCGGGACGCAAGTGTTCGGGGTTTGGCGCCGGCTCTGGAGGGTACGGCACCGAGATGAGTAATTTCCCGTTCGGTCTAACAACATGGGCAATTTCCTGGACAGCAAGAGAATCGTTGGGTACATGCTCGAGAACCTCCGAGCAAAGTACAAAATCTGCAATTCCCGATTTGAATGGAAGGGCTTCAGCTGAGGCAACGACTACCAATACATTACCTAGCCCTTTGAGCCGACTCCGCTTTCGGGTGAGCCAGGCATGCCTCCAGCTGGGGTCCAAAGCCACGACCGCCATGCTGCTCGGGCCGAGCAGATCAATCGAATACGTGCCTCCTCCACAGCCCACGTCGACTGCCAAAGCGTGTGGCGCGCTAAGGTTTACCAAACGTTTCAGAATGCCCTTTTGCGTAACCCATCGAATCGTCTGGCCGTTGGCCAAGATTCGGCCAAGAACAGATTTGCAGAGTTCAACAAGTCGGAACATTGGGGTTCTGGCCAAACGACTACGTGAACGATCCACGCCGAAGTCGCCCATGGTAGGTTTGTGCAGTTGACTCATGCTCGTTCCGCGCCGACGCCTGCATGGCCCTCACCTCGAGGGAGCGGCGTGAAGCTGAGCTCGGCGGGTCGCCAGCCGAGTAGCTGGCGAATTACGAGCGCGATGAAAAACGGATTGTTAATTAGGTAGCGAGGCCCTAAGCGTTTGGGCTCCTGGAGCAGACGAAACATCCACTCTAACCCAGCTCGCATGACCCATCTTGGCGCCTGACGCTTGACACCGGCGTGAAAGTCAAAAGCGGCACCAACACCGATGAGGACCGGGGCATTCAACCGTCCGACGTGCTGAGCCATCCAGACCTCCTGCTTTGGAGTGCTGATCCCTACCCATACTATATGCGGGCGGACGCTATTAATTGTTTCTACAATCTGTTCATCTTCAGCAGGCTCGAGTGCGCGAAATGGCGGCGAGTAGACGCCAGCTACGTTCAACCCTGGGAATCGCGACTGGAGGCGAGCGGCGAGCTGTTCGGCAATTCCCGGAGATCCTCCGTATAGGAAGTGGCGATACCCGCGGCCTATAGATCGCTCACAAAGCGCCAGCATCAGGTCAGGCCCATACACACGAGTTACGTGATGAAGTCCCTTGAGCCGGCTCAACCAGACCAATGGCATACCGTCCGGAACAACAAGCCCCGCGGCGTTATGGATGTCTCGAACAGTTTCTTTGCGGTAGCATTCCATAATGCCGTGCACTCCGGTAACGCATACGTAGTGCGGCTCGTCGTGCAGGATCCATTGGTCCACCGTATCCAGTGCGGTCGGCGTGTTTACGGCGCTCACTCCAACCCCAAGAATGTTTATTCGCGCTGTCATCAAGTCACTTTCCCGTAGCTATATGCTTGTCTTCCATCTCTGCTTGCACCGAGCGAGAGGCGATGACTTGCCCCTCGATCCATCTGTAAGTCCGGGCAAGACCCTCCTCCAGGCTGATTTCGGGCGTCCAGCCTAAGACCTGTTCAAGTCGTGTGTTGTCGGAATTTCTGCCGCGCACGCCCTGTGGGCCAGAAATATGGTTCTTTGTGATCTCGATTCCGGCAATCTTCGCCACGATATCGGCGAGTCCATCGATCGTAATCAGACGATTTTGGCCCAGGTTCAGGGGATTATGATATTCCGACCGCATGAGTTTGCAGATGCCAGTCACGCAATCGTCGATATAGCAGAATGATCGTGTCTGCTTGCCGTCTCCCCAAAGCTCGATTTCCCGACTGTCCGTCAGCTTAGCAATTGCTATCTTACGGCACAGCGCGGCAGGGGCTTTTTCCCGGCCGCCGCTCCACGTTCCCAGAGGTCCGAAAATGTTATGAAAGCGGACAATTCGTGTCTCCATTCCATACTCTTCGTAATAGTGAATACATAGTCTCTCGGCAACCAGTTTCTCCCAGCCATAGGCGTCTTGAGGCTGTGCTGGATAAGCGTCTTCCTCTTTGAGCGGAACCACATCGACGTCGTTCTGTCGGTACTCCGGATAGATACAGGCAGAAGAACTGTACAAATACCTCTTCACCCGGTTTAGTCGGGCGGCCTCTAGTGTATGAATATTGATAAGAGCGTTGTTGTGCAAAATGCGCGCATGATTGGCGGAAATAAAACCCATTCCGCCCATGTCGGCCGCTAAAGCGTATACCTCATCCACGCCCTCAGTGACTTCCAAACAATTTTCCCAGCGACGAAGATCAGCCTCGATGAATTCGTCGGCAGCGCTTGGCTCGTACTCGGGAAGGGTTAGATCAACGCCCCTTACCCAATATCCGTCGCGCTTCAGACGAGCCACCAAGTGATGGCCAATAAAACCACCCGCACCAGTTACCAAAATCTTGGTCATTGGCTTTTTCGCCTCCATGCTCAAATATTGAATGAGATATGTGGTCCGCCACGGTACGCGACGAAAATCGCCTGCCCTACCGGGTAATATCCTTCGGTAGGGCGCCCGCTAAGGCAGCCTTCGGCTCTGAGGTACGGACAACGCAAAGGCAAAGCGCTATGCCAGATCCATCCGACGAGCGCTGAGGTCCTTTGAAAAGCTCAGCTTTCTATCTGATTGGACGTTCCGTTCATTTCTGGCGATCTGTGATAGCGCGGGTAGTAGCAGTCGGGACCGTTTCTTTGCATGCTAATATCGACCTGATTCTGAACAATGCCGAGTAGCGGTGCATGGATCTGATTTAAACGTGCGCACACGTTTTTGACCCGTCGCTTAGGGACATGAGGACCGACTACCAGCACTACGCCGTCTACCATATTCATCAGATGTAGTGTGTCTGTGACAGGCATTACAGGAGCGGAGTCAATCAAAATACAGTCGTAGCTCTCCTTCAGACGCACAAGTAGATCGTTCATTGAGCTAGAGCCCAAAAGCATACCGGGATTCAGGGGAGTTGAACCGGAAGTTATGCACGCCAGGCTGTCGATACTGGTCGGGTGAATGACTTCGTCGGGGCGCAGTCGGCCGCTTAAACATTCCGAAAGGCCCTCATGGTTGGACATCCCCAACAACTTATGACATCGCGGGTTTCGAAGATCTGCGTCAATCAAAAGCACTCTGCCACTCATCTGAGCGAACACAATAGCGGTGTTGATTGTGGTCACCGTCTTACCTTCATCTGGAGATCCGCTAGTGATAAGTATGACTTTGGGTGGCCCTCCGGGCCGCGATAGCAGCAGACTGAGCCGAAGCGCGCGATAGGCTTCGGTGGCCACCGAGAAGCCATTGTCGGGATCCGCGACTACCACCGTGTCGATGGCTTGGGCTCGTGCTGAGACGAGACGACTCAAAAGATGCTTCGTCCAGTATGTGGGCAGGATCAATTTTCGGAAATCCGGCACAACAGCCAAGCTCGGAACCCCGACATAGCGCTCGACCTCATCGGCATCTTTGAATGTATCGTCGAAGCGCTCCAGGAAGCAGGCGGAGCTTATACCGATCAAAAGGGCCAGGACTCCGCAAGATGCCAGAGTGAGCAAAAGTTTAGGGCTTGAGGGCGTCAGAGGAGGAGCGGCGTTGTCGAGGATTGAGACGTTAGATGCCGAGACGCCCGCCGCCATGCCCATCTGAGTCATGCGCTCAAGGACATTCTTATAAAGCTTTCGGTTGGTCTCGACCGCTCTGGCCAGAATAGCATCCCGCACTGAAGCATCATTCAATGCGAGTGCCCGGTCCTTCTCCTGATCAATCTGATAGTTCAGTTCTTTCTCGCGTTCCGCGGCCGCTGCGTAACTTAATCCCACGCCCTTTGCGACGCGATGCATCTCCCGGTCTAAGCGACGTTGTGTATCCTTCAACTGAGCGGCGAGTTCAGCTAGGGGGGGATAGTTAGGCTTGTACTGATCCGCCATACTGGCATATTCAGCCTGGATTCGTGCCTGTTGCTGCCGGAGAGTCTGGATGAGGGCGTCGTTAGCTACCGAGGGTAACGCTGCGTAGTCGCGAGTAGCGATAAGTTGAGCCTCGGCATTGAGAGTGATGCGCTGGGTTTCCGCTTCTGTCAACGCTCTGTTCAAATCGATGATACGGCCTATCACGACCTTGTTGTTACCATCGGATGAATCGTCCACGATTCCGCGCCGGCGCCTATACGCGTTTAATACGGCCTCCGACTTTTCGACTTGCGCTTGCAGTTCGGTGAGTTTTGTCTGCAGGTATTTGACCGCGCTCTCGCTAGCCTCCGCGTGGAGTTCCGTCCCTCGCGCGATATAGGCCTGAACGTGCGCGTTAACGACGCGAGCGGACAGAACTGGATCCGGCGCACTGAAGGCGACGGTGACAAGCCGTGTCCCTGGCTCGGGCCGGATTGTCAAGTGCTTCAGATATGCGTCAATGACACGGGATCCGACTCCCAACGTGCCTGCCACCGGGTCCTCATCATGGCCGATGAAACCCTTCGAATCTCTTCGGTCTAGATATCCGCTTCCGAGAGCTTCAGGCGTTCCCGCACTGAGAAATAACGCCCTCTGGAGATTAAGCTTACGGATTACTCGAGCGGCGAGACTTCGACTCTGCAATATCTTGTACTGGGTACCGTAGTAGTTCTCTTCGGCTTCGTCCCCGGAATCGTGCGTCTCGAACTCCCTCATGTCCAGGACTTGGGGCGCCTGAGGTTCGATCAGAACCGAGCTTGTGGCAGTGTAACTTGGGATCATAAAGAAAATGACGATGCGCGTCAGGGCGAGCGTGAAAATTACCAGCGTGACAATTAACCGCCAGCGCTTGGCGATTGCGCGCCAATACTCGATAAAGTGTGGTTCGTCTTGAGCAAAGGCCTGAACCGAGGAAAAATTAGGATTAACGTCGGTATCGTAACGGTTGGTGAAATATGGACTTAATTCTTGCATTGGTTTTCGAGAACGCTAGACAGTAGTAACGCGAAACTGATGAGGGCCGGTATAGACGGTTCTGTGCTTTAGCCGCGACTGTGTTCGTGACCTGATGCCTTGAACAGAGCGCCACCAACTAAAAGAGGGGAATTCCAACTCCAATGTGGCTAATAAAGAAATACATCGAATAAGGCACCGCACCTACGACGGACCGTTCCACGACCACTACATCTCCACCCTGCAGTGGCACGTCCGGCTCGGTGCCGCTTTTTATTTTGGAGAGGTCAAGAGGTAAACCAAGTTTACCACCATTCCCTTGTTCTCGAAGAAGTGTGGCCGACGATGTGAATTGAGCACCGCCAGCAGCGGCGACGGCGCTTAGAGCTGTCATTCCTAGAGTGATCTTGAACTTCCCGGGGTTTTTTACCCACCCTTCCACGGTCACCTCGCCGGCCGCGGGAACGATGATTACGTCGCCGGACCTGGCCGGAAGCTCGAGGTAGCGTTGGTCCCCCGAGCGGGACAGATTGATAACTACTTGGTCGGCTAGCGTTTCTTGCGTAGAAGATGAACTATCGCTAGGGACGTCTTGTGCGAGCGTAGCTACCAACCGAGCCTTGGTGCGGGCCATCGCACGTGGCGCCGGGATAAGAATGATTCGTGACGCCGCGTCCTCGGTCATCCCGCCCGCACGGCTTATCATGGTCATTATTGTGTCGGAGTGACTGGCCAACATGTAGCGCCCGGGGTTCTTAACTGAACCCAAGACTGCGATGTCCCGACTCTCTGTGTGTTCGAGAAACACCCCAACCTGTGGCTTATAGACGTAGTTGCCTACGCGTCGGGTTAACTCATCTCGGAGATTCGCTTCGGTCATGCCGGAAACATTGATCACGCCGAGTAGCGGCAGGGCAATTGTGTCCTCCTCTGATACTCGAACCGTACGATCTTTCTGGCTATCGAACTGAGGCAAAGAGATCCGCAAAACGTCCCCCGGTCCTAGCGAGAAGTTGGAAGAGTCTTCGTCCGAAGTCGCCCCGGTCCGACTCCTCCAGAGATTCTGCAAGACTTGAGATCCACCCTCCTTCTCAAGTGAAACATCTCTAACCGTAGAGGGGGCCTGCTCAGTTTCTGAAGCTCTGTTCGAGCTCGCTGTCACCTGAGGCGTCGTGGACAGAGAAGACACCTGCCCTGCCTGCTCCGAAGGTACGGAAGTCGCGCAGCCGGCCAAGGGCAGCAAGCCAAGCAAGCCCACCAGGAACGCGTTACGGAATGTTCCAGAAATGTCAGTCGTAAATAGAGTCACTAGACGCAATACCTGAATCCACGTGGAACCGAAGGCGACCGCCCACTAAATGAGCGTCGATACCTACTTCGAACGCGGCGCACAGGGCACGAATTAGTTACGGCTTACAAGCAAACGGGAAGATGAAGACGCGCGTCCGCCCTCCCCTGTACCAGGCATGCCGCGTTCTCGATCTGTGCAACCCAAATCTTTCAGGAGCGTGCATCTTCACCCGCAGAGCCCTGCCTTGCGCAGCGTTCTTTACTACTCGTCCCTATTTATGTGTAAGAAAGCCCAATGGATGGTCGCCGAGAGAGCCAAAAAATAACAGTCTCCTCGTGTCCATACGTAAAAAGATGGCGATGATGAGTATAACTGCTGCACCTAAGCGGCAATATGTCAGAAGTGGGGACTGGCTCGCTCGATCAGACGGCGTCCCCGTGTTTGTCACGTTCGATGCGCTCTGGTCGGCTCCGGGTCCGCCCTATTCGGCGGCCTGCAGAGCGTTCACCAGCTCCATTATGTCGTCTGGTGTTGTCTCGCCGTGCGTCACACATGCCCGGATGATCTCGCGCCCTTCGAACGTCGCCGTCCGCTACCCAAACGCGGCCGGTGGAGAGAACCTTTCCCACGATCGACCGCGCGTCCCCAAACCGGGCCGGAGGCAGGATGCACAAGACGGCTACTGGCGAGTCGTTAAGAATTGCCCATCCCCGCGCGAGAAGCTCTTCCTTGAGCAGTTCCGTCAGCTGGATTGAGCGCTCCACGTGCTCCCCATAGCCGGTCCATCCGGCCGCCGCGAGCGACAGAAACAGGCGCAGTCCCAGAAAACGTCGCGACCATTGGACCGTTGTCACATACGGATCAAGACTGGGAACATTGGAAGGCATAAAGTCGGTCGAGACTTGAAACGCGGAAGACAATACGGCCGTGTGCCTGGTGAAAAACATACCGCAGCCCATTGTCGTCGCGAACCACTTGTGCGCATCGATAGTGATGGAGTCTGCCTGCTCGATCCCGGCGAGCGTGCCGCGAAGAATATCCGACGCGATGAGCGCGCCGCCCCAAGCCGCATCCACGTGGTACCAGAGGCCATAGCTTCGAGCGATCTCGGCACAGGCTACGAGAGGATCTATCATTCCGGCATTAGTCGTTCCGGCCGTCGCGGCGATCATGATAGGAACGCAACCCCGGGCGCGATCGACCCTTAGCGTGTGGACCAAGGCGTTCGCGTCCATACGACCGCATCCGTCGGTGGCCACCAGGCGCATAGCGGAGCGACCTATACCCGCCTGGTGCGCGATCTTGAGCCAGGCAAGGTGGCTCTCCCTCGAGACATAGAAGACGGGCGGACCCTGAAAACAACGGGCTCCTTCTGTCGCAAATCCACCATTGGACCGGGTCAAAGCACAAATAAGTGCCGTATAGTTCGCCTCTGATCCCGCGGTTGTGAAGTGGCCGCCCGTCTCTGGTGGGAGACCGGCACGACCAGCGACTGACCGAATAACGTGAGCCTCGATCTCGACAGCAGCCGGTGAAGTGGTCGAAGTCGCTAGCTGCGGATTGAACACTGCCGCAATACGATCCGCGCACTGTGCAGGGAACGTGGGAGCCGGATTGAACAGCCCGAAATAGCGAGGGTGCGTCACGTGAACGAGGCCGTGCTCCATCTGCGCGATAGTCCATGGCAAGAGCTCGTTGAGCGAGCGCGGCGCTCGAAAATCGAACCCGGCAAGTTCGCTCCTGAAGGCGCTCAGATCCAGCGTCGGTGTGACGGAGCCTTGGGCGATGCGCTCATCGGCGCGGGCCAGCTCCCGGGTGAGAAAGTCGTCCCAGCACTCGCGATCCGCGCGCGTCGGAAAAAGAGCGGAGGCACGCTTGTATAGCTTGCGATGATCTCTCATCTGCTTCTAAATGGCTTCCATTGGCCGGGCAGGAGCTGTGCGTGCCGGCTCTCCGCGACCTCCATCACGGCTCCCATCGAGCCCGGCTCTCAACGCCTCCGCCGGTCGCAATGCGTCATGCCAGACTGAGGTTAACGGGGGCTGCTGCTGGAACCAACTATTCGGCCCGGTCATCTCTGGAACGAATCATACCTGGTTTGCCGGGCAAGGAGGGCGCGATAAACGTGATCCTGAGAGTAACCGGACACCCTACTGATGTTAGGAAGCTCGCGGGTCACTGGATCCATAGGATCGGCGAAGCCAATTCTCCCGCCAATAGGTGAGTTCGCAGCGCGGGCACCCGTCCATGCCAAAGCCATTATATGAGCATCCGCAGGTTGAGCCTTCAAGACACACTGTGTTGCGGAGTTGCCTCATCTGTCCCGTCCCATCCACGATTATCTTGTCGAGCCGCCCCTTCACCCGGCACCGCCGGCCGCACCAGAGACGCATGTCCGGCGAAAAGTACAGGCCGCGGTTATGCCCTCGGTCGTCCAAGGTCTCGATGATGCTCTGCATCGATTTCACTTCGACCCATTCTCCCGGCTGGAGGTTCAGACCTTCCACCGGCGTGGACTCGCCGCTTCCGCGCGCGTACACGCCGAGAAACATCCGGCGGATTTTTAAAAAAGCAGCCAGGTGCCGATGCTTCGTGACATCTGCAGGGCGTTGAAGTTGCCCGCACGGAGTCCTCTCAGGTATCTCCGCAATCTTTCCCACTGCGAGAGGGAGTGAGTCGCTTTCGACAATTCACTGGCCTGACAATAGTAGACCTTAGGGCCAGTCGAGGCTTTAAGGCGGGCTCGTAATCGATCCATGCCTCGCAAATCCACTTGTGATTGGACCGTCGTGTCTTCCACTTTTCGGAGCCATGCCTCGCGCCAGAAAATCATGCACGCTTTCTGACAACCATCATGCGCGGCGCCGGAACAGCGCACGCCATCGAGAGTGACGACGTCATCGGCCCTGAACCCCCGGGGCGAACCCTGTCCCGAGAAGCATATCGTCAACGCTCGCCTAGAGATCCGAAATCGTCGCCCACAAAATTCGAGCATTTCCGGCATGAACGGCAGGTGGTCCGATGCTCCCTCGGCGTCCAGCGTCTGGACGATTTCGTCCGGCGCCTTCACTTCCACAAGGTCGCCGCGACAAAGCCTCGGGTCTCGTTGCCTCATGAGCCGCCTGAGAATTACTTTCGAGCTGGGTATAAAGACGAACGGCCGACATCTAGGGACGATTGGCCCCTTAGCCCCACGGTCCGGAGAAGCTTGTGCCATGCTCGCACGCCAATACCCAGCAGGGGCGGTAGGTCCTTTCGGAGGATGGCAACCTTCTTTATGCGATCATTGATGCACCATGTGCAGGAACTGCCAGCGGGAAAGAACCCCATATCGCCTTGGCCGAGCCGCCTTTCTTCGCCCTTTTCGGTGGTAATGAAGACCTCACCTGAGATAACGACGACTGTCTCGTCTTCGCTGTAATGCCAATTGAAGCGTCCAGCAGTGCATTCCCAGACCGTAATTGACGAAGTGCGGTCACGGGTTTTCACCACCATTTTGCTGCGTGCTTCTGGCGTGCCGGCCAGAATCCAATCGGGTGAGATCGGTGCCGGTTCAAGATCAGTTGTGGCCGCGGCCTCGATCACGATCTATTTAGCCGGAGTTACCATTTAGATTCAGAGTCGCGTCATCGAAGTCTCTGCCACTCTGCGGGCCGCCTATCACACTAGCGATGGAACCCGAGTCAGGTGACTCTCCGACAGGCTACCAGCTATAGCCGGTGCTTGATTCAAACGTCTGGCCATTTTTCACCAACCGCTGCTGCAAGCTGGTCAACAACCACCTATATTGCCCTGTATTGCGCGAACTCAGCTTATGGCGGGCGCGAGTTTCGGCCGAATACTCGCGAGACGGCGAAGAGTTTTCTTTCGACGGTCAACCAGGATTGGCAGCTCAACGCGGGCAGCACTGTGGACAATCACGCGGGTGACTACAACACGCCGGCGGCGGATATTATGGATTCGACGAGCGGCTTTCGCGGCGGCTACGGGAGTAATTATAAGTGGCGCGCCGAACGCTCAGGATAATGCGTCCATCCTGCCGACGGCGGCAACGCGGCATCCTGCGCAGCATGCCCCGAAAATGCCACCGGATCACGTTACTCTCCGCCAGCAGCAACCACTAATATTGGGCATGCTTGAACGAACGTCCGCCGATTTAACCAACCGTTGCTGCAAACCCACGAAACGGACCGTTCGAGGAAGCTTTTAACTGAGGCTGAAAGGGACTCCTTGCGTCTCACCCACTGGCCGCCCTTCTCCACACCACCCCCATGTTGTCCAAGCCAGCATAAAAAACGGCTTTTCAAGGGTGCCGTCAACTTAGTGGAAGCAAGCAAAGAGGAAATACAGGTTCACTCTTCTTACCAGTCTCTTTCAGGTCGCTATGTACCCTCGCAAAGGTATTGACTTCGTCGAGCCGAGGCTTCGAGACCTCTGCTCTACCAGGTATGATAGCCAGTTCGCGTATATGCGCACTGCTGGCCCAAGCCAAGGGTGCGTCAACTTCCCTTCTGCTATGGCAGGGAATGTCAAGAGCAGATCAATGCTTCGGTTCCCCAGCGCCTGCCGGCGGAACGCCGCGAGTGCAGGTGCCGCGTCCTCATCGAAATAGCCGCGTGGCATTTCGGGATAGCTATCTCTTTCGCCAGCGAGGAACCGTCTAATGTCCCTGCGATATTCGCGGAGCAACGCGCCAGGATCATATTCCAGATGGCCTTGCACGAAAAGGAATAGGCTCCTCCTCTGCTTAACGAACATATCGGCGCCGATGCCGGGCAACCGCGATAGGATGCGGTAGCCTCTCGAAACGAGCGCCTCCTCAGGTAACTCGTTGTATCGGGAATGCGGAACGCGCCATCGAGATGGAGCGCCAACCACGATTGGATGATCGGTGGCCTTCGTACAGTCGAACACCCCAGTGAGCTTCTCGGGGAAAGCGCGCCGACCTATGCCGTCGATGTGAAGAACGGCGGCGTGCGCTGCAAGACACGACCAGACCGTCGAAATGGCGTGGTCTTCTGCCCAATCGACAAGTTTCGTCAAGGTCGGCCAGTAAGGTTCATCCGGCAGGGCAGGCGCGCGCGGCTCCGTCCCCGTCACAATCAGGCCATCGAGATGGCTTGCCCACAGTTCGCTGATGTCCTCGTAGTGCTGGCTGACATGCGATCGGCCGGCGTCCGCGCGAGGAACCTCCGGCAAAGAGAAGAGCCTCAGGCGAACGGCAAGATTGTGAGATGCGGCAAAGAAAAGTTCGCGGAATTGTCGCTCTGTGGTCTGCAGCGCCGCATCCGGCATGTTGTTGACGAGCCCGATGACGATCGGCTCGCCGGCGTCGTCGCGAGGCCGCGGCTCCTGCGAGAAAGAGCTGGCTGAAAGCATTGGCATCATGTGCTCGTGGCAGAGTGGCGATGATTACCCTCCACAAT
The DNA here is from genome assembly GCA_963717045.1 of uncultured delta proteobacterium. GTDB lineage: Bacteria > Desulfobacterota > Binatia > Binatales > Binataceae > JAKAVN01. Next base: position 775,000 of record CAVQVD010000015.1, on the reverse strand, counting down.
TGACCTCTTGTGGGCCGCTGCCGCCGTGCCGAGCGCCTGATCGAGGTCGGCGATGATATCGTCCACATGCTCGATTCCAATGCTGAGCCGGATTGTTTCGGGCTTGACGCCTGCCTTTCGCCGCTCTTCGACTGACATCTGCCGATGTGTTGTGGAGGCTGGATGGCACGCCAAGGACTTGGCATCGCCCAGGTTGACTAATCTCTTGACCACCTTCAGGGCATTGTAGAACTTGATTCCTCCGTCTAATCCGCCATGAATTCCGAAGGTCATCAATGAGCATGCCCTGCCGCCGAGATATTTCTGCGCAAGCGCGTGATAGGGGTTGTCGGAGAACCCTACGTAATTGAGCCAATCCACTCTAGTGTCGTCGCGCAGGAATTCGGCCACTCGCCTTGCATTCTCAACATGACGGTCGACCCGCAGAGCGACCGTCTCGATTCCCTGCAGCAACAAAAACGCACTCAGCGGCGACAAGACTGAGCCCATGGTTCTCTGGTAGACACTTCGACAGCGCGCGATGTAGGCGGCCGGACCAAAATGCTGCGTGTACACAAGACCGTTGTAGGACGCGTCGGGCTCGTTGAACATCGGGAACCGACTGGCATGCTTTTCCCAGGGAAACTTGCCGCTGTCGACGATGATGCCGCCGAGAGTTGTTCCATGCCCGCCCATGAATTTCGTCAGCGAGTGCACGATGATATCGGCCCCGTAATCGATCGGGCGCAGCAGAATGGGAGTGGCGACCGTGTTGTCTACGATCAATGGAACGCCGTGCTTATGGGCGACATTCGCCAGCGCTTCGACGTCGCAAATGTTTCCTGCCGGATTCCCCACGCTTTCGCAGAAGACCGCTCTCGTGTTGTCATCGACCAGCTTCTCGACGGCAGCGGGATGATCGGTCTCGGCGAATCGAATATTAATCCCAAGACTCGGCAGGACGTGGGCAAAAAGGGTATGAGTAGTACCGTAAAGCTGCGGAACAGAGACAATATTCCTGCCGATCTCGGTGACATTGAGCACCGAATAGTGTAACGCGGCTTGCCCGGAGCTCACGCTAAGCGATTCTAGTCCCCCTTCCAGCGCGGCGACGCGCCGCTCGAGTACTGCATTTGTCGGATTGCTGATGCGGCTGTAGCGGTTTCCTTCGACCTCGAGATTGAAGAGCGCCGCTCCATGCTCGGCGCTGTCGAATGCATACGCTACGGTTTGATAGATCGGTACGGCAACCGCCCTCGTCGTGGGGTCAACTTCATAGCCGCCGTGCACGGCAATCGTTTCGTTCCGCATGCGACGGACCCTTCTATTTTGTCAACGCGGTATCAACGCGCGGCGCCGTCCCGTTTTTGTACAGCGCAGGTTCGGAGATGGTCGCGTGGCCTGGACGGTCAAACCACAGAGTCTCACGAACGACCGCCGGCCACCTTTGCAGATCGAGTCCGTGCGTCGCGAACAGTGCCAAAGCTAACCGATCGAGGCCAAAAGCCACACAGGCCGTGTGCGCCACCTCACCTCCCTCGGTTAACAGGTCCCAAGTCGTTCCGAAATGATCGCGATGATAGTTGAAACTCATACACGCTGTCGGTAGCTGCTCGGAGTGCACAGGAACTAGCAATTCGAACTTGAGTGATTGTTGAACCTGGCTCATCGCCATCAGCTTACCGGCCCTTCCGAAAAACGGATCGCTCGCTGGAGCGACCGTATAGGGCAAGGCTAGACGCTTCGCCAGCCCCTGCGCCCGAGATTTCCAACGTGCTTGGAGGTCGAATGCCTGTTCCGCTGTTCCCACGCAAACAAACTCGCGCATTTGGAACGCCTGCAGTCGATCGATCTCGTATGAGCGCTCCCGGCGAAAACAATAAGAAGCAACGTCAAACAGCAAGCCCTTTGCCGGCACATGCCCGCGGGTCGCCACAAGCGGGTAAAGGGGATAGCAGGCGGCCGGACTAAGGACCAGCTCGGTCGCCGACAACCCAGCAATCCAACCCCGATCAGGATCGCGCCCTTCCACCAAGGTGCGAATCTCGGACTCCTCACCGTGAAGGCAGCTGACGCAGCCGAGGAGATGTGGAAAACTATGTAGGTAACCCGATTTTTCCAACTGGGCGCGACTCATGACCGGTGGAAATCTTAGGATTTCCGCGTCAGGCTCACGGTGTCGGCTGATGAAGGCCGACAGGCTTTCGATGACTTGCTCGAAAAGCGCAGTTCGAGCGTAAACGCCGTCGCCGCCGGTCGGCTGGAGCAACGTATGAGCGGTCGACTCAAGCCCACCTTTGCCATTATGGCTCATGCGTATTTTACTACACCTCCGGAGCAAGCAGGTCGACGTTGAGAACTTTGAGATGGATTCGCAGGGCTACGGTTGCGGCATATCTAGTCTCTTAACGAGTGCGGAACTTCGATCAGCGATGACGCGCTGGCGGCATTGGCAAGTATCCGATCATTGTTGATCATGATTGAAGACGACAAGATATCTCGAAGATGACGAGAGATGCTGAACTCCCCATCATTGCGATAGCCAGATAGTCCGCACGCCTGCATGCAACTCATCACTGTTGCGATGGCCAATTCAGATGTGTTCACCTTGAGTAGATTCATGGCGGTCTGGAAATCGAGCGACTCAAGTTCAGCTCGCTCGGTCGTCTCAAATCTTTCAAGTGCTGATGCTACGATTGCTCTCAGTACCCGAAACGACGTAGTTGCCCGCGTGAGATGGGCCGCGCCAGGCGGCAGCTGGCCGTTGGCGTGACGAGCGGCGCTCCGGACAAATCGTCGCGCACGGTCGACCGCACCAGCGGCGAGCCCGGACCACACACCGCTCCATGTCAAGTGGGCGACGGGCATCATGGTCTGCGTGTGAATCGTCTGGTAGGATTCCGGTAACAATTGGCTTATTTCGCCGGCGGCTTTGAACATGAAGCCACTACTGCAGGTCCCGCGCATACCCATCGCGTCCCAGTCAACGATTCGCTCGAGTTGATAATCCTCCTTGACGAACGCCACCAGGACCTGGTCGGAAGGTGGAGCATCTGCTGAACGCCGTGCAGTAGATAAAATCCCGTCAGCCTGCGCGCCATAAGACACCACCGTAGCGCTCTTCGTGAGCGCCATGCGCGACCCGGTTCGCTCCACTCCACAGACACTCGTGCGCAGGTCGCCGCCGCCTCGACCTTCCGTTGTGGATGAAGCCAGAAGCAGCTGCTCAGTGGAAAGCCGGCGAAGCAGACGCCTATGCCAAGGGCTGTTTCGAGCGTGACGAACCAGAATTGCAACCATGATCTGGTGCATCGCGAAGATCATGGCGGTCGACGCACAAGATCGCCCTAGCACATAACATACATCGACGACCTCAGAGACGGTGGCGCCCCCGCCTCCAAGGTCAGCCGGGACCAAGATGTCAAGCAGGCGCTGTGCTCGAGCGGCAAGGAACGCTTCCGCGGGAAACCGTGCCTCGCGATCGACCGCGTCAGCGTTTTTTGCCGCTGCTGCGGCCACGATCTCAGCTCGGAGTCTAAGATCATTTGTTACGGAGCAACTCCGTGCGGGTACGCTATGAGCACTCATCATGAACCCGCTACGGTCTATGGTGTGCGGCTATTAAAGCCGAGCTTTGGCGCCGACGACCGCGAGTGAGAGGATTGCTTGGATGTTGACGTTTCTGCAACGCGACGAACCATGAACAGGCGTCCAAAAGCGCGTTTTATGATGTGCGATTTTTGTTAGCCTCCGCACGGATTGCCCACGTCATAACCTCTTCACGATTCGTCCATGTCGCTCACGGATTATTTCCAAACACGAAAGTACTTTCGAACATCGATTAGCGCTCGAATGCGTTAGGGCTGCTAACCATTGACGGCGGACCCCGTCTTTCTAGCTTTCGTGTAGGCATATCAGGGGTCTTACGGCTTCGTGGAGGCCGCAGCCATATGGTATGTAGAGTTTCAAGATACTGGTGCCAGACTAAAGACTTTCTCGAAAACGGTAATATCGTTAAATCTCGAACCGCGGGTAGCGTCACAGTGTTGAATCGTAAAGGTGGTTCGCCAGGAGACAGGATCGTCGACGTTGTTCAGCGATTGCTCACGGAACGTTCGATTAGTCGACCTGTTCGTTCGGACGATGATCTCCGTGAGGTTGGTCTGACTTCGCTGGATATGGTCAACCTTATGCTCTCCGTTGAGGCTGAGTTCGATCTTGAAATACCTGAAGTCGACATTACCACCGCGAACTTCCGATCTATCTCAACGATAAGCAGCTTGGTCACCGCGCTGCTAAACAACGTTTGACCAATGCCATGATGTAGTGGCATGCGTTCTAACATAGAACACGACTTTGACGCTATTTTGATCTTGGCAGCACGCCTGCCGCGTGAGCGAATTGATGCACCACCTAACAACTCGATTTTTTCTGGATTTAGAAGACCCGCGAATATCTCCGCTCCGCACGAGCGATCTTGCTGGCCTTCAGCCCGCGCATATCCATACGGCTGAATTCGACCTGCTACGCGATGAAGGTACGGCATATGCAGATTCGGTTGGAGCGTGATGGAGTAGATGCGACCCACCTGTACGATACATCACTCTTATGGAATGGCGGGCGTTATTCCCTATGCTCGGCTTGCGAATGAGGGCGGCGGGTTCCGCAATTAAAGAATCGCTCACCTGATGTATCTCAAATAGGTGATTTCGGCGGTAGGCTGAAGGGTGGCGTTCGGGACAGAGGGTGGAAGACTCAATTAACCATTCATTTGTGACCTTTTAGGATCACCTTCTTGTGCCAACCAATATGACTGCGCGTCCTTACCTAACGAAGTGACAACAGGTTCGGACGACAGCAACAAATCCCCTCTCAGAGCGTGGGTGCGCGCGCTCGAAATGACAGCACCCATCGCAAAAAATCCTTCCGTCATCTTCCCATCCGTCATCGAATCCCTGGCTGACAAGTTTGGCAACGCGCTCGCACTTCTCTCCGATCGTGAATGTTTGACATATCGTGCCCTTGCGGAGCGATCAAATCGATATGCGCGGTGGGCGTTGGGACAAGGTTTGGCGGTCGGCGACGTCGTCTGCCTAATCATGCCGAATTGTCCAGAGTATATGGCTATCTGGCTTGGGGTTATCCGCGTCGGCGGTATCGTTTCGCTGATCAACACTAATCTCGCAGGTGAATCGCTAGAGCACTCGATAAACATAGTGGCTCCGAAATACATTATCGTCGAGGCCGGGCTTGTCGACGGTCTCGCTGCTGTGCTGCCGCGTCTTGCCCCAGGGATAAAAATCTGGGCACACGGCGGGTATAACCACGGCTTGCCTCGGGTCGATTACGAAACGCGGAGGGTTGAAGGGCGCCGCCTTCAAGGTTCGGAATGTAAATTAATATCGATTATGGATCCGGCCCTCTACATATACACCTCTGGTACGACTGGCCTGCCCAAAGCCGCGAAAGTCAGCCATTTTCGCGTGATGCAATGGGCTTATTGGTTTGCCGGCATGATGGACACTCGCCCGGACGACCGAATGTACAATTGCCTGCCGATGTATCACAGCATTGGCGGCGTGGTTGCTACCGGAGCAATGTTGGTCAACGGCGGCTCCGTGCTGTTGCGAGAGCGGTTTTCAACAAGCCACTTCTGGAATGACATCGTGGAATGGAATTGCACGCTCTTCCAATATATCGGCGAGCTTTGCCGCTATCTGGTAAACAGCCGGCCAGATCCGCGAGAGGCGGAGCACCGACTCAGGTTGTGCTGCGGCAATGGTTTAAGGCCCGACGTGTGGAACGAGTTCAAGCGCCGGTTCCGCATGCCGCAAATCCTGGAGTTCTACGCCGCGACTGAAGGCACCTTTTCTCTTTACAACTGCGAAGGTAAACCCGGGGCTATCGGCCGAATTCCATCATTCCTCGCGCACCGTACATCCATTGCGCTGGTTAAATTCGACGCCGGAATGAGCCAGCCGGTCCGTAACGACCAGGGCTTCTGCATCCGCTGTTCCGCGAACGAGGTCGGCGAGGCGATTGGCAAGATCCTTGACGACGGCTCGAGCCCGGGAAGCCGCTTCGAAGGTTACACTGACGAGGAGGCGTCCGGCCGGAAGATCCTGCGTAATGTGTTCGCGGATGGAGATGCCTGGTTCCGCACCGGCGACCTGATGCGGAAAGATGAAAATGGCTATTTCTATTTTGTCGACCGTATCGGCGACACGTTTCGCTGGAAGGGCGAGAACGTTTCCACCACGGAGGTTGCCGACACGATCTCCGCGTATCCTGCGATAGTCGAAGCGGTTGTGTACGGAGTGACAATCCCCGGTACCGAGGGCCGCGCCGGCATGGCCGCCGTCGTTGCCAACCAGGACTTCGAACTCGCAGCCTTCCGGCAGCATCTCGTCGAACGCCTGCCTGAATATGCGCGTCCTTTGTTCCTACGCATTCGTGGCGAGATCGCAACGACGGCAACATTCAAACCGAAGAAGCAAGACCTCGCGCAGGTCGGCTACGATCCGAGCGCCATCGCCGATGCCATCTACTTCAATGATCGGGTTCGTCAGGCCTTCGTCAAGATCGATTCAATGCTTTACGAACGCATTCAAACGGGCAAAATGCGGTTGTAAGTGCGACCGCGCGCCTAGGCCGTGCTTCCCGCATCGACTGTCAGCACCGTCCCGGTAATGTTCTTCGCCTTGTCGCCGAGAAGGAACTCGACGGCGTTGGCTATGTCATCGACGTCGGCAAGGCGGCGTAATGCGCTGCGCCGCGCAATTTGATCGCGCTGCCGTTCTCCAAGGCTCTCGGTCATCTCGGTATCCAGAAATCCGGGCGCGACGGCATTCACGGTGATGCCCAAAGGCCCAACCTCCCGGGCGAGGGATCGCGTAAATCCAACGAGCGACGCCTTGGTTGCACTGTAGACGGAAAGGCCGCTGTAGCCGGTGAAGCTAACGATCGAGGCGACGTTCACGATCCGGCCCGCGCCGTCAGCCATCATCGAGCGCACCACATACTTTGTCAGAGTCAGTGGAGACACTACATTGAGACGCGCGAGGCGCTCGATTTGCGCATCGTGCATCGTAGCGAGAAGGCCGCTCGTGCCGAGAGCCGCATTGTTGACGAGCCCGTAGATCGATCCAAACTCCTTGCGTACCCCTTTGACCAGATTGGGGATGTCAGAAATATTGGCGAGGTCGAACGGCCTGAAGTGGAGCGACCCCTGGTGACTTGGTCCCACTTCCCGCACGGCGGACGCGAGTTGCTCGTTCTCTTTCCGCGCGATGACAATGACGCGGTAGCCGGCTGTCGCGAGCTTTCGCGCAATCGCTAGGCCCAATCCGCGACTTCCACCGGTCACGACTATGTTAGCCATCAGGACGAGCCAGTTTACCGGAAGCCGCGACGTTCAAGGAAGGCACGATGTAGATTGCGGCTGGAACCTTGTAAGGAGCTAACGCTCGACGGCAGGTTTCGAGGACTTCGCTCTTAAGCGCCTCAATGCGCGCGGTTGCGTCGACGCGGCCAGGTTCGTCTTTAGCAACGACATCAGCCACCACAACCGCGCCGGTGAAGGGATTCTTTCGCGCTCTTGCGCGCGACATTTGCACCCCCGGATGACGGTTGATCACCGCCTCAATCTCTTCGGGATGCACCTTCAGGCCGCCGACATTAATGATACCGTCTCTTCGTCCGACGAAATAATAGCGGTCACCGCGCAACTCGAGCATGTCGCGGGTGTCAACGAATCCTTCCTTGTCTGCGAGAGGCTCGCTCGCGCTGCCGAGATAGCGGACCGCATTGCGCGCTGAGCGAATACGCAGCGAGCCATCTTCGACCTTCATTTCGACGCTGGCGTTTGTATGCCCGATTAGGCTCGCAGGAAAGCCCGCGAGGCCATCGCCGACCTCGAACGCCACGCCAGCCTCCGTCGAAGCGAATGCATGAGCGATCTTGGCATCGGGGTAGAAGGCCCGAAGACCGTCCAAGATCGGTTGGTCAGCGATCTCTCCCGATAAGCGAACGTATTGGGGCGCAATCCTGTGAGCCGACGGACTCGTAAGCGCGTTACGCCAGTGGGACGGGGTTCCCGAGATATGTGTTACTCCATGCGCGCCAGCCCGGACCAGAAAGTCTCCAGTCGACTCTTCGGAGCTCGACAGCACCAGCGATCCACCACCAAGGAGCGCGCGCAGAAAAATCTGCAGGCCGCCATAACGGCGAATGTCGTAAAAAGTGCTCCACAGGACAGAGGTTCTGCTTCCACTTTCAATAGCTCCTGCCAGGCTCGACAACGTGTGCAACGATCATCTTTGGCAGACCGGTCGTACCGGATGAAAAGAGAATCCATTCGGTTTGATGGGCCCCGCTCCGATCTGAATCGACCGGCGCGATACTTGGGCTGCACGTGACGACACATTCGACGCTTGCGTTGGCGACTTCAGGCACAACCTGATCGGATACCAGCGCATCGACCTCCGCGGTCGCTATGACGTAAGGAACATGCTCGAATCGCAGATCTGGGGGGCAAAGAACAAGTCGGCGCGCAATTCCGTCAAGCTCGATAAGCGCCAACGCCGTCGTAAGCTGATCCCGGGTCAGAACCAGGATTGAACGACCACGGAGTTCCCCTGACCGACCATCGAGACTTGAGCCCCAGGCGAGGTCGGTCAAAGTGACGCTCGCATCGGCACCCCAGAGAAAACGATCGGACTGGTGTTCCGTAGCGCTCAGCGAGTCCCAGAGTGAGCCCCAGCTATTTTGCGGCATTTTCGTAAAATTTGATGAAATCGCCCAAGGTCACGGGAAAGTAGACCTCTTCCGCGGCGCTGAACGGATCAAATCCCAGCGCATCCTCGAGACGAGCGACGATAATTGCAAAGCAAAGAGAATCGAGCCCCGACTCCATAAGCACTAGGTCATCGGACGGCGATGCCAATTGCTTGTCTTGCTCTTTAGCAACCTGTTCGAATTGAGATATTATCGTCGACCTTACAGACATTTGGACGTGTTTTTACGGACCTCCGCGCAGCAATTATGACACCCTGTGTCTCTCATTAGCCAGATGCCTCTTTGACTGTTAGGATCGGGGTTGATGCCGTCTCAGCCGCCGCGGATTCGCTGTCGTGAAATAGATACAGCCGATATCGGCGGGGTGGTTGATCTACTTACGAACGGCTTTCGCGACCACCACCGCACCCGCGACTTCTGGGTGCAAGCGCTCAAGCGCCTGTCGGAGCATCCGACGCCACCAGGATTTCCAAGGTACGGCTATCTTTTGGAGTGCGAGGACACCCCGGTTGGCGTAATTCTTCTGATATTTTCATCCATTCTCGTCGAGGGAGCGACCAGCATTCGATGCAATGTTTCCAGCTGGTACGTGGAGCCGGCATTTAGAGGCTATGCTGCAATGCTCGTCTCGCGCGCGCTGAGGCACAGACACGTAACCTACTTCAATATCACACCTGTTCCTCATACCCTTCCCATATTGGAAGCGCAGGGTTACGTACGGTACTGTGCCGGGCGCTTTATTTCCGTTCCAGCTCTCAGTGCGGGCTCGTATGGCGCTCGGGTCGAAGCAGTTGACCCCGAAGTCTACCCCGACGAGGATTTGTCATCGTACGAGATTGAATTGCTTCTGACGCATGCAAACTACGGTTGCATGAGCTTGATATGCAGCTCGGCGAACCGCAGGCACCCATTCGTCTTCATGACCAGACGGAGGTATCGTTTCGTGCCTTACGCGTACCTCGCTTATTGCCATGATCTGGAACACTTCGTTCGATTTGCCGGGCCATTGGGGCGTTTTCTTGCTTGGCGCGGATTCCCTCTGGTCGTCCTCGATTCGAACGGCCCGCTTCGTGGGCTCATCGGCACGTATTCCGCCGCATCTCCAAAATACTTCAAGGGACCAGATCAACCTCGTCTAGGAGACCTCGCATATTCGGAACGGGTCATGTTCGGCGTTTAATCCAGCTCTATCCATAATTCGTAGTCTATCGGCCGGCAGAAGTTGTCGCACTTAATGGACTTCCCCAAAGTTATACCATTCGTAGTCTCGCGGCTCGCAGAAGTTGTCACACTACTGAACCTCCCCAAAGTCGCTTGGGACACGAATGCGGTTGAATGCGGAGTGTTCTCTCATTCTGCCGTATTGCAGCGCATGTTTCCCTGCGATTCTGGTCCCTTGCCTGATTTTAATCCCAAAGTGACCAGTGACCAGTCGTGAGAACATAGGCAGCCAGCAAACCATTGGCGGTGGCATGTGCTACCACCGCGTCCGACATAAGCCCGCGACGATAACTGGCGATAGCGAACATCATCCCAGCCAGGATTCCTGCCTTCCATTGCGCGTGGAGCACCCCGAATAAAATCGAGGAGCCTAAAAAAGACAGCCACGTGAAATGTCCGAAAGCAACCTTCTCAAAGTCAGCCGACACTAGCTTACGAAGAAGATAGCCGCGAAACGCCAGTTCTTCGGCGATTGGCACCAGTACCACCGCTCCAGCGATGCGAAGGATGATCCACACACCCACGCTCATGGCTGATAGGCCGCCCAGACCAGCAGTTATTGTAAGGTCTCGCGCCGGAGCGTTGACCCCACTGATAAAAAGAATCCAGGCGCCGAACGCGAGGCAGCCTAAGACCACTGCCGGCCATGATATCGTCCACTGTAGCGGCATGTTTTTTCTATAAAGCCACAATGCCCCAGCTGTGGTCGCGGCGCGAAGCGGGTACAAGACATCAAACGTGAAGAAGAAGATCCGAGTGATCATCGCCGCAATGATAATCGTCAACATCGGCACCAAATACGGTGCAGCAGGATTCGGAATCTTAACAGGACTACGAGAAGCAGTGGACCTTGAAAAACTGCTGAAACGCCGGCTGGCGACCACCAGACCCAAAGTAACAGCGTTGAAAAGGAGCCAGCCAGCTACGGAATGGAAGCCTCGGATCCCTAGAGAACCAGACCAGCCTCCCAGCAAAATGAGTGCGACGAGACGGACGATGTTCAGAAAAAAAAGAAGGACAATGCCGACCGGTATCAGCGCGAGAGTTTGAGGAAAACGAAGCTCTCCGCGAAAGATCCAAAGATAGGCGCCGAAGAATGCGCTGAAGAGCGCAATTCCTTCCAGTCCTGCACACTGGATTCCTACATGATACGGCGAAGCCATTTGCTCCAAGTAAGTTTCTCTTTGGGATCGAAAACAACGTCTTTTGCTATCAGGTGAAGGAACGCCGAACTCGCATAGAGTGTGGCATGCTCAAAAGGATCAAGAAGGCCGAACCACGAGTAGTGAAAACTAATCGCGTAGATCGAGAGGCCCACCGCTGTTGCGGCGATAAGCGCTAGAGGGTTTTTTGCAATACAGTTCCACCAAAACCGGCCAGGCATCGCAGCCAGACACCAGCTGATGAGCGCTGCCAGGCTTAAGGCTGCGATCCCTAACGACTCGGTCGCGCTTGACCGGGTTTGGCTATTTGCAAACTCGATAAGCTCTGCGACTGCTACCAGAAGGATCAAGAACCAGACCAGCCGTGTCGCGTCATCTGCGCGTGGCTCTGCAAGCGCCCGTCGGAACTCGTCTCTGTATGTGGTCCAGCCGAAAGCGATTGCTGCTGCTACAGCTACTGATGAAGACCGCAGCAAATTGAAATCGCGAGAGAAATGGTATGGCTAGGCTCTTGTCATACAGGACGATTCGGAACCAGTAGAGTCGTTGCGTAGGTCCAGATCCTGACAGTACGACAAGGCCCGCGGCAAACAATAATGCCAGCGACGCCCACCGTAGCAGCCTGTTCAATTTGCGCCCCGTTGGGTAAACAGAGGATTGCCCTAGAGCGACCTCAATAGAGGATTGCCCTAGAGCAACCTCAATACCGGCCCCTTCCTTGCGCCGCTCAGAAAGAGCCATTGGGAAGGCAAACGAGCGACGACCTGCACAAGACTGCTGAGCATGCCGGACAATCTTCGCTTTCGACCTACTCAGTAATAGTCTTTAGCGGTTGCGTCGGTATCGCTCCAGAGCAACCATCACGCCGCCAGCTAAAAGCGCCAAGCCACTGACCAGGAGGTTTGGATCAATCTCGGGCGCCTAGATGCCTTTTTCGCCAGGCCGTGCCAGCAAAAGTCAGCAAGATGCAGGCCGCATGGTCCGAGAGATGAAACAGCTTTTCGCAAAAAGTTCGTCACTGTATGGCTCCTTACTTCCTTATCTTTTGGGAAGAAGCGACAATCGCTTCCTGCCAGTGCCCTCGACGTAAGTAACGCCATCTGCCCTGCCCGTGCGTCAGCGTTACTTCGACGGCTATTTGTTATCGCTTACGTCCGTGATGAAAGTCCTGCGATACATAGCGGGATTTCGCCTGCCGCCCGGTCATGGTTAGCACGACACGAACTTTTCAGGGGCATTTTTTGACATATTACTGTGCGAAGGGGGGAATCTCTCACTCAAAGTTAGTTGATGACCTCGATCTAGGCGCAGGTCTGTGGCGATTGTGCGGCGTTGCAGGCGCTGGAGTCAGGACGGGTCGTTAATCTCGGCGCTTCCGTCCCAACGCAGCATGTAGCCCCTACGCCACTCGGCGCTGCGCAAGAGCGCAAGGCGCAAAGCGGGCGCGAGGCGCGAGACGTCGCAATGCGCGTAGCGGTGGCCAAGATTCGAGCGCGGCTCTTCACCCGGCCCGCCCGCGTGATGGATGTGGCGGTTGAAGCAGAACGGGCAGCGCAGGACGATCCAGCAGACACCCTGGATGCCGCGCTTGAGGGCCACGTCAGCGTAAAGGTAGCCGTTGGCATCGCGTTCCGCCGCTAGTGGCTTCATGCTTACCCCCAATTGGCTATCCTCATCTTTGCTCACTCTCTAACGGCTACCCGATAAATGCAAGTAGCCGCAAGGGCCGTTTGGGCGGCAGGTCTCCGATCTGAGCAATCGCCCGCGCCGGCTGCGGGCGCACCGGCCTTGAGGGCTAAAATGGAACAGGGGCGGAGCCTGGGGGGCCAGCTGCGATGACCGACGCGCATCGCACGCTGTACCATAAGCGGCTGTCGCGTGATCCAGATCTCTAACACCATCAATACGAGGATTCGCAGACAATGCGGTACTTGCCGCCGCGAAACCAACGGCAAGCAGTAGTTAGTCCCGTCGGGCCGCGAGACGCTGGTAGCGATGGTGCAACCCGCGGAGTTGCGGTACAGCTATGAGTCGGCCTCGCTGCGGTGGCTGGATGAGGCGTGGGTGCGGACAATCCTTGTCTAGAGAAAGATGCTTTCGGGCTCGGTGGTAATAGTCCACGCAAGATGAAAGAACGTGGCGGAACTGAACAAACGAGAGACAGCGAATGCGTGACGCATGTTCACTGCTCGGCCGGCGCCGCGGCAGTTCGAACTTGCTCAGACGCCGACTAGGCAAAATTCTAATGCGCGACTTTGGCCTCCGCTTGGTTGCTTATACGTGTGACCTTGACATGAGCCACACCGCTTTCTGTCAAACCGATCCTCTTTGCCGCGGCGGGCGAGAGATCGATGCTCCGACCTGGGGCGAGCGGACCGCGATCGTTGATCCTGACATCCACCCAACGCCCGTTTTTGATGTTTGTGACTCGCACAATGGATCCAAGCGGCAGCGTCTTTGAAGCGGCCGAAAACCCTTGTGGATCAAAGTTTTCGCCGTTCGCAGTTCGGCGCCCCTCGTATCCTGGGCCATACCAAGAGGCGACTATACGTGACGATCCTAAAGCAGATGCCCGGCTATTCAACTTCCTGTCCCGCGAGCCGACCAACCTTGGCCCATAATAGCCTGAGGAACTGCGCGATTGAACGGTGCCGCTGCTGCATCCAGCAAGCACGAGCGCGACTAACATTGTGATCGCGACCGAAACGGCGTGGTCGACATGAAAGCGACAAGACGCTGGCGATAGGGACGGTCCTTTGTGCTTCCGGATCGTCTTCCCCGAAAATTTTACTGAGCTACTTTTTCTCATCATTATAAACTTTTCTCCAGGTGTACGCCGGAACAGGGTTCTTTTAAGGAAGGAAAGATCCAAGGAGCAATTGATGTGCCCAGTGGTTGGGATTTCACATGTTGCCGTCGTAGCGGCGCGCCGCGTCGATCATCAGCTTCAGCGCCGGGTCGATGTTGGCACGTGCTTCCTCAAGGTTGAGTTCCTCCATCAGATCAGTCGAGCCCTTGATGTCGGCGAACAGGGCGTTGATCAACTTGCGCTCGGCGTCGAGTGCTTCCGGTGAGCTACTCCCCGACGAGGCGTTGTGAGTGGAGCGCCACATTTGCCGCAAAAAGCTAGATGTTGGTGCGTTTTCTGCCTCACATTTCGCGCAGTATTTGCGAACGCATTTCCGCACTTCACGCAAAAATTATTTGGCCTCGAGTATGGTAGCGTGAAATGATAGAGAAATCTCCGAATGTCAGATATTTGGTGATGAGGCCACCCCCGCGCTGAGAGAGCAGGAGGCGCGTCTGCGCGCGCAGTCCGCGGAGTCGGCAAGACCACGAAACAATAAACATCGCGAATCGGAAACGACACGAGGTACGGCGACGCGATTCATGACAATGTACAAGCCTGACAAGGAGCCCGAGCAACTCCCCCTGGATGAGCCCGAGATCTCCGGGCCCGTATTGGGTCTTCATAAGCGTGGTCCGCGCTAGTTGTTTTGTACTACCATGCTACCAAATACTTCGCTGGAACAGGCTAATATTTAAGTTTGTGCTCTCTGCCTATCCATGTTTCCGGTCTTTTCACATTTCGAGCGGCGCATTGCCACACTCGGCGGCCTACGAAACTTGGCCTCGAGTATGGTAGCGTCAAACGATAGAGAAATTCCGAATTGTCAGATATTCGAATTGGGCCACGTCAACGGGCGATTACGTGATAGCAGGCTAGCTGCAACTGCGAAGCACACAAAGCGAGGCCGCGACGATGATTCCCGATTGGTCGACGCCATCCGAGCGTCTCGTATTTTCTCGACGGCAGCTTCGGCCGCCGGCCGTACGCGCAGCCGGGCGCCGCGAGCGCGACCGTCCCGCTGTTAGGTTGGACGACGCTCGACCGTGTGCTCGGCTCGCCACTTACGCCCAAAGTGCTGAGGTGGCGGCTGGTCGACTCGCGAAGGTGCTGACGCCTCGCTCTCGGACGAAGTGCGCGCGCTGATGGCGCGCGGCATCAGCACCGTGATTCGAGCCAGTGAGCGCCGTGTCCCAGTGCAGTGCATCCGCCGCCAACGGTTCCACCTTTGCCATCGGTTGCACTATTCGGGCTATATCCCATAGGGTCCAACGTTTGAGTTTTGCGATTGTTGTACAGAAGGATATAACCTCCGCCTGGTACGAAAAGGTCAGCCACACCATCCGCGTCGCCCGAGTCCAGATTATGGGCGTAGGCATCCCACAGTTGGTCGATAGCGACGATGTCCTTGGTGCGGCCGACGCCGCAAGTTTTAACTGGATTCTTCATCGCGATTTGCTGAGGAATATTCGAAACCAGCAAACCTGGCCGCTCGGGAAAAGGTCAGCATCATGAAGCTGGCATGAGATGCGATTGGAGAGCAGTTCGGCAGCCGTAGCCTGCTATATCAATGGTTTCTCGCGGGCGATCCCATTAATAATCGAATCCTCTATTACCGCACTGACACTAGTTCGAATTGCGCCGCGATGGTGCAGGCTCGTCTTGACTTTCTGGTGACCGTCGAGTAGCAAAACGAACCATACACTTTAGACCTCGAGCACTGTCCAGGAGGGCCTCATGAAGTTCTACTTTTTTCATCTGATGCCGTGGCCTGACCTCCCGACCGACTTCGACGATAAGAGCAAGCATCCCTCCGCCTGGGTGACTCTTTCCAACCGGTACTATGATCCGGAAAAAGGACATCTGCTCTACAATCGCTATCTGGACGAACTCGAATACGCTGAGAAACTGGGTTTCGATGGAGTCTGCGTCAATGAGCACCACCAGAATGCGTACGGGACGATGCCTGCCCCGAACATAATGGCGGCCACGCTGATACGGCGAACCAGCCGTATGAAGATTGCAATCGTAGGAAATGGACTGCCCCTCGCTGATCCGCGGGTCGCGAGGTCACGGTATTGGATGTGATCAGTGGAGGACGTATCATTTCGGGTTTCGTCAGGGGTATCGGCGACGAATACTACTCCATGGGTATAAATCCCACATTTTCACAAGAGCGCTTTAAAGAAGCGCACGATCTGATTATTCAATCGTGGACGAAACCCGGTCCGTTTCCATTTGAAGGCAAGCACTACCGGGTCCGCTATGTAAATGTGTGGCCGCGCCCGTTACAGAAGCCTCATCCACCGATTTGGATTCCCGGTTTTGGCAGCAAAGAGACGGTGGAATGGTGCGCCGAACCGTCCCGCAAGTATGCCTATCTTGCGGTGTTCATGCCGGACCATCTGGTAAAATGGTTTTTCGACGCTTACCGGGACGCCGCGCATGGGTTCGGGTATGAGCCCTCCCCATATCAGATGGGGCATCTTTCCCCATCTATGTCGCTAAAACCGACAAGCAGGCGTTCGAAGAGGCGGGCCAGCATATCCTCTGGCTATATCACAAGGGACTTCGGCACAAATGGGAGATGTTTTTTCCGCCGGGGTATACGTCGGTTCCGTCCATGCGCCGCATAATGAGCTTTGCGCATGAGTTGAACTGGGAGGCTATGGACGTAAAGGATCTGAACGACCGAGGCTATTGCTTGATCGGCAGCGTGGAGACCGCGCGAGCAGTGCTCTCAAGTACTCAGACATCTCAACTTTGGGCTTTTGCTGCCGCTGCTGCATTTCGGCGATATGCCCCATGACCGGACCATCACGAACATGGAGCTGTTCGCCTCCGACGTGATGCCCTTCTTGAAGCGCGAATTCAAAGCGATGGAAGACAAATCGTCTCAGGCCGCGTAGGCGCAGACATGGCGCCCCAACAGGATTTGGTTGAAGTACGCGGTGCCCGGGTTCGAGTTCTCCGCGCAGGTTCGGGAGATCCGCTTGTCTATCTTCATAGCCTTCTGGGCGAAGTAAGATGGCTGCCCTTTTTGAATGCTGAGCCGCCACTTTACACTCTACGTTCCTGAAAATCCGGGGTTTGGAAGTTCGGAAGGTCTCGAGCGTGTAGATACGGTTCACGATCTGGCCTTCCATTATGCCGACTTGCTGGACGAAATGGGTTTGGAACGGCCGCACGTCGCGGGTCTATCGCTGGGTGGTTGGATTGCGGCGGAACTCGCGGTTCACTATCCGCATCGTGCGCGGAAACTTATTCTGATCGATGCGATGGGACTGAATATCGCGGGTGATTTCACCCCGGATATTTTCGCGGCAAATCCGGCAGAGACGAGAAGTCTGCTTTTCAAGGATCATGACTCCGAACTGGCGCATAGTTTCGTCTCGGACACGCCTTCACCGGAAATGCTGGATCTGATGCTGGCTTCTCGCCAGACTTCTGCCCGGGTTGCCTGGAATCCTTATCTTCACGATCCCAAGCTCCAGGATCGGCTGTACCGGGTCAAATCTCCCACATTGATTTTGTGGGGCGAGGCGGACCAGTTGTTATCTACGAAGCATGGCCGGCTATATGAGCAGAAGATCGAGGGCGCGAGGCTCACGATCGTCAAAGGAAGCGGTCATCTGCCGCCGCTGGAGAAGCCGGAAGAGACCGCCCGCCACATTTGTGAATTCCTCAAAGCCTAGATGATGCGGTGCGCAGCGGATGCTGCGTGAGCTGCGGATTCTGGGGCCGGTACCTTGATGATCAAGCTGCCGAACGAGTGAGATCCAGGCTGCGCGTCTGGAGGAAATCATCCGTCACGGCGCCAGATCGACCGAGGCCTACTTGTTTTTTTGGGATTCAGAATATGCCAGGCGCCAGCCGCCAGCGCACTCGCTGCCGATAGGCTAGGTAGTGCGGATCGTGGTCGAGCAGTTCCTCCTCGAGCGCGATGCGCCAGATCATGAACGGAATCGTCAGCGCCATTAATGCGAAGTTTCGAATGGTCGGAACGGCCATGGACGTGCCGGAGGCGGTCATCAGCCACGCCGCGTACACAGGATGGCGAATCACTCGGAAGGGGCCGCGTGTTACGAGGCCACGGTTGGCCGGAAGTAAGCCGAAATGGCGGCCCAGGTAAAGCAGCCCGACCTGCATCAGCAGCAGTCCAAAGATCTGAAATGTCAGACCGACCGCTTCAAATGCCACACCGGTAGGGGTGAGAGGGGTTAGAGCCGCGGAGCGCGTTAGCGGGCGCATGAGAAGCGGAAAAATCAGCATCGCTGAAGTCGCAACCAACGCCTGATAATCGGCGCGGGCCTCGCGCGGCGCCGACCGTACGAGCGACAAGACGGCCATCACAAAAGCGCAGGTAATCCAAATCCAGGCCGAAAGATTGGCAGGCCGGGCGTCTGCCGTCGCGGCTATCAGATGTGAACCCCACGGCAGTATCGCCATCAGCTGTGGCGCCCAAGGTAAAAGAGTAGCCAGAAAAGTCGCTGCGACGCCAAGATTGGCCGCCGCGTGGATCAACCAGGATCTGTTCAAATGAGTCCTACGGCAACGTTAACAGCACGGCTCGAAAACCGGCCACGTCACCGACCGGACGAAGTCAGCGGCCTGTGTTGAATGCGCGACGGATGGAACGTGGGACATGATGCGATTCTGCCGGGATAGCGCTGGCCAATTCAAGCGGCTACGGCCTAAAACATCCGGATCGATGAGCGGCTCCTCGGCGGATTCAAAGGTTTCCGAGAGCCCGTTTAGCAATCCGGAGCAATCCTCATTTCAGACTTGAGCCGCGGGGGGGAGTCCACAGGCAGCACCGACCGGGCCCACCCGGACGATTCAGACAATGCCCACCCTTCGCGAAACCGTTTTTACCATCACTGGCGTGTTCCAAATAGTCGCCGTACAGCTCCTGGGTGTCGTAGCTGGAGGGCGGGAGCTCGCGCAATGTTCTCATTGCGGATTTCCTTTCGCATTGACCGGCCACCGGGAGAGTCGCAGACGCTTCTGCCCAACGTGCGTGGAGAAGAAAATTTCAATGAGGTATGCGGCACGCGACTGTCGAGCGCGCTTCTCTCAGTCGCAGCTGACCGAAAATGTCTATAAAGATTTCGCCGAAGAAATTTTCTCGTATTCCGTTCGACTTGCACACGTTATCATCTATTGCATCGAAGATGAGCACCAACCGGAGTGGCAGACGGTCCGTTGCAAGTGACTGAAGCGGATGCTGCGCCTTTCCGTGGTTGAGCTCCCGGAGGATTCAGGTTTTGGCGATACGACATATTCAACTTCGCCGTTGGATTGCGGTCTTGGTCAAAGTCTCGCTCGAGATCTGGCTTCTGGCTTGCCTAGTGATATTGATTCGAAGCGCGCCGATCGCTGCCGCCCCGGCTCCGGTCACGGGAACTGCCAATGACCGGTTCAGCTTGCCGCCAGGGGCGGGATGGGAAGATTGGCAAACCGTCCGCGAGCAGCACGCCGATCGCGCGACGGTCAGAGTTTTTGTCCGCAAGGGCGAAGCACCGGCAACCGCGAAGGTGCGCCTGGTGCTTGCCCAGAGGCCTAAGGCCGCCTCGGATTCGCCTCAGACGATTCGCGATAGCATCGTTCAGACGGCGAAGCAGCAGTGTCTTAAGGTCAGCGCAAAGTCGCTCACCAACAGCGCCACGGATCTGATTTATGAATTGCGCGGCTTCGGATGTAAGGGCCAACAAGGCGAGCGCTATCTCCTCCAAAGAATCGCCTTCGTCGGGCAATGGGAAATCGAGGCGACCTACGCGCTGATGACCCCAACCAACGACTTGCCGGCGCCTGAAAAGGAACAGGCTCTCAAACTCCTCTCGTCGGTTACGATTGCCGCCGGCCCTAATCCCGCGGTGGCTACAGGATGGTTTCTAATTACGCCGCCACGGCGGTCTGATGGTCACTATGATGTCTCAGCTCCGCTATCGAAATGGAAAGTCGAGGAAGGTGCCGGCGACAGTGACAAATGCAAAAGCCTTCATGCCTTGTTAAATTCGCTGGCCGTCAAACAAGGTCAGCCGGGCGATGTCGAAGAAGTAAAAAACGCCCGATGCGTCGCGATGGACGATCCGCGCTTTGACAAACATTAGAGAGCCTTCCGAAGGGAGCCTTCCGACACAGGGTTAACAGTGAATCGGACATACGTTAGAAGCAGCCGCAACTCGGTACAGGTTATCGCGCACACGCTCACCCCGCGGCAGGCAATCATTTGGTGTGCGCTCGCGCTTGGCTTTCTGACGATTTTGGCCGCCGTCGCGATGCCGAACGCTTTTGCGGAAGCGCGCGCGGAACCAAAAACAAAAAGTACTCAGCTTTCCCAACGCGATATGGACGCACTTTCGACTGCCGGCGTTCTGTATATCGCCACCGTGCGTAAAGACGGCAATCAGAGCACATCGGCGCCTGTCTGGTTCACGATTGCGCCAGACAAAAGGATACTCATTCAGACGCAGCCCACGACCTGGAAGGCAAAGCGCATTCGGCGTGGCAGTCCCGTGATTGTCTGGATTGGGAGAAAACACGGTCCGGCCTTTATTGGCAAGGCTGAAATCACCAGCGACCCGGCAGTTCCGCGCCAAATCGTCGAAGACTATCCGAAACGGTACCTCATGGCGCGATTCGGACTGAATAGACCGACTCAGGAGATGTTCGACACAGGCCGCGTTCTCCCGATAGTAATCGCTCCCGTTCGTGATCTGCCCGAGGGATTTGCTTCCGAGCCCGGCACCTCCGCACCGAGCAGCGGCGAGGCGCACAAATAAATCCTGCATGCACGATCCGCGACGGCCCGCGACGCTGGTCCGCGCGGCGTCGCCGCTGTTAGCCATCTTCTATCTTGCCGCAATGTTCGAGCGAGTGCTCGGCTACGTAACTATACATCGTCATGCGCTATTGGCATCGAGCGCGTCAGTTCGCGGCTCGCGCGCGGCAGGTAAATAAGTCCGATCAATCCATTGCGGAACATAAAGGTAGAGTTCTCAGTGAGTCGGTCGAGACGCGGAGGCCCAACGGTTTCGCTTAGTCGAGGCAACGTTCGATCGAATTTCCAATTCTTTCAATGGTTGAATTGCCGCTCCGCGGCAAGAAACCGTTTCATCGCCGACTCCGGGATTCGCGATTCCAGTTTGGGATTCAGCACCACTTTGACCATCCCGTCTTCCATTCCAAACTCGAGCATCCCGGGACGGAACCGATTATCTCTGACTTCCGTCGCGATCCTGAGAAATGCCTGTGCGGTCGAAGTCACCGCACTGGCCAGAACCACGCCGGGAACGACGTCGTTCTGGTTTCTGATCGCGCCGAACGCCAAAACATGCTCCTGCGCTGCTGCTTGAAAGACCCCGAGACCCGCAGCGTCTGCATCGTGGACGATTATGTCCGCACCCTGACTGATTTGCGCTAAAGCGGCCTCTTTCGCGGCTCCAACGTCATCAAACTTGCCGATATAGCTCACCAGCAGGCGCCCGTTTGGACGCACCGAGAGAAACCCGCGCCTGAAACCTTCAAAGGTCAGCC
Source organism: uncultured delta proteobacterium (assembly GCA_963717045.1). GTDB lineage: Bacteria > Desulfobacterota > Binatia > Binatales > Binataceae > JAKAVN01. Next base: position 753,454 of record CAVQVD010000015.1, on the reverse strand, counting down.
GGATCGACGGCAATTCGATACCCCCTATCGCCCCGACGATTCCGGTCTTTGTGACGCCGCCCGCAAGAACGCCCTCGACGTACGCCGCCTGATCGACTTTGAAGGTCAGCGAGGCTACATTGCGCGACCATTGGCTCCCCGAACTGACTACGAAATAAACTTTCGGAAAGTCCCGCGCCACACCAATTGCGGATTCCGTGTACTCGTAACCATGCGCGAAAATTAAATTGAATCTCCGCGACGCGAAGTCGCGAAATCCGTCGTCGAAATCGGCGGGCGACCTGGTCTGGACCAACGCGATTTCGGCGCCGAGTTTGGCTTTTATAAGCTGCAGTCCATCGAAGGCCGCCGCATTCCAGCCCGCATCGCTGACCGGCCCCGGAGTCAGCAGGGCCACACGAAAGCTGGAAGAGTCAGACGGTTTTTTGGCCGGCGAGGTGCAAGAAGCGATACCCACTATGGCAGCACAGATGACTAGAGCAAGCCAATATGCTCCCCTGACTACCAACGCACCTATATCTGCGAGTGTCATGTTTTTAAGGCGTAACAAACTATAGATTTTTGCGTGCACAGAGTATCATACGACGTGATTCGACCCCGTACGGTTCATCGTCAAACCCTCCGAAGACCTCGATCTCTTCGAAGCCGACACGCGCAAGGAGGCGAGTCATCTCGGTTAGAGTATAGAGGCGGATATCATGGCCTATCGAATCACGTCGACTTCCGTCGGGACCCACAATGGTAAAGCGCACCCGCATGCGACTCGATGCGAAATCGAGCGCCCGATGCTCTACATATAACGTGCCGTCAGCCTCGGAATGCCAGTCGCGCTGAATATAATTCGCGACGGCCCATTCACGATTCAGCATATCCAGCAGTACTCGGCCCTGCGGCTTAAGCGAGCGTGAAATCGATTCGATAACCTTTAGATCCTCGGCTTCGGACTCGAGATAGCCGAACGATGAATACATATTGACGACGGCATCGAAGTGGTTATCGAACGGAATCTCACGCATATCCGCCGACATGGTTTCGAGTGCCACCCCGCAGTCATTGGCTGCGCTCCGGGCCAGATCGAGATAAGGCTGGCTCAAATCAACGCCGATTACCTTATATCCGTGTCTCGCAAACAGCACGCTGTGGCGCCCTGGGCCGCAGCACAGATCGAGGACCCGCGCGCCGGCCGCGAGTTCGAGTCTACGCTCTGCGAAAGCCACTTCTTTTTCGGTGCGCTCCGCGGTAAGCGTATGACGATAGATATTGAGATAATCTTCGCCAAAGAAGTTCACGTACCAGGCGTTTTGGTTTGTTTCCATGACGGCTCTCGAATAGCGAGGTCCACGCTTTGATTCTTTTAGATTTGTGGACGCGAATATGCCAGACGCAAGGACGAAGGTCGAGGCTCAAGTCATGGGTGGCTAGATCCGGAGAACAAGGCGTAGGCGATAATTTGTTGAACCGATGCAGAATTTTCCGCCCTTCGCAATTCAAAAGCATTGAAGTGACACAGCTCCGAAAGCGAGCGCCTCTTCATGGCGCGTGCTGGGGTCCCGTGGCATTATCGCTCTTCCCTAGTATGCGTCCGAACGATGGGCGCCCGATGGTCGAAACGAGAACCTTCAATTAAGTTCCGCGAGTGGGCGATGCCGGTCCATAGATTGGAGAAGTCATGTCTGAAACCTTCGCGTAAGCGGCGGATCGGCGGGGGTCCGCTGGACCGCCGCCGGTCCGTCGATCATATTGCCGATGCCGTCGACCTCATGTTCAGGTTCGGCGCCCTCAGGGACTCGACGCTCATCGCGCGGCGGATCCTGACCTACCGGCATCAGCTTGTAGCGAGCCGCGCCTATCTCGAGAACTGCAAGCCGCCCAAAGCACCGCAAGATCTTCTGCTTGGGCATCGGCTGCTCGCGTTCTCGCATTGGAAGCCCGAAAATCGCTGGAGCTTTGTTAATGCTAACGGAAGGGACAAGAAAACTCTGACGTTCAAACCTTACCTCTCGATGAACGATTACACCGGCCTTGCGCATGCACTGCTCGCGGGCGCCGGCATCGGCGACCTTCCGCCGGTGGTGCAGCCGGATCTGCTGCGCGACGGGCGGCTCGTCGAGGTTATGCCAAAGTGGCGCTTCCGCAGCTTCAATCTTTCTGTGGTTCATCTCGGCAACCGTTATATCCCGAAGCCGGTGCGCTTGTTCAAGGAATTCGCGTCACAAATGGCGCCAAAGCTGTTTCCAATGCTCCGACTTGAAAGGGAACGGGCTCGGAAAGTAACAGATGCGGCAGGAGCCAAGGCCTCGAGGGAGTAATTGCGAAACGTCGTGATATAGACGCAAAGGCGAAGGTCGAGGCTCAAGTGGTATTGAAGAATTTGAAAGTGTAACCTCAAAGCATAAGTGCGTTTGCGATTTCGATACGTAATTTAGCTCTCGTGTTGTCGGCCGAAGCTTTTCATATCCGATCGACTCAGTGATGGGGAGAACTTGCTTGGACAAAATCGCGGTCTTGTCGAGCGGCGGTCTAGATAGCTCCGTATTGCTTGCGGAAGAAGCCAAAGCGGCCGAAGTATATCCAATCTATGTGCGATGCGGACTGGCGTGGGAGGAGATGGAGCGTGAAGCGCTCGGGGTGTTCCTGCGGGATTTAAACAACTTTCACGTGAAAGCGGTAACGACGTTGTCCGCGCCAATCGAGACTATGTATGGCGGCCACTGGAGCGTTTCCGGCGACTCGGTCCCCGGAGCCGAGGAATCGGATAGCTCCGTCTATCTGCCCGGCAGAAACATCCTTTTAATTGGGCTCGCCGCGGTGTGGTGCAGCACGCACGATGTTTCGAGAATCGCAATCGGCTCGCTCGCGGGAAATCCGTTTCCCGACGCGACTCCGAAGTTCTTCAGCGACTTCGCGTCCGCGCTCAGCAGCGGACTAGGGCACGAGATCGAAGTAAAGGCCGGGTTCCGGGATCTACGCAAATGGGATGTTATACGGCAGTTCAAACATCTGCCGCTTGAATCGACTCTGACCTGCATGGCTCCTCGCGGCCTGAGACATTGCGGTGAATGCAATAAGTGTAGGGAGCGTCAGGTCGGGTTTGAAAAGGCCGGCGTGCGAGATATCACCGACTACGTCCGGTCGCAATAATCGCAAGCTCTGTGGCAAAGCAAAGAATCGCTAAATTAGTGGCGCGTGCCGGGGTGGCGTCCCGCCGCGAGTCCGAACGGCTCATCGAAGAAGGTCGGGTGACGCTGAATGGCGCCCTCGTGAAACATCCCGCAACGCTGGTCGGACTCGACGATGCACTGGCGGTCGACGGCAAAGCGGTAACTGTTCCGGACCAATCCAAACTCTGGCGTTATCACAAGCCCGCCGGACTCGTTACGACCGCCCGCGATCCTCAGGGACGCTCGACCGTCTTCGCCTCGCTTCCCAAAACGCTGCCGCGTTTGATTTCCGTCGGACGCCTCGACATCAATACCGAAGGTCTTTTGCTACTGACCAATGATGGCGAACTGGCACGTTATCTCGAACATCCAGCCCAGGCGATTTCCCGCAGCTACCGAATTCGGGCTCATGGCGAGCTGGATGAAGCGATGATTGCGAAGCTTGCCCTAGGACTGACTATTGATGGCGTCCGCTACCGCCCTGTGCAGACAGTCCTCGATAGTCGCCAGGGCAGCAATTGCTGGCTGACCATGACGCTGCACGAAGGCAAAAACCGCGAAATAAAGAAGTTGCTCGAAATATTCGGCTTGCGCGTGACTCGCCTGATCCGGATCGCCTATGGACCGTTCCAGCTCGGAAGCTTAGCGCAAGGTGCGGTCGAAGAAGTGCCGGTCCGCATGCTCCCCAGCCTGCTACCCGGCTATTTCGCTGGCCATTTCACATGATGATCATCGCGAAGATGTAAAGTGCTCACAGAAAGAATCTGTTCTACAAGGAGCATGGCTTATATGACTATAGGTAATATCCCCTGCGGCATCGCAATCCCCCAAAGTTTCGCCGATCCCTCGACCGATGCGGGCGTCATCCGTCGATTTCTTCCGCGAGCGGAAGCGCTCGGCTATGAAGGCTTGTGGGTCCAGGAGCAGATCATCGGTGACGCTCCGATCCTTGAGCCGGTTACGCTACTCACATACGCTGCTGCCCTCACGTCGAAACCTCACTTGGGCACCTCCGTGCTGCTAACCGTGATTCGCAATCCCGTTCAATTAGCCAAAAGCCTGGCCTCGCTGGATCAACTGAGTCGCGGACGGCTCATCGTCGGCGTGGGGATTGGCGGCGCACACGTGCCCGAGTCAGTCTTCGGCGTGTCCAGCGAACGCCGTGGGCGTCGTTTCGTCGAAGGGCTTCAGGTCATGAAAGAACTATGGACGCAGCCCAGGGCGACAATGAACGGCGAATTCTGGCGGTTTGAGAACGTGGCCATGGAACCGAAGCCCGCGCAAAAGCCGCATCCACCGCTATGGTTTGGCGCTCGTGACGCTGTGGCCCTGAAGCGCGCGGCCCGCCTTGGCAACGGCTGGATGGGAGCCGGCTCCTCTTCCTCGGCTGACTTCGTCCTGCAGGCCGAGCAGTTGCGGCGCTTCCTTGAAGAAGCCAAACGCGACCCCGACGAATTCACGATCTCGAAGCGTGTCTACATAGCCATCGACGACGATCGGGCGCGTGCGGAGCGCCGGCTGCGCGATTGGTTTGGCATGCGCTACAAGAACGCAGAGATGGCTTCGCGCGTCTCCATCTGGGGCAATCGCGCGGAGTGTATAGACAAGTTGGGAGAGATCGTTCGCGCCGGCGCCCGACACTTATTATTGAATCCGGTCTTCGATGAAATTGAGCATCTGGAACTGCTGGCCAGCGAGGTTATTCCGAAGCTCTGAGCAACGGTCCGGCCACTGGAGGGCTGGTTTGTCACCACCGCATCGCGCTTGATAAGCTCGACCGCGATTAGCTTAACGGACGGACCTGCGCATCGCGCGCCGATCGTTCACGAGCCCTCTCATATGATGAGCGCCCAACGCAACGAGACGATCACCCGGACCGGGCAGGGTACGCCAGCCGGAAAACTGATGCGGCTTTACTGGCAGCCTGCCGCATTGGTCGAAGAGCTGGCGACGGAGCGCCGGGTCAAGGCGATCGAGCTACTCGGGCAGAAATTGGTGCTTTTTCGTGACGAGCAGGGGCGCTATGGACTCGTCGACCGCTCCTGTCCGCATCGCGGCGCGGATCTCGCTTTCGGCCGCCTCGAAAACGGCGGTCTCCGTTGCGCATTCCACGGCTGGTTATTTGACATCAGCGGAAAATGTCTCGAGACGCCGGCGGAGCCGGAGGGGAGCAAGCTTCACACCAAGATTCGCCACAATGGCTACCCTGTTCGCGAACGCAACGGCATCCTGTTTGCCTATCTGGGCCCCGGTGAGCCGCCGGCGTTCCCGCATTTCGACTGTTTCATAGCGCCAGACGCGTACACCTTCGCCTTTAAAGGATACGTCGGCTGCAACTGGCTACAGACGCTGGAGGTCGGAATCGATCCCGCCCACGCATCGTTTCTACATCGGTTTTTCGAAGACCATGACCCCGCTGAGAACTATGGGATACAGTTTCGTAGTACTTCGGCGGACTCGACACTGCCGATGACGAAAATCATGCGGGAGTATCCGCGCCCGCACATCGAAACTGAATACACGGATTATGGCTTTCGGATCATAACCTTGCGCGAGCTCGACGATTCGTGGACTCATATTCGCGTAACCAATTTACTGTTTCCCAACGCCTTCGTCATTCCACTAAGTCCCGAGATGACGGTTACGCAGTGGCAAGTACCGATCGACGACGTAAGTTGTTACTGGTACGCGATTTTCACCAGCTTTGCCGGAAAGGTCGACAAGGAGGCAATGCGCCGTCATCGGCTCGAGCTCTACACGCTGCCGGATTACAAGCCGCGGCTCAATGCCGCGAACAATTATGGATTCGACGCGGTGGAGCAGCGCCGGCAGACGTATACGGGCATGGGCGAAGACATAAACGTTCACGACCAATGGGCAGTCGAATCGCAGGGACCGATTCAGGATCGCACGCGTGAGCACCTCGGCGCGTCGGATAAAGCAATAACGGCTTATCGCAGGATTCTGATCGACGCGATCGAAGGGGCTGCTGCAGGCAAGCAGCCGCTGATGGTCCTGGATGAGGCCGCTGCCGAACGCATGCGTGGTCCAATTACGCTCGACGGAATCGCTCCCAGCCAGGCGCTAGAGGCATACTGGAAGAATTTCGATACGCGACGCCGACAGAGCTCGGCCTGGGCGGCGCAGGAGCGCGCCGAATGATACGCAGGTTAGTTGATGAGCTAAAGAAGGATCTGCGCGGGCCGAAATGCGGAGCGCGATGAGATGAGTTTCGTCGAACGTCACGGCCTGTGGACCGACGAGCGGGCGAAAGCGGCGAACGAGGCCGAAAAGCGCGTCGAGTCCCAACAGCTCGAGGTCGTGCGGCTCTCCTTCGCCGATCAGCATGGAGTGCTGCGGGGCAAGACAATCGTCGCCGACGAACTGCCGCGGATGATGCGCGAGGGAAGCACCTTCCCGATGACGCTGCTGGCGAAAGATACCGCACATCACACGGTGCCATCCGTGCTTTCGTTGAGCGGCGCCGGTTTCACCAGGCGCGACATGGAAGCGGCCGCGGACGTGGTCATCGTTCCGGACCCGGCCACATTCCATATTCTGCCATGGGCGGCCAGCACCGCCTGGCTGCTGTGCGATCTGTATTTCACCAATGGCCAGCCGGTTCCGATCTCGACTCGCTACCTGTACCGGCGCGCGCTGGACCGACTCGCTGAAGCAGGCTTCAATTACGTAGTCGGACTGGAAATTGAATTTCACATCTTCAAGCTTGAAAACCCGCGACTTCAGCTCAGCGACGCGGGTCAGCCTGGACCGCCGCCCGAGGTCAGTCTGCTTACGCAGGGCTATCAGCACCTGACGGAGCTGCGTTACGATCAGCTCGAACCCGTGCTCGAAATTTTGCGCCGCAACATCGTGGGGCTGGGCCTGCCTTTGCGCACGCTCGAGGTCGAGTACGGACCGAGTCAATGCGAGTTCACGTTCCAGCCGCGTCAGGGCCTCGAACCAGCCGACATGATGATACTGGCGCGCAGCGCGATGAAGCAGGTTTGCCGCCGTCACGGTTACCTTGCGAGCTTCATGTGCCGACCGCGAATTCCGAACGTATTCTCCAGCGGCTGGCACCTGCATCAGTCGCTGCGCGACAAACGCACCGGAGCCAACGCGTTCGTCCCCGCTGGTGACGCCGGCGTGCTGTCGCCGGTCGGACAGCATTACCTTGCCGGTCTTCTCGAGCACGCGCCGGGCGCGGCCGCGCTTGCGACACCGACCATCAATGGCTATCGACGCTTCGGCAGACATGCCCTGGCACCCGACCGCGCGGTTTGGGGACACGACCATCGCAACGTTATGGTCCGGGTGCTTGGCGGGCCTGGGGATTCGGCGACGCGGCTCGAGAACCGCGTGGGCGAGCCGGCCGCGAATCCATACCTGTATATGGCGTCGCAAATTCTCGCGGGTCTCGACGGGATTGAGCGCCAACTCGACCCGGGACCACCGACCGACGCGCCCTATGAAGCCGCGGCGAGGATGCTGCCGCGCTCGCTCACCGAAGCAATCGCGGCGCTGCGCGCAGACTCATGCTTGCGCGCCGGACTCGGCGGCACATTCGTCGATTATTATTCTCTCATCAAAGAGGCCGAGGTCGCGCGCTTCGATTTAGAAGTTACCGAATGGGAACAGCGCGAGTACTTCGAGATCTTCTGAGCACAAGGACATAGCGCACATGCTTGAAACACGATCACGCCTGCGAAAGCTCTTGAACGGGCCGGATATGGTCGTCGCTCCGTTCGTTTACGATTGCCTGCAGGCGAGGCTCGCGCAGCACGAGGGATTCAAGGCGATCTACATGACCGGCTTCGGAACGGCCGCGGCGCGCGGATTCCCGGATCTCGGCCTGCTTACGATGGGCGAAATGGTCGAGAACGTCAGAGCACTTGCGCGATCGGTGGACATACCGCTTATCTGCGATGCCGACACGGGCTATGGCGAAGCGATCAATGTGCAACGCACCGTGCGCGAGTACGAGGACGCGGGCGCGGCGGCATTGCATATCGAAGACCAGGTGTGGCCCAAGCGTTGCGGCTTTCTGGAGGGCAAGCAGGTCATCCCGCGGGAGAACATGGAAGCCAAGCTGCGCGCGGCCCTCGATGCCCGGCGCGATCCCAATCTGGTGATTATCGCGCGCACCGACGCACTTGCCCCGCTCGGTTGGGAAGAGGTGACGCGGCGGGCGCGCGCTTACCGCGCCTCCGGCGCCGATCTCATCTTCGTCGATGGCATCAAGACGCTCGACGATCTCAGAAACTGTGCGCGGCTGCTCACAGGACTGCCGCTCCTGTATAACGGACAATTACTGCATCCGACGGAAATCGCGCAATACGGCTTCAAGGTGATGATCCATATCGCCACGCTTTTTGCTATTTATCAGCGTACCCGCGATGCGATGAGGGAGCTTGCGCGCACGGGCATGATCTCCGGCGGCCCCGGCTTCGAAATTCTACCCGAAATCACCGATCTTCTTGGGGCGCCTGAGATCCTCGAGACCAGCAAAAAATACCAAGTCTAGGTTCTTGCTCGCGAGCGCGCCGTGCCGCTCCCCATCCGCGCGCTCTCAGCTAATCAATGTCTTGACTAGTCGCTTGGTCGATTCAAGGTCGAATTCTCGATACATCTGCATCCGTTCCGCAGCCGGCGATCCCGAACCGTGGATAATCTCGTTGTACCACCATCCCGCATACTCCGAGGAGCAGAGGTCGCCGATGAAATGGAAGAGCTTGATCCGATCGGTCACAGAGACTCCGGGGGCAGCCTTGAAGTACTTTTCGATATAGGGAGCGACCTCTGGATGCTTCAGGTCTAATACCGATGGCATTGTCACCGCGGCCCCGCCGGCCACCTCGTTGAGCAGGCGGGAGCAGGTGTAGTGAGCCTCCATGGTCAAATGCTTACCCGCATTTGTCATGACCGCGTCGGGGAAGGCCACGCCATTGATGACCGTATGTTTCATCGCGGCGGCTATTCCCAGCGCATAAATAGCGCTCGCCAGTTTGATCATTTCCGCAATCTTGTCGCGGACGTGAGGCTTGTCGGCGACTCCGTTATACTCCGCGATGAGCGCCGCAGCGCCGATGAAAAGCTCCAACTTGCCATAGTCCGTTCCCAGGTAACCGTGACGATTGATAGTTGCGAAATTGTTGGCGACGTCGCCGCAGAATTCGTACTCGCCGCACAAGAAGATGCGTTCCGCCGGCACGAACACGTCGTCGAAAATAGTCAGGGATTCGACAACCGCGCCACCATGGCTCAAGGGAGCCTGCTCCGCATCCGCCGGCATGCCGATGCCGCGCGCCACCAGGGTAATTCCGGGAGTGTCGACAGGAATGGCAAAAGCGACTGCATAATCGCGGTCATCCTCGCGCATTGCACGCTGCGCGATCACGATCAATTCCTCGCACACGACGCCGCCGCTGGTGTGGGCTTTTGCACCGCGCACGACGATTCCATCCTTTCTTCGCTCGACCACGCGTAGATACATATCCGGGTCGGGCTGTTGCGAAGGGCGAAGGTTGCGGTCGCCCTTCACATCCGTAATGGCGGCGGAGCCGATAAACTGGCGGCGTTGAAAGGTTCGCAGATACTCCTTCAAGCGTCCTGTGTAATCAGTTTCGTATTTTCGATCGACTTCCGGCAGGACGGAGAGAAGGCCGGCGAGCTCGTCCCGCGCGATACTTGTGTATCCGGTAATCGGCACGCGTTCGGCCAGCTTGATCGCAGCGTCGAAATTTTGGAGCAACCCGTCCCGATCGGTGGGGATGTGCCAAAAGATGTGCACCTCGTCGCCGGTGAGTTCCGATTTGGCGGTCATCAGGCTCTGCAACTCAGGCTCGAAGGCCGCGTCGCAGAGCCATTTGCCCCACGCGAAAATCGTCGATTGGAACAGCGGGTGCTCTGCCAAATTATCGACGAGCTGTCCCTGCACGAAAACGCGGCTTTTTAAATGACTTAAATTATCGACGTAGTCTTGCCCTTTTCGCATTAGCAATGTCTCCGCTGCGGTTTTTCCCCGGTGGTTGAAAGCCTAGAGAGTTCAGGATCCAGTCGACGAACACCTCGGCTACCTCCAGGCGCGTCAATCGACCGGTGGGATTGAACCAGCGCTCGATGTGGACAAGCGCTCCGTCGATGCCTAGGAAGGCGAGCTTGGGATCTCTGATCCTGAAGACTCCTTGTTTCTTGCCGTCCTCAAGGACCCTGAGCCATAGGGTACGATATTCTCTTTGCTTGCGAGCTATCGATGCGCGGTACGACGGCTGCAGACTCTTGAGCCCTGACTGCAAGAGCGCCGTTTCATAGGGTCCCGGCTGGCAGATATTCGTGACCACCAATCTTCGCACCAGCTCCTCGGGCCGGCCGTCTGTCTTTAGCGCCTCGTTGGCGCGTGTCAGCACTTCGTCCATAAGCCGTTCCATCACCCGGAAGAGCAATTCCTGCTTGCTCTTCACGTGGCCATAGATACTGGAGGGCTGCAGGCCGAGATTGCGCGCCAGATCGCGCATCGAAGTGCCGTCGTAGCCATTGCGGACGAAGAGCCGCGCCGCTCCGCGGTCGATACGGCTTTTAGTACTAACCGCGGGAGCCCGCGTCTTGGATGCAACCAGGGTCCTCTTACGATTGTCCATCGGCATTTCTGCGCCTAACGCGAGCCCGAGTCTCGCGCGTACGTCCGAACGTTCGTTCGGACGCTGACACACAATCGAACTCACTGTCAAACGAAGGGAAGAATGGTCACGGGCCCGTGTCTACTCGAAAAGGAAGCTTCAGGCGTTCTTGTTTTCGCCCCGCCACTGCTTCGCTTGATCGCGAAAACGCGATTCCGCATCGGCAAGGTTTGTGGTGCGAGTCTTTGCCAGGTCGGGTTTCACGACTTTAATCGGATCGCGAACGTCGTCCACGTAACCGAGCGCATAGCCGCCGTATGCATAGCCCATCAAGCGCAGCAATTCGACCGGCAAGGTTTGCGCGATCTCCAACGGCACCGACAAATATTGGTTTTCTTCCTGCCGCAACCACGAAAGACTGTAGGTTAGATTGATACCGCATCGAGTCATGTTCGAGCGATTGGCGCCGCCGCCGTGATAAACGCTTCCGGTGTAGAACAGTGCCGAACCCTTGGCCATCTCGGCCGGTTCACTATCCTTTTCCTCGAACTTGAGTCCGTCATCGAACAGATGACTCTTGGGAATGACGCGAGTCGCGCCATTTTGCGCCGTGAAATCAGTCATCGCCCAAATCGTGTTGAGTTGAACCTCGAAGCCCTTCGGAAACTTGAAAAAATCGAATACCCACTGGTCGCGATGAATTGCCTGAGGCGGCGCTTCCGGCTCGATCGTGATGACTTGCGTCAGATGGATTTGAAAAGTTGCGGCATGCGCCAGCATCTTCTTGGCCGTCGACAGTACGAGCGGGTTCATCACCAGCTCGCGGCAGGTTTCCGAGCGCGCTATCAGTCCACCTGTTCTGCGCGTGTGGCGCCCCGCGAAATCATCGCGGCCGATGCGCGTCGCTGCGATGTACGGCTGCAACTCCTCGGCGGCTCGGTCCATCAGAGACGCTGGCCCGAGAGCGTCGACGATCGCGGCTCCATCCTCAGCGAGCGCAGCGGCGATGTCGTCGGCACTGGCGGAGGCGGCAAGGTGTCTAATGCTCATTGTAAGCTCCTGGGATGTTCCCGCGATGCCGTTGGAAAGGTCCTTCGGATTGGCGCCATTCTATCGGCGCCAAGCTGGCTGAATCTTATCCACTTCGCCAAGCCGCGGACAACCGGTAGCCGACGTTGCATTTGCCCGCGAGTGACGCTATCGAGGGAAAGCGCGCCAGGATGCTTCAGGCCGTAAACACATTCGACTCCGAGGAGGCACCCGCCTATGCAATTCGGAATCAGCTATCCAACCTACATTCGCGCCTGGCGTGACGTGGAAATGGCGGAAGAATACGGCTTCAGTCATGCCTGGTTCGACGATTCGCATATGTGTTACAGCGACATCTTCGCCACCATGGCTCTGGCGGCCGAGCACTCGCACACGTCGGTTCTGGGAACCTTCGTTCTATGCGCGGGCAACCGCGCGGCGCCGGTCAGCGCGTCCGCCATAGCTACGATCAACGAACTCGCGCCCGGCCGCGTGATCGCCGGCATAGGAACCGGTTTCAGCGCGCGCAATGTCATGGGGATGCCGGCGACGCCGGTCAAAGCGCTGGCCGAAGAGGTCAAGTTATTGCGCGAACTGCTGGCCGGGAAGGAAGGCCTCTACCGCGAAGACGATCGGGAGCGAGCGGTGCGTCTGCTTCATCCCGAGATGGGTTTCATCAACGTCAAAGATCCGGTTCCGATTTACGTAGGCGCCAATCTGCCCAAGGCCACCCGCGTGGTGGGCGAAGTTGGCGACGGCTGGATTACGGTGGGCGCGAACCCGGGATTGATTCGGGACGGACTTACCGAGATCCGCAACGCGGCAAAGGGCGCTGGACGGGCGCTCGAGAAAATTCCGACCGTCATAGTGACGGCGGGATGCGTGTTGCGCCGAGGGGAAGACATCATGTCACCCCGGGTTTTCGCTCGCCTTGGTTCCTGGGGCGCGCTCAGCTTGCACACTATCTGGCATCCGGAAAACACCCCGATTGGTCCTTTTGCGCCCCCCGAATTTCAGCCGTTGGCCAAACGCTACTTCGACGAATACATAATGAAAATGAAAACGCCGTGGGAGAAGCGATACCAGGAAATTCACCTGGGGCATCTGATCTTTACCAAGCCGGGAGAGGAACGGTACGTTACGCGGCAACTGCTCGAGGCGACTACCATAACGGGACCGGCGTCGGCGGTAATCGAACGTGTCAAAGAACTCGAAGAGGCTGGCGTGACGGGCATAGCGCTGCGTCTCACCGGGACCGACGGCCGCGAAATGATTCGCGAGTTCGGCAACGAAGTTATCGCGAAGTACTAGCTGCGGAAGAGGAAACTGAGCGCGACCTTGTGATGCTGCGGTCGGTTCGCAAACAAAACTAGACGTCGGCGATTCCCGGCCCGATCGCGGGCTTGCGCGAAATGCGTCTGCGCAGGCTTTCACCCCATAGTCGAAGCCGTTCCATATATAGATAGATCACCGGCGTGGTGAACAGCGTGAGCATCTGGCTCACGATCAGACCGCCGACAATTGCGATTCCGAGCGGTCGGCGCAGTTCCGAACCGGTGCCGCTACCCACTGCCAGCGGCAAGGCGCCGAGCAGCGCCGCCATCGTGGTCATCATGATCGGCCGAAAGCGCAAGCGACAAGCTTCCTCGATGGCTTCCAGGGAGGTTTTGCCATGCTTGCGCTCAGCTTCCAGGGCGAAGTCGATCATCATGATCGCGTTTTTCTTGACGATACCAATCAGCAGAATGATACCGATGAGCGCGATGACGGTCAGGTCGATGCGGAACACCATCAATGCCAGCAGCGCACCGACACCGGCGGAAGGCAGAGTCGAAAGAATCGTTACCGGATGAACGTAACTCTCGTACAAAATTCCCAGCACGATATAGACGGCGCAGAGCGCGGACAGGACCAGCATCGGTTCGTTCGCCAGCGAATCCTGGAAGGCCTGGGCGGTGCCCGCGAAGCTGCCGTGAATGCTGCTTGGAAAACCGATTTTCCTCTGAGTCGCATCGATCGCCACCACCGCTTGGCCGAGAGAAACGCCCGGCCTCAGGTTGAACGAGACCGTCACCGAGGGAAATTGTCCCTGATGATTCACCGAGAGCGCGGTGGTGGTCGGCTGGTAGTGGGTGAAGGTACTAAGTTTGACTTCAGTGTTATTAGTCGAGCGCGCGTCGAGTTGCGACAGCGAAGTGGGATCTTGCCAATACCTGGGCGCGGCTTCCATCACGACGTGATATTGATTCAGCGGCGTATACATCGTCGATACCTGACGCTGGCCGAAGGCATCGTACAATGTATCGTCGATCACCTGTTGCGTGAGCCCCAGGCGCGATGCGCTATCGCGGTCTACCACCAGGGCGGCCTGAAGACCGCTGTTCTGCTGATCGCTATTCACGTCGGTCAGTATCGGCATAGCGCGCATTTTTTGGAGCAGGCGCGGTGCCCATTGGTTAAGCTCCTGCAGGTCGGATCCTTGGAGGGTGTACTGATAGAGCGCGTTGCTCGAGCGGCCGCCGATGCGCAGATCCTGCACGGCTTGAAGATAGAGCGTCGCACCCGGGATGTGTGCGGTCTTTTTGCGCAGCCGCGCGATGAGCTGATCGGCGCTGAGTTTGCGCAGCGCGAGCGGTTTCAGGGCGATGAACATGCGGGCCGAGTTGGTGCTGCCGGCGTTTCCTCCGGCAAATCCGATCACGTGATCGACGGCCGGGTCCGCCTTGATGACGCGGACGAACTCGGTGAGCCGATCGCGCATCGACTGAAACGAGGTGTCCTGGTCGGCCTGAATAGCGCCCATCAGACGGCCAGTATCCTGCTGTGGAAAAAATCCTTTGGGGATGACCGAGAACAGGTACACGCTAAGACCGACCGTGAGCAGGGCTATCGCTAGGGTGAAGCGTGAATACCGCAGCACCCACTCGAGTCCGATCGTATATCCAGCCAGCGCGCGGTCGAAAACTCTCTGGCTCGCCCGGTAGAAGCGACCGTGCTGCTCGTCAGCCTCGGACCGCAGCAGCTTGGCGCACATCATCGGTGTAGTGGTCAACGAAACGATCATCGAAACCACCACCGCCGTCGACAGGGTGACTGCGAATTCGCGGAACAGGCGACCCACGATTCCGCCCATTAGCAAGATCGGGATAAACACCGCGACCAGCGAAATACTGATCGAGACCACCGTGAATCCGATTTCGCGCGCTCCGCGAACGGCCGCTTCGAAAGGCGCCATGCCCTCCTCACGGTAGCGAGAGATGTTCTCGATAACCACGATCGCGTCGTCGACGACGAAGCCGGTGGAAATAGTCAGCGCCATCAGTGAGAGGTTGTCGAGGCTATACCCGCATAGATACATGACGCCGAAGGTTCCAATCAGCGAAATCGGAACTACCACGCCTGGAATCACGGTGGCTCGCCAGTTACGCAGAAAGAAAAATACCACCATGATGACCAGCGCGATCGAGATGAGCAGGGTCAACTCGACGTCATTGACGGACGCGCGAATGGTCGTGGTCCGGTCAAGCACCACGGACATCTTGATCGCCGGGGAAATCGAAGCCTGCAACTGGGGCAGGTCCGCGAGCACCCGATCCACCGTGGCGATAATGTTGGCGCCGGGTTGCCGGAAAATGATGATTAGAACTGACGGAGTGCCGTCAACGACTCCCGCGTTGCGCACGTCTTCAACCGAATCCACCACGTCGGCTACGTCGGAAAGGCGAACGGCGGCGCCGTTGTGATAGGCGATGATCAGCGGGCGGTACTGATCGGCGCTGAGTAGTTGGTCGGTGGCGTTTAGCGCCCAGGCATTGGATTGATCGGCGACCTCTCCCTTGGGGCGGTTGGCGTTGGCGTTCTTGATCGCACTGCGCACTTGCTCGAGACCGATGCCGTCGTTGTTCAAGACGTTGAGATTCAGCTCGACACGAACGCCGGGCAGCGCACTGCCTCCGACCGTAACCTGACCCACACCTTGAATCTGCGACAACTTCTGCGCCAAAACCGAATCCGCCGCATCGTAGATCAGGCCACGGCGCAGTGTACTGGAAGACAGTGCCAGGATCAGAATCGGTGCATCGGCTGGATTTACTTTCTTGTAGGTCGGGTTGCTTGGCAGATTGGCTGGCAGTTGACTGCGCGCAGCATTGATCGCGGCCTGCACGTCGCGCGCCGCTGCGTCGATATTACGGTTCAAATCGAACTGCAGCACGATGTTGGTAGTTCCGAGCGCACTGGTCGACGTAAGTTCGGTCAACCCCGCAATGCGCCCGAACTGCCGTTCCAGTGGTGTCGCCACCGAAGATGCCATCGTCTCTGGACTGGCGCCGGGCAAATTGCCGCTGACCTGGATAGTTGGAAAATCGACTTCCGGTAATGGAGCAACCGGCAGCAACCGAAATGCTGTCGCACCCGCCAGCGCGATCGCCACGGTCAAAAGCGTGGTCGCGACAGGTCTGCGGATGAAGGTCTCTGAGAACGTCATGAGGCGCGCGCGAGGTCCGGCTCAGGGTGCGCGGAGTCACCAGACGCCGTTGTCGTCCGTGCCGCGAGGCGCTCGAAGGCGAGAAAAATCACTGGGGTCGTATACAGCGTCAGCAGTTGACTGAGCAGCAGTCCCCCGACCATCGCGATTCCGAGCGGACGGCGCAACTCCGAGCCAGTGCCGCTGCCCAGCGCCAGCGGCAAGCCGGCGAGCAGCGCGGCCATCGTGGTCATCATGATCGGCCGAAAGCGAAGCAGGCAAGCCTGATAAATAGCGTCGGTCGCGGGCTTGCCCTCCTTTCGCTGGGCTTCGAGCGCAAAATCGACAATCATGATGCCGTTTTTTTTGACAATACCGATCAGCAGAATGATTCCAATGAGGGCGATCACGTTGAGATCGCTGCCGCAAAGCAACAGAGCGAGAATCGCTCCGACCCCTGCCGATGGCAGCGTCGAGAGAATCGTGATCGGATGGATATAACTTTCGTACAGCACGCCCAAGACGATGTACACAGTGACGAGCGCAGCCAGGATCAAAAGCGGTTCGTTGCGGAGCGAAGCCTCGAAGGCCTGCGCGGTGCCTTGGAATGCGGTCTCGACGCTGGCCGGCATCCCAATCTCGCGCTGGGCGGTCTCGATCGCGGTTACCGCGTTGCCGAGCGAATAGCCGGGCGCCAGATTGAACGAGATAGTGACCGCCGGGAATTGCCCCTGATGACTCACGATCAAGGGCACTTTGCTCGGCTCGAAGTGCACGAAGGTGCTGAGCGGCACCGATCCTCCAGTCGGCGACGAGAGATAGATGTCGCGAAGCGCGCGCGGATTGCTCTGGAATTCGGGATCGACCTCGAGCACCACGTGATATTGATTTAGCTGCGTGAACATCGTGGATACCTGGCGCTGCCCGAACGCGTCATAGAGCGTGTCGTCGATCATCTGCGGCGTGATCCCCAGCCGCGACGCGGTGCTGCGATCGATTACCAACTCGACCTGTGAACCGTTGTTCTGCTGATCGGTAGCTACGTCGCGCAACTCTGGCACCGTGGCGAGTTTCGCCATCAGCTTGGCGGTCCAGGTGTTCAACTCATTCACGTTGGGGTCTTCCAGGCTGTACTGATACTGCGTGCGGCTGACCCGGTCCTCGACGGTCAAATCCTGGACCGGCTGCAGAAACAGCGTGATTTCCCGAACCTTGGCAAGTTGCGGCTGCAGGCGGTCAATCACCGCACTGATGTTGACTTTGCGTTGCGCCAGCGGCTTGAGGTTGATCAGAAATCGGCCGCTGTTCATGGTGGTGTTGATCCCATCGATGCCAATGAACGAGGACAGGCTTTCGACCGCGGGGTCTTTGAGAATCACCTGCGCCAACGCTTGCTGGCGCTCCACCATCGCCGGAAAGGACGCGGCGGGCGACGACTCCGATACTCCTTGAATCACCCCGGTATCCTGTAGGGGAAAGAAACCTTTGGGCGCGATGATGTAGAGCACTACTGTGAGAACCAACGTGCCCACCGCCACCAATAGCGTCGCATTCTGATGGCGCAGCACCCATTGCAGGGTCGTCCCATAGTACTCGATGGTGGCGTCGAACATTCGTCCGGTCACGCGGTAGAATCGGCCTTGTTCGGCCTCGGGCGTATGCTTTAGCAGCCTCGCGCACATCATCGGGGTCAGCGTCAGCGAAACCACCGCCGAAACCAGGATGGTGACGGCGAGCGTGATCGCGAATTCGCGGAACAGGCGGCCCACGATGTCACCCATGAAGAGCAGCGGAATCAGCACCGCGATCAGCGAGACGGTCAAAGACAAAATCGTGAAGCCAATCTGCTGCGAGCCTTTCAAAGCTGCCGCGAGCGGCGCGTCACCTTCCTCGATATAGCGGGCGATATTCTCGATCATGACGATTGCATCATCGACCACGAAGCCGGTCGAGATTGTCAGCGCCATGAGTGTTAGGTTGTTGAGGCTGTACCCCAGCAGGTACATCACGCCGAACGTGCCAATTAGGGAAAGCGGAACCGCCACGCTGGGAATGACCGTCGCCGATAGATTGCGCAGGAACAAAAAGATGACCATCACTACCAGCGCGATAGTCAGCAGCAACTCGAACTCCACGTCCTGCACTGAGGCCCGAATCGTAGTGGTGCGATCCGTGAGTACGACCACCTTCACCGATCCCGGCAGCGAGCTCTGCAGGCGCGGCAACAGCGCCTTCACTTTATCCACCACCGCGATGATGTTGGCGCCCGGCTGCCGCTGAACGTTGAGAATCACCGCCGGCACCGTATTCATCCAGGCCGCCTCTTTGACGTTCTCGGCATCGTCGATGATCCGAGCCACGTTTTCCAGCCGCACTGGCGCGCCATTGCGGTAGGCCACTATCAGTGGCCGATAGTCCGCGCTCGTGAGCAACTGGTCGTTGTCGCCGATGGTGTAGGCTTGCTGCGGCCCGTCGAAATTTCCCTTGGCCTCGTCGATGTTGGCCGCCGCGATCGCGCTGCGGAGACTCTCGAGGCTCAGGCCGTAAGAAGCTAACGCAGTCGGATTGGCCTGGACCCGCACCGCCGGCTTTTGCCCGCCGCTGATACTGACCAGTCCAACCCCGGACACCTGCGATATTTTTTGCGCCAGGCGCGTGTCTGCCAAATCTTCCACCTGGGTCAATGGCAGCTGAGTCGAGGTCAGGGCGAGCGTAAGGATCGGAGCGTCAGCCGGATTGATCTTGTTGTAGATTGGCGGATTAGGCAGATCCGTGGGCAAATAGGTCGAAGCTGCATTGATCGCAGCCTGCACTTCCTGCTCAGCCACGTCGATGTTGAGACTGAGTACGAACTGGAGCGTTATGACCGAACTGCCGAATGAGCTGTTCGAGGTCATCTGGTTGAGCCCGGGGACCTGGCCGAACTGGCGCTCCAGCGGCGAGGTGACCGACGACGCCATCACGTCCGGGCTCGCTCCGGGATAAAACGTGAGAACTTGGATCGTCGGGTAGTCCACCTCCGGCAGCGCCGAGACCGGTAACTGGCGATAGGCGACCAGACCCGCGAGCAGGATACCGGCCATCAGGAGCGAAGTTGCCACCGGCCGCAGAATGAACAGCCGCGACGGATTCACTGGCTGCTCCTCTGCACCGTTGCCTTGACTGGCACCTGGGCGATCACCTTGGTGCCCGCCTGCAGCTTGTCCAGTCCGTCGGTCACCACCATCTCGCCCGCCGCCAACCCGGAACTGAGAGCGATCATGTCTCCCTGCGAAGCGGCTACGGCTACGGTGCGCACCTCGACCGTGTTATCTCGTTTGACTACATATACAAACGTACCCTGCGGATTTCTCTGCACCGCGGCCGCCGGCACCAATAGGGTATCGCGCAGCGTGTCCACCAGCAATTTGATATTGACGAACTGGTTGGGAAACAACGAATAGTCAGAGTTAGAAAAGACCGCTTTCAGCTTGATCGTTCCGGTAGTTTGATCGATCTGGCTATCGAAGGTTTCGAGCGTACCCGTCGCGAGTTGCGTCTTGAGCTCCCGGTCGAACGCGTCGGCGGGCAACTCCTGTCCCTGCCGCATGTCCTTGATTATTTGTGGCAGGTTGTCTTCGGGAATGCTGAAATCGACCGCTATCGGCTGCAACTGAGTAATTACCGCGAGACCCGTGGCATCGGTCGCGTGCACGATGTTGCCCTGGTCCACGAGGCGCAACCCGATGCGTCCCGTGATCGGCGAGGTTATCCGGGTATATGCCACCTGCACCTTGGCAGCCGCGATATTGGCCCTGTCGCTTGCCACCGCTCCCGCGGACTGGCCTACCAGCGATTGCTGATTGTCAAAGTCCTGGGCTGCGATCACCCCCTGTTGAAATAACGCACGATCCCGCTCCAAGGTGATTCTCGCATTGGCCAGCGTGGCTTCATCTTTCGCCAGTTGCCCCACGGCCTGTTCCAGTGTCGCCTGGTATGGCCGCGGATCGATTTCCACCAGCAGGTCGCCTTGATGCATTGTCTGACCTTCCTTGAAGGCGACTCTGACGATCTGGCCGTCGACTCTCGTCTTCACCGTCACGGTGTTGAAGGCAGTCACGGTTCCTATCGCGGTCAGGTAGCGGTTGAGGTCGCCGCGCGTCACTGCCATCGCCGAAACCGGCACCCCCGGGTGAACCGCGGCCGAGGCGGAGGGGCTATGAGATCCGACGAGTCGGGCCAGCAAAAAGTATCCGGCTACGACGACGGCAACCAGAAGGAGCGTGACCCAAGCCCAACGAATGGACGTCCGCCCCCTTTGTGCGAGGTACACATCCCTGGCGCCTCCTCCTGGCGGAGCGCTTGAATCCATCATTTCCTTCGTTTTGTAGCACCAGCCGGAGCTTTACCGCGCACGGTCGGGTGTTCTCTTCGTATCAATTTATGCCTTATGAGACGTTAAAGCACGGCCCTCGGTTACAGGCGGATCGCAGCGACAATTTTCCACCACGCAACAAAGCTGGCCCGCTATTTTCCATATCTTCCACCCAGGCGACTTGGAGGCGCCTGGGCGATTTCGTTCGGGAACAGAACGCTTGACTTCGCCATGATGATACTTTAATTTCGTCGGCACTTGGGGGGGCCACGCCGACATCTTCTTATTCCGCATCCTCCTTATAGCTCCACGTCGTAGATACACAAATTTTAGGCGGTTCTGCCCGCAGCGATCAGTTCGATCTTGCTAGCGGCACATTCCCGAGCCAGCGGCGTATCTCTCCGGCGCATCTCTAAGGACGGCCAGTGCGCGTGGTTCACTAGGGCAGCAGCAGCTCGTGGCGGGGGACGAGTATATGACAATTAAGGTGTCTGCGTTTCATGTAGCATGCCTTGTCGTTCTGCTTTGCGTGTTGCTAATGGCGCTGGCATCGCCGGCAGCTACTCGTCCGACTCCAACCCCCATCCCGTCGCCGACTGCTGTTCCGCCAGGACACTATTCCATGTTCGGTCCCGGTGCGAAATTGCCTACCGAAGGAAGCTGCGCTACAGCAGTGAATGCGTCTCCCCTCCCGGAAAACGCACCATGGAATGAAAACGATGGGAGCCCTACGCAGTGGAATTCAAATAATGCGGCCGGGCAGATTCCATCCTATTTCTACGCCGACGCCCCCTGTTGCAGCGAACTTCCACAAACGGACTTCGCCCAGGTTGATGGCAATTACTCGGGGACGACAGATGACCTGATTCGCATCACCGCGTGCAAGTGGGGGATTGACGAAGACTACATACGTGCGCAGGCATGGATCGAGAGCGGCTGGCATCAAGATTGTGCTGCAGCGCACGGAGGCTCCGGATGCAACGAGGGTGGGGATGAAAACAGCCCATCCGGCTGTACCCCGACCTCGATCACGGGCGGGGTAGTAACTTCGGTCACGCCTAACGGGCAATTCTGTGAGATGGAGGGGTTTGGCGGACTAAGTGGAACGAATCAGTATGACTCGTGGGGCATCGCCCAGACCAAAGTGTATTACGAGTGGGCCACATGGCCGATGATAGAAGAGTCAACCTCCTTCAGCTTGGATTATCGCTACGCCGAGATGCGTGGATGCGTGAACGGCGATCAATATAGCTATTTCCATTCACAAAACAGGAAATCGGGAGCCGACTATGCGAATGCCGTCAACAATGCGGCGTCTAACCCCAACGCACCTTCAAACGTCTCTGGATGGAACAATCTTCAATATCTTGCCTATGGCTGTATCGAGACTCATTTTTCGGGAAGCTGGTTCAACGGCCGTAGCGATTCGTATCTGAACAAGTTTTTGTCTTCATTGAACAGCGCTGACTGGGTGGGACATCAACGCTAAACGTTCGTAGGTCTGCCGCCATTGCCGGACATACGGGGTCTTTGCTGGCGCAGGTTCCCTGACTTTGTTAATCTCGCGCGCAATGAGAGCTACCAGCTTCTCGTTCCTGATTTGCCTGTTGCCATTGATGGTCGCTCGGCCAGTCACGAGCGCGGCCACTCCGGCCGTGAAAGAGCCGGCCGGTGATCAGATGAACTTGCCACCCGCGATGGGCTGGGAAGATTGGCAGGTGGTCCGCGACCAGCACGCTCCACGCGCGACGGTAAAGGTTCTGGTGCGTAAGGGCGAGGCGCCGGCGACCGCAAAGGTCCGGGTGGTGCTTGCTCAGACTCCCAAGCCCACGTTCGACTCGCCCCAAGCGGTCGTCAACGCCCTCGTTCATACGGCCAACCAGCAGTGTCAGAAAGCCATCGCTACGACGCTTAGCAAGACCGCTGAGAATGTGATTTTCGAGATGCGCGGAATCGGATGCCCCGGTCAAAAGGGCGAACGCTACCTGCTGCAGCGGATTGCTTACATCGGACCATGGGAGCTACAGGTAACTTACGCGCCGATGGATCCGGCCGACAACCTGTCCTCTGCCGAAAAGCAGCGCGCTCTCAAGCTCATTTCCTCGGTCACCATAACCCAGGCCAAGAACTGATTAGTGGCTATCGCGCCGGCTTTGAGAATCTGCTTGATTTTGAGCTAGTATTAACTCCGTAAGCGCCGCGCCGGAGGGAAATCGATGGCAGTGACTATTATTTACGAAGATCAGCCCGTGACCGTCGAGAACGCCCAGGCCCAGGCTGACGATCTCTGGATGCCTGTGAGCGAGCTGCGTGCCGCGACGGGCTGGGAGCTCAAGCCACAGGGCCTTTGTCGCGATGAGCGCTGCGTGCCGGTTCCACCCGGCCGCCGTGACGACTTTTTGCGTGCCGGCGACTTGGTCAACTTAGCAGCCCTGGCTCGGCAGCTCGGCCAACCCGTCGTCCACGACGACCCGCATTCACTTTGGTTCTTTGGTGAGTCGGCGGATACGCGGCGCGCCGCCCTCGAGTCGCTTGACGCCCCCGATTTCACTTTGCCGGATATGGAAGGCAACTTGCATTCGCTTTCGGACTACCGGGGCCGCAAGGTTCTCCTGCTTTCGTGGGCAAGCTGGTGAGGATGCCGCTTTGACCTGCCAGTCTGGCAGGCTATCTACAACGAACTGAAAGACCGCAACTTTGTGATTGTCTCTGTAGCATTCGATAGCGGCGGGACTGCCGCGGTGCGTGATTTCATCAAACCGCCGGAACCGGTGCGGATCGATCCCTTGTTTCAGGAAATCATGGGATGGGACGCGGCGCTATGCGATCGCGCGGCGGCTCCCACTTATCCCAATCTAATCGACGAACGCCACGTGGTTGCCGAGCTATACAACATGACCAACGTACCGATGGCCGTGTGGATCGACGAGCGCGGCAAGATCGTGCGTCCTGCGGAGGCTGCTGGCACCAACGATGGGTTCCGTTCGATGGATCGCACCACCTTCCAGATGAAGAAGGAAGCGATCGAGCGCGGCCGAGCGATCCGCAGAACTTACGTCGACGCTATCCGCGACTGGGTGGCCAAAGGTGAAGCCAGTGAGTACGTGCTCTCCGCCGAAGAGGTTCGCAGGCGAATTCATGCGCCCGTGAACGTCGATCCGCTTGCCACGGCCTATTTTAGAGTCGGACAGTACCTCCATCATCAGGGACACGCGGAGGAAGCCAAGCGTTACTTTCAGGAGACTCGGCGGCTATGCCCGGAGCGCTGGAATTATCTGCGCCAGACGATGCAACTTGAAGAGGACGGTAGTGCGTCAGGCCCGGAATTCTTCCGCGCTATCGATGCTCTCGGAGACCGGCCCTTCTATGCCCCGGTCGAGCTCAAAAGCACGCGCGGTTGAGACTCGCGAATTTTTAAATCCGCGGAAAGCTCAATTCGTCCGTTGCTCCGGGGTTTCTTCGTGCGCTACCGAAGAAGGCGCGTCCCAACGAGTCATCGCAATATATAGTGGATGGCTCGCTTCGCTGGGTGCCAGCCCGGTAAAGACGGCAGCGGCCGGAAGGATCGCAATACCATTGTCCGCGGCGAGCGCGAACTGCGTCACCGTCGAAGCATCGCGATTGACCACGTACAGAAGATGGCCGCTTGGATCGGTCACCATACCGGTCGGATAACCCATCCCGGTTGGGCACTCGCCCACGACCTCCAGTCCGTTCGGCTTCACCTCGAGCGAAGAGATCGTGTCTGAGCCTCGGTTGCCGGTGTAGACGAACATCTTCGAACCCACGGCCGCCAGTGCGATACCGAATGGCCCCGAGGTCGAAATTCCAACATGATAAGTGTTTATCACGCTGAGCTTTCCGTTCTCGGCGGTCTTGGCCACCACCACAAAACCCAGCGCACGGTCGACTGTGTAGACAAATTTGCCAGATGGATGAATCGCGACAAGTCCGGGCTGCCCCGGCTTATCACCAAGGCTGGGAGAAGTCGCTACCTGCTTAAGTTTTCCGGAGGATTCGACCGCGAACGCGACCAGCGTTCCGGCGCCACTGTCGGAAACGTAAACGAATCTGCCGTTGGGCGTGCACGCGATCCCCAGCGGACGCTGCAGACCGCCACCACGAAATATCTCCAATGGCTTGAGCGCACCGGTCGTGTTGTTGATTGCGTATTCCGCAATTGAACCATCAATGCCTTTGCCGTAATTGGTGACGTATGCGAAGTCGCCTCGGGGACTAATCGCTATCTGCTGTGGATGGCTTCCGGCTCCAGCGTCCACCGGTCCATTCCCAATCGCCGCGAGGTCGCCGCTGTCGCGTTTGATGCGGAATTCGTAAATCCGGCCGTCGCCCTCGTTAGTCACGTAGAGAAAGCGGCTGGACGGATCGATCGCGATTCCAGTGGGGCCGTTTATTGCTCCGGCTTTTGCCGTGCGTAGAAAATCGAGCGCGCCGTCAGCGTGCCGGCTGAACTCAGACACAGTGCCTTCGCCATTGTTGGTTACATAGACGTAGCCGGCCGGAGTCGCGGTTGAGGCAGCGGCGGCTTGCGTCGTCTGCGACACCGAACTTGATCTACGCTCCGCGCGACTGCAGCCTACCAGCGCGAGCGAAGCCGCCGCCACGAGCAAAGCGGCCGCCGCCACACTCCGCTTAGGTGTATTTGTCTTTCTTGGCCGGAAGAGCATTGGAGTTCTTCTCACGGGGACTAGACTCTTCGCGTCCGCCGCTCGCTCACCTCTAGACTGGAATTCAACACCCGCCTGCCCTGGCTTTGCAAGCGGGCCGGACGCGCGTAAACAACCGACGTCGCGTTCCAGGCACGAGTATGCATCCACCGAGACGCACTATTCACTTCCATTATCCAGTCAGCCACACACACGATTAACCGACGTAGTTTCAGCCCTTGCAGGTTGAGCGCGATTTCCTATAACTCTGCCTGCCTAGTGCTCTGGCCGCTGCTGCCTGTTTCGGCAGCGCCCCAATCGTTAGCCTGTGATTTGACGCGCGCGCGGCGCCCACTGTATGCTTGCGCTCCGGTGTGAGTGAGAAATTCAACTCGATTGGGGAGCGTCGAACATGAAACCAGGCAGGCGTTCGCACGCGGCGATCATTGGGTCTATCGCCGTTCTGCTGCTGTTCACTCTGCGTTGCGAATTATACTCCGCTGAGGCCGCACGCTCTGACGCCACGCTGCCACCCGGTACTCAAATCACCCACGCTAACTGGGAGCGTTACAAGCAGTTCATGCCACCCGCCATGCAGGCGCTCTTTGCCGGCGGATACTTCTGGAAACTGCCGTCCGACGTTCAACTGGAAGTGGGGCCCACTCTGCCGATGCCACTTCCGCCGAGTTACCTGGCCGCTACCGAAAAGAACGCCGGCCACGCGACACTCAGGAAACTCCCCGATGGCGGCTACATTCCAGAGGGATATACCACTGGTATTCCTTTTCCCAATCCACTTAGCCAGTCAGCGCTTGCGCCATACGCAATATTTTACGACCTATACTACCATTACAATCCGCGCGTTCAGCGTTCCATCTTCTGCAGCTACTCAGGCGATTCCTACGGTAACTTCACCGCCAGCGGGCAGGAGGACGTTGTATACTCCCAGCTGACTCATATAAGCGATCCGGCGATGCCCTCCACGATCCGGACCGAGGGCAACTACTTCTTTGCCAAGTACATCCAGCAGATTGCTCCGGAACAGGGAAAATATACCACTTCGCTCGATCTCACCTACGACGACATCACCAAGCTCGACGACATCTACACCTATCTCCCGAGTTCCCGGCGGCCGATCCGTTCCTCGGATGCGGCCCGTTGTGCGCCCCTGCAAAATTCCGACTTCACGTGGGAAGATGCGGCGCTGGGACCTCCAGGTCTTCCGCAGCAGTTCGAGATCAAGTACCTGGGCGAAAAGCGGATACTCGCGCTGGTGCATGGCGAGCCGGCCGCTCTCAGGCAGTGCGGAACGTCCACTCAACTGCCAGGCGACTACTACTACCCCGCGGCCAAGGGAATTCTGCCTTGGGGAAGGCCGAGCCTTGGCAAGTGGGAACTTAGAAATGTCTACGTGATCGAGATGTCCCGTCTCCCGGCGCACAGCCAAGGTTACTGTTATGGCCGCAGGGTTCTGTATATCGACAAGGAAACGTTCTTGCCGCTGGCGATCGAGCTTTACGACCCGCGGGGCGGCCTTTTCAAATTTATCACGCAATTCTGGACCCCCCTTGGTGTGCCTAGTGGGGGCTCGGTGTTGGGCACAAATGGCCCGCAGGCCGGATGGTCGATAAATTTTGTCGACAGGCACGTCTCGATAAGCCTGACTCAAACCTCCTGCTACAATGGGGACTGCCAGCCGCAGTACCTCGATGCGAGCCAATATGCGAGCCCCGAGGGGTTGATGAAAATCGTACAGTGAGCGGTTGAACGCGATCCACGTGGACGCGTTCGCGGCCGCGGATCGTAAGCGCGCCAAGCCCTTTGCGGCGCCCATTCATGAATGCATAAGATCGCCGAGTGGCCACAAACCCCGACGTTGTAATCGCCGGCGCAGGTCCGGCTGGCAGCACCGCCGGCTATCTGCTGGCTGGGCTCGGCTTTCGGGTCCTGCTGCTGGACAAAAGCAAATTTCCCCGCTACCGAATCGGTGAATCGCTGACCCCCAGCATCCTTTCGGTCCTGGATTTTCTCAGGTTGCGCCAAACGGTGGAGAGCGGCGGGTTCCTCCGAATGGCCGGCCACACCGTGTGCTGGGGCACTCCCGAGCCGCGCACCGGTTACTACAGCGCAGACAAATCCAGAATGGGCTTCCAGGTCTGGCGCGAGACCTTCGATATGCTGTTGCTGGAGAATGCGCGTCGCCAGAAAAAAGTGGAGGTCAGGCTCGGCGCGGGCGTCAATGGCGTCCGCATCGATAGGCGTGGCGTGACGGTGCATACCGCGCGCGAGGCCCCGATCAGGGGGCGATTTTTTGTCGATGCAAGCGGTCATGCCGGAATTCTCGCGCGTCAGGATTTTCGCCAACGCGACCCGGACTTCCAAACGCTTGCGGTAACCGGCTACTGGCGCGACGCCG
This sequence comes from uncultured delta proteobacterium, assembly GCA_963717045.1. GTDB lineage: Bacteria > Desulfobacterota > Binatia > Binatales > Binataceae > JAKAVN01. The sequence continues at coordinate 725,743 of CAVQVD010000015.1, read as the reverse complement.
CGGCGCCCGCGGGCGATGATTTCGGCAACACTCTACTCGAAGCGTATGAGAACGGCGTGGTATGGTCGGTCCCGCTGCAGAACGGGCTGCGCAACGTCACTCTGCTGGTCGATTGGAGCGAGGGCCGGCGCATTCGGGAACTCGGACTCGGGGCTTTCTATCTGTCCGAAATAGACAGGCTTTCATACGTCTCGAAATTTCTTGCGACCGCCAGCCTACCGCACCCGCTCCGGGTTTCGGACGCGACCTTGTATACCGCTCGTCAGTTCGCCGGCGAGCGCTTTCTGCTTTTGGGCGACGCCGGACTATTCATCGATCCGCTCTCTTCAGAGGGCGTGCAGACAGCGATGGCGTCGGCAATCACCGGGGCCGCGGTGATAAACACTAGCCTGAGCAGCCCGGCGTCATCCGCAAGCGCTCTTAGCTTCTATCGCGACGCACAGAGCAATGCTTACTCGACGCACTATCGCCAATCCGCCGAATACTACGACCAGGAACGGCGATGGCCGGATTCCGTTTTCTGGCAGAAGCGCAGCGGCCTGCTGGCTTCGCTCTCGCGCGCGCCGGCCAACGGAGCGACGCTCAAGCCACCTACCGAGGTTTCGCACGTACGCCTCGCCTCGGACGTCAGGATCGAGCGGCGCCCAGTGCTCGAATGGCCGCGCGTGAAAACCCGTGAGGTTTTCGTGAGCGACAGTAACACGCGGGGTCTTCGATTCCTTCACAACGTATGCGTACCGGCTCTGCTCAAGGAGATCAAAAAGAAGCCCGCGATAACCGATATCGTGGCGGGCTATCTGAAGCGACGCGAGGGAACCCGCGCGGATTCCGGCATGGTGCGTGCGGCCCTGGTCCGGCTCTACCGAGAAGGCGCTCTCATAGCGACCGAGCCACACGAAAGCCAATCAAGCTAGCGTGGAAGTTTGGACTATTCCTGAATCGGTACGAAACTCGGCAGTAACGGGCAAACAGCAGCCACGAACCACCGCGCAGCACCCGCGATGAGCCTTGCTCCGGTCCGCGGGGATCGCGCATGGGCGACCGCGAATAGTATTTGGGGTCATAGTAGTCGGCCACCCATTCCCACGCATTACCCACCATGTCGTAAAGACCATAGCCATTTGGCGGATAAACGCCCACCGGAGTGGTACCGTCCTGATTGTCGTAGTTGGCTAGCTCGTGGGAGATTTCCTCATCGCCCCACGGAAACAGCTTGCCGTCCAAGCCTCCGCGAGCCGCCTTTTCCCACTCGGCCTCGGTAGCCAGTCTGGTCCCTGCCCATTCGCAGTAAGCCGAAGCATCAATCCACGAGGCGAGCACCACCGGGTGCGTTTCACGGCCGGCGGGAAAGTTTTTGCTGTCCCGATCCCAATTCGCCCACTCGGCCCGGGGATCATCCATGTAAGGCGCCGCGTATCCGGTCTCCAGCACAAAGCTTCGGTATTGGGAGTTGGTGACAAGGGTTCTGGCGATATAAAACGGGCTCACGAAGACGCGATGGGCGGGGCGCTCGCTGGGATAGCCATCATCGCTGCCCATCAGGAATTCACCCTCGGGAATCAGCATCAGTTGGGAGCCGTCCTTCGGATTGGCGATATCGGTGGTTCTTTCCATTTGCTTCGATTCGACAGCAGTCCCTTACCGATCTAGGTCAGTCCTTTACTGATTTGAGTCGATCTTCTACTGATTCTCTCTTATCTTGCTTTCCTGCCGAGCGGATTACTATCATTGCGCACGCGAAAGTCGATAGCCGCTTCGGATGATGATCGAATGGTCAGGAACGAATGCGGCGTCGGATTACGCCGGGGCTCGGGTTATGGACTAATGCGCCTCATAGCTCGAGAAAAATGGAGCTTAATGAGGCCGCTCAGCAAAGTCAGCCTTTCGCGCGTTCGCCGACTGCTGCCGTTTCTTTCGGGATTTCGTTCCAAGCTCGCCATCATTTTTCTGTTGTCGTTCTCGAATACGATTTTGGGCCTGCTCTGGCCTATTTTCACCAAGATTCTGATTGACGATGTCCTTCAGGCCCGCAATCTACGCCTGCTCTGGATTCTCACCGGCGTAATGATCGCCGTTACCGTCGCGAGCTATGTGCTCGGCGCGTTCAATCGCTACTACTACACCAGTGTAACGGCGCGGGTGCTGTTCAATCTACGCCAGCATCTGTTCGAGCATCTGCAAGCGCTGCCGATGCGTTTTCACGTGCGGGCAAAAGTCGGCGACCTTCTTTCGCGTCTCAATACCGACATCGCTGAAGTGCAAGCGATGCTGACCGACGCTGGCTTCAATTTTATCGCAAACATTTTCACGCTGTTCGCCGCGACCGGTTTTCTCCTGTGGTTGAACTGGAAGCTGTTTTTACTCAGCTTGGCGCTGGTGCCGTTGCAACTGTACGGAGTGATGCGGTTTCGACCGTTGATCGTGAATCAGACTCGCGCCGTCCGCGAACTCAACGCGGCAATTTCGTCATTTTTGGTAGAGTCACTGTCGGCAATAAAATTTGTAAAGCTTTTTGTAGCCGAAAAAGTCCAGCACGCCCGGCTTTCCGCCCTGGGCGTCGCATTCGTCAACTCAGTCACGCGGCTCGAGATGCTCGCGTATCTGGGCAGCAGCGCTTCTGCCGCCAGCACATTTCTCGGTTCCGCACTGGTGACGCTTTACGGCGGATACTTGGTAATCGAAGGGCACATGACGATCGGCAGTCTGGTGGCATTCTCGGCCTATCAGATGCGCGCGTTCAGTCCATTACAGGCGCTGATCGATCTCTACCTGCGGCTGCAGCGCGCGGGCGTCTCCGTGGACCGTATCTTCGAATTCCTTGACCTGCCAACCGAAAACGAAAGCGCGCCAGGAACCCTCCGGCTGCCCGAGGTTCACGGAGAGATCGAATTTCGGCGGGTCACCTTCAGCCATGATCCAGCCGTACCGATTCTCGACGACCTGAATTTCAAAATTCCCGCAGGCGGGAGATTCACAATTGTTGGCCCAAGCGGCGCCGGTAAGACCTCGATCGTCGACCTGATGGCCCGGTTGATCGAACCCGGCGGCCGGCTCGATCCTGCTCGACGGCCACGAGCTCCGCACTCTCGATCTGGCATGGCTCAGAAACCAACTGGTAGTGACCGGACATCAGGCCTTCGTGTTTCACGCGCCGATGATCGAAAACCTCCGCTATGCCTGTCCGGACGCCTCGCGGGAGCAGGTGATCGCCGCCGCGCGCGCGGTCGGACTCCACGATTTCATTAGCTCGTTGCCCGATGGCTACGATAACCCGGTCGGCGAGCATGGAGCGACGCTCTCCGACGGCCAACGGCAGCGCATCTCTATCGCTCGTGCGCTACTCAAGGGTCCTAAAATCCTGGTCCTTGATGAAGCCCTTTCGGCGCTGGACGTGGTCAGCGAAGCTGAAATCCGGGCCGCTGTTGAACGAGCGCTGCCCGGCCGCACGGTGATAATGATCACGCATCGGCTGTCCTCGATCCGGCAGGACGATCACGTGATGGTGCTCGACAACGGCCGCGTGTTGTGGAGCGGCAGCTACGGCGACCACCCCGACGGCGTGTCGCAGAAAATGCGGGCGCAGGAGCGCGTTGCCTAGAACAAGCGGGGCAACGGCCGCGTGCGTTCCCGCGAACGATCATCAAGGATTCTTCAACGGCAGCGGCAGTCCGGTACATTTCAACAAGCGCTCGCGAGCGTTCGCGAATCCCAACTCCGGGCGATCCTCAATCAGCAGCGCCAGCAAAGCGCTCAGATGCGCCGAGGCAAAGCTGTGCCCGCGATAGTTGCGCGACTGGTCCAGGCCGGGCAACGGGCGCGGCGACGGGTGAGCCCTGAAATGAATCGGGTCGTCCGGGACGTATCGGTACTCGCTCCACGAACAATCGTCACTCGCTGCCACACCGAAGACGCCGTCGAGGGCCGCGGGAAGCATGTCTGACCGTCCGGGTGGAGACGAGGCGGCGATCAACGTTCCGGCGCGCTTGGCCCTCGCCGCTATCTTTGCCATCCGCGCACGATGCGCGGGGTTGTCGGTCCCTAGACTCAGATTGATCACGTGCATCTTCTGCTCTATCGCCCAGCCGAGTGCCGCTTCGAGAATTTCGATCGACGTCACCAGGCGGTCTGTGAAAACCTTCACGGCGAACAATGTCGCCTCGGGCGCTTTGAATTTCAGAATTCCGGCCAGCGCGGTACCGTGTCCCAGAGTGTCGTTAAAATCAGAGCTCTGCAGCACCTTGCTGTTAGAGCCGGCGCTAAAAGCTACTCCGCCAGCGAGCGGACCAACGTGTGAATGGGCGGAGTTGATCCCGCTATCGATGAGCGCGACGCGAACGCCCGCGCCCGTGCGCGCGCCTAATGATTCGGGATCGAATTCCGGCGACGTGGCCGCGATACGGAGACGGCGGCCGGTTGGCTTCCTCACCAGTTAAATTTTCGCGGATGCGGTTAACAGATATCCGCTCGCAAACCTGACTTACTATTGTGAGCTTTGCGGATCCTGGCTGGTGGATCCGGGTGCCGCCAGATCTTTATCGTTCTGCACGAACCGCATCCCGATCCCGGCCATCGAATGGCCGAGTTCGACGTCGTCGATGTGATTGAGCGTGTTGGCATCGTAAACAAAGAGAGCATGCCACTGGCCGCCGCAATACACCTTCTTGCCGTCGGGCGAGAGCAGCGGCACCGCTTGGCTATTGGGAAGAGAGACTGCTTTTTCCCGCTTCTTGGTCTGGTAATCGATTTTCCAGAGATCGTTCCATACGAAATACGCCTTGTGCAGGTTGGGCGGGGTGGCGATGCCTTCGACCGAATACCAGTTCTCGACGAAGGGTTCGGTCTCGATAATCTGCAGCGCCGGCTGCTGCTGCTTGAGGTCGAGCAGGCCAACCGCCAGCGTGTCGGTATCGGTTATTGAATCCTCGACGATAATCGCGAAAGTGATCAGGTAATTCTGCTCCTGGTAATTCGCCAGGAGGGGCAGCCCATACGTTGCGCGGATGCCCGTGATATTGCGATGGGCGAGCGGAATCGTGCCCAGCACGTGGCCGTCGTTCGCGTCGAGCACCATCACGTCCTGCCCAACGCAGAAAGCGTAGAGCCGTTTGCCATCAGGCGAGAATGCGAACGATAGGGTCTGCGCCGGCGCCGGAAAGGACTTTACTTCCTTGTTGGTCGCAGTGTCGTAAACCACGAAGCGCTGCTCTTCGTGCTGATAGCGGCCCGGGGTCACCTTGAGCGGCAGCTCGCTTATGTACAACCTGTCGCCCTTGGGATTAAGGTTGGTAGCCGAAACCCGTACGGTCTCGGTATCGCTCGACAGCTTGTAGGTCGCGACCTGCTTACCCTGTTCCAGGTCAACTACGGCGACGGCTTGGTCCAGGTTGGTCGTCGCGTAGGCATACCGCGGCGTCGCAGAATCGGTCGAGACCTGCAGAATCGGCCCGGGACCCTCCAACGGAATAGTCCTGACAACTTTGTCAGTCGTGGTGTCGACGACCTGAATGAGGTTGGGCAGCGTCCCCACGACCATGTACCATTTGGCCGACGCAGTGCCCGCCCACATCATCAGCGCGAGTCCAAAAATCCACGAACCGTACAGACGTAGCTGCCAACCATTCTTGTTGGTCATGACAATCCTTTGCGACTCGCCTTGCAGCCTACCTGATCACCCTTTGAGCGCGCGGCCGCGACGAAGCGACTGGCTCGCGCACCTTGCATGCAAGGCCGACGCCCCTCGACAAGCCAATGTAGTTGCTCGGCCAGCGGCGGCCGAGGCGTTCGTCTCTACTTAACTTTGGGGAACTCCACGTTCAGGCTTCTCCAGTCTTCCATGTTCACACCGGAGCAGCCCTTTGCCCATTCAGGATAGTTCTGCAGGCTGTCCGGCACTTGTGCCGGCCACCAGCACACGCCCGAGCATCCCGCCAGATCGGCTTCCGTGGGACTGCACATCGCATGCGCGCCACCCCAAGGGTCGGCTTCCCAGCCGGGATTGAAAATCGTGGTACAGCCCATCGGCTGCACCATCCCGACCACGTCTCCCCCCGTGCGAATTGCTTCAACCGCACGGGCCTTCTTGTTCGCCGCCTTCAAGTGTTTCATGTTCTCCTCCTGTTACGGGTCCAGAGCACGGCGCGGGATTCTGCGCCCGGTGGCAGCAACTCAGTTCCCGATCAACTCAGTTCCTTGGGCACATCTCCACGGCTTCGCACGATATATTTTTCGACAAAGCCCGGGTTCTTCTGCTCGAGTTCGGTAAACACCCCGATCCCATACTCAGTCCACTCGCGCAGAAATACGCAATAGTGCAAATTGGGCAGCGCCGCTTCACCGAACTCCTGCAGTGCCTCGTGATAACATCCACCCCCGCAGATTCCGCGAATCCAGCAGGTCTGGCACACTGGCTTGTTGCCCACCTGCACGCTGTTGACGAATTCGGTTAGACGTCCGTATTCGATTCCACCTTGCTTCACATTGCCGTACTTATGTTCCTCGACCCCGGGGAACCGATGACACAGGTATACGTCGCCGTTGCCGTCGACGTCGAGAAGCCCCAGGCCCGCGCCGCACGGGAACATCTTGTTGGTCCCAAGATGCAGGTCGGTCAGCATCGTGCTCAGGTTCGAGAAGCCTGTGTACTGACCGCCGATCGCCCGCTCCACGTAGCGCCCGCCGAGTTCCTTGAACCCGGCCAGCACCTCGCGCAGGTCGGCCGCTTCGAGGCCGTAATCAAGTCCCGGCTTCGCGGTCACCGGCGAGAACCCGACCTCGAAGAATCCCAGGCCGCTCAGGTGTTCGTAAATCCGAACGATTTCGACCGCGCCCTTGGTCACTGTGACCCGGGCCACGATCGGGCGCGCCGTGTAGCGCTCGAGCAAGCGTTCGACGCGGCTCATGATCTGGTCGTACGAGCCTTTCTTCTCGCCGGCGTGGCTGAGAAAGAAGCGGCGGCGGTCATGAATCTCCTTGGGCCCGTCGATACTGATCGTCACGCCGAAGCGATGCTCCTGCAGAAAGTCGATTATCTCGTCAACCAGCAGCGTCCCGTTGGTGGTGATCGAAAAGTCTACCTTCTTGCCCACCGCCACGCTCTTATTTTCGGCGTAATCGACCACCTGCTTCATCAGCTTGAAATTGAGCAGCGCCTCGCCGCCGAAGAAAACGATATTGACCTCGCGGTTTCGCCCCGCCTTCTCGAACAGAAAGTCCACGCTCGAGCGCGCCGTCTCCCATTCCATCCGCACTGGCGCCGGGCCGTACTTGGCTCCGTCCGGCTCGTAGCAGTAGGTGCAGTGCAGGTTGCACTTATTGGTGACGTTGAGCACCAGGGAACTTAGCGGAAACTTTTCCGTGTCCACGAACGGGAGCGCGGTTGGGGCGCTGTTCTGTCCACCCATCAGCACGTCCACGTTCATGAATTCCCGCACCACGTGCGCCACGTCTTCGCCGACGAACTCGCCAGCGGGTTGTGCGAGTTGCTTGACGACATCTTCCAGCGTGAACCGCCGCTTGCTCTCGCAGTACTGCAGCACAGCTTCCGACAGCGGATCCATCGTGAACAACGACATGGTCTTCGCGGCCACCAGCACGGTCATTCCGCTGTGATTGACCACATGAGCGTTCTCGGGCCGGAATTCCAGTTCGTCAGGTAGCACAGGTTGCACCTCAAAAAACAGCGTATCAATTTATTGGATTGAACACGAACTTCGGCGGCATCAACAGCATGAAGGCCCGCGCGCCCATCGGCGGCTTCGACGGGTCGGGCTTGTACCATGCTTCGACCCACACGTCGCCCACGTTGGATTCGCTATGCTCGCGCTCCGGGTTAGGTCCGTCGGAGGCGGCAATAAATGTTCCGTATGGATTGACCTTCCCGACGTACAGCACGTCGTCGTCGCCGATTCTGCTCACCCGCTCCGCCACGTCCCAGGTCAGCGGGCCGACCCGCCCGATGTTGACCGGCTTGCCATCCGGCCCATGGGTGAACGCGCTCGCCTCGAATTGCTGGTTGACCTTGGGGCCACGCGTCCCGCCCGGCCGCCCATAGCCCCGTTCGGGCGTAATGCTGATGTAATCCACGGTTTTGTACAGGTAAATCGGCTGCTCGCCCTCGACTCCTGCGATCTTCGCACTGCGCGGTCCTGGCTTGGCGTTGGCGTCGGCCTCCACCTCGGCGACCACCGTGTTGTCATCGGACTGGCTGACCGATTTCACCCTTAGGCCATCGCCAAAGCTAATCGCGTCCGCGCTCACGCTGGCGGGCAGATGCATCCCGAACAGCCGCACCTTGACCGTCTGTCCGGCTTGGATCGACTTGGGGATGGCGGTCAGCAGCGTGGCTGCGCTCCCAGCCTTGTACAGGGTCTCGTCCATCCCAAGATCGCCCACCGGCGTCAGCAGGCGCCGCCCGTGCATCCGGGTGCCGTTCTCGTTCCCGAAGAAAATCTCTGCTTCCTGCCGGTCCCCCACCTTGGCCCGCCCGCGCCACTCGAACTTCGCGTACAGCACCGCCTCCGTGCTGCCCGTCACCGAGGAGCCATCCTCGAACTCATGGGTGAACTTGCCGCGATACTGATCGTCACCCGACGAGGTCACCGTGAGCACTCCGGTATAGTCGCCGCCCTTGGCCGGGTCGTGCCCCACCACCATCCATTTCCCCGAATAATCCGGCCTCGCTGCCGCCTGCCATTCCTTCCACGCAGGCGCCTCGAACGGGAAGCGCTTGGCTAAGTATGGCACCGCCTCTCCGGTCGCCACCTTGCGCCACGGGTCGATAAGATTGCCCGCCGAGGACGTGTCGGAAGCCACGAACGGCACGAAGTACTCATGCAGGTCGGGCAGCCGCTTCCACATCTCCGGCGTCCGCCGCTGCAGGGCGATCCGCGCGAACGAATGACACTGCACGCAAGCGCCCATCACGTTGGGCGGCAAACCCGCCCGATCGAAGTCCTGCAAGGTGCTGTTGCGCTGTTCAAGCGCATATTCGTACGGAGCGATCTCGGAGGGCGCCAAACCGTAATTGTCGCTGAGGTACTTGAGAATATTGTGAGCCTCGTCCTCTTTGAGCTGCAGACCGTGATTGCGAATCATTCGGCTGAGCGTCATCCGCCAGCCCTCGGGTGTCATCCGCACCGATTCGATCGAATCCAGCTTGCCGTCCTTGGGTATATGACACGCCGTGCATACCAGCAGCGTGTTGTTGTTCTTCTGCTGCGCTTCCGCCACGCCCGTCAAACTTAAAAATGAAATCACGCTCAAGAACGAAATCGCGATAGATGCGACTGCTAGTGAGACCGGTGCTCCACGCTCGCCCATTTAACGCAGCCTCCTTACCCTCTGCGGAAATCCACTTTTCCACCGATTCGAAAACGACCAGGCGAATTCCATATAGCATCGACACCACCCGCCGAACAGAGATCGCTACAGCCGCCTGCGGATCCAGTTATTAACGGCACAGCCGACGGCCTTCAAAACATCTCGAAGTACTCGCGGTGCTCCCAGTCGGTAACGAACGAAAGGAAACGCGAAATCTCGAATTCCTTCAGCGCTACCAGGTAGTCGATGAAATCGTTGCCCATCTTCTCCCGAAACAGCGCACTATGTTTGAGCGCGCCCACCGCATCCATCAGCGACCGCGGCAGTACCGCGCGGTCGGCGTCGGCATAGGGATCGCTGGTCGGAGGGCCCGGATCGATCCGCTTCTCGACCCCATCCATACCCGCGATCAGGTTTGCCGCCAGGTACAGGTATGGATTGGCGGCAGGTTCTCCAATCCTGTTCTCAAGATGCGTGCCAGGGTCCGTCGGACTGCCGATTACGCGAATCATCGCGCCTCGATTCTCCGTGGCCCAGTTGGCCCGATGTGGCGCGAGAGAGTTGGGACGCAGCCGCTTGTAGCCGTTGATCGTCGGGTTACTGAAGACGCAACTTGCTGCCGCATGATGCAGCAGTCCACCGACGAAATCGCGGCCGGTAGCCGATAGCAGTTGCGAGGAGTCGGGCGCCACAAACGCGTTTTCGCCGGTCGCCAGCGAGTACAGCGATTGATGCAGATGCCAGCCGCTCGCATAGACGTTCTGCAGCGCCGGCCAGCACATGAATGTCGCATGGTATCCGTGGCGCCGACAGATCTGCTTCACCGCGCTCCTGAACAGGAGCATGTCATCGGCGGGTCGTAGCCCCGTTTCGGGCTCGAAAGTGACTTCACATTGGCTCGGGCCCCATTCGGTCTCGAGACTGCGAATCGGAAGACCAAGCGCCTCCAGATTTTCGCGCAAGGTTTCGAGTATCGGCTGCATCTCGTCGATCTTCTGCTCGGCCAGATGCTGGAAGCCGTGAGACAGCAAATTGACCTGCGGCGGATCCGGCGGCTGTCCGGACTGCTCGGGACGCAGACAGGCGTCCTCGAGCTTCATCACATAGAACTCGACTTCGAGACCCACCATCGATCCGTAGCCCTTGCGCTTCAGCTCTTCGAGCGCCCGCCGATAGATGTAACGGGGCGCGATAGGCACCGGCGCGCCGTCCGGCAGGTACAGGTCGCACAACACCCAGGCCGTGGCGGGAACCCATGGCAGCACGCGAAAGGTCTCCGGGTCAGGAACCATCAGAAGGTCGCCGGAACCGCCGGCCCCAGCGAGCGGCAGACCGCCCTGGCCGGTGAAAACCGGGAAGGCGACATGATTTGAGGTATCGAACGCGAACAGCGTGCTTACCACGGCGTGGCCACGTTCGAGGGCGGCCAGAAAGTTTCGCGCAGTCAGCGTTTTGCCGCGCGCGATTCCGTGCTGGTCGGCGAATACGACCCGCACCGAGGTTATCCGGTGACGCTCGATCGTGTCGCGAACCCCCTGAACACGCTCTTTTTGCGCTAGCGTCCAAAGGCCATGGCGCTCGACGAATTCTGGGCGCGAGAGGCCCGACGGTTGCTTCTCATCCGATCCAGCCAATTGTCACCCCGCTATCGCCGCACGTCCCGGCTCGACGTCGGAGAACGGCAGGCGCGGCCGCAACGGACCGCGGCGTCACAGGAAAAAGGAGTTGTTCTCCTGGCCCTCGTCGGCGTCGATCAGGTTGATTTGTTTCAGCGCAATCTTCCAGCCACCGCCCTCTTTGACAAAAAGGTACCCGCACCAGCCAGCCAGCGTACGACGAACGCCGCACCGGTAGGTGTGAATCGTAAAATTCGCCCGGGCCGCGAGTTCGTCCGCGCCGCTCGGGAAAATCTCCAGATTGCTCAGAAGATGACAGGTGCGGGTGGGCGGAATTTGCGAATAGGCGCTCCCGGTGCGCAGCCGCGCGACCCGATCCACCAGCCGCCGCCGATCGTGAAACTCGATCGTCACCTCGCGCCGGGGATCGTTGCCCCGCCCAAGCGGTATCCAATAGATACATTCGCGGCTGAACAGTTCGAGCCAGCGCTCGAACTCACCGTCGTCGAGCAGCCGGGCTTCGCGCTTGATCAGACGCTCGCAATACTCCTCGAGCTCCCGCGCCGGCGGCTCGCCAGGCTGCTTCCACAGACGATCAAGCGACATCAGCCTCTCGTACAGCGCGTCATTCACATAGAGCGAGGGCTCCCCAGCGGTCGAGTCGTCCCTGGTCACGAACTCCGGTCTCCTATCCCACCGTAAGCTTCAGCTCCGCGCTCATCAGCCGCTTCCACTCTTTGTAGTAGGCGCGGAAATGGAGATCGTCGCTTATCGGTCCGGTGATGACGCCTTGGGCGTCGGTCCGCTCGACGCCGGTGCGAAGATGGCGGCTGATATCGATCCACTCGAGCTCCGGAATCGCCATACCCTGCTGACAGGCCTCGAAATTCGCGCAGTCATCGACCTCGCCGAAATTGGGGAAATCCTCCTGCGTGCGCATTCGCAGCAGGTTGATCTCGTCCGGCACTCCTTCGAGCGTGGTCGCATACCATGTCACCTGAACCCGGTCGACCGCTAGCGGCTCGACCACCTGAATCTGGTTGCCGATGATGAGCAGGTTGGGAAAGACGTTGAGGTTCATCCCCGATCCGACCGCGACCTCCAGCAGCCGTTTCGCCTCCTCATCGCCGAGGCGCCGGCGAAGTTGCGCCTCGTAGGTCTCCCGCCCCGGCTGCGGCCGCTGCCGCTCCCAGGCCGAACCCGCATGCATTTCGGGCCGCTGATCGATAAAAGTATGGCCGTTGCCGAGCGCCTGCGTATACATAGCGCAATCGTCGGGCGCGCTCGTTCCGTAGTACGACATGTCGCGGTCGGGTCCGTGGCGACGCGCGGTCATCAGCAGTAACGAACGATGTGAGAACGGCGGATGATAGCCGTCGCCCGCATTGTCGTATACCAGTTTCCAGTTAGCGCCCATGACCATCCGTTGAGCGGAGCTGCGTACAACCACCTCCGCCCCCGGATAGCGATCCAGCCACTGATCGATCAGCGGGCGCGCCGCGCCCAGGTGCTCGACCAGGGCCGGCGCCTCGCGGTTCAGAGTGCCGAAAATGAATCCCCGGTAAATCTCTACGCGAGCAATCCTTGCGAGGTTATAGTCGGCGATCCGAAAATCGGGCCCGTATGCGTCCTCGCCCGGCACGGAGACGCACTCGCCGCTATTGCTGTAGGTCCATCCGTGATAGCCGCAGGTGAAATAGCGCGCCGAACCCTCACGCGCGCGGCACACCGTCGCTGCGCGATGCGAGCAGCGGTTCATCAGCGCGTTGATTTTGCCGCTGCCATCGCGGGTCAGGATAATCGGCCGCAGGCCGAGATTGCGGGTGACGAAATCGTTGGGCTTGCTGATTTCGCTCTCGTGGCCGAGATAAACCCAGGTACCGCCGAAAATCCGGGTCATCTCCTCGGCGAAGATCGAGGCGTCGGTGTAGAGCGAGCGATGCACTCGCCCCTCCTGCACCAGGTGATCCCATCGCGAGGTCGCGTCGTGCATAGGTTTCAACCAAGGCGATAACGCGAAGCATCCGCCCGCGTCAACAGAACTGCTGGCTAGGGCTGATCGCTCATGGCGGCCGCCGCCTTTTCGCCCGCGCTCGGAAAGCTGGGGCTCCAGGCCCAACAGGCAGCCGTCCAGTGGGAAAAGATGCCCGACGTAGGATGCACTTTCGCCATGGTCGGCGCAAAATGTAGCTTTAAGGAGAGCGGCTGCAGGCGCACTTCCAGACCAGCGCTAAAAACCCAGGGCAAGCAACAGGCCCAACCACAGGAAAAGGTCTGATGGAAACGATTCAGGACATAGACCCCGAGGAGACCCGCGAATGGCTCGATTCGCTGGAGGCTGTGATTGACGCCGAGGGTGTCGATCGGGCTCATTATCTGCTCGAGCAACTGATTACCACGGCGCGCCTGCGCGGCACGTATCTGCCTTACAACGCGAACACGCCGTATCTCAACACGATCCCCGCCGATCGTCAGCCGCATTACCCCGGCGACCGCGAGATCGAGCGTCGCATCAGCTCGATTATTCGCTGGAACGCGCTCGCGATGGTGGTGCGGGCAAACCAGCCTCACTCCGAGCTCGGCGGTCATATCGCAAGCTTCCAGTCCGCCGCGACCCTCTACGACATCGGCTTCGGACATTTCTGGCGCGCACCCGCCGAGGGTCACGGTGGCGACATCATCTACATTCAGGGACACTCCTCCCCCGGAATTTACGCGCGCGCATTCGTCGAAGGACGCCTGACCGAGCAGCAGATGCTCAACTTCCGGCGCGAAGTCGACGGCCATGGACTCTCGTCCTATCCGCATCCCTGGCTGATGCCGGATTTCTGGCAGTTCCCGACCGTGTCGATGGGCCTCGGGCCGATCATGGCGATCTATCAGGCGCGCTTCATGAAGTACCTCGAGGGCCGGGGCCTTGGCGGGATGGGTGACCGGAAGGTATGGGCCTTCATGGGTGACGGCGAGATGGACGAGCCGGAGTCGCTCGGGGCGATCGCGCTCGCTTCGCGCGAAAAGCTCGATAATCTGATCTTCGTCGTCAACTGCAACCTGCAGCGGCTCGACGGTCCGGTGCGCGGCAACGGCAAGATTATTCAGGAACTCGAGTCCGACTTCCGGGGCGCCGGATGGAACGTCATCAAGGTCATCTGGGGCAGCAACTGGGACGCATTGCTCGCGCGCGACAAGCTGGGCTTGCTGCGCAAGCGGATGGAGGAATGCGTCGACGGCGAATACCAGGCTTTCAAGTCGCGCGACGGCGCTTACGTGCGCAAGGAATTCTTCGCCAAGTATCCGGAGTTGCTCGAGATGGTCTCGGGCATGACCGACGACGAAATCTGGCAGCTCCGCCGCGGCGGCCACGATCCAATCAAGGTTTACGCTGCGTACTCCGCCGCCGTCAGCCAACGCAATCAGCCTACCGTCATCCTCGCCAAAACCATCAAGGGCTATGGGATGGGCGCCGCTGGCGAGGGCATGAATATCACCCATCAGCAGAAGAAGATGGGGCTCGAGGAGCTCAAGGCCTTTCGGGACCGCTTCAAAATCCCGGTGCCGGACGACCAGATTGCCGACGTGCCGCTATATCGCCCGCCCGAAGACAGCATCGAGATTCAGTATCTGCGCGAGCGTCGCAAAGCGTTGGGTGGCAGTCTCCCGCAGCGCCGGCGCACTTCGCAGCCGCTTCAGGTGCCGCTGTTGGCGGCCTTCGACTCGCAGCTCAAAGGCACCGGCGATCGCGAGGTCTCGACCACGATGGCCTTCGTGCGGATTCTTTCCGCCCTGGTGCGCGATAAGAACATCGGCAACCGCGTCGTACCAATCGTCCCCGACGAGTCGCGCACTTTTGGCATGGAGGGGATGTTCCGTCAGCTCGGGATATTCTCGCAGGTCGGCCAGCTCTACAAGCCCGAGGACGCCGGCCAGTTGATGTTCTACCGCGAGTACCAGCACGGCCAAATTCTTCAGGAGGGAATCAACGAGGCGGGCGCGATGTCGTCCTGGATAGCCGCGGCCACTTCATACAGTACCCATAATCTACCGATGATTCCTTTCTACATCTTCTATTCGATGTTCGGGTTTCAACGCGTTGGCGACCTGGCCTGGGCCGCCGGCGACTCGCGATGCCGCGGCTTTCTCCTCGGGGGAACTTCCGGCCGCACCACGCTCAATGGCGAAGGGCTGCAGCACGCAGACGGCCATAGTCACGTCCTCGCTTCGACGGTCCCGAATTGCGTCGCCTATGATCCGACCTTCGCTTACGAGCTTGCGGTAATCATTCACGACGGTCTGGGGCGGATGCTGGCCGAGCAAGAGGACGTCTTTTACTACATCACTCTGATGAATGAGAATTACGTCCATCCCGCGATGCCCGAGGGTGCGGAGCAAGGTATTCTCAAGGGCATGTACCCGTTGACCAACGGCGGCAGCAACGGCAAGGGGCCGCGCGTGCAGTTACTCGGTTCGGGAACCATCCTGCGCGAGGCTATAGCCGCGGCCGATCTACTGAGAGACGACTTCGGCGTTGTCTCCGATGTCTGGAGCGTGCCGAGCTTCACCGAGTTAAGACGCGACGGAATCGAGACCGAGCGCTGGAATCTGCTGCACCCCACCGCGCCCCAGCGACGGAGCTACGTCGAGACCTGCCTCGCCGATCGGCCCGGGCCGGTGGTGGCGGCGACTGACTATATGCGGACCTTCGCGGATCAGATTCGTCCATACGTGCCACGCCGTTATCGTGTGCTCGGCACCGACGGCTACGGCCGCAGTGACTATCGCGCCCGTCTGCGCAGCTTCTTCGAGATCGACCGGCATTACATCGCGCTCGCAGCGCTCAAGGCGCTCGCCGAAGAAGAGCAGGTTCCCGCCTCCAAAGTCGATGCTGCGATTAAAAAGTACGGCATCGATCCGGAAAAGCCGAACCCCGCGACGGTGTGATGCGATGGGCGCGCTGGTCGATATCAAGATTCCCGACATCGGCGAGTTCTCCGACGTCGAAGTCATCGAAGTGATGGTCAAGCCGGGCGACCCGGTCCGGGTCGACGACTCGCTCGTCACTATCGAGTCCGACAAGGCCTCGATGGAAGTGCCCTCTACAGAAGCCGGCGTGGTCAAGGAGATCCGGGTCAAGGTCGGCGATAAGGTTTCGGAGGGCTCGCCAATCGTCGTGATCGAAACCGCAACGCCTGCGGGAAAACCTGCGACTCCGGAGTCCCCTGCCGCCGCCAAGCCCGTCGAGGCAGCAGCGCCCGCTGCGGCCAAACCAGCGCCAGCTGGCGCCGAGACGGCCAAGTCGACAAATAGAAGGTCTTCCGCCGTGGTCCAGCCGCCAGCGGCCGCGGCCGATGGTTTATCAGCGCCGGACAAATCCGCCACGCCCCGTCCGCCGGCGCGGCCCGAACCGGGCCTGCGTCCGGCGCCCGAGTCGGAGACCGAACACAAGCCTCACGCGAGTCCGTCTGTGCGCAAATTTGCTCGGGAACTCGGAGTCGATTTGCATGCCGTCTCGGGCACCGGCTTGAACGGACGAATCTTTCGAAGCGATGTGCAGAGATTCGTGAAGTCAACGCTCGCAGGTCCTGCCCGCGGGAATGGAGCCGGCGCGGGCGTCGCTTTGGATCTGCCGCCTTGGCCAAAGATCGACTTCGCCAAATTCGGCGAGATCGAGACGCGCCCACTATCGCGCATCCGCCGTGCCTCGAAGGCGAACCTGGCGCGCAACTGGGTGATGATCCCTCACGTCACCCAGTTCGATGAGGCGGACGTGACCGAGCTCGAGGCCTTGCGCCACGAACTTAGCGAGTCACACGCGACCGACGGCATCCGCGTCACGCTGCTCGCGTTCGTGCTCAAGGCGCTGGTCCGCGCGCTGACCGAGTTTCCTGAGTTCAACTCCTCGCTCGACGGCGACAATCTCATTCTCAAGAAGTATTTCCACCTGGGCTTTGCCGCCGACACGCCCGAGGGGCTGGTGGTGCCGGTCATTCGCGACGTCGACAAAAAGGGCGTGCTACAGATCGCGAGCGAGACGGCGACGCTCGCGCAGACGGCGCGCGAGGGCAAGCTCAAGCTGACCGACATCCAAGGCGGATGCTTCACCGTGTCGAGCTTGGGCGGAATTGGCGGCACGGCGTTCACGCCGATTATCAACGCGCCCGAAGTGGCTATTCTCGGGCTCTCGCGGCTCGCGAGAAAACCAGTATGGCGCGACGGCGCTTTCGTTCCGCGCCTGATGCTGCCGCTCTCGCTCGCGTACGATCACCGGGTGATCGATGGCGCGCTCGCCGCGCGTTTCGTCACTTACTTGAGCGCGATACTCTCCGATATGCGCCGCGCCCTGCTCTAGGCTTGTGTCCCAATTTTTTCGGGATCGCCCGCGATACTATACCAAGTCAAGAAGTCCGCGCGTTCTTCTGTTCCTTGAGCGCGTCAATGAAATCCTTCATGTCGAGCGTACCAAGGACTTTCCGGTCATCGTCAAGCACTTCGAATAAAGCGCCATCCTTTCCGCGAATGCTGTAAAACACCACAGCTCCTGCATCTCCTCCTCCCTCTCGATGCGGCTCCCCTGGAGGACTGGAGGTATAACTCCCGACGGGGCGAACCTCCTTGAGAGCGCCATTGGGTTCATACAGACGATGCTCACCCTGGACGACCAACGTGTTGGTGAGCGCCAGGTGTCGATGCAGAAAGATCTGCTTGTTTGGCGCGAATTTGAGAATCAGATCGACGAGCTTCTGTGACACATCTATGTCGAGCATGGCAAAGACGAAGTGCTCGAAATCCGCAAATTTGTACCATCGAATATTACGATCATCGAACTGATACGTCGCAGTCTCAGAAGCGGCGAATGTTGCCATGTGCTTTCCCCCTATACACAGTCGGGATATCACTCTGCCCTCTACTCACAGTTGCATGCCTTCAGTCGCGCTCGGTGAGCCACGCGCCGACCTGCGGCCAAAACTTCTTGTGCGCCGCGCTGCTCACGATCATCCCGACGTGTCCCGCCGCGAACGTCAGGTTGAGCTTGTCCTCGCTTCCGACGAAATCGATTAGCGGGAGGCTCGAGGCCGGGTACACGACGTCATCGAACTCGCCGATCGCATTGAGCAGCGGACAGATGATGTTGGTCAAGTCCACGCGCTCGCCGCCGACCTTGAACTCGCCCTTCTTGAGCAGATTGTTCTGGAAAAAATCGCGCGTCACCTCGCGGAATATGCGCCCGGCCAATGGCACGTCCCCGGACATCCAGCGCTCGAACAAGTCGAAGAATTCAGCGTAGTCCTCCTTCTCCTTGTTTCGGTAAAGCGCGACGTACTTGTCGACTGCGTGATGAACGACGGCGGTCGCCGTGAACAGCCCTCTGATGAACCAGGCCGGGCAGTTGCCGTAAACCGAGGTTATCAGGTCGACAGTCTGGCCGCTGAATCTGCTCTCGAGATTGAACAGCGGATTGTCATCGACCGCGGTATCGAAGGGCGTCGTGAGAGTGATCAGGTTCTTGATATCTCCGGGATGGAGCGCCGCGTACAGGGTTGTCAGCAGACCGCCGAAGCAATAGCCCAGCAGGTTGACTTTCGGTTCGCCGGTAAGGCGCTGAACGGCGCGCATGGTATCGCCGAGATCCTGGTTCACGTAGGCGTCGAATCCTCGCCAGCTGTCAGCCCGCGCGGGTGGAATCCATTCCACCATGTAAACATCGAATCCCTGACGGGTCAGGTTCGCCATCACACTGCGGCCTGGAAACATATCCAGTATGAAAGGACGCTTGATTAGTGCGTAAACGAAGACCAGTGGCGTGCGATGGGCATTGCCGCGCGCGGCGTAGTGCCGCAGCCTGACCTTTCCGCCCTCGTGAACAATCTCATACGGGGTCACCCCCGGCGGATCCTCGCTCAGCGGATAATGGTCGCTCAATCCACGACGGTTGCCGTCGAGTGCGCGCACGGCGCCGTCCATCCAATACATCGGGAGTTCAGTGAGAAGTGACATAGCGGTTGCCTCCTGCGGGACGCGATGATGGCGCCCCTTGCCGTGTTATTGGCTGATGGAAGCCGATTTCTTTTCGCTGGTTTGACTGCCGTTTTGCCCGCGCCGGCCGCGAGACGCAGTGGCGCGGGAGTGCTCGACCGGCTCGACCGGCTTGTACGTTCTTGGCGCGGTAAGTTGCCGCACCTCGCGCCGCAAACTTTCGATTCTATCGAACAGCGCCTGGGTCTCGGTAAGCGGCGTCAACCCGACCAAGGGCCACACCGGCGCGAACAGCGAGCCCACCACGGAGTTGCCTACCTGCGCCGCGCGCAAAAAAGTATTCAGAACCATCGCGGCGGCATCGCCGAGCGCGGGCATCGCTACCACTTTCTCGATCGAGGCGTGTGTCGCGCGCACCCACGCGTCATAAGCTTTCCAGGCCGCGGCTTCGACTTCACCGCGCTCCCCTCCCGCCGCCGTAGCTTTACGCAGAAGCTCCTGCACTTCTGCCCCCAAGGCCTTGTACAACGTCGGTATATCACCCTCTTTCTGTGGTTGTCCCATTGCTCTTTCTCCTGACACCTTGCGGCCCCTTTGCGAGGCCGGCGACGCCGGAAACTTGTCGAGCTGGAGGTCCGATGCTCTCCAGGGATCTGGTGAAGCTCTCGCCGCGAGCGATTGTCCGGTTTGTGTTCTTACGCTTCAGTTAATCGGGCCATCGCCGAATCGCGCTTCGGCGCGTTCCCGGCTGCGCGAATCGATCGCTCTTGCTCGGGCATCACGCTTTGTGCCGCGGCCTTGAGATCCGCGAAGGCGTCGGCGATACGCGACTTCATCAATTCCACGTCGGGCATCAAACGGGGCTCCGCCGCCATCGCGAAAAACAAGCTCTTATTGTAACTCAGAATCGCCACGCCATAACCGAAGCTGCCCGCCAATGGCACCAGGCCGATGAACTCGAGCATCCGCCGCCCCGCCAGGTACAGCGGAACCTGCGCCCCCGGTACGTTGGTCGCGATGAAGTTGATTCCTATCGCAGGCCTTGCGATCATTCGGGCGATCCCTCCGCTGAACTCGGAAAGCCGAGTCGCGGCCTCGATCGCGGCGTTGGTCATCTTTGAGCTCAGGTCCTGCAGGCTCGGCGCAACTGAGTCGGCAGCCGCCGTTAGCAAGTCCATCCCCTGCGGTTCGCGCGCCGCCTTTATCCGCTCAGTCTCGCGGACCACAGAGCGATAGCGTTCGATCGGGTCCATCGGCGTCGCGGCCAATTCGGGAAACATCATCGAAACCCGATTACCCATCGCGCCGGCTTCGCTCTCGCGCCGCACGTTGACCGGGCATCCGATTCGTAGCGGCAGCCCCTCGGTCGCGACTTCGTGATCTTTCAGGTACCGCGCCGCGCCCTCGCTCAGAATACTCAGAACGACGTCGTTGACGGTTCCCCCCAGAGCGCTGCGAATTGCGCGCAGGTCGCCGAACGAAACTCTGAGCCAGGCGAGCGAGCGGCTCCGGCTTACGAATCCAAGATTCCACGGCGCCGCGACCACCGGCCGCGACATCATCTGGAACATCTGGGCCGCGGCGTTGGTCATCGCCGCGCTCCGCTCGGCCAGGTCGGCCGGGGCGCTCAACAGCTTCCCCGCCTCGTGCAATTCGTCGAGGCGACTCTGGACCAGCGCGACCGCCGCATCCAACAGCGACCTTGAGCTGTCGGGCAGTCTCGCAGGTTTCCACGGCTCCTTCTCTGGTGCGGGCGCCGGAGCATCGGGCCTCAGATCCATCGCGGTCGCAATCAGTTGTAAGGCCGAGACTCCGTCGACTATACAATGATGGATCTTCCACAACAGC
This sequence comes from uncultured delta proteobacterium, assembly GCA_963717045.1. Taxonomy (GTDB): domain Bacteria; phylum Desulfobacterota; class Binatia; order Binatales; family Binataceae; genus JAKAVN01. The sequence continues at coordinate 704,990 of CAVQVD010000015.1, read as the reverse complement.
GCCGAACGTCCGTCCGCGAGCCCTCGAAATAGATGCAACTCCCATAACGGCCGGCTCCGCTCGAGCGCGGGTTCGTTAGCCCGCATCGCCGCCGAGGCCGAGTTCGGCGTCCCCGGCGCCGCGCTCCAGCAAATGACGCTTGACGTGATTGCGCAGTTCAAACTGGGGATCGTCCTCGAGGGTCGCGTGCGCCAGATTGAACGGTGCGAACACCAGGCGTTGCCGGTAGCGCGGCAAAAGGTGGATACGACGCTCGAGGTGATTTATCAGCCGGTCAAACTCGATCTCGCCCTCGAAGGTCTGAAGAAGACCGACGTGAAGCGGGCCGTGCGGCGTCTCGTTGTATAGGAATGAGGCGTCTTGGCTGCTCAAGCGGCGGGAAAGTTTGCTAGCCTCAGCCATTCTTGAGGTACCCTATTATCTTGCGCCTTAGGTACCCAACGATGCGCCATTTCTCCGGTTTGGTCAATTGAAAAACTGGTGAGGACGAAGCGCAGACTGCTCCGCAAAGAGTCGATCATTTGATACCCTTCAGTTGCAGATAGTTGTTGCGATTCTGATCCTACAGGTCATTGGGGCGGCGCTCGCCGTTAGGAGAATCCGATGGTTGACCAGGAAACGCGAGAAGGTTCTGGCTATGCCAGAGAGTTGGCGCTTTCCGATGGACGGCGGGTATCGCTCCGGCTGATGGAAGCGACGGACAAGAAAGAACTTTTGACCTTTGCGCAATCGCTCCCGCCCGATGATTTGCTATTCCTGCGCACCGACATCACCCAGCCCGCGCTGATTGACGAATGGATCGCAAATCTTGAAAAGGGCGCGACCGTGACCGTGCTCGCTGAAGTTGGCGGCAAATTGGCTGGTTACGCGAGTCTCCATCTCGAGCAGGCGCGCTGGACGCGCAGAGTAGGTGAGATCCGGGTTCAGGTCGGCGTCCCATACCGGGGTGCGGGCCTCGGCAGGCAACTTGCCGCGCAGATATTCCGACTGGGCGAGGCGCGCGGACTCAAGAAAATGGCCGCGATGATGACGCCGGATCAGGCGGGTGCGCGAGCCGCGTTCGAGAAGATCGGTTTCACTGTCGAAGCACTACTGCAGGACTGGGTAGTCGATCGCCAGGGCCGGCCGCGCGACCTTCTTATTATGAGCCACGATCTAGAAGGACTGAGCGATCGAGTGACTGCGTAGCGTTTTGCGTCCCCCCACCCGCGCGACTACACTGCCAGCCTGAAACGCGCAAGCCTGCGCAGCTATCGGGCTCGCGGCCGAGTTCATTACTCGACCCCCAGGCTACAACGATCCTCGTCTCAATATCACATCTATTCAAGTCGCACCCGTAGCGTTTAGTAGACATCATGTGCACACGCTAATGGCGCAAGCACAACGAATGGGCACTGCTTGCTCTTTGAAGGAAAGCGTTGGTGGCCGTGGATTGCCGGTAAACGATGGCATAGATGCTGCTTGACTCAGCAATGTCTTGGCATTGTTCGCGCAACGCACACAATGCGTTTCGCGAATGGCCAAAAGTTTCGCACTGAAGCCTATGAGCGACGGACGAAGGATTCGAATGACCGCGGTTTGCTAGAGTGTCAGCGGGTCTCAGCGGTGTCTCAGCAGTTTTCAGCGGCATTCAGGATGATGAGGAGCAAGCATGTGGGCAATCGACGATCTATCGGATTACTCCGCGAGTGCGACTTTGCGCGATGGCACTCCGGTACGCATTCGGGCAATTCGCCCCGATGACAAGGAAGGGCTCGCGCGTCACCTGTACGGGTTAAGTTCCGACTCTCGTTACCATCGGTTCTTTGGCGTCAAGCGCGACTTCACCTCTCGCGAGCTGCGCTATTTTACGGAGCCGGATTTTCCGCGCCATGTGGCTCTGGTAGTAACGACCGCCAACCACGACGACTCGGAGAACATCGTGAGCGATGGCCGGTACGTCGCGACGGAAGAATGCAGGTCCGTGGCCGAGGTGGCGCTGAGTGTCATTGATGCCTATCAACGGAAAGGCATTGGCAAGCTCTTGCTGGAATCTCTTATCGGGGTGGCGCAACAGTTGCGGCTCAATCGCCTGGAGGCTGACGTGATGGCCTCCAACCGGGGCGCGATGCGCTTTCTCGTCAGAGGTGGCTTCAAGTCCAAGGGGACGTCTGGCGGAGTGTGCCGTGTGGCGCTGTCAGTTCAGGGCGCGGGCAGTCCATTGGCAAGCCGCCAGGGGCGAGGTATCAATGGTCATACAGTCCTCTCCCGCGGAGATAGAGCATGCCGATACGAACCGGAAATGACGAGTACATTTATGAGATTGTGGAAGGCTGGGGAATGTCGGAGGCTACTGGCATAGACGGGACCTTCGACGTGGCCGGTGTGGGTATCGACTCAAATGAGCACGTCTATCTGTTCAATCGCGGCGAACATCCTGTAGTCGTGCTGGACAAGAATGGAGAATTCCTACGCTCCTGGGGCGATAAGACGGTATTCCCAAATGCGCATGCCGTCACGATCGGCCCCGACGATGCCGTGTGGCTGACCGACAACCTCGATCACACCGTAAGAAAATGCACGCCCGAGGGGAAGGTGATGCTGACGCTTGGCACCAGCGGCAGACCCTCCAAGGGCATGAGTGGGCAACCCTTGTGCCGCTGTACTCATATGGCGATCCATCCGGCTACCGGAGAGCTGTTCGTATCCGATGGCTACGGCAACGCCAAGGTGCACAAGTACACGCCCGACGGCCGCTTGCTATACTCATGGGGAGAGCCCGGAAACAAACCTGGACAGTTCTGTCTTCCACACAACATCTGCACCGACCGCGACGGCTACGTTTATGTCGCCGACCGCGAGAATCAGCGCGTCCAGGTCTTCACTCCAAATGGCAAGCTCGAAGATATATGGACGGACATGGGCCGCCCATGCGGAATGTATATCGATACCGGTCAGTCGCAGTTGTGCTATATCGGCGAGCTATCTACCTCATGGTGGTGTCAAATCGCACCGGCGCTCTGGGAGATTCAGAATCAGCCCGGCTATGGTCCAAGAGTGAGTATCTACTCGCTCGATGGTACGTTGCGCGCGACGCTGCTGGACAATGCGCAGGGCGAAGGTCCGGATCAGATGATCGCACCGCACGGGATCGCGGTCGGCCGCGAAGGCGATATCTACGTGGGAGAGGTATCAGCCACGGCGGGTCCGTGGTTTGCCCGCAAGGATCCCACGCGGCCGTTTCGGACTGTGGTCAAGCTCCGCAAGGTGAAAAAAACTCCGGTCCCGCTCGGCCACTGAACTACGAGCCGCGCGGTCCAGCGCGCCGTGCGTGATTTCATTTATGGATTCGGCACACTCGCACCCGCGTAAGCTGGCGGCGCTCCCGGACTAACGGTGACGCCCTTGCGGGTGCGCACCGTAAGCTCTGGCCTTCCCGGAATATCCACGCGCAGGCTGCGATAACCCGGCATCGAAGGATCCGGCACGACGAAGCCGGCGGAGTATTGTTCTCGCAGCTCGTTGCTGATCGCGAGGCAATCCTGTCGCAGCAATTCTCCGTCGCGTACCTCGCCGAGCAGGTAGGTGCGCGCGCCGCTCTCGGTCGACAGCTCGCGCAGCATCGCAGCGTCGACGTGGTCGCGATTGCCGCCCAACAGCAGCGATCCGATGCCAAAGCCGATCCGGCTCGAGTTCGGATCGCCGATTCCGATCGAATAGATCAGCACGCCCATCCGGCGCGCCCGCCCCACCACCTGCGACAGCGTCGCCTGGCTCGCGTTGTCCATCCCGTCGGTCACGACCAGGAGCGCTTTTTTGTCATAGCGGCCGCGATTGATGGTGTACAAGCCATCCATGATCGTGTCGAAGATTGCCGTATCGCCGTAGGCGTGCAGAAGGCCGAGCCGGCGCATTACCAGTTCATGATTCGTGGTAAAGGGCTGCAATAGAAATTGCTGATCGGAGAAGGCAAACAGAAAAATGTCGTCGTGCGGGTTGAGATCGCGGATGAACTGCGCGATCGCCGCGCGAGCCTGCGGGATCTTGGGCTCCATGCTGCCAGAGGTATCGACCAGGATACCAATCGATACGGGCGTGTTGGTATCGCGGCGCAGGAACTCGAGCGGCCGCTGGATCCCATCGACATAGATCCGGAAGTCGCCCCTCTGCAACCCGGTAACGTAGCGCCCGCCCTGATCTGTGACCGTGACGGTAAGTTGCTCGTAGCCGCTCTGGCCGCGCAACGCGCGCGACGGAAGTTCGAGTTCCTGGCCCTGCTGCGGCGGAAGCTGCGGTATTGTGGAGGTATCTTTGCCGATCTGGCTCGCAGGCGCGGTGGGTACCTCGAGCACCGAGCCGCCTTGCCCGTGAATGTTCGAAGGAGGCGAGGGAAATCTGCCCTGCTGAGGCGTCGCCTGCGATGCCGCGACGAATAACATCGCGAGGCAGATGACCGCCGTCACCGTCCACTCGCATCGCCTGCCGTACTGCTTGCCGCCCCAAAACATGGCGTCCCTTGCCGGCTTCTTCTTGATCTTTCCGCGCGCCCTCCGCGCTCATCCGCAGTCGGGCGCAACGCCTACCACCTTTTCACAGCTTCTGCTGAAATAGAAACGGTTCTCGGCGGCGATTTGTTTCAGCCGCTCCGGGCGGACACATCGGTCGGCACTGCGGTCCCACAAGCGCAAACGGAAACGAAAAACTACAACTCCTGAATCCGCCGTTCGAGAAACCTTCGCTCGGGGTTTGAAGTGACGAGTTCGAGCGCTTGGCGATAGGATTGTTCTGCTTCGGCGCGGCGGCCCAACCGGCGGAGCAGGTCGGCCTCGGCGGACCAGCGTAGGTAGTAGGAGTCCAGTTCATGGTTCGCCTTCAGCCTGGCGATCGCGTCGAGGCCAGCCTGCGGCCCGTTCGCCATCGCGATCGCCACCGCCCGGTTCAGTTCAACCACGGCCGTCGGCCGCACCCGAAGCAGCGCGTCGTAGAGCCCGGCGATCGCGCGCCAGTCGGTATCCGCGGAGCGCCGGGCCCTGGCGTGCTCCGCGGCAATCGCGGCCTGCAACGCGTATGGGCCGTGCTCCGGCGCGCGCATCGCTAAGGCGGCCAGTGCGAGGCCTTCTTCCATCTGCGTGCGGTTCCACAGCGACCGGTCCTGATCTTCGAGCAGCACCAAGTCGCCGGCGGCGTTGGTGCGCGCCGCGCGGCGCGAGTCGTGCAGCATCATCAGCGCCAGCAGTCCATTCGATTCCCCGTCACGCGCGCCGAGTGACTCGCCGGGCAAAAGCTCGCACAGGATGCGCCCGAGGCGGATCGCTTCGCGGCATAGTTCCGCACGCACGAGCGCCTCGCCGGCCGTTGCCGAGTAACCTTCGTTAAAGACCAGGTAGATGACTGCGAGCACCGCGTCGAGGCGCTCGGGCAGCACGTCAGCGCGCGGAATCTCGTAGGGGATGCCGGCTTTGCGAATCTTGCGCTTGGCCCGTACCAGCCGCTGCGCCATGGTGGCGGCGGGCACGAAGAAGGCGCGTGCGATTTCCTCGGTCGAGAGTCCGCACAGCGTCCTAAGCGAAAGGGCTACCTGCGCTTCGAGCGCGAGCGCCGGATGGCAGCAGGTGAAGATTAGCCGCAGACGCTCGTCGGGCACCGAGCTTTGCGCTTCTCCCGCGATCGCGTTTTCCTCGTAGGTTGTGTGAAGGCCGCCGGCCAGTTCGTCCAGCTTCTCGGCAAAGCGTCCGTGGCGCCGCAAGCGATCGATCGCCTTGTGACGCGCGGTGCTGACCACCCAGGCGCGAGGATAGGCAGGCACGCCATCGCGCGGCCATTGCGCGAGCGCCACGGCGAATGCCTCCTGCGTTGCCTCCTCCGCCAGGTCGAAGTCGCCGACCAGGCGAATCACAGTAGCGAGGATCCGCCCGAACTCCTCGTGGTAGAGGCGCTCTATCGCCGATGAACTCATTAACACCGCCCGCCAAAGCCCACCGCGACGGGTGGCCCATCCGCCATAACTTACATGTGCATCTTCATGATCGGCCGCACCTCGATCGATCCGGTGCGAGCTCCCGGGATCCGCGCGGCAATAGAGACTGCTTCGTCCAGGTTATCGGCCTCAACGATATAGTAACCGCCAAGCTGTTCCTTGGTTTCCGCGAACGGACCGTCGGTGGTCAGCGTCTTCGCGTCGCGCACCCTGACGGTGGTGGCCGTGCTGGTCGGCTCGAGCGGGTCGCCGGCCTTGAACTTTCCCGCCTTAACGATGCCTTGGGTAAAGGCCATGTATTCCTGAAAAAGCTTGCCCTGTTCCTCCGGGCTCATCTGCCGCCCTTCGGCGTCATAGATCAAAAGCATGTACTGCATTGTCGCCTCCCTGGTTCGCGGGTTCGTCTTACGTTCTATAGTCGAACGGGCGAGCGCCAGATCGACCGGCCGGCGAAACTTTGTCTCTCGCCGGTCACGCGGCCCCGTATGCGCAGAGCTCGATCTAGTGAGGCAAGGCGGTTTTCTTGATATCCGCGGCGATCGTTTCCGGTCGTGTCGCAACACCGTTGTAGCGGCGCATTCCGACACCATCGGCACTGAGCAGAAACAGCTCAAGGACGTGAGCCGAATCGTCGTCCTCGGCCGATACTCCGTACAGGGCCAGCAGGCGGCGGATTTTCGCCGGCGCCCCGGTCAGGAACACCCATCCATCGGCGTCCACACCTTGCGCCTTGGCGTAGGCAAGCAACTCGCGCGATCCGTCCTCCTTGGGTTCGGTCGTGATCGAGACCATCGTGACTTTCGATTTGAACCCGGGACCCAGGTCGCGCGCCACCGATTTCATTTGTGCGGTGATCAGCTCGCAGGGTCCCTCGCACGAGGTGTGAATAAACGCGACCAGCGCGGGCTTGCCCTTCAATGACGAAAGCGAGATCGCCCTGCCATTTTGATCTGTCAGGCTTACTTTTGGCAGTCCGTCGGTGGGACTGAGCGCCGTGCGTGGCCGTCCGGAATTGCCGAGTTCAGCCCGCGCGGCGAGCGGAAGCGCCAGCGCAAGCATCGCCACCAAAACGAGCAAGGCCGACGATACGCCATTACCTCGACCGAAAAAAAGTCGCGCCACTAGAGGTTACGCCTCGTGCTCTCGGCGGCGATGTGATCGGCTTGCCTGATGGCCAGGGTCACGATCGTCAGCGTGGGATTTTCTCCGCCGCTGGTCGTGAACTGACTGCCGTCCGAGATGAAGAGATTCTTCACGTCGTGAGTCTGGCCCCACTTGTTGCAAACGCCATCGGCGGGCCGTTCGCTCATGCGGCAGGTGCCGAGGTTATGAGTCGAAGGATATGGCGGGACCGCGATCGTCTTGAGTGCTCCTACGGCATCATACACCGCGGCGCCTCTTTTATATGCGTAGTTGCGCATGGCGACGTCGTTTGCATGATCGTCGTAGTGCACGTTCGGAATCGGCAAGCCGAATTGATCTTTTTCCTTTGGATGCAGCGTCACGGCGTTAGTGGCCTGCGGCATGTCCTCTCCGACGATCCACATCCCAGCCATGTTGGGAAACTGTTCGAGCACGCTCGCGTAGTCGCGCCCCCACGCTCCCGGATCCAGGAACGCGGCCGCAAATGGCATTCCGAGCGAGATGGTTTCCATCTCGAACCCTCCGACAAAGCCGCGCTTGGTATTCAACTCGGCTTCGTCGGTGATAATCCCGGCCATCACAGTACCGCGATACATATGCACCGGCTTGCCGAAAATGCCGTAAACGGATCCGCTCGTGTGCCGCATGTAGTTCCTGCCGACCTGGCCGGATGAGTTCGCCAGCCCCTGGGGGAATTTCGACGAGGCCGAGTTGAGCAGCAGTCGCGCGCTCTCGATCGAATTGCACGCCAGACACACGATACGCGCTTTCTGTACGAAATGTTTGCCGTCCTTGTCGGCATACAGCACGCCGGTCGCCTTGCCGTTGCCGTCGTGCTGAATCTGCAGCGCCTGCGATCCAGGCCGTAAGTCGAGTTTGCCGGTAGCCTCGGCTTTTGAAATCTCCGTATAGAGAGTGGACCATTTAGCTCCCGACTTGCACCCTTGAAAACAAAATCCCATCTGCCAGCATGACGAACGGCGATCGCGGGGCCGGCTGTTAATCGCCATGCGCCCGGTATGCACGGTCTTGTATCCTACTCGCGTCGCGCCGTTGTACATCACCTTGAAATTGTTATTTCCAGGCAATCCGGGAATGTCGTTGGTCCTCGTAACCCCCATCTTGTCTTCGGCCTTGGCATAGTAAGGCGCCAACTCCGCGAGACTTATCGGCCAGTCGAGAAGGTTCGCACCGCTGACACTAGAATAGGTAGTCTTGGCTTTGAACTCGTGCTCCTGAAAGCGCAACGAGGCCCCCGCCCAGTGCACGGTCGTTCCGCCGACCGTCTTGCAGGTCCAGGCCGGAAGATTGGGAAAGTCTTTCGCTACGCGCCAACTGCCAGAGGTCGTTCGCTTGTCGAGCCAGGCCAATTGTTTGAATGCGAACCATTCATCGTTGTGGAAAGTCTGCAGCGACTGGCGCTGCCCCGCCTCGAGCAGCACAACCTTTAAGCCCTTCTGGCAGAGCTCGTTGGCGAGCGTACCTCCGCCCGCCCCCGAACCGATGATCACGACTACGGAGTCGTCCTTCGAATCGAATCGAGCCACGTCGCAACTCTCCGTTCAGCCTGGTTTCGGGCTTGCTACTTCGGGTGGTTGAGGCAGCCAGTTCAAATCGTCGAAGCCGTGATGCAGGTAGCCGCCGAAGCGATAGGAGGCGCCCTGGTATCCGAAAACCTTCCAGACTTCCTGGTTGTTATAGAGCGAAACCAGTTCCGTGCTGCGAACTTTTTCGAAGAATGGCGTATCCTCAATCTTCTTGAGCGCGGCGACCTGGTCGACAGCCGGCTGAGCGGCGAAGTTGCCCTTGGCCGAACGATCGAGATTGGCTACTCCCGCACTTATCATGCGGGCGGTAGCGGGCGTGCTTGACGCCTCTGCATCGAGGTCTTCGACTACTTTTATATAGTAGCTATCGTCTAGACGGTCGTGCGGAAATATCTGCCGCGCCATCTTGAGCAGCGCTTCGGCCTCATGCGGGCGAAATTTCTTCAGATGGGCAGTCCATTCGGCGGCCAAGCCGGTGACCGCTACACCGGCGGCAGCCGCGGATACGCCGGCGACCACAAGTGCACTCTTGTGCAGGAACTCCCGTCGTTTGATCTTCACGTCGCTCCTTATCCAGTCCGCGCTAAGGCAGGTATTGCGGGCGAAACTCCGTTGGCACGAGATCGGTCTTCAGGGTCACGAGATCCTCATGGCCCTTCGGATCGGTAAAGCGCAACAGCCCCGCGATTCGTTCCTGCGGATCATGCAGCGGGATAAGCCGTTCTTCGTCGAACAGCGGGCTGCTGATCTTCAATTGCAGGTTTGCAGTCTGGCCGGGCTCGATCGGAGAGTCGGGCTCGACCTGCATCCGGCCGACGTAATGCGCCGGCCCAGCCTTGGCCAGTTCGTCTTTGTCGCCGTTGACGAACGTAGCCATCGCCATGATGTACTGCTTCAGTCTCAACGGAGTGGTCCCGGTGTTCTTAACCGTTACCTTTATAACCAAGGTGTCGCTTTGCTCATCGTAAACCGAATCCGCCTTCATCACCTGGGCCGAGTGAGTACTGGGGTCGATGACCTCGGGCGCAAACCGCACCGTCTGTTGCGGCAGCCGCACGGGAAACTTCACCGCCATGTAAATCCAGCCGACCACGAGTATCGCGATTATCGCGCCGGCTAGCACGTCCATCCACATGTGATCGCGCGGCGTGATTAGTCCGATGTCAGGCGCATCGTCGTTGACCGGAATTTGCGTGGTCACCGCGAGACGGGTGACAGTCCGCTTGGGCACGGTCCAATAGAGCAGCCAGACCATGCCAATCAGGAATCCGGCGAATGACCACCACCAGACGAAGCTGCCGCCATAGTGCTCGAGGTTGACGGTCTGACCGGTGAGCAGCGTCACGTCCATCTTGAAGGGCTCGGCGCCCGGCTCAACCGCGACCCACTCGCCCGGGCCGATGAGAGTTCCGGTACCCTGGATCGCGATTCCCGGATGCACGTGCCAGTTTCCGGGACGGCGGCCCTTTATCACCATCCTGAAATGATAGATTCCCCCCTTGTCGACCAGGATTGAGCCGGGGGTCTGAGCTCCATTCACCTCGCGGTCAGTGAGCGCGAATACTGGTCCTGGAACTACCGGCGTGATGTAGGCGGTTTGCGGCGGATCCAGCGTATAGGGCCAGGTCTCGAGAATTTTTACCGCTCCGGTGATCGTAACCGGCTCACCTACTTTGATCTCGGTCGGAGAAATGTGCACGTCATAGAAGGCGACCGTCAGATCCTTGAGGAACGGCTCGTCCGCCGCTTCGCCATGGGCAAAGGCGCGCGGCGCGTACGACGCGGACAGCAAGAAGAGAGCCGCTGACAAAACAACCGGAAGTCGCATTCGCATTCCGCCTCCCCGAATGGCGTAGAAATCGCCTGAAGACTCTTCTATTTCATCGCGTTCATCGCGCGTGACGCGCCGATTTGCGTCTGTTGTTGACGACAGGACGGCTGCGCGCTGGCCACAGCATCATTAGCCAATAGCCCCCAATGCCAAGTACGGCCGAGGTGATTACCGGCGGCCCAAGTTCGTCGGGTCCGGCAATTCCTCCGTGAGCATACGCGCGGGCGGCGAATATACCGGTCCATAAGAGCGCGACCATCGTGGCGCGCGAGAGGCGAAAGACGATGCGCATAGCTGTTTCCCCGAAGCGGCTTTAAACGGTCTTGATGTATCTGCCAATCGGCCACACGGCGAGATAGCGCCCGATGAACTGGCCGATCCAATAACCGAGCATCGCCAGCGTGCCGCCAAACAGCAGCGATACGTACTGCGTCTCACCGAGAAAGCTGCGCAACGCGCCGCGCTCGATATGCCGCATGTATTCGGGTGTCTGGGTGCGGATGTAAACGATTCCCTGGACGTCCGCGACGGTAAGAATGTGATGCATGAATTGCATCGGCTGGAGGAACGGAGCGAGCGGGATGTAGTTGAAACTCCACACCATCACCGCCCATATCCCTCCCCCGAAAAGCGACGTCAGTACGAAGCTCTTCGTTCTCATCAATAGCCAGTCGAGAATTATGGCCGCCGGGATCGTCGATATCGGCCATACGAAATTCATCGGATAGCCCTCGGCAACGTGCCATTGGAAGTAACGTCCGATCCACGAAGCCATGAAGAGGCATACGCAGGTGTAGGTCGCACCGGTGGGAAAGCGCCATGCGGCCCACTGAATGTATTGGAGCGCGGACGGAATGATGATGGTGGCGAAGGCGGTGACCACCGGCCACCATTGCGGATCTTTCCAATCGGTCCAGAAATCCCAGTCGCCAGCGAACAGCAGCCGCGTTATATCCGCGGCTCCGGCGACAACAAAGATCGCCGTGATCCAGAAGACCGCGTCCCAGGTGCGATCGATCCACTGATATTTCGCGTTGAGCAGGTCACGCAGCGCAAGCCTGCGTTGTCTTTCCGCCGCGGCGGCCGCCGTTATCGATGGTGCTGTCGCCATGCCTCTCCTCGCAAGATGTCAGCAAAATCTCAGCAAGATCCAATAGGACGTCAGGTTTGAAAAGAGCCGCGGACCGCTGGCCCACTTAGCCGGCGGCAGCCGTATGCGTCGGCAGTTCTTCGACCGCGCGCGCCCTCTTTTTCGATCTGGAACAGATGCAGGATGGTTTCGCCCCACACCGCGAACATTCCGCCCGCCAGCCATCCATAAATGACAAATGGCCAGTGGAACGGCACCGAGAAGAATTCCTCCGACATCCAGAGGCTGTGACCCCATTCGTTGAAGGCGACCTCGACGAATTCCAGAACGGCGGCGGCAATCAGCAGAAAGAACGACCATGGAAATCCCTTCTCGCCGCCGTAGACTGCCGGCAACCTGAATCGGCCGTAGAGGTATGCTCCTAAAGCGAGCACCACCGACATCGGAAAGAAAAAATAGAACATCGGGATGTGCGTAGGAGTGAGCGCGGTGTCGCGCACCATCGTCTGATGCCACGCACCGTCCCAGTTGGGCCAAAAGCTCGCCTCGATATAGATCGAGAGACTGGTAACTCCGATAATTCCCCACAGCACCACGACCCGGCGAGTCTCTTCGGCGGGCGGTATCGATTCGCCGACGAGAGTCCGGCCGGTGCGCACCAGCCATCCGTACCACACGCCTGCAAAGGCCCCAACGCTCAGCAGTTCAGCCCAGAACAGCGTGCGATAATGAAGCGCGAAGGCGCGGCTCGAGGAATCCAGTCCCGCGGTGAAGGCGTATTTATAGTCCCAGATCCAGAGGAAAATGTTGCAGGCCATCAGCAGCCCGCATCCGACAAATAAGGTTTTCCAACCGACCAGCCAATCGGTTGGACGACGTCCTGCCGCCACCTCTTCGATAGAGCTCATAAGCAGACCCTCGCCTAAGAAATTTGCTTTCCTTATGCCCGTTTAGACCGATTTTCAGCCGCCGTCAACAGCCGAAGACCTCCGGGAACGGGAGTTCTCAGGCAAGATTGGATTTGCGGCTTATTAAGGGAGGGGGGCGGGGTGTGAACCCTGGGCCGACCGGATTGGCAGTCCGGCCCAGGGGTTGCGTCAATTTCGCTTCAGGCACCTATCGAGGCGAGCGCGTCGGCATTGCTCACTGGGTCGGGTGTAACCCCCGCGCGCAAGAGGCGCGAGCCGGGCGCGCGTTTGAACGGGTCGACCAGTCCGAGCGTCTTGCCGTAGTCACGCATAGCCGGGATCACGTCGCGGTTCAGCAACTCAAGACATCGCATCCGGTCCTTCGCGGGCACCGGTCCGTCGAGCCAGAACGAAAAGATTCCCGGCCGCAGGACGTCGAGCACTTTGCAGAGCTTGGGAATCACATTGTCCGGCGTGCCGGCAATCATCACGTAGTCTTTAAGGACGTCCGGATAGCCGTTGTAGATGTGCTGCTTGACGGCCTCGATCTGTTCCTGGGATTCGTTGTTGCCGCCGTCGCCATAAAGCGACTTGGCCGCCGCGTTGGCGCCGAAATTCACTTCGGCCAGCCGCTTGGTCGCGGCCTTGGAATTGTATCCCGGCGGGAACATCCACTCCGGCCGCGCGAAGTGCGCAAAGGCGCCGCCGAAGAGAATCCGCTTGCCGAGTTCTTCCGCCCGCTCCTGCGTATCGGCCACCACCACCGGCTGCAGGTAACCGAAATTCTCCGGCCCCGCCTGGTAGCCCTCCTGAGCCGCGGCCTTGGCATAGAAGTCCCACAGCTCGATCGTTGGCTGCAGCCTGGTTGCGAGGGCGACGTACGGATAGCGCTTACGGGCGCACCAGAAGGCGGTATCGGGACTCACCAGGCCGGGAATCCAGAACGGCGGATGCGGCCGCTGGAGCGGCAGCACCCAGGGATTCACGTTGCGGAAATTGAAGTGCTTGCCTTCGTAGCGGAACGGCCCGGGCGTGGTCCACGCCTTGACGATGAACTCGACGCCTTCCTCGAACAGTTCGCGATTAAGCGCCGGATTGGTGTTGTTGGCGAACTGCTCGGAACCGGCACCGCGCACCCATCCGGAGACCAGGCGTCCGCCCGAGATGAGATCAATCATGGCGAGCTCTTCCGCCAGGCGCAGCGGATTGGCGACGGTGGCGACGGGATTGCCGAGCAGAACCATCTTCAGCCGCTTGGTGGTCTTGGCCAGGATCGAAGCTTCGACATCCATCACCGCGCCGAGGCAAAATGGCGTGCCATGATGCTCGTTGAGCATCACGCCGTCGAAATTCTTGAGCTCGGAATCGGTGTAGATTTTCTCGTCGAGATACTGGTTGAGCAGTTTCGCCCCGTGCTCGCGTTCGAAGAAGCGATTAGGAGTGTTGAAGAAGCTGCGCAGTCCGACGATCTGATTCTCCAACGCATGGTACTTCGCCGGATCAACCTCAGGATCGTAATGGTACGCCCGTTCCGTAAACCACATGAAATGCATCGTTTATCTCAGCTCCTTTAGCGACCTTGTGCGAAGGAATCGCTGTGCTTTTTGCTTAGCCTTTACGTTCCTTAAATGCCAAAAAATGCCGTAAGCCCCGCCCCCAGCTTATCTCACTCGGGTCCGCGGCGGTAATGGCGGAGTGAGAGGAAACGCCTATCCCCGGGCACTATCGCGCAGTATCGACTCGATCGCGTCGGCGCCGTAGCCGAGTTCCTGCAATACTTCGCGAGTGTGAGCGCCAACCTCAGCCGCCGCAGTGGGTTTTCGCTTCTCCACGCCGGAGACAAAAAGCGGGCTGTTCACCGTCTCGACGATACCCGCCCCGGGATAGTCCATTTCGATGATAGCCTCGGCGGCGCGCATCTGGGGATCTTTGACGACGTCGTCGAGCTTGGGGAGGGGCGCCCATTTGATGTCGTTACCTTTAAAGATCATGCGCCACTCCGCGAGGTCCCGCGACTCGAACTCCGATTGCAGAATTGCATACAGCGCCGCCGCGTTCCGGTCGCGGCCGTCATTGGTCGCGAATAGCTCCCCCGTACCCAGCTCCGGCTGGCCGAAAGCCTGGCACAGGCGCGGAAACTCGTTGTCCGGATCGATCAGCACCAGGAGAAACATCTTGCCATCGCGGCTGAGGTACACGGCGGTGAGTGGGTTGGGCGGATGCGTGCCCTCGCCGCGCGCGGGAAACACCGCGTTCAACAGCTTCGCCTGGATATCGCACGCGTTGGCCCACGCTCCGCTCGCGAGCAACGACGTACTGACCCTGGATCCGCGCCCAGTACGCTCGCGCCTGTACAGGCCGAGCATGATCGCTCCAAAGAGCGACATTGCGGTCGGATGATCGCCCATCCCCGGCCGCGGTGCGCTGGGCGAGCCCTCGATTCCGGTTACGCTCGTCATCAAACCTGAACGCGCCCAGTATGCCAGCGCGTCGAACGCCGGATCATCCGCGTCCTCCCCGGCGTCGCCATAGCCGGTAAGGTGCGCATAAATCAGCCGGTCGTTGACAGGTGCCAGGTCTTCCCAGGTGAGATGAAATTTTTCGAGCAGCGTTCTCTGGTAATTGGTGAGGAAGACATCGGAAGTACGTACGAGGCGGATCAGAGCTTCGCGTCCTTCGGGACGTCCGAGATCCAACGCGACACTCTTCTTGTTGCGGCTCGTTAGCACCCAACACCAATCGAGTTCCGATTTGGCCGTGCCGGGAAGCTTCGAAAAGAGCCGCCACAGGTCGCCGCCACCGGGACGCTCGATTTTGATTACCTCGGCGCCAAAGTCGGACATGATGGTGGCGGCCGCAGGGCCGGCGACGTAGGTTCCGCAGTCGATAACCCGGAGGCCCGCAAGCAGCCCGCCGTCATTCCCATTGTGCCCGTTGTGCGTACTGTTCGTAGGCATTATGTCACTCCAAAAGCGGAGATCGGAAAACGTAGACTGATGGTCAGGCTCTAATACAGAGCGTCCGGCGCCGCAAGGCGTGGCGGGGTTTAGCGGAACTCGAGGCGCAGCTCGCGGTATGTGCGTGAGCCCACATTGATCAGTTCGCGCTCGCAGCCACTGGGCTGCCAGAGTACGGTGCTCGAGGCGAGGTCGAGTTCCTGCGTATCGTTCTTACCTTCACGCACCTCGCGCTGTCCCACTCGGCCGCCTTCAATCACGAACACGGCGGCGTCGCGCGGACACCGCCGCAGCCCGACTTTGTCGCCCGGAGGAAGAGTCACCTCTAGCGCCCGGATGCGGGTGTTCTCGAGCAGCATCACTTCTCCCCTTTCAGGCGGTCTTCCCGCGACGGCTTCGGTCAGAGCGAAACCAGGATTGGCGATACCGTTCGGCGGCGGCCGGCGAATCTCGAACAAGGCCTCGCGAAACCGTCCCGCGCTGACGTTGCGAGCGCTCTCGGCGCCACCTCCGGGGACGTATGAAATCGCCCGCGCGCTGACCTCCAGCTCGTACGTGGTTCGGCCGGGAAATCGGTTCGAGGTCATCGCGGGAGACTCGACCGAAATCCTGCCGCCCTCGAGGATGTACAAAACGTAGTCGAGCGTATGCCGGTGCAGCCCGCAGATCTGACCTGGGACAAGGTCCATTTCCCAGACGCGCACGTGCTCGTTTTCGAACCGTAGATGCGTTGCGACCGGTCCATAGACTGGCTGCTCAGGCATGAGGTCTCTCCGCCTCGCTAAGACAAGGGCGTGTGACGCTTCACCCACTGATCGACGGCTGGGATCTGGCGCGCGCGGAAGTCCGCCGCTTCCAGGATCTCCTCCTGGGCGCGCGCGGCCGCGATCCGTCCGCCGGCTGTCTCGTACGCCGGCGCGAAGTGGGCGAGTTCCTCGGCATGCGCACGGTCGGCAAAGTTGGTCATCAACGAGGGCATGAAGAACGCGCGGAAGGTGGGGCCGCGCTTCGCGGCCAGCGCTTCAAAGTGCGCCTTTACGAAGGCCAGCGCGAGTTCGGGATGCTCCCCTGCCGCGACTTCCAGGATGACCCCGTTGGCGAGGTCGACCGGCAATTCGTCCGTCAGGGTGATCGCGAGCGTTTCTTTGGCCAGTTCGGGATTTACGGCGGCGGCGAGCGCGATGTAATAGCGCACGCGAAGCTCCGTGCTGGTAGCCTTACGGCCGAGCGCCCTCAGTTCATCGTAGGTCGCGCGATCTGCACTGCGGCCAGCAAGAAAGATCACCGGGCCGCGCAGATTCACGTCGAGCGATCTCGGGTTCTTCACGAACTCCGCAAAGCGCCGCTTCGCTTCGGCCACGATCGAGCCGTCGTTTAGGCCGCCCAGCTCCGCGATTACCTTGGAACGCAGGATCGTATTGTCCTCCGAGTCCCCCGCCGCATGGTCCCATCCGAGCCGATCGAAGACGGGTCGCAGGCGTGATCGCCCGTACGCCTGAAAGGCGGCCCTGCCGGGAAGGCCGCGCTCGAGATCGTCGAGGCGGCCGATCGTGTGTATCACCTGCTCCCACACCGCGCGGTTGCGATCCTCCGCGACCGCATCGACCAGCGTGAAATACCTGCCGGGGGTCATGCGATTCGCCTCGACCAGCGCCCAATCGTCGGCGAGCAGGTTGACGCGATCTGCCGGCGACATCGTTTCGATAGCCTTGGCCAGCGCTTCTTCGGTGGCAGGGTCGTACATGGTGCGGTAGTAACCCACGTCACCGAAGTTGAGCTTGATCGGCTGACCGCATCGCCCAGCCGCGAACTGCATGGTTTTTCCTTGCAGCAGTACGACTCCGCTCGGCTCTTTGGCGGCCGGCGGCCCGAACGCGATCGGGACCTGCCAAAATTGCCCACCAACGTCAGCGGCGCTGCGGGTGAAACGCTCCTGGCGCAGCGTGAGGCGCTGCCGATCATTCACGCAGCTTGCGCTGCTCACGATTAATGGCACGCCCGGCTGCTCGGTATAAGGAATCGCGATCGCCGCAACCTGTTTGCCTGTGGCTTGCCGCAGCGCAAGCCACAGGTCGGCCGTAGTCGCATTGCTGTAGGCGTGGGCAGCTATGTAGTGGCGTATACCGTCGCGGAATTTTTCCGCGCCCAGATAGTTCTCGAGCTCACGAAGGAAGGCTTGGCTCTTCAGGTAAGTGATGCTGTCGAAGACGGACTCCGCCTCGCTTTCGTCCGCTACCGGCTGCTGAATCGGATGCGCCGTGTGGCGCGCGTCGACATCCATCGCGGTCTGCTTGGCCGTGCCGCCGTTCAGCCATACCTGCCAATCCGGGTGCAGGCTCACTGCCACCTTGTTCTGCATCCAACTGGCGAAACCCTCGTTCAGCCACAAATCGTTCCACCATCCCATCGTGACCAGGTCGCCGAACCACTGATGCGCCATCTCGTGCGCGAGCACACCGAAAATGCTGCGATGCAAGGCGTCGGGACTCAAGGACGGGTCGAAAAGCAGGATACTTTCGTTGAAGACGATGCCGCCCCAGTTCTCCATCGCGCCACCTACGCCGCCGGGAACCGCGATCAGGTCCAGCTTGGGCAACGGATATTTGATTGCGAAATAGTCGTTGTAATAGCGAAGAAGAGCGATCGCGCTCTCGAGTGCATAGCGCCCCTGCTCGCGCTTGCCGGCGACCGTGACTACGCCCACCGTGACGCCGTTTGCGTCACCAGTCAGCCGTTCGAGATTGCCCGCGACCAACACGAAGAGATAGCTCGACATCCTGGGCGTCGCCGCAAACGATACGCGCTTCGAGTCGCCGCTCGTCGGCTGCTCGTGCGCAATCGGCATGTTGGAGAGCGCTAGGAAGTCTCGCGGTACGGTCACCGACGGCTCGAAGCTGGCTTTGAAAGCCGGCTCGTCCCAGCACGGAAAAATCCGGCGCGCATCAGCCGGCTCAAGTTCGGTCGCAATCATCCGCTTGCGGCCATGTCCGGTGGGATAATCGACCACGAAAAGGCCGCGGCCGTAGCTGTTGATATGGCCGGTGAACGCGATGCGCAGCTTGTGCGGTCCAACGGCGAGCGCATGCGGGAACGTGAGCGTCACGGTCTGCGCCTTTGGCTGCGATGTAATTGTCGCCGCCTGGCTGGTTTCGCCGTCGAGCGACGCCGACTGAAGAGTCATGTCGAGCGCGTTCAGAACCAGCCGATCGGTGGGCTGCAAAACCTTGATCCCACCATCTCGGAGCCGGCAACGGCGAGCGTGGTAAGATCGGGCTTGATGATCGATCGCATAGTGCGTCGGCACGACGTTTTTCGGCAGCCTGCCCGGCGTAGTGGCGAAGGAGTAAACGGACTCGCGCGTGCGCGATGCCGCTGCCCGCAAGCAGCGTCGCAACGAACGCGACAGGCGACAATTCGGATCGCACGAATCAACGGTGAGACTCCGGCCCTTGAGACATAGTAAACCATGATGCCGACGAGAATACCCGAGCGGATCATCGGATACACGCCCGCCGCCTGAGAATCCGAGATGCAGTGCGCACATTGAGTGGCACTGCGCATTCCGGTGCCTATGAGCGGGAGAAACGCTCCACATTGTCATCGTGCTCGCTGGCCTGGAGCTCGGTTGATTTTTTTCCCTCGTCGATCGAATAAGAGCCTGTGGCGAATAACAGCCTGTGGCGCCGTTGACCGAGGTACCTACCTGTGAAAAATCCCGCCACCTGCCACCCGACCATTCCGTGTTGCATGCCCGATGCATGTCGCACCATGCAGTACGGCGACTGCATCAGTCAGGTCGGGTCACACCCAGCTTTTGTAAAAGCCGCGGATTTGCAGCCTTTTCTGCGAGCGGTGGCGACGGCACCCTGCTTGCTCCTTATCCGAATCGATGAAGAATAAGCTTGGGCGAGGCGAGTACTTATCTCCAATACTGACATCAAGGCGCGCAGGGCTTTTAGGCATTAGAAGATGAGCATCCTCATTTTAGCGATAATCATTTTTGCTGTTGTCCAACGGCGCAAATACCGGCGGATCTACCGTGGGTATAAGCGCGACAAATGGTCGCGTCGATGGGAGCGGATGCAGCCTGACGAGCTGAACAGCCAGGCCGACCAATACGGCCAAACTGCTGATGGGCAAGCTTACGGCGACAAATGGGATAGGTGGAGCCGCCAGTGGCAGGATTGGGAGCGCTGGGCTCACGACGCGCGGAATCAGGCCGCAGACGCGGGGCACAAGGTCGCGAGCAAACTCGAAATGGCGGAAGCGAAGTTGCGGCGCGAGGCCGACCGTCTGCGCGGCGGCGCTGTGAACTCCGGTGACTCGGCGGCTGGGCAAGCGTCCAGTGCGTCCAACGGCCCGAACGCCGACCGACCCGGTGAATCGGCGCAGACTCGCGAGACGCGACTCGAGCGCGAAGCGGAACGCAAAGCCTATCATCGCGCCCGCCGGCGCGCCGCGCATGAGGCCGGTTTTTACATTCATCTTATGTGGTACGGCATCGTCATCGGGTCGCTGCTGATACTGAATCTCGTCGTCAGCCCTTCATTCGAATGGTGGATCTTCCCCGCGCTCGGATGGGGGATCGGGCTGGCCAGCCATTTCGGCGCTGTGTACGGCTGGCGCTGGATACACGACCGCGTGTTCGAGCCGGCCGTCCAGCGCGAGGTGCAACGCGAGGTCACCCGCGAGAAGGAAGCGCTGCGGACCGAGAAGCAGGCCTCGCTCGACGAGCTAACCGCCAGCTTTGCGCACGAAATCCGCAATCCGATCGCCGCGGCGAAAAGCCTGGTGCAGCAGATGGGCGAAGACCCGATCTCGAACGAGAATGTCGAATACGCCAAAGTCGCGCTCGACGAACTCGAGCGGGTCGAACGCAGCGTCTCCCATTTGCTCAAGTACGCCAAGGAAACCGATTACAAGTTCGAGAACGTGGGACTTGCATCGGTGCTCGACGCCGCGCTCACGGAAATGCGCGCCAAGCTCGAGGCGAGTCATGTCAACGTGTCGCGCAGCTATATTGGCGGGCCAACGGTCCGGGCCGACGCCGACAAGCTGCGCCAGGTCTTCACCAACGTGATCGATAACTCGATCGATGCGATGGACTCCAATAGCGGAGAGCGCCGGCTCGAATTCGCAATCGTAAGCCTTGATCGCGGAACGGCCACCGTGATTATCCGCGACAACGGATGCGGCATCGCGCAGGACAAGCTCGCGAAGATTTTCAATCCGTTCTATACCACCAAGAAAAACGGCACCGGGCTCGGGATGGGTATCGCGAAGAAAGTGATGGACGCCCACAGCGGACGAATCGAAGTCCAGAGCGAGCCCGGCACCGGCACCGAATTCAGACTGTCGATTCCGCTCGCTGACGCCGTGCGTGCTCAGAATCAGGCCGCTAACTCTGAGCAATCCGACGTTGGTGCGGGCCTCAATCAGGCCCCGTCGGCTGACGTTAATCCAAAGCCGGTTAAGTCCCAGCAGGCTCCGATGTCAGAGCGCAGCGCCGCCCCCGCGCCAGGCGCCGCCGAAGCCGGCCCGATCACTAATGGACTGTTCGCCGGAGCCGGGGAACGGCGATGAAAGGACGGCTTCTAATCGTCGATGACGAGCACGGCATCCTGGTCGCGCTCAAGGGGCTGTTCGCCAAGGAAGGCTACGAGGTCGAGACCGCGGAGTCGGGCGAAGAGGCGCTTGCCAAGCTGAAGGCCGGCCTGTTCCACGTGATCATTACGGACCTGAGCCTCGGAGGGATGAGCGGTCTCGACCTGATGCGCAGCGTGCGCCAGTTCGATCCTGAATGCGCGGTGCTGATGATCACCGCTTATGGAACACAGCGGATCGCAGTCGAAGCGATGAAGGCCGGCGCGGAAGACTACCTGCCCAAGCCCTTCGACAACGACGAGCTCCGGATCAAAGTCCGCCACGTGATGGAGAAGCAGCTCCTCCGCCGCGCTTACAACCGGTTGGTCGAACAGGTGAACCTCGAGAGCGGACGCTTTGCCGGCATGATCGGGCAATCGCGCGCAATGACGCGGGTGTTCGAGACTATCGACAAGGTCGCGCCCACCGACGTAACCGTGCTGGTCCGCGGCGAGTCCGGCACCGGCAAGGAACTGGTCGCGCGAGCGATCCACAGCCGCAGCCCGCGCGCCAATGGCCCATTTGTGCCGGTCAACTGCGCCGCGTTTTCGCGCGAGCTGGTCGAGAGCGAACTGTTCGGTCATGAAAAGGGCGCCTTTACCGGCGCGGTCGCCCGCCGCGAGGGCAAGTTCGAGGCGGCCGACGGCGGAACGCTCTTCCTCGATGAAATCGGCGACATGAGTCTCGAGACTCAGGCCAAGCTGCTGCGCGTGATCCAGGAAAAACGCTTCGAACGAATCGGCGGCAATCACTCGCTCACGGCCGACGTGCGAATAATCGCGGCGACCAACCAGAACCTCGAACAGATGGCCGCGGACGGCCGTTTTCGCGAAGACCTGTACTATCGAATCAAGGTGGTCGAGGTGCGCGTGCCGCCACTGCGCGAGCGGCGCGAGGACATCGCCGCGCTCGCGATGCATTTCCTGGACGAGGCGTGCAAGCACTTCGGTGTCGCGCGCAAAACCCTGGCGCCCGAAGCGATGAGGGCATGCCTCGAGAATCCGTGGCGCGGCAACGTGCGCTCGCTCAAGGCCGCGATCGAACAGGCGGTGATCCTGTCCTCGGGAGCCGAAATTACCCCGTCGGAACTGCTGGATGGCTCTGGGAGCGGAAGCGCTGACGCGGCCAATATTCATGACGCGGCGCGAGCGCGCGAACCTGCTGGCGAGCCCTCTGGCAGGCCCTCTAATCTGTCCGCCGCGGGCGTGAACGCGGAAGCCTCGGCAGATGGTGGCGGCGAGGTCAAGTTCCGCGAGGCCAAGGAAAAATTCATCGGTCAGTGGGAGCGCGATTTCTTTCTCAACGCGCTTCGGGCCACCGGCGGCAATATCTCGCGCGCTGCCGAACGGGCCGGAATGTACCGGCAGAACTTTCAGCAAAAGATGCGCGAACTCGGCATCAGCGTCGACGACCTAGAGCTGAAAACGCAGGACGAGTAACGAGACGAGTGACGCCGATCGCAGAAAAGGAGAAATCGCGATGTTCATTTCAAGATTGAGGTCCCTGATCGGTGGAAAGTTCAGCCGCTGGCTCAGGGCGCGCGAAGCGCACGATCCGGAAGCGGTGTACGAAGCTGCAATCTCCGATCGCATCAGACGCTATCAACAGCTCAAGAGTGCAGCCGCCGGCGCGATCTACATGCGCAACAAGCTCGAGCGCGAGCTGAAAGAAAAGTCCGCCGAGCTTGCCGAAACCGCGGAGCAGGCCGGGCAGGCAGCCGACATCAACGAGGACCAGTGCGCGCTGATTCTGATCCGCCGCAAGCACGAACTGCAGGCCGACTGCGAACGAGTGAAAGAGGAGCTGTCACAGCTGACCGTCGAAGCGGAGGACGCAAAGCGAAACCTGGTCGGGTTCAAGAGCGAGATCGACAAGCTCAAGACGGAGAAGGTGCGGATGCTCGCGCGGTTGCGCAACGCGCAGGCTAGAATGCGCGTCGAGCGGGCGCTGGAGAAGCTTTCCTACGACGAGGACCTACGCGCACTGCAGGAAGTGCGCGAGTCGATTCAGCAGATGCTGACGCAGTCGGGTGTGGAACGGGAGATCCACGGGTCCGAGATCGATCAAAAACTCGAAGAGATTCGCCGTCGCAGCGCCGAAGCCAAGGTCCAGGCCGAGCTCGAGGACCTGAAGCGCCGCCGCCGCCCGCCCCTCGTCCCGATGGACGTTCTCATGGGCCATTCGCAGAACGACGGACGTCAAACGTCACGGCCCCCGATGAATTCCGCGCCACGTCCTGCGATGAATCCTGCCAGCAGCGGCGGCTGAGCGTGCCGTCAGGATGCAGCCGCCGCTAAGCCGGCGGCTGCGCTTTGCCCGCGCCGAGCGCGCGCGCCGCGTCGGAAATCGCGTTGACGATGAACTGATAGCCGGTGCATCGGCACAGGTTACCGGAAATCCCGTGCCGGATGGAGAGCTCGTCAGGGTGGGGATTGTCGCGCAGCAGCTGCAACGCCGACATCACCATCCCCGGCGTGCAGTAGCCGCACTGCTGGCCGTGGTTGCGAACGAAGGACTCCTGGAGCGGATGCAGATGATGGATGTCGGCGGCCAGCGACTCGATCGTCTCGACCGCGCATCCGTCGACGTCCGCAGCCAGCACTGAACAACTCTTGACCGTACGGCCGTCGAGCATCACCGTGCATGCGCCGCAGCTTCCGGTGCCACAACCAATGTGCGTGCCGGTCAGTCCGATCACATCGCGCAGCAGGTCCGCCAGCACCATCCGGTTGTCGGGTTCGAGCCGCCGCGCCTGTCCGTTCACAGAAGCCGTAATCGCGGTGCGGAGCGCTCCGCCGACTGGGCCGCTCGCTGCTTTGCGCACCGGCGGCGCGGACGGCGTAAATTTTCTGCCAGGATCGGGCGTTTGCTGCCCCGGCGTGCGCCCGGCCGCGACCGCGAATGCGCGCTCGGCGAAGACCGCGGCCATCTGACAGCGATAGTCGGAGCTGGCGTTGAGGTCCGCGGGAGCGTCGATGCAGGCGGCGCGCACGCGCCGGCCAACGGCTTCGAGCGTAGCGCCGTTAATCCCCCGCGCGAGTTCCACGCTCACGTCGAGCGCGAGCGGAGTGGATGCGACGCCGCCGAGCGCAACTCGCGCACTTGTGTCGCTCAGAATTGCCGCGGCATTGACGATCGCGAAGTTTCCTTCAACACGATGGAGCCGGGTATACGCGCCGCGCGCCGCTCCCAGCTTGGGCACCAGCACTTCCGTTACGATTTCGTCGGGCTTGAGCGCGGTCTCCATCAGGTTGGTGAAAAACTTGTCCGCGGGGATCTCACGCTCGCCGCGTTTGCTGCGCACGATCATGCGCGCGCCGGCCGCGACCAGCACCGGACTGTAATCGGCTGCCGGATCGGCATGGGCGAGGCTGCCACCGATAGTCCCGCGATTGCGCACCTGCGTGTCGCCGATGAAAGCGGCCGCTTCGGCGAGCAGCCCGCAGTGGCGCGCAATAAGCGGGTCGCGCAGGATTTCGTAGTGACGCGTGCCCGCGCCAATCCGCAGCGCATCGCGCTCCTCTTTCACGTAACCGCGGCCCTCGATGCGGTTCAGGCTGAGCACGATGCGCGGCCGCACCAGCCCAAGCGCCATCATCGGCATGAGGCTCATCCCACCCGAGAGCAGCTTGATGTCATCGCCGCCTTCGGCCAGCAGGCTCAGCGCGTCGTCGAGTTTGTCCGGCGCGCGAAACTCGAATTCCTGGGTAATCATCGTACGGGGCCTCCGCCGTTGAGCCGCGCGCTTCGGAGCCGCCTGGATCGCGCGCCACAGACGCTCGGGCGCAAGCGGCATCTCGAGGAGCCGCAGATCGATTTCGGGTAATGCGTTTTCGACCGCGCCGCAGATCGCGCCCAGGATGCCCGCCACGCCCGATTCACCCACGCCCTTGGTGCCGAGCGGCGTGAATGGCGAACGCGTCTCCTGATGCGCTAGTTCGAGCGGCGGAATTTCGACCGCGGTTGGCAAGGTGTAGTCCATGAAGGTGGCGGTCTTGAACTGGCCGTTCTCGTCGTAAACCAGATGTTCGTAAATCGCGCCGCCGATTCCCTGCGCGATCCCGCCGTGCACGTTGCCCTCGGCCAGCATCGGGTTGATCACGACTCCGCTGTCGTGAACCATGCAGACCCGCAGGAGTTTGAGGACGCCGGTCGCCGGCTCGACTTCGACGATCGCCGCGACCACTGCGTTTGGCCACGACGGATAGGCTGAGGAGCGGCCCTCGGGATCGCCCTCCTGGTAAATATTGGGATGGCGGAAGTAGCGCGTCGCCTCGAGACCCGGTTCGATCTCCTTGGCGTGGATCCCGAAGGTGTCGTTGTAAATGGTGTGGACGACCTCGTTGAAAGCGACGTAACGCGCGGGCGCGTCCTTCGGAAAAATCCTGCCGCCCCTGCATTCCAGGTCGGCGGGCAGAACCTCGAGCATGTGGCCCGCGACCTTGAGAATTTTTTCCTTGATATCGCTGGCCGCGACGAAGGTGGCGGAACCGCCCATGATGACCGCGCGCGAACTGTAGTTGCCGAGTCCCCAGGGGCAAGTCTCGGTATCGCCCTGCATGACGCGCACAGAGTTCACGTCCACGCCCAGCGTATCGGCCGCGACCTGGGCTATTGCTGTTTCGTTGCCGCTGCCGGGTGAGGTCACTCCCGTGAGCACCATCACCTGCCCCGAAGGATTGACGCGAACGGTGGCGCCGTCGTAGCCCGCGACCAGCAGCGAGGTCGGCAGCGAGCAACCTTCGGCGACCAGTTCCTGACCCAGGCCAATCCCGATGCGGCGGCCTTCGCGAAGCGCGTCGGCCTGCAGCTTGGGAAAGTCCTCGTAGCCGACGAGATCGAGCAACTTGCGCATCGCGCCCGGATAATTGCCACTATCGAGAATCACCCCGCTCACCTGCTGATAGGGAAACTCGTGCGGCTGGATGTAGTTGCGCATCCGTACCGCGGCGCGATCGATTCCGGTCGCCTGCGCGACGCCATCCATGATCCGGTCCATCAAAAAGGAAGCGGTCTCCTTGCCGAAGCCGCGGTAAGCGTTCCACGGACACTTGTTGGTCGCGACGGGATACAGTTCTATCCGGCAGTTTGGAACCTTGTACACGGTGGGGAGGCAGAAAGTCGTGACCAGGCTCATCTCCCATCCTGCGAGCGCCGACGGCGCGCCGACATCTGCGATGATTTTGGCCTTGAGCCCGGTGACTTGGCCGTCGCGCTTGTACGCGGCCTCAAAGTAAACCTTTTGCTCGCGGGCGTGGCCGCCAGTCATCAGATTTTCGTTGCGCTCCTCGATCCATTTGACCGGCCGTCCCAACTTGCGCGCGAGATAGGCGGTGAGCGGTTCTTCCTGGTAGGTCGGAATCTTGGAGCCGAACGCGCCACCCACGTTGGGTTGGATTACGCGCACGCGGCTTTCATCCATGCCGATGATGTGTGCGATGTAATGTCGCAGCGGATGCGGACATTGCGTCGAAGCCCACAGCGTGAGTTGGTCGCGAAAGGTGTCGTAAGCAGCGGCGTATCCGCGAGGCTCCATCGGCGCGGCCATGTAGCGCTGCGTCGAAAGACATCCACTGATCACGCCGTCGGCGCCGGCGAACGCGCCTGCGACGTCGCCTGCCTCGGTAGTGCGCTCCATCACCAGGTTAGTGCCCCATGCGGGTTCAACCAATGGCGCTCCAGGAGCCATCCCGCGCTCGGCGTCGCTGACCACCGGCAATTCCTCGTAGTCGACCTCGACCAGTTCGGCGGCCTTGCGCGCGGTGTATTTGTCCTCGGCGACCACCACGGCGACGGCCTCACCCACATAACGCACCTTGTCATGGGCGAGCGCGTACCAGTCGTAGGCATGCACCCCAATTCCCGCCTTGTTGTAGGGCTGAGGAATCGGCTGGGTGTTGCGGCGAATCTCCTCCCCCGTGACCACGCAAACGACCCCTGCCAGCGCTTGCGCGGCGCTTACGTCGATCGATTTGACCAACGCGTGAGCATACATGCTGCGCACCAGCGCCATGTGCAGCATGCCGGGAAGAGTGATGTCACCGACATAGGTTCCGCGCCCTGCCACCAGGGCTCTGCTGTTGAGCGCAGGGACCCGGCTGCCCATCGCGGGGCGCGAGTCATGCTGGTTGTCCGAGACCTCGGAGCCGTCAGTTGCCTGCACCTGCAATTGTTCGGTCGCCATTATGTATCGAATCCCTCAAATGTTGTGCGTTAGCGCTTTGCGACGCCTGGCGTTCGCGAGTCTCTGAATTCTCCCGAAGCCCCTGTCGTGTCAAGTCAAAGGGCAGCGGCGTCCCGTGTTGAGTTCGGGATGTGGTCGTCGGATCGGATCAAGTTCCGGTCGATCGATACAGTTCGAAATTCTTGTTCCCATCCTGTGCGACCGGCGAGATCGCAACGTCGCTGTAATTTTTCGCCTCCGGATCGCGCCGGATTCGCCAGCGCAGCAATTCCAGCCGGGCCAGATATATCAGCGCCGGTATGTAGGTGCCGAACATCTCGACGATTCGGCGCGGATAGAAAGTGAGCGCGCTTTCACGAGGAAAACCCGCTCTCCGCTGCGAGCGGCGCTTGCGCCGGAACACGCCGGACTGCAACGGATGTACGCCCTCGAAGCGGTGGCTCGCGTAAAAGTAAAAGATCATCGAAGCGACGCGGCCGGTGTTGAGCCTGGTTGCCGCGGCGCGCCTGAGCAGGGTTTCGACGTGCTGCGGCGAGTAATACAAATGCCAGGCCTTCTTGTAGATGCCCTCCCACTCCTCGGCGGTCATCCGCGCATGCGCCGTGACCGCGTGCTCGGAATCGTACTGGTTGGTATCGGGCGACATCGGAACTCCTTTCAAGTACAGCTCCTGATGGTCCTGCGAGCCGGGCCCGGGAGTCAGCATGAAAAATTCCATGATGTCGATCGGCAGTTCACGCTGAATGATGCCGATGTCGCGTGCGATGCTCTCGGGCGTGTCGCTGGGAAAGCCCAGTATGTAGCCCGCGTAAGTGAGTACCCTGACGTTGCGCCAGGCCTGCAACATGGCGCGATATTCGCCGATATGGTTCTGACCCTTTGAAGCGCCCTTGAGGCTCGCGGGATTGATGTTTTCCAGTCCGATGAAGACTTTGCGGCATCCCGCCGCCGCCGCTTTGCGCGACAAAGTTGGGGATTTTATAGCTGACCGTATCAACCTGCATGATGATGTTGATCTTGAAGCCGTCTTTTTTTCTGAGCGCGATGATACGGTCGAGGATGGCTTCCCAATTCTTGTTGCGCGCGAAATCGTCGTCGGTAATGAAATAGTGACGCACGCCCTGCGTATAACCGGCGCGAATCACGCGTTCTATGTCATCGGCCGTGCGGTAGCGGGATTTGCGGCCTTGCACATTGATGATGCTGCAGAAGCTGCACGCGTAAGGGCAGCCGCGCCCGGCGTCGAAACATCCGAGCTTGCCCGCATAGCGCGCTACATAGCGCTCGGGCAAGAACGGCAGAGGCCGATTCCCCAGGTCCGGCTTGTCGTCCATGAAATTGTACAGTGGCGCAAGCCGATTTTCGTAGGCGGCGCGGAAAATCTCCTCCAGTCGTCCCTCGGCCTCGCCTGCGAACAGCGTAATGCCGAGCGCGAGCGCCTCTTTGAGTTCTGGCGTGAGTTCAGGAAGCATCGCGAGGCACCCGCTCACGTGGAAGCCGCCGATCGCGACCTGGATTCCCGCGGCGCGTAACTCGCGCGCGATATCAACGGCCCGTGCGAACTGGTTGGTCTGCACGCCGACCAGGCATACAAGCCCGCAGTTCCCATTGCTCGCGAAGCGCCCGACAATCTTCTTTACCGAAACGAAGACGTTAGTCTCGTCGCGGACTTCGATGTCGATATCGATATCTGCGCCGAGCGCCCGCCGTTCACTCACGTCGAGCGCAAGCCCATACAGGCATGAAAGCGAATTCGATGGAACGAAGCCGCGCCACCATTGGATTATGTAACCCTGGTCGTCGTAGTGCGAAGGCTTGATCAGTTCAACCAGGAATTTTTTTTGCTGCATATCCCTCGTTTCGCTCGAGCGACTGAATTGTGGACGCGATCTGTCGCGCAAGGTCTTCCACGGTCCGGCTGAGTGCAGTCGCAACTGACTCACCCGGCCTGGCCTGCTCATTCAGCTGGGAGTCATCTGCATACAGCAGTTTCCCCGACCCGTCGAGCACCTGCCAATGCGCAACGAGCTGGGCGTTCGCGCTGGAATCGGTCTCGAAACGATAGACGTCGATGCGCACCTGGTAATCGACATGGGTGGTTCCGAACCACGGATAGAAGATGATCGAATGCGTGCCCAGCGATCGCGTCAGGTCCTGCGCGAGAACCTGCTTGAAGTTGTTATCGAGCGGCTCGGCCCATCGATCGTTAGCGGACAATTGGAGCCGGTTCGGACCGACCCGCGTCACCACCTCGTCGCGGTCGAGGTACTCGGGCAGCTTGATCGGGCCGATCCCGATCGTCGGACTCGAGGAAGAGGCGAGTCCGGCCGGTGCAACCGAGTTGGCTGCCGACGCTCCGGCTGGCGCGAGCACGAAAAACTTCGACGCGTCGGGCCGCGGCGAAAAGCATCCTGCCGCGGCGAGCGCTCCGAGCGCGGCCGCCACGACGGCCACAGGCAGGCGCCGGCGCATCAGTTTCCCTGCTCCGGCGTGTAGCGCCCACGCACGACCGAACTGGGGTTACGCCGCAGATAGTCGGAAAGCTGGCGCAGCGAGCGCGCGGCCGAGGAAGTCTGATCCAGCGTCTGCGAAATCTGGTAGTTGAGCGGCGAGTTCGGCCCGAGCATCATCTGCACAGCAGCCAGCGTCTCCTGGGTTTGCTTGAGCGTGGCGCGGACCTGCTCGGTGGTCAGGCGCAGGTCGTTGCCCATCGGGCCGATTTCGCGATCGAGGCTGGCGGCCAGACGATTGACGCTGGCGGAGGCCTGCCCCATGCTCCGTGCGGCGAGGTTGAGCGAGTCTATCGCGTTCTGGATTTTCGGCGAATTCGCCAGCGTGGCGATCGCGATTGAACTGCTGGTCAGCGACCTAATCAGCTCGTCGAAATTGATCTTTTCGAGCTGGGCCATCATCTTCGACAGCATCGTCGCCGCTTGCTCAAGCCTGGTCGGAACGGTCGGAATCTCGGGATATGGCGAATCGGCGCCCATATAGAAGTTGGCGGGTGTGTCGGGACGAAAATCGAGATCGACGTAGAGCAGCCCGGTTACCAGGCTTTCCACGTTAAGTTGCGCGCGCAGGCCTCTTTTGATCGCCTGGGCCACCTGAGCCGGATCGTCCAGGCTTGCAGCCGCCCCGCGCTTGATTAACTTCTCGGTCTCGAGGTCGATGATCACCGGAATTCGATATTGGTCGGCCCGCCCTGCGCGCCTTCTCGTTCTGACGGGGCGTCCCGAGGCTCAAAAGTATCGCGGTCACCGAACCAATCTCGACCCCGCGAAACTTGACCGGCGCCCCCACTTTGAGGCCGTTCACGTCACTGCTGAAGTACAACACGAACAGATGCTGCGGGGTGAAGAGGCGGCCGGAGCCGAGAATTACGACCGCCGCGACGGCCAGTGTGACCGCGCCCAGTACGAAAGCTCCGACCAGCGTCGGGCTGATTCTTTTTCCCATAGTCGTTTACGCCGTTCGGCGTTGTTCCTCATCACGGGTCAGGAAACGATGCACTCGCGGATCGGTGGAGTGCGCCAGCAGCTCCTTGGGGTCGCCACTCGCAATGATGCTTCGGGACTCCGCATCCAAAAAGACGCTGTTGTTGCCGATCGCGAAGATGCTCGCCAGCTCGTGCGAGACCACCACGACCGTCGCGCCGAGATTGTCGCGAAGATCGAGAATCAGGTTGTCGAGCAGGCGGGAGCTCAACGGATCCAGTCCCGATGACGGTTCGTCGCAGAACAGAATCTCCGGGTCGAGCGCCATCGCGCGCGCGAGCCCCGCCCGCTTCTGCATCCCGCCGCTTATCTGGCTCGGATAGAAATCCTCGAAGCCCTTGAGTCCGACCAGCGCGAGCTTGAGCGCCGCGATCTGACGGATCTCCTTCGGCGACAGATCGGTGAATTCCTCCAACGGCAGACCGACGTTTTCCGCCAGCGTCATCGAACCCCACAGCGCGCCTGCCTGGTAGAGCACGCCGAACCGGCGCAGCATCCGCTCACGCTCTTCTGGCCCGGCCTTGGTGAAGTTGAAGTCGCCATAGCAGATCTCGCCGGCCGCCGGTTCAATAAGCCCGAGCATGTGGCGCAAGAGCGTGCTCTTGCCGCATCCGCTCCCGCCCATGATGACGAAGATGTCGCCGCGGCGGACGGTGAAGTTCATATCCCGCATCACGACGAAGCTGCCGAAAGCCATCGTCAGATTGCGCACGGTGATGCACGCCGGCCGTTCGGCCGTCAAAATCCTACCCGCGGTCGGCTTTGTGCCCGCCGCCGTCGTAGATTTCTCCATCTTCATGTCAGACTGCTATCTGCTCGAACTTTCACTTCCTCAGATAACTTGCTCAGGATCCGGTTCGGTCCAGATTGCGATTGCAGTTCAGATGCCAATGATGTTGAAAACCAGCGCGAAGGCTCCGCACGCGATCACGATAAACACGATCCCGGTCACTACCGCCGAAGTTGCGGCGTCGCCCACCGCCGACGAGTTGTTGCCGCACTGAAACCCGCGGAGGCATCCCGCGATAGCGATGATCACTCCGTAGACCGAGCTCTTGAACACGCCGCCGAGCACGTCGCCCAGCGTGACCGCGTAGAAGGTCTGTCTGAAGTAGGTCGTAAATGAGAGCCCCAGCACCCCCGAACCGACCGCGGCGCCGCCCAGCACGCCCATCAGGTCCGAGTAGAAGCACAACAGCGGCATCATCAGGATCAGCGCGATGACCCGCGGCAGTACCAGGAATTCGATCGGTGAAATGCCCATCGTGGTGAGCGCGTCGATCTCCTGGGTGACTTTCATCGTGCCGAGCTGCGCGGCGAAAGCGGCTCCGGTGCGGCCTGCCATGATGATAGCGGTCATCATCGCGCCCATGTCGCGCGCCATGCCGATTCCGACAAGGTCGGCCACAAAGATCGACGCGCCAAACTGCTCGAGCTGCACCGCGCCCATGAAGGCGAGGATGGTGCCGACCAGGAAACTGATCAGCGTGACGATCCCGAACGCATTGGGGCCGCAATCCTGGATCGCGACCATCAGATCAACCCGCCGATAACGCGCGCGCCCCACCATGAAACGGCCAAGCGCGATCGTTATTGCGCCAAGGAACGCGAGGAAGCCGGCAATTGATTCGGCGTAGGCGATCGTCGCGACGCCCACGCGCTCGACCAATGGCGCATCGGTCGCTACCGAGCCGACGTCGGTTTTTTCCGGAACCGCCTCGGCCAGTTCGACCAGTCGTCTGAGTCCGGGAGGGAGGCCCGCGGGATCGACTGTGAGGCCGTGCCCGTGGCAGAGCTCAAGCACTTCCGTGACGAATGCGACCAGGCTGCTGTCCCACTCCCCCAACCGCGAGGCGTCAAACGCGACCCGCCGTGGCGTCGGAGGACGCATGAGTTCGCGCTCCAGCGCCGAGCCTGAGGCAAACCCCCGCTTCAGGCGCCAGTCGCCAGTCAATTCGAGCAGCAGGGTTTCGCCCGAGTCGCGGCCGAAAGAGAGCTGTGAAGGAAATTCTGAAGGCTCAGCCCGCATGCAGTGAATCAGCCGGCACTTGACCGACACCCGCCGCCGTTGCTTGCTTTGCGACAGGCATAGAAGTGGAGAGGCGCGGCACCACTCTGTTCAAAACGTACCCAATCTGAAGATAGCATGGCGGGGATGTCGAAGGGATAGGTATGTCCCAAGGCACTCGACCGCGCATCTGACTACGTTGCCGCGCTTTAATGTAGAGGTCACACATGGCTTCCAACGAGACTAAGAACAGCCCTAGCAGTGATAGACGAGCGATGCGGTCGCGTACTGGCGCGCAAATCCTGGTCGATCAGCTCATCATCCATGGTGTCGAAACGGCCTACTGCGTGCCGGGCGAAAGCTATCTCGCCGTGCTCGACGCGCTCTACGACACGCGCGAGCAAATCCGCTTGATCGTATGCCGGCAGGAAGGCGGCGCCGCTTACATGGCCGACGCGTATGGCAAGCTCACCGGCCGCCCGGGTATTTGCTTCGTGACCCGCGGTCCGGGCGCGACCAACGCAAGCGTGGGCGTGCACACCGCCTTTCAGGACTCGACGCCGATGATCCTATTCATCGGGCAGGTCGCGCGCCCCTTCCTCGATCGCGGAGCGTTCCAGGAACTCCATTTCGAACGGATGTACGGTGAGATGGCGAAGTGGGTTGTTCAAATCGACGACCCGGGCCGCATCCCCGAGCTGCTAGCACGCGCGTTTACGCTGGCGACTTCCGGACGGCCCGGCCCGGTGGTCGTCGCGCTGCCCGAAGACATGCTGCGCGAGTCGGCGACGGCCGTCGATGCCGAGCCTTACAAGACGGTGCAGGCCAGCCCGGACGCGGCCGCGATGGCGCACCTGCGCGAGATGCTCGCAGCTTCGCAAAGGCCGATGATGCTGCTGGGCGGCACCACCTGGACCGCGCAGGCAGTCGGTGACATCACAGCCTTTGCCGAGGCCAACCGACTGGCAACGGCGAGTACGTTTCGCCGCCAGGACCGCATAGACAATGTGCATCCGTGCTATGCGGGCGACCTCGGAATCGGACCCAGTCCGAACCTGGCAGAGCGGGTTCGCGAGGCTGACCTCATCATCGCTGTCGGCTCGCGGTTGAGCGAGATCGTGAGTTCCGGCTACACGCTCTTTGACGTACCGCGGCCCAAGCAAAGCCTCGTGCACGTCCACATGGGGGCGGAAGAACTCGGCCGCGTGTACCAGCCGGCGCTGCCGATCAATGCAGGGATGGTGCAGTTCGCGGCTGCGGCCAGAGCGCTCAGGCCGGTCGATTCATCGGCTTGGGCCGCGTCGACCGAGACTGCGCACAACGACTACCTCGAATACAGCAGTCCGCTGTCGAACCCGGGTGCTCTGCAACTGGCGGAAATAGTTGGGACGCTTCGTGACATACTGCCGCGCGATACGATCGTCGCCAATGGCGGAGGGAACTTTGCCGGCTGGGTGCATCGCTTCTGGCGCTACCGCGATTTCGGCACGCAACTAGGTCCGACCAGCGGCTCGATGGGCTACGGCGTTCCGGCCGGTGTTGCCGCGGCGCTCGCACATCCGGATCGCACGGTGCTGTCATTCTCGGGCGACGGCTGCTTTCTGATGAATGGCCAGGAGATCGCGACTGCGATCCAGCACGGCGCCGCGCCGATTTTTTTCGTGGTCAACAACGGCATGTACGGCACGATCCGGATGCATCAGGAGCGCGAGTACCCCGGCCGTGTGAGCGGTACGGCGCTGACCAATCCGGACTTCGCGGCGCTCGCGCGCGCCTACGGACTGCATGGCGAGACGTGCGAGCGCACGGCCGATTTCGCGCCCGCCTTCGAGCGTGCGCGCAAGGCCGGCCGCGCCGCGCTCATCGAGCTTCGTCTCGACCCTGAAGCGATTTCGACGCGCACGACGCTCAGCAAGATCAGAGAGAGCTCGCTGGCCTCAAGGGGCAAGGCGAGATAGCTCCTTGAACCAGGAAAGGAGTTAGCTGATGACCGGTCCGTTGGGTCATGTCCGGGTTCTGGAACTTTCCCGCGTCCTCGCCGGACCGTGGGCGGCGCAGACGCTCGCCGATCTTGGCGCCACCGTCATCAAGGTTGAAAAGCCCGGCACTGGCGATGACACCCGCACCTACGCTCCGCCATACGCGTCCACCAGCGACGGCGCTCTGAGCAGCGAGTCGGCGTATTTTCTTTCGACCAACCGTGGCAAGCGCTCGGTGACGATCGACTTAGTTCATCCCGAAGGACAGAAACTGGTGCGCGCGCTGGCCGGGAAGAGCGACGTCGTGATCGAAAACTTCAAGGCCGACGGACTCGCCAAGTATGGTCTCGATTATCCCTCGCTAAAGGCGCTCAATCCCGGCCTCGTCTATTGCTCGATAACCGGCTTCGGTCAGACCGGACCTTATCGCCACAAGCCCGGCTACGACTTCATGATTCAGGGCATCGGCGGCCTGATGAGCATCACCGGCGAGCCCGACCAGCGTGCCGGAGGCGGTCCAATGAAAGTCGGGGTCGCGGTGGCCGACATCTTCACCGGCCTGTACGCGACGATTGCGATTCTCGGCGCGCTGGCTCATCGTGATCGAACGGGCGCGGGGCAGCAGATCGACCTCGCACTCCTCGACACGCAGGTCGCGGTCCTCGCCAACCAGGCGATGAACTATCTGGTCACCGGCGCCGCGCCGCAGCGACTCGGCAACGCTCATCCCAACATCGTGCCGTACCAGGTGTTCGCTGCGAGCGACGGTCACTTTATCGTGGCCGTGGGCAACGAGACCCAGTACGCGCGCCTGTGCGAAGTGCTCGGACGGCCCGACCTCGCGAGCGACCAGCGCTTCGCGACCAATGCGGCGCGGGTGAACAATCGCGATGAGATAGTCGCGATACTGCAGCGCGTGTTCGAGACGCACACGATGCGCGAGTGGCTCGACGCGCTGGAGCGCGTCGGCGTGCCCTGCGGTCCGATCAACACCGTCGCCGACGTTTTTGCCGATCCTCAGGTGCAAGCGCGCGGTCTGCGGCTGGACCTCCCCCATCCGACAATCGGCTCGGTCCCCTCCGTCGCGAATCCGATCAAGTACTCGGCGACGCCGCTCAGCTACCGCTCGGCGCCGCCGACGCTCGGTGCGGACACTGACGAAATCCTGCGCGACGTGCTGGGCGTCACGCCCACGGAGATCGCACAGATGCGGAAAGCCGGCATCATTTGACAAGTGGATCTTCTGAATTTCGCCGCGCCCAACTACCGAGGAAGCATCAGAAAAGTTTGGGTTGTCCAATTCCCTCTCCCAAGTTTTGGGAGAGGGTTGGGTGGGGGTCGATAGGCGGTTCTAAATGTCCGTCAGAACCGCCTTACTGACACTTCTCAATCAGAGCAACTGGCAGCAGCGCAATCGCTGCGCTTGGCCGAGCGGGAGGATGCACGCCCGCCTCGCAACAAATCAAAACGAGTAACGCCGCAAAGGAAAGGCATCCGCGCGGGCGGAAACGATCGAGTGTCGCTCAGTGCTTGATTTTCGACCCCGTCACCACGCCTTTGTCGTGCAGCCCCGCGATCTCACGCGAGCTCAGCCCCAGCACGTCGGCCAGCACTTCATCGGTGTTCTCGCCAAGCAACGGCGCACGCCTTACTGGCACGCGCGCCACGGCGGAGAAGTCCAGCGGCGAACCGGGCATCAGATAGGTGCCCACGCCCGGATGCTCGACCTCGGCAAAGATCGGGTTGTCGGTCGAGCAGCGCGGGTCCTCCTTAACCAGTTGACGGAAGGTTTGATAGGGACCCCACGAAACGTTGGTGCCGGCGAAAGTCTCGCGGATCGTGGCGAGATCGCGCGAGGCGAACCAAGGGCGGAGCAGCGCGGCGATCAGGTCGCGCGCCTGGAAGCGGCCGCTCTCGGTGTCGAGATCGTGCCCGGTCGCATGTTCGATACTTGTGCACGCGTCGCCAATTCCCGTCGCTTCCTTCAGCGCCGTCCACTGACGCGCGGTGAGCGCAACCACCATCACGCGCCGTCCGTCGCGAGTCTCGAAATCGTGGCCGAACGCCCCGTACAGGTAGTTGCCGTCTTTCTGTTGATCGCGGCCGCCGAGTTCCGCCTCCGCGATCCGGCCGAGATCCCCGACCATCGCGAACGCCACGTCCGAAAGCGAAAGATTCACCAGTTGCCCCGCTCCGGTCAGGCGGCGATGGCGTTCGGCGGCCAGCAGCCCGACCGTCGCGAGCGTGCCGAGCGCGATGTCCCACGCGGGCAGGATACTGTTGAGCGGCTCGGCGAGATTGCGCGGCCCGGTCGCCCACGGAAAGCCGGTCGCCGGATTGACCGTGTAATCGACTTCGCTGGTGCCGTCGGGATTGCCCGTGAGCGCGACCATCACCAGGTCGGCGCGGCGCTTGCGCAGCGCGTCATATTCGAGCCAACCGCGGGCTGGAAAATTCGTCAGAAAGATCCCGGCCTGTTCGCCCGGCGCGGCGATGAGCGCCGCCACCAGCTCGCGCCCCTCGGGCGTGCGCACGTCGATCTGAATCGAGCGCTTGCCCTTGTTCAACCCGGCCCAGAACAAGCTCTGGCCATCGGCCGCCAGCGGCCAGCGATGGTAGTCGAGACCGCCGCCAATCTGGTCAAAGCGGATTACGTCAGCGCCGAGTTGAGCGAGCGTCATCCCGCCGAGCGGCGCTGCCACGAACGCGGAGCCTTCGACCACGCGCAGGCCTGAGAGGATTCCGCTCATGCCATTACTCCTACGAAGCGCCAGTCCAGTACGTCTTGCGCACCACTCTGCGAACCGCCCTCGCGGTCGGCGCGCACACGCGAGCGCAAATGGACCAGTCCGCCACCGCCCTTAAGCGGCTCGGCGCGTTCGAGTTCGAGCGTGCTGCGCAACGTATCGCCTTCGCGTACCGGCGCAAGATGGTCGCATCCGTGCCAGGCCACGATCGTGACCAGGTTCGGCAGCGCGCGAGTAGCCTGCGCCGCCGCGAGCCCTATCGTATGGCCGCCATAAACCAGGCGTCCCGCCGAGCTTGAAGTGGCGTCATGATGCGCCATCGCGATGTTCAGCGTCAGCCGCGCAAGCTCGGGAGCGCAGGATACGACGTCGCCGCCCGTTACCTCCCAGATTGTTCCCACGGCAAGATCGGCGAAGTGCAGGCCCGGCGCGGCTTCGCGAAACGCCTTCAGGTCCCAACCCTCGATCGGCACTGGCAATGTGCACGGGTCGAGTTCCGCTCCGATCGTCTCGAGATCAGAATTGTGCCCGGTTTGGCCCTCGGGATCGCGCAGCGGCAGCATCGCGCAGCGTGTGTAGTCGAGCACGGCGCGACCCTTCTGATCGGTCGTGCGTATGCGCAAGGCGGCAAGGCCGGTCGCGGCTCGGCCCGGGCGCGGCCGATTCTGCCTGAGTCCGACCACCTCGGTCTTGGTATATAGCGTATCGCCGATCGAAGGCGCGCGGCGGAACATGAAGCCGCGATAAAACAGGTTGGCGATTACCCGCTGGGTGAATAGCGTCGATTGCCCGTTGGCCACGTCCCACACCAGCGCGGGATGCGCTAGCGCGGAGCCGAGCACGCGGCGGCTCAATTCCGTGTCGAGCGCCAGGCGCATCCGGTCGCCGACGATCGCGGCATGCGCAGCCGCGACTCCTTCTGTAAGCGTCAGCGACGGGGCGCTGTCAGCGACGAGTCCAACGTGGAGGTCGTCGAAGAACGGACCGGAGACCGTTTGCGTAGCCGGACTCATGGTTCTTCTCACGCACTTGGGATGAAAATCGGGTTATAGCACCTTGGCGGGCTTTGAGCATCCGCGCGCGGCAGGTTCGCCTTATCGCGGGAGGAAGTCCCGTCACAGAAGGAAATCCCTGATGACAGGTTTGCGAACTTCTTACGCTTCCCTGAACGCAAATCGTGGGTCGGCGGCGCGGACTTCGACCTCGGGCAGTCCCAGTTCCTTGCGCACGATATTCGTTCCCAGCACCAGCGACACGCACTTGTAGAAAGCGATTCGTCGCGAGAGCCCTTCGCGGCCGAAGCCGCAATCGGCGGTGATGATCAAACGCTCGGGCGGAATGTACTCGAGTGCCTTGCGGATCAGGTTGGCGACGAGTGTCGGCGGCTCGACGGTCGTCGCGGTATGATTGACCACGCCGACGGCGATTTTCTTGTTGGTCTTGTGATGCTTGAGCAGCGGCAGGTCGCGGCCCTGGTTGCTGGAGCATTCCAGCCCAATTACATCGGCGTTGAGTGCCATCAGGTATGGCAGCGATTTCTCGTAACTTGGCCGCTCCCAAAAGAAACTCTGCTGATTCGGATTGCCCCAGCAGGTATGCGCCCAGATTTCCGTGTTCACTCCTTCTATTTCGCGATTGTACGCCCGGGTGTAAAAGTCGAGATCCTTCTCGGTCGCCGGCGGGTTGGTGCAGCACGCGAAGTGATGCGGCGGCTCCTCGACCTGGATTACCGGGCATCCCGCCGCCGCCAGCTCGCGCAGCTCCTCGTTGAGCACCGCCGCGAGGTCCATCGTCAGCTCATGGTCGTTCTTGTAATGCTCGTTCCACAGCATCATCGGCAGACAGGTCGCGCTGATCGCGCCGAACTTCACCGGCTTGTTGGTCATTTTCTGCGCAGTCTTCCAGATCGCGCTGTAGTGGAGCGGGCCGCGGGTGATTTTTCCGGTCACGGCCGGCGGATGGTAGGCCTCCTGCACTTCGTAGAGAATATGGCCGGGCTTGATGTCGGCGTAATCCAGGAAATGCGAAGTGTCGCGATAGCCCGAAACGCCGCCCAGCCGCTCAATTACGTAAAAAAACCACGAGCGCCCGCCGACCTCGAGGTCGAAACGCGTGTCGCCGTCGGTCAAAATGTCGAGACCGGCACGTTCCTGCTCGTTGACATAGCAAGCAACCGCGTCCATGTACTGCTCGCGATAGAGCGAATCGCCCATCGCGATTTTGAACGGTCTCCCGCGGAGGCTCTCGGTGAACCAGGCGGGTTTCGGAAACGATCCGACCATCGCAGTCGCTAGCTTTTTGTCGCGTGTCGCATTCAGCATGAACTAACCTCCGGACTCCCGAATAATTATGCGCTCTCAATTCGATGGCGAGCGCAGGCGAAGCCCTGATGGAGGCTGATTTAAAGCCTGCTCGGATGATTTGTAAAGGACCCGCGCGAGCGGACCGCGATGCTTCTACGGTTCGGGAAGTCTATGACATACTTCGTCCTGAATATGACCCGTCTTGGCAGGTCGGTCGCTGACGGTTGTTTTTATTGTTCACGGGTGTTTCCATGCAGCAGGTAAAAATTCTTCTCGACGAGTCCGACATTCCGGAGAACTGGTACAACGTGGTCGCGGATATGCCGAACCCGCCAGCACCGCCGCTAGGGCCGGACGGAAGGCCGATCGGCCCAGAGGCGCTCTCCGCGATTTTTCCCGGCCCGATCATCGAACAGGAAGTCTCGCGCGAGCGCTGGATTCCCGTGCCCGAGCCGGTGCGCGAGATCTATCGTCAATGGCGGCCCTCGCCGATGTACCGGGCGCTCCGCCTGGAGCAGGCGCTCGGCACTCCCGCACGCATCTACTACAAATACGAGGGTGTCAGCCCCGCCGGCTCGCACAAGCCCAACACTTCCGTCGCACAGGCATATTACAATCACACCGCGGGCGTTCATCGCCTCGCCACCGAGACCGGCGCCGGTCAATGGGGTTCCGCGCTGGCGATGGCCGGGCGGATGTTCGGGATCGAGGTTCGCGTCTACATGGTGCGCGTTAGCTACGAGCAGAAGCCCTTTCGGCGCTCGATGATGGAAACCTGGGGCGCCGAGGTAATCGCGAGCCCGAGCACGAATACCAAGTCGGGCCGCGACGTGCTCGCGCGCGACGCCGATTCTCCAGGTTCACTGGGTATTGCGATCTCGGAGGCGGTCGAGGAGGCGGCGGGGCGCAAGGATACCAACTACGCGCTCGGGTCGGTACTCAATCACGTACTGCTGCATCAGACGGTGATCGGCTTGGAGGCAAAAAAACAGTTCGCGCAAGTCGGGGATTATCCCGACGTGGTAATCGCGTGCTGTGGCGGAGGATCGAATTTCGGTGGCACCGCATTCCCGTTTTTCGCCGACAAGGCCGCGGGACGCGACGTCCGGCTGGTCGCGGTCGAACCCGAGTCATGTCCCACGCTCACTCGCGGCCATTACGCCTACGACTCCGGCGACTCCGCGGGGCTGACGCCGCTGATGCTGATGTACACGCTCGGGCGAAATTTCGTTCCCCCACGGATTCATGCCGGCGGACTGCGCTACCACGGCGACTCGCCGCTAGTCTCGCAGCTCCATCATGAGGGACTGGTCGAAGCCGTCGCCGTGCCGCAGCGCGCGACGTTCGAGGCAGGGTTGATTTTTGCGCGCGCCGAAGGAATCATCCCCGCCCCGGAAACCAACCACGCGATCCGGGCGGCAATCGACGAAGCTCTGGCGTGCAAGCGGACCGGCGAGCGCAAGAGCATCTTCTTCACCCTTTCCGGACACGGGCACTTCGACATGGCGGCGTATGACCGCTACCTGAGCGGCCAACTCGAGGACACTCCGTATCCCGACGAAGCGATTAAGGCGGCGCTCGACGAATTGCCCCAGATCGCCCCTACTTCGTCGTGAGCGTGCCTACATCGTCGTGAGCCTACATCGTCGTGAGTTGGATAGGGGAAGCCTGTCGACGTCTCTGGTGGCGCTCTTGGTGCCGGTTAACAAGTCTTACCAACGGAGCCTGGCATGGTTAAGCCTTACACCGCCGTCGGATTGATTCCGACGGTGCGCGGAATACGCAAGCGCGATGATATCCAGTTAAACCTCGAGCATCTTGCCCACATGTGCAAGGCCGCCGCCTGGCTCTCCAGTCTGGACCTGCCGGTGCGTTTGATCGCGCTTCCGGAAGGCGCATTGCAGGCCTTCAACGACGAAGTGCTCGACCTCGACCACGTACAGTATGCACGCGAGTGCGCGATAGACATCCCGGGCCGCGAGACCGAAGCACTGGGTGCGCTCGCCCGCCAGTACAACGCCTTCATCATCGCTCAGGCCAAGGCGCGCCATCCAGACTGGAAGGATCGTTTCTTCAACGTCGGCTTCATCCTCGATCCCCTGGGCGAGATTATTCTGCGCCATTACAAGGTGTCGCCGCTGTTTCCGGTCGAGCATTCGGTCTGCCCGCATGACATCTTCGACTGGTGGGTCGAGAAGTATGGCCGGACGCTCGAAGCATTCTGGCCGGTGGTGGACACGGAAATCGGCCGCCTCGGGATCATGATGGCGAATGAGGGCTCATATCCCGAGAATGCCCGCGCGCTGGCGATGAACGGGGCGGAAGTCGTGTATCGCGGATCGTATCCGCATCCCGCTACGGGCAACGAGCTATTCGAGATTCAGAGCCGTGCGCGGGCGCTCGACAACAATATGTATATTGTCGCGCCCAACCTCGGCTCGTACTATCTACATCCGGATAGCGACCTGCCGATTGATACTTTCGGCGGTCGTTCCTTCATCATCAATCATCGCGGCCAAATCATCGGCAAACAGGAGTATGGAGGGACCTCGACCTACGTCGCGGGGGTAATTGACGTCGAGGCATTGCGCTACCATCGGGGGAATGCGCAGTGGGACAACTGGATGAAGGACCTGCGCACCGAGCTCTACCAGATATTGTACGAGGAACCGATTTACCCTAAAAATCTCTACCTCGACCGCGCGCCGATGAAACACGAGGAATACCGCAAGGCAGTAATCGAAAAGCAGATCGCGCTGATGCATCGGCGAGACATCTGGAAAAAATCGTCTTACGAGTAGGCCTTCGATTAGTTCTTGCGAATAGGTCTCGCGCGAATAAGGTCTTCAAATAGGTTCTCTGCTAATAATCCAGCCAATACTAAAATGAGTATTCAATGAGCGCTCACCCGCCCGACAATTTCGTCTTCGAGAAAGACGGCCCGGTCAGCACCATAACTTTCAACCGGCCCGAACGGCGCAACTGCATGAACCGCGAAGTGATGGCCGAGTTCGAGCGATTGATCCATCGCGTCCGCGACGACCGCGAAACCCGCGCGCTGATCGTCACCGGCAGCGGCGCCGCCTTCTCGGCCGGCGCCGATGTTTCCGCCGCCAATGACGTGAATGACCCGGACGAGCGTCGACGCATTTTCGCCGAACGCAACGCGGGCTTGGCGCGCACGATCGGCCGGGCGTTCGATCAGATAACCCGCCTGGACTGCATGACGATCGCGGCCGTTAACGGCTACGCGGTTGGCGGCGGATGGGCGCTCGCGTTGGCCTTCGATTTCATTGCCGCGGCCGAAGAGGCCGAGTTCTGGGTGCCGGAGGTCGATCTGAGTGCGCCGTTCACGGGCGGCCCGGCGATCGTGATGGCGATGCGGATGGGTCCTTGGCGAGCCAAAGAGGCGGCCATCCTGTGCCGCCATTACACGGCGCGCGAGTTGTTCGAGTTGGGAATGGTCAATCGCGTGGTGAAGGCGCCGCAACTGGCGAAAGCGGCCCGCGAGCTTGCGGACGCGCTGGTGAAGAAGCCGTCTAAAGCGGCGACCGCCACGAAGCATTTTATCGACGGAGTCTTTCTGACTCCGAGGCTTTACTGAGTCGGAACTCCCGTCGGGTAATGTCGGGACGACGTTGGTCGACGTTCGCAGAGAGGTGGCCGGGCTACCGTTATGACCGCACGTTGGGGGACCTACGGCGGTAGCCCGGCCTTTGCTTGGGGACAAGCGCCGGAGTTCTCGGGGGAGACCACAGCGCACGCTTTAATGAAGCAACTCCTGTGCCTTGGAAAATTATGTTGCGAGTTGCTGTGACATTCGGTTGAATGCCGCGCAGATTATCTTCGTGAAATGCGACAGCAACGCCGAACAGCGGGCGCACTATGAGCATAAGGGTTTGATTTCACCCGTTATTCGCAGAATGCACGCCATTCGCCATCAGGAACAAAATCCTGCGGTTCTATTCGCGCGCCTAGATCGTCGTCGATTTTTCGACAGACTTCGACACAATCATGTATCGATCTCTAAGCAGCGTGCCTTATTTTTGAGCGCCGAGATTAGAAGCACCTCGGATTGAGAGTTCGTGATCGGCTCGGGAGCAATGGACGATTGCCGCGCCTCCGGCTGCGAGTCGACCTAGATAGCGGCGGCGATAGTCCGTCAGATTAAATCGCACTCCGATCGGCGAAAATGTAGAGCCCTGCGTCTCACGAACGCGAGCTGTCAATCCCGGCCCGCGCGGCGAGGGTAAGGTTGAGGGGGCGACTGGCGTGTGTTAATCGATATGGCTCGGGGCGTGGCGCAGCCTGGTAGCGCACCTGCCTTGGGAGCAGGGGGTCGGCCGTTCAAATCGGCTCGCCCCGACTCGCGCCAGTAGCTCAGGTGGAAAGAGCAACGGCCTTCTAAGCCGTGGGTCAGGGGTTCGAATCCCTTCTGGCGCGCCAAGCGTGCCCGAGACTTCGACGGCGACGGCGAAGACGGGCCGACGACATAGAGGACATAGATGCGGTGAGTGTAGCTCAGTTGGCAGAGCATCGGGTTGTGGCCCCGGCGGTCGAGGGTTCAAGTCCCTTCACTCACCCCACCAAATCCTGCTAAGAACGTACTCCCTCGGTGGGCCGTTAGCTCAGTTGGTAGAGCAGCTGACTCTTAATCAGCGGGTCTGGAGTTCGAGTCTCCAACGGCCCACCAAAAAACCTCCGATACTCAAGGGTTTTGTAGACCAGCGATTCGCTTCCTTGATTTTAGGTGCAAAATTAGGTGCAAGTTAGCACACTTCGATGCTTAAATGGCGGGGTCACGTCGCTACTCGGGCGATACGCCCAACGAACTTTTGACCTTACAGCCGCAGGCACTTAGCGACTTCTTGACAGGGTTCTCAGCGAATAATCCGCGCCGATGGTAGACAATTCGGCGACCGATTTTACTCCAATTGGGATGCTCCAAGCTCAACGGACAGAAGCGAATTTGAACTTTACCCCATTTAGTAATCAAACCCTCTTCTCGCCTGCGGACGGCCCGGAGGGGGGTGTCCGGACCCTC
The DNA here is from genome assembly GCA_963717045.1 of uncultured delta proteobacterium. GTDB lineage: Bacteria > Desulfobacterota > Binatia > Binatales > Binataceae > JAKAVN01. The sequence goes on along the minus strand of CAVQVD010000015.1, from coordinate 660,156 downwards.
CGGCGATTCGTTCGAGACGGCGGCAGACCACGTACGGATGGTAGCTCGAAAAGTCCGGTACAACTTTCGTACAACTCTGCATCCTGCCCAGCGGCTCCGGAGTGACTGAGTGGGCCGGGCAACCAGGCAGGCAATGAGGCCAGAACTCCTGTCGCTGAGTCGAAAAGCGGTCGCTCTAAAAATTTCGAGCCAGAAAGTCCGGAGCGGCCTTTTCGGCCACCTTAAAGACGCGAGACACTCTCACTCTCTTTTCGCAGTGCCTTCCAGTATTGAGGGACCGTCTGGAGTCTGCGTGACCGCCTTTAGCACCAGGATGCCGGGCGAGGGAAAGCTGATTCTGAAGTTCTCAATGTTCTTCCTGCCTGAGCTCGTATACGGCAGCGGCTCCTAACTCGACCGCATTTTCCTTCCATCGCCCCTTATGGTCGTGGTATTCACGCGTCGAGGAAATTTCCATCCAGTGGACCAACCGCTCATCCGGACTGTAGCCGACGACACTTGCTGCCTCGACCGGACCGATTCCAGCGATTTGACCCACGAGAGTGCAAGCGACCGCAGCACCAAGCGCAGCCGCTTGCAATCAATAACCATCGTGACCTTCGCTGACTGCTTTGCTCCCGGCTCTGTATCGCTCCCGTCGAATATCCAGTGCCCGGCCAACGAATCCACCGTTTTCTTCACCTCGACCGGCATCGCCGGAGCCTCTGCTCTCTCCTTAGCGTAAAGCGTCGTCACCATCGCCAGCCCGACCCACACGGTCACCAGCATCGTCAGCTTCATGGCCTTCATTCTCCTTCGGGAACGCAGCATTCCAAATAGGGACTTCGGCGATTACCGCGGGAAGAATAACAGGACGGGGTTGCGGCTAAAAATGGATTGGTTAAATGCTGGCAGTAAAAACTGAGCGGCCACGCCCAGCCCATCGCGGTCGCGTCTTCACCTCGAGCTGGGTTGCTTCATGAGCGTCCGGCGCTGCCGGTCGATCCGATCCGAAATTAGAATCCGGGAGCAACTGAGCGAATGAGCTGCTGAGACTACGGGCTACCTCGCACCGACTGTGAATTTATGTAATCCCGGCAATCGCACTCGGAATTTGTTTTGTAGTGCCACTGATGCCCGCACCCGAACCGCGTGCACCAGAAAGCGTATTCTCCGACTCGCTCGGTCTGAGAGTATTCCGCCAGGCGTGGGAACCGTCATCGGTATGACAAACATGACATATCATCGAAGCCTCCTTTCGCACCGTCCCCCCCGGTTAAAAGAGAAGCATCCACCTATGAGTATGTGAGATGGTTAGAATGGCTACAAGATGCTTACAGAAGCTACCAGTAACTAATGGTACAGATCGTGCAGAAAAAGCGACATAATCGCGTTCCTACCGCACCTTCGCCTTGACGTTTGTTTAGTTACCGTTCTCTCAATCCTACCTTTGCTAAACTTGATCTAAACGCTTTGTTTAGCTACAAGGTTCGGTAGTGGGCGGCGCCCACTACCCAAGGTTCGTACCCTAGTTAGCCAAGGAGCGACAGAATCTGACAGGAGGTGAACTGACCATGGCCTCTATCACATTCGCTCTTCCTCCAAAGCGTATCGATGAAGCCTATATTTTACGCATCCTCCAGGATGGGCGGTGCCCAGTGCGGAGCGTAGAAGTAAGGGTGTACGAAAAAGGCATTATGTTCGGCCCTCGGGTGCCTGCGAGCAACCGGCGTTTCGAAGTTGGCAGTGACCTGACAGAGGCCGCCAAGGACATTTCGAAATACATTGTCGATAGCGGGTCAGCCGAAGTGACGGTGACGGTTGTCGCTTCGGACCAGAGTTAGCCCGCCGCTACAGACCTATACGAACCGGTTCCCGCGAATCGACGCCTCGCCGCGTACTCGTAGCCGGAGCGCGCTTGCGCAGTGGCTCCGCTGCTTGGTAACGGCCATCCATGTTCGTGACTACTGGTGCTGTCGATCTGCCGTTGCCATGGAGCTAAGCTGCCGTAAGGGGGGCGTCTATGCCACAACGTTGCTGCGTCTTTCAACCCTTTGACAACGGCGGACCGTACGACAAGCGATATACGGATGTGCTCGAGCCAGCCATAAGAGCTGCTTCACTTGAGCCATACCGTGTAGATCAGGATCCGGGAGCAGCTGTTCCAATTGATGCGCTCGAGGAGGAGATCCGCCGCTCTGCGGCTTGTATTGCTGACATCTCAAGCGACAATCCCAACGTATGGTACGAATTGGGCTATTCTTTTTCCAGCAACGCACCTGTGGTGATGATTTGTTCAAAGGCCCGAACAGTTCTTCCATTTGATATAAAACATCGCAAAATAGTTTTCTATTCTTCGGATTCGACACGCGATTTTGAGGAGCTTAAGACAAAAGTCTCGGAGAGATTGCTCGCGGAGTTGAAAAAGAGGGCAACCATTAGTGACATTATCTCAGCATCGCCGATAGCGAGCACTCAAGGCCTTCGTCCGCACGAGATTTCGGCATTAGCGTTCATAATGGCAAACCGCTCCTCCACCCAAGACGGTGTTAGTACCTACATTATCAAGCGTGACATGCGCGAATCTGGGTTTACTGAGTTGGCGGCCGGTCTAGGGCTGACCAACCTTGAACACATGAATTTCGTTGTCGGCCGCGAATTGCACGAGCCCGATTCTGGCGAGTCTTATATGGCCTATTTTTTAACGCACGCTGGGGAATCTTGGCTGATAGAAAATCAACATACGCTCGACCTAAACCTCTGATCAAATCGGCTTTGCCTTTGACACGGAGCCGCCGGCTTTTCCGGTCGGCTCCATCACGGTGTACGCGGCGCGGCGCAATCTCGCCCCCTCGGCAATCATCGCCCGCTGGGACAGCACGCGGCCCGCGACCGCGGCCAGGAACGCGATTTCCAGGATCGCGTAGGTGAAGCAAGCTCCGATGAATAGGAGCACCGCCCGAAGGTTCATACGCGGAAGCCCGTGCGTTGCCTTAGTTGTGCCGCATCGAGCAGCATCCCGGATTGCCTCGGCACTACCCTAAGGTCGTGGACGTTCGGCCGGTTCGCTTTGAGCCAGTCCGCGTGCAGATTCCCACAGCTCCCGCTGGCGAAGCGGCCGACCTTGGACGCATCGGTGTACTTGGCGAGCCACGCAGCTCGGGCGCGACAGCCGCTCACAGGGCGTCGTGCCGAATAGCCGCACGCCAGCAATTTTGATTCGGCGGACTGACTTGTCTTTCGCGCCTAAAATGTGAGCAATAACACCAAATTGATTCTTTGAAGATGTCAAAGCCTGTATCTGATGGTCAAAGGTCTTCTCAGCCTCTAGATGCTAGGCTGATAGATAACCAGCGTTGGAGTGAAATTAGAGTTCTAAATGCGTCTGACTACTAGTAGGTCGAGCCTCCGATTCATAAGCTCTCAATTTGCGGACCGCAAAGGCAGCTTCCCGTTGCTGAAGATGTGCGGACCGCACCCGACTGGGCGGTAACGCCTTGGCAGGCGCAGTGTTCGAAAAGGGGGGGTCATGGACCATCTGGGTGGGGCGCTAAGTGTCGGGAACGTTCATATGGGGTGACCCTATTAGTCAAGCGGCACGGGTTTCACGCCAGTCGAATTACTGAGCAAAGGCAGCCACGGTCCCAATTGCTGGACTGGATGGTTCGACTCGAATTTTCATCAGAAGAATTGGGTGAATTTTCATATTGGCATTTGGCTCTGGTGAGCGTGTTCGAACTATTCCTCGAATTGCTAATGGTTCGTTGGGCCAGCTCGGAAATCAGCGTCTTCGCCTACTTCAAGAACTTCGTATTGATAGCATGTTTTCTTGGTTTTGGCTGGGGCTGCTATCTATCCCGCCGGCCGGTGAATCTCGCTGTCATGATGGTACCGCTCGTGGCGCTCGCACTTATTTGCGGACTGCCATGGCGACCACTACGAGAAATCGTAGATAAACTGCCGGCCATGATCGGCGCGAGTTCTCAGGTCAATTTCTGGGGCGTGCCCGATTTGCCACTGAATCTTTCCACCTTGGCGGTGCTCATCGCAGCGTTATCATTTATTGTGCCTGTCTTCTGCCTCATTACATTCGTCTTTGTTCCGATAGGTCAAATAGTAGGCTGGCTTCTGGAAAACGCGAACAATGGAATTTTTGCGTATACCGTCAACGTAATCGGCAGTCTGCTGGGCATAGTTTTATATACGCTGCTGTGCTTTCTTTGGCTGCCACCCTCTGTGTGGTTCGGGGTGGCAGGGGTCATGATGGTGGCCTTGCTATACAAGCTGCCGAAACCTCTGCCCCTGGCCGCATTGATAGGATTCTCGCTCTGCGTTGGATTAACCAGTCTGGGCGCGAGCGGAAATGGCACTGTGTATTGGTCTCCTTACCAGAAACTGATACTCAGGCCACTCTACGATACCAACGGCCAGACTGTTTCCTATGAACTCAAAACCAACAGCAATTGGTACCAGCAGATATATAATCTATCACCGGCGTTCGTAGATTCGCACCGGAACTACTTTCAAGATGAGCCGGCCAAATAGAATCCGTATAATCTCCCATACCGCTTCTACCCGCATCCGCCTTCGGTTCTTGTCCCTCGGCGCCGGAAGCGGAAATGACGTCGCCGCGGCTTTACGTAACGGTGCCGGGAGGGTTGTAGCGGTCGAAATCTATCCCCTTATTCTGAAAATCGGGACGTCAATTTCATTTTGAAAAGCCCTATGACTCACCGCTCGTACACGTGGTTGTAAATGACGCGCGCAGTTATGTTCAGCTCCTATTTATTCGATCTTATAGTTTTTTCACTGCTCGATTCCCACACCACTAGTTCGTACTATTCGAGTATCCGGATCTATAACTATGTTTATACCGTAGAGGCGCTCAAATCCGCAAAACGCCTGCTCAAGCCGGATGGATTACTCATTATAAAATTTGCGGTCGAAACACCATGGATCGCCGGCCCGTCCTGCGTAGTTTGCTGCAAACGGTCTTCGGTCAATCGCCATTGATAATTCAGCGACCAATTGTTCAATCCTCACCATACGCGAGTGGCGGCAGGTTTTTTGTAAGCGGATCCAGAGGATCGAGCAGGCGCTCCTGGATCCGCAGTTAAGTTCATATATGGATCGGGCGGTTGACCTAAAGGACGTGACGGTCGTCCTTACTACTGACGATCGGCCTTTTTTCTATCAGCACCAACCGGCATTCCTGCGTCAATAATCATTTTGTCCATCGTCCTCATGGTTTTGTGTGGTACTTTTTTGCGAGAGAGCGGAATCGGGGTCTCGACGCTGCGCTGGCATTTTTTCTTTTTAGGCGCAGGGTTCATGCTGTTCGAAGCGCAGATCATCAGCCGCAGGATGGCCTTACTGTTCGGCACCACCTGGATCGTCAATTCCTTGGTAATCGCAGAACTTATGATTTTCATCGTCGCCGCAAATTGCCCGTCAGCGGAGTGGCAACCGCGGATTCCGCCGGCAGTCGGCTATGTCGGGATCTTTGCCACGGGTCTCTTGGCCTATGTGTTGCCGCTGGAGAGCTTTTTTTTCGCATCGGTTTGGCTCGAAGCGGGCGAGCGCGACCACTGTGCTCTGTCTACCGGTGTTTTTCGCTGGGATTGTATTTATTCGGAGTTTCGCGAACAACAGTTTCATGGAGAGGCGCTTGGGTCGAATTTGCTAGGAGCTCTGGCAGGAGGACTACTGGAATCCTTTTCAATGTGGACTGGAATCCATTCATTGGTAATCCTGGCATGCGCGCTATATGGCGCTTCCTGGATCGCGTTAGAGTATCCAGATACCGCTCGCCATATCAAAGGAGCTTCTGGAAAAGAAAGTAGCGTGAAAAGCAAACGCAGCAAATAAAGTGCACTTTTCTATTCGCGACTCGGCGAATTGAGATTGCATGAAAAACTCTCAACAGCTCAGAAGCTCATTCCGCGTATGTCGCGATTCGAAGTCTCACGATTGACGACCCGAGCAGCCGCTGTAAATGTGGCCCGCGTAGCTCGGCGTCGTCTGATCTGACTAACTCATCCGCGATGATTTCGATCTGCGCCCAATATCGGATGAGCAGCCGGCGAGTGTGGTGAACGAGTTCTTTATAGTCAGCAACCTTGCCCGTGCGCTGCGCGATCACGTCGCAAGCGTCGGCGGCAGCTTCCAGATCCGAGCAATGATTCCATTGTGAACTGCAGCCCAGCATATTTTCAGCTTCGTTGCCCGCTAGATGAACAATGACGCTGCCCTCCGGGTTTCGGTTGTGCAGCTGACGTACCGTTGCAGTGAAAGTAACGAGCCCGACTGCGGGCTTGCCGCCACTGCTTATGAGCGCACCATACCGAATTGATTTGACGATTGACGGCCCAAAGAAGTGGGCAGCGATCAGGGCGTGGGCACTTTCGTGAACAAGGACGAACGTTAGTTGCGTCGGGATGCCTGGTAAAAGGCTCATCGCCGCGGTGCTTCGCGCCTGGAGTTACTGCCGCCGCATGTAATAGTGAGTCAAATGGGTTGCTCGTCGTCCTCGATCGTGTGCGGGGCCTACCTCATCAACATCCCGGCCGAAGATCTGCCCCACACTACCGGCGTCTCCGCCAACCTTCTGGTCCTAGACCACGGCTTGGTCGGCGCGCATGATGCGCCGTCGCGCGGCTACGTAAGCGCAGCTTAGCCCGTGAATATAGGGCGTCCGCCGCCAGCACGGCCAACATGATACCGATTAACCAGCTGATCACAGTATTCCCTCTTCGACTACTTCATTACACAACGGGCACACCTCGCCCGCCTTTCGAATGTCATGCATATGATCTCCACTTTTGTGGAGCAGCGCCTGGCGCTCACGGCGCGAGTTAGATGATCCCGACCGTGCGCACGCGCTTGCGCCAGCGCAGCAGCTTCATACTCGGCCCTACGCTCGCGCATTTTCTTGGTCAACGTGCTCCTCGTATGCCGATCCTTTCGCGTGACGAGGCTTTCCGGTGCGCGTGTTAGGGTTGAAGGTAGCTAGTGCGCTCCGCTTCAAGGCGCCCTACGGTAAATTTCCTGCCCTGACGCGGCAGCTGGGCTGGAACCGTACTGTCGGTATTATGTCAAGAGCTTCCTCGCGCTGAAGTGTAAACAGGACGTTCGTCAATCTCAGTAGGTAAATGTCGCCTCTTTGAAGGGCTCGCACTTTCTTGGTCGATGCACCTTCGCAACTCTGGAGCCGTCAACCGTCCGATAACCTCTTCGCACGTTCGCGCATTGCATAGGCAATATGATCTCAACATAGACGTGCCTACCCTTCGGCGTTTTAACCACGCGCCTACCATTGGCGTGCACAAGGATCGGGGGTCCGTCCTTGAGCCGTTTGCGACCTCGGCCCAAGCGTGCGGGGTTAGTTGTTACTTCGTCGCTCATCTTAATCAGCCGGAGAGTGAGTATTTGCGGCAGATTCGGCGGGAGTGACTCGATAGGGTCTCCGGCACGCCACACTGTGAGCAATTCGGCCCCCCAAGCAGAGCACCTCTCACATACCAGTCGTGTGTCGCCACCCTGGACAAGCAACACCGGCGCTTCGCAGAACATGCAGGTCGAGCTGCGTTTATCGCCAGCGTCGCGGTTTAGGTACGACATCCCGGTTTCTTTTTAGCAGCGCGTGGACGCCAGAGTGTACGATGCCGATCCGTTCACCGATTGCCCTTAGACTAAGGCCCTGCGCTCGAAGCGCTCGGGCCTGTCGTCTTTGAGCTTGTCCGTCAATTTGCCCTGGCCATTGGCCGGACGGCCAGGCCGGGACGCGGGTTTTGGCCGTTTACTCTGTCGAGGCATTGCCATTACTCATTCCCGCCTGCGGCGCTCGTTAATACGTTCTCGAAGAGGTCGATACTGGCCAGCCGGCGTTTGGCTTGCTCCACCAGCTTCTGATTCTCTGCGGTCTCTTTCGTGAACCGAGCAAATCCATTAGCCACTATTTCAGCCGCCAGTTTAGGATCGAAAAACGCACCATCCGTGGCCGAGTATCATTTGCCGCAAAGACCGCCCGGACTCCAGTCACGCGTGAAGGTTACGACTCCATTCCAATCGGGCTCGCGAGCCGCTGGCGGGTTACAACGGGCATCTTTTTCGCGCATCCAAGCTGCAAGAGATCGTCGTTTAGCCACTGAAGGCTGAACGCCGGCCGACTAGGCAATTTGCTCTGAGCCTCGACAAGTTTCTGTATTGCATCGCGTGCAACTCAAACAGAGCGCTTCGCGAACGGGCTCTAAGCGGCTCGACGTTGAATTGCTTCCTCTGCCAGCGCCACCACAGCCTTGTCCTTGGCTTCCGCACGTATCGCGACCTTCGGCCTCGGCGACCTCGAGTTCGTGCAGGCGCTTAGCGACCACGCCCTCGAGGCGAATCAACTTCGTTACGCTCTGGCGTCGTGTCGCGAAGGCTAGCCTCTCCTCGTCGCTCGGCTCGGCCTCCGCTGCGACTAGGGCCGCTCGCGCAGCGGCAAGCGACTGCTCCGTCACGCTCATACCATCTGCGTTTGCGGCCGACCTGAAGCGAGGTTGTGTGCCATGTCCTGTGCGCAGCCGTAGCAGCGTCGCGCAATTGGGTAAGTTTCGATCTTGTGAAGAGACCCATCTCCTTCTCCTGTTGTGTCATCGTTATCCTTATGTGATTAGCCTTGTCCGTAATTCGGCGATGTCCTGGCCGTTGGTGCCACATGCCTGATCGGTGCCGTCGGGCTTCGAACATATCTGTATCGGCGACACGGGCTTCTATGGGTTCGCCGTCCTGTCGCGGCCTCGATGTCGCAGCAATCGGTCGACTGAGTCTATCGTTGCTGCTCAACGTGCCGTTGCCGATGGCGAACAACTTGCGCCGCTGCGTCTGGCCTCGAAAGCCGCCCTCTCGGTCGCTTGGTATCCGTTGAAATCCTTTGAGAAAATGTTACTTCGTCACTTGGGCAGCCATCTGCTTATCTCCTTTTCGTTAGTTCCAATTTTGGTCCGTGTAGACGCGATGCCCACGTCTGTTAATCTTTTCTTTGCCGCTTTGATGCGGAGCAGTTACTCCTTGCCGCAACAGGCCGACGGTTAATATTTCCAGATTGCTCTTACAGTAATTCCTCCAGCGGTCTTCACTCGGATCTGCCAGTTGGCACAGATCGTCCAGTTCGCGATGGGCGTTCACGCTCGAGCCGCCGCTTATCAGCGCTTCGTCACTGAGTGCTTCGTCACTTGAGCACCTTCGATCAGTTAGACCCTTGATCTCGCGCCGTGTGTTTCGCAGAGCAAAGTTCTTCAACCAATTCGTCACGCATCCGGCGCAGTTCATCGTCACAGATGCCGGCAGCGTTAATTTCCTCTACCCGTTTCGAGCAGCGCCCTGGCTTTCCGGGTCACTTCGATCTTTCGCCTCGCGAGCTGCGCGGACTTCTGATCGGCGGCCTCGGACTTCTTCCTCCGCGGTGCGCGGCGCTCTGGCTGCCGGAGGTCGGCCTGGATTTCCTTCAACCTTCTCATCTAACGCCATTTAGCGAATCCCAGATCCGCCGACGAGTAACAAAGTCAATTTCCCGAATGGTCGCTAACTCGGACTCGTCGAGGGGTTGCGCATCCGCGAGCGCTTCCCGAATAAGTGACTCCGCGGCCATCAGTTTCTGAAGCCGGGTCTGATTCATCGTGCTACGCTCCAGCCCCTGTTACGCGGTCACCGCGGCGTAATGACCGCGATGGCAACTGCGCTCCGAACTGGCACAGACATAACCGCATCCCCCGGGGCAGATCTTAACGTCGCCCACGCGTTGACAGCTGTCACAAGCCATCGTCGCCAGCCTGCGAAGTTCGGCCAACGCAGCGCGGCCCTCGGCCACCGTTCCCGTTCTGCGCTCGCGTTGACTCTTCAGCGTGGCAACCGACCAGCGTTCCGACCCGCATTCCGCCCATCGCTACGGTCGTTCCGAGGGTCCGCCGCGCTTGGCCCGAGCCTCAATGCTCGCGTTCGATGCGATGGCCGCTTCTCTCGACAGTTCCAATAATTCTTGTAGTGCTTCCTTTTCCTGAGCAGTTTTGGCGAAGTGTTTCAAGCCCATCAATTCATTCTCAAATTTCCTTTTGCTTACGCGCTCTTGACTCATTAAGCCATTGCAGTTATGCTCTTTATAATCCACTTCGATCCTCCGTCAGTTGGCTGTGAGCCTTCTTTACCCCGTCCGGACAGCTCTTGGCGTCTCGCATAGCCCAGTTCAGTCACGCTCCTTGCGTGTCGCGCGATACGTTTCCACTGCTAATCTCAAAATCCTATGTCGCGGTGTCCCGCGGCGATCGAGCATGACAACGATGCACCGCTGTGAACTGCGCATTTTCCGTTGCCGGATAATCCAAGAACTCCCACAGCCCAGACAGACAGCCGGGGCGATTGAGGGATTGCCGCTCTTTAACAGCTCTGCGATCCGGTCGGCTATCTGTTCGGTGACTGGTTGTGTGTGAGTTTTCTTCATGGCCCGAGTTACCTTCGCTTCTAATATTTGTGATCTTTCGCGCCCTCCGGCAAAGAAGCGTCGTACTCTTTCGCTATCTCCTCGGGGCATCGCTGATAGCCAGCGGTCGGTATGATTGACGATCCAGAATCGCAGCCGGCCGCGTCGTGTTCTGACGCGGTCTGTTTGTTCGCGCGATCCCCGCACTTCGGAGTGCGTTGCGTAATGCGGTGTGCGATATACTGTTCCCACGGGTAACCTTACATGCACTGGCTAGCTCTTCGAGCGTGAACGAGATCTCGTGGCTTGTATGCTTGATTGCCGAGTCTCAGAAAGTTATCGGGGTCGGCTTTTAAATCGTGCGCCCATGTGTCCAAGTCTGAGTAGCCTGAGTCGATAAAGTCCGCACGATCAACGGTGTGAAGCGCCTCACCCGTTGGGTTGAAATCGCCCATACTAAGGTTCTCGAAATGATACAGAAGAGGCCCAAGGTCATCGTGGATTGCCCAGTTAGCAATCGCGGCTCCGCGCCGAGGGTCCATTTTCTTAGAGATCTCTTCGATGAAATATCGGCGATCCAAATCTTCGACGAAAATGCCGTCGCGATGGTTGCTGGTGAACAGAAAATTGCAGCAGTCGCGAGTCGAGTAGGTCGGTTGATGCTTGATATTGATCTGCGTTGTTTCTTGGGTGATCAGTCGCTTGAGTTTGTCGGAGTCCAGCCGCAAGTCTCTTCGATTAGTGATCTCATCGGCTTGAATGAACTGCTTGCGTGCAGCCCAACCGTTGAACGCGCTCGCGAGCGAGTCTCGACCGATCTCAGAGGAGTTGTCAGCCCCATAGACCCCGCGGAGAATCAGTCCTGCGAGGCTCTTGCCGCTGCCTGTCATGGGGCCGTAGAACAGCGTCGACGAAAATAGCTTCGTGCCCGGGAACTTAATCGGATAGGCGGCCCAGCGTTCCCACCATATGCGCTCTTCGTCGCGTTTACCGTCGAACCACCAATCGAGCATGTAGCGCCAGTTATCGATCGGACCTGGATGTGACTCCCACTTGAAGCCGCGCCACAGATTCCGAAGAGGCGGGCCCTCGCCGTTGTCTATGTCCCGAGGCTAGCCCAGGCTCGTAGACGAGCGAGCTGTGCTGCCGTCCTAACGGCCAACGCACGAAGACAGGGCCAGCAGGAACCGGAACCTTGTCCCCCTTTGAGTTGACGCGGATGACCTCATCCTTGGCTGTCACGAGCTTCGTAAACTTGAAATAGTCAATCAGCTGGTCATTTTCGAGATTGAGTATTGAAGGAGGATTCTGGAGAACGGAAAATTGAGTGTTAAGCTTCCATAGCACGCGAGATTCGTTGAACTCGCCGTCCTTGATGCACTCCTCTTCGAGCTTCCTGAATGCGTCGATCCCGCGGTCCACCAAAGATCGTCTAACCCTAACTTAGATCCATCGGTGCGATGCGGAAGCAGAAGTATGAACACTCTCGCTCCGCTCTGGCTGAGTTCGTGAGCGAATGCGTAGACTGCCCCGAGAATATGCGGATTAACCCGAGCGTCACTATCAAAAATTATGACAGCCTCGACACCTTGCAGATCAAATAGGCTGAAGTCATCGAGAAGGTGATATTGCCCAACAGGCCTTTGATTTTATGCTCCAGCATCCGCCCGGTAGCGATCACGCCCTTGATGACCTAGCTTTGCAGCGAGTATTGCCGGCTTCTCGCTCTCGCAATAATAAAGCCTCACTCGATTACGTCCGGAGACAGCCGCGGCCGCTCGGTTTCCTCTTGAATCGATCGCCAGTTGACGCCGCGGGCAAAATACAGCTCGCGGAGGCTCGTGCGCTCGGGCCGATGTACTTTGGAGGCTTCGCCGGGCTTCGACAGTTCCGCCGTCGGCCGTCCGGAACCCGCCCTACGATCTCCGGTGGTGGTGGATCGAGATTTTTTAACCGCCAGAAGGCCGTCGGCCGCCCATCGAGATCGGGATAAACTATCTGGTATCCGACGTGACGATGGCCGCAGAGCGCCGCGAATTCATCGGGACTCAAATCCTGAATGCCGGCGCTTTCCGCGTCGGCCGCGTCCAAAAGGCTGCGTGCCAGGTCTGCGAGCGTGGACTCTCTATAATGCTGCGGCAGCTGCGCCGGCGCAGCGCTGCCGTTTAAGTTTTCTGAATTAAACATCGACGTCACTTCGCGGCTTCGAGCTGCGCGGCTGATCCAGGTTTTCACGTCGGCCAGCCGATAAAATTTCCGGCAAGGCATTCCAGGCAGCCGGAAAGCACGAGGGAAAACCCCCGCACTAGGTTTGAGCCCTGATTCGTATCGATACCACGCAGACTTTTACTGAGCCCGCCCGCTATATGCCGTGCTGCTTTTTCTTGCACAATCTCGCGGAAGTCCGTCGCCTCACTACCTTCCTTCATGTTAACATCTCCTCGATTCGTTGGCCTCAGCTTATACCCACTCCCTAAAGAAGTGCCCGCGTCGGTTCACTAGCTCGTTGGAACCATTCTATCAAATTCAGCAAATGTCCTAAATTTCGGCTCGATAGTTAAATCCGTAGTGAGTTGTACAATTGTTGTATTCGTTCAAAACAGCCTGTGGGAGTGAGTCGAAAACACAGTTGCGTGTTGGCCGCACGCCGGCGGAGATCCATCGCCGAGATTTTGTTTTCAAGCTCTTGACAGGTTTTGCAGAGGGATTGAGTCGCGAAGTATTTGATCCACCAAGCCTCGAGGCGAAGTAGCTACCCGGGCATGACCGTGTGCCTAGACCTCAGCAATGAAATCGAGTACTTGGATCCATCGATCGCGCCGAGGTATGTGCTCGGCGGCTTCGTGGCTTCGTTGCTGTCCCGGCTAGATGGGCGACTGGGCAAGCAGGCAAGGAGGTGGGCAAGCAAACAAATCTGTTTGCCAGCGATTTCAGCTACAGGGAGAAAGGCTTCAATGCCTCGGGCAAGCAGGCAAGCAAAATCCGGGCAAATTGTATATAGAGAGAAGAGCCTAAGACGGCATCCTACCTATCTCTCTCTATATATAATATTCCTAAATATGCTTGCCTGGTTGCCCAACTATGTAATAGTCTTTGATTTTAAAGGAAAATTCGACGGGCAAGCAAAATCGTTTTGCTTGCCCAGTGCTTGCCTGCTTGCCCGTTCTTCCCTCATTCCGGCCCCTCGGGCGTCGGTGAACCACCCACGTTGGAGCACGCTCTGCGATCACCGCTGCTCATCTCCGCTGGAAAGCGTCGCCCCGAGCCTTGCGGCGTCCGCTGCCGCGTCGCAGACGCTCGCGCCACGCTCAGGAGCGTTGCGGGCGAGGAGGGTCTTAAAAACGATCTGCAGGCGGTCTTTTATCTATCCTGGCTATTCGCAAAATGCGAACTCTGACAACTGAATATCGCCGCGCTGGGGTGCATCGTAGCGGCCCGCGCAGAAGCTTGGGGAACGCAGTGTCAGGATGCGGAGCGGTAGAACGCCTCGCACTTAGTTGCCCATAGCCTCGATCATATGCGCGGTTAAGAATCCCAGCGCCGCGCCTCGCTCGATTTTCTAGGCTGCGGCCGAGCGCTCACCGCCGATGCGACGCTGAGCGACCTTGCTCTCATTCCCCGCAATGATCTCTTTCAAACGAAAATCCCAGCGCTCGAGCGCTTTGAGCTTTTCATCATCGTAGCTGTATTTGTCGTAAACGCTAGTAATCGCCCTATCGGCATGGCCGAGCAGCCTAGCGACTATGAACCGCCCCACTCCCGTCGACGCGATCCACGTTCCGCCCGTTCTGCGTAAGTCCTTTGGCTGAAATTTGAACTTGCAGACCTTCTGGATCTGCGCGTGATGTTTGCCGATGTTGCCGAGGGGCAGCTTTATGCGCCCTCCAGGAAATACGTACAGTGAATCACCAGCTTTAGCCTTACGTCGAGTCAAGATAGTCAAGGCCGTGCCGGTGAGCGGGATGCGGTGTATCTGATTTGTCTTAGAACGCTGCGCCGGCAGCGTCCACCATCCGCTTTCAAAATCAATCTCGGCCCAGGCAATACTCAGCACTTCACCGACGCGCTGAGCGGTAAGCAGCATTAGGCGGTAAGCGTCTGCGATTTTTTCCGACGGGAAGGCATCTAAGACCTGCCAGAGCGCGCGAATCTCGCTATCGCTCAAGCATCGTTCCCGCGGCCGTTCTCGAATCCTGCGCGGAACACCCTGAGCGGGATTGCTTTCCACAATCGATCTCTCGATTGCGAAGTTGAATAGCTTCGAGAGAAGCGAAAGAACCCTATTAGCTTTGACTTTTGCACCCCTCGCCACGATCACATCAAGCAGGGCGATTACGTCCGAGCGCTTTATCTCAGACGCTTTGCGCGACCTCCAAGCCGGCAGTATGTCGCGTTTGAACATCTTCGCGTCTTCATGTGCTGATTTTGCCTTCTTATGCTCGGCCGCGTGGTGCAATAGATACAGGTCCGCGAGATCATTCACGGTCTCAGCTACGCGGAAACGTCGGCGCTCCTCAGCCGGATCACTGCCTTCGCCTCGCTTGAGCGCTGCTGCCTGGCGCGCCGCCTTCACGTCGAGATCGCCGTAAGCTCCCAGAGTGAAGACCTGGGTACTTTTCCGGGCGGCAACACGATATCGAAAGAGCCAAGTTTTTCGCTTTTTACCGATCCTCAGCACGAGTCCCGGCTCAGTCGGATCATAAACGTCAAGCTGAGCCTTACCCGGCTCCGGCTTCATCTTGTCGATGTTCCGCTTGGTCAAATCGCTTGCCATACCCACCCCGCTAGGTGCAAATTAGGTGCAAGTTGAATGAAAGTTGAGGCGCATCAGAATTACTCACTAGAATAATAAGAATCGCACAAATCTCATACGCGCACAAGGGTTTGACCGTATGCCTATATATCCCTACAGAGGAACTGAGATGCCTCGAGTTACCTGGCTGCGAAGACTCTTAATCAGCGGGTCTGGAGTTCGAGTCTCCAACGGCCCACCAAAATTCCCTCCAAAGAAATCAAAGTTTTGTGAGGCACCCCAGACGGGAACTGCACGGCATCGTGCTCAAATGGTGCGAGTTCTGTACGGGTCGGAAGAGACGAAACCTGCAACGACTGAAGACACCTTGTTTACTTGGCAACCGCGGGTGAGAAAATGCCACAAGGGTGGAAAATCAAGTTGGGAGCTAAAATCGTGACGATGCTCACGATCGCGTCGACCGTTGCGCTGACGTCATGCGAGCACAAAACTCACATGATCGGATCCGTCAACACGGAGTTCAAGCTGATCGGGCCAGACCATAAAATCATTGTCGAATCTTACGACGATCCGAAAATCGAAGGGATTACCGTTTTTGTCAGTAAATCGCAGACGGGCGGGATAAAAGGCGCGCTAGGACTGGCGGAAGATACCTCCAACGCCTCCGTTGCCGTCCGTCAGACAGGACCGATTAAGGTGAAAGAAGCTTTCGAAAACGGCGAGGACGCGTTCACCGAAAAACGCTCAGTGCTGTTTAAGCGGATGCATGTCAGCCGATTTTGGGATCCGTCGCATCAAAGTTTTGTCTACGTAGTGTGGACCGACCGGTTCATCAAAGGCTCGCCGCAAAATTCTATTTCAGCTGTCGTGGCGGAGCCTTGGGGAACGCATCCGCCTGACCTTTCTTTGATGAAGCTTGCCGCGAGTGCACCGCCTGCATAATCGTTCCCGACCGCTCTGCTATCCGCCAGAGCGCTGGTTGAGCAGGGCCTGGATCATCTCGATGTGGCGGGGCATTCCTATGCGCGTATAAACCAGCAGCGCTTCACCAAGTAGCCTTTGCGCCTTCTCGCGATCAGCTGCGGGGGCGCGTTCCATTAGCATCATTGCGTGGAAGCGGCGTATCTCGGCCTCTTCGAGACGTTGAGGAAACGCTACGGCGTGCTGAAGCGCGATTTCAAAATGGTCTTCAGCCATCCTCCACTGACGTGCAGCGGCCGCAGCGACACCGGCGATCATATGGGTGGAGCGGAAAATCGGCCATAGCGTTACTGCTCCAGTGTCTACCAACTCGCCAACAAGCGGATAAAGCTCTTCAGCTTGCGACTGCTCACCGAGCATGACGAGACCCTCAATCACAAGGGCGAGCATCAACCATGAGCCTCTGGTATTCGGCTGGCCGCTAACAGGCAGCCATGTGCGCTTTTCATCCAGGATTGCTAATGCGCGGTTGCGATCGCCTGCGTAGGCGATCTGTCGAAAAAGCGTTCCGACGCCAATTCCCTCAATTGAGCTACCCGGTTCGGGGCGGCATGCAGCTTGAGCATGGGACAGCGCGCTTGCCCAATTGCCTCGAAAGAATTCTGCCAGACTTAGTTGTACCTCGAAGTGAGCTTGCCAATACGCAAACCTTGCCGTCTGTTCCGATGTTGGTGCCAAGCGGAGGGTCGTCTCAAGTTTGGCGAGGTCCGGGGCTCTACCAAACTCTGCCCACGCTCGCGAACTGAGCGAGAGCGCGATCGAGTACGATTGGCCGATCCGCCTCGCCAGCGGTTCCAAAATGTCCCTGATGCTCGCCGCCTCGTCCAGGCGTCCGAGATAGAGCAGCGACTGATGGAGAATTCGCAATTGCAGGGCGCGCTGCCACGGAGAGACTTCTGCTTTATCCGATTGTTCGCTGCGGAAGCCGTCTGCGGCTGCCTCTTTCAAACGAAAGAAGTGGAAATTTACTATGGACCGTGCACCGAGCAATCCGGCTACTAACTTAGAATCTGAGAGCTGCGAAGCGATGCTCAGCGCTTCGCGAAGCGCCTCGTTCGCCGGCTCATACTCCCCGGCGGCGGCGCGAGCCTGCCCGAGAGCAGCGAAAAGACGGGCACGATGAACGCTAACATCTGCCGAAAGGTTAGCGAGTCCGCGCAGAGCGGTTTCGGATGCTTCCTGGAAGCGGCCGGCAGAACCACAGGCATCCGTCAAATCAGTAAAGCTCCTGCCGATCATCTCTTGATCGCCAACGCTTGTGTAAATTTCGAGCGATTCCGCCAAATGACCAATTGCCGCGTCCCACTGCTCCAGACCTCGCTCGGCCGTTGCAAGACTTGCTAACAGCGCCGCCCTTTCCGTTACCCCTAGTGCTCCCTGACGTGAAAGAGCCGATCCGAAATTGGCTCGCGCTTCGTCAAACGCGGCAGCCTCCAGCGCGTTGCGGCCGGCAAGCGTCAGACAATCGACAAGTCTGCGGTCATCAGCGAACGGTCCCGCTTTGATCAGATGATCGACGACGTATCCGGCGCGCTCCTTGATGGCATCGGGATAGAGCCTGGCGATCGCGTCGGCGACTGCGGCGTGCAGCTGTTGGCGGCGGGGACTAGAGATGCCGGCAAGTAGTGTCTGACGTACAAGTTCATGGCCGAAGGTAAACGGCCTCTCCGGGCCCTCGGAGCTGGGGATGATTATTCCCATCTGCTGCGCTTTCTCGATAACGGTGAAAAGCTCGTCAACGTTGACGCGGCTGATGCTCGTCAGAAGTTGAAAGCTAAAACTGCGCCCGATCACCGCGGCAGCTGCCAGCATGCGCTTTTCATTCTCGTCGAGCCGCTCCAGACGGCGGCCGATGATCAGCCGCACGTTTTCCGGGACATCGCTCTCATCGATCGTGATGTCCGTGCGGAATTGGCCGGCCGCATCGAAGACTTTCCCATCCTCGACCAGATGCCGGTACATCTCCTCGACGAAGAATGGATTGCCCTGGCTTTCCTCAAAGATCAGGCTCACAAGAGTTTCCGGAGCCTGTCGCTCGCTGAGCCCATCTAACATCTGTGCAACGGCGTTCTTGGACAGACCACCCACCTTCAGCGGGCGAACGCCCAGTCGAATCAGCTCTTCCAAAGTTCTGGCTAGCGCCGGATTGTTGTCCGAATATCCGTCGCGGTAATTCCCGATGATCACAACCGGGAGCTGGGCTACGCGATTGGCTAAATGAACCAGAAGGGTGAGCGTGGATTCGTCGGCCCAATGAAGGTCATCAAGTATATATAAGTACGAACGCGTCTGCGCCGCGCGCCCTATTGCTTCAGAAACGCTTTGGAAAAGATAGCGGCGCTTCTGCGATGGGGGCAGTTCTAGCGGTTGCGGAATATCCGGGAACACTCGCCGAAGCCGTGGAGCGATCTGGGCCAATTCGGCCGCATTTTCCCCCATCCGCCGACGGAAATCCTCGAGACTCGCCGCCTGCGCCAGATCGCTCTCAATGATCTCGACGAACGGGAGATAGGGAAAAGGTTCGTCTCGTTCGTAGCAGTGCCCGACCAGGCATCTGAAGCCGACGCGTAACGCGTACTCCGCCATCTGCATCGTCAGCCGAGTCTTGCCCACGCCAGGTCCGCCGCCGAGCATGACTAGCGAGCCGTGGCCGCTCAGAGCGCGATCGATCGCCGCGACAATCACGCTCCGCTCGGTTTCGCGCCCCACAAAAGCGGTTCGTTCCGCGAAGGAGAATTGAGAAACCTCCAGTACCATCCGTGAGGTCTGCCGATGATCGGCACGCGCTTGGGCGGTGTCGCCACTTGAGGTTGGCTCTTCTGTTGGCTCGATAGTGGGACCTGCTTCTGTCGCAGCGAACTCCCACGCAATCGGAAAATCGGGGTCCGGCTGATAGGAGCAGAAGGTGCCCGTCTTGATGCATCGCGAGAAGATGTTCCCCAATGCAGCATCACTTTGCACGATCCTTTCCACCACCGCCTTGATTGTCTTGGTGATGCTCTGTCGGGCTCGTTCCGAAGCTGACGCCGCCCTCCGATTACGTCCACCCAGTCCCACGGCGCGCGAGAGTTCCCTGGTCAGGGCATCGATTTCCTGTTCCGCCTGTTCGGCGCGCTCGATGTTTCCAAGTTCCTTGGCTTCTTCCAGTCCTTCCCGCAGTTCGGAGATCCGGCGTCTATAAGCGACCTTGGCTTGCTCGTCGAGCATCTCGCCCGCGTCACCCAGGCTGGTGATATGGATCCCTGCTTTTTCTAGATCCTCATTCCCCCGGGGCAGGCCTTGCACTGACGTGGCGGTTTCGTCTCCCTCCCGATGGCCGGCAATTCCACCCACCAGATCGAGCACGTGGAATTCGACGGCGGGATGACGCAGCAGATGGGCGAGGTATCCGAGTCCCTTGCTGTCCTTTAGACGAAAGGAATTCCCACCATAGCCGGCCGTCCAGTACTCGCCCTCTTTGCGGAATTCCCCCCTTTGCGCAGAACGGAGGCCCAGTCCCGGGTCGCCGGTACCCGAGCCAGCTTGAGCGCTTCGCGTCTCATGTGCCATCTGAAATTCTTGGGAGCGTCGTGGCCCAATTTCTACTGAGCCGCGTCTCGTTGAATCGTACCACCCGTTGCCAGGCAAACGCACTCCTGTTGTGCGGTCTTTTTTCACGCCTTTCGAATCGGAGGACGAGAGCACTTCTACGGCTGCTTCCCTATAAGACTGGGAAATTTTTATTCATCGCCATGACGTGCGGTTAACTATCGCCCTTCGCTGCGAAACGTGGATTTACGAAAACATCTTATTGGGGTGACTGTAGTCTCGGTATTGTCGGCGATTTTTTATGGTTGTGCGGTGGGTCCGGATTTCCATCCTGTCGCCGCCCCGGCCGTTAGCGGTTACACACCAGAGCCCTTGCCACCTCATACTGCTTCGGCAGACGTAATTGGCGGGGCTCCACAGACCCTCCGGTCCGGCGGGAACATATCTGGACAGTGGTGGACGCTCTTTCATTCCTCGCAGCTTAACCGGCTGATCGAGCAAGCGTTGAGAGCCAATCCCAATCTCCAGGCGACGCAGGCAGCGTTGCGCGAAGCGGAGGAAAACGCCACCGCGGAGGAAGGTTACTTTTACCCAAGCGTCGTCGGCGGGGTGTCGGGGCTGCGGGAGCGTCGACTTAGATACACGCGTGGCGATCCTGCCGGCATCGGTTCGGCGTACACCCTTTTGAATGTCGGCGTGAATGTGTCCTATACCTTCGATGTCTTCGGCGGTATTCGCCGGCAGGTAGAGGCGTATAAAGCGCAGTCCGAGTACCAGCGCTTTCTATTGGAGGCGGCCTACCTGACCCTCACGGCGAATGTGGTTACGGCAGCGGTCCAGGAGGCATCGCTGCGTGGCCAGATCGCAGCAACACTCGAGCTGATCAAGGATGAGCGCGAGCAAGTCGTTATCGTGCAGAACGAATTCCAGTTGGGCGGCGCAGCGGAATCCGACGTACTGGCCCAGCAAACGGTGTTGGCGCAAACCGAAGCAACGCTGCCGCCACTCAAAAAGCAATTGGAGATCGAGCGCGATCTGCTCAGGGTCCTTACTGGTCACTTTCCTGACCAGGACGTCGGCGAAAACTTCGATCTTTCAACCCTGCAGCTGCCCGAGAATCTACCGCTGAGCCTTCCCTCGCAGCTCGTTGAACAGCGACCGGACGTTCGCGAGTACGAAGCGCTCCTGCACCAGGCGAGCGCCGAGATTGGCGTGGCTACGGCGAACATGCTGCCGCAGTTTACGATAAGCGGCGGTCTTGGCACCTTTGCGGGAGCCGGGATGACTCCAGGCGCACTCGCATTTAGCGTCCTGGCAGGGGTCACCCAGCCAATCTTCGAGGGCGGCACCTTGTTGCATCGCAGACGTGCGGCGATCGCAGCTTACGATCAAGCGCTCGCGGCGTATCGTTACACGGTCCTGGTGGCGTTCCAGAACGTCGCCGACTCCCTACGTGCGCTGCAATCGGACGCCGACTATGTCAAGGCACAAGCGACCGCGGAGCACTCCGCTTCGGAGAGTTACCGCGTTGCACGCGAGCAGTATCAGGCGGGCTACATTGCGTATCCGTCACTGTTGGCTGCGCAATATGCCTATCAGCAGGCATTACTCACTCTGGTGCAGGCTGAGGCGAGCCGCTACGCGGACACAGCGGCGCTGTTTCAAGCTCTTGGCGGCGGCTGGTGGAATCGCTCGGATGTCGTCCCGACGAATCGCGACGATGTGACTTCCGCCCTAAAGGACGCGCTATGAGGCAAAGGAGGATGCCGCAATGATGTGGTTGGTTCGTCTGGCACTGCGCCGCCCGCTGTCGGTAGCGGTGATGGCCCTGCTGATGCTCGTGCTCGGCACCTTGTCGTTCGCCTACATGAACATCGATATCTTCCCAGTGATCAATCTGCCCGTGGTGATGATGGTCTGGAACTATCCCGGACTCTCTCAGTACGATATGGAGCGGCGCATAGTGACGATCAGCGAGCGCGCCCTCTCTACGACAGTCAACGCAATCGAACATCTAGAATCGGAATCGATCCAGGGGATCGGTATCGTCAAGATTTATTTCCAGCTCGGTGCGAATCTCGGCGCCTCGATGGCGCAGGTCAGCGCAGTGGCCGAGACCATCCTTCATCAGATGCCGCGGTCAACCGAACCGCCGCAGGTCATCTATTACAACGCAGCGGACGTGCCGGTAGCTCAACTCAACGTGTATGGTGACACTTTTTCAGAACAGCAGCTCTACGATTACGGCTTCAATTTCCTCCGTCTCCAGCTATTCACCATTCCGGGATTTTCCAGCCCGCAGCCGCTGGGGGGCGTCCAGCGCAACGTGATGGTGAACCTGAATTCGGCGGCTCTGTATGCCAACCAATTATCGGCCCAGGACATCGGTAACGCGCTTTCCTTGACCAACCCGGTGATTCCTTCCGGCACGATTCGTATCGGTGGGCATACCTACAATGTTGACATCAACATGAGCCCGCTAACCGTGCCCGAATTCAATCAGTTGCCAGTGAAAGTGGCTAATGGCACTCCGGTTCTGCTGGGGCAGATCGCGCCGGTCAGCGACACTCACCAGCCCCAGGAAAACGTTGTGCGGATTGACGCGCGCCCTGCGACCTACCTGCTCGTGATCAAGCAGGCCGCCGCCTCGACGCTGGCCGTGGTCGATGCGGTCAAGTCCAAAATTCCCGGTATCCTGGCTGTCGCGCCCAAAGGAATGAAGGTGAAACTCGCATTCGATCAGTCAGTCTTCGTGCGAGCGGCTTTGTGGGATGTGCTCCAGGAAGGGGGGACTGCGGCCGTCCTGGTGGCGCTGATGGTGCTGGTATTCGTGGGCTCGGCGCGCAGCATGCTGATCGTGATCACGTCAATTCCGTTATCCATTCTCACCTCGATCATTGTGCTGAACCTTTTCGGGCAGACGATCAACACGATGACGCTCGGCGGACTTGCCCTTGCCGTAGGCATGCTGGTTGACGACGCAACCGTGGAGGTCGAAAACATTCACCGTAATCACACCCCGGGCAAGCCTTTGGTCGTTGCGATCCTGGACGGCGCCTCGCAGATCGCCACGCCCACTTTGGTTGGCACCCTTTCGATTTGCGTCGTATTTTTTCCAGTCGTGTTGCTGTCGGGAGTGGCACGCTATCTTTTTCCGCCGCTAGCTCTCGCCGTGGTGGCCGCGATGCTGACCTCATACCTGCTGTCGAGAATGTTAGTACCAGCAATGGCCCACTATCTGCTGCCCGAGTTCGCCGACGCCGCTCCGCCCTCCGGCCGTGGTGGCAGGCTCCTCCATCGATTCGAACAGGGTTTCGATCGTGTGAGAGAAGCGTACAGTCGCGCCCTCGCCAGCTTCATAGCACATCGGCGGCTAGGCTTGATCGGCGTGGCTGTGATGATCGGAGGTTCTCTACCGCTGATGTGGGTTGTGGGTCAGGATTTCTTCCCAAGCGTTGATTCGGGGTTGATGCGGCTGCATGTCCGCGCGCCGACCGGGACGCGTATTGAAGCGACGGAATGGCTAATCAACAAGATCGATCTCGACATCCGGCGCGTAATTCCCGCCAACCAGCTCGACAGCATCAGCGACAATATCGGGGTTCCGCAGTCTTACGTTCTTGCCTATTACCCAACCGACAGTATTGGCGAGCAGGACGCGGACGTAATGATAGAGCTTACGCCGACACATCAGCCAACCGCTAACTACGAAGCGGCGATACGGGACAGACTCGCGCGCGACTTCCCTGGCGTGGAGACCTATTTTCAGCCCGCCGACATTATCAGCCAGGTATTGAGCTTCGGCCTGCCCGCTCCAATCGACGCCCAGGTCTCAGGGCCGAACCTCAGTGCCGACTATGTTCTGGCGTCCCGTTTGCAGTCGGCGATGCGGCAGATTCCAGGAATCGTCGATCTCCGGATTGCCGAGCCGCTCAACTATCCATCTTTCAAAGTGGATGTCGATCGTGCCAAAGCCTTGGAGCTGGGTCTAACTGAGTCGGATGTAGCCTCAAGCCTGCTGACCTCGCTAAGCGGCAATTCCCTGCTGGCGCCGAGTTTCTGGGTCGATCCGAAAGGTGTCAACTATCAAGTAATCGCTCAGACGCCATACCACGAAGTCAACTCGATAGACGCTATTGCGAATACGCCGCTAAGCACTCTGACCACTACGCCGTCAGGTGGCCGTCCGGAGGTTCTCGGCAATGTGGCCAAAATATATCGCTCTGCCGATCCGGCCGTGATCGACCACTACACCGTGCAGCGTGTCATGGACGTTAACGCCAGTGTAGCCGGACGCGACTTGGGCAGTACGACCTCGGACGTGCAGCAGGCGATCAGCTCTCTTGGCAAATTGCCGGCCAACCAGAAAATCGTGATTCGTGGCGAAAGCCAGGCGATGCGGGAATCCTTCATCACTCTTGCCGCCGGGCTGCTCCTGGCGATCGTGCTGGTCTACCTTCTGATGGTCGCCAATTTTCAGTCCTGGTTAGAGCCCTTTATCATTACGATGGCGATACCTGGAGCGCTCGCGGGAGTGCTGTGGATGCTTATAGTGACCGGAACCACGATCAACGTCGAATCGCTGATGGGCACGATCATGGCCGTCGGTGTGGGCGTATCGAATGGGAACCTGTTGATCACGTTCGCCAACGAGCTGCGCGAAGAAGGCAGAGATCCCGTGAGCGCCGCAATCGAAGCGCGGACACATCCGTTTCCGCCCAATTATAATGACCGCACTGGCTATGATTCTGGGTATGCTGCCGATGGCACTCGGGCTGGGAAAAGGTGGCGAACAGAATGCGCCATTGGGGCGCGCGGTAATCGGTGGACTGACGTTCGCGACTGCCATGACCCTCTTCGTTGTTCCCGCGATCTATTCGATCTTCAGCCGCGAATTCATCGGAAAGCATGCGCGCGACGCACGGATTGACAGTGTCGCGCCGCCAGCCATCAAGGGAGAATAGAATGGAAGCCAATTCTTCCAAACAACAACTTCCCGCAATGGATTTGCATCAAGCCTGGCATGTAGTCGGCTGGCTGGGGGCGATGCTCGCAGTGCTTGCTGCAAGCGCCGCGGTCGTGATGGCGCGCACGCACTCAGTTAGCGTGGAGCGCTCCAAACTCAGGACAGTAGCGGCAAGCGGCCCGCGCGTTATGGTGACTCGGCCCACAACCGCATCTGCCGAGCGCCGACTAACACTTCCAGCCACGATCCAGGGTTATGTGGAAACCCCGGTCTTCGCCAAGATCGCGGGCTATCTGAAGGATATTCGGGTGGATAAGGGCGACCGGGTCCGCAAGGGCCAGGTCCTCGCGATCCTGGAATCTCCTGAACTCGACGCACAGGTCGCCGACGCACGTCACTACCTCTGGCTGGAGTCAGTCACTAACACGCGGAATCAGGGTCTCGTACTCAAGCACGGAATTTCTCAACAGACCGCTGACAATTCGCGCGGATCGATGCTGCAGGCCCGTGACACTTACATACAACTCCGCGCCATGCAGGCGTATGAGGTGATCACCGCGCCATTCGACGGAATTGTCACGGACCGCTACCTCGATCCCGGCGCTCTAGTCGCTCAGACCACGTCTCCAACCAATTCTTATCTACTCAGCCATATCAGCGAAACGGCAACGCCCATAGTTATGCTTGCAACCCTTAGCCCCCTGCGTATCTACGCGAGCGCACCGCAGAACGTGGCGAATTTCATTCATGACGGCGCTACGGTCACGATCTCAGTCGAGCAGCGCCCCGGCCATGACCTCACCGCTCAAATCGCGCGCCACCCCGAAGCATTGGATCCCTTGACGCGAATGATGTTGGTGGAAGCGGATGTCCCAAACCGCGAAGGTGCGCTTTATCCCGGAATGTACGGCACGATGTCCATCACGGTGAAAGTGCCGACGTCGGCACCGCTTGTTTCTGACGATTGCTGGTTTTCCGAAATGACAAAGTGCTAGTGCCCGTTGTCAGCAACTCCATCGTGCACCTCGCGCCAGTGACCCTCGGTTATGACAACGGCTACGCAGTGGAAGTCACCAGCGGCATCTCCATGAATGATCTAATCGCGGTCAATCTGGGTCAGTCGGCGAGCGAAGGTGAACGGGTGCAGCCGATCGAGCAAAAGAACTGATTGACGGGTATGCGAAGCGAAAAGAGAGAGTAATCATGTTTGAGCCCGGACTAATACAAAATGCGGCTGCGGTAGGCGCGGCGTTCTCGGCCTCGCTGGTCGAATGCGTGGAAGCATTAACGATCGTGCTTGCAGTAAGTTCGGTCTCCGGCTGGCGCTCCGGCCTACTCGGCGCCGCGTGCGGTGCAGTGTTGCTTGCCGCCACTGTCGCGGTAGCAGGTAGTGCGCTCGTCCGTGTGCCACTGAATGATCTGCATGTTCTTGTAGGCGTGGTGCTGTTGGTATTTGGGCTCTCGTGGCTGCGGAAAGCAGTATTAAGAACGGCCGGCATGAAGGCGCAGCGTGACGAAGCCGCAATCTACAGTCGACGCATCGAAGAGATGCGATCGAATCCGCGGGCCGGCCTTGGCGGTAGCTTGGATCTTCTGGCGATGACCGCAGCGTTCAAGGCCGTAGTCATCGAAGGCATCGAAGTAGTGTTCATAGTGGTCACTATTGGGCGTATGGCGGGGGCGCTTGTTCCTGCCGCACTGGGAGCGACCGCAGCTGCGATCGTGGTCGTCGCACTGGGAGTCGCCATCCATCGTCCACTCACCCGAGTACCCGAAAACGCGCTCAAATTTGGTGTGGGCGTCGTCATTGTTTCCTTTGGCATCTTCTGGCTCGGCGAAGGATTGGGCTTGGCGTGGCCCGGAGGCGATCTGGCCGTGGTCGCGATCATCGTGGGCGTGTTCGCGCTCGCGCATTTGTGCGCGGCGATCTACCGGTCTCAAAGTCGACGGATTAGAAACGACGCTCCGTCTATGCCTCGTACCGGCGTCGCACGCAGTTCGAGCAATCAGCTTTAACCTTCGTAATCTTCGCAGCTTGATGAAAATGGGGCGCGCCCTATTCCGTTGCTTTGACAACGCTCTTACGGGGTGCGGTCCTCGTGCACTTTTTTCTCTGCTTATGCTGTGCGTCCTTGCAGGTAGCGGCAGCGCCGATGCGGGTCAATTTTGAATTCCAGGGATTTACATTCGCTGAGTCGACTCCGGTATATGAACGCACGCCATTTTCTACGGCAGGACGCCCCAATCCGAACAACCTCAACCTCGATGTTCCCGGACGGCCGGACCTTCAGCTTTCGACCGCACACAATACGCTCCTCTTCATGAGCACCAATGTGCTGCCACAAGTGGTGGTCGCACTAGAGCCATGGCGTGCGAAGGAATTCGGGCTCGATGCTGCGGCATTTTACTTTCAGGGGTTCGCATGGTGGGACATAGCACCGTTCATCGATCCGGCATTGAACCGCGTCAAGTAACCGTGACCAACACAGGTAAACGAGCGCAGCCGGGCATCGCTTTTTTGCTGAACAAACCTTGGCCATTCCGGGCGCAATTTCTGGAGAACCGCCTCTCCGTGCCTCCTGTCCTGCCCCTATTCCAGCACTAAGTTCTGTTGTGCGGTCGTTTGTCACGCCTGAATTTGTGAAACCTAGATCGATCGCAGGCCAGAAGGGGAATTGGCGTTAGTGAAACGGAGAAAGTTATGGAACTCAAGAAGATTCTGACCTCCGATGGCGGAGCCCCGGTCACCGACAATCAGAACTCGCGGACCGCTGGGCCGGGGGGGCCGGTATTGATCGAGGACCATCACTTGATCGAGAAACTTGCGCACTTCGACCGCGAGCGAATTCCCGAGCGCGTCGTCCACGCCAAGGGCTCCGGCGCGTACGGCTACTTCGAGGTGTTGGCCAATGTGACGCGGTGGACCAAGGCCAGGTTTCTTGGTCCAGTCGGAAGGCGAACCGAGATATTCGTTCGCTTCTCTACCGTCGCGGGAGAGAAGGGCTCGGCCGACACGCTGCGCGACCCCCGAGGATTTGCGATCAAGTTCTACACTGAAGACGGTAACTATGACCTGGTCGGCAACAATACGCCGGTTTTCTTTATTCGTGATCCGCTTAAATTTCCTGATTTCATCCACTCGCAAAAGCGCGACCCATACACCAATATCCAGGAACCCGAGAACATCTGGGACTTTTTCTCACTCAGCCCCGAGGCGACGCATCAGTTCACGATTCTGTTCAGCGATCGCGGCATTCCCGCGAGCTTTCGCAACATGGATGGCTTCGGCTCGCATACTTTTCAATGGGTCAATGCGAGCGGCGAAGTCTTCTGGGTGAAATATCACTTCAAGACCGACCAGGGGATTAAATGCCTCACGGCCGAGGATGCGGCTCGCATCGCCGGCGAGAACCCTGACCATCATCAGAGCGATCTGTTGCGGGCGATCGACCGCGCTGAGTATCCGTCGTGGACGCTCAAAATGCAGATCATGCCGGCAACGGCGGCGACAAAATATCGCTTCAATCCATTTGACGTGACCAAGGTCTGGCCGCATCGCGATTACCCGCTGATCACTGTCGGCAGAATTGTATTGAATCGCAATCCCGAGAATTACTTCGCCGAGGTAGAACAGGCGGCCTTCAATCCGGCACATTTCGTGCCGGGCATCGGTCCCTCCCCCGACAAGATGCTGCAAGGCCGCCTGTTCTCTTACGGCGATACCCATCGTTACCGGCTAGGCGCAAATCACATGCAGCTACCCGTCAATCGGCCACATGCAGCTGAAGCTTGCAACTACAGCCGCGATGGAGCAATGCGCTCAGATGATAACCATGGACGCGAGAAGAACTACGAGCCCAACAGTTTTGGTGGCCCGCAACAAATCGGCGAGCCCCTGTGGGCGCCAATTGAAGTCGCTGGGTCCACCGGAAACCATGCGCCTGAACATCATCTCGATGACAACGACTTCGTTCAGGCCGGAGATCTCTACCGGCTAATGACCGAAGAGGAGAAACAACGGTTAATCGAGAACATCGGCGCGAGCCTCTCGCGAGTTACCCGCGAAGATATTGTCGAACGTTCGGTAGCTCACTTCCGCACGGCCGATCGGGAGTTGGGCGATCGACTGGCAAGGGCAATAGCAAAACTGCGGAATGTCACGCGGAGCAGCCTCGACGGGATCAATCCCGGTAGCAGTCGATCTTAGGAACTCGCTTAGCAACTCATTAGCAACTCGCGTGGGTGTACATTCACCTGCGAGTCTGTTCACGACGGCATTATCCGTGAGGAATCTCGACGTTTCTCATTCACTAAACGACAGGACTGAGAATAATGAGGACTGAGAACGATGGCTATAGTTGCTGTTCCGCTTGCACTTGCCTGGCGATGGCGATGCGAGACCGAAGGAACGATCTTCTCCGGTTCCGACCTGCGTGTCGTCGATCCTCAACGCGACTCCCTGGTTGCGTTGGCTGAAATTCCCCACATGGACGAAGTTGTGCGTGACAGATTGCGCCACATATGCGGCAGTCGCGTCATTCCCATAGCCCCGTTTTCTCTGTAGTGACAGCGCGGTTGTTACTATAGAAACATTTTCGCCATGTGTCAAAATCTCACTAATCTTTATCTAATTGATCACCAATATTTAGCATGATCTTTTGAGAGCAGCTGTTTTGTCGACAAACGCGCCGCTTCCTGTTCCGTACAGAACACCACAGAACACCGTCAAGGGATACGACGGACACCTCTTCGTGCTCAGCGCCACGCACAAAGGGCTGCCGTTTTTTATCGTGCTCGATGGTACGACGAAGTGTTTCGTGCTTATGGCTGTTTGTACTGATGAGCTTGCAGGCTCGCTAGATCTGCGTTTTGTGTTGACGGCCGAATTCTGATCGATCGGTAGGTAATTGCCAAGGCTGAATGTCAATTCATTTTGCGGCTGGTGTTTTTACATATTGACCTAAAGTTGAAACTGGCTCACAGGTGGTTATGTACCAGCTCAGCTGTTGAACCTTTGATTTGATCGCGTCCACATCTCACGCGAAGGGGAGTCGAGTCAATGAAACGCAACATGCTCCTGATCACGTCAGCAGTTTGCGCGGCGGGACTGATAGCCATTGTTGTCGGATCTCACGCCGTGTCCGCACAAAACGAACCGGGTAAAAAGGACAAGGATAAGCCCCCCCGGTCTACAACCCGTATCCGTTTGGCATTCTTCCGGCCGATTTGAATTTGGAAATAATGAGGGTTCAGCGCGAAATTCGAGGTATCGAAGCTGAAGCCATGACACAAGCGAAAGCCTTACCACCGCTCACTTTTACGACTAACCCCCCGATAATTCATGGCAACGGATATCAAGCAGTAGAAACCCTCGGCAAACTGTTTCAATACGATTTGGAGATGTCTCCATTCGAGAACGAGGCTTGCGCTTCCTGCCACATGCCGTACGCGGCCTTCAGCGGACCGATCCCGTCAGTCAATCTGACGATGATCGCGTATCCTGGATCGTTTCACTTTCGGGCAGGGAAGCGGAGCGCGCAGCGATACCCGTATTCTCCCGATTTCCCTGTACTCGAGTTTGACACAGTCGAGGCCGCGTTCATCGGCGGAAACTTCTGGGATGCACGCGCGACTGGATACTTGCTGCAGAGTCCTGACGCCAACCAGGCACAGGGTCCTCCGGTCGATACTCAAGAGATGATGTTCCCCGATACGGCTTGCATCGCATTCCGGCTGCAGACGGCGCCGTATAGGTTTCTCTTTGAGGAGATATTTGGTGAAGGCTCCCTCGATATCAAGTTCCCACACGACACCGAGGAAATCTGCGAGACCCCCGGAGGGGCGGCGGTGTTCGGCACCAGCGTCACGCCAATTAAGCTGAGGCCCGAGGACCGCGTCAGGGCCAACGAAGTCTTCAATCACTGGGCGCAGGCGCTTTCTTTCTTCGAGCGTTCAACAAATCTTAGTGCTTTTACGTCGAAATTCGACGCCTTCCTGGCAAACAAGTACACAATGACTTCAGACGAGATGGCCGGTTACAACCTTTTCAAGGGCAAAGGTAACTGTAATTCATGCCACCTGGACGGGAGGTCAACCGCCCCTACACCACCCCCACCACAAGGAACCGCTCCGAACAGCACCGACACGGGTGCCGCGGCGTCTACGAGGCCTCTGTTCACCTGCTTCGGCTACGCGAATCTTGGCCTGCCGCTAAATCCCAGGGATGCTTTCTATTATCAGACCACGCCGGATTTCTTCGGTTTCACTGGGAATCCCTTTGGCTTCGGCTACCGAGATTTGGGTTTGGGCACTTTCCTCAGAAGTGGCTTCGGCTCCTGGGACAATCCGAACTCGACCTGGACACAATTTGCGCCAACTTCCGACGGCCAGATGCAGACAATGACCGCCCGCGATGTGGGGCTGACACCGCCACAGTGTCCCACTACCGAGGCGCCCGGGCCTTACTTCCAGAAAGAGCTCTTTCATAACGGTTACGCCAAGAGCCTGAAGCAACTCGTTCATTTCTACAACACGCGCGACGTGTTTCCGAACCCTGGCGTCACGTCGGGACACTGCCCGGCGGGAAAGACAGAAAAGGTGGATTGCTGGCCGGAGCCCGAGGTTCCGAACAATATCGATATGACCGTCGGAAATCTCATGTTGTCGGACACTGAGGAGAACCAGATTGTCACTTTCCTGCAAACGCTCTCGGACGGCTTCACTACTCCGTATCCCGACATCAATACCTTTACGGGTCAATGCATGACTGGCGGTACCGCTGCGACTCAAGGCAATGACTTCCTCATTCCTACTCCGCCTCTGCCGCCCTGCGCATCGGTTATCTGCGATGTCGCGCCTACGCCGGGGCCGAGCCCTATTCCATAACGGTACGCGCCGGACGTGCCATCCAAGTCTACGAGACATGCGAGACAAGGAGCGTGGAACGCCATGCTCCTTGTCTCGCCATTCCGGGGAAACAAGCGATTGGAGGCCTGTCTATGACCAGGCTCTTTGCGAAACTGGCGATCGTGACTATAGTTGGTTAGTGTACTCTCGTCCAGCCCAAGGTCGCTCAGATACTTCCTCCGGCGAAGCAGGCTGATCACGTTAAGATCATTAAAGGGCCGGCGCTTGAGATAGCCCTCGACAACTTGGCCATTGTCCGGTGGACCAGTACCAACCCTGGTGGGGACGACGAGCATTTCGCAGTCGCGCATTACGGCACGAATCCCAGTGACCTGAGCCAGACGGCGAAATCTCACATCCGGCTTAACCGCGCCCATCCGGAGACGATTTTCCGCGTGCGCATCCCCGGTCTGAAGCCGCAAACGACTTACTACTATTGGGTGACCTCAATGGGGGCCAATGGAAAGAGTGACGGCGTGAAAAGCGCCGTCACTCAGTTCACCACGCCCGGTGCCGGCCAACGAATCGTGGCTAACCCTTAAAGAACCTGTTCCGGCGTAAAAGTAGCGGAACTCCTGCCATCCGATACTACGAAACCGGCCGTATCAGCTTTCTATGCGGCGGCGAGTTGATCGAGAACAGCTTGAATCATCTCGATGTGCCGGGGCATTCCTACGCGGGCGGCAAAAGGCGAGTACGTCTCCGTCCCCTTCGCTTGTAATCCGCTTTGTTCCTCGATGGTACGACGAAGTGTTTCGTGTTTATGGCTTTTGTACTGATGAGCTTGTGGGTTCGATAGGTTCGATAGATCTGCGTTTTGCGTTGACGGCCGAATTCTGATCGATCGGTAGGTAATTACCAAGGCTGAATGTCAATTCATTTTGCGGCTGGTGTTTTTACATCTTGACTTAAAGTTAAAACCGGGTGACATGTGGTCATGTACCAGTTCAGCTGTTGAACGTTTGATTTGATCGCGTCCACATCTTACGCGAAGGGGAGTCGAGTCAATGAAACGCAACATGCTCCTGATCACGTCAGCAGTTTGCGCGGCGGGACTGATAGCCATTGTTGTCGGATCTCACGCCGTGTCCGCACAAAACGAACCGGGTAAAAAGGATAAGGATAAGCCCCCCCCGGTCTACAACCCGTATCCGTTTGGCATTCTTCCGCCCGATTTGAATTCGGAGATAGCAAGGGTCCGACGCGAAGTTAATTTCATCGAAGGTGAAGCTCTAACAGAGTCTCGCGCATTGCCACCTCTGACTTATAGCAACACCCAGGGCGTAGGTAACCCTCCAATACTTCAGGGCACTGGATATCAAGCAGTAGAAGTACTCGGCAAGCTGCTGAATCTTTGACGAGAACATGTCGCCTTTCAGGGACGAGGCGTGCAGTTTCTGTCACTTGCCATACGCCGGCTTCAGCGGACCGATTCCGTCAGTCAACCTGACGATGGTCGCGTATCCCGGATCGTTTCACTTTCGGGCCGGCAAGCGCACGGCGCAGCGATATACGTATTCACCCGATTTCCCTGTGCTCGAGTACAACGCGGTGCAGGGCCTGTTCTTTGGCGGAAACTTCTGGGATGCACGCGCGACTGGATACGAGCTACAGAGTCCCGACTCCGAGCAGGCACAGCATCCGCCGGTCGATACCGGGGAAATGATGTTCCCTGACACGGCTTGCATCGCGTTCCGGCTTCAGTCGGCGGCATACAAAACTCTCTTTGAGGAGGTATGGGGTGACTCCCTGGATATCAGGTTCCCACACAACACCGAGGAGATTTGCGAGACGCCGGGCGGGAATTTTCCGACCGCGATGCCAATTGAGCTGACGCCCGAAGACCGCGCCAAGGCCAACGATGTTTATAATCACTGGGGGCAGTCCATCTCCAAGTTCGAACGCTCACTGCGCGTTAGCGCTTTCTCGTCAAAATTCGACGCCTTCCTGGCGGGGAATTACACGATGACTTCAGACGAGATGGCTGGTTACAAACTATTCGACGGCAAAGGCAACTGCAATTCTTGCCACCTCGACGGAAGATCCACCCTCTGCACGGCCCAACAATATGGCTGTTCCACCACGTCGTCGAGCCTGACCGACACAGGCACTAAAGCTCTTGTGAGGCCCGTGTTCACCTGCTTCGGATATGCTAATGAGGGCCTGCCCCTGAATCCGAGGGTTGCTATCTACTATGAAACCACGCCAGATTTCTTCGGATTCACGCAAAATCCCTTGGGCTTCGGCTACCGAGATTTGGGGTTGGGCACTTTTCTTAGAAGCGGACCCGGCTCTGCGACCAATCCGAACTCGACCTGGACACAATTTGCGCCGTCGGTCGACGGCCAGATGCAGGTGGCTTCGGCGCGCGATGTGGCCCTGACACCGCCACAGTGTCCAACCACCGAGGCCCCCGGTCCCTACTTCCAGAAAGAGCTCTTTCATAATGGCTACATTAAGAGCCTGAAACAGCTAGTCCATTTCTACAACACGCGCGACGTCTTTCCGTTCCCTGGCGTCACGTCGGGACACTGCCCGGCGGGAACGACGGAAAAGGTGGACTGCTGGCCGGAGCCCGAGGTTCCGAACAATATCGACATGACGACCGGAAATCTAATGTTGTCGGACACAGAGGAAAACCAGATCGTGACTTTCCTGCAAACGCTCTCGGACGGCTTCACAACGCCGTATCCCGACATCAATACCTTTACGGGTACCTGCATGACCGGTGGTACGGCTGCAACGCAAGGTAATGAGTTGCTGATTCCAACTCCGCCTCTGCCGCCCTGCGCATCGGCTATCTGCGATGTTGCGCCTACGCCCGGGCCGAGTCCCATTCCCTAGCGCCAGGCGCGGGACGTGGCCGGACCAGACTGTGAGACGTGCGAGACAAGGAGCGTGGAACGCCATGCTCCTTGCCTCGCCATTCCGGGGAAACAAGCGATTGGAGGCCTGTCTATGACCAGGCTCTTTGCGAAAGTGGCGATAATGACTACCGTTGTTAGTGTACTCTCGTCCAGCCCAATGGTCGCTCAGATACTTCCTCCGGCGAAGCAGGCTGATCACGTTAAGATCATTAAAGGGCCGGCGCTCGAGTTGGCGCTCGACGACTTGGCCATTGTCCGGTGGACCAGTACCAACCCTGGCGGGGACGACGAGCATTTCGCAGTCGCGCATTACGGCACAAATCCCAGTGACCTGAGCCAGACGGCGAAATCTCACATCCGGCTTAACCGCGCCCATCCGGAGACGATTTTCCGCGTGCGCATCCCCCGGCTGAAGCCGCAAACGACTTACTACTATTGGGTGACCTCAATGGAGGCCAATGGAAAGAGTGACGGCGTAAAAAGCGCCGTCACTCAGTTCACCACACCCCGCTACCGGCCAGCGAATCGTGGTTAACCCTTAACAACCTGTTCCGGAGTAAAAGTAGCGGAACTCCTTGCCATCCGAACTACCACGACGCCCGGCCCCCGAACTCGTTCACTGACGGGGACCGAGAGCCACTACAAGGGGCCACGCGGGCTGACAAGCTACATGCCTATCGCCATCGACCAGCCATTCGCGGCCACAATGGCCCAGGATGCGGCAGCTCGCGCACGTCAGCCTTTCGCCTCAGCCCGAGACGTTTCGAACGACGGATGGAAAGGTGGCGCATCCTTTGGCTTTCGAAAAAGCATAACAAGAGGAGACAGAACTATGGAAAAGAAGCGAATTTCGGCGATCCCCACAGATCTCAGTGACGACGCAGTCGTAGAGATCTCTGGCGAGCTTCGTAAATTGCTCGCCGACGTGTTTGCACTTTACGTTAAGACGAAGAACTTCCACTGGCACATGAGCGGGCGGCACTTCCGCGATTACCATCTCCTGCTCGATGAGCACGGTTCCCAGATCTTCGCAATGACCGACGACATCGCCGAGCGGGCGCGCAAAATCGGCGGGACTACGATCAGGTCAGTCAGCGATATCTCGAAGCATCAGCGCCTGAAGGACAACAACGCTGAACGCGTGGCCCCTGAGGATATGCTGGCCGAGCTTCGCGCTGACAATCATGAGCTGACGCGAAACCTGCGTTCCGCGCACGAGTTGTGCGAAAAACACAACGATGTCGCTACAGCCAGCCTGATCGAGAACTGGATAGACGAGACCGAGCGCCGGACGTGGTTCCTTTCCGAGATCGTTAGCTCACGCTAACAACTGACAACGGCGATCAAAAGGAGGTGACTACGATGAGCGCTATCGATTCAACCGCCTCGTATACCGCGGACATGCGACCTACTTTCCGGCGGCCGAAGATCGTTTTGCCAGTTCCTGCGCCGGCATCAAAGTTCCAGAAACCACAACCCGGAGTTCCGAACACTCAGTTGACTCGAGAAGCAACCGGGCTCCTTCACGAGTTCAGCACGCCTCTGCTCTTCAACCAC
Source organism: uncultured delta proteobacterium (assembly GCA_963717045.1). Classification (GTDB taxonomy): domain Bacteria; phylum Desulfobacterota; class Binatia; order Binatales; family Binataceae; genus JAKAVN01. The sequence goes on along the minus strand of CAVQVD010000015.1, from coordinate 624,163 downwards.
TCTCATCGTGTCTTCTTCTGGGCCAATGAGTTAGGACGGCAGACAGGCGAGCCGTTCGATGCTGAGCTGCTGTTCATCTGCGCGGCGTTTCATGATCTCGGTCTGCTGAAGAAGTTCAGCAGCGATGATGACCGGTTCGAGGTAGACAGCGCCAACGCCGTTCGCCATTTCCTTGAGCACCACGACGTTCCGGCTGCCCGGGTTCAAGTGGCCTGGGACGCAATCTCTCTACACACCACTCCGGGCATCGCAGCGTACAAACCACTCGAGGTGGAGCTTCTGTACAACGGTGTCGGACTCGATGTGCTGGGTATCGGTCATGAGCACTTTCCGGAAGATTTGAGAAAGAAGATCGTTGATCAATACCCTCGCATCAACTTCAAACAGGATATTGCAAAGGCCTTTCTCGGTGGTTTCGAGCATAAGACCCAGACGACCGAGGGTACCTGTAACGAGGACATCTGCACCTACTTCATCCGCAACTACAAGCGGAGCAACTTCTACGATCAGATCCAGGACTCTCCCTTCCAGAACTCGTAGCTGTTCTTTACCGCTATCGTTTGTCGATTCGTCAGGCGAGGGTCTCTACGAGTGTCCGAACGAGCTGCGACAGCAGATGGTCGCCCGAGAGCTAAAGCAGTCGGCAGATAAGCGCCAACCGGTCGAAGTAGGCACATTCCGAGGGAGGAAACACCATGATCGCACGCAACCGGATTTGGATCGTTCTGTTGTTGGCGGGCCTGATTCTGTCGTTCGTCCACGCCGACGCCCAGCAGGAGGGCGGTGGCCAGAACCCGTACCTGAAGGGGACCGAGGGCTACGACAAGGGGCCACGCGGGCTGACGAGCTACATGCCTATTGCCATCGACCAGCCGTTCGCGGCCAGGATGGCCCATGACGTGGCAGCCAAGCCGGGCATCGAACGCGTACATCAGGCGATGCTCGAGGAGCGCTACGACCTGGACGATCACCCTGCTCAGGGCATCACGATGGAACGCGGAAAACCACTACAGGAAGGTGTGCGCGTAAAGCTGCCATCCGGGGTGACGTGGGATCAGCTCGCGGCGATGAGTCCGGATGAAATCCGTGACCGGGGCCTGTGGCCGAAGGGGTTCCTCCCCCTGCCGCATCCCGATCATCCTGCCGGCGGCTTTGTGTTTCCGAAGGACGAGATCGACGCGATCAAGCGGCAGGACGGGCGCGATCTGACTCGCTTCGACATCGATTTCGACCTGCCCGAACGCTTCCTGGCTGCATTTCCGCCAGCCATGTACCTGGTCCCGCGACCCGATCTGGGCGATGTCTCGCAGGGCAAGCTGATCTCGCTCACTAACTACTTCGAGATGTTCAACGGCATTCTCACGCCCCGGCAGTTGGAAGGGCTGCGGTTGTTGGTGACGCCGTTCCCGCAGCAGCAGTTCAACGCCACCGACGACCGTAAGTCGGCAGCTGCCCAGCATCGGTTCGGCCTGCTTCGATTGCCATGCGAACGGGCACCAGAACGGCACCACACACCTCGCCCCCGATGCCCGCCCGCAGTGGTTCCGTCACCGCCTTAAGACGGTGTCGCTCCGTGGCGTCAACTTTCAACGACTGTTCGGATCGCAGCGTGCTCTGAAGACGATCGAGGATTTCACCCAGTTCGAGCAGCGCACGGCCTATTTTGACGGCGACATCGTGATCGCTACGAAGAAGGGCGTGAACCCGCTCGAGCGCGGCAGTCAAGTCGACGTCATGGCCGACTTCGAAGAGATGCTGGACTTGCCACCCGCGCCCAAACTCGACCTCTTCGGCAAGCTCATTCCCGCCAAGGCGACGCCAGCCGAAATGCGCGGGCAGGAGATCTTCTTCGGCAAGGGCCAGTGCGCAAGCTGCCATCAGCCGCCTTATTACACCGACAACCTGATGCACGATCTCGAAACGGAGCGCTTCTTTAAGCCGGAAATGGTCAACTACGCGATGGAGGTCGGGGACGGGAAGATCAAAACGTTCGCGCTGCGCGGCGTCAAGGACAACCCGCCCTATCTGCATGATGAGCGTTTGCTGACGCTGGACGACACGGTCGAGTTCTTCAACCTGGTGCTCGGCGACAAACTGACCTCACAGGAGAAGCGGGACCTCGTGGCGTTCATGCGCGCCCTCTAGTGCAGATTCGCTACCGACAAGCTCGAGCGCACTCATTGCTTGCGCGAGAACGTGACGACGGCGTTGCAGATCGCGACCGATGCTTTTGGAATGGATCGAGCTCCAAAGCTATTAGGGTGCCACGCGAATTGAGCGAGAAACATACGTTAAGGCGTCCAGTTTTTGAACGCTCTTGCCGTCGACTACAAAACCGACCGTGTTAGCTTTTTAGGCGGAGGCGAGTTGATCGAGAACAGCTTGAATCATCTCGATGTGCCGGGGCACTATACGCGCGGCAGAGATGACTGCCTCTCTGCTTCGCTCCCCGTCTGTAATCCGCTTTGTTCCGGTGCGGTCGCGTTTCTCTACGAAGACGAGGAGATATAGTTACGCAACTCGTCCAACTCGGACTGCGCTTCTTTGAGACGCTGCTTCACGACATCTCCAATACTGACAATCCCTTCCAGCGCTCCATTGGAGATTACAGGTAGATGCCGGATGCGCTGCAGCGTCATCACTTCCATGAGTTCGACAATCGCGTCTTCTGGCGAACAGGTCTTAACTTCGGACGTCATCAGGCGTTCGACTGGCGACGTCGTCACCATGGTTCCATGTTGGGCCATTCCGCGTACGACATCCCGCTCGGAGATTATCCCCACTAGTTGGCCCATTCCATCAACCACTGGGGCGGCACCGATCCGATTGTCGCTGAGAACCTTGGCCAGCTCAGCAACGGTATTGCGCGGCGAGACAGTGACGACTGTATTGCCTTTCTCTTTCAGAACCGCCGAAACTTTTGTCGCCATTTGCGGATCTCCTGCTTGTACTTCCTGGGCCGATAATCCTTTTCAGGATCAGACCTGTCTCAGGAAGTCTGCGCACGCACGAGTTCTTAGGTCAATCGTGCGGTAAAGGGGCGGGATATGCGGCACATGCGGTCTCCGATGCGCGTGCGACCGCTTCAGAGATGGTGAAAAGGCGGTGCGCCGGATGATAAGTTAGAGCCCGCGTGCAGCCGCTGCTGGAAGTCAAAGATCTTCGGACCTCGTTCTTCACCGACGCGGGCGAGGTGCGCGCCGTTGACGGGGTCAGCTTCGCGGTTGAGCCGGGCAAGCTGATGGGCCTGGTGGGAGAGTCGGGATCGGGAAAGACCGCGTGCGTGCTCTCGATAATGCGGTTGTTGCCCGAGCGAGCCGCCGTGGTCGGTGGCGCGGTGCTGTTCGAGGGGCGCGACCTGCTGAAGCTGAGCGAGCCCGAGATGCGCGCGGTGCGCGGCGCAAAGATCGCGATGATCTTTCAGGAGCCGATGACGTCGCTAAATCCGGTATTCACGATCGGCAATCAAATTGGTGAAGCGGTGCGGCTCCATCAGCATACGTCCCGGCGTGAAACGCTCGAGCGCACGATCGAAGCGCTGCGGCTGGTCGGAATCGCCGACCCCGAGCGCCGCGTGAACGACTATCCGCATCAGCTCTCTGGCGGGATGCGCCAGCGGGTGATGATCGCGATGGCGCTTGGGTGCGAGCCCAAGCTGCTGATCGCCGACGAGCCGACCACCGCGCTCGACGTCACGATCCAGGCGCAGATTCTCGACCTGATTCGCGAGCTCCAGGTGCGCCTCGGACTGGCGGTCATTCTCGTCACGCACGATCTGGGCGTAGTCGCCCGATATGCCGATGACGTCACCATCCTTTATGCCGCGCGGGTGATGGAGCAGGCGCCTTCCGCCGAGCTGTTCAACAATCCGCTCAATCCCTATACTCGCGGCCTGCTCGAATCGATTCCCGGCGCCGACGGCCATCGTCATCATCGCCTGCGCGCGATCGCGGGCACTATCCCGAGCGCGCTACATCCGCCCTCCGGATGCCGTTTTCATCCACGCTGCCCGATGGCTATCGACCAGTGTGCGCGGGTCGATCCGCCGCTGGAGCTCAAGGCTCCACAACATCTGGTCGCCTGCATCCGTGTCTAATCCGACAACTGCCGAAGACCGTGGCACCGCCGCCGTGTCCGCGGCGCCCGAGGCAATGGTGAGGACCGAGGGCCTCAGCAAGGAATTTCCCGCCGGCTCGCTGGACCTGCTCGGCCGCAAGCGGCTGGTGGTCCACGCGGTGGACGGCGTCGACCTCGCGATCGAGCCCGGTGAGACGTTGGGTTTGGTGGGCGAGTCTGGGTCGGGCAAGTCGACCCTCGGACGCCTGATACTGAAGCTGCTCGAGCCGACGGCCGGGCGCGTTTTTTTCGACGGACGCGACCTGGCAGAGCTTACGCGCCGCGAGCTGCGCGCGCTGCGCCGCCAGATGCAGCTGGTCTTCCAGGACCCCTATGCGTCGCTCAATCCGCGCATGCGGGTGCGCTCGATCGTCGGCGAGGGAATCGAGATCCACAAGCTCGCGCGCGGCCGTGAGAAGGAGGAGCGGATCGTCAGTTTGCTCGAGATGGTGGGCATGGGCGCCGACGCGCTCGAGCGCTACCCGCACGAATTTTCCGGCGGCCAACGCCAGCGGATCGGTATCGCGCGTGCGCTGGCCGTAAACCCGCGCTTCCTGGTGCTCGACGAGCCGGTTTCCGCGCTCGACGTCTCGATCCAGGCGCAGATCATCAATCTGCTGCAGGACCTGCAGGAGCGGCTTCATCTCACCTACCTCTTCATCGCGCATGACCTCCGCGTGGTCGAGCACATCAGCCAACGCACCGCAATAATGTATCTGGGCAAGATCGTGGAGCTGGCCAGTCGCGATGAAATCTACGCCAACCCACGGCATCCCTACACTCGCGCGTTGCTCTCTGCGATACCGGCGCTGCACGGCGCGGTGACCGCCGAGCGGATTAAGCTCCCGGGTGAAATGCCGAGTCCGCTCAACCCGCCGCCCGGCTGCAGCTTCCATCCGCGATGCCCGTATGCGAAAGATATTTGCCGGACGGTCGAGCCCCGGCTCGAGACCGGCCGTGGCGGGCACGCGGTCGCCTGTCATGTTTTTCCCGCGCCGTAAAGCGCGGACTCGGGGGCGGTGATGGCTAAGTTGGGGAGCTCGGAATACACGCATGCCGGCGCCGAGCCACCGGACGTTGCCTCCACGCAACCGACCACTGCTATCCCGCCGATGCCTGGTGCGGCCTGGGTTGAGGAACGCACAAGGGTTGCGGTCGCGCGCAATATCAATGTCTCGGGGCGACTGGTGTTTCAGGAGCCAGTGCGAATCGAGGGTAATTTTCGCGGCGAGGTCAGTTCCAGCGAGTTGGTGGTCATTTCGGACCACGGGATCGTCGAGGGCCGCGTACGGAGTCCTCGTCTGTTAGTGCTGGGTGAACTGCGCGGCGATATCACCGAAGCGCGTCTGGTTGTGCTCGGCCCCCGCGCACGGGTCTTCGGGAGAATCGAGGCCGACAGTCTGCGCGTATGCGAAGGCGCGCTGCTCGAGGGTGACGTGCGGGTGCCTCACGGCCCGGCGTCGCGTTAGCGGCGGTAGCTCCGGCCGCATTCAGACCCTGCAGCGCTTGCCGGGATGGAAGCCAGGCGCCAGCGCGACTCGCTCCGGCGCACCCTCGTTATAAACTAGCGCTATCGATTTCGGCCAGTTCAGGCCGAGGCTACGCGAGCGGCTTTGCCCGAGAGTTCGCGCAGATAATAGAGGCGTGCGCGTCGCACGCGACCACGGCTCAGTACCTGGATCTTTTCGATCCGCGGCGAATGTAGCGGGAAGATGCGCTCGACGCCGATTCCATAGGAGACCTTGCGCACGGTGAAGGCGGCGCGGTTACCCCCGCGGTTCATCTTGATGACGATACCCTCGAAGGACTGGATGCGCTCTTTTTCGCCCTCTACCACCTTGACCTGAAGGCGCAGCGTATCGCCGACACGGAATGCCGGGAGGTCCTTGCGCAATTCGCGATCTTCTATTTTCTGGATGGTTGCATTCATGGGAAACGATTCCTTGAAGTGGAGCGAAAGAGCTTACCGCAACTGTTCTACCGACTCAATCGTCCTCGGCTGACCGAAAACCACATGAAGAGAGAGCCCGGCTGAGGCTTACCTCAGCCGGGCTCTGACATTTCACGCGAGCGTGCTGCTTAATGCACTAACGTGCCGTTCATTTGGACCGTGTGTCTGGAAGTAGTGAAAGCATTGTTCACGTCCGCGCTGACAATGCCCGAACCCGCGGCTGACGAATATACCCCGGTTCCTCCGGTGACCAGATAGCTACCTGAGAACGCCAGATTCGGGTTGGCAGGGTTCGAAATACAGACGTGACCGATGAGGTCCAATTTGATCGAGCCGGTCTTTGCCGCATTGGTAAAGATGGTCGATGGGCCGGCCGCGGGAATACACAAACCTACGCCTTCGCCCGACGTGGTTACCTTCGAGTTGTCGAGAGTGAAATCACCGGTCAGTGTCGGTGCCGAGAAAGATACTCCATTTAAGCCGCCGCTTAGAACCAGTCCCGTCCATGAAAAGCACCCATTACAAGCGTCACCGGATGGGCAAGGGGCGTCCGCGCACGCTCCTGCAGAAGTCGTCTGTTGACCCTTCCCTAAAACAGAAAGCTTGGCCAGTACAACCGGCGCAGTCGTGGTGTCCGCCGGCGTTTGAGCTGATTCAGCGTTGGGTATGGCACCCGTGGCGCTTTGGGCTCTAATAATAGTGGCCAAGCCGACGATTGCTGAGACTGTTAAAACTGCTGTTAGGCTTCCTTTAAGCAAGAACTTTATCATTATGTCTCCCCCTTCATGGAGATGAGCGCAAAACTACTGGGAGATCGCAAAATTATCAACGGTTAGCTGTTCATTATGTTAACAAAGCCTCCACTCGCCTCCTCCGCCACAACAAAAGCGCACTCATGCCTCTCAAAATTTAGCCAATGTGCCGCATCCTTTCGTTCATTTTGACCCAATATCTTCTGCAGCGTTGGCGCTTTCGCTCTGCGTTGTAACTGCGCCGCACTAATATAGCTTTCAACGTCTCGGTCATCGCAGCCTTCACTTCCGCACCGTTACCTAGGGCGGAAGCCGACACGTTGTTTACGGAAGGTCGGACATTGCCGGGAAACGCACACTCATATTTTCCCCGACGGGCTTGCAGATTTTTGCGCGATAAGCCGCAGCCACCTCGGCGGTGCGGCTTGGTCGTCCTGGTGCTGATCGTCTCGACTGTCGTCATCATCTCGAATGTCATGGCGGCCGGTCCGGCTTACGCGATGAACACCTGTGCCAATCCAATCTCCGCCTGCCCGTGCGCGATCAGGTCGGCCGGGGACTACACCATTTTCGGGTCCGGCCTGATCGCCACCCCGCCCGGCGATTGCATTCATGTCAACGTGCCGGGCGTCACCCTAGACCTCGCGAACACGACGCTCTCTTCCTCGCCGCCAACCACGAGCGACGTTGGGATCCACGTGCTGGCCGGCGCGACCGGCGCGGTGGTGCGGGGGACTTTGAATGCGCCGGCGACGGTGACCGGCTTCAGCATCGGAATCGAGGTCGACGCGGCGAGCGTGACTCTGGAAAATCTGATCGCGCAGGGCAATACGATCGGTATCCAGCTAAACGGCGGAGCAGCTTACGGCAGCGCGCTCACCGTGCACGACAGCGGGCATACCGGCATTCTGATAAATGGCCCTCGGGCGGGACCGTACCTGACCGGAATCAGCATAGACAGCACGCTGGGTTTTGCGGGGATCGAACTCAACGGCGTGCAGGGTGCTTTTCTCACCAACCTGACAGTCACCGGAAGCGCGACCTATGGAGTGTGGCTGCTCGGCTCTTCGCGCAACGTGATCGCCAATTTCAGCGTTTCGCGGAACACCACCGCGGGCATATACCTCGGATGCTTTCGCAGCGGCGGCTTGCTAGGCAAGCTCTGCACGAACGTGCCGCCGACTCCGCCGAGCAACGGCAACATTCTGACCTCGGTCGGCGACCCCAGTAGCGCCGACGGGCCAATCCCGCCCGGGCAGGCCTATGGAGTAGCGATCGCGATGGGCAACGTGGGCAACCGCATCATCGGCATTCAAGGCTCGGGTAATGGCGCCGACGCTGTCGACGGCAACCCCGGTTGTTCGACTAATCTGTGGACCGCCAACCAGTTCGCTATCGCGAGCCAGGGGTGCATCCACTAGCGACCTAATTGGCACTGGAGGCCGGCGGTCCGGCGCTCTCACGCTGAATTCGGCGACGGCGATTCAGCAGCAGCCCGCTTACCAGCAGCGTCGTACCTATCATCGAAAGCAGCACGCCGAGAGGTGCTGCCACCGTCTCTGGCGCGCTTGCCGAGCTGATCACCAAGTCGGTGCCGAGTGTCAGCAGGATAGCGCCAATCAGTATCAACAGGTCGGCTGCCAGGCTCATCGTTCAGTTTGCTCCGTTCTTTCCGAGGCCGGGACGCGCGGATACTCCCCATACGACGCCGCTCAACGGCCGCACAGGCGATCGAGAATGATGCTCGCGGCCGCGCGCACCGAAAGATGGTTGTAGTCTCCCGGGCCCCGAATTGCTTCCAGCGCGAGGTCGGTCCGCTCGCGCGCCGCCGGCGCGAGCCCGAAGCCGGTGCCGAGCAGGATTAGGAACGGGCCCGCGTCGTTCTGCGCCATCCGCTCGCGCATCGCGGCAAAACTTACGCCCTGCTCTTCGCGCGCCGAGGTGTGAACGATCGCCGGCCGCCGGCCCGCTACGCGCTCGGCTGCGGCAACCGCCGTGTCGAGGTCGGCTACTATTTCGATCAGCTCGAGCGCCTCGACCCGGCGCGAGTCGAAACTGCGGCCGTAGCCGATACGCCAATGCTCGATCACGCTGCGCGCGAACTCGCGCTGCTCGGGAACCGGATGCACCACGTAGACTGCACACACGCCATAGGTACGCGCGGAACGGGCGAGATCGTGGAGGTCGAGCGAGGTGATGGCCGAGGTTATGATGCGGCCGTTGCGGTCGAGCACCGGATGATGGAGCAGCGCGAGAAAGATTTCAGCCACAGCGAGGGTCCCGCGATGCGCTAACGGCGGTGGCGCTTGAGCAAGTCGGGACGCCGCAGCGCGGTGCGCTTGAGCGCTTCGGCCTTGCGCCATTCGTGGATTTTCCGATGATCGCCGCTCAGCAGCACCTCGGGCACGCGCATCCCGCGAAACTCTTCGGGCCGCGTATAATGCGGATACTCGAGCAGGCCGTCGGCAAACGATTCTTCGTCGAGCGATGCGGGATTCCCGAGCACGCCCGGTACCAGCCGCGCGACCGCTTCGATCAAGACCATCGCCGGCAATTCGCCGCCGCTCAGCACAAAATCGCCGATCGAGATTTCCTGGTCGGCCTGGGAGCGCACGCGCTCATCCACGCCCTCGTAGCGGCCCGCGACCAGCAGCAGCCCCGGGCGCCGTGCGCTCAGCTCGCGCACTAGCGATTGGTCAAGCGGCTCGCCCTGCGGCGTCAGCAGCACGCGCCACAATCCAGGATGCGCGCCGAGCGTGCTTTCGATCGCGGCGAACAGCGGCTCCGGCCGCAGTACCATCCCGCTGCCGCCGCCATAGGGTGTGTCGTCGATCTGGCGATAATTGCCTAGCCCATGCTCGCGGAGCGCGTGAGCTTCGATCTTGATCAAATCCGCCTTGAGCGCTCGCCCTACCATCCCCGGCCAGTTGGCCGAGACGAACAGTTCGGGAAAAAGCGTGATGACGTGGAATTCCATGGTTGCGGCGAAACCGATGTCGAGCCTAATCCAACAGCCCCGGCACCGCTTCGATCGTAACCCGCCGCGCCGCCAGGTCCATCGCCTTGACCACGTCGGTGATGACCGGCACGAGCACTTCGCGCTCGCCGTCGCGCACCACCCATATGTCGTGCGCGCCCGTGGACATGATGTCCTCGATGGTGCCGAGGCGCCGTCCGTCGGTGAGCATCACTTCCGCGCCGACGAGCTGGAAGTAATAGAACTCGCCCTCCTTCAGCGGCGGCAGATCGGTTGCCGCCACCATAACGATCCCTCCGCGCAGCGCCTCGGCCGCATCGGCGTCGCCAATACCCTCGAGCATGACCCTTTGATTGCCGGCACTGAGCGCGCTTGCGCCTAATATTTTGAATTCGCGCCGGCCGCCTGCCGCGGCTTCGACAAAGAGCCGTCGAAGTTCGCTCAAGGTGGTGGAACGGGGATCGTCGGTGCGTATGCGCAGCGCGCCATGGAGACCGTGACTGCCGGCGATGTAGCCGACGCGCAGGAGTCCTTCGGCGGTTTGCCCGATGAGCGGTCCTGGCGGCGCGCCTTCCACCGTCGGGCGCCGTTCGTTCAGGGGGCGGCGCGCGCGGCGGCTGGACATTATCGAATTACTAGCGCTGGAATTGATCGAGCGGTTATTTATCTTCGATGATTTCGAGGATGACCTTCCGATTGGTCCGCGATGCTACCGCATTCAGAATCGTGCGAATCGATTTGGCGGTGCGCCCCTGCTTTCCGATCACACGGCCCAGATCTTCCTTCGCCACCCGCAACTCAAGCACCGAGGCAGTATCGCCTTGGGTCTCCTTGACCTCGACCGCTTCCGGAGCGTTGACCAACTGCTCTGCCAGGAACTGTACGAGCTCCTTCATGGCTGGCTCCTAGACCAGGTGCTGTGGTGTGGTTAGGTAGTACTTGCTATCTGCAACATGAGCTTCCTTACCGTCGGGGAGGGCATCGCGCCAGAGCCAATCCATCGCTGCGCCTGGTCCCTTTGCAATTGCACCTTCGGCGGGTCGAAGGACGGATCATAGGTGCCTATCTGAGCCACACAGCGGCCGTCTCGTGGCGAGCGGCTATCTGCCACCACGATGCGGTAGAAGGGTCTTTTGCGGCTGCCATGACGGCGCAGACGGATCACAAGTGCCATAGACGAAACTCTCCTGTCGGTACTCTAGCTTCCCAGCCCCAGGCCGCGCATCATGCCCCGGCCCGACCCCCCGGCGAACTTTTTCATCATTTTGCGGGTCTGTTCGAACTGCTTGACGAAGCGGTTGACCTCCTGAACTGAGGTTCCGCTGCCGGCCGCGATGCGCGTGCGGCGCCGTCCGTTGAGCACCAGGTGATTGTTGCGCTCCTGCATGGTCATCGAGTCGATGATCGCCTGGATGCGCACCAGCTCGCGCTTGGCCTCCTCGGAGTCGGCTTGGCCGGCGATTTTTTTTAGTCCCGGAATCATCCCCAACAGCTCACTCAACGATCCCATCTTGCGCAGCGTTCGTAGTTGCTCGGCGAAGTCGGTGATCGTGAATTCGTTCTTCTTGAACTTGCGCTCGAGTTCCTTGGCTTTGGTCTGGTCGTAGCTCTGCTGTGCCTTTTCGATCAGGCTGAGCACGTCGCCCATCCCCAGGATGCGCGAGGCCAGGCGGTCGGGATGGAAGATCTCGAGCGCCGCGAGTTTCTCGCCGGTTCCGGCGAACAGGATCGGCGCCCCGGTGACCGCGCGAACCGAAAGCGCGGCGCCGCCGCGCGCGTCACTGTCGAGCTTGGTCAGGACCAGGCCCGAAATCTTGAGCCGGTCATGAAAGCCCTGCGCGACGTTGACCGCGTCCTGGCCGGTCATCGCGTCGGCGACCAGAAGAATATGATGAGGCTGGACGGCAGAGCGCAGCCGACCCAACTCCTCCATCAACTCTTCGTCGATTTGCAGCCGCCCGGCAGTGTCGAAGATGATCGCGTCATAGCCGGCGGTCTCGGCGCGCGCGAGCGCCCGGCTGCCTATCTCGATTGGATCTTCGGTTTCGCGGGTCTCGAGTACCGGCGCGCCGATTTGGGCGCCGAGCACGCGCAACTGTTCCATCGCGGCCGGCCGCCGCACGTCGGTCGAGACCAGCAGCGGATGGCGCTTGCGTTCGTCCTTGAGAAACCGCGCGAGCTTGGCCGCCGAGGTGGTTTTGCCCGAGCCCTGCAGCCCGACCAGCATGATCTTGACCGGCGGCTTGACCTTGAGGTCCAGCTCACGCGCGCTGCCCCCCATCATTTCGCGCAGCTCGGTCGCGACGAAGCGGATGAAGTGCTGCTCGGGCGTCAGTGAAGCCAGCACTTCCTGGCCGAGCGCCTTGCGTTTGACGTGATCTATGAAGTCGCGGACGACTCGGATGTTGACGTCGGCCTCGAGCAGCGCCAGCCGAACCTCGCGCAGCGCCTCTTCGATATTGCGCTCTGTGACCCGGCCCTGGCCTCGAAGCCTTTTGAAGACGCCCTCAAGGCGATCGCTAAGCGTGTCAAACATTGGGCGGCAAGATGATGAAGTGCCTTCGGCGAATTGGTTGGGGCGAATGATTTAGCCCGGAAAACAAAGTTAAGCCACCGTCCGCGTCAAGTCAACAAAGGCCTCAAAAACGCATCTTCGCGTGGTCTCGTCGTTAACGCGGATTGGCAACTCCCCTAGTCTCTGTCCGCCTCGACAGCTGAGCGCTGGAGCTCCAGCGGCAATTCCAGACGGCAGCGGATGCAAACGACGTTGGTGCGGTCGGTCACTAGGCACCGCTGCGCATGACCCTGGTTAGCGATGCTTTATGACGGGGCTGTGTAACGGCGCTCGATGGCGCTTAGAATCGGGGCGCGAGTGTGCTCGACGGTATCGCGGGAATCGCGGCTCCTGGTCTCGATCTCGGCAACCTCGTCTGCCAGCGAGTCGTCTTTCAATGCTTCCCTGATCCATCGCGAATAGTCCTGATGATGCAGATGATGAAGCCAAGTGGCGTCGTCGACGCCGGCTGCGAGCTGGATGAATAATTTCAGGTTCTGCGCCCGCAGATTGAGTTTTTGATCCGGGCCGCGGAAGTAAAAGCTGCGGTCTTCCGGCAATTCCGCTTCGGAATATTTGCGGCTATGGCGCGGGCTGAGCTTTTCGCCCCGCTGCGGTTGAATTGGGATCGGCGTCACTGAATGTCGCCGATCCCATAGAAGCAGAGCATCGCGCCCTTTAGCTTGCGTTGATGGCGGCCCTGGCGGGGCAACCCCGACCGCGCGGGCAAATCGCTCGATCGTGCGATCCGCTGTCTCACCGGCTGCGACAAGGACCTCAACCGATCGCAGCGGTCCCAGCGCCAGGCTCTCAGGTTCGACCGTGATGAAGATCGTTCCCTTGATCGACTCCCAACCATGAAGATCGGAATCTTTCGGCAGCAAGTGATGAGACTCGTCTATGATGAGTTGATGCGGCCGGCCAAATCGTTCGCGCAAATCCTGCAGCATCGGGATCAAACGTGCGAAGAAGACCGGCCGCTCATCCAGCGGTACTCCGAGTAGATTCACCGACACGCTGCGATCCGGTTGCTGAAGCGCTTTAATGACTTCGTTCGGATCCGGCGCGCGTCCCATCCCACCCATTTCAAGCGGGCCTTCGAAACCTTCGTAATCACCTTCGGGATCGAACAAGCAGAATTGGTAACCTTCTTTGACCAGTTGCTCGAGGATGCCTGTCGCGAGCGTGGTTTTGCCGCTGCCCGACGGGCCCGCAATCATCAAATTGGCCTCGAACGGGTATACCCCTACAGCACGGCCCTCGTTGTCCGTACCCAGACGCAACTGGTGGCGCGACAAGCGCGGCAGTATCGACTCGAGGTCATCGGCCTCGAGGCGGCGCGCCAGTTCCGCGACGCCCAAACCGTGGTCGGCTGTCGTCACCAAATCGACTCTTTCGATGATCGAGGGCAGGGCATTCGCGACCGCCACCGAACACTCGCAGAGTTGCAGGAACGCGTGATCATTTTCGGCGTCGCCAATTCCTACCACGTTGTGCGCGGACAGCTGCAATTCCTTGAGAGCAGCACTCAGCCCGGTTCCTTTGTTCACGCCCGCGGGCAAAATCATGACCGCGCCCTTGTTGAAAATGACGTCGAGCTCGAGACCCAGGTCGCGAATCGCACTCAACACCTTGATTTCGTTCGGCTCCCAAGTCGCGACGATTACCTCGCCCTCGTCCAGCGGACTGACCCCACGCGCCTTCAGTTCGTCGATGAAGGATCGGGGAATTTTGCCGGACGCCGCCGTTTTTGAATCGTCAGCGGGCCGGTAAAGAACCGCTCCGTTTTCTGCCACCACCATCTCGAACAGATCGATGCGCGGAAAAACTCGCGCGAGATCGGCCAAGACTCGGCCCGAGACCAGAATCAGTTTGCGGCCGGTAGCGCGGAGACTTTTCAGCGCCTGCAGGGTGACGTCGCTTACTTGTCCGTCGGACGCGAGGGTTCCGTCATAGTCGGAAGCGAGTGCCAGGTAACGCAAGTGTCTGCCTCTAGGTACATTGTTGCAGGAAAAGCTACGACAAGAAGAGTCACTATGTGATTTGATTTTTTCCGATCGCGCCCGATCTAGCATAGCGCCTGCACAGCGCCTGAACTCCAACTAACGAATGGATGTTACGGTAGTGTGACCTGACGCGATTGGGAAAGTCTCCAGGGTAATCGCCAAGGCTCAGTGTTGCCCCGCGTTCCACAGTTGCCGCCACCACGGCTCCGGGCGATCCTCGGGGCTCAGCCCGCTCTGCTTGAGCATGCTCGCGAGATCCCACCCGGTCAGATCGGCGATCGCGACGGCGTCGGTTTCATGGCGGCGGCGTAGCTCCGAGAAATATCCGGGAGCGGCCGCGCAGGCGTCCGGTGAACCGGTCCAGGGATGGCGGATGACGTAGCGAGCCTGAAAGTTCTCCTGGTCCTGGGTCTGCTGGAAGGTCAGATCTTCGGGAAAAGTCGCAGCCGAATAGCGCACGTGCAGCCGGGTCAGGATCACCTGCACCGGGCCCGGTGCGGGCAGCGGGAAAATTCGCCCGCTCATCATCGGCTTACCACGCTGGGGCAGGCCCTGCGAGCGAGTTTGCGAGTTGTCGTCGAGCCAAAAGACGCCGAGCGCGCGCAACTCGTCGTGGCTGAGCGGAGGCGCCGCGCACGGATCGCACCATCCCATGTTCCACACGTATTCGGTGAACACGGTCCGCATCTCATCGCGCTTGACCTGATGGTCGAACGTCGCCTGGTAGAACTTGTCGAACTCGCCCTGCACGAATTCGGGCACGTCCATCCCGCTCGGCATTTTCACCGTTCGATAGTCGGTCGTTTCGACCCGGCCCTCCCGCGAGAGTACGTACACGATCAGGTCCTGTGGTCCGTTCGCGTTAATCATCCCCAGGCGAATCGGCAGCATGAATTTGGTCGACTCGAAAGCGAACTGGATCGGCCGCAGGTAGCTGAGCCCGGTGCGCTGATGCTCCTTGAGGTTCACGCGCGCGACGAAGAACTTCATCCCCTGACGGATGTAGGGTGCTAGCGCCGCGCTAAGGCCCTGCGGGATGTGATAGCCGGTTTGCCCGAGCCAAGTCTCGAGCCCGTCAGACTGCGTGGCCGACAGAATCATGATGTCGTATTCGCCGACTGTATATTGAGCTTCGATCGTTACGCCGAGCGTCTTCGCCTCCGCCTGCTTCCGCAAGTCCGCGAGTGCCCCGACCGGAGCCGCCATATCCATATTCCGTTGCATCTCCGACATCGGCAGTGGACACGGGCTCGAGTCGTAATACTCGACCAGGCGAGGCGCGCTGTAACTGTCGATGCGCTGAAACAGTTCGCGGTCGCCGATGTGGATCTGTCCCTGTTGCAGGACGGTCGGCACCGGAATCACCAACGCGAACTCCTCGGGCTCGCCCTGGTAGTCGTTCATCAGGCTGAGCACGGTGCGATCGCCATCGCGCACCATCACGACCTGGGAGGCGTGATTGTAAAGCTGAGACTCCGCGCGGCCCACGTAAAAGCCGCAGAAAGCCTGCGCTTCAGTCGGCGGCCACAAAGCCAGGAGGGCGGCCGTCAGCGCACCGAACGCGAGTATCAGCGAGGCCGCGTTCGCCGGAGCTGGTCGAGGCTTCAGACGAAAGTGCGGCCGATTTGCCAATATACTTGTTGCAGATGTCCTTACCGATCTCGTCGATATCATTGACGCCTCCTTGACCATTGACGCCTCCTCGCGATTGACGCTTGCTTGCCGATTCTTTTTGTGAATTCCAGTCGAATTTAGGCGCCGGCCACAGCACGTCCCACACCGCCACCATCGGGGCGGCAACGAACAGCGCCCACAGCACCGCGTTGGTGCGGAACAGACCGAAGCCCCATGCGTAGGCGATCGCCGCCACCAGCGCTGCGTGCGCGGCGCGGCCCCTGGGATGGCTCGGCGTGGTCATCGGATCCGAAATCATGAAAAAAGCGAACAGCAGTAAAGCCCCGCTGCTGAGCTGATGCGTCCACACGGCCCAGCGCTGACCGAGCCAGGCGACCCGCGCGGCCAGCGCGCCGAGGTAGAAAACCAGAAATAGCCAACTGATGTCGGCGCGCCGCGCACGGCTCGTGACCGTGGCGCCCAGCACCACCAGCCATCCCGCGAGCGCCACGTCGTTGCCCCATTGGCCGGGCGAAATCCAGGTGCCCGGTAATATCAGCAGGGCGGTGCCGACACCGAAATTCGCAGGGTTGTAGAGATGCCTGCCGCGGACCCGCAGAAGAAACTTTGACGCAATCGCGAAGACCGCGGCCGCCGGCATCGCCCACAAATTGTCCGCCCGCAAGAGCAGCGTCAGGCCGAGCGAAGTTATCGTGGCGCTCAGCAGGGTGGGTGCGAGCCTGCGGGTGAGCCGGTCGAGCAGGCGCTGAGTGCCGAGCGCCGCGGCGAAGGTCAATGCGATTTGAGTCGGGCGCAGGCTGAAATCGCGAAAGTATGCGCCGGCTGCGAGCAATGCTCCCAGGAACACGATTTGGAGAATCCGCGGGTCGCGCGGCACCAGCGCGATCGCTCGCGCGATCAGTGTGCTACGCGACGGCGCAGGTCCACTTAGTGAATCAACGGCACACCCGATCGCGCCAAGCGCCATCCTTCCGTTCCTCAATAGTTGGAACGGACGACGACGCGATCCTTTGCAAGATTCTTTTGGTGAAGATTCTTTGGATGAATTTTATTGCCCGAGACTTTCGATGCAGGAGTGTCCGCGCAGCGATTATTCCAGTGGCGAGCGCTCAGGCCGCCAACGGCGCGTGGACCGGCGTTCGCGATCGCCTAGTTGGCCGGTTCCCAGTTGCTGCCGCCGTCGAAAGTGCTGTAGGTCACGCCGCTCGCGGCGAATATGGTGGCGACATCCTTGCTGGCTGCCGTGACGCCAACGATGTCGGCACCCGTCGGCGAGGTGATCCGATTCCAATTAACGCCGTCAGTGGTCAGCAGGATGGCGCCCTTGCGGCCGACCGCCCAGCACACCGTGTCCGAGGGCGCCATGCCGGCCAGCAGGTCGGACTGTATACCGGTGAACTGGGGAGTCCAGCTCTTTCGATCTTTGGTGCGATAAATCACTCCGGAATTCTGCAGCGACCAGTACACCGAATGATCCGGCGCCGCGATCAGGACCGCGTGCGGAGCTACCGGTATGCCCGGTGCGATCGCCACCACGGCCGGCGCACTGACGACCGGGCGATCCGCCATCGCGACCTGGTTGCCGGTGCTCGAAGGCGCCGCGGCGCGCGCGGCTCCAACGGACTGTGCAGAGGCGGCGGACTTGGCGGACTTTGCTTGCGCCTCGCGGCGGGCCAATTCCATTCGGCGTCTGAGGTCCGCGTCGCGATTCGCCTGTTCCGCTTGCCGCGCCAACGCGGCGGTTCGTGCTAATTCCGCTTTTTTTGCCAACTCCACTTTCTTTGCTAGTTCTGCTCTTTGTGCCAACTCCGTTTTTCTCGTCAGCTCTGCTTTTCTCGCTACTTCCGTTTTCTTAGCGAGTTCTATTTTTTTTGCCAGTTCTGCTTTTTTAACCAGTTCTGCTTTCTTACTATTCTCAGCCCTAACCTTTTCCTCCGCGAGTTTGTCCTGTGCGAGTTGTGCCTGTGCAAGTTGCTGCTGCGCCTGTAACCTCGCCGAAAACGCTGAGCCAACCGTGTTATTCGGCGCGGCGCCAGCGCCGCCTATTCCGAGGCCGCTTGCTGCAGGCGCGCTCGGCCACAGCTTCGCCGCTCCCGGAGTGGCGGCTCTCCCCTCCACGCGCGCCGGCGGCGGCACTACAAGCGCGGAAAGCCGCTGCTGCTTTTGATGGTTAACGCTGCCCGCTGAAGCATCGGGAATAGCTGACGCCGCTACCTGCGAGGCGGGCGCGGAGACTGTGTTGGGGCGCGTCTTGGCCGCCATGGTCTTGGCCGTGATGGTGTTGGCCGTAGCCGTTTTGGCTGCCATGGTCTTGGCTCTAGTCGAATTGGCCGCGGAAGGCGGGCCAGCGGTCGGCCCTGTCCCTCCGACCGTGACTGGCGTGGAAGCCATCGGCGGAGCGGTGACCGCTGGCGCGCGAGCGATAGACGGCGCGGTAGCGGTTGCCGGTGCCGAGCCCGCCAGCGGTGCGGCGCTGGCGGTCGGAGCTGGCGTCGAAGCCAACGCGCCCAGGGCAGCGGCCGCCTGGGCGGCGGTTGCCGCGGTCGCCTCGTTTTGCTCACCATCGGGCGGCGCTACCTGCGACATGGGTTGCTGGGCAGGAAGGGCGGCCTCAGGTATCGGAGTACTGACAGCGGGAGCGGCCGATCGTGCGACGGCCGGCGCAGGCTCGGCGGGCGCTGCAGGCGGCAACGCCTTGTTCTCACGTTGCTTACTCGATTTGTTGTCCAGCCCGGCTTCCAAACTGTTGTCGTTGAGCGCCGTCTCGGTGTCGCCCGCAGCGGGATGCGGCTGTTGGCGATCATTTCGCGGAGCCACCGTGCTCAAGGCTGCCACCTGCTCGCGCGCCCGATCGTCCCTGCTTTCATAACCGCGAATCCCGGCGACGATGATCACCACAAGCATCGCTGTGGCAACCCCGATTACCCCGGCGATTCTCCAAGGCGGACTGGTTTCGAGCCATCGTTCGCGGAGGCTGGGCGCCTCGGGCGCCCTCTCGTGTGCGGCGTCGCCGGCCAAGTGTCCCGGCTCGGAGTTAGTATCGACCGTCGGCGCCGCGCGCAGCAAAGCCGCGAGCGTGCCCTGGCATAGCGCGCACCCGGAGAAGTGAGACTCCAGACGGGCGCGCTCCACCCGGTTAAGCGCGTCTTCGTAGTAGGACGCAATCATGTCGGAGGACGGGCACTCCGCACCCTCCATGGCGTCCGCCTGGTAATCGCCGGAACTGCGCGACACGTCAAGCGCCAGCTTGACCGCGTTCGCGAACCGGTCATCGAAATCATCGAGCGCCAAGCCAGAACTCCCCAAGATTGAAAACGTTACGATGATTGGAACCGTTACGATTGGAACGGACCGAAGGCCAAAACGTGCAGTTTGAGCGAGGCCGAAAAGTGCAATGTGCGCGGGTCTTCACTTCGACTCCGAAAGCGCGCTTCTCAAGTCGAATGGCGATTGGTCGGCCGCATAATCGTAACAGAGCCGAATCTGTTCCTCGCTCAAATTTTGTTCCCGCCGGAGCGATCGTTCGACGCGGCGTTTGAGTTCGCTGCGGGTTTGCTGCAGCCGTCGCGAGACGCTCGAGGGATGCTCGTTCAGCAGCCGCGCGATCTCCCTTAACGTCAGGTTCTCCAGATAATAATAGCCCAGGCGCAGTCGATCGCGTGGCTCGAGCGCCGCGAGAGCCTCGCTAAGCGCCGCGCTGAGAGCGCTGACATAGCGGGACCGATCGGGATCGGACGGATCTCCGTCGGTCGCAGGCTCGTTGGGGCGGCTCCCAAGCGGCTTGGTCCGCGCCGCCGCGCGTGCCGAGTCAACGAAGCGCCGCGCGAGCACCGCGTGCAGCCAGGTCCCAAGCGAACTCCGCCCGCCGTAATAGCCGAGCAGCGAGCGCCGCTCGCCTGTCCGCGTATCCATGCCGTACAGATCGGCCCAAAGCGAATCGGACAGCTCGCGCGCATCGGCGTCGTCGTGGGTCAGGGAATGTGCCGCGCGATAGAGAACAGGACGGTACTTCTCGATGAAGACCTCCCAAGCCCGCTCGTTGCCGCCCATGCAGGCGAGCGCGAGCACGAGATCGTCGGCGCGGAGCTGGTCTAGGTATTGATCGATAGCGGCCCGCTTGGCTTCGGCGTCCCACGCGCTCACGCTGCGATGCGACGCCAGCCCGAGATCGGCCGCGGTGAGGCCGAACCCCTCGGCATTGCCGCGTCGATGCAGCCGCACGATCGCCTGCGCATGCGAGATCAGGAATTCGGCTAACGGGTCGCTCGGCATCTTAGAGCCGCCGCAGGCGCTTCATGACCGCCTCGCGAGGGTCTAAGCAGGTATACCGAAAAGAGCGACATATAGCGAAAAAATGATTTAGAGGATAAGTCCGGGAATCCTTGCCTTATTGACCACCTCTCGCCATTCAAACGCATGCTATGGCTACCCACCAAACGTTCCCTCTGGATATTCGGGATAGCACGTAATGCTTTCCGGGAGCTTGAGCCACTCCTGGCCGCTGGAGCACCAGATGCTAAAGGTGGGCTTTATCTTGGTCCTGTCGTCCAGGGTTCCACCCATCATCGATCGAATCTCAGGATATCTCTCAAGAGTGATCGAAACTGCTGACCCGCAGACTTGGCAAAAGTGGCGTTGTAAGGCCTGTCCACTCACATTGGTCTCATAAGTTGCGAGTTTTCCCTCGATTGTCACAGCGTTTTTCGGAAAGACTACCCCGATCAGAAATGCGGATCCCGACTGGCGTTGGCAGCGCTCGCACTGGCATAGCCCGATTGCTATCGGCTCGCCCTCGTACCGGTACCGGATCGCTCCGCAAAGGCAGCCGCCCGTCCCACCCATTGTTGTTTTCGCCATGACTCCTCCATCGCATGACTCCTACGTCGGTTGAACGACCGCACATCGATACCGCTTCTGCGATCGCTCCTCTCTCAGAGAGCAGTTAGTCAGACCGCCTTCTTGCCACGAGCTGACAGGCGTGCGCCACGACAATTGGCGCACGCCTGCCGGAGGAGAGCGGCTCAGGGGAGCGGGCGGACTTCCCGCGGACGTCCCCTGGACACGATTTTCTAGCGGTGAACCTCTTCCAGTGAATTGATGTCGAACCGTTTCTGGTACATGGCCAGGTCGGAACTGACGTCGGGGAAGCCGTCACCAAAGGCGTTTATGATGGTGCCCCGTTTATTCTGCACATCAATGTCATTAACGGCTTGCCAGGTAACGGTGTTGACGCCTTTGTTGTACTTGTCCCAAGGCGGTGGGATCGTCTCCGACCACTTCCATTGCCACTGGAAGATCTTCCACAGCTTTCCCGAATGGTCGAACGCCACGTGGAAGGAGTCGTACCAGATTTGCGGATCTATAAACATGATCGCGCTGCTGTATGGATGGCGCGGATTCTTGGGAATGCGCTCGAGAACGATATGCCTTCGCAGTTCCCAATTTTCATCGGGGATTATGGCATTTGGGCCGTAGAGATGGTCGTACATTTTAGCCGGATCGCATACGCAGAGCATGTCTTTCCAACCCAGGAACTTCCAGTCCGTCTCCAGAGTCCGGCCGGCATAGCCGTAGAAGTCGTCCAGCGTATGGTCGGTTCCCAACAGCGAATCATACTTGGTTTCGACTGAGACTCGGCGCACGCGCCGCAGGGTCGGAACGTAGGCCCACGCGTCGTCGTTCCTGAAAGGATCGGTGTAGCGGTAAATGATGAATTCCGTGCCGCGAATATCGAACGGCGAATAAAACCCTGTGATCTCTTTCCACTCCACTCCGTTGGCGCCGGGCAGATTGCCGCCGTCGAGATTCGCCAGATTGCTCAGAACCAGATGCTCGTAATTGCTCTGCAGCGTCCGCTGAAAAGTTCCACCTCCACGGTAATAGGAGGAAAGATCCGCCGGCACCGTCCAGCCATCCGGCGGCGGCAGCAGCATAAAGTTTCCGGGCGGGGTCATGGTGGGCGGCGTATGGCTCGGCGAGCCGTCAAAGCGCACCCAAATCCAGATCACGTTGGATTGCGCGAGCCCGTACGACATCCATTTCTGATTCCAGTTCCAGCCTGCCTTGATCCCAGCGGCAGGGTCACCCACCTTAAGCTCGGCATTGTTGAAGGGCTGTCCGCAACGATAGTTTTGCATCGTGCCGTCGGGCTTGAGCTTGACCTGCGGTTGGTACTTCTCGGTGCAGTCCTGAAACTTTCCGATTGGCGTATGATCAATAGGACCGACGATGGGCATTCTGAATTCGGGAAACTTCAAGTAGTCCAGGTAACCGGGAATAACGAACGGCCGCATCCGCTCTATATCCTTGGCGGTCAGCACGTCGCCCACTTTGAAGTCAGGTTTGGCGTTGGCGTACTTGTTCAGCCAGTCGGTGTAATCGGCGCGCGTATACACCTTCTGCGTCGTCGTTTGGGCGCGGGCAACTCCGCTCCATAGACATGCCGCGACGCCCCACATAAATCCCGCGAGCAGTAGCAGCATCACCGCGCCGCTCTCATGAATTCGGTTGCCATGCGACAGCTTTACAGGTTCCATGTTCGCCTCCTGATTAAGATGCGCTTGGGATGAGCGCCCAAATGCTGGCTCAACTTGCAAATACGGAAACTTGTAACGAGGCTGGGCTCGAAGGGAGGAACAGTGCGCTTGTTTTCTCTTCGTCTTCACGAGGGACAATCACCCCCAGTCAGACACTTAGAGAATCACAACCTGAACAGTTCGCCGATGCTGACTTCCCCCGTAGCACAGTTGCATCCGGAGAAGAAACGGTTCTGCGGGTCGATCGGGATACGCCGTGTATCGGGATACGCCGTTATCGGGATGCGCCCCCTAAGGGGCGGGGCGGTCGAGCGAGCGGTACTGGATCGCCTCGCTTACGTGGCGCGCCTCGATCGGCCTGCCGCTGCCGTCGAGGTCGGCGCAGGTCCGCGCCACCTTGAGGATGCGTGTATAGGCGCGCGCGCTCAGCCCCAGCCGATTGATCGCGAGCTCGAGCAGCCGCTCGCCGGCGGCTTCGACCTGGCAATGGCTCTGCAGCTCGCGCGCGCCCATCTGCGCATTGCAGAAGACCCGGGTGCCGGCGAAGCGCTCGAGCTGGATCGCCCGTGCGCGGTTGGCCCGCTCGCGTATCGCGGCCGAGGTCTCACCCGGGGTGCGCGCCGTCAGCTCGCGGTACTTCACCGCCGGCACCTCGACGTGGATGTCGATACGGTCGAGCAGCGGTCCCGAGATGCGCGATCGGTAGCGCTGGATCATCAACGGCACGCAGGTGCATTCGTGCTGGCTGTCGGTGTAGAAGCCGCAAGGACAGGGATTCATAGCCGCCACCAGCATCACGCTGGCAGGAAAGGTCATCGTCCCCATCACGCGCGCTATCGTGATGCGGTTGTCTTCCAGCGGCTGGCGCAGGACCTCGATCACGTTCTTGCGAAACTCGGGTAGCTCGTCGAGAAAGAGCACGCCGTTGTGCGCGAGGCTGACTTCGCCGGGGCGCGGCACCGTGCCGCCGCCGATTAGACCGGCGTCGGAGATGGTGTGATGCGGCGCGCGGAAGGGACGGGTCGCGATCAGCGCGCGCCCGTCCATCAGACCCGCCACGCTATGCACCTTGGAAGTCTCGATCGCTTCCTCGAAGGTCATCGCCGGCAGGATCGTCGGCAGCCGCTTGGCCAGCATCGTCTTGCCCGAACCCGGCGGCCCGACCATCAGGACGTTATGGCCGCCGGCGGCCGCGACCTCGAGCGCGCGCTTGGCCTGCTCCTGTCCGCGCACTTCGCTGAAGTCGACGTCGTAGTGGCTCGCGGCGGTGAACAAATCGCCGACGTTGGAGGCGTAAGGCTCGATCTCGCGCAGCCCCTCGAGAAAATCGACTGTGTCGCGCAGTGTATCGACGCCCAGCACCGCCGTACCGTTGCTCGCCACCGAGGCCTCGGCGGCGTTTTCGCGCGGCAGGATGATGCCGGCAAAATGTTTCGATCGCGCGAGCAGCGCACTGGGCAGCGCGCCGCGGATTCCCTTGATTCGGCCGTCGAGCGCAAGCTCGCCCTGGATCAGGTAGCTGCGCATCCGCTCGGCATTGAGCGACCCGGTATTCGCGGCCAGGATCGCGAGCGCAATCGGTAAGTCGAACGACGAGCCTTCCTTGCGGGTGTCGGCCGGCGCAAGGTTGATGGTTATTTTGCGGTTGGGAAACTCGTAGCCGGAATTTTTGATCGCCGCCTTGACCCGCTCCTGGGCTTCGCGCACCGCACCTTCGGCGAGACCGACGGTCCGTAGCTGCGGAACTCCCCCCGAGATGTCAACCTCGACCTCGACCGGGAAGGCATCCACCCCGGCAAGCGCGCTTGAAAGAACGCTAGCTGACACTCGCTATTGCACACTCCGATGCTCCACCGGGTTTCCACAGTGGCTAACGACGATGCCTAAGTACATTCCGATGGGAGCGCGGGCGCAATAGTGCTTTCGAGCAACTGCGCGAATAGGTTAGTGAATTTGTACCGTTCGGCGCTGCAATCTTGCGCTCAACACAGCAGTCAGCCCCAGACTACGCCTTCTGCGATGAGTTCCTCGCGGTCGGCGCGGCTCAGTCCCAGCAACTCGCCGAGGATATAGTCATTGTCTTCGCCGACTTCGGGCGCCACCGTTCGAACCGATCCGGGCGTCGCCG
This sequence comes from uncultured delta proteobacterium, assembly GCA_963717045.1. Classification (GTDB taxonomy): domain Bacteria; phylum Desulfobacterota; class Binatia; order Binatales; family Binataceae; genus JAKAVN01. The sequence continues at coordinate 599,508 of CAVQVD010000015.1, read as the reverse complement.
AAAGCCGCATCGGCACGCCCGTGAGGCGAGTCGAGCCGCCGTCGGGGAGTTTGACGTGGGCGAAGAAGTCGCGCTCGGCGAGCTGCGAATCGACGGAGAGGTCGGCGCCGTTGAGCGCCACGCCAGCGGCGACGCCGGCGCGCTGCAAGAGCGCCATCGCGGCCTCGGCCTCAACCGTCGCGGCCCAGCGCAACACATTGGCGTCGAGATCCTCCCGATTACGCATCCGGAGGTACAGCGTACGGAATTTTGGATCTGTCACCCATGCGGGATTGCCGATAGCGACCACGAAGCGTTCCCATTCCGCTTGCGAACGCACCGCGATCACGATCCAGCGATCGTTGTCGTCGCCTCGCCGACGGCATCGGTACGCGCCGTGTGGCGCGGCGGGCCCCTCCTGCGAACGCCATCCGGGCGGCACCTGCGCGCGGTCATTGACTGAAATGTCGAGCAGCGCCGGACCGACGAGGCTCGCCAGCGCCTCGAACTGCGAGAGATCGACGAACTGTCCGCGCCCAGTGCGCTTGCGATGCCATAGCGCGATCAACGCCGCCAGCGCTCCGCTGTAGCCGCCAGCCATGTCGGCGTAGGAGTAGCCATAGCCGGCGGGCTCGCCGCGCGAGTCTGCCATCATGCGCGTGAATCCCGCCAGCGCTTGTAGCGTCGGCCCATAGCTCACGTAATTGCAGCGCGGCCCGGTGTGTCCCAGCCCCGACATGCTGATGCTTATGATGTCGGGTTTGATTTTCGCCAGAGTGTCGTAGTCCATCCCCCACATCCGCATCACGCGCGCCGAGAAGTTGTCCATCACCAGGTCGCTCATCGCCGCGAGTCGGCGCGCCAGCTCGACTCCGCGCGGCTTGGTCATGTTGATCGCGGCCGAGCGTTTGTTGCGATGCAGTTCGCCCTGGAGTCCGATGCGCCGCGGGCCCATCACGCTTGTCGCGTCTTTGTCGCCGCGCTCGATTTTGATCACCTCGGCGCCCTGGTCGGCGAGAATCCGCGTTGCCACCGGTCCAGCGACGACCCAGGTGAAGTCGAGGATCCGTACTCCCTCAAGCGCCATCCGCGCCGTGGCCATCTCCGGCATGGTCAGATCACTCCCTCGGCGGCCAAGGCGGCGAGCTCCTCCGCAGTCATCCCGAGTTCGCCGCCCAGGATTTCGCCGGTATGCTCGCCCACCAGCGGCGGCCGCCGCGTCACTCGCCACGGCGAACCGCTGAAGAGGTAGGGAGCGCCGGGATAGCGGAAGGTGCGGCCGAGTTCGGGATGCTCGACCTCGTGGAAATAGCCGCGTGAGAGCAGTTGCTCGTCGTCGAACAGATCTTCGGGTTTGCGCACTGAGGCGTAGGGCAAGCGCAGCAGTTGCGCGCGCTCCAGCAGTTCGTCGCGCGAATAATCCTTGACCCACTGGTCGAGAACGTCGAACAGATGCTCGGCGTCCTGGCGCCGTTTGAAGACGTCCTCCCATTCGGGCGCGGTCAGGTCCTCGGCCTTGCCGTCGCCATTGACCCATTCGACCAGCGAAGTCCAATCGCCCAGCGTGCAATGCATCACGTGCCCGTCGCGGCATCGCCCGACCCGGAAAAACCGGCTCCAGTGTAACGTGCCGCGCCGCGGCTCGATCTCGCCCGTGGCGAAGTAAGTGGCCGCGACATGCTCGACCGCAGAGGCCGTCGCCTCCTGCATGCTGAGGTCGATCCATTGGCCTTCGCCCGTCGAGTCGCGGGCCAACAGCGCGCACATCGTGGCGATCGCGGCGTAATACGACGCGGAGTGGTACGCCTGCAAGCCTAAAGGACGCACCGGCGCGGCGTCCGGGAAGCCGTTGACGTAAAGCATCCCCGAAAGCGCCGTCAGCACGCTGTCATCGGCCTCGTAGCCGCTATATGGGCCGTTCTGTCCAAACGGCGCAATCGAGCACAAGACCAGCGCGGGGTTGAGCGTGTGCAGCACGTCCCATCCAAGCCCCAAACGCGCCATTTCGCCCGGCTTGAAGCTTTCGATTACGACGTCGGCGGTCTCCACGAGTCGGCGCAGGATGGCCGCGCCTTCGGGATGGCCAAGGTCGAGCGTCAATGAGCGCTTATTGAGATTGTAGAACCAGAAGAACAGGCTGCGGTCGCGATGCGGCCGGTCGTCGACGAACGGCCCAATCCGGCGCGCCGAGTCGCCGTTGGGTGGCTCAATCTTGATCACGTCGGCGCCCATGTCGGCCAGGAGGCGGGCGCACAGATGCCCTTTGAGGTCGGTGAGGTCCAGGACGCGCAGGCCGGCGAGCGCGCCGCGCTCCGTCATTTGCACAACCTCGAGACCGCCTCGGCGGAAAGGTGGCTCTTCCTCGCAGTCAAAGGTTGAAAAAGCATAGCGTGAGATGCACGAACGGCGATGATAGGGCAGCGTAAATACATTTTCAAATTGCAAAGCTTCGATCGATCAGTATGCGCGTAGAGTAAGTAGCTCAGAGCACGTGAGCACCGATTATGCGCAGAATAAAAACGCCGAATCGCTTCAAGGCGCCCAATACTGCTATCGACGCTGGCTTCAACGAGATATAAGCTGTTTCCGCAGGGCAGCGCAAAACGGCTGACCGCGCCAAGGTCGTCGGATGTGGGGGGAATCATGGCTGACGATTCGGGGTTTCGAGTAGATAGGCTCGGCAGCATCGATGCCAGGACCGGGGGCAGGGTCGACCATATTTTCACGCTCCTGGACTACCCATGGATCGCAATCTGGATGAGTCCGCGTGAAACAATCAAAAAGATTGTCAGCCGCGATCCGACCTACCAGGTTATAATGCTCGGTGCGTTGTCGGGCGCCCTGATGATGCTCAATTCCATGCTGAGCGCGGCGCTCGGCTTCACTCCAACTCCGTTGCCTGCGGCTCTGGTGCCTTATCTGCCGATTCTGACTTTTGCCAGTCCATTCATTGGAGCGGCGCTCGGCCTTGTGGGGCTTTACTCGACCGCGTTCGCGATGGACTGGACCGGTCGAGCGCTCGGAGGCGTAGGCAGCGCGATCACTGTGCGTGCAGCGGTGGCTTGGTCCGAGGTGCCGCAGATCTGTCTGTCGGTCGTGATGCTGCTAATCCTGATGGGTACCGGAGTTTGGCAGGCGCTGGTTCCTTCGATGCCTGATCCCAATGCCGGCGCCGCGGGAGCTATAGCGGCTCAATTCACCCTGACCCGGGGGTTCGAAGCGATCGTCTCGATCTGGTCGTTCATCCTGCTGCTGCATTGCGTCGGCGCGGTGCATCGTTTTTCGGCCTGGCGCGCGTTGGGCGCGTTCCTGATGCCGGGAGCGATCCTGATAGGAATTGTGGTCGCGATCAAAGTCGCAACGATCTAGCCGCCCCGAAAATCAACGTCAGCCCGCGGCGCTTGCTAATAGCTGCAAACGAAATTGAAAATGTCGTTTCGATCCATACAGTTCTTCCATCTTACTTTTTAGCTCGTCGATATCACGGCAAGTCCCCGCCACGCCGATTAGTTTCCAGATATGCTCGATCAATCTTCGCAAACCATATTGATCACTAAGGTACTGGTGCCAGTTCTCTCCTTTGCGCGGCTTCGGAACGTTCTCTTGAAGCCATTCGGCCACATCTGGGTCCAAGTATTCATAGACCAGTTCAGTTACTAGCTTTCCCCAAATACTTTGGCCGTTGATGGACCGTGCCGGTCCACTTTGTTAATCGGCCAAATTGCAACCACAATTCATCGGGAAAAGTTTTCTCCCATTTCCGCATCTCTTCCGCCAGGAAGATTTTGAGCTTGAGTTGAAGTTCCTCAGCAGCGCGGTCGTACTGAAAACCCGTAGCTTCATCAACCAATGCGAGAATGCCGACCTTCGCGCAAGCTCGCACAAATGAATTTGCCTGCAGAGCTATTTGTCTCTGACGGTCTGTAACCTCGCCCTTCTCGGCCGCTGTAGAATACGCCGTACACAGATCGATAAACCTCTCGACCGGCAATCCGAATGCATGTTTTGTGAAGCCTTCCCCGCCGGTATCGAACTTAATCAGAGCGGGAATGACATCATTTTCTGCAGGCACTAAATCGACCGGAAGAAACGGTCGCAGAGCCTTCACTTTGATGTATTCGGCTAGTTGGCCGCCCTCGGTGCCGATCAGCGAAACGACCACGCCCTTCAAGCTAAAGACCCTCTCTCCGGTTTCGAGCCGGTAACATGGCAACGATGCGCCACCGAGCGAGAGTTCCCCAATGTGTAGCTCGTGGCGTGGCGTCATCCTCAGGAGATTCTGCAGCGGCTTTTTTGGTCTTGTCCCACCGCTTTTGAGCCGCCGCCTTTCCTAATGCGGATCGTTCTTCGGACGTGAGTTTCTGCATTCTCGTTTTTCCACCGAGGGATGCGCGATTTGCCGCCATTTCAGAATTGGGCTTCCCCATGGGCCCTAGCTTATGCTATGCCAGCTACCTAAGCAAGTATCATTTGGCATGAATGCGAAAGAATGCCAGCTAACGGTTGACAATGCAAAGCCGAGCAAGCATAATTATGGACATGAACAAGCTGTCCATCGAACGACGTGCGCGGATTCTGGCTTGCCTCTGCGAAGGAAGGTCGGTTCGCGCTACTTGCCGTCTGATGGATTGCTCCAAGGATGCAGCGCTGAAACTCATCGTTGATGCAGGAACCGCGTGCGCGGCTTACCACGATCAGCACATTCGGGGCGTCGCATCGAAGCGTGTACAGGTTGATGAGATTTGGAGTTTCGTTCACGCCAAAGCGAAGAACGTTCCGCAAGAGAAACGTGGGCAGTTTGGCTTCGGTGACGTCTGGACTTGGACGGCCATCGATGCGGATTCAAAACTGATGATCGCGTGGCACATAGGCCGTCGCGATGCGGGCGCAGCGCATATCTTTATGAACGACGTTGCAGCTCGCCTAGCGAATCGCGTCCAGCTATCGAGCGACGGCAATCACGCCTATCTCTCAGCCGTGGACGAAGCCTTTGACCGTGGTATCGATTACGCAATGATCGTCAAGATTTACGGCAGCTCGCCCGAATCCGAGAAACGCTACAGCCCCGCTGTTTGCCTTGGCGTCGAGAAAACCGAAATACGCGGACTTCCCGATCCGAAGCATATTTCGACCAGCTATATTGAACGCTCGAATCTCACTCTAAGAATGCAGAATCGACGATTCACTCGCCTGACTAACGCCTTCTCAAAGAAGCTAGCGAACCACAGACACATGCTCGCGATCACTTGGGTCTTTTATAATTTTGCTAGAATCCATCAGACGCTCAGGGTAACGCCTGCGATGGAAGCGGGAACCTCGGGTCACGTCTGGACGATGGAAGAAATAGCCGGACTCATCCCATGAAATTCAAAACCGCCCACTACCGCGGCGCGTGGTTGCACTTCGCGTCAGGGACTCGGCCCGCGCCTCACGCAGTTTGATCGCGCGCGGCCGATGGCGCTAAGCAAGCGATTGGAATCCCATCGCGCAAGGATCTCGACCATGCGAAAGGCACAGATGAAATTCATTGCCGCGGCTTTAGCGACCGCATTTCTGGTCGCGCTTGCCGGCGGAGCACGCGCGGCGATCAAGAGCGAAATTATCACCTACAAGGAAGGCCACGCCGAGGCGCATAGTTTCATCGCCTACGACGATAGCGTAAGCGGCAAGCGGCCCGGCGTCCTGGTGGTGCCGGAATGGTGGGGGCTCAACGACTATCCCAGGATGCGGGCGAAGATGTTGGCCCAACTGGGATACTTCGCGATGGCCGTCGACATCTATGGTGACGGCAGGAAGACTGACGATCCCAAGCAGGCTGGCCAATGGGCCGACGCGTTGGAGGCGGGCGATCGCGCGGAGCTTCGAACCCGTGTCGCGACAGCGCTAGCGAAGCTCAAAAGCGATCCACGCGTCGACCCAAGCAGGACCGCCGCGATCGGATACTGCTTCGGCGGATGCACCGTGCTGGAACTCGCGCGCAGCGGCGCAGCGGTTAACGGCGTGGTCAGTTTTCATGGCCACTACGACACCAAGGATCCGGCCAAACCGGGCCAGGTGAAGGCCAGAATTCTGGCCTGCCACGGAGCCGACGATCCGTTTACATCGCCGGCGCAGATCCAGGCGTTCGAGGACGAGATGCGTGCGGCCCGGGCCGACTGGCAGTTCAACGTCTACGGCGGCGCCCGGCACAGCTTCACCAATCCCGACGCCGACAGGCACCATATCGCCGGGCTGGCCTATAATGAGGCAGCGGACCATCGCTCGTGGCAGGCGATGAAGGATTTTTTCCGCGAAATATTCAAGTGAGTGAGCCCTGGCGCCGCGGACGCGAATCGCAAGCCGCCCGGCGATCCATACTCGCGCGCGCCGATCGGTTACGTTAATCTCTGGGCGCGCGTCGTGACGAAAACCAGATAAGATATAACGATATCCGGAGGGGCCGGCGCAGATACTCTCGTCGCCGGCCGTTTGCCCGTGGCCGAGACCGAACACAAAAAAACCGACTACAAAACGACTCTGAAACTTCCTCGCACGGACTTCCCGATGAAGGCGAACCTGCCAAAACGGGAGCCCGAGATGCTGAGGCATTGGGAAGAAATCCGGCTCTACGAGACGCTCCTCGCCGAGCGTGCCGACGCGGCCGCCTGGGTGCTGCATGACGGGCCGCCCTACGCCAACGGCCGCGTTCACATGGGCACGGCGCTCAATAAGGTGCTGAAGGACTTCGTCGTGCGCTCGCGCGCGATGATGGGGTTCCGCACGCCATTCGTGCCGGGATGGGACTGTCACGGGATGCCGATCGAGTTCAAAGTGTCGCGTGACCTTGGGGAGAAGGCGCGCACGATGCCCAAGCTCGAGCTTCGGCGTCTGTGCCGCATCGAGGCCGAGAAATGGATCGACCTTCAGCGTAAGGATTTCATGCGCCTGGGATGTATCGGCGATTGGTTTCACCCGTACATCACGATGGATCCCGGATACGACGCGGCGGAGATCGGCGTGCTGCGCAACTTGGTCGAGCGCGGCTATGTCTATCGCGGCCTGCGCCCGGTGCACTGGTGCTTCGCCGACCGCACAGCGCTGGCCGAGGCCGAGGTTGAGTATCGTCAACACGTCTCACCCTCCATCTATGTCGCGTTCGCCTTCAACGCGAACCTGCGCGACGCGGCCGCGCTCGCCGCAAATGCCTCAGAGGGCGCGGAACTCGCCGCGGCCCATAAGGCGGGCAAGCTCTACGCCGTCATCTGGACCACCACGCCATGGACGCTCCCCGCCAACCTGGGAATCAGCCTCAACCCGACTTTCGACTACGTCGCGCTCAAGGCGGGCGATCGCTACTACGTCGTCGCCGCGCGACTGGCCGAGGCGGTCGAGAAGGAGTGTTCGCTCGCGGTCGAAAAGCGGATCGCGCTCGATCGCGAGGCGCTCAAATCGCTCGACGGGCAGGATATCTTCCGCCACCCCTTCGTCGCCCGCGACGTCAAGCTGATGTACGCCGATCATGTCACTGCTGACGCCGGTACCGGCCTCGTTCATACCGCGCCGGGACACGGCTACGAAGATTTCGTGGTCGGCTCGCAGTACGGGCTCAAGCCATTCACGCCGGTCGATATGGCGGGCAAGTTCACCGCGGAAGCCGGCGAATGGGCGGGGCAGAATGTGTTCAAGGCAAACAACTCGATCGTCGAAAAATTGCGCGCGACCGGCGCGCTGCTCCACTCGCTCGAGTTCTCGCACAGCTATCCGCATTGCTGGCGCTGCAAGACGCCGCTGATTTTTCTCGCGGCCGAACAATGGTTCATGCGAATCGACCACGACGGGCTGCGCCAGCGCGTGATCGAGGAAATCGACGCCGTGCAATGGATCCCGGCCTGGTCACGCGATCGTATTCGCAATATGACTGAGACCCGGCCCGACTGGTGTCTCTCGCGTCAGCGCGCGTGGGGCGTGCCGATACCCGCGCTTAAGTGCAGCGCCTGCGGTCACGTGGGTTTGTATGACGAGGTAATGGCGGCGGCGGAGCGAATCTTCGAGAGCGAAGGCTCGGATGCGTGGTTCAATCGCCCGGCAGCCGATTTCGTCACGCCCGATGTGAAGTGTGCGAAGTGCCAGGGGACGTCGTTCGAAAAAGAAGAGGACGTGCTCGACGTCTGGTTCGATTCGGGCTGCTCGCAGGCCGCTGTGCTCGGCAAGCGGCCCGAGCTCACCTGGCCGGCCGATGCCTACCTTGAAGCGGTCGAGCAGGCGCGCGGATGGTTCGGCTCCTCGCTCGCTTGCGCGGTCGCCGAGCGCGGCCATGCGCCGTTTCGCACCGTGATAAGTCATGGGCTGACGGTCGACGAGCAGGGGCGCAAGATGTCGAAGTCGCTCGGCAATTCTGAAGACGCGGCTGACGCGGTGAACCGCATCGGTGCCGACGTGTTGCGGCTGGTCTATGCCTCGCTCGATTACACCACGGAAATCGCGCTCGGCGACACGGTCTACACGGCGGTGGCGGAGGCGTATCGCAAAATTCGCAACACTTGCCGCTATATCCTTGGCAATCTTGCCGACTTCGATCCGGCGCGCGATACGGCACAGTTTGAGTCGATGACCGAGTTCGACCGCTATATCCTGGCCCGGCTGGAGCGCCTGAAGACCGAGGTGCGGCGCGCGTTCGACGAGTACGATTTTCAGGCTGCCTATCAAGCGATCATAAACTTCGTCGTGGTCGACCTGAGCTCGCTCTACATAGATGTTGCGCGCGACCGGCTGTATTGCGCGGCTGCCGCCTCACCCGAGCGCCGTTCGGTGCAAACCGCGCTCTACCACGTGATCGACGCGCTGGTGCGGATGACTCGCGCCGCTGATCCCGTTCACCGCCGACGAGATCTACTCGCACATGCCGGGCGAGCGCGTGGCGAGTGTTCATCTGCTGACGCTCGCTCCGTCGAATCCCGACTGGCGCGACGCGGAACTGGAGGCGCATTGGGAGCGCCTGCTCAAGGTGCGCACGGAAGCGCTCAAGCTGCTCGAGACGATGCGCCAGGCGGGCACCATCGGCGCGCCGCTGGAAGCGACGGTGGAAATCGGTGCAGTCGGTGCTGACGACGGCGCTTTGGCCGAGACGCTCGCGCGCCATCGCGACGCACTCAAGGAGTTGTTCATCGTTTCGGAAGTCGAGCCGCTTGACGCTCGCGACGCCGAGGATTTGCGCCGCAAAGCCAACGGCGCGGAGGCGTTCAACTTCGACGGGATTTATGGACGCGTTTCAACCGACCCGCCGCTGGTCGTTGTGGGGCGGCGTGCGCCGGGGCGCAAATGCCAGCGCTGCTGGATGTACTTCGATGACGATTCCGGCTCCGAGCTGGATCCGCGATGCCGCGCGGTAGTGCAGGCATTGAGCGCGTGAGTTCGGCTGGACTGGACGCGTCGGCACAAACTGCGGGCGGTGCGGTCGCGAAGACCGACTGGCGCCGGTTCGCCACGATGCTGGGTCTGGTCGCACTGCCGGTCTTCCTGCTTGACCAACTGACCAAGGTCTACATCGTCAGGCACTTCAAGCTCTTCGAACAAATCGACCTGGTACCGCACTGGCTCGCGATAACTTACACCCTGAATTCGGGCGCCGCGTTCAGTCTGTTCGCGACCCTGCCGCCTGCGGTGCGCGGGCTGATGCTCGACGGACTCGCCGCCGCCGCAGTGGTGGTGCTTGGGGTGCTGCTCGCGTGGGGCACGCGCCCGCCGGTGGTGTCGACCGCCTACGCGCTAGTCATGGGAGGCGCGGCGGGCAATCTGCTGGACCGCGCCGTGCGCGGCCGCGTCGTCGATTTCATTTACGTCCACTACTATTCGTGGAGCTATCCAGTCTTCAATATCGCCGACAGCGCGATCACGATTGGTGTGGCGATCATCCTCATCCACTCCATGTTCTGGCACGACGCCCAGAGCTGAACGCCGGCCTGACGACCCCTCGTCCGCCGACATCGCCGCATTTGACCCAGGCGCGATCCTGACGCTAGTTTTGCGATGCTCCGCCCGGCCCTCGCGCCTGGCGCAAAGCGGGAGGTGCGATCCATGAAAACGATCAACACCGTTACCGGGACAACCACGACTGACAAGCTAGGCACGACCCTGATGCACGAGCATCTGATGGTCGGATGGGGCGGATGGGAATTGGATTGCACGGCGCCGCGCTTCGAGCGCAAGCAGGCGCTCAAGTTCGCGACCGACCGGCTCAAGGAACTGCGCGACCTCGGCCTTGGCACTTTCCTCGACCCGTGTCCGATGGACATCGGCCGCGACGTGAACTTCATGGCCGAGGCGGCCAGCTCGGCCGGCATCCAGCTAATCTGCGCCACCGGCCTCTACAAGGAAGACCTCGGCAACACCGCCTATTTCAAGCAGCGACCGATCGCCGATATTGCCGACGTCTACGTGGCCGAGCTGACCGAGGGAATAGCGCGCACCGGGGTGAAAGCCGGAGTCATCAAATGCGCGACCTCCAAGGAAAAGATCACCGAGTACGAGGAGAAGTGCCTGCGAGCCGCCGCCCGCGCGCATCTGAAGACCGGCGCGCCCATCACCACGCATACCGACGAGGGTACGATGGGCCGCGAGCAGCTCGAAATCTTTGCCTCCGAAGGGGTCGACCTCAAGCACGTGATTGTGGGTCATAGCTGTGGCGCGTCGGACCTGCGCTACCACACCGATATGCTCGACCGGGGATGCTACCTGGGCTTCGATCGCTTCGGGCTGGATTTTTTGCATCCCGACCGCCTGCGCCTCGCCGCGCTGATCGGGCTTTTGGGCGTGGGCTTCGAGAAGCAGATCGTGCTGTCCCACGATTCGGTCGCCTGCTGGCTCGGACGCGGCCTCGACCTGACGCCGGAGATTGAACAGGGAATCCGCAACTGGCAGCCGACTCACATTTTCAAGAACATACTGCCCGCCCTGCGCCAGGCAGGCGTCAGCGAGGAAAAAATCCAGACGCTGATGGTCGAAAACCCGCGCACCTACTTCGAGCAGTAGCTGCGCGTCGCGTCCGCGAGACGTATCGGGCTCGACGCGAATCCGAGGAACCGGGCCATTCGAGGAACGGGGCCGGTTATCCGACCGCTTCGCGCTTTTCGGCCGCAGCTTCGGAGCCGCCGAACGCGCTACTTATCGAGTACGTGAGCGCCCGCTTCCATCTGCGATCGCCAGCGGTCGATAGCCTCGACGTTGAAGCGCCAGTCGCTGCCGACCCTGAAGGCCGGCAACTCGTTGCGCTTGAGCAGACGATAAACGGTCGACGGATGCACCCGCAGGTAAACTGAAACGTCCTGCACCGTCATCACCCGCTGCGCGACGGCGTCGAAATCAACCGCCGCCGCCGCCCGATTCATCTCACGATTGTTCATCTCGACCCCCTGGTCTGGACTTTGAACGCCCGGGCTGGCGAGTCTGGCGAAAGCGTTCGGATGTGAAGAGCAAAGCTCGGAAAAAAAGCGTCCTCCCCAATCCGCCAACCCGCCGCACTGACGCGCGCTATATTAGGCATGGCTTTCTCGACGTAAACATTTGAGCTGATCACGAATATCAACAATCCTCGAAAGCTTGTGCATAACTCCTCACGCGAGGTGCGATGCGCTCGGTTAATGTTAACGCGCAGGTCAGCTTGACTTGACCCGGTCGGGTCTGGTCGGATGGCACGCTCGCCGCGAAGCGAGCGCTTGAGCTTCGCTATGCTATCGATGGGTCAGAGGACTGCCGACTTTCTGCTGCGCTGGCGATGGCAGGTCATCTTGGCATACGTGGCGCTGACCGCCTTCTTTGCGGTCGGCGTGGTGCGCATCGCGCGCAGTTTCCAGGCCCAGACCTCGGTCGCCGATCTGATCCCCGCCCACAACCGTGTTACCGACGTTTTCAAGCGCTACCAGAGCTTCAGCAAGCCGGCCACTGTTGAAATCCTGCTCAAGGTCAAGCGCGGTACGATCTATTCGCCCCAGACGCTCGCACGGATTTGGCGGATCACACGCGAACTCGACCTGGTCCCGGGTATCGACCACGTAACGCTGACATCGATCGCGAGCGAGAAGGTTCGCGTGATTCGGCCGACTCCGCCCGGCCTCAGCTCCGAGCCGGTGATGAGCAACAAAATTCCGGCCACCCAGGCCGACGCGGCGGCGGTGCAGGAACGCGCGCGACATGCCGCGGGCGTTACGGGCATCCTGGTCTCGCCCGACGAGAAGGCGACGCTTATCGAAGCCGCATTTTTCGAGCACGGGCTCGACTATGCCGAGGTCTTCCAGCGCGTGCATACGATGCTCGCGGCCGAGAGCGACCCGAATATCGAGTTCTATACCGCCGGGCGCGTGATGCTGATCGCGTGGGTTTATCGCTACGGCCACCAGGCGCTGTGGATTTTCCTGCTCTCGCTGGCGCTTATCATCGGGGCTCACGTCGATTACATGCGGAGCCTCGCTGGCGCGCTCACGCCGATTATCGCCGCCGCCGTCTCGACTATCTGGGGGCTCGGCGCAGGCGGCTGGCTGGGCCTAAACCTGGAACCACTCACTGTAGTAGTGCCGGTGCTGCTGATGGCGCGGGCGCTCAGCCACTCGCTACAGATCACGCGCCGCTACTACGAGATTCTCTATGAGACCCATGAGCGCGTAGCCGGGGCCGCGGGCGCGCTCTCCTCGATGTTTGCGCCGGCCTTTCTCGGGATCATGTGCGACGTCGCCGGACTCTACATGATTTGTCTCGCCCCGATTCCGATTATCCAGAAGCTCGGCGTGCTGTGCGGCACCTGGTCGCTGCTGATCATTCCTTCGGCGGTGCTGCTCACCCCGGTGCTGCTGGCGATTCTGCCGCCGCCCAAGGACGTGAGCGTCTTCATCACTCACGAAGTTCCCTCGGTCAGCACGCGGCTGATCGAGCCGGTGCAGCGCGCTCTGGCGGGCCTGCTGACGCCGCGGATGCGCGTGGTCACGACCGTAATTGCGGTTCCGCTCGCGGCGCTGCTCGCGTTTTTCGCTATAAGCCGTCCAGTCGGCAACGTCTCAATCGGCAGCCCGCTCCTATGGCCCAACAATGAATACAACGTCGCCGAGCGCGAGATTAACGCCAACCTGGCCGGCACCGCGACGCTTAACGTGGTATGGGAGGGCAAAATTCCGCGCGCGCTCTACCGCCCCGAGGTGTACGACTCGATGCTCCACTTCCAGAAAGCGATAGAGCGCAACCATGGTGCGGTCGCGACGCTCTCGCTCGCCGACTACATCCCCTACACGGGCCTGATCTTGCGCGGCGGCAATCCCAAGTGGCTGCCGATCGATCTCACCGGCCATGACGTCGGCGCGTATCTGTTCTGGACCCGCACCGGACATTCGCTGGAAAACTTTAGCAACATAATTCAGCCCAACGGCACTAACGGCGACGTCGTGCTCTGGTACAAGGACCTTCGCGCCAGCACCGTGGACGAAGCGATGGCGCAGGCAGAGCGCGCGGTGGCCGCGGTGCAGCCGAAGCCCTCGCCCACTTACCGGATCCGGCTCGCTACCGGCTCGGTCGCGTTGCAATACGCGCTCGACCACGTGGTGCGCGCGGCCGATCTCAAAATTCTGCTCTATCTGCTCGCGACCATCTTCGTGATGTGCGTACTGACTTACCATTCGGCCGTGGCGGCTGCGATGCTGCTGGTGCCGCTGCTGTTCGCGCAGTTCGCCACCGACTCGGTGATGTATCTGCGCGGGGTGGGGCTCGACGTCAACACGCTGCCGGTGGTGGCGGTCGGCCTCGGAGTGGGGATCGATTACGGCATATATTTGCTGAGCCGCATCTGCGAGGAATTCCAGGGCGCGGCCGACGGCGACGTGCAGGCGGCGGTGACGCGAGCGGTTTTCACCACGGGCGAGGCGACTTTCTTCGTCGCCTTCACGATGGTGTTGGGCGTGCTGCCCTGGTACTTCCTCTCCAAGTTGCGCTTTCTGGCCGAGATGGGCCTGATGCTGGCGCTGGTGATGGCCTTCAACGGTTTGCTCGCGATGAGCGTGCTGCCACTGGAAACAGTACTCATCCGTCCCAAATTCCTCGGCCGCGTCAAGCTGATGGAACGCAAATGATCGCCTGCGCGGCGGCGCGGCCGAGCTTCATCGAACGTCGGAATAGTCATTCGAGGTGAGCAAGAATCTCGGTGAAACTGAGCTTGCGGATCAGTGCGTGGCCGAGCCGATCGAGCAGCACGAACTCGACCTCGTCGCCGATGCGTTTCTTGTCGAGGCGCATCGCGCGCACGAACTCCTCGGTGCGCCATCCGGCCGGCATCGCGGTCGGCAACCCCGCTCGCGCGATTAGTCGCTCCAGCCGTTCGGCCTCAGCGCCGCTGAGCCCCGCAAACGCCTGCGAGAGCCTTCCCGCCGCGACCATCCCGATCGCCACGGCTTCCCCATGAAGGAGATTGCCGTAACCCGACGACGCCTCGAGCGCATGTCCGGCCGTGTGGCCGTAATTGAGGATCTTGCGAAGATCACCCTCGCGCGTGTCGCTCGCGACCACCGCCGCCTTGTGATGTAGCGATCGCGCGACGATTTCCTCGAGCGTCGCCGGATCACGACGCAGGATTGCGTCGAGGCCACGCTCCAGCGCTTCGACCATCGGCGCATCCATGATCGCGCCGTATTTGATGACCTCGGCCAAACCCTCGCGGAACTCGCGCTCGGGCAGAGTTGCGAGCGTCGCCACGTCGGCCACGACGAGCCGCGGCTGATGGAATGCGCCGATCAGATTTTTCGCCCGCGGATGGTTGATCGCGGTCTTGCCGCCCAGCGCGGAATCAACCTGCGCGAGCATCGTGGTCGGAATTTGCACTAGCGCCACGCCGCGCATATAGGTCGCGGCGGCGAAGCCGGCGAGATCCCCCACTACGCCGCCGCCCAGCGCGAAGATGGCGTCGCCGCGGTCCAGTTCGGCCTCGACGATCGCATCGTAAACCCGCTCCAGCGTGGCGAACGATTTGCTCCGCTCGCCTGCCGCGACCTCCATGATGCGCGGCGCGAAGCCCGCCGCCTTGAGCGCGGCAGTCGCGCGTTCGCCATAAAGGCGCGCGACATTGGAATCCGCGACGACAAGCGCGCGGCCGGCGGCGAGCCCTGCCTCGCGCGCGAGCCGCCCGGTCTGGTCGAGTACGCCGGCGCCCACGTGCACCGGATGGGCGTCGGGGCCGAGTTCTACGCGGAAGGTGCGCATCGATGGGCGCTCCTGCCGTGCAAGCCGAAGACTTCCAGCACGCGTTCCGCCGATTCGGCGACTGATAGGTCGGAGGTGTCCACGGTGAAATCGGCGCGCGCGTAGGCGATGCGCCGCTCTTCGATCAGTTCTACGATTCGCGCTTCCAGCGGCTTGCCACCTTCGAGCAGCTTGGGCCGCTTGTGTGGGGAGCGTCTGACGCGCGCCGCGATAACCTCGGGCCGCGCACTCAGGCAGATGATCACGCCCGCGCGCTTGAGCGCGAGGTAGTTGCGCTCGTCCACCAGCGCGCCACCGCCGGTCGAGATAACCGCCGGCCGCGGCTCGCCGCATTGCGGGCAGCGGGCGGGATCGTCAGCGAGTGCGGCGATCACCTCGCGCTCCAGCGCACGGAATCGCACCTCGCCATGCTCGGCAAAGATCGCCGGAATCGGTTTGCCCGCGCGCGCCACCAGCTCGGCGTCGCTATCGACCAGGCGCCATCCCAGGCGCGCCGCGGCCGCGCGGCCGATCGCGCTTTTGCCGGTCGCCATGAAGCCCGTGAGAATCAACTTGGGAGCCATCGTGCTGGGAGCCCCCGCGTGGTCAAAAATTGCGCACCTGCTCGAGGTAGCCCTGATAGTTGCGCGCGATCTCGGCCCGCGAATCGCCGCCGAACTTTTCCACGAACGCATTAGCCAGTTCGAACGCGACCACTGCCTCGGCGATAACTGCGGCGGCCGGGATCGCGCAAACGTCGGAGCGCTCCGTGTTGCCGACCGACTCGGCCTTGGTGCGGATGTCGGCTGAGCGCAACGGGCGCATCAGGGTCGAGAGCGGTTTGAACGCCACGCGCACGCGCAGCGGCTCGCCGGTGGTCATCCCGCCCTCGGTGCCGCCCGAATTGTTGGAATGGCGCACGAAGCGGCGCGCCTCAGGGTCGTAGGCGATTTCGTCATGCAGCGCCGAGCCGCGCGTCGCCGCTGCGCGAAATCCCATTCCCAGTTCGACGCCCTTTACCGCCTGCAGACTCAGCAGCACGTGCGCCAGGCGACCGTCGAGCTTGCGGTCCCATTGCACGTGACTACCCAGCCCGACCGGCAATCCGGTGGCAACGACCTCGACCACGCCGCCGAGCGTGTCGCCGGTCTTTTTGCATTCGTCGATCTCGGCAATGATCGCGCGTTCGGCTTCGGGATCGGCTACGCGCACCTGCGAGGCTTCGGTGATCCGCTTCAGGTCCTCGATACTGAGATCAGCGGGCGTCCGCGCTTCGATCGAGCCGATACTCGCGACGTAACCGAGCGTGGTGACGCCGAAGGGTTCGAGGATCAGCTTGGCGAGCGAACCGGCCGCGACCCGCATCGTGGTTTCGCGGGCCGAGGCGCGCTCGAGCACGTCGCGGATGTCGTCGAGGTTGTATTTGAGTACGCCGGCAAGATCGGCATGGCCGGGGCGCGGCCGCGTGACCGGTTCGGCCTCGCCGCGGTCGGCGGGATCGACGGACATCCGTTTTTCCCAGTTCTTGAAGTCGCGGTTCTCGACGATGAGCGTGATTGGACTGCCCATCGAACGCCCGAAGCGGACGCCCGAGACCACGCGCACCTCATCGCGCTCGATCGCCATCCGGCCGCCCCGTCCATAACCCTTCTGACGGCGCGCGAGGTCGTGGTTGATCTTTGCCAAGTCAATGTCGAAGCCGGCCGGATAGCCCTCCACCACCGCGACCAGTTCGGGGCCATGCGACTCACCGGCTGTCAGAAAACGTAACATCCTGGAGCCGTCCCGCTATCCGTTCGACCAGTGAATGTCGGCGAAGTGTCCGTTGCGGCCGGTGTTATCGAAGCTCAATCCCTGGTCTTTGAAATGACTCGTCGTTCCCTTCGCTGCGGCCAGCCGCTTGGAGGCGAAGTGCCCGACATTGTCGAACCAGACCTGTTCGCCGTTGGCGCCAGCGACGCCCTGCACGGTGACCTCGGTTATCCCGGCGATCGAAAGCTTGCGGGTGCTGCCTTCGCTGGTGAAATCGATCGTCGCGGGACGGGCCGGCAAGCGATGGGCGATAAGAGGAGCGAAGCGGGAGAGCGGGCCGCCGGCCTGAGCCGTGAAAATCTTCTCGAGAGCCGCGCGCTGCGTTTCGTTGGCTCGTTGGTCGACGTATGAGCCCATCGTCCATTTGCCTTCGGTCATGATTCCCGGCGTATAGATGACGGTGACGGCGTTGAGGCCTGACAGGTCCGTACTGCCGTATTTGCCTGACTTGATACGGAAGGCGACGACCACATCGCAATGGCCCTCGGTGGGCTTGGAGCCCCTGGTCAGGAGACAGGGACATACCAGCTCACAGTTGCAAGACTCGAAGTATTCGCCGTCCAATTGCCAGTTTTCGTTCATGACCTCTCCCGAGGGCACAAGATGGATCTCGCATTATTAACGATTTCGGGGCTTCCGAGAATAGTCGGCGGAAATAGTCCGCGAGAACGCTCCTACGACAAGTTCCGCAGTTCCGCTTTACCGGGCGCGCCTCGGACGCACATATGGTAGGAGTGGCCTGTAGGTAAGCGTCAGAAAACGCCCTCCGCTGCGGCCACTGGAGTATCCAACCAAATGTCTCAACCTAACCGAATATGTGCTCTTCACTTGCCTGAACCTGCACGATCGGATCTGAAACCGGAAGTCCAGAAATATTTCGCCAGGTGCGACGAGAAGCTGGGCTTCGTGCCCAATGTATTGCGCGCCTACAGTTTCAATGCGGAAAAACTGTCCAACTTCATGAACATGTATAACGAGCTGATGCTTGGGCCCTCCGGCCTCAGCAAGCTCGAGCGCGAAATGATCGCCGTGGTGACTTCATCGATCAACCATTGCTTCTACTGCCTGACGGCTCATGGCGCCGCCGTGCGCCAGCTTTCCGGCGACCCCGCCTTGGGCGAGCTGATGGTGATGAACTATCGCGCCGCCGAACTGCCCGCGCGGCAGCGGGCGATGCTCGATTTCGCCGCCAAGCTTGCTGAGGCACCAGACAAAATCGTCGAGGCCGATCGCCAGGCTCTGCGCGATTGCGGCTTCAGCGACGCCGACATCTGGGATATCGCCGCCGTCGCCTCATTTTTCAATATGTCCAACCGGATGGCGGCGGCCACTGATATGATGCCCAACCCCGAGTACCATCGCCAGGCTCGCTAGTCAGAGACTTTGGCGCACCGCGTGACGCGTCCAGCACAAAACGGTTTGCCGATAGCGAGCGGGGGAGGACTGTGTTAGCGATGGCCAAGCGCGGCAAACCGTTCGGGCATACGCACTGCGCGTCATAGGAGCAAGACCATGACCCCATTCGTGCCGAGTACCGGAATCGAGGAAGTCCGCAAACATTCGACGTGGTTCCTGGTATTGGGAATCGCGCTCGTCATTCTTGGCATGATCGCGATCGGCTGGGCGGTCGCGACGACAATCGTGTCCGTGATATTTCTCGGATGGCTGCTGATCATCGGCGGCGTGCTCCACGTGATTCACGGCTTCAAGCATCGCCCGTGGAGCGGCTTTTTCATCAATTTGTTGGCCGGCGTACTGTACGCCGTCGCAGGTTTCGTGATGGTCGCGAATCCCGCCCTGGCTGCGGTCACTCTGACGCTTCTGATCGCGATGATTTTGATCGTTGCCGGCCTGTTCCGCCTCTTTGTCGCCTTCTCAACACCGCTGGATCATCGCGGATGGCTCATCCTCAATGGCGTGGTTTCGATTTTGCTGGGCGTGATGATTTGGCGTTCGTGGCCCGTGTCCGGTCTGTGGGTGATCGGAATGTTCGTTGGCATCGACATGATCTTCGACGGCTGGACTGAAATCATGCTCGCGTTGAGCGTGCGCCGTACGGCGGCCGAACCTCAACTGGCCGCCGGCTAAATTTCTCTCACGCGCATCCGATTGTTGCACGACTTGCCGAACGGCAGCCCTGCGTCGTCGCGCAAGGACGATTGTCCGTGCGCCCGCGCCATGTAAATTGCCAGAGGCAAGCGCGATGCAAGCGAAGGTGATTCTTATCGGCGCGGCACGGGGTGTAGGGCAACTGACCTACGCGATTCCGCCCGCGCTCGAAGGCCGCGTCGAGTGCGGTCATCGAGTGATCGTGCCGCTGCGCGCGCGCCGCCTGACCGGAATTGTGACCGAAGTCGGCGACGGCCTTGACGGCGGCTCCGGCGACCTCAAGCCGATCCTCGAACTTCCCGAGTCGCGTCCGCTTTACGATCGCGCCCATCTCGGACTCATCGAGTTCATGGCATCCTACTACATGGTTCCGCTCGGCGACGCGATGCAGAGCGTCGTCCCGGCCGCCGCCCGGATCGAATCGCGCAAGGTATTCAGACTCGCGGCAGAGCCCGACGCCTTGCGCGAAGCGACGATGGCGCCGATCGAGCGCGCGATCGTCGAAGCGCTCGGACGCCGCACGATGACGCCGCGCGAACTCGCCCGCCTGGGCGATAAGCGCGAAGTCGCTGCCGCGCTCGCGGGCCTCTCCGCCGAAAGAATCGTGGCTACGGCGGAGTCCACCCGCGGCCGCCATCGAGTGACGAGCGCCGTGCGGCTTGCGCCCGGCGTGCACGCGGCCATGAAAATTCGGGGGCCCAGACAACGGGAAATCATGCGCCTGCTGAGCGAGGTCGCGCCCGAGCCGCTCGCACTCGAAGAGTTGGAGGAGCGGATGCCGGGGGCGCGCGTCTTGGTGCGAGCGCTCGCAGACCGCGGAATGGTCGAGGTCGAATCGGCGCCGCGAGCCGTCGCCTCGCCGTATCCAGGTATCGCGGACGAAATCGCGGCGGTGTCGGCCATGTCCGACGCTATTGGCGGCGGCGGTTTCGACTTGATGCCTGAGCAATCGGTCGCGATCGACACCATCATGCCTGCTGTACTCGATGCGCGCGAGGGGACTTTTCTGCTGTGGGGTGTGACCGCCAGCGGCAAGACCGAGGTCTACCTGAAGCTCGCGGCGGCGGCTCTGGAAGCGGGTCGGCAAGTGTTGCTGCTGGTGCCTGAGATAGCGCTCGCGGATCAGATAGTCAGGTCGTTCCGCGCCCGCTTCGGCCCGCTGGTCGCGGTCGTGCATAGCGCGCAGAACGTGGCCGAGCGATGGGCGAGCTGGATGGCGGCGCTGGGGGGCCAGGCGCGAATCATGATAGGCCCGCGCTCCGCGATTTTTGCGCCGCTAAATGGCCTAGGTCTGATCGTGGTCGACGAGGAACACGACCCCGCCTACAAACAGGAGGAAGGAATTCGCTACAACGCGCGCGACCTCGCCGTGATGCTGGGGCGGCTTGCGGGATGCCCGGTGGTGCTGGGTTCCGCAACGCCGTCGTCCGAGTCATTCCTCAATGCAAAGCGTGGGCGTTACCGGCTGCTGCGGATGGCGCGCCGGGTGATGGAACGGCCGATGGCGGCGGTCGAAATAATCGACCTGCGACAGGAATTCAAAAAAGATCCGGCGCATGAAAAGAACGGCGGGGCGCCAGGCGTAAAAAAAACCGATGAGCCGCGAGCGGTGCCGCTTTCGGCGCCGCTGCTCGACGCGCTGCGCGCCAATCTGGCCGCGGGCGGTCAGAGCGTGGTGTTTCTCAATCGCCGCGGCTTTCACAATTTCCTGCAATGCCACATTTGCGGTGTCGTGATCTCGTGCGTCAATTGCAGCGTCAGCATGACCTTTCACATGCGCGACCGTTCGCTGCGATGCCATTGGTGTGGCGCGCACGCGCCAGCGCCCGAGGCCTGTCCCGAGTGCAACGGCTTCGGTCTGGTCGGGCAGGGCTTCGGCACCGAGCGGCTGACCGAAGCGCTCTCGGCGATGCTGCCGCAGGCGCGTATCGAGCGGATGGACAGCGATACCAGCGGGCGGCGCGGGATGCGCCTTGAGTTGGTCGAGCGCCTGCGCCGCGGCGAGATCGACGTGATGGTCGGCACGCAGATGATCACCAAGGGCTTCGACCTGCCGGGCGTGACCCTGGTCGGTGTAGTGCTCGCCGACCTCGGGCTCAACCTGCCTGACTTCCGCTCCGCCGAGCGCACGTTTCAACTGCTGACCCAGGTCGCGGGACGCGCGGGCCGCGGCGAGCGCCTCGGGCGGGTGCTGATCCAGACTTACGCTCCGCATCATTACAGTATCCGCGCGGCGCGCGACCAGGATTACGAGCGCTTCATCCGGCGCGAGCTGCGGTTGCGCCAGGAATTAGGATGGCCGCCGTATTCGCGGATGGCGCTGGTACGAATCGAGGGGGCGGAAGCGGCCGCGGTTGCGGCGATGGCCGAGCGGACCGCAAAAGCGCTTCGGAGCCAAGTCGGGAACGCGAGGGACCCCAAGGACCTCAGCGGCGGAGCGATGCGCGTGCTGGGACCTGCGCCCGCGCCAATAGAGCGATTGCGCGGGCGCTATAGATGGCAGGTGTTAGTGAGATCGACCGAAGCGGCCGCGATGCGCGCGGCGCTCGCCTCGATGCAGGCGCAGTTTGGCGGGCGTGACACGCGTGGCGGCGTCTTCGTCGGCATCGACCTCGACCCGGTCAACATGCTCTGAGTCCGTAGCGCATCATCTTAGCTCCCTCTCCCTCAGTTGCCTCGCGCAATCCGTTTGCGAACAAGCTCCGCTGTTTCCTATGCTCGTCGGGCGCAGAGCGAGACCGAGCACGACATCAAACAGATGGAGCAGTTCCACCGTCGGTTGAATTCAGCCTCGACGGAGCGCCGTATGGCGAGATTCGGACTGCCTGGAATCGGTGAGGGAGACATTTAGTGAGCAGTGACTTTTCAATGACTACCGCAATTGCCGTCAGACGCGCGCGGTCGTTGCGCATGGGCAGCATCCTATGCATGGCGCTGGCGTTGGTGACGGTATGCGCGGGCCTGGCGCTGGCGCAGGATCCGCGCGATACGACGCGCGCCGACGTCGACCGCTGGATGGCCAAATACAGCACCGCGAAGCCCGACTTCAAGCCCGGCGACGTGCTGACGGTCAAAGACTTTGAGCGGATTCGTCCGTTCATGGTGCCGGGGTACGTCGAGCAGTACAAATTTCCCGGGCTGCGGATGGAAATCATACCGACGCGCAGTCACACCCCGCGCAAGGACTACATGGAATGCACGGAGAAGTACCAGGCGCAGGTCAAGCTCAATTCCGACGGTACGATGGACAACTACTTCTGCGGGCAGCCTTTCGCGGATGCCTCGTTGAGCGCGGCTGATCCGCTATCGGGGTACAGGGCGGCGTGGAACTTCGAGGGCCGCTGGTGGAACTACGGACCGATCATTATGAGCGTGCTGTTCCTCTATGACCGCTTCGGCGGTAGCCATCAGGGGCAGGTGCCTGCGGTCGTCGAGGCGCCTCCGGCGGGTTGGATCAGCGGCGTTGAATACAAGAGCAAGCTTCCGGATGACGCGCCGAAGTTTTTCGGCGGCGGCGGCACCTTCGTGAAAACGGCGAATATCCTCTACGAGCGCGTTTACTTCAGCCATCTGGCGCCCCGCGCCGAGCAGGGCGGACTGCTGCCGCTGCCCGAAGCTAAGGACGTGTACTACAAGGAGTTCTCCGGCTTTTTCTCGCCCTTCGACGTGCGCGGCCAGGTCTTCATCACCTACCGCTATAACGATCCGCATCGGGCCGACGATGCCTGGGCCTATGATCCGCAGTCGCGGCGCGTGCGGCGCGTCTCGGTCGAAGTCAAAGAGGATTCGCTTGGCGGAAGCGACCAGACCAATGAAGACTTCTACACTTTTTCCGACCGCGTAGCGCAATGGAACTTCAAGTTTCTCGGATGGAAGGACATGCTGGTGGTGCATGACGGCAAGCACGACTACGCGCACTTTTACGGTCCCAACGGCAACCTGCCGGATGACGTATGGTCAATCCGCCGCATGGCGGTGGTGGAGCGCATATCGAAAAAACCCGACCATCCTTACAGCAGCGTTCTGATGTTCTGGGATTCCGAGAACTGGCATCCCTGGATGGCGGCGACGTTCAACCGAAAACACAAGTTGTGGAAGACCATCGTTTATAGCGGGCGCTGGACCGAGGACTTCAAGGAATGGGCCGAAATTAATCACGGTGTGTACTCGACGCAGATTCAGGGCATCACGGCCACCGACTATATAAATCAGCGCGCGACGATCTTCGCCGATTTCGGGACCGGTTATCCGACGGCGAATCTCAGTCAGGTAGGCAAGATCTTCGACATCAGTAAGCTCGAAGAATTCCATCGGTGAGAGGTTCGCGCTGAAAAGTTCGCGCTGAAATCGTCCAGCCTAACCGGGCCTCGGGAGCAGCGGTCCCGCAGTTGCCCTGGCGTCGGTCCGGCAGTTGGCTTTGCCTGAGGTTCCAATGCCCTGCGAGTGAACGCTCGAACTCTGCGCTCGGCATGCCAGGTGCCGCGAGAACAGATCGTGGCATTAATTCGCACCCCGCCGCGCTCGGTACAATTTATTAACAGGCTCGAATTTTTCGGACTGGAGAGAAATTACAACCGGAACGCACATTACTTCGGTCTTTATTTCGCAGGTTCTGGTTTACTTTGTCTGCATCTCGGACGTCGGCGGAGGACCTTCGGCCAGGCCTGGTCTTTGCCGGGTTTAATTGGGGATGATGCACAAGTTTCCCTCTTCCTTTTGAACGCCGCGCCTTGTTAGAGTGATTTTTAACGATGCCGAAACTTAGGCTCTTAGCAACATCGAGATTGCACAATGCTGAATAAAAAGAAGTCGCCAAAAACTCTCGGCCTCCTCCGCTTGGGCGAGCCCGGCACGCTGTCATGGCTGTCCAGTTCACAGTATGCGCAAAAGTCGGCCAACGTTGCCGGCACCCTCTTCTCGGTCAAGTCCATCAAGCTGGCGGCGAGCCTCCCCGAGGAACCGCTGACCTCGGAAGTTCAGGCACTGCTGAACAGCGCAACGAATGTGATCGAATGCGCCACCGGCGGGCATGGGCGATGCGCCAACAATGCGTGCGGATGCCGCTGCCACAGAGCGCGGGCTCGTACACGCGCTAGGCGACGCCTCAGCATCTAAATTTTCCGGACTGTGTAGGCTTTCTCGGAGTATCAGGCTCTCTCGAATTAACGAGCGGAAGAGAGTCCCTGGGCGTTCACGTCGGCGCCAGCCGTAAGGGCGCGCTCGGAGGTACAGCCGCAGGCTTCACCCCGTCGACGATCCTGGCCGCCGTCACAGCCGTTGTCACTCTTGTCAGCAGTACCAGCGACCTCCCCTGCAGCGGGAACTGCTCCGCACTTCGGTAAAACGACTCGCCAGTCTCGCGCGCTGTGTCGAAAACCACTCGCCATGCGTCGCGATCGTCGATGCGGGGCAGCAGAAATGGAATTGGCTGATGATGACTATTGAGGAGCAGGATGAAGTCGTCATCGACTACCGGCTGTCCCCGCTCATCGTCTTCGTCAGTCGCGCTGCCCTGTAAACAGAGACCGAGACATCGCGCCTCGGACTGATGCCATTCCTGGTCGGTCATTTCACGGCCGTCCGGCGTCAGCCAGATAATATCTTTCACTCCTGTACCTTTGCCGCGCGGCCCCTTGAAGAAGCTGCGCCGGCGGAAACAGGAGTGGGACTTACGAAACTTGATCAGCTCGCTTACAAACGAGAGCAATTCGCGATCTTCGCCATCGGCGTCCCATGACATCCAGCTGATTTCGTTATCCTGGCAGTAGGCGTTATTGTTGCCGCGCTGCGTACGGCCTTTTTCGTCGCCCGCAAGGAGCATCGGGACGCCTTGCGAAAGAAGCAGGGTCGCGAGGAAATTGCGCTTTTGCCGCGCCCGGAGGCTTAAAACCTGGGGATCGTCGGTCGGGCCTTCGACGCCGCAGTTCCAACTGCGGTTGTCATCGGTGCCGTCACGATTCTCTTCGAGATTTGCATCGTTATGTTTTTCGTTGTAACTGACCAGGTCCTCGAGCGTGAAGCCGTCGTGGCAGGTGATGAAATTGATGCTGGCGTAAGGGCGGCGGCCGCTCAATTCGTACAGATCGCTCGAGCCGGTGAGCCGATACGCCAGTTCTCCGATGAGTCCGCCCTCGCCTTTCCAGTATGAGCGCACGGCGTCGCGATACTTGCCATTCCATTCGGTCCACAGCACCGGGAAATTCCCAACCTGGTAGCCGCCCTCGCCGATATCCCACGGCTCGGCAATGAGTTTGACCTCGGAAAGCACGGGATCCTGATGTACCACGTCAAAGAATGCGCTCAGGCGGTTGACCTCGTAGAGTTCGCGCGCGAGCGCCGCGGCGAGGTCGAAGCGAAAGCCGTCCACGTGCATCTCGACTACCCAGTAACGCAGGCTGTCCATCAGCAGCTGCAGCACCCGCGGATGCATCATGTTCAGCGTATTCCCGCAGCCGGTAAAATCCATGTACAGGCGCGGTTGATCGGGCATCAGACGATAGTAGGCGGTGTTGTCGATCCCACGAAAGCTCAGCGTGGGGCCGAGATGGTTTCCCTCCGCGCTATGATTGTAGACGACGTCGAGGATGACCTCGATTCCGGCCGAGTGCAGCCGCTTGACCATCGATTTGAATTCGTTGATCGAGCCGGTCGCCGAGTAGCGCAGGTCGGGCGCAAAAAAACCGATCGAATTGTAGCCCCAGTAGTTTTTTAACTTCTTTTCGACCAGCATCCGATCATCGACGAAGTCATGCACCGGCATCAGCTCGACCGCAGTGATACCGAGACGCTTGAGATGTTCGATCGCGGGGTCGGTGGCGAGCCCCGCGTAAGTCCCGCGCAGATTAGGCGCAATGTCCGGATTCAGTTGAGTAAAGCCCTTGACGTGTAGCTCGTAGATGATCGTGTCGTGCCACGGGGCCCGCGGCGGCCGGTCGTCGCCCCATGTAAAGGCGGTATCGACCACGCGGCATTTAGGCATGCCGGGCGCGTCGTCGCGCCGGTCCATCGTCAGGTCTTCGCGCGCGCCGCCGACGCGATAGCCGAATAGCGCGTCGCTCCACTTGATGCCACCGTCGATATGCTTCGCGTAGGGATCGAGCAGCAGCTTGTTTGGATTGAAACGCAGGCCCTGTTTCGGATCGTAGGGACCGTGCACGCGGTAGCCGTAGAGCAATCCCGGCCGCGCGTCCGGCAGATAGCAGTGCCAGACCTGGTTGGTCTGCCAGCGCATCGCGATCCGCTCGGTTTCGCGGCGGGTCCGTGGATCGAACAGACAGAGTTCTACCCGTTCGGCGCGCTCGGAGAAAAGCGCAAAATTCACACCCTGGCCGTCCCAGGTCGCGCCCAACGGCTGGGGCTGCCCGCGCCATATGGCGGTCTTCGAATGATTCATCATCGCGAATCGTCAGTGAAAAAAGCTTGCTGCTGGATATTTTAGACGATAGCGCGACGCGACGCACAGGGTCTTCGTGAAAATCTCTGAGGTGCGCAGGACAGCACTAGCTCAAGATAATTCAAACGTGACCGCTCGCCCTCCTTAGCGGCCAATCAACGCGAGCACCAGCGGCGTCAGCTCCATCTGGGACAGCGTTTTGCCGTGGCTCACGTTGTTTACGATATCCTGCATGACCCTGCCTGAGCCGCCGTCGAGGGCCAGAATGAGCGGAACATTGCTATCCGACATATCCGGGCTGCCATGCCATGAATAATGCGTAGTTCTGGCGATATAGTACCTGTTCTGGATCGGGATGGCTGAGCTGGCCTTGGGGAGGATCACTATATCGCCTGCGCGGCCCCCATACGGACCGTCGCCGAGCCATTTCATGCGCTCCTCCAGATCAGCCAGGTCCGGCCGAGGGTGTCTTTCCAGATAGCGATGTATCGGCACAAGCCTTCTGCCGTCGAACACCTTGAACTGCTCCCCCTCTTCATCCCTTTCGGCGGGCCGGCGGGCAAATATGAGATCGATCGTCCCCTTGGCTTGCGCAATTGGGAGACCACTCTGATTGTCCGCGTATAACGCGCGCACCGCTCCCATCGTGTCCTGCCGGAAGCGGGGCGGCTGGTTCCAGTCGCAGACCTGTCCGGCAGCCTGACATCTCGAGCGGTCGGCGAGATAGACGTAGGCCATAAAGCCCTGCGAAGCGATCACTGCCTGATAGTCCTGTTGGCTCTTGCTCAAATTGAGCGATGGGTTACGCACGCGAAACCCGGCCGCCTTGAGAATCGCAAACGGCGACCCTGGATTGTCCGGGCCCAGCCGATGCCGATCGTCGCTCATGGTCGGCGTGTGGCCGTGGTCGGCGATGAAAATCACGTACGTGTTGGATAGCGCGTTCAGCTTGCGGTACGCGTCGAGCACCTGGCCCACCCCTTGGTCGGTGCTCTCCTCGAGGTAGCCGACCTGCGCCTGGAGTGGATTGACGGAGGCGTGAGTAAATAGATCGATTCCAGGAAAGTAAACGACTTGCAGGCGCGGCAGCCCATGCTCGTTGATGGCCTGGAGGAGCTTGGTGGTTGAAGCCAGGTCGAGCGATCTACTGATCGACTGGAGCGAGGTCTTCCCGCTGAGCGTGCCTTCAAGCAGTCCGCCGACGATGCCGACGAAAGTTGTGGGTGGCACCGTAGTGAAAAGCGTCGCCCCACGGTAGACCATCAGCATCGAAACGTAGGAGCGCCGTTTGAGTTGCTCGTACAGCGTCGGAACCTTGAGCTGTTTGCCGATCAGGTCATCGTTGAGCATCCCCGAAAAATCAGCGGTCTCAGAGACTGTGATAGGCACCGGCGCGAATAAGCGCCGTTGCTGGCGGTCGAACCATTCGTCGCCGGGCACGCCGTTTTCCGCCGGCGGCTTGCCGGTGAAGCTTGCGGACCAATCGGCAACCGTGCTCGACGGCAGCACGCTCAGTACGCCAGGCGCGGAATAGCCGTGCTCGAACACCCCGTTGCCCTGCTCCTTGCCTAGCAGCGCCGCGATGTGCGGTGCTTTGCCCGACCTGATCGCTTCCATCAATTGGGGATAGCCAGCGCCGTCCAGAGCGAAAACGATCACGCGCGGGCCGTCGGCCGGCGGAGCCTTCGCCTTGGTCACCACCGGCTGGCTGACCGGCCGCTCACCGCCGGTACTGACGGTCTTTGCGATGAACGCGCAGGCTTCGACACAGCAGAGCGCAAGCGCGACGATAAAGGCAATCAAGAAGGAATGAACAGTCTTCAAGTGATTATATCTGCCTCCAAGCATCAATATAGTAGAACACGTTGCGCTCCGCGCGATCAATAATGTTTTCGCATTTTGCTGGAAATCCCCGGTTCCAATTGAGCGCGTTTAGTTGATAAGCGGCCTACGCCTTGAGTTGCGCGGACAATCTGGTTAGCTCATTGCCGCGTATCTGGAGAGGGTGAAGTGGCTGACCCAAAACAGGCTATATCCGCGGATCGCGACCTTGTCGTCGCGATGGCCGCGGGCGATGCGGAGGCACTGCGTAGCCTTAACGCGCGTTATGGCAGAATGTTAGCCGGCCTTGCCCGACGTTTTCTCAGCAATGAGTCCGATGCGGAAGAGGTGGTCGCAGACGTCCTATGGCAGGCCTGGCGGGAGGCCAGGACATTTGATGCGACGCGCGCCTCGGTCTCGGTCTGGCTGGTCACGCTCGCGCGCAGCCGAGCAATCGATCGCCTAAGATCCAACCGCGCACGCAAGCCCCCGCCCGGGGAGCAACCCGCTGCGGAGCCGGCCCAGGACCCCGCATCGGATATTGATCAGGCTAAGCGCGCCCGCGTCGTTCGCGCGGCGCTCGCCCGACTCGACGCCCATGAGCGGACGGCGCTCCAGCTCGCTTATTTTTCCGACTTGTCGCAATCGGAGGTGGCGGAAAAACTGGGGATTCCCCTGGGAACGGTTAAGACCAGGATGCGCAGCGCGATGATCAAACTGCGCGACGCGCTCTCCAGGCGGCCCGTGTAGTTATGGACCATCAGGCAATCAAAGAGCTGCTCCCACTCGCTGCGCTCGATCGGCTGGAACCCGACGAGGCGCGCGCGCTGGAAGAGCATCTGCGCACCGGATGCGACGAATGCGAAGCCGAACTGCGCGAGCTGCGCGAAGTCGCGGCCGCGCTCGCGCTGGAGCTCGGGCAACAGAGCTCCGAAGAAAGCTCCGCGGAGGGCGCCGAAGAGCGCATCTGGGAGCGCCTCGAGATACGGCTTCATGGAGCCGTGGAGCAGCCAATACGGCCCGCCACAAAAGCGGCCGGGAGCGCGCACCGTCCGGCGCGCGGCCACTCAGGCGTCTGGCGTGCCGCAACCGCGGTGATGGCCGCCGGAATTGTCGGGATCGCGCTCTATGCCGGCGAGCTAAGCGATCGGCTGCATCGCGCGAACGATCGTCTGGTGCGCGAGAACCAGGAGCATCGCCAGCAAGTCGCGTCGATGGATTCGCGGCTCGCCGGCTTGCGCGATGAACTCACCAAGACGCGCAGCGAGGTGGGCGCACTGCAGCACGTGCTCGGCGATCGCCTCCGCCTGGAGAAGGTGTTGAACGCGCCCGACCTGCGGCTGACCCGCCTCCAGCCGCTCACGCCCGCGCCCGGGGCGAGAGCGATCGTGGCGGTCAGCGCGGCCAACAAGGCCGCTGTGTTCCAGGCCGCCGGGCTGCCCCCGACGCCTCCGGGTAAGACCTACGAACTGTGGTGGATTACCAAGGAGCATGGGCCGGTCGCGGCCGGTCTGTTCCAGGCCCAGGACGGCCATCCTGTTGTTGCTCCGGTATCGCCGCCGCCCGCGGGCGAGCATGTGCTGCTGAGCGCCGTGACGCTGGAACCGGCGGGCGGCGTGAGTAAGCCGACGGGCGCGATGTACCTCAAGGGCGCGCCAAGCCCCGGCTAGCCCGCGGCCAAATCCGCTGCACTGCGAGCCGCGTACCTGAAGATGTGAATACCACTCATCTCCAAAGGTTTGGCGAGAAGTCCCGTCCGAGTTTCGACCTCGAGAAATATTTGCGAGCCGCCGGCGGCACTCGCCCGGAAACTTTCGACTGGTCCGATCCCGGTCCGCGGCTCGACGACGACGCGCTCTTTTGCGTCGGCTACATGATGGGCATCGAGTCGCACACCGTAATTTATCGCGCCGAACCAGACCGCGGCCTTCGGTGCCAACCTGCCGCTGATTTTCACCTACACTGAGAACTTTGACTGCGCTATCGCGCGCTGGTCGAGAGAACCGGTCATCCGCTGCTGAGCGCCGTGCTCTCGCGTATCATCAAGGATGAGCGCCGCCATTTTTCATTCTATTTCAATCAGGCGCGGCTGCGGTTGCGGCCGCGCGCCGGCCCGCGCCGTCGTTTTTTGCGCAATTTCTGGACCGTCGGAGCCGGGCGACAGACGCGCGCGCCTCTGCAGCTACTTGTTCGGTGACGAGCAGAGGCCGCGCGCCTCGCCGAGCATGATTCCATAATAGCGCAGCTCCGGACTCGGATGGTTCGACATAGCCTCGCGCTAACTGCTTCGACCCCAACCGGCGTTGGCTAAGCGAAAGCTTATCTCAGTCGGATTCTGCGATTCCCGATCGAACATTGCCGCTGGAGGGACCGTCCATAGTTCGCGCGAAGCGATTCTACCCCCTTCCGACTTGTGCCGTGCTTAATGCTACAGTGGCTCGCGACGGAGGGGGATCTCGAGTCTCGCACCAGCCAGGCGTGAGGTGTGGGATGGGGGACAAACTTAACATCGGTCGCATGTCTGGGCACTTCACGTTGAAGCGCGCCGCACTGACCTGCGGAGCCTTTGCGCTCGCGATCATCACCAGCGGATGCTGGATGGCGGCGATGCAGTTTGCGCCACTTGCTATCGGCGCGGTCGAGTCAGTCGGCTCCGGCGTAGCCAGTCTGGCCGAGGGCAGCGTGATCGCCGCGCACCAGTCGCATCAGGACAAGAACATGCCTCCGCCGGACAGTGACATCTGCGACGAGTTGTCGCTCGAAGTCCCGATGCTGATCGAGCTTAGGACGGATGCAACGGGCGTCACCCGCTATCGGGAGCTGAGCCTTGCCGGCGCGGACCTCGAGCCGGAATGGGCGGCGATGCCGAACCAGGATACGAAGGATGGCGGATGGAAACTGGCGAGCAACTTCACCAGCATGCATTTTCAGCCGCCGCTTACGACCGAGCTTACCGCCAATTCGATCTGTTATGTGGCCTATGCGCCGTCCGAGGCGCGCGACTCGACCGAACAGGATCAGCTGAACGCGCTCTCGATCGGCTTCGGCCCTGCCGTGGGCACTTTCACTTGGAATGAGCGCGCTTTTAATTACTCGCTAGTGCATAAGCTACCGTGTTTTCCCCCGCCCCCCGATCCAAAGTCCTAATCCTCCGCCCGGCATAGTTATCTCGGCAAAGTCATCTCGGCGCTCGCTGGCTCGTCCGCGATCCGATCCCCCCTCGCAGGACTGCGCAAAACGTCCGCTTTACAATTCGGCTCCACGGCGAACCGCAGAGCGAAGTCCTGTTCGCTTTGCGCCCGTCGTACGAGACTCGCGAGCTTCGGCGCTAGGGCGTTGGCGTCGCCACCGGACAATTCGGCGTCGGCGAGGGGACTGCATGCGGGAATCCGACGATGCCCTCCTGCGTTACCCCTTTGACTATCACTGCGGCGCCGCCGCCGGACAAAGCCAGCTGGTTCTGGTCCGGCGGAGGATTCTGTGCGTATACGCCATTGTTATATGTATAGATGTCCTGGCCGGCCGGCCCTGTGCAGTCCGACGGTGCGGGCTCGTACTTGCTGTCGGTTAGTCTCACGATCGCCACTTCGCATCCTGGCGCGGGACATGCGTAATAGCTTTCTGGCGCCTGCGGGCATTCGGACGAGTTTGGCGTACCCGGCCCGCATGATCCGAGCGGCGAGGGTCCGACCGCGTTCGGCAGGTCCTGCACCACGTTGAAGAACAACATCCCCGTTTTCGAATCGTAGTAGTATTTCGTCGGATCCGGCACGCCGCCTGGATTCAACTCGTCCACGGAACCGGCGAGAATCAGGGGTTTTGAACTTTTTGGATATATGCAGTATGTATTCCCGTTTATAGTGGTTGTGGCGAGTGACCCGCATGAACCGGTGCCCAACGGTATAGGTACTGCCACCCCGTTTGCGGGACAGCCTTTGCCGGATTTGGCGGGTCTGATGTTCTGTCGATTGTGGTCGTCCAGGTCGCTGCAGAACTCGCCGTTATATTCATCGGCAAGCTTGTTGTAGTATTGATTGAGATTCGGGTCGACGTTGGTGGGAACGCCACTACCGCCATATCCTTTGAAACCGCGCGTTATTTTGAAAGCCTCTGCGTCCTTCGGATGCTTCGGACCATTCTTGCTCGTATAGCAGACTCCGATCCGTACATAGAATGGATTTACTAGACTTGGATTAGCGACATCGACGATGTTCGCGTTCACCACGTCGGTAACGCCTACGTCGATCACGTCGGGGATGCCCCGGTTGGCCGCGACTGTGTAGCCATAGCCCTCGGTCACTTTGGGTTCCCACAGTCCCTGACCACCGCGGCCATCCAGACTCATCGATTCATGCACACCCACGCCATTCACCAGGTAATCTGTCGAGTCCTTGGTGAACGTGAGAGTCTGATGATGGGTACCCGGAAGACCGTGTACGTCGTTGCAAAAAGGATTCGGAGTCGGTGGCTTGCAGTTATCCGGGTCAACCGGTGTGCTCGGAAACAGCGCCGAGAACTCGAGCGAACCTATGGCCTCGGGCGTGAGCAGCGAGGTAGGCCGTCCCTCGAACAGGGTATCCTGTGATCCCTGCGACAGGCATTCGTCCACTGAACTTTGGTTGTTGACGCTCATCAGTCTGGACGCGTTTATCTCCAGGTTGTTGAGCGACATGGGAAATACCTGACCGCACGTGGCGCCCGTCGTACCGCACTGCTTGCCCGTGCTGTCGGTAACCGTGAGGCCGGTCAGCGTTCCATCCTCGTCGAGAATCGCCGTGTTCTTGTCACTATCCTTGAATGTGGTGCCGACGTGGACTTCCTGCGTATAGATTTGGTGGCGCAGATCGACGTTGTAGAAGACCAAGTGATTACTCACCGTAGCGTTAGGATATGGATTCGGATTGGCCTGGAACCATCCTAACGCTGCATCGCCTTCATATGTGAAAGCTTTGTTGCCTACGTACTTGTTGGCCGCGCTGAATTGATTCAGCCACGCGACATCAGTTGTGTCGAGCAGCGGCGTGGAGTCTACCTTGAAGTTCACAAAACGGTCGTTGAAGATGCGGACCGGTCCGTCATAAATCATGTACCCCGCCAGGTTGAAGGTCGGGGTCGGATAGCCCTTGGCTAACTGGTCGTGCGCCGCGGTAGTACGATCGATGCAGCCAGTATTAGTCACTTGAAACCCGTGCGGGCGGCTCGTTCCGGCTGCGCCGCCGGTGCCGGTTCCAGGGCCGGCCTGATCCGGCAGAGGACACGGTCCCCAGCGGTCCACATTATTTGCGCTGATCCCAACGACCACCGAGTTTTTCCAGCAGGTCCCATCCTCCCGGCGCGGTGCCATCGACGCCGCCGGCGGTCAGCAGCGTGACGCTGTCGCGGTTGGTGGCGAACGCGCTGTTGGTGACGACGTTCCAGAAGGGTCTCACCCACACGCCCCGGTCGCGATTGCGCGTAGCCGTCAGACCGTCAAATTTCGCGATCACCGGCTGTCCGCTCGATAGTCCTCCCACGTGCGGATTCAGGTTCTCGGCGGAGTGCACTGTGAACTGGTTCTCGCCGTACAGCCCGTCGAAACAGGCATGCGCTCGGTTATTCAGGAAGCCGCCCAACTGCAGAGTCTGGACGGCCGGGGCCGACGAGGTCACGTACCAGTAGCCCACTCCTACTCCCTGGCATCCGCCGATCGAGTTATTGGTAAGGATCGCAGACGGATTGACTAGCCAGAATCCCGCCGCTGGTTCGGTATAAATGGTATTAGCGGGGCAATCAGCAGGAGTTACGCCGGCCAGTCCGTCACCAATGTCGCCATTCGCCCTTATTTCTGCGCAACTGCCGTGCACGGGATTATTGTGGGCGTCCTCGTTCGGCACATCGAAACCGTCGTAACCGATGTCTGTAACAGAGCCGTTGGCGAGGTAGTCGCCGGTCCACCAGTACTTCTCGATCAGATCCTTCCTGGTGTTGGCGTTGTTGGTTTGGGCGATGTTGAAGTTGTTGCTCATCGCGCCCAGCCCGAGGTTATGATTGAACGTGATGTTCGATTCGTCCCCTATTTCCTCGTAGAAGATGTGCCCCACGATTCGCGCACAGACGTTATTCGAGAGCGACAACTGCTGGGTCGAGTGAACCGTTATGCATTTGTTATAGCTGTGGTCGATGCTGTTGGAGTCGACGAGCTTTTTGTTGGCGTCGATGAGCGCAAGGTCGCCATCCACATGGAAATGGATTGGATAGCTGCCGCGCTTGGCCTTGCCGAACTTTTCTAGCTGTACTCCCTGGATCTGTACCTGGGTAAACCCCGCGCGAATTTTTATTTCACCACCCCAGTGCTTGCGCCCCACGCCTCCGGCGTCGGAGGTCAGTGTGACATTGCGGCTGATAAGCCCCACTTCGGCGCGCTCGTCCACGCCATAGTTCTTGTCGGCGCCGTCGCAGAAAGCGGCCGGCAGAGATCTGCTGGCAGTATCCTTACAGGTGGTGGAGGGTCCGGTGTCCGGCGCGAGGCTTCCGAAATGGTAGTACTTCAAGGGCTGGTTGAGCGTGATCGTCGTTCCAATGATGCCTTTGATCTGGACGAACTCCGTCTCGAACGGGCTGAAACTGGTAGTGCCGATGACTATCCAGTCTCCGGCCTGCCAATCCGCGCTCGCGTCCGTCGCGACCTGGATGGTTTGCGCATCCGGCTCTGTTACCGGCACCGCGACCTTGGTCGGTCCCGGAACGTGGCCTTGCTGCATGTCGATCGCCCCGTACTTCGCAGGGTCGCCGGCCGGCGCGCTCAGGTAGGTCCAGCTCGTGCCTCCCAAGGCGGGTACGCCCTTGGTGCCAAGCAGGTTGAGGGTGCCGCCGCCACAGACCTCGATCCCTTTATCGAAATGCTCACTGGGGCAGGGATCGTTCGGCCCGTCACGATCGACCACGACCGGATCAGGCCGGGGCCCGGTAAATGTTAGCGTGAGCCGATTGTTGCTTAATGGTCCGACCTGAAAAATTCCCCCGGCCTTCACGATTATTCGCGTGGCCGAAATCTGGATTTTTTTGGCGACAGCCTTTTGCATTTCATCCGGCACCATCAGCTCGCCGCCCGGTTCGATCCGGATTCGCTGAAAAGCGCAGTTCGCCTCCAGACACATCGGGTGATCGATGACTACGACATCTTGCACCGCGCCCGGACAGGTTAGTTGCTTAAAACCGGCAGGACAGGTGCTCTGGGCGGCGGCGCGATTCGAACTCAGCCCTATTCCGATGAGAATTGCGAGCGTCGCGGCCATCCAGCGAAGTAGTCGCATCGCCCGCGCGCTCCCGACAGGCACGAACCAAGGTACGGCGAGCAATCGCGGTCGTCGTTTCCGGATACATCTCTATCTCCCTGAAGCTAAGCCGTTGTCGGAAGGGACACTCATGCGCTCATCCAGCCGCGGACACGCTTGCGAAGTTGTCCGCAGTCGCCGAATCAAATTTGCGAGCTTTTGGGGGTTTCGCTTGGATCTGATGCAGCGCTGGACTGATCGAGCTCTGCCGGACTACTTTCGGA
Source organism: uncultured delta proteobacterium (assembly GCA_963717045.1). GTDB lineage: Bacteria > Desulfobacterota > Binatia > Binatales > Binataceae > JAKAVN01. The sequence goes on along the minus strand of CAVQVD010000015.1, from coordinate 563,671 downwards.
GTGGTCTCTTTTCATCGATAACGCCGCGGTTGACGTTTTCAAGGTTCCTGTCCGGCGATAACGATCATGCGATTTGTGAGCAATATAATCCTTAGACATTCAGGGACACAAGAGGTCGAGTCATGGCATACGAAATCATCATCAAAGGCGGCACGATAGTCGATGGCACTGGAGCGCCACGCTTTGCCGCTGATCTGGCGCTCGCCAACGGCAAAATCGCCGCGATCGGGCGCATAACCGAGAGCGCCGCCGAAATCATCGACGCCCGCGGCCTGGTTGTCGCGCCCGGCTTCGTCGATCCGCATACCCACTACGACGCGCAGATCTGCTGGGATCCCCTCATCACGTCGTCGTCGTGGCACGGCATCACTTCGGTAGTGATGGGCAACTGCGGCGTGGGAATCGCGCCGTGCAAGCCAGAGGTGCGGGAGATCGCCGCGTGGGATCTCGTCAATGTCGAGGCGATCCCGTTCGACGTCTTGAGCAAGGGGATAACCTGGGACTGGGAGAGCTTCCCGCAGTTCATGGACGCGGCCGCGCGCCGCGGCTCCGGCATCAATCTCGGCTTCCTCGCGCCGCTGACTCCGTTTCGGCATTTCGCGATGGGCGAGGAGTCGATGGAGCGCGCGGCGACGCCGGCGGAAACCGCGCAAATCGCGGCGCTGCTGCGCGAGGCGGTGAGCGCAGGCGCGATGGGCTTCTCCACCACCATCTCGGCGCAGCATATCGGCTACAAGGGCCGCCCGCTCGCCTGCCGCAACGCCAGCCGTGACGAACTGATCGCCTACGCCGGCGTGCTCGGCGAGCTTGGCCGCGGCGCGATGGAAGTCTCGCTCACCAAGGCGCCGGGCATCCTCGCGGAGGACGAGTATGAATTCCTCGACATGCTGCTGAGCGCGAGCGGACGGCCCGCGACCTGGCTGGCGCTGCTCGGCCGCGACGACGATCCCGACGCCTGCCTCAAATCGCTCGACAGGGCCGCGCCGCTGATCCGCCGTGGCGGAGTGCCGCAGGTCACCTGCCGTCCGCTGATCGTGCAAATGAATCTGCGCGAGCCGTTCATCATGGCGGCGATGCGCACGTGGAACCCGGTCTTCAACCAGCCGCCAGAAGTCCAGAAAAATTTCTACCGCGACCCGGCCTTTCGCGAGAGTTTCCGCCGCGAGCTCGAACGCCCGGGAATTTTCTCCGGCCGCTGGGAGCGTATGGAAATCAAGGAAGTCGGCAATCCTGCGCTGCGCGCGCTCGAGGGCCGCACGGTCGCCGAGGTCGCGCGGGAGCGCGGCCGCGACGGCCTCGACACCTTTCTCGATCTCGGACTCGAAGACGATCTGCGGATGGAATTCAGCTACGCGGTGTTCAATGCCAACGAGGATCGGATTCCCGAACTGCTGCGCGATCCGCGCACGATGCTGGGGCTGTCCGACGGCGGCGCTCACGTCGACATGCTGATCGACGCCGGCTACACCACCTACCTGCTTGGCACCTGGGTGCGCGAACGCCAGGCTCTGACGCTCGAGCACGCGATCAAGCGCATCACTTCCGAGCCCGCCGACTTCTTCGGCATGCGCACGCGCGGCCGGCTGAAGCTGGGGATGGCCGCCGACGTGGCGATCTTCGATCCCAACACAGTGGGCTCGGCGCTGCGCGGCACGATGCGCAACGATTTGCCGGGCGGCGGGCGGCGCCTGGTGATGGAAGCGCGCGGCATGTATTGCACGATCGTCAACGGGCAGGTGCTCTATCGTGAGGGTAAGGCGACCGGCGCGCGGCCCGGAACGGTGTTGCGCTGCGGCAACTGTTGAATCGACTCGGGCCAATAGAGATTCTGAAACCTTGCCGGAGGTTATGAATGACCGACGTGCTGCGAGATATCCGCGTCGTCGAGTTTAGCGACGGATGCTCGGCCGCCTTCTGCGGCCGTCTCTTCGCGCGGCTGGGCGCGGACGTCGTGCTGGTCGAGCGGCCGCGCATTGGCAGCGCGCTGCGATGGGAGCCGCCGTTCCTGGACGATCGCGCGGGAGTCGAACGCGGCGGGCTCTTCATGTTCACGGCGTCCGGCAAGCGCAGCCTGACGCTCGATGCGGACAGTCCCGACGGCGCGGCGATCCTTGGGCAATTACTCGAGCACGCCGACGTGCTGATCGACGATCGCGGCGTCGTCGTTGACGGCGTGCTGGCAGACCGTACCAACGCGCGGCTGGTGCGCCTGGCGTTTCGCCATTTCACTTCCGGCGGGCCGTACGAAAAATGGCTCGCAACCGAGCTTCAGCTCGCCGCGCTCGGCGGGTGGATGGCGCAGCTCGGCGAGCCGCGGCGCACGCCGCTCGTGAGCAACAGCCGCACGATGACCGCTTTCGTACCGGGCGTGATCGGCGCTATTACCGCGCTGGCTGCCGTGCGTGGCGCGCGCCAGACCGGCCGCGGCCGGCACATCGACGTCGCCGCGCAGGAAGCGTTGCTGTTCACCACGCGCTTCAACGAGACCTTCCTCTCCTACACCGGCGTCGAGATCAAACGCGCGGGCGATCGCTACCCCGCCTGGGCCGCCTACCGCACGTTCAAAGCCGCCGACGGCGACGTAACGGCGGCCGCCGCTACCGACATTCAAGTCGAAAAGCTGATGGAAGTGGCGGGCGTTGACGACCCGCGGTTCAAGACCCGCCCGGACCGCGAGGCGCGCGTCGACGAGTTCGGGATCGAGATCAGCCGCTGGACCGCCGCGCACAGCCGCGAAGAGATTTTCAGGCAGTGCCAGGAAAATCGCGTCCCGATGGGCAAGGTCAACCGTATCGACGAGATCGCCGCGATGGAGCAGGTCAAGGCGCGCGGTTTCTTCGAGGAGATCGACCATCCGACGGCCGGACGCCACAAATTTCCCGGCGGGCCCGCAAAGTTTGACGGCCAGTGGCCCGCGCCGCGCCGCGCGCCGCTCTTGGGCGAGCATACGGCGGAGATTCTAACCGGCGAGCTGAAATATCCGGCGGCGGACCTCGCGACGCTCGCTGAAATAGGTGTGATTTAGTCGGGAACGCAGATTTACGCACGTGGAAGGGCGTTTCGCGATTGTGAAAATTTGACCTCGCGCGCCTCGCCGGCGTGTACCCCCTTGGGCACCCCGAGGTAAGACGTGTAAGACTGAATCATGAGCAGGTCGCGACTCTCAACTAAAGGGCAGCTCGTAATTCCGGCGCGCCTGCGCAAGGCGCTCAACCTTAGGCCGGGAGACCAGGTCGAAATTGAGCTGGAGGGTCGAGCATTAATCCTGCGGGGCCAATCGCAGCGTGCCGCAAGACTCAAGCGAGGAAAGTTCGGACGCCCGGTTCTGGAGGCGGCAGAAAGCGCCCCGGTAATGACCACCGAGAGCGTGACCGCGCTGCTCGCGCAGCTTCCATGAGTCACCTGCTCGATGTCAATTTCCTGATAGCGTGCGGATGGGAATCGCACGCCGAATATATCCGAGCCAGCCGATGGCTCAGCCGGGCCAAATCTTTCGCGACCTGCCCGATTAGCGAGATGGGTTTTCTCAGAGTCAGTCTGAAGCCCTGCCTACGGCGCGAGCTTCGAGGATGCGATGACGGCGCTTGACGCAATCGCTAGGATGAGTACGCATCGGTTCTTGCGAGACGCGACGCGAGCGAAATCTTTACCGCAAGTGAGCACGACTAAGGACGTCACCGATGCTCATCTCGTTCATCTGGCGCGGCGCAACGGGCTGAAGCTGGCAACCTTCGACACGACGCTCTGCGAAAAAGAGTGGTCGCGCGGAGTGGCGGAGGACCCAACCCGGTGATTACGCTGCCGCTCGAAGGTGTCCGTATCGTCGACTTCACCGCCTATTGGGCGGGGCCGCTGCCGACCGCTATCATGGCCGACCTCGGCGCGGAAGTGATCAAAGTCGAATCGATTCAGCGACCCGATCAGTTTCGGATCCTCGCCATTCCGGGCGACCCGGCGAAGGTCTTCGAACTTTCGCCGCCCTTCAACGCCACCAACCGGAACAAGCTCGCGCTGACACTCGATCTCGCGCGGCCTGAGGGCGTGCGGCTGTTCAAGGAACTGGTGAAGCGCAGCGACGCGGTGGTGCAGAATTACTCACCGCGCGTGATGCCGCTGCTAGGGCTTTCCTACGAGACCTTGCGCGAGGTCAACCGGGCGATCGTGATGACCTCGGTGTCGGGCTTCGGCCAGGAGGGTCCGTGGCGCGACTACGTTTCTTTCGCCGCGATCGGCGAGGCGCTCTCGGGAATTTCGGGCCTCAGCGGTTACACCGGCGAAGGCGCCCTGATCCATGGCGTGGGCGTTTCCGATCCGTTCGCCGGCTATCTCGCCGCGTTCTGCACGCTCGCCGCCGTGCATCACGCGCGCGCCACCGGCGACGGCCAGCACGTCGACGTCTCGCAACTCGAGGCGAGCATGCAGTACATCGCCGACGCGCTGGTCGAGTTCGAACTGACCGGGCGTCCGCGCGAACGCGCCACCGTCGACGACTCGTCGGCAGCGCCGCACGGCGCGTTTCCCGCACGCGGCGAGGATGCGTGGGTTGCGTTGAGCGTCGAGACGGAGGAGCAGTGGCGCGCGCTGCTCACGGCGATGAGCGCTCCCGGAACGGAGAGTCCAGGATGGACCTCTGACGCGCGCTTCGCGACGCCGCTGCTCCGCCGGCGCAATCGCGCGGCGCTCAACGAACTCGTCGCGCAGTGGACCACGCGCTTCGATCGCCACGAACTCGCGCGCGACCTGCAAGCGCGCGGCATCCCCGCGGCGCCGGTGCTCGCGCCCTCGGACCTGCTCAAGGACCCCGGCCTCGAGGCGGCCGGGTTTTTCCAGTACGTCGACCATCCGGTCGCCGGACGCCATCCCTATCCTTCTTTTCCGGCGCTGCTCGACGGCGAGCATCCGCCGATCAGGAGAGTCGGCCCGATGCTCGGCCAGGACAATCATTACGTCCTGTCGAAAATTCTGGAACTGAGTGACGCCGAAATCGCGCGGCTGGAAACGGACCGGATCATCGGCACGCGACCGCTCTACTGAAGCATCGATCAGCCGCGGTCGAGCAGGAGATCCAGCCTGAGCGCGCGGCCGCCGCTGCTCACGGCATTGACCGTCGCCTTAACGCCCATCACGGCCACCGGATTCTTCGCCGCGATCGCGCGCGCCATCTCGCGCACCGCCGGGTAAAGCTCCTCCTTTGTCACCACGCGGTTCACGAGCCCCATCGGCAACAGTTCCTCGGCGGTGTAACGGCGGCAGGTGATGATGACTTCCTTGGCGATCGCGGGGCCGCTCTGCGCCGCCAGCAGCGCGGTCGCCTCGGGGCTGAGCGGCACGCCGAGATCGACTTCGGGAAACCAGAACTGCGCGCCTGCGACCGCGATTCGGATGTCGCAGCCGAGCGCGATGCCCCATCCGCCACCGATCGCGTAGCCGTTGATCGCGGCGATAGTCAGCACTTCGAGGTTCGCGAGCACGCCGAGCGCGCGCCCGATCAGGCGCGAGCGTCGCTTGGAGAGCGGCGCGAACAGGCGCTGGCGTTCCACCGGATCGGTCACTTCCTTGAGCGTCGAGAGGTCGGCGCCGGCCGAGAAAGCATTGCCGCTGCCGGTGACGATCAGCACGCGGATATCGCGGTCGTCGCGCACCTGGTGCAGCAGTCCTTCGAATTCCAGCACGACCTCTTCGTTGAGCGGATTGCGCTTCTCGGGCCGGTTGAAAATCAGCGTTGCGACCCGGCCGTCTTTTTCGAGCAGGAAACTTCCCGCCATGACGCTCCCTCCTTCGTCAGAAACTGAACAACGATGCCGAGACTGCCCAAAGCGATCGAACTTGACAACCCAAAAACGGCTTGTCTTAGTGCTAACTGCAAGTTGTCACGCGCCGTGCGCAAACGCTTCGCGTGCCCGACTCCACTCCCGGACTACTGAATGAGCGCAAATCACCCGACTCACGTACTCGACGGCTACAAAGTCCTCGACTTCACCCAGTTCATCGCCGGGCCCACCGTCACCAGGATGATGGCGCAGATGGGCGCCGACGTTATCAAGGTGGAGATCGCGCCCGACGGCGACCGCACGCGCGTGCTGCCTTTGTACCGCGACCATCGCAGCGGCTATTTCGTCCAGCAAAACCTCGGCAAGCGCAGCCTCTGCCTCGACGTCAAAAATCGCGGCCGCGCTCGCGATTCTGAAGGACCTCGTAGCCAAGGTCGACGTGGTGGTGGAGAATTTCGCGCCCGGCGTGATCGGGCGGATGGGTCTGGACTACGAGACCGTCCGCGCGCTCAACCCGCGCATCGTCATGTGTTCGGTCTCGACCTTCGGCCAGCAGGGCCCGCTCGCACATCTGCCGGGCTACGACTTCATCGCGCAGGCGTATTCCGGGATCACTTACATGATCGGCGAAGCGGACGGGCCACCTTACTTTCCGGGTGCGGCGCTTGGCGACGTGAGCACGGGCGTACATGGGGCGCTGGCGGTGGTGGCGGCGTTGCTGCATCGCGAACGCACGGGCGAGGGCCAATATCTCGACATCGCGCTGCTCGACGCTTACTTCCACTGCCATCACACGGCGATCCAGATGTACAGCCTGAGCGGAGGCGCGATTAAGCCGGAGCGCACCGGCCATCATCTGTCGTACTCCGCGCCGTGTGGGATGTACAAAGGGCACCAGCGCTACATCATCATCATTGCCGGCGTCGAACATCAGTTCGCGCAATTGTGCGAGGCGATGGGGCGGCCCGAGCTGGTGAGCGACGATCGTTTCAGGACCAGTCCGCGACGGGTAGAAAACCGTCCCGAGCTGAGTCGCATAATAGAAGGATGGCTAGCCGCGATGCCGAGCGACGAAGCCGCGATGGAGCGTCTGGCTGAGTACCGCGTGCCGGCCGCGCCCGTGCTCTCGCCTGACGAGGCGCTCAAGCTTCCGCATCTTCGTCAGCGGGGCACGGTCGCCACGGTTGACGATCCGATCCTGGGAAGCTTCGACTTGCCCGGCTTTCCGCTTCACTTCTCGAGCTTCCCCGAGCCGGCCGGTGGTGGCGCACCGATGCTCGGCCAGCATAACGAGGAGATCCTAAGCGAGCTATCTTGGCTACTCGCACGAGCGGGTTGGCGAGCTTGAGAGTGCGGGCATCCTTCATCGCAAGTCGCACTGATCGCGGCTACGCGCGCATTACCTCGCGGTAGTGACGCCAGATTCCGCGCTGCGTGGTCTCATCAGTCTCATGCCCGGCAATAGTGCCGGCGCCCTCGCGCTGTTCGCGATGGAGCCCGCGGCGCAACACCAGCCATTCGTTGGACCGTGCGCGAAAGCCTTCCTGGTTGCGCTCGTAAGTTTCGAAATCGTCGGGCGCCACGCGTCCCGCCGGTCCGTGAATCAGGTAAGTCTCGGCGAGGCGGCGATGGTTGATTTCCTCGGGCGCCCCTTTAAGCATCGTCGGGTAATAATATACGACCGTCTCATTGACGCTCACCGGTTGGATGATCCGGAACTGGTTAAGTATGAAAATGAGATTGGGAAATATACAGAAGTGCGGCCCGCCAGTTTGTATTATCTCACCCGCACGCTCCGCTCCGTAGCGCCGCTCCATCGCACCCAGGTATTGCTCCCACGCCCCGGCGCTCCATCCATGTGGCACCACCCGGCCGCCACGCTCGCGGTTGACCGGAGTAAGGTCGAGTTGCGCGCTGCCGTTGCCCAAGTCGCGCGCGAGCGCGTCTGTGTGCTCGCCGAAGACCGACTCCATGTCGACCTTGCGCCCCTTGGTGATCATCATCATGGCCGCGTGATGCAGGATGTTTGGATGGTAGCCGTCGACCGAGTTTTCCAGCGCCATCTTCCAATTGCCCTTGAACGAGTGCTTGAGCACTCCCGAGCGCAGCACCACCTCGCCTTCAGGCGACAGGTCGACGAACTGGTCGATTAGTTTCGCGGCCTTGCCCAGCCGCTCCTCCAGGCTCGGCCCAATCGAACTCATGCTGCCGAAGATGAGTCCGCGATAGGTACGCCATCCGCGCCACCCGCGCCAGTGAATATTCGTCGCGTGAGAACGAGCCGTCATAACCGGCCGCGTACGGCACTCCCACCAGCGCGCCGCGGTTATTGTAGGTCCATCCGTGGTAGGCGCAGCGAAACGAGTGCGCATTGCCGCGCTCGCTCTGACATACGGTGTTGCCGCGATGCATGCAGCGGTTGAGCAACAGATAGACTGCGCCGTCCTCGTCGCGCGAAACGATAACCGGCTGCAATCCGATCCGGCGCGTTACATAATCGCCCGGTTCGGGAATCTCACTTTCGTGAGCGACATATACCCAGTCGCGATACCAGATCTTCTCCAGTTCCTCGTCGAAGACGGCTGGATCGTAATAGACACGGCCGCTGACGCGATCGTCCTGAACCAGCTGACTGTAGTCGGCTTGCGTCGAAAACATCGTGGTCATTGGCGGCTACCCTCCCATAACGATCTAAATCAGAAACATCAGGTTGGGCATCGGTTCGTCGTTGTTGAGCAGCAGGACTTTCTTGGAGCGAATTCTGAAGCTCTCCCCGGTGGACACGAGCTTATGAATCGAGGTTCCCGCCCACAGATACTGGATGTGGCGATGCAGTTGGGCAAGGATGAAGTTGGAGCTGACGGTCACTTCGGCCGCCGTCTCGTCCTCGACTTCCGACGTTCGAGACCACACGGCTGAGGCGCGGCGCCTGCTCGCGCAGCCACAGCGTTTCGCGCAGGCGCGTGATGCGGTTACGCAACTGCGTGCGGGTGTCGTAGATGATCGAGACGTTGACCTTGGGATCGATGTCGTCGCCGTTGCACGGCACCCAGTAAGTCACCTGGCCGTCTTCGGCCCAGAGCGCGAGCCAGTCGTCGTACCGATGGTTATCCATCAGGCGCGCTTCGTGGTACAGAAACCGCTCTATCGCTCTTTGCTCAATGCCCATAGCACAAATTGAGATCCGTTCGGCAAAACTCTCCGTCGCATCCTGAACGCTACAGAATTGTGCGTAGGCCCGGCAGGCGCTAAAAGTCAAGCCGATAAAGTCTGGCGAATCTGTCGCAGTCCGCGGATTCGGCCGTCCACAATATGTTCATCCGGATGTTTCGCGGAGCTTGAAACTACGCCCCACTATGCTCAAATCGTCTTCAGACGCAGCTTTGCGCGGTGGCCGGAACTCCGGCCGCGAGTTTTACGGAGTTAGTTTTTGAACGCCACATTGCATTTGCTCGAGGAGGTCGCGCACGCGACCGTCGGTATTCATTCGGTGGTGCCGTCCTCGCATCCGTCGGCGAGCATCGGTCTCGGCACCGACCGCAACGGCACCGGTACGCTGGTCAGCGCCGACGGGCTTATCATCACGGTAAACTACATGCTGATGGGCGCACAAAGCGTGGTGGTCACTCTCGTTAGCGGCCAGGAGATGCCGGCGGCGATCGTGGCGCAGGACTTTACGACCAATATCGCACTGCTCAAGGTGGACGGTAACGGGCTGCCCTTTCTGCAAGCGATTTCATCGCTGACCTGTTCGCCGGGCCAGGAAATCTTCATGGTGTCGAGCCTTGGCGGTGAAAAGCGATGCGCCGACGTAGGGCACATCACTTATCTCGGCCCGTTCGACGCGGCCTGGGAGTTCGTGCTCGAGCGATGCATCTGCGCGACCGCCTCCGCGCTCAACATTGGGCTCAACGGCGGTCCGATCTGCAACTCGCGCGGACAGATCGTCGGCATCTCGTATCTGAACTTCGCCGACTTGAGCCGCGCGATCCTCGCCATCCCCGGCGAATGCTTCATCCTGAGCCGCGACGAGTTGGTGCGTCACGGCCGAAGGGTCAGTGTGCCGTCGCGGCTATGGCTGGGCGTGCTCTCATACACGATGCGGGAGCAGGTGGTTATCGCGGGCGTAATGCCGGGAAGCCCGGGCGAAAAGGCGGGGCTCAAGCAGGGGGACGTGGTGCTGGCCGCCGACGAGCACGAGATCCACGACCGGCGCACGCTATATGAGATGGTCAACAGCCATCATGCGGGCGAGATCGTCAAACTTAAGATTTTGCGCGACAACCGGGTCCGCCAGGTTCCGGTCACCGCAATTCGCGTCGAGGACTATCTCGGTTAACACTACTCGGCCAGCGTTCGCCGCGGGCCGCGCATAAAATCCGCTCCGCCGGTGATCCGGTCGCGCTGCCGACGCGGCCGTACACGCCACCCGTGCTCACTAAACGTCCTTGAAGGCGCGCTTGGTACGTCGCTCCTCGATCGCGGCCTGCGCGGCGGCCAATCGCGCGATTGGAACCCGAAACGGCGAGCACGAAACGTAGTCGAGTCCCAGGCGATGGCAGAGCTTGACGCTCTCGGGATCGCCGCCGTGCTCGCCACAGATGCCGAGCTTGAGCTTCGGGTTGGCCTTGCGCCCGCGCTCGATCGCGATCCGCATCAGGCCGCCGACGCCGTCGGGATCGAGTTGCGCAAACGGGTCGGTCTTGTAGATCCCACGCTCGATATAATCACCAAGGAACTTGCCCGAGTCGTCACGCGAGAGCCCATAGGTCATCTGCGTGAGATCGTTGGTGCCGAAGGAAAAAAACTCGGCGACCGCGCCGATCTCGCCGGCCTCGATGCACGCGCGAGGCACTTCGATCATCGTGCCGATCGAATACTTGACGCGCGTTCCGAGTTCCTGGGCGACCTCGCGAACTTCGGAGGCCAGCAACTCGTACTCACGGCGCTCGCCGATAAGCGGCAGCATGATTTCCGGGCTGACGCGTACGCCCTCGGTACGCAACTGGGTCGCGGCCTCCAGGATCGCGCGCACCTGTGCTTTGTAGATCTCGGGGTAGCTGATGCCCAGGCGAGAGCCGCGATGACCCAGCATCGGGTTGAACTCGAACAGACTATCGCGCACCTGCTTGAGATGATCCGGGGTGACGCCGATTTTGGCCGCGAGGTCGCGAATCTCCGAGTCCTCGTGGGGCAGGAACTCGTGCAGCGGCGGATCGAGCAGGCGGATGGTCACGGGCAACCCCGCCATCTCGCGCAGGATGCCGACGAAATCGTCGCGCTGCATCGGCAGAATCTTGGCCAGCGCGCGCGCCCGCTGCTCGCCGTTCTCGGCCAGGATCATCTCGCGCACGGCTTCGATTCGTTCCGGCGCGAAGAACATATGCTCCGTGCGGCAGAGCCCGATTCCTTCCGCGCCGAACTCGCGGGCGGTCTTGGCGTCGTGCGGCGTATCGGCATTCGCGCGCACGCCGAGGCGGCGTTCGGCGTCGGCCCACGTCAGAAATTTCTTGAAGAAGGGCGACATCACCGGCTCGACGGTTGGCACCCGTCCCTCGATGACTTCGCCGGCGGTGCCGTCGAGGGTCAGGTATTCGCCGCGATGAATCACCTTGCCGGCGGCACTGAGCGTTCCTGCCGAGTAGTTGATTTCGATCTCCGAGCATCCCGCCACGCAGCACTTGCCCATCCCACGCGCGACGACCGCGGCATGGCTGGTCATCCCGCCGCGCGCAGTCAGAATTCCCTCCGCCACCTGCATCCCATGGATGTCCTCGGGCGAAGTCTCGATGCGCACCAGGATTACTTTGCGCCCCGCCTGGGTCACTGCGACCGCTTCGTCGGCGCTGAACACGACCTCGCCCGCCACGGCGCCTGGCGACGCGGGCAGTCCGCGGGCCAGCACCTTTTTTGGCGCACGCGGATCGAGGCTTGGATGGAGCAGTTGTTCGAGTTGCACCGGCTCGACCCGGAGCAGCGCCGTGCCTCGATCTATGAGCTTCTCCTGCGCCATCTCGACCGCCGTGCGGACCGCGGCCTCGGCAGTGCGTTTGCCGTTGCGGGTCTGGAGCATGTAGAGCTTGCCGCGCTCGATCGTGAATTCTAGATCCTGCATGTCGCGGAAGTGACGCTCCAGCCGCGCCGCCACTTTCAAGAGCTCGCGGTAGGCCGCCGGAAAGCTCTCTTCCAGCGTGGCGTGCTTGGCGCGACGCTCGTCTTCGCTGATGTTGTTGCGCTTAGCCCACTCGCGCCCGGCGGCAAGGCTTATCTGGCGCGGCGTGCGGATGCCCGCGACTACGTCCTCGCCCTGCGCGTTGGGCAGAAACTCGCCGTAGATGCCCTTTTCGCCGGTGGACGGATTGCGCGTGAAGGCCACGCCGGTTGCGCAATCGGCGCCGAGGTTGCCGAAAACCATCGATTGCACGGTGACCGCTGTGCCCCAGTCGCCCGGGATGTTGTTGATCTTGCGATAGGTCACGGCGCGATCGTTGTTCCACGATTCGAACACCGCACCGATCGCCGCCCACAGTTGTTTCCACGGATCCTGCGGCACGTCCTGGCCGGTACGGGCGCGGATGAGATCGCGGAATTCGCTGACCAGTTCTTTCAGATCATCGGCGGTGAGGTCGACGTCCTGGACGACGCCGCGCAGCGCCTTTTTGCGATCGATCAAATCCTCGAACGGGTCGGGATCGTTTTTATTCTCGGGCTTCAGCTTCAATACGACGTCGCCGTACATCTGGCAGAAACGCCGGTAAGAGTCCCATGCGAAGCGCGCGTTGTTACTCGATGTCTCGAGCCCCTTGACGGTCTCGTCGGTGAGTCCCAGGTTGAGCACCGTGTCCATCATTCCTGGCATCGAGACGCGCGCGCCCGAGCGCACCGAAACCAGCAGCGGACTGGTCGCGTCGCCGAACCGCCGGCCCATCGCTTTCTCGATTCGCGCGATGCTTTTGGCGACGCCCTCCTTGAGGCCGGCCGGGTATTTGCCGCCGTGGGTGTAAAAGTAGGTGCACACGCGCGTGCTGATGGTAAAGCCCGGCGGCACGGGCAGTTTGAGCGAAGCCATCTCATGCAGGCCCGCGCCCTTGCCGCCCAGAAGCTCACGCATAGTGGCGCGGCCCTCGGCCACGCCCGCACCGAAAAAGTAGATTTCAGGATGAACACGCGCCATCGTCGGAAATGATTCTCCCCTCCCCGCGCGCGCGGAGATCGTCAGAATAAAAGGTTGAGCGTAACCGGACTGCAAGTGTACCGGACGCGGGCGGCCTAGCGATGCCATCCGATGCGCTCGGTCAACTCGGCCGGCAGCGCAGCGATTTTGAACCGCACCTGCTCGGTCGAGTCGCGATCGCGCAGCGTGACCGTATCGTCTTCCATGGTTTGATGATCGATCGTAATGCCGAACGGCGTGCCCACTTCATCCTGGCGACGATAGCGCCGCCCGATCGAACCGGCCTGGTCGTAGGCGGCGGTGAAATGCCGCTTCAGCATCCGCAGCACCTCTTGCGCCTTCTCGGGCTGCCCGCCCTTGCGCAACAACGGGTAGACCGCGGCCTTGACCGGCGCGAGGCGCGGATCGAGACGGAGCACGATCCGCTCCTCGTTCTCGACCACGTCTTCGTCATAGGCGTCGAGCAAAAACGCGAGCATCGCGCGGTCCACGCCCGCTGCAGGCTCGATCACCCACGGGCGGTATCGCGCCTTGGCTTCCTCGTCGAAGTAGGTCAGGTCCTTGCCGCTATATTGCGCGTGCTGGTCGAGATCGAAACTGCCGCGCTTGGCGATACCTTCAAGCTCACCCCATCCGAACGGGTAGAGATATTCGACGTCGGTGGTGCCGCGCGAGTAGTGCGAAAGTTCGTCTTTCTCGTGGGGGCGCAGCTTCAGATGTTCGCGTCGCACGCCGTATTCCACGTACCAGTTGAAGCGCTGCTCGACCCAGTAATCGAACCATCGCGCCTCGTCCGCCGGATCGGGCTTGACGAAAAATTCCATCTCCATCTGTTCGAACTCGCGGGTGCGAAAGATGAAGTTACCGGGCGTGATCTCGTTACGAAACGACTTGCCGGTTTGCGCGACTCCGAACGGCAGCTTGACCCGCTGCGTGTCGACGATGTTGGCGAAGTTCAGGAAAATGCCCTGCGCGGTCTCGGGACGCAGATAAACCACGTTCGCGCTGTCTTCAACCGGACCCATGAAGGTCTTGAACATCAGGTTGAAACTGCGCGCCTCGGTGAGCTCGCCGCCACACTCGGGGCATCGATTCCCCTGGACGTGGTCGGCGCGAAAGCGCTGCTTGCAGCTTTTGCAGTCGACCAGCGGGTCGGTAAAGTTCTGCAGATGGCCGGACGCCTCCCAGGTACGCGGATGTTGGAGGATGGCGCTGTCGAGGCCGACGACATCGCTGCGCGTCGTCACCATCGCGCGCCACCATGCCTCCTTGACGTTGCGCTTGAGCTCGATGCCAAGCGGTCCGTAATCCCAGGTCGAACCGAGGCCACCGTAGATCTCGCTGGCCGGGAAAACGATTCCGCGGCGCTTGCAGAGATTGACCAGCTTCTCCATCGTAACCGCGCGCTTGACGCTCGCGGCCGATGCTCCCTCGGTTTGTTGTACGGACAAGCAACCCCCCTGCGGCGGCCCTTCGACCGCCGGCTACTGCACCGGCAATCCGATGCACTCACTCTCGGCGAACTGCATCGGAGGCACTGCGCCGCGCTATGTTCAGCGTTGCGTAATCCTAAGAACGTACCATGCAGTGTCCGCTCCGGCAAATTTTGCCCGTTCCGGTCGCCGCGCTGTCGTGGCATGGCTTCATCGCGTCGAAGGCTTGTAATATCGAATCCCGATACGGTCCAATCATAGTGCAGGCATAGTGAAAGTTCGGTTCAGAAGGCAGCGGCTGCCGTACATGGAGGGGGCAACATCTTATGCAAGACCTGCTTACGCGACATCCAAAATCGAAAGTTCAGGCCGCCACGCGATTGTGCGTGACGTTAGCTGCGATCGCTATGGCGATTGCGGCTGCCGGATGTAGCCATCGCTTGGTCGCCAGCCCGGGTGAGCACACGGTCAAGATCTTTCCCGACCAGGCGACCTACGACAAGGTGGTGAAGATGAAGTCACAGGGCGGCGCGATGGGGATGCTGGGCGGCATCGGCGCCAATCTGGCGACCAAAGAGGTGGACGATCGGACGCCGGTCCGAATCGTGACCAGCAACGACGAAGGTAGCGTAGTCGAAGTGACCGACGGGCCCTTCAAAGGCGTGACCGGTTTCGTTCCCAAGCAGAACGTGGATTGATGATGTAACGATGTATGATCCGCGCGGCTTATGTGCGTCAAGGCCGTGAAGCGCCTTATCGGCGCGGAGCCTCGGTGGCCTGCTCTTTGGGGCCGTCACGGGGGCTACAACGCTGCAGAACCCCGCTCGCCGGTTCGGATTCGCACCACTTCTTCCATCGGCATCACGAAGATTTTCCCATCGCCGATGCGTCCAGTGCGGGCGGCGCGCTCGATAGTTTCGACTACCTGCGCCGCAAGTTCATCCGAGACGATTATCTCCAGCTTGACCTTGGGCAGAAAATCAACCACGTACTCGGCGCCGCGGTAGAGTTCGGTATGGCCTTTCTGGCGGCCGAAGCCCTTCACCTCGCTAACCGTGAGCCCCTGCACACCGATGCTCGAGAGTGCCTCCTTGACCTCGTCCAGTTTGAACGGCTTGATGATCGCCTCGACCTTCTTCATATGACTCCTCCCGGCGCGTAGCCGGACGGACACTCCTTCCCCTTTACGACCAAGCTTATCTGTTCCAGATAATCGCCGGTTCGCGCAAGCCCCATCTTCCGCGCGACGTGGTGAACTCCCGTTGGGCATCGGGAAATCCATGAGCAATCTTCGCGCCTTGAGCGGTGCGGAAACTTGGCAGCAATCATTAAGTAGGGAGACGACAGGGTGCCGAAGGGAACCGTGGCCACTCCTCAACTGCTGCCTGAAGCGGCAGCCAGGTGTCTATTGCGAAGACGCCAACTGCGCGGACGATCGCCTGGAAAGGTCAGCAAGCGCTTGGCTAGACGCCTGCGGCACCTCCGTCTTTGCTGCCGATCGACCGCTCCTCGCCGCTAACCAGGCGCGCGATATTTTCGCGATGGCGCAGCAGCACCAGCGCCGTCATCACTATCGCCAGGCCGACATAGGGCCGTGGCAGCCCCAACGAGGCTGCGGCAGGCGGCAGCACAATCGCCGCGCAAATCGAGGCCAGCGAAACGATCCGTGCCAAGGCAAACACGAGGACGAAGACTCCGAGCGCGATCAGCACCGGCAGCGGCGAGATACCGAGCCATATTCCGAGGGAAGCGGAAACCCCCTTGCCGCCCTCAAAATGCAAGAAAATCGAGGAGATTGCGCCGACAAAGGTGAAGAGGCCCGCCCCCGCGATAACCGCGGGCGGCAACCCCGCCATCCGCGCCGTCAGCACCGGAATCATCCCTTTGAGGAGGTCGCCTAGGAACGTGATCGCGCCGGCGCCCTTGCCGCCCACCCGCGTCACGTTGGTCATCCCAATATTGCCCGAGCCGACGCCGCGCGGATCGAAGCCGAAGGCGCGCCCGACCAGCACACCCACGGGAATCGAGCCGAGCAGGTATGAACCGATGTAAAGGAGCGCGATGCTCAGCAAGTGCGGCCTTTCGCGCGCGAGATTAGTGGTCGGGGTGACTGGATTTGAACCAGCGACTTCTGCGTCCCGAACGCAGCGCTCTAGCCAGGCTGAGCTACACCCCGCACGCCAAGATTACCTACCAAGATTACCGACCAGAATACCGACCGGGTCCCCTTTATAGCATCGCCGCGCGCGCGATTGCGAGCCTCGTCGCGCCCGTTCTCAACGCAAAAGGCGTCAGCGAACCATTTGTTGGACGGGCGCTCAGACGCGCGCCACCCGCTCGCGCATCTCGGCGATTATCCGTCGATAATTCTCATGGCCGAAAATTCCCGATCCGGAGACGAATACGTTGGCTCCCGCCTCGGCCGCGGCGCCGATATTGTCGATTTTGACGCCGCCGTCGACCTCGAGGTCGACCTTGAGCCCACGCCGTTCGAGCTCGCGCCGCACCGCGCGCAGCTTCTCCAGGCTCTCGACGATGAACTCCTGGCCGGCAAAGCCCGGATGCACGCTCATCACCAGGATCATGTCGAGATGCTCGGCCGCAGCCAGTACCCGATCCACCGGCGTCTCCGGATTGATTGCAACCGAGGCACGCGCGCCGAGTTCGTGGATTCGGGCGGCCATTCTCGGCAAGTCATCGCAGACCTCCGCATGCACGGAGATTGAATCGGCTCCCGCCTCGACGAAGGCCTGCAGGAAGCGCGCAGGCTCGGAAATCATCAGGTGCGCGTCGATCGGAAGCCTGGTTATCTTGCGCAGCGATTTCAGCACCGGCACGCCGATCGACAGGTTCGGGACGAAATGGCCGTCCATCACGTCGAAATGGATCAGGTCGGCGCCCGCCTCCTCGACCTTGCGGATCTCCTCGCCCAAACACGCGAAGTCGGCTGACAGGATCGACGGCGCAATCTTATGCTCGAGTTCCATTGGCAAAGACTAGCGCCTCGGCCGCCGCGCGGCAAAAGGCGCGCTCAGCGCCGGCGCATCCGGGCGGCGAAAAAGCCGTCGAGACCGCCACGTTCGGGACTGGTCGACAGCGTCCCGTCGCTCTGCAGCCAGCGCGCGAGCTGCGTCATCTGCGGCCGCTCGATCGAGAACTCCGGATGCTCTGCGAGAAAGCCGCGCACCACACCCGGACCCTCCTGCGGCGTCAGACTGCATACGGCGTACACGATCACACCGCCCGGCCGGACCAGCGTAGCCGCGTTCTCGAGCATCGCGCGCTGCAGCTCCGCCATCCGGCGAAAATCGTCCGCCACAAGGCGCCATCGAATTTCCGGATGCTCCCGCAGCGTGCCCGTCCCGGTACAAGGCGCGTCGAGCAGGACGAAGCCGGCGGATTCCGCGCGCAGCGGCGGCGCAGCCGCGAGATCCGCGCTCGCGAATACGATATTGCGATGGCCCAGGCCGCGCGCAAGATCACGCGCCGTTTTAAGCCCATGCCAATTGAGATCGAGCGCCACGACGCGACCGCGCGCATCGAGCAGTTCCGCAAGATGAGTCGTCTTGCCGCCCGGCGCCGCGGCGCAATCGATCACGGTCGCGCCGGCAGACGGGGCCAACATGCGGGCGACCAGTTGCGAAGCCTCGGATTGCGGACGGAACAGTCCGGCGCGGTAGGAATCGGAGTCGAAGTCGGGCGCGCTCTCCAACAAGGCCGTCTCGGGTAGATGCTCGCCGGAGCGTATTGCGAGTCCGTCGGCGGTCATTCGCGCGACAATCTCTTCGCGCGGCGCGCGCGCCAGGTTGAGCCGCATCACGTTCGGCGCAGCCTCATTGTTGGCCGCCATCAGCGCCTCCGCCCGAGCGAGGCCGAACCATTCGATGAAGCACGCCACCAACCATCGCGGATGCGAGTATGCAACCGCGAGATACCCAATCTCGTCCGCCGCCCGCTCAGGCATCGCGGCGACGTCACGCGCGGCCCGCCGCAGCACGGCGTTGACCAGCCCGCCGGCGCCGCGCCCCGCCGCCTCGCGCGCGAGCGACACGGCAGTGTCGACCGCAGCATGCGCGGGCACGCGGCTTAAATGACGCATCTGGAAAAGCCCGAGCCTGAGCGCGCCCAGCACCGGCCGCTCGAGTTTCTCGAGCGGCTGCGTGCATAGCTGCGCCAGTTCGTAGTCCAACCGGCCGCGCCAGGCGAGCGTGCCGAGCACCAGCCGCGTCAGCAGGCGACGGTCGGGAAGGGCGAAGGCGGCGAGGCGATGGCCGAGCATCACGTCGGCGAATGCCGCGTGGCTCTCCACCCGGACTAGGATTTCGAGCGCGGCGCGGCGGGCCTGAAGGCCCGCCGCGCCGCGCTCGGGTGGACGCATTGTTCCATCCGGCGTCCCGGCGCCGGGCGCGAGCGCGCCCGGCGCCGGGACCCCGGAGGCGTGGCGACGGCGCGCGGGCGCAGCCGGCGCATTCGCGCCGGCGCGTCCGCGCGGAGCGATAGGCGGGCGGCGAGTCATCCCAGGCGCTCGCCTGGGATGACTCGCCGCCCACGGAGAAACTCCGCCGCGTTCATCCGCTTGCGTCCCGCCGCCTGCACCTCGGCCAGCACGACTCGTCCGCGACCGCATTGCACGGCGACGTCGGGCTTCACGCGTACGATCGTGCCGGGCGCGGCGCTCGATTCGCCGGTGCCCTCCGGCGAATCGAGCGCCGCGCGCCATACCATCAGCTCGTCGCCGCCAAGCCGCGTGCGCGCGACCGGCCACGGATCATAGGCGCGCACCATCCGCTCGATCCGCGCCGCATCGGCGGTCCAGTCGATTACCGCGTCGGCCTTACTCACGGGCGAAGTGTAGGTAGCGCGGCTCTCGTCCTGCGGCGTCTCGATGAGTTGCCCGCTCCGGAGCTTCTCGAGCGCTTCGAGCAAAGCCACCGCCCCCAACTCGGCGAGCTTCTGTTTGAGCGTTCCCTGGGTCTCGTCAGACGCGATTGGAATCCCGCGCGCGAGCAAGAGCGGCCCCGCATCCATCCGGCTGGTTACACGCATGATAGTGACGCCGCTTTCGTTATCGCCGGCGAGGATGGCACCTTCGACTGGCGAGGCCCCGCGATGGCGTGGCAAGAGCGAGGCGTGAACGTTGATGGGCATGATTCGCGCCGCCGCCAGCATCGGGTCGGGCAGGATTCGGCCGTAAGCCGCAATCACCAGCAAGTCGGGACTGAGCGCGCTCAGCTCGGCGAGAAATTCCGGCGTGCGAATCTTGGCCGGTTTGAGCACCCGCAGTCCGCGACGCTCCGCGACCGCTCCGACCTCGCTCGGCTCGAGCCTGAGTCCGCGCCCACGCGGCTGGTCGGGACGCGTAATCACGCCAACGATCTCGAAATCCGAGCCGGCAGCGTCGGCCAGCCGTTCCAGTATATGAGCTGCCAGCGCCGGCGTGCCCATGAAGACGATTCTGAGCGGTGTGACGATTTCAGATCCGGACGCTGGAGGGACGCTGGCCATCGGCCTTGCCCTCCTTTATCAGCTTGGTGAGTTTGCGCCGGTACAGTTCGCGCTTGATGCGGCTGATGCGATCGATGAAGAGCTTGCCGTCGAGGTGGTCGATCTCATGCTGCAGCGCCACCGCGAGCAGGTCGTCGGCCTCGAGCTCGATTTCCTTCTCCTCGGGTGTCCACGCGCGCACCAGCACGCGCGCAGCGCGTTTGACGTCGGCGGTATAATCGATCACCGAAAGGCATCCCTCTTCCCAGATGACCGAGCCCTCGGATTCGACAATTTTTGGATTGATAAGCCGCAGCAATTTCTTACCGGGGTTCTGATGGTCGGTATCGAGCACCACCACGCGTCGCGAATCACCGACCTGAGGCGCCGCCAGGCCAACGCCCGGAGCCGCGTACATCGTCTGCACCATGCTCTCGATAAAGCTTGCCAGGCCGCCGTCTATGTTGGCGACCGGCTTTGCCGGATCCTTGAGCGCCGGGTCCGGAAATTTGCGGATATTCAGCAGAGCCATGAGTAGATTATTTTCAGTTCAGGAATATTTTCGGAGGCACTTTCACTGCAAAATCTATCAAAGCGTCCCGAATGCCGAAAGCCGTAAAGCGGCCACGCGTGCTACCCGATAAACCCATGCTCGCGCAGAAACGGCTCCATCGCACGGATACATTCGTCGGGGCGCTCGATTTGCAGAAAGTGCGTAGTATGCGCGATTGGCTCGTATTCGATTCCGGTCTCCTCGGCAATCGCGCGCCCGATAAGCGCCGGCGGCTGCTTGTGCTCATTTGCCGGGTCGCCGCAAATCAGCTTGCACGGCGCAGCCAGGTTTTTCATCCGCGGCCAGACCGTTGCATCGCGATTGCTCTCGAAAACGTGCGCCTCAAGCTCGCGTGGGCAGGCTAGTACCCAGTCGTCCGCCGCGTCGTCACGTCGCAGCGTCGCGCGCGCCATCAATTCGTACGCCTCCGGCCGCCACAGCTTGAACTGCGGTACGCGGGCGAAGAGTTGCGCCAGGTCGGCCGGGCTCTTGTAGCGCTCGGTGCGGCGGCGGGCGCGCGCCGCTATCTCTCCTTCACTCGATCTCTGGATTGCCTGCAACGGATGGCCTTCGCGCGGATGAATCGGAGGATCGAACAATACCAGCGGGTCCCAGCGCCGACCCATCTCCAGCGTATGCATAGCCGCGGTCACCGCCGAAAGCGAATGGAAGACCCCGGCCATCGGCGCAGCGCCCCATCGCGCGCGAATCGCGTTCCAGACGCGCTCGTCGTCCTGGATAAACATTTTCCATTGATGGTTAGCCGGGTGATGCAGCGGGTTCTGGCCGTGATTGCGAAAGTCGTAGACGATGACTTCGTAGCGATCCAGCAGCCGCCCCCAGAACGAAAAGTAGCCATCGATCGCAAGCCCATTGCCGTGACTTAGGACCAGGCGGGGGGCTCCCGGAGCGCCATGGCGACGCACCCGGATAGTCGCGCCGTCCTCCATCATCGCGTCGAACGCATCATGCGGTTTGGGAATGGTCACTCGCGTCGTTCCAACCATCACAGCTCTAGCTTAGCAATTTCACTAGGATTTCTCGTTGATAACTTATGACTCGAACATTGCGAATAGCATATTAATGTTTTGACGTTGCGCGAAGCGGTTATCGTGGTTATCGTTTGTCTATGGATAACGACGCCATTTTAGTCACCACAATGAACGACGTTCCCGGTTTCAAGATTGTGGCCGTTTACGGCGAAGTCTTCGGGCTCATCTGCCGGGCGCGCAATGCCTTCTCGAACATGGGCGCGGGGCTGCGCACGATTTTCGGTGGCGAGGTCGCCGGCTATACGCAACTGCTCTCGGATAGCCGCCAACAGGCGATCGACCGATTGCGCCTGGCCGCGATGGAAAAGGGCGGCAATGCCGTGATCGCGATGCGCTTCGATTGCAACGAAATCGGCAACATCATGAGCGAAATCGCGGCTTACGGCACGGCTGTGCGAATCGAAAAGCTCTGAGCAGCGGTGACCGTTTAGAAGCGCTCCGCGCATCCGCCTGGAAAAAACAGACGGCGCGCCTCCGTCTGACATGTTATTCGGATTCAATGGCGGTGGGATTAATCCGTGCGCTCGACGTGATAACCCTTCGAGCTGATCAGCCACTCACCATCTACCCGATGATAAGTGAGGTGATCCACATATACGCTCTTGTTAATTCTGACCCGTACCTTAACGAGTGCCTGGGTCGGGGAAGCGAAATCCATCAGCAGGATCTCTTCCTCGCGTGGCGCGTTGAGCGACTTCGGCGAGGGCCTGCCGGCAGTCAACTCCTTGTACCCCTGGGACGTGAACATCGCCATCTTGCCTTCGCGGAGGCCGTGAAGTTGGGCTGACGAACGAAAAACCTTGTCCCAGCGCGACGTGTCACCGTCGTACATCAAATCGAAGTAGCGCTGCACCGCCGTGGTCAGGCTCTCAATACTGGAGTGGTCGATCATGCAATTTTCCTCGAAATGTACTTAGTACTGTGGGTCTATCAGGTGCGAAGGTTTTCACCAGCCGCGGTGCCGCGATGATGGCAAGTGTGTATCACTTAGCATCCTTGAATACCGCAAAGCTGCTCGGCGCCTCCGGCGTGACTGGAAAATGGAAACCGCATTGCGGACACGGCTCCGCGAGTACCTGCTGCTCCTTCGCCAGATCGTAGGGCTTGTCCTGTAGCTTGTTGCAAACCGGGCAGATGCGCAGCAGCCGGGTGCTGGCGAGCTCGAAGTTCGTAATGATGTCCTCAAGGATCGCGCCTGACTGCGCCGCCCATTCCTTGGCGTGCTTGTGATAGGTATTCATGTGCCAGTCCTGCAACGCTTCCTTGCTGGTCCAGAAACTGACCTCGTTGTACCAACCCGGGTCCTCGGCATGGATCCACCACGTGAGATGGAGAAATCCCGGGAGGGTCTTCAGATGATGTCGCACGTCGGCGAAAATATTTCTGAATTTCTCGTACCCCGCAGCGCTGGAAAAACGCGCTCTCTGCATACTCAGATAAATGGCCATCGCAATAGCTACTCCTCTTTTGCGCTTCAAGTATTTGACGGACCGTAAGCGATCCGAGCGTCCCAGCCGGCGAGCCAAACTTATAGCATTCGGCTCATCGGGATGTCACCACTCAGCGCGCTCCATCAGCGAAACTCGAGACTTTGTCAATCGGAGCCGCATGCCGATCGGGTGACGAGACGTTACTGGTAACTCAATCCGTTCCGAGTTCCGTCAATTCGTACGGCGCCCGTGGCCGAATTATCCACACGCTCACTTGACATCACTCCGTGCGACAGAAACAGTGGCACGCAGAGGAGACATAGTCTTTGATCGAGGTGAATGAGGGGACAGCGCGGGCTCGGGCCCGCATCGCGAATAGGCAAATCGTCGCGCGGTTGGTCTACAGCCTGGGTATCTTTCTGCTGGTCGCGTTCTTTGCGGTGGGTTGCAGCGACGACGACTCGGCCAGATCACCTAAGCCGCCGCCACCGCCGACTCCCACGCCCTCACCTGCTCCGTCGCCCACGCCAACGCCAGCTTCGGGAATTATACATTTCGTTCCCAACTCGCATGCGTTCTGGAGCGATCCGGCGAATTGGACCACCACTTTTGGTCCGGCTTATGCGAATATACTGTTAACCGGAAGCAATTTTCTGCCGTGTAGAGGTGGCCCTTTTGCGCTGTGTTATTATTCGGGTCCGAGCAGCGGCCCCGAAGACCTCTCCTGTACATTAACTCCAAACGGGCTTTACGCGAACTGTCAATGCTTCAACATACCCTATGGAGTGTACTTCGTAGATATAAACGCCATTCTTAATCATTCGGTATATGCAAAGACTGTCGCACAATGTGGTACCGACGGCAGCCTTTGCGAGAAGCTCAATTCGGCGCCCGTATGCCAGGCGATTAACCAGGGAACTCTGATCCCCGGCTCGACCGTGTCTTCGGCCTTCAGCTTCGATTGCATTCCCACTAACGGAATCGGCCAGACCGGTTGCACCCAGGCGCCATACGCCGGCTGCATGACCGCGCCCTGTTTCAAGACCAGCAATTCGCAGATAGTTCAATGCTCGTGCCCGGTCTTCAATGGCCCATACCAGGTGGGCCAAAACGACCAGGCCTGCACGCTTGGAGACGACTTGGTATGGTCGGCCGCCTACGCTCCTCCCAAGCCGGCAATGCCTGACATCAGCTCGTCGGCCCCCGCTTACGCCGAGGCGCCAGCGGCGGT
Organism: uncultured delta proteobacterium; assembly: GCA_963717045.1. Taxonomy (GTDB): domain Bacteria; phylum Desulfobacterota; class Binatia; order Binatales; family Binataceae; genus JAKAVN01. Next base: position 539,543 of record CAVQVD010000015.1, on the reverse strand, counting down.
TCCCAGCCCGGGAACTTGCCTGCCGGACGCGCCGGGAGCGATCGGATGCCCGCTGTATGTGCCGGGTACCACCGTGCTGCCGCCTAATAGTGGGGTCGACTGCACACGGGTCTGCAATGAGTACCGCACCTGTCAGGGAACGGGAGGGGTTCAGACGGGCTACACGTGCGACGCGACGCTTTGCACCGACGAATGCAATGATCGCGATCTGGTGGCAGGCGCCTGTTCCGGGCTATCGAAATGCGACGTCTCGGAAATAATCAAAGCCGAGACCGCGGCTGAATGTAGTTGCTGCGCTAGCCAACTATGCGCGTGTAACTCTAACGTCAAAACCAATACCGCTATAGCGGCGCTGAACCAACAACAGCGCGACCGCGGCATCGCGCCGCAATGCGACGTCAACGGCACCTTGTGCGGGTCGCCGTAATTAGCGTATCGAAGAAGACTGAGCAATGACTTAGACTCAGGAGAGATTGTCTTGCTTAAGCGCATGCCGTACTCGACCTAGTTCTTTCTCCTCCGGAAAACGCCGCCCTTGAAGCTTCCGACATAGTTGTTCGTTCGATAACCGATACGCGTTCTCAACCTTCCGGCGATAGGTTCTGCGTCGCCCAAGTGCGCTCAACATCTCAGAGATAGCCACAAGAGAAATATGATGATTAAAGCCTAATATAGCATTAACCGATGCGTTAGCATGCAAATCAGTGTCATTTATGGTGTAGACATCTCAACAGAGAGTAGATATCTTCAAAAGAGTGCATAACGGGCTTAAAAGCACAAAGAGAGATATGATGAGACCATTGAGAAAAATAGTGGCAATTTCGTGGTGTTTGCTTAGCTTAGCAGCATCCTGCATTCCCGTTTACGCTAGTCCAACCAAGAAGGACGTGACACTGGATTGCGGCAGTGTCAGTCCCGACGTTGTTGTCGGCAATGCGATAGTGACATTGTGCCCTTCTTCGGGTTCCTCAGGAGTATGCGCTCTCGGACAAACCTCCGTAGTTTGTCCTGCTGTCAGTTGCGATAGCAGCGGAACGACGGCCCCCGTATCGATGACCGTTTCATGTGCGGCGGGATTTAAGGTCGCTGGGCTCACCAGCAATATGAGTTTCGTGGAATATGACGGCAACGGTAATCAGGTAAACGCCGGGGGGTCTTCGCCGAGCAGCACGCTAAACGGCAAAGGATTCTCCACCACGGCTGGGGATTCCACCGGCACAGTCACACTGACCGTCAAGTGACGACGGCCTTTCTGACCGGCCTTGATTGACGGACCCGGCCCGACTGCTCGGGCCGGTTTAAATAGCGTCGTGATGATTGTAGTCATCCTGGTGGTGGTGGTAGGCCCTTGGAGACTCGAACCAGAACACGCTGATTACACACGCGACTGAAAGCGCTGCCTGAGCCTAACGCGGCCATAACTGTCCGACCAAATACTCAGTGTGGACGCATGGACTATGCCTGGAAGCGCGGGTGGCGATCCGCCCATGGCGCGGCCTGTTCTATCTGTGCTGCCAACCGCAGCAGCAGATCCTCGCGTCCGTACGCCGCCACGAACTGAACCCCGACCGGTAATCCTTCGGGCGTCATGTGCAGGGGCAGCGAGAGGGCCGGCTGGCCCGCGATGTTCCATGGGGCGGTAAAGGGGCTCACCTCGTTAAGCCGCACGCCGACGTTGCGCGGATGCTCGCCCGGGCGAGTTTTGAAAATTCCCAACTCCGGCGCCGGCTGAGCCATCGTTGGAGTGACCAGCACGTCGAACCCGTCGCTCCACCATCCGGCCGCCGCGCGTGAGAAATGGTTGAACCATTCGCACGCGGCCAGGTAGTCGACCAGCTTCAGGCGCCGGCCACGCTCGACCAGGAACCAGGTCCATTCGTCGAAATCATCGGGGCCGACGGCGCGCCCGAGCATCGGCTCGACCGCCGCGGCCTGGCGCGCCACACCGCCGGCAACGACTCGGCCGAAGGCGGAATTAAGCGTCGCCTCGTCGAGCGCCGCGGGGAAATTCGGCTCTACCTGATGGCCGAGCGATTCGAGCAATTTCGCCGCGCCGCGCACCGCTGATGCGCATTCGGGATGGATCCCCGGGTGAGGAGCCGGCGCGCGGTCCATGAAGCCGATTCGCAAACGGCCCGGCGACTGGCCGACCTCATCGCGGAACCGACGCGCCGGCACCGGCGCGGTCCATGGATCGCCCGGCATGTAGCCTGCGACTGCATCCAGCGCGGCCGCGGCGTCGCGCACGCTACGCACCAGCGCCCCCTCTTCACACAGGCCATGCCAGAACTCGGCATGCGCGGGACCGAGCGAGGTCCGGCCGCGCGAACCCTTGAGCCCGACCAATCCGCAGAAGGAGGCCGGGATGCGAATTGATCCGCCGGCGTCGTTGCCGTGCGCGATCGGCACCATCCCCGAGGCGACCGCGGCGGCCGCCCCGCCGCTCGATCCGCCCGCAATCCGCGCGGTGTTCCACGGATTGCGCGTCGCACCCCATGCTCGCGTCTCGGTCGAGAGCGTCGCGCCCCACTCGGGCACCGTGCTCCGCGCCAGCGTTATCAGGCCGGCCGCGCGGAACTTCGCGGCTACGTATGACGTCGATTGCGCAACCATCCGAGCGTCCTTGAACGGCTTCCATCCCCAGCTAAACGGCTCGCCCTCGCTGGTCTGGAGCAGATCCTTCATCAGGAACGGCACGCCGCGGAAAACACCGTCGGGGATGACGTCGCGATCGCGGGCTTCGGCGCGGGCCTGGTCGTAACGTGGGAAGATGACGCAGTTGAGTTGCGGGTTAAGCCGCTCGACCCGCGCAATCGCGGCCTCGACCAATTCGGCCGGGGTGACTGCGCCGCTCGCGACCAGTTCGGCCTGCGCGGTCGCATCGAGCCAGGTAAGTTCGTCTTTGCTGCTCATCTTGAAATTCCTCTCACCAAATTTGCGATGATTTCCCGATGACGTGCCGATGATGTTGCCCATGATGTTGCCGATGATCTGGGATGATTTCGCGTTGGCTAGCGATGGCGCCGGGGGCGCGAATCACTCGACCACGGTTTCCGCGGCAACAGTCGCGCTCGTGCGTTTCAAAAGCATGGACCATGGCGCCAGGAAAAGTACAACCATCGCGAGCACCCGGTACACGTCGTTGTAAGCGAGCAGCCAGGCTTGCGACGCGGCTGCCGCGGCCACGGGATGATGCGCGGCGCCGGAAGCCGGGGTGGTCGCCAGCAGATGCGCCAGGTGAAAGCGGCGACGTGCGGCCAGCAGATTGGTCGAGGCCGCAATACCGGTCGCAGCGCCGATGTTCACCATCATGCTGAACAGGCTGGAAGCGTAGCCCATCCGCTCGCGTGCGATCTGACCCAGACCGACCGCGGTCACCGTCGGGAAAACCGAGCCCAGCCCCAGGCCGAAGAAGAAAATCGGCCACAGCACTTCGCTCATGCTGACGCCGAGGCCCCAATGCGACATCCGCCAGACCTCGTACGCAGCGAGCATGAACCCAGCGCTGATGATCGGCCGCATGTCGATGCCGCGGCGCGAAAGCTGACCCACCGCCAACAGCGCGATCACGACGCCGAGGCCACGGGGCGCGACCGCGAGGCCCGCCTTCCACGCGTCATAGCCGAGCAACGTTTCCATGAACAGCGGGTTCAGCAGGTTGATGCTAAACAGCGCCACCGCCTGGATCGATATGATCGCTACGGCGAGCGTGAAACCGAAAACCTTGAACATCCGCAGATCGATGAGCGGTTCCGGGAAGCGCAGCTCGTGGAATATCAGCGCGACCGCCGAAAGCGCGGACAGCGCGCAGGCGGAACATACCCACGGCGACGCGAACCAGCCGGCGCGCCCGCCCACGGCAAGCACGATCTGGAACAGCCCCAGCGCAACGGCAACCAGAACTATTCCGAGGTAGTCGATACGGCCACTGCCGCGTTGGCGGCGCAGGTATGGCGGGTCGTGCACGAACGCATAGACCATCGCCATCGCGAGTACGCCGGTCGGCACGTTGATGAAAAAAACCCAGCGCCAGTTCCAGTTGATCGTGATCCAGCCGCCGAGCGTCGGGCCGAGGACGGGCGCCGCCATCAGGCCCATGCCGAATGTCGTCATCGCAAGGGTGTGCTCGGCGGGCGGAAAGGTTTCGATCAGAATCGCCTGCGACAGCGGAATCATCGCCGCGCCCGCCGCGCCCTGGAGCAAACGAAAGAGCACCATCGCGCCGACGCCGCGCGCCAGCCCGCACATCGCCGAGGTAACCGCGAACATCAGTACCGAGGCGAGAAAATAGCGCTTGCGCCCGAAGTGCACGGCGCACCATCCGGTCATCGGAATCGTTACGCTGACCGCGACCAGGTAGCTAGTGACCACCCAGGTAATCTGGTCGACGTCGGCGGCGAAACTTTTCTGCATGTAGGGCAGCGAGACGTTGACGATCGACGTGTCGAGCACCGTCATGACCGCGCCGATCATCACCGCGGACGCAACCAGCCATTTGCGAACGGCCAGCGGATGGGCTTCGGCTGCCGCCTCGAACGAAGGCACTCTCATTCAGAAAACCGCGGGCGCGATCGACCTCGCCGCCTAGCCCAGGTTGCCCGGGTCGAGGCGGTCGCGCAGATGGTCCCCGAGAAAGTTGAACGACATGACGGTAAGGAAAATGAACACGCCGGGGATGAGAATCCACGGGTAGCGCGCAAGGTTCTGCACGTCCTGCGCCTGTGCCAGCAGGTTGCCCCAGCTCGCGGCCGGCTCCTGGATACCCAGCCCGAGCAGCGAGAGCGCACTCTCACCCAGGATGAAGCCGGGGATCGAGAGCGTCGCGGCCACGATCGCGTAGCCGAGCACCGAGGGGATGACGTGGAGGAAAATGATGCGCGCGCGCGACGCGCCCAGCGCACGCGCCGCTTCGACGTAAGGGCGCGAGCGCACCGAAGCCGTCATGCCGCGGATGATCCGGGCGAAACCGGCCCAGCTGATGAAGCTCATGATCGCGACGATCGTGAAAAAGGTCATCACCGGGCTGACGCCCGAGGGAATCACCGCCGCCAGCGCGAGCAGAAAATAGAACGACGGCAGCGACATCTCGATCTCCGACCAACGCATGATCAAGTTGTCGGTGAGCCCGCCGACATAGCCCGAAAACGCTCCCACTACGATGCCAAGCGAGAAAGTGATCAACACGCCGATCAGACCGACGCACATGCTGACCCGCGCACCGTACACGATGCGCGAAAAGAGATCGCGGCCCAATCCATCGCTGCCCATGACGAACCAGGGTGCGTCGGCCGACTCGGTGGTGAAGAGATGACCGCGATGGAAAAACTGCAGATAGGTTGTACGCGAGCGGTCGGCGGTGAAGGTGCGCGCCGCCGCGTCGCTCATGCGCATTGGATGAGCGTAAAAAAACCCGTGATGCCACTCGGCGGGTCTCGCCAGATGAAGACCCATCGGCGGGCAGTCGGGCAGGTCGCGATACTGGCGGATGGGATCGTAAGGCGCGACCAGCGGCGAGGCGACGGCCAGGAAATAGAAAACTAACAAGCAGATAACAGAGATGCGCACCACCCACGAGGCGCGCTGCCATTCGCGGCCAAAACCATGGCCAAGACCATGCAGCAGCGCGCGGCGCCGCGACGGTCGCGCGGCCGACTGGCCGGCCGTGGCAGGATTCTCCGGAATTGTCGCAACGGCTGACATGCTCAATCCGCACTCAACGAAGAAAAATCGACACGCGGGTCGACCATCACCAGCGCGATGTCGGCCAGCAGATTGCCCAGCAACAACAGCACGGTGCCCATCAGCACCGAACCCATCACCAGGTAGATGTCGAGCGAGCGCACCGCGTCTAGCAGCAGCAAGCCCAGCCCTTGCAGGTTCATTACCGCTTCGATCAGCGCTGCACCGCCCAGCAGATCGGCAAGTCCGTAGCCAGCGAGGGTGACGAAGGGATTGAGCGCGTTGCGCAACACGTGCTTGTACATCACGATTCGTTCCGGCAGGCCTTTGGCGCGCGCCGTGCGCACGAACTCGGAGTTTTTGATCTCGAGGATTTGCGAGCGCATCAGGCGCATCAGCGAGGCCATCCCCGCCACGCCCAGCACGAACACCGGCAGGATCAGATGGTTGATTCGGTCGGCGATACGGCCCCAGGTGTCGAGGCTTTCATAGTAGGGTGAAAAAGTTGCGCCCACCGGGAACCATCCGGTGCGCAGCGCCAGGTACATCATCAGGAAGGCGAGAAAAAAATTCGGCACCGACATTCCAAAGAACGCCACGAACGAGAGTACGCGATCCCAAATCGAATTCTGCTTCACCGCGACCACGATCCCGATCGGTATCGCGACCACCCAGGCGAAAACCATGCTCGCGAGCGCCAGGATGACGGTGTTGAAGGCGCGCGCGGCGATGAGCGAGGTCACGTTGACCCGATAGCTCATCGACAGCCCGAGATTGAGATGAAGCACCTGCCATAGCCACTTCGCGTAGCGTGTCAGCAGCGGCTGATCGAGGCCGAATTGCGCCTCCATTTGATGGATCACCTGGGGCGAAATGGCCGGGTTGAGTTTGAGGTTGGAAAGAAAGTTGCCCGGCGCGAGCGACATCACCAGGAACGACAGAAAAGTGATCCCGATGATCAGCGGGACCATGTTGAGCAGACGCTTTATCAGAAACCTGGTCATCGTTTGCGCGGCGCTAGATCACTCGGGCCGGAACTCGATCCATTCGGGCTTGTAGTTGCCCCACACGGTGGGCTGAAAATTTTCCAGCGAATTCTTCCACGCCTCGTAGCGCACCTGGCGCACCGTCTCGATGATCGGCAGTTGTTGATAGAGGATTTCCTGGATGCGCCAGTAATACGGCGCGCGCTTCAGCGGATCCATCACCATCGTGCCCTGTTCCAGCAGCCGGTCGATCTCGGCCTCCCACGGCGTCGCCGGTTTGGGCTCCTTCGGGTACCACAGGTGGAGCGCGCCCGAGGAGCGCAGGAAGTCGGCGCCATTGTTTGGCTCGATCCCGCCCGTAAAGCCGATCAGCACCACGTCCCAGTCATAGGTGGAATCGAGTTTGTCGACCAGCGTGGTGAATTCCAGCGGCCGATAGTTGACCTTGATCCCAACGCGCAGCAGGTCCTGCTGAAAAATGACGCACATCTGGTCGCGCACATTCACGCCGCTGTTGGTTGCGAGGTTGAACACCACTCGATTGCCCTGCGAATCGACGCGCACGCCGTTCACCAGATGGTAGCCGGCCTGATCCAGCAAGGCGCCCGCTTCCTTGAGATTGTAATCGTAGTCCTTGAGATGCGGATTGTAGAAAACCTTATTGGCTGGCGAGACATCGGAGGCCGCCGGCACGGCGAGTCCGTGGAAGCAGAGATCGATCATTCCCTGCTTGTCGATCGCGTGGGCAATCGCACGCATGAAGCGGATGTCGGTGAACCAATGGAACTTCGGATCGGTCTCCCCGTTATGGAGATAGTGACGGGGGTTGCGGTTGAAGGCGAAAAACAGCGAGCCGGTGTCGATGCCGATTTCCTTGAGCGTGATACCGAGTTGTTTCTGCTTGTCGCGGAGATCGACGACTTCCTCGGGACGCGGAGTGTAGGTGTCGATCTGGCCGGCGAGAAAGCGCAGGTACTGAGCGTTGCCGTCGGGCACGATTTGCAGCGTCTCGCCATGAAGCCGCGGCAGCCGCCCGCCCTTTTCGTCGCGCATCCAATAGTCCGGGTTGCGATCGAAATGCACGAACTGCGCCTGTACGTAACGCGCCATGTCGAACTGGCCCAGGCCGACAATCTTTTTCGGCGGCGTATTGATGCCCCAGGTGTGATTGAACTTGCCGTCCGAGAGCGCTGTCTCGAGCAGATGTGCGGGCACGATCGGAACGCCAATCGAATAGAGCAACGGCGCGAACACCCGCGGCATCGTCATCCGCACCGTGTAGTCATCCAGCGCCTCGACCTTGAGCGGCTTGCCGTCGACGGTGAGGCTCGGCTCTTCGATATTCGGGACGCGCGGATCGTAGATCACGCGCATGGTGAAAACCACGTCGCGCGCGGTGAATGGCTGGCCGTCGAACCATTTCACGCCGTGGCGCAGATGGAAAACGATCGACTTGCCGCCGTCGCCTAGCTCCCAGCTTTCGGCGAGGCCCGGCTCGGGCAGGGTCGTCAGCGGGTTGATCCTGACGAGCCCTTCGAAAAGATCTCCGACCACCTCACCCGAGGCAGAGTCAGTTACCAGGATAGGATTGAAAGTGCGGGGATCGCTGATGGTCGATTGGTAGAGAATCTGCTCGCGCTCGTGCTGGCTGGGCGGTTGCTGAACGCGGCATCCGGGTCCCGCGGTAGCGGCCAGCGCAAAGCACAACATCAAGAGCGCGCGGCGAGGGCTCATCAGGGCGCTTTCAGCCCGCCGCTCCCAGCGTTACCCCTGGGCCGGCATCGATCAAAATCTGCCGGGTGCCTGGAGCCGGCTTTAACACGAATAGCGCAGGGTCGAGCGTAGGGTTGAGCGCGGGGGCCTGGTAGCGCAGCGTGATGCGGCTTGCGGGAAACTCCGCCTCGACCTTGCGCGGAAAGCCAATTCCTCCCACGTCGCGCCATTCGCTGTAACGCACTTCGTAACGCCGGGCGCCGGCCGTGTCGCGCTCGCGCACCATCACCAACTCGCCGTCCCTGAAGCCCAACTCCCGCGTGCCGCCGTTGCTCATGTGCCATAGCGCTACCGTCATCCCCTCCGTATCGGTGACCGAGTCCGGAGGCGTGGCGAGTTCGGCCGGGTCTGGCGCGAGGCCCATCAGAAGATCGACCGCCGCCGGCGGCGCCAGCGGGATACGCACATAACGGTCGAGCGTCGCAGCGTTGGCGCTGCCGCTCATCAGAACATTTTGCGACGGATTGAAAATCATCAGCCGGCCGGCGTCGTCCGCCGCGAGCAGCATCGTGGTCCCGAACGGCGCGACCGCCTCGACCCGCATGCTGGCCGGGCGCGCGAGCGCAATTTCCTCATGCGTGCGGAAGTGATGGCCGTCGGCGGCGCTGTACTCCATTATCGCCCCGCTCTGCATCGAGTGCAGCGAGCGCTCGTGAGCGGCGAGCGCCGCGAGCATCGGAGTAATTGCCGGCGTGACGGAGACAGGTCTCGCGCGCGAAGGTGCGGACGGCTCGTGGGTAGTCAACGCGCACGATGAAAGCTGGCAGATTACGAGCGTCAGCGCGCCGGCACCCAAGGCAGTGCGCCAGCTCCCGCGCAGTAGCTCCAGAGCCAAACGGCGCAACGGCTCAATGACTGGCGCTGCCCACATTGCGCAGGGATTGCAACTTTCCCTTCAGACGCGCGGACTGCTCATGGTCCGTGGTCCGCCGCAGCGCGTCCTCGTACTGTTGCCCGGCCTGCTCGGAACGGCCCAGTTTGGAGTAGGTGTCGCCGAGGTGTTCGGTGATGGTCGGGTCATCCCCGGTCAAGTTGACCGCTTTTTCGAGTTGCTCGGCGGCCTTGCCGTATTCACCTTTCTGGTAATAGACCCAGCCGAGACTGTCGATATAGAACCCATCCTCCGGTTCGATCGCGAGAGCGCGCTTGACCAGCCGTTCGGCCTCGTCGAGGTGATCGCCGGACTCCGCGTAGGTATAGCCGAGGTAGTTGAGCGCCTGTGCGTTCTTGGCATTCAGGTCGATCGCCTTGCGCATCTCCTCGATGCTGGCGGGACGCTGCTTGCTCTCATCGTACAGGGCGCCGAGCGTGAAGTGGTACTTGTCGTTTTTCGGCTCGAGCACGACCATCCGCTGCGCGAGTTTGATCGCGGTGGGATAGTCTTTCTTTTCCTGGTAGACGCCGACTGTGAAGCCGAGAATTTCGGCATCGTCGGGCTTCTTGGCGAGCGCCTGGTTGAGCGCGGCGAGCGCCTGATCGTACTCGTGCTGCTTGTCATAGATGTAGGCGAGCTGCAGACGCGATTCCACGTAGTGCTCGTTGCCGTCAGGAATTTTCCCGAACTCGGTCGCCGCCTTGTCGTAATCGCTCAGCTCGCTGTATGCGGTCCCGAGGTAATAGTGGACGCGGTAGTTGTCGGGCTCGGCACCCAGCACCAGGTTGAACTCGGTGGCCGCGCGGTCGAAATCGCCGCGCTCGAAGTACAGCAGCCCAATTTTGGTGCGGGTGTCGCTGGGACTGATCTCGATCTTCTCGGGCGGCGGTGCCGGCTTCACCGGAGCCTCGGCCGAGGCGTGCGCGGCAAAGTACAGTTCGGCCATGCGCTTGTGCGCGCGGTCATCGTTTGGATTGATCTGCAGGATCTTCTTATAGATCGCGACCGCGTCGTCGCGCCTACCCTGGTCCTCGCGCATCGCGGCGAGGTCGAGCAGCGCCAGCTCGGACTGCGGATTGAGATCGAGCGCCTTTTGGTAGTAACCCTCCGCCGCGGCGTAGTTGCCCGCGGCCAGCATCGTGCGCCCGGCGTAGTAGTAGCCCAGGAACGATTGCGGATCGAGCGCGATCAGCTGCTCGAAGACCTTGCGCGCCTGCTCGTAATCTCCGCGTTTCGCGTACAGCGTGCCCAGGAACAGGTACGCCTCCTGGTTCTTGGGCGCGACCCTGATCACTTCCTTGTAATCCCGCTCGGCGCTCGTGTCGTCGCCCAGGGCGGAATCGATACCGGCCGCGAGCAGCAGTGCGCGCGACGATCCGGAATCGAGCTTGATCGCCCGATCGGCCTGCACGCGCGCGTCCGCGAGACGCCCGTCACGCACGTAGAGCGTGGCGAGCGTTACGCGCAGCGTCGAGTTGCCGGGATCGTATTGCACCGCTTCCTCGAGCGCCTTCAGCGCCTCCGTGCGGTCGCCCTCTTCGGTCGCGACCTCGGCCTGCAAAAACGCGCCCATCGCCCGGGCCTGCGGCGGAATATCGACCGCGGGCTTACCACCGAACGGCGACTGCTGCTGGTCGGCCTCGTCCGGCGAGCCGGCCGACGCGGCGCCGGTCGGCTGAAACCTGGGACCCCGCACTTGCGCGCATTCGGCGCAGAGCAGCAGCGCAGTCGCGGCCAGCGCGACCGTCAACTTGTGCAACGATGATTTAGGCGTGCTCGAGCGACCGCCCGGAACGGATTGATTTGTCATTAGCACAAAAGCATTAACACAATAGTGAGGATAGTCGGATTGACCGTCAGCTCCGGCTATTCGTCAACCGGAGCGCCTTTACTATACGCGGCATAGCTACCATTGATAAGTGTTGCCCGCGAGCCCACCTTCGCGCAATCCCACCCGCCTTGTGCCGCCGCCGACGCTCGGCTAGAGCCTAGCCCTGATGAAACGGCCGAGCCTCGATTCCGCCGACCATGAGCGACGCGAGCTGGCGACGCCCGCCGCGGCGCCGCGCGATCCGCGCGCCGCGATCGTGATGCGCGGGGGCAAGCTCGGGCTGCTCTCGCTCACCTGCGTTATCTACCTGGTCGTGAGCGGCGGCGCCTACGGAACTGAGGACGCCGTGCGAATAGCCGGCCCGCGCCTCACGCTCCTGCTATGCGTGCTGGTGCCGCTTACGCTCAGTGTGCCGACCGCATTGATGGCGGCTGAACTCAACGCGCTTATGCCGGTGGAAGGCGGCTTCTATTTCTGGGTGAAGGAGGCGCTCGGACCGTTTTGGGGTTTTGCCGAGGCTTACCTGACGCTGCTCTACACCGCGGTGGACATGGCGATTTACCCGGTCTTGTTCAGCGCCTATCTTGCCTTCCTGTATCCGCTCGGCACCGGCGGCCAACTCGCGATAGGAATCGCGCTGGTCTGGCTCGCCGGGCTGCTCAACTTTCTCGGCGTGCGGCCGGCCGGAAACAGTGCGGTCCTGCTGACCGCGTTATTGCTGGCGCCGTTCGCGGCGATGGTTGTGTTCGGCTTCGGACATCTCGTGCATTGGCACCCGCCGGGCGGCCGGATCTTCGGACCTGACTTCGCGCTCGCGCTCGGGGGAGGCCTGACGATCGTAATCTGGAATTTCAGCGGATGGGAAAACGCGAGTGTGGTCGCGGGCGAGATTCGCGATACGCGACGCACCTATCAGCGCGCGCTGGCGATCGCGCTGCCGATGGTGGTGCTCGGCTATCTGCTGCCGCTCGGCGTCGCGCTCTCGGGCGTCCATAGCGGCGCGAATTGGGAAATCGGATGGTACTCCGAGATCGGGCGCCAGCTCGGCGGCCCGGCGCTGGGCACGGCACTGGCGCTCGGCGGGATGGTTTCGGCGTTCTCGATCTTCACGGCTGCGATGCTGTGGGTCTCGCGGATGCCGTTCGTGCTGGCGCGCGAGAGCTATCTGCCGCGATGGCTTGCGGAGATTTGGCGCACGACCGCGGCTCCGGGCAAGTCGATCCTGGCCTGCTGCGTGCTCTTCACAATGCTGGTGCCGTTGGGATTCGTCACCCTGGTGATCCTTGACGTGTTCTTCTACATGGGCGCGCTGGTGCTCGAGTTGAGCGCTCTGGTGGTGATGCGCCGCAAGCGGCCGGCACGCGACGGCCTGTTCATGATCGGCGGCGGCAAGATCGGGCTCTATCTAGTGGCAGTGCTCCCGATGCTGACCTGGTGCGCCACCTTCGGACTCGCGCTCACCGAGGGCGGAATCAAGGACGACTTCGTCATCGCAATCGCCTTGGCGGCGACGACCTATCCAGCCTACGAGCTGTGCCGGCGATTGTGGGGCGGACCGCCGCCCGGGGAGAGCGTCTTCGACGCGCTCTCAAGTTCCGGCGAGACGCGCTGACGAGACACGCTTAAACACCGAGAATTTATGGCTACGCGCACGGTAGTAAAAGCCTACTTCAACCATGGCGGACTGGCCCGTCCCGATGAACGTGTGGCCCGCCGCGTACGAACCGTTGACCGCGAGTTCGCGGGCCTGCTTTACAGCGAAGAGGGCGTGCGCGTGCTGGACGCCACGATGGACCAGGCGCGGAGTGCGGCGTGCTCGCTTATCGGTGCGCGCGAGCGTGGCGGCGTCTCGCTCATGCCCAATTCTTCGACCGCGCTTAACCTCGCGATAAGCATCCTTGGCGCGACGCTCGGCCCCGGCGACCTCGCCGTCACCACGGACCAGGAGCACTCATCCGTCGTCTGGCCGCTCGCGCGGCTCGGCGCGCGCGGAGTCGAGACGGCAGCGATCGGCGGTGCATCGCCGGCGGAATTTCTCGAAAATCTGCGCGCGCAGATCCGCCGGCGACGGCCCGGCTTCGCCGTGTTCTCTCACGTCTCGTGCATGGACGGCCGCGTTCTGCCGATCGCGGAAGCCGGGGAGATTCTTGCGCAGCAGGAAATCCCCTATATCGTCGACGGCGCGCAGGCACTGGGACAGGTCGCCGTGGACGTGAACCGGATCGGCGCGTGGGCCTACGCGTTCACTGGTCACAAATGGCTGTTCGGTCCGATGGGCACCGGAGGGCTCTGGGCCAGCGAACGATTTCTCTCCTGTAACACGCTCGCCTGGACCGGGCCCGTGGGTTTCATTCGCTCGGGCGGCGGCGAACTCGAAAACGGATCGCTCAACTGCGCGCAGTTCGCGGGGATGGCCGAAGCGCTGCGAGCCTGCGCCGAAGAATTTTCGTCGCGGGTCGAGACGCTGACTCGGCTGCGGGCGCGAATCGTCGCGCTCCTCGACGGGCTCTACGAAAACACGGCGGCGAAGTGGGACGGCCCGCACGCGCCCGGCATGCTGGCCTATGGGTTGCCGTCCGAGCAACGGCCAGAGGAATTGGCTGAGGCGGCACTACGTCGTTTCGGCGTCGCGATCAAGCCGCTGCGTCCGCCGCGCGATCCCAATGGCTTTCGCGTGACGTTTTCGCCATGGACGACGGATGATGAGGTCGAATTGCTGGGCGAGGCGATGCGCACTCTCGCTCGCGACTCGCGCTAACGTTTCGTCCGCTGTCGCGCCGTCCAGACCTTACCTTTCTGGGCGCCCTCACCCATGTTTTGGGGGAGGGAATTTGAAATCCAAAGTGGAATTCAGCGTTCGCTCCCTAAGACCCATGGGGAGGGAATTTTAAAATTTCAAAGTGGACGTCAGCGCCCAGATCGAAGGTCGGGGCGAGTTTCGGTCGGGGGAGGCCGCGGGAGGCAGTGACCCACGACCCGTGTCTTGAGATGCTGTTCGCGCCTCGCGCTAAATGCTACAGCCTGATCGATGCGCCGGCGGGCGCAGGCGGAGCGTCAAAAATGGAAGACTCGAACAACCATCGAATGCCCAACCGAATCAAGTACACTCGATCAGTTGCGAACGCTCATCGGCGAGCCGCATCCGGCCACCCCGCGCAAGCTGCTCGGCGCGCTCGACGACACGGCAATCGATTTCATCAGCCGTTCGCCCTTCCTGGTGCTCGGGACGGCGAACGCCCAAGGAAACCAGGATGTATCACCCAAGGGCGGCGCGCCGGGTTTTGTGATGGTCGAGGATCCGCACACCCTGCTGATTCCCGACAGCAAGGGCAATAAGCTGCTCTTCGGCCTGCAGAACATCCTGGAAAATTCCCATGTCGGGATAATCTTCATGCTCCCCGGCACCGACGAGACGCTGCGGGTCAACGGCACGGGCGAGTTGAGCGTCGATCCGGCGGGGCTCGCACGCTTCTCCGCCAACGGCTCGCCGGCCCAGCTAGCGATCCGCGTTACGGTGCGGGAATGTTTCTTTCACTGCGCCAAGGCCCTGATGCGCTCCCAATTGTGGAAGCCCGAGAGCTGGGGCGCGCGCGTCCCGTTCTCCTGGGGAAAATACCTGGCCCGCAAGGGCGACGGTGAGGGCGCGGCGAGCCAGGAGGAGGCGGCAAAAATCGACCACTTCGTCGAGCTCGACTACAAAAATAATCTCTAGCTCGCGCTTAGCGCCGCGAACGGGTCTCCGGGCTCTTTCATTTTTCTTTTTTCTCGGGCTCCCACATCCGCTGCCACGCGCGCAGCCCGTCCTGCAGCGTCTTTTGCACCGACTCGGCCTGCTTGCGCGCTTCCTCGGTCCACTTCCCCGAATCGGTGAATGACTCGGTTGCCTTGCGCCAGTTCTCTGCCCACGCCTCCATCGGATTGGTCTTCTTCTCCGAGCCGGAGCCCGCAGCCGAAGCCGACCGGCGCACCTGCTCCCGGACCTGGCGCTCCCACCACTGGAAGCCCTGCTCCAGCGCGGTCACCATCCCGTCCTTACTCATCCGCGCGGCGCGCAGCCAGCTCTCGACCATCTGCTCGCGGTCGATACCGGCACCCGCCTGCGCAGCGAGATCCTTGACCGCCTTGTTCACGGCCGAGAGCGTTTCGGCCAGTGCCTCGCTGGCCTTGCGAATCACGTCATTGATACCCGAGAAATCGTCCGTCGCCATCGCTCGCGCCTCCGTTTCGATTGTTGATCCGGCCTTGATCCGGAGAGCGCGCCCGGCCTTTCTCAAAGAGTAGCCCGGCGCTTCTTATCCGGTTCACTGTCCGCTGTTCCATCGTCCTACAGATCGCGATCTAATTCGAGACGCGCTCGCGAAACCTCGGCGCAACCTGTGGCGTCGGCGGCTCGACGCGCGCGGCAGCCGCTCGAGGCACGGCCCCTGCGGTCATCCACAGCGCCGCGAAATAGGCGCAGCCGAGCGAAATGAACGCGGCCTCGGCCGGCAGCACATAAGAAGCATGCATGTGCCCGGCGATCGAGCGCGCCAACGCCGGGCTTAGAAATCCGAGCGGGCCGCCCATGAACAATCCCGCCACATAGCTCGCGCAAGCGGCGTTCAACACGCGCCGCGGCAGCGCTTTTTTGTCATTGGCCGCCGCGACCCCTACATAGAGCGGAACGACGCAAACCAGGAACTGCGGCCACGCCACCGGCGAGAGCATCGTGATCAGCACCAGCCACAGCGAGAATCCGCACCCGTAACGGTCATCCTCGACGGCGGCGGTGGCGACAAACGCGAAGCCTGCCAGCAGCAGTTCGAGCGCCAACCCGGCGGCGCGGGACCAGCCGCGATAGCCGAGCACGAATTGCACGAACGAGCCGAGGTTTAGATTTGCCGGATGCCTCAGCAGGCCCGCCGGCGCTCCGCCAATGAGCGTTCCGGATATCGGTGACGCGAGACGCACGAAACTTGCGACCGGCTGCACTCCCGCCGTCACAACCGCGAATGCAACCCCGATAGCGCATGCGGCCAGAAAATAGCCGGCCGCACGCCAATTGCGCCTGGCGACCAGGTAACCCAGCATCCCGAGTGGATAGGCGCGCAGCAACGCCGCGCCTGCCAGTAGTACGCCGGCAGTCGCATCATTGCGACGCCTAAGCGCTCGCAGTGAGAGCACGAAGATCAACAACAGGACAACTTCGCTTTGGGCGAACCAGAAATTTATCGCAATCGGCGGATAGAGCAGCATCAAGGCGCCGACTGTCCAGCCGTCGACGCCCGGCGGACCGATTTCGCGGATCAACAAAAAAAGCGCCGCACCCAGACAGAGCAGGTTGAACCCCGCCCACGCCCAGTAAGCAACTGCCGGCTCGAACAAGGTAAACGGCTCGAAAAAGATCAGCCAGACCGGCGTATCGAGCAGAGGCTCGGCGCGCTCCCACGCCGACAGGCGACCTAGTGGCCGGCCGGCCTCGGTAAACACCGTCCCCAAATCGCCGTCGTACGGATTGATACCCCGTCGGAGCGCCAGCGACCCGACATAGTACGGTTTAAAATCCTGGTAGCCGCTACTGTTGGAGGGCAGAGTCTCGAAGACGACTATCGCCGCCGCCCCAACGATGACCCATAGAGCAAGCGCGATTGGCGTTCGTAGACTCATCTTCAGCCGGGCGACCTTGCGCCACTCCGATCGGGGCTGGGCCGGACTGAGATGATGCTAGCGGTGCGGGGTGCCGTGGAGTCAATGACGTACGGGCAGGGTCATCGCTTTCGCGCGGCGCTGAGTGCGATGTCCAATAGCACGACTGAAAAGGCTACTACTGGCGATTGAGGGTGGCCGCCTCGCATTTCAGGCTCATACAGGATGCCGCTTCATGCAAGGTAACCATAGGCGAGCGCGCCGACGGCGCGGGTGACCGGCAGCGGCAGGCGACGCCAGATTCGCGCCAGCGCGCCGGTGGAGCGATCGGGATCCTCGGCACTGGCGTGGCGCGGCGCGCGCGGCAAGTAGCTGTAGGGAAGCGGCTCCGGGGTCGCTCCCATTTCGGCCTTGAAGCGCCTGAGGCCCGTATTGCGGGAATCGGTACGGCCCAGATCGAGCGACGCCGCTTTGCCCGCATGATGCTCCAGGATGGCGAAGAACAGCAGATGGGACGCGCCAGGAGCGCTCTCGGCCGTGCGCGCCGACCATTTGGCATAAAGCTTTGGTCCATCGCGCAAAAGAACGACCACAGCCTGGTCGCGCCCCGCCGAGGAGGCCAACCAGACTTCGAGGCCACACGTGCCCTGGGTGAAGGTCTCGCGCACGCGCGAAAAGAAACGCATGGGCTGCGGCGGCACACCCAGGCGGCGCCGAGTTTCGAGCTGGATTGCGTAAAAGCGGCTCAGCAGGTCGGCACTGTCGCCGGTTTCGATCTTGAACGACGCGGCCGCGGCGTGCTTTACCTGGCGGCGGAAATTTCGATCCGCCGCGCGTTGGATCTCGGCGAAGGGGCGGCCAAGATCAACCGACCATTGCTGGAACCAATCCGTCGTCTGCCATGGCGCGGGTGCCTTGATTCCGCGGATCTCCAGATTGCCGCAGACACTCGGTTCGGCCATGACATCGCGCATCAGGGCCGCGATCGCGTCCTCGTCGATTCCGAGCGGCGCGCAAGAATCGGAAAATGGCAGACCCACGACGCGCCGTTCGAAAGGATTCCTGGTGCGCGACAGCAGACAGCCGGACAGGAACTTACCGCCGCTCTCGAGGGTTATGGTGAAGGGGCGAAATCCGTATGTGCGGCGCAGCACGTGCGCCCACGCCGGAGTGTGGAATAGCGTGGCCTTGCCGCTCGCTCCGATGAGTTCTTTCCATTGGTCCAGCACCTGCTCGAGCGGGCGGACCGTCAGGGCGGGCGGCGATTCGCCGGCGCACGCGCTGTTCGTCGGATTTAAGTCGAACGCAGATGATTCCATGGTGTGCAGGTCCGAAGCAGCCGTGTTGAGCGTCCCCCCCGATAGTATTGTCACTCTCCTCGCATGTCTGGTCAGAGCAATAGCCATTCACGCGGAGCAGTATTCGCGAATCACGTACGAGCTGGTCAGTTTTAATCCCCAGCGCATCTGCCATTCACCTTTGGCCGTGAGCTTGAATTGCGCCCCTTCCGCAACCCGGATAGACGGCACGTTGATCGCCTCGACCACGTACCATAAGCGCCGTCCCGGCTTCGACAGTGTGGTCACCAGCGTCCGTAGCGCGAAAAGCGCGAGCCCTCGTCCGCGATGAGCAGGGTCAGTCCAGGTATCGCCGACCTGGAAATCATCGCCGACAACACACGGGAAGCGCCAATACCCGGGGGTGAACGCTGAATAATGTACCAGCAGATCGCGGTCGTAGACCAATAATACGCCGTATCCCGAACTTGCGAACAGATGCAGGCGATGCACGGCCCATCGGAAGAGGAATCTCAACTTTAACTTGGAGCCGGACACGCCGCGTGGTAACGAAGGCCAGATTTGTGGGAGCCAGATGACCCACGAATACGGGGCGGGTAAGGTGCCAATGATGTTGTCGCCTGAGGCCGCCTCGTCCGCGTTGGCGTTTTCACTGCCGATATTTTGACCGCAGATATAGCAATAGAATAGGTAAGAACGATCCACAGGAGTCTGCGACGAGGATGTCACGGAGGCGTCCAGCCGGAACGGCGCGGATGAGCTTTCCGCAGGCTGCAGTGTCGAGTTAGTGGTGCTCATCCTGTGCGTTCGGTCACGGGGGTCTGCATCTATATGAGACGCAAAAGACGTGCCATTTTCGAGAAATAATTGTTTGCTGTAATCATCATTATGGCAGAGTAAAGCGCATTTTAGCGCAATCGATATGCAAAAGCATCGTCTAAACATGCCAGCCGCAAAGGTAATTCTTACCACATCGATCTGACGACTGTAGCATCCGGGCACTGCAGCGACTTCACTGGATCCAATTGAAGGAATATCAAGCGACGGCTAGGGTTGAACCGGTCGGCCTTTTCCGACGATTTCCTTCGAACTTCACCGCCGGACCGGGCAAACCAGGAGCATCGTAGGTGATCGCAGAAACCCCGGCCGCTGCAAAGCTGAGAAAGGTCATCGAGGAGATATACGCTCGCGGCACGATTCGCGATGCGGAAGGAATCGAGCATCAGATTTTCCCGGAGAGCGTGACACCAGACCGTGGCGCCTTTCTCCGCGACACGTGCCGGCAGGAACGAGCCGGCGCGGTGCTCGAGATCGGGATGGCGTGGGGCCTGTCCACGCTCCACATTCAGGAAGGGCTCTTGACCCAGGAAAGGCTCCCGGGTCCTGACGCGGGCGCTCACGTTCACGTGGTGATCGATCCCAAGCAGACGAGCAAGTTTCATTGCGCCGGCAGGCGAATATTGCGGGACGCCGGGGTCGAGCAGCGGGTCGAGTTTCATGAGGATTATTCGGAATTCCTGTTGCCGCGGCTGGTCTGTGAGGGGCGCGTATTCGACCTGGTTTTTATCGACGGCGCGCACCGCTTCGACAACGTCTTCGTCGATCTTTTCTACGCCAATCGCCTGCTGAAACCTGGAGGCGTGGTGGTGTTCGACGACGTCTTCGCGGAATCGGTCAACCTCGCCTGCCGGTTCGCACGGACTAACTATGGTTATATCCCCGCGGCTCAGCATCCGGCGGCGGCCCCGGCGTTCGACGACGATTCCGCGCCCGCGGATTGGAGACCGGTGATGGTGGCGCTGCGCAAGCCCGCAGAGGAAGTGCCGCTCGCCCTTTTCCAGTTCGTGCCCTTTTTTCCCCTCCAGCCACAGGGGGAGCAAAAACTCGCAGAACCCGCAAAACTCGAAAAACCTCCCGCGCTGCGGACGTCTGCAGAGCTTGAGGCGAGTAAGTCTGAGGCAAAAGAAGAGATCGATCCCGATGCCCAACCGTCTTATGGGAGAGCCCAAGCCAGTGAGCTTCGCCGCAATGCGCGGCTCGCTTTGCATGAAGGCGACCGGGCCGCGGCGCGCAGGGACTTCGTCAAAGCGCTGCGCCTCGATCCATTCCGCCTGAAAGCGTACACAGGGTTGGTCAAAACCTTTCTGCCCTAGCGAACGACTTGCGTACGCCCGGACGCTCCGGATCGCTCACTTTCCGGTTCCTTTACGCGATGCCGAAACCGTAAAATATTATTTGTGTTTCTGACGCGCTCGACGTGGCGGATTGTAGACGTGGAAAAATGAAAACGCTGCGATCACCAGAGCGTGCGTGATCTTTTCCGACGTGATCAGCCGCTTCACGTCACCCAGCGGCACCATCACCACCTCGGTCTCCTCCGACCCGCCGAGGCGCGGCCGGGCGACGCGGCGCACGTTGCGCGCCACGAACGAGTAGCAGTAGTTGGGCTGGATCGCCGGATTGGGATGCACGCGGCCAAGCTCGACTACGTCTTCGGAGTCGTAGCCACACTCCTCGCGCATCTCGCGCCGCGCGGCGGCGAGCGGGCTCGGATCCTCCGGGTCAACCATCCCGCCCGGAATCTCCAGGGTAAAGTCGCCGGTTCCATGACGAAACTGCCGCACCATTACGACCTCGTTGGCGGGCGTGATCGGAATGATATTGATCCAGGCTGGCGCCTCGAGCACGAAAAAGTCGTGCTCGCCGCGATGCGGATGCGAGCGCTGGTGGCGATGCAGGTCAAAGATCGGCGTCGCGTAGACCCGCTCGCTCTTGAGCGTTTCCCAGCGGCGGGCTTTTGCGCGTGCCATCGCTAGCGACGCGGGCCCAGGGCTCGCCCGTTAGAAGGTTGATGATAAATACAGGAAAAAAAATCCATCGCTTCGCGAAGATCCTTCGCCGACGCTCAGGGAAAGGAAGCCCTTTTGCTGTCATCCTGAACAAGGGCTGCCGAAGTGAAGGATCGACGCGAAGCGATTTTTGTGTTTATCGGCATTGCTAGAAGAGACGCCCGTATTCGATCGCTGGGCAGCGGTCCATCACGACCGTCATCCCCGCCGCGCGCGCCCGCGCCGCCGCCTCGAGGTTGACCACTCCGAGCTGGCACCAGAGCACGCGTGCGCCCTTGGCGATCGCCGCCTCGGTGATTTCGGGTAGATATTCGGGGCGCCTGAAGACGTCGACCATCTCGACCGGTCCAGGAATCGAGGCGAGGTCCGGATAGCATCGCTCGCCAAGCGCAGGCATCAGCGCGTCGGCAGTGAGCTGCGGGTTGACCGGAATCACGCGGAAGCCTTTGCGCTTGAGCAGTGTCGCGATCCTGAGGCTGTCGCGCGCCGGGCTGTCCGAGCATCCGATCACCGCGACGGTGGTTGGATGCGTGAGTATCTCGCGAATTTCGGCGTCGCTGGGGTTGCTGAATTCCATCGGTGATGTCGTTTCGAAAGCCGCCTCACTCATCGCCGAGCAGCCGATCGACTACCCGCGGGATTAGTCTTCCAATCTCGTCGCGGCAAACGTCGAAGACTTCGTGGCCTTGCTCGAATGGGTCGTCAATGTCTCCAGTCTCGCCGGCGAACGCGCGCAAGGTGAAGACGGGGCGCTGAGCTGCGGCCGGAAAGCGCTCGCGGAGGTCGCGCTCCTGCTGCTCAGTCATCGCGATCACCAGGTCGGCCACCTCCAACAGCTCCGGATGGCGCTTGAGGTCGGTCGAGAACGCTTCTTCGCCAATGTCGATGCCAATCGAACGAAGCGTCATCCGGGTGTCGAGCGACACCAAGGCGCCGTCGCGCGCATAGGGGGCGATACCTGCCGATCGGATCTCGACGGCGCCGTCCACGCCGCGCCCCGCAAGCTCGCGCCGCAACATGTGCTCCGCAATGATGCTGCGGGCGGTGTTGGCGGCGCAGATTATCAGTACGCGGCGCGAGCGCTTCCCTAACGGAGCACCGCGCGGGTTGGAGGCGGATTTCAGCTCGGCCATCGTCCAATCAGCTCCGCGTTCAGCGCCCCAGTCAGCGTCCCGCGGACATGACCTCGGCCATGCTCTCCTTCTTGGTGATTCCCTTGGCGAGTTCTTCCTTCAGCCGTGCGCCGAGCGCGGCCGGGTCCCAGAAAGTTCCCGGCGCCGCGGCGATCTGCCCGACCGAATGCCATCCGCGCATCAGCCACACGCGTCCCATCCCCACCCGAAAGACCTCGCCGTGCACGTCTTTCGCGTCATCGCTGCCGAGCCACGCAACCAGCGGAGCGACATGGGCTGGGCTGAAGAAGTCGAAGTCGCCCTGTTTGACCGCGGGCATCGTGGCCGCCGTTTGCGGAGTGGCATCGATGGTCAGGCGGGTGCGGGCGACCGGCGCGATCGCGTTGGCGGTGCATCCGTAGCGCGCCATCTCGCGGTCGATGATTACCGCGAACGCCGCCACGGCGGCCTTGGCCGTACCGTAGTTGCCCTGACCGGCGTTGCCGAGCAGGCCCGAGTCCGAGCTGGTATTGATGAGGCGGCCGTTCAGCAGGTTGCCGTTTTTCTGCTGCTCGCGCCAATAGGCCGAGGCGTGGCGCGCCAGGTTGAAGGTGCCCTTGAGATGCACGTTGACGACGGCGTCGAAGTCCTCTTCGCTCATATTGAAAATCATGCGGTCGCGCAGAATACCTGCGTTGTTGACCACGATGTTGAGCTTGCCGAAATTGCTCAGCGCACACTCGACGATTCGCTTGGAGGCTTTGAAATCGCTGACGCTCTCGAAACTGGCGACCGCTTCCCCGCCAAAGCTGCGAATCTCCTTGATCACTTCTTCGGCCGGCGAGCGCGACTGGCCGGTGCCATCGAAATGCCCGCCGAGATCGTTGACCACCACCTTGGCTCCCTGCCTCGCCAGCAGCAGCGCCTCTTCGCGGCCGATACCACGTCCGGCACCCGTTACGATCGCGACTTTTCCATCGAGTAATGCCATTTCCGTTTCAATCCTCTCTTGTTCGCTAGTCCGTAATTTGTGCGGGGACGCAAGCGCACCTGTGCGCCGGGATTTCTCCCGCCTCTGGCAGATTTAGCCCGTATCTCCGCTCTCCCGCAAGCGGCGGGGAACCGGAGACAACGCGAGCGAGTTGAGCCTGTGGCGCGCAGCGCCTGACACGAAAGCCTGGTGAATTGAATTGAGCTTATCGGCGCAGGTTTGCGCGCACTGGCCCCGGTGAGTAATTATTATGAGCTTTGTGAAAAGTCTGCCGTGTCGCCGGGCGTAATCGCGGCACCAGTCTGCTCTGAAATTTTCGGCGGCGGAAGGTTAATCGATGCAGAACCAGTTCGGCATTATTCAGATGATTCAGCAGGGGTATTATGCCACTTACCCGCTGATCCTCATCTCGGTCGTTTGTCTGGCGGTCATTTTCGAGCGCCTGTGGGCGTTGCGTGGAATCGGCACCCGCGCCACCAAAACTGCCGACGCGCTGGTCGGTCCGCTGCGCCAGGGCAAATTCAACGAGGCCCTGCAGCGCACTGAAACCGGCCATACCGCGGCCGACCGCGTGTTCCATACGCTCATCTCGGGCGCGAAAGACCTCGATCGCTCGCGGCTGGAGGAACTCGACGAGGAGCGGCGGTTCGCCGAACTGGTCGAGCTCAAGCGCTACATCTGGGTGCTCGCGACTTCGGGCGCGTCCGCGCCATTCATCGGGCTGTTCGGCACCGTGGTCGGCATCCTGGTCGCGTTCCAGTCAATGGCCGTGATGGGCACCGGCGGTTTTTCGGTCGTGGCTGCGGGCATCTCGGAGGCGCTGATTTCGACCGCGCTGGGATTGGCAGTCGCGATCATCGCGGTCATTTTCTACAACTACTTCTCGGTCAAGATCGACAACATCAACGCCGCCATCCATATCAATGCCGCTCGCCTGATCGACGCCGCGCTGCAAGGGAGACAGGCCGTTGGCGGTTAGCGGACCCGGCAGCGGCGGCGAGATGTTCTGGCAGATAAACATCACGCCGCTGACCGACATTTTCCTGGTGCTGCTAATCATCTTCATGGTGACCACTTCGGTCACCATCGAGGCCGCCTCCCACGTCGATCTGCCACTGGCCGAAAACACCTCGCCGGAAAACAAAGGCGTTATCGTCACTTACACCACCCAGCACGAGCTATTCGTCAACTCCAAGGACGTGACCGAGCGCGACCTCGAGTCGGCGCTGACCGATGCGCTCACCAGGGTGGACTCCAAAGTCGTGATTTTTCAGGGCGACGAGAAGGTGCTGCTAGGCGATATGATCCGGATCCTCGAAATCGCCAAGCTCGCAGGCGCTCAACAGATAGCCATCGCGGCCAAGCACGTCGCGCCAGGCCAATTCCAACGTTTGCAGACCGGGCCGGGCACGACCGGCGGCTGAGCGGAGGAACGCGTAGCGGCAGCGCAAGGTTAGTACCAACTCATGGCGATCAGCTCCAATCAGAGTGGCGGCGTTTTTTCCGACATCAACATCACGCCGCTTACCGATATTTTCCTGGTCTTGCTCATCATCTTCATGGTGGCGACTGCTATCACGATCGAGTCCGCGGCCCACGTCGATTTGCCCAAGGTTCAATCTCAGGCAACCACCGACAAGCCCAAGGGCGTCGCGGTGATGTATACCGCGGACCATCGCATTTTCGTCAACCAGGGCGAGGTGAATGAAAAGAGCTTGCCGGCAGCTCTCAAGGACGCTATCACCAGAGATCCCGACAAGCTGGTAGTGTTCCAAGGCGACCCGGCGGTGATCCTGGCCGACATGGTGCGTATTCTGGACATCGCCAAGAGCGCTGGCGCTCAGCAAATCGCGATCGCGGTGGCTAAACTGCCTGGCGGCGGCGGTGGCGGCGCAGAGACGAGCGAGCCGGCCCTGCCCAGCGGACCGATAGTGCCGCCCGAACCCTCTTCCGAAGGACCCTGACTTTAGTTGCAGCGTCAGCGGGAGCACAATATTTGAGGGCGCCCTGGAGCGCATAATTTAAGCGTAGGCGCCGCCTTTCTGGGGGGAGCAGGGCTGGGGCCGTAACACCAAAGGGCATCGCGTGACCGTTACGGAAGAAATCGGCCTGCTCGCGGCCTCGGTAGTCGTGGTCGCGATGATCCTGTTCTGGATCGCCACTCGTGCGCATCTTGACGAGGAAGACCCGGAAAAGGAAAAGCCCGGCTTCAAACACGTCCTGCGCCAGGGTTTGCGCTTTCTGCTCGGACCATTCCCGCTGTCGATCGGTTTGCACGTCGTGGTCCTGCTTTTTTTGCTCTTCGCCGTGCATATGGAGACCGGCCAGAACTTCATCCCGATAAGCCTCCAGGCTGGCGGCGGCGGTGGTCAGACCAAACCCGGCGAGGACACCAACCTGCCGGAGTTGCAGATGCCCGAGCTGCAGGCGCTGCCGATGGAAAAGCCGCGGCAGATTGACGTCTATGCGCGCGAGGCCGTGACCACCGCGAACAACTACGTGCGTTCGACCAACAGCGGAATCGGGATCGGCCGCGGTGGCGGGATGGGCTCGGGCTATGGCCAGGGGATAGGCAACGGCTTCGGCGGCTTCATCAGCGGCCTGCGGCGCACCGGGCTCGACGTGGTGATCGTCATCGACGGGACGGGCTCGATGAGCCTGGTGATCGACGACGTAAAGGCCAAGATGCGGCAACTGATGCTCGCAATCCATCGGCTGGTGCCGACCGCGCGCATCGGGGTGATCGTCTTCGGCGGACGCGGCGAGCAGATGCAAATGCAGCCGCTTACGGTTTCGACCGGCGCGCTGGTCCAGTTCCTAAACGGCATCCAGGCGCGCAATGGCGGCGAGTGGCAGGAAAATACTTTGGGCGCAGTCCGCCTGGCCGTCGACAACATGGGATGGCGCTCATACGCCAAGAAGGTGATCGTGCTGGTCGGCGATACGCCACCCTTCAAGGAGGACTTCGACCCCACCCTCCAGCTCATTCGCCAGTTCCATGGCGAGAACGGAACCTTCAACACGGTCGACCTGACCGTGGAAGAGCATGAGCGGTTCGTTAAGCAGTGGCAGAGTTTCAGCGGGCCGGTGCCGGTAGCGGCGTCTTCGCTACCGGAGTTTTATCTCGAGACCCAGGCTGCCTACCAGGCGATGGCGCGGGCGGGCGGCGGAGCATGGCGCAGTCTCACCAAGGACGACCACATCAATCAGCAGGTGCTGATCCTGGCGTTTGGCGAGGAGTGGCACTCCGAAGTCGCCGCTTTCGGCCGCGGCATCAGGTCCACCAACGCCGACCCCTAAAGCGCGGGCCGGTTTCCCGGAGCGTCATCGGTTCTGCGCTCAGTCCGCGGCTGCCGCGGAGGCCGTGGCGTCAACGTGACTATGGAAGCGGCCGTAGCTGAAGTAGATCGCGAGGCCGATTCCCATCCACACAAAAAACCGGATCCAGGTGATCAGCGGCAGGCTGGCCATCAGGTATAGGCACGACAGCGCGCCCACGATCGGCACCAGCGGCACCAACGGCGTGCGAAAAGGGCGATGCTGCTCCGGATCGATGTAGCGCAAAATCCATACGCCCAGGCATACCAGCGCGAACGCGAACAGGGTGCCGATATTGGTCAGCTCGGCGATTTCCTGGATCGGCAATAGCGCCGCCGTGAGGCCCACCGCCGCCCCGGTCAAAACAGTCGGTATGTAAGGCGTCTGAAAGCGCGGATGGATCCGGCTGAAAGCCGACGGCAGCAGTCCGTCGCGCGAGATGGCGAAAAAAATTCGCGACTGGCCAAGCAGCAGCACCAGCAGCACCGAGGTCAGGCCCATCACGGCGCCCACCGAAACCACGCCGCCGACGAAATTCAGCCCGCGTACCACGAAAGCCGAGGCGAGCGGCGCGTTCTTGTCGATTTCGTTGAACGGCACCATGCCGGTCAGCACGGCGGCCACCGCGATATAGAGCGCCGTGCAGATGAAAAGCGACCAGAGGATGCCGCGCGGCAGGTCGCGCCCGGGATCGATCGCTTCCTCGGCCGCGGTCGAGACCGCGTCGAAGCCGATGTAAGCGAAAAAGATGTACGCCGCGCCCTTGGAAATCCCCGCGAAGCCAAACGGCGCGAAGGGAGTCCAGTTTTGCGGACGGATGAAGAACATCCCAACCAGGATCACTGTCGCTACCGCGCAGAGTTTGATCCCCACGATAATCGAGTTCAGCCGCGCGCTCTCGCGGATGCCGACGTAGAGCACCGCCGAGACCAACAGCACGATTAGCGCCGCCGGAAGATTGACGATCGCGCCCGGCTCCGTCCCCGGGGCAAAGCTTATCGCGTGCGGCAGATGTATCCCGATGCCCTCAAGAATGACGCGAAAGTATCCCGACCATCCGACCGCCACCGCGCCTGAAGCGACCGCGTACTCCAGCACCAGATCCCATCCGATGATCCATCCGACCAGCTCGCCCATCGTGGCGTACGAGTAGGAGTACGCGGAACCGGCGATCGGAATCATCGCGGCGAACTCGGCGTAGCACAGCGCCGCCATCGTGCACGCCACGCCCGCCATGATGAATGAAACGATAAGGCCGGGCCCCGCCTCGCGGGCGCCGACCCCGGTCATCACGAAAATGCCCGCGCCGATGATCGCTCCGATACCGAGCGCAGTAAGATCGAGCGCGGTGAGCGCGCGGCGCAGTCCGCCGCGATGCGGACCGGCATCGTCGAGCAGAGTGGCGACCGGCTTGCGGCGGGCCAGTTGCGCCCTGAGAGCCGCTCCGCCGATCACCGTGGCATCCCGTGGGCGCCGGGCGGCGTCACCATGCCTGGTAACCACCGTCCACGGACAGCATCGAGCCGGTCACATAACTGGAGGCCTTGCTGGCGAGGAAAATAATAGAGCCGCGGATTTCCTCGGGCCGTCCCAACCGGCAGAGCGGCGTCGACTTTTCCATCCGCTCGCGATTGTCGCCCTTGGCGATGCCGCCCTCGGTGGCTTCAGTCGGAATCCATCCGGGCGCGAGCGCGTTGACCAGAATCCCATAGCCTGCCCATTCGACCGCAAGCTGACGGGTGAGATTGAGCAGCCCGGCCTTGGCCGCCGCGTACGCGGAGAGCCGGTAAATCGAGCTGGCGACGGTCGCGTAGATCGAAACCACGTTGATGATGCGGCCGGGACGCTTGGCCTCGATAAGGCCGCGGGCGACGCGCTGCGCGAGCATCATCGGCGCGGTGAGATTAGTCGCAATCGCGGCGTCCCAGGTCGCGCGCGGCAAGGTCTCAGCACGGCCGGTGGGTGAGATGCCGGCATTGTTGACCAGGATGTCGACCAGACCGAGTTCGCGCCGCGCGCGCTCGAGCGCCGCGTCGATCTGCTCGTCAGAGGTTACGTCTAGCTGGATTGCGGCAGTCCGCACGCCGTACTCGCGCGCGAGTTCGGCAGCGAGCTTCTCGAGGCGCTCGCCACGGCGCGCGGCCAGCGCGACGTCGGCGCCCGCTATCGCAAGCGCCGTCGCGCAATCGACGCCGAGGCCCGACGACGCCCCGGTGACGAAGCCGATATGTCCGCGCAGCGAGAACAGCGATTGCAGCGAATCCATAGTATTCCTACCCGTGCGCTGGCGCGGCGGCCGCAGCGCTGGCGGTTTTAGCGGCGGCCTCGCCCGCTGCTAAAATCGCGCGCTCAATGTCTGCGCCGCTAACGCCATAGTGCGTGACGGCGCGAAATTCCACCGGGCTGCGTGCGCCGATGAGCACACCGCGCTCTGCGAGCGCGGCAGCGAAACGGGCCGCCCGCTCGGGGCCGCCGGCGACTTCGAAGAATACCATGTTGGTGCGCCGGCGCGCCGGATGCACTCGCAGCCCGGCGACGCGGCCGAGCCCTTCGGCGAGCGCGCGCGCGTTCTCATGATCTTCGGCGAGCCGGTCGATCATCGCGGTCAACGCGACAATTCCGGCCGCCGCGATTATCCCCGCCTGCCGCATCCCGCCGCCCAGCATCTTGCGCACGCGACGCGCCCGCTCTACGAACGGGCGCGGTCCGCAGAGCATCGTGCCGGCCGGACAGGCCAAGCCCTTGGAGAGACAGAATGAAACCGTGTCGGCGTGCGCCGCGATACCGGTTGCGCTCGCCTCGAGCGCGAGCGCGGCGTTGAAAATGCGCGCGCCGTCCAGATGCACGGCCAACCCGTTGCGACGCGCCAGTTCGGCGACCGCGGCCATATGCGCCAGCCCGATCGCCTCTCCGCCGCAGCGGTTGTGTGTGTTTTCCATCGCGACCAGCGCGTGCGGCGCGAAATGCGGGTCGGCTGGAGTCGCAAGCTCGTTCGCAAGTTCGTCGAGCGCGAATTCGCCGTCGTCGCTATTGCGGACCGGAGTGAGCACTACGCCCCCCAGCGCAGCCGCGCCGCCCGCCTCGTAGAGATAGGTGTGGGCGCGCGCACCAAGCACCGCCTTGGTGCCGCGCGCGCAATGCACCAGCATCGCGATCAGGTTGCCCATCGTGCCGCTCGCGACCAGCAGCGCGGCTTCCTTGCCCATCGCGGACGCCGCCATCGCCTCGAGCCGATTAACGGTGGGGTCCTCGCCGTAAACATCGTCGCCCAACTCGGCGCGCGCGATCGCCTCACGCATCTCGGGCGTCGGGAGGGTGACCGTGTCGCTGCGCAGATCGATCACGTGGCACCCTTACTCGGAAAAGATCGCCTTGACCACTTCGTCGATCGCACGTTTGCTGTCGGTCTCGTCGGTCAACGACCAGGTCACGGCGACGGTGGCAGAGCGGCGCGGCGCGATTCCCTGACGGATAAGCTCGCCGGCGTAGATCAGCAAGCGGGTCGAAACGCCTTCCTCCAGTCCCGACGCTTTGAGATTGCGCACTTTCTCGCCCAGGATTGCGAGCTGCATCGCCATATCGCGCGTCGACACCCGCTTCGTGTGCGATGATCTCGACTTCCTTGTCGGCGGGCGGGTAAGTGAACTCGATTGTGACGAAGCGCTGGCGGGTGGAATGCTTGAGATTTTTCTGGATGCTCTGGTAGCCGGGATTGTACGAGATGACCAGCAGGAAACCGACGTGCGCCTCTAGTGTCTCGCCGCGCTTCTCGACCGGCAAGATGCGACGATGGTCGGAGAGCGGATGGATCAGCACGGTGGTGTCCTTGCGCGCCTCGACGATCTCGTCGAGGTAGCAAATCGCGCCGCGCCGCACCGCCTGGGTCAGCGGCCCGTCGATCCACACCGTCTCGTCGGCCTGTATAAGGTAGCGGCCGACCAGGTCGCTGCCGGTCAAGTCCTCGTGACAGGCGACGGTGATGAGTTCGGTAGGCCCGTCGGGGAGGCTCGCCAGGCGATGAGCCATGTGCTCGACGAAGCGGGTCTTACCGCAGCCGGTGGGTCCCTTGAGCAGCACCGGCAGGCGAGCCTTGTAGGCGGCCTCGAAAATCTCGACCTCATCGCTTATAGGCAAGTAGTAGGGAGCGTTGTGCGGGTCGAGATGGCGGACTTCAGGCCCTTCAGCCTGCATCCGAGTATCGAACTTCTTCAGCTCAATCGACATTGCTAACCCTTGTGTGAGGCACTGGAGGCGTGCGCGGATTCTAAGAGAGCACCTCCACCATATTCAAGCGCATATTCAAGCGACACCTCTTCGGGGCATTATAGTGGAACCGCCGCGATGATCCTTGACCTCGTAGCCTTTCGCCTCAAGCTCGGTGCGCAGCTCGTCGGCGCGCTTGAAGTCTTTGGCCGCCCTGGCGGCGTCGCGCTCGTGCTGCATCGCAGTTATTTCCGATGGAAATTTTCCGTGTGCCGTCTCGCGTTTGGCTTCAAGTTCGACTCCGAGCACGGTGTCGAATTTTTTTAGCGTATTCCAGATTCGTTTGTCGCCGCGGCGATAGGCTTCTGCGACCATTTCGAGCGCGACGGCGAGCGCCTGCGGAGTGTTGAGGTCGTTGTTGAGCGCCTCGATGAAGCGGTCGTCGAATTCTTGCGCCCACCGCGAATCGCTGTCGGCGGCAGCGTCCTCATCAGGAAGGTTGTGAGCGAACTCGGCGAAATACTCCAAGTTGCGAGCGGCCGCGCGTACCGCGTCCAGCGAGAACGCCAGTTCCGATCGATACTTCGCGCCGAGGCACAGCAGGCGAAACGCGAGCGGATTGATGCCCGCCGCGATCAGGTCATCGAGGACAGGGAAACGGCCCGCGCTCTTGCTGATCTTCGCCCCTTCCATCCCGACCAGAAAAGCATTGTGCACGAAGTACCGCACGAAGGGCTTGCCGGTCGCGCTTTCGGACTGCGCGATCTCGTTCTCGTGATGGACCGGAATATGGTCGAGACCGCCCGAATGAATATCGATCGTCTCGCCCAGGTACCGCATCGACATCGCCGAGCACTCGATATGCCATCCCGGATAACCACGCCCCCACGGGCTCTCCCATTGCATCAGGTGATGCGGCTGATTGAGCACCCAGAGCGCGAAGTCATGCGGGCTTTTCTTGTCGGACGAGTGCTCCAGCCGCTGGCCGGCGTGTTGCTCGTCGAGGCTCTGGCGCGAGAGCCGTCCGAAGCGGCTTTGCCCGCGCCATTTTTCGACGTCGAAGTACACGCCCGAGCGCGTGACGTAGCCGTAGCCGCGCGCCACGATTTGCTCGATCAGCGCGATCATGTCGGCTATGTGATCGGTAGCGCGACAGAACAGCGGCGGCTCAGGCAGACGGATATTCAGCTTGTCGCAGTCGCGCCTGAACTGCGCGATATAGAAATCTGCGACCTCGCGCGGCGTCTTGCCCTCGGCGCGCGCAGTTTTTTCGATCTTGTCCTCGCCGGCGTCCGCGTCGGAGGTCATGTGCCCCACGTCGGTGATGTTCATCACGTGACGGACCGCGTAGCCGTTCAGTTCGAGCGCGCGGCGCAGCGTATCGACGAACACGTACGCGCGCATGTTGCCCAGATGCTGGGGCAGATAAACCGTCGGCCCGCACGAATAATAAGTCACCACCGGCGGGTTGAGCGGCTGAAATTCCTCGACCCGTCGCTCCAGCGTGTTGAAGATGTGAAATGGCTTCACGTGATAAGAGCGCGCCCACTGCGGTTCGCGCCCTCGGCGCCCACGTTCAAGGCTGACGCGCCGTCGTGGCCGCAACCGCCGCGTCGCTGTCGCGGTAGCGGCCGCCGGCGATGGCCTTGTATTGGCGGTCGGCGATCCATGCGTAACCGGGAAGATACCACAGATAGGCGAACAGGCTGCGCAGGCCTGCCTGGCGGCGCAGGATTTCGTTGACCGCGCGCGCCCCGCGATAGACCCGGCCGCAATCATCGATCACGTGCAACTCGTAAAGCAGGTCGTCAAGCTTGAGCCCGGGAAACTGCGCACGCGCAGCCGGATCGTTGGCGTCCAGCAACTCGAGCGACTCCGTATTGTCGTAGCGCAGGATTCCGGCCGCAACGTTTCGGCACATCTCGCAGCCGCCATCATAAAGCACCGCGAGCCTGCCGGGCGAGGCGTGGGCCGCGATTCTCTGCGGCTCTCCGAATAATCGTCCCATCGTGCGCCGAGGAGGCGGCCTAGCGCCTCGAGAACCGCGGATTGGCCGCCGTCCGCCGCAGCTTGTTGCGTTCGTGTTCGATCCGCCACTCGTAACCGTCAACCAGCGACTGCCATCCGGCCTCGGCCGTGTTGGCCGACTTGGCGAGCGTGGTCCAGGCGATCTGGCCATCGGAGAATTTCTTGATCGACATCACCTCGGCCTCGGTCGATTCGCCGCTCGCGTGCATGTAGGTCTCGATAACGCGGACCGGCTCGAGAAAGGCGAAGTACTTGAGTAGAGCCTTGCGCAGTGCGAGGTCGAGCGCATGGACCACACCGACGCCGCGTGCGGCCTC
Organism: uncultured delta proteobacterium; assembly: GCA_963717045.1. Taxonomy (GTDB): domain Bacteria; phylum Desulfobacterota; class Binatia; order Binatales; family Binataceae; genus JAKAVN01. The sequence goes on along the minus strand of CAVQVD010000015.1, from coordinate 506,659 downwards.
GGTCTCCTCGACTCCGGCGATCCGGAGCACGACGGTAGCGTCGATCGTCATTTTGCCTTCGTAGAGATCGTCGATCACGCGGCGGCGCTCGACCACGAAAGGCGGCTCGTAGTCGCCGGAACGTCTCAACTCATCGAGCTCGCGTGAGGCCTGAGGTGTCTCGGCCTCGTAGAATATGGATTTAGATTCCTCGTTCATTCGGCAGCCTCAATTATCTTTCCCGCCAGCATGCCATTCAAGGAAATTCGCGGCGCACAATCATCTTTCAAGGTGCATGAATCCGATAGCTGTGGCGGCTGTAATTGTTGACAAGCGCCTGCAATCATTGATCGATGTTCCGGCTAAGAGCCTTGCTCGCCGCGCTGGTGGCGCTCGTTTCGCTCTGCAGCCCAGTCGCCGCCCAGCCAACGGCGCAGATAACGGTACCTCTCACTATCGATTACCTCGCGCTCGGCGCGGCGCTCAAGCGGCAGATTTACGACGCGCCCGGTGGCCGCGCGATTCTTTGGAAGGGGGCCAACGACTGCGAGTTTCTGTACACGCAAAATCCTCGTTTCGCCGCGAGCGGTCCCGTGATGGTCGGGCTCGAGTCCGATGGCGAGCTTGGGCTGGGCGTGCCGCTCGCCGGCAAATGCGTCAATCCGATCTCGTGGAAAGGCATCATCGCGATCGCTGCCGCCCCCTACCTAACGCCCGACCTAATGCTGATGTTCCGCGTGAGCGACATCAATCTCTACGACCAGCAGCATCAAAAGTCCCTCATCGTCGGCCGTGGTTTCGACCTGATCAAGGGCAACTTCATCCCGCGCTTCGAAACTTTCAAGTTCGACCTGCGCCCGCCCTTCGAGGAGTTTCGCGCGCTCGCCGAGGAGACCGCGCCGCCCGACCAGGCCGAGCGTTTCAAGCAGGTGCTCGCCACGGTTCATGGGGTCGGGCCTACCGTCGCCACGGCGGATGGCGTACGGGTGACGCTGGCACTAAACGTACCGCAGATGCCAGCGGCGCAGCCGACCGCGGCCTCGGCGGCTCTGACACCTGCCGAGCTGGCAGCGTGGGACAAGCAACTCGATCAATGGGACGCCTTTATTGTGTTCGCGATCAAGCAGATCGGCTCGACGGCTGGCGACAAGCAGCTCCGCGCGAGCCTGCTCGGCCTGCTGCTCGATGGACGCTACCGCCTGGCCCAGGCGGTCGATCAGCCGCCAGCGCCGGGCGGCCCCGACCCCGTGCGGGTGCTGTTCCTCGATCAATGGCGACAACTCCGCGAGGTCGTGCGGACGGCTGCGGCGCACGGCGAGCTCGGCGACCACGCACTCGAGTTCCTGTCATTCATCTCGGCCGGCGATGCGCTGATGGCGTTCGACCAGGCCGCGCCGGCGCTCGGCGCGCGCATTTCCGCGGCGGACCTCCGCCGCCTCGCGCGCATCATGGCTCCGAACGCAACGGGCGATCCGCTGCGGTTCAACGACGAAGAGGATCCCGAGCTGCAACGTATCTTCGGTTTCACGCCGCCACCTGAGACGCCCGATTCCGTCGAGCCATCGGATACGGACCAGGGCGAACCTATAAGCACTCCCGCGGCGGCGACAGCCGGAAATGCGACGCCCCAATCGAGCGCGACACCGCCGGCGAATATCTCAGGCGCGCCGCCGACTCCCACGCTTGTTGCGCCTCCCATGTCTGTCGTGCCGGCAACGCCCTCCGCACCGCCCAAACCGTCCACATCGCCTGTGCCTTTGCCCGCGCCGTCCTCCGCTGGTGGATCCGGGGCGGCTTCGATTACGATTGCACGGCCGGCGAACATGGACGTTGCGCTCCGCCTGCTGAATCCGACCGAGGCTTATGCCGACGAACCACCGCAGCCCGAGGAATTGAAGCAGCTAGGAACCAGGCTCAGGCGCATCGTGGTGAACGAGTCCAACGTCGAACAGTACACGCACGATCTCGGTACCTTGCTCGAGACCGCGGCCACGACCGAAATCGCCGACGAACGCCCGGACCCGCCTCTCCAACCGACCTATCGGGTGATGGTCAAGGCGGCGGCGTGGCAGGAGAGCTGCTGGCGCCAGTTCGTGCTCGCGCACGGCCGGGTGCATTACCTCGAATCTTCGACTCACGACCTCGGCCTGATGCAGGTCAACCGATATGTCTGGCGCGGCTTCTACAGCATCAGTCATCTCGAATGGGACATCGCCTACAACGCGGGGGCCGGCAGCCAAATTCTAGCGCGCCTGATGATGCGCGCGGCCGACAAGTCGGGGCGCGCGGCCGATCTCGACGGGTTCGCGCGGTCGGCCTACGCGGGTTACAACGGCGGCCCAGGCGAACTCAATCGATGGCGACGCGCGGACGAGGCCGGCAACAAACGATTCATCGACGACGCGTTCTGGCAGAAGTATCGCGCGCTCAAGGCAGGGCAGTCGCTAAATATTTTGAAATGCGAAGCCGAATGGGGCCATACGCCAGGGCATTAGCTGTGCCGGGACTCACATCGCGAGGCCGCCGTCGACCTGGATCACCGTTCCGGTAATGTACGACGCCGCGTCCGAAAGCAGAAACGCCACCATCGGCGCCACGTCCTCGACCTTGCCGAAGCGTCCCAGCGGAATCATCTCGAGCGCCTTGGCGCGATGCTCCTCAGAGAGCGCCGCCGTCATGTCGGTCTCGATGAAGCCGAGCGCGATCGCGTTGACTCTCACGCCTAACGGCCCCAGCTCCTTGGCCATGGCCTTGGTCATTCCGACCAGCCCGGCCTTGGAGGCCGAGTAGTTCACCTGCCCCGCCATCCCGACCAGCCCGGAGATCGACGTGATGTTCAGGATCGTGCCGCGCTTGGCCTTCATCATGATAAACGCGCTGGCCCGCGCGACGTTGAACGCCCCTGTCAGGTTGGTCTGAATAACCGCCGACCAGTCCTCCTCGCTCATCATCACCAGCAGCTTGTCGCGCGTGAGTCCGGCGTTGTTGACGACTGCGTCGAGCCGCCCGAACTCTGCCTTGGCGGCGTTGACCATCGCGCGCACCTCTTTGAGGTCTGCGACGTCAGTCTTGAACGCCATCGCCTTGACTCCGAGCGCGGCGACCTCGGCCTTCAGCGCCTCAGCCTGCGATTCGCTCTTGAGATAATTGAAAGCGACGTTGGCGCCGCGGCGGGCGGCCTCGAGCGCGATGGCACGGCCGATCCCGCGCGTCGCGCCAGTGACGATAATTCCCCTGCCCTCGAGATCCTTCACCGTCTCACTCTCTCACCTTCGCGCATGAATGAAAAAAACACCGCCCGCCAAAAAGAAACCGCCCGCACAGATCGTGCGGACGGTCGGAGCCGATCGAATTGAATCGCGCCGCTCGTCAGGCGCTGAACGACGATCCGCAACCGCAAGTGCGGCTGGCGCGCGGATTGTCGAAACGGAAGCCGCCGGCGTGCAGACCCTCGACGTAATCCAGCGTGGTGCCGGCAATGTACGGCAGCGAGATCTCGTCGACGAAAATCTTCGCGCCGTCGATTTCCTGCGCGGTGTCGCCTTCCTTCTCTACGTCGAAGCTCAGCGAATATTGAAACCCCGAGCACCCGCCGCCGACCACCGATATTCTGAGCCCCTGCTCGACGCCGAGGCCTTCCTTCGTATGCATCTGCTTGACCATCGCGAGCGCCTTGGGCGTTAAATTGATGCCGGGCACGCTCGCGCCCGCACTGTCGCGAACGGGCTCGCTATGGTGCTCATGCTCATGCCCATGTTGGACTTCTTCAGACATCCTGCAATCCTCCAGACTATGCGTGCGCTCTCTACGTGGATGATAGATGTTGTGCGCTCACGATCCGCGCTAACCAACTGGTCAATTCTAACCCAGCAGGCAGCCGAGGGGCAAATCCCTCGGTTACACTCGATCAAACCGTGCGTGCTGGGCTAGTCTGGTTACAATCAGCGAATTTGAGCGCAGTGACTCGCGTGAGGAGAGTGGAACAGGACCACGCGCTCGTCCTGTCGGCCCGTCCACGCCCTTCGGTGCATAAAGTCGCGCGCGACCTTGGGCGGGTGATTTCCGAGTCTAGGCATCGTGATGGTACCGGGGCAACAATAGTGATGTTCTCTGCGGTACCAAATTAGGAAAGCGCGCCAGGATCGGTTTTAGCGCTCAAAAGGTGCGCGGCGGCCGCGACTGGGCGATAATTCTGGCGGCACTGGGCGAAACAGGGCATTCGGGCGGGATTCGACTCATTTCAGATGGCTCGACTCGAGCAGATTGTGACTGCGGCGGCGCATGAGCAAGGCTTCGTGCTGGTCGGCTTCGCGCCGCTTCACCGCCTGGATAATCGCGAGAAGTTTTTCAACCGATGGCTCGCCGAGGGGCGCCAAGGCGAAATGGGATGGCTCGGGCGCGACCCCGAGCGGCGATTCGACCCGCGCCGCATCGATCCGCGCCTGCGCTCGGTGGTCAGTCTCGGGTATCCGTACGCCGCCCCGGCGATCCCACATATCGACTGGCGCGCTGCGTTGCGTGGGCGGATTGCGGCTTATGCCCTGGGGCCGGATTATCACGACACAGTGCTCGCGCGCGCCCACGCGGTCGTCGAGCGACTCAAAGGCCAGCGACCCGAGGCCGTCACGCGAGCGTACGTGGACACCGGCGCGGTGTTCGAGCGCGAATGGGCGGCCGAAGCGCGTACGGGATGGTTCGGCAGGAACACCAACCTGCTCAACCGCCATCACGGGTCGTATTTTTTTCTCGCCGAAATTTTCACCGACGCCGAATTCGAGCCGAGTGGCGAGCCCTACCGCGAGCACTGCGGCAGCTGCCGCCAATGCCTCGACCTGTGCCCAACCGGCGCGTTGGCGGAGGGCTACGTGATCGAGCCGCGCGTGTGCATCTCGTACCTGACAATCGAGCATCGAGGCCCGATCCCCGTGGCGCTGAGGTCGAAACTCGGCAACTGGATCTTCGGATGCGACATCTGTCAGGAGGTGTGCCCGTGGAACGTCAACGGGGAAGCCGTGCCTGACGATACGCTGATGCCATTTCTGCCCGAACTGATGGCGCTTGACGACGACGGCTTCCGCCGCCGCTTCGGCAACAGTGCGGTCGCGCGCACGCGGCGGCGCGGATTAATGCGCAATGCCGCCGTAGTGCTGGGCAATAGTGGTAACCGCGACGCGATACCGGTGCTGGCGCGCTCGCTCGGAGAAGAAACCGAGCCGCTGGTGCGCTCGCATGCGGCCTGGGCTCTCGGACGGCTGGGTGGGCGGAGCGCGCGCATGGCGCTCGAGCGACGGCGCAAGGCCGAGAGCGACTCCGAAGTTGGCTCAGAGATCGCGGCCGCGCTGGAGGCGGTAGCCAGTCAATCCTCGGACAATCGGGGATGAAGCACATACGTGCGCGATCGAAATTTCCGCATGCACACGCGGGAATATCGATGCTTGCGCTATGAATTCGCGATAGCCTGTACTTGACTTCTGATGTTGGTTCGGCCGATTCGGCGAAATTAGGTGACTCGGACTCGGGCGCACGAAAAGTTAAGTGCCGGTCATCCCGCACGCGCGCTGGATGACTTGCACTGGATGAAACGGGAGCGAGGCGTTATATAACCAGGATGAATCCTGCGCGGACAGAGTTTGCCCGCATCGCGGCGCGCGAGCCAATTCCGCTCGCCCACGGCGCTTTGCTGATCGCCAAGGAGGAATATCCCGACCTTGATGTCGCGCACTACCTCGAGGCTCTGGCGGCGCTGGGGCGTGCGGCGCAAAGCGCGCTCCGCGAAGCCGAGAACACGGTCGAGCGGGTGCAGACGCTTTCCGACTTCCTGTTCGTGCGCACTGGCTTTGCGGGCAATCGCGACAACTACGGCGACCCGCGCAACTCCTTTCTCAACGACGTGCTGGAGCGCCGTCTCGGTATCCCGATCACCCTCTCGGTGATTTATCTCGAGGTCGGACGGCGCGCCGGGCTCAACCTCTTCGGCGTCTCGTTTCCGTCGCATTTTCTCGTGAAGGCGGTGGACGAGCGCGGCGAGTTGATTATCGACCCGTTCAACGGCGGCTCGATTTTGGACCTCGACGACATCCGCGCTCGGCTTAAGCAGATCTACGGCCAACCAGTCGAGGTGCAGCCGGCGATGCTGAAAGCGGTAAGCGGACGGCACATCCTGGCGCGCATGCTGCGCAATCTGAAAAATATCTACGCGAGCGGCACGGATTGGCCGCGCTCGCTCGCCGCGCTCGACCGCATCCTGATCCTGGAGCCGCGCGCGCCCGACGACATGCTCGAACGCGCCGCACTGTACGAGCGGCTGGAATGTTTCGGCGCCGCTCTCGAGGACTATCAGAGCTTTCTCACCCAGTACGCCAACCATCCCGCGGCCGAGGCGGCACGCGACGCCGCGGTGCGGCTCGCCCGCCAGGTCGCGCGGATCAATTGACGCGGCCGCACTGATGTCGAAGCAAGCCGCAGAGCAGGATTTTTTCGCCGCGAGCAAAGCCGCGGTGGCCGACACCGAACTGCGCCGCAAACTCGAGAACGCTACCGGCCGCCATCTCGATCACGTCGCCGCGACCCGCGCCGAATTCCCCGCCTACGACGCCGAGCGCGACGCCTCACGGCGCATCAAGGAAGACTCGATCGCGCGGCTCGACGAACTGCTGGTCCAGCTCAAGGAGCGGCTGGAGGCCAACGGATGCCGCGTGTTCGTCGCCGCCGACGCGGCCGAGGCGCGCAAATATATCGTCGACCTTGCCCGCGAGCGCGGCGCGCACCGGGTCGTCAAAGGCAAGTCGATGGCGACCGAGGAAATCGCGCTCAACGCGGCGCTGGCCGGCGCGGGATGCGAGGTGGTCGAGACCGACCTCGGCGAGTACATCGTGCAACTGCGCGGCGAGCGCCCCTCGCACATCATCACGCCCGCGATCCATCTTTCAAAGGAAGACATCGGCGCGCTGTTTCACGAAAAGCTCGGCATTCCCTACACCGCCGAACCCGAGGCGCTGACCGCGGTCGCGCGCGAGCGTCTGCGCGAAGTGTTTCTGGCCGCCGACATGGGAGTGACCGGCGCCAACTTCGCGATCGCGGAAACCGGCACCCTGGTGCTGGTCGAGAACGAAGGCAATGGGCGGATGTCGAGTACGCTGCCGGAGCTTTTCGTGGCCGTGATTGGAATCGAGAAGGTCATCCCGTCAATGGCCGACCTGAGCCACTTTCTGGAGGTGCTGGCGCGCACCGCGACCGGCCAGAAGCTCACCACCTACACCAATTTCATCAGCGGACCGCGGCGCGCGGGCGAGGCCGACGGCCCGAGCGAAGTGCACGTGGTGATGCTCGACAACGGCCGCAGCAGGATGCTCGCGGACCCGGTGCTGCGTGAGGCGCTCTATTGCCTGCGTTGCGGCGCGTGCCTCAACGTCTGTCCGATATACCGTCGAGTCGGCGGCCATGCCTACGGCTCGACTTATCCGGGACCGATCGGCTCGATCGTCAGTCCGAGCCTGTTCGGCGGCGCCACCGCAGAGTTGCCGTTCGCCTCGACCCTGTGCGGAGCCTGCCGCGAAATATGCCCAGTGAAAATCGACATCCCACGCATCCTGCTGCACCTGCGCTGGAAGGAAACCGCGGACAAGGACGAGGGGGGCAAGGGAGACCCCGCGCTGCCTACTCCGGTCTGGCCGCGAGCCGCGCGCCGCGCGCGGTGGGGACTCGAAGGGTTCGCCTGGATGGCGAACCATCCTTTCACGGCGCGCATGATGGGCCGTCTGGCGGCGCTCGCGATGTGGCCGTTCGCGCGTCACGGCTATGTGCGCTGGATGCCGCCGCCGTTCGGCAACTGGACGCGAGTGCGCGACTTTCCGGCGCCGCCGCTGCGCCGGCACCGCAAGTTGCGCCGCCGAGCGCAAAGCAAAGCCGCCAACGACGAGACACGAGTCTAAAGATGGGCGAGTTCTACAGGCTCATCGCCAACGTGCGTGAGGCGTTGGAGCATCGGCATGCGCCGGCGCACAATGGCGCCGTCGGTCCAGCCACGCCCGTGCCGACCGCCGAGGCAGCGCGGCGGGTGGAAGTCGCCACGCAGTTCGCGCGCGAACTTCAGGCGCTGGGCGGTCATTTCCTCGGCCTGCTCACGATCAAGGAAACGGTCGCCCGGGTGCTCGAAATTGCCGCGAGGCTCAACGCGCAGACCGTGGTGGTCGGCACAGAGGTCATCAACGATCCCACGCCGATCGTCGATGCGCTCGAGCGCGCCGGCATAAAGGTCATCCGCACCCCTGCTACTTCCGACGACGCGGCGCGCGCGGAGTTGCGCGCCAATCTCGCGCGATGCGATTTCGCGATAGTCGAAGCAGACTACGCGATCGCGGCGACCGGCACGCTCGCGATGCTCGCGACGCCCGAGCGTCCGGGCTCACTCACGCTGCTGCCGCCGGTCAATGTGATACTGGTCAGCGTCGAGCGAATTCTCTCCGACCTGGCCGCGGCGATCGCCGCGATCGGCGCCTCGGCGATCGCGAGCCATCGCCTGGCCCTGGTCAGCGGCCCCAGCCGCACCGCCGACATCGAGAAGCGCATCGTGCTCGGAGTCCATGGCCCGCGCGAGCTTCACGTCGCGGCCGTATGGCAGGGCGAATAACTGAAGTAGATAACTGCAGCACCATGACCAAGCACGATGACTGAAGTACGGCTCTTCGGCACCTGTCTCGCGGAGGAATTCTATCCTTCGGCAGTGGACGCGGCCGCTCGCGTCTTGCGCGGGCTCAAGCTCAAAGTGCGACCGATGCGCCGCGCGTTCTGCTGCGGACAGGCCGCCTTCAACGAGGGGATGCGCGAGCAGGCGGTCGAACTCGCGCGCCGCTTTCTTGGCGCCTGCGAGCCCGGGATGCCAGTCGTCATCCCGTCAGGATCGTGCGCCGCGATGGTCAAGATATTTTACGCCGACCTGTTGGCCGACGATCCGAAACTCTCGGCCAAGGCCGCGGCGCTCAAGCCGTGGGTGTACGAGTTTTCACAGTTCCTGGTGGGCGTGATGAAAGTGCGCTATCTGGGCGCGCGCTTCGAGCACGCCGTCGCCTACCATCCGGGATGCCATCTGCTGCGCGAGATGAAAGTGCGCGATGAGCCGCGTCTGCTGCTGAGCGCGGTTGGCGGAATCCGTCTTTGCGAGCTAGGCAACTCGCAGGAATGCTGCGGCTTCGGCGGGATGTTCTCGGTCAAGTTCCCGCATATTTCGGGCTCGATGCTCGCAGACAAGGTGGCGAGCGTCCGCGAAAGCGGCGCCGATACGGTGGTCGCGAACGACTGCGGATGCCTGATGCAGATCGGCGGCGGACTCAGTCGCGCCAAGCTCGATATCGAGACGCGCCATCTGGCCGAAGTGCTGGCATCGCGCTAGCGAGCCTGTCCCACGAAGACCTCGGAGTATGGGCGCGATTCCTGTTCATCCCTCTTCTTATCCAGGGACAGGGCTAGGAAGAGGTTCAACAGTCGCGTTTCGGAATATGCTCGAAGCGGGCCTGCCACAGTGGAATTCAGCTTGACCTCTCCCGCCGCTCGCAATGCTCGCAGCGATGCCCAGGACGTGCGGATGCGTCGGCGATCCTAGACGCGGTTCCAGTTCTGCTGCGCGAGTACGTAGGCTATCTTCTGCACGCGTTCGTCCAACTGACGTACCTGGTCGGCAATTCCCGCCCCCTCGTGAGCCGCGCCGCTGCCGTTGCTCGAGCGCGCCGCCAGGTGTTCCTCGAGCTTGGCGATTTTGGCGCTCAGATGCGCAAGCTGCTCGGCTATCCGGGGAATCTGCGCCAATTCCTGGGCGAAAGTTTCCACGCGCTGCTCGATCGCCCCGACCCTGCTTTCGACCGATTTTACCGAGGCCCGCTTCGGCCGCGCCTTCTTGGGCGCCGCGATGTCCTGAGCGGCGCTGGCTTCGGGTGTCTCGCAAGTCTCGGCACTTCCGAGGCCGCCTTCGCCGTCCTGACCGTCGCTCACGATCTGTGACTCATCCAATTCCTGAGTATCTGCCATCCTACTGCCACCCCCTTTTTCCGGTCCTATCTTCCTGTCGTAACCATCGAGCCGCGGACGAATTACCGCCCGCTACTGTCCATCACATACCTTCCAGGCGCGGGCTCCTGCGGGGGAAACCGCAGGCTGCCAAGGCTCATCGGGGCGTCGCGCTTCTCGCCCGAACGCCTGTCGAGCCATCCGAGCCAATGGTCCCACCATGAACCCTTTTGCTCGGTCGCTCCCTTGAGCCACGTCTCGGGATCATCACCGAGGGCGGAGTTGACGTAGTATTTGGCTTTGAAATTGGTCGGCGGACACACCAGCGTCTGAACGTGCCCGCTTGAGTTAAGCACGAACTCGGTCCGTCCACCGAACAGACGGGCGCCGCTGAATACCGCGCGCCAGCTGCAGATGTGGTCCGTCATGCCGCCGACCACGAACATGTCGTAGCCGACCTCGCGCAGATCGATCGGGGTGTCGAGAATCTCGACCGTCCCGGCGCCGGTCAGGCCGTTGCGCAGCAGCAGTTCCATGAATCCCGCGTGCAGACGGGCCGGCAGATTGGTTGTGTCGGCGTTCCAGTAGAGGATATCGAACGGCGCCGGATCTTTACCCATCAGATAGTTGTTCACCCAGTAGTTCCAGACCAGATCGTTGGGCCGCAGCCACGCGAACAGGCGTTCCATCTCGGCGCCATTGAGCACGCCCTGGCGCCGCGAGCGCTCGATCGCACCGGCCACGCCCTCCTCGGTCGTGAACATCCCGGTCATCGACGGCATGCTCGAATCCAGCATCGTGACGACCAGCGTCGCGGAGTTGACCCGCCGGTCACCGAGTGCCGCCAGATGCCCGAGCATCAGGGCCGAGGTGATTCCGCCGGAGCATACGCCGAGCAGATTGGCGCTGGCGCTGCCGGATATCTCGCACACCGCCTCCAGTGCATCCTTGATCGCGTTCACGTATTCGTCGAGGCCCCAATCGCGATGCTCAGGCTTGGGATTGCGCCAGCTTACGGTGAAAAATGGCACCCCACGGGCGACCGCGTACTCGGTCAGGCTCCGCTTGGGCGCGAGGTCCATGATGTAGAATTTGTTGATCTGCGGCGGCACCAGCAGCAACGGACGCTCATAGACCTGCCGGGTTGCGGGCGCGTATTGCAGCAGTTCAAGAATCTCCGAGCGAAAGACTACCGAGCCGGGTGTAACGCCGAGGTTGCGACCGACGGCGAATGGGCGCTTGTCTACCGTCTGGGGCATCCCATTGTTATTCCAGAGGTCGTCGACGAAGTTGCGCAATCCATGCGCCAGGCTCGCTCCGCCGGTCTCGAACGCGCGCTTGAGCGCCGCCGGGTTGGCAATCAGCAGATTGGTCGGCGCGAGCGCTTCCGTCAGCAGCCGCACGGCAAAGCGCTGCTGCTCGGTCTCCTTCCAGTAACCGTTGGCGCTCTCAGGGACCATCGATTGCATAGTCGAACGCCACACAAGATAAGCCTGCATTACACGGCGATAAAATGGATTATCGGACCACGCAGGATCGGTGAATCGCTTGTCGCTCTCCTCGGCGGCAACCTCGGAAACTCCGGCCGCGACCTTGGCCAACTCGACCGCCATTTTGGTCAGTCGGCCGCCGAGCATCTCGGGACGCTTGAGGGTCTCGTTGACGAAATTAGCTAGTTGCTCGAGGACCTGATTCGAATCCAGGCCGACGAAGGGATTGGCCCCCAAAATAGCGTCGGCCGCCTTGGCAGTCTGCTCGGAAGCTTCCGGAACATCCGTTGACTGTTTCGCGATGGCTTTCATCTCGCCCCCCTCCCCCGACGCGATGCAACGCCCAGCTACAGCCGTAGCAAAGGAGCGCTAACCTAGCAACTCCAAACCACGTTCAAACAGGCGTGGACCCGATAGCGCTATTACTTCCCAAGTCGGATCCGGACGTTTGCCGCGTCGATGTAACATTAAATTAAACGCCGTTATGACCCCGAACCGATACCCCGCGAACGCCCGGAACCATCGCACCTGATCCATAGAGATAGCTGAGCTTGCTTCCGATGCGTATAGCTCGGCTATCTCATTGGGTGACAGAGCGTGCGGCGGAACCAGGTCCTGCCCTTCCCAGCTCTCGTGGTCTGAGAACAGGCAAAGCCATCCGAGATCGATCAACGTCGACCCTATCTGCGAGAGCTCCCAATCGATGACCGCATTGAGGCGCCCACCGTCGAACAAAAGGTTGGACCATTGGAAATCGCCGTGCACACAGCCCACATGCACCCGCTCCGACGCTGGCAGACTGTGGCGCAAGCGCTCGCGCAACAGCGGTCCGCGTCCGACCACCTTAGGGTCGAGCGTCGGCCGGTCAAGCAGATTATCAAGCCGTTTCATTTCATCGGCTAACGAAAGTGGTTCGCCCCAAATGTCCCGGCGCGGCGCCCATGGCAGCGCGTGCAAAGCAGCGAGAGCCCCGACAGCGTGCCTGACCATCGGATGGGTCTCGGCGGCACTGTAAACGCGCTCGCCTAGTGTCAGCTTGTCACCGGTGAGGAAGCCGACCACGAAGAACGGCCGCCCGAACCATCGCGGATCGCTGTCGTACCATTTGACGACGGGCACCGGCACGGCGGTTCCGGCCAGGGAGGCCATGATTCGCGCCTGCCGAACCACATCGGTCGGCCCCGCCACCGGCACGCCCTCGGGCGCGAGACGAATCACCAGCCGTTCGGTTTGTGGCATGGTCAGCGTTTGCGGCGCGCCGGCACGTACGGTCAGCTCGAAGCTGTAGCTGAGGCCCGCATGGCCCGGCAGCGCATGCGGCTCGCTCACCACGGCTTGCGGGTCGCCGGTCCTCTCACGGATTAGAAGCGTGAGCTGGCGCGCAATCTGACGGGTCTGCTCGAGCTCGCCGCGCGAATCAGTCGTTGCAGTAGGTGATTGGCGATGGATCGTGGCCATGTAGTTTGACGATCGGGTCTTGGGTGATGGAGTGTGGCGATGAATGTCCGGCCTAAGCCGCGGCGAGTCCACGGCTCCAGGCACGACAGCCAGACGGAGCCGCAGACCGGCCGCGAACGGAATCTTTAGCCACGCATCTTGAGCTTTTCGGAGGCCGGATGCAGGCTCGCGCTCGCGCTGGGGCGCGCCGCAACGCGTTTGAACCACCCCTGGAGGTTTTTGGCCGAGGCGGGGATCGGCTGGCCTGTGCCCGAGGAGAAATCCGTGCAGCAATAAAGAACGATGTCGGCGATGGTGAAGCGCTCGGGCACAATCCAATCGCGTCCAGCGATCAGTCCGTCGAGCCAATCCATCCGATTTTGTGCGAGCTTCTTGAGCGAAGCGGCCGACTCGGGGAAAACCGGCATGCGGTTTTTGAACAGCTCGAAGCCTTCCGCATAGCGAAATCCATTGTAGATATTCTCGGTAATGTTCAGCTCGACGCGGCGCTGCCACTGGCGTGTCTCGGCGCGTTCCTCGGCCGTCGAGCCGATTAGCGCCGGCTTGGGATTTTTCTCTTCGAGATACTCGAAAATGGCGCAGGTCTCCCCGATGGTCTTGCCGTTGTCGAGTTCCAGCGCTGGCAGTTGACCTCCCGGATTGCGGTCCGTGAAGGGCGGACGGCGATTTTCGGCGCCCATGAGATCGACCTCGCGATTTGGAATGCTGATACCCTTCTCGGCGAGAAACATCCGCAGGGCGCGTGGATTGGGGCCGAAAGAATCGTAGATTTGCATGCTGTGTGTCTCCTTGAGAGTGAGATTCGCCGGCCGCTCGAACGACGCGCCAACCCGCATCAGCCAACGGCCGAGCCTCTTGCTAAAAAACTCCTATACGACGTTTGTGCGCGAAGCGCCTACGCCCAAGCCACCATACGTTAGACCATCTGCGGTTTTTAGTACACCGCGGCGCGCCGTGGCGTAAGGTTGGGCGGATGCGGCCGCGCTACCGCGCGGCCACATCCGCCCCAAACCCGCCGCACCCGCCGGCGCAACCACGCAATCGTGCGGCGCGTGCGTCGGGAGACCGCATGATTGCGTGGTTGCGCCGGCGGGTGCGGCTGTGATTTTTTCTTTGGTGCCTACCGCTAAGCGCGGAGCGCCAAGCCGCTTTGCGGCCCGGCACTCCTCGCCCCGCGGCGCAACAGCACGACGGCCCGGCCGTGGCGAGGCCGCGCATAAGTAACGACGATGCGATTTTGTCCGCAATGCGCGACACCGCTTATCTCCGGCGCGAAATTCTGCGTGGGCTGCGGAACGCCGGCAACGGCGCCCGCCGCCAACGCGGCCGGCGCTGTCACCGGCTCGAGTGCGCTGGGCGCGATGCGTGCGGCGCCGCCCGCATCGCGCCCAGCGCCTGCGGCGTCGCACTTCACGCCGGCGTTCGCCGCGGTCTTCGCGGCCATCTTTGCGGTAGGCCTGGGCGCGGCCGCCTACATCCTGCGTCAGCAGCCGCAGCGCCAGCGCGCACTAGCCAACGCGACGGCGGATACCAGCGCGTCCGGAAACCTGCCCGCGGGCCATCCGGAAGTGATCAAAATCCCGGACCAGGCGCGCCAGTTCATCGACCAGCTAAAGGCCAAGGCCGACGCTGCGCCGAATGACCTCGCTGCATGGGACCGTTTCGGCCAGGCCGCCGAGCGCGCCGCGATATTCGACCCATCCTATTATCCGAAGGCTGCGGACGCGTATGCTCATGTGTTGAAGCTCGACCCCGACGACCTCGCGGCGCTGCGCGGCGTCGGCAATATTGACTACGACCGCCGCCGCTACGACGAGGCGATCGCCGCGTATGAACACTATCTCAGCCGCAAACCCGACGATTCCCGCGTGCGCACCGACTTGGGAACGATGTACCTTTCCAGCGGCGATCCCGACACGGCGATTGTTCATTACAAAAAAGTGGTGACCGCGCATCCTGATTTCTTCGAGGCGTATTTCAATCTCGGCGTTGCCTACGCCGAGATGGCGAACAAACCTGTCGCGCGCATCTACTTCCTCAAGGCGCGCTCGCTCGCGCCTGACGACAAGGCCAGGGGCGAAATCGATCAGATGCTCGCGACGGTCGGGTCCCCCGCGGGAGCGGGCGAGACAGCAGCCGCCTCCGGCGGCAATGACGCGGCAGTCGCGGCCATCGGTAACGCCGCGACTTTTCAGGGCGCCTTCGAGCAGATGGCGCGCGGACTGCCGATCGCAGGTCCGAAGGTTCACGGCGTGCATTGGACCGACGAGCATCATCCGCGCCTGCTGATGGACGACTTTCCGATGGACCAGATGCCGCCGTTCGCGGCGGCGCGCTTTCTCGACGATTTGAAGTCCGGCACCAGCGATGCGATGCGCTCGCATGGCGTGCACGGGCCGGTCACGGTCGAAATTGCCGATGCTTCGAGCAACCGTGTCATGCAGTCCGTGACAGTGGCGTCGGTGGCCGCTGGAGCATCGGCCGAGCCCGCCCAATCAGGCGTGACAGCTCCCGCCGAATCGACGGCTTCATCCGCTCCCGGATCTTCCGGAACTTTTCATGACGCGGTGGCCGACATGATGCGCAAGCTGCCGGTGGCGGGATCCAAAGTCACGGCGGTGCAATGGCCCTCGACCATGCGGGCCAAGGTGATGATGGACAACTTTCCGATGGACGCGATGCCGCCGTTTGCACGCGACAAGTTTATCGCTGACATCAAATCCGGATTGGAGAGTGCTAAGAGCGCGCACAAGGTCGGCGACACGGTGACGGTCGATATCGCCGACGCCCAGAGCGGCCGTGTGATGGAATCCGTCAGCCAATAGAGCAGTGGCTATCGAAACCGAGGATTTGGAAACTGATCTGTCTTTGGCACAACGATTTCAGCAGCTCCACGTGCGCAAGTCGCCACCCAAGTTAGGAGGGCAACCCATGAGTGGCTTCAAGGAATTTCTGCTGCGCGGCAACGTGATCGACATGGCGGTCGGAATCGTGGTTGGCGCGGCGTTTGGCACGGTCGTATCCGCCTTCGTGAAGGATCTGCTGACGCCCTTCATCGCCGCGGTGGTGCGCAAGCCCGACTTTTCCAACATCGCGTTCACACTCAACAGCAGCAAGTTCATGATCGGCGATTTCATCAACCAGTTGATCTCCTTCCTCATCGTGGCGGCAGCAGTCTATTTCGCGGTCGTGCTGCCGGTGAACAAGCTCATCTCGCGGCTGAGGCCGCCGCCGGCCCCCACCACCAAGACCTGCCCGGAATGCCTGAGCGAGATTCCGATCGGGGCCAAGCGTTGCGCTCACTGCACTGCGACACTCGCGGCCTGATCGACCGCGCGAGCCCTCCCAGCCCGGCCTAGGGCCGACTAACACTCGGCCGAATCGCTTGGCGATTTCATCGGCCTTTCCCCCAACTTGCCTTCGTCACATACCCAAGAAGGTAACCTGCCGTGCCCCCCTATAGAATCAATGTAGTCAAAATGTGACAATTGCCGCTTAGACATATCCACTGTCGACTAAATGTGCGTAGACATGGCCGAGTGGAGGGGGGACAAGAGACAATGAACGGCTCACCGGATCTGGTGCTCCTCGGATGGGCGGCAGTCGTGGTCCTGCTCGGATTGATCGGGCTCTTCGGTTCATGGTTCACCGTCGAGCAGCAAGAAGTGGCGATCGTCCAGCGCCTCGGAAAATTTCAGCGGATCGCGCGCGCGGGACTCAATTTCAAAATTCCGCTGATCGACCAGGTCGTCGCCAATGTCAATCTGCGCGTTCAGCAATTGACGGTGAAGGTCGAAACCAAAACCCGTGATAACGTCTTCGTCCACGTCACCGTGGCAGTGCAATTTTCGGTCTTCCCCGACAAGGTCTATCAGGCTTATTACAGCCTGACCGACGCGACGCCGCAGATCACCGCCTTCGTCTTCGACGTGGTGCGCGCCCACGTGCCGAGCCTCGACCTCGACGACGTCTTTCTCAAAAAGGATGAAGTCGCGCAGGCGGTCAAAGGATCTTTGGGCGCGCAAATGTCCGAGTACGGCTATGACATCCTGACCGCGCTGGTCACCGACATCGATCCCGACGAGCGGGTCAAAGCCGCGATGAACGAGATCAATGCCAACCAGCGCCTGCTCGAAGCCGCCAAGGCCAAGGGAGAGGCCGAGAAGGTGCTGAAGGTGAAGCAGGCCGAGGCCGAAGCCGAGAGCAAGGCACTGCAAGGCAACGGAATTGCGCGCGAGCGCACCGAAATCGCGCGTGGCCTGCACGATTCGGCCGCGATGTTCCAGCAGGGATTGCCGGGCGCCACTGTGCAGGAAGCGATGGTGGTGCTGTTGCTGACGCAGTACTTCGACATGCTGAAGGAAGTCGGCGGGCGCTCGAACACCATCATGCTGCCGCACTCGCCCGGCGGACTAAGCGACATTGCCGGACAGATCCGGAGCGCGATAATCGCATCACGCCAGGTTCCGGAAGCTCCCATCGATCACGATGATGGCGCGGCGACGGCTGCCGCCGACACGGCATCGCTGTCCGACGTACTACCAGCCCCGAACGGTGGCCGCACCGCCACCCGCAACAGTGCTTAGTCAGGTCCCCGGCTTAGCCAGGTCCCGGACGAGCCCCTGAATCAGCACGCGCCGCTTTATCGAGGAGCAATCTCGTGCAGCGAATCCATGAGGTCCTGCGCCGCGAAGGTCAACAATCCGTAGTGATATGCGGCGGTCATGCCCGCCGCGAACATCGCGAGCATGATGACTGCGAGCGGCGCGCCTTCATACCACGGCGCGCGTGTGGGATGTTCCTGTTGGCCCGCCGCACGAGTTACCAAAATCGACACGTCGTCGTGGAGTTCTCGGTAATAATCGCGCACTTCGGCGACCAGATGATTGCGGACCTCGGAAGCATTCGGGAGACCTTCGCCGGTGAAGCGTAGAATCTCCTCGAACTGGGCCAATGCCCGTTCGGCGTGATCGGCTACGATCCTGGCATATGCGGACGGGACCTTGGCCAGGTTGCCCCTGCCGAGCCCGTGGAAAAGTCCCAAGGTCCGCTCAAAATAGGGTAGGCCGCTGCGAAAGCTCAGATTGCGATGCTCTAGGTCGTCCCTAACCAGGGCGGCGACCTTGATCCGCACCAGTTTGCTCAGGCCCGCTTTCAGACGTGCTTTTTCGCTGCGCTCGGAACCGGCCATCGATAGATTCCCCCCGGTGCCCCCAATGGCATTATGCTATGTAGCGCGTATGAATGTATAGAGTTCGTTCCTCTATTTTAGCGTCACGTTTCGTTTGCTCTTAGCGTTTTTACGTTCAAATGCCTCGTTTGACGTTATCGAAACTGATAAGCTAACTATAACGAGGCAAAGCGACGGTTCTCGTGCGGCCACGGCGGTGAGTTGCGAATAGCGCCGAGCACCTGCTCTGGTTGCGCCACTACTTTCCACATCGGTCGATGCCGTTCGTCCATGAAGCGGCGCTCGATCGAGCGTTCGAGCAATTCGACGAGCGGCCGGTAGAAATCCTCCGTATTGACGATCACGATCGCGCCACCGTAGAGCCCCAGCCGCTTCCAGGTTATCGCCTCAAACAGTTCCTCGAACGTGCCACATCCGCCGGGTAGCGCGACCACCGCATCGACCGAATCGATCATAAGCCGCTTGCGCTCATGCATATCATTGACCACGAGCAGCTCGGTAAGTCCCCGATGCGCCCATTCGAGGTCGTGCATGAAGGACGGAATCACGCCGATCACGCGGCCACCCGCGGCCAGCGCCGCGTCCGCCAGATGCCCCATCGAACCCACGCTGCCGCCGCCGTAGACGGTGGTCGCGCCGACCCGCGCCAGTTCGCGGCCAAGCCGTGCCGCCGCCTGATGGTAAATCGGGTCACATTGACGACTCGACGCGCAGTAAACGCACACCCGCATATTCGCCATGTCTGGGTATCGTAGCCCACCAGCCGCGCCTCGCACAGCCGGGCTGAGATTCGAACCGCTAGCGATATAAACAGCTTGCGCTAATCAAAGTTATGTTGGCCTGGTCCGAGAGGCTGTGGTAGTTCCTGGACAAGACGGCCTGTAGGGCGTGCCGAAACCATCGGGAGCCGCAGGAGCCTGGAATCATGGAACGCGTGCGCATCAATGGAGTAGACCTCGCCTACGAGTTGCGAGGGAGCGGCGCGCCGCTGGTCATGATTCATGGCGCGCAGGGCGATCAGACCATGTTCGCCGATCTGGCACCCTTATGTGCCGCCAGTGGCTTTCGCGTGCTCACCTTCGATCAGCGTGGCTCGGGCTTGAGCGACAAGCCGGACATGGACTGCAGCATCGCGATGCTGGCGGACGACACCGCCGCTTTGATGGATCATCTGGGTCTTTCGCCCGCGCATGCAATCGGTGTCTCGATGGGCGGAATGATCGCTCAGGAGCTAGCGCTGCGCCATCCGGGGAAGGTTCGCTCTCTGGTTCTGGGATGCACCACGCCGGGCGGACCTCACAAGATTCACGCTGACGTGAACGCCATGGCTGCCGCATATTCGCTCCAGCCGATGTCGGCCGAAGAACGGGGCGCGGCGCTGGCGCGAGCCGTTTACAGCAAGGGCCATCTCGCACGCCATCCGGAGATCGTTGCGGCGATGATCGAAGCGCGGCGCAATCGACCGATCGATCTGGTTGCGCTGACCCATCGGATGAAAGCTCTCCTGGATCACGACACCTACGATCGGCTGCCGAAGATTAGCTGTCCGACGCTGGTAATCACCGGCAAGGACGACGCGCTCATCTCATGGGAGAACTCGCGGCTGATCGCGGAACGCATCCCGGACGCGAGGCTTGAAGTCCTCGACCCGGCGGGACATTGCTTCTGGCTGGAGCGCCCCGAGGAATCGCGCGCCGCAATCATACAGTTTCTGCAGGATGTGTGATTGCTAAAACTCCCTCCCCCGCAGTTTTGGAGAGGTCAGAAGCCTCCCGCAAAGAACGAGGCGGCGAGTTTTCAGCCGATCCGTGGCGCGTGATTCTTCGGGACGCCAGCGAGAAATCATTTCCTCTAAGTGCTGGTTCTTAACTCCCTCCGCCGTGTCTTGGGGGAGGGTTGGGGTGGGGGTCTATAGGCGGTTCTGAATCTCCGTCAGAACCGCCTCTATCTCCAGCAGCGCCTCGCGATCCGAAAAGCGCAATACACGAAACCCCTGCTCTCCGAGCCACCGCGAGCGCTCCGCGTCCCGAGCGCGTTGGTCCTCATGATGCCCGCCGTCGAGCTCAACGACCAGCATGCGTTCGACGCAGCAGAAATCGAGGATGTAAGGGCCAATGGGATGTTGCCGGCGAAACTGCACACCCAGTTGATGTTCTCGCAGGCGCATCCAGAGCCGGCGCTCGGCGTCAGTCTGTTGGCGACGCAGTTGCCGCGCCCGATCACGCGAGAGAGGCAGCGCGCTCATGGCATAAGATTAGGACGAGCAAGCGCCGAGGAGAAACAATCCGGCGCTTCCTCGCTCGACCCCCACCTCCATCCTCCCCCAAGACACGGGGGAGGAGGTCAGAAAGAATCCCGGGCCCGCGACTCTGCATTTTCTCGAAAACGAATAACGCTGAATGCCGCGCACGACAATCGGGATAGCTCATCATTCAAATCTGACTGCTAAGTGTCCGATTCTATCGCTAAGGTTTGAGCGCCATCTAAAACTCGGGGGGCCGGGCGTTAGCCCGGCCCCCCGCCGCTCCACATCCGCAACCCCACCCCACGCTTCTCAAGCGAGGTTGCACGCCCTCCCCCTCACCTCATCCGCCGCCCCACCTGATTCAAGAACAGACCTCAGGAATCCCAGCACCCGTCGCCACGCAACTCCTATTAGGTCTCCCCCCGCACCACCTCCACCAAACTTCTCTCTCACCCGGCACCCCTCTCGCCCAAGGGCAAGAGCATCAAACGCAATCACGCGCGAGGCATCTCGCGCATCATGAGCATCCGCTGGTCGCGCCGCAGTTGAGGCACTTGTAGCAGGTGCCATTACGCACCATCAGGCATCCGCAATCCGGACACGGCGGAGCGTCGGCCTGATTGATGAACGACTGGCGCATCCGCGCCGCCGCGCCACCGGCTCCCGCCACCTGCTCGACCGTAGCCTGCTCGACCCGAATTTCGGCCGCTCCCGCAAGCGCCGCGGGCGACGTCGCCACCATCTCCGCGCGCGCCTCGGACGCGACCACGCCGGCCTCGCGCCGCGCCTCTTCGTCGAGGAACTTGGACGCGAGCCATCGGAACAGGTAATCGACGATCGATTTGGCGTACGGAATCTGCGGATTCTTGGTGAAGCCCGACGGCTCGAAGCGCATGTGGGAAAACTTGTCGACCAGGAATTGCAGCGGCACCCCGTATTGCAGCGCATAGCTGATCGCGGTCGCGAACGAATCCATCAGACCCGAAATGGTCGAGCCTTGCTTGGACATCATCACGAAAATTTCGCCCGGCAGGCCGTCTTCGTACATGCCCGACCGTGATGTAGCCCTCGTGGCCGGCGATATCGAACTTGTGCGTGATCGATTTGCGCTCGTCGGGCAGCTTGCGACGTTCAAAGCCGCGCGCGCCGCCCGCCGCCCCCAGCCCCGCGATCGCGGCCGCCGCAGGCACCGCCGCCGACGCGTTCTCGGCCTTACTCTTGCCGGTGTTGAGCGGCTGCGTGCGCTTGGATCCGTCGCGGTAAATTGCGACCGCCTTCAGCCCCAGCTTCCACGCCGTCATGTAGGCCTCGGCCACGTCATCGACGTCGGCTTCGGCCGGCATGTTGATGGTCTTGGAGATAGCGCCCGAGATGAAGGGCTGCACCGCGCCCATCATCCGCAGATGGCCCTGATAATGAATCGTGCGGGCACCCGCGCGCGGTTTGAATGCGCAATCGAACACCGGCAGGTGCGCGTCGGCCAGGTGCGGAGCGCCTTCGATAGTTTCATTCTCATCGAGATGCTCGACGATTTCCTGGACCTCGCGCGAGTCGTAGCCGAGCCTCTTGAGCGCGCGCGGCACGGTGCCGTTGACTATTTTGAGCATCCCGCCACCGACCAGCTTCTTGTACTTGACCAGCGCGATGTCGGGTTCGATACCGGTGGTATCGCAATCCATCATGAAGGCGATGGTGCCGGTGGGCGCGATAACGGTCGCCTGTGAGTTGCGATAGCCCGCGCTCTCGCCGAGCCTGAGCGCCTCGTCCCACGCCTCGCGCGAGGCGCGCAAGAGGCCCAGCGGCACGTGGGCAGAGTCGAGTTCGTAGGCCTTCTCTCGATGGCTCGCGATGACCTTGAGCATCGGCTCGCGATTGATCGGATAGCCGCTGAACGGGCCCATCGCCTGCGCGATACGCGCCGATTGCAGGTAGGCTTCGCCCGTCATCAGCGCAGTAATCGCGCTGGCGTAGCTGCGGCCCTGGTCGGAATCGTAGGGCAGCCCGAGCGCCATCAGCAACGCGCCCAGATTGGCGTAACCGAGGCCCAGTTCGCGGAAATCACGCGCGTTGCGGCCGATCTCTTCAGTCGGGTACGACGAATTGTCGATCAGGATGTCCTGCGCCGTGATCATCACGGCCACCGCGTGGCGAAAAGCGCGCACGTCGAACTCGCCGCGCTCGTCGAGAAACTTAAGCACGTTGATCGAAGCGAGGTTGCAGGCCGAGTTGTCCAGATGCATGTACTCGCTGCACGGGTTCGAGGCGTTGATGCGTCCCGAGTTGGGGCAGGTGTGCCAGGTGTTGATCGTGGTGTCGAACTGCATCCCGGGATCGCCGCAACCGTGCGCCGCCTCCGCGATCATCCGCATCAGGTCGCGCGCCTTGTACGTCGCGTCGGGCTTGTGGTCGTTGACGAAATGGGTGGTCCATTCGCCGTCGTCGGCCACCGCGCGCATGAACTCGTCGGTCGCGCGCACCGAGTTGTTGGCGTTCTGAAAGAACACCGATCCGTAGGCCGCGCCGTCGAGCGAGGAATCGTAGCCGGCGTCGATCAGCGCCCACGCCTTGCGCTCCTCCTCCTGCTTGCACTTGATGAAAAGTTCGATATCCGGATGATCCGCGTTGAGCACCACCATCTTGGCCGCGCGCCGGGTCTTGCCGCCCGACTTGATCACGCCAGCCGACGCGTCGGCCGCCTTCATGAAGCTGAGCGGGCCCGAAGCGGTGCCGCCCGCCGAGAGCTTCTCGCGACACGAACGCACGGCCGAAAGGTTGACGCCCGCTCCGGAACCGCCTTTGAAGATGATCCCCTCGTTACGGTACCAGTTCAGGATCGAATCCATGTTGTCGTCGACCTTCAGGATGAAGCACGCCGAGCATTGCGGTTTGGGCTCGATACCGACGTTGAAGTAGACCGGGCTATTGAAGGCCGCGCGCTGGGTCACCAGCAGGGCGGTCAGCTCGGCCTTGAAGGTGTCGCGCCCGGCGTCGTCAGCGAAATAACCCTGGCGCTCGCCCCATCCGGCGATAGTGTCGACCACGCGACCGAGTAGCTGGCGGACACTCGACTCACGCCGGGGGCTGCCGAGCGGCCCGCGAAAATACTTCGAGACCACCACGTTGGTCGCGGTCTGCGACCAGGCGCGCGGAACCTCGACGTCGCGCTGTTCAAAAACGACCCGGCCGTCCTCGCCGGCAATCACTGCCGAGCGTAGCTCCCATTCGACTTCGCCAAAGGGGTCGACGCCGGGGCGGCTAAAAAAACGTTCGAGCGTAAGCCCGGCGCGAGATGCCGTCTGCGCGCGTTCAGGTGCTTTAGGTGATTTCTTGTCGAGTCCAGGCATCGTTGTTTCCCCAGCCGCCATCGTCCCCTCCCCGTCCAGCCTCCCCGCGATTAATCGGTAATGGGACGTTACTCCAGTAGTCGGCAGAGTCAATAGGATAACCCCTACATGTAGTGTGGGACAAGCTGTGGACAACCCATAGGAGGGGTTGTGGACGAGGTTTCGTTCGATTTTCGTCGACATAAGGGGAGCTAATTCCAGCATCAAGCGAAACTGAATCGGCGCTCCTGACGCCGCGGCTGTGGAAAGTTGATCATTACGAGACTTGTCCCGGTGCGCTGAATCACCGTCGAACCATTGCACTCAGCGGACGGAAGATTATCGTTAGGCCCGATGGCTGTACGGCGGCGCAGGGCTCCCGAGCCGATCGCAAATACGCTCGGCTCGATCATCGATCGGCTCGATTCTGAGGGCCACTTCGCGATCGTGCGGCTGGTGCAGGCATGGCCCGAAATCGTCGGCGAAGCGATCGCGCGCCGCACCGAGGTGGTCGAGCTCAAGTTCCACACCGCGGTGATCAAGGTCTCGGGCGCGATGTGGATACAGGAACTCAACCTGCTTAAACCCGAGATTCTCGCGCGGCTGGCCGCGCGAGTCGGCGACGACGCCGTGCGGGACGTGCGCTTTGTACAGGGGCGCCTCAGCCGCCGGCCCGTCCGCGCACGGCTGCGCACGGTGGCTCGCGCGCCGCGCCGCGCGATCGAGTTGCCGGAGCTCAAGGACCCGGAGTTGCGCCGCGCCTTCGAGAGCCTAATCGAGGCTTGGGGACGCGCTCCACGCTAGCATCGAGCGGGCCGGATTCGTAAGATACGCGGGACCTTGCGGCACGGTTTTGGGGGATCGGCTCGACACGGCGGCGCACTCGATGGTAGCGCTGCAGCGGACTAACACACCTGACCCGAGGAGGGGACGAGGCATGAAACGAATCGCTTCAATGTTGATCGGCGCGCTCTTGATAGGAGCGGGAATCGGTATCGCGATGGCGCAAGAGGGAGCGCCGCCGCCGCCCGCCAACCCACCGGCCGTGGCTCCGACGGCTCCACTTGTTCCGCCGGCGGTCTCTCCTGCTGCTCCGGTCGAAGTAACGCCGCCCGCTGCTACCGAGCATGCAGATGAAGTGGCAGCTTTCCACCGGATGATCAGAGCGCATCATCGGTTGTGGAAACGGCTCAAGCAAAATCCCACTCTCGCTTCAGATGACGCGTTCGTGGGGAAATATCCCGACCTGCGAGACTTCTTCAACAAGTACCAGGGCTCGAAAGAGCGCTTTCTTGCCGACCCGGGCCTGTATCTGAAGATGAGTGAAGCGAAAGCGATGCATCGCGAACAAACTAGGGGCCCCGGAGTGGAGTAGCAGTCTTACGCATGAGGGTGGGGCGAGGCCTGGGGCTCGCCCCACCGTTGCGTTTGTCGACGGCCAGACCCTTTACCGCTGGAGCTCTCGCATAGACCTCAAGCGTCCAGGAGACACGAACATGCGACGAGCCGCGCTATTCATGGTCATCTTCCTAATGGCGAGCGGCCTTACGTCACGGGCATTGGCGCAGGCCGAGCGCCAGGTCTTCATTACCCACGAGATGAACAGTCAGGATCTCGATACGGCCGAGTTGCAGGCCTTCGACCAGCTCACGAACGACAATCCCACGATGGCGCGGCGGCTCGCCGCCAATCCGCATCTCGCCAACAGCGAGAGCTTTCTCAAGCGCTGGCCTGATCTGAATAATTTCTTCGCCAAGTATCCGGGCTCCAAGGAGCGCTTCCTCGACGATCCCGGCAACTACCTTGCCGATGTGAACATGCATAGCGGACACATGATGGGCGCGCGCCAGAATAGAGAACCGGCAGCGGAGGCGAATACTAATTCGGAGGTACCGCCGGCCGAAACGGTCCCCCCCGCGCTCGAAGCTCCGTCCGCACCTCCGGCGCCCGCGCCTGCGCTGCCGAAATTACCGGCGTCGCCGGCCTCCCCGCCGAACGTTCACTGAGGCTCACGCCGTCGCACTAAGGCTCGTGCATGGCCGCCCGCCCTTTTCGCGCGGGCTTGGGTCCTCTCGACTGCGCGTTGCGGCGACAGTAACGATCCGATTCAACGCGCAAGACATTCGCGGTGCTGCGAGCGGCGCGCTTTAATTTGGAGGACACCGCCCGTTTTCAGCGATTCCGCGGCACCGAGAACTCCGGGAAAATCGCGCTCAGCTTGCGCCGCGCGCGATCGAAGGAGAACTGATTGAAAGGTTTGACGATAAAATCCGTGGCGCCCTCGCCGACAAAGGTCGCGCGGACTTTTTCGTAGGGGATCGAACTGACGATGATGATCGGAGTCGCGGGCGCTTCCCGTTTGATCGTATCGAACAGTTCGCGGCTGGTTATGCCGTTTGACTCGGGCATCATCAGATCCATGATGACCAGGTTGGGAGCGTGCTCGCGAAACAGGACCAGGCCCTGAGACGCATTTTCAGCCTCGTCGATTCCTCTGACCCCGTAGATCGCCAGATGGTATCGGAAGCCCTTACGGACCACCGGCGAATCGTCAACCACGAGCGCGCGAACGGCCATCGAACTCTCCTCTGCTAGGTTGAATACGGGTCACGCCGCCGCTGCCATGCCAGCCCGCTCGAGTTGCTCGGGCAAACCCTCGGCGTGCGCGATAAGCTCTCTGGTGCGGACGATCGTCTCTTCAATCCGCGGTCTTTCCGCGCTCTGCTGAACGCTCTCGCATAGCGCTCCGAACCCCGCTGCTCCGAGCGTGAGCGAGGAACCCTTGAGCCCGTGCGCCACCTTTCGAATCGCTTCGACATCGCGATTGGCGACCGCCGACACAAGCAAGGCGACAGCGGCCGAGAGTTCCAATCGATACGTGGTGAGCAAATCCAGAAACACATCCTCGGTCGCGACGCTCGAGAGTGAGCGTAGTTCCCTGATCGTCGACAGGTCGAAGACTTCCTCCTGGCGGCTGTCGCCCTGACTATCGTCGACCACCGCCGGCGGCTCCGCCGCGGCGATCACCGTGCCGGCGCATTCGCCGAACGCCCATCGATCCAGCATCGTGGCGAGCGGCAACAACTTTACCGGCTTGGCGAGAAAATCGTCCATGCCGGCTGCCAGGCAGCGGGCGCGCATGCTCGCCATCGCATGGGCGGTCATCGCGATTATGGTCGTGCGGCGGCCGGAACGTTCTAGCCGCCTGATTTCGGCGGTGGCGGTGTAACCGTCCATGCCGGGCATTTCGCAGTCCATCAGGATGATATCGTACCGTCGGAGTGCCGCCGCGGCGAGCGCGCCATAGCCGTCGTTCGCAACCTCCGCCGAATAGCCGAGCTTTTCGAGCTGGGTCCGGGCGAGTGAGGAATTCACCAGGTTATCGTCGACCACCAGCACGCTGACGGCCTTGCGCCCGGCCAGATTGTCATCCCCGACGACAGCGGATTGACCTTGTGCGACCGCCTGATTGGCAGGCCGCCGATTCCCCCGCAGCAGCGCCATCAGGCAATTGAGCAAGTGCGACGGCCTAATCGGCTTTGATATGATGGCGTCCGCTCCGCCCGCGCTCGGGCCGGTTCCCTCCGGAGCCAGCGGACCAATTGCAAGCACTTTGATCTGAGCCAGTGCCGGGTCGCGCTTTATTTTTTCGATCAGCGTAGTGCCAGCTTCAGCCAGTGTCGCCTCGACCAAGGCCAGGTGAAACGGGTCCCCCCTCGCGGCAGCGTCATACAGTTCCTTAAGCGCGCTGGCCGCGCTGTTCATCGACAGATTGGAAATGCCCCACAGGTAAAGATGCTCGGACAGCATCCGGCGATTGGTCGCGCTGGAGGTAGCGATCAGCGCACGCGTCCCGGCAAAACTGTCGTCCGGCAGCGTCAGTTTCGTGATACCAGCCTGCGCGATATCGCGTTCGAATCGCGCGGAGAAATGAAAATTCGATCCCTTGCCGAATTCGCTCTCGAACCCGATCTCTCCTCCCATCTGATTGACCAGGCGGGCCGCGATCACCAGACCTAGGCCGGTGCCGCCGTATTTGCGCGCGGTCGAGGTATCGGCCTGCACAAACGGCTGAAATACTCGTCCCTGGATCTCGCGCGGAATCCCGATTCCACTGTCGCGCACCTCGAAGGAGAGCAGCACTTGGTTATCGCTGTCGCGCAGCTTCGCCACCGAAAGCGACACTTCGCCGTGATGGGTGAACTTGACCGCATTCGAGAGCAGGTTGTTGAGAATCTGGCGCAGGCGGTTCGGATCGCCGCGCAGGCTCCCGGTTATTCCGGGAGCCACAAACAGTGCCAGTTCGATTCTCTTGTGTGCGGCAGGCGCGACGAAGTCGTGGATGGTCTCCTCGACCAGGTGGTCGAGCGAGAAAGCGATATCTTCGAGCACGACCTTGCCCGCGTCAAGCTTGGAAAAGTCGAGGATGTCTTTGACGATCGTCAGCAGGAGTTCTCCGCTGGAGCGGATCTGATCGGCCTGCTGATGCTGCTCGGGAGAGAGCCCGGAGAGCAAAAGCAGTTCCGTAAGTCCGATTACCGCGTTGAGCGGAGTGCGCACCTCGTGACTCATAGTGGTAAGAAATTCGGACCTCACGCGAACCGCCTCGAGTGCGAGGTCACGCGCCGCCTGCATCTCGGCATGCGCGAGTTTGCGCTGCCCATTGTCGTGATAGATAACTGCGAATCCGGTCACCCGACCGCTGGCCGGGCTGATGGCCGCCGTGGTCATTACGAGCTCGATAGCGGCGCCATCCTTACGCAGGCGCCGGGCCTCTTGAGTCTCCGCGGCGCGGCGATCTTCGCCCTCGGCCCCAAGGTCAGTCAGCCATTGCTCGCCTTGGGGCATCAGCAAGCTGGTCGGCTGGCCAATAATCTCGGCAGCGGTGTAGCCGAAGAGCCGCTCCGCCCCCGGGTTCCAACTGGTGATGAGACCATCTCTGGTGATGGTCATCATGCCGTCAGGAACCGAGTCGAAGATCGAAGTGATCATACTGGTTTGCTCGAACAAGGCGGCGGTGCGCTCGATCACCCGTTGCTCCAACGTCACATTGAGCTTCTGTAATTTCTCGCGACTGGCTGCCAAGGCCTCGGCGTTTTCGCGCGCACGGATGAAAAGCCTGGTTGCCATCAGGCCGATGAACAAAAACCAAAGAAAGATCACCCCACCTCCCAGAACGAGGAGCACATCCTGCGCGCGAGTCATCTGGTTACTAAGCGGGGCGACGGTGTTCACGTTTCCCAGCGTGCTCCACACGACGATTACGCTCGCGACCAGCGCCGCCGCAAAACCGACCCAGATAAGTCTGGTGCCGGCGCCTAGGTGCGGCAGCCCTCGCGTGACGCGCGAGAGCCTCCGTACTGTTTGCGACTGGGCCATTTCGCCTTACAACGGGAGCAATCCATGTGCCACGGTAGGCTGGCGAAATGTTGCCTGTTTCGCTGAAGCCAATCTGTAGAGAAATTCTCCTACTGGACTGGTCCTATCGTCTCGGAGTCGGATTCGATACAGGCGGCGCGCCAATTTCTCGCCACCGCGACGTCCAAAGATCGCGCGACCCCGCGCCGCCGATTCTTATGCCGCTCGAGTCTTCATGGGATCGTAGAGCTGAAACGGCGCCCCTCGGCGGTCGTACTCACTACTTGGCTGGACTAAGCTCTGGCGAGGCGATCGATGTTTAAAGTCGGCAACATGCCGCAGGAAAAACGCGCGCTCCACGCTCTCAACCGGCTTGCCTTCGGACCCCGCCCCGGTGACCTTGAACGCGTCAACCAAATCGGCGTCGAACGCTACCTGCGGGAGCAACTCGATCCGCAATCGATCCCGGTGCCGCCGGACCTGACCCGACGCGTCGGCGCACTCGCAACCTTGCAGATGACGCCGGTCGAATTGTTCGAGACTTTCCAGCTTCCAGTGCAGCAGGCCAAGGGCGACAAGGACGCGCAAAAGGAGGCGCGCCAACGCTCGCAAGTGATCCTCCAGGAGGCGGTCGAGGGGCGGCTGATGCGCGCCATCTACGGACCGCGCCAACTGCAAGAGGTGATGACCGCCTTCTGGTTCAACCATTTCAATGTGTTTGCCGGCAAAGGGCTCTGCCATTTGTGGATCGGCGCCTACGAACAGGAAGCTATCCGGCCGCATACGATGGGCAGCTTTCGCACCTTGCTCGGGGCGACTGCGAAACATCCTGCGATGCTGTTTTATCTCGACAATTGGCAAAACAGCGCGCCGAACAGCGCTGCCAAGCGCGGCAAGTTCGAGGGCATTAACGAGAACTACGCGCGCGAGGTGATGGAACTGCACACGCTCGGCGTCAACGGCGGCTACACGCAGGCTGACGTGACCGCGCTCGCGCATATCCTTACCGGATGGGGCCTGCAAAAACGCGGGCAGGCCGCGATGCGGATGGGCGCCGCGGGAATGGGCGCTGCGGGAACGACTGTTTCAGGACTGAGTGTCCCGTGGATGAGACGGATGGGTGGTTGGAGGCCGTGGCGGCCGGGCCGCCGAGCGCCTTTACCCGGCGCGGTCGGCGATCAGTACGGCTTTTACTTCGACCCGAGCCGCCACGACTTCAGCGATCAGGTCTTCCTCGGCCGCAGCTATGGCGGCGGCGCAGGAATCACCGCGGGCGAGCAAGCGCTCGACGTTCTGGCGCGCAACCCCGCGACCGCGCGGCATCTGAGTTATCAGCTCGCACAATACTTCGTGGCGGATAATCCTCCATCGGGGCTGGTGGACAGGATGGCGGCGCGTTTCGAGCGAAGTGACGGCGACATCCGCGCGACGCTCGAGACGCTTTTTTTCAGCCCCGAGTTCTGGGACCAACGCTACTTTGGAGCCAAGTTCAAGACGCCTTACGACTACGTCATCTCGGCCGTGCGCGTGACCGGCGTTCCGGATATCACCAACTACCGCCCGCTGTTCGGCACAATGACCCTTTTGGGGATGGCGCCGTATGGGCATGAAACGCCCGACGGCTACGCGAACACGTGCGGGGCGTGGCTCAACCCGGACGCGATGATGACGCGGCTTAGCTTCGCCACCGCGCTCGGCCAGGGTCATCTGGCGCTGCTCGCGCCGCCCTTTGAGGCGGGCGCCGGCGGCGGCGCGCCATTTCGCGTGAAGTTCAAAAATGGCGGCGGCCCCGGCGCGAAGATGCTCGAGTTGACCCCGCCAGATATTGGGGCGCAGCGGAATAGAAGCCCTCAGATGGATCCGCCGGAGACGGCTCAACTGACCACCTCGCTCGGCGGCGACTTGTCGCCCAACACGCGCGAAGCGATAGAAGCCGCGCCGGCTCAACTGCGCTCCGCTCTTATCCTCGGCAGCCCGGAGTTCATGCTGCGCTAACGCGCAGTCAGGCATTTATGCAGAGTAAACCCGAATACCATCGATGCGCCGCCGACGGCGCTAAACGCAGTAGCGACGTGCAGGACCTGGCGCTCGACCGCCGTGCCTTTCTGCGGCGTGCTGCCCTACTCGGCGCAGCCGGGGTGGTGATGCTGAGTCCCACCGCGTGGGCCGCGCGCGCGCGCGGCGGCGACTCAAGCCGCAAACGGCTGGTGGTGGTGTTCATGCGCGGCGCGGTGGATGGCCTGAGCGTGGTCGTGCCTTACGGCGAGCCGAATTACTACGACTCGCGGCCGACGCTCGCGATCGCGCGTTCCGGCGGCGACGGCGCGGTAGTTGACCTCGACGGCTTCTTCGGGCTTCACCCCGCTCTCGCCACACTAGAACCGCAATGGCGTG
This sequence comes from uncultured delta proteobacterium, assembly GCA_963717045.1. GTDB lineage: Bacteria > Desulfobacterota > Binatia > Binatales > Binataceae > JAKAVN01. The sequence continues at coordinate 475,222 of CAVQVD010000015.1, read as the reverse complement.
ACGGCACGCTTGCCTTCGTTCATGCCTGCGGATCGCCCGACCCCACGCGCTCGCATTTCGACGCCCAGGACTACATGGAGAGCGGCACGCCAGGCGTGAAGAGCACAGCCGACGGATGGATGAATCGGGTGCTCGCGGTAATGCCGGGCACCGTCTCGCCGACTGAGGCGCTGAGCCTCGGCGCCAACGTCCCGCGCATCCTTTCGGGCCGGATGCCCGTTGCCAATATCGCGCTTGGACGCGGCGCGGCGCGCCCGCTGCCGATGGACCGCCCGGTGGTCGAGACCGCATTCGACCGGATGTACCGCGGCGACGACGCGCTCAGCCACGCCTACCAACAAGGACGCTCAGCGCGGACCAAGCTGATGACCGAACTCGAACAAGACATGACTGACGCCAACAACGGCGCGCCCTCGCCCAAAGGCTTCTCCGACGACACCGGCCGCCTCGCCCATCTGATTGCGCGCGACCCGAGCATCCGGCTCGCCTTCCTCGCGCTCGGCGGATGGGACACGCACGTCAATCAGGGCGCTGCGAAAGGTCAGCTCGCCAATCATCTGCAGCCGCTCGGCGAGGGGCTGGCGAGTTTCGCGACCGCGCTCGGTCCGCACTATCAGGACACGGTCATCCTGGTTATCTCGGAGTTCGGCCGCACGGTGCGTCAGAACGGCAACGGCGGCACCGACCATGGCCATGGCAACGTGATGTGGGTGATGGGCGGTCCGGTGCGCGGGCGCAAAGTGTACGGCGCGTGGCCGGGACTGTCGACTAAGCAGCTTTACCAGGAACGCGACCTGGCGGTGACCACCGACTTTCGCGAGCCGATCGCGACCGTGTTGCGCGAGCACCTGGGACTAGGCGAGGCTCAGGTCGAGCGCGTTTTTCCAGACCGCCCGCGCGCTACCGGCCACACTGCGGGTTTGATTGCCGTTTAGGGCCCGCGAAAGACGCTCAACGATTTCCGTCCCGCTTCAACTTCGTTCTGAGCCCGAGGCCATGACCCAGAATTCCCTTGGACTTACTATTCCGAGAACGGTCGGCTTTTTCTTTAAAGTCAGAATCTCTCGATCTCCCGTAATCAGAAGGTCTGCACCGGCTTCAAGCGCCGAACCGACAACGAGCAGATCATTTCGGTCGCGAAGCCTCAGGGGCGGCAATCGGCGCGGCTGCGGCTCGACATGGTAGCCGCGCAAGAAGCTCTCTACTTCGGCGACGGCTCGGGAGGGCAGCCCAAACTTCCTGCTCAGTACACCGCCCAACTCTTCAATTACTATCTCTCCCGTCAAGAACTCATGTTCCGCCAGGGTCACCCGCAGGACGTCAGCGCATAGGCCCCGCGTACCAAACGCGCTCGCCAGCACGTTGGTATCGGGGAAGACCCTCACGAGACCCTGTCGAAGACATCCTCATCGGTCAAATAGCCGCGAGCTTCGGCAAACGGCATCACCCGGCGGCGCAATTGCTGGAAGCGAAGCTGCGCGAGGTGGCGCCTCAAGGCCTCGCGAACCACTGCGCTGCGAGTGCGCCCCGAACGCCGGCAAACCTCATTAAGCAATGGCTCCAGGTCGTTATCGAGTCTTACGGTCACCGCTCCCTGTTTCATGCATTACAATGTAGCACAAAAATGCCGGCTCTGGTCAGCGGGAGGCGCCGGCGCTGACCGGACGATACGAGATCAGCTCCTGGCTCTTGAAATCCGGATCGGTGGTGTCGCATTTCGCCAGCGCGTTCACCTCCGGCGCATACCAGCAGTTCATCTGCATGTTGGACAGCCCGGTCCGGTATACGATCTTGAGCTTGAGGGCGTCGAGCGTTCCGGCCGGCACCGTCACTTGCTCCCAATCGAGCGCCTGCCCATGCGTGTTGCCCCAGATCCGTCCCTGCTCGGTCTTCAGCAGCCACTCCTTCGACCATTTCTTGCCCGCCCACAGCGGAAACTTGAACGTGCCAAGATCGGGATCGAACGAACCCACCAACGTGCCGATATGGCCGGCGATGAGATTGCCGTCGAGCGTGTAGGTGTTCTGATGGCCGAACCAGTTAAGGACCATCCGGCTGCCTGCGATTTTGACGACCTCGATCTTGCCGTCGACGTCGTTGAGCCGGGAGACCCAGGTATCGCCAACCTCGTATCTCGGCGCCGGGATTTCGCGGTGCTCCGGGTTGGGGCGGTCGACGACGGTCACTTCCTGGTGGCGGCAGAAAGTGCACGGCCCCACAACCTCGACCGCCTGCCCTGAGACTATAAAATCCCTGCCGTCGCTGCTGGCGCCCGTGGCGAGATGGGTAATCGCGTCGACCCGGTCCTGGTACTGATCGATCGCCAGGTGGCGCAATTTTTCGTTGATATGCTCGGTCTCGATCGCGTCGGCCGAAAACGGCTCACTGTACTTTATCTCGCCCAGCCTCTGATGAGGCTCAGGCAAATCGCCGGTCATAACCATGATCTGCGACTTATTGAGCGTGACTATCCTCTGATGCATCATCTCCTGCCGGTTGCGCTCCTCCTGGACGCATCCCGGCGCCACCAGCGCGAGCATCAGCAGGGCCGACCACGCGTTTAACCTCCCGCTTCGCACGCACGCAAGCGTACCATGCATGCGCGCACGGGCAGCATCGCATCTGCGGGAAAGACCGGGGATAGAAAAATAGTCGCCGAGAAGAATCGCTTAGGATTCGCTACGAAGGCGCCGCCGTTGAAGCGCGCTCGCCCCGCAGCAGCCTCGCGAACGCGTTCATCTCTTGTGCGTTGAGATCGGATACCATCCAGTAGTTCATACCGCCGCGCCGCCAGTGCAAAAGGTTGTAGCCGTCATGCGCAGTGCTCTGGACGGCGCTCTCGGAGCCATCGGGGGCGGGCCAGACGAAGACATTGATGATATGTTTGCGGCGCTGGTACACCAGCGCCGCAACCGGCCGGCCGTCGAGATAGTCGAGACGGCCGCCGATGAGCCGGAAGCCGTCGGCGGCGAAGTCATTGACCGGCGGCGAGAAATCGACCCGTCCATTGAACCACGGCTTGACCGTATGCTGGTCGGTCGAAATCACGTCCATCAGATGACCCGGCATCAGCGAGCGCAGATGGCTGGTGAGGACCTCCCGCGCGACTATGCTGGCCTGTTCGCCGCCGCCGCCCAAGAATGCCCCGCTGCCGAAGGGTCGCCTTAAGCCTCCGCCGGGGTTGAGCACGACTATCGCGAGCATCGCGAGCGCGGCCCCCGCGACCGTCCATCCTAGAGCACCCCATGCGCCCGTCGCGCCCGCCCCGCCTGACTCGGGGGCGAGCGACCACGGCCATCGGGTCCACCACGACGCTCGCGCCCGTGGCGCGGCGGTCGTGGTGGACCCGATGGCCGCTGCGTCCAGCAACGCCGCGCTGACGCGTTGGCGCAGCGCGTCCGGCGCCGCGAAGCGCAGCCCCGGATCGCCGATCGCGGCGCTCAGGGCCGCGATAGCGGCCCGTTCGCGCGCGCACTCGGCGCAGTGCTCGAGATGGCGCTCGATTTCGAGCGTCATCTCCAGCCCCAGCTCGCCGTCGGCGTAGGCGTGGATCAAAGGTCTCGCGTCCTCGCAGTTCACGGGCTGATCACCGCGCTTGCCGGGTTCGCCGCCGAACTCACCGTATTCACCATACTTGCCGTACTCACCGAGTCTGCCGAAGTGGTCTGGCGCTGCCGGGTTCGCCTGATTTGCCCGTGAGCGACAGCCGCAGGCGATCCCGCGCCCGCGCCAAACGCGACATCACGGTGCCGATCGGAACTCCCGCGGCGCTGGCGATTTCCTTGTACGACAGTCCCTCCATCTCGCGCATCACAATCGCCTCGCGATACTCGACGGGCAGCGCCTCGAGCGCGCGCATCAGCGCTTCGCGATCGACCCGGGTGAGCGCCGCAGCCTCCGGGTCCGCGCTCGCGCCGGCCGCATCATGATGCTGTTCCTCGTCGAAGGCCACATCGCCGACAGTCGCGCGCGAGCGGGAAAGCTGCGTGTAACAGACATTGCGCACTATCGCGAGGAGCCAGGCTCGCCGGTCGCCGCCGCGAAAGCCGCCCGCATAGCGCATCGCACGCATGAACGCGTCCTGCACGGCGTCTTGCGCCCCCTGGTCGTCGTGCAGCAGCCAGCGCGCCAGATTGTAGGCGTCGTCGAGCCAACCCAGCAGGCTTTGCTCGAACTTTCGCGTTTCTCCGGGATCCGCCAACCGCTTCTCTCTTCTCTATATCAGCGGCTGTCATCTGGACCATCCGCTACATAGACCGCCAGCGAGGAGTTTTTATTCCCGCAGCGGGCCGGGGCCATTTGGGCAGTCCCGATAGATTGTCATTCGCCTAGCCCGGCGCGCCAGTGAGGAATAACCGGCGTACCCCTGAAGTCTTATCCTACGAAACCGGCGGAGCAAGAAGCGTGGTTCCCGGGCGGCGGGCCGCTTTATCGGATACACCGCGGACGCACCGCCGGTCAGGACGGAAAAGAAAATGAAAGATCACAAGTCGACGCGAATAGATTCGTTGAGTCCGGCTACCAACGATCTTCAATACTATGGACGCCTTCCACAGGATACCCACTTCAATGTGATTGACGCATTCAACACGATAGTAATCCTCGCATTCCTGGCCCTGCTCCTCCTTTACTCAACTGTCCTGTAGTTGGTCGAGGTCAATTCGTCGCATGACCTCATGCTATCCATTGAGCGGGAATAAACAGCATGCCCCTGAAGTCTTAGCCATGAAAGCGGCAGCGCACGGAGCGTGGTTCCGGGCGGCGCGCCGCCTTAGAAATGCAGCGCCAGTCAGGAAAGGAAAACAATATGAAAGATCGAATGGATAGACGGTCGTTTCTCAAAATCGCGGGAGCCTCGGTCGGGATCGGCGTACTCTATGAGTTCGCGCCATTCCTCAAGCATCAGAGTCAAGCAGGCGAGATCAGCGGCTTCTTCAAAAAGATTAATGGCGAGGCGCCCGCAAGCTTCACCTTTGCGCAATTCAGCGACCCGCACGTGGGCTTCCAGGGCCCTCCTGATCCGCTCGGCACCCAGGCCTTTCAGAATGCGGTGGCATTGCTCAACAAGTCGCGGCAGCGGCCGGACTTCGTCCTCTTCACCGGCGATCTTACCCACGACGCCGACAGCCGCGACGTCCATGCGCAGCGAATGCAGCTATTCAAGAAAATCGCGGGCGGTCTCAACACGCGGGCGATCCACACCGTGCCTGGCGAAAACGACGCAGCGCTCGACGGCGGCGTGCTCTACCGGGAACACTTCGGCGAAACTCACTACTCGTTCGATCACAAGGGTGTCCATTTCGTCGCGCTCGACAATGTGTCGCGCGGACGCCCAGAGGTCGGCGCGGAACAACTGGCCTGGCTCAAGGCTGACCTGGCGCGATTTCCGAAGACCGCTCCGATAATCGTTTTCACTCACCGGCCGTTGTTCGATCTAAAGCCGGAATGGGAATGGTTCACGAGTGACGGTGATGCCGTGATGAAGACGCTCGCTCCGTATGAGAACGTGACCGTGCTCTACGGCCATATTCATCGCCACGACGTCCACCAAAGCGGAAAGGTGACGCACTACGCGGCGCGCTCGCTCATCTTCGCCTTCAACGATCCGGCAACTAACGAGAACAAGAAGCAGCTCCCGTTCGACAACAAGGATCCGTTCAAGGACCTGGGCATCCGATTGGTCAATTCGAGTGGTTACGACAAGACCCCTGCTGTCGGGGTCAAGGACGTCGTGCTCACCAAGGCCGAGTTTGCCGGCCTCTCGGGAATGCAGCAGATGATCAAGGACAACAACTTACCGGGTGGAGGTTCATCCGGTGACACTGACTAAAGGAAGCACGAAATTGACTAACCATCGTTCTCGGCACACAAATCGGTGGACGATACTCAGGACCAGGAGCAACAAGATGCAAACTGTGATTCGAATCGGGAAGTTGGTATTGGCCTCAGGAACGCTCGGGATGCTGCTGGCGACCGCCGCCCCGCCGCTGTACGCCGCCGACGCTTCCAACTCCGTGCAGACCATACAAATCCAAGCCAAGCGCTACCAGTTCGAGCCTTCGACCGTGACGCTCAAGCGCGGCGAGACGGTCAAGCTGCTCTTGACCAGCCAAGATCGGACGCATGGTTTCATGAGCAGGGCGCTCGGCATCGACACCGACATCGCGGCAGGCAAAACGACCGAAATAATCATCAAGCCCGAGAAGGCCGGCACGTTCACCACGATCTGCGATCATTACTGCGGCCTCGGCCACACCGGCATGAAGATGAAGTTTGTGGTTGAAGAGACCGCCGCAAAATCGTCGACCGCGAACGTCGTTAGCGCGTCTAACACGGTATCGAAATAGGGAAAGGAGCAAACCGCAGTCGTCACTCTCCTGTTCAGAGAGTCAAGACGGCACGGCCGGAAGTTCCATGGAAACGCTAATTGCAAAGTACCATCTGCATCCGATTATCGACCATTTCACGATCGCGCTTCTAGGTATTGGAGTGCTGGCGGATGTTGCTGGTTATGCAATTGCGTGGTTGTTTGGCAATCGAAGCTCGCGCGCCAGGGGGTTCGCCGATCGATTGAGCGGAGCTGCGCTGGTACTGCTGATTCCCGGTGCAATATCGGCGATCCTTTCCCGGCTTACCGGCGAAAGTGAGGCAGAGAGGGTTTGGGATGCTATTTCTCCGGCCGCGCAACAAATCCTCTTGTCTGACACCGGCTCCGCAACCTTTCTTTCTCACGCAGTGCTCGGCACATATTTGATGTATGCGTTCATAGCGCTGGGCACCTGGCGTGTGCTCCTCGAAGTCCAGAAGCAACTCAAGCGGACGCGACTGGTTTATCTGGTGGTTGCGATGGTTGCCCTGTCCGCGCTCCTTTACCAGGGAAAGACGGGTGGAGAACTCGTCTACGATCATGCGGTCGGCACTCACGCGGATACGACGCCGCGGTGATCGATGAATATTGCTCAGTGAGTATTGGAAACTCCATTAACGGTTCGGATGTTTGATCGCGCAGAGCGAGGAAAAGCCAAGGTGTCAGCATGATGGATTTATTTTCGCCCACCCATCTATTGGTCCTGCTAGTGCTCGTCCTGGTTTTGTTCGGGCCTAGCAAGCTGGGCGATGTGGGTGGTGCAGTCGGAAGAGCAATTCATGACTTCAAGAAGGCGCTGCACGAGCCTGTCGGTCCCCAGGCTGCCGACGCCCAGACCGCCGACCGTGGGGTCCAGACCGCTGACCCTCGTGTCAGAGATGTCGTCGTTCGATAGGCGGATGTAACCGTTGGATTGAGTCGTCGTACTGATAATCGAGCAGACCGAAAGTCTCCCGCCCAAGGCGGGGCCGGGGTTGTTCCCCCACCCGGCCCCGCCCCCCTAATCCGGGCTCCCGAGTTGAACTCCGCACCGTAGCCGTTGGCCTTTTCTCATTCGGAACCGTTGGTCTGTGGCGAAACGGGGTGCGATTTGCCGTCGAAACCCGGCGCGATTTGAGATCCACGGCCGCGTCCGCAAGCGCGGGATCGACGCAACCAAATCTGCAATTACGGCAAGTCTGTAATTACGGGCTGAGCGAAGCGGAAGGAACGGGGCGCGCGGTCGAGCTTACTGGCCACCCCCGAGCTTTTGCATTTCCTCATCGACCTCGCGCATTTTGGAGAGCCGTTGGTCGGTAGGAATCAGGCGCGAGTCGGTCTTGGCGGTCTGCTCGCTATGCACGGTTGGCAGTTCGCCATCAATCTTTTCCAGCGACTCCTGCGCCAGCTTGCGCACCATCGGGTTCTTGTCGTTAGTGACGGTCTGGACCAGGGTGTCGCTCGCGTGCGGATCGCCTATCTCGCCCAGCGCGAAGACCGCGGTGCCGCGGGCCGAATCGTCCGGGGCTTCCTTGAGGTAGCCCACAATCGGCAGGGTGCCGCGCGAGTCCCCAATCCGCCCGAGCGCGGCCACGATATGGAGCTTCACCACCGGCTGCGTCTCACGCAGGAACAACTGCTGCGTCATCAGAGGCACGGCGAGAGTTGCCTGCTGAGCGCCGAGGATGTCGATCGCACGAATCTTGACCCGGATATCGGGATCGGTGAGCCCCTCGATCAGCATTTCCTGAGCCTTGGGGTCATTGACGTCGCGCAGTTTGTCGAGCGCCTCGGCGCGCACGCGAGGGTCGGCGTCGGCCATCCCCTTCTTAGCGTCCTGCGTCAGCTGATCGGGCGATTTGGCTTGCTCCCCCTTCTGGCCGCCCTGCATCATTTTGCTCATCATGTTGCCGGAGCCGCCTGGGGCGGAGATACCGCCGAATTGCGCGAGCGCCAGCGATGGCGTTATCGCCAGCGCCAGCAGCAGGCCTCCAGAAAAAATCAGCCCAGCTTTTGCCAATTCCATGTCCTCTCAGCTTGCGGCAGAATCATTGATGAAAATGGCATTCATTGCAAGTGGCAGATTCCGGCCGCCTCGCGCGATCGGTGCGATAGCCTGTGCGGCGATAGTCGCTGCGACCATCATGGCGCGGGGCGGAACGGTCCCAGGCGCGTTTGCGGGCGATCGCTTGAGCCAAGGCATCCCGACCGCCGAGCGTTCGGCGGCGGCCGAGGCCGCGGCGCCCTGTGCGCCCGCTCCCAGACGGGCTGCAAGTGCCCAGTTATTCGCCGGGCCCGATGCCGTTTCATCCGGGCGAAGAACTCACCTACCAGGCCTCGTGGATTGGAATCCCGGCGGCGGGCGGCAGGGTCGTGCTGCGTCGCGATGACCCCGCGCTGCTGAGTGCGGAGATTTGGGTCAGCACCAACTTGTTGACCGACAAGCTCTACAAAATGCGCGATTATCTGCGGGAGGATTTCACCGCCGCCTCGTTGAAGCCGACCGAGATGAACATCCTTCAAAACGAGGGCCGCCGCCACGACGTCTTCCACGTCACCTTCGACCATCACGACCATGTGGTCACGCTGCTCAAGCATGGTCCACGGGGCCAGCAGACGCGCAAGTTTCTCTCCTACAATCCGTCGGGGCCGGTGTCGGGCGCAATGATGGCGCTCTCGCAGCCGCTGGAGCCCGGCGACTCGCTCAGCTTCGACGCGTTCAGCGGCACCACTCGCTACGTCTTCGAGCTGAAAGTTATCCGGCGCGAACGTATCGGCACGCCGCTCGGCGAATTCGACGCTTTCAGAATTGTGCCGTCGATCACTTATCTCAGTGACGGGAAGATCAACGACAAGGTGCATGACGCGACGCTGTGGGTGTCGGCCGACGCGCGCCGACTGCCGCTGCGAGTCGAGTCGGCGGTCTTCATCGGCAGCATCCGCATCGATTTGGTCAAAGTTGTCGACCATCCCGCGGCGCGGGCCGGCGAAGCGATGACGGAAAAGCGGTTGGGGACAGGCGAGCGCTCTGCTAATGCATTTGCATCGCGAGCGGAGCGCTAGTGAAATAGCGAAACAGTTAAAAAAATGGCTAAGAAACTGGAATTCTTCTACGATTGCTCCAGTCCGTGGACTTATCTGGCCTTTAGTCAGATCGAAGACGTCGCGAACCGCCATGACGCCGACCTGGTATGGCGACCAATCTTGGTGGGTGGCGTTTTCAATGCCGTCAACCCTTCCGTGTATGAGGGCCGCGAGCATCCGGTCAAGGCGAAGGTGCGCTACTACGATAAGGACATGCAGGACTGGGCACGGCTCTACGGCCTCACGATAGGGCATCCGACGGTCTTCCCGGTGAATTCGGTCAAGGCGATGCGCGGAGCGTTCGTCGCGCTCGAGCACAACCGGATTTCGCCGTACTCACGCGCGGTGTTCGAGGCGTACTGGGGCGAGGACCGCGACGTGAGCCGTGACGAAGTTTTGCGCGAGATCGCGCGTGTGGCCGGGCTCGACTCAGACGAGTTTTTCAAAAAAATCGCCGCGCCAGAGTACAAGGACAAGCTGCGCGTCAACACCGAAGAGTTGATCGCGCGCGGCGGCTTCGGCTCGCCCACGATGTTCGTCGACGGCGAGATGTTCTTCGGCAACGACCGCCTGGTGCTGGTCGAGCATCGGCTATCGCATTAGGGCGTCTCAGCGGCGGCAGCCTGGCGAGCGCGCCGCGCATGAGCGTTTTCAAATCCGATGCCCGCCTCGAGCATCGCCGCCTTCGCCTCGCTACCGGAACGCGTGCGCGCTTTCATCGCGCTGCGGCTCGACTCGGCAGTCGACGACGCGATTGCCGACCTTACCGAACGTCTCAGTGCGCCCGAAAACGGTAGCCCGCAAGTTGATACACGAGAGCGCAATATCCGATGGGTGAGGCGCGCAAACTTCCATCTGACGCTGCTTTTCCTTGGCCCCGCGGTGCCGCGGGAACGTCTGGCGCCGCTCGCGGACGCGCTAGGGCTGGTCGCGAACGCGAACGCGCCGTTTGAAGTTACGGCTCAGGGCGTGAGCGCCTTTCCGAGTCTCGCTCGCCCGCGCGTCATCTGGATTGGACTACATGGCGATCCGTTGACCGAGCTGGCGGCGCGCGTGGCCGAGGCGGCCGAGCGATGCGGCTTTGCGCTGGAGCGGCGCGCCTACTCGCCTCATCTGACGATCGGCCGCGTGCGCTCGCTCAAGTCGCCGGGGCGGCTTCGCCGAACGCTAGAGGCGGTGGCGAATTCGAGCTTCGGAGTTTCGCGGATCGAACGCATGATGCTGTATAGAAGCGTGCCGGGGCGGCCGTCCTCGACATATCACGAGCTGGCTGCCTTCCCGTTCGCGTAAGGGCACTCTCCTACCTTTTGGTCAAGGAGAGGTTAGAAAAGCCGCCGCGCGCCGAGTTGGGGGAAGCTCTATACTTTTGAACAGTCTCGTGTTTTGAGTGGCTTCGAAGTGAAGCTCTAGTGGGAGTCCGTGACGGGGACCCCCAGGCTCTCGGCGAGCTTCGCGGCCAATTGACGCGCATGCCGACGCGTCTTGAATGCGGCAAAGTACTGGGAAGTTTTTGCCGAGATCGCCATTAACTTCTTCGCAGGAGCATAATACCCGGTCGCGTGTGGCAGGGAGTTTCCGGAGCGCGGTTAAAATTAGCGGACCCGTGATGTTGACGCGTGTGTGGCGGGTCTAGCGCTATCCCTCCTGTTTTGTGACAAGATTCGCCTACACAGGAGTCGAAGACCCGCCAGGCGGGAAGAACATGGCGCAGGATATTAAGAGCAAGGCGCTCGATCTGGCCCTTAGTCAGATCGAAAAGCAATTCGGCAAGGGATCGATCATGAAGCTTGGCGAGCAAGCGATCGAGGCCGACCTCTCGGTCGTTTCGACCGGCTCGCTGGGGCTCGATCTCGCACTCGGCGTTGGCGGATTACCGCGCGGACGGGTGGTCGAAATCTACGGGCCAGAGTCCTCGGGCAAGACCACACTCGCGCTCGAGACTATCGCGGAAGCACAAAAGCGCGGCGGCGTCTGCGCCTTCATCGACGCCGAACACGCGCTCGACGCGGCGTACGCCCGCAAGCTCGGCGTGGTGGTCGAGGACCTGCTGATCTCGCAGCCCGACAACGGCGAGCAGGCGCTCGAGATAGTCGAGACCCTGGTGCAGTCGGGCGCGATCGACGTGCTGGTGATCGACTCGGTCGCAGCGCTGGTGCCGCGGGCGGAGATCGAAGGCGAAATGGGCGAGCCGCAGATGGGCTTGCAGGCGCGCCTGATGTCGCAGGCGCTGCGCAAGCTGACCTCGATCATTTCGCGCTCGCGCACCATCGTGATTTTCATCAACCAGATTCGGATGAAGATCGGAGTGATGTTCGGCAACCCGGAGACCACCACCGGCGGCAACGCGCTCAAGTTCTACAGTTCGATTCGGATCGACATCCGGCGCATCGGGACCATCAAGACCGCGACCGAAGTGATCGGCTCGCGCACCAAGGTCAAAGTGGTCAAGAACAAAGTCGCGCCGCCCTTCCGCGAGGCCGAGTTCGATATCCTCTACGGCTCGGGCATCTCGAAAGAGGGCGAGTTGGTCGACCTCGCGGTCGAGCACGGAGTAATCGAGAAGCTCGGCGCGTGGTACTCCTACAATACCGAGCGAATCGGGCAGGGGCGCGAGAACGCGCGCGACCTCCTGAAGGCTAATCCTGGGCTGGCCGACGAGATCGAGGCCAAAGTGCGCGCCAAGCTCGCGGTCAAAATAGGGCCGCCACCTCCGCCCTCGGCCGAGGACGAGCAGGAAGATGCGGCGCCAGCCGCTGCCGCGCCGGCGCCCGGCGCTCCACGCCGGCGTGGATAGCCGGGACGACCACTCCGCATGAGGCGCTCTGGAAGCGCGGAGGACGCATTCCGAAAGCGGAGGGCCGTTGATTTCATTGGCTCAGGTCTGTAACCTATCAGCGAATGCCCGTAGAGGCCGACCAGGGCGCCGCCTCCAATCGCGCCCGCTTTCTCAAACCCCAATTTTTGGAAAGGCCGCTTTGCCCTCAACAGGCCACGGCCGAAGTGTAAGCTTTGTCTTTTACCGCTTTCTCTCTTTTCCCTGAACTTCAACGTTCAATTCGCGACTGCGGCTATCATCAGCCCACGCCAGTTCAACTCGAAACCATTCCGGTGGCTCTCGAAGGCCGTGACCTGGTGGTCAGTGCCGAGACCGGCAGCGGCAAGACCGCCGCCTTTCTTATTCCGCTCATCGACCGGCTGCATCGCAAGCACGCCAAAGGTCCGAGCGCGCTGATTATCGCGCCGACGCGAGAGCTGGCCGCCCAGTGCGGCCAGGAATTCACGCGTCTCGCGCGCCATTGTGGCTTGCGCGCGGCGGTGATCGTCGGGGGCGAGTCGATACGCCGCCAAATCGACGACCTCCGCGCCGGCGCCCAGGTGCTCATCGCATGCCCCGGACGGCTCATCGACCTGATGGAACAGGGCAAGGTGAGCCTGCAGCACGTCGGGGTGGTGGTGATCGATGAAGCCGACCGCCTGCTCGACATGGGCTTTCTGCCGCAATTGCGGCGCGTGATGCGCACGCTGCCCAAGGAGCGGCAGACGATGATGTTCTCGGCCACGATGGGCTCCGGGCCCGAGGCGATCGCGCGCGACTTTCTGCATCACCCCGAGCGCATCATGATCGGTCGCAAGGCCGCGCCACCGGAATCGATCAGCCAGACGATCTATCCCGTGCAATGGGGCGACAAGGAAGCAATGCTGCTCGAGATTCTCAGCAAGCCCGAGGTGCAGAGCGCAATTGTCTTCACCCGCACCCGCGTGCGCGCCGAGCATATCGGCAGGATGCTCAAACGCCACGGCGTGCGTACCGCGGTGATTCACGGCGACCGCTCGCAGGCCGAGCGCAACACCGCGCTCAAGACGTTCAAGGCGGGCACTTGCCGCGTGATGGTCGCGACCGACGTGGCCGCGCGCGGGCTGGACATCCCCGGCGTCTCGCACGTGGTCAATTACGATCTGCCCGAGGACGCCGAGAGTTATATCCATCGGATCGGGCGCACGGCTCGGATGGGCCGCGAGGGCGAGGCCATAAGCCTGGTTACGCCGCAGGAGCGGGTATCGCTGGGCCAGATCGAGCGGGCGCTGGGCGAGGAGATCAGACGCGAACAGGTCGAAGGCTTCGAGTCGCCCGAGGTCAAGGCGCCCAAGCCGGTGACGCTGTTCAGGTCGGGCGCGAGACGCGCGCGCGGCGGTCGCTCACGCTCGCGCTGGTAGGCGCTCGGCGCGCGATTCAAAAAATCTTTTGTCCTGTCCTGTGTAGGGGCCGCTCGATAGCGGCCCCTTGTTCGACATGCGGGACGTTCGCGGCAGGCCTCCACTTCTAAAGCGATAACTCGCCGGGCCACAGCTCGCGGGACGCTAGCCGAGCGCCGTCGGACATCGCGCGGAACTTCGCCCAGGTGATCGACGGCACCACGCGCGAGAATCCCGCAAATGTCGCAAACCCGCAGTCGGTGCCCGCGATCACATTCTCGCGCCCGACCACGCTTGCCAGGTTGCGGATACGCATCGCCACCACCCCGGGATGCTCGATGAAATTGTTGGTCGAATCAATCACGCCCGGAATCAGAATCTTACCCGCCGGCAGTTTTACCACGTCGCGAAACACCTGGAACTCGTGCTCGTGGCGCGGATTGGACGCCTCATACGAAATCGCCATCGGGCGCCCCTTCAGCACAATGTCGATGATGTCGCGTAACTCGATATCGTGATGGTGCGGCCCCTCGTAGTTGCCCCAGCACAGATGCAGGCGGATGCGCTCGGGCGGAATATCCCGCAGCGCATGGTTGAGCGCTTCGACGTGCAGCTCGGCGACCTTGCGAAACTCGGCCGTGCTGGCGCCAGCGAACTGAATATGGCGGCTCATCGCGAGGTCCGGGCAATCGACCTGCAGCAGGAAGCCGGCGCTATGGATGGCGTCGTACTCGACCTTCATCGCGTCGGCGAGCGCGCCGATATAGGCCTCGTGCGTGGGGTAGTAGGTGTTGCCGAGGAACTGCGCGATCACCCCCGGCGACGCCGCGCTTAGAAATCCCTCGCTTGCACTGGCGCCCGCCAGGGCGGCTTTGAAATTGTCGAGGTCGCGCTCGAGGTCGTCGCGATTGCGGTAGGCGATCGGCCCGTTGCACGACGGCCGTTTCATTGGCGGCGCTTTGCGCCCCATAAACGCACGCTGGGTGAACTCGGGAAACTCGGCCATGTCGGCGGCGCTGAGCGAGGCGCGCTTTGCCGTCTCATCGCCGAAACCGCTCAGTCGGTCCTTTACATAAGTTGAATAGCCGATTTTGCCCATCTCGCCGTCGTTGACGATGTCGACCCCGACCTCAGCCTGCTTGCGCACGACCTCGGCCACCGCCGAGCGCACGCGCTCCTCCAAAGTGCCATGGTCGCCGAGCTCGCCGGACTCCCTGGCGAAAAGCATGTCGGCGAGATCGTCAGGCCGCGGCAGGCTGCCGGTATGGGTGACCAGAATCCGTTCGGTACTACGCTTCATCGCTCGCAACCCCCGATCGCGTTGTTACTCCCCTGTTCCGCACTAGCAAAGTCGCGTCCGGCGCGACAGCGAATGCACACCTGCCGCCGGCCATCTGGCAATCCAGCCGAGGCCGTGCTTCGCTTTATTCTCCGGCCGTGCTGGGTTATGACTTGGATTTGCGGTTATAGGACTCGAGTTCGTTTACCTGCGGAATCGCCGCGGCGGTCCTTAATACCGCCTTGTAAGAGGCACAATGGATTTCACGCTGTCGCCCAAGGTCGTACAGTTGCAAAAGCGCGTCTCCGACTTCATGAACGCGCACGTCTATCCGATCGAGAAGCGCGTCGAGGACGAGATGAGCGTCCACGGCAAGGAGCACACCGAGCCCGAAATTCTCAAGGAGGTCCGCAAGAAGGCCAAGGCCGAGGGGCTGTGGAATCTCTTCATGCCCGACGAGCACTACGGCAAGGGCCTGAAAGTGGCCGAGTATGCGCCGCTCAGCGAACTGATGGGCCGCAGCTTTATCGGATCGCGCGCATTCAACTGCATGGCGCCCGACACCGGTAACATGGAAATCCTCGCCGATTTCGGCAACGCGGAACAGAAAAAACGCTGGCTCGAGCCCTGCCTGGAAGGCACGATGCGCACCTGCTATTCGATGACCGAGCCGGAGACCCCAGGCTCCGATCCGACTCACCTTGCGACTCGTGCGGTGCGCGACGGCGACGACTACGTCATCAACGGCCACAAATGGTTCACCTCGGGCGCGGTCGGCGCGTCGTTCGCGATCGCGATGGTGGTGACCGATCCCAAGACCGAGCCGCATCGCCGCGCGAGCCAGATAATCGTTCCGACCGACACGCCGGGGTTCAACCTGGTGCGGGCGGTGTCGGTGATGGGCCATGCGGGCGGCGGCGGTCATTGCGAAATTATCTACAAGGATTGCCGCGTTCCGGTGACCAACCTGCTCGGCGAGGAGGGCAGCGGCTTCGCGATCGCGCAGGCGCGCCTGGGCCCCGGCCGAATCCATCATTGCATGCGCATGATTGGCGTCGCCGAGCGGGCGCTGGAGCTGATGTGCAAGCGGGCGGCGACGCGCTTTACCCACGGCAGCCTGCTCGCGGACAAGGCCAACGTGCAACAATGGATCGCGGATTCACGAATCGAGATTGACGCCACGCGCCTGATGGTGATGCACGCGGCGTGGAAGATCGACACCGCCGGTAAGCGCGAAGCGCGCCAGGAGATCGCGGAAATCAAGGTGCAGGCCGCCAACATGGTGATGAACGTGCTGGACCGCGCGATCCAGCTGCATGGCGCGCTGGGGATGACCGACGACACGCCGATCGCGCGGTTCTGGCGCGAGCAGCGCGCGATGCGGATCGTCGATGGCCCCGACGAGGTCCATCGGATGCAGATTTCGCGGCGCGAAGTGCGCCGCTGGCAATAGCGCGGCCGGCGTTACAGACTGGTGGGGATTATGCCCGAGCAACCAACGCAAACGTCCGCGCAGAATCAGGGACAAACCTCTGGACAAACCTCGGGAGTGGACGACCTCGCCGCCGAATATGGCGAGGTGCGCGAAGAGGAGCGTCTCGACTGGCCCAAGCTCCAGGCCTATCTGCGCGAGCATCAGGTGCCCGGCGCGGACTCCGCGATGGAGGTCAAGCAATTTCGCGGCGGCAGCTCGAACTTGACCTACCTGCTGCGTTTCGCCGACGGCCATCAGTGGGTTGTGCGACGACCGCCGTTCGGACCGCTGCCGCCCTCGGCGCACGACATGGCGCGCGAGTACCGGGTGCTGTCGCGGCTGTGGCAGGGATTCACGGCGGCCCCGCGCGCGATTGTGTTGTGCGAGGATCCGGCGATTATCGGCGCGGTGTTCTTTGTGATGGAGCGGCGCGAGGGCGCGGTGATCAAGAATCGCCATCCGCTGCCACCCGAGCTCGACCAGAAACCCGAAACTTTCCGCCGGATCTCGGAAAACCTGATCGACACGCTCGCCGACCTTCACGCCGCCGATTACGAAAAGATCGGTCTCGGTGGGCTCGGTCGTCCCGAAGGTTTTTTGCAGCGTCAGATTACCGGGTGGATGGGGCGGTGGGAGAAAGCCAAGACACGCGACGTGCCGTTGATGGAAAAGCTCGGCACGTGGTTCCTCGAGCACATGCCGGCGGCGCAAAAGCCCGTCCTGCTGCACAACGACTTCTATTTGCACAACGTGATGCTGGCGGCGGGCGATTCGGGCAAGGTTGTCGGCGTATTCGACTGGGAGATGTCGACCCTGGGCGACCCGATGATCGATCTGGGGCTCACGATTGGCTACTGGCGCCAGGCCGACGATCCGCCCGAACTAATCGCGCTGTCCCAAGGTTATGCGCATACCACGGCACCCGGCTTTCTCAGCCGCGAGCAGATAGTCCAACGTTATGCCGCGCGCAGCGGGAGCGACGTAAGCATGGCCGATTACTACCGGGCGTGGGCTAACTGGAAGACTGCCACCGTGGTCGAGCAGATTTACGCTCGCTACGTGCGCGGTCAGACTAGTGACCCGCGCTTCGCCAACATGGGCGAGTGGGCGCCGGTGCTGGCGCAGCAGGCCGCGCGAGTCGTTGCGAAATTCGGCTTTAGGGAGTAAATCGCAAGAGACGCGGAGTTTCGCGCGAGCACTGAGATCGGCGCTGCGAAAGGTGTCCGCAAAGCTAACGCGCGGCGGCCGCACACAGTCGAGCCTTTTGCGGGTGATGTTATTCCGGCTGGTCTGAGTTAGGCTGTTAGGTTACTGCCTGGGTTCGATATTCTGTTACGAAGTCTAAGGGACGGGCCGAGCCCGTCCGGGAGGATATGCCGACTTGCACGCGATCAACTACGAAGCTCCAAAAACCCTGAAAGACGCGGTCGCACTGCTCGCACAACACGGCGAGAAGGCGCGCCCGCTGTGCGGTGGCACCGACCTTATCATCCAGTTGCGCGCTGGAGTACGCCGCCCCGAGCATGTCGTCGACGTAAAGAAGATTCCCGAGCTCAGCCAGATCAGCTTCGACCTCAAGAAGGGGTTGCGGCTGGGCGCTGCTGTGCCGACAATCGAGATTTACGAAAACGCCGACCTGCGCCGCTATTTCCCCGGGCTTACCGAGGCCGCGCACCTGATCGGATCGAACCAGATCCAGAGCCGCGCTTCGGTGGGCGGCAACCTGTGTAATGGCTCGCCAGCGGCCGACACCACCCCGGCGCTCATCGCGCTGGGTGCCAAGTGCCGGGTGGCGGGGCCAAAGGGAGAGCGCATCGTGGCAGCGGAGGATTTCTGCACCGCTCCTGGCCGGACCGTGCTGCAGCCGAACGAAATCCTCGTCGAATTCCAAATCCCGGCGCCCGCGTCCCATTCCTCGGATGCTTACCTACGCTTCATTCCGCGCAACGAGATGGACATCGCGGTGGTCGGCGTCGGCGTCTCGGTGACGTTGGACCTCGAAGAAGACCGCTTCACGGACGCGCGCATCGCGCTGGCCGCGGTCGGTCCGACACCGATTTTCGCAAGCAAGGCTTCCGAGGCGCTTGAGGGCAAGAAGCTCGACGCCGCGACGATTGACCGCGCGGCCAAGCTCGCGGTCGAGCAGAGCTCGCCGATCGACGACATGCGCGGCACGGCCGAGTTCCGCCGCCACCTGGTTGGCGTGCTTACCCGCAGGACGCTCGCGATCGCGATAGAACGCGCGCGGATGGTATAGCCGCCTCGCAGCGGAAATCGCATCGCTCTCAACGACTCTAAAGCATAAACGGCAAGCGATTGAACATGGATCATAAAACAATAGTAGAGACGACGATCAACGGCGAACAAATGGAATTTCTGTGCGAGCCGCGCCAGAGCCTGCTCGAGGTCCTGCGCGACGTGCTGGGAATGACCGGCAGCAAGGAAGGCTGCCTGACTGGCGATTGCGGTGCGTGCAGTGTGCTCATCGACGGCCGCGCCGTGTGCTCGTGCCTGATGCTGGGCGTCGAGGCCGCAGGCCATAAAATCGAAACCGTCGAAGGACTCGCCGCGGGCTCCAAGCTGCATCCGTTGCAGCAGAAGTTTCTCGAGAACGCGAGCCTCCAGTGCGGCATCTGCACTCCGGGCTTCCTGATGTCTGCCAAGGCGCTCCTCGATCACAATCCGCATCCGAGCGAAGCCGAAATTCGCTACGCGCTGGCCGGCAATCTTTGCCGATGCACCGGATATGACAAGATAGTTCACGCAGTGCTCGAGGTCTCCAAGGCAGGCGCATCCAAGGCCGCCTGAAGAGCCCGCGACAGCGCGATTTGCAAGGCAAAGGACGCTGGCACTGAAACAGTTTGGGTAAAGGGAGATAGCCGAATATGGCAGCGACAACAGAAGGAACCCCTCAATTCCGGGTTATCGGGACGCGCCCGATCCGTCACGACGGCGTCGAGAAGGTGACCGGGACGGCAAGATATGGCGCCGATTACAGCTTTCCGGGGATGCTCTTTGGCCGGGTGCTCCGCAGTCCGCACGCCCACGCGATTATCAAGTCAATCAAGACCGACCAGGCGCTCAAGCTGGCCGGGGTCAAGGCGATAGTGACCTCCGCCGATCTTCCGGAGCTGCCCGACAAAATCGAGCAGGGCGGCGAATTGCCGATCAACCTGCACCATCTGACGTGCAACATCCTCGCCCGCGGCAAAGTGCTGTACGACGGCCATGCGGTGGCCGCTGTCGCCGCGACCAGCCCGCATATCGCGGAGGAAGCGCTCCGCCTCATCGAGGTCGACTACGAAGTGCTGCCGCCGGCGATGACGGTCGAGGACGCCATGGCGCCCGGAGCGCCGATCCTGCTGCCCGCGCTGCGCAACAAGGAAGACGGGCCAGACAAGCAGACCAACGTCGCGGCGCACATCCAGTTCAAGCGCGGTGACCTCAAGGAAGGCTTCGCCAAGGCCGACCATGTGATCGAGCGCACCTTCAAGACCGCGATGGTGCATCAGGGGTATATCGAGCCGCACAACGCCGTCGGCATCTACAACTCCGACGGCCACGCCACGATCTATTGCTCTACCCAGGGCAGCTTCGTAGTGCGCTCGCTGAGCGCCGCGGTGCTCGGAATTCCCGAGGGCAAAATCCGCGTCGTGCCGGCAGAGATCGGTGGCGGCTTCGGCGGCAAGACCACGATTTACCTCGAACCGCTGTCCGTGCTGCTCTCGCAGAGGACCGGGCATCCGGTGAAGCTGACGATGAATCGCGCCGAGGTGCTGCGCGCGAGCGGCCCGACCTCCGGCGGGACCATCCGCTGCAAGATGGGCGCGACCAAGGATGGCAAGATCGTAGCTGCGGAGGTCTGGATGGCGTACGAGGCGGGTGGCTTTCCCGGCTCGCCGGTGCCGATGGGCGCGATGTGTATCGTGGCGCCCTACGACATCCCCAACATCCTGATCGACGCCTACGACGTGGTCGTAAACCGGCCCAAGACCGCGGCCTACCGCGCACCGGGAGCGACCAATGCGGCGTTTGCGTCCGAGACCATCATCGATGAGCTCGCCGAAAAATGCGGCATCGATCAGTGCGAGATGCGCATCATGAACGGCGCCCACGAGGGCACTCCGCAGACCGCGGGGCCCCCGTACAAGCGCATCGGTATGATCGAAACCGTCGAGGCGATCAAGAACAGCCCGCACTACAAGTCCAAGCTCGAAGGCAAAAACCGCGGACGCGGCATGGCCACCGGTTTCTGGTTCAACATCGGCTTCCAGTCCTCCGCGATGGTCAATATCCATAACGACGGCACTGCCAGCGTGGTGACCGGCTCGGTGGATATTGGAGGATCGCGCGCCTCGATGGCGATAATCACGGCCGAAGTGCTCGGCCTCGATGTCAATGACGTGCGCCCGCTCATCGCCGATACCGATTCGATTGGCTATACCGACGTGACCGGCGGCAGCCGTACTACCGTCGCGACCGGGCTTGCGGTTTACGAGGCGGCCCAGGATGCCGTGCGCCAGCTCAAGGAGCGCGCGGCCAAGCTGTGGGAGAAAAAGCCCGAGGAAGTCGAGTTCAACAACGGCCTCCTGAGTTCGAAGAGCAACGGCGTCAAGCCGATGTCGGTCAAGGACATCGTGCCGCGGCTCGGCCGCACCGGCGGGCCGATTACGGGACGCGCCACGATCAACGCGCGCGCCGTCGGCCCGGCCTTCGCCTCGACCTGCGTCGACGTCGAAGTCGATCCGGAAACCGGCAAGGTCACGATTCTGCGCGCCACATGCGCCCAGGACGCCGGCAAGGCGGTCCATCCGAGCTACGTAGAAGGCCAGATGCAGGGCGGTACCGCTCAGGGCATCGGCTGGGCGCTCAACGAGGAGTACTTCTACGACGCCAAGGGCGTGCTGCGTAATTCGGGATTGCTGGATTACCGGATGCCGACCTGCCTCGACCTGCCGATGATCGAAACCTGCATCGTCGAGGTCCCAGCGCCCGGCCATCCGATCGGCTCGCGCGGCGTCGGCGAGGTCTCGATCGTGCCGCCGCCAGCTGCCGTCGCCAATGCGATTGCGCATGCGGTGGGCGTGCGGATGACCGAGCTGCCGATGTCGCCGGGACGCGTGCTCAAGGCGATCCTGCAAAAAGAGGGCGCCGCAGTAGCGTCAGCCGCAGCCGACTAAGTCAATGACGCAAAAGGGCCGGGTTCCCTCGGGGACCCGGCCCTTTTTGATTTGTGCCCTTAATTTGTACCGTTCGTGATCCCCGCCTGATGTACTCACTGAATAAGTTGTATCCGAAGGCTGGTCATCCTGAGCGAAGGCTGCCGGAGTCGAAGAATCTCGCGCGGCATCCTTGCCGCGTGATTTGCCGGGGCTTTTCCACTACCCTGATCTTATGTCGAGCGTGAACTCATGCCGACCGTGATAGTTCCGGCCCTGCTGCGCCAACTGACCAACGGTCAGGAGCGCGTCGCCGTACGCGGCGCCACCGTGCGCCAGGTGATCGAGGATCTCGAGCGCCAGTTCCCGGGCATCAAGGCCCATCTGGTAGAGGACGGCGATCTGAAATCGGGTATCAACGTTTCGGTTGATGGCGAAATGGGAATCGGTGGCCTGACCGATCCGGTCAAGGAAACCAGCGAGGTCTATTTTCTGCCCGCGATCGGCGGCGGCCTTCACTAACCGCGATCGTGAAAGCCCGCTCCGGGTCCGGATTTGAAAATCCGCCGGCGGCCAAATCCCGGGCTTCGCTTGGTCATTAGCTTGTTCGCGTCGTAACACCGAAACCCCGCTGACAGCCCGAGATTCCTGCCTTTCGCGTGACTTTCAACGCACGCCGCGCCTGTAAGCTGGTAGAGCACCTGTAAGGGCGTAAACAATCCGGTGTGGCATCTGCCTCTCTGCTGTAGAGACAAGTCCACAACCGCGGCTTCCTCGCACACTCAGGATGAAGCCGATTGACGAATTCACTGCGGTCAGCAGAGGGACCGAGAATTGCTGCCTTGCTCTGGCAAGGTTCGGCCATGCCCGCATCGTGGCCGCGCTGCGCCAGGGGAGTATTGAAATGGCAAAGATGAAAGCGGTTCAGATCCCAAAAGCGAACGGAGCGTTCGAACTGGTCGAGCGCGAGCGTCCCGAGCCCGAATCGGGGCAGGTGAGGATCAAAGTTCAGGCCTGCGGCGTCTGCCACAGCGACTCGTTCGTCAAAGAAGGTACCTTTCCGGGCGCCCACTACCCCATCGTGCCTGGCCATGAGATCGCCGGCACAATCGACGCGGTCGGCCATGGTGTAAATACGTGGAAGACGGGCCAGCGGGTCGGCGTCGGGTGGTATGGAGGGCATTGCGGCGAATGTGAATCCTGTCGGCGCGGGGACTTTATAACCTGCCGGAACCTACGGATCACAGGTATTACCTGCGACGGTGGCTATGCGGAATACACGGTGGCGACCACGCAGGCGCTGGCGCTGATTCCTGACGAGTTTTCGCCCGAGCACGCCGCGCCCATCATGTGTGCCGGCGTCACCACCTATAACGCCCTACGGAACAGCGGCGCGCGAGCCGGGGACCTGGTCGGGATTCTTGGCCTGGGAGGTCTAGGCCATCTTGGTGTGCAGTTCGCGCGCAAGATGGGTTTCCAGACTGTTGCGATCACGCGCGGGCGCGAAAAAGAAGCGTCTGCGCGTGAGCTTGGCGCGCATCACTTTTTTGCCAGCACGAGCGACAATGTCCCGGCCGAGCTCACGCGGTTGGGCGGTGCGCAGGTGCTTCTCGCCACCGCAGTCAACGCCAAGGCGATGAGCGCGGTGATCGATGGGCTAGACATTAACGGCCGGCTGGTGGTGGTGGGCTCTTCGGCCGATCCGATCGCGGTCTTACCCCAGCAGCTCATCAGAGAGCGCCGCTCCGTCAGGGGGTGGCCCTCCGGCAGCGCAATCGACTCCCAGGATGCGCTCGCCTTCAGCGCGCTCAGCGGCGTGCGGCCAGTGATAGAGATGATGCCGCTTCAGCGCGCGGCCGAAGCCTATGAGCGGATGATGAACGGGAAGGCCCGATTTCGAATGGTTCTGACCCCCGGCCATTGAGACCGCCGGCCGGACGGCGATGATGGGCAGCATTTGCCGGTTGAATGCCGAGCGAACTTCGCGATCGACCAGACGAGTCTGCAGAAGAATTGAACAGCTCACTTTGAACGTGGGGCGGAGAGAAGAATCATGACCAACTCCTGCAAAACCGTTAGCAAACCCAGCCGTTATGGCGGCCTTGATCGGCAATACATAGGCGGTACGTGGAGGCCTGGAGGCGCTGGCCGTACACTGCGCGACTCGGACCCATACACAGGTGAGACGCTGGCTGAGATTGGCTTGGCGAATCAGAACGACGTGGATGAAGCTTACAAGTCAGCGGCGAAAGCCCAACCGGCCTGGGCCGCCATGCTTCCCGCTGAGCGTGCAGGGATCATGCGCCGCTCGGCTGTCATTATGGAAGAACGCCATGAAGAGATCGTGAGCTGGCTGGTGCGCGAGTCGGGTAGTACTCGGGTCAAAGCTGAGCAAGAGTGGTGGTTCGTTCATGGGGTCACGCTGGAAGCAGCATCGCTCCCCTATCGCATCACGGGCCGCATCAATCCTATCGACGAGCCTGGTCAGGAAAGCCGCGTATATCGTCATCCGGTCGGCGTTATCGGAGTGATAAGCCCGTGGAACTACCCAATGTATTTGACCCATCGCTCCGTTGGGCCCGCACTCGCGCTTAGCAATGCCGTGGTTATGAAACCTGCTCATGATACGCCTGTCACCGGCGGTTTGCTGATCGCGAAGATCTACGAAGAGGCTGGGCTGCCGCCTGGACTTCTGAACGTCGTGATAGGCAGCTCGGGCGACATCGGTGAAGCGTTTTCCTTACATCCGATTCCCCGAGTGATTTCGTTTACCGGGTCAACCAGGGGCGGCCGCCAGGTCGGCGAGCTCGCTGCAAAAGCGCCGATTATAAAGCGCGTGGCGCTGGAACTTGGCGGTAACACGCCCTTCGTCGTATTGGATGACGCGGACTTGAGCCAGGCCGTGCCCGCCGCCATCTTCAGCAGATTCCTGCACCAAGGGCAGATCTGCATGAGCGCCAACCGCATCATCGTGGATCAAGCCGTGTACGACGAGTTCGTGGAACGCTTCACGGAACACGTCCGCCGCCTGAAATACGGGAATCCGAATGACGCAGACACGGTGATTGGTCCCATCATCAACTCGAACCAGCTCACACGGATGACCGATCTCATAAAGAGTGCTCCGGCCGAAGGCGCCCGCCAAGTCCTGGGGGGCGATCCACAAGGGCTAGTGCTTCCACCCCACGTCTTCGTGGACGTTCGCAACGATATGAAGATCGCTCAGAATGAGATCTTCGGTCCGGTCGCGCCGATCATCAAGGTCAATGGGGAGTCTGAGGCGTTAAGCGTCGCCAACGAGACCGAGTACGGACTCTCAAGCGCCGTATTCAGTCGCGACGAGGGGCGCGGTTTGCGTTTCGCACTGGCCATGCAGGCGGGGATGACTCACATAAATGACGCCAGCGTAGACGATTCGCCGAACAATCCGTTCGGCGGCGAAAAGAACAGCGGCATTGGACGGTTTGGTACCGATTGGGTGATCAACGAGTTCACCACCGATCACTGGGTGACCGTGCGGCACCTGCTACGTCAATATCCATTCTGAGAAAATCGCTTCGCGGTGATCCTTCGACTGCGCTTGGGTCACCAGGAGGTACCGACAATGGCTTCGTTACCAAATCCAGGGATGCAGATCGATCCCGCCAATACCGCCCTGGTCATTACAGATCCACAAAATGATTTCTTAAGCCCGAAAGGGGTCGCATGGGGGGTCGTCGGTCAAAGCGTTACAGAGAACAACACGGTAGAGAACATCGAGCGGCTATTCAAAGCGGCAAAGGCCGCGGGTATGGAGGTCTTTGTGTCGCCGCATTACTACTATCCCACGGACCACGGGTGGAAATTCGGCGGCGCGGGCGAGGTGCTAATGCATAGCATCAAAATGTTCGAGCGGAAGGATCCGTTCAGCCTGGAAGGGTTCGAAGGGTCCGGAGCCGACTGGCTCGACCGATACAAGCCGTACATCAAGGACGGCGACACCATCATAGCAAGCCCGCATAAGGTCTATGGACCGGAAGCCAACGATTTGGTCCTGCAGCTTAGGAAGCGCCGCATCGATAAGGTGGTCCTCGGCGGGATGTCCGCGAACCTCTGCGTCGAAGCTCACCTGCGTGAGTTTCTTGAGCAAGGCTTTGAGGTAGGGGTTGTCAGGGATGCCACTGCGGCGGCGAGAGTCCCCGACGTTGGGGACGGATATCCGGGAGCCTTGGTCAACTATCGCTTTATGGCCAACGCCGTCTTCTCTACGGACGAGGCCACAGACGCGATCGAGTCCAGGTAGTCCACCCGGTCGTACTCGAAACAGGATCATCATCCGTTCCTCTTAACGCCGGCTATCGCCAGCCTGCAATGTTATTTTGCTGAGTTTCTGCAATTGGGTGTGGCCTGCACCGGATCATCTGTCGTTGTCATGGGGGTTGGCGGCCTGCTCGACCCGGTCAAAGAAGCCAGCTAAGTCTACTTCCTGCCCGCGATCGGCAGCGGTCTTTAAGCCCCTGCGATCCGGAAAGCTCCCGCGCCGGATACGGATTTGAAAATTCGCGGCGCGTTTTCCGGGCACCGTATAGTCAATAACCTGTCCGCGTCGTAATACGGAGAATCCGCTAGCATGTCCGAGAACCCTGCTTTTCGCGCGACTCCAACGCACGCAGTGGGATCGGAACCGGCGATCCCGACCAGCGCCGTGGTCGCGACGATGCTTGGCAACGCGCTCGAGTTTTACGACTTCACCAGCTATGCCTTCTTCGCGGTAACGATCGGACATGCGTTTTTTCCGGCGCAGGATCCGTTTATCAGCCTGCTGCTCTCCGTCAAGGAAACCAGCGAGGTCTATTTTCTGCCCGCGATCGGCGGCGGCCTCTAACAGCGCCCTTCCCGTATCGTTCCATCTCCTCCAGTCACCCCTCCCCGCGCTTGCTTCACACGGGCAATGGGGCAGTTTGCGGTGGCGTGTGCCGTAGCCTGCTGGTCGGTAGCCGACACCCGGTGATATAAGAGCGCTCGGTCGCTTGCTTTGCGGGAGGAGTGCCTCGAACGATGCGCTGCTCGAAATGCGGGACCGACAATCCGTCGGCCAACAACTTCTGCGCGAAGTGCGGGAATGCGCTCGCCAAACCCTGCGCAAAATGCAAAGCAGAAAACCCTCCGACATCCGACTTCTGTGGCAAGTGCGGCACTCGACTGAACAATGGCGCGGACGCAGCAGCCGTAAATTCATCGCAGCCAGGATCAGCCTCCGGCGTGCATGTGGCGCCGGAACAAACCTCCGCTGACGCCGCGGCGCTCGACGGCGAGCGCAAGACGGTCACTGCCTTGTTTGCCGACATCAAGGGCTCGACCGAGCTGATGGAGGACATCGATCCCGAAGAGGCCCGGGCGATCATCGATCCGGCGCTCAAGCTGATGATCGACGCGGTCCAGCGCTACGAGGGCTATATCGTGCAATCGACCGGAGACGGGGGAGCACCGGCGAATGTTGGTGGGAGGCGGAAAGCCATCGGCTTCACGGCGAGTTGCTGCTCGCGCAGGCGGCTTCCGATTCTTCGGAAGCCCGAAGCTGCTTCGAGCTCGCGATTCGGATCGCACGCAAACAGGCTGCGAAATCGCTGGAGTTGCGCGCGACGATGAGTCTCGCCCGCCGCTCGCGAAGCAAGGCAGACGCGACGAGGCGCGCGCGATGCTCGCCGAAATCTACAGCTGGTTCACCGAGGGCTTCGACACCGCCGACCTGAAGGACGCCAAGGCGTTGCTCGAGGAGCTAAACGCATAGTGCTACATGGCCGAAACTCCAGCTCTTGACCTGACGCCGCCGCACGCGACCGAGTCGGCACCGGCGATCCCGACCAGCGCCGTGGTCGCGACGGTGCTTGGCAACGCGCTCGAGTTTTACGACTTCACCAGCTATGCCTTCTTCGCGGTGATGATCGGGCATGCGTTCTTTCCGGCGCAAGATCCGTTTATCAGCCTGCTGCTCTCCGTAGGCGCGTTCGGAGTCGGCTTCATCACTCGGCCGCTTGGGGGAATCCTGATCGGCGCCTACGCGGACCGCGCGGGACGCAAACCCGCGATGATGCTGAGTATCACGCTGATGGCGGTGGGGATGGTGCTGCTCGCGGCGACGCCGTCATACGCCACCATCGGACTCGCGGCGCCTTTTCTGGTGGTCCTCGCGCGCCTCGTCCAGGGCTTTGCGTTGGGCGGCGAGGTCGGACCCTCCACTTCCTATCTGCTGGAAGCGGCACCTGCAGGAAAACGCGGGCAGTATGGAGCCTGGCAGATTGCGAGCCAGGGAGCGGCTGCGGCCTTTGCGGGATCGCTCGGAGTAGTGCTGTCCTGGTTGCTCGACGCCGACGCCATGCAGTCCTGGGGCTGGCGCATCCCGTTCCTGGTCGGGGTCGCGATCGTTCCCGTGGGCCTGATTATGCGCGGCCAGTTGCGCGAGACGGTTGACCTCGGCGCGAAAACGACTCATTCGACAACCGGCCACGTGCTCGCGACCCTGCTCAAGCATCACGTTCGCCCGTTTGTGCTCGCTTTGATGCTGATCACCAGCGGAACGATCGCAACCTATATCGGCGTTTACATGACGACCTATGCGCTCAGCACGCTGCACATGCGAATCGGTGCGTCGATGGCAGCGACGGTGGTTGTGGGCCTGTGCGGGTTAGTGTTCGCCTTGCTTGGCGGCTGGCTTTCGGATCGTGTCGGCCGCAAACCGGTCTATCTCGTCTCCAAACTGACGTTGACCGCGGTCGCCTACCCGGCTTTCGTGATCATCAATCGCCATCATACCGTCGCTGCCCTGCTGCTGATGTCGGGGCTGATGTCCGCACTGAACTCGCTGGGCGCCGTCGTGCTGGTGGTGATTCCTGAGCTCTTTCCCAAGTCGGTGCGCAGCGCGGGGCTTTCGACCGCCTATGCGGTTGCGGTCACCGTGTTCGGCGGCACCACGCAATTCGTCGTGACTTGGTTGATTCATGCCACGGGCAATCCGCTCTCGCCCGCGTGGTATCTGATCGGGACCAGCGCGATCGGCGTCATTGCAATTTTGATGATCGCGGAAACGAAGGACCTCGCGCTGGCGAACTGAGCCTTCGCCGCTGCGCGGTTTTCGCCGTGGCGCGGAAGCTCTGATAGGCTCCGTCCACACAAAATGCGCTGAGGAGGGGTTCCATGCCGCAGATGATGAATCATGCCGCCTTCAGGGCGTACGCGATCGCCTGCTCGATCCTGGTCTTCAAAATGTTCGCCGCCGCGATCCTTACCGCGGCCACGCGTAGCCGGGTCAAGCAGTTCCTCAATCCGGAAGATGCTGGACTGTTGGGCGGCGCGGACGTCAGGGACGAGCATCCCGACGTGCAGCGGATGCTGCGGTTGCATCGTAACGACCTCGAGAACATCCTGCCGTTCTTCACCGTCGGACTGATCTTCGTGCTGATGGGCGCCTCGGCGTTCGCGGCACAGATGTATTTCTACACTTTCACCGGCGCGCGGATCGTTCACACCATTGCCTACGTCGCGAAGCTGCAGCCGTGGAGGACCATAGCCTTCGCGCTCGGGGCGCTCTGCACGGTGGGGATGCTGGTGCAGATCCTGATGGTTGCACTCTGAACTCCAGCCTCCTCCCGCGTGTCTTGGGGAAGGATGAGGTGGGGGTCGAGCGAAAAGCGCCGTATTCCACAAAACAGTGAGTGGAGGGAATTTGGCAACCGCGGCCGGCCCTTCGGCGGCGCCGCTCGTGACGGAGCGCGGCCGGTCGTGATAATCTTACACAACACAATGCGAGGTTGATCATGGCGGATTCCCCCAACGGCTCTTCCAACGGTTCTGCGCAAAATAAATTCCGGGTTATCGGCACCCGCCCTATCCGGCACGACGGGATTGAAAAGGTCACCGGACGAGCCAAGTACGGCGCCGACTACTCGTTCCCTGGGATGCTGTACGGCAAAGTGTTGCGCAGCCCTCATGCCCACGCCCGGCTGCTCGCGATTCGCACCGAGAAAGCCGCGGCCCTGCCCGGAGTAAAGGCGGTAATCACCGGCGCCGACCTGCCAGATATCCCGGGCACCACCGCGATGATGGGCGAGCTCGTGGTCAATACGCATTACCTGTCGCTCAATGTGATGGCGCGCGGCAAAGTCCTGTACGACGGTCATGCAGTAGCCGCGGTCGCCGCCACCAGCCCGCACATCGCGGAGGAGGCGCTGCGGCTTATCGAGGTCGATTACGAACCGCTGCCTCCGGTGATGACCGCGGAGGCGGCGATGAAGCCCGATGCGCCGATACTGCTGCCGGAGATTCGCCAGAAATTTATCGCCGGACGAACCGATCCCGGATCGCCCGAGGGCCCCGACCGGCCGACCAACATCGCCGCGCATATCCAGTTCCAGCGCGGCGATCTCGAGGCCGGCTTCCGCGCGGCTGACTACGTCGTCGAGCGCGAATTCAAAACCGCTACCGTGCATCAGGGCTATATCGAGCCGCACAACGCCGTCGCGCTCTACAGTTCCGACGGCCACGCGACCGTCTACTGCTCGACCCAGGGTACCTTCAACGTGCGTACGCTCACCGCGACCGTGCTCAAGATGGCCGAGGGCGACATTAAGGTGGTGCCGGCGGAGATCGGCGGCGGCTTTGGCGGCAAGACCACAATCTACCTCGAACCGCTAGCCGTGCTGCTCGCGCAAAAGAGCGGCCGGCCGGTCAAAATGACGATGACCCGCGCCGAGGTGCTACGCGCGAGCGGTCCGACTTCCGGAACCTGGATCAAGGGCAAGATGGGCGCGAAGCGCGACGGCAAAATCACCGCCGCGCAGTTCTGGATGGCTTACGAGGCGGGTGCGTATCCCGGCTCGCCGTTCGCGCCGGGCGCGATGTGCTGCACCGCCCCGTACGATATTCCCAACCTGTTGCTCGACTCGTACGACGTGGTGGTCAACCGCCCCAAGGTCGCGGCTTATCGCGCGCCCGGATCGCCAAGCTCGGCTTTCGCCTGCGAATCGCTGGTCGACGAACTCGCGCTGCGCTGCGGAATCGATCCGCTCGAAATGCGCATCCTCAATGGCTCGCACGAGGGCACTCCGCAACCCGCCGGGCCGCCGTATAAGCGCATCGGCTTCATCGAGACGTGCGAGGCGCTCAAAAACAGCGAGTACTACCGCTCGCCTCTGGAAGGTCCCAATCGCGGACGAGGAGTCGCCGCCGGCTTCTGGTTCAACGGCGGCCTGCAATCCGCCGCCGCCATCAACCTGCACAACGACGGCACGCTGAGCGTCGTCACCGGCTCGGTCGATATTGGCGGCTCGCGCGCCGCGATGGCGATGATCGCAGCGGAAGTGCTGGGCGCGGAGCCCGAGGACGTGCGCCCGATCGTTGCCGATACCGATTCGATCGGCCATACCGACGTGACCGGCGGCAGCCGAATCACGCTCGCAACCGGGATGGCGGTCTATGAAGCGGCCGAGGACGTGGTGCGCCAATTGAAGGAGCGCGCCGCCAAGCTGTGGGACAAAAAACCGGAAGAAGTAGAGTTCAACAATGGCCGCCTGAGCGCGATCGGCAATGGCGTCAAGCCGATGACGATCAAGGAAATAGTTCCGCGCCTTGCCCGCACCGGCGGCCCAATAACCGGTCGCGCCACGCTGAACGCTGGCGCGGTCGGTGCAGTCGGCAATGCGTTCGCCGTCACCTGCGTCGACGTCGAAGTCGATCCGGATACCGGCAAGGTGAAGGTTCTCCGCTGTGCCGTCGCGCAAGACGTCGGCCGCGCAATTCACCCGGCTTACGTCGAAGGGCAATTGCAGGGCGCCACGGCGCAAGGGATCGGATGGGCGCTCAACGAGGAATACGTCTACGACGAACGCGGCATCATGCGTAACACGGGGTTCCTGGACTACAGGATGCCCACCTGCCTCGACTTGCCGATGATTGAGACGATTATCGTCGAGGTTCCCAATCCCAGCCATCCGCTAGGCGTGCGCGGAGTGGGGGAAGTCTCGATCGTGTCGCCGATGGCGGCGGTCGCAAACGCTCTCTACCGCGCTGTGGGCGTGCGTATGACGGAGTTGCCGATGTCACCGCCGAAGCTGCTCAAGGCAATGCTGGGGCAACAGCGAGCTAGCAGCGAGGATTTGCATATCGCAGCCGCCGACTGATAGGTATCACGCGCCGAATCTTGGCTCAGATATATTCAGCGCCTGGCGTGATTTGCTGGCGTCTCGAAGAATCATTCAGGTCGAGCTGCCGCAAGCAATATGAGTCAGTTTAAGCTAGAGTTGCGGCAATAAGGCTGGGATTGAAGTTTTTGCGCTTCATTTCATCACAGAATCAGTTGCAACTAATTATAACTGGCGTACAATGAGGTCGCTGGCCGGGGTTTGCCCCCCCTTTTCCCGGTTAGCTGGGGCCGGACGGCGCAAGCCGTTCGGCCTCGACTACTTCTTCCTAATGCCGCGCATTTTTTACCGCGAGCAGGCATGCGGACCAGCATGAACGTCACGCCCGAATTCGTCAGCGAGGGACTGCGCCGCGCGCGTTACATCACCAACGAGCGCGTCGAGACCGCGGTCTTTCTCGCGCTAGCTCTCGACAAGCCGCTGCTCATTGAAGGGCCGGCCGGCTCCGGCAAGACCGAGGTGGCCAAGGTGCTGGCCGAGATGCTCGGGGCCGAACTCATCCGGTTGCAATGCTACGAAGGACTAGACGAAGCGCGCGCGCTTTACGAATGGAACTATCAGAAGCAGCTCCTGCGACTCCAGGCCGACGAGCATCAGGGACTGCACTGGAAGGATGTTTCCGAGCATTTGTTTTCGCGTGAGTACCTGCTCGAGCGTCCGCTGTTGCGTGCCATTTCGTCGCCGCGCAAGGTCGTCCTGCTGATCGACGAAATCGACAAGGCGGACGAGGAGTTCGAGGCCTTCCTGCTCGAGCTGCTTTCCGATTTCCAGGTGACGGTCCCAGAACTCGGCACGCTGCGCGCCCGCGAGCATCCCGTCGTCGTGCTGACGTCGAATCGCGCGCGGGAATTGTCGGAAGCGCTTCGCCGGCGCTGCCTCCATCTATTCATCGACTTTCCCGGCCTCGAACAGGAACGGCGAATCATCGAGCTGAAGCTTCCCGATCTCGACGCGCAGCTCGCTACCGACGCTGCCCGGTTCGTCAACGCGCTGCGCAAACTCGGACTTAAGAAGCCGCCCTCCATCGCCGAGACGCTCGACTGGGCGCGCGCTCTGCAGCGTCTCGGTGTCGCTCAACTCGACGCCTCGGCGATTCGCTCGGCACTGGGCGTGTTGCTCAAGCACGAAGACGACCGCGCCAAGGTCGAAGCCAAAGCGGGCGCGCTCGCCGCGCGCCCGCGATGAACGCTATCGGCGGCGAGCTGTTGCGCTTCGTCGGTGAGTTGCGTCTGGCCGAAGTGCCGGTGTCGGTGGCCGAGACGCTCGACGCGATGCGCGCGGTCGCGGCGGCGGGTCTCGCCGACCGCGCCCGCGTGCGCGAGGCGCTCGCGGCGGCGCTCATCAAGGACGAGGCCGACCGCGAAAGGTTCGACGAAGTGTTCGCGCGCTTCTTCGGCGGGGGCGGCGGGACGGCCCGCGAAGCGGGCCGTCCCGCCGCCCATCGCCGCATCGCCGGGGCCGCCGCTGGCAGCGGCCCCGGCGATGCGGGAGAGTCGGTCCCAACGCGCACCGAGCAGGTCCGCCAATCCGCCATCAGCCAGTCCGACTCGCCGCCTCATGGCGGCGCGCCGCCCGGCACGCCGCCGCCGCGGATCAATTCCGAGCCGGAGGCGGCGGTCGCCGAGGCGCCCGCCGCCTCCGGCGAAGCCGTGCCGCGCAATGGAGCGGCCGAGTCAGCCGTCGCGGAAGGCGGCGTCCCAAAGGACGCCGCCTCCCGCGGCGAGCGCGCGCTCCAGGCGAACGATAGTCTCGAAACCGACGAGCCCGGCGTGGAGGCGCGCCGCCAGAGCGCGCTTCGCAGCGCGCGGCAGGCGCCGTTCATGTCGTACACTGACCTCGAGTATGAAGCCGCGCATGACGCTCTGGCGCCGCTGGCGCGGCGCTTTCGACTGCAACTGGGCCGCAGACTTCACGCCGCGTCGCGCGGCCGGGTCGATTTTCGCCGCACCATTCGCGCCTCCTTGCAGCACGGCGGCGCGCTGGCTGAACTGCGCTTTCGCGCGCGGCGCCCGCGCCACGCAGACCTTCTGATCCTGGCCGATGTCTCAGGCTCCGTACGATACTGCTCGGCACTGATGCTTGAGCTGGTGGCCGGGTCCTACGGACATTTTCGCCACGTTCGCAGTTTCGTCTTCATCGATCGTCTTGCAGAGGCAGAATTCGCCGATGGCCACGTCGCAACCGAGCCGGCGCTGGACCTCTACGCGCGCTCGGATTTCGGACGGGTGTTACGCGAATTGTGGGAGCGGCGCTCGGAACTGCTGTCACCGGCGACCCTGCTCGTCATATTGGGGGACGGCCGCAACAATCGACTGCCGGCGCGAGCCGATTTGCTGCGGGACCTGAGACGTCTATGCCGCGCGATTGTATGGCTGATCCCGGAGCCGGAGGAGCGATGGGGCGTCGGCGATAGCGCTATCCACCAGTACGCGCGTGAGGTCGACGGCCTCCATCGATGCGCCAATTTGGATGAGCTCGCGCGCTCACTTGATCGTTCGATTAGAGCCATTTTTTGACGTCATGCATAAAAATTTGACATTTACACGCTAAAGATTTGACTTGCTTGCTTAGGCACGATAGAAATGCGCGGAGCAGACAGCCACTAAATCACCCAAAGACATCTTTGAATGACAAATCACACTATTTTACGGCTAATTGCTGCGATTCTAATCACGATCCCTCTTTTGGCTGGAAATCGCGCAATGGCACAGACGCCTGCCGGTTCTGTGACCTCGGTTACCGGTGACGTGCATCTCGTGCGCGCCGGGACCACGACGGTGGCCACGCCGGGTACGGCGCTCGATGTAGGTGACCGGCTCGTCACGGGGCCCAGTAGCCGTGTCACCATAACGCTGACGGACAACAGCAAGCTCGAGTTGGACGAATCCACCTCTCTCGTCATCGACCAGCAGATGGTCGGGGCGAACTCGCGCAATACCAAGTTGAGCCTGTTCTCTGGTCTCGTGCGTTCTTTCGTGTCGTACACCTCGGCACCCACGCCCAACTTCGAGGTGCATACGCCTAACGCGGTAGCCTCGGCGCGCGGCACTCAATACGACACCTCAACCTCAACCCAGCCGCCCAGCACAACCAGCGAGGAAGATCGTAAGAAGTATAAAGATTGCCGCCGTTTTACCCAAGTGTCGGTCTTCGAGGGCACGGTCGAGGTCACCAACGCGACCAACCCTGGCGGCGGATCTGTGCGAGTTCCCCCAGGGCATAAGACGATGGTGGTATGTGGTTTCCCTCCTTTTCCGCCAAGTGAAATCGCCGGCGCCGTAGCGCCTGTTGCAGCGGCCGGCGCGGCAGGCGCTGGAGCGGCGGCTGGCGCCAGCACCGCTGGGCTGTTCCTCGGCGGCGCGATAGTGGTCGGTGGTACAGCTGGTGGATTGGCTGCAGGCGGGGTATTCGGCAGCGGCAACCATAGCAAAGTGACCAAGAGCCCTAACCAATAACCAGAACCCTAACTGGTCGCCGCTACATAACGCCGTCTGTTCCGACCGGGGGACCCATACTTCCGATCTGCGTGACTTCCCTGCGCACACGTTAGAGGTCGCGCGGCGGCCGACGCCCGGATGGTTGCCGGTCGCGCAACGTGCCAAGCTGTGAGCCGTTCGTCCGCGATGGCCAAGACGACAACTGTCAGAACCCGCCGTCACAGGCGTGCATGGCGCCCGATGCTCATCGGGATCGTCATCCTGACCGTACTCTTCATTTTCAACGGCCTCCATCCCGCCGTTTTCGAGCTGGCCGAACTGAAGGCTTCCGATCTGAGGATGTACGTGACGCGGAGGCCGCCCCCGACCGGCGCGGTCGTAATCGCGGCGATCGACGACAAGAGCATCGCCGAGCTGGGCCACTGGCCGTGGCCGCGCAGCGTCGAGGCGCGGCTCAACGACGCGCTGCGCGGATATGGAGCAGCGATAGTCGGCTACGACGTCCTGTTCAGCGAACGTGACGAAGATGACGTGCAAGCGGAGCGGATTGGCACGCGCCTGAAAGGGCTGGGCATTGCCAGCGCCGCGGTCGAGGAGACTCTGGGTACCGGCAATGACCTCGCCTTCGCCAACGCGATAAAGCAGCAGGGTTCGACTTTTCTCGGCTACGCCTTCGAGAGCCACTTCGATCTCAAGGATGCCCGACAGGTCCTCTCTGCACCGATACCGACAGGTTACCGCAGCGCGCCGCTCGAACCGCCACCGCTCGCCTACAATCTGGTGCGCGAATTGTCGGGCGGGGTGCCTCCGATGATTGCGGCCCGCGCCTACCTGCCACCGATCGCGGTGCTCAACAGCGCCGCGCGCGGAATCGGCTTCGTCGACATAGAAGCTGATTCCGACGGAGTATTGCGTTCCGAGATCGCGGTGATTCGTTTCGGCCGGCGCTACTGCGTGCCGCTATACCTGGCGCTGACCGCGGCCTATCTCAAGAACGCGCCACTTCGATTGGTCGCCGGCGCCGACGGTGTGCGCGAAGTCACGCTCGGCGACGAAAACATTCCGGTGGACGAGATCGGGCGGATGCTGATCGATTTCCGCGGACCGCCGGGCACGTTTCCCGCCTATTCGATTTCCGACCTGATCGCCCATCGAGTACCTTCCGCCGCGCTCGCCGGCAAGATCGTGCTGGTCGGCCTGACCGCGCATGCGCTCGGCGACCGCAAGGTCACGCCGACCGGCGGCGATTTTCCTGGCGTCGAGATCCATGCCAACGCGATCGATAACGTGCTCCGCGGTGACTTCGTCCGGCGCTCCCGGGTGGAAGGCGCCGCCGAGGAGGAGATGGTGGCGCTGATCCTGGTGCTCGCGATAGGCCTCGCCGCGGCCTATCTCTCGCCGCTATGGTCGGCGGCCTCCGCGTTGTGGGTCATCGTCGGCTTTTCGGCGTACGCGCAGTATCGGCTGGTCGGCGACGGCGTGCTGATCTACGTGGTTCTGCCGCTCGCCTCAGCGGTCCTCACCTATACCGTGCTCGCCACCTATCAGTACATGACCGAAGGCAGCGAGAAACGTTATCTGCGCTCAGCCTTCGAGCACTATCTCAACCCCAACGTGGTCGCGTCGGTGGTCGACGACCCGCAGGGGCTGCGGCTGAGCGGCGAGCGCCGCCATCTCGCGATCCTGTTCTCCGACATCGTCAATTTCACTTCGCGCGCGGAGCGCTCCGAGCCCGAGCAGGTGGTCGCGCTGCTGAACACCTACATGAGCGTGATGATCGACATCATCTTCCAATCGCAAGGCGTGGTCGACAAGCTGATGGGCGACGGGATCATGGCGTTTTGGGGCGCGCCCAACGACATCGCAAATCCGGCGGCCGCGGCGATCGATTGCGCGCTCAAGATGCTCGACGGACTCCGCCGGTTGCGTCAGGACGACGAGCGTTTCGCCGACGTCGACATCGGCATCGGGATCGCCACCGGCGAAGTGGTCGTCGGCAACTTTGGCGGCGCGCAGCGCTTCGACTATTCGGCCGTGGGCGACACCGTCAATCTGGCATCGCGCCTGGAAGGGCTAACGCGCCATTTCCAGGTTCATCTGCTGGTCAACCGCCAGACCCTGCTCGAGGCCGCGGGCAACTACTGCGCGCGGGAGGTCGGGCTGGTCAAGGTGAAGGGCAAAGAGCAACTGGTGCCGATCGTGGACGTCGCGGGGTACGCCGGCAACGGAATCGATCCGACTTTTTACCAACGTTTCAACCGCGCGCTCGAGCACATCCGCAATGGCGAGGCGACCGCCGCGAACACGATGCTGCGCGCGCTCAGCAACGAAGCGCCCGACGACGCGCTGGTCAACCTCTACCTCGAA
The DNA here is from genome assembly GCA_963717045.1 of uncultured delta proteobacterium. Taxonomy (GTDB): domain Bacteria; phylum Desulfobacterota; class Binatia; order Binatales; family Binataceae; genus JAKAVN01. Next base: position 437,707 of record CAVQVD010000015.1, on the reverse strand, counting down.
AAAATCGTCGAGGCGACCGACGGCCAACCGACCGAGATGGTCTTCGAGTTCGAAACCAAGTAAAGGAACTCCGAGCGTCCGGACCACGGCGAGCCGCTCGCAAAGTCAGAGCACGAGGAAATCCCGCGTAATGATGAAGGGGAATGGGCGCGCCGTGTCGATAAAGTTGGGCTCGTCGGCGCGCACCGCGCGATACTCCGGCGTCGTCGCCGATTCACGCATCGCAGCGGTCGAGTCGAACCAGACCTCGGCCACTCCATCGTATGGCGGCTGACGGCCATCGCGATAAGCGGCCGGCCGCACGTGGCATTGCACATAGCGGCGAACCTGCGGGATCTTCGCACCGAGCAGACCGTGAATTTCGCGCCAGTGGCGCTGGAACGCCTCGACCTCCATCCCGGGCTTACGTTTGACGAACTCGACCAGATGAACCATCGAGGGATCGGCCGTGGCGTCCTTCTGTACCCGCTCCTCGGTGATCACGAAATCAATTTTCGACATGTCGAGGAAATTCGGCTCGTCCGCGCGCACTGCGCGGTACTCTGCGGTGTTCGCGGTTTCGCGCATTGCCCCGGTCGAATCGAACCAGACCTCGGCCACGCCGTCGAAGGCGGGCTCGCCGTTGCGGTAGCCCGAGGGGATTGTGTGGCACTGGATGTAGCGGCGAAGCCCCGGCAACTTGGTGACGATCGGAGCGTGTTTCGTGCGCCAGTATTGCCCGAACTCGTCGAGGTTCATCCCCGGCTTGCGTTTTATAAACGTAATCGTCTTGACCATGATCGATACCTCTGTGGGCCGCCCGCGTGCGGTTCACAGCTTCAGTGTTTAAGCATTTAGGGTTCTGAGTTTAAACTCCGGCGAAGAAGTAATCGTTGCGAGCGCTCGGCTTTCTGCAGCAGTATTACGAATTTCAGACTCGGGACATTAGTACAGTTAGTCTTAAGTTCGTTCAATATTTTATACACTTCGTCACCGTTCCTGGCCTCTTCGTCTTGATTTCTTGGGTCATTCTGAGCGAAGCGAGTCTGCGAGCGGAGTCGACTCCGCTCGCAGACTCGCTTCGCTCAGAATGACAACCTCTCGTATGCAACTTGTTAATGGGAAACCATTAGATATCGAATATCTCGCGCATTTTGGCCAGCAGCCGGCTCGAGCGGCCGCGCACGCCACCGTCGGCCGGTTGCCCGGCGTCGAGCAACTCGCGCCGTTGGCTCATACGGGCGGCAATGATCTCACTCATCTGCGCGGCGGCGTCGGGATGGCTCTTGAACAGCTCGGTGAAACCGCTGCGGCTCATTTCGAGAATCTGGACGTCGGTGCGCGCCCGGATGGTCGCGTTGCGCGACTCGCCGGTCATCAGCGCCATCTCGCCAAAGAAGGCCGGGCGGGTCAGTTCGTTCAGATGAATCGGATTACCGTCGGCACCATTGGCGCTCACGTCGACCACGCCTCGCCGAATGATAAAAAACGCGTCGCCGCTTTCGCCCTCGCGCACCAGGGCCTCACCGGCGCCGAACTGGCGCACGCGGACTGCGCCGGCCAGAATGCGCATCTCGTCATCGCTGAGTTCGCGCAGAAAATCGACCCCGCGCAGTTCAGTGACGATCTCGCGCTGCGCCTCGGATTCCTCGACCCGGCGCTCCTGGCTGAGCACCAGCGTGCGAATGGGAAACGGAATCTCGATCCCATGGCGGCGCAGCGCGTACCACAGCCCCGACACGACGCGGCCATGAATCTGTTCGCTGCGCCCGTAGTCGGCGATCCAATACTTGACCCGATAGCGGATCGCGTTGTCGCCAAATTCCCAGGCTAAAATCTCGGGCTCCGGATTGCGCAACACGTCGGGCACGTCGCGCAGCAGGTCCACAATGACCTCGCGCACCCGGTTGGGCGGTTCCCCATAGCTGAGCCCGATCGATACTTCTTCGGCCACCGCGTGGTTGCCGTAGTTGAACAGCAGGTCCTTGGCCAACTGCGCATTGGGAATATCGAGCCATTCATTGGCCCGCGTCACGACCGTCGTCGCACGCCATCCTACGTCATGCACGCGCCCGACCTTGTCGGCCACCCGCACCCAGTCGCCGGGCTCGAAGGGCCGCGAGATTTGCAGCGTCAGTCCGCTGAAAATGTTGCCCAGCGTCTCCTGCAGCGCGAAGCCGACCACGACGGTGAGCACGGCCGGGACCGCGAGTAGAGCGCTCACGTCGATTTTGAAAAACGTGCGCAACACGATCATCACCACCAGCGACCACAAGGTCAGAGTGAGCAGGTCTCTGAAGATGGTCGAGAAGTGCTCGCGTCCGCGATGGGTCACGGCATCGGCCAGCTCCAAGCCGATTCGGATTACTCCCCACAGGAACAGGATTACCGCCGCGGTATCGGTCACATAGGCAAACCGGGCATGGCCGAGCAACGGCGTCGCGACGTCAATCACCAGCCCGACCCCGGCCATCGCGACCGGCCACGCCTGCAGATTGCCCCGCCGATGGCGCAACGCCAACGCATAAAGCAGCGCGGCGACCGCCACCGCCGATTCGACAATCGTGCGCGTGTCGACGGACATGCCCTCGAACCCGAGCAGCGACTGCAGTTGGGTCAGCGGCATCGGTTAGAGTCCCACTATCTCGGCCATCTCGCCGAGCAGTCGTTGCGCGTCGAAATACTCGCGCGCGATCTCGTGGGCCGCACGCGCGTGGCGCGGATAGTCGGCGCTGACCGCGCGCAACGCCTCGACCGCCGACGCGTCATCGGCAAAGCCAACCAGCCCGGCACCCGACGAAATGAATTTTTCAAAACCGGTGAATTGGGTGACCGCGGGCCGTCCGGCGGCGAGATAGCAGGCCGTGCGATCGCTGAACCATCCCGAGCGCGTGCCGACGTAGAGGTCTTTGGCGACCGTGAACTCGCCGCGCGAGGCGCTGATATAGTCGCGGTAGGTGTCGATATCGAGCGACAGCGGGACCACCGGCCGAAAGCTGAATCCGCCCGCCAGCGCCTGCTCGTAGTCGGGGCCCGAATTCAGATCCGTTGCTAGCTCGACAGCCTGTCCGGCCCGTTCGGGAACGTCCAGCATCCGGGAAAAGTTGAGGTGCTTGGACCAGTAGTAGGTTCGGCCGTTTAACACGACGTCGTTGCCCTTGTTGCGCCAGGTACCGACGGTGGTGAACGCCGCGGGCATCGGAGCGGCGCTCTGGGCCGGCCATTCGCCGAGCAGCACCGGCGGGCGCGTCGGATACCATCGCAGACCAGCGGTCGGCAGCAAGCAGTCGGGCTGGCCGATATTCGCGGCGTAAGTGAAATGCACGCGATGCGCGTCGAGCATCCGCCGCGCACTGTCGTCGCCCTGCGCATAGCGCACCTGGTACACGCCCGGATCGGTTTCGATATAGACCAGGCATCGCGCGCGCCGATGCTCCTCGCGCGGATGGGTCGCTCCGCAAAGATTGATCACCGCATCGGCCTCCGACAGCAGTCCCAAGCTGCGCTCGCGCCCCATCCCGACATATTCGCCGCGGGTCACGTCGAGGAACGACCAGCGGTCGCGAAAACCGAAGCGCTCCATCACTTCTCCGAGCAGCTTCAGGTTGCGGCTGGCGTCGGGCGAGACAGCATCTGCGATCGGGTCGTAAACCCACGCGCCATGATCTTCGACGTAGTAAACCTCGAGACCCAGGTCGCGCAATCCTACCAGGTGATGGATGAGCTGCCACATCACGCCCGCGAACGGGTAGCGCGCGGCCAGATGTAGCAGGACGACTTTGCCCTTGTGCTTTTTTTTCATCGCGCGAGAGCGAACGGTCGCGTCCCGAAACTCAGAGCGTGCGTACGGCGCGGCCCCGATACAAGCGTGCGCGCCATCTTAGCGCAGACCTGCGATTTTGATGAGATCGGCGCGCAAACCTTCGAGCGCCGCCCGGCGCTGGCTGACGCGCGCCGCCTCATCGTCGGAAAGCTCACCGAGGTAGCATCCGCGATTCGGCAAAAAGAGCACCGCACGGTAGGGAAACCCCGCCCGCATCCGCGGCCACACACGATCGGCGATGACACCTTCCAGCGCGGCCTCGCTCACCCGTTCGTGGATACGGCCATGTTCGTGGTAGACGAGCGCGGTCGCCGCACGCAGGCGCGCGCCGCGCCGCGCCGGCTCAACGCCAGCCATGCGGCGAATCACTTCGTCAGCGAGGGCTCGGTCGAGGTCTCCGTGCGGAAGATTGGTGGCAGCGGCCTGGCCCGCGAGCCATCGATGAGAGCGGACGCCGGGCTCGCCACCGAGCGCATCAACCATCAGCCCACCGTCGTCCGCGATAGTCGGCAGATTGGCGCGCGCGAAATAGAAGCGCGCCTTGAGCAGCGCATTGCCGGCAAACGTGTCCGCAGTTTCCTCGGGGGCGTGATCGTCGACGCCGGCTTCGCGCAAGGATACGGGCGCAAGATTGTAGTCGCGCAGGAGCAACCGGTACTCGTCGAGCTTGGCGGGATTCGAAGTAGCGACCAGCAATGGTTTCATCGCGTGAAAGGGCATCGCGCGGCGGCGGTATTCAGACCTTCGCTAGAGACCTTTGATCTCGTAGGTTAGCTTGAGCCCGGCGCGTTCGCGATGCTCCTCCAGCGCAAGTTCGATGAGGCGATCGATGAGTCGTCCGAGCGGCAGGCCCGAAGCCTCCCATAGTTTCGGATACATGCTGATCGCGGTGAAACCCGGAATAGTGTTGACCTCGTTGATGTAGATTTCGCTGAGCGCAGGACGAGCCAGAAAATCGACCCGCGCCATCCCGCGAAGCCCCAGGGCGCGAAAGGCGCCGCACGCAAGCTCGCGCAGATGCTCGCTCTGCGCCGCGTTCAGCGCAGCGGGAATTTTGACCTCAGCGCCGTCCGGGTCGACGTACTTCGATTCATAGCTGTAGAACTCGTGACCTCCCTTGATAACGATCTCGCCTGGGATCGACGCCTCGGGCCGCTCATTGCCGAGCACCGCGCATTCCAACTCGCGTCCAGCGCAGGTGGCCTCGATCAGCACCTTGCGGTCGTAAGCGAAAGCCTCTTCGAGCGCCGCGCCGAGCGCGCTCTCAGTCTTGACCTTGCTGATCCCGACCGATGAGCCGAGCGCGTTGGGCTTCACGAACACCGGAAACTCGAGCGCGCGCGCGCGGTCCGCCACACGCTCCGGCTTCTCGCGCCATTGCCAACGCTCGACCGCCGCATAGCGCACGACCGGCAAGCCGGCGTCACGCAGCAGCCGCTTCTGAACGTCCTTGTCGATCCCGATCGCCGAGCCGAGCACGCCTGCGCCGACGTAAGGAATTCCTGCCAGCTCCAACAGTCCCTGCATCGTGCCATCTTCGCCGTAGCTACCGTGCAGCACCGGGAAGACCACGTCGAGCGGGCCGGGCAAGGCTTTTTTCGCGGCTCGCGTCGCGTCTGTGCCAGCGGCTCGCGCCGCGTCTGCTGCTGCACGCTGGCCGTTACCCGGAGCCTCGACGAGCGAGTTGCCGGCGGCGGGATGCGGCAGCAGGCTGACCTCCACTCCACCCGCGGCGAGCACCTCCAGACGCGGCGCGGCCTCGGTCAGCATCCGGATCGCGTCGGAGCGGAGGTACCATCGACCGTCGCGACCGATTCCGATCGGCACAACTTCGTAGCGCGCCGGATCCATCGCCGACATCACGGTCAGCGCCGAGCGCAGCGAGATTTCGTGCTCGCTCGAGCGTCCGCCGAACAACACGCCGACCCGGATTTTTTTCAAATCGGCCATTTTTCGATCCGCGCGCCCGCCCGACACGGCGCGCGTCCCCCCACCTCACCGCCTTGGCGCGGCTGAGCTACGGCCGATAGTTCGGCGCTTCCTTGGTCACGAAGACGTCGTGCACGTGGCTCTCGCGCTGGCCGGCATCGGTGACCCGGATGAAGCGTGCTCGCCGCCGCAATTCGGCGAGATTTGCCGAGCCGATATAACCCATCCCGGATTGCAGGCCACCGACGAGCTGCTCGATATTGGAGGCGAGCGGCCCGCGATGGGGCACTCGGCCTTCGATTCCCTCGGGCACCAGTTTGCTCTCCTCGACGTCGCTCTGACCGTAGCGGTCGCGTACCCGTTCGCTCATCGCGCCAAGCGATCCCATCCCACGATAGAGCTTGTAGGTGCGGCCCTGGTAGAGAATCGTTTCGCCCGGGCTCTCTTCGCTACCGGCGAAGAGCGAACCGATCATCACAGTCGCGGCGCCTGCGGCGAGCGCCTTTACGATATCGCCCGAGAACCGGATTCCACCATCGGCGACCAACGGAATGCCGCGCGGCTCGGCGACCGCGACGCAATCCATAATCGCGGTTATTTGCGGCACGCCGACGCCTGAGATCACCCGCGTGGTGCAAATCGATCCGGGACCCATACCAACCCGCAGCGCGTCGGCGCCCGCGTCGATCAGAGCCTTGGCGCCCTCGGCGGTGGCGACGTTGCCGGCCACCACGTCGACTCCAGGAAGGGCGAGCTTGGTCGCGCGGAGCGCGTCGATCACATTGCGCGAGTGGCCGTGCGCGGTGTCGATGCACAGCACGTCGGCGCCGGCGCGTACCAGGGCTGCCGCGCGCTCCTCGCGCTCGGGTCCCACGCCAATCGCGGCGCCGACTCGCAGCCGGCCCATCTTGTCCTTGCTCGAGTGCGGATGGCGCGTCGCCTTGTCCATATCCTTGACCGTGATGAGGCCGCACAGACGCTGGCGTTCATCGATCAATGGAAGCTTTTCGATGCGATGAGCCTGGAGAATTTCCTTGGCCTGTTCGAGACCGATGCCGGGATGCGCGGTAATGACGCGAGTGGTCATCACTTCGCGCACCAGCTTGTCGAGGCGCTTCTCGAACCGCAGGTCGCGGTTGGTCAGGATGCCGACCAGACGGCCGTCGGCGACCACCGGCAGCCCCGAAATGCCGTGGCGCTCCATGGTCGCGAGCGCGTCGGCGATCCGCTGCTCGGGATGGACCGTGACCGGATCAGCGATCATGCCACTCTCATATTTTTTTACCGCTGCGACTTCGGCGGCCTGACGTTCGATCGAGAGGTTGCGATGGATAAAGCCGAGGCCTCCCATCTGCGCGATCGCGATCGCGGAGCGCGATTCGGTCACCGTGTCCATCGGACTGGAAACCAGCGGGATACGCAGACGTATGTTGGGCGTCAGCATCGTCGCAACGTCGCAGCTCGAGGGCAGCAGGTCGGAAGCCTGCGGCAGCAGCAGCACGTCGTCGAAGGTGAGTCCCTCGCGAAGCTCCGAATGGGGCATTGGGAGTCTCCTTATGAAAAAAAGCCCGCGGGTATCCGCGGGCTTTCAACCAAGTTATTTGATGCTGCTATTTGGTGCAGCGCCATAGCGTAATTTAACAAAATGGTACCACCCGATCAATTCGCGTATGGCCGGCAACGAATCCGGTGCGGGCGGCGCTTATCGCACCGGGTGCTGGTTGTGGCGTGCCCGTCCGTATGTTAGCCAACCTCGATTCGTCCGCGCGATTGAGCTGATCTTGCAATTCATCGCCTATCTCCTCGCCGTGATCGCGGCCGAGCTTATGGGCGGCTTGTCGCCGCTGATGCGAGACTGGTCGTCTCGCGGCCTGATCCTTCCGGTCAGCTTCTCCGGCGGCGTTCTGCTCGGCGCCGCCTTCTTCGAGATGATTCCCGACAGCGCTCCGGCACTCGGCCAGCATCTGGGCGTACCCGTGGTTGCGGGCTTTCTCATGATCTTCGTGCTCGAGCATTTCGTGCTCGTCCACCCGCATCCTGAGGACGCCACCGAGCACGGCCAGGCGCATCATATCCATTTCGGACTGACGGCTTACGTCGGCATCTCTTTTCACAACCTGCTCGACGGACTCGCCATCAGCGCGACCTATCGGAGCCCGGCGCTCGGCAGCGCGGTGCTGATGGCGATCGTCTTCCACAAGGTGCCGACCGCGTTCGCGTTGACCAGCCTGTTGATGCTCGACCGCTGGAAGCGCCCGACTATCGTGTTCTGGATGAGCCTGTTCGCGCTGGCCACACCGATTGGCGCGATCGTTACGTGGATGTTTCTGCGCGACGCGGGCAGCCTGATGCTGGCGGGCGCGGTAGGGTTGTCGGCGGGATCATTTCTCGCGATCGCGACCTCGGACATCCTGCCGCAGATAAGCCGCTCCGATCACAATCGCGCGGCCACGCTCACCGCGCTGTTCGCGGGGCTCGCCTTGAGCTGGCTTAGCCGTCTATTGGCCGGCGGCTGAAAGCGTCGCACACAAAACGCATTGCTCACCGATCGTTGTTGGGCTCCATCTCCGGTTCGGAATAGAGCAGCAGCAGATCGCCGCTTAAGTTGCGAACCAGGAAGCGCTGGATCTCCGCCACCGCACGCTCGAGGGCGCGGCCGCCGATGAGCCAATGGCCGCGGCCACGCACCACGCGAAGGGTTGCGCCGATCCGCGCGGCGAACTCGGTCGTCATCTCCAGCGGTGCAAATGGATCGGAATCGCCCGTCACGATCAGCCGCGGCACGGCGCGTGCCGCCTCGTCGAACCTGGTCTCGTGGGACTTGATTCTGCCGCGCACGACTTCGAGCGCGGCGCGCGCGTCTTCGGCCACCAGAGCCTGCGTCAGCGCCTCGCGTTGGAACGGCTCGGCGTCGGCCAGCAGATGAAAGAGCACGGCGCCGCGAGGCGGCCTGAGAGCGTGACCGAGCAACCGCGCGGGCCAGTTCGCCAAGCCCATCACCAGCGGCGATCGAAAACCGGGGAGCATCGGCGCGAGCGCAACCGCGGCCCTCACCTGTGAATGCGCAACCGCGTTCAGCGCCAGCAATCCGCCCAACCCGTGACCGACAACGATCGCGTCGCGCCCGAGCGTCGCCAATGCCTCGGCCAATGCCTCCGCGAGGCCGTCGAAACCGTCAGCGCGCTGGTTCGGCGCGCGCGCGTCGATGCGCGCGGCATGCGCCGCCATACGGAGGTCGAGGGTATAGACCTCCCATCCGATACTCGCGAAGTATCCGCGCGCGACTGCGAGATGGCGCGAAGTGGTGAAAAGCTCAGGCAACAGCACCAGCGGCCAGGCGAACTTCAGCGGTTCGGGGCGCTCGCATTCGGCAGCAATTCGGCCAAGCCTCATCTCCATCGGATGTACGTTGCGCCCCGCGTATCGCGCGCCGCAAGTGCTGCGCGGATCGGCGCAAATGCGCAGCGTGCCCGCCGCGCAGAAAAAAAGAGGGCCCCCTTTCAGGGGCCCTCTCGCGGTACGGGGTTAGCTCACCCCGGCTTATCCCAGCAGCATGCCCGGCATCTTGGCCAGCCTCCGGTTCCCCGGAGGAAAACTTACGCGATTACTTCTTCTTTTTCTTGCCGGCTTTCTTTTTCATATTCGTCTTTAGCTTTGGTTTGGATTTTGTAGCTGAACTACTTTTCTTTTTCACTGGCATAGACACCTCCTTAACTAGTGCTGCTGCCGGACAAGCTCCGAAAACCCCTAAACCCTGGCGCTGCCACATCATAGCCCCGCCTTCGGGCTGGATTATAGAAACCTGTTATTCAGAAAGCAAGTGTAAAGCTCATCCTTTATAAAGAAATTTTAAAACTGCAAGAAGCCTTGCCTATCCTCGCCTTTGCCAAATTAGAATGACGTTCAGTCATAAGCGGACTTGAAGTTCAAGGCAAGCCTTTTTACGATGCTCTTGTGACCCGGTTAACTCTCTACCTGCGCCGTGAATGGTTGACTTTAATCTTGGCCGCCGCCTGCGGCTTGCTTACGGTGGATTTCGCCGTCGGACCGCTGGGCATGCAGGACTTGATGATCCTGCGCGAGCGGCGCGCCCACCTCGAAAATATTCATAAGGAATTGTTCAAAACCAACGCGGCGTTGAGGCTCAAGTTTGGCCGCCTTGGCAGCGACAACCACTACCTCGAACGCCGCATCCGTGAGCAGCTCGGCTACGTACGCCCGGACGAACTGGTCTATCGCTTCGCCACTGAAGCTTCCTCCCAGGCTCAGTCTGACGATCGTTAGGCCATGCCATACTGGTAGAAATCCGCGTAAAAGAATTCCGGCGGCAGCGCTCGTAAAATCAACGATCGCCTAGAGCGCATCCGTACAATTCTTCGTGCCCCCGCACGCCACCATACATTTGCGCCCGCGCAGCGGTCGCGCGATCGGCGGATAACAGAGTCGTCACTAGCGGCGCATTTGCTTGACTGTGGCGCCGCCATGCGATTTCCTCATCGCGCACGCCAACATAGATTCCAATGCCAACTTCGCAACCATCCAAGCAGGCGGCGTCCGCCGCGACGCCCGGCAGCGCGTCGCGCATAATCCTATTCGCGACCGTCTTCTTCGACTTGCTTGGTTTCGGCATCGTGATTCCGTTTCTGCCGATGTACGCCGAGCGCCTGGGTATCGGCGCCGGCGCGATCGGACTTTTGCTCTCGGCCTACTCGATAACGCAGTTTATTTTCGCGCCGCTGCTCGGACGGCTCTCGGATCGAATTGGGCGGCGGCCGATAATCATGCTGGGGCTGCTCGGCTCATCGCTGAGCTATCTGATCTACGGCTTCACGGATTCATTTGCGGGCCTGCTGATCTCGCGCGCGGTGCATGGCGCCTGCGCGGCGACGATTTCGACCGCACAGGCCTACGTCGCCGACACGACGGAAGAATCGAAGCGGGCGCACGCGATGGGAATGATCGGCGCGGCCTTCGGTCTGGGGTTCGTGGTGGGACCGGCGGTCGGTGGTCTGCTCGGCACGGTGAGCCTGCGAACGCCGGTGCTGTTCGCGGCGGCGCTGACCTTCGCCAATCTCGTTTTCGCTGCCGTCTGGTTGCCCGAATCGCGCAATCTACGAGACAGCGCGCGCGGGGCCGATCCGGGCGCGCGCGAGGTATTGCGGGAAGGATCGCGCGACGGATCGCGATGGTCGTTCGATCTGCCGCGCCGCCTTGCACGCCATCGCCCGCTCGCGAGCTTATTCGCCGTGGCCTTTCTGTTGACCTTCGCAATCGCCGAACTGGAGGCGACCTTTGCCCTGACCATACCCGCGGTTTACGGCTACGCGGCGGCCGGCGTGGGTGGGTTGTTGGCCTTCGCCGGTTTGGTGCAGGCGCTCGCACAAGGTTACCTGGTCGGCAAACTGGCGCCGCGCATGGGCGAGGCCACGCTGATGGTGGCTGGCGCGGCGGCGCTTGCGATTGGGCTGGCGCCGTTGGGAAGCTGGGCTTCGCAAGCCGCGCTTTACGGGATGCTGATTCTGATCGCCTCGGGCTACGGATTCGGTACCACCGCGGTCGCCACTCTCATCTCGCGGCGCACAGGGCGTGAGCTGCAGGGCGAGGCGTTAGGTCTCAACCAATCGGTGCTTTCATTGGCGCGCGTGCTCGGCCCAATCGCCGGCGGCATGGCTTATCAGACGTTCGGTCCGGCGGCGCCGTACCTCTGCGGTGCGGCGGCAGCGGCGGTCGCGATGGTGCTGGCGGCGCGGATCAGCCATATTCGAGCGGCCTGAGAAAGGGAGTGGCGATGGTTAATTGGGTGGGCCTCATCAACTGTGCAATCGTCTTTCATCTGTTCGGAGTGATCATCTGGATCGGCAATTTGCTGGTGCTGGCATCGATGCTTTCGCTCGCCAGCGAGGAGGTGGGCGCGGCCCGCGAGCGACTGATCGTGGTTGCGCGTCGCCTGTTTCAGGTCGGGGGCAATCTTGGAGCGCTGGCCACGGTATTCTTCGGTATAGTGCTGATCCTCCTGGATCCCTCCACTCTGATGGTCGGCTGGCTCCATGTAAAACTGGTGCTGGTCCTGGTGCTGCTCTATTTCCACTATCGCCTCTATCGCCGCATCCTCAATCTCGAGAACGATCCGTCTGACGCCACGGCTCGCGAATTCAAAATGCTCCACGGAATCGTCAGCATGCTGCTGATCGCGATCCTGGCCCTCGCGGTGCTGAAGCCGTTCTAGGTGGGTGTTACAAAGGCGGGGAAAAGATTTATCGCTTCGTGGAGACCCTTCGCTGACGCTCAGCGACCTCCAACACAGTCGCCTGAACGATCGTTGCCCTTCTATGTCATCCTGAGCGAGCGCTGCGCGAGTCGAAGGATCAACGCGAAACGATTTTTGTGTTTATCGACAGCGTCCTGGAGAAAGCGCCGCGCTCGCATCGGCGCCAGTTTCGGAGAACTTCAGCAGCGATAGCCGGTGGATTAGCTAACGGCACGCCGAAACGATGCTATCGGGCGGAGGCGAGCGGGGCTCGATATCAGCGGCGGAACTGTACGACCGCCCGGCTGCGGGGGGATTCTTGAACTCTGGGAGCGCGCGCTGGAATTCTTCGCCTGATTCTCGGCACCACCGGGAACGGATTACGAAATTTTAAGGTCCGCCCGTCGAACGACTCGAGACTCACGGCGGTCGCGATGTTGACCGTCATCTCGAGCGCCAGACCTTCCAGAACCATCGCCTGCACCCACACTTCATCGCCATCGAGCGTCTTCAAATAGGGCCACTGGATTGGCTGCCCGGCGCGCGCGAAAGTTTTGTAGGACCCGCTGAGATCGCGCGGCTTGTACAAAGGGTACACCAGGATGGCTTTCGCTTTTCGCAAGCCCGCCAGGATGAATCCTGCGTGCCGCGCGAGGCGCGCGGCTCCAGGCGCCAAAGCCCACAGCTCGCCGCATTCGTAAACGCCCTCGGCGGGCAAATGGGTGAGGTCTGGTCGTGGGTAACTTTGCGGAAAAGTCGCTAGATCGTGAATCACAAATCCGGCGAGCATCTCATCGGGCTCTGGGCCATCCTCATTGTAAAGGCCGCATACTTCTCCGTAGTTGAGATGGATCTCACCCAGGACGGACTGCGGGGTCTCGCTGAACCCGAGTCCTTTGCCGGCCCTGGCACGCACCAACCGCTCGGCGAATTCACGCCCTTCGGTTTGCGTCGTTAGGATCCTTAATTGCACCAGCCCCCCGAAGATTCACCTTGCGCCAGATATCGCCACCTTTGTGGACTATCTTTTAGCCTAATGTTGCACGTTTGCATAGAGCTTGATGCGAAAATGCTTGCTTTTGATTGCATAGAAGTCCAATTTTCCGCCAATTAGCTCGCTTTTTTACTAGGCATATCATTTGCGTTGTAGCACGCTTTACGGGGGGGCCCAGGAGTCCCATACATGCTCGCATATCGTTCGGTCAGCCCTACGGGCCCAGATAGCGACGGCTCAAGTTTCGACCTCAAGCCGACGCTGCCGGATGACGCATGGGCGGTACTGCTCACGCGTTTGGGCATCGCCATCATTCTCGCCAGCCAGCCATTATTCATAATTTCGGAACTTCGACTGGCCGCGGCGGGGGAGGTGAATCCCTGGCTGCTGACCACTTTTCATCTGTTCAATTTTGCCGCCGCGGCCGTCGGACTCGGCATAAGCTGGACCCGAGGCTTTCGCGAACACTGGCGCGCGGCCGCGTTTTCGCTCTGCGCGATGCTCATTGTCAGCTCGACGGTCATGAGCTTCGCGGCGGGAGGTCGTGACGAGGCGTTGTTCGTATCGCTGCTGCTCATCCTGCTGGGCTCGGCCATGCTGGTGCCGTGGGAATCGCGATGGCAATTGGGGCTGGGCGCGCTCAGCGTGTCTGCTCTGCTTGCGAACACCGTGCTGGCGCATCGGATCGATCCCAACCTCTTTTACCACTGGCTGGGCGTCATCAGTGCGGCGTGCATTTCCCAGTGCGCGACGAGCTTCGGCGTGCGCTTCCGCGAGCGCACTCAACAGTACAGGGCGCTGCGGGAACGCGACCTGCAACTGGGCGAGAGCGAAGAAAAATTTCGCCGCGTGTTCGAGACCAGCTCTGACGCGATTGTCATCACGCGCACCGGCGATGGCCAGATTATCGACGTCAATCGCGAGTTCGTCGATCGCACCGGCTACAGCCGCGAGGAAGCGATGAGCCGCCGGCCCTCGGAGCTCAATCTGTGGGACGATCGCGAGCAGGCCAAGATCCTGTCCGACGCGATCAAAGCCAGCGGCTCGGCACGCAACGTCGAGGGCCGCTTCCGGATGCGCAACGGAGAATCGGTCAGTGCGCTGATCTCATCCGTGAGAGCGATGATCAATGGTGAGCAGTGCGTGATCAGTACGGTGCGGGACGTGACCGAGCTGCGCAAGGCGCACGAGGCACTGGTCGCGGCGCGGGAGGTTGCCCTGGCGGCTTCGGAAGCCAAGTCGCAATTCCTCTCCTGCATGTCGCACGAGATCCGCACGCCGCTCAACGTGATCCTGGGTTCGGCCGACCTGCTGACGGACACCCAGCTCTGTCCCGAACAGCGCCATTATGTCGATCGCGTGATCAATAACGGCTCCAACCTGCTGGAGCTCCTCAACAGCATCCTCGACCTCACTCGCGTCGAAAGCGGACAGCTCAGCCTCGAGCAGACGCCCTTCAACGTCGCCGAGCTGACCGAGCGTGTGGCCGACACGCTCGCCATCCGCACGCGCGAGAGCCAGGTCGAGCTGGTAACTCGCTTCGCCCCCGATCTGCCGGTCACCCTGCTCGGCGATCCGCTGCGCCTCAACCAGGTGCTGACCAACCTGGTCGGCAATGCGCTCAAGTTCACCGAACACGGCCAGGTCGTGGTCGCGATCGAGCGCGACACGCAAAGCCGCGAGCCCGGCGCGCTGCGCTTTTCGGTAAGCGACACCGGCATCGGTATCGCGCCGGAAAAGCTCACCTCGATCTTTTCGCCCTTCGCCCAAGCAGACTCCTCCACCACCCGCAAGTACGGCGGCAGTGGCCTGGGCCTGGCGATTGTCGAACGCCTGGTACAGCTGATGGGCGGCCGCGTGTGGGTCGAAAGCGCGATTGACCAGGGCAGCACCTTCCATTTCACGGCCCGCTTCGGCGTGCCGCAGGGAACAGACGACGCCTTGGCGCCGGCCCGCATCGACCTTGGCGGGGTGCGCATTTTGATTATGGACCGCAACGCGATCTGCCGCTCCACGGCGCGTGAGATTTTCGAGATCCATGGCGCCACGGTGATCGAAGCCGCCTCGGCGGACGCGGCCGCGGAGGCGGTCGAGCAGGCTAACCTCGCGGCACGGCCGTTCGATCTCGTATTCGCCGACTGCTCGCGCACTGACGCCGGCGGTTTAGAACTCGCGCGACGCATCGGCACCAAAGCCGGCGCCGCGGCTGGGCTGACAGTGGCCACCGTCAGCTCGTACGATCTCTCGAAAGCCTTTGTCGGATTGCGCGAGATCGGCCTCGAACATTACGTGGTCAAGCCGCTCAAGCGTGTGGATTTGCTGGCGGTGGCAGCGGACTTTGCACGGCAGGCCCCGCCCACACTCGGACCCGTATCCGGCGTGGCAGCCGCCGCGCTGGACCACTCGGCAACTCCGCCGTCAGCCAATCTCGCGGCCTTGCCGGCCGAGGCGGCTCTCCCGCTCGCCGCGGTCGCGCCTGCCATGGCGCCTTGCCGGATCCTGCTGGCCGACGACTCGATCGACAACCGCATGTTGATTCGTGCCTATCTCGGCAAGACCGGCTACGGACTCGACGAGGCCGAGAACGGCAAGGTGGCGGTCGATAAACTCTTAAGCGGCACCTACGATCTCGTCCTGATGGACATCCAGATGCCGGTGATGGACGGTTTCTCGGCCGTGCGGTGCATCCGGCAATGGGAGCTCGAGCATGGGGCGCGCCGCACGCCAATCATCGCGCTGACCGCCTCGACTTTCGAAGAAACTATACGCAAGGCAGTCGACGCCGGCTGCGATTCGCATTTGGGAAAACCGCTCAAGCGCAGCACCCTGCTGCGCGTCATCCGCGAGACTGCGACCGCCGACCGTCCCGCGTCGGTCGCAGCCTGAGCTTCGCATCGCTGTTGCGCTAGGCGGCGGAGCCGCTGTAGGCGCGATCGGCTGCGGCTAGTGATTGGCCGCGCGCGATTTCGAAGCCCATCGATTCCAGGATCGTCTCGAGCGCGCTCAGGATCAGCATCACGTTCTCGCGCTTACACGATTCGCCCATCAGGCCGATGCGCCAGACCTTGCCCTTTAGCGGACCCAGGCCGGCGCCGATTTCGACGTTGAACTTCTCCAGCAGTTGCGCGCGCACCCGGGCCTCGTCGATTCCTGACGGTACCGCCACCGTCGTAAGCTGCGGCAGTCGAAAGCCCTCCTGCGCTGCGAGACTCAAGCCCATCCCGCCGAGCCCCGCCTGCAACGCGGCCGCGTTGCCGCGATGGCGCCCGAAGCGCGCTTCGAGGCCCTCCTCGACCACGATCCTCAGCGCCTCATACAAGGCATAGTTCATCGTGATCGGCGCCGTGTGATGATAGACGCGGTCGGGGCCCCAGTACTTCTCGATCAGCGAGAGGTCGAAGTACCACGAGGTGCATGGCGTCCTGCGCTTGCGCACGACTTCCATCGCGAGCGGACTGAACGTCACCGGCGACAGTCCTGGCGGAGCGCCGATTCCCTTTTGCGTGCAACTGTAGCAGGCGTCGATTTGCCAGGCGTCGATCTCGAGCGGCACGCATCCGAGCGACGTCACGCCATCCGCCACCATCAACGCGCCATGCGCGTGCGCCATCTTCGAGATCTCCTCGAGCGGCTGATGCACTCCGGTCGAGGTTTCGGCGTGCACGATCCCGACCAGCTTTGGCGCCTTGGCCGCCTTGAGCGCCTGCTCGATACGCTCTGGCTCGACGATTCGGCCCCACTCGGCGTCGACTCGATGGATCTGCGCGCCGAGCCGCGTCGCCAGCTCGGCGATGCGCGTACCAAACACCCCGGCAACGCCAATCACGACCTCGTCGCCTTCTTCGATAAGATTCGCCAGCACCGTTTCCATCCCGGCCGAGCCGGTGCCCGAAACCGGAAAAGTGATCTCGTTCGCGGTGCGGAACACTATTCGGAGCATCTTCTTGATGTCGTCCATCACCTTGACGAAATCGGGATCGAGATGGCCGACCACCGGCGACAGCATCGCCTTCATCACTCGCGGATGAATGTTAGAGGGGCCCGGGCCGAGCAGCACGCGCGCGGACGGTTGCAACTCCGGAAACGAGGAACTTGGCAAAGGCGATCTCCCTTTTAGTCGCCGGTTCGTCGAGCCACGCTCTGGAACGCGGCCTGTCACCAGCGGCAATTTTATACTGCCGCTCATTATTGACCTGACGGACGCTCATGGCAAAAGAGGCAGTGCGCGGATCTGCAAACCAGTGGCTCTCCAACCGGCGAAGGGGCGACGCGCATCCGATCAATCCGACGCGATCGTGCTACAGTAGCTGGCCGTGGAAAGCCTGGTCGCCACCTCGCACTTAGGCGCGGAACTGCCCGCTGTCGCCGCCGAGCTTACCGAAATTGTGGGCGCCGACGGGATCATTGCGCGTCCCAGCGAACTCGCCGTGTACGAGTGCGACGGATGGACCATCGCCAAGAGCGCGCCAGAGCTGCTGGTGCTGCCGCGGACCACGGCGCATGTAAGCGGCGTGCTGGCGGCGCTGGAGCGGCGCGGGATCGCTTTCGTGCCACGCGGCGCGGGCACCGGACTGTCCGGCGGATGCCTTCCGCTCAATGCGCCGGTGATGGTGTGCACGTCGCGCATGAATCATATCGTCGCCTGCGATCTCGCAAACCGGCGAGTCGAGGTTGAAAGCGGGGTGGTCAACCTTAACGTGACCAACGCGGTAAAAGCGGCCGGCTATTTTTACGCGCCAGATCCTTCTTCGCAGGCCGCCTGCACCATTGGCGGCAATATCGCGGAGAACTCCGGCGGCCCGCATACGCTGAAGTACGGCGTCACCACCAACCATGTGTTGGGAGTCGAGCTGGTGCTCGCGGGCGGCGAAGTCGTCGAGTTGGGCGGCGCGGCCGACGAGCGCCTGGGCTACGATCTGCTCGGCGCGGTGGTCGGCGCGGAAGGCACTGCCGGGATTGTGACGCGCGCGACGCTTAGGCTCCTCCGCGAGCCGCAGGCTTGTCGCACGCTGCTCGGAATCTTCGCCGACGTCGAGCGCGCGACCGCGGCGGTCAACGCGATTATTGCCGCCGGGATTATTCCGGGCGCGATCGAAATGATGGACCAGCTTATCATTCGCGCGGTCGAGGAGGCGTTCAAGGTCGGCTTCCCGGCCGACGCCGGCGCGGTGCTGATCGTCGAGATCGATGGGCTCGAAGCTGGGCTCAGTGAACGCGCCGAGCGCATCGCGCGCATCGCCACCGAGGCTGGCGCGGTTGAGGTCAAGCTCGCACGCAACGAGGCCGAACGCGCGCTGCTCTGGAAAGCGCGCAAGCGCGCCTTCGGTGCGGTCGGCCGGCTCGCGCCCAACTATGCCACCCAGGACGGCGTGGTGCCGCGCACGCGGCTGCCCGACATCCTGCGTGTCATCTCAATGCTCAGTCGCCATTACCGGCTCGCGATCGGCAACGTCTTTCATGCCGGCGACGGCAACATCCATCCGATTGTGCTCTATGACGAGCGCGACCCCGACCAGGTGCGACGCGCGATCGAAGTCGGTCGCGAAATTTTGAGGGCCTGTGTCGAGATGGGCGGCAGCCTCACCGGCGAACATGGTATCGGGGTCGAAAAGCAGCACGAGATGCCACTGTTGTTCGCACCCGAAGATCTCATTGTGATGAGTGAGCTGCGCCAAGTGTTCGATCCCAATGGACACGCCAATCCGAACAAGATCATCCCGCAGCCCGGCGGCTGTGTCGAAGTTGCCGCGCCCCGCCGCCAGGCCCCGTTGTAACCGGTGACTGCCGCCGAACCCGATAAAATCGAGAACGCGATTCGGGGGCTGCTGGGGGCCGAGTGCGTGCGTGCACCGCGCGGACGCGAAGCTTTAGCCGCGCGGCTAATCGCCGAACCGCGCGACAGCGACGAAATCGCCGCTCTCGTCCGGTATTGCGAAGCCGGGAGCATCACCCTCGCTCCGATTGGCGCCGCGCGCACGCTCGGCGAAATCCGCCGCGCGCCCGCATCGCTCGGCGTCTCGCTCGTCCGCATGGATCGCGTCGTTTCCTACGAGCCCGACGACATGACGGTGATTGTCGAGCCCGGGATGACACTCGCAGCGCTGAACCTACGCCTTGGCGAGCATGGCCAGCGCCTGCCGCTTGATCCGTGCAATCCCGGCGCAACTACGCTTGGCGCGCTGATTGGCGCGTCGCAAACCGGCCCGCTCAGGCTGTCCGAGGGCACGCCACGCGATCTGTTGATCGGCGTGCGCTTCGTCGGCCACGCGGGACGCACGGTGCACGGCGGCGGCCGGGTTGTCAAAAATGTCGCCGGGTATGATTTGATGAAGGTGATGACCGGATCGTTCGGAACACTCGGGATAATCACGGAGGCGGCTTTCAAGCTGCGGCCGTTACCCGAAGGCTACACGCTTGGCCTCGTACCGTTTGCGCGCGCGGCCGACGCTTTTGGCGCGGCGCTCAAGCTTCACGACGCGCTGCCGCTGGTGCACGCCGAGGTGCTGAGTCCCGCGCTCTCCGGCCGCTTCGGCTATCCGGAGGCTTATCTGCTGATGGCCGCGATCGCCGGCAGTGCCTCGGAGTTGGAATACCAGCGCGGCCATTTCGGCGGCCTTGGTGGCGCCGTCTTTAGTGATGGCGCGCGCGCCGTCGAGACCTACGATCAGTTGCGTGACCTCGAGTTCGCGTCCGCCGCGCTCGCTGCTCAACTCGCCACGGCACCGGCGGAACTCGGCCGATGCGTCGAGAGCCTGGGCGCGGAGTTTCGCGCGCACGCGGCCTGCGGCATAGCACAGGTCTTCATCAGCGGTGACCTTGACGTTGAAAAGGCGCGCGCAACGCTCGGGCGATGGCGCGCCGCAGCCAGGGCCGCCTGTGGCCATCTGCGGCTGCTCGCCGCAGCGCCGGCACTGAGACCACATCTGGAGTTTTTCGACGAGCCGCCTGCCGGCGCGCTCAAGCTGATGCGACGGCTGAAGGCTGCCTTCGACCCGGCGGGAGTTTTCAACCCCGGATGCTTCGTCGGGGGACTTTGATGGCGGATGGCGAGACAGGAAAACCCGCCGCATCGCTCTCTGCCGGCTTGGTGCGCGACGTGGTCGAATACGACCTGTTGTTCGACTGCGTGCACTGCGGTCTTTGCCTGGAGTCGTGCCCGAGCTATGTGCTGACGCGGGCCGAGATGGATTCGCCGCGCGGTCGAATCTACCTGATGAAGTCGCTCGCGGAGGGGCGGTTGACGCTCGATGATGCCGTCGTGCGCCATTTCGACACCTGTCTCGGGTGCCGCGGATGCGAGACCGCCTGCCCCTCGGGCATTCACTATGGCCGGCTGCTGGAGCGGACGCGCGATTTCATCGGGCGTAACCATGGGCGCGGCTTTATCGACGCGCTGCGCCACTCGGCTGTCCGCTTCATCTTTCCGTACCCGGCGCGCCTGCGCGTGATGCTCTGG
This sequence comes from uncultured delta proteobacterium, assembly GCA_963717045.1. Classification (GTDB taxonomy): domain Bacteria; phylum Desulfobacterota; class Binatia; order Binatales; family Binataceae; genus JAKAVN01. The sequence goes on along the minus strand of CAVQVD010000015.1, from coordinate 417,279 downwards.
CCGTTGCGCGCCGCCGAGCGGCTCAAAATGCGCGGCATGATTCGCCGTCTGATGCCGCGCGCCTTGCGCGAGTGGATCGATCTAGTGCCCGAGCTGACCGCGGTCTCGCCAACTTATCCGGACGCGGTATCGCCCAACTCCGAGGGCGATCCCGCCGCGGTCGTGCATCACGGATGCGTCGCGCAGGTGCTGACACCCTCGGAGAATCGCAACACCGAGCGTGCGCTGACGGCCGCCGGCTATCGCGTAATACAGCTCGCGCCCACAGTCTGCTGCGGCGCACTCGACCTGCACGACGGCAATCTGCCGCGCGGCCTCGAGTTCGCGCGCCGCAACGTGCGTGCGCTGAAACGCTCCGGCGCTCAGGCGATCGTTTCAGCGGCGTCGGGATGCGCCGCGGCGATAGCGTCGTATGGCGAGCTATTGAAGAATGATCCGGAACTGGCCGATGACGCGCGCGAGGTCTCGGCGCGCGCAACCGATCTCAGCACGCTGCTGCTCGCGCGCGGCAAGCCCACAGGGCGGCTCGAATGCGCGGTGACCTATCACGACTCGTGTCATCTGGCCCACGGGATGGGTGTGCGCGAGGGTCCGCGCAAACTTCTCGCCTCGATCACAGGCGTGCGGCTGGTCGAAATGGCGGAGTCCGACCTGTGCTGCGGCTCGGCCGGAAGTTACAATCTGCTGGAGCCCGCGATGGCGCATCAACTGGCGCGGCGCAAAGCCGACAATATTGAGACCACCGGCGCCGACTACGTGGTGCTGGGCAATCCCGGCTGCGAGTTCCAGATAGCGGCAGAGCTACGCCGGCGCGGCTCGCGCATCCGGGCGATTCATCTGGCGGATTTTCTGGCGCTGGCCGCAAGCGCCGACGCGTAGATCATCCATCCGCGGCATCGCGCGGGTGAACGGCCACAGTCCAAATCGGAAAGTGCCAATCAATACTGCTGTCTGAAAAACGTAAAGCGCGAACCTCGGAATGGGATTCGCGCTGCGAGTTTTACTGAGTGGATCGAGAAGTCTAACTACGACGGATCAAGATCGATTATCTGACCTGGCTGCGGACCGGGAACCATATCGGCGAGGTCGGCGTCTTTATCCTTAGGCGCTCCGGGCGTCTGCCGTTCGGCGACGCGTTTGACGCGGCGCTGTTCCTTGTCCTGCTGCTTCTGCCGTCTAAGCTGCTCTCTGCGGCGTTTTTCCAAGTGGTCGCCCCTGCCAATTAGCCGACATCATCGGCGCACTGAGGCTGCCGTTGCCGTCGGGCTCGGATTTTATGTGCGCTAAAACAAGCTGCGCCAAAAAACAAAAGGGGCGGGGCTGGGCCCGCCCCCTTTTCGATCGACTGTTACCAGCGATCGCGGCCGCGATTTCCGCCGCCGCCGCCGCCACCGCCCCGGTTGCCGCCGCCGCCACCGCCGAAGCTGGACTCACGAGGCTTGGCCTCGTTGACCTTGATGTTGCGGCCCTTCAGCTCAGTCTCGTTGAACTGCTGAATTGCCTTGGCCGCATCTTCCGCATTAGCCATCTCGACAAAACCGAACCCCTTCGACTGACCCGAGAACTTGTCGGTGATGATCGCGACGCTCTGCACCTGTCCTACCTGTGAGAACAGCTGTTGCAGGTCGTCGTTTGACACTGCGTAGGCCAGATTGCCTACGTACAATTTGCTGGGCATTAATAGCCCTCCGTTGGTATTTGTCGGGAAGCTCTCGAACAGAGAACCCGGGCTCATTCCCGGGCAGTTGAAAGGGAACACTCCGACCGTTACAAACAGCTAGTCTAGGCCTTTTGAACTCAAAATGGAAGAGCCTCGTGAAACGCGCTAAGGGTCGCGGCTGACCACGATTCCGCTGCCCCGCAGCATCGGCGAGCCGTCTATAGCGCACACCGCCGCCGCCCCCGGCACTTGCCGGCGTTCGGCGCGTCCGGTCACCTGGAACACGGCCTCGGCAATATGCCCCATCCCGTGCAGTCGCCCTTCGCTCAGGCTGCCGCCGAAGGTATTCACCGGAAGTTCGCCCTCAAGCGCGATACGGCCGTCCTGGACGAACGCGTAGGCCTCGCCTCGCTTGCAGAAGCCGGCAGCCTCCAGCCAGTAGAGCGTGGACGGGCTGAAGCCGTCGTACAATTGAGCGGCGTCCATGTCCGCCGGCCCGAGTCCTGCGGAGGCCCACAGCTTGTTCGCCAGCGATTGTCCGTTGGCGACGTAGTCGTCGAGCGTGTAGAGGAGCAGACTCCGCCGGACGGCCGTGTTCTGGCCGTGGCCAGCGATGTAGGCGGGAGGGCGGCGGAGATCGCGCGCGCGTTCGGCGCTGGTCATCACCAGCGCGACACAGCCCTCGACCGGCACGTCACAATCGAAGAGGCAAAACGGCTCCGCGATCATTCGCGCCGCGAAGTAGTCGTCGCGCGTCATCGGCTTGGTGTAAAAAAACGCGCGCGAATTGAGATTCGCATTGCGTCGCGAGTTGACCACAAAGGTGCTCAAATGCTCGCGCGTGGCGCCGTACTGATGCATGTAGCGTCGCCACGCCATCGCGTGCGATTGGATCACGCCGACACATCCCCAGGGCGCGAGAAACTGCGCATCGCCGGCGGCGAGTGTGCCGCCGAACGCTCCGTAATTGCGCGGCTGATGCAGCGCGCGCCAGATCAGCACATAGTCGCAGGCGCCGGCCATCAAGGCGTGCGCCCCTTCGATTACCGGGGCCGCAATCATCCCGGTCTCGATCTGCGCGTACCATCGTACGTCGGGCGCGAGCGCCAGATGGTTGATAATCCAGGCGACGCTCACGATATCGACGCCGTCGCGGGAGCCGGCGCCGAGAAACGGCGCCTCAGGATAGGTCGCGAGCCCGTCGATCTGTTGCGGGGTCAATCCTGCGTCCGCAATCGCTTCGCGGCAGGCATCGAGCGCGAGCAATCCCAGCGGCCGTTTGGACTGGCGCACCAGCTCCGAGTAACCGATTCCGACGATCGCGGTCTTGCCCTTACCCTGCCACATCGCGACGCTCTCTTTCCCCTCAGACCGGCCTGAACTGCGCGATCGACAGGTCGGGGCCGCGTTCCTCGAACCAAACTTCGACTCGACCGCCGATTCGGATTTTGTCCAGCTCCGCGTGCGGCAGATTGGAAACCATGAAGAGCATCGGCTGCTCATCGAGCTCGACCACGATATTGACGTACGGGACTTCGCCTTCGAAGCCGACGACGCTCGGCTGATGCATCACGGTGAAGGTGTAAATCGTGCCGCGGCCGGAGACCGGCGCGAACTCCAGGCGCTGTGAGGCACAATGGTCACAGGCGGGACGTGGCGGATGATTGTAGTACCCGCAGTCGGCGCATCGCTGTACTACCAGGCGATGCTGCTTAGCCGCGTCCCAAAATGGCTGCGAGAGTTCGTCGGCAACGGGAACGGGTTTTTCGCTGCGGGCCGCCACTGGATGATCCTTCGCGATACTCGCGCCACAGCGCGCCGCTCGCAGCATCCGGGTATAGCAGGTTTGATGACGCGAGTGTCAGTGCCGCGCGGCGAACCCTACCGGTATTCTGCGGCCGCCGGAACGTTCGCGCTCGACGCGGAAAAATATCGCTGTCGGGCCCTTAGCGCCACGCCGACTAGGCCGATCATCACCGGAACTTCGATCAGCGGCCCGATTACCGCGGCGAAAGCGGCACCACTGTCGATACCAAAGGTCGCCACCGCCACCGCGATCGCCAGCTCGAAATTGTTCGACGCGGCGGTGAACGACAGCGTGGCCGTTTGCGGATAATTCGCGCCGGCCTTGTAGCTCAGGAGGAACGAAAGCCCGAACATGATCGTAAAATAGAGCAGCAGCGGGATCGCGATCCGCACCACGTCGAGCGGCGATCGCACAATCGCCTCGCCCTTAATCGAAAACATCACCACGATCGTGAACAGCAGGAAAATGAGGGTCAGCGGGCTAATTTTTGGCACGAAATGTTCTCGATACCACGACTTGCCCTTGAGTCCGGTCAGAATTTTCCAACTCGCGAGCCCCGCGGCGAACGGAACGCCGAGATAGATGCCGACGCTTTCCGCGATGTCGCCGATCGTCACGTGAACCACCGCGCCGCCAAGCCCGAGACATCGCGGAATCACCGTCATGAAGACGTACGCGTAGATCGAAAAGAACAGCACCTGAAAAACCGAGTTGAACGCCACCAGCCCGGCGCAGTAGTCGTGGTCGCCGTCGGCCAGGTCATTCCACACCACCACCATCGCGATGCATCGCGCGAGACCAATCATGATGAGCCCCGCCATGTATTCCGGCCGGTCCCGCAGGAAAATAATCGCGAGCACGAACATCAGGATCGGCCCGATGATCCAGTTCTGCACCAGTGAGAGGCCGAGAATCTTCCAGTTGCGGAAGACGTCGCCCAGTTCGTCGTAATTCACCTTCGCCAGCGGCGGATACATCATCAGGATGAGCCCGGCCGCGATCGGGAGCGAGGTCGTGCCGACGCTGAGCCGGTCGAAGGCCGCCTTCACGCCGGGCCACGCATATCCCAAGGCGACCCCAGCCGCCATCGCGAGAAAAATCCACAGCGTAAGATATCTGTCCAAAAAGGACAGGCTCCGCATTGTCGTCGCGTTCGCGGGCATTGGAGCGGCGCTCATCGGTCAAGTCCTCTCATCACATCTCTGGCCGGAACGGGCCCGACGAATTCATCTCACGCCTGCCCGTTCACAAAGGGCGAACTCGCGAATCATGGGTGTGGATTAAACAAAGACGATACCTGCCTGAAAGTCGGTTGCAAACCCTTTGATAATTTCATATATATGGAATTATGACAAAAGCCAACGTGGTGGCCGCATTGGGTGCTCTCGCGCAGGAGACCCGCCTGGACATCTTTCGCCTGCTGGTCGAGCGAGGCCCGGAAGGAATGCCCGCCGGAGAAATTGGCGAGCGCTTGAGGTTGCCTTCTCCCACCCTCTCCTTCCACCTGAACCAACTCAGAAATACCGGCCTCATAACCTCGCGCCGGCAGAGCAGGCTCATCATCTACGGCGCAAAGTTCCGCACGATGAACAACCTGATCGAGTATCTCACCGAGAATTGCTGCGCGGGCGAAGCGGACAATGTGATTCGCGGCCAGCCAAGAGGCGCAACGCCCGCGCGCCAGTTCACCGTTCTCTTCCTGTGCACCAACAACTCCGCCCGCAGCATCATGGCGGAGTGTGCGATGAATCGATGGGGAGGCGGGAGATTCCACGCTTTCAGCGCCGGCAGTAACCCGCGCGGCGCCGTACACCCGATAACGCTCGAAGTGCTTGATGAATTGGAATACGAAACCGTGGGATTGCGGAGCAAGGATTGGAACGAGTTCGCCCAGCCCGGCAGCCCCTCGCTCGATTTCGTTTTCACCCTGTGCGACCGCGCCGCCGCCGAGATCTGTCCGTCATGGCCGGGCCAGCCGATAAGAGCTCATTGGGGCGTTCAGGATCCCGTCTTAGTCGTCGATTCGAGCGGGTCGAAGCGAAAAGCGTTCGTCAAGGTTTACGCCGAGTTGGAGCAACGGATCAGAATTTTCACCGCTCTCCCGATCGAGACGCTCGGACGTTTCGCCCTCGAGCGCTGGGTGACCGAACTCGGCAAATTGGAGCTGGCGGCGTGATGGTGACAGAAGCGGCCATGCCCGTACGCGTTGGCATTAACGGATTTGGGCGGATGGGTCGGCTCGCGCTGCGCGCCGCATTCGATAATCCCCTAATTAAGATCGTTCATATCAACGAGTTGAAGGGCGGATCCGAGACCGCCGCTCACCTGCTCGAGTTCGACAGCGTGCATGGCCGCTGGCGCGTGCCGATAAGCGCGGAGGCGCACGAGCTCAAAATAAATGGCGATCGCATCGCGTACAGCAACTGCGACGCACCTGGCGAAGTGCCGTGGGACCAGGGCGGAGTCGAAATCGTCCTCGAGTGCTCGGGCAAGTTCCTTACTCCCGAGGCGTTGGAGCCGTATTTCCATCGCGGCGTGCGCAAAGTGGTGGTAGCCGCGCCGGTGAAGCAAGGCGCGCTCAACGTCGTGATGGGCGTCAACGATCAGTTGTATGACCCTGAACGGCACCACATCGTCACCGCCGCCTCGTGCACCACCAATTGCCTGGCCCCCGTGGTCAAAGTCATCCAGCAAAAGCTCGGCATCCGGCACGGCATCATCACCACCATCCACGATGTGACCAATACTCAAACCGTGGTGGACCTGCCTCACAAAGATCTGCGGCGGGCGCGGTCTGCACTGCTCTCGCTGGTGCCGACTACTACCGGCTCGGCTACCGCGATAGGTCTCATCTACCCGGAGCTGCAGGGGAAACTTAACGGCGTCGCGGTTCGTGTCCCACTGTTGAATGCTTCGCTGACCGATTGCGTTTTCGAAGTCGAGCGACCGACCACTACGGCAGAAGTCAACGGATGCTTGCGTGAGGCGGCGGAGAAAGAACTCAGGGGCATCCTGGGCTTCGAGGAGCGTCCGCTGGTCTCCGTGGACTTCGTCAACGACCCGCGATCCTCGATCGTCGACGGCCCTTCGACCATGGTCGTCGACGGCACGCAAGTCAAAATTCTTGCTTGGTATGACAACGAGTGGGGATACGTAAACCGGCTGATCGAATTGGCGACTAAGGTAGCGGCGACGCTGCCATCGGCGCAGCGCAGCGCCGCGGCGGTGTAGAACGGTGCGAAACGCTGTACGCAATTATGCCCTGGTCACCGGCGCTTACTGGGGTTTCACGCTCACCGACGGCGCTCTCAGAATGCTGGTGCTTCTGCACTTCGACCGGCTGGGATACAGCGCCGTCGAGATCGCATTCCTGTTCCTGTTCTACGAATTTTTCGGCATCGTTACCAACCTCCTCGGCGGCTGGATAGCTGCGCGCTCCGGATTGAAAGTCACCTTGTACGGCGGTTTGCTGCTCCAAATCGTCGCGCTGATCATGCTCGCCTGCCTGCAGCCGGCCTGGGATCGATTGACCTCGGTCGCTTACGTCATGGCGGCACAGGCGCTTTCCGGAATCGCCAAGGACCTGACCAAGATGAGCGCCAAGAGCGCGATCAAGGTCGTGGTCCCGCAAGGCGAGGACGGTGGCCTTTTTAAATGGGTTGCTCGGCTCACCGGATCCAAGAATGCGCTGAAGGGCGCCGGCTTCTTCCTCGGGGCGGCCCTTCTGACTGCACTCGGCTTTGTCGGATCGCTCGTCGCGATGGCCGCTGGCCTCCTGGTCGTGCTGCTGGGCACCGTGGCCGCGCTTCCGAGCGGTATGGGAAAGGCGAGCTCGAAGGTCAAGTTCACGACTTTATTTTCCAAGAGCACCGCTGTGAATTGGCTTTCCGCCGCGCGGCTGTTTTTGTTCTCGGCGCGCGATGTCTGGTTCGTCGTCGGGTTGCCGGTGTTCCTGGCCTCGACGCTCGGATGGACGTTTATGCAGGTCGGGGCATTCGTCGCCGCCTGGTTCGTTGGTTACGGCATGATCCAGGCAATCGTGCCGGAAATTCTTCGTCAGTTGGGCGCGCGGCAAGGCGTGACCGGGGATACAGCGCGCCTTTGGGCCTTTGTACTGGCCGTTATTCCCGCTGCTTTGGCGTCGGCACTCGAGTTTGGCGCGCGGCCGGCCCCGGCACTTATGATCGGACTCGGGATCTTCATGGTCGTCTTTGCGATCAATTCCGCCGCGCACTCGTACCTTATTCTGGCCTACTCGAAAGACGATGAAGTCGCGACGAACGTGGGCTTCTACTACATGGCCAACGCCGGCGGCAGACTTCTGGGCACGCTGCTATCCGGCGTGATCTTCGAAGCCTACGGATTCACCGGTTGCCTGCTCGCGTCGGCCGCTCTGGTGTTCGCCGCCGGTGTCTTGTCCTTCAAGTTGCCGAGTGCTCGGGCAATTCCACTGACGGTCAAATTGAAAGAGGCCGACGCTTAGGCCGCGGCCACGCTCCGCAAACCTGGGACTTGGGAGCAAGCGCCTTAGCCTCCAATAGCCACAGCATAGAACAAGCTATCAACGGAGAAGCTCGTGAACACTCACACTACGTTGAAAATAGCATCCGCGGTGTTTCTGCTCGCTCTATTGCCCACGTCAATGCCGAATGCCGCCGCACCAACAGATAGGTTGGTGATTAATGGCGATGGCTCAACCTTCGCTTATCCGATGTACAGCAAATGGATCGAGGAATACGAGAAGGACAATCCGGCGGTGCATTTGACTTACGTGTCGAACGGTTCGGGCGCGGGCATTCACGACGTTATGCTGGGAACCGTCGATTTTGCCGGCACCGACGGTCCACTGAACAAGGTCCAGATGCTGGACTTCAGCACTCACCGGAACTGCGAGGTGCTGCACTTCCCCACCGCGCTCGGAGCGGACGTGCCAATCTACAATGTGCCGGGAGTGATCCAGACGCTCAACTTCACCCCGCACGCCCTCGCCGGCATATATCTCGGGACGATCACCAAATGGAACGACTCCGAGATCGCCAAACCCAATCCGAACGTATCGCTGCCCGCCAATGATATTGTGGTTGTCCATCGGCAGGACGGAAGCGGAACTACTTACGTGTGGACCGACTATCTAACCAAAGTCAGCTCGGATTGGCAGCAGCACGTGGGAATGGGAATTTCGGTTATATGGCCGGTTGGAAACGCCGCGAAGGGCAACGAAGGAGTCGTCCAGATAGTCACACGCACGCCGTATTCGATCGGGTATTCAGAGCTTACGTATGCAGTTCGAAATCGATTGTTTTATGGAAGCGTCGCCAACCGCGGCGGCCATTTTATCAAAGCCAACCTTGAGAGCGTCACGGCTGCTGCCGCCGCCGCAGCAGACAATATGCCTGAGGATTTCCGGGTGTCGATCACCGACGCGCCAAGCCAAGAAGCCTATCCCATCTCGAGCTTCACCTGGATGCTGATCCCTTCCGTTATAACTGATTCAACGAAGCGCACCGCACTCATAAGGTTTCTGCAGTGGGGTTTGACCAAAGGCCAGGATTATCTCGAACCCTTGTCTTATGCTCGACTCCCTAGCGCAGTAATCGCCCGGGAAGAGAAGGCGATCGACAGAATAAAATCGTCGAACGGAAACGTGGCGACTCAAGAGAGGACGAGAGTGCTTGCCGGGCGAGTCGTCGTTCAGGCATACCATGAGGCCATAACAGTCTCAGCCGTCAGAAATGCCGGCGCTTACTAAGAACGCCGAGCGGCGCGTCATACCCCGTGGTGCCTGGGTCGTCGCACGGCTTGATCTATCTGACTTTTCTATGATACTAGAAATGTCGAAGTGAAACGAGTCGAACAATTCAGTGCCCTGGGGCAAGCGGACCGACTGGCCATCTTTCGGATGTTGGTCCGCGCGGGACCGCAGGGTAATTGCGTCGACGACATCAAGCGGCGGCTCAAAGTACCGGGCTCCACTCTTTCCCATCATCTTGATGCGCTGACTCGTTCCGGCCTCTTGACCGCACGGCGCTCCGGTCGCTTCATCTTTTACGCGGTGAACTGGCGCGAGACTGCGAACCTGATTCGCTTTCTGACCGAGGACTGCTGCGCTGAGATGCACACAAAGGTCGCTCAGACCGCAGGCTCAAAGCCGTCAGATAGACGTGGAGACAATCAGGATTAGTGTTGCGGAAAAGATCAACCGGCCGCCCCTGGCGCCCTATGTATGGCGCCCTGAAACTGCTGGGAGGCGAAAAAATGGACGACCAGACTTCGATAAAGGAACAGGTCCGGGAAAATTACGCGCGCGCCGCGCGGCGCGTCTCGAAAGAGGACGGAGGCTGCTGTGGCACAGCCGCCCCCTGTGGCAATCCGATCACCTCGAACCTTTACGCCGACGGCGAAACCGGAGCGCTTCCGGCGGAAGCCGTCGCCGCGTCGCTCGGCTGCGGCAATCCAACCGCGCTCGCGAAGCTTGAGCCGGGCGAGACGGTGCTGGACCTCGGCTCGGGCGGCGGTATCGACGTATTGCTGTCTGCGCGCCGCGTCGGCCCCTCCGGCAAAGTCTACGGCCTCGACATGACCGACGAAATGCTCGCGCTCGCGCGCGAAAACCAACGCAAGGCCGGAGCACAGAACGTCGAGTTCTTGAAAGGCGAGATCGAGAACATCCCGCTGCCCGACTGTTCAGTCGACGTGATCATCTCGAACTGCGTGATCAATCTTTCGGGCGACAAGGATCGCGTCCTGGCCGAGGCGTTCCGCGTGCTGCGTGCCGGGGGCCGTTTTGCGGTTTCGGACGTGGTGGTACGTGGCGAGGTTCCGGCCGCAATCCGCCACAGCGTCGAGCTATGGATCGGATGCGTCGCCGGAGCACTGGAGGAATCCGAGTACCGGGAGAAGCTGAGCGGCGCCGGATTCGAGGAGGTGGAGGTCGAGCCGACCCGTGTCTATCGCGCGGCGGACGCGAAAGAGTTCTTCGCGCAGGCGAATATGGACATGGAAAAAATCGCGCCGCTGGTCGAAGGCAAATTCATGAGCGCCTTTGTTCGCGCCCGCAAGCCGCGGTAGGGCGTTGTCCAGACAATGCGTCGCAGACAGGCCCGTCATCCTGAGCGCCGGAGAAGGACCAACGCGCAGCGATCGAGTTGCGCTCCGGATAGCGGACGTACAGAGGACAAACCGCTTCGCGTTGATCCTGGACTCGCGCAGCGCTCGCTCAGGATGACAAAGAAGAGGGAGCCTTCGCTCAGGATGACACAAAGGCAAAGAATGCTACTGCTGGCAGCGGACCTTTAGCAGCGAACTTTGAGGCCGGACGCGCGAGCGGCTCCGCGCAAAGAGAGAAAGCCGGCTTACGGGAGATAACCGGCGTGCTGCAGATATTCGGCGAGCAGCACCGCGCCACGTCCCGCACCCATCGCCGCATTGTGCGTGACCAGGACGTATTTCACTCCGTTGGGCAGGACTTCATCGGCGCGAATCCTTCCGACCGAAGTCGTCATGCCGCGCTCGGCGTCGCGATCGAGCCGCGGCTGCGGACGCATCGGGTCGCGATGCACCGTTATCATGTGCCGCGGTGAGTTAGGCAGGCCGAGGCCGGTGAACGCGCGCCCGAAACTTTCGAATGCCTCTCTTATCGCGTCGAGACTGGCCGCCTTCTTCAACGACACCGCGACCGCCTCGGTATGCCCATTGAGCACCGCGGCGCGCGTGCAGGTCGCGCTCACGCGAAGCGGCAGTTCGGCGATACCGCCCTCCGCCATGCGGCCGAGGATTTTGCGCGTCTCGACCATCACGCGTTCCTCTTCGCGCGGGATGTAAGGAATGACATTCTCGACGATGTCGAGCGCGGACAGGTCGCGTCCGGCGCCCGAGATACCCTGCATCGTCGTGACCATCGTCGCCTCGACGCCGAAGCGCGCATCGAGCGCCTTCAGAGTGATCGCAAGGCCGGTCGCAGTGCAGTTGGGCAGCGTGGCGATGTAGCCCTTCCATCCGCGGCGCCGGCGCTGCTCGTTTACGATCGCGAGATGCTCGAGGTTAACCCCCGGGATCAGGAGCGGCACGTCGGGCTCCATCCGATGCGGCCGGGCGGTGCTGATGGTTGGAACCAGGGCTGCGTAAATCGGCTCGAGCTCGCGCGCGGCTTCGGACTCGACCGCGGCAAACACCACGCCGATCCCGCTAAGCCGGAGCGACTTCGCGTCCTGCACCTCGAGTCCGAGTGCTTCGGCCGGCGGCTCGCAACCCCCGACGTACCATCGCCGCACGCCGCTTTGCGCATCGGTTATCGCTTCGGCAAAAGTCTTTCCCGCCGAGCGTTCGGAAGCGGCAAGCGCGGCGGTTTCGAAATAGGGATGGCCATCGAGGGCGGCCAGCACCTGCTGGCCGGCAATTCCGGTGGCGCCAACGATCGCGGCTTTAATCTTCATCGAAGGGTCAGTGGTTTAAAGTTTGGAGCCTAAGAGAGTATAGATGCCAACCGCCGCGATCCATACGCGGCGCAAATATGCTCGCGGCCAGATCCGCCGGGTGTGTCAGAGCCTTTCGAGTAGCCAGTCACGCACTGTTTCGAGCAGTTCGTTGGCTGCCTCGGTAAAGCGATGCCCAACGCCGGGAAAAAGCTTGAGCGTTTTTGGTTCCTGCGCACGTTCGTAAAGCCGTTCAGAGCATTCATGCGGCAAAATCGTGTCGGCGGTCCCGTGCAACAGCAACAGCGGGCGGGGCGCAAGTTCGGCTACCATATGCGCGCCGAAGAGCTGGCTAGAGACCGCGATCACCGTGGTCACGATCGGGGCCAGCGTGCCCGCGTTGATCGCGACCGCGCCGCCGAACGAATGTCCAATCAGCGCCGCGCGTTCGTATTGCATCGCCTTGAGCAACGCCAGCCCCGCCATCGTGTCGAGCACGCATTCGCTGAATTCGTTGGGCATCCGGTAATTGAGCCGCACGACCGTGATTCCCACCGGCGGCAGTTCCTGCCCCAGCCGCGCGTAAAGCATGCCGGGGCCGTCGAAACCGCCGAGCGCGCCGCTGATACACAGCACGGCGCGACCGGGAGTTACGGCTGCGTGCACTTCAGGCTCGTGCACTTCGGGCTCATACACTTCAGGCTCATGTAGGATTACCGGAATCTCGCCCCGCGTGGTGCGCAATCTCAGACTGCGCGCCCCGGCGATTTCGGCACCGACGTCGTCGCCCGGCTCGACACCGATGATGCGCAGGCTGAGATCGTCGTCGCTCATCGCGCCCTGAATTGCATCATTGGGGTGCGATTTCTTTGTAATCTATTAAGGTCCCGATTTACCCCACGGTCCGATTCCAGAGAGCCGCTCCGGCGTGATTCTGGTGATATAACCCGAAATGTTCCGCATAGAGGCCGGCGGATAGTCAGCCTGCGGCCCGAGGTAAATTGGCGCGAGGCGATGCAAAAGGTCTACCGCGCCGCCCTCCGTCACTCGCGCGTTTCCATAAACCACCAAGTATTCCCTCAATCCTTGCGCGTTGGTCTTGTCACCGAGCATGGACAACGCAACTCTCGGATCGCGTCTGATGTTCTTGACCTTCTGATGTACCGCCAGGTGGCCGATCACGAACTCTTCGTTCTCGATTCCGACCCATACTACGGTGACTTGCGGACCGCCTTTCGGGCCGAGCGTGGTCAAATGAGCGAGCGGTCCCTTTTCAATCAGTTCGCGGACCGATTGCGGAATCTTCATGTGCCTATCTCCCTCACGTTTTCCGGGTAGAAGCCCAATTGTCACTCAGTCTACGCCGGTGGACGAAGATGTCGTTGTCGGGCGGGGTTATTTCTTTGGCGCGGTCACCTCGGTGAAGGCGCGGATCGCCTCGACCGCGCTCGGTACTCCGCTATATTGCGAGAGATGGAAAATCATCTCCTTTAATTCGGTGTGCGTGATGCCGAGGTTGAGCGCGCCGCGCATGTGGACCCTCAATTCGGCGCCGCGGCCGAGCGCGATCAGCGCCGCCATCGTGATCATCGAGCGCGTTTTGATCGGCAGTCCCGGACGGGCCCAGATGCCGCCGAACAGTTCATCGTTCAGAAACTTGCCGAAGTCGGGGTCGAAGCCGCTCAAGAAATCGTTGCCCGCCTTGGCGCCCTTCTCGCCCCACAATTGAGTGCGTATCGCCATCCCTTTGTCATGCTTGTCGTCGGCCATTCTTCGTTACTCCTTCAAATAGCAAGTGAGAATAATAACTGATGCAAAATAGCAACTGGTGCGAATTCGTCAGTCCACGCTGCCCAGAGACTCGAGGTCTATGACGAGCTGCGCACTTTGACGCCGGCGCGCTCTTCCTGGACCATGAACGTCGCCGACGAATCCTTTTCGCCCCAACCCTTGTTCAGCGCCTCCAGAAAATCCTGCTCGGTATGCGCCGCTATAGCCATCGGCACGTTGAGCTCGCGCGCGAGTTCGGTCGCGAGGCCCAGGTCCTTGCGCGCCAGCTTGAGTGCGAAAGTCACGCGATCGAAGTTGCCGCGAAAGATCATCTTGGGCAGCGCCGCATTGAGCACCATCCCCTGCCCGTAAGCGCCGCCCTGCACCGCGCGCAACAGCGCCTCGGGCGAGACCCCGGCCTTGACCCCCATCGTGAAGGCCTCGGCCAGCAACTGGGTCGAGCAAATCGCGATCATGTTGTGGACCAGCTTGGCGACCGAGCCAGCGCCGATGTCGCCGATGTAAGTCACCTTGTCGCCGAGTGCGTCAAGCACCGGCTTGATTTCGTTGTAGTCGGCTTCGCTGCCGCCGACCATCACGGCCAGCGTCGCCTTGCGCGCGCCGACCACGCCACCGCTGACCGGAGCGTCGAGCATCCGGATACCGCGGGCTTTGAGCCTTGCATGAACCTTGCGGATTACGGAGGGCGAGTTGGTCGAAAGGTCGATGTAAAGGCTCCCCGGCGCCATCGCGCCGATTAATCCGCCTTCCCCGAGAACCACCGCCTCCACCTCCTTCGGTCCGGGAAGCGAGGTGAAGACGACCTCTGCGTCCTTGGCGATGGCGGCCAGGCTGTCGGCCCACTTGGCGCCGCCGGCCAGATGCGGTTCCGCGACCTGACGGCGGACGTCGTTGACCGTGACCTGGTGGCCCGCCTTCATCAGGTTGAGCGCCATCGAACCGCCCATGTTGCCGAGCCCGATAAATCCGATTCGCATAACTACCTCCCGTGCCGGAAAAATTGCGGCGTGCGACCCGCGAAAAAAAGCTCCGGTGGCAAGCCCCCTTAAAGCATCGCTGGCCAAATCCCGCAAGGAAAAGTGCCGCAGGCAAAAAGACGCTCACAAATGCGTACACAAAATTGCGTGCACAAAATTGCTTTCAAGAGTCTGTGCGCCGCGTTCACCGTACGCTGCTTGAGATTCGGCCTGACCGGCGAACTCATCGGCAAACTGATCACCAACTGGGCGGACAAACCTGACCGAAAGGTCTGGCGATTGACTTTCCGTGGCCGCTTGGATAACCGTAGTGAGCCTGATGGCCTTATCCAGAGCGGCGGAGGGACTGGCCCGATGATGCCGCAGCAACCGGCCCACCAAGGGGTGCTGGTGCTAACTCCAACGGAGCTCGAACGAAGCTTCGGTAGATAAGGCGAGAGTCCTAGTACCCTCGTCCTTATCATAGGAGGAGGGTTTTTTAATTTCCCCTCGCAGCGCCGCCGGATCGAACAAGGCCTGGCGCGAGAACGAGTTGGGAAAAGAGTCCGCAAGAAACGCAACTCTGATAGTCGGCATGGGGGGCCTCGGTGTTCCGGCCGCGTGCGCGCTGGCTCGCGGCGGCGCGCGCCGAATCGGCCTGGTCGATCCCGATCCGGTGGAGCTTTCCAATCTCGCGCGCCAGGTGATTTACGGCAGGGCCACTCTGGGGCGGCTCAAGGTCGAAGCGGCGGCCGCGAGGCTCCGCGAGAGCTATCCCGATCTGATCGTCGAGACCCATCCGGTCGCACTTGACGCTTTCAACGCCGCCGATTTAATCGCACGCTACGATTTCGCGATCGACGCGACCGACGATCCCGCGGCCAAGTTTCTGATCAACGATACCTGCCTCGCGCTGGAACAGCCTTTCGTTTATGCCGGCGTGCTCGGGATGACCGGTCAGGCGATGACTATATTGCCGGGACGCACGGCGTGCCTGCGATGCCTGTTCGAGGAGGCGCCCGCGCCGGGCGAGATCGCGACTTGCCGCGAGGCGGGAATAATCGGCCCGGTTGCGGCAGTGATCGGCGAGATCGAGGCGGCCGAGGCGCTGCGATGGATTGGCGGCGGTGTGCCGGAGCTGGCGGGAAAAATTCTGACCTATGATGGAGCCGCGAGTGGACGAATCCGCGTGCTTGAGGTGAATGCGCGTGCCGGATGCGCCTGCGGCGCGGCCCGGCGCGTAGACGACGCGGCGGCGTTGGTGCCGGCGCGCAACCAGTCGAGCAATTAACGAGGACTTATGCGATGAGCTACGTAACCAACCTCAAGTGCCGCGAGTGCGGCCAG
Organism: uncultured delta proteobacterium; assembly: GCA_963717045.1. Classification (GTDB taxonomy): domain Bacteria; phylum Desulfobacterota; class Binatia; order Binatales; family Binataceae; genus JAKAVN01. The sequence goes on along the minus strand of CAVQVD010000015.1, from coordinate 401,307 downwards.
GAATATCCGATCAAGCCGCTGCACGTGTGCGAGGACTGCTTCGGTCCGCTCGAGGTCAGCTACGACTACGCGAAGATTCGCGCGGCAGTGTCGCGCGCGACGATCGCGGCGCGCCCGCATAACCTGTGGCGCTACCGCGAGCTGCTGCCGGTCGATGGCGAGCCCGAGGCGGGACCGTTTTCCGGCTTCACGCCGCTATTGCAGGCGCGCCGCTTAGGCGCCGAGCTGGGAGTCAAGAAACTCTACATCAAGGACGACACCGTCAACCATCCGACACTCTCGTACAAGGACCGCGTGGTGTCGGTCGCAATTACCAAGGCACGCGACTTCGGCTTCTCTACGGTCTCATGCGCGTCCACCGGCAATCTGGCGACGGCGGTCGCGGCACATGCGGCGCGTGCAGGACTTAAGTCCGTGATCTTCATGCCCGAGGGCGTCGAGGCGGGCAAAATCGTCGGATCCTCGATTTATGGCGCGCGTGTGATCACGATTCGCGGCAACTACGACGACGTTAATCGGCTGTGCAGCGAAATCGCCGACAAGTACGGATGGGCTTTCGTCAATATCAACCTGCGCCCGTACTACACCGAGGGCGCCAAGACTTTCGGCTTCGAGGTCGCCGAGCAGCTCGGCTGGAAACTGCCGAACCATATCGTGCTGCCGACCGCTGGCGGCACGATTTTGCCCAAGGTCGCCAAGGCCTTCAAGGAACTCAAGGAGGTCGGCCTGGTCCACGGCGGCGAGTTCAAGATTCATTGCGCGCAGGCGGCCGGGGCCGCTCCGGTCATCCACGCACTGCACAAGAACACCGACCTGATTACGCCGGTTAAGCCCGACACGATCGCCAAGTCGATCGCGATCGGAAATCCGGCTGACGGTTTCTACGTGTTGCGCGCCGTGCGCGAATCAGGCGGATGGGGCGAAACGGCAAGCGATCCCGAGATAATCGACGCGATCAAGCTACTCGCGCGCACCGAGGGCATCTTCGCCGAGCCGGCCGGCGGCACCACCCTCGCGGTGGCGCTGAAACTTATCGCGGCCGGCCGTATCAAGGCCGACGAGAGTGTGGTGGTCTCGATCACGGGGAACGGTTACAAGACGCTGGAGGCGGTCGCGCAAAGTATCGAGGCGCCGCTCGTTATCGAGGCCCGGCTGAAGGACTTCGATGCGATATACGAAAGTCTCGGCGATGGCAAACGCTCGCTCAAGGGCGCGGCGTGACCGTGCGAAGGTGTAGATACCGGGTGGCCAAGCGTATGCATCAAGCGCTAGTCTCATGGGTTAGGAGTTTCGATCATGCCAGTTAAGGTACGAGTACCGACCCCGCTCCGCAGATTTACCGGGGGCACCGACGAGGTTGCGGCCGCGGGCGAGTCGGTTCGCGCAGTTATCGAGGACCTCGAAAAGCGGCATCCGGGGATGCGCGAGCGGCTGCTCGACGAGAAGGGCGAACTGCGCCGCTTCGTCAATATTTATCTCAACGGCGACGATATCCGTTTCCTCAACCAGTTGAACTCACAGGTCAAGGATGGCGACGACATTTCAATCGTCCCAGCGATCGCCGGCGGCGAGTAACGAAGAATACGTGCCGGCGGCGCGGGCGCGTAGCGTGCTCGAGCTGATCGGCAATACGCCGCTGCTCGAAATCACGCGCGTGACCGAGGGGCTGCTGCGCCCCGGCGTGCGGCTTTTCGCCAAGCTCGAGGGATTTAATCCCGGCGGCTCGGTCAAGGACCGCGCCGCACGCCACATGATCGAGTTAGGACTGAAGCGCGGCGAGCTGCGTCCGGGCAAGACCATCATCGACTCGACCTCGGGTAACACCGGGATAGCACTGGCGATGGTTGGTGCGGCGCTCGGTTACCCGGTCGAGATCGTGATGGCCTCCAATGTCAGCCGCGAACGCAAAAAAATCATTGAGGCCTTCGGGGCCAAGCCGATCTACTCGGATCCATTGGAGGGCTCCGACGGCGCTATCACGCTCTCGCGCAAGGTTATCGCCGCTAACCCTGATCGCTACTTCAAACCCGACCAATACAACAACGAGGCCAATCCGCTCGCGCATTTCGACACCACCGGACCTGAGATCTGGCATCAGACGCGCGGCCGCATCACCCATTTCGTGGCCGGAGTCGGCACTGGCGGCACCATAATGGGCACCGGGCGCTACCTCAAGTCGCAAAACCCTGCAGTCAAGGTGATCGGGGTCGAGCCGGACGACGCGATGCACGGGCTGGAGGGGCTCAAGCACATGGCCTCGTCGATCGTTCCGGGCATCTTTCACGCCGAGGAGCTCGACGAGCGCCTCACCGTAGGCACCGAGGATGCCTACGAGATGGTTTACGCGCTGGGCCAGATCGAGGGCGTACTGGTGGGCCAGTCGTGCGGTGCGGCGCTGGTGGCCGCAATGCGAGTCGCGCGCGGGCTGCGCGAGGGATGCGTGGTGACCGTGTTTCCGGATTTCGGTGACAAGTACCTGTCCACCAATCTCTGGATCGGATGGGAACAGTGGCGCAAGGAGCGCCTGCAAAAGCTAGTCAGCAAATGGAACGCCTCCGCGAGCGCTACTACCTGACTTACCCCAAGTCGCTCATCCGCGAACCGCTGCTTTACCACCTGGTCAAGAAGTTCGACCTGGTGTTCAACATCCGCGGCGCGAGCGTCTCGGAAGAGATGGGCTTGGTCGCGGTCGAGTTCGAGGGCTCGACCGATCAGATCGAGCGTGCGCTTGCGTGGTTGCGCCAAAGCGGCGTCACGGTCGAGCCGATCGAAAAGAACGTGATCGAGTAGGCGCACCGACTCGGCCCCCCTGTCGTGATCTTCCCGCTGCTCTCGCACGGCGGCATATGTCGCTGACTGATAATCAAATCGAACGCTATAGCCGGCAGATAATCGTCCCCGGCGTCGGCGGGAGCGCGCAGGAACGGCTGCTGGCATCGTGCGTCGCGATCGTCGCTGAGCCTGCGGACGCGGCAAACGCGGTTGCCTACCTGGCCGGCGCCGGTGTCGGACGAATCATGATGCATCCGGTCGGCGACCGCGCGTCCTACCCCGCGCTGGTCGTGCGGACGCGCGATCTCAATCCCGACGTAAGCGTCCGAATCGCGAACGACGCTTCGTCCGCAGCGTCGGACGATACATCGTCCAGGGCGTCGAACGATGCAGCTCGGGACGAATCCGACCTGACGCTCGCGCTAATCGGCGACGCGCGCGCCGCAGAGGCGGTCGCGCACCTGTGTCGCGCGCGTCGTTGTGCCGCCGCCATCATCGCGCGGCTGGATGCGCCGGGGCAAATCGCGATCCTGCCGGCGTCGCCACCCTGCCCGCTGTGCGCGGAGGGGGATTTGCTGAGTCCGCCGGGCGCACGCGCCGGTAGCGCGGGGGTGATCGCGATGGTCGCGGTGACCGAGGCCTTCAGGATGCTGGCCGGCGTAGCCGGCCAGCATCCTGAAGCCGTACTGGTCGAGTTCGACGGCTACGTCAGCCGGCCGCGCGCGCTTGGCCGCCGCCGCGCAAGCGGCGGCGACCGGCAAACGCGATGCGTCTGCGAGGCCCTGTCATGAGCGGCGGCGCGAGACAAGCGTACGCAGCGGCACGATTCCGACGAGAGCGACGCGCGCCGACGCGAGTCGGTAAACCTGCCGCGACGCGCCATATCGCCGCGCGACGCCGCGTCGCCGGCCATGCGTTCTGGATGTTCGACTTCGGAATTGCTTAGATAATCTAAGCAATCGCGATCCGTCTTACGGGGACACGGGTTGGGGCGATCAGACCCGGCGTTACTACGGAATCTTGATCCGGTTTTTAAGTGTTAAGACGTACAGCTAAGGCACATCGGCCAGCCACCAAACAGCCACTTTTTGCGTAGATAAGGCTCGACCCCTGCGCTGCAGACGGGGCAGACGTGGGCGGCTTCATGGTAGCCGCGACTCGAATTCGAGATCGCATCGGAACCGCATGACTCCCATGAATCGAACGCCATCTGAGAACTGTCGAGGAATAGCCGGGCGAATCCGCCGGTAGAGCACGACTTGAGGAAGTCTACTTGCCAGTCGTGTAGCTTGTCGCGCAAGAATAGGAGGCCAGTCCCTCGGATATGAGACCGACGCGGATTCGCCGCTCAGCGTGTCGCGAGACAGGCGTCTAGCAGTCAGGATTCCGTTTGGACGCCGACTGCCTGATCGTCCATGTAGCGCATCGGCGCGTACCGAGGGCGTCGATCGTTGAGTTCAGGGGCGGTTGAAGTAGATACCAAGCCGCCAGCATCGAACCGACAACGCAATTGAACCTCCGCCATTTCATTTTCGCGGCCTCCCATTGTGGACCTCCTCCGGCACTTGTTTCGTCCGAGCCAGATCTGCATGGCACAGCGAACGGCCGCTGACGGCGTGGCCTTCAGGCGCACGCTTCTTCCAAGAAGCCGAAATTATCGCGAGCTATGAGTTCTTCGCAGGGGCCCGAGCGTCGCGTGGCTGCAGTCGGCGCATGTGTCAAGGCTCGAATTCATTTGCATTTACCCTCCTTTGTAGTGTCGAACGGATCCGGCCGGCTTCTAATCGGCATCGGCGTCAACGATTCGAAGACTCGCTGCTCTCTGCCCTGGGCACTCAGCCTTCTCGTCGGGTAATGTTGCGGATACCGTTCTATGGAAAAAGATTCTGAAATTACGATTCGCGCCGGAGGCGGGCACCGCGATCAGACCCCCTGGCCCCCTTTTACTTTCCCGGCCTTTCGCGGCGTCCGCTGCCGACGATCGGCCCGCGCACCGGGCAACGTGAGCCGATCTTCGCCCGGATCGGGAGGACACGCGTCTCCCAATGATATGACGCTGACTCAATTGGCCCCGAATCGGCCTCGTCCGGGGCCAGCGGCGGCACGACGGCGGGCGATGCGGGCCGAGGGCGAGGACGGGCGGCCACGGCCCGGCTCAGCGGCCTATTCGCCCCGCAGCCGGGGCTAATTGTAACGGCAATATAGAACGTCCTATTAATGGCCGAGCCCCGTTGAGCCACGGTGATCGAGCTAAATGACTAAAAGCCCGCATAGGTCGAGCATTGTTATGCCGAAGTTGTGGATGTTCGACTTCGACAACACGCTCGCGCCGCTCGAGCCGGCCGTCGATTGGGCGGGGAGCCGGCGCGAGCTGCAGGCGTGGCTCCGCGCACAGGGCGTGGCCAACGCGCTGTTCGAGGAGTTCCCGCGCGGCAACCTGGTGCTGTACGAAGCGCTGCGCGCGCGGCTGTGCGCGGGCGGCGATGCCGCCCGCGCCGCGCTGGCGCCGGGCAAGTTGGCGGCCGAGTTGGCCGCTGCCCTAGCGGCGGCCAACTCGCCCGCGACGGCGATTGCAGCGGCAGCCCTGAGCGAGGCGGCGGTCTTATCGCCGCCGCCTCGCTCAGGGCGCTGCTCGACGGCGCCTCGGCCATCATCGAACGCCACGAGCTCGCCGGCGTGGGTGCAGTCGCGCCCGCGCCAGGCGCGCTCGAACTACTCCGCGCACTTCGCGCCGCGGGCAGCAGGATCGCCATCGTCACGTCGAATTCATCGCGCACGGTCGCGGCCTGGATGCGGGCCCGGGATGCGCAAAACCTAGCTGACCTGATAGTCGGCCGCGACACCGGCCTTGCCCTGAAGCCGTCGTCCGCGATGGTCGAATCCGCACTTGCGACCTTCGATACTTCGCCTGGCGACGCGGCCTTCGTCGGCGATAGCGAGGCCGATCTTAATGCCGCAAAATCTGCAGCGGTGCGCTTCTATGGCGTCAACGCCAAGGCGGAGGGACGCGACCGGCTGACTGCACTTGGCGCGTCTGTGGTCTTTTCGTCGCCGGCCGCCATGGCGACCTACCTAAACCTAGCCGGACCTGCCAATCGACCGGGCACGCCGGTCGATGGTCGTTAGTCGGTTGCGCCAGAGTCCAGAATTACATAACTTAAGCGACCTAATTAGTAATCTATCTTCAAGGAGCATGGTTCCGACACAATGAGCGAGGGCTTCACTTTGTGGTTCACGGGCTTGTCGGGAGCGGGCAAGTCGACGCTGGCGGAGATGGCCGCCCAGGAATTACGGCGGCGCGGATACCGAGTCGAGGTTCTCGACGGCGACGAAGTGCGTACCAACCTTTCCAAAGGGCTGGGTTTTTCCAAAGAAGACCGGGACACCAACATCCGGCGCATCGGGTACGTCTGCAAATTGCTCGCGCGCAATGGGGTGATTGCGATAGCGGCGGCGATCTCGCCCTACCGCGAGATTCGCGACGAGGTTCGGAGTCAGCAGGAGCGCTTCTTCGAGGCCTACGTTGAATGTCCGCTCGAAACGTTGGTCGAGCGCGACGTCAAGGGTCTGTACAAAAAAGCGCTGGCTGGCGAGCTCAAGGGTTTCACTGGCGTCTCCGACCCATACGAGCCACCGCTCAGCCACGAGCTGACGATTGTCACCAGCCGCGAGACTCCGCAGGCGAGTCTGGCCCGGCTGCTCGGCAGCCTTGAAGAACGCGGCTACATCAGCCGCGAGGGGGCGAAACGATGAGCAACGGGCTCGGCGAACCGATAACCGCTCATGGCGGCGGTGCACTGGTTGACCTCAACGCGCCCGCGGCGGAGCGCGGCGCGATTGCACGCGAGGCCGAAGGGCTCAAGACGGTTCGGCTGAGCGCGCGCGACCTGGCCGATCTGGAAATGCTGGCCTCGGGCGCTTTCTCGCCGCTGGAAGGTTTCATGGGCGAGGCGGATTACGTGCGCTCGCGCGACGCGATGCGCCTGGCCGCGGGCGCGCCGTGGTCGATTCCGATCACGCTCGGAGTGGCCGAGACCGAGGCGCAGGCATTGAGACCGGGCGAGAAAATCGCGCTGGTCGGCGGCGACGGTAGCCGACTTGCAGTCCTGAAGCTCACCGAGATTTATAATGTCGATCGTGCGCGTGAGGCCGAGGCGGTGTTCGGCACTGCCGATCCCGCCCATCCGGGAGCGGCGAATGTGCTTGCGACGCCGCCGTGGTGCCTCGGCGGAAACGTGACGATGTTCGGCGAAATTCCTGGCCGGACCTTTCTGGAGTACCGGCTCGAGCCGCGTCAGACGCGCGCCGCATTCGCCGAGCGCGGATGGCGCAAAATTGTCGCCTTTCAGACGCGCAACCCGACCCATCGCGCGCACGAATACATCCAGAAGGCGGCGCTGGAAATTTGCGACGGGCTACTGCTCCATCCGCTGGTCGGCGAAACCAAGGGCGACGACGTCCCGGCCGCTGTGCGGATGGAGACCTACAAAGTGCTGCTCGAGCAGTACTATCCGCGCGACCGCGCCATGCTCGCGGTGATGCCGGCGCATATGCGTTACGGCGGCCCACGCGAGGCGGTGCTGCATGCCATCATTCGGCGCAACTACGGCTGCACTCATTTCATCGTCGGCCGCGACCACGCTGGAGTAGGCAATTACTACGGTTCGTATGACGCGCAAAAGATTTTTGAGCGTTTCAGTCCGGCCGAGATCGGCATCACGCCGCTCACCTTCGAGAATACTTTTTACTGCAAGCGATGCGGCGGGATGGCTTCGTACAAGACCTGCCCGCACGAGGACGCGGACCGTCTGTTACTGTCGGGCACCAAGGTGCGCGAGATGCTGCGCCGCGGCGAGGCCCCGCCGCCCGAGTTCACACGTCCGGAGATAGCGGCGATCCTGGTGCGTGCGATGCGCGAGAGTGCCTGAAGCGTTTAGGCCGCGGGCGCCCCACGGCGTTTACGAATAGTGCCGTTCACTAGCCGGAGCGGCTAGTTGTCGTCGTTGCCGGTCGACGGCGGAGCGGGCGTCGTTCCCTGGTCGCCGTTATCGTCGGATTGCGGTTGGGCGGACGTATCGCCATTGCCGTCATCGGCAGGCGCCTGCTGCACGTTGGCCGGCGGCTGCTGCGCCGCGTCGGGATCGTCGGGCGTCTGGCCGTTGTTCGCCGCCTGTCCGTTCTGCCCGTTCTGATCGTCGTCATCGTCAGAGGCATTGGGCGCCGGCGCATCTGCCGAGCCGGGGACCGCTATAGGAGCGTCGTCTTGGGCCAGCATCGCCGGACGGGGCGCCGCCGCGTCACGCGGCGTAAAGCGGCCTAGGCCGGGCGTCACGCAGACTGCGATCACCGCACTAATTGCCCAGCTCGTTGTTACTGACTTCATCGTGTTCTCTTTGCAGACTCCTCTAAGGATTCTTCCCGACGCGCCGGGCATCCGGCTGACTGGCGGCGGCTTTGGTGCGAACGCCGCGTTAAATATCCCTTGCTTTATTGCTCCGCCGCCTTATCGCTCCGTTGCTCTATTGCAGCGGCGGCTCGCCGCCCTCCGGCGCCTCCATCACGGGCGACCCGTGATGCGAGACCAGCCACCATCGCCCGTCGGCGCGTTCGAAAACGTTGGTCGCCAGCACCCGCGACTGCGTCGCGCCGTCGTATCCGCGCTGGAGAAGGTTTTCCTCAACTATCACTACCGCAAGGTCGCCGCTCGTCATAACCTGCAGGTCGCCGAGCTCGAACTTCATCTCGAACACATTTTCGAAGATTCGCTCCCAGCTGGTCATAATCGGACCCCATCCGATGAGCCTGCGCCATCCAGGGTGGATGCAAACGATTCGTGGATCGCGCAGCCATAGCTCGCCCATTTTGTCCGCGTCGAGGCTTTCGAAGGCGCGGTAGAACGCGCGATTCGCTTCGAGGATCGATTCCCGATCGGACATATACCCGTTTCTCCGGCACCATGAGTGTAGACGGATGGCAGGCGGTAATGCCAGTTCGGCGGGGCGGCCCCAGCGCGGCGCAAATCGGTAAGCCTGCGCCGTCTTAATGTTTATCAGAATCGGTGAGCGTGCCCTGGGCCGGTTTTTCGAACCGGGCGAGGTAAGGGTTCTGGAACGAAACCCAGGCCTCAAGGCGCAGGTGATCCCGCTTGATCATCTCGGCATAAGCGGGCTCTGAAACGAGATTGTCATTCTCGTAAGGATCCGTCACGAGGTTGTAGAGCTGGGAACGGTCGCGCCGAAAGTTGTAAATGTACTTAAAGTTGCCTTCCACGATGCCGAAAGTGAGATTCCCGGTACCGGCGAAAAGATAGGCCCGGGCAGGAGGGTCCGAACCGAGAACGTTGGCCCCTTGCCATTGGACCGGCAGGCGGTAACCCATTAGCGCGAGCAGCGTGGGCGCAATGTCGATCTGCCGCATCAGGCGATCGATGACGACCTCGTGCGGGAAAAGCTTTGGATTCTCGATCATGATCGGCACCCGCATCAACTCATTGTAGACGCTTCCACCGTGAATGAGCTGACCATGTTCGCCGAAGGCTTCGCCATGGTCGCCCATTACGACCAGCAACGTACGGTCCGCCAGTCCCATCGTCCGTAAGGCCGCAGCGAGCTGACCAATAAGATCGTCGGTCGCACGCACTCCATTGAGATAGCGATTGTAGTTGGCGTCGTGGACGCCGTAATCGTGATGCAAATTGCTCACATAGGGGTGGTGGGTGTCATGGGTCCAGATGGTGACAAAGAACGGCCGCGACAGGTCCGCCTTGATCCAATTTATCGCTTCGGGCAGCAGTACCGGATCCCGCGGCGTCGCATAGTCGCGAGGCTCGGCCATAATATGGTCGAACCCGCGAGTGCTCAGGAACTCACCCTCGCGGTCAAACACAGTCTGGCCCGAATGGATGAATGCGGTCCGGTAGCCGTGACTCGAAAGGACGCCCGGCAGTCCTGGAATCGCCAACGACGGCGCGAGCTGGGTGATACTGGGCCAGTCGTGATCTGGATAGACCGAGGAAAACACCGCGCCAAAGGCCGCGGAGGTCTCTGCCTCGGCGACGTAGGCTCGGTTGAAGAGCATGGCGTGATGGGCCAGTTCATCGAGGTTCGGGGTGTTGTCGAACGGCGCGCCGTAGAGCCGGACCCTTCGCGCACCGACCGATTCCATCACGACCATCACAACGTTGAGCGGGCGGGGCCACGCAGCCGGGTTTATGCCCGCCACCGTGAATTGCTCCGCGCCTGACGAATGTCGCATCCCCACAGGTTGGAAGTCGTCCAGGTAGTGGGGCGGAATGGCGTCGGTAATCACCGGCGTGTGGCTTTCGAACAGCGACGACACCAGCGTCCATTGCGGATTGAAGGACAACAGTGAATACGGCACGTAACGCACCGCCCACGCGCGCGCCCCGAGAAAATAGGCCACCGCGATCGCCAGGCCGGCTGTCGAATAGAATCCCCTACGAATGCGCCTCAACTCCTCCGGCGCAAGCCCCGCCAAAACCGACGCGATCAGCACGGTACAGATCGGCGCAATCGCCAGCGCCCCGATTAAGCCTGGCGTGACGATCGATTCGGCCGACGCCTGGATGGCTCGAAGGTTATCGGCAGCCACGATCAAACCCACCGTCAGCGGTTTGCGAATGATGAGATAGAGGATGTCGCTCAGGTAGGTGTACAGGGCGAGCGTCAGACACAAAGCCCATCCGGCGACTGCGATCGATCGACGCGCCCATTGCCGCTCGGCAACCGCGAAAAGGCCGTGGAACACCCAAGCCAGAACCGCGACCAGGAATAGATCCTGATAAGTCGCAAGCGGCAGCAGCGCGATCAATTTCCAGGTGAGCAGGGAATGTAGAGTTCTAAGTGGTGTGTATACCGTCACAATCGCCAAAGCTACGAAGGCGGCAAACAGGTGCTCCGTGATGTCGACTCGGTATTCGGATGGAACGGGCGGCATCGGGGTCCCGCTCTTATCGCCATCGATGCGCAACGCGCCGGCTGACTGCTGCGGCCCCGTCATCTCCCCACTCCCCCTCGTTTCCACGTCGCTTTTGATTCCCGGCCGCCGCCGCTTTATTGGCTGGATTGCGCGCGGCTATCTTCGAACCGGGCCAAGTGATGATTGTGAAATGATACCCACTCTTCCAAGCGCAGGTGAGCGGTCCCGCATCACTTCCGTATACGTATAATCGGAGACGAGGTTTCTCTCTGCGGGATCGGTCGCCAGATTGTAGAGTTTGGCGCGGCCGCGCTGAAAATCATAGATGTAGTCGAACGCACCCTCGACCAATCCGAAAGAGAAGTTTCCGGTCCCTGCAAAAATGTAGGCGCGAGCCGCAACGAGCGATGAAATTCAGCCTTAGATGGGATAATCACGAGCGGCAAGTAGAATCCGTGCCCCCTTCGTATTCCAGCCTAGTGGTTTTTACGGATGATTCCAATCCGCTAGACATGATTTAGCGCCCCGGATCGGATAGGCAAACCTTAGCGGCGGCGGGGCATCACTAGCAGACTCAAGTACGACGCGAAGCTGCGCTCGTGCATCACGCTCTGCAGCGCCGGACGCATCTCGGAATCCGTGAACAATTCGTGCCCGGTGTTGGGATTGCGATCGAAGCGCGGGAAGTTCGACGAGCTGATTTCGAGCCGCACGCGATGGCCCTTCATGAAGACGTTCGCGGTCGCCCACAGGTCGATCTTGAACTCGTAAACCTTGCCCGCGACCATCAGTTTGGGCTCGCTCCGCGACTCGCGAACGCGCGCGCGGATGATTCCGTCGGTGAGGTTGCGGGCAAAGCCGCACGGCCCGGCATCGACCAGCTTGGCGGTGAAATCGGTGTCGGGCGCCGACGACGACGCGTAGAGCGTAACCGTCACCGGCCCGACGACCTCCAAGTCCTCGACCAGCGGCTCGCTCGAGTAGACCAGCACGTCGGCGCGATGCTCGACCATACTCTGGTCAAGCGCCCCGCCCATTTGTGCATTGGCGTAGCAGCAGAGGCCGCCCCCCGCGGTCGGCACCGGATTGAGCGGGTTGTACAGGAACGAGTCCGGCGGCTCGTCGCCGGGCGCTTCGGTCGCGAGCGCGCCGTCGCCATAGGCGCTGTTGGCCTTGCCGCGGCTGTGCAAATAGTAGCGACGCATCTCGGACTCAGGCGGAGGCCACTCCTTCTCTTCGCGCCATTCATTGACGCCCATCACGAACAGCCTGACCGGCGCTTCCTTGTCGATTCCGTTGTCGGCGCCCTTGAGCCAATGGTCGAACCATCGCAGTTGCGTGCCGTCGTAGTCGATCGCGACGGGCCCCGAGCGAAAGCCATAGTCGACCTGACCCACCAGGCTCGAGAACGGCACCGCGTGATGCCACGGGCCGACCAGCAGGCGCTGGCCCGCACGAGCGTCCGCGGAGGCGCCCCTGGCGCGCATCCCGAGATAATTGCGCAGGGTTCCGCCCATGAAGATGTCGTGCCATCCGCCGACGTTGAGCGCCGGTACGTCTATCTTGTCGTGCTGCTCCTCGATCGAGATCGCGCGCCAGTAGTCGTCGTAGTAAGGATGCGCGAGCCAGTCGAAGAAGTACGGCGCGCCGGTACGGAAGAGCGGAAACTCGTTGAGCGGCGCGAACTCCATCCGCTCGCGCATCACGTCGATACTGCCCATGAGCGCATTCAATTCCTCGGCAGCCTTCGGATTGTCAGCGCGCTCGCGCATCAGGCGGCTAAGCCCGAGCGTGATCATCAGCCAGCTAACGCCGAAGAACAGCTCGAACGCGCCGCCCTGGTAAACCCATCCATCGTGATAGTCGCTCGCCGTGATCGACGGCACCATCGCTTTGAGGCTCGGCGGGCGCTGGGTCGCGGCGAGCCATTGTGTCGCACCCATGTAAGAGGCGCCGAAGGTCCCGACGTTACCGTCCGCCCACGGCTGGCGCGCGATGAATTCGATCGTGTCGTAACCGTCGCGCGCCTCGTCGACGAAGCATCGAAAGGTCCCTTGTGAGGCGAACAGCCCCCGGCAGTCCTGGACCACGACGTTGTAACCTGCGCGTGCCGCGCGGACTACGTCGAGCGTGTTGAGCGTTATCTGCGGAAAGGATTTGTCATATGGCGTGCGGTTGAGCAGCACCGGTAACTTTTCGGAACCCTCGGGCCGGTAGAGGTCGGCTTTCAGCACGCATCCGTCGCGCATTGGAATGGCGAGGTCTTTTTCAATGATGATCCGGGACATCAACTCGCTCCTTGCGCCGCCGCGCCGCCGACTGTTTGCGCTCGAGCGCGGGGCCGTTTAAGGTCGCTTGTAGTCCGACGAACAGAGGTCTTCAAGCAAAACCGCCACGCGCTCCTTGCGCGGGCACCGACGCGCCGCATCCATGCGGCTGTCGATTGGGACCGGCGACAGAGGTGGAGCGATGGCGACGGAACGACAGCGCGAAATCAAGCGGCGACGCAAGCGGCGCGACAAGCGGCTGAAAGCTCGAAACCGTGAGGCGCGCAAGCGTAAGAAGAAGCGGTGACAGTAGATTTCGGTGAATTTCTCAGGCCGGTTAGATTGTTTGACCGCAATCTTGTAATAAGATACTTATAGAGCCCGATTTATCTTAAATAATTTTGGGCAGCTTTGCGCGACGTTGATGAAATAATCACGCGACGGCGCTAGGCTGGGGCCGATCGCGATCAAGCGCGCCAGCTTTACATGGCGCCTCCAATGCCACTTCCGGTTAGGCAGCGTGGCACGAAGCAGAGAATCAGAAAAACGAGGTAGCGTCTATGGCTTTACATCTAGGTAGCGTGGTTCCGGATTTTACCCAGGAATCGACCGAAGGACCGATTCATTTCCATGAATGGATCGGCAATCACTGGGCAGTGCTGTTTTCACACCCCCGGGACTACACGCCAGTATGCACGACCGAACTCGGGATGGTCGCCAAGCTCAAAAGCGAGTTCGACAAGCGCAACACTAAGGTGATTGCGCTCAGCGTCGACGACGTGAATTCGCACAAGGGCTGGGTCAACGATATCGAGGAAACTCAGCACACCAAGATGAACTTTCCGATCCTGGGTGACGCCGATCGCAAGGTCTCCAACCTCTACGACATGATCCATCCCGAGGCCAACGACACGCTGACGGTGCGCTCGGTCTTCATTATCGATCCGAACAAGAAGCTGCGGCTCTCAATAACCTACCCGGCCAGCACCGGGCGCAACTTCCAGGAAATCCTGCGCGTGATCGACTCGCTCCAGCTGACCGACCATCACTCGGTGGCGACTCCGGTCGACTGGAAACAGGGTGAAGACTGCGTGATCGTTCCGTCGCTCACCGATCCCAAGGTCCTAAAAGAGAAGTTTCCCAACGGCTACCGCGCATTGAAGCCGTATCTGCGGATGACCGCGCAACCACCGCACAAGTAAAAGCCGAGTCGCGAGCATAACATCCCAGACGCGCACGCAGTCGCTCCAAAACTGACCGCGTGCGCGTCGTTGTCTCGCAAGCACTTGCCTCATCGATGAGCACGGCGTTACATTTGAGCAGCAACCGATCGGACGTCAATTTTCACTGGACTCAAGTGCTCTCGAATTGGCTTCGATCGCGCGGCGCGGCCCGATGGAACACAAGGGCATAGAAGGTCCCTCCCACCAGTCTGTGAACGCCCCCGGCGAACCGCATCCTATTGGCCCCGGCCGTCTAATCGTGATGTCCAATCGCGCGCCGATTCGGATCGTGCACGAGGCCGGGAAGCAGCGAATCGAACCCACCGTGGGCGGCGTCGGTACCACGTTTTTGCGCCTGCTCGAACACCAGGGCGGCGTGTGGATCGCCTGGTCCGGGACTCAGAACAAGACCCCTGGACGGCTGTTGATGCCGCCCGACGTCGACCCGCCGCGCTTCGAAATCGTATTCTCGCCGTTGAGCGAGCGCGAGGTTTCGCATTACTACCACGGGATGTGCAACCGCGGCTTGTGGCCGCTGATGCATTTCATGACGGCGAACTGTCACTTCAGCACGCTCAATTGGCGCGATTACGAAGCCGTGAACCGCAAGTTCGCCGCGCTCGCCGCATCGGAGGCTACAAACGACGACGTGGTGTGGGTGCAGGACTTTCATCTGGCGCTGGTGCCGCGGCTATTACGCGAGCAGCGGCCGCGCACGCCGATTGGTCTATTCTGGCACGTGCCTTTTCCGCCCGAGCAGATTTTTCGGGTTTTTCCATGGCGTTCGGAACTGCTCGAAGGGATGCTCGGCGCCGACCTGGTCGGGTTCCACACGCGCTCCTACGTCATCCAGTTTCTCAACTGCTGCGAGCGCATCCTAGGCCTGCGTGTTGATCGCGCGCGCGACGAGGTCGCAACTCATCGCGGCCCGGTACGCGTCGGAGTCTTCCCGCTCGGCATCCCGGCCGACTACTTCGCCGGACTCGCCGCGAGCCCGCGCGTGCAGGATCGCAGCCAGCGCATTCGCCGCGGCTTGCGCACGCCATACGTGGTGCTCGGCGTCGATCGGCTCGACTACACCAAGGGGATCCTCGAGCGCCTGCTCGGCTTCGAGCGTTTTCTCGAAAGCAATCCCGCCTACCATCGGCGCGTCACGCTGGTGCTCATTGCGGTGCCCTCGCGCACCAAGGTGGCGGACTACGCGATGCTCAAGCGCGAGCTTGACGAGCTGGTCGGACGCATCATCGGCCACTTCTCTTCCGAGGGTTGGGTGCCGATTCGTTACCTGTACACGCAGTTCGGAGCTGAGGATTTGGTCGCCTACTACCAGGCCGCCGACGTTGCGCTCCTGACGCCGCTGCGCGACGGAATGAACCTGGTCGCCAAGGAATATATCGCTGCGCATCTGGCCGACGACGGCGCGCTCATCCTAAGCGAGTTTGCCGGAGCCGCCGAAGAGCTGACTCAGGCGCTGCTGGTCAATCCATATGACATCGACGCGATCGCGGCGCGTCTGAAGCAGGCGCTCGAGATGAGTCCAACGGAGCGCGCGGCGCGGATGCGCGCGATGCGCGCGCAGGTGCATCGCAACAACCTCGAGCACTGGTCAGAGCTCTTCCTCAACGCACTGCTCCCGGAGCGGAACCTTGCAGCTGAAGCCTCTGCCGGCTCCTAGGCCCCCACCCCCTCTGCCGGCTGAGATGCTCGAGGAACTCGCCGCCCGCAGCCCAATTTTGCTCAGTCTCGATTACGACGGCACTATTTCCGAACTGGTCAGCCGGCCCTCGATGGCGCGTCCGGTCGAGGGCGTAGTGGCGGCGCTCAAAGCGATAGCTCCGTTGCGCGATCGCGTCGCGATCGCGATCGTCAGCGGCCGCCCGGTCGCGGAACTGCGCCGGATGACCGGGCTTGGGTATAAAGTGATGTACGCCGGGGTGCACGGACTCGAAATCGCCGGGCGCTCGCGTGAGGTCAGCATCGACAATGGCCATGGCGATGTTCGCGTGGCCGGGGACGTGGCGGACGAGGTTGCTCGATGCGCTCCTGAGCTGAACCGCGTACGTGCCTGGCTCGCGGAGAATGTACCCCGTGGAGCAGGCTTCGAGGTCGAAGACAAGCGGCTGTCGGTAGCCCTTCATTATCGCAATGCCGAGCGCGCGGCGGCGATCGCGTTGCGTACGGAGTTCGAGGAGTTCGTGCGCGCGAAGACGCCGCATCTGCGCACCGTGCGCAACAAGATGGTGGTGGAAGCGCTGTCCCCCGCGGCCTCCAAGGGCAAAGCGCTGCGCGCACTTTTCCGCGAGGTCGGAGTCGCATTTGTGCCGGTTTACTTTGGCGACGATCGCACCGATGAAGACGCTTTCGCCGAGTTGGTCTCGCGCGGGATTGGCGTGCTGGTGGGCGAGGCGCGTCCCTCCCTCGCACGCTACAGGGTCGAGAGCCCGGCCGCCGTCGCCCGCGTTTTGACCGCGCTCGCCGCCTCGCTCACTTAGATTTTTGATTCCCTTTCCCTGTTGTGTTGGGGAGGACGTCAGAAGCGTACGACCATCTGCGCTTGAATAACGCGCGCGACGCGGCGCTTGCCTCTATTCGGTAGTGCTGCGAAAGTACCGGGCACCATTTAGAACAGGATCAAGGATCACTACGCGATGCCCAACACTAAACTATTTCCGGTAACCGTGGTCGGTTCCTGGACGCGCCAACCGTGGCTGGTAGCGGCGCTGCGCCAACGCCAGGCCGGCGAAATCACCGGCGCCGAATTCGACGCGGTGGCCGACGACGCCGTGCTCGCTGCGATCAAGTACCAGGAGGACGCCGGCGTCGATATCGTGGCCGACGGCGAGATGCGCCGCGATAACTTCTACTCCTTCGTGGTCGACAAGCTGAACGGGATGCGCCTGATGAAGCTGTCGCAACTGCTCGACTACGTAAAGGACCGCGCCGGCTTCGAGGAGATCCTGCGCGCGCTCGACGTCCCGGCGTTTGCGATCAAGAGCCCGATCGCGGTCGAGAAAATCAGCGAGCGCGAGGGGCTGTGCGTCGACGAGGCCAAGTTCCTCAAAGAACACACCAAGCACGCGACCAAGATTCCTATTCCGGGACCGTATCTGCTCACCCGCTCGAGCTGGTTCGAGGGGCTCTCCGATAAGGCCTACCCGACGCGCGAGGACCTCGCGCGCGACGTGGTTAAAATCCTGCGCCGCGAGATCATGCGTCTGAAAGAGCTCGGCATCGACTTCATCCAGCTCGACGAGCCCTCGCTCTCGCAGGTGGTTTACGGGGACGAGGCCGAGCAGACCTTCATGTGCGCCGCGCTTGGCTCGCGCACCGATCCGACCCACGAGCTGGAATTCGCGGTACGCCTGATGAACGAGACCGTTGAGGGAATCGACGGCGTGCATTTCGGCGTGCATGTCTGCCGCGGCAACTGGAGCCGCAAGGAAAACGTGCTGCTGGCCGGCAACTACGGACCGCTGCTGCCGTGGCTGATGCGCATGAACGTGCATCAGCTGGTGCTCGAGATGGCGACGCCGCGGGCCGGCGAGATCGAGGTCTTCAAGGAATATCGCAACGAGAAGGAACTGGGCCTGGGCGTCAGCAATCCGCGCACCGACGAGATCGAATCGCCGGAGGAAATCGTCAAGCGGGTCAAGGAAGTGCTCCGCTACTTCGACCCCGACAAAATCTATCTCAACCCCGACTGCGGCTTCGGCACCTTCGCCGAGCGCTGCGTCAACACCTCGCCAGTCGCCTTCCACAAGTTGCAGGCAATCGCGGAAGCGGCCGAAATGCTGCGCAAGGAGTGCGGCTAAAGAACCGGCGGCGGAAAATCCAACCGGCCGCGAACCCAACCAGAGAATTACCGCAGGAGCTTATAAATATGGCCGATGAAAAGATGCTCAATGGCCTGCGTCCCGACAAGATTAAGTCGATAACGGATTCCATGCGCGACGATCCCGAGGTGCTCAAGGGAGTCACCGGCCCGTGGAAATCGCGCGTCGTATGGCAGGGCGGCTTTCGCGCCAAGGCTTACATGCGCAAGCACGTGGTCGAGATGGACGAGCCTGAGGGCCTCGACGCCACCGACGCCGCGGCTAGCGCACATGAGCAGTTGCTTTCCGCTATGGGCAGTTGTCTGACGGTCGGCTTCGTGCTCAACGCGACTAAGCGTGGCGTGAAGATCCATGATCTCGAGGTCGCACTCGAAGGCAACTTCGAAAATATCCTTAAATGGGCCGGCCACAGCACCACCGGCAATCCCGGCTATCCCTCAATAAAGGCCAAGCTCTTCGTGCGCGCCGACGCGGACGAAAAGACGCTCAAGGAGTTGTGGCGACTCGCTGTCGAAGGCTCGCCGGTCACGCAGACAATCGCGCGCCCGACCGAAATCATCACCGAGTTCGAGAAGGTCTGAGCCGCGCTGATGCTCTGGATGACACTCCGATGATAAGGCTCGCTGGCGCGCAGGCGGTCGCCGAACGAATCCGCAAGTCCGGTTGCGTGATCGTCGATCCGCGCCGCCCGATGAAATATCTCTCCGGCCATCTAAGCGGCGCGGTCAACCTGCCGGTCTATCGGGCGTTTGGCGAGGACGGCAGCCTGCTCGACGCGGCGGCGCTCGGCGAATGGCTCGGCGTGGGCGGGGTCGGCGACGGCGTCACGCCGGTGCTGTACGATTCGCCGCAGGGACAGAACGCCGCGATGCTCGCGTGGATCATGGAGTACCTCGGCGCGCCGGAAATATTCCTGCTCGATATTTTCTTCGAGCGCTGGAAAAGCGACGGGGGCGAAGTCGTGTATCGGCCGGTCGAGCCGGAAAAACGGCGCTTCACCCCGCGGCTCAACCAGCGGCTGCGTGCGACGCTGGACGAGGTGCGCTCCAATATTACGGATCCCCTGGTCGACTTCCGGTCGAGCGAAGAGTTCACGGGCGAGCGCGACCTCGATGGCAATCCCGGACACATCCCGCATGCGGTCAATCTCGTATGGCGGGACTTGAACGGCTCGGAGGATCGGTTGCTCGCTCCGCGCGAGCAACTGGAGCGTCAG
Organism: uncultured delta proteobacterium; assembly: GCA_963717045.1. GTDB lineage: Bacteria > Desulfobacterota > Binatia > Binatales > Binataceae > JAKAVN01. Next base: position 382,058 of record CAVQVD010000015.1, on the reverse strand, counting down.
ATCGCTGCGGCGGGAATTGGACACGGTCAGAAAGTGATCGCCTACTGCCGCAGCGGGCCACGCGCCGCGCTCGGTTATCTTGCGCTCACGCAGACGGGTTACAACGCGCGCCTCTTCGACGGCTCGTTCGCACAATGGGCTCGCGCCGGGATGCCAGTAGAAAAGTAGTGAGTCATTATGCGCGGGACACGCGGGCGCTGCTAACGAACAGAGACGGTGCGGGCTCGCCGATCGTGGCGTCAGTCCAGATTTAGAAAAGATGGATTACCCATATACCGGCCAGCAGCGAGACGAGTCCGATCAGGCTATTGCGCACCATTCGTCCCATTCTCTCCTGCTGTTCTTCTGCCCGCGAGACTCTGTAGCTGCATCGCGAACAACGGTCGCGTTGTATCCATCCCACGCGACACCTTGGGCAAAGAGTATTCATGGATTGCCTCCTGCTATCTAAGGCAAATTCCTCTGTTTGTTTAATGGTCCACTGACGCGTCGCAGCACTCGAGAGCGGTCACGCTCAGTCGAACGAAGCAGAGCGTACAAGATTGCACCGCTCGCTGGAATGATAATCCGGGATTTGCGCTTTAACGGGTCTAAAGAGAAACGCTAATAATAGTTACAGCGTGATTCTAAAGGACAACAGCTGTATTCACATTGCAACGCGCTTTCAATTAAACTGTGAGGCTCTATATAAGGTTTTGGTCAATTCCAAATGCGGTCGAAAATGCCGACAGATTAGTTCCACTATCGTGGACGCTGTGAAGACGACGCCAGGGACACGCTGTCGCCGTCGAGGTTGAGGGCCCTGAGCGGCTTCTCACATCGAATGCTGCGGCAGCATTCTCACGTCGAATGCCTCACGTCGAATGCGTTGACAAAGCAGCGCTCGAGCCGGAAGATCTATTCGATGGCTAGAATTACCGTCGAAGATTGTCTGGAAAAGATTCCCAACCGCTTCGAACTCGTGTTGGGAGCCGCCAAGCGCGCGAAGCAGTTACTCAAAGGCGCCCGCCCATTGGTGGAAACCGACAACAAGGAAGTTGTAACGGCGCTGCGAGAAATCGCCGCGGGCAAGGTTTCCATCGAACGGCCCGAAGACGCCTGACCATACCTCATTGGATCGATTGATCCGATCGGTCCGCGGGACAGACAGGCTCCTCGGCAGCTTGCTCCCGCAGGCGCGTCAATCCAGCTGAGATTCTGCGGACACTTGCAAGAGCCTAGACCCCTCCGCGGAGCATCAGGTGGCGCGCAAAGCAGGTCCTCGCAAACCCAAGGCCGAACCCGCGGCCGATCCCGGCCACGTCTCGCGTCCCAAATCTGGGCCCGGATCCGGCACTGAACCCACGGCTGTCGAGACCGATCCCGGCATCGACGATCCTATCCGCCTAGCTGCCCGCGCTAAGCGCAAACGCCGTACGGACCCGGCGCACGAAACGACTACCGTCGTCGAAGCCGAAATTGTCGACGACGACGAAGACGAAGGTGATGGCTCTGGCCGCGGTACCGGGGGAGGCGCAGCTCGGCGAGGTAGGCGAACTGCCCGAAGGATTCGCCCGCTCGCGCGCCAGCCTGGAGTCCGGCGATAGCAATGCGGAGGCGGGGCCTGAAGCCGCTCCGCAAAGCGCTGGAGACCGCGAAGGCGGCGCGCTGGTGGCGTTCGATCCGTTGGGGCGCTACCTCGCCGAGATCCGCCGCTTTCCGCTGCTCAGCCGCGAGGAAGAAATCGAGATCGCCAAGCACTACGCCAAGCATCATGACCCGGCCGACGCCTATCGGCTGGTCACCGCAAATCTGCGTCTGGTGGTCAAGATCGCAAACGAGTTCGCCCACGCATCGCGCAACCTGCTCGACCTTATCCAGGAAGGCAATGTCGGTCTGATGGAGGCCGTGCGCAATTTCGATCCGTATCGCGGCATCCGCTTCCCTTCATATGCGGTATGGTGGGTGCGCGCCTATATCTACCGCTTTCTGATCAACAACTGGCGATTGGTGAAAATCGGCACCACCCAGGCCCAGCGCAAGCTCTTCTTCAACCTGCGCAAGGAGACTGAACGGCTGGAGGCTGAGGGCTTCACCGCGCAACCGCTGCTGCTCGCCCAGCGCATGGGCGTCAAGGAGAGCGAGGTGCGCGAGATGCAGGAGCGGATGGCGCATAGCGAAGTTTCGCTCGACCAGCCGGTGCGCGAGGATGAGAACGTGCAGTTGCTCGACGTGATCCCCGACAGCGGCGACACGCCCGAGGAAGCCGCCGCGCATGACGAATGGCGTAACTTCGCGCGCGCGAAGATCGACCAGTTCGCAAGCACGCTGAAGGACAAGGAACTCGAAATTTTCCACAGCCGGCTCCTGTCTGAGGATCCGCCGACCCTGCAGGAGGTCGGCGCCCGGTTTGGGATCAGCCGCGAGCGCGTGCGTCAGATCGAGGCGCGGCTAAAAAAGCGGCTCAAGCTGTTCCTCAAGTCACAGGCATCCGATATCGAGCAGGCGGGACCGTAGTCGCGCTCGATCTGCCCGCCACCCCGGTTGCCACGCCACTATGCGAACGCAATAATGGCACCGGGAAAGCGCGCAGCACAGGCGGCAAAAGCCTTATGCGAGAGCGAACGTGCGCCCTGGTGGTGGTGGGGAATGAGGTCCTGTCAGGAAAGACGCAGGATTCGAACGCGTACTTTGCGGCGCGCCAGTTGCGCGCAGTCGGCGTCGCGCTCCAACGAATCGCAACGATCCCCGACGACATCCCGCTCATCGCTGAGGAAGTCGGCTACTGCGCGCGCAGGTTCGACGTCGTGCTGACCTCGGGTGGAGTCGGGCCAACTCACGACGACGTCACGATGGACGGTGTGGCCGCGGCGTTCGGCCGCAAGCTCGCGATGCATCCGGAGCTCGAGCGTCTCATCCGCACGCAATTCGCCGATCGGCTCACGGCTGCCGCGCTTAAGATGGCGGCCGTGCCCGAGGGCGCGGTTTTGAACTCGGCGGGCGACCTGCGGTTTCCGACCATCCAGCTCGAAAACGTTTACATTCTCCCGGGCATCCCGCAAATCTTCGAGGCCAAGATGACCGCGCTCCTGGGGCGGTTCACAACCGATCCCTACTACCTGCGCACGATCTATACTTCTGCTGGAGAGGGTGCGATCGCCGAGCATCTCAACCAATGTCTTGCGCGCTACCCCCAACTTCTGTTGGGCTCTTATCCACGAATCGGCGATCCGGATTATCGCGTGAAGCTCACGCTCGAATCCAAGGACCGCGAATACCTGGAAAGTGCATTTGCGCATCTGATTAGTCTTTTGCCAGGCGATGTGGTCGTGAGAACCGAATAGTTTATTAATAAAGTCGCGGGGGAGGAGGAGGAAAGGGTGATGAAGAAGGTTACGTGTTTGTTGGCGATGGTGGCGGCGGGAGCGATCGCGCTGCCCGCGATGGCGCAGAGCACCAATAACGTAGTCGGCGGATCGCAGACCAACCAGGCGCAGGTGCCACAGCCGCCCGACGGCAACGTCAACTGGAAGGGCGTGGGAATCGGCGCAGGCACCGTGGCCGGCAATATCCTGTACGTGCCCGCAAAGGTGGTCTACGGAATTCTCGGCGGAATCACCGGAGGCGCAAGCTACGTGTTGACCGGCGGCAATACGCAGACGGCCAATACTATCTGGCGCAGTTCGCTCGGCGGTGACTATGTGCTAACTCCCGACATGGTAGCTGGACAGAAGCCGGTACATTTCAGCGGACCGACGCTCACGGCGCCCGAACCCGCTCCGTCCACGTCACTGGCGGCGCCGACGGGAAGCTCGGCGATGAATTCGACCCCAATACAATCCGCGCCGCCATCCGGGACAGTCTCGGCGGGCAATCCGACGACGGGCTCCGCGAGCCCGCAGCCGGCAGATCGTGGCACAGGACCGATCAGCTCGGGCAGTTCGGTCTCGGGCTCTTCAGCCGCCAGAGGTACGAGCGGAGGCGTGGCCGTGCCGCCGCTGCCGGGCACCAGTATCGAGTAAGCAAGGCAGAACGAGGAGCCTCAAGCGGATTCCGGCGCTCTCGCGTGACGCGCGACGCGCCGGTCGTTCGCGACGTCGCCTACGAGTTCAATTGGGCGACTAGAAAAAGCTCAAGTGAGTGAAATGAAGAAAGCGCGCTTTCTCTGGAAATCGACCTGAACCACCTGCCGCAACGCAAGAGGTTTCTTGCGCGACGAACTCCAGGTGCAACTCGACGAGCGTGACTACGCCAAGGCGCCGCTCGGCACCGCCGAGCTAAAAGCGCTCTTCGCCGGACGGGACCCGAGAGACTTCCTGAACTCGAAGAGCCCGACTTTCAAGGCGATGGGCCTTAAGGGCAAAGCATTGACGGCGGCTGAGGCGCTGAGGCTGATGGCGGAAGAGCCGAACCTGATCAAGCGTCCGCTGGTGGTCGTCGGCCGCGAAATTGTCGCCGGCTTCGATCGCGAGCGGTTGCGCGCGTTGCTCTCGTAATTTTCTCGATCGCGTAGACCGAGACTCTATGCGCGCTCAGCCCGCTCGGCTTTCTCGGCGCGTTCGGTTTTCTCGGCCCGCTCCGGCTTGTCGGGATGGGGCTTCTCCCGTTCAGACTTGTCGCGCTCGGGCTTGTCCCGGTCGGATTTGTCCTGTCGCTCCGCGCGAGCTTCGTTGCGGCCGCCGCTGCCGTCGCCGCGCTCGCCCTTCTCGGCGCGCGTCCCGGGCGAATGAATCTTCGCCGTGGTCAGGACCTCGACGAATTTCCGTACCGCCGGCGAAAGCTCCCGCCCGCGCTTGTAAATGATCGCGAGCGGCCGGGTGAAGGTACCTTCGACGAATTCCAGCATTTTGAGCGAGCCCCGAGTCGTCTCGTGCTCGACCGTTGACAGCGGCACTATCGCCACGCCCTGGCCGATTTCAACCGCGCGTTTGATAGTCTCGATGTTGTCGAATTCCATCGTGTACTGGGGCTTTACACCGTACTCGCGCAAAATGCGGTCCGACGCCTTTCGCGTCGCTATGTCGCGTTCGTAGCCAACAAACTTCTGACCCACGAGGTCGCTCACGCTGACCTTGTTGTGCTTGGCCAGCGGGTCGTCGGGCGGGACCACCAGGACAAGTTCGTCATGCCGGAATGCGATCGTGACGATCTGGCTGCGCTTCGCAGGATAGGCCACCACGCCGAGATCGATTTTGCCCTCGACCAAGTCCTCGTAAATCTTGTTTGAGCGCAGGTACTCCAGATGGACGTTCACTTGGGGGTAAGTGCGCAGAAATTCAGTCAGGTACGGCGGCAATTCATGCAAGCCGACACTGTAAACGGTTCCGACCCGGATCGATCCCGCGACCACCGAGCCGATTTCGCGCAACCGGTTCTCCAACTCCATGAAGCGGCGCACGATCTCCTTGCTCGAGTTGTAGAGGATCTGTCCGGCCGGAGTAGGTTTGACACCCGCGCGCGCTCGTTCTAACAATCGACACTCGTACTTCTCCTCAAGACTACGGACCTGCTGACTGACCGCCGACTGAGTGACGAAGTTCTGCGAAGCCGCATAAGAAACGCTGCCGCTCTCTATGATATCGCAGAAGACCTTCAGGGTTTCGATATGCATGCGAATCCAGTTCTTATATAAGGCTAATTGATACTCATCGCAGAGGCAATATGGACCGCCCGGGCGGTGCGATGGTGGTTCGAGCCCTGCTTTGGCGTTACATGGGAGTTGTAAGATGGCGGATTCGTTAAAGGATTTGGACTTCTTCAACATTGACGAAATGCTCGGCCATGAGGAGCGGATGGTCCGTGACACGGTGCGTCAGTTCGTCCAACGCGAAGTCCTGCCGACCATCGAACGCAACTTTGCCAGCGAAACTTTTCCCATCGAGCTCGTGCCGCAGATGGCCGAGCTCGGCTTTTTCGGCGCCAATCTCAAGGGATACGGATGCGCCGGAATGAACAACATCGCCTATGGCCTCATCATGCAGGAACTCGAAGCCGGCGACTCGGGCCTGCGCTCGTTTGCGTCGGTGCAGAGCGCGCTCGCGATGTATTCGATTTACGCCTGGGGCTCGGAGGCTCAAAAGCGCCGCTACCTGCCCGAGATGGCCAAGGGCAAGCTTATCGGATGCTTCGGACTGACCGAGCCGGACCACGGCTCCGACCCGGGCGGAATGGAGACGCGGGCGCGCCGCGATGGCGACGGATGGGTGCTGAACGGCACCAAGCGCTGGATCACTAACGGCTCGATTGCCGACGTCGCTGTGGTCTATGCCAAGGTACCCGAGGGGATCACCGGCTTTCTGGTCGAGCGCGGCAAGCCCGGCTTCTCCACCAACGACATTCACGGCAAGTTTTCGATGCGCGCGTCGATAACCTCGGAACTGATCTTCGAGGACGTGCGGCTCGACGACAGCGCGCGGCTGCCTGAAGCGCGCGGCCTGCGCGCGCCGCTCTCGTGCCTGACCCAGGCGCGGTACGGAATTTCATGGGGCGCGATTGGCGCCGCGCGCAGCTGCTATCACTGCGCGCTGGACTACACCAAGTCACGCAAGCAGTTCGCGCGTCCGCTCGCCGGCTATCAATTGGTCCAGAACAAGCTGGTGACGATGCTGACCGAAATAACCAAGGCGCAACTGGTTTGCCTACGCCTCGGACAGCTCAAGGACGCGGACAAGATGCGTCCCGAGCAGGTCTCGTTCGCCAAGCGCAATAACGTCGGGATGGCGCTGGAGGTCGCGCGGATGGCGCGCGACATGCTGGGAGCCAATGGGATCGTCAATGAGTACCCGGTCATCCGCCATATGTTGAACCTCGAGACCGTCAACACTTATGAAGGTGCCTTCGACGTGCAGACGCTAGTGCTGGGCCGCGACATCACCGGCCTGAGCGCCTTCGAGTGACCGTTCGCCGAATTTGAGGTAGTCTCATCCCGCCGTAGTTGCGCGCAGGAGGTGACGCTATGTCTTCGTTCGTTCCGATCAACGGACTGCATCACTTCGCCTATCGATGCCGCGACGCGGAGGAGACCCGGCATTTCTACGAGGATATCCTGGGTCTGCCGCTGGTTCACGTCATCCGCCAGGACCGGGTTCCCGAGCACGCAGGACTATTGTCCACACGCGCATATCTTTTTTCGCATGACCGACGGATCGTGCATCGCGTTTTTCGACCTCGGCGACAACCAGACCGCCGAGCCCTCGCCGAATACGCCCGGATGGGTGAACCATCTCGCGCTGCGCGTCGGTTCGCTCGCCGAACTGGAGGCCGCGCGCACACGGCTCGGCGCTGCCGGTATCGACGTGCTGGGGCCAACCGACCATCACTTCATAAAGTCGATCTATTTCTTCGACCCCAACGGGATTCGGCTTGAGTTGACCACTCCGAGCATCCCGGCCGCCGATCCGACGCACGAGACCTATGCGCGTGAAGCTCACGAGGAACTCGCCGCGTGGGAGCGCGAAAAGAGTCAGCGCGAGGCCGCCCAACCTCGATAGCCGCGCCTTTATCAAGAGAGCTTCGCCTGACTAGCCGCATCGCGCATATCTTAACCTCTGCTTGACCTTGACCAAGGAGAGGTCGCCGCCTGCATTGCGAGCGCGGAGAGGTCAGTCTGAATTTAGCTGTGCCACAGGAGCTTCGAGCGGTCGCGAAAATCAGTCATTGGACCTCTCCCTGACCCTTTCCTTGGGCAAGGCGAGGGAATCGGAGAGGACGCTGTCTGTTGCGCGGAGGTTTGCCCCGGCGCAGGTACCGCGTGCTAAATAGCGCAAGGGAGGATCTGGCGCGATGGAACTCAAGGGCAAAAACGCGATCGTCACCGGAGCGGCGCGCGGAATCGGGCGTGGTATCGCGCTCAAGCTCGCAGAGGCCGGCGCTAATGTCGCGCTCGTCGATCTTGGCAGTCCCAAGGATCCGGCGTTGACCTACAACCTCGCCGCGCACGGCGAACTTGCAAGTGCCGTCGACGAGGTGAAGTCGCACGGCGTCAAGGCCGTGGCTATCCTGGCCGACGTGACGCGCGCGGCCGATTGCGAGCGGATGGCCGCCGAGACTGTGAAAGCGTTGGGCTCGCTCGACATCCTGGTCAACAACGCTGGTATCATCGCCGCCGGTCCCGTCGCGGAGTTTTCCGAAGAGGCCTGGGATCGCGTGATGGCGGTTAATGCCAAGGGGCCGTTCTTGTGCTCGAAGGCGGCGATTCCGCACCTCGTACGCAACAAGGAAGGCGCAATCGTCAATATCGCTTCGATCGCGGGCAAGACTTCGCGCGGCGGCTTGTCAGCGTATTGCGCGAGCAAATTTGCCGTGATGGCGCTCACGCAGGCGCTGGCCGAAGAACTCGGCCCGGCCAACATAAGAGTCAATGCGGTGTGCCCGGGGCTGCTGCGCACTGCTATGTGGACCGACGTGCTGAACAAATACCTGAGCAAGGCTTGGGGCGGCAACGTCGAGTCGCTGTTCGACAACACCGTCGGCACCATGTGCTATCTTGGCCGCGAGCAGACGCCTGCGGATATCGGCGAGGCGGTGGTCTACCTGGCGCGCGCCGACAACGTCACCGGTACTTCCCTGGTGGTGGCGGGGGGCGCGGAAATCCATTAGAAGTGCATTACGAGAACTGTGCATCACAGGCGGCGCTTCGCGAAGGTGCGCACGCAGTTCCAGCGTCGCCCAGCAGGAGGTCCAGATGAATAAGCCGGTCGACTTGTCCCATTCCGCGTTCAGGATCGCCGACGTGGACAAGAGTCGCGAATTTTACGAGAAGGTGCTCGGGCTCAAGCCGATCCCGCGCCCCGATTTCAGTTTCAAGGGCATGTGGTACGGAATCGGCAGCGGACAGATTCACCTGATCGTCAGCAAAAAGCAGGAAGGGCCCGATCCGACCGGTCCGCATATCGCTATCGAAGTCGAGGATCTCGATGCGACCAAGGCCTCGCTAAGGGAGATGGGCGTGCCGTTCCTCGATGGCGACGCGATGCGCGCGCGGCTCAAAGAAGAAGATCAACGGCGCCTCGGCCGTCAAATTTGGGTGCTCGATCCGGACGGCAACACGGTCGAATTGCGCAAGAGCGACGCGTAGGCCGCGCGCTCTCACCTGCAACTCCTTTCCTTTGCGCGTTCGGGTTCTCTGGTGATAACCGCGATCGCGGCACCGTGCTGTCGTGCCTTTGACGCGCATTTGCGGAGGTAAATCGATGCCCAACATCAAGTCGATTTTCCATATCAACGTCAACGTCACGAATTTCGAGCGCTCGCTGAAATTCTACGAGATGCTCGGATTCCACGTGGTTCGCGATTTCGGAGAATTCGGTGACCCAGGGCTGGCGCGCGGGCTCGGCGCGAAGGAATGCCGCGGACGCGCGGTGCTGATGATCCTCGGCGACAGTTTGCACTCGACGCGCCTCGACCTCATCGAATGGAAGGTTCCGCCGACCGAGGGCCGCCCGTACCCACATCTGTTCCACGCCGGCGCCTGCCGCATTGCGCTGCGCACGAAGACGCTGCGCGCGGACTACGAGGAACTCAAGGCCCGCGGCGTAAACTTTCTCTCCGAACCGCAGACGTTCGATGCGCGCGGCGGCGAAGCCGGCTTCGTCTGTATGACCGACCCGGACGGAACGGTGATCGAACTAATACAGGGCTGAGATCCTGTTTCAACCCGGACCTCCGCTCCCGCCGCGGCTCCGTATCAGAGACCCGCGAGCTTGTGCGCATAGGCGGCCACGGTTTTGAAATCGTACTCGCGGTAGGCCTGCAGCTTTTCCGCCTCGAAGCCGCCCTCCGCGTGCACGGCCAGCACCTCCTGGTAACCGCCGAAGTCCGACGCCGTGAGATCGCCGATCAGATTGAGCAGCCGCAACCGCTTCTCGGCGTCGAAGCCCTTGGCCCCGCCCATGTACTTCAGCACGTACGCGCGCGTTGCCTCGCTGGTCAGATCCTCGGCGGCCGGCGCCGTCACCAGCAGCCCGCCGGCGAGGTCCTGCACGATCTGGACCGCCTGATGGTAGTTGTGTGCGAAATGATACTTCGCGATGTTGGTAAGCAGCGTGTTGGGCACCGCGAGGCCGTCCTCGATTGTGCAGGAATTGGCCGCGTGCTCGATAAGCCCGCGCACGGTCGCATGATAGGCGGCCAGATGGGTCAGCTTGTCGCGCACGTGAGCCGCCCGCAGCACCCCGTTGGCCTCCGCAATCGCGTAGCCCGCCCCCGCCATCAACTCGAGCAACGGCAGCTTGTACGAAACCGCGGTGAAGCGATGGTAACGCACGAAGGTCAACGCCAGCAGCCCCGCGAAATCGATCTCGCCACACAGGAACACGCGCTCTTTGGGCACGAAGACGTCGTCGAAGACCGTCAGCGTTTCCATCATCTTGTGCCCCGCGCTCAGCGGATGCTCGAACTGATTCTTGGGACTCGAGCCATGCGGACTCGCGATTAGCTTCAGCCCGGGCGTTGCGATAGGCAGCGCAAAGGCCACCGCGTAGGCCTTGTCTTCGGCGCGCATCGCGCGCGTCGGCAGCACGATGACCTCGTTAGTGTTGGTCGAAACGGAGGTATGGACCTTGGCGCCGCGCACCACGATTCCGTCCGGGCGCTCTTCGACCACGCGCACGTAATAGTCGGGATGCTCTTGCGCGGTGGGCCCGAGCGAGCGGTCGCCCTTGACGTCGGTCTGCGCTACCGCGATCGCCAGGTCGTTGTCGCGGCAGTAGCGATGGTACTTGGCTATGCGCTCGCGGTATTCCGGTTTGCCCGCGGCCGCCATCCGCTCGCCCAGGATGTGCAGCGCATAGAGCGCGTCGGTGCCGATCTCCTTGATCAGCACGACCAGGGTCGCGCCCTCGCGGGTCGAGGCCGCGATAAGCTCGCTGCGCTTGAGCAGGTCGTCCGCGTTGCGCGGCAGATGAAAGTACCGGCTATACTCGCCGCCACCGTCGCGCATCACGGCCAAACCGCGATACTTTGGGTCTTCGGTCATCCGGTAGTCGATACAGGCGTGCTCGACCGCGATTCCGATCACGGGATCCTTGGTCACGTCCGCGACTTTCTCGCCGCGCAAATAGACCGCCCGCCCGTCGCGCAGCGATTCCTTGTATTGCTCCGGTGTCCTGAGTCCCATCGTGATTCACCTGCCCTGCTGATTTCGCGCCGCGCCATGCGCCCCCTTCGCGGCGCTCGACTTGGCCAACTTCGACAGGCCAATATAAGGGCCCGCGGCGGCCACGTCCAACGGACGCAAAACCGCTCGCGCCGGGGCGTCGGCCAACGGTCACGCGCCACATAACACTTTTGCTATTGGGGGGTCAGTTGATGGCGTCGGTGAAGATGTTCGATCTTAGCGGCAAAGTGTCGATCGTCACCGGCGGAAATCGCGGGATCGGTCGCGGACTCGCTCTGGGGCTGGCCGAGGCCGGAGCGGCGGTCGCGATCCTCGCCCGCGATGAGGAAAAGAGCCAGGCCACACTCAAGGAACTGACTGCGCTCGGCGTCCCGGCAATGGCGCTCAAAGTGGATCTCAAACAGCGCCGCGAACTCAAGCCAGCTTTCGACGAGGTCGAACGCAAGCTCGGACCCGTCGATATTATGGTCAACAACGCCGCCTACGCGACCCTCACCAGCGTAGTCGAGACCTCTGAGGAAGACTGGGACGGTGTGCTCGCGGTCAACCTCAACGCCGCGTTCTTCTTCTGCAAGTACGCCGCGCAATCCATGATCAAGCGCGGCAAGGGCGGCAAGATAATCAACGTCACCAGCCTGGCCTCTTCCTTCGGCAGCGGGGTGTTTCCGTCCTACGCGGTGACCAAGGGCGGGCTTGCGCAGCTCACGCGTTCGCTTGCGATCGAGCTTGGCCCGCACAATATCCAGGTCAACGCGCTCGCGCCCGGATGGGTTTCGACCGACATGACCGAGTGGCTCCGCACCGGCCCTGAGTATGAGTGGCTATTGAAGGAGATGATTCAGCGCACGCCACGCGGCCGCTTTGCCGAAGCGGAAGAGCTGAAGGGCGCGGTGATTTTTCTGGCGTCTTCGGCCTCGGACAATATGACCGGCGCCGACTTTCTGATCGACGGCGGCTTTTCGATTCGCTGATGGAACCGCGCCGCAAAGGCGCGAGCGGCCCCGGGGAGATTCGGTTATGGCGGCGCCTCAGATGTTCGACCTTGACGGCCGGGTCGCGGTAGTCACCGGAGGAAATGGCGGAATCGGCCGTGGAATCGCGCTCGGGCTGGCGGCGGCCGGCGCGGCGGTCGCCGTGCTCGCACGCAATGAGCACAAAAATGCGACCGTGCTCGCCGAGCTTCGCGCGCTCAGCTCCGCATCGATTGCGCTGCGGCTCGACGTAACCGATCGCGCCGCGCTCGCGCCCGCGATGACCGAGGTCGAGCGCAAGCTGGGACCGGTCGATATCCTGGTCAACAACGCGGGTATCGCGCTCCCCGGCGGCGTGCTCAAGGTTGACGCCGCGACCTGGGACCGCGTGATCGAGACCAACCTCAACTCGGGTTTCCTGCTCTCGCAGATCGCGGCGCGCTCGATGGCGCCGCGCAAGCACGGCAAGATCATCAATATCGCGAGCGAGTATTCCCTCTTCGGCAATCCAATCGCGCCGTCGTACGCCGCGTCCAAGGGCGGGCTTGTCCAACTGACCAAATCGATGGCGGTCGAGTTGGCGGCGCACGATATCCAGGTCAACGCGATCGTGCCGGGATGGATCGAGAGCGAGATGACCGCTCCGATCAAAGGGCGCGCGTTTTACGACGACATCATCAAGCGCACGCCGGCCGGACGCTTCGGCACACCCGAAGAATGCGCGGGCGCCGCGGTCTTCCTCGCCTCGCGGGCCTCCGATTTCGTAACCGGCGCGACCATCTTCGTCGACGGCGGCTACGCGATTCGCTGATCATGACGGCGGTCTATCGCGCCGAAGTGATCGGTTCGATGCTGCGGCCGCGATGGCTCAAGCAGGCGCGGACCGATTTTGCCGCCGACCGCATCTCGAGCGCTCAGTTCAAGCGAATCGAAGATCGTGCGGTTGACGAGGCGATAGCGCTCCAGGAGCGATGCGGCCTCGATGTCGTGACCGACGGCGAGATGCGCCGCTCGGGCTTTGTCGCTCCGCTGACCGACTACGTCGAAGGTTTCGAGGCGGTCGCATTCGACACCCGGCGATGGCATCGCGATGACCGCGAAAGTGGCGAAACCAACCTGCCCGTGCCGCTCACCGTTACCGGCAGGCTACACCGGCGGCGCTCGCTGGCGGCCGAGGAATTCATTTACGCGCGCGCCCGCGCTAGGCTTCCGCTAAAGGCGACGTTGCCGAGTCCGTTGATGCTCGCGATGCGCTGGTCGCCGGAACATTCGGCGGCCGCCTATCCGGAGCCGTTCGCGTTGTTCGCCGATGCGGTCGATATCCTGCGCGCCGAGGTCGCCGAACTGGCAAGCTTGGGATGCGAATATATCCAGATCGACGCGCCCGAACTGGCCGCGCTGGTTGACCCGGCGACGCGCGAGCGCGTCTTCGAGGCGCATGGAATTTCGACCGCGCGGATGCTCGGCGAGGGCGTCGAGATGCTCAGCGCACTGGCCGATGCCTCCGGCGTAAGCTTCGGACTTCATCTTTGCCGCGGCAACAACGCCGGCCATTGGCTGAGCACGGGCGGTTACGAGGCTATCTCGAAGGAAGTTTTCGCGCGCGCCACGCACTACGACATTTTTTTGCTCGAATACGATAGTCCGCGCGCCGGATCCTTCGAGCCGCTCGCCGACCTCGCGCAGGACAAGCGCGTGGTGCTCGGGCTGATCTCGACCAAGAATGACGCACTCGAGACGCCCGACGCGCTGATCGCACGGATAGACGAAGCCGCGCGCCACTTTCCTCGCGAACAGATGGCGCTCTCCACGCAGTGCGGTTTCGCCTCGGTACTCGCGGGAAATCCGATCGCGGAGACGACCCAGGAGAAGAAGCTCCGGCTGGTCGCCGATGTCGCGCATCGGGTGTGGAGTTGAGCGGGCGGAGCGTTTACCCATCACCGCGCAAGCGCGTATCATGCCGCATCATGAAGAGATCGTGGGCCGCATCGTGAAGCGCACGCGACGCATCCCCGGAGGCGCCGGCACCAACCGCGACGGCAAAGCGCCGCGCGCGCGGCGGCGGATCAGTCGAGCTTCCGTCGCTCGAACCGCTCCGCGTGCTGGTCGCCGGCGAAGTGATTCTCGACCGCTATATCATGGGCGACGTCGCACGCGTCTCGCCCGAGGCGCCGATTCCGATCCTGCAGGTCACCCGGATCGAGCAGCGCCCCGGCAACGCGGGCTTCGTGATGGCGAATTTGCGAGCGCTGGGTGCGCAGGTCAGCGCGCTCAGCGTGATCGGCGCCGATCGCAACGGCGAGTTGCTGCGCGATATATTCGGCGGCCTGGGTATCGATACGCGCTCGGTGCTGGTCGATCCCGACCGCCCGACGATCGTGAAGGAACGCATGCTGGGATCGGTACAGTCGGCCAATCGGGCCACCCAGCAGCTCCTGCGTGTCGACCAGGAAGCCCCGCACGCGCTCAGCGCAGCGAAGGAGCGCGCGCTCACGCGCCATCTCGATCGTGAGCTTGGAAAGGTCGACGGCGTTCTCATCTCGGACATCAACAAGGGCCTGCTAACGCCGGGGCTGCTGCGCGCGTTGATCGACGGCGCACGCCGCCGCAACATTCCGGTCATCGTCGATCCGCGCCTAAGCGAAGATTTTTCGATCTACAGCGGCGCTACCGCGCTCACACCCAATCGCTACGAGACCGAGTTCGCCACCGGCGCGCGCCTGGTCGATCGCGACGCTTGGATGCGCGCAGCGGACGGACTGATACGCCGGTTTAAGCTCGACGCCTGCCTGGTGACGCTCGACCGCGACGGGATGTACTTGAGCGAGCGCCGCGGCCCGCATACTTACATCCCCACCACGCCGCGCGCGGTTTACGATGTCACCGGCGCCGGCGATGTAGTGCTAGCCGTATTCGGCCTGTTCGCGATCGCCGGGCTGAGTTTCGCTTCGGCGGCGCGGCTGGCGAACCTCGCCGCGGGAATCGAGGTCAGCCGGCTCGGCACCGAGATCATCTCGCGCGAGGACCTCGCACGCGCGCTCAGCCCGGGACCCGAGAGCGCGCAGCGCAAAATCGTGTCGGTCGAGGAATTGCGTCCTGCACTTGAGCGGCAGCGCAGTGCGGGACGGCGGGTCGTGTTTACCAACGGATGCTTCGACCTGCTGCATGCGGGACATGTCGAGATGCTCTCGTTCGCGCGCGCGCAGGGCGAAACTGTGGTGGTCGGAGTCAACAGCGACCACAGCGTGCGGCTGATCAAAGGGGATGGCCGCCCGGTCTATCCGGCGGCC
The DNA here is from genome assembly GCA_963717045.1 of uncultured delta proteobacterium. Lineage (GTDB taxonomy): Bacteria > Desulfobacterota > Binatia > Binatales > Binataceae > JAKAVN01. The sequence continues at coordinate 366,702 of CAVQVD010000015.1, read as the reverse complement.
GAACGCGCGCTCATTCTGGCAGCGCTCGAAGTAGTCGATTACGTCGTGGTGTTCGACGATACGCGCGCTGAACGGATCGTCCGCGCCGTTCGCCCCGACGTGCTGGTGAAGGGCGAAGACTGGCGTGACAAAATCGTCGATGGCCAGGGCTTCGTCGAATCTTATGGCGGACGTGTCGCGCTCGCACCGCTGTTGCCCGGCTACGGTACGACCTTGACCCTGGAACGCCTCCGCGCCACTCCGGCGAGCGGCGCCAACGCAGAACTAGCGCTTAAGGGCGCGCAGGCCAAGCCGCGCGGCTAGATAGCTGGTCGCGCGCTCGAGCTCCGGTAGCCGTATCCACCACGCGATTCCGATATAGACCGCGCAGTAGGGTGGCAACACCGCGAGCGCCATCAGGCGCGGACCGGCATGTCCCATCGCGAGCTTGACGGCCCATCCGGCGGCGCTCGCGACAAGCGCGATCCCCCACAACTGCGCAACGAGCCGGCGTTCCAATCCGGTAGGACCGATTCGCGAGTTGAGTGTCTTTCGCAACAGCGCGAATTCGACCCATGCGGCCACTCCCGCAGACGCGGTGAGGCCGACCACACCCCAGCGCTGTGCGATTCCCAGTGCCGGCGGCAGTGGAATCGCACACAAGTATCCGAATACCAGCGTGAGCGTGAAGCGGACCAGCGCAAATTTGAGCGGCGTGCGCGTATCCTCGAGCGCGTAGAAAGCCGAGTTGTACAATCGGCCCATCGTTGCCGCCAGCATCCCCACCGCGGACCCTGCCAGAACCGCCCATACGTAGATTGCGTCGCGATGAGTGAAACTGCCCGACTGAAAGATGAGCGCCGAAACGACGTCGCCGAGAAACAGAAAGGCCGCCGCCGACGGCACGACCAGAAACGCGATCTGCCGTAGGCCCGCGTCCAGGCGCAGACGCAAAAGTTGCGAGATCTCCTCGAAGGTGCCGGCCGCGCGCGACATGCTCGGCAACTCGGCCGCCGCGACTGACATCCCGAACAGGCTTATCGGCAGCAGATAGAGGATGCTCGCGTAGCTGAGCGCGGAAACCGCACCGGTCGGCAGCAGGCTCGCGAGCAGGTTGTCGACGTAGCCGGAAATCTGGCTCGCGCCGCGCCCGGCGACCACTGGCGTGAGATTGCGGAACACCGTGCCAAGGGCGGTGCGCGTGCGTGCGAAATCGATTCGCAGCCGGCCGACCAGCCGCAGTGTCTGCGGCGCCTGCATCGCAATCTGCGCGAGCGCACCAAGCACCGCGCTCCACGCAAGGTCGATCGCCAGCCAATCCTGCGACCGGCGCGGCCCATAGATGAGGAGCGCGGCAATGATTACGACGTTCCATGCGACCGGCGCGGTGTAGGAGGCGAAGAATCGATGATGGCTATTGAGGACGCCGAGACACCAGGCCGACAAAACCAGCAGCCCGGCCCCGGGAAAAAAGATGCGCACGAGCGTGACTGTCAGCTCGCGCTTGGCTCCGTGGAATCCGGGAGCGATCGCCGCAATCAGCCACGGCGTGGCCCACACTCCCAGCGCGACAAGGATCGCAACACCCAGCGCGAGCAGCGCGCCCACGCTCCACGCCAGCGTCTCGGCGGTCTCCTCGTCGCCCTCGCTCAAAAGTTTGCTGTAAACCGGGATGAACGAAGCCGAGAGCACGCCTTCGCCGAAGAGGTTTTGCAGGATGTTGGGGATTCGGATGCCGGCCTTGAAGGCGTCGGCGGCATCCGAGTTGCCGAGGTAATGGGCAAAGACGCTTTCGCGGACAAGGCCGGCGATCCGGCTCAACAGGATACCCGTCCCGACCAGCCACGCCAGGTTGGGACCGAGGCGCGCGGCGAGCAGCCGGCCGGCGGCGGAATCCGCCGGCGCGCCGGCGTGCGGCGCGGGCGCCGCTTGGGAATTGTGCGAGCTGGTTACGATCGAAGCGCGCTCCTTTGGTGCGTCGCGCAAGAGTATAGCGGCGCGCCGCGGCGGCTTGTAGGCGGTCGGCGACAATCGCGCGACGGCTTACCGTAGCGGGACAGCAAAGCTTGGGCGGGACGCCGCAGGGTAGAGCCATCTGCAAACTCACGTTTCCTTTCAGGAAAATGACCTTGACAACATATGTATCGTAAGACATACTGGAGGGTGCCTTGGACCATCGAACTTCATCCGGAATTCGACTCGGAATATGACGCTCTGGCGGAAGCCGTGCAGGAGGAGTTGCTTGCACACCTAGAATTGCTCAAGCAGTTCGGCCCGCAACTCGGCAGACCCCGCGTTGATACGATGGACCGTTCAAAGCATGCCAATATGAAGGAGTTGAGGTTTTACGCGGACAATGGTGTCTGGCGCTTTGCCTTTGCTTTCGATCCTAACCGGCACGCAATCGTCCTGTGCGGCGGCGACAAATCCGGAATCAAAGAAAGGCGTTTCTACCGTGAGCTGATCCAGAAAGCCGATGCGCGCTTTGACGCTCACATCGCTGTTATCAAAAAAGAAAAAAGTAAGAAGAGGAGATAGTAGTGAGCACGCTCGAACAGAGAATGAATGAATTGAGCCCGCTCCGGCGTAAGAAGGTTGAGGTCCGTGCCGCCGAACTTGTTTCTGAGGAAATGACCCTTCAGGAATTGCGGCGGGCGCGGAAGCTCACCCAAGCACGAATGGCGAGGGCTCTTCACATATCGCAGGACGGCGTTTCACGCTTGGAGAGACGAACGGACTTTCTTCTTTCGTCTTTGCAAAAGAGCATCAAGGCTATGGGTGGCAGCTTGTCTCTGATCGTCGAGTTTCCCGACCGCGAACCCGTGAGACTCTCCGGCATCACTGGCGCGGAGACGGCACTCCCTGCGACGTCAGCTTCATCACGATCTCAGCATTTGAGACGCAACTAAATCGGTTTCCGTGACCGTGCAGGTTGGCCACTCGTCCGGCGAGCCGCTCCTACGGGCAAGCTCGGAAAAGCCGCCTCGCGGTGTGCATCTAATTGGCAGATAAGCTCAGGGCAGCGACGGGTCTTGCTGACTCGCGCTGCGAGCGAGCTAGCTTGTAGCGATCTGCCGGCGTGTCTAAGCTCGTGAGTTTGGCACGACGGGTAGCACGCAAGGAGGAAAGGCCTACGTTCGCGGTCAGCAATTCGGCGGCATCGCCGGACCGTTTCGGTATCGAGCAATGGATCAACTTCGAAGCGATCCAACTGCTCGTTCATCACGCGAGCGCCGTGGTCGCCGCGATCGTGATTTTCGCGCTGGTCGCGCGGCTAGCGATCTGGCTGCTGCCGCATGGCCTCGTCCGCAAGATAGTGGTCATCATCGACGACGTGGTTTTGATCACCCTGCTGCTGTATTTCGGATGGGAGATGCTGATTTACCTTTGGAACCGGCGGCCGCCGGTGCAGCGTAGTGCCGCCATCGGTCCCGGTTTTGCCGCGCTCGAGGTTTACCTGCCGTCGCCGATCGTAAAACGCTTGGCGCAGTCGCGCAGGCGCGGATACGGCTGACCGCAAACCCGTGGTAACCGGCGCCGAGCGAGCATAAGCTCTAAGTGCGGCCGGAGCGGCCCGCGATGCTCACCGCGAATGAAAATAGCAACGGGCCGAGTGCCTTTTCGCTCTACCTGCACATCCCGTATTGCCAGTCCAAGTGTCCGTATTGCGATTTCAACTCGCACGCCGTCGCGAGCTGGCCTGAAGAAGATTACGTCCGTGCGCTGATCGCCGAGATTGAGCGTCGTGCCCGTGAAGCTCCGTGGGCGGGACGGCGGCTCAAGACGATATTCTTCGGTGGTGGCACGCCGTCGCTCTTCCAGCCGGAGTCGATCGCGTCGGTCCTGGACGCGGCCGAGCACAACTTCGGCATCGAGCGCGGCGCCGAAGTAACGCTGGAAGCGAATCCGGGAACGGTCAACGCGGCCAAGTTGGGAGGAATGCGCGCGGCCGGGATAAATCGAATCAGCTTCGGCGCGCAATCATTCAATGAGGCGAGGCTGAAGTTTCTCGGGCGCATCCACGGCGCCGAGGACACCCGCGAAGCCGTCCGACTCGCCCATCGCGCGGGCTTCGAGCGCCTCAATCTCGACCTCATCTTTGCGGTTCCGGGACAGAGCATCGATGAAGCCCTCTACGACATCGCGGAGGCCGCCGCGCTCGGCCCAGACCATATCTCAGCCTACAATTTGACTTTCGAGGAAGGCACCGCGTTCTTCACCGAGATGAAACGCGGACGTATTCGGCCGATCGACTCCGACCGGCAGGCGGAATTCTACGCCGCCGTGCGCGAGGAGCTGCCGCGTCGTGGCTATAAGATGTACGAGATCTCGAATTACGCGCCGCCCGGCCACGAGGCGCGCCACAACCTGAGCTATTGGCGCCTGGAGAGTTACCTGGGACTGGGCGCCGGAGCGCATAGTTTCGCGGGCGAACCCCGCGGCGGCGGGCGGCGATGGTGGAACGAGCGGATGCCCGCGCGCTACGTGGAGCAGGCGCTTGATGGCGGACTTGCGGAGGCGGGCGGCGAAACCATTGACGCCGACAGCGCGCGCGGCGAATTCGTGTTTTTGAATCTGCGGCTGCGCGACGGATTCGCGCTCGCCGATTTCGAAGCGCGTTTCGGCGAAAGCTTCGACCGCGTTTTCGGCGCGCGCGCGGCGCGCCTATTAGAGGGCGACCTGTTAGTTCAGGACCACGGCCGGATTTATCTGAGCGAACGCGGCCTGGAGTTGGCCGATTCGGTCTTCGCCGAATTCATTTAGAATTCATTTAGAGTGTCTTTGAATTCTTGGATCCGCATCGCTTATTCCGCACCACAATTTTTCTGTCATATCGATTCGATCGCCATCGCCTTCGACATTCGTTCAACCCGTCTTCATCGACCAGTGGATTCGCGAGCAGCAGGGAACTTGCTCGGCTCAGACAAGTGCGCTACCTGAGTAATCACACTCACCTGATTTGACTTATGCCGTGAGCGATTATTGCGGGGCTTGGGGCGAGCGTCAAAAGTGCGCGCTGGCTATAAGGTTACGACGCGGCAGCACGTCCGGCGAATTCAAAGGGTCTGCGATTTCAAAGAGCCACCTGCGACGCCGCTTGGACGTGGCAGCTCTCGTTCCAGGCGATCCGAGAACGTTCAGTTGGATAATCTCGAGAGCGCCGACAGGTGACCAAGAAAAAAGGGGGCGCGGGAGTTGGACCAATCATTCCTTTCTCTTCGAACTGAGGAGGCCGTAGCCAAGGTCTTCGATCCGATCAAGCCGGCTCGCGAAAAGCTCGACCGTCTCGCCCGGGTGCTCGAACCGATGGGGCAATTGGCGCAGCTAGCGGACGTCTTCCAGCCAATAAAAACATTCCAGGAGGAGCTGGCTTCCGTCGCCGCTGCCTTTGAACCTATCAAGGAATTGCACGGCGCTTTGGAAAATCTGTCTAACCGTTTCGAGCCGATGCGGACTTTTCAGATCCAGCTCGCGCAGGTGGCCGCTGCGTTTCACGGACAGCTCATGAAGTTGGCGGCGGCGATGGAGCCCGCCACGGTTTTTCAGGACCAGCTCCAACTTCTCGTCAAGGCGTTTGAGCCGGCTAAATCCCTTGAGCAACGCTTCCAAGAGCTGTCAAACGCCTTCCGCGGTTCACAGGACGGCGAGGGCACGCAACGTCGCTAATACACGCGGCTTACCCGACACCAGCCTTTGGCCCCGAGCAAAGACATCGAGGATCAGTTCGCCAGCGCGGTAAAATCCGCGCTAGGCATTTCCGGGCCGGTCGATCCGCCGTCTGAAGCGGAGCCCGCATCCGGGCAGGCGTTCCGCACCAGCCGCAGACGCGTCTGGGGTATCGCGCTGCTATGTCTGGCGCTGGTTGCGATAGCGATAGTCGTCGTTGCCGCGGTCCTGCACGTGCGAGGCGCCGACCTGTCGGGTATGGCCACCGAGATATTGGCGACAGGAACGCTGGGGGCCGACAGTCAAACGGAAGCGACGGCAGTTGCGCCCGAAGCTAGTTCGGCGTCCGAATCGACGGTGGCTGCTACGAGCCCGACAATTGCGGCCACAACCGAACCGCCGACCGCCGCGGTGACCGCTTCTGCGGCCGCTACAGCCGGCGCGTTCGCCGCGACCCCCGCCAGCGCATCGACCGCCGCAGCAACCGCATCGCCCGCCGGACCGAGCGCTTTGGAAGAATCGCCTAGCACGCACGCGCCGAAAGTCCCGCCACTCGCGCCGACGGTCAATGTAGCCGGCAAGCGCGCCTCAGCCGCGCACAATACCGCGGAAATGCGGCAGCCTGTCGCCCATCCGTCGGCTCCGTCGCGCCGATCGAAAGTTTCTCGACCAGCGCTGCGGCGCACGGCCCCGTCAAAGCAACCTTCCGTCATCGCCTCGATTGCAGCCGCGGAAAAGGCGAGCGCGCCGGCTGTTTCGGCGCCGGCGACGCGTTCCGTTTTGGTTTCTTCCACCGACCATTCGGTTTACTGGGCGTTTGAAGATTCGGGAACGATCTTCCACTCGACTGACCGCAAGAGCTGGAAGCAACAGGATAGCGGCGTGCAGGCCGATCTTGTGGCTGGCCACGCGGTGTCAAACACTGTCTGCTGGGCGGTCGGTCGTGCCGGCACGATCCTGCTCACGACCGACGGCACGCGATGGGAGCGGATCAAATCGCCGACCAACAAGAACCTGGTGAGCATATCTGCCGCCAGCGCCGACGTCGCCGACATCGTTGCCGCCGACGGCTCACGCTTCAGCACCTTCGACCGCGGCAGCAATTGGCAGCCGAGCGACTGAGCTTCCGTTTTTCCCCAGCGGCGATACTCTGCGATCGAAAAGTTCTACAATTGCGTTCAGCCGAGCCGGGCGTCGACGATTTCCGCTACCCGTGCGGGAGTTGTGAGACGAATGAAGGCGCCCAGGCGCGGGCCGCGCTCCTGGCCCATGATCACGCGGTAGAGCAGCGGGAAAATCTTGCCCGGCTTGTCGTAGTATTGGCGGCCGAGTTCGTAGATCGCCTTTTCGATCTCCTCGGCCCCCGCCTCGCCGTTTTGCGCGAGCCACGCGCTGAGCGCCCGCAACTGCTCGCGTTCGCCATCGCTGGGCGCGTAATCACGCTTGGCCGGCTCGATAAAGTCGCGATAGAAATTGAGCGCGCATTCCATCAACTCGCGCGTCATCTTCATCGTATCCGCGTCGCCTTCGATCGCGGGATCGTAGTGCATCAGGTAGCGCCAGATAAGCTCGCGCTCGCCACTGCCGAGCGCGCCCACCAGGTTCATCACCAGGCCGAAACTGAGCGTCGAGTTGAAGCGCCGGGCGCTTTGGCTTTGCAGCACGAACTCGAGCGGCGAGTTACGCCGCGCGCCCTCGTCCGCCGCGCTCCAGGCGCGCAGCGCATCGAGATATTCGTCGGTGTACTGCGGAATCGATTCCAGGAAAAGTTTGCGTGCGCGCCGCGGATTCAGTATCAGGAAATACTTGAGCACCTCGATCGGAGCGTAGCGCCGCCATTGCTCGACTCCGACGCCGCGGCCTACCGATTTCGAGACCTTGTGCCCCTCCTCGTCGAGATACATCTCGAACGCGAAGCCGAGCGGCGGCTGTCCTCCTAACAGGCGCAGGATCTGCCCCGAGAGCCGCGCCGAATCGATCAGGTCCTTGCCGTAGAGTTCGTAGTCGACATGGAGCACGTACCATCTGAGCGCCCAGTCGACCTTCCACTGTACCTTGGCCTTGCCGCCGAGCACGCTCTGCTCGCCCCTGAAGCCGCATCCCACCGCGCCGCCGAAGCGGCGCTCGCAGGAGAATTCCACAGTGGCGCGATCGGGATGGTACGCCGTGACGAGGGTTGAATTGATTTGCCCGCACGCTGGGCAGAGCGGCATCACCGGCGACCATCCGGCGCGATTCTCTTCGCGCAGCGTCGGCGTGACGATGCGAATTATTTCGGCGTGCTTTTGGAGGATCAGCCGGAGCGCGTCGTCGAAGCGGCCGCTCGCGTACATCTCGCTCGAGCGCATCAGTTCGTAGTTGACTTCGACCGGCTCGAGGAATTTTCCGAGGAGCCCGATCATGTGCGCGGCGAAGCTTGGATGGCACTCGCCGAAGGGATCAGGGATGCGCGACACGGGCTGTCCCAAAAAGCGTGCGGTCGCTTCACGGTTAGGGATACTTTCGGGGACCTTGCGCAGCCCGTCCATGTCGTCGATAAAAACGATAAGCCGGCTTGCAGCGGCGATAGGCAGGATTACCGGGATCGGTCTCGCCGAGGACCTTTAAGGCATGTTGCACGTAGGCGGGGCGCAGCACCTCGCCCATCGTGCCGAGGTGCGGCAGCCCCGAGGGACCGAAGCCGCTTTCGAAAATTATCTCGTGCTCCGGAGGGTAATCGACCACCCGTTCGGCAAGCCGGCGCGCTTCTTCATACGGCCAGAGGTCGAGTTGCGTTCGCTCGGGCGGCGTCATCAGTCGCTGTTCACCTCTAACGTAATCGTGATGCAACGAAAGCTCGTCATACGTTTAATGACCATCATATTTTACCCTTAAGCACACGCGCGAGCGCTTCGTGTAGCCAGGGATCGATCTGGAGATCGCGGTTTTTTTCCGAGGCCAAGCGTAGTTTCACGCCACAGTTTGCGCATATAAATGCGTCTTGGCTGAACCCAGCGCGATCCTCCACGGCCAGGTGCAAGAACCATTCGTTTATTGGACGACGGCAGATTGCGCAACTTTGTTCGCTCATCGTAGGCATAGGGGCGCTGGTGAGTTATAACATTGATACGTCTAACAGCGCGTGTTAGAGGATTCCTACAGTCCGATGACTGCCGGTGAATCTTCGGCTTTTCATCTTACCCTAACTTCCCGCTCCGGGTGGCAGGCCGTACGGGCCGGGCAGGTATTTGGCTGAGTTCGCTCTGAAATCATTAGGTTCACAGAACTTCCGGCTTCATGGACGACAATCTGACAAAGCATAAAGTCAAGGAACTGCGAGCGATGGTTTCGGAGGGCGACCGGGTCGCCATCCTGTTGCAGGACGATCCCGACCCCGATGCGATGTCGAGCGCGATAGCGCTGCGCACGCTTTTAGGCCGCAACAAGCTCACTACTCCGATCTTCAGCTTCACTCCGGTCACGCGGCCCGAGAACAAGACCATGATGCATCTGCTGGAGATCGAGGTCGCGCCGGCCGATACCGAGGAGTTGGCGTCGTTCGATCGGGTGGCGATGGTCGACGTGCAGCCGCCCTATTTCAACGGCCGCCTGCGCCGCGCCGACATCGTGATCGATCATCATCAGGGCTACGCCGCGAATCACGCGCCCTTTCAGGACGTGCGCCCCGGGTACGGCGCCACCGCCACAATCATGACCGAGTACCTGGTCGCTGCCGACGAGCGGATAAGCGAGCGCCTGGCAACCGCGCTGCTCTATGGCATCCGCAGCGACACGCTGATGCTCAAGCGGCGGGTCACCGACAACGATATCCAGGCCTTCACCCAGCTCTACCCGCACGCCAACTACAGCCTGCTGCGACAGATCGACCGGCCCGAACTGCCGGCACGGTTCGCGCGGGTGCTGGCGCGTGTGATGCGCCGCTTCGAGGTCCACAACGGGGTCGCGCTGTTGCATCTCGGCCGCGTCGAGCGCGACGACCTGATCGTGCAGATGGCGGACTTCTGCCTGCAGTTCGAAGGGGTGGAATGGGTGGTGGTGTCGGGCAAGCTCGACGGCAACCTGGTGATCGCAGTGCGCAATCACGGGACCGGGCGACGCAACGCGGGCGAACTTGTACGCAAACTGTTTGGCGAGATTGGCAGCGCCGGCGGCCATCGCAACATGTCCAAGGCGGTGGTCGCACTGAAGGATTGGCAAGCGCGCGAGCATACGCTGCGCGACAGCGCGATTGAGGGCCGCCTGCGCGAGCTGTTCGAGGCGCAAATCAGCGGCGAGAATGACTCCGATAGCTGAACCGCGCGCGCCACACGCGCAACCCGCCTCGATGCAACCTAGCTCGACGCCACCTGCCTCGACCGGTTAACTTTCTCTACCGACTTATCGCGGTGTCTGTCAGCCCTGCAATATGCTCCAGCGCCGGTCGTGGCTGCTTAGTTCCGGTGAGAGTCAGAACCGTCACCAGCACGATCAAAGAGCCGAAGTACGCGGCGCCATAGTACAAGGCCGCCTCGAAGAATCGCGTGCCGAGGTTCACAATCAGCGCTCCGGCCAGAACGACTTGTGCCGCCCGCGCGCGGCTGCGGTCCGCCTCTTCGCTGGAACCGGCGATGAACACGAGCGCCATGTAGGGCACCTCGAGCATCATGTAGTACTCGATCCAGGAGACTGGCGAGAAGGCCGCTGCGGCGCAAAACAGCGCCGCCAGGGACAGTCGGGCATTTTCTGCGGTCGTGCGACCGCGTCGAAGCAGGATCCAGACAATGACTCCGAGCGTGAGCACGCATTGGAACGCGAATCCAAGGGTCGCTGCGGCACTTTGACTCAACAGGCCTGTTCGTTGCTTCGTGGTTGCGAACAATCGCACGGCGATTGCGGCCGCCGACTGATTATATTTGTTGTACAAATCGTGTGAGAGATTGGGGACCCGGGTAGTCAGGCTCCTTATATACTCGGTGGTTTCATGAAGAGCATATCCACTGCCCACAAACACCGATGGCAGCCAGAGCAGCACAATCGTGAAGAATAACAATGAAACGATGAAGCGGATGCGCCGGCGCGCAATCAGGTAGAGAATCACCGGCATCCCAAACGGCTTCCCCAGCACCGACGCCGCCAACAGCGCTCCGCCGGCCACCGAATGCGACTCATTTGCTAACGCGAATCCCCACACGATCATCGCCAGCAGCAGCAGGTTTATCTGTCCATGATCGAAGTTGGGATGGATAAATCGTACGCAGAGCAGCACCGGTATAACGATCAGTTCCCAGCGCAACGCGAACCCGCGGCCAAACAGCAGGCGGCTCGTTCCCAGGATCATGGCGGGCAACGCCAGAGCCATGCTGAGCAGGAACCATAGGAGTTGCGCCGCGCGCAGGGGAAGGAAACCGAGTGGAATAAAAGCCACCGCGTAGATGGGCGCGTATTGGAATGGGCTTGGATCCTGAAAATTATATATCTGTCCGGCGTGTGCAGCGTGGATGCCGGCGTTTCTATAGATGATCAAGTCGCTCTGGGACCGAGACGCCGCCGAGATCGCGAACCCGAGCAGATAGAGACCCACGAGTATCCAGGCACCCGCGCGCGACAGACGCTGAATTTCCGTTTTGGTCACCGGGGCAAAATATCCGAAGGCGCATCATAGTGCGACGGCATTAATAGAGCGGGATCCCGACGGCAACGGCACCGAAGATCGTCTTGTGGTGCGACGGTTTACCGGCCGCCCGTCAGCGTCTATCGTGGAGTGGATGAGCGTGCTGGAGGGGACAGTGGAGGTCATCAACCGTCTCGGGCTCCATCTGCGCGCCGCCACCAAGTTGGCCGAGACCGCGCGCAGCTTTCAGTCCAAGGTGACGATCGTCGGCAGCGGCGGCCAGGCCGACGCGCGCAGTGTGATCAACCTGATGATGCTCGGAGCGGCGATCGGCTCGCGTCTGAAGGTGCGCGTCGAAGGTGCGGACGCGCGCGCGGCGCTCGACGCCATTCAGCGGCTATTCCAGGATCGTTTCGGCGAAGACTGAAAAAGTGAAGACCGATTAAGAACACGGGCTGACAAGGAAAAGGACCAAGAAGACGGACCGGTGCGAGACCTGCCGATCTAAGTCACCGCGCGAGCGCAGGCCGGCAACGCGCTGACGGCCGGACGCCACCGCGCCGCCTTGATCGTACGTCGGCGGTTGGCTATATCAAGGCATTCGTTTCTCGTCCTCGATGGAATACCTTCAATTATCGAGCGCTATGCGGCGAGCGCTCGCTCCGCAACAAACGACGCTTTACGTCGCCGCTCGGCCGGGCGACTCGCCTGAAGACTGAAGCCAAGGCGATTGCACAGACCGGCACCTCAAGGAGATACCCACTAAATGCCGCTAAAGGACTTTCTCTTCACCTCGGAATCGGTCGCCGAAGGCCATCCCGACAAGATGTGCGATCAGATCTCGGACGCCGTGCTCGACGCGCTTATTGCCGAGGACCCCAACTCGCGCGTGGCGCTCGAGTCGCTGGTCAAGACCGGGCTAATCGTGCTGGCCGGCGAAATCACCAGCCGCGCGCGCCCGGATTTCGTACGGATCGCCCGCGATACCGCCCTCGACATCGGCTATAACCACATCGATACCGGCTTCGATGGCAACAACTGCTCCGTGCTGACCGCGATCGAGCCGCAATCGGTCGATATCTCGCAGGGCGTCACCGAGGGCGAAGGCCTGCACAAGGAGCAGGGCGCCGGCGACCAGGGCCTGATGTTCGGGTTCGCCTGCGATGAAACGCCGGAGCAGATGCCGCTGCCGATCGCGCTCGCGCATCGGCTGATGGAGAACCTCTCGAAGCTTCGCCACGAGGGCAAGGCGGATTTTCTGCTGCCCGACGGCAAAAGCCAGGTCACCGTGCGGTACGTGGGCGGGCGCCCGGTCGAAGTCACCACGGTGGTGGTCTCCGCGCAGCACCGGCGCGACGTGAGCCATGCGACGGTGCGTGAAGCGGTTGTTGAGGAGTTGATCAGGCCGACGATTCCCAAACAGTTTCTGACCAAAGACACTGTAATCCATGTCAACCCGACCGGCAGCTTCGTGATCGGCGGTCCCCATGGCGACTGCGGGCTGACCGGGCGCAAGATCATCGTCGATACCTACGGCGGATACGGACGTCATGGCGGCGGCGCGTTCTCGGGCAAGGACCCGAGCAAGGTCGATCGTTCGGCCTGCTACATGGCGCGCTACGTGGCCAAGAACGTGGTCGCCGCAGGGCTCGCGACAAAGTGTGAGATTCAGGTGGCGTACGCGATCGGAGTGGCCGAGCCGGTCTCTATCCTGATCGACACTTTCGACACGGGCGCGGTGCCGGATCAGAAACTGTCATCGGCGCTGCGCGAGCTCTTCGACTTCCGCCCCGCCGGAATCATCAAGACGCTCGGTTTGAAGCGTCCGATCTATCGGGCAACCGCTGCCTACGGCCATTTCGGTCGCGTGCCGCACAACGGACTTTTTCCGTGGGAGCAGACCGACATGGTCGATCCGTTGCGCAGCGCCTTCGGGCGTGATGGCGGCCGCTGAACAGACTCGGCCAGACAATCGGCAATAGTCGGCAAGACAAATCGGATTGAAGCCTGTGGCGCGGGCGGCGCACGCGTCTCAGGCGCACTTTGAAATTCGGAGAAGGTCAGTATGGAGGCGAAAGCCAGCAAGCGTAAAATCCCATCGGTCGCGTCACGCAACGGTCGCGCCCTGCCTCACGACGTGCGCGACCTCGACCTCGCCGAGGCCGGGCGTCACCGGATTGAATGGGCGGACGAACAGATGCCGGTCTTGCGGATCATCCGCGAGCGTTTCGCCAAGGAGAAGCCGCTGCGCGGCCAACGCCTGAGCGCCTGCCTTCACATCACCACCGAAACCGCCAATCTCCTGCGCACGCTCAAGGCCGGCGGCGCCGAAGTGCTGTGCTGCGCCTCCAATCCGCTATCGACTCAGGACGACGTCGCTGCCGCGCTGGTCAAGGAATACGGCATCCCCAGCTACGCGGTCCACGCCGAGGATCGCGACACCTACTACAGTCATCTGCGCGCCGTCCTGGAGGCTCATCCGACGATAACGATGGATGACGGCGCCGACCTGGTGAGCCTGCTGCATACCGAATTCAGTGACCAGGCCGCCGAAGTGCGAGCCTCGATGGAAGAGACCACCACAGGCGTAATCCGCCTGCGCGCGATGGAGCACGATCGCGCGCTCCGCATTCCGGTGGTCGCCGTCAATGACGCTCAGACCAAGTACCTGTTCGACAACCGCTATGGCACCGGCCAATCGACGTTAGACGCGATAATCCGCGCGACCGGCGTGCTGGTGGCGGGTTCGGTGTTCGTGGTGTCAGGCTACGGATGGTGCGGGCGCGGAGTGGCATCGCGCGCGCGCGGACTCGGCGCCAACGTGATCGTGACCGAAGTCAATCCCATCCGGGCGCTGGAGGCGGCACTCGACGGCTACCAGGTGATGCGGATGGCCGAGGCGGCGCGCGTGGGTGACATCTTCGTCACCGTCACCGGCGACAAGGAAATCATCGGCCCCAGCCACATGAGCGTGATGAAAGATGGCGCGATCATCTGCAATTCGGGCCATTTCGACGTCGAGATTGATTTGCCCGCGCTGCGTAAGCTCGCGCGCCGCGTCGACCGCCATCCCGAGCGCGAAGTCGAGACCTTCCATTTGCGCAACGGGCGCAAGCTTTATCTGCTCGGCCAGGGACGGCTGGTGAATCTCGCCTGCGCCGGCGGCCATCCCGCTCAGGTGATGGACATGAGTTTCGCCACGCAAGCGATGGCGGCCGCGTGGGCCTCTGCGGCCCAACTCGAGGTCAAGGTGCATAACGTGCCGCTCAAGATCGAGGACGAGGTCGCAACCATGAAACTGGCCGCGATGGGAATCAAAATCGATCGGCTGTCAGCCGAACAGAAACATTACCTGGCGAGCTGGCAGAGCGGAACGTAGAAGACCGACTGCGCCCCAGGGCGCTCCTTTGCGGACGCGCGTCAGCTTGAATCGCGGCTCAGTTACCCAACCAGCCCCGGCGGCGCGCCAGTTCGCCGGCCGCAAAACATAACGCGATCAGCGCGAGCGCGAGAAAAAAACGCGGCGAGGTCGGATGCCATAGCGCGTCACCCAGGAACGCGAACAGGATGGTCCCCGGCACCATCCCGATCATGCTCGCCCAGAAATAGTCGCGGAAAGTTATGGGAGAGGCACCGGCCATCAGGTTGAGCGCGTTGTAAGGAATGATTGGCACCAGCCGCAAGTAGAAAACGATCTGGAAGCCGTGACGTCCGATGTGGGCCAACAGCTTTTCGAATCTCCCGCCGACCAGGTGCTTTACGAACGAACGACCTAAAAATCGTCCCGCGGCAAACGCGATCAACGCTCCGGCATTCGCTCCGATAAGCGAGTAAATCGAACCCCACAGCGCCCCGAACGCAAGTCCGCCCGCGACCGTCATCACGGCGCCCGGCACCAGAAACGAAGGGCCCACCGCATAGAGCAGCATGTAAACGAGCGGGCCCCAGATGCCCCAGCTGAGTACTTCGACCTTGACCAGACGAGGATTCTCGAACCACTCCGTGTGGGCCCACAGAAGCCACACCGAACCCAGCACTAGAATCAGCACGATCGCGATCTTCAGCAGGCCTAGCGGAGTGAGCAGGCGAGGCTTTTGGGCGGGAGTTGGTATGGGAGTGGTGGCCGCCATCGCTGGCCCGCACCAGAGCGGGCTAATCGTCCATGATACGGGCGACCGCGATACATAGACAAGTCGCCATAAGAACCGAGTTCCGTGGCTGCGATGCGCGTTCGTGGCCTCGGTTCGTCCGTCGGCGTAACGAAACTAATGCTGACTTTGCTCTTCAGTCGCGGAACTTTGCTTCTTGCGCGCCTGTTAGACCGGGAACAGTGGCCCCCTTAGGCTATCGGGATCGATGGTGACCGCGCCGCCCGAGTCGAAGAACGTGGCGATTTGTTGCTGAGCGGCGAAGGCCACGCTCCTGACCAGCGGATCGGGAAGCAGCTCGACCAGGAACGGGAGTCGTTCGAGGTTCCGATCGCCGGCCCACTGCCGGAGGAGCTGAATTTTATTCCTTAGGGAGATCCAGAGCGCACAGAGGAAGGCGGTGGCGAGTTTAGCGCGTGATGTCGTTGTTGCGGACCTGGACGGTCACGCCCTCGAGACCCAGGCGGCGCGCGAGTTCGGCCGCCAAGGTCGGCGATCGATGCCGTCCGCCGGTACATCCCAAGCCGATCGAAAGATAGCTCTTTCCTTCGCGCCGATAGAGCGGCACCAGGAATTCGAGCAGATGCACGATCTCGTCGACGAAGCGTCGCGCCTCCGGCTGTTTCATCACGTACGCGTGCACCCGCTTGTCCATCCCGTCCAGCGGCCTCAGCTCCGGCACGAAAAACGGGTTGGGCAAAAAGCGCACATCGAGCACCAGGTCCATCCCAACCGGAATTCCGTACTTGTAGCCGAACGAGACCAGCGCAATCGTCATCGCGGAGCCGCTCGCCGCGCCCAATACCGCGGTCGTGATGACCTCGCGCAGTTCGTGCACGGTGAGCGCGCTGGTATCGATCACGCGATTCGCCCGCTCGCGCATCTCGGCCAGCGCCAGACGTTCGCTACGGATTCCGTCAATCACCGAGGCGCCGCTCTCTGCCATCGGATGCGGCCGGCGACTCTCGGAGTAGCGCCGCACCAGGACTTCGTCGGAGGCATCAAGAAAAAGCACCTCGGGCGGGAAGCCCAGGCGTTCCAGCTCGTTGAAGACGCGCGGCCACTGCGGGAAGAACAGCCGCTCGCGCGCGTCAATGCCGAGCGCCACGCCGACGAGCTGCGGGTCGCGGCGGGTCGCCAGGCGCATCACCGACTCCGCGAGCGCAACCGGCATATTGTCGACGCAATAGAAGCCCAGGTCCTCAAGCACCCGCATCGCGGAGAGCCGACCCGAGCCAGAGACGCCAGTGACGATGATGAGCCGGGATTTCCGGGAGAAGTCTGAGAAGAAGTTGCCGATACAGGTGCTGCGCCCGAGCCGCGCGTCGGCGCCCGGCGACGCCGCCGCTCAACCATCGCAGACACTGGCGCGCCGGCACCGCCCCGCCTCAGTGCCGGGCATCTTCCTCCTTGATCAGGCGAAAAATCTCCTCCGCGTCGGCTGCGCTGCTCAGGCGCTCGCGAAACGCCGGGTCCTTCATCAGGCGCGAAACGCGCGCGAGCGCCTTAAGATGCAGGCTCGCCGAATCCTCGGGCGCGACCAGCAAAAAGAACAGATGCGTCGGGCCACCATCGAGCGAGTCGAAATCGACGCCGCGCACGTGGCGCCCGAAAACGCCGGTGATGCTTTTGACTCCCGCGAGTTTGCCGTGAGGGATAGCAATACCGTCGCCAATCGCGGTCGAGCCCAGCCGCTCGCGCTCGGCCAGTACCGCGGACAGCGCCGCGGGATCGATCTCGCGATGTTTACTGGCGAGGTAGTCCGCCAGCTCATGCAGGACCTCAGGTTTGGTATTGCCTTTGAGCTCGGGCAACACCATCTCGGGACTCAGGATATCGGTAATTTTCATTGCCTGCCCAGCACACCCGTTCATTGCATCGGGGGTCGGGTCCGGACGAGCCGGCGTGGTCGCGAATAGCCGCTTGGAAGAGTGGGCCCGACATCGGGCCGCGAGCTCCGCCTATGAGCGAGAATCGCTCTCCGCTTCCTCAGCCTCGCTCAGGACCTCACCCGCCGATGGGGCGCGCCATTTTTTAGCCTCGATCTTCTCCAGATGTTTCTTGAGTTGCCGCTGGACCTTGTCCGCGAGCAGGTCGATGACCGAGTAGAGGTCTTTGGTCTCCTGCTGCGCCGCGACCACCGCCAGACGGCCCGATTTGACTGTAACTTCGCCGCATTGCCGGTACTTATCAACCGACAGAATCAAATGCACCGTACACGGGCGCATCAAAGCCCTGGCCAGATGGGCAAGCTTGCGTTCCCCATATTGTCGGATCGCCTCGGTCGGTTCGACGTGACGGAAAGTCACGGTGACTTGGGCGACCGGTCGCTTCTTGAGCTGCTCGCGGCGGCGCAGTTTGCGTTCGACCACCCGATTGCGCTTCCCCGACGGCTCTTTCGTTGCCATACCACCATCCCTTTTTCGCCACCCTTTTATGATCACGCCGAAGCGGTCAGCTCACCTTCTTGCGGCGCGCCGAGGGTAGGATGCCGAGCGCCTGGCGGTACTTGGCCACCGTGCGGCGCGCGATATTGATCTGGTCGCGGCGCAGAACTTCGGCAATGGCCTGGTCGGACAGCGGATCATGATGCTGCTCGAGCGCCACCATCGCGCGGATCTTCTCCTTAACCGTCTCGGCGCTGACATCCTCGCCGCTAGTAGCTTTGACTCCCGAGGTGAAGAAAAACTTCATCTCGAAAATGCCCTGCTGGGTGTGAGCGTACTTGTTGGCAGTGGCGCGGCTGATGGTCGATTCGTGCATTCCGATATCCTCGGCCACGTCTTTGAGCACCAGCGGCCGCAGGTGCGTGATGCCGTGGTCGAAAAATGCGCGCTGGAATTTCACGATGGAACTTGCGACTTTGAAGATCGTCTGCTGGCGCTGGTAGATCGACTTCACCAGCCATCGCGCGGAGCGCAGCCGCTCCTGCAAATACTCCTTGGTCTCTTCCGCCACCGCGCTGTCGCTGAGTACGCGCTGGTAATAGCCGGCCAGCCGCAGCCGCGGCACCGCGCCCTCATTGAGCAGCACCACATAGTCCTCGCCCATCTTGTGGATGAAAACGTCGGGTACGATGTAGGCGGGCTCCTGGCCGCCGTAGTCGCGCCCCGGCTTCGGCTCGAGCAGCGAAATCACCTTTGCCGCCTGCCCCACCACCTCGATGGCCACCCCTATCGAGCGCGCGATTTCCGCATAGCGATGCTTCTCGAGCAAGTCGAGATGGTTGAGCACGATGCGCGCCGCTAGCGACTCCTCCATCCCGATGTTGTTCAATTGCTGGTACAGGCACTCGCGGAGATCGCGCGCCGCCACTCCCGGAGGATCGAAACGTTGCACGCGCTTGAGCACTCGCTCGACGCTCTCCGGATCAGTCTCGAGCTGGGCCGCGAGATCTTGCACCGGGGTTTCGAGATAGCCCTCGTCGTTGAGGTTGTAGATGATCGTCGCGCCGATGATCTGATCGTTGTGCTCCAGCGCGGACATCCGCAGCTGCCACATCAGATGTTCTTCGAGCGAAGTACGACGGGTGAGCGTGTTCTCCAGGGTCTGACGGCGTTCGTCGTCCTGCTCGGATTCCTGGTTGTCCTGCCAGTTGTTGGAATAGTTTTCGAGGTACTCGCGCCAATCGAGCTTGTCGAGGCGGCCGTCCTCCTTGATTTCGAGCGTGGCGTCGCGCGCTTCGCTCGTCATCCCCTCGACCATCGGCTGCTCGTCGCCGTTGCCGTTCCATTCCGATTCGGTCGCCGTTACGCCCGGCTCGGGCTCGGGCGGCAACAGATCGGGTTCGGAGCCCGGAGTTGGATCGGGCGCCGCGGCCATCCCGTCATCCGCCGCAGTCGCTGTAGGGCTGCGTTCCTCGACCATTTCGAGCAGCGGGTTGGATTCCAGTTCGGTCTGGACAACGGCTTCGAGCTCCGGCAGCGACAGTTGCAGTATCTTGATCGCCTGCTGCAGCTGCGGAGTCATCACGAGCTGCTGTCGCAGCCGCAGGTCCTGTCCTAGTTTGAGTTCGGGAGCCATATTGAAGGTCGCTAAGGTGACTTGGCGACGGTCGTCTTATTATCGCGGGTTTTCTGCTCCTTAGGGAAGAACACGGCGCGCGCCCCCTCGACCTCGCTTTTGCCCGTGTCAAGGTGCACGGTGATCTTGCTGCCGGTCACCTGGTCCTCGCCATCGTGCACCACGGGGCTGCCGGTCAGGGTGACAGTATGCTTGGCTTGGTCTAGCACCGCATGGTCGCCAGTCGCCCATCGCGTCCCCTGGCTCATCCGGACGTTGTTGTTGGCGACCATTTCCTTGACTTCGTGAAAATCCTTGCCATAGCTGACCTTCAGCGTATCGCTGGTCAAAATCGCGTCGGCCTGGGCTGCACGCACATGTCCGCGAAAAGTCACCACGTTGCCTTTGTAATCGAGATCGAGCGTATCCGATTTGATATCGATCGGGCCCTTGTTACCCGAAAACTGAAGCGCGGAGAACGGCCCCTGCTGGCCGTTGCCGTTCGTGTCGTCCTTGGATCCGGCGGTAGCGTCCTTTGATTTCGTCTTCGCCGACGCCGATTGCGCAGCGTTATCGGGATGCGCGCGATGCGCCGCCTTCGTCCTTTTCCTGACCTGAGAGGAAGGCGTAGCGAGCGCGGCCGGCGCTCCGCTGCCGCTTTCGGCAGTGCCGGGCTCGCTGCCTGCGTTAGCGCCTTCTCCGCCCGCGGCGGCGGACGGCGTCGCATTTGCGGATGACGACGATGACGACGCTGCCGTGCTGTCCGCAGCCGCCGACCCGCCGCCTGCGGCGGCGCTCGGCGGCTTGCGGATACTCGCGCCAGGGAGCGGCGCAGCCGCACCTGGCGCCGAGGCGTCAGGCATCGAGGGCGTCGCTTGCGCGAGCGCGCCGATCGGCGCGCTCGCGCATAACACCAACGCAATCGCCGACACACCGATCAGCCGGGCCACACTGACCATATTGAACATGACTGCGGCGGCGCGACGACTCCGGCGATCCGAGCGAGATTCGCGGACCGCACCGCTAGGATTTGCCAGATTTGAGATCACGGCTCTTCTTTGGAACCACCACAACGGTATTGGTTTGGCTCAGCAGGCTGAAGCTGCGCTCGTTGGGATGGCCGGTCAGGCCGACACCTGTGACTGTCAGGCCCTGGCCATCGACCTCGACCGCTCCGGGAGCGCTCACCATGTCTTTATCGGGGGCGAAGGTCGCCTCGCCGGTTTTCAGCACGAAGTCGCCATAGTTGATCTTGAGCCCGCCGCTCAAGTGAGCCCGATTGATGTGATTGCCGGTGACCATGATTTCCGCACGCGGCGCAGTCACGTTTACATTCTTGCCGTCCTTGGAAACCATCGACAATTCCGCATCGGTCAGCAGCAGCGAAGTCTTATCGTGCGAAAAACTGGCCTCTCGCGCGCTCAGATGCCATTGGCTCAGGCCGCCCGCCATCTGCGTCCATTTTAGATTGTGCGCATGCAGCAGCGCGTTCGGCAAAACCGACGCTACCTGTTGCAAGGTCGTTGCGGCGGAGCGATGGCGTACGACATAGATCGCGACCGCGAGCACCACGGCCAGTGCCGCGGCGCCGAACAGTCCCATCGCCCTGGCCACCCGCTTCGGACTCAATCGCGTCGCTCCATTGAGGAGGCTATCAGCGGCGGTTTAGGGTGTAAATCAATCCTTGCCGAGGCCGCGTGCGCGCTCGCGCCGCGCCCTGAAACGGGCCACCAGATACGTCAGCGCCGCCGCCCAAAGCAGACTATTCGGCACCGACAGTATCAGAAAATAATCGTCGGTATGCGATCCGGCGAGATGAACCAGCGGCAGGCCCAGCAGCCCGAATAGCAGATGCCATTGCACGTCGCGCGAAGAATTGGCCCACGCCATCGCCTGCGCGATCCAATGCGCAACGAAAAAACTGACGAACACCATCCCGGTCGCAAGGTTGTCCGCCAGCGCCAGCCAGGCAGCGCGGGGACTGCCGTCGATCGGCTGCGTCCTGATGCGCCGCAATCGATTAGTCGCGGCTTGCTGCTTCGCGCGCGGCGGCGTCGATTCGCGTGACGACGGCCAGCAGGGCGGGCAGCAGATCGAGCGGGTAGGAATTAGGACCGTCGCTCAGCGCATGGTCGGGGTCTTCGTGCACTTCCATGAACAACGCGTCGACTCCGACCGCGGCCGCCGCGCGCGCCAGCGGCGCCACGAACTCGCGCTGGCCGCCAGAGCGCTCACCGCCAGCGCCGGGCAATTGCGCGGAGTGCGTCGCGTCGAACACCACCGGATAGCCGAAGGCGCGCATGATCACCAGCGCGCGGAAATCGCTCACCAGGTTGTTGTAGCCGAATGAGAAGCCGCGCTCGGTCACGATCAAGCGATGATTGCCGAAGCTCTCGGCTTTAGCCACCACCGCGCGCATGTCCCAGGGGGCGAGGAATTGCCCCTTCTTCAGATTGAGTGCCGCGCCAGTCTTCGCCGCTGCCGCGATCAAATCGGTCTGGCGCGAGAGAAGCGCGGGAATCTGTAACACGTCGGCCACCTCGGCCACCGGCGCCGCTTGGTCTGGCTCATGGATGTCGGTTAGCACCGCGAGACCTGTTTCGCGCTTGACCCGCTCGAGCACACGCAACCCTTCGTGCAAGCCCGGCCCGCGAAACGAGTCGTGGCTAGTGCGGTTGGCTTTGTCGAATGACGATTTGAAAACGATCGGCACGCCGCTCGAGCGTGAAATCGTAGCTAGCCGCGCAGCATGGCGAAGGCAGGACTCGGCGCTTTCGATCACACACGGCCCGGCGATCAGCACGATACCCGGGCCGCCGAAAACCACTGAGCCGGCGGCTACCTGGTTTTTGCTCACGATACGGCTTTGAGTGGGCGGACTTTGGCGGAATGCTCCGGGGCCGAGCGCTCCGCCGCAATCTCGGCGCGCCGCACCACCGCCGCCCGGATCAGCCCGCGGAACAGCGGGTGGCAATCCCATGGACGCGAGCGCAGCTCGGGATGGAACTGGCATCCCAGGAACCACGGATGGCCCGGCAGTTCCATGATTTCGACCAGTTGATCGTCGGGCGAGGTGCCGGTGGCCTTGAACCCGGCCTCGTCCAGCGCCTTGCGATAGGCGTTGTTGACTTCGTAGCGATGGCGATGGCGCTCGGCAATCCGGCTGCGACGGTAAAGCGATAACGCGAGCGAGCCCGAGCGGATGACGCACGGGTACGCTCCGAGGCGCATCGTAGCGCCCTTGCGATCGACCGTCTTCTGATTTTCCATGATGTCGATCACGGGATCGGGCGTGTCTTCCTGGACTTCGCTCGAGTTGGCCTTCTTGAGCCCGACCAGATCGCGCGCGACCTCGACCACCATCATCTGCAAGCCCAGGCAAATCCCGAGGATCGGCACCTGGTTCTCACGCGCGTAGCGCACTGCGCGAATCTTGCCCTCGATTCCGCGCTCGCCGAAGCCGCCCGGGATGATGATCGCGTCGGCCGTCCCGAGGCGCGCCCCAGGATTTCCCTTTTCCAGCTCTTCGGCGTCGACGTAATCGATCACCACCCGCGCCTCGTTGGCGATCGCGCCATGGGCGATCGCCTCGTGCAGGCTTTTGTAGGAGTCGACCAGATTTACGTACTTGCCGACCACCGCGACGTTGACAGTGGCCTTGGGGTTCTGCACGGTCTTGACGATTCGACGCCACTTGGCGAGGTTGGGCGCGCCAGTCCAAATGTTGAGTTTCTCGACTACGCGCTGGTCAAACCCTTCCTCATGAAAGCGCAGCGGAACCTCGTAGATCGATTCGACGTCGCGCGCCGAAATGACGCAGTTTTCTTCGACGTTGCAGAAGTGCGCGATTTTGGCCTTGACCTTCTTGTCGAGCGGCCGATCGCTGCGGCAGAGCAGGATGTCGGGCTGAATACCGAGGCCAGTCAGTTCCTTGACGCTGTGCTGGGTCGGTTTGGTTTTCAGTTCGCCGGCGGCCGGGATGAACGGGACCAGGGTCAGATGGACATAGAGCACATTGTCGCGCCCGTAGTCCCAGCGAAATTCGCGGATCGCCTCGAAGAACGGCAGGCTCTCGATATCTCCGACGGTGCCGCCGACCTCGACGATCGCGAGATCGAAACCCTCGGCGGCCTCGCGGATGCGTTTTTTAATTTCGTCGGTGATATGCGGGATAACCTGGACGGTCGCGCCGAGGTAATCGCCGCGGCGCTCCTTCTGGATCACGGTGTCGTAAATCTGGCCGGTGGTGCAGTTGTTGCGCCGGGCCATGCGCGTTTCGAGAAACCGCTCGTAGTGGCCGAGATCGAGATCGGTTTCGGCGCCGTCGTCGGTCACGAAGACCTCGCCGTGCTGCAGCGGGCTCATCGTGCCCGGGTCGACGTTGATGTACGGGTCCATCTTGAGCAAAGTCACGCGGAGCCCGCGCGCTTCGAGCAGCGCGCCGAGCGAAGCCGCCGCCAAGCCCTTGCCCAGCGACGAAACCACACCGCCGCTTACGAAGATGAACTTGACCTTGTTGTCACGATCCACTGTTGGGCCCTCCCGGCTTCAGCCGCCAAGCCGCCGTGCGTGTTCGCGCGCGCGCGTGAGGTCCTCGGCTGTATCTACCTCAAGCGAGGGCGCCACGGAAGCCATCACGCGGATACGAAAGCCGCGCTCGAGCGCGCGCAGTTGTTCGAGCTGTTCCAGTGCTTCCAGCGCACCCGGCTGGAGCGCGGCAAAGCGCAGCAGAAAGTCGCGCCGGTAGGCGTACACGCCGATATGACGAAGCGCTCCGGTAGGCGGCGCGGCGCCCTCGCGCGGCCACGGAATCGGCGCGCGAGAGAAGTACAGGGCGTCGCCCCGCGCGTCGCATACCACTTTCACCACGTTGGGATTTCGCCACTCATCGGCATCCACGATCGGCGTCGCCAGCGTAGCCATCGCGATACCTTCGTCGGCGCGCATCGGCGCGGCGAGTGCGTCGAGGTCGGCCGGATCGATAAATGGTAGATCACCCTGCACATTGAGATAAATTCCAGCCGATACTTTGCTGGCGACTTCGGCGAGTCGATCGGTGCCGCTCCGATGGGCCGGCGAAGTCATCATCGCCTCGCCGCCGGCTGCGACGACCGCGCGCGCGATACGTTCGTCGTCAGTGGCGACCAATACGCGGCTCAGGACGTGTGCTTTGACGGCCTGCCGCCACGCCCGCACCACCATCGGCACACCCTCGATTTCGACCAGCGCCTTGCCCGGCAATCGGGTCGAAGAAAAACGCGCCGGGATGACGCCGACTATCTCAACGGCCATCGAGCGAACTCCGGGCAGAATTTTGGGGGACCGAGAAACTCTGAGTGCAACCGCACAATAATTAGTAGCTGTCGCTAGCCCACGATGTCAATTTCGCGCCGGGGTTTTGCTCCACATCGTGGGCTTTGATGGCGCAAATATGCTCAGCAAAAATGCTCAGTATGACGAAAAGGCGAACAATTTATTGTCGTTCTTAACGAGGGTTGCCGAAGTAAAGATCAATGCGGAGCGATTTTTGCGCTCATCGTCATCCTCGCATTAGCGGGCGAAGGCTTGAACAGGAAACGAGTTCATGCGCATGCGCCGAGCGGGCGCGGGCTGGATCAGCTTGCTTTGCGGCGGCGCGTGCGGCGCATCCGCAGCTTACGCCTGCGCGACTGGATCGGATCGGTCCGGCGCTTGCGCGCGAGTTTGCGATTGCGCCGGTTGCGCTGACGGGAGGCTGGACTCATCGATTCACCTTATGGGTGTCGCAGACTGATTGGCGGTGCTATGGCCGCATTCATCGGGATCGCGGCAGCACTTATAGGGGCACTGCAGTACTTATCGGGGCCGCCATCCCCGGCACCGGCGCTGCAACCTGGCCCGGGGGCGTCACGACACGGATCGTCGCGCCCCGTTCGGCCGGGATTTCGGCAAATGACGCGCTCGGCACGTCACCCACTCCCGGCTGCTGTCTGATCGGCACTGCTGCTGGCCAACTGGCGATGGGCATACCGCGTCGAAGGTGGCGACGACTTCGCTGCCGTTGCGCACGACCACCTGTCCGACCGTCTGCTCCGAGGCCAGCGGTCCATAGAGCGCCGCCGGCACCGCGAAGTCCATCTTGAGCTCGCCCACGTCCTTCTTCGGCACGATCACCGTAACCGTGCGTTGTGCCACGGGTTGCAAGACGTCAGTCACGCCGACCCGCACGTGCATCGGCAAAAGCTGGCCCTGCTTGACCACCTCGACCTTTTCGAAGTTGTCGAAGCCCCAACCGAGCAGCTTGGCGGCCTGCACAAAACGCGCCCCGTTGGACGGTGCACCGAGCACTACTGCGACGAGTCGCATGTCGCCGCGCCGCGCCGTGGCGGTCAGGTTGAAGCCGGCCTTGAGTGTGAAGCCGGTCTTAATCCCGTCGGCGCCTTCGAAGTGGCCGATCAGACGGTTGGTGTTGTGCAACATCGCCGCCCCATAGTCGAACGGCGCGGTCTCCATCGAAGACCATTGCAGAAGGTCAGTATGATGGATCAGCGCGCGAGCGAGTTTCGCCAGGTCGTAAGCGTTAGTGATGTCCGCGTCGTGCAGCGGTATAGGTGGCAAGCCTTCGACCGTGCCATAGACCGTATTCGTCATCCCGAGACTCTGCGCGCGCGCGTTCATCATCTCGACGCAGCGTGCGGTCGAGCCGCAGATGCCCTCGGCCACGGCGACCGCCGCGTCGTTGGCCGAACGAATGAGCGCGGCTTTCATCAGTTCGCCGAGCGGAATCACCTGGCCGGGATGCAAACCAAGGTGCGACCCGCCGACATAGGCCGCGTTCGCGCTGACCGTGACCGGCGAGTTGAGACTGAAGCGGCCCGCCTTGATCTCGTCCTCGGCGACCATCAACAGCATCATCTTGGCCATCGAGGCGGGCGGCCATTGGATACCGCCATTGTAGTCGTAGATGATCCTGCCCGTGTCGGCATCCTCGAGCAGCAGGGCGTGGTAAGCCACGGTGCCGATGCGTATCTGCCGATGGCGGCGTGAGACCGCGTGCTTGGGATGAGGCCTGTAGTTTGCGCGCGCCGGCGCCCCAGCGGCCAAAATCACTGCCGACAGAATCAACGCCCCAGAAATCGATTTCGTCCGCCAAAGGCGCATTGCCATCACGGCTCTCGGCATCTTCATCCCCCCCACTCACTCACTTAGCCCCAGGCTGCAATCATCCGAACCGGTTAACCGTCGATCGCGGCTTCAGCGTCCACGCGCGAAGTCAGCCACGCGGTCCGAGGAGCTTTTTGCGCCAGCGCGCTCGGCACGTTGGAGTAGCGCCAGGTTCTCACGAGCGGGCGTGTAGGCCGGGTCCGCGCTGAGCAACTCCGACCATTCCTGGCGCGCGAGCGTATATCGTCTCTCCTCGGCGTAGATGAGGCCGAGCGTGTTGCGCGCGTCGACCTCCTGCGGGTTGAGCCTGAGCGAAAGCAGCATCTCCTGCTCCGCGTCGTTTAGCATTCCGCGCCGTACATAAGTGAGTCCCAGGTTGAAGTGAGCCTCTGTCTGGTAGGGTCCCAGCAAAGTTGCCAACTGCAACACCTCGGTCGCGTCTTCGAGTTGGCCGTCGTCAAGGTAAACCAGGCCGAGGTTGAGAAACAACTGCCAATCGTCGAGACCCAACTCGACCGCGCGACGATATTCGTCGAGTTCATGGCGATGCTGGCCGATGACTCCATAAGCGAAGCCGAGGTGGTAATGAGCAAGGGCATTTTCGGGATGCTCGCGAATGACAGCGAGATGTTGGCGGATCGCCGCTGGATAGTTTTCCATCCCCAGGTAAAAGTCGGCCAGCGGATCGCAAACCTGCGGATCCGAGGCCTCATTGTCCGAGGCGCGCCCGCTACTCAACCACATGGTCGCCGATAAAGCGAGCGATGCAAAAACAAAAAAAAGTATGCGATAGCTGCTCAAGTCATAAGTCCGATAGCGCAGAGCGCACGGGCTTACGAAACCTTAGCAGGAAAGTGAAGTCAATAAAAAGCGCGCGACACCCGCTGGCGCCGCGCGCTTGAAGAAAATGCGCGTTTCGAGGGCACCACGACCTCAGCGATCGTGGAAACCGCTCAAAACGGCTTCGCTCCTGAACAGCAGAACGGCTGCTGTTTAGTGGCTCTCGCCTGAAGGAGCAGGAGCGCTCATCGCGCCAGGTGAGCCCATAGCTCCAGGTGCACCGGTGGTGCCGGTGCCAGTATCGCCCGTCGCGCCAGTATCGGTCGATGTCGTGGACTTCTTGTGGTGATGATGCCGCATGTGATGCTTCTTGGAGGGAGTCGCCTCAGCCGCCGGAGCTTCGGGCGGGGGCGCTTCGGCCGCTGGTGCGCTCGGAGCCGGGGCCTCTTGAGCCCGCACGGCCGGAACCATCAGGGCGCCGGCGAAGAGCGCCGCACTCAAAATCGTGAGAGTCCGCTTCATACCTATTTCTCCTTTATCCTTTGGCGGCTACGCTTTGCGCGCCGCATATCCAAAGCCATTGCCATTGCCGTGCCATGCAAAAAGCCGAGTCAAACGGTCTGACCGAGGGGTTTCAGCGCTTTCGGCTAACGCAGTTGGTCTAGCGTTCATACGTTTTGCGCTGAGCATTAGCCGCTTCCTTCGACCACCTAGCCGCGCTGGCTAGCGCCGGCCCCGCGCAATCTCTGCGTCGCCTCGCGCCCGGCGCAAGCGCCCATAGAGTAAAAACAACTCACGGAAGGCGCGCCCGATCACTTTGAGGCTGGCGCCCGATTGTTCGCCCGTCAGACGCGGCAAATGGCGAACATCGACCTCGCAAATTTTCGCTCCCCGTCCAGCCAACTGCGCCATCAGCTCGGCCGAGATCATTGCGCCCCTGGCCTGCAGATCGATCCCTTCCAACAGATCGTGCCGGAACAGTTTCAACCCGCAATCGATATCATTTACGCGGATGCCAAGGAGCAGGCGCATCAGCACGGTCCACGCTTTTCCATTGATCCGCCGCATCAGAGGGTCCGCGCGATGTCTCCGGCGTCCGACTACAACGTCGTACGCTGGCACCTTCGCGGCCAAGCGGCCGATGTCGGAAGCGTCGAACTGGCCGTCGCCGTCGCACAATACCAGCCACGGCTCGTTCGAGGCTCGGATGCCCGAGATTACCGCGGCGCCATAGCCGCGATTGACGGGATGATGGACAACCTTGATGCGCGCGTTGGCAGCACTCAGCCGATCGGCGATTTCCCCCGTGTGGTCGCGGCTGCCGTCATCAACCACGACAATTTCGTGCCGCTCGGCGATATTGGGAAGCTCCGCCTCGAGCGCGGCGGTCACCCGTTCGATGTTGCCTTCCTCGTTGTGACAGGGCAGGAAGACGCTGACGCCGGGGAGGCGAGCAGGCTCAGTCACCGAGCGTGCGGTAGCCGCCACGGAAAAAAAGCAGGGGTTTGCGGTCGACGGTCGCCGCCTCCTCGATCTCACCGAGATAGATGGTATGGTCGCCGCCGGGATAGGTCGCGGCAAGCTTGCATTCGAGATATCCCAGTGTGCCGTCGAGAATCGCGGCTCCATTGGCGCCCGTGCGATAGGCGACGCCTTCAAACTTGGGGCCGCCGCTGACCGCGAAGCGACGCGACAGCGCCTCCTGGTCATCCGATAGTATGTTCACCGTGAAAACCTTGCTCTCCTCGAAAAAGGGATAGCTCTCGGCCTTCTTGTCGACCGAGATGAGCAGCAAAGGTGGTTCCAGCGAGACAGAAGTGAAGGCGTTCGCGGTCAAGCCGTAGGGCTTGCCGTCGCTGGACACGGTCGTTATCACGGTCACGCCGGTAGCGAAATGTCCCATCACCCGGCGCAGTTCATTTTTTTCGATAGGCATCGGGGTACTCCGCGCGGCGGATGCTATCAGAGCGCTTCGCCGACGGTCAATTTAAAGTTCTGAATGGCCGCGGACAAAACTGCGCCCTGGGCGGGCGGCGCGAGCCTCCGCCACCTGATTCCTACGCACTTGCTCCCGCCTACCATCCCGAGCGGTCGCGCGGCAAAACCTCGCGACCGCCGAGATATACGTAGTCGAGATCCAGCGAGGTCAGTGGCCGTTCATTGCTCCTCACGCGAACGCCGAGCGGCTGCGCTACGAATATAGTATGATCGCCGGCGATGACGCTGTTTACGACCCGCGCTTCGATCGAAACCATCGCCAGTTTTAACCATGGCACAGCGAGCGCAGGAGACAGTTCATATTCGATGTCGGCGAGGTTGTCGGGACGGCGCGCCCGCGGCGAGTAGAAGTAATCCTCCAACTCTTTGCCGCGCGCCCCTACGATATTGAAGCCGAGCACGCCGGTGCGAGCCAGTGCTGTGCGCGAGAAGTGATTATTGTCTACCGCCGCCGTGAACAGCGGTGGCTCGCCCGAGACCTGGGTAACCCAGGACGAGGACATCCCGTGGTGATTGGCGCCATCGACCACAGTAAGCACATAAATGCCCGTGGTGAGCGCGGCAAGGGCGCGTGCGAGATCCTTATCCATCGGAACTCCAGTCATTGTCGGCAGATCAGCCGTGTCAAAGGTTAATAAGAATTGACCCGGCGGCCAAGCTCTTCCACAATGATGCCGGCCGGGGGGGATACGATGTGGCGTCTGTTGGGACGAGCTTTAGGTGTAGCGATCTTCGCGGGCGCGTGCGCGGTGCCATGCGCCCTGTACGCGTCCGCGCTGGACAGTCCGGCTGGAGCTGCCGCGACAGCGTCGCAATCTGCAACCGCGATACCCGCCGCAACCGCAACAGCCGCGGCAACCGCACCAGCCACCGCAACCGCAACGCCCCCGGCGACTCCTGCGCCGGTCGCAGCCACGGCCTCGGCCATGGCCACCCCGATGCCGACGGCTTCCGCCGTCGGGACGCCGGCGGCCAAGGCTAGCACGGCAGCCGCTCAACCGCCCGTCTGGGCCGCGCCGCAGCCCCGTCAATGGGTAACACAGCAGCCGGTCCAGCCGGTGCGGTCCGCGATCCCCGGAACCGTCGCGAGTCCCAGCCTCGCGGCGAATCCGGTTGCCGCGCCTGCGGCAGCGCTTGCGAGTCCGGTCGCCGCGGCGACGGCGAGGCCTGCGGCCGATATGCCGGCGATTGCAGCGGAAGTCGCCGCCGGCGCGGCGGTTTCCGCTGCAAGTCCCGCCGCGCCAGGCCTATCGGCTAGCGGCGCGGCGATAAGCGCGGCCGCACCGCCTTCGACGGCAGTGCCTGGGGCCGCCGCGAGCGCGTCGGCACCGAGCCTGGCGGCGCTCACGCCACCGGGCGGCGGCGCGCCTCCGATGGCGCCGACGTGGCTCTCTACGCCGGCCGCTACCACGACTCCGTCCGCATCGCCTTCAGCTCCCGATTCGGCAGGCGGTACGGCGACGAAAGATCAGCCGACGCTCGGCATAATCGCTTTGCGCAACACCAAGGATCCCTCGATCATAAGCAATCCGTATAGCTGGTCGGTAATGATCTTCAAGTCACAGCACCGGCTCGTCGTCTATTATCGGGGACATCTCTACAAAGAGTATCACGCGGTATTCGGACGCAACCTCGACCCCGGGACCAAGCTCTGGGCAGGCGACCGCCGCACGCCCGAGGGCGCGTATACCATCATCGCCAAGCGACTTAACTCGCGCTGGCGCTACTTCCTGAAGCTCGACTATCCCAACAGCGTCGATCGCGCGCGCTACGAACAGCTGGTTTCCGAGGGCGAAGTGCCGCGCTTCAATGGCCGAGCGATTTCCGCGGGCGACGGAATCGGCATTCATGGGACCGACGATCCGATCCTCAATACCGGCAACGTCAACTGGACCACTGGATGCATCTCGGTCGACAATGGCGCGATTGACGAGCTCGAAACGCTTCTGCCGGTCGGCACGCTCGTGGTAATCAAGCACTGAGCAAGTATTGCGCAAGCTACTGAGCAAATTACTGAGATGGACGCACGCCGAGGCCGGATACGCCGCGCGTCATACGTAAACCTGAGAGCCCTGCGAGGAGTGATGCGATGGATCCCAACATGCCATTGAGCGGTGAGTTCAATTTTACCCGTCTGGAGAAGGTGAGCTTCGGGCCAGGCAAGGCCGCGACCCTCGGGAGCGAACTCGAACGCCGGGGGCTCAAACGCGCGTTGATCGTCACAGGTAAGACCCTCGGGCGCTCCGGACTGCTCGACAAGGTAACCGGGGCGGCGGGCTCGCGCCTTGCGGGCGTCTTCAAGGGCGCGAGCCAACACGTGCCCTCGCAGACCGTTACCGCGCTGGTCGAGGAGTACAAGCGCAGCGGCGCCGATTGCATGGTGAGCTTCGGTGGCGGCAGCCCGATCGATACGGTTAAGGTCGCCGCCAAGCGCATCCTGGAAGGCTCGCGTCCCGGCGCGGCGGCCGCCCACACTATCGACTTCGAGGCGGTCGCGGTAGCGGGCGGACCTGATTTGATCCACATCGCGATGCCGACCACGCTCTCGGCCGGCGAGTTCACGCCGATTGGCGGCGTTACCGACGAGTCGAGCCACGTCAAAGGCGGCGTCGTCGATCCGCGCCTCGCGCCGCGCACTATCATTCTCGACCCCGAATTGACGGTCGAGACGCCGGACTGGCTATGGACCGCGACCGGGATGCGCGCGATGGACCACGCGGTCGAGGTTATCTACTCTTCACGCCACCAATTGATCGTCGATACGTTGGCAGCGCGTGCGATTTCGCTGCTCGTCAATCATCTGCCGGCTTCGCTCAAGACCACCGGCGCCGAGTCGGTAGCGCATCGCGGACAATGTCAGCTCGCGGCCTGGTTCTCGATCTTCGGCATTATGAGCACGCGGGTCGGCATTTCGCACGCGCTCGGCCATCAGATTGGCCCAATGTGGGACGTACCGCACGGGGTCACCTCATGCATCACGCTGCCGCATGTGATGCGGTTCATGGCGGACATCGCGCCGGAACGCTTCGGACCGATCGCCGAGGGTCTCGGGATGCGTTTCGACGAGCGCAATGCTCGCGCGTCCGCGATGGAATGTGCGGAGCGGATGGCGAAGTTCATTGCGCAGTTTGAAGTTCCACATCGGCTGCGCGACGCCGGCGTGCCGCGGGAGAAGATCGGCACCATCGCGGGCACAGTGCTCGAGGAAGTCGAGCGGGCGGACACGGTTGGCCGTCCGGTGACGCGTGAGAACCTGGTCCAGCTGCTGGAGGCGGCGTATTAGGAACCTGCGGCAAGGGCCAAGAATAGATCCCTCGCTGACGCTCAGGATGATAAAAAGCCAGCCTTTTTGTTGTGATCCTGAAATACAGTTGCCGAAGTGAAGGATCAACGCGAAGCGATTTTCGTGTCTATCGAATCCTGGTTCAAGAACAACGAGAGGGAAACGCGGGGGCTGGCTCTCGTTTGTTAATCGCCCACGGCCGTGCGGCTCTTAATCGCCGGCGGCGGCGGAGCGGGCGGACTCGGCGGCGCGGCGCGTGCGGCGACGCAGAAACATATAGACGGGCACGCCACTTAGCACGATCAGCAGTCCTCCCCAGGTATAGCGCGGCTTAACCACCAGCAGGTCGGCCATCAGCGCGACCGCGGCCACGATGTATGCCGCGGGCAGCCACGGATACCCCCACGCGCGATACGGACGCGGCGCGTCGGGACGCCGCGCGCGCAACACGAACACCGCGCCGACCGTGATGACATAGAAAATGAGCTGCGCGAAGATCACGTAATCGAGCAGCTCCGAGTAAGTGCCCGAAAGCGTCAGCACCGCAGCCCACACCGATTGCATCACCAGCGCCGCGGCGGGAACGCGAGCGCGGTTGAGCCGGCCGGCGGCGGCGAAGAACACGCCGTCGTGGGCCATTGCGTAGAGCACCCGCGCGCCGGTCAGGATGAGTCCGTTGGCGCATCCGAAACCCGAGACCATCACCAGCACCGCCGTGATGACGCCGCCCGCGCTACCCCACACCATCTGCATCGCCGCCGCCGCAACGCGGTCGTGCGGCGCGCCCGCGATGCCGAGGGCGAAGACCTGCCGCCGCAGCGCGTCGGCGCCGGGCCCAGGTCCGGCGCTCGAGGTTCCGACGATCGGGAGCTGGCAGAGGTAGGCGACGTTGACCAGGACGTAGAGCAGGATTACGAGACCGGTGCCGAGCGCGAGCGCACGCGGCAGATCGCGCTTGGGATTGCGAATCTCGGCCGCGGTAAAGGTGACGGTCGCCCAAGCGTCGGCCGCGAACAACGACCCAACCATCGCGGCGCCGAAGGCCGCGATGAAGCCGATCGACCATTGCCCGGCGCCGAAAAATCCGTTGACGAAGTTGATCTGGACCGCGTTATGGTTGGGCGCGACGATACATCCGAGCAGGATTATCAGGCCCAGCGAGAGCACCTTGGCGCTGGTGAAGAAATTTTGCACTGCGCGTCCAAGGTCGAGCCCGCGCAGGTTGACGAAGGTGAGGAGGGCTATAACCGCGATCGCGCCCGCGCGTTCGGCGTCCAGTCCCACCCCCTGCCATCCGAACCACATCGGACCGCCCAACGACGGCCACAGCACCGCGCCGAAGCGCGCAAAGGAAACGGCAACGGCTGCGATAGTGCCGGTCTGAATCACCAGCAGCAAGGTCCATCCGAACAGAAACGCGGGCATTCCGCCGTAGGCCTCGCGCAGGTACACGTACTGCCCGCCCGCCTGTGGCATCATCGCGGCCAATTCTCCGTAGGCGAGCGCACCGGCGATCGTCATCACGCCGGCGGCTATCCATACCGCGAGCAGCGCGGCGGGCGATCCCACGTGGCGCGCGATATCGGCCGAGACGATAAAGATGGCCGAGCCGATCATCGAGCCGGCAACGATCGTAATTGAGTCGAAAAGCGAAAGATCCGCCTTCAGCCCGAAAGACCCCGTATCCGCCAACGCCTCGGCCATGTCTTTCCTCCCCCCGCGAGCGACGCGAACGTGACGTTCCGGGCTTCCACTCACCCTGATTTCTACGTCGATTAAGTCCGCTCGTTGATTTAACCTGAAAATCGGACTTAGCTCATCACCATAACCGGCGCTGGAAGAAATCCCACAATGGGGGAAAAGTCACGATGGCCGAAAAAAAGCGAGCATCGGATGTGCGCAAAGGGACCACGTCAAGAGCGGCTGACTCGGGAAAATCTGGCAAATCGAGCAGAATTAGCAAGATTAGCAGGATTGCCAAGCCGGCTGCGTCAGCGCGGATAGCCCAGCTCGAGGCGATGCTGCAAAAGCTGCGCGCCAAACTTGTCGCCGAAGCGCAGCGACGCAAGCTCGATCAGCGCGTCCTGATCGAGGCCAAGCGGGCGCGCGACGCCGTGGCCAAGCAACTGTCGGCGTTGCGCGCACAGCTGTCGAAAGTTACGGAGCAGATCAAGCGCGCGGCGCGCGAGAATCACACGCTCGAGCAGGCGCGGCGCGCGGCACTGGCTAAGGTCGAAGAGCTGCGCGCCGAGCTGCACGAAAAAAGCGAGGAGGTGCGCCGGACCTCGGCCGAATTAGCGAAGCTGGCACGGGAGTCGGCCACGCGTGCGCGCGACATCGTGCACGCCCGCGGGCCGCGAGTGGAGCCGCATCACGAGCCAGACCTGGAAAGCGTGCACGACGTGCACGAGGAGAGCGCGCACGACGATGACCCGTTCGAGGAGGACCCGTCTTCCGGCGAAAAGCCGCCGATCTAACGCTCCGCTATCCGATCCGCGGGCGCTTGGATTAGCTCGCAGAGTAGCCGTCGCCTGCATGCCGGGCACCGAGGCCCGGCACACAGCGATGGCAGAGATTCAGAAAAGAAGAAACTGAACTTCGAAGATACTTACTGAGCCGCCGCGGGAGAAGCCATGGGACTGGCCATGGGACTGGCTTCCATCGCTCCACCACTTGGCGTGGTTTCGCCGCCAGCTGCGGGGCTGGCCTCGGCGGAAGCGGCAGGGGCGGAACTTTCGGGTGCGGTCTCTTCGCTCTTCTGACACGCCATCGCAGCGAAGAACATCGGGATTAAAGCTAGGACCAAGTACTTGCGCATCGCAACCTCCTTGTTATCAGGAACCCCAAATTCAAATTACTTCGGCTCGCCCGCATAGTTCAAGATCGGGAGTGCGGCAGCCTTTGTTAATCTAATCACGCGCTAATTTTGCGTGCTATCACAACAGTATGTATTATTGCGGCCGAAGTAGCATAGGGCTGAAGTACCATGGGCAGTGGAATGGGCAGAAGGGAGGATGGGTTGTGGCAGAGCGTCGTCGTTTTAGCATCTCGGCGGGAATGCTCAATTCCGCAGGGGCGGAGCAGGTGGTCGAGCACGACATGGACATGAAACGCGCGAGGCCGCAGGCATCCGCGGTTACCTCGCGTCTGACCGGACTGATGCGATGGCTGGTGCCTAACGGCCATCCGATCGGCTCACCGATGCGCTCGGTGGCGCGCGAAATCGAAGAATTATGGCCCTCGCGCGATCGCTAGAGGCGTGATCGGCGCGACTTCGGAGGAGCACATCGATGGACGACATCGTCCGCATCTCCAGCAGTGCGCCCTGGGAACCAATCTTCGGGTACTCCCGCGCCGTGAGGGCGGGCGACTGGGTATCGGTATCGGGCAGCACCGGACTCGACGAGCACGGACAGCTCGTCGGCTGCGGACAGATGTACGTGCAGGCGCGCCAGGCAATCAGCAACATCGCGGCGGCCCTGCAACGGCTGGGTCTGGGGTTGGAGCGCGTGGTACGTACGCGGGTCTACGTTACCGCACTCGACCGCTTCAGCGACCTCGCTCGCGCGCATCAGGAAATGTTCGGCGCCGCTCCTCCGGCCTCGACTGTGGTCCAGGTCACCCGGCTGGTGCATCCCGACATGCTGGTCGAGATCGAAGCTGAAGCGTACGCGGGTCCCGCAGCAACGACGGCGGCGCGGCCCACCGCGGCAGTGCGTGCAGTACCCGCCTCGAAAGGCCGCGCACCGCGCAAGGGCGCCAGCGCGGACGCGGCGCTACCGCGGCGCAAGTCGGCGCGCCGCCGCTAGCGCGAGTCCATCGAGCGCGTCGCGTATCGCGACGCGCTCGCAAGCGCGACCAGATTTTTCGTAGGCGATTAGTGGGTGACGCTAGCGATTCAGTACTACGTGGCTATGCGTTGCGGTGCCGAGCGCGGAGGCGAAAGCGTCGGCGGCGCTGGTGATGTAAGGCTGCGGAAAGAGCCCGATCACCACCGTGCCCACGGCGGCAATTACCAGCGCCGCCGCAAGCGCGGGCCGCGCGCGGAGCGTCACCGGCTCGACGCCACCCTCGCGCGCGTAGATCGCGATCAGCACCGCCAAGTAATAATAGGCCGAGATGACGCTATTGATGACGGCGATGACCGTCAGCCATAGCAGATGAGCATCGAGCGCGGCGGAAAAGATATAGAACTTGCCGAAGAAGCCGGCGAGTGGCGGCACTCCAGTCAGCGACAGCATAAACAGCGCCATCGCGGCGGCGAGCATCGGATGGCGCGTCGCGAGGCCCCGGTAGTCCGCAATATTGTCGCGCACGGCCCCGCGACGCTCGAGCGCGACCGCTACCGCGAAGGCGCCCAGGTTGGTGAAGGCGTAGCCGAGTAGATAGTAGAGTATGGCGCCGCCGGCGCGCGGCGAGGCGATCGCTGTCATTCCGACCAGGATATAGCCGGCGTGCGCGATCGCGGAGTAGGCAAGCATCCGCTTGATATTTGTCTGCACTAGCGCGGACAGGTTGCCGACTGTCATGGTCAGCACGGCCATCACCCACAGAACCATTGTCCACTGCGGGCTGAGCGGCCCCAGGTGGACCATAAAGATCCGCATGAAGCCCGCGAACGCGGCGGCCTTCACTCCCACCGCCATGAAAGCCGTGACCGGCGTGGGCGCGCCCTCGTACGCGTCGGGCGTCCACATATGGAAGGGTACGGCCGCGACCTTGAACCCGAAGCCGATCAGCAGCAGGCCGACGCCGGCGAGCAGCAGCGCGTTGTCGGTAGCCGGTCGCGAGAGCGCGGCCTCGATCGGCTCGAGCTTGATCGAGCCGGTCGCTCCATAAATGAGCGCGATGCCATAGAGCAGGAAGCCGGTGGAAAAAGCGCCGAGCAGGAAATACTTAAGGGCGGCCTCATTGGAGCGCGGGTCGTCGCGCAGAAAACCGGCCAGCGCATACACCGCGATCGACATGGTCTCGAGGCCGAGAAAAATCACTATCAGATCGTCGGCCGCCGCCATCAGCATCATGCCGAGCGCGGCGAACATTATTAGTGCGTAGTACTCCGCCCCGGCCAAACCCTGATCGGCGGCGTACTCGACCGACATCAACGCGGTCATCGCGGCGGCGAAGAGGATCAGCAATTCGAAATAGGCGGTGTAACCGTCCACCGCGAGCGCGCCCGAGAAGGTGACGGCAGGACGGCCACCGAAGAGCAGCAGCGCCAGGATGGCGGCGAAAAAGAAGAGTGCGACCGACAGGATGCCGAGGCCGCCGCTATCCTCGTCGTCGATCTGCACGCCGACCAGCAGCACGCCCATCGCACCCACCGCCACCACGATGAGCGGCAGGATAGGTACCCAGGCGAAATTGATAACGCTCCAGTTGAACTGCGTCATTTGGCGGCCATCGATGGAGGTTCGAGCAGGGCGGCGAGGGCGCGCTCATCATGCTGACGACGCTCGATACGCGCCTGTGCGATGTGGACGCGGCTCAGTAGCGCGCCTACCGCGGGTTCCATCCGGCTCAAGAGCGGCCGCGGATAGAGTCCCATCAGGAGCATCAGCGCTATCAGCGGAGCCATTACCGCGATCTCGCGTGCGGTCAGGTCGGCAATCGTTTTATTGACCGCCTTGGTGATCGGACCGAACATCACGCGCTCATAGGCGTAGAGCATGTAGAGCGCACCGAGGATCAGCCCGACGACCGCGACTTCGGCGGCCAGCGATTTGCTCAGATAGGTCCCGAGCAGAATCAGGAACTCGCCAACGAAGCCGTTGAGTCCCGGAAGCCCGATCGACGAGAACATCACGACCATGAAGACGGCCGCGAAAACCGGCACGCTGCGCCACAGGCCGCCGAACTCGGAAATTTCGCGCGTGTGACGGCGGAGATAGATCATCCCAATCAGCAAAAACAGGCCCGCCAGTCGAAATTCCGTGATTGAGCATCTGGTAAATCGCGCCCTCCATCCCCTGCGGATCGAGCGCGAAAATGCCGAGCATCACGAAGCCCAGGTGGCTCACCGAGGAGTAGGCAACGAGACGCTTGATATCCGGCTGCACCATCGCGACCAGCGCGCCGTAGATAATTCCGACCACCGCGAGCGCCAGGAACAGCGGCGCCGCCTCGATCGCGATCTCCGGAAAGAGCGGGATCGCGAAACGCAAGAAGCCGTAGGTCCCCATCTTCAGCATCACGCCGGCCAGGATCACAGAACCCGCGGTAGGCGCTTCAGTGTGCGCGTCGGGCAGCCAGGTATGCACCGGCCACATCGGAACCTTCACCGCGAAGGCGAGCGCGAAGGCAGCGAATAGCCAGGTGGCTTCGCGATGAGTCAGCGGCACGCCGTAGAGCGCCGGCAGATCAAAGGTCAGATGGCCGAGATGAGCGCGCGCGATGCTCGCCAGGTAAATAATCGCGACCAACATCAGGATCGACGCGAGCATCGTGTACAGAATGAACTTGAACGCAGCGTAGTATTTGCGCCCATGCCCCCAGATTCCGATAAGGAAGTACATCGGAATCAGCATCAGTTCCCAAAACGCATAGAACAGGAACAAGTCGACCGCGAGCAGCGCGCCCAGTAGCCCCGTCTCGAGCAACAGCATGAAGAAGCAAAACTCGCGCGGCCGCGTATCGATATCGCCGCCGCCGGAATAGAGCAGCGAGAGCGAGAACAGCACCGTGGTCAGCAGCACCAGGAAGAGACTGATACCGTCCATCCCAAGGTGATACGAAATGCCGAACTGCGGAATCCACGGGTACTGCTCGACGAACTGGTAATTGGCCCGCGCCGGATCGAAAACGGCGAAGAGATAGAACGAGATGGCGAGTGGGAGGAGCGAGAAGATGAAGCCAGCGCGCCAGGTCGCGCGCTCTTCGGGCTGCGCCAGCACGAACATCGCGCCCAACAGCGGCGTGAAAACAACGGCCGTGAGCCAAAAGCCGCCCATCAGCGCACCATCACCAGGTATGCGTAGCCGGCGACGATCGCCACGGCGCCGAGCAAGTACACGAACGCATAGACCTGCACGTTGCCGGTCTCTGAATGCCGCGTGAGGTCGCCGGCCTCCTCGACGCCGAGCCCGGTACCATTGACTATCCCGTCGATCAGGCCGTGGTCGACGCCACGGTCCAGTACGTTTTCTGATCCCCAGAATAGAAACTGTCCAAAGACCAGGTTGTAAAGCTCGTCGACGTAATACTTACGCACCAGCAGCCGATAGAGCGCGCTCGCACTTGCAGCAATTCGTCCCGGCAGTTCGGGCGACTGAATATAAAGAATGTAGGCGAGCGCGAAACCGATAAATGTCGCCAATATTGCGATCATCCCGATCGCGCCGGCGGCGGCGCCATGCGCGGCCTCCGTGCGAAAGGGGCCGACCACCGGTCTGAGAAAACGCGTGAACGCGCCGTCCCAGAGCCATCCCTCAGGCAGCTGGACCCATCCGCCAACCACCGAGAGCACCGCCAGTACGACGAGCGGTACGGTCATCACCGGCGGCGATTCATGCACGTGTTTGTCTGGCGCTACCCGCGAGCTTCCATGAAAGGTCAGGAACAGCAAGCGGAACATGTAGAAGGCGGTGAGACCGGCAGTGACTATGCCAATTAGCCACAATCCGACATAACCGGCGGCGAACGTACGCTCCAGAATGAGGTCCTTGGAAAAGTAGCCGGAGAAGCCAGGCACCGCGCTTATCGCGAGCGTCGCCGCGAGCATCGTGGCGTAGGTGATCGGCATTCGCCGCCACAGCCCGCCCATCCGCTCCATGTCCTGCTCGCCGTCGAGCGCGTGAATGATCGATCCGGCGCACAGGAACAGTAGGCCCTTGAAGAACGCGTGCGTCATCACGTGAAAGATTCCGGCCGCGAACGCGCCGGCCCCCACGCCCATGAACATGTAACCGAGCTGACTGATGGTCGAGTAGGCGAGCACGCGCTTGATGTCGGTCTGGACCACTGCGATGGTGGCCGCGAAGAACGCGGTTACGCCGCCGACGACCGCGACCACGTACATAGCCTCGGGCGTGAGAGTGTAAAGGAAATTGAGCCGCGCGATCATGTAAACGCCGGCGGTCACCATCGTCGCGGCATGGATAAGGGCGCTTACCGGAGTCGGACCGACCATCGCGTCCGGCAGCCATACATAAAGTGGAATCTGCGCCGACTTGCCGGTCGCCCCGAGCAGCAGCAACAGCCCGGCTGTCGTCGCCACCGGCGCGAGCATCGCGCGATGGGCCTGTAGCTCAGTGAAATTCAGCGTCCACACGCCTTGCGCGGCGAGCGCGGAGAGGATCGTCAGGATGCCCAGGAGGAAGCCCGCGTCGCCGACCCGATTGACCACGAAAGCCTTGCGCCCGTTGTAAGCGAATTGCGCATTGTCGTACCAGAACGCGATCAGCAGGTAGGAGCAGAGGCCCACGCCCTCCCAGCCGACGAACATCAGCAGGAGATTGTCGGCCAGCACCAACACCAGCATCGAGAACGCGAACAGGTTCAGATAGGCGAAGTAGCGCGCGTAGTCCTCATCATGGGCCATGTATCCTACGGAGTAGAGGTGGATCAGCGCTCCGACGCCGCTGACTATAAGTGTCATCACGGCAGAGAGCGCGTCGAAACGCAGCGCAATCGCGGT
The DNA here is from genome assembly GCA_963717045.1 of uncultured delta proteobacterium. GTDB lineage: Bacteria > Desulfobacterota > Binatia > Binatales > Binataceae > JAKAVN01. The sequence goes on along the minus strand of CAVQVD010000015.1, from coordinate 325,477 downwards.
ATGGAACTGGCCCGAGACTATCCAAGGCCACAGCGTCACCTCGAGCGCTGCACCCGGCGGCATCGCGAGCAACCGCGCGAAAGCCCATAGCGCGATCGCGAAGGAGATGAAGATCACTCCGGGGCCGATCACGTTGACCGTGTCGCGGCCGGCACGCCGCCCGAAAAAGACGTTGAACACAAAGCCCAGGGCCGGAAACAGCGGGATCAACGCGAGCGCGGGAAATTGAGCCGTCATCATTAACCCGTCTTGATTAAGCCGTTCTTATTAAGCCTTGGATTTGCCGTTCTTGGAGCCGCTTGGATTTATGCTCGCTCCGTTCACCAGCGCATCAGGTTGAGCTCGTCCGCATTGACGGTTGCGCGGTTACGGAAGACCGAGATGATTATTGCGAGCCCGACCGCAGCCTCGGCCGCCGCCACCGTCATCACGAAAAACACGATCACCTGCCCGTCCATCGAGCCGAGCCGCCGCCCCAGCGCGACGAACGCCAGGTTGACCGCGTTGAGCATGATTTCGATCGACATGAAGATCACGATTACGTTGCGGCGCAAGATAACGCCGGCGACGCCGATCGCGAACAGCACAGCGCTCAACCCCACGAGGTAGCTCATCGGAACCATCGTCACGTGCCCTTCGAGGTCGCTGTCGTAGCTGCGGCTGCGGCGGTTAGCCGCGCGGGCGCGCGGCGGGCGAGCGCTATCGCCCCGACGATCGCGGCCAGCAGCAGGACCGAGGTTATCTCAAAAGCAATTAGGTAGTCGGAAAAGAGCGTTGTGGCGAGCGTCTCGATAGATCCATAGCCTGCCGGCGCGACCGCCTGCGCGCCGCCCGCACTGGGCGCGTGCCACAAAAGCACGAACAGCTCCGCCACCAGGGCCGCGCAGAGCAGCCCCCCAGCAGCCTTGAGCGCAAGACGTCCCGGCGCACTGCGCAACTCGGCCTGCAGGTTGAGCAGCCAGATCACGAACAGGAACAGCACCATTATCGCGCCGGCGTAGACGATCGCTTGCAAAAAGCCGACCGTCGCCGCGTCGAGCCCGATGAAAAGCACCGCGATCGTCAGCAGCGTCACAACCAGCGCCAGCAGACAATGCACCGGGTTGCGCTGCGCCACCGTGCCAAGCGCCGAAATCACGGCGAGCGCGGCGAGAAAGACGAAGACTCCGAGCGTCATCTCAATGCGCTCCCGCAGTCAACACAACGACGATCGCGGTGACCACGACATTGGCTAGCCCTACTGGGACCAGCCCTTTCCATCCCAGTCGCATCACTTGATCGTAGCGAAACCGGGGCAGTGTCCAGCGAATCAAAATTTGCAACCAGCAGAATGCAATGGTCTTAATCATGAACGCCACCACGCCGAGGATCGCGACCAGCAGTTGCGGCAGCCAGAGATAAGCACCGCCGGGAAAGTGAAAGCCGTCGCGATAGAGCCACGGCACCTGCCATCCGCCGAAAAAAAACACCGTGATCAGCACCGCGACCAGCACGATTTCGGCAAAGTCGGTCATCATGAAGACCGCCTGCTTGCCGCCGGAATACTCGGTGAAGTAGCCCGCCACCAACTCGGACTCGCCCTCGGGAAGGTCGAATGGCACGCGCTTGGACTCGGCCATCCCGGCCGTGAGCAGAATCAGGAACGCCACCGGCTGGAGGCAGATTCCCCAACGCGGCAAAAATCCGAACCACACCCCGCCCTGCAAGCGACACATCGCCTGCAGATCTAGCGTGCCGTAGGTCATCACGATCGCGATGACCGCGAGACCCAGGCCGACTTCGTAGGAGATCATCTGCGCGCTCGCGCGGACGCCGCCGAGCAGCGCCCAGCGGTTGTTCGAGGACCATCCGCCGAGCGCCACCCCGTATACGCCGATTCCGATCGTCGCCAGGATATACAACGCGGCGGCGTTGATATTGGCCGCCTGAAGCGCGATGGTTCGCGAGCCGATCTGCACCACGTCGCCGAACGGTACCACCGCAAAGGTTATTATCACCGGGAACAGCGCGAGGAACGGGGCCAGGCCGTGAAGGAATTTGTCCGCCCCCTCGGGCACGAAGTCTTCCTTGGTGAAGAGCTTGAGCGGATCGGCAAGCAGCGTGTTGACCAGGCCGAAGTTGGGCAAGCCCATCCGCTTGCCCAGGCCGGTTATAGAGGCGCGGTTGGCGCCGATGCGGTCCTGGATGAGCGCGCTGCCCTTGCGCTCGACCCACAGCAGGATCCCCGCCAGGTTGAGCACCATCACCACCACGATAATCGCCTTGACGGCTTCTATTGAAAGGTCAATCAGCACGGTCGGCGACCTCGTCGATAGACTGGGCGGTGAAGAAAAGCGGACTTCAGAGATGGTCGCGGCTGCCTGCACTATAACCTGACCTTAACCGGAGAATTTTCCGAGTTCAGAGAGCTAATGACCGATCGAGAAATCCTAAAATAGGTAACTCAAATCGCCGGCCTGCGCCAGAGCGCCAGACTGCGCGATGCGGCGCGGGCAAACTTGCGGCAGTCCAGCGACTGGGCTATGGTCCGCCCGTCGGCCCGGGGACGCCGAAATTTAATTGTTGCTACACCGATCCATGATACGAATTGCGCGAATCGCGGCTGCGCGCGCAGGTGGCGACGGAGCGCACGTGCGATGAGAGTTATCGCTGGCGAGGCGCACGGACGGCGGCTACGTGCGCCGCGCGGATTAGTGACGCGCCCGGCGACGGCGCGCGTTCGAGCCTCGATTTTCTCGCGCCTCGCCGCGCGTACCGAAATTGCTGGTACCCGGGTGCTCGATCTTTTCGCGGGCAGCGGCTCGCTCGGCCTGGAGGCGCTCTCGCGCGGCGCCTCACGGGCGGTCTTTGTCGATTCCTCGCGCCCAGCTGCCGCCGCGATCCGCGACAACCTGCGCGTGCTGGGCCTGGGAGGGCGCGCGGAGGTGATGGTCGCTGGGGTGGAACGCGCGCTCGCGATGCTGAGCGCGCGCGGCGAGCGCTTCGAGCTGGTGTTCGTGGACGCTCCGTATCGCGACGATACAAGCGCCGCGGTGCTTGCCTCGCTGGTGTCCGATCGATTACTCGGCGCGGACGCTTACGTGGTGGTGCGGCAGGCTGGCCGCGCGCCGGCGATTTCGCCGACCGGTCTCGAGGGTATCAATTGCGCAACCCTGGGCGATCATCGTATAGCCCTTTACCGCGCGCCGGCGGTGGCGCGCTAGTTCCAACGGCGGCTTGGCATGGTGAACAAAGGCAAGGATTCGGTACCCAGGTGCGCGATCTATCCGGGGACGTTCGACCCGATCCACAATGGGCACATCGACGTCATTCGCCGCAGCGTCGCGATCTTCGACGAAGTGATCGTCGCGGTAGCCTACAATCCGCACAAGGACCCCGCATTGTTCTCGCCGGACGAACGCGTCGAAATGATCCGCGAGACCATCCGCGATCTCGAGCCGCGAGCCCGAGTCGACAAATTCAGCGGCCTCTCGGTCGATTACGCCCAGCGTATCGGCGCTCATATCATCATCCGCAGCCTGCGCGCGGTGACCGACTTCGACTACGAACTGCAGATGGCGCACATGAACAACCAGATGTGGCCGCAAGTCGAGACCGTGTTCCTGTTCGCCAATCCCAAGCTTTTCTTCTCGGCCTCGCGGCTGATCAAGGAGGTCGCGAGCTACGGCAAGCGGCTGCCTGAGCTGGTGCCGGAAATGGTGATGAACCGGCTGCGCGCCAAGCTCAAAATCGACTGAGCCCGCTGCGTCTGCTAGGCTGGCTGTCTTCGCGCGCGGCCCAGGCAGCGTGCCAATTTTGTCCGCAAAGAACAGCCGGAACAGGAGATGCTGAAGCTCAACCGCAGAGTAGCCGCGATCAAGTCGTCGGCGACGTTGGCGGCCGACGCGCGGGCGACCGAATTGAGGGCCGCCGGCGTTGACGTCATTCCGCTGGCGGCAGGCGAGCCCGATTTCGACACCCCCGAGCGCATCAAGGAAGCCGCACGCCGCGCGCTCAGCGCAGGCCTGACCAAGTACACGCCGGTCGCCGGTACGCGAGAGCTCAAGGACGCGATTCGCCTGAAGCTCAAGCGTGACAACCATCTCGACTACGAGCCGGCTGAAATCATGGCATCGGCCGGCAGCAAGCCCGCGGAGTCCAACATCATCGCGAGTATCTTCGACGAGGGCGACGAGGTGATCGTGCCCACGCCCGCGTGGGTGAGCTTCGTCGCGATGATTCAGCTAAGCGGAGCGGAGCCGAAACTGGTCGCCTGTCCGGAGAGCGACGGCTTTCTGCTCGATCCCGAGCGGCTGCGGAGCGCTATCGGACCGAGCACCCGCGGCATCATGCTGAATTCGCCTTCCAATCCGACCGGCGCTGTCTATAAGGCAGCGCAACTCGCCTCGCTCGCGCGCGTGCTGATGGAGTTTCCCGAGGTGTGGGTGATGTCGGACGACGCCTACGAGCATATCGCGTACGTCGGAGGCGTTCCGCACATATTTGAGATCGAGCCGCGCCTGAAGCCGCGCGGGATCGTGTTCAACACGCTCTCGAAAGCTTACGCGATGACCGGATGGCGCATCGGATTCGCCGCCGGCCCGCGCGAGGCGATCGGAGCGGCGACACGCCTTCAGAGCCAGAACAGCGGCAATCCCAATTCGATCGCTCAGGCCGCAGCCATCGAGGCGCTGACCGGGCCGCAGGACGAGATCGCCACGATGGCGGCCGAGTTCCGCGCGCGCCGCGACCTGGTGGTCGAGCGATTACGCCGGATTCCCGGCTTTAGCCTCCCCAACGTGCCCGAGGGCGCGTTCTATGCATTTGTGAACGTGTCGGCGATGCTCAAACGGGAGTACAAGGGCAAGCCGATCGGGGACGGCGACCGTCTGGCCTCGATCATCCTCGACGACGCGCAAGTCGCGATCGTCGGCGGCAACGATTTCGACGCCCCGAACCACGTGCGGCTCTCGTACGCGACCTCGCGCGAGAAACTCAACCAGGCCTTCGATCGCATAGAGCGCCTGGCGCGCGAAATCATGCGCTAAAGATCAACGCGGCTCTCTAGCGGCGCCACGGGGCAGGCAGCTCGCCAGTGCGGATGAAGCGCAGGTAGTCGGCAAGAATCTCGGCGTGGTCGAACGCCAGCGGCGTGGGCGGAGAGTCGGGCGAGAACAGTCCAATTCCCTTCGCGTCGTCCGCGGCGCGCGGCTCGCCATGCGCCCGTCCTACGTACACCACACTCACGGTGTGACCGCGGGGGTCGCGGTCAGGCCTCGAGTAAACGCCAAGCAGCGCTCGCAGTTCGACCTCGAGCGTGGTTTCCTCGCGCAGCTCGCGCACGGCGGCATCCTCGACCTTCTCGCCGACGTCGACAAAGCCGCCGGGTAACGCCCATCCGAAGGGAAAGTTGCGCCGGTCGATCAACACGATGTCGCTTCCGATTTCGGCAATCACATCGGCCGCGATTGGAGGACATACTGGCTTCGGCATGTTTTAAAGATTAACACTCGGGAGATCGCCCCGCATATCGTTCTCGTGCTTGCCCGCCATTGCGTTTGACATCGGACGGCGTGAACCACAAAGTTCTCCACTGACATGCAAGTCGCACGGCTATATGACTTCGGCGATATCCGCGTCGAACAGGACCCGCGCCCGGCGCCCGGCCCCGACGAAATCCTGATTCGGGCTCGCGCCTGCGGCATCTGTTCGGGCGACATCATGCCCTGGTACATCCGGCGCAAAGCCCCACTGGTGCTGGGCCACGAGCCGGTCGGCGTGGTCGAGGAAGTCGGCGCGGCAGTGCGTGGCTTTCGCCGCGGAGAGCGCGTCTTCGTCCACCATCATGCGCCGTGCTTCGAGTGCGCGTCGTGCCGGCGCGGCGAGTATGTGCAATGCGCGACCTGGCGGGCGACCAAAATCGTGCCGGGTGGGATGGCCGAGTACTTCACGGTCGGCGCGCACAACCAGCGCGATACGCTGCGCTTGCCCGACGCGGTGGCCGACGCCGACGGCGTGCTGGTCGAGCCGGCGGCTTGCGTGGTCAAGTCGTTGCGCCGCTCGGGCCTCAAACGCGAAGAGAGCATCCTGATCATCGGGCTCGGCATCATGGGCATGATGCACGTGGTGCTGGCGCGTCATCTCGGCGCCGGACGGATAATCGGCGCCGACCTGTTCGAGACGCGCGCACGGCGCGCGGTCGCGCTGGGGGCAGACGCGGGCCTGGTGGTCTCGGGGGACGACCTGGTAGAGCAAGTGCGCGAGGCGACCAGAGGCGCGATGGCCGACGTTGTGATCGTCGGCCCCGGCAGCTCCAAAGCTATCGCACAGGGTATCGCGGCAGCCGGCAAGGGCGCCACGGTAGTGCAGTTCACCGCCACGCCGCCGGAAGACGAGATCACCCTTAAACCGCACGATCTCTACTTCAACGAGACACGGCTGGTACCAAGTTATTCTTGCGGGCCCGACGACACGCGCGAAGCGATGGCGCTGGTGGAAAGCGCGGTGCTGCGCGCGGCCGACCTTGTAACCCATCGCTTCCCACTGGAGCGGGTGACCGAGGCCTACGCGATGGCGCAGAAGCCCGAATCACTAAAAGTGATCGTCACGTTCAACGAATAGCCGCTACTCGCCAATAGCTAATCCGCGATACTAGTCGCAGACAGCTACTAGCCGGCGGAGCTATCGACTCGCGACGCGCGGCTGCGGAGCGCCAGCGCGCACGAGGAAAAGGGCGGCCGCAAAGCCGCCCTTTTCCTATGCTGGCGTTGAAAAACTACGGAGTCGCCGGCGCCGGTGCCGCAGGTGCGGGAGCAGGGGCAGGTGCAGCCCCGCTGTCCGCGGGTGCCGGAGCTGGAGCTGCGCTCGTCGAGTGCATGACGTGGTGATGAACGTGATGCATCACATGATGATGCATCGTGTGGTGGCCGCCGCCACCTTCGGTTTTCATGGCGATCGCTTCGGCGCGATCAGCGGCGGCTTTCGCATCAGCGGCGGCCTGCTCGGTACGCGTGGCCGCAGCCTGCGCGGCGGCTGCCGACTGCTGCGCGGAATTGGCGGCAGCCTCAGCGGCCTGCGCCGAGGACGCGGCCTGCGTGGCGGCCGCCTGCGCTTTCTGCGCCGCGTCCTGCCCGGAGCATCCAGCGAACAGCGCGAGAGCCAGTGCCGCCCCGGCGAACGCGACCATCTTCGAAGTCTTTAACCCTTCCATCCTGATTCCTTCCCTCCTTACAAGTCGGCGACGGCCGCGATAGGGGCCGCCTAGCCAGTTACTCACATCCCCACCGGAACTGCTATGCCGGGTCGGTTACAAACATAACAAATCTTACACAAGTTGAAAGGTGCCGCAATCAGCTTCTCTTATATCCCGATTGACTATCGCTCAAGCCAAACTTGTGCGATTGAGCAAACTCCCAATAGAGCGAACTCCGATGGAACGAGATGCCGCCTAAGGTGCGAAGTTAAAAATCTTCTTCGCCTGTGTATTCACCGCCCATGCCCCCCATACCACCCATACCACCCATACCACCCATTCCTCCCATACCGCCCATGCCGGGCATTCCGCCCATGCCGCCCATGCCTCCCATACCGGGCACTCCACTCATGCCGGCGCCAGCCGCCATCGTGGGGGGCGCGGCCTTGCGCGGCATCTCAGCGATCGCCGCTTCAGTGGTTAGCATCATCGCGGCCGCGCTGACTGCGTTCTCGAGCGCAGAGCGCACGACCTTGGCCGGATCGATCACGCCCGCCTTGACGAGATCCTCGAAATGCCCCGTGGCGGCGTTGAAGCCGAAGTCGCCCTTGCCCTCGATCACTTTGTTGTAGATCACCGGGGCTTCGAAGCCGGCGTTGCGTGCGATCTGGCGCAACGGCTCGCTCATCGCACGCGCCACGATATCCGCGCCGGCCTTGCGTTCAGGGGGCAGCTTCAACGCCTCGACCTCCTTGACCGCGCGCGCGAGAGCCACGCCGCCGCCGGGGACCACGCCTTCCTCGACCGCGGCCCGCAGCGCATGGACTGCGTCATCGACGCGCGCTTTGCGCTCCTTGAGTTCGACCTCGGTTGCGGCGCCCACCTTGATGACGGCGACTCCGCCGACCAGCTTGGCGAGGCGCTCTTCAAGCTTCTCGCGATCGTAGTCGGAAGTGGTCTGAGCAATCTGGGCGCGGATCTGGTTCAGCCGGGCCTGGATTTCGGCCTTCTTGCCGGCGCCCCCGACGAGCGTGGTGTTGTCCTTGTCGATAATTGCGCGGCGGCATTTGCCGAGCGCGTTCAACTGGACGGTCTCGAGCTTGAGCCCCATCTCCTCCACAATGACCTGACCGCCGGTCAGGATCGCCAGGTCGGTCATCATCTCCTTGCGCCGATCGCCAAAGCCCGGCGCCTTGACCGCCGCCACGCGCAACGTGCCGCGCAGTTTATTGACGACCAGCGTGGCGAGCGCTTCGGCTTCCACATCCTCGGCGATGATCAAGAGCGGACGGCCCGCCTGCACTACGCGCTCGAGCAGCGGCAACAGTTCGCGCATGTTGGAAATCTTCTTTTCGTGGAACAGGATCAACGGCTCGTCAAGCTCGATGGTCATGCGCTCGGGATTGGTGACGAAATACGGCGACAGATAGCCACGGTCGAAGCGCATCCCTTCGACCAGCTCGAGTGTGGTCTCCAAACCACTCGCCTCTTCGACCGTAATCACGCCTTCCATGCCGACCTTGTCCATCGCGTCGGCGATGATAGTGCCTATCGACCGATCCCCATTAGCCGCCACGGTGGCGACCTGGACCATTCGCCCGTGTTCCTTGACCGGCCGCGCCATTGCCTTGATGACCCCTGCGGCGGTGGCGACTGCCGTCTCCATACCCCGCTTTAGCTCCATCGGGGCCATCCCGGCGGCGAGCATGAGCAGACCCTCGCGGAGAATCGCGCGGGCGAGCACTGTCGCGGTGGTAGTGCCATCCCCGGCGACGTCGGAGGTTTTCTGCGCGACCTCTCGGATTAACTTCGCGCCCATGTTTTCGAACTTGTCCTCGAGGTCGATTTCCTTGACCACGGTGACGCCGTCCTTGGTGACGATCGGCGCGCCGAAACTTTTCTGAATCATGACGTGGCGGCCCTTGGGACCGAGCGTGACCCGCGCGGCTTCGGCTACCAGCGCGGCGCCTTTGGCGATTCCAGCGCGGGCTTTCTCATGCAGATGGATGATTTTGGCTGACATCGAAGAAATCTCCGTAAACGAAATTTGAGGCTATGCGCACAAATCTATGCTGCGGCCCACTCGTCCAATCGAAACGACCCGCTGTAACATAAGCATGCTGGCGCGCGTTTCCAGTAGTATCACGCTTTGTGCCCGATCTCCGAGCGTGCAAGGATAGATTGTGTGACGATAACTCGATCGAAGAGGACGCAGTCGCCGCCGAGCAGGTCCCGCGCTTCATGCGACGGGACAGTACGCCGTGCCATCCCTGTGCTTGCGATGCTCTTTGGTGCGGCCGCAATCGCTCCGTTCGTTGTGCGGATGGCGCTCGCTGACCCAGGGGCGCCGCCCCGCACGCCAACCTTGCCGGGCGTCAGCGTCTCGCTCCGGCTCGCGGGCGTTTTGTTCCGATCCATTCCGCTCGAGGTTATCCGCTTCGTCCAGGGCGACGACGAAGACAGCGGCGAGCCTCCTCCCAACAAAGGCGCCTCACCCGACGAAATCGAAAAGTACGTAGCGGTCTATCGCGCAATGCAACGCGACCATAGCTTGACTGTCGAACGAGCCGCCGGGGCTCAAGGGTTTACCGTCAGCGCCTTCCGCGACCTCGAGCAACGTATCGAGAGCGACGATCTGGCGCGTGACGACGCTCGCCGCGCGCTCGCCGAACCCGGCCAGAGCGCTAGACCGGCAACGATTCCAAAGGCGCAGCCCTGAGCTGCTGCGCTCGCCCATGGATTTCCGACGATCAGTAAAAGGCGGAAGAGGATACACTCTCCTCTTCCGCCAGGTATTGACGATTACTTCGTAACCGAAGACGCGAATTCCGCTTCGAGGCGGGCCACGGCATCGTTGGCGCGCTTGACCGAGTCCTCTGCACCGCCGGCCGCTTCCTGAGCGGTCTTAGCCGACTGGGCCGCTTGGTTGGCCGCGTTCTGCGCGCTAGTCGCTGCCGTGGAAGCCGACTGCGCGCTGGCTTCCGCCTGCGAAGTCGCCTGATCGATTTGAGACTGACTGCTGCATCCGGTGGCGAACAATCCACCGAGCGCCAGGATTCCGAGCACGCTCGTCAACTTCTTCATCCGAAACCACCTCCCACTATCCTAAAAATCTGTTCTCGATAGGTCAAAGCAATCTAACAGCATCCCGCTACCGGCGCGAAGCGTTTGCGCCCGGCAAATTGTGCTCATCGTTACAAATCGATCTGTTCAAGGCAAGCCACCAAAGTCATCATTGCGAGTGCCACACGATGCATGCGCGACGCATGGTTGACATCCAAAACTGACGATGGGTATCGTCACACGGGTTCCCGAAGCGCCGAACGCCAGCTTCCCCACTCTCGTGTCGACAGACCTCCCCAGCGAACAGAAGAGCCAGAGCGGGTTGCCGAAAGAGCCTGCCAAGGCGGGCACCTCAGCCGGCCCGCCTGCTGCCGCCGACCATTCTCCGGCTGCACAGACCGCTGCGGCCCACGTGGCTGCAGATCGCGGTCCTACAGATCGCGGTCCTGCAATGATGACCGCGGTTCCCGGGGGTGCCCAGAGCGCCTTACCCGGGCCGCTCGAGCATAAAAGCTTCCCTGGCGAATCCGAAGGCGACTTCGCAGACGCGATCAGGATGGTCGAGCCGGGCGGTCCCGCGGGGCAGCGCCGGAGCCATCGCAGCATCTGGGGATCGCTGGTCAGGCTGATGCGGCTTGACCGGCTGCGCGGCCCCGCGATGCGCCAGGATCGGCACGTCGCCTTCGACGGCTTCAGCAATCCGATCCATGACGAAAAACTCGAGCGCGACCGCCGTTACGGAACGGTCTATACGGTTATCGAGCACGCGAATGCTTACCTGGTGAGTATCGAAATGCCACGGCGCATCCCGGACTCTTCGCTGAAGCAATTGTGGAAGCTCCCCGACGAGATGCCCGATTACGACTACACGGTCACGCTGCACGAAAGAGTGCTCGCGGTGCGCGCCGGCGTGCGCGGAGACGCGATGCGGAGGCTGTCGTATATCTCCGCATCGTTTCCTTCCGACTTCCTGACCCGGATCGAGCTCGACCAACCAGTTACGTCCTTCAAACATTGCCTGCTCGACAAGGTGCTCGAGATAGTTGTCTTCAAGGCCGCAGGCTCGAAGACCTTCAGCCGGGTCGCTTAGGTTCAGGGTCCGCTTCGGCGCAAGCCCAGGCCCGCCGACGCTTTAGAGGCGGACGATGACGACCACAATAAGAGAAGCGACCGTCCGCGATCTGGCGCGTATACTGGAGCTCGAGCGACTGTCATTTCCCCAGCCGTGGAGTCTCGATTCATTCAAACGCGAACTGATGCTGCCGTTCTCTCGTATCATAGTCGCCGTCTCCCCGCAGACTGGCCATCTGGCGCCGGCCGAGGCCGAAGATCGGGCGGTCGGCTTTCTATGCCGATGGCTGGTCGCTGACGAATGTCATATCCTGAACGTCGCGGTCCATCGCGAGCTGCGGCGGAGCGGGATCGCGAGGGCGCTGATGGCCGAGGCTATAAACGAAGCAAAAGCGAAAAACATCCGGCTTGTCACACTAGAAGTTCGAAGATTGAATGTGGCCGCCAGGAGCTTGTATCGCAAGCTAAACTTTGAAGAACGGCGTTTGAGAACCAACTACTACGGTCCCGGCGAAGACGCTCTCGTGATGGAACTTCATCTCGGCGGTGTTCGCCGAATTTCTCGTTAGTCCTTGCGGCCGTTTGTCTTCCTCTCGGAATTTATCCTCAATTAGACATTGTGTGTTCGACGGGGTTACAAAACCCTACTGTTTGTGCCATAATGTAGGCGTTGAGCCAGCGCTGATCGGGCAGGAGTGAACCGTCGTCACTAACTGGACCGAAATCCATAACGCCTCGCGGCTCGTGAAAGAACCTAGATGATGAATTTGCCGTTCAAGAAGGGTGAGAAGGTGGTATACCCCGCACATGGGGTAGCGGTCATCGAGGACATTCAAAGCCGGGTAATTTCCGGGACCGAACGCCGATTCTACATGCTCAAGATCCTGGGCACCGAGAAGATGACCATCATGATCCCGACCGAGAACGTTACCCAGGTGGGGTTGCGGCGGGTTATCGGCAAGGACGTGGTGGATAAGATCTACCGAATTCTGCGCACGCGCAGGGTCGATGCTGACACTCAGACCTGGAACCGCCGATATCGCGAGTATACCGAAAAGATCAAGACCGGCTCGCCGCTGGAAATAGCCAAGGTCCTGCGCGACCTCCTGGTGCTCAAGGGTGACAAGGAGCTGTCGTTTGGCGAGCGCAAGATGCTCGATACTGCGCGCAGTCTCCTGGTGAAGGAACTGTCGATCGCGAAAGCTCATCCGGAAGAAAAAATCATGGAAGAGCTTAAAATGATGTTCGCTAACTAGACCGCGCGACGCCGACGAGAATCCTGAAGGGATCGGAAGTAATTCCGATCCCTTTTCTTTTTCCATGACAGCCCGTCTTGGCACCCCAAGCTTTGCCCTCCCACGCGTAGCCCGGTACGCTCGATAACGCCGCTGCCGCGAGGGTTCGTTCGATCGCCGCGGCATCCCATGTAATGCGATGCTCCGTCATAATCGTCGCCGCCGGAAACGGGACCCGGCTTGGCCTGAACGTCCCGAAGGCTTTTGTGCCGCTCGGCGGACAACCGCTGCTGTATTATTCGATGCGCTCAGTCGGCGCGCTCGACATAATCGACGAGGTTGTAGTGACAGTCCCGCCTGGGATGGAGTCGCGGGCGCGCGCGGAGGTCGAGCGGGCCGGAATGCAAATCCCAGTCAAGCTGGTCGCAGGCGGCGCCGAGCGTCAGGAGTCGGTCGCGATCGCGCTGGGACTCACCAGCGCGGAGGGCGAAGTCGTCGTGGTACACGACGCCGCGCGTCCGTTTGCGCCTCCAGCAGTATTCGCGGCATGCATCGAGGCAGCGGGCCGTGCCGACGGAGCGATCGCGGCGATCGCGGTCGCCGATACGCTGAAGCGCACGGAAGGCCGCACGATCACGTCGACGATTGCGCGCGAAGGCCTATGGCGAGCGCAAACACCGCAGGCCTTTAGGCGCCCGATCCTGGTTGAGGCGCATGCCCGCGCCGTTCGCGAGCGATGGGCCGCGACCGATGATGCTGAATTGGTGGAGCGATGCGGCGGGCGAGTCGAGGTGGTAGAGCACGCCGCGATCAATCTGAAAATCACGACACCCGCGGATCTCGAAACCGCCGAGGCGCTCGTCGCGCGAATCTTCGCCGGCTAGGAAATCTTGGCTCGCTAGAAATTCTCAGCGAGGGTGCGGAGAATCAGCAGAATGGGTTTGGTCCGCGGCCGCCACGCCCTCGTTCAGCGATCCCGAGCGAAAGCCCTTCAGATCGACGGTCACGAAACGAAACCCGAGGTTGCGCAACTCGCGATCCACGCGCTCGCGCGTCGCCGGTTCGAGCAGGCGCGCAATTTCCGTCTGTTCGACCTCCAGCCGCGCGACCTCGCCGTGATAGCGCACGCGCGCGACCCGAAAGCCCATCGCATGCAGCAATTGTTCGCCGCGTTCGACCCGTTCGAGCCCCTCCAGAGTAATTTGCGTTCCGTAAGGGAAGCGCGAGGAGAGGCAAGGCGAGGCCGGCCGATCCCAAGTCGGGAGTCCCAGCGCGCGCGACAGTCCGCGAATTTCCGCCTTGGTCAATTCGGCTTCGACCAGCGGATGGCGCACACGCTTTTCCCCGGCGGCCTTAATTCCCGGACGGTAATCGTGCAGGTCATCCAGGTTGAGTCCGTCCACGATTTCTTCGATTCCGAGTTCCGCCGCCTTGGCCTCACAGACCGTGAACAGATTGTGCTTGCACAGGTAGCATCGGTTGAGCGGATTCTCGGCGTAGCCGGGAACCTCGAGTTCGTTCGAATCGACGACGAGGTGGCGCGCGCCGATAAGGCGCGCCATCTCGAGCGCCGATCGGCGGTCATCGTCGGGCATCGTCGGCGAGGTGGTGGTGAGCGCGAGCATCCGCTCGCCGAGGGTGTCGTGGGCGACGCGCAGCACGAAAGTCGAATCCACTCCGCCCGAGAAGGCGACCATAACCGAGCGCATCGGTGCGAAAATCCCGCGCAATCGGTCGAACTTGAGCGAAAGCTCGTCGCTAATCGCGCTCATATGCCCTCGGCCCGAAAAAGATCGGTCGTCAGGTAGCGCTCGCCGGTATCGCAGAAGACGGTCGCGACGACCTTGCCGCGGCCGAGCCGCTTCGCCACCTGCAGCGCTGCGCAACAGGCCGCCCCCGACGAGATCCCGACCAGCAGGCCCTCTTCGCGAGCGAGGCGGCGCGAATGAAGCGTCGCTTCTTCGTCGCTCACCGCGATGATCTCGTCATAAATGGAGGTGTCGAGATTTTCCGGCACAAAGCCGGCTCCGATTCCCTGGATTTTGTGGAAGCCAGCCTCTCCACCCGCCAGCACCGGAGAGTTTTTCGGCTCGACCGCAACGATCAATGGGCGGCCGCCGAAGTGCTCGCGCAGGTAGCGCCCGACTCCTGTGATCGTGCCGCCGGTGCCGACGCCCGCGACGAACGCATCGATACGCTCGAGTTGGCCCGCCAATTCAGGACCGGTGGTCGCGTAATGGACGTCGGGGTTGGCGTGGTTCCTGAACTGCTGTGGCATGAAGTATCCGGGGTTATCGCGCACCAGCTCTTGCGCCTTGGCGATCGCGCCATGCATCCCGCGGGTGTCTGGGGTGAGCACCAGACGCGCCCCATACGCCGCAAGCAGCGAACGCCTCTCCTCGCTCATCGTATCGGGCATCGTCAGGATAAGCTGGTAGCCCTTGACCGCCGCCACTAGCGCAAGACCGATCCCGGTGTTGCCCGAAGTCGGTTCGACGATCGTCTCGCCGGGCTTTAAGCGGCCCTCACGCTCCGCCGCCTCGACCATCGCGACGCAGATCCGGTCCTTGACACTGCCGCCCGGGTTGAAGCTCTCGAGCTTGGCCCAGATTTCGGCGTCGTCCTTTCCTGGCAAGCGATTGAGCCGCACCACGGGGGTGTGGCCGATCAGTTCTAGCGGCGAGTGTGCGACGCTGTTCGGCATGCCGCGATTTTAGCCGTATTCGCTCCCTTTTTGCGACTGTTATCTGTACCGCATAGGGTTTATTGCGATGGTCTTGTCGAGCTCGGAGCGAGGCGCGCCCAAGGAGCGCGTGTTGGTGATCTTTCCCGGCGCGCTGGGCGACCTTGTATGTCTGGTCCCGGCGCTGCGCGCGCTCGCGCGGCGCCATCGCGACGCGACGCTCGACCTGATGGCGCGCGAGGAGCTGGCGCGCTTCATAGTCGCGCGCATCGGAATCGCGAGCGGCCATTCCCAAGCTCACTCAGAGGCGCACTCACAAGCCCATTCAATTGACCGACGCGAAGTCGCCGCGCTATTCGCCGAAAACCCCGAACTCGCAGAGGCAACCCGATTTTTTCGCCCCTTCACTCGCATCTATTCGTTCTTCGCGTCCGACGACGCGCGCTTTCGGCGCGGGCTCGAAGTGGCGGCCGCGCCCACAGCCGTCAGCTTCCACGCCTTTCGTCCCGCGGGCCCCGGCCATGTCGCCGCCGGATACCTCGACGAGATTGGCGACCGCGGTGCGCCGCTTGACGCCCGAATCGAGGTGCTCGCGAGCGATGTCGCGGAGGGCCACAAGGCCCTTGGCCGCCTCGGTCTCGCCAGTGCGAGGTTCGTGCTGCTTTTCCCTGGCAGCGGAAGCCCTCACAAGAACTGGCCCGCACACAATTTCGTCGCGCTCGCGAGCGCACTCCCACCGCTGATGCGCGCATTGGTTGTGCTCGGCCCGGCGGAGCGCAGATTGAGCTGCTCCTGCTACCGCTCCTGGCCGCGCACGGGATTCCGTGGCTTCGCGATCAGCCGCTCAGCATCGTGGCCGGTTTGGCGCATCTCGCGGCCGGCTTTGTCGGCAACGACTCGGGCGTATCGCATTTGGCGGCCGCCGCTGGAGCGCGCGGAGTCGCCATCTTCGGTCCAACGGATCCCGGCCGATGGCGCCCGCTGGGCCGGGTCAGACTTGACCGGGTCAGAGTAGTACGGGCTTCGAATCTTGCCGAACTAACGACCGGTGAGGCGGTGTCGGCCCTAAAAGACGCCATCGACCTACGCTGAAGGGGAAAGTGCCTCAGCCGTACAAAACACTGTATCCAAGGGATCCTTTCCTCATGTCTGAGATTTATCAATTTATTAATAGAATCAGGCGCGCAACGTGAATGCCAACCTGATGAAAGCCGGCGCGATGATGGTTAGAATGAACAGAGTAGCAGTCTCTGCGTTGACTGGAAAAACGGCCCGGCGTAGCGTGATGCACGTCGCGCGATTAGCGTTAGCGACCTATTAGCTCTCCTCTGATTTGCTGGAGTTTCTACCTTCAAGGAATCTATGCTGCGCAGCGCCATTAAGACCACCTTATTGCTCGGCGCCCTGACCGGGCTGCTGGTACTCGTCGGAGGCATCTTCGGCGGAGAGCGCGGCGCCATCTTTGCTTTCTTCATCGCGCTGGCGATGAATTTTTTCAGCTACTGGTTCTCGGACAAGATGGTGCTGCGGGCCTACAATGCGCAGGAGCTCGACCCCTCCGCGGCGCCCGAGCTTTATTCGATCGTGCAGGAGCTGGCGCAGGAGGCACATATCCCGGTGCCGCGGATGTACCTGATCGACACCGACACACCTAACGCCTTTGCCACCGGCCGCAGTCCTCATCACGCGGCCGTTGCAGTGACGCGCGGGATTCTGCGGATTCTGCAGCCGCGACGAGCTCAAGGGTGTGCTCGGCCACGAGCTTTCCCACGTTATCAATCGCGACATCTTGACCAGCTCGATCGCTGCAACCCTCGCCGGCGCGATCATGATTCTGGCTTCGATGGCGCGATGGGGCGCATTTTTCGGCGGCTTCGGAGGCGGTGGCGACGATGACCGGCGCGGTGGGATAATCGAATTGCTGCTGATGGCATTTCTGGCTCCGCTTGCGGCGAGCTTGATCCAGCTTGCAGTATCGCGGACGCGCGAGTACCAGGCCGACGCCAGCGGCGCCCGTTTGACGCATCATCCACTCTATCTCGCGAGCGCGCTCCGCAAGCTGGAGGCCGCCAACGAGCGGATGCCGATGGACGCGGGGCCTGCGACCGCGCATTTGTTCATCGTCAATCCGCTCGGCCCACAGGGCTTCATGAGCAAACTCTTTTCAACCCATCCGCCGCTAGAGGAGCGCATACGGCGCCTCGAGCACATGGCGAGCACTGAGGTGGTCTAACCCGATGGCATCCGAAGACGAAAGCTCGAAGAGCTTCAAAATTCAGGATCGCCGCCGCTTCTCTGCCGAAGGCGACCTTAAGCCAGAATTCAGCGGTGCCGACGAGCCATCCACGGCCACTGCAAAGCCAGAGGCGCCGCGTCCGGGCGAATCGGCACCGCAGAGCGCCGGCGCGCGCGTGTCCGCCCAAGCGCCGCAGCCGCAAACGGCGGGTGCTTCCCAACCGGAGCAGGCGGCAGCGGCCCGGGGCTATGCTGCTGCGCGCGCTGCGACCGGCTCCGAAGCTCAATCCGCGCAAGCCGGTGCCCAGATCGGCGAAATAAGTTTTGGCGCTTTCCTGATGAGCCTTTCGACCGAAGCCCTGGTGCATTTGGGCGAGGTGGCCGACCCCTCAAGCGGCCAGGAGCAGCGCGACCTCGCGATGGCCCAGCAGCTCATCGACATCCTCGGCATGTTACGCGACAAGACGCGGGGCAATCTCGACCACGACGAGCAGGCCCTGCTCGACGCGATTCTATTTGACCTCAGAATGAAATACGTTGAGATCGCTCGCCGGAACGGCTGATTCGCCCGGGTCCGGGTCAGCGCGCGAATGCCTTCTAAGGTCGGGAACGTCGCCATTCTCTGTTTCGCGGCGGTGACACTGCTGTTTTACGGTCCGGCCGCGCCGCGTGCGCTTGGCGATCAGTTCTGGCGGGAGCTTACTTTGCCCCGCGTCACCAAGGCCGACACGCTGCCGGACTTCGTCGCGCTGGCGGATAAACTCGGTCCCGCAGTGGTCAATATTTCCACCGAGCAGGCCGGCCCGGCAGCTTCCGAGGGTGAAGGCGATAGCGGCGAAGGCGGCGGCAGCGAAGGCGGCGGCAATGAGCCGTTCAACGAGTTCGGCGAGCCCTTCGGCGAGCCGCACGGCCGCAGCCTGGGCTCCGGCTTCATCATTAATTCCGCCGGCTACATCCTGACCAACGACCACGTTGTCGAAAACGGCCGCGAGATTATCGTCACCACCAAGGACGGCAATCAGTACAAGGCTTCGGTGGCCGGGCGCGACGCCAAGACCGACATCGCGCTGCTGAAAATCAATGCCCGGCACGATTTACCGGTGGCTCCGCTCGGCGACTCCGACGACGTGAAAGTCGGCCAGTGGGTGATGACTATCGGCGACCCGTTCGGTTTCGACCACACCGTGACCGCTGGCATCGTCAGTGCCAAGGGCCGTTTTATCCCGGGCAATTATGACGAATTCATCCAGACCGACGCCGCAATCAATCCGGGTAATTCGGGCGGTCCGCTGATCAACATCCATGGTGAAGTGGTTGGCGTAAACTCGGCGATTTTCACTCGCACCGGCTCCAATACCGGAATTGGCTTCGCTATCCCGGTCAACCTGGTCAAGGAAGAGCTGCCGCAGTTGCGCGAGCACGGCAAGGTGGTGCGCGGATGGCTCGGAATTTACGTGCAACGAGTCACCCCGTCGATCGCCGATTCGATGGGCCTGGAGGAACCGCGCGGCGCGCTGGTTGCCGAGGTGCTGAGCGAAGGACCGGCCAAGAACGCCGGGGTCAAGCGAGGCGACGTGATCGCCGCCTATAACGGAATTCCGATCGAAGACTCGCGCGAGTTGCCGCTGATGGTCGCACGCACGCCGCTCGGCCATAGCGCGACGCTTCGGATCGTGCGGGACAAAAAGTACCTCGAGCTGCCGGTCACGATTACCGCCTCGCGGGAAACCCACGTTGCCGCAGCCGGTAAACAGCCGATCAAGGGCTCGGCGCCGTTCGGCCTCACCGTCAAGGACCTCGAGCCCAAGCTCTCCCACGACATGGGGCTCGGACAAAGCAAGGGCGTGGTCGTGTACTCGGTACAACCTGGCAGCTCGGCGGACGCGGCCGGAGTGCGCTCGCGCGACATCATCGTGGAGGTTAATCGCCAGAGCGTGGGTGATACCGCCGCCTACCGACACGCTATCAAGTTGGGCGGTGGCAAGGCTGTGCTGCTCCTGATCAAGCGCCACAACAATACGGTTTTTGTGCCGCTCGAACCGGAGGGCTAGGTGATGCGCTCCCGCGGACAGACGCCGGGCGCTCGTGTGCGGATGGCGGGAGCGCTTTAGGCCGCGATGAAACGCGCGCTCAAAATAGTCCTGTTCGGCGTTCTGGCGATGCTACTCTTCGCGGTGCCGCCGGCGATCT
The DNA here is from genome assembly GCA_963717045.1 of uncultured delta proteobacterium. Lineage (GTDB taxonomy): Bacteria > Desulfobacterota > Binatia > Binatales > Binataceae > JAKAVN01. The sequence continues at coordinate 305,829 of CAVQVD010000015.1, read as the reverse complement.
ACGAGTTCCTGAGCTACTATCACGCGCTAGAGACTGAGGTTGTCACACGCTTCGCCGGCAAGCGCTGGAACATCCCCTCGCGCATCTACTCGGATTCCTGCTTCGTTTATCCGGGTCAGAGCCTCGATGACCTCGGCTTCTTCCAGCGCCTCGCCCGCCTGAACTACCATCGCGTCGCTCCGGGCGCGCTCACTTCGCGGGGCGAATACTCGCTGGACGAAAAGAAGCATCGGCTGACCGTTTTTTTGCACGACTTTGCCTATCCTTATAACGAGTTCGCGGGCGAGGCGGTCGAAATGAGCCTTGGGCCGCGCGATACGGTGCTCGCGATGCGCGACCCGCTCGGCGGCAAGCCGCTCTTCTCGGCCGAACTCGAACCTGAGCTGATCAGCGGAATTTTCCAGGGCAGCTGGCAGCAGCGTCGTTTGGTGCCGCTCGCTCAGATTCCGCCGGCCTTCATCGACGCGATTCTCGCCGCCGAAGACCATCGCTTTTACGAGCACCACGGTATCGACCTCGCTCGCACGGTCAAGGCGGCTTGGGTCGACTTCAGCGCGCATCGCGTGCGTCAGGGCGGCTCGACCCTGACCCAGCAGTTGATGAAAAACTTTTTTCTAACCAGCAAGCGCGATTGGCAGCGCAAATCCAAAGAGGCGCTGATGGCCTATATCGCCGAGCGCCGATACTCCAAGGATCAGATCCTGGAGAATTACATAAATGACATCTACCTGGGACAGCGCGGCCAGGAAGGAATCTACGGAATATGGGAAGCGGCCGAGTTCTACTTCTCCAAAGAACCGCGCAATCTGACGATCGGCGAGATGGCGACGATCGCCGGGATGATAAGCTCGCCCAACCGCCTCAACCCGCTGCATCATCCGCAACTCGCCGAGCAGCGGCGCAACGAAGTGCTGGGCCTGATGCTGGCCGACGGCTACATCAGCAAGGCCGCCTATGACAGCGCCGCCACAGAGCCGCTCCATCCACGCGAGGTCTTCGTTGAGAACAATGACGCGCCTTACTTCGTCGACTACGTGAAGCGTGAACTGGCCGAACGTTATCCGCCCGAGGTGCTGACCGGCGAGGGGCTGAGAGTCTTCACCTCGCTCGACGTGCACGCCCAGAAGCTCGCCGAGAAGGCGGTGCGCGACAATCTGAACTACCTCGAGCAGCGCCACGCGGCGCTGCGGCGCAAGGAGAAGAAGGATCAGCTCGAGGAGGCGCTGATCGCGATCGAGCCGCAAAGCGGCAGGATTCGCGTGATGGTAGGTGGGCGCGATTACCGCGAAAGCCAATTCGACCGTATTACCCAGGCGAGACGCCAGCCGGGCTCGGCCTTCAAACCCATCACCTACCTGGCCGCACTGCAAGAAACCCTCGATGGCGGCCCCGAGCACTTTCTGCCGACCAGTTATATCGACGACACGCCATTCACCTGGTCTTACGGCGACATCAGCTGGACCCCCAAGAACTACAAGGACCGCTATTTCGGCCGCGTCACGCTGGAGTTCGCGCTCGAGGAGTCGCTTAACTCGGCGACCTCGCGCCTAGCCAACCAAATCGGGCTTGACCGGGTGCGCGCGATGGCCGAGAGGATGGGCTTCGGCGACCTGCCTGCGTATCCGTCGATCGTGCTCGGCGGAATCGAAGTCACGCCGATGCAGATCGCGCAGGCCTACTCGATCATGGCCGACTACGGACTCGAAGTGCAGGCCTCCGCGGTCACGGCGGTGGTCGATCAGACCGGCAAAGTGATCGAGGGCCATGAACTGCAAGCTCGTCAGGTGCTCTCGCCCCAACTAGCCTACATGATCGACTTCATGCTCGAGCAGGTCATCAACCATGGGACCGGCGAGGGCGTGCGCAAGCGCGGCTTCACCCGTCCCGCAGCGGGCAAGACCGGCACCACGAATGACTCCAAGGACGCCTGGTTCACCGGCTTCACGCCTAACCTGCTGGCCGTCGTATGGACCGGCTTCGATCAAAGGGAAGAGCTGGGTTTGACCGGTGCGGAGGCCTCGCTGCCGGCGTGGACCGATTTCATGAAGGCTGCGACGGCGTCCCGGCCGGCGCTGGACTTCGCCCCGCCGCCCGGTATCGTGGTGGAGAAGGTTGACCCGTTGACCGGCTACCTGGCGGGACCGAATTGTCCGGTGGTACTGGAGGGCGCGTTCCCGGTGAATCTCGCGCCGACGCAAATCTGCCCGCTCCACAACCCGGGCGGAACCAGACCCGTAGCCGGGACTTCAGCGGCTCCCAACACGCCGCCGGGAGGAAGCAACTGGGAACGCGTTCCGAGCGATCCCAACGATTGATGAGCATCGAAACGGATTTCGCGCGGGCCACTGCGTCGCGACGCGCCGCGCCACCCGCGCTCGCATTCGCGCTGGCGCTGGCCAGCTTCGCATTCGCGCCACACGCGGCCGCCACGGCTGCGCCGCCCGCCGCGGCGACCGCGCTGCTCACGCGCACGCAGCGCGACGCCGGCAAGCTCGCCTTCGAGCGCGATAGCGGTTCCGGGGCTGCTATCGCATTCGAAGAGCAAAGCCTCCCGCCGGAGGACCTGGCGTCTCCGCGGCCGTCCCCCGCGGCGTTATCCGCGCCGCCCGCCGGCTCGCAGAGCCCGGGCGGGGCGGATAACGGAGGTCCGGGCGCGAAGCCTCCGCCCGCGGCTGGAGCGGCTGCGCAACCGCCGCCTGCGGCGACTGTTGCGCAGCCGTCCTCCCAAGGATCTCCCCAGGGAGCTCCCGACGACGAGGGTACCAGCGGATGGACCCGCGCGCCGGCCGCGGCCGGCGGCGTGGGTCCATCCGCTGCACCCGGGACATCCGACGCGGCTGGCGCGGGCACAGGAGCACCCGCCGAAGCGGCGGGCGCTCCCGTGCCCGGCGAACCCTCCCCCGAGGCTACGCCGACCGAAACGCCGCCGCCCTATGACGTCGGCTCGATCCAGCCGACCGCGCCAGTCAGCGATCGCCCGCTGACCATGCTCATCGCCAGCACCCTGGACCAACCCGCGCTTAACGCTTCGTTGCGCTTCGCGGAGCAGGGGCGCCGAGCCTTGGAAGCCTCGAAACTCGACGACGCGAACCGCGATCTTGGCCGCGCAATCTCGATTGACCCGACCGATCCTTACGCGTACTTCTATCTCGGCCGCACCTACATGGCCAAAAAAGACTACACGCAGGCACTAGCGTTTTTTGGTCGCTCGGAAGTCGGCTTGCGTGCGGTCCCCGCATGGCTCGGCGAAGTCAAAAGCTTCGAGGGCGTGTGTCTCGAAGAACAAGGCAAGATTCCCGAGGCCTCCGCAGCTTACAAGCAAGCGCTCGACGTGACACCGGGCAATCTGATGGCGCGCGCCGGTTACGGCCGTCTGAGCGCGAGCCTCCCCGATGCGAACGCGGGCGGGGCCGGTGCGGCTCCCCCGTCCAACCAGGGCGCGTTGGTCCCTGCGCCCCAGGTTAATCTGGCCGCACCTCCGCCAACCGAAGCTGCGCCGCTCGCGGCACAGCCGAATAGTTCTGACTCGAGTGCGGATTCAGGTGACGATTCGGACACTCAAGACAACGGTCCGGGAGCGCAGGACGATCAGTAATCAATCCTGACTTTGCAGTAATTCGATGCTGATTTTGGGAATCGAGTCCTCGTGCGACGACGCTGCAGCGGCGGTTATCGAAACCGCGCATCCGGGCGTCGCCTCCATCCGCTCCAGCGTCATCGCCAACCAGGATGAGATCCATCGCCGCTATGGCGGCGTGGTGCCGGAACTGGCCTCGCGCAATCACGTCATCACTATCCTGCCCGTGATCGAGCAGGCTCTGGAGGCCGCCGGATGTGCGCTCGGCGACCTCGGCGGCATCGCGGTGACTCGCGGTCCTGGCCTGGTGGGCTCGCTGCTGGTCGGCCTGATGTGCGCGAAGGGGCTCGCACAGAGCCTCGGGATCGCGATGGCCGGCGTGAACCACATCGAGGGACATCTGCTCGCGCCGCTGCTCGAGCATCGCCCCACGATGCCGTTCCTCGCGCTGGTCGTATCGGGCGGCCACACCGAGCTATTCGTGGTCGAAGACTTCGGCAGCTATCGTCGATTGGGCCGCACGCGCGACGACGCTGCCGGCGAAGCGTTCGACAAAGTTGCCAAGCTGATGGGCCTCGGTTATCCCGGCGGACGGATAATCGACGAGTTTGCGCGGCGCGGGGACCGCAAGCGAGTGCGTATTCCGCGCGCTCACGTGCGCGGCGCGCCACTCGATTTCAGCTTCAGCGGGGTTAAAACCGCGGTCGCGACGCTGCTGCGAACGGAGGCCGGCGCTGCGCTCTCGTGCGAGGATCTGGCCGCGAGCTTTCAGGAGGCAGTGGTCGATATGCTGGTGGAACCGACGATGCGCGCGGCGCGCGAGACCAGCATCAATGTGATCGCGCTAACCGGCGGCGTCGCGGCCAACTCGCGCCTGCGCGAGCGCCTCGCCGAGGCGGCGGCTGCCGAGGGCCGCGCAGTCATCGCGCCGTCGCTCAAGTTCTGTACCGACAACGCGGCGATGATTGCGATGGCCGGGAGCTATCGGCTGCTCCGCGGCGACCGCGACTCGCTCGGCATCGACGCCGAGGCCGCGCTCACTCTCTAGACGACAAGCGATGGGAACGTCCGCGAGTGACACGCGCCGGACGCTCGGGAGCTGGACAGCTCAGGATCGGACGCGCGTCCCCGTTTGCGGTCGCCGCCGAACTCGACGCAGCCGGCGTACGGCCGCGCAAATCGCGCGGCCAGAATTTCCTGGTGCAGCCGGCCATCGCCGACCGGATTGTCGCTGCCGCCACAATCGCGCCCGGCGACGAAGTGGTCGAAATCGGACCCGGACTTGGAATCCTGAGCGACAAGATTCTGCGCACCGGGGTGCGGCGGCTATGGCTGGTCGAACTGGACGCGCGGCTCGCGGAGCGGCTTGAGACCGCGTTTGCGGGACATCCCGCCGTGCGCGTCGTATGCAGCGACTTTCTCGAAGTCGAACTCGCGCAACTGGTCGAGCGGCCGCCGGTCAAGGTGATTGGCAATCTGCCGTTCAACGCGGCCGCCGCAATTCTGCGCCGGCTCGACGAAATGCGCGGCGCGATCGCGGGGATGGTTCTGATGTTTCAGCGCGAGGTCGCCGAGCGCATCCGCGCGCGTGCGGGCGAACGGGCGTATTCTGCGCTGAGCGTTTTCACCGCGCTTTATTGGGAAACCCGCGAGCATTTTCGCGTCGCCGCCGGCAACTTCAGTCCCGCACCGCGCGTCGACGCCGAGGTCATCGTCTTCACCCCGCATCAGCGCGCGCCGTTTGCGCCGACCGCTGAGCCGGCACTGCTCGGCGCAATTCGCGCCGCGTTTTCGGCCCCGCGCAAGACCGTCCGCAACGCGCTCGCCGGCGCGCTCGGCGCCGCGCCCGAAACGGTCGTCGCCGCGCTCACGCGTGCCGGTATCGATCACGCCGCGCGGCCCGCCACGCTCTCGGTCGCAGATTTCGTGCGCCTGGCCGATGCGCTCGAAAGCACGGGCGCCCTTGCGCCCGCGACGGCCGGGCTTCGCGATGCCTGAGCTGCCCGAGGTCGAGTCGCTCAGGCGAATCCTCGCCCGCTCGGCGGTCGGCCGGACCATTGAGCGAGCGCGCATCGCGGAGCCGCGGCTGCGGCGCAGGGTGGCGGAAGATTTTGCCGCCGGCGTCGAAGGCCGGCGCATCGTGCGCCTTGGCCGCCGCGCCAAGTACCTGATCATCGAACTTAGCGACGGCGCCGCGATGATCGTGCATCTGGGAATGAGCGGCAGCCTGACCCATCGCGGCCAGGATTTCGATGACGCCGAATTCGCCGCGCGGCACGACCATATCGAGTTCGCGCTCGATGATCGCACCCGTTTGGTTTATAACGACCCGCGCCGTTTCGGACTCATCCGGCTGGTCTCGCACCAGGAGTTGGCGGCGGCGCCCGAGCTTGCAGGTCTCGGCCCCGAACCGCTCGGCGCTGCCTTCAATGCCGAGTACTTGGCGCGGATCGCTCGCGGGCGGCGCGCCGCAATCAAGAACCTCATCATGGATCAGCGGGTGGTCGCCGGAATCGGCAACATCTACGCTTCCGAGATCCTGTTCCGCGCTGGAGTGCGGCCGACGCGCCGCGCCGCCAGGGTCACGCGGAAAGAAATCGAACGCATCGTCGCTGCGACCGCGCCGATCCTGCGCTCGGCGATCGGCAGCCGCGGCACGACATTTCGCAGCTACCGCGATTCGGAGGGACAGCCGGGACGATTCGCCGAGCGTCTGATGGTCTATGGGCGTGACGGCGAACCTTGCCGCGTGTGCAAAAGCCCCATCCGCAACGTGACTGTCGGTCAGCGCGCGAGCTTTTTTTGTCCGCGCTGCCAACGCTGAGCTGCCACGCTATTTGGCGCCGGCCCGTTCCGTACGCAGGTGAAATGCGATCGCGTCCTCCAGGCGGTCGTCGCCCCAGAACAGCTCCTTACCGACGATCATCGTCGGAGCGCCGAAGATGCCGTGCACTACGGCCCATTGGTTCTGCTCGCGCAAGCGCTGCTTGTTCTCGGGCGCCTCGGCGCGCTGAAGCACCTCGCGCGGCGGCTGACCGAGGGTGGCGAGAATCTCGGCGATGGTTTCGGGTCGCGAGATCTCGCGGTCCTCGGCAAAGTTGGCGCGAAAGACCGCGCGTACGAAACGCGGACACCACGGCTCCTCGGACGCCATGATGGCGACGCGCGCCGCGAGCAAGCCGCTGCGCGGGAACTTGCTCGGGCGGTGGAACGGAATTTCGTACTTCTCGCACATCCGCTCCAGGTCGCGCCACATGTAACGGCCCTTCAAGGGATAGAGATTGAAAGGCGAATCGCCCCATCCCTGCGACGCGAAGATCGGGCCGAGCAGAAATGGACGCCATCGCATGCGCACGCCGGCGGCTGCAGCAAGCTGCTCGATCCGCGAAGCGGCCAGATACGAGTAGGTGCTGGCGAACTCGAACCAGAATTCCAGCGGTTCCTGTTCCATCATGTCCGCGCCGTGCCGTGTTTGCGCCAGTGAGACCGGGCCAAGTGCAACCGAACCTTAGCGAATCGGCGATATGATGGGAACGCGGGCGGCTCGGCAAAGAGCGATACTGCGGCCTCGGCTGGCGGCATGCCTTTGCGCGCCGTAGAATATTCGGGTGATGACGGATATCACGATTCGCACCAAGGAGCGCTTGGAACTGGTCGATATCACCGGCGAGGTCGCGCGCGCAGTCGAGCAAAGCGGCGTAAGTAGCGGGCTCTGCAACCTCTTCGCTACCCATACCACCGTCGCGGTGATCGTGTCGGAAAACTGGGATCCCGATGTAAGTTCCGACCTGCTGCGCCATCTGGAGCGCCTAGTCCCGCTCAAGGGCGATTTCCGCCATTCCGAGGGCAATTCGCAGGCGCACATTCTTTCCGTGATGCTCGGTACGTCGATCAATATTCCGGTGCGCGACGGTAGGCTCGCGCTCGGCCGATGGCAGGGCGTGATGCTGGCGGAGTTCGACGGTCCGCGCGAGCGCACGGTGGTGGCAAGCGTCACGCGGCTTGACGGATAGCGGCCGGCAGCGGACGCGCGGAGAGGGGCGAGGGGGACGATGGAGCAGGGGCCTGCGATTATCGGCGACGTTGCCGCACTCGCTCTGGGAGCCTGTGTCGGCAGCTTTGCGGTAACGGTTGCGTACCGCTTGCCGCGCGACATCTCGATCGCGACGCCGCGATCGTTCTGCGAAAGCTGCGAGCGTTCCATCCCATGGTGGGCCAACGTCCCGATCTTCGCCTACCTGGCCTCGCGCGGGCGCTGCCTGATGTGCGGGGCGCCGATTAGCGCACGACATCTCGGCGGCGAACTGGCGCTCGCGCTGGCCGCGCTCTACCTGTACGCGAATTTTCCTCTGGGCGACGCGGTCGCGCGCTTCATTTTCATCACAGCGCTGCTCATCTCCTCGCTAGTCGACTACGATTGGCGGCTGATCCCAAATCTGATCACATTTCCCGGCGTCCCCGTGGGTTTTGTGCTGGCCGCGCTGTTCATGCCCGAGGTTGGATGGAAAAGCTCGCTCATCGGAATAGCCGCCGGCGGCGGAGTGCTGTTCGCCACCGGGTACCTTTACCAACTGGTGCGCGGACAGGAGGGCGTCGGCCTGGGGGATGTGTTCCTGCTCGCGATGGTGGGGGCGTTCATCGGATGGCAGGGTGTGCTCTTCACGTTGTTTTTCGGCGCGTTGCTGGGTTCGTTCGGCGGCCTCGGGGTGGGATTATTCGGAACTCCTAGCGAAGCGCCCGAACTGCCGCCGGGTATGCGTGAGGCCGGTGGCGCACCGGCATCCGCAGCGCCCGGTGCGGGTGTTTCGCAAGTCATGTCGGAAGCCACGCCTGAAACCGCAGTTTCGCAGAACGACGTGATTGCGGCTGCCTCCCTAACCAACGCCCAGGAGGCGCTCTCGATCGATACGCAAGCGCCCGACAGCGCGGCAGCTGAAAACGAGGAGCACGCGCTGCTCGCGACCGCGGTGCCATTCGGACCATTCCTATCGCTGGCGGCCGGCTTTTACTCGCTCTTTCAGCCGCAGCTCGCAAGCTGGTATCTATCCCGCTGATGGCCTCCGGCATCTTCATCACGCTCGAAGGCGTCGAGGGCTCAGGCAAGACCACCCAGGCGTCGATTCTGGCCGACGAGTTGCGCCGGCGCGGACGGCGCGTGACGCTCACCCACGAGCCCGGCGGCACGCGGGCGGGCGAGGCTATTCGCGCGATTCTTCTCGACCCCGCAGTCTCGCTGGGGGTCGCCTCCGAACTGCTGCTGGTGTTGGCCGACCGCGCGCAGCACGTGCGCGAAAAGCTGCGCCCGGCTCTGGAAGCCGGCGAGATCGTAATCTCCGACCGCTACTCAGACTCGACCACGGCATACCAGGGCCACGGCCGCGGCTTCGACCTCAAGCTGGTCGGCGAGCTCAACCGTCTTGCGAGCGACGGTATCCGGCCCGCGCTCACGATCGTCCTCGATTGCCCGGTCGAGATCGGCCTGGGGCGCACGCGCGCCCGCGCACGCGGTGACGTGCGCGGCTACGATCGCTTCGAGGGCGAGGAGGTCGATTTCCATCGCCGGGTCCGCGAAGGCTTCATGACCATCGCGCGCGACGAGCCCGCCCGCGTCAAGGTGATCGACTCGACACGCGAGCTCGCAACGGTCAGCAAAGAGATTCTGGTTGCGGTCGAGCGGCTGGTGGGTCCCTGATGCCGCTTGACGACGTGCGCGGCAACCGCGAGACCGTCGAGCGGCTCAATGCGGAACTTCTCTCGCGTCCCTCCCACGCCTACTTGCTGGCGGGTCCGCGCGGAGTGGGCAAGGCGCTGGTCGCCCGCGGCTTCGCTCACGCGCTGCTGTGCGAGCGCACGCCGGGGCCCGGCTTCTGTTGCCGGGTGGAGAATTGCCCGGTGCGCACGGCCGCGAAACCGGAGCGGCGCGGCCGCGGCGCCGAGCGCGCCGGCACCGTCGCGGTGCGATGCGAGTGCTGCGCGTCGTGCGTGCAGGTCGCCGCGGGCGTGCATCCGGACTTCACGGCCGTCGCGCGTGCCGAAGGTCGCAGCGAAGTGCTGATCGAGCAGGTGCGCGAGCTTATCGCACGCCTGGGCACGCGCCCGAGCCGCGGGGCGCGACGGGTGGCGATCATAGACGACGCGGAAACGCTCGGCGTCCCGGCTCAAAACGCCCTGCTCAAGACGCTCGAGGAACCGCCCGGCCATACGATCATCTTCATGGTGGCCGAGAGCGAGCGCGCGCTGCTCGACACGGTGCGCTCGCGGCTCCGGCTGGTGCGCTTTGCGCCGCTGGAGGTGGGCGAGATAGAGGCGATCCTCCGCACGCGCGCGGGCGTCGATGCCGAACGCGCCGCGGCGCTGGCACGTCTTGCGCGGGGCAGCGCCGGCCGCGCGCTCGAGCTGGCGGGAGGCGCCGAGCCGCCGATCCGCGAGTTGTTGAACGCGCTCGGCAGTGCGTCGCGGCTGGACTTCGCCAAGGCTCAGGCGCTGGCGCAGGAGTTTTTCTCGAGCCGCGATCAGGCGGCCGAGAACTTCGAGTTGATCGCGCGGGTGCTTGAGGAAATACTGTTTCTCAAGCTGCTACGGACGCCGCCGGAAGCGGCGGCGCCTGAAGTCGCCGAGACGATGACGAAGATGGCCGAAGGTTTCGCGCTCGAGGCGCTGCTTACGAGCCTCAAGGGCGCGGTCGAGGCGGCCGCCGCGATCGACGAGATGGCGAACCCGCGCCTGCAAGCGGAACAGTGGTGGATGTCAGTGGGCGACGCGCTAAGGAGCCAATAGTGTCCGAACAGATCGATCCGTTCGACGGCGCTCCGGAACTACCCCGGATTGTTGCGATCGGGTTTCTCCCGGTCGGCCACCTTTATAATTTCCTCGCCGGCGGACTGACGCTCAGGCGCGGCGACCGCGTGGTGGTCGAAAGCGAAGCCGGCGTGCGCATCGGGACCGTCGAGGTCGAACCGCACGAGCCGTCCCGCACGCTCGACCTTCGTGCGCTCCATCCGGTGCTGCGGCTGGCGGAGGCGGGCGACGTCGACAGCGAGACGGAAAATCTTGACCGTGAGGCGGCGGCGCGGCGCTTGTGCCTGCATCGAATCCGCGAGCGCAATCTGGCGATGAAACTCATCAGCGTCGATTACATGCTCGACGGGCGCAAGGCCGTGTTCTATTTCACCGCGGACAACCGGATCGATTTCCGCGACCTGGTGCGCGACCTCGCCAACACACTGCGCGTGCGGGTCGAGATGAAGCAGATCGGCGCGCGCGACGAGACTAAGGTGACCGGCGCGGTGGGTCCGTGCGGCCGCGAGCTATGCTGCTCGTCGTGGCTGCGCGATTTCGAGGCGATCACGGTCAAGATGGCGCGCGAGCAGGGTCTCGCACTCAATCCATCGCGGCTGGCCGGAATGTGCGGACGGCTCAAATGCTGTCTGCGGTACGAATACTCGACCTACCTGGAACTCCGGCGCGGCTTGCCCAATGTCGGCAAGCGCGTGCAATCGGTCAAGGGCGACGGCAAAGTGGTCCGCCAGAATATCCTCAAGCAGAGCGTGCTGATCCAGCGGGATGAGGACGGCGGCGTGGTCGAAGCCGCGCTGCAGGATCTGGTGGACGCGCGCCCGCAGACTTGAGCCGCCCCGGCCCAGCCAAGTAGCATCGGAACGTCGGCTCTCCGCGCCTTCGGCATTACACCGCGGGACCGGCCCAGGGAATCGCATCATTAGATGGCCGAACGCATCCACATCACAACCGCAATTTTCTATTGCAACGGCGCGCCCCACGTCGGCAGCGCCTACGAGGCGCTCGCCGCCGACGTTTTCGCGCGCTATCAGCGGCACAAGCTGGGGCGCGAGAACGTAAGCTTCCTGAGCGGCACGGACGAGCACGGCGACAAGATTCGGCGCGCCGCGCTCGCGCAAGGGCTCGAGCCGCAAGCCTATACCGATAAGATGAGCGCGCTGTTCGATGAGGCCTTTCGCGGGCTCGGCGTCAGCTACGACTACTGGGTGCGTACCACCGACGATATCCATCAGAAGTGGGTGCAGGAGATGCTGCGGCGGACGTACGCGCGCGGCGATATTTATTTTCGCGACTATGAGGGGCTGTACTGCGTCGATTGCGAACGCTTCTACACCGAGAAAGAACTGCTGCCGGGAAACGTCTGCCCGACGCACAACCGTCCCGTCGAGCTTATCAGCGAGGGGAATTACTTCCTGCGGATCGAGAAGTACCGCGAGCAGGTGCTCGAGCACATCCGCCGCAATCCCGATTTCATCCGGCCCGAGCGCTACCGCAAAGAGGCACTCAACATGCTCTCCGAGCCGTTGACCGACCTCTGCATCTCGCGGCCCAAGGCCCGCCTTGACTGGGGAATCGAGCTGCCTTTCGATTCCAAGTACGTGACCTACGTCTGGTACGACGCGTTCTGGGCATACGTGAGCCATCCGGCGACCGCGCATCCGGACTTCGTCGAGAAGGTGTGGCCTCATACCGAACATTTCATCGGCAAGGATATTCTGAAGACACACGCTGTGTACTGGCCGCCGATCCTGCTTGCTGCGGGCCTGCCGCTGTTCAAGCATCTCAACGTCCACGGCTGGCTCAATTTTGGTGGCTCGCGGATGTCCAAAAGCTCGGGCAACGTCCGCGATCCGGTTTCGTACGAGCACGCCTTTGGCGCCGACGTGCTGCGCTACTTCCTGATGCGTGAAGTCACCTATGGACTGGACGGCGATTTCTCCGAGGAACGTCTGGTCGAACGTTACAATGCAGAGCTGGCCAACGATCTCGGCAATCTCTCGAGCCGGGTGCTCGCGATGGCGACGCGATATTTCCAGGGCCAGATAACCGCAACCCCGGGAGCGGGCGGCGAGGAAATCGATCGTATCCTATGCGATGCGTTCAGCGCAGCGCCCGCACGCGCGGGGGCGATGGAGGATGAGCTCGCGTTCAATCGCGGACTTGACGAAGTATGGCAGGCGCTGGATGCGGCCAACAAATATATCGTCGCGACCGCACCGTTCACGCTTGCCAAAGATCCGGAAAAGGTGCCGCGCGTTGCACAGATACTCGCCAACCTGCTCGAAGGGCTGCGAGTAATCGCGGCGGCGCTTGAGCCGTTCATGCCGCGGCAGTCGGCGAAGCTTCTCGGATTGCTCGGCGTCGATGAAGCGGTAGCCTTCGCACCGTTTGGCGCGGGGCTTAAGGTCGGCGACCGGGTCAAGGCGCCAGTAGCGCTGTTCCCGCGGATCGACAAGACCGAACTCGCCTAGCTGAGCCGTCCGCGCTTATCCGAATCCTGCGCGGCTCCCCAGCGCGATCACCGCGCATCAATTCAGGAGCGCGCTACTGAAACCTGTGTCTAATCTGATCGATCGGTTCATCCACTACGATACTCATCTCACTGTCGAAACAGACCTTGGTTTCCGCGCGCTTCGACCCATCTTGCGCGAGGGACTCCACAGCCTCGAAATATGCTATCCGGTCGCTGTTGATCCAGACTGATTGCCCACTCTTGTTAAGCCTCACAAACGCCATCTGCCGCCCCCAGTTCGCTTGCTGTATTCGCCACCACACGTAAGTGGCTCTTAAGCCTTCAAGATTCGAGGCGCACAATCAAGACCCATCGGACCAGCCGGCCACCGCCGATTATCAACGCGGAGCTTGCTTAGAATCAACGGCTCTAGTTTGGGGCGGTTTATTTATTCCGTTCGCGGCTCCGAAATAGTTGCGAATTCCAATCGCGCCATCTGTTCCTTGGTCCAATTCAAATGATCGTCTTCTTCAGGCTCGACCTCCGAAACAGCGGGCCGGAGGATATCGCGGAGACGAGAATCGTCCGTCTGCCGAGCTATCTTGCCAAGCATTTCCCAGTCCGCGTGGTCCTTGGTTTCCGCGAGCACGATGTTCTCGATCGCGTTGATCTCGGCGGCTTGGGGAAGAAGGCCGTCCGGGCTGGACATGGTACTCAACAGACCCTTTGCCTTTTCTTGCGCGATCTTGGCTCCAAGGCTCTGATATTCGGGATCCATGCCGAGTTGCTGAATAACTCGGATCAAAATGCTCTCGTGCTTGCGCGTCTGCTCCAGGAAGGTTTGAAATCTCTGAGAGACTTGTGTATCGGTGACGATCCGAAGTGCCTGCTCATAGAGCTTCACGCCTCCTCGTTCCACCGCCAAAAATTCACTGAGTTTCTCCCGCAATACGTCTCTTGAGATCTTAGTACTGCTGATGTAGTCCTCTGCCTTTTCGATTATGTTTGCCATCTTGGTTCCGCTCCTAAATGACTGATGGAATGGTAAGAGCGAGCGACCAGCCGAGGCTGGCACGCTCGCTCTTAAACAGACGATTTAATCTTCCGTAACTTTTATTTGCTTAGCTATTCTTGTGGCTTCTGTCATTGCCACGATCTTGCGAACCGCCCTGTGAGTGCGAACCGCCCGGTGAGTGCGAGCCGCCCGAATGCGAACCACCCTGCGAGTGCGAGCCGCCCTGTGAATGCGACTGTCCGCCGTGGGAATGCTCGCCACCCTTGCGTCCCGCCTCAGCATGCTGCTCGGAATTGCCGCCGCGCTCACCTTCACTGTTCGAGCGACCTTGCGAGTGGGACTGACCGCCGTGAGAATGCTCACCGCCTTTACGTCCCGCTTCTCGTGCTTCCTCGGGAGTAAACTCGTGCGCCTTCCCTTTCTCGTGGGCAGCGCGTCCACCTTCGCTGGCGATCTCACGTTGCTTATCGCTGTCCATCGAGCCAAATCCGCGATTGGAAGTGTCTTTCTCAGCCATCGTAACAATCTCTCCTCATTGAAGTTTTTACGGGATCGGACGCGCTCGTGAACTCTCGACCGTCGTCGTCAGCATCCTCTTTCGTGTTTGGACACGAGTCGCGTTCGACATGAAACACCTTCAAATCCTGTGCCCGCCGCGAGACTAGCCGCCCGGCGAGTGTCCTTTCGGATTTTTAAGCTTTGGCGAGCGCGGGCCTTAAAGGGGCGGAAAAAGATTCTGGGAGAATTCTACTAAGTGCCAGTATTGAAAATTTTGACCCGGTAAAAACTTTCGATCCACGCCATAAGAATGGCCGATTGCTCTTCAGATCGGCAGGCGCGAGAAGACGGATGACCAGTCCACTTCATTGCGATTGTGGCACGTGACCCACAATGGCGGCGCGCTGCCTCATACGTGATTGCGCAGCATCAGCTCGCGCGGATGCGGTTCGAGATAGGTCTGGTGTTTGAGATAGGCGATATCGAAGCGCCGCACCCAATGGCGAATCAGCGTCAAGGGCACCACCAGCGGGACCATGGCACGCCGGTACTCCTCAATAATTTCCATCAACTCACGGCGCGAATCACTGTCGGAGCGATCGCGCAGATAGCCAGCGATATGCTGCATCACGTTGACGTGGCGCGCCGGCGTGGCCAGCCTCTTGAGGGCCGCCATGAACTCCGCCGAATAGCGCTCGCGCAGCGTGGCGCGCTCGAGGCGCTTGGAATCCGCGACCAGTCGCCCGAGCTCGGCATAGGCGCGCGGCGAATGTGCCATCAGGGTCAGCTTGTGCGCAGTATGAAACGCCACCAGCGTTCCGGCGGTCCATCGACCGGCGAACAGCGCGCGCAGCCGATGATACGCGAACACCCGCTCTATAAAGTTCTCGCGGAGATTCGGATCGTTCAGCCGTCCCTCCTCTTCGACCGGCAGATTGGGCAGGCGGCGCATCAGCGTCTCAGCGAATAGACCGCGGCCGTCGCGCGTCGGCATCCCCGCGCGTCCGTACACGCGCACGCGCTCCATTCCGCAGCTTGGCGAATCCTTCTTCAGCACATAGCCGGAGAGATTCTCGCGTTCCAACGCCGCCAAGCGGCGCTCGGCATACGCATTCATCGTTTCGGTGAGGTCGGCGCCGCTTTTGTTCGCGACCATCCGCACCGCGCCGTGGTCGCTGCGGACGAGCCTTAAGCTCTCGCGCGGGATACCGAGACCAATATCTACTTCAGGGCAGACGGGGATGAATTCGACGAAGCCGCCGAGCGTCCCGGTCAGGAAGTCGTGACGCTTATGACCACCGTCGAAGCGCACCTCCTGTCCCAGCAGGCAGGAGGAAACACCGATTCGGATGGGACGCGAGCCGCAGACATCCATCGCTCGATCATACTCCGACATACTCCGAAACAACCGCAACCGATGAATTGCTTCGAAGACCGAAACCACCGATAATAAGACTAGTCAGACTAGACTGATGAGGACAAACTTGGACTGGCAAATTCAAACCGCAAAGGCCCGCTTTAGCGAACTCGTCGAACGTACTTTGCGAGAAGGGCCGCAAACTGTAACGCGCCGTGGAAAGCCGGTCGCAGTCATGGTTCCTGTCGAGCAATATCGCCGGCTGCGGACTGGTGGCAGGAGCCTGAAAGCACTACTCGCAGCGGCGCCGCTGCAAGGAGTCAAAATCAGGCGCTCGCGCGATCGGGGCAGAACGGTCGACTTCGATGTACCTGATTGACACCAATGTAATTTCCGAAGTTCGCAAAGGCAGACGATGCAATCACCGGGTCTCGCTTTGGTATAGCCGGATCGGAGATCACGAACTGTTCCTGAGCGTTTTGGTAATCGGCGAAATACGCCAGGGAATTGAGCAGTTGAGGTCGCGAAACCCTTTTAAGGCAAGAGCCCTCGAACGATGGCTCGACGAATTGATCGAGGGCTTCGGCGAACGCATCTTGCCAATAGATAACCGCATCGCACAGAGTTGGGGACGGCTTGCCGCCCTGGGCAGCTTTCCCGTGATTGATGCCCTGCTTGCCGCGACCGCCGAGGTGCACGGCCTGACGCTGGTGACGCGCAATATCAAAGACGTCCAAAGCAGCGGTGCGCGATGCCTAAATCCGTTTGAGTTTGTCGAGTAGCCGCCAATTCATGCCAGTACGTGCGGGTAGCCGGGCGTCAATCGCGGCATCACAAGGCCCACGTTCACAAGCCGCCGCTCGAGCATCGAGAGATACAGCTCGGTCAGTTCGCCATTATCGCGCGCCTTCAGTCCGAAACGCAGGCAGTCGTAACCGAAGCCGCTGCCCGGCGGACCGAAAAAGTTGGCCGCAGCCGGCAGCCATTGCCTGAGCGCCGCCGCCACCGCCTCAGAGCCAAAGCGATCCACCGCGTTTATGAGTTCGCCTGCGGCGAACATCTCGTGCTCGGCCTCTTCGTCGAGCATGCGCTCGGCGGCGCGCGCATGCGGTGCGTAGCTGGAATCCCTGTAGTTGACGCCGATCATCAGGAGCCCGGTCATGTCGAGACTGAGCGAAGCCATCAGCAGATCCAGTTCGCCGGACGCGCTCCTGGCAAACCGCAGCGGAGCCTCGAAGGACGGCGCCTTGAGCGCCGGAATCAGTGCGCGGTCGGCCTCCTCCTGCGTGACGCCGATCTCTCGCAGCGCCCGGTAGACCAGCAATGCGTGGCGGCGTTCCTCGGCTAGATTTTTTTCGATGACCTTGCGCAACGAATCGTCGGTCACCGTCTCCAGCGCGCGCTGATAGCCTAGCGCGGTGAGTTTCTCGGCCAGCGCGTGCGCGGCGAGCAGCCGGATCAGGCTTTTGGTGTAATGGGAATCGACGCGGCGGAGCCTGATGTCCTCGGCCTCGACCGTGCGCGCGGGAAATTGACGCCCAAGCGCCATCGTGGAGGCCTCCGCACCCTCCGGTTAGTCTGCGCGCGCCGTCATTAGAAAACCCGCCTAAACAATCCAGCGGACCGTGCCGGCGATCGAGGCGCGAGCATTTCGATCACGTCTCAGCCCGCAGGCCTTCGCGCGAGGGCAAAATTACGGTGGCGCTGCCGATCGTGGTCTTCTCGGCCTTGGCATTTTCCAGCCAAATTTCGCAATCAACCAAATGGTCGCGTCCCTCGATGTATTTTTTCACCACCCTGCCCTTGCATACGACCCCAGAGCCCGGCTGGTCCATCCCGCGGTACTGCACGGCCAGCTTGCGCAGCCATCCTTCGTGACCGGCGAAATCTGTCATCATCTGACCGAGAAATCCGTTCTTGAGCGCGCCGTGCAGGATCACTCCGGGCAGGTTATTGGCGAGCGCGAAGTCCTTGTCATAGTGTATTTGGTAAAAGTCGCCAGACGCGCCGGCGTACTTGACGAGTTGCTGCGTGGTGGGATTTTTCTGCAGCGCGGGCACTTCGGATCCGGCTTCCACGTCTTCCCAGTAGATCTGTTTCGGCATCGTTCGACTCCTCGTTCGCCAAATCCCGCGCGCGGGCTCAGTACCGGATCACGGTCGAGCGCTGCAAGGCGCAGAGCTGATTGTAGTGGTTGGTGTAGCTGGTCTCGACCGTGATGAAGACCATCGCGCCGAGCCGGCCTGCGCTCTCCCGAATGTCCGCGATTTTGGAGACTACGCTGATCCTGTCGCCGGGGCGAATGGGCTCGAAATACTCCCACTCCGAGCCGCCATCGAGGCCACGAAACTCGCCCATTCCGATCTTGATTTCCGGAATCGCGGCGCCGAGCGAACGGCAAAAGGTCGGCGGCGCGATCATTCCGCCGAAGCGGGTCTTGCGCGCGGCGGCCTCATGGTTGAACAGCGGGTTGGGATCGCCGATCGCTTCGGCGAAGCGACGAATCGCGCCGCGCTCGACCTCGACCACGCGAGCCTCGCTCTGCATTCCGATCTGCTTGCGCACCTCGTCGGTCACGTACTTGTTCGCCATCGCACAAGTCCTTAGTTGAGTTCAGGGTTGAATTCCGTGTGCATCGTAAATTAGAGCCTGTCCCTACTACTCAGTAGTCACCTACGATTTTGGAGTGATCCCAGCTCGCCCAGCGCTCCGGCAGAAACCGCATCAGGACGCGCTTTCGCACGCGGCGCACCGCCGCCGGATTTTGCGGGTCGGCGCCGGTCAGATTCAGCACCTCCGCGAGCGCCGCAGGTCCTTCGGTAAGCTCAATCCGTCCGCGCACCATCACGCCGCTTAGTTCCTTGTACGTCGCGCCGCTCTCGACTAGCACGGTGGCGCGCGGGTCGCGCCTTAAGTTCACGATCTTCTGCGCGCGAGCGTAACTGGTCATCATGATCGCGCCGTCCTTGACCGTATACCACATGGCCACGACGTGCGGATAACCGTCTTGGCCGTTGCTTGCAAGTGCGCAATTGTGGCGCGAGGCAAGATAAGCGAGCGCCTGCTCCGGAGTCATCTTGATGGAATTGCGCTGATTCATGACCTCTCCCAGTGGCAGGCGAGCGTTTGGCGCGCCGAAGGCCGGTGTTATCTAATGTGGGGACTAATATGAGTGAGATCGGCGCGCAAGGCGAGTATCCCGCAATAGAGATCCACGCTATGGAGACACACGGAGGCCGCGATGGCGAAGCTCGAACAGGCTGAAATAGAGCGGCGGCTAGCTGCGCTGCCCGGATGGGAATTCAAGGACAACGCGATCAGCAAGCTCTACCGGTTCAAAACTTTCATGGACGGAATCGCGTTTGTGAACCAGGTGGCTAAGATGGCCGAGGCGGCGGACCATCATCCCGACATCAAGATAAACTACACTCGCATCACTTTTAGCTGCTCCACGCACGATCAGGGTGGCGTGACCGAGAAGGACTTCAAGCTGGCGAGCCAGATCGAGGAGGCTTTCAAGGCCTATGCCGGATAATTGTCCGCCGGCCGAGTTTGCTTGCTAGTCTTTACGCGGCACGTAGTAATGCGAGCCCTTGCTGGTGCGGTCGATTTCGCGCAGCAGATCTTCGAGATCGCCCGGGTCGGCGACGAAATCGATCTCTGAGCTGTCGACCACCAGCAGCGGCGTCTCGTCGTAGTAGAAGAAAAAGTCGCGGTACGCGGCCGCCACGCGTTCGAGGTACTCCAGGCTGATATGCCGCTCGAAGGTGCGGTTGCGTTTGCGCACCCGCTCGGCGAGAACTTCGACCCGCGCGCGGAGGTAAACCACCAAGTCTGGCTTTGCGAGCTGACCATCGAGCAGGCGATAGACGCCCTCGTAGAGCACGAGTTCATCGGGATCGAGGTTGAGCCGGGCAAAGATGCGATCCTTGGCGAGCAGGTAGTCGGTCACCGTCGCCTGGGCAAAGAGGTCCTGCTGGGCGAGCTGACGCTGCTGATTGTAGCGGGTCAGCAGGAAATAGAGCTGGACCGGGAAGGCGTACTTTTCCGGGTCCTGGTAGAAACGTGCGATGAATGGATTGCTGTCGGTGTCCTCGAGCACGATGCGCGCGCCGATTCTGAGTCCCAGCGCCTGCGCGAGGCTGGTCTTGCCGACGCCGATCGGCCCTTCAATAGCGATATAGCCCCCGCCCCGCTTCATCGGGCCGCCGTCCTGGCAACCACCTCCTCATCGCGCAGCCGCCGAGGCGCAGCTCGCAATCCGCTATCGGTTTACCAATCCGGCTCTTGCAAATCCGGACGCGCTAATCGGCCGGCATTGGGAGTGGGAAATGCACCCGCTCCTTGGCGACGCTCAGCAGCTCGACCGAGGCTCCGTTATTGGCAAAGGCGCCGATTATCTGCTCGACCAGCCATTCGGGCGACGACGCGCTGGCGGTCACGCCGAGCGCGCGCACGCCATCGAGCATCTCGGGGCGCACATCGTCGAGCGAATCGACCAGGAAGGCGCGCGCGCCGCGCATGCGCGCTACCTCGACCAGGCGGTTAGCGTTGGAGCTCTGCCTGGAGCCGACCACCAATATGGCGTCGCTCTGTTCGACCAGCTCCTTGACGGCGTTCTGGCGATTCTGGGTCGCATAGCAGATATCGTCGGTCTTAGGCGCGACCATCGCGGGGAAGCGGCGCTTCAGCGTTTCCATGATTTCGCGCGTATCGTCGACGCTGAGCGTGGTCTGGGTCACGGCTGCCACCCGTTCCGGGTCGGGAACCTCGGCCACCTCGGCCTCCTGCACGCTGCCGACCAGCAGCACGCGGCCGGGGGCGACGCCGAGCGTGCCCTTGACCTCCTCGTGGCCGGCATGGCCGACCAGTATCACGCTGCGATTCTCACGCGCGTAGCGCTCGACCTCGAGATGCACCTTGGTCACCAACGGACACGTGGCGTCGATCACGCGCAGCCGCCGATCGCGCGCGCGGTCCCATTCGCTCGGCGCGACGCCGTGCGCGCTGAAGATAACGCGCTGGCCCTCGGGCACTTCGCCGAGGTCTTCAACGAAGATCGCCCCTTCTTCCTCGAGCGCTTCGAGCACGAAGCGGTTGTGCACGATCTGATGGCGCACGTAGAGCGGACGGCCGTAATTACGCAGCGCCCCGCGCACTGCCTCTACTGCGCGGTCGACGCCGGCGCAAAAGCCGCGCGGCTCGGCCAGGATGATTTTTTCGACGTGATGTTGATTAAGCGGCATCAATGCTTCTGCTTAACGGATGCTGGCCGACCGGTCAATGCGTCTAAACTCCCGCGCCCGCGTTTGTATCGGTCAATGGGCGTGATTGGGAGCCGGCGGATGCGAGGTCTGGCAGCCGATCCATACTTCGCCGCCCTCGAAATATTCCTTCTTCCAGATAGGCACCACTTCCTTGAGGCGGTCGATTGCGAAGCGGCAGGCCTCGAAAGCTTCGGCCCGATGCGCCGCTGAGACCGCGATCGCAACCGAGGTCTCGCCGATATCGACCAGTCCGATGCGATGGCTTATCGCGATTCGGACGATTTGCCATCGCTCGCCCGCCTCGCGCGCGAGCCGGCGCATCTCGCCGAGCGCCATCGGCTCGTAAGCCTCGTACTCCAGGCGAATCACCGTGCGGCCTGAGTTGTCGGCGCGCGTGGTCCCGGCGAAGGTGACGATTGCGCCGGCATGAGGGTCGGCTACGGCGCTTTCCAGCGCCGCGACGTCGATCGGTGCGCGGCCGATCGAGATCGGGCCCATCCATTTGGGATCGTGCGACGGTCCGACACCGCCGCTTACGGGCGGGATGAACGCGACCTCGTCGCCGGGGCGCGGGCGATAGTCGTGCTGGACGTATTCCTGATTGACGGCGAAACCGACGGAGTCGCGATGGCCCTTGAGCCCGGGAAACTCCTCGGCCAGGCGCTGCCACATCTGCGCGACCGTCGCACCTTCGGGAAATTCGCGGCTTAGCTCGGATGCACCGGCGCGCTCGCGCAGCGTCGCGAACAATTTTATCTTCACTCGATTCATTAGCGATTCATTTGTGGTTCACGGATATCGTCAGAGTTTCAGCAGATGCGCCATGTGGCCGAGCTCGGGAATCAACAGTTGCTCCATCGCGAGCCGGCAGGCGTCGGGCGAGCCCGGCAGCGAGGCCACGATCTTGCCACCCGCGATTCCCGCCAGCGCCCGGCTGAGAAATGCCGCCGACCCGATCTGCTGATAGGAAAGATACCGGAACAGTTCGCCGAAACCCTCCAGTTCCTTGTCGAGCAAACCCCGGACCGCCTCGATGGTCGAGTCGCGCGCAGCGACTCCGGTGCCGCCGCTGATGATGATCGCGTCGAGGTGTTGCAGACTGTCGAGCAGCACTTGGCGAAGGCGGTCGGGATCGTCTGGCAGGACTTCGTAGTGCTCGACACGATGGCCTGCGGCGGTCAGCAGGTCACGGATGAGGCGGCCACTCTCGTCGGTTTCGGCGCTCCGCGAATCGCTTGCGGTCAGCACGCCCACCTTGAGGCTCTTAGGGCCATGGCGATGGTGCTCTGCAACGGACACAGTCCAGTTATATCACGACCGGATAGCATCGCGCGCCGCTTAACGCAGCCGCAGGTTGAACGCCTGCGGCCCTTTGTCGCCGGGGCGGGTATCGAATTGCACCTGGTCGCCCTCGCGCAAGTCCTCGAAGTAAACCTTCGGCGAAAGCCGCGAGCGATGGAAAAAAACCTCATCGCTGCCATCGTCGGGCGTGATGAAGCCGAAACCTTTATCCTTGATTACCTTTTTGATTGTGCCGAACACGGAGTCCTCCGCTGGGTTCGCGCCCTTTGGAGTTGAGCTTAGGCGAGCCGCGCCGTATGTAAAGAGGGGCCGGATGCGGCGGAGGATCTTTCATTGCTCAAAGCGGTTGGATTGGCGGAAATCGAACGCATCTTCGCGGTGACCGACGCGCTCGGAATCTCGCGCGAAGCGCTGGTTATCCCGCTGCGCACCGAGCATCCGGGACGCGTGCGTAAGTTGGGCGCCGGCAAGCTCGAAATTATGGTCGATCGCGAAGCCGACTTCGATCGCTGGCTTAGTCGTCTCGAGGCAGAGATTCGGGCGGTCTGGCCGATGTCACCGCCGGACTGAGTTCGACCAGCCGGGCGCCATGATCGACCATCTGCCCGGCCTCGACACAAATTTTAGCCACGACGGCCGCGCTCTCGGCGTACAGCGTCGTCTCCATCTTCATCGCTTCGAGCACAATCAAAGGATCGCCCTGTTCGACCGTCTGGCCTTGGGCGACCAGCACCTTAAGCACCTTGCCCGGCATAGGCGCGTCGACCTCTGGCGCGGCGAGTCCGCCCGCGCGATGCACCGTGCGGCCTTCGACCACGACGAACTCGCTCGCTAAAGGCCCCGCAGACACCGCGATCGATGAACGCCGCCGCGCCCCCGCCACACGGACGCGCCGCCCGGCAATCTCCACGACGGCACTTCCATCGGGCATGGTCGCTAAAGTCGCCGCGGTCTCGCGCCCATCTATAGTGATTCGCAGGGGGCTCGGGCCGTCGGCGTCGGCCTGCTTCTCGTGCCTTTTTTGCACCAACAGCTCGATTTCGAACTCGCGTGCGTCGCCTTGGCGCTTGAGCCTCATCGTTCGCCGCTGCTCCACGGCTCGAAGCCCGTGAGTTCCGCCCACGGCGAGCGCTTGACGTGGTCGTGCGGTCCGCGCGACCCGGAGTTTCCCGGCGACGAAGAACCCGACGACGACGAACTTGGCGACGCCGGGCGCGCCGAGCCGAGCGCGCCATTCGCAACCATCGCGGCCGCGACCAGCAGGTCTTCGAGCGCCTGGTCACCGGGGCTCCATCGCGGAAAAAAATTCTCGAGAAATCGCGTCGAGAGCCGCGCGTCGCGAAACGCCTCGCCCGCAACGACGTCACGGAGAAAGGCCGCGGTGTTGATGACGCCCACCAACGAGAACTCGCTCAGCGCCGCCGCAAGTCGACCGCGCGCCTGCTCGCGATCGGCGCCCCAGCAGATGAGCTTTGCGAGCAACCCGTCGTAAAACGAGGTGACTCGGGTCCCGCTCATTAGATGCGTATCGATACGCACGCCCGGGCCCGCCGGAAGATTAAGGTAGAACGCCTCGCCAGTGGCCGGACGAAAATTATGCTCGGCGTCTTCGGCATAAATGCGGCACTCGATCGCCACGCCGCGAGGGGCCGCCGGCTCGGCGACGCGCTCGCCCATCGCGATCCGGAGCTGCTCGGCTACCAGGTCGCATCCAAAGCGCATCTCGGTCACCGGATGCTCGACCTGAAGGCGCGTGTTGGCTTCCAGAAAGTAGAACTCGCCGCCGTCGACCAGGAACTCCATGGTGCCCGCGTTGCGGTAGCCGGCCGCGCGTGCAACCTTCAGCGCCGCCTCGACCATCCGGGCGCGCAGGGCATCGTCGAGTCCGGGGGCGGGCGACTCCTCGATAATTTTCTGATGGCGCCGCTGAATCGAACAGTCGCGCTCGCCGAGCGCGACGACGCGGCCGTGCTGGTCGGCCAGCACCTGCACTTCGACGTGGCGCGGATGCGCCAGATACTTTTCCAGAAATACGCGGCCATCGCCGAACGCCGCCTGGGCTTCGCGGGCGGCCGCCGCCAACGCCTCGGCCAGGCCGGCGTGCGTCTCGACCAGGCGCATCCCGCGGCCGCCGCCGCCGGCAGCCGCCTTGACCATCAGCGGAAATCCGACGCGCGCGGCAAACCGCTCGGCCGCTCGATCATCGATCGTCTCCAGTCCCGGCACCACCGGAACTCCCACGCCCGCCGCAAGACGCCGCGCCGCCACTTTGTCGCCCAGAGCCGCCATCACGTCCGCCGGAGGTCCAACGAAGACCATCCCGGCCTGCTCCACGGCGCGGGCAAATTCTGGCCGCTCGGAAAGAAAGCCATAGCCAGGATGGATAGCGTCGGCTCCGGTGGCGCGCGCGGCATCGATGATCGCGGCAATATCGAGATAGCTGCGGCTGGCTTCGGGCGGTCCGATCAGGCGCGCTTGGTCGGCCACCGCGACGTGCGCGGCGTCGGCATCGGCCTGCGAGTAGACCGCGACGGTGGCCATCCCGAGCAGGCGAGCGCTGCGAATTATTCGGAGCGCTATCTCGCCGCGATTGGCGACGAGCAGTTTGCCGATCGAGCCGCGTTTCATCGTGCCCGCGAGCGTAGCACATGACGGGCTGGGCGGCGCGCCGCGGACGAATCGGCGTTCCGCAGCCCGGCGGCGGCGCGGCGGAAAAAAATTTCGAAGAAAATTTCTCAAGCGGTCGTCAAATTGATTGATCGACTTGACGATTCAACTATCTTGGTAGGTCCGGCGCGGACGAGCTGTTCGCCCTGGGCATCGCGCCGAAGGAGAAAATCCTGAATGAGGGAGCGCTAGTGCAGGAAATGGAAGCAACTGATATCCGTACTGTTTATGACTTCCCCGTCGCCGGCCATCTCTGCAGTGATGGAGTGGTGCATTACGTGAAGCTGACGCGCCGTTCCGGCAACCCCAAACCTGAGGGCGTCTGCTCTAGATGCCAGATTAGGTTTCAGTACGAAAAGCCGCAGCGCTCCCGCGTCCGGCATTACGGTAGCGAAGGCGCGATCTAGGCCGCAAAGAACTTTCGCATCCCTAAAAACGCACGCCGCGCGGGCTGAAACGATTACCCGCGGGACTCGCCCTGGAGGGCCGCTAACGCGCTGGCGTCAGACGCTTCCGCGGTGTTCGAAATTTTCGGCGCCGACCCGATCGTGGGCGGCGCCGTTAAAACGGCAGCCGCAGTTCACGGCTGCGCGTCGTGCGGCGCTGTAAGCGTTGGGGGTTCGGGCCGCTCGAACGCCGGCTGCGTTTTGACCTGGGGCGTCATGCTTACCAGCAGTACCTCGGGACCGCGATAGTAGCGCGACAGCATCCCGCCGACGAAGGCGAAGTCCCGCAGGGGATCGAACCACATCCGGATGGTCGGGACGAACGGTTTCAGAAAAATGTTGAACCATCCGAATACCGGACGCGCGTCGGCCTTCCCGAGTTCTCCCTCATGTGGAAGAAAGCTCCAGGGCTCCCGCGCCAGGTCGACGTGCAGATTCAGAATGCGCGGGCCCAGCGCGCAATCGAAGACGTGCACATCGAGATCGGTGGCCGCGCCGCGGCGGAACTGGTCCGCTACCGGCACCAGCACGCCGGCGCCGGCGTAGGTGTCCGGCGGAAATTGCAGGACAGCGGTCTGGATAGTGCCTTTCCCGTCTTCATATTTGGCGCAGCTGGTCTTTCCACTAATCGCGTCGGCTTTGGCGACTATTTGCGGAGCGCCGTGCGCATCGAAATAGCTATGCTCGTAGGTGACCATTCGCGGCGAGCCGTCTTCCATCTTGAGCGTGTCGTGCTCGAGATCGCGCTCGCCATCGATAAATTCGTTGCGCCCTTCGATCGTCACGAGGTCATCGCGTTGCGTGGTGATGTAATGAGCCCGTCCAACGAGCTTCGAGCCGGTGGAGTCGTAGATGTAGAGGTCGGTTTTCTGGCTCAGCGGCCCAGCCTTGGCGGGGGCGGCCGCAGCCCCGAGGTTCGTGTCGAGGCCGGCGCCGAATAGCAGCGCGAAGACGAGGCTCGCCGCGAACATCGATCCTTTCTTCTTCAGCACGTCAGCTCGATTTTACCTCCTCTCCATTTAAAGTCTGCGTCACGCCTCTCCGGTCTATGTGTTCTTGCTGGGCGTGAACAGCTTGGAGAAGGCTTCGATCGAGGCGGGCGGATGCTGCAACGCCTGCAGGATCTCGTTCACATGCGCCTCGGATTTCATCCCCACCAGCGCCACATTAATTCCTGGCGCCGAACGCACGAACTGCAGCGCACGTTGCGCATCGGTGGTCAGCCCTTCAAATGCCTGCGCCATGATTGGAGGCAACCCGCGCGCAAGCCGTCCTTGCATCAGCGAGGCACTGGCGCATACCGCGATGCCGAAGCCGACTGCAGCCCGCAGCGCCGTGCCGCGGCGGTCGGGAAGCTGCTGATTGGCGAGCGTCAACGCTTCGGGCATCGCCAGGTTGAACGGGAGTTGGATGGCGCGGAAGTGATGCTGACGGCCAGCGATTTCGAACGCAATCTTCACCAGCTCCTCCATCTGAAGATACTGCGGCTCTTCGGCGGCCAGACGATACCCGCTCCAGGTCGCGGTGCCGTAGACCCCAATCTTGCCGTCGGCGACCTGCTGTTCCAAAAATTCGAACGCGCGGCGCATCCGCTCGAGAAATTCCGGGCGCTCGATACTGGTGAGCTGGGTTTCGGGATTGTGGATGTAGTAGATGTCGATGGTGTCGAGACCCAGGTTGGTGCGGCTCATCTCGAGCATCGCGCCAAGGTAGCGCGGCGTCATGCAATGCGCGCCGTCAACCAGGTCGGCCGGCCCGACCAGCCCGCTGCTGACGAACTTCTCCTCGAACCACGCCCGCGGATTGGGCGGCATCGTGCCGTCGAACGTGACGTAACCGCCCTTGGTCGCGACCACCACCTCTTCGCGGCGCAATTCGCCCGCCGCGACGAGGTCGCCCAGCACCTTGCCAATGGTGCGTTCGCCGCGCTGGAAACGGTAGTTCACGGCGGTATCGATCATATTGATTCCGCCGAGTAGCGCACTCCTGATCGATTGCCTGTACGCCTCGTCGGTCGCTTCGTCGGGCTCGCCCAGGTAAGTGCCGATTCCGACCGATGAAACGCTCAGTCCACCGAGCATCGGGCGAAAATTTCCATGCAGTCCACTATGACGGTGGGCGTAGGCAAGTGTGCCCTCGGCCGTGGCGCGGTTTTTCAACATGGCGAATCTCCTAGGCGCGCTGCGAGCTCAAGCCTTGGGCGAACTGATGTCGAGAGGGCTGATATTGGGCTCGAACAACAACTGGATGACGTTCCCGTCCGGGTCGCGGATATAAAATGACACCGAACCGTCGCGATGGTGGCGTAATGGATGAACTATATCCAACCGCTCTGCCTGTGCCCATTGCCATCCCGCTTCCAGGTCGGCGACGGTGGCCACGACAAATCCAAGATGGTCGAGCGCGCCGGCGCCGGAATTGCCCGGCGCTCCGCGATGAAGCGCGAGATTGTCGCATCCCGAACTGAGGTAGGCGTTATCCGAATCCGGTTGCCATGCCAGGCGCATCCCAAACACCCGCGCGTAAAACTCCGTCGTGCGAGCGACATCGTTCACTCGCAGTGCAAGGTGGCGCATGCCCCGATTGCTAATCATTGCTGTTCCTGGTCGTTGGGATATGCCTAGCCTTGCTTGCGATAGCCGAGCACGGCCCACACTGGATCGGTCGCGCTGGCGCTGCGGTCGACTGTCTCTATCTTCTCGAAGGCCGGGCTGCGGGTAAAGTAGTAAACGACCAGATCCACCCGCTGCTGCTCGCTCGCATTCGCCCAGATCGCGACCGCCTTGGTCGGAAACATCCGGTTGGAAAACGTCACGATGAATGGTGCGCCGGGCTTGAGCACGCGCCCCACTTCCGCGAAAACCTCGAGCGGCTGGACGAGATACTGCACCGAAACGGTCAGCACCGCGCCGTCGAACGACGAGTCGTCAAACGGCATTCGTGCCATGCGGTTGAGATTGTGTGTGATAATTTCGCTGAGCGCCGGATTGTCCTCCATCTCCTCCCGGTTGAGTCCGAGCCCGACCACACGTTCCGGCCTCAATTCAGTTGGCAAGTGCGATCGCCAACTACTCATCAGGTCGAGTAGGGCGCCGCCGCGAGGGAGACGGCTCAAGTAGATCTCACCGACGGTCTTGATGGCGGCGTCATCGATGTGCACGACGAAACGCGGTGCGATATAGAACAACTCGTCTTCCGAATCGTCGAGGCGGCGAAAAAACTCGGGCTGGAGATGGGTTGGCATCTTGAACTTACCCTCGGATTGGCCGGAGATCGCGGCCATATTAAGATTTTTCAATAAAAACGCAGACTTAGCCAGATTCAAGTCTATGGTGTAAAATCGCGTTGACATGAACGGAGCATGACGCCTAGAGTAAAACGATTTTCCAAACTGGCTCGATCCGTTGCTCTGTCAAGGCGGCGTTCGAGGAGAGTTCGCCATGGTCAGGCGCAACAAAACCAACTACATCATCCAGTCAGTTGCTCACGCTCTGGACGTGCTGGAACAGTACTTTGGTGAAGTCGACGAACTCGGCGTCACCGAGCTTTCCAAACGCCTGAAGCTGCACAAGAACAACGTCTTCCGTCTGCTCGCTACGTTAGAAGCGCGCGGCTATATCGAACAAAACCGGGCGACTGAAAATTATCGCCTGGGCATCAAGTGTCTGCACTTGGGACGTCGCTATGTTGACCACATGGGCCTGGTGCGGCAAGCGCGCCCGATCCTGTCCGACGTCGCCCGCCGCTGCCGCGAAAGCACCTTCGTCGCGATCATGCGGCGCGACGGCGTGGTTCCACTGGAGGCGGCCGAGCCGTGCGATCGGATGGTCAAAATTACGCCGCCGCTCGGCCAGGCGCTGCCGCTCCATTGCACGGCGGTCGGCAAGGTCCATCTCGCGTTCGACCTCGAGCAGCAGTTGCGCGCCGATCTGCCCGAGCAGCTGCCACGCTTCACTGACCGCACGATGGTGGACCGCGCGATGCTCTTCGAGCAACTCGATTCGGTGGTGCGCGAAGGCTTCGCGATGGAAACGTGCGAGTTTTTCGAGGATGTCTCGTCGGTCGCTGTGCCGATTCGCGACTACACCCGCAGCGTTGTGGGATCGCTCGCCGTCGCCGGTCCCGCCTACCGCATCGGGATCGAGCGGATTAACACCGAAATCGCGCCGCTCATCATGGAGGCCGGCCGCGAGCTGTCGCATCGCCTCGGCTACGATGAAATAGCGCGCGTGCCCGCGGTCGATCCGCCGGGGGCCGCGTAAGCCGCCCGTTCTCGGCAGCGTTGGTGCAGAGGTTCCATTCGACCAGCTTCTCCTTTCGAGCGGATTTCTCTCGTTGACCTGAACCTCCGTCCGGTTTGACCTGCCCGGTGGGCCATTGTTAGTTTCTGTGCCGCCCCAGCGGCTTCGGAGCGCTGGCGGAGTCTATCAGCCACCATCCGTAATGCGCGGCTGAAACACCCGGAGAAAGATTGCCGTGAAAATTCTGGTTTCCGTAAAACGCGTCCCGGACCCCGCCACTACCATCCGGATTCTGCCCGACGGATCCGGAATCGCCACCGACAACGTGAAATGGGTGATCAATCCCTTCGACGAAATCGCGATCGAAGAGGCGCTGCGAATCAAGGAGAAGCAGGGTGGCGAGGTCGCGCTGCTGTCGATCGGGCAGCAGACCTGGCAGGAACAGCTGCGCACCGGGCTCGCGATGGGCGCCGACCGGGCAATCCTGGTGCGTGCCGATCAGCCGCTCGACACTCTCGCGATCGCGCGCGTGATGGCCAAGATCGTAGGCGACGAAAAGCCCGACCTCGTGATCATCGGCAAGCAGGCGATTGACGACGACTCCAATCAGGTCGGCCAGATGCTGGCCGAGATGCTCGGATGGCCGCAGGCGACCTTTGCCTCCAAAGTCGAGATCGCTGGCGCCAAATGCACCGTGGTGCGCGAAGTCGACGGTGGTCTGGAAACGATCGCGTTCGAGGTGCCGGGTGTCATCACCACCGACCTTCGCCTGAACGAGCCGCGCTACGCCTCGTTGCCGGGGATCATGAAAGCCCGAAAAAAGGAACTGAAAGATATTCCGGTCGACAGCCTCGGCGTCGACCTCGCCCCGAAGCTAAAGATAAAAACGCTCGCCGCGCCGCCCAAACGACAAGCCGGACGCAAGGTCGGCTCGGTCGAAGAGCTGGTCGGCGTTCTGCACAGCGAGGCCAAGGTGATTTGACGCGCGCGCCGAGCACGGCGCATACAGGATATATCGTATCCGCGCCCGCCAAATCAGTGGGCGCGCCGGAGTGAATTCGAGATGGCTGACGTACTGGTCTTTGCCGAACATCAGGCGGGACATTTTCCGAAGACGACCCTGGTTGCGGTCAACGCCGGAATCGAGCTGGCGAAAAAGCGCGGCGGCGGCAAATGCATCGCTGTGATCGCCGGTGAAAACCTCGACGGCCCGGCCGCCGAGCTGGCGAAATACGGGATGAGCAAGGTCGTCGCGCTCGACGACCCC
This sequence comes from uncultured delta proteobacterium, assembly GCA_963717045.1. GTDB lineage: Bacteria > Desulfobacterota > Binatia > Binatales > Binataceae > JAKAVN01. The sequence goes on along the minus strand of CAVQVD010000015.1, from coordinate 274,942 downwards.
AAGCTCGCGCATTACCTGGCCGACGTTTATGCGCAGGCGCTGACTGCGCTCGCCAAAAGTCTTGGCGCAGAATACGTCCTCGCCACCGCGACCGCGATGGGCAAGGACCTGCTGCCGCGAGTGGCGGCACGGCTTAACGCCCCGATGGCCTCCGAAATCGTCGCGATCGGCGATGACGGCACGCTGGTGCGCCCGCTCTACGCCGGCAATGCGCTAGCGACGGTCGAGATGGATGGTCCGCTCAAGGTCGTGAGCGTTCGCGCGACGGCGTTCGATTCGGCCAAGCCCGGCGATTCTCCCGCGCCGGTCGAAAAGGCCAAGCCTGAGCTCGATCCTGCGGGGCTCAAGATGCAGTTCGTCCGCTTCAACGAAACCAAGAGCGACCGGCCCCAGCTCACCGAAGCACGCATCGTGGTCTCGGGCGGACGCGGCCTAAAATCCGGCGAGAACTTCAAGACCGTGCTTGAACCGCTGGTCGACGAGATGGGCGCAGCGATGGGCGCTAGCCGCGCCGCGGTCGACGCAGGTTTCGTGCCCAACGACCTTCAGGTGGGACAGACCGGCAAAGTGGTCGCTCCCGAGTTATACGTCGCGGTCGGAATCTCCGGCGCGATTCAGCATCTGGCCGGGATGAAGGACTCCAAGACTATCGTCGCGATTAACAAGGATGAGGAAGCGCCGATCTTCAACGTCGCCGACTACGGACTGGTGGCCGACCTGTTCAAGGCGGTGCCGGAGATGGTCGAGGCGCTAAAGAAGGTCAAGCACTCGTAGCGCGCTTTTCTCGCCGACCAAAATCATTGCTGACGACCGCCTTTTGCCTCGTCGATTTGTCCTGCCGCCGCAACGGTTCACGATAGGCGCGGCGGATTGAATTTCGCGCACCGAGGGTGATTTAAACTTCTAGCAGATGTGTCGTTGCGCCGATCCGCCTCGGCGTCCGGCGTCCGTAACCGGAGCCTCACATGAACCAGCAAGTCACCCGCGAAATCCTCTGGAACGTCCCCGTCGCATTCAGAATCTTCCTCTATGCGATGCTCATCCCGCTCACCGCCGCCTTCGTTTACGAAGGGATGCGATGGTACCGGATCGTCACCCTCGACCAACCGCTGGACCGCCTCGATCAACCAGGCCGACGCTTCTGGCTCTTGGTGGGCGACACCGCCGGGCAGGGCAACGTGATCCGCGAGACCTGGGGCTGGCTCCATTACGCCTTTTACGTCGGACTTCTCGGCCTCTTCACCGGCACGACGATCATTTTTTTCAATGACGAGATCGCCGAGGCGGCCGGATTTTTCGGTTTTCCCTATTACTTGGTGGGCATGATGGAGGTTCTATGATGACGGGAATTCTCTTCACTCTTTGTATTTTGGCTGCCGTGGGCGTTTTTTTCTACCAGCTCTGGCGCCGCTTTCAGCTACTGCGGAGCGCTGCCCCCGTGTCCCGCTTCGATCGCATCCCCGAACGCATTCGCGCCGTGCTTGTCTACGCCTTTGGCCAGAGGAAATTCGTGCGCAGGAATCCGGGAGCTGAGCGGTCCGCCGGGTGGATGCACTTTTTCATCTTTTGGGGTTTTCTCATCCTCGGGATCCAGATCATCACGATGTTCGGCCGTGCCTACTCCGACTCGTTCGTTTTTCCCGGCTTTAGCCTAAATCTCCTGGGCGGCCCCTATATGTTGCTCCGCGACCTCATGGAGGTGGCCGTCCTGTTTTCGGTTGCGGTGGGGCTTGTGCGATGGCGGATCACGCGCGCGCCTCGACTTTACGGCTTTCTTCCGGCCGAGAGTCGCCTTCGCGCTAAATCCCACTGGGAGGCCTACGTGATCCTGGTTTTTATCGGGGTCATCATGCTGACAGGCCTCGTGTATGACGGTGGGCGAATCGTTTCTAACCCGAACGACATGCGGGTCATTCGGGAGGCGCGGTGGGAGCCTCTCTCAACCCTCGTAGGTCTTGGCCTGGCGAAAGTGGGCACGAGCTTCGCCTTGCAGGCGAGCAATGTAGCCTGGTGGATGCACAACCTCATCATTCTCGTTTTTTTGAACTTACTGCCGCCCTCGAAACACTTTCACATTATCACTGCAATCCCGAACATCTTTTTCGCGAAACTCGAGCCCAAGGGGCAGCTCTCCAAGCAGGACCTCGAAAATGATTCCCGCTTCGGCACCTCGCACATCGATCATTTCACGTGGAAGCAGGTGCTCGACATGTTCAGTTGCACAGAATGTGGCCGTTGCTCCTCGAATTGCCCCGCCACCGCAACCAATAAGCCCCTGGCTCCGCGTCAATTGCTACTCGATCTGCGGGACTACCTCTACCGGCATCAGGACGAGGTCATTGAAAAGAGGAGCCACCCAGGCAAAGGGGATGGCACGGAACCCTTGGAGGTCGGAGAAAACATTGTCGGTCCCGTCATCCACGACGACACACTGTGGGCTTGTACCACCTGCCGAGCCTGTGAGGAGGCCTGTCCTCCGATGATCGAGTACGTCGACAAGATCGTCGACATGCGCCGTCATCTGGTGCAAGAGGAGGCCCGTTTCCCCAAGGAGCTTACCCGCACCTTCAAGAACATGGAGACGCAATCCAATCCGTGGGGGCTCGATTCCGGGCAGCGGTTCGAGTGGGCCGAACGGATGAACGTCCCGACCCTTGCCGACAAGCCCGACGCCGAGTTCCTCTACTACGTTGGCTGCGCCGGCGCCTTCGATGATCGCAACAAGAAGACGACGCAGGCCTTCGTCCGCGTACTGCAGAAAGCAGGCGTAGACTTTGCTTGCCTCGCGCGGGAGGAACCTTGCAACGGCGAAACGGCCCGTCGGCTCGGAAACGAGTACCTTTACCAGACGATGGCCCAAATGCTGATCGAAACCCTCAACAACTACAAAGTTCGTAAGATCATCGTGAACTGTCCCCACTGTTTCAACACGATCAAAAACGAGTTTCCGCAATTCGGTGGTTCGTACGAGGTCATTCATGCCGCCGACCTCGTGCGGCAATTGATCGCTTCGGGGCGTCTCAAGATCTCTCCGGAATTCCCGAAGCGGACCGTATACCACGACTCTTGTTACTACGGCCGTTACAACGACGTATATGACGAGCCACGGATGGTGCTCAGCCGTGCGGGGGCCCAAGTTCACGAGATGGAACGCCACCATGAATTCGGCATGTGCTGCGGTGCTGGCGGAGGGCGGATGTGGATCGAGGAAGACCCGGATAAACGGGTGAATCTGCTCCGTACCGAGCAGGCCCTTCAGACTGATCCCGAGGTGATCGCCGTCTCCTGCCCGTACTGTATGACGATGCTCGGCGACGGCATCAAGGCCAAAGGGCTAGAGGAGAAGGTCCAGACCCTCGACGTGATGGAAATCGTCGACAAGGTCACCCGGAGCCGTGATGCAGAGTCCTGAAGAGGCCTTTTTCGTGCAAGAACCGCACGTTGTGCTGCGGTGCGAGCGGCGGATGCTTCTGGAAAGGGGAACGCGAGGGCTCGCGCATCAACCACATGCGTTTCGATCAATTGAGCGAGGCGAATCCCGAGACGCTCGCCGTGGGATGCCCGTTTTGCATGACTCAGATGGAAGACGCGATGAACGCGCTCGATGGAAGAAAAGATGCGCGTGCACGACATCTCGGAGCTGATCGCGGATTCAACCGGCGCGGTAGATAGTAAGTGAGTAACGAGTCAGGGCAGCTCAGATCCCTCTAATCCTTCTGTCAGATAGTCGGGCCGGGTCAGATTCGGATTGATCCCCTACTCCCTCCCCCAATTAGTTTTGGGGGAGGGTCGGGGTGGGGGTCTATGCGGTTCTGAATTTCTGTGAGAACCGCCTCTGTCCGACGCGATGCTCCCCTATCCGAGACGCCTCGGATCGAGGCACAGTCGCTGTGCCTTGCCGAGTGTGAGAAGCGCGCACACTTCGTCGAAAGATCGGAACGAGGAAGCGCCGCAGAGAGAAGTTCGGCGCTTCCGCGCTCGACCCCCACCCTAACCTCCCCCAAAACACGGGGGAGGAGTTAAAAATCGCTCGAAAGGGGCTAGCCGCCCCAACCGTACCATCGCACCTGCCAGGTGAAGAACACGACGAGGATGACCGACAACACGATCAATATCTTCGTTAACTGATCGAGCTTGCGCGGCACGCCGAGCGCGACCAGCGTCAGCAGAAACGGATAGACCTGCACATAGTAGCGCGGGCCGAGTTGCGCGAAGCCGCTGGCATAGACCAGCAGGCTCGGGCCGCTGCTCAGCGCAGCCGCCGCAAGGATCAGCGCCGGAATCGGCTTAAGGAAGCTGGGCCGCAGCGCCAGTACGAAAGCCGGGCTCGTGAGCATCAGCGCCTGGCCCATGAACTCGGGATGGATCCACGGAAAGTTGTCGCTATACCCAGGCGCCATGAAAAGCAGCGTGTAGAGGTTGAACGGCAGATCGCGGAGCGCGAACGGTCCGCCCGGGCGAGCGAAACGGTAATTGTCCTGGCGATACCAAATCCACAGCGCGATATCATTGGGCGCTCCAAAGCGAACCTCATTGTAAGCGACATAAACGAGTGCGGCGCCGGCGAACGCCGGCAGCATCCACGCAAGCTCGCGCAATCCACGCCCGCGCGCCGCCAGCATCAGCGCATACGCAGGCCACGCCATCACCAGGTCGTAGCGCGCGAGCGCGGCGAGCGCGGCCAAAACTCCTACTGCCCACGGCCGCGCTTCGCCGAACACCTCGCCGAGCGCTGCGAGCGTAAATGGCACCGACGCGATCAGTGCAAAGTCCCAAGAACTGCCGAGCGTCGCCTCGTACCAAAACGTCGTGCCGACGCCGAAGAAAAGCGTGAGCCAAACCTTCGCTGAGGCGCCAAATCCAAGCTGGCCCATCAGCCGCCAGCACAATGCGACCGAAATCGCACCGATAACTACCGCGATTGCCGTCTGATTAGCCGCCTCACCCCAAATCGCGACTGCCGGTAGCGCCAGAATCGCCGAGAGCGGTGGGTGCAGGATGTAGCTACGCCCGCCGACCACCACGTGCTCCATGTAGCTGGGCGCGTCGGTCCAGGTATGGCCATGCAACAGCGCCGAGGCTAATCGCACGTGCTCATTGTAAGGCGTGGGCGGCGCAGTGGTCGCGGCATAAAAAGCGAGAAACAGTATGCCCACCGCGAGGGCGCACCATCCGTCCGAGGCGACGGCACGTTCTATCAGGTGTCCTCCCGCTGAGATAGCACGCCGCAAAACGACGGCGAGTTCCGCGACTATTCCCGCGAGTGCAAGTACGAGCGCGGCAACAACCAGCGCGTTAGGCGGTTCGTGCGTGAACCCTGGAGCGACTAGTATGTCGGCGAGCGCGATCAGCACGGCAGCGATGAAAAACCATCGCGCCGCGTCCTGCCTATCCGCACGCGCATCCGCGCCAACGTTCATTTCCGCAGATCGGCGAGAAAATCGAGTATCGCGCGACTGACCTCTTCGGGCTTCTCTTGCTGTGTCCAATGGCCCGAGCCCTCGATCAAAACGGTCTTGCGCAGATTCGGCACCGACATCTGCATCCCGTCCGCCATCTCCGGACGCAGCACGATATCCAGTTCCGCGGTGATCATCAGCGCGGGCTGAGTCACTTGCAGAGGCAAGCCGACGCTTTCCTCCCAGTTGCGATCGATGTTGCGATACCAGTTGAGCGGCTTGCGGAAGCCGCTCTTCTCGAAGGCCCGCACGTATACCTCGAAGTCCTCGTCGCTAAGAAAGCTGCCGTGCGGCTTGTCGGGCAGATGGTCGAGGATTCCGCCGCCGGCCGGCCCGAGCACGCCCGCGGGCAGCTTGCGCAGTTCGGCGCCATCGACGCCCTTGAGCAATTCGCCGCCCTGGTAGAAGGAGCGCAGGCTGCGGCGCGCGTCGCGGCCGAGTTCCTCCTCGGCCACCCCCGGCTGCTGGAAGTAGACAATGTAGTTGAATTTGCCGGCCGCGATCGCGCGGATGAAGTCCATCGGCTTTAGCGGGGTGCGCGGAAAGAACGGTGTGTTGAGCGCAATCACTCGCTCGATTCGCGCCGGCTCCATCAGCGCCGCATTCCACGCCACGACGCCGCCCCAGTCATGGCCGGCGACCACGCATTTTTCGATCTTCATCGCGTCGAGCATTCCAATCAGGTCGGCGACGATCTCGCGCTGGGTATAAGCCTCGATCGGCTCGGGACCGCCAGTGTCGCCGTAGCCGCGCTGGTCGGGCGCGACCGCGCGCAGACCGGCGCTCGCCAGCGCGCGCATCTGATGGCGCCACGAGTACCACGTCTCCGGAAACCCGTGGCACATCACGACCGGATAACCCTCGCCGGCCTCGGCGACGTGCATCCGGATCCCATTAGTATTGACAAAGCGATGACTGAACTCGCTCATTGAGACAACCTCGCGCATTCCCCTCTGAGAAAACTCGGCGGTTTCCAAGGTTAGCACGCCGAAACCGCGGCGGCATCGCCTTTGACTTATCCGCGCACTGCGTGAACGATGGCCAGTACCTCGCCCACATCGCGAGGCAATCTAGGATTGTACGGGGGAACGCCGATGGCCTTTACGGTACAGCCGGACAGCTTCCGCTTCGAGAACGAGTTTCGCGCCGGTGTCGCCGACAAGCGCGTCCTGATAACCGGTGCGGGCAAGGACGGCGGCCTCGGCCAGGCCTTCGCACTGGCGGCCGGCCTCAACGGAGCCGCCGCAGTGGGGGTGCATTTCCATAGCAGCTACTCCGACGGCTTCGATCTCGTCAGTGCGCTACGCAACTTGGGCGTCAATGCGTTCCCGGTGCAGGCCGACGTCACCAACCTGGGCGACCTGTGGGCGACGCGCAGCTACGTCATCGAGCAGATGGGCGGCAAGCCGCCGAACCTCCTGATTTGCAATTCGGGGCTGACCGAGAAGGGATACGCTTTCGGCCGCGCGCTCAAGCAGGTCCCCGACGAACCGCTCGCGATGCGCCGGGCGCGAGTGCGCCAGCACTTCATCGACAGCCTCCATGAATCGCGCCTGGTGCTGAATACCAAGATCGACGGCTTCCTTGCGATGACTCATCTGTGGGCGGGCGAAGCGGTTTATCATCAGGAATTTTTGCAACTGATTTATGTTTCCTCGCGACAGGCTATCGACCCCGGACTCTCAGTGCCGGGTTACGTGATTAGCAACTGGGCCGTGCTCCAATTGCCAAAGATGCTCGCGGTCAATTTGGGTCAGAATGTCAAGTTCGTGGGGTCGGCTTGCATCCTGCTTCCATTCATCCGGACCAGCATGACCGACCAATACGCGGAGAATCCCAAGGTCTTCGGGCGATGGCAGCCGCGGATGCTGGAACCTAACGAGGCGGCGAAGGCTTTCATGCAGTTGCTGGCGCGCCCGCAACCCGAGCTGGATAAGGGCCTGTTCGAGTTGATGGCCGAAGGTGCGCCGGACAAGGTCGACGTAACCTGGAAGCGAGTCGAGCTCGACTTGCGCGAAGAGCGGATGGAATGGAGCATCGACGGCTCGTTGCAATTCCATGGGCAGCGCCAAGCGGTGAAAAAATAGCCCCGGCGGCGACCCTCCGGCTCGGGCAAGACATCACTGCAGGCGCATCATGCGGCCGTATTTTGGATGCACGCATTAAGGCGCCGGCCTTTCGGATCGCGAGGCGCTCCTCGAGATAGAGGCGGTTCTCACTGACATTCAGAAAACCGCCCATCGACCCCGACCCCAACCCTCCCCCAGGACAACTGGGGGAAGGCATATAAGACTCGACCACTGATCAGGGCGGGCAGAAAAGACAAGGGCCTTTCACGAACGGCCCCTACATAGTTCCTTCTTCCAGTTGTAGAAGCCGCGTGCAGCCCGCTGCGTAACCGCACAACCGGGCCGGCGCGCGCCTACTCGGGCGCTTTCACTGGGGGCGGAGCGCTGGCGCCTGCGGCGCCAGGCGGGGGCGCTCCGGGGCCGCCCATGGCGCGGCGCTCGTAGCCTGCCGGCGCGGCAAAGGTGTCGGCGGGCAGATCGCGCGTGGCAATTTTGGTCACCACCGTTTTGGTCGTCTGGGGCCCCTGCTTGGCCATCATTTGTTTGAGTCGCGCGGCCTGTTCGGGCGTCATCCCAGGGACCGAGAATCCGGCGTTCATCGTGCGCGTGGAATCCATCGTCAACGGAATCCCACTGGGCATCTTGCCGGCCATCGCCTTGGCGCTTTTGAGCTTCGTGCCCATCACCTGGGTGAATTCGGTGAACTCCGCAGCGCCCGGGGCGCTGGTCGAAAAGCAGCCGGAGGTCGAAACCGCCGCCATTACGGTCTTGCCCGCGCCGCTATATTCCTCACATCCGTAATCCAGCACCTTGGTCGACTTGCCGGTCTTTTGAAAATTGAGATCGAGTTGTTGCCCCGGATTGTTCGACATGCCGTGCGGCGGAAAGGGCATTTCGGCGTAAGCTTTCTGGCTCGGATCGATCAGCATCATGGTGCCCTTATCGAGATCGATCACGAACATGTTGCGGTCGCTGACCATCTTTTCCTTGTGCCCCTGCACCATCAATTGGCGGCTGTGGGTCACGGCGGGAGCGCCGCCTTGAGTGGTGGTCACCTGTTCGTCGATCACGACTCCGGCGCGCGCGATGCCGCTTAAGCCCGCCGACGTAAGTAGGCAGGCAAATATTGCGATTGTTCGTTTCATAGCGTCTATTCCCCTGGCGCGCTGCTGATTTCCATAACCCGGGGCGACCCGCCGGTCTCGCGGTCGGCGCGCTCGACGACCAGCCGATGAACCGTCAGGCTCAAAAGGCCGAAAAATACCCACACCATCTCCTTGAATCGGCGCAACAATCCCACCGCAAAGCCGATATCAGCCGGATAGCCCAACATCACCATCACCAGCGCCTTGCCGCCCTCCTGACTAACGAGTTTGGCCGGGATCATGAAGGTAGCGCGCTCGATAAGCTGGCCGAAGACCTCGACCAGCACTGCGATCTGCCACGTCACGGGCACATGCAAGAGCATGAGCAGGATGTAAATCTCGACTGGGCCGAGGCTCCACGCAAACAGGTAGCAGAGGGATGAGGCCGCCAGGCGCCAGCGATGATCCGCGTAGAACTCGAGCAACAGCGTGTCGGCCTCGGCAGCCGCCTCGCGCATCTCTTCGTTACCTATCCGGGAGAGGTCCAGATGCACAGCCGCGCGCCATAGGCGGGAGAATGGCCGTTTTATCTGAACGTAAAAAAAGCCCGCGGTAAGCATGATCGCCACTGCAAGTCCGCCCAGCGCCGGCCACAGCAGATGATGAAACCTGGCTTCGAAGGGCAGCACCGTCAGCATCCCGCCGGTGATGAATCCCACTTGGCCCAGCATCTCAGCCAGCGCCGCAACGACTACCGTCACCAACCCGGCTGCCATCGTCAGCTTGTGCCGCACCATCATTGCCATTACGAACTGACCGCCGAGTTGCGCCGACGGAGTCACGTAATCGACCGCCTCGCCGGCCATCCGCGCCGCTAACAATTCGCCAAAACCGAGCCGAGCTGGGCAGTTCTCGATCGTCACCCGCCATCCCAGGGTGTTGGCTAGACGCGCCACCGCTTCGAGGGCGACCGTCAGCATCAGGCCCCATCCGGCGACGCGCACGTAATGCAGGACGTCGTTCCATCCGAAGCGATGCAGGAACCAGGCGTAAAAGGCCAGCGCCAGCAGGACGATCAAAGTTTCAACGCGTCGCATCAATGCAGAACTCACCGCCGAGCAAAACAGGACTTACCGTTGCAAAACTTACCGCTGATCGAAGAGAGATGACGCCGAACGGCCCGGGCCGCAGCGCCGATGCATTCTTTCAACGCCACTCGCCAGAGGCAAGCCACGTCGTGCACCGCGAAGGCCCTTTATCCTCAGACCTTAAACCTCACGTGGATGATGTCGCCGTCGCGAATCACGTAGTCCCGGCCTTCGAGCCTGAGCTTGCCCGCCTCGCGCACCTTGGCATCCGAACGCAGCGCCGCGAAATCCTCGTAGCTCACGATCTCGGCGCGGATAAAGCCGCGGGCGATGTCGCTATGGATACGACCGGCCGCCTCGAGCGCGGAGGCGCCGCGCGCGAGCGGCCAGGCGTGCGCCTCAGGCTCGCCCGCGGTGTAAAATGTGATAAGGCCGAGCGCGCGATAGAGCGCGCTTACCAAGCGATCGCGTGCGGGCGCGCTGAGCCCCGACGCGTTCAGCATTTCGCGCTGGCCCTCCGTGTCGAGCTCCCACAACTCGGCCTCGAATGCCGCGGCGAGTCCGAAGAGCTCCATGCCGTGCGACGCCGCGGCGGCGACCGCGTCAGCGACGGGCGCGGCGCCGGCACGTTCCGCGTCGCAGTTGACCACCACCAAAGCGGGCTTGCGCGAGAGCAGGCCGAAGCTCGCAAACACGGTGAGCTCCTGCGGAGTCATCTCGAGCGAACGCAGCGGTTTGCCCTCTTCCAGCCACTTGACGCAGCGCCCAAGCGTGGCGCGCTCGAATTCGGAGGCTGGATTGCGCTCCTTGATCAGGCGTTCCAGGCGCCGCTCGCCCTGATCGAGGTCGGCGAACACCAACTCGGCCTCGATTGCGGCGAGCGCGGCGGGCAAGGCGGCCTGATTGCCGGCAAACTCGGGTACCACGACAAGCAGCGCGTCGAGGTCGCGGATGAGCGGGAGCAGGCTCGGATCGAGGGCGGCGCCCTCTTTCTGCTCCTTGGGGTTGGGCGCAAAATCGAGCACGGTGAGCTCGACCTCGACTCTCTTCTTCGAGCCGTAAGTGCGCTCGAGGAAATCCAGCCGGTCGTCGGCGACTTTGATTTGACCAGGGCGTGCGCGGTTACGCGCCTCGCTCTGCCCAGCCAGCGGGGCAAGCCCGGTGAGCGCGTGGAAAATGGTCGACTTGCCCACGCCTCGAGCGCCGATAATTCCAGTCTTCAAGTAACATCGCTCCTGATCCGACCAGACTTACACATATGGCTGTGCCGCGAAAGCCAGTTTTTCTGCCCACGCTAACGCTAAGGGCGTCGTCGCGCAGCCTCACGACGCGTACCGACGCAGCCAATTATTCTAGGTCGTATCACGAGGCGGGGCTGGAGACGTATCGGAGAATCCGTGAGTACAGAGAACCCTTTAACCAAGTCGAGCCGTGGGTTAGTCTCGTAAGCGTTTTTCCGACGGCATCGGGGCCACCCTAGCTCAGTTGGTAGAGCAGCTGATTCGTAATCAGCAGGTCGTCGGTTCGAATCCGACGGGTGGCTCCAAAAGCTCCAGCAAATAAAAGGCTTTGAAGGTTCATTTCGGTGGCCATCCGTCGATCTGTCGCGAGTTGTCCGAGTTTTGTCCGAGTTTGTCAAAGGAGCGAGGACACCGTCGCCTCGACTTCTTGCTTAGGCGCGGCGGTTCACAACTGCGCTGCGGTGCACGAAGCAGCGCAGGGCAGAGGAATTTGAAATGAGTGCGATTAGCGCGTCGGGTTCTTCCGACTCTTCGGACCGGTCGTTCGCTTTTGTCGCGGTGCCGAGCGCTTGGATCCGAGTCCGCGCAATGAATTCAGGGTTCGGAGAACCATAGGAACGCGAGCTTGGCTGATTTCGTCGCCAGCTAGGTGTCCTCGCAGTGCGGCCATCGGCAGATTGGTGCCCTTCCGATGAGTCTTCGGAAAAGCCGAGGTTGCGAAGGCGCTTCGAGAAGCGCGCATACTCGGCGTAAGAGGCAACTTCCACGATCACGTCAACATCGTCTGTTGCTCGCACCGGAGAGGCGGCGGGATCGGTGATCAAGAGCCCTGTCGTGCAACCGCCAACGAAGACGATTTCCGGCAGCAATGGCTTCAGCCTTGCCGCCATCGCCGCCAGCAGCTGTCGATTAGATTGAGAGCTCAATTCTTAAGCCGAGTGGAGAGCTCGCGTTTCGCCAGTTCGCGCTCTCTCGCACTCCCATCGCGCAATGCATCTACCAGCGCAAGCAACTGGTAGAGTTCATCGTCCTTCAGGGCCGCTTGTGGAACTTTCTTGTAAAGCGGCAAAAACGCATAGCCCCGCTTGGAGCCTTGCTCGAACGGCCAGACTGGAACCGGTTCTTCCTGGGTCATTTTACGCCTGAGCGGTTCCGCCGCAGAAGCGGTGGGCATACCGCGAGTCATGCCCCCCTTTTCTGGAGGAAAAGCGTATCTGATCCCGTGGACGAGGAACTCCTCCAATGCTTTAGGGTTTACACGGTCGCCGAGCTCGGATCCATGAATAAGTCTGGCGGCGCGAGCGCGGCGAATTGAAGCGTGAACTTCGGATGGACTCATGTAGAGATCGACGGCTAATTGGGCATAGGTGGGCCGCTTGTTCCCGGCTGTGAGGAGCTTGAGCAAAACGACGATGTCTTGAGGCTTCAGCATGATTATGACTGTTTCGAGCGGTGTTCGCTATTCGCGATTCTAGAATGGCGAATGACAAGTTTCAAGCACCCCATGCTTGCGTCGTTGAGCCGCAAATCGCTCGATCTCATCGGTACCAAAGCGAACGGATGTTCATGAAGCCAAACAGGTGGGGGCTGGGCAGGGTCAGTACGGAGCCGTCCAGGCAGCGCACGGTCGGTCTAAGAGAGCGAGCGAAGAGCCCCGACAAGCTGTTTTTGGGCCGGCCTTCGATCCGGTTCCGCCTGCTTCACGGCCGGTGCACGCTCATTCGGTGAAGTTCGACGACTTCGCGCGGGTTTCCCTTTGTTCCGCTTGCACTGACACGGATGTCGCAAACACTCGCACCTCCACGTCAAGAGCGCTATATGATCGAGCAGGTTTCGGCGAGATGTATCCATCGGAATCTCAGATCCAGATCATGATCGATACCATCCCCGCGCTGGCATGGTCCTGTCTGCCCGATGGCGCCAATGAATTTACTAATAAGCGATGGCGCGATTACACAGGGCTTTCACAGGCCGAGGCTCTCGGGTTGGGATGGCAACGGACATTTCATCCGGACGATTTGGGAAAGGTCATGGAGAATTGGCGCGCCGTTCAGGCTTCCGGAGAACCGAGCGGGGCGGAAGCCCGCATGCGGCGGTTCGATGGAGAGTATCGGTGGTTTCTGATTCGAGCCGAACCGGTTCGCGACGAGCATGGCAAAATCGTCAGGTGGTACGGAACGAGTACGGATATCGAGGAACTGAAGCGAGCCGAGAAGGAGCTTCGCGACATCGTTGACTACGTTCCACAGCTCATCGTTATCCGCGATCCTGATGGACGCAGTATATACGCCAACCGAGCTACCCTTGACTATCTTGGTCGCACCTTCGAGGAGTTTCTAGAACCAGGCTTTGATCAGACAGTGATCCATCCGGACGATTGGGACAAGGTGACGAGCACGCGCCTGCGGGGCTCCCACGCTGTGCAGTTTGAACTCGAAGCACGAATGAAAGGGAAGGATGGCCTCTATCGCTGGTTTCTGTATCGCTTCAACCCCCTTCGGGACTGTGACGGACGCGTCCTTCGTTGGTTCGTGACGGGGACTGAAATCGACGCTCTGAAACAAGCGGAAGAGAGGGCGCAGAATGAGAACCTCGCACTACGTGAGGAAGTCGACAAGGCTTCGATGTTCGAGGAGATCGTCGGAACTTCACTCACTCTGCGAGCGGTCTTAACTCGAGTAGCCAAGGTTGCGCCGACTGAATCCACGATCCTTGTCGCCGGTGAGACCGGAACGGGTAAGGAGCTCATCGCCCGCGCGATCCACAAGCGATCGTTGCGATCCTCGCGGCCGTTCGTGAGCGTGAACTGCGCGGCGATACCGCAATCGTTGATCGCCTCGGAGTTGTTCGGTCACGAGAAAGGAGCCTTCACTGGAGCGTCGCAGCGCCGTCTTGGCCGCTTCGAGATGGCCGAGGGCGGTACGCTGTTCCTCGACGAGGTCGGCGAGCTTCCCAACGAGACCCAGATTGCTCTACTACGCGTACTTCAGGAGCGTCAGTTCGAGCGCGTCGGCGGTAATCAGCCAATTCGAGCAGACGTCCGAGTGATCTCCGCCACCAACCGAGATCTAAAAGCCGCGATGGCAACTGGCGCTTTTCGCAGCGACCTGTTCTATCGCTTGAACGTATTTCCCATCGAGATTCCTCCTCTCCGGGAAAGGACGGACGATATTCCGATCCTGGTCGAGTACTTCATCGACCGCTACGCGACCGAAGCGGGGAAGAAAATACGGTATGTCAGCAAAGAGAGCATGGAGCTGCTTCAATCGTATCCCTGGCCAGGGAACGTTCGCGAGCTGCAGAATGTAATCGAGCGCTCTGTGATCCTTTGCGAAACGGAAACGTTTTCAGTCGACGAGAGTTGGCTGTCCCACGACACTGATCAGACCGTGTCCGCGAGCCAGCCGCTAGTCCAAATGCTCGCGACCCAGGAAAAGGCGTTGATCGAAACAGCGTTGGCTGAAACACGCGGCCAAGTGTCCGGCCCAACGGGTGCTGCGGCGAAACTCAGCATGCGTCCGTCCACGCTGGAATCCAAGATCAGAACACTTAAGATCAACAAGCACCACTTCAAAGCCCCTAGCGAGGGTCCATCTGAGTCCTCGCAATCCACTCGCGGAGGTAGGCGGGGCAATTTTCGAATTTGATACCATCTGCATTCCAACTCGCGAGATCCGTCACCACTTCCCGATCGACACGCTTCACCTCTCGGAGATCCAAAACGATCGGAAGAGCCTCTCCATCGAAGGCCAGTTGCAATTCTGCGGCATGCTCGGCGTCTATATGACCGCTGAGCGTGAAGAGTACGAAGTCAGGATTCACAGACCTTACGATCTTCAGCATCGATTTTTTCCCGCGCCGCAGACTCGGATAGACCTGAGCGTCGAGTTCTTCACGAGCTTCGCGGGCATTCAAAGAGCCAAATACGTGCCACGGCACGCCCCCGAGCAAAACGTCTCGCTTCGGCCAGACATCACAGCGCCGCGACAATAACGAGCGCAACCGAAGTCGTGAGTCTTCACGAATTCGCGAAAACTCGCGGATGCGGTTTCGTCTCGCTCGCGCGGTGAAGCTCTCCAAATCAAGTAAAAGTCCCGCGCATGGCAGCGGTACGACGCTTGCAGAACACTCGTCGTCATCAACGTTTACTCACTTAGAATAGGAGTAGCTCATGTCTAAGATGAAACGCAGCGAGAAAGGACTGCTGACCCCGGACAATTGCGTGGTCGCGCTGATCGACCATCAGCCTCAGATGCTCTTTGGAGTTTCCAATTTCGACCGCCAATCGATCGTCAACAACACCGTCGCGCTCGCAAAGGCGGCAAGGGTTTTTGATCTTCCAGTGGTCCTCAGCACGGTGGAAAGCAAGAGTTTCAGCGGAAATATCTGGCCGCAAATCACGGCTGTCTTTCCGAACCAGGTCCCCGTCGAGCGCACTTCTATGGATGCCTGGGACGACAAGAACTTCGTTGCCGCGATCGAAAAGAGCGGTCGGAAAAAGATCGTTTTGGCGGGATTGTGGACAGAGACCTGCGTCACACTGCCGACGATTCAAGCCATCCACGACAATTACGAAGTCTATGTTGTCGAGGACTGCTGTGGCGACGTGAGTCAACTTGCGCACGACAATGCGATGAAGCGCGTGGTCCAGGCTGGAGCGAAACCGGTCACCTCACTTCAAGTGATGCTCGAATGGCAGCGCGATTGGGCGGAGACAGACACCTACGACGCCGTCATGGACATCGTGAAGACTCACTACGGCGCATACGGAGCAGGTGTCGAGTACGCGTACACCATGGTCCACGGCGCGACGCCAACAAAGCTCCCCGAGTACGTAATACCGTCGGCGGCTGCTGCACGCAAATAATGGCTTGAGCTGGAGTGTCTTTGCGAAAGGTCAATAAGGAGCCACGCATGCAGCCCGACAGCATTGTCCATAATGCCAAGATCGCAACGAATGGCGTCCCGTCGTTAGTCGAGGCAGTCGCCATCAAGGACGGAAAGATCAGCGCGGTCGGTCGCAGTGACGAGATCCTGCGCGAACGTGGGCCGGCGACGAATGTGATCGATTGCGGTGGCCGGACGGTCATCCCCGGCCTGAATGATTCGCACATGCATCCGATCCGCGGCGGACTCAACTACAACATGGAGCTGCGTTGGGACGGCGTGCCATCGCTTGCCGACGCACTGCGCATGCTGAAGCAGCAAGCTGCGCGGACACCTGCTCCGCAGTGGGTCCGAGTGGTGGGAGGATGGACGGAGTTTCAGTTCGCGGAACGGCGCATGCCCACGCTGGATGAGATCAACGCGGTCTCACCGGACACTCCGGTCTTTGTGCTCCACTTGTACGATCGCGCGCTTCTGAATGCGGCGGCGTTACGCGCCGTCGGGTATACCAAAGATACGCCCGCGCCGCCTGCCGGCGAGATCCAACGCGATCGTCACGGCAATCCAACAGGGCTGCTCATCGCCAAGCCGAACGCGATGATTCTCTACGCCACGCTGGCGAAGGGACCCAAACTCTCGCGCGAAGACCAGATTAATTCGACGCGACTGTTCATGCGCGAGCTCAACCGCTTCGGTATCACGAGCGTCGTCGATGCCGGAGGCGGCTTTCAGAATTATCCAGACGATTATGAAGTCGTGCGCGAGCTCCACGACCGCGGCGAGATGACCGTCCGCCTGGCGTACAACCTGTTTACTCAGAAGCCCAAGCAGGAGTTGGGCGACTTTCAGTCGTGGACGCGGATGACGAAACCCGGCGCGGGCGACGATTTCTACCGGATGAACGGCGGGGGCGAGATGCTGGTTTACTCGGCGGCGGACTTCGAGGATTTCCTCGAGCCGCGTCCCGAAATGCCGGATTCGATGGAAGCGGAACTAAAGTCAGTCGTTCGACACCTCGCCGAGAATCGCTGGCCTTTCCGGCTGCACACGACCTACGAGGAGACCATCACGCGCGCCCTGAACGTGTACGAAGAAGTGAATCGCGAGATCCCATTCGACGGACTTCACTGGTTCTTCGACCACTGCGAGACGATCTCGGATCGCAACATCGAACGCGTCAAAGCACTCGGCGGCGGTATCGCCGTTCAAGACCGGATGGCTTTTCAAGGCGAGTATTTCATCGATCGCTATGGCGCCAAGCAGGCGCGGCGCACTCCGCCCATCAGGAGGATGCTTGAGTTGGGCGTACCCGTCGGAGCGGGCACCGATGCGACGCGAGTCTCAAGCTACAATCCATTCGTTTCGTTGTACTGGCTCATCACCGGCAAGACCATCGGCGGAACCGCGCTCTACCAGGAGGACAACCGCCTAGAACGGACGGAAGCGCTCCGTCTGTATACCGTCGGCAGCAGTTGGTTCTCTTCAGAGGACGGCAAGAAGGGATCGCTCGCACCGGGCCAACTGGCGGATCTGGCCGTGCTGTCCGCGGACTACTTTTCGATTCCTGAAGATGAGATCAAACGTCTGGAATCCGTGCTGACGATAGTGGGCGGCAAGATAGTTTATGCCACTGAACCATTCGCAAAGCTTGCACCCCCGGCGTTACCGGTGAGCCCCGACTGGTCGCCGGTCAAGCAGTACGGCGGTTACTGCCGGTCTCCATCCGCAAACGCGGGAGCAAATCTACATTCGACAAAAGCTGTCAGCCAATCGCGTTCGCATATCTGGCATCCGCGGCACTTATGGGATTTCGGGTGCGATTGCTTCGCGTTCTAGGGAGAGCAGAACTATGGCTGCCGCCATGATTGGACTCGTTCTTGGCTTGGTGATCGGTGCCGGATGCCGGTTCTTTGATATTCCGTCGCCAGCACCCCCGCGCTTGATTGGGGCGTGTCTCTTGCTCGCGATGACGGTGGGCTTCGTTACTGCAGACCATATACTGCCGCCAGGGAAAACCTTGGTACAACTGAACGCTCGATGAAATCGACGATCGGCATTGTACTGGCGTTCGCATTAGGGTTTCTCCTGCCGGGCGTTCGGAATTCCATCGCCGGCACCGCCGTTAATCCTTGGCGCTCTGCTCGTGATGGCGATGACCGATCGGCTACATCGCGGTCGATCGGTGGACGCTGTCACCGGCTAAGCACGCTCCCGATTGTGGCGGACCGAGCGGACTGGCCGCATCTCAGGCACTATCGAAAGGTGCGGAGCGCTGAGCGATGACAGCGCTCCGATTCACCGAGTTCGGCGCGTTGGCGTGACAGAAAATTCGGTGCGCTCGGCATACACCCAACAAGGTCAGTGTCCTTCTCGATCATGGCAATTGGTTGTCGCTGCCGCTGCTGCTGTTCTAGTGCTGGCAAATGTTGCCCGGAGCCAGGCGGCCTCGTCGTGTCCTTCGGGACCACGGTATTCAAATGTCCGATACGATGACGATTTCAGTTACCTGCACGATCCGGCATGTCGTAAAGATTTCTGGGATCCGCTCAAATACATACCACTCAACGCGCGAGGGGACTGGTATCTCTCTCTCGGCGGTGAAATTCGCGAACGCTATGAGCGCTTTCACAATCCTTCTTGGGGACAGCAGCCCCAAAGTCCCGGCGGATTCCTGTTGCAACGCTATCTGCTGATTGGCGATCTCCACCTGGGAGAAAACGTACGGATTTTCTCTGAATTGATGAGCGATTGGGAAAACGCCAGAGTCGGCGGACCGCGTCCAATGATCGATCAGGATCAGCTCGACTTCACGCAGTTCTTTGTCGATCTAAAACTGCATCCGTTCGGTTCCGACACTTCGTTAACACTTCGTGTCGGTCGCCAATGGTTGATCTATGGATCTCAGCGGTTGATTTCCAATCGCTACGGACCCAACGTGCCCCTGCCGTTTGATGGAGTGAAAGCTATTTTGAATGCGGCGCCGTGGCGCGTCGATGCCTTCGCGACCAAGCCGGTCGAAACCAACCCAGGGGTTTTCGACGACCAGACGCATCTACCGACTTGGTTTTGGGGAATCTATGCCGTGCGACCGCTCTCATTCATCGATGGTGCCAACATCGACCTCTACTATTTGGGGATTCACAACAAATCGGCCACCTACGCGCAGGAGACGGGCACTGAGTCTCGGCATACCGTTGGCACCCGCCTTTGGGGAGTCCGCGGTGCGTGGGACTCCAACTCAGAATTCGTCGGTCAGACCGGAACATTTGGCCACGGTTACATCCTGGCGTGGAATGCAGTCACGGACACCGGTTATACGCTAGAGCCCGTTCCGCTTCAGCCTCGACTCGGGCTACGCGCGGGTATCACGAGCGGCGACCACGACAAAAATGGTCCAAACCTTCAGACTTTTAGTCCATTATTTCCCACTGGATTCTATTTCAACCAGGCGATTCTTAACGGGCCGCTGAACGAGATGGGGGTTCATCCAAATCTCACGCTCCACTGGGGCGAAAGCATTGCGCTCAATTGCGAATGGGGCTGGTTCTGGCGCCAAAGCACTAGTGATGGGATCTACGGACTCGGTTCAAATCTGTTACGCCCGGTTGGGACGACAAAGGATACCTACGAAGGCAGCCAGGCCCAGGTAACATTCGATTGGCAGCTGGATGCTCACACGCATTTTCAAATTAACTACCTACACTTTTTCGTGGGCGGCTATCTCAAAGATACCTCACCGGTCGGAAAGGATGTGGACTTCGTGACAACGTCAATTCAATACCTCTTCTAGAAGGAACGCCCCTATGCGAATAGCCAGAGCCTTTATAGCGGCTGTCACTGTTTTTCTCGTTATCGGATATGTTGGTCCTTTATCGTTTCCTACACGAGCATTTGCCGAGACCGCGAAAGCCACTTCAAACGTGGCTGTAGGCGCTCAGTATGACACGACCCACGTTTATGTCGCGCCAGGTGAATTCGACACTTTTGTCGCTAGCCTCGTTGCCACTTTCGGCGGCACGACTTCAAAGAAGGGCGTCTTCACTGTAACCCCTACTCCGAGTAAGACGATGTCCCAATTGGTACTCACGCCAGTGGGAACCATCTCCGTTTTTGGTTTCGAGACGCCGATCCCGTATCCATTTGGCTCAGAGCGGACGGGTTATCTTGTGATCGACATGGATTCGGCGATCCGCGCTGCCCGCGCGACGGGCGCGGATATCCTCGTCAGTCGGTTCAATGATCCGATCGGGTTAGATGCTATCATCCAATGGCCGGGTGGGGTGAACACACAGCTCTACTGGCACACTATTGCTCCGTCGTATGCGCCTCTCCAGTTCATTCCAGAAAACCGTGTCTATGTGTCAGCGTATGCGGTGAAAGCTTTCATTACCAGCTTTGTGGCGTTCTCTCACGGAGAAGTCTTATCGGATATTGCACATGCGCCTGGCGTCGAAATCGGCCGTCCGACTGATACTTATCGCCGAATCCGCGTGCAGTCGAAATTTGGAAAGATGACCGTGCTCGTCACGGATGGCCATCTGCCGTATCCATATGGACGAGAGATAACCGGGTATGAGGTCGCTAACCTCTCGGATACCCTCTCCAAGGCCAAAGCAGCCGGCGTAGCGGTCCTCGTCGATCCCTACAAAGCCGCTGATCGGAATGCAGCCATGGTGCGATTTCCCGGCGGCTATATCGCCGAGATCCACTCGGTGGTCAGCAGACAAAATTAGAATGGGGCAGTTTATCGCGCGAGCTTCTTGTACAG
The DNA here is from genome assembly GCA_963717045.1 of uncultured delta proteobacterium. Lineage (GTDB taxonomy): Bacteria > Desulfobacterota > Binatia > Binatales > Binataceae > JAKAVN01. The sequence continues at coordinate 254,345 of CAVQVD010000015.1, read as the reverse complement.
CCGGCTGCGACCGATAAGGTGCTGACCTGAAGTAGACACTGTGAAGCATGGCTTATCTAGCAACATATGGCGGACCGAGATCGGAACGTCGTTTCTCCGAGACTGCGGATGTCTCCCTTTGGAGTCCACTACGTCAAACCGCCTTTTTGGGCCTGTTCGTCGCTGCGTTCGCTTCGAACATTGGTACCTGGATACAGAACGTAGCGGCGGCGTGGCTGATGACATCACTCGCGCCCAATGCCCTGATGGTCGGGCTCGTCCAGACCCTCTCAGGGCTTCCCGTCTTTTTGCTTATTATCCCTGCCGGCGCACTGGCTGATCTTGTCGATAGGCGGCGACTTCTGCTCTTCGCCCAAGGCTGGATGTTTGTCGCCGCTGCCTTGTTGGGTTGGCTAACTGTCGAAGGGTTGATGACGCCTTGGGTTTTGCTGTTACTGACCTTCCTACTCGGCATTGGTGCGGCTCTCAACAGTCCAGCATGGCAGGCGAGTTTGCCGGAACAGGTGCCGCGCGACGAACTAACCGCGGCGATCGCTCTAAACGGTATTCAGTTCAATTTGGCGCGAGCGATCGGGCCCGCATTGGGAGGTGTCTTAATCGCGGCCATTGGCGTCGGCTCCGCTTTCCTCATCAATGCCGCTTCATTCCTGGGTGTCGTGTTATTGCTTTATTTCTGGCGTCGCGAACCAACTAAATCAACCCTGCCCGCAGAGAGATTAGTGGGTGCTATCAAGGCAGGAATTCGTTATACGCGATATTCGCGACCGCTTACTGCTGTTCTGGTTCGGGCCGGAGCATTTGTCATCGGCGCCAGTGCAGTGCCTGCGTTACTCCCCTTATATGCTAAGAATGAGCTCGGCGCTGGCGCGACGGGCTATGGCGTGCTGCTTGGCTTCTTCGGCGTCGGCGGCGTCATTGGCGGTCTGCTGATGCCACAAGTGCGTCGCCACTTGTCGCGTGATCAAACACTGAGTCTCTCCGCCGTCATCTGTGCTACGACCACCGCAATTCTGGCAGAAGTCCGTGTCGCCGGGGTGCCCTATGCCGTGATGTGCTTAGGCGGATTGGCATGGGTGCTAGGTATGACCAACCTCAATGTTACCGCCCAAGTTGTTGTTCCTCAATGGGTTAAGGCCCGCGCTCTGGCCAGTTATCAACTAGTAGTCCAAGGAAGTATGGCACTTGGTGGCCTCCTATGGGGCGGCGCCGCTTCGCGCAGCACTGTTCCAGTAGCCATGGACCTTGCGGCTGTGCTGCTCGTAATTGGGCTCGCAGTAGGGCTGCGCTACCGTCTATCCGAAGCAGAAACCTTCGAGTCAGAACCGCTGAGCCTCATGCCCACGCCGGAGGTAACCGGCCAAATCAAGGCTGATGCGGGCCCGGTTATGGTCTCCATCGAATACGAGATCGACCCTGCTAGAGCTACAGACTTTAGACACGCCATGAACACGCTGCGAACGATCAGGTATCGTGATGGAGCGGTATTCTGGGGCTTGTTCTCGGATGTCGCCAAGCCCGGCCGGTACATCGAGTACTTTATGGTTGAATCGTGGGCGGAGCACGTGCGACAGCATAGCCGCGCCACAGACGAGGACGCGCCAGCTCTTGAGCGCGCGCGCGGATTCCATATTCGTCCGGGCCCACCCATAGTATCCCACCAAATTGCAGCTACAGGTCGGTAATATCAACGAGCTGGAGCGTTCGTCAGCGGCGGGCAAAGGCTTCTCCTGTTCGCCGGCACCTCAACGGCCTTGTGAGCGATCGCCGAGTCCCTGACCATAGCTCATCAAACTGCGGCCGCGATCGAGCTCAGATATTTGCCAGTTTTCCAAAGTCTCCGACAATGTTTGCCTCTTCACGAGTTCTCTACTCAAGGCGAAGGCATTTGCGATCCCTTTCGAGGTGCTCGACGCTGTGTGAGGACGGATGACGAAGGAGGCATCGCCAACCAGGATGGTCCGGTCAAATACCAACCGTGGACACGCGAGGTCCATGATCGCCTGCACGAAGGGCTCCTTTGTTGCCCTAAGGAGCGCCTTGAAAGCGGGCGGCAGAACCGATTCTGCGATGATGCGCTGCTTGTGTTCCTGCTCGGGATGGAGTGACCCGGGTGGGATGGCATATGCGCGACGGATCCCTTCGGCGTCAGTCAGCAAAGGTACTAACTCTTTTTCCGACGTGTTCCAGTACCAAACCCAATTGAGCCGCCGCTGCCTAGCTTCGGTGTTACCCGATTCACTCGGAATCAGATAGCAGAGGATGTGACTGTCAGGCATTTGGAAGAAGGTGAAATGACTGGCGAACACCTTCAAAATGCCTTCCGGAAGAGCAGCTTCAGGAACAACTCCGCGCCACGCAACATAGCCGGCATACTTGGGCTGAATCTGCGGCAAGAGTATTGCGCGAACACCGGACCTGAAGCCGTCCGCACCAATCAAAAGATCGGCTGAGTCGTGAGTCCCGCCTTTGAAATAAGACGTGACTGACGATTCACTTTGCTCAAGATTCTGAAACTCCTGGCCGAGATGATAGTTCTGCTCCGGGAAACTCTTTTTAAACCACGAGTAAAGGAGCCCCCAGGACGTCATGAGTTGAGGTATCGGCTGAGATGAGATTACAGAGCCATCTGCCGCCAGGTACTGCCTTGTCGCCAGTCTGACGCCAACATCGCCGTCAGACTTCGCCCCGCAGAGACCCAGCATTTCACGGGTCTCTTGTTGCATCACTATTCCGGCACCCCGATCAGAGAGTATCTGCGAACTCCGTTCGAAGATGTTCACCTCCCAACCGATTCGACGGAGCACTATCCCTGCAGCCAGACCCGTGAGGGAGCCGCCAACGATTGTAGCGCGCTTCATTCACCTCTCCGTCAAACCGTGCAGACGCCGTTCTCGCAGTGGCCCATCGTTCCCAGAATCCGCAGTATCGAATCCGCGAGCAGCTCTTCTTTCTGGGCACCGTTAGCAACGACCGTCCCTTGAAATGAGATTTGAGGAACACCTCGAATGCCAGCAGATGCGGCCTTACGCTCGTCTCTTTTCACTTCGCTGACGAGGGCGGGGCTATCCAAATCTTCTACGCGCGAGATCGCTGTGACACCGATCTCATGGGCTATGCCGAGCAAAGTAGCCGGATTACCAACGTCTTCGCCGTTGAGGAAGTAGGCCTCAAAGAGCCGTTCTACGACTAGATTTTGTTCTTGCACGCCGTCTTTCAAGGCGGCGGCGAGCAATACATGCCCTCTGAAAGTGTTCGGCGTACGCTTCATCAGGTCATGGCGAAATATGATCCCGACCTCCGTTCCCGCGGCCGACACCTGCGCATCGAGCCGTTGCGAATGCTCCCAACTCCCGAACTTTGCGGAGCGGTACAATCGGCGATCGAGGCCTTCGACAGGCATCTCAGGGTTGAGTTGGAATGGGTGCCAACGGATCTCGAGGGTTTTCCCCAGGATCGACGACGCTTTCTCCAAACGCCGCTTCGCCACGAAGCACCATGGACAAATCAAATCCGAAGTCACGTCGACGACCAGGCCGTCCGCGGGCTGCGCAATTCTGTCTGCAATATTCTCAATCATATCTGAGGCTCCAATCTTCATGGTTCAATCTAGTGACTAGGTCACCTTTTGACTAGTAGGTACCATTCGGTTACCATGGAGCGGTGAAAAGGCCGCCCGAATCGGTCGATTCCGAAGCACTTTACGACCCGCAGTACCCAGCGCGGCAGGTATTACGAGTCATTGCCGATACCTGGACGCCAATTGTTTTGTTCTGCCTCAAGCGTGGGACCCGACGTTTCAACGAACTCCAACGTTCCATTCCGGACATTTCCAGGAAGATGCTGACCCAAACCCTGCGAAAACTGGAACGCCGCGGACTTCTCGATCGGCTTGTTCACCCGGTGGTGCCTCCACACGTCGACTACACTCTGACACCAGCAGGCACGAAGTTCGCGGAGGCCGTGGCGCTCCTCTGCGAATGGGCGCAGAAAAATAAAGGGATTTTCAAACGCGTCAATCTCGATTGATTGACCTGGAAGTGGTTCGCATCGGCTCCCTAGCCGCCGACAAATCCTCGTTCGCTTGGGCCGAATGGAGTTTGTCAAGGAGGACGACACCATCGCCTCGACTTCTGGTCAGGCGCGGCGATTCATCAGTGCGCTACAGTCGTCGAAGGAGCGCGGGCAGAAGGATTTGAATGAGTGCGATTAACGCGTCGGGGTTTTCCGACTCTTCGGGCTGGTCGTTCGAGATTGTCGCGGTGTCGAGAGCCTGGCTTCAATTCCGAGTAATGAATTCAGGGTTCTTAGATCATCGGCACTCGGGACTGGCTGACTTCGTCGCCGGCTATAACTGCTCCTTAGCCGCCTCGGTGATGTCCGCGCCAATCAGCGGTCGGGCCGTTTTGATTCCAACTCTTGCGCTTCTATCAGCGTCAAATCGCGGTCCCATTGGTCGCGACGCGCCCGTTCCCTTCGGCGTAATCGGTACAGACCCCAGCCGATCACCAAACCGATTAGACCAAAGCCGCCCGTGACGATGACGAAGCCTTGCGCCAGCACGCCAAGCCAGAACGTAGGCCAAAGGCTTCCCGCGTCATGCTGTTGACGGACATGCCCTGAAGGGTGGAGAGGGTTTTCGACGACCTTAATGCGCCCCCGCCGCAGCAGCGTGGGGACTGATCTCGCCGCGGAGGGCTGCGGCGTGGTTGCCCTTGGTGACGCAGCCGACTTCGTCGGCGATGCGGGTCCAGCTCTCGCCGCCATCCTCGCTCATATGCACGGTGCCCTCGGTGTCACCGACGAAGAGCTCGTAGCCGCCAGGCCAGCACGCCATGGTCAGCGCCTCGATGTTGGCGCGAGGCGCCACGGCGAAGCCCTTCGGCTCGGTGTCCCAGCTGCGCCCGTGATCGCGGCTGCGCACGATCGTGGTGTCGGCAACATGCGTGTCCATCCAGAACCCGGGATGGAACTTCGCGCCCGACATGAACAGAATCTTCTCGTCGGGCGACAGCATCATGTGGTCGGGATAGGCTAGGCGGAACTCCTCGCCGGTCAGCCGCTCCCAGTGATCGCCGCCATCGCTGCTCCGATAGAGGCCGACGCCTGTGGTCATGAACACGGTGTCGGGCCGCGACGGCAGCAGCAACACCTGGTGGACGTCTCGATAGGCGCCGTCTTCGGGCTTGGAATAATCGGCGAGTTCGCGCCAGGACTGGCCGCCATCCTCGGTCTTGAGCAGCGCGCCCTGCTCGATCGCGGCGTAGATGCGCTGCGGCGTGCGCGGATCGAACACCATCATCTTGGTGTGGGCGATGTGCGGCGGCTCCGGGAAGGTCCAGTATTCGGTGCCCGGCACCTGGCGCAGCGCCGGAAGCTCGCTCCAGCTTTGGCCGAGATCGCGGCTCTTGAAGAGCGCGGCGGGCTGCGTCCCGGCATAGAGCGTGATGCCGCCCGCTTCGGCGACCGACGCGACGGTATAAACATCCTTGATGGCAAGGCCGGAATTGCGCTCTTCCCAGCCCGCGCCGTCTTCGCTGAAGAGCACGCCATGCCCATGCGTGCCGACGAAAATGCCGGGCCGGCCCGGCAAGGTCGTCAAGGTCGTCGCGTGCAGGCCGGCGAGCGCGGTGCCGGTCTTCCGCCATGCGCCGGACGATTCGCGTGCCAGCGTTGTGACGCCGCTCGAGGTAGCGACCAGCAACCGGGCCGGCGCGCTCGCGCCGTCATAGCGGTTCATTCCATTGGGGGACAGACAGGCCAGCATGATCACGCCTCCTCGCTCGAAAACAATCTTGCACGGCGCATATCGCCATGTTAATCCGACTGTTCGGTCGGAAAAGATATACGACTGGTCAGTCGGAAAAGCAAGAGGTTCATTTTGTCGCGGAAAAAAGAGATCGATCGGGATAGGATTTTAGATGCCGCCGAGGCCGTGATTCTTGAATCCGGTGGCCGAAGTTTCACGCTCGACGCCGTCGCCGCGCGTGCCGGCATAAGCAAGGGCGGTCTCGTCTATAGCTTCGCGACTAAAGATGACTTGGTGCACGCAGCGCTCGAAAGGGAAATGGCGCGCTTTCGGGAGGCCGTGCGCCGCCGGGTCGGCGGCGAGCCGACCGAGCCGGTCGAACTGGTCCTAGCCCATATCGAGGAAGCACTCGACGAGGATGACGTCTCAACGCAAAAGGCTGCTTTTCTCGTAACCGCGTTGGTGCATGCCCCTGACATGCTGGAGCCAGTGCGACGCTATTACCGCGTACTGCTCGATCCGCTTCGATCGGAAGGTGGCGATATGCATGAAGTCCGTCACGCACTGCTGGCTGTTGAAGGAATTTTCCTGCTCCGAGGACTTGGCTTCATCGAGGTCTCGGCGGACGAACAGAAATCCGTCCTGCTCCACGCGCGCGATATCGTCGCCGCGGTGTTGGCCAAGCATCGAGCGAGCGCCCCCCACGCTCCTAGACCAAAATGACACGCTCGTGACGAGTGGAAGTTGATTAGCGCTGCGCGCCGCGGCGCCCGTACATCCACATAACGCGAACGGTTATATGTCCTGGCACGGCGTTAACAAATTCCAGGTTGTCGAGCAGCCTTCCGACTTCCTTGCCGATGTAGCGGCGGAGTTCGCGAGGAGAAGCCGCGACTTCGTCGACAACCCTGGGGCGACCGTCGAGGACTGTTATGATGTCTTCGAGGTCACTAATCGCATGGAATTCTCCCCTTCCTCTTCCACGGAACGCCTCTAAACGATCTGAAGGCGTCGCAGCCATATCGAAGAAGCCTTTCTAAGAGCGCATCGCCAACTGTCGCTTAAGAGACTGGTTCACCCGTTGATGAGCAACCGCCCATGCCGTGTCGAAACCGAAGCGGAAAGGAGAACCCGAGCGGTAGTTATCAAGCGGCCTTTTCGCTTGTGCGAGGGCTCTTCCGCCGCGGCGCGGTATCTTGTCCCGGTAACCCCCGGCCCTTCAGGGCTGGGCCTGGCCGGGCGCTCAGGTCGCGGGCATCGATCTTCAAGCTACAGCTTGGACAGACAAGTTTCGGTTTGATTTTGTGGCCACAGGGCTGGTGGACTAGTTCCACCGGGACGCCCGCGCGTCCAGCCATCCAGCGGTCGCCCCACGCCGTCATCGTCGCGATCGACGGATAAAGGTCAAATCCTTTCTCCGTGAGCCGATACTCGAATCGACCGCGATGTTCTTCATACGCGACACGGCGAAGAATTCCGTCGCGTACCAGCTTACGCAACCGGTCGGAGAGGCGATGCGGGGTGAGCTGTAAATCCTGCTGAATCGCCTCAAACCTGCGGATGCCGAGGAATACATCGCGGAGGATCAGCATGGTCCACCGATCGCCGACCACCGATAGGGTTCGCGCGAGCGAGCATGTCATCGTGTCGATTTGTTGCCAGCGCATATGCCTAACAGCTTTGCACAACAGCCCGCATGAAACTAGATTCCAAATTGGAAGTTGACAAGAAAGTGGTTCCAAAATGGAACCTACTCGCGCAGACAATTACCCTTGATCTGCATCGAGGTCGTCGATCGTCCGGCCACGGAGTTCACCATCACGACGCGCGCAGGAAGGCGAGGGTCGAGCCGCCTCGATGAGGTTCGCATTCATGCCGGACCAATCGGCTCGAGAACCACCACCGGGATCTGCCGCGAACCAGCCCGCTTCTGGTAATCGTCATATGGCGGATACATCGCCGCCATCTTCTTCCAGCCGCGTGTTCGTTCGTCGCCGCTGGCAGTCCGTGCGCGGGCCCGTATGCGGTTCGCTCCGACTCGGATCTCGCACTCCGGATTCGCTCTCAGATTCACGTACCAACCCGGATGCGTCGGCGCGCCGCCCTTGGAGCCGATGACGACGTACTTCCCATCCATCTCCTGGTAGAGGAGGGGCAGAGGCCGGAGCTTCCCACTCTTCGCGCCGCGTGCGATGAGAAGAAGCGTCGGCAGCGGACCCGGTCCGCCGCCAATGGTCGAGTCCCACAGATGAGCCTTTTCGGGATCGGAGAGATAAAGCTCCACGTGGTCCTTGATCCACTTCGGCATTTCCGCCGGCAGCATTTCGAACTCTTCTTTCTCGCTCATGATGGCCTCCTTATCGCTTCGAATACGCTTCTAGGACAGGTTCTTCTTGAGTCTTTCTTCGAGGAAGTCGAGTCGATCGTTCCCAAAGAAAACATCTTCGCCGACGATAAAGGTCGGTGAACCAAAAGCACCACGCTCGGCAGCGAGCTGAGTATTGGCTTCCAGGCGTTTTTGCGTATTCGGTTTCCTCGGCCTTCTTCAGGATCGCGCTCCCTTCAAGGCCAGCGGCCTCGAGGTGCCGAACGAGTTCAGCCCGGTCGTTAATGTTCACCGCATCAGTCCAGAACGCGGAAAACATCGCGCCATTGTATCGGTCTTCCAGACTCATTTCCTGCGCAACAAGTGCACCTCTCAAGGTCAGGCTGTGATCGCCCTTCATAAGATGCGGATTGAGCTTCAGGGGAACTTGATACCGAGCGCACCATCTTCCGATGTCCTGCCCGGCGTACTTCCGTTTGTTGCTGCAGACCACGGTTGTGGGAGTATTGCCCACAGTCTTCATCAGATTGAGAATGTGCATTGGCCACATCCTGAACCGCGCGCCGGTGCGGGCGGCGATACCATCAAGCTGCGTCCGGGCGAGATAAGTGTAGGGACTGATAAAATCGAAGAAGAAATCCACGTCCGCCATAATTGCTGCTCCTCGTCTGAATAATCGCGTCAGCAGGGCCGACGCGCTTTGTCACACATATCGGGTCGCTCCAATGCCGCCAGCCTTGACAGATACTAGGTTCCAAAATAGAACTTAGTCAAGCATGGGATTCCAAAATGGAAGCCATGATCCACGAATGCAATCACCGGAGACTAATGATGGGTAAGGTGCGTTTCGAAACGTCGGATGCTCTCGGCTTGATCACTTTGGCAAATCCACCGCTAAATCTGTTCGACCAGGAACTAATCGAAGACCTTCGAACGGCTGTGAACCAGGCCCGGCAGCATCCGCTCAGAGCACTGCTCGTGCGCGCCGATGGCAAAAACTTTTCCGGCGGTGCTGATGTCGCGATTTTCAAGAATAAGACTGCCGAGGAAGCGCGCGAGCGCTTCACCAGCCATCTGCGAACGATCGCCGATCTGGAAGAATTGCCGTTTCCAACTATTGCTGCCGTGCAGGGGGCTTGCATGGCGGCAGGACTGGAACTCGCGCTTGCCTGCGATCTGATATGGGCCGCTTCTTCGGCCCGCTTCGGGCAGGTCGAGGCATCGATTGGAACGACCACGCTGCTGGGCGGCGTTCAACGTCTGGCTGAGCGGGCCGGCCCGAGTCGCGCACGCGAAATTGTTTATACGGCCGACCAATACGACGCCGCGACCTTCGAGCGATGGAACATCGTTAACAGGGTCGTTCCTGACGAAAAATTTGAGTCGGAGACTCGAGCCTTTGCTGAGCGACTCGCCAGTGGCGCAACGCTCGCTTACGCAGCCGGCAAGAAGATCGTACGAGCATATCTGGAGAGAGGCATCCGTGCCGCCGATGCCCTGGTCGGCGAGATCGCCCCTGCGCTATTTGAGACAGCTGACATGCGCGCAGGTGTTGATGGCCTGATCGAACATGGGCCTCGCCAATTTCGCAACAAGGTCATCTTCGAGGGTCGCTAGTGATCTTGATGACCACCTATCAAGACCTGAGGCAATCGAGGATTGCGATTGATTGGAGGAGAAATCGAACATGAAACCTGTTTGTTTGGTGATAGGTGCCGGTGCGGGTATCGGTGGAAATGTCGCTCGACGCTTTGCGCAAGAGGGCTATCACGCTTGTCTGTGCCGGCGCAGCGACTTGGACGGATTGAATAGAATGGTGAACGCGATCAAAAACGATGGAGATTCCGCAACCGGATTTCTCCTCAATGCGATCGAGGCAAACTCCATCGAAGAGAGGGTCGCCGCCATCGAGGCCGACATCGGTCCGATCGAAGTCGTCGTTTACAACCTGGGCGCCCAGATTGGCGACAGGGCATTGAAGGACACATCGCTCAAGGCGTTTGAAACAGGCTGGCGTCTGGGGACGTTCGGTCTATTTCGCCTCGCGTCGGCCGTATGCCCGCTGATGGAAGCGCGGGGCAAAGGAACAATCCTCGTGACCTCAGCAACGGCGGCGATGCGTGGAAATGGCGGTCAACATTCGCATGCGGCCGCCATGGGAGGACGACGAATGCTCTGCCAGACACTCAACGCCGAGTTCGCATCGAAAGGAATCCACCTGGCCCATATCGTGATCGACGGTGCCGTGGACGCGCCCGACACTTTGGGAAAAATGCTCGGGCCGGAAAAGTTCCAACAGCTGAGAGAAACCCGGGGCAACGAACATGATGGACTGATGCTTCCCACGCAGATCGCGGAGACCTACCTCCACCTCGCGCAACAGCACCGATCCACCTGGACCTTCGAGATCGACATCCGGGCGTTCTCCGATCGTCCATGGTGGAATCACTGAGTAACTCGAGATCGAACCTGCGCGTCCTCACTCATCTGCTTAACGAAATATGGGAGCACGAAACATGACTCAATCCGACGAACGCGCCACTCAACCTTCCGGGCAAGACGTTGCACTGATCGTTGGGGGCGGCCCCGGCATCAGCTCAAGTTGCGCCAGACTGTTCGCGAAAAACGGCATGCGTGTTGGCATCGCGGCCAGGAATCCGGACAAAGCGGTCCTGCAGAATCTTGAGAAGACGCACGGCACGCGCCGATATGCATGCGATGCGAGCGATCCAGCGGCCGTGGAGCTGCTCTTCCAAAATGTTGTTCGAGACCTTGGGGTTCCCACGCTGGTCGTGCACAACATCGACGGCCGGGTTCCCGAGATATTTCGCAAGCAGATTGCCGAAGCTGACCCGAGCGTCGCACTCGCGACGCTTCGGAACTCAGCTTTCAGCGCGTTTTTGGTTGGTCAGCACGCAGCTCGGCTGATGCGCGAAAATAAGCCCAACGCCAACGGCGCGAGGGGAACGATCATCTTCACCAACGCAAGCGCGGCGCTCAAAGGCTTCGCGTTGAGCGGCGCTTTTGCGATGGCGTGTCAGGCGAAGGCTGGACTCGCACAGAGCATGGCAAGGGAACTTATGCCGCAGGGTATCCACGTAACAAATGTGCCGATTGATGCCGCGATTGGCTGGACACAGGAAGACGGTACTCGCGCGCACCGACTGGCCGGAACAAGTGTCGACGACAATATGGCCGACCCGGACCGCATCGCGGAAACCTATCTGCAGCTGCATCGCCAGCATCGGTCGACTTGGGCGTTCGAGGTTGTGCTACGACCATGGGTCGAGAAATGGTGACTGGCGCTTGCAACGTGCGTTCGCTCTTGACTCGACAATAGGTTCCAAAATAGAAGGGAGTAGGGTTCCAGAACGGAAGCCAAACTCCGGAAGCCGACTTAATGCCGCGTGACTCTTTCAATCGCGAAATCGATTACCTGCGCATCTCTGTGATCGACCGCTGCAATTTGCGCTGCGTTTACTGCATGCCGCTGAACGGAATTCGGTTCCTGCCCAAGGCAGAGTTGCTTACGCCCAGTGAAATCGAGGCAGTCGTGCGGGCGGCGGTGAGCGTCGGATTCAGAAAGTTCCGCCCGACCGGTGGCGAACCGACGCTCCGGCTCGACCTGCTCGAAATCGTCGAGCGGATGGCAAAGGTGCCCGGAGTGGGCGAACTTGCCTTGACCACTAACGCGATACTGATGCGTGAACTGGCGGGCCCGCTCAAAGCCGCGGGCCTCAGCCGGGTCAACGTCCATCTCGACAGCCTCAACCCTGACACCGTCGAGCGCTAAATGCGCGGCGGGACATTTGCGCAGATCTGGCAAGGCATCGAAGCGTGCGAGGCGGTGGGGCTGACACCGATCAAGATGAACGCCGTCGTCGCGGCGGGATACAACGAGGCCGACGTGGTCGAACTTGCGCGCTGACGTTGGCGCGCGACTGGCACGTGCGGTTCATCGAGCTGATGCCGCTTGGCGGCGGCGAATGCGCAACGCTCTCAGTGAGCCGCTACGTCTCGAACATCGAAACGCGGCGACGCATAGAGACGGCGCTGGGGTCCCTGTTCGAGCTCGAGGGCGCGAGGATGATGGCGCCGTTTACGGTCGGACATGAGGGCGGAGCGGGAACCGAGGTAATATCGTCGGATGACCGACAGGGCGCGGGAGTCAAAAAAGGCACTCCCGTGACAGGTTCGCGCCTGATTGGAGGTCTCACGCCGTGCAACGTGATTCCGGATGAGATCCTCACCGATCATCCCAAGCGGTTTCGCGCGATGCTGGTCGAGAGCGGCAATCCGGCTCACTCGGTAGCGGACGCCGCGCGCATGCGTGAGGCGCTCGCCTCGCTCGAGCTGTTGGTAGTAATCGACGTCGCCTTCACCGAGACGGCTCGCCTCGCGCATTACGTGCTTCCTGTCGCGAGCCAATTCGAGAAGGCCGAGGCCACGTTCTTCAATTTCGAGTTCCCGGAGAACTACTTCCAAGTTCGGAGGCCGCTGATGGCGCCATTGCCGGGTCTGTTCTCCGAAGCAGAACTGCACTGTCGGGTTCTCGAAGCCCTCGGCGAGTTGCCCGCTGAACCGATTTCCTCGTTGCGTGCCGCTTGGAAGGAAGCCCGCAAGTCTTTCAGGCAGAAGTTCACCGAGCTCGCAATGAGCGATCCTCGCGTGATCGCGCTCGCGCCAGCTCTGCTCTATCGAGCGATACGCGACCTGCTGCCGGAAGGATTGGCAGAAGCTGCGGGGGTGTGGCTGCTATGCCAAAGCGCAGCCCAAACCCAAGGAGCTTCTCTGGCCCGCGCCGGATTTACGGGCGAGCCGGGTGAGGCCGGCGATGCGTTGTTCGATGCGATCCTAACCGCGAAAAGCGGTGTGGTATTCGCGATCGACAATTGGGATGAGTGCTTCGAACGGTTGCGCACGCCGAAACATAAGGTGCAGTTGGCGATTCCCGAACTGTTCGCGGAACTCGACGCGCTTGCCACGGCGACCCCGTCCCTTGCGACAACAGAGTTCCCGTTCATGCTCTCTGCCGGCGAACGGCGCTCCTTCACCGCCAACACGATCATGCGCAACCCCGACTGGCGAAGGAAGGATGCCGGCGGGGCGCTTAGCATCAACCCTGACGACGCAAGAGCATCGGTGTTGCGGATGGAAATCGCGCGAGACTCGCCACCCAGCGCGGCAGCGTCGAGGTATTGGTGAATGTCTCTGACCGCATGCAGCGCGGCCACCTCTCCTTACCGAACGGACTCGGCCTCGACTTTCCCGCAACGGACGGCCGGAGAGTCTCGGCTGGCGTTGGACCCAACGAGCTTACACGCAGCGAGGATCGGGACTGGGTCGCAGGCACGCCCTGGCACAAGAGCACGCCCGCGCGGGTGGAGGCTCTTTAAGCAGCGCCGCGTCGGCCAGAATGCTCGCCGAATCCCCTGAATGGAGCGGGACCCGTGGTGCCGCTCCATTTACTCTTTCCGGCGGAGCTCTCAAACGAGGCCGTTGAGGTGGACCGGGGCCACGGATCTTGCGGCAAACCTACGGGCGAAAGGTCTAAACATGGAGGTATGCTCTGCTGATTTTTAATCAGCAGGGCATATCCAGAAGGTATGTAGAATTAGGGATTTATGCGCGAGTGATGCGGAAACGTGCTGACTAGCTGCTCGTAATCAGCAGGTCGTCGGTTCAAATCCGACGGGTTGCTCCAAAAATCAAGTAAAATTAAATACTTATGACGATGGGACAAACCACCGGATCGGCCATTAGCGTTCTGTGTCACCACTGTGTCACCATCTGGTTGAGCGTTCGGGTCTTGAGCTAAGAGAGGCGAGCGCGCAGCCGATCCAAGGCCGCCAGGCAATCAAAATAGAGTGCCTTCACGTCCCCGTCGGGCAGCATTCGAACTAGGTCGGATCTCCGGGCGAGATCACGGACCGTGATTGACGCCCTAGTCGGAGTCGCGAGTCGTCCCTGCAGCATTTTCCGAGCGGCTTTTTCGTCCGTGCTGCGGCTACTCTCTCGATACTCGCGACCGCTCCTGGAATAGGCAATCCACCAGATTCGTCCCCGGCGAAAGGTCCTGCCGTCTCCCCGCATGACTGACGCACTCATGTGACTTGGGCGCCCGCTCAGCCGCTCGCGTCGGCGAAAGATTCGGTTCGCAGCGATCCAACGGGTCGATAAGTGTTCATGAGCACGCCCGAGGACGCGGCCTTCGTGCTGACGAGAGCGAGTTCGCGCGGGTCAGCACTGTCCGAAAAGAAGCGTTTGCCCCGGCCCAGCAAGACCGGGTAGACGAGCAGCAGAACCTCGTCGACCAGTCCCTGCTCGAGCAGCACGGGCGTCAGCGTCGAACTTCCCCAGACGATCAGGTCAGGGCCGTCCTTTGACTTGACGCCGCGAACACCCTCCATGATGTCCGCCCCGAGGTCCTCGACCGGACCCCATCCGAGGCTGTCCGGCCTGTGGGTCGCGACGTATTTCGTCGCGGCGTTCAGACCGTCCGCTATCGGATCGTTCTCGACCTTCGGCCAGTAGCCGGCGAAGATATCGTAGGTGCGGCGGCCAAGCAGCAGATCGAAGCTCCTGCCCTGCGCCGCGGCGATGGCCTCTCCGATGGCCGTATCGAAATACGGCATCGCCCATCCGCCATGCGCGTAGTCGCCGTCTTCGTCCCGTCCGCCGGGCGCCTGGATCACGCCGTCCAGCGAGATCTGTTCGATGATCCTGATCTTTCTCATTTTGAGTCTCCATCTGTCAGACCTTCTCGAGACGCTCGACGGTCTTCGCAGCAACGACATTGCCAGTATTCAGGGTCGTTTTCGGTTCGATCAAAATGACGTGGACTTCGTCTTTTGCCACCGGCATGTGTTCGACCTTGCGGGGAATGACCACGAATTCTCCGGGGCCGACTACAACCTCGCCGTCGCGCAGCTTTATTAGTAGCTGACCCTTCGTCACGAGGAACAGTTCGTCCTCGTTTTCGTGATGATGCCAAACGAACTCGCCTTTGAATTTCGCCAGCTTGACGTAGGAGTCGTTCAACTCAGCGGCGATCTTCGGACTCCAGTAGTCGCTGAACAGATCGAATTTCTCCGCGACGTTTACCTTTTCCACGAGGTGCCTCCATCCTTCGGTTCAAGATGACTGCATCAACGATAGGCGGCCCTTTGGAGCCCCAGCAAGTGGCACAGAATCTGCTGAACTGCTGGAAGCCAGCGAGCACGAATTTCACAACGAGTGCTCGACCGCTAGCAACGAGGCGTCAGCATGGAAGGCAGCGTCTATCTTAAGGCGCGGCAGGAATGGGAAGAGCGTTACGCTGATCTGGTTCTCGGCAAACGTAACTGGCAGATCACCGCCGCCGGGCCTGATGGCGATCACCCTGGTGCTGGCTTTCGGGATGGTCTGGGTCAGCACACGAAGCAAGTTCGTTCCATACGTCGTCGAAGTCGACAAGCTCGGCTACGCGATCGGCGCGCCGAGCGCGCTCCCCGAGAAAACAACGCGGATCAGCACAGACGGATGGTGCGGTACGAGCTCGCGGCTGGAGCGATACCGGTCACCAGTCGGGCGGTCCAAGCTCCACCTGTCCTGATTTCTGTGGTCCGGACTCCGCTACATTGGCCGCAGTTCGCGACCTAGTTAGGGAAGCAGGTTGGTGCTATACGAGATTCTAGAAAGAGGGATGACATGAGTGCTTACACCATCATTGACGCCGACACCCACGTGACCGAAACTCCGGACCTGTGGACCAGCCGCGCGCCTGCTACCATGCGCGACCGCGTGCCGCACGTAGTGACCGGCGCCGACGGGACCCAGCGGTGGCTGATCGGAACAGGCCGGCCCCTGGCGAATGTCGGTATGACTGCTACCGCTGGGGTGGGAAGTTTTAAGCACCCCCCCAAAAGCTACGAAGAGATGCATCCGGGAGCATACGATGCCGACGCGCGCTTGAAGTATATGGACCAGATGGGCATCTGGGCGATGGTGATGTATCCGAACGTTGGCGGCTTCGGGGCTCAGCAGTTCCTGAAATTGAACGATCCTGAGCTGATGCTCACATGCGTACAGATCTATAACGATTGGCAGACCGAGTGGGCATCTGCCGACGCGCGCCGACTGCTGCCCATAACCTCAATCCCGTTCTGGGACGTCGCGGCGGCGGTGAACGAGGTGCGCCGCTGCGCCGCTATGGACCACAAGGGGATTCTTTTCACCGGAGAGCCGCAATACTGGGGCAAGCCACTGCTCGGTGATCCGCATTGGAATCCGTTGTGGGAGGTGGCGGTCGAGTTGGATCTGCCTATCAGCTTCCATATCGGCTCGGGCGATATGGCTGAGGGCCTGCTGAAAAACCGGGTAGCGACCTACGGCAAAATGGCGGCGTTTGCGGAGCTGGCGGTGGATATCTTCCTACGCAACGGCCTTCAACTAAACGACCTGCTTATGTCCGGAGTGCTGGCGCGCTATCCTCGTATTAAGTTCGTCTCAGTGGAAAGCGGTATCGGCTGGATTCCCTTCGTCCTCGAAGCAATGGATTACCAGTTCCAGGGTAATAGCGTGGCCGAAGAGCACCCCGAATTCGATCTGCTGCCGTCGGAGTACTTCGCGCGAAACGTCTATGCCTGTTACTGGTTTGAGCAGACCGCGCCGCGCCGCCTGATCGATAAGATTGGTGTTGACAACGTCCTATTTGAGACCGACTTTCCGCATCCAACCTCGCTCTACGGCGACGAAGTACACGCCCGGATCAAGAGCGGCCTCTCTGACTGTGAAGAGTCGGTGAGGCGCAAGATCCTCTGGGAGAACGCACAAAAGCTTTATAAGGTGACGGGCCCATCAGCGGTAGACGAGGCGAGGCTTGCAGCCGCGATTGGGGTCTGACCCACGCCCGGATGATCCGCTGCCAAGCAGACGGAACGATGCGTACTTTCTGCTTTCCCACGGACGGCATCATTGACGTGAGGTATACGAACGTGAAGCACCACGATCAATGCGCGAAAATTCTGGCACTGAGCATGTAAAACTCTCCTTCCAGTCGAACTGACTACACAGACGCGGGACGCACCAACGCGGACACTGCGGCGCCATAGGCAGCTGGGTTGTGCATCCGACGCGCCCCAAAGAGTCTGATTGTGGAAGGTGGCACCCTTGGGCATGAAGGCAAAGCCCAGTTCGATTGAAGATATACCCGTCTCGGCAACAAGGATATCGTTCGGTTTCAGGAAGTTTGCGTAGCGACAATAGAACGTGCGTCTACCGGAAGATCCTGCATTTCGAAGGTTGTCGAGCTAAGCGATGCTAGCTCCTCTGAGCTCGCTCGGCCTTGTCCAGAGTCTTGCTCGGATCCCGAGTCAGGTCTGCTTTGAGAAATTCGGGGCTTTCGGGGATGGCCATGCGAAAGTCGTCGAGATGCTGGACCTGCGCTCGAAGTGCGATGCCTTCGATAGCGAGAACATGCCCGCCGTCCGAGCGGTCTTCGCTCAAAAAGTGCAAATGCCAGCCCGCGATGTTGACGGTTCTGGCATACTCGGGCGTCCAGAAACCGACAATTGTCCCGGCGATGTCACGGAAGTCGAATTCCGCCTGATTGGCGGCAGCATCGACCAGGCTGGCGCCGGCCTTCTTGCAGACCGCGCGCGAATGCAGTTGGCTGAAGCGGCCATCGATACGGACCGCAAAGAACAGATTGTTCGAAGTGCGCAATCTATCGAGTTGCCCCAGCAGGTCGTCAATTGAAGCGACGCTCGCCAACTCGATTTTGCGCTCGGGGCGAAAGCTCGTGACGACTGCGAATGGCGCGAGATCGGAATCAGCTGCCTCACGGACCACTCCAGTTCCCGGAACTCGCCAGAAATGCCCATCGACGACCACCATCTCGCCGTCGAGATCAGCGAAGGTGCCGAGGCCGAGATCGCCATGTCGCTTCAACTCGCCCACAGTGACGACACCTTGAGAGATGCCTTCGACCAGCGCGCCAGAGGTGGAGACCTGGAACAGGGTGGCGTGCGAAACTTCCAGATGATCGGCGAGTGCGCGCATGACGATGTGATCGAGAGGCTCGCCGGTCGTCTGCACTTGCGTCTCCAGGGCGTTCATTAGCGACTGAGAAATTTCACAACTTAGGTTCGGCATCGTCTCTTCCGTCGGATGATTGATCGGCTCGCTCAGACGATCACGTCAGGATGCATTTGTTCCCCGAGCTCGAGGTTGTGGCTGTAGTCCACCGGGATATCGATCAGTATACCGGCGCCCTGATAGGTGCACACGCACGGAAGGGGAACTTGCGGCCGCACAGGCGCAAGCACGATGTTGGGAGCTGCGCCGGTCATTATGTCCATGGGAAGACTTATGAAGGCGGCCCCGGCCGACCGCTTTCGGCGGCGCGAAAGGCTCCAGCCAGAACTTCCCCGTCGGGTGTCTGTTTGAAGGTCGAATTCGTCGGGTGTGCTTCCCAGGCCAGCTCCGGTAGCTCTCTCTCTAAATCTTAAAAGCTGAGGTCGAAAACCGAGCGAGCCTGGAATATTCGAGGAAGCTCGCGCGCTCGCGCAAGATCCTCGCGGATCGCAGCCTCTACAATTGTCACGATTTTGCGTTTTCGGCGGAAGTCGCTTTCCGAAGAGCTGCGCGAGCGAGAATGCGCGTCGAGTCCAGGATCGGCAGCGGAGAGTCTGCTGGGCTGATGAGCAATGGAATCTCGGTGCAGGCCAACGCGACGGCATCGCAGCCGTTGTCCCCAAGATCGCGAATTACATTTTGAAAGTATGCGCGAGACTCTGGAAGGAAACGTGCATACACCAATTCATCGTAAATAATCTGACTAATACGCGTACGTTGTTCTATGTTCGGAACGCGGAAGTCGATGCCTACTGGCGCGAGTTTGGATCGATACACGGAACCTTCCATCAGGAAGCGCGTTCCGAGAATGCCGAGCCGTTTGAAGCCGCGCCGCCGAGCCTCGTCAGAGACTTCCTCAGCTATGTGGATCCACGGCACAGGTGAACGCCCACGGATAAGATCGAGCCCTTGGTGAACCGTATTGTCGGGGCAGATCAGCAATTGTGCTCCGGACGTGACAAGCCGCGCCGCCGACTCAAGCATCATCTCACCCACAGCATCCCAGCGATCATCGTCTATGAGGCGCTGATAGTTGCTAAGGGAGAAGCCATGCAGGGTGATCTCCGGATGATCATGTGGCCCGAGTATTGCCGCGCCTTCTAGGCAGACAGTGCGGTAACAGAGCGCGGCGCCTTCGGCGCTGACCGCGACAATGCCAATGTGCTTCATAAGTCCGTCCGTTCCAAAAGAAAACGACTAAATCCGTTCGAGGTGCTTCACCGTTCTATCCTCGGCGACATTGACTTGTTGGGAGTAGCTCCAGATGTGGTTCTTCTTTGATCAGTTTCGATAAGCGTAGTGCCAAGGCATTGTGCCTCTTCACAAGTGCTTGCACTCCGGCGCGACCAGCATACTCCATTACCATCCAGAGCTTGAGTGCCGCGAAACCCGCGCGTCAGCTGAAAGCCAGATTCTGAAACCAGGCCAGCCCTCCGAATCCCTTACGGCGGTCCGGATTTTTCCAGCGAGCGTCCGCGCAACCTACGGTCGCTTCAACGGCGGAAGCATCTCGGCAAGATCGAGCCCCAGTTCCAAGACTCCAACCGTGCCCAGGCAGAAATCGGCCGGAGGGAACTGGATCGGCGCGGTTGCGCCGTCCCGAAAGCGTCGTTCGAGCGGAGAAGTCTTGAAGATCGCGTGCGCGCCACCGAGCGTCAGTGCCGTGCGGGTGATGCGCGTCACCGCCTCGCCGACGAAGTACTTGGCGCGAAACATCGCGGCGAGCGCTACCTGCGTCGGCCCTTGCGTATCGCTCAGCCACGCGGAGTGATAGGTCATCAGCCGCGCCGCTTCCAAATCGACGCTCATCTCCGCCACTCGGCGGCGGACGTCGGGATGATAGGCGAGCGGCTGCACGTAGCCGGGCGGGACCCTTCCCTTGAGCACTCTGACGACTTCCTTATACGCCGCCGCGCCCACTCCCAGATAAACCGCGGTGTAAGATGCCCACAACCAATTCGCTCCATCGCGGATGAAAGCGGGAAAATCATCCGTGCTGTACAGACCGTTCTCTTCGGATATCCAGCAATCCTCCAGCAGCAGGTTTTCGCTGCCTGTGGCGCGCATCCCGAGCGTATCCCATACGTACTCGATGCGTCGGCCCGGAGCGTCGGACGGAACGAGGAGCAAGATACCGGCGGTCGGCACTTCGGACTCTTCCGGGCGAACCAGCATCGCGCAGCAATCGGACGCTTCGATCATTGAGGCGAATGACTTCTTGCCGTTGATGCGATAGCCCCCTTCCACACGCCGGGCGCGTGTCGACGGCATTCCGTGCGAGGCGGCCAACCCGGAGGTTTGGGGCTCGGAGAAATTACCGGCGATAAGCTTACGCTGTCTGACGACCAGGTCCGCAATATATTCCTTGGTCCTTTCTGGGACTGCCGCGATCTCCATCAGCGGGCCGACGATGGACAGATGCATGTTGAACGCAAGGGCGGTCGAGGGGCAGCCCTGCGCCAGCTCCTCCACCGCCAAAGACCATGGGAGCAATCCGATGCCTGCGCCTCCTCGTTCCTTGGGCACGTTTAATTGGTAAAAGCCTTCGCGCTGGAGCGCCGCGTAGTTCTCCATCGGACTGCTCGCTTCACGATCGTGCGCGGCCGCTCTAGTGGCGAAATCCTCCGCGAGCCGGCGGGCCCGCGCTTGTAGGTCCCTCGCCTCCGCGGTGATTTGAAAGTCCATCGCTCGACCTCCCGAAGCGCTGTTTTTGGAGCTATACGTTAAGAGTTCCGGCCGGGTGCGCGCCAGACCGCACGTTCGGGTGGCGCCACTATCGCGCTGAACGCGGAGGAACGAGCTCGACCATAAAGCGTTCAGTTTTTTGTTGGTTGGACATCTCGGCGATATACAAATCTTTCTGCAGATGCCCGCTCCAATAGAGACTTGACTTTCCAGCGAATAGCATCATGCAGATGGTCAACACAACGAAGAGTGACGAGCTAGCAAAGCGTTCTCAACTAGGGTTCCTGAATTATTGCTTAAAACGGGGATCTCCCTCAGCGACACACTGGGCGGCCACCATAAATTTCTGGTTTTCGGGCGCGATAGCTTTAACCATTATCTGTCGGTCGGCTTCGCAAGCAGCGGAAGACGGATAAAGGGTAATCTTGTCCCATTTCGAAAGCGGAGCCTGGGTGTCGAACTTTCCGACTTGAGGCCAAGGTGGGGTTATAAGGTACCAAGTTACGAAAAGCGATACTGCAGCCAGCGGCGTTTTCATAAGATTCTCCCCGGCTCGAAACTGACGCGATCTCTCAGTGCTGCCGTTCCCCAACCGCATAGAAACTACACCGGAATTTCCATTTTGAATCCTTTCATCCTTTTTTTGGAATTGGCTTTCTTTCAAATCCGCGCGAGCGGCGCTGAGGTCTATCATTTATATTGCTTGCTCTTCATTGACGATGTGTCGCAATTCTACAGATGTGAAGCGCATAGCATCTGCGTTGATCGTTGTCTTGATAGGGAACGCGCCAGCTAAGCGTGACAGAGCATCCCCACAGATCAACGAAATCAGCGCTGATCACTGGCTATTGGCATTTATGACTAATGCTAACAGGACATAAAGATCCTCTGCCATCCCACATTTTGTTCGGCCGGAATCATGTCCCGTCTTCTCGTGTTCCTACTGTTTTCCTTTGGTCAAAATAAAGTTATATTGGAAAGCCATATACAACATACTCTTACCCTTGAAAGTGCCGCCGGCGAACGAGTTAAGCCGGTCGTTTCCGAAAATACCAATGTAGCCGAGGGTCCCGAAGTACTTATTAGTCCAGGGCGGAGTCACCACGATGGTCGGGAACAAAAGCGTCGTGTTACCGGACGGATTCCAGATCATGGTGTACGTCGGCAGTATCGCACCCCACCACCAGCTGGTGTTGGCGCTGAACAGAATCTGTTCTTCATTGTGGCGCCAGCGCTCGGCGTACGTGGAGTAGACCAGATTTCTGCCATAGCCCAGAATGGTGTAGTTATTCCATTCTAGGTTGGTGGTCAGCGTGCCGGTGCTGGTGAGCCATGGAACATAAAGGCCGTCCATGTCGAGCGCGACCAACGTGTTGATTGTGTTCTTGTCGACGACGGCGTTCCTGACGCCAACGTCGGTAGTGTTGAACGGCGTCCGATCCTGCCATATCCCTTCGGTCCTGAGCACAAAGGGCACGTTGGACAGAATCTCACCTGGCAAGTAGATTGGCCGGTTCAACGTCGCCCCAATATCGTTGAACTGCGGAAAACTAACCTGTATGAACTGGCCCGTCGAAGGAGTGCCCACCACGTAACCTTGCGCACCAGGGGTGCCGAACTCGTTGAATTGGTGGCCGTGCCAGTAGATCATCGTGATCTCAGCGTTCTTAACCAGGGTGTGAAGCCGAAAACCCTCCGTCGAGCTGCCTAGCTGATCTCCCGGCAAACGGTAGCCGAAGAAGGGCGACGCGAAATTGCCGGCCGCCACGCAGTGCCGGGCAACAAAGGCTCCGCACAATTGGGGAAAGGCGGTCATATTGGCCGGCACTCCGGGCGTTCCGAAGGAGATCGGAGCAGGCTGGGTCTCAAACCGGCCTTCAGCCACCGTGGTGAACGGAGAAATCAGCGAAACCGAGCCGGCGACGTCGTGTTGCCCGTCGTACCAATTGCTGTGTGGATTGGAGGACTGGTTTGGCGTGTCAACTGACGGGTTGTACATCGGCTGCCAAGCGGGCGTCCAAACTCCCTCGACGAAGTTCGCGGTGAGCGGCCCAAAATCGGGAAGTTTGTATATCGGATGCACCATCCACAGAGGCAGCCGAGACTGCTCGAGGTTGGCAAAGCCGAAGTTCCAGCTAAAATCTTGTGGGTTTATGACGTCGCCTACGCGGAAGGCCAGCGACTCACCCCAAGTCACGATCTGGCGGCCCACGAACAACGTCAGCGGCCCGGTGATGTTCTTCCAGTAGGCATCTCTGACGACATACGTGTTGTAGTAGTCCGCCGTGTCCTTCAGGCCCGCATTGTATTCAAATGGGTATGCGGGTTCGTAGACTCCCCAACCGCGAATGAAAAACCGATTGTTGCCGCTTATAATGTAGTTAATATCGGCTTGCAACCAGCTGCGTTCGATCGCGAGCGAGTTTTTACTTTTGTTATAGCGGACGCCGGAGGAGTTGACCCACATCCCAGTGGTATTGCTGACGAAGCCTGATATAGAAAGCCCCTGGAACGGCCCTGGCGTCTCGCTCACGTCAATCCACGGCATGTTGCTGCCCACGACCGAATTATGAAAGAAGTCAGTGAAGCCCTGGCTCTGGCTCCCATTCTGGTCTTGCGCGAGGACCGCGCTCGCCGAAAGGCTGGCCATCACGAGAAACGCGAATACGATCGTACCCAATAGCTCGGTGGATCGCCCCTTCTTTTTCATAGCCTGATGCCCCCGCCGACAAATGGTTAGTCGAAGAGTGGACCGATTGTCATGATACCGACCCGATCGGTACTCATTAATCCACTGCCACCTGCTCCTTCTGACGTCTTGCTTCTTCCACCCCACCAAAGATAAACCGCGGCCGAGCCCACGCGATGTATGCGGGAAGTATTGAGAGACCCATGATCACGTTGGTGAACATCAGGATAATCAGCAGTACGCTCATTTCGTTGTGGAATAGCACGGGCGAGAACACCCATGGCGCGAGTCCGCCGATGATCACAGAAAAGGTTGCGAGCACCGCGGCACCGGTTCCCCTCAGAGCGGTCGTTATCGCATCCTCGAGGGACTTACCCTCCATGCACTCGTCCATGATTCGCGAGATCGTGTAAATTCCATAGTCAACGCCGAGGCCGATGCCCAGAGAGATGACTGGAATCGTGTCGATGGTGATGCCAATGTCCATCGCGCGCATGTAAATGAAAGCCGCGAAATTCGCGGCAATGCATGAGATCACAAACAGCAACCCGGCAACGATCGAGCGATAGGTCACCGCGCAGAACAGGAATACCACTCCGAGCACGAAGGTTATGTTGAGGAAGTCTATTTCATAGAGCACATCGTTGGCGGACGCATAGAGGCCCGCGATTCCGCCAAGGTAGAGCACGTCAATCTTCTCAAACGCCGGGTCGGTATGGCGCCGGCTGTCGACGAACTCCGCCAGCTGCTGCTGAACGCGCGTCAGTGTTGAGTAGGTGTGGTCGCGCAGCAGCACGCGCATGCAGGCATCGTTGTTGGTCAATGACAGCCAGGCGTCGGCCTCGCCCGGGGCAGTCCCTGCGACAAAGAGCGTAAAGAGCGCGAACGCGTCGTCGGTGCCGGCCGGGATGGTCCGATACTTCGGTTCGCCATAGTGAAACATCCTATTGAATGGTTCGATGATATCCGGCACCACCGAAATTACTCTGTCTACATCTGAATCTTGCAGTAGGTGATTGGCCAGGTCGCGCTGAACACGCAGCACGTCGGGCGACATAATATCGCCTGCCTCTCTGAATAAGTGCTTTTCGTTCTCCCTCGCGCGAATGATGACCCAGCCTTCGTCCAGCGGAAAGACGCGCCTTACCGCATTGATGTCCTGGTTGACCTTGGCGTCCTGGCGATACAGCGGGGTTCCCGGCTGGCTGTAGCCGATCTTTGCGCGTAGCCCTGCGATGAACCCAACGACGATGATAAGAGCGACCCCCGCCAATGCCCCTTCGCGCGCAAGTCCGGGCGTGACGGGGAAATTCACCGCCCAATCCGTAAGCCGGTCCAACCACGCCCAGTTCTTGCCATGCTGGGTCACCTTGAGCGGCGGCGGAGTCTTGAGATAGCTCATCATGATCGGCTGGAAAATAAAGACCATGGTGAGGCTACCGCCGAGCCATACCGCGCCCGACGAGGCAACGTGCTGAAGTGACGGGATGCCGCCGAAGGAGATAAAGACGATGCCGGCAATATCCGCGAGGATCGAAAGCAGGCCCGGCGGCAGCATCAAGGTCGTGGTTGCGGAGATCGAGCTGTGCTTGTCGTATCCCCGCGCTTCAAGCTCGTCGTAGTAGCGTCCCTGCCACTGGATGCCATGGCTCATGTCGCGAGCGGTCAGGATGAAGCGAATCACCAACATCACGGGGTCGAACTCGAAGCCCTCAAGC
Organism: uncultured delta proteobacterium; assembly: GCA_963717045.1. Classification (GTDB taxonomy): domain Bacteria; phylum Desulfobacterota; class Binatia; order Binatales; family Binataceae; genus JAKAVN01. The sequence goes on along the minus strand of CAVQVD010000015.1, from coordinate 229,065 downwards.
CCGATAAATCCCAGGCCCCAAACTGTCGCCAGAGTGCCGGTCACGAGCGGAGCCCACCAGGTGCTGCGGCCGCGAAAGAAGGCGTAGAGAATGATGATCATTATGCCGTCGGAGATAAAAAAGATCGTAACCAGGACGGGCAGATAGTAATATCCGTAGCCGCGAATCATCGGCTCGCCTGCGGCAAAGACGTTCGTATTATCGTCTGAATATTTCTTTACTATCTCCTGAACTTTATCGAACAGCTCGTGATAACTGAGGCGGCCTTCCGTAAAAGAGGCGACGATCGCGGCACTGCGGCCGTCGTCGCTGATCAGATACCTGATTTCCTGCCGATGGATATTTATCTGACGCTTCAGCTCGTCGATGTCGGCCTGCGTCTTCGGTACCTCCGGGTACATGTAGGTCTTGGAAACAAGATTTCCGGGGAGCGCGGTTACATACGTAACGCGATAGGACGCCAGCGAGCGGACAGATTGATGAATAACGGCAGGCAACAGATCAACGTCGAGACTTATGTCCTGAATTTTCTTGAGCGTTTTTTCATTGTAAATGTCGCCGTGCTTGACCTGCACCATAAGGGTCAGCGTCTGCGCGCCGCCGTAACGGCCATAGTCATGATAGAGTCGGACGTAGGGATGATTGCGCGGAAAAAAATCAACGAAGCTGGTGGCAATGGTAAGTTTGCTTACGCCGTACGCAAAGTAGCCGGTGATAGCCAGCAGCAGTATGCCGATTGATACACGATGCTTTAATATGAATTCGCCGATCACCTTTAATCGACTCTTCGCCAGTGGCTGCCGCCGTCATCCGTCCTGAGCAGCGCACCATTGAATCCCACGGCAATTCCCGTCTGACCGGCGAACGCTACGTCATTGAGAACGGCGAAAGTTGGCTGTTCGGAGACCGTTCCTCCCTTGCCATCCAAGCTCGTGTTGAGCAGCACGCCATCATCGCCCGCCATCCAGACACGCGCTTCGGTGAATACTGTCCCGAACATCGAGGATCTCGTCGGCGAAGCGACCGGCCGCCAGGTCTTACCACCGTCCGAGGTGACGAGAATCGTCGCCCCTTGGCCAGTCACCCACCCGTTCAGAGAGTCGCGAAAACGGACTGTGAAATACGCCGGTTGGCGGAAATTTCCACGTTTGCCGCCCCTCTGAGCGGTCCACGTCATTCCGCCGTCAGAAGAGTGGAGGATGGTCTCAAATTCCCCGATCACCCATGCGTTTTTCGTATCCGGTGCGCTGGCGTCGAAGAAGGCGAATCCATTTTTCTGCCTCGACTGCTGCCAGTGCTGCCCGCCGTCGTGCGTATAGAGGATCGTCCCATTGGCGCCAGTTGCTACGGCATTTTGTGCGTCGACGGGCGCCACACGGTATATATTGTCGGTCACCCCGGATTGCTGCTTCCGCCAGGTCTTGCCCGCGTCCGTCGTTCGGAGGATTAGACCCTGTTCACCCGAAATCCATCCGGTCGTGTGGCCGGGCGCAAACCGGATGCCAAATAGATCAAGCCAGCTGAAGGGGTAGATTTTCGCTAACTGCGTGCGCGTCCAGCTCTTTCCATTGTCGTCCGAGGTTACGAACGCTCCAGAGGCGCCCACCACGCACCATCTACCAGACGGAAGGCTAACCACACCGTAGAACGCGTCGGTGGGGCCGAAAGGCTCGGACGAAGTTCGGCCGGTCGCGCCCGCGGCGGCGAGACCCGCGATCCAAATCACTAATAGTGTAAGTACACGCCGCACATGTCTACCAACGCAGACGCCTGCCTTTCTGTTTCGACTTACTATATTCGCGCGGTGCCGTCGCGAGCGCTAAAGCCGAGAATCGCTCACCGACAGGGCCGTGCCGAGCGTTGCCCACGCCTCATCGGCTATTGACCGATCTTCATCAGACCATCCGCTGTGCCGTACCTGCTGACGTTGGTCCATCCTGCGCCGTCGCAGTCATGATCGATGCAAGGGATTGTGCCGATATATGTGCTTGCGTGCTCATCCTGGAAATTCGCCGCATATCCGGCCGCAGGCGCAAGCGTCAGCAGATGATCCTGCGTGTTGGGAATGTTGACGACCAGGTTGAACAGCAGAATCATCTTGTACAGTTTGCCGCCGGCGTCATAAAGGTCGGTAGCCAACGGGAACAGACTGTCCTTGTCGATATAGACGGTACGCCTGCCATAGCAATAGCCCTTGGCGTATCGCGGCAGCCGGGTGTAATCGATTACGAACGCGTCCCTGAACTCCCAGGCCCCCGAGGCTCTGGTCGGGAAGGACAAAACCTCCTTGCCGGCGTTGTGGTAATATTCCGGCGGCAAACCGGTGGCTGTGCCGCAGCTTTCATAAGCCTTGGGATTCTGATGAACCAGTGCCAGCAGCTTCATGCTCTTCAGATACTTGATCTGGAAGAGCTGCGGCAGACCCGGGGGACCTCCGTCGAGGTCCTCCCACGTGAAGTCCGTTCCGAACAAGGGAGCGCAGCGAGCGGCCTCTGAGAGCCGCAGGGAGCGCCTGAGGCTGGGCACGTAGGAGTACAACTCGTCGATCGCGGTGGGATCGTTGGGAGAAAGCAGCAATGACGCGGTGTACTTGCCCTGCTCGGGTGCAGTCTGCTCGATGTAAGAGGCTCGGTAATAGCCGCCGTTGTCGGGAAGGTCCACCGGGTAAGTGGGAGAACTCAGATGAGTCATCTGAGTAAACACCACGTTGGTATCGGAGGTGCGGGTCATGTTGCCGTATCGGTCAACCGCAACAGTGCAGTTGGGCGCGAATTCGGTGCGGGCCTGCGGGCGGTAGTAGGCGTCGTAATGGACCTCTTGGCCGATCAGATCAGAATTTTTCTCCCCCACAGGGTTCGGGAATGGGGCACCCGCAGTGTAGTTCTGGACGGTATAGCCCCCGGCGGGTAGGCTAACTATCCTGGTCTGGCTGCCGTACTTTTCGGTGTTTTCCATATACAACCTGGGCCGACCGATCGGGATCGTCGGGCCCACCACCATCTCGGCATTCTTGGGAAACGACCAAAAGTGGTCACCTTTGAAGAGCGTGATCATGCCCACCGTCATATTGTCCTGGTACTTCTGCCAATTCGAGAAATTGATCACCGTTCCCGGAGGTGCAGGTTCAGCAGCCTCGGCAGCCAGTACCCTCCCGGCCGGCAACAGAAGAAGGAGGACTGCTGCTAGCAGAAAACCCTGCCACCGTCCGATCCGAGTTTGATATCGGTTCATGACCCACCTCTCCTGAAATTTAAGGACTGCGTGAATCTCTCGATGTTCATTGGCGAACCCTCGAGATTCTATGCTATGACCCGCTCACTCACGCCGGAGACCGTCAGCGTTGCTCAGGAATTGAAGATGTCTTCGGCTCGCCCTACCACGCTCTGGTTCGCAAGTCAAATAAGCCGACAGACTTCTTCTAGCCCGATGTGGGAGTGCATACAAACTCGCCGCTGCTGAGTCGCGGTACTTTTCAGGACAACGCTGCTAAAGCAAACGCAATGCCATAAAAGGTTCCGTATTTTACTAGTCGGTGATCCATTACAGTGCACAGGCAAACAGCATCGGCTGGATCTTTGGACATCAGGAGTTGCACACCTTAGTCGTGCTGGCGGGCTTTCGAAAACTCAGGTGCGCCAGGGTGGTGAGACTCTGACAGGAGATCTAGCGCGAAGCACCCGTCGTACAACGCCCCATGGCTCGCCTAGCGCGTGTGGCAAGAGGATTGGGCGTCGAGCACCATCACGTCCTGCCCCACGCAGAAAGCGTAGAGCCGTTTGCCACCAGGCGAGAATGCGAACGATAGGCGATTGTGGTCGCTCTTCTACATCCGCTCTCAAGCGATTTTTTGAAACAACGCGGCGAGAGCCTCGGGCGCAGTGACCTGCGGCGAATGACTGGCATCGATCTCATAGTAGCGCCAGCCGGGCTCACGCTTGGCACGTTCGCCGAACTGGCGGAAAGGATCTCCTGGCATAATGCGTGTGCAATATACAAAGCTGCGCGGCAGGACGAGTTCACCGTTGTGCAGTCGCAGCGGAGTTTCAGCACACTTGATCGATTGGGGCAGACGAAGCGGCAAGATCCATTTCAAATCCTCTTCGGAGGTGTCGGGCGGGCAGGGATTGGGTGGGAGGCGCCATCCGTCGCCTGCTTTCACCGCTTCCAGCATATGGCGCCGCTGCTCCGGCGAGTAGAAATCGAACAGCCTCTGTCCTTCTCGTGGGACAAAGGCATCGAGGTAAATCAGTTGTGTAATTCGGTCCCGGGCCCGATCAGCCACTCCGGTCGCAACCATACGCTCGAGGTTTACAAAGGCGCGCCGGACGGCATGTGCTCGACATTCAAGGACAAGGTCAACGCTGAGCTCTTGTCTCTTTTCAAGTCTAGGGCGCGCGGCCACCGCGAGGAGAACATGAATATCGACAATGACGACACCGCGGTAGTCTTCATCGATCCTCAGAATGAAGTGCTGAGTGAAAGAGGCCTCGCGTGGCCCCTGGTCCGCGAAAGCCTTCAAGAAAACCATACCATTGAGAACATGGAGCGTATCTTCAAGGCAGCAAAGGCGCATCGCTTCGAGATTCTTTATCTCTCCTCATTATTTCTATCCCACGGATAAGGGATGGAAATTCAACGGACCGCTCGAAACCGACGAGGCAGCCGATGGGTATTTCGCGCGCAAGGGCGTTTACACTCTCGATGGCTTCGAAGGATCGGGCGCTGACTGGCTGGAGCGTTTCAAGCGCTACATTCAGGACGGCAAAACGATCGTCGTCTCGCCGCTCGATCTCGACCGGCTGCCGCCGCACCTCATCGTGATAGGTGGTGCCTAGGTGGGTCTGGAACTGGCGCAGGCGATGCGGCGGTTCGGCTCGCAAGTCACCCTGATCGAACAAGGCCCGCAGCTCGCGGGCCGCGAAGATCCCGACGTGGGCGCCGCGCTTCTCGAATTATTTCACGACGAAGGAATCGACGTGCTGCTCGCAACCACGATCGCGCAGGTCGAAGGGAGTGCCGGCGATAAAGTTCGGGTCCACGCCAAGGGCGAAAATGGCGAACGCACTATCGAAGGCACCGATCTTCTTGTCGCTACGGGCCGGATGGCGAACACCGACGGCATCGGACTGGAGCAGGCCGGGGTGGAACTCGATGAGCGCGGCTATATCAAGGTCAACGAGCGGCTGGAGACGACCGCTGCCAACGTGTGGGCGATGGGCGATTGCGCCGGCAGTCCGCAATTTACCCATGCCGCGTATAACGATTTCCGGATCGTGCATGCAAATCTTAATGACGGTAATCGCACCACGAAGAATCGGCTCGTGCCGTTCTGCATGTACACCGATCCGGAACTGGCGCGGGTCGGACGCAACGAGTCCGCGGCGGGGCGGAATTGAATACCGCCTGGCCAAAATGTCGATGGCCGACGTGCTTCGGACGCAGACAGTCTCCGAACCGCGTGGCTTCATGAAAATGCTCATCGGCAAAGATAACGACGAAATCCTTTGGTTCACCGCGTTTGGTGTCGAGGCGAGCGAGCTGATGGCCGCCGTTCAAACTGCGATGGTCGAGCGAATGCCCTTTACAATGTTGCGCGACGCAATTTTCACTCACCGACGATCTCTGAGGGGCTGGTCTTTCTTCTCGGACAAGTCAAAAGCTCATCGTCTGCAGACGGTATGAGTACCCGCCAATCTTCATGATCTGGCACGATGGCTAGCCCGCTCTCTTGCTGGGAATCGTCTTATGGCGTTGGCGTCGGCGACATCCCCGGAATCCGCGCGGGCATCGGCAGCTTGAAGTTCTCGGGGGTGAGCGGCGCGGCGGGCGGCCTGCGAGTCTGCTGGACCACGTTGGAGGGGTCGCTCTGATAGCCGTCGGAAGTCTCGGCAATCATCATATAGCGATAGCTATGGCCCATCTGGGCGGTGGTATCGACGTAGGCGAAGCGGCGCACTTTCTGGAAGCGCTCCTGGTCGGTTATCGGCAGCTCGGCGAGATCGGCGAGCGACGCGTCGCCCTCCGCACGCAACAGCCGGAAGCCCGCCAGGTCTTTGAGCGACGCGCCCCCGCTGTATTTCATCGGGCGGCTCCAGGTCAGCCGGATACCTTTTGGATCCGGCTTGGCGGAAAGATCGTTGACTCGATCCGGATGCGTCAGCTCGGGCGGAATTGGCCGGCTCTTCGCGCCACATCCGACTGCCGCGATCGTCACAACCAACGCTGCCACAATCCACAACCGCTTCATCTCTTTTCGAGCCTCCTCAGGTAACGACGCATCGCCGCCGCTGCGGGTCCGCCGGGAAGATTTCGCGCGCGCACCGAACCTTCCGCGCTGAGGCCGCGCATGACGTCGGGGCCGAAGGCGTTGCTGTGGCGCCGCAAGTCGGCGAGCGTGAGTTCTTCGAGCGAGCGCCCGGCAGCGGACGTCTCGCGCACCATCGCGCCGACGATCTCGTGCGCGCGGCGAAAGGCTACGCCGTGGCGCACCAGGTACTCGGCGAGGTCGGTTGCCAGTGCGAAGCCGCCGGCCGCAGCCCGCATCGTGTGCGCGTCGAATTGGAGCTGTGGCCACAACAGCGTCATTACGTGCAGCGCCGGTTTCAATGTATCGAGCGCGTCGAAAACACGCTCCTTGTCCTCCTGAAGATCGGAATTATACGCAAGCGGCAGTCCCTTGAGCACCGTGAGCATCGCCACCAGGTCGCCGATCACCCTGCCGCTTTTGCCGCGAATCAGTTCGAGCAGGTCGGGATTCTTCTTGTGCGGCATCATCGAGCTGCCGGTGGAAAATTCGTCGGGCAACGTGACGAAACCAAACTCGGTGCTGCTCCACAGGATGATTTCTTCTGCCATCCGCGACAGATGCACCGCGCAAAGCGCGGCGGCGGCCAGAAAATCGACCACGAAGTCGCGGTCCGAAACCGCATCGAGGCTGTTTTCGCAGATGCGCTTGAAGCCAAGTTCGCGCGCGACCGCTTCGCGATCGATCGGCAGTGTCGTGCCCGCCAGCGCCCCCGCTCCGAGCGGCATTACGGCCGTCCGCTCAAGCGCCTGCGCAAAGCGTTCGCGGTCGCGCGAAAACATTTCGACATACGCCGCCAGGTGATGGGCCAGCGTGATCGGCTGCGCGCGCTGAAGATGCGTGTAGCCAGGCATCACGGTGTCCAGTTGGCGATGGGCGAGTGCGACCAACGTGCGGCGCAATTCGCCGACCAGCGCGATCACCTCGGCGAGTTCATCGCGGAGGAAAAGCCGCAGGTCCAGCGCGACCTGGTCGTTGCGCGAGCGCGCGGTATGCAGCTTGCCCCCGGGCGCGCCGATCCGTTCGGTCAGGCGCCGCTCGATCGCGAGATGGATGTCCTCATCGGCAAGTTCGAAGCTAAAGCGGCCAGCCGCGATCTCGTGCTCGATGGCGCGCAGCCCGGCGACGATTTTGGCGGCTTCTGTACGCCGCAGCAGACCCGTCCGCGCGAGCATCCGCGCATGCGCGATCGATCCCCGGATGTCATGGCGATAGAGACGGCGATCGAACGGCAGCGAGGCGGTGAAGGCTTCGACCTCGGGCAAGCGCGCGCGTGCAAAGCGGCCGCGAATCAGGCCGCCAGAAGCATCGCCGCGGGCGTGCGGCTTGGCGACGGCAACCGCGGAAGCCTTAACGGCGACGGTGTTGGGGCGACGCGTTTTCAATTGGGAAAACTCGAAGGATTCTCGAAACAGATTCGAAGTTGCCGAAAAGGCCGGACCTGCACAAGATGCGATGCTGCGTTCAGCGCGGGGCCGCGATGCGGCAGAAGCATCCGCGCGCCGCGCAACTCGTCACACCGTTGGGATGCGTGATGTGAACGTCCATCTTGTGGTTGCACTTCGGGCATTTCTGGCCCGGACGCGGCACCAGGCGCGGGGTTGGACGCGAGGGCCTAAACTGGATCACTTTGCCCATTGCGCAGTGTTCCGGCTAACGGCTGCCCTCGGGTTTGGACCGGCCCAGGCGCGCGAGCGCCCGCAGGCGCATCGAGTTGAGACGGATGAAACCCTCGGCGTCGGCTTGCTGATAACCGCCGGCCTCGTCGAAGCTCGCGAGCGCGGGATCGTACAGTGAATTGGGCGACTTGCGCCCGGCGATCGACACGCTGCCCTTGAACAGCTTCAGGCGCGCAACTCCGGTCACACTTTGCTGGGCGCGGTCGATCAGCGCCTGCAGCGCTTCGCGCTCCGGCGCAAACCAGTGCCCGTTGTACACCATCTCGGCGTAGCGTGGGACGAGCGAGTCGCGCAGGTGCAAAGTCTCGCGGTCGAGCGCGAGCTGCTCGACCGCGCGATGCGCATGCAAAAGCATGGTCGCGCCGGGGCTCTCGTACACACCGCGCGACTTGATCCCGACGTAGCGGTTCTCGACCAGGTCGACACGGCCGACGCCGTGTTTCCCGGCGATCGTATTGGCGTGCTCGATCAGCGCGGCTGGAGAAAGCCGCTTGCCGTTTATCGCCACCGGATCGCCGGCCGCGTACTCGACCTCGACGTACTCGGGCGCGTCGGGCGCGCTTTGCGGCGACGCGGTGAGCCGGAACATATCGTCGTAGGGCTCGCGCCACGGGTCTTCGAGGATGCCGCCCTCGTAACTGATGTGAACCAGGTTGCGGTCCATCGAGTAAGGCTTTTCGGCGGTGACCGGGACCGGGATTTTTTTCTCGTTCGCGTAGGCGAGCATGTCGGCGCGTCCGCGAAAGGGCCATTCGGGATGGCGCCACGGCGCGACCACTTTCAGCTCCGGCGCAAGACGGGCGAAGGTGAACTCGAAGCGCACCTGGTCGTTGCCTTTGCCGGTCGCTCCGTGGCCGACCGCGTCGGCGCCTTCGTCGTGCGCGATTTCGACTTGGCGCTTGGCGATCACGGGACGCGCGATCGAGGTCCCGAGCAGGTAGTAGCTTTCGTAGACGGCGTTGGCGCGCATCATCGGAAAGACGAAGTCGCGTGCGAACTCTTCGCGCAAGTCTTCGAGATAGAGCTTGCTCGCGCCAGTCGCCAGCGCTTTCTGCTCGAGGCCGGCAGTTTCTTCGGCCTGGCCGACGTCGGCGCAATACGCCACGACCTCGCAGCGGTAGAAATCGCGCACCCAACGCAGGATGACTGAAGTGTCGAGTCCCCCCGAATACGCGAGCACCAGTTTTTTTACTTCTGAAGTCCCCACGCCGCCATCTTAAGGCATTCGGGCCTGCGCCTTAAGTGGTGCCTGGCGCGGCGGAGCCAATTATCGCGGGGCGCAGCAGCCAAACCATCACGGCTTTTTGCGCGTGGAGGCGATTTTCAGCCTGGTCGAGCACCAGCGAGCGCGGACCGTCGAGCACCTCGTCGGTGATTTCCTCGCCGCGATGGGCCGGCAGACAGTGCATCACGACCGCTCCGCGGTCCGCGTGGCTGAGGAGTTCGCGGTTGACCTGAAAGTGTTTGAAGTCGCGCCGGCGCTGCGCCGCTTCCTTCTCCTGGCCCATCGAGGTCCAGGTGTCGGTGTATACGACGTCGGCGCCGCGCACCGCCTCGACCGCATCGTGCGTCAGGATGCCGAACTTGCCGTCGCGCATCCGTTCGACGAATTCGCGCCGCGGTTCGTATCCCGCCGGGCAGCCGAGCCGCAACTCGAACCGCGCGAGCGCCGCCGCCTCGATCCAGCTCTGAGCGAGATTGAAGCCGTCACCGATATAGGCGACGCGGAGCTTGCTCAGATCGCCGAAGCGTTCGCGCAAGGTCAGCAGGTCGGCCAGCAACTGGCATGGATGCAACAGGTCGGTGAGCCCATTGATCACCGGTACGCTGGCTTCCAGAGCCAATTCGACACAGATCTCATGAGCGAAGGTGCGAATCATGATGAGGTCGACCCAGCGCGAGAGGTTACGCGCCACGTCCTTGACCGACTCGCGCTCGCCGATCCCGATGTCCTGCGGGGCGAGATAGATTGCGTGACCGCCGAGCTGCGCCATCCCGGTCTCAAAGGTTATCCGCGTGCGCAGCGAGGGCTTCTGGAAAATCATCGCGAGGGTACGGCCGCGCAGGTATGGATGCTCCAGTCCCGCGCGCAATTCCGCCTTGAGGCGTTCGGCCAGCCCGAGCAGCCGCGACAGCTCGTCGGCGTCAAGCGAGCCCAGATCGAGCAGATCGCGCTTGGCGCGCGCCCGGCTCGGTTTATGAGTCGCGCTTAAGTGGCGCGTGGACCGGCGCTGTGCCCCGCCTGCCGTCATCTTGTGGAGGTTGGTTCAGCGGCTGATGCGTATACGGGTGTCGCGGAGAGCGTACGCTCGATGATCTTGAGCCCCGCGTCGGCCTCGTCGCGCGTCAACGTAAGCGGCGGTAATAGCCGCAGCACGTTCTCGGCCGTGGCGTTGACCAGCAAGCGCTCGCGCCGACAGGCGTCGGCGGCGCTCTTGGCCTCGCCATGCAGCACGATACCGATCATCATGCCGAGACCGCGCACTTCGGCCACCCGCGGACAGTCCTTGGCGAACGCGCGCAAGCGCTCGAGCAGGTAGCCGCCGACGCTGGTCGCGTTCTCAATCACGCCGTCCTGCTCGAGCGCGTCGAGCACAGCTAGCGCCGCGGCGCAGGAGACCGGGTTGCCGCCGAAGGTCGAGCCGTGGCTGCCCGGCGTGAGACTCTGCGCAATTTCGCTTTTGGCGATCATGGCGCCGATCGGCAATCCACCGCCGAGTGCCTTGGCGAGCGTCATGATGTCGGGTTTTACCCCGACGTGCTGCCAGGCAAAGAGCTTGCCGGTGCGCCCCATGCCGGTCTGCACCTCGTCAAGGATAAGCAGAATTTTGCGCCGGTCGCACAGGTCACGTACGCGTTTGAGATAATCGAGGCGCGGTATGACCACGCCGCCTTCGCCCTGAATCGGTTCGACTAGAATCGCGATCGTTTCGTCGTGGACCGCCTTGTCGAGCGCCTCGACGTCGTCATAGGGGACCATGCGGAAACCCGGCACCAGCGGCTGAAAGCCGATATGGTATTTCTCCTGGCCGGTCGCACTCAGGGTGCCGAAGGTGCGGCCGTGGAACGATCCGAGCGTCGACACGACCTCGAAGCGGCCGGCCCCGCGGTCGTGACCCCAGCGCCGCGCGAGTTTGAGGGCGGCCTCGTTGGCCTCCGCGCCCGAGTTGCAGAAAAACACGCGCCCATCGCCGAAATGACCGCACAGGCGCGCGGCCAGCCGCGCCATTGGCTCGGTGTGAAAAACGTTGGAGACGTGAGTCAGTTTCTCGGCCTGCTCCTTGATCGCACGCACCACGCGCGGGTGACTGTGGCCGAGCGAAGTTACGGCGAGGCCACAGAAAAAATCCAGGTAGCGGTTGCCGTCGGCGTCATACAAATAGGCGCCGGTGCCGCGCACGAACGCGAGCGGCACGCAGCCGTAAGTGTTGATGAGATTTTGATGGGCGAGGTCGACGATTTCAGCGTTATTCATCGTTGTTCATCCCTGGATCCTCTGCGGGCAGTCCTGATCGCCCCCGCTTCCGTAGGCGCATAGCTGAACGCCGCGAGGGCCCCGCCTAAATTCTATGCCACAGGACATTCCGGAATGCTCGCGGAATGTTCGCCTAACTGCCTGCACCTTGGCGGCAACGCATCAAAGCCACTTATGCCGGCACGCCCGTGGTCCCTGCCACCACCTCGGTGCCTACACCCGCTTCAGTGAAAATCTCGAGCAGGATCGCGTGGCGGGCGCGCCCGTCGAGCACGTGGGTTTTGCCGACGCCGCCCTTGAGCGCCGCGACACAGCACTCGACCTTCGGAATCATCCCATTGCTTATCGCGCCTGCCGCGATTAGTCGCTTGGCCTCGGCAATAGTCAACGTCGGGATCAACTTACCGTCCTTGCCCTTCACACCCTCGACGTCGGTCAGCAGTATGAGCTTTTCGGCGCCGAGCGCGGCGGCGAGATCGCCTGCGGCGACGTCGGCATTGATGTTGTAGGTCAAGCCGTCGCGGCCATGCCCGACCGGTGCGATCACCGGAATGAAGCCAGCGGTCTGGAGCGTGCGCAGCACTTCTGGATTTACCTCGGCGACTTCGCCCACAAGTCCGATATCGACATTAGTGGGTTTGCCGGCTTCGTCGTTGACCGTCATTTCGAGCTTGCGCGCCACGATCAGTTCGCCGTCCTTGCCAGAGAGTCCTACCGCACGCCCGCCCTGGCGCGAGATGAGTGCAACGATTTCCTTGTTGAGCCGCTGCAGCACCATCTCGACCGCTTCCATCGTCGGCTCGTCAGTCACCCGCATCCCGCGCACGAAGCTCGACTTAAGCCCGAGCCGCTCGATGAGGTGGTTGATTTGCGGGCCGCCGCCGTGCACTACAACCGGGTTCATCCCGACCGCCTTCAGCAGCACCACGTCCTGCGCGAAACCCTCGCGTAAGTCGGCGGATTCCATCGCATGACCGCCGTATTTGATCACAAAGGTCTTGCCATGAAAGCGTTGAATGTAGGGCAGCGCCTCAACCAGAACCGACGCGCTGGTGATTGGATCGTGCACTCTCTCTTTCTCTCCGTCGCCGGGACAACCGGCGCATGCGGCTGCCTTGCCTTTGGGCTCCGCGTCGTCGCGCGGCTTGCGCCGTCGCCCTGCCGTGATGCTAACAGGATTGCTACAGAATGTAGCGCGACAGATCCTCGTTTTTGACGATCGGGTCGAGTCGCCGATGAACGTATTCGCTGTCGACCGTGATCGTGCGCTCGGTGAGCTCAGGCGCGCTGAACGAAAGCTCTTCAAGCAGCCTTTCGAGCACCGTGTGGAGGCGGCGCGCGCCGATGTTTTCGGAGCGCGCGTTTACCTCGGCCGCAATCTCGGCCAGCGCCGCGACCGCGTCGCCGGTGAACGTCAGTTGCACATTCTCGGTCTCCATCAGCGCCACGTACTGGCGAGTTAGCGCGTTTTCGGGCTCCGTCAGGATGCGGATGAAGTCCTCGCGGGTGAGCGCGCGGAGCTCCACGCGAATCGGAAAGCGGCCCTGGAACTCGGGAATCAGGTCGGAGGGTTTGGAAGTATGGAAGGCTCCCGAGGCGACGAACAGGATATGGTCGGTGCGGACTGCGCCGTACTTGGTATTGACGGTGGAACCCTCGACGATCGGCAAAAGGTCGCGCTGCACGCCCTCGCGTGAGACGTCGGGACCGTGAGCGGCCTCGCGGCCGGCAATCTTGTCGATCTCGTCGATGAAGACGATCCCCGACTGCTCGGCGCGATTGATCGCCTCGTGCGCGACCTTCTCCATATCGACCAGCCGCGCGGCTTCTTCCTGGGTCAGCAGCTCGAGGGCCTGCGGCACTTTGACCTTCTGCCGCTTGGACTTCTTGGGCATGAACTGACCGAGCAGCTCGCGCATGTTCGAGCCCATCTCTTCCATTCCCTGCGGCGCAAGCACTTCGACCATCGGGGTGGACTGAGCGCTGGTTTCGATCTCGACCTCGCGGTCGTCCAGATGGCCCTGGCGCAGCAGCTTCCGCAGCTTCTCGCGCGTGTCGGCGTGCGAATCGCCTTGGCCGGCGGCGTCGGGCCCGATTCCGACCGCGCGGCGGACCTTGGTCGGCGGCGGATAGAGGATGTCGAGCAGGCGCTCCTCGGCGGCGTCGCGCGCCTGGATCGCGACCCGCGCGCGTTCCTCCTCGCGCACCATCTTGACCGCGATTTCAGCCAGGTCGCGGATCATCGACTCGACGTCGCGCCCGACGTAGCCGACCTCGGTGTAGCGCGAGGCCTCGACCTTGACGAACGGCGCTTGCGCGAGGCGCGCCAGGCGGCGCGCGATCTCGGTCTTCCCGACGCCGGTCGGCCCGATCATCAGGATGTTCTTGGGCGCAATCTCGTCACGCAGTTCGGGCGCGACATTTTGCCGCCGCCAGCGATTGCGCAACGCGATCGCCACGGCGCGCTTGGCCTCGTGCTGTCCCACGATGTAGCGGTCGAGCTCCGAAACGATTTCGCGCGGGGTCATCACGTACGGACTTGCCATTTCCCTTTCAACAAGGACGCCGCCTTCTCCACGCGCCCCTGTCGCGACGGGCGTGCGCCGGCGGCGCCGGTTCTCTACAATTCTTCAATTATAAGCCGATCGTTGGTGTATACGCAGATCTCCGCAGCCACCTTCATCGCGCTCTCGGCGATCTCGCGCGCGCTCATCGCCGGAGCGTTGCGCACCAACGCGCGGGCCGCCGCGAGCGCGTAGTTGCCGCCCGAGCCGATCGCCAGGATTCCATCGTCGGGCTCGATAACGTCGCCCAATCCCGAAATCAAAAGCGAACTTTCGCGGTCGGCTACTATCAGCATCGCCTCCAGCCTGCGCAGTACGCGGTCGGTGCGCCAGTCCTTGGCCATCTCGACCGCAGCCCGGCGCAGGTTGCCGTTGAACTCTTGCAGCTTGTGCTCGAATTTCTCGAACAGTGTCAGCGCGTCGGCCGTCGATCCCGCGAAGCCCGAGAGCACCTTGTCGTCGTGCAAGCGCCGCACCTTGCGCGCCCCATGCTTCATAATGGTCTGGCCGACGCTGACCTGGCCGTCGCCCGCGATCACCACGTGACCAGCGTTGCGCACGCACAGGATGGTCGTCCCGCGGATGACGTTGTCTGGCTCAGGCGCGTGGATGGGCACGGCGATAAACCTCTTTGAGATGGTTGACGCTCACGTGAGTGTAGCGCTGCGTGGTGGCGAGGCTCGCATGCCCGAGCATCTCCTGGATCGAGCGCAGATCGGCGCCCGAGTCGAGCAGGTGTGTGGCGAAGCAATGACGCAGTCCGTGCGGCGTGATCGAGGTTCCGAGTCCGGCCGTCACGATGCGCCGGGCCAGGATGTTTTCGACCGCACGCGGCGTCAGCCGACCGCCGCGCAAGTTGGTGATTACGGGGCCGTCGAGTTCCCACGCCTTCGGCATCGCGCGCCGCCAGGCCTTGAGCGCGTCGAGCGCCGGCTCACCGATCGGCACCACCCGATCCTTGTTGCCCTTGCCCGAGCGCACCAGCACCATCCCGACCTCGTCGTCGATGTCGCGCCAGTTGAGCCCGGTAAGTTCGCTCACGCGGAGGCCCGAGGAGTAGAGCGTCTCGAGGATCGCACGGTCTCGCAAACCGGCCGGCGTTTTGTCTTCGCTATCGGCTTCGATCAGCCGGCGCACGCCGTCCTCAGGCAAAATTGCTGGCAGGCGGCGTTGCGTACGCGGTGAGCGCAGCGCCCGCGCGGGACTCGGGACCCCCGCCATCGTTTCGCGCCAACGGAAGAACGCCTTGATCGCGAACAGCCGGCGCTGAACAGTGGCGCGGCTGAGCGACTTCATCGCCTCGGAAAGATAGCTGCGGATGTGGTCGGTGGTGATCGCGCGCTGGTCGATTTCTTCGCCGCTCGAGTCAACAGCGGCCGCGCGTGCGAGCAAGAAACTCCGAAAATCGCGCAGGTCCCGGCGATAATTCGATACCGTGTTGTCGGCCGCGCGCGAGGCCTTGCCTAACGCCGCCGCGAACGCCTCTATTTCCGCCTGCATCGACTCGGGTCCAATCCGACAGCTATCTTATCAAGCAGGCGTAACGCGCAAAAGCAGGGCGGCCGGCGTGCCGCGCGAGCGCAGATTTTCTGTGAAGTACTGGCTATGAATTGCTGGAAGTGCGCACAAAGGGTCGAGACTGTGGAGCGTATCGGATTCCACGCGTATTGCCCTCAATGCGATCGTCCGCTGCACGTATGTCGCAACTGCTCGCATTACGATCCTGCCTACAACAATCAGTGCCGCGAAACGATGGCGGAGCGGGTGGTGGATAAGGAACGCTCGAACTTCTGCGAGTACTTCGCGCCCAATGCAGACACCGCCGCCGCGTCATCCCGGCCGGCGTCATCTTACCCGACGTTGCGGCCATCGCCGGAGCGCGACGCTCGCGAGAGGCTAGAGGCGCTGTTCAAGAAGAAAACAACATGAGGGAGGCGCCTGGGGCAATCGTTCTGGCCGCAGGTCTCGGCACCCGGATGCGCTCGGCGCGGGCCAAGGTACTGCATGAGCTTGGCGGCGAACCGATGATTGCACGAGTGATGCGCTCGCTCGCACCGCTCAGGCCCGCGCCGCTGGTGGTGGTGGTCGGCCACCAGAGCGACGAGGTCGCAGCGGCCGCGCGCGCGTTTACGCCGCAAGAGCGGGTCGAGGCGGCATACCAGCCCACGTCAGCGTGGCACGGGCGATGCGGCGCGATGTGGCCTGGAGGCGTTCGCGCCGGACTTCGAGGGCGACGTGCTGGTCCTCTATGGAGACATGCCGCTGATCCGGCCGGAGACGCTGCAAACGTTCATCGACGAGCATCGCCGCACGGGCGCGCACGTCTCGTTCATCAGCGCGATGCTGGACGACGGCGGCATGTATGGCCGCGTAGTTCGCGAGCGTGATAGCGGCGAGGTGACGACGATCGTGGAGGCGCGCGACGCGACGCCCGCCGAGCTCGCGATCCGCGAGATCAATACTGGCGTTTATCTCTTTCGCGCGGCTGTCTTGCGTGTCGCGCTGGCGGAGTTGCGGCCCAACAATGCGCAGGGCGAGTACTATCTTACCGACCTGGTCGCGATCGCGCGGCGCGGCGGCCTTGCCGTAAAGGCCTGGTGCTCGCCGGAGGCGGCGCAATTCGCCGGCATAAATTCACTCAAGGAGATGGCAGAGATGGAAGCCGAGATCAGAGCCGTGGTGAACCGCAAGTTGATGGAGGCGGGAGTGACCTTCGTCGATCCGGCGACCGCGTATATCGGCGAGCAGGTCGAAATCGGGCGCGACTCGGTGGTCGGTCCCAACGTGCAGATTCTCGGCCGCAGCAAAGTGGGGGAGGGCGTGCGAATCGAGGGCACGGCCTATCTCCGCGACGTCGAAATCGGCGACGGATGCCATCTGAAGCTTGGGGTGCGCGCCGAGGAATGCCGGATCGGGCCGCACTGCGAGATCGGCCCCTTCGCCAACCTGCGCACCGGCACCGAACTCGAAGGCCATAACCGCATCGGCAATTTCGTCGAGACCAAAAAGGCCCGCCTCGGCGAGGGCACCAAGGCGAGCCATCTGAGTTACCTCGGCGACACCGTTATCGGCCGCAAAACCAATATCGGATGCGGCGTAATCACCGTCAACTACGACGGCTACGATAAGCATCTCACGCGGATCGGCAGCCGCTGCATGATCGGCTGCGACACGCAGTTGGTCGCACCGGTAAAGATCGGCGACGACGTCTACGTCGCGTCGGGCACCACGATTTTGCGCGAAGTCCCCGACGGCGCGCTCTGCGTCTCGCATCATCCGCAGAAGATCAAACCCGGATGGACCGCCGAATGGCGCCGCCGCCATGGCGATCGCGGCGAGGTTGATGGCACCGACTAGCGCCATGGGTGGGTCATCTACGTGATGGCGCGCTCATTGGGCGCACCTAAGCTCCTAGATGCGCTACTAGCGCTGCGTCGCCGCGACCGGCAAACTTAACAGTGGGGAAAGGATGAACCTCGATGTGCGGAATAGTCGGATACGTAGGCCCGTCTGAAGCGGTGCCGATCCTGCTCGGCGCGCTCGCACGGCTCGAATACCGCGGCTACGACTCGGCCGGCGTGGCGACGATCAATGGCGCCGGGATGGAAATCCGCCGCGCGGTCGGCAAGCTCGAGAACCTGCGCCGCGCGCTCGACGGCGCGCCACTTACGGGATCGATCGGTATCGGCCATACGCGATGGGCGACGCACGGCCGTCCCTCTGAAGGCAATGCGCATCCGCATAAGGCAGGCCCGGTCGCCGTAATTCATAACGGTATAGTCGAGAACTACGTCGAGTTGCGCGCGGCGCTTACGGGTCGCGGCCATAAGCTGAGTTCCGAAACCGACACCGAACTTATCTCGCACCTTATCGAAGAACGGGTGCGCGCCGGCGTGGGTCTGACCGAGGCGGTGCGGCAGACGGTGCTCGAACTTCGCGGATCGTTCTCGATCGTGGTGCTGTCCGAGACCGAGCCCGACAAACTGGTCGCTGCCAAGACCGCAACCCCTCTGGTGCTCGGGCTAGGCGAGAGCGAAAACTTCGTCGCCTCCGACATCCCGGCGATCCTCGGCCATACCCGCCGCACCCTGGTGCTGGAGGACGGCGAACTGGCCGAGCTTACCGCCCATGGCGTGCGCCTGATGACTTTCGACGGCGCGGCGATCGAACGCGCTCCGCGGCTTATCGAATGGGACGCGGTAGCCGCCACCAAGGGCGGTTTCCAGCACTACCTGCGTAAGGAGATCGCCGAGCAGCCGCAGGCCTGGATCGACACCTTGAGTGGGCGCGCGACGGCGGGCTCCAACGCGGTGCGCTTCGAGGGCGAGCTGTTGCCGGCGGCGGGTCCCGAGGCGATCGGGCGAATCGTGATGGTCAGCGCGGGCGCGTCATGGATCGCCTCGCTCATCGGCAAATTCATGATCGAGGAGCTGTGCGGCGTGCCGGCGGAAGTCGACTATTCGGCCGAGTTTCGGTATCGCCAGCCAGCGATCGACGCGCGCACCACCATGATAGCGGTGTCGCAATCGGGCGAGACTGCCGACACCCTCGCCGCGCTGGAAGAAGGGCGCCGGCGGGGATGCCACCTGATCGCCATTACTAATACCGTCGATTCCTCGATCGCGCGTAAGGCCGACGCCCAGCTCTACACCCGCTGCGGCCCTGAAATCAGCGTTACCACCACCAAGTGCTTCCTGACTCAGATCGAGGCTTTCTACCTGTTCGCGATTCATCTCGCCGCGCGCCTCGGAAGGCTCAGCGAGCGTGAAGTCAACGCGATGCTCCAGCCGGCCTTCGCGATCCCGGCGCAAATCAAGGAAGTTCTCGAGAAGCGAGAACGCCAGATCGAGCGGGTCGCGCGCAAATACGGCAAGGCGCGCGACTTCCTGTATCTCGGGCGCGGCATCAACTACCCGGTCGCGCTGGAGGGGGCTCTGAAGCTCAAGGAGATTTCCTACATCCATGCCGAAGGCTACTCGGCGGGCGAGATGAAGCACGGCCCGATCGCGCTCATCGACGAGGAGATGCCGGTGGTGGTGATCATCCCGTACGACAACGTTTACGAAAAGACGCTGTCGAACCTGCGCGAAGTCGAATCGCGCAACGGCCGCATCATCGCCGTGACCGACCGTTCCACGCCCGAGCTCGAGGAGGTCGCATGGGAGATAATCGAGGTCCCGACGACGCATCGGATGCTGATGCCGGTTCTGACGACGATACCGCTACAGCTCCTCGCCTACCATATCGCGGTCTATCGGGGCACCGACGTCGACCAGCCGCGCAACCTGGCCAAGTCGGTGACGGTCGAATAGCGGCGCGCGCCCGGCGATTCCGCCTCGGGTTGGCAAAACGACCAAGGCGGCCGCTCCGCCGCCAAAAAAGGAGTGAGCCGCGTGACGCAAGATAATATCTTCGACAAGTGGGAACGAACCCGGGTCCGGCACAGTCATCAACATCCGCCCCTCATCAACGTCAACCATGCACTGGTGGAAGGACAAACGACGGGGCAACGGGTGGCAGATGCGCTCGCGCTGATGATGGGTAGCTGGCCCTTCATCATCGTGCAGTCCACGGTTCTCGCAATTTGGATCGCGTTGAACGTCGCCGCCTGGATGAAGCACTGGGACCCCTACCCGTTCATCCTGCTCAACCTGGCGCTCAGCTTTCAGGCCGCCTACGCCGCGCCGATCATCATGATGTCGCAGAACCGTCAGGCGGCGAAAGACCGCCTGATGGCCGAGCAGGATTATCTGGTCAACAGCAAGGCCGAGGAGGAGGTTAAGTCGATCATGCTCCACCTGGAGCAGCAAGATGAAGTGATGATCGACATTCTGCGCAAGCTGCAGGAGCAGCACGAGGTGCTGATGGGCAGGTTCATGGCGCTCAGCGTCGAGCGCGGCGGCAATTCCGCGCCGGCCTGAAAAGAACCCATCACCAGAACCGCGCGAAGGTTCAGGTCGCTTCGGTATAGACGTTGGTGAAGTCGGGATTTATTTCGCGTCCGTGATAAAAAATCGCCGCCCCAAGATGCTCCTCAGTCCAGGTGATTGTCGGCATGTCGCGGGTCACGAAGTAGCCCAGTCCTGCGAACGTCTCGTTGCGATTGCCAGACGGGTCGAAGAAATAGATCGTCGCGCCGCGCGTGATTCCGTGGCGGGTCGGCCCAATGTCGATTTTGACCCGATGCTTGGACATCACGTCGGCCGCACGCAGGACGTCGTTCCAGTTATCGAGATAGAAGGCGAAGTGATGAAAGCCTGGACGCGGGCCGCCAACGATCGCGATGTCGTGCGGCTTGCTGGTGCAGGAGAGAAACGCGGCGGCCTGGATGCTGTTGCCCGGACCAACCATCACCTGCTCGGTCAGTTGGAAGTTAAGTACCTCGGTCATGAAGCGGCAGGTGTCGCTCACCCGGTTCACGTCTTTGGATGGATCGATTTCGCCGACCAGCAGACAGTGGTCCAGATGCATCGCGCCCGCACCTTTGACGTCATCCGGCCACGGATCAGGATTGAGCGCGCCAACGCTTCTTCCCACCGCTTCCTTTTCCGCGAAGAGCACCATCCGATGACTGCTTGGCAGCCTGAAACGGATCGCGCGGCCGACGAACGGAATCGCGCCCGGCTTGAGTTGCTCAACCTCGATTCCCCGTGTGGCGATCGCATCGCCGAACATGTCGAGTTCGGAGTCGCGTTCGACCTTGTAGGCGATGTAGTTGGCGCCGGAATGGTCGGACGGAGTGAGGATGACACTGTAACGATCCCATTCGTCCCAAGCCTTGTAGTAGGTCGTCCCACCGCTCTCGCGATGGGTTTCGATAAGGCCGATCACGTTGGAGTAATGGTCGCGAGCCTTTTCGATATCCGTTACTCGAACCGACACGTGTCCGATGCGCATTACTGCCACGATAGCGTCCTCCGGGTGGGATCTGATGAAGCATGCTAACACCGGCGCCACCGCCCTGTCACCTGTAGCACAGCGCCCCAAGGTGCTCTTTTCGGCATGCAGCCGCATCCGATATATGGTTGTCTCCGCGGTCATCCCAGCGCGCCCTCAGGCGGGCGTGTCGGCGCTATTGTTGCCGCGATTGTCGCCAGGAGGAGCCCAGAGCGATGACTAATATTCCACCACTTGCCGGAATAACGGTCGTCGATCTGACCCGCTATCTGGCTGGCCCGTTTTGCACGCAGATTCTGGGTGACTACGGGGCCGAAGTCATCAAGGTCGAGCCCGTCGAGGGCGCTCGCGCGGAGATGGGCGGCTATACCGGCAAGGACAGCTACTTCTTCATGAGCACCAACCGCTCGAAGAAAAGCGTACAAATCGACCTCAGACAGGCGGCCGGCCGCGACGTGATGCTGCGGCTCGCCGACCAGGCCGACGTGGTGATCGACAACTTTCGTCCGGGCGTCATCGAGGCAATGGGGCTCGGCTATGAAACGCTCGCCTCGCGCAACCCGCGCATCATCGGATGCTCGATCTCGGGCTTCGGCGCGAGCGGCCCGATGCGTGATACGCCGGGGTTTGATCAGATCGCGCAAGGCTTCTCCGGGTTAATGAGCGTGACCGGAACCGAGGAGAGCGGGCCGATGCGCGTCGGGATCGCGATCTGCGACTTGTTGGGCGGCATCTTCGCCGCGCAGGGTATTCTGCTCGCACTTCAGGCGCGCCATCGGAGCGGTCGCGGACAGCGCGTCGAAACTTCCCTGCTTGAGGCGATCGTCAGCGTGCTCACCTGGTCGGCAGGAATCTATTTCGACACTGGACGCACGCCTGGCCCAGCCGGCAACCATCATCCGCTCGCTGCGCCGCATGGAGTTCACGCGGCTGCCGACCGTCCATTCAATATCGCCTGCGGTAACGAGACGATGTGGCATGCTCTGGCTGAAGCTATCGGGCGGCCGGAACTCAAGGACGACCCGCGCTTTTCCTCGCTGAGTCATCGTATAAAGCATCGCGCTGAGCTCACAGCCGAGATCAACCGCGCGCTCGCCTCGGACACCGCTGCGCGATGGATCGACCTGCTCAACCGCGCGGGTATTCCGTCAGGTCCGATCATGACGATCGAGGAAATGTTCAACCATCCACAAATAGCGGCGCGTGAGATGCTGCTGCGCCTGGCCCATCCGGTGCGTGGCGAGATCATGACCACCGGCCTCGGGGTGAAACTCTCCGAGACGCCGGGCTACGTCACGCGGCCGCCGCTGGTCGGTGAGCATACGACCGAGGTCCTCGCAGCGCGCGGCTTCAGCGAGGTTGAGTTGGCCCGCCTGCGCGAGGCTCGGGCGATTGGCTAGCGCGCCGCAGCCGGAATCCTCGCCGCCGCGCACGGGTTCGCTGTTCGGCGAGGCGCTGTGGGCTCAGGCACCGTATCGCAGTGCGCTCCGACTGTGGCTACTATTCAGCGCCGAGCTTATCCTGTTCGCAATCGTCCGGCTGCCGCTCAACCTCAGCCTCGACGCCTATGCCTTCGCCGATCGCGGCATGTTCCCCACCGTTTGCTATCTGGTCACGCACGGCAGGCGCCCGACGCTCGATTTCGGATACCCTTACGGCCTGTTGCCGATCCTTCTGACGCAGGGCGCCTTTCACCTGTTCGGATGGGCTCCGCTGGCACATGAAACGGCTATGGGTGTGTGTGCTTTCGCAAGTAGCTGGGGAATGGCCCGGTTCGCTAGCGCGATGCGACTGGGTACTATCGGGATTGTCCTGCTGGTGGTTGCTTTCCCCTTCGCGATTCTTGCCTCCTACCCGTCGTTCATTCATGCCATGGAGGCCGCCGTGCTCTGCAACGCTCTCGCCGAACAGGCGGCCGGCCGTCACCGCAGCGCGCTCGCACTAGCGACCGCCGCCTGTTTCATCAAGCCGGCCATGGGCTATCTCTACGGATTCGTGCTTCTGCTGTTGATAGTGCTCGACGCCAGGTGCAGCGCCGGCGCGGTCAAGTTGCGGATCGGCTGGCGCAGCTTGCTCGGGCGGCTCGCGCCGGCGGCGCTAACGGGCATCATCCTGCTGGCCCTGCTGGGGGCTGTCTATGGATTCGAGCCGCTCGCCAAAACTCTTCTGCCAGGCGCCGGAAGTGTCGAATATCGGCACATGGGGCTTGGTTCCGTCCTCTATGGAGGCAGAGACTTCTGGTACCAACCCAAGTTAGGGCCGGAATTTTATCTTTTCACCGTGGCGGGCTTTTGGATAACAGCGACTCTATGGCTCGTCGCGGCGGGAGCCAGGGCGGCTTGGAGGCTGACGCGCGCGTATTGGGCGGCGCACATTCCTGCTGCGAGCGACGAATTCGTGTTCACCTGCGCCGTTCTCCACTTGACGTTCATCACTACGTTTTTCGGCGGTCCGGTGTCCTGGGAATACTATTCTTACTTGCTGGTCATGGGAGCCGCCGCGACCAGTATCTGGAATGCCGCGTCAGCACGAATCGTCGGTGCGCTCGCCTTGCTGGCGCTGAGCGGACAGTTTGCGCACGTGGGAATGGCGGTGGCCGCCTGGCGCACAACCGCCCCGAGTCCACAAACGGCGGGGCTGTGGGCATCCGGTGAGGAGCGAAACGCTTGGAACCAGGTGATCAAAGCAACCGCGGGTCACCAAGCGACTGTGATTATTTCCGCAGGGAGCATGGCAGTGCTCTTTCCCACCTTCGAACCGCCTTTTGGCGCGTACTTGGCTCCCGGCGTGACGTTGCCATCAGAACTCGCCCACGCAACCGACGCTATTAGGAATGCTCCGATGATTTTCACCGTGACCAGCGGGCCCTTGGGCTACGCCTTGGACTTCTTCCCGCAGTTTCGGCCCTTGCTAGACGAGCGCGAGGTGATTTTGAACGAGCCCCTCAAGCAGGCGACGTTCACCGTGTATGGCGCGGTGCGCAGCCCGCGCTAGCGGCGCGGCACATTGCGTCACGCAAAGGGCCGGCACACGTCCGCGTATGAGGGGCTATTCGCGTTCCATGAATCCTTCGAGGTTGCGCGAGCGTCCGGTCTGGCGCAGCTTGCGCAGCGCCTTTGCCTCGATTTGTCGGATCCGTTCGCGCGTCACTGCGAACTGCTTGCCGACCTCTTCCAGGGTGTAGTCCGTCTTCTGGCCGATCCCGAAGCGCATGCGGAGGATCTGTTCCTCGCGCGGGGTAAGCGTCGCCAAGACTTTGCGCGTCTGCTCGCCCAGGTTGCCCTGGATCGCCGCCTCTACTGGAGAGGGCGCGAGCTCGTCCTCGACGAAATCGCCAAGTGAGCTTTCCTCCTCGTCGCCGATCGGGGTCTCGAGCGAAATCGGCTCCTTGACGATCTTGAGCACCTTCTGAACCTTGTCCAGCGGCATCTCCATCTGCTCGGCGATCTCTTCCGGACTCGGTTCGCGACCCAGCCGCTGGACCAGCAGACGCGTGACCCGCAGAAGTTTGTTGATGGTCTCGACCATGTGCACCGGGATGCGGATGGTGCGGCCCTGGTCCGCGATCGCGCGCGACATCGACTGCCGGATCCACCACGTCGCGTAGGTGGAAAACTTGTAGCCGCGCTGATACTCGAACTTATCGACCGCGCGCATCAGTCCGATGTTGCCTTCCTGGATCAGGTCGAGGAAGCCAAGGCCGCGGTTGGTGTAGCGCTTGGCCAGGCTCACGACCAGACGCAGGTTGGCTTCGGTCAATTCCTTCTTCGCGCGACGGCTCTTGTGCTGGCCGGCGGCGATGATTTCGATCGAACGGCCGAATTCCTCGCCGTTCGCCTTGACGCGCCGCTCGACCGCCTTCATCGTGCGCTGCGCCTCACGAATGCGAGCCGCGATGTCGAGCAGGTTCTCGCGCGTGCCATTAACCTTGAGCACGTGGCGGCGATCTTCGGCCTCGGCCGCTTCCTTGATCAGCTGGTTCTTGGAACGCCCGGTCGCACCCTCGTAGTGATGAACGATCTGGTAGGCCTGGCGGTATTGCTCGAGCTGATGGCGCATCTCGGAGATGACGGCTTCGCGCACGTGGCGAGACAGCCCCATCGTGGTGAAGGCGGACTTGACCCGCTCGCGCATCCGCACGTAATTGCGTTCGAGCTTGGGCTTGCGCCGCGGCCCCGGCCGCTCGCGCAACTCCTCTTCCAATTCTTCGAGCTTGCTGCGCAGATCCTTGAGCTTCTTCGTGGAGTCGTGCAGCTTCTTAATCAGCTTCTCGTTGGCCTCGGGCCCGCGCTCTTCGTCGGGGTCGGCCGGTTCCTCGCTTTCCTCGAAGATATCGCGCAGATCGGCCTCGCCGGCCTCGATTCGGTCGCCCAGGTCGATTAAGAAATCCAGCGTGACCGGCGACTTGAGGACCTCTTCTTCCACCTCCTGTTCGCCGGCTTCGATCCGTTTCGCGATCTCGACCTCCTGCTCGCGCGAGAGCAACTGAAAATTGCCCATCTCCTTGAGATAGAGCCGTACCGGGTCGGACGAATCGCCTGCGGCATCCGCCGTTTCTTCCTCGGCCTCTTTCTCGGGCTCCGCGTCGATCTCGCCCTCAGCGCCCTCGGTGGGCACTTCCTCGAGGACTTTGATATCCATGTCCTCGAAGCTCTCCAGTGCGGCACGCAGGTCGGTGGGCGACGCCACGTCCTGCGGCAGGAAATCGTTGACCTGGTCGAAAGTCAGGTAACCCTGCTCGCGGCCGAGGTCAACTAAGCCCTGGAGATCCTTACCTTCGTACTTTTGCTTCATGCTATTAGGCTTCCGTCCTGGCTGTCCGCGGGGGCTTGATCCGTGCGCGGGTCTGCGACACGCGGACAAGGGGCCGAAAAGCACCCGCTACGCGCCACTTGAGACGAGTTGATTTGAACAAGAAAGGTCGATTCTGGCAAAGCACCACAGTATATGGGTTATTATTGGGCAAGTCAAAAAAGTCAAAGAAATAAGACAAAGAAAAAAGACTTTTCGCGCTGCCCCTCCCCCTTAGACTGTTTCGTCTACCCCCGCAAACTTAATTTAGCAACTATTTCGCTTGCGTGCATCCGGCATTCGCCCCCGCGGTTGCCAGCTTTGACGGCTTCCTTCAAAGTTCTAACGCTGGTACGTCGAAACTTGGTTCCTAGCCGCGTTCAGACCCAACATACGTCTCGAGGTAGCGTGTTTTGCCGATTCATATCGCCTTCCTAGTCATAAGCTTCGCTGTTATTTTGGCGGGCTCTGAGCTTTTTACCAACGGCGTCGAGTGGGCGGGCCATCATCTGAGCCTCTCCGAGGCCGCGGTCGGCAGTCTGCTCGCCGCAGTTGGCACGGCTTTGCCCGAGACACTGATTCCCGCAGTCGCGCTGGTGATGAGCCATGGTGTGCCGGGCGCCCATAGCGAGGTCGGAGTGGGCGCGATAATCGGCGCACCGCTGATGCTTTCGACGGTCGCGCTTTTCGTGATGGGGATGGCAGCGCTAGGCTTCCGCGACCGCCGTGGGCGAGTCGCGCTCCGCGTTCCGCGCATCGATGCCCGCCGTGACCTCGCCTTCTTTTTGCCGGTATTCATTGCGACGCTGCTGCTAGGTGTCGTAGGTCTGCCGTCACCAGCGCGTTACGCGCTCGCGGCGGTTCTGCTGGCCGTATACGCGAGCTATGCGGTGGTTATCCTGAAGCTCAAGCGTGCCGCCGAAACTTCTGTCGAACATGGGCTGCACCTGGAACGGCTGCTGGGAGGCAATCCTTTCGACCCGCGCGGCTGGTCCACCACTTTGCAGGTCCTGCTCGGGACTCTCGCGATCCTGCTCGGCGCGTATGTGTTTGTCGATCAGATCGTTATTCTTTCGCGGCACGCCAACCTGAATCCTGGCGTACTCTCGCTGATCCTGAGCCCGCTCGCCACCGAATTGCCTGAGAAATATAACGCTGTGGTCTGGATTCGCCAGGGCAAGGATAACCTCGCGTTGGCCAATATTACGGGCGCGATGGTCTTTCAGAGCTGCATTCCGGTCGCCCTGGGCCTGGTCTTCACGCCGTGGCATCTGAGCTTCCCTGAGCTGATGGGCGGCGCGATTGCGATCTTCTCGGCCGCGCTGCTCTACGTCAATTTGAGCGACGGCGAACTGGGCACGCCAACGCTATTGGTGGGCGGAGTAGCCTATGCGGCTTTCATCGCAGGCCTCGGATGGCTCGGCGTTCTCTAGGAAGCGTGACCCTGCGGTTGTGAAGCGCATCGCGCGCGCGGCACAATTCCCCCGCGATACATGATGAGCAATTACCAGGACATATGCCGGCAGTTTTACGACAACCGGCTGCTCTTCGGTGATCCAGCCGAGGCCGGAATCGTGGCCGTCGAAGTCTTGCCTCCGGGCGAGGTCGAAATCTACCGCCGCTCCCACGGTACACTCACGCGCGAGCGCCGCCCGCTGAAGCTCTTTGCGCTGCTGGCGGAGCCCGGGATGCTAAATGGGCTGGGCGCGCCATACAAGATCGAGGCGCTCAAGGGCGATTTCCGTCTGCGATGGCTTGCGACCTTCGATCGACTCGAAGCCATGGAAGCCGCGCGGCGCCATCTGCGCAAGCTCACCGGCAAATCTTCTGGTGTTCCCGATGCTCCCTACCTAATCCTCAACGACTTGGTCGAACAGTATCTCATCCTGAGCGGCCTCACGTTTTTCCTCGGGCTGGAGTTCGGCGATCTGCGACGCATGCAGCTCCATATCGCGACCTATCTCACCCCCGGCTTTGAGTTCCCAACCGCGGCGCGCGAGGGCGACCGCGTAATCGCGATCGCCCTCAGCGATTCGCGCGGCTACGAGCACGTGCTCCGCGGCGATGAGATGGACGAGCGCACGATGCTCGAGGAGCTGGTGCGAATCGTCGCCGAGCGCGACCCCGACGTGATCGAGGGCCATAACCTCTTTCGCTTTGACCTCGAGTATCTCGAAACGCGTGCCCGGCGCCATCGAGTGAAGCTCGCGTTCGGCCGCGATCGCAGCGAGATGAGCGCGCGCGCCGCGCGATTGCAAATCGCCGAGCGCACGATCGCTTACCGCCGCTACGATATCCGTGGCCGTAGCCTCATAGATACCTGGATTCTCGCCCAGCACTACGATATTGCGAGCCGCGAGCTCGAGGGCTTCGGGCTGAAGGCGCTGACGCACCATTTTCACACGCCCGCTCCAGACCGCGTCTATATCGACGCCACGCGGGTGAGCGACTATTTCGACAATCGCCCCGAGGAACTTTTCGCCTCTGCGATAGGCGATGTGCGCGAAACCGCCACGCTCGCCGACCTGCTCTCCCCCAGCTACTTCGTGCAGGCGCAGATTTTTCCATACTCCTACCAGAACGTGGTGCTGCGCGGGAATGCGACCCGGATCGATGCGCTGCTGATACGTGCCTACCTCGCCGCGCGTCATTCGATTCCCGCCCCGCAGGAGCCGAGCGAAGTTATGGGCGGCTACACCGAGGTCCGCCGATGTGGCGTCGCGCGCGGCGTGCTGCACTGCGACGTGACCTCGCTGTATCCGTCGCTGATGCTGCATTATGGGCACGCGCCGGCGGGCGACCGGCTCGGTGTGTTTCTTAAGGCGCTCGGCGATTTGCGCAGCTTCCGCATCCAGGCCAAGGCGGCCGCGCGCGACCTCGACGGCGCCGCGCGGCGCAACCTCGATGCGCTCCAGCAGACCTTCAAAATCCTCATCAATTCGTTCTACGGCTATTTGGGTTTTTCGCTCGGCCACTTCAACGACTTCGCGCAGGCCAACGCCGTGACCCGTCGCGGGCGCGAACTCATCCAGGCCGCCGTCGGCGCGCTGGAGGAGTGCGGCGCGCAGGTCATCGAGGTCGATACCGACGGCATCTATTTCCTCGCGCCGCCCGGCGTCGACGACGAGGCCGCCGCGCAGGGCCTGCTCGAACGGATCGGCGCCACGATGCCCGAGGGCGTGCGGCTGGAGATCGACGGACGCTACCCTGCGATGTTCTCCTACAAGATGAAGAACTACGTACTGCTCGAGGAGGAGGGCGAGATGACGATTCGCGGTTCCGGTCTGCGCTCACGCGGCCTCGAGCGTTTTCAGCGCCGCTTCATGGAGGAAATGTTCCGCCTGATGCTGGAGCAGCGCGCCGACGAGATCCCGGCGCTCTATGAGGATTGGCGCGGGCGCCTCGCTAGCCACGCACTCAGTATCCGCGAACTGATGAAGACCGAGACCCTGCAGGACTCGCCCGAAACCTACCGCGACAAAATTGGCGGCAAGCGGCGCAACGTCTCAGCGGCGTACGAACTGGCGCTCAAGGCCGGACGTCCGTACTTAAGCGGCGACCAGATTTCTTACTATGTCGCGGGGCGCGGAACGCGAGTCAAGGTCAGCACGGAGGCGCGTTTGGCGGTCGAATACGACCCGGCCAATCCTGACGAAAACGTCGAGTATTACCAGGCCAAGCTCGCCGAGCTTTACGCCAAGTTCAGACCCTATGCCGAGCGGCGGGGGCTGTTCAGCCCCGGCGAGGTCGAGGGCGCCGCCGAGGCGCCGGAACAGCAGTCGATGTTCAACCAGGATGCCGCGGACAAGCCCGGCAAATAGTTTACGGAACGCGAGCGCGATGAAACAGAAAATCGTTGCTTTCCCTTAAGCGGCCTCGATCGGATTCTCCAGCTCGCCTAGTCCTTCGATCTCGATTCGCACCCGGTCGCCCGGTTTCATAAATACTGGCGGCTTGCGTGCAAACCCGACGCCGCCCGGGGTGCCGGTCGAGACCACGTCGCCGGGCTCGAACGTGAAGACCTGAGACAGAAATGAAATCAAGTACTCGGTCTTGAAGATCAGGTTGCGCGTGTTCGAATGCTGCATGCGCTGGCCGTTGAGGTAGAGCGAGAGCTCCAGGTTGTGTGGATCGGGAATTTCCTCCCGCGTCACCAGACACGGCCCCATCGGGGCGAAAGTGTCGAAGGTTTTGCCGATCATCCATTGCCCGGTTTTCATCTGATAGTCGCGGCAGCTCACGTCGTTCACGATCGTATAGCCGGCCACGTAATCCATCGCGCGATCGGGCGGGATGTCGCGGCCAGCGCGGCCGATGACAAAGGCGTACTCGCCCTCATAGTCGATCATGGTGGAAACCTTGGGAATTTTGATCGCGTCGCCGGGTCCGATTACGCAATTTGAATACTTGGAGAAAAAGGTCGGCACCTCTGGAATTTTCATTCCGGCCTCTTCGGCGTGGTCGCGGTAGTTGAGTCCTACCAGGATGAATTTGGTCGGACGCGGCAGTGGCGCCCGTAAGCGGACCGACTCGGCCCGGCGGCCAAGGCCGCGCTCGTGTGCGCCGTCGGTGCCAAGGCGCGACACCCACTCGAGCGCCTCCCTGGCGG
The DNA here is from genome assembly GCA_963717045.1 of uncultured delta proteobacterium. GTDB lineage: Bacteria > Desulfobacterota > Binatia > Binatales > Binataceae > JAKAVN01. Next base: position 198,746 of record CAVQVD010000015.1, on the reverse strand, counting down.
CGTTCTTTGCGCGCTCGCCGGCGCCCAGGAAGGCTAATATTTCGGGGGGTAGGGTCTCGACCGCGAGTTCACCCGCCCGGCGCTCGCCGCGCTCTTCCAGGAGTGCGCGATAAGCCGCGTTAAGATCGACCACAAGGCCGTCGGCGATGGCGCCGAGCCGACTGTGTTGGGCTTTATCCTCAAATGTGACTAGACGCATCGATGATATTTCCTCCTAGTGGCTAGGCTCCGGCGTACCCCGGCCGCGAGTGTGCCGCCTGGCCGCCCGCTCGCTGGAACGCAAGTATAGTGCGAACCGGGGTTGGGACCCCAAACGCGCCAGTCGACACTGGCGGCTTGCATTTATCAGCGCGGCAATTAAGTCTGAACCAATAAGGGCGATGCGTATCAGTAGAGCGATTCGGAAGGTCGGGCCAAAAAAATTGGGCGCCGGTGTGCTGGTGGCGGCGCTCGTGATATTGGCAATGCTGCCGATTCTGCGCACGCGCTGTATTGAGCTTCGAGGCGCTGAAACTTTAACGATCTCGCTGGCGCATCTGGAGGGTGGCGACGCGCACCTGTTCTGCTATCGGGATCGCGCCGGCGAGCGGCTACGATTCCTGCTCGCGCGCGGCAATGACGGCAAGGTTCGCGCGGTCTTCGACGCCTGCCGCCAATGTTACAAGTTTCACCAGGGCTACGACGTCGCGCATGGCATGCTGATCTGCCGCCTCTGCGGTAATCGCTACCCGATCGATCACATGACCAGAGGCGAAGCCTCCTGCGTGCCCGTTAGCCTGCCCCATCACGACGATGCTTCCGCGGTCGAGGTAAAAGTCTCAGACCTCAAATCGGGAGCGGCGCTCTTTTGAAGCCGACTGCAGCATCGAGGCGTCCCGACGCCGCCCTCGCCGCAATTTTAGCGCTCGCGGTGTTGCTAGGTGGAATGCCGCTGACCCTCGGAATAGTGGTGCATAGTACCGAGGCGATGTTCACCCTGGATATCTGCCACCCTTTGCAAAGCTTTAGCCATTCACCAATGGTGGTGGCGGCGATCATTCCCGATTCTTCGGGCATCGCACGTTTCCTGCCTGAATGCGGTCGTTACGCAGAACCAAGCGCCACACTGCGCTTGCGCGCGCCCGACGCCCCTGATCCACCACCCCCTGAAACGCGCGTTTAAGCGCGCATCGCGACTACGCGCGCGCTCACGCGCGCGGTTAATGCATCGAATGTTTGCGGATGGAGGCCCGCACGCGGCGGCGGCGCGATGGTCGCGCGCCGTGGCGCTCGTGCGTACCGCCCGGAGAGGAACATGAGACGAGTATGCGCTCTCGCGCTGGTAGTGGCCGTGGCGATACCTACCGCTGCTTTCGCACACGGGGTAGTCGGAGATTATATTTTTTTGGAGCCCCTGATTACTCAAGATCCCACGCCGGCGAATGAGCTCGACATCCTCGCCCCGTCGTGGGTCAGAAGCAGCGATGCAAATACTTACAGCATCGCTTTCTCGATCGAGAAGGTTCTCTATGTGGATGACGATTTTGTGCCGAGATTCAGCGTAGGAGGCGGCAACGACTGGAGCCATGTTTCGCCATTCAACGATCGCGGGATGCAAGGCTTTGGGGACCTCACGCTCTTTGGGAAGTACTCTTTCTATTATTCGCTGAAGCACGAGTTCATGCTGACGATAGCTGCGCAATTGCAGGTGCCGGTCGGCGATACCTCGATCGAGGCGCAAAGTCATACGAGCCTTGGCCCGGTGTTCTTATGGGAGAAAGGCATGGGGGACCTTCCGAATTGGTCAGTGCTCAAATATCTTCGACCCTTCGGTGTGCAGAGTGATTTCGGCTATGTACCGGCGCTCGGCGGACATACTAGCCATCATATGTTCGCCGATGCGGTGATCGAGTATTCGCTGCCGTATTTGAGCAACAATGTGCGAGATATCGGGTTGAAGTGGCCGTTTCGCAACTTGTTCCTATTCAATGAGTTCAACTACGATCAGTTGATCACGGGCCCCTCCGGCCAGACCTTCCCCACCATACTGGCAACTCCCGGGCTTGCTTACGTCAGCTATCATATGGAGCTGGCTTTAGGCACACAGTTCGCGCTGAATAGCGCGAGCCGACCCGGCACACACGCGGCGATAGTCGGGCTCCTCGATATCTTTTACGATTCAATATTCACAAATCTGGGCAATTGGACAATCAACAGAGGTTTTCCCCAATGAAGACGTTAGCACTGTTGATATTCGGCGCCGCGGCATTATCGGCCGGAATTGTGATCGGTGTGCCTGTCGCTTCGGCGCATTCGTTCCCGGAACAGGAGACTCCGTCGGCTGGTCAGCGGCTATCGGCCCCTCCCTCCGAAGTCACGATCAAATTCGACGCGCCTATAGAAAAGGTGTTTGCCAAACTCGAGGTGATTGGCGCCGACGGCAAGCCGGAAACTATAGCTTCGCCCGAGGTGGGCTCCGGCGCGGTGACTCTTTCGGTTAAGGTGGCGGCGCTCAAGCCCGGTGACTACACGGTGAAGTGGGGCGTGGTCTGCATCGATTCGCATCATACAGAGGGCTCCTACGTCTTTACGGTCGCGGGAGGCGGCTGATGAGCCAGATAGGAGAACGGGCGCTCGTCGCGTGGCCTTTGTTGGTGGCCGAAATCCTGATCTTCGGCACAGCCGCATTTGCCCTGTTTCTTGCGCCCTATACGCAATCTGAAGAGATGGCTAATGCGCTGACGCCGCTGTGGCGCGGGCTGGGACTGTTGGCGGTCGTGTTCTCGCCGCTGGCGCTACTGGTGGGCGCCGCTAACATGGGAGACCTCTCTCTGAGTGCCGCGGTTCCTTTTCTCCCACAGATAATTCGCGAGACGCATTTTGGCCACGTATGGTCCTGGAGCTTTCCATTGACTATAGCGCTCGCGGCCATCGCGTGGATACCTGGTCGGGGGCAGGCGAAAACAGCAGTCCTCGGTTGCGTGGCCTGCGCCCTGCTGCTGCTCATCAGTTTTGCGAGCCATGCGATCGATAGAGGAACGGTCGCGATTATCATTTATTTCATTCACGAAGTGGCGGCGGCTCTCTGGATAGGAGCGGTCCTCGGATTGTGGTTTGGCGCCGTACGGGGCAAACTCGGGCCGGGTTGGGTAATGCAGGCTGCACCACGGGTCTCGGGAGTCGCGGGATGGACCGTCACGGTACTTATTGTGAGCGGCATTTATACGGCTTACCACTCGCTTGGCGGAGATCCGCATCGCCTTGTCGATGCCGCATACGGACGGACGCTGGTGAACAAAATCTGCGCCGCGATGCTGGTACTGCTGATCGGCGCCTACAACCGCTACTGGCTAATGCCCGCGGTCTCCGAAGCGTCGGCACAACAGAGTCTGCTGCGAAACGTCGGCGTCGAATCAGTGCTGTTGATCGGTGTGCTAGGGCTGGCGGCGCTGCTTGCCAATACTCCGCCAGTCCATTGACGACGCACCTCGCGTTTGGGTTGTCGCATATAGAAGCGGGCGGCATCGAAGGTCCGGCGCTAACTCCAGACCGGATATTGCGACGCCATTGAATATCGGCGCCTTCCCGAGTCTACTTGTGCGGAGACCAATCGGCCGGGAGAAGCGGATGTACATACCCAAGTCGTTCGAGGTCACGGATTCCACGACGCTCCTGGAGTTCATCGAGACCTACAGCTTTGGGACGCTGGTTACAGTCGCCGGCGAGCAACCGATCGCGACCCGTCTTCCGCTGATTCTCGATCGGGCGAAGGGCCGGCAAGGAACGCTGTTCGGCCACGTGGCGCGAGCCAATCCGCAGTGGCGTTCCTTCGACGGTGACCGCCAATGCCTCGTGATGTTCGATGGGCCGCACGCCTACGTCTCGCCGAGTTGGTACGCAACTTCGCCCGCAGTGCCGACCTGGAACTACGCGACCGTACATGTTTACGGGATTCCCCGCCCGATCCATGACGCTCAACAGCTCTCCGATCTGGTCGACAGATTGGTGAGCATCTACGAAGCGGGGATGCCGCAGCCGTGGCCGGGCACGTTGCCCGCCGACTTCAAGGCCTCGATGCTCAAGGCGATCGTCGGATTCGCGATCGAGATCGATCGAATCGAGGGCAAATTCAAAATGGGCCAGAATCGGCCCGTCGAGGATCGAATCGGCACGGTCGCGCGGCTTGAAAGCAGCTCCGATCCGGCGGCTCGCGCGCTGGCCGATCTGACGCGCAAGCACCTAAGCCTGCAGGCGGCGGACGGCTCGCCACCGCTGGCGCCCAATAAGTGAGGCCTCTGCCTGCCGCGCCCTAGATGACGCCTTCGGCACGGAGGCGTTCCAGCTCCGCGCCGTCGCACCCGATCGCATCGCGCAGAATGTCGGCGGTGTGCTCGCCGAGCAGCGGTGACGAGGTTATCTCGACCGGGCTCTCGGACAACACCAGCGGGCAACCCACGGTCTTGAAGACGCCGCGCTGCGGATGCTCGACATCAGCGATTATCCCGCGCCTGGCGAGCGCAGAGTCCTCGATCAGGTCCTTCATCGAAAGAATTGGCCCGCACGGAACGTCAGCTTCGATCAGCGTTTGCATAACTTCGTGCTTGGTGTGGCGCATCGTCCACTGCTCGATCGCGCCGAAGACCTCGTCGAGATGCTTGATGCGCGTCTCGGGCGTGGCGTAGGCTGGGTCCTCGGCAAGTTCGGGACGGCCAGCAATGCGCGCAAGGGCCGGCCAGACCTGCGGCTGGATAATCACGTAACAATAGTCATTCGCGCCGCCTGGAGCGCAGCGCAACGCGGCGCCCGGCTGCCCGCCGCCTGAGGCATTACCCGAGCGCGGCACCTCATCGTCGAAACTGCGGTTGGGATACTCCGTAAGCGGTCCATGTTTGAGCCGCTGCTGGTCACGAAGCTTCACCCGGCACAGGTTAAGCACCGAGTCCTGCATCGCAACTTCAACGCGCTGGCCGCGCCCGGTGCGAGTGCGATGGTAGAGCGCGGCGAGAATCGCCGCTGCCATGTGCATGCCGGTGCCCGAATCGCCGATTTGCGCGCCGGTGCTGGTGGGCGGCCCGTCCTCGAACCCGGTAGTGCTCATCGAACCGCCCATCGCCTGCGCGATAGTCTCGTAGGCCTTGCAATCCTCGAACGGCCCCGGGCCGAAGCCTTTGATCGAGGCAAAGATCAGGCGCGGGTTGAGCTCGCGGATACGTTCCCAGGTAAAGCCTTCGCGGTCGAACGCGCCGGGGCCGAAATTTTCGGCCAGCACGTCAGCTCGTTTAATCAGTTCGTCGAGTATCTGTTTGCCCTTTGCGGACTTGATATTCAGTGTGATACTGCGCTTATTGCAATTGAGCATCGTGAAGTAGAGGCTGTCGACCCCCGGCAGATCGCGAAGCTGCCCGCGCGTGATATCGCCGCGGCCGGGCAGTTCCACCTTGATTACGTCGGCGCCGAGCCACGCCAGCACCTGCGTGCAGCTCGGGCCCGCCTGCACGTGGGTCATATCAAGAATCCGCACACCCGAGAGCGCCTTGTCCATCTAATTCCTCGCGGTAAGCCAACTGTGAATGGCTATTGCCAATTCCCCGGTAGCTACTTGCGTCCTCTATTTATACATAGTCTGGTTCATCGTTCCCGGCGCATAGACTTCCGGGTCGATCCATACGTTGATAAGCGAACATTTTCCGGAATCGCGTGCGCGCCGGAGCGCCGGTCCAATGTCCTTGGCCTCGCGAACCTCTTCGCCATGGCCACCGAGCATCGTGGCGAACCGCTCGAAGTGCACGTCGCCGAGATAATTCGCGACCTCGCCGCGCGTCTTGCCATACTTCGCAGTCTGCCCATAGCGAATCTGGTTCATGTGCGAATTGTTGCCGACGACTCCGATGAAGGGCAGCCCGTAGCGCACGCAGGTCTCGAAATCCCATCCCGTCAGCCCGAACGCGCCGTCGCCGAACAGGCAGACGACTTCCTTTTCCGGCCGCGCGAGCTTCGCCGCCATCGCGAACGGTGTGCCGACGCCGAGGGTGCCCAGCGGTCCGGGATCCATCCAGTGACCGGGCGCCTTGGGCTGAATCACGCCGCCTGAGAAGGTTACCACGTCTCCGCCGTCTCCGATGAAAATTGTGTTCTCGGTCAGGAACTGGTTTATTTCGTGCGCCAGGCGCAGCGGATGAATCGGACTCGCGTCGGAAAGCAGCCGCGGACGCATTGCTTCGGCGCTTTTGTTTTCCTGCTCGCGCAACTCCGCGAGCCACGCGTCGCGCCGCCGCGCGCCATTATCGACGCGCCCGCTCGCAGCCTGGGTCGTCGCCGACAGGATCGCGCCGGCATCGCCCACGATGCCAAGCGAGATGTCGCGGTTCTTGCCCACGGTGCGATAGTCGAGGTCGATTTGCACCACGATTGCGTCGGCGCGCAGCCTGCGTCCATAACCCATCCGGAAGTCGAACGGTGTGCCTACGATCACGATAGTGTCGGCTTTCTCGAACGCGTAGCCGCGCGTCTGATGAAAATGATGCGGGTCGCCAGGCGCGAAAGTGCCGCGTGCCGCGCCATTCATGTATGCGGGGACGTTAAGCCGCCGGCAGAACTCAATCGCCGCAGCGCCGGCGCGGCAACTCCAGACCTGGGTACCCAGTAGCACGCACGGACGCGCGGATTTCACCAGGATGTCGGCGAGTCGTTCGATGTCGCGCGGATCGCCGGCGCTTTTGGTCGAAGCGCGATAATGATTGGCAGCCGGGATGCGCGCCCTCGCGAGATTGACTCGCGCGTCCAGCACGTCGCGCGGTATCTCCAGGAACGACGGTCCGGGCGCGCCGTTGTAGCACTCGCGAAACGCCATGCTCACCATGTCGGCGATCCGTTCCGTGCTAGGCACCGTCGCGGCGAACTTGGTGATGGGTTGCATCATGTCTACGTGGGGGAGGTCCTGCAGCGAGCCCATCCGATGCTGTGCGAGCGGGCCTTGGCCGCCAATCAGCAGCATCGCGCTCTCGGCGCGAAACGCGTTGGCGACGCCGGTCATCGCGTCGGTGGTGCCCGGACCCGCCGTTACGACGGCGCATCCGGTCTTGCCGGTGACCCGCCAGTAGCCGTCGGCGGCATGGGCCGCGACTTGCTCGTGGCGCACGTCGATGATCTTGATGCCTTCACTCAGACAGCCGTCGTAGATGTCGATGATGTGGCCGCCGCACAGCGTAAAGATGGCTTCGACGCCTTCGTTCTTAAGCGCCTTGGCGACCAGGTTGCCGCCCGAAACTTTCTGACTGGCGTCGGTCGCTACGCTCGACACCGCGCTTTCGGCGGACACTTTGGTGGAACTGTCGGCAGCCCCGGCCATTTTAGTTCTCCTGCACGAGCATTTTCGTCCTAGAGCGGAGCGGATAATCGATCGCCACGTATTCGCAAGCACGCGATCTCTCGATCATATATCGTCTCGCGGAAAGCGCGGCAAACCGTATCGCCGCTCTGCGCCCGAGCCTGCGATGGCGACACTGCCCTCAGCCGCGCGCCCATCTGGCGATATAGCCGCGGCTGTCGAACTTGCGCGAAGTACTCGCGTAAGGGTTTGCCGAGCTTCGTTGGCAACGCGAATGGCGCCGTTAAGCGCGGGATTATCGACTGCCCGCTGCGCGCGCTGCATCCAGTAGAGCACGCAGCTGCCGCCCACGTCCGGATTGCCCGATCGCCGGACCGTGATGCGCGGGTCGGCGGCGGCGAGCTTAGCGACGGCGAAAATGATCCGCGATCACGCCGGCCACGCAACAGGTGACCCGTTTGCCCGTAGGTATGTGGAGAAACTCGTTAGGACCGTGCGCGTTCGCATGCGGACCGAGCACTCCCGTGACCAGGAATTGAGCCTGCGGAAAGCGCTCGCCCAGCATATTGGTGAACGGAATGGTGCCACCTTCGCCCATGTATGCGGCCGGCCTGCCGAAATAAGCTTGCGACGCTTCCTCTAGCGATTGCTCGAGCCATGGCGCCAGCGTCGGCGCATCCCAGCCGCCCGCCGCCCAGTTGGTCTCGAAGCTTACTTTCGCCCCGCCGGGCGGATTTTGCTCCATCAGGCTTTGCAGCTTGCGCGTCGCGGCTTGTCCGTCGCAGGTCGGCGGCAGCCGCAGCGAAAGTTTCACCGCGGTCATCGGTCGCAGCACGTTGCCCGCGCTCGCTAGCGGCGGCAGTCCGTCGGCGCCGATTATCGAGAGCGCGGGGCGCCAGGTGCGATTCAGAATGAGTTCGACCGGGTCGGTGCTCAGCGGGCGCATTCCCGGGATCAACGGGAACTTGGTGTAGAGATTATCGCCCAATGCGGCGCCGGCCGCCGCGGCCTGCTGTCGGCGTGCTTCGGGAATCTGAACGTGAAATTCCTCCGGCAGCACTTGGCCGGTGGTTTCGTCCTCGAGGCGGCTCAGCAATTCGCGCACGATGCGGAAGCTATCCGGAACGACACCGCCGGCGTCGCCCGAATGAACGCCCTCCGTAAGCACCTCGACCCTGAGCGTGCCGCCCGCCAGTCCGCGCAGCGACGTCGTACACCATAGCTGTTCGTAGTTGGCGCAGCCCGAGTCCAGCGCGATCACGAGGCTTGGCTGCCCGATCCGCCCGCCGAGATGATCGATGTAGAAAGGAAGGTCGGAGCTGCCGCTTTCCTCACAGGCCTCGATCAGAATCACGCATCGCGCATGCGGAATCGCCTGCGCCTGAAGCGCGCTAATCGCCGTCAGGCACGCGAACATCGCATAACCATCGTCCGCCGCGCCGCGTCCATACAGCCGGTCGCCTTTTATCACCGGCAGCCACGGTCCCAGGCCCGGGTTCCATCCGGTCATTTCCGGCTGTTTGTCCATGTGGCCATAAAGCAGAACGGACTCGTGCGAGGCCCCCGGGATATCGATGAACAAGAGCGGCGTGCGACCCTCGAGCCGCATCACCTCCAGAGTCAGGCCTTTGATGGGCTGACTTTGGGCCCATCCGGTGAAGCGCCCGACCACCTGCTCCATATATCCGTGATCGCGCCATTGGGGGTCGAAAGCCGGCGACTTGTTCGGAATACGGATGTATTCGGTCAGCTCGGGCAGGATCGATTGATCCCATAACCGCTCGACGTGGGCCTGGAGGGCGTTCCTATCCATAAAGAGCCCGCCTAATCATAAGGAAAACCTACTCATAAGGATCGACGTGGGCAAAGGATCCCGATTCCATGAAGTTTGTCGAAGTCGCGAAGAAAGTGCAAAATGAAAATCGAGTCAAACGCTCGGGTCTATCGGCCTGAGGTTGTTGAGGATGCTTTCGCAGAAATCCAAATACGCGCTTAAAGCGATGGTAGTTCTCGCGCGGGAGTACGGTCATGGGCCGCTGCTGATTTCGGATATTGCGGCGCGCGAACGAATTCCGCGCAGATTCCTGGAACTGATCCTCCTGGAATTGAAAAATGGCGGCGTGCTGCACAGCCGCAAAGGCAAAGGCGGCGGCTATCTTCTAAGCAAACCGCCGGGAAATATTACAGTCGGCCAAGTTCTGAGGATCCTCGAGGGGCCGTTGGCGCCGCTGCCATGCGTCAGCCGGACCGCATACCAAAAGTGCGAGGAATGCGTCGATGAGCGCACTTGCGGCGTCAGAATCCTGATGAAGGACGTGCGTGACGCGACTGCCGCGATCCTTGATTCCACTACGCTCGACGACGTTCTGAGGCGCTCGCAAGCGGCAGCGACGGGCCGCGAGTCGCTCAGCTTTTCTATCTGAGTCTGCGTCCTAACGGCTCATGGAGCGACAGGATGCCGCGAAGCGGCGTCACGGTTTACTAATCTCCTTTCTGCCAGTTATGGGTTGGGACACGGCAATTGGCGGCACTACTGGAGCCGCGCAAGTTCTCTCGCATAGAGTTGGTTGTGCGGAAATTGCCGCACCAGGCCTTGCAGAAGCTGCTTCGCACGGTCCCGGTCGTGTCCCCTCAAGGCCGCGACGGCCAGAAGCACACGCGCGTATGGTTCGAGATAGTGGCCACTGGCAGCGGTGAGTTTCAGTTTTTCGATCCCGGTTTTCTGATCGGTTTGCGCCCCATATAAGTCCAGTAGCCATCTGACCGGCATCGGGCTGAGGCTCAAAATGTAGTTTTCGACCCCAATCGCCAGGTACGCGTCGTAGCACGAGGGATCGAGTGCGAGCAGCTTTTCGGCTAACCTCCCAGAGCGCTTCACGTACGCCAGCGAAGCGAGATAGCGATTCTCGACCATCGCCGCGTAATCGCCCTCCATGCCGGCATCGAGGACCTCTGCGAACAGCGCGTTGGTGTCGTCGGGCGCCGCCGCCAGGCGTTTGTCGGCCAGGTTCTCGGCACGAGCGATCTCCCGCTCGAAACGCGCTCTGACTTGTTGGTCGGGTCCGGGCGCCTGGCGATAAAAAAACTGGTCGTCATCCAGGAAAAGGTCAGACTCCAGCACATGCATCTGGTTGAATTGCCAGAACAGGTCCGCGGCGGCCTCCGAAGTCGGACCCAGGGGGTCGCCCGGATGCGAGCGCTCCCACACTTGAAAGGTCTTGTGAGCCCCGTCGAAGTCGAGGTTGTACATATCGCTGTACCCCGCATCCATGGTCGACGAGGGCGACAGCGGCCCGGACGGAAACGACGCGGTCTGCGTGGGAGCGTGGGCCGGTTGCGCATCGATTGCAGAGGCGAGGATCCCGGGTTGCACGAGACTGAATATCGCGGCGAACAGCCACGAACGCTTCGCAGCTTTAGAGATTTTCAATTGAGTGTCGATGTGGACCACCTATTCGTCGCGGAGGCTTGAATGGTACTCATTGCGCGACCGGCGGCACCGGCGTGCCTTGGACTCGCTCGATCGCGACGTTGCCGGCTTCACTCACGGTCGAACCGCGTGAACTCGATCTCAGGGCCGCGAATCTTGCCGCGAATTCCGCATCGCCAAGCGCAAAATGCAGCGGCTGATCGACCGTCGAGTAGTGAAACATCTGGCCCTGATAGATGTTGGTGAGCGCTCCGGCGACCGCGCCGCTAGTCCCGGCCATCGCCGCCTGTTGTCCCTGGCATTGGAGCTGCGCGACCACATCATTGGTGTTGCAATTGAACGTGGGCGCGGCGAGCGTCACTTGCCGGATCGTAAGATCGTCGCCCCCGGAGTAAACCGCGGCGTGGTAGCTGATATTTCCGAATTCGAGCTGCCCCGCCACCGTCATTGTGTTGTCGCCGCCTGAAACGTTGATGTTCTTCGCCAGCGGCCTCTGCGTCATCCCCTGGAGCTGAAGCGGAATCTCGAACGAGGACGCGTATAGCCTGAGTAGCGCGTTGACGAATCCGTATTGCGCGTCGGCCACGGCGTTCGCGCGTGCGGGCGCGTCGGCCATCTCGGCATCGAGCACAGGGTCGCCCCTCAGATATGACTCCGGGTTGCCGACGCGGCCAGCGGGGAAGACGGCCACGACGATCGCGGATTCCAGAAATCCGATCGCGACGTCAAACCGGTTCTCCTGGCCGGGCGGTGGCAGAAGATGCAGACTCGAGGTTGGGAAGCTCTTGAACTGTCCGAGCTGCTTGAGGGAAGGCGCCCGGCTCGCGCTCTTGCCCGCGCCGGCTGCGTCGGCGACGGTCAGGCGTAGCATCCACGGCGTCCACGTGACATGGGTCTTGATGACCTCAACCCAGTCCGGTGCGTGCGCGAATTGCGCGAGCCGTTGAGCGACGCGGGGCAGCGGAGCCCGGCAATCGGCCGGCGAGAGCAAATTCGCCGCCGCTGCGTCGACGGGCGATTTCGACGTCGCTCCATTGGAATAACCTGCGGGATAACCGGCCAAGAGTGCCCACGCGCCTCGGCTCCCGTCGCTGCCGCAATAGACGAGGCCGCCAATTTTGACCTTCATGGCGGGCGCGTCGATACGGCCGGCCGGAAGCTCGACCGTCAGCGGCACCAGTTGCCGCACAACCTCCGGGATCAGCTCGGGCATGATCACCACACGTGCGAGCGGCCTTTCGTCCGCGCGCGCCCGCGCAACGCCCGGCCCACACACAAGGACGGCCGCACAAACACTCGCCAGGAGCCGTCGCGCGCGATTCATCTGCATGCGGGCATCTCCATTCCAGCCTGTCACAAGAGGTCCGCGAGAGACAGCTAGAGGCACCAGGGATACACACGCCTGGTCGCCATCGCTACGCTTTTGTGACGAAGCGTGAACGTAGCTCGTGGCCAACATTTGACCCGATGAAGAAGGGTGGTCAGTCTGAAGGGGTGCCTGGGCTGGATGAGGTCTCCAGAACGATGACGACCACGCAAAAGCGCGGGGTCCTGGTGGCGGTCGCGAATCCCGAAGGGGTCGCGCCGCTCATGGCGATAGCGCTCGCGGCCAGCGATCCCAATGACGAACCGCCTCCGCAAGTGCTTGCGCTGATAGATGAGAGCAAGGGCGCCGCATGGAGCGACGCGCCGGGGGTACAAACGCAAGCGCCGCCGCCCGCCCTGACCGCGGCGGTCGAATACGCCAGGGCGCACGGCGTGACGATCGACGCGCAGACGATGCGCTCCAATGCGCCGGCCAGCGACATCATCGCCATCGCCCGCTCGGCCGGGTTCGCGTGGATTCTCCTGGGCTATCATCGTGCCGCATCCGGCAGCGACACTTTGGGCGGCGTTGTGCGCGAAGTCTTCGTCAGGAGCAAAAAGCTCCCCCTCAGCGTGGGCGCTTTCGTCCAGGGGACCAATCGGCCGTTTGAGCGCGTGTTTGCGGCGATCGACGCTGGGCCGGACGGCCGTGCGGCACTCGAGCTCGGCGCGCGCGTCGCGCGGGGCATTCGATCCAAGCTGCGCGCCTTGCTGATATCCAACGAGGCGCTGGCAATCAGCGCCACTCAGCCGGACGCCGCCCTGGTCGATTTGATTCGCGAAGCGCGGGCGCGGATGGGGCGGCTGTTTCAGGCCGACGTGCTAACTCAGCGGAGCCGGCAGCAACTATTTCGCCAAAGTCCCGGCCGCTTGCTGATCGTGGGCAAGAGCTTCGCTGACGAGATCGGATTACCGCTGGACGAGGTTCCGGACGGCGGCCGTTGCGTGATCGTGGTCCAGGGCGCTCATTAGGTCGCGCATCATGTTACCCACCGAGCGGAAATCGACGAGTGTCCAGGTGACTGAGACGCCGCGCGTGTAGCGAAATGTCGCGGCCGACCGTTTAACAGCCACCGATGTATTTTCTTCCTGGATGAAATTACATGGACGAATTCGGCGAAATAGGCCCGCCGCAGAGCCTGCGCCACGGTTTCTTTTTAGGGGGTCGCGCTCCGCATCGCACGTTGCGCGAGACACAACCAGTCTTCTTCATCTTTAAGGCCGATTCTCACATTATCGAGCGACGCCAACGGCTGCTGCAGTTTGCGGTCGCGGTAGCTTCGCCCTTCCCTTTGTAAGATCAGCCTAGCTGGCATTGCCAATGCTAGGAAAAGCGCTAGAAAAGAGAGGCACTCCTCCAGAGGATTTTTTATGCTGGTGGTGCAGGTTCTGACGAGCGTCGGCGTGGGGCTAATCGCGACCGCGCTATTTGGATGGACACTTGATCGGAAATCACGTTCAGGAGAGGAGGAGCCATCGCGAATTAGATCGCAAAGCCAAGAATGAGCGACCTCATCCCGATCCGACCGCAGCCGATGCTCGCAACGCTGGTGGCGGAGCCGATAAATAGGCCGGGATGGGTTTACGAAGAAAAATACGACGGCTATCGGATCATCGCATACAAGGAAGGCTCCAAGGTAACCCTGCTCTCCAGGAACGGCAAAGACCGCAGCCTGACCTTTCCGGGAGTCGCGGCTGAAATCCGCAAACTGCGCGAAAATACCCTCGTTCTGGACGGTGAAGTCGTCGCTTTCGATCGCCATGGAGTCTCGCGGTTCCAGCTTCTCCAGCGCGGCGACGTTCTTCAAACCTTCGTGGTATTCGACTGTCTATATCGAGACGGACGTGATTTGCGTCAAGAGCCGCTTTCACTTCGCCGGCAAGAATTACAGGCGACGATCCCGAAGTCGTCCGAGCGCCTCATTGTGTCGCGCCGCCTTGCGAAAAATGGCCTTGCCGCGTTTCGCATTGCTCAACGAAGGAAACTTGAAGGCCTAGTCGCTAAGGATTCCAACGCGCCCTACGAGGAGCGGCGGAGCAGAAAGTGGCTGAAGGTCAAAGTTCACCAGGAAGAGGAATTCGTGATTGGCGGGTTTACCGCTCCCGAGGGATCTCGGGAACATCTGGGAGCGCTGTTGCTCGGAGCATTTCGCGGCAAGGACCTCCATTTCGTGGGCAAGGTAGGAACGGGCTTTTCCCAAGCGGGCCTGGCTGCACTTGCGAGTGCGTTCCGACCTATTGTTCAGAGCAAATCTCCTTTTGTTGACGCGCCTCGCGAAAAGAGCGCGACTTGGCTTCAGCCGCGGCTAGTCGCCCAAATAGCATTCGGTGAATGGACCGCCGATCGAAAACTGCGACAACCCGTTTTCTTGGGACTGAGGGACGATAAAGAACCACGCGACTGCAAGATGCCGGAATTTTGAGCGCTCGCCAGCAGGCTCCCTTCATTCATATTTGCCCTGGAGCTCACACCCCGGAGGCGTTGCGGTTTACGACGGGCGCGCGCTACTGAGGTTCAATACTCATTTGCGGCATTCTCTCGGGCTCCGTTCGCAGCGCCATGCTTGGCGCAACCCTTTGTGGCCGTGCCGTGGAACGATCTTGGGAACGATCTTGCGAGCCGTTAACATGGGATGGAATCTCAAGCGTTCCCCGCGCCCCTTGCTGTCCGTCCATTCGCTCGGTGACAGGAGTAGCCCGATTGGATGTGTCAATCGGATTTACTGCAGGTTGGGGTCGTGTGAGCTTAGCCTCCTGCAGTGGAACGCTTCTGGAAGTTGACACTACAGTGATTGTTCTCCGCTGACCGACCGCGTCAGGCCCCATGAAATGAAGTGGCTCCTGTCCAGTTACCATTGCCGGCGTGAGCACGTAATCGCCGCCGAGCGAATTCCGCCATATGGTATAAGCGGTACGCCGATCGCCCCGATCGAATACATATGCAGCTCCGCCCGCCACTCCGCCCAGCGTGCCGTAGGCGATTTTGGCCGGGATGTAGAACAAGTTACCGACGGCGACAGTGACGCCCATTCCCACTTGAGGCCAGTCGACACCGCTCTTCCGGGTTACAGTGTTCGTCTGATATCTGACAGGTGGAACCTGCGAGACGGACTTACGTTGAGCCGAATCTGTTGTGGTCACGGACTGAGTCGATTCCTGCGCCCATCCCGTGTTGTTCGCCGCAATGGCAGTTAATATAACTAAAAGTAGAGCTACTCTTTTCATTTTCGATACCCACAATGAAGGCAGTGATGAAATCATCGCACTCCCGAACGGATGTGTGAACAGGCGAGTTCTCACTGCGATCACTTAAAGCCGTACCAGCCTAAAAGGCATGAAAGGAGAGGGTCACGCCGACATTTAGTGCCAGATTCCCCTTTAAAATGCATAAGTGCAATTAAGGAAGGCTTTTCCGCGAAGCCGATCCTTTGCTCTTAAACTCTCGGGCTATTGTTTGAAAGAAATTCTCCAGACCGTACCGTGGGCGTCTTCTGTAACGAGCAGAGCACCATCGTGCGCGACCGCGACTCCTACAGGACGCCCCCAAACACCCGCATCGGTGACGAATCCGGTCAGGAAATCGTCGTATTCCCCGGTGGGGTGGCCGTCATGCATTCTAACTCTAATCACTTTGTAGCCCGTGCGCTTCGATCGATTCCATGAACCGTGCTCTGCCGCGAATGCGTCGCCGCGATACGCCTGCGGAAACTGCTGGCCGCCGTAAAAGACCATTTCGAGCGATGCGGAATGAGCCTGGAGCAACACGTCCGGCACGATCACCTTGTCCTTCAAATCGGTCCGCTCGCCACGATGATGCGGGTCTTCGTGCGGCCCGATGTAATACCAGGGCCAACCGTAGAACCCGCCGTCGCGCACGCTGGTGACGTAGTCCGGCGGCAGATTGTCGCCTAGTCCGTCGCGTTCGTTGGTCGAGCACCATAGCTGACCCGTCGCAGGATTGATCGCCATGCCGACACAGTTGCGAAGGCCGGTGGCGAAGATACGAAAGTGACCGCCGTTTGGATCGAATTGGAGCACGTTGGCGCGATGCGTCTCCGAGCCGCTGAGTGAGCCGAGGCCGTGGATGCCAAGGTACTGGATCACAGACTCGAGGCTTTGTCGCAATCCCGCAGCGTCGTTCGTGAGTGATCCCACCGACACAAACATCCGCGCGCCATCTGGTGAGAAAACGACATCGCGCGTCCAATGACCGCCGCCCTCCAGATGCCCGCCGCCCGGGATCGAGGCGACGACCGTCTGCGCCGGTCCGCCCGCCTTTAGGTCGCCGTTCTTGTATGGAAAACGAACAATCGAATCAGTATTGCCGATATAGACAAATCGCGGAGCGGGCCCGGGCGGCCAGAACGCGATCCCAAACGGCTGCTTGAGGCCGATCGCGAAAGTCTCGAGACGCGTCGGACGCGGAGCGCCGTCGGCGGCACGCATCACGACGATTCGTCCCGGGCCGCTCTCTGCAATGAAAATGTCCCCATTGGGCGCGACCCGGATCTCGCGCGGGTTAACCAGACCGCTGACGAACTGCTCGACTTTGAAGCCCGGCGGCACATTCAGCGCGGCGGCTGCCGGTCTTTCGATGATCTGCGGAGGGGCAGTGGAAGACTCGCTGGAATAGGGCGCCGGCAGATCGGCGACCGTGATTTTTCGGCGCACTCCCGGCGCATCCTGACGCCAATCGCCCATCGCGGCCTGGCCGGTGCGCAGCGGCATCGTATCCTGAGCGTGGGCGGCGCAGCTAGCGAACAAAACGAAAGAAACGACTATGAGCAGTCTGGCCATGAAGCTTCGAGTCATGGCCAAGACCAAACCACGATGATTTGAGCTGTTATCATACTAATTCACCGAGTTAGTAAGGGGGCTTTTTATCGAGACCTTGTGCAAGGTGAATCGAGCGGCCTACTCACTTCATTGGTGCTTGGGTGGTCCGCCTCCAGAAGCGAAGCTGGCGCTCGCGATAACTCACACACCGGTCAGCGTCTCCGCCGCGGTGGGATTCGTCTCGATCTTTGCGATCGCGATCATGGACGGCATCCTGCTGAATTTCTATATCCACCAACTCTGGGAACAGGGGCACTCTGCCATGGACGCGATCATCATGGGTGCCGACCGCCGTTTTCGTGCCGTGATGATGACCGCTTTGGTCGATGGGTTGGGCCTGCTTCCCGCCGCATTGTCCACTCGTATAGGTGCTCAGGCTCAACGGCCTCTAGCAATCGTCGTTATCGGAGGAGCGATCTCGATCGCTCTACTGACTCGGGTGTTTCAACCCACGTTAGTTTATGTTCCGCGGGCCGCTCGGCCTAACCGATGAGCACAGAGGCCAACAAGTGCGCTAGGAAGACAAGCGACGCCTTCGGTTCGAACTAAAACGCTCAGTGTCCGCATTATCGGTATGGCGGGGCACTGCGCTATTTCTTGCGGAGTTCGCGGCGAATCAGCTTACCGGAATCGTCATAATACTCGACGATATCGGTGTACCCGCGTTCTTGCGGATCGCGCTCCACGATCGCAAGCTTGCCTTGCCTCAATTCCTCGATTTTCTCTGGCTTACCGTCAAAATCGTCATCGTGGATCTCGCGGGTGAGGACCCCGTGCGTGTACACTTGGATAAGATCGGTCTGGCCGTCGAAATTTCGATCGCTTTCAATCTCGACCACTTGGTTGTCTTTGTAGGTTTTGACGACGTCCGGCCGCCCGTCTCCGTTAGTGTCGACGGCTATCTTGTAGGTGTCCTTGTCGATCCGATATACCCATTGGTCAGGGCGCCCGTCGCGACCACGGTGTGTGACCGTGCGGTTGGGCTCCCGGTTGCAGCTGATGAAGCCGAAAGCCGCCACTGCGAGGAAAATTGCGGCTCTCCGCATGTCCTCTTATACCTGCCGTCCAATCTGCTCTCAACTTGGTTGTTTGGTACTGGCGCTGGCCGTGCTCGCGCTTCCGTTGGCCGGCATCAGGTTCGAGCGTGCGCCGATCCTGACCCCACTCGCTACCGAGCTTGTGCCACTTGGCACGAACCTGCACTCGCCGCCGAGCAATCACCTTGATCTGCGCCCATTTCTTGCCCCATCCCGTCTAGTCCTTGGACCTTTGCCCTCTGCGGTTTTTGGATCGAAAGCCGACAGTAAGCGCCGGATTCACAACATTACAAGTTTTGGCTTCTCAGATTCGCTCGCGATAGACATTCCCAACAGTCGTTCTCCTCCTTCGGACTGACTCTCTCGAACGAACGATAGCGCGGCACCTCAACCCTGCCATCAACGGCAGCGGCGTCGCGCGTTTGTGCTTCCGGCGGCGGAGCAACGGCTTCAGTGTGTTTCCGTCGCCGCGAGTAGATGCAGGAGGAAAATGTGGTTTTCGGGCGTGCCATGATATCGGCGTTCCTCACGGTTTGCTCGATTCCGATCGGAACAGTATGGGCGGCGGCGGAACAGCCGCTGACGGTCGAGCAGTTGGTGGAGGTTGCCATCGAAGTGAATCCTCAGGTCGGAGCCATGAAGGAACAATGGGACGCCGTTCAGCATCAGATTCTGCAGAACTATGCACCGGCTGACCCGACATTCACCTACGCGAATTTGGAAAGCAGCAAAGATTTCAACGCGGCGGTGCACGCCCATTCATTCAGCGAAGGTTTCCAGTTTCCGGGAAAAGCACTGCTACAGGCGGATGAAGCCAAACGGACCGCCGAGATTGCGGGTTTAACGTATGAGGCGGCGGTGCGCGACCTGCGAGCCGGCGTCGAGACCGCTTACTACCAAGTGCTGCTCGATGAGGCACTGATCGGAATCAACGCCGAGAATATCGCGAACCTGAAGCAAGTCGCTCACGTAACCCAGATCCAATACACGGCCAACCAGGCGACCCAAGCTGATCTCATCCGGGCCGAGTTCGCTCTCGCTCAGGCTCAGTTGCAGCAGCGTCAGTACCAAACCAACCGAGCGAACGATCGAGTCGGTCTGAATCAACTGCTCTATCGGAGACCTGCCTCTCCGTTGAGCCTAGAGCGCAAGATTCAGCTGAAGCGGTTGGAGCTCTCGCTGGATAAAGCGGTCGACACTGCAACGCACGCGCGCCAGGAGATACTCGAAGCTGCGCTGGCGGAGAAAAATTCGACTACAGCACTGAAACTCGCGGAGATGGAATATCTGCCGGACTATACGGTCGGATACGAGTTCGACTACATCTTGCAACCCGGCGCGCAGCCGCTTCCCACGGTGACCCAGGGGAATACATTCTCCATCGGATTCAACCTCCCGATATTTTTCTGGATCCATCAACGCGAGGACGTGCACTCGGCGCAACATTCGTTGCAGGCTACTCGCTACAGCATGAAATCTGTCCTAAGCCAAACCGAAGGAACCGTCACGCAATTGTACCAATCCGCCCAATTCGCCTACGAATCGGCGCAACAATACAGCGGGTCGCTGATCCCCTTGGCCGACAGGAACTTCAGAGTGTCATTGGTCGCTTACCAGGCGGGCAAAGTTGACTTCCTTACATTGTCTTCGGCCTTGCAGAGCGCCTACGCAGCGCGCGTCACTTACCTTCAGAACGCCAATCAGTTCCTTGCCGGAGAAGTGGCCTTGGAGCAGGCGATGGGAACTCCGTTACCAAGATGAAGTGCGCTACCACAGCTACGATGGCTGCAACGAAGAGCGCATGCGTCAGTGCCCTATTGGGCGTGGTCATGGCTTTGCTGGCACTGAGCGCGCTTGGCGGATGTGACAGCCCAGCGACTAGTCCAGCCGCTAGCGAGTCCTCGTCGTCCTCGCCATCTGAACTGCCAACGTTGGTTCAGCAGGCCGACGGCCGCGAGTTGATGGTGGTCGGCAATCCTCGTACCCAGGAGGGGTCGATCGACACCGTAAAAGAGGCGCCTCTTCCCGGCGTTCTGGAAGCAATGGGCCAGGTGACGTTCGACGATCGTCTGGTCTCAACCATCATCTCGCGGGTCACAGGGCGGATTGAGGAACTGCGGACCTCGCAATGGGACGCGGTCCGGCGCGGCGAGCCGGTGATGTCGCTGTACAGTCCCGACTTCATGACCGCCGAGGCGGAGTACCTGGAGGGAGCCTCCGGCGTGAGCCAAAGCGGCGGCGCTGTCGCGCAGACCGACACTTTTGGTCTGCCGGCCGGTGGCTTCAGCATGACGGGGAATCTGAAGGCCGCCGCCGTGCGCAAGCTGGAGCTACTGGGTTTTTCACCAGCGGATGTCGCTGCGATCCGGGAACCGAGCTCGTCGGTCTGGATGCGTGCGCCGATCAGCGGAATTATCGTGAGCAAGAATGCGGTTCGCGGGCAGCAGGTCAATCCCGGCGACCAGCTTTTCTCTCTCGCCACATTGCAGCGGGTGTGGATCACTGCGGACGTTTATGAGGACGACCTCGCCCGGGTGAAGGTCGGACAGAGTCTGGAGGCGGTTACCGCCGCCTATCCTGGAGAAATCTTCAAGGGCACGATTCAGAGAATTAGCCCCAGCCTCGATCCGAACACTCACACCCTGCAATTGCGCTGTCAGGTCAGCAACCCCGGATCGCAACTGAAGCCGCAAATGCTGGCACGTGTACGCATCGTAACGAGCCCAGGTCTGGCGCTCGTGATTCCACAGTCAGCGTTGGTTTTCGATGACAACGCCTACTACGCATTCATCGTGGCTGGTGTGAACAGCGTTGAGCGCCGAAAAGTAGAGATCGCCGATTGGAATGAGCACGGGTATGCCCGCATCGTAAGGGGCATCAAGCCAGGGGACAGATTCCTTACCACGGAGTCACTGCGATTTAACGCCCTCTGGCATGCCGCGCATGGCGAGACCTCCTGAGAGGAGTGCGATGATCAAAATCTTAATGGACGTCGCGCTCCGGGTACGCTTGGTGGTGGTTGGCGTAGCCGTTTTGCTCGCAATCGCAGGGATTTATTCCTTTCGCGAACTGGACATCGAGGCTTACCCCGACCCCGTGCAACCACGCGTCGAAATCATCACACAGCCGCTAGGGCTGAGCGCAGAGGAGGTAGAGAAGATCGCTACGATACCGCTGGAAGTCGGGTTGGCCGGGATCCGCAATCTAGAGGCGATGCGGACAATATCACTTTTCGGACTTTCCGATGTGAAACTTTATTTCACCTGGGACAGCGACTACTACTGGGACCGAGTCGAGACAATCAATCGGCTAGGCTTGGTTACCCTGCCGCAGAATCTCTCGCCCTCGATATCGCCGGACAATCCGATCGGCGAAATCTACCGTTATATCGTACAAAGCCCGGACCATAATCTCCTTGAGGAAAAGGAGGTCGAAGACTGGGTACTCGAAAAGCAGCTTAAGACAGTGCCAGGGGTCGAAGATGTGTCGGGCTTCGGCGGCTTGACCAAACAGTACCACGTGGATGTGGATGCCGCGAAGCTCAACCACTACCAGTTATCGCTTGCAACGCTGACTAGTGCGATCGCGAACGCCAACATCAATGTCGGCGGCAACTATGTCGAGGTTGGCCAACAAGCCTTCGACGTTCGAGGGATCGGCTTCATCAAGACTCTGGACGACATACGTAGCATCGTCCTCAGTAGTAGCAATGCCACGCTCAACAGCAGTATCGCCATACCGGCTCGCGTACGTGATGTCGCTGACGTTAACGTTGGCTACGCGCCCCGGCTTGGGATCGTCGGAAGGAACGACCGCGATGAGGTCGTCGAAGGCATCGTCCTGATGCGCAAATACGGCGATACGCTGAGAACGCTCAAAGGGGTGGAAGCGAA
Source organism: uncultured delta proteobacterium (assembly GCA_963717045.1). GTDB lineage: Bacteria > Desulfobacterota > Binatia > Binatales > Binataceae > JAKAVN01. The sequence goes on along the minus strand of CAVQVD010000015.1, from coordinate 176,879 downwards.
GGTGCAGGAGCTGAATGCTTCCGGCACGATGCCGCCCGGCTATAAGGCAGTGCCCTACTACGACCGTACCTCCTTGGTCGATACCACGCTACGCACGGTATTCGAGAACCTCGGAATGGGCATGCTCCTGGTCTTTCTCGTACTGATCTTTTTCCTCGGTAACCTGCGAACGGCTGTTATCGCCGCTGTAAATATCCCACTGGCCATGTGCGGAGCATTCATCCTGCTGCACTTGACTGGGATATCTGCGAATCTCCTCTCACTCGGCGCGGTCGACTTTGGCATCATCATCGATTCCACGGTCATCGTGATCGAGAACATTTATCGACATCTCACCACCGACAACCAACTCGGCGAGACTGAAGTTCAATGCATTCGTCGAGCTTCCCTGGAAGTCGGCGGACCGATGTTGTATTCGACCGTCATTTTTCTGATCGCTTTCCTGCCGTTGTTCACAATGCGCGGGGTGGAAGGCGTCATTTTCTCTCCCATGTCACACACCTACGGATTTGCGCTGACCACAGCAATTGTCCTGGCGGTAACGCTGACCCCTGTTCTGAGCTCCTTGCTGCTTTGCAAAGGGATGAAGGAGACCCACAATATCGTTTGGGAGGGATTTCATCGATTCTACCACAACCTCTTCATCAGGATTTTACGACGGCCTTATCTGACGCTGGCAGTAATCATCCTCATCATGGCCGGTGGGCTTTCGCTGTTTTCGCGTCTGGGAGGCGAATTCTTACCGAAGTTGGAGGAGGGGAACATCTGGGCGAGAGCAACACTGCCACTCAGTACTTCACTCTCTCATGCGAACGACGTGGCACGGGGCGCCCGCGATGTGTTCAGATCGTTTCCCGAGGTAACCAACGTCATCTCACAGACTGGTCGTCCCGACGATGGCACTGACGCAACCGGGTTCTTCAATATCGAATTTTCCGTCGATCTGATGCCCAAGTCTCAGTGGCGGCGGGGCCTTACCAAGCAGAAGCTGACCGACCAGATCGATGGCCGGCTCAGGCGTGACTTTCCGGAGGCAGGTTTTGGATATTCGCAATATATCGAAGACAACATCGAGGAGGCGCTGTCGGGTGTTAAGGGTGTCAACGCCATCAAGGTCTATGGCCCCGATCTCGCGCAGGATGAGCGGGTAGCCAATAAGACTAGAGAGGTGGTCAGCGGAGTGCGCGGCATCGCTGACGTTGCGGTCTATCGAGCAATGGGGCAACCAAACCTGCTCATCACACCAGACCGGCAAACTTGTTCGCGTTATGGAATCAACGTGGGCGATGTCGCTGCCGCCGTACAAGCCGCGATTGGCGGTCAAGCAGTCACACAGGTGCTGCAAGGAGATCGGCGCTTCGACCTTGTGGTTCGATGGCAGCCCAAATACAGGCAGAGCTCTGAGGCCATACGGCAGATCCAAATCGCCCTGCCCGGCGGCGGCTATGTCCCGCTCGGTCAGGTCGCGGACATTACTACCGCTGAGGGTGCATCGTTTATTTATCGGGAAGGTCTCCGTCGCTACGTTCCGATAAGATTCAGCGTCCGCGGCCGCGACATGCAAAGCACCATCGACGAGGCAAAGGAGACAGTCGCCAAACAGATCAAGCTCCCCGAGGGTGTTTCGCTGGACTGGGTCGGCGAATATAGCGAGCTCCAGCAGGCCAATCGACGCCTGGAAATTGTTATTCCGTTCGCGCTGTTTCTTATCATGGGGGTTCTTTACGCTGCGACCTTGTCGTTCATCAATACGCTCATATTGATGGCACAGGTGCCGCTGGCTTGCCTAGGTGGAGTGCTCGCATTGGTTGTCACCGGCACGCCGTTTAGTGTCTCCGCCGCGGTCGGTTTCATCTCGATTTTTGCGATCGCAATCATGGACGGCATTCTATTGAACTTTTACATCCATCAGCTGTGGAAGGAGGGACATTCCGTCGTCGATTCAATCGTCATGGGCGCCGACCGACGCTTCCGCGCGCTTATGATGACGGCATTGGTCGACGGACTGGGGCTTTTGCCCACGGCGCTTTCCACGCGCATCGGCGCCCAGACTCAACGGCCGCTGGCAATAGTGGTTATCGGGGGAGCGATCTCCGATCGCTTTGCTGACGCGGGTGTTTCAACCGACGTTGGTTTATTTGTTCCGTGGGCCGCTCGGTCTCACTGATGAGCACAGAGGCCAGCAAGCGCCGGCAGGTGCGATTCCGGCGGATGACTGAATTGACGTCACAGACAAAAAAGGTGCGGTGCGTTACCGCCAGCTTCGTCGTTGTCGTGACGATTGTAGTCATCAGCGTGGTCATGGACTCCGTTCAAGAGATGCGTGCCCAAAACCCCGTTGACGCCTTACGGGCCAAGGGCGCGCTGCGCGCCCGCTGTCCGCGGCGGCCAGGAGGTCACAGTCCTAGTAGCCGAACTGGTGCCGGGCGATGTGGCGAAGCTGCCGCCAGATTTCAGACAACATGTCGGCGATTTGCAGCTATCGCCGACTGATGATTCAATACTTCTACGGCTACATGTCGATGGTTCCTAGCCAGTATTTAGTAGTGTAGGCTTCTTGTCGATGGCAACTACCGTCAAGCAGTGGGAAGAAGCGTGGAACCGGGTTGTCAAAGGCACGAGAAAAACTAGAGTCCTTCGAGCGCAGCTACGCCATCGTCAGACACATACTGATTCTAGACAATATAAAACCGGGCGACACGATAAGTCTCGACTATGCCTTCGGCGAGCAGGCGCCGTCCGCGGAAGTTCTCGAAGGCGCTTGAGGATTTCGATAAGGCACTAAGACGCGAGGGCAGCGTATTCCAGCAACTGCGGAAGTCCGTCCTTGATGCGGTTGTGGCCAAGCTGAAATTCAAATAGTCCGGCGGGTTCTCACTCATCTCGCTAGCACCGGACTAAACTCAACGCCGATCGCCTGCATGGCGATTTCGGAACAGCAAATGCGAAGCCAATTCGGACACTCTAGAGGCTCAAAGGCTCGCAAAGGAGTTTGAAACACAATCCACGATGACTTGCGCTGTTTCGAACCGATCTGTTGAAAGCCCGGTATTTATCGAGACCTTGTGCAAGGTGAATCGAGCGGCCTACTCACTTCATTGGTGCTTGGGTGGTCCGCCTCCAGAAGCGAAGCTGGCGGCAGCTTTTCACGTAGCGCGCCACATCGTCCGCGCTCTCGATCTCGATGAAACCTTCGTCCAGATCCCTATCGCCGAGGGTTGCCTTCAGCAGTGGCAGAGCGGATTCGGAGTAGGCAATGAACTTCGAGTGAGCGAACGCGTCTGCGATAAAATCGCGCACCGACGGGTCATTAGTCATTTGAGGGACGCCTTGGTCGGACACCAATAGTGCGATCGCGTCATAAAGGACCGAGGGTCCGCCGCTAATAGTCTGGTTGGCGTCCACTAACGTTCCGTCACTAGCCTCAACCCCACCTATCCTGGGCGCCACGATTTCGAGCATGGCGCCTTCCTCCTCGAGCGCTTGCCGCAGCGCTTTCAACGCGTCGGCATCCGCACCATCGGAAACCAGTACCCCGACCTTGCGCCCCTCGAAGGTATCATGCGAGTTGAGCAATATGCTTAGTGACCGTGCCGCTTTGAGATCAGTGCGTGGCGGGCTCGCAGGCTCCGCCGGTTTGGGCATCGCCTTGAGGCGCAGCGCCGTCCCGACCGTGTCCGCCAGGTTCTTATCGACATTAAGCAGATGGGATACCACGCGGCTTCGAATTGCAGGTAACTCGACCTTGCTCAATTCGAAAGTGAAAGCCGCCGCGATATGCTCCTGTTCGACAGCGGTCTGGCTGATATAGAACTGTCGTGCCTGACTATAATGATCGGCAAAGGTTTCCGCGCGGATCCGCAGCTTTGGGCCGCTGTCCTCTGCGGGATAGGACTGAAAGCCGCGCTCCGGTGATTCACGCGGACCGCCAATCTCAGCACCCCAGGAGTTTGGCTCATAGTTCGCCCGGCTCTTGGGATTGACCACGGCCATGTGGCCGTCCTGCTGCAGCGTGGCGAAAGGGCATTTCGGCGCATTGACCGGTAGATGAGTGAAGTTTGGACTCCCCAAACGTTTTAGCTGAGTATCCAGGTAGGAAAAATTCCGTCCTTGCAGCAACGGGTCGTTGCTGAAGTCCACGCCGGGCACGATGTTTTGCGTGCAGAAGGCGACTTGCTCGGTCTCGGCGAAAAAATTATCGACACTGCGATCGAGCACCAGACGTCCTACTTTCTTTATCGGAACTTCTTCTTCCGGTATGAGCTTGGTGGCGTCCAGAACGTCGAACGCGAATTTTTCGGCAAACTTCTCATCGAAGAGTTGGAAGCCCAGTTCCCATTCGGGGAAATTGCCTGACTGGATCGCAGCCCACAGATCCCGTCGATGGAAATCAGGGTCGGCGCCGTTGATCTTTACCGCCTCGTTCCACACCACGGACTGCATGCCGAGCTTCGGCTTCCAATGGAATTTCACGAAGGTCGATTTTCCGCGCGCATTGACCAGGCGAAACGTATGCACTCCGAAGCCTTCCATAAATCGAAACGACCGAGGTATCGCGCGATCGGACATAATCCACATCGCCATGTGGATGCTTTCCGGACTCAGAGAGATGAAATCCCAAAAATTGTCGTGCGCGGTCTGGGCCTGCGGGAATCCGCGATCTGGTTCCTGTTTAGCTGCATGGATCAGGTCGGGAAATTTGATCGCATCCTGGATAAAAAACACCGGGATGTTGTTGCCGACGATGTCCCAGTTGCCTTCCTTTGTGTAAAGCTTCACCGCGAAGCCGCGTACGTCTCGGGCGAGATCGGCTGATCCTTTGTTGCCGGCTACGGTTGAGAATCGCACGAACGCAGGAGTTTTCTCTCCCGCTCTTTGAAACAGGTCGGCCCGCGTAACGCTTGCTTGCGACTCATAGTTTTCGAAAAACCCATGGGCGCCGAAGCCGCGCGCGTGGACGACCCGCTCCGGAATGCGTTCATGATCAAAATGGAAGATCTTTTCTCGAAAATGGGCATCCTCCAGCGCGGTCGGTCCGCGAGCGCCTATCCGCAGGGAATTTTGATCGTCGGCAACCGGCATCCCCTGCTGTGTGGTTAGGGTGGGAACTTCGTCTTCGGCGATCTGGTGAGTCTCGCCGCCCTCGCCTCTCTTAATTTTTTGGTCACCGAATTGCACGCTCTTACGCCGATTGTGTGAGTTGTTTGCCATGTGCGGCTCCTTTTCTAGACGCGACGTCAGGCAGTCGGCAGACCTGCGCGAGCTTCGCGTCGATGTTTTCGCCGGTGTTTGATCGATCTTGTTTCGAACACTTGTGATAGATGGCAGTTGTTGATTGGCAATCATTGCGCCAATTGTCACAGAAGCGAGTTCCGGGCCACTCTGCGAGAAATTGTCGAGCAAAATCTAAAGTTTTGGAGTTACGAATGTAGAAATGACCTCGCTTAGCCGATGTAATTCTGACCAATCGAGACATCACTCACGACTCTGAATTCGGGGAAATTGAAGCAAGCAATTCGAGTAGGGTTACAGAGATATGGTCATTGAAGCTCCGGGTAGGCCGGTCACCGCATTAGACGACGCCACAATAGCTAAGTTCAGGCAGTCCCTCGCGGGCGACGTCATTGCGTCCAACGACCCTAGATACGATTCGATCCGTCGCGTGTGGAATCACGACATCGACCGTCGACCACGACTCATCGCAATGTGCGTGACCGAAGAGGATGTGGTCCGCTCAATCGAAATCGCCCGAAACCACCAACTGATCGTCGCAGTGCGAAGCGGCGGCCACAGCTTCGCCGGGCACGGGGTCTGTGATGATGGCTTGGTCATAAACCTGTCGCAGATGAAGCGCGTTCAACTTGACGCGCTGGCTGCGACGGTGCGGATTGAGTCAGGTATTCGAGCAGGGGAGCTGGATCAAGTTACCCAAGCCTTCGGGCTTGCCGTGCCGCTAGGATCGTGCCCGATGGTAGGGGTCGCGGGTTACGCCCTGGGAGGAGGCGAGGGTTCGCTCACGCCGAAATTCGGGTACGGCTGTGACAGCATCTTTGCAGCGTCGCTCGTTGCGGCTGACGGGCGGAAACTGCGGGCATCGGAAAACGAAAACCCTGATCTGTTCTGGGCGCTGTGCGGTGGCGGAGGAAATTTCGGGGTGGTCACGTCGATAGATTTCCGTCTGCATCGGATAGAGAAGGTGCTGTCGGGGCACCTGAAGTATCCGATAGGCATGACCAAGGATGTCCTCAAATTCGTCGACGAATATGTACAGGGAATTCCTGACGAACTTTACATTATCGCGACTGTCCTGCCGCGTCCCGGTGAGCGGATGCTCGATCTGGCGGTCGTTTGGAGCGGTGAGCAGCGGGAGGGCGAGCGAGTGCTGCGCCCGTTACGTAGTTTCACGAAAGCCTCGGAAGATACGATCGAGGCGAAATCTTATTTGCTAGAGCAACAGAGCGGCACGGATTCGCCTGCGGATGGCGACTGGTCCAGTTATCGAAGGGCGGGGCACTTGCAACGTCTTACTCGCGAGCCGATCGAAGTCATTGCTGAGCATGCCGCGCGCGGACCGACCGAGACTTGTGGCATCACGCTGATGTACTGGCACGGACAGTGGTGCTCGCAGCCCCGCAATAACGCCTTCGGGTTTCGCCGGGTCGGATATGAATACTGGATACACTCCTATTGGCAGAACCCCGACGACCGCGAGAAATCCTACGCATGGGTTGACGATTTCTACCGCGGATTGGAGCCTTTCTCGACGGGCGCCGTCTACGTAAATGATTTGATGGAAGAAGGCGAGCAGCGAGTTAAAGCGGCCTACGGTGATAAGTACGAGCGGCTCAGGCAGATCAAGCGCAAATACGATCCGGACAACTTCTTCCGCGTCAATCAGAACATAAAGCCGAGTTCAGAGGCCGAAGAGTAAGCCACCTTGGGGCAAATGGTCTGTTCACGAAGCTAAGCACAGTTACTTGGACAGTAGAGCTGGACCCTGGCATCAACGGCCAATGACGGACGCTGTTGCACCAGTTTATCGATTCTGGGCGCCTATGATAAAACCAATGCTCACCGGACCGGGCGCATCGCGCCTCGCGGCCGGGCTTCACACATGAACTACTTCGACTACAAAGACAATCGGCTGTTCGCCGAGGAGGTTGCGATCTCGGACCTCGCCGCGCGTTTCGGCACTCCGCTCTACGTCTACAGCGCGCGAACGCTGCGCCGCCACTACCGGGTCATGGACGAAGCCTTCGCCGGCACCGACCATCTAATCTGCTACGCGATGAAGGCGCTCTCGAATCTCAGTGTGCTCAAACTTTTCGCCGCAATGGGCTCGGGTTTCGACATCGTCTCGGTTGGCGAGTTGATGCGCTGCCTTAGGGCCGGCGCGGACCCGCGCAAAATCGTCTTTTCCGGCGTGGGCAAGACCGACGAAGAGCTCAAGGCGGCAATCGAAGCCGGCATCCTGATGATCAATGTCGAGTCGCGTCCCGAGCTGCATCGGGCTGCCGCCGTCGCCAAGCGGATACATCGGCGCGCGCCAGTCAGCCTGCGCGTCAACCCTGACCTTGATCCGGGCACCCACCCGCACATCTCTACCGGCCATCGCGACAGCAAATTCGGAGTGCCACTCTCCCAGGTGAACGAGTACTACGCCGAGGCGCGCTCGCTCCCCGACCTCGAGTTGGTCGGGCTCAGCACCCACATCGGGTCGCAGATAACCGACACTTCGCCGTTCACCGAGGCGGCCAACAAGGTTGCGATAATCGTCCAGACGCTGCGCGAAAATGGCGTAGCGCTGCGCTATCTCGATCTCGGTGGCGGCCTGGGTATCCCGTACCAGGAGGAGCCGCCGCCGCCTTCGGAATACGCCGCCGCGCTGCTCGGCCCGCTGCGCGGACTCGGCCTCAAACTGATTATCGAGCCCGGCCGGGTGCTGGTCGGCAATGCCGGCGCGCTGGTGACGCGCGTGCTTTATGTAAAGGAAACCGACGTGAAACGCTTCGTGGTGGTCGACGGCGCGATGAACGACCTTATCCGGCCGGTGCTTTACGAGGCGTACCATCGGATACTCCCGGTCGAGCGGCGCGCGGCTGCTCCCACCGTGACCGCCGACGTGGTCGGGCCGGTGTGCGAGAGCGGGGACTTCTTCGCGCGCGAGCGCGAGATGGCCGAGCCGCAAGACGGCGACCTGCTGGCCGTGATGAGCGCGGGCGCGTACGGTTTCGTGATGGCGTCGAACTACAACAGCCGCCCGCGCGCGCCGGAGATATTGGTTGACGGCTCGGAAGCTCACGTGGTGCGCGAACGTGAGAGCTTCGAAGATCTTGTGCGCGGCGAGAAAATCGTTACCCTGCCGCCGGGAGGCCCCTCCTGATGGCGAAGCTCGGCTTCACCAAGATGCACGGCTGCGGCAATGACTATGTTTACGTCATCGTCGACCGTGTGCGTCCGGCCGACCCCGCGGCGCTCTCGCGGCGGCTCTCCGACCGCCGTTTCGGCATCGGCGGCGATGGGTTGATCATGCTCGCGCCCTCCAAAAGCGCCGACGTGCGGATGGAGATGTACAACGCCGACGGTAGCCGCGGCGAGATGTGCGGCAACGGAATCCGCTGCGTCGCGCGCTTGCACTACGAGCACACCGCGCGGCCGCGCAACCCGATGGTGATCGAGACCGACTGCGGGCTGAAGACCGTGGAACTCAGGCTTGACGGCGACCGCGTCACCGAGGCGACCGTCGACATGGGCGAGCCGATCCTCGAAGGACGGGAAATTCCGGTCGCCGCGGAAGGCCGGGTCATCGACTATCCGCTGGAAGCGGGCGGCCGCACCTGGCGGGTCACCGCGGTCTCGATGGGCAATCCGCATTGCGTGGTGTTCGTCGAAGATGAAGCGGTCTTTGCGCTCGAAGACTCCGAGTTCGCTCGCCTGGGGCGCCAGTTCGAGCATCATCCGTTCTTCCCGCGGCGCGTCAACACCGAGTTCATCCTGCCGCTTACGCGCGAGCGCTTGCGGATGCGCGTGTGGGAGCGTGGGTCTGGCGAGACGCTCGCATGTGGCACGGGGGCCTGCGCGGCGCTGGTCGCAGCGGTGCTAACGGGCCGGGCCGAGCGGCGCGCGACGCTCGAGTTGCGCGGCGGAAATTTGGGAATCGAGTGGCGTGAGCATGGCGAGGGCGCCAACCACGTGATGATGACGGGTGCGGCGGTCGAAGTGTTCAGGGGCGAGATTGAAGTGAGCGACGGCGAACTCGTGCCGGTCGTCGCGTGAACCTGGAGGGCGAACCGATGTTCAACGGAGCACTGACGGCTTTAGTGACCCCCTTTCGCGATGGCGAGGTTGACGAGCAGGCGCTGCGCGAGCTGGTCGAATTCCAGATCCAGGGCGGTGTCGATGGCCTGGTGCCCTGCGGCTCGACCGGCGAGTCGGCCACGCTTACCCACTCCGAGCACGAAGCTGTGATCAGGATCGTCATCCATCAAACGCGGCGGCGCGTTCCGGTGATCGCCGGCACGGGCTCGAACGCGACCGCCGAGGCGATCCGCCTGACTGCCTCCGCACGCGAGGCCGGAGCCGACGGCGCACTGCTGATTTCGCCCTACTATAACAAGCCGACCCAGGACGGGATTTTCAGACACTACAAAATGATCGCCGCGGCAGTCGATCTGCCGCTCATCGTCTACAATATTCCCGGGCGCACCAGCTCGAATATCGCGCCCGAGACCTTCGCTCGCCTGAGCGAGATTCGCAACATCGTCGCCATCAAGGAAGCCTCGGGCTCGATGGATCAGACCTCAGACATCCGGCGCCTGTGCGGTGATCGGCTGACGATTCTCTCGGGCGACGATTCGCTCACGCTGCCGATGATGGCGCTAGGGGCCAAGGGTGTGATCGCGACCGTCAGCAACCTGATGCCGCGCGAGACCCACGAGCTGGCGGCGGCGGCGCTGGCGGGCGATTACGCGCGCGCGCGCGAGTTGCATTTTAAGCTGTTGCCGCTGGTGCGCGCGATCTTCGTCGAAACCAATCCGATTCCGGTCAAGCAGGCGCTCGCCTTCATGGGCAAGTGCACGGCCGAGATGCGGATGCCGCTCACGCAGATGTCGCCAGGGCCGGCCGAGAAGCTGCACGCGTTGATGAAAGAAATGCGCCTGGTCTAACCTCCTGGTCGTCTTAGCCGACTGTATTTTGGTCCGACTGTCGCTGGACCGACCTATTGATCGGTAGGCTTTCGGATACGCAACCGTCGAACGCCGCACGACGCGCATTCGACTGAAGTATATGTTCAGTTGGTACTCTGGATAACCGAAGCGCTGTATTGAATGCTACTCGGCTGCTAGTTCTGTTGCTTCACCGGATCGCTCCGGTTAGGGTCGAACAGTGGCACCTTCATCTCAGTGAGGGGCGCTCACTTGCTCGGTGCAGATCGCGAGCAGTGGTTCTCCAAACGATAACCGGAGGTTTTGAGATGAAGCTTTTTGTACCACTAATCGCGACCGCAACTCTCGCAGTGTGTATCAGTGCAAGTGGAATCGCCTTCTCGCAGACAACTGAGGAATCGAGTTCCGAAACGACCACGACCACTCCGATGGCGCCTGCATCCGTGACGGAAAGAACCACTACGGTCAACTCTCCCGTTGCGACGAGCCGAACGACCACTACCACTTCCGATAGCGCCCCCCAGCCTTCGACGGTGCAGCAGAATGACAGTAAAAGCACCAGCTACGGACCGATGGGTGACAAGACTGAAACCCATGACAGCTCGACTACATACAGTCCGTGAGCAAAAGAGCTGACGTCGGAGTGTTTGCTATTGGAGGCACTTACTACTCAGAGGCATCGTACATTCGCATGCCCGTCAGGTCATAGGCAACGCCGGTTGGTATTTGACCTCAGCGGCCGGCGGGCACGTACTGATGAAAAAGATGCGCCCGGTCTGATCGATCACGCGGTCGATCCTCTGTAGCGATCCTTCGCGCTGCCCCTGCAAAGGAAACGCGCGCAGTAACTAACGTCGAGTTAGGGGGCTCACGCCGGACGCTTGCCACTCCTGATGGAGTCCGCCAAAGGCGACCTTATCCATGTCGTCCATGCGCGAGAGCGCGTACCGTAGGGGCTGCGCCGAGACGACCACCGAGCCCTGGTAAGGATGCGCCAGCTCCTGGATCGCAAGTATCGTGAGTCCGAGAAGGGAGGAGAAGATCGCGCACATCAGCGCTTGCGAAGAGAACGCTTCCAAGCCGAAGAAGTAGCTGAAGCCGATCGTGATCAGCAGTCCGGCGTAAATCACCAGCCAGACCACGGACGGCAGATCCTCCTTCGAGTACAGATAGCGCAAGCTCGTTTCTCCAGTGAGGTTGGCAAGCTGGTCGAGACTCTTGTCGACTAGCAACGACCTGCGAGAATCTTCGGGATTGTAGGTCGCGACAACCTGCCACAGCGACAGCGTGCCGACCGAGTCGTCTATAGACGCGAAGTTCGCGTTCGCCATGTCCGGCCATTCGACCTCGATCAGCCGATGCGTGTACGCTCGAATCGCATGCTGCATATCGCTGGCAGCAGGCGCTGAAAAGCCCTTGGACAGCCGGTACAAGGAAATCAGTGCGACACCCTCCTGTTCAACGTTGGCGTTTGCGCGGTCGAAACGCTCCCAGGCCGCCACGATCACAAACGCCAGGAGCAGTCCATAAAAGGCGCCCAACACTCCAAAAGTGAAACCCGCCACCTCGTGGTTCTTCTTTAAAGTCTCCAGCGGCACGAGAATCCGCACGATGTAGAGACCGAGGACACTGAGTCCGGAAAAGATAACGATTACGGTGACGATCTGTTCCGTCATCGACAGGTAGAGCAAAAAATCCATCGCGCCTCCCCCTTCGTGTCTGGTTTCATGCAACCCGAAGGGTACCGAGTGTCGGCGGCGTGATCAAAAAGCCGTAGGCGAAGATTGAAGCGGCCGCTTGGTGAGCCCGTTCACGCGCAATCTGCCAACGCAATCTGCCGTCAATGATCGAGCGGCGTGATGCGCGGCGTATTCTGCGATTGCTACTCGAACATCAACACTGTGCGCGATACCTCGCCGGCTTTCATCGCGCGAAATGCCTCGTTCACGTCCTCCAGCTTGCCGCGGCGCGAAATCATGTCGTCGAGGTTGAGCCGGCCCTGGAGATAGAAATCGATGTACCGCGGCATGTCGATGCGAAAGCGGTTCGAGCCCATCAGCGAGCCCTGGATTCTGCGCTCGGTGAGCAGCTTGGGGCCGTCGATTTCAACCTTCTGCCCCACCGGAATCATCCCAATAACGGTCGCGGTGCCGCCCGGCGCGAGCGCGTCGAAACACTGTTCGGCAGCTTTTTTCAGCCCGATCGCCTCGAACGAATAGTCGACTCCGCCCTCGGTCAGCTTCTGAATCGCCTCGACCGGATCAGCCGACGAGGCGTCGACGGTGTGGGTGGCGCCGAACCGCTTGGCCGTCGCGAGCTTATGTTCGAACATGTCGACCGCGATTATCATCGCCGCGCCCGCGATCCGCGCGCCCTGGATCGCGGAAAGGCCGATCCCGCCGGCGCCGAAGACCGCCACGGTTGACCCGGGCGTGACCTTGGCCGTGTTGAGCGCCGCGCCGACGCCAGTGGTCACGCCGCATCCGATGAGTGCGGCGCGATCGAGTGGCATGTCGTCGCGAATCTTCACCAGCGCGTTCTCGTGCAGGAGCATCTTCTCGGCGTAGGTAGAGAGGTCGCTGAACTGGCGAATCATCGCGCCGTTCTTCGATAGGCGCGGCGTATCGCCCTTGGCGCGCCGGATCGCCGCGCGGTTGGTGCAGCGGTACGGATGGCCCGAGATACACTCCTTGCAGCGCCCGCAGAATACCGACGGACACGAGATGACGTGATCGCCCGCCTTCAGGTAGGTGACCTCCGATCCCACGCGCTCGACGATGCCCGCGGCCTCGTGACCGAGCACGGCGGGCGTCGGATGGGGCCACAGGCCTTCGACGAAGTGCAGATCGCTATGGCATACGCCGGTCGCAACTGTGCGTACCAGCACCTCGTGCTCGCGCGGCTGGTCGATCTGAATCTCCTCGATGCTGAGCGGCTGACCCACTCCGTGGAAAACGGCGGCTTTCATCTTGTGTCTCCTGCTGGGATTCAGTCGAACATCAAAACCGTGCGGGCGACCTCGCCCGCCTTCATCGCACGGAAAGCCTCATTGACATCGGCGAGCTTGCCGCGGCGGGTGATCATGTCGTCGAGGTTGAGGCGGCCCTGCTGATAGAAATCGATATACCGCAGCATGTCGATGCGGAAGCGGTTGGAGCCCATGTTGGTGCCCTGGATTTTGCGCTCGGTGAGAAACTTGGGCCCGTCGAGTTCGACCTTCTGACCCACCGGGATCATACCTATAATCGTCGCGGTGCCGCCCGGCTTGATGCAGTCGAAACATTCCTCGGCCAGTTTTTTAAGCCCAACCGCCTCGAAGGAATAATCGACGCCGCCGCTCACGCCTAGCCCCGCGACCACCGGCTCAGAAGGCTGACCGGGGCTCGCCAGTTCGCGAATCGCTTTGACCGCGTCGGTGTGGGAAGCGTCGATGGTGTGAGTCGCGCCGAGCCGGCGCGCCAGCGCGAGCTTGGATTCGAACTGATCGACGGCGATGATCATGCGTGCCCCGGCGATCCGTGCGCCCTGGATCGCCGCGAGTCCGACGCCGCCGCATCCGAAGACCGCGACGGTCGATCCTGGCTCGATGCGCGCGGTATTGAGCACCGCACCCACTCCCGTTGTGACGCCGCATCCGATGAGCGCGGCGCGATCAAGCGGCATGTCATTGCCGATCTTCACCAGCGCGTTTTCGTGCACCAGCATTTTTTCGGCGTACGTCGAAAGGTCGGCAAACTGGCGCATCGGCTGCCCCTTGAGCGCAAGCCGCGGCTTGTCGCCCTTGCGCCGCTGCGTAGCCGCGCGATTAGTGCAGCGGTTCGGATGCCCCGACATGCAATCGTCGCAATAGCCGCAAAACACCGACAGGCAGCAGATGACGTGGTCGCCGGGCTTCACATAGTCAACGGCCTTGCCCACTTCCTCGACGATTCCAGCAGCTTCATGGCCCAGCACAGCAGGGGCGGGAAAGGTGTAGTAGCCGTCGACGAAGTGCAGATCGCTGTGGCAAACGCCGCTCGCGACGGTGCGTACCAGGACCTCGCGGTCCAGGGGTTTATCAATCTCGACCTCTTCGATGACCAGTGGCTGCTTAGGGCCATAGAATACGGCGGCCTTCATTGGTCGAAGTCCTCCTTAAAAAACCTTTGCGGCGAGCCCTGAACCTTGCGGCACTGCGCCGCGCCACGGTGGCGGCGCTGGCAGTCTGATGAGATGCGGCTGCGTAGTTATGCGGGCTCGGTGGGGTTGGTAGACCACGAGCTCGCCGCAGCTGTCAAGCTCGCGCCGAAGAAACGGCGCAACTAGATTCGGTCTTCGTAAGGTTTCGGAGCGCCGCCAACGAAAGCGGCCATGATTACGTAGCAGACGAAGATCCAGTCCTCGACACCCGCCGGCAGACGAGTCGGCGGCGCCAGGAGCGCTATGCCGCAAGCAGCCGCCACCGCCAGAAGGTAGAGCGCCACCCCGGGCAGGACGCCTGCGAGCAGTCGAACGGCCACGATGGTCAGCACGGCGATACCGCCGAAGATAAACGGCGCTTCGCGCGCCCACGAAGGAAGTGCCTGCAGAAATTCTGGCAGGATTGGCAACCAGTCGCGGACGGAAACCTCTAACGCGTCGTGGTCGAGGAGGAAATGTCCAAGCGTGCCGCTAAGCAGGATCACCACCATAGCGGTCAGCAAGGCCGCGGCCAAAGATGGGTATACCAGCTCCTCTCCAACTTCGCGGGACGCCATAGCTAATGATGCATATAGTGCATAAGCGGCAAGCTGATGTCCATAGGGGTGCGAATGGTCAGCCTTTCTCTTAAAATCATCCTCAGTGATGAGAAGCTAACAGAATATCGTCAATAGCTGATAAAAAGTTAGCTAAGCGAAGGAGAGAGAAGGTAGTGATTGGCCCTGAGCTTGGGCCGGCGGTTCACCCGCGAGAGATTTTAAGGCGAGGCCTTAACGATGGGCGAACTTGTTCTCGCAGTTGTTGCCGAAGGTGAAAGAGTAAAGCGAGAGGCCCGGCTCGAGCGCGTAGAGCTGCAGTACATGGCCGCCGAACTCTTCATTGTTCACAACGTAGTACATCCGCTTGCCTGCGAGTTCGACGTAGGGTCGGCCATCGCTCCCAGCCCGCACGTCGACTCCCCATGAGGCCTTGGGTAATGGCCTGGAATCCTGCATCACGAAGAGTCGCCGCGGTTTCGAGTCATCGGAACCGGCGACCATATAGACTGACTTGGCGCGGTAGTGCAGAGAGACCGAATCTCCGGGCGGTCTGGCGCCTTCGGCGTGACGGACGTACTCGGCCGCCGCGAACCATCGACCGTCAAGCGCAAAGTCATCGAGCGGGAGATTAGCAGGGGACGAATAGGCGGCCAGCTTGTCATGGTCCTCGCCGCTGGCGTTGGCGATGTTCCTGCTCTGAGCGAAGCCCAGGTATGTCTCCGGCGTGGCACGCATGCAGACCCCGCCGCTCAGCTCGATATTTTCGTCCTCTGGGATCTTGTATCTCGGTTCACTAAAACTCTGCGCGGGATTCGCCTGCTTGAGTAGTTCCTGAATCTTCTGCTCGAAGTCGCCGTACTCCCCCTCGCCCATGTGCGTGTAAGCGACGTTGCCGTCCTTGTCGATAAGGTAGTCGGCCGGCCAACCCTCGTTGTGGAAGGCGTACCAGATTTTGTAGTCGCTATCGATCGCGACCGGAAAATCGAAACCGAATCGTTTGGTGGCCTCGACGACTCGCTCGGGATTCTTGCCGAACTCGAACTCGGGCGTATGTACGCCGACAATCACAAGCCCCAGCGGCCGGTAAAGCTTGTCCCATCGCCGAAGATACGGAAAGGTGCGGATGCAGTTGATGCAGGTGTATTCCCAGAAATCCACCAGCACCACCTTGCCGCGCAAATTGCTCAGCTTGAACGGCGCGTGATTGAGACAGCGCGCACAGGTGAACTCGGGCGCCGGAGCGCCAACCCGTTCGATGGCGGCGAGTACCCTCCGCGCACCGCCGCCCATGAAGCCGGTTATGACAACTGCGACGGCCACTGCGGCCACCGCCGAACGAAGACGAGAAGTCCGGGAAATCCGGTTCAGGTATTTCACTATGAGATGATTCATCGCCCCGCGATAGTCGGGTGTCAACCGTCAAAACTGAGAGCGCTTGCCAGCCCGTCACGTTGACGGCCCGGCTAGGCGTACCTAACTTTAGGGAGTAACTTAAAGTTAAGGAGCAAAGTTCCGATGGCCAGTGAGTTAGTCAACCATGTTACCGACGCCAATTTCGATCAGGAAGTCCTGAAGTCCGACAAGGCGGTACTGATCGATTTTTGGGCACCGTGGTGCGCCCCCTGCCGGGCCATCGCTCCGCTCATCGACGAACTGGCGGGCGAGTATGCCGGCCGCCTCAAGGTGGTCAAACTGAATGTAGACGATAACCCGGAGACGCCGGCACGCTATGGCGTCCGCGGAATTCCTAACCTGCTGATCATTCGCGGCGGCCAGGTCAAGGAACAGATCGTCGGCGCCGTGCCGAAGAGTCATCTGGTGCGCGCCGTCGATAGCGCACTCACTTAGCCGCACTCGCCCAATGCGAGTATTTACGGCGTCGTTGCGGGTCCCGATGCGGGCTCGGACGACGCTGCTTTATGCTCGTTCCAGTAAGTGATTAGCTGCGCCTCGCGTTTGTAATAGTCGTCCCGAATCTGGCCGGGGACGAATTCCGCGAGGTCACGGGTGCACTGTTGCAGGCGCGGCGCGAGCTGCGATTGCGCGAGCACCTGAGTTCCGGCCGGCAGTGTCACGGTCGCGATCACCACGATTAACCCTGCCAGCAGCGCGCCGAGCGCCGCGCCGACAAAAGCGCCGCCCAGCCGGTCGGCCCAACTCATGTGTACGGCGCGCACGATCGCGGCGAGTTTCGCGCCGCCCCACGCCACGATGACCATCACGGCAAGAAAAATCAGTATATATCCGAGCACTGCAGCGGTTTCGGGCCGCATCGAGAATGCGCGCGCCAGATAGCCGCCCGCTGCCGGGTAGTAAAGCGCGGCCAGGTACACCGCCGCGACCAGCGCGATCAGAGACGAGGCGATTCGAAGAACACCCCGCCCCGAACCCAGGATCGCACCGAGACCAATCAACGCCAGGATCACGTAATCGAGCCCGTTCATCGCGCCCCATTTATCACGCTCGAAAGGCTACCCCAATGCCGCTTTACAAACGAGTCGTGCACCGGTGCATGTGCGGCGCTCGCCAATGCGCGCCAATCTGCTTAAATAGCGCATGGCTTGGGTTTATATCGACGAACTGAGCCGCCATGTGGGCGAGGAAGTGACGCTCAAGGGATGGCTCTACAATCGCCGCTCCAGCGGCAAAATCCATTTTCTGCTACTGCGCGACGGTACCGGTCTTTGCCAGTGCGTCGCCCTGCTGAACGAAGTCGGCCCCGACGCGTTTGCCGCTGCCGATCATCTCGGGCAGGAGACCTCGCTCGAGGTAACCGGCGTGGTGCGCGAAGACAAACGTGCGCCAGGCGGCTTCGAGCTGACGGTCAAGCATTTCAAGGTTTACGCGCCCGCGACCGACTACCCGATCACGCCCAAGGAACACGGGGTCGGCTTCCTGCTCGACCTGCGCCATCTGTGGGTGCGCTCGGCGCGCCAGCACGCGATCCTGCGGGTGCGCGACGAGGTCGCTGCTGCCGCGCGGCAGTTCTTTCATGAGCGCGGCTTCGTGCTGTTCGACGCGCCGATTCTGACGCCGACCTCATGCGAGGGCACCACCAATCTTTTCGAAATCGACTACTTCGGCGAGCGCAAGGCCTATCTTACGCAAAGCGGACAACTCTACGCTGAGGCCGGCGCGCTCGCCTTGGGCAAGGTCTATTGTTTCGGCCCCACGTTCCGGGCAGAAAAGTCCAAGACGCGGCGCCACCTGACCGAATTCTGGATGGTCGAGCCGGAGGTCGCCTTCTATACATTGGTCGAGGACATGCAGCTTGCCGAGGACTTCGTCGCCTATATCCTGGGCCGCGTCCTTGAGCGGCGGGCGGCCGACCTGGCCACGCTCGAGCGCGACCTCGAGCCGCTCAGACGTGCGGCGCTCACCCCGTATCCGCGAATTTCCTATGATGAAGCGATCGAGCGGCTCAAGGCCAAGGGATTGGCGATCAATTGGGGCGACGACCTTGGCGGCGACGAGGAGACCGCGCTCTCGGCCGAGTTCGACCGCCCCGTGATGGTCCATCGCTACCCGGCCGAGTGCAAGGCCTTCTACATGAAGCGCGACCCCGAGCGTCCCGAAGTGGCGCTATGCGTCGACATGCTGGCGCCCGAGGGCTACGGCGAAATTATCGGCGGCGGCCAACGTGAGGACGACTACGAAACGCTCCGCGCGCGCATCGTCGAGCACGGGCTGCCGGTCGAGCCGCTCAACTGGTACCTCGATCTGAGGCGCTACGGCTCGGTGCCGCACGCGGGATTCGGCATGGGAATCGAGCGGGTGGTGGCGTGGATCTGCGGGTTACATCACATCCGCGAGACGATCCCGTTTCCGCGGATGATGGAAAGGCTGGAGCCGTAGTTTCCATGTCGGCCCTTGAACGCGAAAAAAAATCAGCGCACGAGCGCGGGAGGTTCGGCGCCTGAAAGACATGAATTGCTTCTATCAATCCATGCAGGCCTATCTAGGTCCCCCGCGATGCATTTCGAGTCGACTCCATTGGAGACCGCGGCCGCGAGTCTGTGCATCGGCGACAAACGCCATCCCCGCTTGAAGTTATGAACATCCGATTCCGGTGCGCGGGCTTCGCGACATCGCTGACGCGAACGGATGTCCATTAGCTCCGCTCATATGCGTCAGGAAAGGGCAGTTCCGAGCGAGGCGAGACGGCTCACGCGTGATGCCCAATGTCAAGTTCGAAATTACAGATCGATCTTTCATTACCTCGTTGCCCGGCGTACGTTCGCGCGCTAAACAGTTTCTGTCCGGCGCAATTTTACGATGATGTCGCCGCACAGCCTGTGAGTGACGCAGGCCCTCGCGAACGCGCGCAGCGCGATGGGCGAGGGTCGAAGAAGGGTACCACGAGTCGCCGCTCGGTAGGGTGAGGAAGTGGAGGGCGGAGGCGGGTTGGCCAGGTGAGCGGGCTGGTGGTGATAATGAAAAGGGCCTCGTCGATGTCGCGAGACGAAGTTGTCGCTTTTCTACGATCGAATCCCGCGGTTGACTCCGGAAGTAATTCCGGAGGCCGCACGTTATTGGCAGAGCGGAGTTCCCGGTTGCGAACCAGTGCCGCGACCGATCAGCGGAACGCCGCGACTGCGAAGTTATCCCCAACTTTATACTCAACGATATCCACAGCATTGTGGTGGCTCGAGGAACGGCCGCGGCTCGGCTGCGACCGACCTCTGTACGTGTGTTGGCCGCCGTTGAAGCCAGGGCTCTCGGCGCTACAGTCATAGGAGGTTGGTACCTTGCGGACCGGACCTTTGGGACGTAGAGAGGCACACATCTCGCGATTCATCGAAGGCTTTCCTTCCGGCTTTCTGCGGCCAGCCTTCATCGATCCCTTGGGCCGCGAGCGAATGCTCAACCGTCGCGCCCGCCCTGCCAGACTTCGCCATTCGACCCGCAATTCGCCATCGGACATGCCATTGTTGAATCTCAAATGCGCTTTGCCGATTAACCTGCGCGAGTTCCTGGCCGAACAGTTCGCCAGCGGACTGCGTATCGATGAGGACGGCGTGTTTGCGCTCGGGCCGGGGGCCGGCGACGACGCGCTCAGCCGCGTGGCACGGGCCATCCGCCGCTATTCCACCGAGCGCTCGCACGAGCGATGGGACGAATGCGCGACGGCGCTCGCGCGCCTGGGTGACGATCTCGCCAAGGCTGCCGAATCAGGCGACCAGGTGGTGTTGTGTCTCGGATGCGCGGCGCTGCAAACGGGCACCGATGTAGTGGGGCGCCATCGGGGAACCGGATGCGTAGCGGTAGAGCTGAGCGCCGGGCTTGACGGACGGGTTGCCAGCTACGTCGAGCAGACGCCGGGTCTGCCCGAAATGCTGCTGCGCGCAGTCGAGGGCTTCCGGCTGGGGCGCGCGGCGCTCGGACTATCTCACTACGATCTCGATTGCTACGTGGCGAGGGGTCAGGTGATCTTCACCTGGCGGCCGTTATGAACTCGCTGAGATGCACCGTCCTACAGTGCATCACATGCACGATAGACGCACCCCCGCTCGGCGCAATCCATACGGGCCGCGTCAAACTTGCGGATAGGGCTGGCGGTTGAGCGCTTAGAGAGCGGAGGCGCGACGGCGGCGCTGTTCCTTGCGGCGGCGGCGTTGAGCTTCGGAGCGCTTGCGTTTACGACGGACACTGGGCTTCTCGTAAAAAGCCCGCTTCTTCATCTCCTTGAACACTCCCTCCTTGGCTAGTTTGCGTTTGAGCACCCGCATCGCCTGGTCGAGGGAGCCTTCAACTCTGATTTCCATAGACCTCCAGTTGCCTTTCGAATAAGACCTTGGAGCTTAGGTCCGCCCCTTGGGCCTGTCAACCACGTCTGGATGGCGGCGAGCGCTACCCGCCCGCCATTCGTTGATGGCTATGAGCGGCATGTGCAAAGCGTCCCGCTGCTTTGCTAGATGATACTCCATTGGCCAGCGCGCAAGGAGAAAAGCGATGGATTTGGGTCTCGCGAACAAGGTCGGGATGATAACCGGGGCCAGCCGGGGATTGGGGCGTGCGATGGCCGAGGCTTTAGGTGCGGAGGGTGCAAGGCTGAGCCTATGCGCCCGCGGGGCCGAAGCGCTGGAGAAGACCGCGGCCGAGTTGCGCGCAAGCGGATACGAGGTTGATGCCGAGGCGGTCGACGTGGCCGACGCGGGAGCCGCGGAGCGATGGGTCGAGAGCACGGCCAAGCGGATGGGCGGGGTCGACGTGCTGGTCAACAACGCGGGCGGTGCGCGGATGGGCGCGCTCGCGGACCTCGACGAGGCGGCGTGGCAGGCCGCCTTCCAGCTTAACTTCTTCTCGGCGGTTCGGCTGGCTCGGCTGTGCGCGCCGCTGATGGAGCGGCGCGGCGGTGGCGCGATCATCAACATCAGCTCGATCTATGGCCGCGAAGCGGGAGGCCCATTGACCTACAACGCCTCCAAGGCCGCGATGATCTCGTTCACCAAGATGCTCTCGCGCGAGCTGGCACCCAAAGGAATTCGGGTGAACACGATCGCGCCCGGATCGATTCTTTACCCCGGCGGGAATTGGGAAAAAGCCTTCAAAGCCAATCCGGCGTTCGAGAAAGACTTCCTCAGCCACGAGTTCCCGGCCGGACGGCTGGGCCGGCCCGAGGAAGTCGCCTACGCCGTGGTGTGCCTGGCCTCGCCGCGAGCAAGCTGGATCACGGGAACATGTCTGCCAGTGGACGGCGCCCAGGGAAGATCCCTTATTTAGCGGGAGATCGTTAGTTTAGAGGAAAAGACCGAACGCCGAACTTTAGACGTCAGACCAGCGCGCAGTGCAGCGTATGCGCGGTCGCGGACTCCACCCGCACGGTGACGGTATCGCCTGGCCGTACCGAATCGGCGGACGGAAATACAGCGGTCTTGAATTGCGGCGTCTTACCGGCAAGTCGCCCGCCGCCACGGCGCGCCGGACCCTCGACCAGCACTGCTTGTCGCTGGCCGACGAGCCCGCGATTGCGCTCCGCCGAAACCCGCTCCT
This sequence comes from uncultured delta proteobacterium, assembly GCA_963717045.1. Lineage (GTDB taxonomy): Bacteria > Desulfobacterota > Binatia > Binatales > Binataceae > JAKAVN01. Next base: position 155,002 of record CAVQVD010000015.1, on the reverse strand, counting down.
GCAGCGCGATAACTTCGGCCAGGCGCCGGCCTTTCTCTTCCTCGTCGACCGTGTCGCCGAGCTTGAACGCGCGCGTGTTCTCGCGCAGCGAATATTTGAAGCTGAAGGCCGAGTCGTAGCGCACCCCCTCCATCAGATCGAGCGTGGCGCGGAAATCCGGCTCTTCTTCTCCATGGAAGCCGACGATGATGTCGGTCGAAAGCGCAATCGCCGGTATCGCCGCGCGCACCCGCTCGACCAGGCGCAGGTACTCAGCGACCGAGTACCCGCGTTCCATCGCCGCCAGTATCCGATCCGAGCCAGATTGCAACGGCAGATGAAGCGCGGGCTGCACCTTGGGCTCGGTCGCCATCGCCTCGATAACCGAGTCGCTCATGTCCGACGGATGGGGCGAAGTGAAGCGTATTCGCTCCACGCCGTCGACCGCCGCAACTAAGCGCAGGAGCCGACCGAAATCGGTGTCGGCGAAGCGGTAGGCGTTCACCGTTTGCCCGAGCAGTACGATCTCGCGCACACCGCGCGCGGCAAGCTCGCGTATGTCGGCCAGGATAGCCTTGGGCGGTACGCTGCGCTCGCGCCCGCGCACGTAAGGTACCACGCAAAACGCGCAAAACCGGTCGCACCCGCGCATCGCGGTGACGTACGCGCGCACGCCGCGTTCGTGCGCGGGAACGATATCAGCGTAGGTCTCGCCGCGATCCAGGCGTACGTCGACCGCCGGATCGAAACGGGCACGGCCGAGCAGTTCTGGCAGGCGGCGATAACTGTCGGGCCCCGCGACGACGTCGAGCCACGGCGCCTTCGCGACCAGCGCCGCGCGATTGTGCTGCGCCATGCATCCCAGCAATCCCAGCCGCAACCCGGGACGGGCGTGCTTCAACCGCGCGAGGTCGCCGAGACGGCGCAGCACGCGCTCCTCGGCATGCTCGCGAATCGCGCAGGTGTTGAGCAGGATTACGTCGGCTTCCTCCGGCCCGGCGGCAGCGGCATAGCCGGCGCGGCGCAGCACCCCGCTGACCAGCTCGGAGTCCGCGACATTCATCTGACAGCCGTAAGTCTCGATGAAAACGCGCGGCGGCGAAGCCTGACCCTGTGTGGTTTCGTCCACGTTATAACTCTCTGCGCGTGACTCTCTCAGGTCATCGACGCGCGAATTCAAGATATCAGGGCTTCGCCGATATTGTCATGAGCCCCAAACCGGTACTCACGCGGGCGTGACGCGCGGGGTTATATTTGAGGAGCAGCGGGCATAAGGAACTCGTGAGAACAAAAGTCGCGGCGAAATTAACGGATGCGACCCGGACGGCCGAACTCGCATTGACGACTGAATTCGAGCGGCGGCTTGAGGCGTTCGATTGGCAGGCGCTCGCGCGGTCGCTCGACGAATGCGGCTACGCGACGATTCCCTCCTTGATCACGGCCGCGCAATGCGCCGGCCTTTCGGCGATGTACGATGAGGGCGAACGCTTTCGTTCGCGGGTCGTGATGGAACGGCTGCGCTTCGGGGTTGGCGAGTACAAGTATTTCGCATCGCCGTTGCCTCCGCTGGTCGCTGCGCTGCGCGCCGCCATCTATCCGCACCTCGCGCCGATCGCCAATCGATGGCGCCGCGCGATGGGGCTGGACGAGGCGTATCCCGCCCAGCTCGAGCGCTTCGTGGACATCTGCCGGCGCGCTGGTCAGACCAAACCGACGCCCCTGCTACTCCGTTACGAGGCCGGCGGCTACAACTGCCTGCATCAGGACCTGTACGGCGAGGTCGCGTTTCCCCTCCAGCTCACCTGCCTGCTGAGCCGCCGGGATACTGACTTCAGCGGGGGCGAATTTCTGCTGGTCGAGAACCGGCCGCGCGCGCAGAGCCGCGGCGAAGCCGTGGTGCTCGAGCAAGGAGAGGCTATTGTCTTTGCGACCAGCGAGCGGCCGGTAGCCGGAAGCCGTGGCCCTTACCGGGTGACGATGCGCCATGGGGTGAGCCGGGTGCGCCACGGCCGCCGCATGAGCCTCGGGATCATTTTCCACGACGCAAAGTAACGGAATCGCCGACGGCCCGGGCTATCGCGCAACGGTTGCCGCGTGGCGCGCCGCCTCGCTAGTATTTATAACGATGCCTGGAGCCAGAGACCCACGCCGGCCCGCTTTCGAGCGCATGGAAGCGTCGCTGCTCGCCTGCCCCAAGTGCAAGCGCGCGGTTCCAGTGCGCAAGCGCCTGTTGCTGATTCTGCCCGAGGGCGACAAGTACGAGTACCTTTGCCCTGATTGCGGATCGACCTGCGGCAGTACGATTCAGCAGGAAACCAAACGCGCCCTCAACTGAGCGCGTCCGTCGAGCAGCATCCGATGCTCCGCAATCGTCGCTAAAGTTGTACGCACGCGTGCGAACCGGGTCGGCGGCGCGTTGACCGCCGATCCCGGGTCTATATCAACCTGAGCGAACCGCCCGAATCGAATCGAACGCGATGCGCTGTCCGGGCCTCCCTAGTTCATGCCCTGTGCCGAGGTTGGCTCGATGATATAGATGACGCGCTTCTCGGCCGCGTTGCGGTAGGGATATGAATCGACGCCCATGTATTTCTTGGCCAGCGAATCGATATGCGCGTCGGCGCCCTGCTCGGTTTCCTTGACCACCTTGCCGCGAATCTGCACGTAACGGTACGGGTTGTCGGGATCGGCGATGGAGAGTGCAACGGGCGAGCCGACCTTCAGGTTGCGGTCCTTCACGCGGCCGCGCGCCGTGTTCACGCGGATCATCCCGTCGGTATAGTCGAACCATACCGGCGTCACTTGCGGCGTGCCGTCCTTCATCAGGGTCGCGAGGTGTGCGAAGGCCTTCTTGCCGGTCAAAAGATCGAGATACTGCTCTGGAATTGCTGCCATGGCTTCCTCGTTGGGTTGGAGCGATGTGAAAAAATAAACGTCGGCTTACGGCCGACAGCATAGCATCGGATAATACCTGCGATAAGCGGCGCAGGTTAGGAAAGTTTGGGCATCCTTAGCGGCTTTCAAAAGATTGCTGGCCGGGACTCCATTGGAACCGCCCAGTAAAAAGTGGTGCCTGCGTTAGCTGATATGAGCCAACCTTGGACCGCCGACCATCCGCTTCTCGTTGATCGGCCTGCCAATCAAATTGACTCAGTGAATTGTATTGGTTATTAGCGAAGCCTAAAATGTGCACGGTGCGGCCTTGGGCTGCGTTCGGGAGGAGTGGTGAAATGGCACTTTTCAATAAAGAACCGGAAAAGAACGTTCGACCCGATCAGTCCGTGAGGCTGCAGCCTTCGCAGGCCGTGCCAGTGCCGCCGCCGGCACCGATGCCCGAGAGTAGGGTCGTTCCGCCGCGCCAGCAATCGGCGCCGGCCATGGAGGCGCGCGCTTACCTGGACCAAGGCTCGAAGGTCAGCGGTAAGCTCAGTTTCGACGGTCCCGCGCGCATCGACGGCCAGGTCGACGGCGAGATCACCGCCAAGGACAGCGTCATGGTCGGCGAGAGTGCCGTGGTGACCGCGCAGATAAAGGCTACCTCAGTCATCGTCGCGGGCAAGGTCAGCGGTGACATTACCGCCAGCCAGCGGATCGAAATTCGTCCCTCGGCCCGAGTGCTGGGTAACCTCACCGCGCCGGTGCTGGTAGTACATGAAGGCGCTGTTTTCGAAGGCCATTGTGCGATGCAACCCGAGGGCGCACGCGACGATCGCAAGGTCACCGTGTTTCCCAAGGAGGAGCGCATGATGGCGCAGGCCGGAGGTCAGAAACAGGCCTGACAGCCCGATTCGTTCCGTCCCGGTCCATTCGGCCCGATAGCCCCGCCTCGGCGTCCGACAACTCGCCTCGGGCGGTCTCGCGCGCCGGTCAAAGCCGTAATCTACATCCCGCACGGGGAGACGCCGTAAAATGCACATTCCGCCCGACTGGGGAATCTTCTTCACCCTGATTGTGTCATTCCTCGTTTTCTGGTTTATATTCGATCGACTTTTTTTCGGCCCTTTCCTCAAGCTGCTCAGCGACCGCGAAACCAAGCTCAAGGACTTGAGCGCGCGTGCGGAGCAGCTGCTCAAAGAGGAGAAAGCTGCTAACCAGGAGCGTGACCGTCAATTGACAGATTTGCGGCGCGAGGCCCTGGCCATGCGCGAGGCCGAGCGGCGCAAAGCCGAGGCGGACGCCGCACGATTGATCGAGGAGGCCAAGGCCCAAGCCCGCGACGCGCTGGAGCATGTCAGAGCCGAAATTGAAAATGAATTGCGCGCCGGCGAGCGCGAACTCGAGCGGCTCAGCCAGGTTCTCGCGGTGGCGCTCGCGGCACAGGTCCTTGGTCGCCCAGTGGACGGGGCCGCGCCAGAAGCTCAAGAGACATCGAACAACTAGCTATGCGGCCTGAGTCCAACAACCAGCGATGCGGCGTAAGGTGATCGGCATCGAGCGCAAGGTGAGCGCCGTGAGGCGTGGCGCTATCCTATCGGTCGTCGCAGCTTTACTGCTGCCTTCGGCGGCGGGATGGTGCGCTGAGGGCGGGGGCGAAGCGGCGGGCGGCGGCTCGTGGGTGGCACTGCTTTTCTACATCATCAACTTCGCCGCGTTCGTCTGGATCCTCGTACACTATGCGGGGCCTGCGGCGCGCAAGTTTTTCGCCGACCGCGCAGGCGGCATTAGGGAAATTTTCGCGCGCGCCGAGACGACCTATAAGGAGGCGCAGGACCTCGCGCATCGCGCGGCCGAGCGGATGTCACGGCTCGAGGCGGAAAAGAAACAGTTGCGCGCCGACCTCGACGCTGAAACCGCGTATATCGCCGAGCGGATCCGCGAGATGGCGCGAGAGAGCGCGGCGCGAATCGTCCGCGACAACGAACTTACTGGTAATGCGATGAAGGATGCCGCCAAACGCCGCGTGCGGGCGATGCTGGCCGAGGCAACCGCCCGTCGCGCGCGCGCGTTGATGGTCAAGAATTTCAATGCCGACGACCAGGCCCGCCTGCTCCGCAGCTTCGAAGAAAAACTCGCGCAAGAGGCCCGCCGGTGAAGCGCTCCAGAGTCGCCAAGCGTTACGCGCGTGCGCTGCTCGGATTGTCCGAGGATCGCGCGCAGCTGGAGAGCTGGGGTGCTGAGCTCGAGCGCCTGGCGCGTATTGCGGACGCGCCGGAAATCGCTTTGCACCTGGCCTCGCCCGAGGTGTCGCATGAGGCGCGGGTCGAGGCTATGGCGAAAATTGCCGAGCGTCTCGAGCTGAGCTATCCGATGCGCTCGCTGGCGGTGGTGGTCGCGCGCCACGGCCGGATCGCCGATCTGACCGCGGTCTCACAGTCTTACCAGGAGCAGCTTGACGTGCTGCTCGGGCGCGCGCGTGCCACGCTGACTTTCGCGCGCGCGCCTGAGGCGCAGGACACCGAGGCGGTGGTGCGCGGACTCGAGGCGATGGTGCGCAAGACCGTAATCCCGACCGTTAAGGTGGACGAATCATTGCTCGGCGGCGTCGTGGCCGAGCTGGAGGGAAAAATCTACGACGGCAGCCTGGCTACGCGCCTCCGCGAGGCCGAGCGCCGGCTGGCCGGCTGAGGCGGCCAAAAAATCAACTGCCATGGCAGAAATCAGACCATCCGAAATCAGCGATATTCTCCGCAACGAAATCAAGGGCTTCGAAGGCTCGATCACCGTAAGCGAGACCGGCCGCGTGCTCTCATGCGGCGACGGGATCGCCCGCATCTATGGCCTGCAAAACGCGGCGCTGGGCGAGCTGCTGGAATTCCCGCACGGGATTTTCGGCATGGTGCTCAACCTCGAGGAGGACAACGTCGGCGCGGCACTCTTCGGCGATCCGCAGGCGATTCGCGAGGGCGACGAGGTCAAGCGCACCAGCCGTATCGCCGAGGTCCCGGTCGGCGAAGGGCTGCTCGGACGAGTGGTCAATGCGCTGGGCCAACCAATCGACGGCAAGGGACCAATCAAGGCCGCCGGGCAGCGGCGGATCGAAATCAAGGCTCCCGGCATCATCCGCCGTCAGCCGGTCAAGGAGCCGCTGCAGACCGGGATCAAGGCGATCGACTCGATGCTGCAGATCGGGCGCGGCCAGCGCGAGTTGATTATCGGCGATCGCCAGACCGGCAAGACCGCGATCGCGCTCGACACAATCCTTAACCAACGTGGCCAGAACGTGCATTGCTTCTACGTCGCGATCGGGCAAAAGCGCTCGACCGTCGCGCAGGTGGTCGACAAGCTCAATCGTTTCGGCGCGATGGAGTACACCACGGTGGTCGCGGCGACCGCTTCGGAAGCCGCTCCGCTGCAATTCATCGCGCCGTACAGCGGCTGTACGATGGGCGAGTATTTCCGCGACTCCAGCCGCCACGCGCTGCTGGTTTACGACGACCTCTCTAAACACGCGCAGGCCTATCGCCAGCTCTCCCTTCTGTTGCGCCGCCCGCCCGGCCGTGAGGCTTATCCGGGCGACGTGTTTTACCTGCACTCGCGCCTACTCGAACGCGCGGCCAAAATGGGCGACGCCGACGGCGCTGGCTCGCTGACCGCGCTCCCGATAATTGAGACCCAGGCCGGCGATGTCTCGGCTTACGTTCCGACCAACGTTATTTCGATCACCGACGGCCAGATCGTGCTCGACAGCGATCTCTTCTACTCGGGCATCCGGCCGGCCGTGAACGTGGGGCTGTCGGTTTCGCGCGTCGGCTTCTCGGCCGCGGTGAAGGCGATGAAGCAGGTCGGCGGAACGCTCAAGCTCGACCTCGCACAGTACCGCGAGATGGCGGCCTTTGCGCAGTTCGGCTCCGATCTCGACCAGGCCAGCCAGCGCCTGCTCCATCGCGGCGAGCGGCTGACCGAGATGCTCAAGCAGAACCAGTACGAGCCGCTGCCGATCGAAAAGGAAGTGCTGATTGTCTTTGCCGCCACCGAGGGCTATCTCGACAAGCTCGAGGTCACTCAGATCAAGGCTTTTGAACTCGGGCTGTACGCGTTCTTCGACTCGCGGCAGAAAGACATCCTCGACGAAATCAGGACCAAGCGCGAACTGTCCGACGATCTGCGCAAGCGCATGCGCGCCGCGATCGATCAGTACCTGCAGACTTTCCTGGCGGCGCAAGGCGACGGGTCGCAGGGCGCCGCGCCGCAAGCCAACGGAGCGGCCCGCGCCTAGCTGCCACAGGCGGTAAACTAGGGCAGCAAACAAAGATGGCGTCGCTCAAGGCAATCCGCCGGCGGATTTCGTCGGTCAGATCGACCCAGCAGATCACGCGCGCAATGAAGCTGGTCGCCGCGGCGCGCCTGCGCCGGGCGCAGGAGGCGTTGCAGAACGCGAGCCCGTATCATCGGGCGCTGGTGCGCATTGCGGATTCGCTGTTCGCGACCGAGCGGGCAGCACTGGGCCCCGCAGAGGGCGCCAAGCGCGAGGCGCTGGTGATCGTGATCGGCTCGGATCGCGGTCTATGCGGCGGCTATAACGCCAATGTCATGCGCGCGGCGGAGGACGAAGCGCGGCGCGCCGCACGCGACGGGATGAAGGTCAAGTTTTACGCAGTCGGACGCAAAGCGCTCGACCATCTGCGACGCGCCGGACACGAGGTCGCCCATCAGAGCATCAACAACCCGCGCCTCGCCACTTTCGGCCTGGCACAGGATCTGGCGTCGCGGATGCTCTCCGATTTCCGCAGCGGCGGCGTCAGCGAGACCGGGCTTATTTATAGCGAGTTCCACTCCGCGCTCTCGCAGCGGCCGATTTACGAGCGGCTGCTGCCAGTGAGCGAACAAAAACCCGAGCAGGGCGCGGGCGAGATCGCCGCACCGGTCGACTACCTGGTCGAGCCCAGCCGGGCCGATTTGGTGCCGGTGGTATTACGCGGCTATCTCGAGGATTCGATTTTTCACGCACTGCTCGAGGCCGAAGCCAGCGAGCAGGGCGCGCGCATGACCGCGATGGACAGCGCGACCAACAACGCGGCGGACATGATCGAGCGACTGACGCTCGAGATGAACCGCGCGCGCCAGGCAACGATCACCACGGAACTGATGGATATAGTCGGCGGCGCCGAGGCCCTGCGGGCCTGATCGGCGTTCGCCGGGATATATGGATTAGCAGGAAAAATCGACAGCTATGAGTGAAACATCAGCCGGCCGCATCAGCCAGGTTCTGGGCAACGTCGTCGATGTCGAGTTTCGCAACGGCTCGCTGCCCTCGATCTTCAACGCACTGCGCGTCTCCAATCCTGCGCTCGGCGACCACGAGGGCAACCTCGTGCTCGAGGTAGCCCAGCATCTCGGCGAAAACACTGTGCGATGCATTGCGATGGACGCGACCGAAGGACTAGTCCGGGGGATGCAAGTCAGTGACACCGGCAGCCCTATCACGGTGCCGGTCGGCCCGGCAACTCTCGGGCGCCTGATCAACGTCATCGGCGAGCCGGTCGATGAGGGCGCGGCACTCAACGCGCCGCATCACATGCCGATCCATCGCGACCCGCCCACCTTTGCCGACCAGGCGACCGAGGCCGAGATCCTCGAGACCGGAATCAAGGTTATCGACCTCATCTGTCCTTACGCGCGCGGCGGAAAGATCGGGCTTTTCGGTGGCGCCGGCGTGGGCAAGACCGTCACGATCATGGAGCTTATCAATAACGTCGCCAAGCAGCACGGCGGGGTCTCGGTCTTCGCCGGCGTAGGCGAGCGCTCGCGCGAGGGCAACGACCTTTACCGCGAATTGCAGGAATCCGGCGTACTCTCGAAGACAGCGCTGGTCTATGGCCAGATGAACGAGCCGCCCGGCGCGCGCGCCCGCGTGGCGCTGACCGGCGTCACCGTGGCCGAATACTTCCGCGACGAAGAGGGCCGTGACGTGCTTTTCTTCGTCGACAATATTTTCCGCTTCGTGCAGGCCAACTCGGAAGTCTCCGCGCTGCTCGGCCGCATGCCCAGCGCTGTCGGCTATCAACCCACGCTGGGCACCGACCTGGGCGAACTGGAGGAGCGCATCACCACCACCAAGAAGGGCGCGATCACTTCGGTGCAGGCGATCTTCGTTCCCGCCGACGATTACACCGACCCGGCGCCGGCGACTACCTTCACCCATCTCGACGCGACCACCGCGCTCGATCGCAAAATCTTCGAAAAAGGAATTTTCCCCGCGGTCGACCCATTGGCCTCGACCTCGCGGATCCTCGACCCGCAGGTCGTCGGCCAGGAGCATTATGACGTTGCACGCCGGGTGCAGCAGATACTCCAGCGCTACAAGGACCTCCAGGACATCATCGCGATCCTCGGGATGGACGAGCTTTCGGCCGACGACAAGCTGGTGGTCGCGCGCGCGCGCCGCGTGGAGCGCTTTCTCTCGCAGGCGATGCACGTTGCGGAACCGTTCACCAGCATCCCGGGCACTTACGTGCCGCGCCAGGAGACCGTTCGCGGCTTCGCCGAGATTCTCGACGGCAAATGCGACGACCTCCCCGAGCAGGCCTTCTACCTGGTGGGCACGATTGACGACGCACGCGCCAAGGCCGAGCGGTTGGCGCGCGGCGAGGCGCGCTGAGCGCCTCCCCCGGGCGGCGAAGCGGCACCGCAACGTATTTGGGACGGTAGCGAATCGCTATGGCGACGACATTCGCATTCAAGTTTGTAACGCCGACGGGCGTGCTGTTCGACGGTCAGGCCGAGCAGGTGAACGCGGTCAACCCGCTCGGTGAATTTGGCGTACTCGCCGACCACACCAACTACATCACCTCGTTGGAGCCCGGTTTGCTGACGATCCGGACTGCGGAGGGACAGACGCTCGCATACCTTGTCACGGGCGGACTGGTCGAGGTCAAGGATGGCGCGATGACGGCGCTCGCGCAAAGCGCCGACCCGCCCGAGAAGGTTGTGCCCACCGACGAGACCGAACTGCGCGTCGCCGAAGAACGGCTGTCGCATATGAGCATGTTCGATCCGAAGTACGTTGAAGAAAAGCACTCGGTCATGGTGCTGCGGGCGCGTCATGAAGTCGGTGAAGCGCGTCGCGGCACCTCGCACTAACTACGTTTCTTAATTTCAACGAGCGGCAGGAACTCTCCCTGACCCTCTCCCAGGAAAGGGCTTAAATGCACCGGATTGCGATCAGGCTTGCGGGCTCGAAAGCCGGGCGAGGTCGCGGAAGAAATCCGGGTAAGTCTTGGAAACGCATCCTGGATTCCTGATGCGGATGCCGCCCGTCTTCAACCCCGCGACCGCGAACGCCATCGCTATCCGATGATCGTCGTAGGTCTCGACCGCCGCGGCCGCGATTCGCGACGGTTCGATTAGGATCCCGTCCTCGCATTCATAGGCCGTCGCGCCCAGCCGATGAAGTTCTGTTACCAGCGCACGCAGGCGGTCGCTCTCGTGATGGCGAATGAAGGCGACGCCGCGAATCCGCGTGGGCGACGAACAGAACGGAGCGATGGCGGCGAGCGTCGGCACGAGGTCCGGCATCGCGCCCATCGCGACATCCACGCCGGTGAGATTTTCCCCGCTGCCGCTCACCTTGACGCCATCGTCGCGCCACTCGACGTGCGTGCCCATTCGCTCCAGCAGACTCATAAACGCGATATCGCCCTGGACCGAGTCTGCGTGTAGTCCCTTCAGCGTGATGCTGCCGCCGACCAGCGCAGCCGCCGCGGCAAAGTAGCTCGCGCCCGAAGCATCGGGCTCGACCTCAAAGTTTTTTTGCGCCACGTAGCGCTGACCGCCTGGCACTACGATTTTGCCGCCACTCATCCCGCCGTTCGCGCCCCATCGCTCCATCAATCGCAACGTCATCGTGATAAACGGACGCGCGGCCTCGCCGGCAACCGTCAGCTCGAGCCCCTGCGGCCACAGCGGCGCCGGCATCAGCAGCGCCGAGACGAATTGCGAGGAGACCGCGGCGTCGATTCGCGCAGCGCCGCCGCGCACGCCTTCGTCGCCAATTTCGATCAGCACCGGCGGACGTCCGTTGTTCCGCTCAGCGTGCGCCGAAACGCCAAGCGCCCCAAGCGCGTCGAGCAGCGGAGCGATCGGACGCTCGCGCATCCGCTGGTTGCCGTCGATCCGGAAACGGCCTCGGCCCAGCGTCAGAAAGCCCAGCAGAAAGCGCATCGCCGTCCCCGCGCCGCCCGCGTCGAGCTCTCCGCCGCGCGCTGGAATAACGCCGCCGTGCCCGTTAGCCACGATTCGCGCCGCCGCCTCGTCGACAGCGAGCTCGAAACCGAGCGTGACGAGCGCGGCCGCCATCCGGCGCGTGTCATCATTGAGGCCCACGCCGGAAAGGATCGAACGACCATCGGCCATCGCGGCGAGCAACAGTGCGCGGTTGGTGATGCTCTTGGAGCCGGGAATCCTGATGGACGCTGCCAGCGGATGCGCTAGTGGAACTATTTCTAATTCATCCACGTCGTACTTCGACCGCGAGCTTAGCGGCACGCACAAACCCAACTCAAGCCGCCGGCCGCTTCGGCGTTTCATAGGGGGTATAGCTTTTCGGCACCTATGATAGGCGGTACGTGCCAACCGCAGTGTTTTGAACAGATATGAATTGAAACGTCAAAGCATTTTGTTGACTACTTAAGCTAACAGGAATAATGGGTATACGTCGATGTCGGCGCCATACCGGGGGGAGCCTGGGGGCGTGACCGTCTGACTGACGGTAGGGCCAGGGAGCGGAGATGCCGAACGCACAGCCATCAATCGTCTGCAGGCTAATAGTACGTGCATCGGGGGCTGTTGTGATCGCCATACTGCTGACTGGTTTGTCGAGCGCGACTGCGCGGGCGGCAAACGACATTGCCGTCGCGCAAGTCATCGCTCGGCCGCAGCTCTTTCCACGCCCCGCCGCGCTGGAGCCCAACATAAATTTCTGGATCAAAGCCTTCACCTACTGGGGCGAGCGCGACTTCGTCATTCACGACCGCGACGATGTTTCACGGATTTACCAGAAATTTCACGTACCAGGCGACGGCCCTCCGACCGGCGAAGAAGTCGAGTGGGCCAACGCTTATCTGAAGGCTAAGTACAGCGACATTCTCAAGCGTCTCGCCACGGGACAGCAACCGGTCGGATGGGAAGAGCAGCAGGTCGCCGCAATGTTTAAAGGGCAGCCGGTATCGGCCTACGCTCTGGCGGCGGAGAACTTACGCGTGCAGCAGGGATTGTGCGAGCCGTTTCATGATTCGCTGCTGCGCAGCCGTTACTACCGGCCCGAAATGGAGCAAGTGTTCGAGCGGGCCGGGCTGCCGCCGGAGTTGGTGGCGCTGGTTTCGGTCGAGTCGGGATTCTCCACCCGGGTGCGCTCCAGCGCCGGCGCTCTCGGCATCTGGCAGTTCACCCGTTCCACTGGCCGCGAGTTCCTGAAGATCACGCGTTACCGCGACGATCGCCTCGACCCGACGCGTTCGACGGAAGCCGCGGCGGAGCTTTTGCAATCGAACTATCAGGCGCTGGGTAGCTGGCCGCTCGCGATCACCGCTTACAATTATGGGACGGCGGGGATGGAGCACGCGGCCGCTGAGTTCGACAGCGACTACATGAAGATCGTGCGGAACTACAACGGTGCGCACTTCGGCTTTGCGGTCAAAAACTACTACGCCGAATTCCTGGCTGCCGACCAGGTCCATCGCTACGAGAACAAGTACTTCCCCGGGATCGAAGCAGAAGAGGCGCCACCACCGGTGTACTCATCGCCCATCCTGCATCCCATCATTCGACTGCGGCGGATCATGCACCGCTTTCGCGCTCACCACCATCGCGGCCACGTGAAGCAGGTTTCCTACTCCCATCGCCGCGAAGCAGCGGCTGTCACGCACCGCCACAACGCTTCCTGAAGCATTTCAGACGCCGCCGTTGCCGACATGCGGCGCGATTGCGTTCAGCGCAATTCGCTGGCCTCCGCAACCTTGATGCGCGGACTTATCGCGCGATAGCTCGGCCGCAAACGCAACTCCCTGAGGTAGCGTTCGACGCGAGGAAATTCGTCCAGCGCCAACTGGTCAACTTCCAGCACCATCGCCAGCACCATCATCGGTACGTCGGCCATCGAAAAGCCGCCGAAAATGCAACCGCCGGAGGGCGCCACGCCGAGGACTCTTTCGATAAACGGAAGATCGCGATGGCGTAACCCCTCGCGTCCCTTCTCCATGCGCTCGGCATCACGCTTCTCGGGGTCGCTCCAGTAGGCCATCCAGATCGGCGGCAAATCGCCGCCCAGCAGTGCTTCGTCGGCGAACTGCTCCAGTTGCCGCACCTGCGCGCGCGCCAGCGGCTCATCGGGCAGCAGACGGGGCGGCCCGTAACGATCGTCGAGATATTCGTCGATTACGGTCGAGTCGTAGATCGTGACGCCCTCGTCTTCGATATACGGGACCTTGCCGAGCGGATGTCGCGCCAGCATCTCGGGCGGTTTTTTCCAGAGATCGCCAGGGCGCAGATTTTCTATCCGATAACGGATGCGCTTCTCCTCCAACACCACCTTGGTCTTACTCGCGTGTGTAGAGCGCAGCGTACCCCACGGATAATCGCGCTCGGTCGTGTATAAAACGATCATCGCATCGAACCTCCGGGCGGATCCCGTCGAAGTCTAGCATCGCCTCATGGCGGCCTGCCATCGCTTCTATCAGCGCGTTGGAGGGGAGGTGCGGTCTTCGTCGCGCGCCCGCCCGCCCGATGCTCTGCTATTGTAATGGACGATGCCCGAAGCGGTAGTGCTCGCGCCCGAGCTTCGAGAGTTGGCGGCGCAGCTTGCGCGTCTCCTCGGCGAGCCGCACCTGGCCGCGGTGGCCACGGCGGCGGTGGCACGCCGCGCTCCCGACGAGCGTCTGGCGCTCGCGACCCTGCTCAAGCTGGTCGAAGACTCGCCGGCGCAGCTAAGAGCGGTACTCGTCAACGAGACGCTCGCCGGCGACCTGGCGCTATGTGTCGGTGGCTCCGAGGTCATCGCCCAAGGACTCGGCTCGATGGGCCCGCGCTGGCTCGAGTTTTTCCGCGCCGCGCGTGACGCGACTGCCGATTCAATTTTCGGGGCGATTCACTTCGACGCCGGCCCTACCGCAGATCGGCAGGAGGCGACGCGCCGGCTCGGCGAATTCAAGCTGCGCCTGTTCCTGCAAATCGCGATCGCCGATCTGGCCGGACGTCTCGACGTGGTCGCGACCATGCACGCGATGTCGCGGCTCGCAGACGAGTGCATCGCGGCGGCGCTGAACTCCGCGCGACTTATCGTGGGACCCAAAGCACCGGCGGACGCGGCGTTCTGCGTCCTGGCGATGGGCAAGCTGGGCGCGCAGGAACTCAACCTCAGCTCCGACATCGACCTGATCTATGTCTTCGACGGTCCGGACCGCGATGCCAAGGCGGTGGCGCGGCTTGGCGAGACGCTAATCGAACTCTTGTCGCCCGGATGTTTTCGCATGGATATGCGGTTGCGGCCGGGCGGCAGAAACTCGCCGTTGGTCACTTCGTTAGAGGGCGCGCTCAGCTTCTATCAGGGATTCGGCGAGACCTGGGAACGGGCCGCGCTGCTGCGTGCGCGTCCGGTGGCCGGCGCGTTCGACGTTGGACGAAGACTGCTCGGGGAGCTCGGCCATTTCGTTTATCGCCGGTACCTGGACTTTGACACGCTGCGCCAGTTGCGCGCGATGAAATATCAGATCGAGCGCGAGCTGCGCGCGCCCGACCTGGTCGCACGCAATATCAAGCTCGGCTATGGCGGAATTCGCGAGCTGGAATTTATCGTACAGGCACTCACCCTGGTTTATGGCGGTCGCGATCCGCGCCTGCGCACCGCTCACACGCTGGCGGCGCTCGAGCGTCTCGGCGCGCTAGGCTATCTCAACAATGGCCGCGCCCGGGAACTCGCGGCCGCCTACCTCTTTTTGCGCGACGTCGAACACAAGCTGCAAATAGTCGCCGCCCTCCAGACCCACGTGCTGCCTGCAGACGAGGCGGGCCGCCGTGCACTGGCGACGCGGATGGGCCGCGACAAGGATGATGCGGCGCAGGCTCGGTTCGAAACCGAGATGATGAATCATCGCGCTCTGGTCGCAGCACAGTTCCGCGAAATGCTGGGCGCCGCCGAGGATCGCGGTGGCCGCGGGGCTTCCGAAGCCGCCGAGCGCGCGTGGGGGTCGGCGTTGGATCCGCAACTGTCCGCGGCGATGATGCAAGCACTGGGCTACGCGCGGCCCGCCGAGAGTGCGGGACATCTGATGCTGCTGGCGCGTGGGCCCGAACGTGCGCTGGCGACGGCCGCTCCCCGCCGCCGCGAGCTGCTCGAACGCCTCGGGCCACTGCTGCTCGATGAGATTCGCGAGCTCGCCGATCCGGACCTGGCGCTGATGAATCTTGCGTCTTTTATCGCAGCGATCGGCGCGCGCAGCTCCTTTCTCGAGTTGCTCGAGCAGCACCCTGCGACCCGCCGCGTAGTGCTGAGCCTGTTTGCCTCCAGCGCCCACCTTTCGACGATTTTCATTCGCCATCCCGATATGATCGACACTCTCGTGCGCTCCGACCTGGCGCGGCCGCGGCGCTCGCTGACCGAACTAGACGAGGAATTGCGCGCGCTGATCGTGGCAAGTGCCGACCTCGAGAGCCGCCTCGACGCAATCCGCGCTTTTCGCCACCAGGAATTCCTCCGTATCGCGATCGCCGATCTCGCGGGCGACCTCGACGACGACGCTTTGCGGGCCGAATTGAGCCTGCTCGCGGAAGTGGTGCTGCAGCGCGCACTCGAGTTGGCGCGGGCCGAAGTTTCCGCGCTGATTCAAATTCCGCCGGAGCTGGAGCTGGTGGCGCTTGCGATGGGCCGGCTGGGAGGATCCGAAATGTCCTACAACTCGGATCTGGATTTGATCTTTGTGTACCATTATCGCGGCGCGGCGGCCGCGGACAGCCACCTGGCCGCCTTCAGAATTGTGCAGAAGCTTATCGCGGTGATCGAAGCGCGCACCCGCGAAGGCTACGCCTATAAAATCGATCTGCGGCTGCGTCCCTCGGGCAATGCCGGGCCCCTTGTAGCGTCGCTCGACGCTTTTCGCGACTACCATCGCACCAACTCCTCGGCCGTGTGGGAACGCCAGGCGCTGGTGCGCGCGCGTGTGATTGCGGGCGAACCGCGGCTCGCCGCGGAAGTCGAGGCGGCGCGGCGGGAATTCGTATTCGGCCGCGGATTGAGCCCAGCGGAGGTCGAAGAAATCGCGGCGATGCGCCTGCGCATCGAGCGGGAACTTGGCGATGACGCACGCGGCCGCCTCAACATCAAACAGGGCCGCGGCGGTCTGCTCGACGTCGAATTTCTGGCGCAGATGATGGCGCTACGCTACGGCCACGCGCATTCCGAACTAACCGGACAGGCGACCGTCGCACTCGTCAGGGGCGCAGGGCAATGCGGGTTGCTCGAACCCGGCGTGGCTGCGCAATTGGAGGCCGACTACGGTTTCCTCTCGCGCCTGGAGAACCGGCTGCGGATCGAGACCGACCAGGCCGCCTGGGCGATCTCGACCGAACCCGAAAGCCTAGGCCATCTGACGCGCCGGATGGGCTACAAGGAGACCGACGGCGCCGCGCGGCTATTGGCCGAGCTCGAAGCCTGCCGAATGCGTATCCGCGCGACCTTCGATGAATGCTTTCGGATCGAAATGTCGCGCGACGGCTGAGCGCGCAGAATTCTCAAAACTCCACCTTGCCTAGAAATCAATCTTCACTCCGGCGACGAAGTTGACCGGCGGCGAGGGAAACCCAAACACTTCGGCGTAATGGCGATCGAGCATGTTCTGCACGCGCACATAAAGCTCTTCGTTGCGAACTCGCCACCAGCGAATTCCCGCGTCATACGCCACGGTCAGATCGAAGCGATTGTACGCGGCGTGGTTTTGAATCATCGCCGTGAGCTGATTGATATCGTCGCGATCACCAACGAAGTAGTAGGCAAGGTTGGCCGACACGGCGTCCTCCGGACTCCAGAGCCCCTTGTGTGCGTAAGTCAGCAGCGCAAAGGCCGAGTACTTCGGCACGCGCAGCGGTCGGATTTCGGGCGACGACGAGACGTGAGTCTCGTCGATCACGGTCAGGTTGCCGCTGAACGCAAGGTCGCGCGTCAATTGCAGAGCCGGCACCAGTTCGACACCCTGGGTATCGACGCGGCCGGCATTAGCCGCCTCGACGCATCCCGGAAACGCCGTGCACGGTTCGGCCACGATCAAACTGTGAACGCGGCGTGAAAAGTAGGTCGCGGTAAGCGACGCCCGCTCGCCGAAAGTCTTGGTGACACCGCCGTCATACTCGCTTGAAATCTCCGGGTTCAGGTTGGGATTGCCAAAGTCTGGGAAATAGAGCTCGTTGAAGCTGGGCGCGCGAAAGCCCTCGCTGTAACTGCCGCGCAGAGTCGCGCCCCATCGCTCCAGCGGTATCGCGACCGCCCACGATGGGCTGACCTCGACCCCGAATTGGCTGTTGCCGTCGACTCGCATAGCGCCAGTCACCAGCATCAGACCGTCGAAGAGCCGCCCCTCCTGCTCGAGGTAGCCGGCGTACTCCTGGCGACGGGCGTGAAACGCGGTGAACGATTGCGTGGGCGGTTCGACGGTGTCGAACAGATGCGCCGAGCGCACCCAGCGGTCTTTGAAATCGAATCCCACCAGCGAGCGAAAGCCCTCGCCCCATCGGTAATGCAATTCCATGTTGGTGCCGCGCGTCTCGTCCGGCACGCGGTCGCGCTCGAAGCTGAGATTGGCGGGAAACGGCGTGTCGTTGAGGCGCAGATCGTTGCGCACAAAGTAGACGCTCATTCGGCCGTCCAGCCGATCGCTGAATTGATGCGTGACGACGCCATTATAGAGCATGAACTCGTTGCGCTGATGGGCGTTCGGATCGACTGGCGTAAGAAAGTTGGAGAAGTTGACCAGGCTCAGGTTGGAGCGGATGTAACGGGCGAAGCCAGTGAATTTTGTGTCAGGGTCGAGATGGTAATCGACGCGCATCACCGCCGAAAGATCGTCGAAGCTCGCGTTGCGTGGACGAAACGCTGTCGTCGAGTAGTATGACAACGCGCCCGAGTAGGCCAATCGCCCGTCCGCGCCGTCGAAAGTCACCGCCTGGCGCTGGGTGGCGCGGTTGCCCCCTTCACCGTCGTAGCTAAGCTTGAACGGGCCGCTTCCCTCGCGCGTGATGAGATTGACCACACCGCCAATCGCAGACGAGCCGTAAAGCGCGCCTCCCGCTCCACGCACCACCTCGATGCGGTCGAGATCGTCGCTGGTCACTCCAGCGAGATCGAAGCCGCCGGTCGCACCGCTGTTGACCTCGACGCCGTCGATGAGAATTAGCGTCTCGGCGGCGCTCGAGCCGCGAATCGAAACGTCGGTCTGGTTACCCGCCGAGCCGCTCTGGTTGACCTCCACGCCGGGCACTTGGCGCAGGACGTCGCCGGAGGCATGGATCTGCTGCTCCTGAATCTGATGCGAGCCGACGACGCTCACGGTGGTGCCTACCGTATCGAGCGGCTGTTCCATCCGCGTCGCAGTCACCACGAAAACCATCTTTGGCAGCCGGTGCCGCGGCTTGGCGGAAGTCGCGGCGGAAACTGCAGAATGATTGGACTTGTTGGGCTTGGCTTGTGCCAGTGCGGCGCCAGGCAAGTTTGACGTGCGCGTATTTGGTGGTGACGCGGCAGGCTCGGGCGCAACCTGGGCGCGCGCGCGGCGCGGAACCAGCGGCAACCCAAAAACAAAAAATATCAGGACGAGATCAACGACGACCGATCTTTTCATAGCCTCCCTCGAGCTATGCGCCAGCCACGCGGAAATGGGCTGACTCAGGCGCTCGGGCAGGCTCCCGGCGAAGGGAGTAGCGAGTGGCCTAAGCCGCCCTCCCCACGGAAGGCAGACGGCTTGATAGTCACCCGGCCGGTCTCCTGGCTTGGGGATCATCCGCAGGCCCGCCTTCCCGCTCGTTAGCGGTGGCTCGGATGGGCCGTTGTCCCCCCGTACAGTTGCGGGGCAGCGCCGGACTCTAACCGGCTTCCCGTACACCGGGTGCAAAAGACTGATATGATTTTTGCACGAAGTAGTCAATCAACAGGAAACGGGCATGGGCATCGTCACGCTGATAACTGGAGGCGCGCGCAGCGGCAAAAGCGCGCACGCGCTGGCGCTCGCGCAGCAGGCGCCCGGGACGCGGCGCTTTTTCGTCGCTACAGGAGAAGCGCTCGACGACGAGATGCGTGAGCGTATCGCGCATCATCGCGCTAATCGCTCGGCCGATTTCGCGACCCTAGAGGAGCCGCTCGCGATCGCCACCGCGCTCCTGAACCTGGCGGGCCGAGCCGATATCGTCGTCGTCGATTGCCTGACGCTTTGGATCTCGAACCTGCTGATGACCCGCCGCAGCGATGAAGAAATTCTGGCCGAGGCTCGCGGACTTGCCGATGCACTAAGCGGCGCGCCGTTCGCGAGCATCGTCGTGACCGACGAAGTGGGCGCGGGAATTGTGCCGGAGAACGCGATGGCGCGCCGGTTCCGCGATCTGCTGGGATGGACCAACCAGGCGATCGCGAAAACCGCCGAACGCGTACTGCTGATGGTCGCGGGCTATCCGCTGCGCGTCAAATAACCGCCATCACCAGCAGCACCGCGACTTCAGCCAGTTCGCCCGCCGCGCCGAGAAGATCCCCCGTCACTCCGCCGAGCCATCGCCGATACGCCGAGCGAAGCGTGGCCGCGAGCGCAGCTGCTCCCGCATAAACCATCATCGCACGCATCGAGAGTATGGGCAGCCGCGCCGATCAAGGCGATCGCGCTGGCGAGCACGAAATTTCGATCGTCGCCGGGCCTCACCAGTGCGGTTCCCGCGCCTTCGGCGCGCAGGTAATCGATGCGCCAGCCAACCGCCACCATCGCCCATCGCGCGAGCCCGGGCGCAAGCCACAGCGCGACCGCGCGCCGCGTCTCGCCCATCGCCGCCAGGGCGACTATCTCAAGCGCAAAAAAGAAGAAGATCGCGGCCGCGCCGAAGCTCCCGATCCGGCTGTCGCGCATGATCTCCAACGCACGGCGGCGATCAGTACCGGCGCCCAGCGCGTCAGCGGTATCCGCGAGCGCATCGACGTGGACTGCGCCAGTCAGTACTGTGAGCGTGAGCACGAGCAGAACCGCCGCGAGTGCATCGCCGAAGAGCGGCGTCAGCAGCAGATTCTCGGCCGCCAAGGTCGCGCCGAGCGCAAACCCGACGAACGGAAACCATCCAAACGACGCCGCCACCGCTTCGGGCGCAACGCCGCTCACGCGGAAGTACCGGCAAAATCGTCAGAAAGCTCGCGGCGAGACGAATTTCTGAGAGCCTGCCAGCACGCGCGACGCTCTTTGGCATCTGCGCATCGCGCGCAAGATCCGGCGCGTCCTGACCCTCCTCGGTCATCCGATTTTCTCTGCGATTTTCTCTGCGATTTTTTCCGCTATCTTCTCTGACACTCCGGCGCTCTCAAACGTCGCCATTGCGTGGAACAGCCCCAAAGCGGCTTCGATCAGGCTCATCGCGAGCGCCGCGCCGGTACCCTCGCCCAGACGCATCTTAAGGTCGACGATCGGCTGCACGCCGAGTCTCTCGAGCACCAGCGCGTGGCCGCCCTCGGACGAGCGATGGCCGAAGAGCAGATGGGCGAAGAGGCCGGGACTCAGCCGCTCGGCGGCAACTGCGGCCGCGGTGGCGATAAAGCCGTCAACCACCACCGGCACGTTCAGCGCCGCGCCGCCCAGGCATACGCCGGCCATCGCGGCGATCTCGAAGCCACCGAGTGCGGCGATCGTGGCGAAGGGATCTTCCAGCGCCGCGCGATGGAGCTTGAGCGCACGTTCGATAACCGCGACTTTGCGCCGCATGCCCGCATCGTCGATACCGGTGCCATGCCCGGCAAGCCGCGCTGGCCGAATCCGCGTGAACGCCGCGAGCAAGGCCGCCGCCGAGGTACTGTTGGCGATCCCCATCTCGCCGATTCCAATCAGCGTCGCGCCGGCCGCGACCGCGCCACGCGCGACCTCCACGCCAATCTCCAGCGCCGCGCGCGCCTGCGCAATGGACATCGCAGCCTCGCGCGCCAAGTTGCGGGTGCCCGCAGCGACCCGCCGATAGAGAACCCCAGGCAACGCCTCGGCGCTGGTATCGACCGCGACACCGACATCGCAGATCCACTGCCGATAACCGAACCGTCGCGCGAGGACGCTGATCGCCGCGCCGCCGCCGGCGATATTGCGCAGCATCTCGGCCGTCACCGCCTGCGGATAGGCGCTCACGCCCTCTTCGGCCACGCCGTGATCGGCGACGAAAATGCAGAGCGCGCCGATGCCCATCCGCGCCTGCGGATCGCGCCGGATCGCGGCGTAGCGGCGCACGATTTCCTCAAGGTAGCCGAGACTACCGCGCGGCTTGGTGAGGGAATCGAGCCGGCGCTCCGCCTCTTCGGCCGCTCCGTCATCGACCGGCGCTATCGCATCGAGCGTTTCTTCGAGCACACCCATCGAAGCCTTTCCCTTTTCCCTTGTCTATTCGCCGAGTTACTATTGCCTGACGGACTAATCGAAGTACGTCCGGGCGGCCGCGATCAATTTCTCGTTATCCTCGCGCAGGCGCACCGCTGCGCGATACATCCCCGGACCGCATCCCGGCAACTCACGCAAATCGCGCACCGCGACGCCGCGCGAGAGCATCTGGCTTCCGAACGCTGGTTTTCGCTCGCGTTCCGCCACTTCCAGCATCAGAAAGTTGGCGGATGACGGAAAAGTGTGAATGCCATCGATCGCAGAGAGGGAGCAAAAAATGCGCGCGCGTTCCCTCTGTATCAGGGCCCGGCTTTGCGCGGCAAAATCCTCGGCCACTTCGAGGCAGGCGGCGCCGACGCGCTCGGCCGCGACGTTGACCGACCACGGCTCGACAGCTTCGCGCAAGCGGCGCGCCACGTCGCTGTTGGCGACGAGGTAGCCCAGGCGCAGTCCTGGAATCGCGAACATCTTGGTGAGCGAGCGCAGCACGATGACGCGCGGATCTTCGGCGGCGAGGCGAATCGCCGAATGCTCTTCGCCGGCAAAGTCGATAAAGGCCTCGTCGAAAACGCACCAGCATCCGCCACTCGAGCATCGCGCCGCGATTGCGGCCGCGTCATCGAGACTTAGCATTGCGCCGGTCGGGCTGTTGGGGCGTCCGATGAAGATCGCGTCGGCGCCCTGCTCGAGTGCGCGCTCGACCTGCTCGATTTCGATCGCGAAATTGCGCTCGCGGCTCGCCTGAATAGCGCACGGCGCCGCGCCCGCAATGATCATCGCGTTGGCGATTTCGCTGAAGGTCGGTATCGCAACGAACGGGCGATGCGGACGCAGCGTGCGGGCAAGCAGATGGATTAGCTGGGTCGAGCCGTTGCCGACCACGACGTTATCTGGGACTACGCGATGGCGCCACGACAGGCGCGCGCCGAGATCGTTAGGATAGGAAGGCGGATAAAGCGCGATAAGCGCGGCCGCCTCATGATAAGCAGCCAGTGCCCGGGGCGGTGGGCCCAGCGGATTGACGCTGGCGCTGAAATCCAGCAGGTCGGGCGGAGCGGCGCCGCCATGAGTCCGGTCGATTTCGATTTTCATCGCGCGAGTTTCATCGTTCTCCGGCGGTCATTGTGCAGCTTCCGCGTCCTAAGTTCGTCGGCCATTTTGATCGTGCAAAGTTCATCGGAGGTTCATCGTATTTCAGTAACCGGAGAGGACATAGCGCATGAGCGCGAGCAAACAAAACCCGATTGCCGCCACGATACGCATCAGGCAGCGCGCTGTAGCGATGTCATCGATCGTCGCCGCGCGCTCCGCTCTTCCCAAACGCGCGCGATGCTCGACTTCGCCAGCGTACACCGCGTCGCCACCCAATTCGATCCCGAGCGCGCCCGCCATGGTGGCCTCTGGAAAGCCAGCGTTGGGGCTCGCGTGATTGTGCGCATCGGCGCGACACACGCGCACCGCTGCACCGCCCCGTCCAAGCGTCAAAGCGGCCGCTGCAACAAGGCAAAGCGCCGTTAATCGCGCGGGTACGAAGTTGGCTGCATCATCGAGCCGCGCCGCCGCGCGCCCGAAGTAGAGGTAACGCGCGTCACGATAGCCGACCATCGAGTCGAGCGTGTTGATTGCCTTGTAGGCGAGCGCAAAGAGCGGACCGCCAACGAACAGAAAACAGAGCGGCGCTAACACCCCGTCGGAGCAGTTCTCGGCGACTGACTCGACGGTCGCGCGCACCATCGCGTCGCGATCGAGCGTGGCCGGGTCGCGTCCGACCAGCGCCGGCATCGCCGCGCGTGCGAGATCGTCGCGCCCGCATCCGAGCGCCCGCTCGACTTCGCCTGCTGCGCGGTCAAGGCCGTTTAGCGCGAGCGTCGTCCACGCAATCAGAACCACTGCCGTCTCGCCGAACCAGCTCGAAATGGTCGAGGCGAGCGCGACGACTATCCACGCCGCGAGCGCCGTCGATATCACTACCGCTAAGACGAGCAACGCGCCGCGCCACAAATCGGCGCGCGCTTCGCCCACTCGCAGGCGCGCTTCGCCAAGGCTCACGGCGCGGCCGATGAAGCGCACCGGATGCGGCATCCACGGCGGATCACCGAGCATCAGGTCGAGCGCGAGAGCTGCTGCGATCTGCGATGTCGAAATGTACAGTCCGCTTTCCAATTTTCACTTTTCACTGGCCGCGTTTCGCAGCTCAGCGCGTGCGGCGAATAGCCCGCGCGCAGGCGTCGAGCACCGCGCGGCCGATTAGCTCACCGAGCAGCGTATGCTTGCCGCAATAGCGCTCCGCGCGCGTGGCCCGCAATGTCGCGCGGAGAGGCGCAGCAATCGCAATACAGTCTGTGCCGGTGCCGGTTGCAGACGCGCCGGAGCGAACGCTTTTAATTCCGGCTTCGAGCACGGCGAGCACGCGCGCCTCGGCGGCTATCTGCACCGCCTCGACCATCGCGGCGCCCGTCAGCGGGCGGTTGACCACGACGATAAGATTGACGGTGCCGGCGCGAGTGGAATTAACTGACGCGCGATCGCCGGCACGGAGAGCGTTGGAAAATCCCGCCGTGCACCATGCGCCAGCGCTCACTCCGTCGCGCGCGGCGAGAGCATGGCCTGCGCGTGCCACTTCCGCACCGGTCATCAGCGCGACCGCCCGCCTCGGGTCGTGTCCCGCGGCGCTTATGACGTGGCCGAGATAAGCGCGAGGCGCGCGCATCGCCTCGCTGTCGTCGAGCTCAACCTGATGATTTGCGAGCAGGCGGGCGACGCGGATTCCACCGCCAAGCGGTGCCCAACTGAGCACGCGGCACGCCTGGCCCGGAACGATCCATAGCGTACGCGCGTCGACCCACCATCGCCACGGCGCGGCAGCGCGCTTCGTGCCGGGCGTGCGGCGGCTAGCCGCCGTCGTCGTCGACGATCGCACGAGCCGCCGCGCCGGCCGGACGCTTAGGCCGCCGCCTTGCGCGCCGCTTCGAGGGCGGCTTCGAAGTTAGGCTGGTTGGCCACTTCCTTGACGTATTCGGCGTAGACAACGTTGTCGTTCTTGTCGAGCACAAAGACCGCGCGCGCGAGCAGATGCAGCTCCTTGATCAGCGCGCCGTATTTCTGGCCGAACTCGGCCGCGCGCCAGTCGCTGATCGTGGTGACCTTGTCGACGCCCGCCGCGCCACACCAGCGCGCCTGTGCGAACGGCAGGTCCATCGAGATCGTCAATATCTGCACGTCGCCGGGCAGCTTGGAGGCTTCCTCATTGAAGCGGCGGGTCTCGGCGTCGCACACGGGGGTGTCTAGCGACGGAATCGCAGCGATGATTTTGACCTTGCCCTTGAACTGGTCGAGCGTCACGGGCGCCATCCCTTTACCCACGGCGGTGAAGGCAGGCGCCTTCTGTCCGGCTTTGAGTTCCGGGCCCACCAGCGTCATCGGATTTCCGCGCATCGTGACCGCACCTTTGCGTTCTTCAGCCATCATTACTTCTCCCTGGTCAGATTACCGGCCGCGCGAACCAGTGCAGCGGCGGCGCTACGGTTTACCCCGAATTGGCCGTCGTGTAGCGGCGGCGGCGCTCCTGCTCGGCCAGATCGGCATCGGCCTTCTTCGGGCGCGGCGGCAGGAATCCGGGCGTGTAGTCAGTCTCCTCCCAGCGGCGATCGTTAGCATCCCACACGTAGGGCAGTTCGACGATCGTGCCAGGCTTGTCTATCGTTTCGAACGCGCGCAGCGCATCGCTGATAATGGCGCGCTGGTTTTCCGCATCATTCGCCTTGCCCGTCTGATGGCCGAGCGGATAGTTGACGAATACCGCGCGCGGCGGATTGACGGCTTGCGTGATGTCATAGGCCGAGGTCATACACAGTGTCGGGATACCGGCGGCTTCGACTTCGCGGGCAATCAGTCCAACGGACTGATGGCACACGGGTCAAGCGGGCACCAGGTAAACCGCCTCCACCCTGCGACTGCTGAGTTCTTCGACGATTTTCGGCGCCAGTTCCTCGCGTACTTTGCGCGTCGAATAGATTCCGCCCATGAAAGTAAACGCCGGATCGCACAGTTCTCCTATACGGCCTACGGCTTCGAACTCGCGCATCCGTTCGAGCGGAAAAACGCAGTTGGGATCGCGCTCGGCGTCCCCCGTCGGATAACCGAAATGCCAGACGCTAAGTTCGTCGCGTTGCGCGTTCTTCGGAATGAGCCGGTAGCTCGTGTCCTCACGATGGAACCGCGGCTGGTCGCGGTAGAGCACGCCGCCCGAGCTCATTAGCGCGACTTTGCACTGGGCGAGCGGCTTTTTAAGCGGCGTCCACGGCGGTGGCTTCTCGTTGACGACCCATCGATAGGGCGTGTAGGCGTTGTACAGTTCGCGGGTGCGGGGGATGTAGGCGACCGGCATCAATTCGCTCCTCGTGGGCTCCGTCCGAACGCGTTGCGTGCTAGGACGCGTCGGGCGGAAACATCATCTTACCCGCATGAAATTCGCGTGCAATGAAATCGACAAAGCCGTGGCGCACCGGCCATTCCAGCCGGCTGTCGCGCCAATGCACGCGGCCGTCGGGGCCCTCAAACTCCGCGGCGAGGTCGCCCTCGGCCATCGCTTTGCGCGCGCGCTCGAGGTCGTCGGCGACCAGAGGGATCGCGCGCATCCGCTTCTCCCACTCCGCCAGGCGGGGAAATTCGTTCATCCGGAGCCGCATCGCATGAGCCACCGGCAGATGGCAAATGGCGGCAAGGTCGGCGAGCGAGAGCGCGGCGCCGCAAAAAAAGTCGCGGCCTTCAAGTTCGCGCTCGAGCCGCGCGAGCAGTGCTTTGAATTCCACGCGCCCCGCTTCCTGCATCGCTTTGGATTCGGGAACCGTCGATCGCACAACGCCGAGGAAATAGCCAAAGACGGTCGCGTCGAAGGTGCGGTCGCACAAATCATCAATCGCCCGCATCCGCGCGCGCTCGAAGGGATCGCCGGGAAATACCGGCGGCTTGGGATAAACGTCTTCGAGATACTCGCAGATGATGGTGGAGTCCGCGATGGTCCGGCCGTCGTCGAGCACCAGCACCGGAACCTCGGCGCGCTCACTCGCCTCGAGCAGATCCGGCTTGCGATCCAGCGAGTAGCATCGCTCGATCATCCTGCACTCGATCCCCTTGTACTCCAGGACCATCCGGACTTTACGCGCATACGGACTGGTCGCAAATGTAAATAATTCCATTGGACGCCTCTCCTCCGCAGCATCCGCCGTCGGCGACGCCGCAGCCACAAAGAGTTAAATCTATTTGCTCACGATATCGCGGGTTAAACACGCGCCGGTTCAAAGCGCGATCGATCGATGGCTAGCGCGCGATGGCGGCTACCGCGCGCTCAGGCCGCCGTCGACGATTAGCTCAGTGCCAGTGATATACGAGGCCTCGTCAGAGAGCAAAAAAACGATCGCCTTGGCGATCTCCCACGGCGTGCCTTGGCGGCGCATCGGGATTCGCGGCGCAACGCGCTCTTCGCGGTCGCCAACCAGCCGGCGCACCATCGAGGAGTTGATGAGCCCCGGCAGGATCGTGTTGACGCGGATCTTGTCGCGCGCGTGGGTGACCGCGACGGAACGGGTGAGCCCGAGCAACGCTGCCTTGGTGGTCTCGTAGGCTAGGCCCGAGCCTGTGCGAATCGCGGCCAACGAAGAGACGTTCACGATCGCGCCGCCGCCGGCCTTGGCAATTTCGGGAACCGCGTACTTCATCATCAGGAACTGGCCTCGCACGTTGACGTTGGACATCGTGTCGAACTGCTCGGTCGTGGTTTCGAGCAGGCGTCCGCCGATCGCGATCCCGACGTTGTTGACCAGCAGATCGATCTTGCCGAAGGCGCGCACCGCGGCCTCGCAGGCACGGCGGCAGTCGTCTTCGCGCGTCACGTCGGCGGCGACCGAGTCCGCGTGGCCGCCCTCCGCGCGAATCGCTGCGGCGGTCTCGCCGGCCGACGCCTCGGAGCGATCGGCAACCATCACCGCCGCGCCCTCGCGAGCGCACAGAATCGCGGTCGCGCGGCCGTTTCCGATCGATAGCGTCTCGCCGGTGTTGGGCGGTCCGTCGGCGCCGCCGCCGACGATCAGGGCGACTTTTCCATCGAGACGTCCCATCGCAAGAACCTCCGTCACGCGCCGAGCAGGATCGCGCGCGGCGCCTGTTATGCGCCGAGCTTGCCTTTGATTGCCGCGTAGCTGTCGAGCATAGGTAACACCTTGTCGGCAGGCGCCGGCGGTAACGCGAAAATGAGTTCGTGAAATCCTATCTCGACGAGCTTTTTCGCCTCATCCTCGCGCGGCGGAACAGCAAAGACCGAAAGCTTGAGCGACTCGAAACGCCGGCCGGCGCGGCTCGCCGTTTCACGCAACTGTTTCACTCCCTCGGCGAGCGTATGATTGCGCCCCCGGTAAATCGGCATCCAGCCGTCGCAGTAATCGACCACCCGCTCGAAGCATCGTTTGGCCTCGGACCCTAGCAGCACCGGCGGGCCGCCCTGCTGCACGGGTTTCGGAAACGCCCACATCGGCGGGAAGTTGACGAACTCGCCGTGAAACTCAGCGGGATCCTTGGTCCAAATCTCGCGCATCGCCAGTATCCGCTCGCGCAGCAGAGCCCATCGCTTGCGGAAATCCGTGCCGTGATCTTCCATCTCCTCGGCGTTCCATCCGCCGCCGATTCCCAGCACCAGCCGTCCACCCGAAATCATGTCGAGCGACGCGCACTCCTTGGCCAGCACAATCGGATCGCGTTCGATCACCAGGCATACCCCCGTGCCGAGCTTGATGCGTTTGGTCGCCGCAGCGGCCGCTCCCAGAGCCACGAACGGGTCGTGCGTGTGCCAGTACTCCTGAGGGAGGTCGCCGCCGCCGGGCCAGGGACTGCGCCGGCTGACGGGAATGTGCGTATGTTCGGGGAAGTACATCGAATCGAGTCCGCGCTCCTCGATTGCGCGCGCCAGCTCGATCGGCTGGATCGCGTAATCGGTCGGAAACATCATCGCGCCAAAAGTTGTCGACATCGTGGCCTCCGCCAGGCAGGTGCTGATTTACGTCGCGCGTGGGGCGACGTCTGATCGCATACCACGCTCGCGCCGTTCACCCAAGGGACGGCCGAACGCTGCGGCTTGCCGTAGGGCGGGCGCGCTCGATACAAGAAGAGAGGCCTTCACTTCGCGCGAGGAGGGACTCACCCCGATGGCATACGACCTCGTAATCAAAAATGGCACCGTGGTCGACGGCACCGGCGCTCCGCGCGTGCGCGCGGATATCGCGATCAAGGATGGAACGATCGCGGAAATCGGCAAGGTCAGCGGCGGCGGCAGTCGCACCATCGATGCCGGCGAACTGATCGTCACGCCCGGCTTCATCGATCCGCATACTCACTACGACGCGCAGATTTGCTGGGACCCACTGCTCACCTGCACCTCGTGGCACGGCGTGACCTCGGTCGTGATGGGCAACTGCGGAGTCGGGATCGCGCCGTGCAAGCCCGAGGTTCACGAGATCGCAGCATGGGACCTGGTCAATGTCGAGGCGATTCCCTTCGACGCGCTAAGCAAAGGCATCACCTGGGACTGGGTGAGTTTTCCCGAATTCATGGACGCCGCCGAGCGCCGCGGCGTCGGTATCAACGTTGGCTTTCTCGCACCTTTAACGCCCTTTCGCCATTTCGTGATGGGCGAGGAATC
Organism: uncultured delta proteobacterium; assembly: GCA_963717045.1. GTDB lineage: Bacteria > Desulfobacterota > Binatia > Binatales > Binataceae > JAKAVN01. The sequence continues at coordinate 125,812 of CAVQVD010000015.1, read as the reverse complement.
GATGGCGCGCGCGGCGTCGCCTAACGAGACCCAGCGCATCGCGGCGCTGCTGCACGAGGCGATGGCGGCAGGCGCGATGGGCTTTTCCACCACCACGCTCGCGCAACACATCGGCTTTCGCGGCCAGCCGCTCGCCTGCCGGCTCGCCAGCCGCGACGAACTCAAGGCTTGCTCAAATGTGCTCAAGGAACTCGGCAAAGGCGCGATCGAAATCGCGCTGACACGCCGCGCAGGCCAGGTGCTCGACGACGAGTACCAACTGCTCGAGTTTCTGCTCGCCGAAAGCGCGCGGCCGGTGACTTGGCTCGCGATGGCCTCGCGGCCGGACAAGCCCGAGCACGCGGAAGAGACGCTCAAGCGCCTGGAGCCCCTCATCAAGCGCGGCGGCGTGCCGCAGGTCCTGTGCAAGCCGTTCGTTGTGCAGATCGATCTGCGAAACCCGTTCAGCTTCGCCGACATGGAAGCGTGGAACCACGTCTTCAACCAGCCGCCCGAAGCGCAAAAGCGGATTTACGCCGACCCGGCGTTTCGCGATTCCTTCCGCAAGGAGCTGACGCGGCCGCATCTGTTCAATGGCAAGTGGCATCGCGTCGAAGTGCTCGAGGTAGGGAGCCCCGCGCTGAAGCCGCTGGAGCGCAGAACCGTCGCCGACATCGCCGCCGAGCGCGGCCGCGACCCGCTCGACACCTTCCTCGACCTCGCGCTGGAGGACGACCTCAAAATCCAGTACACGATGGCGCAGTACCACGAGGAAGGAATCGGGCGCCTGATTGGCGACTCGCGCACGATGCTGGGGCTCTCAGATGGAGGCGCACACGTCGATATGCTGTGCGACGCCGGATATTGCACCTACCTGCTCGGCAAATGGGTGCGCGAGCGCCAGGCGCTGACGCTAGAGCATGCGGTCAAGCGCATCACGTCGGAGCCGGCGGACTTCTTCGGCATCCAGCGTCGCGGACGCCTTAAACCCGGGCTTGCCGCCGATATCACGATATTCGACTACGATACCGTCGGCTCGGCCAAGCGCGCCCGCATGCAACACGATCTGCCGGGCGGCGGCCGGCGGCTGGTTATGCCGGCCGAGGGCATCGAATATACGGTCGTCAACGGGCGGGTGCTCTACGAACACGGCCGCGCGAGTGGCGCGATGCCGGGGCAGGTGCTGCGCTCGGGACAGTGCTGAGCGGACTCGGCGCGGCGCCGACGCGGTCAGGTCACCGTCCAGCCCGCGTCGATCACGAACGGAGCGCCGGTTGCAAATGACGCGTCGTCGCTCGCCAGGAACAGCGCGACTTTCGCGATCTCCTCAGGCAGCCCCATGCGATTGAACAAAGAAATCCGCTTTACCGAACTTGGCCGCGGCGGCTCGCCCTGCCTGATGCGCTCTGCCATCGGCGTCTCGATCGCGCCCGGGCAGATGCAGTTCACGCGGATGTTATAGCGAGCGTATTCGAATGCGGCCACGCGCGTGAGTGCGATCACGCCCGCCTTGGAGGCGCAGTAGGCGGCGCTGCCGCGGATCGCGACCATCCCGGCAATCGAGGCCTGGTTTATAACCGAGCCGGCGCCCAGCTTTACCATATGCGGCAGCACGTATTTCATCCCAAGGAACACGCCGCGCAGGTTGATCGCGATCACCTTATCGAAGGCCGCTTCGCTAGTCTCGGCGAGAAAATTCGTTTCTCCCTCAATACCCGCGTTGTTGTAGAGCACGTTCGGCGGGCCGAGACGTTCGACCGTCACCGCAGCCATCCGCGCCATATCTTCTGACTTGGCGACGTCGGCGCCAATGGCGATCGCCTCGCCGCCAGCCTGCCGTATCTCGCGCGCAACGGCTTCAACCGCGGCCTCGCTGATATCGGCTGCCGCGACCTTCGCTCCCTCACTGGCAAACAGCAGCGCGGTCGATTTGCCCATCCCCGATCCGGCTCCGGTTATCAGCGCAACTTTTCCCTGCAGTTTCATGTGTACAAACCTCCTTGCAATCGCGGCCGGCCGCCAACGCGACAGTCGCCGGTCTGCGTTTCATCGAGATTGAAAGCTAACTTCTACCCCAGCAAGGCTGTACCATTGATAATCGAGTTCGGGAAAGTCTTGGTGGAGGCGGCAAAAGCGGTGGAGCGGGGTGTCGGGCTGGTAGTGATAGCGGCGATGGCGCTCATGTTGGCGCCGCGCGCCGCGCGTGCGCAGCAGCCGCTGGAGGTACCACCGCCCGCACCGCAATCGCAACCGAGTTTCCGTCCGCGGCCAGCCCCGACCGCTCGGCCGCCGCTGCCGCCCTCCCAGCAGCTACAAGAAATCCCGTCTGCGATTACTCCCGCGCCGACGCCGCGGCCTCCCGAGCCGCAGCTACCGCCACCGCAGTTGCCGCCACCCGCTCTTCCACCTCCGCCATTACCGCCTCCGCCGCCACCGCCCGCTTCGATGCTGCACGCGCAGCCGATCCTGCCTGCGGTATTTCGCGGATGCTGGGACGGTCGCGTGGAATATCTCGATTCGATCGAGCGCGCGTACGGCGCGCCCAACGTCGGGGTGTGGACGCCGAAGACTTATCGCATCTGTTACCAGCGTGTCGGCAGCGGACCCTTCGAGCTGACGTTCAGCCAGGTCGGGATGGACCCCCACTCGAAGGTGATCAATCCCACCGGACGGATGGATCTGATCTCGACCGACGGGCGCGACGCGGCGCGGATGCGCGCGCTGTTGCACTTTGACGAGTACTACTTGCATCGCCATTTCGGCCACCAGACGTTTGCGGTCGACGAGGAGGCAGTTTTGGACTGCACCATCCAGGGCAACGGCGCGATGATCGTGCGGGGGCAGGTATTCGGGCGACGCGACGGCAGCCCGTGGTTCCACGCGAGCTGGCATGCGGTGTTCTCGCGCGTCGGCGGCTTGCCGGAGTAGGGCGCCGCAGGTGCTAATTAGTGACTCTCTCGCAAAGTGACGGTGAACAGTACTATTATGGTGCTGAACACAGGTACACGATGCCCACTAAGACCAGCAAATCTAGCGCCCTCAAGCCTCTGAGCGCTCTCAGGCTTCGGCACAATCTTGGTGGAATCCTCAATGAGGTCGCAAATCGGCGAGGGCGGTTTCTCGTTCAAAGGGCCGGGATTCCAGCGGCGGTTCTGATGAATCCTGCGGAATATGAAGAGCTTCTGGACCTGGCCGAAATTCGCGCCGAGCAGGCGGACAAAGAGTTTCAGGCAAGCCTGCGACGCGCTCGCGCCGAAATACGCGCCGGGCGCTTTCTAAAGCTCGCGGACCTCGAGTCGGATCTGGCCGCAAAGCGGCGCCCCTCCCGCAGTTCGCGTTCCTAGATGTCCTACGAGCTCCGGTTCTCGCCGCAGTTTCGCAAGGACCTGCTGCGGCTCGATTCAGCACTCCACCGTAGAATTCTCGACGCGCTTGGCAAACTTCGCGACACTCCATATCAAGGCCGCAAGCTCGCTGGTGTCGGTGTAGGTAAGTGGCGAATTCGCATCGGTGACTATCGCGTCCGCTACGACATCGAACGGAATGTCGTTCTGCTGTACCGGGTGCGCAAGCGCGAGGACATCTATCGGCGTCGCTAACGGCGGAGGCGCGCGGCCGTGTCGACCCGCGTGCGCAAAACACGCAGCTCCTCGGCGGTCGGTTGCTCCGTCGTCGGCACTGACGACGGAATCATCAGTTCGAATCCCGTGCTTTCGCGAACCGTCGCGACACTGACGCCGGGATGCACTGAGCGCAGTCGCATCCGCCGCGTCTCCTCCTCGAAATCCATCACGCATAGCGGCGTCACGACGTATTTCGGGCCGCCGCCCGGAAGTCCCAGCTTGCTGCGCGCGTCCGCGCCGCCGCTTCCCCATCCATAGGCGCTGACATAGTCGCAGCGTTCGACCAGCAGGCGCGGACTGTGGCTATTGAGCACGATGTAGTAGCGGCCAACGTGGGTGCTGAGCGTCGGCGTGCCGACCGAGCCGGGCCCGCGGAACTTTAGGCGCCGGTAGTCGGGGCCGATACCGATCAGGTTGGTGTTGCCGAAGCGATCGACCTGGATTCCGCCGATGAAGAAGACATGGTTGCTCCAGTCCTTCAGCCGGTCGAAACGATGGCCGGTGTCACTGTAAGACTCGGTCCAACGCACCACCCGCCGGTCCCATCCGAAGGCGGGCATCGGGATGGTTTCGAGATCCGCAACGTTCATCCGCCCGCCAAGAAAAACCAGTTCCATGTTGGGGCCATGAGTCAGATGGGCCAGGCGCACCGCCGCTTCAGCCACCGGCATCGCGACACCGACGCGCAGGAGCTCGCCGTCGTGGAGGTCGCGCGCGAGGAACACCGCCATCAGTTCCTGCACGCCATAGTCGTCCGCTATGTTGTCCTCACGACTCATCAGCAACGCTCCTCGACTCAGTGTCGGCGCGCTACGCGGGTGACGTGCTCTCGGCGCTCGCGGCTGCTGCGCCGGCGGCATTAACGTGCGCCACATAACGCTTCGGAAAATGCTTGGTGAAAATTAAACCGAAGATCAGTAGTCCCATCGGCATCAAGAACCCAGGCACCAGGCGGCCGAGGTTGCCGCCGACCATCACGGCAATAGCACCGAAGCCAACGTTGACGGTGAAGAGCCCGCACCAGAAGAGAGTCATGATCCAGTTGACCCGATGAAAAATCGGAAGGTCCCAGACTTCGGGTGGTTGCTCCTCGCGCGCGTAAGCGACAGTGAACGGCCTGCCCAAAACGACCGACGCCCATCCGGCGACCGCATAAAACGACCAGATGATCATCACCTGGTAGGTCGCCAGCACCGTCGAATGCAGGCCGATCGTCAGGATCGACGCAGTGACGAAGAAGGCCAGCGTCGTCCACTCCATCAGCTTGATCGTCGTCTGCCGGTGCAGCATCGCGAGGTAAACCAGGCACATGGCCGTACCGCCGGCGGTCGCGATGCCCCAATGGTTGCCGCCGGAAGCGAGGATGTAGATCAGCCACGGCAGGAACGCGAGCAGTGCCATCAGCTTGCCCGGGATTTTCTTTTCTTCCGCCATCGGCGTGCAGCTCCTCGGATCGTAATTGCGAATCGCAATTCGCGATCAGTATTCGTGCAACTCAAGCAGCCGCTTCATCCCAATCGTTTCGAGGTAGTCCGCGAGGCTGTCGGGCCGACGGCAATGGCGGTCGAGGTACTCTTCGAGCGCCGCGCGCTCGCCGCCGGCGGCTTGCTCGGCAGCTTTAAGGTAGGCGTGCAGATGCGGCCCGTCGGTGATGTAAAAACCGCGGCTATAAAACGGATGCGCGCCGAAAGGCGCGCGCACGATCGCGTCGGCGGCGGCGATGGTCGTCGCCCACGGGTCGGCGCGAATGTCTTCGTTGGAGATCACCTGTTCGACCTGGACGATGGTGCGGTCGGCGGCGCGATACTGGAACAAATCGAGCCATCCGGGGCCGCCGAGATGGCGCACGTTGCCGTAAACGTCAGCGGCGGCCGCGTGCAGGAGTGTCAGGTCCGGCTTGATCGGCGGCACCGCAATTAATTCTTCGCCGCGAATCGGATCGCGGAACAGTTTGAGCTCGGGATTGACTTGCGGCAGCGAGGTCCCCACTCCGCCGCGCCACGGCATGAACGGCAGCATCTGCGCCGCCGCCTGCAACCCGGCGCACAGGATGCCCTCTTCGCACTCCCAGACCTCGATTTCGCCGCGTTCGGCTGCGCGCCGAAATGACGGCAACACGGGAACGCCCGGGCCGCCGCCGGCATAGTAGCTCAAGGTCTTCCGCACGCATCCGGCCGCGATCAGCATGTCGAGCGCGAAACCGCTGGCGACGACAGTCAGATTGCGCACGCCGCGGCGCACGATCCGGCGCACCAGCGCCATCGGTGCGGGCTCGCCGATCGCAACGGTCATCCCGTCCTCGACCCAGGCCGCGGCCTGCTGCTCGTCGATGATGCGCTCGCGCCGTCCGGTGTTCATTGCAGAGTCTCTTGTCGCCTCGGAGGGGTCTCTGTCGATGCGCTCCCTACTCTCGATGCGTTCCTACTCTGCTGCCAAGTGGGGCGGCTCGGCAAGGTCCGCCCGGTTAACGGTCTCGCGCCGCACTTTAGTAGGATTCGGCCCATCGATTCGCAGAGGCACACCAGGCCGGGAACAGGAGAGATACTGGATGAGCAAGTTCGAGGAGTACCAGAATAAGTACAAGCACGTCACGATGGAGCGCCGCGACGGCATTCTGCAGATGACGCTGCATAGCGAAGGCGCCCCGCTGCGATGGGGCGGGCCGCCGCATGAAGAATTGTCGTACGCGTTTAACGACGTCGCGCGCGACCATGGAAACCGCTGCGTCATCATCACCGGCACCGGCGACGCGTTCTGCGCTGAGGTCGATCATGGCGGCGGCCGCGGCGCTCCGGTGGGCAAAACTCCAAGCGGCGAGCCCGCACCGCCGCCACACGCGGGCGTCCGCACCACGACCTGGGATCACATCTACAACGACGGCAAATATCTCCTGATGAACCATCTCAATATCGAGGTGCCGATGATCGCGGCGGTCAACGGCCCGGCGCTGATCCATGCCGAGCTCGCCGTGCTATGCGATATCGTGATCGCCTCCGAAAACGCGGCCTTTCAGGACGCGCCGCACTTTCCCAACGGGATCGTGCCCGGCGATGGCGTGCACGTGGTCTGGCCGCTGGTGCTGGGACCGAATCGCGGCCGTTACTTCCTGCTGACGGGGCAGAAGCTTTCGGCGCGCGAGGCGCTGGAGCTGGGCGTGGTCAGCGAAGTCGTGCCGCGCGAGCGCCTGGTGGCGCGCGCGTGGGAGTTGGCGCAGCTAATCGTCGCCAAGCCGCCGCTCACCGTGCGCTATGCGCGTGTCGCGATAACTCAGCAGCTCAAGCGCCTGATGCTCGACGACCTCGGCTATGGGCTCGCGCTCGAGGGCCTGGCAGCGGCGATGTCATGGCCTGGGGCCAAAGGCTCCAAAGGCTGACCAGGGGCACGGGCTGATATAACAAAGGCAGAGGTGCGCGATGATCTATGAACTTCGAACTTACACGTTGGTGCTGGGCGGAGTACCGCAGTACATCCAAATCACCAAGGAAGAGCTGTTGCCGCTCTTGGCCGAGCACGGGCTGAAGCCGGTCGGCTATTGGTCCACGGACATCGGACCGCTCAACGAGCTGGTTCATCTGTGGGCCTACAACGATCTGAACGAGCGTCAGCAGAAGTGGTCCGCGTGGGGACGCGATCCGCGCCGCGCGGCGATCGTGCCCAAGCTGCGTGCGCTAGTGGTCAGTCAGAGCAACAAGATCATGACGCCGGCCGAATTCTCAGGACTGAAGTAGGACGCCGCCCGCGAATACAGGAGATGGTATGGAACTGGGACTTTTTCTGATGCCGTCGCATCCGCCCGAGCGCGGCCTGCTGGCCGGACAACAATGGGACCTCGCCGTGCTGCGCGAAGCCGATCGCCTGGGCTACAGCGAGGCGTGGATCGGCGAACACTTCACCTCGCGCTGGGAGCCCAATCCCGCGCCCGACCTGCTGATCGCCCAGGCGCTCACTCAGACGCGCCAGATCAAGCTCGCGCCCGGCGCCCATCTGCTGCCCTACCATCATCCGGCCGAACTCGCCTGCCGCGTCGCCTACATGGACCATCTCGCCGAGGGCCGCTACATGCTCGGCATCGGCGCGAGCGGGTTGCCGAGCGACTGGCAATTGTTCTGCGTCGACGGTATGAAGGGCGTCAACCGCGACATGACCCGAGAAGCGCTCGACATCATGCTCAAGGTCTGGGCGAGCGATGGCGGCCTCGAGTACAAGGGCAAGTTCTGGAGCGTGAACGTGCCGGGCCCGATGCTGCGCACGTTGGGTCATCATCTGCGGCCGCTGCAGCAGCCGCATCCGCCTATCGGCATCGCGGGCCTCAACCCCGGCTCCGAAACGCTCAAGCTCGCCGGCGAGCACGGTTTCATGCCGCTCAGCCTCAACATGAGCCCGGGCTACGTCGCTACGCACTGGGACGCGGTGCTCGAGGGCGCGCGGCGCAGCGGTCGGCGTTCGAGCCGGGAGGACTGGCGAATCGTGCGCGAAATTTTCGTCGCCGACACAGACGAGGAGGCGCATCGTCATTGCGTCGGCGGCATGATGGGCCGCATGATGCGCGAGTACCTGCTCCCACTGATGTCTGATTTCCAGTTCACCAAATATCTCAAGCATGACCCGTCGGTGCGCGACGACGCGGTCACGCCCGAGTACCTGGCCGATCACGGATGGCTGGTAGGCTCGCCGCGCACGGTGCGCGACAAGCTCACGCAGATGTACAAGGCCCTCGGCGGCTTCGGTACGCTGCTGCTTTTCACCTTCGACTACGCCGACGATCCCGATCCATGGTTCAAGTCAATGCGCTTGATGGCAGAGGAAGTGCTCCCGCACTTCCGCGCTCTCGACGCCGACCATCTCGAGCACGCGGCATCCGACAATCCGTAGGAATCCATGAACTAATGGGCGAGTACAGCATCAAGGACAAGGTCGCCATCGTCGGCCTCGGCGAGACCAAATATTACAAGCGCGGGCAGGCGCCCGTCAGCGAATTCCAGCTAGCCTGCGAAGCGATTCTGAAGGCGGTCGAGGACGCCGGGATCAAAGTCACCGACCTCGACGGCTTCGCCTCCTACAGCAACGATCGCAACGACGCGGCGCGTCTGGCGACCGCCTTGGGCCTTCCGCACTACGCGTGGGCGAGCATGGTATGGGGCGGCGGCGGGGGTGGCGGCTCGGGCGCCGTCGCGCAGGCTGCGGCTGCGGTCGCGGCCGGCTATGCCAAATACGTAGTGGTGTTTCGCGCGCTCGCACAGGGCCAGTTCGGCCGCTTCGGCCAGGCCGCCCCGGTAAAAACCGTCTCCGGACCCTCCGCATACGCGTGGCCCTACGGGCTGTTCGTTCCCGCGCAATGGGTCGCGCTGCGCGTGCGCCGCTTCATGCACGAGCATCGCGTCACCCAGGACGCGCTCGCCGCGGTGGTGCTCGCCGACTACCATCACGCGCAACTCAACCCGCGCGCCGTGATGTACGGACGGCCGCTGACCCGCGAGCAGTACGATCGCTCTCGATGGATTGTCGAGCCGTTTCATCTCTACGACTGCTGCATGGAAAACGACGGCGCCGCCGCGATGATCGTGACCAGCGCGGAGCGCGCGCGCGATCTCAAAGAGAAGCCGGTGTACGTGATGGCTGCGGCGCAGGGCGCGCCGTATCGGGCCGCCGCCGCGGCCGAGAATTCACCCGATTTCGCATCTTCGCATTTCAAAACGCTTGCGCCGCGACTGTATGAGATGGCGGAAATCGGTCCTAAAGACGTCGATGTCGTGCAGATTTACGAGCACTTCAGCGGCGCCGTCCCGATAAGTCTGGTCGAGCACGGCTTCTGCGAGCCCGACGGGGTGATGGACCTGTGCAAGCTGGAAAACTTCATCGCGCCCGATGGCAAGCTCCCGCTCAACACCAGCGGCGGCAATATCGCCGAGTGCTATATGCATGGGCTCGAACTGATCAACGAAGCGGTGCGCCAATGCCGCGGGACCTCGACTGCACAGGTGCCTGACGCGAAGATCGCGCTGGTGGCGTCGGGCCCGATGGTCTCGCCGGTGAGCGATCTTATCGTGCGTGGCTGAGCTGCGTGGTTGAACCGCGTGTGCCGGAGCGAGTTCCGCATGGCTGAGAAAAAATCACTTTACTACCTGCCCGAGGGATTGCCTGCGCCAACGGCGCAGCGCGACGGTATGGATGCCGGTTTTTGGGAGGCTTTGCGCCGTCACGAGCTCGTGGTACAGCGCTGCGGGCGTTGCGGCACCCTACAATTCGGCCCCGAGTGGATCTGTCACAAATGCCAAAGTGACGAGCTTGGATGGCATCGGGTGTCAGGCCGCGGGCGGCTCTACACCTGGGTGCGATCGTGGAACCCGGTACATCCGGCACTCAAAGAGGCCGGGCCTTTCATCATCGCGGTGGTCGAGGTTGCCGATGCCGAAGGCATTCGGATGGTAGGCAACTTGTTAGGCGACCCAATGCAGGACGCGCCATTCGAGGCCGAAGTCGAGGCGGTCTTCGAAGACCATCCGGAAGCGACGCTAGTGCAATGGAGGCTCGTGTAATGACGATTCATCAGCGCCGGCGTCTGCGGCAAAACGGCCGCGTGCTTCAGAACAATTCGAGCTAGGCGCTGGTCAGGTCCGAATCGATCCCGCTCGCCATGGAGCCAATGTCATGTCCCATAAGGTTATAGGCGCCCCACGCGACAGCGCCTATTGAAGCGATAATCAAGGCATACTCGACCATCGTCTGGCCGCGAACTCGACGGCTCACGAACTCGCGCGCGCTAATGAACAGTACCTGGACCAATGCCATAGCATCTTCTCCTCGGGTCTGGTCGAAAGCCTCAGAGCCGGAGCATAAATCTCTTGCATTTGCGACGTCAAGTGAATTTTATCATCTTTATCTAATCAATAACGTGCTTTCTCCTTCTCTGTATAGCAATCAAACGGTGTTTGAACGAATGTATTGCGTATGAGCTTCGCTGTCTGCGAAACGCGCTGGCCGCTCGAAACGTCGGCCGTTCGGCGGGCTGTGCACGTCCCCCGATGCAGACTTCTAGGCGCTGGAAGCGCTATGCCGCCCCGAAAAAGCGGCATCGCTTGGGAGTCGGGGCGGCTCTTTCTTGGCGTTAGTTGACGGTGGCGCAAATATCTACTGAAAGTAGAAAGCTTTCGTGGCGGCTTAGAACCGATCCTTCAGTTCGCGGGTCTTGGCAAAGATCGCGACCGGCTCGTCGCCAACGGTCGGATCGATCTTTCTCAGGCTAGCGCGCAACTCCGCGCTATCGGTGCGCAGGAACGGGTTGAAGCGCTTTTCGTCGCCGATGGTCGACGGAATCGTGAATTTGCTTTCGGCCCGCATTTTGCGCGTCCAATCGTACTTGGCCTTGAGCGCCGCGTTACTCGGCTCGAGCGTCAGCGCGAACTGCAAGTTCTTTTCGGTGTACTCATGACCGCAATAGACCTGCGTGTCGTCGGGCAGGGCGGCGAGTCTACCCAGCGAAGCCACCATCGTGTCGGCCTTGCCCTCGAACACGCGGCCGCATCCGCCAATGAACAGCGTGTCGCCCGTGAACACCGCCTTGAGCGTGGGGAAGTAGTAGGCGATGTGGCCGCTGGTGTGGGCGGGAATTCCGATCACTCGCCCGCGGATCGGCCCCACCGCGACTTCGTCGTGGTCCTCGATCTCATCGGTCATCGCGGGAATCCGTCCGTCTTCACCGCGCGCCCCATACACCCGCAACCCGGGCATGGCGCGCACCAGGTCCTGGTTGCCCCCGACGTGGTCGGGATGCCAATGCGTCGGCAGTACGGCGACCAGTTTGAGTCCGCGCCGGTTTACCTCGGCCAGCACCTTATCCGCCTCGGAGCAGTCGACCACACCGCACTGTTTGCTCGCGTCGTCGATCACCAGGTAAGCGTAGTTGTCCTTTAGCTGCGGCACCGCAACAATCGCCATTGCCTTACTCCTTGTCAGACGTCCTTTGATCAGAGGTATGTTTGCGCCGGCGCGTCCGGCGGCATTTTACAGGCCCACGATGCTGTAGCCGACGTCGACGTAAACGGTCTGCCCCGTGACGCCGCTCGAGAGCTCGCTCAGCATCACAGCGGCCATCTTGCCGACCTCTTCGGTTTTCATCCCGCGGCGCATCGGCGAGCGTTCCTCGACCTCGTGCGCCATGGTGAAATAGTCGCGAATGGCCGAAGAGGAGAGTGTGCGCGCGGGCGCGGCGCTAATCGCGTTGACGCGGATATTTTTCGGTCCGAGGTCGACTGCGAGATAGCGCACGCAGGCTTCCAGAGCCGCCTTGGCCACTCCCATCACGTTGTAGTTGGGCACCGCGCGTACCGCGCCCAGGTAGCTCAGCGTCAACACCGAGCCGCCGCCGCGCGTTTCCATCAGCGGTTCGGCCGCGCGCGCCAGCGCCACCAGCGAGTACGCGCTTATCTCTAGCGCCTTGGCGAAGTTGCCGCGGCTCACTGTCAGAAAGCGGTCGCGCAGGTCTTCGCGATCGGCAAACGCGACCGCGTGCACCAGCATGTCCAGGCCACCCCAGATCTCGCGCAGCTCCGACATCGTGAGTCCGATCTGAATATCGTTGGTGACGTCGAGCTCGCCGACCACCAGCGCGCCGATCGACTCGGCGAGCGGGCGGACGCGCTTCTCGAGCACCTCGCCCTGATACGTGAGCGCGATCTCCGCGCCCTGCGCCCTGAGTTCCTGCGCAATAGACCAGGCGAGACTCTTGTCGTTGGCGACGCCGACTATCAGCGCGCGCTTGCCGTCCGCTATACCCATCCGGCAGGCTCCTTTTCTTTACTTTTAATCTCGGGCGGCGGCCGCAGCCGGCTGAATCAAAGGCTGGTTATGCGCGCGAGCGGCGGTTCGCCTATGCACGAGCATAGTCAGCCCGCGCGCGCGGCTCAAAGCCTGTCAGGCAGTGATTTTCATCAGGTCGTCCGCCATCTCCATCCCGATATCGCCCCGGCGGTCGAGCACCTCGCGGCCCAGGTGCGTCAGGATCATCCGCTTCGCCGTGAAGCGGCCGCGATTGCGTTCGATAGTCGGGTAGTTGAGATGGAAGTCGAGATGGTCGCTCTCGAAGTACGTGCACTCGCACAGGAACAGATCGGCGCCCGCGCTAAACCCCACCAACTCATCCGTCCATCCGGTGTCGCCCGAGAATGCCAGCGATTTCCCTTCGACGGTTACCCGCAAAGCGAGTGAAACGTCGGGCTTGGTATGTGGCGTGCGGATGGTAGCGACACGCGCCGGCCCGACCCTCACGGTACGTCCGGCCTCGAGCTCGACGAACTTGACCCTACGCATCAGGGGATGCGTATTCATGCCGGGATACATGTTATGAAAGAGAGCGCGGGTGCGTTGCTCGAGATGGCGCGGACCGGCGATAGTGAGCATGCGCTTGCGCGGGCTTTCCCACATGTACTGCAGCATCAAGAAAGGCAAGCCGGCGAAATGATCGCCATGCAGATGGCTGATAAGCACGATATCGAGGTCGACAGGATCAATGCGGGTACGCTTGAGCGCCGCGAGCAGGGTCGGTCCGGCTTCCATCAGGATATGCGCGCCGTCGGCTTCAATAACATAGCCGGCCTGAAAACGCCCCCCGCTTGCGAAGGCGTCGCCCGCACCCAGTACGGTTACCCCAAGTTCGCTCACCGGCGACAGATTATCGCATCCGGCGGGGCGTCCGCTATAGTAACTTCACGCTAAACGAGAGGCGTCATAGTTAAGGAGAAGTGGTGATGAAGCACGTCAAAATCGGAGTCGGGTTTGGCCTTTGGCGGCTCGGGATGCCGACCCCGGAAACCATCGTGCAGGTGGCCGAGAAGGCCGAGGACTGGGGACTCGACTCGTTCTGGCTCTCGGACCATCTGCTGTCGCCTTCGCCCGAACTGGACGTGGTCGCGACGCTCGCGATACTGGCCTCGCACACTTCACGGATCAAGCTTGGCCCAAGTGTGCTGCTGCTCAACCTGCGCCATCCCTTGTTGGTGGCCAAGTCGTTCGCGACGCTCGATTACTACTCACATGGGCGGATGGTGATGGCGGTTGGCACCGGAGCGAATGTGGCCGATTACCCGGCGACCGGCGTAGCGCTGGAATCGCGCGGGCGGCGCCTGGACGAAGGGGTCGAGGTGCTGCGCAAGGTGTGGACCCAAACCAACGTGAGCCATCACGGGCGCTTTTTCAATTTCGACAACGTGACCCTTGAGCCTCATCCAGAGCGGCGCACCAACAACGACTCGGGCACGATCGACATTTGGGTCGGCGGCAAGTCCGAGGGGGCGCTTAGGCGCACGGCGCGAATGGCCGACGGATACTTCGCCTCGTTCCTCACCCCGGACGAGTTCGCGCGCAACATGGCGGCCATCCGCGGCTATGCGGCCGAGTATGGGCGGGCCGATGCGCGTATCGAGTCGGGGCTGATCCTGCTCTGCCGACTAGGCCCCTCGCGCGACCGCGCCCGCGCCGAGCTGGAGCCGGTGGTGCGCTCGCTCGACCGAGGCGGAGATGAATTCTTCAGCCGCACCGTGTTCGGCACAGCCGAGGACATCATCGAGCGCGTGAACCAGTACATCGAAGTCGGGCTGGACAAGTTCGTGCTGTGGCCGGTGGCCGAACCGCAGGCGTGGGCGCAGCAGGTGGAGATTATCGGGCGCGAGGTGGCCGGCCACTACGCGCGTCTCGGCGAAGGCGGCGGCCTAGCCTGCGCGGCGGCGGAGCATCGCGACTGGATCGCGAACGGTTCCGCGTTGAGCGGCGCGCAGGGGCGCCACGCATAAGTTGCATCATGAAACCGGGCCGTGTTACGGTTCAACGATGCGCCGCAAGACCTTCGCTCACATGAATTGCTCGATTGCCCGGGCGCTCGAGCAAATCGGCGAATGGTGGACGTTCCTGATCGTGCGCGAGGCCTTGATGGGCACGCGACGCTTCGACCAGTTCCAGCGCAACCTCGGGATCGCCCGAAATATCCTCGCCGCGCGCCTTAAAAAACTGGTCACGCGCGGCATTCTCGAACGCACGGTCGCTCCCGACGACGCTCGGCACTTCGAATACAGGCTGACCGAAAAAGGACGCGCTCTGTTTCCGGTTTTGATGGCGCTGCGGGAGTGGGGCGACCGATGGGTGGTCGGGCCCGGCCGCGTTCCGGTGCTCGTGGTCGACCGGGTCAACGCTCAACCGATCGAGGTGCACGTCACCAGCCGCGACGGACGGCCGATTGAATGGCTCGACGCAAAGATGCTTCCGGGACCAGGCGCGCAGACCGCACTAAAGATGCGCCTTCAACGCCCGCGCAAACCGGCGGCGCACTCGCCTCGCGACGAAACCAGTCGCCCCTCCGCCAAAGCCGCTCAAAGCAAACAGGAGGCATGAGGCGGCTCACAATGCTTTTCAGGACGCGCGCGTCGCTTGTCCGCCGAAGAAATCAGACGGTCGCGTATCGCGACGCAATTACTTATTGTTTCGTAAATTAGCCTCGTGATGGGAGATAGACATGGAAAACATCCGCTTTGACGATGTCGACAAGCTGCGCTCGAAAGTCAGCCAGGAATTCAGCGCCTGGAGCAAACCGATCGACGTGACGCAGGACAAGATCAATCAGTTCGCCGACGTGACCGGCGACCATCAGTGGATTCACGTCGATATCGAACGCGCGAAACGCGAGAGCCCGTTCAAGACGCCAGTTGCACATGGCTTCCTGACACTCAGCCTGATACCGGCGTTCGACATCCCGCGCGATTGGAACGTCACCAGCTTCCGCAACGTGGTCAACTATGGTGCCAACAAGCTGCGCTTCATCTCGCCCGTTCCGGCGGGCGCCAAGGTCCATGCGCGCTCGCGCGTAGTCGCGGTCGAACCCAAGCCACAGGGCACGCAACTGACGACCGAGACTCAGGTCCAGGTGGTGGGGCAGGAAAAGCCCGCGCTCCTCTACGAGGGAATTTTCCTGTACGTGAAGTAAGCTGCGGCACCTCGGCGCTGCAGATGGCTAAGCCGTTGCGCAGACAGGCGGTTCGATCTATAGCGGGAAGTCGAGGCCTCGGAGGCCAACTGAAATCCCGAATAGGAAATGAATCGCGCCAATGGATCGTCTTAAAGGAAAAGTAGCTCTGATCTCGGGAGGTGCCCGTGGTCAGGGCGCCGCCGAGACCAAACTGTTCGTCAACGAGGGAGCGCGAGTCGTAATCGGCGACGTGCTGGACGCCGAGGGGCGGAAGCTCGCGGACGAGGTGAACCGGCAGGCAGGTTCGCGCGTGGCCTTGCCGGTTCATCTCGACGTTACCCGTGCCGCTGATTGGCGCGCCGCGGTCGACGCCTGCGAACGCGAATTCGGCGGACTCGATATTCTCGTCAACAACGCTGGCATTCTCAACACCAAGGGAATCAGTGACACCAGCGAAGAGGAATGGGACGCGATCATCAACGTCAATCAGAAGGGCGTGTGGCTGGGGACCAAGATCGCGGTTCCCGCGATGAAAAAACGCGGCAGCGGTTCGATCATCAACATCTCATCAATCTATGGATTAATCGGTTCAGGCGGCTCCGCCGCTTATCACGCGAGCAAAGGCGCGGTACGGCTGCTCACCAAGACGGCGGCGGTCGAATATGCGCCTGACAACATCCGCGTCAATTCGGTGCATCCGGGAGTGATAAAGACACCGATGGTGGATATATTCGCCGACAAGGAGCTCGACGCGATTGCCGCGCTTGCGCCCATGAAGCGCGCCGCCCGTCCGGAAGAGGTGGGTTACGTGGTGTTGTTTCTCGCAACCGATGAGGCCTCCTTCGTGACCGGCGCGGAATACGTCGTTGACGGTGGCTACACTGCAGTATAGCTAGTCACGCGACGAGTCGTTTGCGCAGTTCCAGTATCCGCGCGTCAATCCGAAAAACAGAAGGCGACGCGGCCGCGGGGGGTTGATCAAGCAGTGAGTCCGATGCCGATCGAGAATTGAGGTATCGCGATGAGCCGTACAGGGTACGATATCGTCACCGTGGGCGGCGGACTCGGCGGCGCTGCCGTCGCGGTCGCGATGGCAAAAGCCGGCGCGCGAGTGCTAGTGGTCGAGCGCGAGACGCGCTTCCAGGACCGGGTACGCGGCGAATTTATGGAGCCGTGGGGAGTCGCGGAAACGCGCCGGCTCGGGATTTACGACGCGATCCGCAGCGCGGCCAACGATAGTCCCTTCTGGCAAATCTACGTCGGCGCAATGAAGCTGGACCGCCGCGACTGCGTAGCCACCACGCCACATAGCCTGCCCAATCTGGCGATCTATCATCCCGCGCTGCAGGAGCTGGTTCTCGCCGAAGCCGCGAAAGCGGGCGCCGAGGTTCGCCGCGGCGCCAAAGTGCGTGAGGTAAAGCCTGGCAACCCTCCTACTGTCACAGTCGAATCAAACGGCCATGTGGAAGAACTGACGCCGCGGCTGGTGGTCGGCGCGGATGGGCGCAGCTCGATGGTGCGAAAGTGGTGCGGCTTCGCAACTCAACGCGAACCCGATCGCTATTACATCGCCGGACTGCTCTTCGAACAGATGTCCGCAGCGTCTGATACCTCCATCGGTGCGTACAATCCGGCAATCGGGCAGGTGGGCTATCTTTTTCCCCAAGGCGACGGCCGCGTTCGCGCCTACGATGTCTATCCGATTGACGCGGATTTCCGCCTGCAGGGCGAAACCTCGATCGGCCGATTCGTTACAGAAGCGCTCAACAGCGGGGTTCCGCCTGAGTACTACAAAGGCGCGCGAGCTAGCGGTCCACTCGCTTCTTTCATCAGCGCCGATCACTGGGTTGAGAACCCCTATCGTGACGGCGTGGTGTTGATCGGTGATGCGGCCGGCGCGAGCGATCCGATTTGGGGGCAGGGACTGAGCCTCACCTGCCGCGATGCCCGAGTGCTGACGGATCTCCTGCGCGAAAACCAGGATTGGGCCGCGGCGTGCCGCGACTACGCTCGGACTCACGACCAATACTTCACGATTCTCCGCGAAGCGGACAACTGCCTGCGCGAGATATTGGTCGATCGCGGACCGGAGGCTGACACGCGGCGCGCGCGGGCTCTGCCGCGGGTCGCACAGGGAATCGCACAAATGCCCGATCAGGGATTTTGCGGGCCTGATAAATCGTTCGACGAGGCAGATCGCCGCCGCCTTTTCGGCGACTAGCAATATCGACCGCGCGCTCGCCGGTCAGGCCGGCTCTTCGTCGGACTCCTGGAGCGACGCGGTCTGCAGCACTTCGGCCGGAACATCTTCTAGAAAGCGCGACACGCGTCCGATGGTGTAGCCCAGTGCGCGGTCGAACATATGGATCGGATATGAAATGTACAGTTCGTCGCGCGCGCGCGTGCCGGCGACGTACATCAGGCGGCGCTCTTCCTCCAGTTCTTCGGGACCGACGCTCTGGGGGCCGGGGAAGCGTCCGTCGGCCGCCCAGATCAGAAACACCACGCGCCATTCCAGCCCCTTGGCCGAATGGATGGTGCTGAGCGTGAGGTAGCCCTCCTCGGGTTCCACTGCGAGCACGTCGCCGAGCGAATCGCTGGGCGGTTCGAGCGCCACGTCGGCCAGCATCGATTCGAGGCTGCGGTAACGCTCGGTGATGGTCTGGAAATGTTCTAGGTCGCGCTCGCGCTTGGGATAATCGTCCGGGTAACTCTCGCGCATCAGCGGCAGATAGTACTCGAGCGTCCGCGCGAGCTGATGGGCGGGACGCGCCTCGGCGTCACGACGCAACTCGCCCAGCAGACTCGCAAGACGCGCCGCGGCCGCAGCTGTTCCACCGGAACCGCCACCCGAGCGCGTGGCGCCGCCAATCGCCTCAGCCGCTCGCGCCAGCGCCTGCTCGGGCTCAGGCGCGGCGACGATTTCTTCGATCAGGCGTTCGGCCCGGCGATGGCCAACTCCGGGCACCAGCATCAACGCGCGCAGCCATGACACTGCGTCGGCGGGATTTACGACCACCCGCAAATGCGCGAGCACGTCCTTTATGTGAGCGGTCTCGATGAACTTGAAGCCGCCGCGCTTGATGAATGGGATGTCGCGGCGCTGAAGTTCGAGCTCGAGGTCGAAGGAGTGGAAGCCGGAGCGGAACAGCACCGCGATTTCGCCCAGCTCGACGCCCTGCTCGCGCAGCTCCAGGATGCGCT
Source organism: uncultured delta proteobacterium (assembly GCA_963717045.1). Taxonomy (GTDB): domain Bacteria; phylum Desulfobacterota; class Binatia; order Binatales; family Binataceae; genus JAKAVN01. Next base: position 107,056 of record CAVQVD010000015.1, on the reverse strand, counting down.
CGGCGACGAACCGCGACTGCATGTGTTCGTCCTGGGCGCGCACCAACAGCGGGCGGAACTCGCCGCGGCGCTCGGCGGCGAGCACCTTGGTGTACTTATCGGCGGCGCGCGAGATGACCTCGTTGGCGACGTCGAGGATGCCCTGCAGCGAGCGGTAGTTTTGTTCCAGTTTGACCACCCTCGCGCCGGGGAAGATTTCTGGAAAGTCCATGATGTTGCGGAAGTTCGCGCCGCGAAACGAATAGATGGATTGCGCGTCGTCGCCCACCGCCATCACGTTGCGATGAGTCGCGGCGAGTAGCCGCACCAACTCGGCCTGAATCAGGTTGGTGTCCTGGTACTCGTCGATCATGATGTAGCGGTAAGTGTCGCTCAGGCGCCGACGGACGTTCTCGTGTTGTTCTAGCAGCTCGGCCAGCCGGTACAGCAGGTCGTCGTAGTCGAGCAATCCGCGCTCGCGCTTGTAGGTGTCGTACGCGGCGGCTAGCCGCACCAGGTCGTCGCGATGCTCTACGAGGTGGGGAAAATCGAACTCGATTTCTTCGCCAAGCTCGCGGCGCTTATTACGCGCCATGCTGATGACCTCGGTAATCGTACCCTTCTTTGGAAAGCGGCGCTCGCGCGAGCCGAAACCCATCCGGGTTCGCAGCAGGTTGACGACGTCCTCCATGTCCGAGCGATCGAGGATGGTGAAGTTGGGCTTAAGCCCGACCGCCGAGCCGAACTGGCGCAACGTCAGGTTGGCGAAGGAGTGAAAGGTGCCACCGGCCACCGCGCGCGTGCGATCACCGACCAGCTGCTCAACCCGGCGCAGCATCTCCTGCGAGGCCCGGCGAGTGAAGGTCAGCAGCAGAATCGCGCCCGGCGGGACTCCGCTTTCGATGAGCCGCGCGACGCGATAAATCAGCGTGCGCGTCTTGCCGGAACCCGCGCCGGCGATAACCAGGATCGGGCCGTCGCGATGGGTTACGGCGGCGAGCTGCGAGGGGTTGAGCAGCTCGGCATACTTGATGCGGAAGTTGCGCTCGTCAACCTCCGTGCGCGCGGGGCGCAGTACGATCACTTTGTCGGTCACGGTCCGGCAATCTTATCACGGGTCTAATGGCGCGCGCTTACGACAGTGGGTCGTCCTGACCTTAGCGCGGCGAGGCGCCCGACATATCGAAACCAGTGCCTGCTGCCGGCCCGCATTAAGCGCCAGATTAATTCGGCGGTTGCCGCACGGGCCAAGGCTTAATAGAATCCGTTCGAATGGCGCGTCTATGCAATAGCTGCAACGCCAGGTTTCCCTGGTTCGTTGGAGCGCTCCTCGCTCTCAGCCTGACCGTGGTAGTGCCGATTCATCTGAGCCATCGCTTCTCTCCAACCCGCGCTACGGTGCACGCGGGGTTGCGCGCGGCCCATCATACCGTCGTCGACCAGCTCGACGGCCGCCCCGAGGCGCGAATCGATCGCATGGGCCGCTCGACGGCGCCGCACAGCATCGCCACGGTGCTCTTCGTTTCGGTTGTGCCCCGCATCTTACTGCGCATGACCGCTGCGCCGCCTCGAGTCCGCATGCTGAGACATCTCCGAATCGCTCCTGCCCACGCCGACGACGGCGGAGACCCCTCCAGCCACATCGCATCCTTACGCGTCTGATTCGCACCGCGCCGGTATAAGCCGACGCGGCATGAGATGGACCGCGAACCTCGCGCCAATGCGGCGCCAAGGCCATTGGAGGAGTGCGATGCCTTCATTCTCGCTGCGCAATCCCCACACGATAATCGTGGGAGCGCTGATCATCACCATTCTCGGGTTGAACGCGTTCGCCCGGATGCCGGTTGACGTTTTTCCTCCGCTGCATATTCCGGCGGTAATTGTCGCGACGTTTTATCCCGGGATGCCGCCGCAGGAAATGGAACGCGACATTACCACCCGCTTCGAGCGCTTCTTCACGATGGGCAGCGAAATCGAGCATATCGAGTCGCGCTCGCTGCCCGGTGTCAGCATCATCAAAGTGTTCTTCCATCCCGGAATAAACCTTGCCGCTGCCGCGGCAGGACTAGGTGACCTGGCGATGGCAGACTTGCGGCATCTGCCGCCGGGCACGTTACCGCCTTTGGTGCTGCCGTCGGGCGCGTCGTCGCTGCCGGTGGTGCTGGTGACGGTTTCAGGCAAGGGTTTTAGCCAGGCCCAGTTACGCGATCAGGCGCAGTTCAACATCCGCAACTTTCTCGCCACCGTCGAAGGTGCCTCAGTGCCTCCGCCGTTCGGCGGCAAGTATCGCCAGATCATGGTCTACCTCGACCGCGACGCGTTGCAGGCGCGAGGGCTGACCCCGATGGAGGTGGTACATGCGCTCAACCGCGCCAATCTGATTATCCCGGCGGGCGATGCCAAAATCGGCACGCAGGACTACTTCGTCTACACCAACTCGATGATCGACAATCCGGACGACATCAACGACGTGCCGGTCAAGATCGGGCAGGGCCAGAAGCCGGTCTACGTGCGCGATATCGGACGCGCCGAAGACGCCGCCGAGATCCAACAGAACATCGTGCGCATCGACGGCCAGCGCTCGGTCTACATCCCGGTGCTCAAGCAGAGTGGTTCGAACACAATCTCAATCGTCGACGGTATCGAGAGCGTGCTGCCGAAAATCACCGGGATGCCTAAGGGGATGAAGCTACAAGCGATTTTCAGCCAGTCCACCTACATTCTGCGACGCGATCGACGCGCTCGAGCACGAAGCTGTCATGGGCGCGGTGCTGGCTTCGCTGATGATCCTGATTTTCCTCGGCAGCTTTCGCTCGACGTTTGCGATTTTTCTCTCTATCCCGCTGTCGATCCTGGCGGGAGCCTTCGGCCTGATGATGGGCGGATCGACCATCAACATCATGACCCTGGGCGGCTTCGCGCTGGCTATAGGGCGGCTGGTCGACGACTCGACGGTGGTGCTCGAGAACATCAACCGCCATCTGGCCGAGGGCAAGGAGCCGAAAGACGCGGCGCGCGATGGGGCCGAGGAGGTCGCACTGCCGGTGCTGGCCTCGACCATCACGACCATCATCGTGTTTTTCCCGGTGATGTTCCTGTTCGGGGTGGCCAAGTATCTGTTCAGCGCGCTGGCGCTGGCGGTAGTGCTATCGATGGTCGCGTCGTACCTGGTCGCGATGAGCGTCATCCCGATCTACTGCGCGCGCTTTCTGACCGCGGAGTCGGCCCGCGAATCCGAGCACGGCGCCACTCGCGGGCCGTTGGGCGCCTTCAGACGAGTTTACGAGCGGATGGCCGCGCGCTACGAACGCATCCTGGAGCGCGCGCTGGATCATAAGTCGTTGGTGATAGGTGCGGTCGCGATAGTGTTCGTTTTGAGCATGCTGATCTACCCGTTGATCGGCACTGAACTTTTCCCGCAAACCGATTCCGGCCAGTTCATCATCGACTATCGCGCCCCCGTCGGTACGCGCATCGAACTCACCGAGCAGTTGACCGCGCGGATGGAAAACGCGGTGCGCCAGGTCATCCCGCCGCGCGAGCTTTCGACCATCGTGTCGAATCTTGGCCTGGCGCCGGGCTTCTCTTCGATTTACTCGTCCAACGCCGCGCCCGATTCGGGCTTCATGATGGTCGCGCTAAAGCCCACGCACACGGTCTCGACCTTCGTCTATATGCATCGCCTCAAAGAACTTCTGCCCCAAATCGTGCCCGATGTGCGGACCTTCTTCACCTCCGGCAGCATCATCGACTCCGTACTCAATTTCGGGCTGGCGGCGCCGATCGACGTGCAACTCACCGCGCCCACCTACCGTGCGCTGTTCCCGGTGGCGCGCGCGGTCGAGGAGGCGCTGCGCAGCGTGCCGGAAGTGGCCAATACCTTCATTCCGCAGGAGGCCGACTATCCGACCCTGCGGGTCAAGGTGGATCGGGTCAAGGCAGCACGCCTCGGCCTCAACCAGTACGACGTGATCGCCAACGTGATCACGGCGCTGACCTCCAACCAGATAATCGCGCCGTCGATCTGGATCGACCCCAAGTCGGGCAACGACTACTTCCTGACCGCGCAATATTTCGAGCGGGATATAAAGTCGATCGAGACGCTGATGAACATCCCGGTCTCAGTCGCGCTCGCCAGGCACTCGCGCGGGGACGCGTTGGCGCTCCGCGACGTCGCCTCCATCGTGCCCGAGCGCCATCCCGCCGAGGCCGACCACTACAACATCCAGCGCGTGGTCGACGTGCTGGTCGCGCCGCGCACCCAGGACCTGGGCGGCACGCAGCGCGCCGTGATAGCGGCGCTGGGGCGCATCAAGATGCCCGAGGACATGAGCTACGAGCTGCGCGGCTCGGTGGCCTCGATGGAGAAGTCGTTTTCGAGCTTCGGCTTCGGCCTGGGGATGGCGGTAATCCTGCTGTACCTGGTGATGGTGGCGCAGTTTCGCTCGTTCCTCGACCCGGTGATCATCATGTTCGCGGTGCCGATGGGAATGATCGGCGTGATGTGGACGCTGTACCTGACCGGTACCACGCTCAATATTGAGTCCTTCATGGGCATCATCGTGATGGTCGGCATCGTGGTCTCCAATTCGATCCTGCTGGTCGACTTCGCCAACCAGCGCCGCCGCGAGGGCCATCCGCTGCGCCGCGCGGTGGTCGAATCGGCGCGCATCCGTATGCGGCCCATTCTGATGACCGCGCTCGCAACCATCGTCGGCCTGATGCCGCTCGCGCTCGAGCTGGGCGCGGGCTCTGAGGCCTCGGCACCGCTGGCGCGCGCGGCGGTCGGCGGCCTGGCCGTGTCGACCATCTTCACTCTGGTCCTGGTGCCCGCGGTGTACGAGGCGTTTTATTCACGGCGCGGAGCGGAGGCGGCCCGATGACGCGTTCGTATGAGATGAGGCGGTCGGGCACCATAGTTTTCGCGCTCGCGATGCTGTTCGCGGCCACTGCGCTGCTCACCGGATGCCATCACGAGGACCTCGATACTCCCACGGCGGCGCCGCAGGTGGTTGTTATCAGGCCCCAGCGCGGCGAGGCGATGCGCACCATAACTCTGCCCGGCGACGCGGTCGGCTATTACCAGTCGGCGCTATACGCCAAGGTCACTGGCTATTTGAAGGACATCCTTGTCGACAAGGGCGACCGGGTGAAAAAGGGCCAGGTGCTGGCGAACATCGAGGTTCCCGAGTTGCGTCAGCGCCTGGATCGCGCACGCTCCAATCTGCAAATTCAGCGCTTGACCTATGAACGGCTGAATCAGGTCTGGAAAGGCGACCCGCGGCTCGTGGCACGCCAGGACGTCGACATGGCCTATAGCAAGTTCCAGCAAGCGCAGGCCGAGGCCAACGAACTTGCCGCGATGGTCGCGTACACGCAGATCGTCGCGCCCTTCGACGGAGTCGTGACCGAGCGCTTCGTCGATCCCGGAGCGCTGATCAGAGCCGGCGGCCAGGACAGCGCGACCGCGCCGATGGAAGGGACGGCCAATGCGGGCGGCGCCGCTGCCCCGGTAGTGAGCCTGGCCAGTATCGTAAAACTGCGAGTGTACGTTTATGTGCCGCAGGATGCGGTCGGCTATGTCCGGGTCGGGATGCCGGTGCAGATCGAATTTCGCGAGCTGCCCGGACGCCCGTACACCGCCAGCGTCGCGCGCTTCGCTCATTCGTTGGATCTAGCCACGCGCACGATGCTCACGGAGATCGACATCGACAACTCGAGAGGGGAAATCTATCCCGGCATGTACGCCAACGCCACGCTCGAACTCGAGCGCCATCCCAATGCGCTCGAACTGCCCAACAGCGCGGTCGGCGACTCTGCGGGCGGCGGCCATTTTGTATTGGCCGTGCGCGGCGGCCGCGTCCAGGAAATTCCGGTGATCGTGGGAATTAACACCGGTGTTTATATGGAGATCGTGTCCGGCCTCAGCGGCAGTGAGGAAATAGTGCGCTCGCCCACTCCGTCACTGAGTAATGGGGAGCAGGTGCGCACGGTGCTCGACGACCACTACCAGCTGGGCTTCCAGCCCGAACCGGTCAAAGAACCAGAACTGAGCGGAGAGGAAAGATGACGCTGCTCAAGCTTGGGCGCGCGCTCGGCGTCGCGCTTTCCTGCCTGGTTATCACCCCCGTGCCCGCACTGTGGGCCGTTTCCATGCCCACGCCCGGCCAGCGCTTGACGCTCGCCCAGGCGATCAGCTTCACGCTGGAGAATCATCCCCGGCGGATGGCCGCGAGTTCAGAGGCGGGCGCCGCCGAGCAGGTGGTGGGGGAGACGAAGTCGGCGTTGCTGCCGCAGGTCTATGGCACTGCGCAATACCTCGGCTCGACGCAGAACGGAATCGGCGCGGCGAACTATCTCAATCCAGGCTTCATCCCGCGCCACAACGGCGCGGCAGGGCAGCCACAGGCCTGGTCGCTTGAAAACAATTACCTGGGCGGAGTAGGCGCGTCGCAGTACCTGTTCGACTTCGGCCGGACCCGGGGCGAAATAGCCGAAAGCCGCGCGCAGGCCGACGCCGCGGGCGCTCAGCTCAAACTCACCGAACTTGACCTCATCTTTCAAACCTCGCAGCGCTACTTCGCGCTGCTCGGGGCCAGGCAACTGGTGGCCGTTTATGAGGAGGCAATCGCCCAACGTCAGGAGCAGGAGCATCAATCGAAAGTGAAATCGGCGGCCGGACTGGCTCCGAAAATCGACGTCTACACTGCCCAGGCCCAGCTCGCGCGCGCCGAAACCCAGCTGCTCGCCGAGCGCAACGAGGTCCTCAAGGCCAAGGCGGCGCTGGACAACGCAATGGGCCTGGGGGCCGAGGCGCCCGACTATGAAACCACCCAGACGCTCAGCTCCAGTGAGATCGTCGGATCGGCCAAGGAATACATCGACGCCGCCATGAAGCTGCGTCCCGACCTGCTCGCGCTCGAGAACCAGGCGCGCGCAGCCGGTGCGAGGGTGAGGGAATACCGCAGCGACCTGTTCCCGTCGGCGAACGCCGTGGCCGGGTACAACGTCCTCGGGACCGGTCTACCTGGTGTCAACAACTACAACATCGGCCTGGTCATCAGCTGGCCGATCTTCAACGGGCTATTGACGACGCATCAAATCGAGGAGGCGCGGTTGCGGCGCGAAGCGGTCGAGCATTCGATCGCCGACCTCCGCCAGCAGATCATGCTGGAGGTAAACACTGCGTTCCTGGACTGGCAAAATGCGCATCAGCAGATTCGCGAGACCTTAGTGACCGTCGACGCGTCACGAGTGGAACTGGAGTTGGCCGAAAAGCGCTACACTGCCGGACTCGGCAATATCATCGAGTTGACCGAGGCCGAGCGCGACTTCATCCAGGACAAGGCCAGCTATGTCAACGCGCTATACGCGTTCGCGGTAGCCAAGGCGGGATTGGAACGGGCCGCCGGACAATCGCTCGAAGGCCGCTGAGCGCGGCGGCGCGAAATTAGTACATTATAAACGGGCCCGGCCACAGCATCATGTTCATCTGTTCCTGCTGAGCCGCCTCTTCGTTCATCTGCGCCGCCTCCGCCTCTTGCCGGGCGGCCTGCTGATTCAACCTGATCTGCTCGTACTGCTGGTAGTTCTTTTCGCCGCCGACATAAACGCAATGACAATTCACTGGGTCATTGAACCAATAGCGCGGCTTGCCGTTGTCGATGTAATAGCGAACCTTGAGCGGCGTCAGCTTTTGAGTCTCGGCGGTCCGCTCCGGGGTGTCGGCCGGCAGCATATGGAAACCGGCCGCCGCCAGCATCGGCTCGATCCGCTCAGCCCGCTGCTGCGGCGTCTCTTTCAGGAAGCATCCGGCGAGCGCCGCGGCGATCGCGATTGCGAGAAAAGCGACCGCCCGATTAAGCCACGGACGCGCGCCTGAAGAAATACGGCGGCGGCCGCTGATGAGATGGGGAAGACTCATCCAGCGCCGCCGCCGCGACCGGGGTATGGGGACTACCTCAGTAACTGAACTCCACGTTGGCGAAAATGGAGTGCGTATCACGCTGCACCAGGTCCGGAATGCTGCCGGTCTTGGGTAACGTCTGGCCATTTAAAGTGCCGCCCGGTGTGTAGCCAAAGTTTTTCAGCGTCGAAATCGGAATCGACTCCTGGCTATGATAGTAAGAGATATTCTGCGAGTCGATCGCAAACCGCAGGTACTCGTTGTACTGGTAGCTGATGCCGAAGATCCATCGATAGAAGTCCAATGGATTGCTCGCGAACTGCGTGTTTGGCTGCAACCACTGGAACATGCCGAACAGCGTGATCGGAGTTTCGGGGATGTGGAAGTGGCCGAAGAAATCGGCGCCCAGTTGCTGCGCCTGGCCATTGTTCAGGATCGCCGTCTGCGCCGCCGACTGCGGTCCGAAGGTGTTGAACAAAGGATAGCAGGGCGCGATGAGCTTGCCGCCTACGATGGTAGTGGTGCCGTTGCCGCAGGTATTGCCGGCGAACGTTCCAGAGGTGATCGCCTTTCCGGTCGGGAAACCGAAAGCATCCGCCGGACCGCTCCCCGACCACAGATTGGACGCCTGGAAGGCATTGCTGCCAGAGTCGAACTCACCCGCCAACCCCCAATTGTAAGCGCTATAGTGGATTAGTGCCGCGATCCGCTGGATATGCGCGTTGCCACCTTTGAGCGTCGTCGGGATATCAGCGGTATCAGGCGCCGTGTTGCCGTAGCCGTAATTGTAGAAGCCGGTTAGACCCAAACCATCGTAACGCCAGTTCGCGCCGAATGGGTAAACAGACCCGCGTACCATGAACTGCTTGGTGTCGGTCTGCTCGAACGCGTGGAAACTCGCGTTATCGAAGGCGCCTATGTCGTAGTCCAAATACATCCTATCGTTAAACTTGACCGGCCCCTGCATCGACACGCCGACTTGCGTCGAGGAGAGGCTCAGGTAGTTCCACGGTGTCAGGTTGACATAGCGATATCCGTACAAGTTCTCTTCCCAGTCGACCAGTGGATTGGGGATCTCACCGAGCGAAACGGTCCCGCCTTTGAGCATCGGAATGTGGTCCCACAGACCACCGTACTGCAGCATCGCGTACTTCATGCGCACGCCGAGGTTGCCGTCCAGGTTGCTGCCGAACCCTGTCGTCTGACCAACTTTGATGTTGGACGAGCCGATGGTCTTGTACATATTCGGCGTTAGCCGGAGCGTCCATTCCTTGGTCGGGAAGAAGAAAAAATTGAGATATGTGCGGGTGATGTCGAACGAGTTGTACTTATTATTGCCCGGACCCGGATTGGTAAGCTGGGTCAACTCCTGCGGCTGGAAACCGGTGTTGGTATAGAACCGATAGTCGCCATAGAAAAGCGCTCCGAGCCTGAACTTGTCATGGAAGTCATCCATGTAGCTCTTCCAGGCCGGCTGCATCTGGTTGACTTGCTGGGCCAACACCTGGTTCTGCTCCTGTAGCTGCGCGGCACTCTGCTGGACCTGCGCCTTGATCTGGTCATTGGTCCTGGCTTCGACTTTCTGCTCGACCTGCTGCTCGATCGCTGCCGAGTCCGCCGTACTTAGCGACAAGGGCACGCGGCCTCTGCCGGGCCGAACAAAGACCTGCCCGGTGCGTTGGTCGACCCACAGCTTTACACCGCCGCCCGCAGCCTGCGCGGCTGCGCGACGCGCCCCCATCGCGGCGACTCCGAGCACGATCGCAATCGCCAGCGCTAGAGAAGGTAACCTATTGCCTCTCATTAATTTTCTCCTCGGCTTTCGGCAATTGTGCCGACTGACCCCGTCCCCGCAGCCTGCCGATCATCAACCCCGTCGTGGCTGTGAGACGACCTGTATTACCACCGTGATCGCCGCGTTCCCGTCGCAATCACCAGGGTTTCGTTGACCCCGTTTAGCTGCCAGTCCGGCCCCCGTAGAGCTCACGATTGGTGTAGATCCTGCCGTCGGGGCAGGCATACCGACTGGGCGACGAGACCGCCACTATCGTGCAGTCCTGTATTCGTATCCACGACGGCACTTTCACTGCTTCCTCCTTCGGCGTCAGGTTCATCCCGGTCGTCTGCACGAACCGAGGCGCGCCCTGCTGGGCTGCGACCGGTCCCGTTGCGGGCGGCGTCGGACCCCATCCGGCTAGCGGCGAGCATCCCGTAGCCAGTCCGAGCGCCGCGGCAGCGGTGACTGCCAAACCGAACCGACCAATTACTCCCAACTTCATTTCATCCCCCTGCGTCCGCGCTGATCTCAATTCGCCGAGACTCTCTGCGTTGCTTTTCTTCGAGCGTGTTATTCGGGCCAGTAGCGATGCGCAGCATAGAGCTGCGACGCATGCTGCCCACGGTGCAAAGCTCAGTTGCTACATTTCCCCAGCGCGGCAGGTCTCAAACCCGACGGGCTTACCTGGCAAAACGAGCGAGACATTTACGACGCATCGGAAGCTATCGACAACGCAGATGCTTGTACAGATAGTACGTTACGCCGGCGTTACGCAGTAATTACGCGTCGTTGAACTTGGTTGCTGATGGATAGTTCCAGTAACCGGTTTCCGAAGTTACCATCGGACGCCAAATGGTAATTTAATTTCAGTGTTAACCGAGCCTGCAGGAGGACCTCGGAAGAGACTGCAGGTTGTTCGCACAGCCGCGGTCCCGCGATGGGGCCGCGGCTGCATTCGTCGCCTATTTAAACGTCATCGTCCTAGGACTTTGTCGTTCTTACCGCTTTGTCGCCTCACTGGTTCGGCACCATTTCGACCCGGCGGTTCTGAGCGCGCCCCTCTGCGGTACTGTTGCTGGCGACGAAGTTAGTCTTGCCATAGCCATGCGGGCTGAGGCGGCTTTCCGCTACGTCGTGATCGGCCAGGTATCTCACGACCGCATCAGCCCGGCGCTCCGATAGCCTCAGGTTGTATCTAACGCCGCCGATGGAGTCGCAATACCCGTTAACGTCAACCGTCAGGTTCGGGTGCAACCTCATGCTTACCGCGGCCTCGTCCAGTACGGCCGCATCCTGAGGACGGATATCTGCCTTGTTAAAATCAAAGTGAACGCCGCGCAAGATAATCTTTTCCGGCGGCACCGCTGCTACCTGCGTAAATGCTAACAGGACAATGGGCGGAGGCGGCGGTAGCGGCGGAAGCATATACTCGCCGGTCCGCGACCGATACAGATCAAAGTTGGTGTAAACCTTGCCGTCGGGGCACGCATACCGGCTGGGCGAGGAAATCGCCACTATTGCGCAGTCCTGCACTCGTACCCACGGCGGCACATTATTTTGCCGCCAGGACTGAGCGCTCATCGAGCTCGTCCCTACGAACCGGGGCGCACCGTGCTCCCTAGCCGATGCCGACGTAGCTGATGCCGTCGTGGCAGATGCCGCCGTAGCCGTCATCGGCGGCGCCGGTCCCCATCCGGAATAAGAGGCGCATCCCGCGGCTATCGCCAGCGCCGTGCCAGCCATCAGCCCCAACCCGAATCGACTACCTGCTACTGACTTCATTTGATCCCCCTGGGTCGCTGCCGTTCTACCCCGGCGCGACCGCTGGCTTCCGTTTGTTTCGATCGCGGTCGGCCAAGTCCGCAATACGTTGTATGGCGGCGGCGCGAATGTTTAGCTTGTCGTGCAAAGGGTGTTTCAGAACCTTGACCAATCCCAGGTTAGTTGATTGCTCTCGCACAAATGGGTAATAAAGTGAACAATCGTTCGCAATAGCTAATTGGCGCGCGGAGTTGGATGTTTTCTCAAACTGCGCCGCCACCTCACTGGGGTGCTACTTCTATTAGCTTCAGTTGCTTTTCTTCGAGTGCCACTACCTGGGCCGGCAGTGGAGCGTAATACAACGGCGGCGCGTACTTTTGTCCCTGGTGCAAGGCCCAGTTGAGAAATTTGACGAGTGCCGTACCGCGCGCATGATCGGGCTGCCTGGCGTACACCAGCAGCCAGGTGAACGAGGACAGCGGGTACGAATGCGCGCCTGGCGCATTGGTTATCGAAACCCGGAAATCCGCCGGCATGTTGGCCGCTGCGCTCGCCGCCGCCGCCGTTACGCCTTCCAGCGTCGGCTTGATCCAATTGCCGGCGCTGTTCTGAATCTCGGCGACCGCCAGCTTGTTGGCCAGCGCGTACGTCAGTTCCACATAGGCAATGGCGCCGGTGGTTTGCTCGACCAGCGCCGTCACCCCCTCGCTACCCTTGCCGCCCAGACCATCCGGCCATTTTACTGAGGTTGCCTTGCCCGGACCCTTCTGCCAATCGGGATCGACCTTGGAGAGATAGTCAGTAAAGATGTAGGTTGTGCCGCTGCCGTCGGAACGATGGCAGGTAACGATCTGAGTATCTGGCAGACTGACTCCGGGGTTGAGGGCCGCAATCGCGGGGTCATTCCATTTCGTGACCTTGCCGAGATAGATATTAGCGATCAGCGGGCCGGTAAGGCGCAGCGCCTGCTTGACCGTCGGCAGGTTATAGGTAAGCACCACTGCCCCCATCACGGAGGGAAACTCCAGGATCGGGCCGGGTGCGCGTTTGATCTGTTCGTCATTTAGCGGCGCGTCGCTAGCGCCCATGTCAACTGTACGGTTGATTAGCAGATTGATTCCGCCACCCGATCCGATGGACTGGTAGTTGAAGCGCACGCTGGGATCGACCCTTGCGTAAGCGTCAAACCACTTGGAATAGATCGGATAGCCGAAAGTCGAGCCCGCTCCGTTGATCAGCATCTGACTGTGCGCGCGGTTACAGCCGAGCAGGACAAAGCTGATAGTCAGCAATGCTAAAGGCAGCCTCTTCGTCATCTCTCCCTCGATTTGGACGTGGCGACAGCGGTCCCGCGTAGGGATACTGCGCACGCCCGGTGTTTTAAAGTGCGAAAGTTACGTGGCGGTTACGCTCTCATTATCCGACGTTGAATTCACCCCCGGCCCCCGGGATGGGCGGGGCTTCGATGCACGTCGTTGCGAGCACTCGTGCGAGCACTTGCACGTGCGGCCCGGCTCGTGAGAATTTCGACTGCTCACTCGCGCGAAGCAACTTCGATGAACAAGGCGCTCGACGGCATCAACCTGGTCGAATTCGACTCCAACCTGGGCGCCGCCTACGCTGCGATGCTACTGGCCGAGCAGGGGGCACGCACGATCCGGGTGGAAGCTCCGGGTGGCGCTCGCGAACGGGGGCAGGGGCACTTCCACGCGCTGAATCGGAGCAAACGCGCGCTCTTCTTCGACTTTCAATCGGCGGGCGAGCGCTCAGGGATCGAGCGGCTGGTCCGATGGGCTGACATCGCGGTGTTCGGATGGACCGGGGCGCGGATGCGTGAGCTTCGACTAGATTATGTGGCGCTCAGCCGTATCAATCCGCACCTCGTCGTTCTGCACGTTCCACCCCTCGGAAATCGCGGACCACTCGCCGACTTCGACGCCAGCGATGAGCTAGCCTCTGCGCTCGGCGGCATCTATGGCAGTCAGTGGGCGCTCAGCGGAAATCCGGTGGCGCTGCATTTTCCCGCGGCCAGCTATGCGGCCGGCGTGCTCGGCGCGACCGCGACGGTTGCGGCGTTGTTTGCGCGCGAGCGAGCTCGCAACGGGCAATTGGAGGGTCAGGCGAACGGACAACTGGTCGAGGTCTCACTCCTGGCCGGAGCTTTTTCTCTCCAGACCGGCGGTATCATGCGCCACGAGAAGATGACCCGGCTGTATGAAGGGCCGCTGGACCCGCTCGGCCCGATTCCCTGTTACCGTCTGTTTCGCGCCGCCGACGGCGAGTATTTTTTCGTGGCTTGCGGTAACATCACGTTCTGGAACAAACTGGCGCTCGCGATCGAACGGCCCGAACTGGTATCCGACCCGCGCTTCGAGGGCGCACCATGGGGCGTTCCGAGCCAGCATCGCCAGGCTCTCAAGGACCTGCTGCAGGAAATATTTGCGACCCGCCCGCGTGAAGAATGGCTGCGCATCCTGCGCGAAAACGACATCCCTTGTGCACCCGTGCTCTCGCGCACGGATTTCATCAACCATCCGCAAGTGGACGCGCTCGGGATGCGCCGTGCGATCGACGACCCGACGCTCGGCGCGACGGTCCAACCCGGTATCGCGGTGACACTCGAGCTCACGCCGGGCGAAATCGCCGGGCCGGCGCCGGCGGTCAATCATAGCCGAACGGGCGATCCCCAGGTCGAGCAATGGCTCGCCGAGTCGCCGTCGCGTCCGCGACACGCTGTGCCGCGCGACGGCAAATTCGCCAAAGGTCCGCTCGCCGGCCTCCTGGTACTCGACTTTTGCAGCTACATCGCCGGCTCGTACGGTCCGATGATTCTCGGCCAGATGGGTGCCGACGTGATCAAGATCGAAAGCCTGGAGGGCGACGCGTTCCGCCACTTTGGTTTCGGCTTTCTTGGATGGAATCAGGGCAAGCAAGCGCTTTCGCTCGACCTCGCCGCGCCCGAGGGGCGCGAGATAATCCACGAGCTGGTGCGCCACGCCGATATAGTCGTCGAAAATTTGCGCCCCGGCCGGATGCGCCGCTTTGGATTGGATTATCAATCGCTCTCGGCGATCAATCCGCGCCTCATCTATATGTCGGTCAACGGCTTCGGCAATCGAGGGCCCGAACATAACCAGCCCGGGTTCGATCCGCTGTTGCAAGCGCGTTCGGGCCTGATGGCGGCCGAGGGCGGCCATCAGCAGCCGCCGCTCTATCTCACCTGCGCCATCTGCGATTATGGAGCCGCGATGCTTTCGGCGTTCGGATGCGTGCTGGCGCTGCGCGCGCGCGAGCGTCTCGGCCGCGGCCAGCTCTGCGAGACCTCGCTGTTGCAGTCCGCGATGGCCTTTCAGGCGGGCGAGTTCATCTTTTACGACGGCCGGCCCGACCTGGAAAATGGACGGCCTGAATCGCGCGGGCGTTCGCCGCTCTGCCGCGCCTATCAGTGCCGCGACGGAGCGTGGCTGTTTGTCCATGCCGCGGAGCCGCCGCAGTGGGAAGCGCTGCGGCGCGTCTGCAAGCTTCCCGCCGATGCGACCTTTGAGGCCGCCGCTCGCGAGCCGGAAGATAGCCCAGTCGCGCAGGCGATCGCCGCGGCCTTCGCGGCCATCGACCGCGCCGACGCGCTCGAGTCGCTGAACGCCGCCGGCGTTCCGGCGCTCAGCACGCATCGCACCGCTGACCTGTTCGGCGATCCGCAGGTCAATGCGAATGAGCTGCTCACCGAGCTGCATCATTCACAATGGGGCGGCGTGGTGCAGACCGGCACTTTGGCGAAGTTCTCGGCAATGGCGGGCAAAGTCGAACACGCCGCGCCGCTTCTGGGCGAGCATACCGACGAGGTACTAGCGCGCCATCTCGGCTACGATCGCGAACGGATCGCCGATCTGCGCCGCCGCGGCATCGTAAAGTAACCTGGTCATTCGAGACCAGGCGGGCTCTCCCCCATTCGGCCGCAACTGCGCTAGGGTAACGCGCGTGCACGGCGGAAGGCAGGCTGCCGCACGCGGCAGTCCGCGAAGATTTCGTCGCTCGCGAGGTGAACGATGGCCAATCCCAGCACGTTGCTAGATTTCGATGTCGCCGCGCTGTCACAAAAACTGCGCAGCAGGGAAATTTCGCCGGTCGAACTGACTCATGCCTACCTCGATCGCATCGAGGCCGTCGACGAGCGCGTTGTGTCCTACATCACCGTGACCGCCGACCTGGCGCGCGAGATGGCGCGCAAGGCCGAGGCGGAGATCGCGGGCGGGCACTGGCGCGGGCCATTTCATGGCGTGCCCATTGGGCTTAAGGATCTCTGCTACACCAAAGGCATCCTGACCACCGGTGGCTCGAAAATCCTGGGCGAATTCGTACCCAACCACGACTCGACCGTATGGACGCGGCTTAGCGAGGCCGGCGCAGTGCTGCTCGGCAAGCTCAACCTGCACGAGTTCGCGTACGGCGCGACCACCAATAATCCGCACTGGGGCGCCTGCCACAATCCCTACGACCTCAACCGTATCCCTGGCGGCTCCAGCGGCGGTTCAGGCGCGGCCATCGTCGCACGCACTGCCGCTGCGACCATCGGTACCGACACCGGCGGCTCGATCCGGATCCCGGCGGCGTGCTGCGGATGCGTCGGACTCAAACAGACCTGGAGCCGCGTGAGCCGCTACGGCGTGATGCCGCTTGCCGACTCGCTCGACCACACCGGACCGATCACCCGCACGGCACGCGACGCCGCCCTGATGCTCAACGTGATCGCCGGCTACGACCCCAACGACGCGACCTCCAGCCGCGAGCCGGTGCCTGACTACACCAGCCGGCTCGGCGGCGACCTCAAGGGGATGCGGGTCGGCGTGATCCGCGAGCTCAACGATGGTTTGTCGGATCCGATGTCGCGAGCGTTCGAGACGGCGCTCAAGCAGTTCGGATCGCTGGGTGCGGCGGTCGAGGAGGTTTCGATTCCCTCGTTCGCCGAAGGCTCGATGGTGGCGATGATGGTGCTGATGGCCGAGGCGCTGGAGTTTCACGAACAGTGGATACGCGAGCGGCCCAACGACTACGGCGCAGACGTCCGATCGCTAATCGAGACCTCGATGATGGTCACGGCGGTCCAATACGTCCGCGCGCAGCGCGAGCGCAACCTGATGCTGGCGGAGGCGTTGGCGGCGCTCCAGGACCATGGCGTGCTGCTCGCGCCGTCGCAGACGAGCGCTGCACCGAGAATCGACGACACCTCTTACGACATTATGGCTAACATGGTGCGGTTCACCGGGCCGTTCAATGCGACAGGCCAGCCGGTGATTTCTGTTCCAATCGGGCTCTCGAGTGAGGGTCTGCCGCTCGCGATGCAGATTGCCGGCAAGCCGTTCGATGAACTCACGGTTTTGCAGGTGGCCGACGCCTACGAACGCGCGCGCGGCCCATTGCCGCTGCCGAAGCTTTAGTGGTGGCGTACGCCTTGAGGTCATCCTGAGCGAAGCGAGGCTGCGAGCGGAGTCGAAGAAACTCGCGCGGTCCTCCGCGCGCAATAACAGTCTCTTGATCACGGGAGGATATGCGATGGCGAAACTGACGGCGCATACGGCGAAAGCGATGGCGCTGGAGTTGTATGGTTACGAACTGACGGACGAAGCGGCGGAGGCGGTCGCCAACGCGGCTGGCGCCATGATCACGCGCTCGCGCCGCCTCGGGAATCTGGACTTGAGCGGCGTTCAGCCGCCGTTCGGTTACCCGACCCTGCTGGCCGAGGCGGAACGAATTCGCAAGCGCGGCTGAGACTTGGAGTGTTTTCGACCAGCGGATACCCGCTTGTGTCGTATGCGGATGTATACACGATAATACTGTGATGTCAGAGGTGATGACTATACGGGTCGACCGCAAGACTAAAACCCGCCTTGAAAAGCTCGCCAAGGCGATGGAGCGCACCAAATCCTACCTCGCGGCCGAGGCGATCCGGACCTACGTCGAACTCAACGAATGGCAAATAGCTGAGATAAAGACCGCGCTCAAGGAAGCCGACGCCGGCGACTTCGCGACCGCAGAAGAGGTCGAGAGCGTATTCAACAAGTGGAGGCGCGGTGCACATTAGATGGCTGCGCCGTGCGCTCGAGAATCTTGATGAAGAAGTCGCCTACGTCGCAAAAGACTATCCGCAAGAGCTCTAATCCCGGTGGCCGCGAATATCGACCGCTGCGAATTAGTCCCCCACTCAGCCGAATTATGAGCAAGCCGGGTCAGCCGTGCGGATGGCGATGAATCGGATCGACCCAGAACACTGACTCGGGACGTTCGGCCGGCTCGATATCGAGATTGATCACCACCGCCTCCTGCCCGCTGCGCACCACCACGCACGATAACGGCGCATCGCTCGAAGCGTTGATTTCCTGATGCGGCACGAAGGGCGGGATGAAAATGAAATCGCCCGGACCTGCCTCCGCGACATATTCGAGATGTTCGCCCCAGCGCATCCGCGCACGGCCCATGACGACGTAGATGACGCTTTCGAGTTCGCCGTGATGGTGCGCGCCGGTCTTTGCATTCGCCTCGATCTTCACGGTGCCGGCCCAGATTTTTTGCGCTCCGGCGCGAGCGTTATCGATCGCCGCCGCCCGTAACATCCCCGGCGTCTGCGCGGTGTTCGGGTCAAGCTGGTCGCCGGGAATGACCCGGACACCGTGGTCCCGCCAATGATCGGATGAACTGCCGGAGTCGGTATGCGAATCACTCATCGGACGGTTACTCCTTCTACTCCTTCAAAACATTCTCAAAGTTTATTTTGTTTTATTAGAGGCGGAACTCGCACAGCACGAAATCGTGATCGGAGACACGCCGCCCAAGAATCGAAGTGCGCGCGGGCACGATCGCGGCCGATCCGCTGACCGGCTGGATTCCGCGTGCCGCTATCCAGTCGAGCTTCGGACGCCATAGCGGGGGAATAAGCCGGGTAAAGGTAAAGGTGGGTGCGGAAGGAACGTTCGCGCCTTTGATCGAGAATCCGTGCGCCGCAATCCGATCGAATAGCGGCTCATGCCGTTCAGGGCGGTGAAAGCGTCCTGGCCACAGCGCTATCGCCCCGCACGCGCGCAACAACTGCCAGCGCCGATCCATATCAACCGTGGTTGTATTGAAATCGCCGCCGATAATCGCCGGCGCCTCGCGGCCAATCGCACTCAGAAATCTTCCATCTGTTGCGCGCGCCCCTCGGGATCCCACAACCGTTCCAGATGCACGACGCCAATCGTTAAGCAGCGCGCGCCAAGGTTGATTGTGGCGAGCAAGCCCTCGTGAACACCTATCAGCCGACGCGGCTGACTTTTGTGAGGCGGCCTGGATAACGGCACTGCGCGAAAATCGTCGAGCGGTCGCGCACACAGGATCGCATTGCCGATCGCGCGAAACTCCCCGCGATCTCGGACACGCCCGAACGACGGCAGAAATGCGAAACTCATCTTGAGCGCCGCTGCCAGCGCCGGCGCGAACTCGACCAACCCATGCCGCGGCATCCGCCAACTCGCCTCGCACAGCAGCAAGCTGCCGGCGTCGGCCAATGGCGGACGCGTCAGGGAGGCAAGAATTGCGTCGAAATTCGCGCCGCCGGCGACATTCAAGACCACGACTTTGAGTGGCGAGCGCGCGTCGACCGGCGGCCGGTTAAGCGCCATCGGCTCGAATGGCGGCCCAAATGATACGTCTGTCGGGGCGCGGTGCGCCGCGTCGTGAATCGCCATCCAGCGTCTCAGGCGGCCAGGCCGGTCAGCCCCCTAGCTCTTTCTGCAAGGCGTCGAAGGAGGTGATCGGCGCGCTGCACGTCCGGTCGCGGCAGACGTACGCGGTGAGCGTGCCGTCGACTTGGGTTTTGCCCCGCACCGCTTCCGGCACGAAGCCGCCGGCCGATGCACGCGGGTCGGCGAGAAACAACGCGCGATTTGGCAGGTAGATAAGGCCGAGGCGCTCGATCCATTCCTCCAATCCGGCCGCGCCGCGCTCTCCCACGATCACGATCTCAACCGCACCGCGCTGATAGAGATCGATCGCCTCGAGCATGTGCGAGAACGCGAACGGCTGCTGCTCGACAAAGCTCCGGAGCAGGCTGAGCGCGCGCCGCGCCTCGGCGAAGTAGCGCTCTTCGCCGGTGTAACCGTGAAGCCGCAGCAGCGCCATCACCGCCGCGCTGTTGCCCGAGGGAGTCGAGCCGTCGAAGACCGCCTTCGAGCGCGTGATTAGCCGCTCGTGGTCGGCCGAGGTGAAGAAAAAGCCGCCCTTTTCGGCGTCGAGGAAGCGCTCGATAATCGCGTCGGCCATCGTTCGCGCCATTTGGAGATAGCGCGGATCCAGTGAGGCTTCGTAAATATCGACCAGACTGCCCGCGAACAGCGCGTAGTCTTCGAGGTAGCCGTTGAAGCGCGCGACGCCGTCCTTATACGAGCGCTTGAGCGCGTGGCCGTCCCACAGCCGGGTCATCACGAAATCCGCGCCGCGGGCGGCAGCCTTCAAGTAGCGCTCGTCGCCGAGCGCACGGAAACCCTCGGCCAGCGCGCCGATCATCATCCCATTCCACGCGGCGAGGATTTTTTCGTCGCGCGCCGGCTTTACCCGGCGCTCGCGCGCCTCGAACAGGCGGCGGCGAATCTCGCCGATCGCACGCTCCATCTCCTCCGGGCTTTTCTTGAACAGCCGGGCCGCCTCGTCGGCGCTGATCGTGCGATGCAGGATGTTGCTACCCTCGAAGTTTCCCTCCTCGCTGACGTCGAAGTAGCGCTCGGCGATCGCACTCAGCTCCTCGCCGAGCACCGCACGCGTTTCGGCCGGAGTCCAAACGAAGAACTTGCCCTCTTCGCCCTCGCTGTCGGCGTCCTGGGTCGAATAGAAGCCGCCCTCGGGACTGGTCATCTCGCGCAGCACGTAATCGAGAATCTCGCGCGCCACGGTCAGGAACTCGGGCTCGCCAAGCGCGCGGCCGGCGTCGAGGTAAAGCCGCGCAAGCAACGCATTGTCGTAGAGCATCTTTTCGAAGTGCGGCACCAGCCATCGATCGTCCACGCTGTAGCGATGGAATCCGCCGCCAAGTTGATCGTAGATGCCGCCTTTGGCCATCTTGGTCAGCGTCTCACGCACCATGTGACCGAATTCAAGATCCCCGGTCGCCTGATGCATCCTCAGGAAGAGCGAGAACACGAAACTGTTGGGAAATTTGGGCGCATGTCCCAAGCCACCGTTAACCCGGTCGTAATGCTCGGCCAGCGCACGTGCGCCGTTCTCCGCCATATCGGGTTTAAGTTCGCCGCCGTCGGGATTGAAATCGCCGAGTCCCGAAAGACCTTTGCCCAGCCGCTCGACGTTCTGACGGATATCGTCGGGCTGGGTGCGAAACGCGTTGGCAATCGCGGTCAGCACTCGCGGAAAGCCGGGCATTCCCTGACGATCCTCGGGCGGAAAGTAGGTGCCGCCGTAAAACGGCTCGCCGTCCGGGGTCAAGAACACGGTCAATGGCCATCCCCCGCGTCCGGTCAGGAGCTGGACGGCGTCCATATAAATCTGGTCCAGGTCGGGACGCTCCTCACGATCGACCTTTATCGAAACGAAATTTTCGTTCATCAATTGCGCGATCTGTTCGTTCTCGAACGACTCGCGCTCCATCACGTGGCACCAATGGCATGCCGAATAGCCGACGGATAGCAGCACCGGCTTGTTCTCGGCGCGAGCCCGAGCGAGCGCTTCGTCGCCCCACGCGTACCAATCCACTGGATTGTGCGCGTGCTGGCGCAGGTACGGACTCTGCTCGTTGATGAGGCGGTTGGGCTTGCGCCCTGAGGCCTCGTGGCCGTGCTGCTCGCTCATTGCGGTCAGTCTCCCGGGAAACGTCCGGCGGCGGCCGGATGTTCTCAAAGTTAGCATGCGCCGCAGCGGCCTTTCTATCCGCCATACGTTTCACTGTGATCGCGAGCATACGTAATGGGATTCGTGTTGCGCCCCTTGGCGCGAGCCGGCGCTCGCGGTACTTGAACACCACGAACGAGGCTGCGAACCTGATTGCGAATGGAAACCATCGCCCCGCGCCGTGCGCACGAGCGCCTGGACGCACAGTTACCCCGCGCCGCCGGCAGATCACCAAAGATTTCTGACGAGATCTCCCTTGAGATCCTGGGTTACGCCATCTCGTGGCGCGCTGCCGCAACCGCCGTGTTGATGCTGACGGCGGTGATGTTCTTTGCGCGGCTCGGCGCGCGCGCGTTGTGGTCCTCGGAATTTCGCTGGGCCGAAATCGCGCGCGAGATGCAGCTCACGGGGCATTACTTCTGGCCAACGATCAACGGCCGGGTCTATTTCGACAAGCCGCTCGGTTCATACTGGCTGGTGCTCGCGGCAGCGCGGTTAACCGGAGGACTCGACGAGACCTCGGCGCGGCTCCCCTGTGCAATCGCCGGAGTGCTCGGCGTATGGTTCGTGATGCTGGTGGGGCGGCGCCTCTATAATGATCGCGTCGCGTTGCTCGCCGGACTCGTTCTGGCCACCAGCTTCAGCTTCGTATTTTTTTCCCGGCACGCCTCCGCCGACGTCGAAACCGTTACCGGGAGAGTTGGCGGCGTTCGCGCTCTTCCTGCGCAACGAGCAGCGACAGGACGGATGGTGGGTGATCGGACTCTGGCTGATAATGGCGGCGACGTCGCTCACCAAAGGACTCCTCGGCTACGTGCTGCCGCTGATGGTGCTCGGAGTGTACTCGTGCCTCGCTGACGGATGGGCAGAATTGGTGCGGCGGCTTTCACGCGGCTCCATCCTTGACCGAATCGGATGGCTCATCGGACGCAATCGATGGCTCTTCAATTGGAAGTCGCTGGTGGCGATTCCGCTCGGCGCCGCGGTTTACTACGTGCCGTTCGCGATCTCGGCCGCGCGCACGGGCTCCGCGAAGGGTCTGGAGATGGTGTACCGCGAAAACGTCGTACGGTTTTTCCATCCGTTCGACCATCGCGGCCCGATCTATCTTTATTGCTACGTGATTTTCGCTCTGATGATGCCGTGGTCTGCCTTTCTGCCCGCCGCGCTCGTCGAAGCTCATCGCAAGCCCGCCGCCGACAGCTCCAGCGCTGAACAACGCGGCCATCGCTTCGCGCTGGTTTATTTCTGGGCGACCTTCATTTTCTTCACGCTCTCAGGATCGCGCCGCAGCTATTACTTGTTGCCGATCCTTCCCGCCGCGGCGCTGCTGGTCGCAAGAACGCTGGCTACGTCAACCGAAGCGTTATCACCGACGAGCCGCCGGCTGCTCGGCCTGGGTTACGCGGTCGTCGCGATTGGGGTTGTTGGTGGGGCAATAGTAATGATCCCACCGCAATGGATCCTGAAAGGATCGCTGGCGACGCTGCCTGCTGCTCCCGACCGCATCATCTATGCGATGTGCTGGGCTGTCTCACTATTCGTGGTGATCTATACACTCAGGCGCTTCGATACGCGGCTCGTCGCGATAAGCACGGCTACGGTCGGAACGCTTTTCATGGCGTACCTGTTTATCTTTGCGATGCCCGCTGCCGATAAGTGGCGCGGCGAAAGGCGTTTCGCCGAAGACATCCGCCGGCAGATGGGTCAAGCGACGTCCGGGGTTGCGTTGTACAAAACTGTGGGGCCGCTCTATTACCTCGACCTCCCGGAACCGCTCCCTTACTACGAGGATGCCGGGAAATTGAAACGCGATGCACTGAATCACGGGCTGCGATGGGTGATCGTGCGGCGGCGCGACCGCGATGGGCTGCTCACTCAGCTTGGCGGCTCAAGCAAGATGGTCGCGAGTGAAGCGGCCTTTCCCTTCGAGGCGCATCAGCACGTCCTCAACAAGGAAGTGCTCATCGTGATACCGCCGCCGGCCTCTTAGTGCCCTGAACGTCGGCGCTGACCGGCGCGTTCTTGCCGTCAGCCTTACAGCCGCATCGGCATCACAACGTAGGTGAACTGCGAATCCGTCGACGAGCTAATCACGCCCGGACTGACCTCATCGCTAAGACCCAGGCTGGCATCGCTCTCGGACGGCATCACGCCCAAAGCCTGGATGAGGTAGGCGGCGTTGAAACCGATCGAAAACTCCTCGCCGCTGAAGTCCACATCGATGGTCTCGCTCGCCTCGCCCATCTCGGGGCTGGTTGAAGAGACCGTCAAGGCTCCGGCCGCGAGCCCGAGCTTGACGCCGTGGTAGCGCTCGTTGGAGAAAATTGCGGCCCGCTTGATCGCGTTCAGCAGCGCGTCGCGTCCGACCGCGACCGCGTACTTCGATTGCTTAGGAATTACGCCCCGATAGTCCGGAAATTCGCCCTCGACGAGGCGCATCGAGACCTCGGTCGCGCCGCGCTTGAGCCACGCGAGTTGCCCGTCGAGCATCAGTTGCACCTGCTCCTCGCCCTCCTGGTCGAGCAGCTTGCGCAGTTCGGCGAGACCCTTGCGCGGAATGATCGCATTGCCTTGCATCGCGAAGCCTTCGGCCTCGCGTTCGATCATCGATAGCCGATGGCCGTCCGTCGCGACCATCCGGGCCATGCCCGTGGAGGCCGCCTCGACCAGTACGCCGCCCAGATTGTAGCGCGCTTCGTCGGGGCTGACGGCGAAGATTGTTTTATCGATCATCGCCGCCAGTACGCGCGCGGGAATCGTGAGGTCGCCCTTGGCCACCTTGCGTGCGGCGTCGCCCTGCGGTTTCGCCTGCGCCTGGCTTGGCATTGCTGGGAAGCTTCGCGGGTCGAGCCCCATCATTTTGAATTTCGCCCTTCCGCACTTGAGCTCGACCCAATCGTTGTCGAGCGACTTGAACGTGACTTCTCCGCCTTCGGCTTCACGCACGATTTCGAACAGCTTGCGCGCATTAAGCGTAACGCTGCCTTTCTTGTCAACGCGACAGGGAATTTCGGTGCGAATACCAACTTCGAGGTCAGTGGCGGCGAGGCGCAAGCTTGAGCCATCGGGCTCGAGCAGCACGTGCCCGAGTATCGGCACGGTATTGCGCCGCTCCACGATTCCTTGAACCAGCGACAGGCTGCTCTGCAGCACCGCGCGCTCGATTACCAGTTCCATTTATCCTCTCGTCGTCGCCTCTTCTATTCCTAAAGATCTAATTAGATCTAAAAGATCATAAGAGAAGCAGTAGGCGCTGTGAATTTGTTGACAGGCGGGGCAACGCTTCGGAATCGTTGCACGATCGCGTCTGAGCAAAAGGTGCATCACTGCCGGTCTGCGATCGGGTTCTGCGCCGTTCCGCCCCCGTCCTGTCGATACTGTGGCTATCCTACAGGACTTCTCCACAGAGTTGTTAGAAGGGGTCACGCGGCCCGCTGATCGACCTTGAGTTCGCGTTCGATCTTTTCGATCGACATGCGAAAGGCCGAATCATTGCCCACCCGCCGCGCAATCAGATTGTAAGCGTGAATCACCGTCGAATGGTCGCGTCCAAAATGCTCCCCGATCACCGGAAATGAGTTGTCGGTGAGCTTGCGACACAAGTACATCGCGACCTGGCGGCAAAACGCAATGTGCTGCGTGCGCTTTTTGGATTTCAGGTCGGTCAGCCGGATATGGAAGAAGTCGGAGACGGTCTTCTGGATACCGTCAATGCCCGGACGATGG
This sequence comes from uncultured delta proteobacterium, assembly GCA_963717045.1. Classification (GTDB taxonomy): domain Bacteria; phylum Desulfobacterota; class Binatia; order Binatales; family Binataceae; genus JAKAVN01. The sequence goes on along the minus strand of CAVQVD010000015.1, from coordinate 82,037 downwards.
TCCTGCACCCGGATCAGGTCATGTAGCGCCTGGCGGGTGAACTCGACCGTCATTGGCGCACGATCCATCGAGGCCAACGCGGCGAGCCGCGTCAGGCATCCCTCGAGTTCACGCACGTTGGAGGAGACGTTCTGCGCGATGTAAAGCGACACGTCAGTCGGCAGACTCATATTCTCGTGCGCCGCCTTCTTCTGCACGATTGCGACGCGGGTCTCGAGATCGGGCGGCGCCACATCGGCGATAAGCCCGGACTCGAAGCGATTCCGCAGCCGCTCCTCGAGTCCCGGAATCTCGCGCGGCACCTTGTCCGAGGTCAACACAATCTGATGGCGATCGGAGTGCAGCGAGTTGAAGGTGTGGAAGAACTCTTCCTGGGTGCGCTCGCGGCCGGCGAGGAACTGGACATCGTCCAGAATAAGCGCGTCGACGCGGCGAAACTTTTCCTTGAACTCGCCCATCCGGTCGCGCCGCAGTGAGGTGATGAGCTCATTCATGAAAACCTCGGCCGGCATGAACAATATTTTGCGCTTGCCGCTGTTCCACAACTGATGGCCGATCGCGGTCACCAGGTGAGTTTTGCCGAGCCCCACGCCGCCGTAGATGAAGAGCGGGTTGTATTTCACGCCGGGCTGGTTGACCACCGCCAGGGCTGCGGCGTGAGCGAACTGATTGGCCGAGCCGACGACGAACTCGGCAAATGTGTAGCGCTCGTTGAGTTGCGGATGGCGATCGCGGGGCGGCTCGACAGCCGCCGGGCTCGGCGGCATCGGACGCCGCACCGATTCGTGAAGATTGCTGTTGCCTACCAGGCCCAGCGTTAGTTTAACATCGACCGATTGCCCGACTTCGGCCGAGAACGATTGGCGGAGCAGTTCGAGGTAGCGATCGCTCACCCAGTCGCGAAAAAACCGGTTGGGGGCTTCGATAGTGGCGGTGCGCCCCTGCATTCCTAGAAAATTCAGCGGTCCGATCCAGGTTTCGAAGCCTACCTGGCCCAACGAGTCACGTATCCGATCCGCAGTCCTCTGCCACAAGCCTTCCATGTTTCCCCTCCCCAAAAGGTCAGTAAGCCGTCTCACAAGCCGTTACCTGAGGAACCCCAACGCAGTATCCGTCTAAACCTCCCAGCCCAAAGCTATATGAATTACGCACAAGCTTATCCACAACTGTGGATAAGCCGTTTTCTGTCGTCGCCAGACCCCCATGCGACGCGTCCGCGACGGTCTATCAACTTTGACCGTTCGACGTCCGGTTCCGATGGACTCAAGATCGAAAGAATCTAGTGAGCAGATCGAGCGCCTCGCGGCCACTTTGATCCTCACCGCCATTCGCCACGGCGGCTTGCGCGCGAAAGCGCGTTCAGGTCGCAAAAACGTGTTGGCGAAGTAAACGTGATAGACCCTTTGCAGGGATCGCTCAAGCAAAACAGATCCGATGTTCACAAGCTCCCGATTTTTTTCATGAATCGTGAAAACTAAATCGAGCGCGCGAGCTGCTTGTCGGACGTTTATTTTCGGCGATCGCGCTCGTTGGCTCTGGGAGCCTTAGTGTGAACGCAATTTTTTGTCACACGAGACGGTTACGTGTGTTTCACCGACAACTGTGCGAATGTTAGCGAGCAATGCCAAGCCATAGTGACAAGCATGATCGAAAATAAAAATTCTGCCGCGTTGCTCGCTCGCGCAGCCGCCGTCGTTCCCGGCGCCGTCAACTCGCCGGTGCGCGCATGGAAAGCGGTCGGCGGCGCGACGCTCTTCATCGCGCGCGGTGAAGGCGCGACGCTCCTCGACGCTGACGGCAATCACTTCGTCGATTATGTCGGATCCTACGGTCCGGCAATCCTCGGCCACGCCCATCCTGAGGTCGTCGCCGCGGTGGCCCAGCAGGCCGCGCTCGGCTTTGGTTACGGCTCGCCGACCGAGCTGGAAGTCGCGATCGCCGAACGTATCGCTGCCGCGGTCCCGATGGCGCGCAAGGTGCGACTGGTCAGCTCCGGCACCGAGGCCGGAATGACCGCGATTCGCCTCGCGCGCGCGGCCACCGGCCGCTCCCGCATCATCAAGTTCGACGGCTGCTATCACGGCCATAGTGACGCTCTTTTGGTGCGCGCCGGCTCAGGCGTGATGACCCTGGGCGTGCCCGACAGTGCCGGAGTGCCGGAGGCGCTGGCAGCGCTGACCCGCGTCGCTCCCTACAACTCGCTGGAGGCGGTGGAGCGCTATTTTATCGCGGAACCGCGCGAAATCGCAGCGGTTATCGTCGAGCCGGTCGCCGCCAACATGGGCGTGGTGCTGCCCGCACCGGGATTTCTCAAGGACTTGGGCGACCTCGCGCATCGTCACGGCGCGCTGCTTATCTGTGACGAGGTGATAAGCGGGTTCCGCCTGCGCTACGGCACGGTGCACGAGACGTTCGGCGCGGAGCCTGACCTGGTGATGTTGGGCAAGGTAATCGGCGGCGGGATGCCGATCGGGGCGGTTGCGGGGAGGGCCGATTTGATGGACCTGCTCGCGCCGGTCGGTCCGGTTTACCAGGCGGGAACGCTGTCGGGTAACCCGGTGGCGGTTCGAGCCGGACTCGAGACGCTGAAGATTCTCGCGCGGCCCGAAACTTACGAGCGGTTGGAGGTGACCTCGGCGCGGCTTGGTGATGGCATCGCCGACGCGCTCGGCCGTTCGGGACTCAAAGGCTGTATCAACCGGGTCGGCTCGTTGGTAACGATGTTTTTGGGAGTCGACGAGGTCCGCGAGGCGCGAGACGCTCGAGGTGCGGACACGGCCTTATTCGCGCGATTTTTTCAGGCGATGCTAGAGCGTGGGATTTACCTGCCGCCCTCGCAATTCGAGGCGATGTTCGTGTCGCTGGCGCATAGTGAGTCCGACATCGACCGTACTATCGTCGCGGTGCGCGAGTCGCTGGCCGAGGTTGCCCGATCGTGAGCGCCAAGGCAGTCGCGGAAATCCTGAGCGTCGCGAGGTTTTGAATGCCGGATCAGCCATCAACGGATGAGTCGTCTGCCGAAAGGCCGAACCTCTGGCGGTATGCCGCTATTGGCGCCGAACTATTCTCGCCGATCATTGGCGGCTCCTTGGCCGGCTATTATATCGACGCGCATTTTCACACCGGTTCGATCTGGACGCTGATCGGGCTGCTGGGCGGCGTGTTCCTGGGGTTCTATCGGCTGATTGTCGAGACGCGGTCGTTCCGTAAGAATCTTCGTTCGCCATAAGAAGATAACTCTAGGGATCTTCGATCGTATGACGTGGACAGTTCCCACGATCGCGGGGATAGGGTGCGTCGCAGCCGTGATGACGGCCGTGCTCGGCCTACTATTGCTCGCGACGGTTTCGCCCGCGGCGGCGCTCGGATGCGCAGTCGGCGGCGCGTTGATGATCGCGAATCTTTTCCTGCTCGCCTTCGTTGGACGATGGATCGTGGCGATCGCGACCCAAAGCGGCGGAGCGAGCCGGCTCGGCGTTGTTGCGGCGCCGCTCAAATTGCTGTTTATTGTTACGGTCGTTGCTTGGCTTCTTAGCCGCACTGCCCTCAACGTTCCCGGCTTTGTGCTCGGCGTCTTGACTCAGCCCGGCGCGATCTTTATTGAAACTTGGCGCGTTTCGGCTCGGGCAGCGTAACGGCCCGCGCACGATGGCGCGGAGGCGATAGCTTGAATCCGGTTAATTTCATCGATTCTATCGCGGGATTTCTGCATCTTCCGCCGGTCGTACTCGGGACCTGGATCGCGATGGGCATTCTCATCGCTTTCGGGCTCATGGCACGGCGAGCGTTGTTGGAGTCGCCCGATCCGACCGTTCCCGAGAGCGGAATCACGCTGCGTTCGGTCGGCGAAGTTGTGACCGAGTGGCTCGACGGATTCGTCGCTGGCGTGCTTGAAGGGCACGGCACGCGCCGCTACGTTCCCTTCTTCGGCACGGTGTTCATGTTCATTCTTACCGCAAATTTCCTCGGCCTGATTCCGGGGATGGAGCCGCCGACCGCCGATACCGACCTGACCTTCGCGATCGCTATCATCTGCTTCATCTATTACCTCTACCAAGGCTTCGAGCATCAGGGGTTGTACTATCTGCGCAGTTTTTTGGGCCCACTATGGTGGTTGGCGTGGTTCTTCGTGGTAATCGAGGTCGCCGACAACCTGTTCCGGCCGTTCTCGCTTGGGTATCCGTCTTTTCGCGAACATGTTTGCCGACCATAAGGTGCTCGGGCTGTTCACGGGACTTACCAAGCTGGTGATTCCGCTGGCTTTCTACGCGTTGGGCTCGATCGTCTGCATCGTGCAGGCGCTGGTCTTCGTGATCCTGGCGGTCTCGTACGTCCGGATGGCGAGCCATTCGCACTATTAAGTGCGCGCGGCCCTTCACGCGGCCACAAAGTTCGTAATCGCAGGTGAGAGTAAAATTCGCGACCAGGCACGGTCCGGTTCGCGGGGTGGAAGAGGATAGAGGGGAAGAAAAAAGAGCCATGGACCTGGCTGATGGCCGCGAGCAAACCAAGGAGGAGACGTAAATGATCGCACGGTTAGGAAAATGGCTCGTCATGGCGGCGGCGATGGTGCTCGCGAGCCCGCTACTCGCGATGGCGCAGACGCCCGGCGCCGGCGGCGGCGAGGGGTTGCGCGCGGGACTCATCGGACTCGGCGCCGGCATCGGCATCGGTATCGCGGCGCTGGGATGTGGGATGGGTCAGGGGAAGCTCGCGGCTTCGGCGATGGAATCGATCGGCCGCAACCCCAACAGCACCAACCAGCTCTTCGTCCCGATGATCATCGGACTCGCCTTCGTCGAGTCGCTGACCCTGTACTCGCTGGTCATCTCGTTCATTCTGCAGGGCAAGATTTGACGAAGTAGGGTCCGAAATCTCGCCGCCAGCAGTGCAAAGTGAAACTGGAAAAACGGGGCTCTAGCGGGCCCCGTTTCCTTTTCCGAAATGACGAAGGGCCGTTCTGGAACGGCCCCTTACAAGATTCGTCGCTCCAGTGTAGGGACTGCTCGCCCTGATGTAGGGGGCGGGCCGGCCACTCATTCCGATCCAGGGAGCGCTGGTTTCTGATGTAGGGACGGCTCGCGAGCGGCCTCTGGTCAGTCGCGGCGCTTGGCGCCTTGCAGGACATCGAAGCGGGCGCGGCGCCGATCGCGCCTGAGCAGCACGTACATCGCACCCGCGCCGCCATCAGCCGGCCGTGCGGTCGCAAACGCCAGTACATAGCCGCCCATGTGCCCATGCGAGAGCCATTGGGCGGCGGCATGTTTGAGCACCGGCATCCCACCCGGCGAGCGCAAACCGCGACCGTGCACCACCAGCACAGTGCGGAGCCCCTTGCGTACCGAGTTCACGATAAATTCGTCGAGCGCCGCCTTCGCGTTGGCCTGGATCATGCCGTGCAAATCGATATGCGACTGCACCGCAAATTCGCCCCGCCGAAGGCGCGTCACCAGCCGTGGGTCGAGCCCCAGGCGCGTGCCCTCGGTATATTCTTCGGTCTCTGTCAGCTCGAACGTGCCGACTCCGGAAACGAGGTCGGATAGCTGTGCAAGAACTTCGGCGTCTTCGCTGACGATTTCCAGCGTGACCTCCGGTTGATGGACGACGCGCGCCGGACGCTGATCGCCAAGCCGGCGTACCCCGTCGACGGCCTGACGAAAAATCGCGGCATCGTCGAGAACCGCCGGCGATGCGGATTCCAATAGCGTCGTCGTCGCCGCGGCCGTGGGTCTTGAGCGCTCGATAAGCTTAGCCGGGCTTTTAGGCTGAGGGCGTTCGCCGAGCAGCTTTTTCAGATCCTTGAACGGCGATCCGAAAGCGGGCTTTTCCGCCTTCGGCTTGGAGATCGGAACTTCGCGCGGCTCCCGGGTCTTTCGCCTCTTGGCCATTTGAGAGTAAAGCCTACCGGTTGTTGCCGCGGTGCGCATCCCGCGCGATTCGCTCCGGCGTTGGCATCGCGCCCACTTCGGTAGAGAATGGAGTTTCTGCAGGGCTGGAAGAGGTCGTAATGCGCAAGCTCATCCGGGCAGTCTTGGTTGTGGTCGGAGTCATCGTGGTGCTCGTGATCGCCGTGGCGATCTACGCGGTGCTCAACCTCAACGGTATTATCCAAAAGCAACGCGGCCTTATTCTGACGAAAGCCAGTAACGCGATCGGCCGCAAGGTCGATGTCCAGGACATCCATGCGAGCCTCGGATGGGGTGTGATCGCCGACCTCCGCGGTGTCACGATTGCCGACGACCCGAGCTTCTCCCAGGCGCCGTTCGTGCAAGCGGCGGATGTCTACGCACGCGTCGCGCTGATGCCGCTGCTGAGCCGCCGAGTCGAGGTCGAGCAGATATTGCTCAAGCAGCCCGTCGTGCACATCATCCGCAACCAGCGCGGCGACTTGAACGTCAGCACCATCGGGAAGACGTCCCCGACCGGGGCGGTCGTCGCGCCGATGCCGTCCGTGCCGTCGGCGACGGGGACTGCGCCGCTTAAAGGCGCGCCGCTTACCCAGGCGCAACCTCCGGGGCAACAGCCGTCAGGGGCGGGAGCGCTTGGCGAGGTCTCGGTCTCGAGCCTTGTCGTTGAGGACGCCACGATCGTCTATCAGGACTCTGGGGCGGCGCCAGTCACCGTGAGCGCGGTCAACCTGGACGTCGAAAATCTCGGTGTCAGTACCCCTGTGGATATCAAATTAAGTCTGGCGGCACTCGGCACGGCCAAAAACGTCTCGCTGACCGGCAAGGTGGGGCCGCTGATCAGCAACGGCTCGCTTGATTTGGCGGCAATACCGCTCGCGTTCAGCGCGGAGCTTGGGCCCTTGAGGATGGCCGAGCTTAAGGCAGTCCCGCAAATCGCCAAAGCCTTGCCGCCGGATCTCAGGATCGCCAATCCAATCACGGCCAGCATCAAGCTTGATGGCACGCCGCGGACGATCGCATTCAATCTCGCGACGGACCTGACTGCCAATCAGGTCGTGTACACCGGCGTGCTGGACAAGGCGGCGGGCGTGCCGCTCAAGCTCGCAGCAGCCGGGACGCGAAAGGACGTCGGAGCGGCGCCGCAGATCGAAATCCAGAATGCGACGATGACGCTCGGCGACCTCAACCTCAAGGCGGCTGAGATACAGCTCGGGCAGAACCTCAGTGCGCGGATCGACAGCAATAGATTCGACCTCGCCGCGATGGGCAAGATGCTGGTCGCGCTCAGCAAGTACAACGCTTCGGGCAAGGGCGAGATTCACGCCACGGTCAAGGTCGTGCAGAAGCAACCCGAGGTCAACGGCGTCGTGACCTTGGCCTCGGTGACGGTCACCCCGCCGGGCAAGCGCGCGATCGTGGGCGGGCTGAGCGGCGACATCAAAATGGCGGGCAAGAGCGCGACCGCCGGTCCCCTGACTTTCAATCTTGGATCGGGCCACGGCAAGCTGACGGTCAACGCGCAGTCGATTCAACCGATAAGCGCGACCTATGACTTCAGCGCCGACGTGGTGAAGCCCGCGGAACTGACGGCGAATCCGAAGCCCGAGAATGCGGCCGACCATCTCGACCAGTTAGCCGTGAAAGGCACGGTCAAGGGCGCCGCCTCCGCTCCGACGGTGACCGCGATAGTGACCTCGCCCACCGGAACGATGCAAAATGTCGCGTATCGCAATCTCGCCGTCGACGCGACATATGGCGGGAAGGCGGTGACGATTAGTTCGCTCAAGGTCGCTGCGTTCAGCGGGACGCTCGACGGTAACGCGCGCGCAACGCTCGGTGCCGAGCCGGTCTTCAACGTGGGGCTGAATCTTCACGGAATCGACGTGCAGCAGGCGTTGATCTCGCAAAAATCGAAAGCGGCCGACACCGTGCGTGGTCAGCTGACGGGGCAGGTGCGCGTCGGCGGTCGCGGCGACACGTTCGACAAGATCAAGCCGACGCTTAGCGGCAACGGCCAGATGTCAGTCGCCAATGGCAAGCTCATCGGCGTCAACATCGCGGCGCAGGCGATGCGCAAGGTGCAGGGCGTGCCGGGAATCGACACGCTGATAACGCCGTCGATCGTCGCGCGCCATCCAGCGCTGTTCAACTCGCCGGACACCGATCTGCGCGAGCTGGGCCTGACGTTCACGATTCAGGGGCCGAAGATCACTTCGCATGACATCAAGGCCACGACGCCGGACTACAGTGCGCTCGCCGACGGATGGTTCGACTTGGACAAGAACATTGATATGAACGCGCATCTGCTGCTGTCGAAGGAGCTGAGCCGCGAGCTGATGTCCGAGAAGAAGAACGTCGTTTACCTGGCCAACGAACAGAAGCAGGTCGACATTCCGGTAAAAATCAGTGGACAGTTGCCCAAGCCTTCGGTACAGCCCGACATCCAGTTCCTCGCGCAGCGCGCCGCCGGGCATTTGGTGCAGAAGCAGGCGGGCAAGCTGCTGGATAAATATTTGGGTGGCAATTCCAAGAATGGCGGTTCATCGGGGAGCAACCCGCTGGGCGGCGCTCTGAACAAGCTGTTCCACTAGGCGCGAGACCTAAGAGGAGAGCGGCGTTCCCGCGCTATCCATCTGAGCACCCGCTGAGGTCGAAAGGCCCCACTTTGGAGGGTACATAAGCTGTGCCAGCGGCCGGGCACTCGGACGGAATGCCTGCTTTATTCGTCGCCTGCCCGAGAGCCCGACCACTTCGGGATGAGATACGCGAGCGTATTTCGAGATCTCGCAATAAATATTCTGGCAGTCGACGGGCTGGAGAGGGCGCCCAAAAAGATCCTGAAACCTCAACCCGAGGCGCGCGAATTCTGCTTCCTGACGCTCCGCCGTCCAGTAAATGACATCTTCGGGAGTTGCTCCACCAATGCTCTCGAAGCATTTGGCGATACCGTCAAGCGCGCCGGGACCCGCCACCACAAAATCACCTTCGCTGAAGTCCAGCAAAGCCGAGTAGTTGAGATCGATTGCATACTGGAAGGCGAGAAAGGAGCCGATTCCTGGATACTCGAGGAGAGCTTCGTAAACCCGCCTGAGTGACGAGGCTCGCTGTATCCGATCGGGCAGTTTGTCTTCCATCATGCGCGAGATGAGCGCGAGATGATTCTCGTGCTTTCTGCTCCGGCCGAACGGTGGAGAAGGCATTATGTAAGCGGCAGAATAAATAGGTATACCGCGATGCATCATCGACCCGAGCACACGCGCGATGTCGCTAAGGTCGATTCTTTCCCATTGCACTTCGCCGATCTCGCGTTCGATGACTTCCCAGGTCTCGATGCGATTGAAGATCTTGAAGAGCACCGTGCGAAAGAAGAGTTCTGGCGGCGACTGCGATCGGTCGGACCGATATTGCACCTCTCGGATAAGATATTGGCTAATGCGATCTGAAGCGCGGTAGGCGTTGGTGAATCGATAGGACCGAAGAATCGCGTCGTCGGTCCACGGACCAACTGCGATCGTCAAGCCGACGATAAAAAATCGTCTGGCGCTCGGCCGCGAATCGCCAGTACATATCGAAGATCGCCCTGGCGTTTAGGCTCATAATGCTACTGATGGCCAATATGACGATGGCCGCGCCGCCGCCACGTGCCCAAGCGACGAGAATTACAAATTGAGCTGGACGACCGTGGCGCCGGCGCCGCCCCGATGCGGGTCGGCCTGACGAAAACCCGCGCAGTAGGGCGAGTCGGTGAGATATTCGTGGACCGCCTTCTTGAGCGCGCCCGAGCCGATTCCATGCACGATTCTCACCTCGGCGCGGTTAGTCAGGTAGGCCTGATCGAGAAACTCCTCCAACCGCCGGAGCGCGTCCGCGGTACGCATCCCAATAAGATTAAGTTCGCTGTCGCCGCCGCCGTCGGAGCCTGTCCCGACGCTCACTGTCACCTTAGGCAACCCGCGCGCGGCCACCTGGCTCTGCGCACGGCGGAGCCGCTCCGGGGCGACCTCGATGCGCAATCCGCCGCGGCTCACGACCGCTCGTCCCGGCTCGAGCCCGATGAGCTCTCCCTGGATATCGCCGAACTCGACCCGGTCGCCGACCTTGAGCGGCTCGCGCGCCGCACCACCCTCGACCTCGCCAGCGTCCGGCGCCATCTGCTCGACCCGCTCTGCCGCCCGCCCGAGCGTCGAACCCAACTCGCGTTGCGACTTGCGTCCCGCCTTGACCTCCTCGGCAATCGCGGAATTTTCGCGTCGCAGCTCCGCGATTAGCGCCTTGCCCTCAGCCACGACACGTTCGCGCTCAGTTTTGATGCGTGCGCGGCCCCGGCGCGCCAACTCCTCCGTCTCGACCTCGCGCTCGGCGGCGCGCCGCAGTTCGGTCCGCAGGCGCTCGGCTTCCGCGCGGACTTCCGCGCGCTCCGCCTCGAGCAGGGCCAGCACGCGCTCGACTTCGGCCGCCCCGGCCGGCACTGCCTCGCGAGCGGCGTTCACGATCTCGACCGGCAGTCCCAAGCGCTCGGCTACGGCGAGGCCATAGCTCTGGCCAATCGTGTGAGGCTTGAGGCGATAGAGCGGTTGCAGATTGTCGGCGTCAAAGTCGACCGCCGAAGCCTCGAAACCCGCCCGCGAGTACGCATGAAGCTTGATCGCGGCGGAGTGAGTCGCGATCGCGACCAGGCATCGCCGCCGCCCAAGGTAAGTCATCAAGCCAATCGCGAGCGCGGCGCCCTCGACCGGGTCGGTACCCTCGCCGGGCTCATCGAGAATCACCAGCGCGGGTTCCTCCAGCGCGGCCGTCATCTCGCGCAGGTTGCCGATATGCGCGGCGAAGCTCGAAAGACTCGCCTCGATCGATTGCTCGTCGCCGATATCGGCGAAGATGCTGCGAAAGACCGTGATTCGGCTGCCCGCGCGCGCCGGGATGAGCAGGCCGGTTTGCGCCATCAGGGCGAGCAGCCCAATCGTCTTGAGCGCGACGGTTTTGCCGCCAGTATTGGGGCCGGAGATTACGATGCCGTGCAGGCCAGGGGCGATCCGCACGTCGATAGGCACCACCTCGCGCCCGCCACTCATCAGCAGCGGATGGCGCGCCTCGACGAGTTCGAGGCCGCTCTCGCCAAATTCGCCGAGCACCGGTTCGACGCATCGCAGGCGTTCGGCAAAAATCGCGCGCGCGTTGAGTGCGTCGAGCGCGACCATCGCCTCGAACGTCATCCTAAGCTCGGCGCCATAGCCGCGGATCATCGTTGTCAGATACGCCAGGATGCGCCGTTCCTCCGCCTCGACCTCGCGCTCGAGCATCAGCAGACGGTTGTTGAGCTCGACCGCCCACATCGGCTCGACGAACAGAGTCTCGCCCGAGACCGAGCGGTCCTGCACGATTCCCTCCAGCCGTTCGGAGTAGTTGAGCTTGAGCGGCAGGACGAAACGATGGTTGCGAACGGTCACCAGGTAGTCCGAGACGAAAGGTTCCATCCCGGACGCGCTGAGCGAGCGGGCGAGACGCGCTTCGAGCTCGACCCTCTCGGCGCGAAGCCGGTTGCGCAGGCGCGCGAGCTGCGGGCTTGCCTCGTCGAGCAGGCTGCCATCGTCGGCCAGCGCGCCGAGCAGCGCGTCGGCCAATTCCTTAGGCGCGGCCAGGTTCTGGGACGTCGCCGCCAGATGTGGATACGGCTCGACGCGCGAGCGCATGAAAGCCGCAACGTGGCGCGCCGCGAGTACGAAGTCGCGCACGCTCAGCAGCGCTCCGCCGTCGAGCACGGCGCCCTCGCGCGCGGCGGCGAGCAGTACTTCGCGCTGATCGGCGAATTCCTGCATCGGCAGCGCGCCCGCATGCGAGCGCAGCGACACCATCTCGGCCGTCGCGCGCAGCCGCTTCGCTACCTCGTCGGGATCGCCCGAGGGCCGCAGCGCTTGCACAGCGCGGCGGCCCGGCTCGGAAGCCGCCAGCGCGGCCACCAGCTCGATCACCTTGTGGAACTCGAGCACTCGCAGATCACGTTCACGCATCGGGCATTGTCCTGGGTCGTCCGAACCGTTTCCCGGTCTGATTTTTCCGCTCCGCGAGCTGACTCTCCCGCTCCCCGGTCTGCTTCTCCGCTTCGCGGTCTGGTGTTGGGTCAAGCTAATATCTAGCCCAACTGAACCCGGCAGGCATCAGGCCCGCGCCTTGGACGGATCGTATCGAGAGGACGCTGATGGAACGTATCGAGAGCCGCATCAATACCTCGAGCCCGGAGTACCGGCAGAATTTTGCGCTAATGGAAGCTGCGGTCAAACAATTGCGCGCGGAGATCGAACGCGTTCGCCAAGGCGGTCCCGAGCAATCCCGCCGCCGTCATCTCGAGCGCGGCAAACTGCTCGTGCGCGACCGCATCAGGAAGCTGCTCGATCCCGAAAGCCCGTTCATGGAACTCTCGCCGCTCGCCGCGTGGGGAATGTACGACGACGAGGCGCCGGGCGCCGGGATCGTCACCGGGGTGGGGCGTCTCCAGGGCCGTGAGGTGGTCGTGGTGGCCAACGACGCGACCGTCAAGGGCGGCACCTACTATCCGATCACGGTCAAGAAGCATCTGCGCGCGCAGGAGATTGCGATGCAGAACCATCTCCCATGCGTGTACCTGGTGGACTCGGGCGGCGCGTTTCTGCCGCTGCAATCGGAAGTCTTCCCCGACCGCGAGCACTTCGGACGCATCTTCTACAATATGGCGCGGATGTCGGCCGAAGGAATCCCGCAGGTCGCGGCGGTGATGGGGTCGTGCACGGCGGGCGGCGCCTACGTGCCGGCGATGTGCGACGAGAACATTATCGTGCGCGAGCAGGGCACGATCTTTCTCGCCGGCCCGCCGCTGGTACGCGCCGCCACTGGCGAAGAAGTCAGCGCCGAGGAACTGGGCGGCGGCGACGTCCACACCCGGCTTAGCGGCGTCAGCGATTATCTGGCCGACGACGACGAACACGCGCTCGCGATCGCACGCTCTATCTTCGAGAGCCTCGGCCCGCGCACCACGCTTGAGTACGCATTGCAGCAGGCGGAACCCGAGGATCCTTATTACGACCCGCGTGAAATCTATGGCGTGGTCTCGGGCGACACGCGCCGGCCGTACGAGGTGCGCGAGCTAATCGCGCGGCTGGTCGACGGCAGCCGGATGCACGAGTTCAAGCCGCGCTATGGGACCACCCTGGTAACCGGTTTCGCGCGCGTCTACGGCTACCCGATCGGCATAATCGCTAACAATGGCGTGCTGTTCAGCGAATCGGCGCTCAAGGCGACGCACTTCATCGCGCTCTGCTGCGCGCGGCGCATCCCGCTGCTCTTTTTGCAGAACATCACCGGCTTCATGGTCGGCAAACGCTACGAGCAGGGCGGAATCGCCAAGGACGGGGCCAAGATGGTCAACGCGGTGGCCAACGCGCAGGTGCCCAAGTTCACGGTGATAATCGGCGCGTCGAACGGAGCCGGAAATTACGGGATGTGTGGGCGCGCATATTCGCCGCGGCTGCTATTCATGTGGCCCAACGCGCGCATCTCGGTGATGGGCGGAGAGCAGGCGGCCAACACGCTGCTCACGGTCAAGCTCGAGCAGCTAAAGGCGCAGGGCCAGACGATGAGCGCGGAGGAGCAGGCCGAGTTCATGCGTCCGACACTGGCGAAGTACGAGCACGAGTCGAGTTGCTATTTCTCGAGCGCGCGCCTTTGGGACGATGGCGTGATCGATCCGGTTGAGACGCGCTCGATGCTGGCGTTGGGGATCGCAGCCTCGCTCAACGCAGGCATCCCGCCGGCGACCACCTTCGGCGTGTTCCGGATGTGATCCGGTCGGAGGATCGACCGATGGATCGATGCAACCTTATGCGTATGCAGGTAGCGAACTTAGGTTTGATCTTCGCACGGTGTGGCCATTTCATTTTCTATCAAAGGAGTAGTACGGCGTGGAAAAGATGCATTTCACCCGGATGGATCAGGGCAGCGACGAGGATTTCCAGATTCTCAAACGGGTCCACGAACAAACCCTGGCCGATCTGCCGGAACGCCTGATTGCGATGGTTAACGATCTCTCGGGCGATCAGGCCTATAACCTCAACCGCCGCGGTCACAGTTTGCAAGCGGCCACCCGCGCGATGCGTGATGGCGCCGACGAAGAGTTGATCGTCGTTGCCCTGCTGCACGACGTCGGCGAATCGCTTGGCCCGATGAACCACGGCGAGATCGCAGCCTCAATCCTACGCCCCTTCATCTCCAGCGATAATTACAATCTGCTCAAGTATCACGGGCTCTTTCAGACCTACTTCTACGCGCGACACTTGGGGCTCGATCCCGCCGCGCGCGATCGGTTCAAGCACGAGTCATGGTATCAGCCCACGGTGGATTTCTGCGCGAAGTATGACGAGGTGTCATTCGATCCGGCCTATCCCAACGAGCCGATAAGCACGTTCGCCCCGATGGTGCATCGGGTGCTGAATAAACCGTGGCGTCCGCCGGGAAAAGCCGACTGACTAATCGCGCGTCGTCCCAATGACCATCGCTGCGAGGCGATCGGGATGGCAAACCGCTTGTGAACTACTCAGCACCAATGACCGACCGCGCGCTTTCTGACTTCCTCCGCCGTCTCTTGGGGGAGGATTAAGGTGGGGGTCGAGCGAGGAAGCGCGCGCGCCCTTTTTTTGCGGCGCTTCCGTCTTAGCTTCGCCGAGTGTGCAGAGCGGCACGAGCGACAGAAATATCGGGACTAAAACACCGGAATAATGTCGGCGGCCGTGATGTCGCCGACGTCCACGCCTTCGATGTCGAGTTCGGGGATCGCAGGAAACTTGATTCCCCAGTCGCCCACCACCTTGCGCACCTTGGCGATCGCCATCCGCCAGTTCTCCGCCTGGTCGTCGTAGCTCAGCACGCCGAGCCCGGCCTGCCGTGCGTACTGCATCAGCGCTCGATGGTTGGGCAGGAAATAATCCGGCAACTCCCAAAACATGTTGGGCGGCTCCCACAGAATCATCGAGAGGAACACGAAGCCCGCGCGCAACTGCTTGGTGATGAGGTTCTTGTAGTCCTCGGTCAAACCCGGCCAGTCGTCCTCCAGCATCTTGAGGCAAATCGCCAGATGGCGGCTCTCGTCCTGCCCGACCCGGGTGAAAACGCCCTTGAAGACCGGCAGCGTGGTGCGCCGCGACATTCCGTAGAAGAGCGTCGAGGCCGCAACCTCGCCCAGCAGAAACGAAGTGAAAAGCACGGAGAGCGGATACTTGTCGATCGAGTTCGAATAGCCACGCCAATAACGCGAGCCATTGAACGATAGCCACTGGATATTGTTGAGCGCTGCGCGCTCGACCTCAGTGCGAGCCTCGAAGCGCAGCGGACCACCTGGCACCAGCCGCTCGATCGCGCGCTGGCAACACTCCTCGTGATTCATCTCGTCATGAGTGACGCTGAAGAAGCATTTGCGGATCGGGTCTTCGGTGTGAAGCTCGTAGGAATGGATCATCGCCTTGGCGAAAACCGCCGGCCCCGAACCGTCGAAGACCGAGAGCACCGAGTACCAATACATGATGCCCATCCGTTCTTCCGCCGTGAATTGCGCCGGGTCGAGATCGTCCCACGGCAAATCGGAGGGATTCCATGCCGAGCGCTTGGCCTTTTCGTAGAGCGCCGCGAGCGACTCAGTCTTGACCGGCCATTCCAGGGGAAAGATGTTGGGCTGCTCGATCGCGGGCGCCGGTCGAAGGCCGCCCTGCGGAATGACTAAGGGTGGAATGACCAGATGGGACTTGCTCGCGCCGTTGCCCGCCTGTGCGGCTGCTGTTTTTGCCATGCCCGCGGACCTCCTGTGAGTAAAACCGACCGAACGGTCGATTTAAGAATCGCGCAACCCGCTGCGAGTGTCAAGAGCGCCGATCGAAAACTATTTCCTCACGTCGCGCGCGATCCCTTCGAACACCAGCCGCGACATGGCCGCGGCGATTTGCTCGGGCCGGAGCCGCCCTTCATGCCGATACCATTGCGTGATCGAGTTTCCCATCCCGAAGATAAGCCGGGTCAGCAGACCAGCGTCCACCCCCGAATCGATCTGTCCGGCGGCGGCGGCCTGCCTGACCAGGGCCGCGACTTCTCGATCAAAGCGCCGTCGGCGCGCCATCGCCTGCCGCTCGGTCGGCGTATTGCCCTTGACCCGCTGGAGCAGCTCGACCTCCTGCACGAACTCTAGCGTAATGATGACGCTGCGGTACACGATATGCTGCAGGCGCTCGAGCGGCGTCCCACTCCTCGCTCCCGGCTCGTCGAGCACGCCCAATAGCCATTTGAAGCCGCGCTCCAGCGCGCGCGCCAGCAATTCTTCTTTGCCCGAAACGTGATAGTAGAGGCTCGACTTGGTAATCCCGGTTTCGCGCGCGACGTCTTCCATCGAGGCCGCTTCGTAGCCGCGGCGATTGAAGACCCGCACGGCGGCGTTGGTGACGGTTTCGATATCGTAGGGCGCGCGATGCTGCTTGGAGGGGCGGCCCAGTTTCCGCGAGCCGGCGGGCGGCCGAAGGGGACCGGCCGTTTTCGATCCTGCCGCCGGTCGCGCCGTCTTTTTCACCATGGCGTGGTCATAGCCGTGTCGCCGTATCCGGGCGTTACGGGCTTGTCATTACAGGCTCGTCGTGGCGGCGCGCAAACGCCGGCTCACGAGAGTGCGGAGTTTGTACGCGCGGCAGCGCTAAGCGTCGAGGCCAGCGCGTTGAGGTCGTCGACGCCGTAAAACTCGAGCTCGACGCGGCCGGGCTTGCGGCCGCGCGCGCGCACGATGCGGACCTTGCGCTTGAGCCCGCGCTGCATCCCCTCGGCTAGTGCCGCGAGGTTTGGGTCGATACCGGGTTCGATCGAGCGCGCTCCGCGCAACGATCCGACGCGAGCGCGCCGTGCGGCTCCGGCCATTTCCTCCGCGCCGCGTGCGGAAATCCTGCCCTCGGCGATCCGCCGTGCGGCGGCCGTCTGCTCCTCCGCCGAAGCCATCGCGAGCAGCGGCCGCGCCTGGCCGGCGCTCAGCTCGCCGCGCTCGAGCATTTCCAATACCCCGGGCGGCAGGTCGAGGAGCCGTATCGCGTTACTCACGTGCGGCCGGCTCTTGCCGATACGCGCGGCCACCTGGTCGTGGCTCATGGAGAAGCTGCGGACCAGGCGCTCGAAGCCGCGCGCCTCGTCGACGGGATTCAAATCCTCGCGCATCAGATTTTCGACCAGCGACATCTCGAGCGCCGCATGGTCGTCAAGCTCGCGCACCACCACCGGCACCACGGTCAGGCCAGCAATACGCGCCGCGCGCCAGCGCCGTTCGCCGGCCACCAGTTCGTAGCGGGCGGCGCCTGCACCGTCGGAGGACGAGGTCCGCCGGACCACCAGCGGTTCGATAACGCCTTGGCTTCGGATCGCTTGCGCCAGCTCCTGGAGCCGGTGAGGATCGAAGTGGCGGCGTGGCTGGAGCGGGCTCGGGATTATTTGATCAAGCTCGAGGCTCGCGGCGCCGCTACCGTCTATCGTCGACCGCGCCGGCGACGAATCTACCGCCGACGCGTTATCGGTGCTCTCGATAAGTGCGTCGAGCCCGCGTCCCAATCCCCTGCGTATCATCCGCTCCTCCTTGCGCGTTCCGAGCGCGCAAAAATGCTCCGCAGATTCCATATTCCGCGGCGCGTCCCACCGCTATTTGCAGCTCCGTCCGGAGCGTCCTCGCTTCCATTTTCACCCGCGGGCCGGGCGACCTCCTGAGCCAAGCCGAGACGCTCCAGCAGTTCAAGCGCGAGCAGGCGGTAGGCCTCGGCGCCGACCGATTTCGGGTCGTATTCGAGCACCGCGAGGCCGTGGCTGGGGCTCTCGGAGATTCGCACGTTGCGCGGGATCACGCTCTGGAAAACGTGCTCCGGAAAGTGTTTGTTGACCTCGAGAGAAATCTCGTGACTCAAGCGGTTGCGCGGGTCGAACATCGTAAGCACGACGCCCAGCAGCTCTAGCTGCGGATTGAGCACGGCCTTTACCCTGCGGATCGTGGCGATCAAGGAGCTCAAACCTTCCAAGGCGTAATACTCGCACTGCATCGGCACCAGTACCGAGTCAGCGGCGACCAGAGCATTGAGTGTCAGCAGGCCGAGCGAGGGCGGTGTGTCTATTAGAACAAAGTTATATTGTGACGATTCGTCCTGTAGTTCGGACTTCAGTCGACGCTCGCGTCCCTCCACACTCGCGAGCTCGATCTCCGCGCCCACGAGATCCGTGCTCGAGGGTGCAAGAAAAAGCGAAGGCCGTGGCTCGCGGAGGATCTTCGAGAGCGGTACGTGATCGACTAGGCTATCGTAAATGGTGCCGGATTTTACCGACTCGGATGTAAGCCCTGAGGTGGCGTTACCTTGCGGGTCGAGGTCGACCAGGAGCACGCGCTGCCCCGACTGTGCTAGCGAGACAGCCAGATTGACGGCGGTCGTCGTCTTGCCGACACCGCCCTTCTGATTGGCGATCGCTACGATCCGCCCCACAGCCAGCCCACCCACCTTTTGGAGACACGGCGCGGTTGATGAGTTCTCGCTCTCGCCGTCTCGACGGGAATCATTGCACCATAACGATCATAACGCAAAAGGGGGCGCGCGACGTTTGCTTAAATCACTGATTTAATGGTGTTTCAGGCCCGGCCGGCTTCGCGCGGGTCCTCCGCCACAGCACGGACTTGCGCATCCTGGGGACTTCTGCGCCCGGCACCTGGTACGACCATGTCATGGGATCGGCGAAAGACAGGTGCTGCGCTTGGCTCAAACTCAAGTCCAGCGCCTGATCGGAGCTTGCGTAAAGCAGAAGAAGACCGCCAGGATGGAGCGCGGCGGCCGCGATTTCGTAGAGCTCGGTCGAGGCCCCGAAGGCACGCGATGTAACGAGGTCGAAGTCGCCGCCGACGTTTCCCGGGCTAGCGCGGCGTGGTTCTATAGCGACGTTCATCAGTTTGAGTTCATGGGCGGCCACCTGCAGATAGCTCGCGCGTTTGCGCCTAACTTCGGCCAAGGTAAATTGCGCGTTGTAGCCGGCCGCGAGCACCAGGCCGGGAAAGCCGGCACCCGAGCCCAGATCGAACGCACGAGCACCATGCGCAAGCGCGGCCTCGAGCGCCGCCCGCTCAACGCCCGAAGCGTAAGCAATCGGGGCCAGGGAGTCGATGACGTGGAAAGCAATTTCGGCCGGATCCGACGCGTTGGCGGTGAGGTTAGTGCGTGCGCCCCACAGGGCCAGTGTTGCAGCCATCTTTTCGATTTTGTCGAGAAAGTCGCTACGTAACCTTAAATCAGTTTCACGGAGCCACCTTGCAACGTGGGCACTTACGTCGCTAGCGATCTTTTCATGGTTGTCTCGCGATCCGCGCGGTCGTGCGGACATAGCGCCATCGGGAGATTTGGTTTCACGTGAAACGCGCGAAATATAAGGAGACTTCGATGAGGCTCGACGCGGAGGCCGATTTTTCACTGCATCACTGTTTCACGTGAAACGTGAAGCCAGTTTATGGCTCGACGGTATCGCACGAGTCTCGGGAGCGGCGACTCTTCAGATGAAAGGCGATGAGCGAAATCGCCGCCGGCGTAATCCCCGGCATCCGCGCGGCCTGCCCGAGCGACCGGGGCCGCACGCTCGCAAGCCGCTCGCGAGCCTCGGTGGAAAGGCCATTTACTGTAGAATAGTCGACCCATTGCGGGATGACCGTGTCCTCAAGGCGCTTGAACCGCTCGATCATCTGGGCCTGCCGCCTGACATAGCCTTCGTATTTGACGTCGATCTCCAGTTGCGCTGCCTCATCTATGTCGAGTCCCTGCGTCAGATCCGTCATCGCGAGCACAGCAGCGTACGAGACCTCCGGTCGCTTTATCAGCTCGAAGGCGCGCATCGGCTCCTTGATCGGCGTCGAACCGCAATCGACCAGAATCGCGTTGACCTTGTCGCTCGCCGGGACTAGCAGCTCGCCGAGCCGCGCCGCGTTCGCGTGTCACCCGCCCGCTCTTGTTTCGTAGGCGCTCTCCGGCCGCGGCGTCCAGCAGGCCCAGGCGCTCTCCTACTGGCGTGAGCCGCCGGTCGGCATTATCCTCGCGCAGCAGCAGACGATACTCGGCGCGCGAGGTGAACATGCGATAAGGCTCGCCACCAATCCCGCGCGTCACTAGGTCATCGATCATAACGCCGATATACGCTTCGTCACGCCTGAGAATCAGCGGCGGTTCGCTCCGAACTTTCAGCGCCGCATTGATTCCCGCCATCAGACCCTGCGCGCCGGCTTCCTCGTAGCCGGTGGTGCCGTTGATCTGCCCCGCAAAGAACAGCCCATCGACGAGTTTGGTCTCCAGCGAGGGCTGCAACTGCGTCGGATCGGAGAAATCATACTCGATAGCGTAACCCGGACGCATGATTTCCGCGTGTTCCAAACCCTTGATCGACCGCACCATCGCGAGTTGCACATCCAGGGGCAGGCTGGTCGAGAGCCCGTTCGGATAAACCTCCATCGTCTCGCGGCCCTCTGGTTCGAGGAAAATCTGATGGCGCTCCTTGTCGCGAAAGCGCATCACCTTGTCTTCGACCGATGGGCAGTAGCGCGGCCCACGGCTTTGGATCACCCCGGAGTACATTGGCGAGCGGTCGATACCGCCGCGGATAATCTCATGCGTTGCCGCGTTGGTGTAGGTCAAATGGCACGCTATCTGGTCTTGCTCGATCCGCGCCGTGCGAAAGGAAAAGGGCGGGGGCGGCGAGTCGCCCGGCTGTACCTCGAGTTCGGAATAGTCGATGCTGCGGCTATCCAGGCGCGGACAGGTGCCGGTCTTCAGCCGCCCGATACGGAAGCCCAGCTGCGCCAGATGCTCGCTCAAGCCCATCGCGGCGAAATCGCCGGCGCGGCCTGCGGAGTAATTCTTTAGCCCAACATGAATCAAGCCTTTGAGGAAGGTGCCGGTGGTCAGAATCACGCATTCGGCTTCGAAAACCTCGCCGATTTGCGACTCGACACCGCGAACGCGGCCATCCTCGACCAGTAATCGCTCGACGCTCGCCTGACGAATCGTCAAGTTCGGGGTCACTTCGAGTATGCGCTTCATCCGGGCGCGGTAGGCGGCCTTGTCGGCCTGCGCGCGGCGCGCGCGGACGGCCGGCCCCTTGCGGGTATTAAGGAACCTGAACTGAATTCCGGTTTCATCGATCGCGAGCGCCATCTCGCCGCCCAGCGCGTCGATCTCACGCACCAGATGGCCTTTGCCGATCCCGCCAATCGCCGGGTTACATGACATCTGGCCGATATGGTCGAGGTTGAGCGTCAGCATCAGGGTGGGAACGCCCATCCGGGCCGCAGCCAGGGCCGCTTCGATACCGGCATGCCCAGCGCCGACCACGATTACTCCGAAATTCATAACGGTCGGATTATGGCGCGCATGGAGCGCTGGGCCAAGCGCCTCGGATCGGTCGCGAGTTGTTGGATCGCGGTCCTGTTAGCTACTAAAAGTAGTGAAACGCTACTTTCCGATACAGAACTCGCGAAATACAGCGTCGAGCACGTCCTCGGTGCCAACCTCGCCCGTGAGCGCGCCCAAAGCCTCGGCGGCCGCCGCGGCATCGACCGCAACAATCTCCGGGGGCATCCCCGAAAGCGCGCTCGTGCGAGCGTTATAGAGGGCTTCCAGAGCCGTCGTGAGCGCCTCGCGATGACGCTCCCGCGAAATCGCGACGCCGTCGTCAGGGCCGTCCGCGGCCAACGCCTCGACCGCGCGTCCAAGCTCGTCGCGAAGCGCCGGAGTGCCCTCGGCGTTGAGAGCGGAGAACCTCAGCAGCGGCATCGCGAGATTCCGGCGCAGAAGATCGTCGGGCGCGAGGACGGCCGGTTGCAGGTCGGACTTGTTGAGCAGGGCAACACCGGCGTGGCCCTGGCAAAGCGCGAGCACGCGCGCGTCCTCATCCTCGAACGGGCGCGAGGAGTCGAAGACCGCGATCAGCAGGTCGGCGTCGGCGGCACTCTGAAGCGTGCGCCCGATTCCGATACGCTCGACCTCATCGCCCGCCTCTCGCAACCCGGCGGTATCCTGAAGCACCAGCGGAAAGCGGCCCAGCGTCACCGCTTCCTCGATAACGTCGCGCGTGGTACCCGGCGTCGCTGTCACGATCGCGCGGTCGGCCCCGAGCAGCAGGTTAAGCACGCTGGACTTTCCGGAGTTGGGCTTTCCCACGATCGCGGCCCGTGCACCGTCGCGCGCGAGACGCCCCCGCCGGAAGCTGTCGAGCAGCAGGGCCACGTCGTCGGTCAGGCGAGTGATATCCGCGGCGATTTGCTTGCGTCCTGGGAGGTTCAGCCCCTCGTCGGCAAAGTCGATCTCGGCCTCCAGGTGGGCCCGGATGGCGATCACGCCGCTGCGAAGCCGCCCCACCCGTTGCGCCAGAGCACCGCTAAGTTGCGCTATAGCTTGCTGTAGTGCGCTTTCGCTACGTACATTTATCAGATCCGCAACCGCCTCGGCTTCCGTAAGGTCTATTCTACCGTTCAGGAATGCGCGGCGGCTGAACTCGCCCGGCTCGGCCATTCTTGCCCCTGCACCGATCGCCAGCTCGATCACACGGCGGACGATAAAAGGGCCGCCGTGACAGTGAAATTCAACTACATCTTCGCCGGTGAGACTCGCCGGGCCGGGCATCGCGACGCACATTGCGCGGTCGATAACGGCCCCGCTTCGCGGGTCCCTAAGCTCGCCGAGGCCAAGATGACGTGGCCGTAGCGCCGCCGCTCTCGCCGGATGCCACAGTGCCGTTGCGATTCGCATCGCGAGACCGCCGGAAAGTCGCACGATCGCAACGGCGCCCTTGCCCGGCGGCGTAGCCGGCGCGACGATAGTGTCCTCGGCATACATCGGAGGTTGCTAGGTGCCCGCCCGCTGGCGGGGCGTATCTCTCCTCACGACCGGCATTGTCTAGCGCCGACGCTCTAGATGGAAGCGGCCGCATATTCCTTCGTACGCATCGAGAGCAGGATAGACTTGCCCGAGCAGCGTGCGTATGGTTCCATATCTTGTTCAGCAGGGCTCGCGCCTTGCTATGGAATAATCAAAACATGATGGGCTCGGTACGAGCCGACATTTGGCCGCGTTTGGCCGCAGGCGATGAAAAGGACTTATCAACCACACAACCGGCGTCGTTTACGAACGCACGGATTCATGGCGCGGATGGCCACGCCCGGCGGAAGAAACATACTCAAACGACGCCGCGCCAAAGGGCGCCAACGCCTGACCATAACCATTCCTCCCAAGCAGCCCGGCTAGATCAACGGCGGACCGCCGTCTTGAGCTCGAATTCCGCAGGGTTCGGCAGAGCCGACCGGCTGCGCCGCTCGGGAGAATTCATCCAGCTCCAGCGCCGCGGCACGCGATATCAGAGCGGACATTTCGTGCTGTACGGACTCGGCGGCGCCCCGGACGAGCGTTCGCGACTGGGAATTACGGTCTCACGCCGGGTGGGGGATGCCGTGGTGCGGAACCGGCTCAAGCGCCGCCTGCGCGAATGCTACAGACTTAAGCTGCGGACGATGTTACCCGCGGGAACAGCGATGGTGGTAATCGCGCGCAAGGGCGCCGGTGAACTCCCGTGGATGGCGATCGACGCTGAACTTCTCGCGAGCGTCGCCAGTCTCCGTCGCAAACTGGTGGGCAACCTCGAATCCCGAGCCGCGACAGAAAGCGGCGGTACAAAGAGCCGAAGTGACTGACACCTTGCATGCCGCAAGCGAGCGGCTTCACGCTATGGCCCTGACGACCGCTTTGGGAGCCGTGGCGATCTATCGCCGGTTGATTTCGCCGCTGCTGGTGGTGGCGGCGGGTCCTGCCTGTCGCTTCGATCCGACTTGTTCAGAGTACGCACATCAGGCCTTGGCCACTCATGGCCTGGGCCGCGGTCTATATTTTACCCTGCGCCGGCTTTTACGGTGCCATCCGCTGGGCGGATGGGGCTACGACCCCATACCAGCGCATCCGGCTCCCCGCCCGCGGCATCCCCTGAAGGAGTAATTTGGATAGCACACGCCAGATAGTCATCTTCGTCCTACTGGTCCTTGCGGCCATCTTCTACGCCGACTTCGTCCGCTGGGTTCGTCCGGCGAAGGCACCCGCGGAACAACAGACCGCACAGAGGCTCGGCAGCCCCGGACAGACCGCAGCATCGTCGCCGACAGCTCCTAATGGAACCGGCGCGGCGGGTATGCAGGCCGGGGCTGCTTCGCCCATGTCATCGCCTATGTCAGGGGCCATGCCGTCCGCACCATCGACGGGACAGGAAATCGGTGTGCCGGAACCCGAATCGCTGACCTCGACGGTTATGAGCCTCGGTCCGCCGCGCACGGTCGAGGTCGACACCGATCTTTATCAAGCCACTTTCACCACCAAAGGCGCGCGGCTGCTGAGTTTCCGGCTCAAGCGTTATCGCGAGACGGTAAACAAGGATAGTCCGCTCTACGATGTGGTTGTGCAGGGTGAGCGCCTGCCGATGGGCTTGGTGGTGAGCCGCGGCGACAAACTATTCGCCGACCAGGGAGTGGATTACACCACCGACGCGCCGGCACGGGTCGAAGTCAGCCCCGGCTCCGATACGACCATAAGTTTCACCGCCGATACCAGGGAAGGGCTCAAGCTGACCAAGCGCTTCATCTTGCGCAACGGCAGCTATCTCTTCGACGTCGACGCCGAAGTGGGCGGCGCGACGTCGGATGTCAAGGCTATCGGTTTCACCATGAGCCAACCGCTGACCGAGCGCGCTTCGCAGAAAAGCTATCGCGATTACCCGGCGCTCGAAGCCGACGTCAGCGGCAAAGTCCTCAACGAGTATCAAAAGCAGCTCGAGAAGGGGGTGGCGCCCGTCGACGGCGAGATCGCCTTCGCCGGTATCGGCGACCGCTATTTTCTCTCCGCCTTCCTACCGAGGGCGCCGGTCATCGGCGAGCTGCGCATGGAGTACAACGACGGCGAGGCGCGGGCGGAAATGCTCTTTCCCGGAACGCTCAAGGCCTCGACCGCCGTCTACATGGGACCCAAGCAGCTCAATCTGCTGGAAGCCGCGAGCCCCAACCTGAGCAAGGCGATCAACTTCGGCTGGTTCGGCGTATTGGCGATCGTGTTCCTGCGCGGGCTCCAGATCTTCCACACCGTCGCTCCCAACTACGGATGGGACATCATACTGCTGACGCTGGCGGTGCGCCTGGCGACCCTACCCGCATCGATCAAGGCCCAGCGCTCGGCCTTGCGGATGCAGCGTCTCGCGCCGCAGGTCGAGAAAATCCGCGCGAAATTCAAGGATGATTCGACTCAGCTCAACCGCGAGATGATGGAGCTTTACAAGCGCAACCACGTCAATCCGCTCGGCGGATGCCTCCCGACCGCGATCCAGTTTCCCATCCTGTACGGCCTTTACGAGGCGCTGCTCAACTCGATCGAGCTGCGCCATGCCCCGTTTATCGGCTGGATCAGGGACTTATCGGCGCCCGATTGTCTGCCAATCGCGTGGATGCCCAAGGTCCCAGGCATCGACTGTCACGGTCTCCCGATCCTGGTCCTGCTGATGGGCGCCAGCACGTTTCTGCAGCAATGGATGATGCCCAAGGCCGGCGATCCGAACCAGCAAAAGATGATGATGTGGATGCCCATCTTCTTTACCGTGCTGTTCATAGCCCTCCCGGCGGGGTTGTCGCTCTATTACTTTGCCTCCAATCTACTGGGTATAATCCAACAGTTTTTCCTGAACCGGGAATTCAAACAATACACCCCAGTTGCTGCAGCATGAGCGAACCCAACGAAGCGATCGAAGTAACCGCGCCCAGCGTCGATGAGGCGATCAGAGAGGCGCTGGACAAGCTAGGTGCCTCCCAGGACGACGTCATTATCCAGGTGCTGAGCACACCGCGCTCCGGCGTGCTTGGGCTCGGCGCGCGGCAGGCCCGGGTGCGCGTGGAACGTCGCGCTCCCGAAGGGGCGCGGAGCGGCGTAATGTCACCGCCGCCCGCACCTCCGCCAGCACCTCCGGTCAGTCCGCGCGCGCCCTCGCAGCCCGCCGCGCCGATCGCGAGCGGCAGCGGCTCGCGGCCGTCGCCGCAGAGGCCAGTCACCGAACGATCTTCGCCAGAAAGAGTTTCGCCCGAACGCCGTGAACGGTCCGCGCCGTCGGCTAGACAGCGCGACCAGGAACGCTATCAAGAGCGAGAAACGCAATCGCGTCCGTCACGTGCGGAGGCGGAGCTGAGCGTCGAAGCTGCACCGCGCCATCAAGTGAGCAAAGCCGGGGACGACGAAGGCGAGGCCGGCCGCAAGACCGCCGGGCTCGACGACCAGGTTCGCGAGGCCAAAGCTATCCTGGCGCAAATCCTTGATCTGATGGGCGAGCGGGGCGAAATAACCCTGGCCGAAGAAGACTCCGAAGGAGTCGAGCTGGCAATCAAAGGCGACGGAACTGGGCTGCTCATCGGACGCCATGGTCAGACCCTGGACTCCCTCGAATACCTCGTCAATCGCATCCTGGCGCGGCGGGTCAAAGATGCCGTGCCAATCACGATCGACACCGAATCCTACCGCGAGCGGCGCCGCCGCCAGCTCCATCGGATGGCGCTCACGATGGCCGAGCAGACCAAGCGCGAGCACGCGGCGGTGACACTCGACCCGATGCCGCCGCGCGACCGGCGCATCGTGCATCTTGCGCTCAAAGACGATCCGTTGATCACGACCCGTTCGACGGGCGACGGATTCTTGCGCGTGGTCGAGATAATCCCAGTGGGCGAACGTAGGGAAGCCGGCGGCAGCGCTCGTGGCCGCCCGCGCGGCGAAGCTGGGAGCGGGGACGGCGGTGGTGGTCGGAGCCGCGAGCGCGAACGTGAGCCGGAGCCTCAGCCCGAGCGCGACCAGCCGATCGGCCAGCAGGGCGGTTTCAAGCACGGCCAGAAACGAATGTTCTAGTCTCGTCTCGTCAATAATTGCGCGCAGCTCCCGCTGCATTAGTAAATGCGCGACTGACGCAAAGGCTGCGACGATCGCGCGCAGCATCGTGCGCACCATCTCTGTCCAAGCGAAATGTGCCGAGCGAAAAACGCAACGCCGGACGCGCGATAAATACGCGTGGCCGGCGCCGCTATTGCGATATGGGATCAGTCAGCGTGCGTGAGTTCGGACGCTCCGGCTAGGCGTTGGGATCGAGTCCCCACTTGCGCTTGTTCTCGGCGACCTGGTCGGAAGTCGGATGCTCCGTCTGGGTGAAGGTTTTCACTTTGAACTGGTCGGCCATGTCCAGGGTTGCGTGATTGAGCGCAATGTCGTCCTTGAAGACTTCAGGGGTCGCAGGTTCCTCGAAAATCGCCTGCCATGGGCATTCGGGCTCGCACGCCCCGCAGTCGATACATTCGTCGGGATTGATATAGAGCATGTTGGGGAAGCGCTGTTTGTCCTCGCCCACATACTCGTAGATGCAGTCGACCGGACAAACGCTGACGCATCCGGTGTCAACGCAGTCTATGCACAATCGGGTTATGGTCCAGGGCATGTTACGTCATCCTCTCCTATCGGGCAGCGATGTCTTTCTCCATTATAACGGCCAAGCGGTCGGGCCGAGAAGTCAACGAGTGAGCGGCCTCGGCTTTCGTTCAGGCGCAACTTCTATAGCATAGATTGGCCTGCGGCAAGAAAGAAACGGCATCCGGCTGCAAGCGCCACGCGAGCGTGACGGAGGTAACACGATGGAAATCAATGGGATTGCCCACGTGATGCTGACGGTCGGCAATTACGAGGCCTGCGTAGCCTTTTACGAGAAGCTGCTGCCGTTTTTGGGCTTGACATTCGTAGTGCGCAAGACCGATTCCCAATTCTACTGTATCGGTGGCCGCACCGGTATCGGAATCCACAAGGCGCAAGAGCAATTTCGCGGCGAGCGCTTCGCACAAGCGCGCGTCGGGTTGCATCACCTGTGCCTGCGCGCTCGGGGCCGTGAAGACGTCGATGCCGTCTATAAATTCCTGCTCGGTATCGGAGCGACGATTGTCCATCCGCCAGACGAGGGCGCGTGGGCCTCGGGCTACTACTCGGTGCTGTTCGAGGATCCCGACGGCATCCGGATAGAGGTCAATCACATCCCAGGCAAGGGCCTCCTCGAGCCCGCGCCGCGCGAGCGCGGCTGAGCGCTGAAGAGAGAAAAGACGACGGGCGCGCAGCCTTGGCTGACGCGCCCATCGAAGCGGCAGGTGGGTGCGAAATCGCGGGCGTTGCGCCTTATATCTGTCCTCCGCCTTACGCGCCTTCTCCTGCACTCTGGCGACGCCGAGATTCCCACTCTTATTTGGATGACTGCCGCAGATGTCCCGGCAGGTTCACGGATGTCCTGGCAGCTTCACGCCGATTGCCGCGCATGGTCGCGCGTCTGGCTGAACAGCTTGATCATTTCCCGATTGAACGCTGGGATGTCGTCGGGCTTGCGGCTCGACACGAGGTTGTTATCGACCACGACCTCTCGATCGATCCACTCCGCGCCGGCGTTGCGAAGATCAGTCTTGAGTGACGGCCATGAGGCTATCTGACGTCCTCGCGCAGCCCCGGCCTCTATCACGGTCCACGGGCCGTGGCAGATAACGGCCACCGGCTTGCCGGCGTCGAAAAAGGCCTTCACGAAGGCGACCGCTTTCGGCTGCATTCGCAGAGCATCGGGGTTCATAACGCCGCCGGGCAACAACAGCGCATCGAAGTGCTGCGGCATGGCTTGGTCCAAGGCCACATCGACCTTTAACTCGTCGCCCCAGTCGGTGAATTTCCAGCCTTTGACGTGTTGGTTCCTGGGCGAAACAATCCGTGTCTCGGCGCCAGCTTGATCGAGAGCCTTGCGAGGTTCGACGAGCTCAACTTGCTCAAAACCGTTTTCGACTAGGATCGCGACTTTCATTCCTTCGATACTTTCCATTGTTTTCTCTCCTGTCGTACGCCGCGCATGTGTGGCCTCGGCTCGAGGCCTCAAGGCGCCGCCGTTTTATTTGTAGCGGGAGAGCATCGGCGCCGCAGGCGCTCCTGTTCGCGCCCGGATGACTCGCCGACGCATTCCCGCTTGAAGATCAGCATTTTACGCCGCCGGTCTGAGCACCACCTTAGTCCAGCCTTTGTCACGAGCGTCGAAATGGCGGTAACCTTCGGGCGCTTCGTCCAACGGCAGTTTGTGTGACACGATCCAAGAGGGTTTTGCCTTGCCCGCAGTGATCAGGTCGCGGAGCTGGCGGTTGTAGCGTTTGACGTTTGCCTGGCCGGTGCCGACGCGCTGTCCCTTGAACCAGAACCATCCCATGTCGAACGCGATCTCACCCTTCTTTTCCAGGTCCTCGGGCGCGTTTGGATCTTTGGGTAGAAAAATTCCGACCACGCCGATTCCACCAGTGAACTTTACTGATCGCACCAGGTTGTTCATCGTCAGGTTGGAATGCTCATGCTCTTGCGGATCGTGGCACTGATAGCCCACGCATTCGCAACCCTTATCCGCGCCTTTTCCCCCAGTCAGCTTCAACACCTGATCCACTGCCGGGCCCTTCGATTCATCGATTGGAATAGCACCGATCTTCTCGGCCAGCCGCAGCCGGTCCTGATGATGATCGACTACCATCACCTGGCGAGCGCTCTTGAGGGTCGCGGACAACGCGGCCATCAATCCCACTGGTCCAGCTCCGTAAATTACGACGGAGTCGCCGGCCGCCACGCCTGCAAGTTCAGTGGCATGCCAACCGGTTGGGAAAATGTCGGAGAGCATCACATAGTCGAGCTGTTTCTCCGGATCCTTCGCTTCCGGCGGGAGCCGCAGGCAATTGAAGTCGCCGTAAGGAACGCGAAGATAGTCGGCTTGTCCACCGTTGAAGGGTCCCATCCCGGCGAAACCATAGGCGGCACCGGCCATTCCAGGAAAGACAGTAAGACAAAAGGCGGTCAGACCAGCCTCGCAGTTGCGGCAGAAACCGCAACCAATATTGAAAGGGAGGCAGACCATGTCGCCGACTTTGATCCGATCCACCGCCTTCCCGACTTCGGACACCTCACCCATGTTCTCGTGCCCAAGCACGCGACCAGGTTCCATGTCGGTTCGACCCTCGTACATGTGCAGATCGGAGCCGCAGATATTGGTGGCCGTGATCCGTACCAGGACGTCAGTCGGCTTTTCGATTTTTGCGTCCGCGACGTTTTTCACAGTAACGTTGCGTGGTCCCTCGTAAACAACTGCTTTCATATTTAATTTAATCTCCCTTAGGGCTTGCTTCACATTAATTGCCCGTGTCTATCCCACGGCATCTGCGATGGCGGTTAACAACGTCTCGAGATCATACGGGCCGTCGTGGCGCACACCGTTGATAAAAAAAGTAGGAGTGCCGTTCACTCCGCTGCGAACCCCACTCATAAAGTCCTCACGCACGCGGGGTAGATGGGAATGCTCGGCGATGGCGCGAAGAAGCGCCGCGGGTGCAATGCCTAACGAACCTGCGTACTCGGCGAGATGTCGGTCATCGAGCGCACGTTGGTTTTCATAAAGGGTATCGTGCATCTCCCAAAACTTATCCCGTTCACCAGCTTCCTCCGCAGCCTCCGCTGCGTGTTCGGCATGGGGATGCATCTCCGTGAGCGGAAAATGACGAAAGACGAACCGCAATCCATCGCCAAGCTGTTGTCGAACTTCCTCGACGATCGGGTAGGCAGCGCCGCAGTACGGGCATTCATAGTCGCCGTACTCCAACAAGGTCACCGGCGCTGTTGCCGGACCCCTGATATGATCACGCTTGCTTACCGGTAGAACCAGCTTGGGTGCAAAATAAGTTCTGATGTTCGTCTCTCCTATTGCGGCGCGAGACCTTGAAGGGCTGAGAGCTGTGAGCGACACACAGCGGCTTGGCACCAGGGCACCATTGAGGCAGATGCCATCCCGCTAGAGCCGCTGCGGCGTCTACATAAAGCGTGCAACGCCGATGCCAAGGAATTCTTAAGGAGTATTAGCCGCGTCGGACCTAAATTTTCTGCTCAGCGGAGATGATTCGCTGAGATCATGAAGGAGCGCGTGGTGTGGCTTTCGGTCCCCACAGGTGGGGCGCCTGAAACGGATTGGTAGTGGGATTGGCAGCGTCGATTGTGGAGCTCCGATGGCTCTTAAAAAAGTGACGGGCGTGCAGCTCCCCCCTTTGGCTGTCGCGCCCGTCGTGCGGCGGGTATTGATGCGAACCGATAGGCGTTGCGCCTTTTACAACGGCTGGCCGGTGCTCGGATCGAGCAGAAGCCTGCGGACGGGTCCCTGATGGTGATCGTCAAAATCGAACATATTGTTCAAGGTCCCGGCGATCTCATCGAAAGAGCCGCCGCCGATCCGGCCGGTGCCCCAGTTGTCCTCGATGAAGCGCAGGATCGAGCTTTGGTCGGTCAGCGTGTTATCTACGAAGTTCGTCCGGGCATACGGAGAAATCACGAGCAACGGTAGCCGCGGGCCATAGCCGCATCGCCCCTCGATGGGACTTCCGGTCGCGTCCTTCAGAGTAGGACTGCCGTTGCCGCACTTGCCGGGACCGTTGAGTTGGTCGCTGTTCTTGGTATCCGCGCTGGCGATCGCCGAGGGATTGACGATCGGGCTCATCTGGTGGTCATACCAGCCGTCGGAGTCGTCGTATGAAATGATGATGGCCGTGCTGCGCCAGAATTTCGACTTCTGGATCGCGTTAATCGTGGTCACCAGAAACTGCTGCTCCAGCAGCGGATCGGAGTAGCCCGCATGGCCGTCCATATTCGCCGGCGCCTTGAGGAAGCTCACCGCGGGCAGATTATCGGCCTTGAGCGCATCGAAGAAGTCGTGGATGTCATACTCGTGGTTCGCGCCAGTGTCCGCAGCGGCGCCGTACTGGCTGGGTGGCACTGTCGGGCGCGCGTGGTTCGGATTTGAGGTGCTGGCCCAGTACTGGAAAAAAGCGTGATGCGGGATGTAATCCGCGGTAGGATCCCCGTTGGCCGGAGTCGCCGGGCTCATGCGCGCGCAACCGGTGCCACTGCCGGGACTCTGGTTCGTGATAGTGAGGTCGAAGCCGCCCATGAATGATCCCCAGCTGACGCCCTTGGCGTTCAGGAGGTCACCGATATTCTGGCCTCCCATCTTCACCGTCGGCGTACCGGAACAGATATCACCGGTAGGATCGAGATCACCGACCAGAGTGCCGACTCCACTGCTCACGCCGACAAGTTTCGGAGAGCTGGCGCTGGTTGTCGCAGGATAGGTGTTGCCGGCGACCAGATTCAGCAGCCCGGGCGTCGAGGGACCGAAGGTAGTGCCGTAAGAGTTATCGCTCATCGCGAATTTCTGTGCGTAGTTCCACATTGCGGTGACGGTGTTGCCGTCGAAATAACCCATCACCAGGCCTTTGTCCTTGCCATAAGCAAACTCGGCGGCGCAAAAAGAGCCTTCACCAGTGCCCACGCTGGCCGGGAACAGATCCATCAGTCCCTCATCGAACGCCATCTGCTCGTCCCCGTAGTTGTGATCCTGGTCACAGGTTGACGCCTGGCTGCGGTCGAAGCGGAAAGGATTGATCGCGTTCGGGTTGTTGGTCGGATTGTTGGCGTTGGGATTATTGCTGAGCAGCACTCCGGCAAGGCCGTTGACGGTCGGCGTATCGTCATCCGCCTGGAAGAAAGGCTCGTCCGCCGGATTTTTTGCTTTAGGATAGGTGGCGAAATAGTGGTCGAATGACACGTTCTCCTGAAAAATCACTACTACGTGTTCGATCGGGGTGGCGGTTTCAACGTCGTGGTTGTGAGCGAGCGCCCTGCCAGCTCCGCCCGGGCCCACGCCCACGGTGACCGTGGCGGCTATCGCCACTGCTCTGGCCAATTTTCCCAGGCTGCGTAATCGATGCATTGCCTTTGTTCGCTCCTTGCCCGCTAAGGTTTGAGTCGCGCGGAGTATAGGAGGTCATCGTTCCAAGAATGTGAATCGTGTTTGAATTTCGGATGAAGCGCCGGTCCGACCCGCTGCCGCCGATCGTCGAGGCAGAGGAGGTAAAGGCGTTGGCAATCCTTGTAAATCCGCCTATGAGCCTACAAACTCTCGCCCACGTTGCGAAGCGGCGGTCGGCAAAGCTACCCGCTTCGGGTTAAACTCCAGTCAAGAAGAGGCTCCGGCAGGGCAAAGTTTTTCAGCCAGTTTTTCATGCATAGTTTTTAGGCAAAGTTCTTTAGGCAAAGTTTTAGGAAGGTTCCGCAATGGCAGACCAACAGGCATTCCGCACCGAAACCGACAGCATGGGCCCAATCGAGGTGCCCGCCGCGCAGTACTGGGGCGCACAGACCCAGCGCTCGCTGCATCATTTCAATATCGGACCCGACCGCATGGCGCGCTCGATGATCCGCGCCTTCGGGTTGCTCAAAAAAGCCGCCGCCCAGGTCAACCATGACTTGGGCAAGCTCGCCGACGACAAGGCGCGGTTGATCGTGCAGGCGGCCGAAGAGGTCGCCTCGGGCAAGCTCGACGCCGAGTTTCCGTTGCGGGTCTGGCAGACCGGTAGCGGCACTCAGACCAACATGAATGCCAACGAAGTCATCTCGAATCGGGCGATCGAATTGGCCGGCGGCAAGCTGGGCAGCAAGAAACCGATTCATCCCAACGATGACGTCAATATGTCGCAATCGTCCAACGATACTTTTCCGACCGCGATGCATATCGCGGCGGCTGAGGAGATCGTCAAGCTGCTGATACCCGCAGTACGCGAGCTGCGCGACGCGCTGCACGCCAAGGCCGAGGAGTTCGCCGACATCGTCAAAATCGGCCGCACTCATCTGATGGACGCGGTGCCGCTGACGCTCGGCCAGGAATTCTCCGGCTACGTCGCACAGCTCGACGCGGACCTCAGACGAATCGCGGCGGTCCTGCCCGACATCTACGAACTGGCGATCGGCGGCACCGCAGTCGGCACCGGTTTGAATACCCATCCCGAGTTCGCCGATCGCACGGCGGCGAAAATCGCCGAGCTTACCGGGCTGCCGTTCGTCGCGGCGCCCAACAAGTTCGCGGCGCTGGCCGCGCACGATGCGCTGGTGATGGCGAGCGGCGCGCTGCGGACGCTCGCGTGCTCGCTGATGAAAATCGCCAACGACATACGCTGGATGGGCTCCGGGCCGCGCTGCGGCCTGGGTGAGTTGCGCCTGCCCGAGAACGAACCGGGCTCATCGATCATGCCGGGCAAGGTCAATCCGACCCAGTCCGAAGCGATGACGATGGTCTGTCTGCAGGTGCTCGGCAATGACACCGCAATCGCAGCGGCGGGCACGCAGGGCAACTTCGAGCTCAACGTGTTCAAGCCGATGATCATTCATAACCTGCTGCACTCGATAACCCTGCTCGCCGACGCCTGCGTCTCGTTCACCAAGTACTGCGTGCTCGGCATCGAGCCCGACCGCGAGCGGATCGCGCGCTACGTCGAGAACTCGCTGATGCTGGTCACCGCGCTCAGCCCGCATATCGGCTACGACAACGCGGCCAAAGTCGCCAAGAAAGCGCTGGCCGATAACATCACACTGCGCCAGGCCGCCGTCGCTCTCGGGTTCCTCAAGCCCGAGGAGTTCGATCGCTACGTGCAGCCGAACAAGATGCTGGCGCCGGAGGCGTGAGCGACGAAGTGTCATCAGCCGCCGCAAATTCAGAGTGGCATCGGAGGAATCATTGATGGAAAAGCTGCCGTCCGCTTACAAGCAGGTCGGACCCAATCGCTATCGCGAGGCGTATGGGCTGTTTTACGAGGACTTCACGCCCGGCGACATCTTCGAGCATCGCCCCGGCCGCACACTTACCGAGACCGACAACATCTACATGACGCTGCTCGCGATGAACACGCATCCACTGCACTTCGATTCCGCCTACGCGAACGCGACGCAGTGGAAGCGCCCGCTGATGAACTCACTGGTCACGATCTCGGTGGTCACGGGCATGAGCGTGCACAGCACCAGCCAGAATGCCGTCGCCAATCTCGGATGGGACAAAGTACGGCTGGTCAATCCGGTCTTCGCTGGCGATACGCTGTATGCCGAGACCACGGTGGTGTCGAAGCGCGAGTCCGAAAGCCGCCCGACGCAAGGGCTGGTTACCGTGCATACGGTGGGGATGAAGACCGACGGGCAGACCGGAGAGGCGGGGATCGTGGTGATTGAATTCGACCGTACCTTCCTGGTCTACAAGCGCGAGCATTCGCCGCTCGGTAAGGCCAATTATTGAGCGCAGGCGCCCGAAAGCTTTGGTCGGCCCAGCATCGGCAAAAATGGCGGCCGATGAACAGGATGGAAGCGTGAAAGGGCTGGCGCCCCGAGGCCGGACGCGCGGCACGCTCGTGCTGCTCATGCTCGCGGCGATTCTGTTCGAAAGTCTCGCGACCTCCTGCTTCGCGGCTTCGAATCGGTTCGGAGGGTTCCCCGCCGGCCTCGATCCCAACGCTATGCTCTTGCCGCCGCCCACCGAAGGTGGACCGGTCAAAGTTAGCGTCGCGCTCCACGTGCTCAATCTCTCGAGCATCGACGAGGTCACCGAACGTTTTCAATTGACCGGGTACTTGCTCGCGCAATGGCGGGATTCACGGCTCAGCTATCAGCCCAGCGGCCGCGCAGATAAATTTCGCGCGCTGCTGCCGGACTCGGTATGGCGGCCGAAGCTGGTGATAATCAACGTGGCCACGACGCGTCATACTGATGAAGAATCGCTACGCGTAGAGCCGAATGGGCTGATGTCTTACGTCGAGCGCTTCGACGCCGTTTTGACCTCGACCTTCCGCCTTAAGTCTTTCCCCTTTGATACGCAAAAGCTGGAGGTCATCATTCATCCGTTCACCGTTCAGCAGTCGTCCGTGACTTTCGTACCCAACGAGTTGCCGGTATGGACCGCGGCCGAGTTCAACAGCTACTCCTCGCTAGAGTCGTGGCGGTTCAACTCGATCACTTTCGAAATCGGCGAGGCCGCCAGTCAGTTCGGCAAAAACACGATGGCCGAGGCCAGGTTCGAGATCGCGGTCCAGCGCCGCTACGGCTTTTACCTGTGGAAGGTGTTCCTGCCGCTGCTGCTGATGGTCATCGTGTCGTGGTCGGTCTTCTGGTTCGATCCGCCCGAAGTCTCGAGCCAGGTCCAGATAGCGGTGACCACGATCCTGACGATCATCGCTTTCGCGCTGGCTATCTCACTGACCCTGCCGCGCGTGCCCTACCTGACTTTCGCCGACGCTTTTTTCCTGACCTGCTACATCTTCGCCTTCGTGGCGATGCTCGAATTGACGGCGGTGCATATTGCCTACCGAAACGAGCGGCGAAAGGTGGCGATGCAGATCCGGCGTACCGCGCGATGGCTGGTGCCGGCAAGCTTTCTCGTGATCAACTCGATCCTGATCGTACACTTCCTGACCTGACCCCATTCTGACACGCCGATGCGGTTGAAATTGCAAACTTGCAAGCCGCGTGACGGGCGAGTTAGGCTATCGATTGTCGCTGCCACATTAATCGCGTGCATCCTTTGCGGCCGCCCGGAGGAAAGCGCTGCGGTGTTTTGTCGGCGGTCCCACAAGGCTAACTTTCTAAAAGGCTAACTCTCCAAAAGGAAGGTACTTCGACCATGGCTTTTGAACTTCCCAAGCTGCCCTACGCGATGGACGCCCTGGCGCCCAATATTTCGGCCGAGACCCTCGAATTTCATCACGGCAAGCATCACGCCACCTATGTCACCAATCTTAATAACCTGATCAAGGGCGGCAAATTCGAGAACGCGCCGCTCGAACAGATCATCAAGGAAGCCGGTCATGGCCCGCTGTTCAATAACGCGGCCCAGCACTTCAATCACAGCTTCTACTGGACCTCGATGAAGCCCAGGGGCGGCGGGGAACCGGCCGGCAAAGTGGCCGACGCGATCAAGAAGGCCTTCGGCGACTTCGCTGCGTTCAAAAAGAAGTTCTCGGAGACTGCGACCACTCATTTCGGCAGCGGATGGGCTTGGCTGGTGGAGAAGTCGGACGGCGCGCTGGATGTCATCGGGACCCATGACGCGGATACCCCGGTCGCTCACGGTACCAAGCCGATCCTGACCTGCGACGTGTGGGAACACGCCTACTACATCGACTACCGCAATGCGCGAGCGAAGTACGTCGAGGCCTGGTGGAACCTGGTCAACTGGGACTTCGCTAACGCCAACCTGAAGTAAGGCGCGCCGTCCGCGCGAGTCGACCTCGGCGGACGGACGGATCGAACCGGGGGGAGGGCTCGTCGATGGAACTGCTTGAAGGCCGCGTTGCAATCGTAACCGGCGGATCGGGCGCGCTCGGCCGCGCCCTGGTGGAGTATTTCCTAATTGCCGGCGCGAAGGTTGTCGTGCCCTACATCGTGGACGCCGAAGTCCCGCTGTTGGAGCAGCGCCTCGGCCAGCGTTTCCCGTCCTCGCAGATACTGATGCGCAAATGCGACGTAAGCGTCGAGGAACAGATCGCGAGGCTGATCGAGGAAGTCCTGCGTACGTTCGGCAAACTCGACATCCTGGTCAACCTGGTTGGCGGCTTCTGGGGCGGCAAGCCGGTGGCCGAAACCACGCTCGCGGAATGGCAATCGATGTTCGACCTGAATCTGAAGCCGACTTTCCTATGCTGCCGCGCAGCAGTGCCGGCGATGAAGCGCAACGGTTACGGCCGGATCGTTTCGGTAAGCTCGCGGAGCGGGCTTACCGGCGCCGGCGACTACGCCGCCTACGCGGTGGCCAAGGGAGCAATCAAAACCTTCACCGCGTCGCTCGCCGAAGAGGTGCTAGGCGACAATATCCTGGTCAACGCGATCGCCCCGAGTACGATCGACACCGAGGCGAACCGCAAGGCGATGCCCAAGGCGAAGCACGAGAACTGGGTCAAGCCCGACGACATCGCGCGAACAATCGCGTACCTCTGCTCGGAGGATTGCCGTGTGACGTCCGGCGCGGTGGTGCCGGTGTATGGCAAAGCTTAGTCCGATTGGAAAACGGATTTGATCAGATTTGATATGTAACTACAGACTTGCGGCGGTCGAGGAGAGATTGCAGGGTCGCGTTCCGCAGGATGGCGACGACGCTGTCGCGCACGTCGCGCCACACCTCG
Organism: uncultured delta proteobacterium; assembly: GCA_963717045.1. Lineage (GTDB taxonomy): Bacteria > Desulfobacterota > Binatia > Binatales > Binataceae > JAKAVN01. The sequence continues at coordinate 43,997 of CAVQVD010000015.1, read as the reverse complement.
CGCATCGGGCACCCACTGTCGCGCGGACAGAACGAATTCGCACCGTGCTCGAGGCATTCGACGGGCGTGTAATCGCCTTCGATTATTTCGACCACGTCGGCCATCGTGATCCGCGCGGGCGATCGCGCCAGCATGTAGCCGCCGCTCGGCCCCTTCTGGCTAAGCACTAAGCCACCGCGCTTGAGTTCGATCAGCAGGCGGCGGAGATAATTCTCCGGTACTCCCTGCACGGCCGCGATCTCCTCGACCCGCAACGGCTGGGCGCCCGGAAAGCGCTCCGCCAGCATCAGCAAAGCCTTGAGCGAATAATCGACCCCGACGCCAAATTTCATTCATGTCCTCTAGCCAGTTTTTAGCACGGCGCCACGCTATTTATAAATAGTATACCTGTTTACTCATCTAATTAATTGACTTAGATACCCTGCTAAGTCATATTTTAATTTGGCCAGTATTAAGCAAGATTTTTCCAGGGAGCGGGCGATGACCAAAGAGATTCGTCTCAACGCGTTCGACATGAACTGCGTCGTGCATCAGTCGGCCGGCCTGTGGACTCATCCGCGCGATCGTGCGGTCGATTACACCAGCCTGGAGTACTGGACGGGGCTTGCGAAAATCCTCGAGCGCGGCCGCTTCGACGGTCTCTTCATCGCCGACGTGCTCGGGGTCTATGACGTCTATGGCGGTAACGTGGATACCGCGATAAGTCAGGCCATCCAGGTGCCGCTCAACGACCCTGTGCTGGTGATTCCGGCGATGGCGCAAGTCACCAAGCATCTCGGATTCGGAGTCACCTGCACGCTTTCGTTCGAGCCTCCGTACCCCTTCGCGCGCCGCATGTCGACGCTGGATCATCTGACCCGCGGGCGGATTGGATGGAACATCGTGACCGGCTACCTCAACAGCGCGGCGAAAGGGGTCGGCATGAATGCGCAGAATGCGCACGACCATCGCTACGACATCGCCGACGAATATATGGAGGTCGTCTACAAGCTGTGGGAAGGGAGCTGGGAGGACGACGCGGTGGTGCGAGACCGCGACAACCGCATCTTCGCGCGGCCCGACAAGGTCCATAAAATTCACCATCATGGCGAGAACTACCGCGTCGACGCGATTCATCTGTCCGAACCCTCGCCGCAACGTACTCCGGTGCTCTACCAGGCGGGCGCTTCGAACCGCGGATGCGAGTTCGCGGCGCGGCACGCGGAGTGCGTGTTCCTGCTGGGACCGTCGAAGCAGGTGGTGGCGCCGCGGGTCGCGGATATTCGCCGGCGGGCCACACGCTATGGCCGCAATCCGGCGGAAATCCTGATCTTCACCCTGATGACCGTGATCGTCGGACGCACCGAGGCCGAAGCGAAGGCCAAGTTCGACGAATACCGCGGGCACATCAGCCACGCGGGCGCGCTGACCCTGTTCTCGGGATGGACCGGGATCGATTTCTCGCGTTACTCGCTCGACGATCCGATCCGCTATCTCAAGAACGACGCGATCAACTCGGCGGTCGAGGCCTTCACGCTCGCCGACCCGAGCCGGACCTGGACCGTGCGCGAGATCGCCGAATTCGTCGGCATCGGCGGGATGGGCCCCATCCTGGTCGGATCGCCGGAACAGATAGCCGACGAGCTCGAGTCCTGGATCGAGGCGACCGACATCGACGGCTTCAATCTCTGCTACGCGGTAACGCCCGAAAGCTTCTCGGATTTCGTCGACCTGGTCGTGCCCGAACTGCAGCGGCGGGGCGTCTACAAGCGTGAATACCGCGAAGGCACGCTGCGCGAGAAGCTTTACGGACCCGGCCGCGCGCGGCTGCCGGAGAGCCATCCGGCGAACGCTTATCGCCATCGCGCCGCCACCGAGCCGGCCACGCCGTCCGCGATCGTGGATGATAGTGAAGGCGTCGGCCAGAGCGTCGGGAGGTTATCGTGAGCGCATCGCAGTTGTCGTCCCGTCTATCGGTGAGTAGCGAAGCGCAGGCAGCGAATGGCGGGGCAGAGGCGAGCGCATTCGCGCCGCGGCGGCCTGAAGTTACGGCCCACCTGATTCGCGACGACGAAGAGGCTATACGCATCGCGCATCGCCTGGCGGAAAATTTCGCGCAAGAGGCGTCGATTCGCGATCACGAGCGCCGCTTGCCGCTAAAGGAGCTGGACGAGTTTTCCCAAAGCGGTCTTTGGGGAATCAACGTCCCAAAAGCGTACGGCGGAGCCGAGGTTTCTTACGTCACGGTCGCCGAGGTGATCAAGATCATCTCGGCCGCCGACCCGTCGATCGGCCAGATTCCGCAAAACCATCTCGCCGTGCTCGATATCATCCGCCTCAGCGCCGATGAAGATCAAAAGCGCTTCTTTTTTGCCGAGGCGCTCCGCGGCGTGCGTCTCGGCAACGCGTTTGCGGAATCCGGCAGCAAAACCGCGGGCGACTTTCAGACCCGTCTCGCCCGCGGCGCGGACGGCTTCGTGCTCAACGGGCGGAAATTCTATTGCAGCGGCGCACTGCTGGCGCATCTTGTGCCGGTCGCCGCAGTCGATGAAACCGGCAAGTTCTTCCTGCCAATAGTCGAGCGAGACGCGCCCGGCCTGACGATCATCGACGACTGGTCGAGCTTCGGCCAGCGCACGACCGCAAGCGGCACCGTGTTGCTGGAGAACGTAGCAGTGCCCGCAAGCCACGTCGTCCCGGCCCATCGCGCCTATGACCATCCGACCGCGAACGGCCCCATATGCCAGATAATCCATGCCGCGATAGACGCCGGAATCGCGAAGGGCGCGATCACCGATACAATTCACTTTGTGCGCAACCACACGCGCCCATGGATCGACAGCGGACAGGAGCACGGCTACGAGGACGTGCATTCGATCGCCCAGGTTGGCGACCTGCAAATCCGCCTGCACGCGGCGGAGGCCCTGCTCGAGCGTGCCGGGCGCTTCGTTGACGCCGCAATCACGCGACCCAACGAGGATAGCGTCGCCGCCGCTTCGATCGCGGTGGCCGAGGCCAAAGCGCTGACCACTGAGATTGCGATTCTGGCGACCAACCGGCTATTCGAATTGGCGGGAACGCGGGCGACACTGGGGGTCCACAATTTGGACCGTCACTGGCGCAACGCCCGCACCCACACGCTGCACGACCCGGTGCGCTGGAAATATCACGCCGTCGGCAACTATTACCTGAACAACATCAAGCCGCCACGGCACGCGTGGATTTGAGCGTGACTCTAAGGATTGGCGAAACTGTCGGCGAGGTCGGCTAGCTCCGGGATTCGATAGCGCTCGCCGCTGTAAGCCTTGTACATCAGGAAAATCCAGAGAATAGCCAGCGCCAGGTTGATAAGCTCCTGCAGGCCGACCAGCAGGCGGCCGAGCGCAAGGGGCAGCACGGCGATAAATACGCCCAGAACGAGGTTGATTACGAACCACGCGATTGAGAAGGCAATCGACTGGCGTGCATGGAAGCGCACGAACTCGTCCCTGTCGTATGGCTCAAGGTAGAGGAAGAGGATGCCGGTCACAAATCCCAACAGATAAGCGGCTGCCGCGACGACCTGGTTCTGTGGCCTGCTGCCACCGCTATAAGCATCCATCTCACTCTACCTCCTGTCCGCTTCGCACCGCGCTCGCGCTGGAATCCGGCCGAATATGGCAACGATTGCGCGCGCCGCAACTCGTAGGATAGCCGGTTTGTTGCGCATCTCGATAGCAACGCCGAAGCTTCGGCGCAAGACTGCCGCCGCCTGCGCGCGCACGTCCGCGCTTACGCGTCCTAGCTACTTCTTGGTGGAATTGCCCTGGAGCTGATTGAGCGTCGCGTCGTTGGCGCGAGCAGTTGCGGCCATATCGAGCTGGGCGCGGATACGGCTGGCGAGCTGGCGGCGAAAAACCGGCTTGGCGAGAAAATCGCTCACCCCCAGGCGCATCCCCTCGGCGCGAGCGTCGAGGTCGTCGCGCGCGGTGACCATGATGACCGGAATCTCGGCGGTCGACGGGTCTTCCTTGAGTTTGCGGCAGACCTGGAAGCCGTCCATCTCGGGCATCATCAGGTCGAGCAGAATCACGTCCACGGGATTTTCGCGCGCGAGCCTGAGGCACTCGGCGCCGGAGATGGCCTCGATAGGGACGAAGCCCTCGCGCTGCAGATGGCGGGCGAGAATCGATACCGTGTCGGCGTCGTCGTCGACCACCATGATCTGCGGCAGTCTGGCCGATTGCTCCACCATTTGATCAGTGTCTCACGATTCGTCGTTCCAGCCCACGCCCACCGGCGCAATCACGCCACAGCGCCGGAGCTTGGCCGAAAAGGTCGTGCGCTTGAGCCCAAGTAAGCGCGCCGCCGCCTGCTTGTTGCCACCGGTTTGGCGAAGGGCTTCGTTGATCATGCGCCCCTCGAGCTCGCGCACTATCGCGTTTAGATTGACGCCGCCTTCGGAGAGGGTCGCGGGAACATGATTCTCGGAAGCCCGAGTAGTGGCGACCATGCCGGGCGGCAACAGCTCGGCGTCGATCACTTCGCCCTCGCACATGATCACCAGCCGCTCGATCATGTTCTCCAGCTCGCGCACGTTGCCCGGCCAATCGTACGACCACAGGCTGACCATTGCCGCCTGCGAGACCGTCCAGTGGCGGCCGGCGAGGCGGGCATGCAGGCGCGAGAGAAAATAATCGACCAGCAGCGGCACGTCCGAGCGGCGCTCGCGCAACGGCGCAATTGCGATCGGCACCACCTGCAAACGATAGAAGAGGTCCTCGCGGAAGTTGCCCTTCTTGACCCCTGCGACCAGGTCGGAATTGCTGGCTGCGATCACGCGCGCGTCGATCTTGCTCGCGCGGTCCGAGCCGACAGGTCTTACGATTCCGTCCTCCAGAACACGCAGGAGCTTCGCCTGGAGCTGCAGCGGCATCTCTCCGATCTCGTCGAGAAAAATCGTCCCGCCATCGGCGGTACTGAACAACCCATGGCGCGGTCCCGCAGCGCCGGTGAACGCGCCGCGCTCGTGACCGAACATCTCGGACTCCAGCAGTTCATGGGGTATCGCCGCGCAATTGACTGGCACGAAGGCCCGGCCGCGCCGTGCCGAGAGGGTGTGGATTGTTCTTGCAACGACCTCTTTGCCGGTGCCGCTTTCGCCGGTGATTAGTACCGTCGCATCGGTAGCGGCGACGCGGTCAACCAGCGCCCGGAGCTTGACGATCGTTACATGTTCGCCGACAAGGCTACGTTCGGCCAGCGGTCGTGGACCGGCGTCGGCCTTGGTCGCAGGCGCTATCGCTACTTGCCGGTCCCCCAATGACATTCTGTGATCCGTGGCCTGATAAAAACAGTTTCAGATTGTGCCATGCGGGGAGGTCGCCAACAAGTGACGCTTGTCGCCCATAGACTAACGAAGCGGTGAAACCGACTACTAAGAGAAGGCTTCGAGAATCAATGGTGCTGTGGGGAACATTTAGCGTGCCACAAGCGAGGCGATAAGATTTTATCGTCCGCTCACTTCAGCCCGATAAATCGCCGCCTGGCCGGGTCCTTCCGCCACTGAGATTTCGATCGACTTTATTCCCTCAAGCGCCTGCTGGGCGTTCAATGCCTCGCATAGTTCTTTCCAGATGAAGCGTGCGAGCTCCTCCGCCGAGCTGTGCCCGATCGGTAAAAGACATACGTCGCTCGCGGGCAGCCGGAATTCATCCGAGCCATAGCAAATCCGCAACTGCCCATTTTCCAGGTGTTCGATCTGCAGGCAATCGCTTTCAGCCGGCACCAGCGTGCGCTCGTCGAGCCGATCGACGATCCCCTTGGTCAGCCGCTTTACCAGGCCAAAGTCGAGTACGTAGCCGGTTGGCGACAGCCGTCCTTCGACGCGTACGCCGACCTGGTAGTTATGCCCATGCAGCGGTTCGCGGAAACCGGGATAGGCGATGAAATGCGCAGACGAGAATTTCAGGTTCTCCTTGGCGACATAAATCGAAAAGCCGGGAAAGTAGGGAAAGTTGGATGACACGCGCTCACTCCGGCCCGCGACTTTCCGCCAGCGCGCCGAGTCGGGCGAGACATTCGTGGACTACGCCGGAGAACTGCGCGCGATAGCGCATCGTGTCTAGCGAGGACGCCCGCATGAAACGCTCGAGCTCACCCGGGGCGGCCAGCATGAAACCGCGCATCAGTTCGCCGCCCCAGTCGGTTTCGAGATCGAGCTCAAGCATAAGATCGTCCACCGCCAGTCCATGCATCCCGCCGAGCACGCACTCAGCGAAATAGCCGGCCTGACCCACGCGATCGAGCTCGAAGGTTCGCACCTCCATTGCCTCGCGCATCGTGAGCAGCCGGTCCATCCCGAACTCGTTGCGCTTCGAGCGTACCGCCGGATCGCCGCTGCCCTCGTAACCCGAACCGATCGCGGCGATCGCGACGCGGCCGTCGGTCAACGGCACGGGATGGAAGATGTAACCGTGCGAGGTGTAGCCGACCAGTTTGCGCAACTCGACGCGATAGGCAAGCAGGTCGAATTCCGTGCGCCGCGCAATTTCGAGCAGGAACTCCCCGAGAGTCGCGCCCGCAGCGTCGGCGAGCTCGATAAGCTCGAGAAACTTTTCAGGATCGTACTCCTCGCGCCGCGCAATCAGGGCGGCCGATTGGCGATCGAACAGCAGCCCCACCGCGCCAATCCCGTGGGCGCCGTCGAGGCCCGCGTGCGCCACGATCGGTTCGCCGCGCCGCACCGGCTCGAGATCCATCGCCAGGTAATGCCCATGACTGGAGGGCTTGGCGAGACCGCGCCGCGCATTTTCGAGCCGCACCGCGAAGGCGTCGCGCGCGATAAGCTTGCTGCCGCCGCCGCGCCGTTCGGCCAGCAACCCATAGCCGCTCAGCAGCGAGCCGTAACCGATCACCAGCAAAGTATCGTTGGTCCGACTGTGCTTCTCTGCCACTGGCCCTATCGTAGCGAAGCGGCGAGGCCGTTCAAACATGCGCTCAAACACACAGCAGCACGCCGCGCGCGGGCAGCCCCGTGCTCTGACTTATCGCGTGCAGGTAGAGCAGGAGCTGGACGCGATACTCATCCAGCCGCCCCGCGATATCGGCGTCGGTCTTGAAATCGACCACGACCCATCGCTCGCCGCCGGTGACGCGCTCGGGAAAGGCCAGGTCGACAACGCCTTCGACGGTAACCCCTTCGACGTGGGCGCCGCCGAATATGGCGCTGTCAGCCGTGGCGCCGTTCTGGAGCCGCATCACCAGCGCGCATTCGCGCCGCAGCCTTGCGCCCGCGGCGGCCGCGGCTTTCATCAGCGGAGCACCGAGCACGGCAGTCGCTGCCGCGCAGGCGGCGGTAACCTCCGCATCGTCCGCGCCGAGCATCCTGGCAAAGAATTGGGCTGCTTCGGCAATCGCCTCAGCGTCTGCGTCGAGCGCGACCCGCGAGAGTAGCGCATGAACCAGCGTCCCGAAGCGGAGGCCATGCGGACGCGCCGCGGCGCGTGCGACTCGCTCGACCTCGATCTCAGCCGGATTGCCGAGCCATCGCGGAAGCCATCCCGGACGTTCGGCGTGTTCGACGATGCGCGCGGCAAGCTCGGTCGCCGTAACTACCGTGTAAGTCTCCGCCGCACCCGTCGCCAGCAGCGCGCTCCGATTTGCCTTCCAGCGTTCATATTCGTGCGCGCCTTGCGACGCCGCGCGCTCGCCCTTGTCCGCCGTCAGCAGACGATGCTGCCGAAGGCCCATGGTCTCGCGCGCGTCGAGTCTGAGACGGGCGGGATCCCACCATACGACGTGATGCTCGCCGGCCTCTGCGCGATGGAGTCCCGGCGCGACGGCGCGCGACTTCGGCGGAGCCTTCAGCGGACGCACGCCAACACTGTCGTCGCCGAAGGCCGGACATCCGGGGGGCGCGGACTCGAGCGGCGCGCGCCAATCCTTGGCCGCGGGATAGATCACCGGATTGAGCCGGCCAAGCCATCCATCATGCGGGGCGCTGCCGACTGCGGGCACGATCAGCAGGTCGCGCGCGCGCGTCGCGCCGACATAGAGCAGGCGCATCGCCTCTTCGCCGTCGCGTCGCGTCTCCTCCTCGGCATGCTCGATAAGTTCGCCGGGCGCGTGGCCGGCGAGCCTCATCGCGCAGAGCCCGCTTGCCGGATCGACCCATCGCGTGGCATCACCGGCGGTTTCATTGCAGGTTAAATCGGCGAGCAGCACGATTGGGAACTCCAGGCCCTTGGCGCGATGCACGGTCATGATGCGCACACCCTCGGCGCCTTCCTCGACCACCGGCGCATCGCCACTCTCTTCGCGCTCCGCGCGCGCCTCGAGCTCGTCAACGAAGCCGCGGAACGAGCGCGCGGCACGCCGCGCCTCGTAACGCCGCGCGAGATCCATCAGGCGCATCACATTGGCCAGCGCCTGTTCGCCGGTAGGCCAGATCGCAATTGCCGCATGCGCGCGTACCGCGGCAAGCAGCCGCCCGATCGTCTCGGCGATCGGCCGGCGGTTGCGTCCGCGACTGAGCTCGCGCAACACGGCGAGCGCGGCTCCAATCTCGGTAAGCTCGGCGGGCAAATCGGCCGGGAGCTTTCGAAACGGATGCAGCGAGCCGGCCGCAGCGCGAAAGCGCAGCAGCGCGCCATCGTCGAGCGCGAACAGAGGGCCGCGCAGCGTGGCGAAGACCGCCAGCTCGTCGTCGGGCCGCTCGATCGCGCCGAGCGCATTGCGTAGCGCCTCAACCTCCTCACGCTCATTGAACGATCCGCCCTTGACCAGCACGTGCGCGATATGGCGCGCCTCTAGCGCGCGCACGTATGGGCGCGTGACGTCGCGGCCGTAGGTGCTAAAGCGCCGAAAGAGCATACAGATGTGGCGCGGCTCGATCGCGACGCGCAGCTCCGGCTGGTCGCGCGTGGTCACCGTCCATCCGCTCTCCTCGACCAGCCATCGCACCAGGGCGCCCGCCGCGTCGGGCGTCGATTCGTCGATCTGGCGCTTGGTGACGTAGCCGCGTTCGCTATAAGGCGCGGGCACCGGCAGCACGATTAGTGACGGCTGCATCGGAGAGTCCGCACGAAACGGCATCAACGGCGAGTAGGCGGGCTGAGTCGGGGATTCCGATGGCATCAGCGGCGCGAAGGCCGCGTTGACCGCGCGCTGCAGCTCAGGCGTCGCGCGAAAGCTGACGGTGAGATGCTCGAGTTCGGCGCCGCACTGGAGCAGATGGCGCTTGACGTCCTGGTAGAGCGCCACGTCGGCGCGCCGGAAGCGATAGATAGATTGCTTGGGATCGCCCACGATGAACAGTTTGCCGTCGAGCGGGCGCGCGCGACGCCAGTCGGACTCGGCGGGATCGTCGGCCGCCAGCAGCAGCAGGATTTCGGCCTGCAGCGGATCGGTATCCTGAAATTCGTCGATGAAGATGTGGCTGATGCGGCTCTGCAATTCGATCCGCACGGCGGCGCGCTTGCGCACCAGGTCGCGGGCGACCAGCAGCAGGTCGATGAAGTCGAGCACTCCGGCGCGTTTCTTGGCGTCTTCGTAGTAGCCGACGATCGGCCACAACTCGTCGCGCAAAAGCGGCGCAAGGTTGGCGCCGGCGGCGTCGCGAAAATGTGTCAGGCGCGTCCGCAGCGCGTCGCGCCGCGCCATTACCTCGGCGCGTGGCAGCGGCCCGAAATTCTCGCCCCACCCTTTCCATCGCCAGCGTCCGTCGTAGCCGCGGAGCAACGCCAGCAGCGCGGCCTCGAGCGCGTCATAGTCGCGTCCGCGCATGGTTTCCAAGCGCGTCGCTTCGTCTATCGGATGGGCAATTTCGTAGAGTGCTTTGCCGAGCCAATCCTCCGGATCGCTGCGCGCATCGGCGACCGCGCCTAGCGCGCGGATGTCTTCGACCAGCCCGTCGATCTCAGGGTCGCGATCGAACGCCTGATGACGCCAGGGCGTGTCGAAGTCGCGCCATTGCAAGAGATCGCGCGCGGCGGCGCGGATGACCGGCCGCGGACCCTCGCGGTCGAAGCGCTCGCGCCGGCGCAAAAGCCTGCGCAAGCCCTCGCCCGGTGCGGCCAGCGCCTGCTCGAACCAGCGATTGAAAGCGCGGTCGAACAATTCGCCGGCCACGTCGTCGGCCGCAACCTCGAACATCGGATCGACGCCCGCCTCGACCGGGCGCTCGCGCAAAAGGTCGGCGCAGAAAGAGTGGATCGTACCGATGCGTGCTTCCTCGAGCTGGCCGAGCGCGCCGGAGAGCCGCGCGCGTTCGGCGGCGGGACGCGCGGGGTCGCGGCGCGCGTTTTCGATCCCGGCCCGCAGCCTGAGCTTGAGTTCGCCGGCGGCTTTTTCGGTGAAGGTCACCGCGACGATTCGGCCGAGCTCGGCGCGCCCAGCGGCCAGCGCCGCGACAATCCGGTTGACCAGCGCGGTGGTTTTACCGGTGCCGGCCGCGGCCTCGACGATGAGCGTGGTGTCAAGGTCGTTGCGGATGCGATCGCGCACCCGTTGATCGGCGATCGGCGGCGCCGTGCCATTGGCCTTTGCCGCGGCGCTCATCGCAGTCTGCGTAGGCGCTCGAGCGCGGCCAGGCGCGCGGCCGGCTTTTGTGCGACGCGCATCTCTTCGTACGGTCCGCAGACCATCCGATAATCGCACCATCGGCAGCCGCCTTCGGCAGGCGCGGCGGGCAGGAAGCCGTCAGTGATAGCGCCTGCGACAGTGGAGGCAAACTCGCGGGCCGCGGCGCGCGCCGCGTCATCGAGCGGCACTACGCGCTCCTCGTAGCCGCCACGCGACGAGCAATAGTAGAGCCGTCCCGATTCAACCGGCTCGCCGAGCAGCCGCTCGGCGGCAAGCGCGTAGAGCACTGGTTGCAGCACCCGGCCGCCGCCGACAATCAGGTCCTTGGGCGCGTCGGCCTTGCCGCTCTTGTGATCGGTGACGCGAAGCCGTCCGCCGAGACCTCGCTCGACCAGATCGATCGAACCGCGCAGTATGAGTCCCGCCTCAAGCGGCACCGGCTCGGCGCGACTCGCAGGGTCGGCCTGATCGCGGCCCTGGAGCCCGAAGGCAAGTTCGAAGCGTTCGGGAGTCCACGGAACCGCGTCATCGGCGGTGCGGCGGAGCCATTCCCGGAGATCGGCGCGAATCGCGTCGATCGCGTCTTTCCACACGCGCTCGATCGCCGGCGCGAGCCGGTCGTGCCATTTTTCAGCGACCTCCTCGAGCGTCTGGTCCATCAAGCGAAGCGCCTCGTCCAGCGCCGCGCGCACGACGGGAAGGCGGCCGGAGGAGCGCAGGCGGGTGAGCAGTTCGAACTGGACCTCGTGCAGCAGCGCGCCGCGGGTCAGCGGATCGATCACCTCGATCGCCTCGGCCTCTTCGCGCGGCTGGATTCGATGGATCGCGTAGAGCAGAAAGCGATACGGGCAGGCGGCGAAATGCTGCAGCGCCGTCGCCGAATAGGAACGAACGTCCGGGCTATGCTTGTCGAGGGCGGCGCGCACCTCAGGCCCTGGATCGACCAGCCCGTCGGCCGGGGTCCATCGCTTGAGCCATCGCCGCGCCCGCGCCCGCAGTGCACGCGCGAGATGCGGATTGGCGTCGAGCAGATAGTGGGCCGCACCAGTAGTCGCCTCGTCATCCTGGCCGGCGAGGCGATTGAGCACGGCGAGATCGAACTCGGCATCGTCGATTGCATCGGCGGCGTCGCGCGGCGCAGGCCATCCGAGCCGCGCTGCCTGCCCACCCGCCGCGCGTTTATCGAGCTCGTCAAAACCGGGCAAGCGCCCCTCTGCGGCCCGCAGCACCTCGAGGGCGTAGAACGAAGGCACGCGCGGCCGTCCCTGGTCGAGGTCGACGCGGGGAAAAGAAAAGAGCACGCGACGACGCGCCGCACCCGCGGACAGACGCAAAGCCAGTCGCTCGGCGGCAACGCGGTTTTGCTGTAGCTCGAGACCGCGGCCCAGGCGCACGCGAACGGCGTCGGGCAGAATCGGATCCTCGGTCAGCTTTCTGGGAAAGACGCGCTCGGTCAGACCGGGAACTATCACGACATCGAAATCGAGGCCGCGAAGATCATGCGGCGGCACGACCATCACCGCGCCATAGCGTCTGCGCGGCGTCGGCGCCTCCAGCCGTCCGAGCCGCTCGGCCAACACCTGGCGCACCTCGTCGAGGCCGACAGGCCCCACCGGCGCCATTGGCTCAAGCTCGGCCAGCGCGGCGAGCACCGGCGTCGCGTCGCGCACGGCGAGCGCGGTGAGCGCGCGCAGATGGCCAAGCCATTCGCCCCAGGTCGCCTGCAGCGGTAGTGCGGCGAGCGCAGAAATCTGTGGCATCGCCACGTCGCCCAGATGTTTGAGGTCGAGAATCTGACGGTCAAAAGCCGCCGCTCGAACGTCGTCGTCCTCGAGTTCGGAGCGCCTCAGTTCCAGCTCGGCGGCGAGCCCGTTGAGCCGCCGCTCCCAACGCTCGCGATTGCCAATAACCGCCGCTTCGACCAGCAACCGCTCCCATCGCCACGGCGCGCGTAGGGCGCCCTCTACCACTGGCACCGGATCGGCGCCGATGTCGGCGATGTAGCTGGCGTCTTCCGCGGCGGACGCCGTGTTCTCTAACTCAGCGGGCGGCGCGGCGCCGGCGAGTTCGAGATCGGGTGCGACGAAGCGCCGCGGTCCATCGCGATCCGGGTCGGGCACCTGCGCGAGCGAAAGATACTCGGCGTAGCGTCGCGCGGAGAGATGCTCTGCCGCGCAGGCCAGGAGCGCGAGCAGGGCGCGGCCGCCGGGCTCGGGCCGGGTGGCGCCGCGTGCGAAAGAGGCCGGGACGGCGGCGCGGGCGAGCGCCTCTTCTAGATACGGCACGTAACGTCCGGGCGCGTGCAGCACGACTGCGATACGGTCGAAAGGAACGCCGCGTTGCGCCTCCTTGAGAATCCGGCGCGCGATCTCGACGCATTCCTGCATCTCGCCCGGCGCCGAGACCACGTCGACGGTATCGTCGAGCGCGCGTTCGTCCGGCGTCTCGTCGCTGAAAAGATAATCCTGCAGCCGTGCGATCGATTCCGTCGTCGCTACCGTGATGTGCGCCGGCGTGGCCCCGAGCGCCGCACCGAGCATCACAAGCGTCGTTGTATCGCCCGCCGGCACCGTCGCGAGTATCGCTGGCGTGCGAGCGGCGAGCGCCGTGTACAATTGGCGCTCGAGCGCCGAGCTAACCGCGACGTCGAGCATCAGCACCGGCATCGTGGCGTAGCGCGGCGGCGGATCGGCACTGACGATAGCCGCCGCCAGCGCGAGCATCGCCGCGCGATCGACCAGACGCGCGTCGCGAAGCTCGGTCTCGAACTGACGCAGCATCGCGGCGAGCGGCGCGCCGACTATCTCGAGCGCCGCCAAATCCTGCGCGCCAATTCCCGCCAGGCGTACCTCGCCCAGCGTTCGCGCCAGCGCTCCCGGAAACCCTGGACGGTCGGCAACCGGAGCGAAGTAGCCCAGTGTGCCGGTGACCGCGAGCTTGTGAATCGCGCGCGCGGCGACCGCCTCGAGTGCTAGTCCGGCGGCCGGCGCAAGGCTGTCGCGGAACAGCCGCTCGGCACAGAGCACTCCCAACAGACGCGATGGAGTCATCCGATGGACGCCGAAGAGCGCCCGCCGGGCACTCGACGCGCGCACCAGGTCGTCGGCCGCTGGATGGCGCGACGCCAGCACCATCACCTCGGCGAAGGGCTCGAGATCGTCAAGCCATCGCGAGGCCGCCTCGAGACGATCGGCGGCACGGGACGAGCAAACGATTAAACAGCGGTCGAGCATCGGATTGGACGACGGCGACACGGAACGTCCACCCGTAATCGTCTGCCGCCGCGGCGCGCGCCGCAAGCGCGACCCGGCGGCTTCATTAACAGCGCAATCGCATACCCGTCGCCCGCGGGGAGGATTCTTCATCTCTCCTTGTCCCGGAGAGGTGGCCGCGAGCATCGCGAGCGGTTAAGCTGAATTTCGCTAACGCCACAGGAACTTCGAGTTCATTGCGACAGTCGGTCGCGGGGACCTCTCCCTAGCCCTCTCCTTGGACAATGAGCGGGGACAGGAGGAATCGCGTCGGCGATGCCGAGATCTGTCTTTATCTGGAGAGATAGACGGGGTCGCCGACGCGCACCGTACCTGGGGCGCCGATCGATGCGAACACGCCGAGCGTCGCCTTATGATGCTGCGCTGCCGTGCGCAAAATCGACAGGTCGCGCGGCAACTCCATCTGCGCATGGGTCGTCATCACGCAGCGAAGCGCTGGCTGCATCGCGATGATCTTCACCGTCTCGCCGATCTCGAGCGTGCCTTCGAGCCATTCGTCTTCGACAAAGCCCTCGGCGCCGGTGCCGCCCGTGTCGACGAAAATATTAGGACGAAAGCGGCGTGGATCGAGCTTCGAGTCGGCGCCGCACAGTCGCTTCATGTGCTCGAGCGAGCCGCTGGCGAGAATGTGAATCGGCGCCGAGTCGAAGAACGCCCCGCGCATCAGTCCGAACGTGTCGGGTAGCGTCTGACTGGTGAAATTGGGTAGTAGCTGTTCGACCGGAACGTCGGCGAAAATCGTCTGCGGGTCGAGCTCGCCGCGCGAGCGCTCGTCCGGCTTCGCCCGCTCCAGGCTTACCGGGCGGCCCAGCACTTCCGCGATCCGCGCCGACGCGTCAGGGTCGTCGGCGTGGATCGTGCCGCCATCGGGAAACGTAATCGTGACCGGCGCGAGCTCGTCGGCGTGCGGTGGCGAATCGTAACTCGCCCGGAATCCGAGCATCGCTGGCCACTTCTTGGCCGTAGCGATGCGCCCTGAAGTTTCGCGCACCGCCCAGGCTCGATCACCGACCGTACCGTTGGCGGTCAGCGTCAACTCGGACGGCTTTTCCCCGAGCATCGATTTGACTGGATAGCGAAAGAGTGCTGTGACGAATGCGATCTGCCGTCGTTCCATTGTTGCCTCGTGGGCGTCGCCAAGGCGCCTCTGGCCCATCTAGTGAGTGACCGCCGCTCCAGCAGGCGGATTGGAAGGAGCCGCTGCCGGAGTCGCTGAGATGCTCGGCCCGGGAGCCGGAGGACTCGGCGCAGCGAAAGGTGTTACGGTCACGGCGACGCTCGGGACTGCGGTTGGCGTCTCAGTGGCGCTGGGCGTTATCGTGGGACCGGTGGCCCCCGGTGTCTCAGTTGCGGCGGGCACGTAAACCGTGGGAATCGGGGTAGCCGGGCCAGTGGCTTCCGCTTGTGGAGTCGGTGAGGGCGCTTGGGGGTTGATGAACAGGGCGGTGCCGATGCCGTAGTCGTAAACCAGTTTACCGCCGAGATAACCCTGATACGCGATAAAGATCGCCGCGATTGTGGCGACGATCAGATAAAGCCATCGCGTGCCGGCAAGAAAGCCGAAAAGCTGCACCCCGATGCGCCATACGGACAGGACCAGGAAGACCCACGGCAAGTAATCACCGAGCTGAGCATGGCGATGCAGGATGGCGTATGCGGGTCCCCCGGCGTCCTGCACAGTTTTCCAGACTTTATCGGCCTCCCATCCGCCGGTGACATTGGACCCCCAGGCTGCTGCCGTGCCGATGATCATCAGAGCCAGCGCTCCATAACGCAGCCACAGCCTCGTCGAGAACAGGCTTGCGATGAGGTCGACGGCGACCGCGAGGATCAGAATCGCGATCGTGAAATGATCGACGACCGGGTGGATATGCCATGTCTGAATGGTTTCGAGAAAACGTTGCATCCGGATTTTCCTCTGGTGAAGTCTGCCTTGGCCGGGCCGCGCGCACTATGCGGCGCCCACACCTCGGCGCGGCGATTCCGGTCTTTATTACAGAGCGGCGCACCGCGCGCAAACCATCGCGCGCTACTCACGAGCATCGCGTGCGGGCTGATCCTGGCGTGCTACCAGGCGGTGATGCGGTACGCGAGCTGAACCATCCAGACCAGAACCGAGGGCCACATTATTATCGCGATCAGCGCAAGAATCGAGAGCCAAATCGGCGTGTCGGGTGCTAGCGTTGCTGGCGGCGCCGGCCGAGGATCGACGGCGGCCTTGCGACCTGCCACGGGCCTGAGAGGTGTTCGCGCGGGCGCGCGGCGAGCCACGCTCCTTGCGCGCGAGATCGGCACCACGTTGCTTTTCATCTGCTCGCCTGCCGGCTCATCGCCATCGCAATTAGCCAGGTGGGTGGCATTAAGTAACGAGCATTTACCATACCGCGGTCAAATACCACCAGCCGCCTAACGGGTATCCACTGCCGGCACGATCGCCAGGCGCTCGATCAGCGAGTATGGCCATGGCCATAGTCGGTGGCAGGCGTGCGGTGCATGCTCACCGTAGGGCTGCGAGTAGAAACGGCCGAAGGAATCGCACCGGGCGTGACGGCTGAAGTCTCGTCGCCAGGCGGCGCGGGAGTGGCGGCGGGACTGGCGACGCGACTGCCTGATGGAGCCGCGGCGGGACTGGTGGCCGTGCCAGGGGTGGAACTCGAAGCGGCAGCACCGGAGGCCGCTCCGGGGGCGGCTTCGCTTGGATTTGGCGTGGGCGTGGCCGACAATGACGGGGTGGCCGAGGTTTCCGCTCCCGGCGCTGAAGTCTCGGGCTCCGAAGTTTCAGGTGCGGAGGTTTCGGCGCCGGGACTCTCGGGCGTGGATCCGGCCGATCCCGCGACCGGCGGCGGCTTCTCGAGGGGCGGGGCCAGAATCACTGTCGGAGCAACCTTGATGATGGGCCGCACGGCGATTGTAATGCGCTGAGAGTCGAGCGGCATCCAGGCGATACCGCTGGCCAGGTAGTGCAGCGCGGTGTGCAGCGAAAGAGAGCGCCATACCGGATGCCATGAGTCGCTAAGCTCGAATTCGTAGGTGGTAAGCCCTTGCGCCTGGGACAGGCTTGCAGGCACAGCGCCGCCCACAATTACCGCCGCGCTATCGGCTGTGGCAGCCGGGGCCAGCGAGCGCAGGTACCATCGCAACACTGGTGAGTCGGAGGCGAACAGGGCGCTCGCGCCGCGCGCCGGCACCTGGCCCAACACCCGCGCGCATTCGGCTGGTGTCTGCAAGGAGGTCTCAGGCTCCGTCCAATAGAGCAGCGCGGTTCGCGCCCATGGCGCTTGGCTCGCGTCGGGCGCGTACCAGAGAAAATTGTTCGCCACCTGCACGCAGAGCGTCAGCACCGCCAGCACGGCGAGCGGATAACGCACGATGCTCCAGGCAGCAGTGTGATGCAGGTATTCGATGACGAACGCTCCGAGCAGCGCCATCGGCACGATCATCTGGATCACGAAGGCGGGCGAACGCGCGGGTGTCCAGAGGTAGAATGCGACTGCCAGCGCGCTCCAAACCATCGCGGCGGTCGCCAGGCGCGAGTGGATACGTAGGGTCAGCACACCCAACGCCCCAACGAGCGCGAGCAGCACGATAAAAGCTTCGTACAGCGAGAGAATCGGCAGGTAGAAATCCAGCCCGGCCATAAAGCCGCGATTTCTGGCCGAATCCAAACTAGCGAGGTTCGATCGGAACGCTGCTACGATCGCGCCGAGCGGCGAGCGAGTGAAAAAGTTGCTTTCACATCCCAGCCATACCACCGCCGCGGCCACTGTCGCGATGAAAAGCAGCGACTTGCGCCGCGTCCACCAGACCCGCACCTGGAGCCGTACGCGCGCGCCCGCGATCGCCAGTGACAGACCCTCCATCGCGAGCGCGACGAGCATAAAAAGCGCCGTCATCAGCGCAGCCCCGCCAGTCGCCAGGCCCAGCCCGACAGCCGCGCCCAGTCCGCCCGCGAGCAGGCGTCCGGGCTGCTCGGCCAGTTGGAGGAAGATCGCCAGCGCAAGGACCGCGAAGGCCATCGCGGGCACCACGGTATCGTCGGCGCGCGAAAAGTACGCGACGCTGGGCGAGAGCACCAGCAACGCCGCAAAGGCCGTCGCACCGGCGCGCCCAAGATACCGGCGCATCGCAAACGCCGTAGCGATCAGCAACAACCCGCTCGTGGCGAAGATCAGCCGAGCGCCGAAGTCACCGGTGCCGACCGCGACGAACAGCGCGGCCTCCAGCAGGTTCATCCACGCCAGATGCGCTCCGGCCGGTGGCCCGTTGCGCAGCAATGCCAGTTGGCCTAGCGCATGGCCCGCTTCGACGGAATTCAGCGGCCGCGCACCAAGCATCACCAGCCGGCTGGCGATCGCCAAAATGCCGACCGTCGCCCAGCCGAGATGCTCGGCCGTGACCACCCAGAGCGGTCGTTCCAGCCGCTCGGCGGAGTAATTGTGGAGCGCGCCTGGCTCTTCGGAACTTTGCTCAGGGACATCGTGCGCGCCGGGCTCCCCCAGCCGCCACTCTTCCGTTTCCTTGCTGCTGACTGACATCTGCTGAAAACCGCTATTTGGCCCTGCCCCGATTGTCAACGCAGACGCTTGAAGAGCCGCGGATGATTATCGGCGCGAGCCCATCATAACCTTCATTTAATGGTTACGGCGTTTGAGCATGAGCGCAGGAGCGTTATGCTCGTAGGTTAGGTTTTCGGGTATGGATGGAGAAATCAATTCGCGCAGGACCTTCGGCGCTGCAGGCTCGATTCTTATCGTGGCGGCCCTGCTCGCGCTCTTTTTCGGCTTTCGCAACTACATGCCGGTCCTGCACGGGCCGAAGCTGAGTGTCTCGGCCGGTCATCTGCCCTACTACGCTTTCTGCTCGTTCAACCGGATGCTCGCCGCGTACCTGATCGCGCTACTCTTCTCAATCGCATACGGCATGATGGCGGGGCGCGGGGGCATGTGGGAGCGGGTGATGATCCCGGCGATCGATATTGCGCAATCGGTTCCGGTAGTCGGGTTTTTCCCCGCCGCGGTGTATTTTTTTGTGGCACTCGCGCACGGCAGCCGTTTCGGGGTCGAAATGGCGGCGGTGTTCCTGATCTTTACCAGTCAGGCCTGGAATCTCGCGCTTGGCGTCTTCGAATCCATCCGGACCATCCCGGACGACTCGCGCGAGGCGTTGCAGGCTTTCGGAGCCAGCGGATGGCTGCGCTTTCGCAAACTCTTGCTGCCCGCATGTGTGCCCAAGCTGGTGTACAACTCGATTCTGTCGTGGGTGGCGGGATGGTATTTCCTTATCGCCTGCGAAATCATCACCGCCGGACCCTCAACCTACCGGCTGCCCGGCCTGGGCAGCTTTCTGATGGAAGCCGCCAATCGTGGCCGCGATGGCGAGATGGCGCTCGGCTTGCTCGCGCTGCTCCTGATCATCGTCGCGATGGACCTGGTGGTATGGCAACCGCTATCAGTATGGGCCGAGAAATTCCGCTACGAGTTTACTTCCGGCGCCGAGGCCGAGCGCTCGCTGGGGATGCTGCATGCGATAGGGTTGCTGGGCCCCAAGGTCTATCACGCGGTGCGTCTGGTCATGCGACCGCTGGTGTCTATCGTGCGGGCACTATTCGACGCCGTCCCGCCGCTCGACCGGCGGACGCGCGAGCGTGTCGCCAGGGTGGCCCACGTTCTCGGCTACAGCGCGTTGATAGTTATCACCGGCATTTTTATCTACGCGATCCTGCGCGGCCTCGATTCGCTGCTGCGGCTTCTGATGACGCCCTGGCCGACCGAGGTCAGGCAGATTCCGGCGGCGACCGTGGCCTCGACCATCCGGATGATCGTCGCCTATGCGATTTCTCTCGCCTGGACGCTGCCGTGCGCGCTGGCCGCGATCAACAGCCCGCGCTTCAGGCGATGGCTGGCGCCAATCGCAGAGATTGTCGGCTCGATGCCAGCGACCGCGCTGTTTCCGGTGATCGTGGTGTTGGTTATCCAGGTGACGGGCGGAATGAATCTCGCCTCGATCTTGCTCATCCTTACCGGGATGCAGTGGTACCTGCTGTTCAACCTGCTGGCGGGGGCTAATCAGATTCCCGAGGAGCTCAAGGAGTTCGCGCGCGCCTATCGTTTGAGCCGATGGGCCACCTGGCGCAAGCTCGACGTGCCGGCGCTGGTGCCTTCGATCGTCACCGGAAGCATCACGGCATGGGGCGGCGGATGGAACGCGCTGATTCTGTCCGAGTACTTCGTTTATCGCGGGCACACCTACAAGGTCCTGGGACTGGGCGCGTTGCTCGACGTTGCGACCTACGAGACCGGCAACAACCTGATGATCCTGCTTAGCCTGCTCTCGATGGTCGTGGTTGTGATAGGGCTTAACCGGCTAGTATGGCGCCGCCTCTATAATGTGGCCACGGAACGCTACCGGTTCGATTGAGATTCGATCCGCCTTTTTGAGCCGCGGAGTGGCGACGATGTCTGATTCTGACCCAGCCGACCCATGGCCCTGCTCGAACTCAAACAGGTCTCCAAAAGCTATCCACATGCCAAGGGCAGCCTGCGGGTGCTCAACGAAATGTCGTTCAGCATCGAACGCGGCGAGTTTGTGGCGATCGTCGGGCCATCGGGATGCGGCAAGTCGACTCTGCTCCGAATCATCAACGGCATCGTCCCCGCGACCTCGGGCCAGGTGCTCTACAATGGGCAGCAGGTCGACGGCATCAATCCCGAATGTGCGATGGTTTTTCAGTCCTTTGCCCTGCTGCCGTGGCTCAGCGTGAAGGCCAATATCGAACTGGGCCTTGAGGCGCGCGGCGCCTCTCCCGCCGATCGCGAGCGGCTTTCGAGCCACTATATCGATAAGGTGGGACTTGACGGTTTCGAGGAGGCCTATCCGCGCGAGCTTTCGGGTGGGATGCGCCAGCGCGTAGGCTTGGCCCGGGCGCTGGCGGTCGAGCCCAGGGTGCTACTGATGGACGAACCGTTCTCGGCGCTCGATGCTCTTACGGCGATCGGACTGCGCGAGGAATTGCTCGACCTCTGGCAGGCCGCCGACAGCCCGGTCAAAACCATCATCATGGTCACCCACATTATCGAGGAAGCGGTCGAACTCGCCGACCGCATCCTGGTGCTCTCGACCGGGCCCGGGCGGCTGGTCGGCGATATCAAGGTCGAGCTTTCGCGCCCCCGCGATCGTCGAGGCGACTCCTTTAATGAGCTGACCGACAAGGTATTTTCGCTGATCGAGGAGCGCGCCTGATGGCCCCGCCCCCTCAACCGCTGATTCATCCTATTCCAGACGCCCAGCTGCCGTGGGTCTTCGGCCTGCTCGAGCTATTGAATGACCGCGGCGGACGCGAGGATGGCTACAAGATCGCGCGCGATTTGAATTTCAAGTTTTCCGACCTGCTCAAGGTGATGAAGGCGGCGGAAATCCTCGGCCTGGTCTCCACTCCGAACGGCGACGTTGTGCTCGAACCGCTGGGCCGCGAGTTTCTCGAGGCCGATATGAATGGGCGCAAACGCATCATCCGCGAACAGCTCAAAAAGCATTCGCTATTCGCTTACTTCATACGGCTGCTGCGCAGCCAGGAAGATCATGCGCTGCCCAAGGAAGTGGTGCTCGAACATCTTGCGATGCTCCTGCCCGACGAGCGGCCGGAACAGGTGTTCGCCACCATGGTCGCATGGGGCCGCTTTGCCGAGTTGTTCGGCTATAACAAGGACGATGACCGCTTCTACCTGGATGAGGAAGCGGATAAGTCCTGAAATTCAAACTTCGGGGCGTCAGCCCTCAGAAATTGCGGGGCGGTCTAGAAAATACACTGCGAAAAGTATCCAAGGAGGTTCGAGACAATGCCTACTGAGAACGAACGGGTGGTGAGCGAGTTTTGCCAGACCTGGACGACGCTCGACATCGACAAGGTGATGGAATTTTTTACCGACGACGCGATCTATCACAACATCCCGCTCGCGGCGGCCAGAGGCAAGGCCGAAATCCGCAAGACTATCGACGGCTTCATGCCTGGAACTACCAAGGTCGAGTTCAAAATCCTCAATACGGCGTCGGTCGGCGCCACGGTGTTCAATGAGCGCATCGACTCGTTCGTCGTCAATGGTCGTTCGGTGGTGGTGCCCGTAGCTGGGGTCTTCGAGTTGAGCGGAGGGAAAATCAAGGCCTGGCGCGACTATTTCGACCTCGCGACATACATGAATCAATTAAAGGCCAAATAACCTACTCTTGGGAATAAGAGTCGTAGAAGTGCCTTTTTTTTGGGCGCCGCGCTGATACCGACTGAATACTTTTACCTACAGTCATGCGGTTTTTAGAAAAATTCCAAGCAAATCCTACAACCATTTGTAACGGCTACAAGCGCGACAAGATGAGATTTAAAGCCAACCTTTCACAAAGTTCCGCTATTTGGCGGAGATTTTAACAAGCGGGTGGGAGGCACGGAACATGCTTGTGTTAAGAAACATCTTGTGCCCACCCGGATGGGCGGGCTCGGCTTACCCCCCCCGCCGAGCCCGTCCAGAAGGGCTCCTCAGACAAAGTCTTTTAGTCCCCTTACATTCTTTGCTTCTTAGCTCGGCGAGTTCGGCGAGCGTTTTTTCAGCTTGCCACTTGCTTCCTCGCTCTTTGCTAATATCGCTCTTTTTGAGACCGCGCAGCGCAGAGTAAGCTCTGGCTCGTTGCCATGGCCGCCACCGTCACTCATCACGCCGTAACCCACGCGATCATCGGTACTGCCGGACATATTGACCACGGCAAGACGGCGCTGATCAAGGCGCTCACCGGCCAGAACACCGACCGCCTCAAGGAAGAAAAGGAACGCGGGATTTCGATCGATCTCGGCTTCGCCTATTTTACGCTGCCGGACGGCACCCGCGCTGGCGTGGTGGACGTTCCTGGCCACGAGCGTTTCATCCGCAACATGCTGGCCGGCGCGCATGGAATCGACCTGGTGCTGTTCACGGTCGCGGCCGACGACGCCGTAATGCCGCAGAGCGAGGAGCATCTGGACATCCTTCATCTGCTCGGCGTCACCAGCGGCATTTTCGTCATCACCAAGGCCGACCTTGCGGACGACGCGCGCCTGGCGGAGGTTCGCGACGAGATCGAGCTGTTGGCCGACGGTACGCGTCTCGCGGCCGCGCCGATCGTCGCGGTTTCCTCGGTCACCGGCGTCGGGCTGGAAGAATTGCGCACGGCTATCGCGGTCCAGCTCAAGGGCTTCGAAGCGCGGCGGGCTACTGGGCTCTTTCGTTTGCCGCTCGACCGTGCGTTCACCATCAAGGGGCACGGCACGGTAGTGACTGGAACCGCGATGGGCGCTGAGGTGCGCGTCGGCCAGAAGCTGCGCGTGCTACCCGCTGGCGGCGAGGTCCGGGTGCGCTCGATACAGGTTCATTCCGAGTCGGTCGAGAGCGCGGGACTATGCCAGCGGGTCGCGCTCAACCTCAGCGGCGCTGAGCGCATGGAACTGAAGCGTGGCGATGTTGTAGTCGACGACCGGCTCGAATTGACGACCACGCGCCTCGACGCGCGGCTGGAAATTCGACCGGCCGCTAGACGTCCGCTCAAGAACAACGACCGCGTGCGCCTGTTCATCGGCACCGCCGAGACTATCGGTCGTGCGATAGTGCTCGAAGCTCCGGGCGAAATTGCGCCCAAGAGGAGCGCGCTGGTGCAGCTCGTGCTGAATGAGCCGATGGTCGCGCTCTCGGGCGACCGCTTCGTAATCCGCGACGAGACCAGCCGGCGCACGCTCGGCGGTGGCGTCGTGCTCAATCCGCTGGGGCGTCGCGTGCGCAAGCCGCTCGAGATTTACCTCAAACATCTGGGCGCTATGGAAGGCGCGCTCGGCCCTGCCACGGTCGAAGCGCTGCTCGATTTGCAGGAAAGCTTCGCGGTCTCCGCGGCGCGGATCGCCCAACTGATGAACGCCCCCGCGCGGGAGACCGACGAGGCGCTCAAGGATCGCCGCTTCGTCAAGCTCTCGTTGGGCGACGAGGAGGGCTACACCACCGCGGCCAAGTGGGAGGAGGTCAAGCGCTTCGCGATCGCCGCAGTAGCCGCGTATCACCAAGCAGAGCCGCTCTCGCCGGGGCTCGAGATGGAGGCGCTGCGCGAGCGGCTACCGTACGAGGTCAGCGCGCGTGCGTTTCGTGCGCTGGTGGATCGTCTCGCGCGCGAGTCCGATTTGCTGCGCGAGGAAAGTGTGCTCCGGCGGAAATCGCATCGGGTCAAACTCGGCGGCGACGAAGGCCGCCTCGGCGAGCGCCTCGCACAGGCGCTACAAACCGCACAATTCCATCCGCCCGATCTAAAGCAGCTCGCCGACGAGCTCAAGCTGCCGCCCTCGGAACTCGCGCGGATGCGCACGTTGCTTGGCGCGCTCGAACGCGAGGGCCGCGTGGTCAAAATCGCGACCGATTTATATTTCAGCCGCGACGCGATGGAAGCCGCGCGCCAGCGCCTGCTCGACCATCTGAAGACCGCGCCCGAGATAACCGCGGCGACTTTTCGAGACCTGCTCGGCGCGTCGCGCAAGTTCGCGATCGCGCTGCTGGACTATTTCGATCATTCGGGCGTCACTACGCGGGTTGGCGACGCCCGCCGCCTGCGCGCGCGCGCCTGATGGCGCGGCGGACGGGCTTCGGCCAAAATAACCGATGATGCCTGAAGAGCGGAACAATAACGCGACGCGCGGCGAGCTTATCCGCCTCACCGAGCGCTGCAAGGCGGCGGGTTGAGCCGGCAAGCTGGGTCCGGAGGACCTCGCAGCCGCACTTAGCCGGTTCGATCCGGGAAGCCATCCCGACCTGCTCGTCGGTATCACCACCGGCGATGACGCCGGAGTTTATCGTCTGACCGACGAGATCGCCATCGTCAACACGGTCGATTTTTTCACTCCTGTGGTCGACGATCCCTTCACCTACGGCCAGATTTCGGCCGCGAATTCACTTTCGGACGTGTACGCGATGGGCGGTGTGCCGAAAACCGCGCTGAATATCGTATGTTGGCCGCAGAGCGGACTGCCGGGCGAGATGCTGGGAGAAATTTTGCGCGGCGGCGCCGAAAAAGCGCGCGAGGCCGGGGTCGTGATCGTCGGCGGACACAGCGTCGCCGATGAGGAAGTGAAGTACGGAATGGCGGTGACGGGCGTGATCGATCCGCGACGTATCGTGCGCAACGTCGGCGCGCGCATCGGCGACGCGCTGCTGCTCACCAAGCCGCTCGGCACCGGGGTCCTGATGACGGCGTTCAAGCGCGACCGTCTGGCCGCCGAGCAATACGACGCGGCGGTGCGTTCGATGACCATGCTCAACGCTGACGCGGCGCGGGCGATGCTGCGTCACGAGGTCCATGCGGCGACCGATATCACCGGCTTCGGCCTCGCCGGTCACGCGAGCAAGATGGCCGACAGCAGCGGCGTCACGTTGCGCATCGAGGAATCCGACTTGCCGTTGCTGCCCGGAGCGCTCGATTGCTGTCGCGAGGGTATGATTCCCGGCGGCGGGCGGCGAAACCGCGAGTTTTATGGCCCGCGCGTCAGAATCTCCGACGAGGTGGCGCTCGAGATGGCGGAAATCCTCTTCGACCCGCAGACCTCGGGCGGACTGTTGATCGCGCTGCCTGAGTCCCAGGCGCTGCCACTGCTCTCCGAACTGCAGGCCGGCGGCAACCTCGAGGCGGCGGTGATTGGCCGGGTAGTAGCGCAGAACGATTTCGCAATCGAACTGGTCTAGCGTCGCGGGTCAGAAGTTCGCAACATATGTTCTGGCAGAAAACCGAGCGCTCGCAACGATTACCAATCCTTCTCCCTCTCCTTGGACTTCGACAAGGAGAGTCAACTTCGTCAAAGCTTCAAACTCAGGACACTAACTCCGGCAGCCTTCGCTCAGGATGACCCAAGAGGCCAACGCGATGTTTCCTCGAGTAAACTCCCGTAAAAGAGAGGCTCCGGTTCCATGTACGATTTCGATCTGTTCACGATAGGTGGTGGCTCGGGCGGCGTGCGCGCGAGCCGGATGGCGGCGCAATACGGCGCAAAGGTCGCGCTGGCCGAGGAGCGCTACCTCGGTGGAACCTGCGTCAACGTCGGCTGTATTCCGAAGAAGCTTTTCGTTTACGCCTCCCACTTCAGCGAAGCCTTTGCCGACAGCGCCGGGTTCGGATGGACCTTGGGCGAGCGCAAGTTCGACTGGCGGACGCTGATCGCGAACAAGGACCTTGAGATCGCGCGGCTTGGCGAGGTCTACGAGACAGTGCTCGCCGATAATGGAGTGCGAATCTTTCGCGAGCGCGCTACGATCGCCGACGCACACACTGTCGTTGTCGGCAGCCGGCGCTACACCGCGCGCTACATCCTGATTGCGACCGGCGGCTGGCCCACCATCCCGAACATTCCCGGCCGAGAACTCGCGATCACCTCGAACGAGGCGTTTTTCCTGCCGCAATTTCCTTCGCGGGTGATTATTGTAGGCGGCGGATATATCGGTCTGGAATTCGGGGGAATTTTTCATGGCCTCGGCGCGAAGGTCACGGTGGTGCATCGCGGCGACATGGTGCTCCGCGGCTTCGACGACGACGTGCGCCGCACGGTAGCGCTCGAGATGGACAAGCGGGGAGTTGAGTTTCGGTTCAAAAGCCAGGTAGAGCGGATCGAGAAACTCCAGCGCGGGATTTGCGCGACGCTAAGCGACGGCACCGCCCTGGAAGCCGACCTGATCATGTTCGCAACCGGTAGAACTCCCAACACGCACAACCTGGGACTTGAGCAGGCCGGGGTCGAGCTGAATTACGAGCGCGCAGTGGTTGTCGATTCGTATTCCTGCTCGTCGGTGTCCAACATCTACGCGGTCGGCGACTGCACCGATCGAATGCAGCTTACGCCGGTGGCGATTGCCGAGGGCCAGGCCGTCGCTGAAACCCTATTCCACGGAAATCCGCGGATGCCAGATTACGAAAACGTACCGACCGCGGTTTTCAGCCAGCCCCCGATTGGCACAGTGGGCCTCACCGAGGCCCAAGCGCGCGAGCGCTACCGTGCGATCGACGTATACAAAACTACCTTCCTGCCGCTCAAAGACAGAGTCGGCGGTCGCGACGACCACAGTTTTCTGAAACTGGTGGTCGATCGCGAGACCGACAGAGTGCTGGGATGTCACATGGTCGGAACGGACGCGGGGGAGATCATTCAGGGGCTCGCAGTCGCCGTCAGATGCCATGCGACCAAAGCGCAGTTCGACGCAACAATCGGTATTCACCCGACTGCGGCCGAGGAGTTCGTGACGATGCGGAACAAGTCCTGAGCATCGAGCAGGGCTGATGCCGATCTGCGTTGCGATAGTGACCATCGCGAGCCGCCATGAAGGCAGATTTTTACTAGGCACATAGGATGGATTGAGTTAGCTTAAGAGGCACTCCGCTGAGCCAAGAGCAATTCAGCCGCGATGACTAGCCGATGATTAACAACTATGCAGCGGATGGTTACCAGTGATCCAGCGAAATTCCGAACACCATGACGGAGGTGACCACGCATGTCACGTGCATCGAGTTTCAAAGCCCAATTGCCGCATCGCCAACCGGAGGCAAAGATGGCTAACGTCTTGGCGGACAGATCGATGATCACTTTGGACCGCTATTTGCGTACTGCTCAACCACGAATCGAACCGGGTCTGATCGTGACGCTCGAACAGGTCGCGCTAGCGGTCAAGCGAATCGCCTATGAACTCGCCGGCGCGGCGCTCAAGGGAGAACTGGGCTCCAGCGGCGCGATTAACGTACAGGGTGAAGTGGTCGAAAAACTTGACACCTGGTCCAACAACGTATTTCTCGAGACGTTTGCCGACGGCGGCCCGGTATGCACGTTGATTTCGGAGGAGCTGGAAGAACCGCGGCACGTCGGTATGCAGCACCCGCGCGAATGCTACACGCTGCTGTTCGATCCGCTCGACGGTTCGTCCAACACCGACGTCAACGGCTCGCTGGGGACGATCTTTGCGGTGCGTCCGCGCAAGCCCGGCCACGGCCGCGATGTCGTGGATGCGCTGGGACCCGGTAGCGAGCAGGTGGCAGCTGGGTACGCGCTCTATGGGCCGTCCACGGTGCTGGTCTTCACGACGGGGGACGGCGTAAACGCGTTCGTGCTGGAGCGCGAAATCGGCGAGTTCGTGCTGTGGCGCGAGAAGATTCGGATGCCGGAGCGCGGCAAGACCTACGCGGTCAATCAAGCCAACGCCGCCAAGTGGCATCCAGGGGCCCGCGCGCTGGTGGAGCGGTTAACCGGACCCAAGGACAAGGGCGGCGGCTATTCGTTACGCTACTGCGGCGCGTTCGTCGGAGATTTCCATCGCTGCCTGCTGACCGGCGGAATCTTCTTCTATCCCGGCGAGGTGAATGCTGGCGGCAAGAGCACGGGCAAACTGCGCCTGATGTACGAGGTAGCGCCGCTCTCGATGCTCGCCGAGCAGGCCGGCGGCGCCGGGTCAACTGGACACGGGCGCGTGCTCGACTTCGTACCCGATAGCATCCACGAACGCGTGCCGGTCTATATTGGCAGTGCCGAGGAAGTCGCGCTGGCGGAGAAGCTCAAGGTCGAGGGCGGTTAACGATGACGCTGCGGACCAACGCGGCCGTTCTTGCGGGCGACATCGGTGGCACCAAGACTCTGCTTGGACTCTACCGCGTCGAGAGCGGAGCGCTGACGCTGGTGCGCGAAAAGCTGTACGCGACCCGCGAATTCAAAACGCTCGAAGCGGTCGCCCGCGATTTTTTGGCCGGCGCGTCGGCGATCGACGCGGCCTGCTTCGGTGTGCCGGGCCCGATTATCGGCGGAGTCAGTCATGCGACCAATGTCCCGTGGACGATGGAAGAGCAGGCGCTGGCGCGCGCGCTCGGAGTGCCCGGGGCGCGGCTGATCAATGACCTGGAAGCTACCGCCTATGGGATGCTCCAGTTGCAGGAGAGCGAAATTGCGGTCCTGCAGGAGGGCGATCCGCCGGCCGCGCGCGCGCCGATCGCAGTAATCGCCGCCGGCACCGGTCTCGGCGAGGCCGCGCTGGTTCCGATCGAGGACGGGCGCTGGCGCTCGATTGCCACGGAGGGTGGTCATTCCGATTTTGCCCCGCGCGGCCGCGAACAGATCGAACTGCTCGAGTACTTAACCGGTGAATTCGACCACGTAAGTTTCGAGCGTGTGCTGTCGGGACCCGGCTTGGTCAACATCTATAAGTTCCTCAAGACATGCACGCCAGCGGCCGAGCCACAATGGCTGGCCGACGAGTTCGCCCAGGGCAACGACGCGGCGGCGGTGATCAGCACGGCCGCGCTCGCCGGCCGCGACCCGCGATGTGTCGAGGCGCTAAGAATCTTCACCGACATTTATGGCGCGGAAGCGGCCAACCTGGCTCTGAAATTCCTGGCGCTGGGCGGCGTGTACGTCGGCGGCGGGATCGCGCCCAAGATTCTTCCAACGCTCCGCGCTGGAGGATTCATGCGCTCCTTTCTCGCCAAGGGCCGACTCGATAAAGTGCTGGCAAGGATTCCCGTGCGGGTCTCGCTCAACCCGGCCACGGGCCTCGCGGGTGCGGCTCGCTGTGCGATGGAAATGTTATGATGTCGGACGCATAGGCGGCACACCTTTGTTGCGACGCGCGAGCGCGTTGTAACTGAGCAATTATCGAATCGCGAATCGGAGGCAGTGATGACCAAGCGTGCCAGGGAAATTCTGGATTTCTACCGCTCGGAGAATCCGGGCGTGCTGAGCAATCTCGCGCGGATGATCAATCACGGACGGCTGGCCGGCACCGGGACGTTTGTGATCCTGCCCGTGGACCAGGGCTTCGAACACGGACCGGCGCGCAGTTTCGCGCCCAATCCACCGGCCTACGATCCGCGCTACCACTTCGCGCTTGCCTGCGACGCCGGATGCAACGCCTACGCGGCGCCGCTCGGCTTCCTCGAGGCCGGCGCGGCCGAGTTCGCGGGCGAAATTCCGCTCATCCTCAAACTCAACAATCATGACCTCCTGCACGACTCTCCTGACCCCGAGCCCGCCGTCACCGGCAGCGTGAAGGACGCGCTGCTGCTGGGATGCGCCGCAGTCGGTTTCACGATCTATCCCGGTTCCTCGGCGTGCGTGCGGATGTACGAGCAATTGCGTGAGATTGCAGAGGAGGCCAAGGACCATGGCCTCGCGGTGGTGGTGTGGTCGTATCCGCGCGGCTCAGGAATCAGCAAAGAGGGCGAGACCGCGATCGATGTAGTGGCGTACGCGGCGCAGATCGCGGCGCAGCTCGGCGCCAATATCATCAAGGTCAAGCTCCCCACTGCGCATATCGAACAGCCTGAAGCGAAGAAGGCCTACGAGGCCAACCGCGTCCCGCTCGACTCGCAGAGCGCGCGTGTCGCCCACGTCGTGCAGAGCTGCTTCGACGGCCGCCGGATCGTGATCTTTTCGGGTGGTCCGAAAGTAAGCGACGAAAAACTGCTAGACGAAGTGCGCGCAATCAAAGCCGGCGGCGGTTTCGGCTCGATCATCGGGCGCAACTCGTTCCAGCGCCCGCGCGCCGAAGCGATTAAACTACTCAGCACGATCATGGACATTTACGCGGGCTCGTCCGCGCGCTGACCGCGGCGGCCCGGCGACGGCCTCGGCGAAGGGTTTCGGCTAAGGTTCTTAACTATGCAGCGCGACGGTGACAGGCAGGCCACGCTTGGAATCCTGGTCGGTGGTGGTCCCGCCCCCGGCATCAACGGGGTGATCTCTTCGGCCGCGATCGAGGCCATCAACTGCGGTTTGCGCGTGGTGGGACTGCGCGACGGCTATCGATGGCTGGTCGAGGGCGACACCTCGCACGTGGTCGAGCTGAAGCTCGACGAGGTCAGCCAAGTCCATTCCACGGGAGGCTCTATCCTCCGCACCTCGCGCACCAATCCGGCGCGCGACGAAACCAGCCTCGCGCGCACGATCGGCGCGCTGGAAGCTCTCGGCATCCGCTACCTGGTCTGTATCGGCGGCGACGACACGACCTACGGCGCATTCAGAATCGCCGAGCGCACGCGCGGAAAGATCGGCGTCGTGACGGTGCCGAAAACGATAGACAACGACCTGCCGCTGCCCGAAAATGCGCCGACCTTCGGCTTCGAGACCGCGCGCGCCGTCGGCACCACGATTGTCGAATCGCTGATGGTCGATGCGCGCACCACCGGCAGATGGTACCTGGCGATCTCGATGGGACGAAAATCGGGGTCGCTCGCACTCAGCATGTGCAAGTCCGCCGGCGCCACGCTGGCGGTAACGCTCGAGGAGTTCCGCGGCGAGAGCTTCGATCTTTCGCTGGTCGTCGACACTATCGTGGGAGCGATAATCAAGCGCCGTGCCGAAGGCTACGATGACGGGGTGGCGGTGGTCGCCGAAGGGATCGCCGAACGCATGGACCCTGGTACCCTGCCGACCGGTCCGCTCTCGGAGGCCGACGCCTACGGTCACGTGCACATCGCGGACATCCCGCTCGGCTACCTGCTGCGCGACCGCGTGCGCGCGGCGCTCAAACAACTCGGAATCGGCGCGACCGTGGTCACCAAGGACATCGGCTACGAGTTGCGCTGCGCCAAGCCGCTGCCGTTCGACGCCGAATACACTCGCACGCTCGGCTACGGCGCGGTGCGCTATCTGTTGAGCGGAGGCTCGGGAGCGCTCATCGCGATCGCCGGCGGACGCGTGACGCCAGTCGATTTCGCCGCGCTGGTCGATCCGGCCACCGGACGCATCAGGGTGCGGCTGGTGGACGTCAACACGGAATCGTATGAAGTCGCGCGCTCATACATGACCAGGCTCGAGCCGCAGGATCTCGAGGAGCCGGCGCTGTCGCGGCTCGCGGCGTCTGCGAATCTGTCTGCCGAGGCATTCAAGGGTCGGTTCCTGCCGATGGTGCAAGCCACCACTACGCTCCAGCGCACCGCCCTGAATCCTGCGTTGAGCGCCTGAGCCGCCTCGGGCATCATCGAATTTATCCTTCCGACTTTTTCAGGCGCCATCGCACAAATGTCCGTTCAGAATTTCGCGTCCGGCACCCGCAGGTCGTGCGCCGCTTTGAGGAAACGCACGAGCTGCGCTAAGGAAGACACCAGCCAATCGATACGGAGGCTCCGATGAAGTACGAGGAATATCAGCATCTGTTATTCGAGCATCGCGACGACGGCATCCTGCTCATCACGATCAACCGTCCCGACGTTCTCAACGCCACGAACAACCGCTTGCACTGGGAGTTGAGCCGGGTGTGGAAGGATATCGACGAAGATCCGGAAACCCGCGTGGTGGTAATCACCGGCAAGGGACGCGCGTTCTCGGCCGGTGGCGATCTCGAGATGATCGAGCGGATGGCGGGCAGCGCCGCCAACATCGGGCAGGCGTGGCGCGAGGCCGGCGACATCGTTTACAACATGATCAACCTCGACAAGCCGATCATCTCGGCCATCAACGGCGTCGCCGTGGGGGCCGGACTCGCGGTCGCGTTCATGGCCGACATCTCGATCGCGTCCGACAACATGCGCATCACCGACGGCCATATTCGTCTCGGCGTCGGCGCCGGCGACCATGCGGTGATCATCTGGCCGCTGCTCTGCGGGATGGCCAAGGCCAAGTATTACCTGATGACCGCCGACTTCATCGACGGCAAGGAGGCCGAGCGTATCGGCCTGGTCAGCCTGTGCGTGCCGGCCGACAAGTTGATGGACAAGGCGATGGAGGTCGCGCAGAAGCTCGCCCGCGGGCCGCAGCAGGCGACGCGGTTCACCAAGCGCGCGCTCAATAACTGGCTCCGGATGTTCGGGCCGGCCTTTGACGCCTCGTTGGCGCTCGAGATGTTGGGATTTTTCAGCGACGATCTTCACGAGGGCGTGGCGGCGCTCAAGGAACGGCGCGCGCCGTCGTTCCCCAGTACGCGAGGCAAATGAAAGCCTGCGTTTACCAGGCGCCCGGCGCTCCGCTGGAGATCGCCGAGGTTCCCGATCCGATCGCCGGTCCGGGCGAACTCGTACTGCGCGTGAAAGCCTGCGGCATCTGCGGCTCCGACCTGCACGCTGCGGGACGAAATTTTCGCATGCCAGCGGGCACCATCATGGGCCACGAATTCGCGGGCGTGGTCGAGAGCATGGGCGACGGCGTCGAAGGTTTCGAGCGCGGGGACCCGGTTGTCGCGATGTCGTACGTCGGATGCGGCGGCTGCGCCGACTGCCGCAATGGTGAGGCCCAGCGCTGCCGCGAGGTCAAGCTGGTCGGTTTCGGCGAGGTGCCGGGCGCTTACGCCGAGCTGACAAAGACCCGGCCGTCGAGCGTTTTCAGGATGCCGCCGGGGATGAGCTTTCGCGAAGCCGCTACGGTCGAGCCATTGGTGGTCGCACTGCATGGGCTGCATCGCGCACGATTTCAGGCAGGCGAGAGCTGCGTGGTGATGGGCGCGGGACCGATCGGGATCGCCACGATGCTATGGGCGCGTTTTGCCGGCGCGCGCGCGATCGTCGTCTCGGAGCTCAGCGATCCTCGCCGTCGCCTGGCGCTGAAGATGGGCGCGGATGCGGCCGTCGATCCGCGCATGCATAATCCAGCCGGCAAGGTCGAACATCTGACGGGCGCGGGACCGCAGGTTATCTTCGAATGCGTCGGCGCGCCGGGCGCAATGGCCGAGGCGATCGCTTACGCGCAGCGCTCCAGCCGCGTAGTGATAATCGGCGTGTGCACCGAAGACGATGGGTTTGCGCCAATCACCGCGATGAGCAAGGAGCTGGACATGCGCTTTTCGCTCGGCATGGAGCGCGCGGAGATCGAGATGGCAATCGCTATGCTTGCGACCGGCCGCGTAGCCACCGCGCCGATGATCACCCATACGATGGGGATCGAAGACCTGCCCAAGGCCTTTGCCTCGCTCGCGCTCCCGACCAATCAGAGCAAGGTAATAGTCGAGTTTTAATCTGCGCTCGGGTCTTTTAGGACCTGCATACTTTTGACATACTCCGAGCGATTTATCGCATACTTCTGACCGGAGGAACCATCATGAAGAAAAAACTTGCTCTTGCTGTCTCGTTCGCCCTCGCCGCTGCCTTCAGTTCTCAACTTGGCCTGTCCAAAGCTTACGCCGTCACTCATAAGGTCGATTGCTCGCAGGTCATGACTGAACTGCAGGCGGGCAAGAAGGTCTCTGAGGTCGCGAAGGAGATGAAGGTTTCCAAGAGCAGCGTCTATCGCTGCCGCCGGGAAGCGAAAGCGGCTGCAGCGGCCAGCCCGGGAGCTATGGAAAGCCCCGCGATGATGGCCAGCCCCGCCGCGATGGGCAGTCCGGCTGCGGCTCCTATGAGCCACTAAGCGCGAAGTATCGGAAATCCAGCTCTCGAACGTGGAGCGCGCTGAGCGGCTGACCGATTCTCAGCGATCCCGCCACGTCAATAGGCGCTGGGAGGCATACGCAGGCGCGACAGGGAAGTGTTCGCCCGCATAAGTTTCTCGGCGTCGTCGTAGTGCTTCCGGCGGCGGAACCTGCGCGCGGCTCCTTGTTGGGCATGTCGCCTGCGGCTAAGTATTGTTGAGCCATGGCCAAGTGCGAACTATGCGAGTTGCGTGAATACACGCAGCAGTATGCTCGATTCGTCCACCCCGTGGCGTTTGCCATCCTCGATTGCGATTCGTGCGACACGCCGATGGCCGTCCTCGGAGAGCATCGCGCCACCGCGACGGAGGCCGAGCGTGCGCTCATGATCGACGCACTGTCGGCGGTGGCGCGCGCCAAGTTTGGCGACGACCAGTTCGTCATAGATGGCGTGATGCGCCAGATTCCCGATCACTGCCACATCCACGCTCGCCCGCGTTTCTGGCGCGGTTAGCCAGTCCCGCTACGTTCGATAGCCTGTTCGACAAGACTTGGCGAAAATACATCATTCCGTTTGGTTCGCGGCGGGCTCTTGTGGTATATGCGCGCCGGTACTCATATGGCTTGAGGGGCCCCTCGCGGGTCACTCACGAGGAGGAACGGTTAGGGTCAGGAGGTCTCGGGGGAGATGTCTACCGGTACAGTCAAGTGGTTTAGTTCAAAGAAAGGCTACGGCTTCATTACCATGGAAGATGGACAGGAAGTTTTCGTCCACTATACTTCCATCGACGGCAACGGCTTCCGCTCGCTCGAACAGGGCGAGGAAGTTCAGTTCGAGGTCGCGCAAGGACCCAAGGGACTTCAGGCCGCCAAGGTATTGCGTCGCTAGTCTCAGCAACAAACCTGCATAGCCACTTGGGGCGGACCTCATGTGAGGCCGCCCCGAGTCGGAGGCGACCAAGCCAAGGGCCGGCAACGGCGAGGTCCTGAATTGCGCTCGGAGGTCGGAGAGCGCGGTTGGCGCACCGGCTTCGCGCTCGCACCTGGTTCGCGCTCGCGTCCCGAACGAATAGGATCGGGAACGTGATGGGTCTTGTGGCTCGCAGCGCGACACTTGCGCAAAGTTATCCCGAAGGCTCGGCGAGTGCCGACCGCTTCACGCGATGGCTATCGCGATACTCGGAGCGCCGCGTAGTCGTCACACTCGCGGCCGCGGCGGCATTGATCCGGCTCTATCTGGTTGTCACCAACTACTGCATCTCGGCTGACGGCGTCGCATATATCGCGATGGCGCGCGAATTCCATGCTGGACGCGCCCAGGATGCGCTCGCCTGGGTCTTTTCGCCGCTCTACCCCTTCCTCATTTCGATAGCCTACCGCGCAATTCCGAATTGGGAACTCGCAGGCGAGCTGTTGTCGATGGCGTTCGGCACGGCGGGCGTCGTGCTCCTCTATTACCTGATGCGCGAGGTCTACGGCCGCCGCGGAGTGGCGGCCGGTGCAGCCGCGCTCGCCGCGATCCATCCGATGCTGGCGGGCTTCGCGGCCTCGGTGCGCACCGAAGCTGGATATATCGCGCTGGTGACGGCGGCGCTGTTGTTCCTGATCCGCGGTGCGGAACGCAAAAGTCTCGCGAGCGTCGCCGTCGCCGCACTTTTCTGCGGACTCGGCTACCTCTATCGCACCGAGGGAATTGGGGTGCCCGCGCTTTCAGTGATCATCCTGACCGGCGGCGCCTTCGTGTGGCGGCGATGGACACCGCGATGGGGCCTCGCAGCGGCTGCAGTCCTGACCACGATATTTCTGCTGGTCGCCGCACCCTACCTGCTCTGGATGCGCGCGTACACCGGTCACTGGACGGTCGGCCGCGAGCTCGGCGTGGTGACGATGGAAGCGACTGGCTCGACGATGGGCCAGCTCGAGCAATGGCGCGCGATGGGCTACCGGCCGGCGACCTCGTGGCTGACCCCGCTCAGACTCGATCCGGCCGCCTACCTGAAAAAAATAGCGCGCGACTTTCCTGGCTCGTGCTACGCCTTCGTGCAGGCGCTCGGTCCGCTGCTTTGCGCGGGACTGATTATTGGGCTGTGGGCCAACGGCAGAGCTATAGCAACGCGATGGGCCGAGGCGACTCTCGCCGCGATAGTCGTGATGTATTTCGCGGGATTCGTGCTGACCGACACCGGCCCGCGCCTGATGCTTCACGTGGTGCCGTTTGCGCTCGGATGGGTCGTGATCGGGCTGATCGAGGCGGCCGGATGGCTCGACGCCCGCCTGTCGCTAACTCACTCCCCGCTGGGACGGATGCTGGCCGGGCCCGCCGTGCTCGCGACGGTCGCGATCGTGACGCTGCCGCGCACTCTCTTTCCGCTCGGCTATGACCAGCGCGGCTTGCGTTACGCGGGAGAGTACATCAGAGGGCGCGCCGGCCCGCCGAGAATCGTCGCGGGGCCTGACGCTCGAGTTTCCTTCTACGCCGACGCCGGCTTTATTCCGCTGCCGGCCGGGCCTGCCGCTGGCGAGAACCTGTGCGGGTGGCTTGCGGCGCATCGCCGGGCCGATTATCTCATGATCGACGGCCGCGAGGAGCGGCGATGGGATGGATCCGGGGGAGGGCCATGCCTGAATCTGATCAAGCGCTATCCGCGCGTCGGAACCACCTACTACGATTTGTTCGCGGTACGTCGCGGCAGCGTCGCGCCCAGATGAACGTCAGCCAGACGAACGTCAAGCAAATGAACGTCACGCGCAAGCCGTGCGTCGTCCTGGCAGTAGGGCGATGAAAGGGGCGCTCGAGCATACGCGGCTGGAGCCCGCTTCTGGCGCGATCGGTGTTGCGGCGCGGACACCTGCGGCGGAGTCCTCGCCCGAACTCTCCATAATTGTGCCGATGTTCAATGAGACGGCCGTCCTTGCCCGCCTCTTTGAACGCCTCGACAAGGTGATGGGACGCCTCGGGCTTAGCTATGAAATTATCGTGGTCAACGACGGCAGCACCGACGATACGCTGGCCTGTCTGCTCGAGCATCGCGCGCGCAACCCCGCGATCAAGGTCATCAGTCTTTCGCGCACCTTTGGCAAGGATATCGCGCTCAGTGCCGGCCTGGATCATGCGCGCGGGCGCGCAGTGGTGCCGCTCGACGCCGACTTGCAGGATCCACCCGAGCTTATCGCGCAGATGGTGACGCTGTGGCGCGAAGGCTATGACGTCGTCTATGCGACCCGCAAGCTGCGGCCCGGCGACACCTGGCTCAAGCGTACCACCGCGCATTATTTCTACCGCCTCTTCGAGGCGATCGCCGACGTGCCGATTCCGCGCGACACGGGCGATTTCCGCCTGCTCGATCGCCGCGTGGTGGACGTGATGGTCCGTTTGCCGGAACGCACGCGCTTCATGAAGGGGCTGTTTGCGTGGGTCGGCTTCAGGCAGACCGCGATCTATTACGAACGCGAAGAACGGCAGGCTGGCGGCACCAAATGGAACTACTGGCGGCTGTGGAACTTTGCGATGGACGGGATTACCTCGTTCAGTTCGTTCCCGCTCAAGGTATGGGCCTACTTCGGCTTCATGATCTCGGCCTTCGCGTTTCTGTACGCGGTGGTGCTCGCAATCAGAAAGCTCCTTCACGACGTCGACGTGCCGGGCTATACCTCGTTGATGGTGGTGGTGCTGTTCCTCGGCGGAATCCAGCTCATCACGCTCGGCATCCTGGGCGAATACATGGGGCGGGTTTACAACGAGGTCAAGGGCCGCCCTCTGTACGTAGTGCGCGACCTGCACGGCTTCGATGGCGACTGACTAGTCGAGCGCTTCTGACCACTTACGACGCGGCACACTTAAGACCTCCTCTTACAGCACTCTGCGGAAGAGGCCGGGATAGGTGACGACCAGCCCATCTTCGTCAACTTCGATGTCGCGAGTGAAGTCACTGTCCAACGACTCGTAGCGATAGCGGCGGTTGGGTTCAAGACACGTATAGCGCTGCGGGTCGGTCGCCACTGTGAGTCCCGGCAACTGAACATAGACAGCGAGTATATTTTCGGACTGGCCAGGCTGGAGATTTAACCGACGAATAGGCAGCGTGTTAGTGAACGGGGTGACCGAGATGTCGATATCAATAGCACTTGCGAGCTGTGGCAACGGCCTCGCCGACTCATCGACCCAGTTCCCGGCACCATCGCTCTCGAGTTCAACCGTGCCTGCGTGGCCAATCTGACCGATCTCGATCTTTCTTACCCGCCATGCGCTGTCACAGAGTATTCGGTACCGAGCCGCGAAGGCCTCGTCGTCCGTTGTACCGAGGATAACAGCCTCCGCGACAATGCCCTCCGGGAACTCTCTCAAGACAAGGTGCTCGATTCCTTCGCCGGACCAGTCCTGCCATCGCACTATGGTTTCCTTGGTCATGACCTGGACCTCTCGGCTCTCGTGGCGGCTTACACGATGCGCTATTTCTCATGCAGCATCGATTCGACTTTCGACAGCGCAGGCTCGATCTCCTGTTGATCCGTGAGCGCGCCGAGAAAAGGATCTTCGCCAAGGCGTGTCATCCGCCGCGGCATAGTCTTGATATTGAACTTCCGCGGATCGAGATTGCTTTTGAGCTCGCTCCATTTAAGCGGCGCCGAGACCGGCGCTCCCGGCTGCGGACGCACTGCGAACGGCGCTGCGATCGTTTTACCCTGTCCCAGTTGCAGATAGTCGATGTATACCTTGCCCTTGCGCGCCGCCGGGGTGCGCAGCACCGTCGCCACCTCAGGCATCCGGGCCACTACCACTCGCGCCACCGCCTCGGAGAACATCCGCGCCTGGTCATACGTATAGCCCGGCCTAAGGCCGACCACGACGTGAATCCCGGCCTGACCCGAGGTCTTTACGTACGGGCGCATTGCGGCGCTGCGCAGCACCGCGGCGGTTTCCTGCGCAACGCGCACCGCCTGGATCGTGGTCGATCCCTTGGGATCAATATCGAACAATAGCCAGTCGGGGCTGCCGAGGTTGGGTACCCGGGAGGACCATATATGTACTGGGATCGCGCCCATGTTGGCGATGTACTCGAGAGCCTCGGCGCTCTCCAAAATGAAATATGAAATGTCGCGCTCCGATTCCTGCGAATAGACGCGGACGCGGCGAATCCATTGCGGGACGTAACCTGGGGCGTCTTTCTGGAAAAAGCTTTTGCCCTCAATTCCGTCGGGGTAGCGCGTCAGCATCACGGGGCGATCTTTCAGGTATGGCAGCATCCACGGCGCAATAGCTAAGTAGTACTCAATCAGGTCGCCCTTGGTGTAGCGTTCGGCGGGCCAGAAAACCTTCTCGGGGTGCGTAATCTGGACGTGATCCGGATGATGGAAATGGTTACTATCGCGCTTCACGGACTCGGACTTCTGAGTCCCGTTCTCCCTCTCCGTGTCCGATATGTGGACTGGGGAGCGGTTTTGTTGTTTTTCACGAATTGGGCCCTCGAATTCCAACCCTTCCCCCCGCTCGCGAGGTTTCGCGGCGACCTCTCCTTGAACAAAGAGAGGCGAAGACCCGTCAAGCGAAGACCCGTCAAGATCGTCCGCGGGCTCGGTGGGCGCGCCGGGCCCTTTGTATACGCAGTCGGCCGGGTCGGCAGCCGCGAGACCGAGGAAGCTTGGATTGCGAAGCACGCCGTCCTCGGTCCATTCGGTGAATCGCACTTCGCATACCAACTCCGGCCTACAGAAACGCGCGCCCGAGGGAATTGCCGGCTCGTCCGCGCGGCGGCGCCGAAACGGCGACTCATCAACTGCCCGCTCGCGCAGCTTGGCGGCGATCGTGCGCAGCCGTTCGTCGTCGAAGCCGGTGCCGACCCGTCCGACGAAGCGCAACACCCCCGGTGCTTCGTACTGTCCGACCAGCAATGCGCCAAAGTGCGTGCGCGAGCCGCCCGGCTGGGTCCATCCGCCGATCACGAACCGCTCGACGTGCGGGCATTTTATCTTAAGCCATCCGCCGCCGCGGCCGGCCTGGTAGGGCGAGCGCAGGCGTTTGGCGATCACGCCCTCCAGACCTAGCTCCTCGACCGCGTCGTAGAACGCACGTCCGTTTCCCGTGTGATAGTCCGAATAGCGCAGCAGGCCTTCATCTCTGATTATCCGGCGCAGCAATTCCTTGCGCGTTTCGAGATCGAGGCCGCGCAAATCGAAACGATCGAAGGCCAACAGGTCGAAAACGTAGTACGGGGCCGGGCGAGCGAGCGCCATCGCGGCTATCTGGCCGCGATCGTGCGCCTGGATCCGCCGCTGCAGCGCCTGAAAGCTCGGCCGCCCGTCGGGACCGAACCCGATAATTTCGCCGTCGAGCACGAAGCGCGGGAAAGGCAGCTTGCCGAGCGCCAGCACTATCTCCGGATAGTTGGCAGTCGCCTCAAGACCGCTGCGCCCGAAGATCCGGACCGCAGCCGCCGTCGCGAATCGCGAGCGCCCGCACGCCGTCGTATTTGATCTCGTATAGCCACTCGCCGCCCTCGGGCGGCTGGTCGTTAAGCTTCGCGAGCGCGAAAGGAAAATTGCTCGGCGCAAGCGGCCCCTTCAATTCGGGCACGCGCAGGTTCCGCAGCTCGGCAGCGACCGCGGTGGCGAGACCCGATGCGCCGCCAAGCTCCTGGATCGTGAGGCCCGACAGCACCGAGCGCGGCCGGCTCTCCACGATATCGATCTCAGCCGAGGCGAATTCGTCGTGCCGCTTGATCAGCAGCCACTGCGGCTTTTCGTTGCGGCCCTCGCGCGCGTGGGGGTTGCGTCCGCTCGTTCGCACCAACGCGTACCCGCCCTTGAGCTTGAGCCCGAACATCTCGATGTCGATTTTGCCCGCGCGTACTCCGCCTGCCGCATCGTCAGGCGGGTCGGTCGCACGATAAACGCCGCGGTCCCATACGATCACCTCGCCCGCGCCGTAGTTGCCCTCGGGAATGATCCCCTCGAAGTCGCCATACTCGAGCGGGTGATCCTCGACCATAACCGACAGTCGCTTGTCGGCCGGATTGAGCGACGGACCCTTGGGCACCGCCCACGATCGCAGCACGCCATCCATCTCCAGGCGGAAGTCGTAATGAAGCCTCGTAGCCGCGTGCTTTTGCACGACGAACATGCCCCCGCCCCGCCTGCCCAGCCGCGGCACTTCACCGAATGGCTCGGGCGTGGTGTCGGCGCTGCGTTTGCGCCGGTACTCTTCGAGCGCCATCGTTCCGTTCGCCCTATGTTCGCCAAACCGTTTGCGAAATCAGTATGGCCTCCGCTGCGGCTCTGCCGCTAAGCTGGAAATATCGGGAGGTCTTTTTCAGATGGCATCACGTCCCGTCGGCAACGGCAATATCTCGTTTGGCCTGGTTTCGATTCCTGTGCGCCTGTTCCCGGCGACGAGATCCAAATCGGTGAGCTTCAACCTGCTCCACGCCAAAGACTTAAGTCGAATACAACAAAAAATCTTCTGTCCAGTCGAGAACGCGATCATTGATCGCAGCGAGTTGGTGCGCGGCTATGAGGTCGCCAAAGGGCGTTACGTCGCCTTCACCGACGAAGAGTTGAAAGCGCTGGAAGCTCCTGGCGGCGACCATGCGATCGACATCACCGAATTCGTTCCGCTGGAACAAATCGACCCGATCTACTTCGAGACCTCGTACTATCTCGGATGCGAGCAGGCGTCCGCCAAGGCCTATCGTCTGTTGACCGACGCGATGACCAAGACCGGGCGCGTCGCGCTGGGACGTTATACGCTCCGCGGCAAGGAGCACGTGGTGGTACTGCGGCCGTATGAGAAAGGGCTGATGATGCACACCATTTACTATGCCGACGAGGTGCGTCCGGTCGAAGATGTCGACCGCGCAACCAACGAGGCCGCCAAGGAGAGCGAACTTGCGCTCGCCGAGCGGCTGATAAGCGAGCTGACCAGCAAGAAGGTCGACCTTTCGAAGTATCACGACACCTTCCGCGAGAAGGTCGAAGAGGCGGCACAGCAGAAGATCGCAGGCCATCAGGTGACCGAAGTCCACGAAGAGCCCCGCCGCGGCCAGGTCATCGACCTGATGGCGGCGCTCAAGGCCTCACTCGAAAAGCGCGGCGCTGGCGCGGCGCAAGCTCAAGCGCAGGAGAGCGAACGCAAGGCCGAGCCGGAAGAAGAAGCCGAGCAGGAGAAAGCGACCGGCACCGGTGGCGCCAAGACCCACGGCCGCGTGGCGCGCGCGGGTAGTGGCGAGCGACGCCGCCGCGCCGGCGGCAAGAAGTAGCTGCCGCGGCGCGAAAAAAATCAGGGGCCGCCCGACGCATCCTGCACGACCAGCGCGTGCAGCGTCTCGCGCTTGAAAATTCCCGCCACTGCCCGCGTCAGCGCAACCGAGAGGACTTCGCCGGGCCGGTCGTAGATCGGAACGTCGTCGCCCATTCCGCTGCCATTGTCGGCGGGCGGATCGTTGTAGGTTGCTGAGCTCTCGCCCTGCCAGAAGGCCACGTTGAATGGCGGCTTATAGACGGTGAGGTCCAGGGCGACGTCGGCGGTGGTGAACCAGCCCGGGCCTTCCGAAGGAGAGAGGTTGGGATCCTTGCCGGTATGCTTGTTCACCCAGCAGCGAGTGATCCTGCTCGTCAGGATGTAATCCTCCTTGTTCTCCTTGAGCGCCGCTTCCAATGTGTCGTTGGAGGCCGTCGCGACCATCCCGGCCTCGTCGGCCGCGCGCATGATCGCACCCTGCAAGACGGGGCCGAGCGGCGAGCTATAGACGCGTTGAACGACCGCGGCGTCGGGTCCGAGCATTACCCCGGTCGCGGGATTGCCGTCCAAGGGTGCATGACTCTGGCCACCGGCATCTTTGAAATCGCGCGCGTCGAACGGCATCAGCACCAGGATCCGCCGCCGCGGATAGCTGTTCTGATAGCCCTTAACCTGGAAAGGGAAGTAGGAGAGCGTCTCGACCGAGGTAGGCGGCTCCGCGGCTATCTCCTGCTGAACGGTGGTCGCGCACGCGGTTATGAGCACGGCCGCGCACGCCGCCAGCGCGATTGCTACTACTTGCGAACCGCCGGCGCGTAATCCCACTACGCTCCCCTTCGACTCCGCGCCTCAAGTCTGAGCGGTCGCTTGTGCGCGTTCGCGAAAAATGAAAAGTGTCCCGCCAATTTCGACTCGGTCGCCGCTGCGCAAGGCCTGGCGTCCCGACACCGGGCGCCGGTTGATCAGCACCTGGCCGCCGCCGGCCGGAGCGACCACGAAGTCGCGTCCCTCGCGCCGGATGATAGCGTGATGGGCCAGTACGGCCTGATCGCCGAACAACCCGATGTCGCTCTCCTCGGCGCGCCCGATGATCGTCACTGGTTTGGTCAGCGGATATTCGCGGCCCTCGCGCGCATTACGGCTCTGGCTGCGAATCACCATCAGCCAGCCGCGCTTAAGCAGCTCGCCCACCAGCCCGATGAAAAATCCGATCAGCATGCCGAGCACGATAAATCCGATCGCACGGCCGAAGGACTGAGGAAAGCTGACCGTCAGCGCCTGATAAATGAAGCCGCCAAGTGCGCCGCCGAGGAGTCCGCCGAGCGCGCCGTTGCGCTTGCGCGCGTCCGACCCGGACGCCCATCCAACGCCCAATCCCACCAGTACGCCGAGGAAAGCCCAGGCGAGAGACCGGCCGATGTAGCCGTGGAGGATTCGAAACAGGAGTTCGGCCATCAGGAAGCCGAAGGTGCCGCCGAGCGCGCCAAAGAGCGCTCCGCTCTTGAGCCCGCGCATCGCCTGACGCCATTGGCTGACGCTGAGCGCTTCGATCGAAGCGAGGAAGGCGCAGATGAAAAGTCCGACGATCAGGCCCTGGAT
>CAVQVD010000014.1:0-363675 GCA_963717045.1 uncultured delta proteobacterium | reverse complement strand
TTCGAGGGATTCTTTAAGCGCTAACTCACAGCAGGCTTTGATCTTGCTGTATCCAGCCGTGTTTTTTCTAGTTCCATCTATGATATCTTGGCATCTCAGCTCTTCTTCCTCCCTTTTCTCCCATCGGTGGGAGAGAACTGCATAAGGCGGCTGCTCATTGCCATAAAAAGTTTTGAATTGCAGAGTCTTCGCGTTGAGAAGACGCATGGTAAGAATAACGAGCGGCTGTGAGGGCACAGCCTTGCCGATAATGGGCGAAATACACCCTTGCCAAGAGATAGATATATAATCTCAGAAGTGGTGAGACGTGCTTTGTTGTTTGAGAAAGAACATGACTTATTGAGACAACATAGTAAGAGAGCCCGAGAGAAAGAAGGGTAGGAATCCTGTTTTTCT
Source organism: uncultured delta proteobacterium (assembly GCA_963717045.1). Taxonomy (GTDB): domain Bacteria; phylum Desulfobacterota; class Binatia; order Binatales; family Binataceae; genus JAKAVN01. The sequence continues at coordinate 363,279 of CAVQVD010000014.1, read as the reverse complement.
GATTCTCTGGTCAGCCGCACTCTTAATCTCAATGCTGTGACACCAGGGCTGTGCAAGCCACAACACATACCTAGCCATGTGATGGGCCTGCATATATCACGTGCATCGAGCTCTTCCCTGAAAGCAATCAGGACGACGGATTCGAAAAAGTAAAAAAGACATTAGTGGGGTTTAGCGAAATCGGTATGAAATCTTTCTAATGCAGTATTTTTTCTCGCTATTCTTCGCGGCGGAAGCCCTTACGAGCGTCCTATATATCGTTTAGAGTGGCACGGTGATTGAAAGAACCTTGTATAGTGAGAAACGACTCTAGTTTCTATTTTAGTGAAAACAAGCATTAAAATTTTTGTATTGTGAGATAGGATTTACAAGTGATGCCCAAAGAGAAACCAGCACCTCTTTTTGATAAAAATAGTCCCTTGATTAGAATCTTTCAAAAGATACTTGTCAATTCCAATATCCTAATGAGAAACGGAATCATAGAGACTATTCAGTGTATATCTCATGCAGGCGAAAGAGCGAAATCTAACTCTTGGTGAAATAAACCACGGCCTTCTGCCTTGCAATGCCGCCCCGTAAGTCCAGCCCTCAAGAGAATACCCGTTAAACTATAGTAGAAACAACTTCCATCGCCTCAGCCACAAATATGTGGCTCATTGCGGCGAAACGCAGCAATTCCTAGCATGCTCCTCCTATATAGAAGAAAACCGAATTTGTAATAGACCACGCGGGTGCCGCGCCGCTTCTCCAGCACGCTCAGGATGATGAGTGCAGTGGCGAGGGCAATCAGGCCCACAACGTGCTGACCGAGAACTTCGACACCGTCTACGGCACCGATGGAGTGCACGTCGGCCTTACCTGCGCCACCGATCGGTTCGGGATGACCTTCACCTCGCCGGCAGCGATCCAGAACTACTTGCCTGCCGGCGGCAAGGCCGGAGTGCTTATGCGTGCCTCAACAACCCCTCAACCTCGCATTCGGGTAACCTCGGCGGTGAAGTCCTGGCGCTGGAACTCAACGTTGACTTCAGCGCGGCCGGAATCACCGAGGGCCCGGGCGGTCCACTCGGCAGCCTGAATCTATGCGGCAGTGGGACCTCGCTTGACGGTATGTCGATCTCCGAGATTCTCGCGGCCGCCAACAAGGCTTTGGGTAACGGCAGGATGCCGACCGGGTTGATCCGAACTCGTTGCGCAACCTGATCCATCAAATCAACCACTCGTTTGACGATTGCAATCCGCACGGTTTCGCCCAGATGCACCTGACCGGCGGAGCCTGTCCGTGAGATCCGGTTATGCGGGATAACTAGCGGAAGGGACCGGCCGGGACCGGCCCTTTTTATTGTCTTTCGTTCTAGTTCTTTCGTCTTTTGTTCTGCTGCTCAAAGCCTAGGGCGACTTGCAGAGCAATGTCCGTGCGCAATAAGCGGCGGTGATCTGCCACACGGTCAACGAGAATTCCTTGCGCAACCGGTTTCCCGCAGCGTCGATCACTCGTATCGTTGGATAGCGGGTGCCCTGGGTGGTCGCGATCCCCGTTATCGCGCCAGCGGCATGGTCGATCCTGAGGCCAAGGGGGAGATGGCCCTGGACCACGGCAATCGAATAGGGGCGCGACCGCCGCTGATATCTGAGCGAGACGTAATAGAGCATGCCGATCCGAGCATTGGGCAAAGTCTCGAAGACGCCAATCCTCAGCGGCGATGGAGTCGGGACGGAGTTGGAATCGGAGTCGGGCTGGCGTCGGTGTCGGAACTGGCTTCCGTGTCGGCGTCGCTGCTGGGGGGCGTCGCGCCGGATCGGAGTCGGCGTCGCCAGCGAGGGATCAGGATTATCTTGCCCCACCATAGCCCCCACATATTGTTTGGGCCGGCGTACTCCTGGATCGTCCACATCGCAGTGTCATCGACCGGATCTACCGCGGTCGAGCTGAAGTCGCCCCATCGATTGTCGCCCGTGCCAAAATCCTTGAAGTACGGAGCCTCGCCCGCCTTCAGCATCACGCCGGTTTCCATCGTGTTCGCCGGATCGCTGGCCAGACGAGTCGAATAGCCAGCGCTGGGGTACAGCCCCGGCCCGAAATGCGTATAACCCACCATTGCGTCATTGTTCTTGTTAACCGCGAGCGTCGCGTAGGCGTAAAAGTTGGCGCCGCTCGGATCGTCGATTCGTCCGAACTGCTGCACTTGTCCGACGCTGCCGGCGCTGGTCGCGATTTGCCACCATTGCGCGGCGGTGCGCGTGGGAGTTCCGCTGGCCGGAAGATAGACGGTATGCGAGGCCCACAATGACCCGTTGCGGTACACGCAGCTTAATATCCGATCATCGTCGGTATCGATCAGCCTCGCACTGCCAAGCTGCGGCGCGAAGTTGAGTGTCGGGGAGAACGATTGCCATGCAGCCGATCCGATCGGAAAGGCAACACCAGTGGTCAGGACCTCGGCGCCGACCGCTCCTGTGATCGTATCGAGCCTGAGCTTGGCCGAGCCTCCGCTGTCGGACTCCAGCAGGTACATGGTTGCGAGATTCGGATCGTAAGTGATGGCTGGAAGCTGAGTAAAGCCGCTGCTCGGCTTGAGCACCGTATAGTTGCCCGCGCCGCCCGCGTAGAGGTCGGCTTTAGCGAAAGCCCAGACGACGGATTTGTCAAAGGCGCCGCCGCTCACGGCGAAGAGGTTGGCCTGTACGACGATCCAGTTCTTATTGAAGCCGAGCGTCGGATAGTCGCCCCAGTCCACGCCGGTGGGATCCACCGGGACTCGATAGAGGTTCCATCCCCCGGTCGGGTCCGTGTCCTGCGACACGCCGATTAGTATCGATGCGCTGGCGGAGTCTTCTCCGCTGGCCGCCGAGAAGATCCAGCGCTGGCCGTAAGGGTCATATATTACGTGCGGATCGAATGCGTCGGGAACCCCGAGGCTCGACCAGAACCCGGCGATCGCAACCGTGCTGAGCGTGTTGCCCGCGCGGTCCTGGATCACGACCTGGCTGTTGACCGCCACCATCAGGTTGTTGGGCCCCACCGCGCCGTCAGTGTCTGGAGGGATAACGGTGCCGTTGTCGCCCAAGGCCTCGAAACTGCTGAGCGGCGCCGGGGACCGCATGGATGCCTCAACGGTTGACGATAGAGCCTGTGCCTGCTCCTGCGGCGCGACGAAGCGCTCGCTGTTCTCGAGTGATCCGTCGGCCGGGCGCGCTACCGGGCGATGAATCCTGCGATGCTCATTGAGCGGCATCGGACCCAGGGCTTCATCACGAGAGATCCCTTTGAAATTTATCGAGACGTGTTGCGAGGCCCTACCTGCGGTGCCGCTTACTATGAGCGGAACCGCCCCGGCGAGTGTCTGAAAGCAGATTACGCTCAAGAGTCCGATCGCAGACGATAGAATGAGTTGCCAAATGTGGCGCGGTGTTATTGTCACTTCCCATAGCCTCCGGAGCCCGCCTTATATGCATCGGGCTTTCTCGCTTCGAGGCTATTAAACGCAACGATAAGACCGCGCGAGCGATTTCTAGCTTTGACACACCAGCATTACTGAGATTGGGACTAGGTCCGCGCACTCGCGGATACATCATGCGCATTAAAAGCGCGCATGCGTCGATTCGACCCAAAATATGCGAACGAATACGGTTATTGGCCAGCGCTTCGCGCCTTAACCTGCCTCGGACGAGAGCATGCGCCGCGGTCGCCGCGATCCATCGAAGCTGTCTCGGCTCCGAGACAGAAGCGTGAGTCAGCACCCGGCTTCCTCGAAGTCGGAGTGCCTACTCGGATGAGACTTGTATTGGACGGAAGTGAGACTAAGGCCGGATCGATATCTGGAACGCCCGAGTCGCCGACGCGTGGCTGCGGTCGGTGACGTACACCGTAAACTTCGAGATACCGGCGGCGCCTGGTGTGCCGCTAATCTCGCCGTCGAAGGTGTTGAGCGAAAGCCCGCGTGGTAGCGCGCCCGCGCTGACGTACACGAGATAGGGCGGCGTGCCCCCGCTAAGACCCAGCGTGGCGTGATAGAAGACGCCGACTGTGCCGCCGGAAAGCGTGGCCGCGCCGATCATAAGCATCGGAGTGGCCGTCGCCGTCGGAACGGGCGACGGTGTGGGGCTGGGTTTGGGCGAAGGCGTTGGGCTCGTGGTCGGTTTTGGAGTCGGCGACGGTGAGGGCGCAGGAGTGGCAGTGGGCGACGGAGTGGGAATGGGTGAAGGTGTAGCAGTCGGCGTCGGCGAAGGAGACGGTGTGGGTTTGGGCGAAGGCGTTGGGCTCGATGAAGGTGACGGCGTGGGACTAGCAGTAGGCGACGGCGTGGGAGTGGGCGAAGCTGTAGGAGTCGGCGAAGGCGTCGGCGTGGGTGTAGCGCTGGGCGTCGGTGTCGCGCCCACTACCGATACCTCGCCCCACCAGGTGCCCCAATTATTGTTGGTGGCGGCGTATTCCTGGAGCGTCCAAAGACTCAGATCGTCTAGCGGATCGACGACCGTGCTGCTGAAATCGCCCCATCGATTGTCCCCGGTGCCAAAGTCCTTGAAGTAAGGGGCCGCGCCCGCCTTCAGCACGACTCCCGCCCGTAGGGTGCCGGGGGCGTCACCTGCCATTCGCATCGAGGTGCTTGCGCCCGCGTATTGCGTCGCCGAAAACTGCGAATATCCGACCAGTGCGTCGTTTTCACTATTTACGCCGATCGACGGGTACGCAAAAAATGCCTTCGCCGTCGGATCGTCGATGCGTCCAAGCTGCTGAAGTCCTCCCAGATCGCCCGCCGTGGTATCGATTTGCCACCACTGCACCGAGCATCGATTGGGCGTGCCGGTGGCGGGCAGGAAGATGGTCTGCGCAGTCCACAGCGATCCGTTTCGATAGACTGTCCAATCCAGGCGATCATCGTCGGTATCGATTTTTTCGGTCGATCCCAATTGCGGCGCAAAATTCGTCGTCGGCTCGACCGCCTGCCACGGTTGCGGCGCGGCAGGGAGGGCGACACCCGTGGTGAGCATTTCGGACCCTACCGCACCGGTGATTGTGCTCAGCCGCAGCAGCCCGTTGGCCGAGCTCCACGACTCCAGCACGTAGAGCGTCGGCACGTTTGGATCGTAGGTCAGCACCGGATTCATCGCGAAGCCGCCAGTGTCGTCCTGCAGCAAGGTGAAAAGTCCCGAACCGCCGGCGTACAGGTTTGCCTTGTCGAATACATAAAGATTCGCGAACTCGTAGAAGGTGCCCTGGATCGTGAAGATGTTGATTCCTACCACGATCCAGTTTTTGTTGAACCCGACGGTCGGAAAGTCGCCCCAGCGCTGGCCGGTCGCATCGATCGGCACCTTGTAAAGGTCCCAGCCCGCGGTCGGGTCGCTGTTGTGCGACACGCCGATCAGGATCGAGGAGGCGGTGGTTTCCGGGTCGCCCGCGGTGACGATAATCCATCGCTGGCCGTAGGGATCGTATATCACTCGCGGATCGGTGATCGCGCCAACGCCCAGGCTGGACCAGAAACTGAGCAAACTGACTGAGCTTATCAGCGTTCCGGCGCGGGTCTGAATTTCGATCTGACTATTGAGCGCCACCACCAGATTGCCCGGCCCCACCGCGCCGTCCGTGTCGGGAGGAATCGCGGTGTCGTTGTCGCCGAGTCCCGGAAATCCATCGAGTGTCTGGCCCGGCGGCCCTCTGCCAGGGACGGGCGTCGCGGAATTTTTTTGGCGCGCCTTGTGCCCACGAAGAGCGGTAGCGGGACCGAAGGGATTGCGTTGCGGCTTGATTCCGCGATGACGGACTGCCGGCGCGAGGGCGCCGCTCGCCTCGTCGCGGGCCAGCGCGCTGAAGTTGATAGTCACATGCGCTGCGGCATGGTCGGAATGTCCGGCGATCCGTCGCGCACTGGCAATCTGCTCGTGCGATATGGCTGGCGCGGTCTCCGAGCTCGCCCCGGCACCCGCCTGGGAGTTCACTCCGGAACCCGCTTCTGACGTCACTCCGGAACTGCTAGAAGCGGCTCCCGAAACGGCGACTGAATCCAGCTGGGGCGTCGTTTCGGAAATGGTCGCGAAATTTTTCTTAGAAATTGTGTCGAAGCTTGCCGCAGACCATGGCCGAGCGACAACGAGAGCCGTCCATCCCGCTATCAGCAGTACCGTCAGCCGCGCAGCGGTCGCTGACCGCTTGCGGATGGGGTTTGACAAACGCCGCCCGCCCCCTTTAGCTCTCGTTGCCGCCTTGGCTCAACAGGGTCGGAGTTCATCGATTGGCCGTCCCCCCTTGCGGTCCGTACGGCTCGCGGCCAAAGCGAAACCAAGAGGTTCCGCCCGCCCCCCCGCTGCCTCACCTGCGAAGCCGCGCGTGGCCTCCGGCTCGATCGAGAAATCCTTCCACGGGCTTTCCGAGCAAGAGGCGAGCCGCCGAAAAAGCCAACAAAACCAAAGGTTCTTGTACTTGAAGCGCCAAAAAAATGGCGTTCGCGCGACGCGAGCGTTGCATTACGGCAGCGCCTAACCGGAGGAGCTCCAGGTCCGCGCGGTCAGATGCGATTGCGATTCAGCAGGCCGCGCGCGATTACCAGGGCCTGAATCTCGCTGGTCCCTTCTCCGATAATCATCAGCGGAGCGTCGCGATAAAAGCGCTCGACTGGAAACTCGGCGGTGTAGCCGTAGCCACCCAGCACGCGCATCGCATCCAGCGTCACCTTGACGCACGCCTCCGAAGCGAACAGCTTGGCCATCCCAGCCTCGACGTCGCAGCGCTCGCCGGCATCCTTCTTCTCCGCCGCGCTTTGCACCATCAAACGCGCCGCCTCGACTCGCGTCCCCATGTCAGCCAACAGCAATTGCACGGCCTGATGCTCGCAAATGGGTTTGCCGAAGGTGGTACGCTGCTGGGCGTAGCGGATCGCGTTCTCGAACGCCGCCTGCGCCACTCCGACTGCGCGCGCCGCCACATTGATCCGCCCGACCTCGAGCGCGCTCATCACCTGCTTGAAGCCCTGCCCTTCCTTCCCGCCGATAAGATTGCCGGCCGGGACCTCGAGATCCTCGAACAGCACCTCGCAGGTATCGACTCCCTTGTAGCCCAGCTTTTTAATGTTGCGACTTACGGTCGGTCCGTGCTCATTCTTCTCGACGGCGAACAGGCTGATTCCGGCGTAAGCAGGCTTGGCCTTCGGATCGGTTTTGGCCGCAACCGCGAGCATCGTGCCGTGACGGGCATTGGTGATGAACATCTTGCTGCCCTTGAGCACATAGTTGTCGCCATGGCGGACCGCGGTGCTGCGAATCGATTGCACGTCGCTACCGGCGTGCGGCTCGGTCAGCGCGAGACCGCCACGTTTCTCCCCGGCGGCCATGGCCGGCAAAAAGCGCTTTCGCTGCTCGTCAGTGCCTTGATGCGTGATGACGTAGGCCATTATCAGATGGCTATTGATTACGCCTGCCAGGCTCATCCACCCGCGTGACAGCTCTGCCATCAGGCGCGCATAGCTGACGAAACTTAGTCCGAGGCCGCCGTGCTCGACCGGGATAGTCGCGCCGAACAGTCCCAGCTCACGCATCGTGGCCACCAGCGCGTGCGGATATTCGTCAGCGTGTTCCAGCTCGGAGGCGACCGGAATAACGTCGCGTTCGACGAAGCGGCGCACCGCTTCGATTACATCGTGGTCCAACGTCTCTGCCATCTCGAAGTTCCTTCCAACGAACGGATGAAAAGTCGGCAGGCGCCGATACGTTCGTGTGGCGAGACTAACAGAACGAATCAGTGTGCTGCTAACCTGAGACAGCTCTCGCCTGTATCTCCCGGACGCGGCGCCCACGTGTCCTCTAAGAGTCTCGGCTTTAGATAGCCTCACAACTTGGTGAATCCCCTCGGCGAACCCCTCCTCGGCGCGCCCTTGCAAGCGCGGCCGGCCTGTTGATAGACTAAATGTCAAATTGACGCAAACTAAAGGATTTTAGAGAACCTTCAAATCGCTGTAACCTGCCGCGGTTGAATCCGCCACATTCGTATCACGCCGAAAATATCCGTACCCAAACCCAACAGGTCCATAACCAAGGTCAATCACAATGACGCCTGAACTACAGTCCTCGAGCACTGCCGCTCCCGCCGCTGCCACCGCGCTCCATCGCAAGCTCGCCGCCCTCGGGCAGGACGCCTACGATCTGGCCGCCTGCGAGCGCTACGCAGCTCAGATCGATGAAATCAACCGGCTCAAGGCCGAGCGCGGAGCGGTCGTGCTGGCGCATAACTATCAGCGGCCCGAAATATTCGAGGTCGCCGACTTCATCGGCGATTCGCTGGAATTGGCGTACAAGGCGCGCGAGGTCCGCGACGCCGGCATCATCGTGTTTTGCGGCGTTCACTTCATGGCCGAAACCGCCAAGGTCTTCAACCCGGAGCGGATGGTGCTGCTGCCGGACATGCGAGCCGGATGCTCGCTCGCGGAGAGCATCACGGCCGAAGCGTTAGCTGAGCGCAAGTCCGAGTTGCGCGAAATCTACCCCGACCTGAAAGTCGTCTCCTACGTCAACTGCACGGCGGACGTTAAGGCCGAGTCCGACGCCTGCTGCACTTCGGCCAACGCGCTGAAGGTGGTCGAGGCGATCGACTCCAACCACGTGCTCTTCGTTCCCGATCAGAACCTGGCCAATTACGTGCAGAGCCAGACCAGCAAGCAGATCATCTCGTGGGACGGCAACTGTTACGTGCATCACCAGATAACCGCGGCGGAGGTCGATAAGGTCAAGCGCGCGATTCCCGGAATCAAAGTGCTGGCCCATCCCGAATGCCGGACCGACGTGCTGCGGCTGGCCGACGCGGTGCTCTCGACCAGCGCGATGGTGCGGTATGCCGAGACCAGCGCGGCCGACAAGTTTCTGGTGGTGACCGAGTGCGGACTTTCGGACCGGTTGCTGATGGAGATTCCCAACAAGCACTTCTATAAGGCGTGCAAGCTCTGCCGCTACATGAAGATGATTACGCTGGCCGGCACCCTCGATTCGCTGCGCAACCTGCGCTTCGAAATCGAGTTACCCGAGCAGGTGCGCGAAGGGGCGCGCCGCGCGCTGGAGCGGATGCTCGAACTGGGCGCGTAAGGTCGTCCTAGGCGACGGCCGCGCGTTGTCGGTGTGGCCTCACGATGGACTCGCTGGAATCCGAGGTGCGATAATTCGTCGACCGGCTCAACCCAGTCGTCTGACGTAGCTTGTAGCTGACAGACGGGGAGACATCCATGGCGAACTCGGCTGAATCGTTGTCCGACGAACGGCAGGTTTCCGGTGTCCACCTGGTCGGCAGCATCCCGCTGGCCGATGCCGAAGGGGTATTTCGACGGATCAGTGGAGATCTCGGCGACCGCCTGAGACGCATTCCCGATGGCGAGACAGGGCCACGAGCCGATTGGATCATCTGGCAGTATCCAGTTCTCAGTTCGCGCCCCGAGTTCGAAATTTGTCCGCCCGGCCCGGATCACTATCGAGCGCTGCCCAGGCTACGTCTCGGCGAAGGAGTGTCGGCCGGCGACATCACTTTCGAGCGGCTCGGTTACGCGCAAACGGCGATCGCGTCTTACCGCTTATTCGCGACCCTGAAGCGCGACGGAGTAGTGCCGGGACATTGCCGCTTCCAGGTGTCGCTGCCCACCCCGCTCGCCCCGATCAGCGCCTTCGTCGCGAGCGACGCCCAGGCCGCCGTCGAGCCGGTGTACGAGGCGCGGATGCTCGAAGAGGTGGCGCTCATCATACAGGCGGTCCCCGCCGACCAACTTGCTATTCAATGGGACACCAACGTCGAGTTTGCAATGCTCGAGGGGGCGGTGCCTGCATGGTTCGGCGACGTGCGCGCGGGAATCATGGAAAGACTGCTGCGTCTGAGCCGCCGCATCCCGCCTGCGGTCGAACTCGGTTATCACCTCTGCTACGGCGACGGACGCCATCATCACACCGCGGCGAAAGATGCGCGCAAGTTGGTTGAAATCGCTAACGCGCTGGCGGGGAGCCTGGACCGGCCGCTCAACTGGTTGCATCTGCCGGTGCCGGTCGACGCCGCAGAATCTTACTTCTCACCGCTCGGCGGCCTGACGCTTCGTCCGGAGACCGAGCTTTATCTCGGAGTCATTGACCTATCCGACGGACTCGAGGGTGCTTTCAGGCGCACCCGGATGGCCCGTTCGTTCGTCGACGGGTTCGGCGCGGCCACGGTATGCGGATGGGGTCGGCAGCCGGAACGGATCGTCCCGGACCTGTTGAAGCTGCACGCGGCGGTCGCGCGGCCGGTGGTAGCGCCGACGGATCAGAGCGCGTCTTTCCTGTGGCCCAGCGGCTTCGATCGAATACCTGAGGAGGATTGGACCCATCAGCCGGTTGAAGGTTTCGGCCTCGCGTACGACAAGGTGGATCGGCACAGCTGGTACCGCAACCTCGATCCGATCGTCGACGATCTGGCCGCCAATCTGAAAGAAAATGACATCCTGGTGGACTACTCGGGTGGAACCGGAATCCTGCTCGACCGTCTCAAGCTGAGAATCTTCGACCGCCGCGCGGGGATCATCGTCGTGGACAGCTCGCCGCGTTTTTTGCGAGTGGCGGTCGAGAAGTTCGCCGCCGATCCGCGCGTTGCGTTCCGGCTCCTGCGCTTCTCGAAGGAGCAGAAACGGCTGCAAGGAATCGACGAAGTGCTGGGGCCGTCGCTACTCCAGCGTGGAGTCGACACGATTGCCTGCACCAACGCCGTCCATCTCTACACTGACCTGGAGGGGACAGCCTCCGCGTGGGCTTCCGTGTTACGGCCCGGCGGCAAGTTGTTCATCAACTCGGGCAACATCCGCAATCCCCGCGCGAAGCCTAATCAATGGATCCTCGACGAAACCGTATGGGTCATAAATGACCTTGCCGAGGGCATCGTGCGAAGCGATCCTCGTTACGCGGCTTATCGGCCCATTCTCGACGACGGCGAGCGCATGGAGGCTCACAGCGCTTTTCGCAATCGTGTGTTCGTCGAACCCCGGCGGCTTGACTTTTATCTGAACACTCTGAGGAGTGCCGGTTTTCAGATTGAAGCGGTGGCGGAGCACAGCATCCGCGCCCGCGTCGATGACTGGTACGAATTCCTCTCGGCATATCATGACGCGGTGCTCGGATGGGTCGGCGGAAATGAGAAGGTCGATGGGCGCGCGCCAAGCGCGGAAGACATCGCCAGCCGGCTTTCGCTGATCCGGCAGGCAATCGACACGTTGTTCGGCGGCCGCACGGAGTTCGACGCCTGCTGGACCTATATCAACTGCACCCGGTGACGCGTCATGCCGGTCAAATCTGCCTGGGTCTGGTGAGCGGATGCGCCTTTGAACCCGGCGCGACTCGGCGGATATGCTTTAAGGGTGGACTCTGACGCGGCGCCGCCGGTGCGGTCGGGAAGTGCGCGCGAGGCCGCCGGCTTCGGGGCCGAGCGAAACCCGCGGGCCGCGCGGCCTAAGGTCGCCGTTGACACGGTGGTGTTCGCGATCGAGGACGGCCGGCTAAGGACCTACCTGGTGCAGTTGCGCCGCGGCGCGGCGGGCGGGCGATGGGCCTTCGCCGGCGGTTTGGTGCGGATGGGTGAGATGCTCGACGAGGCCGCGCGTCGCGAGCTTTTCGCCTCGACCGGCATTCGCAAGGCCTATCTAGAACAGCTTTTCACCTTCGGCGACCCTTCGCGTGACCCGCGCGCCCACGTTGTCTCGGTGGCTTATATGGCTCTAATCGCGGACGCGCGCAGCGCGGCGGCGCCGGGCGGCAAGTATCTGGATGGGCGCTGGTTCGAGGTTTCAGCCCTGCCCGCGCTTGCGTATGATCATAAGCAGATGGCGGAATACGCGCTGGGCAGGCTCAAGGCGAAGCTCGAGTACACCAATATCGCCTGCAATCTGCTGCCCGAGACCTTCACTTTCGCCGAACTGGAAGCGCTGTACGCGATGATCCTGAAGCGGCCGATCGACCGGCGCAACTTTCGCCGGCGGATCCTCTCGATGGGAATCCTGCGCCGGCTGCCGACGACACGCCGCGGCGCCCATCGACCGGCCGGGCTGTACAGCTTCGTCCGGCGCGACCCGCAAGTCGTCGAAATGCTATAGTAATGCAAGTAATCGGGTGAGTGTTATGCCGAAGAGCAAAAACCAGCCGACGGGCGGCAAAGGAAGCAAGCCAGGCAAGCCGCGCTGGATAATCGCGGTGGTGGGCGCGGCCGTTATCCTGGCGATCGGCGCAGGAGCGTGGACGATGCGCTCGGCGTCCGGTTCGCCGGTCACAACCGTCAAGAGCGAGCACCCGACGCTCGATCCGGCGCGCTTCTTCGGCCAGGCGCGCGAGGCTTACGAGGTCGCGGCGAAAAATCCGGCGCTGCTCGCGCAGTTGCACTGCTACTGCGGATGCGACAAGGAAATCGGCCATCAAAACCTGCTCGACTGTTATCGCGACGAGCACGGCGGTCATTGTCCGATCTGCACCGCCGAGGCGCTCGAGGCCGCCAAGCTCGCCGACGAGGGCCTTCCAGTCGAACAGATCCGCCGGGTTCTGCGTGATCATTACGCTCAGGGGAATTGACGCTTGGCGGGTCTGGTCTCGGCGTACATCCAGCACTTCACTTATGCTGGACTACTGGTAGTGCTGATCCTGTGTGGGATGGGTCTGCCCATTCCCGAGGACGTGGCGTTGCTGGCGGGCGGCTTCCTGGTGCATCGCGGAGTCATCCAATACCCGATAACGCTGCTGGTCTCCCTGGTGGGCGTGGTAGCGGGTGACAATTCGCTATTTTTTCTGGGGCGGCGCTTTGGTACCGGTCTGGTCACCTATTTCGGCCTCGGACGGCCGCGCTCGCAGCGCCAGATCGAACGGCTGAAGGAATTCATGCGCCGTCACGGGCATCGCGCGATCCTCTACGCGCGGTTCATCGCGGGGCTGCGCGCGCTCGTCTATCTTACGGCCGGATCGTTCGGCGTGAGTCCGCTGCGATTTTTTATTTATGATTTGGCGGGCGCATTGATCTCGGTGCCGATCGTGGTAACGCTCGGCTACCTTTTCGGCAACCAGCTCGAGGCGGTGCTGCACTATCTAGGTGGGATCGAGAAGCTGGTGTGGTTAGTGGTGGCGCTCTCGCTCGGCGTCATCGCGATGCGGATGTTGATGTTCACGCGCGAACGCAGGGAAACACCCACCTAGCCTATCCCGCTTGCGTCTGACGGGCGCGCATCGCGGGTTTACGGATCGCGGCGCGCAGGCGGCGCCGGGCCTTAAAAATATACGTCGCATTGAATGTGTTCATTATGAAATTCAGATTGCCGGCACTAAACCTCAAAGCCAAGCTGATGGCGCTGATGGTGGTGCTGCTGGGGCTGACGCTCGGCGCCGAGCTGTTGGTCAGTCTCAACACCCAAAACCGGATCGTCGAGGCGACCCAGGACAACGTCAAGGAACTCGCGAGCGCCATCCAGATAAGCGTGCAGGAGCTGACCTCGGTCGGCACTTTCGACCGCGAACGCCTGCAGAACTACGTCAACTCGCTGCACAACAACGGGCTCGAAGTCTCGATCGCGTCAAGCAAGGACCTGATCATCAACAGCTCCAACCCGGCGTTGATCGGCGAGGCGATCAACCGCGGCGCCGTCCAGGTGGTCGCGGCGCGAGCTACGCCGCATGGCAGCGATCCACTCTCCGTGCCGGCCTTCACCGTCGGCCCGGCTGACGAGCAGACCGTTTACCTGATCCCGGTCGAGGTCGAGGACCACCTGCTCGGCTACGTTCAGGTGGTGGCCGACTTCGCTGATTTCGCCCGCCCGCTCGAGGAGCATCGCATCCACTTGCTGACGGTCGCGCTCGCGATTTTCGCGATCGGATTGGTCTTCTCCTACGTGCTGGCCGACCGCTACGTCGAGCCGATCCATGCAGTCGCCGCCGCCGCACAAAACATCGCCGCGCGTGGCCTGGAACCGGTACCTGAGGCGCATCGGCGCGACGAAATCGGGCTGCTCACGCGCAGTTTCAACGAGATGGTCGACCAATTGCGGCGGGCGCGCGCGCGCGAGGCCGAGCTTAACCGGCTGGAGCGCTTCACCGCCTTGGGGCAGCTGGCAGGGGCGCTCGCGCACGAGATCAAAAACCCGCTGAATTTCATCAGCCTGGCGATCGACCAGCTACGTGCGCGTTATGCGCCGCAGTTGCAAAACGACCAGGACAATTATCGCCGCCAACTCGGAATCATGAAGGACGAAGTCCATCGGCTCTCCGAGCTGATCCAGAGCTTCCTCAACTACGGCCGCCCGATCGAGGTCCACCCCGCGCCGACGGACGTGCGCGCGCTGGTCGGCAATGTCCTCGAGCTGTCGGATTCAAAGCTCCGCAGCCAGTCGATTCAGTCCCTAGAGCAAGGCGCTGAGGCGCCGGTGATTCTCAACGTCGACGCCGAAAAGCTTCACGCCTGCTTCATCAACGTGGTGGCCAACGCGATCCAGGCGATGCCCGAAGGCGGAGAACTCACGGTCGCGTTCAGACGCGAGGATAACAACGAGATCATAACCTTCTCCGACACCGGCGCCGGGATTGACCCCGAGGTCGCGAGCCACGTCTTCGAGCCATTCTTCACCACCAAGCGCGAAGGCATCGGCCTCGGCTTGTTTTTCTCGCGCGCGATCGTCGAACGCCACGGCGGCACCATCAAGATCGGCCCCAATCCGGCCGGGCGAGGCGCGACGGTGACTTTCATCCTTCCTCTTGGCGCGCTAGGTGGACATCCATGAGCCAATCGTCGGTACTGGTGGTCGAGGACAACGACCTGGAGCGGCAGATTACGGTCGAGACGCTGCGCGAAGAGGGTTTTCTGGTCGACGAGGCGCCCAACGGCAAGCGCGCGATGGAACAACTCGCGCTGGGCGGCTTCGACGTCGTACTGACTGACCTCATGATGCCGGGGATGACGGGCGAGGAGTTGCTGGCTGCGGTACGCCAGACTCATCCTGGTAGCCAGGTGGTGCTGTTGACCGCGCACGGCACTATCGAGAGCGCGGTCAAAGCGACGAAGAACGGCGCCTTCGAGTACCTGACCAAGCCGACCGATCGCGAGAAGCTGGTGATGACGGTGGGCAAGGCAGCCGAGTTCGCGAGCCTCGCGCAGGAAAACATCCTCTTGCGCACGCGCCTGGAGGGTAAATTCCAGGTCGAGGGCATCATCGGCCAGCATCCCGCGATCGAGGACGTGATCCGGGTGGTGCGCAAGGTCGCGCCGTCTTATTCCACGGTGCTGATCCAGGGCGAGAGCGGCACCGGCAAGGAGGTGATCGCGCGCGCAATACACAAGCTGTCGCCGCGCGGGACACGCCCGTTCGTCGCGATCAATTGCTCGGCGATTCCCGATAGCCTGATCGAAAACGAACTGTTCGGCCACGAACGTGGAGCCTTTACTGGGGCCAACGAGCGCAAGATCGGACTCATTGAGAGCGCAGACAAGTCGACGCTCTTTCTCGACGAAATCGCCGACCTCAATATCGGCTTACAGGCCAAAATTTTGCGCGTGCTGCAGGAACGCGAACTGCGCCGCGTGGGCAGCAACGAATCCATTCGAGTCGATGTCCGTCTGGTCGCCGCCACCAACCGCGAGTTGTCGGAGGAGGTCGCTCAGGGCCGCTTTCGCGAGGACCTCTACTATCGCATCAATGTCGTCACGATCACGCTGCCGCCGCTGCGCGATCGCCGTTCGGATATCCCATTGCTGGTGGAAAACGCGCTCAAGAACCGGTTCGCCCACTTGGCCCACAACCGGGTCATGGAGATCAGCCGCGAGGCGATGGAGGTGCTGTTCGACTATTCGTGGCCGGGCAACGTGCGCCAGCTCGAATCCGCGATCGAACGCGCGCTGCTTTTATGCGAAGGCGATCGCATCACTTCCAAGGATCTGCCGCAGGAAGTGCTGGCGCGCAAGACGCCCATGCGCGGCAACGAGCGCCCGCGCGCAGAGCGATTCGAGATGCCCGCCGAGGGCATCAACTTCGAAAGTCTCGAGCGCGACCTGATCCTGCAGGCGATGGAGCGTGCGGAATGGGTAATCGCCAAGGCGGCCAAAATGCTCGGCATGAGCTACCGGACGCTGCAGTACCGCCTGGACAAATTCGGGATCAAGAAGCCCGACGGTCGCTCACAGCCGGCCGACACAAAAGTTTGAGCGCCGCGCGCCGCTCAGTCTCCGGGTCCGAGCAGCGCCTGAGTTGGCAGGTAAATCCAGCATCGCAACGAGACGCCGCCGGCGCTCCCAACCTCGACCTTCACCCGCGTATAGAGCCGCGGCACTTCCTCGTAGCGATCGAGCAGCGCGAAGTCGCGCTCGCCAAGTCCGCTCAGCACCAGACCCGGAGTTTCAGCGCTCGCGCGCTCGACGATATAGAAGTAGCGGCCGCGCCGACGTTCGTAGCCGCCAAGCCGCGCCGGTATCGCTGCGACTTCGCGCCCGAGCAGCGCAACGCGACGCGCCGCGTCGAGCAGCGATCCGTAAACGAACAGAGATCCCTCGCTATTACTATCCGGCGTGGTCATCGTAACTTCTTCGGCAATTTGTTCGGCCATTTCCTAGCTCGAGGCGTCGACTCGCAGTTGCCGCACCCGGCGGCTTCACTTACGCTCACCGCGTTGGGTCGCGGTTAACGAATGGGTCAAGCTCTCCAGCGCTTCCTCGAACAACTGGGTGACATCGGAGTGCTCACTCGCGAATGCGTTCGCCAGGCGCTGCGCAGGCCGTTCGAGGGTCATCTGCTAATCGAGCAGCTCGACAGCGTCGGCGTGCGCTCGCTCAATGTCGTAAATCTTACCGCAATTTTCACCGGGATGGTGCTGGCGCTGCAGATGGGACAATTCCTCGCCCGCTTCGGCGCCAAAATCTATATCAGCCGCATCATGGGGCTGTCGCTGTTCCGCGAGATGGGTCCGGTCCTGACCGCGCTGATGATCGGCGCGCGCGTCGGCGCCGGCATCACGGCCGAGCTGGGCAGCATGAAAGTCACCGAGCAAATAGACGCGATGCGCGCGCTAGCAACCAGCCCGATCAAGAAGCTGGTGGTGCCGCGCGTGCTGGCTACGATCCTGATGCTGCCGGTGCTGACGATCATCTCGGATGCGGTCGGGCTGGTCGGCGGGCTGTTGATCGCGGTTACTCAGCTCGGGCTCGGCGCCGGTTATTTTTTCAGCTCGATGGTGCAGAACACGCGTCTCGGCGATTTCACGAGCGGCTTGGGCAAGGCGGTGTTCTTCGGCTACCTCATCTCGATCATCGCGTGCAGCAAGGGACTCGGCGCGACCGGGGGCGCGGACGGCGTGGGGCGCGCAACGACCTCGGCCGTGGTGGCGGCGGCGATCGGCGTGTTGGTATCGGATTTTTTTCTGACCAAGCTCTTCCTGGCAGTCGGATGAAAGACGGCGGTCCCATGGGAGACGGCGCCCATCCTTACATCAGCGTGCGCGGGCTCTACAAAAGTTTCAACGGCAAAGCCGTGCTGCAAGGCGTGGACTTCGACGTAGCCGAGGGCGAGACGCTGGTGGTGCTGGGCGGCAGCGGCGAAGGCAAGAGCGTGATCCTGCGCCACCTGAACGGACTGGTCGCACCCGACCGCGGCGAGGTCAGGATCGATGGGCGCTCGCTCAACGGACTCGACGAAAACCAGCTCTTTGATGTGCGCCGGAAGGTCGCGATGGTCTTCCAGCTCGGCGCGCTGTTCGACTCGCAAACCGTGTATGGCAATATCAGTTATCCGCTGCGTGAGCACCGCGAGATGAGCGAGCAGCAGATTGGCGCGCGCGTCGCCGAATTGCTCGCGATGGTCGATCTGAAGGGCACCGAGCGGCTTTATCCGGCCGAGCTCTCGGGTGGGATGAAAAAGCGGGTGGCGCTGGCGCGCGCGATCGCGCTCGAGCCGCGCGCAGTGCTTTACGACGAGCCGACCACCGGACTCGATCCGATCGTCACGATGCACATCAATCAGCTCATCCGCGGACTGCAGCGGCGGCTCGGCTTCACCTCGGTAGTGGTGACGCACGATCTGAGAAGCGCCTTCGTAGTGGGCGACCGGTTTGCCCTGCTCGATCACGGACGCATACGTTTTTCAGGAACTGCGCCGGAAGTGCATAGTACGCGCGACGAGCTGATGCAGGAGTTTCTGAAGGCCGCGTTCTGAATCAGCCGCGCGGCACGCTATCTGCGAGGGCAATAGAACCATGGCGGAACAGGGCAGTCATTCACTGCGCGTGGGCATCCTGATGCTAATCGGAATGGCCATTCTGGCGGCGGCGATCTTTTCGATCGGCGGCGGGTTGCAATGGCTCGGCGGCACCGAGGAGCTGATGGCGCGTTTCCACCGCGTAAACGGGCTGCAGGTCGGAGCGCCGGTTCATCTCTCGGGCGTGAACATCGGCTCGGTGGCATCGATTCAGTTCCCCGCGGATCGGCGCGCCAACTACGTCGTCGTCCGCCTCAGTATCGAAGCCAACGCGATCGAGCGCGTGCGCATCGATTCGATAGCCAAAATCGAATCGCTCGGGTTGTTGGGCGACAAGTTTCTGCTGCTGACGGCGGGCTCGCCCGACGCGCCGTCTGCGGAGCCGAACGCATTGCTGAAGAGCCAGGATCCCGTCAACTATCAGTCGCTGCTGCAGGGCCGCGGCACCGGCGACCTGGTCTCCAACGTAATCGCGATCTCAAGTGGGATGCGCCAGTTGCTCGAGACGGTCAACCAGGGCAACGGCATCCTGGCTGAACTTATTCGGGGCTCCACGAATCCGAAGGAAAAGACGCTCACCCTCGCTTCGATACGCCGGGTGGTGGACAACGTGCAGAGGCTGACCGCAGAACTCGAGACGGCGACCGATCGCGTCGACCGCGGGCAAGGGGTGATCGGCGCGATGCTGAGTCCGCGAAATGACGGGCAGCGTGTGGTGGCGAATATCGCCGGCGCGGCGGCCTCGATGCGTACCGCCTCGGCACGCCTCGATCAGACCTCGCTTCAGCTTCACGACCTGGTGGCGCGGATGGATACCGCCAACGGCCTGCTGCCGCAACTGATGCAAGACCAGAGCTACGCGGCGCGGGTGATGAGTAATCTGAGCCGCTCCTCGGACGATATGCGCGAGGTGCTCGACAAAATCAACGGCCGGCAAGGGACGCTCGGCCTGTTGATCAACGACCCGTCGCTCTACGACCGGACGACCAACCTGGTGAGTGCGAATGGATGGGGCTTTTCGCTACTGAGGGGCGTTTACGGCGTAGCGCATCCGTTCGGCACCACGGCCTCTCCGAGTTATGCGCCGTCGGCGAATGAACCTCCGAAGTACAGCCCGGAGATCAATAGCCCACCGGCCGGAGCCGGCGCGAAGCCCGTGCCATCAACCTTGCCGCAGCCGAACTGACGCTCACAGGTGCCAAAGCGGAAAAACGCCAACGCCCAAGGTTGTGATAGAGCCAGAGCTCTCGCACTGGGACCTTAGGCCGCGCTCGGCCACGCCGGATCACTTCGCGGGGTCGGGCTTCTTCAGCCCCAGGCGTTCGTAGTATTTCGCCGGCACTTTCGAGCGATCCTTGTAGATGATGAAGTTGCAGTGCTCTTTGCCTAACTCGTGCGCCGGCTCGACCACCACGAAGGGCGCGCCGTGAGCCTCGATGTCCTGGCGCTCCATGACCGGCTCGTGCGCGCAGTAAACGGGAAAGCTGTCGCGCCCATAAGTCAGGAACTGCTTGCCTTTGACCGTAAGTAGAGCGTCGGGGCCCTCGTATTTGCCCTCGAGCACGAGGCGCCCGCCGCTTCCGCACGGTCGCATCTGAATCACGACCTTCTCGTCGTCTTCTTCAATATGCAGCGGTTGGAGGTGGCCTCGCAGTCCGGCGGCGAACATCTTGACCCGCGCACGCAGGTCCTGCGGCATCTTGTCCAGGTTAGGGCCCCACCACGCCTTCACGCCCTCGTCCATCGCTTCTTCGAGCACCTGGTCGCCGAAGCGCCGCCCGACGAAGCTGAGAGTGGCAGCGGTCCAGTTGCGATAGAGGTCGTGCATGCTGAGGAACTCGTTGTACATCCGGCGCGCGAGTTTCTTAGCGCCTTCGCGATCACCGCGGTCGATGCTTTCGACCAGACGGTCGACCGTGAGTTTTTCCATCTCGGCGATTTCGTCGTTGCTGAGTATCCGCTCGGCCATTGCTAATCCCTCCCGTTGTGCCCGTATCGTTACAGTCTGATGCGAAACTAGCGTAGTCGCATCGCGATAATGAAGCCCGTAATGCCGACGCGCACCGAACGTAGTCTGCGCGAAGGTGCTCTTTTCGGTTGGCAAGTGGAAAGAGGCTGCGCTATAGTCCGTGCGTTTTGGTGGCGGTTTTGGCTGGTGTTGGCGACCCGCATTCGCCTTCGACCTGGTCCGATTGCAAGCGCTGGCGATCACGGAATGAAGGTCGTTTGATTGAAATGCGGCTTATATCAAGTATCTAATGCAAAGTAGCGGCACTTATCGAACGGTGGCGCGGCCCGAGGTCTGAAACAGCCGTGGAAACGTCTTCGCATGATATTCTTTTGGTCGGTGGCGGCGGCGCCGCGCTGCGCGCCGCGATCGCCGTGTCCGAAATCGATCCCAAGCTCAGCGTCGCGGTGGTCTCCAAAGTCTACCCCATGCGCAGTCACACAGTCTCCGCCGAGGGCGGCGCCGCCGGCGTGATCGCCGAGGACGATACGTTCGACGAGCACGCCTACGACACCATCTCGGGTGGCGACTGGCTGAGCGATCAGGACTGCGTCGAAATCTTTGTCCACGAAGCGCCCAGGGAACTGCTGCAGCTCGAGCACTGGGGCTGTCCATGGAGCCGGCGCGACGACGGCAAGATCGCGGTGCGTCCGTTCGGCGGAATGAAAAAGATGCGCACGTGGTTCGCCGCCGACAAGACCGGCTTCCACATGCTGCACACGCTCTTTCAAACCTCGCTGCGTTATCCGGTCACCCGCTACGACGAGACCTTCGTCACCAAGCTGATGGTCGAAGACGGCCGCGTGGCCGGCGTGGTCGCGATCGAACTCAAGACCGGCAAGGTCCGCGTGATCATGGCCAAGGCGGTGATCATTTGCACCGGGGGATGCGGCCGGGTGTTTCCCTACACCACCAACGCCAATATCTGCACCGGCGACGGGATGGCGCTCGCCTATGAGGCCGGGGCGCCGCTCAAGGACATGGAGATGGTGCAGTACCATCCGACCGGCCTGCCCTTCACCGGCATCCTGATAACCGAGGCTTCGCGCGCCGAGGGCGGCTTGCTGGTCAACAAGGACGGCTACCGCTACCTGCAGGACTACAATCTCGGCAAGCCGCAAAAAGAGCCCGTGCTTCGCACCATGGAACTGGGTCCGCGCGATCGTCTCTCGCAGGCCTTCGTCAAGGAGATGGAGAAGGGGCGCACGATCAAAGGTCCGTATGGCGAAGTGGTTCATCTGGATCTCCGGCATCTGGGCGAGGAAAAGATCAACGCCAAGCTCCCGATGGTGCGCGAGTTGTGCATCAAGTACGAGAACATCGATCCGGTCCATCAAATGATTCCGGTTCGGCCGGTGCAGCACTACATGATGGGCGGCGTCCACACCGACACCAATGGCGCGACTCCGCTCAAAGGGCTTTACGCAGCGGGCGAGGCCGCGTGCGTGAGCCTCAACGGGGCCAACCGGCTTGGCTCGAACTCGCTTGGCGAACTGTTGGTGTTCGGGGCGCGCGCCGGGCGGGCCGCAGCCGAGTATGCGAACGCGACCTCGATGCCGGGTGCGAATCCGGTGCTGGCGCTAGGCGCCGACGAGGAGCGGCGAGTGGAGCGCGAGTATCTGCGCAAGACCGATGGGCGCGAGAAAATTTCGACGCTGCGCGAGGCTATGCAGCATACGATGGAAGCCGGCGCGGGAATCTACCGCACGCGCGCTTCGCTGGCCGAGGCGGCCGACAGGATCGCCGAGATGCAGGAGCGCTATAAGGCGATCTCGATGGAAGACCACAGCCTCGCCTTCAACACGCAACTGGTCGCGGCGCTGGAGTTGGGCTACCTGCTCGACGTCGCCGAGACCATCCTGCAGTGCGCTCTGCAGCGCGAGGAGTCGCGCGGCGCCCATCAACGTATCGATTTTCCCGAGCGCGACGACAACAAGTTTCTGGCGCATTCGCTGGTGTCGAGGGGAGACAATGCGCGGCCGGTGGTCTCCTATCTGCCGGTAACCATCACACGCTGGCCGCCGGGCAAGCGGGTATACGGAGAGCAATCGACCGATGGCGGACACGATAGTCATTGAGGTGGCGCGGTACTCGCCCGAGACCGACGCCGAGCCGCACTTTCAAAAGTACGAGGTTCCGCTGCGTGGGGACTGGATGGTCCTCGACGCGCTGAACTACATCAAAGACAAACTCGACGGCTCGCTCACCTATCGATGGTCGTGCCGGATGGGTATTTGCGGAAGCTGCGGGATGGTGGTCAACGGCTACGAGCGGCTGACCTGCGAGACTCTGCTTTCGCAGTTTGCGCCGGGGCCGGTGCGGGTCGAACCGCTGCGCCATTTTCCAATCGAGCGCGATCTCGTGATCGACATGACCGACTTCCTCGAGAAGTTGACCCGGGTCAAGCCATGGCTCGTGCGCAAGGACAAGACGCCGCCGGCGCGCGAATATCTTCAGACTCCCGAGCAGCTCGCGACCTTCAAGCAATACAGCAACTGCATCAACTGCATGCTGTGTTACTCGGCGTGCCCAGTGTACGGAATCGATCCGCACTTCATTGGACCGGCCGCGCTCGCGCTGGCCGAGCGCTACAACCTGGACTCGCGCGACCAGGGCGCCGACGAACGGCTCGACATTCTCTCGCAACACGACGGCATTTGGGATTGCACGGTGATCGGTGAATGTTCGGTGGTCTGTCCCAAGGAGGTCGACCCCTCGCTAGCAATCCAGGAATTCAAGCTCACCGCCACCAAGGAATGGTACAAATCGTTCCTGATGCCGTGGGGAGGCAAGTGACGCGATGGCTTTGTTTCCGCGATTCCAGTCTCGAGAGTACCATCGGCACTTTTCCAACTTGTGGTGGCTCGAACGGCGCAACTACCTGATTTTCATCCTGCGCGAGTTCTCGAGCATCTTCGTCGGTTACTTCCTTATCGTGACGCTGTGTCAGGTCCGTGCACTCTCGCGCGGCCCCGAAGCCTACGCAGTATTCCAGGCGCACATGCAGCATCCGCTGGTGATCCTGTTGAATATAGTGGCGTTCGCTTTCCTGGTCCTGCACACCATCACCTGGTCCAAACTGGTGCCCAAGGCGTTCTTCCCGCGAAGACATGGCCATCCGCTGCCCGAGATGACGACTGCGCTGCCGAGCTACATTCTGTGGGCGATCGCCACGATAGTGATCGCAGCCTTCATCCTGGGAGCGTAGAAAAATGACCAAGCGCGCCAACGAACCCGCGGTATGGTTCCTGTTCGGCACAGGCGGCTTCATCGCCGGCTACTTCCTGCCGATCCACATCCTGCTGTTCGGCATCCTGTTCCCGCTCGGGATATTAAGCGACCCGGGATATGAGGCAACGCTCCATTTGGTCGAGCATCCGCTCGCGCGCCTGTACCTGGTGGTACTGTGCTTTTTCGGCTTCTTCCACGCCGCTCATCGGCTGCGCCTGACGCTGGTTGATTTCCTGCGCATCAAGCATCTCGAAGAGGCGCTCGGTGCAGTTCTGTATTCGGCGGCGGCGCTGGGCACGGTGTACGCGATCTATCTGGCAATTGTCGTCTAGGCTGGCGATCGTCGTTTAGGCTCGCATCGAAAATTGCGGCGAGCGATGGCGGGGCGTGGCTGTGATGCGGCCCCGCGCCGCCGCCGCGTTCGGAGCGCTCTATCGGCCCTTGGTTTCGGGTACGCCGATGCCCGCAAGAAAATCCGAGCGCGCCTTCATCGCGTCCTCGGCCACCGCCTTGTTGTACGCGTCCATCGTGGTGCGCGCGTCCTCGGTACACATCACATCGCGCATCTCGGCGCGCTCGATATAGAGTCCTTCGGCCAGTGGCAGGTCGGCCCCCAGGTAAACCGCACGTTTGATCGCAGCGACCGCGCGCGGCGAACGCTTGGCGAGCGTCCGCGCCCATCCCATCGCGAACGACATCAGCGTGTCCGGCGCGAGCACCCGGTTCACCATTCCCATCCGCTCGGCATCCCGCGGCGAATAGACGTTGCCGAACAGCATCACCTCGAGCGCCTTTCCCCGCCCAATTAGCCGCGGCAGGCGCTGTGTTCCACTACCGCCCGGCAGGATTCCGAGCACCGCCTCTGGCAGGCCGATTTGATAGGGACCGTCAGCCGCCAGGCGGAAGTCGCACGCCAATGAAAGCTCGTAGCCGCCGCCCATGCAATCGCCATTGATCGCCGCGATCACCGCTTTCGGCATCAGCATGATGCGGTCGAGCATCCGATGGTATCCAAGTTCCATCTCGGGAAAGACGCGGGCGCACTCCGCCGGATCCGCGGCCATCTGCGCCAATTCATCGACGCTGTAGTGCGTAATGAACTTGCCTTCGATTCCGCCCGTCAGAATGACCGCGCGAATTTCAGCGTCGGTCTCGGCCCGGCTAATAAGCTCGAGCAACTCACCGGCGCCCGGCCCGACGAAATAGTTCATCGGCGGATTGCGATAGGTCCATACCTCGACATGGTCGTGGCGCTCGACGGTCCAGTGTTTCATCGCGCACCTCCCTGGCGCTGGCGTAGCTTGCGTACGCTTCGGCTGTCAAGGCGATTGAGAGTAGAGTGGGCGTATGCTCCACAGCTCCGACCGACTGAATAGCCCGATGAGGAAAACCGATGAAGGTTGATATCGACCTCAAGGCGGGCTTTCTGCAGAACCTCAAGCGCGAGGTGTTGGCGCAGCTCACGCCCGAAGAGCGCGCGGTGATCGAGGTTTCGACCGGCGAGATGGGCAACAAGCCCGATGCGGTCAAACTTGGGTGGCTCAAGATGCGCACCAAGGAGGGCTGGACCAAGCAGCGCTACACGCGCGCGCTCGACCTCGTGATGAAGCGGCTCAAGGAACTGGTCGCGGCGGAATCGGCGAAGAAGAAATAGCGCGCGCGAAATCGAAACCCCTCCTTCACCAGAGGAGAGGTCGCAGCGAGCAGCGCGAGCGGCGGGAGAGGTCAGTCTGAATTTCGTTGTGCCACAGGTACTTGGAGCTGCTCGCGAGAGGCAATCGTAGGACGTCTCCCCAGCCCCCTCCTTGGACAAGGAGAGGGGGTTAATTTTTCGGACGTCTACCTAATGCTCTCCTTGGACATTGGACAAGGAGAGGACAAAAAATGATTCATGTCAGTTGCGCGAAGCTCTCCGAGCGACGGAGAGGAGGCCTGGAAGCGAACGGACGAGCCGCCTAAAGCTTACGGTTCGATGCGGGCGACGCGGCGCTTGCCGACTTCCAGGATGCGATGCTCGCCGGGAACGAAATGGAAATTGATGTCGGTGACGGTCTGACGGTCGACGCGCACGGCGCCCTGCCCCACCAGCCGGCGCGCCTCGTTGGTCGACGCGGCGAAGCCGAGCTGCTTTAACAATTCGCAGATCCATAGTTCAGAGGCGATACGAAAGACCGGCACGTCCTGCGGAACCTCGCGGCGCTGAAACTTGCTCTCGAAGTATTCGCGCGCGTCTCTGGCGGCATCGTCATCGTGATACTCGGCGACGATCGTCGTGGCGAGCCGCTTCTTGGATTCCATCGGATGTGCCTCGCCGGAGCGGATCCCTGCCAACTCGGTCGGGGCGACGTCGGCCAGAAGCTCGAAGTAGCGCGGCATCATGCGATCCGGAATCGACATCAGTTTGCCGAACATGTCGCGCGGCGCGTCGGTCAGGCCGACCGCGTTGCCGTAGGACTTTGACATCTTGCGCACACCGTCGAGTCCCTCGAGCAGCGGCATCGTCATCACGACCTGCGGCGTCTGGCCGAATGCGCGCTGCAGCTCGCGAGCGACCAGCATGTTGAATTTCTGATCGGTGCCGCCGAGTTCGACGTCGGCGCGCAGCGCGACCGAGTCGTAGCCCTGAACCAGAGGATAGAGCAGCTCGTGCAGGAACAGTGGCTGCTGCTCGGCGAGGCGCTTTTCGAAATCGTCGCGCTCGAGCATTCGCGCCACGCTCAGCTTGGCGGCTATTTCGATGAGGCCACGGACGTCGAGCTTGTCCATCCATTCGCTATTGAAGCGGACTTCGGTAAGTGCCGGATCGAGAATCTTCGAGACTTGGCGCTGATAGGTTTCGGCGTTGGCGACAATCTGCTCGCGCGTGAGCGGCTTGCGAGTCTCGGAGCGGCCGGTTGGATCGCCGATCATCGCGGTAAAGTCGCCGACCAGAAAAATAACGGTGTGGCCGCGGCGCTGGAAATCGCGGAGCTTCTTGAGTGTGACGGAATGTCCCAGGTGCAGGTCGGGCGCGGTCGGATCCATTCCGAGCTTGATCCGCAGCGGCCGGCTCTCGCGCAGCTTGGCCTTGAGCTCGTCACCCGAGATGACTTCAGCGGCGTTGCGCCCCAGCTCCTCAGCCTGCTCTTTCGCTTCGTTTTCTTCCACGTTTCGGATCAATGCATCAATTGCGTGAGGCCGCTCGGGGTTTGGAATTTCGAGATGTTGTCGTACTGCGGCGAGTAGCGGTCGGCCCACAGATCCTCGCCATCGGCGTTGGCGGTGAAGACGTGGCTCGCATGCTGATCCTGAAGGTTCCAATATTGCTCGACTACTCCACCGCCGAAGTACTGCGGACCCCACTCTGGATGCATCTTGTCTTCGCGCGCGCGCAGCCCGATATTCACCACCTTCCACAACCGCATGCTCGAATCGTACAGATCCTCGTGCACGTTGGCGAAGTAGGCCTCCGCCGTGTACATGACGCGCTTACCATAGCAGTAACCCGAACGCATCGACTCGATCCGGCGCACGTCGGTCACCCAAACCGGTATCACTTCCCACTTGCCCCAAGACGGCTTCGCCCATCCAAGCGGCATATCGTAGTTGTCGGGAAACTTGCCCATCGCAGTAGTCATGTCGACCAACGCAAGAATGTTCTGCTCGCGCAGGAACTGGCCCTCGAACTCCGAAACGCCGCCGTTCCATCCCGCACGCTGGTCGTCGTGGGTAACGTCGCTATCGAACAGCGGCGCGCATCGCGCAGAAGTGGAGAGCCGCATCACCTGACGCAGCGCCGGGATGAAGACGTAGTCGTCGGGCAGCCGGGTCACGTCCTGCCAGAACAGTGTGAGGTCGGCCGAATACTTCGCCTCCTCGGGCACCTCAACCATCAACCATTCGCCGTACCACGCCCCGCTCGCGCCGGGCTCGGTGTGGGAGATGCCCGGAAACCAGTTGTAGGCAAGCTGGCGATAGTTGTAATCGACGCGTGTGCAGGCCCTGGCGCCGAACTTGTCCATGGTGCAAAACGACGCCGGAGTTCCGGAGTCCGGCATGCCGACGTAGAGATGGCCGCTAGGACGAAAGGTTACGTCGGCCGCGATTTCGGTTCCCTTGTCACGGCCGGAAGGATGGGGAAACGGAACGCCGGAGACATAATTCTCCAGCTTGTAGGCGCCATTGGGCAACTGGAGGAAGCGGGTCTGCGCCGAA
The DNA here is from genome assembly GCA_963717045.1 of uncultured delta proteobacterium. Taxonomy (GTDB): domain Bacteria; phylum Desulfobacterota; class Binatia; order Binatales; family Binataceae; genus JAKAVN01. The sequence continues at coordinate 335,646 of CAVQVD010000014.1, read as the reverse complement.
TACTTCTCGACCGCGTCCCAGAAGGGCTTGGGCAGCGGATGAATCGTCGTCGGGCCCACGTCGATCTCGACGTCAGGCGGCATCTTCCAGTCAACGCTGCCGTCGAACAGCGCGATCATTCCATCGGGCATGAAGGCCTTGTACTGCCGCCAGTTCTTCATGGTGATTACGGTGCCCGGCGCGATGGTGTTGTCCGCCGCGGCGGCCGTTCCCAGCCCCGGGAGAAGACAGAGCGCCAGGCCGGTGATCGCGGCCAACACGCTGCGAATGCCGCTCATGTCGAGGTCCCTCCAATTCCTGTCGGGGAAACTCACGCCCCCGGCACGCCGCTAAACGCGGTCGAGCACGATCGCCAGGAACACTATCGGCAGATATAAGAGCGAGGCGAACATCACGCGGCGCGCCGCGGCGGCAGCGTCCGGCGTGCGCGCTAGCCTGAGCCCGAAGGTCAGCATCATTACGCCCAGCGCGACCGTGACCAGGAGCGAGATTCGCCCAGCGAAGCCCAGCGCCGTTGGCAACACGCCCGCCGCGATCAGCGCCACGCAGTCGAGCAGAATCAGCCTGTCGACTGGATTACCGCGCCCCCCTTTGAGCGGCAGCATGCTGATACCCGCGCGCGCGTAGTCGCTCTGATAAAGCCGCGCGATCGAAAGCGAATGCGGAAGCTGCCAGAGGCACATAATAAGGAACAGGATGAAGGGCTCGACGCCGAGCCTTCCGCTGGCCGCAGCCCATCCGGCAACCGGCGGCAACGCTCCGGGCACTGCACCAACGGCATGACAAATCCATGAGACCTTTTTTAGCGGCGTATAGGCGAACAGGTAGAGCAGCGCGATCGCCGCAGTCACCGCGGCGGCGAGCAGGTTGGCCGCCGCCCACAACCAGGCGCATCCCGCGACCGTCGCCAACACGCCGAAGACCAGCGCTTCGGGCGGGCTCAGGCGCCGCTCGGGCAGTGGACGATGCTGTGTGCGAATCATCAGAGCGTCGAGGTCGCGCTCGAGGTACTGATTGAGAGCGAGCGTGCCGCCGGCGGCAAGCGCGGTCGCGGCGAGCGTATTCAGCGCCAGCCACAAATCGAAACGCTCGGCGCTGCCGAGATAGAAGCCGACCAGCGTGGTCAGCAGAACCATCGCGAGCACGCGCGGCTTGGTCAGCTCAAGATATGCAGCAACGCGCTTGCGCGCGCCGCTCGCCGGTGCGAGCGCGACCGCTTCGGCGCTCACGCGCCCACCCCGTAACGGGCCGCACCCCGCCCAGGCACGCGCACTCGCTCGCTATCGGCGGCATCGGCGGCGCGCGAGATGCGTTCGAGATGCCACGCCCGCAAGGTCAAAGCGCAACAGGTCGCAAGCACCGCCGCTCCGACCACGACGTGCGCGGTGGTCGGAATTACCTCGCGGCGACTTAAAACTGTTGCCGCGCCGAGCCCGATTTGTAGCGCGAGCAGCGCCAGCAACCCACGCGCGGGACGCCGCAGCGCCGGTTCGTCGCCGAATTGCCGCAGTACGCGAGCGACCGTCCACAGCACCATCAGCGTGACGACCACCGCGCCGCATCGATGGGCGAAATTGACCGCGATCGGGACCGAGAACATCGGCGGCACCAAATGGCCGAAGGCGAGCGGAAAGTCCGGAATCGCGAGTCCGGCATGCATATGCCGCATCAAAGCGCCGATAAAGATCTGCATATAGATGATCGCCGTGGTCGCCACGGCGAGCGGCGTCAACGACGGCTCGCCGGAGGCGCGCGCGAGCGGCGGCATCATTCCCAGCGCGGATTCGTGAACATTGCCAGCGCGACCATCACGCAAAAGAACGCCTGCGCGGTCATCGCGTGTGCCACCGCCAGCGCCAGCGGCAGGTTGAACAGCACAGTTATCCCGCCGAGCACGGCCTGCACCAGCACCAGCCCCAAAGCTGTCAACGCTGTGTACCTGACCCACGCTCGCCGCTCGGCCATCCAGACCCACAGCGTCAACGTTAGCGTCAGAATCGAAACCGTGCCGGCGATTGCGCGATGGCCCCATTCGATGAGCACGCCCGCGCCCCACTGCTGCGGTATCAGGTGGCCGGCATCGAGTGGCCACGACGGCACGGCCATCGCGGAGCCAGTCGAGGTGACCAGTCCTCCGGCGAAAATCGGAATCAGAGTCACGGCGGCCACCACGATCGCGAAACGATGGAGCGCGATCGCGAAACGATGGAGCGCAGGCTGGGAAGTGGTGGATCCGCCCGCGTCAGACGTAGTTCGAGAATCCGACCGTGTGGTTTGTGAAAACGCGCTCAAACTATTCCATTCCCGCCTGTACGGCTCCTGCCGTACGAGTTAAGCGACGGGCGCCTCGCACCAGCGGGTTCTCGCCGGCGGCTTCTTGTCGCTCGGCTCTCAGCATTAGAATATCGAACAATACTTTGCCTGAAAAACAATTGCGGCTAAAGCAAAGATATCAGCCGACGCGGATCGTTGCCAAGTTTACCGTGCCCCCTACGCGACCCGTACAGCGCTGTCGCCCGCATGCGAAACCTCGGACGACTGGGGCGTCTCGAGGTCCCGCGCCACGAATTTCGGCCGCACGATCGAGAAGATCGACGGCACCAAAGTTATCGCCGCCAGCCAGTGCGTGAGCATCAGGAGCGCCAGCAACAGCGCCATCTCCGCCGAAAAACGCAGACTCGACATCCAGTACCACGGCAGCACCCCACCGACCAGGGTGGTGGCAGTGAATGTGACCGCCATTCCGGAAGTGTTAATGGCGCGCTTGATCGCGCTGTCGTAGTCGCCGAGCCGTCCATATTCGCGTTTGATGCGATCCACCACGTATAGGATGTAGTCCACGCCGATACCCATTCCGACCGCGGTCACCGGCAAAGTGTTGATGTTGATCCCGACGCCCTTCAACCCGATGTAAAGAAAACTCACGACGCCGGCGGCGATGAGCGTCATCAGCACCATCGCGCCGGCAGTCAAAGATGCGTAGCTGAGCGCCACCAAAGTGAAAACCACGGCCAGGATAAGCAGCGTGCTTACGCGGTCGGAGTAGGCAATTTCATCGTTGAGCGCCGCTGTCAGGCCGATACTGCCGCCCGCCAGGATGAATTTCACGTGCGGCGTCGGATGCGCGGCGATGAATTGCCTCGCGCGTGTCAGCGCCTCCAGCACGGTCGAGCCCTCGAGGTCCTTGTAGTAGATGACGAACTGGCCATCGCGGGCCATATAGTCCATGTACTGGAAGATGATCGTCGGCGACGGCGACGATGACTGGTACATGAAGATCATCTGGCCGATCCCCTTAAGATCTTTCGGATACACCTGCCACACGGGATCGTTGTAGTGAAAGAGGCTGTTCAACCGCCCCACGAGACTCGTGATGTAGCGGCTGCCGCTCGCCTGCGGCTGCTCGAGCATGTAGTGACTGAAGTTGTCGAGCAGCGCGAGCAGCGCCGGGTCCTTCATTGCGTTTTCGCGGTCGCCTTCGAGATAGATCACCAGTTCATTGGAGCCGCCGTAAGATCGATTGATGTGGCGCGAGGAGACGTTGAAGTCGGAATTCTGCCACAACAGCGGCGACCCCGGTTCCGTATAGCCAATAGGCAGCTTGATTGCCTGCTGCAGTCCGAGCGCGACCACAATCGCCGCAATCCCGAAGACCACCCATCTTCCGCGCCGGCTGGTGCAGCTCTCACCTACCCAGTGCAGGCCCGAAGCCATCCAGTGCGGAACGTAGTGCCGGGTGACCTTCGGCGTCGGCAGAACGTCGAGCAACAGCGGCAATAGGATGAGGATGGTGAAGATGTTGGAAAAGCCCCAGAAGCTGGCAAAGAAGGCGACCTTGCGCACTAGCGGGATGGTCGCGACGCCCAGCACCAGGATCCCCGCGGCGTCGGCCAGAATCCCGATTGCGCCGGGCAAAAACAGTTCGTCCATCGATTGGCGCACGGCCTGATGACGATCGCCGCTGCGCTCGAGCTCCTCGAAATAACGCTCGAGCAACTGCACGCCGTGGCTCGCAGCGCGCGCGGTCACCAGCAAGGGAATGACCAACACCAGGACGTCGAGGTTGTAGCCGAGCAGGCCGAGGAAGCCGAGCCCCCAGATGACCTGCGCGGCAGCACCGACGATCGGCAGAAGGACCCCGTAAGCGCGACGGAAATAGAGCACCAGCGAAAGCAGGATGAACAATCCGGTGACGCCGAAAATCTCCGCCAGCTCGCCCTTGTAGTACCAGCACCAGGCCTTCAGCACTGGCTCGCCGGTCGCGTACAGGATCGTATTGTCGTCCTCGACGGCGCGCTTGATGCCGGCCAGGCGTCGATGCATCTCGCCGTAATCTACCTGACCCTCGTTGAACCCGGCCGTGACCAGGGCGCTGGTGGCGTCGGGCGAGACCAGCACGCCGTAGGCGAGGCTGTGGAGCACGTCATATCTGATGCGCGCGAGGTCTGCAGGGGAGGTCGGAATTTTGTCGGCCAAAAGCGGGCGCGAAATGATAAGTCCGCCGCTGGTCGCAATCACTTTGCGCGCGTTGGTGCCGGTAATGGAGTTGATCAGGTTGTGATCGACGCCGTCCATCAAATCGAGCTGCTGATGGATGAAGCGAATCTTGTGTAGCGTTTTGGCGGTGAAGATGTCGCCGCGTCTGACCTGCAACTCGAGGGTCATCACGTTGGCGGTGCCGAAAATCTGTCGGAAATGATTGTACGCCACGACGTAAGGATGGGCCTGCGGCAGAAGGTCGCTGAACTTGCTATACATCCGGACCGCGAGCGCCTGGTAGGCAAAAAAAATCGTGAACGCCGCGAGCCAGCCGAGCGAGAACCAGCGATGCTTCAGGGTCAGCCGAACTATGGAATGAACCAGACGTTCAACCATCGAAATCCTGGGCCGGATCGGTCATCAACGCTTCTTCTCGAGGGGCTCCATAGAGTTTCCAACCGGGATGCGAGCAGAACCGCAGCCAGCGATCACGGGACAGTATCAACCCCGCCCTCGCCTCGCCAGAGGCGGCGAGCCTATTGCGTGCGAGGCTGCCGGCAACTTGGGTGCGACGCCGTTTTGCGATAGTAAACTCGATTGCCGGATGTATGGCGCGGAGGTCGAGCGGGTGAACGAATTCGCGACTTTAGCCGAGCTTTTCAGCGCACAGGCCGAAAGGCTGAATGACCGAGTCTTCCTGCGGGACAAGGTCGGCAAGGCCTGGCGTGACCACTCCTGGAACGATATCGGCGACGAGGCCGGACGCCTGCGAGCGGGGCTGCTCGGGCTGGGACTGGAGCGCGGCGATCGGATCGCGATTCTTTCCGATAACTGTCCGCGCTGGGTGGTCGTCGACCAGGCCGCGCTCGGCATGGGCGCGGTGGTCGTGCCCTTGTACACCACCGCCGGCGTCGAGGAGACCCGCCACATACTCGCCGATTCGGGCGCGAGCCTGGTCGCGGTCAACGGTGAAGCGGCGTTGACCAAGATTGTGGGCATGGCGCGTCATCTGCCCGACCTCCAGGGCGTCATCCAGATGACACCCGGCCAGGGTGCGCCGCCGTCGTACGTGACGATGGGCAAGCTCAAGATTTTTACAATCTCTCAGGTGACCGCCCATCCGGCCACGCCGCCGATAGCCGGCTCGCGCGACGACCTCGCGACACTCATCTATACCTCGGGCACGACGGGGCCATCCAAAGGCGCGATGCTCACGCATGGCAACCTGCTGGCCAATAGTGAATCGTCGCAGGCCGCGCTCGACCTCAACGAGCAGGACATGACGCTCTCATTTCTGCCGATCGCCCATTCGTTCGAGCGCACGGCCGGCTACTACACGGTGGTGCTGGCGGGTGGCACGATCGCCTACGCAGAGGGGCTGGGGCAAATAGCGCAGAACCTGCTCGAAGTAAATCCAACGATCGTGCTCACGGTGCCGCGAGTGTTGGAGGCGGTCTATGCGCGCGTGATGCGCACGGTGGAGTCGGGATCGGGCGTGCGGCGGGCGCTCTTCAAGACCGCGGTCGCGACCGGCGCGCGCGCGGCGGCCTACCGGCATCAAGGCCAAACCATGCCGGTCCATCTCGCGGCTCCGATGGCGCTGTTTCGCAACGCGGTGTTCGCGCGCATCCGCGCAATCTTCGGCACCCGGCTGCGCTATCTCATCTCGGGTGGCGCGCCGCTGCCGCGCGAAATCTTTCGCTTCCTGGCCGCCGCCGAAGTTCCAATCGTCGAGGGTTATGGGCTGACTGAGGCATCGCCGGTGGTCTCGGTCAACCTGCACGGCCACACCAGGATTGGCACAGTGGGACGCGCTATCCGCGACGTCGAGGTCCGCACCGCGCCGGACGGGGAATTGCTGGTGCGCGGACCCAACGTCATGCAGGGCTATTATAAGCTCCCGGCCGAGACCCACGATGCAATCGACACCGGCGGCTGGCTCCATACCGGAGACATCGCGCGCATCGACGCCGACGGCTATATCGCCATCACCGACCGCAAGAAAGAAATCATCGTGCTCTCGGGCGGCAAGAACGTCTCGCCGGCCAATCTCGAAAGCCGGTTGAACTCCGATCCGGCGATCGCACAGGCCTGCGTAATCGGCGATCGGCGCAAGCACCTCGCCGCCCTGCTGGTGCCCGACTTCGAGTACCTGGCCGCCCAGCCGGCGTTCAAGATGATCGCGACGCGGCCGCCCGAGCAGGCCGTCACCGACCCGGCGTTGCGCACCTTCTATCACGAGCGGGTGCGCGAGCTTAACAAGGGTCTGTCGGATATCGAGACCATCGTCGACTTCGCGCTGCTCGCGCGCCCGTTCGGCCAGGACAACGGCGAACTTACGCCGACGCTCAAGCTGCGGCGGAAGGTGGTGGTCGAACACTACCGCGACGTGATCGAATCGATGTACGGAGGGTGAGTCCGCGCGGCGAGGCGACGACGAATCACTCGACCAGATAGTAGTCGATGGTTGAGACGAGGCGCAGTTTCTTTTCGATCGACGCGCGCTCATCGGTCGGGTTCGGCGTTTCGGCGTCGCGGCTCATCACCTGAACGACCCCATGGCCCGCGCGCCGGACGGCGCCCAGGTGGCTGCTGGAATCGGCCGCAAACTGCTCCGCCACCGTGTGCGCACTTTTGATCGCCTGAGCCAGCATGGCCGGCCGTATGTCGGCTAGGCGGGTAAACACATAAGCCGGGTTCGCCCCGCCGTTTTCGGTCGTCCTCCCGTCCAATACTACGCCCTGGCGGATTAGATCGCCGGTCAACTGGCTCGCCTCGCGCACCGCATCAACTTTGGTGGTCCGAATTTCGTAACCCGCGGTTATCGTATAGCGCCGAGCGGCCTCGAGATTCGGCGGACCCGTCAGAGAGGCGAACTGGTCATTGATCCGAGTCGGAAGGGGCTCGATTTCGCGGTCGGTAAAGCCCGACCTGGTGATGAAGGAGCGCACTAGCTCGCGGTCGCGGTCGCTAGCGGTGCTGACCGCGCTGACATCAGCACCAGCGGTGTTGAAGCTGAGGGTCCAGACCGCGAGGTCCGCCTTCACGTAGCGTTCGGCCAGCCCCTTGACGCTGACGAAGCGCTCAGCGCGACGTCCTTGGATTAGACCCTGCCCTATGAAGAAGCCGCCGAGCCCTGCGCCGGCCCCGACCAACAGGCCGAGGATCACGGCGGCAGGAAACGAGATCGACCCGCGCTCCATCTTTACTCGCGCTTTTTCGCCGGCGGAGATTAGTTCTGAGAGTTCTCGCCGCTCTCGAGCGCGAGGATTGTGTGGATGGTGACCAGGCGCTTGACTACGTACGAGCGCTTGCCACGCGGGGTCTCGACCTCGATATCGTCCTGCTCGGCCTTGCCAATCAGTGCGCGCCCCAGCGGCGAAGAGAGCGAGATCCGGTTGGCCGCACCATCGACTTCTTCTGGCACGACTATCTCGTACTCGACATTGACGCTTTCGTCGAGGTCTTCGAGTTCGACCCGGCTGCCCAGACCGACCGTGTCGCGCGGAATCGACTCAAGAATCGATACGCGACAGTTCCGAGACTCGCTCCTCGAGATTTGCCAGACGCGCGCGCAAAAATTCCTGGCGCTGCTTGGCCATCGCCCACTCGGCATTCTCCGATAGGTCGCCGTGTGCGCGCGCGCGCTCCAATTCCTTGGGCAGCTCGACGGTCAGCTCGCGCTTTAGGTTTTCCATGTCCTTGCGCAGCCGCTTGACTACTGGAAGTTCAGCCATTGCTCTCCTGGAAACGCGACTCTAATTGTGAATGCTCAAGGGGCCCGACTACTGGCCGGCGGCGCGTCCCGCTCGCATCGCTAATCGGCTACAATCGAAGTCAAGCTCCGATTAACCCCCGGCACACTCTGGATTTTCTGCACCACCAGTTCGCCGAGCGAAGAGACGTCGCTCGCTTCGGCCACCGCGATGATATCGTGCGGCCCGGTGACCGCATGCGCGCTGGAGATTCCCTCCACCTGCCGCAGCTTGGTTGCCACTTCCCTGGCCTTGCCCGGCGAAGTGTCGACGAGGATGAATGCTTTGACTGACATCTGCTTTCCTCCTTGGCAATTTCCCTGGCCCCGATTTGAGTGGCGGAACGTTAATTGTCGGCTGGCACGCGCTCCAAACGCTTAGCGCGCCGCCGGCGGAATCGCGACGCCCTGTTCGGTGTACATGTAAAAGCCGCGGCCGGCTTTGCGTCCGAGGTAGCCGGCGTCGACGTATTTCTTCAGCAGCGGGCACGGCCGGTACTTGTCATCGCCGAACGTGCGATGCATCACTTCCATGATCGCGAGACAGGTGTCGAGGCCGATGAGATCCGCCAATTCCAGCGGTCCCATCGGTTGATTGGTGCCGAGCTTCATCGCGAGGTCGATGTCGCTGACTCCGCCGACCCCTTCGTACATCGTGTAAATGGCCTCGTTGATCATCGGCAACAGCACCCGGTTGACGATAAAGCCGGGGAAGTCCTCGGCGGTCATGGTGTTCTTGCCCAGCCGCTCGGCCAGCGCGCGAGTCTGCTCGAAGGTTTCCTGGGAAGTCGCGAGACCGCGGATGATCTCGACCAGCTTCATCGCGGGGACCGGGTTCATGAAGTGCATGCCGATGAAGCGCGGCGCCCGGCTGGTGCGTGCCGCCATCCGGGTTATCGAAATCGACGAGGTGTTGGAGGCGAAAATGATTTCGGGGGAACACACTTTGTCGAGCTTTTGGAACAGCGCGATTTTGGCCTCTTCGTGCTCGACTACCGCCTCGATCACGAAGTCGACCTCGCAAAAGTCTTCGAGGCGCGTCGTGGTCTTGATCCGGCGCAGAACGCGCTCGCTTTCCTCGGGCTTGATCCGCCCGCGCTTCACCATCCGATCGAGGTCGCGTCCGATATTCTCCACACCGCGCCGGCACAGATCCTCGCTCATGTCGTGGATCAGAACTTCCAAACCGGCCTGCCCCGCCACCTCGGCGACTCCGCCGCCCATCTGCCCCGATCCCACGATTCCCAGTCTGCTAACCGCCATCAATTCCTCCGCATCTCTTCAAGGTATCTCGGGCGGCCTATCGCCGGCTCGCCACGTTCCCTCGCCGCCCGAGCGCATCGAATCACGCACGCGGCGAACGTCCTCGGGCGATTGCCGCCCCGGCATTCCCAGCCCGCGCATCAGCACATTGGTCAATTCCGAAGTCAGGCGATCGCGTAAGGTCGGTTCCCCGCCAACCTGCGCGTCGAGCACCAGATCGACCTGCTCCCGGGTCAGCCCCTCGGCCGCGAAAATATCCACCAATCCGACCAGTCCAACAGTGGGGCCAGCCTGTTCGACGATCCGAATGATCCTGGCGCAAACCGGACAGGTCCGGCGAATCAGTCCCGCCCATTGACGACAATAAAGACAGCGCATGTTGAACTTTTCGGTACCGGTTGAATTTCTACCTCGGCAGCCGCCTTCATAAGGCGGTTCAGCGATCTCCAAAGCGATAAAGGGGGCCGCGAGCCGTCACAGACTCGCCGCCCCACTCTGATTCCGAACCTACCACCGGACCGCCGGGCGCGGCAAGCCAGTTTCGTCCGTCGCCCCAGTATCTCTCCTTGACATCGGAAGGATTGACATATTACCGTGTCCAATTGAGAATGACTCTCAAAATGAATCTCAATTGGATCGCCGAATAGATCGCCGAAAAATCCATGCCCACTGCTTTACCTTATTTTCTGTACTCCCTCGGCATCCTGGTACGCGAGGGATCGGAGGCCTTGCTGGTCATCGTTGCGCTGCTGGCGGCAGTGCGGGAGGCTGGACAGGAGCGGCGCGCGCGCGACGTCTATGCCGGTGCGCTGCTCGCGCTCGGAGTGAGCCTGGCGCTTGCCTGGGCGGTGAATCATCTGATCGCCGACGACACCAGCGATACGCTCGAGGGCATCTTCCAGTTACTCGCCGCAGCGACGCTCTTTTACGTAAGTTCATGGCTGACGGCGCGCGGGCAGAGTGATCGCTGGCGTGCCTTTCTGCACCACAAGGTCGAAGCGTCGCGGGACATCGCCGGGCCGTCGATCGCGCTTGGGCTGACGGCGTTTCTGGCAGTGATGCGCGAGGGCGCTGAAACGATCGTGTTCTTCCAGGCGCTGCTCGGCGGCGCGACTGAGACCATAGAGCGCCATGCGGTGATGGCGGGGCTGCTGACCGGAGGGATCGCGCTGGGAATTATCTTTTTCATCCTGCGCAAGGCCGCCTTCCGCATTCCGCTGGGCTCGTTCTTTACCGCGACCTCGGTGCTGCTGTATGCGATGGCGGTGGTTTTCGTCGGCCAAGGAATCGCGAGCTTCCAGGAATCGGGCGTGATGCGCACGACCTTCGTCGATCACGTACCTACCATCCAGGTGCTGGGGCTCTTTCCCACCGTGCAAACGCTGGTGGCCCAGGCGGTGATGCTGGGACTGGCGACACTCGCGCTGTTCGCGCCCTCGGGCGGACCGCGCGAGCGCAGGAACGCGTCGGCTAAGGCGAGCAGCAGCAACGTCAGTCCGCGTATCGCATAGCTGCACGCTTGATTTTGTCCGCAACCGCGCCGGTTTAATTCTCACATCGATAGCGATTCGGCAGGCCACTTCTTTGCGGCTCATGTGCGAACCGCTTCATCATAATCCGCATCGCCCGCGTTTGTGCTGTTGCCCGCGCATCGCGAACACTGTACGCAGTTGAATCTGAGGAATCCGCGCGATGCCGCCACTTGTGAATCAACCGGCCTCCCCCACGGACAGCAAAGCCAGCGCGCTCCCGCCGGAACCGCAACGCGGCGTGATCGCTCTGATATGGGGCGCCGTGGCGACGGCAATGGCCGTGTTCTACACCGCGATTCTCGCGCCCTGCGCCGCGGCCGTAAGCCTGCTCGGCCATCCGCACCTGGCCACGCCGATCACCCGGCTGTGGGGCTGGCTCATCTTGCGCACCAGCGGGGTCAAGGTCGAGATCGAAGGCCTCGAGCATCTCGCCGGCCTGAACTCTTATGTGCTCGTCTCCAACCACCAGAGCTTCTTCGACATCTTTGCGATCTCCGCCTGCATGCCCGGCGAGCCGCGCTTCGTGGCGAAGCAGGAGTTGGGCAAGATACCTGTGCTGGGACTTGCGATGCGCCGCTCCGGGCATGTCATGATCGACCGCGCGCGCGGCGGGCAGGCGATCCGTAAGGCGCTCAAGCTAGCGCGCGAGGGCTTCTCGATCGTCGTCTTCGCCGAAGGCACGCGCTTCAGCGACAACCGCGTGCATCCTTTCAATGACGGCGCGGCGTGGCTCGCTATCGCCACCAGGCAGAAATGTGTGCCGATGGCGATCAGCGGAACGGCGGGTTTCTTTCCGAGAGGCGCGAGAATCGTACGGCCGGGACGGCGGATGCTCATGACGATCGGCCCCGCGATAGACACCACGCATCTGCATGGCGCCGACCGCGAGTCGCTGACCCACCAGCTCGAAGAGAGTGTGCGCGCGCTTTTCCGCACCGAAGTTTAGGCGCCCGTATCCGCGGTTCGCGAGGTTACGGCTGCCAAGCCGACTGCAACTTGGCCCCGCGACCCGCGGGAAGATCCAGCTCTGATTCAGGACGGAGTCAAATTTGCCGATCGAAGATGAAGAGCGGGACCTGGTTGGCAATCTTCGGGTCGAGCGCGAGCACGCGGCGGTCCCCTTCGATCCTTGCTGGCGGAGTATCGATCCCAGCGGCTTTTAGAGCCGCCACGACCTGTCCAACATCTTCCGCCTCAAGCCACAACCCGGAGAGCCCCTCGCCGGTGGCGGCGATCGTCGCTGCGGCCGCGGCGCCAGCGACCAGGCGGATTTCCGCGCCACCGACTCTGAGCGTCGCGCTGTCGGTCGCGGAACCCGGCCTCAATTCGAAACCGAAGTTTTGCCGGTAGGTCTTAACGGCATCTTCGAGGTCAGCCGTCGCAACCTCGAGCGTATCGAACCGCTTCAGCAGTGCCATCGTGTCACCATCTTCGAGCGCTTGTCTCCGGCTTCACTTCTTTCCGGGGGCCATCGTGAAACCCACTGTCGCTGTCTTGTCCGGCTCGACTGTGACCTTGTGGGTTTGTGTACCGAGCTTTTCCTGCCATACCTCGAGCGTGTAAGTGCCTGGCGGAATGTCCTTTATCGTGAAAGCGCCGCTCGTATCAGTCACCGCATAGTACGGGTTCTCCGCCACGAACCACCATCCGTGCATCCAGTTGTGCGCGTCGCAGCTTACGGCGATCAGTTCCGGATATTTGAGCGGCCCCGCGACGATCACCCGCTTGAAGGGCGGCTGCGCCATGTCGAGTGCGGGGTTGCGTTTGGATTCGGTGCGGACACTGTGCAGAATGCCGTCGGAGTTGATGATATCGACGGTGCTGCCCGCGGGAAAGGCAAGCACGTGCGGCGTGTAGTCGCAGTTCTTCTGGTCGAATTTCACGTCCTTGAGCGGAGTCAGCGGCGCGCCCTTGGCCACGTCGGGGAGGCTTACGACTGCATTGGCAATACCGCCGCCAGCGCCCACAATCAGACTTTCATCATAGTGCGGCGTGGCCCCGCATACTTCGCGGTCCTTGCTGATCGCGATCGGCTGGCGCACAGGTGGCGTGCCGACGAATTTGACCGTACCGGCAATGGTGCCGCCATTCTTGACAGCCTCGGCCTGGTAGGCGCGAGTCCGCGCCGCGAGCGTCACTGACGCGAGGACCAGGACGGCCGCGCTGACGCGAACGCTGGCCGAGCGGCGGAGGCCGTGGCGCAAGGTCCCTCGGACGTTACCCGCTAGGCTGCGAGCTTGGTGGCGATTACGACGCGATGGAACGACAGCCGCGAGATCCGTTCGTTGCGCTCGACGCTGATCTTGTGACCGTCGAGCACGTCAGTGACGCGTAGCCGCGTGGTCCATCCCAAATGTTTGGTCACCGGATTGGCGGCCCAGACCAACGAGTAGAGCAACGGATTCTCGCTCGCGAAATGGTTGACGTGAACAATCTTGCCGCCTGGCTTACAGACCCGCACCATCTCCTGCATCATACGCAACGGGTCGGGCACCACGGTCATCACGTGAAAGCTGGTGACCCAATCGAAGCTGTTATCGGGAAAGTCGAGATTCTGTGCGTCGCCCTGGCGGACGTCGACGTGGCTCCAGCGATTGTCGCGCGTTTTCTTGATTGCGAGCGCGAGCATGTCCGCGGACGGATCTATACCCACCACCTTGACGTAGCGGGGATAGGCGTCGAGTGAGATCCCCGTACCCACCCCTACCTCGAGCACCTGCTGGTCGGGCCGCAAATTGAGCTGTTCAATTATTTCGTGTTCGTGATCGACGAAGATCCGACCGAAGGTGTGGTCGTAGAAACGTGCCAGATCGGAGTAGACACGGCTCTGATGCGGTTCGCCCATCGGTAGTACCTCAAACCCTATACGGCATGCCGCGCTTGCGCGAGTACGGCGCACGCGCATCGCGATGCCCCCGTAAATTTGTGAACATTGCGGCGCTAGGCTGCCGCGTTGATGCCCCGCGTCTGGCGCTTGAACGAAGCGATGTCGCGCCTGCGAAAGCGCCACTGCCGCCCTTTCTTGAACGCTGGCAAGATGCTGCGGCGTGCGAACTCGTTGACTGTATCGGGACTTAGATCGAGCAGAAAAGCGACTTCTCGTGAGTTCAAAAGCACGTCGTCTTTGTCTGGCATGGTCGTGCTCTCAGGCTCGCGGTTTTTAATATGAATCGCTCTACCTAGTCAAGCCATTGTGGCAAAATGCGGCGTCCGCCGCCATGCTCGAACGATCCGCACCGCAATTATTCCCGCACTGCTAGCTATTTCGCGCGAAGCGTGCGCTGGTAACCAACCCATCATAACGTGATTAGACGCTTATAGTATTCAGCCGGCGCATCGAGATTAGGTAGTCATACCATGCTCTAGTCACTACAAAGCACGAAAAGACGCCGGTGAGCACGCCTACGCATAGTGTGACAGCAAAACCTTTCACCGGTCCGGTGCCGAACTGGAACAGGATCAAGCCGGCGACAAAGGTCGAAATGTTAGAGTCGCGGATCGCCGACCACGCGCGTTCGTAGCCGAGCCGGACCGCCTCGCGTGGCGTCTTGCCCCCGCGCAACTCCTCGCGCATTCGTTCATTGACCAGCACATTGGCGTCCACCGACATGCCGAGCGTCAACACGATCCCTGCGATTCCAGGCAGCGTCAGCGTCGCCTGTAGCGCCGCCATCACGCAAATGAGCAACAGGATGTTGAGCGAGAGGCCAAAGTCCGCGAGCAATCCCGCGCCGCTGTAGTACACGGCCATGAAGACCAGCACTACCAGCGCGCCGACCACGAACGACAGTTCGCCTTCATGAATCGAATCGCGCCCGAGCGACGGTCCGACCGTCCGCTCCTCGATAATCTCGACCGGCGCCGGCAGCGCGCCCGAACGCAGCACGATAGCCAGTTCGTGCGCCTCGTCGTAAGTGAAGCTGCCGGTTATCTGGACGTGGCCGCCGGGAATTGGCTCGCGGATGACGGGCGCGGAATAGACCACGTTGTCTAGCACGATCGCGATCTTGCGGCCGACGTTGGCCGCAGTGATGGCCGCGAAAATCTGCGCGCCGCGCTCGTCGAGATCGACGGTGACGTACGGCCCTTCAAGCTGTCCGCCGGGACGCACGCGCGCGTCGGTGATCGTGTCGCCGGTGAGGAGCACGGGACTCTCGACCAGGTAGGGTTCGCGACCGCCGCGGCTGGCGGGGCCGTAAAGCACTTCGTCACCCGGCGGCGGACCATCGCGCAACGCGTCGGAGACCGAATGATTGTCATCGACCAGTTTGAATTGAAGCACGCCGGTCTTGCCGATCAACTCCTTGGCGCGCTCGGGGTCCTGGATGCCGGGGAGCTGCACCAGAATCTCGTCGTTGCCCTCCTGGGCGATAGTGGTCTCGCGCACTCCGAGCTGATCGATACGATTGCGGATGGTCTCGAGCGCCTGCTCCATCGCGTTGCGGCGTACCTGCTCCAGCTCCATTGGCCGGTAGGTCATCCGATAAGTCGGACCGGCGTCACTCGAATTGGGCGCCAATCCGATAACCATGTCGGAGAACATCTTGCCCGCGAGGTCCAGGAAAGCGGTCCGCTCATCCGCGCTCGGCAGAGTCACCAGCACGGCGCCCGAGGGATCCTGGGTGACGCTCTTCACCTCGAGCTTGTTCTGCTTCATTTCCAGCTTGACTTCTTCGGCAACGCGACGCAGCTGGGTTTTGACCGCCTCCTCCAATTTGACCTCGAGCAAAAGGTGCGTGCCGCCCTGGAGGTCCAGACCCAACTGAATTTTCGGCGTCGGGAAATCGTTGCTCCACCAATCGGGAAGCGCCCCGGTGATACTAGGTAAGAGGATCAGCACGGCCAGCACGGTCAGTACCGCGGCAAGATACAGACGGGTGCGGCCGCTGCCGCCGGTGAAGTGCAGCCACAAAAAAGCGCCGGCGACCGCGAGCAGAATTATTATCGGAATGAAATCGGCGTTAGCGTTTGCGTTTTCCACTATTTCAATATTTCACTTTATACTTTAAGTTTGGATGAGGCTTTCGAAGCCCGGACAAAGCCGTCCGCTACTCCGCCTTTTCCTTCCTGGTGGCCGGCGGTTTGCCGTAGCTCGAGAGCCCGGTTATCTGGCTGCGCTCGACGCGCACGCGCACGTTCGGCGCAATCTCGAGCACTATCACCTTGTCACCTATTTCGTTGATTCGGCCCAGCAGGCCGCCGGTCGTCACCACCTCGTCGTTGCGCTTGAGTTTCGCGAGCATCTCTCGCTGCTCGCGCGCCTTGGTAGTTTGAGGGCGCAGAAAAAACCAGTAAAAGGCAATGATCAGGAGCGAGAAAGGCACTCCGGGCCCGTACAGGAGTTGTTCGATAAGAGTCTGCTGACCGCCGGCGGCCGGCGCAGCGGCACTTTGTGCCCACGCGATTCCTTCAAAAAACATCGGCTTTTCTTTTACCCTTTACTCTTGCGCCGCGCTCCGCCCGCTGCCGAGCCGCGCCAGCGTCTGGGCCGCGAAGTCCCGGTAAGTGCGAGATGCGATAGCAGCTTGCATCCCGGCCATCAAGCGAGCGTAGAAGTAAAGATTATGTTCCGTTAGCGCGCGCGCCGCCAGAATCTCGCCGGAAATATATAGATGTCGCAGGTAGGCCCGGCTAAGACGCGTGCACGTGCGACATCCACAGCCCTCCTCGAGCGGGTGCGGGTCGCGGGCGTAGATGGCCTGCTTTATTGAGAGGCGCCCGTCACTGGTGTACACGCTGCCATTGCGCGCATTGCGCGTCGGCAACACGCAATCGAACAGGTCGTAGCCCATCCCCACCGCCGCAACCAAGTCCTCGGGCGTGCCGACGCCCATCAGGTAACGCGGATGCGCCGCCGGCAGCAAGGTCGCACTCAGCGCCGCCATCTCGAGCATCTGAGCCTTCGGCTCGCCCACCGCCAGGCCGCCGGCCGCGAAGCCGTCGAACGGCATCGCGGTTATCTGCGCCGCGCTCCGGCGCCTGAGCTCCGGGTAAACACCGCCCTGGACTATGCCGAACAGCGCCTGATGCGAACTGCGCCGCGCAACGACGCATCGCTCGGCCCATCGCGCCGTCAGCTCGAGCGAGGCCTCGGCCCGCGTGCGCTCGGCCGGATACGGCGTACACTCATCAAGCGCCATCATCAGGTCCGAGCCGATACGCTCCTGGATTTCGACGGCGCGCTCCGGCGTCAGCATGAACTCGGAGCCGTCCAGGTGCGAGCGAAAACGAATTCCGTCAGTGCCTATCGCGTTGAGCCTCGCGAGGCTCATCGCCTGGAAGCCGCCGGAATCCGTCAGCACCGCACCGTCGAAACCCATGAACCGCCCCACCCCTCCCAGTTCTTCAATAAGCTCGGCGCCGGGACGCAGTGCGAGATGGTAGGTGTTGGCGAGCACCAGCCGATAGCCCAAGGCCCACAGCTCCTCGGGCGCCATCGCCTTGACCGCGGCGCGCGTGCCCACCGGCATAAAGGCCGGCGTCGCGACCTCGCCGTGCGCGGTCGTGAGACGCCCCGCGCGTGCATCGCCATCGCGCGCGAACACCTCGAAGCCAAACGCCGGCGCCGCGACTGAGATCGTCACAGGATCAGCATCGCGTCGCCGTAGCTGAGGAAGCGGTAGCGATGGCGCAGCGCTTCGCGGTACGCGTCGAGAATCTCCTCGCGCCCAGCAAACGCCATCACCATCGCGAGCACCGTCGAGCGCGACATATGGAAGTTCGTTACCATCGCGTCGATCGCGCGAAAACGGAAGCCCGGCGAAATGAACAGCCCGGTCGTGCCCTCGACGTCGGTAGTGATCGCGTGCGACTCGAGCGCGCGCACACTGCTGGTCCCGACTGCTATCACCCGGCCGCCGGTACGCCGCGCCAGCGCGAGCGCCTGAAGCGTCGCGGGCGGTATGGTGTACCACTCGGCCTCCATTGTATGCGCTTCGACCTGCGGCTCGCGCAGCGGCGTGAAGGTGCCAGGTCCGATATGCAGCGTCACGAAGGCCGCGCGCACTCCTGCCTCGGCCAGCTTGGCCAAAAGCTCGCGCGTGAAGTGCAATCCGGCCGTTGGTGCAGCGACTGCGCCCGGCTGGGCGGCGTAAACAGTCTGGTAATCGTCGCGGTCGGCCAGCGCTGGATCGCGATGAATGTAGTGCGGGAGCGCGAGCGCGCCGGCGCTCTCCAGGATGGTTTCGATCGGCGCCGAATCGTCGCTCATGACAAGCGGACGGCCAGGACGCTGAAAGCCCGCGATACGAAGCGCGCGGCCGTCGTCGAGCTCGAGCCGCATCCCGTCGCGCAATCCGCGCTGCCCACGTATAAGCGCGAGCCACGCGCCCGCCGGCTCCTCGACCGGCCGCACCATCAGCAGTTCGATCGCACCCCCGGTCGGCTTGCGCGCGAATAGGCGCGCAGGGAACACCCGCGTGTCATTGAGCACCAGCAGGTCGCCGTCTCGCAAAAAATCGCCCAATTTGTAGAAGCGCGAGTGCTCGAGCGTCCCGCCCCGGCGGTCGAGGACCATCATGCGCGCCTCGTCGCGCCGCTCGAGCGGCTCCTGTGCGATCAGTTCGGGCGGCAAATTGTAGTCGAGTTCGCTAAGACGCATCCCGATAGCGCGCGGCCAATAACGCCGGCACCACCTACAAAAATATCATTCGTAGGCGCGCCCGCGATACGCACCTAGCCGAGGAACGCTCACCGCGACTGCGCTATGCTAGATTCGCGTACTTCACAAAGGAGGCTGGGATGGAATTCGGACTGTTTCTCGCGACGATCGATTTTGACGCGGTGCGCGACTCCGCGCGCCTTGCGGAGGAACTCGGCTATCACTTACTCGTCTTTCCCGACCATTTCGTTCACGAGGGGCCCAGCGGTTACGATCCACACACCATCGCCCACGATCCGATCCTGCTAGCGGCTGCCGCCGCGCAGGCGACCCGCACAATTCGAATCGGACACGTCGTGCTATGTAACCTCTTCCGTCATCCCATGGTGACGGCGCAGGCCCTGATGTCGCTCGACCATCTGAGCGGCGGACGCCTGGTTGCCGGTCTCGGCGCCGGATGGACCGAGACCGAGTTCCGAATGACCGGGATCCCCTTTCCCGATATCGCTACGCGCTTGCGAATGCTCGACGAGTCGCTGACTTGCATCCGTTCGCTATGGACGAAGGAACGCACGACTTTCGCGGGCGAGTTCTATCATCTGCAAGAGGCAATTTTATGGCCCAAGCCGCTCCAGCAGCCTCATCCGCCGATTATCATCGGCGGCAGTGGGCGCGGAGCGCTGCGCCTGATGGCCAAGCATGCCGACATCGCAAATATTGCCGTGGACACCGGCAAGCCGGCAAAGCTGACGCTCGACGGCATGGGCAAGATCGACGACGCTGCCTTTCGCGACCGTGCCAACTTCGTACGGAAGGAGGCGGCGCGCCTCGGCCGCGATCCGAACAAGATCACGATCAGCAACGCGATTTTTTCGGTGATGCTCGCGGACTCGCCAGCGGCCGCCGAGGTCAGCGCACGCGAAATCGGTCAGACCTTCGGCATCCCGCCGCACGAAGCGCCCCGGTCGGCGCTTTTTCTAATCGGAACGCCTCAGCAGTGCGTCGAGGAACTCCGGCGCCGCGCGGCCGAATGGGGCGTCGGGCAATTCCTCTTCCTAACGGGCAGTCCCGAGACCACCCGCCGCCTTGCCGGCGAGGTCTTGCGCCACGTTTCCTGATAGTCGGGCGGTCCACCAACCTGCAGTTCCGACGCCCGTTACACTTGGGCTTCGGCGCGCTAGGGCAATCTAACGCTTTCTATAGCGATGTGACAGATGGTTTTTTTTCGCGTTTCGAGGTAAGTTAATAGGGCGGCTGTGAAACAGATATGACAGATCGCCGTGCGCGAGATTCGTGGTGGGCAGCAACCACTGGAGTGCCATCGATGGACAGGCTCAAAATTCTAGCCATAGCCGGTGCAGTCATCCTGATGCTGAAGGCGCCTGCGTTCGCGCAATCCCGTATGTGGACGCTTTCGGATACCGCTTCGGCCGATCAGGGTCAAAGCAAAATCGACCAGGATCAAAGCCAAACGGACCAAGCGAATCAGGACGAGAGCCAAGCCTCGAGCGATGTCCCGTGGTGGTCCGAGGACAGTGGCTGGTGGGGCGAACCTTTCGAGGATCCCAACGTGTACCAGCTCGGATGGTTCTCGGCAGGCTCCTGCTCGTTCGGGTCCAATCTAGGTTCCGCCGAACGGCAATTGGCGAGCGCGGGTGGAATGAGCGTGTGGTTTCCGGCCGGAGCGGGATCTCAGTATTCTCTGGGCTCAGGCTTATGCCGCAACAATTATGGTTATCGCAATCGATGGAACAACCTTCTTTCAGTGACGCACGCTGCCCATACAGCAGAAAAAGCATCATCCGACGTGGAACAATGAGCGGAACACGGTAAGGACCGCGGCGGTTCGGCAGCAGCGCAGCGAGTTGGCGGTGGGCGTCGGTGGCGGTCCCGGTCCCGATGGGGATTGGACGCGCGTTGAGGACGTTCGTGTCGAGGGAACCGCTGCGGCGCAGCCACGGATCGAGGGCGGAATAACCGTCCTACGTGGTAGCCGCGTGATGGGACAACCGGCGCTCGGTCGACGACATCAGGCTCAACAGCAGCAGATAGCTCGAAGCCGCGCGGCGGACCTGCGAGAACTCGGACACTTGCATTTCGCACAGGACAGACGGTTCGGAAGTGGGCACACCGCGTTCCGAACCGCCCCTCCCATCGCGGCGCGGTCCGGAGGCCACGGTCACACCTGAATAGCCATTAAGGCTCGCCTGAATAGCCATTAAGGCACGTCAGTCATGCCATCGCTCCCAATGAGGATGGTGCCTCTCGACCCATCTCGAATCGTGCGCATACCACCAACTGCGGTCGTGCCAATGATGATGTTCATCCCAGTCGCCGTCCGAGTAGCGCCACTAACGATGATGTTCGGCCCATTGCGGATGGTTGCGCCACGGTCAGCGGCCTCAAACGCCGCCGTGCGGAGCGGAATATGCCACTACAGCCTTAAGGCCGTGCAATCCCGCGCGACCGCGACAGCGGCTTGACCAAGGCTGATCCCGCCGTCGTTGGTCGGAACACGGTGATGGGTGAGCGCGCGAAAGCCTTGTTCCTTGAGCATATCCACCGTCCGGTTCAGGAGAAGCATGTTCTGGAAAACACCGCCGCTAAGCGCGACCGTGTTATGACCGGTGCGCGAGCGAACAATCCGGCATGTTTCGACGACCATTTTCGCCAGCGTGTTGTGGAAACGAGCGGCAACGATTGCGCTTGGAACATTCCCGCGAAGGTCTTCGACCACGGCACGGACCAGATCGGTTCCGCGCGGCCGCAATACCTCCTTCTGATCAATGTCGATCTTGTAGAAGGACGCTTCGGACGCAATCGCATGTTGCTCGAGCTCGATTGCTGCCTGACCCTCGTAATCGACCGAATCGCGAATACTAAGTATCGCGGCAACCGCATCGAACAGCCGTCCCACACTCGAGGTTAGCGGCGAATTGAGGCGCGCGCGCGCAAGTTGTACCACGTTGCGCCAGCGCGCTGAATTGCGCCGGAGCACCTCCAACCCGACGGGAACAGCATCGCCGAAGAGAAGATCGATGTACGCGGCTGCCATACGCCATGGCTGTTTGATCGCGGCGGTACCGCCCGGCATCGGGACGCTTTCGAAGTGGCCAACTCGCTGATAGCGGCTCAAATCCGCGACGAGAAACTCGCCGCCCCAAAAAGTCGAATCGGTTCCGTAGCCGAGCCCATCAAGCGCTACTCCTATCGCAGGCCCTCTTTCCTGGTTGTCGGCCAGGCACGATGCGATGTGCGCGTGATGATGCTGAACGCCGACGAGCTCGACGCCGTCGAGTTCCATAGCATACTTGGTGGACAGATACTCGGGATGCAGATCATGCGCTATAGCCTTCGGCTCGATTCCGAACAGTCGGCGAAAATGAGCAATGCCGTCGACGTAGGCTTGCAATGTTTCGTAGTTTTCCAGGTCGCCAATATGATGCGAGACAAAGGCGCGATCGCCTTTAACCATACAAAAGGTGTTCTTCAATTCAGCGCCGCAGGCGAGAACCGGCCGGCGAGCATTCGAGCGGCAACGTCAGCGGCTGAGGCGCATAGCCACGCGACCGGCGGATCGGATACTCCCGGCCGCGAAGTACGCGAATCACCGAGTCATCAGTCCGCACGTGAATCGGCCGGTCGTGGATCAAGAAACAATCCGCAACTGCTTGCAGACGCTCGAACGCGTCGGCGTCCAGGTAGGCAATCGGTTCGTCGGCAAGATTCCCACTGGTGAGCACTAACGGCCGCCCAAGCTGTGCGCACAACAGATGGTGGAGCGGCGTATACGGGAGCATAAGACCAATGTCGCGCTTGGCCGGGGCAACCGATAGCGCCAGGTTTGAGCCCGCCAGGCGACGCAGGAGCACGATCGGCCTGCGCGCGCTGGTTATTGATTCTTCCTCAGAGCTATCGACGTCAGCCAATTCCCGCGCCGCCGCTATATCGCGAACCATTACTGCGAACGGCTTGTACTCGCGATGCTTACGCGCACGAAGTCGTGCGACCGCGCCTTCATCGGTGGCCTCAGCGGCAAGATGGAATCCGCCAAGCCCTTTGACCGCCAGTATCTCCCCAGCACGCAACCGTTCAGTGGCGGCCCGAATCGGATCCCCGGCAACGGAATTCCCAGCGCTATCCGTCAACCGCAACACTGGGCCGCATCGCGGACACGAGACAGGTTGCGCATGAAATCTCCGGTTCAACGGGTCGCTATATTCGGACGCGCATTCGGGACACATCGCGAAGCGCGCCATGGTGGTGAGAGGCCGGTCATATGGCACACCAGTTACTATAGTGAACCGCGGGCCGCAGTTGGTGCAGTTGTTAAACGGATAGCGAAAGCGGCGATCGCCAGGCGTAAAGATCTCCCGCACGCAATCGTCGCAGGAGGCCATGTCTGGTGCGATCAGGGCTTCGCGATCGCCTGCGCTGTCGCTTTCGCCAATCTCGAACCCGCCTTCCCCGGTCAAAGGAATGGTTACGCTCTCGATATGCTCTATGGCCGCAAGCGGCGGCGCCTCCGACCGCAATCTGTTGACAAACGCGCCCAGCCGATCGTGCGCTCCCTCGACTTCGATCACGACGCCGCGCGAGTCATTGCGTATGAAGCCCGACAGCGCAATCCGTGAAGCTAGCGAATGCACAAAGGGGCGAAAGCCGACTCCCTGCACGATGCCGTCGACGCGGATACGCACGCGCGCTCGCTGATTGGCTCGCGCAGAATCGGTCTCTGCACCCATCGCTGTTAGCTCGAAGCCCGGAGTTTCGGAGGAATCATCTCCGCGAGCGGAAAGACTTCGTATCGCGCGACGTTGTAGACTGGCGATCGCGCGAGCAGCATATCCAATTCTTCGTTGGAATCGACGTCGTAAATCCAGGCTCCCCCATGGGCTCCGGGAATGTGGTAGCGCGAGAGAACTTTATGGTTTTCCTCCAGCGGCTTGGCGTAGTCCGCCATCTTGAGGACCGCATCGACGATGCCGCGAGACATCAGTGAAATTTCGATTCGCCACATGACGAGAAATTTCATCGGTGCCTATTTTTCCTCCGTTTCCGAATTCGAGCCTGTCATGGACATTGTTACCCAATCGAATTCGGCCTCCTCACTCGCGAGCCCCTCGTCATCTAACGGCGGACCTCCGGTGTATCGATTAAGCAGTTGTATCTGCGAACGAGCCCGTTCCTCGTCGATTCGCTCGATCGCGAATCCCGACTGAATCAGCACCCAGTCCCCGACGGACGGGCGAGTCTCAAGAATTCCCAGATTGATCTTGCGCGTAACACCGGCAACCTCGACCTCGCCGAGATCGCGATGTTCAGTGTCGATCGAAATTACGCGTCCCGGAATTCCCAGACACATGGGTCCTTCCAATTCCCGTCATCAGCAGATCCGCGGTAACGGATCGCCAATCAACAAATCGAGTATTCGAGTGCCGCCAAATCGCGTCTTCAACAGCACGATTCCCGATGGGCCGCCTTTCACGCGACCGATGACGTTCGCGCCGTCGCCGTAGGGTCCGGATCGAATTGCCGCGAGCGCTGCTAGTGCCGACTCCTCCCCGACGATCGCGACCAGCCTGCCCTCACAGGCAACGTGAAGCGGATCGATTCCCAGCAGTTCGCACGCGCCGGCTACTTCCTCGCGAATGGGCACAGAGGACTCATCGATCGTGATAGCGACTTTTGACGCTGCGGCAATCTCGTTGAGTACGGTAGCGACACCGCCTCGGGTCGCGTCGCGCATGCACCGCGTTTCGGGCGCTGCGCAAAGGATCCGCTCCACTAGCGCGGCCAGCGGCGCCGTATCGGACGTTATATCGGCTTCGATCTCCAGCTCGCCGCGCGCCAGCATGATCGTGATCCCATGCTCCCCGATCGGGCCCGATACAATTACGACGTCGCCGGAGCGGCAGCTCGCGGCGCTGAGGTTTACCGATCCGTCGATCAGGCCAACGCCCGAGGTGTTGATGTAGCAGCCGTCGCCTTTCCCTTTCTGCACGACCTTGGTGTCGCCGGTGACGATTTGTACGCCGGCGTCATGTGCCGCGGATTTCATCGAAGCGACGATACGACTCAAATCGCCAATCGGGAATCCCTCTTCGAGAATGAATCCGGCCGATAGGTAGAGCGGGCGCGCTCCGCCGACCGCCAAGTCGTTCACCGTCCCGTTGACCGCGAGATCGCCGATATTTCCGCCAGGAAAAAACAGCGGCGAGACTACGAACGAATCAGTAGTAAAGGCAAGACGTGCGTCTCCCACGTGCAGCACCGCCTGATCTTCCATCGTCTCCAGGATCGGATTGCGAAAGCTTTCGAGGAACATCGCCTCGATCAGCGTCTGCGTCGCCTTGCCGCCGGCGCCGTGCGCGAGCGTGATGCGGTCCTCGCGGATGCGCGCCTTCCTGGCCCGGGCGCTCTCCAACCGCGCGAGCACCTCGCGCTCCGTGACGGAGCGTCCATCGTGGGAGACGTCGCTATGATTTCCGCAGTTGTCGCGAATCGTATTCTCGGCCCACTTCCCTACGAGAGGGTTCGAATCGATGACGCGTGGCTTTTCCATCGCCTCAACCACGTTCGCTACTCGCGGCAGTGTCGCGAACTCTGTTGCGGGTAAAGCGGCCATAGTTGTAGTAAGCCGCACACGCCCCCTCCGACGATACCATGCAGGTGCCAATCGGCGTTTCGGGCGTGCACGCGGTGCCGAATACCTTGCACTGCCACGGCTTCAACACGCCCTTGAGCACCTCACCGCACTGGCATGCTTTAGGGTCGGCGACCCGCACTCCTGGCAGCGCAAAGATCTGCTCCGCGTCATACACGGCGTAGGCGGCCCGCAACTTGAGCGCTGAGTGCGAAATAAAGCCGAGACCGCGCCACTCGAAAAACGGGCGCAGCTCCATGGTCTCGCTCAAAGCTTTGAGCGCGCGGGAATTGCCGTCCCAGGTAACGGCGCGCGTATACTGATTTTCGACCTCAACGCGCCCCTCCGTTAACTGTTTGAGGATCATGTAGATCGACTGCAAGATGTCGAGCGGCTCAAATCCTCCTACCACGATCGGTTTGTGATAGTTGCGCGAGATGAATTCGTAAGGACGGCATCCGATTATCGTCGAAACGTGACCGGGCCCGATAAAGCCGCTGAGCCGCAGATCAGGCGAATCGAGGATTGCCTTGATCGCGGGAATGATAGTCACGTGATTACAGAAGATCGAAAAATTTTCGATTCCCTCAGCTTTCGCGCGCAATAGAGTGACCGCAGTTGATGGTGCCGTGGTTTCGAAACCGATAGCGAAGAACACCACGCGCTTACCAGGGTTGCGGCGCGCGATATTGAGCGCGTCGAGCGGTGAATAGACGATCCGAATGTCCGCACCGCGGGCCTTCGCGTCGAGAAACGATCCGCGTCCGCCGGGCACCCTGATCATGTCGCCGAACGACGTGAAAATGACATCCTTCTGCTCTGCGATGAAGATGGCGTCGTCCAGACGGCCCATCGGAATCACGCACACTGGGCATCCAGGGCCGTGGACCAGCGTTATATTCTCCGGCAGGTAATCTTCGAGTCCGTGCTTGTAGATGGTGTGGGTATGGCCGCCGCATACTTCCATAATTTGATAGGAACGGCCGCCTGCAAGTTCCGCGATCTGCGCGGCCAGGCGATGCGCCGGCGCTTCGGACCGGAATTCGTCGACAAATTTCATTTAGCTTCACTCATCGGCTCGAGAAACGCCTGCGTCACTTCCCAGAGCATGTGATAGATGGTGGTTTGGGCTTCCTGGATACGATGTACGGAAGTCGACGGCGCCACGAACAGAAAATCTATCGTGCCGGCTTCGGCCATTTGTCCGCCATCGTAACCGGCGATTCCAATAGTCATCATTCCGCGGCGATTCGCGACCTCGAAGGCACTGAGCAGATTGCGGGAGTTGCCACTCGTCGAAAGGCCGAGCGCCATATCCCCGCGGCGCCCCAATGCTGAAAGCTGGCGCGCGAATACCGTCTCGAATCCTACATCGTTGCCGAGCGCCGTGATTACCGCAGTATCCGCCGCGAGCGATATCGCCGGTAACGGCAGACCACGCGCCGGATTTAGAAACGAGTGCGTCACCGCGTGCGCGTCGGTCGCGCTGCCGCCATTGCCAAAGCAGAATATCCGGGCGCCGGCCCCGAATGCATAGGCCATCGCTTCTCCGCAATCGAGCAACCGGTCAGAGCACGCAGCGACAGCGGCTTCGCGAAGAGAAACTATTTCATGGGCCTTATGTGCGGTCGAAGCACGCACCTCGGCGAGGACGCTCTCAACGCTGCCCTCGTTCGCGTAAAGAAACGGATACAACTGCGCAAGCTCGCGCGCATTTTCCTTTTCGCGCTTGTCGTTCATACCGTCAATTTCGCGATTGCCTCGCCAGCGTGAATTAAAATCAAATCGCCGGGCTGCGCGTCGACCAAAGCGATACTTACCAACTTGATTTCGTCGTCTATTCCGACTCGCGCGA
Source organism: uncultured delta proteobacterium (assembly GCA_963717045.1). GTDB lineage: Bacteria > Desulfobacterota > Binatia > Binatales > Binataceae > JAKAVN01. The sequence continues at coordinate 308,517 of CAVQVD010000014.1, read as the reverse complement.
GATCGTGATCGACCATCTCGAGCACGCGAGCTTCGATCGCGTGGTCCGAACAGGTGATGCACACCTGGTCATGACATTCCGGCGTCTTCGCGACCGCGCACATCAGTCTGAGAACCTCATTGGGCGAATCCGGGACCGAAGACTCCAGGATGGTCGAAGAACACGTGAACCAGCTCCCACAAGATGTGATAGGTCGTCACCTGAATTTCTTTCGCAACCATCGGATCGTCAGTATGTGCGACGAATTCGAAATCGACTTTCGAACCGCGCTCGGTAGGCTCACCGGTAGTCATCGCGATCGTCAGTAGATCGCGCTCCCGGGCCGTTTCCAACGCGCGCAGCATGCCTGCCGAGAGCCTGTCCGAATCGATGCCGAGCGCAATGTCCTCAGGTGCCGCGAGATGGCGGATCTGATGCGCGAACGCCTCTTCGAAGCCACGCGCGTTTGCGATGCCGGTCACGGTGGCAACGTCATTGTTGAGCGCGATCGCGGGAAGCGGACGTTTGCCAACGATCACCGGATGAAGGAATTCAACTGCGATATGTTGCGCGTCAGCGCTCGATGAGCCGGCGCCAAACACGATCAGCTTGCCGCCGAGGTGAAACCGTAGGGACATTGCATGGCACGCGCACGCAACTCGCTCAGCATCGCGCGCCAGCAAGCGGCCAGCCGCAGATCGGCGCGCGAGCGACTGGACAAGCCGCGCACGCCCGGCGGCGCGGCCGTCGATATTGTTCGCCCCCTGATAGAGGATCCCGGCCACTAACTGATCTCGCTTTTCTCGAGGGCGCGAAGCTCATCCGCGTAGACGCTGTCCATCCCGTTGAGGAGTTTAAGCGTGGCCTCGGCTTCTTGTTCATCGATTTTGCAGAGCGCGAATCCCACGTGAATCAGTACCCAGTCGCCGACCCGTACTGGCGAGGACTGATCTTCGAGCAGCTGAATCGAAACGTTGCGTCGCACTCCGCTGACTTCCGCCTTGGCGATCATCCGATCGGCGTCGACGATTTCAATTATCTGTCCCGGTATTCCAAGGCACATCGCCACTTATCTCCTCGCCACTCTCTTTGGGCAGCTCGGCCTGCGTAGCCTCGGACTTAATAGCGGCACGCCGGAAGTGCTCGACCCTACATTCGACTGATGCGCACATAGCGTGCGATATCCGGAAGAGAGATCAGCACTAACAGCCCAACCACGATCGCTACTGCAATCAGTATGGCAATGGCACAATGCATCACGCCTCCTCGATCGTTCGAGTTTCATTTGGTAGAGACACGAAAACGCCTCCATCAACCATCTCGCGCACGGTGCGGAGCGCGTCAGGAATCGCGCGCTTCACCGGTTCGGAGAAGCCGATTTTCTCCCCGAGGTCCGCGGGCTCGCATCCAACTAATAGAACGCGCGGCGGCAGCTTGCCTCCAAGCGCGTGAACCATAGCGAAAACGTTATCCAGCACCATGTCGTGGGAGTCGGTGACCGAACCGGGACCAGCTTCCTTGCGGTCCGCTTCGATGACGTAGATGGTTCCGGGCGGAGCACCGCGAGAAACCGTATCCACGATGATCGCCACGTCGTAACCGGCGCTAAGCTCGTAAGCGAGATGAACTCCACGAATGCCGAAATCCGCCACGCTGACGTCGTCGCCCCATCTTTCGGATGCGAGGCGCCGCGCAACCTCCGGGCCAAATCCGTCGTCGCCGAGAAAAATGTTTCCTACGCCGGCGATCAGCATTCGACTCATGTGGCGTTCTCCGCCAAGGGTACGACCTCGTCGGGCGAGAAATACAGATAACGCCCCTGCGCCTGATACAGATCGGCGCCCGGATCGTCTTCGAGCGTCACTGCCACGTAATTGCGATTCTCGACATCCAGAAAAACGCCCTGCACCATGCCCACGCGGCCCTCCAGGAACATGTCCTGCGCATCGGCGCGGCGCGCTCCCGGGCACAAACGCACGCGACACCCCTTGCGCACTGCCACACCATTAACTTCGACACTATCGGTGTCGGGCGACACCGAGGAGTCGGCGCCGGGATCCCACCAGGGCGCGGCAGGCGAAGGTGGCGGCGAATCCAGTGAACGCAGCGCGCCATGTAACTTATCGAGTATCTCGGGAGGCATCTTGTCGGCGCGTTCGATGATCGCGGCGGCCTTCTCATCAGTTGCGCGCGCTTCGCGCTTCTCTTCATCCGTCAGCGTCATGGTTCGAAGGGTGAGAATTTCATCGATCTCGGTCCCATCGAAAAGGTCCCCGGGGCTCTCCGCCGAAATGGAGGGATAGTCCTGGAGAATGATCGGTGACGACAGGAGCATCTTGCGGCTGCCGTTCTCGCCAACCAGCACCGGCCAAGTACGGACGTTGGAGCATTGCGCGGCGGCCGCACGCGCATATTCAGGCGGATCAGTGAGCGATACGAAATTCCCATCCGCTATCGCCAACAGCGTGTGCACTCCGATAAATGAGCCGCGCAGAGCATGGTCGCGTTCCGACTTGATACTCGGCCACGGGGTCTGGTTTTCGACTCTGATTGTCAGCTTGACGAGTCGGTCGCCGGCATCGCTTGCCGCCAGCCGAATCACCCCGTTCAGGCCCACCATGTCTCTAACGATCCGTGCCGCAACGATTCCGCGCGAGTTTGTTATCGGTTCGACTGAGCGCGCGTCCGGAAATTCGAAATGAATGTCACGTTTCGTTTGGTCAGTGTTGATCGGGAATTCGAAGTTTACCTCTCGTTCGATTCCCTCATCCCAAGAGGCAAACAGCGCGCCCTCGATATCGATCGATTGCACCGCTCGGAATGAATTGCCGTCGGCTTCTTCGAGCATTCGATGCTGCATTTGCAGAAAGCGCACTGTTCCGGAGATCCAGGTAGCTCGACGAGCTTCGGCGATGCACGCGGTGCTCATCCACCACTCCTCGCAGCCGCCCGACTCGCTCCATTGACGCGGTGCTAGTACGCCGAACTGGAAGCGTAGACGGTTCTTGCTGGCGGAGGCTCGATAGGGATACAAAACGTATCCTTCATAAAGCACGGCGTCGGCGATTTTCTTTGCGCTCTCGAAGTTCATCATTCCGCGCCATCGTTCTCGGCAAGAAGAACGTCAAACACCTGGTCCCAACTGGCAAGGGCAAGTGTGGTCTTTAGCCGCATCAGCCTGTCGAGCGTATCGCGTCGAAGCCGCAACCATCCGGCGTTCGGATAGTAGAGGTCCATCATTTCGCGCCAGACCCTGACAGGCATCGGGTACGATGCTTCTGCATGCCAGGGCACGGGACTGACCTGGAAGCCGCTCGCATTGCGCGCGAAAACAGTTCCACTGAAAAGGAACAAAAGCGGAATCTCGCCGTCGTCGAGTGAATGAAAATACTTGCTGGCGGCGACTTCGAGGTCGTAGGTGCACGGCACCGGCAGCTCGACCGCCGCAGAGCGATCAAATGCGGGCGTTAGATGCGAGACGTTGGTCCACAAAAAGGGCTTCATGGTATCGCCCCATCGCGGCGTTTTACCGAACAATTCCTCGAGTCGACGCTCTTCCGAGTAGGAATAGCCGCGGCGATTCGGCTCGATTCGAATCTGGCATCGCAGCGCAATCGTATGAATCGGTGTACCGCTCTCCTGCTCGACACGAATCACGAATATCAACGTTGGCACTGCCGCATAGCGTTCAGGACGCGCCGCTTCGACTTCGAAACGGAGCTTTCGCGTGATCGCCGATTCATCCGGTCGCACGGCCTCCGTCATCTGTTGCTCTCCGAAGGAAGGTCGCCATCGCGCAAGAGCTGTCCGGCGAAGGCGGCAGGCTGACTCCGTTTCCGGATCTTATCGAAGAACGCAGCTACGAGATTCCAGACCTGCTCGCCGCCATCGAAGCCCTTCCAATGACGGCGCATGGCGCCGGTCAACTCGTAGCAAGCATCGATGGGCACTATGAAACATTCGAATCCGCCATTTCGATCGCCACTGATCAGCAACGCCTCAACATCGGGTTGCATGGTTTCGAGCACCGGATTGGCCGCGCGCAGGTCATCCCAGGCGTGCAAGTTCAGCATCGATTCGGTCGCGCCGGCCGGACCGGGATAGAAAGCGACGATTCGCCCGATCAGTGAATTATGAAAGAAGAACGCGACTCGCACCGGAATCTGAAAAGCGTCCCAAGCTGCCTGGCTGATCTTAAAACCTGGGTCAGCAGATAACGATCCGGTACCGCACGATAGCGGCCTCGTGACGCGGCTTCTGCGGTGAAGAGCAAATAACAGGCGCGGCAGCTGCAGACCAGATTCCGGCTCTCCATGTTCACCAAATGCGAATGCCCGTCGCCGAGCTGAATGCCGCACATCTCGCATACTTCCCCTGACGGCTTGGTCTGCTCGCGAGAGACGAAAGCGCGTAGCGCCCTCAGGTGCGGCGCGGCGGCAATTCGAGGGGCAACCTTCATACCGCGCCTCCCGCAACCGCGATTCGAACGCCGGCGCCGCTTTCGAGCAACGGAATCGGCTCCAAGTGTAATTGCCTATCCCCGGTTGAGCGGCCGGCGAATCGGACGTTGTAGCGCTCGGCGCACGACCGGCAGGTCAGCAAATCGCCTTCCAAGCTGCCGTTTTCGAGCGCTGCTCCGCACGACGGGCACTGTCCGCGGTATGCGTAGAGCTGCTCGCCGAGGCGACAAAGCATAATACGTTCGCCGGTAATTTCAGTCCCGAGCAATTCGCCGGATCGGTAAGGAGGTTGCTGCTCGAGGGTGATCCATTCAGGGAGTTTGGCGGAAATCCCATTGCCGTTAGCGCCGTTGGCGTGCGATTTCGCAATCATTGAATTCAAAGGGTTCTCGCGCTCGGTAACGCCCTCGACTTCAATTCTGGTGATTTCCGGAGCGAGCTCCTTGATCGCGCCTTCGACGGTGAGCTTGACCGTCAAAGCCGACGACGCGCATCCGTCGCAGCTTCCGTCCAAGCGGAGCTTCACCACGCCGGCCATCTCGTCCACTGTTACGACCGCTACGCCGCCGCCGTGCGATCCAAGATATGGCCGTACGCGATCGAGCGCGCGCGCAACGCGAGCCGCAGTGTCTTCTGGATGGAGTCCATGAAGCAGCAGAAGGCTCGCAAGAAGTTGGTCCTCCAGCACGTGCTCGCGCATTTTGTTGATTGGCAGATCGGCGTCTAGGAGATCGACGAACCGTGCCAGGCCGGCTCCGTACAACTCAACTACCAACCCCATCAGCTCCTCGACCCGTGGCCAGGTCGACGGTCCCGCCATCGCGCGGAGCTCTTCGAGTAATTTCTCGATCCGTTCTCCCGCGTGCCGGAGATCTTCATCGGAGACCATGTTCAGCGCCCGGCTCACACAGTGTGAATCATCGACGGCGAATGGATTTGTTTCAGGACCCGACCGCGACCCAGAAACATATGGACGCCGCACGGCAGACATGGATCGAAGCTGCGTACCGTGCGCATGATGTCGATCCCGCGGAAAGCCGGGCCGGGTCCGTTCTCCTCGAAAATCGGCGTTTTCTGCACCGCGTCTTCGTAAGGACCGGGAACTCCATGCGAATCGCGAGGACTCGCGTTCCATGGGGTGGGCGGATATGGATGGTAGTTCGCTATCTTCCCATCCCGGATGACCATGTGATGAGAAAGCACGCCGCGCACCGCCTCGGTGAAACCGCATCCGATCCCCTCGCGCGGAACCTTGAACTCATTCCAGGTCTTAGTACGTCCCGCACGGACTTCTTTCAGTCCTTGCTCGACGAAGTACAGCGCCGCCGCGGCGGCGTAAGCCTGGAAATAAGTACGCGCGCGATCCCGCTCGATAGTGTTGCTCCATTTCGGAATCTTCCATTCCATGGAGACCGGACCTCTGGTCGCTGATTTGGGAAAATTGAACACGACGCTGTTGCCAGTCGACTTCACGTATCCGATATCGACCAGCTTCGCTAAAGCTGTCGCCCATAGCCGCGCCAGCGGACCGCCGCCAGTATCGAGAGCAAGATCGTCCTTTCCGTCGTTCCATCGCGGAGACATAACCCAGGTGTATTTGCCTCCCAGGTCACGCTTCTGTGGCCTCGGTATGGTAGTTTGGTTCCACGGATGGCGCGTATCGACCTTGTTGCCCAGCGGATCCTCGCGTACGAATATTTCTTTGCCTTCCCAATCTTCGTAGTACGAGCTGCCAAGCAAGATCCTGATTCCCAGATTGATTCGGACCAGGTCGTTAGTGACCAATCGTCCATCGACCACCACGCCCGGCGTCACGAACATGTGCCGGCCCCATTCAGTCATGTCGCGATAGTTGAAATTGCAGACGTTGGGATCCTGGAATGCGCCCCAGCACCCGAGCAGTACGCGGCGGTTCCCGACTTCCTCGTAGCCCGGCATGGCCTCGTAAAAGAAATTGAAAAGATCATCGTGCATGGGAACCGCGCGCTTCAGGAATTCGACGTAACGCATCAATCGAGACAGGTAATCGGTGAGCAGCTGCACTGATGCCACCGTACCGACACCGCCGGGATACAGGGTCGAGGGATGCACGTGGCGGCCTTCCATCAGGCAGAACATTTCACGCGTATAGCGGCTAGTCTGTAGCGCTTCGCGATAGAAATCTCCCTCCAGCGGATTGACCGCCTTCATGATATCCCCGATGGTCCGGTAGCCATGATCGGCGGCATGCGGGGCCTCGGCTTTGGCGGCTTTTTCCCATACTCCGGGGTTCGTCGCGCGGACCATTTTTTCGCAGAAATCCACCGCGACGAGGTTTTCCTGAAAAATGCAGTGATCGAACATGAACTCAGCGGCTTCGCCCAGATTTACGATCCATTCGCCGAGATGCGGCGGCTGCACGCTGTACGCCATGTTCTGGCAGTAGCATGAGCAGGTCGCGTGATTGTCGCCGCAAATTCCACATATGCGGCTCGTGATAAAGTGAGCATCGCGTGGATCCTTGCCCTGCATGAAGATGCTATAGCCACGAAACACCGACGAGGTGCTGTAGCATTCTGCGACCCTGCGTTTGGAGAAATCGATCTTGGTATAGATTCCGAGACTGCCCACAATGCGGGTGATCGGATCCCAGTTCATCTCGACCAGATTGCCTTGGGTTGGGGCAGCACTCATTCTCGATACCTCCAACGAATTCCGTGCGCATCCAGGACGCGCCTGCTGAGTCGCGGTCTCTTTATGTGTTACGGATCTGCGACGCTATTGCGCATACCAGCGCGACTTATATCCGGTGCGTAGTCTCTCACCCGGCGTGCGCCACTTTGGTTCCTTGTTGAGAGTGTGTTGGGTAAGGCTGCGCAACGACCGGATCAGGGCGCCATAGCCGGTGATCAAGGTACTGGAAACCTTGGCGCCCGGCGGCTCATCCATGAACGGCATGAATTTATCGGGAAACCCCGGCATGGTGCATCCAATGCAGATCCCACCCACATTGGGGCATCCGCCGATTCCGCCCATCCATCCGCGCTTCGGGACATTGCAGTTAACGACCGGACCCCAGCAGCCGATTTTCACCAGACATTCGTGCGTCCCGTACTCCCGGGCAAAGTTCCCCTGCTCGTAATAGCCGCCGCGATCACATCCCTCGTGCACGGTCTGTTCGAACAGCCATTTCGGCCGATGCTCCTTATCGAGAGGAATCATCGGGGCCTGTCCACCGGCCTGGTACAAGAGATATGCGATGGTCTCTGAAAGATTGTCCGGCTGAATTGGACATCCGGGCACACATACGATTGGAATTCCGGCGTGCGATTTCCAATCCCATCCCAGATAGTCGAGCACCCCCATCGCGCCGGTCGGATTGTTCGACATCGCATGAATTCCGCCGTACGTGGCACAGGTGCCGACCGCCAGCACCAATAAAGCCTTCGGCGCCAAGCGATCGATCCATGCGCTGGTGGTGATCGGCTGCCCCGTCGCGGGATCATTGCCGAAGCCCGACCAGTATCCCTCTTTTTTGAGCTTCTCGTTGGGAATGGATCCCTCGATCACGAGCACGAACGGATTGATCTCTCCGCGCGCGCCCTTGAAGAACCATTCAATGAAATCGTCATCGCCGCCGACCGGCCCCGTCTCGGGTGCGATCAAGGGCCAGTGGACAGCGACTTTCGGAAGCCCCGGCAGCGTCCCTAGCACGATATCCTCGATGCTGGGTTGCATCGCGGCAGTGAGCGCCACGGAATCACCGTCGCAACTCAGGCCAGCGTTGATCCACAGGATATGAACGACGGTTTCTTTGTCAGCCATGATTATCTCGCCATGATATCTCTCACGGACGCGTGGTAAGTTTTCCGCAAAAGTCGGTGACTACCCGCAGCAATAGGAATGCCACGGGCAAACCACATCCACTCGGAGAGAAGCACCCACTTTCCATCGCACAATAGGTATCGCGAAGCCGTTATGCGCGCTGAATTCAAGAATTCGCTCGAATGAGTCCGACGTCGGGCCTGTGCTGTAGAAGCGACACGATGCGACGTGAGAACGCACCTGATTGGAAAGAATTGCGCCAGATTAATGTGTTAAAGAGCCGCAAAAGAATATTCCGTGACTATTCTCTTGCTCATAAGGAGTGTCGCAGAGTGTCGCATAGTGTCGCATCGACAATAGCCTGATCCGGGCAACGTATCGGCCAGCAATTCCCCGTACGAGGGTCGCTTTGGGGGAATATCTTGCGCCACAATTTAAAATGTCGCGCTGGAACGCTTGATGCTGTACTGGAACGCTTGATGCTGTAATTGCGGCAGATGGTCACCGCTTCATAAGCGCTAGCGCCGCTTAGCACGCCGCTACCGAGCATATATGCGGTCGCAGTCCGCTCGAATTCTCTTATCGGAGGAGCCTGGTCTGCCTGCCGAGGCTATGAGGACCAGGTTGATCGAGCGCGGCTATTCGATTTGGAGTGGCGGTTATGACGAGACCCCGGAGACGCTGGATCGGCTACGTCCGAACCTCGCGATCGTGAGGATAAATCCGCTGAAGACATCCGAGGCGGCCAGAGCGATCGAGGATATCAGCAGCCACTTGGATGTACCGGTAGTTCTTCTTGGAGCACCAGCGGACTTAGCGCGTGCACGGCCTTCTCAAACTTCTCATCTCTACGGATATCTGTTGGAGCCATTCGACGACTTGGAACTCGATTTGGTCGTCGAAACTGCGCTTGACCGCCATCGAACGGAACGAAACCTTCGCGAACGCGAGCAATGGATAAGGGCGATTCTGCGCAGTATCGGGCACGGTGTGGTTGCGACCGATGCCGAGTGGCGAGTGCGTTTTATCAATCCAGCCGCCGAAGATCTAACCGGATGGATTGCGGTCGAGGCGATCGGCCGCCCCCTGTCGGAGGTCGTATCGATATCGATCTCAGGTCCTGAATTGATACGCGGCGGCCGAGCGCAGGGTGTGCTGCGTCATCGCGCGGGAAAGAAGATTCCAATCGAGGAAAGCAGCACTACTATCCGCAACGAAAAGGGAAAGGTGATCGGATCGGTGGTGGCGATCTGCGCGATGCCCGATCCTTCACGCGACTGCGAATGAAAACATTTCTATTGTTTAGACCTTAGCTCACCGCGCAAGCGGCGATACACCGTGGAGCGATGGATTCCGAGGCGGCGCGCGGTTTCGGATACATTATGATGGCTGGCGTCAAAGACCGCCTTCAGCGCAACGATTGCACCGTCAGCGGTATTGCCGCCCGAATCATCGTCGCTCCGTTGAATCCGCTTTGCGGGATACGGGCGATGCCACAACTCGGATGGAAGATCGGCTGGCATTAGCCTGTCGCGCGACGAAACCAGAATGGTCCTGAGCAGGACGTTGCGCAGCTCGCGCGCATTGCCGGGCCACGGATAGGGACAGGACTCGAGCGCTTGCCATACCGCTTCGTCCACTTCGCCCAGGTAATGCAATTCCTCGCGCAGGCATTTCTCCGCTATTGGCCGGATGTCCTGGCGACGGTCGCGCAGCGGCGCAATTTCGATCGATAGACAATTGAGCCGGTAGATCAAATCGGAGCGGATCCGGCCGTCGCTCAACTCCCCGATTGGAATGTTGGTCGCGACCACCACCCGGACCTCGCAATGGACCTGCTGGGTGCCGCCAACGCGGACAAACCGGCTGGTTTCCAAAAAGCGCAGCAACACGCTCTGTGGGGTGGGTGGCAGATCCTGAAATTCGTCGAGAAATAGCGTCCCCTCCCGCGCTGCGTCGAAAAACCCTTGGTGGGTGTGTCGGTCGGCGCCGGTGAACGAGCCCGGTTCATATCCGCACAGCTCCGGAATCGCCATTTCTCCGCACAGCATTCCGCAATTCACGGCGACGAATGGATTGCGGCGGCGCGCGCTCGCATTGTGGATCGCGTGGGCGATCAGCTCCTTACCGGTTCCCGACTCACCGGCCAGCACCACCGGGTAGTCGGCCCGCGCGGCGTGCTGCGCCAACTCGATGGTTCGGCGCAGCTGCCTGCTGACACCCAGGATGTCGTTGAAAGTATAACGTGCGGTCCAAGCCTCGGTATTCATCTGAGACTCCGGAGGATGAGGCTGCAATTCAGGCGGGACGCCGTTCCACTCCGAACGCTTCAATTCGGACGCGCAACCATCGGTACCATGCATCGAGTCCGTCTCCCGTCCGAGCAGAGACGCGCATTATCTCGAGCTTGGGATTAATCTCGCGCGCGAATTGACAGCATCGCTCGATGTCGAATTCCAGATGCGGAATCAAATCGATCTTGTTCACCAGCATTACGCCGGCGGCACGGAACATATGCGGGTACTTTAGCGGTTTGTCCTCGCCCTCGGTAACCGACATGATTACGACCTTTTCCGCTTCTCCCAAATCGAACAACGCGGGACAAACGAGATTGCCGACGTTTTCGATCATTACCAACGAGTGTGCGGGCGGCGCCAGCTTGCGAAGCGCCGCGGAGATCATTTGGGCATCGAGATGGCATCCGCTGCCAGTATTGATCTGGATTGCCTGAGCGCCCGCCCTGCGAATTCTCTCGGCATCGCGCGCGGTCTCTTGATCGCCCTCGATCACTGAAAGCCATACTTCTTTCGAAAGATCGGCGAGCATGCGCTCCAGCAGCGTGGTCTTGCCCGCTCCTGGCGAGCTCATCAGATTGAGCGCGAGAATCCCGCGGCCTTCGAACCATCCGCGATTTCGCTCCGCTATGAGATTATTCTTTGCTAAGACATTCTGTTCGAAACGGACGATGCGGCTAGCTGGGTGATCGTTCAACGCACCGCTCTGCTCTCGAGAATGATGATCATGAGCCTGCCCACGCCCATGCCCATCGTGAGCATGCTCGTGACCATCCTGTTGGCGATCATCGGGAGCGCCGTCGGTGTGGGCATGTGGGCGCTCGGGACCCGCTGAGTGTTCATGCGGATGGCCATGCGCGGACGGTGTCCCGGTAAGATTGGTGATTCTCTCGGCAGGATCGGTGATTTGCACAGAGGAATCATCGGAGCAGCCGCATGTGTCACACATGTGAAGATATCTCAACTTCTTTGATTCGCAGCTCAGTGCCATCGATAAATTCGAGGTTGGCGCTGCCGCAGTGGCACAAAGCGATGGGACCGTCGATTTCGATTCGCGCGCCGCATTCGCGGCATCGAGCCCGCCCCGGCGTCTCGATGATGTCGAGCACAGCGCCGACAAGTGGCGTTCCGTCGGCTGCGATATCGAAGCAGAAGCGGACTGCATCTGGAACCACGCCAGAAAGTTTGCCGATTTCCAGCAGTACCCGACTGACCCTGGCATCACCGATACGGTGGGTTATTGCTTCAATGACACTCTCGGTGATTGCGAGTTCGTGCACCGCAAGAATCCCATAGGAAAGTATCGGTTGAATCCCCAGTCAAGTCGGTTTTGGCGCGCGGTGTCAAGAAGATATCGAGAATGGGCGCAGAACGTCTGGCAGCGGAGCGCTTTTCGGTCGCCGCGCAGTATGGGGGAAATTTTACTATCCTGAGGACGACTGGGACTTACCCCGCTTCGCACACTATCGCCAGTTCTTGAATATTCTGCCGTATGAGCCTCTCGACCCAGCAGTTCGGTCGGTTTCGCGGGATCAGTCGGCTAGTACGGCAACGCCCGCTTGCGCATCGCGTTTTGGATGGCCGCGCAGAGCCCGGTGCGCTGCGCGAGAACAGCCTTCGCCGCAAGGTTCGATAGTTACATTTGCGCCGACCCGCTCGATCCCGACCTGCGCCGCGCGACCTATAGCGCGGTTGCCGCCAAGCTCGCGCGCTTTTCGTCCACGGACTGAGCAAAAGTGAAACTAATTATCGCCGCTTCTTAGAAGAGGCGATCGCAAGTGGACGAGCGCTCTCGTCGCGTGCCGTTGGGGCGGCTTTGCCGACTCCGCAGATAATTTTCGGGCTTTCCGCTTAGTCGCTCCAGTTCTCGAATTACGCGCACGCCCACGCAACGAGGTAACTGCCACCGCCGCCAGGCATTCGCGGCTGAAGTCAAGCGATTCCTCGCCAAAGCCCTTCCGGGGCGAACGCGTTCTCACAGGGAACTCGCCCGGCGAAAGTCCCGTTTATTGAATGGCTTCGTCTTTAGATAGTGCTCGCCGTGATGATGAGAAAGATTGTACCACGCTGCCGATTGACGAACTTACAAAGAGCTAAGCAGGCTATTGTCGAACTCGTCCAACTAGTTCTGAAAAATGCACTCCATTTCGGGTAACCAAAGAGCGCGTCAAAGTCGCCAATAGGAGACTGCAAAAAGCCTGAGACACAACGTCGACGCACAGGCGACATTTGTTTGCTTTAAATCAACGTAAAATGTTAATACTGTGAGGTGGGATAAGTAAACATGGCGACGCACGCGGCGACATCTGTATCACTCGTTGAGCAATGCGCGGTCACTCGGAAGGAACCATGGTAACGATAGACCGCAGACTAGCGAGACTGTTGCCATACCGCGTAGCTTTTTTCCCAACCGCCGAGTACGCCCGGCATGCTGCGGGCGAGCTTGAACCCAGATGGATGGCGAGACTGATTGCAGCCGACGTAAATGTGGCAGGTGCAACCTGCGTAATACGGTCCGGCATAAACGCAACAACCTGCATCGATCTCAACCGTCCGCTCGACGAATTACGCGGCAAAGCTCATTCGGGCACCCGTAATAAGCTTGGGAAAGCTGAGAAACTGCTTGGCCGTATAAAGATCGTCCGTAACGGGCCGACGGCGAAGCATGAATTTGTCGAGCTATATCAATCCTTGATCAAGGCGAAGGGGTTACAGGTCTTGCCCTTGAATGTCAGCATATTGGACCGCTATACCGATTGCTCCGACATCTTTATCGCCTATCTTGACGGGACCGCGATTTGTGGACACGTGAATCTGCGCGACGACGACATCAGTCGCACCCGCCTGTTGTACTCTGCGAGTAAACGGTTTGACGATGCCGAGACGGCACGCTTGAGCGGGATTTTGAATTGTTATCTCCACTGGCACGAGATTGTGGCTTACAAAGACGATGGATTCGATACCTACGACTTTGGGGGTCTCTCTAACGGGCAGCGCTCGAGTGCTGAAGGGATCGACCGCTTCAAGCTGGGTTTCGGCGGCGACGTTGTCGGGGAGCACACCTATTTGTGCGCGGGCATTCCATCTCTGGGTAGGTTGATCCTACGGTTGTTTGATACCGGAAAAAACAGGTGAAGACCGCATCCCTCTAGCGCTCCGCGTATCGAACATCGCGTGGGTTGCGATCTGGGGAGCCGCAGGTATATCAAGCGGGCCGATACTTCCAAATGGTGATCCGGACCGCGCGAGACTGGCGTTGTCAGAGCAAGCGCGCGGTCTACGACATCTCGCGCGTCCAGACTCTACTAGTTACGCCAGTCTGACTCGTCCAACTCCTTATCCCTTAGCACGCGAAAATGCGGTGAGGGAGCTCATTCTAGTACGCCTGATGTAACCGATCCCTGCTCCGTTTCGAACTCACAGGTATGGGTGGGTTCAATACTCGATCTTGGCTAGCCGCGTTTTGGCGGAGCCTGGGCGATGGCGCCCTGTATGAATCGAGGGGATGCGAGTCGTGAGTGCCGGCTCATCCGATCGGAACCGCTACTTGGGCGTGGATTTCGTGATCTGGAGACGTGAAAGCACCTGGTTTTGGTTTCTAATCAATCCGCGGGGCAACGGTGGAGTCATCGGCGCGGCCGCAAACGAGGCTCGAGCGATCCGTGAGGCCTGCTCGTCGATTGAAGCCATACTAACAGTAGCCTGATGTGATCCTTGCAAGAGAGAGTACTCGATTAAAAGCAATTTCATTTCAGCCAGGATTTTTCGAATGGAAAACAACGGCATTTCGCGTATTGGATTGTCAACGCTGGATTTGGCAAGCTCATACGAAGGTTCGATTCGACCAGACCGCCGAAATCGTTCAGCTCACTCGGAAGGGGCACGCATGCCTGACACGGAAGACAGCGCAATCCGAACGCTCGATGCCGCGCGCGAGCTTGGTCCAAAAATCCATGCAGCGGCGGACGAAATCGAACAAGGACGGCGGCTGCCGATGCATCTGGTGCGCGAGATGCAACGGGCAGGTATGTTCCGGATGGCGATGCCGCGGTCGTGGGGTGGTCCTGAGCTGGATTTTCTTACTCAGATGCGTGTGATTGAAGAGCTTTCGGCCGTCGACGCATCCACAGGCTGGTGCGTCATGATCGGCATTGACGGCGGGTACATGACCGCCTATATCGACCAGGCCGTTGCGCGCGAAATGTATCGCGACATCGACTCGGTGACTGCGATCACGTTCGCTCCGCCCGGGAAGGCTGCAAAGACCAAGAACGGCTTTAGGGCCAGTGGCCGATGGCCCTTCGCAAGCGGCTGTCAGCACGCGACGTGGCTGATTGGCCATTTCACCATCTTCGATGGCGATTCGCCACGCCTTCAGCCCAATGGCCTGCCCGAAACCCGTTTCGGTTTTCTCCCTGCTGAAGAGTGCGAGATTATTGACACGTGGAGGACCAACGGCCTCCGTGGCAGCGGCAGTCACGATTGGATGGTTGAAGATCGTTTTATCCCCGAGGAGCGAACCTTCAATTTGGCTGCGCCGACCAACTATAGGCAAGGCCCGCTTTACTCGCTCCCGAACCTGCTGATCTACAAAGTCTGCGCGGTGCCGCTGGGAATCGCCCGCGGCGCGATCGACGAGTTCATCAAGCTTGCTTCAAACAAACCGCTGACCTTCAAATCTCCGACCGCGAACAAGGCGATGCTGCGTGACGAAGTTTTCGTTCAGTGCGCCGTAGCTCAAGCCGAGGCTCTGGTAGGCTCCGCGCGTGGGTTTGTTTTCGAAACGTTTGGCGATATGTGGGAGACCTTGGCGAGCGGCGATCCTCCTTCGTTCAAACAGCGCGCTCGCGCGAGGCTTGCAATGGCTCATGCCAGTACTGCATGCACTGAGGCGGTCGAGCTTCTATACAAGGCCAACGGCGGATCGTCCGTTTTCGCTGGCAATGTTTTCGATAGGCGCTTGCGCGATATCCAGACGGCTAACCAGCACACGACGGTGTCGCTCAAGACCTGGGAAGTAGCAGGCCGGGTCCTGCTTGGGCTGGAGCATAATTACGGCCTGTTGTTTTGATCGTCTCACGTTTGCCGCGGGCGACTCCGATCGAATTATCTAACTATTGCCATCGCTGTGCGTGCGATCGCGGTCTCAAGGAGCGGCTCCCCATGACCGACACAGATGACGTTCCAAGGCCAGAAAAAACGCAAAATTCACCGTGTCCTATCACTCCTCGCTCCTTGAAATTGGGAGAGCGTGCCATGAGGGAGCGAAGTGTTAATCCAACACAGGTTATAGATGGACGAACTCGCTCATTCTCAAGAACGCGAGCTTCGAGCTCTGATGAAAGCCAGTCTCGACGGAGACGCAGGGGCGTATCACTCGCTTCTCGAGCGGCTGACAGGCCACCTGCGCGCCTACTATCGACGCCGCTTCGCGCTAATTGGGCATGGTCCTGCAGAAGCAGAGGACCTTCTCCAGGAAGCACTGATCGCGATCCATACTCATCGGCATACATATGATCCGTTGCAACTTTTCACGCCTTGGATCCATGCAATCGCGCGCTACAAGTTTCTGGACT
Source organism: uncultured delta proteobacterium (assembly GCA_963717045.1). Taxonomy (GTDB): domain Bacteria; phylum Desulfobacterota; class Binatia; order Binatales; family Binataceae; genus JAKAVN01. Next base: position 292,404 of record CAVQVD010000014.1, on the reverse strand, counting down.
ATCTCCGTCGGACCAAGTCTTCATTTAAGGACATGCCGATGGAGAGCGCGCAAGAGCTTATGGCTCGCAGCGACATGGGGGCCGTTGAAAGCGGTTTGGATTTGCAACGGCTGATGTCGAGGATTTCGTCCAAAGCAAGAGAGGCGATTCAATGTGTGAAGCTCGAAGGGCTGAGCGTGAGCGAAGCGGCCGCTAGATGTGGCATGTCGGAGACGGCCATAAAAGTAGCGGTGCATCGCGGCCTGAAGGCGTTGGCGTTACGGATTAGGGAGGAGAGAGCAGCTTGAACACAGATCGGCTTATTGACGTACTCTGCGCCAACCTGGAGCCCGCGTACCACGAACAATTTGGAAAGACGCTGATCCTAGCAATGGTTACAGGTGGAGCAGCTGCTTTTGGCCTGATGTTCGCGACGGTCGGACCACGGCCCGACCTTCACTCGACGGCTCATCTGGAATGGTTGGCTGTGAAGCTGGTTTTTGCTCTGAGCGTGATCGGCACGGGAGCGCCTCTTTTGGTGAGATCGACGCGTCCCGGTCTGGAGAACGCGACGAACTGGGCCCTGATCTTTTTTCCTTTCCTTGCTGCGATCGCGGTTGCCGTTGCGATGCTGCTCCTTGGTAGTCCTCAGGCGTGGATAGGGATGCTTCTTGGAGCGACTACGGTATCCTCGGCGCGTTGTCTCCTCTGCATAGTGTTCTTTGCTGCGATCCCATTGGCAGCCTTGATCTGGGCGCTTCAGAAAGGCGCGCCAACCCGGTTGAAGCTTAGCGGCGCCATCGCCGGGATTGTCGCCGGAGGATTTGGTGCCGCCGCTTACGCGTTGAATTGCACGAGCGATACCATTCCGTTCATTGCCATCTGGTATGGCGCGGCGATAATGCTCTGTGCCGTAACTGGAGCGCAACTCGGGCCTCGGCTTCTTCGATGGTAATCTTCGATAAATGACTGGAATACGGCGAAAATCGCGATGGGCGATGACTTATATCAACGCAGGAGCGTTGAGAAAATCAAATGCTTAAAGCGCTCGACGGGAACCGAGTTACGCTCGGCCTTCGATTGAAGGATGGCACCTTGCAGTTGCGTTAGAATTAGGCAAATCAGCTTGATAGTCGTGCAGCGCAGGTCCTCGACCAGCACCTCTTTCATCGCTGCTCTTCCGTTGAAGGCCACGGCTCCCAGGCCCGTTGCTCGATCACCAAATCGCTTTCGCGAACCGACGCTTCCCATTTTGTTTCGCTGTTCTCTGACCAGAAGCGGATATCGACTTTCGCCTTACCTACCGCAAGCCCGTGGAGCGTCACCTCTGGGAGCCATTTAGGCAGTTGCGCATCTACATACAAGCGATGATTAGGTGCGTCCGCCTGAAGACCAAGAATCGACTGAACGAGGTGAAATATGCTTCCGGCCGCCCAGGCCTGTGGCACATTAGCGCCCAGATATTGAACCGGAAAATTTCCGGGTCGTCGTTCGATCCCGGCGTAAAGCTCGGGCAACCTATAGCCGGCGAAGTAACTGGCGGCTTCCGAAATGTCGCGCGCGACGCGCGCGGCCTCGGCGGCGAAGCCGTAGCGCTTAAAACCCATCGCGATAATCCCGTTGTCATGTGGCCATACCGATCCGCGTTGGTAGGAGAACGGATTGTACGCGGGATTGTGGCTCGACAATGTTCGTATTCCCCAGCCGCTCCACAGGTCTGGCTCGAAAAAACGCTTCACCACGCGTTCCGCGCGGTCTTTCCTCGCAATACCGCTCCAGAGCAAATGGCCGCAATTCGACGCTATAGTCGGGACCGCCTTCTTTGCGGAGTCGAGGGTGAACGCGTAGAAGCCAGCGTCCTCACACCAGAAGTGTTGTTCGAATCGCGTTTGCAATGCAGCAGCTTTGCGGCGCATATCGCTTGCGCGATCCCCCTCACCTAATGCCTCGAATACCTCCGCCATGCGATTCCACGCATCGAACACGTAGCCTTGCAGCTCGCATAGAGCCTTAGGCTGTTTGACCTGGGTACCATCCGGGTAGACGACAGCATCGCCGGAGTCTTTCCAACCGACGTTCTCATATCCCTGTCTCGATCGGGTCTTGTATTCCTGGAATCCGTCGCCGTCGAGGTCACCGTAGCGATCGATCCATTCGAGGCAGCGAATCGCGACGTCCCGGTGGTCCTTAAGCAATGAGAGATCGCCGATCCACTTCCAGGTTTCGTGGAGGACGATCAGATACAGCGGAGTTGCATCTGCGGTTCCGTAATAAGGAGTGTGCGGAACGCGATGAAAGTGCGCTAGCTCGCCGCGTCTTAGCTCGTGCAGGATCTTGCCCGGTTCGGCATCGCGATAGTCGTCCATTTCTTGCGCTTGGAGCTGGCCAAGCGTCTTCAGCGCTCCGCGCGCCAAGCCGGTATTGACGATCATGTTCTGGAGACTGACGATTAGGCTGTCCCGGCCGAATACCGTCACAAACCACGGTACTCCTGCCGCCGGCAGCCATTGGCCATCCGCCGAGTCGTGGTCATGCATCCTCAGCGCGCCCATATCTTCTAGCGATTGGCGGTACAGGCGATAAAGATCTTCGTTGGCCGATGTCAGAGCAGTCGCTTGCGAGAGCCACTCGCGCTGGAGCGAGTCGAACCTGGTGTCCTCCGATCTGAGAAGACAGGCTCGAGTCGGCTCTTTTATATTCGCACCATGGGCCAGTACGTAAACGCAGCAGGCGTGCCATGACGCCCCTGGCTGCAGCTCTATAGGGAAAGTGATTCGCCCATTAGCGTAGTCAGGACGAGTATCAGAACTGATCCGGTAAACGAACGTACGGTTGAAATCCAGGTTATTGTAGGAGGTTCGCAGCTCGCGAGACATCCGGGTCCCAACGGGTTTCTATCCTACCACGCCGGACGAATCGATGAGACTTAACTTCGAACAAATCCGCAAAGTCGGAGCGCATCGCGATTTCGAGGTTGAATCTGATCGGGGTGCGATTGTAATTGACGAGATCGAGATCTTCGTGGACTCCATCAGCGAGACTACGGCTTATCGTCAGTGAAATGGTTCCTGCCGCTACCGAAAGGTCCTCCGTGGTCAAGTCGCCATTCGTGAGATGGACGCGAGCGCCGTAGTAGATGGGTGCACTCGAAGTAACCAGTCTCCATGGCTCGCCATTGGCAGAAATCGCGTAGTAACTCACGAACCGAGTGTCGTGTGCGAAAAGACCTTGCTCGCCATTGGCCGCAATTTCGCCGCTCAGCTCCGTGACCATGAACGTGCTGCCCTGATTGATCGTTAGTACCGAGGGGCCGACGCTGATTTCTACTGGCATGATCAGATTGCCCAGCCGTTTGATTCCTGAGAGCGTTGAGCATGCATGTCCTGGGAGGTGAGCGCGGGTTTCTCTATCGTCATCGCAGTGCCCCTGTTTGCATATATGACCTGCTCCGGCATATAGCGCTTGCGACTCATCAGGGTAGCAGAACCGCTGTGCAGCAGCGCCGATCCTCCGCTCCGGATGATCCAACTAAAGCGTGGCAACGATTCGCAAGCTCCAACCTTCTGCAGTGCCAGATACCATACCACGCGGCGAGAGATTCAGGCTTTAAAGCACCGCGGCTTGCTCGGGTACGTTCTCACGGAACGCGGGTTTTTGGACATCCACATCGGTGTTTCGACGCGGATCAACGAGCTCAACGCTCCATTCAAAGCTGATCACTATTCCCGCGATGATTCGAAAGTGTAACCCGTCGAGTGGTTTGGATCACGGCGTGGGTGTGTTGCTCCTCGAATTGCACAGGTGCCAGATAAACGAGAGCCGAGTGCAGCGGCAATGAGCGGACGAGCTCAAAACGTCCACGCTTCCTCGCGAGTAGCCGGCAGGTCGGCCGGTTTGATTGCGGCGGCTACTATCAGGAATTGTTCGAAGGTCATGTTCAGTTGGCGAAAGCCGCCTTGACAGAAAATAAACGCGTAAAGTTCCAGCATTTCGTCACGGATGGCGGTGGGCAGAGTTGGCCGCGTACGCGCTTCAGGAAACGCGCGCGGTTCGCGAGCGAGAGCCCTGCTGGCCCGTAAGAAGCGCGGTCGTGGCGACGATTCTATCGTCTTGAATGACGCGGGGATCGAGGCCTTGGTTTGAACTAATGCGCCCATAGTATTCACCTTGTTTTATCGCGCGGGGCTCGAATTCAGCCGCATTTGGCATGCCAGCACGTGTGCTTCGCGCTCGGCTTGATGGCTTCGAGGGCGGCCGCTAAGGGAGGACAACTGCCGCTGTCTCGAGTGGGGGAAAACTCACTTTGCTTTCCAGGAGCGCCAGATTTTTTCGGGCCGGCTCATAATCCGGCGCCTCGCGCGCGAGATCACGCCATACCAGCCATGCGCGAGCAATCTTCCCCTCGCGGGCATAGATCACTCCCAGCAAGTTCCGCGTATCCTGTTGCCAAGGACTCAAGCGCAGCGACGCCAGCGTCTCGTGCTCCGCATCCGCGAGCATTCCGCGCCGCTCGTAGACGAGAGCGAGATTGAAATGTGATTCCGAATGGTCCTCACCGAGGAGAACTGCCGTTCGCAGACTCTCCATCGCTGCGTCCAGGTTGCCATTTTCGAGCTGAGTCAATCCCAGGTTTAGAAACAAATCCCAAGTTCTAAGCCCAAGCGCTTCGGCACGCTGATACTCACTGACCTCTGCCGTTCCATTGCCCATCATCCCTTGAGCGAAACCAAGATGATAATGAGCGAGCGCGCTGTTCGGATTGCGTCTTAAAACTTCCAGGTGGAGGCGAATCGCTTCGGGATAGTCCTCAGCTGCCAAAAAAAGATCGGCCGAGGTGTCACAAATCGAGGCGGCGGGTGGCTGTCTTGCGAACGCAGTCGCCGTGGAGGTGATCCAGACGAAGACAATCGCGAGTAGCGCACAGCTCTTCACTTGCCACCTCATGCCTCGGCGCCCGAGCGGCTCGATTGCTACAAACTACAGGACAGTTGAGTACACAAGCAGAGCTATGAATAACAGGACGACGACCGTGTTGAATGCGTCCGTAATATTGAAACTTACGTCGTGTCGAAGGCGTCCATAATATTGTAAATCGTTGGTAGCCGGACTCAACGAATCGATTCGCGTGACTTTGTCAGCCATTACTCACCTGTTTTCAAGAGCATCAGGCCGATTCGCCGATCTTGCCGCCATCGGACGGACTGGGAACGTCACGAAGCCAAGCGGACCAATGCGTGCCCTCACATAGGGCAGGCGTGAAAAAACCGGTACCATTTTGTGCACTGTTTTGTGCCAGGCACTTTCACTGTGGTAGGGTCGCTCGGGGAATCATTCACATGTCACCCCGTCCCCCATCAGTGCCGGAGGCGCTTGCAGCCGATGGTGGTTCCGTCGGGAGAGGGCTTTTTTGCAAAAGGGGGACTATTTGGACGGTTCGCTGTGGCGGGAAAGTTTTTCGGCTGAAAGACTCTCTGGGACTCTCTTTCATCGCTTATCTACTCCTTCATCCAGGAGCTGAATTCCATGCGCTCGACCTAGGGGACCGCGGTTCACGACCCTACGATGCAAGTTGCATGGCAGTTGGCGTTCCCCCCACATCAGTAGCGTCACCGTCCGAATTGGAAGAGCGCGCGCGTTGGCTGAGCTGCGGGATTGTCTCGGCAGGCATTTTACCTAACACCAGCGACAATTGGGTGCACCATCATGGTGCTTTCGTTTTTCACGCATTTGAATCGCGGCTAGCAGGTGAGACTTGCCGGCTGGAGCACGCCCGTGGACAGAAATAAACCGTTGAATGCGAGAGTGCCGGAGGCTGATGGCTCGGGTCGGCTCCCACGTCGAAGCTTCTTGAAAATAGCGGCTGGCGTCGTCGCCGGCGGAATCTTCGGTGAAAGCCTGTCCGCGTTCGCCGAGGAGCTGATACAGATGCCGTTTGAGAACGGCCGTCGGGAGCTGGTCCGCCTTCCCCAAAAGAGCGAAATGATCTTGCAGCGGGAGCGCCCGCCGCTGCTCGAGACTCCGTTCGAAGTTTTCGACAAAGGGGTGTTCACGCCCAACGATCAATTTTTCGTGCGCTGGCATCTGCCCGTAATTCCGACCTCGATTAACGTGGATACATTCCGCCTGCGGGTGGATGGCCACGTGCGCACTCCCGCTGAGTTCACGCTCAAGGAAATTCTGCACCAACAGCAGGTCGAGCTTGCCGCGGTGAACCAATGTTCGGGCAACAGCCGCGGCTTCTCATTACCGCGCGTGCCGGGCGGTCAGTGGGGCAACGGCGCGATGGGCAATGCTTTGTGGACCGGAGTTACCTTGAAGTCGATCCTCGATCGCGCGGGCGTGTTGCCCGGCGCGGTCCAGGTGCGCTTCGGCGGTCTTGATACGGGGGAAGTACCGGAAACCCCAGTCTTCAGGAAGTCGCTCACCATCGACCATGCGATGGATGGCGAGGTGATGGTGGCCTACGGGATGAACGGCGCGCAGGTCCCCGTGCTCAACGGCTTTCCGCTAAGGCTCATCGTGCCGGGTTGGTATTCGACGTACTGGGTCAAGATGCTCAGTCATATCGAGGTGCTCGATAAGCCCGACGACAACTTCTGGATGCACACCGCTTATCTGATTCCTGATACGCCGGGCGGCACCATGGCGCCGGACGCCAAAGGCGTCAAGATGGTTCCGATCAATCGGATGGTGCCGCGTTCATTCATCACCAATCTGCGCGACAACGCGACGGTGCGCCGGCGCGTGCCGATCGAAGTGCGCGGCATCGCCTTTGGCGGCGACACCGGGGTCAAGAGTGTTGCCTTCTCCAGTGACGGCGGAGCGAGCTGGCAGAATACGACTCTGGGCAAGGACTACGGACGCTACAGCTTTCGCCGTTGGCAGATCAGCTTCGTCCCCACACAGCCCGGCCCTTACAAGCTGATGGCGAACGCGACCAATAGTAATAGCCTGTCGCAGCCGGCGACTTCCACCTGGAACCCAGGGGGCTTTATGCGCAACGTGATCGAACAGGTCACGGTTCATACCGCATAGAGGAACGGCCAATGTCACAAACCCGACAGCGCATGATCCTCATCACTGGTGATTGGACTGATTGCGACGTTCACAAATGCCATCGCACTCGCGCAAAGTGCTGTGACGCCGATCCGACATCGCACGATCGATCTAACGTCGCAAAAGATCACCCTGCCCTTCGGCAACAAGAGCTTCGCAGGAAAGGGCGAAGACGCCACAATCGTCAATGAACACTGCCTCCTGTGTCATTCGAAAGGCATGATTGATACCCAGCCGCCGTTGACGCTCGAAAGCTGGAAGAAGGAGGTCGACAAGATGCGCACGGCGTATGGCTGTCCACTGCGTGCCGACCAGACTGCCGACGTCGCGGAATTCATCTCGCACGCAGCCAACGCATCTGCTGCGGGCGGCGATTAGCACCCACGTTTGACGCGTGAACAAACTGCGTCGGGCGAGACCACCTTCCAAGCCAACAAGAAAATGCGAAATCTTTCGCCAATGGAGAAGCCGCCGAGCACCTAAGGCGTTGAAAGTTAACTTCGAATGTAAGGTATACATGATGCATAAATACGCCTAGATACGTACACGGCTGTTCGAAACGACGGCGATACATCGTCGTGGAGAGGTAATGTTCGTTTAAGGTTCTCGTCCGCAGCCATCTCAGGACCACTTTGATCTGACCCGGGCCCGTCTGCTCGCGGTCTCAAAACAGATTACCACGTTACCAACCAGGAGTTCGATATGATTGATGTGTATTTCTGGCCGACCCCGAACGGGCACAAGGTTACTATCGCGTTGGAAGAGCTCTCGCTCCCCTACAGCGTAATCCCAATCAATATAGGCAAGGGCGATCAGTTCAAGTCCGAGTTTCTGAAAATTAGCCCGAACAATAAGATGCCGGCGATCGTCGATTCTGATGGCCCCGGCGGCAAGCCCATTTCGATCTTCGAGTCGGGCGCCATACTGATCTATCTCACCGAGAAGACTGAGCGGCTGATGTCGTTGGATGCACGCGGCCGCTATAGGGTGCTCGAGTGGCTGATGTTCCAGATGGCGAGCGTCGGGCCAATGCTCGGCCAGGCGCATCACTTCCGCCGCTATGCACCCGAACAGATCCAGTACGCGATCGATCGCTATACAAACGAGGCGAAGCGCATCTACGGCGTGATCGACAAGCGTGTTGGCGACGTTCCATATCTGGCGGGCGAATACTCAATAGCCGACATCGCCACCTATCCGTGGCTGAGACTGCACAAGCTGCAAGGACAGAATCTGGAAGATTTCCCGAATCTCAAGCGATGGTATGAAGCTATCGAGGCTCGCCCAGCGGTCCAGAAGGGTATGGCGGTAATGGCGGAGGGCCCTGCGCTGCAACCGAACGACAAGGAAACCTTTTCGGTTCTCTTTGGCGACAAACAGTACGAACGCCGTTGATTTCGGTGATCAAGAGCAACAACGTTGCGAACATTCCACTTTTCAGCGTTGGATAGAGTTTCCTTGATGTCAAATTAGGCGGTGACGTCGCGTCGATACGCTGATGCACCGGATCGGAGGGCGACAGACATGGCAGCAGCCAAAGAATTGAACGACAGGGCACGGCTCGTCGGTATCAACCACGTAGCTCTGGAAGTTGGGAGCATCGAAGAAGCGTTGTCCTTTTATAGCCAGCTGTTCGAGTTGTCGCTGCGCGGACGAAGCGCCAGGATGGCGTTCATCGACATTGGGGATCAGTTTATCAATCTATCCGAAACCCGCACTCAGGGTTCCGACGAAGAACGCCATTTTGGCCTCGTGGTGGACGATAAGGAGAAGGTGAGACGGCGGCTTAAGCAAGCCGGCGTCAAGACCCTGCCCGGACGAGGGGTGGAGTTCAGGGATCCGTGGGGAAACCGGGTGCAAATCGTGGAGTACGCGAATATCCAGTTCACCAAGCACAAGGCGGTGCTCGAAGGTATGGGTTTTACGGATCTTCACAAATCGCCCGCAGCGATCGAGGAGCTCTCAAGGAAAGGAATCGCGATTAAGGAAAGCTGAGGCGCGAACTGATGCTGGGGGCATCGGCGAACGGGCTATCGAAGATCCTATGCCAGCATACAGGATGGACAATGCAGAACAGCGCCGTATCGAACTTGAAGTTGAAACCGGCAGCGGCGAACGTCGCGCGCGGGTTCGAATCCCATCCCCGGGCCAGCCAGTCGCGAGATTCCGGATTCTGTCGACATAGGTGAGGAACATTGCGGCGTGTGCGCGGTTTCGCGCATTTTCATGGACACTGGAGAAATCCGTGCCCCTGGTGATGATGGCCGCTTCGCCCAATTCTTTATGTGGCATAATGCCTCAGTGTCCTTGGCTACAAAAAGGGCGAACGTATGGTCGAGGTGATGGCCGGAAACTGCTGCGGATCGAGGGCCCAACGAGTGAAGCCTGCGGAACTCCTTTTTGACGGGCTCCCTGAGAGATTTGGTAGGGCCCAATTATGAATCGACGAAACTTTCTTAAATCGACGCTCGCGGCACTAACTATCCTGCCGGTGCTTCGTAGTGCGGCGTCTGGCCACGACATCCCGCGTCGAACACTAGGCCGCACGGACGAGAAAGTCTCGATTGTAGGGATTGGCGGCTATCATCTCGGCCGGCCATACGTCACCGAGGGACAAAGCATTCGAATCGTCAGAATGGGAATCGAGGGTGGTATAAACTTTCTCGATAACTCCTGGGATTACAACGGCGGCATCAGCGAAATCCGAATGGGCAAAGCCTTGCGCGACGGGTACCGCGAGAAAGTATTTTTGATGACCAAGATTGATGGGCGCAACGCCAGGACCGCCGCGCAGCAACTGGACGACTCGCTTCGCCGGCTGCACACCGATCGAATCGATTTGATTCAGTTCCACGAAATCATTCGCAACTCCGACCCCCAACTGATTTTTGCTCCGGGCGGCGCGATTGAAGCGATGCTGAAGGCGAAACAGGCCGGCAAGGTGCGCTATATCGGATTCACCGGTCACAAGAGCCCCGAAATCCATCTGGAAATGTTGAGAACCGCTTTCGCTCACGGCTTTACCTTTGACACTGTCCAAATGCCGTTAAACGTGATGGACGCGCATTTCGATAGCTTCGAGGCCAAGGTCCTGCCTGTGCTAGGCGCGCACAATATCGGTGTGATCGGTATGAAATCGATGGGTGACCATTTCATTCTGAACAGCAAAGTAGTCAGTCCTGTCGAATGCCTCCACTATGCGATGAATCTGCCGACGAGCGTTGTCGTTACGGGTTGCGATTCAGTTCCGATTCTCATGCAAGCACTCCAGGCCGCGTCGAGCTTTCAGCCCATGACAAAGCAACAAGTGGCGGCCCTGCTCGCGAGGACGGCGCAATCGGCAAGAGGCGGCCAATACGAATTATACAAGACGAGCCATCACTTTGACGGCACCTATGCCAATCCTCAATGGCTAGGATAATCTGCCGGCTTTCCGCTCAATGCCTGAACTCACGAACGAGATGATTTGGAATCCGCGTCCTGCCTCCCAAGGTCGATCCTCGCTAGCGGCAATTCCCTGACCCGTTTGCCGGTCGCCGCGTATATGGCATTGCAGAGTGCCGCGACGAAAGGCGGTACGCCCGGCTCTCCCACGCCCCCAGGCGGAGCGCTGGATTCGACGATATGGACATTCGTCTGAAACGGCGCTTCATTGATTCGCGCGACCGGATAGTCGAAAAAGTTCGACTGATCTATCATGCCATTGGTGGCGGTTATCTCGCCGGAGCGCGCCACACTGGTTCCAAATACGGCGGCGCCCTCGAACTGCGTCCGCACCAACAGCGGATCGACGACCAGTCCCGCATCGACTGCCATGTCGACGCGCGGAATTCGAAGTTCTCCCTTCGGGCTTACTTCGACCTGCACCACTGTCGCTACGTAGGTCACGAAACTGCGATGCACGGCGATACCCCAACCAGTTCCGTCGCCTGACTTGCGTTTTGCCCATCCGGATTTTTCCGCTGCCAGCTCCAGAACCCGCCGCAGGCGGCCGGTATCGATCGGGTAGGTAGTGTACGCTGCGCCGTAATTCGGATAATTGGCGCCGTTGAGGTCGAGAATTCGTGGCGGCCCGATCAAATCCAGCAAATAATCTAGAGGATCGCGTCCGGCGAGGTCGGCGAGCTCATCGGCGAAACACTGCACTGCGAAGGCATGATAGATGTTGGCCACCGAACGCAGCCAGCCGATGCGCACGTGGGCTTTTGCCGGACCGTTTTCAACGCGGAGATTGGGTATGTCGAATGGTATATCAGTCCAGCCCTGTCCGAGATGTCCAGGATCGCCATAGCGCGCGTCGAGCTTGAAGATAGATGGGATCGGAGGAAAGGTTGACCGTTGCAGCCATGCTGTGGGTTTTCCGTCCTCGCCCACGGCCGCCTTCATGTACATTGCCGCGGTGGAATTGTAGTAATCGAACTGGATATCATCCTCGCGCGACCACGTGACCTTCACTGGACGACCGACCGCTCTCGATAAGTAGGCTGCTTCCACCGAGAAATCCGCCATCGACTTTCGTCCGAACCCGCCTCCAAGGGTAGTTACATGGCAGGTCACGTTCTCTGCCGGGATATCCAGTTCACTAGCTACCGCGCTCAGCACAGTCTGCGGATCCTGAGTAGGCGCCCATAGCGTCACCTTGTCGTCGTGGAAGTCGGCGACCGCTACCGGGGGTTCCATCGACGCGTGTGCGAGCAACGGCACGTAGTAGTCGGCTTCGACAATCTTGGCGCGCTTCGCAAACTCCACCTCGACGTCACCGGCATTGCGAATGATCTTGCAGGGCTTGTGGGAAGTTGCCCTCAATTCGTCATGGTATTTCGCCGAATCGTAGGTCGCGTTGGGACCATTGTCCCAGACCACCTTTAGCTTTTGACGGCCTTGGAGCGCTGCCCACGTGTTATCCGCTATCACCGCGATTCCACCCAGCGCCTGGAATGCGCACGGCGGATCAAACGGCGGGATGGCGACGGTCTGATGAACGCCTCGCACGTGCAATGTTTCCTTTTCGTCGTAGGACTTGACCCTTCCGCCAAAGACGGGCGGCCGCTGCACCGAGGCGTACACCATCCCCTCCACGCGCTGATCGATCCCGAACACTGGATGCCCCGTACACAGTGCGGCGAGGTTGTACCTGGGAGTGTCTTTGCCGATGTAGCGCCAAGCGCTTTTGGGCTTGAAGCGCAATTCCGACTGGTCCGGTACCGGAAGTTTCGACGCCAATGCGGCGAGCTGTCCGTAGGTCGCCTTGTGCCCGGATGCGCGATGAATCACCGTGCCAAGCTCGGCCTCACACGCGGCGGCGGGCACCTTCCATTGTGCGGCCGCGGCCTGAATCAGCATGTGGCGTGCGGCCGCGCCGCAACCGCGCATCACGTCGAAAAAGCTGCGTACCGAGTGTGAGCCGTCGGTGTCCTGGTCGCCGTAGCGCTTGTCGCCATCGGCCTGCTGTATTTTGACCTTAGTCCAGTCCGCGTCGAGTTCATCAGCCAGGACCAGGGGCAGTGCGGTGCTAATGCCGGTGCCCATTTCGGAACGCGCCGCAATGATCGATACCGTCTCGTCGGATTGGATAGCAACGAACACATCTGGTCGCAGCACTGCATCCTTGGGGCTCGCACCGGGCAACGAGGTTTGGGCCCAAAGGATTTCGGGAACAACCGACGCACCGAGCACCAACGCGCCGGTTGAAAACACGCCTCTGATGAACTCGCGTCGGCTGACATTCGCGATTGCCTTCATGCGCTTTCCTCTGCTGCCGCCTTGATCGCGGCGCGAATCTTTTGATAAGTGCCGCATCGGCAAATGTTTCCCGCCATCGCCTTGTCGATGTCAGCGTCGTTAGGTTCGCGATTTTTAACGAGCAGCGCCGCGGCCTGCATCATCTGACCAGACTGGCAGTAGCCGCACTGCGGGACATTCAGCCGCATCCATGCCCTTTGGACTGGATGGAGGCCGCCGTGCCCAAGTCCCTCGATGGTTGTTATCTCACTCCCCGCCGCCCTGCTCGTCGGCGTTACGCAAGACCGAATTGCCTTGCCGCCCTCGTTGACCGTGCAAGCTCCGCAAAGACCTACGCCGCAGCCAAACTTGGTACCCATCAGCCCCAACTCGTCGCGCAGATACCAGAGCAGGGGCATTTGCGGGTCACCATCGAACGACTGCTCAACACCGTTTACTCTGAGCCGAATCATAGGTTTTCCTCGATTTCATTGCGCGGGTACGAGCCTTCGCGGCCCCGACGATGGCCGCCGAATGTTGCTGTTTTATGAATTAAGTCCCTTGATGTATTGAGTCAGATCCTTGACCTGGCTGGCGCTCAAATTGGGATGCGGCGGCATCCCTGGCGACAGTCCAACAGCCGGACCACCCTGGGTAATCACGGATCCGATCCAGCTATCGCTTTTTCCTTTCAGGGTGGTCGAAAATGGCGCCGGCGGCGGCGTCATCACCTGGCCGGCAGGGCCGTCACCCTTACCCTTCGGTCCGTGGCATTGGGCGCACTTTTGCGCGTATACACTCGCCGCGCTCTGCGCTCCGGCGGTCCCCGGCCCAGCCGCGACCACCATCGCCAGCGCCAGAAACAACGGTTTCCGCCAAATAACCGAAACTGTCTTCGCCATTGTGCTCTCTCTTCGAGGTTTTGCCCGAAGGGCTCACATTGATGGCGTGAAAAGCCGCCTCACGGTCGTGCGGTGTTTTCTCGTAAAGCTTCAATTCGGATAGTTCCGGCGCCCCAAATAAGCCGGACGCCCCGCCTCGCGTGCCATCTGGATCTCGCCAAGGACGTTCCGGCCTAGTTTTTGGTGAACCGTGTCCCCACAGAATTCCAATCGCTCAAACCGTGGTCTCACTCCTGTGGTGCGGTCGTTTTTCACATCAGATGAGGGCTTTTTTCACGCCTATGGATTGTAACCAAACCGTATTTGGAACATTGACTTACTCAAAGGGGAACGCGGTAATGAAAAGCAATTCGACAACTCAAATGAAAAACGTTTCGGAAATGGCAACGGATCTCGGCAGCGACGCGGTAGTTCAGGTATCGGACGCGCTTCGGAAGCTACTCGCCGATGTTTTCACGCTCTACGTCAAGACCAAGAACTTCCACTGGCACATGAGTGGGAAGCATTTCCGCGACTACCACCTGCTCCTCGATGAGCACGCAACTCAGATTGGCGCGATGATCGACGATATCGCTGAGCGCGCGCGCAAGATCGGCGGAACGACGATCCGTTCCATCGGAGACATCGCAAAGCATCAGCGCTTGAAAGACAACAACGCCGAATTCGTTGCGCCCCACGATATGCTGGTCGAGCTCCGTGGAGACAACCAGCAGTTAACCAGAGAGCTACGTTCCACCCATGAACTCTGCGAGAAGCACGACGACGTCGCCACCGCCAGCCTGATCGAAAACTGGATCGACGAGACCGAGCGCCGAACCTGGTTCCTGTCTGAGACAGTAGCCCAGCATTAGCCACCGAGGACGAAGGACATGGAGCAATCTTCAGAAGAGCTGATCGAGCGCCTTAGATGCCTGGAGCGCAGACAGGCTGAACTTCAACGCGCCAATCGAAGGCTCGGATCGGTAACGGGTGCCTTGCTCCTGATGACTGGCGCGCTGGTCTTGATGGGACAGACCGTAACCAGGCAACCGCAAATCCTGGAGGCCGAGCAGTTCGTATTGCGCGGCAGTGACGGCAAGGTGCGGGGTGCGATGGGTATCGCCCCCGATGGCGCAGTGGGATTGAATCTCGGCGACATCAAGGGCCAGACCAGGATCACGTTGGATCTGGCAGCGGACAACTCGCCCGGCCTGGATTTTTATGATGCCCAAGGCAAATTGCGCGCCACATTCGCGCTCGGCGCGACTGGGACGCCCGGGCTGGGACTGTACGATGACAGCGGAAAATTGCGCACCAGCCTTGATGTGCCCGCGGTCAACACCCCGGGCCTCGCCTTTTACCACGAAGGCGGCAAGCCCGCCTGGGGCGCTCCTTAGTCATCCGCAGCCGCCTATGAGGAGGGTCGCTTCGTGCGATGCCTATTGAAACAAACGCTGATACTCGGCCTACTCTGCTTCGGTTTGAGCGGGTGCGGACCAACATATGGTTACTATGGCGAACCAGGCTATGGCTACGCCCCCTACTCCTACGGATGGCCGATCTATGCTCGAGGCTACGCGCCAGGTTTCGTTGTCCACCATTCCTGGGAGGACCATCATGTTGGCTATGGGCATCACGAAGCGTTTGGAGGCGGTCACAGGGGAGGCTTCGGTGGTGGTCACGGGGGAGGATTCGGCGGCGGTGGTCACGGGGGAGGGTTCGGCGGTGGCCATGGCGGCGGCGGGCATCGCTGATCGCAGGCGATGAAGCAGCATTAAACCATGATAGTTTTCTCCGACAACTACACACGCACGGTCTCTTTCTATCAGCAGTACGAAAAGTTCAACAACTAACTAGTGCCACCGCAGGCCTCGCGGCTAGCGGATAACCTCAATTCTGTCGGCGACGATTAAAGTCGCGAAATTCGCCATGCCGGCATCGCTGGTTGCTGTGATCTGTCAGGTGATGGTGCCGGTTGCGCTGATGCTCAAGAAGAACGACCTGAGGGGCACACGTAAGAGTCGAATGATCACCAAATCGTGAGAGAGATTTTGTGAGAGCGCATCTCACGAAACCGACACGATTTCTCACGCACTATTCAATGGATAGCGCGGCGATGACTGAAGTGAAAGGAGACCCGGAATGGATACAAGGGTACAGATCATTTTCTACAGCATGTACGGGCACGTATATCGATTGGCCGAAGCGGTAGCCCAGGGCGCGAAAGAAGTGGCGGGCGTGGAGGCAAGCATTTTCCAGGTTCCCGAGCTTGTTCCCGACAACATCCTCGAGCAGAGCGGCGCAAAGAAAGCCCGCGCGGCATTCGCCCATATCCCGGTGGCGCGGGTTGAGCAACTTTCCGATACGGACGCGATCATCTTCGGCACACCCACGCGCTTCGGCAACATGTGCTCCCAGATGCGCAATTTTCTCGATCAATGCGGTGAGCATTGGATGCGCGGCACTCTGATCAACAAGATCGGCAGTGTGTTCGCCAGCGTTGGCACCCAACATGGAGGCCACGAAACCACGATCACGAGCTTTCATCTGACCTTGTTTCACCTCGGAATGATCGTGGTTGGCACGCCCTATTCCGAGCCGAGACTCATGAACATGGAAGAGATAACAGGCGGGACTCCTTACGGGGCAACGACGCTCGCAGGGCCGGACGGCCGCAGCCGGCCGGTCAGCGACAATGAGCTCGCAATCGCGCGCTTTCAAGGCCGCCATGTCGCGTCGATCGCACGGCGCTTCAAGTCAGGTCCTGCCTAACTGGGGTCTTCGCGACGATCGGCGATTATCCAGGAGGCTTTCATGAAGATAGTAATTCTTGACGGGTACGCAGTAAATCCGGGCGACCTTAGTTGGGACGCTATGCGGGGTCTTGGCGAGTTGGAGATTTTTGATCGGACCCCGGAGGATGCAATCGTGAGTCGCGCACGCGAAGCCGACATGCTGCTGACCACCAGAACTCCTCTCTCCGCGCGGACGCTGATGCAGCTTAAACGACTACGTTACGTCGGTGCGATCTTTACCGGTTACGACGAGATCGACCTGAAGGCTGCGCGCGAACTTAATATTCTCGTCACGAACGTTCCGACCTATGGAACCGCCTCGGTAGCGCAGCTCGTGTTCGCGCTGCTCCTAGAACTCTGCCATCACGTCGCGCTCCATAGCGCAGCGACGCATGCGGGCGAGTGGTCGCATTCTCCTGATTTCAGCTTCTGGAAGACGCCGTTGGTGGAGCTACAAGGCAAGACGATGGGTATCGTAGGCTTCGGCCGGATAGGGCGACAGGTGGCCGAGATCGCGATAGCGATGGGAATGCACGTGATCGCCGCCGACGCATTCAGAAGCGAGATTCCTAGCTGGCCGGGTTTCCGTTGGTGCGATGTCGATGAGCTGATTGCGGCAGCGGATGTGGTTAGTTTGCATTGTCCGCTGATACCGCAAACCCGTGGAATTATTAATGCCTCATCTTTGTCCAAGGTGAAGCCAAGCTTGTTTCTCATAAATACCTCGCGCGGACCGCTTGTCGTCGAGCAGGATCTCGCAGACGCGCTAAATGACAACCGCTTGGCGGGTGCGGCTGTTGATGTCCTTTGCAGCGAACCGCCATCCCTTGATAATCCATTGTTGCGCGCAAAAAACTGCATTGTGACTCCACACATCGCCTGGGCAACGAAGGAAGCGCGCGCGCGTTTGATCGAATCGGCAGCCACGAACCTACGTGCGTTTCTCGATGGTCGTCCAGTGAACGTCGTGAATTAGGTCGAGACGCTTTTTGAAACGCTCTCGCGACTTCGCCAATCTCGGCCTCCATCATGCTTCCACCACTGAAGCGATCCTGAACAGCGGGAGGCGCGACTTGGTGAGGCCGTCGTCTCCCGCTCAGAGAGATTACCGCAATCGCGCCGGGCAAGGCCGGCTGATACGTGCGCACTGGACATATCCAGGCCAACGGCGCATATGTCTGACTGAACTGTCACAATGGAGGCTGCCGAGATGCCAGCACGCAAGCCCGAAGAGTGCGACACAATTTTGGTTGATGCGCTTAACAAGGGGGATCTGGAAACAGCGATAGCTCTATACGAGCCGAGCGCCCGATTCGTGCAGGAATCCGGAGAGGTGGTCACCGGCCATCCGGCGATCCGCGAGGAAATGAAAGGTTTCCTGGCGTTGAAGCCAAAGTTCACCATCAAGGTGACGGGAGTCCAGAGCGCGGACGGGAATATCGCGCTGACGCAAGCCAGGTGGAGCGTCAGTGGCACTGACGCCGACGGCAAACCCGTGACGATGTCGGGTAGGAGCGCCGAGGTGGTGCGGCGCCAGACCGACGGAACGTGGCTGTTCGTGATCGATAACCCCCGCGGTGGGCAGGATACCTGACGGCGGTTCCCCCGAAATGCCCGGGCTATCTTGGATTCAGATTTAACGGACGGCTGCGCGATGAGTGCTTGAACGTGCAGGTGTTCTTCACCGGCGATGTGCGTGACAAGCTCGAGCGCTGGCGCCAGGATTACAACCAGGTGCGGCCACACCGCGCACTTGCACTGGCGGACCACCCGCCTGAGACATTCGCAGCCAGGTGGGCAGAGACTCAGCGCTCCGTCCGGAACCAAATCCGGACGGGCCGGGAAAGCCCGCAAGGGGCGATTTACTGGAGTTACTCACTTGAGTCTGTGGAGTGCAAAAACTGCCGGAATTTCCGGCCATAACCGGACCACGCAGCCCGTTTCCTCTACTTCGATTCGGTATGCTTTTGCGGGGCATGTCAACGCCCATGGTACGACGGTGATTTTCGGCTTTGACCCCTGACGCGAGCACAGTCCATTTTTCTGTCCCGCTTCTTCTCCCGCAAACGTGCCAGGTTAGTTTTTGACCTTCGCGTACTTAGCTATGTAACGCTCCGCCAGCTCGCCAAAAGTGTCACTGCGCCGCTCCTCCTGCGTCACCTCGGCCACGTGCGCCCTTCTGAACATCAGCAAGAGCTTCCCCCGCTTGCTCCGCTTCAAACCCTACCTCTGGACGACGTTCAACAATCCGTGGTCAAACCGCATTTGGGCCCGAGGAAATGCCGGCCGATCTAAACGTGCGCAATCGCAGGACTCAAAGAAGGTGTCTAAATGAACTTCGAATTGGATCCCGAGTTACAGCGTATTCAGAAGCTGGCCCGCGAGCTCGCCACGGACTTCGCTACGCGAGCAGCGCAGCACGATCAGGAAAGCAGCGCTCCCGACGAAAATTACGCCAAGCTTAAAGACGCCGGCTTCTACCGTCTGGTCGCGCCCAAGCAATACGGCGGGTTGGGCGCTGGAGTCCTGGGTTGGGTGGTAGCGGCGGAAGAGCTGGCGCAAGGGTGTCCCTCGACGGCGGTCTCTTTCAACATGCATGTCGCGACTCTGGCGACCTATTTGATGAAAGCCAACTTCGCCGAAGGTTACAAACAACGCCTTGCCAATGAGATCGTCAGACCGGACAAGTTGCTCGCCGCGATTCTCTCCGAGCCGGGCACCACGGGCCTGCTGCCTTCGACTTTTGCCTGCGCGACCCAGGCGCGCAAAGTCGAGGGGGGCTGGCGGCTCAATGGCAGGAAAGGATTCTGCACGATGGCGCAGTCTGCCGACGTCATCAATATTTTTGCCCACCCCGAAGATTCCGCCGATCCCGAGACCGCGCTCAGCTTTCTAATCTCTCCCAAGCTGGAAGGGATTCGCGTCGAGAACAATTGGAATACCCTCGGCATGCGCGCGACCAAAAGCGACAACCTCATGCTCGAAGATGTCTTCGTGCCCGAAGGCGCCCTGTACTGTGCGATTCCCAACGCCGGCATCTTCGTCTCCGAAAGCGAACCGCTCTACAATCTGCCTTACACAGCCGTCTATCTCGGCATCGCCGTCGGCGCTCTGGAAGCGGCCAAGCAGGCGGTGCATCAGCGCGTACCCAGGGGTTACAAGCAATCGCTCGCTTATCATCCCGATGTCCGCCGGCGCATCGCCCAGGCCGGCGCGCAACTCGATGCAGCGCGGCTCATGGTGCGCAACTGCGCCTGGTACCTGGATCGCGAAGGGCAAAGCCCCGCGGTGACGGCGAGCTACTTCAAAACCAAGTATTTTGTCGGCGAAACCGTGGCGACGGTGACCCGCTCGTGCCTGGAGATGGGTGGCGCGCACGCGTTGTTCAAAGGCGGCAAGCTGGAGTTGCTGTTCCGCGACGGGGTGACGGCAACCATTCATCATCCGCCCTCCGACTACTGCCTGTCGGAAGCCAGCATCTATGAACTTGGGTTGGACAGAAACAAGGTTCAACCACCTATTCCCAGAGGTTGGAACTGAGGATCTGGTTCGGACAGTACGAAGGTCCTGATAATCCTTGTCTGTAAGTGGAATTCGGCCTATTTTACGCGCCGGTGGGAGGAGGAACGGGCGGTCGGAAGAGGTTGATGCGTTCCCGTGTTCACAGATCGCGTATTCCGATACAGGAGCGCGCAATCCTGACCGTGAGGACGCTGGCGCTTAGCGCTGAAAAACCCAAACGGGGAGGAACACTCCATGCTCGCCATCGATGCCGACAGCCATTTCATGGAACCGCTCGACCTTTTCGAGAGATACATCGATCCGAAGTTTCGCGACCGTGCGTACAAGGTGGAAAAAGATCTCACTAGCGGCAAGTGCCGGCTGATCGTCGACAATAAACCGCTCCAGCTGCTCGACGTCGAAGAGCTGCTGAGCGCGGTCGTCGGCTACGGTCAGAAGGAAACGGGGCATGACCTGAGCAACTTCGACCGCCAGCTGCCCTACAGTGCCGACTGGCAGAATATGGACGAGCGCGTGAAATTCCTCGACCAGGAGGGCTTCGCCGCCCAGGTCATCTTCCCCACTGTCGGCCTGCTGTGGGAGGACACTGTCGACGACCCGATGCTCGCCGACGCGCTGTGCCGCGCGTACAACACATGGGCGCTCGAGATTTGCGCTTCTCACAAGGACCGCCTGCTTCCCGCTGCGCACATATCCTTGCGCGACCCGGGATTGGCCGTGCGCGAGCTGGAGCGCGTGGCAAAGCTCGGATGCCACTCGGTGTTCGTTGGGGCGGCGCCCTACAACGGCAAGAGCTTCGGCGATCCAATCTACGACCCGCTTTGGGCTGCCGCACAGGACCTTGACCTCGCGGTTGGGTTGCATCTGGTTGGACACGCTCACTACCCCGGAAGCGAGTACTTCCGTGACCGCGACCCGGGCTTCATGTGGGTAACGATGAACGTGATCCAGGATCCTCGGATCGCGCTTGCGACGATGGTCTATGACGGGGTCTTCGAACGCTTTCCGCGGTTGCGCGTGGCCACGATCGAGGCGATGGCCGGCTGGGTCGGCGAGTGGCTCGAACGTTTCGAGTACCGCTACAAGTACATGAAACATACTTCCCGGATGAAGCGTTCGCCGACGGAGTATTTTGCGCGCAACATCTGGGTCAGCGGCGATCCCGAGGAACGGATGTTCCCGCTCGTGGTGCAGTTCGCAGGCGACGACAAGTTCTTCATTGGTTCCGATTACCCGCACGCCGAAGGTTTCGTAGATCCTGTGCGTTCAGCCCGCGAACGGCTCTCGTCGCTGCCATCAGAATCGGTGGATAAGATTCTCTGCGTCAACGCGCGCAAGTTTTACCACATATCGTAGAGCGATTTGCCGCGGAGACTCCGATCGGCAGCCGTTCAGCTTGCGCCTCCGCGAGCCATCCGTCGTGGTTCGACGAACCGAAGTCTTGTTCTTCACGCGTCCGCCGGCGCTGACTCAATGCACAACGACTACAAAGTGTAGGAGGGACGGAAATGGACTACAAGGATCTCGAAAAACGGATTCAGTGGATCGAAGACATTGAGGCCATCAAAAAGCTAAAGCATCAATACTGTCAGTATTGCGATGCCAACTATGACGCGGACGGGATCGCGGCGTTATATACCGAAGATGCGATATGGGAAGGCGGAGGAATTGGCAAATTCGAGGGGCGGGAAGCGATTCGGACATTTTTTAAAGGCGCGTCCAAATCTTTCAACTTTGCGATCCATAACGTCATGAATCCAATCATCAATCTGCAAGGGGACAAGGCCACCGGCGAATGGAAGCTGCTCCAACCCTGTACCGTGGATGGGAAGGCGGTATGGTTGGCAGGAGTTTATAATGACGATTATGTCAGGTTCGGCGGGAAGTGGTTGTTCAAACATCTAAGGGTGAAGATTTTGTTTCTTACGCCGTACGAGGACGGCTGGGTCAAGAAGCAATTCGTTGAAGGTTTCAAGGGTTAAGTGCTGCGAAGACCTGGGACAGCATTTTGCGGACTTGGCGCGCCGGCGCGTCTCGTGCAAAGGGGAATAAGGGATGGAGATCGGAGTTTACGCCACCACTCACGGTATAGGTTACCGCGATGAGATGAACTTCTTCCTGAAAAGCACGTCGGTCAACGAGATGCAGCCGGTCAGGATCGCGCAGCTTGCGGAGCAGGCCGGATTCCATTCCATGTGGTTCCCGGACCATGTCTGCATGCCGACCGGTTCGGCGAGCGCTCACGTGGCAAACGCCTCCGGGAAACGCGCTTACGAAGCGCGTCATAACATGTTGGACGCGGCGGTGACCATGGGCGCCGTGGCCGCTAGCACCAAAACCTTAAAGCTGGGAACCAGCGTGCTGATCGTCCCGTACCGGAATCCGCTGAGCGATGCGCGGCAATTCGCCACCGTCGACGCGCTTTCCAACGGCCGGCTGATGCTCGGCGTCGGGGCGGGTTGGATGAAGGAGGAGTTCGACGCTTTGGGGCTGTCGTATGGTGAGCGCGGCGCGATGGCCAACGAGTGCATCGAGATTTTCAAGCGCTCGTGGACCGCGGAAGTGGTGGATTTTCACGGGCGCTTCTACAATTTCGACGGAGTTTCGATGGATCCGAAGCCGGTTCAAAAGCCGCGGCCGCCAATCATCTTCGGCGGCGTGGTGCCGGCTGGCGCGCGCCGTGCGGCGCGCCACTGCGACGGGTTCTATCCGATCTTTCTCGATCCGCAGGCAGAGCCCAATCGTTACGCTCCGCTGTTGGACGAGATTCGCCGCGAGGCCGGCCGGCTGGGACGCGATCTTTCAAGATTCTTTCTTATGGCGGTGTCGTCGGCGCGGCTTACAGCTCCCGGCGACCCGCAACACGGAAAAAAGCCACGCCCTATCTGTACCGGTGCCGCCGATCAGGTTCTCTCCGACCTGCAGCGCTTTGCCGATGCCGGCTATTCACTGGTGGTCCTTTTCTTCGACTGCTTCGGGCGGGTCGAGGAGCTCGAAACGCAAATCCAGCGCTTCCGCGAGGAGATCATCCCAACCGCCAAACGGATCAAGGCCAAGGGTGGCTGGGCCAGCGCACCATCCCCAATCTGATCGTGCCGGCGGTTCTCACCGCGCGACCATCAGCGGTGCGCGCTAATAGGCGGCCGCGGCTGCCGCCGCGACGAAGCGCGCGCGCTGCTCGCTGAAATTCATGGCTGGTTCACTGAGGGCTTCGACAGTCGGCCAGATTACCAACTTCACCCTAGCCCGCGAACGGTGTTGGGACTCACTCAAAGATTCCGTGGCAGTCCCTGTAGGACGGTCAGATCAGCTCGATGGGACTCCCTACTACTGACATGTTCTTCGATTCGTCGAGCCGCCGCCTTGCGGATCACCGGAAAAACATGCGCCTCGTGGCGCTCGATATGCCTGTCGAGCAAATTGGCCAAAGCCACGAAGGCGCGAGCCTGTGAAACAGCAGCCTCATCTTCTTTTTGTGGGCCCGCGTCGACCTGCCTCACCAGCTCTCGAATCTCGTGTTGTTCACGCGACAGCTCCCCGACGAAATCAAGTTCGCTACCCGACCGAAGCCCGTTCCACCAAAACACCAGAGCGTTTTCGAGCTCGAGGTGGAACCACAAATCGGATTTAAAGCTGGACCATGCCTGCGTCGCACGCTCGTAAAGCTTGCTGTTCAGGGAATCGGAGGCCAAGGATGCCGACGCCGCGCCTAATGCCATCAGTGGCTCGTTGAACCGTCCATGCTCGAGGGCAAGGCAGTTGACCATCCCATTGATCATTCGACCCTCGAAGTTCGAGTCTGCCGCAAAAATCTCATCGCACGCTGTTTTCTTCATCTCATTTCACCTCAGTATTGCGCAGGCAACTGACGTGCCATCCTACCCGGTAGCGATGGCTCACAATCGGCCGAGAAATCCACAGACTTTCTGTTAAATAGAATCATTCGGCTCACCAACCTTCGCGAGCTGCGAATAAGCAGTGCGAATTCTCGCACGGTTCGAAAATTCTCTGAGAAAGCGCATGACCTTCCTCGCGGATCGCTCTTTGACCTGATGTTCGATCTGGTAAAGCGCTCCATTGGTCAGGATTGGCCTGGAGTCTGCGTGACTGGTTGTACTCGCTCGCCTTCGCTGACCGCCTGGCCGACGCTCATCGCAACCAGATCGCCGTTGTGGACGTCACCTGACACGACGACATCAACGCCGTTGTCGTGCCCCAGATGAACATCTGCCAGATGGAGTCGATTTTCGCGGACGATCGGCAGATAAACTTTGTCGTCCTTAAACACGAGCGAATCGTCCGGTGCGAGCAGACCGCCTGTACTTGGCGCGGTCGTCAGGCGCAGCGTGCCGTACATCCCTGGCATCAGTTTGAGATCGCGATTTGGCAGATCGACCTCGACCAGCATCGTGCGCGATGCTTCGTCGAGCGCCTCTGGATGGCGGGTGACCGTACCGTCGAATTTCTGATTGGGATATTCATTGACGGACACCGACGCGTGGTCGCCATCGTGAATAAGAGGCGTGAGCGGCTGTGGAGCGAAGGCATAGATTCGCAAGGGCTGCAGCGTCGCCATCGCCACGATCGGCGACGAGGTGGTATTGGTCGGGTAACCTGGGCTAGTCGTGGCAGAGACAGGAGTCGTAGCCTGCGGAATCATCGCGCCGGGGTCGAAGTATCGGGCCGTGATGATTCCATCGATCGGCGCGCGCACTACTTCGTAGGCCTGCATCGCGAGGTTCTGCTGGTAGAACGCCTGCGCCTGGAGCATCGATGCATGCCAGTTGTCTGCCGTCTGTTGCGGTACGACCTGCTCTTTCAGCAGGTACTTGTAACGGTCGTAGGTGATCACTTGCAGTCTGTAATTCGCAAGTGCGTCGGCGACCTCCTTGTCGGTTTCGGGCGATTCGAGAATCGCGATCACTTTGCCCTTCTTCACCCGGTCACCTTTGTCGACGTAGATAGTCTTCAAGTAGCCGGCGATTTTCGCGTAAACAGGGGTCTCGACGTAGCCGCGAATCGTGATCGGGATATCGTACTCGCGCGCGCTCTCGCTTGGATGAATCGGTTTCACGAGCAGGCGCGGTCCGCGGTCGACCTGGGCATCAAGCTGACCGGTCTGTCTCTGCAGCCGCATCTGATATGCGAACACTATTCCGGCCGAGGCGGCGCACACGAGAACGACCGCAATCGCGCTTGCGCCGATGAAACGCCAGCGGCCCTTTTTCTCTTCGTTCGGCATCCCTGTACTCTCTTTTTTCATCAGATACTCCTCGGCTTACGCGCCAGGCCGCGTGACAGCGTCGATCCTGGCGTCGCGCTGCTCCTTGGTTATGAGGGTGCGGCTGAAGATCGAGTAAATTGCCGGTACCACGAACAGGGTCATCAGCGTGGCCGCCAGCAGACCGCCGATCACGGCGCGGCCGAGTGGGGCGTTCTGCGCGGAGCCCGCGCCGAGTGCCAGCGCCATCGGCAGCATGCCCAGTATCATCGCCAGCGCCGTCATGATGATCGGTCGAAAGCGAATGCGCCCCGCTTCGATCGCGCTCACGACAGAGTCATGTCCTTCCTCGCGCATCTCGTTGGCGAACGTGATGAGCAGATTTCCGTTGGCGACGCCGACGCCCACGGCCATGATCGTGCCCATCAGCGACTCGACGTTGATCGTCGTTCCCGTCAGGACCAGCATCCAAAGCACGCCGGCGAGAGCTCCCGGAATTGCCATCGTAATGATGAAAGGCTCGAGCCATGACTGGAAGTTTGCCGCCATCAGCAGGTAGACAAGGATGATCGCGAGCCCGATGCCGCCGCCGAGAGTCATGAACGAACTACGCATCGCCTGGCTCTGGCCGCGGATATTGATCAGGGTGCCGGTCGGCAGCTTTCCGAGCGAATCGATCTCACGCTGAACCGCATTGGTCGCGCTTCCGAGGTCGCGCCCTGACACTGCGCAATCCAGATCGATCACGCGCTGCACGGAGTAGTGATCGACGACCGCGGGATCGACGTCGTGCCTGATCGATGCGACGTTGGAGAGCAGTTGCGCGGAACCAAACGGATTGTTCACGCCTCCGGAGGTGAGCGGAGTGTTCGAAATCGCATCGACCGAATGCATCAAGTGATACGGCGCCTGCACGATGACGCTGTAATTGACGCCGTTCTTCGGATTGAGCCAGAAATTCGGCTGAAGCAGAGTCGCGCCGTAAAGCTCAGCGAGCAGACTGGACGCAACCTGCTGCTCGGTTACGCCAACCTCGAGCGCTTTGGTGCGATCGACGTCAACCTTGAACGCGGGATAGTCGAGCGGCTCGGCAATCCTGAGATCGGCCAGGCCCGGAATGCGGCTCAGCTGGTCTTTGAGCTTCGCGGCCAACGCGTAGTCGGAGCGCAGATCGTATCCGGAGATCTGCACGTCGATCATCGCTGATAGACCGAAATTCAGAACCTGGCTAACTATATCTGCGGCCTGAAAATAGCCTACTACCTGAGGAAAGTTGACCGGCAGCATCCGCCGAATCTCATCCTCGTATGCCGCCGTGGGGCGATGCTTCGGCTTGAGCTGGATCAATACATCAGCGTCCTGAGCCGCGACGCTATCAGTCTGGTAGTAAGCAAGGTCGTAAGAGGTTGGGACGCCGATGTTGTCGCTAATGCTTTCGAGCTCGTCGGACGGAATTATCCTGCGGATAGAGCGCTCCACGCCCTCCACGATTTGTTCAGTACGCTCGATTCGAGTGCCAGTCGGCGCTCGCACGTGCAGGCGCATCATGCCCGCGTCCACGCTCGGGAAGAAATCTTCGCCGACAACTGACATGAGCGGAACCGTACCGACGATCACCAACCCGACCGCTATCAACCCAATGGTGCGATGGGTGACGAATACCTCGAGAGCGGATGCATACGCTTCGCGCAGGCGCTCGAAACCCGCCTCGAATCCACGGAGAAAGCGGCCGATGAAGGTGTTGGCGTCCGGCTCCTGGTGCTGTTCGGGCAGCAAGTAGGAAGCCATCGTCGGCACCAGCGTCCGCGAAAGCAGATAGGACGTCAGCATCGCGTACACGACCGATAACGCCAACGGCGTAAATAGAAAGCGCGCCACGCCGTTCAGCAGCACGACGGGAAAGAAGACGATACAGATCGACAGCGTGCCCACCAGCGTGGGTGTGGCGATCTGATGCGCGCCGTCGAGAATCGCCACCAGCAGTGGCTTGTTCATCACGTGATTGCGATGGATATTTTCGACCTCAACGGTAGCGTCATCGACCAGCATTCCGATCGCGAGCGCGATGCCGCCCAGCGTCATCGTGTTGATCGTCTGGCCCGAGAGCTTAAGGCCAACAATCGCGGTCAGAATCGCAAGCGGGATCGAGGTGACGACGATCACCATGCTGCGCGCCGAAGCGACGAACACCAGCACCATGAGGGCGACCAGGACGGCGGCGATTACGGCCTCACGCACGACCTCGATCAGCGCATCGCGAACGAACGTAGACTGATCAAAAGTGAGCGCAACTTGTATTCCCTTGGGAGCCGTAGCCCGGATGAACGGCAGCCGGGCCTTCACCGCGTCGACGACCGCCAACGTCGATGCGGCCGCGTGCCGGATTACCATCAGGTACGTCGCGGGCTGTCCATCAACTCTGACGACGTTGGTCTGGGGCTGATGAGTATCGGTTACTGAAGCAACGTCTCCGAGTAAAACCGGCGCGCCATTCACGATCTTGAGGGGAAGGCTGTTGAAGTCAGCAACCCTGGTCGGGCTCATGTTGATGTCGACGTTGTACTCGAAGTGGCCCATGCGCGCGGTGCCAGACGGAATGATCACATTGGAGGTGGCGAGCGATGTGCCGAGGTCGTTGGCTGATACGTTGTTGGCGTACAACTCGGTCGGATCGATATTCACCATCACGGCTCGGGTCACACCGCCCAGGGGAGCAGGGGACGAGAAACCCGGGATCGTGAAGAGCTGTAACCGCATAAAGTTGAATGCGTAGTCGAATAGTTGCGATACCGACTTCGTATCGCTGGAGACGTTGAGCTGCGCGACCGGAACATCGGCCGCGTTGTAGGAGATAATCTGTGGAGGTTCGGTGCCGCGGGCCATATTGGAAAGAATGGTCTCGGACACAGCGTTGATCTGCGCGATCGCGCTGGCGATATCTGCGCCGGGCTGGAAATAGACTTTCAGCAGGCCGACACCAAGCATCGATTCGGACTCGATGTGCTCGATCCCGTTTACGGTAGTCGAATAGGCGCGCTCGCTGATGAAGACCATGCGGCGCTCCATGTCCAGGGAGGCCATGCCCGGATAGTTCCAGACCACCATCACCACCGGCACGTTGATTGCCGGGAAGATGTCGATGTTCATCAGAAAGAAGGACAATGTGCCAAGGACGAGCATCAGCAGCGCCATCACCGCGACTGAAATCGGGCGGCGCAGTGCCAGCCGTACGAGCCACATCATGATTGAAATTCCTCGGCGACCGCTTTCAACAGCTCCTGGCTCATGGGCATGAAGCAGCTATCAAGAAATCTAAGCGTCATGCACTCCGCCATCGCGCCGGACTGTGAAAGCCCAAGCACAGAATGTCGCAAAATCATTTTTCCGACGCCCTTCATTCGAACCTAATCGGCGTGAACAGGAGCCTCACAAGCTCGTGCGAAGTGTTTTCACATTCTTTTAAGCCGCCACCGGAGACCGCGTTCGAAGGTCGCGTTATAATGAGGTGGCGAGCGGCGCAGTCAGAACAAATCGTTGTCCTTCGCTGCACCCCCAGGCGGGAAAACGAATTCAATGATTCGTGGCGGCGAGTTCAGATTCTCTCTGTAAACAAAGCGCCGTATCAGATGCCCAGCGCTGTCGAAGACATCCGCGGAGCCTCGGCCCCGACCGGCCGAGTCGCCGAGCTTTGCACCGTTCTGGAAAGCGTAGACTGCAACGCGCTTTCCGTTGATTTTCGCGATGCCCAACGGCGAGTATCCCACTGGCGCATCAGGATCGCCGGATGCTCGGCCGATGTCGAACAAGGGAAAACCGGCGCCCGACGTGTGCGGTCTGCCAGATATGAAGGCAGGACCCGAATTTACAAGCTTCGCATCGAGCGCCAATCCGGCCGCGGCACACGCGACCCCTACTATGAAGGCTCCTATCGAGGTAATTACAGTAATCCTGAAGGCTCCCATTGCTTCTTCCTCTCGCGGCGGCACATGCGCGCTGAACCGCTGTCGTATTCGATTCAAAGGCGTGAATAACGATCGCACAGGAGCGTGTAGGCCGTGCTCGCGGCAGATGGTACGATTTTCATTCACTACAATTTGACCGAAAGGGCCTTAGAGAAGTTTTTCAGATGGCACGTGAGACGCAGAGCGCTCGATCCGGCTCGGCCGATCCCGGTCACACAGGGCCGAGCGTCCGTTCCTTGCGAAAAGGGGAGTTCCGCAAAGAAGGCGAATACTGGACCGTCGGCTACGGCGGTGGAGACTTTCGTCTAAGGGACACTAAAGGACTCGGGTACCTCGCCCATCTGCTGCGTCATCCCGCCGTCGAATTCCACGTGCTCGATCTGGTGGGTGGAATTGCCGGCCATCGGGAGGGAGACGAAACCGGTCAATTGGTGGAAGGCTTGCCCCGGGGGAATGAGGATCTAGAAAAGGCAGGGATCCATATCACGAGGCTGGGTGACGCGGGCGAGATGCTCGACGAACAGGCCAAGCTCGCTTACAGAGGCCGGCTCTCCGAGTTGCGGGAAGAATTGGAGGAAGCCCAGGAACTTGGAAACATCGAGCGCGCCGAACAGGCGGAACAGGAAATCGATGCGCTGACGAAGGAACTCTCGCGCGCGGTGGGACTGGGTGGACGTAATCGGCGGGCAGCGTCGGCTTCGGAACGAGCCCGCCAGAGCATCACCAAGACGATCAAGGCGGTGGTGGAAAGAATCGCGCAGAGAGACGGCGCGCTGGGAGATATCTTTTCGCGATGTATCAAGACGGGCACCTTTTGCTCCTACCAGCCTGACCCCGATTTTCCGATCGCGTGGGAATTCGGTGCGAAGGATGCAGGTCCGAGTGGCGAGCCCGCAGAACAGCCAATTGGAAGTGGCTTCCCCGCTCCAGCGGATGCCGATCGCCCTCCGACGTCGGCGGTGGTGCTGGACGTATCTCCGTTCTCGCTCGCGGAGCGAACTGCTTTTGCGGGGCGCGAAACCGAACGTCGGGCAATTCGCGCGGTAATCGATCGCGCGCTGAGCGGCCGCGGCTCGCTGGTCATGATCGGGGGCGGACCCGGCGTGGGCAAGACCCGTTTGGCGATGGACATGGCGGACTACGCGTGGCGCGTCGGGTTCAGATACCTCGTCGGGCACTGCTACGAGAGAGACGAACCCTTTCCCTATCTCCCCTTCGCCGAGATCATTGAAAGCGATATGGCACAGGCGGCGAGCCGCGATGATTTCCGTCGACGAATTGGAGAAAATGCAGCCGAACTGGCCCAGATCGCTCCACGGCTTCGACGAGTGTTCCCGGATATTCCGGAACCAGTGGAACTGCCACCATCGCAGAAGCGCCGCTATCTTATCCAAAGCGTTGCGGAGGCGCTGGGGCGCGCGACTCGAACACGTTCGTACTTGTACATACTCGAGGACCTTCATTGGGCCGACGAATCCACGTTGGCGCTCTTGATTCATCTGGCTAATCGCGTCGCCCAGCTGCCACTTGTAATCGTCGGGACCTATCGCGACGGATTTACGGATGACAACCCGGCATTAATCAGAACTCTGGAAGAGCTGATTCGGCTGGGTATCCGTCCGCTAAAGCTGGGCGGTCTCCCAAGGGACGCCATCGCGCAGATGTTGCATGGACTAAGCGGACGCCAAGCTCCGGAAAGCCTGGTGAGCCTCATCTTTGAAGAGAGCCAGGGGAATCCATTCTTCGTCGAGGAGATGTACAGGCATCTGATCGAGGATGGGAAAGTCTTTGATTCGGCCGGCCGATTCCGCACTGACATCGAGATCGACGAGATCGACATCCCGGAAAACGTGCGTCTGATCATTGGCCGCCGTCTGGAACGCCTGAACGAGGATGAACAGCGGGCACTCGCAGCCGCTGCGGTGATCGGGCGCAGTTTCAGCTTTCAACTGCTGACTGAGATTAGCCAGATCGAGGTTGACGAACTCTTCACCGTCATCGAGAAGGCGCAGCAGATGGGAGTAATCGTCCCGAGCTCCGAGGGACCCGAGAAGCCATTCAAATTCGCCCATGAACTTGTGCGGCAGACGCTCCTTGCCGGCATCTCGGCCGCGCGCCGACAACACTTGCATGCGGCCGTCGCCGATGCGATCGAACGGCTCGATCGCGGTGCCGTCGAGCGCGCGGGGGAGATCGCAGACCATTTGCTCAAGGCGGGATCGTTCGCTGAGCGCCAAAGACTCGTCCGTTGGCTGACGCTTGCAGGCAGGAACGCACTCGAGGCCGCGGCGTATGAGGAAGCGCGACGCAGTTTCAGGTCCGCACTATCGCATTTAGGTGCAGTTGACGCACGAGAAAGGGCTGACTTATTGGCCAGCCTTGCGGTGGCCCAGCGAGGTCTTGAAGAATGGGATGCGGCGCTCGCCAATCTCCGTGAAGCACTCGAGATTTACATCGATCTCGACGATCGGAAGATGATCGGCAGGGGCTTCATGGAGTTGACCGATGGTTTTATCTGGGGTGGTCGCTTCCCCGAAGCGGTCGAAACAGCCCGTCGCGGACTCGCCTACCTGGACGGCGATGTTAGCGCTGAGCGGGTGCGTCTTCTCGCTGCCCTCGGCCACGCCTGCGCACCCGCCTTGGGCTATGAGCCGGCCCTTGAGGCGTTGCGGGAAGCCTTGAACATTGCATCCCAGCTCTCCGATCCAAAGCTCGTGGGAAGAGCGCTTGGTGCCCGGTCGGTAGCAAATTTCCACTACTTTCGGTTATCGGAGGCCGCCGCCGACGGACTCCTAAGTGAGCAATTGGCCGGGTCCGCAGTCTCCCCCTGGCTGCGCGCCATCCACCTGCGAATTCTGTATCAGACATTACTCTGTCTTGGACGGCTGGAAGAGGCGGGTAGAATCGCGGACGAGCTTGAACCCCTGGCCAGGAAAATAGGCCAATCCTTCTCGATCGCGCTCTGCCTCGACATGCGAGCCTGGATAGAATTTGGTAAAGTGCCCGATCTGGGCAAACTCGAAGCTGACCTCCAGCAATTCTGGAAAGCCGCGCAAAAGGCCCGGTTTTCTTTATGGAGGGCTCTCTCCGAGGTACAGCAAAGTCTGGTGGATTTCTTCCGCGGAAACTGGGCTAGCGCCCTATCGCATGCCCAAGCCTCCGTCCGCCCCGAACCGGGGAGCTCTATCGAGGGGTTCGGCGCTGGAACGCTTTTTCGACAGTTGGCTTACACCGGCGATCGCGAGGGCGCATTTGCAGTTCTTGATGAAAAGCGCACGTGGCTGCCTGTTAGCGGTAGGCCCAACACCAGAGGTTCGTGGTTTATGCTCGCGCTGGTGATTGAGGGTCTCGTCATACTCGGGGAGCATTCGCAGGCTGGACAGCTTTACCCGCTGATTCGCGAGTTGGTCGACACTGGAGCGGTAGCGCTTTTGCCGATCTCCCACTTTACGCACACGATTGCGGGTGTCGCCGCGGCAGCGGCACGTCAGTGGGAAGCCGCTGAAGACCATTTTCACAGCGCAATGCAGCAGGCTGAGTCCTTTCCCTACCGCCTCGAAAAGGCCGAGATACATCGTTTCCAAGCAATGATGCTAATGGAGCGCGCCGCTCCAGGTGATAGCGAAAAAGCACGAACGTTACTGAGCGAAGCGCTGGAGAGTTACGAGCGTATCGGAATGCCCCGCCACGTCGAAATGGTGCGATCCCTTCTACGCTGAGAAAAAGCGGCCGCTCAAAGGTCGTGCCGCTGAAAGCACCTTCGATCTTCGTGATGATCGCTTGATGCCCTGCTTGCGCGTCAGCTTCGTCGCATCATGGCGATCGGTCTTAGACCGCCCTGATTCGTAAGTTCGCGATTTCAGAAGAATTCTGAGAATGCGCAGCATGCCGCAGAACATCAGCGGATCAGTTTATCCACGATCGAGATTGAGCACGATGCAGAAAGCTCCATTGGAGACTGGCTTTTCAGCATTGTGCTCGATTCAAACACTTAACTTGATTATCAGCGCGCCTTGGATCTGAGCATTGGCACGCGCTTCGCTCACCTACCTGGTTACGCTCGTCTTGTCGGCGAGCAATCTGTCACAGGAGTATGCGGGAGTATGCGAATGATGAAAGGTCCAGGAATCGTGAGCGCCGCAGCACTGATTGCGCTGATTGGAGCAATGCCGCGGGCGTCACTGAGTCAAACGACATCGGCGGAACCGGAGGCAGCGATTCAAGCTAAGGGGACACCCACCCAGGCCGACATCCGTCAGAGGATGAGTGAGGTCGCACGTCGCCTGCAGGAGGCAAAGCTCGCCTCGTACTCAAGTCCTCTCCCACAGGGAGAGTACATTGAGGCACAGCGGCAGATCGCGCGAGGCGACTACCGGGAGGCGATGAACCATCTCAACCAAGCGGACCAGGAGCTTGATGGCATTCCGAACTTAAGTACGGCCCGACGTTAGTAACCCGGTCTGCAACCGAGCGGGGTGGGGCAGCTCGTGCGGTTCCCCCACCTCGCTTTTACAGGGTCAAAGCGGCAACCGACCATCCTTTTTTTCGCTGTCGTCTGCGGATGGTTGGTCCCTGGCTCGTCGATTTGCTAAAGCGGGTGGCACCTTGAACGGCGATTGTGGGGGAGAATTGAGTTATGCGATGAGATTTTACGATGTATCTATTCGGCACGCTGTAGCCGCGGTTAACACTGTGGCTGCCGCTGCTTTCGCGTTGACATTGGCGGTCGTCATGGCCGGCACGGCGCAGGCCCAGGACGCGAGCGAGGACGGCTCCGCCTGGAACATGTTCGATAGTGTCCTTGTCATTCCGCCGGTGTATCGATCGGGTACCAAGCCTGCTCCGGCCGACGCCTGCGCTGAAGACTGTCCCGGATCGAGCATCCAAGTTATTCCCGAATCAGACATTCCAGAATCGCCTAGCGCTGTCACAGGCACCGCGGACGATCCCGCGAATGCGAGCGCGGGAACTGCTGATAACCCTCCTGATGAGAGCGCCGGGGCGGACGGTTCAAGGCCAGACGAATCCGGCTGGCAAGAGCAGCCGGCGACGGCCGGCGACAGCCCGCAAAGCGCGGACAACCTGGAAAGTTCCCTCGGATCCGTTCAGGACTACGAGGAGCAGCAGGCGGAGGACGCTGCGGAGCTTAGCAACTATGGAATCGCGCGAGCGCCGTCTGTAATTATCGGGGTGCCGGTCGGACCATATTATATGCCGAGGACTTTCTATCGGTCAGCGCCGGTATTCGCGCCAATAGCCAGGGTGTTCCCGAGGCCGTCGATTGTCCCCCACGGCGCTCCGGGAACGGTTGAAGGCTTTCACAGGGGATTCTTCGGAGGTTTCCACAATCGAGGGTTTTCACATATGTCAGGGTTTCACGGCGGAGGCTTTTCAGGATTCCACGGCGGATTCGGGGGACACAGATAGCCAATAGCGGACTCTGGTCTACTGTCGTGAAGTGAAAGCCTTTCGGGGCCGACACCAGGATCAGGTCCAATGATCACTGACTCCCGCGGTCGGCCCCGGCATTTACGAATCCAGCTACCGTCAGCCTAGAAGCGGTAGCGAATTCTGGTCCAGAACTCGTCATCCTTGTTGCGCTGAGCGCCGCCGGCCTGCATGTGTGACGGACCGAAGATGTCCTCGCTGTATGCCGTATCTTGGGGCGCTGTATGGCCCACCTGGAACGCCGCGTTCGACCCGATGTTGTGTTGATGCGACTTACCCAGGAATGCGTCGACGCCGATACTCGCCGACCAGTGGTCAGTGATCAGCCACTCCGTGTTGCCGCCGATCGTCGAGTCCGTGCCCTCGGTGCCGAAGGTCGCGAAGATGAGCGGAATAATCTGGTCGCGATAGTAGTGGGTCTGGGTGAACGCAGTAAAAGTGAAGTCGTTCACCCCAGTGACCAATCCGTCCTTGCCGCCATTCGAGCTATGCGCACCCGGATAGTAAGTCTCGAATACCTGAAAGCTAGTGAAGAAGCTGTCGTCCGGATTGAGAAATCTGATGAAGTGCGGACGGTCGATGCCAACGACGTACTGCACGATATCGTTGTTGGTCGTCCAGTCGAGCGAATCGGTGTCGTTGAGCAGCGCGTTGTGCGTCCACGACGATTCAACGCGTATAATCACTCCAGTGTATGGTTCGAAATAATCCGCAGACAGTCCCAGCGTATTGTCTTTGTGGTAGCGGATTTCAGTGCCCGCGCCGAAGGTGCAATTGTTAAGGAAGGTGTGCGGATTGACGCCTTTGGCCAGATGGATGCTGCGCGCGTTGGTCGCGATGATTGCCGTGCCACCGCCTCCCGGTCCATAAAAGCCGGGAAAGCCCGAACTGATGTTAGCGAGCTTCGAGCAGTTTATGCCCGAGGCCGGGTTGATGCTGCCCGTGGAAATCGCCCCCGGATGAGTCGGATTGCCCAGCACCTGAAGCTGACTCTCTACGAAGACGGGTGTTTGTGCGATACCCCACCAATCGGTGAGCGCGAAACGAATTGACGGATGCGGAAGCTGGAAGTCCCATTTCATGCCGACGCCGCTGTTGCGCAGCCGCCAGTCAGGCACGCGCTCACGATACAGGCCGAAATTGACATGATTCGGGTTACAAACGCCGGGAGTTTTGCTCCCGTCGCATTCTCCGGCGTCAAACAGACCGTTGGAGAAGGCGAATGCCCGCTTCTGATCGCCGAAGTTGATCGCCCAAGGCTGACCACCCACACCCAATCCGACCGGGTTGAACTCATCAAAATTCCATACCAGGTTGCCCGCAACGTCCTGGAAGCCCAGAACGTCGCCGAAACGGTGCTGCAACCAAGCCGCCAGTTGCGGGATGCGGGTGTCCTCGAAAGGTTCGATGAAAAAGTGCTGAGAGAAATCTACCGGATTGATAATGTCCTGCAGGCGGAAGAAGTCGGACTTTCCCCATACCACCTGCTGTTTGCCCAAACGAAGCAGGTTGGACCCGAAGAAGTCCCAACGGAAGTCCAGATAGGCCTCGCGCGCCGGGTAGTAAATCAGATTGCTGTCGTCACGTTCGAAGCGCAGATTGCTAACCGTCTGCTGGACGTTTATGCAATGCCAGCATTCGGTCGGGACACCATTTACGTTGTTGATGAATTTGATGTTCTGGGAAATTGGCTCTGGGAACAGAAGGGTGCGGGCCAGCACACCCTTGAACCGTCTCGGGTCGTAGCCGAAAGCCTTGAGCAACGCCAGGCCAGCGGTCTGCCCAGTGCCCTGAAATTCCGAGAAGCCGATTCCCGAAAAACCGGTAGTGTGATTGCCGAAGCGGTCAGGTACTAGATCATATGCGCCTTCGTAGCCGGGCCGGATTTCCATAAAATAGCCCACCGAGAGACCCGTTCCCAGCGGCACACCCATCACGGTGGGCAATGTGGCGTCCCTGATTATTTGGCCCGAAGGCTGCAAGTCGATACGGTTGCGGATCGATGCGACGTTGTAATCGGTTACATAGTTTGTATTACGGATGATCTCTTGATTCTCCACGTAGCCGTGGAGTTGAAAACTGTCCTCCAGGGTTTGCGCAATTCCCTGCTGGGCGTATGCCCGCGTCGGACCGCCGAGCATCAGTCCCATCGTCGCGACCGCTCCAAATAGCCACAGCCGCTTTGTGCGTTTCGAGTCTGCGTTCATGTTACTTGCTCTCTCCAGAAATCTGCGGATTTTTTAGTAGATGCCCGGTCCGAGGCAGTGAATGTCGGGCAACCGATGAACGTGAATACAAAAAACCCTAACGCGGCACTAGATGATTTTTTATACTGGTATCGAAACTAACTGGCACAGAGCTTACGAACCGTCGAAGCTCTGCGGTGAACGGAGACGATCATGCCCAGCGGCCTGCAAGCGGCTTGACTTCCTCAACGTTGTCCAGGAGCCGAATGTTCCACCACAGGGAAACTGCTTATCCGTGGCATGCGACTTGAGGTCGCTCTGAGTTCTTAATCGTTCGTCGTCGTTACCGGGGACGAAGTGGTTCTCATTCTCATCCGAGCGGGCTTCGCCGTGCTTGCCGCCGACGGTACACGACGAGCTCGTCCGCTACCGCAAAAGGCTGCGATGAGTTTCCGCATCTTTTTTATCGAACTTGCCTCGGGCAGCAAGGCAATGACCCGCAGTTCTGGATTATCGACCACCGAGAACGTCATATGATCGACGACCATGCGTCCGACCAGCGGATGATTGTATTGCGCGCAGCCCTCGCTCATCGGCAGTACGTCATGGCGCGGCCACCATTGGGCGAATTCCGGACTGACGGCGTTCAGCCGGTCCACAAGCTGGACAAAATGCGAGTCGCCGGCATAACGGCCGTAATCGGCACGGAACCTGGCTAGCGTGTCCTGGGCCCGTGTCGACCATTCGACGACCAAAGAGCGCAGCGCCGGGTGAGTGAAGACAAGCCAAACCATATTCCGTTCGTCCGGTGGTACTTGCTCGAAATCCAGGAAGAAGGCACGAGCTGCCCGATTCCATCCGAGCACGTCCCATCGGCGCCCCATAACAAATGACGGCATGATGTCGGACTGATCGAGCATTCGCTGGAACCGCGGGCTGACCGTTTCGCGCGGCGGCGTCGGATCGATAATAGGCTCGCGCCTCGCGAGACGAAACAACTGTATCCGCTCGACGGGATTGAGCTGCAACACACGAGCCAGGTTGTCCAACATTCCGGAAGACACGCTAATCGGACGTCGCTGCTCAAGCCACGTGTACCAGGTCGCGCTCATCCCAGCCAGCTGTGCCACTTCCTCGCGCCGCAAGCCAGGGGTTCGCCGCCGATGCGCCGCAGGAATGCCGATGTCGGCGGGAGAGATGCGGGCCCGCCGAGTGCGCAGAAAATCGCTCAATTCGTTCCGTCTGAAGTCGTCGTGAGTCATGGCCATGGAACCTCAATGGTATTTTTTATACCAGTATAAAAAATACGTCTGGTACTAGTTTGTCCGACTATTATACTTTTCTCATCAACCGCGCCAAAGCCGCACACGGCGATTCTAGGGTTCGAGCCAGGTCCCGAGAACCGTCGCGCGGCCGACAAGGAAAGAGAAAATGCCTGGACGAGCCGCATCCGCCGTCACGCAGGCTCCGCTGAATCGCGCAGCCCGCTGAGTAAAGACAGAGATATGACGCAACCAAGTTTGCCGGCGCAATTCCGTCGTCGACCCATTTCCCCACTCCTTCCCCCCGAGGAGTCAGATGTGGTCAGCACGGCGGGATTGCTGCCGGCTTCTGATTCCGATTCTGACCTCCGGTCTGCTCGTTTTCGCTGCCCAAGGCCTGCACGACGCGGCCTGATTCTCGTGCTGATAGTAACCATGAGCGTGACGGCGACGGGATGCTTGGTAGGCCCAAACTACAAGCCCCCCTTCATGATACTGCCGGCGCATTGGGACGGTATCGATGAGGTTGCGAAGCCGATTACCGGCGAACAGCCGAAAACCGATCTCGCCCAGTGGTGGCAATCGTTTAACGATCCGTTGCTCAACAAGCTGATCGAACAGGCGCTCGCTTCTAATCTTGACGAAAAGATCGCTCTGAGCCGTATCCGTGAGGAGCGCGCTTATCTCGTGATCAGTCAGTCGGGACTATTTCCAACGCTTGACCTTGGGGGCTCGTACACTCGCCAACGATACAGCGCCAACACACCCTTCGGACAGTTTTCCCAGATCATTCCAATAGAAGAGAACGTCTATGAAGCTGGGTTCGACGCGAGCTGGGAACTGGATGTCTTTGGCGGCCTCCGACGCGGAGTGGAAGCTTCGCAGGCCGAGCTTGCCGCATCGATCGAGAACTCACGCGACGTACGGGTAACGCTGCTGGCCGAGGCGGCGCGCGACTACGTTGCCGTGCGCGCGCTTGAGCGCCGCCTTCAGATCGCGAGCGCGAGCTTGCGCGATCAGAACGATTCGCTGAAGTTGACCAAGGCCAGATTGGAGCAGGGCTTTGCGCCGGAACTCGACGTGATCCAGGCTCGGTCGCTGGTGGAGACCACCCAGGCGCAAGTGCCTGAACTGGAGAGCGAGCTCGCGCAAGCCGTTCATCGCATCGGCGTGTTGGTTGGTCGCGCGCCCGACGCGCTCAAGGCGCAGCTCTCCGATGCGGCTCCAATTCCGGGCATCGCGGATCCCGATGCGATCGCCGTGCGGATTCCCGCCGGTTTGCCTTCTGATCTGCTCCGGCGGCGACCCGATATTCGCGGCGCCGAGCGCGAAATCGCATCCGCCACCGCGCGGGTCGGGGTTGCCACCGCAGATCTGTTTCCCAAGTTTTCAATCACCGGCACGGCCGGGCTCGAATCGATCAGCACCAGCGATTTTCTTGCCGGAGCGAGCCGGATGTGGTCGGTCGGTCCTTCGATGACGTGGCCAATTTTCGAAGCCGGACGGATTCGCGCCAACATCGCAGCACAAAACGCCCGCGAGGAACAGGCGCTCTATACCTACCGCAAGACCGTGCTCACCGCGCTCGCAGAGGTCGAAGATGCGCTTGTCGCCTATGCGAAGGAGCGATCCAGGCATCAGGCGTTGGCGGCTTCTGCGTGGGACTTCAAGCGTTCCGAAATGCTCGCGCGCGAACGTTATGAGGAGGGCTACGCCAACTATCTCGACGTGCTTGAAGCGCAGCAATCGCTCTACGGGGCGCAGGACTCACTGGCGCAGAGCGATCAGCAACTGATCGACGATTTGATCGCTATCTATAAAGCGCTCGGCGGCGGTTGGGACATCGACGTGCAAACTCCGCCCGGTTTCGGCAACGGTTCCAGCGGCGAGCCGGCAGGCGTCGCGAGCACACCAAGCGGCCGCGTAAACGGCCGATTCAATCAGCCGGCCGAAGTGCAACGCCACAGGAGTCTGAGTTGAGTAACGAATTTCCTTCCTCTCCCACTGAGGAGCCCAATCGGAACCAAGATCATGAAAGCC
Source organism: uncultured delta proteobacterium (assembly GCA_963717045.1). GTDB lineage: Bacteria > Desulfobacterota > Binatia > Binatales > Binataceae > JAKAVN01. The sequence goes on along the minus strand of CAVQVD010000014.1, from coordinate 252,331 downwards.
ATAAATACCGTATCGAACCGCTCGCAGACGGGGGCGACCATCAATCTGGCATTGCGGATCGCAACAACGCTAATCGTTCAGCAGCGCCAGAATTCGGAAAACCCGCATCGTCGAGATTTGCGCGTCACCGAAATCTCATCTTGGTGATCTTGCTCCTTATCGTCGCGGCGGCGGTCGCGGTACCAGGATGGAGCTATCTGTCTTCTTATGAAGACACCGACGATGCGCAGGTCGATGGACATGTCATCGCGGTCAGCTCCCGGATCAACGGTACCATCGCACACGTCTATGTGATCGATACCCAGGCGGTGCACGAAGGTCAGCTTTTGGCGGAAATCGACCCTGACGACTACGTGGTCGCGCTCGAGGGCGCTCGCGCCAAGCTGGCTGAGACCAAAGCGCAGGTGGAGTCGGCGAAGGCGGACTATCAAACTGCGCTCAGTAAAGTCCGTCAGGACGACGCGACCAGAGCAAAGGCCGAATATGACGTGCCTCGGCTGGCAATCCTTGCGGCCCAGGGCGCCGGCCGGCGGGAGGACTACCAAGAGAGCCTGCGTGAAGCGAAAGTGGCTCGGGCGACAGTCGATGCCGCTCGCGCGAGCGCTAACGCCGCATTGACGAATATCGCGTCTCGTGAGGCGGCGCTTAAGGAGGCGCAGGCCGACCTCGATCAAGCCTTGCTCAACTACGGCTACACGAGGATCACCGCACCGATGAGCGGGGTGATCGGCAAGAAAAGCGTCGAGCCGGGGCAGCGCGTGCAGCCCGGCGAATCACTCCTGGCTGTGGTGCCGCTAGACGATGTCTGGGTCACCGCCAATTTCAAGGAAAACCAGCTGCGCCAGATGCGGCCGGGCCAATCGGTCGACATCAACGTCGACGCGCTGGGGCGAACCTATAAGGGTCACGTCGAGGGGTTGGGCTCAGCTTCTGGCGAACGCTTCAGCCTGCTACCGCCCGAGAACGCGACTGGCAATTACGTCAAGGTGGTGCAGCGAATTCCCGTCCGCATCGACTTCGACTCCGGCCAGAACGCCGCTCATCGTCTGATCCCCGGTATGTCAGTGGAGCCCACGGTGTGGCTCAAGTGAACGAAGCTCAGGCTGGAGGCCAGCCCGCGCCGGCCCGCAAGTATGCTCTAAATCCCTGGCCGATCGCCTTCACGGTGACGATCGCCACCTTCATGGAGGCGCTCGACAGCAGCATCGCCAATGTCGCGCTGCCGCATATCGCCGGCAATCTGTCGGCTACCGCCGATGAAGCCACCTGGATATTGACCTCGTATCTGGTCTCCAACGGCATCGTCATACCGCTTGGCGCGTGGGCGTCCGAAGTTATGGGGCGCAAGCGCTTCTATATGACCTGCGTTGCGCTCTTCACGGTGAGCTCGTTCCTGTGCGGTTTGGCTCCGAGCCTCGGAACGCTGATCTTATTCCGCGTCCTGCAGGGGGCGGGCGGCGGCGGCCTGCAGCCCAGCGAACAGGCGATCCTTGCCGATACCTTTCCGCCCGAAAGGCTGGGCATGGCCTTCGCCATCTATGGGATGGCAGTCGTATTGGCACCCTCGATCGGGCCCACGCTCGGCGGCTGGATAACCGACAACTACAGTTGGCGTTGGATCTTCTACATCAACGTGCCGATCGGAATCATTTCCCTGCTGCTCACCAACCATTTCGTCAAGGATCCGGAGGATCTTACAGAGCACTTGGAGCAACAGCGCCGCTCCCATCAGCGCCCTTACATCGACTACATCGGAATTGGTTTGATCGCGCTCGGCATCGGCTGTCTGCAGGTGGTGCTCGACAAGGGTCAGGAGGATGACTGGTTTGCTTCTCACTTCATTGTCACGTTGTCGGTGATCGCGCTCATCTCGTTTGTAGCACTCGTCATCTGGGAACTTAGGGAAAAGTCGCCGGTGATAGAACTGCGACTGTTTAGGAACTTCAACTTTGCCGCTGCCAGTCTGATGATGTTCGTGCTGGGCGTCGCACTCTACGCGGCCACCGCGTTGATGCCTCTGTTTGTGCAAGAGCTGGCCGGATATACGGCGGAATTAGCGGGGCTGGTGCTGTCGCCCGGCGGTCTCGTGATGATAGTGACGATGCCAATCGTCGGACAACTGTCGTCGCGCGTTCAGGCGCGCTGGCTCGGTGCCATCGGGTTTTTGATCACCGGGATCGCGTTGATGCACATGACCCGGCTGAGTTTGCAGGCCAGTTTCAGCACCTACATGCTCGACTACGTCTTCCAACGTTTGGGCGTTGCCTTCATGTTCATCCCAATCAATACGCTCGCTTATCTCGACGTTCCACCTGGGAAAAACAATCAAATCTCGGGCATGATCAACATGTTCCGTAACGTCGGCGCAAGTGTCGGCATCTCGATGGTAACGACTCTGACGCAGCGACGGGCGCAGATACACCAGGACACTTTCAGCATGCACGTGAACACCTTCAATCCCGCCTTGCGCAACCAGCTCTCCGGGCTTACCAATCAGTTGTTCCACGCCGGTATGAGCACTGCTGATGCGAGCCATCAGGCTCTGGGCCGCATGTACCTTATGGTGCAAACGCAGGCGAGTACCGAAGCATATCTGGATACGCTCAAGATCCTCGCGATTATCTGCTTCTGCATCTTGCCGCTCCTGCTGCTAGTCAAAAAAAATGACCCGCACGCAAAAAAGGCGCTGGCCCACTGATCTAGCGGGCACTTTCTTCCTACCGTTGCGCGCTTCCATCCGCGGTTCTGTACTCGCCCGAAGATCAGCCAGCCATGAGTCCCGATGAAAATCTCGACGAGGTGGAGATCCACCAACCCTAGTGGTGTTCCGGATGCCGCCCGAGTTCGTTTCGAAGAATGCCGACTTCTTCGCCAATTGCGCTACTCCTTTGTTCGGCTCGTGCCAGCGCAGCGATGGACTGGTCCAGAATTCGGCGCTGTAGTTGGCGATGTTTTCTACAAACCTGCAATTTCAAATATGCGTCAACCTGCCTTTCGCTCAACGCTTCGAGTCTCACTTTTGCCACTGTCAAGAGGCCTTTGCTCGAGGACCGCGCCCAACCCTCGCTGGCATCTGTGGCGAGCAAGCGGTCGACGCGCTGCTGAAGCGTATTCAGGTCGATTGCGACGAGCCGACGCTCCTCCTCTGCCGATGCCTCCAAAAGCCCGCCGGCATACATCGCTTCGTCGGCCACCTCCGCCTGCATCTTCCATTCGTAAAGTTCGCGGTCGGCTCTCCGTTGCGCTTTCTCCAGCTCCTCGAGTTCTCGCTTCCAATTTCCCGGTTGAGACGTCGAATCCTGCCTCCTGCGTCAGACAAATGACGTGTTCTTGAGTTGTGTTCATCGACTATCCTCCAGACTTGATTCAATCGCGCTCATCGCAGAAGCGCACTAGCCGGAGAGCGTCACGACGTGTTTCGGAGCACAAGACGCAGCTCCCGAGGATTGCAATTGCTCATTCGCCGGACCGAACTCTGTCTTCCTGCTGCTGGCGACGCTCTAAATAGGCATCCTGGATTGCTCCATAGGGATCGATTGAGTACAAGTCCACGTCATCAAACATGTTCAAATTTTCGGATCGGGCATTAACGGCGGCTACCGCATTAGCGGCCATTTCGTACAGAATGGCGCTGCTCGGTGCGGTGTAAGCTACGGGATTCATCGCACCATCGACGACTTTGCCAAACGCGTCACGCACCGTCGAAGGCCCGAGAATTGGTAGCATTAGATATGGACCCTCTTTGACGCCGTACTTTGCCAGCGTCAGCCCGAAATCATTTGGCTCCTGCTTCAGGCCAAACCACTTGTCTGCGGGATCGAAAAGTCCAGCTACGCCAACCGTGCTGTTTATGCCAAAACGCGCCGTTTCTACGCCGGCCTGCCTGAATTGGCCTTGAAACAGATCATTTGCAAAGCGCGGAATGACGCCGACATTCTGAAAGAACCGGCCCACGCTCGCACGAGCGGGTTGTGGCAAGACGTAGGCATATCCCGTGGCAGCCGGGCGCAACACCCAATCGTCTGCTTTGCGATTAAAAGTCAGCATCGATTCATTGAAGTGTTCGAAGGGATCCGAGGGCTCTTCGGAATTGCCGATTTGTCCTCCGGATGGATGCGCTGGAGACGAAGCGGCATTCGATGACTCTGAGTGCCCCTCGTTCTTCGCCCCTTCCGTTCCGGTCGGTTGCTGTTGCGTTGCGGCACAGGCATCGAAGAGAGATACCATCAGAATCACTAACGCACCCATTGCTAATTTCCGAATCATAACTACCTCCGACTATCTTACTACCAAAGAAAGGCCATCAGATTTGGACACACAACTACATCGACGATCAGAACCGAATCGCCAACGCTATCAGTGAGTTTCGGGGGCTGAGGCTATTCGAGCGCCGATCTCATCGTATCAGCCAAAAGAGAACGCTTGAGGCATTTTGCCCTCTCTATACACTCATCACTGGCACGGGCGGTCGAATGCGACTCGATCCATATGCCATCTACTATTTGTTTCGGCCGCCTGTCTTCTTCGCGGGCGCCAATCCAACCATCAATGCGTCGATGATTTCTTCCGCGGAGCTGGGTCGCTGTGCGGTAAAAGCCGTCCCTAGCAAACCTGCGGTAAACCCTTCGTAGAAAGCCGTCGCCAGGAGGATCGTGCCAATTGCCGCCGCGTCAGCGCCTTCATTGATTCTGCCCATCCGCTGTTCTGCCCGTATGTAATCGGCCATAAAAGTTTGAGCCTGTTTGCTTGTGCCAGGTGGTATCGGCCGATCACCAGGTTCATTGAACAATTCGGGTTCCACCAGTATCAGCGCGATTTTCGGACTGGCGTCTCGAAAGTAGTCACGCGCCAGGGCCATCAGGAACTTAAGATTGCCCTTGACGGTGCCCTGACCAACGCGTTTGAGAAATGCCTCGGCACTTCCTTTGTAATCGACTAGAGAAGCCGGGATCAGAGCATGAAAAAGCTCCCCGCGGCTTTTAAAGTGGGAATAGATTGCTGCGTCCGAGAGCCCCGCCGCGCGAGCTATTTCCCGGGTAGTCGTCCCGGAGATGCCCTTGTCGCGCAGCAGCTGCGCAGCCGCTTCCAATATTCTGGTCCTGGTGTCGCGTTCCATCTCATTCGGTTGTACTAAGCGCTCGCTTGGAAATCAAGAGCACACGCTTACCAAGTCCTCGATTCCGGCATCGCGAGAGGTCGCTGCTGCTCACACAGACACTGGTAGCAGTTGCGCTCTTCTTACCGATGCGCGCTTCCAACCGCAGGTCTGTCTCGGTCGGTCGTAGACGCGGGAACGCTTCTAACAGGCGTCTGCGCCGCCATAAGACGACGACCAGTCACGTGACGGATGACGGTGTAGAAGACGGGGGTAAGGAACACTCCGAAGAAGGTGACGCCGATCATGCCGAAGAACACCACCGTGCCCAAAGCCTGTCGCATTTCGGAGCCCGCGCCGGTGGCAATGATCAGCGGAATCACGCCGAAAATGAACGCGAAGCTCGTCATGAGAATCGGCCGCAGACGCAGACGTGCGGCTTCGATCGCAGCGTCCGCCGGCTTCATGCCGGGGTGATGTTCCTGCTGCTGCTTGGCGAATTCGACGATCAGCACGGCGTTTTTCACGCTCATGCCCGCGAGCACCACGAAACCGATCTGAGTGAAGATGTTGTTGTCCATGTGCCGGGCCCAGACTGCGGCAATGCCGCACAGCAGACACATGGGGACGATCAGGATGATAGCGGTCGAGAGCGCAAAGCTTTCGTATTCGGCCGAGTGCGTGAGCCACACAAACAGTACGCACAGTGGGAATATAAGGAACGCCAGACCGCCGGCAGCCTTCTCCTGGTAGGCCAAATCCGTCCACTCATAACTGTATTGCCGGGGCAAATCCTTATTGGCGACCTCCTCTAGCGCAGCGAGCGCCTGGCCGCTGCTGTAGCCCGGCGCTGAAGCGCCGATGATGTCGGCTGAGCTGTACAAATCGTATCTCTGAATCCGGTCCGGGCCGACGATATCCTTCAGCTCGGCGATCGCGCCCAGCGGAACCATCTTGCCAGCGGCATTGCGCGTCTTGAGCTGTGCCACCTGTGCCACGGTCGCGCGGAACGGCGCGTCGGCCTGCGCCATCACGTGCCAGGTGCGACCGAGATAGTTGAAATCATTGATGTAGAGGCCGCCGAGGTAGACCTGCAGCGCCTGGAAAACGTCGGTGACAGCCACGTTCTCCTTCTTGGCTTTGACGCGGTCCACGTTGACGTAAATTTGAGGGACGGCGGCGCGGAACGTGGAAAACAACCGGCTCAACTCGGGACGATTACGGGCGGCATTGATCAAATGCTGAGTCGCCTGCTGGAGTTGCTGTGGCGAAGCGGTGCCGGAACGGTCTTCGACCTGCATGGTGAACCCGCCCGCGTTGCCGATCCCACTGACTGCTGGCGGAAGCAGCACAATTGCCAAGCCACCTTGCACTTTGCTGAATTGTTGACTGAGCCGGTTCGCGATAGCTGCGGCGGCCATATCACTCTTGCCTGCGCGCTCGCCGAACGGCGTGAGGTGCACGAACAGCAGCCCCGCCGCAGAGGAGTTGGAGCGGGTCAGGATGGAAAACCCGGAAACCGCGAACGCGTCTTGAATCCCCCTGGTCTTCAGCGCCAGGTTCGACAGTTGCGACATCACCGCGTCGGTCCGCTCGATCGACGAGGCGTCCGGCATCTGCACGTTCACTATCAGATATCCCTGGTCTTGCGTCGGAATGAAACCGGTAGGCACAATTCTGAACAAGGTATAGGTCAGATAAACCAACCCAAAATAAACCATCAGCGCGACCACCGCGTAGCGGACCACATAGTGCAGCCATTTGGTGTACGTCCGGTTGGTCAGCTCGAAGCCTTTATTAAACAACCGAAAAAACCAGCCGAGCGTGAGCTCGAGCGTCCTCGACAGCCAGTCCTGTTTGGCGTTATGCGGCCGGAGCAGCAGCGCGCAAAGCGCTGGACTGAGGGTCAGCGAGTTGAAAGCGGAGAGCAGAGTCGAGAACGCGATCGTCAGCGCGAACTGCTGATAGAAGCGTCCAGTGATCCCTGGAATGAAGGCGACGGGAATGAATACGGCAGAGAGCCCGAAAGCAATCGCGATCACTGCGGGCGTAACCTCGTCCATCGCCCTGAACGCCGCATCCCGCGGGCTGAGACCCTCGTCGAGCCAACGCTGGACATTTTCGACTACGACGATCGCATCGTCCACCACGATCCCAATAGCCAGCACGAGGCCGAACAGCGACAGCATGTTCAACGAGAACCCAACCAGCCACATCACCGCGAAGGTGCCTATCAATGACACGGGGATCGCCAGGATCGGTACTAGCGAAGCCCGCCAGGTCTGCAGGAACACGAGCACCACCAGCGCTACCAAACTGACGGCTATAAGCAGCGTCTTGATCAAATCCCTGATGCTTTCACGGACGAAGGGCGTGGTGTCATGCGCAATGGCGTAATCCATGCCCGGGGGAAAGTGCGGCTTGAGGTCCTTCATCTTGGCGTAGATCACGTTGGCGGTATTGATCGCATTGGTGCCCGGTAGCTGAAAAACGGCCAGCCCAACGGTCGGATGTCCGTCGTAATCCACGGTGGTGGTGTAGTCGGCGGCGCCCAGCTCGACGCGGCCTACCTCCTTCAACCGCGTGATCCGGCCGTCGCTGCCCACCTTGACCACGATGTCGCCGAATTCCGATGGGTCGGTGAGCCGCCCCTGCGCATTCAACGTGTACTGGAAAGCGGAGCTCTCCTTGGGCAGTGGCGGGCCGCCGACGATTCCGGCTGCCACCTGGATGTTTTGCTCTTTGACTGCATTGACGACATCGCCTGCGGTCATGTTTCGGACCGCCAGGTTGTCGGGATCGAGCCACAGCCGCATCGAATAGTCGCGCACGCCAAAGATCGTGATGTCGCCCACGCCTGGCAGGCGTGCGATCTCATCCTTCAGTTGCAGAGTCACGTAGTTGCTGATGAACAGCGCGTCGTGCGAGCCATCGGGCGAGTAGAAAGCGATCGCCAGGGTTATGTCCGGCGACGCCTTCTTCACGGTGATCCCCTGCTGTTGCACCTCGGGCGGAAGCTGCGGCTGGGCGATAGCCACCCGGTTCTGCACCTGCACCTGGGCCACATCCAGGTTGGTGCCGACCTTGAAGGTCACCGTCAGATTAAAGTTCCCGGTGTTGGTCGACTGGCTGGACATGTAGAGCATGTTCTCCACGCCGTTGATCTGTTCTTCGATTGGCGTGGCGACAGTCTTGGCGACAGTTTCGGCGTTGGCGCCGGGGTAAGTAGCGCTGACGGTAACCGTCGGCGGGGCGATCTGCGGGTATTGTGCGATCGGCAGCGAGAAAACCGCGATCGAGCCGGCGATGATCGCGACAATCGAAAGGACGATCGCGAAGACCGGCCGGTCAATAAAGAAATGTGCGATCTTCATTGGCGCGCTTCCGCTGATGATTGCGAAGGGACTGAGCGGCGGTCTGCATCGCGAGCGGCGCCTGCGTGCTCGGTGGCCCGGCTGCGATACTCTCCAATGCGTCCAGCGATTGGGTGGGAACCGGAACCTCGTGCGGAATGACTTTCGTGCCCGGCATCGCTGACAGCATTCCGTTGACGACCACCCGCTCACCCGGTTTCAGCCCGTCAGTAATTGACCGCAGAGTGCCGAACAGTGCGCCCAATTTGACAGGCCGCTGCTGCACGACGTCATCGGGTCCGACGATTAGAAGGTAGCGTTCGTTCTGGTCGGTGTTCACCGCCCCATCCGGAATCAGCAGCGTCTGGTAACGTCCACTGGCGGGGATGCGGGTGAGGGTGAAGAGCCCCGGCGTCAATATACTCGTCGGGTTGGCGAACACGCAGCGGATCTGCACCGTTCCGGTGTTCACGTCCACCTGATTGTCTACAAAATCGATCACGCCCTGATGCGGAAAATTCGTCTCGTTTTCGAGTTGCAGAAAACAGCCAACGTTGGCTCCCGCAACGTCGGCCCTGTTCTCCTTCAGGGCCAACTCCTGGTAACGCAGCGCCTCGCTTTCGGGAACGTTGATGTAGCAATAGAGCGGGTCGATCGAGACGATGGTAGTCAGGGCCGTGGCCTGTCCGGAACCGCCGTTGACCAGATTCCCTACGGTCACATTCATTCGGCTGACGCGGCCGGTGATCGGAGCCCTGACATTGGTCCACTGCAGATTGAGCCGGGAGGTCTCCAGGGCCGCCTCGGCCGCACTCAGCGATGCCGCCGCTGCGAAATAATTGGCTTTGGTAGTGTCATAATCCGCCTTGGCGATCACTTGAGCCCTAAGCAGCACGGTGTAACGTTCGTAGTCGGCCCTCGCTTTGTCCGCCGTCGCCCTGGCTTGAGCCACCGCGGCTTTCTTGTTGTCGACGTCGGCCTGGAACGGGCGTGGGTCAATCTTGAACAGCAGGTCGCCTTCATGGACGACTGTCCCCTCCCGGAAAGGCGCCTCCTCGATAAGTCCGCTGACCCGCGCGTTAAGCGTGACCGTTTTGGGCGACGAGAGATATCCGCTGTATTGATCCCAGCGGATCACGTAGCGCTGGAGCGGGCGGCTGACCGTGACCGCCGGCGGCGGAGGCGGCGGGGGAGCAATCGTTCGCTTGCAGCCCGGAACGACTGCCGCTGCGATTACAATTATGGACGCCAGCCATCGAAAGCGGCGCAATGGGAGGATGCGATTCATTTAGCTACCTGTAATCGCAAAAGACGTACCCTCGTATATGGTTGCAAGCCACGCTCCCTGATGCCGGCTGCCCTGCTTGACCTGAAGAGCGTCCCAGTGTTCGGAGTGCCGTCGCACAAGATCCCCACGCAGCCGCGGTCGCTTGGCCTCGCAGCTGGTAGGTACGAAGCGCCAATGCTGGCGGTCACGTTCTCTAAGGGATATATGTGCGGATAACCCGGTACTAGGGGCAGATTTTATCCTGGTATACCGGCTACCACCCAAATCCAGGACGACGATGTTTTTGCGGATCTCGAAGCCCTGGACGCCAGCGTGGGCACAAGCATCCTGGCGAGCTTCTCATTCACAATTTTACCGACGTCGTAAACCGCGACCACCCGTTGGACGCGCGTAGTACAGCCGGCCACGAGCACCGCGATTGGCTGGTTGTTATAAAAGACTTCATTGTCCTGCAGAATGGTTAGACGGCGTTCCGCTCCGGGAAGCTTCGGCGCGTTGTCCGGTGTCAGGATTTCCGTGAATACCCACTACTACTCCTGCGGTCGCGACGGTCACAGTCGTAATAAATTCGCGCCGCGTGATCTTTGAATTCTCAGACGATTCGACCTTACCTTGCCTGGGTTGGTCGACGATTTCGGCGTTGTCCTTGGATCGGCGAAAGCGATCCACCAAATCATCAGGAAAGCACCTTCGAAGGCCTCGCTAGCTGATATTGCGTCTTAAACCGATCGGGTTTACTCCGCTCAGATCTCGAGCGCTTCTGTTCGCGCTCCCCTTATCTCAGCGCCGTCTGAAGTAAAAGAAAGCCTTAGGTCTATTTTCGGTGACGCAACGAATGTGCCCTGCATCCGGGCGACACACGCGCGAGCAGGTCGCAAGGAAAATGCAGAAAAAGAACTTCTAACCGCTCCTAAACTCGAGAAGATCTTCCCCGAACGCGCCTTTGTTCATGAATGAGGGACGCAATTTGTGCAATGGGATGGGTGGGTGCGGCATTGGTCTCGCCTGATTGTTCAAATATGGGTACACACCCCGAACAGCACCGAAGCAGCCGAGCAAGCAGCCGGCATCACGATTTGCAACTCCAGTAACGTCTGCTTCCGGCGCTCGCTTCCGCTCCATAATGGCCGGCCAGCGATGGGCGATTCATTAGAACTGGCGCTATTTCGCAGCGGCGGGCTCTTTGAGCTCCACCAGTATCGCTTCTACGGGCTTGTCTCCCGACTCGACGACTCGTTCGCCCCCGGGGATCCATTCAGGCTTGCCCGCGGTGCGCGGAAATTGTTTTGCGTTTCCGGCGGGGTCCGTGTGCACAATTATGTAATCCTTCAGCGGGATATTGACGCCATCGCGCGCCTCGTGAAGATCCATCTTTTCGTGTGGGCCGAGCTTAATGCGCAACACTCGGACCCGGGTGTTCTCAAACTCAATCTTAACCTTCTTGGGATGCGCGCCGACGATGTCTTCCGCGGCTCGCGCGTTACCGATTGAGAAACAAAACAGGAGCGCCATAATAATGATAATTCGATTTGCCATCAGTCTCCCCCTGAATGCGAGCAGTAACAGTCCTATTTCACAGCCGGGCAGCATGGCGCAACTTCGCCGGCTCCCGACTTTTTTGATTCGTCCACATCAAGTTATCGGGCTTGAGTGTCTGCGATGCCGCACCAAAGCTGGCAATCAACTTGCGAACAGCGGTCCATCATCCGACAATCGAAAGTCGCATGGCAGAGTTTCTGTTCAATGGACTGAAGACCGCAAAAATCACTCTCGTTCTAGCCCATGGTGCAGGCGGTCCGATGGACTCGCCCTTCATGACAACCATTGCCGAAGGAGTATCGAAGGAGGGCATCCGGGTTGCGCGATTCGAGTTTCCCTACATGCGGCGCCGGCGCGAAACTGGCAAAGGCAGCGCGCCAGATCCGGGACCGGCGCTGATGCAATCCTGGCGCGAGGCGATAGAGAAACTCGGCGGCGTAACGCGGCTCGTGATCGGCGGCAAGTCCCTCGGCGGCCGAATCGCGAGCATGATCGCCGATGAAATCGGCGTCCGCGGTCTCGTGTGTCTTGGCTATCCGTTCCATCCGCCTGGGAAACCCGAGCAAACGCGCACGCAGCATCTCGAGCGGCTCCGTACTCCCACGTTGATTCTTCAGGGAACTCGGGACGCATTTGGCAAGCCGGAGGAAGTTGAGAAATACAAATTATCGAAAGAGATATGCGTTAGATGGCTCAGAGATGGCGATCATTCCTTCAAACCTCGTGCATCCTCAGGTCTCGCGCAAGCCGATAACCTGAACGAGGCTATTACCTACATCATGGAATTTATGCGGTCGCTTTGAGCGGCGCTTGAACTCCGAACTGAAACTCGGATGCCGGGCCGTGGACGATTCTCCGATAAGCCCGAGGCCCCGATCTGATTCATACCTGCGTAGATGTCAGTTTTAGGGTCAGTCCTTGTCCCGGCACCGAAGCGATTATTCAGAGTCACCGACAATAGTTGGCGCGCCCGGAGGGATTTGAACCCCCAACCCTCGGATCCGAAGTCCGATGCTCTGTCCAGTTGAGCTACGGGCGCGCGCCGAAGCTCGTAACGTAGCAAACGCTCACGACCTGTCCAGAGCCCCTCGCCGACGCCGTCGCGCCGGCGTTCAACCCGACTGACGAGTTGTCGCATTTCGGTGAGTAAACCTCGATTCGCTTCGCGCCAAATTGATGCCGCCATCGTCATGCTATTGGCGACCGCCCCAGTGCAGGCCGACATAGCCAACGCGGGGGACAGAAAGAATATGCATCTCGCGGCACGAGTCTTGAGTCACTATCCCCGTTGACATTTCAAGGTGCCATTGGCTTGTAGCGACCGCGAGGCTTGTTCGCATGAATCTCGCGGCCGTTCCCTGATTCATCATTTATGATCCGGAACAAGCTTTCATCACCCAGTAACCAGGGCCGCTACGTCTGGGTCGGACTTGCGATCGCGATCGCTGCCGCGGCGGCAGTGGGACTGACCTCCTACAAGAGCATCAGTCAGTATTACAGTTGGGTTGACTGGGTAACTCACACGCGCAAGGTTCTCGCCGCGCTGGATCAGGCCCGTGGAGAGTCGTTCGGGTCGGTAGCCGCACTGCAATCCTATTTTCAGACTGGAGAGCGCAGATACCTGGACCAACTTGCGGCTGGTATTTCAGATCTGAAGGCCAACTCCGCCGCGCTTCGCGCACTGACCCTGGATAATCCATCCCAACAACGCCGTGTCGACGAAATCGACCAGACCGAGCGGCGCCTGGCGACGCTCGTGCCCGAGGCCGTCGGGATAGCTGCTACCGTGCGGCGCCAGGATGCGCTCAAAGCCCCGGCTTTCGCTCAGCTGAGCGCCACGCTTTACCAACTCCGCGCCCAATTCGATCCAATGTCTTCGGCCGAGCAGGATCTGCTGACGGATCGCACGGCCAAAGCCGGCGTCACCGCGCGGCGCAGTGCGATGGTGATGGCAATTGGCGGAAGCGTCATCCTGGCGTGGCTGCTGCTGGTCGGCGCCTACGCCAACCTGACCACCAAGCGCCTGAAGCAGACGGTCGCCGAGCGTCGGCAGGCCGATGACCGTTTCGGCGCGCTGCTCGAGACCGCGCCCGACGCGATGGTTCTGGTGGACAGCGACGGGCGCATGGTGCTGGTCAACGCGCAGACCGAAAAGCTCTTCGGCTATGCCCGCGCCGAGTTGCTCGGCAACACGGTCGAGATGCTGGTGCCGTCGCGTTTTCGCGCTCAGCATCCGCAGCACCGCGGGCGCTACTTCGCCGATCCTAAGGTGCGTCTCATGGGCGCCGGCCTGGAACTCTATGGCCTGCGCAAGGACCGCACCGAATTCCCGATCGAGATCAGCCTGAGCCCGATCGAAACCGATGACGGGCGGCTGGTCTCCAGCGTCATCCGCGACATCACCGATCGCAAACGGGCCGAAGAAAGGGTCCGCGAGCTGAACGACCGCTTCCGGGCCCTGCTCGAGACCGCGCCCGACGCGATGGTGCTGGCAGGCACCGACGGGCGCATGGTGCTGGTCAATGCGCAGACCGAAAAACTCTTCGGCTACGCCCGCGCCGAATTGCTCGGCAACCCGGTCGAGATGCTGGTACCGCCACGCTTTCGTGACCAACATCCACAGCAGCGCAGCCGCTACTTCGCCAATCCGAAGGTCCGCCCGATGGGGGTTGGCCTGGAACTTTACGGCTTGCGCAAGGACGCAAGCGAATTCCCCATCGAGATCAGCCTGAGCCCGATCGAAACCGAGGACGGGACGCTGGTCGCCAGCGCCATTCGCGACATCACCGACCGCAAACGGGCCGAGGAACGGGTCCGCGAGTTGAGCGACCGTTTTCGCGCCCTGCTCGAAACCGCGCCGGACGCGATGGTGCTGGTCGGCCGCGACGGCCGCATGGTGCTGGTCAACGCGCAGACCGAAAAGCTCTTCGGCTACGCCCGCGCCGAGTTGCTCGGCAACCCGGTCGAGATGCTGGTGCCGCCGCGCTTTCGCGCCCAGCATCCGCAGCATCGCGGGCGCTACTTTACCGCCCCCAAGATGCGTCCGATGGGCGCCGGCCTGGAACTCTATGGCTTGCGCAAGGACGAGAGCGAATTTCCGGTCGAAATCAGCCTGAGCCCAATCGAGACCGAGGACGGAACGCTGGTCGCGAGCGCGATTCGCGACATCACCGACCGCAAACGCGCCGAAGAGAAAGTCCGCGAGCTGAACGACCGCTTCCGCGCGCTGCTCGAGACCGCGCCCGACGCGATGGTGCTGGTCGGCCACGACGGCCGCATGGTGCTGGTCAACGCGCAAACCGAAAAGCTCTTCGGCTACGCCCGCGCCGAGTTGCTCGGCAATCCGGTCGAGATGCTGGTGCCGCCGCGCTTTCGCGACCAGCATCCACAACAGCGCGGCCGCTACTTCGCCGCCCCCAAGGTGCGCCCGATGGGCGCCGGCCTGGAACTCTACGGCTTGCGCAAGGACCACAGTGAATTCCCGATCGAAATCAGCCTGAGCCCGATCGAAACCGACGACGGAAGGTTGGTCGCCAGCGCGATTCGCGACATCACCGACCGCAAACGCGCCGAAGAGAAAGTCCGCGAGCTGAATGACCGCTTTCGCGCCCTGCTCGAGACCGCGCCCGACGCGATGGTGCTGGTCGGCCACGACGGCCGCATGGTGCTGGTCAATGCACAAACCGAAAAGCTCTTCGGCTACACCCGCGCCGAGTTGCTCGGCAATACGGTCGAGATGCTGGTGCCGCCGCGCTTTCGTGATCGGCATCCGCAGCAACGCGGCCGCTACTTCGCCGCCCCCAAAATGCGTCCGATGGGCGCCGGCGCTGGAGCTTTACGGTTTGCGCAAGGATCACAGCGAGTTCCCGGTCGAGATCAGCCTGAGCCCGATCGAGACCGAGGACGGGACGCTGGTCGCGAGCGCGATTCGCGACATCACCGACCGCAAACGCGCCGAGGAAAAGGTCGCGGAGCTGAACGAATCCCAGCGCAAGCATGGAGTGCAGGTCGAGGCCGCCAACAAGGAACTGGAGGCCTTTTCCTATTCGGTCTCGCATGACCTGCGGGCGCCGCTGCGGAGTATCGACGGTTTCAGTCTGGCGCTGCTCGAAGACTGTGCCGGACAGCTCGACGACGAAGGCAAGCGGCTGCTCGAGCGGATCCGCGGGGCGGCCAAACGGATGGCGCAGCTGATTGACGATCTTTTGAATCTGGCACGGGTCACTCGCAGCGAGATGCGCTACGAGGCCGTGGACTTGAGCGCAATCGCGAAAGTCATCCTGGCGGAACTCCAAAGTGGAGACCCGCAGCGCCACGTCGAATGCGTCGTCGGCGAGGGCATCGTCGGCAACGGCGATTCGCGCCTGCTGCGGGTGGTGCTCGACAATCTGCTCGGCAACGCATGGAAGTTCACGATGAACAAGCCGCAGGCCAGGATCGAGTTGGGGGTTTCGCAGCAGGATGGCGCGCCGGTCTATTTTGTTCGCGACGACGGCCCCGGCTTCGACATGGCCTATGTCGACAAACTGTTCGGCACCTTCCAGCGTCTGCATGCGGCGAACGAGTTCCCCGGCACTGGGATCGGCCTGGCCTCGGTACGCCGAATTATCAATCGCCACGGCGGACGAACCTGGGCTGAAGGGGTCGTGGGCGTGGGCGCGACTTTCTCGTTCACCCTTTCGCAAGACAATGGAGGGCATCCGAGTGCATGAGCAACCGATAATTCTGCTGGTGGAGGATAACGCCGACGACGAAGCGCTGACCCTGCGCGCGCTGAAGAAGAACAACATCACGAACCGAGTCGTGGTGGCACGCGACGGAGTCGAGGCCGTCGATTACCTCTTCGGGACGGGCTCGTATGCGGGACGCGATCCCGACGACCTGCCGCAAATCATTCTGCTCGATTTGAAATTGCCCAGGCTCGATGGATTCGAGGTGCTGGCGAAACTGCGCGCGGACAAGCGGACCAGGCTGATCCCCGTGGTTATCCTGACCTCCTCCAGGGAACAGCAGGACATCGCGCATGGCTACGGCCTCGGCGCGAATAGCTACATTCGCAAGCCGGTCGACTTCGATCAGTTCGTCGAAGCGGTGCGACAACTGAGTCTGTACTGGCTGGTGTTGAACGAAAACCCGACCACCCGTGCCCTGAAGCATTCATGACCGAACTGCACCTCCGGTCAGTCGCGGAGGCTTCGGACGTTGCCAGAACCTATGAGCGCGTGGCGCGGCCGCCCGTCGGACGAACTTGGGGCGGGTAGACAAAGGAAGCGACTTTTTTGTTCGGCTTTTCGGAAAGTGTGAGAGGACGCGCAACATGCATGACGAGCGAGTAATCCTGTTGGTAGAGGACAACGCCGACGACGAGGCGCTGACCCTGCGCGCGCTGAAGAAGAACAACATCACGAACAAGGTGGTGGTGGCGCGCGACGGCGTCGAGGCCGTCGATTATCTCTTCGGCACGGGGTCGTATGCGGGACGCGATCCCGACGACCTGCCGCAAATAGTTCTGCTCGATCTGAAACTGCCCAAGCTCGATGGATTCGAGGTATTGACGAGGTTGCGCGCGGACCAGCGAACAAAGCTGCTTCCGGTTATTATCCTGACCTCCTCCAAGGAACAGCAGGATATCGTGCATGGCTACGGCCTCGGCGCCAACAGCTATATTCGCAAGCCGGTCGACTTCGATCAGTTCGTCGAAGCAGTGCGGCAATTGGGCTTGTACTGGCTGGTCCTGAACGAGAAACCGCTCGCTGCGCCGAACCTTTCATGACCGAACTGCACCTCCTGGTAGTCGAGGACTCTCCGGATGACGCCGAGCTGATGGTGCGGGCGCTGCGGCGCGCGGGGATCGATCCGACCTATGAGCGCGTGGATACGCCCGAGGCGATGCGCGCGACGCTCGCGCGAGGATCCTGGGATCTGGTCATTTCGGATTACTCGATGCCACATTTCAGTGGACTTGGCGCGCTCAAGCTCGTGCAAGAGATCGAACCCGATCTGCCTTTCATCCTGGTTTCCGGCCGGGCCGGCGAAGACGTCGCGGTGGAAGCGATGCGGGCCGGGGCGCATCACTACATTTTGAAAGACAACCTGGCGCGGCTTGCGCCGGCGGTGGAGCGCGAGTTGCGCGATGCCGAATTGCGGCGCGAACGCAAAAGAGCGGAGTCGCGCTACCGTGATCTGTTCAACAGCGTTCCGGTCGGCGTCTTCATCACCAAGCCCGAAGGCAAGGTGATCGAGGCCAACCCACGGTTTGTCGCGATGCTCGGATTTACAGACGAGGAGAGCCTGAAACGGGTCAATATGAGTGAGCTGTGGGCGCATCCTGAGGAGTGTCTCATACTGAACACTCTCATGGAGCGCGATGGCTTCGTCGAGAACCGCGAGGTGGAGTTCCGCCGCGCCGACCGAAAAGCCGCATGGTACGTGGTAAGTGCTCACGTAGTTCGCGACCCTGCCGGCAAAATTGACCACTACGAAGGGGTCTCAGTGGATATCACCGAACGCAAGCAAGCCGAGCAGGAATTGAGCCGCGCGCGCGACGCGGCGCTCGAAGGTGCGCGCATCAAGTCCGAGTTCATGAGCAACATGAGCCACGAGATTCGTACGCCGCTCAACGGCATCATCGGGATGAACGAACTGTTAATCGATTCCGGTCTGAACGCCGAACAGTTGGAATTTGCGAAGACGGCCTCGGAGTGCGGCGGGCTGCTGATGACGATCGTGAATGACATCCTCGACTTCTCCAAGTTGGTCGAGGGCAAAGTGGTGTTCGAACGAATCGATTTCGACTTGCCTGCGGTGCTCGAAAATACGCTCGAGTCGTTTGCCGAAAAGGCCAACACCAAGGGTCTCGAACTCGTCCTGGCGGTCTCGGCCGACGTGCCCACGATTGTTTGCGGCGACCCCAATCGGCTGCGCCAGGTGTTGAACAATCTGATCGGGAACGCCCTGAAATTCACCGATCGCGGCGAGGTCGCAGTGAGCGTCGCGATGCAGGGGCAAACGAGCGACAAGGTAACGCTTCGATTTACGATCCGCGACACCGGAATCGGTATTCCGCTGACCCTGCGGCCCACGCTCTTCAGTCCCTTCTCGCAAGCCGATGCGTCGACCACGCGCAAGTACGGTGGGACCGGCCTCGGCCTGACGATCTCGGCCAAATTGGCCGAGGGTATGGAAGGAAAAATCGATGTCGAAAGTGTGTCGGGCGCAGGCTCGACATTTTCCCTCACCGCGGTCTTCGGCGCGCCGACTGCGCCCCCCGCGCAGGTGCCCAAGAGCCTACCACTAGCCGGCAGATGCGCCCTGGTCGTAGATGACAACGCGACCAGCCGCGCGGCCGTGACAGATACCATGCATTCGTGGGGGATGATCGTTGACGCCGTCGAAAGCGGCGAGGCGGCTCTGGCCGCGATGCGGCGCGGCTCCGCCGGCGCGCAGCCCTTCGAGATGATTATGGTCGACACCCAAATGCCCGGTATGGATGGCCCCACCCTTGCGCGCAAGATCAGGTCCGATTCGGCCCTGGCGAAAACGCCTCTCGTCATGATGGGTGCGAGCAAGAAATGCGAGGCCTCCGCCGCTGGCTATAGCGATGAGTTCGAGCACCGCTTGAGCAAACCGATCAGGCCGTCCCTCCTGCATGCAACGCTCTGTGCCTTGTTGGCGCCAAAGCCGCAGATCCTTCAAAAGCCGGTTCTCGATGGCGCCTCGTTGGCTCCGTCGTTTGCCGCGGCTCGAACTGATGGCGCCGCTCTAAATGCGACGCGAATCCTGGTCGTCGACGACAATCTGGTGAATCGGCAGGTGGCGCAAAAACAACTCGAGCGGCTGGGCTACTCAGCCGATACCGTGGACGGCGGCAACTCCGCTCTGGCGGCGATGTCGAGCGCGCCCTACCCCGTCGTGCTGCTCGATTGTGAAATGCCGGACATGGACGGTTACGCGACCGCTGCCGAAATCCGGCGACGCGAAGAGGGTCAACGGCACACAACCATAATCGCGATGACCGGTCACGTCCTTGAAGGCGCACGGGAGCGCTGTCTGGCGTCTGGAATGGACGAGTATGTCGCTAAGCCCGTGACGCTGGTTACTCTGGGAGCGGTTCTGGAACTCGCTCTGCATCCAGACCAGCGCCGCGCTGATGGTCAAACACCCGGAGTCACCGATACGTAACGGTTGGCGCGTTCGTAAAATCGCGACTCTAGCTCGAATGGCGCTCCCGGAACTTAGTCGTTGGCCGTGCCCATGTCCGTGACCATTACCGTGGCCGTGACCATTACCGTGACCGTGCCCATGAGGCTGATCGTCGTAGTCGGGCCATGGCCTCCAGTTCGGATGATGCACTCCGACCCATCTAGCATCATGGGTGTACCACCAGTCGCGGTCGTGCCAGTGATGGTGGTCGTCCCAATCGCCGTCAGTGCGGCGCCATTGCGGATAATGTACGCCCCATTCCGGATGATACTGCCAGACCCATCTGGGACGATGCGCATGCCACCAGTCGGCGTCATGCCACTCGTGATGTTCGTCGTCCGCGCCCCATCCGTGATGCTCGTCGGCGTATGCCGCACGCATCGGCACTGACGTCAGCACGCAGACGGCGGCGGTGAAGATTAGAATCGTTCGTAGTTTCATCGGTATCTCTTAGGCTTGGCTGACGGCGATCTCTTGCGCCGGTCTTACTCGGTGGACTGCTCGCTCTGAAGCTGTTGAATCTGACGCCGCTGGCTCTGAAGCTCGCGCTGCTGATAACCGATCTGACTCTGCTGCTGCCGAGAGGTCACTTCCTGGTTTTGCAGTGCATTGCCGATGACATAGCCAGTGCCCGCACCAAGGGCACCACCGATCGCCGCGCCCGCGCCCGGAGCGCCGACGGCAGCGCCGATTATCGCGCCGGTACCGGCGCCAATTACGCCACCGCCCAACGTTCCCTTCTCGCGGGTCGAGAGCGGCTGTCCCGAGCATCCCGCCAGCACGAGTGCTCCTACGACCGCGATCGCCGCCACAGCCGCCGCCACTCGATTCCCTTTGTTTGAACCACTGAACATGATCGCACCCTCCTACTGTTCGTGCCGGAGCGCATCCGACGCGACGGAGCCTGTACAGCATCCTCAGTGCCAATGAAGATGGCGGTTAAAAGCGATTAAAGCATAAGTTTTAATCTAAAACTTACCGCTACTGTCTCAAAATTACCGGAGGGGTTAGGAAATTGTTACTGACATCGGAGTTGATGCGTTTCGTTGCGGAAGGGTGCTGGAATCGAGAGCCGCTCTGAGGCTGCACCGCTTGGGCAGAACCCGCATATCGGCGAATCATTTGGAGCCGCGCCGCATTCCTGGCGAGCGCCGCGCTGGTAGTCAATCGCGCGGGCGCACCGAAACGTAACGGTTGCCGCGCTCGTAAAATCGCCACGGCTTCGCCGCCCACGCTCCGGCATAGTCCACGTTGATTCGCGCGGAGCGCCCTATCCTCGCGGCCGCTATCGGCCCACGCTCGGGCTCTTCGAGAAACAGACGCTCGCCACAAAGATCGCGACCGTAGTCATCCCCGGTTATCCCGAGCGCCTGCGTCAACTTGCCCGGGCCGTTGGTCAGTTCCCGCGCGTCGATCGGTCTGCCGCCGCGCCGGTGCGCCATGAGTTCCATCCCGCGCACCGGCTCGAGCGCGCGGATCAGCACGCCGTGCGGCTCGCCCTCGGACGCCGCAATGATGTTCATCGCCCAACTCAGTCCATAAATGAGATAAACGTAGGCATAGCCCGGCGGCCCGAACATCACGCGGGTCCGTTCAGTAAGCCCGCGGGCGCTGTGCGCTGCGAGGTCAAGCGGACCGCGATATGCCTCTGCTTCGACTATTCGGCCAGCCGACTCGCCCTCGAAAGTACGATGTACGAGGAGCTTGCCGATACAATCGCGCGCGACTACCAGCACCGGACGGGCGTAGAAATCGCGCGGCAGCTTCATCCAGTCTTTTGTCTGTGCTCCCGGTAGCGCGCGATCAGCGCGTTGGTCGAACTGTCGTGTTTAAGTTCCGGCGCGCCCTCGCTCTCCAGCTCGGGGATGATTCGCTGGGCCAGCACTTTGCCCAGCTCGACACCCCACTGGTCGAACGAGTCGATGTTCCATATCGCACCCTGTGTAAACACGCTGTGCTCGTAGAGCGCCACCAGCTTGCCGAGGGTCTCGGGCGTCAACCGATCGGCGAGAATCGTGGTCGATGGGCGATTGCCCTCGAACACGCGATGCGGCACGAGCCAGTCGGGCGTGCCTTCGGCCTTGACCTGCTCGGGAGTTTTGCCAAACGCCAGCGCCTCGCCCTGCGCGAAGACGTTGGCGATCAGCATGTCGTGATGGCGGCCGAGCGGATTGAGCGCCTGATGAAACGCGATGAAGTCGCACGGGATGAGCTTGGTGCCCTGGTGAATCAACTGGTAAAACGAATGCTGCCCGTTGGTTCCCGGCTCGCCCCAGAAGATCGGCCCGGTCTCATAGTTCACGGGCGTTCCATCGAGCGTGACGTGCTTGCCGTTGGATTCCATCGTGAGCTGCTGAAGATACGCTGGAAAGCGTTTCAGATATTGCTCATACGGGAAGACTCCGACCGTCTGAGCGCCGAAGAAATCATCGTACCAGATGGTGAGCAGCCCCATGATGACCGGCAAGTTGCGCTCGAAGGGCGTGGTGCGGAAGTGCTCGTCGATGGTATGGAACCCGTCGAGCATTGAGCGGAAGTGCTCGGGACCTATCGCGATCATCGTCGAAAGCCCGATCGCGGAATCCATCGAGTAGCGTCCGCCTACCCAGTCCCAAAAGCCGAACATGTTCTGCGTGTCGATGCCGAATTTGGTCACTTCGGCGGCGTTGGTCGAGACCGCAACGAAGTGTTTTGCTATCGCCTTCTCGTCCTTCAGGGCCTTCAGGATCCAACCGCGAGCGCTCTGCGCGTTGGTCATGGTCTCGAGCGTGGTGAAGGTTTTCGAGGAAATGATGAACAGCGTCTCCGCCGGATCGAGATCGCGGGTTGCTTCGACAAAGTCGGTGGAGTCGACGTTGGAGACGAAGCGCATGGTGAGATTGCGATCGCTGTAATAGCGCAGAGCTTCGTAGGCCATCACCGGCCCCAGGTCCGAGCCGCCGATGCCGACGTTTATGACGTTGCGGATGCGTTTGCCGGTGTGGCCCTTCCATGTGCCGTCGCGCACCCGGCGGCTGAAATCAGACATGCGGTCGAGCACCGCGTGAACTTCGGGCACCACGTTTTTGCCATCGGTCATGATGGTGGCGCCGCGCGGCGCGCGCAGCGCCACGTGCAATACGGCGCGCCCCTCAGTCATGTTGATCTTCTCGCCCGCGAACATCGCATCGATCCGCGCGCGCAGCCCTGTCTCCTCGGCCAGCGCCAGTAACAAACGCATCGTCTCGGCGGTAATGCGATGTTTGGAATAGTCGAGAGAAAGCCCTGCGGCTTCAACCGCGAAGCGCTCGCCGCGCTGCGGGTCTTCGCCAAAGAGCGTGCGCAGATGAACGTCGCGTATTTTGAGGTAGTGCTCGCCGAGCGCCTTCCAAGCGCGCCGTTCGGTCAGCGGAACCGATTTGCTTTCCATCGGTCACCTCCCATGGCGCGTAATCAGCTCGCCTTCTTGAGCGTTGCGCTTTTATCGATGAGGCAGGCCAGCAGGTCGTCCCACGACTTGACGAACGACTCCGCGCCTTCGCGCTGAAGTTGTTCGGCCAGTGCGTCGATATCGACTCCAGCTTTGGTGAACTCGGCCAGCTCCTTCTCCGCGTCGCCGCCGTCGCGCGGCAGCATCGCGCCCACCTCGCCGTGGTCGGCCAGCGCCTTGAGCGTATTCTCCGGCATCGTGTTTACGGTGTACGGCGCCGCCAGCGACTTCACATACAGCACGTCGGGCGCCTTTGGATCTTTGGTACCGGTGCTGGCCCACAAAAGCCGCTGCGCGCGTGCGCCGAAGTTGAGCAGCCGCAGCCAGCGGTCGGAGTCGAGCAGATCGCCATACGCTTTGTAGATGCGTTTGGCGATCGCGATGCCGAGTCGATTGTGCAGAGCCGGCGGGACTTTTTTCGCGACCCCGACGTCCCATCGGCTGACGAAAACGGAGGCGACCGAGCCGACCTGAGGATTGAGCCCGGCCGCCACGCGCCGCTCGATGCCGCGGATGTAAGCTTCGGCCGCCGCGATGTACTGCTCGCGCGAGAAGAGCAGCGTCACATTGATCGGCACGCCGGCGAAGATTGCCTCCTCGATCGCGGGAAGGCCCTCGCGAGTTCCGGGAATCTTCATGAACAGGTTCGGCCGGGCGCCGCGCGCGGACAACTGCTTCGCGGCGGCGATGCTGCCGGCAGTGTCGAAGGCGAGCTTGGGCGAGACCTCGAGCGAGACCCAGCCGTCAACTCCGTTGGTCCGGTCGTATATCGGACGAAAGAGATCGGCGGCACGCGTGAGGTCCTCGAGCGCAAGCTCGAAGAACAATGCCTCGCCCTCCTTGTGGGCAGCGCTCTTTTCGCGAATTTCCGCGTCGTAGTCGTGGCTGCTCTTGATCGCCAGATCGAAGATGCTCGGATTGGAAGTGAGCCCGGTTACCGATAGCTCATCGATATAGCGCTTGAGGCCGCCGGTGTTCAGCAACGCGCGCGTGATGTTGTCCAGCCAGATGCTCTGCCCGGCGTCGTGCAATTTTTGTGTTGCTTTCATTACTCTCTCCTAACCAAATCCGACGCGATCCGCGCAGGACTGGGAATGAATCGTTAGTTACAATCTCAACTCGGGGGCGGGTCGTGCCATCCTCCGACGTCCGCGGTCAAACGCTGGGCCTCGGCCGGTCCCCAGGTGCCGGGTTTATACTCGAGTACAGGGGTGACGTTGCCGAGAATCGGCTGAACGATCGCCCATTGCGCCTCGACCGCGTCCTGGCGCGTGAAGAGCAGGTGATCCCCCGCCATCGCGTCGCCCAGCAGACGCTCGTAAGCCTCCATCTCCTCGCCTCCAGGCCGCTGCACGACCTTGAGTTCGGTCGGTTCGGACTCCATATGCTCTCCCGGCCGTTTGACCTGCGCGCCGACGGCGATTAACACGTCGGGGCCGAGCCGGAACCGGTAGTAGTTCGCATCCCGCGGGCTGAGCTTGCGCAGCGGCGGCCGCTTGAGCGTAACCAGCACTTCAGTGGCGGTCACCGGCATGCACTTGCCCGCGCGGATGAAGAACGGCACGCCTTCCCATCGCCATGAATCGATATGCAGCCGCACGGCAGCAAAAGTTTCGACCGTGGAATCCGGCCTCACGCCCGGCTCCTTGCGATAGCCGATGAATTGACCGCGCACCAAGTCCTCGGGATTCAGCGGCAGAATCGAGCGGAACACCTTGACCTTCTCATCCTGAATCGATTCGGGATAGGTGGTCAACGGCGGCTCCATCGCCAGGTACGCCACGACCTGTAGCAGATGGTTCTGCACCACGTCGCGGATAGCGCCAGTGGAATCGTAAAAGGCTCCGCGGCCCTCCACCCCGAAGCTCTCGGCCATCGTGATCTGCACGCTCTCGACATAGCGCCGATTCCAGATCGGCTCGAGAAAGGAATTGGCGAAACGAAACAGCACCAGGTTCTGCACCGGCTCCTTGCCCAGGTAGTGGTCGATGCGAAATATCGCGGACTCGTCGAACACCGTATGCAGCGTCGCGTTGAGCTCCTGTGCCGACGGCAGGTCGTGTCCGAAGGGCTTTTCGATGATAACGCGCCCGTTGCGCGCGCATCCTGACCTGCCCAGGTTTTCGATCACGGTCGCAAACAGGCTCGGCGGAATCGCGAGATAGTGCGCCGGATACTTCGCGCCGTTCATCGCCTTGAGCAGCTGCGTGTAGGTCGTCGGATCCTGGTAGTCACCGTCGATATAGCGCAGACGCTCCAGGAGCCGGGCGAACGCTTGATCGTTGACGCCGCCGCCGTGCTTTTCGACACTCTCTTTTGCGCGCGCACGAAGCTGGTCGAGAGTCCAGCCCGACTTCGCGACCCCGATCACCGGAAATTCGAGGTGGCCGCGGCAAGCCATCGCATGCAGCGCCGGAAATATCTGTTTGTACGCAAGGTCACCGGTGGCGCCAAAAAAAACCAGCGCATCGGAGCGCGGGACGCCGCTGTTCATGACTTTTTCTCCAAATGGCCGCCGAACTCGTACCGCATCGCCGAGAGCATCTTGTCGGCGAAGTCGGCGGCGCCGCGCGAACTGAAGCGCTCATACAAGGCCGCCGTAAGCACGGGAGCCGGAACCCCTTCGTCGATCGCCGCCTCCACCGTCCAGCGCCCTTCGCCGGAATCCGAGACGCGCCCCGCAAACTTCTTCAACTCCGGATCGCCGGCGAGCGCGTCGGCGGTGAGGTCGAGCAGCCATGAAGCGATAACGCTGCCGCGGCGCCAGACTTCCGCTATATCGGCAAGATTGAAGTCGTACTGGTACAGCTCCGGATTGCGCAGCGGCGTGGTTTCGGCGTCGGCCGCGTGCTGCTGCTTGCCGACGTTGGCCTGGCGCAGGATGTTCATGCCCTCCGCATACGCCGCCATGAGTCCGTACTCGATCCCGTTATGCACCATCTTGACGAAGTGGCCGGCGCCGTTGGGTCCGCAATGCAGGTAGCCATGCTCGGCGGTGCTCGGCTGGGACTTCTCGCGTCCCGCAGTGCGGGGCGCCGAATCGAGCGGAGGCGCGAGCGTGGCGAAAATCGGATCGAGATGCTCGACGACTTCAGGTTCGCCGCCAATCATCTGGCAGAAGCCGCGCTCCAGGCCCCAAACCCCGCCGCTGGTGCCCGAATCGACGTAGTGGAGACCCTTGGCGCGCAAGGCCTTTGCGCGGCGGATGTCGTCGACATAGTACGAGTTGCCACCGTCGACCAGGATGTCGCCGGGCTCGAAGCGGTCCGAGAGATCGGCCAGCGTTTTTTCCACCACCGCGGCCGGCACCATCATCCAGGCCACTCGCGGTTTTTTGAGTTTCGCTCTGAAGTCATCAAGCGATGAAGCACCGATTGCTCCCTCTTTGACCAGGCCCTTCACTGCGTCCGCACTGACGTCGAACACCACGCATTCATGGCCGCCCCGGAGGAGCCGGCGCACCATGTTGGCGCCCATCCTACCCAATCCGATCATGCCCATTTGCATCGTGATTGCTCCTTAGAATAGGGCTCGCCGTCGGCGAGCCGTTACGTCGCGAGGCCGTTTACGTCGAAGGTGTATCTCTCAGTATGCACCGCGCTGGGCTCTCGGGTAACTGCCTGCGCCAAAGTTTGCGGAATACAAACGCGCTGCAGCTTCATCGGAGAGCTTTGAATCGGGACTATGTATCGATTGTACGACTGCTTTTCACGGCGAGGGAATGCGCGGCCATGAGGAAGTCGTGAAATTCATGCGCGAGAATCAAGCCGCGGTACAAATTGGCTTGATAAAGTAGCGGCTGCATCGTTGCACCTTCGAGAGACGAGAATTTGAGGTTCAGGCTGATCAAAAGGTCTGTATAAGCTAAAAAAGATGACCGTCAATGCCTAAATAAGTCTAAACTTGCCAAGTTTAAGCAAAATGTGCTAACTTCTTTCATGTCAGGTTCGTCGTTTCTTCATAGTCGTGTCCCGTCCGTCTTCGAGATGGTCGGTTCGGGGTCATGGGAAGCAGAGGCGTTTAATTGGTGTCCTGGACAAAGGGGAGGAAGAGGAGCGTCGGCAATGGAGTTGAAGCGCGGGGTTTTGGCAAAGGCACGCAGGTCGAGCAGGGGCCAGACGATGACCGAATATTCGATGATCGTGCTGTTCGTAGGCGTCGCCGCCTATTCCGCTTACGCGGGATTGGGTGTCGGGATAAAAGCTTTTACGCAGTACGTGACGACTTTCTTAGCCGCGGCGGTGGCGGCTCTTTAGCGCAGTCGTGACTAAAACCCGGTACGCCCGGAGGGTTCTTATGGCATCTGGCAGCTTCGTGGGGATAGTAGCCGGATAGCGATAACGGAACCCGGGCGCGGACGGATTTTGAGGGGCCGGAGTTACTCTCCGGCCTCTTTTTTCTACTATTTTCTCAGGATTTCCCCGGGCCGGCAGCGGAGACCCGACCGCTGAAACACATACGAATCCTCGCCAGGTGAAGCTTTCTGAATAATCTCTGAATAATCCCGCAGGGGCATCGTCGAATCTTGTAGGTGCGGTTCGATTCCAGTTATCGCTGCACCGCGCTTCGGCTGCAGACTCCTCCCGGTAGCCGGACGATGTCCCGTCGCAAGATGGGTCGTGAACAGGCGGGCATCGGGGAGCCTCCCCCCTCCCTCGATGCCCGCCGTTCTTTTGTCAGGCCCGCCCGCGTCCGCCGCTAGATTTCGACTCAGCTGCCTATTTTCCATCGTTTCGCGAAGCAATCACCAGACGAATTCGTTTCGTCGCGAGCCGCTCTTCTTGACAGCGTCAGAGTTGTCACGTCATAGCTGGATGCTTGATGTGGCCAAAAAGATGCTTGGTTATCGCGCCCGTCCTCGTTTACGTTATGGTAGTGACGACGCTGGGGATGACGACGCTGCTGCCCAGTTGTGGCAGTAGCACGAGCGTCGCGACGACGGTCCCTACGTCTACCCCGATCACCCTGGTAGGAGCCCGGATCTGCACGCAGCCTCCGTCAATCGTGCCCGAGTTTGTCGGCGGGTTGTGCACGCAACTGACAACGGCTCAAATCCCCCTAGGCGTGGCAAACGCCCAATTTTTCGCCCAGGGCACCTTCAGCTCCAATGGAGTCATTACCGTCCAGAGCATCTCCGATACGGCAACCTGGTTCGTTAACAATTCGCTGCTTAGAAGCGATGGCGGGGGCTTCTTCACCTCCGGGCAGGTTGCGGGATGCACGTGTATTACTGCGGCTTCCGGGACGGTGGTAAGCCCACCGGTGCTGGTGGGCGTCGGACGATCTGTGCTGGGCTGCACCCCCTGCCCGCAGTCTCCCCCCTGAGCATGAAAGGTTGACCGTGGAGCAGCTTATCCACAAACGGGAGGTTTGACACTACCGGGACGGGCCGATAGGTTTTACTTTATTCCCTGAGGATCTTCGCCTAATGGAACGACAGGCCCGGCGCGCCCAGGTGTTGCGCCACGCCAAACGGATATTCGCGCGCAAGGGCTACCATCGGACCAATGTCGCTGATATTATCGCCCGCGCTCGAATCGCCCGAGGTACCTTCTATCTCTACTTTCAGAATAAGAAGGATCTCTTCGAGGAACTGCTCGCCGAAGTGCTTACCGAGCTTTCACGTCGCATCCAGCGCCTGCGCGCGGATGAACCCGACCCGGTAAATCAGCTGCGCGACAATCTCAAGCGCGTGATGAATTTCGTACTGGCGGAACGGGAATTGACAGATATTCTGCTCAACCACTCGGTCGGTTTCGACCGCGAACTTGATCTGCGGATCCAGGAGTTCTATCAGCGCATCGCGGACGCCATCCAGCGCTCGCTCGATTTGGGAGTGCAAATGAATCTGGTGCGACCCTGCGACACACGCGTCGCCGCCTTTTGCATCCTCGGCGGAATAAAGGAGGTAGTGGGTCAGATCGCGCGCCGGCGTCCGCGTGAGATCGATTCGCTGGTCGAGGAAATTCTGGCCTTCGGGCTTGGCGGAGTGGCGCGTCCCGAACTGCTCGAAGAAGCCCGGCGGCGCGGCGAATTGCAGGTCCCCGAGCGCTCTTTTTTTGGCTCTAAAGTAGAATGACATGTCAGTTTACGTGACCAGAGCGGGACGAAGCTCCCGCGGCAAAGCGAAAGTCTGTGCCTTCTACGACCTCGACGGCACTCTCGCGGGGCTTAACCTGCTTCACGCCACTGCCTTCTTCATGGCCAACCTGGGCGAGTGGAGCGGACGCGCCGGTTACCTCGCCCGTCTCGCCTTCAGTCTACCGCGCCTCTATATCGCAGAGCGCCACGACCGCCGGCTGCTCAACATGAAGCTGTTCGAAGCCTACAAGGGCGTTTCACGCGACCGTCTTTGGGAGCTCGGCGATGAGTATTGCGACCGCGTTCTGATGCGCCATCTGTATCCGCGCGCGATCGAAATGCTGGAGGCGAATCGCGCAGCAGGAATCGAACCGGTGTTGGTCACCGGATCGCCTGACTTTCTGGTCGAGCCGCTGACGCGCCGACTCAACATAGAACACTTTGCCGCCAATCGCCTGGTCTATAGCCGCGGGCTCGCCACCGGCAGGATGCTGGAGCCGGTGATGGCGGGTTCCGAGAAGTCGGTCTGGTGCGAAAGCTTCGCCGCGGCGCGCCGGATCGAGATGGCTGGATGCTGGGGATATGCCGATTCGTATTATGACCTGCCCTTTCTCTGCGCGCTGGGGCATCCGGTCGCGGTGAATCCCGACCGCCGCCTGGCTGCCGCCGCGCACAACCGCAAGTGGCCGATTGTTCGTTTCAGCCATGACGCCGACCCCGTCGATGAGGCGGGCTCGAGTGGCACATGGCTGCTGGACTGGCTGGGGAGAGCTACGGATGGCGCGACCGGAAAGTAAGCTCAAGGAGCTGAAAACCGCCGAACTCAGGCACGAGCCCGGCGCGCGCCGCGACCTGGTGGTGACGCTCAATCGGCGCTCTGCGCCACGGCTAATCGCCTACGGCGACGACTTCTGGTACGAGAAGCTGCCCGCCGGGACGCGAGTCATCTATCCGCCGCCGCCGCTGGAGCCGCTGGCCGACCCTGACGCTGCGATCCGCTACGCGCTGTTGCGTCCCGAGAACGCCGATCCGCTGTTCGCGCAGCTCAATCCCAACATGCGCGTGACCATCGCGATCGACGACATCAGCCTGCCGCTGCCGCAGATGCGCCGGCCCGACATTCGCGAGCGCGCGCTCAACATCGTGCTTCAGACGCTCGCCGACTACGGCGTCGACGACGTTCATCTAATCATCGCGACCTCGCTCCATCGCCGCATGACCGAGGCCGAGATTCGCCGCATGGTGGGCGAGCGCGCGTTCAAGCAATTCTGGCCGGAGCGGCTGTACAACTTCGACGCCGAGAACCGCGCCGAGATCGCGATGCTCGGCAAGACCGATCATGGCGAAGAGGTATGGCTCTCGCGCCGCGCGGCCGAGTCCGACCTGCTGCTCTATCTCAACATCAACCTGGTGCCGATGGACGGCGGGCACAAGTCGGTCGCGGTCGGGCTCGCGCCGTACCAGAGCCTGCGCCACCATCACAACCCCGCCACGCTGCGCCAGTGCAATTCCTACATGGACCCGACGCGCTCGGCGCTGCACAACTCGGCCAACCGGATGGGCCGTCTGGTCAATGAGCACGTCAACGTCTTCACCATCGAGACCGCGATCAATAACCAGATGTACGGCGGGATGCTCGATTTTCTGCAGAAGAACGAGGACCGCTTCTCGGATTGGGACCGGATGCGGCTGAAGGGCTTTCGCTGGACGCTCGGCAATATGTCGGATTCGCTGCGCCGCCAGGTGCTCAACCAGTACGCCGCGCCCTATTCGATGACCGGCGTGTGGGCGGGCGAGACCGACGCGGTGCATCGCAAGGCGCTGGCGCGCGTGTTCCAGCAGTACGCGGTGCCGGTCAAGGGTCAGTCCGACGTGCTGATCGTCGGCGTGCCTTACGTCTGTCCCTACAACGTCAACTCGGTGATGAACCCGGTGCTGGTGCAGTGCACGGGGCTTGGCTACCTGTTCAACATGTTTCGCGGCAAGCCGCTGGTGCGCGAAGGCGGCACCGTGATCATCTGTCATCCGCTGCGTGACCAGTTCCATCCCGAGCATCATCCGAGTTACATCGAGTTCTTCCATCGCTGCCTGCGCGAGACCACCGAGGCTACCGAACTCGAGCGCAACTTCGAGGCCGAATTCGCGCGCAATCCGACCTACGTTCACATGTACCGTTACGGCCACGCTTATCACGGCGTCCATCCGTTCTACATGTGGTACTGGGGCGAGCCGGCCCGCCAGCACGTGGGACGGGTGATCGCAGCCGGATGCGAAGAGCCGGAAGTCGCAACGCGCATGGGATGGGAATCGGCCGACACCCTGGACGAGGCGATCGCGATGGCCACGTCCGATCTCGGCCGCTCCGCCAGTATCACCTATCTCCACTTACCGCCGCTGGTGATCGCCGATGTCGAATAGCAACGGAACCAATGGCGCCGCTGCGCGCACCGCCATGGCGTCGATCGAGCAGACCCTGCGCCATCGCCGCATCCTGCTGACTGGCGCGACCGGCTTTCTCGGCAAAGTCTTCCTCTCGCTGCTCCTGCGATGGCATCCCGAGATCGAGCGCATCTACTTGCTCATACGCGGCGACCGGCGCCTCGCGCTCAGCCGCTTGCGTCGCGAAATTCTCGACTCGCCGGTCTTCGGTCCGCTGCGCGAGCACTTGGGCGATCGCTTCGACTCCTATGTCGACGAAAAACTTTCCGTGCTCTGCGGCGACATCACCGATGACGACCTGGTTTCCGAAGGCGAGGCGCCAGCCCGCGGCGCGATCGACGCGGTGGTGCATTGCGCGGGACTGGTCAACTTCGAGGCCTCGCTGGAGAAATCGCTGTCGGTCAACACCACCGGCGTCGCCAACGTGATCGAGTTCTGCCGCAAACGCGGCGCCGCGCTGCTGCATGTTTCGACCTGCTACACCGCGGGCAACGCCGACGGCCATCGTTTCGAGGACGACCTCCCAATCGACTGGTGCCCCAACGGCCGGCGCAACTTCACGCTGCGGCGCGAAATTCGCGACGCGCTCGCCGCCGTCGCACGCGTGGAAGCGGAATCCCACGATCAGGTGCGCCAAGCCGATGAACTGCACGTGGTCAATGCCGATACCGACGGCGGCGACGCCCACGAAAAGGCGGCAGAGCGCTGGCGCAAACGCTGGGTCGAAGAGCGGCTGAAGGAAATCGGCCTGGAGCGCGCGCGCCGCTGGGGCTGGCCCAACACCTACAGCTACAGCAAGAGCCTCGGCGAGCAACTGGTCTTCGCCGCGCAGGACACGATCGTGGCCACCGTGGCGCGGCCCTCGATCATCGAAAGCGCGCTCCGTGACCCGTTCCCTGGATGGAACCAGGGCGTCAACACCAGCGCTCCGCTGACTTATCTTTCCGGCCGCGGTTATCGCTTCTACCCTGCCAAGGGCGAGCTGGTGCTCGACATCATACCGGTCGATCTGGCGGCGCACGCGATGATCCCAATTCTCGCGGCCCTGCTCGCCGGACGCCACAAACCCACCTACCAGCTCTGCACCTCGGACGTGAATCCGTTGCCGATGCGCCGGCTGGTCGAGCTGACCGGGCTCAGCAACCGCCGCGAGCATCGCCGCGTGGGCGGCTCGATGGGCCGCTTCGCACCGCACCTCGAGGCCGTGGTCGTTTCGCAGAGCACCTACGAACTCGCGAGCCAGACGCTGCCCGAGTTACTCAAGCGGGGCGCCAGCGCCGCGCGCACGCTTCTCGGCGAGGACTCCGAGCGCGCCAAAAAATTTGAGCAAGGCGTCGACAAGTTCGGCGCCAACACCGCGATGGCGCGCGAGCTGGTCGAAGTCTATCGCCCGTACATCCAGGAGCTGGTCTATACTTTCCACGGCACCAACATCCGCGCGCTCTACAAATCGCTCTCGGCCGCCGACGCCGAGAACCATCCCTACGCTCCCGAACGTATCGATTGGGCGGACTACTGGATCAAAGTGCATCTGCCGGGACTGCGCCGGCACATCTTCGGCTCGCTCGATCTCCATACTCGCGGCCGTCCGAGCGCCCCGGCGCGTCATCGCACGCTCACCGAACTGCTGGACCGCGCCGCCGAGCGTTACGGCTCGCGTCCCGCACTGGTTGCGCGCCAGTCTTCAGGCGAGCGCCTCACGACCACCTACCGCGAGCTGCGCGACAGCGCGCATCGCGCCGGCCTGTTGCTGGGAATGCGCGGGGTCAAGGCGGGCGATCGCGTGCTGCTCATCGGCGAAAACTCGCCCGAATGGGTACTTGCCTATTTTTCGATCCTCGCCGCCGGCGCCGTCGCCGTGCCGCTGGACCATCTGATTTCGCCCGAAGAGCTGACGCCCATCTGCCGCATCGCCACGCCAGCGGCGGCGCTCTGTTCGGCGGCCGTGACGCAGCGCCTGGGCGGCGCGCTAACCGAGCTCAACGGCGAAATCGTTCAGCTCGAATTCTCTGAGCTCAGCCGGCCGTTCGTGCTCAAGGGACGGCCCGACGCGCGCCCCTCGGTGGAGCGCAAGACGCTCGCCTCGATCGTATTCACCTCGGGCACCACCGGCGCGTCCAAGGGCGTGATGCTCACTCACGGAAATTTCGCCGCCGAAGTTGCGATGCTCGCGCGGGTGTTCACGCTCGATTTCTCCGATGTGGTGCTCTCGCTGCTCCCGCTCCATCACACATTCGAGTTTACCTGCGGGATGCTGCTGCCACTCGCGCTCGGCGCGACGGTGGTTTATCCGGTTGGCGTGGACGCGGCTAGTCTCGCGCGTACGCTGGCCGACGTGCGGCCGACCGCGCTCGTCGGTGTTCCCGCGCTGTGGGAGGCGGTCCATCGGCGCATCGTTGACGGGGTCGAAGCGCGCAGGGACCGTTTTTGCACGCGCTATTCGATCAGCCTGCGCGATCTAAACCGCAGGTTCGACAGTGAATGGGGCCTCAATGCCGGCGCCCTGCTCTTCCGCCAGGCCCACACGGCGCTAGGCGGCCGGTTGCGGCTCGCGGTGAGCGGCGGCGCGGCGCTGCCGCAGCGCGTCGCCGGAGTTCTTCAACGACATCGGCATCCGGTTGCTCGAAGGCTATGGGCTGACCGAGGCGGCCCCGGTGCTGAGCGTCGCGCGCCCGGACGAACCGCTGACCGCCGGCTCGGTCGGCAAACCGCTTAACGGCGTCGAAGTCAAGCTCGCTTCCAATGGCGATGGCGCAGTCGGCGAAATTCTAGCGCGCGGGCCGAACGTGATGGCGGGCTACTACCACAACAAGGCCGCCACGGACGAAGTGCTGAAGGAGGGCTGGCTCCGCACCGGCGACCTCGGTCGTTTCGATGAGGACGGACGGCTCTACATCGTCGGCCGCGCCAAAGACGTGATCGTCGATTCCGGTGGCAACAATATTTATATCGATGAGCTCGAGGAAGTTTATGGGCATTCCTCGTTTATCAAGGAACTTGCGATTGTCGGCCTGAAGGTTGGTCAGGGCGAGCAGGCCGCCGCGCTGGTGGTTCCGGCCTACGCGCGTGGTGAAAGCCGCCGCGCAGTGGAAGACAATCTGCGAACCCATTTCGAAAAAGTCGGCGCCGGTCTCAGCCCGCACAAGCGCGTCCGCATCCTGCGGTTCACCGACGCCGAGCTTCCGCGCACTCGCACCCGCAAGGTCATACGTCTCGAGGTCGTCGAGACTCTCGAACGGATGCTCGAAACCCACGCGCAGGAACGAGCGGCCGTAAGCTCAGAGGTCGAGCCGTGGCTCGCCGCAGGCGCTCGCCCAGGTTTCTAGCGGCATCGAGAGCATCACGCCGCGACCCGGCTCATCGAAGACCTCGGACTCGACTCGCTGGCGATGGCTGAACTGGCCGAGCATATCGCGGCGCATGCCGGGCGCGAGCTCAGCCCCGCGGAGCTGGGCGATCTCCGTACCGTCGATGATCTGCAAAGGCCGTGGGAGAGGGGCAGAACCGTCCGCGCCTGCCGTCGTACGCGAGATTCGCCGAGCCTTTCACCCCAACTCTGCCGGGCCCGCTCAAGCGCCTGGGAGAAGCTGCATTTCGCAGCGCGCAGCGCATCGCGTTTGACGGATGGCTGCGGCCGCGGGTCCTGGGCCGCGGCAACGTCCCAGCCAATCGCAACTTCCTGGTGGTCGCCAATCACGCGAGCCATCTCGACTTCGCACTCGCCGGCTACGCGCTCGGCGCGCCTGGCCGCGAGTTGGTGGTACTGGCAGCGAAGGACTACTTCTTCAATACCAACGCGCGCCGGTTCGTGGTCGGCAACTTCACCCGCCTTATCCCGTTCGATCGCGAGCGCGCGCAACTCGATTCGCTCGACGATGCGATCGACGAGCTCAACGCCGGCCGCAGCGTCCTGATGTTTCCCGAGGGCACGCGCTCGCCCGACGGCGCGATCCACGAATTCAAAAGCGGCGCGGGCTATCTTGCGCTGCGCGGCGGATGCGACGTGCTGCCGGTCCGTATCAGCGGAACCTACGAGGTCCTCGGCAAGGGCAGCATCATACCGCATCGCCACCCGGTCGAAGTTCGAATCGGCCGCGTGATAACCAACGCCGAGTTGCGCGCGCTCGCCGATAACGCGGAAGGTACCGGCGCCTATCGCAAGCTCGCCGACGCGATGCGCGCAGCGGTGCTCGAGCTGGGCGAGCGGATGCCCTCCCCTGCCACGCCAAAACCCACGAAGCGCAGGCATCGCGCACATGCTGGCGATAGCGGCGCCGCAC
Source organism: uncultured delta proteobacterium (assembly GCA_963717045.1). Lineage (GTDB taxonomy): Bacteria > Desulfobacterota > Binatia > Binatales > Binataceae > JAKAVN01. The sequence goes on along the minus strand of CAVQVD010000014.1, from coordinate 216,585 downwards.
CTATTGAAGCGGACACGGAGCGTCAGGCTGGAGAGGCGACTGAAGAGCCGCGCAGTGCGAACCGGCCACGTCGGACTTCGGCGCGCGGCAGCGGACGGCATGCCAAGGGCTGAGCGCGCGGCACGCTCTGATCGCCGGCAGTACAGGCAGGTACCCCGATATCTTCTTTATTTTTGTGAGCCTCGACCATTCCTGGTCGCACGGCAATGGAGCCTCTTCGTTCTCGTTCGCGCGAGCTCGAACCACGCAGTCCGCCACACGATCCTCGATGGCCCTCGTCCGTCTTTCGAGCCCTCACCGGCTTCGTTTGCGGAATAGGATGTGGGTGAAGGTCCGTCGTTGCGCGTTGCCCGCTCGGGGCCGCGCGTGTTCTTCGAACTATTTCCTAGTTGTAGGAGAGCTTGCGTAACTCGGCGCGCGGCGCCTTTTCTAACCTCTCCTTGACCAAGGAGAGGTCGCCGCGAGCCTCGCGAGCGGCGGGAGAGGTCAGTCTGAATTCCGCTGGCGCCACAGTCACTTCGAGCGGTTGCGAAAATCAATCGCGGGACCTCTCCCTAACCCTCTCCTCGGACAAGGAGAGGGTCTAGAAGGGAACCCTGTCAGTTTGCAAAGCTGTCTCTTTGTAGGGGCCGTTCGAGAAGCGATATGACGGCACTTGACGGATAGAATATTCCGTGCTAGATTCGTTTGCATGATGACCTTCCAAGCATTTATGGCGACCTTCCCCGACGAACCCGCTTGCCGTCAGTTCCTTTGTGATCAGCGTTGGCCCAAGGGCGTATGCTGCCCGCGATGCGCTAAACCCGATAACGTCTACCCACTCAAGACGCGGCCCTTCCATTGGGAATGCTCCAATAAGGAGTGTCGCAAGGGTAACGCGTTCCGCTTCTCGGTTACGGCGGGAACGATCTTCGCTGATACGAAGGTGCCTATTGTGACTTGGTTCAAGGTTCTTTACACGATGCTCCAAGCCAAAAAGGGCATTTCGTCCCTGCAAATTCGGCGCATGTATTTCGGCGAGCGCTCGTCTACGCATACCGCATGGTACGTGTGCCATCGCCTTCGCGCCGGAATGCGCGAGCCAGAATTTCGTCAGTTGATGGGAATCGTCGAAGTAGACGAAACCTTTGTCGGCGGAAAGGAGAAGAACAAGCATCTGGGAAAGCGCAATCCGCACAACACCGCAGGCAAGGGCAAGACTATCGTTATCGGCGCGATCAGCCGCAAAGGTAACGTCGTCTGCCAGATGATCGAAATGCAGATCGTCCCATCATGATGGGATTCGTTCGCGAGATGGTTTCGCAAAAGGTCGAATTGGTCGCGACCGATGAACACAAGGGTTATGACACAATCGCGGATGGCGGAATGCCGCACGGAGTCATCAAGCATGGCGAAGGCCAGTACGTAGTTGGTGCGATCCATACCAATTCGATTGAATCGTTCTGGTCGCTGCTCAAGCGCGGTGTCATGGGCAGCTATCATCATGTTAGCGAGAAGTATCTGCCTCTTTACCTGAATGAATTTGCATTCCGCTTTAATCATCGGAAGGACGAGGATATCTTCGGCAAAGCCATAGCAGGGTGCTGAGACGTGGGAACTGGCGACCGTCTCAGCTATCTCGCAGCGATGACGCCAGCAGCCCGCAGTTAGAGTTTTCATTTCAGCCCGTCAGTCGTGTTACTGCGATTGAGATTGCTCACTCGATTGCATGGCAGCCGCCGCAGCTTTCTTTCGTTTGGCCACACGACGCTTCATCGCGCGATAGTGCGGATGATCTTTGTAGTGATACTCACCGCAAGGCCGACAGAAAAACGAGATGATTTTTTGTGCGTGTTTGATCTTGCTCATAGATTCTTCCACGGCGATCCGGGTCCAATATCGATCCATATGAGATGAGGGTTACTGTTCGGCGGTAACCGATGGCTTATCGAAACCTTAAAGGTGGACGAATCGAAAAAATGAGATGCGTTCTCTCCCGACGGGTAGTCAGCGGCCCAATGAATGATCATTCCAGAATTGCTATTCGGCTGGAGTTCGGCAGACTGTGGTTCGTCAGCGTTGGGCGGACCTAACGTCATTGGCGCTATTTCACACTTGGCACCATACTCAAGAATCCAGTTTAGAGTGCTCCGAAGATTGTCGTTCTCTGAAGGCGCAGTCACCTTGACCACACACGGCTGCGGCAACTGCTGAAAAGTCTGGACTATTTCAATGGCCATGATTGGACCAATTGGTCCAGCCCAGGGACCGGGAGGAATATTGCGCCAGTCGCTAGGCGCAATCGTTTTGGCCGGTGGCGGCGTTTGCTGTATCGCACTCTGCGCTGGCGGCGGCACCGCAGTTAGTATCCCCACCTGTTGCGATGCCATCGGTGCTATGAAACGCACAGCAAACCACAAAGCAGCACAAGCAACGATCAAGTCTCTGAGGATGGGAATAGCGCTGCCATCGCGATTACGAAGCAGGACAAGGGCAGTCACCCCAGCAAAACCTAATGCGACGGTCAGAAAGGCGAACACCGCTGGAATCTTTGGGGCGAAAAATGCAGTGGGCAACAAGCGCCAGAAAATCGCCACACCCACGCCGATAGTTCCAGCGAATCCGAGCGCCGTGATAGCGAGGCCAGTGCCCTTCCAGTCTGTTTCCTTCCACACGTATGGACCCGTCGGAATCAACGCCAGAGCCGTGAAGAAAATGAAGGAAATTGCGATACGTCGGACATAGCTGCCCCTTGAGGATCAAATTCCTCAACAACAGGGTAGTCCGCGAAGGCTTATCCGTCAACATCGGTCATATCACCTTCGAGAACGGCCCTCTTTGTCTGCACGCCCTGTTGGAGCCCTGATGCCGGAAGTTCTGCTATACCCGTCCTTTCACGAATAGGAACGCGCGGCGCGCCAGACAACACGGCACGCCGCGAACGGTGCCCTCAACCTACTCTCTCCCGCGAATAGTCGGGCGAGGGCTTAAAATGCCGCCGCACGCCTGTGGATCATTGCGAAACGTCCATTTAGATGGTTGGTGTCAATCGGCTAAAATGAAGTTTCAGCGGCGCGAGAAAAGCCGTCGTTCAAAAGCAGGTCGACATTTAAAAGGATGGATTGGTTCAGCAAACGCTCCGCGCATCAGACCCTCGCGACGCGAAGCAGCCGCCCCTCAGTGACCGAGATTTCCGCCGGTCTCCTGGTCGGCGAATTTCCCCGGCCGGACGACATCGCCTGGCTCAAATCGGAATTCGGCATCACCGCGATTCACAACCTCCAGGACGACGAAGATCTCGCACTCAACGGACTTCGTGAGCGTGAACTTGCCGAGGCCTGCCGCTTAAATGGTATCAAGTTCGTGCGCACGCAAATCCAGGATGGCAGCGCGGACGCGATGGCCGAACGGCTCAGCTACACGCTGGCAGCGCTGGCGAACCTCATCGGCGCAGGCGAGCGCGTGTACCTGCACTGCAATGCCGGCCTCAATCGTGCTCCGACGCTCGCAATAGCCTACCTGCGCGCGCACGGTGAAATGTCGCTAGACGAGGCTTGCGCCCACGTCAAGGGACGGCGCGCCTGCGGCCCATTCATGACGATTTTGGAGGACTACTTCGGACCACGCCATCACAAGCCCGGCAAGTGATCCCGCCACCAAGGCAGGTCACGGCGCCGCGACGCTTGGGCGCGAGCGCTGGCTGCGGCTTTGCGCCTGGGGCGTCCATCTTTACACGGCGCTCGGCGCGGTCGCCGGACTACTCTCGATCGATTACGCCGCACGCGGCGATTTTCGCGCGAGTTTCATCGCGATGGCGGTCGCGACGGCAATCGATTCGAGCGACGGCCCGCTCGCCCGCCTGCTGGAAGTGCGCCGGCGCATCCCGCAATTCGACGGCGCATTGCTCGACAACATCGTCGACTACCTGACCTACGTGGTCGCGCCGGTCTTTCTGATGCTGCGCGCGGGAATACTCGAGCCCGGCCTCGGCGGCTACCTGGTCGGCGGCCTGGTGATGGTCGCGAGCGGTTACGGATTCTGCCACGTCGAGGCTAAGACCGATGACCATTACTTCCGCGGCTTCCCTTCTTACTGGAACCTGGTCGCATTTTACCTATATTGTCTCGAACTCGGAGCGCTCGTCAGCACGATCATCGTCGCGGTGTTTGCGGTGATGGTGTTCGTGCCGATCAAGTACATATACCCTAATCGCACCCGGCCACTGCGCGCGTTGACTCTAACACTTGGGATCATCTGGGCGATAATTACAGTGGCGATGCTGCCCGCGCTGCCCTCGCATAACCCGGTACTGCTCTACGCTTCGCTCTCGTTCATCGCTTATTACCTCGTCGCCTCATTCATCCTGCACGCGCGCGCGGCAATTAAGCTCAGACGTATCGGCGCGGTGAATGAGTGATGGCACGATCGATGGAAGGGTCGCATCTGCTCGATGCTGCAACTGGGACAAAAGGTGCGCGATGGCTCCAGACGCTCGAAGGCGACGCGCCGGTACTGCTGATCGCGCCCCACGGTGGCCATGCCGGCCCGTCGACACGCGCCCTGCTCAATCCCAAGGTCAACGATTTGCACACCGCCGATATCACGCGCGAGCTGGCGCAGCGCCTCGGCGCAAGCGCGATCATCAATTCCGGGATGGACCGCAACCGGCTCGACCTGAATCGCCTGAGCCAGGTGATGAGCGAAGCGCCATGGATGCTCGAGCTAATCGCCGACCGTCTGGAGCGAATTGTGGCGCGCAGCGGTCGCGCGGTGGTGCTGCTGATCCACGGATGGAACATAATCGAGCCGCGGGTTGACCTGGGCGTCGGAGTCAAGTCGGCCGGTGGAAAGCTGCTGCCCGCCTGCGCTGCGCACGTATCCGCGAGTGACAGCTTTATCAACGGACCGCTGGCGGAATTCGCAGAATTCTTGCGCCAAAGCGGCATCAAACCCACCTTCGGCATGCGCTATCCTGGCGCCGGCGCCAACAATCTGCTGCAGGCGTTCACCCAGCGTCACGCTTCAAGCAAGGTCGACGCACTAAGACGTCTCGCCGCGCTCCACGCGCGCGGCGCGCTGGAAGCCGTTCAGCTCGAGCTTTCGGTGGCGCTGCGGATGCCGGGTCGATTCCGCTCTCAGACTATCGCCGGAATCGCCGAGTCGTTCGCCCGATGCGACCGGCACGCCGCCGCTCCGCGCGCGAGCCGCCTCGAGCGTCCGAGCCGTATCGAAATCATCCGCACTGCCGAGCCCGCTTTATCAGCGCCCAAACTGGGCATCCAGCAATCATCCGCCGCACCACTTCGGGTGGGACTCGAGTTCTTCGACCCGTCTATTCAACTGGGTGCGATGGCGAGTTTCGATCTCGGCCCCGGCGCCGCGGGAGCGCGCGTGATGGCGGTTGCGGGCCGCGAGCGTATCGCGCTTTTCACGGCCGAAGGACGCGTCGAGCGCACCCCGCAGAGCCTCACGCTTGGTCCGCTGGCATTGCGCATCGACGGCCACAGCCTGCGTTTCGATTTTTCCGGGCCGGCGGTCGTGGTTGAAGACGGGTCAGCGTATTTGAGCGTCGAGCGCGCACTCGCGCAGGCGACGCTCCAGGAAGCGATGGAGCTTCACGTGGAGTTCGAGCCTTGGCCGGACTCCCGCGCGGCCGCGCCCGCAACCGGAACGCTAATCGAACTGATGACTCGTTCGGAGCAAACCGCTAACGGCATCTTCGGCCGCGTCGTCGGCCATTTTTCGATAGCCGGAGCCGAACATCGCCTCGAGGCCGTTGGTCGCCTGGGCCGTTCATTGATCGGTATCGGCAACGGCGCCTTCGACGCGCGCCGAATGATTTGGGCCGCCGTACCCGGCGCGACCTTCCCGCACGCGGTGGAAGCGCGCGCGCTTATCGATGCCGGCGGAGTTGAAAGCTCGAGCGCAAGTGTTCTAGATCACGGCGGATGGAGCGCCCGCGACGTTCAACTGCTGAAGGTCACACCCGTCATTCCCGGACGCCTGCCGCCCGGACGCCCGCCGCATCGAATCAGTGCGATATTGCGGCCAGCCGGCGACGGCCTCGCAGTTCCAATCAAGGGCGAAGTCCAGAGCTTCGTGATGTTGTCGCGGCCGGGGCCCGCGCAGAGCCGCATTCTGACCTCGCTCGGCTTCGCCAGCTTTCGTATCGGAGACCATCACGGCGCCGGGATGTTCGAGTGCTCGCACCGGAGCGCTTTGACGACGCGCGAAACAGTAGAAGCGACCGACGCGGATAACGGCGAGAGCTGACCGAGACGCACGCCCAACCGCGCTGTGCGAAAACTGGCGAAAACTGTATCGAATCGAAGCCGGCGAGGATGCGCTCAGGAGGTTTCGGCTGACAAAAGCGGCTGCGCCGCGGTAAGCCGCGCGATTTCCTGCTCGAGATTCGCGGCTATGGCGGCGAACTGCTTGGCCAGCGGCGCGTCCGGATACTCACGTACGAACAACGCGCCACGCTCGGCGCAATCCGCCAAACGCGGGTCGAACGGAAGCCGGCCGAGAATCGGCGCTTCGACCGCATGTGCCAGGGCCGGGAAGTTGCCCTGCGGAAAAAGCGGACGCACAGTATGACAACTGTCGCAATTGAAACCGAGCATGTTCTCGATCAGCCCGAGCACCGCGATACCGTCGTGTGCGATGAACTTCAGCGCATCATGCGTCGCGCGCACAGCGCCTTCGGAAGGACGCGTCACCATCACGACGCCGGCCAGCTCGACCACCTCGGCGAGGCAATGCAACTGGGAGAGGCCCGACGCCAGATCGATAAGCATCAGATCGAGCGGACCAAAGCGGGCGGCGAGCAACCGGCGTAGCGTCGCGCGGTAATCGACTTCAAGCGGCCGCGCACCGTTAAGCGAAGGGGATGGCGGTGCCGCGTCGTCGCTTTCGAAAAAGCTGAAAGCGACCGGCTCGCCGTCGGCCAGTTGACTCGAGGCGACCGCGCGGATGCCCAGCGGACCCGAAGCGGGATCGATCTCCTCACCGGGCGCGAAGCGTCGCAGCGGTTTTAGCCGCAGCATGCCGAGCACGCCGGGCGAATTGAGATCGGCATCGACGATCGCGACCTTGCGCCCCGTCATCGCGAGTGCGGCCGCCACGTTGACGCAGATCGCGCTTTTACCGACTCCGCCTCTGGCGCTGGCAAAAGCCACTACCGCGCGTGTTTCGACCGGCTTCAGGATGGCTGCCGCGCCATTCTCTGCACCGGCGTCGGCCGCCGCCCTCTCGGACCGCGACTCGCAGAAGATTCTTGTTGCCAATTACACCTTCCCAGATCGATAACGGCCGGGCTTTTACAGTCCGCCCAGCGCATCCCACCACTAAGTGACGCGAGATCAAATCTTCGAGTTCAGACGTCGTTCCGCGCCGCCAAGACTAGAATGCCCGTGGACCGGGCGACGGTAAAGACGGCTATGGCTGTGTTTGCCGCCTTTTTCGGTCCATCGGTAACAATCAGCAAGCGTTCGGTCCCGGCGGTGGTCGTGCAAGCCGACGCCTCGGCCGATTAAGGATTCTCTTCGTCGGCGTCAGTCGAGCCTAGCTTGCGGTAGGTGTTGCGCTCGTCGTCGAAGCGGCGCTGCGACTTGGCCTCCTTTTCCTGCTCCTGCTGACAGTCGCGACAGAGACGGGTAAAAGGCAATGCCTGCAAGCGCTCCTCGGCTATCTCGAGGCCGCAGGACTCGCACACACCATAGGCGCCGTCGTCGAGCCGGCCCAGCGCGTCGTCGATCTGTTTGATCTTCACCCGTTCACGATCGGACAGGATGAAATTTATTTCCCGGTCGCGCTCCTCGGAGGCGAGATCGTACGTGTCCATGCCCTCGTCCTTGTTGCCCTCGCGTTCCGCGCGCAACTCGGAATCCATCTCGCTGAGCAGCTTGGTCTTCATCTCAACCAGTTGCTCGCGCATCTTGCTCAGAAACTTTTTTCTGTTCGTGCCTGTTGTTTTCTTCGGCATCGCTCGCCGCCCCTTATAGCTGCGCCACTGCGCCCGTGATCTGTCCATGAAGGTCGTAGGTCGACGCGCGCTCGATACGTGCGCGGACGATCTCGCCCGGCTCGGCTTCGCCGCTGAGCAGGACCATACCGTCGATTTCTGGAGCCTGCGCCGAGGTCCGCGCGCGCAGCCGCGTCGCGCGCCCCGGCATCGCCCCTTCGACCATGACCTCGAGTTCGCGGCCTACCAGGCCGCGGTTCTTTTCGAGAGAAATTTCCGCCGCAATCTCCATCAATTCGCCGCGCCGACGCCGTTTGACTCGTTCGGAAACCTGGCCCGGAAGATCGCAGGCCGCGGTATTTTCCTCGCGCGAGTAAGTGAACACTCCGACCCGGTCGAATCGCTGCTCGCGCACGAAATTAGCCAGAGTAGCGAACGCCTCATCGGTTTCGCCCGGAAATCCGACGATAAATGAAGTACGAAGTGTCACCCCGGGAACCGCCGCACGCACTCGCTCCAGGAGCTTGCGCAAGGCGTCGGCGGACCGCTCGCGCTTCATCGCACGCAGCATCCCATCATCGGCATGCTGCAACGGCATATCTATATATTTAACCACCTGTTTGATCCTCGCGATAGCCGCGAGCAATTCGTCGGTGACGAAATTCGGATAACAGTAGAGCAGCCGAAGCCAGCGGACACCGTCGACCATTGCGAGGCGATGCAGCAGCGCCGCCAGTGAGGTGCGCGGCTCCAGATCGCGGCCGTAAGCGGTCAGGTCCTGAGCTATCAGATTGATCTCGCGCACTCCGCTCGCCGCAAGTCTGCCGGCTTCCTCCGCCAAGTCTTCGAGCGGACGGCTCTCGTGGCGACCGCGAATTTTCGGGATGATGCAGAAAGCGCAGCGATGATCGCACCCCTCCGAGACCTTCAGGTAGGCGCTGAATGGATCGCCGGTCCTGATCCGCGGCGTCTCGGCAGTTGGTAATAGATGGGCCGCGCCCACATACGGAATCGGACGCAGTTCCGGCCGTTCGCTCCGGCGCAACAGCTCGGGAAGGTCGAGGAAGTTGCCGGTGCCGACGAATATGTCGACCTCGGGGAACTGCTCGCGAAGTTCGCTTCCATAGCGCTGCGAAAGACATCCCGCTACCACCAACCGCTTGCCGCTCCCGTTTTTTTTCACCTCGGCGGCGGCCAGGATAGCGTCGATGGACTCCTTCTTGGCCGGCTCGATGAAGGCGCATGTGTTGACCAGCAATACTTGTGCCTGCTGCGGATCCATCGTGACGTCGAATCCCGCGCGCACCAGTGCGCCCAGCATCAGCTCGCTATCGGCTGTGTTTTTCGGACATCCCAGGCTGATCAGGTGAACGCTTTCCATATTCAAGTAGGCAAAAACAGGGCTTATATGCTTACTCTCCCCTGGCGACAGGCGCAATCGGGTCTATTTGGCAGTCCAGGGCTTCAGTTCTTTTGGGGACGAACGATGTCAGCGCCTTCCGGCACTGTGAAGCTGAACAAGGAGTCATCAAGTGCTACGTTGGTCCGAATGTCGTTGAACTTTAGCTCAGTAATGCCGCCGACCTGGTTGGTGAGCTTGAAATTAACAATGTTGTAACTTTTCGGATCGAGCCCGAGTTCCATCGTGTCGCCGCCGCCCTTGGGCGTCAGGATTACGTGGAGCAGTCCGTCGGCCGACGAGGTCCGCGGCATTGAGACGTTGAAATCGCGACGAATATTGCCGAGGCCGAGTAAAAAAGCCGTGGCGCTGCTTTTGAGCGCCTTATTCACCGGCAACTCGACGACCTGATTGAGGTCCTTCTCGTAATCGTACACGGTTTTGCCGTCGCTCACGACCGTTCCTTCAGACGGCGCCGCAAACTCCCATCGCATCCGTCCGACTTTCTTGAAATACACTGTCCCTTTGCGAGTCCGCGTCATGCCACCGGGACTGTTCAGCGTCTCGTCGAAATTCGCCTGCAGCGATCGCGTGCAATCGTAACGTTCCTGCAACCGCCTCAGGGTTGTATCCAAATTTGGGGAGGAAGAGTTCAGCGAAGATGCGGGCACGGATTGTTGCGCGCCGCTCAAGTCAGGTTGGCACCGCGCCTCGGTGTTTGCTACCGGGCCAACGGACACGACGATCGCCGTCACGATCGCGGCCGCCGTCTGCGTGACGCGCCGAGAGAGCCATGCCGAGCCACAAGACGAGCCATAAGACGAGGACGCTGCTTTCAAAATCTTGGACACCTCAACATTCAAGGACGCGGCCGAGCCGCCGGACTTTCAACAAGGCCCGCGGCTGACTACCGAGAACCAGAATCTGCACTGATCTTATTTGATCGCCGCGCCTAGTTGGCGGTGCGGGCGCGGACTTCACGCGGGCGCATCCCGTCGCCAGGCGTCACCAGGCCCTCGCGTTCCATCTGCTCGACCATCCGCGCCGCCCGATTGTAGCCGATCCGCAGGCGCCGCTGGATCATCGAGACCGACGCCTGGTTGGTCTCGAGCACGATTCGCACCGCGTCATCGTAGAGATTGTCGAGCTCGCCGCCGCCGCCATCGATGCCCTCCTCCGACGGCGCCTTGGTCTCGAGGATTTCCATCTGGTAATCCGGAGCACCCTGCGCGCGGAGAAAGTCGACGACCCGGCGAATCTCGGTCTCGGAGACGAACGGTCCGTGCAGGCGGCGCAATTTGGCGCTGCCCGGCGGCATGAACAGCATGTCGCCCGCACCGAGCAGCCGTTCGGCGCCGATCGAATCGAGAATGGTGCGTGAATCGACGCGCGAGGTCACCTGGAGGGAGATGCGGGCGGGCAGATTGGCCTTGATGAGCCCGGTCAGGACGTCAACCGACGGGCGCTGGGTAGCGAGAATCAGATGGATTCCGGAGGCGCGAGCCTTTTGAGCGAGGCGAGTAATGTCGCGTTCGACGGTCTTGCCTTCGCTCAGCAGCAGGTCGGCCAACTCGTCGATGATGATCACAATTTTGGGCAGCCTGCGATGTTTGATCGGCTCGCCGTCTTCAACGATTGCGCGCCCTGCGCCCTCCTCGATCAGATTCACCGGCTTCAGCTCGACCACTTTGCCGGTCGCGCCGAGCGCGCGGTTGTAACCGTCGATATTACGCACGCCCAGCTCGCGCATCATTCGATAGCGCGTCTCCATTTCCTGCGTCGCCCACAAAAGTGCCGCCGCCGCCTTTTCCGGATCGACCACCACCGGGACGAGCAGATGCGGGATGTTCTCGTACACCGACAACTCGAGCATCTTGGGGTCGATCAGGATGAAGCGCACGTCGTCGGCGGTCGCGTTGAACAGAATCGACGCGATCATCGTATGGATCGACACCGACTTACCGGTTCCGGTCGCGCCCGCGATCAGGAGATGCGGCATCATCGCCAGGTCAGCGGCCATCGGGCGGCCCGAGATGTCTTTGCCGAGCGCGATCGTGAGCTGGCTGCGAGCGGCCGCGAACTCCCCGGCCTCCATAATCTCGCGCAGATAAACCTTCTCGCGCTTTCGGTTGGGCACCTCGATCCCGACCACCGCCTCCCCCGGCACCGGGGCCTGGATTCGCACTGTCGCAGCGCGCAATGCCATTGAAAGGTCGTCGGCCAGGTTGACGATCTGGCTGACCTTGATTCCGGAGCCCGGCTCGAACTTGTACATCGTGACCACCGGCCCGGGCTGGACCTCGACCACCCGCCCTTCGACGCCAAAGTCGGCGAGCTTCTGTTCGAGCACCCGGGCGCTGCGCTCAAGCGCGCTCTCGTCCACCTGCGAATGTTCGGCCGGCGGCATGTCGAGCAGCGCGAGCGGCGGCAATTCGTAACCGCCTTTCGCTCGCTTTGGACGCAGCGCCTTGTTGTCGCGCGCGCGAAGCTCGCCTGGTTCGAGACGGCGGACCTTAAGCGGACGAGGATCACGGCTGGCGGCGCCGCCCTCGGGACTGACGGCGTCGGCGGGAACCTCGGCGTCGCCGGCCGACCAGTCGTCATCATCGATCGGCAAGTTTCCCAACAGCGGTGCGCGCCGGCGCAGGCGCACGCTCGAGGCGAGGCCCGCGATAAGTTCGGTCGGTGCGCGCCGCAGCATCATCACCAACGCCGCGATCACCGCGAGCATCACAGAAAGGTAGCCGCCGCCCAGATTGAGATATCGACTTAACTCTGACGCGAGCTCGGCACCGACCGCGCCGCCGGCCGATTGGGCGTCGTTCGCGAAAAGACCGGCGCCAACGCTGAGCGCGACCAGCAGGATCGCTCCGCCGAAACTCTCCCGCAACAGCGTCGTTCGCGGCGCACCGTTCCATACCCGCAGCGCGAGAACCACCACCATAATCGCGAGTACATACGCCTGAAAACCGAAAAGGCCGGCGGCTGCCCCAGCGGCCGCGCTTCCGACGATGCCGCACAGATTCGGATTCTCGCCGGCCGCGGCGGATACCAGACTCAGCAGGCCAAAGGCAGCGAGCGCGACCAGTACGATAGCCGCCAATTCGCGCGCGACGCGGTTTGGAGCCGGCGGGGGCGGTGGAGCTTCCGCCGCTATGTTCGCCGGTTCCAGTTCTATTGGCGCTTTGGGCTGGCGCGCGATGGCGAGTTCAGACCTCCATGATGTGCGGCACGATCAGCGGCCGTTTGCCGAGCGCGTGGTTAAAGTAGTTGCGCAGCGTATGCACGATCTCCGTACGCAGGATCGTGCCCTCGGCGCTGAACGGTCCATCGACGCGGTTGAGCCGCTCGGCCAATTGCGCGCACGCGCGCCGCATGAGGGCCGAAGTGCCGTCGCCTAGCAGTAGCCCGCGCGAGACGAGTTCAGGGCCGCCGACGATCGCGCCGGTCTTCGAGGATACAGCGATCACCGCGAATACGGTGCCCTCTCGCCCCAGCGTGCGGCGTTCGCCAAGCAGGCCCGGGTCGCCGAATTCACCGTCTTCCATCAGGATGCGTCCGGCCTCGACCGCGCGGGCCCGATGGGCCGTCGGTCCCGCGCTCAAGGTCAGCGGTTCGCCGTCCTCGAGCAGGAAGCAATTCGCTTCGGGCACACCGGAGGTTGCGGCAAGCGCGACATGGCGGCGCAGATGACGGTATTCGCCATGGATCGGGACAAAGTATTTCGGTCTTACCAGGGCAATCAGTTCGGCCAGTTCATCCTGATTGGCGTGGCCGGAGACATGAACGGGCGCGACCGATTCGTAGAAAACCTCGGCGCCCCGTTTGTAGAGCTGATTGACCAGCGTATTTATCGTGCGCTCGTTGCCGGGAATGAAGCGCGAAGAAAGCACCACCGTGTCGCCCGGCTCGATACGCGCGCGCGGATGAGCGTCGGCGGCTATCCGCACCAGCGCGGAAAGCGGCTCGCCCTGGCTGCCGCTGGCGAGAAAGGTCAGTTTGCGCGATTCAAGGAACTCCGCCTCGGCCGGCTCGATATAAGTGCCCGGCGCGAACGGGAGCTGGCCCAATTCCAATCCCAGGCGCACGCTCTCGGCCATCCGGCGTCCCAGCGGCACCACGCGCCGACCCATCTCGCGCGAGACCTCTGTCAACTGGCGGATGCGATGCAGATGGGAGGAAAAGACCGAGAGAAAAAACTTGCCGCGGGCGCGCGACACGATCTCGCGCAGCACGGGCTTGATTGAGCTCTCCGCGCCCGAGCGCCCGGTGCGCTCGACGTTGGTCGAATCCGACATCAGGAGCGCCACGCCCTCGGCCCCAAGCTCGGCGAAGCGCTCGCTGTCGAAGAGTTCGCCGTCGATCGGCATCGGATCGATCTTGAAGTCGCCGCTGTGCACGATTATTCCGGCCGGAGTCCAAATCGCGAGGGCCACCGAGTCCGGCGTGGAATGGGTTACGCGGATCGGCTCGACGCCGAACGGACCCAAATCGAAACGCCGGCGCGGCTCAATCGTGTTCAGGCGTGCGCCGATGAGACCGTCCTGGTCGAGACGCCGGCGTGCAAACGCCAGCGTCACCTCCGTTCCATAGACGGGCACGTTGAAGCGACGTAGCAGATGCGGCAATGCCCCGACGTGGTCCTCGTGCGCGTGGGTCAGGACGACGCCGAGGATTTCAAGATGACTTTGCTCGAGGTAGGCGAGATCGGGCGCCAACACGCCGAGACCGAGCGTGCGTTCTTCGGGGAACATTACCCCGGCGTCGATGATGATCGCGCGCCCGGCGCATTCGAGAACGGTAAGGTTGAGCCCGATTTCGCCGAGCCCGCCCAAGGGCACGATCCTGACCGACGAGGATGTGAATCCGTGGGATGCCATCGCCTGACCCCTGCTCCGCCACCGACAGAATTATATAAAGCTCCCCGGTTTGGCGAAAGCGGCATTGGAAGGTCGAAGCACCCGCTGGCGGGCTTTCAAAGCCGTATCCACAGGCGGTGGATACCCATTCGCGCGAGCGGTTGCACCGGCTACCCTGCAGCGTTAGGTTTCGACACGTGGCGAGGGAAGCCATTCCGTCGGAGAGGGGCGCGCGGCTAACAGAGTTTATCCGCGGAAGCTTATTTGCCAGGAGCCTGTCGGCCAAATCACGATGTCAGTAAACAAAGTCATTCTGCTCGGCAATCTCGGACGCGATCCCGAAGTGCGCTATCTGCCCTCCGGGCAGCCGGTCGCCAATTTTTCGGTGGCGACCAGCGAGAAATTCAAGGGGCGTGATGGGACCAACAAGGAATCGACCGAGTGGCACAACATCGTCGTGTACGGCAAGCAGGCCGAGCTGTGCAGCCAGTACCTCAAGAAGGGACGGCAGGTCTATATCGAGGGGCGGTTGACGACGCGTCAGTGGGAGTCCAAGGACGGCACCGGCAAGCGCTCGCGCACCGAGGTAGTAGCTCAGCGCGTTCAGTTCCTCGGCGGTCGTGGCGACGGTGCTGGCATGGGCGGCGCGGGAGCGCGCGGCGGCGGCGGGATTGATGAACCGGAAGATTTCAGCACCGACATGCCGCCGGCCGGCCCCGACGACGACGACATTCCTTTTTAGCCGTTCACGAACGGCGCTACGAAAAACGACGGACCTTTAGCGTCATTCACCTGCGGCCTCTGCACGAACGGCCCCCAAAGGATCAGAGAGGTCGATTCACGAACCGCTTCTACAAATCAGGCGCTTCGTTTTGGGAACCGCTTACGCGGGGCCTTTGAAGATATTTTCTGTGTAGAAGCCGTTCGTGAACGGCCCTTCCGGCTGCTCGAGATTGGAGCCATTTCACAGGCGGCGGATCTTTGGCGACGGCGGATGCGGTCGGCCGGCGAGTGCGTCGGTGACGAATGTGTCCACCGCTGCGCATAACTCTCCCAACGCGATTCCCATATACTCCGCCGCCAACGGGTCGAGCTTTGCGCGTGCCTTGTTCCAGGTCGAACGAGCGCCACGCGGATTGCCGCGCTCGGCGTGCAAGATTGCCACCGCCGCTTGGATCATCCCCTGGTAAAAGAGCTTCTCTGCACCGCTAGCCCGCTTCCAGACTTCCTCCCACACCTCGTGGCAATCGAAAAAGCGGCGAGCATTGAAAAGCTCGATCCCCTCGTCCCACAATTCACGCGCATCGCCATCTCGCATCGCCAGATGATAGCGAATTTCAGAACAACCTCTTCCGTCGCTCGCGATGCTCGCGGCGACGTCTACTTGGACAAGAAGAGGTGTTTCGCCGCTATAATTTCAAGTAACACTTGAATAATCTGCCGCGGTGATTCGGGCAGCGCCGCATCGAGTTGAGGCGACGCGCGTAAGCCGAACCAAACGGCAACGGCCGCCGACGCGATGCGCCGGCGGCCGTTGCCTGTTCTTGTAGATGTCCGCTGATACGCGCGGCGTTTATGCGGCCGTGCCGTGACGCAGCAGCTTGCCCGGCGTTGCGCCCGTGCAATCGCCCTCGGTGAAGGTCACCGCGCCGTTGACCAGGATATGGCGGTAGCCTTCCGCGCGCTGCACCCGGCGCCATTCGTTGCCCGGCAGATCGTGCACGATCTCGACCGGACCGACGCCGAGCTTTTCGTAGTCGTAGATCACGATATCCGCGGGCGCGCCCTCGCGCAGGAAGCCGCGATCCTTGAAGCCGGCGCAGAAGGCCGGCAGCGCGCTGAGCCGCCAGTGGATTTCCTCCAGCGTCAGCCATCCACGCTCGCGCACGAAGGTTGCGATACCTTCGGTCGGGTAGCGTCCGGCAGTGAGGAACTTAGTATGGGCGCCGCCGTCCGATACTCCGAAGGTGATGTACGGATAGTCGATGATATCCTTCATCAGCGCAGGATCGCGATTGATGGCCGGAGCGAAGAACTCGGTCTTGAGGTTGTCGGCCACGGCCAAGTCGCACATCACGTCGACGGGGTCCTTGCCGTCGCGCTCGCCCGCCTTGCGCAGTGTCATGCCTTCGAGATGCCGCAGCTTGTCGTCGATCACCTGCGTGATGACGATCTGATCGAAGAAGCTCGTGATGAGGCCTTCGCGCGGCAGGTTGGTCTTGAGCCCCTGGCGGCGGGACAGGTCGGCGAGTTTCGCCTTGCGCTCCTCGACCGTGCCGGTTGTGACTTCGCGCCACGAGTCGGAATCGTCGAACAGATTCCAGTCCTCGAACGTGAAAGTCAGCCCGGCCTCCGTGGTGATGCCTTGGCCGTAAACCGGAATGCCGTTGACGCGGCATCGATCGAGCCATCGAATCATGTTGCGATGGCGATGCGGAAAACGGTCTTGCGACTGCACCGCCTCGAACATGATCGGGCGCCCGCTGATTTTCGCCAGCTCCTCGTAGTGGCGCGCGTCCTCTTTCGGATTCCAGCTCGCCAGGGTCAGTTCCTGGAAACCCTCGCCGCGCTCGCCGAGCACCTTCGCAAAAAGCTTGCAAGTCTCGTCGTGCATGACGTCGGTGTTCATCGGCGAGCCATCCCAGTCGCGCTGTACGGCCGAAGGCCCGTCGGGCTTGAGGCGCTGCGCGGACCAACCATAAGCGCCGGCATCCATTGCTTCATTGAGCAGATGAGCCATCATACGATGCTCGTCGTCGGTCGGCATGCGTCCGGTCTTGGACTGCTCGATCCCCATCACGTAGCCCATCAACGGATTGACCGGCACGTAGGGCAGCACGTTGACGCCCTTGGGCAGCCGCTCAAGACTGTCGAGGAACTCGGGATAGGTGTGCCAGTCCCACGGCATCGCGGCCTTCATCGCCGCCAACGGGATCGCTTCGGTACGGGTCATCGTCAGCATCGCGCGCTCTTCGTCGCCCGGCTTTACCGGAGCGAAACCGAAGCCGCAGTTGCCGATGACCACCGAGGTCACGCCGTGCCATCCGGAGATGGTGAGCCACGGATCCCAGAACAGTTGCGCGTCGTAATGAGTGTGGAGGTCGATAAAGCCCGGGGCCACGATAAGGCCGCGGGCGTCGATCACCTCTTTGGCATCATGGTCCGCGATGCGCCCTATTCTGGCGACGCGTCCATTTTTGATCCCGATGTCGCCGCGAGTGCGCGGGGCGCGGGTCCCATCGATGATCATTCCGTCTTTAATGACAATGTCGAATTCAGGCATCAGCCGATCTCCGCATTGGTTAGAGTTGCGTAACTCCTTATGTCTCGCACTAATCGGGTTGCGAATCAAGGAAAGCGGATCTTATCAAGCAAGCGTTTGGCGGGCGGACTCAGTTCTTGTGAGCGTCGGGCTCCAGCTCGACTCCAATCGGCACGATAATCCGCACCACTGCGTTGTAGAACGCGACGTTCATCGCCAGTTCCATGATGCGCCGATTGTCGAGAAACTCGCGCAACGCATCGAACGTCGCGTCGCTCACCTTGATATTGGCGGTGACCTCCGCCGCGTAGCGCATCACGGCACGCTCATGCTGGTTGAACGCGGGCGAGCGTTCGAAATCCGCAAGCTGCTCGAGCTGATCGCGGCGCACGCCCACGCCGAGCGCGATATTCCAGTGATGAACGAATTCGTACTCGGCGCCTGCGATGCGCCCCACGGTCATCAGGGCGAGCTCGCGCAGCCGCGGGTCGAGCTGAGTATGGTTGCGCAGCTCCAGCGCGAGTCCCGAGAAACGCCGCAGCAGATTGGGCGCGTTTGCGATCGCGCGATGGATATGGCCCGGCGGAGCACCGCGGTCGCGCTCGTGTTCATCGAAGACCTGGCGTTCCTCGGCGCTCAGATCTTCGCGGCTGACGTACGGTAATCGCGCCATGGGAAAATTCCTCCCATTCAGGATGAGTCGGTGTTTTGGCTTTCAGTTCGTTAGATCAAATTCTCTGAAGGTAATCGTTCTTCGACTCTTGCTTGGGCTCGATGTCATCCTGAGCGATCTTTGCGCGAGGTCCTTCGACTCCGCTCGCAGACTCGCTTCGCTCAGGATGACGGGGCATGCTCTTTCTCGATTTACTTCCGCTTCGTAGATGGGTTCTGCCCATCAGCGTCGTATCAGGCGAATAGCATCTCCGACATCGCGCCGCCCGGTGGAATCATGGGCATCACCGCCTCCTCCTTGGGGATCACGACGTCGATTAGCACCGGCCCCGGCGTGGCAAAGGCCTCCTTCATCGTGCGCGCAAGCTCGCTCTGCTTCTCGATCCGGAAGCCGTGTGCGCCATAGGCCTCGGCCAGCTTGACGAAATTAGGTACCGACATGGCCGAGTACGAGTAGCGCTCCTGGTAAAACTTCTCCTGCCACTGTCGCACCATCCCGAGAAAGTAGTTGTTCAGGATGATGACCTTGATGTCCACCTTGTATTGAACCGCGGTGCCGAGTTCCTGGATGTTCATCTGGATCGAGCCGTCGCCCGAAACCACCACGACCTTGCGGTCGGGCGCGGCGAACTTGGCGCCGATACCGGCCGGCAAGCCGTAGCCCATCGTGCCCAGCCCGCCCGAGGTCAGGAACGAGCGCGGCTTCTCGAACGGAAAGAGCTGCGCGACCCACATTTGATGCTGGCCGACGTCGGTCGCGACGATGCAGTCGCCCTTGGTCAGCGTGTGCATCTCCTCGAGCACGTGGACGGGCGAGACCGCGTCGCCCTGGCGCGGGCCATTGCCATTTTCGTACAACGGCTTCTCGCGCTTCCACTGGAGGATCTGCTGATGCCATTTCGTCCAGGCGACGCGACGCCGTGCGATCGACTCGCGCCCCTTGACCACCGCCAGCATATCGGCGAGCACCGACTTGATGTCGCCGACGATCGGAATGTCGACCTTGACGTTCTTGGAAATCGACGACGGGTCGATGTCGACGTGGATAATCGTCTCGGCGTGGGGCGCGAAGTCGGCGATGCGTCCGGTGACGCGATCGTCGAAACGTGCGCCGATCGCCACCAGGCAGTCGGTGTTGCAGACCGCCGTGTTGGTGCCGTATGAGCCATGCATTCCGAGCATCCCGAGGCACAATGCGTCAGATGCCGGCACCGACCCCAGGCCCATCAGAGTCTCAGTCACTGGGATGCCCATCCCGCGCGCGAGCTGGGTAAGTTCCGGTGCCGCCCCTGACCACTGCACGCCGCCGCCGACGTAGAAGAGCGGCTTCTCGCTCTTTTCGATCGCCTCGATCGCGCGTTCGATCTGCCGCGGATTGCCCTTGTGGCTCGGCTTGTAGCCACGCAACTCGACTCGCTCCGGGTACTTGAAAACGTGCTCGGCCTGCTGCACGTCCTTGGGCACGTCGACCACCACCGGTCCGGGACGGCCGGTGCCTGAGATGTAGAAGGCTTCCTTGATGATGCGTGCAACGTCGCGCACGTCTTTGATCAGATAATTGTGCTTGGTGCAGGGGCGCGTGATGCCGACGAAATCGGCCTCCTGGAATGCGTCGTTGCCGATCATCGTGGTCGGCACCTGGCCCGAGATGACAACCATCGGGGTGGAATCCATGTTCGCGTCGGCGATGCCGGTGACCGTGTTGGTCGCGCCGGGACCGGAGGTAACCATCACCACGCCCGGCCGTCCGCTGACCCGCGCATAGCCTTCGGCCATGTGAGCGGCGCCTTGCTCGTGGCGGACCAGAACGTGCTGAATCTTCGAATCGAGCAGCGCGTCGTAGGTGGGCAGAATTGCGCCGCCCGGGTAACCGAAGATTACGTCGACGCCTTCGGCGATCAGGCTTTCGATGATGATTTGGGCTCCGCTAAGTTTCTTCATCGGCGACACGACTGCAACGGAACAGACCTCCTGTGGGGTTGAACTGCAAAGTTACACTAAACCAAGGGAAAGGCTCAACGCGGCACGACAGCCGATAGCCGCCGAGTTCGCAGTCGGATGGCCGCCGCCACGCATCCGCGAGGTCTCAGCAATGCGAATCTTCAGGCAGCCTTCAGCCGCTTAACTTTGCTGACCGACACGGTCCGTCGTGCCTTCCAGAGATCGATCAGTAGCGCAGCACGAAGCGCACGTCGCCGAAACGCACCTGGTGGCCGCTGCCCACGGACACCGATCCATGCACCGGCTGCTCATTGAGGTAGGTGCCGTTGGTCGAGTTCAGGTCGGTCAGCTCGAAGACTCCGTTGCGGCGCATCAGGCGCGCGTGCGCGCGTGAGACGCTCGCGTGCGGAATCACCACGTCGTTGTCCTCGCCGCGCCCCAGCGAAACCTCGTCCTTGAACAGGCTGTACTCGGCAGGCACTGGATCGACCGACTCGAGCAAGCTGAGCCGCGCCTCATGCGCGCCCATCGGCGCCGCCGAAGGAGGCGGTGCGGCCGAAGCAGTGCGCGCCGGGGGAACCGGTCGTGCGGTCACCGCTGCGCCCGCAGCGGGACGCGGCGG
This sequence comes from uncultured delta proteobacterium, assembly GCA_963717045.1. Taxonomy (GTDB): domain Bacteria; phylum Desulfobacterota; class Binatia; order Binatales; family Binataceae; genus JAKAVN01. The sequence goes on along the minus strand of CAVQVD010000014.1, from coordinate 195,888 downwards.
TGGCGGTGGCGTGGGCCGATTCTGCGCCTCGATGATCGCTTTGAGTTCGTCGGGCGAGAGCCCGAAGCGCATCCGCGAGAGTCCAACCAACCCCAGGATCGCGATCAGCGGCACCGCCAGGTTCCACCAGTTGAAGGACAACTGCTGGAGTCCCGTGCCGCCCAGATTGGCGCCCGCTTCGGCGCCTTCTTCGGGTACATTGATGGTTGCGCCGCCGACGCCATGGACCTGGTAGGAAGTGGTCGCGGATCCGGTCTGGCCGTTGTAGTTAATCTTGAGTTCGACCGTGCGATCGGTGCCGTCTTCGATCGGCCGCGGCGTGCGGTAGGTCAGCGAATACTCAGTCGCAATCGAATGTCCGATCTCGCGCACCAGCGAAGCGAAGCGGCCCTCCTCGGTCACGATGTTGTACGAGCGGCCATGTGTGGCCTCGACGATGTCGGCGTACTCGGGCGCGATGAACGGCGGCGGCACCACTGCGTATAGAGTCAGTCCGTTGCGCTTCATCATCGCGGCGACGTCGCTGCCGGTGAGATCGGTAACGTCCTGGCCCTTCTGATGGTGATCCCAGAAGGCCTGGTCATGCTGGGTGTTGGCCGAGCCGTCGCCCTTATGATGCGGCGGGGCGTCGGTGATGATGATGATGATGCCCTGGGCCTGCGGACGGAACGGAAAGCTCGAGGCGTAGGCGAGCGCGTCGAGCTGGTCCTCGGGAATATCGCCGCCGCCCGAGGCGTGCAAAGTCCCGACCCAATTGATGAACTCGTTGACGTCGGAGGTCATGGTCTTCTGATAGGGGCAGTTGCAATCCGGGTATTTCGAGACCACGTAGTCCTCGAACGTCACCAGGCCGAGGCGGTAGTCGCGATTGTTGGAAGCCAGGTCGTGAGCGAAGTTCACCATGTTCTGTTTGATCGCGTCGATATACGGCTGCATCGACTCGGTCACGTCCATCACAAATACGAGATCGACCGGTCGGCCCTGCCCTACTCCGCGAAAATCGAGAATCTTGGCCAGCTTGCCGTCTTCGAAGACTTGCAAGTTGTCCGGGCGCAGATTGCCCACCGGTTGGCCGTCCTGATCGGTGAGGCCGAAATCGAGCTCGACCCCTCCGTCGGAATCGAAGTGCTGCAGGCCGGGATTACCGACCACCACCTGCATCGCAGCGGAAGCGCCGCTCGCGGCGCACAATTGAAAAACCAACAACGCGCCAAGGGCGAGCGCGATGCCGTTCAGGACCGATGATGGACGAACTGATGAGAGACGCTTCATGTCAACCGAAATGTTCTCCAGAACCCCGCGAAATATTCTCCAGAATTCTCCCGAAATTTTCCAGAATCCTCCGCCAACCTCTCCGGGCATTCCAGCCTTACAGTCAGGCCCTCGCGTGTCGAGTTACGCTGCGCGCGGAACATGGTTGCTTGCCTTCGCTTCAACGTTAGGTTATCCCAAGCGGGAACTGAAATCTCCGTAGTAGGCTTCGCGAGTGAAACAATTATCGTCCCGCCGGGCAGCGATCGTCCTGCTCGTACCCGTGTTAGTGCTGTTGGCAGCGGTGGTGTCAATCGGTACCGGCCATAGCCAGGTCTCGGGCCCCGCAGGCACCATTGTGATCGCTCTGACGGGCACCCTTCCGGCCCCATCAGCTAACATTTTCCAGAGCATTTCCTTCAATGTCTTGGCGGTGAAGCTCAACCCTAGCACCGACCCCGGCATTTTCCTCAGCCAGGACGACCCCAATTGGACGACGGTTCCCGTCGCCCCGGGCGTAGGACTTAACAACGGCACTACCGTGGACGTTTTCACCCAGCTTGCCACGCTGTTCAATCTCAATACGACCGGTCCGAATCCGGCTGCCGCCGGGACCGCCCCCAGCGAGCTGCAGGTCGACATCAACCAGGTCCAAACTGTGCCGCAGCTGTTCAACAGCTTCCTGGTACCGGCCAACACCTATCACGCGATCGAGTTGGTGCTCGACGGCAGCAACGCCGGGACCGTCATTCCGACCTGCTTGGCGAATCCACAGTTCCTGCTGGAAGGATGCATCGCGTCGCAAATCTCGCTGGTCAATCCTTCGCAGTTTCTGCCGGTTATGAGCCTTGGCGGCATCAGCGTGCCGCTTAATGGACTTGCTACCCTGGTCATCAGCATCTCGCCTTTAAATCCGGAGGTTCAGTTAGTTCCTGGAGCTCCCCCCTTCAGTGGCGGCTTATTCGAATTCTCACCCGTTATCAGCTTGCCGGCCAACGACTCCCTCGGCCTGATTACCGGCTCCGCATTTGGCGCCACCAAGGTCGCAGCGGAACTCTCGGGGACTGGCCAGGTGGTTGAAACGACGACCACCAGCGACAGTCTTTACCAGTTGCCGCTGCCCGCCAGCTTCAATGGAACGCTGTACGACCTGGTTGCCTCCGGCCCAGGCTTCGCATACACGTTCGCGCATAGCGTGAGGGTCCAGCGGAGCACGGTGAAGTCGGTGCAACTCGACGCGGTGGCGGTGCCCGGCCAGGCCGCGCTCACCGGCAAGGTGACCGACGCCTGTTCGGGAATGCCGCTCCAGGGCGCAACACTCCAGATTGTAGCTCCTGCGCCGGGCAGCGGAGCCAATTGTTCCCAAATTCCGACGCCGTCGGCCTGCGTCGTGCTGGCAAGTGCCAACACCGACGACACTGGAAGCTACCCGATGTTGTCCAGCAACTTCGTCCTGCAGGCTTTCAGCAGCGTCGCCGCCGGCAACTATACGATGGTCGTCAGTGACGCGGGTTACGATACGGTCGCCTCGAGCCTGTCCGTGGTGAAAGGCGGTGCCGGATGTTCCGAGGGCACCGGGGGCACCTGCAATTTTGCCCTCGGAAGATCAACCATCGAGGGCCTGGTAACGATCAGCCCGCCGGTACCGAGTCCGCGAGCACTGAACGTGCTGGTTACGGCCGAAGACCACGGCACCCATCGTATCGAGAACGTCGCGCTGACCTCGGTGCCGGTCGGTTCCAGCGCGGCGCCGTTCACGATGTTCGTACCCGAACAAAGTAGCGTCCCTTCACTGGACATGTATGCGACGGTCAGCGACTACTTCAACGGGTTGCCGGAAAAAGCCAGCGGTCACACGATAGCGGTGCTCAGCGGTCTTACGGCGGCCCCGCGTTGCGGAATCGCGTCTCCCCATCCGACTCTCTCGATGCAATGCGCGGGGCACGGATCGATCACGGGTTCGACCGCGACCTTCAACGACGGTACTTCAATCGTGCTGTCCAAGGATGGGGTGCAACTGATGTCGACAGGGCTCGGCGCACCGACCACCCTCGTGGCGGGCACGTTCTCGATATGCGCGCCGGCCGATCCCGCTCCCTACGAACTGCAACGCTTCGAAGCGAATCCGCCGGCCGCGCAGCCCTCGCCGGTAGGTACACCAGTGCCGAAACTGCTGACGCCGCCGCTGCAGATCGCTCAGCCGTGCAACAGTATCTGCAGCACCGGCAGCGGAAACTGCCTGGTATGCCTCAATAATGGAGGAGTGACGGTTCCCTAGGCTGAGCGCGCATCGGATATGAGCGAAAAAAATCTCAAATCGAAATTTTCAGCGGCGGCGCATCGTGGTGCGCTGGCCATTCTAGCTTTCGCCTGTGCCGCATGCGGCGGCGCCTTCGGCACGGCCAATCCGACCTCGCCCGGCCAGACTTCTTCGATTCCTCAGCAGAGCAGCTTGTGGGTCCTCGGTACGCCGGGCACACCGTTTCAGGCACTGGTTACCGACAGCTCGCAGTCGTGGACATTTCGGGGTGTAGTGCCCGAATCGGTCGTGATCATCAACGGCTCACCGGGCGTGCAGATGACGGTTACCAAGCTCACCAATACCGCGGCCCTGATGACCACCGAGCTGATTAGCGGCACTACTCTGGTAGCCGAAGTATCGACCACCGATCCATTCGGCACGAACGTCGTGCAGACCTTCGGCGGATTGACCAGGGTGGCGCCGAACGCGGACCCGAACATCCAGGTTTTCATGAAAGGTCCCTCGGGTGGGCTTATCACTGGGCTCATCGAAGACTTGAGCCTGAGCTTCGTGTTCAACGCTCGGTCCCCAGCGCTCTTTTTGTTCGAGCACTCCGACGGACGGGTGGACGCGGTAATCAATTCGGTTGACGAGGCTGGGCTCATCACGGCGGATATCCTTTCCGATGGCGCGGTCGTCACGACGGCGACCGGGGGCCCTCGCCTGCTCATCAAGCACTAGCATTCGCACGAGCATTCGGCTGACCGACGGATGGAGCGGGGCAAGCGCCCAGCGCAGTGGACGGCGTGGGGCGGACAGGATAGATTTACCGAGCCGCTTTTTTCCTTGCGATTCAACAGGTTATTATGAGGGTTGAACTCCTTTCCGCGTGGACCGAACTCGTTAGCTAAGGCATGGACTCGAGGCGAGCCGCGACGGCATAATGAAATCGATTTGGTTTCGCCGGATTCTGCTGGCAGTGGTGGTCATTGTGGTGCTGGCAGCCATTTTTCCGGCTCTGAGATACTACCGTTACCTAGCTACCCACGTCTCTACCGACGACGCCTATGTCGACGGTTCGGTCGGGCTTATCTCCTCGCGCATCACCGGCACCGTGGTCAAAGTCTTCGTCGAGGACAATTGGCGGGTGAGGGCCGGTCAGACGCTGCTCGAGCTCGACCCGAGCGACTACCAGGTTCAGGTCGATGGCGCCCAAGCTCAACTCGCTCGCGCGCGCCAGACTGTCGACCAGCTCTACGCACAGGTCGAAGCCGCCCGCTCGGGGCTCAGGCTTGCCGAATCGCAGCTCAATCAGGCTCGTATCGACTTCGAGCGGGCGAGGCAACTCAGGGCCCAAGGCGTGGTTTCCAGTGAATACTACGATCAGGCGAATACCGCACTCCGGGTAGGCCTCGCCACCGAGGGGTTGGCGAGACACCAATTGATGCAAGCCGAAGCTGCCCTCGGAGGCGGTGCCGAGGACCAGGACCACACCCATTACGACGACCACACCCATTACGACCGGCCGGTGGTCAAGCAGGCCGACGCCGCGCTCGAAGCTGCCCGGCTTAACCTGAGCTACACCGTCATCAAGGCGCCCTTCGATGGAATAGTGACCCGCAAAAGCGTCCACGTCGGCCATCGCGTCGAGGTCGGGCAACCTCTGATGGCGCTGGTCCCGATCCGCGGGCTCTATATCACTGCCAACTTCAAGGAGACGCAGCTCACGAACGTGCGCGTCGGCCAGCCAGCCGACGTCGAAGCCGACATCTATCCCGGTTACATTTATCGCGCTCACGTCGATTCCATCAGCATCGGCACGGGCTCGGCCTTTGCGTTGCTGCCGCCAGAAAATGCGACGGGCAACTGGGTCAAAGTGGTACAACGAATCCCGGTCAAGATCGTGCTCGACCAGCCCGAACCACCCGATAAGCCGCTGCGGATGGGCCTGTCGGTTGAAGTCACTATCGACATATCCGACACGCGCGGACCGCTGCTCACTTCCACGCTGCAGAGCGAGTTCGGGCAGCATGGGACGATTCCGGAGACGATGCGACGGGTGCAGCCGCAGGACGACAGCTCGCAGAAATCCCTGTTTCCACCTTTGGGACAGGCGCCGGCTACCTCGCAATCGAACCCCATGCCTGCCGAGCCAGGTCAGCCGCCGCCCGCCGGAGCGCCGTCCAAGTAGCTATCCACAAAGTGCCTGACGCCCGGCCGCGGCTAGGACTATCGCGATAGCCAATTTGCGCCGCAGCGATGTGCGTACTAGGCTCGCCTCGCCGTGACGGACGCCACTCAACTCCCCGCCGCGCCAGAAACCCTGGCCGCCGCCCTTTCAGTCTACCTCGGCGCCGCCGTCGAGCATCTGTGCGTGCTGGCCAGCGGATGGGAAACGACGCTCTACGAATTCACATTGCGCAGCCGAACCGAGATTTTGCCTGAGGCCGAGGCGGGGACGCCGCTCGTGCTGCGCTTCTATCCAAGCGTCGAGGCAGCCGATAAAGGCGCAGTCGAATATCGCGTCATCAGTTATCTGGCCGCCGCAGGCTATCCCGTACCGCGGCCCCATCTGTTCGAGCCCGGAGGCGCGGCGATCGGCGCGCCTTTTTTGGTGATGGACCGCCTCAGCGGGGGACCACTCTTCGCTATTCGCTCCTTCCCGCAGGCTTTCAGGACTTTCTCGATGGGATTTTGGGGATTCGTGCGCGCGCAGGCGCGGTTACATCGGATGGCACTCGCGCCGTCCGCGCTCGCGGCGTTGCGAAGGCCGGCCGCCATTGCCGATCAGCCGAAAGTCGGGAGACCGTCCCTCTGTGGTGGGAAAGAGAATGCAGAGGTTGGCGCGCAAAATGACGCGAAAGACGCCGCTGAAGGTGGTGCGCAAAGTAGCGCAAACGACGGCGCGGCGGCGCGCCTGCTCGAATTCACTCTCGAGACTCTCGCGGAGCGGATCGGGCGGGGTCCGCTGCCGGGTCTCGCTGCCGCGCTGGAGCGTTTGCGCCGTCGCGCAGCGGAGTTCCGGGACGCTTCACCCTCGTTCCTGCACCTGGACTACCATCCGCAAAACGTCCTGGTTAAGGGTCCGCGCGTAACCGGAGTGGTCGATTGGGCCCACGCGGCGATCGGCGACCGCCACTTCGATGCCGCCACCACCGCGTTAATCCTGTCGACCAGCGCGATGGAGCATCCGCGCTGGATGCGCGACAATCCGGCCGGGAACAACCTGCGGCGCACGTTCAACGCGCTCTACCTCGCGCTCTACCATGCGAGCGCCCCGATGGACTTGCGGCGCTTGCGCTACTACCAGGGCCTCGCGGGAGCGCTCAGGCTCTCGATGCTCGGAATGATGCGGATACGGGGGCCGCAAAGCGTCGGCTTGCGCGCCGACGCGATAAGCGAGGTCACGCCGTCGGTGCTGCGCCTGCTGACCGGCTATGTCGCGCGCAAAACCGGCGCCGCGGTGAGTATTCCGTAGATCAGTATCGCGAACCGCTTACAAAGTTCCCAACCGAGCGCGCTTGTGCATGTGTCCACATATGGAGTAGGGTCTTTGAATATGGAGCGACCGTGATGGCCCTGCCCGAAAGACTGGACAAGAGCTCGGGCTCACGCGGCAGACTGCGTCGACAACCGAATGATGCCGCAGAGCGCCATGAACCCGAGGTGCGCCGCCGCCTCTCCGCGCCCGCGATGCGCACCTTCCTCAAGGTCTGCGCGGGATGGAATCTCAGCGTGAACCAGCAGCGCGGACTCCTCGGATGGCCGGCAGCTTCCACTTACCACAAGTACAAGGCGGGTCAGGTCGGCACCCTGTCGCTGGACATGTTGAGCAGGATTTCGCTGGTCCTTGGGACCTACAAGGCGCTTCACATCCTTTACCCCGAGGCGGAGCTTGCGGACCATTGGGTCAAACTTCCCAACACCAATCCGCTATTTGAGGGCAAAGCTCCGCTCGGGCTGATGATCGACGGCGGGATTGACGGACTTCATCAGGTTCGGCGTTTGCTCGACGGCCGGCGCGGCGCGTGGAACTGAAACCGCCACTGACCCGTCTCCCTCGACGCACAACCTACAGACTGATTCCGAGCCGCTATCCTTCGGTCGGGATCTTCGACGCGGTCGCCTCGGCAGAGGATCTCGAAGCCATTTTCGAGCTCGAGGGATGGACCAATGACAGGGTCAGCGCCGAGTTGGGCGCGCTTAACCTCATTCCGAAAGACGAGTGGGTCGCCGGGCGGCCGATGGCTACCGTAGTGATGGCCGCATTTTGCCACCCGCGCCCGGGCGGCGGTCGCTTCAATGACCCCAGCCGGGGTGCCTGGTATGCGGCCTTCGCGCTCAGAACGGCACACGCCGAAGCTGTCTATCATCGGACGCGCGAGTTGAAAGAGATTGGCGGCTGGTTCGACACTTTCGTCCAGATGGCAGCTTATCTTGCGGATTTTGACGGCGCGTTTCACGACCTTCGCGAGCCGCGCTTCTCCGCGTATCTTAATCCCGATAGCTACGCGAACTCACAGCGCTTGGGCCGCCGGCTGTTGGACCAGGGCTCCAACGGAGTCATCTACCCCAGCGTTCGGGACTCTCACGGAACCTGTATTGCCTGCTTCAGACCGCGGCTCGTGACTAAGGTCCGGCAGCATGGATTTTACGAGTACCGATGGACGGGCGGGGAGCGGCCGACTGTGAGGAAGCTTTGACTCTTCCCCTTCTCGCGACGGTGCGGCGTCCTCACGGGCGATTTGACGCGCCGGAGTTGTAACTTCGGGGGCTGCGATTCGTCTATAGAGCCGAAGCCCAAATGGTGGGCATAAATAGTGAGGTAGCTATATGATTGGGAAACGAAAGGCTTCACGAGTGGCGGCGACGATCGGCGTGGTCCTGGCAGCGACATGCGGCCTGGCATTGGCACAGGGATGGGGTGGTCACGGTCACGGCGGAAGGGGCGACGGCGCTCTGTTTATGCTCGCGAAAGTCGCCGGCATCGACCATTCCGCGATGCATACGGCTTTCAAGGGCGACGCCAACCTGAAAACCGACTTCGGCAACGTCAAGAGCACCCATCAGGCCTTGATGACCTGCCTCGCTTCGGGCGGCGCCTGTGACACCCAGATTTCGGCCTTCGCTAACGCGCAGCAGGCCCTGACGACCGAGAAATACAAAGTATGGGAGGGGCTGTTCAAGAGCGCCCCCAATACCAGCAAGTCAGCCGCATTGCTGAGCCAATTGGAGCAACTGAAGCAGCAGCGGCATGCTATCTTGCAGCAGGCTTTCGGCTCGCAGGCGGGTAGCGACACGCCTGACGCGGGTCAGCCGACACCGGCGGAATAGGGCTAAGAGTCGAATATCATAGGCCAACATCGGCGCGTGCCGCGTTGAAGTCTGCGAACGAAGCAGGCTATCAGCGCGGTGCGTTGCCATAGCACCAGGACAAAAAGCGAGATTACTTTGAGCAGATTCGCTTGGCGTTGGGGTTGGTTGCTGGCGATTTTCGCCGTCGCGGGGGTCCTGATCTGGCGCGGGCACAGGCCGCCGGCGGCGGCTTACGTCACGGCTACGGCAGAGCGCGGTTCGGTGGTTCAGGCCGTCACCGCAACCGGTACGGTCAACCCGGTGGTCACCGTGCAGGTAGGCACCTATGTCTCTGGCCCGATCGTCAGGATCTCCTGCGACTTCAATACCGAGGTCAAGAAGGGGCAGATCTGCGCCAAGATCGACCCACGGCCCTACCAGCTCACGGCCGAACAGGCGCGCGCCAGCCTTGCCAACGCAAAGGCGCAGCTTAGAAAGGATCAGGCGAGCCTCGCCTATGACAAGCTCGAGTGTTCCCGAAATGCCACGCTGGTCAAAGGCAACGTGGTGTCTCAGGACACGCTCGATAGCGCCCAGAGCACCGCGGATCAGGCGGCAGCCCAGGTACAGCTCGACCGCGCCAACATCCAGCAACAGGCGGCGTCACTCCATGCGGCCGAGGTCAATCTCGGATTCACCGACATCATCTCGCCTGTGGACGGCACCGTGGTCTCGCGCAACGTCGACGTCGGCCAAACCGTCGCGGCGAGCTTTCAAACTCCGACGCTGTTTCTGATCGCGCAGGACCTCACCAGGATGCAGGTCGACGCCAACGTCAGCGAGTCGGACGTAGGCCCGGTGCGTGTCGGGCAGAAAGCTGAATTCCTGGTGGACGCCTTCGCGCATCATCCGTTCGAGGGCACGGTTAGCCAAGTGCGACAGGCGCCGATCACGGTCCAGAATGTGGTCACCTATGACGTCGTGATCGCGGTGTCAAATCCCGAGTTGCTGCTCAAGCCGGGGATGACCGCCAATGCCCGGATAGTCACCGCCGAGCGCGACGACGTGCTGAAGGTGCCGCTGCAGGCTTTGCGTTTTTCGCCCTATGACGTCAACGAGACCGGCAGGATGGGACATCACCGGGGCTCGGATCATACCGCCAACCTGTGGGTGCTCGACGGGAAGACGCTCAAGCGGGTCTCCGTGGTCCGCGGACTCGATGACGGTACTTCGGTCGAGATAGTCAGCGGTCTCGAGCCCGGCACGCAAGTCGTGGTCGATGAGAACGAGGGCGAGACCGGCCCTAAGAAGCATGGTCTGGCCCAGCCCCATATGGGTGGGATGCATCATCTCTGATTCCCTCGATCCTGATCTGATTTTGTCACGATATAATTGGCCAGACCGCCCCGGAATTCGTTTCGTTCCGACGCAATTACCATGGCAGACGCGGTTATCAACGTTCACGATCTCAGCAAGACCTACCAGCTTGGCGAACTCGAGGTGCGGGCGCTCCGCGGCGTCAGCCTGACTATCGAGCGCGGCGAATTCGTCGCCATCATGGGCGCGTCGGGCTCAGGCAAATCGACGCTGATGAACATCATCGGATGCCTCGACCGGCCGACCGCGGGCCGTTACCTGCTCGAAGGAGTCGATGTCGCCTCGCTCAGCGAGCCCGACCTGGCGCGGATCCGCAGCCGCCGAATCGGCTTCGTCTTCCAAAGCTTCAATCTGCTCTCGCGCACCAGCGCGCTCGAAAACGTCGAGCTGCCGCTCTTTTACTCGGGTCATCTGGGCCAGGGCGCGGCCCGCGCCTACGAGGTGCTGGCGCTGATGGGACTTGGGGGACGCGAGCGCAGCCATCCCAATCAACTCTCCGGCGGTCAACAGCAGCGGGTCGCGATCGCCCGCGCGCTGATCAACGATCCGGCGATCCTGATGGCCGACGAGCCGACCGGGAATCTCGACTCGAAAACTTCGCTTGAAATCATGGCCACGCTGCAGAAACTCAATCGTCAGGGTTTGACGATCGTGCTGGTGACGCATGATGCGGAGTTAGCCGCGTTCGCAGCCCGGGTCGTGATGCTGCGTGATGGCCTGATCATCTCGGACAATCGGCAGACGGCACGGCAAGCGATTGCAAGCGTCGCTGATTCACCGACGCCTGCGGCCACGACAATCCAGAACAAGGCTCTCCAGGGTAGCGCGCCTGAGAACGAGGCTCAGCAGAGCGAGGCTAATCGGGCGCTCCCGGACAAACCTTTCTCGAGCATGGAATCGGAGGCCGCGCCGCTAACATTCGGACTGATGGCTTTGCGCGCAGCGGGCCGCGCGCTCGCCCGCAACAAGCTGCGTTCGATCCTGACCATGCTGGGCATTTTCATCGGCGTCGCTGCGCTGATTGCGATGGTCGCCGTTGGACAAGGCGCCAACCAGGCGGTCGAGAAGCAAATCGCCAGTCTCGGCACCAATCTGCTGATCATCATGCCGGGCGCCACCACTGCTAACGGCGTGCGCGCAGGGTTCGGCACCGCCTCGACTCTCACGGTGGGTGACGCCGACGCAATCATAAAAGAGGATCACCCCGTTGCCCGCGTGAGCTATATCGATCGACAAGTCGCCCAGGTCGAGTACAACCGACAGAACTGGAGCACCAACGTTCAGGGCGTGACGCCGAGCTATCTGCCGATTCGCAACTGGCCGGTGGTCGAAGGCCGCCCGTTCACCGAGGACGACGAACGTATCGCAGCGCGCGTGTGCCTCCTCGGACAGACCGTGGTCACGAACCTTTTCGGCGAGCACACGAACCCGGTAGGGGCCGTGGTGAGGGTTAAGAATGTCGACATGCAAGTGATCGGCGTGCTCGAGGCCAAGGGCCAATCCGGATGGGGCCAGGACCAGGACGACGTGGTGCTGATTCCGTTCAGCACCGCCGAGCGCAAGGTCATCGGGGTGGCCGCGCCTTCTACCGCGAGCCCCTCGAGCGCGGCGACTCCGAGCGTAACCAATCCCTACGCCGGAGCACCGACCACCAACTCGATTTACAGCACGACGGTCGCGACCAGCCCCTTCGGGAGCGCGCCTAAATTGGCGGGGATGGTACATACGATTTTTGTCGAAGTGAAAAGCCAGGAACTCGTCCCGCAGGCGATCGAGCAAATTACCCAGACCCTGCACGCCCGCCATCGCATCCAGCCCAACAAGGACAATGATTTCGACGTGCACAACCTGAGCGAGATCGCGCAGGCCGCCGAAGGCAGCAGCCAAATCATGGCGCTGTTGCTCGCAGCCGTGGCTTCAATCTCGCTGCTGGTGGGCGGTATCGGGATCATGAACATCCTGCTCGTGTCAGTCACTGAACGCACCCGCGAGATCGGTATCCGGATGGCGATTGGCGCGCGCCGCATGCACATCCTGCTGCAGTTTCTGGTCGAAGCGATCCTGCTCAGCATGATCGGCGGCGTGGCCGGGATGCTGGCCGGGGTCGGCGCCTCGCAGGCGATTTCGGCGTTCGCCGATTGGCCGACGCTGGTGTCGCCCACCGCGATCGTCGGCGGCTTTCTGTTCTCGGCGGCGGTCGGGATTTTCTTCGGCTATTATCCGGCGCGCCAGGCTTCGCTGCTCAATCCGATCGACGCCCTGCGTTACGAATAAGACGGACCTCTCCCCAACCCTCTCCTTGGACAAGGAGAGGGGGGAAGAAAGATCGGCTGGCGGTGCTTTCAAACCTCTCCTTCTCCGCGAGAACTTTGCATGACTCGCGGGCGATGCTTTTATGATCTCTCCTTGTCCGCGAGAATTTGCATTACTCGGGGGCGACGCGTTTCTTACCGCCCCTAGAACTTTGAATAGCTCGCTAGCCGCGCTTTTCTTATGACCTCTCCTTGTCCGAGGAGAGGTCGCCGCGAGCTTCGCGAGCGGCGGGAGAGGTTTGTCTGAATTCCGCTGCGCCGCAGCTAGCGCGAGCGGATCAAGAACAAGACGCGGAACTCTCCGCAACCTTTTCCTTGGTGTTTGTGCGCGAGACACGAATAGCGGCTGTGCGGGGACAGGTTGGGTAGAAATAAAGGCGGGCTGTCGCAATCAGCGCGTTCGTAACTCGAGCATATCCGAGTTGACGCAGTTGTGCGGCTTCTCTCCCGCGAGAATACGGACGATATTGGCGGCCACAACGCGCGCGATACCGCGATACGATACGTCGGTCACCCCGGCGATATGAGACGTCGCGACCACGTCGGCGCGGCCGAGCAGGGGCGAGGCAGGATCGAGAGGCTCTTGCTCGAATACGTCCAGTCCCGCGCCCATCAAACGACCCTCCGCAAGAGCGCGCAGCATCGCCTGATGGCTCAACAAGCCGCCGCGGGCTGCATTGATGATGCCCGCCTGCGCAGGCAGCGTCGCGAGCGCGGCCTCGTCGATAATCTGCCGGGTATGCTCGCTGAGCGGCACACAGAGAAAGAGATAGTCGCTGCGACGCAACAACTCGCCGAGCCGCTCCGGGCCGCCAATCCATTCGAGCCCGAGTCGCTCGGCAAGCGCGGGCTGGGGACGGCGCTGCAAGCCGATCAAGCGCATTCCGAACGGACGCAAGCGCGACGCCAGCGCCTGCCCGATACCGGCCATGCCGACGATTCCTGCAGTGCGACCCATCAGCGCCCGCCCTAGCGGCGTGCCCCAGGTCCCGCCGGTGCGGATGGTTTCCTGCGCGACCGGGAGCTGCCGGCTGATCGCGATCGCCGCCATCACGCACCACTCCGCAACCGACTCCGCATTCCCACTGTCGGACGTGGGCACGTTGGCGACCGCAATTTTGCGTTCGGTCGCCGCCGCGACATCGACACCCTCCAGACCCGCGCCCCATTGCTGGATCAGGCGCAGACCCTCGATACGATCCATCAGTGCGCCATCGATCCGCGACATCGCCGGCAGCATCACGTCCGCGACATGACCGTTGGCGCGCAACGTCGCCACCTCGACCTGATCAAGTTGCGCTCCGGGCAGCGCCTCGAAGAGGAATTGGCGCACGGCAGCAAATCCGGTTCCGGCCATGACGACTCTGGGCGAAGGCATAAGAGGTTTCCTGGTTCGGCGACGCGTTACATTTGAACCCGAGACGCCGCGTAGCTGCAAGAGCGGGTAGCGCCGCCGCAAGCTTGCCGAGAACGCGCGCCGCCGGGTCCAGCAGAGAAAGTCTAAGAAACCGCGGGAGCGGCCGCGAGCGGTGCGCTCACGTGGCGAATCGACCAGTAGCATGGCGCTGCGGCGAGCAGGATCAACGCGCCCATCTCCCAGGCCGCAGGAATTCCGAAGGCGTCGGCCACCCAACCGCCGGCGAGCAGTCCGAGCGACCCGCCCATGGTCGAAAAAGTGCTGTTGAAACTCAGCAGCGTCGCGCGGTCGTCGGCGTCGACATGTTCGTTGAACCAGCTCTGGGTGAGCGGCTGCATCGCGCCCGCGCAGAGATTCATCACGAACAGGCAGACCAGCGCGATCGTCGGACGATGAGCCATCGCACCGCCCGCGAACAGCAGCGCGCTCGCGCCCGTGACCAGCGCGGCGAGCCATGCGCCGCGATCCCGTGCCTCGATTCCGCTGCGCACCACCGCCTCGGCGCCGATCATCCGCGCCACCGTGAACAGACAGTAGAGCCATCCTACGATCCAGATTCCGACCCCATAGCGGTCGTTGAAAAGCTGGGGCCATTCCAGCCAGTACGGCGCCCACGCCGCGAACGTCAGCGCGCTCGCAGTGCTGAGCATCAGCACCGTACGACTGTGGAATCCCTGGCGCACACCGGTGATCACGCGCGCCGCCACGACTGCGAAGAGCTCGCTGAGCTTTATCCGTATCGCACCGCCGCGCTGCACTTGATCCTCGCGCATCAAGTAGACCGCGCCCGCGGCGGCCATCAAGTAGCCGGCTGCGCCTAGCATCCATGGCAGCGCGATATTGAAGTCCGCCACGTAGGCGCCGATTATCGCGGCGCCCATGAAGCCGAAGTTGGTCAGTTGCGAGATGCGCGAGAAGAGCCGGTCCTTGAGCCCGGCGAAGCCGGCCGCGTCCAGCGCATCGACGCCCCACGCGTCGATCGCGCCGTTACACAGCGTCGTTCCGATTCCATCGATACACTCCGCCATCACGAAGACCAAAAAGCGATGCGCGAAGAAGTAGACAGTGAAAGCGACGACGCGCGTCGCGCAGCCGAGAATGAACGAACGCCGCCGGCCCATCGCGTCGGCGAACGCGCCGGTCGGCACGTCGGTCAGAAACATCACGACGAAGTAGCACGCCAGCACGCTGTTTATCTCGAATTGATCGAGCCCGCGCGAGCGCAGAAACAGCGGATAGACGCCATACAGAAAGCCACCGGCGAACGCGTACCCCCACCACATCGCGTAGTACCGCCGCGTGATGTCGCGCAGCGTCGCGCCGTTCCCATCGCTTAGGTTCATGGCGGGCGCAACCGCGTCTCCGATCTTTTTCTGCCCGGCTGACATCCTGAGGCTCTTGCTCTAGACTCTTTGATAACTTCCCCGGATTGTGAGCGATCGGCTATCCGGAAGTTACCGCGCGAATCGACCACTTTACGCCGCCGAAATGCAAATACCTACACTCGAACCTGAGCCGCAACGACTCGGGCGCACATCCGAACCCGAGCCCGGTTGGCTGGCGCGGGCCTGGCGCTTCGTCAGTGTCGCCTGGGTCGCGGCGACGGTCTACGCCGGCTACAAATCGATCCAGCTCTGGTCGCGGGTAGTCGGGGACTCACGCAAGGAGCAGCGCTATCGGCGCCAGGACGCCCGCGCGGCGCGCGCGCTCTATCGCACGGCGGTGCGGCTGCAGGGGATGCTCATCAAGGCGTGTCAGTTCATCGCGACGCGCGCCGACGTTCTGCCCGACATTTGGGTCAGCACGCTTTCCGGTTTGCACGACCACGTGCCGCCGCGTCCTTTCGCGGCGATCCGCGAGCGCGTCGAGCGCGAACTCGGCCGACCGCTCGACGCGGTCTTCGCCGAGTTCGACCCCCAGCCGCTCGCTTCGGCCTCGCTCGCGCAGGTTCACGCCGCACGCCTGCTCGACGGCCGTCGATGCGCGGTCAAGGTGCAATATCCGGGCATAGAGGGCCTCGTTCGCGCCGATCTGCGCAACCTCGCGGTCATCCTGCGGGTGTTGGCGTGGCTCGAGCACGACTTCGACTTCCGCATCCTGATGCGCGAAGCGTTCAAATACATCCCGATGGAACTCGACTTCGTGCACGAGGCCGATAACTGCGAAACCATCGCGGGCAATCTCGCCGGCCGCGCCGACGTCGTGGTGCCGCGCGTGTATCGCGAGTTCAGCACGCGCCGCGTGCTGGTGATGGAACTTATCGAGGGCATCAAGATAACCGACGTCGCCGCCCTCGACCACGCCGGTATCGACAAACACGCTGTCGCGCAAAAGCTGATGGAAGTGTTCTGCGAGCAGGTGCTGCGCGACGGTTTTTTTCACGCCGACCCGCATCCAGGCAACGTGATGGTACAGCCGGGGCCGCGGCTGGTGTTGCTCGACTTCGGGCTGGCCAAGGATTTTCCGCCGCGCTTTCGCGACGGCATCGTGCGCCTGACCTTTTCGATTCTGACCTCGGATAATGCGGGCATCGCCGCCGCCTTCGAGCAACTCGGCTTTCGCACCCGCGACGGCTCGCCCGAGACCCTGATAACGCTCGCCAACCTGCTGCTTGGCAACACGGTACGACGCGGCCGCGCATACGCCGACAAACAGTTGATCGAAGAATTTTCCGAAGAGCTGCCGCGCGCGCTCCGGGTCAATCCGATCGTCGAAGTGCCGGCCGACGTGCTGCTGGTGACGCGGGTGATGGGCCTGCTGAGCGGACTCGGCAAGACGCTGGATTCGCGCGTCGACTTGTTCGCGACCATCATGCCATATGCGCAGCGTCTGCTTGCGCCGGCCGCCGGCGCCACCAGCGTCGCCGACTGACGCCCGCGCGCCCGCTGTGGATTTACCAGCGCGCCGCTTGGGCAGCGCGCTGGATAACGCCACCTTCCTCGAATAACGTCCCATCGCGATGTCCAATCAATCCGCCCCCAGGCGCGATAAATCCGCTGCGTTACCACCGAAAGTCGAACAGGTCGCGCTACGCGCGGCGCGCGCCGCCGGCCGCATCCATCTGCAGCGCCTAAGCCGGATCAAAGTAAGCCGCAAGACCAACGCGATCGATCTCGTCACCGAGGCCGACCAGGAATCCGAACACGCAGTCATCCGGACGCTCGGCCGCGCCTTTCCGGACCACGCGATCCTGGCCGAAGAGAGCGGCGCGAATGCGCGCCTCAGCGAGCATCGATGGATCATCGACCCGCTCGACGGCACGACCAACTTCGCGCACGCCTTTCCACAGTTCTGCGTGTCGATCGCCTACGAGCGCCGCGGACGAGTCGAGCTTGCGGTGGTGTTCGACGCGCTCAAGCGCGAACTGTTCTTCGCGGCGCACGGGCGCGGCGCGCGGCTCAATGCACGTCCCATTCACGTCAGCGCGACGCCGTCGCTCGGCCAAGCGTTGCTGGCGACCGGCTTTCCATACGACCGTCGCGAGCGCCGCAATTTTTATTTCACTTTCTGGGAGGCCTTCATGATGCGCACGCAGGGAGTTCGGCGCACCGGGTCGGCTGCGCTGGATCTGTGCTACGTCGCGTGCGGACGCGTGGACGCGTTCTGGGAGTTCGGCCTTCGGCCTTGGGACGTGGCCGCCGGAGCGCTGATCGTGGCCGAGGCTGGCGGCCGAGTGACCAATCTGGACGGCTCGAAACTGGATCTGGAAGCGCGGAAGATTCTCGCCAGCAACGGCAAGTTGCATCGCGCGATGGGCGAGACGATCGCCAAGGCGTGGCCCGAAGCAGCTCGCCGCGAAGCCGAGGGCCGCGCCGCCCCCTGACTTGCCGCCTCCCTTCAGGCGAAACTCGCTCGTAAACAAACCGATTCACCGAGATTTAACCCAAAATTTAACTCAGTATTGATTCGGCATCTGCGCTACCTGGCGTGATAGCATTTTTCACGCAGGTATCTCACGCCTGTATTTCAGGACAGCCATCTAAGCACGTATCTACCGATGCTTATGGCCGTGTTCGCCAGGAGGTATTCCGTGAAATCGCGGTCATTGCGGCTCGGCCAAATATTCCTTGTTGCAGCGCTAATTTTTCAGCTCTTTCCGTTGGCAGTCTTCGCAGAGGACGCCCATCTGAGTCTTGGTTCGGCGCTGGAGCGAGCCCGCACGGAGAATCCGCAGGTGGCAATGGCAGGAGCTCGGGTCTCGGAGGCCGAGGGGATGCGCGAGCAGGCGGGCCTCATTCCCAACCCTACGTTTTACGCTTCCTCGGAAAACACCCCTCTCGGCGGTTCTCAGCCCTTCACCTTCGGCAACGACACTGATGATTACGTCTATCTAATCCAAAAGATCGAATTGGGCGGCAAGCGGAGCCGACGGGTCGCGTTTGCCTCTGAAAATGTGGGTCAAACGTCGATCCAGTCAGAGGTGGCGATGCATCAGTTGCTGGCGCGTGTGGCAGCGGCTTATTGGATGGCTGCGGGCTCGGCAGCGCTCGACCAGTTATACAGGCGGGAGGTAAACACCCTCGATGACATCGTCGACTATAACCGCGCGCGTGTCCAAAAGGGCGCGACCGCCGAAGCCGACCTGATCAGGATCCAGCTGGAAAGCGATAGACTTAAGGCGCAAGCGCGGGCGGTCGCCGAGCAGTCCCGGCGCAGCCTTATCGCGCTCTATCGCGAAATGGGAGCCACCGACTTTCCGGACTCGGTTGTATTCACCGATCGGCTCGATGATCTGCCGGAGATCCGGCCGCCGGACCTCCAGACCGTACTTCGCGACCAGCCGCAGATGCGCGCTGCGCGCGAGGCTCTGAAAAAGGCCGAGGCGAATCTCGA
The DNA here is from genome assembly GCA_963717045.1 of uncultured delta proteobacterium. Taxonomy (GTDB): domain Bacteria; phylum Desulfobacterota; class Binatia; order Binatales; family Binataceae; genus JAKAVN01. The sequence goes on along the minus strand of CAVQVD010000014.1, from coordinate 177,161 downwards.
CCTCCAGCGCGCCAACGCTGTGCCCGATCCTCAGCTGATGGGCGGCTACAAACGTTTCAGTGGCACCGCACAGTACCCGGGACAAAATACGCTTTTTTTCGGCTTCCAGGTGCCGCTACCTATTTTCGACCGTAACCAGGGCCGGATCGCGGCAGCTCAGGCCCAAGTGCGCGGCGCTAAGTTCGCCGTCACCGATCAGGAAATTGCGATGCGTGCCGAGGTTGCGTCCGCGCTGTCGGATTACAAATCAAGGCGGCAGGCGCTGCTCAAAGTTCTGCCCCAAATGACTCGGCGAGCGGCCTTGTCCGACGAGATCGCCAAGGGCGCGTATCGACTCGGTGGCGCCGACATCCTGCGCTTCCTGGACGCCACGCGGACGGACGTCGAAATCCAGGTGCTGTTCGTTCAGACCCTTATCGATTACCACGAAAGCGTCGTCAACCTGGAATTAGTCACGGGGATGCTCCGATGAAGCCGCCAGGTGCGCTAACCACGATTGTCATTGCCGCCCTGCTATCGGGTTCGACCTGGAGTTGTCATCGATCGCTGGACGCAAGTCCGGCGGCCCCGCCAAAATTCCCTTCCAATGTCATTATTATCCGACAAGACTCGCAGGAGGCTGCGGGTTTCGCTCTCACAAAGGTCCATGCGCGGTCGCTTCCGCTTACAACCACGGCAGTAGGTAGTCTTACCGTTAACGAGGAGAAGACGGATCATATCGGCGTCATTTTCGCGGGTATAGTCACTCAGGTGCTGGTCGATGTCGGTGATCACGTTGAACAGGGGCAGGTCCTGGCGCGTTTGCATACCCATGACCTGCACGACGCGATAAACGCGTATCGGACCGCTCTCGCCGAGGCGGAACGCACCCGCCGCCTGATTGATTACGCACGCCGCAATCGCGAACGCTATGACAATCTCTACCAGATAAAGTTTGCGTCCAGGCAGGAGGCCGAGCAGGCGGCAATGGAGTACCGCAATGCCGTTGCCGATCGTGACAAGGCGCAGGCGATGCTACAGGCCGCGCGCACGCATCTTGCCGAGATGCTCGAAGTGGCGGACGACAAGATCACTGAGAGCGACTTGCACGCTGAGACGATACCCATCAAGACGCCGCGTTCTGGAATCGTGATGGCGCGCTACGTCACGCAGGGTATGGCGCTCAATCCCGGCACCCAGACTTTCACCGTTTCTGGTCTGGCAACGCTGTGGATGATGGCTGCGGTCAGCGAGGAGAGCCTCGAGGGACTACGAATCGGAATGCCGGTGACGATCCGTGTGCGTGCGTACCCCGGTGTAACCTTCGGCGGTCAGATCGTCCAGCTCGGGCCGCAGCTCGACCCGGCCACGCGCATGCTGACGGTGAGGGTATTGGTACCGAACAGGGACGGCCGCCTGCGCCCCGAAATGTACGCGACGGCGGAAATCGCGCGCGGCACTTCGCGTAGCGCGCTATTTGTGCCGGAGGTCTCGGTGCAGAATCTCAACGGTAACCCGGTGGTGTTCGTGCGTCGCGCCAATTCGGAGTTCGAGGCCCGGCCAGTCAAATCGGGCGCCAGAGTAGACCACCAAGTCGAGATCATTGAAGGACTGCAGGACGGCGAAGAAGTCGTGACCGCCGGCGCCTTCGTCGTGAAATCGCAATTCCTAACTCGCTCGCTGGCGCCGAAGTAAGAGCGAATGCTGCGACGAATTATCGATTTCTCCCTCGACAACCGATGGATAGTGCTGTCGGTAACTGCGGCAGTGATCGCCTTCGGCCTGTACACGATGTGGAATATTCCTATCGAGGCATTCCCCGATCTCACCAACACCCAGGTCGATGTCACTGTCAAAGCTCCGGGCAGGTCACCCACCGAGATCGAACAACTCGTGACTTTCCCGCTTGAGACCGTGCTGATGGGCATCCCCCACATGCGGACCGTACGCTCGATTTCCAAACTCGACCTCTCGATGATCACGGTCGTGTTCGACGATAGCATCGATATCTTCCTTGCCCGTCAGCTCGTCAACGAGCGGATCGGCGAGGCGCAGGGAAGGATTCCTGCCGGGCTCCAGCCGGTAATGGGGCCTCTTGCCAGCGTCTTCGGCGAGGCGTTTCAGTTCACGCTGCAAAGCTCAACCCGGACGTTGATGGATCTCAAGACATTACTCGACTGGCGCCTGCGTTTCGATCTGCGCGCGGTGCAGGGCGTAAGCGAGATTAACTCGTGGGGGGGCCAAACCAAGGAGTACGTCATCGAAGTCGAACCGGCCGCGCTGCGTCGTTACAACCTGACGCTGCATGACGTTCTCACCCGCGTAACCGAGAACAACGAAAACTTCGGTGGTGGCTTCATCGAGCATGCCGAGCAGCAATATACCATTCTCGGTCTGGGGCGAGCGTCGTCGGAGCAGGACCTTGCCAATATCGTGGTTATTTCGCAAAACGGTGTGCCGGTACTTCTAGGAGACTTGGCAAAAATCACGGTAGCTCCAATGCCACGCCAAGGTGCGGTGATGCACGATGCCAAGGGCGAGGCCGTTGCCGCGATGGTGATCCTTCTTAAGGGCGCCGATGCCCGCCGTGTGATTCAGAGTGTCAAAGCCACGATTGGCTCACTTCGTTTGCCCACCGGCGTAACCCTTGTCCCCTTCTATGATCAGTCCCAGGTAATCGACGGAACGCTACACACGGTTAAGCACAACCTCCTTGAGGCGGGCATCCTTGTGATCGCAGTGCTGCTGCTGTTCCTTGGTGACTTGCGCGCCGCCCTCATCGTCGCCCTCGTCATCCCGCTATCAATGTTGGTCGGATTTATCGGCATGTCCCTGTTCGGAGTGTCGGCCAACCTGATGAGCCTGGGAGCCATCGACTTTGGGATGATAGTCGACGGTTCCGTGGTGATGGTCGAGTACTTCGTGCGTCGGCTGGCCGCTCCCGGCCTGGGTGACAGTAGACAGCGTATCCGCGAGGCGGCATACGAAGTAGCCCGGCCCATTTTGTTCGCGGTTATCATTATTATCGCGGTCTACATTCCAATCTTCACTCTGCAAGGAATGGAGAGCCGGATGTTCCGCCCAATGGCGATAACCGTGTGCTCCGCGCTGGTCGGATCGCTGCTATTCGCGCTTACCTTGGTCCCTGTACTTTCAAGTCTGATTCTCAAAGTCCCGTCCAGTGCTGAAACGCGTGGCGGCGAGTCGGAAAGTGCCTGGTTCATTGGACTGCGAGATCGTTACCGCCGCTCGCTGGATTGGGTGATCGCGCACCGCGTGAGAGTGATCGCTGCCGCCGGCGTGCTGCTGGTGGTGGCGTTGGGCTCGGTTCACTTCATCGGAACCGAGTTTATGCCGCGATTGGACGAGGGCTCGATCCTGGTGACGTCGCGGCGCCTCCCCGGGATATCACTGACCGAGTCAATCAGTATCGGAAAGCAAATCGAGCGAGTCATCATGAGTTTCCCCGAAATCAGGGGAGTCGTGACCAAGCTGGGGCGTCCCGACCTCGCCACCGAAGCTATGGGTATCTACGAATCTGACTCGTATCTGACGCTTAATCCACAAAACACATGGAAATGCTGCCACAGCAAAGATGAGCTGATTGGCAGGCTTTCGGTAGCGCTTTCAGCGATTCCCGGAGTCGCCTACGAATTCACGCAGCCGATGGAGATGCGGATGGACGAGGCGCTCACGGGTATCCGCGGAGACGTCGCGATCAAAATCTTCGGTGACGATATCAACACGCTTCACGATCTCGCCCGCCAGGTGTTGTCGGTGATCTCCACGGTTCCGGGAGCATTTAACCCGCAGATGGAACAGACCTCGGGCGTGCCACAATTGCAAATCGAAATTAATCGCCACGAATTGGCGCGTTACGGCCTCAACGTTTCTGACGTGCGCGAGACAATCGAGACGCTGATCGGCGGCACTCGGGTCTCCGAGATGATTATCGGCCAGCAGCGGTTCGCGATCGCGATCCGGCTTCCGGAATCCCGGCGAAATGACCTGGACAGGCTCGGTAATCTGTTACTCCACGCTCCGCGTGGGGAGCTTGTGCGGCTCAACCAGGTTGCGGACCTTAACGTGGTCAACAGCCCCGAGATGATCACCCGCGAAAACGCCCGCCGACGCATCGTGGTACAGACAGACGTGCGCGGCACCGATCTTGGCAGTTTCGTCGCGGCGGCCCGAGCCAGAGTCGCAGCCGCAGTGAATCTTCCATTCGGCTATTCGATTGTTTGGGGCGGACAATTCGAGAATGCGCAGCGGGCCGACCGCAGACTGGAGATCGTGCTGCCGGTCTCGATCTTTCTCATCTTCGCGCTCCTTTTCGCGACCTTCGTGAGCCTGGGCCAGACACTTTTGATCCTGCTTATCGTCCCGTTCGCGTTGGTCGGAGGGATCGCAGCACTGTGGCTTCGCGGTATTAACCTCAACCTCTCGGCCTCGATCGGCTTTATCGCACTCTTCGGAGTCGCCGTGCTCAATGGCGTCGTGATGGTGAGCCACATTAATTTCCTTCGCCACGAGGGTTTGGCGATAGATCGGGCGGTTCGCATCGGTGCCTCCGATCGTCTGCGTCCGGTGATGATGACCGCGTTGGTTGCGAGCCTGGGCTTCATCCCGATGGCCATCGCCACCAGCATCGGAGCGGAAGTTCAGCGGCCCCTGGCAACGGTAGTGATCGGAGGACTCATCACCGCTACCATCCTGACTCTGTATTTGCTGCCGCTCTTTTACCCTTGGTTCAGCCCGCCCGACTCAACCGTCGGGCAGCAGCCGCAGCGCAAACAGATATCGAATATCTAGCGGCAATGGGATTACTGGGAGCGAGCGCGTCAGGCGAAACTCGCGAAGGCGAAATTCGCGAAGGTAGGTAGCGACGCCTGGACCCTCAGAGGTCGCGGCCGCCCCCCATCCTCAATCCCCCCGGCGCGAGCAACAGGCAAAGCGCGCCGATCGCGACCGGCGCGAGCGACGCCGCCGCGATACCCGTCCTATCCCAGGCCGCCCCACCTATCAACGGAACCAGGAAAGACAGACCGTAACCGATCGTGAACATGCCGGCCGACATTCGATGAACATCGCTGGGGGTCTCGGCCAGTATGGGTGGAAACGCCAGGCTAAGCACGAAGGCGAAGGCCGCAGCAAATCCGAGCATCCCGGCACCCGCCATGCGCGCCCAATCGTGCGGGATGAAGAAGACGCAGAGTCCGGCCGCGGCGAATGGCGCCATCATTTGCGACCGGCCCGCGGCGTCCGACGAACCATTCGGGCCGCAGAGCTATCGCGATTGAGGCCGGGAGTTGCGCGGCGTTAAGCCACAGCAGCGCCGGCGCGATTAGCCGCGAGGCGCCTGAGTGATGAAGATAGTCGGGCAAAAAAGCATTCGCGCCAAAATAGATTGTGCCCCCGCCCGCCTGGATAACTCCGAGCCGCCAGGTCAGCCCATGATGGAAATCGGGCAGCCATTGCGGCCGCTTCGAAGATTCGATGGCCCCCAGAGCCGGCGTCAGACGCCACAGGATCGGCGCGGTGACTAGCGGCACGATGCTCCAAAATGCGAGCGCGCGCGGCCAGCTCCCGGTTAACGGCACTGCCAACTGCGTGGTCAGTCCGGCGGCGATCAGTTCGCCGATCAAAAGCCCGTTGCTGTAGACCGCCGTCGCCACGCCGACGTGATTGGGTGCCCAATGATAGACCAACGCGGGCAATGCCGGCTGCACGATAGCGACACTCACGCCCATCACCAGCGTCATCGCGAACAGCATCGTGAGCGACGGCCCGACCCCGCGCAGCGCCGAGCTTGCGCCCAGCAGCACCAGGCCAAGGATGACCGTGCGACGCGCGTCGAAGCGCGAAATGATCACCGAGCCGAGCGTCGCCGCAGCGGCCAGCAGCAGCACCGGCAACCCGAGCAGGGCGGCAACCGCGGTCTCATCCAGCTGCAGGTCGCGATGGATCAGCGGGAGCAGCGGCGGGACGGCGAGCAGCGTGATGCGCAGGTCGACCCCGGCGAGCCACAGCAAAATCAGTCGAGGCCAGGGGATTCGATTCATGCGCGCGCCGGCAGCACCCAATGCGGAAAGCCGCCGTATCCAAGGGACGGAACGATATCCGAAACGGCGCGCCCGCCGAAAGCGGACACTACAACTTTCGGTTAGGGCTTACCGCAAACGCCGCGGTCACGAGGCGTCGGCACGAAGCGCTTGTGAGGGTGGCGCGGCTGAGATACTTTCTGCGTCTGCCGTAATAACAGACGCCCCGGTAGTGAAAAGGACATCACGGAGGTCTCCGGAACCTCAAGTCCGGGTTCGATTCCCGGCCGGGGCACCACGTCAATCGACAAAGACTGTGAGCCGCGGCGGCCGATAGAGCCCGCCGCTGCAAGCTCTCCCCACTAAACTCCAGCCGCCTTGTTGATGAGGCGAGAGGAGGGAAAGCGATCAAATCTGGAATTGGAGATTTATTGCTGGTCGGATTTCCCTTCGTCGACGGACTCCGAGCTGGCGGGCAGCCCCGTTTGATAGCTCTTCAGTTGATTGTAGAGAGTCTTAATCGTGATGCCGAGAATTTCCGCGGCTTTAACCTTATTGCCGCCGGTGGACTTGAGCGTCTCCAGCAATAGCTGACGTTTGACAGCGCTCAAAGACATCCCGACGTGGATGTCCAGAACATCGCGCGAGTTCCTGCTGACTTTGAGCTCCTCGGGCAAATCCGCGATCGAGATCATCGGCCCATGCGTAACGACCAGCGCACGCTCGATTACATTGCGCAACTGGCGCACGTTCCCGGGCCACCGTTGCGACTTAAGCAACTCGAGACATTCGGCTTCCATGCCTATGATGTCTTTCCCGCCAGGCGGCGAAAGCTGTCGCAGAAAATCCTCGATCAGAGCGGGCAAATCCTCGAGGCGCTCGCGCAAACTCGGCAACTGAATCGAAAAAACATTGAGTCGGTAGTAAAGGTCTTCCCTGAATTTTCCTTCGCGAAGCCGCGACTCCAGATTGCGATTGGTCGCGGCCAACACTCGCACGTCGACAGGCACCTCGGCACTGCCGCCCAAGCGACGGATCTTGCGTTCCTCGATGACCCGCAGAAGCTTGGCCTGCAGTTCGGTCTTCATCTCGGCGATTTCGTCGAGGAGCAGCGTGCCTCCGTTTGCAAGTTCGAAGCAGCCTTCGCGGCGGCGGTCAGCACCCGTGAACGCTCCGCGCTCGTGGCCAAACAACTCACTCTCCATCAAGGTCTCGGGCAGCGCGGCGCAATTGATCGCGACATACGGCCCGTGCGATCGAGTGGAGAGTTCATGAATCGTGCGAGCGACCAATTCCTTGCCGGTGCCGCTTTCGCCCACGATTACGACCGACGCGCTGGTCGGCGCGACCTGCTCGATGGACGCCATTACGCGCCGCATCGGCAGAGACTGACCGATGAGAGGCCCGAACTCTCCGGCCTCTATGAGGCGCCGGCGCAAAAGTTGGTTTTCTCTGCTGACGCTCAGATGCGCGCGTAAGTTGCCGAGCATCACTTCCAAATGATGCGGATCGACGGGTTTGCGCAGATAATCGTAAGCTCCAAGCTTTATCGATTTTACCGCGTCTTCAATCTCGCCTTCCCCTGAGATGACAATGGTGGGAATCCGGCAGCCCTTGGCATAAAGCTCACCGAGCACCGTCAAGCCATCCTTCTTCGGCAGCCTCAGGTCGAGCAGCAGGATTTGGGGCTCGAAGCCCTCGATCAGCTGCAGTGCACGCTCCCCGTCTCCGGCTTCCTCGACTCGGTAGCCCCAAGAGGAGATTAGCTTGGACCACGCTTCACGCGCTTCAGAGTTGTCTTCGACGACAAGTACGCGAATACCGGCTTTCATGGTGTTTTACTGCTTGGGCTACGGCCAGCCCGTACAAAGGTCTCCGCGCGCAAACTGCGCTGCGCTGATTTTTTTCACGAGCCTGAGCGTTGGCGAGTTCTCAGCCCGTCCTGTATGCAATAGCGATTAAGTTCCCCAGGTAACAATTCTTGCCTCCGGCCGTTAACTAACGCCGCGCCGAAGTGCTTTTTCAGTGCGATCGGGCCGATATTTTGTTCAGCCCACCCTTTTTTCGCGATTTCTGAGTTAATCGGGTCCTGTTAGCGGTCGAAGCACTAACGGTGCCACGGACGAAGCGCAATCACACTATCTAATAACGTCTCGAACAGCATTTCAGCGTAAGTCCGAGCCCTAGATCCTACGAAAACAGCGGCTCCGAAGGAGTAAAATATCCCCGGTGACTTTCCGATCTACTCATCAGCGTCTTGGCTCAAGGTAGGGCACGGGTAGAGCCTCAGGATTGTCGCGCTTGGGGATCGATCTGGGTGCGCGTGTCTCCGGTCCTCACTTCCATGGCAAGCATGGGCAGGGTCAGCGAGAAGGTGGCGCCTTTATTTACGCCTTCGCTCTCGGCTTCCATCCGCCCGCCGTGCAATTCGACCAGTTTACGCGCTATCGCAAGCCCGAGTCCTAATCCGTAGTCTCCCCGGCCGGCGCTAGTCTCCGCTTTCCTGAAGAGATCGAACACGACCGGCAGGAACTCGGAGTCGATGCCTCTGCCGGTATCCTTCACTGCCAGGGTAACCTCGCTCGCGCCACACTCGAGGGTCAGGAAAATGCGGCCGCCTGTGGGGGTGAACTTGACGGAGTTCGACACGAGCCTGGAAATCACCTGCTGAAGCCGCTCGGGATCTCCGTGGATGTAGATTGGTGGACCAGCCCACTCCCACTCCATCGGTAATCCTTTGGCTTCAGCGGAAGATCGCACCACATTCAATGCGTCTTCGATGACCTGTATAAGATCGATCGTTCGACGAGTTAGCTTAGCCCTACCCTGCGAGATTTGTGACAGATCCAGAATTTCATCGATCAGCGTAACTTGCAGATAAACGTTCCGCTCGATTGTTTCAAGGGCGCGCTTGGATTTGGCGTCGTCGAGGTTGCCCCGTTGTAGAAGATTGACCCAGCCTATGATGGCGTTTAATGGATTGCGCAATTTGTGTGATGCCACGGCGAGGAATTCGTGCTTAAACTGATTCGCCGCTTCGACTTCGATCTGAGCCTGATTTTCGATGTCGCAGGCGGTAAGAAGCCAGCCCGTAACCCCATCCGCTCCTAGCGGTACCCCGCGTCCGAGATGCCATCGATAGGTGCCATCGTGTCCGCGAACTCTGAATTTAATTTCGAACTTCCGGCGACTGGCGAGTGAGTCATGCCATTGTTGCGACAGGTGCTCACGATCTGTCGGATGGATGATTTCAAGGAGCGCTCCGCAGAGCGTCATGTCGTCAACTGCGCCGCCCGTGTAAGAGCGGGCACCTTCATTTAAGTATTTGGGAATTCCGTGGCTGTCCGTTACCACCGCGCACATCGGCAGGGCGTCCACTAACTCACGAAATCTGAGATCGCCGTCGCGCTCCAGATTCGACTCACGACCGGTCGCGAGATCTGACGAACGAACGCTATGCCTTTTCGACACGCGGGTCTTACCGTTTGAGATCGGCATCACGACCCGCTCGCACGTTGGGAATTTTAGAAGCCGTCGTTCCAACCGCGGCGGCTAATGTCATCGTCATGATTTTGACCGTTTAAAGCGTTGTTACGGCTAAGGAGGCAGAGGCTGAAAACCTACATACCCGAAACTTACAATCATAGGAAATCTATTCCGGGAATTATCCTTTTATTCCGGCAGGTTAGGTCGACCTCGCACTGCGTCCAATCGTTCAATTGTCAATCGAGCAATAGCTATGCCGAACAGGGCTTGAACGCACGGTTCTCTTTTGTGTGCGGTGGCTTCCCTGTCTAGCAAAGCCTTAGAACATTTTTCATAGGCTATAGGTAATCGCTTCCTGCATTCACGGTCATCTATCTACCGAAAAACTCGTATCTGGATATCAGCGACTGCAAATACCGCGGAGTGCCTTGATGCAGTTGAATGGGCGTTGTCACCCGATTCGCTGTGGCTCTTAGAGGTGATTCTAACCGGCCCGTCTCATCCGGCACGTACTTTCGGGCTAAATGGTAAAATATGCAAGCTAGTGGCACGCTGCTTGCTCCTCCACCGCTGGTATCACGAGGAGGCCATGTATTACCGACACTTCCGCCTGACCGGCCCACCCTTCGAGGCCGTGACGGGTTCCGAAACCGTCTACCTGAGCCGCGCACATCGTGAAAGCCTCGCCGCGCTCGAATGGGGCCTGCTTTACGAGCCCAGCGGCTTCACTACACTCACGGGTGAGACCGGAACGGGTAAGACCACTCTGGTGTGCTCCATACTGGCGCGCAATTTCGAGCAGTTATGCGCGGCCTATGTGATAAATCCCAAGCTCTCGTTTGAGGACATCCTGCGGGTTGTGCTGGGTCAGTTCGGCATTCAGTGCTCTGGATCAACCAAGCTGGACCGCATTGAGGCCCTCGCTGCGTTTCTCGCTCGCAGAACACCGCAGGAGCGGCTGGCGATAATCGTCGACGAGGCTCAGGACCTCAGCGATGACGTACTCGAGGAGCTGCGCCTGTTGTCGAATTATGGACAGCGCCTCGGGAGATACCTGCAACTGGTGCTAGTCGGGCAACCGGAACTTGCTGTTCGTTTGAGGAACCCATCGCTGCGACAGTTTAATCAACGAGTCGCGGCGCGCTCGGTGCTGAGCCGGTTGAGCTTCGCTGAAGCGAACGAATATGTGGAATATCGGCTGCGGGCGAAAGGCGGCCGTTCCAAAGATCTCTTCGACACCGCCGCTCTCACTTATCTGCTTCGTCACAGTGGCGGCCTTCCGCGAAAAATCAATGTCCTGTGTCATAACGCCATGCTGTTGGCTTATTCATCTGGAAAACAGCAAGTCGATCTTAAAGCCACGAGAGCGGCGGTGGCCGAACACGGCGAACCATTGTTGGGCGGATTGGCTGCACTGAGTACCTCAGCTGCTTCCAAACAGCCCGCCCTTGTCGGTATAGCCGCTTTGGGCCTCCTGCTCTTCACCGGGTATCTCTATCGGGGAAATCCCACCGGCGCGGTGCAGCCGGGCATCAGCGTTCCGCCCGCAGTTGCGTCAGAATCCAGGACATCCGCCAAAACTATAGCCGACAAAATAGTGGCGAGTTTCTCACCCCTGCAAGTTGCTCGGCGCGTCGAGCAAACGAATCAGGAAAATCCCGCAGTGGAGAATCGTCCCCAAGCTACCCGGCGTGCGTCCGCGATCTCGGCAATCGATAACGCCCCGCAGACCGCCCAACCGGGCATCACGGGACCATTGGTTTTACCCGACCTTTCGCCTACGGATTCACCGCTGGATCATTCACAATCGGCCATGGAGCATCCTAAATCAGCCATAGAGCATGAAGCGAACAGCGCCTCGCAGGCAGATCGTGGGTCGATTTCCTCGGTGTCGTCGACAGCAGTTCGGCACCGCAGTGTCCTGGTGAAATACGGAGACACGCTCGAGAGACTGGCTATCCGATATCTCGGTTCGCGATACGCACTCGGCGCGATCGAGGATGCTAATCCACAAATAGCGGACGTTAATAAAATATATCCTGGTCAGAAGGTATATCTATCCGCTACAGACACTTCACACGCGAACACCGATACGGGCACCGAACCGGCAGACCGTGTCGCCTACAAACATTAGGCGGTCGTGCGTAACCCGATGTCTTTAGAACTGATGGGTCTAATGGCATCGATGCTGAGAATTCCGCGGGAGATTCCTGTATGTCACCTTTGGTCCTGATCCTCATTCTCCTTTTACTGTTTGGCGGCGGCGGTGGGTATTACGCATACGGACCCTATGGAGGAATTAGCATCGGCGGGATCGTGCTACTTATTCTCATAATATTGCTACTCACTGGGCGATTGTAGCCGCAGAGCGCCGTGTGTCAGGTACGCGGCCTTTTCATATTTCGGTCGCCGTTTCCTGGAGACTCTAGGCACTCATCGCATCGCGGCCAGCTTGACAGCATGTAACGGCCGGTGTGCGCTAGCGCCAACCCGCGGTTGGCGCAGAGTACGCTTTCGCTTACGGGCGCCCCGGCTATTCAACAAACAATCGTCCTAGAAAAAAGCAGTGAAGGAGTGTCTCGTGTGAAATGATCTTGTTTGATTCGGGGGCAGCAGCGGCGCTATCTGTGGCGCCGTTTTGCAGTTATCCGCGGACGTGATCTGCGGGAGCGCCTCGGAACCCGCCCACGTCTGAGCGTTCGATCGCTTCTCCTGTCGATTCGCAAAACTCATCCGCATGTGCAGTCCTCCGCGAAAGCGAAGTCCGCTTTTCGCTCCTCTTGACTCTCAACCGTTCAATCTATATCAAGGTGGGCATTCTTACGTTACCTGACCACGCCTCCGGGGGGTGCGGGATATGATCGGTTATCCCAAAGACAGTCGGCTGAAATCCGTCGAGATAACTTCCGACCGTCTGTCAGTTGTCGGGAAGACTCATGTCAGCCTTGTCCATACCTTCGGTGGGCGTGGCTCACCGCTCTGTTAGCTATCCCATAAATCATCATAGCGGCTGTTCCGCAGTGAGGTCGGCGTCGGTTTAGGTCCGTTTAGGTCCGTCGCCACCCGCAGCGGGGTTATAGCAAGTAGCACGCTTTCGGTGTTGTCGCCGAGGCTTGTCTGGGGAGCAAAACGTGGTCCCGCAGACGGTGCTATTTAACGAAGTCAAGTCTCCAAATGAGGCTATCGGAGTTGTGCGTGTTCATACCAGGATTGCGAACCAAAGGGGGGTCATGATGCGGAGTGAATCTGATGTGTTGAATCAAATGTCATTGTGCTTTTCTCGGTCTGGGAAGGGATGGACCGGCCTAGGGGCACATGTTTTAGTGCTGATGGCGTGTCTGCTTGTCGGGTTGGCGACCTCGGCCAGCGCAGAAGTCATTATCAATTCTCCGTCCAATGGCGGCACCGTAAGCGGTACCGTAACAATAAGAGCTCAGATCACGAATGCATGGTGGTCGAAACTTTGGATAGATGGCAATGGAGGTTCTACGGCTGCGGTTGGACTTGTCAACTTCAAATGGGATTCGACTTCCGTATCTAACGGTTCCCATGTACTCACCGTATATGCATATCCATCGGGCGGTCCGCCGAACGCCGCTGACAAGATTACTGTGGTAGTGAGTAATAGCAACAATAGTAATACTAATACGAACAGCGGTTCGGGCGGCCATTTCAGCACCTTGAGCTCGGGAGCGTCGCTGCCCAGCGATGCGACCTGCGCTGCGGAAATTCCATGGGAAGCGGAAATGGTACCGGGCAATTCCGGCAACAACAACACGACGCCTACGCAGGGACAGCTTGATGCCTTCCAGGCAAATGGGTTTGCCGCCGAGGTGTTTGGTGGAACCTGGGCTTATCAACGTGTCGATGGCCAATACACAGGAAATACGGACATGATCTTCCGATGGGCGGCGTGCAAATGGGGTATCGACGAAGATTTCGTGCGCGCCCAGGCGACGAATGAAGACTGGTCGTGGAACCAGCAGCAAAGCGGCGGCGATAAACGAACGTCCTACTCCCAATGCGTGAACGGAGGTTTCACCAGTCTGTGGGATTATCAGTGTTCCAGTTGTTGCTACCAATCGTGGAGCATCTTCCAAACCAAAGCTCTGAACAATTGGCAGACTTGGCCGATGATAGTCAATTCCACCGCTTTTGCGGCTGACTACCACTTTGCGTCGATGCGGTCCTGTATGAACGGTGACCTGGCGGGCTACTTTGCAGGGAGGTCAGGAAATAATGGCCATACGTACGCGAACGACATATCGAGCGGCAATCTCAATACCATCCTTTGGGGTTGTGCCGGATACCACTATTCTGGCGACTGGTATGATGGCGACTCTTCCTCAGGTGCCATGTGGTACATAAGTCGGCTACAGGCGACTTATTCTCAGAAGCCGTGGAAAAACCGTTGGCCTTCGGTGAACTGGCCTGATTGATTGGAGAAACTAGCGATGGCGGCGGCGCGTCACAGTCGCCGCCGCCATTGGCCTTCTATCTCACTCGGACCTGCACAAATGCGGCAGGAAACTACAATGTTCAGAAAGGACTGGCGTCCGGGCGAAGCGTAAGGGTCTCAAGTGGTGGACGCCGGTTCATCGGAATTGGCTGGTTCGCTCAACAGATCTTTCATGATGCGCAGGAGACGTTTTAGATCGATCGGCTTAGAGACGACGCAGTCTGCGACTATCTCGGCTGAGTCCGCGAGCGCCGTCATGACCACGATCGGCACATTCGCAAAGGCTGGGAATTTGGTGAGTTCGGCGCGGAATTCCCATCCATTCATACCCGGCATCATCAAGTCGAGCAGTATAAGGCTTGGCACTGGATGCCGTTCCAGATAGTCGAGTGCCTCGCGACCCTCGTACGCCGTCGCAACCGAATATCCTTCGTAATCCAGGATTTGAGCCAGCGCCTCCAGTGCGTCGGCGTTGTCCTCGACCACTAGGATGGTGGGGTTCTCAGCTCTCACGGCCGTACGCATCAAGGAGGTCGAAGAAAAAGAGCTGACGCTCAAAGCCATGACTACGTCGTTACAATCCGCCCTCCCCGCGATTCATCTGTAACATATCCGATCAAATGGCAAGGGTAAATCGACAGTTATTATCAGAGACAAAGCTGTTCAGCAGCAGCTCACGACGCCCGCAGCCCACCGAGCTCCGGAGGCTAACTGTTCGGACCTAGCTCTACTGAGGTGAGAGGCTTAGCTCGACTGAGGTGAAAACAGCACCAGAAAAGTGGTGCCCGCATCCTTCGTGGTTTTTACAGAAATCTCTGCGTCATTGAGTTCAAGGTAGCGCTTCGTCACAGCGAGGCCCAATCCCGCGCCCTCAGCCTCCCCTCTCTTTCTCTCCTCGCGTGCGAAGGGCTCAAACAGGTGCGAGACAAACTCCGGCTCCATACCGATACCGGTATCGCTCACCTCCAGCGCCAGGCCACCGCATTCGTCTCTGAACAGGCGGATCACGATCTCTCCTCGCTCGGTAAACTTGATCGCGTTACCTAGCAGGTTCGACATCATGTGGGTGAAGCAATATTCGTCGAATCTCAAAGTGGTGACTCGAGCTTCGTTATTCCAGGCAATCGTCAGCTTCTTCTGCTCTGCCAGCACTTTTAAATCGTCGATCACCTTTTCGATGAGGGCCGCAGGATCAATCCAGACAGGTTTGGCCTCAAAGCCGTCAACCTCCATCCGTGACAGGTCGAGCATCCGGTCGACAATGGACGTGAGACGGGACGCCGCACGGTTGATTCCCGTAAGCGCCTGACGGTCTTCGATCCCGAGTGTGTCAAATTGTCTTTCGAGAATGGCAGCCCAGGTGAGCATGACCTGAATCGGACCGCGCAGCTCATGATTGGCTTCGGCGATGAGTTTCAATTTGCCCTCCATGCGCGGCCGGGTGCGGCAAGTTTCTGCTATGTCTCTATTCACTTCTATAGGGCCGAGTTTCGGCTCACATGTCCGAGACCTTGTCACAGAGACCTTGTCACCCAGAATGGCGGAGCCATCCTCGCCCTCCGCCAAACGAAGCCCGGAACACGGCTATTAAGGCTCATATTCAGCCATCCGTAGGCAGCTCTTTCGTTACTGCTCCAGGGCCGTGTAATTATTGCACTATGAGCGTTTAGATATGAATTATTTGCCACACGGTCATTGAAGAGTCAACCTAAAAGGCTATCTATCGAGGTTTTTTCATCACTCTGACACACTTGATTGAGCTTTTTAGGCGCTGACTTAACTTTTTTTCCTTCCATAACCTGCTAATTTGTTTTTTAAAGGTTTTTTGCACCCAATAGAACCATCAGACAAAGCGACCTTTTTTAACTTTTTGTTCCACAAGGAACGTTTTTTCTGATGCTTGCGGGACTTTTGATTGCTTATAGGTCCACAGCAACCTTAAGCTGAGCACGCAAGTTTGTCTTGACGCAGCCCGACTGAACAGATTCCAAGGGTGTCCGATGTCTCTCGCCGCGTTCATTCTCGCCAATATCGAACCAATCGCTCAAGAGTGGGAGGAATTCGCCAAGACTTGCATTCCCGCCTCGATCGGAATGTCGAGAAGCGGGCTGCTGGATGACGTGACCCGCATTCTACAAGCCGTTGCTGGTGACATGACGCAGCCGCAAACTTTGGCAGAACAGCAGGCCAAGGGTAGGAGTCTGCGTTCAAGCGGCTTACTTGGCCAGGTCGCCTCGTCCCACGTCGGGTTGCGAATCGAATCGCGATTCGACCTCGCGCAGATAGTTTCCGAATACCGGGCGATGCGCGCCAGTGTTCTGCGTTTGTGGTCTGAAAGTCGCCCGGAGGGTCTCAGTCAAGACGCCATGGCCCTAATCAGATTCGACGAAGCGATCGATCAAAGCGTCGCCGAAATCGTACCTACCTATCTGCAACGTGAATCCCAGTATCGCGACCGGTTCTTTGGCATGCTAGGGCACGACCTCCGCACGCCGATAAATGCCATACAGCTCTCCGCCTCGGCCCTGTTCAAGACAGGACCACTGACCGAGGACGGAACGAAATGCGTTTCGCGAATCCTGAACAGCTCTCAGCGACTCGATCGCATGGTGCAGGACATCCTTGATTTTACGCGGGGCCGTTTTGGCCAGCCAATGTACGTCAATTTGACGCAGGTGAACTTTAGCGCCATCTTCCGTGGAATCATTGACGAAATCCAGTGCGCCAATCCGGACATAGTAGTCGAACTGGCTACCCGTGGAGACCTGAGCGGCGAGTGCGATGGGGATCGATTGTCGCAGTTGATATCAAACCTGGTAATCAACGCTATTCAACATGGCAAAGCGAAGCAGATCAGTATCAGAATGGAAAACGAGAATGGTCAGGTGCTAATCGAGGTTCACAACGACGGACTTCCCATAGCGCAAGCTGCGATAGCAACACTTTTCAATCCGCTGGGACGGGAAAGACCGTCCAACCACTCTCAGGGAAGTCTCGGACTTGGTCTTTTCATTTGTCAGGAGATCGTCAAAGCGCACAACGGTACGATAACTGTCACCTCATCCGAAGATACAGGCACTACTTTCGCGGTGCGCCTGAATAGCCGTGCTGGCGATCGTCACGCAGATACGAGCGTCTCCGCTTAGATGCTGGCCTTTGCTCTATCATTGAGACAGTTCACAGCTCCATCGGATCGCGAAAGTGCTCGCGAAAAACCCGCGAACGATGCTCGAGCAGCAGAGGATCCGTGCCTGTTTTAGCGCGCCAGCATCTTCTGCGCCATTTCTACAACTTCCATGGTGTTCTTGTCGTCCTTCAGCACCAAAGGCTCTGGCACAGCGATACCCCGCTGACACGCCGGACGCGCTTCTAGCCTGGCAATCCTGGCTGCAGGTTGGCCAGGCCATCAATTTTAGCCCCGCTCCATCAGGAAATGCGCACCCGGCACCAGCAGGGGAGCGACTCCTCTTCTGTCACCTCGAAACCGCAGGTGTCGATTGTCACCATCTTGAACACTCGCACACTCGTAGGATCGGCAATGCTTGCTTCGCATAATGGGGGGATCTAAACATTCAAAAAGCACTCTCATAAAAATGCAGCTGACCTCGACGTATGCCGGTTTGGTTAGGATTAGTGAGAAACCGTTGGGTGGCTGACTGGTAGCCATCCGGAGCAGATCCTAACGTGGGAAACGTATGCCGCGGGATCGTATGCACGGCATGCCCCCCGTGTCAGAGGAGAATCTTGTGCGTACGCGCATCATTCATCTCATCAATCCCAAAACAGATTCCGTCACGACACGTCCGATTTACCTGAATCGAGCGCTCTACTCTCCGCTTGCAGGCTTACTCGCAGTTGCCGCATGCCTTCCGCGCGACCAGTACGAAGTGGTGCTAACCGACGAAAATATCGAGACCATCGACTTCAACCTGAAGGCGGACCTTGTCGGGATTTCCGCGATGACAAGTTACGTCAACCGCGGCTACGAAATCGCCGACGATTTCCGTTCCCGCGGCGTCCCAGTCGCCATGGGCGGCGTGCATCCGAGCTTCATGCCGCAGGAGGCGCTGAAGCATTGCGATGCTGTCGTCATTGGTGAAGTTGAACTCGTGATCGACAAGCTACTCGATGATCTCAAACACGGATCGATGAGCGGACTCTACAAGTCGGACACACTGCATCCCATGGTCGGAATGCAGATGCCGCGTTACGACCTTCTCAAGAAGAACCGCTACGTAAACCGCACTTTCGTCCAGACGTCGCGCGGTTGCCACCAGGGCTGCACGTTCTGCGCTGAACCGCTAATGAACGGCCTCAAATTCCGCTATCGACCGGTAGATGAAGTGATTCACGAGATGGAGAACTGCGGTGCGCGCACCATCTCGATCAACGACGCAGATTTTTTTGGTACAGCAGAGCGTCCGAAGGAAGTGATGCGCGCGTTGAAGGGACGCGGCATCCGATGGCAGGCCGGCGTCACCTCCAAACTTGCGCAGGATGACCGCATGCTCGAGCTCGCAGCTGAAAGCGGCTGCACCATGCTGAGCATCGGGTTCGAGTCGATCGCTCGCGCCACGCTCAAAAGCGTCCATAAGCATGTCAATCGGCCCGAAACCTTCGCGGAACTGGTGGAGAAGGTACATTCTTACGGGATTATGGTGTTCGGTTTGTTCATGTTTGGCTTCGATGGCGACGAATCGCTCGGTTTTCGACGAGACCGTAAGCTTCAACATTGACGCCAAATATGATGCCTGTGCCTATTCGGCGCTCACTCCTTATCCTGGCACGCTCACGTGGTACGAGATGAAGAAAGCGAACCGGATCGTTTCATTCGACTGGTCGATGTACGATCAGGGTCACGTCGTCTTTACTCCGACGCAGATGTCCGGCGACGAACTCCGCATCGGCCTGGCTGACGCCTACGAAGATTTCTATTCGGCGTCTTCCATCGCCAGTAGATTTCCGCTACGCGGGAAGCGGCATCGCGCGCAATGGGCAATCTACAATCTTTTCATGCGCAAAGCCTCGCAGACCTTGAATATCGATTCGATCGCGGCGCCGACAGCGGCGCCCGATGTTGCTCCGATGCCTCCCATCTTGCCGCTCAAGCGCGAATGGCGCGAGGCCGTGCTCGAGGCAGATTGCGGGCCAGGAGGACTCCTTGAAACCGCCGCAGTCATCGCCTCTAAGCGATGAAATGCTCAACAGACATGCCGAAGCGCCGCCAGGTGTTCTCGGGTAGCGGCCCCATGAGTGGCATCGTCGCGGTTGATTAAAGTGGAAGAACTGAATCAGGAGCCAAGGCTTTCGGATGATGACCGCGATGATAATTCTGACGGTGGAGCAACCAGGTCATTTCTCACTGTAATAATTGCGACCGCTGTCCTTTATTTCGGCAAAGAAATACTGCTCCCGCTCGGCATGGCTTCGATTCTGGCGGTAGCGTTTAGCCCGATTGCGGGCCGCCTCGAACCATTCGTCGGACGGGTCATCAGCGCGGCCTTAGTCGTGCTTATGGCGGTCGGCGCAATCGGCATGATTGTCTATTTCCTGACGGTCGAACTTACCTCAGTCGCGGTCGAGGTTGCCGGCTATTCCGATAATATCGCGAGCAAGCTGAACGCGCTGCAGGGAAGCACGCCGGCATGGTTGCGGCGCATCGAAGGCGCCGTCGAGGGCGTTCAGCAACAGCTTAAAAGCAACGCCGCCTCACGAAAAGAACACACGCCTCGGGTAGTGCAGGCACAGCCAGCGCCAAGCGGCGTGAAGGAAATGATCGCGCCCGTTTTGCCAATACTCTCAGGGATTGGTGAATGCCTGCTGATCATCGTCTTGCTATTTTTTCTGCTTCACGGGCGAAGGGACTTGCGCGACCGTATCGTACGACTCGCAGCCAGAGCCCGGATAATTATCGCATCAGAGGCGATCGAGACTGCCACCAGCACCGTCGGCCATTACCTTCTGCTCGTCTCATTGGCTAATTTTGGATACGGCGTCGCGATCGCAATTGTCGCATGGCTGCTTGGCCTACCGAACGCGGAATTCTGGGGCGCAATGGCTTTCCTCCTGCGCTTCATTCCTTATGTGGGAGCGCTGGGGTCGGCCGTCCTGCCCACACTTGTGGCATTCGCGATATTTCCCGGATGGAAAGCATCCTTGGAGGTGCTCGGATCCTTCATCCTCCTGGATCAGGCGGTGGCGCAGTTTGTCGAGCCTTTCCTGATCGGCCCTGGCGTCGGCGTGTCGCCGGTAGCCTTATTGGTATCCGCGATGTACTGGGCATGGCTCTGGGGAATACCCGGGTTACTTCTGGCCACACCTATGACGGCCTGCCTGAAAGTCGCGGGCGACTACATTCCCGAACTCGGGTTTCTCGCGATTTTACTCGGCGCCGATCGAGTATCCGAGGATTTTAATGACTATTATCGGATGCTCCTTGAGCTGAACAAGGACAGCGCTCGCACTTTGGCGACTCGCTACTGCGATGAGCATGGTTTGGAATCGACCTTCGACGATGTTTTGATTCCGGCCCTTGCTTTGACCGGCAAGGAACGGGCTGAAAACAACATCAGCCGCGAGAACGAGGAATTGATCATCGACACGACGCGGGAACTGATCGGACAACTTGGAAACCGCTTCGTTAAACCTCGGGCAAAGCCGAGGCTTCGGATATTAGGCGTGTGCGCGCCGGGCGACGTTCACAATCTCGGACTGATGATGCTACTCGAACTGATGCGTCACGCGGGAGCAGCGGCCAACCTCATCACCGACAAGTCACCGGATGAGATACGCGATTTCGTCCAACGCTACGCACCTGACATGGTCTGTCTGTCCTGTACGACGACAGAGTGCGTACCGGCCGCAGCGGAACTGATCCGGGGACTCAAGGCAGATTCGCCGCGACTCACGATCATCGCCGGCGGCGAAGCAGCCGTGTCGTCGTCGGCTGAGCTCCTGGAGGCTGGATGCTCGCAGATTTGTGCGACCCGAGGTGATGCACGGCGCCTGATACGGCAGTTTGCTTTGCAGCGCGCGAGATCACGAAATCTCGGAATTATCCCGTCATATCCTGGCTTGAATCCTCAGGCAAGGACCCCGGAGCCGCGCGTCGATACACCCGCCAACGTCGAACCACGTACCTAGCCTGCCCCGCTTCTAGACCTCAGCGGTTACCAACTTACTATCAAGCCGAATTCGTCGAAGAATCGGACCTATCGACTCACCCTTATCCGAATCCTCTGCGAGAAGCTTGACTGACACCGTTCGCGTGTCCAGTAGGTGCTGCCCTTCATAAAATGTCCTCGCGTTGCCGTCGCCCAGGGTATTTGCACTCGTGATGAACATCTCATCGATCACTCCAGCGTCGATGAATTGACTCGCCACGCTGGCGCCGCCAATCACCAACATGCGTTCCACCGCATATTCGCTCCGAAGGATCTCCGGTATCGTTCGAAAATCGACACACTCGCCCATGGAGATGATCTTCACGTGCTCCTTATCAAGGCCGTGCGCAGATAGCGCCGCCTGCCCCCGCGCGGTTGTGAATACCAGGACCGTGAACTCAGGAATATTGAAAATATATTCCTTTTCCACGTCGATGTCCCCCGATCCTGTGATTACCACCTGGAGCGGATGGCGAGGTTTTCCAAGAACCCGAGTCCGAAACGTGACAAGCTCCGGGTCGTACAGCGACATGGTGAATCGTTCCTGATCAGGCGAGCCGCGGACCGTTTCAGCTCCGGCGACCACCGCATCCGTGAAGACTTTGGAGATTTCGCGATAGAAGTAATAATCCGTAAAAGTGGCCTGGATGATCTTGGGTTCCAGATACGTCACTTTGCCGTTGAGCGTGCTGGCGAAAACCACAGTTCCGTAGGGTCGCACGAGGGTGGAGGGTCCCGGAGCATAAAAGTGACCATCGTAGATCTCACTTATGCGGCGCGGCAGTGTTTGCGGACATCTCCTCGTCTCCAACTCCACAATCGTGCGCATGGGTAGCACTTTTCTACTTGCTACTTCGGTTTCACGCCGCTCATACTCGCGATACGCATCCGCTATCGTCAGATCCATGGCCGTTCAATCCTCCCAGTCGCGCCGCGGTCTACAAGCGACTTCGATCCAGCTTCAAAGCGAGCGATGTTTTTGTCGCACCGACGGGACGCAGGGGCCCTAGCTGCCCCTCGAGGCGAGCATTGATGATTGCCGATCCATCTGCGCGGCGCCATGCCGCTCGATCCAGAGCAGAAGCAGAAGCGCCGGCAGCGTCACCACGGTGGTGAGTAGAAAGAACGGTACCCATCCGAGCCGCTCAGCGAGCACGCCGCCCGAGGAGGCTACCAGCGTGCGACCCACCGCGGCCAGCGAGGACAGCAGCGCGTATTGCGTCGCGGTGAACGCCGGGGAGCACAGGCTCGATAAATACGCCACCAGCGCGGCACCAGCCATCGCGCCGGTAAGATTCTCCGCCGCTACGCACAGAGCCAGATAGTCCAGTCGATGACCGCCCAGCGCCTGCAGCACGTAGAATAAGTTCCCTGCCGATTGCAGCACGCCGCACAGTAGCAACGCGCGCACGATGCCGAGCCGCACGGTCACCAGCCCGCCGGCGAGCGCGCCAATTACGGTCGCGAAAAAACCGACCAGCTTGGAAATCGCCGCAATCTCGGTAAGAGAGAAGCCGAGCGCGATATACAACGGCATCGCCATCACGCCGGCCATCGCCTCACCGAGTTTGTAGCCCAGCACGAAGATGAGAATAGCGAGCCATCCCGGCCGGCGCATGAAATCGGCGAAAGGCCCGACCACCGCCGTCCTCATCCACTCGCGGACCGAGTCCCATCCGCGGCTGCGGCTGCGATTAGCGGCTTCCGGCGGGGGCGCCGGTTCCGGACCCAGCGCGAAAACGAGCATCCCGATACTCAATAGTGCCGCCATCGTGGCATACGCCGCGAACCATCCCGCCCGAGCGGCGATAATCAGCGCGCCGGCGCCCGAAACCAGCATCGCGACTCGGTAACCGGTCTGGATCATCCCCGCGCCCGGCCCCTGTTGCTCCGGCGCTAGGATTTCGACCCGCCAGGCGTCGATGACGATGTCCTGGCTCGCCGAAAGAAAGGCCACCAGCAGCGCGAGCGCTCCCATCGTGGGCAGACTCCGTTTGGGATCGCATGAGCCCAGCGCGAGCATCGCGGCGACCAGTGCAATCTGGATCGTGAGGCCCCAACCGCGCCGGCGCCCGAGCGGCAGCGGCGGAGGCAATCGATCGATCAGCGGCGACCACAGGAATTTGAAAGCGTAAGGCGTGCCGACCAGGGCAAAAGCCCCGATGGTTGCGCGTCTGACGCCAGCGGTGGCGAGCCAGGCCGAGAGTGTCGAGAAGGTGAGCAACAGCGGGAGGCCGCTGGCGAAACCCAGCAGCAGGATCAGCAGCACGCGCCGATCGGTGTACACGGCGAGCGAGCGCCGCCACTGACTCATGCCGTTGCTGCTCTCGTCATGCGCGCTTGTACGCCGGGTCTTCGCGCGAGCGCTTGCCGCAAACAAACCCTTCGGTCGAAAATTCTTTCTCGATTTTGTCGATGCGACTTCGATCGAAGATCACCTGGCGATGGGCAATCTTCCATACTCCGTCGCGGCGCTCGAATCGATCGGCATATCTCCCCGCAAAGACCAGCTCGGCGGTGGTCCCGCCCTTCTCCTGGCGCCGATGAATCCCGAAAAAGTAACTCTCGCAATGCGCAACATCGCCATCGACCTCAATCAGTTCGTTGGCGATGTAGTGGCTCGTGCCCTGATCTCTGACCAACGCGTTTAGCGCCCACGGAATGAAGTCGGCGGCCTTGCCTTTGAACAGCCCGTGATCGTCGGTCGCGTCGGGATGATAGACGCTGTGAAGCAGTTCCGCGTCGCAGCGGTCGATGCCTCGGCAGTAGCGCATCAGGACCTCGTGAATCTCCTGCTTATCCAGGAGCACGCGCAAGGCGCGTTCGGTTTTTTCGTCGATGCTCATCTTACTATTTCAACTCCCCAACCGAATCCGCCAGCGACGGATCGCCGGACATTATGGCGCGCGCCAATGCGAAGCGATGCACTTCCGAGGGGCCATCGTAGATTCTGAACGCCCGAATGTCGCGGTAGATGCGCTCGACCACCGTGTCGGCGGTGATGCCGAGGCCTCCGAGAACCTGCAGCGACCGATCGACTACCCGGCCCAGGGCCTCGGAGCAGAACACCTTGCAGAGACTGGTCTCGTTGCGCGCCCGTTCGCCGCGGTCGAGCAGCCAGGCCGAATGCCAGATCGCCAAGCGGCAGAGATGCAGATCCGATGCGTTGTCGGCGAGCTGAAACCCCACGCCTTGATGCTCGCCTATCAGCTTGCCGAATGCGTGCCGCCGCCGAGCGTAGTCCGTGGCGATCGCATGGCAGCGCCGGGCGGCGCCGAGCCAGCGCATGCAGTGCGTCAGCCGCGCCGGACCCAGACGCACCTGGGCATTGCGGAAGCCATGACCGACCTGTCCCAGAATTCGCTCGCTGCCGACACGCACGTTGTCGAACTCGACTTCCGCATGACCGCCCGGCGTGTTGTTGTCGAGCGTCTCGAGCTGGCGAACGATCCTGAAGCCGGGAGCGTCCATGTCCACCAGGAACATGGTCGCGCCGCGGTCGGTCCCGTCCTCGTCGAGCGTGCGCGCCATCACGATGTTGATGCTGGCGCCGGGAGCGCCGGTGATCAGCCACTTGCGTCCCGAAATGACGAATTCGTCGCCGTGGCGGCGTGCCGTGGTCTTCATCAGATTCGGGTCGGAGCCTGCGCCATCGTCAGGCTCGGTCATCGAGAACACCGTGCGAATCTCGCCCGCGACCAACGGGCGCAGCCATCGTTCTTTCTGCTCGTCGTTCGCAATCTTGTCGAGCAGATTGGTGTTGCCCTCATCGGGCGCCATTATATTGAGCGCGAGTGGGCCGAGCGGCGACCATCCGGCGGCCTCGAACACGACCGACATCGCACGATGGTCCAGGCCGAGCCCGCCCCATTTGACCGGCGCATGCGGCGACAGCAGTCCGGCCGCGCGGCCGAGTGCGACGAGTTCGCGGCGGAAATCCTCGCTGGGACCGTGCGGTCCCTGCCGTGGATCGCGTTCCAACGGGACTATCGTTTCGCGAATGAAGCGGTCAACCCGCTGCTTGAGTTCGAGCAGGTCCTGAGGCAGGGAAAAATCGATCACGCTTCGCTCCTTAAAGTAAACGAGTTCGCCCAAGCGGGCGCTTCCATCCACGAGAAGTAGGCCGCGCGGCACCCGACCGTCAAGCTGGCTCCGCCGTCCGAACGGCGGACAGTATCCTTGCAAAACGGCGGTCGTGTGCTAGAGCGGACACCGAAATCGCGTAAACGACACCAGCCATCGCTAACGGTCGAGCTTGCGGGAGGCAAAGGAATCAATGGGCAATCTACTTGAAGGAAAAATCGCGCTGATAACTGGCAGTGGAAGCGGAATTGGGCGCGTTACCGCGCTCGCCTTTGCGCGCGAGGGCGCGACCGTCGTTTGCGCCGACGTAAGCCAGGAAGGCGGCGAAGCTACCGTCGCCAAGATAGGCGAGGCGGGAGGCAAGGCGGAATTCGCCAAGGCCGACGTGAGCGACGACGCGCAAGTGCAGGCGCTGATCGCGCGAGTCCTCAAGACGCACGGCCGCCTCGATTGCGCCTACAACAACGCCGGTGTCGAGGGCGACGTCATCGATACGCACGAGGCCTCTGAGCGCAACTTCGACCGCGTGATGGCCATCAACGTTAAGGGCGTATGGCTCTGCATGAAGTACGAGATTCGTCAGATGCGCAAGCAAGGCAGCGGCGCGATCGTGAATACTGCTTCGGCGGCCGGACTGATGGGCTTTCGCAGCCTGCCTATCTACGTTGCGAGTAAGCACGCGGTCGTTGGGTTGACGAAGAGCGCGGCGCTTGAAAACGCCGAAGCTGGCATCAGGATTAATGCAGTCTGTCCAGGGCCGGTCGATACCCCGATGATGGAGCGAATCACCAACAACGAGGGGCAGCCGGCGCGCAAGGACTTCGAGGCCTTCGTTCCGATGCGCCGCTATGCCGTGGCACAGGAAATCGCCAACGCCGTCGTATGGCTCTGTTCCGACCTCGCATCGTACGTCACCGGCACGACCATGCGCGTAGACGGCGGGATAGCGGCCTCTTAGCGCTTTCGCTCGGGCGAGCGGCTTCGCCGCCTGCACTTCGATGACTTGTGAGGAAAACTCCCCGCCCTCGGGACTAGTCGGCTGCGCGGACGGGCGTTGGCATTAAATAATATTCCTATTCAACGGACGCGGCATCGACTAACCTGATAATCGTTGAAAGAGGAGCGGCCCACAGCTGTCTCAGGTCGCGAGCAGGGCCGGGGTATGCGCCGCGTGAATTGCCTGCCACGGGGCGGACCGCGACGATCAAAAGCGGGGGAACAACCGGGAGGAAACGATGGGCGTCATCGCATGGATCGTCGTCGGACTAATCGCTGGCTTCATCGGTAGCAAGATCGTAAACAAGACCGGCGAAGGGCTAGTTCGCGACATCGTTTTGGGAATAAT
Source organism: uncultured delta proteobacterium (assembly GCA_963717045.1). Lineage (GTDB taxonomy): Bacteria > Desulfobacterota > Binatia > Binatales > Binataceae > JAKAVN01. The sequence goes on along the minus strand of CAVQVD010000014.1, from coordinate 150,605 downwards.
CGGAGCGCTCGTCGGCGGATGGATTTTCACCGCGATGGGTGCGAGCGGCGTTAACGGCGTTAACATCTACAGCATCTTCGTCGCGGTGATTGGCGCGGTAGTAGTGCTGGTCGTTTATCACGCTATTTTCGGGCGAAGGGCCACGGCCTGATCGTCGGGACCCCGCAGTCGCGCCGGAAGAAGCTCTTCCGGCAGCTTAGGCCTCCACTTCGACCTCGAAGCCGGAGCGCTCGATCAGGTCGCGCGTGCGATCGAAATTCCATCCGGCGGTCGTCAGGTAGCCGTTGACGAAGATCGAATTGACGGCGTTAAAAATCTCGCCCTGCCGCTCGCCGAGATTCAGTTCCCGTCCGCCTGCGGCGCGCACTTCGCTGCGCGGGTTGAGCAACCGGAACAGAGACGCAGCCTTTAGGCACCGTTCGGGGGTCAAGCGCCGCGAACTCTCGAGCGGAGTTCCGGCGATCGGATGCAGAAAGTTCAGTGGCACCGACTGAGCGCGCAAACGACTGGTAGCCAGCGCCAGATCGATTACATCCTCGTCAGTCTCGCCCATGCCGATGATCCCGCCCGAGCAGACCGAAAGTCCCGCCGCGCGCACGTTTTCGATCGTGCGCACGCGGTCGTCCCAGGTGTGCGTCGTACAAATTTCGGGATAGAAGCGGCGGCTGGTGTTGAGGTTGTGATTTATCCATCCGGCGCCGGCATGCTTCAACTGCCGAGCCTGTTCCTGCTCCAGAAGACCAATCGAAAGGCATAATTCGAGCCGCGGAAACTCGGCTCGGATGCTCTCGCAGGCCTCGGATAGATGATCGATGTCGCGCTGACCCGGTCCGCGCATGCTGCACACCATGCAGTAACGGCGTGCGCCGCTGGCGACGGCCAGGCGAGCGCCTTCAACGAGATCGGCGACGCTTTGCAGCTTGTAAACTGGGATATCCGCCCGCGAGAGCCGCGATTGCGAGCAGTAGTGGCAGTCCTCGGGACAGATACCGCTTTGCGCGTTGCGCAGAATACAAATCTTGACCCGACGCCCGAACGTCGCCTCGCGCACGGTCAAGGTTGCCGCGAGCAATTCCGGAAGCTGCGCGTCGGGGCAATTCAGGACCGCGCTCGCCTGCGTGCGCGGCAATTCCTCGCCCGCAAGCACACCCTCGACCATTCTATCCAGATTAAGCTCGCTGAATTCCAAAACCTGTGTCACCTCTTCGAGCCGTAGCCTCTGCTCAGCGCGACCCTCTCCGTGCGACTCTGCACGCGCGACTTTCAGCAGCGCAGTCCCGCCTGCTTGAGCAGCGGCATCACGGCGCGATCGAAATAGCGCCAGTTCCTCATGGTAGTCGAGGAAGCCCAGAATTACTCCCTGGATTCCCATCTCGCTTATTGTTTTTAGCTGCTCGACTGCCTGCTCAGGAGTGCCGACGATCGGATAGCCGCCCCATCCGAGAACGAAGCGTTCGCGGAAGTTCTCGAGATCCGGAAACGACCCACTCTCGATTCCAATCACCTTCATGATGTTGTTAACCGCGCCCCAATCGCCCTGCTCAAGGATTGCGCGGCGGACTTCCTGCGCTTCGCGCTCAGTGTCACGGCAAATCATTATCGCGTACGTCATGACTCCGATTTCGCGCCCGTGACCCTGTGCCCGCCGATGCAGTCCGGCGATCAAGTCCTTAGTCTGATCGAGCTTGTCGATCGACAGGAAGTTGAAATCGACTTCGCGCGCTGAAAATTCAAGTCCCGCGGGCGAGCTTCCCGCATTGACCAGCACGGGATATGGCTTCTGCAGCGGCTTCGGATGCGCCTGGCCCTGTCGAATATGAAAATATTTGCCCTCGAAATCGAACGGCTCTTCGTCGGTCCACAGCCGCTTGACGATGCCAATCCATTCGCCGCCGAAAGCATAACGCTCATCGTGCTCGCGCTGCGAGGCGCCGAACATCTCCATCTCGGGCGTGAACCACCCCATCACGAGGTTCAATCCGAAGCGCCCGTTCGAGATGTGGTCAACAGTCACGCATTGCTTGGCGGCGACTATCGGATGAATGGTGGGCACGTGCGAGGTCGAGAACACCATGATGCGCTCGGTCGCGGCGGCGAGTCCCGCCGCCCAGGTGTAGGTCTCGAAGCAAGTGCCGTTGAAATCGGTGGTGCCGCCGAACCCGCGCCAGCGCGCGATAGGCACGAGCATCTCGAACCCCATCGCGTCGGCGCGCCGCGCGATCGCGACACTATGTTCCCAAGTCGCGCGGTAGGTCGTCGCCGCGTGCGAAACCGTCAGCCCGTTACTGCAATTTGTACCGAAGAGCCCAAGCTTGAGCTTCTGCTCATTGTAGAGCGGACAGTTAGGACGCTCGATTTCCGCTGTTCGTGACTCTCGCGCCATCCAATCAAACCTCCCCTCCCCGCTCTACTGCTTATCTAACTGCTTTTGACCAGACAGCCACGACTCTGTCTCGGCCAGCGTCGTCTTGAGCTTGTCGATCAATAAGTCGATCTCCTTCGCGGTTATGATCAGCGGCGGGGACATGCACACTGTGTCTCCTACTGCGCGAATCAGCAGACCCTCCGCTCGCGCGACATCCCGGAAATGACCGCCGACGCCGAGCGACTCCGAGAACGCTTCGCGCGTCTGCGGATTGCGGACCAGCTCGACCCCGGCCATCAGGCCAGCAGTGCGAATATCGCCCACGATCGGCGACGAGCGCAGCTCTTCGAGCCGCTGTTTTAAACGCTCGCCCATCTTGCGCGAGTTCTCGACGACGCCGTCGCGCTCCATAATTTCGAGCGTCTTGAGCCCGGCCGCGCAACAGGCCGGATTCCCGGTGTTGGTAAAGCCGTGCCATACCGCAGCGCCCGCCGACGACTCCAGCAGCGTCTGATAAATCCGCTCGTGAACGATTACCGCGCCGAGCGGCAGGTAGCCGCTGCTGATGCCCTTTGCGCAGGATATGATGTCCGGCCGCACGTCCCAGTCCTCACAGGCGAACATCTTTCCGGTGCGTCCCGCGCCAGTGATCACTTCATCCGCGACCATCAGGACGTCGTACTTGTCGCAAATCTCGCGGATGCGGGTCCAGTATTCCTTCGGCGCAGGAATTACGCCACCAGCGCCCATTACCGGCTCGGCGATGAAGAATGCGACCCGGTCGGGACCTTCGGCAATGATCGCTTTTTCGAGTTCGTCGGCACAGGCGACCGCGCACGATGGATATTCCTTGCCGAGCGGACAGCGATAGCAATACGGCGGATCGATGTGCCGCACGTCGGGCAGCATCGGCTCGAAAAATTCGTGGAAGTGATCGATGCCGGTGAGGCTCGCGGCGCCGCACGAGGAACCGTGATAACCCTTGATGCGCGCGATCGCGACGGTCTTGTTCTTGTAGCCGCGCAGTCGCTGGTACAGGCGCGTAAGCCGGATGACCGACTCGTTGGATTCCGAACCGCCGCTAGTGAAGAACACCCGATCGAGTCCGGGCGGCGCCAGCTCCGCCAACTTGGCGGCGAGTTCAATCGCCGGCGGCGTCGAAATATTCAGCAATCCGAGATGGAAGGAAAGCGTCTCGAGCTGGTGGGCAACGGCGTCTGCGATTTCCTTGTTGCCGAAGCCAAGATTGACATTCCAGATGGCCGAGCTGCCGTCGAGGTATTGTTTGCCGTTCGCATCCCACACGAACACTCCCTTGCCGCGAGCGATGATCAGCGGGCCCCGTTTCGCGTGCTCTTCAGGCGACGCGAAGCCCGGAAGCTTGTGCTTGCGGTCGAGTTCGTCGAGACGCCCGGCATCGATCTCGAACCGCATCGCATTCGCGGCGCCCGGCGGTTTCTGTGCTGCTGTCGCCATCGAAGATTCTCCTGCCTTCACTGAGATCCGCCGCACGAGGCGTTTGGAACGCGGGCGCGCTTCAGGCGCGCGATTGCCCTTTCAGCGCAGCTCGCCATTTCACCGTGCCCTCGCGATCGACCGCGAGCGATTCGTCCTCGGCCCGTCCGTTGAAAACCACACCATAGATCTGCCGGGCCTTCTCTGACGAGACCCATCCTTCCAGCACGTCCGCACGCACCATCTCGGGATCGCGATCGAGCGGACTGCCATAACCGCCGCCGCCGGAGTCGACGCCCACGATATGCTCGCCGGGCTGGATCTGTTCCGCCGAGACCGAAGGCAGTTCGTGCTCGTCGCCCTCACGATCGAGCTTTGCGGCATAGCTAGCTTGTCCCGAATGGCCGCCGAGAACACCCTTAGGGGGATTGTGATGCCCGTCGAGCGGGTAAACCACCGTCATCGTGTCATGCCTCGGACCATACTCCACGCGAGCGCCGGGCGCGCCGCGAAAGCGCCCCGCGCCACCGGAGTCGGTCAGGAGCCTCGCGCCTTTATAGATGATCGGATATTTCTGCTCGTCGATTTCGATGCTGTCGCGATACATCAGGCCCGCGACCACCGGCAAGCCGTAGTTGATCCATCCATCATTGTGGGGCGTGCCCGGGCCACCGTTGGCGCTCATGAAAAGCTGATTCACGTAGGGTGCGCCCTTGCGGCGAAAATCGCCGCCCGAGATGACTCCGTAACCAGGGCCCATCCCGACACCGCCCTCCGCCAACCCATAGCCTTCGCCGAGCTGCGCGAAGGCGGCCTGCGTGATATTGACCAGGCGGTCGCCAATGTTAGTGGTCGCAACCGAGCATGAGGTCGGAAAGCGCGGGATTCCGACGACGCAGTTCTCGCGCAGATGCACCGTGATGCGGCGGAAGCTGCCCGCGTTGTGCGGCACGCCGGGATCGATCGAATTGAAGAGTCCGGTGACCGTGTTGTTGATCGCGCACGTCTTCGACTCGTTGAGCCCGCACGGAACACAGTCGATATTGTCGCGCAGATCGATTTCGACTCGGCCCTCTCTCGGCGTCGATTTTCACCTTTACTTTCAACGGCACGCCCTCGGGTAAGGCGGGAAAGGGGTCGTGCGCGCCGGTGCCGGTGAACTCGGCTGTAGGAAGCTGCTTCAATGCATGGATCATCCGGCGCTCCGAGTAGTCGAACCATTCGCGGATGAAGTCACGGATCAGCGGCTTACCGAATTTGGCGGCCAGCTCCTTCAGCCGGCGCTCACCGATCCGCGCCGCACCGAGCATCGCGAGGTAGTCGCCGTACCATTGGTCGGGCACGCGGATACGACGCCGGCACATCCGGATGATGTCGTCGATGTCCTTGTAGTTGCGCTGAACCTGCACGCACGGAAAATTCAGCGCTCCTTCTTCGTACACGTCGCCGGCAAACGGCGCATACGTCGTCGGCAGGCTGTTGCCGCAATCCGCCTGATGGGCCTTCGCGCAGCAGGTGAACAGATGCTCGCCTTCGACGAACACCGGCACCAGAATCGTGTGGTCGGCGCTGTGCGTATTGCCAAGGTAGACGTCGTTGTGCAAAAACGCGTCGCCCTCGACCAGGTCGGGATGGAGATTGCACATCGCCTCGCTCAGGAACTGCGAGCCGAAAACATGGACGGGCAGTCCTTCGGCGGAGGCGAGCATCTGGTTGTCGCCGGTGACCAGAGAGCAGGAAAAATCGCGCGCCATGTTGAGCACCGCCGAGCGGCCCGAGCGCAACAGCGTGTTAGTCATCTCCCGGCAGACGCTGTCGAGGCGGTTGGCAATTACCGCGAGCAGCGCCGCGTCAAGCCCGCCGGCAGCAGTTCGTGTATTGGTGCTCATGTGGATCGCTAAGCCTCCATCTTTCGTCCCATCGCGCCAGTTCAGGCAACCTCTACTTCGAGCAGGTAATTATGCAATTCGGTCACGCGGGCGCGGCTTCCAGGATAGACCACTATAGTGGTGGTCGGTTCGTCGATAATCGCGGGCCCTTCGACCGCCATCCCGGGCGTTAGATTCTCACCATGATAGCGCGACGTCTCGAGCTCGCCATGGCCCGCAAAGAAAGCCGTGCGCCGCACTCGCGCCTCCGGGAGCGCCGCCTTATGCGACGCCATCTTGCTTAATGGCGGACCTTCGAGCAGCGCGGTCAACCTGCCCCGCCAATAGACGCATTCGACCTGCTGACCCGGCTCCTTGACCGCGAAAACCCGCTCGTGCTCGCGATGGAACGCCTCGATGGTCGCGTCGAGATCGCTCTGGCCGTCGAACCTGCCCTTGGGGAGCGGCACGTCGAGCTCCCAGACCTGATACGGATAGCGCGCCTCAACGAAGTACTCGCGCTTGAAGCGCGTGAGCCCGCGCCCGCGCAATTCAACCTCCAGCCGCTCCATGGAGGCCGTTATTTCGTCCAGCACGCGGTTGACCGCTTCGTAAGGGAAATCGCCGGTGTAGGCGAACCTGCTCTGGGTGAACTCGCTCACGATGTCCGAGTACTGGCCGCCGCAGGCGCTGAGCGCGCCGGCCGTACGCGGCACCAATACCTGGCGGCATCCCAGCTCGCGTGCGATCGGCAGGATGTTCAAACCGGCGGCTCCGCCGCCCGCGACCAGCAGACTCTCGCGCGGATCTATCCCTTGATTGATGGTGATGTCCTTGATCGCGCCGACCATGTGGTCGCCCGCAACTTCCAGTATAGCGCGAGCCGCATCCTTCACTCCGAGGCCGAGCCGCGAGGCGATTTTCGCCACCGCGCCCGCGGCTGCCTCGGCGTCCAGGCGCATTCTTCCGCCGAGGAAATATTCGGCGTCGATGTAGCCGAGAACCAGCGCCGCGTCGGTGACCGTCGGCTCGACGCCGCCTGTGCCATAGCACGCGGGCCCCGGTTCGGCGCGCGCGCTCTGGGGGCCAACGCGCAACAAGCCGCCGGGATCGATCCAGGCGATCGAGCCGCCGCCGGCGCCGATGCTTCTAACGTCGACGGAAGCCATCCCGGTGATATGCCCGGTGAAAATCGGGCCTAACCACGTTTCGCGCGTGAACGTGATCGTTCGGTCATGCACCAGACTCACGTCGAAGCTGGTGCCGCCTGCGTCGCATACGATTAGGTCCCGCGGGCCGACTTCGGCCTCCCCATAGGTGCGCCCAGCCACCGGCGCCATCGCGGGCCCCGATTTGACCAGGAAGATAGGCCGCTGGACGACGTCGGCAGCGTGCATCACGCCGCCGAATGAGGTCGCGACCAGCAGTTGCCCGGCAAAGCCGGCGCGGCGGAGGTCCTCCTCCATGTCGCGCAAATGACGTTGCATCAGGGGCTTCAGCGAAGCGTCGATCGCCGCCGACGATGCGCGTCGATATTCCCGGATGATCGGGTTGATGCGAGAGGAGAGTGTATAGGGAATACCCGGCAGTTCTGCCTCGATCAGTTGGCCGAGCGCCGTCTCATGCGCGGGATTCGCGGGCGACCACAGCAGACAAACCGCGATCGCCTCGACCCGGCGCTCGGCGACCCGGCGCAGGGTGGCCCGGACCTGGTCTTCGTCGAGCGGCACAACTACGTTACCCTCGGAGTCGATTCGCTCGCGAATCTCGAAGGTCAATCGCCGCGGCACGTAAGGATCTATCGGGGGATACGACAAATTGAACGGATCGAGTTTACCGCCCTCGCGCAACACCAGTATGTCCGGGAACCCCTCGGTCACCAGGAACGCGGTGCGGGCCGTGTTGCGCTCGATGATCGCGTTGGTCGCGTGAGTGGTGCCGTAGATCAGAAGATCGCTGTTGCGCAGCACGTCGGTGACGCTCGCGCCGGCCTGCTCGGCTGCCATTTTGAGCGCGCCTTCGATACCGCCGAAGATACGTTCGTAAGTCGTGAGCGATTTGCCGAGCACGAGGCCGCCGCGCTCGTCGGCCAGTACGAGGTCGGTAAAGGTTCCGCCCGTGTCGATCGCTATGCGATAGGCCACCTGCTCCGGTCCTCCTAATCTTTCCAGTTTGGGCTACTAACCGCGCGTTTCCACTTAGAGCAAAAGCCTCGACGGCGAACCAGATTTCGCCGCCTCGCTTGATTAGCAGCCTTCATGGCAAATGAAAACCGAAACGGCGCGTATCTTCCCGTCAATTCCCAGCGATGCGCTCGAGGCTTACACGCCCTGAGCGCCGAATCTGAACGCTGGAGTGCGTTTATCACGCGATGGGCCTCGTACGGGGCGGCCTCTATCCCCCTGGCACTCGGCGCTTGACGTCTAACTCTGAGTTCTTTACGTTTGCCATCTTTAGGTTTTCATTCGACAAGAACCTTGCTGAAGATCTGCTGATATTCTCCTTGCGCCCTTCGAGAGCACGACTTTTGTCCCGTCAGACTCTTTATCGCTTCAAGCGCACGGCTCGTCGTTGACGGCTCGTCGTTATGAGCGCGCGGGGTCCGGAGTGATTGCGAGTGAATAATTGGTGGCAGGCCGTTCTTTGACCGGCATTCTCCTTGACAGTGCGAAATCAGCCGATCTAGGTTGCCCTGTTATCTTCTTCGATGTTGCTTGGGCGGCTCGGGGATCCGTCTAATCGGGCGGGCGCACCGCAACGAAATCACAATCTAGCTTGGGAGGCGATACATGGCTGAAGGCAAAGCAAAGAAAATGTGGGCGCTGCCCGGAGCACAACTCACCGCTCCGCAGTCGCTGCTGATGCACGGCGGCGATGCGAGCATCATGCTCGATCTCCCGTGCCCCTCATTTCTGATCGAGCACCCCAAGGGCCTGGTGCTGTTCGACACCGGTTGTAATCCCAAGGTCATCGATGACGCGGTCGGCTACTGGGGTGATGTGGCGGCGCATCTGCCGATCAAATGGAATAAATCCGACACTCTTGACAAGCAAATCCAGGGAGTCGGATACAAGCCCTCTGACGTGAAGTATGTAATCCTGTCGCATTCGCACCTCGACCATTCGGGCGGACTGACCTACTTCCCCAACGCGAAGTTCCTGGTCGGGAGCAGAGAGCTGCAGTACGCCTACTGGCCCGACAAGGATCGCCGATGGGCCTTCATCCTCAACGATTTCCTGCCGACCCGCGGCTACGACTGGCAGGAACTGGATTGCGACCTCGACATGTTTGGCGACGGCGCGCTGCAATTCCTGCTCACGCCTGGTCATACGCCCGGTGAATGCTCGTTGCTGGTGAACCTGCCCAACCGCAAGTTCCTGCTCACCGGCGACACCACGCATCTGCGCGCCGCGGTCAACCAGGAAGCGACGATGGGAATCGACGTCGATCCGTTCAAGTCGATACACTCGCTCCGACGCATCAAGGCGATCCGCGATATGCAGGGCGCGACAATGTGGATCACGCACGATCCGGACGATTGGAAGGAATATCCGCACAAGGTCGAGTAGCGAACGGACGTTTCGATGCCGCTTTACGAATGCCGCTGCGAGCGGTGCGAGCTCACCTTCGAGGTGCTCGCACCGCTCAGTTCATCTGCGCTGAAGTCGCGCCCCTGCCCCAACTGCGGGCGCGCGTCGCGACGCATCATCTCGGCGGTGTCGTTCACGGTCGAAGGTGGAACGCGCGCGAACTCCGCCCCTGACGTTACGCAACTCAAGGTGCCGCCGGCAGCGCGTCTGTGCTGGATGGACGAACGTTCCGCTGCCCGCTACGCCGCCTACAAGCATGGACGCGGCGCGGAATACGAGGACAAAACCCTCGCGCGCGATGAGATGAGAAAAAAACGCGACGAGCCGCTCTCAAAGCCGCCCACCGCCGCGTCGGAGCACGGGCACTCGCACTTGCTCGCGGCCGCCCGCAAGGCCAAGGCCGCCGAGGCAAAACAAGTTACGACCAGGGAAACTACGAACCGTCCCCGCCCGCCCGCTTGATGGTGCGTTCCCGCGCGTCCATCACATAAACAGGCTCGCACATCTTGCGCGGAATACGCCGTTGTTACTGCGCTGCGCTCGTAGCAGTGTCCGGAGAGCCCTTGGTAAACGCGATTGCCACGGCGCTCAGGTAATGGCCCTTGTGGCCGACCTCGCCCACGGTCGGGTCGTGCATGCGCTGGGAAACGTTCGCCGCCTTATTGTTAATGTTCGAGCCTACCTTGTCGTCGTAACCTTCAAGTTGATCGCCCTCGTGCTGACTCTTGTTGGAAGTAATGACGACAGCGTCGGCGCCAATCTCGCACGCCTTGCGCTTGAGCACCGGCAACAGGTCGGCATCGTTGGCTATCTCGTCGCCCCAGGTGTCGACCAACGCCAATTGCTGGACATCAGCTGAAGGCATCGTGTTCAGTACCTGCAACGGACAGTCCGGCGCCTTGGCTGGCCGCATGTTCGAGGTCATCGGACTGACGGTCGCCGACGGCGCGGGAATTTCAAACGCGTAACATCCACTCATCAGAATCGCCATCGCGGCGAGCACGAGAGTCAACGCGCCTGATCCAGGAAATCGTGACGGCGCTGACGGCAAACAGTTACACAACAAATTCATGGCTCTCGATCCGTTATCTCAACTGATTCACTGCTTGGGCGGCGCACTCTCATCGGCGGGCGCGGGCGGCCCCATCAGCTTGAATGTTCCCTGGTCCGCGATACCCCCATTCATGTAACAGGTGTATTCACCATCCGCCTTGGGGGGATAGAACTCATCCATAAAATACATGCACCAGCTCGTATCTTCCATCGCAACCCGGAATCCTCGGGCGCTTACCTGACCAGTGACCCAGCCATGCGGAGTGTTGTTACGGCAAGTAGCGTTGAGCGGCGCGCATAGATATTTGCCCTTGAACTGATTTCCTTCGCGCGTAAGGTCGAAAGTTATTTTCACCTTGGCCGCATTCATCGTGCTGACCGAGGTGCCCTTCCATATCCCGTTGAAATCGACCAGCGGGTCGGGAGAGTCGGGCGCTGCGGCAGTGCCGACGCGCGCATTGGAGCCCGCGGAACCCGAGGATGCGTTGCCTCCGCTAGAGCACGACCATCCGCAAAGTGCCAGCAGCAATCCGAGTGTGATGATACGTCGCATAGGATCGCATCCTCTCCTGAGAATTTCGCGCCGGACGAGCGCGACTCAGGATTTGCGCGCGCGCGGCAGGACTTCCTCACCCAAGCGCTGGATACATTCCATAACCTGTCCCGGCGTAGGGCCGAGCGGAACGCGGATTCGCAAGACGAACCAATCGATCCCGCCCATCACGGTGTTCCAGCGATCGAGCGCCTCGAGCCAGTCTTCCCTGGTACCAATGATCGCATGTCCACGACCGCGAATCTTGTCCAAGGTGAAATCACTTTCGGCGCCAAAATCTTCGGTCGGCGCCAACATTCCATTTCTAAAGTAAAACTTGCATTCTTCCAGCCATAGCCGGCCGAACGTACGTTCAGCCTCCTCCCGGCTCGACGCGAGCCAGCCGTCGCGAAACAACGCGATGCTGGGCTTTTTGCCGGCTTTCGCCGCGGCGTCGCGATAAATCGCGACCTGCGCCTTGATGTTCTCGATGCGATCGAAAAACGGCGCCGCCGACCACGCGTCGCTCATCCGTCCCGCGCGGGCGATCGATTTGGGTCCGAACGCCCCGATCCATATCGGGGGCCGCGGCCGCTGGTATGGCTTGGGTGTGACGTGGATCGCATCGTAGTTGAAGTACTTCCCATGATGCGCGAATGGGCCGACGGTGGTCCACGCCTTCTCGACGATTTCCATCGTCTCCTCGAAACGGCCCTCGCGCTGTTTGATCGGGACGCCGAAGTGCGCGAAATAATCCTTGTGGTAGCCGGCACCAACACCCAGTATCAGCCGCCCGCGCGAGAGCACATCGATCAGTGCGGCCGACTGCGCCAGATGCACCGGGTTGTAGAGCGCGGGCATAAGGATGTCCGTGCCGATACGTACGCGCTCGGTGCGCGCGGCAATCGCCGCCAGCAGCGGCAGCGGACTCGGAAACATGCATTCGGTGCGCGCATGGCGCTCCGGCACGAAGACGCCGTCGAAACCGCAGCGCTCGGCCTGCACGGCCTCGTCCAGCAGCTGCGCGGCGAAGTTCGCGGAGCGCTCGGGATCGGGCTCCGGCTGTTGATAGGGTCCGCCATGGGTATCGGGCATGTATGCGAACGAAGTCATCGAATTCTCCCGGCGCGTGGCTCGTCTGAAGTTCGAAGCGCGGAAAGGAAGTGAGCGCGCCAATTATGCCTTTTAGCTAAAGCGCCGTGTAATTAAAATGCCCGCGTGCGCAGCCGGGTTCCTTATTTCTACGGCACGCACTATCGACTGGTGAATTTCGCAGAGGAATATCGCAGATGGCGACCAATGGATTGCGTCACGTGCTCGACGGCTACAAAGTACTCGACTTCACCCAGGTGCTGGCCGGGCCGACGGTCACACGGCTGATGGCTGAGATGGGTGCGGAGATTATCAAGGTCGAGCTTGCGCCCGCCGGCGACTTCTCGCGTGGCTTCCCATACCTTCGCGACGGCCGCAGCGCCTATTACATCCAGCAGAACCGCGGCAAAAAAAGCCTCTGTGTCGATGTGAAAAAACCGGAAGGCCATGCGATCGTCGCGGGGCTGGTTGGCAAAGTTGATGTAGTAGTTGAGAATTACGCGCCCGGCGTGATCAAGCGAATGGGCTTCGATTACGAATCAGTGCGGGCACTGAATCCGCGCGTCATCATGTGTTCGGTCTCGGCCTTCGGACAGACCGGACCGCTCTCCGCCGAGCCCGGCTACGACTACATCGCGCAGGCCTATGCCGCAGTGACATATATGATCGGCGATCCGGACGGGCCTCCATCCATCCCGATGCTGGGCCTGGGGGACGTCTCGACCGGGGCCCACGCGATGGGCGCGATTGTCGCCGCCCTGCTGCATCGCGAGCGCACGGGCGAGGGCCAGTATCTGGACATCTCGATCCTCGACGCCTACTTCCATTGCCAGGAAATGAACGTCCAGATCTACAGCGCGAGCAACGGCGCCACCAACCCCAAACGCTCCGGCGTGCATCATCCGCAGATTTGCCCGACCGGCGTGTTTCGCGCCAAGGAGGGCTACCTTATCATCATGGCCTTCCTGGACCATCAATGGGCCGCGCTGTGCCAGACGATGGGCCGTCCGGAGCTTACCGACGATCCGCGCTACAGGACCAACGCGCTGCGACTGGAGCATCGCGACGAGGTCGTGAGGGCGATCGAAGCCTGGCTCGCCAGCACGGCCAGCGACGCCGCCGCAATGGAAGCGCTGCGCAAGGCACGAATCCCGGTCGCGCCGGTGCTATCGATCGACCAAGCCGTGAATCATCCTCATCTGCGCGCGCGCCAGACGGTGCGCAAAATCAGCGATCCGATTTTCGGCGAGTTCGACGCCCCGGGCTTTCCGCTACGCTTCTCGGCGTTCCCCGGCTTCCTCCCGCTCACCGCGCCGACGCTCGGCCAACACAATCGCGAGGTCCTGGAAAACTATCTCGGCTACGACGCCGACCGCATCGCCAGCCTGGAGCAAAAGGGCGTCCTGCAGAGCGGAAAATGCTGACGCGCGGTTGCCGATTCCGGAGCGCATCTTTTTCGAAAAATCAGAGGCACGCGGAAGAAAATTGCGCCGCCCCTAAGCTTCCGGCAAGCGGGGTTTCGCGCTACTAATCTGAGGCTCGCAATAACCATCAAGGAGGCTCGTCATGCTTTTCATGCTGAAAGCGAACATCGCCAAACCCGCCAACGTGTCGAACAAGGAGTTCTACACCGTGTGGCGCCAGGAATCCGAAGCGGCGCTGGGCGCTGTGAAGGCCGGCGCGATCAAGGGAATCTGGAAGGTCGCAGGAAGGCCAATAATCATCGCCGTCCTCGACGTGCCGAGCGCTGACGACCTCGACCACGCGATTCACGAATTGCCGATCTGGAAACTAGGCTATGCGCACGTCGCAGCCGACACGGAGATCATTCCGCTGCGGCCGTATGAGAACTGGGCCGAGGACCTTAAGGAACTGTCCAAGGGCTAACCGCGAGCGTCGGCTATATTGCGGCGCTGACGCAAGGCACGCGCCCGCCGTGCGCTGATGGCGGCGGCTGGCCGCGCCAGAACGGCCGCGACTCGCATCGGAATCAAGGAGAAATCGTGAATTTCGGCTTCGCGCTCGATAGCCAGTTAGGGGGTAAACTCCCGATAAGTGTAGGCTTCTTGCGGATCGGACGCGCCTGATCCGGGGTGTGGCCGGGCGTCAACGATACCAACTCGATACCAAATTCAGGGAATGCAGAGTGAATTTCTCCGGTTGCGGGTGCGGTGATTCGCGATGACTGAACGCAGGCTTGTGATCGTGCTCAATGTGGGTATTTTCGTGCTCCTGTTGGTGCTGGTGATGGAGGCAGCCGGGATGAGCCGCTCGCTTCGGCGCATCGAACGCGAGGAGCGGGCGCGGGTTCACGGACAAGCCAATCATCTCCAAGTTTTAAACGGTTGGGCCGCGAAATTTCACACCGAATCGAGCGCCGATTCGCTTTGGCAAAACGCTTCGGATGGAATTTGGATACTTGTCCCTCATCAGCCATGCTCAGATTGCCGCCGCGGGCCCTTTTATCATCGATTTTTCACAAAGGAGGGTTGCGAGGGCGCACTCGCCGAGTGGAGCGCTGCGCTTGACGAGCAGCGGGTGCGGCAAGCCACAGGGCCCATTTTTGATTTATCGCATCGTCGTGTTAGGCAATTGCGAAGCGCACCCCTTGCGTCCGTAACATGGCACTCGAAATATTATGTCTACTCGGATGTGCGTCAACCAACCCGCCGCGCGGCCCTAGACTAGAGGCCGGATCGATGCCAACTCGGAACCAAATGATGACCGGTGCCGCGCTAACTACCCGCAAACACTAGAGAAAAGGTTCTACCATTATGAATTTCGGCTTCACTCTGTTCTTTCGCAATCCGCCTCCCGCCAAGGTCTCGTTCGCCGAGCTCTATCGCAAGGAAATCGAGCTTGCGGTCGCGGCCGAAGAACTCGGCTACGACACCGTCTGGTTGACCGAGCATCATTTCGTCGACGACGGCTACTCCCCTTCCCTGCTGCCGATCGCCGCGGCGATCGCCGCGCGCACGAAGAAAATCCGCATCGGCACTTTCGTGATGCTGCTGCCGCTGCACAATGCGCTCCGCGTTGCCGAAGATGCCGCCACCGTCGACGTCATTTCCAACGGCCGCCTGGATCTCGGCCTGGGCCAAGGTTACCGCGTGCCGGAATTCGTCGGCTTCAATATAGCGCGCAACGAGCGCGGACCGCGTTTAGAGGAAGGCACCGAGGTCATCCGCCGCGTATGGACCGAGCGCAACGTGACGATGGACGGGCGTTTCAACAAATTGACTAATGTAACCGTCGTTCCTGGCCCGGTGCAGAAACCCCATCCACCGATCTGGCTCGCCGCGCGCGGGCCCAAATCGATAGGACGCGCCGCGCGCAACGGCTATCATTTCATGGGCACCGGCGGCGTGGACCAGCAACAAATGTACGACGCGGCGCTCAAGGAGCATGGCCGCAAGCCCGAGGATTTCAGCATCGCGCAGCTCCGCACCGTCTTCGTCGCGTCGCGCCACGACAAGGCCTGGGACGATGCCGAGGCTGGCGCGCACTACATGATGAGCTGCTACGGCAAATGGTTCGTCGAGGCCAACGATCTTCCCGGCGACCAGGCTTTCGGCTCCAACCTGCCCCCGATCGGCAAGCTACGCCACTCGGAGACCGCCTCGCTGTTCGGTGAATCGATGCTGATCGGCACTCCGGACGAAGCAATCGCCGGGATCGAGGACTACCTGAGGCCGCACCCGCGTCACCCACCTGGTGGCGGCGATGGATCTTCCCGGAATGGACCCGCGCAAGGTGCGGCGCAGCATGGAGCTGTTCGCCGCGGAAGTGATGCCTCACTTTCGCCGCAAGTCGCGCAAGCAGCCCAGAAAGAAGTAACTATTGTGCGAGGTGTCGCCCGCATCATTGCGATCCGGTTCCGCATCATCGCGATCCTGAGCGCCCTACTCTGTATCGCAGCTTGTCAAGCCGCCATGCAGCAGCAGGAACAGAAGAAGGCGGAAATCCACTATTTCAACGCCACCGTGGATCGCGATCGCATCCTGGTCTCGACCGGCGATCTGAGCAATCCGCACGAGAAACTGGGCGACCTCACTTATACCGAACCGCTCAACGCGGACACTATCGAGAGCAGCCATATCAACGAGAAGCTGCGCAAGATGGCCATCGAAAAATGGGGCACCCAGGTCGACGCGCTAATCGATGTGAAGAGCACGCCCAATGCCGACGCCACGATGCTTACGGGCTCATGCGTGGCGGTGAAAGTCATTGGCGACTGCGACTTCTGCCGCCACAACTACACCCCGGAAGAGACTAAGTAACTGGCGTCGGAAACAAGACACGCGCCGAGGCACGGAACCAGTCCGGCCTCGGCGCGCGTCTGAGCATACGCCCCGTTTGCGCGAGCGCTACTTTATCTTGTGCAGCACCGGCATCAGGTACTTCTTGAAAGTCACGGGATTCTCGGACATTGGGAAGTGTCCGATATCTTCCATGATGATGCATTCGGCGTTGCGCACTTTCTTCGCAGTCTTCTGCGTCATCTCGGGCGTGCAGGCGAAATCGTAGACCCCGGTCATGAAGAACACCGGTATCTTTCCCGAGATCTTTTCGCAGTCTTCGCGGAAGTCGTGATCGACGCTGTAGAAGTACAGGTCGCCCTTGAAAACTCCGGGTCCGCCCTGTGAGTAGTACCACCAGGTTTCCTGGCGATACTCGAATGGGCTCTGCGGCGCCATCAGGCCGTTGATTGCCGTGGCGCAAGCCTCGCCGCCGTGGATCTGTGGGTGCCAGAGCCAATCGAGCCACCATCCCGGTGAATAGTCACAGGCTTCGATCGCGATAAGTGCGCGGAAATAGTCGCTGTAGCGCAGCGCCAGATGGAGACAGATATTGCCGCCCATCGAGCTGCCCATGACGACCGGGCGCTCCAGGTTAAGCTCGCGGCAGAGCGCGACCACGAAGTCGGCGTAGAACTGGGCCGTTAGCTTGTACTCCTCTTTCCACCAACCCTTGGGCGGTATCGATTTGCCGTGGCGCGGCAGATCGAAGGCGATCACATGGAAGCGCTCGTTGATCTCCGGATCGTTAAGCTGATGTCGCCACTCGCGCGAATCGGTGCCCGCGGTGTGCAGGCAGACCAACGGAATTCCTTTTCCGGATTCCTCATAGAAAATCCGGTACTCCTCGCCCTCGAATGGAACGTGAATGTAATGTCCGGTAACCGGTTCTATTTTTGCCATGTCAGTGCGCCCCCTATTCCTTGACCGCGCGCATCAGGTCGAGCGCCCACGCTAAGGCTCGCAGGTTCTGCCACATCACCTTGACGTCGCCCTCGATTTTAAGGCGGCCGTGCAGCGTGTGCGACATCGCGATGATGTCGTTGTACATCGGCGGAGGAATCGGCTGCACGAACTTGGCCCAGGTCTCGGCCGGCGCCCGCAAAGCGAACTGGTAGGCGCTCTCGGCTCCTATCTCATGCTGCACGCGGTTGATCGATCCCTGCTCGAAGCTCACCACGTAGGCATGCGGCCCGAACTCGAGCATCACGTCCGCGTTGAAGTGACGGCCCAGCAGGCGCGCGACGCTGTCCTGGTTGACCATCTTCTGCCAACGCTCAACCCATCGAACATCGAAGGCAGGCATAGTTTTTCCTCCTTGGCGGTTGTGCGCTCCACCCGAGACCATCCATACCGCATGGGCGCTTTCTGACTCAAGCGGTGAGGGCTGAGCGCGAGTGCGTCCACCCCTCGGCGTCCGCTTTCCGACTGATTTCGATCCAGACGGAAGCCCGGGCAAAAAAAAACGCCCTGCCGGATCCCAGGGACCCGGCAGGGCATGGTCTATCTAGCGATGGACCTGTTCGAGACTATTGATGTCGAACAGTTTCTCTTCCTCGGCTCCTTTCACGTTGGGAAATCCACCGGGAACGATCCAGATGGTTCCGCGATCGTTCTGCACGTCGAGCACCTGGACCGACTGGAACTCGGTCGAGTAGGCGCCCTTGTTGATCGCTTCCTGCCAATCGCCCTTAAAGCTCTCGCTCCACTTCTTCTGGAATTCCCAAACCTTCCACAGTTTGTCCTTGTGATCGAAAGCCTCCATCAGCCATGCATCGTAGTTCTGCGAATCCCAATCTTCGACGACGCTCTTGTAAGGATGGCGTTCGGAGGTTGGGGTGCGCTCCATGATCGCGAAACGGCGCATCGTCCACGTATCGTTCGGGATGATCCCGTTGGGTCCGTACAGATAAGTGTACTCGTGCGAGGAATCGACGACCGCAAGCTGGTCCTTCCATCCGAGAAAGCGCCAGTGCCACTCGAGTTCACGGCCGGAGAAGCTGTAGAAATCCTCCAGGGTGTGGTCGGTGCCCAGCAGCGAGTCCGACTTGACCTCGGCCGAAATACGGCGCACGCGGCGCAGGTTGGGGATGTATGCCCAGCCGTCATCTTCGCGATGCGGATCGGCGTAGCGGTAGATGATGAACGCGGTGCCGCGGATATCGAATGGCGAGAAGAAGCCCGTGAACTCCTTGAACTCGAAATTCGCCGCGCCCGGGGCCGGCAGAGTGTGATTCTCCAGCATGGCGAGGTGCGTATAGTAGAGACGCTTGTAGAACGCGCTCAACGTACGCTGGAAGTTACCCCCGCCGCCGTAAATCATCTTCATCACGTCCGCCGACGGGACCGTGTAATTCAGATTCGACAGCCCGGAGTTTGCCAGCCAGTCGTTGGGAGGTTCATCCCACTTCGGAATGTCGTGCGAGCCTCCGAAACGGTCCCAGGTGGCGGGTGGAATCGTGAACAGCCCGAAATTCTGCCAGCGATACTCGTAGTTCCACGCCGCCTTCCATCCGGCTTCCGGGTCGCTCGTATTCAGGGCCGAATTAGGGAAAGGCTGGCCGCAGACATAGTTCGCCATCGTGTGGTCGGGCAGCAGCTTGACCTGGCTCTGATACTTCTCCGTGCAGGCCATATAGTCTTTGCGTGGAGTATGGTCCACCGGCGCGGCGATAGTAGCCTTGAACTCAGGGAAGTTGAACTGCTCGACGTAGCCAGGAAAAACAAACGGCCGCATCCGCTCGATGTCTTTGGAAGTCAGGACGTCGCCCACCTTGAAGTCGGGCTTGGCGTCTTTGTTTTTGCTCAACCACTCGTCGAACGTCGCGCGAGTGTAACTCTTCACGTCTTGCGCTCTTGCGCTGCCGCCACCAAAGCATAGGCCGGCCACCGTCACCAGCACCGCCAGCGCCATGCACCATGGCCTCGCAGCGTGCTCCCGATGCGGCTTTAGATTACGTCGCATAATGCTCATCTCCTCCGTTTAGTCGTCCCTGTCTCAGTTTTTCCCGTAGGGACCATTTACGCTTGTCTTGTCGAAAACCGCTCGGACTCGCTTCCTGTCTATGTCATCGGCTGCCTAGCCGCTTGCCACCCAGTAAGTGCATCGCCGTATGGTCCAGCCCGTCAGCTGCCGTATAGCGGACCGCCGGGTCGGTCTCCTGGACCATCGCAAGCAGCATCGCAATTCCGTTGGAACTTCCGATCCGTCCCAATGACCAGGCGATATCGGCGCGGGTAATCGGGTCCTTGTTGTCGCGCAGCAACTCGCCCAACAGCTCAACCTCAGGGTCTCCTCCGGAAATCCCGAGTGCCTTGACCGCGGCCAGCTGAACTTCGCTATCAGGAGAGGCCGACGCTTCGATCAGTATCGGGCGGGCCGCGTCGAAGGCCATGTCATCGAAGAGCTGTGCAGCATGACGACGCGTGACCTGATCCTGATCGAGGATCGCGCCCTTCAGATAGGCAATACCGCCCGGATCGTTGTAATGAGTCAGGGCCGCGGCAGCGCCGATGCGCACGTCGATATTCTGATCGGTAAGCGCACGCCTCAGCATCGCCAGCGAAGCCGGGTCATGAGCATAGCCCAGCGCAGCCGCAGCCATCGCCCTTGCATTGCCTTGCGAATGGTCGTTGAGCGTCGCGTGCAGCACCTCGACGCCGGAATCGTCGTTCAGCAGCAGAAGAGCTTCGGCCGCCGTGACGCGGTCGAAGATTTGCCCTTTAGTCAATGCCACCTTCAGCAGGGGCTTGGCGTCGCGATTGCCGAGGCGCCCGAGACCCTTCAGGGCCGCCGCCCGCAGCGTCGGATCGGACTGCCTGGCCGCGTCGCTCAAGATGTCGATGGCGCTCGGATCAGTCGCCGAGGAAAGAGCGTTCACGATGAAGCGGCGGTCGAGCAGGTCGCCGTGATAATAAAGATGACCTAGGATGGCGACTGCCTTTCGATCGCCGTCCTCACCCAGACCATCGGCAACCGCCATTTTCACGCTGAGGTCCGGGTTGGTCTGGAAGGTATTCGCGAGCATTTGGAGCGACTGGTTCTCGCCGCCCTCGGCGAGCGCGCTCGCCGCGTAGCACTGCTCGAAAAGATCGTTTTCCTTGAGTCCGCGCTGCAGAACGAGAATCGAGAACTGTCGTAGCGCGATCAGACCCGACTCGTGATCGAAGCGGTAAGTCGTGTTGAGCTTGTAGGTCGCCTGCGAGAGATTCCCTTTGACGACCATGTTCCGGATCGCGACCATCGACGGATCGGTTATAGCCACCGTCCATCGGTCGCTTGAGCGCGTATGCATCACGGCGCTAATGCCGACGATTACTGCGATAGCGGCGACCAGCGCAATCGCGAATAGCTTCGAGCCCCGAGACGGGAATCCAGCTGGCAGCCTCAATTCCGTGACACTATCTCCCTACTTGAAGCTCCGGGATCCGCGATAACACGGACCCCGGAGCTGTTGCATTCAATGCGATCTAGAAGCGGTACCGTAAGCGAGTCCAGAACTCGTCGTCCTTGTTGCGCTGCGCGCCGCCGGCCTGCATGTGAGCCGGACCGAAGACGCTCTCGCTGTATGGAGCGTCGGCCGCCGTTGTATGTCCCGCCTGGAAAGCTGCATTCATTCCGATGTTGTGCTGATGCGACTTGCCCACGAACGCGTCGAAGCCAACCACTGCCGACCAGTGATCGTTGATCAGCCACTCCGTGTTGCCGCCGATCGTCGCATCGGTGCCCTCAGAGCCGAACGCTGCGAAAATCAGCGGGATGATCTGGTCGCGATAGTAGTGCGTCTGCGTGAACGCGGTGAAGGTAAAGTCGTTCACGCCGGTGACCAAGCCGTCCTTGCCGCCGTTGGAGCTGTGCGCCCCAGGATAGTAAGTCTCGAACACCTGGAAGCTCGAAAAAAAAGTGCGATCAGGGTTCAGGAACTTGATGAAATGCGGACGGTCGAAGCCAACGACGTACTGCACGATGTCATTGTTGGTCGTCCAGTCGAGCGAATCGGTGTCGTTGAGGAGCGCGTTGTGCGTCCACGACGACTCGACGCGGATGACCACGCCTGTGTATGACTCGAAGTAGTCGGCCGACAAGCCGAGCGTGTTGTCCTTGTGGTAGCGGATCTGCGCGCCGCCGCCAAAGGCGCAGTTGTTCAGGAAGGTATGCGGGTTCACGCCCTTCTTAAGCTGGATCCAACTGCCTTGGGTTGCGATAATTGGCAAGTTGCCGCCGCCCGGTCCGTAAAAGCCCGGGAAGCCCTTGCTGATGTTCGCGAGCTTGGAGCAATTGATGCCCGACTGCGGGAAATTGCTCCCCGTGGTAATTCCGCCGTGCCCATCCCCCACCACCATCAGGTTATTCACCACGAAAACTGGGGTTTGGGACATACCGTACCAGTCGGTCAGCGCAAAGCGGATGGACGGATGCGGAAGCTGGAAATCCCATTTCATCCCAATGCCGCTGTTGCGCAAACTCCAGCTAGGAACTCTTTCCTGGTCAAGGCCGAAGTTGACGTGATTGGGGTTACAAACGCCCGGGGTCTTGCTCCCAGTGCAAAGCCCGGCGTCGAACAGGCTGTTGTCAAAGGCAAAAGCCTTTTTTTGGTCGCCAAAGTTCACTGCCCACGGCGTGCCTCCCACACCTAATCCAACCGGATTGAAGGTGTCAAAGTTCCACACCAGGTTGCCAGCGACGTCCTGCATGCCGAGCACGTCGCCGAAACGATGCTGCAGCCACAGCGCAAGCTGCGGGATGCGGGTGTCTTCGAAAGGCTCGATGAAGAAGTGTTGCCCGAAGTCCACCGGGTTGATGATGTCCTGGAGGCGGAAAAAATCGGCTTTGCCCCACACGACCTGCTGCTTGCCGGCACGCAGCAGGTTGGATCCGAAGAAGTCCCAGCGGAAGTCCAAATAAGCTTCGCGAGCGGGGTAGTAATATTGATTGCTATCGTCGCGTTCGAAGCGCAGATTGCTGACCGACTGCCATGCGTTGATGCAATTCCAGCAAGCGGTCGGAACCCCATTTACGACGCGGTAGAAGCTGATGTTCTGGGCGACCGGCATCGGAAACAACAGGCTACGGGCCACCACACCCTTGAACTCCTTCGGGTGATAGCCGAAGGCTTTGAGCAGGGCCAAGCCGGCGGTCTGTCCAGTGCCTTGAAATTCCGAGACACCGATACCGGAAAACCCGGTGGTGTGATTGCCGAAGCGGTCGCTTACGAGATCATAGGCCCCTTCGTAACCCGGCCGGATTTCGGCGAAGTAGCCCACCGAAAGACCCGTGCCTAAGGGCACGCCCAAGACCGTGGGCAAGGTGGCGTCCTTGATTATCTGACCCGACGGTTGTATGTCGATGCGGTTGCGGATCGACGCGACGTTGTAATCACTTACGTAGTTTTCACTACGGATGATCTCCTGGTTCTCCACGTAACCATGGAGTTCAAAACTGTCCTCCAGGTTCTGCGCAATCCCCTGCTGCGCGTATGCCTGAGATGCGGGGCCACCCACCACCAGCGCGAGCGCCGCCACCAAGCCCAAAAGCCATAGCCGCTCTTTGCTTTTCCCACCTAGATTCATGTTGCTTCCCCCGAAATTTGCTAGAGCAAACCTACATCCATGCCGAACAGAACCCTTCTCGGCCGTCTGTTCAGCTCACTTCCTCAATTTCCGTTAGCTAACTTCCGCGGTAGAAACGTCCTTCTCGATCAACTCCAGATCTTCGTCCGAGATCTCAGCTCCCCGTTCGACGAACTTGGGCCGGATGATCGCGAAGATCGACGGCACCAGCGTGATGGCCGACAACCAGTGCGTGATCATCAGCAGCGCCAAAAGCATCGCCATCTCGGCCGAGAACCGCAGATCCGACATCCACACCCACGGGATGACGCCGCCCACCAGCGTGGTCGCCGTGAACGTAACCGCCATGCCCGAAGTCGCAATCGCGCGCTTGATCGCCGCGTCATGGTCGTGCAGCCGGCCATACTCGCGCTTGATGCGGTCGACCACATACAGGATGTAGTCGACGCCGATTCCCATACCGACCGCGGTCACCGGCAAGGTGTTGATGTTCATCCCGATACCTTTGAGGCCGATGTATAGGAAGCTGACGATACCGGCGGCGATTAGCGTAATCATGACCATACCGCCCGCCACGAACGACATGTAGCTGATGGTCACCAGCAAGAACACCACCAACACGATCAGAACCGTGCTGACCCGATCCGAATAGGCGACCTCGTCATTGAGCGCGGCGGTGGTACCGATAGTGCCGCCGGCGAGGACGAACTTCACGTCCTTCATCGGATGCGCGGCCATGAACAACTTGGCTCGCATGATCGCCTCGTCGATGGTCGTGCCCTTGGCGTCCTTATAGAACACCACGAACTGTCCGTCGCGAGCGTGGAAGTCCATGTACTCCAGGATGACCCCTGGCACCGGGGCGTTGGCCTCATACATGAACGTCATGTTGCCGACGCCGGCCTCGGTGGTCGGAATGACCGCCCACGCCGGGTCGTCGTAGTGATAGAGTCGATTGACGCTGCGCACCAGGGTCGGCAGGTCGCGCGTGCCGCCGGCCTCGGTCTGCTCCATCATGTAGTGGCGCAGGTTGTCTAGCACCGCCAGCACGGCCGGATCCTTGAGCGCATCGTCCCGGGCACCCTGCATGTAGATGACCAGTTGATTGGAACCCGCGAAGTCACCGTTGATCGCGCGCGCTGAAATGTTGAAGTCCGAGTTCTGGAACAGCAGAGGGGAACCCGCCTCGGTCTCCCCGACCTGCACCGAACTCGCCTCGTACGCACCCGCCGCCACGATCACCGCCGAGATGGCAAAGACCGCCCAACGGCCGTTCTTGCTAGTGCAGAATTCGCCCACCCAGGCGAGCAGGTCATGCATCCACTGCGGCACGTAATGCGTGGTTTTCGTCGGGCGTGGGAGAACGTCGAGCAGCAGCGGGATCAGCAGCAGAATCGTGAAGATGTTGGAAAAGCCCCAGAAGCTCGCGAAAAAGGCCAGCTTGCGCACCAGCGGGATGGTCGCGACGGCCAGCACCAGAATCCCGGCGGCGTCGGCCAAGACTCCGATCCCGCCCGGCAACAACAACTCGCCCATCGCGATCGCGACGGCGTGATGTTTGTCGCCGGTGGCCTCGAGCTCCTCGAAATAGCGTTCGACCATCTGCACGCCGTGACTGGCGGCGCGCGCGGACACCAGCAGCGGTATGACCAGCACCAAGGGGTCGAGGTTGTAACCCAAAATACCGAGGAAGCCGAGACCCCAGATAGCTTGAGCGACGGCACCGATGAACGGCAGCAGTACGCCGTAGAGCCTGCGGAAGTAGATGATCAGAGTACCGAAGATAAAGACGAAAGTGACGGTGAAAATCTCCGCCAACTCACCGGTGTAAAACCATACCCAGCCTTTAAGCATGGGCTCGCCCGCGGCGTACAGCACCGTATTGCTGTCCTCCACGTGCTTGCGAATGTCCATGATCTGTTTCTGGATGTTGCCGTAGTCCAGCCGCTCTTCGTTGAAGCCGGCGAGGATCAAAGCGGCCTTGCCGTCGGTTGAAAGATATTTCCCGTAGACGATGTCGTTGTTGTACATCGTCTTCTTCAATTCCTTGAGCTCGGCGGGGTCGGTGGGAACCTGTTCAGGCAAGACCGGCACCGATTTGATGAGGCCGCCCGATCGCGCTTCGAGGCGTCGAATCTTGACGTGGGACAGCGAGGCCACCTGGTAGTGGTTGACGCCGTCAATCTGGTCGACCTTCTCCGTGACGTACCGGATTTTTTTCAGTGTATTGGTATTGAAGATGTCGCCGTTCTTCACCCGCAGCGAAAGGCTGACGATGTTCGCGCCGCCGAAAGTCGTGCGAAAGTGGTTGTAGGCCTTGATGTACGGATGGGCCTGCGGCAGCAGGTCTGCAAACTGGCTGTACATCTGCACCTTCACTGCGTGGAAGGCGAAGAAGACTGTAATAACCGCCAGCACTATCAGCGTGGGCCAGCGATGCCTCAATGTGTAACGGGCGATGCCGTGGGTGATACGTTCCGCCGCCGGCAACCTGTTCATGGCATCTGCTACTGAAGTTCCTGTTCTTGACGTCGCCATTGAAGCCCCTGCTCTTAGCGTCCGGATCGCTGTGCGGCTTTTCGCCCAGCCGTTACTCCCCGGTCCATTCGACTAAACTCGATCGACTTAACTTTTGTCGACTTAAACTTGTCGACTTAACTTTTTACCGCCGCCATTCCCGCCGCCGCGATAGTATCCTTGTTCAACGCGTTCCAGGTCGCGCCACCGTCGTGCGAGATCAGCACCGCTCCGTTGCCGCCGGTCATAATCCCGAGCGAGCCGTCGGGCGAAAACGCCACGCTTCTGAGCCAGGTGTACACTCGGCTCGACACGGTCTCGTCAAGCGGCCAACTATTGCCGTTGCCTTCATGAGCGACGGTTCCCAGCAGTCCCGCCGCCACCGCCGGATGTCCCGCCGGAGCAGCTATGGCAAATAGCGAGTTGTTGCCGCCGCGCTTGGCTTTCCAGATCGCTCCGCCGTCCTCGGTCTCGAGCACATAGCCGCTCGCAGCCACGATGTACCCTTTCTGCGGACTGCTCCAGGCGCTACCGAAAAGGTAGAGGTCCTGTTCGGTCAATTCCGGGATCCCGCGATGGTAGGCTTCCTCAGCGGTCACGTCCTCGACGTACTTGGGCAGCCCCACGACCTTGTCTGCCTCGACCCAGGTTTTGCCTCCATCAGCGGTGTGCTTGATCACGCCGAACTCGCCCTGAATCCAGCCGCTCTTGTCGTCCAGAAAGGCGACGCCGTTGAGGCATTCATCCTTGTGCAGGCTCTGGTCTTCCCAGGTTTTGCCGCCGTCGGATGAATGGATGACGGTGGCCGAGGGACCCACCGCCCAAATTTGGTTGGGATTCTTGCCGCGGCTGATCGAGAGAAGGTTTTCGCTCACACCCTTGGGCGCGTCCACTTTCTCCCAGGTCTTGCCGCCGTCGCTGGTGTGCAGGATGAGCGATTGCTCTCCGCCAATCACGCAGTCGTTGGTGTTGGCGCAGCTGATCGAGAACAGTGAACGGTGCGTGCCGCTCTTTTGCATCTCGACCTTGCTGGCGTCGTCAGTGATGCTCAGGATGGTGCCATAAGTGCCGACCACCCAGGCGTGGTCTTTGTCCGCCACGGTCGAGCCGTAATAGTCCTCGTGCTCGGGTAGCGACCGCCCTTCGGAAGAAGTTCCAATCCGTTCCCTGATGACGCGCTTTTGCGCTTCACCCTCGCATCCGACCGACGTCACGCACAGCGCGACCAGCGCCGCGCACACTACTGATAACCTACTGATTCTAGCCATTGCCCCGTGAAGCAAAGCCCACCTCTCGGCAAACTCCTTACGCCGCATCGTCGCCGCAGCCTCGACGGTATTCACTGCGCGCGGCCCTCAAGCCACTTGCAGATTCCCGTCGGTCCCCGAACGGCTACGTGCGGACCAGTTGAAGCGCGATGCGTTTCGCTATCGCGCCGTCCTTATGTCGTCATCAGTTGCTCCGGGGGCAGCGCGAGAGTCGCCCTAATGGACGAGATTCTCCTAGGTAAGGCTCCTCCCACAGGCCACGCCCCGAGTGGACGCTATAATGCTTGATCCAAAGGGAATGTCAAGCAGTCCTCCAGGTCAGCAATGGATGTTTATGGGAAAAAGAACGTCAAAAGTCACATCGCTGTAACATTGTCCCCCGCTCCGACACGACCTGCTTCAGATCGTCGGGCGAAGACGGCAAAGGCAGGAGACAGCCTGAGTATGGTCGGGCCATCAGGCAGTTCCGGGCGAACTTGAAAAAGTTCCGTTGCAAGGTCGTTGCTGCGGACCTTAATGTTTCTGAACAAGCCGATGCGGCTGCCCAGGAGCGCACCCCCGCAGACCTTGCCTCGGTGTAACATCGCGCTCATTTCGCGGCGAATTAAGGCGGTTACTCAAGTGCGCAGCGCGGATGCCCTTGCCGTCTGGGCTTGAAAAACAACCGCCGAAATGCTTTGAGCTATGCGGCAACCGGGTGCGACCTATCGCACTTCTCGGGGGAGCAGCAACCAAAGGAGCCGAAGCTGATGTTGAGAGGGAAATCACCGTGGTTTGGAGTACTCGTGGCGCTTGTGGTCGCCGCAACGTGGTCGGGGATGGGAACGGCAGCCGATATCACTCCCGAAAATGTCGGGACCATGGCAACTAGCGCCAAGACCAGCCAGGATTACGAAGCGTTGGCAAACTATTACGATGCTCAGGCGAAGGCCGCCCTGCAGCAGGCCGACCAGGTCCAAGCCCAGTACGAAGCCATCCACAAGGCTATGGGAAAGCGCACAGGGTCGGACACGGAAGTGATTGACACGCAGCGGATCTTCGCGAAGCGCTCCGCAGCACATTACAAAGGTATCGCGGAGCAGGACGCGAAACTCGCGGCGATGTATCACAAGCTCGCCAAGTCGGCCGGCGGCTGACAGTAGTCCTCTACTTTTTAGTCTCTGTTTAGTCTCTTGTCCTGGCCGCGCGTTCGCGCGTGGCCAAATCAACACCGCCCCTTGGCCTCGCCGTCAATCGAGATCTCTGGCGAGGTCAGGGGGCGGCCAATCCTACGCAGGCGCAGAAATTCTCCGACCGCTCCATCTCTTGTCCGGCATTCCTCATATCTCCCCGGACAAGGACCGAGCGCGTGGAAGCGCTGCGCGTTACTGGCCGAGCCAGCCGATGCTATCGAACAAGGAAAGCGAGTCAGCGAGCGCGCGCAGCCGCGACTTGTATTGCGCGCGCAAGCGCAACGCGTCCTGGATGGTGACCGCGCGAAATCGGAAGCGCGTGCGCGGCGCAGCCTGGGCGACGCGATCGAGATCGCATTGGATGACGGTGCCGATGGTGGCGTAGCCGCCGCCGGTAACCGCATCGCGCATCAGAAGAATCCCCTCTTTTCCGCCCGGCACCTGGACTGAGCCGACCGGATAGCCGACGTCCACCACGTTGGAGGGGTCGGAGCCGGCGCCGAAGGGCGGCTCGCGATCGCGGAACTGAAATCCGGGTCCATGAATCCGGTAGCCGATGCGGTCAGCCTCGGTCGAGACCTCCCATGGTGTGTTGAGGAACTGCGCGATGCTCTTCTCGGTGAGCCGATAGCTGCACAGGCCCATCACGATGCGCAGTTCGGCGGTGTCCGGAAAACTCGGCAAAAGACGCGGGTCCAGGCGCCGCCCGGTAAGCTCGGCAGCCGTGCGCCACGGCGTACCAGTGACCAGTTCGTCCTGCGCGGCGACCATGCGGCCGCCGATTCCACCTAAGCGGCCCAGCAGGTAAGTCGATCGGCTGCCCAGCAACTCGGGCACATCGATTCCGCCGGCGACGCATATGTAAGAACGCACTCCCGCGAGCGCCTGTCCGCACTGAAGCCTGTCCCCCGCCTTAAGCGCGAGCGCGACCCACATCGGCGCCGGCTGGCCGTTGAGCCGCAGCTCCAGCGGCGCGCCGGTCACCGCGACGGTCACGTCGGCGGCGGCTTCCAGGTCCGGCCCAAGGAAAGTCGTCTCAAGCGTCGCGGCGCCTTGGTCGTTGCCGACCAGCAGATTGCCAGCCCGAAACGAGAACTGATCCATCGCGCCCGACGGCGGCATTCCGATGTGATACCAGCCGAAGCGGCCGGCATCCTGGATTGTCGTGAGCAGCCCGGGTCTCAGTACTTTGAGCATCAGCGCGCTTCTTTCTGCAGCCGGTCGAGATAGCGCTCCGGATCCTCGAAATAAACCGCCGGCCTGAATTCCTGCTCGACGATCCGGTAGCGATACGTGCCGGCCTCGACCTCGGCGCGAATCGCGTTGAACTCATCCAGATCGATCGGCCGCAACTTCCATCGGTCAGCCGCCTTGGCCAGGATTCGCGTCTCGCGCAGATCGACCAAGCGCCCCTCCGGTTCGTAAACCGGCACCGGCGTCATCCCGATAAGTTGATAGCCCCCCGGGCCGCGCACCGGATAGATCGCCAGGAAGGCGCCGCCGTGCGATACCGTGCGCTCGGGCGTGTCCGTGCGCGGGCGGACATACTTGGGGGCCTGCAAGGCGCGCGCGCGCGGCACCATCTGATAGCCCCACGCGGTGCCGGGTACGAAGCCCACCATCGAAATCCAATACGGCCGTCCAGAATGCGCCTCGATAAATTCCTGCTTGTTGCTGAAACCATTGATGCGCATCAGGTACTCCAGGTTGGTAACCGAAGGGTCCTGATGGCGCTCGCCGAACTGTTTGGCGCATTCCTTGGTCCACGGATCGTCGTAGAGCACGGGAATATCGACCATTCGCGAACTGATGGCCGTAATGCGGTCGGCCTGATGCTCGAGCTTGCGCAGCTCCTTGACCAGCTTCTCCGGGTCGATTTCCTCCGGTCGGTAGTGCATCAGATAGGAAGCGTTTCCCGGGCACACCTCGATCACCCCGGGTATCCGTTCACGTTCGATTTCCTGGCAGATCGAGAGAATCTTGAAGTTGACCTCGAGACTCATCTCTATGTCGAAATCGACGAAGATGTATTCGTCGCCGCCGAAATCGTAACGGACATCCATTTTCGATCGCTCCAAATCGCCTCGAAGCTCAGCCGGCGGCCATCTCGCGCAGCACCTCGTCGGCTACGCGGAGGACCTCCTTCACGTCCTCGGCGCTATGTGCGGCGGAGAGAAACCCGGGATGGTTAGGCGTCAGCAGCACGCCCTTGGAAATCAGGCCGATGCTGAACTCATATTGGCGGGCGTGATTGGCGCGCATCGCGACGCGTTTGTTGGCGATCGGCGCGTCGGCGAAATGGATGTGAAAAAGCGATCCGATGCCGGTCACCTGGATGGGAAAGCCCCAGCGCCTGGCGCTCGCCGCCACCCCCTCTCTGACGGCGTGCCCCATCGCGCCGACGTATTCGTAGACCGGGTTTCGCTCGAGCTCGGTAAGCGCGGCCAGTCCGGCCGCCATGCTAATCGGATTGCCCGAGAAAGTGCCGGAGGCGAAGCTTTTCTCCTTCAAGTCCGAGGGCTGCTTGGTCGGCGTGATCACTTTCTCCATCAGGTCGCGCCGCCCGCCAAAGGCGCCGACCGGGAAGCCGCCGCCGACAATTTTGCCAATACATCCGAGGTCGGGCCGCACACCGAAGTAAGCCGCCGCGCCGCCAAGGCCGAGACGGAAGCCGGTGACCACTTCGTCGAAGATGAGCATTACGCCGTTTTCCTCGGTTACCTTGCGCAGCGCTCGTAGAAATTCTATCTCGGCAGGGACCGCGCCGATAAAGAACGTTGCAACCGGCTCGATGATCACGGCGGCCAGCTCGCGCGCATGCTGGCGCACCAGATCGATCGCCGCCATGTCGTTGTATGGCAGCAGCAGGACGTTATCGACGATCGAGCGCGGAATGCCCGCGCAATCCGGCGCCGAGAGCGGTTCGCTATCAGGCCCCAGCCCAGCCGCGGCGCCGCCAATCAGCGCCCAGTCGTGCTGGCCGTGGTAGTTGCCCTCGAACTTCGCGATCCGCTCGCGCCCGGTGAACGCGCGCGCCGCCCGCATCGCCATCAGCGTCGCTTCGGAGCCGCTGTTCACGAAGCGGATCATCTGCATGTAGTCCATCAGATGCGAGACTTTCTTGGCGAGCTTCACCTCGAGCTCGGTTGCCATCAGGGGCAGGATCGCTTCGTCGATCTGCTCCTTTACCGCTCGTTTTATCGACTCGTGGCCATGGCCCAGGATTGCCGCGCCGACCGCGTCGAGCATGTCGACGTAATCATTGCCGTCGACGTCGACAACATGCGAGCCGTGCGCGCGCTTGACGTAGAGCGGATAGGGCTTGAGGAACTTGGCGTTGCCGCTGACCCCGCCGGGAAGATAGTTGCGCGCGTCCTCGTAAATCTCGCGGGAGCGTGGCGTGCGCGCGACATACGCATCGACGAATTTTTCGAGCGCCATGCTGATGACTTCTCCTCAGGGCTTCGGCGAAAGCGGCAGCGACCTACCCCCAGCTTTTATTCTAAAAGATGAGGATGTCGAACTTTTCCAGCCCGATGACATTGCCCACATTTCGTTGAAGAGGGGCGTTCACGACCGGCCCCTACAAAGCGCGGCCGCGATCTTTTGGAGGGGCCCGCCTCCGATCTGACCACCACTCCTGCGCGGGAGAGCCATCCTTCTTTCCCCTCTCCTTGACCAAGGATAAGGAGAGGTGTGAGATCCCCGCCCGTTCAGGCGTGGGCCCGCGCGGCGTGCATGCGGCCGTTGCCCTTGCCCGCGAGATCCTGCACGGCGCTGCGCGCCGCCACTCCCGCCTGCTTCAGCGCGTGGTGCAGCCCAGTCAGCACCTCCGGCGCGTTGATCACGTCGCCGTGGACGCAGATGCTGTCGGCTTCGACGGCGATGTCTTTGCCGCTCGAGCTTTTGACCTTACCCTCGGTGATGAATTTCATCACCAGACCGACCATGTCTTCGACGTTCTCTTCGCCATAGGTGCGCTTGACGCCGATTGATCCGTCGTCGGCATAGACCAGGCCGGGGTAGAATTCCTTGATCACCCTGAAGCCCATCTTCTCCGCAACCTCGAGCATCGGATGACGCGGCAGCGCCGGCAGATAGGCGACGAAGTCGGGATCGACTTCACGAAAGCCTTCGAGAATCGCGCGCGAGTTTTCCTCGCTCTGCTGCGCCCACAGGTAAAACGCGCCGTGCGGCTTGGCCGCGATCAACTTGACTCCGGCGGCGTCGGCAAAAGCCTTGACCGCACCAACTTGATAGACCACGTAGTCGCGCGCCTCCTGCTGCGAGATGTTTATCAGGCGGCGCCCGAAACCCATCTTATCGGGGAACCCCGGATGCGCACCCAGGGTCACGCCGTAGCGCTTGGCGGATTCTACCGTGCGCCGAATCCATACCGGGTCGCCGGCATGAAAGCCGCACGCGATATTGGCGTGGTTTATCTGCTTCATCACTTCGTCGGGACGGCCAAGTACATAGTTGCCGAAGGACTCGCCCATGTCGCTGTTGAGATCGATCCAGCTACGCATTGTCGGTAAACCTCCCCGCGCCATCCGGCGCGGCCGCGCAATCGAGGATGAATTTTTCGAGCATCAACCTTTAACGTGCGGCATTACTTCCGCGGCAAACAAGCGCATCGAATTCATCGTCTTCTCCATATCGACGCCCGGAAACTGCATCCAGCAGATAAGGTAGTCCATTCCGATCTCGTCGCGGTAGCGCTCGATCTCGCGCACGCAATGGTCGGGGCTGCCGATGATGAAGCGTTCGCGATGACTCTGGAAGGTCACGGCCGCCGGATCCTTGACCAGGTCGCCTTGGTCGTCGCGCAGCGGCCTCACGCCCGCCCACTTGCCGTACATCCCGCCATGAATGTGCATCACGCCGTCGCGGGCCTCGGCTTCGGCCTGGGCAGTGGTCGGGGCGCAGTAGACCTCGCGGATGATCGGGACGCACGAGGGATGCTTGCCGAACTGCTGCAGATATTCGCCGTAGATCGCGAAGTGCTGCTTCAGTTCGGCGATATGATGGCGCGGTGAAGCGACCAGCGCGTCGGCCCATTGGGCGGCCCGGCGAACACCCGCGCGGGTCGAAGCGCCGATCCAGATTGGCGGCCGCGGCTTCTGCACTGGCTTGGGCGTGACCGACGTCTCGGGAATTGTGTAGTACCGGCCCGCGTAGGAAAACGATTCGGTGGTCCAGGCCTTGATCATGATATCGAGCTGCTCTTCCATCCGCCGCTCGCGGCCCGCACGCTCCTCTTCGTAGCCGGCGAACTCCTCGGGCCGGTAGCCTGCGGCGACGCCGAGAATGATCCTGCCGTTGGAGATGTTGTCGAGCACCGCCACGTCTTCGGCCGATTGCACCGGTCGATGGAGCGGCAGCAGGTACATGCTGGTGCCAATAGTCATCCGCCGGGTGCGCGCCGCCATCGCGGCCGCGGTCACCAGTGGCGAGGGGCAGATGCCGTCGGGGAGAAAATGATGTTCGACCAGCCACGCAGAGTCGAAACCCAGCCCTTCGCCGGCTTCGATCTCTTCGAGCATCTCGCGGTATAGCTGCGCCTGGGCAACCGGCTTATCAGGCCGCGATTGAAGTGAGTACAAAAGGCCGAAACGCATCTATCCCTCCGTGCACCGGTCGATAGCCAAAACTTCCTATAGGCGCTGCTATACCACACCCGGTTTGAGTCGAATAGCTGGAATATAGGTCATCCGGTGACCTGCGTTTGATGCCAGAAATGCAGCGGAAGGGGCTTGTCGCGGCGCATAACATGTGAGACAACCGTTCAGATATTTGTGGGGACTGTCAAGTTACTCTAGCTGGCCGGGGGAGGCATCGCTGGAGCGCGCTGCTCGTCCAAAGGCTGGGAAGGAAGGATGATGGTGTTAAGGAAATTAGGTCTGTACCTGATGGGAGCGGCAGCCGTCTGTATGATCGCCGGCTGCTCGGCCAACGAGGAGCAAAGAAATTGCGAGGTTGTGGGCGCCGGACTCGGCGCGCTAGCCGGCGCCGGGATAGCCACTGCAGTTATTCTGACGACCAAGAATCACGGCTCGCACGAAGGAACCTATTTCGCCTGGGGAATTCCCGCCGGACTCGCCGGCGGTGGTTTGATTGGTGGCGCGGTCGGCCATTTCTTGTGCCCGCCGCCACCGCCGCCGCCACCTCCGCCGCCTCCGCCGCCACCTCCTCCTCCACCGCCGCCGCCACCGCCGCCGCCTGAGAAGCTAATCCTGCGTGGCGTGCATTTTGACTTCAACAAGTACAACATCCGTCCGCAGGATGCGGCCGTGCTGGATGAAGCCGCTAGCATTCTGAAAGAACACGGCAACGTATCGGTCAATGTTAACGGCTACTGCGACGCGATCGGTTCGGTACGGTACAATCTCAAGCTGTCGGAGCGCCGGGCCGACGCAGTCGTGAGATACCTCGCCGACCATGGTGTCGCGGAAAGCCGTCTGAGCCCGCACGGCTACGGGAAGACGAACTTCGTCGCCACCAACAAGACGGCCGAAGGACGTGCTCAGAACCGCCGGGTCGAGCTGATTCCGAATCAGTAAGAGTCTGGCCGCATAGCAAAGCAACGGCCGCAGTCCCTCACAGGGGCTGCGGCCGTTGCGCTTCTCGAGGCGGCTAGCGTATCCGCTTTCGATCGATAATTACTTAGTTAATTCACTTCACTTCGACTCTGATCTCCCGGTAGAGACTCGAGCCCACGTTCACCAGCTCGCGCTCGACTCCGGCTGGCTGCCAACAAACGTCTCTGGCGTTGCGCGTCTCTTCCCTGACCCGCTCCGCCGCGCCCCGCTCGATCACCTTTACCTTGCCCGGCTGAACCACGAACACGGCCGCAACGAGATCGCTCTTTGGCATCCCTAGGCTCTCACCCGGCGGCAATGTGGTTTCGACTGCACGCATCCGATCGTTCTCCAGCACGCAAACGCTGCCGGGCCGCATGGCGGCTCCCACCAGCGCTTCAGAGCAGGTGAACCCCGCGCGATCCTGGCCGGGACGCGCCGGCCGCTTGATTTCTATCAGCGCCTCGCGAAACGGCGTCGAGCTGATATTGCGGAAGCTCTCGGTCCCGCCCGCCTTGATGTAAAACACTGACCGTTCGTGGCCGATAAAGTCGTAAGCTCCGGAATCCTTGTCGTCGACCCGCAGGTTGGCGCCGCCGGTGATGTAAAGCACATAGTCATTGGTGTGGTGATGCAGCCCGAAAGTTTCGCCCGCCGGCACGTCCATCTCCCACACTCGCACATCCTGGTTTTCGAACAATGACCTCGTCGCTATCTGGGTCATCGGATGCTGGCCTTTGGCTTTCGACTGATGCTCGTGTTCGGAAATTTGTCCGCTTCCAGCCATTGTCTTTTCCTCCCGATCGTTGTGCACGGTCTTCGGCGCACCATCTTCGCGCCATCTATGTAGGATATCCCCAAAATCCCTTTAGCACGGGCTCGCGCAGCGGCGCCAACAGGAATTGCGCGCGGTCGCTGCTCTTTTGCGCTCTGCAGTCAGTATCGCCGGAGTTTCATCAGTCTTGCCGGAGTTTGTAGTAGTCGGGCCGCCCCGCCGTCCATTGCTCGCCCCACATCTGAAAGCCGCCGTCGACGGCGATGACCTCGCCGGTGATGAATTTGCCGCTGGGGCCTGCCAGGTAGCAGCAGGCATCCGCGACGTCCTGCGCATCCCCGAGTTTCATCATCGGATTGGCCCGGCCGAACTCCGCCCGTGCGCCTTCCGGGTACACATTCATGCCTTCCGTGGCGGTGACGCCGGGCGCCACGTTGTTGACCCGGATGCCGAGCGGAGCCCACTCGACGGCGAGCGTCTTGCTGAGATAGATGACTCCGGCGCGCGCGGCCGAGGTATGCGCGATGCCGGGCAATCCGCGCTCGACGATGGCCACGATGTTAACGATACAACCCGGCCGCGCGGCGTCGCGCCAACGCCGCGCCGCCGCCTGCATCATGTACCAGGTGCCGTTGAGGTTGGTGTCGATTACCGCGTTCCATCCTTTGACGCTGAAATCGATCGCCGGCTGCGGAAACTGGCCGCCCGCGTTGTTCACCAGCACGTCGAGCCCGCCGTAGCGGCTCCAGGCGGCCTCGAACAGCGCCGCGACCTGTTCCGGGTCGCGAATGGTCATCGCGTAGGTGAGACAATCGATCCCTAGCTTGCGCATCCCCTGCGCGGTGCGCTCGAGCGCCTCCGGCTTGCGACCGCAAATCACCACCTTCGCGCCGAGCCGGCCAAACTGGTAGGCGATCGCTTTGCCAAGCCCGGTGCCCGCGCCCGAAACTAGCACTACCCGGCCCTCGAACAGGCCGGGCCGCCAGATCAAGTCCAGGGTGGCGAGTTGCTCGTCGGAGAATCCGAAAATCCGGTGACTATCGGACATCATTGACTCTCCGATTATCCGACAGGCGGCAGGCGATGGCTCGGGTCGAGATGGTCGGGGCGAACGATCCGCACTTTGTTCGCGGTCTGCTCGAGAAGCAGCGCAATCAACTCGTCAAATCGGTCGTCGTGCCGGCCGGCGCGAATCCCCTCGCACAGCCCCCTGCCAAGCTCCGCCAGCGGCGTGGGCGCGGTGCGCAGGAAACGCGCGAGTTCGAACTCTTCCTGCCGGTCGAATTCGGAGCCGAGCGTTAACTCGCGCTCGAGGATGCCGAGCAGATAGGCGGCGACGACCGCGTGATACTGATCCTCGCCGGCCAGTTTGGGCCGCACGGAATCGACGAACTCCCTGACGGTGCGCAGCAGTTCGATGGCTGCGGGACGATCCTGGCTCACCTTCATCTCCTCCACTGGCAATTTCACAGGGGCCTCCCGCCCCGATTCACGGCAACCTCGCGCCTCAGTCGTAACGCTTGGCCAGGGTCATCAGAAGGTCATACTCGACCAGGCTCGTATTGCGGCCGCAGGCGGCGAAAGTCACCGCGCGCCGCTTGCCGAAAACGTGTCCATGGGCCTGCCATACGTTGTAGATCGCCCAGCGCACGAGGCCAAAGATTTCCCAGTAGCGAATTTCGTCCAAGTCGATCCGACCGCCGCCCGCCGCGACGTAGGCGTCGAGCAGATTCTCGCGCGCGCCGAAGCCGCCCACCGGACGATCGTTCGCGCCAAACCGCCACGATCGCGTGCAGAGCCAGCCAAGGTCTTCGGCCGGGCTGCCAATATGACAACACTCCCAGTCCAGCACCGCGCGAAGTCCGTCGCGGCCGACCATCAGATTTCCAGTCCTGAAATCCCCATGCAGAAAAGTCCGGCGCGGCTCGCGCGCACGATTGAGCTCGAGCCAGCGCAGGCCTAGGTCGATCGCCGGATGCGGCTCGGCATAGGAGTCCAGACGATCCCGCTGCGCCTGTAGTGGGTCGCGGCTATCCGGAACCTGTTCGAGAAACTCAAGCTCGGCGAGGTCCATCGAGTGCAGCAGCGCCAGGGTCTGGCCGGCCGCGGAGGTCAGGCGCGATCGCGCCTCTGCGAACTCCGCGCCGCTCAGGATTTTTCGCGGCATCGTCTCCCCCTCGACGAAAGCGCTGACATAGCCACTGCCCATCGCATCCGCCGCCTCATACTCGAAGACCGGCTCCGGCACCGGCACCTTGTGCGCGTGCGCGATGCGCATGACACGGAACTGTACGCCGGAGGGCAAAAATGGGCTGTCGGCCTCACCAGGGCTCTCCTGACGCGACACCAGACGGCGACGCGTGGCGCCCTCCACCAGATCGAAGATCAACGTACGGTTGATCCCGCCGAGCGTCGGGATGACGACATTTTCCACCCGCGCCGCGGCGCCATAGCGGCCGCGAATCGCCTGGCGCAACGGCTCCAATTGGTCCCCGTGAGACTTCGGATCGGGAATCCCGCCTTCAGATGCTCGCGGCATGTCTAAGTCTCTACGTGCCCGCTCCAAGCGGTGGCAAGCGATCGCCTTCGCGTAAACGAAATTTGGCGAAGCGGAAGCGGCGGCGATTGGACGCTACTTACGACAGAGGGCCGAAGGCAGCGTGTTAAACACCGATTAAAGTAGATATAGTTATTAGAACGTCAAAATTAGCTAATAGACATGTCTAGTACGTTCTAGTTTGGTTGACAACATGTTTATCACTTAATACAGTTTCACACTGTGTCTAGACTTTGAAAGATCCCGGGGGGGTGATCTTTCGAAGTCCTCCTCGTTGGCGGAAAGCCGCGCACCACACCTGTGCGGCTGCCCGATCCTTTTCGAGTTCATTATCCCCCCTGTACATGGCCGACAGCTTCTCGTCAGTCGGCAGCACGGTTCTCGGTTGGAGCGCGGTCGGTGACGAAAAACTGCTGCGCCTTAGATCTTTTTAGGGGGGAATCTGATGAAAGGGTTTTTTGGCTTTGTCTCGCGCCTTGCCTGCGCAATCGGAATACTATTCGTGTTTCTGTCCGCCGCGGTGCCCGCCACCAGAGCCTGGGCACTTTCGGTTGAGTCCCTTCCGCCC
The DNA here is from genome assembly GCA_963717045.1 of uncultured delta proteobacterium. GTDB lineage: Bacteria > Desulfobacterota > Binatia > Binatales > Binataceae > JAKAVN01. Next base: position 112,344 of record CAVQVD010000014.1, on the reverse strand, counting down.
GTAGGAGTTTTGCGTCTTCAGAGGCATAGGTCGACTCCGACGCCCACGCCTAAACCATCCCCCACCCGCACCCCGACTCCAGTCCCAACGCCGGCTTCTCGGACGCCTACTCCGACTGCGACACCGCCTCCTCACACGCCCACGCCCGCCGCGACATCAACACCTTCTAATATCGGCGCTGAGATAACTATTAACGCGCCGAGCAATGGACAAACCGTGAGCGGCAACGGGCTAATCGTGACTGTTACGCTTGGCCCCGACGTTTATTGGGATCAGCTCATGGTCGATGGAACGAGCGTGTGGTCCGGCACTGGCAACTGCACATGGGATTCGACCCAGGTCGCAGATGGCGAGCACACTCTGATGGTCCGGGTCTTCGACCAGGGCGGCACCTCTCCGATCGGTACCGCGTCAGTCTCGGTCATGGTGAAAAACTCAGCAGGTCCCACGCCCAACCCTACAGCTACGCCCGCCCCCATTTCGACCCCTGCGTCGACTCCGAAACCCACACCAGCGCCGACGTCTACGCCCTCGCTCTCGACCCCAAGCCCCACTCCTAAGCCGTCTCCGATCCCTACGCCTGCGCCCACGCCCAACCCGGCAACGGCACCCACTCATTTCTCGACGCTTGGATTCCGCGCGACGCTGCCCAGCGAAGCGCAGTGCACGGCCTGGACGAACGCGCGGCCCATCCCGGAGAACGCGCCGAATAACTCGGCCTTCAACGTGCCGCCCGGTGGCGTTCCGTCGTCGTTCTATTCCAATCCGACGCCGTCCAGCGGTGGCGGGATTCCTAGTTCGGACTATGCGAACGTAACGGGCAACTATACCGGGACGACCGACGAGATCGTACGGTGGGCTGCCTGTAAGTGGGGAATCGACGAGGATGTGGTACGGGCGCAGGGCCAAATTGAGTCCGGGTGGGAACAGGGTGGTGCAGGCGACGAGCGGACTTCCCAGTCATCGTGCATCAATGGCACCTTCACTGCGTTGTGGAACACCACAATTGATGAGCCCGACGGCTCCTTTGTGACGTGTCCGAATTGTTGCTGGACTTCATGGAGTATGTGGCAAACCAAGGTGTACTACGAGACCACGACTTGGCCAATGATCATGAAGAGCACACCCTTCGCCGCCGACTATCGCTATGCTGATCAGCGGTCCTGTATGAATGGCGACTGGGCAACCTACTTCGGCAGCTCGGGTCAAATGCCTAACACTTATGCGTCCGACATAGCAGCTTTTCAGGCAGGTGGCAGCTCGTCTCGCGTGCTGTGGGGCTGCATCGGATTCCATTTCTCAGGGGGCTGGTACGACTCGGGCGCTCAGAGCTACATCAATGAGGCTCAGGCTTCCCTGGCAGCGCATAATTGGCCGGGCGGGCTGCAGTAATCATATCCACGGTCCGTCACTGGGCATAATCCCAGCGGGCGCGGGAGGGGCTCTCCCCTCTCGCGCCCTTTCTTTTCCATTCACGACCATTGCCGCAATCATCGCCGGCGCCATTGCGAGTCCACGCCTGGATGTGAGATTCAAGGCAGAGCCTTCGCCGGACGCCCCCAGCCTGCGCGCACGAACAGACTTACGGAGCGACGACGAGGTAGGCGGAGAATCGAGCGAACGATCGATGAATGGGAACGAGTTTGTACGTCTGGGCAGCCTGCGCGACGTCGCGCATTTCCAGCAATATCTGGATTCGCTCGGCGTCGCGCTCCCGTGCGACCTGGAATTGACGGGCGGGACCGATTCACCACTGGCACGGCCGCTGGAACGTCATGGAATCAGGATCGGCAACCGCCTCGCCGTTCATCCGATGGAGGGTTGGGACGGCACGGCTGACGGCAATCCAAGCGAACACACGATTCGGCGATGGCGGCGGTTCGGACAAAGCGGCGCGAAGCTTATCTGGGGCGGCGAGGCGGCGGCGGTAAGTCGCGAGGCTCGGGCCAATCCCCGCCAGCTCGTAATCGCACCGCATACCGAGCGCGGCCTGGCTCGTCTGCGAGAAGTCCTGATCGAGGAGCATCGAAGCGTTGCCGGTTCCGACAACGGTCTGCTGATCGGGCTTCAGCTCACTCACTCCGGACGCTACAGCCGACCCGACACCGACAAACCGGGTACACCGCGAATCCTTTATCGCCACCCAATCCTCGACCGCCGGCTGGGACTGTCAGCCGAATATCCGGTGCTGACGGATGCGGAGATCGGCGCGATCATCGAGGACTTCATTGGCGCGGCGCGCACGGCAGCGCGGCTGGGCTTCGATTTCGTGGACGTCAAGCACTGCCACGGCTATCTCGGCCACGAATTCCTTAGCGCCTATACCCGTGAAGGACGCTACGGCGGCAGCTTCGAGAACCGCACTCGGTTCCTGCGCGAGACCGTCGAGGGCATCCGCGCGGCCGCCCCTGGGCTTAAAATTGGCGTGCGGCTCTCTGCCTTCGACATGGTGCCGTTTCGTCCCGCCCCAGTCTCCTCATCGGTTGCGGCGGGAATTGGCGAGCCGGAGCCCTTCGATCACCTCATCCCATACCGCTTCGGATTTGGCGTCAACCCGGCCGACCCAGTCACCGAGGATCTGACCGAGCCGGCGCGCTTTCTCGCGCTGCTCGAGCGGATGGATATTCGGCTGGTGAACCTGACTGCTGGCAGTCCGTATTACACGCCTCACATTCAGCGGCCGGCGGCGTATCCGCCGTCGGACGGCTACCGGCCTCCCCGCGATCCGCTGGTTGAGGTCGCACGTCAGATGAACGCGGCGCGCCTGCTCAAGAGCCGCTTTCCCGAACTTATTATCGTGGGATCCGCTTACAGCTATTTGCAGGATTACCTGCCGAACGTGGCGCAGGCGGCCGTACGCATCGGTTGGGTCGATTCGGTCGGCCTGGGACGGATGGTACTGACCTATCCCGAGATACTGTGGGACGCGTTGGAGGGACGGCCGATTCAACGTAAGCGGATTTGCCGGACTTTCAGCGACTGCACCACGGCGCCGCGCAATGGCCTGGTCTCCGGATGCTATCCACTGGACGCTCACTACAAGAAGTCGGACATGGCGCTGCGCCTCAAGGAGGCGAAGGCGAAGCGGGCCGCGGCCGGATGACTGAACTCCCATCGACATGAAACTTCAAACGATGATCGAGCGGCGCCTGCCCGGGCGCAAGGTGCGGGGGATAGCAGCGGCCCTCCTGCCCTACGATGCACACGGAGCGGTGGCGGTCGAAGAGTTCCAACGCCACCTCGCGGCGACCCATCGCGCCGGCCTGACGAACGCGGTGAACATGGATACCGGCTACGTCAACTACCTGAGCGACGCCGAACAGGATGACGTCCTCCGCTGGACCCGCGAGGCGCTGGGCCACGGCGTACCATTTGTGGCAGGCGCCTATATAGAAGGCCGCGAGGGCCCGGTAGTCGAGCTTTACCGCCGCCGGATGGACCTGATCGTGAAATTCGACGCGGTGCCGATTATGTTTCAGACCGCGCGGCTGCATGGGAAATCGGACCGCGACAAAATCGCGGCCTACCGCGGCGCGTGCCGCGGTTACGCGGAAGTTCTCGGCTTCGAACTCGGGCGTATGTTCGCGCCCAATGGCGAAATTTTCAGCGAGGCCACGCTCCGCGGGCTGATGGAAATTCCGGCGCTCAAGGGAATCAAGCATTCCTCGCTCGATCGCTTGACGGAGCTCGAACGCCTCGCGCTGCGCGACGCCGTGCGTCCGGACTTGCGCATCTATACCGGCAACGATCTCGGCATCGACATGATCGAGTATGGCTCGGACTACCTGCTGGGACTGGCGACTTTCGCGCCCGAGAAATTCGCCGAGCGCGACCGGCTGTGGGAAACGGGCGATCCGGCCTATTATGCGCTGGCCGACGCGCTGCAATACCTGGGCAACGTCGCGTTTCGCGAGCCCGTTCCGGCCTACAAACATTCGGCCGCGACGTTTCTACATCTGCTTGGGCGAATCTCGAGCAGCCTGACGCATCCGCAAAACCCGCGGCGGCCGGCTTGGGAACCCGAAATTCTGCGCGACTGCGCACGGCGGCTGGGATACGAGACTTAGCGTCGAGCCGAAGCGGCAAAATCGCGACGCTGGCCGAAGAACCAGCGATCGCCGAAGCGAAGTCTCTATCGACTCACTGTGGATGCGCCGCACGCGAGTCGCGCGGCTCGAGCTTTTCCTGCGATTCTCGCGACTCTCGCATGTCGCGTGAGACGCACGACCGCTCGGCTTCGAGTAACGGGCGCACCACGTCGGCCTCGCGTTCGATCTGGTCGAACAGCGCTGTTGCGCCCTCGGCCGTCCCCTCGCGCGCCAGCGCTTCAAGCTGGCCACACAGCATCGCCATGCGGGTGAGTCCCAGGCTTAGACATGAGCCTTTGAATTCGTGGGCGCGCTCGTCCAATTCACCTAGTTGGCCTTGCGCTGAGGCCTCGCGAATCGAAGCTAACCGAGCGTCCAGCTCGCCGTAAAACATATCGATAAGCTCACCCAGGAAATCGCCGGTCTCGCACGAGCGCGCCAGGTCCAGCAACTCAAGCATCACTTCTGGATCGATGCTCTCGCAATCCGCCATCGCCGTCTTCATGGGACCGGGGTGGCCATTCGATGTACCTTCCAGGAGGACCCAGCGCGCGAGGACCGCGTCCAGCGCCTCGAGCCTGACGGGCTTCGCGATATAGTCATCCATCCCGGCCGCGAAACAGCGCTCGCGCGCCCCCGCTTGCGCAAAAGCGGTCATCGCGATGACGATCGTGTGTCGGCGTCCCGCCTCGCGATGGCGAATCTCTTTGGTCGTCGCGTAACCGTCCATCCTTGGCATCTGGCAGTCCATCAGTACCGCCGCGTAAGAGCCGCGCGCGATCAAGTTCAGCGCTGCAGGCCCATTGTCGACTGCATCGGCGGCGTAGCCAAGTTTGCGGAGTTGGTTGAGCGCGAGCTTCTGGTTGATCGCATTATCTTCGACGACCAGCACCCGGACCGTGCGCGCGGACCGATGAGGCGCCGGTGGCTCTTCGATCGCCGCGCCGTCGCCGGGCTGGTCCGATTGATTCCGGTCGTCGTGCGCCAGCAGTTCCTTGAGACTTTGCAGAAGTTGCGAGGGCCGGATCGGCCGGGCGAGCCATGTGTCGGCGTGCGCGGAATGCGCCCGGGAGCGAGCCGTAGCCTCAGCAGCGGGCGACCTTGCGGCCACCAGCCAGGTGCGGGCTATGGTCGGGTCCGTCTTTACTGCGCGCATGAGCCGGATGCTCTCCGCCGCGGACCGGTGCAGATCGATGATAGCAGCGTCGTATGGCGTTCCCGCCGCCGCGTGTGAGCGCAACAAATCTAGCGCTGCGGCTTGATCGGCGGCCGAGTCGGGACTGATCCTCCAGGCGCGGAGCCGCTTGCGGAGGGTCGCGCCAAGGGTCGCGTTGTCTTCGATCACCAGCAACCGCAGTCGCTCCAGACCCGCGCACGCGCCCAACGCGGCACTGGAATAGGAACGCTGCTTTTGCAGCTTCATCGTGAAGCGAAAAACAGAGCCCCGTCCGGGTTCGCTCTCGACCTCTATTCGGCCGCCCATTCGATCGACGAGTTGAGCCGAGATCGCGAGGCCCAGACCCGAACCGCCAAACTTACGCGTGGTCGATCCATCGACTTGGGAGAAGGGCTGAAACAGCAGCTTCTGTGCATCGGGGGCGATTCCAATTCCCGTATCGCGCACCTCGCAGCGCACCGACGCGGTCGTCGCGGACTCCGCCTCTCTGACCAGCCGCACTACTATCTCGCCGCGATCAGTGAACTTGACCGCGTTACTGATCAGGTTAACCAACACCTGCTGCAGACGTGCGGGGTCGCCGCGCAGCAGGCGCGGTACGTCCTCGTCTGCGTCCAGGATCAGCTCGACGTTGCTTCTCTGCGCGCGCTCGCCAAACAGACCTACGGCGGTCTCGACCACCTGCTCGAGGTCGAAATCGACCTGCTGCAACACTACTTTGCCCGCCGCGAGCTTGGAGAAATCCAGCAGATCGTTGACCATCCCGAAGAGCAGGTCGGTGCTCAACTGTACGGTCTCGGCATATTCGCGCTGCTCGGGGCTGAGTTTGGTGCCGAGCAACAACTGGGTCATGCCGATTATGCCGTTGAGCGGAGTGCGGACTTCGTGACTCATATTGCTGAGGAATTCGGAGCGAGTTCGTTCCGCCTCGAGCGCCAAGTCACGCGCGCACTTAATCTGTTCCTCCGCGACCTTGCGTTCGCTGATATCGCGCAGCACCACTATCCCGCCGAGGATCGTCCCATCGTCGGTCCTGACGGGACGCGCGGAGACCTCGATCCATAGTTCAGCCGCAAGCGTGCGTCCCCGCAGGATGAATTGCGCGCTGTTCACCGCGTTGCCCTTCATTGCACGGGCGAGCGGCCACTCATCCATCGAAAGTGGGCGGGCGCCGGGGCGCGAGAACAGTTGATACTTGGTCGTCATCGACCCGAGGTCTTCGCCTGTCAAATCCGCGCCCAGGATTACATTCGCACCGCGGTTGAATTTGACCACGCGCGAATCGCAGTCACAGACGATCACGCCCTCGGCCATGTTATCGAGGACGAATCGCAGCAGATCGATCTGGTGTTGCTGATGTGGTGCGGCCAGCTGCGAGGCGCCGGAATCGGCTTCTCTCAAAGCGGCGGGCTCGATGCTGCGTCTCGATAGTACCTTAAGGAAGTCCAGCATGGTTCGCTCCAGTTCCTGGAAGATTCCGCCCTGTCATCGCGAACACAGCCGCAGCCGAATCAAACGTTGCTACCTGCAGTGCCCACCGACAGTGCAGGGTCGCAATGCGTCGGCTTACGCTTTGACACCGCTGTCGCGAGAAGACCTCGTTACGGTGAGGGCGAACTGCACTATTTGTGCCTAGATAGGCGACATCGGGCAGTGACACCCCATCTGCCTACTTGGTACGCTCAATCACAATAATCAGGCATCGAATCATATGCTTTATTAGTCAATGGTCATCAAAGCTGAGTGCTCCTCGATCACGCGCCCTGTGGTACTAGAAGATTTCGATCAAGGCTCTCGTGAGGGATTGTGCAGCACCGCCGCTTCGTTGTCGTACTAGCGCCACAGGGCTCAATTCAAAATTGCCTCGCTTTCCAAAGAGCGATCAGCTTTTCTTTCAACAATTTTTATCTCAATGTTTCGCACATGTAAGCCATTTCAGCCTTATCCACGCATTTTACTTCTTGAGGCCAAATTTGTCGGACGAACTATCTATGCGACCTGCCATCGATGATGCTAGTAGAAGCATTGGTAGCTTCTGTGGAGCACCACTATGCTGCCAGCCGCACGCGAGATTTTTTCGGGTGCGCTATTCGGCGTATTGTTAATGGAGTCGCAGAGTATTCGTTCTCGGCACCGGCGTATGAGGCTCTGGCGGCTGCTTGGAGGTGTGGGGGCGATAAATGGCTCGAGATAGCGAACGGCCGCTGTTCGGACGACAGAGCAAAGTTATGACTGTGGAGGAGGTTTCCGAATATTTGCACGTCCATCCTTCCACTATTTACCGGCTGATCAAGCGACGTAAAATTCCAGCCTTCAGAATTGGCAGCGACTGGCGCTTCAATATCGAAACGATCGACAAATGGCGCGCCGAGATGGAAGGCGGGGCTCCTCCGGACTCGAGCAAGAGCAAGAGCTAGCCTGGCAATGGGCGGTCTCGCCGGTTCCGAGACGGATTCGCTCGGAAAGATCCGTCTCCGTGGTGTGGGGCGGCGCGGTATGCTGCTTCACCGATAAATTGGCCCGACTTCGTCAAAACGGATTCATTAGCCCTAATCGCCAGCCAAAATTCATTGGCCATCGAAGCGCCGCTCGCACTATGATGCGGCTGCTATGAACCGGCTCCCGCTATCCCGCTTCAAAGTCATCGACCTTACCCGCGCACGCTCCGGGCCGACCGCCGTGCGCCAGCTCGCGGATTGGGGAGCCGACGCCCTGAAAATCGAAACGCCCGACAACGACGCTACCGAAGTGGGTTCGCGGGCGAGTCCCGATTTTCAGAATCTGCATCGTAACAAGCGCAGCCTCACATTGAACCTCAAGAACCCCGAGGCGCTGGAAATCCTCAGGCGGCTGGTCGAAACCGCGGATGTGCTGGTCGAGAATTATCGCCCCGACGTCAAGAATCGGCTCGGCATCGACTACCAACGGCTGCGATTGATCAATCCGCGACTCGTGTACGCGAGCATTTCGGGCTTTGGCCAGGATGGGCCCTATGCCGATCGGCCCGGCCTCGACCAGATTGCGCAAGGTATGGGCGGTCTGATGTCCGTAACTGGCCTTGCGGGCCAGGGTCCGGTGCGGGCCGGCATCGCAATCGCCGATCTCACCGCGGGGGTTTTCTGCGCGATGGGCATTCTACTCGCCCTGCTGGAGCGCGAGGAGTCGGGGGAGGGACAGTGGGTGCAAACCTCGTTGCTCGCGGCGCAGGTTGCAATGCTGGATTTTCAGGCGGCTCGATGGCTGCTTGGCGGGGAGGTGCCGGAGCAGGCCGGCAACAATCATCCCACCGCGATTCCGACCGGAGTATTTGCGACCGCTGACGGACACATCAATATCGCAGGCTCGGGCCATGAGCTGTTCGCCCGTCTCTGCCAGGCGCTCGGCGTCGAGCAGCTTGCCGCCGATCCGGCCTACTCGAGCGGAAAGGCTCGGCTGCGTAACCGCGACCAGCTCAACGCGGCGATCGAGGCAGTCACCCGCACCCGGCCGTCGGCGGAATGGATCGAGATTCTCAACCGTGCCGGAGTGCCCTGTGGGCCGATCTATCGCATCGACCAGGTATTCGCCGACCCCCAGGTGCGGCACATCGGCATAGCGCGCGCGATCGAAAGCCCGTCGCATGGACGCCAGGAGCTGGTCGGCCAGGCGGTTGATCTGAGCCGCACACCGTGGGAGCTGCGAACGCCCACGCCCGAAAAGGGCGAGCATACCGAAGCCGTTCTGGCTGCGCTCGGATACGACGCGGCGGCGATTGCCGGGTTACGAGCGCGAGGCGCGATCTGATGAGCATCCGTCATGCGGTTGAAAATTCGATTCGGATTTGCTGACGGCCTGGTGCAAGGGCCCCTTGCCCACACCGAGGCTCTTGGTTAGCCTGCACCCGTCTTGAGAAATGCTCGATTCATAATCGTCGCGGGCGTACTCGCGGTAGCGATCGCCGGGTTTTCGGCGGCGATTTCGCCCGTCCAAAGCGGGGCGGACGAACCCGTTGGAAAGATTAACATCGCGGTCATGTGCCGATGCCCCGACCCCGTGGGACAGAACTTCTGCTCGGTCTTCAAAGCGAAAATCCAGAAATCAATCGGCTATCAGTTGGCCGCGAATACCAGCGGCTATGGGATGGGCGTGCACTTCGCCTGCGTGGACCTATGGCAGGGCATCGACAACAAGCTGGCCGGCCGCATGTCGGCGGTATCCGTCGCCTTTACCATCTATTCGGACAAGCTTCCCGCCGAGGTGTTCGAGGACTCCTCGGTGTTTCGGGTAGGTAAGGACAAGGTGCTCGAGATGTCGGACCAGATTGTCATCGCGCTGGGACAGCTGGTCGGCGCGAATTCGAGCTTCTTCGAAAGCATGCGCAAGGGCGCCCAGACGTCATCGCCCCAAGGCTCGCCCGAGTCTTCACCCGCGCCTTCATCTGAGTCCTCTCCCGAGTCTTCACCCATCCCCTCGCCGGAGTCTTCAACCGAGCCTTCGCCCGCTGCATCGCCTTAGACCTGCGCGGACGCCAGCCGTCCCGCAATCCCTCGCAGCTCCGTTTGGTTCGCGCTTGACCGCGTCGCGCACCATTTGAGATACGAGATCACGGATGAAATAGCGCAGAAGAGAGAGACCGCTGATGGCGATTACGATGTGTCCCGTGACAGCAAGCTTCGCCGCCGAGATCGGCGACGTGGATTTGTCGCGGCCGCTCGAGCCTGACGACGTCGCGGCTATTAAGCGGGCCTTCTGGGACTACGCCGTGCTGGTCTTTCCCGGACAGGAACTCTCGGATAAGCAGCACATCGATTTCGCACGGCACTTTGGGCCGCTCGATACCAGCATCGCAGCGCTGAACCCCGATGCGAAACTGCGTCTCCCAGACAAACTGGCCGACGTTTCCAACCTCAACTCGCAGAGCGAAATCTGGGGCGATAAGAGCCGGGTGCGGATGCTTCAGCTTGCCAACCGCCTGTGGCACACGGACAGTTCCTTCAAATATTTGCCGGCGCGCGCCTCGTTGCTGTATGCGCGGACGATTCCGCCCGTCGGCGGCCACACCGAATTCGCCGACCTGCGCGCCGCCTATGACGCGCTCGACCAAGCTTTGAAGCGGCGGCTCGAGGGCCTGGTCGCCGAGCACGCCCTGGCCTTTTCGCGCGCGCGCACCGGCTTCAGCGGCTTCACCGAGGCCGAGCGCAAAAACTTGCCCGCGGTTCCTCAGGTGATGGTGCGGACGATCCCGGAAAATGGACGAAAGTCTTTGTACATAGCGTCGCACGCGGGCCGCGTGGTCGGGATGCCTGAGGCCGAAGGGCGGGCGCTCATCGATCAGCTAATCGCCCACGCCACTCAGCAGCAGTTCGTCTACCATCACCGATGGCGCGTGCACGATCTCGTGATGTGGGACGATCGCTGCACGATGCATCGCGGGACTGAATTCGACGATCTGCGTTGGACACGCGACGTGCGCCGGGCCACCGTCTCCGACCTTGCGAACACCTGCGAGCAGCAGGGAATTGCAGTCGCGCCACTCACGGAAAGCTCGTCGGCAGGGGCGGAAGAGTATTAGTTAATCTCGTGGAGCTAAAGGATGAAAGGATGAAACAAACCGTATCTGTGATGATCGCCCTCGCTTTCGTACTCGGAGCGAACGCATTACGCGCGAACGCCGAATCCGACACCTCCGCCCCCGTAGCGGTGGTCACCACTTTGTTCAGCTCTATCAATGATCAGGACGCGGCATCCAAGCTTTTTGTCGAGCAGCCTGACGTGACCGACGCGTTTCCGGCATTCCACTGGCACGGAGCGACGGCGTTCAAGGATTGGATGGCCGATTTTGCAAAGGATAGTGCAAAGAACAAGGATACGGACTTTAAGTTCACGGTCGGGAAGCCGCTGACCGCGGTGGTCGTCGCCGACCGCGCCAATGTCATCGTGCCTGTCGCGCTGGATCTCAAAGAGGCCGGAAAGCCGGGCCACTATGATGGTTTGACCAACGTGGTGTTATCGAAGACCGGCGATGTCTGGAGAATCGAGGCCTTCACCTGGACGACCAAATAGAAATCCGAATTAAATCTTCAGGACCGATCTGAAGCGCACCTTGCCCGACATCATATGGTCGTAGCCATCGGCTGCGCGTTCGAGCGGAAACGTCTCAATCATCGGTCGGACGCCGCTTGCCGCCGCGAACCTGAGCGTGTCCTCCGAGTCGATCGAAGTTCCCGACGGCCAACCTACGATCGCTTTGTGTTTTATGATCAATTGCATCGACGTAACCGCGAACGGGTCCGGGCTCGCGCCGACGATGACCAGTTTGCCGCCCGCTCCAAGTCGGTCGATCAGACTTCCCATGGCCTTGCCGTCCGGCCGGTAGCGAGAATCACGCGGGCGCCGCCCAGGCCGGTCAGTTCGGTGGCAACGTCCTGTGCCGCGCTGTCGATGTAGGATTAAGCATTTAGAAGACCGTACCTAACTGGACTGCCAGAAAGAGGGACAACCGTGATCGAAAGTGCGGCAAGTCGGCACTTCGCGGCTCAGTTCTTCTTCTCGGGCGCGAAGAAAGCGATCGTGCGGGCCTCGATGCTTTCACGGGGCGCGGAGTTTGGCGGCGAAGTCGGATCGTCAAACGCCGTATGCGCGGTCCATCGCGCACGCCCGTCTACCGAGGAGTCGTAGCATTTGAGCAGAAGCGCCTCGTCGCGCTGCATCCGCGGAAAATAGAACCATCGATGCTCCGGGTTGAAGGCTACCGAGTAAACCTCGCCGGTGCGGTCGCGGTACTTGAGGTCGGTCGAGACGAAGTCGGCAATCCGCATGCTGCGAGCGTCGCACACCGCAAGCGGCGCTTCTTCGACAGGGCCGCGAATCGGCCGCCACACGTTGATGAACACGAAACGGTTCTTTAGCAGCGTCTCCGCCTCGTCACCCATCAGGTCGCGCACGCGCTGCGGGCCGGATTTGAGAGTGTAATCGTTGTGCGCGAAACGGACCGGCTCGCGCGCGCCGTTAATCCCCTCTTTCGCCATCGGACCGCATCGCACGTTGTGATCGAACACCAACACCCGTACAGCACCGGTGGCCTGCTTCACCAGCCGCTCGACCTCGGGATAGTAAACCGCACGGACTTCGGCCTCATCGTAGAAGTTCGCGGTCGCGGTCGGATGACGCACGAGCGCGAACCCCTGGTCGTCGAGCGTCAACCGCTCGTCGACGGCACGGCCGTTAAGAATGGTCATCGGATGCTTGACGTTCTGATAGGTCCGCTGCGGTGCGCCATTCTCGGTCTTGTACATGAAGGTGACCGGCTTTTCGCCCGTCACGTCGAGGTAGTTCAACGGCGCTTCCACGCGAGTAACTGTGGTGTCGGTCTGCGTGCTCTGGTTCATGGTATTGGATTTATCCTCACAATAGCTGTGCAACGACACGGACTCGCCGCTTCAGCTCAGTTCCGATAATTCTTAAAGCAATTCCCGTGCTCATGAGAATAGTTAATAAATACCTGAAATTCTAATGCCACTGCTTTCCTGAATTGCGGAGAAGACAGGCCCTGCGGGCAGATATTCGCAAAACGCCGATCAGGAGGCGAATTCGATACGTTCCAGCGCCGCGCGCAAGCGGGCCACGGTTCGGGCTTTGCCGAGCACCGCGATCACCTCATATATCCCGGGGCTGACCGTGCCGCCGGTAAGCACCACGCGCACCGGCTGCGCCAGTTGTCCGAGCTTTATCCCGAACCGCTCCAGCACGCGTTCGAACGCCGCCTGGACGCTCGCCTCGTTGAAGTCGCCCTCGGTCGATTCGAGCTCAGCCGCCAGGACTTTGAGCGGCTCGGCTATCTCCGGCTTGAAGAACTTTGCCGCGGCCTTGGGATCGATCGTAATCACGTCGCTCAGGTAGAACTTCGCGAAGTCGACCAGCTCGACCAGCGTCTTGGCGCGCTCGCGGAGCGTCGCGATCATCTTTTCGAGCCACGCTTCGTCGCCGGGAATTTGCGTGTACCCCGCGCGTTCGATAAACGGGCGCACCTCACGCGCGAGCTGCGGTAAGGGCCGCTCTTTCATGTAGTGAAAGTTCAGCCACAGAAGCTTCTCGGCATTGAAAATTCCCGCCGACTTTCCGCAGTCCGCAAAATCGAAATACTCGATTAGCTCCTGCTTGGAAAAAATCTCCTGGTCGCCGTGCGACCATCCCAGCCGCGCCAGGTAGTTGAGCAGAGCCTCGGGAAAGTAGCCTGCGTCGCGATAGGCAAAGACCGAGGTTGCGCCGTGACGCTTGGAGAGCTTTTGCCCGTCGGGCCCCATCACCATCGGCAGGTGCGCATACTCGGGTGGCTTGAGTCCGAGCGCGAAGAAGATCTGCATCTGGCGGGGCGTGTTGGGCAGATGGTCGTCGCCGCGCACGACGTGCGTGATGCCGAAGTCGGCGTCATCGAGGACGGTAGCGAAATTGTAGGTCGGCACGCCGTCGGAGCGAAAAATGATCAGGTCGTCGAGCTCCGCGTTGTCGAACACGGCGCGGCCTTTGATCTGATCTTCGACCACGGTCTCGCCGGTGCGTGGCGAGCGAAAACGAATCGTATAGTTGCGGCCGGCGCGCTTGTCGGGCAGCGGGAGGTCTGCGGGGAACGGCAGATCGCGGCACTTGCCGTCATAACCCGGCTTGCGATGTTCCCGTTCAGCCTGCTTCCGCTTCGCGTCCAGTTCCTCGGCGGTGCAGTAACAGGGATAGGCCTTTTTGTGGCGCAGCAACTGCAGCGCGCCCTCCCGATAACGGTCGAAGCGGCTCGACTGGAAGTAACGGCGGTCGGGCGGCCCCTTGTCCCACTCCATCCCTAGCCAGCGCAGGCTCTCGAGAATCTCCGCGAGCGACTCCTCGGTCGAGCGCTCCAGATCGGTGTCGTCGATGCGCAGGATGAATTCGCCGCCGTTGTGGCGTGCAAACAGGTAGGCGAACAATCCCGAGCGCACGTTGCCGATATGTAGCGCGCCGGTTGGGCTCGGCGCGTAGCGGGTTCGAACCGTCACGCTATGGCTACTCCCATTCGATAGTCGCGGGCGGTTTCGAGGTGATGTCGTAGACTACCCGATTGACGCCCCGCGCCTCGTTGGTGATGCGGTTGGAGAGCCGAGCAAGGAGCGCAGGGTCGATCCGCGCCCAATCGGCGGTCATCCCGTCGGAGGACTCGACCGCGCGAATCGCAATCACGCTCTCGTAGCTGCGTCCATCGCCCATCACGCCTACCGTCTTGAGGGGCAGCAGCACCGCAAAGGCCTGCCACAGACGCGCGCCGAGCCCGGCCGCCTCGATCTCCTCCATCACGATAAGATCGGCGCGGCGTAGCAGTTCCAGCCGCTCGCGCGTCACCTCGCCCACAATCCGCACTGCCAGTCCTGGACCGGGAAACGGCTCGCGATCCACGACGTCGGTGCCCAGCCCCAATTCGCGGCCGACCGCGCGCACCTCGTCCTTGAACAACTCGCGCAGCGGCTCGACCAGTTCAAGGCGCATCCGCTCCGGCAGTCCGCCGACGTTGTGATGCGACTTGATGACCGCCGAGGGACCTTTGAATGAAACCGATTCGATCACGTCGGGATAGAGCGTTCCCTGGCCAAGGAATTTTGCGCCGCCAATCGCCTGCGCCTCTTTTTCGAACACTTCGATGAAGGTGTGGCCGATAATGCGCCGCTTCTGCTCTGGATCGAGCACCCCGGCAAGGCGCTCGAGGAACAGATCGGAAGCGTCCACCACGCTCAGCGCGATTCCGAGCCGCCCGGCGAACACCGTCTCCATCCGCTCGCGCTCGCCCGCGCGCAGGAGCCCGGTGTCGACGAAGACGCATTTGAGGCGATCCTCGATTGCGCGATTGATCAACGCAGCGGCGACCGAGGAGTCAACGCCGCCCGACAGTCCCATCAGCACGCGGCCGGTCGCTCCCCACACGCGCGCGAATCTCCGCGAGCTTGGTCTCGACGAATGCGGCCGGCGTCCAGTCGCCCGCCTCGCCGCAAATCCTGAGCACGAAATTGCCGAGCACTCGCGCACCGCAAGGCGTGTGCGCGACCTCGGGGTGGAACTGGATTCCGCGAAGCAGGCCGTCGTGGGTGCGCACCGCCGCATACGGCGAATTGCCGCTATGCGCGATCGCCTCGAGCGCCGGCGGTATCGTCTCGAGGCGGTCGCCGTGGCTCATCCACACCGGAAATTCGCGGTCGGCGAGACCTTCGAACAATTCATCACGCCTATCGATCACCAACTCGGCCGGCCCATACTCGCGCTTGCCGGCACCTGCGCTATGCGCGCCGAGATGCTGCGCGATCACGTACAAGCCATAACAAATTCCCAGCACCGGGCATCCGACCCGCAGCACTTCCGGCGCGATGTCCGGCGCGTCGGCCTCATAGAGGCTGGCGGGACCGCCCGACAGGATAATTCCCCGCGGGCGCATCGCGCGGATCTTCTCGATCGCGAGATTGTACGGATGAATCTCGCAATAGACCTTGGCCTCGCGCACGCGGCGAGCGATGAGCTGCGTGTACTGGCTGCCGAAATCCAGAATCAGGATCACGAAATCCGACCTTGCCACTTAACTATAGCGAAGCCGCGACAGGCGGCGAAATGCGCGCGCCGCGCGCCTTTCCACAGCGCCGACCCGCTCCGCCCGCGCCGCTTTGGCGCGGTCATTTATTTTGTCTTCTTCGATTTTATCTTCTTAGACGCGTTCTTCCGAAGCTTTCCGCTCGGCTTCTTATTCGGCGGTTTTCCCGGCGATTCCCTGGCGCGCACGGCGCCGGTGGCACGCGCCTCGGCCCAGGTGCGCCCGGTGCGTCGAAAGCTTAGCAGCAGCGGCGTACCGACGAGGCCGAGCGCCGCACGAAAGCGCGTGGCGAGGAAGCGCAAGTAGTGCACTGGGATATCGCGCTCGACGTTGGCGAAAAATGCCAGGCGCGGCGGCGAATGGCCGACCTGCGTGACGTACATCAGTTTGAGGCGCCGCCGTTCGATCATCGGCGGGTCCATCGCGGCGGTGGCCTCGGCCAGAATGCGGTTAAGCTGCGCGGTCTGAAAAGTCGCGCGCCAGGAATCGACCGCCTTCATCGCGGCCGGGATAATCTTGTCGACACCGTCGCCGGTCAGCGCCGAGGTGAACAGCATCTCGGCAAAGGCCAGAAACGGCACCTGCTCCTGCGCATCGCGCACGAACGCCGCGACGCGCCGTCCCTCTTTCGCCGCGAGGTCCCACTTGTTGCAGACCAGGACCAACGCGCGGCCTTCGCTTTCGACCAGCCGCGCGAGGCGTGCGTCCTGATCGGTGACGCCCTCGGTCGAATCGATCACCAGGACCAGCACCTCGGCGCGGCGAATCGTCTCGATCGCGCGCCCGACCGAGAAATGCTCCAGCTCACCTTCGACCCTGGTGGGCCGGCGGATCCCGGCGGTATCTATCAGGAGCACGTCGCGGTCGGCGGCGCCAAGGCGCACGTCAACCGGGTCGCGCGTGGTGCCTGGAGTGTCATCGACGATTGCGCGCTCGAAGCCGGCAAGGCGATTGAGCAGCGAAGATTTGCCCACGTTGGGACGGCCGATGAGCGCGAGCCTGAGATCGGGCGGCGTGGACGGCTGGGTGTCGGCGGCAGGCAGACGATCGACGACTTCGTCGAGCAATTCCTCGACCCCGCGTCCATGGGCTGCCGAGACTAGCACCATCGGCGATACGCCGAGCGCATGATATTCGCCAGCCACCGCTTCCATCCCGGCGCGGTCCATCTTGTTGATCGCCGCCACCATCGGGCGTCCAGTCTCGCGAATGAGCGCGATGGCCTCGCGATCGCCGGGACCCAGTCCGGCGCGGCCGTCGAGCATGAATACCACGACGTCGGCCAGAGCGACCGCACTCAGCGCTCCCTCGGCGACACGCTCGCCGAGACGCTCGCGTCCGCCCAATTCAAGTCCGCCGCTATCGACGACGAAAAAATTTCGCCCGCGATGCGCGGCCTCGCCGACGTTGAGATCACGAGTGGTACCAGCGACCGGGCTTACGATCGCACGACGGCCGCGCGCGATGCGGTTGAAAAGGGTCGATTTCCCGGCATTGGCACGACCCACCAGCACCACAACCGGCGCGCCCTCGGGCAGCGCGGCCAGCGCGCCAGCGCGCCCGGCGGTATTGGCGACTGGCTTCATCTCAGAGGCCCAGCTCTGCGATTTTACGCGGACTGCGTGTCCAGTCCTTTTCGACCTTGACCAGCAGTTGCAGGAAGACGTGCGCGCGGAGCATCTTTTCGAGCTCGAGGCGCGCCGCCGTGCCGATTTGCTTGAGCTGCCGGCCCCCCGCTCCAATCAGCATCCCCTTATGCGCCTCGCGCGCGATGACTATGACGGCGTCGATTTTTATGAGGCGGCGATCAGCCTCTTCGACAAAGTTCTCGACGACCACCGTGGTCGAGAACGGAACTTCCTGGCGCATCGCGAGGAACACCTTCTCTCGCACGACCTCGGCCGCAATCATCCGCTCGGTCTGGTCGGTGTACTCATCCTCTGGCATCAGCGGCGGCCCCTCGGGCAGCATCTGCTTGATCACCGTGACGAGTTCGTCGATGTTGCCGCCTTTGAGCGCACTTACCGGAACGATCTCGGCCTCGGGCACTTCGCGGCCGCATTGCTCGACAGCGGCGAACAAGTCGGCGCGACCGATGCGATCTATTTTGTTAAGGGCGACTACGCGCGGCGCCTTTAACTCGCGCAACTCGGCGAGAAAGGCGCGGTCGCCTTCATTCAGCGGCGCACTCGCCTCGACCACGCCGACCACGACCTCGCCCTCGACAAGGCATCGGCGCGCGATTTCGATCATATGATGGTCGAGCGCGCTCCTGGGCCGATGCAGTCCCGGAGTATCGACGAAGATCATCTGCGCGTCGGGGTCGGAACGAATGCCCAGAATGCGGCGACGGGTGGTCTGCGGACGCGGCGTTACGATCGCGACCTTACGCCCGACCATTCGGTTGAGCAGCGTCGATTTGCCGACGTTGGTGCGGCCGCCCAACGCGACGAAGCCCGCGCGATGAGACTCAGCGAGAGCCACGTTTCTCTTCCTCGATCCGGTCCAGCGCGGCGCGTGCTGCGGCCTGCTCGCTTTGCTTCTTGCTGCCGCCCTCGCCCGCTCCCAGATCGCGCCCCGCGATGCGGATGCGGGTGGTGAACATCTTGGCGTGGTCAGGGCCACGCGACGACACCAGTTCGTAAACCGGCTGCGTGCGAAAGCGGCGATAGGCGATCTCCTGCAACTCCGTCTTGTAGTCGCGCTCGGCGCTGGGTCCGCCGATGTCGTCGGCGAACAATCCCTCGATCACGGCTTGCGCCGGTCTAAGTCCGCTGTCCATATAAATCGCGCCGATTACGGCCTCGAACGACGCCGCCAGGATCGAGACCTTCTCGCGTCCGCCGCTTTTCTCCTCGCCCTTGCCCAACCTGAGGGCTCGCCCTACGCCAATGTCCAGCGCCTTGGCCGCCAAGGTGCGGCCGTTGACGATCGAGGCGCGTTCCTTGGATAGTACCCCTTCTTTGGCCTCGGGCAGCAGGCGCATCAACAGATCCGCGATCGCGAGATCGAGCACCGCGTCGCCCAGAAACTCCAGCCGTTCATAATGCAGGTCGGCGCCGACCGCGGCGCTCGGATGGGTGAGCGCCACGCGCAACAGCTCGGTACGCACGAACGTATAGTTGAGCCGCCGCTCTAGGTCTGCGCGATCTTCTTCAGAACGTGGCCGCGCCGGCTGCCGCGCCGCCTTGGAGCGCAGCAATTTCCCCAGCGAGGGCCACGCCCTCAACCCGCGTTGCCACCACCTCAACTTCATCGTTCCCAAGTGCGTCCGGGGCCTCCACTAAAAGGCGGATATAGTTGCGGCTGTAGCCCTTCAGCCTACCGTCCGCGCCGCGTTCTTCAAGCAGAACTTTAAGCCTTGATCCGCGGAACCGTTCGATGAAGCGCCGGCGCTTGTCCTCGCCGAGCACGCGCAACATTCCGGCTCGACGCTTTATCTCCTCCGCCGCCACCTTGCCCGGCAGCTTGGCGGCCGTGGTTCCCGCCCTCACGGAGTACGGGAAGACGTGAAAGTAGGCAAGCGGCAGCGTTTCAATAAATCTAAAGTAATTGTCGAAATCTTGAGCGGTCTCGCCCGGAAACCCAGCGATAAGGTCGGTGCCGATAGCAGCGGAAGGCATCGCCGCCAGCACATGCTCGACACGGTCTGTGAAATGCGCGAGGTCGTACCGCCGGCGCATCCGCACCAAGGTCGCGTCAGTGCCCGCCTGAAGCGGTAGATGAAGATGCGGGCAGAACTTTTCGCTCGCGGCCATGATTTCGACAATCCGGTCGCTCAACTCTTCGGGGTCGAGCGAACTTATCCTGACCCGATTGATCGGCGAGCGCTCGGCGACCATCTCGAGCAGGGTCTCAAGGCTGACCGGCGGATCGAGGTCGCGCCCGTAACCGCCCAGATGAACGCCAGTCAGGATGACCTCGCGAAAGCCCGAGGCCGCGAGACGGTCGAGCGCGTCAAAGATCCGACGCGGCTCGACGCTGCGCGAAGTTCCGCGCGAGGTCGGCACGATACAGAAGCTGCAGAATTGATCGCATCCCTCCTGCAGCTTGAGAAACGCGCGCGTGCGGCCCTCCAGCGCGACTCCGCCGAGCTCGATTGGCGCGCGCTCTTTGCGGAGGTTTGTAACCATCACCCGCTCTGCAGTTTCGCCCAAGGCGGCGCGTTCGAGGTCGTCGGGACGGCCCAGTCCCACCACGGCGTCGATCTCGGACGCAGCGGCGAGCACGGCGGGATTG
Organism: uncultured delta proteobacterium; assembly: GCA_963717045.1. Lineage (GTDB taxonomy): Bacteria > Desulfobacterota > Binatia > Binatales > Binataceae > JAKAVN01. The sequence continues at coordinate 92,264 of CAVQVD010000014.1, read as the reverse complement.
GCCTGCGCGAGGCATCCGGTCATCACCACACGCGCGTGTGGATTTAGCCGCCGCGCGCGGCGCGCCAGCTTGAGGCTTTCGGCGTCTGCGCGGTCGGTCACCGTGCATGTGTTCACGATATAGACGTCCGCGATCTCGTCGAACTCGCATCGCTCCATGCCGCGCGCGCCGAGGCGCGACTCGATCATCGCCGAGTCGTACTGGTTGACCTTGCATCCCAGAGTGGCCACCGCAAAGCGCATCGCACCCATCCTTATGTCGAACCTTGCAAAGATGCCTTCAGTGCCTGCTCGATAAAGCCGCCGCCGACAACTTCGTCGCCGCGGTAGAACACGCACGCCTGTCCGGGCGTCACTGCGGGGCCGCATTCATTGGTGAAGGTGATGCGCGCGCGACCACCGGATTGGATCGCGAGCGTTGCCGGCAGAGGCGGATGGCGATAGCGGATGCGCGCCTCGACCGCGATTGTCCCGCCGACGATGACGTCGGGATCGACGAAGCTGAGGTCGCGCGCGAAGAGGCCAGCCGCGGCGAGACTCTCGCGTGGGCCGACTACGACTTCGCCGCTCTCCGCGCGAATCTCGCTCACGTATAACGGCGCCGATGCGCTCAGACCCAGCCCGCGGCGCTGTCCGACGGTGAAGCGATGCACCCCGTTATGGTCAGCCAGCACCTGACCCCTGTTATCGACAATATGGCCGGAGTGAGGACGCGTAGGGGCCGCCGCTCGCTCGACGAAGCCGGCGTAGTCTCCGTCGGGCACGAAGCAAATCTCCTGGCTCTCGGCCTTGTCGGCGTTGGCGAGACCTAACTGGCGCGCGCGCTCACGCACTTCGGCCTTGGTCATCGCGCCCAGCGGGAAAAGCGTGCGGCTCAGCTCGAGCTGACCGAGGGTGAACAGAAAATACGACTGATCCTTGGTGGCGTCGGCGGCACGCAGCAGATGGAAGCGGCCGCGCGTGTCGCGCTCTATACGGGCATAATGGCCGGTCGCAATGTAGTCCGCGTTGAGCGCTGCGGCGCGTTCGTGCAGGCGGTCGAACTTGATTTCGCGATTGCACATCACGCATGGGTTGGGCGTACGGCCGTCCAGGTATTCGGAGACGAAATTGTCAATCACGCGAGCGCCGAACTCGGCGCGCAGATCGACTACATAGAACGGAAAGTCCATCCGCTCCGCGACCCGCCGCGCATCCTCGAAGTCCTCGTGCGAGCAACAGGTCCCGCGACGCCGCGCCACGGTCGGCGTTGGTCCTTCCGGCGCCAGGCGCATCGCCACGCCGACCACGTCGTAGCCGCGCTCGCGCAAAATCGCCGCGGCAACTGAGCTGTCCACGCCACCCGACATCGCGACCACCACTCGCGCGCTCATCGCGAGGCCTCCGCAATGCCGTCCGCCCTGGCTGATATGGCCGCGATTAGCGGCTCGGCCGCACGAACTCGCCGCCACACGCGAGCGATGATTTCCGCCGCGCGCTCAATCTCGTCCGCAGTCGTGCTCCACCCCAGGCTTATGCGTAGCGAACTGCGCGCCTCGTCGCGACTCAAGCCCATCGCGATCAGCACGTGCGACGGCTCGACCGCGCCGGCCGCACACGCCGACCCCATCGAGACTTCCACGCCTTCGAGGTCTAGCGCGATCAGCATGCTTTCGCCGAGCACGTCAGGGAAAGTCAGGTTGAGAGTGTTTGGAATTTTGCCGACGGTCGCGCTATTGAGGCGGAGGTTCGGAATCGCGGCGCAAAGACACTCGAGCAACCGCGCCGCCAGCGACGCGATGCGCGCCGACTCCTCATCCAAATGCGCCGCGGCGCCTTGGGCCGCGACGCCGAACGCAATCGCGCCAAGCAGATTGGGCGTTCCCGCGCGCATCCCGACCTCCTGCGGCCCACCCAGCATCTCGGGCGCGAGCGCCACGCCATTGCGTACATACAGCGCGCCGATTCCCGCCGGTGCACCCAGCTTGTGACCGCTGATCGTCAAAAGATCGCAGCGCAGATCGCTGACCCGTAACAGGATGCGGCCCGCAGCCTGCGCCGCGTCGATATGAAACATCGCTCCCGCGCGGGCAATCGGCTCGGCCATCGCCGCCACATCCTGGATCGTGCCGACTTCCGCGTTGGCGAGCCCGATCGTCACTAGCGCCGTATCCGCGTCGAGCGCTGCGGCTACTGCTGCAGGTGCGATTCGCCCGTAGCGATCCGGAGCGATCCGGATTATCTCGAAGCCGCGGCCGGCGAGATATTCGAGCGGCGCGAGAATCGACGAATGTTCGATCGCCGAGCTGACGATCCTGCGCCGCGCCCCACGTGCGTCAGCTACGCCGCGAATCGCAAGATTGTTCGATTCGGTGCCGCCGCTGGTGAACACGACCTCGCGTGCGGCGGCTCCGATGATCTCCGCTACTCGGGCGCGGGCCTCCTCCAACGCGCGGCGGGCGCGCTGACCGCTTCGATGGACCGAGGCAGGATTTGTTGCCTCGTCGGTCTCGCTGAAGCGCGCGATAGCGGCGCGCACCTCGGGCCGCATCGGTGCGCCGGCGTTATGGTCAAGATAAATGCGCATACGGGTTTGATAGGCCCAAGACGAACGAATAACTTAGCGTAGCGGATCGTTCGACAAAAGTCCTTGAAACGAGAGCTATTCGTAACGCGCAGCAATAAATGGCGATGCCTGACGTAATCGTGGTGGGCGCCGGGATGGTGGGATGCAGTCTCGCCTTCCATCTCGCACGCGCGGGGGCGCGGGTCACGGTCTTCGACAAGGAACGCGAGGTATGCGCCGGGATGTCGGCGCGTTCAGGCGCGCTCCTGCGGATGCATTACACCTTCGCCCCGGAGGCTGAACTGGCGTGGAAAAGTCTCCGCTACTTCGCTCAGTGGGAAGAGATGGTCGGGCGCGACGCCGAGCGGCGCGGCTGCGGATTCGTGCGGACTGGATTCACGATCGTGGTCGGCCCGTCAAACGCCGAGAGGTTGCGCGCCAATGTCGGGATGCTCCGCGCGGTCGGCATCGATACCGGCCTGCTCGAACCCGCGGAGCTGCGGAGCCTCGAGCCTGCAATCAACGTCAATGACGTCGCCCTCGCCGCCTATGAACCGCAAAGCGGCTATGCCGATCCGGTCGCCGCCACGCGCTCGATGGCGGAGGCGGCTACTCGCCATGGCGCGGCGTTTAAGCTTGCAGAGCCGATCGTCTCGATCGACGCTGCGGGCGGCCGGGTGCGCAGCGTGGTCGACGCGGGCGGTGCGCGGCACGAGGCCAGCGCGGTATGCGTGGTCGCGGGTCCCTGGACGGACCGGCTGCTGAAGCCGCTCGGCGCACCGATTGGAATCCGCGCCGAGCGTGCGCAGATCGCTTTTTTCAAACGGCCGGCAAAGCTCAGGCACTGCGGATGTATCGATACGATTTCAGGCAGCTATTTCCGCCCTCAGGGCGATGGGGAGACGTTAATCGGGCTCGGCGACGTCAAGGCGGAATACGAACCCGACCCAGACAGTTTTCGCGACGACAACGACGCCGACTTCGTAACCGAGGTCGCCGAGCGCCTGGCGCATCGCGTGCCCGCGATGGCAGGTGCGGGATACTCGCGCGGCCACGCCGGAATCTACGACGTAAGCCCCGACTCGCGCGCGGTGATCGGTCCCGTTCCCGAGATCGGCGGACTCTACGTGGCGGCAGGCTTTAGCGGCACCGGCTTCAAAACCGCGCCGGCGGTAGGCGCCGCGATGGCCGAGCTGATCCTTACTGGCCGCTCCACAACCGTGGACCTCCGCCCTTTCGGCTACGAGCGCTTGCGCGAAGGCCGCCCGATTCGGGGCGAACACGAGTACATGATGGGCGCGAACTTCGGTCACAAGCTCTGAGTTTCCTCGATCCTCAGATGAAGCGCGCTTCTCGGCGCCGGCCGCCGCGGGTAGCAACTACGATCGTCGCTTTCGTCGCGGCCGTCCTGGCGGCAATGCTGGAGGCTGGATGCGTGATCGAAAATCCTCCACCCCCACCACCGCCGCCGCCACCGCCCGCATTGCCCGCGGGATTGGTGATCCAACCCTCGTCACTCGCTGAAGACGCGCAAGGTGGGCTCTGGTTCACGATCCTTGGAATTCCCAAGGCCGGAAGGCTCGACCGCGACGGATCTGGTGAGCGAGTTCAAGCTGCCGCCGGTCAGCTTCGGCGCCAACGTTATCTATGGGCCCGACGGAAATCTGTGGATGGTCGGAATCACGACGCTCGGCTCGTCGATCGCCGGCAACATCATCACGATGGCGTCCAACGGAAAGAGCACATTCTATGAACTGCCCAACACCTGGGTGCCCGAGGGTTTGACGATTGGACCCGATGGCAACCTGTGGTTCACGGCATGGGAGAGCGCGAATCCTGACGGCGCGGTGGCGCTAGGACAAATGACTCTGGCGGGCGCCATCACCATCTTCCCGCTGCCCGAGCGCGCGACCGGACCGGCGACTATCACGAGCGGCCCGGAGCATAACCTGTGGTTCACCGAGTCGCCGGTGGGACGCATCGGCCGCGTCGCACTCGACGGCAAAGTGCTCGAATATCATCTGCCGCGCAAAGGGACCCTGCCGGCGCAAATTGCGGCCGGCCCCGACGGCAACATCTGGTTCACCGAGAATTTCAGCGACCGAGTCGCACGCCTGACGCCCAAGGGCCAAGTCACCGAATTCACCCTGCCAGTCAGCGGCAAGTATGAAGCGATCGTCGCGGGTTCCGACGGCAATCTGTGGATCGCCGTCAATCGGTCCGGCTCGGCGCCGAACTCCACCGCCGGCGCGATCGTGCGGGTCACGACCAGAGGCGCGGCGACCGTTTTTCCAGTGCCGAGCGGAGCCGACGTGACCGGCCTCATCGCCCGGCGCGATGGCACGTTGTCGTTTACCGAGCGATGGGTCACCGGCGGAGCGACCTATATAGGAAGTGTCACCACCGCCGGCCAAATAACGGAGACTTCGCTCAAACTGGAGAAGTAATGTAGCGCCTTCGCGAGGCGCGCACTCAAATCAACGCTTCAAGTCAGCGGTTTTTGGGAGCAGCGGGATCGTCGGCGCCAGAAGCGGTCGAGTCGGACACGTTGGGCGCATCATTCGATGGAACATTTGGATTGAACTTGTCTTCGAGGCAGTCCTGACGCTCTTCGAGTTCCTCGATTCGCACGCCGATCCGGTTGAGCTTGTCGACCAGACTCTGCATCGCACGCGCCACCGGGTCGGGCAAATGCACATGGTCCAGACCGGCTACGTCCTGACGTGTGCTCTCACCCTCGATCACCTTGCCCGGAATGCCGACGATGGTCGAATACGGCGGCGCCGAGGAGACCACTACCGCGCCGGCGCCGATACGGCTGCCGCGGCCGATCCGCACCGGGCCGATCACCGCCGCGCCGGCGCTGATCATCACATGGTCCTCGATCGTCGGATGCCGTTTTTCTTTTTTGAGGCTGGTGCCGCCAAGTGTCACGCCCTGGTAAATGAGAACGTCGTCACCGATTTCGGCAGTCTCGCCAATCACCACGCCCATCCCATGATCGATGAAGAGGCGCCGCCCGATGGTGGCGCCGGGATGTATTTCGATGCCGGTGATCCATCGCGCGAGCTCGCTCAAAAGGCGGCCGAGCAGGTAAAGCCGACCCTCCCACAGCCAATGCGCCGCACGATAGATCCAGATTGCGTGCAGCCCCGGATAGGCGAGCGTCACCTCAAGTACGGTGCGCGCGGCCGGATCGCGGTCGAAGACCGCCTGGACGTCTTCGCGCATCCGGCCGAGAATGCCGATCTGCGTCCGGTTTCGTTCGCCGGGCTCGGTTGTCGGCGGGAGAGCCATGCGGCTATGGCCTCGCTGCCGCGCCGTTGCGTAGCGGAGCGCGCTCGCGCGGCCGCGCGCCGTTGGCTGCCGGATGTTTGACGATACGAGGACGGGCCGCGTCCTTGTGCAATTTGTACTCGACCGAGTCGACCAGCGCCTGCCAGCTCGCCTCGACCACGTTGCTCGAAAGGCCGACCGTGCCCCAGCGCCGCCGGCCGTCGGTCGATTCGATCAGAACGCGCACGCGCGCCGCGGTGCCGGCGCCGTTGTCGAGCACGCGGACCTTGTAGTCGGCAAGCTGCATCGCTTCGAGCGCCGGGAAATACGGGACCAGCGCGCCGCGCAACGCGGAGTCGAGCGCATTTACCGGACCGTTGCCGGTGGCAGAGTTGCGCGTGCGCACGCCGTCCGGCCCTTCGATCACCACCACGGCTTCGCTGAACGGGGTGTGATCTTCATGCCACTTGTCGTCGAATACGCGGAAGCTGACGAAACGAAAATGATCGCGAGCGAACCCTAACGTTCGCAGCATCAGCAGCTCGAAGGAGGCGTCGGCGCCGTCGAAAGTGTAGCCCAGCGACTCGAGCCGCTTGAGCTCGTCGAGCAGCACCCCAATCTTCTCGTTGCTCGGTTCGACGTCGATACCGAACTCTTTGCTTTTGTAAAGTATGTTGGCGCGCCCGGAAAGCTCGGACAGCACCACGTGACGATCATTACCGACCGTCGCCGGGTCGATATGCTCGTACGTATGCACGCTGCGCTGGATACCGGAGACGTGCAGCCCCGCCTTGTGGGTGAAGGCGCTGTGCCCGACGTAGGCCTGACGAGTATGGGGCGTGATGTTGGCCAGCTCGTAAACCAGCATCGAGATCTCGCGCAGCATCTTGAGCTTCGCGGGCGGCACGCACTGGTAGCCGAGCTTGAGCTGAAGGTCGGGAATGATCGAGACCAGATTGGCGTTACCGCAGCGCTCGCCAAGCCCGTTAATCGTGCCCTGAACCTGCGTTGCACCGCTGCGCACGCCGGCGATCGCGTTGGCGACCGCAACTTCCGAGTCGTTGTGCGGATGGATTCCGATCGGGCATCGCACCGCCTCTATCGCGGCCTGCACGCCGGCTTCGATTTCATGCGGCAAGCGGCCGCCATTGGTATCGCAGAGCGCAATGAGATCGACCCCGGCCGAATCGGCCGCGCGCAGGCAGGCCACCGCGAACTCTGGATTGGCCGCGAACCCGTCGAAGAAATGCTCGGCGTCGAAGATGACCTCGTCGACGTGGCGCTTCAGGTAGGTGATAGTGTCGTGGAGGATGTCGAGATTGGCCTGGTTCGAAATGCGCAGGGCCTCGCGCACATGCATGTCCCAGGTCTTGCCGACCACGGTCGCGACCGGAGTCTCGGCGCGCAATAGCAGCGCCAGGTTGCGATCGGCCGAGGCGCGCGCGTTGGCGCGCCGCGTCGAGCCGAAGGCCGCGATTTTGGAATGGCGCAGACGGAGCTTCTTAACCTCGCGGAAAAAGGCGGCGTCGCGGTCGTTCGAGCCCGGCCATCCGCCCTCGATATAGTCGACGCCGAGGTCGTCGAGGCGCTCGGCAATCTCGAGCTTGTCCTCGACGGTGAGCGAGACGTCCTCGGACTGACACCCGTCGCGCAACGTGGTGTCGTAGATCTGGATCTTTTTCGCCACAGCCATTTGCTTAAACCGACTCCGCCGGCATTGCGTTGGAACCCTCGCCCAGGAATGCGTCGTGCAGCGCCCGCATCGCAAGCTCTCCATACTTGGCGTTGACCACGACCGAAATCTTAATCTCCGAGGTCGCTATCATCTCGATATTTACTCTCTCGTCCGCGAGCACCCGAAACATCCGCGCCGCGACGCCCGCATGCGTGCGCATTCCTAGTCCTACGATCGAAACCTTGGCCACCTGATCCTCGTGACGCACGCCGGCGGCGCCGATTTCCGAGGCCATCAAGCGGCATAGATCGAGCGCGCCGCGCAAATCATCGCGTCCCACGGTGAAAGTGACGTCGGTATGGCCGTCAGCGCTGGCGTTCTGGATGATCATGTCGACCACCATCCCGGCCTCGGCAATAGGGCCAAAAATTCGCGCCGCCAGACCCGGCCGATCGGCCACGCCCGCGATCGTTATCTTGCTCTGATTCTGGTCGAGCGTCACGCCCGAGACCATCACGTCTTCCATCGATTTATCCTCCCGGCCGACCCAGGTGCCCTCGGCCTCGCTGAAGCTGGAGCGCACCACCAGCGGCACGCTGTAGCGTCGCGCCAGTTCGACGGATCTCAACTGCAGCACCTTCGCGCCCAATCCCGCCATCTCCATCATCTCGTCGTACGAGATTCGCCCGAGCTTGCGTGCGCGCGGACAGATGTTGGGGTCGGCGGTGAAGACGCCCTCGACGTCGGTGTAAATCTCGCAGGCATCGGCCTTGAGCGCGGCCGCGAGCGCGACCGCCGTGAGGTCGGAGGCGCCACGCCCGAGCGTGGTGATGTCGCCCTTGGCGTCCACGCCTTGGTAGCCAGCCACCACCGCGATATTTCCACCGGCCACCGCCTCGGTCAGGCGTTCCGCCTCGACCCAGCGGATCTTCGCGTTGCCGTGGTTGGAGTCGGTCGCGAGCTTTAGCTGATGGGCGAGGAACGACACTGTCGGATAGCCGAGCGCTTGGAGCCGAATCGCGAGCAGCGCCGCCGAGACCTGCTCGCCGGTCGCGACCAACACGTCGGTCTCGCGCGGATGCGGCGAGTCGCTCAACTGCGCGGCAAGTTTGAACAGGCGATTGGTCTCGCCCGCCATCGCGGAGACCACGACCACGATCTTATCGCCGCCGGCGCGCACGCGCGCAACGCGGTCCGCAACCGACCTTATCCGGTCGATCGAGCCGACCGAGGTCCCTCCATATTTTTGCACGACTAGAGCCACGTCATCGCCGCCGCGGCATAGTTCGCGGCGTAATCGATTATTATGTGCGGAATGAGCGTCCTGAACCAGAGCCCGGCTAAAGGCGGTAACTGGTCAATCTGGGATCGAAATGCTCGACCGCTTCTGCCCCTCCCCGTGTCTTGGGGGAGGGCGTTTTCTCACGCCTACGCGAAGCGTGAGCGCAGGCGCTCGAGCAATTGCGCGTAGCGGTCGGTGGCCGCGACGAACTCGATTCGGCGTGCGCTCGGGCTAAGGTAGCTGATGCGCACGGAGAGAACCTCCAGATCTTCGGCCTCGCGCAGCCGCTCGAACCATTCCACCGCCGCCACGCCGCTCGTGAACAGGTACTCGCGCAGGCCCAAGTCGTCGAGCCCGGCCTCCTCTAGGCGATAGAGGTCGATATGATAGAGCGCCATCCGTCCGCGATGCTCCTGGATCATCGTGAAGGTTGGACTCAGGATGTCAGCCTCGCGCAGATTGAGTCCGCTCGCGAGACCTTTGACGAAACTGGTCTTGCCCGCACCGAGATCGCCTATCAGCCCGAGCAGCTCTCCGCCTTCGAGCACCGAGGCGAGCCGGCGACCCCAGCTCTTGGTCTCATGCGCCGAGTGGGTTTCGATAACCAGCGTCATATTGGTAAGCGTGCGCCGGATAAGGTTTTCATTCAAGCCGAGACGTCGCGTTCAAGTGCCGAGCGCGGCTAACGTCGAGGGCAGTTCGTTGGCCAGGTCGCCGGCCAGATAGCCGACCGGACCTATCCGCGTCGCGAGTCGATCGGCGGCGTAACCATGAACGAATGCACCCAGCGCGAGCGCGTCGAGCGGTGCCATCCGCTGCCCCAGCAGCGCACCGACAATCCCCGAGAGCACGTCGCCCATTCCCGGCGTCGCCATACCGGGATTTCCGCTCGCGTTGACATAGATTTCGCCGGCGGTGCCCGCGATAACAGTGCGCGCGCCCTTGAGCAGGACCGCCGCGCCGCTGAGATCGCTGAGGCGGCGCGCAGCGCCGATCCGATCGGCGTTGACTTCGGCGGTGCTCATACCGAGCAGCCGCGCGGCCTCACCCGGATGTGGCGTCAGGACGACGGGACCTGCGGCGCGCTTGAGCGCGCGCGCGCCAATCTGCGCGACCACGTTGAGGCCATCGGCGTCAATCAGCATCGGGCGGCGCGGCGCGACACCCTCCGCGATGAGCCACTCCATCAGCGCGCGCGTATCCTCGCTCTGGCCGATTCCCGGACCGACCGCCAGCGCATCCTTGCCTTCGAGAAGCTTCGCGAGCACGGCGGGAACATACTGCGCATCGAAATGGCCATCGCGGTCGGCAACCGGCTCGGTCATCAACTCCGCCTGCCCCGCCGCGACGATAATGCCGACCGCTTCGGGAATGGCAGCGGTCACCAGCCCCGCGCCCATACGCAGTGCACCGCGCGAGGCCAGGATCGCGGCGCCTGACTTGCCGCGGCTCCCCGCAATCACCATCACGTGACCGTAATTGCCCTTGTGCGAGTTGCGCGGCCGCGAACGCAGATATGGCTTTGCTTCGGCGGTGTCGAAGAACTTGCCGCGTGGCGCTATTTCGCCGATCGCGCCGGCTGCGAATCCGATATCAGCAATTTCGAGTTCGCCGCAGAGCTCCGCGCCCGGGTAGGAGACGTGGCCAAACTTCGCGAAGCCGAAGGTGACGGTCAGCGCCGCGCGCACCGCCGCGCCCATCACCGCGCCGCTGTCCGCGTTGACGCCTGAGGCGATATCGACCGCGACCACCGGAGGGCCAGCATGATTTATCGCCTCGATCGCGCGCCGGGCGAGTCCCTTTACCTCGGCATTGAGCCCGGTCCCGAAGATCGCATCGACGATTACGCCAGCGTGTCCGCCCATCGCGGCGTCGAGTTCAGTCTCGCCGAGAACTTCGAGTACTGCGCCGCCGCCCGCGACAAGCTCTGCATGAGCGCGGGCCGCGTCGCCCTTCAACCCCGACGCATTCGCAAGCAGTATCGTGCGCACCGGCACCTGCTCAGCCATTAGCGCGCGCGCAGCGACCATCCCGTCGCCGCCATTGTTGCCCTTGCCCGCGACCACCAGCACGCCGTCATGTAACGCGTGACGCCATCGATGAAGCACGGCGGCGGCGACCGCCTCGCCCGCGCGCGTCATGAGCGAGTACGACGGAATGCCATACTTTTCCTGGCTCAAACGATCGAGCTCGCGGCTCTCGGCGGCGCTGAGCAGGATCACGTCCGCGCCCTCCCTTTAGCGTCGCGCCGCGCGTACGGCGGCACGGGACCGCGGCGCCGCGGCGCGCCGGCCGTCGACCAGCGCCAGCATCTCGCTCACGGCGCGGCTCATTCCGACCGCAATCGCACGCGCAACGATCGAGTGGCCGATATGCAGCCACTGGATTCCCGCGATCGCGGCGATCGCAGCGACGTTGCCGTAGTTGAGTCCATGGCCGGCGTTGGGTTTGAGTCCCGCGGCGCGTGCAGCCTTTATCGCTTCTCGAATCTTGTGCAGCTCCGCCGCCGTGGCCTCGCTGGCTTTGACCCTGGCGATCTTGAGCGTGTGCGGCGCATCGATGCCGGTCAGATAGAGCTCGGCAAGATCCTTGTCGGCGAGATTGGCGTATGCGCCGGTATGAATTTCGACGAACTCCGCGCCCACAGCGGCCGCGGCTTCGACCTGATGCGGCGCCGGATCGATAAACAGCGATACACCGATACCGGCGTCCTTGAATCGCATGATGATCGGCGCCAGCCGCGCGCTTAGACCGGCAGCGTCGAGGCCACCTTCGGTGGTGACCTCCTCGCGCCGTTCGGGCACCAGGCAAACCTCGTGCGGACGGATTTTCAGCGCCAGCTCGACCATCTCGTCGATCGGAGCGAGCTCCTGGTTTAGCCTGACATGGACCTCCTGCCGCAGGCGCAGCAGATCGCGGTCCTGGATATGCCGCCGGTCTTCGCGCAGATGAAAAGTAATCGCGCCGGCGCCGGCCCGCTCGGCGGCCAGTGCCGCCTCAACCGGGTCGGGATAGTCCACGCGCCGCGCCTCACGCAGCGTGGCGACGTGGTCGATATTTACGCCGAGCAGGGGCATCGTCAGGCGCTTGCGCGGGCAGCGCGCTTACCAATCGCGGCGCCGATCTCGCGCGCGAGCGCGCCGATCTCGGCCGGATCCTCGCCCTCGATCATCACGCGGGCAAGCATCTCGGTGCCCGAGTAGCGCACCAGGAGGCGGCCATTGGCGCCGAGCTGTTTTTCGGCGGCGGCGATCAGCCGCTGCACCTCGGGCATCTCGCCCAGCGGCACGCGCGAGGTGACCCGTACATTCTCCATCACCTGAGGCACGCGATGCATCGCGCGCAGCTCGCTCAGCGGCCGGCCGGTCTCAACCATCAAGGTGAGCATCATCAGAGCCGTGATGATTCCGTCGCCGGTGGTCGAATGATCCATGAAGATAACGTGGCCCGACTGCTCGCCGCCCAGGTTGTAGCCGCCCGTGCGCATCTCGCGCGCCACCGCCGGATCGCCCACCTCGGTGCGCACGAGGCGCGCGCCGCCGGCGCGCAGCGCCAGCTCGAGTCCGAAATTGCTCATCACTGTCGCGACCACAGCACCGCCGGCGAGCTTTCCGACCGCCGCCATCCTGAGTCCGATCGCGGCCATCACGTCATCACCGTCGAACAGTTCGCCGCGCTCATCGACGAGCAACGCGCGGTCGCCGTCGCCATCGAGCGCGATACCAGCCTGCGCACCCTCACGCATGACCGCCTCGCACAGCTTTTCCGGATGGAGCGCGCCGCAACCGAGATTGATGTTCTTGCCGTCGGGATCGACGCCCACCGCGACCACGTCGGCGCCCAGTTCGGTCAGCGCGTCGGGAGCCACCTTGTAGGCCGCGCCGTTGGCACAGTCGACGACGAGCTTTAGTCCGTCGAAGGTCACTGCGCGCGGCACGCAACCCTTGAGAAAAACCAGGTAGCGTCCGATGGCATCGTCGATACGCGCGGCCTTGCCGATTTCACCGGCGCTCGCGCGCAGATGCGCGAGTGCGCCGTCGTCGAAGACCAGCTCCTCGATCTGTCGCTCGGTTTCGTCGTCGAGCTTGAATCCCTCGCGAGAGAAAAACTTAATCCCATTATCCTGAAACGGATTGTGCGAGGCCGAGATCACCACCCCGGCATCGGCGCGCATACTGCGGGTGAGGAACGCTATCCCGGGGGTTGGCAGCGGCCCGACCAGCAACACGTCGGCGCCCATCGAGCAGATCCCGGAAGCCATCGCGGTCTCCAGCATGTAGCCGGAAAGTCGCGTGTCCTTGCCGATCAGAATGCGATGATGGCGCGCGGGCTGCGCCTTGAGCACGTGAGCCAGCGCCCGCCCCAGCTTGAGCGCGGTCTCGGACGTAATCGGTTCGGCGTTGGCGACGCCGCGCACCCCGTCGGTGCCGAAAAGCCTATTACCCATGTTCCGTTTCATCCGCTCCCGGCGCGCTTGGCCCGGTAGATTCGAACCCTGACATTGTCCGGGCTTGCGCGCACAAGTTGTATTCCGTCAGGCAGCTCGATCTGCACCGGCAGATCGTGCAAGCCCGGCAGTCCATCCTCCGCCGTCACGTAAACCGACCCGTGCAGGTCGAGGCCGGTAAGCTGGTTGACCGGCCCGCGCACCGTGATGGCGACGCGCTGCGGCTCGACCTTGACCTTGTAGTCGGTATCGCGGACCTCGACCGTGACTCCTCTGTACTCGCGATTGGCGATGATTTCGCCAATCGCGACCGCTGCCTCGGACGCCTGCGGACCTACTACAGTCACCCGGTCGCTGGGCGATGGCAGACTAACGGGTGACTGAAAGTCGGCCTTGGCACCCGTCACTTCGACCGGCGAGGTCTGAACGTTATCGATGTGAAAAACGAAGCGGCTGGGACCGCGAATGGTCGCGACGGCTGGGTTGGCGCGTGCGGCGACTACCCGGTAGCCGGACGCGGGTTGGCCCCGCACGTCCACATGGATCGGCACCTCACGATCGGTTATGCGATCGATATCGAGCACGATCTGGCTCGGCGAAATACGGGCCACGTCGGTCTGGCGCGGAACGTTGAACATCTCGGGACCGATCTTGAACACCGCTTGTCCCAATGTGACTCCGCTCAAATCGAGACGTAGCACCATCCGATCGGGATTTAGGAGCGAGAGCAGTGTGCGCGGCCCCCGGACCTCGATTTGCACGAAGTCGGGGCGTTGATTGACGATCACTAGTCCGGCCGGCAGCGCGCGATAACTTACCGGCACACGCATCGGGGCGAGGGCGCCGCGCTGCCCGGCGTTGACGAAAAACCACAATCCGATGGCGAGCAGGATGGCGATGGCGCGCAAGCCGAGGTTACGCCGGATGCGCTGTATTAGTAGCGGACCTAACGGAGGACTTATTTGCCGCGGCACATTCCCGCCGAGTATCAGCCTGGTCAGAGCGCTCCTGAATCTGGTCGAAATTTCCTTGCGCTCCATTTGTGCCACCGCCCCGCCTAGATCATCGTGACCAGAATACCGAGCAGGTCCTCGGAGCTGAGCCCGCGCTGCAATTCGCCGTTGCGTGCGAGCGAGATGGTTCCGTCCTCTTCCGAAACCACGATTACCGCGGCGTCGCTTTCCTCGGTAATTCCGATGGCCGCGCGATGGCGCGTGCCCAGGGCAAGATTCACGTTGGGATTGGTCGACAGCGGCAGCAGACAACCCGCCGCCAGCACTTGCTCCCCTTTGACCATCACTGCCCCGTCGTGCAGCGGCGAGCCGCGCATGAAGATGGTCTCCAGCAACTCGGGCGAAAGCCGCGCGTCGAGGATGCGTCCGGTCTCGACGTAGTCGCTCAATCCGACTTCCTGCTCGAGCACGATCAGCGCGCCGATCCGGCGCGCGGAAAGCCAGGAAGCCGTATTGACCAGCTCCTGCGCCAGGCTGGCAACCGTAACATGGCCTGCCAGGAAGGTTGGCGTACCAACCCGGGTCAGCGCACGGCGGATGTCAGACTGAAAAATCACCACCAGGATCAGGAACAACGAGCCGAGGAAGTTGTTGAGCAGCCAATTGAGTGTGAACAAACCGAGGAGCTGCGAGCCGACGAAAGCGCCGGCTACGACCAGCAAGCCCACCACCATCTGCATCGTGCGCGTGCCGCGGATAAGCAGCGCGATCCGGTAGATCACGTAGGCGACGATCAGAATGTCGAGCACATCCTGCCATCGCACTCTCGGAATCAGGCCGAAGTATTGCTCCATCGGGAATGGCCTAGCCGCCGCTTTTGGAGGATTCTATCGCCAACGCCATCTTCACCGCCGCTACCGCCGAGCCCACGTCATGCACCCGCACGATCGCGACGCCCGCGGCGATCGCGATCGCATTCAGCGCCGCCATTGCGGATTCAAGCGCGCCCGGACCACTCCCGGCCGTGAGACGCACGAATCCCTTGCGCGAAGCGCCTACCAGTATTGGATAACCCAGCGCACAGAGTCGCGGCAAGGCGCGGAAGAGCGCGAGGCTATGACGAGGCTGCTTGGAGAACCCGAGACCGGGGTCGAGGATGATGCGCGAGCGGGCGACGCCGGCCCCGGACGCAGCGTCCGCCAGCGCCGCCAGGCGACCCTCGACCTCGCCGACCACGTCGCGATAGTGCGCGAACTTCATGTGATCGGCGGGTCCGCCGCGCATGTGCATCAGGACCACCGCGCACTTGCGCGCCGCCACCAGCGGCGCCATTGCGGGATCAGCCTGGAGCGCGCTCACGTCGTTGACTATCGCCGCGCCCGCGTCGAGTGCGACACGTGCGACGGACGCCTTGCGGGTGTCGATCGAGATCGGCACGCGAAGCCGACCCCGCAGCCGTTCGAGGACCGGCGCGACTCGTTCGATCTCGATCGCGGCGGGAACCTCGCGCGCTCCCTGAGGACGGGTCGATTCGCCGCCGATATCGATAATCGCGGCGCCTGCGGCTTCCATCTCGAGCGCGTGTTGCGCCGCGCGGCGCGGATCGGAAAACAGCCCGCCGTCGGAAAATGAATCGGGCGTGACGTTAAGCACGCCCATCACGGCCGGAAACCGGATGATCCGTCCATCATTGAGACGAAGCGAATTTCGACGGCGATGTAAGGTGACCTCCAAACCCGAATGCTCCATTAATTGGACGACCGTCTCTGACGCGTCTCTATTGAAGATACACGCACAGCGGTCCTGACGGCATGGGGTACAAACACGGAATGGGGACTACGACACGAACTCGCGGCAGTCGACCGACGGCGACCCTGGAACGGTGGCATCCGTGCCGACCGTGGCGGATGGCTTAGGCGAGAACTGGCTTGGGCGGAAGACCGGGAATCGCCGGCGCTTCCTCGCCAGCCGGTTTGGGCTTTTCCGGCGCGACGGTCTGGCCGGGCTTCGAGGGTCCGCCCGAAGGCGCAGGCGTGCTGGCCGGGAACGGACGCCCCTCTTGGTAGGCTTTGACCATCTCGGCGACTTCGCCCCCGTCGAGCACTTCCTTTTCGAGCAACCGATCGGACACCGCATGGAGCAGCGGCAGGTTATCGGCCAGCAGCTTGCGCGCTCGCTGGAAAGCCGCATCGACCATGCGACGGACCTCGCGGTCGATCTCGATCGCGGTGTGCTCGGAGTAATCGCGATGATGCGCAATGTCGCGGCCCAGGAACACTTGTTCCTCGCGCTTGCCGAAGGTCATCGGTCCGAGCTCCTCGCTCATGCCCCACTGGCAGACCATCTTGCGTGCGAGCTCGGTCGCTTTCTCGATGTCGTCTCCGGCGCCGGTGGTGGTCTGGCTGAATACCAGTTCCTCGGCGACGCGGCCGCCGAACATCGTCGCGAGCTGAGTCATCAGGTAGTCGCGCGAGTATGTATACCGATCGTCGAGCGGAAGCTGCTGGGTCACACCAAGCGCCATTCCCCGCGGGATGATCGTTACCTTGTGCACCGGGTCGGCGCCCGGCTGCAGCATCGCCACCAGCGCGTGGCCCGACTCGTGATAGGCGGTGTTGCGACGCTCATGTAGCGACATCACCATTGACCGCCGCTCGGCTCCCATCAGGACCTTGTCCTTGGCGAGCTCGAAGTCGGTCATCTCGACCTTTTCCTTGTTGCGTCGCGCCGCCAGCAGGGCCGCCTCATTCACCAGATTCTCGAGGTCCGCGCCAGCGAAGCCGGGGGTCGAGCGAGCGACCTTACTTATATCGACATCATCGGAGAGCGGGACCTTCCGCATATGGACCCTGAGGATTCCTTCACGGCCTCGGTAGTCGGGGCGCGGCACGACAACGCGACGGTCGAAGCGGCCCGGCCGCAACAGCGCGGGATCGAGCACGTCTGGCCGGTTGGTCGCGGCCACCAGGATTACACCCTCGTTGGCCTCGAACCCATCCATCTCGACCAGCAACTGGTTGAGCGTCTGTTCGCGTTCGTCATGGCCGCCGCCCAAGCCGGCGCCGCGATGGCGTCCGACGGCGTCGATCTCATCGATGAAGATGATACAGGGGGCGTGCTTTTTTCCCTGGACAAACAGGTCGCGCACCCGTGAGGCGCCCACCCCAACGAACATCTCGACGAAGTCCGAGCCCGAGATCGAAAAGAATGGCACTCCGGCCTCGCCGGCAATCGCGCGGGCGAGCAAGGTCTTGCCGGTGCCTGGGGGTCCAACCAGCAGCACGCCCTTGGGAATCCGCCCGCCTAGTCGTGTGAAGCGCTTGGGATCCTTGAGGAACTGGATGATCTCTTCGAGCTCGTCCTTGGCCTCATCGATCCCGGCCACGTCGGCGAAGGTGACCTTATGGGTATTCTCGGTCAGCAGCTTGGCGCGGCTTTTGCCAAATGACATGGCCTTGCCACCGCCGATCTGCATCTGGCGCATGAAGAAAATCCAGACTCCCACGAGCAGCAACATCGGGAACCACTGCACCAGCAGGACCATCCACCAGGGGTCGCCCTCGGACGGTTTAGCCTCGATCTGGATGTTCTTGGCGCGAAGCGTCTTGACTAGGTCAGGGTCTGCCGGCGCGTAGGTCTTGTAATGCTCGCCATTGACGACGACATGGATAGTACTGCCCTGGATAGTAACTTTGGAAACCTGGCCCTTTTCGACCTGGTTGAGGAAATCAGAGAAGATCTCCTCGGGTTCCTTGACCTGCTGACGGCTGAACATGTTGAACAGCAGCAGGAACATCAGTCCGAGTGCGAGCCAGAGCGCGATACTGCGAGAAAACTGATTCATTCTTGATTAAAGGGTACCATGCGGCTTCATTTGCAAGCAACGCGTAGTTAATCGAACAACAGATTCATCCTTTATATGCGTACGGCGTCTTCAAGCGCCTGTAAGCGCAAAACTCTTACGGTCTGAGGCCCGATCAGCGCGATTCGACCACGCACCAAGCCGGGAAGCCATGCGACCTGCCCTTCTAACGTAATCACCGGAAAGCTGTGGCGACGCGCTCGCCCTAATTTGCGGTCGATAAAGATGTCGTGGAGCTTGCGCGAGCCCTCCATTCCGAGCGGAGAGACCCGGTCGCCCGGTGCAAAATTACGGACCACCAGTCCGGCGGCGACGCGGTCCGCATCAAAGCAAGCTTCGAAAAGACCGGTCGGCCTCGAGTTGGAAGTGACAGGAACCACCACCGAATGAAACACGAAACCCGTCTGCGGCACCTCCGTGACGCCCTCGAGCGCAAGCGGCAGGTCAAACTTGGGCAAGTCGAGCCGCTTGGCGACGGCCGGGAGAGGCTCGGCGCCGTCAGCTTTGAGCCGCCGCTTCGTCTGAGACGTGGCGAACCGGCGTTCCAGAACGAGCGCGGCGTAACGGCGCTCGGCGCGCCAGCCGCCGGGCAGGTGGAGAGCGGCGCTCGGAGATTCGCCCAAACACAGACGGTGCAAGCCTTCGATGTGGCGACGCGTGAGACAGCGGAGGTTCCCGAGTCGCCTGGCCAGAAACGCCCGCAAGAGCGCCATTGCGAGCGCCGGATGCAACTTTGCGAAGCCGTCAAGATCGAGCTCGAAGCCATCAGTGTCGCAAATCGAGGCGTTCCCGCGAAGACGCAGATCAAGCTCGCTCTCCGCAGTCCGCGCAAGATAGTCATCGAGTTCGCGCATCTCTGTTGCGAGCGCGGTAAGCCGGCGCCGCAGCCCCGGCGCGTAATCGCGCTCAAGCGCCGGCAGCAATTCGATACGCAAGCGGTTGCGCAGGAAACCCTGATGCGCGTTGCTACTGTCACTCATGAAGTCTGCGTGGATGGAATCCAGATAGCGCAGGATTTCGTGGCGCCACGCGCGCAGCATCGGCCGCAGAATCGTCGTGTCGCCAGGCGCTAGTGTCACCGTCTCGGCCATCGCGCCAAGCCCGGCCGCCCCCGCCCCACGCAGCAGCCGGAGCATCACCGTCTCGGCCTGGTCGTCCGCATGATGGGCGGTCGCGATATGCGAGGCGCCGAGCCGCGCCGCCGCAGCGGTGAGGAACGCATAGCGGGCCTCGCGCGAGCGCTCCTCGAGATTGGGCCCCCCGGCGGCGAGTGGGGGAAAAAGATTGCTGGCTTGCTCGACCACCAGCTCTACCGCGAAACTCGAGCAGAGCTCACGCACAAATAGTTCGTCGCGGTCGGACTCGGAGCCACGCAGACGATGGTTCAAATGGGCGGCCGCTAGACGATAACCGAAGCGCGGCGCCAGCTCGCGCAGGCAATGAAGCAAAGCGACCGAGTCGGGACCGCCCGAGAGCGCGAGCAGGATCGAGTGGCCTGCCGGATTTGAAGAAGCCCCGGTTCGATTGAGCCCGGCCCGTTCGAGCGCCCGAGCAATTTTGCCAACGAGGTTTGATTTTGCCGATGACTTCATCGCGCATTTTCCGGCATCGATGCCAACCCCCATAGCTTAAAGTGCCGGAGGGGGAGCTTAAACAGTACGACGGGCACTCCGGCGCACGCAATCGGCCGTCGCCCGTGAAATCGCGCGTCTCGTGAGAAGACGGCTCCCACTCAGCGATGCATCCGGTCGAGCAGGTTGAGGATTATGTCGATACCCGGCAGATTCACTTCGAGTTCGTCGGCGAGCGTGCGAATGAGCCGCGCGCGCCGCAAGGTCTCGGTTGCATAGAGCGGCTCGGCGCGGCCGTCGAGGATCATCACGCGAGCGGGCGCGAGCAGTGCCTCGTGCTCCCACATTGCAAGCTCGCGCTCGCTCACGCCACTGAGCACGCGGAAAGCGTCGCGGCTCACCAGGTCCGGCGCACCATGGACCCGCCGCCGGCCGCGGGAGCGTTGCTGCGCAGCAGATGTCCTCGAATGCTGAGCCCTGCTCCGCCGCACCATCGGACTACTCTCGGATCAAATCGGCGCGCGGGTCGGGCACCCCGCGCGCGCGCTGCAGCTCGGCAAAATCCTGCATCAGCTTGCGCTCATCGTCAGTCATGTCGGACGGCGCCAGCACCTTGAGCTCGTAAAGAAGGTCGCCCGCCGCCTCCTTGCCGCGTCCGGGCAGGCCGCGCCCGCGCAGACGCATCACCCGTCCGGTCTGGCTGCCCGACGGAATTTTCAACGAGAGCCGCCCATCGAGCGTCGGTACGGTAATCTCCGCGCCGAGCGCCGCCTCGTAGTCCCATACCGGCAACTCGCATCGGAGATCGCGGACGTTGACGCTGAAGACTGGATCCGGCCTCAGGCGCACCGTAAGAAAAAGGTCGCCGTTAAGTTCGGCGCGCGGCCCCTTGCCGCCCTGCCCCTTGAGCCGCATTCGAGTGCCGTCGACCACGCCCGGCGGAATCGTCACCTCGAGCGAGCGATGAGCCGGAATGGTGCCGCGGCCGTGACAGACGGGGCATCGCTCGGCGGCGCGGACGACGCGTATTTTGCCGCGCCGCTCTTCATGGGCGACCATGCCCGTGCCGCCGCAGTTGGTGCATCTGTCCTCGGCGTCGAGCGCAATGCGCATCTTGGCGCCACGCATCGCGTCGCGCAGTGACACTTCGACCTCGGCGTCGATATCGCGTCCGCGCGGCGGTTCTTCGCTCACGTCGTAACCGGCAAAGCCCCGGGGGGCGCGGCCACTCGCGCTGCGGGCGGAAAATCCCCCGCCCAGGCCGCCGAAGAATTGCTCGAAAAAATCACTGAAGCCGCCCGCGCCGCCGTTGCCGCCGTCGCCCGGCCCGTAATCGCCGCCGCCTGGGCCGTAACCGCCGCGGGGCGGTGCGCTCCATCCGTAGCGGCGCCTCATCTCATCTTCGGTGGTGCCGCGCTCCCAGTCCGCGCCGAGCTCGTCGTATTTCTTGCGCTTGGCCGGATCACTGAGGACCTGGTAGGCCTCGTTGATCTGCTTGAAGCGAGTCTCGGCTTCCTTGTTGTTGGGATTGACGTCGGGATGATACTTGCGGGCAAGTTTGCGGTAGGCCGATTTGATCTCGGACTCCGACGCGCCGCGCTCGACGCCGAGGGTTTTGTAGTAGTCGCGAAATTCCATCTAGGCGGCCGTCAGTCCCCCCGGCGCAACATCATCGATCCATTGTCCGCGCATTCGCCATTCCCGCGCATTCGGCATGACAGCGCACGTTCACTAAAGATGCGCACGATCGTTCGCCACCGCAAGCCGCCGCGAGCCGATCGATGGACCGTTCAGGAGCCCGCGCGCGACCCCGCCGTTTTAGCGGCCCCCGCGGTTTGGTCGAGCAGTCGCATCCTGGCCTCCAGCGCACGCAGTTCGGCCTCCAGCGCGACTTGGCGGCGCCAGATGAATAGCACGTAGCCGAAGATCACCGCGAAAATGATCGTGTAGGCGACCAACAAATAGCTCAGGTTCTCCATTTACGAATATTCTCGCGGCGATTTTCCAACGAGCGATGCCTTATGCCCCCACAATTCGTTCTCGAGCGATTTTCCTGACGCCACACTATCAGGAAAATCCAGCGCCGCGGCCTCGGCCAGCGCCAGCGAGCGCGCGAGCGCGCTGAGACGCGTATGCATCCGCAGCGTGACGAAGCGCAGGCACAGAATCCAAATGAAGAGCGCGGTAAAGGCGGCGAGCGCGACCAGCAGCGTCGCAACCATCCGCGGATCCTCCAGTCCGTGGCCACCCTGACGCGTGACCAGGACAGCGGGATGGATCGTGCGCCACAGCCGCACCGACACGATCACGATTGGTACGTCGAGGGCGGCGACGATACCCACCACCGCGCCGAAGCGCGCACCCTGCTCGGAATCTCCCGCCATCGCGCGCAGCATGAGATACCCGCCATACAAGAGCCACAGTATTAGCGTGGTGGTCAGGCGCGAGTCCCAGGTCCACCAGGCGCCCCAAATCGGCTTGGCCCAAATCGAGCCTGTCACCAGCACCAGCGTGCAAAACACCATCCCGGTCTCGGCCGCCGCGTAGCCGAGGTCGTCCCATATCTGCTGACCGAGCCATAGGTAAAAAACCCCGGCGATCGCCACCAGCGCAAAAGAAGCAAAGGCTACCCACGCGCAGGGGACGTGAAAATAAAAGATGCGCTGCACGATTCCCTGGTCCGCCTCGGTCGGCACATAGACGAAGACCATGTAGAGCGCCGTGAGCATCAGCACCAGGGTCACGAGGCCGAGTCCGAGTCTGACTGCGCGGCCGTTCATGTCACTCTTCTCCCGCGACGTATTCGAACAGCAGATAGCCGGCGGCGACAAACATCAGGTCGAAGGCGACCAGCACCTTGAGCCAGAGCGCGAGCTCGCCGAGCGGCGCGCCGCCGAGCGCCGACGCACTCGCTTTGACTCCGGCGATAAGCGCCGGCACGAACATCGGCACCGCCAGCAGCGGCAAAATCAGGTCGCCGCCGCGGAGGCGCGAGGATATACCCGCGAGCAGTGTGGCCAACGCGGCAAAGCCCAGCGCGCCGAGCAACACCGCAGGTACCAGACGCATCACGCGAGCGTCGAATTCCAGATTGAAGAACAATACCATCAAGATGATCGAAGCGGCCTCGGCCACCGCCATGAAGATGAAGGCGGCGGCGAGTTTTGCCGCATAGAGAGCGGCCCGGTCGAGCGGGCTCAGCAGTAACGCCCGAATACATCCATTCTCGCTCTCGGCGCTGACCGCGCGGGTCGCCCCCAGCATCCCCGAGAATACCAGCGCCACCCATAGCGCGCCGGCGGCGGCCTCGGCACCCTGCTCGCCGCCGCCGGGATTGAAGGCGAATACCAGAACTACCAGCACCAGCAGCGATAACGTGCCCAACGCGACCGTGCTCTGACCACCGCGCACCTCGAGCAGCAGGTCCTTGCGCAGGACGGCGACGAACGAGTTCATGATTGTTTCGCAAATGCCGCGACTCTCACGAATATCCCCGCGCTCAGTAGTATTACGAAGCTTGCAGCGCCGGGCGCGCCGCGATCCGCGCGGCGGCAGACTCCGCGCGCACAAGCCTCCCACGGCTGAGCGTTAGCACCACGAAACCCAGCTCCTGGAGCGCGTCCGCCGAATGCGCGCTCGCCAGCACGGCGCATCCGCGGCTCATCGCTTCGCGCACCAGCGCCGCGGCGAGCGCCGCGCCATCGGCGTCGAGCGCCGCGAACGGCTCGTCGAGCATCAGCACGTCGGGCCGCGCGAGCATCGCGCGAGCGAGGGCGAGCCGCTGTTCCATTCCGCGCGAAAATCCACGCACTCGTGCCTCGCCGGCAGCACCGAGCGCGACCCGCTCGAGCCATTCGTCCGCGGTCGCGCGGGCGTCCTCGACGCCATAGAGCGTCGCGTAAAATTCCAGGTTCTCGCGCGCGGTCAGGTTAGGGTAGAGAAAGCTCTGATGACTCAACAAGCCGACGCGGCGGCGAAGCTCGGGCCTGAGCGAGCGCGCCGGTTCGTCGAACAGCAGTGCGGCGCCGAGACTCGGCACCGAAAGGCCGGCGAGCAGCCGGATGAGAGTCGATTTCCCCGCGCCGTTGGCGCCGACCACGGCAGCGCCGCGACCGGCTTCGACGCTGAGGTTAACGTCGCGAAGGACCGGCGTCGGACCAAAGCTCTTACCTAGCGCGCGCGCCTCGATAAGCGCCGCCGTCATCGTTCGGCCCGCGCCGCGGCGCGCGCCGATACGGAAAGCGGCGCGCCGCATTCGCTGCAGAAGTTTCCTGCGGCGACCTCGACCCCGCATTGCGGGCAAAAGCGGATACGTGGAGCCGGCGCGGTCACTGCGCCGACGACAGATGCGGATTTGACCAGCCGCGGACGCGCGGCGGTCGTCTCCGCGGATGCGCCGGCGGTGTTTGAGGCAGATGCGCTGGCCGCGTAGAGGCGTTCGAGCGCGGCGCTGGCGCCGAGCGCACGGGTCATCAGGCCCTCGCGCAGCACCGCGTAGTCGGACTCGGAAAGCTTGCCCATCTCGCGATCGAACTCCAGCTCACGCAGACCCTGCATCGCAAGCGCCCGCTCATGTTCGAGCCGTTCGGCTTCGGCCGCGTCCCGCCCCGCGCGGCGGGCCCCCAGCACGCCGCCGCCAAGAGGCGCAGCGACAAACAGCGCCACGCTCGTGACGATTAACACGGCGGCGAGATAGAGCACGGTCAGATGCGCTCCCGCAGTTCACGCTCGAGGCGCTCGCGGAGCGCGGAATCGAATTTTCCGGATTTGCCAGAGGGGTCGGAATTGCCCGGGGTTGGATCGCTCGGCTGCGGTGAGGCGGCGGGCGAGCCGCCGCGCCAGCGTCCCATCATCAGAACCACCAGGCCGCCGCCCACCATCAGCGCCACGAAGGGCATCGTCCAGGCGAGCAGGTTGAAGCCCTGGGTGGTCGGCGCGGAGAGAATCTTCTCGCCGTACTGTTTGCGGAAGTATCCGATAATTTGGGCGCGGCCCATCCCCTTCGCGAGCATCGTATCGATATGCTGGCGCATCGGCACCGAGAAGCTGCAACTGGGATGGTTGCAGTTGGCGACCGTCAGACCACATCCGCACTGGCAGGTCAGGCCCTCGGCGATCTCCTGGCCGGCCGGAGCGGCCGCGCGCGCCGAGCGCATCGGCATCATCAGCAGGGCCAGCATCACGAGCGTCAACGAAACGGCGGCCAGGGCGGCGAGCGCCGCGGCCGGCGGCCTGTCGGCGATTGTCTTCGCATCGACGATTCTCTTGGCGATCTTCACCGGCTCAATCGCCTCCGGGCACGGGTTCAGCGGCGAGCGCCTCATCGCGGCCGAGCGCCACGGCCAGCGCGGCACGCTCGCGTACGTTGGGCCACATCACCACGACCGTGCCGAGCGCCATCATCAGGCCGCCCGCCCATAGCCAGAAAACCAGCGGGGTGAGGAAAACCTCGAAGGTGGCAAGCCCGCTCTGATCGTCGACGCCGGCCAGCACGACGTAGAGATCGGCAAGCGGCGTGGAACGAATCGCGACGCGAGTGGCGGGCTGTTGCGGGCGTTTGTAGAAGAGCTTGGCGGGCGCCAGGGTGGCGATCTCGCGTCCACCGCTGCGCACGGAAAGGCGCGCGCTCAAGTCCTCGAGATGCGCGGTCTCGACGTTCTTCAGCCCCAGGTAGGTGAGGTCGTAAGCACCGATTCTAAAGCTTTGTCCCTCGCGCACGCTGCGCTTGACCTCTGTCCTGAAGAACGACGACGCGACGATTCCGATGAAAGCGAAGACCACGCCAAGGTGGATGATATAGCCACCGTAACGGCGATTGTTCTTGGCGACGAGGTTGACCAGCGCCCGCGCTGGTGTTTCATGAACCAGATGGCGCCGCGCGCTTACGCCGCGGCGAAACTCGACCACCACGGTGCCGAGCGCAAAAGCCGCCAGCGAAAGCGCAGTGAGCACGTACCACTGCCGCAGCCCCATCGCGAATACGACCACGCCCGCGCTCACGCCCATCGTCAGCGGCGCCAGGAAAGTCCGCAGCATTGTCTGCGGCGAGGTGCGGCGCCAGGCGATCAGCGGCCCCACGCCCATCAGGAAAACCAGGCCGAGCGCGAGCGGCCCGTTGACCTTGTTGAAGAACGGAGGCCCGACGGTTATCTTGACCCCGCGCACGGCTTCCGAGATAACCGGGAAGATCGTCCCCCAAAAGACTGCGAACGCGATTCCGACCAGCATCAGGTTGTTGAACAGAAAAGCGGCCTCGCGCGAGAGATACGACTCGAACTCGGCAGGGCTCTTCAAGTCTCTTGACGCGGCTCAGCAACAGCGCGGTGTAGCCCGCGACGACCACGATCAGGAATGTGAGGAAGTATGGCCCCAGACCCGATTGGGTGAACGAATGGACGGAAGAAATCACGCCGCTGCGCGTCAGGAAAGTCCCGAACAGCGTCAGCATGAAGGCCATACCGACCAGCGCGAGGTTCCATACCTTCAGCATGTCCTTGCGCTCCTGGATCATCACCGAGTGGAGATATGCGGTCGTGACGAGCCAGGGCATGAAGGCCGCGTTTTCCACCGGGTCCCACGCCCAGTAGCCGCCCCAGCCCAGCACCTCGTAGGCCCAGCGCGCGCCGAACATGTTTCCGAGGGTGAGAAAAAACCACGAGAAGATCGCCCAGCGCCGCGTCGTGCGAATCCATCCGTCGTCGAGCTTGCGCGTGATGAGCGCGCCACAGGCAAACGCGAACGGCACCGCGGCGCTGACGTAGCCGGTATAGAGCGACGGCGGATGAATCGCCATCCAATAGTTCTGCAGCAGTGGGTTCAGGTCGGAGCCGTCGGGCGGCACGCTCGCCAGCAGATCAAACGGCCTGGTCACAAAATTCAGCATCCCAAGAAAAAAGACTGCCACCCCGGCCAGCACGATAAGCGCCCACGGCGTGATCTCCGAATTGCGCCGGCGGTTCTGAAAGATCGCGATCGCCGTAAAGATCGAGAGCAGCCAGGTCCAGAACAGCAGCGACCCCTGTTGTCCGCCCCATAGCGCCGCAAACTTGTACTGGATAGGAAGTGTAACGCTCGAGTAGGAGGCGACGTACTCCAGCGAGAAGTCGCTGGTGAGCAGCCCGGTCCATAGCGCGGCGACCGCCACCGTCACCATCGCGCACATCGCCCATAGCGCGTGGCGCGCGCTCAGCAACAGGTCGGGCGAGTTGCGGCGAATCCCGAGCAGGTTCGCGCCGATCGAATAGACCGCGACCATCAGCGCAAGTGCCAGGGCGAGCTGACCTATGAGCGGCATTTCACTATCACCCTCTGTCTCACTTTCACTTGGCCTTTTTGGGAGCGTACTTCGACGGACAGGACGTGAGCACCTGCCTGGCTTCGATCGTGCCGTTGGAGGCAAGCCGCCCTTCGACGATAACGTCGCGTCCGGCGGCGAACATGTCGGGCTTGGGCTCGCCACGCGCGACGACGCGAAATTCTGCCTGCTCGGCGGCGGCCACCGGTTTAACCGGCGAGCCATCGGGATTAGGCGGCGAGACCATCGCGAAGCCGAGCGTGAGCGTCGCCGGATCCCAGCTAATCGTGCCGGCCTTGACCCGCCCGGCCACCCGCAGCATCTGCCCGCTCAGTTGAGTCTCGCGGGCGCTGACCTCGTTCACCGTGAGGTAATACTCGGAAGTATTACGGACGGCCGTAGTTATGAGGTAGCCGATGGCGAGCACAATGAGGCCCGCCCCGACCACAAAACGCAACTTCGAGGGCATCGAGTTCCCTTATCCGTCAATGAACAACTGCTGCCGAAACTATCGCCAACGCCGGGCTATCGCGCAAGGACATCCGCTGATCGTGCGAACTGCTGCAATTGTTGCCGAGCGACCCGGATGTGGCAAGCGGAAAATGCTACGTCCGTGGCGGAAGTTACAAGAATTAAGGGAGTCCCGGGCCCACGAATTCAAGGAATCCGGCGTCCGAGGACTTCTCGTGAGTGAGGACCTGGCGCAAGTAGCTCGGCATGGAAGGGGAAGCGTAAGGCGATGCCTCGCACGGAGTGCACCATAGTCACCCTGAATATTTTCCACGACCTGCCGATGTACCGCAGCCTCGAGCGGCGCTGCGAGCTTATCGCGGAAGCCATCGCGGCGCGCCGGCCTCACGTCGCCGCGCTACAGGAGGTGCTGCGCTCGACCGCGTCGGGGGACATCGGCGCGAAAATCCGCGACGGCGTCAATCGGCTCTGCGACGCGGAACTCTATCGGCTCGACTACGCCGTTGCCGACGGCGCTGGCGATGGCGAATTCTCCTTCGATGAAGGCGTCGCGCTGCTCAGCCGGCTGGAGGCGGACGGGCCAGCGGCGTCGCTCAAATATTGCGCGCAGGTCGAGATGGCAGCCGAGGTCGCCGGGCGTCGCTACCGTCTGCCGGACGACCGGGTCGCGATGCGTCGACGGTTTCGGCTGGCCAATGGCGCCAGGCTCGACGTTTGTGTGTCGCATCTGACAGATAGGCCGGAACGCATCGATGGGGTGGCGGTGCGCACGATGCAGGCGCGCGAGCTCGCCGCATGGGCGGCGGTGGGCAGCGATTCGGAGACTACGGTGATGCTGGCGGGCGACTTCAACGATGTCGCCGGCTCAGAGACCATCGCATGCTTCAAGCGCGCCGGCTTCATCGATTTGCATGAGGCGTTCGGGAGCGGACCTGGCTACACCAACGATCGCGACGATATCGATCTGAACGCCGAGCGCGCGACACATAATCAGCGCATCGACTACCTGATGATGCGTCCGCCGGAGGGACGCGTTCCCGACGTGACGGAAGTGAGGTTGTTTGCCGAGCGGCCGCATCGCGAGAGCGACGGCACGTGGCTATGGCGGTCGGATCATATCGGAGTGATCGCGACGGTTCGGTTATAGTGCCGCGGCTGTCGGCGCTAGCCGGACCATGGGACGGTCCATCGGTCGAGGTGGACGACCTCGCTCAGCGGGCGCCGCTTGACGGGACCAAACCTGCCTTCCGGATAGCCGATCGGCATCAAGGCGTAGGTCTGCACTTCATCCGGCAGCCCCAGCAGCGCTTTGACCTCGTTCTCGTAAAGCATGTGGTTTGTTGTGATCAGGGTCCCCAGGCCCAAGGCGCGGCAGGCGAGTATGATGTTTTGCACGGCAGGGTAGATACTGGCGCCGGCGCGCCTTATCACGTACTCGCGCTCGTCCTCGAACCGTGCCTGCACGGCGGGCGGCAGCGCGGCGGCGGGTGGCAAAGCCTCGCGCCTGAGGCAGGCTACTAGCAACACCGGCGCTTCGGCGAGATGGTCCCACAGGTAAGCCCCCGATGACATGAGGCGGCGATATTGTTCTTCGCTCATGTGGGGCGGACGTGCGCGCGCCGCGTAGATGGCGCCAACGATGTCGGCGGCCTTGCGATAGATCGCACCCAGCCGCCGGCGCTGCTCTGGATCGCGTACTACGACGAACGCCCAGTTCTGCGCATTGCCTGCCGAGGGCGCGCGAATCGCGGCGTCTAGAATTTTCGCGAGCACTTCTTCGGGGACCGGGTCGGGCTTGAGCCTTCGCAGCGCTCGCGCCGAGTACATCGCCTCGAACAATCCGATTTCCGCCATCGCCAGACCTCGCCGCCAGGAATTCAAGCTGATCGCGACTCTAGCGGCGCCGTCATGCATGCGCCAAACCCGACCCGGGTCTCCCGCAGCCGGAGGCACTTCCAGCGCCACCGCTGTGTGCCTTTACACCTATTCCACCTGGTCGTCGGATTCCGGCGACTCGCCGGATTCGTCCGCGGTGCGCGGGCCGAAGGCAACCCCGCGGCGCGAGGCGCGGACGAATTCGACCAGCTCGGCGACCTCGGGCGTCATCGCGCCCGCCGCCAGCAGCTCATCGGTCGCAAGCTTGAGGTTACGCCGCTCGCCGAACAGCGCCTTGAACGCGTGTCGCAGTGCGATTATCGCACTTGCGTCGATCCCCGCGCGCTTCAGTCCAACGACGTTTATTCCGCGCAGCGTGTGGGTCAGATCGGCGATACAAAACGGCGGAATATCGCGGCTGGTGCGGCTCATCCCGCGCATCATCGCAAGCCGTCCGATCCTGACGAACTGATGCACCACGCAGTTGCCTGAAACGAGCACCCGGTCGCCGATTCGACCCATCCCGCGAGCAGCGCACCGCCGGCGATGATCGTTGCGTTGCCGACCCTGCAATCGTGGGCGACGTGCGCGTTCTGCATCAGGAAGTTGTCGTCGCCGATAGTAGTTATATCGCCGCGCTCACTTCCGCGATGGACCGTCACGCCTTCACGAAAGACGTTCCGCGCGCCGATGCGGACGCGGCGCGGACCGCCTTTATACGCGAGATCTTGCGGCTCATCGCCGATGACCGCGTTGGGATGAAGCACGTTGGCCTCGCCCATTGCGACCTCGCCCAGGATAGTGACGTGACCTACAAGCCGTGTCCGTGCGCCGATATGGATCGCGCCGTCGAGCAGGCAAAACGGGCCGATTTCGACGTCCGGCCCAAGCTCGACTTTGGGGCCAACAACCGCGCTTGGATGAACCCGGGCCGGCAGCGGCGCGTCGTGCTCACTGGTCAATTGAGGAGCTTCTTCTTGCGGTCGTCGGGATGCTCGCGGTCCTCGACCGCGGCACCCGGTACGCGGTAGCCCTCACTTGCCCACGTCCCTAGATCAACCATTTGGCAGCGCTCGGAGCAGAACGGCCGGAAGCGGTTAGCAGGCCTTGGGTCGGCCAGCTTTTTGCAAATCGGACAACGCATCGCGCTTCACCTGAATCGAAAATTGCCAGATAGCCCCGCGGCAGGCAAATAGTTAGTGGACGAAAACGGTCAACGGTCAGTAGATATCGCTGTGTTCGCAGCGGTCGGTTCCGCCGGCCGGCCTGAAACCTGCCGAATGATAGTCGAAGACCACGCGCTCGGTATAGCAGAAGGGCTCCGCGCCAGAGCCCTTGTATTCCGCGCGGATGTCGAGCATCAGGTTCGCCTTGCCACTGACAATCGATTTGTAGGTATCGACGGGAAAATAGCGGTAGAAGAAGTGCGGCACGCTGGGCGAGAGCACTCCCGCCGAAATCGACGACATCTCGTTAGGTAGATTCGCTACTCGCTTGCCGTCCGCGAGCGCGATGACCGTGATGATCGCGCCGCTGGCCGGAATTTTGCCAAAGTTGCGATATTCGACCACCGCGCGCGGGTTGGGCGTATCACCCTGCTCGAAGGTGACGCGCTCGATACCGATAAACGGACGTTCCTCGAGCGCGAAGATGTGCGAGGTCACCTGGGCTGTTCGCCACGCTGCGTAGCCGCTGAACGCCGTCGCCGCCACCATCAACAGCGCCATGAAATCTGCGAAGCGCAGGACCTCGGTCAGCCGCCGCATCATCGACTTTTCGGCCGAGGTCAATTGTTGTGTCGCAGGAATCTCGGGCGCGCGATCACGCGGCGCAGAATCGTGCTGTCGCGCCGGATTCTTATGCTTGTTCATCGGATAGGAGCCCCCCCTGTCCTGTGCTCCACGGCAGCTTTGACAGATTACCGGATAATCGGCTAAAGCGTGGCGGCTGGCAACGTACCGTGCGACCACATAGTGGCCCACGCATAGTTGTCGTGCACGTTGCGCCAAGAGCACAGCCGAAGCGATGGCTAAGGACCCTCGAACCTTTGCCTATGTTTATCTCATGGAAATTTTCGCTATCTTTTTCGCGCTAATAGTGGGAATGTCTGTTTCTAAATCACTGGAGGAGAACAATTCATGAAGAGCTTGATCAAGTACGGTCTGGCCGCAGCTATGGTGTTCGCGACCGCGATGCCCGCGATGGCGCGGAGCTGGGTAGTCTGTCTCGACCAGAATAAAGACGCCCGTTTCTCGATCCGAAACGACGCCACCCACTACAGGAACCCCTAACTTCTTTGTCGGAGCGGCCCCAATCTATCCCGGCTCCACCAATGTTTCGACTGCGACCGACTGCACGCCGGCTACTGTAAAGGCAACGCAGGTCGGCACTTTCTTCGCATTCGGGGGCTTGGTTGCTGGCCTGCCGCTATCGACGCCCGCCAGCGCGAATGATGTTTTCTACGTCATCTGGCATTTCCGGATAACCAACAAGGGCGCCTTCGACACAACCGGGATCGTCCGCGCGACGACTACCTATACCCAGACCCTTACGGGTTCGACCAATCCCGGCTTGGTGCCTACGCATGGCACCGCGATCATCACCACCTTGACTACCGGCAAAGCTTCCGCCGGGGCAGCCGCACTCGCCGCCTTCAAGATCACCACGCCGTAAACAGGCGGCGTGAAATGAGGTATAGCGCTGCGCGAGGTTCATGCGCCCGGATGTGTTGAACCTCTTCCGATAGCCAGCGCCGCGACATCCGGCCTGACAACCTCCGGCCTGACAACTTCATGCCCTTCGCCCGTGGCCGCTCGGTCACGGGCGAAGGCTCGTTTATGAAGGTATGAAAGCGCGGCGCTGAAAATAGCGCCTTTCGCGATCGTCGGCGCCGCCCGGTACCGCGAACCTGACTGACTTATCAGTGAACGAACTCCGGCATCACTTCCTTTACTAACAGTTCGTGAGAGTCTTCGGAGTCCGGGAGCACAACGAAATAGGTCATCCCAGTCTCTTCGATCCGAGAACGGATCTCGCGTTTCACCTCGTCCGGAGTTCCCGCCAGGATAGAGGGAGCCAGGCGTGTCGCCTCTTCGTCTGGAAAACCCCACTTTTTTGCTAACGCTCGCACTGAAGCATCCGCCTGGTTCTTGTCTTTGGAAAGATTTACGAGAATCAATCCGCTGATCTCGATGTCGTTCGGATCGCGCCCGGCCTCCTTCGCGAGTCCGCGCAACTTTCCAATCCGCCGCTTGAGCTCGGCCTTGTCGAATCTCACCGCTGCGGCGGGATCATTGATCAAGTCCTTGCCGTTGAAGATGGGCGGAATCAAATTCAGGATGTCGGCCTCGGCGGCAGCTATCTTGAGCAGTTTGCTCCCGGACCCGCCGAGCATGATCGGCGGATACGGCTTCTGTAGCGGCCGCGGATTGTTGTAGGCCTTGTCGATCGAAAAATAAGTCCCGTGATAAGTCGGCTCGTCCTGAGTCCACATCGCCTTGATCAGCTTGATCGCGTCGGCGAGCTGATCGAGGCGCTCGGAGTTCGAGGGGTACGCGTAGTTGTGAGCATCATACTCCGAGCGTTCCCAACCCGAGCCGAGGCCCAGCACCAATCGGCCATTGCTCACGTGATCCAGCGTCGAGGCGATCTTGGCCAGCAGTGGCGGCGAGCGAAACGCCACCGCCGCGACCAACGACCCGATGCGGATCCTGGTCGTCACGGCCGCTATCGCGCTCAAGGTCGTAAAGCATTCCAGTTGCGGCTCGCGCGGTGGCCGGAATGGCGAGAAAAAGTGATCGTTCAGCAACATCGAGTAAAACCCTTCGGTGTCGGCGCGCTTTGCGGTTCTTAAGGCTTCGCCGTAATCGCCGGTGACCGAAAACAATCCAAACTTCACTTCACGCATTCGATTGGACTCCCTGCTTTCGACAAATATACGGAACTACCGGCGATAAAGCTTTTTCCGCTCATCGTCAACTGCCGGGGAAATCTGCCTCCGCACGGCGACAACTAGTGCGTCGAATTGCGGGTGACAAAAAACGGCGCTGGAGGTGATTTGCGGGCGCCGCTTTACGAGACTTTGCTCTTGCCCTTCGCAGCGGCGAAAACCCCGCCGTGGGAACTTTCAGGTGCGGGCGGG
The DNA here is from genome assembly GCA_963717045.1 of uncultured delta proteobacterium. Taxonomy (GTDB): domain Bacteria; phylum Desulfobacterota; class Binatia; order Binatales; family Binataceae; genus JAKAVN01. The sequence continues at coordinate 58,873 of CAVQVD010000014.1, read as the reverse complement.
GGCGACGATCGTCGCCTCCGCGCGACGCCTACGTGGGATAAAAAACTCGGTCCAGACCGCTCACTGCGGGTCGTCCGAACCTTTGACTTCTGTCCATTCGTCGCCGGACTGACTATTGGCCTTGTCTTTGGCCTGCTCGTCCTGCGGAGAGGAATCGTCTTCTCTGATCTCAGTTGTGGTGCTGCCGGATGAGCCGCTCTGCACGGAGGTCCCAGGGATTGCGGGAAGGTTAGCCCTGGGAGCCGAGGCGGCCGCGCCCGCGGATTGGCCTACTGCGAGTCCATACTCACCCATCGCCTGCGCCCCCGCTATCGGCACGAAGGCCAATGCAATAGCCCCAAACGCGAGCGAGGCCAGTCCCGCTCGGAGCATCGAATCTTTTTTCGTGGTGTCCATAAAGCTTCCCCCTGCCATGATGCTAGTCACGCTTCAGGCGCGACAGTTGGCGATTGTATCCTGCCCAACTGAACGTGAATAGCCCTATCTGGACATCTTTTAACACTCCGCAAGGCTGCTGGGAGTGTACATCTACGTTGCTGAAACTAGCCTATGTGCAAGACGGCGGCACCTTTGAGCTCGTCGTGCTTCAGCATGTTGAGCGCACGATTGGCCTCGTCAAGGCGCATCCCCAGCGTACGCGTGCGAACGGGAATTTCGCCGGCGATTTTCAGAAACTCCTCGCCATCCGCGCGCGTGTTGGCGGTCACGCTGCGCAACTCGCGTTCGAAAAACAGATGGCGTTCGTAGTCGAGCGCAGGCACTGGGCTCAGGTAAATTCCAGCTACCGCGAGGATGCCGCCGCGGTCCAGCGCCTCCAGCGCGGGCGGCACCAGGGCACCGGCGGGAGCAAACAGAATCGCAGCGTCAAGCTTATGCGGTGGCGCCGCGTCGGCTGGACCGACCCAATCCGCTCCCAGCTCCTCGGCCAGTTCCTGATGGCGTCCGCCGCGGCTCATCACGAACACCCGGCAGCCCCAATGTTTGAGTACTTGGATAGCGATATGCGCCGAACCGCCAAAGCCATAGAGGCCGACGGTCGCGCCGGGCCGGACCTCGGCGCGCCGGATTGCGCGAAAGCCGATTATCCCGGCGCACAAAAGTGGCGCGGCCGCCTCGTCGCCGAGCCCGTCGGGTATCGCGTAGGCGAAATCTTCGCGCACGACCACGAACTCGGCATAGCCGCCGTCGTGATCGTAACCGGTGAACCGCGCATTGGGGCAGAGGTTCTCGCGGCCACGTCGGCAGTAAGCGCATTGGCCGCAGGTCTCGCGCAGCCACGCGACGCCGACCCGCGCGCCCGCGGCCGTAAAACGCGTGCAGCCGGTGCCGCATCGGACTACCGCACCGACGATCTCGTGGCCGGGGACGATTCGCGGATGGCGCGGCGGCAAGTCGCCCTCGGCCACGTGGAGGTCAGTGCGGCAGACGCCGCAGGTCTTGATGCGGACGAGGATTTCCCGCGGTCCGGGCACAGGGTCGGGAAGCTCTATCGCGCGCAGCGGGTTGGTTTCGATCGCCGCTGGCGTGTATACGGCCATCGCTTTCATGGCGTCTTCATTATAGACCTTCCTGCGCCAATTGGCGTCTCCCGGGCTTCGAAGAGGCAGGGATGAATCGCTTCGCGCGGCTTCAGTATGAGGACAGGGAACGCGCGCTGACTGGCGCGACGCCAATAGCGCCGTTACTGTGAAGCGCGACCTTCTTCACTCGGGCCGAAGAGAAATACGATGGCCGAAGCGCAGTTCTGGATCGGAGTACACGGCATCGTCGCCGACCGCGGGCGACTCGTGGTGCTGCGGCGCGCGACGCGGATGTCCTACCGGCCCGGCCATTGGGACCTCCCTGGCGGCCATCTGACACTTGGCGAGAGCTTCGAGGAGTGCCTCGCGCGCGAAGTCGGCGAGGAGACAGGCCTTGCGATCGAGATCGAACACGCGATCGGGCTCTACAAAGCGCCGCCCGATCCGTACGTGCAGGCGCTTTTCGCATGCCGGCCGGCTGACGCGCGCCGCGAACTCGTCCTGATGCCTGGTGAGCACGTCGAGGGCCGCTGGGTGACGGTGGAGGAACTGGCGGGAATGAGCGACGTCATTCCCTATCTGGAAGGGATGCTTCGGCGCGGGATGCTGGATTATTTGAAATAGATTTCCTTGCCCTCTTGGGGTCATCCTGAGCGAAGCGAGTCTGCGAGCGGAGTCGCTTCGCTCAGTGACCAAGAGGGTCGCGTCGCTCACGATACCCGCTGGGCTGACTCGTTTTCAGGATCACTCGCCGCGCGGACTCGCGTCGCTCAGGATGAGAAGCTTTCGTATGCAACTTGGTCTAATGAGCCGTGACACTAAAAGCCGAGGAGCTTCTCGAAGGCTTCCTCGAAGTTTTCTTTCGAAAGCGTTGTGGCTCGCTCACGTTGAAGGGCGTCACCGGCGACCGGAGCAATCTTCCAGTTGTGCACCAGGGTTCCTACGCCGTCCCACAACAGCGCGTAGGTGGCCGACTCGTTTGAGAGATCCGCGCGGAATGGAATACCGAAGACCGGCCCAACGGGTTTCAGGGTAACCTCGACGCTGCGTGCGACGATCGTTATGTAGGGAAAGAACACCCCCTTCAGCGCCGGGTTCTCCATCTTCATCGTGAAAGGCCGGATCGTGGCCAGGCGCTCCTTTTCGTACTCACCCAAAAAGTCATTGGCGACAAGGTGGCATAGCGCCCGCATGGCTTCGACCATTTTGTGCAGGGCGCCGTGCGAACGTTCCTCGGCCTCCTGACGCTCACGCGCCTCGCGATCTTGACGGGTCTCGCTAAGCAGTTTGTCTTTAAGACTCATTTAAAGGCCTCGTCCAATCACGGTTGCAATTATGACTCGAATAACCGCAGCCTGAAAAGACACCTCCCGCCAGGCGCGTTCAATCGGACGCTGGCGGCCCGCTGCGCCTGGGCAGGCGGCCCCACCAGTAGCCAAGGAAGTTCGCGCATTCCAGTTCGTGACACAGCGCGCGCTCGCGGTCGCCCCGCGCTGCCGCCGTCGCCATCCGTACGACGTTGCGGAGCAACTTGTCGAGATGGTTGTGGCTTCGGCCGCCCGCCTGCGCCGTGCCCACGCCGAAGGCAAAAGCTTTGCGCAACAGATATCTCGGGTTCATCCGCGCGGCCGGCACAAGGTGAAAGACTTGCGCATCGATGACGAAGCCCATCGCGCCGCCGCCCTCGATAATGCGCGCGAACAAATCTGTGTCCTCGCCCGAAATCGGGTTGCCGCCCACCACCCCCAGGTCCTCGCGGAAACGGCCGAAGCGTTTGAAGCACTCGCGGCGAAAGCCGACGTTGGCGCTGAAGTAGTTGCGCAGAACCTCCGCTTCCTTGAGCGGCGCCGCCGCCACTTTGTGCTGGTCGTGTACCGCAAAACGAACATACAGCGACGGCCCCAGCCATCGCGGCGGTGCGACCTCCCATCTCGGCAGCACCAGACCGCACGCCGCGTCGAGGCCGCGCCGCTCGATGGCCGCGAGCATCAGCGCCGCCCAGTTGCAATCGGCCACCGCGTCGTCGTCGATGAACATGATGAAGTCGCCCGCCGCCTCCTCGATCGCGCGGTTGCGCGCAAAGCTCGAGCCGGGACGCGTCTCGAACACCCGGCGCATCGCGAACCGCGCATGTGCCGCAGCCTCCTCCACCACCGCGGCTGTGCGGTCGGTCGAGTTGTTATCGATCACGATACATTCCGTCTCCACGCCTTCGGGCAGGCGCTGCGCCGCAAGGCTGGCCAGGGTCTCCGCGAGCGTGGCCGCGCGATTGTAAGTGGGAACGGCGAGGGTCAGGCGAATTGCCAAATTGCCTAATGCGAGCCCGGCGTGGCGCTCGGTTTGGGCGACGCCGACGGCTTTGAACCTTTAGGAGTCGATGACGGCGACCCTGAGGGCTGCGCGGCCGGAGCTGGATTTTCGATCGCCAGGCTCGGCAGCGGGGCCTTGGACTGCGTGAAAACCATCGATCCCACCGTCAGGCTAGGCTCGGATTGTTGTTGAATCTGCGGCGGCGCGATCAGCTCGAAGCCGAAATCGCGGGTCTCGCCGGGCACCAACGGCAGCGCCGGTCGAATGAAGCCGGTAAATTCGATTGGCGTCACCACGACATTGTGGCCTTCCTGATAAATCAGCCTGCTTTGGGCGCCGCGCCCCGAGTAAAAGTCGACCATCAGCCGCACCTCGTCCACCGCGCGGTCGCCGGCGTTGTTGATACGGCCGAATATCGCCGGTACGCGCGCCTCCGACATTTTCACCGCGACGTCGCTCAGCACCAGCTTGGGAAAGTAGGCGCGAGCCGCGGGGACCTGCGCCTGGATTTGTTCGATCTGCGTGAGCCTCCGCTTGAAAAAGACGGCTATCCCGCGGCTGCCGCTGAATTCGGACTGGCCGAGTTGCACGAGCAACGCGTGGTAGGCCGCCGCAGCTTTCGGATAGTCCTCGCTATGGTAGATGCCGACCGCCTCGCGGTTGCCATCGCGAATCAGGTCGCGGCGGGCGAAATCCGCCACTACCCGCCATTCATGCTGCTGCTTGACCATCACCAGCGCGTCCTCGAATCTGACCTTAGGGTACGCGCCCGTCTCGAGCGACTTGTCGGCGGCAACGTTGAGCGAATCCTGCGGCCCGGCCTTGGCGTCGATCGTGCGCTCCCACAGCGGGAGATCGGGCATCGTGACCTTGACCGGCACCACCGCCCGCTCGCCGCTAACTTGTGGCTGCCCGACTTCGTAGCGCGTGCTCAACAGGATCGCGCGAAACCAGATCGGGTCTACGTCGGGAGCGAGGGGAATCTCCGTCAGGAATTGCTTGAGCGAACGCGCGGCGCGATCTTCTTGGGTGAGCGTGGCGTAGCAGGCCGGGTAGTTGAACTGCTGTAAGTCGGCGAGATACCGGGTGGCCAGGCTCTGCGGCGACTGGCCGCATCCGGCAAGTAGCAGCGCCGCACTGATCACCGTCAGCGCGAGCAGCCGGCCGCATCCATAGCGAATTCTTCCGCGGACTCTCCTCGCTGTCATTTCGATCTGGCGATTCCCGGTCAGGAGGCGCTCTTCCCTCGGCCTAGCGCTCGACCGGCAAGCGCGCGTCGTTCCAATCGAGCATCCCGCCCTTCAGGTTGCACACATGGTCGAAGCCGAGGCCGGCCAGAATCGCCGCCGCGGTGGCGCTGCGCACGCCGGCCCGGCAGATCACCACGATGTCCTGTTCCTTGAATGGCGCGAGCTCCGTCTCGGCGCGCTCGGGCAGCTCTCGCAACGGGATGAGCCGCGCGGCCGCGATATGGCCAAGTTCGCCCGTGTACTCGTCGGGCTCGCGCACGTCGAGCAACAGCGGCGCGCCCATTCTGTTGAGGCGCCCGGCGACTTCAGCCGGCGAGAGCTGGCGCACCGAGTTGAGCTGGGCCAGGGTCGGAAAGTGGATGGCCGCGGCTTCGATCTCGGTCTGGTTGGGCTGTAGCGCCTCCTGGATTCCCTCGGGCAGCGGCAATCCGAGATTGTTCATGAGTTCCACGTAGGCCTCGCGCGAGCGTCCGGCCACGCGCGGATTGGAAGTCTTCTCTTCGCCGATCGTGGAACGGACGTGGCCGCGGTAGTCGTGGGCCGGATAGACCAGTGATTCGTCGGGAAGCGTAAACAGCTTGCCCACGATCGAGTCGTACTGCTGGCCCGCATCGCCGCCTGCGAAGTCGGCCCGGCCGGTGCCGTGAATCAGCAGACAATCGCCGGTGAAGACGCGATCCTCGGCGAAGAGGCTTATGGAGTCGGGAGTATGGCCCGGCGTGTACAGCACCTTGAGCTCGAAATTGCCGACAAGGATGCACTGGCCGTCCTCAAGATGAATCGTGACATGCGGCGCCGGAGCCCGCCGATGCATCGCGACCGGCGTGCCGGTGAGCTGCGAGAGTTCGTGTGCACCACTGCGATGATCGGCGTGGGTGTGAGTATCCACAATGAGATCCAGTTTGAGCCGATGATACGCGAGCACGCCGAGATAGCGCTCGACGCGGTCCTTTACTGGATCGATTATCACCGCGCCCTCAAAGCCGTCAGATGCGAGTAGATAGGTCTTGCACTTGGCGTTGTTCAGTTCGCGAAAAATCATGTTCCCTCCCGGCCGGCCTGCGCTGCCATTCTAACCGCAAGCCCTGCGGCGGCCCGGTGGCTGTCTGCGCAGCCGCGACGGCAAAAGACTATAGCGCCACGTGCGCTCGAGTGTGAACGGGGCGACGATAGCTGGCTCAGTGCACGGCTTGACCGTCGGCGAAACTCACCCGATGATGCCAGCGGTGGAACTTCGCCTCGCAGTGCCGCTCGCGATCTTCGCGTTCACCTATTTCGTGTTCGCGGTCGGAAACTTTCCCGGACTCAAACTCGACCGCACCGGCGCCGCCCTGGCCGGTGCTCTCCTGATGGTGGTGACGGGGTCGCTCAGCGAGTCGGCGGCGCTCGCCGCGATCGACTTTCACACGCTCTTGCTGCTGCTCGGGATGATGATCATCGTGGCCAACCTGCGCGTCTCGGGGGCCTTCGCACTGGTCGCGCGATGGCTCCTGGAGCGCGCGCACTCCGGCTATGGGTTGCTCGCGATGACGGTGCTCGCCTCGGGAGTGCTGGCGGCGTTTTTCATCAACGACGTGGTATGCCTATCGCTAGCGGCGCCGCTGATCGAGGTCGCCCGCATCCTCGAAATCGACGCTGCGCCGCTTCTGATCGCGCTCGCTACCGGCAGCAACATCGGGAGCTCCGCGACCATCACCGGCAATCCGCAAAACATGATCGTCGCCGGCTTTGCCGGCATCGGCTACTCGGCCTTTGCGATTCGCCTGGCCCCGGTCGCCCTGATCGGCCTGCTGGTCGATTTCGCCGTGATCGCATGGCTCTATCGCGGCAGCCTAAGCCGGCTCGCGCGCCGCGATGACCTGCATGTGCCGGTGCCACCGCCGGAGCGCCGCTACCATCTCGTGAAGACCTCGATCGTCGCAGCCGCGGTACTGGTGCTGTTCGCGATGGGCTATCCGACGCATCTGGTGGCGCTGGGCGGTGGCGCGGCGCTGCTGTTCACGCGGCGCATGCTGCCCAGTACAATTTACGAGCAAATCGACTGGACGCTGCTGGTGATGTTCGCGGGACTGTTCATTGTCGTCAGAGGCGCCGAAACCACCGGTCTGTTGGAAGACCTCGTACGGAAGGTAGGACCCGAGCGGCTGAAAAGCGTCGCGACCCTCTCGGTGGTCGCCGCGGTGCTCTCCAACCTGGTTAGCAATGTTCCCGCGATGCTGCTCTTCAAGCCCATCTATCCGCAGATCAGACAAGGCATGAGCACCGGCCTGGTGCTCGCAAGCGCCAGCACGCTGGCGGGCAATCTTACTTTGCTCGGATCGATCGCCAACCTGATCGTAGTCGAGCAGGCGCGCCGCGAAGGTATCGAGATTGGCTTCGTCGAATATCTGAAAGTCGGCGTGCCGGTCACGATCATCACGCTCGCCGTCGATATCGCGTGGCTCCAGCTCTTCCGCTAGCGCCTGGCGCATCCTCCCCGCTAAGGAAACTTCAGGTGAAGAATCTCGGCCTTACGCACCGCCTCGGCCACCATCGTCTCGACCTCGAGCACGCTCTCGGCCGCCCGCACCTGGTCGAGGTTGGCGTGGGTCTCGGGATGCGGGGGCACAAACAGCGAGCAGCAGTCCTGGTCCGGCTGAATCGAGGTCTCGAAGGTGCCAAGCGCACGCGCTTGATCCACGATCTCGTTCTTGTCCATCCCGACCAGCGGGCGCATGATCGGCAGCGCCACGGCCTCCTCGATGACGGTCATGTTTTCCAGCGTCTGCGAGGCTACCTGGCCAAGGCTCTCGCCCGTCACCAGCACGCGAGCGCCCGCGCGCCGAGCCAGCGCGGCCGCAATCCGCACCATGAAGCGCCGGTAGAGCACTACGCGTAGCGGACGCGGCCCGCGCGCGACGATCTCGCGCTGGATATCGGCGAACGCAACCATCATCAATGTTGATCGGGCTTCGTAGCGGGTGAGATGCTCGGCCAGTTCGGTCGCCTTTTCGCGGCTCGCCGCCGAGACCAGCGGATGGCTGTGGAAGTGGACGAAATCGAGCCTGAGCCCGCGCCGCATCATGCGATGCGCCGCGACCGGTGAGTCGATTCCGCCGGAGAGCAATGCCACTCCGTGTCCCGTGATGCCAACGGGCAGGCCGCCCGCGCCCGGCTGTTTGCCGGCCGCGATATAGGCGGCGTCGGGCAGAATCTCGACGGTAATGACTAGCGCAGGATTCTCAAGATCTACTTTAAGTCCGACGTCCTGCTTGACCGCAGCACCGACCGCCTGGTCGATTTCCATCGAGTTGAGCGCGAAACGCTTGTCGGCGCGCGTCGCGCGCACGCGAAAGCTGCCCGCTGTCCAGATGCGCCCGCGCGATCGCCACGGCCTCGCGCTTGATCGCTTCGATATCGCGCGCGACGGGGCTGCTTAGCGAAAAATTTTGCAGCCCGAAGAGCAGTGCCGCACGCTCAGCGGCGACCGCTTCGTCCAACTCCTCGGGCAGCTCGACAATCAGGCGAGGCCCCTCGCCTCGCATCGCGCCGAGCCTGAAGTCAGCGAAGACGGCGCGCAGGTTGTTCTTCAACTGATCGACGAAGCGCCACTGGTTACGCCCTTTGAGCGCGATTTCGTGGTATCTTCCAATCAGGTAACGCATCGTGGTCGCTTCACAATCGCAAAAACTCTCCTGCGCGCACGTGTCATCTTATTTACGACGAGTCGGAACTGATACGAGTATTCGTACCGGCCAGCCTGCTGCGAAAGCGGACTGATACATGGGCGCACCGGAATCAATCAATCAGCGCATCGCCCGCCTGCGCCAGGGCCTCGAGCCGGCCGACCGCCTCTCGCGCCATCGCCTAGGACCAGGACGCGGCGCCGCCGTGCTGATGCCTATTTTCGAGATGGACGGCGACCTGCACGTGGTGTACATCCGGCGTTCAGATCACGTCGAGAGCCATCGCGGACAGGTTGCATTTCCTGGCGGCCGGGTCGATTCGATTGACGAAACCCTGCTCCACACGGCGCTGCGCGAGGCGCAGGAAGAGGTCGGGATCGACCCCGCGAGCGTCGATGTGCTCGGCGGCATCGAGGGCACGGTGGCACGCACCAGTGAGATCCACGTGACGCCGTTTATCGGTGTCATCCCGGCGAGCGACGGGCTGCGCGCCGATCCGAGAGAGGTCGCGGCGATCTTTTTCGTCCCGATGAGGGCGCTCGAGGACCCGAGCTACCGCGGTACCTATCGCTTCCGGCGCGACAGCGGCGAGGTGAGCGAGCATCCGGCGATCTTTTACAACGACCAGGTTATCTGGGGACTGACCCTGAGGTTCACCGAAGAGGTGCTGCGCCGGATGAACGAACCGGCCTCGCGCTAGATGCGCGCGCAGACCCCCGCGCTCAGCGCGAGATGCGCCGCGCGCGCTGCTCAGCTCCGACACATCATAAGTTCGAAATACGATTCCTCGATAAGCTTGTTCGCTTCGACGCCGAGCGCGCCGAGCAGTTCGTCGACCGCTCCGCGCGCAGAAACGGCATCCCCGACCTTGCTAATCTCGGTCTCCCCGCCCAGTACCGCTTCGATTTCGCCGAAGCTGCCTAGCGCTTCGACGCGGTCGAGATGCAGGCGGACATTGCGCCGGATGAGGAGCGTGCGATGCTTGCGCACCTCGGCGAGAACCCCGAGCGCGCTCGCGAGCATCTCGCGTGTACGGGTGGGATCGGCGAGCGGCACGATCTCGTAACGGCTCAGCATCAGCCCGTCCTCCCGATCGCGTTCATAGTGGATCAGCCAGGCCTCCGGCGGCTGCTCGCGCAACTTGAGCTTGCCGCACGCGACGACAAAAAACGTATCGCGCTGGACGAAACTCGATCCGGCCGTGTAACCGATCGCCATCGCGGCCGTCTGCGCGGCGGCTATATTGTCGAGGCGGAACTTGGCCTCCAGATTGCGCATCGTATCCAGTCCTTCGCACACGCCTTTTTGTGTGTTGGTCCCCTTGAACGGCCACCACTGTGTTGAAAGCACAGCCGCCATGCAACAATATCAATCGCGCCGAAAGATATCTGACCAGGAGCGAACGCGATGGCCGAAAAGTCAGTCTGCCAGCGGTCGGACTGCGATAAGCCAGGAAAGCCGCGTAAAGTGACCGTCCCCGGGAATGGCAAAAAAGTAAAGCTGCTCCTGTGCGATGAGGACTACGCCGAGGCGGCTCGCGCGAAGGACAATCCCCCGGTCTGGCTGTGCGAACTGCTGACCCATCTTGGCCTGGTAGGCTAAAACGCAATGCTCCAACGCAATGCCCAATGACTAACAGCAACGTCGAGCACGAGGACGCAGAGCTCCGCGCCGCCGGCTTCGACCCGGCCGCGCCTGCTGCCGAGGCGCTCGCGCGCCTGGACGAGCTGCGCGCCGCGCCCGGCGTGAGCCGTAGCGCGATCGCGCGCGCGCTCGGCGCGATCGCGAGCGCGGAGGCGGCGGCGAGGCTCGCCGCGATGGAAGCGGGGGCGAGCGGCGCGCTGCGCCGCGAGGTCCGCCGCGCGCTGTTCCGGCTGCGCCAGCGCGGGATAGCGCCGGCCGCCGACGCGGCAGTCCCGGCCAGGCCGGTAGCTTCGCCGCCGGCCGGGCCGGGGCTGAGTGCGCTCTTTTCGCCCGTCGACCCCGACGGCGCACGCATCATATGGCTCCTGAAGGAGCGCCGGGGCGGCGGAATCGCGCGCCTGTGGGGCCTGATTGCGGACAACGAGGGCTTGATCAATGTCGCGCTGAGCGAGCTTTCGCGCCGCGAGTTGCGCACCGAACGCGCCCAGATGGAGCAGCGCGCGGGCATCGCGATGGTCGAAGGCGACGCGCATCTGGCGGACTATCTTTTGTGCGAGGCGTTTCGCCGTACGCCGCCCGAAAAGCGCGCGCAAGTCGGGAATTTCCTGACGCTCCGAACGGAAATCGTCGGCTCGCCGCCCCCGGCCGAGATCGTCCATCCGATCTATGCTGAGATGGCGTCTGCGCTCGCGCACGAGCCATCGGCGGATCTTCTCAAGGAACCCGAGATCGCCGCGTGGAAATTTCCAGCGACCGCAATCAAAACTTACGTCGATGAGATCAAATCGATCGAGGAAAGCGTGCTGGTGCTGAATCGCGTCCAGCAGGAAGGGCGCATCAACCTGGTCGTCGAGCGCGCCGTCGCTGAATTGCTCGGTGGCGAGCGAGCGCTCGCGGTGCAGCGCCGGCTCGAGGATATCGCCTACTACATGGCGCGAAGCGGGCGACGCGAGGCCGCAGGATGGGCCGCCGCGGCCGCGGCACGTCTTCGCGACGGAGTCGACGCGAGCCGCATCCCATTCTTCCAGGCGCTGATTCGCGCGCAACTCGGAGCGGTCTTCGCTGAAGAACAGGCGCGCGAGCGCGAAGAGCCGCGCCTCATCATGACGCCGGCCGAGGCGATGCGCGCGCAGCAGCAGCAACAGGCGCGTCCACGCCGGCGCTGAGCGGAAGCCTCCGAAGGAAGAATTAGATGATCGACGAGAAGCCGCTAGCGGGCGTCCGTGTGCTCGATTTGAGCCGCGTGCTGGCGGGCCCGTTTTGCGCGATGAATCTCGCCGATCTGGGCGCCGAGGTAATCAAGATCGAACTGCCCGGACGCGGCGACGACTCGCGCGGCTATGCTCCGCGCATCCCAAACTCCAGCGACTCCGGCTATTACTACAGCGTCAATCGGGGCAAGCTGAGCGCCACGCTCGATTTGCATAAGCCCGCAGGCGTGGCCGTCGCGCTTGACCTCGTGCGGCGATGCGATGTGGTGCTGGAAAATTTCGCGCCGGGCACGATGGAGCGTTTCGGTCTGGGTTACGCGGAACTCGCCGCGGCCAACCCGCGCATAATCCTGTGCTCGATTTCGGGCTTCGGACAGAGCGGTCCGATGGCTTCCGCGCCGGCCTACGACATCGTGGCGCAGGCGCTCGGCGGTACGATGAGCATCACCGGGCCGGCCAACGGCGACCCGACCCGATGTGGTGTGTCGATCGGCGACCTGGCCGGAGCGCTCTACGGCGTGATCGCGATTTTGTCGGCGCTGCGCTTACGCGACCGCACCGGTCTCGGGCGCCATCTGGATATCGCGCTGCTCGACTGCCAGGTGGCGCTGCTCGAGGACGCGCTCGCGCGCTATTCAGCGACCGGCAAGGTGCCTGGGCCGCTGGGCTCACGCCATCCGTCGATCACGCCTTTCCAGCAATTTCGCGCGGCCGATGGATATTTCGTCGCGGGTGCCGGCAATGAGTCGCTATGGGTGCGCTTTTGCGACGCGATCGGAGCGCCAGAACTGAAAAGCGACCCTCGCTTTACACTCAACGCCGAGCGCACGGCGAATCACGCCGACCTTGAGCCAATTCTGAACCGCCACTTCGCTGCCCGGCCGCGCGACCATTGGCTCAAACTGCTCGGCGAGGCCGGTGTGCCATGCGCTCCGATCGCCAATGTCGCCGAAGTCATCCACAATCCGCAACTCGATGCGCGCCAGATGATCCTGCACGCCGAGCATCCCGCCTTCGACGGACTTATCGTGCCCGGCTCCCCGCTCAAGACCGCGAGCAAGGCGGCCGGCGCGAGTGCAAACCCATCCGCTACGCCCAATACCCGCGCGCCCGCGCTGGGCGAACACACGGAGCGCGTACTGCGCGAGATTGCGGGTTACGAGGCGGAGAAAATCGCCGCGCTGCGCACCGCCGGCATCATCTGAGCGGGCTTTAAGCCTAAGCCACGGCCACTTCCCCGCCGGGAAGCGGCGCCGGGATCATCGGCGGCATCGGCGAGATCGCTACCGGCTCGGAGCGCGCAATGAATCCGGCTAACGTGCGAACTGCGTTGGCCGCAGCCGCGAGGCCGACGCGCCCCGCCACGGCCGGAGCGAAGAGGTCGGAGAGCGGCCGCATAAGTTGCGCAACTTCGACCAGGCATCGCCGCACCTTCGGGTCCTTCGCTGCCACTCCGACCCCGTCCAGGTAGAGGTTGAACACCTTCATTGATAGCGGCCGCTCGCCCAGCGTGAACGGAAAGCGCAGATCAACGCCGGCCGACAGTTTCCATGGGTCGTGCTGAATCCGCGCCTGCGCGTTGAAAAACTCGCGCGGGAATTCCGGTGCCGCAGGCGCGTATTTCTCAAGACAAGCCCGGAGCATCGTGGCCGAGAGCGCGAGCGCCGTCATCCCCTGCGCATACACGGGATTGTAGTGGCAAAACGCGTCGCCGATCGCGATAAAGCGGTCGAGGCGCTCGTTCCAGCGCTCGTAATGGCGCCAGTGGTTACGCATCGCGCGGTTCGCGTACACCGGCGAAATCGGTTCCATCAGCCGTGTCATCTCGGCGATGATCGGCGAGCGCATCCGCGTAAGCGCCTCCATGAACTCGGCCTCGTGCGTTGGCGGATAATGGCGGTTGAAGCCGGAGAGCGTGAGATGCCAGCGATTGTGCTCCTTGAGCTGAAAGTTGGCCTCGGTCAGATCGTCGGGGCGGCGACGGATGTAAGCGCCGGCCCACCACCACCATTGCTCGGGCCACTGGCCGGGCGGTGGCCCCTGGAACCAGCGCGAGGAATAGCCGGCCAGCGGATCGACCACGCTTTCGCGCGGCGGTTTAGTCCGGCCGCTTCGAGCCAGGCGGGCGCCCGCGAGACCGCGCCGCTCGCGTCGACGATAAGATCTGCTTCGATCACACCAGCCTGGCCGCGCTCGCGCGCCGGAACCATCACGCCGACGCATCGCGGCTTGCCACCTTCGCGCGAGACCTTAAGCCCCGTCACGGCGACGCGTTCGCGCAATTCCAACTTGGGCAGTTTGCGGAACAGATCGCGTACGCACGATTCGATAAGCTCGCGGCTCGCGCTCAGAAATTTGAGGTCGGAACGGTAACGCGGCTGCCATCCCTGCGGCCGCAGCACAACGAAATCCCAGGTATGGTCATGAAAGGTGGCGCCCTTCTCGATTGCCAGGCGCTCGAAGCCCGGAAACGCGCGCTCGTACTCCCAGAGCCCGCGGATTAACAGCCCGTGCACGTGGCGCGCTTGCGGCACGCCGGCGCGATCCTGGACGCCTTCGGGGAAGCTGTCGCGGTCGAGCACGGTGACGCGATCGAAGAACTCGCTCAGCACGCGACCGGCGAACAGGCCCGAGAAGCTTCCGCCGATTACGATTGCGTGCGTGTTGGCCATCGGCGGGTTCTGCCCCTCGAATCCGGCAGCCTTCCCTCAAGATGATCCATGAGCCGAATCGCTTTACTAACTAGCCAATCGTTTTGGCGGCGCGCAGCGCGGCGATTTCTTCTGCGGTGTATCCGGCGCTGCGGAGCACTTCGTTGGTGTGTTCGCCCAGCCGCGGGGCCATCGAACGCAGCACCGCCTTCTCCCCGTTGACGTTGACCGCGACGTCGACGATCTCGAAATTGGGCACGCGAAAGTCGTCGATTCGTTTGATCATCCCGGTCGCGTTGACTTGCGGATCGTCGTGCACCTGGTCGAGGCGGTTGATCGGACTGCACGGCACGCCGACCTCGCGCAACGCCGCAACCCAGTGTTCGGTCGAGCGCCGCCGCGTGCACTCCTCGATGATCGCGTGCAGTTCGGCGCGCCGCGGTACCCGCGCAGCATTGCTCCTGAAGCGATCGTCCTCGGCGATCTGGGGGATGCCCAGCAACTCGCACAGCCGCCCGAACAAGCGATCGTTGCCGGCCGCAATCATGATCCATCCCTCGGCAGTCTCGAACGCTTCGTAAGGGGCAGCCGCGGGCGACGCCGATCCAGTGCGCTCGGGCACCTCGCCGGTCGCCATGTAGTTGCTCATGTGCAGCGTCGTCCATGCGACGCCGGTCTCGAGCAGGCTGACCCCGACCTTGGCCCCGCGCCCGGTCTTGCCGCGTTCGATAATCGCCGCGAGTACACCGGCGAACAGCCACAGTCCCGATCCCATATCGATGATCGGAACGACTACCCGCGCCGGCGGCGCGCCGGGATGCCCGGTCACGCTGATCACGCCCGAGTGCGCCTGCCCCAGCGGATCGTAGCCGGGCAGGCTGCGCATCGGACCGCTTTCGCCAAAGCCGCTGATTGCCGCATAGATGAGCTGCGGATTGAGCGGCTTCAGATCTTCGTAGCCCAGCCCGCGCGCCTCGGCGCTGCCGGGTTTGAGCGCGTGCACGAAAATGTCGGCGCGGGCGGTGAGCCGGCGCACTATCTCGACGCCCGCGGGATGGTCGAGATCGACGCACACGCTTTTCTTATTGCGGTTGTACGCTAAAAATGCGGTCGAGTCGCCAGGCTCGGCCCCGCCGCCATGCCACGCTGGAGCATAGCGGCGCGAATCGTCGCCAATTCCGGGACGCTCGATCTTGATCACAGTCGCGCCGAAGTCGCCGAGAAGCTGGGTGCAATACGGGCCGGCGACGTTTTGCGTCAGATCGATCGCGACTATTCCGTCAAGCGTATTTGGCACGAGCTAGGAAATTCCTTTGAGGCACTGTTTGATCGCTTCAAAGTCGGGGACCTGGCGTGCGTCCTCGAGTACTTCGGCGTAGCGGATTATACCCTGCCCGTCGATCACGTATGCCGAACGCTTGCTCACGCCCTTAAATCCGAGCAGTTCGGCGTACATCGAATCGTAGGCCGGTGAGACCTCCTTGTTGTAGTCGCTGAGCAGCGGGAATTGGTAGTTCTGCTCGCGCGCCCACGCGTCGAGCGCAAATGGACTATCGGTGGAAATTCCGAACACTTTGGACCCGAGCTGCTCGAACTCTTTCAACGTGTCACGCACGCTGCCGAACTCGCTGGTTCAGGTGCCGGTGAAGGCCAGCGGCACGAACAGCAGGAGAACCTTGCTGCCGCGCAGCTCGGAGAGTTTTACGTCTTTCATCTTGTTCGACTTCATCGTGAAGTCGGGAGCCTGCTGTCCCACTTGTAGAGCCATCCGTTTCTCCTCGGTATCCCGGTTACGCTAAACCGCGCTGCCAAACCTTTCAGCCGTGCGTTCGGCACGCCAATCCTTTCTAAAACTGCGCCTTCGGCACAGCCAATCTTTTCTAAAACTGTGCCTTCGGCACAGCCAATCTTTTCTAAAACTGTGCCTTCGGCACAGCCAATCTTTTCTAAAACTGTGCCTTCGGCACAGCCAATCTTTTCTAAAACTGTGCCTTCGGCACAGCCAATCCTGGAACGTCGGCGCGCATTCTGAAAATCGTGCCCTTGCGGCTTGCATCCTCAGTGTTGTCGGCCGTGACCACGTAGAGGTCCATCATGTCGGCGCCGCCGAAGCAGAGGCTCGTCACCATCGTCGACGGCAGCTTGATTCTCCGCTCCAGTGTGCCGTTCGATTTGAAGCGCACGACCTCTCCGTAGCGCACGACCGCCACCCAGACTCCGCCGTCGACATCGACCGCCATCCCATCTGGCCAACCTTCCGGAAGCCTGGCAAAGACGCGCCGGTCCTTGAGGCGCCGATCGCCGCTAACGTCATAGGCCCAAACTGCCTTGGTAGTCGAATCGCAATGATACAGCAGTGTAGCGTCCGGGCTGAAGCCCATCCCGTTGGTCACCTCGATCCCCTCCCACAGCTTGGTGACCACGTTGGGAGGGTCGACGCGAAAGACGTCGCCCGGAATCGGCTTGTCGGTGCTGAGCGCGTCGAACTCGAGCGACCCGACGAACACGCTGCCCTGGGCATCGACGGTGAGATCGTTGAGCCCGCGCATCGCGCGGCCTTCCCATTCGGTAAACAAGTCGCGGCTTTGCCGTGTCGTCTCGTCCCAGGCGATAATGCTGCGCCCGCTGCATACGATTCCGCCCGCCGCGTTGAGCGCGATTCCACCGACGCCGCGCCGGCGCGGTATGAGCGTCTCGATTTCGCCATCGGGACTGCGCCGGTAGACACCGCCATTTGGCACGTCGCTGAAGTAGAGCCGGTTACGTTCGTCGACGCGCGGCCCCTCAATAAGACCGTAGCCGTGCGCCAGGGTTTCAACTTTCATCGGGAGATCCTCCATCGCCCGTTTAGCATGGCGCAGGACGGACGGCGAGAAGTGTACCGATTGCGCTGCTCCGCCGCCGGCTGCGCGATCAGCGATGCCCGCGCTCGCCTAAACGCCGGCACCGGCCCGCGACGGGACGCTTGGCGAGACCGGTGGCACGGTGTCTTCCAGGCGCAGCCGCCGATGGCAGAGATAGATCAGCACCGGCTGGAGGATGCGCGTGAGAAGCAGGATCGCGAGCGCGCCGCCAATCACCACGATCGCCAGCGGGCGCTGAGTCTGCGCGCCGATTCGAGTCGAAAGCGCGGCCGGCAGCAGTCCAAACGCGTCGACCAGGTCGGTCATCATCGTGGCGCGCAGACGACGGTCCGAACCCATGACGATCGCCTCGCGGAAGGGATGACCCTCGCGCCACAGCTGACGGATATAGAAGCTCAGTAGAATTCCGTCCATTACCGCGATACCGAAGATCGAAATGAATCCGACCGCGGCCGAGACGCTGAACGGAGTTCCGGTGAAGTACAGCGCGAGTATGCCGCCCATGCAGGCGACCGGAATCTGCGCCATGATGATGAAGGTGTCGATGAACGAAGTGGTCGCGGCGTAGAGGACGCCGGCTATCAGCACTAACGCGAACGGCACCACGATCATCAGCCGCCGATTAGCCTCCTGCAGCTCTCCATACTCACCGGCCCACTCGAGATGCACTCCCTCGGGAAGCTTTACGTCACGTGCCACTACCCCCTTGGCACTTTCGACCGTGCTCTGAAGGTCGCGTCCGCGTATCGCAAAACGCACCGGCACATAGCGCTCGAGCCCTTCGCGGTAGATGAATGACGCCCCTTGCTCGGTGCGGACGTCGGCGATTTGGGCGAGCGGAATGTCGGCCCCGGCGGGCGTGGCGACGCGGAGGTTCCGGATGGCCTCAAGGCTTTGGCGGTACTCCGGCTTCCAGCGAACGACCAGGTCGAAGCGCTTATCACCCTCGAAAACCTGGGTCACGGCCTGTCCGCCGATTGCCGCCTGCACGATCGCCGCGACGTCCGAGACGTTCAGCCCGTAGCGTGCGGCCGCCGCGCGGTCGGGTTTGATCACCAGATTGGGCTGGCCGAGCGAACGATAGACGGCAAGATCGACGACGCCGCGCACTTTGCCCATCACCTCGACCAGCTGATTGGCAATCCGCTCGTCCGCTGCAAGGTCATGCCCGAACACCTTGACCGAGTTGGTGCCTTTGACCCCGGAGAGCGCCTCGTCGATATTGTCCTGGATATTTTGCGAGTAGCCGAAGCTGACGCCGGGAAACTCGCGCTGGAGCCGCTCGTCCATCCGCCTGATGAGTTCAGGCTTTTCGACCCCCGCCGGCCACTCCGACTTCGGCTTGAGGTCGACGGAAAACTCGATATTGAAGAAGCCCGTGGTCTCGGTGCCGTCGTCTGGCCGGCCAAGCTGTGAGACTACGGTGGTTACTTCGGGAAACGACATGAATGTGCGGCGCATCTGCGCCGTGAGCCGCGCGCCGCGCTCGAGCGAAATAGTCAGCGGCATCGTGGCGCGTGCCCAGACGTTGCCCTCTTCGAGCTTGGGCAGAAACTCGCCCCCCAATCGCGGATAAGTCGAAGCCGCCACCGCTGCCGATACCAGGATCACTACTAGCGTAAGACGCGGCCATCGGAGCACCAGTTCGAACATCCAATGATAAAGCGCGCGTGATCCCGTTCCACAGAGGATTGTTGACGTCGTGCAGGCCGCGGGCGAATGCGAACGAGGCCAGCACCGGCGTAAGCGTAACGGCCAGGAGGATGGCGCTGCCGAGCGCGTAGGCGTAGGTGTGCGACATCGGGGAGAAGATCGCGCCCTCGACCCCGCGCATCGTGAACAGCGGCAGAAATGCGACCACGAAGATCAGCGTCGAAAAGAACATCGGGCCGCCGACCTCCTGCGCCGCACGCAGAATTTTCCCGACTGACGATTCGTGGGCGAACTCGTCCGAGCTCAGGTGGCGATTGATGTTCTCCATCACGATCACGGTGGTGTCGATGATGATCCCGAAATCGATCGCGCCGAGCGAAATCAGGTTGGCCGGCGTGTCGCTCACCTTCATCAGAATGAAGGCGCCACATAACGCAAGCGGGATATTGATCGCGGCGATTACTGCGGCCTTCAGATTGCCCAGGAAAAAGATCAACACCAGGAAGACCAGCACCATCCCGATGGTCAGGTTCTCCATCACCGTGTGCAGCGTGGTCTCGACCAGCGACGTGCGATCGTAGTACGGAACGATCTTGTAGCCTTGCGGCAGCATACCCGCGCTGTTGAGCTGTTTTACCTTGGCCTCCACGCCGCGCAGCGTCTTGAGCGTGTTGCCGTACTTGCGCATCAGTACGATGCCTTCGCTCACCTCGTCGCGGTTATTCATCCCGACGATGCCCAGACGCGGCGCATAGCCAACCGCGACCTCGGCCACGTTGCCGACGGTGATGGGCGTGGACTTGTTGACCGACAGCAAGGTGTTGCGGATGTCGTCGAGCGTTTCGATAAAACCGAGGCCGCGCACGTCGAAGGCCTGCTCTCCGACGTTGAGGTAGTTGCCGCCCGAGCTGATGTTGGCGTTGGCGAGCGCGCTGGTCAGCGCGGAAAGCGAAACGTGATAGTACTCGAGTTTCTGCGGATCAACGTCGACGTGGTACTGCTTGGTCAGTCCGCCGAAGGTGCTGTCACCGATCACGCCCGGCACGGTGCTGAGCTGGCGGGCGACAATCCAATCGTTAACCGTCTTTTGATTGATCAGATCGTGGTCGGGACTCTCGACCGTGTAGCGGTAGATCTCACCGATGGAGTTTTCGGGCGAAATCCCCGCCGTAATGCCCGGAGGAAGGCTCACGAATTGAAGTTGGTTGATGGTCTCGGCGTTGTCCCAGTAATAGTCACTGTCCCACGAAAAGTAGCACCGGATGTCCGAAAGGCCGAAGAGCGAGATCGAGCGCATCGCCTGCAGATTGCGCGTGGTACTGAGCGTATATTCCAGCGGCACGGTGACCAGCCGCTCGACCTCTTCCGCGCTGAGCCCGTTGGGCAGCGTCAACAGCTCGACCATCGGCTGCACCGGGTCGGGATAGGCTTCGATGTCGATCTGAGAGAAAGCGAAGATGCCGGAGAGGAGTAGCGCGATGGCCAGGCCGACGATTACGGCGCGGCCGTTAAGCGCAAGCTGCATCAAGGAGCGAATCACTGTCAGTTCCTACCCCTGTCCGTGGGCCTCTCGCCACAGCTCGTCCACCTGGAGCGCGCCGGCAACCACCACGGTATCCCCGGGGGCGAGTCCCGAGACCACGCGCGCGTAGCCTTTTTCGTTCCACGACGCGATCACGACCTTGCGCCGCGCCACCGCGTCGACCGACACCCGCACGTAGGCGAAGTATGAGTCGGTGTCGAAAACCAGCGCTTGCTGCGGCACTACCAGCGCCCGGCCCGGCCGGGTTACGATCCGCACTCGCGCGAGCATCTGCGGCTTGAGCTTGAGGCCTGGGTTGGCGACGGTGCATCGGATCTGCGCGGTGAACGTCGTCGGATCGATGCCGGGGCTGATTCTTGAAATAACTCCTTTGAAGACATCGTCCGGGTATGCGGTAGTGACGGCTTCGAGATACTGACCTTCGTGCACGCGCGCGAGGTCGTCCTCGTAAATATTGGCTGTGATCCAGATATCGTTGAGCGTGCCTAGCGTATACAGCACGTCGCCTGGAGAAACCGCCGCGCCACGCGTGGCCTTGTTCTCAATGACCGTGCCGCCGATGGGCGCACGCATCCAGACCGTCGGGTTGGGTGCACCAATCGCGCGGATGTCCTCCGGTTCCATCCCAAGCAACTCCAGCTTGCGCTCGGCAGCATCCTTCATCGTGGCCGCCATCCCGGCGCTTCCGGCGATTCCGGGCGCGTTGCTCAGATTCGCGATCTGTTTGGCTTGCAGATACTCGGCTTCGGCGGTCATGAAGTCGGGGCTGTAGAGCGCCACAATCGGCTCACCGCGATGCACGTTGTCCCATTGCGAAACTCGCACCTGCTCGATTCGTCCGGCCACACGCGAGACGATGCTCGAGACCCGGCGGTCGTCGAACGTGACCTGCCCGTTGGCCTCGAGCACGGAAGGCAGCTCGACCTCGCGTACCTCGGCAAGAGTGGCGCCGGGCACACGCGCCGGGTCCATACGGAGCAGCTCCTCACCGTTGCTTTGATGGACAATCTGCGGAATCGCTGCGGGGGGCGTATCGACAGCTGCGCGGCCGGGCGACGAACTCTCACATCCGTTCAACATCGCGAGCGCCAGGAGCGCCGCCAGCGCATACACCGACGTCGCGGCAGTTCGAAGCCTCTTCATTGGCCCAGTGGCGCGCCAGTTACCTGTTCGAGCGCGACGCGATTGGCTACAAACTGGTTGGCGGCTTGCAGATAACTTACCCGAGCCTCGTTACCGCGGCGCAACGCCGCGGACAACTCAACGAAAGAGATCTTGCCCGACTGGTATGCTATCAGCGCGACCTGGAAATCCTCGTTGGCGAGCGGGATCAGCGACTGCCGATACAGGATCGCGGTCTGGTAGCCGTACTGAGCCGAACGATAGAGCGAAGTGACGGCTGCGGCGGTCTGGTTCCTGATGGACACCAGGTCATACCGCGAAGCCTCGAGGTTATCGCGCGCACGCACGACGTCCTCGTTCTGCTTGAGCCAAAAGAAAATAGGCATGTTGGCCCCGATTACCCACGAATGGTCCTGGGTGCGATTCGGCGCCGGGGCGGCGCTAGCAAGCAGGTAGTGGTCGAAAAAGTAGCTCACGGTGAAATCGGGCAGATATTCCATCTTCGCAAGCTGAAGGGCGGTATCGGAATTACGCTCGGTTAGCGCGGTCTCGAGGATCTCCTGGCGCAAGCTTTCCGCGCGACCGATTAGCGTGTCCAGCGGGAGCTTGAGCGGTTCGAATGTAAGCTTGCGTTCGAAATCGAGCGGAGCGCCGGGCGGCCGGCTCAAGAGCTGATTCAGCGCGGTCTCGTCGTTCTCGACACTGGTTTTATATTGAAGCTGCAGTTGTCTGGCCGCTGCCAGGTCGAACTCGGCGCCGATAAAATCGGTCTGCGTCACTCGGTTGGCGGAGTATGCGACCTGCGTCACTCTTAGCACCTGTTCGAGATTCCGCTCATTCTCGGCGTTGACCTCCGCAAGCGCACTATCAAGAACGAGCTGATAATACCCAGTCTCGACCGCGGCCCTCGTATCGCGCATCGTGGCCTGGTAAGTCAGCCTTGCAATCTCCGCCGAACGCCTCACCTGACTGCCCTGCAACAACGCCTTGCCAGGGAATTGAAAGGCCTCGCTTACCAGCAAAGTGTGGAACGACGAGCGGTTGAAGCCATTACCTGCGCTGTCACCATTGGTATATGACAACTGCGGATCGTTGGGCGCATATGCCTGTTTGATCGAGTGTTCCGCCGCTTCCCAGCGCGCGCGCGCCGCTCGCACCTGCGGATTCACCTCCAGCGCGACCTGCACGAGTTGCGTCACGTCCAACGCCTGACCGTGCGACGACGCGGCCTTAGCCATCCCAGGAAGGAGTATCACCAGCGCCGCAGCGGCCATGATGGCAGAAGCGACCGCCCTGCTCGCCTGAGTTTGCATGTCCCCAACCCTCCCTCGCGACGCTACAGTCCTAGACGTTCCCAGCCGTCGCGAGGTTGCAGGCATGGACGTCAGCTATCGTGCAGACGGCCGCGCGCGGACAGCGGAGCCGCCTTTACACTCCCGCTCGATCCCCCGGATCAATTAGACAGCCTCGGAAGAATTTACGAAAGAGGAGGTAGGCGGACTTATGCGCTACGAGGTGCCGCTTAATTTGACCGTAACAGAAACGCGCGAAATTAGGATTTCAGCGCACTAGAGGGTGCGACGATCGCTCGCCGGAGGAGGCTCGTGCCGGTAGCTACGATGTGATTACCTGGAGGCCGTTTTCGCGCCGCTCGCCGGCGCCTGCGCCTGAAGCTGGCGCACGTACATGACCACGTCCCAGCGCTCGTTGGAATTCATGGCATCTCCGTAAGATGGCATGTGAATCCCACCGTCCCGGATGTAGCCATAAAGATAGCCGTCGGGCAGATTCTTGGTCACGCCCGTCACGAGATTCTTCGGATCGAACCCGTGCGCGTGCAGCAGATGCGCGACAGGTCCGTCGCCGTGGCCGCCCGCACCATGACACGGCATACAGTCGTTGTCGTAGAGTTCCTTGCCGTGAGCGATATTCTGCGCCGTCGGCTTGAGCGGGTTGTGGGCCTTGATAGTGGCCTGCTCGAGGTCCTGTGGCGGCGAACCGGTGTCGGTAGGCAGCGTCCCCTCGGGCATCACTCGCGGCGATACTTCCAGCGGCTGAATCGCCGGGCCGCGGAACATGTCGATGCTCCACGGAAAACACCAGGCCGTGCTTGTGCCCGCAACAACGAAGGCCCCCATCACGGCCACGATCACCACCAGCTTGAGCTGCGCGGCGCGCGGGGCGATACGATAGAGGTTAGCAGCGCGAAGCGATTCGCTCGGCACGATCTTGCTCGGCAAGTTCACGATCGACTCCTTTTCGGCTCGGCACAATAGCCTAACCTCCCCACGCCCGGCAACGCCTCAGGTCGATTTCGCGTCGTTATTTCACCACCACAACCCCGATCATGTGGTCTTTTTCGTGCGGCAGGCAGAGGTACTTGTAAGTGCCCGGAACGGTGAATGTGTAACTCCATTTGGCTCCCGGCGGCATAAACCCGGAGTCGAAGGGCTTGGCGCCACTGGGCAGCGAAACATCTTTGGGGTCCTGCGCAACGGCGGGATTGGTAGTTACTGAATGAAGCGACTGCGCATTGTTGATCCACTCCACCGTGTCGCCCTTCTGGATGGTGACCGTCAGGGGTACGAATTTAGGTGGCGTGTCGGTCATCTTTACTTCGACAGTCTTGGCGGCCGCGAGTGACGGCATTAAAGCGGCGACCATCGCGAGCGCAGCCAGCGCGACACTGAAGCGGTACAAAGGGGTTCGGATAATGGGTTGATGCATCACTTTATGGCTCCTCATACTCTGGACCCAAGATGTGTCCGTAGCCTCTTCCTTCCCGGCTTCTGCCGGTGTCGCGGCTAATATCGCGTATCCAGATAATTAAGTCCAGCTAACCTTCTATCGCCGCCGGCATAACTCCGCCAATGGACTGCGCGGAGCACTGCAAGGGGCAGGATTCGCGACATCGGGAACTTTCAAACCGTCTGACGGTGACCTTATTTTGCCTGGGCCAGCATGCCCATCCTCGCGCCTGCCGCAGGCGCAACACATAGGAATGATGCGACGGCACCGGCCACCGCGACTATCGCGCAAACCTCGAATGACAGGGTGTACGAGCCGGTCGCGTCGGCCAGCTTCCCGACTATTGGTGGCCCCATCGTCGCACCCAGCGTAAATGCGATCCCGAGGAGCCCTGCAATTGAGCCATAGCGTCGAAGACCCAGCGTCTCCACCTGAACCAATGGGCCCAGCGCGACCGGTGCCGAACCGGTAATGCCGCCGACGATGGTGAAGATCACCAAAACCCAGAATATCCGAGCGAGCAGGAGGAAGGCCGTATTCACGGCCCCAATCAACAAACAAAGGGCCAGCGCGTTTTTGCCGCCGATCCGGTCGCCCAGCACTCCCATCGCCGGCTTTCCGATCAGCGCTAGTCCCAATGAGGAGCTGACTACCATCGTCCCGGCTGACTGCGTATAGCCGATACCGATGAGGTACTGCACGAGATGGATAAAGCTGCCGCCGACCGAGAAGGTGTAACAAAACTGGAGCAACATCAGCATCCAGAACGCGCGGGTGTGTAGCGCTTCGTTCACCTCCAGGCCCGGGAGCGCGGAGACCGACTCGGCCGCTGAGCCTCGTTCGGCGCTACTCCCGCTCCGCGCAGCCTGCTCGGGACGGGTTCGCACGAACACCAGGTACAGTGGCGCGACGATCAGAACCAGCGGAATCGCTAACGCTGCGTACGCGAAGCGCCATCCGTGAGCCACGATGAGATACCCGGCGACCATCGTGATGACCATCCCACCGAGTTCCATCCCGGCCGTCGTCAGGCCGAGCGCCGTGCCGCGCCGTTCGCCAAACCAGTTCGATATGACCATCGTCGCTGGCAGAATCGTCGACGCGATCAATCCGACCCCAGTCACCACCGCGCCGGCAAGCAGGCCGTTGAGCGAGGCGGCCCGCGACATCATCACAATCCCCAACGCCGTCAGTACCGCGCCGACCGCCATCACGATCTGCGCCGGCACCCGGTCCAGCAGCCAGCCGATGAAGATGCCGAACACGCCAGCAGCGATCGCCTGGGCCGCGGGCACCAGCCCGACCTGGCCCCGGGTGAGATGGAATTCCTTGATCATCGAGGGCAAAAAGATCGGAAAGCAGTTGTAGGCGGTTCCCCACAGAAAAAAAAGCGAGAGGAAAAGCGCGCCGGCGAGCATCCAGGCCGTGCGGTCCTGCTTGGTCATGACCGATTCTCCTCGAAGCGGGGCCTATCTACGGCCCACGTCCCGGCGCTTGGCGCCGCGCGGATTGTGGCGCATCGGGGGGTGCCCGCGCAAAGCTCGCGTTACGCGCCCTGAAAGAGAAAAGGGGATGCGATTAATCGCATCCCCTATGTCAGGAGCATTCTGGATGGCGGTGGGAGGTTACGCGGCGGCCTTGGCTGTGGGCAGTTTCACTTCGAAGGTCAGTCCGCGCGGCCCCGCGTCGACCACGACTTTCGAACCGTCGCGCACTTCACCGGCGAGGATCTTGCGCGCGAGCCCGGTCTCGAGCTCTTGCTGCACCAGGCGCTTGAGTGGACGCGCCCCGTACATCGGATCGTAGCCACGCTCGGCGAAATAGTCGGTCGCCTTGTCGGTGAGCTCCAGCTCGATCTTGCGCTCCTCGAGCCGCTTGCGCAGGCCGCGCATCTGGATACTGACGATCTGGCGCAGCTCGTCGCGGGAGAGCGGATGGAACACCACTATCTCGTCGACTCGGTTGAGAAACTCCGGACGGAAGCTCTTGCGCAGCACGTCCAGCGCATCCTCCTTCATCTTCTCGTACTCCCTACCTTTATAGGCAAGGATGAGATCGCTGGCGATGTTCGAGGTCATGATCACGACGGTGTTTTTGAAATCCACCGTCCGCCCCTGCCCGTCCGTGAGCCGTCCATCATCAAGCAGTTGCAGCAACACGTTGAAGACGTCGTGATGGGCCTTCTCGATCTCGTCGAACAGAATGACCGAGTACGGACGCCGCCGCACGGCCTCGGTCAACTGGCCGCCTTCCTCGAATCCAACGTAACCCGGCGGCGCGCCAATCAGCCGCGAGACAGTGTGTTTCTCCATGTACTCGGACATGTCGATCCGCACCATCGCGGCCTCGTTGTCGAACAGAAACTCGGCTAGCGCGCGCGCCAGTTCAGTCTTGCCGACGCCGGTCGGACCCAGGAAGATGAACGAGCCAATCGGACGATTGGGATCCTTCAGGCCCGCGCGCGCCCGCACCACCGCGTCGGCCACGGCCTGCACCGCTTCGTCCTGGCCGATGACCCGTTTGTGCAATTGCTCCTCGAGATGGGAAAGTTTCTCGACCTCGCCCTCCATCAGGCGCGAGACGGGAATACCAGTCCATCGCGCGACGACCTCGGCGATATCCTCTTCGTCGACCTCTTCCTTGATCAGCCGCGCGGCACCGCCGGACGGCGCGGTTCGCGCCTCGGCCTCGGCAAGTTCCTTGTCCAACGCGGCCAGTCGCCCATATTGCAGCTCGGCGACCTTGTTCAAGTCATACTCGCGCTTGGCTTTTTCGATCTCGAGCCGAGTCTGCTCGATCTGGGCTTTGATTGCGGCGAGCTTTTCGACCGCCGCCTTCTCGCTCTGCCACTGCGCCTGCAGGGCGTCGCGCTTCTCGCGCGCTTCAGCCAGCTCCTTCTCCAAACGTTCCAGGCGGTCGCGCGAGGCCTGGTCGGTCTCGCGCTTGAGCGCCTCGCGTTCGATCTCGAGCTGCATCACGCGCCGGTTTACCTCATCCAGCTCGACCGGCATTGACTCCTTCTCGGTGCGCAGCTTGGCCGCCGCTTCATCGACCAGGTCGATAGCCTTGTCGGGCAGATAACGGTCGGTGATATAGCGCTTGGAGAGGACCGCCGCGGTCACTAGCGCAGAGTCCTTGATGCGGATGCCGTGATGGACCTCGTAGCGTTCCTTAAGCCCGCGGAGGATGGAAATAGTGTCCTCGACACTGGGCTCTTCGACCATCACGGGCTGGAAGCGGCGCTCGAGCGCGGCGTCCTTTTCGATATGCTTGCGGTACTCATCGAGCGTGGTCGCGCCGATACAGTGCAGCTCGCCCCGCGCCAGCGCTGGCTTAAGCAGGTTGGAAGCGTCCATCGCGCCCTCGGCCGCGCCGGCGCCTACCACGGTATGCAGTTCGTCGATGAACAGAATGATCTGCCCCGAGGCGTCTTGCACTTCCTTGAGCACGGCCTTCAGCCGTTCCTCGAATTCGCCGCGGAATTTGGCTCCTGCGACGAGCGCGCCCATGTCGAGCGCGACCAGGAGTCGATCCTTGAGCCCCTCGGGCACGTCGCCAGCGACGATACGCTGGGCCAGCCCTTCGACAATCGCAGTCTTGCCCACGCCAGGCTCGCCGATCAGCACGGGGTTGTTCTTGGTGCGCCGCGACAGCACCTGGATCACTCTGCGGATTTCCTCGTCGCGCCCGATGACCGGGTCGAGCTTGCCGGCTGCGGCCATCTTGGTGAGATCGCGGCCGTAGCGCTCGAGCGCCTGGTAGGTCGCCTCGGGATTGGCCGAGGTGACGCGCTGATTGCCACGCACCTTCTGTAGCGTGGCCATCAGCTTGTCGTGGGTCAGCCCGGCTTCGCGCAAAATTCGCGAGGCCGCTCCCGGCTCGTCGAGCATCGCGATCAACACGTGCTCGACTGAGATGTAATCGTCCTTGAGCTTGCCGGCTTCCTGCTCGGCGCGCGCCAGGACCCGGCCAAGCCTTTGCGTGGCGTACACTTGGCTCGAGTCGGTTCCGCCTCCCGTGACCCGCGGCACCTTTGCCAGCTCGTCGGCGAGCTTGCGCCGCACGACGGCGCGGTCCACGCCGGCCAGTTTGAGTATGGAGGAGGCCAGGCCCTCGTCGTCCTCGAGCAGCGCGGCAAGCAGATGCTCGACGTCAACGGCTTGATTGTGAGCACTCAGCGCGGCATTCTGCGCGCGCCCGAGCGCCTCCTGCAGCTTTTCGGTAAAACGGGATGGACTGCTCATAAAATCAGCCTTTTTGGGGATTCAATCGAACCTAACCACTTTCTGTCAGCTAACAAGCGCGGCGCTTGTCGAGACAGTGCCAGTCAGACGATTAGGTTCGGTTTGGCGCGAAACGCGGCATTTTGCTAAGCACAATGTGCTTGAAGATCGCCGGAGAACAAACGCTGTCGGCCCCGCGCGAGCGCGTGTGGGCACTATTCAACGATCCCGAGCGGCTCTCGCGTCTGATTCCCGGATGCGAAAAGCTCGACGTCATCAGCCCTACCGAGTTCGCCGGCACGCTCAACGTCGGTATCGCCGCCGTCAAAGGCGTTTATACCGGGAAGCTCAAGCTCGAAGAAGTCCGTGCGCCCGAACACTACAAGATGGCGGTCGACGGCAAAGGCAGACAGGGCTTCATGCGCGGAGCGGGCACGCTAGACCTCGTGGCCCAGGGCCCGAATCAGACCGCGGTGACCTACGGGGGCGATATCCAAATCGGCGGGCCGCTAGTGCAGGTCGGCCAGCGAGTGATCGATAGCGCGGCCAAGATGATGATCGGGCAGTTCTTCGCCGCGGCCGACGCGGAGCTCCAGGCAGAGGCGGCGGGAACGGTCGCGCGCCAGGGCTTTCTGCTTAATTTCTGGCGCTATCTGATACGGCTGGTTCGCTCGATCTTTGCCCGCCCCTGAATCGGCGGCGGTATCGCCGCGCCCGTCAGCGTCGCGGGACTCATTCGCCCGCGATCATCATCTCGGAAATCTTCAGCGTCGGGGCGACCGTCGAAGATCGCCAGGCGAGATCGTTGCCGATCATCTCGATCGACATGAACATGTCCTTGAGGTTGCCGGCGATAGTGATCTCCTGCACCGGATACGCAAGCTCGCCGTCCTCGATCCAGATTCCGCCCGCGCCGCGCGAATAATCGCCGGTGACCGAGTTGATGCCGAAGCCGATAAGCTCGGTCAGATAAAGTCCGCGCTTGACGGTGCGGATTATTTCTTCGGGGGAATAGGCGCCCGGCTGCAGGTAAAGATTGGTCGGGCTGACCGAAGGCACGTCGCCGACTGAGCGCGCGGCGTTCCCGGTCGACGCTAGACCGAGCCGGCGCGCCGAGTAGGAGTCGAGCAGGTAGGTCTTGAGCACGCCGCGCTCGACTACGTTCTTGCGAGTGATCGGCAGGCCTTCGCCGTCGAACGGCTTCGATCCGAGCCCACCGCGCATCGTTCCGTCATCGACGATCGTTACGCCGGCGCTGGCGATTTCGGTGCCCAGCCGGCCCACCAGGAACGACGCGCCGCGATAGAGCGACGGCCCCGAGGCTGCGCCCGCGAGCGCGCGCAACAAGCTCGCCGCCATATCGGGATCGAACACGACCGGCGCACGGGTGGTTTTGATCTTGCGCGATCCCAGCTTTCGCAGTGCGCGCCGAGCCGAGGTCAATCCCACCGAAGCGGCTTCTTCGAGTCCGTCGAAGCGGCGGTTCTGCGTATACCAATGCCCCGGCTGCATCGCACCATTTTCTTCCGCTATCGGCGCGACGGCGAGGCTGTAGCTGGTGCCCGTGTACTCCCCGGCAAAGTTCTGGCTGTTGGCAAAAACCACGCGATAGTGCCCCGAGTCGAACTCGGCGCCCTCGGAATTCTTGATCCGGTTATCTGCCCCGAGCGCAGCGCGTTCGGCCGTGCGCGCGATTTCGAGCGCGCGGTCGGCGTCGATGATACCGCTCGTGGGATCCGAAAGTTCGAGTTCCGGCACGGTCCGCGGATGAAGCTCCGCGTCGGGCAGACCGGACCACTGGTCGGGCGCGGTCAGCCGCGCGAGGCGAACTGTGTCGGCGACGAACTCGCTCAGCGCCTTACGCTCGAACTCCGCGGTCGAAGCCGTGGCCGACGATTTCCCGACAAAAACCCGCACGCCCAGCCGGCGCTCGCGCGAACTCTTGAGCTTCTCGACCTCGCCCATGCGCACACCGGCGCTGAGCGACTCGCCGCTCGCGATCAAAACCTCGGCCGCGTCGGCGCCGGCGGCGCGCGCCTGCTCGAGGCCCCATTGGGCGAGATCCACGCCCGGTTCGACTGATGACATCTACTATATTTCTCCGGCTTCGATGAGGCTGAGGGTCAGGAACGCGTGCCGCCTACCGTGATTGCGTCGATCCGGATGGTCGGCAATCCCACGCCCACCGGGACCGATTGGCCGTCCTTGCCGCAAACACCGATTCCCGGGTCGAGTTCGAGATTGTTGCCGACCATCGAGACCCGAGTAAGCACGTCGGGGCCGTTGCCTATAAGCGTCGCGCCTTTGACCGGACGCGTCACTTTGCCGTCCTCGATCAGGTACGCCTCGGAAGCCGAAAAGACGAACTTGCCGTTAGTGATATCGACCTGGCCACCGCCGAAGCTGACCGCGTAGAGGCCCTTACGCACCGAGCCCAGGATCTCCTCGGCAGTAGATTCGCCAGGGAGCATGAAGGTGTTCGTCATACGCGGCATCGGGCTATGCGCGAAGCTTTCGCGGCGCCCGTTGCCGGTCGGCTCCATCTTCATCAGCCGCGCGTTGAGGCGGTCCTGTAGGTAGCCGCGCAGGATGCCCTTTTCGATCAGCATCGTGCGCGAAGTCGGCGTGCCCTCGTCATCGATATTGAGACTGCCGCGGCGATTGGGAATCGTCCCGTCATCGACAACCGTGCAGAACTCGCTCGCGACACGCTCGCCGATACGCCCGGAAAAGGCCGAGGTGCGTTTGCGGTTGAAATCGCCTTCGAGCCCGTGGCCGATCGCCTCGTGCAACAGGATGCCAGGCCATCCCGGCCCCAGCACCACCGCCATCTCGCCGGCCGGCGCGTCGACCGCGTCGAGGTTGGCGACAGCCTGGCGCGCCGCCGTGAGCGCATGCTCACGCCATCGATCGCCCTCGAAAAAAAAGCTCCATTCCACGCGTCCACCGCCGCCAGAGCTGCCGGACTGGCGACCCTTGTCGTCTTCTGCGATCACCATCACGTTGAGGCGGCAAAGCGGCTGCACGTCGGCTGCGATTCGTCCCTCGCTGTTGACCACCATCACGATTTTGCGCTCGGCCGCAAACGACGCCATCACGCTCTTAACCCGCGGATCGAACTCGCGCGCGACGCGATCGACCTCGACCAGCAGCTTTGCGCGGTCCTCCAACGGCACCTCGAGCGGCGTGCTCTCGAGCTCGTAGAGCGCGTGACGCGGGACCGGGCGGCCGACCTGCACCGTCGCCGGCGCGTCGCCGCCGCCGTGCGCGATCGCGCGAGCGGCCTCGGCCGCAAGGCGCATCCGATCGACCGTGACCTCGTCGGAGTAGGCATAGCCCGTGCGGTCTTCGGCGCACACGCGCACGCCGACGCCATGGCTTAAGCTCTTGCTGGTGCGGTTTACGATCGAGTCTTCGAGGCTCAGCCCCTCGGCGCTGCGGTACTCGAAGTAGAGATCGGCGTAGTCAGCCTTGCGCTCCAGCGCGGCACCCAAAATTCGCTCGAGCGCACCCTCCGTCATCCCGAAGCGGCTCAGGAAAAACTTATCGGCTTGAATCAATTCGTTGGCCATTCACGCACTCCATCAATGTGCGATCGAGTTTATCAGAGCAAAGACAAAGTCCAGAACGGCACCGGCGTGGTCTGGCAGGCACGCAAAAACAAAGGGAGATCGTCCTTTGCACGATCTCCGTTCTGGACGCGACCTCGCGCCGCGACGGGCCGCAAGGTCGAACTCTCAGCAATGATCCTGGTCCGGGGATTTCAACCCGCGGCGGCTGCGGCGCGGCGTTCGCCGTGCTGATGCTCGCGCGGCTCCGTTCTGCGCCGCTTCTTGCGCGGCGCGGCCGTCTCTGCAGTCCCCGTGAATTCGATGACCGAGATCGGTGCGGCGTCGCCGCGGCGAACACCATACTTGATGACCCGGGTGTAGCCGCCCGGGCGCTCCTTGAAACGGGGCGCGATGTCGTCGAACAGCTTCTTGACCGCGCTGTGGGATCCCAGGAAGGCGTAGGCGCGACGATGCGCCGCGAGGTCGCCGCGCTTGCCGAGCGTCACCATCCGGTCGGCCCAGCGCCGGAGCTCCTTGGCCTTGGCGTCAGTGGTCTTGAGCCGGCCGTATTGGATAAGGCTCAACACCAGGTTGCGCATCAGGGCTTTACGATGGGCCGAGGTGCGATTGAGCTTGCGGCCCGAGTTGAGGTGACGCATCGATAATGACTCCCGCTCTATGCCACGCGGCGCTCAGGCCGACTCCCGCCGCTCCTGCTCGGCCCACATGCGGTCGAGCTCGCTTCGCGGCGGCAGATTGTCGAGTCGCATCCCGAGCGAGAGGCCCATGTCGGTGAGGACCTCCTTTATCTCGTTGAGCGACTTGCGGCCGAAGTTTTTGATCTTGAGCATGTCCTGCTCGGTGCGCTGGACCAGCTCTCCGATATATTTGATGTCCGCGTTCTGCAGTCCATTGAAGGCGCGCACCGAAATCGGCAGTCCCTCGACCGGACGATAGAGATACTCGTTGAGCAGCGGACGCTGCTCGCCGCCCTCGACCGCGATCGGCGCCTCGGCCTCTTCTTCGACGCCGGCGAAGATCGTCATCTGGTCGCGCGCCACTCGCGCCGCATAGGTCAGTGCGTCGCGTGGCGAGATCGAGCCGTCGGTCCAGATTTCCAGCGCCAGGCGGTCATAGTCGGTTCGCTGGCCGACGCGGGCGTTGGTCACGGTGAAGTTGACCTTCTTGATTGGCGAGTAGATGGCGTCGAGCCGGATCGTGCCGATCGGCTCTTCGTCCTCGGTGCGTTCGGCCGGCGCATAACCGCGACCGCGTCGAATCACCAATTCCATCTCCAGCTCTGCGCCCTTCTCAAGCGTCGCGATATGCTGGTCCGGCGTGAGAACCTCGAGGCTCGGACCGCCGGTGATGTCGCGCGCGCTCACCGTGCCCTCGCCACGCGCCTTGAGCGAGGCGGTCAGATGCTCGCCCTCGTGCAGGCGCAGGCGCACCTCCTTAAAGTTGAGGACCACGTCGGTCACGTCCTCTTTGACCCCGGCCATGGTGGAAAACTCGTGCAGCACGTTTTTCATCCGCACCGCCGTAATCGCAAACCCAGGCAGCGAGGACAACAGGATACGGCGCAGACCGTTGCCGATCGTGATGCCGTAGCCACGCTCGAGCGGTTCGGCGAAGAACCGTCCATAGGTCGGAGTCAGTTCCTTTTCGTCGAACTCGACAGACTTCGGCTTAATTAAATCGCGCCAATCATTGTGCATATCCGATCGCTCTTCTCCGGAAGTTTTTTCGCCCCCGCCTCGCCCCCGCATTCCACCCGGTCGCGCGGCCTCAGCGCGAGTAGTGCTCGACGATCAGCTTCTCGCTGACCGGCATCGTCAAGTCGGCGCGCGTCGGCAACGCGCGCATCGAGCCGCGAAACTGCTCGCGCTCAAGCGTGATCCACGACGGCGCGCCGCGCCGCTGCGACATCTCGATAGCCTCGACGATCACTTTTTTGGTGCGGCTGCTGGTCGCCACGCTCACCACTTGGCCTACTTCGAGCAGGTAAGACGGTACCGTCACCGGCTTGTTGTCGACTTCGATATGGCCGTGGCGCACCATCTGGCGCGCCTGGGCAAGTGAACTGGCGAAGCCGAGCCGATAAACCATACTGTCGAGCCGTCGCTCGAGCAGCACCAGCAGATTCTCGCCGGTGACCCCGGGCATCCGCTCCGCCATCTCGAAGTAGTGCTTGAACTGCATCTCCATTAAACCATAGATGCGTCTGACTTTCTGCTTCTCGCGCAAGCGAATCGCAAACTCCGAAAAGCGTGTGCGTGCCTGGCCATGCGCGCCGGGCGGATAGTTGCGCCGTTCGATCGCGCATTTGTCCGTGTAGCAGCGTTCGCCTTTCAGGAAGAGCTTGAGCCCTTCGCGCCGGCACAGCCGGCAAACCGGACCTAAATACCTTGCCACCTTGTTCTGCTCTCCTAAACGCGGCGCCGCTTGGGCGGCCGGCATCCGTTGTGCGGGATGGGCGTCACGTCCTTGATCGAAATGACCGAGAGCCCCGCCGCCTGAAGCGCGCGCACCGCCGACTCGCGTCCGCCGCCCGGTCCTTTGACAAAAACCACTACCGCACGCATCCCGACGTCGCCAACCTTGCGCCCCGCCGCTTCCGCTGCCATCTGCGCCGCAAACGGGGTGCCCTTGCGCGAGCCCTTGAAGCCGACCGATCCGGCGCTCGCCCATGCGACCACCAAGCCCTGTTGGTCCGTGATGGTGACGATGGTGTTGTTGAAAGTCGCGTGCACGTGCGCGATACCTTCGGGCACCGTGCGGCGCACGCGTCTGCGCCGCGGAGCGGGCGCCGCCCCTGCTGCGCCGGTCGTTCCACCAGCCGCCGCGGGCGCGCCGCCAGCGGGAGCTGCGGATTTCTCGCCGCCGCCCTGACTACCCTGCGCTTTGCCCGCCGGGGGCCTTGTTTCCTTGTTCTCGTCAGCCATTAGGCTTGCGTTCTCTCCTGCACTTCAGCCCGCCTTGGGCCGATAAGTCCCAGCAGTTTCCGATCAGCATATCTTCTCTTCTCTTATCTTATCTTCGTCGCGATTCTCGCGCCGCGGCCGTTCTAGCCCTTGGGCGGCGACTGCTTCTTGCCCGCGACGACCTTACGCGGACCCTTGCGCGTGCGCGCGTTGGTATGAGTACGCTGGCCGCGAACCGGCAATCCGCGCCGATGACGAATACCGCGATAGCATCCGAGATCCATCAGCCGTTTGATGGACTGTTGCACCTCGCGCCGCAGATCGCCCTCGACCTTGTATTTCTCATCGATAATGTTACGGATGCGGACCTGCTCCTCGGGAGTCAGCTCGTCGCTGTTGCGCGCCGAATCGACCTTGGCTTCGGCGAGGATCTTCTCCGCCGCGCTGCGCCCGATTCCATAAATATAGGTCAGCGCGATTTCCATCCGCTTGTGATGCGGCAGTTCAACTCCGGCGATGCGTGCCATGCGACGACTCCTTATTTCCTGTCTTCCCTGCCCCGACTCAGCCCTGACGCTGCTTGTGGCGCGGGTTGGAACACAGGATGCGCACCACGCCCTCGCGGCGCACAACCTTGCAGTTCTTGCAGATTTTTTTTACTGACGCCCTGACTTTCATCGCATCCTGTCCGCTTTCGAGCGGCTGTCGTATCCTGTTTCCTGATCGAGTGCTACTCGTATTCCTGTTCGTAATCCTGCCGCCGCACGGGCGCCTTAGCGCATCCGGTAGGTTATCCGTCCGCGAGTCAGATCGTACGGCGATAATTCCACCGTCACCCGGTCGCCCGGCAGGATTTTGATGTAATGCATCCGCATCTTGCCCGAAATATGAGCCAGCACCCGATGACCATTTTCCAGAGACACCCGGAACATCGCGTTGGGAAGTGCTTCGAGCACCGTGCCCTGCACCTCGATCGCGTCACCCTTAGACATCTGCCACTTCGCTCAAAATCCGCGGCCCGGCGGCCGTAATCGCAATCGAGTGCTCGAAATGCGCCGACAGTTTGCCGTCAGCGGTGACCGCCGTCCAGCCGTCGTCGAGGATGCGCAGTTCGGGCACTCCCTCGTTGATCATCGGTTCGATCGCGAGCGCCATCCCCTCCTGCAAGCGCGGATTCGGCATCCCGCGACGCACGTAGTTAGGCACCTGCGGATCCTCGTGCAGGCTGCGTCCGATCCCATGGCCGGCAAAATCGGTCACCACCGAGAAGCCCGCGCTCTCGGCGGTCTGCTGCACGGCGCGCGCAATATCGCTTATCCGGTTGCCGACCAGCGCCTGCTCGATTCCCGCGTAGAGCGACGCTCGCGTGACCCGCAACAACTGCTCGGCGCGATCGGAAATTTTGCCCACCGGGACGGTGCGCGCCGCGTCGCCGTAAAATCCCTGGTACACGACCCCGAAATCCAGGCTCACGATATCTCCATTTTTGAGCCGCCGCCCGGACGGAATCCCGTGGACGATCTCGTCGTTGACCGACACGCACAAGGTCTTGGGATAAACCACGTCGTGCGGCTTGTATCCCTTGAATGCCGGCCGCGCGCCCTTGCGATAGGTTAGATCCTCGGCGAGCCGGTCGAGCTCCTCGGTGGTGACGCCGGGCTTAACCGCGGCCGCCAGCTCTTCGAGGATCTCGGCCACGATCATGCTCGCCTTGCGCATCAGCGCGATCTCTTCCGGATTCTTGAGCAGGATCACGCCGTCAATCCTTATCCTCTTTCTTATGCTCGGCCTTGTCTTGGGCCTTTACTTTAACCTTATTCTGGGCGTCGGCCTTGGGACTGTCGTCGGCCTTCGCTCCCGCGCCCGCATCACCCAGCGCATCTACGATGCGCTGTTGGATTTCTTCGGGCCGCCCGATTCCGTCGATCTGCGCGAGCAGCCCCGCCCGTTGGTAATATTCCAGCAACGGCCGCATCGTGGCCGCGTAAACTTCCAGGCGCATCCTCACGGTATCTTCGGCGTCGTCGTCGCGCTGGTAGAGCTCGCCGTTGCAATTGTTGCAGAGATTCTGATTGCGCGGCGGATCGTAAATCAGATGATACATCGCTCCGCAGTTCTTGCAGGTCCGCCGCCCCGAGATGCGCTTTACGATTTCGTCATCCGGCACAATTATGGCGATGGCCTTATCGAGCTGACCGAGCCCGCGCTCGTTGAGCATCGCGGTCAGGGTCTCGGCCTGCGCCACGGTACGCGGAAAGCCGTCGAGGATGAAGCCAGCGGTGGCGTCGGGCTGGCTCAGCCGCTCCTGGATTAGCTTGAAGACCAGATCGTCGGGGACCAGCGCGCCCTTATCCATGTAGCGCTTGGCCTCCACGCCTAACGGAGTGCGCTTGCGGACGGCCGCACGCAAAAGATCGCCACTCGCCATCTGGGGCACGTTCAGGCGCTTCTCAAGCATCCGCGCCTGCGTCCCCTTACCCGCTCCGGGCGGTCCCAGCAAAACCAGCCGCACTTGCGCTTACCCTCCCCTGCGCGACTTGATACGGCCGCGCCGCATAAAGCCTTCGTAGTTGCGGGTCAGCAGATGGGTTTCCATCTGGGCGACCGTGTCCAGGGCCACACCGACCACGATCAAAAGCGCGGTGCCGCCAAAGTAAAAAGGCACGTTGAAGCGCTGGATCAGGATCGTCGGCAGCACGCAGACGATGCTTACGTAGATCGCTCCGAACAGGGTTATGCGCGAGAGCACTCGGTCGATGTACTCGGCGGTGAAGCGTCCCGGCCGGATACCCGGGATGAAGCCGCCGTACTTCTTAAGATTTTCGGCCACGTCAACCGGATTAAAGGTGACGGCCGTGTAGAAATAACAGAAAAAGACGATCAGGCCGATGTACACGACGTTGTAAACCCATCCGCCCGGTGTCAGCAGCGCCGAGTAATTCTTGGCCGCCGGTATGAAAGTCGCGACGGTCGCCGGAAAAACCAGAATCGATGACGCGAAGATCGGCGGGATAACGCCGGCCGTGTTGATCTTCAACGGCAAGTGCGAGCTCTGTCCGCCATAGACCCGCCGTCCGACCACGCGCCGCGCGTATTGAATCGGAATCCGCCGCTGGCTGGTTTCGACAAAGACGATGCCGGCGGTGACGCCGATCGCGATCACTAAAATAATGATCAGCACGAACAGGCTCATCTCGCCCTCGCGCACGAACTGGAAAGTCGTGGAGAGAGCGCTCGGCAGCCGCGCCACGATGCCGGCCATGATGATTAGCGAGATGCCGTTGCCGATGCCGCGTTCGGTTATCTGCTCGCCGATCCACATCACGAACATCGATCCCGCGGTTACCGTGAGCACCGTGATGATGCGGAAGCTCCAGCCCGGAGCGTAAACCACCGAGCCGCCGCCCGGCGCCTGGATGTGTTCGAGCGAGACCGCAATCATGAAACCCTGCACCAGTGACAGCATCACCGTTCCGTAGCGCGTGTACTGGCTGATCTTGCGCCGCCCCGCCTCGCCTTCCTTGTACAGCTCGTCGAGGTAGGGCCACGCGACCTTGAGCAGGTCAAGGATGATCGCAACCGAGATGTAGGGCATGATGCCCAGGGCGAAAACCGAAAACCGCTCGAGCGCGCCGCCCGAGAACAGGTTGACCCATCCGAACAGCGTGCTGGAGGCCGCGTCGAAGAACGAGGCGAGCGCCTGCCCGTCGATTCCCGGCGTGGGCACGGCTACGCCCGCGCGGTAAACGACCAGCATCACGGCCGTAAACCACAGCCGGCGGCGCAACTCGGGGATGCGCGAGGCGTTTGAGAACCCGTCAAGCATTAAGCTTTGGGTTGTCCTCGATTAACTCCGCCACTCCTCCGGCCGCCGCGATTTTCTCTTTCGCGCTCGACGAAAACGCATGCGCGCGAATTGTTATCCGTCCCGCAAGCGTGCCATCGCCGAGTACCTTGACCTTGTCAGCGGCGCGGATAATTCCGCGCTCGACCATCAGCGCCGGATCTACACTATCGACGCCCAACGTGGCCAACCGCTTCAGGTTGACCACTACAAAACCTTCACGCCGATCCGTCGCCTTTTGCAAGCGGCGAAATCCGCGCTTGGGCACGCGCCGCTTAAGCGGCATCTGGCCGCCCTCGTAGCCCGGCGGCGTGTTGCCGCCCGAACGCGATCCCTTGCCTTTGTGGCCGCGTCCCGCGGTCTTGCCGCTGCCCGAGCCGATTCCACGGCCGACTCGCGCATGGCGGCGCTTGGAGCCCGGAGCCGGCTTGAGCGTATGTAAATCTATCGCCATTACTTTTTCACTTCGACAACCAGGTGCGAAACCCGGCGCAACATGCCGTCGACCGACGGGCTGCGCACGAGCTCGCGCTCGCTGCCCAGCCGACGAAGCCCGAGTCCCTTAAGCGTCTGGCGCACGCGCTGGTTGGTCCCGATGGGACTATGCACCAGCTTGATTCTGATTTGCTCGGACATCGCGTGCGTTGCTCCTTCTCGCTGCGCGGATTGCGTTCAGTGTTCCCGCGTTCAAACCTCCCGCGCTAAAATCTTCTTTCGCTCCACCTTTTCGCGTCAATCTTTCTGCGTCAAAGCCTTCTTTCGCCCGAAACCGTCCCGCGCATCGTGCCCACTTCAGGCCGCGACTGGACGCTTGGGGCCTTGCTCGCGGGTGCGCAGAATATCCTGGGGGCTGCGCAGTTCCGCGAGCGCCTCGAGCGTCGCCTTCACCAGGTTATGCGGGTTCGACGAGCCCAGGCGCTTGGTCAGGATGTTGCGGATGCCCGCCAGTTCGACCACCGCGCGCACGCCACCCGCCGCGATAACACCGGTGCCTTCGGAAGCCGGCTTCAGAATCACCTTGCCCGCGCCGAAACGCCCGATCACTTCGTGCGGAATCGTCCCTTCCTGCAGCGGCACGCGCATCAGGCTCTTCTTGGCGCGCTCGACGCCCTTGCGAATCGCCTCGGGCACCTCGTTAGCCTTGCCGAGACCGAAACCGACCAGTCCGTTCTGATCCCCTGCGACCACCAACGCGCTGAAACTGAAGCGCCGGCCGCCCTTGACGACCTTGGCCACCCGGTTGATGTGGACGACCTTTTCCTTGATGTCGAGCCCTTGCGTTTCTATCCGCTGTGCCACAATGCTCCCGTTTACGAAAAGGCTTGCGCCCTAAAACTTAAGTCCCGCCTCGCGCGCCGCGTCAGCCAGCGCCTTAACGCGGCCGTGATAAAGAAATCCGTTGCGATCGAAGATGACCTCTCTGATGCCCTTACCGAGACAACGCTCGGCGATCGTTTTGCCCACCACCTTGGCCGCCTGCACATTGCGTTGGCTCTTGAGCCCCTCGCGCAACTCGGCGCTGAGCGTCGAGGCCGCCGCCAGGGTCTGTCCCGAATCGTCCGACACCACCTGCGCGTAAATGTGGTTGAGCGAACGATACACCGAAAGGCGCGGCCGCTCGTCGCTGCCCCGCACCCGGCGCCGCACGCGCTGCCGCCGCTCCATCCGTCTTGCAAATCGTTCCGCAGCCATCCTGATCCGGCTCCCCGGGACGTTAGCCCGCCGCCGCGCCGGCCGCCGCTTTGCCGGCCTTGCGGCGGATCTTCTCGGTGGCGTACTTGATGCCCTTGCCCTTGTACGGCTCGGGCGGCCTGAGCTCCCGCACCTGCGCCGCTACCGACCCGAGCAACTGGCGGTCGGCGCTCTCGAGCGTGATCGTCACCTGCCGATCGACCTTGGCGGTGACGCCCGGCGGCAATTGATAGACGATCGGATGCGAGTAGCCGAGCGTGAAATGAATATTGTTGCCGCGGACTTCGGCCCGATAGCCGACGCCGTTGATTTCGAGCACTCGGGTGAAGCCCTTGCCTACGCCTTCGGCCATGTTGGCGATGAGTTTGCGCAGCAGGCCATGCAACGAGCGCTCCTGCTGCGTGTCACCCGGACGCTTCACTTCGATTCGCGAGTCGCTCATCTCCAGGCGAAAACCCGGCAGCAACTTAAGTTCGAGCTTGCCCTTGGGACCCTCGACCTTGAGCAGGTCGCCCGCAAGCTGCGCCTTCACGCCTTTTTCCAGGACCACCGGCAATCTGCCTATCCGCGACATCGCCCGTTCCCTTTACCAAATCCTCAACAGGACTTCGCCGCCGACCTTTTTGCGCCGCGCCTCGCGATCGGTCATCACGCCGAGCGGTGTCGTCACCACCTGCACTCCCATCCCATGCGGCACCCGCGGCATCGAATTCGCCCCCGCGTAGCGCCGCAGGCTTGGGCGGCTCACGCGCTCGATTCCCCGAATCACCGGTTCGCGCTCGCCCGAATAGCGCAGGCCTACGACCAGTTTCTTCTTGGGTATTTCGCCCGCGACTTCGATTCCGCCCAAAAAGCCCTCGGCTGAAAGCGTGCGGCAGATCGCTTCGCGCATGCGGGAGTGGGGAACTTCGACCTGGTTGTAACGCGCATGCATGGCGTTGCGAATCCGAGTCAGCAATTCAGCGATGGGATCGGTCTGCGACATTAAATCTCTTTTGATCCTTTACTCGACGGTTCCCTTACCTGATGTTGCATACTCCACGGTTACCGGGCGATGGATTCGACTCCGCACCCTACCAGCTGGCCTTGACCACTCCGGGCAGCGAACCGCGCAAGGCGTACTTGCGCAAACACAGCCGGCACATCTTGAAGCGCCTATAGAATGCGCGCGCGCGTCCGCACAACGGACAGCGGTTGTGTTGGCGCGTCTTGAACTTGGGCGGGCGCAGCGCCTTTACCCGCAGACAGGTCTTCGCCATCTCTGATTACCCTACGCCGCTCGCGCCGCGGCCTCGCGCTCGAGCGCTCCGCGAAACGGCATCCCCAGCGCGCGCAGCAGCGTGTAGCCCTCGAAATCACTGCGCGCGGTCGTGTTGATCGTCACTGTCAGCCCCTTCACGCGCTCAACCTTGTCCAGGTTGAGCTCCGGGAAAATCGTATGCTCACGCAGTCCCAGCGAGTAATTGCCGCGCCCGTCGAACGCCTTGTCGCTCACACCGCGGAAGTCGCGCACGCGCGCGAGCGAGACATTCACCAGACGGTCGAAAAATTCGTACATCCGCTCGCGCCTGAGCGTCACCATCGCGCCAATGGGCATGCCCTCGCGCAGCTTGAAATTCGAGATCGCCTTGCGCGCCTTGGTGATGACCGGCTTCTGTCCCGTCACCACCTTGAGCTCTTCGACCGCGGCGTCCAGAATCTTGGCATTGTCGCGCGCCTCGCTGAGCGACATATTGATGACGATCTTGTAGAGCCGCGGCGCGCGCATCGGATTTTCTATTTTGAGCTCGCGCATCAGCGTCGGCCGGATCTCCTGCTCGTAGCGCACCTTAAGCCGCGCCGGCACCTTGGGCTCGGGCTCGCGTGGCTTCGCCTCCGCCTTGGGCTCGGCCGCCGCAGGCGCGGCGCCGCCTCCGCCCTTCTTGCCCTGGCGCTCGCCCTTCGGCTCTTTCTTGGGCTTCTGCGATTTATCCTTTTCGTCCGCCATTACTCGTTACCCAGTACTTCGCCGCAGCGGCGGCAGACGCGGGTGCGCTCGCCACCGGCTTCGGCCTGCTTCACCCCGACGCGCACCGGCGCGTTGCAGCGTTCGCAAAACACCATCACGTTGGAAATCGCGATCGGCGCTTCCTTCTCGACGATACCGCCGGGACTGGTCGCGCCGCGCGGCTTGGAATGGCGCTTCACCATGTTCAGGCGTTCGATAATTACCCGGCCAGCGACGGGTAGCACTTTGAGCACTTTGCCGGTCTTGCCGCGCTCGCGCCCCGTGATCACCATCACCATGTCGTTCTTCTTGACCGGGTACTTGGCAATGCCGCGTCCGGGAGCCATCACAACACCTCCGGAGCAAGCGAGATAATCTTGAGAAATCGCTTGGCGCGCAGTTCGCGAGCCACCGGACCGAAGATGCGCGTCCCGATCGGTTCGTGCTGATTATCGACCAGCACCGCCGAGTTGTCGTCGAAACGGATGTAACTCCCGTCGTTGCGGCTGATTTCCTTGCTGGTGCGCACGATCACGGCGCGGGCGACGTCGCCCTTTTTTACCTTGGCATTCGGGATCGCCTCGCGAATCGCCACCACGATAACGTCGCCCACGGTCGCGTAACGCCGGCGTGAGCCGCCGAGCACCTTGATGCACATCACCTTGCGCGCGCCCGAATTGTCGGCCACGTCCAGCACCGTTCGCATCTGCACCATGACGCCTGCGCTCTCTCCCTAACCCGCCGCCCGGGTCAGCACTTTGCTGACCCGCCAGCGCTTGCGTCGCGAAATCGGCGGCGACTCGATGATCAGCACGCGGTCGCCCTCGTGACACTCGCCGCGTTCGTCATGCGCCATGAAGCGCGAGCGCTGACGGATCCGCTTGCCGTAGAGCGGATGCTGGACCAGCCGGTCCACCCGCACCACCACGGTCTTGGCCGCCTTGGCCGAGACCACGACGCCCACGCGCTGTTTAATTCGCTCGCGCATCGCTCCCTTTCGTCCGTGCGGCGTTCGCGCCGGCCGGCGGTCCGCTCTTTTGCCGCAGCAAAGTCATGATGCGCGCCAATTCCTTGCGCGCGCGCCGGTAGTTCGACGGATTGTCGAGCTGATTGGTGCGCAGCTTGAGCTTCAAGCGGAAGATTTCCTCGCGCGCCTCGCGCTCCTTGAGCCGCAAGTCACCGGCATTCATCTGTTTCAGTTCGTCAAGCTCCAAGGCTCTCGCCCTCCCGCTCGACCACGAACGTCTTGACCGGCAGCTTATGCGCCGCCAGACGCATTGCCTCGTGCGCGGTTGCCCGGTCCACGCCTTCCATCTCGAACAGGATGCGTCCCGGCCGCACCACCGCCGTCCAGCCCTCGGGGCCGCCCTTGCCCTTGCCCATCCGGGTCTCGGCTGGCTTCTTGGTGAAGGGCTTGTCGGGAAAGACCCGGATCCACACCCGACCGCCGCGCTTGATATGGCGGGTGAGCGCGATACGCGCCGCCTCGAGCGCTCGGGCATCCACCCGCGCGGTCTCAAGGCTCTTGAGCCCGTAATCGCCAAAAGCCAGTTCCACGCCACGTGACTCGGCGCCGCGTACCCGGCCCTTCTGGATTTTGCGATATTTAACTTTCTTGGGCTGAAGCATTATGCAATCCCGCTAGCGCGCATTCTCTCCCTTACTGCTGATGGGCTCCGCTAAGGCCGGAGCGCCGGATGTCTTCCTCTTTGCGGGTCAGAACCTCGCCGCGGAAAATCCACACTTTGACCCCGATCTGACCGTAAGTGGTGCGCGCTTCCGCGAATCCGTAGGCCACGTCCGCGCGCAGCGTCTGCAGCGGCACCCGTCCTTCCCGATACCACTCGACCCGCGCGATTTCCGCACCCCCGAGGCGTCCCGCGACATGCACCTTGACGCCCTGCGCGCCCATCCGCATCGCGCGCAGCACCGCCTCTTTCATTGCCCGGCG
Organism: uncultured delta proteobacterium; assembly: GCA_963717045.1. Classification (GTDB taxonomy): domain Bacteria; phylum Desulfobacterota; class Binatia; order Binatales; family Binataceae; genus JAKAVN01. The sequence continues at coordinate 14,520 of CAVQVD010000014.1, read as the reverse complement.
AAAGGCTACCCGCCGCTCGAGTTGCAGCGCGATATTCTCGGCCACCAGTTGCGGGTCGAGGTCGGGGCGGCGCACTTCATGAATATTGATGAAAGCTTCCTTGCCCTTCATCAGCTTCTGGATATCGCCCTTCAGCTTGTCGATCTCTGCGCCCTTCTTGCCAATCACGATTCCGGGCCGCGCGGTATGAATATTAATCTTCGCCTTGTTGGCCATCCGTTCGATTTCGATTCGCGAGATGCCGGCGTGATAAAGCCGCCGCTTGATGAAGTCGCGCAGCTTCAAATCCTCGTGCAGCAGCGCCGCGTAGTTGTGCGACGCATACCACTTGGAATCCCAACCCTCGATAATGCCGAGCCGCAGCCCGCGCGGATGCGATTTCTGTCCCATGGGGCTCCCTACGCGAAACGCTCGTCGACCACCACCGTCAGATGGCTGGTGCGCTTGAGGATCGGCGTTGAATGCATGTGCGCGCGCGCGAGCGACCGCTTCCAGGTCGGCCCGGTGTCGGCGGTCGCGCGTTTGACGTACAGGCGGTCTTCGTCGACATTCTGCTGGTCGCGCGCATTGGCCACCGCTGCCAGCAGGGTCTTCGACACCACCTTGGCGCTGCGCTTGGGCGTGAACTCGAGCACCGATAGCGCCAGATCGATCTTTTTGCCCACGATAAGCTCGCACACCAGCCGCAGCTTTTGCGGCGAGATGCGAACGTGGCGCGTTTTCGCAACCGATTCCATCGCGAGCTTTCTTCTCAGCCTCCTGCCGCCGCCGGCTTGGGCCCTGCCGGCGCACCGCCGCCGCCCGCCGCACTCTTGACCTCGCCCTTGCGGTCGCCCGCATGGCCGTGAAAAGTGCGCGTGGGAGAAAATTCGCCCAGCTTGTGGCCGACCATATTCTCGGTGCAGTACACCGGGATGAATTTGTGGCCGTTATGTACCGCGAACGTCAATCCCACCATGTCCGGCACCACCATCGAGCGCCGCGACCAAGTGCGGATGATCCGCTTGTCGCCCGAAGCGAGCGCGGCCGCAACCTTGCGTTCGAGATGGCCATCGATGAACGGACCTTTTTTGAGCGACCTCATTATCTAAGCTCTGCCTGACACTTAAGTTCTGCCTGGCGCCTCGCCTTTTCTAACGCTTGCCCTTGGGCCGGCGGCTTACGATGTAATGGTCCGAAGGCTTCTTGCCGCGTGTCTTGTAACCCTTGGCTGGCTGCCCCCACGGTGATTGCGGATGGTTGCCCTTGGAGCGTCCCTCGCCACCGCCGTGTGGATGGTCGACCGGATTCATCGCCATCCCGCGTACGTGAGGGCGCTTGCCCAGATGGCGGCTGCGGCCGGCTTTGCCGATCGAAATATTCTCGTGGTCTAGGTTGCCGATCTGCCCGATAGTCGCGCGGCACTCGGCCTGCACCATCCGCTGCTCGCCAGAGGGCAGCTTGAGAAGCGCGAACTTGCCCTCTTTCGCCATCAACTGCGCAGCCGTCCCGGCGCCGCGCACCAGTTGCGCGCCAGCACCGGGCTTGAGCTCCACCCCATGCACCATTGTGCCGAGCGGGATGTTGCGCAGCGCGAGCGCGTTGCCCGGCTTGATATCGGCCTGCGGCCCCGACTCGACCTTGTCGCCCTGCTTGAGTCCTTCGGGCGCCAGGATGTAGCGCTTCTCGCCATCGGCGTAATGCAGCAGCGCGATATTGGCCGAGCGATTGGGATCGTACTCGAGCGCCGCGACCACCGCCGGGACGCCGTCGTGATTGCGCTTGAAATCGATCAACCGGAGCCGCCGCTTATGGCCGCCACCGCGATGACGCGTGGTCATGCGACCGCGATTGTTGCGTCCGCCCGAATGTTTAAGCGGCGCGAGCAGCCGCTTCTCGGGCGCCTTGGCGGTGAGCCCCGAGAAATCGGCCAGCTGCATGAAGCGCTGACCCGGGGTCCGCGGATTCAGTTGTATTACCGCCATCGCAAAATCACCCGACTGCCACAATTACCCGGCCGCCAAAAAAAGATCCCGGCCAAATCTTGCTCAGGGAAATCCTCCCCCAGCTAAACTCCCTCAAAAAATTCGATTCGGTCGCCCTGCTTGAGCGTCACGTAGGCTTTTTTCCAATCCGAGCGCGAACCCACGATTCGTCCACGACGGCGCTTTTTTCCCAGCACCCGCAGCGTACGGACCTTGAGCACGGTCACCTTGAACATGCGCTCGATCACATCGCGAATCGCGTCCTTGCTCGCTTCCGGCCGTACCCGGAACACGACCTGGTTGCCTTCCTCACCGACCGCCGTGCCTTTTTCGGTGATGAGCGGCGAGAGAATCAGATTCTCCGCGCTCATGGCACCTCTCCCTTGCTCGGCGTCTCTCCCTTAGGCCGCGTCTCTCCCTTGAGCCGCGCTTCAATCGCGCGTGCCACCTGCTCGCTCATCAGCACTTCGTCGTAATTGAGCAGGTCATAAACGTTGAGCCCCGCGACCGACAGCACCTTATGCGCGGCCAGGTTGCGAGCGGCGCGAAAAAAAGTCTCTTCGCCCTCGCCCAGGATGATCAGCGCGTGCCTGAGGCCTAACGCCTCGAGCATCGCCTTGGCCGCCCTGGTCTTCGGCTCCGCCAATTCCAGCGACTGCGTCACCACAAGCTTGCCGCTAGCCGCGCGATCCGAGAGCGCGAGACAGAGCGCGCGCCGCCACGCCTGCTTGGGCATTTTGTACGAGTAGTCGCGCGGCTGCGGTCCGAAGATCGTCCCGCCGTGACGCCATATGGGCGAGCGAATCGAGCCGGCGCGCGCGCGCCCGGTGCCCTTTTGCCGCCACGGTTTTTTTCCGCCGCCCGCGATGAATCCGCGAGTCTTGGTCGACGCGGTTCCGGAGCGTCGATTAGCCATCTGCATCTTCACCGCTTCGTGCAACAGCGATTTGTCTCCGGTGCGCCCGAAAACCGCACCCGCGACTTCGATTTCGCCGACCCGCTCGCGCGCCGCCGAAAATAGCGGTACCCGCACCGCCTCGGGGACGTTCTCCGCCTCGCGACGCTTGTACTCAGCCATTAGCCGACCCTACCGCCGCTTGACGGCTCTGTTCCTTGGCCGAGTGATACACCACCACCATCGTGCCGTCGGCGCCTGGCACGGCGCCGGAGACCAAAATCGCGTTGTCGTCGGGCAGAATTTCGAGCACCCGCAAATTGAGCACCGTAGCGCTCTCGTTGCCCAGTTGCCCCGCCATCCGCATCCCCTTGCGCACCCGGCCCGGATAAGACCGGTTACCGATCGACCCGCCGTGACGGAAATACTCGTGCGTGCCACGCGAGCCGGGAAACCCAGCGAAATGATGACGCCGGATTACCCCGGCGTAGCCGCGTCCCTTGGAGGTCCCCGACACGTCCACCCGGTCGCCTGCCTTGAAGACGTCGGCAGCTGCGATATTCTGCCCCGGTTTCAGTTCGCTTTCGCCGCGCCGGTCGAACTCGCCGAGCTTGACTCCGGGCGCGACCTCGGCCTTGGCATAATGCCCGCGCAGCGGGGCGGTGACCCGCGAGACGCGCCGGCGCCCGAAACTTATCTGCACGGCGTCATAGCCGTCGGTCGCGGCGGTTTTAATCTGAGTCACCGCGCATGGACCGAGCTGAATAACCGTTGCCGCTCGTACGGTGCCGCTGGCCTCGGTCACCTGGGTCATGCCCAGTTTTTTTCCAATGAGTCCGTTTAGCACTGCCGGCTACTCGAGTTTGATTTCAACGTCGACGCCCGCGGCAAGGTCGAGCTTGCCGAGAGCGTCGATGGTTTGCTGAGTCGGTTCGAGCACGTCCAACAGGCGCTTGTGGGTGCGGATCTCGAAGTGCTCACGCGACTTCTTGTCGACGTGCGGTGAGCGGTTGACGCAAAAACGCTCAATCCGCGTGGGCAGCGGGATCGGTCCCGCTACACGCCCGCCGGTACGTCGGATCGTATCGACGATCTCACGCACCGATTGGTCGAGCAGGCGGTAGTCGTACGCTTTAAGGCGTATGCGGATCTTATCGTTCATCCTCTAAGCCAGATTCCCACTTCAAGCCAGACTCCCGTCAGCCGCCTCTGCCGGCACTCTTCCGCACAGCCCAATTTCCCGCCTTTTCGCGTTTGCTTCAGAACTTGCTTGCTTCAGGCCCTTACACTTCGGGACTGATTACTTCAGGACTTTGGAAACCACCCCTGCGCCGACCGTGCGTCCGCCCTCGCGGATGGCGAAGCGCAGCCCTTCGTCCATCGCGACCGGCGTGATCAGCTCGCCGGTTATCTTGATGTTGTCGCCGGGCATCACCATCTCGGTGCCTTCGGGCAGATTGAGCACGCCCGTGACGTCGGTAGTGCGGAAGTAGAACTGCGGCCGGTAGCCGGTGAAGAACGGCGTATGCCGCCCGCCCTCTTCCTTGGTCAGGATGTAGGCCTCGGCCTCGAAGCTGGTATGGGGCGTGATGCTCCCCGGCTTGGCCAGCACCTGTCCGCGTTCGATGTCCTCGCGCTTCAGTCCGCGCAGCAGCACGCCAATGTTGTCGCCCGCCTGCCCCTCGTCCAGAATCTTGCGGAACATCTCGACTCCGGTAACCACGGTTTTCGTGGTGTCGCGGAAGCCGACGATTTCCACTTCCTCGCCGACCTTGACCTTGCCGCGTTCGACCCGTCCGGTAACCACCGTGCCGCGGCCGGAGATCGAGAATACGTCCTCGACCGGCATCAGGAAGGGCTTTTCGATCTCGCGCGTGGGCTGCGGGATGTAGCTGTCGACCGCCGCCATCAAATCCAGGATCGGCTTGCAGTTGGGGTCGTCGTCCTTGCCGCAGCCGCAGTTGAGCGCCTTCAGCGCGCTGCCGCGGATGACCGGCACGTCATCGCCCGGAAATTCATACTTCTTCAGCAGGTCGCGCACTTCGAGCTCGACCAGGTCGAGCAGCTCAGGGTCATCGACCATGTCGACCTTGTTCATGAAGACCACGATCGAGGGCACCCCGACCTGACGCGCGAGCAGGATGTGCTCGCGGGTCTGCGGCATCGGCCCGTCGTTCGCTCCGACCACCAGGATAGCGCCGTCCATCTGGGCGGCGCCGGTGATCATGTTTTTGATGTAGTCGGCGTGGCCCGGACAATCGACGTGCGCGTAGTGACGTTTGGTGGTCTCGTACTCGACGTGCGCGATCGCGATCGTGATGCCGCGCTCGCGCTCCTCGGGCGCCTTGTCGATTTGATCGAAGGCGACGAATTGGGCAAGTTTCTTGGCGGAGAGCACCTTGGTGATCGCCGCGGTCAGCGTCGTCTTGCCGTGGTCGATATGGCCGATCGTGCCCACATTCGCGTGCGGCTTGTTGCGTTCGAATTTAGCCTTGCCCATGATCTCCGTCCTCCGGTGTGACCCTCCCTAGCTTTACTTCGTTAGGCCCTAGCGCGCTCGGCATTCTCGCCGCCGCGCTCCATCAATTCTGCGTATATATTCTGCGGCACCGGTTCGTAGGCGCCGAACTGCATCGTGTAAGTCGCCCGTCCCTGCGTCATCGAACGCAGGCGGGTCGCGTAACCGAACATCGTGGCCAGCGGCACGCGCGCTTCGACTACCTGGGCGCCGGCGCGGTTCTCCATGTTGAGAATCTTGCCGCGACGTCCATTGAGGTCACCGATCACTTCGCCCATGAACTCCTGCGGCATCACCACTTCGACTTCCATCACCGGCTCGAGCAGCACCGGGCTGGCCTTGCCGACCGCCTCGCGAAAGCCCATCGAGGCCGCAATCTTGAACGCCAGTTCCGACGAATCGACTTCGTGGTATTTGCCGTCGAGCAACTGCACCCGCACGTCGACCATCGGGTAGCCCGCGAGCACTCCGGTTTCCATCGCTTCCTTGACGCCGTCTTCGACCGACGGGATGAAGTTGCGCGGAATCGAGCCGCCCTTGGTGGCGTCGACGAACTCGAAGCCGCCGCCTTTTTCGAGCGGCTCGATACGCAGATCGACCACGCCGAACTGTCCATGGCCGCCGCTTTGACGCACGAAACGTCCTTCGGCCTCCGCGGACTTGCGAATCGTCTCGCGATAGGCGACCTGCGGCTTGCCAATGTTGGCGTCGACTTTGAATTCGCGCAGCAGACGGTCGACGATGATCTCCAGATGCAACTCGCCCATCCCGGAAATCAGCGTCTGGCTGGTCTCGCGGTTGACGCTCACGCGGAAGGACGGATCCTCGCGCGCGAGCTTGGCCAGCGACTCGCCCAGGCGGTCCTGGTCGGCCTTGGTCTTGGGCTCGATCGCGATCTGGATGACCGGGTCGGGAAATTCGATCGACTCGAGCACGATCGGATGCGCCGGATCGCACAAGGTGTCGCCCGTGGTCGTGTCGCGCAGCCCGACCGCGCAGATGTCGCCGGCGAAAACTTCGGAAATTTCCTCGCGCTTGTTGGCGTGCATCTTAACCAGTCGTCCGATCCGCTCGCGCTTGAGCTTGGTCGAGTTGAGCACCGACGATCCGCTCTCCAGCCGTCCCGAGTAAACGCGCAGGAACGTCAGCGTGCCGACATACGGGTCGGTCATGATCTTGAACGCGAGCGCGCTGAATGGCGCGTCGTCGCGCGGCCAGCGCTCTTCCATCTTGTCGCCGACCTTGCCCATCACCGGCGGCACATCAAGCGGAGAAGGCAGATACTCGACCACTGCGTCGAGCATCGGCTGCACGCCCTTGTTGCGAAACGCCGACCCAATCAGGACCGGTACCGCTTCGATATTCAGCGTGGCGCGCCGGATAGCCTTGCGAATCTGTTCCGGCGACGGCTCTTCCTTGCCCTCCAGGAACATCTCCATGATGCGCTCGTCGTGATCGGCGAGCGTCTCGATCATCTTCTCACGCCAGCCGCGCGCGCTTTCCTTGAGCTCCGCCGGAATCTCCTCGACCCGATAGTTGGCGCCGAGACGATCCTCGTCCCAGATGAGCGCGCGGTTCTCGACCAGGTCGATTACCCCGGTGAACTTTTCCTCGTTGCCGATCGGCAGCTGGAGCACCAGCGGCTTGGCTTTCAGCTTGTCGCGAATCTCACCCACTACGCGTTCGAAGTCGGCGCCGACACGGTCCATCTTATTGATGAACGCGATCCGCGGGACGCGATACTTGTCGGCCTGACGCCACACGGTCTCGGATTGCGGCTCGACTCCGCCGACCGCACAAAACACCGCCACGGCGCCGTCGAGCACGCGCAGGCTGCGCTCGACCTCGATCGTGAAATCGACGTGTCCGGGCGTGTCGATAATGTTGATCCGGTGATCGCGCCAGAAACAGGTGGTCGCGGCCGAGGTTATCGTGATGCCGCGTTCCTGCTCCTGCACCATCCAGTCCATCGTCGCGGTACCTTCGTGCACCTCGCCGATCTTGTAATTGATCCCGGTATAGTACAGCACCCGCTCGGTAGTGGTGGTTTTGCCGGCGTCGATATGCGCCATGATGCCGATATTGCGCACATCTTCGATTGGAGTTTCACGCGCCATTTTACTACTTCTTTGCTAACTACTTCCGACTAACTACTTCCGCCGCTTCCGTCCTGGCTTTAATCCTTGCCTGCCGACTCTGCTCTTTCCTAATTCTAATTTCTCGATCACCCAGAGGGGTGTGACTATTTCCGTGTCCTACCAGCGATAATGGGCGAACGCCTTGTTCGCTTCCGCCATCCGATGCGTATCCTCGCGCTTCTTGACCGCGCCACCGCGATTGCTTGCCGCTTCCAATATCTCGGCCGCGAGCCGCTCTTCCATAGACTTCTCGCCCCGCGCGCGCGCCGCCGTGACTAACCAGCGCATCGCGAGCGAATTGCGCCTGACCGGCCGCACTTCGACCGGAACCTGATAGTTGGCGCCACCGACGCGCCGCGAGCGCACTTCAACCGCGGGCCGGATGTTATCCAAGGCCCGCTTGAACACCACCAGTCCGTCCTCCCGCGAACGCTCGGCGATAGCGTCGAGCGAGCGATAGAGGATCTGCTCGGCGAGCGACTTCTTTCCCTGCACCATCACCACGTTGACGAACTTGGCGAGAGTGCGATCGTGAAACTTTGGGTCCGGGGTTACTTCCCGGACGCGGGCCTGACCCTTGCGTGACATGGCTGTATGTTACTTCGGCTTTTTGGAGCCGTATTTGGAACGGCCCTTGCGCCGTTCTTGGACGCCGATCGAATCGAGCGTGCCGCGAATCACGTGGTAGCGCACGCCGGGGAGGTCCTTGACCCTACCGCCACGGATCAGCACGACCGAATGTTCTTGCAGGTTGTGTCCGACGCCCGGGATGTACGTGTTGACCTCGTAGCCGTTGGAGAGCCGCACGCGCGCGACCTTGCGCAGCGCCGAATTAGGCTTCTTGGGCGTGGTGGTCTTGACCTGAGTGCATACGCCGCGTTTCTGCGGCGAGCCCTGCAGGGCCGGCGCGCTCATCTTGTAGCGCTTCTTGATGCGCGCCTGGCGAATGAGTTGGTTGATGGTCGGCACGTCGTCTCTCGGGACTGCATCCTGCCGGGTGGCGTCCCTGCCCGCCCCGGCTAATCGTTACCTATCGAACAAATGACCCTGTCGAAAAAAATTAGCCTTATCGAAAAAACCCGGCTCGGAGCGTCCCTCCGAGCCGGCTCTCACCCGTACCGATGCACGGGAACCTGCTCTCAAATGAGCCCCCCAAGGGCGGACTCGCCCTTGGGGCGAACATACTTATTTAAAGCATCCAAGCCAACCTGTCAATCTCCTGCCGCCGCAGAAGCCTCTGCCAGCTCTCCCTTTTCGGCTTCCTCCTCCGGCGGCGGCGCCTCGGCCGCCACTTCGACCCGGTTGTAGGTCGGCAAGCCCGTCCCGGCCGGGATCAGCCGGCCCATGATGACGTTCTCCTTGAGCCCGACCAGCCGGTCGACCTTGCCGTTGATTGCCGCTTCGGTCAGCACCCGGGTGGTTTCCTGGAAAGACGCCGCCGAGATGAAGCTCTCGGTCGAGAGCGACGCCTTGGTGATGCCCAGCAGGAGCGGCTCGGCGATGGCCGGCTCGCCGCCCTTGGTCAGGACGCGGCCGTTCTCCTCGTCGAAGCGCCATTTCTCGGTCTGGTCGCCGACCAGGAAATCGGTGTCTCCGACCTCCTTGATCCGTACCCGCCGGAGCATCTGGCGCACGATGACCTCGATGTGCTTGTCGTTGATGCGCACGCCCTGGAGCCGGTAAATCTCCTGAATTTCGTCTACCAGGTACTTCGCTAGCGCCTTCTCGCCCAAGATAGTCAGGATGTCGTGCGGGTTGGACGACCCTTCCATCAACGGCTCTCCCGCGCGGACCATGTCGCCTTCGTGTACCCCGATATGCTTGCCCTTGGCGATCAGATACTCGCGTGGCTCGCCGACTTCGGGGGTGACCACGACCTTGCGCTTGCCCTTGGTGTCCTTGCCAAAGGAGACCTGGCCGTCAATTTCCGAGATAACCGCGAACTCCTTGGGCTTGCGCGCCTCGAACAGTTCGGCAACGCGCGGCAGTCCGCCCGTGATGTCCTTGGTCTTGGTGGTCTCGCGCGGAATCTTGGCGATCACGTCGCCGGCGTGGACCACCGTGCCCTCGGGCACGTTGATGTAGGAGTTGACCGGCAGGAAGTACCGCGCGTACTGCTCGTTGGAGGTCAGACGCGAGGTCTTGCCGCTCTCGTCCTTGATCGAGATGCGCGGCCGCACGTCGAGGTCCTTGGGCGCCTCGACGATGACGTTGGAACGCGCGCCGGTGCGCTCGTCCACCCGCTCTTCCATCGTCTTGCCCTCGATGATGTCGCCGTACTTAACCGCGCCTTCGACCTCCGTGATGATCGGCGTGGTATACGGATCCCATTCCGCGATCAGCTCGCCGCCCTTAACCCGTTCGCCGTCGGCCTTGCGCAGTTTGGCGCCGTAGACCAGCGGGTAGCGTTCGCGTTCGCGCTCACGCACGATCGCGGCGTCGCCCGCCGTGACCTGCGTAACGATCGAGACTTCGCCGTGACGCGACATCACGATCAGGCTGCCGTCGCGGCTCGGCACGGTCTTGACGTTGTGCAAGCGCACGATACCTTCGTTGCGCGCCTCCAGCGTGGTCTGCTCGGCGCGCCGGCTCGCGGTGCCGCCGATATGGAACGTGCGCATCGTGAGCTGCGTCCCAGGCTCGCCGATCGACTGCGCCGCCATGATCCCGATGGCCTCGCCCATGTTGACCTGATGGCCGCGTCCGAGGTCGCGTCCGTAGCACTTGACGCATACGCCCTGGCGCGACTGGCAGGTCAGCACCGAACGGATCTTCACCCGCTCTAGGCCGGCCTCCTCGATCTCGGCCACCTTGTCCTCGTCGATCATTTCGTTCGCCCGCACGAGGATTTTGTTATTGAACGGGTCGTGGATGTCCTCCAGCGCGACCCGTCCGAGCACCCGGTCGCCCAGACCCTCGATCACTTCGCCGCCTTCGACCAGTGGCGTCATCTCGATTCCGTCGAGCGTGCCGCAATCGTCCTCGGTGATGATCGAGTCCTGCGCGACGTCGACCAGACGGCGTGTCAGGTAGCCCGAGTTGGCGGTCTTTAGCGCCGTGTCGGCCAATCCCTTGCGCGCGCCGTGAGTCGAGATGAAGTACTGCAACACGGTCAGCCCTTCGCGGAAGTTGGCCGTGATCGGCGTCTCGATGATCTCGCCCGAGGGCTTGGCCATCAGGCCGCGCAATCCCGCGAGCTGGCGAATCTGCTGTTCGGATCCGCGCGCGCCGGAGTCGGCCATGATGAAGATCGGATTGAACGACGGCCCCACTACTTCCTTGCCGTCCTTATCCTTGCCGAAGACCTGAGTCGAGAGCCCCTTGAGCACGGCCGATCCGATCTGGTCCTGGACCTCGGCCCAGATGTCGACCACTTTGTTGTAGCGCTCGCCGTCGGTGATGACGCCGTTGTTGTATTGCTTCTGGATCTCGCTGACTTCTTTTTGCGCCTTGTCCAGCAGCTCGGCCTTTTTCGCCGGGATCGTCATGTCCTTGATCGAAATCGAAATGCCCGCGCGAGTCGCGAAATCGAAGCCGACGTCCTTTAGCCGGTCGGCAAAGATGACGGTCGATTTGTTGCCGGCCCGGCGGTAGGTCAGGTCGATCAGGTTGCCGAGCTCCTTCTTCTTCATGGTCTTGTTGACTTCGGCAGGAACCCACTCGGTTGCGATCGAAAGCGCGCTTGCGGTAGAAACGCCGACGTAGGGCATTGCCTTCGAGGACTTGTTGAAGAATACTTTGACTATTCTCGTCAGCAAATCATCCGTGGACTTTGTTGGGGGAGAACTTACTCTTCGAAGCATGGAAGCGCTCAGGGGAGATTTCGCCAATCCATTGATCGAGACCAGCCTTTGTGCCAGAAACAAGCCAGTTTGTCCACTTTGCAAAGCGATCATAGTACCACCAAGGCAAGAAAGAATCACGAAGATGTGGGTGGACGTAGGCGGTGTCGAACAAGCTTGCAGGACCCACGTCATAGGGGACGTTTCCTTGTGCGGTTGTAGCAGGCTTCATGCCGAACTAGGAAACCTCAGGAGCTCGCTGGGGGGAGATTAGCTGAACTATTTCAGAGAAAACTTAGATAGAGTTGAAATTACCTTAGAAGCACAAGAGAATCCATCACGATGACACAAAATGATTTTGCGAGTCTGGGAGGTGATTGCCAAGTAAGCAATGTCCATAGCTGTCTCACCGCTACCAACAATCATGACGTGCTTGCCAACACCAAATTCCTTTCTCTTCTTGAACTCAGAAGAGTGCATGACTTTGGGAACATTGTCAATGCCTTCAATGGCGGGAATATTTGGAGTGACGTGCAAACCAGAGCAAACAGCAACAGCCTCACAATGTTATTCCAATGTCTGGCCATACTTGGTGTACTTGACAATGTGTCCACCATCAATGTTAGGACTGACTTCAGTAACCACACTGGAAAGGTGCATGTAATCCTGCAGTTGGAAGTGCTGAACGTATCCTCCGAGATATGTGCAGTACTCGGTTGTAGAGAGGAAGTCTGGAGACTTAGGGGGTTAGCGGTAACCAGAGAAGGTAGTAAGTTGTCGGGAGGACACAAGCTGTGGTAACGTCATTGTCAGCTCATCGGGCTCATAGCACGCCAAACGCTCCTCTGAAATGACGTGCCGGAGGGAAGACAATTTACAGCACGATACTTGAAGAACTTTGCAGGTCAGAGGCACAGCGCGAGGGTTCTGCGGCACAGATAGTTGAGGCCGCGCAGAGCCAAGGTCGAAGCCAATTCGATTAAATGACGCGATGCAGCTCACACGGGAGAAGCAATGCAGAATGACAACAAGAACACATCGGGTAACATATGCATATGCCAGGACTTCAAGGCTCTGGCCAAAAGCTACTTTCATTTCTCATCTGCTTCCCATATCTACATATCCCCAATGATAGCACCTCAGACCTCCTCATCTATGATGGTGTCACATTAAAAAAACGCCAGACTGATCTGTCCCGCCAAACAGAAATGATCCCTCCATTCGCCATTAGTAAATACACCTTCTAAATATACATATGGCTTCCAGCCAGTCCAAGTGCGCCAGAATATGCTATGCCATGCTGAATAGAGTTCGAGAAAAGTATATTGGCATTGCCAACCGCGCCAGTCGTGACGAATGCGCCGCTCAAACGCTGCACTTGTCGAAATGTTATCCTAAGCCTCCATGAGTTGGCCCAGGATGAGACTTTGTATCATCGTCTCATCGTCGATGACACGAATCCTCTTCGGCGAGGAAGCTGGATCCTCTACAGCGGCCGGTCCTCTCTTCCGCTTCTTGGAAGCAACATTCGAGGCCGCATGGCCAAAGACAGTGGATGCAGCAGTCTCTTGCGAACAGTCCGAGTAGAGTAAGTCCCACTCTTCAGATCCCAGCTTCGTTCGTGCTTCTGATAAGTCGCCAACCTGGCCAACTCGCGAAGGGCCCAATGCACGAGTCAAGAATACATAGGGCTTTCGTTTCTCGGCCTTACCCCGAGGTGTGACTATCAATACCGACTTTCCATCAAGAAGCTTCTCTCGGGCCGCCAAGGTTCCTTCGAGCGCAGCTTCTGCGGCTGGATATGGAGATAAGACTCGAGACTTCATGGCGTTGCCGAGAAATGAGGACTGACCAGCGCAGAGAAGATAGGGTGGCCAGGCAAGGATAGTGTTCTTGCTGACACAAGCCAGGATCCACTGCCCCGATATGCAAGGCAAACCTAAAGCGAGTGCTTGCATGTATTTAGCTTTTCTCGAATGTTCGTCAGCAATGAGAGCAGCAAAGCCGAGTGGTTTCGCCGCAGCAGAGAGTGTCAATCCAGCTTCGGGCTCAGTAAACTTCGAAGCCTCGAACAAGCTATCGAACCCCTCCTGGAGAACCTGTCCGCCGTTGTCGATAATCAATCTCGTAACCTCATGTTTCTCTTGTTCATGCTTCGAATACGAGACCGCAAATGCCATTTTTGCAAATAAGGACCCCGAGGATTTCGTTCTTGAAATGGTAGTAGTAGAATTAGCTAAAGCTAGAGGGTCCTCGCTATCTTCCTTGGTATCGCGTGCCATAGATTGCCGTTTAGACGATCGGGTTGTAGCAAGAATGTTGTCAACGACGGTAGGAGTCGATTTGCGTTTTGAAGTCCGCTTCGGCAAATGGGCTGGAGTGCTTTCATTATCTGTTGCGGCGGATTTCCGCTTTGATGATCTTGTGGAGGTTGTGACGGTTGACGATGGTGCAGGCGGTACACATTTAGACACTGCGTTTCCTTCCACAGGAAGCGGATCAACAGTTTTAGCCACCAATGCCGTTGATGAGCGCCTAGCTGACTTCGAGGCACTCGTATTTTCTTTTCTCGCTTGCCTCGAGACACCAAGCGTCGGGGTGTTACTTCGAGAGGTGGAATCCAATCGACGAAGTGCTCTCGATGGACCTTTGAGCTCACTCTTCATCCTCAAGCCAGTCCTCTTGGCTGACGGAGGAACAGGAAGACTCTCCGTGGAATCGTGTGAGCCCTTCGTGATGTTGGCATTTCCTGCGTCATCTGCTTGCGTTTTATTGTCATCATGCTGATCCTGTTGTTCGGATGCTGCGACTTCTTGAGCTTCATCAGAAGCAATCATCAATTCAGCATTTCCTGCCTCCCCAACTAAATTTGCAGCCTGCTCGGGGTTTTTCGCAGGCAGAGGATCCATGGAAGCATTTGCGATCTCATGAGCTGTAGTAGGTTTCGAATCGACGACCACAGCCGCCGAAACCTGAGCTGGAGGTGCGATCCGACTCGTTACCCGCGGCAGCGGTCCAGGTGATGACCCCATCCTCATGGCACTCTCGAAGTCAACATCTGGGGTAAAGCCTGGAAGATTTGCAATATCCAACCCTTCTGGTCCAAAAGAAATGCTCGCGATCTCTCCCATCGGACGAAGACGTTCTTCTGGTGGACTCCGCTGGTCCATAAAGGGGCGTTCCGGCGGGCTAGTCTCTGGAACAGTATCAGGACCATCAGAGA
>CAVQVD010000013.1:0-36581 GCA_963717045.1 uncultured delta proteobacterium | reverse complement strand
GGTGCCCGGCCGTGGGGCAGACCTAAAATTGACGGACTTCCGCCTCGAAGAAACCGCGATTCCGACGCCGCCTTCCGGGCAACTCCTGCTTGGCGTCCACTATTCTCGCTGAATCCCTACATGCGTGGTCGCATGGATGACCGGAAGTCTTACGCGAAGCCGCTCCAACTCGGCGAGGTGATGACTGGTGAAACGGTTGCGCAGGTGCTCACCTCAAACCATCCCGCTTATGCGAAAGGCGACATCGTCCTTGCTCCAACCGGATGGCGGACACACGCGCTCTCCGACGGCGCCGGTCTCCGCAAGCTCGATCCAGCCTTTGCTCCGGTGACGACGGGCCTGGGCGTGCTCGGCATGCCGGGCTTCACGGCTTATGCCGGCTTGCGACTGATCGGCAAACCGCAGCCCGGTGAAACCGTGGTTGTCGCTGCGGCGAGCGGACCGGTCGGGTCGCTGGTGGGCCAACTCGCGAAGCTCGCAGGCGCTCGCACGGTCGGCATCGCCGGCGGCTCGAAGAAATGCGCTTTCGTGAAAGATGATATTGGTTCGACGCAGCGATCGATCACCGTACTGCCGATTTTCCGGCGCAACTCGCGGTCGCTTGTCCGCAGGGTATCGACGTCTACTTCGAGAATGTCGGCGGAGCCATCTGGCAGGCGGTGCTGCCATTGCTCAACAATTTCGCGCGTGTGCCGGTCTGCGGGCTGATTGCCCAGTACAATGGCCCGAGTGGCGGTGACGGCACGGACCGACTGCCGGCCACGATGCGCCAAATACTGTCGAAGAGTCTGACGCTGCGCGGATTCCTCAACTACGAATTTGCCGAACAGTACTACGCCGAATTCCTGCGCGAGGTCGGTGCCGGCATCGCGGACGGTCGCATCCGCTATCGTGAAGACATCGTCGACGGTCTGGAGAAAGCGCCCGAGGCCTTCATCGGGATGCTCGAGGGACGCAACTTCGGCAAGGTTGTCGTACGCGTCGGAGCATAGCAGGATCGGTATGAGCAAAAATACAATAGATCCCTGGTGTGCCGAGATTGTATTCGTGATCGAACCAGATGCCGCCTCGAAGCGTGAGGAGAACCAGTGCCAACATACATAATCGGGGTCAAACTAGTCGAAAACCGGACCGATAAGGAATTCGCGCAATCGATCGAGCGAGTTGCTCAAGTCCGCACCGCGCATCAGGGCCGGCTGATCGCCAGTTACGTGACCTTCGGCCGCTATGACATGATCTGGATCTCGGAGTACCCTAACGAACGTGCCGCTTTCGACGCGATGAACACCATTCGGGATCAGGGAATGTTCGAGTACGAAATCGCCGAAGCGATCGCGCTAGAAGAGTTCCTGCGCGTGACGAACTCCTGAGCCTGCATACCAGCCGTCACCCGCCACGCGAAGATTGACGGCCTGGCCCTAATCCAACACTCGTGTCACTAGGTGCAAAGTAGACGTCGTTTCAGCCCAAGCAACGGGCATGCGCTGGCCGTCGGCAAGCCGCGGCTGGCTCTTCCGTTGAGTACTAACGAGCCTGCAACGGTCGTCGAATTATAGTCAGTGAGGAGAGCATCACATGATCCATGAGTTACGCGTGCTTCATTGCCTCCCCGGCCGCCTTCCGGCTCTGTTGAAACGGTTTGAGACCGATACGCTGCGACTGTTCGAAAAACATGGAATCAAGCAGCTCGGGTTCTGGACTGTAGCGATCGGAGAGTCGAACAACGATTTGTTCGTGATTCTGCAATGGGAATCTCTGGCTGACCGCGAACAGAAATTTGGAGCTTTCCTAAATGATCCGGAATGGCTCGAAGCCCGTAGGAAGAGCGAAGAAGATGGTCCCCTCGAAGCAACAATTACGAACATGATCCTCGTCCCGACCGCATTCTCGCTGGTCCGTTAGAACTATGTGTCGCCGTCGCACTTGCCACGAAGGTGCAGTCGGGGCTGATAGAGAGTCTCAATTCCTGGTCGATCGCAGTCGAAGCAGCCGTCGGACACCCCAATCTTAACGAGTTCCGTCGCAAGCTCGGCTTAACAAAGCCGTACGCAGCGATGGAGAATCATTCGCGATGTCGTGGGACTGTCCGGTTTCATGTTCCCCAAACCTCGCGCTCGACACGATTGACAGCGATTGGTGGAGGCCGGAAACTCAAATAGATTCTGTAGCGTGCAATCCTGCTCAAAATGCGGATTTGAGAATCCCGACGCAATGAAATTTTGCGGCAATTGCGCCGCGCCCTTTGCCAGCCGCTGCTCCCATTGTGGATTCGAGAATCCGCCGACCTTCAAATTCTGTGGACAATGCGGCAGCCCTCTCCAGGCTGGTACGCCGGCCCGCCCCGCGTCTTCGGGAGACGGCAGAGCTGCCGATCGCTCTATTCGCATAACGCCCGAACGGCCCCTGGCTGACGTCCCCGACGAGGAGCGCAAGACGGTGACCGCACTCTTCGCCGACATCAAGGGTTCGATGGATCTGATGGAGGAGCTGGATCCAGAAGAGGCGCGCGCGATCGTCGATCCGGCTCTGCACCTGATGATTGACTCCGTCCATCACTACAACGGCTACATAGTTCAATCCACCGGCGATGGAATCTTCGCCCTGTTCGGCGCGCCCATAGCCTACGAGGATCACGCCCATCGCGCATTGTACGCCGCCCTAAGGATGCAGAGCGAGATGCGCAAATATTCGTCGCGTTTGCGCGAAGCTGGCAATCCTCCACTCGAGATTCGAGTCGGCGTCAATACCGGCGAAGTCGTGGTCCGTTCGATCCGCACCGACGACGTGCACACGGAGTACACCCCCATCGGCCACTCAACGAGTCTGGCGGCGCGCATGCAAACCCTCGCCCCCACCGGCTCGATCGCGATTACCGAGGCGACGCGTAAGTTGACGGAGGGTTATTTCGACCTCAAGTCGCTCGGCCCCGCGCGCGTCAAGGGTGTGAGCGAACCGGTAAATGTCTACGAGGTCCTGGGCTTGGGCGCGTTGCGGACTCGTCTTCAAGTCTCGGCTCAGCGCGGATTATCGAGGTTCGTGGGCCGCCATCAGGAGCTCGAACAGCTAAAGCGTGCCCTTGCACTTGCGCGCGATGGCCATGGCCAGATCGTCGCTGTCGTTGCCGAAGCGGGCGTTGGCAAATCGCGCCTGTTTCACGAATTCAAATCGATGTCGCAGAACAATATTTTCGTGATGGAGGCCTTTTCCGTCTCTCACGGACGCGCCTCCGCCTATCTGCCGGTCATCGAGTTGCTGAAGAGCTATTTCCGCATCGACGATCAGGACGACGAACGTACGCAGCGTGAAAAAATCACTGGACGAATGCTCACTCTCGACCGCGCCCTCCAGGAGGCGATGCCGTACCTGTTTGCTCTGCTCGGCGTGCATGATCGTGGAGGTCCGCTCGACGAGATGGATTCCGCGGTCAGGCGCCGCCGCACTCGCGATGCGATCAGGAGCCTGATTCATCGCGAGAGCGTCGACTACACCCTGCTGCTCATCTTCGAAGACCTGCACTGGATCGACGCTGAGACGCAGTCGCTGCTCGATGTTCTCGCCGATAGCATCGGCACAGCGCATATTCTGATGATGCTCAACTATCGTCCGGAATACGAGCATCACTGGGGAAACAAGACCTACTACACTCGGTTACGGCTCGATCCGCTCGGGCATCAAAATGCCGCGGAATTGCTTTCCGATCTCCTCGGCGCCTCCACCGAACTGCAGGACGTGAAAGACCTCATCGTCGCGAGGACCGAAGGCAATCCCTTCTTCATGGAGGAAATGGTCCAGGTCTTATTCGATCAGGGCGCGCTCGTGCGCAATGGCGCCGTCAAGCTGACCAGACCGCTGGCGTCCATTGAGATTCCGCGGACTGTTCAAGGCATTCTGGCCGCGCGAATCGATCGGCTGAGCGCTGCCGAAAAGGAGTTGCTGCAGACGCTCGCCGTTATCGGCAAGGAATTTCCTCTCGGCCTGGTTCGCCACGTCACCCGACGACCCGACGACGAACTGACGCTCGAGCTGGCCAAACTGCAAGTTGGCGAATTCATTTACGAGCGGCCGGCCTTTCCGGAAAGCGAGTATACTTTCAAGCACGCGCTCACCCAGGAAGTCGCCTACAATTCCGTGCTGAGCGAACGCCGCCGCGAAGTGCACGAACGAGCCGCGATCGCGATCGAAGAACTCTTCGCCGATAAGCTTGATGATCACTTCACCGACTTGGCCCAGCACTACAGCCGCAGCGGCAATGCGTCCAAGGCTGTTGCATTTCTGCGGCGTGCCGCCGAACAAGCACGCATGCGTTCCGCTTACGACGACGCCATCCGCTACCTCAACGAAGCGCTCAGACTCCTGCCAGAGATGCCGGATTCGGTCGAACGCGACCGCAACGAGATCGCACTCCAGGGTATCCGCGTCCCGATCCTGGCTGCAATTCACGGTTTTTCTTCCCCAGAGCTTGCGGAATCCCTGAATCGCGGACTGGCGCTCTGTCAGCGTATAGGCGAAGGACCCGAACTGTTCGCTGTCATGATGGGCCTCTGGAGATTCAATCTCTCGCGCAATCGCATGCATGACGCGAAGCAACTGGCGGAGAAAATTCTGAACCTGTCGCACCTTATGAATAGCGAGGTGGCGCAAGCCGCCGCATTTTGCGCCTTGGGTTCGACCTCCCTGTGGCGCGGCGAGTTCGCCCTCGCGCGCCAACATCTCGAGCAGGCGATCGCCATCTATGATCGGGATATCCCGCGATACCTGCCGATGAATCAGGCTTTGGTGGTGCCATCGCGAGGCCAGATGTCGTGGGCGCTTTGGATGACCGGCTATTCGGACCAGGCTCAGAAGCGTGCCACCGAGGCGCTCGACCTCGCGACACGGCTCGGCAACCCATTCAGCATGGCTTTCACGCTGATGTATACGATCGCTCTTGGTCACTTCCGCGGCGACTATACTGACATCAGGCTGCGTGCTGAATCGCTCCTGCAGATCGCGCGTGAGAACGGCTTTCCTTACTGGTCCGCGGTGGCTTCGATGGTGATCGGACGAGTGCTCGTCGGCGAAGGCAATTTCGACGCCGGGATAATCCGAATGCGCGACGCGATGAGCACGCTACAGGAAGTCGGCGGTGAGCTGATTCACAGTTACGCGTTCAGCCTCCTAACGGAGTCCTACCTGAGGGCGCGCGAGCCCGAAAAGGGACTCGCTGCCATTGCTGAAGCCCTCAAAGGAATCGAGGCCAGCGGCCAGCAGATGCACGAGGCGGAGATCTGGCGGTTGCGTGGCGAATTGCTCATCTTGCACGGTGGCGCCGATACCGAGGCCGAGAACAGTTTTCAGCGCGCATTGCAGATTGCGCGTCTTCAGCAGGCACGCGCATGGGAGTTGCGTGCCGCGACCAGCCTCGCACGCCTTCTCGCTGCGCATAATCGCCGCGAGGAAGCCAAAGCCGGTCTCGTCCCGATTGTAGCCAGCATCACTGAAGGTTTTGCCGACACCGATTTCAAGGTAGCCGCAGCACTGCTCTCCCAACTCGATTGACGGGACCTGCGTCCGGAATCAGGGCTAGGACTGCGAAGCTTTCCCTCTCGCCGAATCCACTAAATCCGTCACATACAACTATTCCCAAGACACACTGCGAGCCGACGCTAATCGCGCCGCGATTAGCGTGCGAGACTATAGGGAGGAAACAATTACTCCCGCGCTTTTCGCGCGCGGGATTTTCCGCGCGAGGGGATCGGAGATGACGCGCCGAAGATTTAGACGACAAGACCTGATCGAAAGGAAGAACCGACTGGAGCGCCATCAATTCAGCTGCGCAGCTTCTTTACAACTGATTTCAGAGCAGCGACGCCGTCTGGTCCTAGTTTGTGGGCTACTTGGCTTTGCGCCTGTTGCCAGGCGGGATAGCCTTTTCGCAGTAAAGCCTTCCCCATCTCCGTGATTGTGATTTGATGGCTGCGCCGATCATCCTCGCCAGTTTCCAGCTGTAGCCATCCCTTCGCACACATACGCGCCACATTGCGGCTGAGCGTCGACTCGTCCATCTCAAGAAATTTCGCCAGTTCGGCGGGCCGCGTCTCTTCCCGGTTCGCAATCGCGTTTAATATGCTGAACTGCCCGACCTTGAGGCCCACCTCTGCTAGCGCGTCGTCGTAGACGGCGGTGATCACGCGACTCAGCAGTCGGGTTCTAAATCCCAGACATTCCGATCCCACCCGCTTGGTATGTTCAGCCATAGTAAATGTATATGCAAATATTACGGATCCGTCAAGACGAGTAAGTTCCTCGTGGACCCGGTGGAGTTGACTGGCGCCCCCAGTTTAATGGTGTTGAATGTGAGTGTCGCTTTTTCAATCTTCTCCAAGTTGGGACTACGTCGGGAGTGAACGCTGGATCTTTCGCGCACAGTCCAGCATACCGAGTGATCGGCGCGACGACTTATGATGTCATTTGCCGTGCACGCTAATGCCCGGGATCCGACGCGTGGCCCGGAATTCGCGCGAGCCATCGATTCAGGTCGGAGACCAGGAATTCGAGACGGCGCATCGAGTGCAATTCAGCGAGGATCGCGCGCCGCTGCTCGAGAGTCCACGATTCGACTCGCGCGAATTCTCGCTCTTCCAGCCGTGAGCTGAATTGCTCAAGAGGTATTTCCAAGTCATCGGGTGAGTGTGCTCGCGCGATCGCCTGAGCGGCCGAGGCGCTCAGGCTGTCAGCGCTGCTGAAGAAGTCGAGCCAGGACTGGAGTTGGCCACGAATCGCGTCGAGCACCGCCTCGCGTGCCGATTCGGTCACCGGGTCCAGTTGCGGCACGGGAATGACGATGCGCCCGGTCGCAATTGAGGCCAACCGGTTCGCGATACGCCGGAGCGTTCCGGCTGCTTCGACTATCGCGTTGTGGTCGACCGTGCTGGAACGGCCTTCCACTTGCGCATCATCCGCGACCTCAAGAATTTCAGCGAGCGCGCGCATAGTCCGCGAGTTAGCGCGCTGGATTTCATCTTCAGTGTTCGCAGCGGAACCACCAGGCGCCAGCGCAAGCGTGTCGCGAATAACTTCACGTAGCCTCGGCAACAAGGAATCACCTGCGTATTCCGGCCACAATAGGAAAGCGACGATTGCCACATCAAGCGTGCCAAGCAAAATTCCCCAGATGCGCCAGAGCGGATCATAGATGTCAAAGGCGGGGCTCAAGCCAGCGAACACCAGCGCGAATGTAGTACCTATCTGTTTTCCTGCGTAGGCAACACGGCCACTGGTGAGGGAGGAGTACGCTGAGACATAGAAGACCACGAAGACGGCGAGCAGATAAGCCGGAAGAGTTTCGAAGTTGGGCGTGACGATGATGATTGCCAGGAGAGAAACCGCTCCGCCGATTATGGCTCCGATAATCCGCAGAATCATCTTGCGCAGGGCTGCTCCGTAGGTAGGAAGCGCGGTTATTAGTACCGTCGTCAGGATTGTAGATAGATCGGCGCGATGGGTAACGATGCCCACGGCATAACCGATGACCACGCAGAAACCGACCTTCAGAGAATAGCGGACAAGCGCAGGATCCGGAGCGTCGGTCAGCCGCGGAACAGCACTGTTCGACGGCGCCGCGGCGGGCTGCTGCGGAGGCTCATCGAGCAGGCGCTCGACATGTCCGGTCAGCGCAGCCAGCGAATCGGTGAAGGTTGCGAAATTCTCGATCTCCGCGGAACTCGCCTTGCCAATATACGTTGGTCTGACCTGGATGATGCG
The DNA here is from genome assembly GCA_963717045.1 of uncultured delta proteobacterium. Taxonomy (GTDB): domain Bacteria; phylum Desulfobacterota; class Binatia; order Binatales; family Binataceae; genus JAKAVN01. Next base: position 28,838 of record CAVQVD010000013.1, on the reverse strand, counting down.
AGCACTGAGAGCGTCCATCGCCGTTCGCGCGCGGGTCCGCGAGGCAGGGGGTGGCTGGTCGGCGCCAACGGCGATGTGCGTCGGCAGTTCGCGCGCGATCTCGTCCAATACCAGTGCAATCGCCTCCACCGTCGCCTGGATTTCGGGCCGTACCATAGCGCGAATTTCTCCTGGTACGTTCTGGCGCGCCGCGAAGACCAGGCGATCCACTTCGAGGCCAATACGCGCCACGCGCGTGATAGCCGCAAGCAGGATCGCATGACGGTGCTCGGACACACCCTCGGCCACGACTCGACTCAGAAGAGCCATGTGTGCGGGAAGATCCGAAGTCGGCGGTGGCAGCGGCGGTCGCGGCGCGTCTCGGCCATCCAGATAGAACTTCGAAGCCTCGAGAAGCCGCGAACGATCACGCGCTACGCTCGCTCCCAACGATTCCAACAGGATCCCCTCGCCGCGATCGGGCCACAGCCAATTATCGAACAGAACGAGCGTGCCAAAGGCGATCACGCTGCCGCCGAATGCACCTGCCGCGCCCCAACCGATTTCCCCAGGCGCAAACACGGCGCCGTAGAAGGTATCGAGGCACACCACCTGGATAAGGAGAAGTCCGGCGCCGAGGTTACGAGTCGTTCCTAGATAGGTCGAAAGTGAAATCACCGCGAAAAGAAAGGGGAGGATTAGCCACGGCGTTTCCACCAATATCCCAGCCATCACCACTGATGCAGCAAGCGCCAGCGCTTCCGCGATCAGAAACGCAGCCGCCTTGCGAGGAGCCACCATTGGTCCCGCGCCCACAAGGAGCCACGCGATGTAAGTGCCGAGCTGGTTGTTGACGTGACAGCTAGCGACCAAACCTGCGCCTAGCGTGCCAATTGTGGTGAGGCGAAAAGCAGTGCGCAATTTTCGTGAGCTGGGCGCAAGCTCCCGAGAGAGCAACGCGGCAAGCTGATCGAACCAACCGGACAGCTGCGCGAGGCGGATCTCCGGTGTGGCGAAGCCGGCCATAGCCCGATGCTCCAAGGTTCCCTGAGACTGTTGCAAACGCGGTTCGAGAACATAACGGTTACTAATGTCGACGTCAAACAAAGGTGACGCGGCGAACCACTTTAACCATGCGACATCAAATCGGATACTCTTGAAAGAGCCGCGCCACGAGAGCTAAATCGAGATAGGCACGGACTTCTACAATTTCCCGTTCGACGAACCGACACACCAAGCAGTAGCGGTAATTACAGCGACTCTGGTGAACGCGTGAAAGATCCACCTAGCGGCGAGTCGGACCGGAACCCGCCCCGTCCTGAGCTGCCAAAGATCTTCCTGACTCCGTTTTGTGAGGCAGCCAAGCCGTCGATTGTGGCATCGGACAAAATCGTGCGGTCATTCTTCACGCTTGAAGGTCAGAGGGGCGCGACACAAGACGAACTGAACGCGCCTCGACAAGGCGAGTATGACGAAAAAGTAAACGAAAGCGAGTTAGAGACTGGTTTCACCCGGGCCCAAAGAATGACGGCCGTCAAGATGTCGCGAGGAAATAAAAGGAACCAATCATGTCGACAGTAGCAGAAAGCTTGGTTAAGACCCTGGCTACGGCCGGGGTTAAGAGAATCTATGGAATAGTCGGCGATTCGCTCAATGGGATAATCGACGAGATACGCCGACAGAAAACTATTGAGTGGGTTCACGTCCGCCACGAGGAAGTGGCGGCGTTCGCCGCGGGCGCCGATGCGCACGTCACCGGCGAGATTGCTGTCTGCGCTGGGAGTTGCGGTCCCGGTAACCTTCATCTCATCAACGGCCTCTTCGATTGCCATCGGAGCTCCGTGCCGGTTCTTGCACATTGCGGCACATATTCCAAGCGCCGAGATCGGATCCGACTACTTCCAGGAGACGCATCCGGAATTTCTATTCCAGGGATGCAGCTACTACTGCCAGTTGGTATCAACTCCTGCCCAGATGCCGCGTGTGCTGGAGACCGCGATGACTACCGCCATCGCGCGCCGCGGAGTTGCTGTGATCGTTCTGTCCGGCGACGTTGCGCTTCAGTCCGGCGAGCATCTGAGCTCGGCCGCAACTTATCAAAAACCAGTAGCCCCCATTACCCGACCATTGGATCGAGATCTCGACCGGCTCGCGGAGTTGCTCGAACGAGTCCAATCGAATCACCTTGTTATGTGGCAGCGGCTGCGCTCGTGCTCACGCCGAACTGCTGAAACTCGGCGAAACGCTCAAGGCACCGATGGTGCATGCGCTGCGGGGCAAGGAGTACGTCGAGTATGACAATCCTTATGACGTGGGGATGACAGGGCTGATCGGATTTTCTTCGGGCTACTACGCCATGCTCGGCTGCGATGTCCTGCTGATGCTGGGCACCGATTTTCCTTACCGGCAGTTCTATCCCACCGACGCAAAGATCGTGCAAGTAGACATTCGGGGCGAAAAACTTGGTAATCGTGCACCGCTCACGATGGGGCTGGTCGGCGATGTTCAGAGCACGATTGCGGCGCTGCTCCCGCGCCTGCGCGAGAAGAGCGACCGCACCTTTCTCGACAAGGCGCTACGTCACTATCAGACCTCGCGGAAGGAGCTGGACGATCTCGCGACTGGGCATGCCGGGCACAAGCCCATTCATCCGCAGTATCTCACCAGGATGCTGAGCGACACCGCCGCGGACGATGCGATTTTCACCTGCGACGTCGGCACACCTTCAGTCTGGGCGGCGCGCTATCTCAAGATGAACGGCAAGCGACGCTTGCTCGGTTCCTTCAATCACGGCTCGATGGCGAATGCGATGCCTCAGGCGATCGGCGCGCAGGCGGCCCTTCCCAGTCGCCAGGTCATCTCACTCTCCGGTGACGGCGGGTTCACGATGCTTATGGGCGATTTGCTGACACTCACGCAGATGGAGCTACCGGTTAAGGTGGTCGTCTTCCACAACTCCAAGCTCGCGTTCGTCGATATGGAGCAGAAAGTGGCGGGCTACCTGCCCACCGGCGTCGATCTTAAAAATCCCAACTTCGCGAAAATGGCGGAGGCGGTGGGCATTCTCGGCATCCACGTCGAAGATCCGGCCGATCTGGAGCAGGCAATTTCTCGGGCGCTCGCGCATCGCGGTCCCGCTTTGCTTGATGTGATGACCAGTCCGCAAGAGTTGGCGATGCCGCCCAAGATCGGGCTCGAGCAGGCCTACGGTTTCAGTTTGTTCATGATCAAGGCCGTGCTCAGCGGGCGTGGCAGCGAACTCGTCGAGCTAGCCGAGACAAACCTTTTCCGATGATCGGCAATAAACTTTGATCGGAATCACTTATAAGCCGTGCACGTTTGAGAAGGAACAAATCAATGACCACCACACTCCGCGGTACAGCTCTCTTGCGCGACCCGCAACTGAATAAATGGACTGCGTTCACTGAGGCTGAGCGCGAGGCCCTCGGACTCGTTGGTCTTGTACCTGAGGGTGTCGACAATGAGGACACTCAGATCCAGAGGGTGAATCTTCAGTTGTCAAAAAAGCCAAACGATCTTGAAAAGTACATATACTTGTCGCAACTGCAGGATACCGACGAAACACTCTTTTATCGCGTGCTAATGTCCGACCCGGCGCAATTCCTCCCGCTGGTGTATACGCCGACAGTCGGCGAGGCCTGCCTGCAGTTTGGGCACATCATCCGCCGTCCCAAGGGTCTTTACCTGTCGATCAAGCGCAAGGGCCGCGTTCGGGAAATTCTCCGCAACTGGCCGAAGCGCGACGTGCGCTTCATCGTGGTTACCAGCGGGGAGCGAATTCTTGGGCTCGGAGACCTCGGTGCCAATGGCATGGGCATCCCGATTGGAAAACTGGCGCTCTATACCGCATGCGCCGGCATACCACCGCAGTACTCACTTCCCATGCTCGCCGATTGTGGCACCAACAACGACGCGCTCCTGCGCGATCCGCTCTATCTCGGACTTCGTCAGACGCGCCCCGCAATTGCGGAGTTAGATGAATTCGTTGACGAATTCGTTACCGCGGTCCAGGAGGAGTTCCCGAATTGCTGTATCCAGTTCGAGGATTGGGCCGGAGTCGACGCCGTCCGTTTGCTTGCCCGTTATCGCGACAAGGTCTGCTGCTTCAATGACGATATACAGGGCACGGCGGCGGTAGCGCTCGCTGGCTTGCTTGGTGCTTTGCGTATCACACGCGGCAAGCTCTCTGGCCAGACGTTCCTGTTCCTGGGCGCCGGCTCGGCCGGAACCGGCATCGCAGATTTACTGGTTCAAGCAATGACGGCGGAGGGACTCTCCGCCGATGCGGCACGCGCGCGGATTTGGTTTTTCGATGTGAACGGACTGCTGGAAACGTCGCGCAAGGATTTGGCGGATTTCCAAAAGCCATATGCGCACAGTCACCCGCCCGTTAAAGACTTCGTCCAGGCGATCGAGGCGATAAAGCCGACCGCGATCATAGGGGTCAGCACCGTTGCCAAGGCATTCAACCAGCGCGTGATCGAGGCGATGTCCCGAGTCAACGAACGCCCGATCATCTTTCCCTACTCGAATCCGACCTCGCACTCCGAGTGCACGGCGGAAGAGGCCTACCGCTGGTCGGAGGGCCGCGCCATCTTTGCAAGCGGCAGCCCGTTTCCTCCCGTGCGATTCGCTGATCGAACTTTCGTGCCGGGGCAGGGAAACAACGTGTACATCTTTCCCGCAATAGGCCTAGCCGTCTACGCGACTCGCGCAAAACGCGTCACCGATGAAATGTTCATCGCCGCTGCCCGTGCGGTTGCAGAACAGGTGACCCAGGCGGAGTTGGACATCGGGCTGATCTATCCTCCACAGTCAGCGATAATGAAAACCGAACTGCACGCTGCCCAGCGTGTGGCGGAAGTGATCTTCGCGCGCGGCCTCGCTGGAGTGCCGGTGCCGAAAGATATCGCAGCGTTCGTCGAGTCGCAGACCTATAAGGCCGAATATCAATCGCTGGTCTGACGGAATGCAACCAGCAAGGCGGGGGCGGGGCCGGGCTCAAACCAGAAATGTCAGATTATCGATCGGCTCGTCGTTATTCAGCAGGAGAACTTTCTTGAGCGCGATGCGAAAGCTGTCGCCTATAGGCCGCAGCGTGTGCAGTAGACGGGCGGCAAAAATATCCTGTCGCGAACGCCGCAATTCGGCAATTATGCAATTAGACTCGACTGCGTAGCCGCCGCTATCCTCCCCCACCTCAACGTTCGAGATGAGCCGCCGCGTTCGCGATTGCGGCTGTTGCGCCCATGCCGCTCCACTGGTCAGCCGGTACACCCGCTCCTCAAGCCGCGCGCGATTGTCATAGATGATCATCGCCTGACGCATCGGATCGGCGTCGTCGGAATTACACGGCACCCAATAGAGAGCATCTTCGGACCACAGTGCCAGCCATTCCTCGTAACGATGCTCGTCGATCAGCTTGGCCTCCTGGTAGAGGAACTCTTCGACACGCCTGCGCAGGGTATCCATCGCAGGCGCCTAATCAGCGGCGGCCAGATTCATGACATGCTCAGCTTGTGCTTCATCCTCGCGCTCGGTCATCACCCGCTTCCACTCGCGCCAAATGCCGCGCTGGGTCACCTCGTCCGTGACGTGCCCGACCCGCGTGCCGTCCGTCTCGCGCCGCTCTCGATTCAATCCGCGCGCCAGAAGCAGCCACGGATCGAGGTCGTTGCGGAGGCCAACCTGCATTCGCTCGAACATTTCCACGTCGTCCGGCGCGCCAAAACCCGCTGGCCCGAAAAAGCTCTCGTGGCCACGCATGCGCCATTGATTCAGTTCCGGCTCGACCCCCTTAAGCAACGTAGGATAGAGGTAGACCTCGGTTTGCGCGGGACCAATCGGGCGCACCACCCGGAGTTGCACTCCGATCATGACCAGGTTCGGAAAGACCAGCAGATGGGTTCCTCCGCTGTTCATTAACTCTTTAGCGCGCTGGTCGCCGTAGCGCGCAGTCATCGCCTCGCGGTATTTGTCCGCGCCATGCACGACGCTGAGTATCTGTCCGTCGCGATTGCACTCGCGATAGTCAAGCATGACATGCCCATGACCGAAGTCGCGGGTCACCGCAATCGAGCTGCCGCCGAAATGGCGTGTCGGCGTCTGCATGCCTCTGCGGCCCATCACTCCGAAGAAGGTCTTGTGTACAAAGTTCGGATGGTACCCATCCATCGAGTTTTCGATTTGCAGCTTCCAGTTGCCGCAATAATTGTACTTTTGAATCCCGCCGCGAGCCTCGATCTCACCGACCGGTGACAAATCGACGAAGAGGTCGATCTGCTCGGTGGCCTTGCCCAAATACTGCTCGAGGCTCATTCCCGTCGGCGCGATGCTGCCGAAGACGAAGCCACGGTAATTTGCCTTCCTTGGCAGGGAAACGAGTCCGTAGTCTTCCTTGCGAAACGCACGATCGTAGCCGTCCGGATAGCTCACCGAGGCGAGCTGGCCGTCATTGCGATACATCCAGCCGTGATAGTCGCAACGGAAAAATCGCGTGTTGCCGCGCTCGAGCTGGCAGACCGTGTTGGCGCGATGGCGACAGCGGTTCGACAGCAGCCGCACCTCGCCATCTTCGCCGCGCACCATGATAATCGGATAGCGGCCGACCCACGCCAGGCGATAATCGCCGGGCTCGGGAATTTCGCTGGCATGGCCGACGAAGACCCATCCGCGATGGAAAATCCGCTCCATCTCGTCTTCGAAAATCTGTGGGTCGGTGTAGACACGGGAGTGGACCCGGTCTTCCTGCACGAGGGAGTCGTAATTGACAGCTTCGTTCACTGCCATGGCCAGACCCTCCTGAAAGACGTTGCGCCCTTCTCGCTATGTAGCGCAAATGGTCACACGCTTCCAGACCACATTGCGGCCGCGTAGCGCTCCAGCTTTCAGAGACCGCTGAGCGCCCAGAGCCCTGCATCGCCTCGGATCTCACGCGATCATCCATTCCGGAAATGGATAGCGTTGTGCCTCGGGGTAGGCTCATGCAACGTTTGATCGGTGTCCATGGGAGACGATGTCCAACGTTGCCTAAAGTCTGAGGTTGCGTGGTGTCTTTCACTCGTCCTCGGACTGGGTGCATTTTTGGTCGTCTCCTGTGTAGTCACGGAACTGCTGTGGAAGATGCTGGGCCCCGCGGCAACAGCGCTGATTGACGCTCCGATACTTAGATGCGTCGTTCTATATCGAGTGGGCTGGCTCACGGCTGCGATGCGAGAGATTACCAGGCTCGGCAGCGAGGGTTTCCTTTTAGCCGTGGTAATCATCGCCGGGTCGGTTCTACGCCGTCAGACAGGCAGTTGGCGCCCCTTGTTGATTCTTGCAGGCATCGCGCTCGGTGCCGTAGCAATCGAGAGGGTTGTGAAGCTCGTAATCGCTCGCCCTCGGCCTCCTGTAACATGGAGGATCGTTTCCGAGTCGGGGTGGTCGTTCCCTTCGGGGCACGCGACGCGTTCGGCCGCTGTTTACGGCGGCGCTGCCTGTCTCGCGACACGCTTGCGGGCCTTCGGTCAACTCGCGCAGATGATCTTGTGGGGGCTGGCGGCAACTCTATCGTTCCTGGTCGGAATCTCGCGCGTCTATCTCGGGGTGCACTGGCCGACCGACGTAGTTGTCGGTTGGATTCTCGCTGCCGGGTGGCTCTGGGTAGCTTTGCTTACCACAGCCTCCATAAGTGAAAGCGTCCTAAGAAGGGGACGTTCTCGTCCGTGAAATCGAAGGGAACCGCCGCGACCCTGCGGGTTCGGGCACAGTCGACCGCTGAGCGGTGATTCTTAACGATTCGAGCGTCAGAACGTCACATCGAACTCAGAAGGCGGTGCGTGGGAGCGGTGAGCTCATCGATCTTGAGCCCATGCGGGCATGCGTCCGCGCATGGTTTGGCGCTACAACTCAGACATGCTTGGGCATTGTTCGCCACCATCGCGTACTCGTCACGTGCCATCCGCAAGTCGCCATAGTCGACCGCGTACATTCGTGTGCGCATCACGTCCGCTATTGCGACTCCCGCCGGACACGCTCCCTCACACGCATCGCATGCATGCTTGCAGTATGAAGTCCCATTGATGCGCGTGTAGCGCTCCAGCAGCCGCAAATCCTCGGTGCCAACGATGCGCGCTCCGGATGCGCCCAGATATTCGTCAATCAATCCGCGGTCAGTCATCGATACTATGAGCGCATCGACGTCACGGTTCGACAGCACCCAGCGAAATGCTGCCTGCGCGAACGTCGCGCCATCGTGCTCGTACGAGCGCATGTCGTTGAGCCGCGCGCCCATCAGCGTTTTCATCACCACTACGCCGACGCCCCGTTGTTTCGCTTTTCGTATCACGCGCGGAAGATCAGGTTGGCGTGCGACCATGTCAAAGCCGCCGAGAAACCGTTGGTAGAAATGTGGGTCCTGGCCGAAATTGTAGGCGCAGAGGATCACGTCGAACTTGTCTGAGTCGAGTGCATGGTCAAGACACTCGGTTAAATGTCCCGCATGGCCCGACATTCCGGTGAAGCGAATCTTGCCCTGTTTTTTTGCCGCCTCAGCGAACTCGTACCACTCGGGGTTCTTGAGCCGCGCTACATCGTTGACCGCATGATTGAAGTAGACGTCAATGTGGTCGGTCTGGAGGCGGCGCAGACTGCCCTCAAGCGCTCGCATAATCGCGCTTCTATCGGTGTTCGGCCATGCCAGGGTCTTCGACGTAAGGAAAACCTTGTCGCGCTTCCCGCGTAACGCACGGCCGAGGGTTGTCTCCGAATCGCCATCCCTGTACGTTTCCGCGGTGTCGAAATAGTTGATGCCCAAGTCGAAAGCTTGGCTTACGAGGTCCTCCTGTCCAGGGGACAGACGGTCTGCACCGAACGAGATGTCCGAGATCTTCATCCCCGTACGTCCCAGCGGGGAATAGTGGAGGACCTCGGCCCGGGGCTGAATCGCTCCGGATGCGGTGCCAGTGAGCGTCGCAAGGCCGACTCCGAGACCTGCGAGCGTTCCGCGCTTGATGAACTCGCGTCGACCAATTGTAGGCGTGCGGCGTGGATGCTTCATCGCCATCGAACCTCTACATCTGATCTGGATTGAAGAGTATCTCCTCGTCGGTGTCTTGGCGAGTATAGTGGAAGCGCGTAGGAAGGCGCGGGGCAGCTCGGAAGCAACGCTCGAAAGCGCCTTCGGCAAACGGGGCGGACTCGCTTAATGTTTCACGGCGTCGATCATTGCATGCAGGTGAGCCGCAGCATTTTCGATAGTTCGGACTGCTGGGCTTCTTCCTTAGGCTTGGCGGCCGGCGATTGCGCCCATCGAGCCCCTAGGCAGAGCGAACTCTCGCGTTCCTCATAGACCGCCGAAAAAGCCATGGAAAAGATCTTCAGGATCATATTTCGCCTTGAGCTGTTTCAAGCGCTGCCAATTCGACGCTGAAAATGCTTCTTCAGCGCGCGAACGATCGTCGACTATATCTGATTCTCCGAGATAGCGGCCGGTCGCAAACGGCTTCAGGATCTCGCAACACCTACGATGCCAATCAATATTAGACGCATCGTTATTGGCTTCATCCCACATCGTCCAAGGGCCGCCATAAACGCGAGCCGCCTGCGAGTAGGCCAAATCCTCGTGCGACGCCACTCCCTTTGCCCATCCGGGGTAGAGCGCAAAAAGTATGACCGTCTTTGTGCTGGGCGCCTCTTTGAAGTGGTCGCGCAGCGCGACCAGAATGTCACTCGGCTGTGAATTCGACCACAGACTTTCAACTTTGGCGCGAAGGAGCTCTGGCCACATACTTCCGGAAAGCGAGAAAAGGTCTTCAAAAGTCGCAGGTGCGGCAACAATCTTTTCGAGGCAATTCGCATTGTGAGGACATTTTTCCAACACGCCCAGCACTCGTGTGGCCTCATCTTTCGTATTGGCGAACACGGTCGCGGTGATCATGCAGATCTTTCCGCGGTCAGATTTGCACCGGTCGACCAGGTTCGGCGGCGCCGAGACAAAAAACAGGGTCATCTCCACATTGCACGGCATCGTCTCCGCTGCGTCAGAAAACCATTCTGCCGCTTCCCGAACCTTGCTCAGAGGATAGTAGTAGGTGCTCGTATGTATCGCTTTTGGTCTGGAATACAACTTCAGATGAAATCTCGTTGCGACCGCAAACATCCCCGCTCCTGAGCCGCGCGCAGCCCAGAACAACTCGGCATTCTGCTCCGCATTCGCGGTAATCAATTGACCCGCCGCGGTCACCATCTCGACCCCGGTGACGCTCAAGGTCGCTTGTCCCCACTGACTCGCATTCCACCCGATGCCGCCGCTCAGCAAATAACCACTGGCTTTCACCTGGGGACAATGACCTACTGGGAAAGCCAACTCATAGGGTTCGAGCTTGCGCATCATATCTCTATTCGAGATGATCGGCTGTATCGCAGCTGTGCGTGCGACAGGATCGATCTTAACGTCAGTGAGCCGCGACAGATCTATAAGCATTCCACCCTTGCGGAACGGAGTGCCGCACCAGGCGTGCCCGCCGCCTCGAACGGCAACCTTGAGACCGGTTTCACGCGCGAACCTGACCGCTTCCACCACATCCAAGTCGCTCGAAACTTGAACAATAATGTCCGGATAACGCTCGGGACGAAGCTGATTCCAGTTGTTTTCCCACGCGCCACGATAGTCAGGATGATCACGAACGACGACTTTACCAGCAATTCGATTCTGCAGTTGTGCACTGTCCACGATGATTTACTCCACTTTCCCCAAGCCAGTCACGGCGACGACAGCCAGGTTTTACGGTCGACTATGAATCCTCGCGAATCAAAACAGTACCGTGCTCTGCAAAGTAAGAGCAGTAGCGCCATGCAAAGCGGTGCTCTGCCCGGGATTGGGTATAAAGCTAAAAGTGGGCTGAACAAAGACAGGGCCCATGACATGCATTTGGTAGTAAGTCTGTAATATAAACTCGTTGCTTCGAGTTCCGGAACCGGGAGCTCGGTTCAGCCAGGACCATGCCGAGCCCACACCGAAAGAATCCGACGGGCGAAGAGGTACCAATCCGAAACTGGTGAAACCGAGACCGGCATATTCGCTCGCGGGCAGGGTGCTGGAGTTGTTTATGCCGAGTTGGAAGAAACCACTAACACCGCTGTTGTCTACCCTTGGATGACGTAGCCAAAGACGCTGCGAGCCGAAAGCGTAAGAGCCTTCAGTGCCGTTCTGCTCGATTTGATGCGCACCGCTTCCTGCTGTGAGCTTTCCCATCTGCCCCCAACCGCCGAGCCCGATCGATCCGGGCAATCCTTCAGAGCCGAGTAGCCATGCGGTGCCGACTTCGCCAATTTGAAAATAATATCCGCTGAAATCTGGAGTCCCATAAACGCCGGTTTGCCGGCCGTGCGCGAGGTTGCCGTCGTATATACCGTACGATACGTACCAATTTCGGACTGGAGTAAACGTCGTCGTGATGCCATACGCCGAATTATAGTATCCGGGGAGCACGCCAAGGATGGTCGGGTTCACAAAGATCGGTGTATAGATAAGTCCGGTGACTGCCGGAATTGACAAGCTTTCACTCTGGACCGGTACAGGTCTGATAACATTGTTGAAGTCGTAGGTGGGAACGACTTTCCCGACTCGAATCGTGAGCTTGTCGTTGAATAACCGCTGCCGCCACCACAGTTGATATAGCTCGCTGCGATCAAGCGGCGGCGGACCAGTCAGACCATCGTAACCCGTAACTACTCCGGCGTCTCGGTTGGCCGGTTGTCCGTCGAATTGAAGGAATGTGGCGCCTAGCTCGCCCCCTGGAATGCCGGCCAGCTTCTGAAAATCGAGGTCTAGTCCAATCAGCGCGAGGCTGTTCAGACTCCAAGTCTTCGGGTCGTTGCCCCCGCCAATAAGATAGTCGGTGTCACCGCTCCAAAGTCCGCCGAGAAACACTCCAGAGTCCGGTCCGAAGCCGAGGGTGCGCCCGAGCAACCCGATTCCGGGCTTCACGTTGACAGCTCCGGGATTTCCGCTGATAGCATTTACGCTATCGGAGGTAATTCCCGGTAGGGAGGACTGTGATTGCGCCGAGCTACCGGCGCTGACGATAGAGGGTATGAGAACCGTGACGAGAATGGCAAGTTGACACAATACGACGAAGAGCACAGCGCGAAACGTCCTCCCGCAATGAGGCCATTTCCCTATGGACCCCTCCGCCAAGTTGACGATATCCTTAATAATGAAATCTGCGCGGCACGTTCTTGTACTTCTTCCAGTCCCCTGTCCCTGTTTACGTTGTGTGTTCAGCAAGGGCCGATAATGTTCAGCTTTTTTGTCGCACCGCAGCTCACACAAGCCACGACAGGACAATTATCTCCACTGCATAGAGCCCAACCAAAAGCGCTATACCCAGCGCATTCGTCCATTTAGGGCTGTCTTTTCGAGGAAGCAGCCACCATTTCATTGGCGCAATGGCCAGCGGCATGAACGGCCAGGCGAGTAGGACGACACTTATTATGTTACCGATAAAAGTAGCCGGCGAAGTGCTCAGTCCCTTCAACAAAGGGCTCAAAAATCGAATTTCCAGCATGACGATCGGAAACAGCATCAGTACTACAAGCATCGACTGTTTCCAGCTCTTGGGAGACTCGCTACTCGTGGCGTCAGTCGGAAACCATCCGGAAAACGAGCTTGGTAGACGGTGATGCTCCCACGACTGCACAAGTTCGTCATGCTGGCGGAGTAGCGCTTTGCGCACGTCCGAACTGAGCCAGAGGTCGAGCTGTTCGGGGGTCGCAAAACGCACCAGCGTTGTCCAATAGTGCTGGCGCGGGGACGCGGGGGGTTGCAGATATCCGCCTCGATAGCCAGGAAATTGGGCCTCTGCTTGATGAATTTTCTCCGCCCACGCCTGATAATCGTGGTCTTTGCCCGGTTTTACATAAGTGGTGACCACTTCAGTGACAACACCATTAGCCACACCGTCTGTAATCTCATCTTCGCGCAGGCCGCCTCCATCACCGCCCTCTACGAGCTCAGAAGCTTCGCGGAAAAGGCGCTCATGCAATTCAGAAGCACGCCACGCTTGTAGATCGCTGACGTTGTGAAAACGCTGAACGACCCGCCACTCCAACTCGCCCGGCGCGGGCGCATTCACTTCGGCACTAACAAAACCGGCGACACTCATCGGTGCGGTCGACATTCTCGCATGCCAGGATGAGAAGCTGGCTTCGACACCCGGACGCAGCCGCATTGTCGTTACCAGCGCGGCGGTGAATGAACGATTGTGTGCTTCGGTTATCGCCGCGCTCATCGCGAGCACTCCAACAGTTCGAACCTATTTGTGCTTGTTGTCAGTCGGGACCGAATCATCGTCATATGAATTCCCCCCGTGCTTCTCATAGATTCGCCGGTAAATGCGATCAGGCGCTAGGGGAAGGTCACCAAAACGAATCCCCGTCGCATCGGCCAACGCGTTAGCGAGCGCTGGAGCAATTGGATTGATCGGAGCCTCGCTCATGCTCTTGGCTCCGAGTGGACCGAACGCATCATAGGTGTGTGCGAAGTAGACATCGCTCCGAGGAATATCCGCGAACGCCGGGATCCGGTAGTTCCGAAACGAAGGGTTGACTATCTGGCCCTGATCGTCGAAGACCATCTTCTCGCTCAGCGCCCATCCGAGTCCCTGCGCGATCGCGCCTTTGACCTGGCCGCGAAGTTGTAGAGGATTGACTACCACCCCCGCGTCCGCGGCGTGCACGCTCTTCAGAATGACTATTTCTCCGGTGACGCGATGCACTGCAATGCGGAAGCCGTGACAATTGAACGCGACGCTACGCGGGGTGCCATAAGCCTTGCGTACCACTTCCAACTTCTGGCCGGCTTTTTCCGCCGCAATGAAAAGCTCCGTCAGAGGAACCGCGGTCCCATCACAGTTGACACTGTCGAGGGCTATGCGGCAGTTCTCGCGATCTTTGCCGGACAACTTAGCCGCAAGATCGAGGATGCGGTCGCGGAGTTTCTCCGACGCATACTGTACCGCCTTCGCGGCGACGACCAGACCCGCGCTGCCGAACGGACCGGTATCGTAGCCAGTTCGATCGGTGTCGGACTGAGTGAAAGTCACGCGGGAGGGAAGTGTTCCCAGGATCGTTGCGATGATTTGCTGGCGAACCGTGGTCGAGCCGTTGCCGAACTCTGGGGCGCCGATTGACAGATGGAAGTGGCCGTTGGACTCCAGGCTCACCCGCGCTTCCGATCGATGTTCGGTGGGAGGCACGCACGCGATCATTCCGATCGCGGCGCCTTGGCCGAACAGCCAGTCTGGTCCCTTCGGGGTATCGACGTCATCGCGCTGCTTCAGCGCCTTATCGACAATGTCTATACACTGGTCGAGACCATAGCTGCCGTACTCCAGGTCTTCGGGCTCGTCGTTAAGCGAGACAAAAGGATCGGGCGGCTGGACGACGTTGCGCCGCCGGAACTCGAGTGGATCCATCCCGATGCCGCGAGCGACCTCATCGATCGTGGATTCGATCGCGAAGATAGTCTGGGAAAGGCCGTATCCGCGAAAAGCCCCCGAAGGAACCGTGTTGGTATACACGGAGTACGCGTCGATCTTCTTGTTCGCACAGCGATAGATTGAGGTCGATTCACCGGTCGAATGGAACAGCACGCTCCCGCCATGCCCGCCGTACGCTCCCGTGTTGTAAACGTATTCGATCTGAAGGGCAGTCAGGCGGCCGTCGCGAGTCGCGCCGGCTTTGACGTGCAGACGGGCCGGATGCCGCGTGGTGCAGGCGATAAACTCTTCCTCTCGCGTGAACTCAAGCTTTACCGGACGGCCGGTGACCATCGTCGCAAGCGCGCAGATGTCTTCCGTTAGGACTTCCTGTTTGCCACCGAAGCCGCCGCCTACACGCTCGCAAAAAACCCTTATCGCACTCTCGGGCAGCCCGAGCAGGTAGCTAAGCTTGCGCCGGGCGGGAAATGGAACCTGAGAGCTGGTGCGCACGTTGAGACGATTGTCCGCATCGAGCCAGGCAATCGAGCAGTGTGTCTCGAGCTGCGCATGCTGGGCGCGCTGGGTCGAATATTTGGCTTCATACACGAAATCGGACTGGGCAAACCCCTCTTCAACGTTGCCGACGTGGCCATGCAGCTCCAGCACTATGTTGCGCTCGGAGTGCTGAATTCCGACGTCGGCGCCCTTGTCGCCGTGAATCGCCGGAGCGCCTGGTCGCATTGCTTCGTCCGGATCGAAAACTGCCGGGAGAATTTCATACTGAACGTCGAGAGCATGACACCCTTCGGAAGCGGCCCTCTCGGTCTCCGCTACCACCGCTGCGATGCGCTGCCCGACGTGGCGGACTACGTTGTCGAGCATGTACGTATCCTGCGGACTGGCCTTCTCATCGTCGTGCGCCGCGGTACTGTACGGTCTACGCGGCACATCTTCCCACGTCAGAACGGCATGCACGCCGGGCACCGCGAGCGCGCGGGTTTTATCGATCGACACGATACGTGCATGAGCATGAGGCGATCTGAGCAGCTTCAGATGCAACAATCCCTCGATATGAGTATCGAGCGTGTACCGCGCCTTGCCGGTCACGATGTCGTATGCTGCGGGCGCCCGCACGCTGATTCCAACCGCGGCCCCTTCCGCCGCCTCTTCGATAGACTTCACGCCGTGAATCGCATCGTCGATCGCCTGGTAGCCAGTGCATCGGCAGAGATTGCCCTTCATCGCCCACGGAATGTCCAGGCGATCTTCTTCGCTGAGGCTCGCGACGGTCATGACCGCTCCGGCGGTGCAGAAGCCGCATTGAAAACCGGCCGCATCCACGAACGCTTGCTGGACCGGATGCAAATCGCCGTTGCGCGCGAGACCTTCTATAGTGGTTACTTCGTGGCCTTCAGCTCGGAAGGCGGGAATGAGGCAGCTATGCACCGGCTTGCCATCGAGCCAGACGGTACACGCGCCGCAATCACCGGCGTCGCAACCCTTCTTCACCCCGAACCATCCCATGTCGCGCAGAAAAGTACGCAGACATTGGCCCGGCTGTGGTTGTTCGGAGAAATTTTTGCCGTTGACTACGTAGCTCATGGCTATTTAGCGCCCAGTTCGCGGCGGATCTCTTCGGCAAAATGGAAAGTCATGTGTTTGCGATAGTCCGGAGCTCCGTGAACATCGTCAAAGAACACCGGAATCTCCCGCTCCAGGCGTGTCCGCAAGGTATGCGCATCGGGAACCTGCTGAAAACCGAATCGATGCGGCCGATCTGTCGATGCGGATACGGTCAGCGTGAACATCCCGTCGTGCGGACTCACCGTGCCTATGATCAGGACGCTCGAACGACCCAGATGGGTGAGTGACATGCGGCGAAACGCCGTGCGCTTGCGCATCGCGCTCGCGGGTAAATCGATTCGGCGCAACAAATCGCCGGCTTGGAGAACATTCTTATGGTTACCAGTGACGAAATTCTCTATCGGGACTTTGCGCTCGGAGCCATCTCGCTGACGAATCACGGACACGCCTTCAAGCCCGGCCGCGAGAGAAATCATCGGACCTGCAGGCAGCGACATGCAGACGTTTCCGCCAACCGTGGCAGTGTTCCAAATCTTGAACGAGGATAGGAACGACCGACAGCACTGATGGATCAGTGGCGCAGCGATCCAGTCCGCGGGTAGTTCAAGAGCGTTCAGCTGCGCGACAGTGCAAGTGGCGGCAATCTCGAGTCCACCCCTCGTAACGGCGAGAGGCTTCCATCCCAGACTTTGCAGATCAATCAGTCGCCGCAGTTGCGGCTGTGGTTCCGAGAAGAGCCAGGTGCCGCCAGCCAGCCATGCGTCCCCCTCGCTCCAATCTATTGGCTCAGAACCATCCTGCTGCGCCTGCCTAATCTCTTTAATAGTGACCAAGTCCATAGCAAGGTCTCTGGTGTACACGGGTAGTAGACTTCGCGTCTGTTAGCTACGCACTGTTTTCAACTGTTAAATAGTTCTAGATTATTTTCACTATAAAATAAAGTGTAAAACACGCTATGCAAATAATTTTGTAGGCGATTGACTCTTTTTATACATTTTTGACTCTGTTATAACCTCTGAGGCTTCTCGAAAGCAGTTTAGAGGCACATTGGATTCCGAGCATTGTTGGTCTAATCGCGTTGCCGTTACGAGCGACAATCAAACAAACAGGGAGGAGATGAGATGAACCGCAAATTCATGGAAGAAGCAGCGCGCCTGGCGTCCGAATCGGTCGAGAAGGGCTGGGGCGGCCCGTTCGGAGCGGTGATCGTGAAAGATGGGGAGATTATCGGGCGAGGGCAGAATCGGGTGCTGCTTACCGGATGCCCCGTGTATCACGCCGAAGTCACGGCGATCATCGACGCGTCAGCGCGGCTGAATCCTAAGGGGCTGCTAGGAAGTGAGTATGGCGCAGGCACGATGCTCGAGATGATCGCGCGGCCGCCCGGATCGCCCGATTTGGTAACGGAACGCGCCAAGATGCTGAAAGGGTGCGAAATCTACATCAACGGCGCGCCGTGCCCAATGTGCATGAGCGCTATCTACTGGTCGCGCATAGACAGGCTGTATTTCGGCGCGAGTCTCGAGGATACGAATGGCATCGGCTTCTCTGATGCTTTCCAGTACGAAGACTTCGTGCGTCCATGGGAAGATCGCAAAGGGATTAAAGTGACGCCGAACTTTGAACGAGAGGTGGGCCTCACAGCTTATAAGGTCTGGATGAACAAGAAAGACCGCCATCCTTACTGAGCTATCTCAACCGGTGGTGCGTGTCCGCGCGCCACCGGTTGGATTGCATGCGCTGTTAGCTCGTTTAGCGACTTGCCACCGCTTCAGTGCCCATCGAAATCGGGCTGCTTGCGCGGATGCGCCTCGGCGAACGCGGGGATCGCCATGCAGGCGTCGTAGATACGCATGACCCGTTTGAAGGGCTCGAGATTGGCGTCGAAGAGCTGCGCCGGGTCACTTGCGTCACCAGGCAGATATCGGCGATGGTCGGGCTGTCTCCGTGGCAGAACCTGCCCGCCGGGTTCTTCTTCGCGAGCAGCTCCTCGATCGCTTGCGGCCCGGCGAGCGGATCATTCGCCGTATGCGGACTGACCATCCCGGGGGGTATGATCGAGCAACTGGGCGCGGCCGAAAGCGCCGCGAGCCCGAACCCGGGAGGGCGTAAGATGAGCCAGCACGAGCATCACGGGGGCTGTCATTGCGGAAATCTTCGTTGGACGCTGCGTTCGGAGCTTTCGCTGGCGCAACTGCCGGTGCGGACCTGCGGATGCCGCTTCTGCCGCAAGCATGGTCTGCTGACGACCTCCGATCCGCAGGGCGAGATGGGTTTTATCTTGACCAATCATTCAGCGGTCCTCCGCTATCGTTTTGGCACTGAAACCGCGGACTTCCTGATGTGCGGTCGCTGCGGAGTCTATGTTGGCGCGCAGATGGAGGAGGCGGGGCGCTATTATGCGATCGCCAATTTGCGCACGCTTGAGGGCGAGGGCGAGTTCGGAATGGTGCAGCCGATGGATTACTCGCGTGAAGGTGTCAATGAACGCCTTACGCGGCGCGCCAGCCGCTGGACGCCATTGCGCACTCCGGTCTGAAGTTGCATGAACGGTTCGCCGCATCGTTTCGCAGTCGCCGAGCGAAGGGTCGCCTGATCCGCAAAATACCCGTCCCGCTTAGCGCATCGAGTGGCGCGGTACGAACCGTTAAATATAGGACTCATCTGATGATCGTAGTCACCGTCACTATCGTCGAACGCGATTACGATAGCCATGCTTTCCCACTGCCACGTCTTCTCGAGTGCGTTGATTGTCTGCACTAGGAACACCTGCTCGTGCCGGTCTCCGTTAATATCGACCTTCCGCTCGCGTTTTTTTTGCTCAGTCAAGGGTCGTCTTTCCGAGCTGAGAATAAAAACTCGCATTGTCCCAGTACGCAGTGATCCCTGTGATCATTTTTCTTTCATCTACTTTCAACAGAAAGGCATGAGGCAGCTCGTAGTGCTCGCCTTTGCTGGGGATATTCAGGAAATCTTTCCGCTGTGTGCCCCCGATCATCACCTCGGCTGCCACGTTCCGCTCGTCCCCAAATATCGATTGCACTGTGACATGCAGGTCCGGAAATGCGTCGATGAGTCCAGACCAAATGGCCTTGCCTACTTGGCTGGCTTTGCCTTGTCCCCGCTCTCCCATAGGCACGTAGCGCAGTTGAGCTCCTTCGCTGCAGAGGTTTACCATTCTCTCCACCTGATGGTTGTTATATGCCTCAAAAAATGAAAGTGTCGCATCTATAGCAGTATTCGTGCTCTCTACTGTCGCAGACATAATACTTCTCCTTGTTGGTGTGCTTGCCATCTGCCAATTGTGCAGATCTAGTGCCACAGAGCAGTGAGGGGTTTTGGATCCTCGAGCCATCAGCGATCAGAGTGTTTCTTATCGGCGCCGAATTCCTCGTCCGCAGAGAGAAATCGAAGTGGCGCGGCATCACTCGACATGTGAGCTCTCTCCGGTGCCGATGAGGCGGGCGCATCGCCCCTATACGCGCGCTTTTTGCGGTCATCCCAGGAGAATGCTTCAAACCTGGGACTCGTTGGCGGAATGGCCCACACAGACCAGGCGCGTAGGCGCCAAGGATTTCCGTGAGTCGGCGAGGATAGAAGACGAAGGGATTTTCGCGGCCAAATCCGAACCGGCGTTGTGATGAGGTTAGCTATACTCAACACTTTAGATCCCTCACCGGAACTTTTGCTGTTGAGGGAAGGTTCAGATCAATAGCGTCCGAATAAATCCTGAAACGGCGCTCCTCAATAGGCTCTCGGGCGCAAGCGAAAAAGGCACAAACCATGAAACCGGGTAAATTACTCGCCGGGGCAGCGTTCGCGATCCTCTTTGCAGGATGCGCCGTGGGACACGATTCAGGGACACAGCAAACCGGGCTGGCCCAGAGCGATGTCTCCAGGTACGTCGCCGCAATGTCGGAACAACCCGGACAGGTGGCGCTCAAGCATCAGTGCGGGCACGAACGTTCCTGGACTCGCCTCGAGGGAATGAGCACGGAAAACGAGTGAGGGTCAGCGTCCAGAACGTTTCGCTTGGTTGCTGGGTAGCCGCAAGCACTCTAGGTTCCCCCCCGGTTGTCCGGCCGCTCCTTCGCGAAGGACACCGAGGCTGCGCCCTCCGGAGAAAGTTGGCGAAATGTCCCGTGATCGCCGGCTGCGCCGATTCTTCAGGACGAGGCCATGAAGGGCAGCCGGTTCCTTCGATCCCGTCAGTCCGGGTACTCGGCCGAACCCTGCACCCACAGGAATGACTGGATGTCGATCATGTCTCGCGGCCCGAGATCACTCAGGTCCCGCCGGACGACCCGAGCGAATTCGAGGACCTGCTTGTAGCACTCCCACGACGGCCGCGAGTTGTACGTGAGGTGGTAGCCGTACGCTTGGGCGGCCGCTCGCGTGACGGTCGGCTTGTAGAAGAAGTGGATCAGTAGGTAGTGCGATGAATCCAAATACGGTCACGAGTGGCCAGGTACGCACGCGCGTCTTCGGGCGCGGCAGCGAATTGACCACCCCGCACCAGCGGTCGAATCTCTCATCGTCGGGAGCCTCGCCATATATGAAGTCATAGAGTCCTCGCGCGAACGCGCGCGCGCCGGCCTTCGACCTGACGGCGTCGCGCAGGGCCATTTTCTCGAACGAGAAGATCAGATGGGTACGCGACTCTATTTTTACAGCGCGCATCGCCGCCTCTTCGTACTCGTCCGCCCGCAATAGCGTCGCGAACTCGTCGTGATTGAGGCGTGCGTTCCAACTCCGGTGCGCCTCGACCTTGTAGCCCCGCTCCCAGGCGAGGTAGTTTTCGTCACGGAACCCGTTGGGAAAGTAGCGGAGAAATTTTCGGCGGCATTTCAGCGCGTTTGTCGATTGTCGAGCGATTAAATTTTCGTCCGGTTCGGACTTAACGGTACGCGAGCCACGTACGTCCATGTTTGCCTCCCGGAGTGCGCCGCAGGCGCCTCAAGGAAGACTTGGCTGTCGACTAGCTGACAGTCTTGAGCCACTTACCAGCGCGGCAAACCCGCCAATCCTCCGAAATCCCTGAGCAGCCGTGCCTCGGCCTGTCCTTGCATGAACTCGAGCCGAGCACCAAAAGTCTCCGCCACATCCCCTATGACGTCGCGAAGATTAACCTGCTTTGGGTCTTCTCCCGGACAGTATGCATCGACCTGCTCGCGATCGTGGAATACCAAGCCGTTCTTGCACTGCCATACTGGCACATCGAGATGCCATGGAGCGGCGACTATATACAGCCGGTCCATCACCAGGTTGTTTAGAACGGTAGGCACGGTCCATCTTCCACGGTCGCGAATCTCGTCGAGAAGGGCCAGTTCTTCGGCTTCTCTGCTCTTTTCGATTTCGGGCATGACTCGGTTCAAGACTTCACCCGCACTGGCGGTTTGCTTTGGAATAGAGGGGACGTGGCCAGCAACCCGGTCTCTCAGCTTGCGAGACAGATATTGCTCGAAGAAGTGAGTGTCTTCAGTCGGTCCCATTAGAAGCAGCCGGTCGATATGCCAGGCCTCGACGAGGTGTTCCAGCGAATGGGCTGCGCGTTTGAAGAAGCGCACTTCCCAAGCTTCGATATGCCGCGCGTATCGATCGCCACTGGCGCCGCCGCGCAGCACGACTCCCTGCACGAAATGTTGAGCAGGACGAGGAGGCGGAGGTGGCTTTTCGCCGCTGAGATCCAGGAACGCATTGGCGATTTCCTCGATCTCACCCAGATACACTTCGAAGAACCGCCACCGCGACTGATCGCTGTACACAACTCCTTGACGCTTTGCTTCATCGACCAGATACAGAAACGGGAACGTGTATGGATCCCCCCAGCGAACGTCGACGCGGCCGTGTCGGAGGTCGACCAGCGGGAGATCCAACTGAATCTTATATATCTCGAGCAGATCGTCGGCTGCGAACAGCGCGCAACTGCGTCCCTCGATCCGCACTTCTGTCAGTTTCTCGATGATTTGTTTCGGGAGATCACGCGGAAGCGGAATTTCTTTCAACGCGTCTTTTATCCGGCGAAGCCACGCGCGACCCGCATTCTCCGGATTGCCTGGATTTGTATCGGCGTATAGCGAAAGCATCGGAGCGGCGTGAGGTACGAGGACTCGCTTCACATAATCGATATCTACTTTTCGCAGCACGATTTTTCCTCAGCTTCGGGCGCAAGACGTCTGCCACTCGTTGTCCATTCGGAACGTCCCTAAACCGCAACGATTGTGCCAGCCGATGCGGAACTGTCGGACGTCATTCATTTGATTTGAGCCGCAACTTTTTCAGACGTGTACTAAGCGTGGTCGGTCTCATTCCGAGCAACTCGGCGGCGCCACCATCTCGATCTGCTCGAGCACCCGCCGCATGCTGGCACTCTTGGCCAAAATCGATCCCGCATCAGCAGCGATCCTGACCTCATCGCGCAGGTATTCGTTCTCGGACTCGAGACGCTGACGCAGGCGATCGATTTCGTCGAACGCTTTGGCATTGGAGATCGTGACCGCAGCGGCAGTTGCAAAAAGCCGCAACCAATCAAACTCAACTTCGCTGATCAGACTGCGGCTGAATACTCCGAAGGCGCCCACTCGCAGACCGCGGAAGAGCAATGGATGCGCCGCGAAACTTTTTATTCTCTCGTTCTTTGCCCAGTCCGGCTTTTCGATCCAGTAATGGTCTTCCGCAATTGTGATGAGCGTCGGCTTCTCACTGGCATTCATCTCGGTGATCTTGATTCCACCGTTGTGAAACTCGCCGTCCAGCCGCGACCAATCTTCATTGCGGTAAGCCGCGCTGATAGGCCGTCCCGCACTTGCCCTCAGATGCAGTCGTTCCAACTGGTCGTGGGTGCCCGGTCTTCGCTGGCAGACATCGCAGACGCGGTCCGGGCCGAGCAGCCACACGCGCGCCAATGCGACGTTTCCACTTTCCGAGACTCCACTCACGATTCGCTCGAGCAAAACCTTGAGCGATCGCTCCTGGCTCGCGGCAACCGCAACGGCCTGAAGAGCCTCGAACCGCATCGGCACCCCACGAAACTTTGTCCAATGTAAAGACGATCTTTCGCGGTCCAGACGAAAAATCGTTGCGAGGAACAAATCCTCGATCAAAAAAGCCAAGCATTATCAATACTTTTTTTAAGAGTGGGACTGGCACACCTTTCGCTATTACTACGGTGAGGTGAAATAGCGATCCTGAGCAAGTCTTCATCTGCTATGCTTAGCAATCTTGGTCGCTTCGCGGCCGCTTTGATGCGGCGCCGATCTGCATGGTTAGGATTCGTCATGTTCGTCCTGCCGCCGGCCGAGCGGCTCGTATACGCAAAGATGTTGCCGGCAGAAGACGATGTGTGGCTGTCGATCGCCGGTGCGCTTCTACTCCTTTGGGCAGCGTTTCGTGCATGGGAAGAGCAACCATCCGCGATTTCACTGGAAAATGATCCCCCGCCGGTCCAACCGAAACGTCGCTCTTTGAATTCCGATCAGCGCGTCGCACTTCTCGGCGCGCTCAAGAATTCCGGGGAACCTTTCCGAATCATTCTCGTCTATCATCATCTCAACCACGAAACAGAGGAGTACGCGAACCAATTCTCCGCCGCCTTATCGCCGGAGCGATTCGCCGGTGATGCCATACCC
Source organism: uncultured delta proteobacterium (assembly GCA_963717045.1). Taxonomy (GTDB): domain Bacteria; phylum Desulfobacterota; class Binatia; order Binatales; family Binataceae; genus JAKAVN01. The sequence continues at coordinate 5,161 of CAVQVD010000013.1, read as the reverse complement.
ACGGACGATCTTCCCGCCGATCTGGAAGGCGTCGTAGTGAGGGTTCAACGTTTCTCCACTATGCCGGTTGGCGCCCAGAGACTCGTCGACGCGTTGACCGCAGCGGGCATCGATCACCGGGTTGCGCTCTTGACTGGACAACGCGCCGCTCTCGCTCCATCCGACTACTTCGATTTGGCGATCGGCCGATGAAGTGAGAGCTGCGATTACTCCTTTGCCATCTAGTCGCATGCCCTATGCGTACGAAATCGCTCTGGTTCCATGCGATGCTTTCGAAGCAGACGGTAGAACGTTTTCCGATCGACACCTGCCGCCTCGGCCGCCTGGGAAACATTCCCCCCGTGACGGTCGAGCGTGCCCCGCAGATACGAAGCTTCGAATAGGTTGAGATATTGAGTTTTGGCCGCGCTGAATGCCAGCTCGCATGATTCGATATCGGAAGCCGTCTCCGCGAACACACCCGATGAGTGATCATGGTTGGGCAAAAGTTCCGCTGGAAGATCGCGTGTAGTGATAAGGCTGCCTTCCACCATCACGCACATCCTCCGGACGACATTCTGAAGTTCGCGGATATTTCCGGGCCAGGTGTAGGATTCGAGAATATCAAGAACCGCGGGATCGAAACTCTTGGGGATGCCTGTTTCGCGTTCGCAGTAGCTGTCCAGCAACCAGTCGGCGAGAAGGTGCACGTCGCCGTGACGCTCGCGCAAGGGCGGCAGCCGGATCGGAATGACGTCGAGCCGAAACAGGAGATCTTCCCGGAATGCTCCTTCTTTCACGCTCTTATGCAGATCGCGGTTGGTGGCCGCGACGATTCGTGCATCGAACTTGATAGTTCTGGTCCCACCGAGGCGGCGATGCTCTTTTTCCTGGAGGGCGCGCAGCAGCTTTGCCTGGAACCCTAGCGGCATCTCGCCGACCTCGTCGAGGAACAGAGTGCCGCCGTCCGCCATCTCCATCAGGCCGGGCTTTGGAGTCATCGCGCCGGTGTAAGCACCTTTTTCGTAGCCAAAGAGTTCGGCTTCGAGCAGGTTCTCGGGCAACGCGGCACAATCAACTGGGACGAAAGCACGTGCCCCGCGCGGGCTGCTTGAATGGATCGCTTTCGCGGCGAGTTCCTTACCGGTGCCCGATTCTCCGTACAGCAGAATACCGGCTTCGGAGCGCGCGGCCTTCTTCATCACCGTCGAGGCTTCCGTCAGCGCAGCGCTCGCGCCAACCATCCCCAGCCAGCTGGGAGGCGGCGGTTTTGCCCTACTGTCCCCGAGCGATTGCGAGAGAGATTTCGCAGTGCCGACGGAATGATTCCCTTCGGTCTTCAGGAACTGCGCTGCCGCGTCGAGCGCATCGAAGGTTGTGATCGCGACAACGGCTTCGCTACTCTGAAAGATGCGAGGTTGGGCAGCTTCGATAGCGCTGCGCTCCAGCACAACCAGAGCGGGGCCGTTGCGGTCGGAGCCAAGCAGCGCCAAGGCTTCGTCGAAGCCGCCTGCGATTGTGCAATGATACCCGCAGGACGCGAGCACTTGTCTTTCGGCTTCAGCCGCCGTGCGGTCTTTGTGAACGATAAGCGCTTGTGGTGCCATGATGATAGCCACCTCCAGGATTGAGAACGTTCAGAGACCTCATTTCCCAAAGTCATATCGAGCGCTTCCAGCTCCACATCCGTTTCCCGATGCGCCGGACTTTCCCAATCTCCCACTAGTTTCCGATTCCGACTTCAATCGCCGATTGCACTGCGCCGAGCAGTGCGTCCTCGCTGAATGGTTTGGACAAGAAGCTCACTGCGCCTCCCCGCAGTGCCCGTTCGCGCGCATTTTTCTCGCTGAAGGCGGTAATAAAGACGATCGGGATCGGATGGGAAGCCATAGCCAGCCTCCGCTGCAGCTCGAGGCCGTCCATTCCCGGCATTTGTACGTCGAGGACCAGGCAGGAAAAATCGCGCAGGTGGGGAGCGCCTAGAAACTCCTCCCCCCTGCCGAACAGCTCGGTCCTGAACCCCATCGATCGGAACAAGCTTCCGACCGCCTCACGGACCGACTCATCATCGTCGACAATAGCGACCAGCACCTGCTGGGGAGATTTTCCCTTTGCAGGTGCGGTTACCTTCGAGCGAGCACTTGTCTTCTTCATGGAAGAAAAGTATCGCGGCATGCGAGCTCGCGCTATTATACGTTGGTATTCAGGGTCTAATCCCGTAGGACCTGCATACTGACCCGTTCCGACATCCCGACTAATTCGGCCAGCGAATCCCAACCCATCTTTTGCATTAACCTGGCCGCGCCACGTTTTTATCGTGATTTCACTGGTCCTGCGAATCAACATTGAATCGCCCCGCAACCAACGAGTCGTCGTCAACCACGAACACGACGGAATCAGGCCAGCTTTCCGGCCTGCTCATAATGACCTTCAGCAGCAGCCGGAATCGTGAATCGAAAAGTCGCTCCATGATCAGGATTCGTCTCTGCCCACAGCCTGCCTCCGTGTGCGTTGATGATCGAACGTCCGATCGACAGTCCCATTCCCATGCCCTCGGCCTTGGTGGTAAAGAATGTCTCGAAAATCCGATCGTTGCTCTGCGGATTCAGTCCCGTGCCGCCGTCCCGCACCGCGACGAGCACGCCCACCGGGTCTTGCGACGATTCCGACGAGATCGTCAGTTCGCGAGACCGGCCGTCGATCTCATTCATTGCTTCGATGCCGTTCATCATCAGATTCAGCAGCACTTGCTGCAATTGCACTCGGTCCGCCATCAGGACCGGCAAATCGTCGGCCAGGTTCGTCTTCAGCGCGACGTGATTCCGTTCCATTTCCTTCCTGACTAGCGGCAAAGTCTCACGAACAAGATTGTTTATGTCCACTTTGTTCCTCTGCGGCGGAGATTTCTTTACAAATGCGCGGATCTCCTTTATGAGGCTCGCTGGCCCGGTTTCCTTGCCTGATTATTCGAGTCACCGTCGCCCGAGCTTCTTCCAGGTTCGGTGTCTCGGCAGCGAGCCAGCGCTCGCACGCATTACCGTTGGTGATGATGGCGGTGAGCGGCTGATTCACCTCATGCGCGATCGAAGCCATCAGTTCACCCATCGAAGTGATGCGAGTAACGTGGGCGAGTTCGGCCTGCGCCGTGTGCAATGCCTCCTGCGCATTTTGGCGTTCGACGATCTCATCGCGTAGTTTTTCGTTGGCGTTGGCGAGTTCGGCGGTACGCTCTCGCACCCTGTTTTCCAATTCGTCATGCGCTCGCTTCAATGCCTCCTCGACCTGGCGCCGCTCCTTGATTTCATTTTCGAGCTTGAGGTTGGCCGTCCGCAGTTGCGTCGGACTGGGAAGCGTAAGCGCTTGGGGAATCAATGTCACGAGCATTCCCGCTGTCGCTATCGACACAACCGCCGTCAGCGCTTTGATGACTCCGGCGAGCCTGTAGACGGGGTGCCAGAGAGTTACTACTTCCATAAGATGCGTGGTGCCGCATCCAAAAATGAAGAGGCCAAACATCACAAAAATCCAGTTGAATGGAAGATCCTTCCGCTTGACGACGAAATAGATCAGAAAGACCGGAATCACATAGTAGGAAAGTGTGATGAACCCGTCCGATATTGCATGGAGCCAGACAATTTCCGGTCTCCAAAGATAGCAAGCACCATGCGGCATGAAATCCGGCGAAAACAATTTGGAGAGGAATTCACTCACGATGCATTTCCCTCTTTAGCCTGAGCGCCGCTTGCTTTGCTGCCCGGCGGCGGTATCAGCTTGGACTGGGTGCGAAGATTTTGGCGATCGAAGCGCCGCAAAACTGCGAAATCATCGCGGCCCAAGTGTGGCATCCACCCCACCATTGTGGAGCGAATTCCACAAGGCCGAGTTTCTTGTGCGATCCGAAAGTGATGGAAAGCGACGATTATTGAATGGCGGAACGCTTGCCGAACAGGATGTTTGGGAGGATTCAAGCGGAGCAGAATTCCGACGCAGCGTTGGTAGCAATGTGCTTACCGCCGCCACAGCAAAGTCCGCGCCGAGCATTGATTTTCGCACGACCCATAGCGCTTTTCGACGGATTCGCGTCGGTGTCGGCGCGAACGTCGGCTCCGCGATAGGTTCCCGGCCCCGCTCTTTGTAGCGGTACAATCGAACTCCAACTGTCAGCTAGGGACGGTAAGTCACGCCATTCGTGCGAAGTACGCGCAATTCTAACTTCGGCGCGTTGTTTGCTTTTGGCAGCACCCTGACGGGCAGACCTGCCGGTCGTGCTTAACACGCTGACGATGTGAGGCCAAAAGAGAAGTCCGCCGGGCGACATGAAGCCCGATGTTCCATCGCGAGGAGCGGGCGAGCGGCAAGTTCGCGCAAACGATCCTGCCATTGCCCACCGCCCAAGCGCGTTTTTTGTTCGCCTAACAAGGAGACCGACATGGCGACTATATCAGCAGAACATATTGAAATTGACATCGAAGAATTGGCGGACAGTCTTACGCGCTATTGGTGGGTTTTCCTTCTCAGGGGCCTGCTCGCCGTAGCTTTCGGGGTGATAGCCTTTGCCTGGCCGGGACTGACACTGACAGCGCTGGTGATCTTCTTCGGCGCCTACGCCTTCGTTGACGGGGCGTTCCTGATAGGCGGGACGATCGCGGCATGGCGCCACATGGAAAATCATTGGCTGCCGATGCTGCAAGGGTCTTTGGGAATAGCTGTAGGCATTTTGACCTACCTTAATCCGGCAATCACCGCGTTGGGGCTGCTCATTTACATTGCCGCGTGGAGTCTCGCGACCGGAGTACTAGAAATTGTGGCAGCAGTTGAACTGCGCAAAGTCATCAAAGGAGAAATATGGTTGTTGCTTAGTGGCATCGCGTCAATCGTCTTTTCCTTTCTCCTGATGCTGTTTCCTGGGGCCGGAGCATTAGGACTGGTGTGGATCATCGCGAGTTACGCGATCATCTTCGGCGTCTTGTTGATGGGCCTCAGCTTTAAGCTTTTCAGACGACAACGGAGCGGCGCACTGCACCACCATCGGGTAAAAGCGTTCGCGACTTGATTGGCCAAACCCTCGTGCGAGCGGGTGCCGAGCAGAGCGCGATATAGGCGCGTTCCTGCAGGCACGCCGCCCCGCTCAATCAGTTCGTTTTAGCAAACGCTAAGTTTGGAATCTGCAGTCCGGGCTGGT
>CAVQVD010000012.1:0-199771 GCA_963717045.1 uncultured delta proteobacterium | reverse complement strand
CAGCGATGAGCCTCGCGTCAGAGGTCAAAGTCCAGGAGTCATCAATTGAGGAGGTGCTTGCACTGTAGAAAGGCACTCAACGATCCGGCGAGCGCGTCTATCGCGCAACGGGGAGCATAGGGGGGACCGTTCCTTCTCATGGAGGGATGGTGGCACCGGGTTGGGCTGTTCGATGAAGGCTGTGCGGCGCAGTCGCGCTGGCAGGGATGCATCCCTTCATCATCGGCGATAGCGAGGGCAGACCCGTCGCGCTCCCAAGATGGGCTGAGGCGGTGGACGGCAGCCAGCGCGCCAGCGAGTCAGGTCGCAGCGTCGGAAGACGTTCTCCGTGAGCTGCCGAACGCGTCGTGCCGGTTCGCCGAACCTCACTTCGGAGACAGCCAGAAGAGAGACAAGGAGTGCTGAACAACGAAGAACGTGACAATCCAAGTGCTGCAAGATCCGGCCAAAGTTCCAGAGGACCAGGAACCGCAGGGTAAGCGAGAAGCTCGCAACAAGCTCCTTCCATCGACCGCGGCCGTGATTCGCAACACCCCCTCGGCGGCGGACTTGCAACAGAACCTTAACACATGGCAGGAAGCTGCCCCAGCGATTGGCTTCTTTGTTGAAGGGAAAAGCAGCGAAGTGGATCATCGTGTTCCGAGAGAACGGGTGATGCGGAGATGGGAGACGCGGGACGGCATCCATTCATCCTGAAAGACGGCGGGGAGCGCTCGTCGGTTGGAAGCGAAGAATCCCTGCGAGCGCTGGATAAAAAACGCGTGCAAAGAGCGCTAATTCTTCCCGTCTAGACTTTCCACTTTTCATGCCGAGCGCCCAATCGGGCCGCTCGGCTTTTCGTCGGATTTACAAACCTTGGTCAATCTCCGCCAGCATCGCAATCGTTTTGAAGCCGCTCAGTTTCATCGCGGTCATGGGGTCCACTCCCGCGCCGATCATATTCCGCACGCCCGACCGCCGCAGATCATTAAGTAAGTGGCCGCCAAAACCAGCATCCGCGCATGCTCGCGCCCACGCCTTACGTAATGGTGACTTACTGCCGCGAAGGTGAAACGGCGCCCCGTCGCGATGGAATACAAAAGGGCAATTCTGCAACCTTGTCGCGTGCGCCTGCTGCAGGACAGCCCGGAGTTCGCCGCTGAGTGCGATTTTATGCACGCCCTCGCTTTTATCGTCACGCGCCATCTCGCATCGCTCCATGTCAATGTCGCGCCATTCAAGCGCCGCAACGTGTCCCTGGGGACGACCGCTCAGGTACAGGAAAGTCGCGATGTCTCGGAATTCGTTCGGTAGCTTCTCGCGAATCCGCCGGAAGTCTGCCCATCCCAGAAAGCCGCGGCGCACGTTGTTTTCAGGCAACGACCGGATAACCGGTCTCTTGGTCAATCTCGCCAGCACGACTGCCCTGCGTAGCAAAGCCAGTTCGCGATTGATGGTCGCATGCGCGGCCTTTTCGCTGAGCCGAAGAGCCACGTACTGTTCCACGGTCTCGTCGTGATACGCCCCGCGCGCATCCGGCGGAAAAATGGCCGCAAATGCTTTAACGCTGATCGATGTCGTTGCAGCGCCGGCGCCGAACATTGCGGTCGTGCCGCACCTTTTCAATGAGATCCTCGAACCCGAGGCCGTCTTTGCTTTCGCCAATCATGCTCAGCCCTACCGTCGGTCGCATCTGCACCGGTTTCTGCGCACAGCAGTTTTCATCTGCACGCGCTTATCCCCGATAGCGTCGTGAGAACTAATCATTGAACGTACATTCCAGTAGACGGGTACAGGTCCGCCAGTTTCCCTCTTCACTTCGGATTTCTTTTTTATTGGCCGAACGCTGCGGCTCCGCTGACTCCCTGAGTAGCGGTTGCCTGCGGAGTAGGTACACCGGTGGCCGATGCGACTGCTGTTGGCGAGGCGGGTTGTTGGTAGCCTATCCAGTAGCCAAAACTGGTCCCGCCGACAGTGTTCTGATTCAGGATTGTCGTATAGCCGCCTACGGTGCCTGAGAGCGCAATACCGTTACAGTTAAAACCAATTACGGTCGCGTTAGACGGCTGTGGTAGCAATTTGAGGTACGGTAAAAACAAGTCCAATTTGCCGTTGGCTATATATCGGCAACGCGCGGGACTGGATTCCCGCCCTGCGGGCGGACGAAAATCGACGATTATACTTGCACTGTCCGTGCCACCGGCAGTCCAATTTGTGGGCAACAGCAGTATCGGCAATTCGCCAACCAAAACCGCACGAAGAAGCGCCACTTTGAAACACTGGACCAACGCCACCAGCCCCTATCCGGCGCCAAATGCTGGACCTAAAGGCTGAAAATCTGGAGGCCAAACAACAGACGTACCTCCTTGAGCGACCGCCGGAAGAGTAAAAATAGAAAATCGCCAGCTTGTATCGTACCCGCGGCGCCACCTGTGAGCGTCCCACTGGATGATAGGTTGCAAGTACCATTGAAATTACAGGCGACGTAGCCCTCGAAGGTCATTGCAGCCGGAGGCGTAGGGGTCGGAGCCGCCATACCACCGCCGCCGCCGCCGCTGGCCATCAGCGCCTGCGAAACCCTCGGTGCCATAAGGGCTGCCGCAAACAAAGTGGCCAACGCGAGCAACGTGAATAGTCGAATGCTTCCTTCTTTCATCTCTCACCTCTAGGGAAATGCCCATATTGCCGCAGGCGCAGGCGTAGGGTCGGAGTCGGACTCGGTGTAGCGTCGGTGTCGGCGTGGCGTGTTGGTATTGGTTGGCGTCGGACTCGGCGTGGGACTGGGACTCGGCGTAGGCGTGGGCGTGGGCGTAGGGGTCGGAGAAGGTGTAGGCGTAGGCGTATCCGCAAGGAACGCAGACAGCATCGGACCCCTTATCCTGCGCCCCCGGAGTCGTATCAAACACCTCGGTCGGCTGCGCCCCCGGCGCCCCAGACACCTCGTCCCCCAGCCAGAACCCGGGACTCGTACTCGGTACGCAATTCACCGTCGCCCGCGCTGTGCTCGACCCGCTGTTCAGAAACGACTCGGTGTTCCCGCTCCCGCAACTCGACGCATCTATCCCGCCGTTCACAAACCCCGAAATCTTCAACATGAAGTCGTTCGGCGCCAGCAGTCGTTATCTGTAAGCTCTGTGTCGCCCCATTTGGCCCGCCAGATATTGAGGTGTCCGGTGTCGGCGGACACGTCCCCACGTTCCACACGCTGATCGCTCCGCTGAGCGGCTTTCCCGCCGCGCTCCAACTCCAGCATAGCTCGCAGGCTCGCTCGCTCCGCGCAGTGGTAGTAAAGTACACAGCGCAACCTCCGCGTTTGGAAACGTGTTCGCCGTCACACAGTTCGTAGTCGGTAATAGCGTCCATCCCGTCGGAATGGAATTCGGGTTCAAACACGCCCGATCTGGTTTCCGACCACTCCCGCTACCATCCAATTGCCCTGCGTCGTGCCGGGAGGTTTCGGCAAGGTCAACGTCGCACCGGACGTGGCGGTAGGTACGGCATTTACGAAAGTCTGTGCATGTGCGAAATGCTGCGACCGCGGCAGCGCTGAAAATTACCGCCAGCAAAAGAACGAGCACCGCGATTTTGATTCGCTTGATCCCCACACGCCACGTCCCCACACCATCGCTGCTAGTCATTTCCTACTTGTCACTCCGGTGAGAACGAATTACTTCTACGAACCTGAGCGAGAGCGCCCGTGAGCAGGCGGTCTACCTCGTCTGCGTGCCAGTCCGCACGGGCTGGTCGCCACGACAAATTCACCGCCGGGCAGAGCGATTAGGCCGACCAGCGCGGGCTGTTGATATCGTCCGTCGAGCTCTCGGCCGGCCAGGTCGAGCAATCCCCCGACCATGCCGCAAATGCAGTCGCGCTCGTGTTGCCGCCAGTCGATTCGCATCTTACGAACTGACAGGGCGGGTTGCGGGTTGCGCGCGATGGTGGTAGCAATGGCTGGTCTCATTTTCTTTTCTCCTTGGGCCGAGGGCGTTGGCGCGCCTTGCGGCCCTTTTTCATTGCATCGGACCCGAAAAGTCGGCGCGTAGATGCCAGCCAGCTGCGACTAGGCGCTGCACGCGGTCGAAGTGGGCTTCAATCGCCCGGATGAGACTCGGCCAAGCCTGCGTCGGTTCCGCGGCTTGGGTCTCAGCCTTTCCGAGTTTAAGAGCACCGTTTCCGTCGATTCTCAGGTCAACGCCATGGCGTCGGCAGGTCGTAATGATGCTATGTGCGGGGGAGTGCGCGCCTGCGAGAAGGTCGGCGTGGCCTAGATACTCAGCGCGGCTCGGCGAGGTCGGGTCAAAGTCGTACCCGCGTCCAGCCTGACGGTCGGCTTCGCGCCGCTCGGCATCCAGCTGGGCGATGCGCTCGATCTCGGCCTGTTCGCGGCCGCATAGCATGGCCAACAAGTTGGCCTTGTGGGCGCGGATACGCTCGCGGTCGGCGTCCGTGAGACGTTCGCGCGGCCGGGCGATGAGACTGTTGCCGTCGGGAATGAGCACGATGCCCCGAGCGGCCAGGTTCGAGATCAGCGCTTCAGCGTTCACGGTCAAAACGTCTCATCGGAAAATCCGATGTCCGGTTCTGGCGACTCGTCGCAGTCGGCCGGCGCCGAATGATCGCCGCCGTCTTCATACTCGGTACGGTCGCCCGCAAGTGAGGGTAATTTTGCGTCTCCATCGTCTCCATCGTCTCCATCCCTTGAGTTCATTGAGGTTTTTGGCGTCGCAGGCGGAGTCGGAAGATCGCGCCTTGCGTCTCCATCGTCTCCGCTATCGTCTCCAAAAAGTGCTTGATTTTGCTGGCTTGGAGACGATGGAGACGATGGAGACGATGAAATACCCGTACTTGCGGGTTGGGGCGTGATCCTGATCAGCCGCCGACCCCCGGTCTTTCGCGATGGCTTCTCGAAAGTGACATCAATCCCAATAGCCCCAAGTCCTGGCGTTAGGCGCCTCAAGTCATTCGACAGCGCGCGCCCGGTTTTCGGCCACGTCTTTAGTGCCGAGGTCTTTTCATTGACCAAGCCGCCAAGCCTCACAAGGAGTTCCGTTGCGCTCCCTGCGAAGTCCCCCAAGGTCCGGATTGCCGCTGCGATGGGCGAGGCTTCCAGCGTCAACTCGGTTGCAGCTTCTCGGTTTTCCGCATAAGCCCGGATGAACGCGCCAGGATCCCAGCCAGTGGCCGGCTCGGCCGCGACAACCCACGTGGCGAAATCAGCCATGCGAGGCAGGCGCTCAAGGTTCACGTTATCGAGACGGCGGAGTGCGCAGCTTACAGCATCGAGGAGAGCCCCGAGAATGCGTGGCCGCGCTGCGCGGAAGCGTTTGTAGAACGTTGCTTCGGGCAAGCGCTTCTTGTCGTCGATGCGCGGTAGGTATTGGATTATGGCCCGGTCGAGCAGATCGCCACGTTCTGCGAGTTCCTCGATCCCGTTGAGTATTATCGGTCGCTGAGAGTCGAAGATGGTTTCTCCCGAATCGGTGTAGAGCTCCCGAGTCGAGAAGCCGCCGCCTGTCGATAAGCGGCAAAGGGCGTCCGACAGCCACGAGTGCAAGCGTGAGAGGTTGTCAAACGCGCAGAGCCAACCGTTGTTCGCTGCGATCATCAGGTCGCGTGGTTCGCGCGGCTCGCTTCGAATCGGCGCGACGTTAGGGTCAATAAGATCGCGTAGAATACGTGCGTGCGTGCTCTTCGCCGAGCCCTGTTCGCCGTGGAAAATCAGGACGGGATATGGGCCGCGATCACGGTAGCAACTGAGTAGATACGCAACGATGAGTCGGAAATCATCATCGGTCTGGACGTTCAGAAACTTGCGCAAATCATTTATTGAGCCGCCACTTACAGGAGCGGGCAGAGGTAGCATCCCATGCGCACGCCGGAACCGAACCGGGCAATCTTGCGCCTCCACCAGCCGCCAGCCGTCCGGGGTAATCTCGACTATCTGCCATCGCGCATTTGCTAGGTCGAGGTAAAGTCTGCCGTTGTGCGCCGCGACGCGGATGTGAGTCTTCCGCTCTTCCGAGTTGAACCGGGCGTATGCCGCCAGCGTATCAATTGCGCAACGTATCGCCTCGGCATTGGGTGCTTTGCTTTCGGCTTCGAAATAAAGACGAGTTAACCAGTGTCGCATTGCGCGCGATTTGAGCGCGTAGGTTTCAACATGATCACCAGCGCGTATCGTGGCGAAAGAGTCCTCGCTGTCGTGGAAGAGATCGGCCTTGGCCGCCTGGGCGAGATTGACAAGCCGAGTTGCTTGCGAGTCGCCTTGAGGTTTGCCGCCGGAATCGGATTTTTTGATCGGAACCGCGGTGTCGAGCGCACGGTCAAATCGCTCGCGAAACCGATCGGGGTCGGCGATGTGTAGTTCGCTCGGGTCTTTAAATCCCGGGATCGAGAATTCTTTGACCGCGCCTGCGAATTCCAACTCGCACAGTCGGGATGCCACGCCCGAAACAAAACTTCCCCCTGCCCTGTCAGGTTCGCGATGAATGAAAATTCGTTTGATGCCGTCTAGGTATTTCGCTTCGAGGGTCTTTGCCATGCTCGCACCGGGCAGTCCGAGCGCGGCAAGGTTGAGGCTGTGAAACCAAATCGAAAGCGCATCGGTCTCGCCCTCAACGAGAATCAGATCTCCGCTTTTGCGAGCGTCTGCTAGTCGCCAAACTCCGTAAGCAATTGGTGGAATGTCTTTAGGGCCGAGCCAAATCGAACCGTCTTTCGCACGTAACGCAGTCCGTTGGCGCAAGCGCGGATGCTGATTTTCGTTTTCGTCGTAGTACCCAATCGCAACGCCCGAGCTATCGGGGAAATTATCAAGGCCCTGCTCACTCAGCCATTGAATCGGCAGCTGCTTGGCTGCGGCGAATTCCTCAAGCGTCATGGGCTTTGATGGCGGCGCGCTGTGTTTTCCCTTGCTGCGCTGAGTATCAGCCGATTGACGGTTCCCATTGCTGGCGTCTTCAACTCCGAGTGTTTGTCCGAGCGTGTGAGCGGCCTTCGCCTGCTCCAACCCGAAGATTGCGGCATATAGAGAGACAACGTCGCCGCCTTTTTCGGCGCCGGCGAAGTCCGCCCATCGACCGGTGTCGATGTTGACCTTGAAGCTTTTGCCCGGATGACCATGGATATCCCCGCACTCGAATTCGCGACCATTCATGCGCCCGGCCGGAAGCCACTCTTTGAGTAGGCTTCGGAGTCGTGCCAGGGCGGCGGTGTTAACTTCTTCGAAAAGGCTCATTGCGAGCCCTTGCGTGGTTTGTCGGTTGCCGCGCGGCGCCGCGAGACGTGCGCCGGGCATCGCGCGATCCCGCCGCCGCACGCGCGCACGCCATCAAGCCGCGCGAGCATGTCTGCGAGGGGGGTCAGGCGGTTGCTGGCGCTCATCGGCTCACGCCCGCATCGACATCGGATTGTGCAAGCTTTTTCAACGCATCCGCGGGAACCCGCAGAATCCCCCGTCCGCCACGGCCCTTAAGCTTGATGCTCGAAATTTGCCCGCGCGCAACCAAGTCGTAAGCGGTCGCCCGACTGACGCCGAGCATTTCAGCCACCTCAGAAACGCGAAAAAACAACTTCTCACTCATTGCGCCCTCAGCCTCCTGCGTGTGTCCACACGGGATAAATTGTTCCGCAGTTTGACATGAGAGTCAATTTTGTTATATGGATTTCAAATGGACATGAAGCCGACGTCCTCCTATCGCAACTGGATCGACCTTGCAGTAGACCCGCTACTTGGCTACCGGTTGCGTTCCTATCCCTTTCGCGGGACTACCGTTATCGCCAACGACCCACTTTTCGGAAAGGCGCCTGCGCTGATATTCGAGCCTAAACAGCGGCCACTGCCGACGCAGACGCGTTTGTTCCAGCGCTTTCTCGAAGCGAGAACTGACGACGAACTTCTCGCGTTCGCTGAGCAAACCGGGGCCTTGGGTCTATGTGTACATGGGCTGCCCACGATGCATCCCTGGCTTCACTCGCTTGCCCAACGCGGACGTCATCGCGTAGAGAGTGGTAATCCCGATTTCTGCTCAACGTGGAATACGCACGCACCTGATGGCAGCCTTGTCCTAGCTGAAAGTTTTGCCGCATGGCGTGCCTGGGCGGAGAGCGCACGCGCTATCTGTGGCGTCGCTGCCATGCTCCACAGTCGCCGACCGCCCAGCCCAGATGACCGAGATTTTCTGCTCAACCCTAGTCCGCCGTTTCGGGCAGTCTTCGAAAGTGAAGCTATCGACTCGGAATCGATTCTGAGCTCGGGTGACGATTGGCGAGTTGTCGGCCTTTGGGTCAACGCGTGGCTTGCACTTTCTGATGTCGGGCTGCGAGCAGGATTGTTTCGCGACGGACTGAGGCTCGAACTTCGTGGCAAAGCGTCACTGCTCGGCTACCTGGCAACTTCGCTGGCCTCCGCAGTCATGCACATGCCCGGACTCGGTTTTTGCTCAGGCTGCGGCGTGCCCTTTTTCCCAAAGCGACGCCAAAGCGGTCGAGGTAGCTACTGTGATACCTGCGGCATGCGAGCTATCTGGCGCAACGCAAAACGTCGAGCGCGCGGGGCGCCCAAGCTAACCCCAAAGGAGTAATCATTTCATGGCACGCAAACGAAACGCAGGTGAGGGTTCGATCTTTCAGCGCGCAGACGGTCGCTGGTGCGCTCAGCTCAACCTCGGCCGGGAAAACGGAAAGCGCCGGCGCCATTACATCTATGGCGCGACGGCCGCTGAAGTTCAGGATGCGCTTCTCAAAGCGCGTGCGGACTTCCGGCAGGGCCTTGCTTCAACGGGCGATTCGCAACCGCTAAAGAATTTCCTCGAATCGTGGCTGGATTCGGTCCGCGCCACGGTCCGGCCACGCACGCTTGATGCCTATCAGGCCGTGGTCCGAAATCATCTGATTCCCGCACTCGGGCATATCAAGCTCGGCAAGCTCACGCCGCAGCACGTGCAGGAATTTCAAAACGCCAAGCTCAAGGCGGGCCTTCATCCACGCACGGCCGGTGCTTTGCGGACGGTGCTGGTCCAAGCGCTCAATCAGGCGGTGCGCTGGAACGCGATCTCCCGCAATTCGGCGGCACTCGTACATTCGCCCAAGGCTCCGCGACCCGTCATCAAACCTCTTGCGCCCGAGCAGGCGCGCCAGTTACTCGGGGCCATGAAAGGTGAACCGCTGGAAGCGCTGCACCAAGTGGTGCTCACGCTCGGACTGAGACGCGGCGAAGCCTTGGGGCTACAGTGGAGCGACGTCGACTTCGACCGGGCAACGCTCGCGATCCGGCGCACAATCGGCCGCGCCTCATCGGGGATCGTCATCCAGGAACCCAAGACCACATCGGGTCGCCGCACGCTTAAGATTCCGCAAGGCTTGATAGCTGCGCTCAGGACGCATCGCAAGCGCCAGTTGGAGCAACGGCTTTTAACTGGACCGGACTGGCGGGACACCAGCTACGTTTTCACGACTTCGATAGGCACGCACCTTGACCCGAGTGCGCCGGGTGTCGATCTCGACCGCCTGCTAGTGAAGGCTGGACTTGAGCACGCCCGCTATCACGATTTGCGACACAGCGCCGCTACCTTCATGCTGGTTCAGGGCGTCCATCCGAAGGTTGTTGCCGACATGCTCGGACACGCCAAGGTCGGACTTACGCTCGACGTTTACTCCCACGTTTTGCCAAGCCTCCAAGCGGAAGCGGCCGGCAAGGTAGAAGCTCTCCTCGCAAGCGAAGACCATGCGAAGGCGGGTGGTTTCTGAACTCGGTGGCTGTCAAACGGGCTGTCAAACTTACGACGGACCGGGATAAACCCTTGAACTTTCAAGACTTTCTGGTTTCTATCCGCCGATTTGGTACATCGAGCGGTCGCGAGTCGAGCGGCCCTCCAACAGGTGATGGCCAGTCGGCTTCAAGTCGACCGCGCGCGTGAGAATTCGCGCGACCGCCTCCATCCCGCCGCCCGTCCGAATCGCTTTGCGTACGTCCATCTCGTCATCGTTGAGCAGGCAGAGATGGAACTTGCCGTCCGCGGTCAGGCGCATCCGGTTGCAGGTGCCGCAATATGGCTCGCTCACCGGGCTGATGAAGCCGACCACGCCGCTCGCGCCCGGCAAGGTGTAATTGCGCGCTTCGTCGGAGGGATTGCTCGACTCGACCTCCATCAGCGGGCCGAGCGCGACCTCGATTCGCCGCCGGGTCTCGATATTCGAGACGTAGCGTTTGATCGAAAGCGTCGCGCACTCGCCGCCCCCAAGTGGCATCAGCTCGATGAACCGCACGTGCCAGTCGCGCTCGAGCGTCAACGCAGCAAGCGCGATCACGTCTTCCTCGTTGTAGCCGGCCGCCACCACTGCGTTGAGCTTGATCGGCACCAGCCCGGCCGCTTCGGCCGCCATGATGCCCTCCCAGATCTGCGTGAAACTGCCCCATCGCATCTGGTGTTCGACCGTGACCGGATTGAGGCTGTCGAGGTGGACGTTGATGCGCTTCAGACCCGCCGCCTTGAGCGGCGCCGCGAGCTTCGGCAGCAGGAGCGCGTTGGTGGTGAGCGCGAGGTCGCCGACTCCGGAAATGGCTGCGAGCCGCTCGACGATTTCCAGCAGGTCGGCACGGAGCGTCGGCTCGCCGCCGGTCAGGCGAAATTTGCGAAAGCCAACGCCGACCGCGGCGCGCACCACCAGCTCGATCTCCGCCGGCGTCAGCAACTCGTCGCGGGGCAGGAAACGCAAGCCCTGAAGCGGCATGCAGTAAACGCATCTAAGGTTGCAGTTGTCGATAACCGAGATGCGCAGATAATCTATTTCGCGGTTGAATGAATCCCTTGGCATGCTTGCTCGAGCCTGTCGCGCTGCCCTGGCTAAGGTTTATATGGCTAAGGTCGATACGCGGGCAGGCTGCGACGGACACCTCTTTCGATTGTAGTCGGGCGCGTCGCACGCATACAACCCGGCCAGTCGCGGCTTGATTCCTTCGGCGACTTTCCAGAGACTTCTCGACCAAGGTTTCCAAGATTTGCCGCATGACGCCTGAAGACAATCATCCAGATATCGACGTTCCAGTAATCGAGGTTGCGAGCCTCCGCGTCGACCGCGACGCGCTCATCCTCGACGCGGTCGACTGGCGCGTGGACCCGGGACAGCACTGGGTCATCCTGGGCGCCAACGGCTCGGGCAAGACCTCGCTCTTGAGCGTGCTCACCGGCTACCTCGCGCCGACGGCCGGTACTATAAGCGTACTCGGCGAGACTTACGGGCGCTCCGACTGGCGCGAGTTGCGAACCCGCGTCGGACTGGTCAGCTCGTCCGTTCACCAGTTGATGCCGCCGCATGAGAGCGCGCTCAACGCGGTCGCCAGCGGACGACGCGCGCTGATTGGGATGTGGGGCGAGGTAGGGGAGGCCGATTCCAAGCGCGCCGAGGAAATATTGCGCGAGGTCGAGGCCGAGTACCTGAGCGATCGGCCGTGGCGTTTTCTTTCGCAGGGCGAGCGCCAGCGGGTATTGATTGGCCGCGCCTTGATGGCCGATCCGCGCCTGTTGGTGCTGGATGAGCCGTGCGCCGGGCTCGACCCGGTCGCGCGCGAGCATTTCCTGGGCTTCGTCGAACGCATGCTCGGCCGCCCCGGCGCTCCCACCTTGGTCCTGGTTACTCATCACGTCGAGGAAATCGTCGCCGGCTTCTCCCACGTGCTCGTGCTGCGCGCGGGACGAGTGCTCGCCGCAGGCTCACGCGAGAACGTGATGACGTCGGCCATCCTGACCCGCGCCTTCGACGCGCCATTGCGGCTCGAGTCAAGCGGCGAACGCTACGCACTCTCAGTCGGCGGCGAAACGGCGAAAACTTTTTGATTTGCAAGCGATGGGTCATTTTGACGCGTCCAGTAGCGTCAAAAGCGTTTATACCTATCGTTCCTCTGATTCAAACCTGATAGCATCTAATCAGTAAGGTCGATCACCTGCTAAAGGGCAAAGGTTCTGCCACGCGTTTGTTCTTAGTGACGTAAAAAGCCGAGCCGCGAGAAGAAAAGAATTATGGGATGGAAGATGACTCTTGCGCTGATGCTGCTTTCGGGCGTCGTGATTTCGGTCTCGGCGGCTCGCGGCAAGCCGGAAAACGAAGTGACCCTCCGGGAAGAGGCGGTACAGCATCTGCGTGTACTGCGGGAGCATCTGCTCGGACGCTGACCCGGCGAGGATCACCAACACCAAGCGGCTGCGTACGATGCCGGTTCCCGCGCGACGCCGATGCATGCGCCGCTCGACCGACTTGTCGCACCCATGGCAGAAGCTCTTGAGCCTGCGCATCGAAATCCTTCGCGCGCTCGCGAAGGTCATCCTCAAGCGGCCGTAATGCTCAACCGGCCGTATATGATGCTGCTCTGTCGCGTCCGCCTTTTCCGCAGCTCCTAAAAAACCGCAAGCGGAGCGCGTCACTGGGCGGGATCGCCGGCCATTCCTTGTATAATGGCTTGCGAATTCTGACACGCCGAGGTTTTTAAAGTTGAACGATCGATGGGACGAAGCAGAGGCCAACCGATTGTTGCGCGCGGCACTCGCCGAAATCGACGCGCTGGGCGATAAGCTTTCACCCGCGCGCGCCGAGGCGCTGCTGGACGAATTCGAGCAGGCCGTGGGGCGCGACTTCCTGCGCCGCAGTCTGGCGGCGGTAAAGATGACGTGCGAAGAATACGAGCGGCGCTTTCGCGCGCTTTCCGAGGATGAATGAAAGTCAGACGAGTGAAAGTCAGATGAATGAACGTCAGACGAGTGAAACATCTGCTTAGCGACGCAGTGGACGCGGAGACTACATGGCGACCGTAAAGCTTATCGAGTATGGCGATGCGAGTCCGGAAGTCCGGGCTGTCTATGACGACATCATGGCTGTCCGCAAGGTCGACTGGATCAACAATTTCTGGAAGGCGCTGGCCCATCATCCGCCCACGCTTAGGCGCACTTGGGAAAGCGTCAAGGAAGTGATGGCGCCGGGCGCCCTCGAGCCGCTGGTCAAGGAACTGATCTATATCGCGGTCAGCGCGACCAACGGCTGCGAGTATTGTATCCGGTCCCATACCGCGAGCG
Organism: uncultured delta proteobacterium; assembly: GCA_963717045.1. Lineage (GTDB taxonomy): Bacteria > Desulfobacterota > Binatia > Binatales > Binataceae > JAKAVN01. The sequence goes on along the minus strand of CAVQVD010000012.1, from coordinate 186,728 downwards.
CGCGCAAGGCCGGCATGACCGACATGATGCTTGGCGAGCTGATGGCCGTGGTAGGCATAGCGAACGAGACGAACCGCCTCGCCAATGGCTACCAGGTCGATATCGACGAGCCGTTTAAGTAACAGCTGATATCGTATTAATGGTCTGAATTCATGGTCTGATCATTTCGAGCCCGCCTCACCAAGACACGGCGCGAAGGCCGCGATCAAACCGACTCAAGCGCTCGGCACAAGCGCCGCGGAGAACGCAATGAGCGATTACCAAGTCCGGGAATTGCCTGATTATCAAGTGCTGGAATTGCCCAATGTGCTCCTGCAACGGGGAGGACTGCTCCCGATGGCGCACCTGGCCTACAAGACGCTCGGGACGCTGAATTCGGCTCGCGATAACGCTGTGCTGGTGCCGACCTGGTACACGGGAACACACAACGACATCGAGACCTTCATGGTCGGCGAAGGGCGCGCGCTTGACCCGCGGAAGTATTTCATCGTGATGACCAACCTGCTCGGCAACGGACTTTCCTCGTCGCCCAGCAACTCTCCCTCGCCGAACGAGCGCGGCCGCTTTCCCAAGGTCACGATCCACGACAACGTGCGCCTGCAACAGATCCTGGTTACCCAAAAGCTGGGGGTTGCTCGCCTCCGCCTCGTGACCGGCTGGTCGATGGGCGCGTGCCAGACCTTCGAGTGGGCGGCGCAGTTCCCCGAGCTGGTGCGCGCCGCCTGTCCGATCGCGGGCTCGGCCCGGACGGCCGCTTACAACAAAGTCTTTCTGCTCTCATTGCGGCGCGCGCTGGAACTGGATCCGGTCTTCGCCGACGGCTTTTACGATCGCCCTCCCGTGAACGGACTGAAGGCTTTTTCCGCGATTTATGCGGGATGGGGAACCTCGGAGCCGTTCTATCGCACCGAGGTCTATCGAGCCTTCGGCGCGCGCGACTACCTTGAGCACGTCTCTTACTTCTGGGAGCCGTTCTTCGTGCGCTGCGACGCCAACAACCTGCTCTCGCAGCTATGGACCTGGCTTAACTGCGACATCAGCGACAATCCGGTCTACGGCGGCAACTTCGAGGCCGCGCTTGGCGCGATCAAAGCCCGCACAATCGTCGCTCCGGTGGACAACGACCGCTATTTTCCGCCGGCCGACAGCGAGTACGAAGCACGACACATCCCAGGCGCCAGGTGCCGCGTCATATCCTCGATTTGGGGACACATGGCGCCGATGAATCCGCGCGACATTCCGGCGATAGATAGTATCCTCCACGAGCTATTGGCCGACTGATCGTGCGGCCGTGTAACGCCGCGAGACGGGCGACCGAGATGGCCTGCGCATGTCTTCGATCCTGAAACTGCGATAACTCGAACGCCTACTGCACGCGCCATCCGGCCCGCGCAGTGTAGTCGGTCACCGTCTTGACGATCTGGTCCGAGGTTTTCTTGGCCAGACTGCTGGTGGATGAGCTGTAAGTCTTGGCCCCGCCGACAGCGGCGTTCATGCCCACAACCGCCGCCGCGCCTCCCCCGGCAGCGACGCCGACCGGAGCCATCACCGCCGCGCCCGGCATCTTCCCGCTATCGGCATGCGTGTTGAACGCGAGCACCTGATTCAAATTGCCGCCGACGCGCTGGTACATCGCTACATTACTGTCCAGGGTCGAGGAGCCGGTGCCGAAGCCGATCACCAGACGGCGCAGCCGGTTACCTTCGCTGATATTAGTCAGAGCGCCGTCAACGATCAGGATGTTCCCTCCTTCCACGTAGTTTCCACGTTTGACGCAGACGGCGTTGTAGCCATTCCCGGACAAGTCGGAGACCACGCGATCGCAAATATCCTGCGCGGTGTCGTGCGCGATCTGCAGTTGCGCCGCATTCTCGTTTTCGCTGGTCGCGCCGCGGTAGGCTCTCTGGATGATGCTCTGGTTCAGTGTGACCTCATTGGCATCGGCGGCGAAAGGATAGACGACGATCTGGGTAGGCTTGTCGAAGTCGGCAGGCTGGCGCTGAGTCTGCTGCGTCACCGCCGCACTAGCGCATCCGGCCAGCACCAGCGTGCACAGGACATACAGTAGACGCAAATGACCATTTTTCATGACGTGAATCCCCCTTTTTTACGATCCAGCAATAGCCGGCCGCCGATCTTTGCCGCTCCTGCAACCCTGGAACTATCAGCCCCGGGACGCGGAAAACCGATTGGATTTTTTCAGGCACGTGCGCGGCGGTAAATCAGACCTTGGTCCGATCCCGGCAGCCGAGCCAAGCCGGCGAATATCGACGGCTTCGAGCTGCTTCCGTTACGCAAAGCTCCAGTTAACCGGTGATCGGCTTCTCGGGCTCGGCCACGCAGTGCGCGCAGCGGCAATTGGCGCGCAATTGGGCCGTCGTGTAGAGCGTCTCATGGCCGTCGATCCATCCGAGGAAAACGCCCTGTTCTCCGAGGCGCGATAGCTGCGCTAGGCGCTGACTCGCCGGTGGAATCTCGCCCGCGATCGCCCCGCCGCAGGCCTTGCAGGGGCATCCGCGGCGCAGGCTCTCGAGCGGATAGATGCTGTCGTGGCCGTCGGCCCAGCGGACGCCGATGGCGTAGCGACCGACTTCGTTGAGGCCGGCAATTCGAGCCGTCTTTGACTTGTTCTGCGGCATTGATGCACTCTTGGCGAAGAACTATAGCATTTCACGCGCGTCGTGGCTCAGCGAATCCCAGGCGCCCGCCGCGTATGGAGATCCTCGAACTTAAACGTCATGACGGGACGTCGCACCGCGACAGACGCGGGCGTGCCGGCAATGGAGGTCGGAACCGATGGACGAAAACGCAAAGAAGAAAGCGCTCCTGATGATCCCTTACGGACTGTTCGTGCTGGGCGCGCGTCACGGCGACAAGCAGACCGTCGCGACCGTCAACTGGCTGACCCAGGCGAGCTTCAAGCCGCCGCTGGTAGTGGTTGGAATCAAGGCCGACTCGACCGCCCACGCGTTGGTCAAGGAATCAAAAGCTTTCACTCTTTCGATGCTTGGCGCCGGCCAAAAATCGATTGGCACCGCGTTCTTCAAGCACGTCGAGCCCGTCGACGGCAAGTTCGGCAACTACGCTTTCGAGGCGGGAAAGAACGGCGCGCCGATCATCAGCGAGGCGCCCGCAGCGGTCGAATGCAAAGTCGTCGGCTTCCACGAGCTGGGCGACCATAGCGTAGTGATCGGCGAGGTCACCGAAGGCCATCTCAAGCGCGAGTCCGAACCGCTGACATTGAAGGAGTGCGGCTTCAACTACGGCGGCTGACTCGACCGCGGGCAAAGCGAAATGGCCAGCAAAAGGGTCGTGGTGCTGCCGGGCGACGACGCCGCGCCGGAGACGGTCGGCGCGGCGATGGAAGTTCTGCGAGCGCTAGAGCCGGATATCGAGTACGTCGAGTTCCCGCCCGGCGAGCAGTGGGTGCGGGGCAAGACCGCGATCGACGCGCGAGCCGCGATTGACGCTTCGGATTCAACCCTGTTTGGCTCGACCTCCGGCAAGACGGTGGGAATTTTCTATCTCCGTTGGGGTAAGGACACGTACGCCAACGTGCGGCCGGCGCGCTACATACCGGGCGCCCGCAGTCCGCTCAAGCATCCCGAGGGCATCGATTTCGTAATCGTGCGCGAGAATCTGGAGGACCTGTATCTCGGCCTGGAGGGGCCGCTGGAAATTCTCGGCCCGCTCAAGCTACACAGCCGTATCACGCGCGCCGCGCTCGACACTTCGATGCCGGGCAAGTTCGCGATCAAGGTCATTACCGAGCGCAACAGCAAGCGGATCGCGGAGTTCGCGTTCCGGCTTGCGCGCAAGCGCAGGGCGAGCGGTGGCAAAGGCAAAGTCACCTGCACCTCGAAGTACAACATGCTGCGCGAATCCGACGAGTTGTTCCGCCGGATCGCCGAGGATGTTTCCTCCGGCTTTCCCGACATCGCGTATGAGCAATTCATCATCGACGATTTTGCGCGCCGCCTGGTGCAGAGTCCGCAGGACTTCGACGTAGTCGTGATGCCTAACCTCTACGGCGACATCATGTCGGACGCCGCGGCGGGTACGCTGGGCGGGCTGGGCCTCGCGCCGAGCGGATGTTACGGCGCCGACTATGCCTACTTTGAGTCAGTTCACGGCACCGCGCCCGACCTCGTGGGACAGGGCATCATCAACCCGACCGCCACGATGCTTTCGGCCGCGATGATGCTGGAGTACCTCGGCTTCGTCGCGGAATCGCGGCGCTTCGAGGCCGCCGTGCGCAAGGTGTACGCCGAGGGCCGCGTGCTCACACCGGACCAGGGCGGACGTTCGAGCACCTCGGAGTTCACGCGCGCCGTGCTGACGAACCTTTAGCGACTATTTAATAGAAGCGCTGCTCGCCGGCCGGGCGGGTCTTCCATCGCCGATGGATCCAGTTCCAATGGTCCGGATAGCGCCGCACCATGTCCTCGATCGTTTTGGTGTAGCGCTGCGTATTGATCAGCACCGCCTCTTCGCGATCGGCGCCGCGAAACGTTTCTATCGGTTCCATGCACTCGAGAAAGTGATGGCTGCTGACGCCGTCGCGCAAGGCGAACACCGGCACCACCGGCGCGCCAGTCGCGAGCGCCAAACGCGCCAGACCGTCGCTGGTCGAGGCTTTGAGGGAAAAGAAATCGACGAACACGCCCTTGCGCACGTCGAGGTCGAGCGGCATCCCGACCACCCAATGCTGGCGCAGCAGGCGCAGCACTTCGCGTCCGGCGCCCTTGCGGGGGATCACGCGGTTGCCGAAGCGGTTGCGCGCGGCGCATACGGCGGCGTCGATGAGCGGGTTGCGCAGCGGACGATGGACGATCGCGACCTTATGGCCATAGATCGAGTGCGCCAGGATCATCAGTTCCCAGTCGCCGAAGTGGCCGGTCAGGATGAGGCCGCCGCGGCCGCGCGATAATTCCTCGCCCCGTTTCCAGTTCTCCAACCCGCGATAAGTCGCGAAGCGCTCGATATTGTCAGGGCCGAGCGTGGAAAAATGCATCCACTCGCCGAGCGTGCGACCCCAGTTCTCGTAAGTGGCGCGCAGGATTTGCAGGCGCTCGGCCACGCTTAGCCCGGGAAAAGCGATCGCCAGGTTGCGCATCGCAACCGGCCGGTCGACGCGATCGAGCCGCATCGCGAGCGCGCCAAGGCGCGCTCCCGCGCGTACGGCGCGCTCCCGCTTCATCGCGGCGAGCGGCGCGAGCAGCGCGCCGACTGCCGCATACTCCAGACGTGCGCGCACTGGACCAGTCTGACGAGCCATCGCGCCCACGAGGGTTCCAGAAGCGGGGGTGGGCGCGCAAGCGTCCGCTTCCGCTTCGAAACAAATCCCTGCAAGGCAAAAGCGAAGGTGCCGGCGTTGGCCGGCACCTCCGCACAAAAACATCCATGCGGGAGCGCACGGCGTTCACACCGCCCCGCTCCCGCCCGACGGGCTTATCGCCGAATCCTACCGAGCATCGGCGGTTCCGTCCGCCGGCACCGCCGCCAGCGCCGCTGCGGGCGCTGCCGGCGCCGCCGAACCGGTGGTTGACGGCGAGCTCGTCGAAGGGGTCGCCGGCGCCGTCATCCACGGCGCGGGCTTGACCGCGCCCCGACTCGAACTCGGCCCTATCTCTTCGGTGTTGAGCGGTGTCGAAGATGAGGAAGAAGGCGCCACCATGCTCGATGGGGATGAGCCAAAGCCGCTGGCAGGACCGCCGTCGCCCGCTGATGGCGCCATCATCGAGCTGTGATCTTTCAAATCCTGAGCGGGTGAAACGGGGACGCTGAAGGTCGGCTTGTAGAGCTGCTTATATTGTTCCATCGGCATCTGGTGCAGCTCTCTGCGGCCCAGCGCGTCGGCGAACTTCTGGCGCTCGTCGAGCGCCAGTGACCGCAGATCCTCGCGCGTGCGAATTACATGTGGGGTCAGAAATACCAGGAGGTTGAGTTTCTGCTTGTTGCTGCCGTTGTCGCTGAACAGGTTGCCGATCACCGGGATGTCCGAGATGAACGGAACCGCAGAGCGCTGGACGTCGCTCTCGTTGGAAAGCAATCCGCCGATGACGGCGGTGCGATGATCCTGGACCATCACCGTGGTCGAAGCCGAGCGAATAGTGGTGGTCGGCCCCAGCGGGTTGGTCGTCTGGTTGGTGGTGCCGCTGACGACGTTCGAGACTTCCTCATACACGTCGAGCCGCACGTAATCGCCCTCGGACACCTGCGGGATGATGTCGAGCGTGATGCCGACGTTCTGTCGATCGACTGAATTGAAGATCTGCCCGGACAATGCCGAGGTCGCGCTTGCAGATCCGACGAACGGCAGATTTTGACCGACGACGATCATCGCCTCTTCGTTGTCGGCGGTGAGCAAGGTCGGCGCCGAGAGCACGTTGCTGTGGGTGTCGGTCTCGAGCGCCGTCAGCAGCGCGACATCGCATGGCACTGTCGTGGTAGCTGGCGTAGCGCCCGCGGTAGCCACCGATGTTGCGGCCGACACGGCACTCGCGATGGTACACTTGCTGCCCGAGGCCAGTCCGATACCCAGGCCCGTCAGCCCGAGCGGATTGGCGAGCGCATTCTGGAGCTGACCAAAATTTAGCTGCCCTACTCCGATCGTGCTGCCGCTGATATTGGTCGCGGACTGGAAATTAACCCCGATGTCTCGGGCGCGCTGGGCGCTCACTTCGACGATGATCGCCTGGACAAAGACCTGGATGCGCGGCACGTCGAGCTGCTCGATAACGCGATGCAGGGTCTGGTAATCCTGCGGCGAGGCACTGACTATGAGCGAGTTGGTGGCCGGATCGGCGGTCACGCTAACCGGCATCTCAAAGTCAGGCGATTTAGAACCGCTGCCGCCAGTGCTCGCGGTGACAGATTCAGCTGTGCTGTTGCCGCGGCCTCCGCCCATCGACGATCCGCCCATCGAACCGCCGAAAGCGGAGTTCGAGCCGGCCCCGCCAAACGAGGCGCTCGAACCGAAGCCGCCGCTCGAGCCGTAGCCGCCGCTCGAACCTCCGAAACCACCGCCCATCCCGCCACCGAAGCCGGAGTTGAGGGAACCGCCGCCCCCGATTCCGCCGGAGCCGCCGCGGCCAAGCGAGTTGCGTCCGGTGACCGGCGAAAGCGTCGATGGCGCACCACCGCCGCCGAGCAGGCCGTTAAGCACCTGCACTATCTCACCCGCCATCGCGTTCTTCAGCCGATACACGTGGATGCGCGCGTTCTCGTTGGGCGGATGGATGTCGAGCTTGACGATCAGATCTTTAATCGTGCGCATTTGCAGCGGACCCGCCAGCACGATTAGCGAGTTGGTGCGCTCGTCGGGCACCACTTTGAAGCCGCCGGCCGGCCCCTGTGCGGAAGGAGCCACCACGCCCAGGCCGGGCCGTGGAAAACGTCCGCTGTTGGAATCCGAGCCGCCTTCGCCGTTCATGATCTTGTCGATCTGCGAGGCCAGGTCATCGGCGAATGCGAGCCGCAGCGGGATGACCTCGATGTTCTCGCGCGTGCCTTGGATGTCCAGGCTGCCGACGATCCTGAGCAGGCGGTCGATGTTGTAGGCGTCGTCGGTGAGGATGAGGGTGTTGTCTTCAGGAAATGCGGCGACCAGGCCGTCGTGCGAAACCATCGGCTGCACCACGTTGACCAGTGACGCCGCATCGATGTTCTTGAGCCTGATCATGCGCGTGACATAGGAGTCGCCGCGGACTTCGCCGGGCTCCTGGGAGGTGGTCAGCGCGGCCGATTCGCGGACCTCGCGCGAGGGAATTATTTTGATCACCGGCCCTGCCTGCACTGTGGTAAAGCCTTTGACCTGAAGCACCGATTGAAAGATGGAGTAGGCCTGGGCCGGCGTGACCTTGGTTGGCGAAATAATACTGACCTTGCCGCGGACGCTCTCGTCGACCACGAAATTCTTGCCGGTAATTTCGCTGATGAACTTGGCGAGGACCGGGATATCCACGTCCTGGAAGTTCATCGTGATAAGATTTTCGTCCTGCGAAGGTGGATCCGCGGCTCGGACATGCGCGCACAAGACGCAGGACCAAGCGATAAGAGCTAGTGCCCCCAACAACCAGCACTTCATTTGGAAACCCCTTTTTGGAAAGATTCTTGGCCCTAAAGACTCGTGGCCCAACTAAGGACTATTGGCCTTTATATCGATCGGACCATGGCACCGCAACCACGTCCCTGATTGCAAAACCGTTAAGTCTCAAAGACTATGGAAAACAAGGATTTTCGCTAATTTGCACAAGGGTTTTCCCATCACTATTGCGAGCGCGGCGCTGAGCGCGACTGCCCGGGGGTGTGACGCTCCCCGGCGGCTGCGCGCGAACGCTACCGAACACCGCCAGCCGTGCGCTTCGAATACCTGATAGGCATGCGCTATCTGCGCGCGCGCCGGCGCGAGCGCTTCGTCTCGTTGATCGCGGTCATTTCGCTGGCCGGCGTGGCGCTCGGCACCTTTGCGCTGACGGTGGTGCTGTCGGTGATGAGCGGTTTTCAGGAAGACTTGCGCCAGCGCCTGCTCGCGTTCAATCCGCATGTCACGCTGCGGAGTACCGACGCCGCGGCGTTCGATCCAGCTCCGCTGCTCGGTCGAATCGCCAGCGTTCCGGGGGTGGAGGCGGACGCGCCGTATGTTTCCTCGCAAGTGATGGCGGTTTCGACCAATGCCGAGGGCGTGCCCGCCTACGTGGCGGGCGGAGTGCTGCGCGGCGTGGTGGCGGCAAACAATCCGGTGCTGACCGAACTCAAGCAGACCCTCAAGGTCGGCGGGCTCGACGCGCTGGAACGGAGCTATCCGGTCACCATCGCGGATAACGGAGCCAAGCGCTCCGTAAAGCTTCCGGGCGCGATCATCGGCGATTCGCTCGCGTTCGAGCTCGGGCTGCGCATGGGCGACCCGCTCGTGCTCATCTCGCCGGCCAGCCTGGGCAGCGGAATCGGCGCCCCGCGGCTGCGGCGCTTCGTCCTCGGCGGCATGTTTCATTCGGGGATGTACCAGTTCGACTCCTCGCTGATTTTCGTTTCGTTGAAGGACGCGCGCGCGCTGCTCGCCGACGATCCGCAACTCGAGACCGGCCTTGAAGTGCGCGTACGCAATCTGTTCGACGCGCCCACAATCGCGGCCCGTATCGCGCGTGTCGCAGGGCGTGGCTTTGTCGTTACCGACTGGACGCAGGCCAACGCGGCGCTGTTCTCGGCGCTGAAGCTCGAGAAGTTCACCTATTTTCTGGTGCTGATGCTGATCGTGCTGGTGGCCGCGTTCAATATTGTGGCAACTCTTGTGATGGTGGTGATGGAGCGACGCAAAGAGATTGCGATTTTGCGCGCGATGGGCGCGCGGGCCGGCTCGGTGGCAACAATTTTTCTCTGCGAAGGGGCCGCGCTAGGGGTGATCGGTACCGCGACCGGCGTGCTGGGCGGCTTCGTGACCTCGTTCCTGATCGGTCGCTACCATTTGATCCATCTGCCGGCCGACATGTTCATGGTAAGCGCCGTGCCGGTGCGACTTTACCCGGTAAACTTCCTCGCCGTGGCGGCGGCCGCGGTGGTCCTATGCCTTGGAGCGTCGCTCTACCCGGCTTTCAAGGCGCGGACGCTCTCGCCCGTCGAGATTATACGTTATGAATGAGCGCGGCGGCGGCTTCCCGATGACTGCCCCGAAAACTGTTTCGACCACCGCTCCGACAACCGTTGCGGGCGCGGCTGCGGCGCCGGGCAGCGCGGAACTCTTGCTGCGGGCCGAGGGGTTGGACAAGAGCTTCGTCGATGCCGGCCGCGAGGTCCGCGTGCTGCGCGGGCTCAACATAGAAGTCTGGGCGGGTGAGGAAATAGCCATCGTGGGGCAATCGGGCGTCGGCAAATCGACGCTGCTGCATGTACTGGGAAGCCTCGAGACCCCGACCGCCGGAAAGGTCTATTTCGAAGGCCAGGACCTGTTCGCGCTCGGCGAGCGGGCGATGGCGGAATTTCGCAATCTCAAGCTCGGTTTCGTTTTCCAGTTTCACTACCTGCTCGCCGACTTCACGGCCCTCGAGAACGTGATGATGCCGGCGCTGATCGCGCGGATGGCCGAGCGCGAGGCGGCGCGCCGCGCCGGTGAGGTGCTCGAGCTGGTGGGCCTCGCCGACAAGCTCCATCGTCGGCCGGCCGAGCTTTCGGGCGGCGAGCAGCAGCGGGTGGCGGTGGCGCGCGCCGTGGTATTGCATCCGCGCCTGGTGCTCGCCGACGAACCCACCGGCAACCTCGATCCGCAAACCGCCGACGAGGTTCATCAACTCTTCCACCTGCTCAATCGCCAACTCGGAATCACCCTGGTGATCGCGACTCACAACGAGCCGCTCACGCGTTCGATGGGCCGTGCGCTTAGACTGCGCGACGGCCATCTGATCCAAGAGCGCGGCTAGCCGGAGCAATGAAACGGGCCGGTGCACAACCGGCCGCTCCGGGGGCGGAGTTTGGTTTACTTCACACTAGCGATTGGTTAGTTTGGTCGCGCTCGCCAGAGATGGGAAGGTGATTGGTGGATTCGCGCAAGCGGTGCCGCGCAGGCGAGCGCCTCGTCCGTGCAGTTGTTTCGCTACTGGCGCTGATGCTTGCAGCGCAGGGCGCCCGTGCGCAACCCTCGCCCACGATCTCGCGGGTGCGCATCGTCGGCAACCAGCGCGTCGAAGAAGACGCGATCCGGATTCACATCACTGAACAGCCCGGTCAGCCGCTCAACGAGGCGATGGTCGATCAGGACGTGAAAGCGATCTATCGGATGGGCTTTTTCACAGACGTCCACGCAAGCGTCGACCGGGCCGGCGGCCAGGCAATCCTCACTTACCACGTCAAGGAGCGGCCACTGATAAACGACGTCCGCACCGAGGGGATGAGCCAGATCAAGCCTACCGCCGACGAAGTGGTGGGCGCGATCAAGCTGCACCCAGGTGTGATCGAGGATCCGCAACTCGTGCAGTCGAGCATCCAGGCCCTGAGGCAGGTCTACCAGAGCAAGGGCTACCTCGACGCCGACATCACCTTTCGCACGGTCCCTGGGCCCAACAACACCGCGATTGGCGTGTTTCATGTCAAAGAAGGACCGCAGATTCAGATCAGCCAAATCAAGTTCGTCGGCAACAAGACCTTCTCCGATCGGAAGCTCGCCGGGCTGATGGAGACGCGCAAGCACAATATCCTCAGCCGCTTCTTCAATACCGGTACGCTTGACCGCGCCAAGCTCCAGGACGACGTCGACCGTCTGACCGCCTTCTACTACAACCATGGCTACCTGCAGGTGCATATCGGCGACCCGACCGTCACCCGGCACGACAATTCGATCATCGTCACCGTAACCATCGATGAGGGCCCCATCTTCAAGGTTGGCAAGGTCGGGGTGGCCGGCGACCTCAAGTTTCCCAAGAGCGATCTTACTTCCAAGCTGACTCTCAAGCCCAACAAAGTTTTTAGCGGCGGCGACATGGAGCACGACGTGCTGACGTTGTCGGATTTCTACTCCGACCGGGGCTACGCTTTCGTCAACGTCGACCCGCGCACCCGGGTCGACCCCAAGGCGCATCGAGTCGACATCACTTATGCGATCACGCCGGGCAACGAGGTTCTGATCGACCGCATCAAGATCTCCGGTAACACCAAAACCTCGGACAAGGTGATCCGGCGCGAGGTCAGGGTGCAGGAGCAGGAGCCTTATTCGGCGTCGAAGATCCAGCAGTCCAAGCAGCGGCTCGACCAGCTCGGTTATTTTCAGAGCGTGCGCCTGTCCACCGAGCCGGCGCGCCAGCCCGACAAAATCAACCTCGACGTCAATGTCCAGGAGGGTAATACGGCCTCCTTCCAGGTCGGCGGCGGGTACGACAGCGCGTCCTCGCTGTTCGGCACCTTCCTGCTGCAAAATACCAACCTGTTCGGGGGCGGCGAGTCGGCGGCGTTCAGCGCCGAGATCGGTTTCCTGTTCGAGAACCTGAGCGTCAGCTACACCGAGCCATGGTTCCTCGACATGCCGCTCGCGGTCAGCGTCCAGGGCTTCGACAACCTGCTCTACCTCTTCAATTTCAACCAGAGCGAGATCGGCTTTCTGATCAACAGCGGCTATCCGCTGGCCGACCTGGGCTTGCGCAAGCTAGGACCGTTTTCGCTCGAGCACATCACGGCCGGGCTGGGTTACCAGTTCGAGAGCGTCGGTATTGGCAACCTCTCTCCGTTCACTACTTTCGACATCCAGAGCCAGAAGGGCCAGAGCCGGGTGTCGGAGATTTTACCTTCGCTCCGCCGCTTCACGGTCGACGACCCGAGGGATCCGCGCAGTGGCTCGGTCGAGAGCCTCGACATGGAGATCGCGGGATTAGGCGGCACGCCTTTCATCAAGGGCGTCGCACACGGCCACTGGTTTTTTCCGTTCATCAAAAGTCCGACGCTGGGTGAATGGGTCTACTCACCCTCAGTGACTTTCGGCATAGGCACCGAACTACAGACCGGCACTGGCGGCGACCTGCCGCTGTACGAGCGCTTCTTTCCCGGCGGACTCAATGGCCAGGGTCAGGTGCGCGGTTACGAAATCTATTCACTCGGTCCGCAGGAAACCCTGTTCAACCAGTTCGGGCAGCCCTTCGGAGTGGAGCAGGTGGGTGGCAGCAAAGAGTTGTTGTTCAGCCAACAGATAGGATTCCCGATACTCGACTCGCTGGGGTTGCGCGGCAACGTGTTTTTCGACGCGGGCAATTCGTTCAGGATGCGCGACTCGATTACGTTAAACGGCTTGCAGTATGCTTGGGGAGTGGGGCTGTTCTGGAAGTCGCCTTTTGGTCCGATCAATGTCGACATTGCCAAACCGATCAACCGACGGCCCAACGATCAGCGCACGGTTTTCGACTTCGGCGCCGGCGCCCCGCTGTAATGGCGAGGCCCCACTGTAGTTAGAATGCGCAAAATCGGCTAAATTTCGTTTGACGTTTTTGCGCGCCGCCGGATTACCGCTCCATGCGGCGCGATTCGCGAGCTAGCACTCATGGAGGATCGTTATTTCGATGAGGCAAGGTCTGATTTGTGGGGCAGTGCTCCTGTTGATGGCTGCCGCCGTTCCCGTGCGCGCGGAAGTCAAAATCGCTTACGTCGATATTCAACGCGCGCTCAACGAATGCAACGCGGGGAAGCGCGCGCGATCCAACATTCGCGTCCAGGCCGAGCGGGCGCAGGCCAGGCTGCAACGCGAACAGTCCGAGGCCCAGGGGCTAAAGGACGAACTCGACAAGAAGGGCATGCTGATGCCGCCCGACCAGCGTCAAAACCTCGAGGACGACCTCGCCAAGAAGCTGCGCGTGTTCCAGGATGACGTCAAAAACGAGCGCGACGAACTGCACCAGAAAGATAACGAGGCCACCGCCGCCATCGTGCGCGACCTCGCCACCGTGGTCCACGGACTGGGCGAACGGGCCGGCTATACCGTGGTGATGGAGAAAGGCGGCCTGCTGTGGGCCATCCCGTCTGCTGATATCACGGACCAAGTCATCCGTTCCTACGATGCGATGAATGTCAAAGCCGGCACGCTCTCGCCCGATCCGCGATGGGCCGGAGCGGGCCCGCAAGCGGCGCCCGCTGGTGGCGCAGAGGAGCCAGCCGCCGGCGGCAGTTCCATCCGCAAGCGTTCCAGCATTTCGAGGTAACCACCGCGTCGTGAACGGCGATTCATCCTCGCCCGACCTCGGCCGCCTGCTACGCCGGCTGCCTCATCGTTACCCGTTCCTGATGGTGGATCGGGTGCTGGAGTTGGGCGACGGGCGGGTGCTCACGCTCAAGAACGTGAGCATCGACGAGCCTTTCTTCAACGGCCACTTTCCCGGACGCCCGGTGATGCCTGGTGTGCTGGTGGTCGAGGCGATGGCGCAATCTGGCGCGCTGCTTGCGCTCGGCATGACCGGCGCCGATCGCCCGGCGGCATTGTTCATGCTGACCGGTATCGATCGCTTGCGCCTGCGCCGCCCGGTGGTGCCCGGCGATCAATTGCGAATCGAGGTGCGGCTGCTCAAACATCATCGCCCGTTGTGGAAGATGCATGCGGAGGCGCGGGTGGACGGCGAGTTGGTTGCCGAAACAGAGTTGTCAGCGATGGAAGTCGAGGAGTCAACGCCATAGCCGGGCGCATCCATCCAGGCGCCGTAATCGACCGGCGCGCCGAACTCGATTCCAGCGTCGAAGTCGGCCCGGGAGCGGTCATCGGCCCCGAGGTGCGGATCGGCCCCGCAACCCGTATCGGCCCTTATGCGGTGATCGAGGGCCGCACCACGATCGGCGCGCGCAATCGGATCTTCCAGTTCAGCTCGATCGGCGCCGCGCCCCAGGACCTAAAATATCACGACGAGCCCTCGCGCCTGGAAATCGGCGACGACAACCGCATCCGCGAGTTCACCACCATCCACCGCGGCACCGAGGGCGGCGGGATGCTCACGCGCATCGGCAACCACGTGCTGGTGATGAACTATGTACACGTCGCGCACGACTGCCTCATCGGCGACCATTCGATCCTGGCCAACTCCACTGAGATCGCCGGCCATTGCGTGCTCGACGAATGGGTGGTCACGGCAGGAATGTGCGGCATTCATCAGTTCAGCCGAATCGGCGCGCACGCGATGCTCGCCGCCGGCTCCAAGGTCGCGCAGGACGTGCCGCCCTACGCGATGGTGGCGGGAGACCGCGCCCGCATGGTCGGGATCAACGCCTTAGGCCTGGAGCGCCGCGGCTTTCGCCCCGAAGTCGTCGCCGCCTTGCGCGCGGCCTTCCGCACCCTCTTCTACTCCAAGCTGCTGCGCGACGACGCGCTGCGCCAGGTGCTCGACGAGCACGGCGCGCGGCCCGAGGTCCAACGACTGGTCGAATTCATCCGCGCCTCCGAGCGCGGCGTGGTGAGCCGCGACCGTGAGTAAGCTCGGAATCATCGCCGGCAATGGGGTCTTCCCGCTCGAGGTAGCGGCCGCGGCGCGCCGGCGCGGCTACGCGGTGGTCGCGGTCGCGCATCGCGGCGAGACCGACGAGCGGCTCGCCGATCTGTGCGCGGAGATAATCTGGATCCGCGTAGGCGAGCTGCAAATCATGATCGACGCGTTCAAACGCGCCGGCGTCACCGAGGCCGCGATGGCCGGCGGAATTGCGCGTGCGCGCCTCGGCGAATCCTTCGCTCCCGATGCGCGGGCGATCGCGATGCTCGCGCGCCTCGGCCGTTTCAGTGACGACTCCTTGCTGCGCGCGATCGCGGCCGAGATCGAGGGGGACGGAATCGCGATGATCGACCCGGTTCCGCTGCTGGACGACGCGCTTGCCGGTCGCGGCCGGCTGGCCGGGCCCGAGCCTAGCGCAGCGCAGCTCAAGGATCTGCAGCTGGCACTTGGCGTGATGCGCGCGCTCGGCAGCTTCGACGTCGGCCAGACCGCCGCGGTGCGCGACGGCGTGGTCGGCGCGATTGAGGCGGTCGAGGGCACCGACGTGGCGCTTCGCCGCGCAGCGGCGCTATGCGGCCGCGGCCTGGTGGTCGCCAAGGCGGCCAAGCCCGGCCAGGACCTGCGCTTCGACCGCCCCGCGATCGGCCCGGCAACTATCGATCTCTTGAGCGAGATCGGCGCCGCAATGATCGGCGTCGAAGCCGGGCAGGCGCTGATTCTCGAACGCGCGCGGACCCTGGCTGCCGCGTCCAGCGCCGGGATCACGGTATGGGGCGATGCCGGCGAACCAAGCGGGGAACGAAGCGGGAAACCGGCCGATGAATGAGATGCGCGTGGCGGTGGTCGGCGCCGGCCGGCTTGGCGCGCTCCACGCGCTCAAGTACGCGGCGCTCGCCGGCGCCAGGCTGACCCACGTAGTCGACATCGATCACGCCCGTGCGCACGAAACCGCCGAGCGCCACGGCGCCGCAGCGCTTACCGATTATCGCGAGCTCGAGGGCAAGGTAACGGCCGCCAGCGTCGCCGCTCCTGGCAGTCTCCATCACGAGATCGCGTGCTACCTGCTCGCCCACGGCATCGACGTGCTGCTGGAAAAACCGATGGCGGCGAGCGTCGGCGAGGCGCACGAATTGGCGGCGCTGGCCGAACGCAGCCGACGCATCCTTCAGATCGGCCACCTGGAACGCTTCAATCCGGCGATCGTCGAACTGCGCCCGATGGTTCGCGGTCCGCGGTTCATCGAATGCCTGCGCGTGGCGCCGTTCACCGAACGCGGCACCGACGTCGACGTTATTCTCGACCTGATGGTGCATGACCTCGACGTCATCCTGACCCTGACCGCGGCCGAGGTCATCGCGGTCGAGGCGATCGGCGTCGCGGTTCTCACTGAGCAGATCGACGTCGCCAACGCGCGGCTGCGCTTCAGCGACGGCCTTATCGCCAATCTCAACACCAGCCGCGTGGCGCCGCGCCGTGAGCGTAAGATCCGGATTTTCCAGCCCGACGCCTATCTCTCGGTCGACTATGAGGCACGCCGCATCCAGGTCTACCGCAAGTCGCCGCCGCCGCCCGGAGGAACGTATCCGGAGATCTCCGCCCGGCAAATCGATCTCGGCGAAGGCGATCCGCTGGCCGACGAGGTCGCCGCCTTCGCCAACTCCGTGCGCACACGGTGCACGCCGGCGGTCACTGCGGTCGACGGTCTGCGCGTGATGGAAGTGAGCGAGCGCATACGCGACGCTATGCGCGCCGACGCTGCCACGCACGGTTCGACGCGCCGCCACCGGCTCACGAACATTGTCATAATGACCAGAGTCGCATCCGGTCCGGCATGAGCGCGCGATCCGCAATCGCGATGCTGGCGATCGCCGCGGGAGTGGCGACAGGATTCGGGGCCTGCTCGCCCCGCTCCAACGACGTGGCCGAACCTGGCTCCTACGCCGCGGCCAACTCGAGCGATTGTCTCCCGGACGTTGCGCTGGTCGACCAGCACGGCCATCAGGTCACCCTCGCCTCACTAAAGGGACGACCCGTGCTGATCGATTTTATCTTCACCACTTGCCCGGGACCGTGCCCGCTGATGACCTCGCGCATGGCCGCAGTGGCGAAACTCCTCCGGCCGAAGCTCGGCAGCCAGGTGACCTTCATCTCGATAACGATAGACCCCGAGCACGACCGGCCGGCCCAACTCGCGCGCTACGCTCGCGAGTTCCATGCCGACGAGCCAGGGTGGCTTTTTTTGACCGGCACGCCCGCGCAGATCGATCGCGTGCTCGCGCTTTATCACCTGACGCGGACGCGCAATCCCGACGGCACCGTCAATCACGCGGTCGCGAGCTTTCTGCTCGGCCCTGACGGCCATCAAGTGCGCCAGTATCAGCCACTGGAGGTTAAAGCGTCCGCCGTCGTGGCGGACATCGATCGAGCACTCGGCCCAAGCTAGCGAAGGTGTGTCAGGTCCCGATTCTGGCGCAGATGAGCCTCGATGCGGTTGCGCCCCTTTGCCCAACCTTCCAGCTCGGCAGTTCCGGAAATGACCTCGCGCGCGCGACGGTCAAGCTCTCCCATCAGATCGCAGCCGCGTCAAGGTCTTTCGATCGATGAGGCTGCGTACCAGTTCGGTCGCCAGCCGCGCGCGCTCGGCAACGGGAAGTTTCAAAAGCTCGGGGAGAATTTCCTCACTGCCTGACATCGTAATCAATCGTAACCCAGCACCGCGCCACGGCTAGCGTGAGGTGCCGAGGCGTCAGAGCGGTCGCGTCAACTGTGGTTGGGCAGGTGGCGGCTGGGATGGCGAACCACCATCACCGGCACATTTGCGCTGCGCAGGATTTTCTCGACTGTGCCGCCGAGCAGCAGATGGCGCAGCGCGCCACCGCCATGCGTGCCCATCACGATCACGCCGGCGCGCTTTTCCTCCGCGGTCTTGAGAATTTCCAGCGTCGCCTCGCCTTCCTTGATGCACAGCTCGAAGTTGGTGAAGCCCGACAACACGTCGTCGAAGCGGTGGATCAATTCGTTGACCTTCTTGATCGCGTTCGCCTTGAGGGCGGGATATTCGCCATGCGGCTCGCCGTACAGATGCTCGAGCGGATTCTCGATCACGTGGAGGATGAGCAGCTTGGTATTGCTCAGCTCGGCGAGTGTTCGCGCGTAGGTCAGGGCGTAGCCTGAATTCTCGGAGAAATCCGTCGCGAAGAGAACATTTTCAAACTTCACCACCGCTGCCTCCCGCAGGTTCCGGAGAGCTCGCGCGCAGCGTGCCTGCTCCGGCGCTAATCTCGCGCGATAACTACTTTGTTTACTGTCCAACTGCAAGCCGCACGCGAACCGCAGGCTGGCGCGCAAGGCGCCGGCACGGCATCGCCATTCCGCCGCCTCCGCCCTGACTGTTCGTGTGGCGCAGAGCTTCGTTTTCCAGCACAATTCAGCCGATGAGCGCGACTCCCGGAAAACGATCTCCAGCCGCCACGCCGTCGCGCCGCCGACGCGTAATGATCGTCGCCGGTGAGGCTTCCGGCGACCTCCACGGCGCCGACGTCGCCGCGCAAATCCTCGCGCGCGATCCCGCGTGCGAATTGTTCGGCGTAGCGGGCGAGCGCATGCGTGCAGCGGGCGTGCACGCACTCACCCGAACCGAGGACATCGCCGGTCTCGGTCTTGCCGAACTGGCTTCGACCATCCGCCGAACGCTCGGCGTGCTGCGCGAACTCAAGACGATAGTTCAACGCGAGCGCCCCGACCTGGTCATCCTGATCGACTTCGCCGAGTTCAACATGTCGCTTGCGCGCGTCGCCAAACGGGCCGGGGTTCCGGTGCTGTACTACATCACGCCCCAGGTCTGGGCCTGGCGGCGCGGCCGCGTGGCCCGCATTATTGAACGCGCCGACCGCCTCGCCGTGGTACTGCCTTTCGAGGCTGAAATCTACGCAGGCGCCGGCTCGCGCGTCACCTTCGTCGGCCATCCGCTGCTCGACCGGGTCACGCCGGCCCAGGACCGCGCCGCCACGCTCAAGCGCCACGGACTGCCTGCCCACGCCCGCCTGCTCGCGCTGCTGCCCGGCAGCCGGCGCGGCGAGATACGCTATCTGCTGCGGCCGATGGTCGAGGCGGCGCGCGTGCTCGAGGCCGATCACGGCCTGACTCCAGTGATCGCGCTCGCGCCGACGCTCACCCTTGCGCAACTGCGCGAGGAGGGCCGCGTCAATCTCGACGGCATCCGCGTGATCGAGGGCGACACCTATGGCATCGTCGCGGCCAGCGAGCTTGCGCTCACGGCCTCCGGCACGGCGACGCTCGAGGTCGCGCTCCTGGGCTGCCCGATGGTGGTCGCGTACAAGATGTCGCCGCTGACTTACGCGCTCGCGCGGATGCTGGTGCGGGGGGTAGATTTCATCGCGATGCCAAATATCCTCGCTGGACGCGAGCTCGTGCCCGAGCTTATTCAGGGCCGGGTCAATGCGCGCAATCTGGTGCGGGCGGCCGAAAATCTTATGGTCGAACCGCTGCGCACCGAGACGCGCGACACGCTGCTGGCTCTGCGCGCTCGGCTGGGCGAACCGGGAGCGGCAGCGCGAGTCGCCACAATCGCGCTGGAAATGATGGCATGAAATCCGCCGGCGCGGCGTGCCGGAGCGCCGTTCGGTCTGTGAGCGGCCACTAGCCCTCGCGTCGACTTCGCGGCGGCAGAGTTTCGTCAGCAGTTCTTTCTGTTCAGCGAGCCCCCTGCATCATGACGAACTCGCAGTCGCTACGGGAAATCGCGGTTTCCTTTTTGCGGCTCGGAACCACCGCTTTCGGTGGACCCGCGGCGCACATCGCGATGATGGAAGAGGAGTTCGTGCGGCGGCGCGGATGGATCTCGCACGAGGAATTTCTCGACATGCTCGGCGCGACCAATCTGATTCCGGGGCCGAACTCAACCGAGATGGCGATTCATATCGGCCATCAACGCGCCGGCTGGAAGGGGCTGGTGGTGGGCGGCGTATGTTTCATCATCCCCGCGATGCTGATCGTGATGGTCGCCGCATGGACCTACGTCCGCTTCGGAACGCTACCCCAGTTCCAGGGAATCATGTACGGCATCAAGCCGGTCATCATCGCCATCATATTACAGGCGCTGTGGCGGCTCGCTCCCGTCGCGATGAAGAACGGATTTGTCGCCTTCGTCGGCCTGGTTGCCCTCGCGGCCGCGATCCTCAGCGTCAACCCGTTGATGATTCTCCTCGGCGCGGGCGTCATTGCAGCAGCAAAGGCCCGGATCGCGCGAGGACACCCGGCCGAGTTGCCTGCCACGATGCCGGCGCCGGGATGGCCGGGGATCCTGCCGATGCTCAAGGGCGCGGGCGCGGCGATCGTACCCTTCACCCTCGCGGGACTTTTTCTTTTCTTCCTCAAGGTCGGAGCGGTGCTATACGGGAGCGGCTACGTGCTGCTCGCCTTTCTTCAGACCGATCTGGTGGATCGCCTGCACTGGATTACTCAGTCACAGTTGCTTGACGCAGTCGCGGTCGGCCAGGTAACGCCGGGACCGGTATTCACGACCGCGACGTTCATCGGCTATCTGCTCGGCGGTGTGACCGGGGCGGTAATTGCGACCATTGCGATATTCGTCCCGGGTTTTATCTTCGTGGCAGTCAGCCGTCCGTTGATTCCGCGCATCCGGCGCTCGATGCTCGCAGGGGCTTTTCTCGACGGAGTCAATGTTGGCGCGCTCGCGCTACTGGCGGCGGTGACCTTGCAACTCGGCCGGGCCGCGCTCGTCGACTTCACGACCGCCGCGGTCGCCGCAATCAGCGCTCCGTTGTTGATCTACACGCGGGTGAACTCCGCGTGGCTGATCTTTGCTGCCGGGCTGATTGGATTAGCCGCAACGCGATGGCTCTGCTGAATGTTGAATCATCCGCCGCAACACGGCCTCCATGGGTTTCGACCCGGCTGCGTGACATGATCTGCGATGCGCGCCTTGACATCGTCGCGCAATCGCATCATTGGAGAGAGTGTCGGGGAGTGGATTGCCAGGACGTGCCCGGAGAGCCACCTTGTACCTTGTTCACCATCACGGTCCCTTGAGCGGGGAGCGATGACGCAGTATTGGCCATTTTCAAGCCTCATCCGGCACGGCGCGTTACGCGAGCGGCTGATCGTGTCGCTCGACCTCGGCACTCCAGCTGAGGCAATGCGGCTGGTGGACGAGCTGGCGCGCGTGGTCGGAATGTTCAAAGTCGGCAAGCCGCTTTACCTCAACTCCGGACCGGACTTCGTGCGCGAAATCCGCCGGCGCGGCGGTGAAGTCTTCCTTGACTTGAAGTTTCACGATAGCGCGCCCGCCGTATGCAAGGCCGCGATC
Source organism: uncultured delta proteobacterium (assembly GCA_963717045.1). Taxonomy (GTDB): domain Bacteria; phylum Desulfobacterota; class Binatia; order Binatales; family Binataceae; genus JAKAVN01. The sequence goes on along the minus strand of CAVQVD010000012.1, from coordinate 165,440 downwards.
GAGGCGACCCGCCTGGGCGTGCGCATGTTCGACCTCTATCCCCACGGCAGTTTCGAAATGATGGACCGGGTGCGCGGCGAGGTGACCCGCGTGTGCCGCGCCGAAGGATTGCGCCGGCCCCAAATAATCGCGGTGGCGATGCTCGCGGCTCTCAGCCGCAACCATCCCGCGCCGGCCGTCGCGGACGGAGGATGGGCCCCGCGGCGCGTCGTTCAGATGGCTAAACTCGCAGCCGACGCCGCGCTCGACGGGGTGCTGACCTCCCCGCACGAGACCGCGCGAGTGCGCGCGGCCTGCGGCCGGCGCTTTACGGTAATCAGTTCGGGGATGGGGCGCAGTCGCGGATGGGAGGCGAGCGAATATCCCTTCGGCGCAGCCGAGGCGGTGCGCGCGGGTGCGGACTACCTGGTCGTCAGCAACCCCATCTGGCGCTCGAGCGAGCCGTTGCGGGCGGTGCGTGAAATAACCGACGAAATGGAGCGCGGCCTGCGCGCCAATCCGCGCCTCGCTCTCGAACTCCATCCCTTGCGGCAATTCTAACTGGGTATCCCGCTGCGTGATCGTCCAAACAGCCTTAAGTACGCGAGCGCCTGGAATCTCCCCGCATCTTTTCCCGAACTTTTCTTTGAACCCACCGCGAAACCGCACGGTCACAACGGCGCCCATGGTAGATCTCAGCCGGATGGCCCGGCGTGCCGCCTCGACTCGCTGCCGCATGCGCCTACCTTGAGGGGCGCGTTGTCGAGCGCGGGGGCCGGCTGATGTTCATCTTGCTGGGGCTGTTGGCGCTCGCCATGGGTGCGGGCTTTATCGGTGCGCTTTCGGGCCTGGGCGGTGGAGTCTTCATCGTGCCCGCGCTGCTGATCTTCGCGCATATTCCGATGCCAATCGCGGTCGGCGCGAGCATGATTTCGGTGGTCGCAACCAGTGCCGGCGCCAGTGTCGCGTTCGTGCGCGACGGCTGGACCAACCTGCGCGTGGCGATGACGTTGGAGTGCGCCACTGTGACCGGCGCGGTGACTGGCGCCTACCTGGCCGGAGTGGTCCCTTCGTGGGTGTTGGAATTGTTGTTCGCGTTGATGATGCTGCAGTCGGCCTATTTTACAGTGACCAGGAAGGGCGACTCGATCGTGCCCCATAGCGATGCGCTTGCGACGCGCTTGAGATTGGGCGGCCACATGCCGGCCGAGAATGGCGGTCAGGGTGTGGAATACGGCGTCGTCAACGTGCCGGGCGGCGCAGTCCTGATGGTAGTGGCGGGCCTGATGTCGGGGCTGCTCGGAATCGGTTCGGGAGCGCTCAAGGTGATGGCGATGGACTACGTGATGCATCTGCCGCTGAAGGTCTCGAGCGCGACCAGCAACTTCATGATCGGCGTCACCGCGGGCGCGGGCGCGTTGGTCTTTCTGGCGCGCGGCGACGTCGCCACGGTGATCGCGGCGCCGGTTGCGCTGGGAGTCACGGCGGGCGCGTTCCTCGGTGGCCGGCTGCTACCGCACGTCAACGTACAGTCGTTGCGCACGATGTTCGTAGCAATCCTGCTGCTGATCGCAGTCGAGATGGGATGGCGCGCGCTGAGCGGATTCTAGATGAACAACACGACCGACGACGAAGAACGGATACTGCGGGTCTGGACCCCCGTCATCCTGCGCACCATTTTGGCGAGTGCGATCGTAATCCTGCTCCTGGGGCTGCTCAGCATGGCGTGGCAGAACCCCGGTTACTATGTCGAGCACTTTCATCGCTTACAGGGCCACGTCCGATACCAGAATCGCGAGAGCATGGCCGTGCTCGCGTCGTCTGCGCTTAAGGGCGACCCGCACTCGATAATGACCATCGGCCTCATGATGCTGACGCTCGTGCCCCTCGTTCGTGTGGCGTTCTGTTTTCTGCTGTTCATCAAGGAACGCGACTTAATCTACGTCGCGTTCACTGCCTACGTTCTGATCGGCCTCGTGGCCGGCGTCATCCTGGGGCGTGTCGGCTAGCGCTACCTCCCGACTTCAAAATAATTAGTTCGCCTTAAATCCGATCTGGCACCTGGCTCGTATATGAAGCAAGGATGGCAGTCCAGGCGGCGCGGGAGATCCGCGTCGTGTTCATTGGTCAGCCCTAGCTGTCTGAGGGAATGACCGTGCGCTAATCGGAGGGAAATCCCATGGAAACCGGCAAAATCGTCGGCCGAATCGCCGTTGGAGTCACCACGACAATTTGCGTGATCGCTCTGTTCGTCGCGGCGCTGGCGATAACCCCGCTGCGTGCCGCCGCGTCTAGCCATCGCGAGGCACCACTTGTGACCGAAATGCCCAAAGTGGACGGGACGGACTGGTATATGTTCCGCAGCTATGAACCCGGGCGCTCGGATTTCGTGACGATGGTCGCCAATTACTACCCGCTCCAGGATCCGTTCGGCGGACCCAATTATTTCCTGCTCGATCCCGCCGCTCGCTACGAGATCAAAATAGATAATGACGGAGATGCAAGGCCGGACATCATCTTCAGTTTTCGGTTTTTCAACACGCGCAAGAACCTGACCCTGCCGATTAACGGCAAAAATGTCGCTGTTCCGCTGACTAACATCGGACCAATACCCGGCATGCCCGGCAACCTGAACGTTGTCGAAACCTATACCGTCAAGGTGATCCGTCCGGGACACTCGACCGAGTTCATCACCAACGCCAGCGGCGGATCCAAGGTCTTCACCAAGCCTACCGACAACATAGGTTGCAAATCCTTTGGCGACGCCGGATCGGGAACGAACTGCCTCAATGACGACAGCACCCCGGGCGCGAGTTACGACACTTACGCGAAGCAGTTCATCTACAACGTCAACATCCCCGGATGCACCGGCGAGGGCAGGCTGTTCGTCGGGCAGCGCAAGGACCCATTTGTAGTCAACCTCGGTGAGACCTTCGATCTAGTCAACTATGCACATCCTGTAGGCGAGGCATTCGCCAATACGCAACCCAACAGTATCGGCGGCAAAAACGTAACTTCTCTCATTCTCGAGGTGCCAATAAGCTGCCTCGTAACCAGAAAAACTCCGATAATCGGCGGCTGGACGACGGCGAGCCTGCCGCAGACCCGGGTTTTGAAGGGCGCTGGTTTCAAGGATGACCAGCCGGATCTGGAGAATGGTGATTTTCGGCAGGTCTCGCGACTCGGCATGCCACTGGTGAATGAGTTGGTAATCGGTTTGAAGGACAAAGATCGTTTCAACGCGAGCGAACCCGAAGACGATAGTCAGTTCGCCACCTATGTGACCAACCCTACCTTTCCGGCCATCATCGCCGCACTATTCGGAACGCCCGCGCCCACCCTCTTCCCGCGCACAGACCTGATTGCGACGTTCTTGACCGGCATTGAAGGCGTCAACCAGCCGCCCCATGTAAAGGCGGCCGAGATGTTACGGATCAATACCAGCACCCCGGTTACTGCTTGCGCATCGCAGAGCAGGCTTGGCGTGATCGCAGGCGACAACGCGGGCTTTCCCAACGGCCGGCGGCCGGGCGACGACGTGGTCGATATCACCTTGCGCGTTGCGATGGGCAGATTGATCACACTGGGGCTGTTTGGCGCCAAGACCCAGGCTCCATCGGGTGGCCTGGATTTTACCGACGGCGCCTTTGTGCAGTGCACCGACTTCGACACGAGTTTCCCTTACATCAAGAATCCACTGCCTGGCTCGCCCAACGGCCCCAACGGAATACCGACAGTCCCCAACCCGTAGCCTCCTTGCGCGGCCGGGCAACGCGGAAGGTCAACGGTCCAACCATGGGCATAACGGGCTATCGGCGGCGTCGCCAGCGATGGATTGGCATCGCGGCAGTGCCGCCGCTGTTAGCGATAATATTATGGTTGGCGCCGCCAGCCCAGGGCGAGAGCGCCGTCGACCGCACGATCGTCATCTGTCAGAAGGTGCTGCGAGTGCGCCCGGACGATGCCACGATGTACTACAGGCTGGGCGACGCGTATGTCGAGAAGGGCCGCGAAACCGGCGACATAACTTATTACGACCTCGCATCGCAATCCCTGCAACGCGCACTGAAGCTTGAGCCCGAACTGAGCCCCGCCCGGCGCCATCTGGCATACGTGTTGTACTCGTTGCACGACTTCGCCGGCGCCGCGCGCGAGGCGCGCAGCGCGATCGCACTCGACCCGCGCGATTCGAATGCCTACGGGGTGCTCGGTGATACCCTACTCGAGACCGGACAGTACGGCGCGGCCGCCGACACCTATACTCAGATGGCCGCTATCAAGGACGATTTGTACTCATACAGCCGCCGTTCCGGCCTCGAGACTATTCGCGGCGACAACTCCGCCGCCATCGCCGATCTGAAACGTGCTATCGACGACGGCATCCGAAGCGGAGAACCGGCTGAAGGAATCGCCTGGGCGCAAACGCGTCTGGCCGAGGATTACTTCCTGCTCGGCAAACTCAACGAGGCCGCCGCGCAAGACCAGGCCGCGCTCACGACCTATCCGGGTTACTATCGGGCGCTGGCGAGTCTCGGCCAGGTGCGGGCGGCCGAGGGCAAGCTCGACGAAGCTGCCGGTTTGTATCGCGACGCGATCGCAGTCATTCCGCTACCCGAGTACGCCGCTGCTCTAAGCGACGTTTATGCGAAGATGGGCCGCCGGCAGGACGCCCAGCGTCAGCGCGAACTGGTCGAGTTCATCGCGCGGCTCAATACAATCAACCGCGTCCTTTATAATCGCGTGCTGGTCGATTACTACGCCGATCACGACCTCGAGCATCGGCAGGCGATCGATCTGGCCGCGCGCGAGTTCGAAGTCCGCCAGGACATCTATGGGCACGACGCGCTCGCATGGGCGCTGTACCGTGGCGGCAAGGCAGACCAGGCTTTGCCGCATGCCACGGCGGCGCTGCGGTTTGGGACCACCGATGCCCGGCTCTATTTCCACGCCGGGATGATCTACGCGGCGCTTGGGCGCAAGGGCCTGGCGCGGGCCAGCCTCGCGCGAGCACTGGCTATAAATCCTCACTTCCAGCCGATCCTCGACGAGGTCGCCGCGCGCGAATACGCGGTGCTTGCGGGAGGCAAACACGAGTATGCACGAGCTGGCGATTCAGGCCCGCAATGAAACCGCAATCGGCAATACCTGTCCCAATGCCGCGGCTTCCAATTATTGTGATTGCGCTCTGCGCAGCAGTTGCTATTCCTCGTGCCGCTCACGCGCATCCGATGGGCAACTTCAGCATCAACCATTACACCAGGATCGTCGCGGGAGCGCGCGACGTCGAGCTCGATTACATAATCGACATGGCGGAAATCCCGACCTTCCAGGAAATTAAGGAGCGCGGACTGGTTACCAGGGCCGGCGATCCGGGTCTTGCGCCATATCTCGCCAGGCAGGCCGATAGTTTGAAAGGCGGATTGACGCTGGACTCCGATGGACAGACGCTGAAGCTTGAATGTATTTCGCGCCAGGCAATATTCCCGCCGGGCGCCGGCGGACTGCCGACGATGAAAATGGGCTTCGTCTACCGGGCCCGTCTGCCACGTACTATTGCACACACTATTGGTGCTTCCGCCGTGTCGCTTCACTACCGCGACGGAAATTTCGCCGGCCGCGCGGGATGGAAAGAGATAATCGCGCTCGGCGGCCGTGGCACGATGCTCACCAGCACTTCCGTTCCCTCGCGCGACCGCAGCCTGGAATTGACCAACTACCCGACCGACATGTTGCACAGTCCGCCGCAGACGCTCGAAGCCGCGGTCACGTTCAAAGCCGCGCCGCCCGGCGCTCTCGCCGGCGGCGAATTCGCTCCTGGTGCCGCCAGCGCGGGATGGCTCGCCGTCGGAAGTGCTTCACCGGCGCCGGGCATGAAACTGGAAGCAAACCGGCAAGGCACGCCTCGCAACGCGTTCACCGATCTCATCAAATCGAACCGTATGGATTTGGCGTTCTTGCTGACGGCGGCGTTAATCGCGGCCCTGCTCGGCGGGTTCCATGCGCTCGAGCCCGGCCACGGCAAGACGCTGGTGGCGGCATACCTGGTCGGCTCACGCGGCACCGCCGGCCATGCGGTGTTACTGGGTACCATCGTAACCGCGTCGCACACGATTTCCGTGTACGCGCTTGGCATCATTACGCTCTATGCCTCGCAATGGGTCGTGCCGGAGCAGCTTTATCCGTGGCTCGGCATCGCCTCTGGACTACTGGTGGCCGGGTTGGGTTTCGCTCTCTTCATCCGCCGCTATCTGTCGACCGATTCGCATCCAGATGTCATCGATCAGCATCGCCACACCGATCACCAGCATAATCATGACCACGTGCACGGCTATGAGCATGCTCGCAATCATCATCATGGTCACGATCATCCTCACGACCATCCATCCGGGGCCATCCATCGTCACACCTGGTGGGGCGGCCACGTAGATGAACATTCACGCGGAGAGGCCCACACGCACGCGCCTCCCCATGCGCCCGCCGCCATGTCGCTCAAGAGCCTCTGCGCGCTCGGCATCACGGGCGGAATTGTGCCCTGCCCGGCGGCCCTGGTGGTGCTGCTCGGCGCGCTCGCGATCCATCGCGTCGCCTTCGGCCTGTTCCTCATAGTGGCGTTCAGCGCGGGACTCGCCGCGGTGCTGATCGGCTTTGGGCTGGCGATGGTTTACGCGCAACGCTTCATGAGCCGTTTCGCCGCGCGCGGACCGCTGACCGAGCGCTGGCTGCCGCTGGCCTCGTCCGCTGTGATAACCATTGTGGGCATAACTATAGCGTTGCAATCCCTTGCAAGCGCCGGCGTGCTTCGTATTTGACTTGGGGGGCGCGAGCGCGATTGATCTTTAGCTGATTTCCTTTTGCTGATTTCCAATCGATTTCTGGCCGCCGGGTTGGCCCGGGAAGGTTATAGCGATGGAGCCTGGAACTTCCGCGCCACTTGGAATCGCACTACTCGGACTCCTGCTGGGGATGCGCCATGCGACCGACCCCGACCATGTAATCGCCGTGACCGCCATCCTGAGCCGCGAGCGCCGTCTCGGCGCGGCCACCCGGATTGGCCTGGTATGGGGACTCGGCCATACGACGACCGTGTTAGCAGTAGGGATCGCGATCATCGGGTTAAAAATCGCAATTCCGATCCGTATCGGCCTCGCGATGGAATTCGCGGTCGCGGTAACGCTGATCCTGCTAGGCCTCGGCACCGTCGGTGCCTTGGTGCGTCGAGGCGCGGCCGCTCTTTTCGGAACTCACACACCTCGCGATGTGGACACGCCAGACAGTTTACCAGACAGCCTGGTAGTCCATTCGCATTCGCACATCCATGACGGCGCTGCGCATCGCCATCCGCACGTTCATAGCGCCGACGACGAATTCCATAGTGCACACGTGCTCGCGCCCGGGGCACTGCCGACCAGCGCCGCGCCACGCGGACTGTTGAAGTCTTTCGGCGTGGGGCTGGTACATGGACTCGCCGGAAGCGCCGCGATCGCGTTGCTGGTGCTCAGTGCGATACCCGAGCCGCTGTGGGCGACGCTTTACCTGCTGATTTTCTGCCTCGGCACGATCATCGGTATGGGGTTGATCACGACCGCGATCGCCACCCCGCTCATCGTCGCGTCGAGCCGGATGTCTTGGCTGCATCAGCAGCTGGTCATCGGCTCGGGACTTCTCAGTTTCGGCTTTGGGCTGTTTCTCGCGTACCGGATTGGCGTCGTCGACCGGCTCTTCGAGAGCGTTCCGATCTGGACTCCGCATTGAACGCCTAACCGCGCTTGCGGCGCGCCATCGCGGTCGCAACAAACGTTGCTCGATTCCACACCTGAAAGATTTCGCTTTGCATTACGGCTCGCGTTGGTGCCAGTCTGGATCCATATCCAAAGACGGAAATCGCATCATGCAGGAAAAAATCGAAGTCGGTTATCAGACATTCATTTCCGATGGTGGCGAGGAGTTTGGGGCAGTGCGGGCGGTGGCGCCCAACGGCCGGCCGGAGCTGATCATTTACGTCGAGAATGCCGGCGAGTTCACCGTCTCGCTCGACACCGTCGAGTCGGTGCACTTCGGGAAAGTTATCCTGAACTGCGCCAAGCTGGATCGCCGCCTGCGCGAGGCGATCGGCCATGCCCACGACGCGGAGAAGCCCGGGGCCTGATCCGAATCGCTGCCGCACCGGATCACCGCACATCCGGATACACAACTCCTCGACCAAGCCATGTTCTAAGTAACTGCGATCGCAAGTACGCGTAGTCCAAAAGGGGTTTTCACCATGAGTACAGCAACCAGCGGGCAACGGTCGTTGCTCGGGGCAGGCGCCTCTGCGCCGGACTTCAAACTACGAAGCACACCCGATCAATTCGTTGCCTTGAGCGATTTGCGCGGCTCCCCGGTAATCCTCGCGTTCTACCCGGCCGACTGGAGTCCGGTGTGCGGTGACCAGATGGCGCTGTACAACGAGATTCTGCCGGAGTTTCGGCGCTTGAAAGCAAACCTCCTGGGTATCTCCGTAGATGGCGCCTGGTGTCACAGCGCCTTCGCCAAAGACCGCAGGCTGCACTTTCCGCTGCTCTCCGATTTCGAGCCCAAAGGAGCAGTGGCCCGCGACTATGGTGCCTATCGGACACAGGATGGCTTCTGCGAACGGGCGCTGTTCGTGCTCGATTCCGAGGGGACGATTCGATGGAGCTATCTCTCTCCAATCGGCGTCAATCCGGGCGCCGACGGAATCCTGGCCGCCCTTGAAGATCTCTCTTCAAAAGCCGGCAGGTGACGCATGGCGGGCAAGCTCACTCCCAAAGTCGGCCAGCGCGATCATATCCAGGGACCCGCAGACGCGAGCGTGACGCTGGTCGAATACGGCGACTATGAATGTCCTTATTGCGGAGAGGCATACCCAATCGTTAAGGCGATCCAGAAACGGCTGGGGAAACAGTTGCTATACGTCTTTCGTCATTTCCCACTGACTAATGCGCATCCGCACGCCGGGCCGGCGGCGGAAGCGGCGGAAGCGGCCGGCGCGCAGGGAATGTTCTGGGAGATGCACGATACGCTGTACGAACATCAGGACGCTCTCGAAGACGAGGATCTAGCCGGGTATGCCTCCGAACTCGGACTTGATATGGCCCGATTCGGCGATGATATCGCCGAGCATCGACATGCGGAACGCGTCCGCGAAGACTTCACCAGCGGAGTGCGCAGTGGAGTCAATGGCACACCTTCATTTTTCATCAATGGGATACGCCACGACGGCGGCTACGATTTGGCCTCATTGCTGGCCGCGATCGAAGAAGCGCTATAGGAGGCCGCATAAGGAGCGCGACAGATCGTTCGCGACAGATCGTTCGAAAGATCGCGCGGACGAATCGTGGAACAATTATGGAACGGCATCAGTTCGGTTCCACCAAACAGCAGGTGGCCGTGATCGGTCAGGGGACTTGGTATATCGAGACTGCCGAGCGCCGCACCGCGGTTGCAGCTTTGCGCCTGGGCATCGAACTCGGGATGACTCATATCGATACCGCCGAGATGTACGGGTCGGGCGAGGCGGAGGAAGTGGTTGCCGAAGCGATTATCGGCAAACGCGATGACGTGTTCCTGGTCTCCAAGGTCCTTCCTCAAAATGCTTCGCTCGAGGGCACGGTCTTGGCCTGTGAGAATTCGCTTTCCCGGCTGAGGACGGATCGGCTCGACTGTTACTTGCTGCATTGGCGCGGCTCACACCCGCTGGAGGAGACGATCGCGGCCTTCGAGCGGCTTAAGGCCGACGGAAAGATTCGCTCATGGGGCGTGAGCAACTTCGACGTGGCCGATCTCGAGGAGGCCGTGAGTATCGCCGGCGAAGGCAGCCTCGCGTGCGATCAGGTGCTATACCATCTGAGGGAGAGGACGATCGAGCTTGCGGTGATTCCCTGGTGCGAACAGCACAACGTCGCCGTCGTTGGCTATAGCCCTTTTGGACATTCGGCATCCTTCCCCGGCCCAGGAACAGACGGAGGCCGCGTGCTCAAACAAATCGCCGAGGCGCACGACGCAACTCCCCGCCAGGTCGCGCTCAGCTTCCTGGTTCGGCGACCCTCACTCTTTACTATCCCCAAGGCCTCGACTCCCGAGCACGCCGCCGAAAATGCGGGAGCCGGAGACCTGAAACTGTCTCAACACGAATTGTCACTTATCGATCAGGCCTTTCCGCTCAACCCCCGTCATCGCGGGCTTCCAATCGGCTGATGCCGGAGTGGAAGCCCGGTTCCCGACGCACCGAATGTGGAGAATCGCTCAGCATGGAGATCAAAGGTAAGGTTGCTGTCGTCACCGGAGGCGGCTCGGGAATCGGTCGCGCTACGGCCGTACGCCTGGCGGCCGAGGGTGCAGCCGTGCTGGCAGCAGACCTCGATGAAGCGGGCGCCCGCGAAACGGTGAGTATGATCGAGGGCGCGGGCGGACGCGCTGGCGCGATGCGAGTCGACGTGACGGACGCCGGTGAGGCGCGGCACATGATGGACACCGCGCTAGCGACTTTCGGCCGCTTCGATATCCTGCACAATAACGCAGGGATCGCAGTCGGAACCCCGGCCTTTCCGCAATGCAGCCTCGACCGATGGCGCCGCGTGCTCGACATCGATTTGCAGGCGGTTATCCTGGGATGTTTTCTGGCCGGGCCGATGATGCAGCGCGGCGGTGGAGGAGCGATCGTCAACACCGCCTCGATGGCCGGGCTTTACCCGTACGTGGACGACCCGGTTTACGCAGCCGCCAAGGCCGGCGTAGTCAACTTGACTTATTCACTGGCACCATGGGCGCAGCGGCTCAAAGTCCGCGTCAACTGCATCTGCCCCGGAGTGGTGGACACGCCGTTGGTCCGGAAAGCCGTTGAAATCCAACAGGGCGCCGGGCATGAAGTGAGCTTGCCCAAGCGAATCCTTAAACCCGAACAGATAGCGGACGGAGTCGTGCGCCTGATTCGGGATGACACGCTTTTCGGGCGCGCACTCGAGGTCAGGCCTTCCGAGGTACGCCTGGTCGACGTGCCTGGATTGCCGCGAATCGAGCGCTAAACGGCGCGCGCCCGCGAGTAAAACTCCCGAACGACGAATACAGCGACGCCTGCCTGAAATGCGACGAAGGGTCACACCTCTTCGTCTACAGGCTTACTATTTAGCTGGATGCCGATCATGGCCAGCCCACGCTGCGCGCGTCGACTGGCCACGTGAGACTCTAAGCTAATTGCCGCGGAGGCTCTCGGCGATTTCGCTGGGCTTCATGTTGCGCTCGAGGCACCAGCGGTCGATGACCTCGGCGTTGAAGCGCCAGTCAGTGCCGATGCGGAAGCCTGGTAACTCGCCCCGCCGCAGCAGCTTGTAGATGGTTGATGGATGCACGCGAAGATAAGCGGAGAGCTCCTTCACGGTCATCACGCGGGGGAGATTGTACTTTGCCTCTGTCGCCATTTTCTCTCTCCAAGTCAGCACGTTCTCGACGCCGCCCCCTCCGGTCGAGAACCACTGTGCTTTCGATGTCCTGCTATCTCGGATGCTACCTTAAACCCGCCTTGACTGCAACTGACCTTCGCAAAACTGCTAGCGCTGGTCAAGAGGCCCTACAAGGGCTATCGACAACATTATCCACAGTTGCCGTTGTACAGGTCGCTTCATTGCGGATTATTATCCGCAAACAGTTACATCGCGTGTATAGAGCGCTTTGCGATGCGTCACTCTCTATTAGGAGGCCACTATATGGTGACTCGTGTCAAGTCATTATCTGCACTTGCAGTGCTTGCTTTGCTATTCTTGGCGATTCCTGCCGTCGCACAAAACACTCCAAAACTTAGCGTCACGAGTGCGGCCTTCGCGTCGGGTTCGTCAATTCCCGCCGCCTATAGCTGTAAGAACTCTGACGCCGGATCACCGCCGCTCGCCTGGAAAGGGGTCCCTGGGGACGCCAAAACACTCGTGCTGATTCTCAAAGATCCCGACGCTCCGCAGGGCACTTTCATCCACTGGGTCGTATATAATCTGCCGGCCAACCTCAGCGGATTAGACGCGAAAGTGCCTCCTGTCGAGAAGCTTCCAAACGGGGGTCTCCAGGGGGTCAACGGCGTCGGACAGCTAGGTTATAAAGGCCCTTGCCCGCCTCCAGGCAGCGCGCCCCATCACTATCACTTCGTTTTGATGGCGCTGGATACGTCACTCGACCTCAAGCCTGGGGCAACAGCCGCGCAGGTCGAACAGGCGGCGCAGGGACACGTCAAGGCTACCGGCGATCTTGTCGGGACTTTCGCACGCTAGCGTTAACGCGCACGGGAATTCTTGTCGCGTTGTTCGCGCAGCGCCAGCCCTGCGCGAAAAATAGCGCGTGCGATGCTCCGCAACTGCGGCTAAGCTCGAACGATGCGGCTCGACGCGAAATTCGTTACTTCCGCCTTTGCACCCGAAGGCTATCCCCGATGGGACCGCGCGGAGGTCGCGCTCGCCGGGCGCTCCAACGTCGGCAAGAGTTCGATGCTCAACGCGCTGGCCGCTTCGAAAAACCTCGCCCGCACCTCGCGCACGCCAGGCCGCACGCGCGCGCTCAACTTCTTCACGGTCGGCGACCAGCTCGCGATTGTCGATCTGCCCGGCTACGGTTTTGCCAAGATGGCGCGCACCGAAGCGGCGCGAGTGGCGGCGATGATGAATGATTATCTCGGCCGCAGCGAGCATCTGGCCGGGATGGTACTGTTGGTTGATGCGCGGCGCGGGCCCGAACGCGAAGAGCTCGAGCTGGCCACTCTTGCCGCCGGTCGTGGGATAGAACTCATCGCCGTGGCGACCAAATGCGACAAGCTGCGGCGCTCCGAACGCGGCGCGGCGCTCGCGCGTTTCACGCCGTTGGGCATCGAGCCGATTCTGTGCTCGGCGTTCGACGGCGAAGGAATTGACGATCTGCGACGGCGCATAATCAGCTGCGCGCGCGAGGCGCGGTGCGCGGCTGCACTTATCGATAACGGCGGCGGACCGACCGATGACGACGGTGCGCCGGACGCGCGCTCGCGATGACGCCCGAGATAAGCGCAATTGTCCCGACGTATAACCGGCGCGCGATGCTCCGCGACGCGTTGGACTCGGTCGCCGCGCAGCGCGGCGCGAGCTTCGAAATCATAGTCGTCGACGACGGTTCCACTGACGGTACCTGGCATGACCTCTCTGGATATGACCTGTCCGCGCAGCGCCGAGATATACGCGGAGATTTGCGAGCCGTGCGAACCGAGCGGCGAGGGCCGGCTGCGGCCCGCAACCGCGGGCTCGCGATGGCGCACGGCCGGTTAATCGCCTTTCTCGATTCCGATGATCTGTGGATGCCCGAAAAGCTCGCGCGTCAGAGCCTCTTCATGCGTAACAATCCCGGCTGCGTGATTTCGCAAACTGGCGAGACCTGGCTGCGCGAGGGCAGGCGCGTCAATCCTGGCCGGCGTCATCGTAAACGCGCCGGCGATATCTTCGCCGACGCGCTCCGCACCTGCCTCATCAGCCCGTCAGCGGCAATCCTGCGGCGGGAATTGTTCGACCAGGTCGGCGGCTTCGATGAAGACCTGGATGCCTGCGAGGACTACGACCTGTGGCTTCGCATCTTGGCGCGGCACCAGGCCGGTTTGCTCGACGAGCCATTGGTGGTGCGCCGCGCCGGTCATCTGGACCAACTCTCGGCGACCGTTGCCGCGCTCGATCGCTTCCGTATCCTCGCGCTGGCGAAGCTGTTAACCGACAGCTCTCTCAGCATCACCAGGCGCTCAGCGGCGGCCGAGGTCATGGCGGAGAAATGCGTCATCTATGGCAAGGGTCTGACGCGCCGCGGCCGCCACGACGACGGCGCTTTCTTCGCGGCGGCGGCGCAATCGGCGCTCGAGCGATGGTCGCACGCGCCCGACGCGACGTTGATGACCGCATGTCTGCAGATGCGCGCGCTGCTTAAGGGGTGCGAAAAAGCAGCACTCCCAATCGAGCAGAAGACGCATCCAGCCATGGGAGACGCTGGGCATTGAGCGACGACAATATCGCAAGAGCGGTGGTTGCGTGGGCCGAGCCGCGCCATCTCGACCAGACGCATCTCGACCGATGGCTGGCTTTGGACGCGTATAGCGCCGCTGCGATACTCGACGCGGCTTCGCATTTGCGCCTGCGCGTCGGCCAGTTGCAAAGCGCTCTGGAGATGCTGGAAGAGATCGCACTGATCGAAGGGACACAGGTTTCGGCCGTGCTTGCCCGCGCGCCGCTCAAACGGATATTTGAAGGGGTTGGCCCCGCGCCAGCACGGGCGCGTGCGTTCGTCGACGAACTGCGGACGATGCGCTTTCCGCGTTTGGCCCGCGCGCTCGAACAGATGAAGGCGGAAGTCGCGGAGCTCAAGCTGCCGCGCACGGTGTGCCTGGCACTGCCAAAGGATCTCGGCTCCGATGAACTGCGGATAGAGATTCGGGTGCGCAGCGCTGGCGAGTTCAAAGACTCGCTGCGGAAGCTAGCGGAAAAGGCGGACGACGTGGAACGAATACTGGACCTGCTCGGCGGCGGGAACTTCACACAGGAATTCTCCAACCGATGAATTTCGAGCTGGACGAGATCGTAATCGAAGAGCGATGCCGGCAAAGCGCGCTGGCCGCTCGCGTCATCGGCGGCGCGCCGGCCACGGTGCCGGTAAAATTCGCAGACGACGCGCGCGAGGCCGCGCGCCCCAACTCGGACGCCGCCGATCCGTTCGGCGCAGGCAAACGACGCATGATTGTAATGGACCGGCGCGCGCCGTTCCTGATGGCCTGCCCGGCGGGATCTTCCGAGTTCGCCTGCTGCGGATACCTGGTGCTGGTACTGGCGTCGAACTGTCCGATGGATTGCAGCTACTGTTTTTTGCAGGAATATCTCGCCGACAATCCGGGGTTCCAGATTTATGCGAACTACGCCGACGCGTTTGACGAACTCGAGCGTATGTTGCGCCGCACACCGGGCCGCGCGCTGCGCGTCGGCACGGGCGAGCTTGCCGACTCGCTCGCTTTCGACCGGATGACCGGCATCAGCCGCGAGCTGGTCGAGTTTTGCGCCTCGCGCGAGGGCCTTTTGCTCGAACTCAAAACAAAAACCGACGAGATCGACAACCTGCTGACGGTCGATCCCCGCGGACGGACACTGGTGTCGTGGACGCTCTCGCCACCCCGTGTTTTTTTGAGCTCCGAAAAGCGCACAGCGCCGCCGGCGGCCCGTCTCGCTGCGGCGCGGCGCGTGCTTGAAGCCGGCTACAAGGTCGGCTTCCATCTCGACCCCGTGATCGCCTATCCCGGTGCCGAGCAGGATTACCTCGCGCTGCTCGATGACATGTTCGACGCGATTTCACCAACGCGTATCGCGTTCATCAGCCTGGGCGGCCTGCGGATGACACCGGCGCTGCGCACCGCGGCGCGCCGGCGTCACCCGCACGATCCGCTGCTGTGCGGCGAAGAGGTGCTCGCGCCCGACGGGCGGTATCGCACCTTCACGCCGCTTCGCGCGGGTCTGCTCGGCGCGCTGGAGCGGCGTATCGCCGCCGCCAGCCCCGCCATCATGCGGTACCTGTGCATGGAGCCGCCGAGTATCCATCGGCGCGTGCTGGGCCGCGCGCCGGCGCCAGCCGCCGCGCTAAGCGCGGCGCTGGCGGGGCGCTGATGGCCACGCGGGCCAATGGCGGACGCGGCGGGGGCCGCGTCCGCCGAGATCGCGGCAATCCAAGCGCTCCCGGACCGTCCGCCGGCGTTCGAAGCGCCGGCGGACGGTCCAGGAGTGCCGCGACCGCTGGGGCCGCCGCGGCGCATCGCGCCGCGAAGCACGCCCGTGGCGAGCGCCGCCGCCGAAGCGTCGGCGCTCGCCGCGGGCAACGGAATCGCGCGCCGCGCGCGGTCCGCAGGCCGCGCCGCCGCAGACAACCGCGCTCGGCCGATCGGCGTCTTCGACTCCGGTATCGGCGGCCTCACCGTACTCAAGGCGCTGGTCGAACTGATGCCGCACGAGGACTTCATCTACCTGGGCGACACCGCGCGGCTGCCGTACGGCACCAAGTCGCGCGAGGTTATCGTGCAGTACTCGCGCGAGAACACGGGCTTCCTGCTCGCCAGGGGCATCAAGTTGCTGGTCGTCGCATGCAACACGGCAAGCGCGGTAGCGCTGGAGGACGTCGCGCGCGAGACGATAGTTCCGGTGACCGGAGTTATCGAGCCCGGCGCGCAAGCCGCGCTCCGCGCGACGCGCTCGGGAAAAATCGGAGTGATCGGCACCGAGGCGACGATCGCCTCGGGCGCTTATACCCGCGCCTTGCAGCGGATGCGGCCCGGGGTCGAGATTTACACCCGGCCGTGCCCGCTGCTGGTGCCATTGGTCGAGGAGGGATGGACCGAGGGCGAGGTTGCCGAGCGCACGGTCGCCTATTACCTGGAGAGCCTCAAGCAGAGCGGAATCGACACCTTGCTGCTCGGCTGTACGCATTATCCGCTGCTGAGCGCGATGTTCGCCCGGGTGCTCGGTGCGGGGGTTCGGTTGGTCGATTCGGCGACCGCCACCGCCGCGGCAGTCCGCAAGCGGCTGAGCGCACTCGAACTGGCGCGGCGCGAAGGACGCGGTGCGCAGAGCTTCTTTGTTACCGAAACGCCCGACCGCTTCATCCGGGTCGGTCGGCGTTTCCTCGGCCCGCAGGTAGATTCCGCCGTGCGCATCGAACGCTAAAGAAAAGAATTGTCCCGCGTTAAAAATTGTACCGCGCTGAGATAAGATGAGCGGTTGGGATGCGCATCGACCCGCGCCCGCAGCTCCCGCTATATTGGTTTCTACGAAATGGCTTCATCTTTTACCGCTGTTGCACACAAAGTCTTCGGCTCGAAGAACGACCGCGAGCTAAAGCGTCTGCGGCCCACGGTGGCCGCAATCAACGATTTAGAACCACAGATCTCGGCCGAAACCGATGATCAGCTGCGCCAACGAATCGCCGAATGGAAGACTCGGCTAAGCGCGATCGAAGACGACGAGCCCCTCGCCGAGGCGATGGACGAGGTGCTGCCCGAGGTCTTCGCGGTGGTGCGCGAGGCCTCTCGCCGCACGCTCGGACAGCGCCATTTCGACGTCCAGCTAATCGGCGGGATGGTGCTTCATCGGGGCAAGATCGCCGAGATGAAAACCGGCGAAGGCAAGACCCTGGTCGCCACCCTGCCGGCCGTGCTCAATGCGCTGACCGGCCGCGGCGTGCATATCGTGACCGTCAACGATTACCTGGCGCGGCGCGACGCCGAGTGGATGGGCCGTATCTATACCTTTCTCGGGTTGACCGTCGGCGTGGTCGTGCACGGCGTCAGCGACCCAGAGCGCAAAGCCGCATATCTCTGCGACATCACTTACGGGCAGAACAACGAGTTCGGCTTCGACTACCTGCGCGACAACATGAAGTTCAACCTCGAGGATTATGTCCAGCGCGCGCATAATTTCGCGATCGTCGACGAAGTCGACTCGATCCTGATAGACGAGGCCCGCACCCCGCTCATCATCTCTGGCGCTTCCGAGGAGTCCACCGACACCTACTACGTCGTCGATCGAGTCATCCCGAAGCTGAAACTCGAGGACCATTACACTATCGACGAAAAGCTGCGCACCGTGGCGCTGACCGAGGAAGGCGTGAGCCGGGTCGAGCACCTACTGGGGATCGACAATCTCTACGACCCGCGCAACATCCTGCTGGTTCATCACGTCAATCAGGGGCTGAAGGCTCATACACTTTTCAAACGCGACGTCGAGTACGTGGTCAAAGATGGCCAGGTGGTAATCGTCGACGAGTTCACGGGGCGGCTGATGCCGGGGCGGCGCTGGAGCGACGGATTGCATCAGGCGGTCGAGGCCAAGGAAGGGGTCAAAATCGAATCCGAGAACCAGACCCTCGCGACCATCACTTTCCAGAACTATTTCCGGATGTACGAGAAGCTGGCCGGAATGACCGGCACCGCCGACACCGAGTCCGCCGAGTTCAAGGAAATTTACGGTCTCGACGTAGTCATCGTTCCCACCAACCAGCCGATGATCCGGATCGACAATCACGATGTGATCTACAAGAGCGAGGACGAAAAGTTCGACGCGGTCATCGAGGAGATCCAGGATTGCCACGAACGCGGCCAGCCGGTGCTGGTCGGCACCGTGTCGATCGAGAAGTCCGAGCGGGTCGCCAACCAGCTCAAGAAGACCAGCGTCAAACATTCCGTGCTCAACGCCAAGAACCATGAGCGCGAGGCGGAAATCGTTGCGCAGGCGGGCCGCTTCGGCGGGGTCACGATTTCGACCAACATGGCGGGCCGCGGCACCGATATCGTGCTCGGCGGCAACTCCGAGTTCATGGCCGCGGCCGAAGCCGGCACTCGCGACCCCAACGACGAGAAGTTCCGCGACGCGCTCGAGAAGTATCGGGCGCAGTGCCTGGCCGAGCGCGAGCAGGTGCTCGCGGCCGGCGGCCTGCACATCCTGGGGACGGAGCGTCACGAGTCGCGGAGGATTGACAACCAGTTACGCGGGCGTTCGGGCCGCCAGGGCGACCCCGGCAGCTCGCGGTTTTTCCTCTCGCTTGAAGACGACCTTCTGCGCATCTTCGGCGCCGACAAGCTCAAAGGCCTGATGGGACGCATCGGAATGGAGGACGGCGTCCCGATAGAGCATCGATGGATCAGCAAGGCGATCGAGAACGCGCAGAAGAAAGTCGAATCCCACAACTTCGACATCCGCAAGCATCTGCTCGAATACGACGACGTGATGAACCGCCAGCGCGAGGTCGTTTACCATCGGCGCCGGGAACTGCTCTCGGGTGCGCCGATCAAGGACGACGTGGTCGACATGTGCGACGCGCTTATCGAGGAGATCGTCAAGGCCCATGTCGAGGCCGAGGTCCCGCCCGAGGAATGGAATTGGAAAGCGATCGAGGACGCGTTCTACAAGCAGTTCCATTTTCATTTCAACTTCCGCGAGAACGCCAACGGCCGCGCGATCGACCATCCCGACGACCTGACTGAAGTCGCTGGTGAACGCGTGCGCGCGCTCTACGATCAGCGCGAGCAGGAGTTCACGCCGCCAGTGATGCGGCAGATCGAGAAGATCGTGATGCTGCAGACGCTCGATTCCCTGTGGAAGGACCATCTGCTCGCGATGGATCATCTGAAGGAGAGTATCGGGCTCCGCGGTTACGCCCAGCTCAATCCGCTGGTCGAGTATCAGAAGGAAGGCTTCTCGATGTTCGAGGCGCTGATGGCCACGATGCAGATGGACGTGGTCGAGAAGGTCTTCTCGGTGCAGACCGTGCGCGAGCAGAGCGTACAGCAACTCGAGCAACAGCAGCGTCCGCAGCGTGTCGTGATGAGCCACGGCGATCAGACCGAGCAGGCGCCCGCGGGCGCTCCGCCCGGCGCCAAGCGCGAGGCCGCCGCCGACAAGGTGGGACGCAACGATCCGTGCCCGTGCGGCTCGGGCAAGAAGTACAAGCGCTGCCACGGTAAGTAGGCTGCTTAACGAGGCGACACGCCGACGGCTTACCGATCTACTCTTTGCCACCGCTCTTAGTGCTCTCACTCACGTTGAAGAGCAGTGCAGGCACCGCCCTTCTGATTCGGATTCGGAGGGCCGTTCTCGAACGGCCCCTATAAAATAGAAGACGGGAACAAAATAGAGGCGGCTCTCACGGAGATTCAGAAGCGCCTATAGACCCCCCCAACCCCCCCCCCAAAACTGAGCGGGAGGGAGTCAGAAGATCGCGGTTGAAGAGCGGATCGAAAGACCGCACTCACATTATTAAGAATTTGGCGCCAAAATCGGGTGTGCCCACACGCATCGCCTGCCTCATCCGCCTGTCGCTTGCGCCGCTGGCGACGCGGCACGTATAAATCGCCCTCGGAGGCGCATCCCTGATGGACCTGGCTCTGGAACCTCGAGTGGTAAAAGGCTTTCGCTTCGCCGGCGTGGCCGCCGGACTGCGCAAAGAGCCGGGGCGCAAGGACCTCGGTCTGATTGTGGCCGACCGTCCGGTCGCCGCCGCTGGCGTCTTCACCACCAATCGGGTCAAGGCGGCCCCGGTCATCGTCAGTCAGGAGCGCATCCGGCGCGGCCGCTTGCAGGCGGTCACCGCCAACTCGGGCTCGGCCAACTGCTTCACGGGCAAAGCCGGACTCAAGCTTGCGCGGGAGTCATGCGCGGCGTTGGCAACGGAAATTCGATGCGCGCCCGAACTGGTTGCGCCGTGCTCGACCGGCGTTATCGGACATCTCTACGACCTCGAGAAATACCGTGGCGGAATTCGCGACGCGGTGGCCGCGCTGTCGCCCAACACCTTGGAGGATTTCGCACGCGCGATCATGACCACCGATACGCATCCAAAAATCGCCTCGGCCTGCCTGCAAGTTGGCGGCGCCGAGGTGACCGTTGCGGGATGCGCGAAGGGCGCCGGGATGATTCGAGCCCAAGATGGCGACGATGCTCGCCTTTATCGTGACCGACGCCGCGGTGGGAACGCCGGAACTCAAGCGCACACTTGCGCGAGCGCTGCCGACGAGCTTCAACGCGATCACTATCGACGGCGACATGTCGACCAACGACACGCTGCTCCTGATGGCGAGTGGCGCCGTGGCGAGGGCGCGACCGCTCAAGCCGCGCGAACTGACCGCTTTTGGCGAGGCGGTCACGGCGGTCGCGGGCGCGCTCGCGCGCGAACTGGTGCGCGACGGCGAGGGGGCGACCAAACTGGTCACGATCGAGGTGCGCGGTGCGCGCAGCACCGCCGACGCCGACCGCGTCGCGCGGCAGATTGCCAACTCGCCGCTGGTCAAGACCGCGTTTTTCGGATGCGATCCGAATTTCGGACGAATCGTGATGGCGGCCGGCAAGGCCGGCGTCGCGCTCGACCTCGAACGACTCGAAGTGCGAATGGCGGGTATCCGTATCGCGAGCCGTGGC
Organism: uncultured delta proteobacterium; assembly: GCA_963717045.1. Lineage (GTDB taxonomy): Bacteria > Desulfobacterota > Binatia > Binatales > Binataceae > JAKAVN01. The sequence goes on along the minus strand of CAVQVD010000012.1, from coordinate 144,513 downwards.
GCGCTGCACACCGATGCGCTAGGGGCAGCGGCAGCTAAGATGAAGGATCCGGAGTTCGACCTGACGATCGATCTGAAGCTCGGCAAGGCCCGCGCGAGCATCGTGACCTGCGACTTCAGCTACGACTACGTAAAGATCAATGCCGAGTACACGACCTAGGAATACACGACTTAGTATTTTCCGCTCCCCAAGGCCAAGTTGCGCCGGCAGGCCGGGGCCGAATACAATCTGCGCGCAAAGACGGAGGCAAGCGGGACGCGTGGCAAACTTCGTGAAAGTCGCACGGCGCGGCGAGATTCCGGACGGCAGCGGCAAAACGGTAGAGGCCGGCGGACGCAATATCGCGCTCTTCAACACGGGCGGCCAGTTCTTCGCGATCGACAACGCCTGCCGCCATCGCGGCGGCCCGCTGGGCGAAGGCGACCTGATGGGCACGACGGTGGTATGTCCCTGGCACGGATGGGAATACAACGTGACCAACGGACAAAGCGTCGACGATCCGAGCGTCAAGGTTGCCTGCTTCGCTGTGCGGGTAGAGGACGATGAGATTCTGATCGATGCGTGAGTTGGCCGGATTAGGCGGCCCCTCGATGCTGCGCAGCGTCTGCGCCGCGCGCGTGTTAGTCGCGCGGATCGAAACATCGACAGCCTGATGAACCCTGGCTTGGCTGCGACTCCCAAACAAGCCGCAGGCCCACGGCGGCCTGACTTTATTGCAATCGGCCCCCCACGCACGGGCACCACCTGGCTATATCGGGCTCTCGGCGGACACGTGGGATTGCCGCGCAACACCAAAGAGACCGACTTCTTTTCGGACCACTACGCGAAGGGGATGGAGTGGTACCTGGAGTTCTTTCGCGACTGCGCGCCGGCGCTGCCGATGGGCGAGATTTCGCCCAACTACTTCGCCGCACCCGCGGCGCCCGAGCGAATCGCAAGCGATATTCCGGGATGCCGCATCATCTGTACGCTGCGCGACCCGGTCGATCGGCTTTACTCGTTTTACCGCCTGATGCGGCACAACGGATGGACCCGGGCGCCGATGACGGAACTGGTGGAAAGTGTCACGCCCGCGACTGAGGGCAGCCGCTACGCGCACTATCTGGGCCGCTGGCGCGAACGGTTCGGCGCCGAGCGCGTTCTGGTGGCGCTTTACGACGACCTCGAGAACGCGCCGCAACACTTCCTGGATGCGATCTGCGGCTTCATCGGAATCGCACCGATCGCGCTCGCGGGCTCACCGCTGCTGGGCAAGCGGGTCAACAGCGTGACGCGCGGCCCGCGTATCGCGCTGCTCGCCGAACAGGCTTGGCGGCTCCGGCGATGGCTGGAAACGCGCAAGACCGGCGGAGCCGCAATCACGATGCTGCGCAAGGCCGGAGTATGGCGCTTCAGCTTTCGCGGCGGTGGCGAGTTTGGTCCGCTCGATCCCGCGCTCGACCGGCGCCTGCGCGAACGCTTCCGGCCTGACGTCGAGGCGCTCGAAGAGATGCTGGGGCGCGATCTATCGCGGTGGAAAAAGCCGCACGGAGGGGAAAGTTCCCGCGGCACTCCATAGAATTAGCAATCGGGGGAATGCTCGGCAGTGCAGATTTACCCTCGGATAGTTTCAGACGATTGGCAAAGACGGTAGAATCGCGCGCAAGTCGGTAGCGCTTGCACGCGATGCTGCCATAGCTATCCTGCGGGCCATAGTAAGGAAATGGCAGAGCACGCGCAGTACCGGCCAAGGCGGGGAACCGGAGTTGGACGCACCGGAGTTGGACGCAAATGATAAGCCACGCATCCCAGGCGTCGGGCGACTGCCGGACTTTCTGCTGGTAGGACCGCCGCGCACCGGGACTACCTGGCTTCACGGCGTCTTGTACCATCGCGCCTGCCTCCCGGAGCGCACGAAGGAAACCCACTTTTTTGACATGTTCTATCACCAGGGGCTGGACTGGTATCGCGCTTATTTTCGGCACTGCGCCGACGGAGCGACCGCTGGCGAGGTGACTCCGACCTATTTCTGCCTGCCCCAGGTGCGAGAGCGTGTCGCGCGAGATCTGCCCGGATGCAAAATCGTGTGCACGCTGCGCGACCCGGTCGCACGCGCGTGGTCGTGGTACCGCGTATTGCATCGCGAGGGGCGGATTCGCGCTAATTTCGAGGATGAGATCGTCAACGGCTTCGAACCTCAACTGCGCGAGGCCAATCGTTGCGCATTTCATCTGCGCGCGTGGCGCGAGCGATTCGGCGCCGCCAATGTCGGCGTGTTTCTCTACGATGATCTGGCGGCAGATCCGCAACGCTTCGCCGACTCTGTGCTCGGCTTTCTTGGACTGCCGCCCGTCGTCATCACTCCCGAGGTGAACGTCCATCTGATGCGCAACGAGGCCGACACCGATTGCCGCATCCCCTCGATTGCCTATCGTGCGTGGCGCATGCGGATCTGGCTCAAGTCGATGCGCGCCGACGGCGCGGTGAATCAGCTCGAGCGCCTGGGACTGTGGCGATTTTGTTTCGGCGGGGGTGGAACGTTCGAAGCGCTGGATCCGCGGGCCGAAAAGCGGCTCAGGAGCTTTTTCTTGCCTGAAGTCGAAGCGCTGGAAGAATTGTTGGGCCGTGACCTGTCGGCCTGGAAACTGCCGTCGCCAAAGACGGAAGCCGCTGCGGCCAATGCGCAGTAGCGGACCGCGATGCGATGTTGATGTGTCGTAACATCCTCGTACTGAAGCCCGCGCGCGTTATTGGTCGCAGCCAAGTGGAAGTGCTAGGTATTCGCATATGAGCCGAGTCGCAGTGATTATCCCGGTGTGCAATGGCGTCGCTACCGTCCGGCGAACCATCGACAGCGCGCTCGGGCAGGAGTGCGAGCGTCCGCAGGTGATCGTCGTCGACGACGGATCGACCGACGCCACACCGCGCATCCTGGGCTCTTACGGCGACCAGATAAAGGTCCTACGCCAACGCAACCGTGGTCCTTCCGCCGCTCGCAACGCCGGCGCCGCGGCTGCCAGTGCCGATTTGGAATACTTCACTTTTCTCGACGCCGACGACGTGTTGCTGCCCGGGATGCTCAAGATCCTGACGGCTGAGCTGGATAGGGCCGCGACGGTAGCGCTGGCGTTTTGCGACGTGGTCCCGGTCGACGACTATGACCAGGAACTCGACGTCAAGTTCATCGACGAGTACAGCGCGCATGCACCCACGATGGAAGAGCTGCTGACGCGCTGGTGGCCGATCCTTACGAGCGCGGCGGTGATGCGCCGCATCGCCTTCGAGCATGCGGGCGGTTTCGATGAAAGCTTCACCAAGCCGGGCTTCGAGGACCCTTACATGTGGCTGACAATGCGCGAGCAGGGTGATTTCGCTTACGTCCCTGAGCGGCTGGTGAGATATCGTACGACTCCGCCGAGCGAGCGGATGATGAAATACGCCAAGGGCTACCAGGTTTTCGGCCGCCTGGTGACGGAGCGTTACGGCGAAGCTGGTCAGCGGTTGATTCGCGAATCCAGCAAAGCCTTCGTTTCGGCCTGGGGTTACGCCGGACTGGTGGCGCTGCGCGACGGCGACAAGCTGCGCGCACGGCGCGCGTTCGCCTGTGCGATGCGCTACGGGCCGTTCCAGGTCCGCGCTACGTCGCGATGGTTGCGCACCTTCTTGCCTATGTCGGTGGTGCGCGCACTCAGCGGACGTATTGTTCGCGGCGACCGTAGAAAGCCAGAGCTTGAGAACTATTTCCGCTAGACTGAGATTCGCGGTTTAGGCCGGGTCACTTCCGGACCGGGTTTAGCAAAGGACTCCCGCACCGGGTTAGGATAGTTCAGATAGTCTTGATGAGCGGTCCGCGCGGTCCTCGAGTGGGCGGCGCGGCAAGCCGCAAAGTCGCGCCGACCGCGGTCGCGCAAGGAGCCGATGAGTAACAAATTCTGGCGCGGGATCAGCGAGACCGTCTTCTGGTGGCGGCCGCTGGACGGCCAGCAGGAAAAAAGCCGGTACATGGGGCTTTATACGCGTCTCCTCGGCTATGCGCGGCCGTATCTTTTTCCGGACCTCGCGCTGGCGGTGCTGGCGATGCTGGTGCTGAGCGCGGCCAACGGCGCCATCCCCTACCTCATCAAGGAGACGATCAACTCGCTCTCGCTGCTGAAGGCCAGCAATCCATTGACCGTGCAGCGTCTGCACATGCTGAGTCTCGGGATTCTGGCGGTGTTCATCGTGCGTGCGCTGACCGATTTCCTGGCCAGCTTTCTGACCGACTACATTGGGATGAAGACGGCGATGGACCTGCGGGGCGAGTTCAACGATCGGCTGCAGCGGCTGCCGCTCTCGTTTTTCAACTGGACCCCGACCGGAAATCTGCTCACGCGCTCGCTCAATGACGTTCAAATGGCGTCCTCGATCATAACCAACAGCCTGATTTCGCTGATCGGTGATAGCCTCACGCTGATCGCCTTGGTGGGCGGATTGTTCTGGATGGATTTCAGATTCGCCCTGCTCGCTTTCGTGGTATTTCCAGTGGCGATCCTGCCGATCATCGGGGCCGCCCGACGGGTGCGCAAGATGTCCAAGAGCGCCCAGCGCAAACTGAGCGACCTGTCGGTGATGATGCAGGAAGCGGTGCAGGGATGCCGAGTGGTCAAGGCGTTCGGGATGGAGGACTACGAGGCCGATCGCTTTCGCGTCATGCTCAACAGACAGCTTCGCCTGATGCGGCGAGTGTTGCGGGCCGGCGCGTTCAGCAGCCCATTCATCGAGGTCCTTGGCGCCTTCGCGGTGGTGATGGTTCTGTGGTACGGCATCTCAGCGGTACTCGCTGGCACCCGTTCACCTGGAACTTTTGCGGCGTTTATCGGCGCGATGCTGATCATCTACAAGCCGTTCAAACGGATTGCGGGCACCAACAATTCGATCCAGCAGGGACTGGTCTCGGCTGAGCGGGTGTTCGCGATTATCGACCATCCGCCGGAAATCTACGACACGCCGGGCGCGCTCCAACTTAAACACGGCCCGCACAGCATCGAGTTCCGCAACGTCAGCTTTCGCTACAACCCCAATGGCGAGTGGGTGCTGCGCAACATCTGCATGCAGATCGGAGCGGGCGAAACGGTGGCGCTAGTGGGGATGAGTGGCGGCGGCAAATCGACCCTATCCGACTTGATCCCGCGCTTTCACGATCCCGGGCAGGGCATGCTGCTATTCGACGGCGTCGATGCGAGGCGCTACTCGCTCAAATCGTTGCGCGCGGAGATTGGACTGGTCTCGCAGCACACCTTTTTGTTCAACGACACGATACGCGCCAATATCGCTTACGGCGGCGGCCAGGGCGACTTCGACGAGATCGTGGCGGTCGCCAAGGCCGCCAACGCCCACGACTTTATCACCCGGCTGCCTAATGGCTACGATACGCTGGTGGGCGAACTGGGGGTGCGGCTCTCGGGCGGTGAGCGTCAGCGGCTTGCGATCGCGCGGGCGCTGCTCAAAAATGCGCCGGTCCTGATTCTCGACGAGCCGACCTCGAACCTCGACTCCGAGGGCGAGCGCGTAGTGCAGGACGCGATCGAGCGACTGATGGAGAATCGGACCACCCTGATGATCGCTCATCGGCTTTCCACTGTGCGCCGGGCCGACCGCATTTTTGTGATCGTCAATGGTGAAATCGTCGAAGAGGGCACACACGACGAGCTGCTGGCGCTCGACGGCGCCTATCGCAAGCTCTGCGACCTGCAATTCTACATGCCCGACGACGGCGAAGCGCCCGCTCGCGGCGCGGCAAACGGCTAACGCGGCGCGAGGTTCTGCGGCGGGAAATGGCAGCGCCACTGGTCGCGGTGATAATCGCCGTTTACAACGGCGAGGAATGCGTCGCACGCGCGATCGACAGCGCGCTCGCGCAGCAATTCGACAGCTTCGAGCTGACCGTCGTTGATGACGCGTCGCGCGACGCCACGCCCGATGTGCTGGCCGGCTATGGCGACCGCATCAAGGTCATCCGGAGGGAAAAAAACCACGGCCTGGCGGCAGCGCGCAACTTCGGCGTCGACCGTACGCCGGGGGGACAGTTCGTGGCTTTCCTCGACGCCGACGATACATGGCTCCCGGGGCGGCTGGCCAAAACGGTAGAGGCTCTGCAAACCCATCCGACTACAACCATGGCGTTTTCCGACGTGGTCCCGGTCGGACCCGACAGCGCCTCGCTCGCGCCCTCGTATTTGCATCCGGGGATGGCGCGACCGCCCCTGATGGAGGATCTGCTGGAGGAGGGATGGTGGCCAATCCTGCCGAGCAGCGTGACTATCCGGCGCTGGGTCTTCGACCGAGTCGGCGGTTTCGCCGAGGAGTACAAGGGCGCAGCCGGATTCGAGGACACCGAACTGTGGTTCCTGTTGCGCGAGCTGGGCGATTTTGCCTTCGTGCCTGAGCCGCTGGTGAACTACCGGCTTGACCCGTTAATCGAGCGGATGCACAAGTATGAGCCCGGCTTCAGGATGTTCGCGGACCGCATGCGCAAGCGCTACGGCGAGAAGGGCGAGCGGCTCGCGCGGCGTTCGGCGGCGCTATACCACTGGCTCTTGACGGTTAAGGGTTTGCGTTGCCTGGAAGCGGGCGAGATGCCTGAGGCGCGCCGCGCGTTGTCCTGCGCGTTGCGTTACCAGCCCAACCTTGCGCGGCCCGGGCTTTACCATCAGGTTCGTGCGATTATCGAAAATGGACCGGCCCCGGTTTCCAACGGCAACGCCCCGGCTGTCGATCGGGCCGACGTGCTCAGGGCCTGGTACGCTCGTCTGCCGCATCGCGCGGCGCTCGAGGCAATGCGCCGTCACGGATTGCTCGAGATTCCCCCGGCGCCCTCGAGCCATGCCGGCTTTGCCGAAGAGCTGCTCGCCGGCGGTGCTCCGCTCGCGCTCTATTGAAATAGCGCGATGAATCAGCGCAACTGCCTCATCCTGGGCTCCGGCCGCAGCGGCACCAGTCTGGCGAGCGGAATCCTCGCGCGTTCGGGCTACTTCATGGGCGAGGAACTCTGGCCGGCCGACATCGGCAATCCCAAGGGCTATTTCGAGGACCGCGAGGTCAACCGGATTAACGACGAGCTAATCGCGCTAGTCGCCCCGAAGACGCCGCCGGGCGGATTGCGCAAACTTCTGCTGGGCGACATTCCGATCCTTAGTCACTACCAGCACTGGGTTGCGGCACTGCGCCCGAGCGTATCTATCACGTGCCCGCCCGCGATAGACGCCCGAATAGCGGCCGTGACGGCGCGTCAGCCGCTGTGCTTCAAGGATCCCAGGTTCTCGTACACCCTGTCCGCATGGCGGCCCCATATCGGTGACGCGCTGCTGCTATGCGTTTTCCGAAGTCCCAGCGTCACGGCCTCGAGCATGGTTCGCGAATGCCAACGCGCGGATCACATGCAGGGAGCGAAGGTGGACGAGCGCTGGGCGCTCAAGGTGTGGGAGGCGATGTACCGCTACATCCTGGAGGTGCATTATCCGCAGGGCGGCGACTGGCTGTTCGTTCATTACGATCAGTTGCTCGATCGCTCGGCGAATGCGGAATTGGAGCGCCGGTTGGGCGTCAGTATCGATCGCGAATTCGCGACGGCCGAACTCAATCGCTCGCGCCCGGACGCTGCGGTGCCGCGCCGAGCAACTCGGCTCTACGAGCAGCTGTGCGCGCTCGCGCATTACGACGGCGACCACCGTGCCGCTCGTCTGGCATAGTCAGCCGGGCCGCAGTCGCGTTCAAAGGGTCTTTTCCAACACCACCAGCATCCGCATGCCGGTGAGCCAGTGCGAAAACGGTTTGGTGATCCAGTCCTCCGTCTTCATCAGCGCCGACAGCCCCCGGCTGGGCAAAAAGCTGTGCGCGCTGAATCCCCCGCTTAGAGGATAGAGTAGAAATCCGAATTTTCGCGCTTCCACCAGTTTGCACCCGCCCAATCCGGCTAGAGTTCGCGCGCGCTGTTTCCAGAACAGGATCTCGGGAATCGCCTGATTGCTGAACGCGTGGGCGGGGTCGGGGTCCGGAGGTAGGCGGTCGAGATCGAATAGCGGCCAGGAAAGATCGAAGGCTTCGTGATGAAAGTAACGAAATACGAGCCTCGACCAGAGTGACATCGCCGGTTCGCACAGCACCAGGCGGCCGCCCGGCTTCAGCACCGTAATCGCCTGCCTGAGAAAGCTCAGCGGACGCTGTAGATGATGGATCACGTCGACGGCAACTATGTTCCCTACCTGATCCCTCCCGAACGGTAATACCATCGCGTCCGCGACTAGGTCCGCTCCGGTGCCAATCAGCACGTCGGTGGCGATTAATTCCGGATAGAAGGCCTTGAAGTTGCCCGAGCCGCAGCCGACCTCGACGGTCGGCCGGTGCTTTGCCAGCGCCGCAACGCATTGCGCATACCAGTGAGCGTAGAGCGCGCGGAGCGCTGGTTTGCGACTCCATATTGCGCGCTGATGCTCGATATCAGTCGCGTAATTGCGCGGCGATGCTCCGGTCATATCTGCACCGTCGTGTCGGGCCATAGTTTTGCTGCGGCGCTCTTCGGCATCATCGAATTAGCTGCTCCGTCATCTGCTTAGCGCGCGCGGACCTCGACCAATTGGAGACGTGCAAGAACGCGTGGATAGCACGCCTCCGCGACCGCAATCTGCCGATCCGAAACAACTCCCCGCCCACTGAGGATCACGACCGGCGCCGAGCCGCAGTTGCGGTTCATGGCCACAGCTTCGCGGCGTCGTTCGGGCGGCAAGTAGAAGCGGACCACGTTCAGGTTGACCCCCGGACACACCGCAATCTGACCGCCGGCCGCTCTCTGGTCGGCCAACGCGGTAGCCTCGCGCCAGGCACCGTCACGCAAAACCTTTAGCCAGTCGTTTATCATCGGCGCGGAGAAATGAATTATCAGCACGGCGATAAGGATCCGCACCGCGGTGCTGCGTACGCAGCCGGCACCGAAGCCGGCGAAAGCGAACATGCCGATAAAAGCGATCAGCACGTAGCGCGGAAATTCCATCGGCTCAATCAGGTAGGTCACCAGGTATACTGCCAGCACCGGCCCCAGCATCCAGGTCGCGAGAAGTCCCCAGGCGAAACCTGCCGAGCGCCACTGCCGGGTCACCGCGTACAGCATCAGGGCGACAAGGAGATCGAACAGCGCCGGCTTGCCGACCACATCACGCAACACCGTGAAAGGCCACGAGGCAGGCTGCAACTGGATCCAGTTGACGACGCCGTGCTGCACGGCTGCGCGGGAGGAAGCCAACACGCCCGGCAGCAGCGGCGCGAGCAGCGCGACGCCAGCCGCCACCGCGAATCCCGGGGAGAATATCGCGAGCTTGGCGGCTCGCGCCGATGCCGCCAACCGGGCGAGCAACAAAACGCCGAGCCACAGAGCTTCTGCGGCCAACAGGAAACATGCCGTGTAATTGATGGGGATCATTAGGGCAGTGAAAATCGCGACCCCGAGATAGTCGGTCCACGTCGCTTGACGCTGCGCGCGCACGAAAAAAATTATCTGCGCCAACTCCGCTACCGTCAGCAGGGGAAATTCCCGCGCCGTGCGATCCGACACCACTATTGTGAGATTCAGCGCATAGATGAGTGCTGCGAACGCTCCACCTACCTCGCCGGCTTCGATGGCCGCTGCACCGCCGAGCGCGCTGCAGATCTCGCGCACCGCAACGAACACCAGCACGATCGCGACCGTCCCGAGCAGGGCCGACATCGCGCGCAGCGCGAACAGGCTGTCGCCGAATATACGCACCCATCCGTGCAGCAGGATGTCGAAGAGCGGAAGCTTACCGCCATTTTCGAACTGCCAGAACGTCGCGACCACCTGATGCAACCCCGATTTCGCTGCCGCCACCCACGCGATTCCCTCGTCGCCGTTCATGTCCCAGCGGGCAAGCTCGATGGAACCGATAGAATGCGCACCGATGAGCACCGCGATCGTCAGCAGAACAAGAGCGAACAGCCGTGACGAACGCCAGGCCGTCAGCGCAATCTCCGACACTGTCTGCCGCAATAGTGGCGCAGCGGCCGCGATGTGCTCCGGCGTGGTCAAGCGAGCCTGCTGATTCACGATAGCGGGTAGGGATAGCGGGGATGCGTCATCGTGGTCAAAGCAGCTTGGTCAGAAAGCGAACGATGCACGCCTGAAGTTACTGAAAAAATCGCTCCCCAGAGAGAGCGGCAGACTTAGCGCGCACGTACTTCGACGAGTTTCAGAGTTGCGATGACCCGAGGATAGCACGCCTCTGCAGCAGCGATCGGTTTATCCGGAGCAACACCTCGTCCGCTGAGGATCAACACGGAGGCCTGACTGCATTTATCCATAAACGCGACAGCAGCGTCACGGCGCTTGGGCGGCATGTAGAAGTGCACCACGTTTATGCACCAAGGCGGAAATACCGCGACCTGCTCCCCAGGCGCGGCTCGTTGCAGAGCCACTCGCGTCGCTTCGCGCCAAGCAGCCTCACCAGAACTTCTCACCCCGTCGCGCACCGGACCCGCGGATAGATGTATAAGCACGACGGCCAGCAAAACGCGCAAAGCGGTGGAGCGCACCGATGCGGCGCCCAACGCGGCGAAGACCAACATGCCGACGAACGAAATAAGTATGTAACGCGGAAATTCCAGTGGGTGAATGAGATAGGTCACAGCCATCACCGCCAGAATCGGGCCAAATACCCACGCAGCGAAGAACTCCACCACAAGCCGCAAAGAGCGCCATCCCCGCCAGACACCGAAGGCGGCGAGTGTTACAAGGATCCAGAACAACGTATGACTGCCCGTCGAGTTGCGAAGCGTCGTGTAGGGCCAGGAGATAGGCTGCAGTTTGATCCAGTCGATCGCGCCGTACTTCACTGCGCCCCGCGACGATGCAACCGCGCCAGGCAGCCAAAACAGAAGAATCGCTATTCCCGCAGCCAGCGCGCAAGCGGGACGGAACAGTTCCAGCCGTTGCGGCCGCGTATCCCAGAGTCTCGCCAGCAGCAGCCAGCCGAGCCACAACGCTTCCGCTGCTATTAGAAACATCGAAGTAAAGTTGCCGGCGACCATTGCGGCGGTGAAAAGTGCGATCCCAAGATAATTCAAGATCCCGCCGCGGCGCTGGGCGCGAACGAAAAATGTGATCTGCAAAAGCTCCGCGCACATCACCAGCGGATACATCCTCACTATGCGGTCCGACAGCACCATCTCGAGATTCGTGGCATAAAGGAGCGCGGCGAAGGCGCCCGCCAGCTCGCCAATTGTGCCAGCCGCCTCGTCAGCCAGCGAACGGCAGACCTCGCGCACAACCACGAAGACCAGCACGATTGCAATCGTCCCCAGCGCGGCCGACATCGCGCGCATAGCGAACAAGCTGTCGCCGAAGACCCTTATCCATTCGTGCAGTGTCATGTCATAGAGAGCGAGTTTGCCGGGATCGAGCCGCTGCTCTACCGTGGCCACCTGCATCACGCTGGGCGCGGACGCGGCTGCCCAGGAGGCTGCCTCGTCACCGTTCATGTCCCAGCGGGCAAGGCGATGGAAGCGATAGTGCGCGCCGAGCAACATCGCGACGACCAGCAGGACGATCGAGAACAGCCGCTCGGAACGCCACGCCCATTGTGCCGCGGCCCACACCGTCCGGCGCGACGGTGGCGGCCAAGCCGCAGCGATGCGCCCCGGCGTGGTCAAGCGAGCCTGCTGATTCACGATAGCAAGTAGAGATAGCGAGGATGAGCCGTCGAGGTCAACGCCGCTTGGCCAGGTGTAACTAATCGTGCTGCGTGAGGCGCCGTGATACTAGCGGCGGGCGAAGAATCGCCCCGCGCCGTAGGTCACCGCGGCGGCGACGATACCGGTAGCCATGCTCTCGAGACCACTCCGCCACCACGGACGCGCCGTAATTATGGTTTTCGCCGCGCCGACCACGAACAGGGTCGTGACTGTGGCGATGACTGAGATGACCAGGCCCTCGCGCGGAGGAACGAAAAGATAGCCAAGCACCGGCACCGTGGCGCCCGCAAAGTAAGACAATCCTACCGTCAGCGCCGAGCGCAGCGGCCGATCGAACGATTCGACCGCCAACCCCAACTCCTCACGCATCATCACGTCGCTCCAGCGCTCGGGATCGGCCGTGATATGGCCGACGATACGGTCGAGCAACTCGCCGCTGAAGCCCTTGGCGCGGTAGATGGTGCGGATCTCCTCGCGCTCGCGCTCGGGCCATCGGCGGATCTCGTCGCGCTCGCGCTGAATTTCGCTATGGTAGAACTCGATTTGCGAACGCGCCGAGATGAAAGCTGCGAGGGCCATCGAGACCGCTCCGCCCAGCATCTCGGCGAGGCCCGCCATTACCACGATATTGCCCGAGGTGAATGCGCCGGCGACGCCCGAGGTGACCGCGAACGAAGCGACCAGGCCGTCGTTGAGCCCCAGCATCAGATCGCGCAGACTGGCGCCGCCCGCCGCGTGGACTTGCTCGGTATGGTGATCGTACTCGCGTCCGCGAATCGAGAAGGCCATTGTCCGCGACGCTCTAGTCGATGGCTTGCGTGGTCAGTGGCCGCGCGTCGGCGGCGCAAACGGGTTCGCGGCGGCGGGCGATGCGCCATGCGCGAGGGTTGTGGTCGGCTGGGACGCCTCCGCCACGGCGACGCGCGGCGCACGCGCGCGATGGCGGCTTTCGAGTTCATCGCGCACTTGCCAGAACTGCTGGACGGTCCGCCGGCGATCCTCACGCTCGAGAGTGCTTCCGCCAAGATATTCGTAGAGACAACGCAGCCGCGCTGGACGATTCAGGAAGCGCCCGATACTGCGGTCCAAATGAACCAGATTGAGCAGCCTTCTGTTCCAGGACACCCAGCGCACCCGGCGAAAGTCCTCGAGATCGACGAAACTTATTCGAGGCGGCGCACCGTCACGCTCTCGTACCATCAGATTAGTCTCTTGCAGATCAAGCGTGTAGAGCCCCGCATCGTGCAGGCGCCGGACCTCGCGCGCGACTGCGCTCAACAGCGGGCGGCGGGAGCGAAAATGTACCCGCCCTCCATCCAGCACCGCGCCGCTCAGTACGGTCGCATCGTTGAGCGCTTCGCACACCAGATAGCATTCACTGACCGCGCCCGCGTGGCTAACTTCCAACGCTGCCAGCGGTGCCGGCCGGTTGAAGCCCGCCGCCGCGAGCATCGCTGCCCCCTCGAGCCATCGCCGCACGCGCGAACCGCGCAAGGCCGCGATGAACCCCCTCGCCCACGATCCGGTGCGCACGCGCTTGACGAAAACCCACGCGCCGTCGGGTCCCTTGAGCAGACCGGCGCAAGTGCGGGATTCGTCTTTGAGTACGTGGAAATCTCCGTCCGCCATGAGCAGGTCAAGCCGTTCGGCCATCGCTGCCCATCGCGGGTCAGCGGCGAAAAGCACACGCTTCTGCATCGTGAAATAGCCTAGCTGATTCCGAGGTTTGGCGCATGTGACATATTGATTGTTCCGGGTATTTTAAAGCGCGTCTCAAGAGACGATAATCAAGCGTGATGCTTTATCCATACGCGAAAAATTGTTCATCGGTTACAAAACACCCTCTCTGCGAAAAACGCCGCTCTTTTGACGCAGCAGTCAAATCACGCTCGAGCTTCAACCTGAGCCTGATGGGCGCAGTTTTTCTGTCGAGTGCGCTGTGCGCGCTCGCCGTGATTCCCGGTCGAGCGCGCGCCGAGGCGATCGCTTCCGCCGCGGTCATGGGTAGCGACCCGACCGCGATGGTCAAGGCGGTTGTCGACCAGGCGACCGCAGTGGTGCGTGATACCGAGACACCTACGACCGAGCGCGATAAGCGGCTGCGCGAAATCGCGGCAGCGAACTTCGACTTCGCCGACATGGCGCGCACCACACTCGGCTACCATTGGCGCCAACTCACGCCCCAGCAGCAAAACGAATTTGTTCCCCTCTTCACCTCGTTCATGGAAAACGTTTACCTGAGCAAGCTGCAGGAATATGGCGTGCAAAAGATCCGCGAGACCGCGACCAGCTCCAACGTCAGCTTCACGGGACAGCAGTACAACGGCGCCGGTTACGCCGAGGTTCATAGTACCGTGCTACTGAAGGATCAGCCGCCGCCGATCAAGGTCGATTACCTGCTGAGACGCGAGGGTGAGAGCTGGAGGATTTACGACCTCGACATCGACGCGATAAGCGTGATGGCCAATTATCGCCAGCAGTTCAATCGCGTGCTCAACAACGACGGCTACCCGGCGCTCGTGAGCATGCTGCGCAAAAAGGTGCAGGAGCTCGGTTCGACGCTCGACAAGTAGAACCGCTGCGGGCGTCCCGGTAGCGCCTGGCCCCAGGCCCGCGGCTCAGCCGTTGAACTGCTTGCAGAGCTGGCGCCAGGCGTCCTCGTCCACTCCGGCCTTATACGGCATGTAGAACGCGACGCGGTCGAGCAGGCCTTCGTAACGAGTCTTGACCTTGGCCGCGATGTCGTCCCATTTACCGCTCACCGAGTAGGTATCGAGCATCTCGTCGGTTATCTCTTTAGCCATCCCGGTCCAATCGCCCTTGGCTGCCTTCTCGTTGAGACGGGGTGCTATTTCGCCCCAGCCGTGCGTTTCGAGCACGACCTGGTAGGTGCGGGTCGAGGCGTAGAAGGCGATTTGCTGGCGGACGGCCTCGCGCGCCTTTTCAATCTCTTCGTCGTTGGCGCCGACCACTACAAAGGCGGTGGTGAAGATGGTGAAGTCCTCGCGCGCGCGGCCGGATTTCCTGAAGCCTTCTTCAAGATGCGGCATCACGAATTCGCGCAAATATTTAGGTGAGTTGAACGGATGTGCGTGAAGGCCGTCGCACAGCTCGCCCGCCAGCCGGCAAATATGTTCATTCACTCCCGCGATGTAGATTGGAATCCTGAACTGATGCGGCCGCGGCGCAAAGAACGGCGTCATCAACGAGAAGTTATAGTACTTGCCCTTGTACGAGAGCTTCGAGCCACCCTCATTCCAGCACTTGAAAATCGCTTTCAGCGACTCCAGGTACTCGCGCAGCTTGGGCACTGGCGGCTCCCATCGCACGCCGTAGCGCCGCTCGATATGACCCTTGACCTGCGTCCCGAGTCCCAGCACGAAACGCCCGTCGGAGAGGCGGGCGAGGTCATAAGAGGTGTACGCGGTCACCATGGGACTGCGGGGGAAGGCGATCGCGACCGCCGGACCCATCTTGATCCGCCGGGTGTGCTCGGCGGCGAGCGCCAGGGGCAGGAATCCGTCGTTGCCGGCCTCCATCGACCAGATCGCGTCGAAGCCAGCGTCCTCGGCAGCCTTGGCCGCCTTGGGAACCTCGTGCAAGTCGCGTGCGGAGAGCATCGTGTCGAGCTTCATCGGTTACACCTCGGGCATGACGATGGGCGGGAACGCGGGAATCGTAACAGAAGCCTGTAGCGACGGAAAAGCGCGCGGGCAGGCCGCCTACAAGAGCGCGACCAGGCGGGCCGGATAGTCGGTGATAATGCCGTCGACGCCGAGCTCGAGCATCGCGCGCATCTCAGCCACGTCATTGACCGTCCACACGTGCACTTCGACGCCGCTCCGATGCGCCGCGGCGACGCTCTCGGGCGTCACGAGCCGCCACGATTGATACTCGGGGGGAATCTGCAACGCGTCGCCGCGCGGCTGATATGGGTCGGCGCCAGGCGCCAACGCGGCCATGAAGCCGACGATCTCGGGGTACGGAAATCCGGTCGGAAGCCTCGGGGCGAGCGCGCGGATCTCGTCGATCGGAACGTGATCCTCGCCCGCTACCAACACGTGGCGGCGCATCCCCGCCCGCTCGATCACGTCGAGCAACGCCGCCGCCAGGCTCGGTTCGGTCTGCTTGATCTCGATGATGTAACGGCGCTCGGGAAAAGCCGCAAGGACCTCGGCCAGCGCGGGCACCTGGATTCCGCGCGCGCGAAACGGAAACCTACCTGCGGTATCAGCCGGGGAAGGGACGGTAGCAGTGGCAGGGGTAAAGCCCCATCCGGCGTCAGCCTGTTTCACTTCCGCAAGCGTCAGCTCGGGAATTGACGCTTCGATGCCGCAGGTCCGGCGAAGCTCGGCGTCGTGGCTGACCACCACCACACCGTCCCGCGTCATATGGACATCCAGCTCGAAGTACGGAGCGCCGGCTTCGGCGGCGGCGTGAAAGGCGGGCAGCGTATTTTCGGGGTACTCGCCGCTGGCACCGCGATGGGCGATTACGCGGGGCCTGGGAGGATCGAAGAAATCGCTATCCAGAGACGAAAGAGCCACAGCAACCGCAAAGAGGTTAGTGCGTCAGGGGCAAGGCGTGCCAATAATAATGCGCGTGCGGGCGCGAACCGATGTCGCCCGCCAGATGAGTACCCGGCCGCCCGGCGCCCGCCGGCACGCCCGCTGAGCTTGCGATACCGACATGGAAATGACCACCCATGTCAGGCAACTTCGACAGCATCGCGAGATAATTGTCCTTGAATTGGTCGAACAGTGTCCGCATTCTCGGCGACACCTGATGGTTGACGCCGATGTTCTCGGTCAGCGGGTTAACGAAGTGTCCCTCGCGCTGCATCGCGAAGTGCAGATGTGGACCCGTGGAGAGGCCGCTGCTGCCGACTCGTCCGATAGTCTCGCCCACCGGCACCCAGTCGCCGCGCTCCAGTCCGCGCGTAATTTCCGACAGGTGCCCGTAAATGCTCACCATCTGCTCGGCGTGATCCAGCCGTACGCAACGTCCGAGCTCGCCGCACCATCCGGCATATTCGACTCGTCCGTCTGCCACCGCCTGGACAGGGGCGCCATAGCTGGCAACCAAATCGACGCCAGCGTGCGGCCGATACTCGTGGAGAATCGGATGATAGCGATGGAGGGTGAAGCCGGACGAAACGTAGTTGAATTTGACCGGGAACCGCATCATTTGCGGTTGGCCCAATTCCTGGCCGTTAGCATCGAACAGTCGCGGCTGGCCGTGCTCGTCGCGAAAGGCGAAGGCGCTCATGATCCGGTTGTCCGACTCGATCTGAGCTGCCTCTACGCCGGTCACTAGCTGATAGCTGCCGTCGCGAGCCACTTTTTCCTGGTAGATGAGCTTGACGACGGAGCCCGACGGTAGTTCGTCGAGCTGATAATGATCACTGAAGGCGTTCTCCAGCGTGTAGACGATCGGCTCGGGAAGATTGTTGATTTGCGCCGCGTTACGAAAGCTGCGGGCAACTCTGAAACGCAACACTCACCCGCCTGACGTCGTACTCGATAAGTTCGCGCGAGGTGCGGAGGACACCCGAGCCCAGTCCGTGCTCGCGGATGGTAATGTTCGTGTTAAGGTCATAGCGCAGGTCGCGCAGCTCGCCAGTCTCGGGGTCTTTATAAAGAACCAGCGAGTGGCCTTCCTTCATGAGCCCAGTGTTCGCGGCTTCTTGAAAATGATTGGCCCAGTTCTGAGCCTCCGCAGGATCGAGGCCGGCGTCCTGAAGGTAGCGCAACACCGAGGCTGAACGGTCAAGCGTGAGCTGTATTATTATCGGGTCAGGCGCCGGACTGGCGCTCTCGGCGACTTCGGCGGGTCCGCCGTCAGTGCGGCCTGCCTGCAAGTCCATCAGTGCGATGATCGGAGTCGGAGGGTCGCCGGCCTGAAAAAAGAGATGAATCGACGCCAGTGTTGCAAGAGCAGCGACCACAATCGCAGTCAGCAAACGCGGGAATACACGAGTGAGGGTCCCCCGAACCATCGGGCGTCAACTTAGAGCATTTGATTCAAATGCGCAACACCATCGAGAGCTGACGCTTCGACAGCATGCCTTATAGACTTTATAAGACCAGCTAAAGCCATGGCCATTGCAGGGATCGATTTCGGTCGAAAGCGCGTAGGACTCGCCATCAACAGTGGTCATGGAGTCTATCCGCTCAAGATAATCGAACGCCGTTCGTCAAAGTTGGACCTGGAGACGATTCGCGCTCTGTTGGCCGAGCGCGACGTCTCGCTCATCGTCGTCGGCTTGCCGCTGAACATGGATGGCACGGAGGGACCGTCAGCGCGCGCGGCACGGGTTTTTGCGGAGCACCTCGGCGCAGTGACTGGGGTTCGGGTGGAGATGTTCGACGAGCGACTGAGCACTTTCGAGGCTGAAGAACGGCTGCGCGAAGCGTCGGCGTCGCGATCGGCGAAGAAGGGCTCGCGCGACGCCATAGCCGCAGCGGTGATTTTGGAGGGATGGCTGGAAAGTCATCCGGCCTAGCCCGATGAACCGGTTTCTCAAGGCCGCAATCGCCCTGACGATGCTTGGGGCCTTGGCCGCCGCCGCGTGGATTGCTTACGTGTGCTTCATTCCAGTGCCGAGGTTTGCGACGCCAAAGGCCGTGTCGGTCGACCAGGGCGATTCGTTGGGAGTAGTCGCGCGCCGGCTCGCATCCGCCGGCGTGGTCCGCAGCGCGCGAGCGATGGTGCTGTACGCCGAGTTGAGCGGAGGCGGGCGCAACCTGAAGCCTGGTGACTATGCCTTCAGCGGGCGCGAGAACGTCCCGGAAGTGTTGCGCCATCTGATCAATGGCGACTTCGTGGCAGTGACCGTGGCAATCCCCGAAGGAGCGACGCTAAATCAGATAGCCGAGCGGCTGGAGGAGGAAGGCCTCGTATGCCAAAAGCAATTCGAGGACGCCGCGCGATGGGGTCCGCTGCCCGCGGCGCTCGGGCTGGAGCCCCTCGGCGCGGAAGGCTACCTCTTCCCGGCCACTTACCGCTTCTCGCCGCACGCGAGTAGCGGGCGGATCCTGGCTTCGATGCTGGGCCGGTTCTACAGCGCGCTGCCGCCTCGTACCGAGGAGCGGCTATTCGAGCTACATTCGAGCGCCCATGAACTCGTGACGCTTGCCTCGATCATCGAGAAAGAGGCCAAGGTGGCGGGGGAACGTCCCACCATCGCGAGCGTGTTTTATAATCGTCTGCGGCTGGGGATGCCGCTTCAGTCCGATCCCACTGCTCAGTATAATCCACAGGGAGAAATTGAGCCCGCAGCGACGGCGGTGCATACTGCCTCTGCCTATAACACCTACTCGTTCAATGGACTCCCGCCCGGGCCGATTGCGAATCCTGGAATGTCGTCGATAATGGCAGCGCTCTATCCGGCGCATACGGATTACCTGTATTTTGTGGCGCGCGACGACGGGACGCATATTTTTTCGCGAACGCTGCGCGAACACGATCGCAACATCCAGATCGTGCGCAAGCTAAACGCACGGGAGAGCGCTCTGAAAGTATCAAAGCCCGCAACTTACATCGCACCGCTACCTACAGCGGCATCAAGCCGATGACGTCAGCTGTTGTAAATCCCGTCGAGCAGATTGCGGCCGCCCGCCGCCGCCTCGAACGGGTCGCCGCCGTGCGCGCGGGATTGGCGCTTTTGATTCCCGCACTGACCGCACTGTTGCTGGCCGCGACGCTTGGGGGTATCGGCGCGGCAACCTGGGAGCGGGTCGGTTACGTATTGGTGCCGGCGGAGCTCGGCGACTTGCGCCTCGTCCTGTTGGTCGCGGGTTTCGTGGGGCTCGCCGGATGCACCTTGATGGCTTGGCGGGCCTATCGGGAAGCTGACGACTTCATCGACGCCGCCGAGCGCGTGGACGAAGCCGTCAATGGCCATCAGGAAATCGTCACGCTGGCGAGCCTCGCCGATCCCGCCGAGCAGCCGGCGCAGCGCGCGCCGCGAACTCCATTATTCCCGCTTTTGTGGGACCGCGCTGCCCGCTACCTGGAGCGTTTCGATCCCGACCGCGCCTTTGCCTTCGAGGTGCGTGGCCCACTGCTCCGTTCGCTGCCCCTCACGGTCGTCCTGATATTGATTTTCGCGGCGGCCGCGTTGGCTCTGGTACGACTACCCGCGCCCGAGCAGCTACAAGCGCGCAAACTCCGCGCCGCCGCCCAGCAGCTTGCAAGCTCGCCCTCCTCCGCCGACCAGGAACTTGCGTCCAAGATACGCGCCGCCGCCGACGCGCTGGAAAATCCCAAACTTCCGCCGCAGGAGAAAATCAGGCGGCTCGCCGAAGCGATGAGCGAGCTGCAAAAGCAGCAGAAAGGTTCGTCGCCGCAGCAGTCCGCCAGAAACGCCTCGGGCAGCGGCAACGGCAAGGGCAGCACCGGCAAGGGAAGCGGGCAAGGTAAAGGGCAAAGCCAGGACAACGGCAATGGCCAGGGCAAGGGTCAGGGCAAAGGACAGGGTCCAGGTGAGAACGAGGGCAACAATCCCAACGGTCCCAAGGGCAAAGAGCAGATAGTCGAGCTGCGCAATGACCTCTCAAAGGCCCAGGCGCAAGTGGAAAACGACTCGGGCTCCAACAGCAACGCGCCCAAGCCGGGCCAGGGAGACAAAGGCAAGGCGCTCAAGCCAGGCAATAATCCCAACGCAAAGGGCGGCTCCTCGCAGCAGCCCGACGCGCTCACCCAAGGCAATATTCCGCGGCCTGGCACCTCTGCCAAGGGCCAGCTGCCGTCGGGCGGCACAAAGAGCGGCAAGAACGACAAGGGCAGCAACGGCGATACCCATCTCGGCGAATTTCCGGTGGCGGAGAATTTCCCGCGATTCTACAAACCGGGCCAGGGTCCGCCGATCGAGATTCGCGACGCGCGCTACGTTCTGTTTCGGCTGCCGACCGAGGTGGTATCGGCCACCGGGGGCAAAATCGTCCCCGACACCAACCGGCCGACCGCGAGCGTCCCGTACGTCAACGTTCCGCTGAAGACCGAGCGGCTTGACGCCACGCCCCAGGAACGTCAGCTCGTGCCGCCGCGCTACCGCGATCTGATCCCCTAACAGAGGCGCACGCGTCACGCATCTATCAGCACAAGGAGAAGGCATGGGAGCGGCTCCGCAAATTACGCCAACCGAACGCGTCACTGAATTTCAGCGCACTTTCGCGCGCGCCGAAGCCGAGGTCGGCAAGGTGATTGTCGGCCATCAGGATGTCGTCCGCAAAACTCTGACCGCGCTGTTTGCGGGCGGCCACGTTCTGATCGAAGGGGTCCCCGGACTCGGCAAGACCCTGATGTGCAAGACCGCGAGCGACGCCTTGGGGCTTAGCTTCAAGCGCATCCAGTTCACGCCCGACCTGATGCCCTCCGACATCGTCGGCACCCAGGTCCTGACCGAGGCCGATGGAAGGCGCGAGTTCAATTTCAAGCCCGGCCCGATTTTCGCCCACGTCGTGCTCGGCGACGAGATCAATCGCGCCACGCCCAAGACTCAATCCGCCGTGCTGGAGGCGATGGAGGAGCGGCAAGTCACGGTCTTCGGCATGACCTATCCGCTTGAGCCGCCGTTCATGGTGCTGGCGACGCAGAATCCGATCGAGCTCGAGGGCACCTATCCGCTGCCAGAAGCACAGATGGATCGCTTTTTGTTCAAGGTCGTGATGGGCTCGCCGAGGCCCGAGGAACTGCGCGAAATCCTGAACCGCACCACCGGCGCAACGATGCATAGCGCGCAATCAATCTTTCCCGTGGCCAACGCGCCCGAGGCGATTGAGCAGCTAAAGATGCTGGTGCGCGAAGTGATGGTGGCCGAGCCGCTCGAACGCTACGTGATCGGCATAATCGGCGCCTGCACGCCCAACGGCCCCGGCGCGACCCCCGAAGTATCGCAGTACCTACGCTTCGGACCCAGCCCGCGCGGCGCCCAGGCGCTCATCCTGTGCGCCAAAGTCAACGCGCTGCTCGACGGACGCGTCAGCGTTAGCTACGAGGATGTCGCCGACGCGGTGGTCCCGGCGCTGCGCCATCGGCTGCTGCGCAACTTCCAGGCCGAGGCCGAGAACGTCTCCACCGATTCGATCCTCGACCAGGCGACCAAGCGGCTCAAAAAGCCGCGCGCGTAACTATCTATGCTGGGATTGCCCGAGGAATTTACGCCGGACTTCCTGGCCCGGCTCGAACATCTAAGGATCAAAACGCGGCGCGAGTTCGAGGGTCTCGGCAAAGGCACTCATCTCTCGCCCCGGCGCGGCTCCTCGCTGGAGTTCAGCGACTTCCGCCACTACTCGTTGGGCGATGACTTCCGCTTCATCGATTGGGGACTCTACGGCCGCACCGACAAGCTCTACATCAAACTGTTCAAGGAGGAGGAAGACCTCCTTACCTACATTTTTCTCGACGCCAGCGCCTCGATGGGCTTGCCTGAGGCGGACCGCAAATTCCCGATGGCGGTGGCGACCGCGCTGGCTTTCGCCTACGTTGCCCTCGCGCAAGGCGACCGAGTGATGATTCGCGTGCTGGCCGGCGATGGCAAAGCCTCGACGCCCGGCTTCGTTTACGGCCGCCATCGGATCGTAGAACTCGCGCAGCGTCTGGGCGCCATCCGGCCAGCGGGACAACTCGACCTTGCCACAGCGCTCGCGCGCGAACTGGTCTCGGTGCGTCGCGCCGGCAAGGTCTTCGTGATCTCGGATTACTTGATGATGATAAATTCCGTTACTCGCGGACTAGGTCTATTCACCGCCGCGAACATGGACGTGACCGCGGTCCAGATCCTCGGCGGCAGCGAGATGGCGGGCGCGGGATTGGCGGGCGACGTCGAACTGGTCGACGCGGAGAGCGGAGAGCGGGTGATGGCCTCTATAGGCAACCGCGAGCGCGAGCAGTATCGGCAGACGCTCGCGCGGCTCTCGCGCGAGATCAAGACCTTCTGCCTGCGCCGGGGGCTGCATTACACGCTCTACACCACCGACCTCAATTTCCACGATTTCTTCCTGCGCGCGAGCGCCGATTTCGGCCTAAGGCATTAGTGTCCTGAGTTTGAGGTTCGGCGAAGAGATAGTTTTGCGATTACCCGGTCTTCGGACAAACAATATGTTGCGAACTTCTAACTCGGGTCACTTGCTGAGTATTCCCTCCCCCAGATTGTTTTGGGGGAGGGAGTCAGAGGCGTGATGGGACTGCTGTATCCAGGCGCGCTCTACTATCTGCTCGCGCTGATTCCGGCGCTGGCGCTCGCGTATCTCGTGCGCGAGCGTCCGCGACGGGTGGTCGTCGCGAGCGTGCTCGCCTTTCGCGCGTTGCGCGCACGGCGTGGACGGCGCTTCGGTGGATGGCCGCGGCCGGACTGGATGTTCTTCGTCGAGGTGCTGATCATCGCGCTCGCGGTGCTGGCGATTGCCGGACCCTACGTCACGCGCAAGGGCAACCCGATTGCAGTGGTGCTCGATGACTCGGCGGCAATGCAGGCCGCGGCGGCGCCCGGAAGCAGCCGTTTCGATTCGGCGCGCGCCGCGCTCACCGACGCGCTCGGACGGGAAGGCCCTGGCGAGGTGAGCCTCTATCTGACCGCACCGCAGCCTCATCGTGCCGCTCCGCCGTTCGCGAGCGCCGCCGACGCCGCGGCCGCGCTCGCACAATTACATCCCGCCGACTCGCCATCTGACCAGGCTGCGCTGAGCGCGCTATTGAGCGAGCTTGCGTCCGACCAGCATCTGCGCCGGGTGATCTACGCCGGCGCGCGGCCGCTTGCGGCGCCTGTGCCGCCGCGTATCGAGGCCTTCTCCGCCGGCGATCCGTTGCCCAACTACGCGATCGGATCGTTCGTGCTGCGCCGCGAATCGTTGGGCCAGGCCGCACTGCACGCCCGTTTGACGGTCGGCAATTTCAGTCCGGTGGCGCAGACTTTACAACTCGCGATCACGGGTGACGGGCATCCCATAGGACATGCCCAGGCGCACCTGGACCCGGGCCAGATTGGCGCGATCGAGTTTCCCAATCTGAGACCGGCCGGAGTCTATCGCGCGTCGCTTACTCCGACCGACGGTTTCGCGCTCGATAATGTCGCTTGGGCCACCGCCGGCGCGGTCAAATCGATTTCGATCCTTTTCGTGACGCCGACTCCCGCCGATGCCGCCGGTCTAGACCGCCTGCCGGGGATCTCGGTGCGCGTTGCGTCGCCCACCAGCTTCTCGCCGAAGGACCTCGCCTCAGCGGACCTCGCGATCTTCGAATACGCCGTGCCCAAGGAGATGCCGCCGGTAAACACGCTGCTGGTGATGCCCCCGCCGGGCGATCCGGTCTTCGGCTTTAACGTTCAGCCGGCCTCAAGCGTCGAGATAACCGGATGGCCGCCGACCGGTCCGCTCACCGACTCCGTGAATTTCCGCCTGCTCAATTTGCATGGCGGCGAATACCTTGGCCAGCATCCGTGGCTCCAGGCGATCGTGACCGGCAGCGGAGGCGCACTGATGCTCGCCGGCGAGCGCTCCGGCCATCGCCTGGTCGCCTTGGGCTTCAATCCCTTTCCCTATTTCGGCCGGCAAAACCTTCCGATGTCGGTGCTGACCCTCAACTCGCTCAGCTACCTGGCTGGCTTCGGCGCCGAGACCGCCGGCTACCATACCGGCGATCCGTGGATCGTGCCGGCCGGCGTCGACGCGATCGTGCCGCCCGCCGGTCGGAAGATCAAAGTAACGCCGGGGATGCTGTTCACCGGCGCCAATTTCCAGGGCATCTACCGACTCATCTCGACCGACGGGGCCAAGTCGCTACGCGCGGTTAATCTCGCCAACCTGCACGCCTCCGATCTCGAAAACACGCCCGCGATGAAGATCGAGTCGAGCGCCTCGGGCACGATGACCGAGGTCGCGCCGCGTCGCGCGTCGGTTACCAGCGATTTCATCCTGGCGATCCTCGCGTTGCTGATCCTGCAAGCGTTGATCGGGTATCGCCGCCGCCGCCCGATGGTCACGATCCAGCGATGAACCCCGGGGTCATACTGGGCGGCGTTAAACTGGCGAACCCCCACGCACTGTGGCTGTTGATCGGAGTCGGCGTGATCCTCGGCTGGTCGCTGCTCGGCGTGGACACGCCGCGCAAACTCTTCGCACCTCTGCTGCGCGCAGCAGTACTGGCGCTATGTGTGCTGGCGCTCGCCGATCCGCAGACCGTCACGCGAAGCGAAGGCACTACGCGGCCGGCGGTGGTCGACGCCTCGGCCAGCATCACCGCGGCGATGCGCACGTGGACGGCCAAGCTCCTGCGCGACGATCTCAAACTGCGCGCAGGCGATCCGGCGGTAATCTTCGCCACCGATCCCGAGCCGACCACGGTCTCGGGCGCGCTCTCGAAGCTCGACGCGGCTGCCGGATGCGCAAATTGCGCGCCGGGCGCGACCGACCTTGAAGCGGCGCTCGAGAAGGTCGCCGCAAATCCGGGCGCGCATGATGGCCCGGTAGTGTTGGTTACCGACGGATGGGAAACCCGTGGCGATGCGGAGCGCGCGCTCGGCGCGATTCGCTCGGCCGGAGTGCGCCTCTACATCTTCACGCCGCCCGGCGCACGCGGTATCCCCAACGTCGCGATCACTGGCCTCGCGATGCCGCCGGCACTGGAGAAATCGGAATCGTTCGCGCTTGGGGTGACCACCACTAACTACAATTCGGCTCCGGTTGGCGGGACCATCTCGATCTTACAAAACGGCCGCCCGATCGACGCCCGCAAGGTCACGCTGCAAAGCGGTCAGCAACGCTTCGACTTCCCGGTCCATGCCGAAGCCTCAGGGCTGACCTCGTATACCGCCCTGTTCAAGCCCGCCAATCCAGCGCAGGACGCTTATAGCGAAGATGACTCGCTCACCGGATGGGTCGGGATCGGCGCGCAGCGCAAGGTGCTTATCCTGACCGGCTCGGGGCGTGACGCGGAGTACCTCGAAGCCGTCGTGCACCGGATGGGTCTCCAGCCGACCGTGATTGCGGCTGGCGGCTCCTGGAGCGGCAGTCTCAAGGGATACGACGCGGTCGTGCTGAACAACGTGCCGCGTTCGCGGCTCTCGTCCTCGGCCCAGCAGGCGCTGGTCAATTATGTCGAGGAGGGCGGGTCGCTCGCGATGGCCGGGGGTGACGAGAGCTTCGGGCTGGGCGGATACCAGGACAGTCCGCTCGCTCGCGCTCTGCCGGTCATCATGAAACCGCCGCAGCATCGCCAGCGCACTCGCGCGCTGGTTTTGATCATCGACAAGTCGGGTTCGATGGGTCGCGCCGAGAAGCTCGAGTACGCCAAGGCGGCAGCGCGCACGGTCACCAAAACGCTCGCCGACACCGACCTGATTGCGGTCGTCGGCTTCGACTCGCAACCGTTCGTGATTGTGCCCCTGACTCCGCTCAGCCAGAGCCGGCCTTACTTCGACGAATTGATCAACCGACTGAAGGCGCGCGGCACCACTTATCTGCTGCCGGCCATGCAGGAGGCGGACCGCATGCTAGCCGGCAACAACGCCTCGGTGAAGCACGTCGTGGTGCTCACCGATGGCGAGACCGGTGGCACGGCGGCGATGTACTACGACCTGGTCTCCTCGATGCATCACGAGGGGGGCGTGACGATCTCGACCATCGCAATCGGCCGGGAGGCCAATCTGCCGCTGCTCGAATCGATCAGCAAATACGGCGGCGGCGGCTTCTACCAGACCGACAGCGCCTCGAACCTGCCCGAGTTATTTTTGCAGGACGTCAAATCGCACGGCGGCGAGACCACGATGGTCGAAAAAGACTTCACCCCGTTCACGGTGAAGCCCGACCCGCTACTCAAGGATCTCGCGGGCCGCCAGCTACCGGCGATCAAGGGTTTCGTCGCCACCGAACTGAAGCCGAAGGCCACGCTCGACGCCTTTATCAAGCGCGCGGATACGCACGCACCGCTGATCGCGAGCTGGCGCTACGCTGCCGGCAAAGCCGTTGCGGTCACCACCGATGCGAGTGGACGATGGTCCGGTCCGTGGGTGCAGGACGGAATCTTCGGGCAGATCTGGAGCAAGGTGTTCTCCTGGATGACGCCCGAGACCGCCGCTACGGAACAGAAGTTCGACGTCGCGCTCGGCTACCGCGAAGGCCGCATCCACCTGAGGCTCACCAACTATAGCGACCGGCCGGCGCCGTCGGCCGCACTGGTCAGTGCGACCGTCACACGTCCCGACGGCACCCGCGTACAGAGCGCGCTTTCCGAGGAAGTCCCGGGTGAACTTTACGGTAGCTTCGATGCGCCGCGCGCGGGCACTTACAACATCTCGCTCAAAGCAGCCACGGCCCAGGCGCTCGCCTTTCCGCCGCTCGCCTACACGGTCAGTCCGGCGATCAACGCCGAATTGCCGCGTCCGGAGCCCAACTACACGCTGCTCGAGCGACTCGCCTCGGGCAGCGGCGGGCGGCTCAATGCATCGCCGGCCGACGTAGGTCTGACGCGCCCCGAGCATGTGCTCAGGCAATCGATGGCGGCGTGGCCCCTGCTCGCGGCGATGATCCTCCTGATTGTCGAGGCCCTGGTCCGCCGCCTCACGTTTTAGCTGTTCGCCCATTTCTGTTCGCCACGCGAGGCTGCCGTAGCTTACTTTTGTACTGGCCGTTCGAGAACGGCCCTCTTCTCGGCGCGGTTGCAGCGCGCGGCTTCGATCCGCCAAGCTCTCTCGCATGGTTGAAGAAGACGATCGCGCAGTGGAGCCGCGCCACGAAATCCAGCATCAGTATCCCGCGAATGTGCGCTTCTGTGCGCTCTGCGGCGGCACGATGGAACTGCGCCCGGTCCTCCCCGACCACAGACGCCATAAGGTGTGCTCGCGATGCGGCTTCATCGACTTCCAAGGCCCCAAGCTGGTCGCCGGATGCCTGGTGATCGACGCGGGGCGCGTGCTTCTGCTGCGTCGCGCGATCCCGCCGCGGCTGGGCTACTGGACTTTTCCCGGCGGCTACGTGGACTTCCACGAGATGCCGGAGCCGGCGGCGCTGCGTGAGACGTTCGAGGAAGTCGGGATGAATGTCACGATCGAACACCTGCTCGGCGTTTACTCCGACGCGCAAAACCCGATCGCGGCGGTGGTGGTGTATCTTGCGCGACCTGGCGGCGAGAGCCCCGGCCTTTCCGACGAGGCCAGCGAGGTGCGTTACTTCGGTCCCGCCGACATTCCGTGGCAGGAAATCGCATTTCGCACCACGGAGGCCGCGCTGCGCGACTGGATCAAAATGGTCAATCAGCCACGCGACTAGACCGCGCATCGGCAACAGATCCGCTTATGCTGGCAGCGCTGCACAGGTAAGCTCATAAGGATGGCTCGGCAGCAAAGCGCCAAGACGCCCGACGACGGCTTCGAACTGGTCGCCGACAACCGCAAGGCCCGTCACGATTTCTTTATCGAGGAGTCGCTGGAGTGCGGACTGGCGCTAACCGGCACCGAGGTCAAGTCGCTCCGCGCGCATAAGGTCAACCTGCGCGACAGCTACGCGCGGATCAAAAACAGTGAGGCGTTCCTGTACGGCGTACATATCGGCGCCTACGCGCCGGCCGGCCAGTTCAGCCACAAGGAAACCCGTCCGCGCAAGCTCCTGATGCATCGGCGCGAAATCGAGCGCTGGTGGGGACATGCCCGCGAGCAGGGTTACACGATGGTGCCGCTCAAGATTTATTTTCGCCGTGGCCGCGCCAAGGTCGAACTCGGCCTCGCCAAGGGCAAGAAGCTGTATGACAAGCGCGAGGCGATCAAGCGCAAGACCGCCCGGCGCGAAGTCGAGCGCGAACTGCGCCATCGTAACCGCTAGCGCGGCCGCGTTCCCGCTGTTTAGCCGCGCGTAGTCGAGGCGGCCGTGGCCGCCCCAGCAGCCGGCGGCGTTTCGCCACTCGCCTCGTGAAGCAGCGCACGCAGCCGCTCGATCCGCCGCTTAAGCGGCGGATGAGTCGAAAATAAATTGTCGAAAAAACCCTCGTCGTCCTCGCGCGCGCCCTGCAGCGGATTGACGATGAAAAGGTGCGCGGTGCCGCGCGAGGCGTTGCGAAGCGGCGATTCGGTCTCCGCGATTCGCTCGAGCGCACGCAAGAGCGCACGCGGATTGCGCGTGAACTCGACCGAAGCGGCGTCGGCCAAATATTCGCGCTGGCGCGACACCGCCATCGCAAGCAATTGCGCGAAAAACGGAGCCAGTACCGCAAGCACGACTACCAGGATACCGATCAACGCGCCCGCGTTGCCGCTACTGTTATCGTCGTCGCGGCCGCGGCTGTTTCTGTCACCACCGTCGCCGCCCGTGTACCACATCGATCGATAGACGAAATCAGCCAGCATTGCGATTCCCGCCACCAGCACCGCGATCATCATCATCGTGCGGATGTCGTAGTCGCGCACGTGCGCCATCTCATGACCCAGCACGCCCTGCACTTCCTCGCGATCCATCGTGTCGATCAGTCCCTGCGTGACACAGACCACCGAATGTTCCGGTTTGCGGCCGGTCGCGAATGCGTTAGGCGCCGGATCGTCCATCAGGTAGGCCCGCGGCACCGGCATCCGCGCCGCCAGCGCCATCTCGCGAACCACGTCGAGCACCATCTGATGCTGCGGCGTGTCAGGGGTGAGCTTGCGCGCCCTTACCGAAGCGAGCACCAGCGCCGCTCCGCCATAATATGAGAGCAGTGACTGAAAAATTCCGAAGCCGAGTGCGATAAGCGTCAGCAGCGGGAAGCCGGTCAGCGATCCATTGACGATCGCGAGGTCGTGAAAGCGAAAATCCAGACCAAAGCCAAGCAGCGTGAACAGCGCGACGAAGACCGTGACCAGTATCGCGGTCTCGCGCCGATTGCGCCGTTCGAGCTGCCAGAAATCAGTGTGCGCGGCCGCCATCTCCGCCCTACCCGAGGATGAACGTCAGGCGCGCGGCGGCGCCGATGCGCCGGCGCCCATCGACAAATCGACCTTCGGCACGGCCTGATCTTCGGGCGCACCCTGAAAGTACTCGGCTTGCTTGAAGCCGAAATTATTGGCGATCAAATTGGTTGGGAAACTTTCGATGCGGGTGTTCAGCTGCATCACGGAGTCGTTGTAGGCCTGGCGCGAAAACGCGATCTGATTCTCGGTAGTGGTCAGCTCTTCCTGCAGCTTGAGCACGTTCTGGTCGGATTTTAATTGCGGATAGTTTTCCATCACCGCCAGCAGTCGGCCCAATCCTCCGGTTATCTGGTTCTCGGCCGCCATCCGCGAGGCCTGGTCGGGTGCGCTTATCGCCTTGGCGCGTGCCTCGACGACCTGGGTGAGAGTGTCGCGCTCGAACTGCATGTAGCCTTTGACCGCTTCGACCAGGTTGGGAATCAGGTCGTGGCGGCGGCGCAGTTGAACGTCGATCTGGCGCCAAGCGTTCTGCACCTGATTGCGCAAACTGACCAGGCTGTTGTAGCCGAGCACGGCCCATCCGACGATCACAATCGCGATTATCAGGACCAACAGCGATGCGCTCATAAACAGGACTTCCTAACCCTTCGCCGGGAACCGTTCGCCGGCTATTTCCGCAGCGCTGCACAAAAGAATGCACCGGCGGTTCGAACAGGTATTTGATGCCGTTCGCTCCGCCGGCGCAAGATCTTGGCGTTGCCGCGCGCTCAACGCGCACGAGAACACGACTAGTATTAACCTAGTTTTCGACGTTGACTTTGATTCGGGTCGGCTTCGACTCGGGCTTCTTCGCCACGGTCACTTCGAGCACGCCGTCGCGATAGGTTGCTTTGATTGCGTCCGTGCTGGCATCTTCGGGCATCGTGAACGAGCGGCGGATCGTGCCGTAGCTGCGCTCCGATAAATGGACCTCTGCGTCCTTCGGCCACTCGGGCTGCTTGCGCTCGGCCTCGATCATCAACCGGCCATCTTCGACCTGAACGTTGACCGAGTCAGCCTTGATGCCTGCCATGTCAAAGTAGAAGTGATAGCCTTCGCCATGTTCGATCACGTCGGCGCGCGGCTGCACATGCCCATGAGTATCCGAAGCTGTCCAACCTGCCTCGTTGAAGAGGTGGTTGAGCCGGTTCATCCGATCGTAGAGCCATCCATTTGCGTAGCCATTTCCAAGTACCACTTCCATCTCTCAAATCCTTCCCGACCGCATATTTAACGGTCGATATTTGTTTTTCTGCGCGGCCCTTCTTTACTTCCGCGCTACGATAGACAGAACTTAAGTACGAAACGTGTGCCGTCAAGCGCCCGCTTAGCGAAGGAGATGCCGCGGAATCCCATCTGGCGGCCGTTTTGGAAAGCTCCTCGGCATCCGCGGGCTGGGACCCGCGCTTTTTCTCGGGCGTTTTTTTTGGCTTATTTCTTTTCGAGATCCGGCAGTCGCTTGGGCGCGCTCAATCTCGGCTGCGAACAGGCGCGCCATTTTTGGATGGCCCTTGCGCTCGGCGAGGTCGCGCCCCTCTTGGAGCACTTCTAGTGCACGCGCTACGTTGCCCTTGGCGAGATACACGCCGGCCTTGCGAAAGACGCGGGCGTATTCCTCGCCTTGGGCGCTGGAGTCCATGAATGAAGAACCAATAACGGCGGAAACGCTCGACTCGATCCTAGGGGGCGCTCTGTGCCTTTACCAGCCGCGCCGCGGCTACCGCTTCTCGGTCGAGGCGGTGCTGCTGGCCCGCTTTGCCGCCGCGCGCCCCGCCGCTCGCGTGCTCGAGCTGGGCGCGGGATGCGGTGTGGTGTCATTGATCTTCGCTGCGCTTGCCAGGCCGCGCGAAGTAATCGCGATGGAAATTCAACCGGAGCTCGCGGCGTTGATCCCGCGCAACGCCGCGCTCAACGAGCTCAGGATGGTGCGTGCCGTATGCGCCGATTTGCGAAGCCGCCGCGCGATTGATGCGGCGCGCGGCGGCTTCGACCTGGTGCTCGCCAACCCGCCCTTTCGCGCCCGCCAAAGCGGGCGCGAAAGTCCGCTCGCTGGCCGTCGCGTCGCCCGCGGCGAGGCGACGGCCAGGCTCGAAGACTTCGCGGCGGCCGCGGCGCGCCACGCGCGCCACGGCGGCCGCGTCGCCTTCGTCTTCGCGGCGGCGCGCAGCGGCGAACTTATCTCGGCGCTGCACACCCACCGCCTGGAGCCCAAGCGCATCCGCTTCGTCCATCCGTACGCCGCCGCGAGCGCCTCGACCGTGCTGGTCGAGGCGCGCAAGGGCGGCGGCGTCGAAGTCGAAGTCGAGGCACCGCTGGTAATGTACGACGCGCCCGGCGTCTACAGCGACGCGGCACGAGCGCTGCTGGAGCGGTTGTGATCACCCGCTCCAGCAGCGCATGTGATAGTGCGTCGCGAGGAGCGAACGGAGGCTTGTGATGGCGTCGCACAGAACCGTCGGCGTGCTGCTCTTCGAGGGCTTCGAATTGCTCGACGTCTTCGGACCGCTCGAGGCGTGGGGAATGCACGCGGAGATATCCGCCGCCTGTGAGATCGTCACGACCGCCGAGAAGGCAGGCGCGGTCAAAAGCGCGCAGGGACCCCGCGCTCTCGCTGACTACACACTCGCCGATTGTCCTCCGATCGACGTCATACTGGTGCCCGGCGGTATCGGCACGCGGCGCGAGGTCAACAACGCGGCCGTGATGGAATGGCTCAGACGCCGCGCAGCGGAGGCGGAAATCGTCGCCTCCGTGTGCACCGGCGCAGCGCTGCTGGCGCGCGCCGGGTTGCTTGACGGACGCCGCGCGACCTCCAACAAACTCTCTTTTAAATGGGTGACCGAACAGGGTCCGGCCGTCGAATGGGTTAGGCAAGCGCGATGGGTCGAAGACGGCAAGTTCGCGACTTCATCGGGGGTCTCAGCCGGAATCGATATGACGCTTGCCCTAATCGCGAGGCTTGCCGGCGCCGAGGTTGCCGAGCGAATCGCGACCCGGATGGAATACGAATGGCATCGCGACCCGTCGTGGGATCCGTTCGCCAAAATCCACGGACTAGTTTAGAGAACCAATCATTTGCGGCTGAAGAACTCGGCCGCTGTCCGGGCGACCATTTCCGGCTGCTCCATCGGCAGGAAATGGCTCGCGTCCGGAACCGTGACGACCGTGCCGTTCACCAGTTCCGATGCGATCTTGTCGACGATTTTGATCCCAGTCGAGTCGCTTTTTTCACCGAACATCAGAAGCAACGGTGAGCGGCTCTCCAGAATCAGAGTGAGACCGGGGAACTCGCGGGCGCGCGAGTAGAAGTCCGCTTCGATTTCCGGCGGACATTTGAGTTCCACTCCACCGTCGGGCGCGGGCCGTGTGCCGTACTCGCAATAGTCGCGCAGCATGTCGCGACGCCAGGTGGCGAACGGCGGCTTATGCTCTAGGTTGCGAAACATCGCCTCTGTGCTCTCGAACCATCGCTTGCGCTTGCGCGTGCGCTCATAAAGCGAGTCCTGCACGGACTCCGGCACCGCATCGTCGAAAACCACCGGCTCGACCAGCACCGCGCGTTTGATAAGCGCGGGTTCGGCGGCGGCCAGCGATCCGATTGCGGTGGCCCCGGCCGAGTGGCCCAGGCCGCGAGCATCATTTAATTTCATCGCCACGATAAATGCCTTCAGATCGGCGACCGTGCTCGCCCAACTGTAATCGCCATCGACTGGGCGCGAACTGTCGCCGTGGCCACGCTGATCGTAGCTGAAGACATGGCCCGACGATCGCAAGTCCATCGCGATCGGACGGTACACCCGCCCCAGGAATCCGGTCGCGTGCAGGATTATGATCGGGTGGCCTTCGCCGCCCCAGTCCTGGCAGCTAAGCCGAATCCCGTTCGCATCTACAAAAAAGCTCCTCGGTTCGTCGCGTGGCCCATTTTTCATGTCCGCGCAATATAGGTGAACCGACGGGGCGATTGAAAGCTATCGCCGCGTGTGGCTTGCGCGATTTTGCAGTTCGCGGCGAGATGCGTGGCCGCGACCCGCGTTGCGCACTCCGATCGTTTCCGATTAGCTCATCGGGATGGATCGGCTGGTCGCACGCGGCAAGTTCCTATTCGAGGGCAAGCGCAAGTTCTACGCACGCGGCGTGTCCTACGGACCGTTCGCTCCCAACTCTCGCGGCGAACGTTATCCGGAGCCCGAGCGAGCGGCGCAGGATTTCGCGCTGATGCGCGAACTGGGGGCCAACGTGGTGCGCACCTACGTGCCGCCGCCGCCGTGGATGTTCGAGCTCGCCGCGAAGCACGAACTGCGGCTGATGGTCGGGATGCCGTGGCCGTTCCATATGGCCTTTCTCGACTCGCGCCAGATGGCCGCCGATATCCGCGGCACCATCCGCACCTCGGTCACCGAGATGCGGCAATTCGCCGACGTGATCTTCGCTTTCAGTCTCGGCAACGAAGTCCGCTCCGACATCGTGCGCTGGCACGGCGCGCGCGCGGTCAGCCGCTTCATGGGAGAGCTCTACGAGCTTGGCAAAAGCATCGCGCCCGACTCGCTCTTCACTTACTCCAACTACCCGTCGGCGGAATATCTCGATCTCAGCTTCCTCGATTTCATTTGCTTCAACGTTTATCTGCATCGTGAGACCGACTTCCGCCGGTACTTGACGCATCTGATGGCAGCGAGCGGCGAGCGGCCGTTAGTGCTTAGCGAAACCGGGATGGACACTATCCGCGAGGGCGAAGAGCATCAGGCCGAGTTGCTCACGTGGCAAGCGCGCGCGGCGTTCGAGCTCGGCCTCTCGGGTTTTATCGTGTTTGCCTTCACTGACGAATGGCATACCGGAGGCGCCGAAATCAGCGACTGGGCGTTTGGACTGGTGACGCGCGAACGCACCCGCAAGCGCGCTTTCGACGCGGTGAGCGAGGTTTTCAAAAGTCCGCTGCCACCGCCGCTGACGGTGCATCCCAAGGCCTCTGTCGTGGTGCCCGCGTACAACGCGGCGGCGACGCTCGGCGAATGTCTGGACTCGCTCGCCCAGCTCAATTACCCGGACTACGAAACCATCGTGGTCGACGACGGATCGAGCGATTCGACTGCGGAGGTCGCGGCGCGCGCCGGCGTGCGCGTCTTGCGTGTCGAGCATCGCGGCCTGGGCGCTGCGCGCAACCGCGGGCTCGAGGCCGCCGCGGGAAGCTGCGTCGCCTTCATCGACGCCGACGCGCGCGCCGATCGTGATTGGCTCTATCATCTGGTGGAGAGCCTCACCCGCCGGGCCGCAGCGGCCGCGGGCGGACCCAATTTCGCGCCGCCGCCCAACTCGGCGCTGGCGGCAGCGATCGCCGCCGCGCCCGGACAGCCGCGCGAGGTTCGCGCGGGTGACGACACGCTCGAGCAAGTCTGCGGATGTAACATGATCGTCGACAAGGCCGCGGCCCAGGCGGCCGACGGATTCGACCCGATGTTCACCGCTGCCGGCGACGACGTCGATTTCTCGTGGCGACTCGCCGAGCGCGAACTGACGATCGCAAGCGCTCCCGCGGCGGTGGTGATTCACGAGCGCCGTTCGACGCTCGCCGCTTATGTCGAACAGCAACGTGGTTACGGGCGCGGCGAGGGTTTGCTGTTTCGCAAATATCCATTGAAGGCCGGCAGTGCGAGCGTCATGTATGGCGGCGGACCATGGCTCAGCAGCCTTTTTGGTGGCACGCGCATTTATTACGGCGCCTTCGGCCGCGGACTATTCCAGAGCGTTTACCCGGGCGCCGAGACGTCGCCGCTCGCACAATTGCCGCTCACGCTGCCATGGGTCGCCATCGCAATCGTCATGATCGTGGCCGGCTTGGCGAGCGCGCCTATGGAGTGGCTCGGATGGGCGGCAATCGCACTGACGCTCGCGAGCGCGGTGCGTGTAGCCGCGTTCGGTAAACCCTCTGGCGGCCCGCGGATGACCTTGGCGGCCCGCGCGTTGCTCGCGCTTGCCGCGCTTCGAGGAACGCTCGCCCGAAGCGCGGCGCGCGAACGCGTCATCTGGAATTCCGTGCCGCCGGCCGGGCATGCCGGCGACGAGGCGGCCACGGTGCGCTCACGCGGGCGCGTACTCGTCACGCCACTCGAGGGTCTCGGCGCAGGCGGAATCGAACCATTGCTGGACGCGATGCGCGCGGCGTTGGTCCGCAATGGCCTCGCCACGGCAGCCGGTGATCGTTACGAAGCGTACGATCTCGTGATCGTAATAACACCGGCAATGCGCGTAGAGCTCAACGGCCTCGAACTGGAAGATGGCCGGGTGGCGCTCTCATGGCGCGCGAGGTCAACCGGATGGCGCATCGCGGCAACGGCGGCAGCGATCGCCATATTGATGCTCGCTACCGGCTTTTCCGCAACCAGCGCGATAGCGGCAGTGGCGATCGCAGCGCTAAGCGTTGCGGCGCTAGCCGTGCTGCACTTGAGCCGCTTGCCCGCCACGCTCAAGGCGGCCGCCGCAGACGCGGTGGCGACGCTTGGCACGCGCGCCCACGTGGAGGAAGAAGCCGCCTGATGAGCACGCTCGGGCTCATCGGCGAGGTGCTGCGCCGCACCCGGCCGCACCTGGGACGTCTTTTGCTGGCGGTGATATGCGTGATACTTGCCGCGGCGCTGGAAGTGCTCAAGCCGTGGCCGCTCAAGGTCGTGATCGACAACGTCTTGCGCGGCGTACCGCTAAGCGCGGCGTGGCCCGCGCGCGCGAGCCAGCTCTCGCCCGCGAATCTATTAATCGCTGCCTGCATCGGGTTGGTAGTGCTCTACACGGTCCTCGGGCTCATCAACGTCTTCAACAATTACATTTCGATTTCGATCGGCCAGCGGATGGTCAACGATCTCCGCGCCGAAATGTTCGACCATCTGCAGCGCCTCTCGCTCTCGTTCCATCGCGGCCGCCCGATCGGCGACTTGATGGTGCGAATTACGTACGACACCTTTTCGGTGCAGACCATCGCGATGAACGGGCTGTTCCCGCTGCTTTCCTCGGTCGTGATGCTGGTGGAGATGTTCGTGGTGATGATGCGAATCGACCCGGAGTTGACGATCGTGGCGCTGGCGGTGGTGCCGTTTCTGGCCGCGCTGATCGCCACCGCCAGCAAGCCGATCGACCGCATCGCCGCCGCCGCCAGGGTCAAGGAGAGCCGCCTCTACACGGTGGCCCATCGTTCGCTTGCCGCGATTCACGTGGTCCAGGCCTTCACCCGCGAGGCCGAGTCCTACCGCGAGTTTGTCGAGTCTAGCAGCGAGAGCCTGGGCGAGACGCTGCGGCTGTACACATTGCAGACTGCGTATGCGGGCGCTGTAAATGTGCTGATCGCGATAGGCACCGCGGTGGTGATCTATCTGGGCGCGATGCATGCGATGAGCGGCCGACTCACGATTGGCGACCTGATCGTATTCGCGACCTATCTCGCCTCGCTCTATGCGCCGATCAACCAGATGTTCCAGACCTACGGCATGGTGCAGGGCGCGATGGCAGGCCTGCGGCGATGCCTGGAACTGCTCGAGATCGAACCCGAGGTCAAGGATCGGCCCGGAGCGCGGGCACTCGGACGCGCGCGCGGCGAGGTCGAGTTTGCGGGCGTGGTATTCGGCTACGCTCCAGGACATCCCGTGCTCAAGGGCGTGAGCTTTCGCGCTGGGCGGGGCGAAACGGTCGCGATCGTCGGGCCAAGCGGCGCAGGCAAGACTACGATGGCGAGTTTGCTGGTGCGCTTTTATGAACCGCAGCAGGGCACGATTAGCATCGACGGGCACAACGCACTCGATTTCACGCTGGAATCGCTGCGGCACAACGTCGCGATGGTGCTTCAACCGCCGCTGGTGCTCTACGACACGATGCGCGCGAACATCGCGCTCGGCCGCCCCAGCGCAAGCCAGCGCGACATCGAACGCGCCGC
Organism: uncultured delta proteobacterium; assembly: GCA_963717045.1. GTDB lineage: Bacteria > Desulfobacterota > Binatia > Binatales > Binataceae > JAKAVN01. Next base: position 106,972 of record CAVQVD010000012.1, on the reverse strand, counting down.
TTCGGCCGCCCGCCTCGACCCAGTGATCGCGCGGCTGCCGGGCGGCCTCGACGAAGTCGTGGGCCAAGGCGGCCATAGTCTTTCCGAGGGCGAGGCGCAGCGCGTGACGATCGCGCGGGCGCTGCTGCGCGACGCGCCGGTGCTGGTGATGGATGAACCGACCAGCGCGCTGGACGCGGAAACCGAGTCGCTTGTGCTGGCCGCAGTGCGCGAGGCGATGCGCGGGCGCACCACGCTGGTGATCGCGCATCGGCTGTCCACGATCCAGAACGCCGATCGTATTTTGGTGCTGCGCGACGGTGAAATCGCCGAGCAGGGAACTTTCGCCGAATTGCTTTCGCGCGGCGGCTTCTTCAGCTACCTCTACAATCTCCAGTCGTGGGGGCGCGAGGCGACCGGCTAAAAAGTAACGGCGGCGGCCCTCGACGATCGAATGGCTATGAAACCAATCACTATCGGGCTTACGGGCGGAATAGGATCGGGCAAGAGCGCCGCGTCGAAAATTCTGGCCGAGTTGGGCGCGCCGGCAATCGACGCCGATAAAGTCGGCCACGAAATCTATCAGCCGGGTACTCCCGCTTACCGGGAGCTGATCGAAGCCTTCGGCGACAGAATCCTCGCTCCCGACGGCACTATTGACCGCCGTAAGCTCGGGCCGATCGTATTTGCAGATCCCGCGGCGCTGAAAAGGCTCAACGCGATCGTGCATCCGAAGATGTTCACGCGGATGGGCGAGATGGTCGCCGCGATGCGCCGCGGCGGTGAGAAGCGGCCCATCGTCATCGAGGCAGCGATCCTGATCGAGGCCAACTGGCAGCCGCTGTTTGACGAGATCTGGCTGGTAACCGCATCGCGCGCGCACGTAATCGAGCGGGTCGAACGCGACCGCGGGTTAAAGCCCGAGCAGACCGAGGCTCGCATCCGCGCGCAACTTTCCGACGACGAGCGGCGTCGGCACGCAACCTCGGTAATTCGCAACGACGGTACGCTCGAAGAGCTGCGCGCCGCAGTGACGGGCCTGTGGCAGGACGCGCTCGCTCGTGCCACTGCCTCAGAGGCAAAGCGATGAAAATTCTGATCATGGGGGCAGGCGCAGTCGGACTCTTTTACGGCGCGCGACTGCAACAGGCAGGCGAGGAAGTTTATTACTGTGCGCGCGGCGAAAACCTGCGCCTGTTACGCGAACGTGGGCTCGAAGTGAAGAGCTTCAAGGGCGATTTCAAGTTGCAGGTCAACGCGACCGACAATCCGCGCGAGTTCGCGCCTTATGAGCTGATCCTGTTCTGCGTCAAATCCTACGACACGATCGCCACGGCGCGATTGCTTGTCGGATGCCTTGGCGAGGACGGCGCGGTGATGACTATCCAGAACGGGGTCGAGAATGAAGCGGCGCTGTGCACGGTGCTGCCGCGGGAATCGGTGATGGGCGGCAACGCACGGGTGGGCGCCGAGCTGACCGCGCCCGGCAAGCTACTCCATACCGCGTCGGGCATAATCGAATTCGGCGAGCTCGACGGGCGCGAGACGCCGCGCGCCGAGCGTATGGCCGAGGCGTTCAAACGCGCGGGGGTTTTCGGCCAGCTCACCCGCGATCTCAAGAGCGTGCGCTGGAAAAAACTGATGGGCAACAATGGCACCAACACGGTAAGCGCCCTCGCGCGCTGCACGCTCGGCGAGATGTTCGCCGAACCCGAGAGCGACGCGCTGGTGCGTCGCCTGATCAACGAAACTGCGATTGTGGGACGCGCCGAAGGCGCCAATATATCCGACGACGATATCGAGGCGCTGTACAACGTGGCCCGCGGGTTCTCGAATGCGAGCGCGATCAAGACGTCGACGCTGCAGGATCTCGAGCGCGGCAAGCGCCTGGAATACGACGCGATAAGCGGCGCGGTGGTGCGCGCTGCCCGCCGCCACGGGATTAGCGTGCCCGCAACCGAGACCGTGCATGCGCTATTGAAGCTGCTCGACGCGCATCGCGGTTCATAGCTCGTCGAAGCGCGCCGCGAAGTTTCGGCCTAGCGCTTCTCGTACTGCTTGGGCCCGAACAGCGTCTGCCAGGAATCCTTGTCCGGCGGTCCATGATGCAGATGCTCGGCCATCACGGCGTTTCCTTTCTGCACCGCGGGACGCTTTTCGAGCTCATCGTACCAGCGCTTGAGATGAGGAAAGTCCTCGAGTTGCTGCCCCTGCCATTTATGCGGCCGCAGCCACGGGTAGGTCGCGATATCTGCGATCGAGTAGTCGCCTGCGAGGTACGGCACCTCGGCCAGACGCTTGTCGATCACGTTGTAGATGCGCTTGGCCTCGTTGGTGTAGCGGTCGATCGCGTATTGGATCTGATCGGGCGCGTAACGACGGAAATGATGCGCCTGGCCGAGCATCGGGCCGACGCTCGCCATCTGGAACATCAGCCACTCGAGCACGTTGTAGCGCCCGCTCGGATCCTTCGGCATCAGCTTCCCGCTCTTGTCGGCGAGATAGATCAGAATTGCGCCAGACTCGAAGATCGAGATCGGCTTCCCGCCCGGACCATCATGATCGACCATCGCGGGAATCTTGTTGTTGGGGCTGACCTTGAGGAACTCGGGCTTGAACTGATCGCCCTTGCCGATGTTGATCGGGATCACGTTGTAGGGCATCCCCAACTCCTCGAGCGCGATCGTGACCTTGTAGCCGTTGGGGGTCATCCAGAAATATACGTCGATCATGACATCTCCTTGAAGTTGCGTACGAGGAGCGCGGCATGATGCACGCGCGACCTGATTTTGCGCCATCGCCGGCGCGCCGCACAAGCGAGCGCGGTCAGGCCGGCGCCACCTCGGCACCCGACTTCCGCACGCCCATCAGGTAGGCCTCGATAAACGGATCGATCGCGCCGTCGAGCACGGCGTCGGTGTTGCCGATCTCGATGCCGGTGCGATGGTCCTTCACCATGCGGTAGGGCTGCAGAACGTATGAGCGAATCTGGCTGCCCCAGGTGATGTCCTTCTTGTCCTTGGTAAACTGCTCGAACTGCTCGCGCTTCTTACGTTCCTCGAGTTCGAACAGGCGCGCGCGCAGAATCTTCATCGCCATCGCGCGGTTCTTGTGTTGCGAGCGCTCGTTCTGACAGCTCACCACGATGCCGCTCGGAAAATGGGTCATCCGCACCGCGGAGTCGGTCTTGTTGACGTGCTGGCCGCCGGCGCCGCTGGCGCGGAAAGTATCGACGCGCAGATCGGCGGGATTGATCGTCACCTCGACCTTGTCGTCGATCGACGGAAAGACAAAAACCGAGGCAAACGAGGTATGGCGGCGCGCGTTGGCGTCGAAGGGCGAAATGCGCACCAGGCGATGGATCCCGGCCTCGGACCTGAGGTAGCCGTAAGCGTAGTCGCCCTCGACGGTGATCGTCGCGCTCTTGATTCCGCCGCCGTCGCCCGGCTGAAGATCGGCGAGCTCGCTCTTGTAGCCACGCCGCTCGGCCCATCGCAGATACAGCCTGAGCAGCATTTCGGCCCAGTCCTGCGCCTCCAAACCGCCGGCGCCCGGATGGATCGAGACGATTGCGCCGAGGCGATCGTACTCGCCGCCGAGCATCACCTGCAGTTCCTGGCGCTCGATTTCACCCCGCGCCTTGTTGAGCGCCGCTTCGGTCTCGCGCGCCGCTTCCGTGTTGTCGCCGCCCCCTTCCTCCTCGGCCATCGAGAGAAACAGCCGCGCCTCGTCGAGCGCGGCGCGCAGCCGCTCGAAACCCGCGAGCTGTTCGTTGATGCGGTCGTTTTCCTTGAGCGTGGCCTGGGCGGTGTCGGGACGATCCCAGAAGCCGGGCTTGCCGGTCTCTTTCAGCAGTTCTTCGTGGCGGGTCTTGAGGCGAGCGACGTCAAAGACGCCTCCCGAGTTTATCGGTGCGATTGTCGAAGTCGGCTACCTGGTCGCGCATTTCGCTGAGTTCCATCGTTCGTCTCTCTTCGTGCGGGTAATCGCGCCCGCCACATCGCTCATTGTGCCAGATAGAGGCTTGCAACTTAACTGTCTCCAGGCGAGCGCAGTCTGTCTCGCCGTCAGCTGCTCCCGTTGCGGTTGAGCGTCCCCGCGACTGGCGACGCGATCGTTGGCGAACCGCCTCCGCGCAGAATCGCCAGCAGTACTCCGACAATCGTCAGCACGAAGCAGACTTCGGAGAACAAATCGCCGACGATCGTGTAGACCGTGCGCCGCCGATGCCAGCTCACGTCCTCGATCTCAGTGCCACGCTTGAATAGCGGAGTGCGCGCCGTGATCCTGCCGTTGGCATCGATCACCGCGCTTATTCCGGTGTTGGCCACCCGCACGATCGGAACCTTGGTCTCCACCGCGCGCATCGCCGTCATCGCGAGCAACTGGTATGGCGCTGAACTCTCGCCGTACCATGCGTCATTGGTGATGTTGACCAGCACGTCAGCGCCGCGCTTGACCGCGCGCCGGGTGAGGTCGGGAAATATGCTTTCGTAGCAAATCAGCACGCCGATCCGCGCGCCTTTAACCGAGAATATCGTCTGCACGTTGCCCGCAATCATGTCGCCAAAGCCGTGCACGATCCGATCGACGAGGAAGCCGACCAGGGACCGCATCGGCACGTACTCGCCGAAGGGCACCAGTTGGATCTTGTCGTAGTAGGCGAGCACCTTGCCCGCGGCCGAAACCAGGTAGGCGCGATTATAGGTGCCAATCTCGCCGTCGGGACCGACGCCCAACGCCGGCGCGCCGAACAGAATCGGATCGCCAGTGTCGGCCGCCAGCTTGAGCAGGCGGTCCCGGTAGAGCGCGTCGCCTGCGAAACGCGGCGGATAGAGCGCGGTCGGCTGAAAGAAAAACGCCGCCGCCGCCTCCGGCCATATCACCAAGTCGGCATGATGGCGCGCCGCCTGCTGAGTCTGTTCGACATACACGCTAAAGCTAGTGTCGAGAAACGCCGGGTCCCACTTGATGCTCTGCGGGATATTGCCCTGCACCATCGCAACCCGCATGCGCCCGTCGGGGGGCTGCGCTTCCAGTCCGTTCATCCGGATGGTTCCGAAGACCAGCACCGCCAGCATCAGCGCGGTCAGCGTGCCGAGGCTCCAGGTTTGAACTCGGCGCGAATGACGTCCGAACATCACGACGAACACCACCGCGTTGAAGAAAACAATAAGCGCCGAGACACCGTAAACGCCCGTGATTTCGGCGAACTGGATCAGATCGAGGTTGCGATAGGCGGTGTATCCCAGCAGGTTCCAGGGAAATCCGATCGGAAAAAAGCTGCGCAGCCATTCCACCGCCGGCCACGCGATCGGCAGGGTGATGAAAATCGGCAACCCCAGGCGCATGGTCGACAAATTCGGCGGCCCAAATGGCCAGTCCCGAAAACAGCGCCATGATCGCCGCCAACAGCACCAACGGCCCGGCCGCCCAGAATGGATTGACGCCGGCGAAGTGATGCAGCGTGAACTCGATCCAGTAAAGCGACACCACGTAGCAGACCAAGCCCTGAAACCACGCATAGCCGGAACACGCGGCCCATCCCTTCGCCCTCGATCGCCTGGAGCAGCGGGACGAACGCGACCCACGCAAGCAGATTGAGGTCGAACTTCGGAAAAGCGACGCCGAGCGCTACGCCACTGATGACGCACAGCGCGAGACGAGTCGGAGTATTAAGCGGGCCGTTCAAGGCGTCCCGAACAACTCGCGAAGCGGTATCACTCCGGCGCATGGCGGCTGGCCCTGGAAACGATCGTAGATTTCATCCGCGTCACGCCAGCTCTCGACCAGCGCAACCGCTCGGCCAGCGGGCAGAACGAGGTCGCCCACAAGCCGCCACTCGCGCTCATAGCTCCAATCGATCGGCGTATTTCGCTCGAGTTCAAGGGCCACCACCCGCCATCGCTCGCCCGGCGCGAGCAAACCTTCAGCCTCACGCGCCGGCATGTAGATGACCGGCCGCGCTCCCATCCGGAAAGCATACCGCTTCTCGATCGCGATCCCGAAGGGCTCATAGCGCCGCCGGTTGCTCCGATCAAGCAGCGCGCGCAAATCGCGGATCGGTAAGTCGAACATGCATACGACGGCGCGGCCCTCGCGCACCAACCGGCTCGAACCGCGAATGACGCCGTCGCGGAGGATCGCAACCAGGTTGTCGAGCGCGGACGAGGTCTTTGCGGCGCGGGTGAAATGCGTGAGCATCGCGGCCGAGGGTACTTTTAAGCGCTGCATGGTCATCGCCCTCGAGCCCTACTTGAGCTTTGCGCCTCCGCGCCGCGAGCGCGCCGACGGCGCCGGCGTGCGCCGCGCTCTCGGCTTCGTCCGCCGAAGTGCGGCGGACAGTTCGCGCTCGCGCGCGAACATCCGCCGCGCGTCGGCGGGCGAGCGCTCGTGGTCGTAGCCCAGCAGATGCAGCAATCCATGCACCAGCAGCGTGCGCATCCGCGTCGCCGGCGCAACGCCAAGGCTGCGCGCCTGGCGGCGCGCAGTATCCACCGAAATTACGACGTCGCCGAGCGCCGCCCCCGCGGGCGCGAGCAGTACCGCTGGTGCGCGACGCGGGGACGCTCCGGGGGGCGACGTCGCGAGGCTACGCCCGCGCCGTTGCCCCCCGGATTTCGGTTCGGGGTCAGCACCGCGCGGCGAAACCGCGCGGTGCTGACCCCCGCGCGACGCGGTGGCGCGCACATCGTGCGCGCCAGCCTCTGCGTGCAGGTCGTGCGCTTCTGTCCCGACGCGCACCTCGTGCGCGCCTGTCTTGGCGCGCACGCCGTCCGCTTCTTGCGCTTGCTCGAGCTGCGAGAACGACAGCACGTCGGTCGGCTTATCTTTGCCGCGAAACTCCCGGTTGAGCGCGTGAACGAAGCGGTCATCGGCAATCACGATCGACAACTCGCACGCCGCGAGCCCCACCAGTGCCATCAGGCGGCGGGCGTCGGCGCGCAGCCCCGTCGCGTACGATCGCCCGCGACCGGTCTCGCATCGCAACGCGACAGGCACCCTCTATTCCTTCGCAGGCTTGATTCCGTTATCGGGCAGCGATTCGAGGCGTCCTTCGGACGCCGCCTCGTAGGCGGTGATCACCGCCTGTACCAGGCGATGGCGCACGACGTCGCGCTCGTCGAAGTAGACGAACGAAATTCCAGGCGTGCGCGCGAGCACGGTGCGCGCCTCCTTCAGCCCGGACAGTTTACCGCTCGGGAGATCGATCTGCGTGATATCGCCGGTGATCACTGCTTTGGAGCTGTAGCCGAGGCGGGTCAGGAACATCTTCATCTGCTCGGAGGTCGTGTTCTGCGCCTCATCCAGGATGATGAACGAATCGTTGAGCGTGCGCCCGCGCATGAAAGCGAGCGGCGCGACCTCGATCGTGCCGCGCTCGAGCATCCGGCGTGCGCGGTCGAAATCGACCATGTCGTGCAGCGCGTCGTAGAGCGGCCGCAGGTACGGGTTCACCTTCTCGGCAAGATCGCCCGGCAAAAAGCCCAGCCGCTCTCCCGCCTCGACCGCCGGCCGGCACAGCACCATCCGCGTGACCTGGTTCTTCATCAGCGCCGCCAGCGCCATCGCCATCGCCAGGTAGGTCTTGCCGGTGCCGGCGGGTCCGATACCGAAGACGATGTCGTGCGAGCGGATCGCGTCGATATAGCGCTTCTGATTGACGCTCTTGGGCGCGATCACGCGCTTGTGCGCCGAGATATAGATCGTGTCGAGAAAGATGTCCTTTAGATCGACGTTGCCGTCGGCGCGCAGAATCCGTACCGAGTATTCGACGTCGCTCGGATAGATGGCATGGCCCTGTTTAACGATTTCGTAAAGCTCGCTCAGCACCTTGCCCGCGAGCGCCTGGTCGGGATGCGTCCCCGAAATACGCAGCGCGGTGCCGTTGACGCCGATCCGTACGCCGAGCGCCTGCTCGATCACATGGACGTGGGCGTCATGCTGGCCGAGCAGATCGGTAAAGAACCGATGGTCGTCGAAGTGGAGTTCGAGAGAATCTTCGGTGGCTGTCTGAGGAATGGTTTTGCTAAGCCTCGTGCCGTCTATTCGCGGGGCGCGGATCCCGGGAATTGGGATTGCATATCCGCCGCGTCGCAAAGAGCGTAGCTCTTTTCGCGCTCACTTTTAAAGCCCGGTGTTGTGACGCGCAAATTAAGCCAATGTGCAAATTAAGCAAACCTGCAAATCAAGCAAACCTATTCGAGCCTGCGCTCCGGGCAAGGTCGCGCGCCCAGATAACGCTGCAAGGTCACGCGACCAACGCGGTGACGCGTTCCAGCGCTTCGTCAAGCCGCGAGGCGTCGCGGCCTCCCGCTTGCGCGAAGTCGGGCCGGCCGCCGCCGGTCCCGCCAACGAGCGGCGCAATCTGCTTCACGATATCGCCGGCCTTGATTCGGCCGGTCAAGTCGGAGGTGACTGCGACCAGGATCGCCACCTTGTCATCGACAACCGAACCGATCGCGACCACCGCCGAGCCGTATTTCTGGCGCATCCGGTCGGCCATCTCGCGCAGCGCGCGTGAGTCGACACCTTCGACGCGCCTCGTGACGATCTTGACGCCGCCGACTTCGCGAACCCGCTCGGCGTCGCGACTTCCCGCCGCGCCGTCGTCGCCCGCGACCACCTTCTGTTCGAGCGCGCGGAGCTTTTTCACGAGTTCCTTTTCGCGCGCGAGCAGCCGCTCGAGCCGCTCGACTGCTGCGTCGTCGTTGGCGCCGAGATGGCCGCCGAGTGTTTCCAGGATTCGCTCGCGGCGGCGAATCGCGTCCAGCGCCCCCTGTCCCGTGGCCGCTTCGATTCGGCGCACGCCCGCGGCGACGCCCGTTTCGGCCTCGAGCTTGAAAATCCCGATATCACCTGTGCGTCCGACATGCACGCCACCGCAGAGCTCGACCGAAAAATCGCCCATCCGCACCACCCGCACGACGTCGCCGTACTTGTCGCCGAAGAACGCCAGCGCGCCGGCCTTCATAGCGTCGTCGTAAGCCATCTCTTCGGTAGCGACCTCGGCGTTCTCGCGAATACGCGCGTTGATCTCCTCTTCGATCGTCGCCAGGTCGCCAGCGCCGACCGGGCCCGCGTGTGCGAAATCGAAGCGCAGACGGTCGGGCGCGACCAGCGAACCCGCCTGATGGACGTTGCCGCCGAGCACGTCGCGCAGCGCGTAGTGAAGGATATGGGTCCCGGAATGATTGAGCATCGCGGCGTCGCGGCGCACGCGATCGACGGCGAGCTTGACCTTCCGACCGCGCTCGAAATCGCCCGGCTCGCCGCGCAACAGCCGTCCGATATGCAGAATCGAGCCGTCGGCCTTGCGGGTATCGACGACCTCAAGAATTGCGCCGGAACTGGATTCAATCACGCCGCGGTCGCCGACCTGACCGCCGCCCTCGGGATAGAAGGGAGTTTCGGCGGTCACCAGGATGACGCGGTCCTCGCCGTCGCGATGGACCGCGAGCCACTTCGGAGTCAGCGTCGTAGCGATGATGTCCGATGAAGCGCGATCCTTCGCCGGGGCCCAGTTTTATTTCAGGAGCGATTGCATCGTCTTTGCGCGCGGCGCGTCCGCGCTCGCGCTGCTCCTCCATGAGGCGGTCGAATCCCTCGACATCGACCTCGATTCCCTCATTGCGCAGCACGTCCTGCGTCAGATCGAGTGGAAAACCGTAAGTGTCGTAGAGCCTAAAGGCGACCTCGCCGGATAACGTATGGCCATTCGTTTGCTTGAGCCGCGCGCGCTCGGCCTCGATAAGTTCGAGTCCACGATCGAGCGTTTCGCCGAAGCGCTCCTCCTCTTGGGTTACAACGCTCTGGATGCGGGCGGCTTGCGTATTCAGTTCGTCGTAGGCTTTACCCATAGCCTCGCGAACACCCTCGCAAACCTTTGCTAGAAATGGCTTCTCGATTCCCAGATACCGCCCATGACGCGCAGCTCTTCGGATGAGACGTCTAAGAACATACTCCCGGTCCGTGTTTCCCGGATTCAGACCTTCCGCGATCAGAAAGCTAATGGCACGAGCGTGGTCAGCGATCGCACGAAACGAAATGTCCTTTTCAGACGAGTCACCGTAATGCGAGGGCGTCGGGGTCGGAGCAATGCCGGTCTTTATTCGTATGTCTGATGAGACTTCTTCAACCGCTTTGATGATCTTCTCGAATATGTCTATGTCATAGTTGCCGAGCGGCGGGTTGGCGTTGGTCTCCAGGCTCTGCAATACCGACGCGACGCGCTCGAGCCCCGTCCCGGTATCGACGTGCTTCATCGGCAGCGGCGTCAGCTTGCCCGCAGCGTCGCGGTTGAACTGGATGAACACCAGATTCGCCAGTTCGATGAACCGCGAGCATCCCTCGACGTTGACCGCGCATTCTTCGGGTCTGATCCGCGTGACCGCTCCGGTTGCAGGCGGCGGCTCCGCGGTCGATATGAATCTCCGAGCACGGACCGCACGGACCCGTCTCGCCCATCTCCCAGAAATTGTCCTTCGCGCCGCAGCGCAGGATTCGTTCGCGCGGCAGGTATCCCAATTCGAGCCACGCCTGCTCCGCCTCGTCGTCGTCCTCGTAAACGGTCGCCCAAAGGCGGTCGGCGGCGATGCCCCAGACCTCGTTTATCAACTTCCAGTGAAACTCGATCGCCTCACGTTTGTAGTAGTCGCCGAACGACCAGTTGCCGAGCATCTCGAAGAACGTGTGATGGTACGAGTCGCGGCCGACCGCCTCGAGATCGTTGTGCTTGCCGGAAATCCTGAGGCACTTCTGGCAGTCGGCAACGCGTTGCCACGACGGCTTGCGAATACCCAGAAAAAAGTCCTTGAACGGGACCATCCCGGCGTTCGTGAACAGCAATGTCGCGTCGCCCTTGGGCACCAGCGAGGCCGAGGGCACAATCTGATGTCCGCGGTCCTTGAAAAAATCGAGGAACGATTGACGGATTTTGTCTGTGGTCCAGCGCATGTGAGATTATTCTAACGCAGACCGCCACATGAACTGTAGGGGGCCGCTCGAGAGCAATCCTGTCCGATACAAAACTGGACTAGCGCGGACGGCTCAGTTCTTCAAGTTCGCGCAGCGCGCGCTGCAGGATCTCGCGCACCCGCTCGATACGCCGTTCGCTCGCGCGCTCGCCCGCTACGGCGCGGAACGCCGCCTTGACCAGCCGTTCGGCCGGGCCTCTGATCTCCGACGCGTCAGGATCGAAAGCGCTGCGCCAGTCCTCCCATCGTCGGGCGCGCCGCCAGATCTCCCGGACGGTCTCGTCCCTTTCCTCAAGTTCCCGCTTCCCCTCGTCCGTCAGCCGGTAGACCTTCTTGCCCTCACGCAATTCGGAAGCGATCAGACCCTCGTCCTCGAGCTGCTGCAACGTCGGGTATACGGTGCCTGCGCTGGCGCGATAAACCCCACCCGAGCGCTCCTCGAGCTGCTTCATCAGCTCGTAGCCATGCATCGGCGACTCGGTCAGCAATGAGAGTAGTGCGAGCCTGACCTCGCCAGGACCAAAAAATCTTCCCGACCGGGCCATCATCCCAAAGCCATGCCAACCGGGACGAGCGAACCGCGAGTATCCGCAAGTCATCATAGCGAGCCTCCAAGAATCGCTCTCGATATATCGTACGATATAACAGAAGGTGGTCTGATAGCAAGATGTCTGCTGGCGGGCTCGATGGGTTCCGCGCACGCCCGCGATGCACACGCTCTAACGCCTCCTCCAGCTTGCCCTCGACGATTCGATTGAACCAACGCCGAAAATGAGAGAAGCAAATAGCATGAGCTTCACGCTCCACCGACGCCGACCGCGAATCACGACACCCGCCGTGCGTGAGAGTTTTGCGGTCGGGCTTAGCTTCATCCCTGCTGTTATCCTTGTGCTGACGACGGCTTGGACTGCGATCGCGGCCGAACCGTTTCATTTTCCGGCCGTGCTGCGAAACGGGAAAAAAGTCGGCGACCTGGTGCCCGGCCTGAGCGCGCTCGACGACGTGGTCAAGATGTTCCCGGCGGCGCCGCAGGACTACCCGGGAAATCCGCGCCCTCCGGTCGGCTTTCCGGAGGTCAAGGTCGGCAAAGTGCAGCCCGAGCCCGCCACTGTCTACAACCCGCCCGAGGCCAGCTATGCGCTCTTCTTCGACGACAACGACAAGCTGGTGATCATCGAGGACGGACACTCGCCGCTCGCCGGACTCGGGCCCGAGGTCGTTCACCGGCGCTACCCGAAGCTCAAGGGTACGGGACACGACGAGCGGGTAATCGAACTTCAGGGTCAGATCGAGCCGTGTATCGTGATGATGGTGCTGTTCAGCGCACAAACCCGGAAGGTAACCAAGGTCGCGTACGCGTTCACTTGTCCGACGACTGGTTCGGAGAGCACGCGACGCGACGTGGTTCCTCGCGCTTTCAACCTCTGGCGGCCGCGGCGTTCAGCCCCTGACGGCCGCGATCCCTTTGCCCGGTGGAGCAACGCCCGCGATTCGGTAGGCCGGATGGTCGGGCAGAAGGCGGCACCTGCCCGCACCGAACAGATTCTCGCGCAGCGTGACGCCGTCATAACCGGTGCGCATCCGGCCGCGGCGCTGCAGCTCAGGCACAACCAATTCGACGAATTCGGTGAAGCTGCCGGGTTGATAGATCGGCACCAGGTTGATGCCGTCGATTCCAGTCTCGTCGACCCAGCGCTCGATTTCGTCCGCGATCGAGGCGGGCTCACCGACGATTAGCGGAATCAGGCTCGCGAGCTTCATCTCCTCTCGCGCCTCGGCCAGCGTAAGGGGCGGACGGTTCGGGTATACCGACGAAAACCATCGCGCGGCCGACTTGATTCCCTCCGAAGTAAAGCGGTCGAGCACGTCGTCGTCGTGGAATTGAGCGAGATCGATGCCCGTCCATCCGCCGAACAGCGCGAACGCGCCCTCGGGGCTAGCGTACGAGCGCAACCGTTGCTCCTTAAGCCGCGCCTCCTCGGTGGTCTCGGCGACGATTACCGACAGCGCCAGGACCAACTTTACGTTGCCGGGGTCGCGTCCCTGCTCGCGGATGGCGCTCCGGATGCGCGCGACCCGCGCACGCGTGACCTCGATCGTCGGGTAGACCAGGAACAGCGCCTCTCCGTGACGAGCGCCGAAGGCGACGCCGCGACTCGATTGGCCGGCCTGCAACAGCAGGGGCGTGCGCTGCGCCGAGGGCTCGCACATGTGCGGTCCCTCGACCTCGAAATATTTGCCCTTGTGATGGATCGGATGAACGCGGGCAGGGTCGGCATGCATGTCGCGGATAGAGTCGCGCACCATCGCGCCCTCCTCCCAGCTCGCCTCCCACAGCTTGTACGCGACCTCCATGTATTCCTCCGCGCGCTCATAGCGCTGGTCATGCGGAAGCATCTCGCCCAAGCCATTGCGGCAGGCGCTCTCCAGGTAGGACGTCACGATATTCCATCCGACGCGGCCGCCGGTGAAATGGTCGAGCGAGGAAAAGAGCTTGGCGGTATGGAACGGCGGATAGTAGGTGGTGCTGTAGGTAGAGATGAAGCCGAGATGGCGCGTCGCCTGGGCCATCGCGGGGAACAGCATCGTCGGATCGTTGCCGGGAAATTGGACTGCATGGCGAATCCCGGCCTCCGCGCTGCCCTTGTAAACGTCGTAGGCGCCGTGGACATCGGCGAAGAAGATGGAATCGAAGCAGCCCGCCTCGAGCGTGCGCGCGAGGTCCACCCAGAACCGCGTCGAGGTATATTCCCGAGAGGTCCGGTCGCGCGGGTTGCGAAACTGCCCGAAAGATTGCAGCGCCGCCGAGCACTGGCTGAACGCGTTGAGATGGATAATCTTCTTCATAAGTAATGAGTGTTCCGTAGGACCTCAGGAACTCCGAGAGAATCTTTCCTTAATCGCTCCCCTTAAGCGAGCGCGCGAGGAAGGCGAGGAAATCTGCGATGGAACGGGTCGACGAAATTCTGAGCTTCTGGTTCGGCGACGGCTCCGACCCGGAGCACGAGCGGCGCTGGTTCGCGCAGGACGCGGCCTTCGACCAAGCCTGCAGGGCCGGCTTTCACGCCGATCACGAACGCGCGGCCGCTGGCGATTTAGATGACTGGAAAGAGGCGCCGCCGAGCGCGCTCGCATTGATCCTGTTGCTCGACCAATTTCCGCGCAACATCTTTCGTGGCTCTCCGCGCGCGTTTGCCACGGATCCCAAAGCGCGCGCGACCGCCAAAGAGGCGATCACTCGCGGATTCGATCTCGCGCTGCCGCCGGCGCGTCGGTCGTTTATCTATATTCCCCTCCAGCACAGTGAGACCCTTGATGACCAGCGGGAATCGGTCAGGCTCTTTCACAAGCTGGCCGCGGAGGATCCCGCGATGGCTGGGTACGTCAAATACGCCGATGATCACCTGGAAGTCATCCGCCGCTTCGGCCGATTCCCGCACCGCAATGCCGCCCTTGGTCGCGTCTCGACTCCCGACGAGATCGCTTTCCAGTCAAGCTGAGAGCTTCATGGAATCCGAGTTGGCCTGGTAATGCGCTGCGAGGTGAAGCGAACCAAAAAAGCGCGCCTTTAGGCCTCGAGCACTGCTACTCCCACCTCGAGTGCTTCATCATCGACAGCTAGCCAGCGTGAAAACATTGGTATCCAAGGTGACCGCCCCGCTCGCGACGACGGCGCCCACCAACGCTCTGCCGTTCCAACGCCGTCCCGCTCGTCACCGTTATCGACGTATTGGCCAGGATGTTGCCCTGAAACGCAGTGCCGGCGCCTATCGTCGCCGAACTACCCACCTGCAGATACTGGCCGTCAGTTGTCGGCGCGCATCCAGTCGGCGGCACGCTCGCCGAGCATGATGCAGGTCAGGTTGGTATTGGCACGCACGATGTTCGGCATCACGGACGCGTCGACGACGCGCAGCCCCTCGACTCCGCGCACGCAGAAATTCTGATCAACCACCGCTGCCGGATCGGATTTCGGACCCATTTTCGCGGTGGTGGTAGGATGAAAGATGGTGCCGCAATTGTTGCGGACGTAGTCGGCCGTCGCGCTGTCCGAAGCGACGATTCCGGGTGTGATATTGACGAAGTCCTTGACGTAGGGGGCGAAGCGCGCACTGTTCATCAAGCGCCATGCGATCCGCACGCCCTCGACCAGCCGGCGCAGGTCTTCGGGGTCGCCGAGATAATTCAGGTCGATCACAGCGGGCACGTTGGGGTCGGCGCTGCGCAGGCTGACGCGCCCGCGCGCACGCGGTCGCTGCAAGCCGGGTATGACCGCGACGCTCGGCACCGGCAGATCGATTGCGGAGCCGACCATAACCGCTTTATCGAAATAGGTGACCACGTACATCTGCATGTCGTTGAACTCGTTCGACCCGCTCGCGGTATAGCGGATGCCGATCGGGTTGGTGACCTGCGGATCGTGGGGAACTCCGGGCGTCGGATTGGCGACGACTGGCACCAGCACGTGATCGATGAGGTCGCGGCCGACGCCCGGCAAATCGACGACGCATTTGATGCCGAGGGCGGCGAGTTCGGCGCGCGGCCCGATGCCGGAGCGCATCAGGATGGCGGGCGAATTGATCGCGCCGGCCGAAAGCGTCACGCGGCGTGCGCGAATAGTTTGCAGCGCGCCGCCGCATTCGAGCTCGACGCCGGTGGCGCGGCCGCCCTCGACGATCACGCGATGGGTATTGCAAAACGGCCGAATCGTCAGATTCACGCGATGACGCGCGGGATGGAGATAGCCAATCGCGGTGGAGATGCGAATACCGTCGCGGCGATTGCGCGGCCACGGCCCCACGCCGGTCGAGCGCGGATCGTTCTGGTCCCAGACCTCCGCATAGCCGAGCTCGCGGCAGGCGTCGTGGAAGGCGTGGTTGATCGGCTGCCAAGTGTCGGGGCGCGGCCGTTCGATCCAGATGGGTCCGCTGGCGCCGTGAAAATCGCCCTGCGCGTCG
Organism: uncultured delta proteobacterium; assembly: GCA_963717045.1. Taxonomy (GTDB): domain Bacteria; phylum Desulfobacterota; class Binatia; order Binatales; family Binataceae; genus JAKAVN01. The sequence goes on along the minus strand of CAVQVD010000012.1, from coordinate 91,059 downwards.
CGATCGTTTTCGAGCTTGCGATAAAACGGCAGGACCTTCGCGAAGCTCCACTCGGAGTTGCCCCATGCGGCCCATTCGTCGAAATCTTCCGGTGTGCCGCGCAAGGCGATATGGCCGTTGACGGCGGAGCAGCCGCCGGTGACCTTGCCGCGCGGATACGCGATCTCGCGATCGGATGTAGCCTTGGCGACCAGCCCCCAATCGTGCGGGCCGGCCGAGAGCCAGGTGCGCAGGAGATCGTCGGGGCTCTGTTCGACGGCAGGATAATCCGGGCCGGCCTCGAGCAGCAGGACGCTGCGGTCCTGATCCTCGCTCAAGCGGGCGGCTAAGACGGCGCCGGAAGATCCGGCCCCAACGATAATGTCGTCGTACTCCATCGATCGATTCCCCCAATTGAGATCCGCATTGCGCTGATCTGGCCCTGCCGGACAAATCCCCATTGAAGCGCGGCGTCTCGTCCACTAACAGGTAAGGTCCGAATTTACCACTGGCGCCTGAAGGCTCTGGCGGGCAATCCTTAGGCGTGCGCTTGTGTTGCGCTGCGAGGTGAAGCGAAAAGAAAAAAGCGCGCCTCTAGGCCTCAAGCACTGCTGCTCTCACCTGGAGTGCTACATCATTGACAGGCAGGCAGAGTGAAAACATTGGTATCCAAGGTGACCGCCCCAGTGGCGACGACGGCGCCCGCCAACGCTCTGCCGTTCAACGTCGCCCCGCTCGTCACCGTTATCGACGTATTGGCCAGGATATTGCCCTGAAACGCAGTACCGGTGCCTATGGTCGCCGAGCTACCCACCAGCCAAAAAATATTGGACGCCTGCGCACCATTGGCCAGGATAACATTCCCAACGTCGGCTGTAGTGACGAGGGTCGAGCCTATCTGGAATATCCAGACCGCATTCGGATCGCCTTGGGCGTCCAAAGTGAGATTCCCCGACGCTATCGCAAGCGCCGCCGCGGCCGTATAGACACCTGGCAGTAGAGTTTGTCCGCCGAGATCGCCGGAAATGAGGGTCCCTGCCGGCACGGCGGCAGCAGCGGCGTACGCGCTCGTTAAAGCGGCGATAGCTGCGACAGCGGAGGGATTGTCGATTTGAATAGTCCCATTGACTATGCCGGACGGAAATCCAGTCACCGCGACGCCGGGGCTCAGTCCGATGTCCCCATTGACTAATGTAGCCCCGGTATTGGTGACAGTCGCTTGAGCCAGGACCGCAAAATTAACCGCCGCTCCAAGATCGATCGGCCCCTGATTCACGGTTGAACCGGTGACAAAGCTCCACACATAGTTACTTGCCAAAGCATTGCCGGCGAGATCTTTGACGCCGGTCGTAATTGTGGCGGTAATTGCCGTGCCTTGGGCCAGCGTGCTCGATGGAGTGAAGGTCGCAATCCGGATTGGCACGTCATATGAGACTTTTCCTGCTATCGGCGTCGCGCCAAGCCCGGTCAGCGTAAACGTCGCCGTAGTGATGGTGGAAGGATCGATCGCCTCGCTGAACGTTGCATTGACGGCGGCGTTAAGGGACACGTTGGTAGCGCTATCGGCTGGGTTCGTGGAACTCACTGCGGGCGCGACGCTGTCAGCGTTCGCGCCGGTGGTAAAGCTCCAGGTAAACGCGCTTTTCAAGGGATTTCCCGCAAGGTCCTGCACCCCGGCCGCAATTGTCGCGGTAAATACTGTATTGATTGGGAGGGCGCTGCTCGGCGTGAAGATCGCGGTCGTCCCGATGGTGGAATATGTAACCGCCCCCGCTACCGGCGCGGCCCCTGGGCCAGTCAAAGTAAAAGTTGCCGCGGTGAGCGTGGAAGAGTCCATCCCCTCACTGAAGGTCGCGGCTATTTTCTGGTTCGTGCCCACTGCCGTGCCGAGGTCGGCGGGAGTCGTGAAGGTCACCCGCGGGTCTGTCGTGTCGGTACTGGCGCCGGTCGTGAAGTTCCACGCAAAGTCGGCCGCCAGCGGAGCGCCTCCCAGACTCTTAACCCCCGTTGTAATCGTCGCAGTGAATTCGGTACCGACGGTAAAAATGCCCGTTGGTGCAAACGTCGCGATGGTGTTGGTCGGGTCGTAAGTGACGTTTCCGGTCACAGGGACGAGCCCGGGTCCAGTCACGGTAAAAGTTGATGCCGTGATGGTTGTAGGGTCCATAGCTTCGCTGAAGGTCGCCGTGATCTCCTGATTAATAGGCAAACCTTGTCCCCCGCAGCCTGAAATCGGAGGATCGACCGAGATCACCGTGGGCGGCGTGGGCGTCGGTGTCGGTGTTGGCGTCGGTGTTGGTGTTGGCGTCGGCGTTGGCGTTGGTGTCGGTGTCGGTGTTGGTGTCGGTGTCGGTGTCGGTGTCGGTGTCGGTGTCGGTGTCGGTGTCGGTGTCGGTGTCGGCGTTGGTGTTGGTGTCGGTGTTGGTGTTGGCTGTCGGCGTTGGTGTTGCTGTCGGCGTTGGCGTTGCTGTCGGCGTTGGTGTCGGCGTCGGCGTTGGTGTTGGTGTCGGCGTCGGCGTTGGTGTTGCTGTCGGCGTCGGCGTCGGCGTTGGTGTTGCTGTCGGTGTCGGCGTTGGTGTTGCTGTCAGTGTCGGCGTCGGCGTGGGCGTTGGTGTCGGTGTTGGCGTCGGCGTCGGCGTTGGTGTTGGTGTCGGCGTTGGTGTTGGTGTCGGCGTCGGTGGGTGTCGGCGTGGATGTCGGCATCGGCGTGGATGTCGGCATCGGCGTGGATGTCGGCATCGGCGTGGATGTCGGCATGTTGTCGGCGTAGGTGTTGGAGTCGGCGTTGGCAACGGTGTCTGCGTCGGTGTCGGTCTGGGCGTCGGCGTAGGCGTTGGTATCAGGGTAGCGGTCGGAACTGCCGTGGGCGACGCGGTCGGCGAGGCCGTTCGGGTCGGGGCCGGGCTTGCCGTGGCGCTGGCGCTTGGGCGCGGCGGCGAAGGCGTTCCGCGCGCATCATGGGGATCGCCGCAACCTGCCAGCACAACCGTCAAGCCGACTATTGCCCATACTGCGCGCCTGATCCGGTTTAGTCGCCCTTGCGCGCCCAGGTGCCCGTCTCACTTCGCGACATGCCGGTTCCAATTCATCGGTGAGCGAGTACTACCCCTAACTGATTGGGCGAGTATCCAGTCGTTCTTTTGCCGATCACGCCCGATCGCGACTTACTATCGACGTCCGCCTCTTCAGATGGCCGCAAACCGCAGTTGCACCACTGTTGATTTGTTCCTGGTCATCAAGCCTCAGCACGTTACGTACCAGCGGAAGGAGATTGCGCTAAGGCTGCGTTGCTCGGCGAAGCGCTATTCCGCCTGACAAAGCAATCGGGCGCCGCTCCCAAGACGTGGCAATATATTGCCGCCGACCCGCCGTCCACTGCCTTTCGTGCGCCCGTCTCGCCTTTCTGTTTTCGCTCTGCCGGCCTTTACTCACTTGCGGCGCTCAACCGTTCCCCTCGCGACTCGCACCTCGCGCATGACATCTATTTGCTCAGTTAATACTTCCACAGTATATGCACTTAATGTTCGAGGTATTCGGTTCTTTATGTAACGACCTCTGCCTCGACCTTGATAGCGTCGATGCGCCTACGGATATAGTCTAACTACTTGGACTTGATACCCATCCAAAGTATCTACCGCGCCGAATTGGCGCATGCCGCATGCATAATGGAGAGAGAATAGAGAAATGACTACGCAAGGATCGCTACGATCGTGGTTCGTAGCGATAATTCTGATCGCATTACTGGCCGCGGGGACATTGGTCGGCAATTCGCAAACCGAAAACCCCGTCACAATAGCGCCCAGTGTCACCGCGACAAGCCCGGCCGATGGAGCTACCGGCGTGACAATCAATCAACCGCTTAGCGTCACTTTCAGCCAGCCGATGTCTGCCGCGTCGTTGAGCGCATCCCTGATTCTATTCAGGCCGAACGGAACTATGGTCAGTGGAGGGGTCAGCGTATACGGCCGGACCGCGATTTTCAGGCCCGCTCTTAACTTGATGCCCAACACGACGTATACAGCCAGAGTTAAAGCCGCCGCTTCGGACCTGGCAGGCATCGCTATGGGACAGGCCTTTATTTGGAGCTTTACGACCGGGGTCAGCAGCGATACCACCGCACCCACAGTGACTTCCACCACTCCCGCCAACGGCGCCACGAACGTGCCGACCAATCAACTTATCATCGCAAGGTTCAGCGAGGCGATGTCCCCCGGTTCGCTCGCCAGCTCAACGTTCATGGTGACCAAGCCCGGGGGAGCCGCGATAGCAGGAGCTATCAGTTACGCATCTCAGTCAGTCACCTTCAGGCCCATATATGGACTCCGCCCCAGCACCCACTATATAGCCACGATTACCAAGGCGGTCCGAGATCTCGCTCGCAATCCCCTGGCCGCGAACTATGTCTGGAGTTTCGACACCGGAACGAATGGGTCCATCGTCAGACCGACGGTGACTTCGACCAATCCGGCCAGTAATGCGTCGCTGGTGCCGATTAACCAGAAGGTCAATGCGACCTTCAGCCAACCGATGAACTATGCGACCATTACCACCGGGGATTTTCTTCTGACCTGGTCGGGCGGCCGCGTAGTCGGAACTGTCAGCTATTTATACGACTCGATTAACAACGTCACGATCTCGACTTTTGTGCCTCAGGCCAATCTGCTGACCAACACCCTGTACACTGCCACGATTACCACCGAGGCCCAGGATCTGACCGGCAATGCTCTGGCCGGGAATGAACCGTCGGGGAATTATTCGTGGCAATTCACCACTGGCACCACGACAGGTCTGACTACTGTGCCTCTTGGCGCCGCTGCCAATTTCGCAGTACTGGCTGCCGCCGCGATCACCAATACCTCGACTCCAACCACGGTCACCGGAGATGTCGGCGAGTGGCCGGGCACTTCAATGACTGGATTCCCGCCGGGCACAGTCAATGGCGCGATCCATGTCAACGATCCCACCGCCCAGGCCGGCGAAGCGGCAGTGGGGATCGCGTACGACAATGCCGCAGCGCGAGTCGGAGCTTTTACCCCGGCCATCGGAAATGTGGGCGGATTGGTCTTCACCCCTGGCCTCTACCGGTCCGGAACGTCGACGGCGATATCGGGCGGCGGAAACCTCACGCTCGACGCCCGAGGCGATCCCAATGCGGTATTTATCTTTCAGATTGCTTCCACTCTGACTACGTCGTCCGGCTTCGGGATCACCCTTGCGGGCGGGGCAAAACCTTCCCAGATATTCTGGCAGGTCGGCAGTTCGGCGACTATCGGCACCGGTACTCACTTCGCGGGAAATATACTGGCACACACGTCGATCACGCTGGTGAGCGGGGCGGTCCTGAACGGCAGAGCGCTGGCCGGAGCGCACGATCTTACGGGCGCGGTTACGATGGACGACAATACGGTTGTGAGGCCGGCTCCCTAGCGACGGAAATACTCACGCGAAAGCGGAGCGGGGCCGTCGCGGCCCCGTTCCGCTTCTTTTTTTGACCTCTGGCAGAAGCGCAATGCGGCCTGGCACGGGCGCGTAGCGCGGGTCTGCCAGGCGCGATCCGCCACCCTGCCGGCGCTAGCGAACCCTCCTCAAAAGACCGCAAGAATGCATCGTCTCCGACGCAGGTCAGTGGGTAAATGGGTGAGATTCTTTTCTGAGCGGAAAAATCGACGCGCCAAGTCCGTTCGAAAGAGAACCCATCGCGTTCCCAATCTCGTCGATGCGCACAATCAATTGCCGGCCTTGCCGAATAACCAGTTGCTCGCGCTCCAGTTGCGCCAGATGTTCGGTCACTCTCGGGCGCGAGGCGCCAACCAGATCGGCAATGTCCTGATGGCTAAAGGACACCCTCAGCAGCGCGCCGCGCGATTCCTGGATGCCGAAGTCGGAAGCCAGTTCGAGCAGGGTAATGGCGATGCGTTCGTGAAGACCAAGGTTGAAAAAACTCGAGCTCCGCAGCAGCAGCCGATAGCACTGCTGCAAATCGTTCTGATGGAAGGTCTTGAACACCGACGCGGAACGATGCGCGGCTATCCCTTCGAAATTGCTCCAGCTCACACTGCCGATCCGGCAGTCATTATAAGCTTCGCAGCGGAAATCGAAGCGGCTGAACGACAAAGACGGAAACTCGGGAATTGGACCCGGTGCAAGCAATGCGATCGTCGCCCGCTCGCCGCGCGCGTTCCGGCAGGTAATGCGCGCGACGCCTTGTAACAGAATGTGCGCGTCAGCCGCGAGTTCACCTTCACGCAAGATTATTTGCGGCCGTTTGAAGTTGGCGAGCGCAAGGGCGCCCGCGAGCAAGCCCATCTCTGAAGCGGAAAGCCAGGACAGCGCTTTCAGCCGGCTCAGCTTATTCAGATCGCTGTCAACGGGATGTCGGGTTCCATTCAAAGTCGCACCGCATCAGGCAAGCATCAGGCTACGCCACGTGCGGGTTACAAGCAAATGAAATGTATTCAATGGAACAATGCTACTGTATCATTTATGACACATTTCCATGCCCCCGTTCGTCGAAAAAGCCTCCAAGGTACCGCGGAATGCTAGGACGCCAGGGTGTCTGTGAAATCTTGGCGGTTTCCCGAAGAATGTCCTTGAACCAGAAAATTCTCGAGCCGCTCGCGCTTTACTATTAATTGACGACCGTCGCGTACGATAAGGCGCTCGCGCTCGAGAACCGCGAGATACTCGGTTACTCGCGGCCGCGAGGCGCCCACCAGTTCAGCCAAATCCTTGTGCCGCGCCGCCACGCTCAATCGCACGCCTTGTCGATTGCGGATGCCGAAATTCTCGCTCAATTCTAGCAAGATCAGTGCGACGCGCTCCTCGAGTGTGCAGCTCATAAAATTCGCGCAGCGTAGTTGCACCAGGTCCCACCGTCCGGAATAGCTGGCGGCCATCCGCTTGAAGTCCGCCGAGGCGATTCCCAACGCGATATCGATGAAGGCCTCGAGCGCGACAGATCCGATCTCGCAGTCGGTAACGGCCTCGCAACGAAAGCTATAGCTTATCCCAGCAACCGGAGGCGGAAAGCCCGGAATCATTCCGGGGGCCAGCATAATCAACAGCGTGCGGCCTCCCTTGCGATTGCGGCAGGTAATGCGCGCAACTCCGGAGAGCAGAATATACGCAGATTCCGGAGAATGCTTGTCGTCGAAGATAATCCCGTGCTTTTCAACCCCGTCCACGGTCAGTGCCCCTGCCAGCCGGTTCAGCTGTCGCGCGGTCAGCCAAGAGATATTCTTGAGCCCCCGCAATCTTCGGATACCTGACAATCGCACGGCGCGCATAAGCCTTACTCTAACAAACTCCCATGAACGTCAGCCTCCCGGTTCGACGCTCTTGGTGCTTCATGTGACCAATTCACCGTACAGTGCGATGGCTCTGCAAGTTACTTAAAAATAGACTGTGTATTCTCTAGACGGCACTCCGCTGACCAAAAAGGAATTTGATTTCTCCGTAATCGAATACGATTTAGGTGTCACATTTTTTCACTTGCCGCTCCGGAATTATACCAACTTGCCGTTATGAGACATGTCTGAGATTTGTCTCCTCCGATAGAGCACAGGCGCGGCATCGCCAACGCGCGAATACGCGGCCAAAAAAGCTCGGCAGCCGCCGCATTCAGCATTGAAGATTAGGTAGTTCGATGAATCGCGAAATGGAGGTCACAAGATGAACCGTTCACTGAAACGTCCACTGTGGGGTGTCGTTGCCGCGGGGTTATTTGCCGTGGGTTGCAGTACCGCACCCCAGCCCGAGCCGGTAGTCACGACCACGAGTACCAGTCTGGTCGGCCCTCAGGGCTATCAAGGCCCTGCCGGTCCCGCCGGGCCGCAGGGACCCATAGGACCGACCGGCGCGCCGGGCTACGTAATGGCTGGGCCCGCCGGCGCTGAGGGTCCTACAGGCCCCATGGGGCCGCAGGGTGATGTTGGCACTTCGGGCGCCTCGGGTGCCGTGGTGGTCGGGGGTCGCGGGATGACCGGCGCCGCAGGTCCTGCTGGCGTGCAGGGTCCGGTCGGAGAGACCGGTACCCAGGGCGCAAGCATGGTTGGTCCCGCAGGTCCGGTTGGCCCTTCGGGTCCTGTAGGCGCGCAGGGTATTGCGGGCGCAAGCGGTTCGCAGGGCGCGACCTTGGTCGGTCCCACAGGGGCAACCGGCGCTCCGGGTTATGCCGGCGTGCAGGGGGGATCCGGAATGTCTGGCGCGGAGGGCGCCGTAATGGCGGGCCGAGCTGGAGAATCAGGCCCGGCGGGCGATCCAGGAGCTCAGGGTCCTATGGGACCGACCGGCGCTCAAGGGGCGGTTGGTATCGTGCGCGATTGGACGCCGTATCGTGATTTCACGTTCGCCAGCGACCGTACTAATGTGCGGTCCTCGGAAATGGGCACCGTTACTGAAATTGCTGCGTACATGGCCAATAACCCGTCGCTCCTGCTTGGCATAGACGACTCGACCAATCCGCAGGGCGGTGACGGCCCCGCGCAACAGGATCTCGACCAGCGTCGTGCCGGTGCGGTCCGTGACGCGTTAATTCAGGCCGGCGTGCCGTCGAACAGGATTCAGATGGGCGCGCTCAGCGATCCGCAGCTCAGACGCAACCAGCAGGTCGAGGTGCTGCTCAGAACCGGCATCTAGCCAGATCGGCAAATCAATCACAGTCTGTCGTCGGGGCATCTGCCGCTTCGCGGCAGACTTGTCGGGAGTCTCCCTCGCGTTCTTTGCGCGAGGGAGACTCGCCCTGTCGCAGATCATGTAGTTCTCGAGATCAGTACCCAGTTCGAACGTTCTCCAGAGTACATACTGCTTAATTACCGAGATAATATCGATGTCATTCGATTCATCTTAAGTAGTATACTCATCTGGATGCGTAGTCTGACCGAAATCGATAACATACACATTAGGGCATTCGACTTTTCACGATAGGAGATGAAATTCATGAGATATCCACGACGGTTCACCCGAATTCTTTTGAGCGCGAGTGTCTGTTTGGCGCTGGCCGGCTGTTTTTCTTATACCAAAGAGGAACATTCGACAGTGGTTCCGGCTGCTGACCAGCCGACGACCTCTTCAACCACTACTACCAGCACCGTTCCTGATACCAGCACGACGACAACGACGGAAAAACAGCATACCACGACATACACTCCGTAATAATTTGGGGTAATCATCCTCGTCAGAGGCCGTTATATGCCAACTACTACTCGGTGCCGCGGCCAATGTTCAGTGGCAGCAGGACTCGCCATCGCGGCTCTGGGCGTGACGATCATGCTGCGGCCGGCGACGGCGAAGGCGCAGACGGCCGCCGACAGCACGAGCGTGCGCCAGGAGAATCTGTCCGCGCAGAGCACCGCGGAACATCATTATGCCTCGCCCGCGGACCGCGCCAGTGACGCGCTGTTAATCGTAAGGGTAATGGCCGCGATCGCCGACAAGGGATTGGCCGACGATTATCCACTGACCGTCGACGCTGACCACGGCCGGGTTACGCTGACGGGCGTGCTCGCTTCGCAAACGAACGTGGAGCGCGCGGCCGCCCTGGTTGCCGGGATTGATGGCGTCACCGGCGTCAACAATCGGCTGACCTGGGATAAATCTCTGCAGTGATCGAAGCAAAACTCTCCAATGATCGAAGCTTGACGGACGCCTCAGATCGAGTGGCCCGCGCGCTGGCAGGCCGGCGCTTCGGTTCGAGAGACTCATGAAAGATCAAGTGAAGATTGGTCGTTTCGTAATACATACATCGAGCTGTGTGGCGGCGCTCGCACTTAAATAATATCCGTTTACCTAATTACTATTGACTCGTGTTGGTCGGATCGGGCTCTTGATGTGTTGATAAGACGTAGACCCCATGGCTCTCGGCGTCGAGAGCTGCTTAACGTCGTGATCTTCCTGTTGTGGTAGGCCAGCTCTCGCAGGGTTTTGGCCTCATCGGAACCATTCCTCGAGGGGCCCATTCAGGCCATCAGATGAGCCTGTCAGCGCAGCGGTGAGCCGCCGAAGCTGTCAACTTGACCGCGATTCGAGACCCCACCTATAGTGGCTTCATAAAGCTGGTGGAGCATCCAGAGGCAGAGCGCGTCGGCGGACCACGGTCCGCCGCGGAGTTGACGCCAGCCGATGTTGAATGCCGATCGGTTGTAAGGACGACGCCATCTGCGCCATCTGAACGGACGACGCCTCGATACGCGGCCCTCCGGGATTCCCGCTCCTCCACAGGAGTCACACAACCGGAAATAGTCGCCGCGATCTTGATCTGGCTGCCGTTTCGCAGCGCTGGGGACTTCGGCGGCTCGTGACGAAAGGCGTATGTATGGAGTATAAAAAGCTTTGAGCGTTTCATTTAGAGGTATGTCTGATGACCCAGATTGAAGCCGCGCGCAACGGGACAGTGACCCCGCAGATGATCGAGGTCGCCGAGGACGAGGGTCTCACGCCCGAGGAAATCCGCGGACTCGTCGCCAGCGGCGAGGCGGTGATCCCGCACAATCTACATCACAACTTTCGCGCAATCGGAATCGGCAAGCGGTTACGCACGAAGGTCAATGCCAATATCGGCGCTTCGAACTTCCATCAGCTGCTTGATGAGGAGGTCGAGAAGCTCTATACCGCGGTGCGCTTCGGCGCGGATTCGGTGATGGACCTCTCGACCGGCACCGATCTCGACAAGATTCGCGCGGAACTGCTCTCACGATGCACGGTTATCCTGGGCACGGTGCCGATCTACCAGGTCGCCTCCGAGCATTCGATCATGGAGCTCGAACGCGAGTTCTTTCTGGAGGTGATCGAACGTCAGGCGCGCCAGGGCGTCGATTATATGACGCTGCACTGCGGAGTGACGCGCGAGAGTGTCGCACGCTTGCGTAAGCATCAACGCATCGAGGGCATCGTGTCGCGTGGCGGCGCACTATTGGCGGCGTGGATGGAGCGCACGGGGCGCGAGAACCCGCTCTACGAACATTTTGACGAGGTCTGCGCGATCTTGCGCGAGCATGACGTGACGATTTCGCTCGGCGACGGATTGCGTCCAGGCGCAACTGGTGACGCCACCGATCGCGGCCAAATAGCCGAACTGCTGGTGCTCGGCGAACTGACCGAACGCGCGCGCAATGCCGGCGTGCAAGTGATGATCGAGGGACCAGGCCATGTGCCGCTCGACCAGATCGAGGCCAACGTGCGGCTGGAAAAACGCATCTGCGGCGGCGCACCGTTCTACGTGCTCGGTCCGTTGACCTGCGATGTCGCCCCAGGCTACGACCACATCACGGGCGCAATTGGCGGCGCGATCGCCTCCGCCGCTGGCACCGATTTCCTGTGCTACGTCACCCCGGCCGAGCATCTGCGCTTGCCCGATATCGACGACGTGCGTGAGGGCGTAATCGCGACCAGGATTGCCGCCCACTCGGGAGATCTCGTCAAAGGGGTGCGCGCGGCCAAGGTTTGGAACGACCAGATGTCGCGCTATCGCAAGAGCCTTAACTGGGAGGGCATGTACGCGATGGCGATGGACCCGGACAAGGCCCGGCGCTACAAGGAAGAGAGCGAGGCTGCGGGTTCCAACGTCTGCAGCATGTGCGGCTCATTGTGCTCGGTGAATATCGACAACGCTGCGATCAAGTTCGCCGCGCGCCGCGCAATTGGCGAGGCTGAAGTTCATGCCGTCCACTGAGGGATTGCGCGCAGGCGACGATTTAGGCGCGGCGGCGCAGATAGTGCTCCGCGACCAGCACGGCAATGAGCGTCGACTATCCGAATTTCGCGGCCACGGGCTTGTGATTTACTTCTACCCTGCCGACGACACCCCGGGATGCACGGTCGAAGGCAGGGAGTTCCGCGACCTCGACGAGGCGTTCTCGGCCCTCAAGTGTGCGGTCGTCGGCGTGAGTGTCGATTCGGTGGAATCGCACCGTGCGTTCGCCGAAAAGCACGCTTTCCCCTTCGCTCTCCTCTCCGATCCCAAGGGCGAGTTGGCGAGCGCCTTTGGCGTGTTGCGCGGCGGGGTGGCGGCGCGCTCGACTTTCGTACTCAACGCCGACCAGCGCGTGGCGCGCGCCTTTCATGAGGTCACGCCGCGCGGCCATGCTCAGCGCGTGCTTGACTTTGTGCGCTCGATACTCGAATCGCATCGGATGCTCGGCGGCTGAGCCGCTCAGTGCCCTGACAGGGCGGCATATGATGGTTAAGTTGGCTCTGGCGAATAGATGACTAACGGTGTAATCTAAGGATCAAATTCCGCAGCCAAGTAGGTCCATCAGTATGGCCAAGACATCGAAGAATATTCTCGACGAGGCACGCGCGCAGATTAAGTCGATCGATATCGATGAGGCGCGCCGGATGCTCGACCAGCCGGGCACGGTGCTGCTTGACGTGCGCGAGGGCGACGAATGGCGCCAGGGGCATATTCCGCAGGCGGTGGGGATCCCGCGTGGCTTCCTCGAACTGCGGGTCGAAGAAAAGGTGCCCGACCACAAAACGCCGGTCATTCTGCAATGCGCCTCGGGCACGCGCTCGCTGCTGGCGGCGCGCTCGTTGCGCGAACTGGGCTATGAGAACGTCTACAACTTGACCGGCGGCTTCAACGCATGGAAGGACCGTGGTCTGCCCTGGACGGCGGACCGTCAGTTCACCGCCGACGAGCTTGCGCGTTACTCGCGCCACTTCGTGATTCCGGAGGTCGGCGAGAAGGGGCAGGCAAAGCTGCTCGACGCCAAGGTGCTGCTGCTCGGAGCGGGCGCGCTGGGCTCGTCGTCGGCGCTCTATCTCGCGGCGGCGGGCGTGGGCACGCTGGGGTTGGTGGACTTCGACGTGGTCGATCTCTCCAACCTGCAGCGGCAGATAATTCATACGACCGATCGGGTCGGGATGCTCAAGACCGAGTCGGCGCAGAAATCGATCAACGCGATCAACCCTGCGATCAAGGTCAATCGTCACGAGGTCCGGCTCACCTCGGACAACGTGATGGGCATCATCAAGGATTACGACGTCGTGGTTAACTGCGGCGACAATTTTCCCACGCGCTACCTGATCAACGACGCCTGCGTGCTGGCGCACAAGCCCCTGGTCGACGGCGCGATCTTCCGTTTCGAGGGCAACGCCACGGTCTTCTACCCGGCCAAGGGCGGCCCGTGCTACCGATGCCTCTATCCTGAGCCGGCGCCGCCGGACATGGCACCGTCGTGCGCCGAGGCGGGTGTGTTGGGCGCGCTGCCGGGAATAATCGGCTCGATCGAGGCGCTCGAGGCAATGAAGCTCATCCTGGGCGCGGGCGAGCCACTGATCGGCCGGATGGTCTACTTCGACACGCTGTCGAAGGATTACGTGCGCGTACTGAAGATCAAGCGCGACCCTAAATGCCCCGTCTGTAGCGACCATCCGACGCAGACCGGGCTTATCGATTACGAAGCCTTCTGCGGCCTGGCGGCAGCGCCAAGTGCCGGCGCGGCAGCCAACGGAAACGCCGGCGCATCCGCGGCCGCCGGACGCTAACGCTGACTCCGCTCTCGTTTCCTTAACGCACTTCGGGTTAAATGTTGGCGGGTGCCGGATTCCTGGCGCCCGCCAAACATTTTTGCGCGAAGCGCGGGCGCGGGTAACTATGGCACTGGGGCCGTTTTACGTGGCGGAAAAACTCAAGCAACCCGGCGGGGTGCGCGGCGTCGCGCTTCTGATGCGCCATGGCGAGACGCCGTGGAATCGGCAGGGCCGCGTGATGGGCTGCAACCCGGTGGAACTCGACCAGCACGGCCGCGCCCAGGTCGCCGCACTGGTCGAGTTCGTTCGGGCGCTGAAGCCCGACCTCATCGTGACCAGTCCGCTGGTGCGCGCGCGCCAGTCGGCCGAGATAATCGCGGCCGGCCTTGGCGGCACAGTACCGATTCGCGAAGACCACCGGATTGCGGAAGTCCAGTACGGGCGCTGGGAAGGGATGACCTACGAGGACCTGATCGTCGACGAAGAATACCTCCGCTATCGCGAGGAACCGATCCTGAGTTCGACGCCCGGAGGCGAATGCATAGGCGAAGTCCAGGCGCGCGGCGTCGAAGCGGTGATGAGCACGCTCGCCGAAAACGACGATGGGCGATGTGTGCTGTTCGTCTCTCACGGCGACATCATTCGCACCGTTCTGTGCCATTTCCTGGCGATGGAATTGCGCCACTTCCGCCGCATTCGGGTTGACAACGCGGCGCTCTCGGCCGTCCAGGTCGCGGGCGAATTCGCCGAGATCAAGTTCCTCAACCTCATGCCCGATATTGGTCGCAGCTTCATCGCGCCCTTCTCGGTAAGGCCTTCGACTGATTCTCCGGCAGAATCTGAAGACGATTAACGCTGCCGTCGTGAATCACCGTTCCCGCGACCTTGGCTGGCGACGGACGACGGCGAACTGCAAAGCATAGCAAGGGGAGATATGCCGATCTCACACGTGATCCTCCTGTCGCTGGAGAACCGCTCGTTCGACCACGTTCTCGGAAGTCTCAAGACCGTCTACCCAACCCTTGAAGGAATCGATCCCAAGGCGCCAGGCACGAATTCAGACGGCACGCAGCCGTTTTTGCAAAAGCCAGGAGCCGCGCGAATCCTGAACTATGACCCCAGACATGAACATGAGCACGTAGTAGTGCAGCTCTCGGGCGGCAACAGCGGATTCGTGAAGGATTTCGCTCAGGCGTATCCCAAATCGACGCCGGACGACCGCGCTGAGGTCATGAAGTACTTCGATTTTGGCGCACTGCCGGCGATTCACGAGCTGGCACGCCAATTCACGATCTGCGATCACTGGTTCTCATCGGTTCCGGGCCCTACCTGGTGCAATCGGCTTTTCGCATTGAGCGGCACCTCGCTCGGCCGCGTCGCTATGCCCGAAGGAATCATGAATCTGAACGTTCACTGGTATGACCAGCCGACGCTTTTCGATCGGCTCAACGAACAAAGGATCTCGTGGAAAGTGTACGCAGGAGATTTTCCGCTATCTTTGCTCTTCGTCGATCAGTGGGAACCGGGAAACGCGAAGCGGTACCGTAAGATGACCGAGTTCTACCGCGACGTCGCCGAATTCAAAAACAACCAGCAGTCCATCAATGGACTGCCGCTATTCAGTTTCATCGAGCCCAGTTACTGCCAACCCGGCGCGAACGACGCTCATCCACCACATGACATGCTGGCGGCCGACGCTCTGGTCGGCACCGTCTACAACGCACTCAGGTCCAATAAAGACCTATGGAGTCAGACTCTGCTGGTCATCGCCTTCGACGAACATGGGGGCTTCTTTGACCATGTAACGCCTCCGGCGACCGTGCCACCTGACATGCATCATGAGGAGTACAGCTTCGATCAACTCGGAGCGCGTGTACCCGTGGTCCTGGTCTCACCCCTGGTTGAAGCTGGCGTATTCTCGGACGTGATGGATCACACGAGTCTCCTCAAGTATCTCACTGGGCTCTGGTCGCTCGGACCGTTGGGGTATAGAACCGAGGTCGCCGCGACGTTTAACCCGGCGATTCTCAACCAACCACGGGCCGTCATGCCGGGCTTGCTACCACCCAATAAACCTGTCGCGCCTCCGCGGCCGACGCCTCAGCAAGAATCGCTCGGCCGACACTCGAACGCACTTGTCGCGCTTTCGCACGTTCTCGAGTCGATGGCTGGAGAGGACGCGAACGTGGTTGCCGCGCGAGCGAGGCAGGTCCTCAGTGGTCCGCAAAGCCAGATAGACGCCGCAATCGACAGGGCAGAGGCGTTCCTCAAGAATGTATCCTGAATTAAACCGCCGCCTTCTCCGCGGATAGCCTCCTTCCGCGCAGGCAGGTCTACTCGCCGTGAACCCCCTGAACCCCGTAAATCCATTGATCGCCCATTTTCAGATGATGGCGCTGTACAACCGGCTCGCCAACGAGCGCTTGTATGACTGCTGCGCACGACTCTCCGATGCCGAGCGCAAAAAGAATCGGCAGGCGTTTTTCAAAAGCATCCACGGCACGCTCAACCACATCATGGTCGGCGACCGCAACTGGATGACTCGCTTCGAGGGCGGCGTCGCGTCGTCTGCACATCTCGACGCTATCCTGTACGACGACTTCGAGGAGTTGCGCGCGGCGCGACGGCGCGAGGACGAGCGGATCGAGCGTTTCGTCTCGAGCCTGGGCGACGGATTGCTCGACGGCGAAATCTCCTACGTCAGCAACGAAGGCACGTCATATCGGAAGCCGACACGGATGCTGCTGGCTCATCTCTTCAACCACCAGACGCATCATCGCGGCCAGATCCACAACATGCTCTCGCAGGCCGGGATCGCTACGCCGGTGCTCGACCTGCCGCGGGTCATATCGCAGTAGATCGGCGATCGCACGGCGCAAGCCATTGCGGGAGTCCCGTTGTGATTTCATTTCGATTCGAGATATATGTCGGTCAATCATCACATTTGCGCGCTATACGTCAAAATAGCGGAATATAGATCTCATAATAGTGCAATTGACTAACAATTAGCTTAATCGCGGGTATTTTTGTTGACAACCTAATATACCCTTCATATAGTTTGTTCAGTCTGGTCGAGAAGATCTTGGGGGGAAGGATCTTTCTCGGCTGGGCGCTGCCCTGTCCCATTTGTTACTCGGCTAGGCGCTGCGCCTGTCCCAGCTACTTTCACGCCGAAAAATCCCCCGAGCATAGCCGATAGCCTCTGCATGGTCGGCGGCATCGTTCCTAATCGCGTACGAGGCGATCTGAAAGGCCGCGTTCGCCTCTAACTTTCTCTCGGGGGGGAGAATGATGAAAATATCTTTGGGCTCCGTGGCGCGCTTTTTTGGCGTAATCGCAATCGTCTCGGCGTTCCTGTCGATCGGCGTGCCCGCCGCACAGGTCTGGGCGATCGCGAGCTTCAGCTATCCGCCAACACGGTTGCTACGGTCGTATAGGCAAAAAAAGCATACACCGACGCCGACGCCGACCCCGAAGCCAACTCCAGCTCCCGCGACCCCGACTCCAATTCCCGCGACTCCGACTCCAATTCCTACCCCGAAACCCACGGCTGATCCGACTCTTGTCCCTACCCCGAAGCCCACTCCTGTTCCCGCGACCCCGACTCCTGTTCCCACGACCCCGACTCCTGTTGCTACTCCGAAACCCACAGCCAGCCCGACTCCTGTTACTACCCCGAAACCTACGGCTAGCCCAACGTCGGCGTCCACCCCGATTCCAAGCTGCGCTGGCGCGGGAGCGATTTACGTCGATTCGGCCGGGAGTGATACGACCGGAAACGGGAGCGCGCAAGCTCCCTACATGACCATCGCGAAGGCGATTTCGATGTCAGCCGGGGGTGACGTAATCTACGTAAACGCCGGGACTTATGCCGAGATCGCGACTTTCAACGGCAAGTCGGGCGATGCCGGTTGCCACATCACCTTGCGCAGTACGACGGGCCAGACCGCGGTTCTGCAAGGCGTGCAACTGAATAGCTCGAACTATATAGACGTTCAGAACCTGCAGTTGACTCATCAGGATGCGGCGACGCCGGATGGGTACGGTGTGTATATCTCCGGCACTTCGCACGACGACACCGTGACCGGCTCGTACATCCACGATCTCTGTCATGAAGGGATTTACGAGGAAAGCACCGTCGGCAACAACATCACCTTCGACAGCAACACGATCGTGCGGGCGCAGATGGCCGGGATAAACATCGACGGAACCGGCACTACCGCTACCAACAACGACATCTCTTACACGCAACAACGGCCCCGGCTGGTCGGAGGTATATTTTCGGCGTGCCAGGCGCCCAATCTGACTCCAACCGGAGACCCTGCCGACGACGCCGACTGGATGCGAGTCTTTGGCCGCAATCACGTCCTCGCGCACAACAACCTGCACGATATCCCTCACGGCACGGTGGCTAATCCGATCGACGTCAACGAGGCACACACCGACTGCTTCCAGACCTGGAATAACGGGACGGCTTCCGGCGGAGTGGTAAATACACTATTCGACAGCAACACCTGCCGCGATTCGGACACTGCTACCTGGACTAATTGGGGCGTCGAGATGGGATCGTTCGAGGGAACGGTGACCGGCAACACGTTCCGCAACAATGTGTTCGCAAATCTGAATCAGGGACTTCAACTCGACGGAAGTCCACAATCCGGCAATCGCTACTATAACAACACTGTCGATCATATCGGACAAGAAGCATTCATATACGGTGGGGCGTCCAGTAACGAGGTATTCGAGAACAACGAGCTATTCGATGTAGGCGCTGGCGGAGACGGTCCAATCAGTTGCTACAGCAGCACCGTCCCCACCTGGACGACGAACAATGCGACCATGCGCTCGGGCAGCGTGGGCAACTATTGCGGCTCCTGCAACTGCCCTTCAACTTCGAGCACCGCCGCGCCGTTCGAATCGGCATCATGCAGCTCGTCGCAAGCCTGGATACACGCGGCATATGTGGTCCTACTCGTGTCCGTTTCGCTGCTCACCCTCTGTGAAGGCATCAGAAGCCGAAGGAAGGTAGCGAAGAAGATCCGAGGGGAGCTGAAGCGTATGGGTGCAAGTATTTCGCGGTGGTGCGGCGCAGTGCCAGATTGGCATCTGGCCTGGACCAGACACGATGATCGCCAGATTGTTCGGTGGCCGGTGACGCGGAGCGTTGCCGGGCGTCGATCGCCGTCCCCAGCCTGACCAGGCCGACTGCCTCGGCGATCGTCACGGCCTGGTGGTGCTCGCCGGTTGGTCTGTGGAGTCTGTGTGCTGCTGGTGGCGCTGCCTCGTCGCCTGGCAGCTCTCGCGGCGCCCGGCTGCCGGGGCCGTTATTTGTCGTTCTTCGTGCGCCGCACATTGGCACGTCCCACCGGTCGCGCCAATGTGCGACATTCTGGGGACGCATGTCGTTGCGGACGTGCAAGGTCGCATGCGGTGATACCGCCACATACGCCAATGGGTCGCGCGCCCGACACCGACGCGGACGACGCGCTACGCCTGGTGTCCTGACCACTAGGTTTACGCGCCAACCGGCCCGTTCTGGATCACCAGAGCGGGCCGGTCACGGTTACTGAACAGCGGCTTTTAGGTCAGTTTCGCATATGCAGCATCATCCTTGGCCCGAACTCCTTGCCGATATAGACGGCGACTATTTCGGTCCCGTTTCTGAGCAGTTGCGCTATCCGTGCCGACGAATTCTTGGTACATAGCCGAGATCGACCAGCTTGTTTTGGTAGACGAACGCGGTTCCCTGCACGCGTACGGCGTTTGGGTCGTGGCGGTTGCTTGGCTCGGGGACCAAGGTTAGCCGTTCGCCGGCCCGCAGCTCGTCGTGAACCTCGCCGCAGTGCTCGGTACCCTTGATCGACATGATTTCGTAGTTGATCGTCACGGCTAGCCACGCTACGGCAAGCCGTCCTGCGATCGCTTGATCTGACGTCCAGCCATTCAGTGCCGTGCATGGCGGGGATAACTGGAGTGTTCAAGCCACCTCTAGACTTCCAGCTCGCTGACTCGCAGGATAATAACTGCCATGTCTGCTATTGCATCAACAGCTCTGCATCAATAAGATAAGATATTTTCCCCAGAATTGATGCACAACTGGTCATCCTCGCAGATGCGCCGTCAACAAACGAGAAGGATTGTTTTGTCAGGTGCACCGGAATGACGGGGCGACTGCATGCGGAATCTGGTATTCCGCCAGATCTCCCTACGGACGCTACACGAGCATCTGACATCTCTTGCGAGCCGGCACTTGACGGCTTTAATATAATATAGATTGGTCATAGCCTGAGAATATTAAGGTACGCCAAGCTTCCCCATCTTTCTACGTTATGTGCCTCCTCCAGATGGCCAAGACCGATTTTTACTGGCAGTTTATCTCCGAGGACATTCATTCAACTTCTTCATGGCCAATAATTGTCTGCTGGTTATAGCTGTGAAACTTGTAAACAGCGACATCGTCTAGAACGTCAAAACTGTCCGTCTTTGGTTGCAGTTGACAGCTTACCCTGAGTTCTGGAGAAAGTTTACTAGAAGACATCCAAGACATCAGGAAAGAAAAACTGGGAGCGTGGAGTTAGGACCCTATGGTTGAAGAGTGGGTGGAACACCTAGGAAGCATTCCAGTCCGTTTCGAGAGGTCTTTAGTGTTCCTGGGTGAGCCGATCATCCCAGATACTTAAAAACTAGCGGGTGTAATAACAGGCATGTTACTATCCTTGCTCTCGAGTTGATACGTTGAAGCTTATTTTTGAACGGCCAATAAGACCAGGATTTGGCAGATTTTAACATTTCCTGCAAGTAATTACGGTGATGGAAGACCTAAGTCACTTCATTCGAAGAAGATTATCGGTTATCACACCTTCCAAGCCTCCTTCATGCCGTCAGAGCTACCTGTTTCGGTCCCGACCGTCTGCAGTGATGGTGGACTTGCCAAGTCCACCTGATTGACAACATTATGGGATGTTTGGTTTGATCTGACATCCTTACCCGGAATTTAAAACACTTATCTCAGGAGTCTAGACATGAGAAGACTTCTGTCACTTCCTTCTATCCGGTGGAAACCATTTCACTCTCGGTAAGCGCTTGAGTGAATTCTTGCAGCACACCTGACGAAGAAGCCCTAAATGTCCCCTGGCACTCGAGCGGAGCGGATTGATATTTTGAAAGGGTTGCGCAGAACGCTGTTCCTGTTTCCGTCAATGCGAACTCTGCCCAGGCTGTTTGCCTCACGGCATTCTCATCGTGATTCTCTCGAGAAAAGCCTGGCTTCGCTTCGTACATGGGTGAGTACCAAAGATTCAATGGTCTCGCAACCGATCCTCTTTCTGGACTTGAATATGTGAACAATCTTTCTTTGTTTCCAAATCTATACAGCACGTTCATAATTAGACGAAGAAACGTGATTGCGGCAACGGAGCTAATTGGATGCTATTCCAGGCAACTTCGTCAATATCAAACTCGTCAGGCAGCCGCAGGTCGTATCTAATTTTATGGAAGAAGATCTACATCGGTAAGCTTGCCCAGCCTCAACAATGCCCAAAATTCGTGGCCTTATCTGTATTCATGGCGCGGTTCAACCAAGCTCCTCGTCTCCAGCCAACAAATATCCGTTGTTTCTTCAGTTCTTAGCCATCTATGAACGTTCAGCGATCATTCAGCCTTGTAACAAGAGGTACTGCACTCAGAATCCGCTGTCGGATACGATGAAGTCCAAACAGTACACCGCCGTTAATGTCCTGTTGAGTGCTGGGAAACCGGGCCCCGGCCGTGACTATCTTGGTCCCGTCTTCTTCAGCCATTCTCGATTATTTGTCATTTCGTTGCGCTTCTGGTAATTTGAATATAGCCTCAACGGATCTCTCACAAGCAAAAAGCTTTCGTCCCGAGACAAGGTTTCGCGGAGCTGTCATGCGTCGGAGAAATGTTTTAGTTCCCCTTCTCACAAGATTTCGGAAGTTCCGCATAAACGTTGCTCCGTTTTCTCGATCCTGTTCTTATTGATATCGGTGCTAGGAACCCTTAAAGCCATCGTTGCGACGTGGATAGCATCCCACCCCCATCTATTCTACACGACCCGCCCATTCGTGCGGCTTTCCGTACACTGGCTGTGGGCGGCTCGCACTCAAGCCCGCAGGTGCTATAGCCGCATGATACTGTGAACTGAGGGGAAGTTTCACAACCTCAGCTTCCCTCCCCCAGGAACAACATCACCCGTACCGTACCTTGCATATCGCGCAGCTTGCGGTGGCCCAACCTGATATGGACATCTCGACGACGCACGACAGTTGTATCTATCTCATATTGATCATGACACGGATATCCGTACGGCCTCCCTCCCCATTTGAGCGTTCGAACCCAGCCCCACCATTGTCAACATATCAGCATCGAGCATACCACAGAACTAGTTTTGGCGTGAGGTCGCGGTTGAGCGTAAGCTCGCCTGGATTTCAACAATGCATGGCGAGTGAGGAGTTGCATTGCCGTTGGATGGTCGTGTGATGCGAGTGAGGTGTTGATGCTGCCCCGCAGAGATGTGTGCTGGCGGGCTTGGCGTTGATGCTCTGTTGCTCCTCTTGCTCCTGCTGTGCTCGGAAAGGGGCTCGCCAAGTGAAGATGCTCTCGCTCCGCTGAGGAAGGGGATGGCGAGAATTCGCTCAGCAGAGTGAGTGAAGAGGGCTTTGGTGGGTTTGGAGATTAATGGCCTGAGGATATCATGAGTTGGATAGGTAGTTGCTTTGAGAAAGATTGAAGGCAAGAGAACAGTTACAGCAGGCCAACATTCTCGGCCCGTCTGAGCGTTTCTTAGGGGGTAGGCGCCTCTGCAGCATCCTCTGTACAACAAATTTTGAAAGTAATATACACGAATTGTGAGATCAACAGTCGTGGCCATGGTTAACAAAACATGTTCCTAAGCGATGGGCATACTTGCGGCTATTTTCTACTTCGGGCCACCAGCTCTCTCCCCACGTAAAGCTGCCGCGCTTATCAAGATTCATCCCTATTTTCAGCTACCTAGGTAGGCTTATAGATCTAAATAAGGATGTAGTGCCAACGAACAAGTAGGTATGATGTAATGGAAGCACACTCAACATCCTCCTAGGAAGTGAGAGGAATGCTAATTCTGTTCTAGCTACCGGTCCCCTTTTGATTTTTGACACCATCTTTTTATTTGATATCTGCTGAAGTGTGAATGTTTTGGTCTCATCCGAGAGAGTTATGGTGGTGAGATAGTTAAGCGAGGGCGTGTTTGCCGAAAAGGGGTAACTGTTAACGTCGAAGAATCTTGGCGTGAGCAGTCGTGGCCATATATTCGGATGAGCTCCCAGGAGCAAAGCCAGTCGAGGGCACAGTTGATCAGTCATTTTCTATTAGAATTGAGTGGTCTGGAAATTAGCACTTCTAGGAATGGACCAGATCTACTAAGATGTGCTCATGGGTATCTTTCATTTTCGTAGCAATGAATAGTATCCTACAAATGCCAATGCATGCCGCCCAACCATCCTAAACTTTTACGTTTCTTCTTCAGCTTCAAATCCCTCATTCATCTCCTCCTCGATCCCCTCATAGTCTTCCTGGATGATGCCCAATCCCTCCTCGTCCGCTTCTAGAGATGGTGCAACTAGTTCCGTCTCCTCCAACCCTCTCTCTGCTCTTAGCTGCTGCACTTTCGCGTTCGTCATCTCAAAAACATATTGTCCCAGATGCTCCAAGTTCTCCATCGGAGTCTCTCCCGGCACAGGCTTGCCTTCCTCTTCCTTTAGTACCCTTTGACTTGGCCATAACTCCCCAGTAACAAGCATAAGCTTATTAGGCCTCTGTAATAAGATATCAAAGGCTTGTTGCAGCTCTAAGCATGATTCGAATACCTCTCGTCGGCCAAGAACGTATAATCCCAATCGAGCTCGGGAGAGGGCGACTGTGAGACGCCGAACATCACGTAGGTAGCCGACTCGAGAAGTTCGGGTGAGTGATAGAATGACATCTGAATCCTATTAGCAACAACGGCCTGTGATTGATGGGTTAATACTTACAGTCATTTTGCTCTCCCTGATATTTGTCGACTGTTGTGACAATCTTTGGGAGACCGAAGAGGGGATTCTTGGCGCATCTATGTGATAGGACATCTTTGATCAGAGCACGTTGACCGGCATATGTCGCAAGAATGCTAATACACGACGCTGGATATCCGAGGAGACGCATGTATTGATAGATGGCAACAGCATACTCTGCCTCTCCAAGATTCTGAATGAAATGTGGAGTCGGTTCCGACTCTCCTTCCCCCTTGTAGTCTGGCACTTCGATGAACTGATAATCATACTTGAAGCCAGCATTCGCTGTTTGGAACTCTGGCGATGACGAGACCAGTGGTAGGTTGCCTAAATTCTTATAGCGCCAGGAGTATAATGATGCTATTGAAGGACGAGCTCGACCTTGCTGGTCCAGGTTGATAGTGGGCACACCGAGTCGAACCAGGCGGGAAAAGAGAGATTGTTCAAGATTAGCATACTGACGGAAAGCAAGATTTTGGATGACGGGCGAATTTTGGAAGTGATCTCCGCAAAGGACAACGCGTTGTAAGGGCATCTGTCCGTGCTTCGGATTCTGTAGCGCCAAGGGAATGAAATTCTCAATCTCAGTGATCTGAGCCGCTTCTTCCATGATCACATTGTCGTAGTGGAAGCCGAGAGATGCAATCTCGCGCCTCCTCATTGCAGCGTGCGTCGATGTCATGGCAATGATGCGTGCTTCGTTAGTAAGGAGGTAATTGGCCTTGTCCCGATCCCTCCTCAGAATCTCAAATGGTCGCACATCCGCAAGTTCCGTGAAGATCTTGGAAATGTGGTGATAACAACCTTTCGCAACATCTAAAACAGTGTCCTTATCCGCGCCTGGCGGGAACAGTGGTTGAGGTGCGTTTGAAAAGTAGCTATGGAAGGGGAAAGCTTCTATGATAGCTTGTGTTGTAGCCTCTGGAGATGAAGCAATTTCCTGGAATCTTGTCCAGGCAGGCTCAACGTAGACCGAATTGAAGTAACCAGCAGTCTCAGCAGAGCTCCCATGAGCACCAGGAGCGCCAAAGTTGGCGGCAAGGCGGTCAACTTCGCGGAGATATCCATCGCGATTTTCGAGAAAAGATTCGACTCTGCCATGCTTACTAAAGTTAGCTTCCGTATCCAGCTCTTCCTCACCATGTCCTAATCGCAGTAGGTGGCGTTCATCAATATCTAATGCAACAATCTTCTGAAAGAGTTGATTGAGTGCTTGATTACTATGAGCAATCAGAAGAGTACGTTGATCTGGGAAGTTGTGATAGACATTGTTGATAATTTGAGTTGCCACGTCGGTCTTTCCAGTTCCAGGAGGTCCAACGATGACAGTGAGTCCTGGTTGTGTACCAGATATAATCGCATCAACCTGAGCAGGTGTGAAACGTACTTGGTTCAGCTTCGGGGCATCCATAGGATATGGCCCAGTACTGCCAGGTTTGTAGGTAGAAATGCGAACGGCCTCCGGTTGAACCTGTGGAACTGGTTCGGCATCCCGCCGTCTCTTTTTCGAAGGTTTTGCTGGTGCAGCTTCTGGAGCTTTCGGGGCAGCTTCAAGAACATAAGGAGGACCGAAGCTGCCATCCATATCGTCACTTGGTTCTACAGTCTTCCCTGGTAAGCTTTCGATCAGATGTTGCCAATCGAGAAATGTGTCTCGAAAATCAACTTTCTTGATTTTATTGGCGAGGTGCGTGTATGTTGCTCCTGCCGGGTCGCCATAACCAAGGAACACTTCATGCAACCATGATGCTAGAGGAACATCTGATAATGTCAAGCTTCGGATCGATTCCAGGATTGGTTTGAAATTGTTCTCCCTTCCTCTTCTGCGCACAACCACGTTAAAGTTCTCATAGATGTCAGGTTTTCCGCTTGCCACTCTATCCATATCTTCTCTGTACGCAACAGCATCAAGCTTGACCTGCAGTCTGCGAACTCGTGGGCGACCATGACCATTCTGCCCATCTTGATCCCGCAGTGAGCGCCCTTTATCGTCCAGCACTTGGGTGATCTCGGCTGCTCGAACATATTTTAAGCCCAATTTCTGGGCATCAGAAGGCGTTGAACCGCCATTCGTAATCATTCTTGAATCATCAGCGCCCCGAACTGCCAACAAGAAAACAACATCATCAGGTCGAAGCGACTCCCATTCTCGGCGGACATTGTCCGCGAGGCGACTGACATCTAAAGTTATCTCGGCACGGACAGCGGACGGTTTATCGTCACCAACCAAGGGTGGAACTACTTCTAGAATTCTTGAACTGGTCAGAATAGTGATTTTGGGGAGATTGGGAACTTACGCAGGTCTTGTGATGGGCAAAGCCATCTTGGAGAATCCTCTAAAAGAAGTCTGGCCCGTGGGGCTGGTAGCTGGCTGCATGCGTTTTATGACATCTTCAATGTGTTTTCTAATCTCATAGAACGACTCGCAACGATGGAGGATGAATGACCTCCATAGAAAATCTCCAACAGTGAGGTATTGCAGATTTAGCTTAGGAATTGCAAGAGGCTGTGACCCGTTGTAGCTGTCGTTTCTCAACAATGTCGGCTCAAACAGGGTGAGTTCTGTCGGTAGGACGCTAAGATCACGGGCGGTTTCTTGAAAGGTCTTTCGTTTCTCATGCTCCGACAACAAAACCTCCGTCAAAAACTTGCGATCTGTAACAATCTGCGTGGAAGCAGGATAAGAGTTTCTGAAGTCCGAGAAGGTTACAGAGTCGAGCAACCTCGTCAGAGGTCAGAGCTTCGAGATGGCCTTCCAACTCGCTCCGCTTATCGATTGATCCATAATTGGATAATGCTAAAATTGTTAATTTGTCCTTGAAGTACTTTAGGGCCGTCCGCTGCAACGTAGCAAGAACGGCGCAATGTTTTTCATAAGCCTCTGTGCGACTGTGCTGGATACCTGTATGGTCATCGATGGAGAAGTACGTGTAATGCTTGAGTAACGCATACAAATCTCGTAAAAGCCCATTGTCCTCGTCATTGAAGGCAGGCGACAGCCGAATTGCAGGAAGAGTGTTCAGATCCTGGAGAAGTGTATTAACGTATCTTCTAGTTGGTAACTGGCTCTGGAGATCTGACAAGAATTCGAGGAAGCGTTCACAATAGCGAATATTTTCTGAACTGAGCTTAGTTTCGATGTGTATTACAACAAAGAGATGGGACAAACCTGGCTTGCTCTTCTCACTGTAGAGCTGATTGAAAAAGTCAAGTATGAGGGTGAAGAGCCATGAGCGCTCAAACCGGAGCCGCGGTTTTGTAGGCTCATCGGCCGCATCGTAACGTTTCCCTGCTGCTCTCCAAGCCTTCCTCAATTGCACACTCTGGTCAAGCTTGTGCTCCCGCTTCTTTTCCGTGGATATATTATGCCATATTGATATCGATACCAACGGAGCGCATTCTTTGCGGACAATGCCACTGTCCAGAGATTGAAAAGCACTGATTATGAATGAAAGCAGGTGGGTTCGGATAGCTAGACTCAGAGTGGTGTCTAAAGTCATGGAAAGTATTCTTCGAAATAAGGTGGAGAACTCGCCCGGTCTGTCTGTGAAGAGGTCTATGATTCGTTAATATATGCCTATCCAAGGAGACTTTTGTTACCTACCCCATGTTGACAGATGTTCTCGAGTCTTGACATTTGATATTAAGACAATGAGCAAGACATGAAAATTGGACGAGTCTTCAGAATATCCTGGCCAAAGGTAACTGGTTTTCTTGTTAGCGGAGTGAAAAGGGATCAATATGGAGTTTATACCTCTCGAGGATCTGCAAATTCTCCAGGACCAAGAGTGACTTGAACGAAAAGCCCTCCTTCTCTAACAAATCCCATATTTCTGTTTTCAACACGTCGGGCTTGACCTTTACTTTCGCAGTCTTTTTGTTAAGCCACAGCTTCCTTGCCAAGTTTGAAAACGAGCTTTCCCCCTCCAAGTCCGCAACTGTCGGTCTATCATCAACTGGCTCTCGTCGAGCATCATCTTTGTTTCTCGTCCTTGGCGCCATCGTGATTTTTGTGTCTGTGGGAGTCAATTGCGAGAGCGCATATCGTAACTGCGAGTCCCAAATTTCAGAATCTTGAACGCGATTTCCAGGTCCGTGCGCGGGGTTTTGTTCGCGTGCCTTGCAGCCTTGCGCGAGCTCATCCCAAGTTTACACAACTCGACCTCACACCAACACGGATCTCACCCAGCGTCACTCCTTCGAAAGCTCTGCTGTCGCCATCACGCGCGCGAAGCCCCAATGTTTCACTAAAACTAGAATACTATCTGGGACACGCGCATTTTTCGACCCGGGATGGCTGGCCATGGCGTGCAAGCAGTGGAGGACTTTGGTCGGCTTCTCGAGGAAATGTTAGAGGCTGCGTCGGCCATCAAGAGAACGAACACGATCGAGCCGCCTTTGAATAAGACAGATCTTGCCGAATTGTTTGAGCAAGTGCCTTTGGTCTTCTCTCCAACGAGTTCGCTGGAATCAAGAAAACACATCATCGAAACAGCTGCTCGAGACGCATTCAACAATCTACTTGTGAGCCGCATATCAGTACGAGCTTAGGGACACACATCTGACGTTCCATAGGCCACTACGACAATTGATGCTCCAGAATTTGTTAAGTTGTGGAACCTGCTAGACATCATATCCATCCTCTCCGATGACGAACAAACCGAGCCTGGACTTCTTTTCTGGCTTGTGGAGGAGCTCCTGGACAGTCAAACTATTGCAGGCTGCCGGAAGATCTTTGACTTTCTGGATTCGCGGCGTGAACGGATCACAGCCAAACATTTCTCCCAGAAAAATCTAGTTATCCTACGAAGCTGCAATGAGCTACTTCGAAGATTATCACGCGCTGAGGATACGGCGTTTTGTGGCCGTGTCTTCATATTTCTGTTTCAGAGCTTTCCTTTGGGAGACAAAAGCTCCGTGAATCTTCGAGGCGAATATCACGTCGAGAACGTGACCACGTTTGACGCTCTACCTGCCAAGGAGGTTGCCCCTGAGGAGATGGAAGTGGACTCCGAACCCAAAGACACAAAGAAATCGATAAATGGCACTTCAAGAAAAACCGGAGATGAGACAAGCAATGCTTCGAAGAGTGTTGCGTTCTCGAAGGCCGACGAGGTGTTGAGTGCAGATGAACTATATCCTATATTCTGGGCGTTGCAACAAAACTTCAGCCAACCCAAGAGACTTTTCGACGCAGCCACTTTTGCAGAATTCAAAACCGGACTCGAGGCTACCATGGCAATGTTTATAAAAGTGCAAGGCGAGACCATAGGCCGTCCTACCAAGACCGCGGAGGATAGCAAAAGAGGCACCAAGCGGAAGCGTGGCCAAGGAGATGATGATCTTGCGAACGCTTTCAATCCAAAGTATCTCACTAGTAGAGATCTGTTTGAGCTAGAGGTATTTTCGTTTTTGAGCTTGCACATATTCACAAACTGACAATTGGCCCAGATCAGTGACCTTTCATTTCGTCGACACATCGTGGTTCAGATTCTGATCATCATGGATTTCCTACTCTCTTTAAGCCTCAAGGCCAAGGAGAAGCTTGCCAAAGCATCACTACCCCAAAATGCCAACAAATCTGTGATGTATGCAGATCAGATATTGAGCGAAGAGGACGTGAGTGTATCCTCCCTCAACATACTACTCGTATCCTCAAATAGCTCTTCAAGATCACTGACAGTTATAGACGAAATGGGCTTCTGATATGAAAAGAGATATTGCCAAGTACCTCATGAAAGACTTCGAGGGTCCATTTTTCCTACGCTGTGTAGAAACTGTGATATCACGTGACAAAAACTGGGCTCGTTGGAAGATCGAGAACTGTCCTTCGTTTGCCCGAGACTCGGTAAATCCTCAGGAGTACCTTCAAGCCAAAAAGTCCGCTCGGCAAGCGACTACCAGAAAGCGATCCCGCGGAAACAATTGGGCGGTACTGGACTTGAGCTTTCTTTCTCAAGGTGACACGCGCAACGGCCTAGAAAGATTGAAAGATCCGTCGAGGTATCAACTACCCTCGTACAAAACCTTTCAGACAAAGATCGAGTTGGACGATATGGATATCGACATGGCCAGAGATGATGAGACGAAGAACGCGGCAGTCGAGTCCAAAGCCAGCAAGAGCTGGAGAGCACTACGCATCGCAAGTGGGACCAAGCTTGTCGCCTTTGACAAGATTGAAAGCTCCGACAAAATCGACGACATCTTTCGCGACGAAGTCAAACCTGAGGAACCAGCGACCAATGGTGAAGCGGTTGACAGCGAAGAAACCATGACCCCCAAGGATCGCCGTCCGATCGTGATCTCAGGACCTAGCGGTGTGGGCAAAGGAACCCTTGTCACGATGCTGATGGATAAACACTCAAAAGTGTTGGGTAAGAAGGCATCTCATACGACGCGTCAGCCGCGTGAGGGAGAGGTGCATGGCCAACACTATTTTTTCGTCACGAAGGAAGAGTACGATGTCATGCGTGATGGAGATCAATTTATTGAGTACAACAACTTCAATGGCAATGACTACGGAACCAGCAAAAAGGTGGTTGAAGGCATCCTTGCTTCCGGCAAGATTCCCGTGATGGAGATGGACATGCACGTAAGTATATTGCATAATTTCAGAACCTGCCTAATCCTCGTTCTAGGGTATCCAACAACTCAAGGACAACGGATATCCTGCCCGCTTCATTTTCATAGCCCCACCAGAAATGACCGAGCTTCAGCGTCGTCTGCAACGAAGAGGATCCGACGATGAAGCGACTATTGAGAAAAGACTTCAGATAGCACAGCGAGAGCTTGAGCAGGCGAAGACAGAGGGATTTCATGACAAAATTTTCGTCAATGATGACCTCGAGACGACTTACAAACAGCTGGAGAGTTATACTTTCGGCATTGAAGAGACTGACGAGGAGCCATCTCGATTGACATCGAACGATGATAAATCGAAGTTGGCTGAGTCGGCGATTGCAGAGACAGAGATGGTAGATACCGAAGCTCCTGAGCCGGAGGCTCCCCTTAAGGTTGATATTTCTGGCACAGATGTTGTGAAGGCTACGGCGGAAGATTCTGTTGTGGCAGAATGAGAGACATCATAATCGGCCTTACGGCATAATGTACAATAGCAATATGGGTCCTTTATCCGGGATATCGGTGATCTCTGCATAGCGTGGATAACTACATCGGCTGCATAGAATGCATACATCAGCTCAAGTTATGAGCGGCTTTCCCAACTGCTCTTCACCCCCAAAACATGAGCGATCGGTATCACCCAACTCGGGGTAGTCTTGGAAAAGACCGGGAAAAACGTAATCTATCATACTTTTTTCAATGGTTGATTATTCTTGAATCGATAGCTGTCAGCAAGGAACTTGTGGTCGGGTGGCAAGTGTCACCTGTCAACTTAATCTGGGCTCGAAAGAAAAAATCGGCCGGTCGCAAAGGCATCATAGGTTTTCTCTTCCAAAACACCCCAGGTGTTCTTGTCCTTCTACCTCTAGCATGCCGTTGCCCTCCAACTTCGGAGAAAGGTCTTGGTGATCGAAAGTCTGCCGGAGTGGTATTTTGATTTACAGCCTGGGTACTCAATTCCGTTTGGATGTCATGGGGTGGAGTGGCATCGGGATTCGAAGGAACGCCTTGGTTTCGAGTAGGAGAACAAAGGTAATACGGTAGAAAGTGTTAGGAAAAAGGAGCAAACGAACAAGGAGAAGTGACTAAGCAAACCTGTATCGACATTGCCATTTCGAGGCCGTGCCATCCGTTCTAATGGCTAAAACCCCTTTAACTTGGACCAATTCTCAGCTTCAGCTCTACAAAGCAATTTGTAAGAGCTTGACGGAGAGTCTTGTAGCAAGCCAGTTAAAACTTCATCAGCTGAGGATTTATTTGCTCCCCTTGGCGATGTAACATTCAGGTATAACAACCTAGAAGAATTTCGGGTTATTCTGAGTACGGAATTCAAGACGTCTGAGCAAGGGTCCTTGGTATTGTGATGCGGTCAGAACTCGATGTCATTAAGTTGGAAGCCGGCAAGGCTGACAGCGAGGCTGAGATTTCTCTTATCAAATATCTCCGATAAGCATGACATTAACTTTGACACCCCGCTCGACTTATGACGGTGAGGGTTAGTGAGGGGGTCACTTGGTAGTTTTTTTTCATCTGTCGAGATTTGCCTTCAATTATATCTTGAGCCCTGTGATTCTTTCTACAATTGAATTTAAATTTGAAGATGCTCTACCCACTCTCAATTCTGGGGCTCCTTCTCCTGGCGTTGATACACCTTACTCATGGGCAAAGCCATAGACACACCCACCCAGTACAAACCTCTCAACAAAGTCTGTCACAAGATACCATTTCATTTGAAACGCGAGTGTACTGGATGCGTAGGGCAAACGCTGCATTGGCAGAGCTAGAGTCGCCTTGTCCATTTGGTGCTTTCGGCAGCGTTGTGGTAAACCACACTGATACAAGATCTAATCCAAAAGGAAAGCTTGTATGTATGAGTGTCAATCAGAGTATGCAGAAGGGAAATCCAACATTACATGGTAAATATAACTTTAATGCCATCTGGGAGACTGCTAATGAACGTTGACAATTACAGGAGAGATAGCTGCGATCAACAACTGTTCGGGCATTCTTACGGACCCGAATGGAGAATACAAATTGTCAACTTCCGAAGCATTGAGAGCTTTCACGACGTTGAGTCTGTATACCAATGCTGAGCCTTGTCCTATGGTACTTTTCCTAGCTTAATGTTAACTCTGCCCCCAATAACATATTCTCCAGTGTGCTTCTGCAATTCGGTGGTCCGGGTTCTCGGAATGTATTTATGGAACCAGTATCGAGTCATTGGTAGAAAAAGGATGGGGGCAGATTTCGATATATTCGGATGAAGTGTTTGAAGAATCGACAAAATTGCCAAGCATGACAAGATTGATACCAGATATGTTGGCGAATGAGACGGATCCGTTTTTCTCATGGCAATTCGACCCTCAATACCCTTGCCCGCAAGGTTGCGATAGATCTGGGGATGAGAAAGACTGTCGGGAGATCCGGGGAAGTACTGAACGGGAATTATGAAGAATCTGGGATATGAGAAATGAATATCAAACAATAGACTAAGCTTCTTCATATGGTAATATAAAATACAATGACCAGGTTCAAATTCGTCAAGTCTTTGTGTGCTGGCCAGGCATTAAGTGTAATAGGTGCCTCAGCCCACTTTACACCCGGTGCCAGGAATCCCTTCTCATATGGAAATTTCTCTGTCTGAGCTGCTCAGAAATCTGGGTTCTTGTACCAATCACACCCCTTCTTTACTTGCGATATAATCGATAATCTTCTTGAGAGCTTGAAATCGTCTTGGCTTAGCAATGCATCGGCAGTCAAGCGCGATGGTCATCATCTTAGGAGATCCTGCTTCGCCTTCTTCATATAGTGTGTCAAAAGCACCTTTAACATGGTCGTAGAAGTGTGTTGGGGACCCAAATCCGGTGGGAACATTGAAATTGTAGTCATTGCAATCTGTAAAGGGTTAGGTTTGGAGCAAGGTTCTCTATGGAGCTAGGCGTACCGTAATAGCAAGGAATCATAAGCATCCTGGGCTTCTCCTCGCTCTTCTCTGCTGGGACATCGACCCAGTATGGTAGATCATCTGCATACGAATCCGAGTCTCAAAGTAGAGGAATATCCATGTCTTTGTAGAATTCCCAGATCAAAGACTGAGATCGGCTTGATACTCGTCATAATACCACCCCTCTGGAGGAGAACCACTAATCTTTGTGACTGTCTCGATTTCTTTCTTGATATATGCCTTCTCTTTCTCGGGAGTCATGTGCGCATAGTCAATCCACCTATACGCATGAGAAGCTACGTCGTGCCTATTCACTGACGAAATTCCAACATCAGGGTCCTCTTCAATGGCTTTTCCGACAGCATAGAGTGTATTTGAAAGTTCTCTTGTTGAAAAGACGGGAAAGACGCCAGACTCCATATCTAGAACCGTAGTCTCCCGGATTCGATGTTGACAGCTCGTTCTGGATTTTGGGGTCTCCGGTGGGTGCTTCCCATTGATAAGTCTCCGAGTGCAAGTCACCGTTCAGGACTGTGTTCTCAGCACCCTGATCACTTATTAATAATATATATGGACAGCTTTCGAGGAGTGTGAATGGTACCTCTTTGTAGTTGATAACAAAACAGACGGAAAACTTAGCTCCACCAGGCCACTGAGATTGAAGGAGTTCTCTTCATAGCCAACAAGGTCTCGAGGGAAGTTGTACTTATCATCCCACTCGAAGGTTTTATCTTAGAGGTAATCTTACGTGACGGAAGTTCATAAGGTGTAGACATTGTGAATGGACGTGAGAGCAACATAGAACGGAAGTATTTGAAAAGAAAGAAAAAGGAGATTCGTGACGCGAGGGTTAAATAGTCGCCCACCTGAAGAAATAATCAGCACCGCATCGCTTTTGAAGCTTTGACAGGATGTGCCTATCAAGATGTATTAATCTCTCGACAGGAGCGCATTTCCAGCGCCGTGGCGCTGGTTCTCATCCCATGCGGGCAGAGCTGATAAGCCTCGGGCGGGTTAGCTACTGCAAGATGGAGGGGTAGAATGAGAACAGTTCTCTATCTTGAGCTGATAAGCTTTCTGAGCTTCGTTGCTGCAAAAGTCCCACATGTTTGCATCCCGCTGGGGTCGGACCCGATGATGCAGAATTGAGAGTCAGGAATGAGATAGGTTGGCCGTTGGTTGAGGACATGACAAACGACGGTAACGTAAAGTCTTTGAAAATGGCAATTGAGTAAGTCAAATTAAAGAAGAGAACTTTTGGCAACAGCGTTGTGATCGGGATAAAAATGAGGATCTTCGGATTCTACATCGGTGACTGCACCTTCGGCTCCTGTCGCGCTCCGTAGCTTGAATTCCAACGTCAGCTGCTCAAAGGGACTTGCTCCAAACACGACACTTGACCCAAGGTATTTCTCAGTGGCTAAAATTTATCATCCGAGCGTAAAATTCCCATGTAACGAAGGATAATATTGAGCATTGCAGGTACTTTGATTGGCCAATAAACTTGTGGGCTGCATTATCCTGAGCTTTGAGCAACAACCAGAATGGATCGTCCGGCTTCATGGAAGGGAATTTCTGCAAGTTCCTTCATATGTTCATGGACTGCGATAAAGTCAGCAATGCTCTGGAATAGTTGCTGAACTCGGGGAACTGTTGCAGAAAAGATGGGCTTTGAGACCGGACACAAGTCCCAGATCGATCAGATTCGAGGTACTTAGGATTAGTGAAGGTAGGTCGACGTTGATAGTTCAACGTTAGGATTTGTGGTCAACTCCACAACTTATTGCATTTTTCATCTTGAAGACTCACTGGCGTGCTGCTCTACCCAACTTCACGGAACCTGGGTCTCAGGACATGGTCCCCAGATCTAACCCGAGCTTTCGAATTCTAGCATTTCGGCGCGTATTTTGCTACCATGCCTCGTTCTTTATCCTTTCAAGCTTGCAGCCACCTATAAAGAAAGATTGTTAATTTGAATCCCCTTGGTCTTTCGCCCTTTCAAATTCAATACACTTCGGAGGAAAAGTGAAGGCCAACCAATGTGAGCAGTCCTCACTTGGGGTCTAAGCTTTTCTGACTTCGGCCCAAGATTGCAAACAAAAAGGATGAACATCTCCTTTGTCCGATGAAGCTTTGATACTTTCAAAATAGTACTTGGGCACGTGAAAAGCGAAGTGGATCGCGCTTCTAAACTTATCGGTCCCTTCCCGATTTATTTACTCGGCAAGCCTCGTGCTTCACCTCCCCCGCCCCACCTTAAATATCGCGTTGAACCTCTACCGATCTTTTCCACGACAACCTCATCTGCTCCTGAAGGCTTCGAGGTGCCACAATAAGGCAAGTGCTCTTTGTCCCCTCTACATATACCTTCGATTGCTTGGACATCCAGAGATTTGTTCTTTCGAGTTTAACTCTCCAGTCTCTAAACATTCGGCCGCTCTTTCCCCCTGAGATAGCTCGTCGGTTTAGAACTTTATTGTTCAAGCTAACCAAGACCCTCTAGGTTTCGACATGAAAAACAAGAAAGAAAGCCAATTACGAGGCGGTGCTTCCAGCACAAAAACCACTTCTTCTGACCCCGCGGTAGCCTCTAACTCTCCTTTGCAACATAGATCAAAAGCTGACACGGTTCTATCAGAACAACATGGGTGCCATCGTCAGTTCAGCTTCAGCTTCGGCTCCCCCGGAGACCTCTGACATTTCGATGACTATCTCTGCGAATGCTAGCGATATGGACGAACCTGGTCAGGCGAACAGCCTCATTGTCTATGTAACCGATCTGCTCTGGTATGAGCTCAATGATTAATAGTACTGACCTGTAGCAGGACAATAGCGAGAGCGGTCTGCTGAAGCTCCCCAATGAGGTGAAACAACGTATCTGGACTTACGCTGTCACTGTTGAGGAGCCCATTGAACCGCACCAAATTCGACCGAAGTCTAACAAATTCATCTGGTCCAAGGAGCAAATCACTCAGAAGAACGGCAAAATCAATATTGCTGCCGCCTCTCAGTTGACAGCTGTGCAACTCTCAAAAGTCTGCCGTTCTATCTATGATGACGTTGCCACCACCCATGTTCGTGTTTAGCTCTCCTCCTATCCCTGAAATTAGCTAACCAACGAGTAGCTGTTCTACATCGTTAATGACTTTCACTTTAAGGACACTTGGTGTCGAGATCCACAGCCACCAGTATTGATCTACCTCGTCGCTATCACCGAGCCACGACGTAAAGCCATTCGCAGTATCCGGGTTCCATGGCAATATTTGATGCCTAGGGCCACTGCAGCACAAATATTCACCTTGATCACCGCTTGCCAAGGCCTGCAATTGCTGGACATAAAATTGGACAGCTACTTCCCTTCCTCGCCCGAAAGACTACCGGGTTTCAAAGAATGTCTTATTGCTGTACAGGGCTTGAAGAAGCTGACAATCACCGCTGAAGATGGTGTTTCTGGCTGGGTCACGGGAAAGGAACTGCGCAAGAATCTCGAGATCTCTACTCAAGGAGCGCTTGACCTTGCCGCGGAGCAAGACGTATGTTATTTTCCCGATTTTTGATGAACAGATGATTGACGGTGATTATCAGGTACAATCTCACAAAGTTTAGCCAGGCCCAAGTGGAGGCTAAGCTTGATATTCATGGAGAAGGAAGATTGAGCGAAGATAAGAGACCTGGACAGATTTCCAGTCGTACTAGGCAGCAAGTTCGCAATGTTGAGAAAATGACAGCGGACGGAACAATTCCAACCAGAGTGTCCCCTAGATATGATCTCAATGGCGATCTGACTTGGATCATCAATGCCGTCGAAGAGTCTAGAGAAGCCGTTTTAGACGGAATCCAAAGCGTTGAATTCTACGTCCAGGGGGGTCCTTCACGCAATGACAACAACAATTGGGGAAGATTTTGTGTTGTAGATGGCAAGGCAGAAAAAGAAAAGTTCTGGGAGGATGTCACCACGCTAAGTTCACTGGGTTGTCGTTGGCATATTCTTGACTTCTACGAGAAGAATCCAAAGGCTTTTGGGGCCCAAGGTAAGTCACTGGTCCTCTAATTCGACATGAATTGAAGCAATACCGTTTTGAATTGTACACCGAAGCAGTACTGACACCTTTAGTTGTGCTCGACTCGTGGAAGCTGCGAGAGTTCGATGGCCCAGAAGAGAAAGTCAAGAAAATGACCGAGAAGCGCCTTCAGGCATTGATCATCCGCAAAGCTGCTGCAGAGCGTAAGGAGACTGAACGAGCTGCTAAGGCAGCGGAGGCAGCGAAGGCAGCAGAGAAGAAGGCCAGGAAAGCCAACCTAGCTAAGGCCCGCCAGTGCTTGTAGCACGGAAAGCTGGTTCCTCCCACCCCTTTGAAAGACATGTCTATGCGTTTCTGAGCATCTTCACCTTGCGCCGCAGAACACACCCTTCTTGCTGGGAGTTCATTTACCAGGAGTTCATTTGCATTCTTCCTGAGTGGGCACCGAGCACCCTAGCATATTTCCTTGTCATTCACTTTGCGCGATTAGTGCGCATACGGTGATGGTTGACTCACATGGCATGATTTTACATACATCACCGAGAAGGCATAGATTCATTTCACATTGCATCGTTCTACATGGAACATTAAGGATGCCAACCAAATCGGTGTAATTAGCGCAAATAGAACGAATGGGTTTTACGAGAAGTATAAGTGCAGCTGTGACTTTGGGTGTGTCCTAAACCCTCGGATCTTGGCCTTATCTTTGTTGAACCCCAAAATGTTGAGATTTTACTTCGAGTCAAAGAGCTGCAAGTGAGCAAGTTCTAAAAGTCTCCGAACTAGAAAGCCGTCGGCGCACCGCCACTTTCACTGACCGGAGTCGGGGACACTACACTACCGTCTTTCCTACGAGCAGAACCAAGATGTGGCTCGGGGCTGTCTCGGATTATCTGGTGTGTATATTGATTGATAAGCATGGACAATGTCATATTGTCAACGAGGCACAGAACATTCGAATGGACAAGGAGAATCTTTGTGGTCCAATTAGATGAGTGACAATGCCGAGACCGAGAGTCATGACGCTGTCATTTTCCAAAGCGAGTCCGAATGCCCGGATTGTGCGAAGTACGAGCGCAGGGCAAGTACGTAGGTAATCCAAAGCCGGCTCTGAGCGGGTGGCTGCATATTGTAGGAGTGGTGCGAGTTTTCGACGCTGGGAGCGATACTATTGATGTTTGGCCCAATGGCCCTTGTATGGCCTAGCTACTGGGAACAGTTCTTTCCGTTCTCTTACTTAGCAATGGTGAATGTTGGGGTAGATCACATGGAGAGGAGCAAGCCCCACTTCTATGTCCTAGTGAAGATCGAGCTGTGGCTGTGGCTGTGGCTGTGGCAGGAGAGTTTTCGAGACTTTCTTCTCTTCCACCAAATAGGCAGCGGAATATGTAGCGTGACGAGTGAGATGATAAAGCCAAAAGAGGCAAGGCGCCGATCATGGGGAAGTCGTCGATGAGCTTGGGATCGTTAATCAACCAATGAATCGCCAACCAACGCGAGCCTTACCAGTCGACAGGCGGCATTGCCTGCGTTCCTTGCGAAGGGGAGGGCTTGATTACGAAATCGAGTGTTCGCAGAACCCTGCATGACTTTCCACCCGCCCTCACCGGATTGGATTGGGAAGGCTGCGGTGCAAAAGTCGCCTGCCACACGCCCATGTCCATGCAAGACAGATGGAACCCTTTGCTGCGGCACTTGGTGGAGATGGATTGTTGTTTAAAGTAGGTCCAGTGTAAGTAAAGTAAGGTGTATATCCGATCTCATATCATACATCAAGGGCTTACAGTACGGTTACTGCTGCCTGCCTGTATATCAATGATTCGTAGACACCTCTCAACCCTGAACAAAGGGTCGCAGCGAATCCAGGAACTGCCCTCACCCTCCTCGCCTTCCCCTCCCCTCGCATGACGGCATTTACATCTTCCGAAAACTGCATCCATGAACCTCGACTTTGATTTCATGTCCTTCGACCACTTTACTTCTTTGTAATTGTTGACTTCTCTCACCATATACCCTGTTTCCTTGCGCACACGGTCTCTCCTTCTGCAATCACGACGAATGCGTGGCCATACGAAACCCTGGACTCCCTGATACTCTCAGACACAAGACACCTCACACCTCCTGCCCTTCCGCTCTCCAAGATCACTTTGACCAGTTGGCTTCCGAATTATCATACAAGCACAGTGGCGTCCTCTCCAAATACCTTACGGCTCTGCGCCGATCTCTCCTCTACAAACGGAATCTGATCAGGGACAGTCCGACGGCACTGCGCTGGCCGAAACTCTATTGATGTCCTTCAGCAATACCCCCATCTCGCTCCGATCCCCCCTCTCCAAGACCCCAAGCCCGACTCTCAGCATCACCGAGCAAGATGTGCCGCTCGATGCTTCCACCAATGCGCGGCAGATTGTAAGACTGGCGCAATGCCCCCAATGCTCATATCCCTTTCGAGATCCTGTCACTTTGCCATGTGGGAACTCCCTCTGCAAGAAATGCATACCAGAACTACATCCACGGCGGAACGTTACATACCCGGGCACGCCCAGTCGACTACAAGGGTTTCTATGTCCATTTCCAAAATGCGGTGCGGACCATACGATAGGAGATTGCAGTGTGGATGTAGTGCTCAACAAGGTTATGGATGTGGTGAGGAGAGAGGTGGAGGCATACAGGAATGCCGCTGAAGCGTCAGAAGTTTTGTTGAGATTGGAAGAGAAGGATAAGTGGTCAATAGCGGGTGTCTCTTCCTTGCGGGACGATGCAAAACTGGACCGAGTGCTGCCAGGTGGACGACTGGTATCGACCTATACTCTGGCGGAAATGGGCGAGCTTGCCCATGATTCGGAAGTCACATATACACC
Source organism: uncultured delta proteobacterium (assembly GCA_963717045.1). Taxonomy (GTDB): domain Bacteria; phylum Desulfobacterota; class Binatia; order Binatales; family Binataceae; genus JAKAVN01. The sequence continues at coordinate 51,113 of CAVQVD010000012.1, read as the reverse complement.
TGCATCACCTATGGGAGAACAGTCTGATATATTGGATACGGTGGTGTTCCAACAACTCAAGGAAGCAACAAGGCCTGAATTGGATTGTCAAGTCTGTTACAGTCTATTTCTGGATCCGTATACGACGACTTGTGGCCATACATTTTGTCGGACATGTTTACAGGAAGTTCTCAACCACTCCAATCTCTGCCCGGTGTGTCGGCGTGCTCACGCAATTCCTTCAGGGGTCAACGCCAAAAGCTGCCCATCGAATGTCGTACTCACCAATCTCTTGGCTGGCTTCTGTCCTGACGCTTTAAATCTACGCATGGAAGCAGCCTTGTTAGAGGAGACCTCAAAAGCGGAATTAGACCTTTCTCTCTTCGTGTGTACATTGTCTTTTCCAACCGTCCCGACCTTCCTACACATATTCGAACCAAGATATCGCCTTATGATCAGACGCGCCATAGAGAGTGGTGACCGGAAATTTGGGATGCTGCTGCACAACCCGTCACGAGAACCTCAAGGTGATCTGGGACGAGTACACTTCTATCAATACGGGACCTTACTGCATATCGTAAACATGCACCTTATGCCCGACGGCCGGAGTCTCATTGAGACGGTCGGGGTATCCAGATTCAGGGTAGTCAAGCACGGAACCAAAGATGACTACACAGTTGGTAAAGTAGAACGAATAGACGACGTCAGCATTACTACCGAGGAAGAACTCGAAGCTCGAGAAACATCAGCCTCGTCCATTGCGAGCAACTCCTCAGCCGCAGATCACTTCGGGGCGACACCACATCATACTCAAACCAGAAATCCTAGACAGCCTGTCCAGCTGTCTGAACTCCACACCATGTCAACCCAAGAGCTATTCGGATTTGGAATAGATTTCGTGACGAAGATGCGGGAACAGTCCGCCCCCTGGCTCCACACGCGTGTGTTCCAGGTCTATGGTCAATGTCCGAACGACCCCGCACTCTTCCCTTGGTGGTTCGCAAGCGTCCTCCCTACCGCCGACTTGGAGAAGTATAAATTACTTTCCACAACCAGCGTCCGGGAAAGGCTAAAGATGTGCGCGGAATGGATTATCAAGATCGAGGCACAGCGAACGTTCGTCGTCCCAGAAATTGCCCATGTTTTACAGTGCTGACCAGGTCAGAAATCAGAGCTCGAATTGCACGGTGGTCTGACTAGCCGGTCTAAGTCTTTTGGTGTTGCTGACAAGTATCATACCATATTTGTCTATGATGTATTTGCATATAGGAGACGAAGAATAGAGGGTGTGTGGTGAGAGTTATATTTGGATCTCAGAATCGTTCTATGTTTTATGTATGGCTGCATAGCGTGTGGAACCCTCCAATCAAGTTACAAAGTTGGTTGGGAACCCATAGGCGTTCAGGTAAACTTGGGGAATGTGCATGGATTGGCTGGCCGCTGAGCAGGGCCTGTATATATTTTATCTTTGGAGCCTGATATGCTGAGCACTTCAATTTTATTTCCTGGCTGTGATGCGAAGGCGAAGAATCTTCGAGGTGATCTGACATGTGATTTATTTACAGTCTCTGCTTTGAAGCTCATGGGCGTTCTCTGGAGGAAAGTGGCATCTGACCCTTATGAACCGCTTCAGATTTCTGGCTAGGTGTAGCTGAACGCTTCCAATGAGATAGGGGTTAAGGTAAGATTGGCACCCCTTTTCCAAGAAAGATGAGGTTTAGCGAGTTCGCTGAACTGGTATGTAAATCCAATGTGACGCCCATAAACAGCAGAAGTCATATATTTACCTATTTCTAAGTTGTGGTAGGTAGTGACACGGGTCAGTCGTATGACCATGTCTTGTGTATCTCTTCAGTTCATCCACTTTTGATGGGTTTATATTAAGGTTCTTCTTGCTGCATCACGCGGTAGATTGGTTGTCAGGGTCTAGCTTATCCTGACCTGTGGCTGAGCATCCTATTATGCTGTATTAAAACCATCTCTCGTGGGGCGGAGGTGCGCTTTCGTTGTATTTTCCCCTGGAGAGCTGAGAATAGTGAGGTGTCCCGCATAAAATAACTCCACACCCGAGTACATCCTAGCTTTAGCAAGATTGCAATTGTGGATCTGCTATGTAGGTTAAATGATCCTCTGTCCTTGGTTGAGAATGACAAGATTTGAGGCGTGCCTAATAGACGAAGGTCATTAGGTGGTGCCTCTGTTGTAACGTTATCTTCATCGCTATTGAGACCACATCGGTATCTCTTAGCTGCTTTCGTTATAATGTCTGGTCTGATAGACATCCTGCCGACAGACTATATGATTTGAGTCTTGGAGATCGTCGATACCGAGGTTGCTTGAGGCAGAGTTTCAGCTACAAAGCGGACGTTGGAATCTATACTTCATTACGATGGTTGTAGAAAGAGCGAGTGTCAAATAACTTCGTCTCCCGTCTTCCAAACCGTAACAACATAGCCAAGATAGATGTGAAGAACACGAATGCTAATTTCTCGGAATCTTCTTCTTTTCGACGTGATGAGAAGCCCAGTGTAGAAAAGTCCACCTTGCTGCTGCCTGCCCCTTACTACCCACAATCCCAACATAAACGCGAAGCAATCACTGACTAGCTAAAAGCGGTACTGGAAAGCAGACTTTGATTAAACTCAAGTGATGTGATTGACGGAATACTTCTCAGTCACTCGTTCTCCAGTCAATGCTGACTTGGAATTTCAAGATCAAGGATGCCTGGACTTCACGAGGTGGATGCTACCTGCCAGTTGTGTTTGACCTGCCTCGGATACCAGAAATGATCATCATCATTGCACCCAACCACGTCCGTGGAAAATCTTCCACATGAATCTCGTCTAGCAGAGCAACAATAGCTTCTGTGGATCATGTATCCTCCACGTTCTGTTATTCTTCATGAGTTCAAATTCGAGAACCAGCCAGTGTCGAGAAGACGGCAGTGGAAATAAACATCCATGAATCGATTCCAAATATACGTGCAAACAGTGCTTGGATTCTAATTCTTGAGATTCAGCAGCAGATTGTGGAAGTGGGGCGAATCCCAGGCGAATTGACCTGACCTCTGCTCACTTCTAGTCGAGATAGCAAGCTCAGAAGCTCCGACGTCTGGGAGAGGCACTCTCAAGCATATGATGGTTGATAACATTGAAAGTGGTCGAAATAGGAGATGGCTGGGCGGAGAGGCCCCCGAAGTATCACGTACCTGTGTGAGAATATTGTGATTTTGGTGGCCGTGGAACCTCAAAAGTGAATCGGACCAGCCACTTTCAATTTTGCGGTTTACCACAAATTTGAGCAATATGCTGTCACCGATCATTGTGGTGGCGAGGTAGGCTTGGCTCAAACCCAAACTTACGAATAGATGGGAAACTGTCTAGGGATGGGATCACCACGCGGTGTGAGATAAGGATTAAAGGCAACGAGAGTTGTCCAATAACCTTTTGCAATTCTTTCCTGTTACCCCCCCAGTATTTATTTAGTGGCTGACAGATTTTTGGGCGCATTGTCATTTTTTGTTGTTGTTCCGCTAAGCGAAACCGATTGTTTTTTTGAGAGGGAATATACAGGTAAATGAATGGACTATGAAAAGTGAATTTGTCAAGAGCAGCATAGTTCCAGCAGTGCTTTCACACTGCAACAGATTTACACATAAACATCTCCTCTCCAACAATTGCTTCTTCACTTGAGTTTGGGACATTGCTCACAATGGAGATAATTTGGTGAAAGAGGCAATGCGAAATCAGCTGATAACTATCAGAATGTCTCCCCAGCTATGTCTCACTCGCAATTACTGGAGTGTCGAGCACTAGAGCAAGACACATTTCTAGCATATGCAGATGCGAGAACTCGCTGCAAGAATTTTCATGCAAAATATCCTCAAGAGCGCAAAAACTGATTTTATGGTAAGGAGGCCATGGGAAAAATTTGTTGCGCGCCATTATGGTAATTGACCCCTTAACGAGCGTTGAAAAAGGGGTAGCGGGGTGGCGAATCTCGCGAATCAAGAAAGGGGTTGAAACACCTGGATTGCGATTGGATCCCCTTGCCATCGCTTTTCCTCTGAATTTTCAAATCGTTGCCACGAAGATGAAACAACTCAAAACATGCAGTTTGTAAGTGAGATTCACTTCTGCAATGAGTAGTGAGGTTGCAGGCGGCTATTGAAATGCAGATATGTTGAGCGTAGATGCGGGTTGAAGATCACATGCAAGTCATTCACCTCGCGAGAAGAGTGCGCTCCCTGCTGATTCTAGAAGCCCCAATTTCCACCACTCAAGGGAGACCATTTTCCTGGAAAGCTAGGTTTAAGTTCGATACGATATCGGGCTCAATTATATTCTGGGAAGATTAAAATTGGGAGAGCCATGGAAAATTGCATTTAATGTCACAGCATCCCGCGGAAGGTTGCAGCAACGAGGTTTGATACGAGTTGCAATCGTGAGTTGGGTTTCTGGAATTTGGAATTTGGAATTTGGAGAGCAAAGTGGTGAGAGGGCGGAGTTTACGGTTTGTTAGCGAGTCGAACTGTCGTCACGCTGCAGGATTCCATGCAGTTGGATAGCTCGGATATGGTGGGATGCGCCGCAATTGACCGGTGACCGTTTCTGCAGCAGCATTAATCGGGCGAGGCAGTGAGCCTTAGAAGTTTTGCAGATATCATGCAGGTGAGAATGCACATTGGTGGAATGACTCAGAGTTACGTTTGCTCCGTTTGATCTCGATTTAGGCATGGAATGCTGGAGAAGGGAAAAGCCTAGGGGTATTGGATATTTTGATATTCTGTCGCCTTCAAAGGGGCGAGGTCGAGTTGTCAAATTCGTAAGGTTAGGGGGCTGCCTAACCCTTAGTGCAAAGGCCGATGGTGGCTGTACTGATACTTGGGTGAACTTCGCTTGAGATATCATCTGATTCTGTCGTGGTTCTGTGCCTGGATATTTCAGTCGACTCGGGCGTGAACCGACTGAGCCTCTGAGGTTGTGAGTCCCGGCTGTGAGCCCGCGCACCAATTGAGGGTGGGGAGGTGTCACAGACCCGAGATAAGTTGAAGATCAAAGCTGGAGCAAGCTTGAATCACATTATCTATCTGCTTGACTCATAATCCCGAGTAACAATGAGGGTCATTGTTTGGCTGTGGACAATCCCTCTTTGTTGTAATGGAGAAGAATGTTTCTCGATATTTTTGGGGGCTGTGGCCTAAAGTCGTAGAAACACAGCCAGGGGGTCAGCCTGTAGCGTTGTTTGAAAATGCCCCGGCAGCAGCCCCGAAGATGTACTTTTTCAGATCAGATAGCAGACTTTTCGTACATGTACAGCAGCTGCACAGGCCTTTTTGTGGGCGAACAAAGGAGGTGGATGGTTTGGAACAGAGCGTGGTATGTTGAAGGGTTCTGGCAATAACCTATTTTGGCTGTAGATAAGCTTACTTGAGCTTCGCTTTATTCAGTGACCATGATACTTAGGGCAGTTGAAGTATCCCAGAGCTGGAGCAATTGTGTCTGTGAATAGTCATTACACTCACGGTCGAGGGCTAGCCCCTCACGTAGCGAGCGATAATAAAGATCGATCTGGGCTGGACAAGGCCACGACTGAGCCACTCGTAGAAATGACTGATAGAGAGAGTGAGCTGACTGATAGGAGAGACTGAATCTTCCATTGGGCTATGGTCTATGGCCTAGTATGGGCTGAGAAAAGTCGTGCCGCTCTTACGCTACTTTTAGCCCAGTCCAGGGTTCGGCTAGCGGGCTGGAAAGCAGCAACGCAACGCAACCCCAAGAATTAAATTTTCGTTCGCCCTTCCCTCTCACGACTGCTTCTGCATCAAACCTGCAACAACAAACAACCCCTACTCCTCCGGCGACATCTTCTATTCTGTAGAAGAAAGATCGCGCCTGGACTTCGATACCTTCGATCTAATATCTGCAAGCACCGTTTCGGCGATCGCTGCGCACACTCTCTTCAGTTCAATCAGCAGCGCATCTTCTCTTTTAGAGAGATCCACACGAGGAAGCAATTAATTTTGACTACTCCAACCCACTCCACTCCATTCACGCGTCCAGTCTTGTCATCGTCTCCATAGAACAGATCCGATCTGAGATCGCATCGCCCTTCTGCGAAGGATTCACACGCCCGGTACTGCTCGTCGCGATACGTCATACAAGTCTCCTTTCCACAACACGAGGTCATCTTCGACAACTCACCCTATGACTTCTGTCTCTCAACAACCTCAAATCCCAAGCCAGGCCTCAAACACCACCAGCGCGTCCCAGTCGACCCCATCTTACGCTTCCACCGCGAAGAAGGCAGTCTCGTCGCCACCCATCGCGACGGGCTCCTCAACTCCCTCTCCCGCCGTGGCTGTCGGAGGTGCTGCGCCGGTACAGCAACAACATGGAAAATCAAGCTCGATCTCGCCGGTGAACGGCAAGCCCTCGATTTCTCCAGCTGTACCGGCAGTTTCTGCACCTGCAATCGCCCATAGCAGCTCTGCAATCAACGGTAATGAGCATGGTCGGAAGAGCTCGGTTACAATCAGCGCGAATGGTCCTAGCAGCATGAATGGTGGCCCTGTAGGCGGATCCAAGGGAACCATTCAATTCGGCTCTATCACAGATTCACCTGCTGCTTCTCATAGCACACCTCAACCATCTCTGTCCGCGACTTCAGCCCCAGTCCAGATTCCAAATCCAAGGACCACTGATCCGCAACATTCACCAACCCCGATCCCAATCCCTGCACCATCGGCGAGTGGCGGAAGACCTCCTTCTGGACTTGGTGGACAGAGTAGAGATGTTGCTTTTGGCAGTTTCGGTGGCGATGGCGATGTAAGTCTGATCTTCCTTCCGTGTGCCAAGGCTTTTTAACTAATTCCTTTCCTCTTATAGCGTCACATGCGACAAGCCTCTGGCACACAAGGCCCTCCTGCACCTGGCAATCAGCAAGCTGGAGGTCACCTTCGCCGAGAATCCACACAATCTGCACAAAATGATGTGAACAATCAGTCCGGCGCAAGCCAGGGACGTGGTGGATTCCCTCCTCAAGGCGGCCGAGGTCGTGGTAGCTTTCAACCTCAGCAGTATTCACAGCAAATGAGCTACCCTCCCGCAAACCCTCAGTTTAGGAACCCGTCGAATCAAGGTCGTGGCGGTGGTATGGCTCCTCCCTTTCAAGGCCAGGGCCGACAAATGCCTCAATTTCCCAATAATTCGCCCCATCAAGTTACACGCAGCCCTGCTCTGACACCTTCGATGCCAGGCACGCCCAATATGAACCCAGCGATGCCGATGCAGAACCAACCGTACGGCAGCTACTACCCTCCGCACATGCAAGCACCACAAGTACATCACCCTTCTTCTTACAACAATTCTTCAGATCCTTCTTCAAAGTCCGGCAATAAGAACAATAGAGGCAAGAAGCAGTGGTCGAAAAACAATGAGCAGTCCTCAAATCGCAATCGATCAAGAGAGCATTCAAGGGAACTCTTTGGTCACAGTTACGTGGCGACTGAGCAAATGCACTCAGAGCGCGAAAGTTACGGTCAGAACGAGAAGAGAGAGTATTCGGTCCCAGGGGAGCGCTCGGTGGCTGGTCATTTTGTGCCAAATCAGCACAAGATACCATCACTCGAAGCTGCTCTGGAACATCGGACCTCCGTCGCTGCTGATCATACTGCCTTGCCCCTTCTTCCCCCACCCCCTTCTATCATTACTGCGCAAGAAGTTTCTCAGATGGATCTTTCACCATGTAGCGGTGACTTCAACCGATTTCTAACATCTAAACAGGCAACCTTCTACCCTCAACCCTTTGACCCCCGAGCCATGGCCATGCAGAACGCGCCATACATGTACCCTCAGATGCAGCAGATGGGGTACAGCATGCCTCCACAATCCCCTCAGCCCGGCTACCAACAACCAAATGCGTACATCCCTGGTCAATATGCTCCACAGGGGCAACCGATGTCACGAAACTCTTCACAGATGTCAGAACAGAGACCAGCTTCAAGCATGGGACAACCCCAAACTCCTTCCATGACCCCTTCTGTCTCTCATACTCATACTCCCCAGCCAAAAGCTAACCCAGCACCATCCCCTGCATTCACCAGACCGACACGAAAGAGTGCCGCAATTACGATCAAGAGGCCCGATGGCGAAGCAATTGATGTGGAAAGTTTTAAGGCACCTGCTTCTCCCGCACCGAGTGCTCGGGCTCGTACCCCACCTGTCATCGCTTCCACTCCGACGCCTCCACCAAAGTCTTCTACTCCTCAACATGCTCGAGCTGATAGTGCTGCTGTTAGTGGCAAGACTCAAGAGCAGATTCGTCTCGAGATCCAGGAGAAGGTCAAGAAAGCTGCAGAAGCTGAAAAGGCAGTTGCAGATCAAGCAAAGGCCGACGAGGAGGCAAAAGCTGCCGAAGCAAAGTTGAAGGAAGAGCAAAAGGCAAAGGAAGAGGCCAAATTAGCAGAGGAAGCAAAGGCAAAGGAAGAAGCAGATGCTAAGGCCGCTGCCGCCGCCAAGGCTAAGCAGGAAGAAGAGGAGGAGTTGGAGCGCCAAATCCGAGAAATGGAGGAGGCTGAGGCCGAGCGGGAGAAGAAGGAGGCGGAAATGCTTGCAAAGCGTGCTGCCGAGAAAGCTAAAGCTGACAAGGCTAAGGCTGAAAAGGAGAAGGCTGAAGCTGCCGAAAATGACCGTAAACTTCGGGAGGCCGAGCGGGAGATGGAACGCTTGGAAGATGAACGAGAGAAGAAGCGAGCTGAAGCTGAGGCGAAGGCTGCTGGTAAGAGCGAGGAGTCCACTGAAATCAAGAAAGACAACAAGCCAGAAAGTACGGAAGAGGAGAAGATTTCGCCAAATAATCCAAACACTCTGGTGACGAAGCTGTCAAATCTTACTTTGGACAGTGGAGCATCAACTCCTGCTTCTGATGATTCTATGGGCCCTCCTCCATCAAAGGTCAACCAGAGCGAAAAGCGTGGCAAGCCCGCTGCACTCAACCTTTTGCAAATCAACACCCAGCCTATCGAGCCTCCGCAACCAAGTGCTGCTCTTCAGTCACTCAAGTCCGCTCGCTTCTTGACAGTGCTCAACTCTTCGATTTATCCACCCAATATCAGCTCTCCTAACCCAGCACTGAACAGTGCAGTCACGACGAAGGGCAAGAGCTTCAAATATGACAAGGAGTTCTTACTCCAATTTCAGAAGGTCTTTGTTGAGAAGCCCTCCATGGAATTTGCCTCTCAAATTAAGGCTCTTATTGGTGATGGTGACGCTGGTTCAGCACGCTCCGGATCCTCGCGAACGCCTGGAGGAATGGGGCCTGGATCTTCGAGATCAAATTCCGCTAGACCAATCGGAGCTTCTGCCATGGGTGCTTTTGTCAATATGGGAAAGACACTTCCGGCAGGAACAACATCTGATCAACGATTTGCCATGTCGATGGGCGCAGTCCCAAGACCTCCAATGGCCCAGTTGGGATCTTTCAATCGACCAGGTGGTGCAGGCTTCCCAGGTGGCAGCACAATGGCTCGATCTTCATCAAATTCAAACATGAACAGCATGCCTTCTCCACGTCAACAAAGCAGACGCTCTGGCGGGAGCAAGAGAGATAACTTCCAATCAAATCCCAAGGCCGAGGCTCAAGCCGCAAAGACAATGCCTCTTACTGCCGGTATGGAGCTCAAACCTATCCAAGTATCTGCAACGGGATGGAAGCCACGCAGCGTCGGCCAATCTCAATCAGCCACTGGTGCAGCTGGTCCTACTCCCGGTGCCTCGGGTGCTTCTGGACACATGGAACCCGACCAAGTTCAACGAAAGGTGAAGGCGGCGCTGAACAAGATGACTCCTGAGAAGTTTGACAAGATTGCCGATCAGATCCTCGCCATTGCGGCTCAGTCCAAGGATGAAGCTGATGGACGCACCCTACGACAAGTCATTCAACTCACCTTCGAGAAAGCTACTGATGAGGCACACTGGGCTTCGATGTACGCCAGATTCTGCAAGCGCATGTTAGAGACAATGAGCCCCGAGATCAAAGATGAAAGCATTACCGACAAGAATGGCAATATCGTCTCAGGTGGTAATCTATTCCGGAAGTACCTTCTCAACAGATGTCAAGAAGAATTCGAACGTGGTTGGAAGATGGATCTGCCCGACAAGCCAGAAGGTGAGCCTGGTGAGGGAAATACTCCAGAGGCTGTCATGCTCTCCGACGAGTACTACATTGCTGCTGCCGCTAAGCGCCGCGGTCTTGGTCTTGTCCAATTCATTGGTGAGCTTTACAAGCTTAGCATGCTGACGGAACGTATCATGCACGAGTGTGTGAAGAAACTTGTGGACTATACCGGTATCCCTGATGAAGCTGAAATTGAATCATTGACGAAGCTTCTCAAGACTATCGGTGCCAACTTGGACAGTACCGAAAAGGGCAAGCCCATGATGGATGTCTACTTCACTCGGATTCAATCTATGATCGATACTCCAGAGCTTCCCAGCCGTCTGAGATTCATGCTTATGGATATCGTTGACCTGAGAAAGAAGCGATGGCAGTCGAAGGAGGACAATAAAGGTCCAAAGACTTTGGAGGAGGTTCGAGCTGAGGTATGGTTACTTCGGAGAAAAGGACGATTTTTTTTTGGAATGAGTACTAATTTGGTCACTAGGCTGAAGCAGCTGCTGCTCAGAAGGCTGCCGAAAATGCTCGAGGCCCACGCGGTGGTGGTGGTGGTAGCGGACGAATGCCAATGGGCCGTGGCGATTCACGAAACTATTCAAACCAATACGGCGGCAATCAACCACCTCCTGACTACCAAAAGAACACCGTTGGGATGGATGATCTCCGCCGTCTTACCAACAAGGGTACAAGCCGCGCAGCAAGCCAACAAATGTCCTTTGGTCCAACATCAATGTTTTCATCCCGAAGTAACAGCGGTCGCAAGATGGGCCCAGGTGGTTCTTTGAGCAGGACCGGCGAAGATTCTGGAGCTTCATCAAGAACAGGCACACCCCCGCAACAAAAGGAAAAGGAATCAGCCACTTCCGCAAATGCATTTAGGTAAGTCCTCAAGAAACTTTCTGTTCAGTGATCTCAATCTAACTTTTCATAGTCTTCTTGCAGGATTAGGATCTGGCGACTCGGAACATCCAGCCTCTCCGCCCTCAACTTCAGTTTCTCCCGCTCTGTCTAAGGCTACTCCCGCGGAGAAGTCAGACGACAAGAAAGAGAACGAGTCATGAGCATCCGATCACATACACAAAAGTGTCTTCAGAAGCAACCTAATCTCTGTGCATAGACCGGCGGGCTAATCTTGCATTTGCGGCGGGGCCTTTCTAAAACCTGTCTTAAAAGTTTCTTCTCTGTTTACAATGATACCTCGACCTCGACCAATAGACTACATTCGACCATCAGATTTCCTTATTCTCTTCCTGCGCATATTTCGGATGGTGTGCGGGAGACCGGTTGCTTTTCTACGAAATTTCCTTCGGCTGGTGGGATTTGCCCTCGCTCCGGCATCGAGCCCGGCGAAGGGCAAGGACTAAAAGCTTTTGTGTCAATAATCTTTCCTTTTTCTTTGGCTCATAGCCTGATCTGCTTGCTTGCATGCGAGGAGGTGCATGAAGATGCGTTGCATTTGCGTTATGCATTTGTCTGCGATGCTGGACTCCTCCATCTCTCGGGGATGAAAGGTCTGGGAATTGCTACCTACGATGCTTTTTCTCTGTTGCTGGCTGGCTCATGTTGTAATCTTAAGATCGATCGATGGGTGGTGAAGTGGGGCTCCTGTGCCTGGGGATGTGGAATCTGACTTTTTCGTGCTGAAGCTGGTCGCCAACAGTGGAAGTATGCATGGGGAAGATTCAAAGGGAAGGGGAACATTGTACAAATATTTAATTCGTCAGACAAGCCAGCCAGCTTCAGTAATACAAACACATTCCAAAAAACAAATCACCTCTGGCCCTCGGATGTGACTTCTGAAGTGGCTTTATAATCTTTCCTGCGAAGTCACCAATTCACATAACGATACAGTAATTGGAGCCCTCTGAAGTCAGTTACTCTTTGTGGAGGTATCTCCTTTAAAAAGCTAGATATCCAGTCCTGGAGATTCTATGCTTTTACGGAAGTAGTTTGGAAGATTTGCGAGGAGATTGTCGTTCTAACAGCTCATGGACCAATGACATCTGACATCGCTGAGGTCCGTGCTCAGTATAGCTAACCTTGAACCAAAAAGAAATGGTAAACTTCCTCGACTTCTTTCCTTCCAGTCAATTGAAACAGGACTCTCAACACGGCTTGTGTTTGCAGCCATTGATCTATGGCCCATATGGATTCTGGTGATTGATGTTCGCTTCATGGTGAGCTATCAGGTTACACAAGGGGACAACCAATCTCACTGCCTTCAAAAGTTAAGGCTCCATGGACACGTAACCATTCCCCAAAAAGATGAGCTTCTTGTGGCAGACTTCTAGGCTGGGCTGTCTGCAACGATTCCAGTTGCAGCCAGTGGCAAGACGCCTTGTAAGAAACCCCCAAAGCAGAGTAATATGTACTAACACTCCGCAGCTCAATCAACGGGTCTACAAGCCAGCACTCCAACAATCACGAAGACCCTTCGGTACGAGCATCGTGAGAAGTAAAGGACAACGTGGTACCCGAGTAAGGGCGCAGCAAGAGCCCCAAAAGTACGATGAAGTCGAGACACATACCCCACCATCTACCCCTCCACGATCCTCGCGATCCTTCAACTCACCGAACATCGTCGTGGGAGGATTAGTGGGAGCATGTATAGGCATGTTTATATACAGCGGCTACGTCAGCAGTAATCTTAGAACAAATCCTTCATCTGAAGCAATAGCAAAGCAGATGTGGCTGAACGATAATTTTATCCATTCGGTGCGGAATATGGAAGAGGGTCGGTACTATACTATTGTCACCTCGGCGTTCATGCATTCAAGCCTACCGCATCTTGCATTCAATATGCTCGGTCTTTGGGGCTTTGGACGAACGATCGTGTCGTGTTTCGGTACTCCGTCATTTCTGGTGCTCTATTTCGGGTCTGTGGTTGCGGGAGGCTTGTTGCAGAACTATATGTGGATGAGGAGGAAGCAGTGGAATCATGGAGGCCTGGGAGCTTCTGGAGGAGTGCTGGGCGTTTTTGCTGCCACGGCGTGTTGGATGCCTTATGGGACAGTGGGGTTCCTCTTCGTGCCAATGCCGATGTGGATCGGAGCTGCCTTGACGGTGGGGATCAGTGTTGGCGGAATGCAGGATCCTCCTCTTTGGATGCCTACTTTTGGCCATGCAGATCATCTGGGCGGAATGGCCTTTGGGGCTTTGTGGTGGCTGATTGCAATGAGGAGAGGCAGACTTCCTCGGAGATAGGCTGTCTGGGAGGCTATGGTAAGTAAGTATTGTTTGGGGAGAGTATATCAGTGTCAAGGTTAGACCCAGAAAAAAAAATCACTGTGTGAGTTAATTCTGCTGTAGAACTTGAAGCAAGAAAGTCTTGAGAGCTCAGATAATATAGAATAATAGTTAAGCGTAAGGTACGCGACCCAGTTGATGAGTATCTCGGTACCAAAATCTCGGCTCGGCTGCCCTTGCTGAATCAATCCCCGTGAATGAAATTTGGCCAAAAAAAATAAAAGGTGGAAGAAAAATGCAAAAAAAAAATTTGATGAGTGCTCCCATTACTGGGAACCTCGGGAATTGAGCCCGAGGTGGGGCTCGAACCCACGACCTTGAGGTATTCTCTTAGAATTAAGAGCCACACGCTCTACCGATTGAGCTCTGGGAAGAAGTTAGAACAGGACGGATTGGATACTGGTGAAGATTGAACTTACACCCGGGCTTGTTCTCAACGAATTGAGTGAAGGAAAAGTGCTTATTCGATTATAGAACGTGCCTTGCTTGTGGGCTAGGGCTCCGTTTTTCTGCTCGCTTGACTCATTTCAGCCTTGCCACACTCCACTTGGACCGTAAAATTTTGCTTGCAAGTCCTGCCTCACTAAAACACCGTAAGATGACTGACCATGTTCTTGATTTCTTCTTTCATTGCATATTCTGACATGTATGACTATACATAGATGTCTACAGATATTTGGGAGAACGCCATCTAATGCGTGGGGTATGCAGAACAGATATGCATCCAGGTCCCCAGTACCTTTCCTCTCCTTTTCCCAAAACGCCATACCATGCAACGCTCAGAATGCTTGTCTAAAATATCGCTCTCAAAAATAATTCATGACTCTCTTCCTCTCATATTTATATCGCCGCGTAAAACATCCCCGCACCAACAGCAGCCATCGCACCGAGACGGACAGGAGCTGCTGTCTTTTGCGCTGCTCCTTTCGAGGTGGACGTTCCAATTCCATTAGCAACGTTGTTTGATCCGGTTCCTGCTGATGCAGCCACAGAATTTGCAACAGTAGTTGCATCTGGTACAGCTGATGAGCCGGTGGTAATTTCCACAACGTTCGTAGCCGTGGTGTTGAACTTGGTTTGCGCAATCGAGATCTCGTTGTTGGCCAGATCGTAGACGAGGTATGCACTTCGGATGAAGGTATCTCCCATCACTGGTGTGCTTGATCCTGCTGGTGCAATACCGAAGAGACATATCTTGGTGCCATCAGCTTCGACAAGTGGTCTACCGTTGGACGAGGTTGCCGGAATGACGAGCTCGTTCATTGGGATTGAAATCGTTGGGGATGAAAATGTGAAGTCCAAGGTAGTAGTGTTCGAGGCTAGGGAGCAAGGCACGAAGGCTGCGCCGTCTGATGATGAATATTGTGCAGATACTTGCTCATAGATTGCCGCTGTTATGGAGTCGGGTAGGTAGGTAAGAGAGCTCCCCGAGTCCAGGAGAACAGCTTGTGCTTGATTGCTTGCGATGACCGTGTTGCCCAGACTGACCCCAGTAAGTGTGATCAGAAACTCTGCATAGTAGCCGGACTCTTTCTGGATGGGAAGTGTTGCCAATGTGCCCTCAAATTTCTCGGTGTCGATTCCACCGAATAAAATGCTGCCAGTGCTCGCATCTAGGTCGTTGAGCCACAAGCTGAAGGCGTTTGATTGAATGACTCCGTCAGCAACTAGTTGGGCTGGTAGATTGTTGTAAGCAGCTTTTCCCGCTCTCCCAACTTGAACCTCATTGATTTGATACCCAATCCCTAAAATCCCTTCATTCGACGAACTCGAATAACCAATTCCAAATTGCAAGTTGCTTAGACTCGTTCCTCCAATCGTAAAAGTGTCCGAGACGTAATCGCCGGACGCTCCTGATCCATCCACGTACGAGATGTTGAAATCGCTGGCGATGTATGAGTATGTGGAAGATAAATTGGCAGTGTATGTGCCTGTCGACGCACAGGGGCTGCCTCTGGATTTACATAATACTGAGGTTGGTGTGTTCACCCAAAGATCACTACTCCCAGTATCCAGATGTAATCGTAAACTTTGTGCTGGAGTTCCTAATGTGCCATTTGCAAAGTATAACGTTTCCTAGCTCTCATCAGCATCTCACTTACCATTTGGAATTCTGGTCCATACCTCATTTTGTAACGATGCTTGAACTGTGCCCGTCCTCCTCCGTAGTCGATCCCTCAGTAGAGGATTTGGAACATTCTTTCTTTGAACAGGGAATCCAACTACCTTGGGTGGACCATCCGTTCTTCTTTGCAAGTAGAGTGCGCCTGAGCATGTTGATAATAAACTGGCCGCGAAGGCAAACGTCGATAAGACCTTCATATTGATATGCGTATCCTCCAAAGCAACCCTTCAACCAAACCCCTTCTTCAACGGGAGCCCCTTGAATTTGATTTCCACTTGAGGAGCCAGATGACGCCGACGATACCAGCTAGAGGGTTCTAGCTCGGGTTCTAGTAAACCAATCCCCCTCACAACTCGGCAGCTAGCAAGTCACCAAAGGTATAACTGAAAGAGGACTTTGTGGCGACACCTCATGCAAAGGCGCAATGAAAGACGATTATTGAAGAGAGGACCGGAAGGGACGGAGTCGGGAGAGACTTGAACAATTCCGGATTAGGTCAAGAGTATATACTTGTGCAGAGCCGTCAAATCGGATCGAGTTGAGTACCAATTTTTAGATCCGTAAGGCTGCAGATGTAGTATGGGAGTGGCGTTCGGGAGCTCTAGGTAGGTAGCGAGAAGGTTAAGAGACGAGCGTTGGAGATGTGGCAAGATGTTGAAAAACAACGGAAAGAAATGAAGTGCAAGTTGCAATTGCAAGTATAGAGGCCAAGAACGAAGATCGAAGATCCTTGGGGTGAAATTGACGAGACATATGACTGCATCGGGAGAAAGACCTTTGTATGTCTTGGCTCGATTCTCAACCTTGTCCGCAAAGTGACGCGGCCTCAGACGACGGCAGCAAACTGCCCCGCCCAGCACCACCAACACCAACACCCACAGGACTGGCGCTCCGCTGCTGGCGTGTGCGACGCCTCAGCAGCGGTCACCGGTAATCCGCATCGCGGATTATTCGGGTGTGCGCTTGGTCCTATCCAAGGGGCATTTGGAATGGGGGATGCTATTTCCAGAGCATTGAGGAGCGTGGCCACTGGTGCGGATCAGTCTGAGAAACGTTGGAGCATGAAGGGAGGCCTGCGCCACCAGGCTCAGGCGAATTTGAAACACGGCTACAGTCCATCCCCGTCTGATACTGTACGGGAACCGGTTGACGACGTCCATCGCCAGTGTGAAACGGTCTTTCTCGTGCAGCACTCCTCCAAGACACTCGCCATTGGACAATGTGAAGTTTCGCAACGCGGTTTGACGCCCAGGAACTCGCCGCGTTGGCTTGAGATGAGGTGGACGGTGGAGCGGTGGAGAGTTCGGACGGGCAAGATGGCCCAGCAAGGAGCCCTACTACGTAAGCTCGAATGACTACTAAGGTCAAATCTCACTCTTCGGGTACGTCAGCATTGGAATTCCTTTGAACAGTAATCTCGTGTGTAGTTGCGGAGGGAGACAATGGCCTCATCGCAGAGGTTGGAATGGGATGCCAGCGGTGTGCAGTCTGAGTTAGAAATACAGAAGCATGATGTTCTTTGTCTCGGTCAACGCCAAGAGAGTGTTTTGCGCTGTTTGACCCTTGCCGCTAAGCTTGTTCAGGCAAAGCCTGGCCGGTTCAATCAACCCCTCGCTTTGTATCAGAATTCTGGGTTGGGCGTATTGCCCTACTTCTGCTTCTTCACGGAGAGATGCAAATAATCAAACATGGCAGTGTTTCTTCGAAAACCTCTTCCCACATCTTGTTAAAATAGATGTTTTGCACTATTTCTAACGGTTGCGGTCCTCAAGCTGCAAGCCTACGACTCGGAATCCAAGCTCCTGTTCTTACTGGTAGGACTAAGTCCGATATCATGACCTAATCACCACTCGGCTCTTCTTCACACATGCTTGAGGTTCGAATGGCTTGGAACTTGGATGTAAAGTGGCAAGGAGGAGTATATATCCAGGGCTAATGGAGCTACTGTGTTTGAAAGAAGAAGGCCTTTTGAATTGGGCATCCGCCTGATGTCGAAATGGAGAATGGTTGAGCTCTTGCCAGAGATGCCAGAGCGATAGCTCGTCTCCAGATTCTAGCTCGCAGCGGAGATTTTCGATATTATCTGCCGTCGGGACCCTTGAAATGATGTGCAGAGTGCCAAGAAACTGGGGCTCCCGCCTTCTGCTTTCCAGTATTCCATTTGGCCAGTGCGTCTGCAGTTTTCTTTCGGTATTAAATGCGATTGTTCGTTTTCAAAGACTCTCGATGACTGACTTCCAAGTTTTGGAATCCGAAAACATGTTCAGCCTAGTAAGTGTGACGTTTGTACTCTTCAAGAGTTTCTTTCTCAACAACACGACCTGCAAGTCAAAACATGACTTTGGCAGCTGTACTATCTTCTTCACACCCCTAAAAGATTTTCTGGGGAGGCTTCTGCTCCTTTGTATCTTCCAAATTTCTCCTAGGTATTTGTCAATCCACTGCGACCAGATCTTGGTCAGCCGCTCTCTCGCGATATGGCTTGTCTAGACAGAGGCAGGACAAAAAAAAGAGATCAAGTAGCTTTCATAGTACTTCATAAAAAGCATAAGACTCATTGACTTCAAGTCATCACCGATCCAAGTACGGGAGAACTCATCTCAATACTTGCTATAAATATCACGTGTTCGACACGTGACTAGAGTCCTATTTGCTGTTATTCGAGATGGCTTGGATGTGGAAGCTCAGCCTGCCATAGAGAAGCTGACAAGTGCATCTATTCTTTTGATCGTAGCCCCGATAAGATACAGGTACTTCAAATTAGCACCCAATCATCAAACTTTAAATGCGGTTGCCTAAAAGTACAGATGTCCTGTAGAAGTACAAGCGATTAACTCTCAAGTCCGCTTGCTGGTGAGTGGGCGTGCTTGACAATGCAGAGTACTCGTTACGGATGTAAGACGGTGGAAAGGCTGCGAGGGCGAGAGCCAGTGGCTCGCTAGCAAGGCACCCATTTCTGGTACCTTTCTTACTTTGACCTCGACTTCAATTTCCAACCTTACAACATTCAACTCAATCTCCAAAATTTCTGTTTCTCTGTCTTGTTCCGGCCTTGAACCATCTCCCCCGATATTATCCCCCTATCAAACAATCAAACTCCGGTTATAAGATCATTTTACAAAGCCAGGATGGATTTCATATATCAAGGCAGATGGTATATCAGTTCTCCTAATGTGCCTCTTATACTCTTGCTAACTGCTGTTGATGCTGTTAGTCCTGTTTATGCAGTTCGAACCCCTACCTCCTTCACAAACGCGCAAGCCCTGACAAATTAAACAGTCCTTCTTTGGAGCTATGGGATGCAGCATGGCCATGATTCTCTCCAGCATGGGAGCTGCATATGGTATCGCAAAGTCTGGCATCGGAATCTCAGCAGTCAGCGTGATGAGGCCGGACATGATGGTCAGGAGTAAGTGCTTCCATCCACAGGGCAGACAACCCCTTCTAATCACCTCGATCACTAGACTTGATGCCGCCAATTCTCGCTGGAATCCTATCCATTTACGGCCTCGTGGTAGCTGTGATGATTTCTGCCACACTCAAAGAGAAGACGGCGTTACACACAAACTTCATGCAGTTAGGAGCCGGATTGACAGTGGGGCTGAGTTGTTTGAGCGCGGGGTTCACAATCGGCATTGTTGGAGATGCGGGGGTGAGGGCCTCGGGACAACAGCCCAGGGCGTTTGTAGGGATGATGATGATGCTTATCTTTGCTGAAGTTCTGGGAATCTATGGTTTGATAGTGTCACTGTTGCTCTTGACTGGGTCGGCAAAGTCAGGGGAGATTACTGTCTGCATGTACTGAGTAGTTTGTCCATCTGGTTTCTTTCAAGAAGTGGACCAGCTCAGGAGCTCAAACGGTCCACTTGAACACCTATTCGAGCCATTTTTGAATGAATACTCAATACGGGCTGACTGTTTGGATCCCGTCGGGAAGTTATGGACCGAGAATGGTAGAATGTCAGAATAAGGCTCTGGATATATAATCACGTTGTGCTGAACTGAGCTTTCCCCTGTGCTGAAACTTAGCCGCCAACCGGTGACCTAAGAAGTTAAAAGTACCTAGTACAGTCCAAAATTTACTCCGCAATTTTGGATTCTACTTTTTATTGAGCTCTTATCCTTTGAACGGCACTTTCGGTTGATGAAGGTTGTTTTGATTTCGAGCTTTGGGGTGCTGTCGGAAGAAACTTTCGAATACAGTCTCTTAAAAATGCGGAAGCAAAAATAACTTTTTGTCCGTGATAACCTCTAGGATACATTGCCGGTCCTAATGAACTTATTTTTAGTGTTGTCAGGAGATGGAAGTTGGCAATACTTCAGAGCAAATTGTACTGGCAGTTTTGGGGAGCAGTTATCAAAAACTCACCTTCCGAGAAATGGGGTGCAATGGAGAAGGATGGGAAGTTCAGTCGAAACATTTTATCATGTGATACGTTCTGATTCAAATCAATGACGCATAAATAGACTTTTCCCTGAGGTCACTCTGATTTCGGGGTCCCAAATCGTCAAGTGGCTCTTCTACAGCCTCCATCCTATCCTCCTCCATCGGGTTCCTCGACCTACTTTCTTGCTTGAAGATGAAAGAGCTCCTTCGGACCTCGCTTCTTGGGTTACTATCTCTGAGTCACTCCTAAATACGTGGCGATGCGAAGTCCTGCGGCCTTGTTCAATAGCCGGTTTTCATCTTAACTTCACACGCGTTTTGCTGCAAATTTTCTACAGAGTACATAATTGACTTTCATCTGAACTCAAGATAACTTTGTTGCACATCGCAATTTCTTAACGTTTCTGAATAGCTTCAAAAACATGTATATGAATCAAACTTTGATCCAATTTCAGGTCGAATGAACTGATCAAAGTATATTGATGAGCTGAGGGTGAAGAGAAGATCTCTTTTCTAGATTGGTGGTGTTGTGTTAATTATCCATGTTATCCGGGTCCCTCCTGACTACGGATACGTCCGAAAATAAACCAAGAGGACCATGAGCGTTACGCCGCAAGCCCAAATGAACACTGGTATTGGACCATTATCTCGTACACGTATAGATCCTATAGCTACGTTGATGCAAACTCAACGCACAAAATTTAGTTCAAATCTTCGCCGTTCGCCTCTTGTGGGTTTCTGATGTATCGATAGGTTACTCCCACATTCGTAGCAACTCCATAATTATATTAACACGAGGCCAAGGTGTAAACGCTAATTCAAATTGCACGGTACTTTGGATGTATTGTGTTGCTGATTATTTCCACAAGTTATGATCCTTCCAACCACAGCATATGAACTGCTACAAGACCTTTGGCGGCCAGATAATTGCCAAAGCAAAGCAAAATCCCCAGACATATGGATGGTAGGATCGTAGATGTCTAAGCCAGGAACGACTCTCCCAGCTAGTCAACCTCTTGAAGTACAGAATACCTCATCTCCATTTGTCAAAGCTGGTAAGATTTTCTTTAACCACGAGTGTAAAGACTTGAAATAAGGTACTGGAGAATCTAGGAAAAAAAGTTGCGCAGAAGCGTGAGGGAAAATTGATCAGAGTGTTTTGAGGCCTTTCGAATGTTCCCGAACAGTGCTATACAATAACATCAGAATACTTCAGCATTCAACCTGTGATATGTGTTGTACTATGGATGTGAATAAGTGTGAAAGCAACGTAGAATGCTGGTAGAAGAACAGGTGCAAATGCTTGGAAAGCAAACGAGCTACACCCCTCCCTTGAGGAGCTTTCAAGTGAATAATTCACCCAACCTGACCATTTTGTTGCACATCGCAATCCTTATAAGAGCGCTAAAACTCATAGCGTCTTCATAGCGCCAAGTTTAGCGCTCTAATAATAATCGTATGCTTCACCACCTCCGAATTCACTCTCAAAGAACACCAGTCACAGCAAACTCTTGCAGTTTATCCTCTCAGCCTTTGCAGTCTGAGCTTTCCTCTCAAACACAAACCTAACTCCAGAGAGGAAAAAGCGGCGATTCTCGAAACAATTCATGAATTCAAGAGCAGCTGGCCTTAATTCACTCCCTGACGACTTCCCAAAGGTTTCAAAGGGCAACTAACAGCGTCTTTCGCAGCAGAACTTGATCTTAAGAGGCACCAATGACTTTGCGGTGACGAAACCCAATCTGAGGATTGGAATCGATAATGTGAGATGTAGCATGCAGGCAAAACGTCAGCGCAGAGTGCAAGGTTCAGCTTATTTTGAATTTGAAAAGCATTGGATGTAATCTCGAAGCATTCGGTCACTGGATATGAGAAGTCGATACGCTCGAAGTAATAAGCAATTGATATATCGGAGGCATGAGGCATTCTATCATGGCATGGCCACACAAAAGTCTCAGTCGTGAGCCCCATTTGTACGTAATGATCAAGAGAAAATGACCGAGTAAAACCAAGATTTATTGCCGCCCGCTAAATGCTGAATGAAGGCTATGTTACATGACAGAATACTATTATAATGCCCACTCGTTCCTATCATCCGTCGGGAGGACGAACGGTTCATCTATGCGCTTGATAGCGAAGTCGCTGCACAATATGCTAGAGTAGAACATTAGCTCGATCTCGTGCTTGATCTCCAGGGGAGACTTACCAAGCACTCGCCACCAATCCATCAAGCTCCGCAATAGCTCTTTCCCTCTTCGCTCCCGCCAATAATCCCTTACTAATCTGTCCCTGCAACTCCCTGATTCTCTTCCCTTTTCCCAATCCAACCTGCTCCATGACTTTACGGCCCAGGCAATCACTGTGAAATGCATGCTGGCAAGGAAAGACGAAGAATTGCCTGCTCAGCAGCGGTAATCCACAAATGTAGCACTTCTCCCCTGGCTCCACAATAGCGTACCGGTGATCCAGGGCCGCAATATCAATCTTGATATTTGTAGCGGTCTGTGCGGATTCATCCATTTCTTTCTTCAAGGCGTCGATGTTTCTGCTATAATCTTCAAGCGCGGCACAGATCTCTTCTTTGAAGTCATCAATAACCACGAAGTCTGGGAAGAAGGGAATCAAATCCTCGATCTTGAGCAGGTCACAACGCTTAAGGAATTCGATGGCGGTTTTGATGCCGTTGGATTGGGAGATGACTTTCTTGGCTACTGCGAGCCAAAGCTTTTTGCGTAGAGCTGGGTTGGAGAGCGGTCGGTCGGCGACGAGAGATGCTAGATCGATTTCGGAATGTTCGAGTGCGAGCTCGACGGCTTGCAGATATTGGCCCATGGTACTGTAAATGTGTACACATGACTGGACGCGAGAATGTTCGATACAGAGGCGGAGCGCGAAATCAGAGTCGAAACTGGGCTCGTCACCTTGAGATTCGAGATACGAGAGAAGTGCTGTTTCGTCTTTGGAGGGGTGAGATGCGTAAATTGAGATGAGGGTATTGTGGACAGCGGCGTCTGTTGAGTTCAGGTGATTGATGACGTTAAGAAGGTAACGAACTGCTTGGTTTTGGGATAGTGGCCCCTGGAAATTCCGATCGTAGTTGAGCAGGGCCGGAATCAAATTCCGTGGCTTCAAATCCGGATATCTCATGAGGATATCGACAAGGTCTGTTGGAACGTGGGTAATGAGCCCACTACTATACCGGTAGAAGATCTCTGGATCAGTCTGCTTTTTAAGAACATCCAAGGCTTCTTTCCACCGCTCCCGCTGCATCCAGTAGCCAAGAACGTAGTTGTAATCATTAACAACACTGGCAAAGAAAAGCAATTCTTCTTCTCGCCCGTGGCTGCTAATGATATCGTATGTTGTTTTTCGGTCCAGATCTGACTTGTATTTCTTTACAAACTCTTGAAATTCAGTACGAACCGTCTCCAGCTGATTTTTGGTCTGTTCTGGATTCAAAGTCTCTGACAATTCGGCCTTCGTGATAATAGTATCATCGAGGGAGTTGAGTTTAGACATGAAAATTTCCACCAGCCAACTTGCAATCATGATGCGCTGCATAATAGATGATTTCTTGTACGTTCCAATTTTAGTGAGCAAGTACTTTCGCAACGCATCTTGCTGGTCATTATCGACGAAAATCAAAGCGACTTGCTCAAAAGGCTTGCTGCTCTTCCCATAGACGCCGGCCGCTTCAATAAATGATCCTTTGCTGACCAAGTAGTCCCCAGATGCTGTTGCTACTGCGTCCTTCTGGGCAGGACCTCGGGCATATCTTAGAGCCGCATCGAAATGCTCCGTTTTTAGCATTACTTTCCACACGTCTCTGTCTTCGTCTGTGACGACAATTTCAAAAATTTCTTGAGTTGTAAATAGCCAGAAGGTATTCTTCTGCTGATCCGCATAGAGCCCAAGAGCTTCTTGGCCTGGATCTAGTACGACCTGGTCATAAACCACACGGTCATCTAGTCGATTTATAGCAATGACGCGTCGTCCAACTAGATGTAAAATGTGCCATTGCGTAAGAACAATCGAATCAATTGAGTCTTGAATAGGCTTCTTGCGGCCACCAGAAGATTCGGAAGCCGGGAGTTGCGACCTAGGCAACAATTTTGCTTCATTGAAGACTTTGTTGCCTAAATCATGCGAGGCCGGAGCGGTAAGTAATCGGCCATAGAAGACGCCCTGTGATGAGAGCCACGCAAAGATGCGGTCTGGAGTCAAACTCTCTTGGGAATTAGCGTCTGGAGTATCTGGCGAGATCACTAATGACGAGTTTGCCGTTGCTGAGATCTGAGATATCTCATGAACTGTCGGTTGCTCAGTCTCAAAGAGTTTCGTAAAGATCGAAGATCCGCCATCATGCCCTGCTCGACCTATTTTACCGATTAAGTGCAAAAGCCTATTCTGTGACGCTATCATTACTCTTCGAACATCCGGCTTTCGCAGATCGGAAACAGCGTCGACCCAGAGGCCAGTAACAGGTCCATCTGGAATCTTCTGTAGAGATTTGAGATATTTGTCTTCCTTCCTGTAGAATTCTGTAGCAGTTTCGATGTACGCCTCGTAGATATTGCCATCTGATGCCCCAATGAGTATTTCTCTCGTCGAGGTTGTTGGCAATGCAGGGTTCCATGCTATGGCCTCTATCGAAACTCCTCGAAGTCGAGACAGAGGTCTGGGCTGTCGAGATTGTGTATGCAGATAGTAGTTTTCTCCCAGCGCCGTACATATGATAAGATGTGAAGCAGTAGGGTCGAGGAACATTCGCCGTATTACCCCAACCTCCGAAGTCTTCTTGGGAAGGTCAATATCTAGTCGACAGTCAGCATTGTAACTATCCCAGAGTAGCTCTTGTACCGTCAATATCCGCAGGGTTATCCAGGTCTATTCGGAGAATCCGTCCGTTCGCAAGGGCTAAGACCAAGACGTTGTTTGCGACTTGCGCGGCAACGAAATCGGACGCAATCGAGAACTGGAGACTGACCTTCTCCACATTGAAAATGGGGAGCGCATTCTCATCAAGGTCCTGGAGTCCCCGAGCGGCCACATAGCCGTTGGAAGGGTCGAGAGCCATCCGTCAAGACGAGTGAAGTTACCGGGACCTCATCGTCAGTGGAGCTCGAGGCTGCGATGATGTTGAGCTTCACAAGCGAGGCTGGAGCTTCCAAATAAGATTACGGCGACCATGAACGCTCAATGCGCAATGATGACATGATGAGTATCACGTGACTTAACATTGTCAGATTCTGTCCTTCTATCCTTCTCGTGAAACTTTGGCAAGTGAAATCTATTTTTGGTTCCGAACATTGTGAAACGCATCATTCTCATCCACCCACTCGCGTTTTGGCATGTATTGTAATGTCGGGAAGGGAGTAATATTTTATGCATATTGTCGCAGTGAGTGACACAGCCTGAAAATCATCAAAGAAGTCTTGGTTCTGCAGTTACGCAGGAGATTATTCAATGGCATATTCTTAACAATTTGAACTTGGTGGATCATTAAGAATTCATGCTCACAGACCTGTGAACGTGTCTGCATCAGCCAAACCTCTCTGCACGGGAGGAGATCAGAAATGTCCGATGCAGCTCTGGGAATATCCTAGAAAAAGCCTGTACGCCTCACGGGAGATATGCCGGGATGCATGATTTATTTCATCATTGAGGCGCAATTGCGTTGCCGTGTTTCGTTTCACAAGTTGACCGCTCTCTTAATCTGTGCTCCTACGACTGTACGCCTCAAACATGTGGTCAGGCTGCGTGGCTTTTCTTGGTATGGGAGACAAGTGTACAAAGTTGTTTGACGACCTTCGTGATGGTGTTCTCGTTTTTAGTTGTAGTAGTGGGATGCTGCTATTGTACGACGCAGAAGTTATGCTGGCGGGGCCCTTCCAAGTTGCCCCTGAATCAACATAAGCAGTGGGGGCCACAGCGCTTCCGTAACGAAGACGTCCTCGGCAGCATCCTGTGAATCCTCTAGAACAAGATTGGAAGTTGTCTTGACGTGATGACAGAGGGGATGACAGCTGATCGACCGGGAAACAGCATGAGGAGGAGAGTTGATCAGTTGAGAAACTTGAGAGACCTACAGCCCTTAATCTCATGGAACAAGTTCAGATGAAGAGTTTTAGAGAGCCCGAAGAGTGGGTGAGTGACCCACTGACATCACATAAAGAGCAGATCATGTTGCAGGTTGAATCTCCAAGATTTGATCGCCCCATAAGGCCAGATATTGGAAGATCTGGGAGGGTGGATGAGCACTCAGCACCGACAGCACGTCCACTGCAAACAAACTGATGTGGATCTGAGGATCTGAGGATGTTTCCTTTTCGGGCGAACTGATCGCAGCTCCAAAACCTCGAGCGTTACATCTGGACAGGGCCTACGGGAGGGTCACGGCCATTGGCTTGCGGGCGCTTCTGGAGCTTGGCGCGATGTTTCGCATCGAGTGGCTGATAGGTGCGGCTACTCGCAAGGGCAGCAGCTATTGGCCGCCGAGGCAAAACATTTTCCCTTTACCACAGTAAACAGCTCGAGGCAGATTCATGGTGTCTCTATCATCCCGACGGCCCGCATCGAAACAAACTGCAGATGGCGCCGAGAGAGCGAATCGCGAGAGCTGCACCGGAACTGATGATAGTTACTGGGGTACACAGAATCGGACTTATGAGGGCCTCAACTCACGTCAGCCTCTGTACGTCCGCATGGCTGGCAGGTACAGTACTCCTCCGTACTTACAGAGACAAGACGAGAGGCATTTCTTTGTGACCGTCTTCAAAACCGTGGATTCCTTCTTTGCTCAAGCCGCCGAGGATTGCTTGTCCTTCGCGCTCGCTGGATGCACGCCTCTCGCTTCATGAGCAACCCCTACCTGACAGTACTGTAGTCCGTGACTCCGTCCCTCTCACGACCTGCCCCATCTTGATCCATGTCGTGGAGGCGCTCGGGGCCATCCTCTCGCGTTTCAGAACGGTAGAGCGATTATCTGGCCCACCCTGAGCTCCAATCGCCGACCCAAGAACGGGGATCATTCAGCAGAGGTGCCCAGAGGTCGCGACAGTCAAGAGCCAAGAGCCCTCTGCCAGCACACCCAACGCGCATCTCCCATTATCACGGCCTTCTATGGTCTGCTTTCGTCCTGTTGATCTGATCCTGCTCTGCTTGTCCTCGACTGGGGTCACTCGCATTGATTCATAATTTCAAGCTCGGTACCAGTCGCAGTCGCACTAAAATCTGCGCCTCTCCAGCTCCACTCGCTGGAACTGACTGACCCTTCGAAACACTGCGTCGCTCTCAAGACTCACTCTTTCATCACCATCCTCCGAAACCCAAACCCGGCTCTCCACACGAATTCGAGGGAGAATAGCTCTCGCATCGTCGATCCTGGGAGCTCTCCAACCGTTAGCCGATCCCGTCTCTCTGGTCGTGAGCCTGGGACTTGATATGAGCCTCTGCCCCTTCACGATTGATTCCTAGACTGGACTTTATCCCAAGACGATCCAGCATTGATTTGACTGTCTGCCCCGACTGCCACCTTCATGCATAACTAACATTCCTCGCGATGGCAATGTTAGCTTCCAAGACGCCATTCCCGGCGCCGCTGGTCTCGACCTCCTCAAACCTCTCTTCGTCATCCGCACAAACTGCCACCATCCACTCGAGTCGAAGGGCACCAGCGATCATGACCTCGAGTCAATCCTTCGCGAGTCCAACGGAGTCAGAATTCTCCGATGTCGAAGGTCCAGAATCTGCAAAGCACTGGGATGAGGAAAGAGTCTGTGATTGGTTAAGGAGCGTGAACTGTGCCGAGTATGAGAAGTTGTTTAGGAAGAACAACATTAATGGAGAGAACCTGCTGGAGATGGACAAGGCTGTGCTTCAAGAGATGGGAATAGACAAAATCGGTGACCGTGTGCGGCTTTTTCTTGGTATCAAGAAACTGAGAACAAAGGCGTATGCCAATCAGAAGAAGAGAAATAGGGTGAGTGCAGCTGTGACGCATTTCGCAGATGAAAAATCACAATACTGATATCTGCTCCTCCAGGATTCTTTTGCTGGTCTCGACGCGTATACCCCCTCATCCTCGGGCTCACCAAGACCTCCAAATTCTGGCAGCCGGGCGATGCCAACCCCTCCTTCTAATAAGAGATACTCGAGACAGTTTGATGGTTTCAACCCTGCTACATCCATTCCAGAGAACGTCAGCAAGCCTCCGTCGAGACCAAACTCACCCCTCACTGGATCAGAAGTCAGAGCTGTCAGACAACAAAGATATGGTGTAATGAGTCCAGCTGAAATAGCAAGAAGAGAAAATGCACAAGGATACTTCAACTCGAACAACCAATCAAGTGGGGCAACAATCAGTGCTCGAAGACCTGGCACCCCCGGGGATGGCCAACCACAAACCGCTCGCTTGATCAACCACCACACTCGTGGAAACGGAAGCATAGATGGGTCCTTGATGGCTCAATTGCCAACCAACCAAGACATAATTAGGGTTATCTCGTCCGGAGGATTGACAAAGGTTGTTAGAATAGCAGATTGCACCTCTTGCGATGAGGTCATGAGGTGGACATTGAGGAAATTTGGCCTCCGTGAAGATCATGACAGAAACTATTGCTTTTGGGTGTTAAGTGGGCTGGAGGCGGACCCAAGCCAATGTCGTCGTTTACCCGAGAACGAATTATGGCGAGTCATCAGGGATCAGAAGCGACCTGAGAGGAACAGATTAATTCTGAGGAAAATCCATCAGGGCGAACCTGGTGAGGCTGAACTCCAACGAGCAGCCAGTATAGCGATGGAAGAAGCTGCTGCAAACCATAGCAGGGCCATCGAAAGTGTTGACAAACGAAGCCAACTGAAGGTTCAGAAGGTACTCGGGGAAAGTTGGAATGAAGGCCTGCAACATCCACTTTCTCCAGCATCATTCCAATCAACCGGCTCTGCTGTTTCAGCGGGAGAGCGTGAACGTAATGTCTACAATACAGCAAAGGATCTGGAACGTCCACCTCCGGAGCACAGCAGAGATACAGCAAGACAGCGACCAGCAAAGAAGGGAGTACTCCGCCAATTCTTCGGCCAGAGACCTCCCAGCGAGTTGATCACTTCGGACTTGACAACATATTTCCCGGACCATCCTCGGGAAGAGATTGATCGTACCGCTCGGCTCTCATTGCGAAGATCGACCCGTCTAAGCAAGGTTAACAGCCGCCTGAGTGTCGCCAGCAACCTAAGCTTTGCATCGAGCGTTACAGATGCCCCTCCTATGCCAACAATCGCCGACACATGGCTAAGCGGAAATAGTCAACTGGCTAAGGTCAGGCCACTGGATCTGTCTAGAGGTAACAGCAACCGGTATAGAGATTCTGTAGCATCGTCTATGCTTGAGCGAGTCCAAGAAGAATCCCCGATTGAGCCCAACAGGAAGTCCTACGTCTCTTTCGATAGTGGATCGGACACCGCCACCAATGTCAATGTCACTGATCCTGATGGCAATGTCATTACACAAAGCTATTTTGAAGACGGTAGCACGGAGAATTCGGGCTCTTTACGAGAAATCAGTCAAGCACTCAACGAAGACGGGGAAGATGAAGACGAGGAATTGCAGAGCTTCTTGGCTGGCGATTCCTGGGATGATAGCAAATGGATGAAGGGTGCTCTCATCGGCCAGGGGTCATTCGGAAGCGTCTACCTGGCTCTTCATGCCGTCACCGGAGAATTATTAGCAGTGAAGCAAGTCGAGACTCCTTCACCTGGAGCGAATAGCCAGAATGATTCCCGGAAGAAGAGCATGATTGATGCATTGAAACGCGAGATCAGTCTGCTGAGAGATCTTCAGCATCCCAATATTGTGCAGTACCTCGGAGCAAGTTCATCAGCCGAACATCTGAACATCTTCCTCGAATATGTTCCTGGTGGATCAGTCCAGACCATGTTGAATTCATACGGAGCCCTTCGAGAACCGCTCATTCGAAATTTCGTCCGCCAGATCGTCACTGGACTGGCATACCTTCATGGCCGGGAAATCATCCACCGAGATATTAAGGGTGCCAACATTCTCGTTGACAACAAGGGTGGCATCAAGATTTCGGATTTCGGAATCTCAAAGAAGATCGAGGCTTCCAACATTCTCAATGGAGCTGGAAATAACAAAAACCGACCTTCATTACAAGGTTCTGTCTTCTGGATGGCTCCTGAGGTCGTGAAGCAAACTTCATATACTCGCAAAGCAGACATCTGGTCTCTTGGATGTCTTGTTGTTGAAATGATGACAGGCACTCACCCGTTCCCAGATTGCTCTCAACTGCAAGCTATCTTTAAGATCGGCGGTGCAAAGATCAGTCCCACGATTCCAGACCATGCGAGCGCGGAAGCCCAGACTTTTTTGAAGGCAGCTTTTGAGGTTGAGCACACCAAACGACCAAGTGCTGAAGAGCTGCTCTTCAGCCCATTCTTGAACCCCATGACATAAGCACATGTCATGGTTTCAAGAACATATTATACCCCTCATAGGAGTGAGTGGCAGATTGCCAATACTTCATAATCAAACTGCATTGCAAGCATTTGGATTGCATAGCATGGAGTGGGATATCCTTCATTTCAAATGGCGGGATTTCTGTACACATTTTCTATCACGACGTCTTTATGAACCATGAATCCCATCTCAGTGGAATTTGGAAGAGAATGAAGGAGCTCCAGGGAGCTGCCTTCAATAGATGCATAGCACGGTGTTTATCAACTGGTTGGTAATGTGCCGAGATGTGGCGGAGAGATCGATACCTTAATGGTTCATCTCGGCATGTCTATGGAAGCCTTTCCAATTGTAGAAATAGAGAATGAGAACATGAGCTTGATACCTCTACATACTTCCTGTTTCGGGACAAAGTTCTCTGGTTTCACGTGACAATCCAGCTTGACCAAGAGTGGAAATTTCGGCATCTTGTATGATACTTTTCTTGAAGGCTACGCAAAGTTCTTTCTCTGTTCCCTGAAGCCTTTCGCCTCGAACGTTCTTGCCCCAGTGAAGATCTTTTAGCAACATAACCATTCCCCTTAAAAGTCCATTCTCCCCACCCTCCCACAACCTTCACATTCTGGACTCTCACCATGGCCACTCAACCCCAAAACCTGTCGCCCAGGCTCTACTTCGCGTACGGTTCCAACCTCTCACTTTCTCAAATGTTCTCTCGCTGCCCAACCTCAACCTACCACTCTCTCGGCCTGTTACACCATTACACATGGGTGATCGGCCCCCGCGGGTACGCAAACGTGATTTACAGCCCTCCGTCCTCATCATCTCCTTCTTATTCTCTCTCCAGCATCTCAATTCAAGGCAGGGAGAAGGATGAAGATAGGGTGTATGGACTACTCTATACCTTAGAAGAGGAGGATGAGCGGTTATTGGATCGCGCAGAGGGTGTACCAGCTTCTTACACGAAACATCTACTCGATGTTGAGATTATTTCTCGTCACGGCGAAGACGGAGAGAAGGGAATGGTCAAGGCATTGGTTTATGTGGATGAGAGGCGGAGGGGAACGGGGGTTTGTAAGGAGGAGTATGTGGGGAGGATGAATAGGGGAATTCGTGATGCGGTTGAGAAGGGCATGCCAAGGTCTTATGTGGAGAATGTGCTTAGGAAGTGGGTTAAGGATGAGGATGTTGGTGATGAGGTTGGGGATCCGTTTCATCCTTTGCAGGCGGTTATACCGGAATAGGGAGATGAGGAAGGGTTCGAAGGGTGAGATAGTAGCTGTGATAATTACTCAGTTGATGCGTTTAGAGTGGGGTTAGGAACAACCGGACTGATGGCCTTCTCAAAGTTTTAACGCCTTTGATATTTAGAGAATGTGTGAAGGGAGGTTATAAAGACGAAGCTGTTTGCTATATCGATTTAATTTGCAGAGAAGCGCATTACGGGCTTAATCGAGAATGATGCAAGGACACAAGTAATATGAGAAGTCTTCTCACTCTATGGAAAGGAGGTATCGAAGAACACGAAGAAAGGCATCATTTCTCTGGGAATCGTATTAATATACCTGGACCTTCTCGCACTCCGAGCGGCTATCCATCCAAAGCATCATTCTCGTACGCCCCAAACAAGACATCCAGGCATTCGGTATCTTTTCATTCAACTCGTGATCCAGCTCTCATACGCCATCCTATGCAGTACTCCGAAGGGTATCCAGTGCAAACACACACTTGATATCCCATATGCTGAATGCAAATCAACTCCAGACGCTATTCATCCAACTCCATCCATTTCACGCATAACAATCACAACCCCAAGACTCCTTCAAATGCAATACTCTACCATCAAGATATCATCGTCAAACCCGCTCTCAACTTTTTGGGCCTTGAGAGGGCACACAATCAAGATTCCATCTCAAACATCCCGCTCTCATCCTCGAGCTCAAATATTTTCTCCTTTCCCAGACCTGGTATGGCTGGCAACATTCCACCATCATCCAACTCTGCTGCGCCATCAGGTACCTTCGAATTCTCTTTCTTAGGGGTGACATCCTTCGCACCACTCAAATCCAGCTCCGCCATCATGTCGACATGAAACTCTACCGGGTTTCCAAGCTCTACTTTTGGTGTTGTATTGCTCAGGACCTGCTCAAGAAGGCCTTTGTCACTCAGAGCTGTCGTAGGCCTCATTGTTTCCTCGCTCAATAGTCCCTCACCAGTGGAGCTACAAAGGCCCGCAGCAATGTCATTATTTCGTTGGAGAAATGCGGTCAGGCGGTTCATTTCATGTTCCCAGCGATCATTCAACACGCGCACAACATCATCCACATCTTGAGGAGTTAGCTCTTGCTTTGCTGGCTTCACAACACCAAATGTCGTCAATCGTCGTCGAACGGACCCCTTCATCATATTCTCCTGTTTTGCAGCATTGGCAACACGGCGGGAATCTCTCATGCTGATATTCATTCGCCTCATCGAAAGGTTTTGGTCGTCTTGCATGAACGGCAACACCAGCAGCGAGTAATTCTTCGCAAGTGCGTTCACTAAGATTGTGAAGCCCTGGAGATTGATATCATTGTGTTCGCAGAAGATGTGAGTGAGACCCTTGTTTTCCTCTAGGACCGTTGAGAGCGTATTTGCACCTTCCAAGCCTAAATTCTGGTATTCGATCCGTAAAACCCTGAGGGTGTCGTTGCTTTTTAGGCCAGTAAGGGCATGATTTAGGCCAATCCCAAAACGAGTGACTTCAAGATGAGCTTGTTCCCCTGATATATCGAGCTCCTCCAAAGTCTTATTCTCGGCAAAAACTTGGCGCATTGCTTCACAGGTATCTGGTCCAGCATCGTATGGCAGTGAAGCTTTCGAAATATCGAGACTGCGAATCGTGGTGTTGGTTCGAAGAGCTTGAAGCAGACGCCTAAAATGCTCCTCTTTATTGAACTCGATCATTCGTAAAAATAAATGAGACGGGGCGTGATTGGTCTCCATGGCTTTAACGATCTCCCCGATTCCCTTCTCGAGCCTGTTAGAGCTTACATGAAACTCCAAATTTCGAGCTTCGCCGGGGGTCTTTGTCATGGCATACATGAGAAGAGCGACAGTCTCGCCGTTGAGACCGCATTGATCCATATGCAAGGCTCGAAGATTGGACGAGTTGTCGCAAGCTAGATAATGTGCTATTGATTCAAGAGTTGCCTCGTTGACCTGGTTTTCTGTCAGTGACGTGTGTCAACAAGATAGCCGCTCGCTATACGTACGGGAATGCCGTTTAAGATCAGCTCCTCCAGGTGCCATGTCAGCAATACCTCGGGGAGAATGAGAGGCTGGGAACTCGGAGTCCATGTTGTCCTAGAGAGATCGAGCTTCCTAATTTTCGTGAAGCGGCTCATGGATGCTTGAAACTGCTCAAGATGAATTCGTCCAGGATTCTCAGATATGTTAAGATATTCCAGAGTGGCATTTTGTCGCTCCAGGTGGGTCACTATCTGCATGATACCTCGGTCATTCAAGCCGCAACGAGAGAAATCAATTGCTCTGATTGCCGATCCTGCCTTAGCAAAAGCTGGGATAAGATCATCGAGGTCAGTTTCTCCTAGCTCAATTCCGCTCAATATGATCCGATCAACACTCGTAGCCTGTACCAGACATAATGGGAAGATGGCAGCAACGATCTCAGATCCTGGATCCCTATCGACCTCCCCGCCCTCAAAATCGAAGTTATCCTTTGGTCTTCTTCGAGGGAGCGAGTTGGTAAAATCCAATTTCTTTAATTTCCTTGATTTCAACGCAATAGCCTGTACTTCTTGATGTAATACAGACTTCTCTTGTGGCTTCAGGTTGAAATACTTCTGAACCGATATCCCAGAACGAGTTGCGTTTGCGACATGCTCAGTTCCATTAGGATCCAGGACTCCATGCATGCTGTGTAAATCAATGTCTCGGAATGAGATGGAACAAAAGATCTCATTGTAACGTAACGCCCTCATAACGGCTAGCAACTCAAAGAACGTATACTTCTTCGAAAAGACCGGAGGCCACAGGCCGAATTCAGGACCATCTTCAGCTTCCCAATCAATAGAGTATTGTATATTGACAGGGTTACAGTTATACGCCATACAATAAGCGATAAGTGTGCGGTCAAAACATCCCAAGTCTTCTTCTCCGTTCAAAGGAAGTGTGCTATTCTCGAAATTTTGAAGTAGTCGTCTTGGGCCAGCAAAGTTAAAGTTGTAATCATCCCACTGAGGCTTCAAATACTGCCAAGCTCTGATAAGCGCAATTGCGACATCGGTTGGAGATGAAGTTGCAAACTCAAGGATGTCGGCCGCTTGAGTTGGTGTCCTGAACGCTAATTCGAACCTGTCATCATCATACGAGACTCTGATATCGACGATTGAGACAATGCCGTAAGTGCTGCGACTCGTCTTTGGCTGCAATAGGCGTCCAGCTCCATCTGTGAAATCAGGTAGAGGAATGAGATGGACACGGTTGATACCTATAGCCAAGTAGGACAACGATGTTCCAAGTTTCTGTAGATCATCAGAAGACGACCGCCCATTTTTAAGAGCAGTTGTTCTGCGAACGACTCGGAAGATTTGAAAATGACCGGCGTCATAATCGTCCACTGCCTCGACCGCCGATACAAGGTATCTTATTATTCTGTCGGGATACGGTTCTTCCATAAGCAATCTGGCCTTTTGGGCAGCACCTCGAATAGAGGTATGCCAGAGATCAGCTTCCTTTGGATCATGGAGCATGAGCTGAATTGAACCAGCCCCATGAAAATCCTCGTCCAAGTATACCACCTCTGTAGTAAAGAACGGACGCCCATCTTCAACCTTATATACCGTCACGATTTGTCGCAAGGGAATTTTATTTTCACCATCTGCTGAGGTATGGGATGTTGAAGACTGAATTTCTTGCAAAGATCCTATCGAGGTAGTTGACGGGTGACGCGTAGATGCGGATCTGCCAAATGAAGGTGAAATGGATGAAAATGTCTCGGATGCTCGAGATTGGCTCTTAAACCGAATCAAATGTGTATCCGTCAACACCAGATACTCTTTCTTTTTCCTGAACATGCCACTTGTGGTCTGGATCTCGCCGTGGTACAGCACGCCATGACTTCCTGAGGTACCGGGTTGCAAGAGCTGCCCATCTTCCAATGGAGACTCAGGTGTACCAACATGCAAGTTCTCCGATTCTCCTTCATCCATAGGATTGAATGATTTTTTGCCCAAAGATCCAAAGAGCGAAGCAGGGCGCCCCTTCTGAAGTGTTCGAGGGCGAATCTTTGGGGAATCTGATCTCTCTCCGCTCTTTATTGGACTCATTGATCCATCCTGGTGCCCATCCACGCTCGGAGCAGCCCCCGATCCAAAGATCGAGGTTCTCTTGCCCAATTTCTTCTTCTCCTTCTTATCCCCATCTTCATTTTCCGCACCGGTTATATTGGTATTGATGTGTGGAAGATTCGAAAGGGAGCTCCTCGAAAACAGGTTCAAGCTCTTGCGCCGAGCTTGTCCTACGTTGTCCTTCCCATGTGGAGCCATTGGACTTCTAGGGCGTGTATGTCTGCAAGCCTGATTGCCAGACAAAGCCTTGGTCTCAAGCTCGTGGTGAATACATTCGGTGATCGGTTTTGCGGAAGCTCTAGGGATTGACTGGAGCTTGTCAGGGCTGAAGATAAGTCTCCAGAAGCAATCAGCTCAGGAAAGGAGCGAAGTGAAGCTGAATGTGAATCCAAGAGGATCTGCAAAGACAATAAATAACCTTAGTGTCTGTCTGCAAGCAGTGTCGGATGTCGTGCAGTGCCAGTTGGGACCGTATTTCAGGGCTAGATAAACAGAATAACAGGGCGAGGCCCGAAAGTCAGAAAGCCACCAGAAGTGAAGAAAAGAAGACGGCTGAGCAAAGCTACCACATAATTGGCCGCCTTGACCGGTATGATGTCGTCGAGCAGAGCTAGCTGGCCAGCTCCGAGCCAGTGGTCTCTGCACGAACAATTGGCTAGGAGCGATGGCACAATCCCCAGTACCTCAATATTATTGCTACAAGTGTAGCAAGAATTGTCGCAACGAACGGATTCAGATCATCATCTGAAGGGGCTTCAATTGAAGCGATTGTCTTCCGGGGTTACAAAAGGAGGTGCCTCGTATGGAAGAAAATCAGAGGCGGGACAGGGCAGTGGGTGGCTCGAGCTTCACTGCTGCTGCACCGATGATTGGTGTTGGAAGTACCTATTTTTCCCTGCTACCGTCAGAGTGCCTCCAAGTGGTGATCCTCCATGATGGTCTGATAGGGTTGTGTTTGGATTGTCGTATTATTTAAAGTCCACTACGAGGGAGGTTCATTAGAGTTCAAAAGTAGGAGGCAGGCACAAACTCGCATCACCTGATTTTTCTTGTACTGTTACTGTACTCTGCTTAATCTGCGTGAAAAACAATAACAAAAGCGCAACCAAATCGTTGGAATCCCACTGTTCAATTTACAAAATTTTTATATACAAACGATAGTAATCTTCTATCTTTAACTACAATTATACTTTAAGATACGTAAAGTATTAAAATTAACAAAGATGATTTTAAAATTCTCGATTATCAATACAGACGCAAGATGACTGCCTATGCACAGGTAATGCTTTTCTTGAAACTTTATGTTTAGGGCCTTTGTTGACAATTTTATAGACTGGATGTCCCGCAAACATGAGAATTGAAGAATTCCAGGAGCATGATAGTGGAAGTGCTTGCATGAGTGTTGACACACAAATGCTTGGGTTCCCGGGTTCTGGTATTAACCAGGGCAGAATTATGTCGGTCCGATTCGACGATATTCTGAGTTGCTCATTGATTTTCTGCGGGGTTTCTTGTCCTTTTGCTTTTATTGGGTTTTGCAACGTTGGTGTCTAAAGACATTTATTTGGTATATGATTTGAATGAGAAGGACAACCTGTCATCTGATATTGCCTTTATTGATTATACCTTCATGTTACTCAAATATACGCTTGGCAGAGAAGGAGTTGGACGACAATTCGCTTGACCTTGAAACAAGGCAGATTGTGGAAGAACGAAAGACTCTCCAGTGGCTAAAGGAAGAGTTGCAATAAGATAATGGACCTGAAAGTCAATATGGAGTACTTGAAGCTGAGCAAGTCGAGGGTCAAGAGGCTTAGAATAGTCTTAAAAAGACTGGACGACTTGAGCAATAGGACAAGCATAACAGTTTAGGTCGAGGAAATTGAGAAATGATATTGACGCGACATAATCGACGATGTGTGGCTGGCTTGTTCTGCAACTCGAACCTCTCAAAAATTCTGGACTTCCAGAGTCCAAGTTATGGTGCCTCAATTCGAAAACTTCTTTCGTATCTTTAACAGAGATTCTCCTTCGGTCTGCTCTTCCTTTTTAGGTTCCAAACCGGTTTCCTTGCTCCCTTGATGCTCCTGCCAGTCAGATGTATCCTTGAGGCTCTTCGTCATCTAGAGAATAATCTGTATCAATTAGAGCAGACCCTTTGACGGCATATCCTCCTCCTGGCTCTTCGATCCACACTTCAAGCCTTCCTGCTTTCTCAGGATCTCTTCGGACGCAAATTCTCATCTCCTCCTCGACATAAAGAGGGACCAGATTCCTGTACTCAAACTCCACTAGCATCTCTCCTGCCTTCAGCTGTGACCTTAGCACTGAGAGCATCAGAACTAAGCTCAACGGTCCATGTACCAGTAGATCTCGATACCCCTCTACGTTTTGGCAATACTCTCGCTCGAGGTGGATACGGTGAGCGTTGAATGTCAATGCTGAGAATCGGAAGAGTAGATGTTTTGTTGGTTTGAGAGATACACTGAAATCAGGGATGTTTGCAGCTACTCAAGTTAGTAATTGTTCTTGAGAGAGGAAGAAACCATTTTTACTTACGCATGAGACGCTTCACTCCACTTGACGAGAGAAGCTGTGAATCCCGCCGGGCATGACTCATCGGCTTCTTCCTCATGAAAACAAGATTCCTTGTCTCGATTAAAGCCAACTTCCCCATCTTTGACTTCAGCCCCCATTGATTTACCTTGCCATCAATTGAGCCCCACTCAGGTTCTGGTCTCCCGCTCCATCGAGGGGGTTCGTATGCATGCGAAAAACCCCCAATTCGACGGCGGATGGTAACGAAGACCTTCTCATCACCTTCTTGTCCTTTTGTCCACACATCGGTAACTTCTTCCTTGCACATTGCACGCATATTGTTGGTGTGGAGGGCAAACTTGGTGTTTCGATTGAAAGATAGAGAGCCTCCTGTCCATAACCGTCTGACAAAGGGAGGCCCCGGAAAATGTAAAGTGTCTGTGCCATCAGAGAGGAGATCAGAATTTAGGACTTGAGGTGGGAAATGAACGAGGTGATGTCCCAGAGGTAAAGATGTTTCTCCATAGATTTCGTCAGATTTTAGTCGCTGTTTGTTCCCTGGAGTTTGCAAATTCGCCTTGGAAAATCCGGCAGGATAGCATGATGATGGAAGGAAGTCGGCAAGGGCTATA
Source organism: uncultured delta proteobacterium (assembly GCA_963717045.1). Taxonomy (GTDB): domain Bacteria; phylum Desulfobacterota; class Binatia; order Binatales; family Binataceae; genus JAKAVN01. The sequence continues at coordinate 12,208 of CAVQVD010000012.1, read as the reverse complement.
TTGAGGAGATGTGAGTTGGTAGAGGTCAAGTATTCGAGGATTTCGTTCACGGGTCGAGAGGTGAGATCTTCTCGGATTGCGGCTTCGAGATCTGGGAGAGGAGTAGATTCTGCTGAAAAGCGGCGAATCAGAAGCGGTGGGACAAAGGTCGGCCGAACTGCAAAGAGCCAAGTCTTTGAATTATGAAGGAGCGTGGTTGATTTCATTTCATTTGCTGGGTGACTACGAACTCTGCAATGGACGTTTCAATCATTAATAGCGCCACAACCTGGCCCTGGAAAGCTCGTCGGCCTCGGGAGATTCCCGACAGGGATCTCTTATCGCGATAAGAGCGCGCGCATCATTCCTTCCCAAATATCTACCTACCTTAACCATCTCGCGGCGTACCAATATTAGTTAACTTCGCGACAACATCTATCGGTATGAAACCAGCCACAACCGCTACAAACACCCCGACAATAATACTTGACAGGTATGGCGTACGGAAGCGCGGATGCACGTGCGAGAAAAGCCCTGGCAGAAGACCATCACGCGCCATTGAGAAAAAGATGCGGCTCTGCCCATACAGAAGCACAATCAATACAGTCGTCAATCCGCAGATAGCTCCAACAGAGATGATCGATCCAGCGACATTCAAGCCAACCAGAATAAGGGCGTGCGATACCGGGGAGGCCACGTTCAGTTTTGTATAGGAAACCATTCCAGTCAGGACGGCGGTTTGGGAAGATGTCTGGAAAGGAGTTCTGGAGGGAGAGTTGGAGCTTCTGTGGGATCCGGAGCAGAGGGTAACGATGGAAAAGGGACATCATCAGAATATATGACTCTTCGCTGTGTCTACATCACGACTACACGATGGTCCGATACAGGACACGAAGCACGATCGTCACCTGCTTCCGCTTCTCCCAGAAAGAGGCGTCGTAAATATCTGTGCGTAAGCTTGCAAAGACACGTTCCTCGGGATTTGGCCATCTTGTCAATGCGCTAACCCAGGTCTCCCACCAACAGGCTATCAACGATGGAAGTTGTATTCCGCGCTGGGCCGTGGTTGTCCAATAGTCTCACCACAAGGGCAAGCCTTTGAATACAGTCGCGCGAATACCTTGCCAACACATCAGTGAATTGAGGTACTATTAAAGAGAGGCAGAGTGCGGTTGGGTTGGCGGAGAGTTATGCTGAGTTCACTTCCTGTGCGAGAGTATCAGTTTAGATTGGTTTGATGCGGGACTACAGTACTGCTGAGGTCGACTCAGTATCAATCTATGTTTCCCAGGGGAGCTGCGCCAGAACCCACTTTACGGCATCAACAACCACTTCCGGTCGTATCATTTGTACATTATGCGTCCGCGCATCCCCTTCCGCTCTCACGAACCTCGAATTTGTCGACAGCCCGAGATGGATCCTCTGGCCTCTTTCCTCAATCTCACTCATATCCTCCAACATCTTTCCCAGCACCTGCCTCGCCTCCTCTGTCCCGGCTCCTGTCGCAATAGCATGCCGGTGTATCTTCTCAAAATCAACAGTGGTGTCGCAGAAGACTACACATACCGGCTGGTTTCCAAGTACCTGCTTTCCATTTACCTCCTCGTTTACTGACCTTGCACTACTGTCTTGCCACTCACTTTCCAGACTGGCAACCGGACCATTCATCTCCTCATCGTTCTTGACTTGCTCCCACTCTTTGGAATTAAGACATCGTTTCCGACCCTCTTCTAATCCCACAACGTCCCAGTAGCTCTTCCCACCGAGCAAACTTGGCCAGTCAGCCGGCAACGCCAGTCTACTCGCCGCAGTATCCACAAGCACCAACCCCACCACTTTTTGCGGTCCATGCACCACCGCAAATTTCCTCACAAGGGTTCCTCCGTAGCTATGGCCCACTAGCACCCACGGTGGTTCGATCCCAGCGCTTTCCAGAAGATCTGTCAGATCCTTGCATCGTTTCGCGGCTGTAGGTGGGGACGCTGCTGTTGGAAGAGAAATGCTTGATGGCGAGCCGCGACTAAAGCCGTAGCCGGCGCGTTGATCATAGCTGTAGACTCGGGCAAATTGAGATATGAGACGTTGGACAGCAATCCATTCGCTGGAGCTGCTGCCTGTTAAACAGACGCGATCAGAACTGAGCACTTAGCAGGGCTGTTGTCGGAGAGAAAGGAGAGGAGCGACATGCATGTCTCAGAAACCGAGAGTACTGAAACCGGGGACTGCATCGATGCGAAGCTCCATGAATTTTAATGCAAAACGTTGGACCCTCGCAGGATATTGTGGTGTATGAGAGTGAACGGACTTACAGAGACCTGCTTCAATGATGACTGCCGGAGTCGAAGGCGCAAGGCGAGGGGGGCCGGATGCAGAGAGGAAGAGGGAGTATGAACCATCATTGATGGGAATGAGGGAAGATTTCTCGCCGTGTGACCAGGAATTTGATGTCACAGTTGACATGATAGGTAGCTTAGGAAGACAGTCATTCATTGCAGCCAGCAGTTACCAAATTTCAACTGCCAGACATGGGTTGTTACTTCTGTGAATGTCAAAAGTCCATGCAAGGCGCTCGTTTACGAGCCGAGAAAGAGGGTGAAGGATCTGGAGCAATTGCTCAATCCGGGATCGCCGAAGTCAGGTGGATTTGACCATTGAATATCACATGTCCCAAACAAGAAGAAAACATATCAACTTATCTGGTACTCTCAGAGAATCATACTATCTACGCAATTGTGCACTTTCCTCGAAGAAGCCCAAAAGTGAGGGTTCGAACATTGTCGAAAATCAAATTTGTACTATATGAAGGACTTTGGATGATATGAGGCACTCTCACCGAATGCTTTAATGGGATGCAGCTGGCGCCAGGACTACCACGGGGACTATAAATCTTCATATGTCCACGGCGATGCCGTGCGCACGATGCCGAGTCCTTCGATCAGGTTGGACGGATGCGAAGTGCGGCGAATTCGAGACCCAATTTGCGCCGCTGTTGCAAGATTACAAGAACCTGTGAGAGACAGTTCCAATTTGCCGCCAAGATTTACTGAATCGTACATTCACAAAACTGCGACACAAGCTAAAGGGCAGCGTCAGGATGAGCTCCCGAGGTATTCTTCCTCATCTTTCTTCGCTTTATGCCGAAAAGGCCACCGGAGAAGATTTGGCCTTTGGGCTAATATAGCGGCCGAGATCTGAAAATTGCTCGGGGCTCGGGTGTCGGGCGTTGGGCGGGCGGTGTAAAACAAAAGTTTCGAGCTGGAGACAGGGTTTCTTAGGTTGAACCTTTTGCTATACAACATCCACATTTGTTTTTGTCCTGAAGGGAGACTACAAAGACTCACTTCGATCCCTGTAGATCTTTTGTATTTGCCAAAGTCTACACCATTTTCTTCATAATTCAGCATGGAAGAGCCTCCTGCTACCCCGCCTACGACCAATGGCACACGCACACCACAAACTCCCAGACACCACAGCCTCTCAATGACCGAGTATGCCGCGAACCCTACACCTCCTTCGGAGCGGATGGCCAGACCAGCTGCGCTTGCCGATATCCCAGAAGACTACATACTACCAAATGGATACCCCGACTACCTACGACTCATCCTCACATCCCGCGTCTACGATGTCGTGACAGAAACGCCCGTTTCCCATGCCATCAACCTTTCCAATCGCCTCGAGTGTCGTGTCCTACTCAAGCGCGAGGATTTGCTCCCTGTCTTCTCCTTCAAGCTTCGAGGGGCTTACAACAAGATGGCGCATCTCAGCGATAGCCAACGATGGAAAGGCGTTATAGCGTGTTCGGCGGGGAACCATGCCCAGGGCGTCGCATACTCGGCGCGACATCTGAAAATACCGGCAACAATTGTCATGCCATCCGGTACACCTGCGATTAAGCACAAGAATGTTAGTAGACTAGGAGGTGCTGTCGTGTTGCATGGGCAGGATTTCGACGCTGCGAAGGAGGAGTGCCATCGACTGGAGAAGCTGCACGGCTTGACAAATATCGCTCCATTTGATGACCCCTACGTCATTGCTGGCCAAGGAACAGTCGGACTAGAGCTGTTACGCCAAACATCGTTACGAAAATTAGAAGCCATTTTCTGCTGCGTAGGAGGTGGTGGGCTCATAGCAGGAATAGGGGTGTATGTTAAGCGGATAGCTCCGCACGTCAAGGTCATAGGAGTGGAAGCGGCGGATGCCAATGCGATGGCCAAGTCACTTCAACTGGGAAAAAGGGTTCTGCTCCATGAAGTTGGACTCTTCGCAGATGGCGCAGCGGTCAAGAGCGTTGGAGAGGAGACCTTCCGATTATGCACAGAAGTAGTGGACGAAGTCATCACAGTCGGCACGGATGAGATCTGTGCAGCTATCCAAGACGTCTTCGAAGACACGCGATCAATAGTGGAGCCGGCGGGTGCACTCGCGTTGGCAGGACTGAAGGTTTGGGCATCGCAACACCCATCGCCGGACCAGAAACGAGAGCTGGTCGCGATCGCGAGCGGTGCGAACATGAATTTCGATCGACTGCGATTCGTGGCGGAACGCGCTGCACTGGGTGAGCAGAAAGAGGCGCTTTTGACCGTAACCATCCCAGAGCGGCCTGGCTCATTCGCTCAGCTTGTTGAGTCGGTCTTGCCGCAAGCAGTTACCGAATTCAGCTACCGTTATTCTTCTACATCCCCACAGCAAGCCCATATCCTCATGGGCATCTCCGTCACTGGGTCAGCCTCGCGGAAGGCTGATATCGAATCCTTATTCTCAAGACTCTCCAGCGAGGGCATGACTGCCATTGACATTTCGGACGACGAGCTAGCCAAAACTCATATCCGGTACCTTGGTGGGGGCCGCTCAAATGTCGCAGACGAAAAGCTCTACACGTTCGAGTTCCCGGAGCGACCTGGTGCTCTTGCCAAATTCTTGACCACAATGCGACCTGGACAGAACATCTCCCTATTCCATTATCGGAATTACGGAGGCGATGTGGGACGTGTCTTGGCTGGAATCCAATGTCCAAAGTCGGAAAAGAGTCAACTCGAGGGGTTTTTGAAGGAGCTCGGATATCCATTCAAGGAGGTCTCGGATAGTCTAACATACAAGATGTTTTTGAGGGAATAGAGAAAAAGACATTTATGAGCGAGGCGTTAGGGGCGCCATCTAGATACGAGAGGCCTGAAGATACCTGCAAAAGTCTTGGATAACTGGCTCTTCGAGTAGTTCACAGCACATGCACCCCTACTTCGGTGTAAATGATATAATGGTCTGACGCGCTTTGTTCCCCTCATGTTCCTCTGGCGAGCTCCAGTACCAAAGGTTTTGATTCCATTTCTATGTAGCGCATAGACTTTCAAAAGGGCAACGCCTAGAGAACCCACCCTGCCTTGATCATGCGGTCGGAAATGAGACCTTGTTTCCTGTGGCACTTAGGCGCCCCTAACACTACGCCTCGAGGCTTGGCACTCCAGGGCCAAGTCTGCTAGTCCTCTTCACCTTTGACACGAGTATCCATCTCTCAGCAAGACTGTGTTTAACTCCAGAGGTTCCGCCATTTTGGCGAGTGTTTCTAGTCCGGCTTTCACAGGGCATTGATTCATGGATACTTTGAGACCAGAGGTTCACACAAGCAGACGTCGCGATGTCTGCTTCAGAAGACTCGGAAGTCGACGAGAACCTTGACTCCTCGTCGAGCTTTACTTCTTATCAACCTGCACAAGTTCAGAGCCTTGCTCCAGCTTTAGATCAATCCTCAAATTCCAGTCAATCGGACAGTCAATCGGAGCTTCTGGCAGATGTTGACAACGATCATGATTCTGATGACAGTTTTATTCTACCCAGCAACGACCAGCAGGATCTGGCTGCTGAACGAGCACGTTATCAGGAGCAGCCTGATGATCTAGCAGACCCGTTCGCTGCAGAGCAAAGCTATTACACTCGGCCGAACCGGTACTACGGCCCAGCTTCAACGTGGCGAAGCTGGACCAAAGGCGATCGAGATGTTGCAGAGTCACTCGCAGAGGACAGAGCGCGAGATCTGAGCATTCATTTGTACAATGCCCATGCTCTACGACTTCAAGCTCATAAGCTTAAAGCGACAGCAAGTCGCAAACGGAGGCGTGGCACAAGTGAAACAGACGATAACCAGGCTGACATTTTCGAAATTCCAAAAGTCTGGACAGCGTGGCCTATGCCGCCGCACGAGGTACAGCGCGGTCCTTTTAATCCTGTTGACTCTCGTCCCAGCAAAGAACTCGAGGAGTGCCTGATTAGTACGACTACGAAAGCGGCTAGGGAGCGCTGGAATAGTAGAGACTGGCAAGAAGAGGAAATTATGCAGCAGGCTTCGACTGAAGAGCCTGGTGGTCAAATTGCAGCTACTTCCAGCTTGGTAGACTTTGAGGAGTCAGCAGAATTTGCTTCACAGGTCTCCTCCAACGACGAATCATTCCCAGACATTCCGGATGATGCATCTAACAACGACTTGTACGGAATAGACCCCAGTGCAAAGCCGACAATACTCGCCGACGATGATAAGGCTCGACATTTGCTCCTTCCGTCAACGCGACAGATCATTAGCAAGCTTGATCATCTACTCATGGGCCTGCATCGCGCTCGTCATGCTTATGCGGAGCCTGTACTCGCCGTTGACGACGACATGAAAGCGAGTTCCGCCACTGACGGCGAGCCACAGAGCTCTGGATCCTCTAAAAAGCGCCATCAATATTCGCGTGCACAACGTGCATCATCTGTTTCCACAGTAGCTACAGACGCATCTATCGCCTCCTCGGCGTTAGGAAGAAAGAAAGGCGTCTGGAAGGAAGGCTCGAAACCCTATAATCGAAAATTCAAAGGACTAGAGTTACGAGACTGGAGCGATGTTCTTGGGATGGCTTCGTTGACTGGCTGGGATGAGGACGTTGTTGCCAGGGCGAGCAAGAAGTGCGCTGAACTTTTTGGAGAGAACATGTTGTTTAGGAGATTCCATGAGGGCGAACACGAGGAGAAGCCATACTTTACGGAAGCGTTTGCGACTGGCGATGAGCCACCGGATGATGGCGAAACAGACGGCAGCCGAGCTTCTCGAGCGGGTAAAACCGAAGATGATGAAAACGCGAATATGGGAGAAGAGACAGGTCTGAAGTATCCCTGTCCCATTGATTCTTGTCCTCGGCATAAAATGCCCTTCAACACACCAGGAAACTTGACGCAACATATGAGCCGACATCACGCTGCACTAGAGGACCCAGACGACAAAGAAAACGTCATTGACGCTACTTTGCGGGATAGAAAGCAAGTCTTCTGTCCTGTTCAGACTTGTCTCAAAAGCCGCCAGCCATTTACAAAAGGTTCAAAGCTTTACCTTCACGTGCGAAAAATGCATCCAGAAGTCAATGTGGAAGATCTCAAGAAGCTTGAATCGCAACGAAGAGGTGAGACCCGTGGCAGATGGACGGGCGATAAGAGGAAGAAGAACCCATACGAGCGTGGTTGACTTTCAACTGACTCAGCTGGCGACTGGCTAAGCCGAAGTACGTTTTTGAAAGGATATTCAGTGGACATACTGCTCAGAATGAAAGCGCTATTGGCAAGTCTGCTACTGGCACCACGGTCTTGCCTAACCTCTGCTCAAGAAAGACCTATATTTTGCACTTGCAGTGAACCCAACTCGAGAGTGCACAGATGAATTGTTACTGTGTCTTTTCCTGTCCGGACACCGACGAGGATATCATCAACCACCTTTCTCTACGTTGCTGCTGTATCTCATGGCTGCGGGTCTGATTCGAGTAAGCGTCATCATGCTTCCAGCTTCTTTTCCGCGGGGGGTGTCTTTGTGGCTTGTCACTGGCCTGCATTCGACAGTCGGCGCTAGTCCTTTTCAAGACAATATGATTGTCTGCTGGTTTAAGAACAAAGCCAATGTGGCAGGCGCCACATTCCTCATTTCCGCGTCCGGACCAATGCCCGTCCGTTAGCCGCTCTCGTCGTTTTATGATGTTTCCTTTGTGATATCGTCCAGCGCAGTAACTACAGGCAGAATGGCCGCAAAGGTGTCTTTCGAAATGGATATCTTCTTTCTCCCACGCTTTGTGTCCATCACTCTGCCATCTTGTACTCGGCCCGAAATCTACAGTCACTTCTCGTCTGAACGTGCAAGCTCTGAAGTCTCCCTTCCAAGATGGTGGGGAAGCGCAAAGCTTCGCCGAAAGCTGGCCTGCACCATGGACAGCGCAGAATCAAACGCCGGGAAATACCCCCCGTCGAGAGAGATTCAAAGGGATGGTCGCCGCAGGCCCCGACCCTTCCTTTGAGTGAGCCATTGGCGGTCAGCACACCATCAACGAGCAGCATATCGCCAAAGGTCATCATACCGGAGCAACCCAACAAGCCTCTTGACCAATTGCCATGTCCTGTGGAACTGCTTCATGGTCCGCGTACTGCAGCAAAAGCCACCCAGATTTTTGATCATCTTATTGCGTACTATCAGCGACAAATAGTAAAGACGCCAAAGGCGCAAACCTCAGATATCTTTCGTGATCTCCACACTCTCAAGCTCTGTATAGCCCAGCTATTCTCGGACAGTATTGAACTTGAAATCCCAATTGAACAGCTTCTTGGCAAGGAGAAGTTGCAAGCTTACCGGGCGTGGGGTCTCAGATTTGAAGCTATATGGGCAGCTCCAGCCATTTCAGCAATCCGGCAGAGATTCTGGGATATAAAAAGCCTCATTGACGGCCAACCTCTTGGTCGCACTGAACTAAATTGCTTCGAATTCGCTAAAGATCTTGAGTCCCTTGCAATGAAGTGGGATTGCCCTGAGCACGCTTCACTTGCAGATTGGAATCATTTGGCACCAAGACTCGTGAGTGCAGCATCTGCTGCAAAAGCGGCAGACGATTTCGAACAAGAATACCTGGCCTTTCAGAATCATGCATACGCTAGCGCTGAAGTGACTCGTTTGTGGTTGCTTGTCTGGCGAACCTTGAAAGCTGTGCGGTTTCCCCTAGCAAAAGAGCCGGACGAAGTCTTGTTGCCCGGAGAAGAGTCGAAAATCTCCACAGTCGACGCTTTCGCGATCGAGAGGACTTTCTTCGGATGCGCCGAAAATCCGACCTCCAACCAGGCATCTCTCTCGAATTTCGTACAGACAGGAGATGCAAATAACCCACAATGGATTGAGGGGTTTGTCAGTAAGTACTGTAACCACGTCGCGAAATGCCACGACGAAAAGGAGAAGTACTATTGGGAGTTCAGCACAATGGGGCCAAACCCAATACCTACAATTGTTGTCTCTACACTTCAGACTTCGAACGAGCAAGCAATCGCGCACCCTGAATGGAACATATTACTACATCGCGTCGTCCTGCGGCTGAATCATCTGCTAGGTGATCAAAAAGTATTGAAAAGGTGGTGGTGCGACAAGGAAACTCACAGCCTGGCCTACCTTGATGTCCAGAAATGCTCCGCAAGTATCCCTGAGAGAGCCCAGTGTCACTCAATTGGTAGCGCTCCCACTACTACGGGCGGAAGAGTGACAAAAGGAAACAGTAATGATGCTCCCGATGGGCCCTCAGGACGCCCCTTTCCGCGCAACCCCAATAGTTTAGTCCTAGGCAACGCTCCGCGTGAAGCCGCTGGCAATGGTGGTAAGGATGGAAAAGGCCCTAGCGACGGCAATGGCGGAGACAGGAAGAGCCAAGGCAGAACTGGGGAATCCTCGACAACTTCTGGTAGCTCATCCTCCGCAAACGACGACGACCAAGAGAACAAAACTCCCCCCGTGGGTGCACTGGCGCTAGCGACAAAGGCTCAGCTTGATGCATTTGCTAGAGATTCAACCTCCCCTGGATCTCCTCAGATCCCACAGTTGGGGCCTGGATATGACGACGCAGCTGCAGCCGAGGTTAGAAGGTTCTTTGATCACTTCACCACTGCCGTTCCTGGAGAGTCCGTCGCATCGTCTGTCAACCCAGAAAACTCGTCGAATCAGGAAAATATAGTCCCGCCTGTTGACGCTGGGCGCCTACCGACAAGGGTCATGCCAAGTGCTTTCCCCTGGGTCAATTATCCCCTGGGAGAGACGCGTGCCAGTGAAAGAGCTATGGGCATGCAAATCGCAAGGGAGATGCGTGAGCGTGGAGTTATGACATCTGGGCCCCACGTGGAGGACGCGGAAAATATTGTTCCACAACCGCTTCGCTTATCCCCAAATGGTAAAGACGCAGATACAAACCAAGCAGGTAAGATTCATTTCCAGCTACATCGATAAGCCTCATGTTTCATCCCTCTTGTTTCAACTATATTGTGATGCTAATATTTCTGCAGGTTCAAGTAACCGAGGCATTGTGAGACGAGTTCTCAGTGTACTAGGCCGGTTTGTGCCGCGGCCTATTCCCTCCGTGAGGCCAGAACCGCTTCCTTCGCTGCCGCCGCGCGGAAGTCCAAGAAGACCCGCAACCATATCTCCTCTGACAGCAAACTGGGATGGCACCTCTGGCGTTCGGCGAGCCAGAGATCGAGCCCAACGTATCCCAGGCTCGCGATTGAACCGGTCTCCACGTTGGAGCAGGCCTGTTGGCGGGCCCGATCGCAGCCTTGAATCAACCATTTCACCCTTGGCAGCCCAGCGCTCTTGGATTCGCAACACCAACGAGAACATGCCGTGGGACAGCCCCAATCACGCGTCGAGTCCGCGACCGAATCCACGCCAAACGCCACCAGCCAGGACAGGAGAGCGACAACTCTGGAGTGCCACGCCGCCGGTAAGCACAAGCAGAAGGCCTCCGCCGCCCTTAGATGGAATGTACCTCGACTGCGACACTATTAGAAGTCCCACTTCACCAACTCCACTAAGTAGACGAGGTCAGCGCACGCGGGTCTCCAATCATAATATCACGGCCGCAACCCTACAGGAAAACCTCGAGCAAGGTGCCAGCCCTCCCACGCTCATCAAACACACAGGAGATGGCCCAGTTTTTGGAGTTCGAGCTGATCCCAACGGGTTGCCGACTGACCTCCCATCGTGGCAATGGATACCCCAAGATAACGGCGAACATCGTCTGTTCGTGGAAGATGACCGCGCTCGCGTCAACCGAGGGGACACCGCGAGGCTCATTGCTCACAGACTGTACAACCAACTCATCGACCAGAATGCGGGTGATGCAGTCATGATGGATCTTTACCAGCTGCTTCGAAACCGATATGAGTGGGGCTTGACGCATAATTATCGGTTCCAGCAATATATCCCTGGTTACTACCGCTCACCTGTTCCGGTTAGAACGCCCCCTTCGCAGAGATATCGTCCTTATTATGGAGGACCGGAGACTCTCCCAGGATATCTGAATCTTGGACAACCTGATGATAATATTGGTCTTGGAACGCGGCTTGAATCTGACGAGATGCATCGTGGAGCATCTGCCAATGCCGAAGACAGTCCATTTTTTGTGGATTCGAGGCCCGACCCGAACTTCGTTTTCATATCGATTAGAGCCTCTTTTCCTAGAATAAGTTTCGATCAATTAATGTCCTTTTGTTGAACAATATTGTTACCTATAATTATTGCATTTATTATATTAATTCCCATCTATAGAATATGGGTTTGAAATAATACCTAGTAATGTTTTCTTATTATAATAATGTATTATTATACCTTAATAATTGTTTTATCTACTACATAGTTATATGTGGTCTTAGTAAAGATTATATATATATATAATCCTGAGGAAATTTTGTCTAGTGAAAGTATTATTTACTTTATGTTACTTTCGCTTTTATTGTTAATACCTTTGTTAGGTATATTTATCATATCTACAAGTATGTCTTATAATTTAACACTTTTAAATGTTAAACGAATAAAATTAATTGCCTTAATTACAAGTATATTAAATATTTTTATCTCTATAATAATATTTACATTATTTGATTTTAGTACAAATCAGTTTCAATTTGTACAAGAATATCATAAAATAAGTTTTTACGATTTTTACTTAGGAATAGATGGTTTATCTATTTATTTTGTAATGTTAACCACTATAATTATGCCTATAGCTTTATTATCAAATTGAACATCAATAAAGGACAATCTTATATCTTATTTAATAATAATGTTATTACTAGAAACTCTATTATTAGCGGTATTTTTAGTATTGGATATATTATTATTTTATATTTTTTTCGAAAGTATACTACCCCCCCTATTTTTATTAATAGGAATATTTCAGTACTTTGTATCTACACT
>CAVQVD010000011.1:0-72005 GCA_963717045.1 uncultured delta proteobacterium | reverse complement strand
CTTTATGCGTGACCTCTTCTGCGAGGCCGAATCAATACTGCCGCCACGCGAAATCATAGGCGAACACGCTGTGCTGCTTCGTGGCAAGGCTCTGCCGTTTGAGACCGATGTCCTGCCCGCCCTCCAGGTGCTCACGACGCAAGCGCCGTTCAGACACATGACGACACCGGGTGGCTTCGTCATGTCGGTGGCGATGACGAACTGCGGCGCAGCAGGGTGGATCACCGACCGCACCGGCTACCGCTATGACCGCTTGGATCCCGAAAGCGGATGGCCTTGGCCATCGCTGCCGAGTGTTTCCTCGAGCTTGCGAGCGGCGCGGCCGCCGAAGCGGGCTACTCGAATTTCGTTCCAGACGCCTGTCTGATCAATCGATACGAGCCTGGCGCCCGTCTGACGTTGCATCAAGACAAGAACGAACAAGACTATACCTTCCCCATCGTTTCGGTATCGCTTGGGTTACCCGCCATTTTCCAGTTCGGCGGCCTCAGCGCAGAGATCCGACACGGAAATATGCAGTTCGCCATGGCGACGTAGCCATCTGGTGGATCTTCCAGGCTTTGCTACCATGGAGTGCTAACGCTCAAGGACGGCGAACATCCGAAACTCCGTCGCACGCGTCTCAATCTTACATTTCGCCGCGCGCTTTAGTAGGTGGGCATTCCTCAATGGGCCTCTCGAAGTCCCGAGGGATTCCCGAATTTGAAAGCAATATACGGAGGTGCACTCTCACTGTAGTGAATTAGAATGATTCGATGGATCGCCGAATTTCTCTGACCGGGAGAGTCCACTGCCTACGACCACGGATTTGGTTGCGACTTCGATAAAGGTCTCACATGATGGCAATAGATATCGGTCCGCGATCAAGAAAAAGCAGAACAAGGCCTTCTCGCAGAACCGGCCGCAAGACCGAGTCTACCAATCGCCATCACGGATACTCAGCAAAGCAATTCACAATGTTCGCTATTGGTCGCTTCGTGCGGGACGATGAAGCCGCATTGGAGATGCTCGCCAACGGCGACTTTCAGCTTCGACTCGCCACAGGCGAAATATTCCATCTCAGCGAGATGGCCCTCACTCGCGTTGCTTGATGCGGCCGCTAAGGCTCGACAAGAAGCTTTCTGTTATCAAGCGAATTGCAGAGCAAGAAGCGGAGTGAGCAACTGATGCGAGCCGCGTAATTTAAGGACATGAAGAGGTGAAGAAATGAAACCCATCATCACTAAGAGTCTTCAGGTCGAGCCGTCTGCAAGTGAGACATTTAGCGAAAAGAATGCTGGAATCAAGTTTGCCGTAGGCGAAAGCTCGCTGGGTTCGATTTTAGTCGCGTGTGGTGACCAAGGCGTGCTTGCAATCCTCCTTGGCGACGATCCCGGAGAGCTGGTTCGCGATCTTCAAGCCCAACTGCCGGAAACACAACTGACCGGTGACGACCCTGTTTGCCGAAATTATGTCTCACAGGTGGCTGCTTTCATCGAAGCTCCGCGAAAAGACCTCGATCTGCCGTTAGCCCCGCGGGGAACAGCGTTTCAGCTACGCGTGTGGCAGGCGATCCGCGCAATTCCGGTGGGCACGACCTTGAGCTATGCCGAAGTGGCGCAGCGCATTGGAGAGCCCAACGCCGCACGCGCTGTAGCGCAAGCCTGCGCTGAAAATGCCATCGCCATCGCGATTCCCTGCCATAGGGTCGTGAGAGGCGATGGTGCGCTTTCCGGCTATCGCTGGGGCCTCGATCGCAAACGCGCCCTGCTCAGCAAAGAGGCCAGCGCATGATCGCAGAAATCAAAGCAATCGCCACCACTTTCGAGGACGAGTCCGCAGAAGCACGACTTGCCGGCTATGATTGGCGCGAACTCTCCGCAGAACTGAGCAATTACGGTTGTGCGATCATCAAAAGGCTCCTATCACGTGAGGAGTGTCAGCAAATGGCTTCTCTCTACCTCCAGAAGGGGCATTTCCGGAGTCATATTCGTATGGCTCAGCACGGCTTCGGCAAGGGAGAGTATCGCTATTTCAAATATCCACTCCCAGATCTGCTCGGCAAGTTGCGCACAGCGCTCTACCCTCGTCTGGCCGCCGTCGCCAATGACTGGAGCGAGCGAATGGGCACCGATCAACGCTATCCAGCACGGCTCAGCGAACTATTGAAGTTGTGTCACGACGCGGGGCAAACCAAGCCGACACCGCTACTTCTGCAGTACGTCCCGGGTGACTTCAACTGCTTGCACCAAGATCTCTATGGTGACCTCGCTTTCCCGCTACAGGTAGCGATCTTGCTTTCCGAGCCCGGAAAGGATTTCACCGGCGGCGAGTTCGTCCTAGCAGAACAGCGTCCGCGCATGCAAAGCCGGGTAGAAGTCGTGCCGCTTAGGCAAGGCGACGCCGTTGCCTTCGCCGTTCACAATCGGCCAGTTCAGGGCAGCAAAAGGAGTTACCGTGTCAACTTACGGCACGGTGTCAGTCGCCTCCGCTCCGGTCGGCGACATACACTGGGAATCATTTTCCATGACGCAAAGTAGGCACAGTCTCGTAATCGGGAGCGCTTTGAGAGCGCGTTCTACGCGTTTGCACGGACATAAGCTTTCAGAGGGACTCCCGTTGCGTGCCGATGCTCATCACACTCGTTTCTGTGAAAAATGCGGAGGCCTCCTTTCGAACGAAGCTGTGCGAGCTAATCAGCCAGGAATACGGAACACTTTTACCTCGACGCGGATTTCTCTAAAGCGCATCTGTCCCAGATCTTGTGGGCAAGAGCATTCACTCGCTCACTACCGTCGTCACATTGTCAAAGTCCTCTACGTTTAAGTCGCCGATTATTCAGAACAGATCGCGCACACCTTAGTTTGCTATCGTGCGCTACTCGGCGCCGCCGGTTCATTCGACGAAGGACCAGGCCCTAGGTTCGTGATCCGAATACGGGACGATCCACACCGTTGACGTCAATAGTGACAGTACGCGCGGCGGTCGGTAGGTCCTGGGCAACCGCTTGTCTAACATTCGCGTTCGCACTCATCGTAATTGAGCTCGGAAAGAACTCCTCGGTGGCAACGCTCCGTCAATTTCTTCGCCATTCTCGATGAATCGAATTCCCCAGCAAGAATCGGATGGATCGCGGGCTTAGGATGCTTCACACATACGTGTCCGGACGCGATTTTCCGAAAGACATTCCAGGGCAAGAATCGGATCGACCGCGAACCATGGGTCCTTACATTATCAATCACAATGAGTATTCGGAGACGTCCCTAAAGGGAAGAATTCTAACAAAGGAGTATCTCTATATGAATTTCATCGAATTCGAAGCGGCACGGCAGTTTGCAGACACACCAGCGGGACGTATTGCCTATGTCGAAAGCGGCAATGGCCCGACAGCCCTATTTCTGCACGGCAGATTACTTAACGGCTATTTTTGGCGTCACCAGCTTCAAGAGCTCAGCGACATTCGTCGGTGTATTGCGGTTGACCTCCTGGCTCATGGCGCAACGGAGTGCGAGGCCGGCCAGAACGTTTCATACGACGGGCAGGCGGCAATGATTAAGCAATTTCTTGACATTCGACAAATCGACAGGGTGGACCTCGTCGGAAATGATAGCGGGACTGCCATCGCGCAAGTTTTCTCTGCAAGCAATCCGAAACGGATCCGGACTTTGACCCTTACGGACGGCGATACATATAACAATTGGCCTCCTGCAGCGTTAAAAGACTTTTTGACGTCGGTAACCCAGGGAGGACTGCGTCACACACTTCAGACAATGACTTCACGAAGGGACATCTTCCGCTCCGACAAAGCTCTTGGTCTCGGTTATGAACACGCCGCTGACATTACCAGATGAAACTGTCGACGCTTATCTTCAGCCGTTTCTCTCGTCGCCACAAAGACTCCGCGCCCTTGAACACTTCTGCGAAGCCACGCTCAATTGCGAGACCATGATCCGAATCGAATCTCTACTCTGCAATCTTTATGCACCTACCTTAATTGCATGGGCTACAGACGACATCTTCTTTGATGTCAAGTGGGCGGAGTGGCTAGCTAAAGCGATTCCGGGAACTCGAAGGCGAGTGCAATACAAAGATGCCAAGCTCTACTTTCCTGAGGAACGCTGGCAAGACTTCAACAAGGACCTTCGAAATTACTGGACAAACATGTCTATGCTGGCGGCGGCTATGTGGGCGCGCCTTCCCTAGGCTTGGAATGTCTCCATTACGACCATTCGCGATTCAGTGTCTGATCCGATTTCACATTGACTACAGTCATGGGGTTATACATCACATAAACAGTTTCGGGATAGGTGATTCATAATGTTTTTGTCACATCTCTTAAACAATGGACATCACACGACGGAGGTCGGAGTTTGTCACGCAAACACAAAAGGATTGAGCCGGCTATTCTGTATCTAGGTACACCGGTCGTTCTAAACAGTACTGTGAACGAAAACGGTTCCTATAACCTAGCACCTATGTCTTCTGCATTCTGGCTGGGGTGGCGTTGCATGCTCGGCTTTGAGGCCGTCTCTAAGACGCCTCAGAACATTATCCGTACGGGCGAATGCGTTATTAACGTCCCCTCAGTAGATCAGGTAGACGCGGTAAACCGGCTCGCGATGACAACCGGTTCTGATCCGGTGCCGGCGGGTAAGAGGCTTCGCGGGTATCAATATGAAGCACACAAGTTCGCGACCGCTGGGCTCACGCCTGTTGCCTCGGAAGTAGTCGCGCCGCCGCGTGTTCTCGAATGTCCAATCCAACTCGAGGCGGAACTTGTACGCGCTAATCCAATGATGGCGGATCGGTATGACTATTCAGTACATGAACGCAGTATCGAATGCACCCTCGAGGGCATTGTGTGCCTCGAACTCAGGATCGTGCGCGTGCATGCGGACCCAGCAATTTTATGGCGGGTCATCCAGATCGGATTGATCCCGATCTCTGGCGGCCCTTAATAATGAGCTTCTGTCGCTTTTATGGACTTGGACAGGAACTCGTTGAGTCCAGGCTCGCAAGAATTCCGGAAAGTCAATATCGAAGCCCAGATGTCGACCGGGCGCGGCTCGAGCCAGTGAAGGAGACGCAGAGTGAAACTGCGGCTTGAATCGCTCTGCATCGCCAGTGGTTCGTCAGCTGTTGGGATGAACGCTATATCCGGGCAGCCGCACCCGAGACACACGAGCTGGTCGACGGCTTTCAATTAGAGGACAAGAACCGGAGTTCGCGCATTAATGCGGCGATTTAAACTCGAAGGCAGATGATCGAACTGCTGTTCGAGATCATCTAGAAATCCAAAAGAGGAGCGCAAAGGAGACTAAAATGAGTAAGGAAGTCGATAACAAGGCTATCGTCGGTCGCTGGTTCACCGAATTCTGGGGCAAGAACTGCGATCTCAAAGTAGTCGACGAACTCGCAGCGCCCGACATGTTGCTGCAATATTCGCTGCACGAACCGCGTCGCGGCCGCGAGGACATCAAGGCGTTCATGACAGGGTTCCGCGAAGCATTTCCGGACCTGAATTTCTGGGGAACGGCTGACCTTATCGCCGAGGGCGAGTACGTGGTAGGCCGATGGGAAGGCGGTGGCACACACACCGGTCCCGCTTTCAGCGACTTTCTCGTCGGATCATTGCCGGCGGCGACTGGACGGAAGATGCATTTCACTGGGACCACCGTACTTCGCGTCAAAGGTGGCAAAATCGCGGAGGAGATCGGTCTGGACGACGGTGTGACCGCCCTACAACAGCTCGGCCTAATCCGTAAAGTTTGATCGAGGAAGGGCCGCCGTCGATTACCATTCGGCGGCTGCCCTCACCTTCCCCGTCCAAGCGGTGAAGCGTTCCCCCCGGACCTGTTCGCCAGGAGGGCGGTGCAACTTCGCACGTCCGAAGGAAGAGGAATTGATATGAATCGCGCAGACTTTACAGCACAGCAGAAAATTGTCGAAACACCCTCGGGACGCATCGCCTATGTGGAACAGGGCGACGGTCCGGTGGCCATCTTCCTCCACGGAATCCTCTTCAACAAATATTTCTGGCGTAGTCAGTTAGCAGAGTTGCGGAGCATGCGGCGATGCATCGCGCTCGACCTTCTTGCACATGGCGCAACTGAAATTACGCCTGATCAGGAAGTTTCTTATGATGCGCAAGCGGCCATGATCAAGGAATTTCTCGATGCTTTGAACATTAAGCAAATAGACCTCGTTGCGAACGATACCGCGACCGGAATCGCGCAAATCTTCGCGGTTATCCATCCAGACCGCGTTCGGACACTTACTCTCACTGACGGTGACACGCACGACAATTTGGAACCGGCAGCGTTCAAAGAGTTCCTCATGATGGCGACTAGCGGCGAACTCTCTATGGCGTTGGAATCGATGCTAGCGGATAAGGAAATATTTCGCTCTGATAGGGCAATGGGACTCGCATATGAGCGAGCAGACCAAGTGGCGGATGATACAATAGAGGAATATTTGCGGCCGTTCGTTTCATCTCCGCAACTTCTGCACGATCTAGTGCGATTCTGCCGGAAGACTTGCGATAACAAACGGACGAGACACGTCGAATCACGACTCCGTATGCTATTGGTACCTACTCTAATTGTATGGGGGACCGATGACGTTTTCTTCGACGTAAAGTGGGCAGATTGGCTTGCGAGATCGATTCCGGGAACGCGGCGAAAAGTCACGATCACCGGAGCCAGGTTATATTTCCCAGAGGAGCGCTGCTCTGAGTTCAATGAAGAACTCGGAAATCATTGGGCGATGGCCGACAAAAATTATCTCCCGCCGTGTATTGGCTGAGTGTCCCGCTTGATTCGCGGCCGGTCAAACGGCCTCCGCTTCCTGTTTCACTTCGGCCGAGTGTTCAAAAACGCATCGGCCGAGTATTTCAAAAACAGGAAAGCAGTGCGACAGATGGAAGCTTACCCTAGGCTACCGCTGTGAGCGCCCTGTTTTATCCGCCTTCCGTGCGGAAGCGCTGAAGCGCGGTTGCGCTTTTACGCCGAGCAATTCAACACCGTCGAAGTCGATTCGACTTATTACGCGCTGCCAGCGGAGCGTAACGCAAAGCTGTGGGAGGAGCGCACACCCGACGGATTCGTCTTCAATATCAAACCGTTCGCACTAATGACGCGGCATTCTGCGGAAGATCTCGCGGCTCCCAAAGCAATTGCGTGAGATGTTGCCGGCGGAGGAGCGGAGCAATCGCCAGATTACAAGACCGTCGCTGGAAGTCGTCGAGCTGGCGTTCCAGATGTTCTGGAGCGCAATGGCGCCGCTGCGCGGCACGGGCAAGCTCGGGATGATGGCCTTCCAATTCCCGCCGGATTTCATTCCAAAGAGCTGCCAACCTAGATTACCTCGCGCGGCTTCCCGAACGGCTACTGGGAGCCTCGATTGGAATCGAGTTCCGTCACCCGAGCTGGGTTCGCAGCAACACCGGGCGCACCGAAACGATGAACTTTCCGCGATCGCATGGCCTGTACTACACCTCGATCGACGCGCCCGAAGATAGTTCAATCGTGCGGTCGATTATCGAAGGTACAGGCGACCAAGTCTATGTTCGCTTTCATGGCAGGAACCGCGAGAACTGGTTCAAACGCAACATCACGGCGGCCGAGCGGTTCAAATATTTGTATTCGGAACGAGAGCTCCAGTCGCTTGCGAAAGGGTTCGACAATCTGGAGGAACATGGCGTCAAGCGTGCGTATGCGATCTTCAACAACTGTTATCATAATTTTGGAATCATGAATGCAACTACGATGGCTGCGGTTCTTCGTGGCCAGGAGCAATAGCGCGTGGCCTGCCCCCCAACTTCCCGCCATTCATATGTAGAGTCCGTCATTGATTGACATGCCCCGCAAAAGCATACCAAGTCGAAGTAGAGGATTCGGCCTGCGTGATCCGGTTATGGCCGGAAAGTCCGGCAGTTTTTTGCACTCAACAGACTCAAGTGAGTATCTCCAGTGAATTGCCCGTTGCGGGCTTTCCCGCCGGGGCCGGAACTGGTTCCGGACCGGGCGCCGCGGTCTCTGCCCATTGCGCCGCGAATAGCCTCAGGCGGGTGGTCGCGCCAGTGCGCTGTGTGGCCGCACCTGGTTGTAATCCTGGCGCCAGCGCGCGAGCTTGTCACGTACGTCGGCGAGCGTGAAGAACACCTCCACGTTCAAGCACTCATCGCGCAGCCGTCCGTTAAAGGATTCGATATAGCTGTTCTCGACCGGCTTGCCCGGCCGGATGAAGTCGAGTTGTACGCGGTACTGATATGCCCACACATCCATGGCCTTGCTTGCGAACTCGGTGCCATTGTCGACCGTAATCGATACCGGCGCCCCGCGCGCGGCGATCACCTGCGACAGTGCCAAGGCCACCTTCTGGCCAGTGAGCGAGCTGTCGGCCAGGAGCAGCAGGCATTCGCGCGTGAACTGATCGACCACCGTCAGCACCCGGAACCAGCGCCCGTCGAGCAGGCGGGCGGCGACAAAATCCATGCTCCACTTTTCGTTCGGCCGGGTCGCTCTGAGCGCCGGCACGCGGCTGCGCCGCGCGATTTTCTTGCGCACCTTGGTCCGCACTGCAAGTCCGTCCTCGGTGTACAACCGATAGATGCGCTTGGCGTTCACCGCCCAGCCCTCGCGCCGCAGCATCACGGTCAGGCGTCGATAGCCAAACCGCACCCGGCTCGCCGCCAGCTCTCGCATCCGCACTCGCAGCGCGTGCTGCGGATCGCGCCGGCTCCGGTAGTTCATCGTCGATCGATTGATCATCATCAGCCCCGACACCCGCCGCGTGCTCAGTGCGAAGACGGTTTGCGTCCAGCGCCCAAGCTCGCGTCGATGACGAGGCCTCACAGCTTTTTTTGCACGATCTCCTGCAGGATGTGACGGTCCAGCGAGAGGTCCGCGACCAGGTGCTTAAGCTTCGAGTTCTCCTCGCGCAGCTGCCGGAGCTCGCGCAGCTCGCTCAGGCCCAGTCCCGAATACTTCTTCTTCCAAATGTAGAACGTGGCTTCGCTGATCCCGTGTTCGCGGCAGATGTCGGCCACTCTGCTGCCGCCTTCCGCCTGGCGCAAGGCCCGCAAGATCTGCTCTTCCGTATGTCCCTTCTTCGCCACCTGCGTGTCCTCCTCGTGCTCGTCCACAGGACCACGCCTGCCGCCCCAAACTCAACTTATCGCTGGCTCGCTTTTCGGGTTTTGGGTCAGATACAATCTTTCGCGAGATAAATGACGATCACTCATCGCGCAACATCGCCGAGCTGTTCGGCCGAATGGCGCAGTTTGAACGCCGGTACGCGGCTACTAATAGCGCCCGCTAGGCGGCGATTGAAGATTAAATAGCGGTGCTAGCATCATTGCGAGTGCTTTGCATCCACCAATGGATCGCCTACTTGCTTCCAGAGGTAAGTCGCGATCTTCTCGTTGGTCGCGGGAGACGGATGCGCGTCACGCTGAGTGAGAAATCCTTTCTTCAGATCGCTCTCCGAGACTATTGAAGATAATGCGATCACATTAAATTCGTTCGCCTGCAAGGTCTTCATCATCGTCTTACCGAGGTCGTTTTGATCCCATAGGACGACTACAAAACGACTTCCGTTTTCCTCGAGCAAAGTCCGAGCCCTCTTTAATACTGCCAAATAGAGAGGGATGTCAGAGGGTTGCGACAGCTTCTCGGCGTGATTTTCGAAAAACCTCACGATCCAACTCCGGTCGAGCCAACGGCGGCACGTTGCGTAGTTGGCACTATGATACCGTCCGGAGTAACAAGCTTCGTCACCTCGGCAGAGATCGTATCTTGGTCCGTCTTCCCATGGAGCCCTGCCAGCCACCCGTCGCAAGTGATCCGGGATCGATTCATAGATCGCCAGCTCCGGGGTGCCCGCTACTCGGCGAACGAAGCCGGTTTCAATCTCCCTGAGCATCTGATGCGGTCCCCATCCGTCGCCCGCGAAATTAAATCCCTCGAAGGTGCCTTTTGCTTCCCGCAAAAAATAATAGGGCAGCGTCTGATCGTCCTCGACTCCATGGCCAAACATAAAAGAACAACCGAAGAACACTACCCTGTATGGTCCTCCCTGAACTGATCGGGGGATTACCCGAAGACCGCTGCTATCGAATTTGTACCTCACGGCGTCGATCAACTGACCACCGAGCGATTCTTCAAATGTAATAGTCGTATTCGGAACCGGTCGAGAACCTATGTCCGTCTCGTCTCGGCGCCACTCTACCGGTATTGTCCTTGTTATGATGATCACGGGCCGGTTAGCATAGTACATACAGGTCTCGGCTAAGGTGATCCCGAACAAAACTGACCCACAGACCAGGGCGGCGTTGCGGAGGACCTCAGGACGAGATAACACCGCGATTGTTGTTGCCCACGCAGTGGCTACCAGAAAGAAAATGATAAAAGGAGCCTCAATCGCGGATGACCATCCCAGCAATAAGATGCTCGCAACTACAAGAACCGCGATAGTTAGGAGCCTGGATTGTCGCATGCTGGAGAAAGCTATCCTGTGAGATGTGGCCTGACGCCTGGCATGAACCGCGCGGCGACCTCGGAGAGTATCGCTGACAGCATGAGATGAACCTTATCCAAGGAGGTTGGAGGAGGCATCAACGACGGTGCCCCGTAAAGCCTGGTGCGGATGCGGGACGCCTTAAAATCGCTGCACCACGCAAGTCCGTCCGACCACACTTGATCAGTCTTGAGTCTCGGACGTCGAGTTGCGGCAGCCAGCGCTGACCGAAACCGTTGTTCGCCGAAGTGGGTGCCGATAGCAGCACACTCAGACAAGCGAAGGTAGTCGCTTCCCGGCACGCCGACTCGCCGCATCATGCGTCGTAGGGCAGCCTGTTGTTGCGCAAACGAGAATTTGTAACGGCTCGCGATCAGTAATTTCTCTCGCGGGATCGGCGTCTCGAGGCGGAATACCACTGACCAGTCGCGAGCGGCTTCGATGATGGTGAAATGATCCATGAGAGATTCCATCACCACCGGAAGGTAGAACGCAGTAGGATGATAGAAATCCTGATGAATGACGATCGATTTTCCCGGCCTAAGATTTGGAAAGAACTCGGTTAGCACTTTACCGCTGAGAGCCAGCGTCTTCGCCACGTCGATAAAGAGTATCTCGATAGATTCAGCCGAGAGCCAGCTTTGCTCCAGCAGGTCTCCGGCGTGAACTTCTATCAGGTGAGCGAACTCAACGGTGGCGCGTCGAAAAATCGACGCAAAGGACTGTCCTGATCAATCGCTTCACCGAATTGAGTGCGAACGAAGTCGACCAGGTAGGGCTCGCTGGCGATGAAATTGTCATAGGAGTCGACGTGACGTCCTGCCGCGCGCGGATTGTCTCTCAGGCCGGCCGCCAGGCAACAAGTGGATGCGCCGCAAAAGGATCCGAGATCCACTACAGCACCTTCACCGGTATAGATATGGCGGGCCAGTTGGTAGAGCAACTTTCGCTCTTCCAGGCCGAGCAGGCCTAAGGCATAGCTTCCAGCCTTCGCATCCGGAGCTAGCCATGGTTGGGCATCTGTCATGAAGTGCAGCTACCCCAGGGTGGAAACCAGAGAAGAGAATTCGGAGTCTCTTAACTGGCTGATCAGCGCATCATAGTTCGAGATTAGCCTAGAATACGGGATGTTGATTGCCTTCTGAAGCCGCCGGTCATAGCGAAACGTGAAAGAACTTTCGAGTGCTTGCGCGATGTCCTGCAAAGGACCGGGCGCTTCGGGGATTTCCTCAAGAGCGCCTGCCCTTGCTATGTCTTCGATCAGGCTCTCATAGGGGCAAGTAACGACCTTGCACCCAGATGCCGCCTCAATGAAGGCCTCGCGATGCTTGAGGATTGTCCGCGCGTATGCCAGGCATTCGCGACTATCAAGATGGTAGCTGCGGTCAATCACTGCGCCAGAATAGTTGTGCCATACATTTCGATCCGAAGCGATCAAGGTCGAAATTGCACAATGGATTACATTTCTAGTCGCGTGAATGAGTGTAGCCCCGCGAGATCGCAGATAAGTGAGAATGAATGCTGGAGAGGAAGAACTCCAGTCCGCAGGCGCTATCTGTCTCAGTTGATTGTATTTGATATCGACACCAATGGCGTGACTTCGGCTCCTCTTATTGCCTTCCCAATGGTTGCGAATGCGATACTGAACAAAGTCGAAGTACTGATCCAGGATCGCTTCGGCGTTGTCAATACTCGCGCGATCAACACTGAGAACATGCTGAGCGCGGCAGAAGTTGTCCCAATGGGCAGGCGCCGGGCTCGGCGTGAGCACCTCGCCTAGCATCGCGATTTGCTCATTAGTGTTAAGAATCTCGCGCAGTATATTAGTGCCAGTTCGTTGAGCGCCGATGACTACGAACAGATGAGTGCGCGTCTTAGAGCTGTACGCATCCAGCCGCTCAAGGCTTTGCGAGTTGGGGCTTGTCATGCGGACCTGGTGCCAGCGACTAGTCGCTCAACAGCTTTGCGGCTGCTTTCCCATGCTGTCCAGAACCGAGGAGAATCGGTTGCTGTCCTGTCGGTCGCCATCGAACGCAGCCACAGATAGGCTTCCCGAGTCAGCGGAGGCAGATTGAGATCAAGTTCAAAGTCGGACAAGCTAAAGTAGCTATGTCGCAACTTCGGATCGAGAAAGTCGCTGGCAAACTGGTCGATCCCTGCGTTACTAGTAACGGTCAACGGAATTTTCAGACCTTTGGCGATACGTTCAAGCTCCTGTCGCGGATCGCTCATGACCAGGTCGTAGTCGGCAACAATAAATGGCCGATTGGCAATCATGCTTAAGTTCGGAACCACGTAAACCAGCCACAGCAAGTGGGCGGTTACCGCGTCCATACCATGACGCCGAAAGAGGGAATTCGCCACGCTGCGCGGGTTTCTGATCACCGTCAAATAGCATTCATCTACTTCGAGCGAGTGTAGAACTGAATGCCAGAAAGGTAGCAGTCTAATAGTGCGCGGATCCTTAAATCCCCACAGCTCATGACTGACAAATTGAGATTTCAGGTACGCGATCGCCTCAGCGCGCAGAGCTCCCACACCAGGTGCCCCCCATTGAGCATCATCGATCAGCGCGACTTCTTCCCATTTGAGCCCGAAAAGATCCAGCAGGCGTTCGTTGATCTCGAAGATGTTCCTATCCTCCCAATAACCTTTAGGGTTATCGGGCTTGGGACTCATAAAGTCATTCCCCAAATAGACGCCAAGCGCCTGCAGGCCGCGAGCAAGCGCACTGGTACCGCTGCGATGCATACCAAGAACCAGAACGGCGCGCGAAGATAGCATATCGAATCGGCCGGCAACTGGCTATTCTGACATCAGCCGCTTACCTGGCTATCCTGTGCTTCTCATCCTGTCACAGCAGGGCCCTGTTCTCCGCGCGAGAGAGGAGTTCCAGCGTTAGCATCTCGCTCGAATTTTAATCCCTGGCCGAACTGCACCACCTTCGACAACGTCCGCTCTACGCCTGGCGCGACCTGGCGACCAGGTACAGTGTATGGGCGAGCGCTACGAACCGCATTCACGAGCGAGTGCACCATGCTTTCCCGGTCCTGATCTTCGCGGTACCAGACGAATACTTCCGGCATCGTTTCGATCCGCAGCCCCGCCAGAGCTGCCTTGGATAGGAGCTCCCAATCGTCAAGGGTTGAGACTGCTTCGTCGCTGAAGCCGCCGCTTGTGTCGAACGCGTCGCGCCGCACCAGCGCATTGGTGCTGCCGAAACAATTGACAAACGCACCCGTAGCAGCATCGCCTCCGAGAAACGGCCGGCGAGAATGTTCGAGGCGACTTTCCGACGAGCCATTCGAAGACCCGAGAAAAAAGCTGATCGCCGAGGTGAGAATGTCGGCATCGACACGTTGCGCAACCTGAACGAAGATTGAGATCGCGTTAGGCGCCAGCAAGAGAGTGTGATCATCAACGAAGAACAAGTATTCGCCTTTTGCCTCGCGCACTGCGGCATTTCTGGCCGCGCCCATCTCAGTGCCACGACGATAAATCTTGCGGAGTTCGTGGTTTCCTAACTGGGCGGCGGATGCTTTTGAAGCAGGCGCGACTTCGGTCCCGCACTCGGCCACAATGATTTCCAGGTGCGGATAATCCTGATGCTTCAGCGAGGCCAAAGTGGCTTCGGCGCCCTTCTCTTTGACGTTGAAAGCGAAACACACGCTGACTAGGGGGAAGATTGACTCTCTGCCTGCCGGCCGTTCTTTACGAACAGGCTGCTCATTCCTGGCCCGATTGGAAAGGCTGGCATGCCAGCGCACCCAGTTACCTTTGGTGTCAGCGAAGGAGGCCGACGGTCGCGCTGAAAATGCGCCGTGCTCGAGCGCACTTCGAATACGTTCCGCGAGCACATCGGGTCGCGGCTCGAAGCAGACATTCTCTCTATCGGCAGGATCGATAATTTCCGGAATGCCTCCTACATTGCTGACCAGGAGCGGCACACCTGCGCCGACGCATTCCAAGGCAGTATTGGGAAAATTATCTGCAAGAGACGATACGACAGCTAACCGCCCATCTCCTCGAAGATATTCGATTGCCGCCTTTTGGTACTTATTGGCGACGAGGTGCCAAGGAACGTTCCAGGCCTTGGAACGATCGCTGATGTAACCAATACTCGAGCGACCGTAGAGCTGAGTCTCCTTTCCGAGGAAGGTGATCTCAAAATCGCGCCGATCAGAATCCGCGCAAAGTTCGTCGACTGCGTCGCAGAAGAGCTTGAGGCCTTTTCTGATCTCGAGTCTTCCAAAGAAGACTATTTCGCGGACCTGCTTTCGCTTCTGACCCGGCGCGGAGTCCTCGGATAGGACGGTATTGGGAAGAACATAGGGGGCAACGTAAGTGTGCTCGGGAAGTTCCCAGCCATTTTGTTGCATCCAGTTCAGAAGGTATTGGCTGGGACTCACGACGATATCCGCGGCGGAAACGCTCGTGCGTTCCATGAAATCGATCTCGAGCTCTCCGAGGTTGCGTAAATAGTCCTGGCTACCCTCCTTTACCCAGAAGGTCGGACCGTGTGTGCCGATCACAAAAGTCGCGCCACCGAAAGCGAGGCCCTGGCGCTTAGCCAGCAAGCTGTAAAAGGCAAGGCCCTGACATTCGGGAAAATGAATGACGTCGAAGTCGTGCTGATGCGCCTTCAGCCAGACATATGTGTGATACGAAACGCTGGAGGCCCAGGCGGCATGAATCCGCGGCTCGTGCGCCATCGGAAGCGGAATCAACTTAATGCCTTTTTCGTCGCGGTAGTAATCGACCCAATCGATCATGTTTCCATCGGTAGGATGGCATCCGAGAAGGAAAAGGATGGTGACGTCGTAACCGGCGCGCTTCAAGGCGTCGGCGAGGCTGGTGTACGCGGTACCTATGCCAGCATTACGAGATGGTCCCTCGATTTCCCACGTTGCGATACAGATTCGTGGCAGGTGGGTACCGCGGGCAGCATCGACTTTTGGCAATGACGGGAACAGTGAAGCCACTTGGTTATTCTCTCTTTCGAGGTCTCGCCCATAAAATGTTGGTCGTTTTCTGAAACCCGGACCAAACTGGAGCGGCAGGATACGAATTTTCCATTCGAGTTTCAAGTGATTTAGACGAGTATATTTTACTTTGCCGGTGTTATCCTCGGGACATTCAAATTTTCGCGACGGTTATGCGTCAGGCAGCAGTTGAGCATCGTTCCCGCGCGAAAAAATAGCGTTACGGACTGTTTGTGATCGATGCGAGCGTGGCGTAGTGTGTCGCGATGCTCGTTACCGTGGAGCGGTTGACAAAAACCTACGGCAAGTTCACTGCAGTCCACAACGTATCGTTCGTCGTTCATGCGGGAGAAATTGTCGGACTGGTCGGTCCCAACGGGGCCGGCAAAACCACCATCATCCACATGATGCTAGGCCTGATTTCGCCGAACGCGGGCAGTGTGCGCCTGTTCGGAAAGAATCTCGATGCGGACCGCGAACAGATACTTCAGAGGTTGAATTTCACGTCACCATACATGGCGTTTCCTGTCCGCCTGACGGTGGTGGAAAATCTGCGGGTCTTCGCGGGAATCTACAACGTTCGCGACCGCGAGCTGAAGATCAACGAGCTGTTGGAGAAATTCGGGATCGGGCGACTGAAGAAAAAACCGATGTCGCGATTATCGTCTGGCGAGATCACGCGCGTCGGGCTGTGCAAAGCGTTTCTGAACAATCCGGAATTGTTGTTGCTCGACGAGCCGACGGCTTACCTTGATCCGCAGGCGGCGGTGCAGGTGAGAGAGGTTCTGCTCGATCTGCAGAAGACGCGGGGGACGACGATCCTCTACACGTCGCACAACATGCACGAGGTCGAGCGGATGTGTGACCGGATTCTCTTTCTCAGCAAGGGAAGTATTATCGCGACCGGAACTCCGATCGAAGTTACCCGCGAGATCCTGAACGAAGATCGCGATGCACCTGCCCTCGAGGAGGTCTTCCTTCGCATTGCGGGGCGTCGGCCGGATGAAGCTGTATCGAATTAGATCGGTCATCCTGCGGCACATCTACGAAGTGCGCCGCAACGCGAATCACATCACGTACATGGTGTACTGGCCGGTGGTAAACATCCTGGTGTGGGGATTCTTCACATTGTACCTACGCCACGGAAACCGCTTGCAGCCGGGAATTGTCAGCTGCCTCCTCGGGGCCGTCATCCTGTGGGGGCTTTTCAACGCATTCCAACGCGACATGGCAGTAGGATTCCTCGAAGAACTATGGTCGCGAAATCTCGTCAGCCTGTTTGCTTCACCGCTCAGCGTATCGGAATACGTGACGGGGCTGATAATCGTAACCCTTGCGAAGGCGATGATCGGCTTGTTCGTCGAGGCGTCGATCGCCTGGCTATTCTACCACTACAATATGTTTCCAGCGTTGCCGACCCTGTTTCCATTCATACTGAACCTGGCTCTGTTCGCGCTGACGATGGGTATCGTGGTTACCGGGCTGATCTTCCGTTACACCACGAAATTCCAGGCCATGGCGTGGAGCTTCGCCGGCATCCTGATGCCGCTGTCGTGCGTATTCTATCCGCTGAGCTCATTGCCGAGCTTCCTGCGCCCGATAGCGTCGATCCTGCCGACGACTCATTCATTCGAAGGCATGCGGGAGGCTATCGAGCGAGGTGGATTTTCCGCCTTGCATTTCAAATGGGGCCTCGGATTGAACATGGTCTACTTCGTGTTTGCGGTCGTCTTCTTCCGATGGATGTTCGAATCGGCGCGATCGCGCGGGCTGCTGGTGAAGATGGAGTAGCGTGCTCAGCGCGCGAGGTTCGATGCGGAGCCCGAGATTTGCGGGAGCCACCGATTTCAACTGTGACATCAGGTCTTCGAGCCGGCGCATCGCGTGCAATTCAGCGAGGAATGCACGCCGCTGATCGGTAGTCCACGAATCGATACGCGCGAATGTTCGCTCCTCGAGCCTTGAGCCGAACTGATCGACTGGCATTTTCAGGTCAACCAGTAAGTTTCCTCGCGCGATTCCAGGGCGGCAGGAGCCCTGACGCTCTCCGCGCCGTTGAAGAAGTCGAGCCACGACTGAAGACGCCGACGAATTCCGTCTAGCACCGCCTAGCGCGCGGATTCGGTCACCGGGTCCAGTTGTGGCATGGGAGTTACGATGCGCCCCGTCGCTATTGATGCCAGCCGGTTCGCGATGCGCCGGAGCGTGCCGGCCGCCTCGACGATAGCATCATGGTTGACCGTGCTGGTGCGACCCTCCAATCGCGCATCATCCGCGACCTCGAGAATTTCGGCAAGCGCGCGCGAGAGATCGAGGAAATGAAGCGGGCAGTGGAGAGGACCAAGGGGCCGCACGGGCAGCTGCTGGCGGCGACCGTGGCGCCGAGGAGTTGCTTGGTGTTCGAAGCTTTCTCGGTCTCATCGGTGATGTTGAGAAAGGCGTTATCGGCCGGCGAGTTGAAGTAGTCGTCCCGCTTGGTGCTGTTGCGGTCGAATCCGATCCCCATATAATTCAGCGGATCGCTGTCGGGAAGCACCAGAATCTTGATCGGATGTGTGGTCACGGTAATTTAGGCCACTAGACACATAACACGCCTTTACCGACAATCTGACGCTCATCTCTTTGATTCGCTAATCTTTTCAATTGTTTCGGGGCACACAGCTCGCCTGAATAGACATCAGACGCGCCGTGCGGTTAGCGCTTTCATCAGTTCGAACGAATTGCCGACGAGGCGCCAGGGGTCGAAACCAATTAGCTGGTTGAAAAACCCTTGAGGCCGTTGTTCTTAGAATTTGCGCGGCGGTGAACCTTCGCCTCCTCCTTTTGTTAATCCCTCAGTTTGAATCCCATTCCAGCGCGTTGTAATAACCCGGAGTAACGCCTGTCACTGGATTTGGCGGCGGTGGGGGAATCAGCCCCATATGGGTCAGGGCTGAGAACACGAAGGTATTGCTGTTCGCGGCGTTCCACTGCAGTTCCGGCGTCGGCGAATAAGTAACGTTCGAACTATTGATCTCGTTCACCATCTGCTGCAGCCAGTTGATGTAGTTAGCCGTCGGAACAAAGAGTTCCGTGACCAATTCCCTGACCGAGCCAGACACGAGAGGTTTCAGCTGCAGATTTCGCGTCCCCGCGCGCAGGTATCCGAAATTTCCCATTGTCCCGCTGTAGTTACCTTCGAAGGCCATTTGAGTGCCCGAGTTTAAATCGATGATTATCAGGACCGCGTGATATCCCCTGGGCGATGGGAGCAAGGTTTTGACGCCGAGCGGCTCGAATGCCACGTCGATCTCAGTACTGGGCCCAGACGCAATCGGCGAGGGCTCGGGCCTGAAAACGCGGAGCATCGCACAATTCGAATCTGTCCGCCCCGACGACGCCGGGAACGAAGTATTCTTGAAGGATTCGACCGCCAAAGATCCTTGAGCCGGACAGATTATCAAAGCGAGGCCGAGTGACGTCGCAAGGCGGACCACCCACAACATCAGCATTCTTAGGACGTAAACCTGTGCGCGCGGCAGCCCCCGTCTCATAGTGCAGCTCGAGGGAGAGGTGGCGCGGACGGATCACGAACGTGCTCAGTATTAGAGCAGGCGCGAGATCGTGCGCGGGTGGGCGGCACTCTGGTCGGAGCTAGGAAGGCGATACGAATTACTCGGCTCACATACATCTGACACACTTAGGTCACTTTCATAAAATCCGTGGGTGAAGCTCAACCGTATGCGCAATCAAGTATGGAGAGAGATGGACCAGGCGTCAATTTACGCATAGCGGAGCAGGAGTGAGAAGCCGAGCACCTTGTGTTGAGTGTCCCAGGCAAGCGGTTGCTCCGTTTCTGTCGTCCAGCAACGATGGAGCGGTGAGTTCGGGTGGCTGCAAGCCATTGACGATCTGTTCGACGATCTCTGCTCACGCCATTGTTCGACGTTATTGGTCGCAACGGCGACTGTGCGGCGGCTTACCCGCCGGAGTTGCTTTCGATCGAAGCGTACACTAAGGGTAAGCTCAAGCCGGGCGACCTACTCAATGCGAATAACGTGGATCTCGTCAAATCTACTAGACGAAGTTGCCAACTGCCAGGTCAAATACGATGAACGGGCCATCGATCTGATCGCGACTGAGACCGAGTACCATATAGCCGCAGTGAGATGACGACTTGTTGACAAAGCCTTTACGCCATCCCCAAGCCATTCAGTGACCTACGTTGCACGACGAAGCACTATGTTGCTCGAGAAGTATGTCGCCGCCGCCAAGACGCGCCGCGATAGTAATTTCCTTGATAAGCTTGGTGAACTGGCCGTAACAGAGCTGCGCTGCTGTGGACGCGTGCGGGGGGTAATGGGGTGTGATAGTGAATCGGCCGCGTTGGAGCCGTAGGCAGGCGGCGTGCCGAAAAAAGTTCAGGAATTTTCGGCATGTTCAGCGATTACAAACACGGCCACGAGCTCCCAGATTTTTCACCGCGTCCTAAAGACTGCCTCACCCGCTTACGGCGCTGTCTGCTGGTCGCCTGAAGGTGAAGGCGCCAGCGTCCCCTCACCGCGCCGCCGGGAGTCGTAGTCAAAGTGGAATCTATACCGCTGACGAATGATCGGAGGTTTGCGCTGAGTGCAACGTAACCGCGCCATACACTGTAACCGCAATAGCAGCCAGGACGAGCGCATACTGCGCGGTTGTCAGGCCATGCAGGTTGCGGCGCCGCGCGCTGGTCGGCGGCTTGGGCAATTACCTAGTCACGGAACATAAATCAGCACTTGGGTGCCGTTCAACCTAACTAGGACTCATCCGACCCGCGACGATCGGACAGAAAAGCCCCCCTTCCGTCGGGGCGATTGATTTCCAAAGGCGCTGCATTCCGATGGGGACGTGACATCGTGGTCGAAATATCTTCGGGGGAGGCCGCCTTTGCCTTTTATGTTTCGGTTTTCAGTTTCCATCGACTGAGTGAGGAAGTGGCGCAGCGGTGGCTGTCGAGCCACGCTCCGGTAAGCGCGAAGCTTCGAGGTTAGCGGCCGAGAACAGCTGATTGCTGAGCTATCGATTGTGGACGCGTGTGCGTCTTGATCGAGCTACAAATTGCACCATCCGATGTGCGGCATCTCGATCGAGCGATAGACAGATCCGCATCAGCCTAGGGCAACGGCTGTTGCTCGCCGTGGTTTTTTGAGCACAAAGACGAGCAACAACGCCGATAGATTGAGAGTCGCGCTCAGCACGAATGCGGCGGTGTAACTCTTCGTCGCGTCGTACATATAGCCGGCGATGAGCGGACCGACCGCCGCGGGGGAACCGGCTAGCGCAAAAATGAAGCCGACAATCGCACCGATGGATATTCGGCCGAAAAAGTCGCCGATCAGGGCGGGAAACAGGGCAGTGACTCCGCCGTACGAAAATCCAAAGACGGCGGCAGCGGGATACAAGAGCGAAAGACCGGTACTGAGCGTGAACCCGAGAAACGACAGCGCTTGCAGGAACAAACACAGGCCAAGCGTGGGTACCCGACCCAAACGATCAGAGATGGGGCCAATCGCAAGTCGCCCAGCAAATCCCGCAAAACCAATAACGCTGATCGTCATCGCGGCGAGGAAGTGGGGAATTCCAAGATCGACAGCAAAAGGGACGATATGGACCATGGGCATGAACACAACCAACCACGTCAAGGTAAATATGACATTGAGCTGCCAGAATGTGGTGGTGTGTTTGGCTTCGGCGAGGCTCCAGTTCTCGAACACCAATACATCCAGGGCCGCGTCGCTGGGCGCCGATTCTTGCGGCGGCAGTCCGTCAGGGTCCAGGCCCATTTTTTCGGGATCGCGCACGATGAATGTTGCGCACGAGATAAGGCCGAAGACAGCCAGCAAACCCAGAATCAAGTACGTTCTGCGCCAGCCGTACGCCGTAATGAGCGTTGTTGCCAATGGCGGAAAGATAAACATGCCAAAGCTTGCGCCGCTGGAGGTGATGCTGAGCGCCAAGCCGCGCTGGCGCGTGAACCAACGCACTACCGTCGCGTTACAGGGAACGTAGGCCGCACTCATGCCGGACGCGGCAACGAGGCCAAGCACGATGTAGAGATGCCACAATGCGTGGACCCGACTCATGAGCATTACGCCTGAGCCAAGGAGACAACCTCCCACCGTGAGCACGATGCGCGGTCCCAGGCGATCGGTGAGACGCCCGCTCGCAACACCCAACGCGCTATAGACGAACACGTACAATGAATACGGGAGAGAAAGGCTGCCGCGATCCCAGCCGGTATCCGCAGAGATAAAGGGCATGAACACGCCGAAGGTGAACTGGATGCCGTATGCGATGCACAATATGGTGAACGCGCACCCGACGACCACCCAACCATAGAAAAATCCTTGCTGCGGTGAAGTGACCTCAGCGGCAGCCGGGGCTTCTTGTCGCATCCCTTGTTTGCTCAATGGGCGTCATCCATATCGCCGATTCTCACTTTTGTCCTTCACAGGGGCGGCGTTCTGCCCGGAGCTCGTGAACGGACCGGGCTCGTGTGGCCGAGACGGCGATTGCGACGCCGCAATCGAGCAAGAGTCCACGCATTTGGCTAATGAGTGCGGTTCGATGATTGACCAACCGCTGCCGGGCGCGGTGAAGCGCCTGGATGTCCTGCTGTTCGAGCGTCTTCTTCGGCACGAACCGCATGTTCCGTTGCTGGACCGCCGTGCAGATCGCTTCGGCGTCGTTGGTATCGTTCTTCTGCCGGCGCACGAAGGGAATGAGCGTTCTGACAACTGTTGACAAATGGTAACCCGAGTTTGCGGCTATCCTGACTATTTTTTAGGGCTTTCCTTCGGCACGAACTGTGAGAGAATACCACTCGTTGCAACACTGACCCCGTTCCAAACGATCCGGTCTCGTCGACGATCCGACAGAAAGCACTCGCAACGTAAGAATCGACGATCGCCCTGGATCCCGAATTGTGGAACGCCAACTCTTGGTCTTCTGACGTCCCCATCGCTTCCTTCAAAAGAAGATCGTAAGCAACCCGTCCTTATAGACCTTTGTTCAAGGAAGCTGCGAGCGTCTTCCGCGGCTCCGTAATCCCCTAAGCGCCGCGCTGGAGCGAACAAGTTTTCGGCATCGCAGCCGGGAAGGTCGCCTCCGACCTTCACAACTACCCATCGACTCAAAGTGTGCGTCTCAATTTTGGAAGCAGCCAAAGTACAGCCAAAGTCAGCCTCCGAATCCCTCTTCACTCTCTTGATATTCAAGGCGATCAGAGCGACAAAGACCGCATGGCTATTGGCGAAAATTGTTGCCGGGGGCGGGACTCGAACCCGCACGGAGCTTTCGCTCCAGAGGATTTTAAGTCCTCTGCGTCTGCCATTTCGCCACCCCGGCTCTCCGATCACTGCGCGCTGCTCGCACCGTCCCTCATTGCCTAAGTCCCAGCCTCTGGCTTATCTGATCGGCGAGCCAGTCGGCTTCACGTTTGTCACCGATGCCGTCGGCGAAATAGTAACTCCGCTGGCCGTAACTGATCCGAAGCCGGTTGTAAACGGTATTGTTGGCCGTCATCCCCGCAACCGCGGCTACGCCCGATACCTCACTCGCCGCGATTCGCCAGCGCGAATATATGAGTCCCGCGAGCGACTTTTCTATACTAACCGCGCCGTCACCGACGCGCACACGCGTCCCGCTGAGAAGACTCAGCAGAATCAGTACCAGGAGCGCATCGAAGAAGCCCCATCCGGCGACGAAGAACCACGGTACGTGCATGATGCGCATCAGCCAGAAGAACGAGGTCCAGAGCGCAGCGAAGGCGGCCGTGGTGAGCGCGGCGCCAGGGCTGCGAAGCGGCGGAAAATAAACCTCGGTGGCGCCGCCCGGGGTCAGGTTCATCGTTATCCGCGAGGCCGCCGGATGCACGTAGCTCTCGACCTGCTGATGCTCGCGCGCGCGCACGTTTTCGGCGAGACGCTGCTGCTCCGCGGTTTCGGCGACCTTGAACACCGGCACCTCGAATAGCGCATCGAATTTGCCGGCCGAGGTCGGTCCGCTGGCGGTGAGCCGCCAGATGATTTCGTTGCGGCTGTTGGCGTAATCGGACGCCGGAGTATCGGGCGCGATATAAAACGCGACCGGCACCGACGCGCCATCGGAGGATGCGACGTGCTCGTCGTTCCAAAGCACGTGCTCCCAAGTCGAACTTGAATCGCCGCTGTTCGACGTCACCCGGTTGATGCATCGAAGGCCGAGCGTGAACTCGCCAGTCGGCCTCAGATCGCCGGGCAAGTTGATTTTACCTGCGAGCGTCCCGCCGATCTGGCCCGGCACGGAATCCATCGCCAAGGCCGAGCCGCGCACGACTCGCCATCGCGCGGCGGCCCGCGCCGCCTGCCCGAGCATCACGACGCCCGCGAGCGGGAAAAGCAGGACCAGCAGGATTAGATTGTTATGCTTCGCCAGTTCCTGCGGAATCGCGTAAATCCCGGGCGCACTGACCGCGAAACAGAGCACAGAGCATCCGCAGAGCACCAGCGCGCTGTTTCCTATCGAGGCCGGGATACGCCCCGCGGCCCAGTCCTCGCGCCAGAGCCATGGCCGGTCCGGGTTCGCGGCGCGCAAGCGGTCCCGCGCCTGCACGGATCGCGATCCTCGATGAATTGCGTAAATCAGTCCGAAGCCGACGCCGCAGAAAACAACAGCGAACATCCCGGCGTAAGCCGCCGCCGGCAGATCGCCAGCGAGGATCCCCTGGGCCGATTTCACCGCGGCAAACAAGCCGAACGCGCAGAACGGCAGGGCGAACAAATAGACACATCCGGCCGCGAGTTGCGGCTTGATGATGACCGTGGCGTGTCACGCCTGATGAAACGTCTCCAGATGATTGCTCCATCCGCCCCCCCTTGCGCCTTGCGCGCTGGCCCCCCGCGGGCTCGCCGTTCTCAGGTTCGGTTGCGGCGCCGATGGGCGATTTTGCATGGCGCATCCAGGCCAGCGCAAGGCGCCTGCCCACTTGATCGCCCTATGCTGCGCGGCTCTACAATGACGCATGACGGCTGTCTCCCGCGTCCGCCGAACGATGAAGCGGCCTCAGTTCCTCTTCATGCTCGCGATGTGGGGATGTGGCTTCGCGTCGGCGCCACTCAAGGACACTCCACAGATCGTAGTTACGCCGCAGCCCGGACAGCTCAACGTCACTACGCAGCCGAGCCATTCGATCGGCGACGTACAGCCTCTCTACGTCTCGGTCGCGAACGGCAGCAATGTGCCACGTTCGATCGTGCCGAGCCAGATTTTCGCGCTCGACGATTCCGGCGCGCGAGTCGCTCCACTGCCACCGGGCGAGGCGGCGCGCGAGGCCGGGGGATCGGGCGAACTCAAGGCGGCACTCACCAGCGGAGCGGTCGGCGGCGTCGCCGAAGGCGCGCTGGGCGCCGGACTGGGAGCGATCATAGGGTCGGTGGTAAACGGATTCTCGGGATTAAGCGGCGCTGGGAGCGGAGCGATAGTCGGCGGAGCACTCGGCGGCGGCGCGGGAATCGTTCACGGGGTGCAGCGAGGATCCGACAAGGCCGATCAGCAGGCCAACCAACAGTTACAGGCGCTGGCGCTGCAGGGCGGCGAGGTCCGGCACGATTTCACGCTCAGTGGCTATGTGTTTTTCCCCAAAGGCAGCTATCACGAAGTCGAATTCCTGCTGATCAACCAGGAAACCGGTGACACCGAAGTGATGCGGGAGCCCTGGCGCTAGTTACGCGCGATCGTCGCGTCCGTTGCGCGACCATCGTGCTACTTCTTTTTTTCCGCGCCGGCAGCGAGTTCGTCGAGCGCCTGATTGACGAAGTATCGCTGTGCGGGATCGCGGTCGTCCAGGTCGGCCTTGCGCCGGGCGGTCCATTCGGCGATCGCGATCACGGCTGCCTCCTCGGCGCTGGAAATGCCGAGCGCATTGGCTACTTCGCTGAGGCCCGGCGTATAGCTCGTCGGGCAGTTCGACTCCTATTGTCTTCCCAGCCATCGCGTGAATCCTCACGCTTCGTCAGCAAATTGTTTGTTTGACGGTTATGTCACGAGTGGCTTGTGGCAGCGAGGCGGCGGGCGCCCCGCCAGATTACCAGCGCGATGGCGGAAGCTATCAGCATCACTACCGCTACGCCCTCGCGTATTTGTATAAAGGGCTGCAGCAAGGCCAGCAGCAAGAGTCCCGCGCAGACCATGATAGCGAGTTGCAAAACCTCAACCATCAAACTTTTCTCCCAATCCTGTAACGTCGTGGACGCGGCCGGCGCGCGATGATTGGCTAGCCTTGCCGCCAGCTGGCGCGCTCCGAAAAGCATCGCGGCCGTTCCGATGACCGCCAAGCCAAGCCCCACTAAGTCGGTGATCGTAGCGGCGCGCGCCGCGACGATCCCGTAGGAAATGATAACTCGCTCGATTGGACGCCCCGCTACATCAATAGAGATTACCACTGCGGCAACGCAAAGCGCGCCTGCAACAATGAAGAAAACCGGCGACGCGACGCCCGGACGGCCATCCGCAACGGCATGACCGGCATGAACGCGTTCGACCCAACCGTCATAGACGTGCTGCAGGCGGGCCAATGCATGGGGCGCCCTGCTCTCCAGCATCGCACCGACCGGTCCGCAGGCGCGTACCATAAAAGGCGTGGTGAATGTGGTGATCGCCGAGACGCCGACCGCGATCGAATAGAGAAATGTGCGAGCCGCGCCGGTCTCGAGTCCGACGCCCGCGATGATGAAAGAGAATTCGCCGATCTGCGCGAGGCTCAGCCCGGTCTGGACCGCGAGCGGCGCCGGCGTCCCGGCGAGCAGCGCGCCGAGCGTGACGCCGACGATCTTGCCGACAATCAACACCCCGACCAAAAGCGCGAGCCCTTGCCAATGCGCCACTATGATCGCCGGGTCGATCATCATTCCGACCGAGACGAAGAACACTGCCGCAAAGACGTCGCGCAAAGGCCGGATTAGCTCTTCGAGACGCTCGGCCTGCCCCGATTCCGCCACCAGCGAGCCGGCGAGGAAGGATCCCAATGCGACCGAATAGCCGGCGCGCTCGGCCGCCATCGCAAAACAGAAACAGATTCCCACGCTGGCGACGACTATCGTCTCATCGCGGCCCATCCGCGCAATGAACCTCACCAGCGGAGGAATCAGCAGGCGTCCGCCGACGACGAGCGCGATCAAAAAGATCCCCAGACGCAGGCCGGTCCATTCCAGCGCCCCGGCGTTCAGCTTCGCGCCCGCGCCGAGCGGCGTCAGCACCGCCAGCATGATCACCGCGACCAGGTCCTCACACAGGAGCACGCCCAGAGCGAGTTCGCGCAGGTCGGTACCGACATGCTGCTCGGAAAACGCCTTGGCCACGATGGTGGTGGAAGAGATCGAGAGCAACGCACCGGTAAAAATGCTCTCGAGGGTGGTCCAGCCGAGCGCGCGTCCGCAGACGTAGCCGAGCCAGATCATCAGGCCGACCTGCACCGCCGTGATGAAAGCGGCGCGCGGGCCCAGCCGTAACAGGCGGCGGATGCTGAACTCCAGGCCGAGCGCAAACATCAGCAGGATCACGCCCAACTCGGAGACCCCATGGATGCGGCTTGCGTCGACTAGTATTCCGGGCGTGTAGGGCCCGACGATCATCCCGGCAATCAGGTAGCCGACCACCACCGGCTGGCGCAGCACATGGAAGATGATCGTGGTGACCGCCGCCACGCTCAACACCAGCGCAAGGTCTTCGAGAAAGGAATTCGCAATCAGCGTCGGCATCATAACCGCATCGTCTCCGGCAACCGCCTCTCCTGTGCGCCGCACACCGGGCGAGACCGCGCGACAGGCTTGGCATATGGTCTTCGCTCGCGGTGGCCGTCACAATAGGGAGCCTCATGAATTCGGCAATAAAATACACAGGCTCGCTAGTCGAATATCTCGATCACGGCGGGCTTCATCCAGGCTTCGTGATGCGCGAGCAGGGTGAAAAACTGGTAATCCGCGACGGAGCCGGCCATGAGCGCTCCATCGCGCGCGAGTTGATCCTGATGCGCCATGGCACGTCGCACAGCGAGAGCGAAGGTGATCCGGCCGCACGACTCGCGGCACTCGAGGAGGAAAAGGCCGCGCTGCGCGTCGAGCTCGACCTGACGCTTTTGTGGGAAGTCGTCCAAGAGCAGGGCCGCGCGTTCAACGCGGAGGACCTGGCGGAGCTGTTCTTCGGCCGCCGCTCGAGCGCCGGGGCGGCCGTGATGCTGGAGGCGCTGATTGGCGATCGCATTTATTTTGTCCGCCGTAATCGCGAATTCATGGCGCGCAGTCCCGAGCAGGTCGAGCGGCTGCGCGTCCAGGAGAGCCGGGTGCGCATGCGGAGCGAGGAGGGCCGCCGCACGCGCGATCTCTTGAACGCGATCATCGCGAAAGATACCTCCGCCGGCGCCGCACCTGCTTCAGTTGAAGAAGCCGCTCCGCTGATCGCCGAATTGCAACGTTACCTCAAAAATCCTTCCACTCGCAGCCAGGAGCTGACCGTGATGCTCGGCCAAGCCGCACCCGACGTCGATCCGGCCGAGGTCGCCTTTGAAGTGCTCGATCGCCTGGGGGCGGCGCCCGCGGCCCCAAGATTTGCCGCCATTGGGGCCCTCCCGATCGAGTTCGGCGAAGCGGCACGAGTCGAGGCGGTCACGGTCGCTCCGAGGGAGCGCGCTGCGATTGACGGGCCAGTCGCATTCACGATCGACGATGAAGAGACGCTCGAGGTCGACGACGCGCTCACTTGCGAGGTGACGGCGGACGGCCAGTTGCGGGCCGGCATACACATCGCGCTGGTCTCAGACTTCGTCGCGCAAGGGGGCGCGATGGATCGCGAGGCGGCCGCGCGCGCCACAACTGTGTATCTGCCCGAAACGACCGTCAGGATGCTCCCCGATGAAATCTGCTGCGCGCGGGCGAGTCTCACAGCCGGCGAACGGCGGCCAGTGTTGAGTACGTCAGTCCTATTGGGCCCGGATGGCAAATTGCTCAACAGCGTCATTACTCCGCTCAATCTCCGTATAGGCCGGCGGCTCAGCTACGCGCAGGCGGACCGTATCCTTGGCGGCGAAGAAGCGATCGAGGAGGACGTGACGACGGCGCTGCGCCGGCTGTATCAGGCGGCGCTCGAGCTTCGCGAACGGCGCCGGCGAGCCGGCGCGATATTGATCCAGCGGCGGGAGCCGAAGGTGCGGGTGCATGGCGACGAGATCGAGATCGAGGTTATCGATAACAATTCGCCGAGTCGTCTGCTGGTAGCGGAATTCATGGTGTTGAACAATTTCGTCGCTGCGAGCTACGCCGCCGAGCATCGGATTCCGATCATCTACCGTGTGCAACCGCCGGCAGGCGAGGCGGGCGCGGTGCGCGCGCGTTTGTCAGTCTATCCCGAGTACCATGCCGGAGCGGGGCTGCAATGTTATGCGCAGCTCAGCTCGCCTATCCGGCGCTATGCAGACCTGGTATTGCAACGTCAGCTGGTGAGTGCACTGGCCGATGGGTCGGCCCCGTACGATGCCGACGGGATACTCGCGCTGCTGGCGAACACTGAGAATGCGGAGGCTGAGGCCAAGGAATTAGAGCGCCGAGCGCGGCGCTACTGGACCCTTCGCTACCTGGAACGTACGCGCTCGGAACTGAACTAGCGGCCACGGTCACTCGCGATGGAGTCAGCGCCGAGCTCGACGACTATGGCGTGCGCGGAGCTTTGCGCGGCGCTTCCAACATCTCCAGCCAAACGCCGATACGAGTCCGCATTGCCAGGGTCGATCCGCTACGCGGCTGGCTCTCGTTCGACTATCTTGCGACCGTGCCGCGGCCGATGGAGCGCTCGGCCTGAGATAGACTTCGCTGGGATCGCTTACCGGTTCTAAGCCACGTCGCCCTTCCGGCTTTTGCCGGCATTCCTAACCTTCGTCGAACGCCTTCGATCCCGCTTTCGATTTCCGGCGCTTCATGAAGAGTTTGCCCCCCACGATTCCGAGTCGGGTTCAAAAAAGAGCCGCCCCGCCGCGGCCCTAAAATCGGACTAGGTGACTAGCCTTTGAAGTTGTCCTGCTGCAGGCGCCAGCGATCGATCGACTCGATGTTGAAGCGCCAATCGCTACCCACCTTGAAGGCCGGCAGTCCGCCACGCTTGAGCTGACGATACACGGTCGACGGATGTACTTTGAGGTAATCGGACAGCTCTTTGACTGTCATAACTCTGCTGCTTTCCAGTTTCATGGCCATTTATTTCTCTCCCCTATTCCTCGCGATCATCTTGTTGCCCACCAGGGCTCATCCGCTACCCGGCTGCTACGTCCCGGACACCAGGGCATAAAGCAAGGCGTATGCCGTAAGCGACAGAAAGGGGAATCGAGCCTAATAAGGTGAAAATTGGGGCAAACTTAACGAATAAAGCGTCAACAAAATGCCGAGTGATATAAAAGTGCCGGTCGGGCTTTCGCCGGCTTGATGCAAGATTGACCATAGCTTGTTTCATTCATGCAATACTTGCTGCCACATCTCGTTAATCGACCACCATATGTCGACCACTATCCGTCAATTTTTGCTGGAATAAACGAACGTTGTTTCATTGGTTCCGCGCGGTGTTCTCGATTCTCCTCCTGTAGAGAAACTCCCCCGTCGCTTCCCTACACCTTGCCAACCAGTGCGCTACCGCATTCGTCAACGAAGCGCAGCACTCCTGCGGCGTCGTTTTGGCGATGCAACAGGATCAGGCGATGCACGCCAGCATCGGCGAAACGGCGCGCCTCATCCCGATCCACTCGCTTGCTCGGAGTCACGCTTATCTCCAGGTCCTCGAAACGCCGTCCGGCTTCCTTGCAAGCGGCCTTCAGCCCCTCGACGTGCTGCCTGGTGGTCTCGAGATCAAGCGCGAACCCGTACCATCCTTTGGCCAAGCGCGCCGCTCGCGAGAAAGCCTCCTTGGTATGGCCGCCGAAGACAACTTCCGGATGAGGCTTCTGCACCGGACGAGGCATCGCATTGACCCCGCCGAAGGAAACGAAG
This sequence comes from uncultured delta proteobacterium, assembly GCA_963717045.1. Taxonomy (GTDB): domain Bacteria; phylum Desulfobacterota; class Binatia; order Binatales; family Binataceae; genus JAKAVN01. Next base: position 41,506 of record CAVQVD010000011.1, on the reverse strand, counting down.
CGACCGCGGAATTCCGGCTTGTCCATCGTCCACAGCGCGATCATCGCTTGCAGGAACTCCTCGCTCCGCGCTCCCTTGTGATCGAACGGTGCGCCGATAGCATCGAACTCGGGCTTGAGGTAACCGACACCGATGCCGAAGATCAGGCGGCCTTCGGTAAGCACGTCGGTCGAGGCGAGTTCTTTGGCCAACACGACGGGATTGCGCTGCGGCAGTATGATGATCCCGGTGCCGAGGCGAATGGTGGTGGTGTGTGCGGCAACGAAGGTCAGCGCAATCAGCGAGTCGATGAATGGAGTCTCGGGCCGAGCCGGCGAAGGCGGCACCTGCGGATCGGGCAGCACGATATGCTCGCCGGTCCAGAGACTCTCGAAACCGGCCGCTTCGGCAGCGCGCGCTATCTGGCTTGAGTTCCGCGGATCGGCGCACGGGCCATAGTTGATTCCGAATAGCGCTATCTTCATGGTAGGCAGAATTAACACGAAGCGGTCTGCACGGAAACCCGGCGGAGCCGGCCTAAACTCGAAACTCGCGGGCGATCGTTAATCGCCTCTGCGAGAGGGAACACTATGAGATGTCCGCAGTGCGGAACCGACTCCGCCCCTGACGCCGCCTTTTGCCCGCGATGCGGGACGCGGCTGCTCGATCCGAAGCCAGCAGACCGGCGCGAGTACGCGCTGATGCGAATACGTCCCGCGTGGTGGCATTTTATCGGATCGATTCTTTTTGCGGCGATGTTTATCGCGGCGGGTTTCGCGGTGCGCTTCGTCCATGGCGCAGATTGGACTTACAGCCTGCCGCTGTTCGCGATCGGAATATTGCAGTTGATTGGCACCGCGTTGCGGCGCCACTTCATCTCGTGGAGCATCACCTCGGAACGGGTGATCGAGAACAAGGGCATCCTGGCGCGGCATCGGCGCGAGATGGAATTGGCCGACGTCCGCTCCGTGGACGTCGAGCAAAGATTCATGCAGCGGGCGATGGGCCTTGGGAACGTGATCATCGCGTCGGCGGCGAGTGCCGATTACGCGATTCAGATGTTCGACATTCCCGATCCCGAGGGTGTGGCCGAAACGCTTCGCCGCGCTCGTCTCAAACGCTTGGCGTAATTTGCGGCAAGTCGGGGCAGTGGAATTGGCGGCACGCGCAGGACAGTGGAAAAATATTTGAGATCGCAACGCCCAAAGTTTGACCTCGACCGACCGTCCGCCGATAATCGGCGCATCGAAGGGCGAACCGGCGCGCCAGATGCGCGCCCGGCGAGAGGGGGCGGCGCGATGACGAAGCATCCGGACCTCCGCTACGAGCGCAAGCTCTGGCGGAGCGGAGTGGAAGCGGTGGCCGGCGTCGACGAGGCCGGGGTCGGTCCGATGGCGGGACCGGTGGTCGCCGCCGCGGTCATCTTTGCGCCCGAGACTTTCATCAAGGGCGTTCACGATTCCAAACAACTGGTTCCCGAACGTCGCGAGGAGCTTTACGATCGAATCGTCGGGGGCGCGCTCGCATGGGCGGTCGGTGTCGCCGATCCGCTCGAGATCGATCGGCTCAACATTTACTGGGCGACGCGCGAGGCGAGCTTGCGCGCACTGGCAGCCCTGGGCCGCGCGCCGGGCCACGTGCTGGTCGACGGACGCGGTATCGCGCGCCTCGAGCATCCGCAGACTCCAATCGTGGGCGGCGACCGCAAGAGCTTCTGCATCGCAGCTGCCTCGATTTTGGCCAAGGTGACGCGCGACCGGATGATGTGTGAGTACGATACGCGGTTTCCCGGCTACGGCTTCGCGCAACATAAGGGCTACTGCACACCCGAGCATTTCGCGGCCCTCCGCACGCTCGGACCTTCACCGATCCATCGCCGCTCTTTCGCGCCGGTCTTCGACGCCGCGCAACTCGTCTTGGCTATTTGCGATTTACCATCCTGAGAGCCTTAGGTTAGAGTCTTCCTTTGAACGGCCTCGGCGTTCCGCGTCGCCGCCTTTGACGGCGCAAGGGCCGACCGCTTCCCCATTTCCACAACTTCATCCGGGAGTTTAACGAGCTTGGCGAATTCACGGTACGACTTGGCGGTAATCGGTTCGGGCCCAGGCGGATATGTTGCTGCGATCCGCGCGAGCCAGCTCAAGATGCGAGTCGCGGTGGTCGAACGCGAGGAAGTCGGCGGCGTATGCCTTAATTGGGGATGCATCCCGTCGAAGGCGCTGCTCAATTCGGCCGAGACGCTGGAGTCGATTCGCGGCGCCGGCAAAGAACACGGCATCGAGGTCGGCGAAGTGAAGGTCGATTTCACCCGCGTCATCAAGCGCAGCCGCGAAGCGGCCGACAAGCTCTCCAAGGGCGTGCGCTTCCTGTTGCGCAAGAACAAGGTCGACTTGTTCGAGGCCGCAGCGACTGTCGCCGGGCCCAATACAGTGGCGCTCACCGTGGCCCCGGGAAAAGCGGCTCCGAGCGCCGCGACGATCGAGGCCGAGCGCATCCTGGTAGCCACGGGCTCGGGCGAGCGGCTGTTCGGCGGGATGAAGGTTGGCGACGGCGTCATGACCAGCCGCGAGGCGCTGCTGAACGACCATTTGCCCGAAAGCGTGGTCGTGATCGGCGCCGGCGCGGTGGGACTCGAGTTCGCGTATTTCTACCAGGCCTTCGGCGTCAAAGTGACGGTGGTCGAACTGGAAAAGCAGATGCTGCCCGGCTTCGACGCCGAGATCGCCGAGGAACTGCGCCGCTCCTTCGTCAAGCGCGGAGTCGCGGTGCTGCTGGGGCACGGGTACAAATCGATGGAGCACAAGGGCAGCCGCTGGACGGTCACGCTGGACGCCGCCGGCGCAGCGAAAACCGTCGACGCCGAAGCCGTGCTGATCGCGGTCGGACGGCGTCCGCTAAGCCCGAACCTGGGTCTGGAAAAGATTGGCGTTGAGCTGGATCGCGGCGGCTTCATCAAGGTGGATGAGTCCTTTCGCACTACCTGCCCGAGCGTCTTCGCGATCGGCGATGTGATCCGTCCTCCCCTGCTCGCCCATAAGGCCTCCGCCGAGGGCGTGGCGGCGGTCGAGATCATGGCCGGGGTGCGCGAGCCGGGTTTCGATCTGCTGTCGATCGCCGGATGCATTTATTGCGAGCCCGAGGTCGCCACGGTCGGGCTGACCGAGGCGCAGGCGCGCGAGCGCGGGATCGAGGTGAAGGTCGGCAAATTTCCGTTTCGCGCGATCGGCAAGGCGGTCGCGGTTAATCAGACTGAAGGCTTCGTCAAAATTGTCGCGAGCAAGGAATACAGCGAGGTGCTCGGCGCGCAGATCATCGGGCGGCATGCGACCGACCTGATTTCCGAGATTGTGCTGGGTCGCACTCTTGAAACAACGACCGCCGAGATCGGCAAGACCCCGCATCCGCATCCCACGTTGTCGGAGGCTATAATGGAAGCGGCGCTGGCAGCAGAGGGCGAGGCGATTCACTTTTAACGACGCAATTCGATGGAGACGCGCGGCACACTCGAGATTGCACGGCTGGGAACCGTCGACTACGAATCAGCGCTCGCGTTGCAGGACGCGCTGGTGACGGCGCGCCGCAACGACCTGATCGGCGACACGCTGCTCCTGCTCGAGCATCCGCACGTCTTCACCCTCGGCCGCGGCGCCGACGCGCGCTATCTGCTGGAGGCACGGCCGGGAGTCCCGGTGTTTCGCGTCTCGCGCGGCGGACAGGTCACCTATCATGGCCCCGGACAACTGGTCGGCTATCCGATCCTGAAACTTGAAGGACGCGACCGCGACATCCATCTGTATCTGCGAAACCTGGAACACACGATGATCGACGCGCTGGCGAAACTGGGAATCACGGCGCAACGGCGTGCGGGCCTCACCGGCGTATGGGTGGGCGAGCGCAAGATCGGCTCGATCGGCGTGGGACTGCGCCGCTGGATTACACTGCACGGATTCGCGCTCAACGTGTGCCCCGAGCTCGAGTACTTCGGAGCGATGGTGCCGTGCGGAATTGCGGGATGCGAGATGACCTCGGTCGAGTTTGAACGTGGGCTTCAACTTGGGCGTAACACCGAGCGCGAAACTGATCGCGAACCCGATGACCATACCGGGCTCGACGCGGCGATCGCGGCAGTCCAACAATGCTTCGCCGCGGTTTTCGGCTTCGAGCATATCGCTAACGCTGACGTCGCGCCGCTGTGGGGCCGCGTTGACCCCCTCACCGCCGCCTGCGAAGCTTAGATTCGCCTATGACCGAACGCAGACATCCCGATTGGATCAAGGTGCGAGCGCCGACCGCGCCCGAATACTTCCGCACCAAGGCGCTGCTCGCTGAATTGCGCCTGCATACGGTCTGTCAGGAAGCCTGCTGCCCGAATATCGGCGAATGCTTCTCTCATCGCACCGCCACTTTCATGCTGATGGGCGACGTGTGTACACGCAACTGCCCCTACTGCGCGGTCGCTCATGGCAAGGTGCGTCCGCTCGATCCCGACGAGCCGCGGCGAATCGCCGAGGCGGTCGCGCGCCTCGGCCTCGACCACGTAGTCGTTACGTCGGTCGATCGCGACGACTTGAATGACGGCGGCGCGTCTCATTTCGCCACGACCGCTGAAGCGATCAAACGGCTTCGCCCGGCCGCTCGGGTCGAAGTGCTAGTCCCCGATTTCAAGGGATCGTTCGCCGCGGTCGAGACCGTGATCGGATCGCCAGTCGCAATCTTCAATCACAATATCGAGACCGTACCGAGTCTCTACCGCAAGGCGCGACCGGGCGGAAACTATCGGCGCTCTTTAGAGGTGCTCGCTTATGCCCGGCAGCTCGGCAAAACCGGCGGCCGCGCACTCCTGACCAAGGCGGGAATGATGCTCGGGCTGGGCGAAGAAACCGCCGAAATCGAAGGCGTGCTGCGTGACCTGCGAGCGGCCGGATGCGATATTTTGACTCTCGGCCAGTACCTGCGTCCTTCGCGCGACCACCTGCCGGTCGAGCGCTATGTGACGCCGGCTGAGTTCGCCGAACTCAGGTCCGCAGCGATGGCCATGGGCTTTAGGCACGTGGAGTCAGGTCCATTGGTCCGCAGTTCCTACCACGCCTGGGCGCACGTGAATTAGCCTGCAGGCTCACCCGCTCCTCTCCTTCGACCGTCCCCGCGCTTCGAGCCCGTCATTTCCGCGTGCTGCAAGCTGGAAGGTGCAACTCGAGGGCACTCCGTTGCAACCTCGCAACAAGGAAGGACTCGCGCAGATCTCAGCGGCCATGAGCACGGCGACTAAGGGAGCCATTGGCTCTCTTAACCATGGTTGCTCCTTTTTGGTCTAAAAACGTTTACGTGCTTTGAATGCCGCCGTTGCCACCTATAAAGATCTTGTCGTTCCATATGCTAATGACTGCTCAAAAGCACTCTTTTAGACGGAACATGTCTTGCGTAAGAGGAGGAGCACCCTAAGGGGGATGCCGGAGGGCTATGAATCTAAAACTCGAAGAGTTGAGGAAGCGTCTGCTCGATCCAACGGCATCGCCAGCGCCGTCGCCGACCGAGACGAAGACCCTTTACAAGCGCAGCGCTGAGCACATTAGCCCGCCGGAGTCGCCGGTGGCTATCAACGGCAGGGACGCCGCTGAGCGAAGGAGCACGCCATTGCGGGAGACACAGCAACCAACAGCTCAGACGGACTCATTGGCCAGCACGGTCCTCCAGTACGTGGGTGAAAACGCCGACCCGGGGAAATCGCGTTATCAGTTGGCGCAAGCGGTCACAAAGGTATTCGAGTCGACCAGGCAATATCAGGAGCGGCTGGCCGATCTCGCCAAGTCCTTCGATACCATCGAGCAAACCGCACAGTCGGCGATCCGCGCCTTCGAGCCCATCCGCGCCTTCCGTGAGCAGATGGAGAAGCTCTCGAGCACGTTCGAGCCGATGCGCTCGTTTCAGGAGCAACTCGGCACTCTGGCCGAAAGCTTCGAGCCGATGAAGGCGCTGCACGAGCAGATCGCGATGCTGGCCGAGGCGTTTCAGATCAATCTGGCGCAGTTCGCGCGCTCGATGGAGCCGGCCAAGGCATTTCAGGCGCAGATAGCCAAACTGGCCAAGACCTTCGAGACGGTGGGTGATTTGCAGAACCAGTTTCTCGAACTGTCGGAGACTTTTCGCGTTGCCTCTCGCGGCAGCGTGGGCCAGGGGGCGACCGTTCGCAACTAGCATGTTAGCGCTGGCGCCGCCGCCTGCCGGGCGTCGCCGCGTTGGTTCGATGAAAGGGGGGTTAACCCAGGGCCGGCCGGGCCGTAAGGCCCGTCCGGCCACTGGGTAATCCGAGGGGGACACGAGGGCCGCGTCGGCCACTCCATAGAGTGGCCGACGCGGCCCCGCACGTCTGGTAACACCGCCGTGGCGGCGTTGCCGCTGCCGCAATGGCTTTGCCTGCGCCGACCGCCCCGCACAAAGACAGACGGGGCGACCCGCGCTTCGCGCGGGCCGCCCCGTCTGTCTTTGCTGCAATTATGATGGGGCGGGTGGACGCGGGTTAAGCCCGCGTCCACCCGCCCGAAGGGTCACTGCGCCAGTCGTTTCAGCTCGGCCATCCGCGTCTGCATGTACGCGTCCTGCACCGCGCCATACAGGTCGACCGCATAGCGGTCGGCCTCCTCGAACTGGTTCGGATGCAGCGAGCGGTAGTTCACCGCATTGATCGCGGCCGATCCGACGTCGGCCGGTACCGTCACGTACCACGGCAGCAGCCAGCTCATCGGGTTCATGAGCCCATCGACCACCAAGCCGACCGTATCGCGGGCCGTCGAGGGGCCGAGGAACGGCAGCATCACATATGGCCCCGAGTAAATGCCGTAATGGCCGAGCGTCAGGCCGAAATCGTCGTTATGCTGCTTCATCCCGAACCAGCTGTCGGCAACGTCGAAAAGTCCTGCCACGCCGAGCGTGCTGTTGATGCCGAAGCGCGCAAGCTCGGTACCCGCGTTGTAGACGTGCAGCTGAAACAGGTTGTTGGCGAAACGCGGTATGACGCCGATGTTCCTGAAGAAGTTGTTCACGCTCTGGCGCGCCGGCAAGGGCATCACGTACGAATAACCCTTGGCGACAGGCGTTACGACGTATTGGTCGACGTTGATATTGAAATTGAACATCGCTGAGTTGAAGGGTTCCAGGGGGTCGGGGTATGGACCTCCTCCCTCACCAGGCATCGCTCGTTCGCCGGGAAGCTTGGGTGGCGCCCCCTGATCGGTATCAATCAAGCCCCCCGCTGACGCGCTCGAAACCACCATCAAGGTGACGAGCAATGCGGCCATCGCCAGGCTCGCCAGCTTTTTCGCGCACGGTTTAATTCGCATACGTAAAATTGATTCGCTCACGGCCACGTTAATCCTCCCGCATCGGCATCTGAATCGGGCGCCGGTTTCCCGAGGGGTTATTGAGTCTAAGACCCCATCGAAGCCTGCAGCTGCTGCTGCTTGGCCCGCATCTCGGCCATCAGCTTATCGAATCCTTGTTCATTAATCACGCGGTTAAACTGATTTCGGTAGTTTGCGATAATGCTTATGGAGTCAACGGTCACATCGTAGATTTTCCAGTCGCCCCCAATCTGGCGCAACAGGTAGTCCACCTTGATCGGCTGTTTGCCCGGCTGAATAATCTGAGTGCTGACCCGGGCGAAGCCCTCGCCTTCCGGGTTCTGGCCCAACACGGCAACGTCCTGACCCGAATAGTCTTGAATTTTGCTCAGGTAGGCGTACTCGATAAAGGCGGTAAAGAGCTGAGTAAATTGGGCACGCTGAGTCGGCCCCAGCTCGCGCCAATGGTAGCCCAGGGCGATCCGCGCCATATCCGCGAAATCGAAGTGCTGCTCGAGGAGATCGCGCAATTCACGCCGACGCTGCGGAAGCGGCGTCTTCCTGTCGCGCAACACTGGCAACGACTTGTTGATCACCTGGTTGACCGTATCCAGGGGTGTCGGCGCGGCCCAGACCCGCGTGGGCGAGCCGCCCTGCGCTATCATCAAGGCGAGCATCGCACCCGCAAGCACTTTCAATCCCATCCATGTCAGAGAGAGCGAGACCCTCGATGTAAAGTCGATTCGAGCGTCGCGCGCTGAGCCATTTTTCCCGAGCATACGGTTTTTTTCCTTGTTTACTTCAGGCTTTTGTCCTTACCGCTGCTGGGCGCGCCGCTTCCCGAACCGCCGCTGCCGCCTCCGCCCGAACTGGAACTGCTGTTTCCATTTATTAGCTGCCCGATGGCGTCCTCGAGCACAAAGGCCGACTGGGTCCGTTGAATCACGCCGCCGTTACCGAGATAGTGGTCACCCCCGCCCAGAGAAATCGAAACATACTTGTCGCCAATTATACCGCTGGTCTTGATTGAGGCTATGGCCTCCGTATCCACATGCACCCCCTGGCTGACCCTCAGGGCCACATGAGCCCGGTAATCCTTGAGCCCCAGGTCAGCTACTTTGCCAACCTGCACGCCCGCGATCTCCACCTGGTCGCCGGTTTTCAGGCCGGAGATATTGTCGAAGTTCGCATAGAGCGTGTAGCCGGCGTGGTTGAACAGGTCGATTTTGCCGAGCCGCAACGACAGGATTGCCAAGGCCACGATTCCCACCAACGCGAAGAGCCCTACGATGAGCTTGGTTGTCCAACTGGCGTACATTATCTATCTTTTATCTGCCGATTTCGGGATCTATTTGTTAACTAGAAGAGATTCTTCCACTGAGCGTCTGCACTCAGAGCGCGGCTGATTCGCGATCGTCTCCCGACGCGCGGCCCGCCAGAAAGCCATTGAAAACCTCGTCTTTGGCGGCAGTGACCTCGTCTGGCGTTCCAATGAGCCTCATCTTGCCCTCATGCATAAACGCAACACGGTCGGAAATCTCGAAAACCGCGGGAACGTCATGGCTGACCATGACGACCGTCAGGCCGAAGCGCTGTTGAGTGTGGCGCACCAGCGCGTGAATCGAGCCGGTACGAGTCGGATCGAGTCCGGTGGTCGGCTCATCGAGCATCAGTATCTTGGGATTGCGAATGAGCGCGCGGGCAAGCGCCGCCCGCTTTTGCATCCCGCCGCTCAATTCCGAGGGATATTTGTTCTCCATCCCCTGGAGCCCGACACTGGCCAGTATCTCGCGGACTTTGACCGCGATTTCGGCGCGTCCCATGCGGGTGCCCTCGACCAGCGGAAATGCGACATTGTCGAACACGGTCATCGAGTCGAACAGCGCGCCGGCCTGGAACAACATTCCGAATTCCCTGCGCACCTCGTCCAGTGCGCTGTTGCCGAGCCGCGTGACTTCGACTCCGTCGATCACGATTTTGCCCGAGTCGGCGCGCAGCAGCAGGTTGAGATGCTTGAGCAGCACAGTCTTGCCACATCCGCTCGGCCCCACGATGGTGGTAATCCGGCCGTGTAAGCAATCGAGGTCGACCCCTCTCAAGACCTGTTGCGATCCGAAGCGATGGCGCAGGTCGCGCACTTCTATTGCAACCGGTGCGACCGGACCTTTTCCATTCTGTTCGATAACCGGCATCTTGGCCCGATAAGGTTCTCCCAAAAAATTCTCTCGAATCGCGGATTCTATAGGAGAATCGACGTGAGGAAATAGTCCCAGGCCAAAATTAGCACGCTCGACAACACCACCGCCTCGGTGGTGGCGCGGCTCACTCCGGTCGCCATCCGCTGAGCGTGATAGCCCTTGTAGCAGCAGACCCACATCACCACCACCCCGAAGACCAGCGCCTTGTACAGACCGCTCATGATGTCGTGGCCGCTCATGTTCTGCGCGATACCGTTCAGGTAGCTGCCGCCCGGCGCGCCCATCAGGCCCACGCCGATAAGGTAGCCGCCCCAGATTCCGATCACGTCGAAGATACTGGTCAGCAGCGGAAAGCTTACTATGCCCGCGATCACCCGCGGCGAAACCAAATATTGAATCGGATTTATCGCCATCACGGCCAGCGCATCGACTTGTTCCGTCGCCTGCATCGATCCCAGCTCGGCCGCCATCGCTGACCCCGCGCGCGCCGTGACCATCAGCGCCGCTAGCACCGGGCCCAGCTCGCGCACCAGCACCAGCGCGACCACGGTACCGAGCGCGCCCTCCGAGCCAAAGCGGCGCAGCGTGTTGTAGCCCTGCAGCCCGAGCACCATCCCGGTGAACGCGCCGATGAGCGCTACCAGCATGATCGACTCGGCCCCGATCGTGCGCATCTGACGGATAGTCAGCCGCGGCTTGTAGGGCGGCGTCACCGCGCACCACAGGGCCGTCGCGAGAAACAGCACGAAGTTGCCAAGCGCGGTGACATTATCGATCACCAACGCGCCCAGGCGCGCAATCATCTCCTCTATTCTCGACATCCGGTAGCCGTCTAACCGTGAACAATCCCGAGTCGGGCAAGTTGGCTGTAGGTATGGGTCACGCTGGGCGCGCGCACGAATTCGTTCAAATCATCGATCACGTCGAGATCGAGCGCGGGACCTCGCTGCCGCACTACCCGACTGGGCAGGGCGAGCCGATAGCATTCCTCGAGATGCCGCGTGAGACTCTGACCGCCAAAGCGGGTCGGAATCGCATCGGCCGGAGTGCGGGCAATTATATTGGTGCCGCTCAAGTCGCGCGAGGGCACCAGCACCACGCCGCGCTCCTCTTCGGCCAGTTCGCCAAAGACCACGTCGATATCCTCGCCGGTCACCAGTGGAATGTCCGAAAGCACCGTGCACAGCGCGCTGACGCCCTGCGCCGCGAGCGCCGCGGTCGCCAGACGGACGGCCGCGTTAAGCCCGCGCGGAAACTCCTCGTCGATCACCAATGCGCCGGCGAGACGCGCCATCTCGAGCAGCGCCGGGTCGGAGCTGATGACCGCCACATGGTCCGCCGCGCGCGCACTCAGTGCCGCGGCCAGCACGTCGCGAAACATCGCCTCGGCAAGCGCCATCCGATCGGCGTCACCCACGGCGCGACCCAGACGCGTCTTGGCGAAGGCGAGATGCTTGGCGGCGATCAAGACTGCACGCACGGCGTACCTTTATAACTCACACTAACAGTAGAGCCAACCGCGACGGGCACATCAATCGCCTTGAAGTCTTTACACCGCTGCTCCAACATTAAAACTGCGCGCCGCCACAATCGTCCGGGATCCGACCGCGCCGCTCGTCCAGGAGTTGACGCGACCATAGCGGCGGACGCACCATACCCTGTTACAGTCCTGGGAGGAAGGTGGAGCATGGAGCGGCAGCAACGGACTTTCTTAGAATTCTTATCCCTCGATTTCGGATGCTCTGGGTCACGATGCGTCCGCGCCCTGGCGCTTGCGGCCGCGATGGCGTTGAGCGTCGGGTTGATGGCCGGATGCCATCACGAAACCGTCGACGACTACCTCAATGCCGGTAACGCGGCGTTGCAGAAGACGGATCTTACGCAGGCCGAGCAAAACTACCAGGCGGCCGCCAAAGCTGCGCCCAACGACCCGCGGGTCCACGTCGCGCTGGGCAATCTTTACGTCTTCGAGCAGAAGCCGACGCTCGCGCAGGCCGAATATATGCGGGTGCTCGAGCTTGAACCGTCCGACGTGGCCGCGCACGCAGCGTTGGGCGGACTTTACGAATCGCAATCGCAGTTGGGCGCGGCTGAAGAGCAATACCGCGCCGCAGTGGCGCTGAAGCCCGCCGACCCGGCGTATCGCCTCCAGCTTGGCTTGCTGCTCACCAAGGCCAAACGACCCGGATTGGCCGAGATGGAGCTGCGCACCGCCATCGGGCTTCAGCCTAAGAACGCGCAGGCTCACCTGGCGCTGGCCAATGTCCTAAATGGAACTCCCAATGGCAAGGCAGAGGCCGACGCCGAGTATGCCGAGGTCCGCGCGCTCGATCCGCATCTGCTGGCCGCTCCGCCGCCTACTGAGGTCGCGCCCGCGGTGCCAACCGCGCCCGGCGCTGCGCCAAGCGCCGAAACCGCCGCCGCACCGCCCGCCGCGCCTGGAGTCAAACGAGCCAAGCTGAAGCCTATTAACCGAAGGTTCAAACTGACTAAGGACTCCGCGGTTTACCAACAAGCCGACAGTTCCACCGGCGTAGTCGGCCAGGTCCATCGCGGGCACTTCGTCCATGTCACAGGAATTGCGGGTGATTGGCTCCAGGTTACGCTGCGCAATGGCGCCGTCGGCTTCATCCCGGTGACGGCGGCCGAGTAGAATACTTATGCGGGACGGGACGGCATCAGCTAGACAGTTGAAAAAGGCCGAAGCGCGAAGTGATGGAGCCTGACGAGTCGAAAAACCCCGCGGAGAAAGCCGCCGGCGCAGGGCGCACCGGGGAGAGGGCAAGACCGCCAGGGCCGCGCGGGCATTTTCTGCTAGGGAGTCTGCGCGAGGTGCAGCGCGAGCCGCTCGAACTTCTACGCGACAGCTTTCGCGCGCACGGCGACATCGTCCGCTTTCGCTTCGGTAACACGCACTCTTTGCTCCTCGCCCATCCCGACCACATCCGCCACGTTCTGCACGATAATCATCGCAACTATGACAAGCACAACGTCGACTACGCGATGCTGCGCCGCCTGCTCGGCAACGGGCTGCTGACCAGCGACGGCATATTCTGGCGTCGCCAACGCCGGCTGATGGCCCCGATGTTCCATCGCCATCGGATCGCGGGCTTTTGCAATCTGATGGTCGATTGCACGCTCGAGATGCTCGATCGATGGGAGCCCCTGGCGCGAAGCGGCGCGGCATTCGACGCCGCCGCCGAGATGGCCCGGCTTACGCTCGCGATCGTGGCCAAGGCGCTGTTTAGTGCCGACCTGAGCGGCGATTCCGAGGCGATTGGCAGGGCGCTCACCGAAGTCAACCGTCAGTTGGGCGAATTCAGTCTGCTCGACATGTTCTGGATGATTCCGACGCCGCGAAAGCGGCGCTTTCGCATCGCCGTGCGCGCGCTCGACCAGGTGGTAGGCAAAATAGTCGAACAACGTCGCCACACCGCGCATCGCAACGAGGATCTGCTCTCGATGCTGCTCGAGGTGGTCGACGAGGAGACCAGCAAGGGGATGACTCCGAGCCAGGTGCGCGACGAGGTGCTGACCCTGCTGCTGGCGGGCCACGAGACCACCGCCAACGCGCTGGCGTGGACCTGGTATCTGCTCTCGCAAAATCCCGCAGCGGAAAAAAAGCTGCAGCGTGAAGTTGACAGCGTGCTCGGCGAGCGCCCGCCCACCGCGCTAGATCTGCCGCAACTCCCTTATACCCGGATGGTGATCGAAGAATCGATGCGGCTCTATCCGCCAGCGTGGGCGGTTTCGCGCAACGCCATCGGCGACGACGAGATCGGCGGCTACCACGTCCCGGCCAAGACCAACCTGATCATCTGCAGTTTCATCACCCATCGACATCCCGACTTTTGGCAAGATGCCGACCGCTTCGATCCCGAGCGCTTCACGCCCGCGCGCTCCGAGGGGCGACCGACTTTCGCCTACCTGCCATTCGGCGGTGGTCCGCGAGTCTGTATCGGCAATGGCTTCGCGATGACCGAGGCTCAACTGGTGTTGGCAACGATAGCCCAGCGCTATCGGCTGCGCCTTGCTCCCGGACATCCGGTGGAACTCCATCCTCTGGTTACCCTGCGTCCGCGCCACGGGATGCGGATGACGCTGCATCCGGCGGGCGATAATGGCGCAGCTACCCAGGACGATGCCCTCGGAGCCGCCGGGGAAGCGATTCCCGCGCGCGCCGCGCGCTGACGGATTAAGATCCACAAGTTAGGACCTGACCGCGTCCGGCTGACGCGCGGATGCGCGGCGGCGAACGCGTCGAGATCAGAAAGCTTTGCATATCTGGCAGGGTCCCTTCTGGTCCATCTCCTTGTCCTTGGTCAAAGAGAGGTTAGAGAAGGCGCCGCGCCCGATTTACGTAAAGCGCGAGGACAAGGAGAGGCTCATAGGTGGCTTCAAGAGAATCACAGGGCGGCTTCAGCACTAGCGGCGGGCGGCCATAGCACGGATGGTTCGAGATTCGGCCCCCGCAGATGCATCAGGTGGCCATCGGCGGGATCGCGCTCCACGAGCCATCGCGCGACGATTGTCATCGCGTCGAGTTCATCGCGCACCACGGGCCGCGCACGATAGCGTTCGTAATTCGCGGCCACGAATTCGACGACCGCCTGCGCGTCGGCAGGAGAAGCGAGCGGCTGGCTCAGCGCGAGCCGGCCGCTCAACACCACGTGCGCGAGACTCGAGGCGCTCGCGCCCACCATCCCGCCGACCACGATAACGAGGTTGTTCTCCGTGACCACGCGGATCAACCGCTCAGCGCGCGAGGCGAGCGTGGTGAGCGCCGTCAGCTCGCGCTTGAAGCGCGCGGCCTCCTCGAAGCGCATCACGCGGGCCGCCTCGTCGCGGGCGCGGGCCAGTTCGCCGAGCAGTGGGCCGCTCCGCCCGCGCAAAAATTCGACCGCACGCCGCACTCGCGCGCCGTACGCGTCTTCGTCGGCGCTCAGGTTGCACGGCATCGCGCAGTGCCCCATCTGGCCGTACATGCAGGGCGAGAAATCCGCCTCTGGTGCGAGCCGGCCGGCGCAGGTGCGCAGGCCCAGGATACGGCCGAGCGCGCGCACCGCACGATCGACTCCGCCCCGTCCGACGAACGGCCCGAGCTGCATCACGCCGCGGCGGGCGGAGAGCTTGGTCGAGATCGTCAGCCGCGGAAATGCATCCATCAAATCCAGGCGCACGAAATAGCCCGGCGCCATCCCCTTGAGCATCCGGTTGTACGGCGGCTTGAGCTCGCGGATGAGCCGCGCCTCGAGCAGTGCGGCGTCGAGGGCCGACGGCGTCACCCGCGTGTCGATCGCATACACGTGACTTATGAGGTCCGCGGTCTTCGCGGTGGCGCCCGCCGCGCCGTTGAAATACGAGGCGACGCGCTCGCGCAGGCGCCGTGCCTTGCCGACGTAGAGCAAGTCGCCGCGCTCATTGCGCATCAGGTAAACCCCGGGCGCCATCGGAAGCGCCGCGATGACCTCAGACGCGACGTGGCGTTCGATTCTTCGGCCCGCAGCGCCCCGGCTGTGCAGATCGATCAGCCGGTCGACGCGGGTGATTCCGCTTTGCGCCGCGATGTCGAGAAAAATCGACAGCAGCTCGGCCGCCATCCGCGCGTCGCCGAGCCCGCGATGGCGGCCCTCGGTCGAAAGCCCGAAATGCTCGGCCAGAGCGTCGAGCCGGCGACGACGAAGCGAGGGCACAAAGCGGCGCGAGAGCCGGAGCGTGCACAATACCGGGTTCTTCACGCCCATCCCGAAAACCCGGCGGAATTCGAAATCCAGAAACGCGAAATCGAACTGCGCATTGTGCGCAACCATCACCGCGTCGCCCAGAAAATTGCGGAAAGCCGGCAACACGTGCTCGATCGGCGGCGCGTCGGCGACCATCTCGTTGGTGATCGAGGTGAGCCGCGTGACAAAGGGCGAGATCGGGCCGCGCGGGCGCACCAGGGTCGCGAACGATTCCGTCATGCGCGGACCTTCCATCCGCCAGGCGCCAATCTCAGTGATCAGACCAGGGCCGAGGCGCCCCCCGGTGGTCTCGAGATCGACCACTACGTAGCGCCCCCGTTCCAGCGGCACCTTGAGCGCCTCGCTCGCGCGCAACGACCACACCCCGCTCGCGGCGTCGAAGACGAAGTTCGGATCCTTCCCGAGCAGGCCGTGAACGATCCGTGGCCCGAGTTCGGGATCAGAGCCGGCGCCCGCAAAGAGCAGGCCGACCAGCTCGTCGGTATGCGCACCAGCTACCTGCCGCTCGAGATAGGCGTAGAGTTTCTCGCGCGCGGTCGCGCCGGAATAGCGATGCCCAACCTCGAAAGCTCCCACAGCCACCTCACCACAATTCGCGTTATGTTCGCTTTAACAGACCGCGGGTTCAAAGCCTATCCCTCGTGCCGACTTCTTTGCCGGAGCGCCATGGGAACGGCTACGCTTAATCGACGTGGGGCGGAGAATCTCGATGGCGACTCGACGCAGGATGCGGATGGTGACGTGGATGGTCGTGGCCAGCGTCGCGATAGGCGCGATAGGATTGATGGCGCTCATGACAACCGAAGTGATATCCGAGGCGGGCCCATACCAGGACGCGTCGCCGCCCACCGGCCAACTGCATCCGGAGAGATGGTCTGACCGGACACTGACTATCGCGGATCTCGGCCATTCGGCACTACTGATGAACTGGTACGGCGTGCGCGTACTGAGCGATCCGACACTATTCAATCGCGTCGGCCTTTCGGTCGGCTCGCTACTGACTATAGGACCTCATCGATATAGCGCACCGCCGCTTGCGCCAGCGCAGTTGCAAAACCTCGACGTCATTCTGATAACCCACGCGCACATGGACCATCTCGATCTTCCCTCGCTGCGCGCCCTGCCCAAAAGCGCGGTGGTGATCGCATGCGCGGGCTGCGCTGAGTTGATTCGCCCTCTCGGTTTCGCCGACGTACGCGAGCTTCGATGGGGCGAGCGGACCGAGGTCAAGGGACTCAGCGTGGCGGCGATGGGCGCGAGGCACTGGGGCGTGCGATGGCCGCCGATGGGCCGGGCGTACGGCTACAATAGCTATTTGCTCGGGCGCGACGGCACCCGGATGCTGGTCGCATGCGATAGTGCGTTCACGCCGATCTTCGGCACCCTCGCCGACGACCCGCCTGAGATCGCGGCCTTCTCGATCGCAGCCTACGATCCTTGGATTCGGAACCACGCCAATCCTGAACAGGTCTGGACGATGTTTCAGCAAAGCGGTTCGCGCTACCTGGTGCCGATACATTGGGGGACCTTCAAGCTCTCCAAGGAGCCGATGGACGAACCGATGCGCCGGCTGTTGGCGGCGGCTGGCCCGCAAGCAGGGCGAATCGTGATACGGCAGATCGGAGTCGCGTGGAATTTGCCGACGACTACGCAAAACAATGGGGATGAGGCGGCAGGCTGGGAGACTGCTCAAAAGACCAGCAAAGTGAGCAGCGGGATTAAGCTAGAGCCGTCAAAATGAGCTACAATGCCACAAGGGATGGGAGAGGCAGCATTACGTTGCCGTGTGTTTATCCCAATCCTGGGGGGAATTATGGCCATGCTGCAAGAACGGGAGCGGCTCCACCATAGACAAACGATTGACGCTGACCCATCACATTCCCGCCGAGCCTTTGCGCGCCTCGCGATAACCGCGCTGGTGCTCGGATGGGCCGCGCTCGGCGCCCGGCCGGGGCTCGCTCAGGACGACGACTGGCAAGAGGTGCACGAGAGCGCTCCCGCTCAGACCGCGCCCGCTCAAGCCGCGGCCCCCGCCCCTCATGCGGAGCCGCAAGAGGCGCAACCTGCAGCCGATGGCGCGCGGATGGTCTGCGGCGAGATGGCGCGGCCGGCAGCCGAGCCCTACAAAAGCATCCTCGCTAACATCAACCGCGAATGGGGCACCGACGTGCCGCTCTACGAATCGGTACGCGCTGACTCGCCGCACGTCTCCCGCGCCGGATGTATCTTCTATAATCCGACCTTCATGGAGGTCTTTCTACGCGGCGAGACCGACGAGCATGGCGAGCCCGACAAGACTTCGATGATTTACGCGATTCTGGCGCACGAGCTCGGCCATATCGAGCATCACGACTATGCGCGCGCCGAAGTGTCCAGCGTCGACAAGGAACTCGAGGCGGATCGCTTCTCAGGCTACACGCTCGAGGAAATGGGTATCGCGCGCAACAACATCACGCCCTTCTACAGCATGGGCGGCGACGAGTTCAGCGGCGTCCACGACCACGGTTTTTCCAACGAACGTATCTCGGCATTCGACACCGGCTGGAAGCGCGCCGAATGGAAGGAACCCGAAGCCGGACCGAGCACGGCCAGGAACACCGCCAACAGTGCGGCCCCCGACGACTCGTCTGGCGCAGCTGACGATGCCAGCGTCGCCGCAGTCCCGTAGCAGCGCGATCAGGTTCGCGTCTTTCGCTTCTCCAGTGGCGTTGACCTCTTTAGGTCATCCTGAGCGTAGCGATGTCTGCGAGTCGAGTCGAAGAACCTCGCGCGGTCCTTGGCGCGTCTCAGCGATACATTAGGCGCGTCGTAGCCATTACTCTGACTCGACCTCGCCTATTTGCCGAACAGAGATCGGGAGAACCGACGTCGTAATGCATCAGGCCATTCGGAAAGCGCATACACTATGCCTTCCTCGGCCATCGCGCGCTCAAGCTTGGGGTCGAGCTTTGCGCATTCGCGTGCGAGCCGAGTCTCGTGAGACCGGACGTACTGGCTGGGCTTTCGAATCGTATTTTTCATGCTCTAGGAAGCAGGCCACCACTTGATTAGGGGAATCAGCGGCGTTCCGTTAATGTTCAATTCGGTGTCCCATGCATCGGGGGGCACGATACCCTCCGAGTGTTTGTGAATCGCTTCAGTCCATTCTTGAGCAGTCTGAAATAGACGATACCCGGTCATGTCAGTGACGTTCAGAAACCCTAGATAGACGAGGACCACTGGAACGCCGAGGCTAGCCACCTTCCAAGCCCAGGCGAATCGATTGCAGAGTTGGTAATGTGAGTCCGCGGTCAGATGCCAGTCAGGCATAACCGCGTTCAACTTACTATTGGCCTCCGCTATCGCAGCACGGATGCACGCATCGTTTGCAGAATTTCCGTCTTTGGGCTTTCCACTCGAAGCAAGCTCGCCGCAGTGCGCCTTGGCCTCGACTAGAATCAAACCGGGACGTGACCCGACCAAACACTTACTAGCGATGTCCCAGTTCGGTGTATTGGCGCCCGCTTTGACAGCAAGCCACCAGGTAGTCAGGGCGTCCCGATTTTCACGCGACAGGAGACCCTCCGTTTCTCCGAGCTTCGCCTCATGCGGATGTTCTAACCCTTTCGGAAAGTAAACTGCGCCCTCGGATTCTACGGTCGCGTGTGGCCTAACAATCCTGCGGAGCCGGTCAGCAACGCTCTCTGTCAATGCTAGACACCCGGCGCGGCTACCTCGATGTGATTCGATGTCCACTGCCCCTCCTCGCAAATGCAAGTTGCTATTTTCCCATCGAACTCGTCAGCACTCTAAACCTTCTTGCGGCGTTTCGAGAGATAGTCGACCAGCATGTACTCGCCAAGATGGTCGGGCCGGGTGTAGAGCGCGCGGCCGCGATTGATCTGGGTCATCTTCTCGACAAACGCGCGCAGGCTCGGCGAATCATCCAGCATGAAGGTGTTGATCGTGATGCCCTTGCGGGTCACGCGCTCGACTTCCTTCAGCGTTTCCTGTGCCGCGCGCATGCTGATGCCGCCGAAGGACAGCGGCCATTCGCAGTACAGCCGCTTGTTGAGAAAATACGCGGTCGGCTGCCCGTCGGTTATTACGATGATGTGCTGGTTGCGCGAGGGATGGCGCCCGAGCAGCTCGGAAGCCAGGCGCAACCCGTCCTGCAGATTGGTGAACGGGTCGCCCATGTTCCACGAGGCCTCGGGCAGGTCCTTCAACTTGAGCTCGACCGCGCGAGTGAAAAACCCGACGATCGAAAAAAAATCGCGCGGGAACTTCGATCGGATCAGCGTCTCCATCGCCATCGCGACCTTTTTGGCCGCCGCGAATCGCCCCTCCCAGCTCATCGACCACGACATGTCCAGGCAGAGCACGGTCGACGACGAACTCGCGTAGTCGCTCTCATAGACCTCGAAGTCGCCGGGCTCCAGCTTGAGCGGCACGCCGGGCCGCCGCGTCAGCGCGTGCTTGAGCGTGGCAACCAGGTTCAAGTTGAGCGGATCACCGAAGCTATAGTTCTTGGTCTCGTCTGGGCGAATCTCGATTATCCCGCGATGATCGGTCGCGTGCGATCCGCCGCGGTCCTTGAGCAGTCCCTGGTAGATGTCGCGCAGCGCGAGCTGCCCGATGCGCCGCACGCCCTTGGGCGAGAGCGCCATGTGCTCGCCTTTCTGCACCATGTAGCCGCCGTCTTCGAGCAGCAGCATCACCTGGCGCAGGTTCTGAAAATCCATTTCGGCCTGGTGACCCAGCATCTCGCTCAAATCGTCGGTCGAGATTTTGTCGAAGCTCCCTGACATCAGGTCCTGCTCGAGCTGTTTCATGCGGTCCATCTCGCGCATCAGCTCGAGCGCCTGCTGGTAGTTCAGGCTCTTGGGGCCGTGAAACAGATGCTGGTTGCGTTCGCGGAAATTTTCCAGGTCGCGAATGTTTGCGTATTCCTTCAGCAGCTCCTCGAAATCGGCACGCGCCTCAGCGTCCTCGAACTCATGGCTTTCTAGTTTGCGCAGCGCCTCCGAGAGCCGCCGGGGCATCCGCTGCAGTTCGCGCAGCTTCTCGTCGAGTTCGCCGGACGGCTGCTCGGCGCTCAGCCGCTCGAGCGTCCCGCGTTCGCGATCGACGATGTCGCCGAGTCGTTGTTCGATCTCGCTCAGCGCCTCCTTGAGGTTGAACTCGCGATAGCGCTGACGCATCTCCTGGCGCAGCTGTTCGAGAAACTCTTCGAGGCCCGTCACTCGCGAGCCGTCGAACTCCATCCCCTGCCGCGTCATCCAGTCCATCGCCTGGCGCACGTCGTCGGTATACGAAAGGAACTCGGCCAGCTTCTCGAACACTTTGTCGGCGTCGAGCTTAAGCTGCTGGCTGCCGTCCCACGCGGTGTAGCGGATTTCGATCATCGGATCATTGGGCGTCGCCGCGCTTTGCCCTAACCTCAGGCGTGATAGGCGAAGCGCCCGCCGTGACGCTCCTTGTTGAGCTTCTGATGCAGGTGCAGGCCTTCGAACACCAGCTCGCTCGCGGCGGCCATCAGGCCTGGGGTCTCGAACGAGCCGAGCTGTTCGACCGCTTCGCGCAGGCCCGGCACCTCGCGCAAGGCGTCGAGGTAGTCGGAGGCAGGAGCGCTGTCGGATACCTCCACGCCCCATCCGCCCTCGAAATACGCGGCCACCCGTCGCAAATCATCGATTTTGAAATAGCGATCGAAGACCTTGAGCACAGCGCGATTAATGAGGCGTTCGATCAGGTCCTCCTCCTTCTTGTCCTCGCCCACGTACTCGAGCTCGATCTTGCCGGCGGTCGAGGCGTAAAGCGAAGGCAGATCGGAGAGGCGCGGCACGATCTCATTGTCGCCCAAGCGCACCGCGCGCTTTTCGGCGTTGGAGATAACCGACTCGAAGTTGTTGATCGAGACCCGCACCGAGACTCCGGAGCTCTGGTTGATTTCGTTGGAGGCGCGCGCCTCGAAGGTGAGCTGCGCGACGACCTCCTTGATGAAGGCCGGGACCCGCAGCGCCATCCCGACGCTCGGCGGATAGCCGCTCTCCTGGTCCATGATCGCGATTTCATCCTCGATCGTGCGCGGATAATGAGTGCGAATCTGGATATCGAAGCGGTCCTTCAGCGGCGTGATGATCCTGCCGCGCGAGGTGTAGTCCTCCGGGTTGGCGCTGGCCACGAACACCAGGTCCAGCGGCAGACGCACGCGGTAACCCTTTATCTGGACGTCCTTCTCTTCCATCAGGTTGAACAGCCCGACCTGGACCTTCTCGGTCAGGTCAGGCAGCTCGTTGATCGCGAAGATGCCGCGGTTGGTGCGCGGGATGAGGCCATAGTGGATGGTCTCCTCGTCGGCAAGATAGCGTCCCTCGGCGACCTTGATCGGATCGATCTCGCCGATCAGATCGGCCACCGAAACGTCGGGCGTCGCGAGTTTCTCGGCATAGCGACGCTCGCGGCCGATCCATTCGATCTCGAGCTCTTCGCCGAACTCCGCCGCGCGCCGCCGGCAGGCGCCGCAGATTGGGCGGTACGGATCGTCGTTGATTTCGCAACCCTTGACCGCCGCCACGCGTTCGTCGAGCAGGTCGGCGAGCAGCCGGATGAGCCGCGACTTGGCTTGCCCACGCTCGCCCAGGAAGATCATGTGATGGCCCGCGAGCACTCCGTTTTCGATCTCGGGCAGCACGCTCTCGTCATAGCCGATGATGCCGGGCAGGATGCGCTCGCGCGCGCGCAGGCGATCGAGCAGGTTGCGGCGCATCTCGAGCCTGACCGGCAGTACTTCGACACCCGCTGCGCGCAATTCGCCCAGCGTGCGAATTTTGAGCAAGTCTTGCTTCATTTGAAGTCCAGTTCGGAAGTCCAGTTCGGAAGTAATGTTCCGGATTCAGGATATGGCAGCGCCGACCGTTTTGAAAAGCGGCTCGAGTAGATCGTAGGTCTCTTCGAGATGTTGCGAGATGACGCGGGTGGCCGCCAGCACCGGCATGAAGTTTACGTCGCCGTCCCAGCGCGGCACCACGTGCCAGTGCATGTGATCGGCGAAGCCCGCGCCCGCGCTGCGTCCCAGATTCGCGCCGAGATTGAAGCCGTCGCACTTGAACGTGGGGCGCAAGAGCTCTACCGCCATGGCCTGCAGCTCGGCGAGCGCGGCGCGCTCGGCTCGGTCGAGCAATTCGGGCGAGGCGAGATGGCGCCGCGGCGCGATCATGAGATGGCCGTTGTTGTACGGGTAGCGGTTGAGCATCACCAGCGCGAGTGGCCCGGCGTAGAGCACCAGCCGGCGGCGGCGCTCACGAACGCCGGGCGAATCGAAACAGAAGATGCATCCCTGCCCCGGCTTGCCGGCAGCATGAAGGTAGGCGGCGCGCCAGGGCGCCCACAGACGCGCCGGACCGCATACGGGCTCAGGCCGAACGTCGCGTCCGGGTTTCCTGCTCGGCGCCATTGAGGCCCGCGCGCAAATCCTTGCCGGTACGGAAGAAGGGCACCCGCTTGGCTTCCACGTCGACCATGTCGCCGGTGCGCGGATTGCGGCCCTGGCGGGCGCGGCGCTGTTTGACGCCGAAGCTGCCGAAGCCGCGGATTTCGATGCGTCCGCCGCGGGCCAGCACGCTCGCCATCTCTTCGAACATCGCGTTGATGATAGTCTCGGCCTGGCGATGCGAGAATTCCCGCTGCCGTGCGAGTAATTCCTCGATGATGCCGCGCTTGGTCATCGGATTACCTATGCTCCCGGAAATGCCTGCGATCCTGCCCTTCGCTTCCGAGCTGCTTTCGTTCTTCCTGCCGCACCCACGCATCGCCCGCGTGGGCTCCCCACGGGCTAACGATCGCGTCTTTGCCCGCGCGGAGCGGTGCGGCCGCTCTCGTCGCGATCGAGCCGGAGTTCTTCGTTGAGGATATCTTCCATCGAAAAGCGCGCCGCCTCGTGCTCGCGCTTGAGATAGGCCTGCATCTCCTCGCGTTCCTCGTGCTGCTTGATCGCCTTGACCGAGAGCCCGATCCGGCGCTCGCGGCTATCCACCTGCACGACGATCGCTTCGACCTCGTCATCGACCTTGAACAGCGAAGACGGCTTGTCGACTCGCTCGTTGCTAAGCTGCGAGATATGGATCAGTCCTTCGATCCCTTCTTCCAACTCGACGAACACGCCGAAGTCCGCGACTGAGCTAACCTTGCCGTGCACCCGCATGTTGAGCGGATAGCGTTGCGCCACGGTCGACCATGGATCGGGCGTGAGCTGCTTGACGCCGAGGCTCACGCGCTCATTTTCGACGTCGATCCCGAGCACGGTGGCCTCGACCTCGTCACCCTTCTTATAGACCTCCGAGGGATGGCGCACCTTCTTGGTCCACGAGAGGTCCGAGATATGCACCAGGCCGTCGATTCCCGGCTCGATTTCGACGAACACGCCGAAGTCGGTGATCGACTTGACCTTGCCCTTGACCATGCTGCCGACCGGATGCTTCTCCGCCAGCTCTTCCCACGGATTCGGTTCGGTCTGTTTAAGCCCGAGCGAGATGCGCCGGTTGGTCTCGTCTACGCCCAAGACCTGGACCTCGACCAGATCGCCCTGATTTACGACCTTCGAGGGATGGACCGCGCGCTTGCTCCAGCTCATCTCGGAGACGTGGATCAGTCCTTCGACGCCTTTCTCCAGCTCGACGAAAGCGCCGTAGTCGGTGACGCTCACGACCTTGCCCTTGAAGCGCGCACCCACCGGATAATTGTCCGCCGAGCGCGCCCACGGATCGGCCATGATCTGCTTCATCCCAAGCGATACGCGCTCGCGCGAGGGATCGTACTTGAGCACCACCACCTTGACCTTGTCGCCGACCTTGACCGCTTCGGAAGGATGCTGCAGGCGGCCCCATGACATGTCGGTGATGTGTAGCAGGCCATCGAGCCCGCCGAGATCGACGAAAGCGCCGTAGTCGGTGATGTTCTTGACCACGCCTTCCAGGATCACGCCCTCTTCGAGCACCTTGAGCGTCTGCTCCTTGAGTTCGGTGCGCTCGCGCTCGATCACGGCGCGGCGCGAAACCACTACGTTGCCGCGCGCACGGTTGAACTTGAGCAACTGGAAGCGCGCACGCTGGCCGACGTAGCGGTCCAGGTTGCGGGCCGGACGGATGTCCACGTGCGAGCCGGGCAGGAAGGCCGGCACGCCGATATCGACCTGCAAGCCGCCCTTGACCTTGCCGAGGATTACGCCCTCGACCGGCACTTCATTCTGGAACGCGCGCTCGAGCTCGCGCCAGACCTTGAACTTCTCCGCCTTGGCGTGCGAGAGGGTGACCGTTCCGTTTTCGGTCTCGGTGCCCTCGAAATAGACGTCAACCTCGTCGCCTTCCCTGACCACGGGGTTACCCTCGTGGTCGAGGAACTCGGCGAGAGGCACCTGCCCTTCGCACTTGTAATTGATATCGATGATGACACTGTCGCGCGTGATCAGAAGGACCGTTCCGGTGAGTACATCACCGGGGCGGGGAGCCCTGAGGCTCTGTTCCATCAACGACTCGAAGTCATTATCTCCTCCATGGACCTTGTCTAACAACTCTTTCTCCATTTAGTGGGACCTTCCCCGGAATTCGAGGCTACAGCAATGCATACCGCCCGGCTCTGCGCGTTTCAAGACCTAAGCCGCGCCGTCGCGCGCCCTGACGCGCTCCGCCATCAGCGTTACGACTTCTTCGATACTCATCCGGCTCGCGTCGATGACTTCTGCGTCGGGCGCTGGCCTAAGCGGCGCCAACTCGCGGCCACTGTCGCGCCGGTCGCGTTCCTGCAATTGCGCGAGAACTTGTTCACGCGAGATCTCGATGCCATGCGCGGCGAGTTCGCGCCAGCGCCGCTCGGCGCGCACCTCGGGGCTCGCGTCTAAAAAGAATTTAACCTCGGCGTCGGGAAAAACCACGCTGCCGATGTCGCGGCCTTCCATCACCACCCCGCCGCGCGCGCCCGCCGCGCGCTGAAGGTCGAGCATCCGCTCACGGACCACGCCAAGCATCGAAAGCCGCGACGCGATCTCGCCTAGCTCGGGTGTTCCGATCTCGGCGCTTACGTCGCGGCCATTGAGCATGATCCGCCCGCCCGAAAAATCGATTCGCGTCCGCTCGAGCAGAGCGTCGAGCTTGCGTTCGGCCTCCGGATCGTCGGCGTCGATGCCCGCCTCGCGCGCCGCGAGGGCGACCGCGCGGTACATCGCGCCGGTATTCACGTACTCGAAGCCGAGCACCTCGGCGAGCCGCCGAGCGACGGTCGATTTGCCAGCGCCGCCCGGCCCGTCGATCGCAACCACCGGACGTGAGCGCGTCACTTGAGCCCCTCGCGCATCGCGCGCCCGCGGTTGAAAATTTCCTCGAAGCCCGCGGCGTCGCCGACGGCGATCGCGCGCTCCAACTCGTCAAACGCGCCGCGAAAAAGGCCGATCGACGTCAGGATCGCGTCGCGATTGGTCAGCACGATGTCCCGCCACATCTCGGCCGACGAGGCCGCGATCCGCGTGGTGTCGCGGAGCCCCCCCGCGCCGTAGGCCGCCGCCTCGTGATCGCCAACCCGCTGACCGGCAAGCGCCGCGGCGAGCGCACTCGCGACTATCTGCGGCAGATGGCTCGCGCGAGCCAGAATCTCGTCATGCTCCGCGGGCGTCATCCGCTCCACCAGCGATCCTGTTGCGCGCCACAGCCGTTCGACCCGATCGACAGCGTCGGGTGTGCTGCGCGCCGACGGCGTAATAATCGTGCGACGTCCGACGAATAGAGTTTCGTCGGCGGCTCCAGCCCCGGTGGTCTCCTTACCGGCCACCGGATGCACCCCGACCAGCGCCATACGCGGGCCAAGCAGCGGCTCGAGGGCCCGCACCACCCATCCCTTGACACTCCCAACGTCGGTTATCACTGCGTCGGGCGGAAGATGCGGCACCATCGCGGCCAGAGTATCGGGCATCGTGCGCACCGGCACCGCGAGCATCACCAGGTCGGCGCCGCGCGCGGCGACCGCCGGGTCGCGTGTCGTCTCATCGATAATTCCGCGCTGAAGCGCCACGTCCAGGTTCTGTTGCGTGCGGCCGAGACCGACCACCCGCTCAATGAGCCCTTTTTGTTTGGCGATCAGCGCGAGCGAGCCGCCGATAAGGCCGACTCCGCACACTGTCATCTGCTTGAACAACGCGGCCATAGAGTCAGACTGAAATTCCAGCCGGAATATCGGCCGAACCGGATCGAGATGTTAAAAACTGGAGTGTTGGGTAAGTCAAAACGTGAGGTCAGACAGCCAGGTCCGCGCCGGGCGATACAAGAGATTAGCACATCGATCGATGAGGCGCGATGCCGCGCTCACTTTCGGCGGGTCGAAAACTGTGAATTCCTGGAAATCGTGCCTACCGCGCAGCGTGGCCCTGAAGCACGCGTTCGAGTGCGGCGATCATCCGATGATTCTCCTCCTCGAGCCCGATACTCACTCGCACGTGGCGCGGGAGGCCGTAGCCGTTCATCGGACGGACAATCACACCCTCTTGTAGAAGTTTTTCGTAAACCGCACGCCCCTCGCCTACCTCGACCAGGATAAAATTGGCCTGACTCGGTAAGAACGGCAGCCCGAGGCGGTGGAACTCGCCCTCCAGGTACGCCATCCCGCTTGCGTTAACCTCGAGCGTGCGCCGCACGTGCTCATGGTCGTCCATCCCGGCCTCCACCGCGACCAGGCCGAGCGAGGTGATGTTGAACGGCTGGCGCACGCTGTTGAGCAGGCGCGTGATGTCTTCGCGCGCGACCGAGTAGCCGACGCGCAGGCCGGCTAAGCCAAAAATCTTCGAGAAAGTTCGCAGCGTCACCAGCATCCGACGCCCGTCGTGATCCTGCATGGAATCGGGATACTCAGAATCGCGTACGAACTCGAAGTAAGCCTCGTCGGCAACGATCACCACACGCTCGGGTACGCGCTTAAGGAAGCGCTGCCACTCTGTCTTTCGATAGATGGTGCCGGTCGGATTGTTTGGATTGCCGAGGAACACGAGGCGGGTATTGTCGTCGATCGCAGCCGCCATCGCGTCGAGGTCGAAGACGTAATCTTTGCGCAGCGGAACCACTTTTGCCGCGCCGCCGGAAGCCGCGATCGCAAGCTGGTAGATGACGAACGAGTGCTCCGCGATAACCGCGTTCAAACCCGGACGCAGGAAAAGGTAAACCAGCAGGTTCAGAATCTCGCACGATCCCGAGCCCATGAAAATGCGATTGGGACTCACCCGATGTTTCGCTGCGAGCTTGTGGCGGAGCGCCCAGCTCGAGCCGTCGGGGTAGCGATGCAGCTCGCCGAGCGCCGCCGCAATCGCGGCCACCGCCATCGGCGACGGACCGACCGGATTTTCGTTGGAGGCAAGCTTGGCCGGCTCGCCGATCCCGAGTTCGCGCTGGACCTCTTCGATCGGCTTGCCGGGCTCGTATGGGTGGAGCGCGGCAACCGCGGGCAAAACCAAATCGTCGGCTTTGATCAAGTCGCTTGCGGCAGCCGCGCTATGCGGCGGGCTGCCTCCCCTCAGGATACGATCCCAGTACTTTCAAAAACAGAGCTTTCCGTCCGAGCGCCGCGAGCGCGCGTTTGAGCCCCGGGTCCTCGCGATGGCCCTCCACATCGACGAAGAACAGGTATTCCCACGGGCGCGAGCGCTGCGGACGCGATTCGATTTTCGAGATGTTGATCCGGTTGCGCGCGAACACGTTGAGCGCCTGGTTAAGCGCGCCGACCTCGTCGCGCACCGCGAACAGAGCGGTGGTCTTGTCGGCGCCGCTGCGCCCTGCCGGATGGCGCCCGATTACCAGGAAGCGCGTGGTGTTCTGCGCCGAGTCCTGGATGTTGCGCGCGATCATGCGAAGCCCATACGGCGCGGCCGCCGCTTCCGAAGCGATCGCCGCCGCACCCGGCTCGGCCGCCGCGCGCTCGGCCGCCGCGGTGTTAGAGGCGGCCGCCTCGAGCCGGCAATGGGAAAAGTTGGCGGCGAGGTAGTTGCGGCACTGACCGAGCGACTGCTGATGGGAATAGATGACGGCGATCGCCGCGGCGTCGCCCTCGCGCGACATCAGGGCGTGGCGGATCGGCAGCAGCAACTCGCCGATGATCACCAGCGGCGTGTCGATCAACAGGTCCAGCGTCAGGGTCACCGAGCCTTCGCTCGAATTCTCCACCGGGACCACGCCGAAGTCGGCGCGCGCGGTGTCGAGCGCGGCGAACACCGCCGCGATCGACGGCTGCGCGACGAACTCGGCGCTACCGCCGAAGCGGATTCGCGCGGCCTCGTGCGAGTAGGTGTGCTCGGGGCCGAGGAACGCTACCCGCTGCGGATGCTCGAGCGCGGTGCACGCCGAAATTATCTCGACGAAGATGCGCCGCAAATGCTCGCCGGCAAGCGGCCCCTCGTTGAGCGCGGTAACACGGTCGAGCACCGCGCGCTCGCGCGCCGGCTGATAGATCTCTGCCCCGGCGGCCTGTTTAAGATGACCGATCGCCTGCGCGACCTTCGCGCGCTGGTTGAGCAGGCGCACCAGCTTGAGGTTGATCGCGTCGATCTGCGCGCGCAGGGAATCGAGGCCAGTAAGATTCGCCGGATCTCGGATTTGCCGGATTTGCCTCAGCGGCCGGACCCGCCGCCACCCCGCTCCGCGATGCGAGCGGGACGGCTTTGGGTTTTCGGGATGCGGTTCCGCGCGAGGCCATAGCGGGCGATCAGGAACATGCCGGGAGAAGATGTCTAACCCGAAGATGCCTAGCCCAAAGAACGCGGATTTTCAACGCGCCTACCCGAAATGAACGCCGTGCCCATCGCGGCGAACTTCTTTTCGCGCTCGTGCCGGAGCCGAACCGGCGAAAGGCGTGCGAGGCGCAACAGGTGGCGTTCGATCGCGCGGCCCAGCGCGCGCGCGGCGGCCGCCGGATCCTGATGCGCCCCGCCGGGCGGCTCCGGCACGATCTCGTCGGCAACTTTAAGCCGCAGCAGATCGGGCGCCGAGAGCTTTAACGCCGCGGCCGCGTCGGCCACCCGCTCCGGACCGCCTTCGCGCCACAGAATCGCCGCGCATCCCTCGGGCGTGATCACCGAATAGCAAGCGTTCTCCTGCATCAGGACGACGTTAGCGACGCCAAGCGCGAGCGCGCCGCCCGATCCGCCCTCGCCGATCACGCACGCGATGACCGGAACCTCAAGGCGCATCATCAGCTCGAGGTTGGCGGCGATCGCCTCGGCCTGCCCACGCTCCTCCGCGCCCAGGCCGGGCTCCGCGCCCTGCGTGTCGATAAAGGTGATGAGCGGCACGCCCATGCGGCTTGCCAGATCATACATCCGCGCCGCCTTGCGATAGCCCTCGGGATGGGGCTTGCCGAAATTGCGCCGGATCCGCTCCTGGGTCGAGCGGCCGCGCTGATGGCCTACGATCGCGACTGCGCGGCGCCCGAAGTAGCCGAGACCCGCGACGATCGCGCCGTCGTCGGCGAAGCGGCGGTCGCCGTGAATCTCGAAAAAGTCGCGCACCAGGTGCTCGACGTAATCCAGCGTCTGCGGACGCGACGGATTGCGCGCCAGCCGGACGCGCTCGATCGCGCTCAGAGCGGCCGGGAGGGGCGCTCCCGCGCCAGCCGCGTTCCTTGGAGCCGCACTTTGCGCAGCCGACACGACGCCTTTCATCCCTCTCCTTGTCCGCCTTATTCCCTCTCCTTGTCCAAGAAGAGGGTTAGGGAGAGATTTCTTGCTGACTTTCATAATCGAATCAAAGCCGCTGTACTCAGTTAAATTCAGAGCAACCTCTCCCGCGCTCGCGACGCTCGCGGCGACCTCTTCTTGGACAAGGAGAGGTTAATAAAAGCGCCCGCGCCGCGCCGAAACGGGCAACACTCTCTGGGACAAGGAGAGATCGCAAATCCTGCAGCGCGAGTGACGCCAAGTTCTGATCGATAACAAATAAACCATGTGCCGTGTTCAGTGGCTCGCCACCCGCTGGCGGGCGAAAAATTCTTCCAGCAGGCTGAAAGCTTCCTGCGCACCGCGCTCGGCGTCAACCCAGACAATTTCGGGATCGGCGCGGAACCAGGTGAGCTGGCGCTTGGCGAGTCGGCGGGTGTCGCGCTTGGCGAGTTCGATCGCCTCATCGAGCGTCATCTCGCCGCGCACCGCGGCGGCGATTTGCCGATAACCGACGGTCCGAAGCGGAGCGTCCCCGGGATCGCATCCGGCGCGCAGCATGGCGCGCACCTCATCCACGAGGCCACGCGCGAGCATCTCATCGAAGCGCCGATCGATCGATTCGTAGAGCCGCTTGCGTTCCATCGTAAGGCCGACGGTCAGCGTCTCGTACTCGCGCGCGGCAAAACGATGGTTCTGCTGATGGGCGCTTATGGGTTGGCCCGTCAGGCGGAAGACCTCGAGCGCGCGCACGATTCGGTAGAGGTCGCGATGGCCGATACGCCCGGCGGAGGGCGCGTCGACCTCGGCCAGACGCGCGTGCAGATATTCCACCCCGTGCTCGGCGGCGAGCGCCTCCAGTTCGCGGCGCACCTCGGGCGCGGCGGCCGGGCCGGCGAAGATTCCGCCGCGCAGCACGCGCAAATAAAAGCCGCTGCCGCCGACCACGATGGCGTTGCGGCCGCGCGACGCGATCCCGGCGATCGCCGCGCGCGCGAGCTTTAAGAATTCGGCCACGTCGAGCGGCTCGTCGATCGCGCGGATGTCCAACAGATGATGCGGTACGCGGCGGCGATCTTCGGCGTCCGGCTTGGCCGTGCCGATATCAATCCCGCGGTAGACCTGGCGCGAGTCGGCGTTGACGATTTCCGCGCCCAGGCGCTCGGCAAGCGCCATCGCAACCGCCGACTTGCCCACGCCGGTCGGCCCCACGATAAAGCCGACCCGAATTGCGGGCACATCAATGGTCTTCGCCCTCGGCGCTGCGTCCTTGCCTGCGAGCGCTGCATGCGATGACAGAGATATGGGCACCGGGATTTCCTCGCTGCTCACGGGAATTGTGAATTTTTTGAGCGAAAGAAACCTGCCTCTTTGGTCATCCTGAGCGAAGGGTGGCTGCTTCGCCCTACCGGCGGAACATCCGTTCGATCACACCGCGATTCCATTGGATATGGACCGGGCGGCCATGCGGGCAATTGGTCTTGAATTCGGTGCGGTCGAGTTCTTCGAGCAGCGCCGAGATTTCGGGCTCTCGAAGCACGCGGCCGACCCGCACCGAGCCGTGGCAGGCGAGCTGCTTGAGCAGATCCTCGAACGCCGCGCCGCCGCCCGTTCGAAAACCGTCTCCGCGATAACCGTCTTCGCCCATCCCGTCGATCATCTCGGTAAGCAACCGCGCGCCGCCGTCGGCGCCGAAGACCGCGGGAGCGCCTTTGAGCAACAACGTGGCCGTACCGAACGGCTCGAGCTCGAAGCCCATCGCACGAAACTCGCCGAGCGCCTGATGGACTTGCGGGGCGCGGGCCGGATTGAGCTCGATCGGCACCGGCGTGAGCATCGCCTGCACGCGGATACCGCCGGCGCGGAGCTCGGCGCGCAGCTTCTCGAAGGTCACACGCTCGTGCGCCGCATGCTGGTCGACCAGGATCAGGCCGTCGTCGCTCTCGAGCGCGATGTACCCGGCGAATAGCTGCCCGAGGACCCGCAGGCGCGAGTACATCGGAATATGTTTTTCGGGGATATGTTTCTCGGGACCAGGTTTCTCGGCGGGATGGCCGAGCGCGATGACCTGCGCTCCGCCCGCGCCGCCGTCGACTGCAGAAAATGCCGGCGCTACCGCGAGCGCCGTCGCTCCCAGCGCCGTGCTCGAGTCAACGTTTGCGGGAGCGTCGTAAAGCGCGACGGCTTCGGCCGCGGTGCTCGAACCCCATCCGAGACCCAGCGCGCGCTGCTCGGCGCGCGCGGGAGCGGGGGCGTCGGGCACCAGGCGGAGCGCCCGCACGGCGTCTGAAGGCGCTTCTGAATGTAAGATCGGCGCACCGATGGACTCGGGACGCTGCGGCACGGAGGGCGGCGCGACGTCTACGGTCTGATCGGCGAGCCGTTCGCGCAACGCATGATAGACCGCCTCGAAAACCGCGCCCGAGTTGCGGAAGCGCACCTCGGTCTTCATCGGATGGACGTTCACGTCGACGTCATCGGGACGCATCTCGACGAACAGGGCGACGGCCGGATAGCGTCCGCGCGGGATCAATGTGTCATAGGCCTGCGAGACCGCGCGCTGCAGCACGCGGTCGCGCACGGCGCGCCGGTTGACGAAGGCGAAGACCATCCGCGGCGTCGGATAGGAGTCCTGGCTGATGCTAGCGAGGCCGAAAACGCGCGCGCCGGCGCGCTGCGAATCGAAGTGCAGCATCCGGGAAGCGACCTTCGCGCCGTAGAGCTGGCGCATCCGCTCCAGCACCGAGGCCGCGCGCGGCAGATCGTAAACGACTCGCCCGTCGGCGGCGAGTCTGAAAGCGACGCGCCAATGGGCGATCGCCAGGCGCGCAATCACCTCGGCCGCCGCTCCCTGCTCGGTGGCGAGCGTCTTCAGGAACTTGAGCCGCGCCGGGGTGTTGAAAAAAAGCTCGCGCACCTCGATTCGGGTGCCAGGCGCGCCGGCGCATTCGTGCGTCGCCGAGATCTCGCCGCCGGTGGCGAGGATTTCTATTCCGGCAAGGTCGGCGGCCCGCCGCGTGACCATCCGCATCCGTGCGACGCTGGCGATCGACGCCAGCGCCTCGCCCCGAAAGCCCATCGTGCGGATCGCCGCGAGGTCGGCGGCGTCGCGGATTTTTGACGTGGCATGTCGGCGAAGCGCGAGAATCGCGTCCTGGGGGCCCATCCCGCAGCCGTCGTCGCTGACCGCGATCAGCCCGGCGCCGCCGCGCTCGATCTCGACTGCTATCGCCCCGGCGCCGGCGTCAAGCGAGTTTTCGACCAGCTCCTTCAGCGCGGACGCGGGCCGTTCGACGACCTCGCCCGCCGCGATTTGGCTCGCCACCTGCTCTGGGAGAATATGGATCAGCCGCTCCGCCATCCCAGTCCGCGCCCTCCAACCCGACGACCAAGCGATGCCAATAGGATGACAAAAGCATGGAATGTTTACGCGGCCGACTCAAGCGCGGCGCGGCGGCTTATTTCGCCATGTATCCACCGTCAACCGGCATCGCATGGCCGGTCACGTAAGATGCCGCGTCCGAGCAGAGCCAGGCGACCGCCTCGCCGATCTCGGCCGGCTCGCCCAAGCGTTTGAGCGGCTCGGCGGAGGCGAAGCGCTGTTCCATCTCAGGGCGGCCGGTTAGCAGCCGGCCGAGCATCGGGGTACGGATCGGCCCCGGGCACACGCAATTCACCCGGATTTTCTCGCGGCCGTATTCGAGCGCCGCCGCACGTGTCAGTCCGACCACGCCGTGCTTGCTCGCCACGTAAGCGGGGAGCCCCGGCGAGCCGGTAATCCCGGCGACGGAAGCGGTGTTGACGATCGCGCCGCCGCCCTGGCGCAGCATGTGCGGGATTTCGGCCTTCATGCAGAAGAACACGCCGGTCAGGTTGACCGCGAGCGTGCGATGCCAGTTTTCCTCGGTACACTCGTCCAGCTTGCCCATCCGGCCGTCAATCCCGGCGTTGTTGAACGCGCAATCGATCCGGCCCCAGGTGGAGATGACCTGGCCGACGAGCGCCTCGACCTCGGCCAGTTTGGAGACGTCGGTGCGCACGAAAAGCGCTTCGGCGCCAATTTGCTTGACCATCCGGAGCGTCTCGTCGCCGCCCTCGGCAGCGATATCCGAAAGCATCAGTTTCGCGCCCTCGCGGGCGAAAATGAGCGCAGTCGCGCGCCCGATACCCGAGCCCGCGCCGGTAATCAGCGCAACCTTGCCGTCCAACAATACCGCCATCGTAAGCTGTCCTCCGTCCGAATTAATTCGATTTTGTCGATATTTCGACTGTGCTCTTCGGGGAGCGTGCTCCGAAGGGAGAGCGGTTCAAGTATGACTCTGGTGGCGCGCTCTTTTATCCCGCCGCTCAAGCGGATATCTTGAGTCTCCGGCTCGAATCCAATCAATCAATCGAATCGATCGTCAACCAAGCTCAATCAATCGTCATTCAGGCGGAAACAACAGATGCGAACCTGTGCGATTTGCGGAAAACGCCCCTCGGTCGGCAACAACGTAAGCCACGCCAACAATAAAACCAAGCGCCGATGGGAGCCCAACCTGCAGGAAGTGCGCGCGGCGGCCAGCAGCGGCGGGGGCGTCAAACGAATCCTGGTCTGCACGCGATGCATCCGGAGCGGCCGGGTGACCAAGGTCGCTCCCGGCGCCCAGGCACGCTATGCGGCCGCGGCCGCTGGCAAGCGTTCCTAATCTTCCTAACGAACTTGGCCGAGCAGCGCGAGCAGGCGCTCCGGCGGTCGCGCGATGACGGCCTTGGCGCCCTTCACGATCACCGGACGCTGCATCAGTTCGGGATGCTTCAGCAGCAACTCGACGACAGCCTTGGCCGAGACGTAGTCCGCGGCCTTAAGTCCCAAGTCCTCGAAACGGCGGTCCTTGCGCACCAGTTCGGCGGGCGACGTATCGAGCATCGCGACGATCCGTTCGAGGGTGGTGCGATGGAGCGGGGTCTTCAGATATTCGACGGTGTCGAACTCGACACCCTGCGCGCGCAACAACTCCAGCGCGCCGCGTGAATTCCCTCAGCCCGGGTTGTGATAGAACGTCACCGTTTTCATCGTGCGGCTTCTTCCCCCGATGTGCTTTTCCTGCGCGTCGCTTTGATTCAGCATAGGCTCTGCACCTGTGCTCATCAAATGGCGAGCGAACTTACGCGGAAACTTAGGGTAAAGTTCAGACAGGTTTCACCACAGCCAGTGAGGGACGACAACGATGGTGGCTTCGATGATGCAACGGCCGAAGAGGATGCGCCTGCCGAAAATGAACTCGGCAAACGATGCGCCGACAGTCGCGTGCGCGACCGCGTCGGTTGCGATAGCGTCGATCGCGTCCATCTTGAAATTCACTTGGTTGAAGTTCACTTGGTTGACATTGACTTTGCTGACGTTGACCTTAGCCATCGGCGCCGGTACGGCGAGTGCGGCGGCGCACTCGGGCGAGCCGTCGGAAATAGCGACGCGCAGCGTCGCGACGATGGCTCCGCCGGCGATCGTCACATGGCAGATGGCCACTCCGGTATCGGGAGTGCTCGTCGCATCCGGGGCGGGGCCGCTTCCGGACCACGAACTGCATTTCCAGGAGCGCGTCAGCGGCAACATCTACACCGTGCGGACCAAGGCCAATGGGGCCTTTTCGACGATGCTGCCGCCGGGCGTTTACAATCTGCGCGGCAAGCACGGCGCCGTTATCGCGCGTGAGATAATAGTCGGACAAAGCCCGCTCAACCTGGGGCAAGTGAATCCGCCTCCGCCGTACTATGTATGGCGTCTCTTCGAGCGTCAGGAAATGGGCCCGGCGATCGTGAACAGTCCGGCGCCGGCAACGGCCTACGTGCCGAGTCCCGGAGAAACGTCCCAACCGATCGCCGTCAAGCCGATTTCCAATCCCCAGGTCTTGGGCGCGGGACCCAATGGACAGCCGCTCGCACCGGCCGTGGTCATGCCGGCGCAAATACAGGAGCAGACCGAACTTCCCTCGGGCGCCCAGGTGCCGGCTCCCGGTATGCCTCCCGCGCAAGACCTCACGCCGGGTCAAAACATGGCGCCCGCTCAAAATATGGCGCCGGAACCTAATATGATGCCCGGTCCGAATATGGCCCCGGGTCCGAGCATGGCTCCCGCACCAGCACCCGGCGGCTACTGAGCGAGCCTTCGGGCCTGCGAGCGCAAATGCATAGAATCGCCGCGGTCAATCAACCGGTGATCACGCAGTTGATAAGATAACGCCGCGCAATAGATAAAAGTCAGGCCTTCACCAGCCGGAGCTTGGAAGGACGCGGCGCGAAGCCGCCGCCCTCCTCGCGCCCGAAGCTCTCGAGACCATACCGCATCAGCATCCGGTAGAGCGTAGTGCGTGAGACGCCGAGAATCCGTGCGGCGCGTTGCCGATTGCCGCGGGCGTGGCTGAGCGCGCTCACCAGGGCGTCGCGCGTGAGTTCGCGCAGCGAATAGGGGGTGGACCGGACCGGCTCAGCAGCAGGAGCCGGCCCGGCCTCGACGGATTGCGGGGAGGAGGACGCAACCGTCTCGACGACGTCTGGCAGCCAGGACTCCAGCACGTCGCCGGGGAGACTTTGAAGATCGATTCGGTCGGAGTCGCTCAGCAGCAGCGCGCAGCGGATCGCATGCTCCAGCTCGCGCACATTGCCCGGCCATCCATAGGCGAGCAGCCGCTCCATCGCGCGGCGCGAGATGAACCTGACGCTGGTGCGAAACTCGCGATTGCAGCGCTCAACGAACAGACTCACCAGCGCGTCGATCGCCTCGATCCGCTCGCGCAACGGCGGCACTACCACCGAGGCGACGTTGAGCCGGTAGAACAGGTCGCCGCGAAAGCGCCCCTCCTCCACCGCCTTGCGCAGATCGCGGTTGGTCGCCGCCACTATTTGAACGCCGACCTTGTAGGTCCGAGTCGATCCGACCGGCTGGACTTCGTGGTATTCGACCGCGCGCAACAGCTTGGCTTGCAAGCCCATCGGCATCTCGCCGATTTCATCGAGGAAAAGCACTCCGCCCTCGGCCGCTCTGAAGTAGCCTTGCGAATCCTCCCGGGCGTCGGTAAAGGCGCCTTTGACGTGGCCGAAAAGCTGGGATTCGGCCAGCGTCTCGACCAGGTTGGAACAATTGAACGTGACGAAAGGTCCGCGGGGCTCAGGGCGCAGGTTCCATACCGCGCGCGCCACCAGCTCCTTTCCGGTGCCCGACTCACCATGGATCAAAACGGTCGTGCGATGGGCGCTTAAGCGCGCGAGCAACCGCATCAGGTCGGCCATCCCGGCGGACTTCACGACCATCTCACCCACCTGCCCGGCACGGCCCATCAGGCCGAGATCGAGCCAGTTACCATCGGTCCCGAACGCCCCCGCAGTGGCGGTCAGGCGCTCCATCGCTTCAGCAATTCGATTCAACGCAAACCCTCACTCAAGCTTTCCCCTCGTTTCACGAGTCGGGCGGAAAGATTCGCCGGACGCAGGTTGGACAGAAGCAACCGCCATGCCACGAGCGAATATTGCCTATTTATGCCTATTAAAGAAAGAATAAGAAAGCTTTAGAATCGTCGAAGTGTGGTGAAGTCGCTCGTTCGTGTTGCTCTGCTGCAACTCATTTAGCTAACTAAAGCTTATTTTAGCGAATATTCAATCTCGGAAAGCTACTTTGAACCCGACACGTCCCGGATCGAGCGCGGCACTCGACGCGGGGACGGTCTTTGCGCAGTCCGATGCCAACAGCGCCTGGAAAGACTCTGGCGTTGCATCGCAGCCACGTCCGGGTTGCGACCCCGCGCGCGATGCTAAGGCCAAGCGGGGTAAACTCGTTTTTGCCAATTATATCAAGTGGCACACGGTATGCTCATTGTACGGCGAAGGTTGGAGCGAACAACCGAGCCGTAGCAGGCGCCGTCTGATGGCGCCCCACAGGAGAGCACGCTTTGCCATCGGACGAGCGGCTAAAAATGAGCGTGGATCAACCAGTATTCAGAAAGCGGCTCTCGTTCAGGCGCGCTCCGGACTGGGTGCAATGCGAACTCTGCCAGCGCAACGGCGAGCATCTGCCGGCGCGCTTTGTGGTCGCCGTGGACGACGAATCGGACCGGCCACCACCGGTCGAATCGAGGGCCCTGCGGCTTTTGTGCGTCGACTGTTCGGCCCTGGTCGAGGGGGCGATCGACGCCGCCGAATGGAAGCGGCGGACCAACTTCAGCGTCGCCGGATAATTCGCGGAGTGTCGCTCAGACATCTGGTCCAAGACCGCTTGCAGTAATCCTAAACCGGTTTGCCGTGCAAGACCGGTTTGCAGTTCAGGACAAGTTCGAAAAGGGGCGGAGGGGGGCAGGTTCAAGGGGGAGAAAGGGGGCCGGCGGAAACGCCGGCCCCCCTTGCATTTCGGTCAGGCCCCGGTCGGGCGCGGCGGCATCGACGAGCGCGGCGGCATCGAATCGATAAACTCACGCAGCCGCTCGAACCATATCAGTTTGTGCCTGAAGCCCGGAAAGCTCGCGTTGAGGCCGCTCGGGTTCGGCAGCACGAAAACCTTGGCGCCGCAGATCAACTCGCCCTTGGCGCCCGCTCCAGCGCTTGCACTTCCTACCGACGGCCTGCCGGAAATTTCGGAAAGAGGCTTATCGGAACTGCCGGAAACGGGCTTGCCGAAAAACTCGCGATAAATAGTGACGCCCACGAACGCGACCACCTCGGGCCGCAGACGCTGAATCTTGGCCATCAGCCGCCGCTTGCCGCGCGCGATCTCGTCGCGGCTCAACTCGCTGGCGGCGCGGGTCGCGCGCGGGCAAAGGTTGGTTAGTGCGAGGCCGAATTCGGCGAGCCGGCGATCCTCCGTGTGCGTCAGTTCGACCGGGACCAGCCGGGCCGCGTACAGGAGCCGCCAGAACGGATTGCCGGGGCCGGCGAAGTGATGGCCTACCGCCTCGGAGCGCAGGCTGGGATTGATCCCGACGAACAGTATCCGGGGCGCAGGCGTAAGGACATCGCTGAGCGGCATGCGTCAATCATTACTCCATCACGCGTTACTCCGTCGCGCATGACTCCATCGGGGCATTACGCCATCGCGGTCTTCGTTGGCGACACATTCGGGACCAGCTTTTTTGACGAGAGAAGGCGTCGTCTCCTTTCACTCGGAGCCGATTCCTCGCATGCTTGCTCCATCATTGCATTCGTTTAGAAGATGCCCAAGATAACCTAGAAAATGTCCCAGATAACCCCAGCTCTAGCGCAGTGGCACAACTTCTATGCCCTGATCGGCAGCGCGTCGGCGACCTTGGTCGCACTCTCGTTCGTCGCCGCCTCGATCGGTGCTGGAGTTTTTAGGCACGAAAATCAGGTTGGCATTCGTTCTTTCATCTCCCCGACGGTGGTCCATTTCAGCGCGGTTTTGGTTAGCTGCGTGCTTGCTACGATACCAACCCAGACCTGGCTCGTTCTTGGCTTTCTTCAGATCTGCGTCGGCGCTATCGGACTGGTCTATTCAGGCTGGGTATGGCGAAGAATGTTGAAGCACGGCTTCGTCGCCACAATCGATGCAGTCGACCGTCTGTGGTATGCACTGCTCCCGATCCCGGCTTACCTGCTGGTAATTGCCGCAGGCGTCGAGCTTTGGAAGCAGTCGTTGTTTGGCCTCAACATATTCGCCTCAGCGCTGATCCTGTTGTTACTCATCGGTATCCGGAACGCCTGGGACATGACCATATGGATCATCGATCGCCGGCAGAGCTGAGCGTCAGTTAGGTTCGCCAGCGGAGCGACCGCCCGCGGAGCGCCGCCGCGAGGCGAAGGAGAGGCAGGACGGAAAGCGCGGGATCAGCCGCCGATCTGGTACTTCGACTAGCTATTGTCCGCCAGTGTCCACTGAGTAATTAAACGTAATTCAATGTAGGGTCTCCCGGCAGGCGAGTGTATATTCCGTCCGCCTGTATCCGCCGGTGTTCAGCGCCTTGGCTGTCAATTTGTCTGTCAATTTTCTGCCGCATAAAGAGCGACGGCCCAAGCACCACACGCCCTACTCGCAAAAATGGCCGTCAATTTAAAGCCCGACCGCAAGCCGGATGCCCTCGATTGAGTGGCGCTCCTACTCGCGAATAGAAAAGAGACTTGGCGCGTGTATCATTAGAGCGAACATAGGACGGAAGTGGGAATTCCCGCCACAAATTCAGCCGATCGCGCGCCGCACGCCCAAGATGCGGTCCCACTTCTGTAAGTGGTTGCATTTCACTGCTCTTTTTAGTGCGGAGCGCAGGATTGCCGTGCGAATCCTGCTGCCCTCGATGCCCCTGAACGATATCAATTGCATATCAAGTGTTCGCGGTGGGGCGTTGGTCCAATTCAATTCAACGAATTCAATTCGGGTCGAGCGGCAGCGGTAATGGATTCCTTCAGCAATGGATTCCTTCCGGGTTTGCGCTCGGGGGTACCCTAGCCGCCACACCCTCTCGTTGGAATGCTTTTGCCGAAGGTGGGGTTTATCCTCTCGCGCGCGCAGCGAGGGCAATGGATTCCTTTAACCCCGGATTTCCATTTTCTCAGTGAACTAGCAATTTGGGGTAAAATGCGATAAACGCGCTGATGGACGTGGGTTTGGATGAGATCGGGGCGGTGCGAGATTTACAAAGCCGCGCCGCACGGCATGTGCTCGACACTCAAGGACAAGGTCAACGCTGAGCTCTTGTCTTTTTTCAAGTCCTAGGCCGCGCGGCCACCGTGAGGAGAACATGAATATCGACAATAACGACACCGCGGTAGTCTTTATCGATCCTCAGAATGAAGTGCTGAGTGAAAGAGGCCTCGCGTGGCCCCTGGTCCGCGAAAGCCTTCAAGAAAACCATACCATTGAGAACATGGAGAGTATCTTTAAGGCAGCTAAGGCGCATCGCTTCGAGGTCTTTATCTCTCCTCATTATTTCTATCCCACGGATAAGGGATGGAAATTCAACGGACCGCTCGAAACCGACGAGGCTACGAATGGATATTTCGCGCGCCAAGGCGTTTACACTCTCGATGGCTTCGAAGGCTCGGGCGCTGACTGGCTGGAGCGTTTCAAGCCCTACATTCAGGACGGCAAAACGATCGTCGTCTCGCCGCATCGCGTGTGGGGGCCAGAGACCAACGACCTCGTTCTACAACTCCGCAAACGCAAGATCGGCAAGATCATTCTCGGCGGAATGTTAGCCAACATGTGCGTCGAATCTCACTTGCGCGAATTGATCGAGCAAGGTTTCGAGGTAGCCGTCGTGAAAGATGCGACGGCTGCACCTAAGCACCCGGAGTGGGGCTACGGCTACACCGCGGCGCTAATCAACTACTCGTTTCTCGCACATGCGACCTGGACAACGGAAGAAGCCCTCAAAGCGATGGAACATAGTTCTTGAGGCGGGCCAACCCTATAGCTATTCAGAGGAGGCCGGGCTGATGCCGAAGCTCGAACAATACGATGAAGTTGTTCTGAACGACGGCGGTACGAGACGGGTTGAAGGCGAGCGCGTGTTTCTCGTCCTCGGTTCACGTGCGGCGATGCCCAATGTCACGGGGTCGCTGAGGCGAATCCGATGACCCATATCTAGCAGGCCGTTGAGGAAGGGG
>CAVQVD010000010.1:0-953084 GCA_963717045.1 uncultured delta proteobacterium | reverse complement strand
CTTTATGCTGACGCCTCGACGTTACGTATTGCTACTGCTCTGCAAGTCGCCCTAGGCTTTGGAGCAGCACTACTAATGGCGTACGGACTTTTAAGCCACGAGACAATAAGAAGGGACCGGCTCCGGCCGGTCCCTTCCGCTAGTTATGCCCCCCTTACCGGCGATCTCACGGACAGGCTCCGCCGGTCAGGTGCTTCTGGGCGAAACCGTGCGGATTGCGGTTGGCAAACGAGTCGTTGATTTGATGGATCAGCTTGCGCAACGAGTTCGGACTGAGCCCCGTCGGCATCCTGCCGTTGCCCAACGCCTTGTTGGCGGCCGCGAGTATCTCGGAGATCGACATACCGTCAAGCCAGGTCCCGCTGCCGCATAGATTCAGGCTGCCGAATGGACACCCGGGCCGCGGTGATACCGGCCGCGCTGAAATCGACGTTGAGTTCCAGCGCCAGGACTTCGCCGCCGAGGCTGCCCGAACGCGAGTTTGAGGGGTTGTTGAGGCACGCATTAAGCACTCCGGCTTTGCCCCCGGCAGGTAAATAGTTCTGGATCGCTGACGGCGAGGTGAAGGTCATCTCGAACCGGTGACTGGCGCACGTAAGACCGACGTGCACTCCACTGCTTGCACCGTAAACCGTGTCGAAGTTCTGGGTCAGGACATTATGGGCCTGGTTGCCTTCGCCACTGCACTCATCATCCTGAGCGTGCTGGAGAAGCGGCGCGGCACCCGCGTGGTCTTCCCCGCAGGTGTGCGACCAGTGAGCCTCGCTGAAGGTGCAGAACTCGCCCTTGTCGTAAGGCGGTACCACCGGCGTGGGAGTGGCGGTGGGCGTCGGAGTTACGACCGGCGTGGGTGTCACGACTGGCGTCGGAGTAACGACCGGTGTGGGTGTCACGACTGGCGTCGGAGTAACGATCGGCGTCGGAGTAACGATCGGCGTCGGAGTTACGATTGGCGTCGGAGTAACGATCGGCGTCGGAGTAACGATTGGAGTTGGAGTTACGATTGGCGTCGGGGT
Organism: uncultured delta proteobacterium; assembly: GCA_963717045.1. Taxonomy (GTDB): domain Bacteria; phylum Desulfobacterota; class Binatia; order Binatales; family Binataceae; genus JAKAVN01. The sequence continues at coordinate 952,068 of CAVQVD010000010.1, read as the reverse complement.
GGGAGTGGGGGTCGCCGGGCCTGCGGAGCTCGGCACATTCTCCTGATCGCAAGCAGTATCGTCGACTCCGGAGCAAACACTGAAAACCTTGCTGGAGTTGACTACCATGAGCGTGATGCTCGTGTTGGGGCCGTTGATGCCGGCGCAGTTGGTGATCGTGCCGCCGCTTGAGCCGCCGTCCACCACCGCGCTCACATCGTGCGTGCTGGTCTGCCCGTCCGTCATCGCAGCGCCATCGATGGGCAGCGTCCCGCTACCATTGAAACTGGTGAAGCTGGTGAGCGTGGCAGTACCAGTGACCGCAGGATTCCAGGCGCTTCGCGCATCGCTGAGCGTGATGTTCTGGTTACACTGCGCCCGCGCAGGCACGAACCAGTGACGCGTCGCGGCGCTTTGTGACCACCCGGTATCGTCGCCCTGGAGAGATACGCCTTGCCCGGCCGGGCCGTCGTCATCGTCTACGTCGACGAGCCTCATCGCATTCAGGGCGTGTGCTGCCGCCTGACTTACGCTGACGATCACCTCGGACCGCAGAGCAGTCCCCGGCGCCAGCCCGAGGATGGTGTTGTCGAAGGTCGCGGTATAGTAGAGCGTGATCGAAGCTCCGGCGTTCAATTGAAATTCGGGGACCAATGAGAAGACCGAGTTGTCGGCCGCGTTGGTGAAATTGACCCTGCCCGAGGCTGCGGTCGTGAACAGAGTGCCCTCTTTCAAAGTTTGTCCGGGCCAGGGCGGAGTGACGATCACATAGTTGCCCGGACCTTCGCACGCTGAAGCGGGGTTGTTGCGCACGACATTTTCCAGCGAGGCCGAGGCGACGAAATTCCCGTAGGTCGCCGCCTCGCCGAAGGTCGCGTCGGCAACGTCTGCCGCCGCCGATACCCATACCATGCCGCAGGGGCGCTGCAGATTTACGATGATGTTACCGAGCAAGGCCGGCCCGGTACCGCTGTTGGTGATCCGAAACTGGCCGTCGACCTCGATTATTTCGTGGCTGACCGAGACCTTGGTCACCCCTACCGTCCAACTCGCGGTGCCGGCGGAGAAGCCGCCGTTTTTAGCGATCGACCAGTTGGTGTTGGTGGCAACCGCGCCAGTCACGGCGGCGTTGCTTAGCCCTATGTTGGCCTGCGCGCGCACGGCCACTGCCGTCCCCAGTTCGACCATCAGCAGCATCGCTGCGCTCATCAGTAATATCGTCGCGCGGATCCGTGCAGGCCGCGTGTGCCGTTCGCTTTGGCCGATCGATGAGAGCTGCCAGCGAAAATGCGAGATCAGACGCGAGATCCGAAATAATACTAGTCGCATAGACACTCCCTACCTGGCTGCGGCGCGTATGGCCGAACACGCTTTGACAAATGCATCCATTGCGCGAGAGCATGTTGCGTGCCCGTAAATGAGACTTGAAATAAGGCCGAATTCGCGCAGCACAAGACGGGAGCGGATTGATTAGTGACAAGAACGTGGCCCAGAACGGGCCACGGAAGTGACAATAAATTGGCGGTGGAGCGACCGCGTGCGTGTGTCCGACCGCCCCTGGCGCGGACGATGAGTACGCGGCTGCCCGGATGAACTAGCGAGTAGCTATAGTGCCTATGAGCCGGCGCATAACGGCTCCCGGAGCGGCTACGTTAGAGCTGCCCTCAAGCGGTAAGATCGAAGCAACACGGGCGGCCAACACAGCATCGTCGGCGCCGCCCATCGCAGTCCCGAAGACATGGTCCCACAGCGCCGTGGTGACTCCAAAACATTTCGCTGGCGCGCAATAGTGATGGATCAGATGGCGAGTGCGCATCCGTTCCTCGGCGCGGCAAGCTGGGGCGCGAAAGTGGATTCGGTAATGCACTATCTCGTAGACCGCGAATCCGGCCAGGATGCCCCCGTAAAAAAGCGTCCAACTGTGCGCTCCGCAGACCATGCCGAGGACTATCGGCAGCAGGGCTGGCAACCACGCGCCCAGCGCGAAGACCGCGCGGGGGTCACGATGATGGACCTGATGGAGCGGGCTCGCGAAGGTCGCGAACCGATGGCTCATCCAGCCGTGGATCGCGTACTCAAGGAAAGTCCAGGTGAGGAGTCCCGCGCCGAAAAGTCCGAAGAATCTGACGATACAAACCGTCCCGAACACTCTAATATCGTAAGGCGGCGGCGGTCTGGCGCGCAACCCGTCCCGCACCGTCGTGCCATGATGCGTGATGCCTCAATCCGTGGAACACCCCGGGCGTGGAACACCCCGGCGCAAAGGCGGCGACCGTTTGCTTAGCGATGCTTTTCTGATTTACTGATTGGCCGGATCATCGTTCAGTTCGAGCGGCACGCGAAGCTTGAATTCCGCCGGGCAGAGGTGGCTCGCGACGCGTCGTCTGAATTTAAGCCATCCGCTATCGTCAAAAGCCTTATAGATTCTAGCGTTATGGGTAATGCCCACGAGCTAACGGATATGAACACTGCCATCTCCAGGAGGAGACTGAATGTTTAAGAAGATCGCCGCAGTATCCTGCGGCGTATTCCTGGGTATTGTAATCGCCTTTGCGCGCGCGGGCGCCTTTCCATTCTGGAGTTCCAGCCCGCCAGGAGATCACGCCAAATCCCACTCCGCACCCGGCGAACGGACCGCGCAGGCCGAGCAAAGTAGTGAGCCCGCGCCAGCCAACCAGCCTGAACCGAACGAATCCGGCGGCCTGATCCCTTCATTCGCGCCTTTAGTCAAGCGGGTGATGCCTTCGGTGGTCAATGTCAGCGTGGTCCAGCAAGTCAAGTCCGGATCGCCGTTTGGCGATTCCGGCGATCAGGCTGGCCCTGGCGACTCGCCGGACGGACCGGAGGGGCAGGGCGGCGGCGGACCAAACGGGACCAAACGGACCCGGCGGACCCGGTGACCAGGGCCCCGGAGGGCCGTTCGGTCAACAGCAGAATCCCTTCGACCAGTTCCGCCGCTTTTTCGGCCAGATTCCCCATGAATACAAGCAGCACGGGCTTGGCTCTGGTGTGATCGTTTCAGCCGACGGCTATATCCTGACCAACAATCATGTGGCCGGACATGCTGATGAGATTCACGTCCGGCTGCTCGACAAGCGCGAGTTTACCGCCAAGGTCGTCGGTAAGGATTCCAAGACCGACCTCGCGCTCATCAAGATTGACACCAAGCAGCCCTTGCCGGTCGCACCGCTTGGCGATTCCAACTCGGCAGAAGTCGGCGACTGGGTAATCGCGATCGGCAGCCCGTTCGGTTTCAACTCGACTGTCACGGCCGGAATCATCAGCGCGAAAGGGCGCGCGCTCGGCGGCAATTACGACGACTTCATCCAGACCGACGCTTCGATTAATCCCGGCAACTCGGGCGGCCCGCTGTTCAACTCCAAGGGCCAGGTCATCGGTATCAACACGGCCATCTACAGCAGCACCGGCAGCAATGCCGGGATTGGTTTCGCGATTCCGATCGACATCGCCAAGCAGGTTATGCAGCAACTCAAGCAGCATGGCAAGGTAGTGCGCGGATGGCTGGGAGTCGAAATCCAGGAAGTCACGCCTGACCTTGCACAGTCATTCAACCTGCCCGAGCCCGAGGGCGCTCTGGTCGCTAATGTCGAGAAAGACGGCCCCGCGCTCAAGGCGGGGATCCAGCGCGGCGACATCATCGTCAAGTTCAACGGTCTGCCGGTGCAGGACGAGCATCAGCTCCCAGAACTGGTTGCGCAGACGCCAATCGGCGACACGGTGCCAGTCGAGGTGATTCGCAACGGCAAGCACGTCACGATCCAGACCAAGGTTGCCGAACTCAAAGAGGAACAACTCGCCAGCGCGAAGAGCGAGGAGCCGGGTTCCAACTGGGGGCTCCAGGTTCAGTCCATCACGCCCGATATCGCGAACCAGCTCAATCTCAACAGTAACAAGGGCGTCGTGGTCCGCGGCGTGCAGCCTGACAGCCCGGCCGCCGACGCGGGCATCCAGCAGGGCGACGTCGTGCTGGAGGTCAACCACGCGAAGGTCAACAGCGTTGACGATTTCCTATCAGCGGCCAAGCAGGCCAAGAAGGATAAGAACTCAGCCCTGCTCCTGGTGCAGCGCGGCAATGCCACGATGTACACGGTGATCAAACCGCAGGGCTGAGCCGGAACGTAGTCGGGGCTCGACAAGAGAGTGGCTGAACAACGCGGCGGGCGGTGTTTCCCTATAGCAGGGGCGCCGCCCGCCGCGCGTCTTTGTCGGGCCGCGCGAGAATGTCGGTGATATTCGATCGCGGATCGGTTTGATGCGCTTTCAGGATTGCGCCTGCGAGGCGCGCTTTCCGGCGCGTCATGCCCAATGTGCGGTTCTATTTGGCCTCGCGGTGCGGTAGGATTTCCGACGCACAGTTTCTTGAAAGATGGACCTCCGTCGCGACGCGGGTACGCTCGGACGAGGATTGCGACGAAGGGCGGGGCGTTTGACGGCTCGGGCGGAATTTAGATGGCGAAACGGCGGCGGCGGCGGTCACGCGGCAAGCGCAAGCGTCCGAGCCTCATCCTGATTGTGACATTGCTGGTATTGGCCGCCGGCTTCATTACCCGGCGCGTGCTGGCGCCCCGCGCGATGCATTTCCTGACTCATCGATCCACGACGTTCCCTCCTGGCTCCGCCACTGCCGGCGAACCTGGGTTGGACCGACCAGCGTCTGATGTCCCCGGCGAGAACCTGACCGACTCCGACCGCCATACGCTCGACCAAGTGATCCGGCAAAGGAGTGGCCGGTAGGCCGCGGCGCGTGGATGGCTTCGTGGCTGCAACTCAGCGATGACATCGGGCTCAAGGTGGAGCTCGATCGTCCGCCCCAGCGCGTAATCTCGCTGGTGCCAAGCTGGACGCAGACGCTGTTTGCGCTCGACGCGGGCGAGATGGTGGTCGCGGCGACGCGCTTTTGCGTCGAGCCGGCCGAGGCGCTCGCTGCGATTCCCAAAATAGGGGGCACCAAGAATCCCAACCTGCGCGAGATCGCGAAGCTTAAGCCCGACCTGGTGATCGCCAACGCGGAGGAAAACCGCCGCGAGGACATCGAACGCCTGCGCGAGCAGGGGGTACCGGTGCTCACGACCTACCCGCGCACCGTTCCGGGCGCGGTCGAATCCATCCTGCGTCTGGGCCGCGCACTGGACCGCGAGTCGCAAGCCGCCGCGCTCGCGCGTGAAATAACGCTCTCGGTGAGCGGAATCGAAGCCGGACTGGGCGTGTGGAGCAAGCTTCGGCTGCGAGTTTTCTGCCCGATCTGGAAAAAGCCCTGGATGACCTTTAATGCCGACACCTACGCGCACGACGTGCTTCGCATGATGGGCTTCAATAACGTCTATGCGGCCGCGGGCGATCGCTATCCGCGCACCACGGTCGAGGAGGCGGTCGAGCATCGACCCGATATTGTGCTGCTGCCCGACGAGCCCTACGAGTTTGATCAGGACGACCTCGAAGAGCTCAAAGCGATGCTGCCGGCAGCGCTCGGCCGCCGGGTTTTGCTGGTAAGCGGACGTGACCTGCACTGGTACGGTGTCCACATGGTCCAGGGGCTGCGCGCGCTCAACGATCGGTTATCGCGTCTGCGCGCAGCGGTAATCTAAGGCGCGGAGGCAGGGCGGCGGACGGTGCGGCGTGAAGGGCTGCGGGCACGCGTTTGCGCGCACGAACGCAACGCTTTAAGAAAGTAACCAAGGAGAGACAGTAAGCTCATGGCTTCAATCGCACCGCTTAGCGGGATCAAGGTTATCGACCTCACCAAGCTCGCTCCCGGACCGCATTGCACGATGATTCTCGGCGACCTTGGCGCCGACATCATCAAGGTCGAGGAACCCGGCCCGCCGACCGGACGCCGCGCCGAACAGGCGGCGGCCTCGGGCAAGACCGAGCGGCGTGGGACCGGACTGGGCGTGCATAACGCGCTCGGGCGGAACAAAAAATCGATCGGACTCAATCTCAAGAGCGGACCGGGCCGCGAAGTGTTTCTGCGCATGGCGCAACGCGCCGACGTGGTGGTCGAAGAGTTCCGCCCCGGCGTCGCCAAGCGGCTGGGGATCGACTACTCGATGCTCGGCGCGCGCAATCCGCGCTTGGTCTATTGCGCAGTGACCGGCTTCGGCCAGACCGGACCGTACCGCGACTTCGTCGGGCACGACCTCAACTATATCGCGCAGTCGGGCGCACTCTCGATGATCGGGCGCAAGGATCAGCCGCCGACGATCCCGCAGAACCTGCTTGCCGACTATGCGGGGGGCGGGATGCACGCGGCGATCGGAGTGCTCGCGGCGCTGCTCGCGCGCCATCAGACCGGCCGCGGACAATACGTAGACATCGCTATGCTGGACGGGACGATGCTGCTGATCGCGCAGGCGCTCTCGAACCATTACGGCAAGGGATGGATTCCGCGACGCGGTGCGACCACCCTCGACGGCTCGGCGCCCTACTACAATCTCTATCTGACCAAGGACGATAAATACATCACGATCGGTTCGGTCGAGCCGTGGTTTTACTCCAACCTGTGCCGCGCGCTGGGCACCGAGGAATTTATCCAGGACGAGTACAACAGCGCCCGCTTCGACGAGATCAAGGCGCGATTCGCGGAGATCTTCAAAACCAAAACGCGCGATGAATGGTGGGAGGTGCTGACGAAGAACGACATCTGCGTGGGCCGGATGCTGACTCTCGACGAGCTCGAACACGATCCGCAAATTCGCGCGCGGAACATGATCGTGGAGGTCGAGGCGCCGACCGGCGAAAAGATCAAACAGGTCGGAATTTCGGTCAAACTCTCCGACACCCCGGGCTCGATCCGCTCGCTCGCGCCCAAGCTCGGCCAGCACACCGAGGAAATTCTGGACGACCTCGGCTACACTCAGAACGATATCGAGCGTTGGCGCGCCGAGGGCGCGATCCGTTAAAGCACGACCGCTGAGTGTACGCAGGAGCGTTGGATGGCCGAGTCACCCGAGTCAACCAGGTTACCGCTGACCTTCATTCGCGGTCCCTACGAGCCGCTGCTTATCGACCATGCCGAGGGAGCGTGGCTCTACACTGCCGACGGTGGGAAAATTCTCGACGCGGCGGCCGGCGCGGTCGTGACCAACATCGGGCAGGGACGCGAGGAAATCGCTCAACTGATGGCCGAGGAAGTGCGCCGCGTCAACTACGTCGTCCCGATCTGGTCGACGCCGCAGCGCCAGCGGCTGGCCGAGCGGCTTGCGCGATGGACTCCGCCGGGCCTCACGCGCTTCTTTTTCACTTCGGGCGGTTCGGAGGCGGTCGAGGCTGCGCTCAAATTCGCGTTGATGTATCACAAGATCCACGGCCGCCCGCAGCGCACGAAAATTATCGCGCGCGAGGCCTCTTATCACGGCAACTCTATCGCCGCGCTCTCGGCCGGCGGGAGCTTGCGCCGCGCCGACTACGAGCAGGTGCTGTTCGACTGGCCTAAGATCAAACCCTCGTACTGTTACCGCTGTCCGTGGGACAAGACCTACCCGGGATGCGATATCGATTGCGCCAATGCGCTCGAGGAGGAGATTAACCGCCACGGCGAGGACACGATCGCGGCGTTTATCGCCGAGCCGATGATGGGTTCGGCGGGAGGCTCCGTGCCGCCGGTCAAGGAATACTGGCCGCGCCTCGCAGAAATCTGCGGGCGGCACGGCGTGCTGCTGATCGCCGACGAAGTAATGACCGGCTTCGGTCGCACCGGCCGCCGCTTCGCCGTCGACCATTGGAACGTTACTCCTGACATTCTGGTCGGCGGCAAGGGACTGACGGGGGGCTACATGCCGATGGGCATGATCGCCGTGCGCGACAGCCTGGTCGAGCAGTGCGAGGCCAAGGGCGCCGACTTCATGTTCTACACCTACAGCTCGCATCCGATCGCCTGCGCGGTCGCCGACCGCGTGCTCGAGATCATGGAACGCGAGCATCTGGTGGAGCGTGCGGCCGAGATGGGCGCGCGCCTGGGAGCGCAGCTAAAGGAGGAACTGTCGGGGCATCCGATGGTTGGCGATATCCGTGGCACCGGGATGTTCTGGGGCATCGAGATGGTACGCGACCGCGCCTCGCGCGAGCCGTATCCGGCGGCGCTGAAGCTTGCGAGCCGAGTGGTCGCGGCCGGCCTCAAGCGCGGATTGTTCGTCTATCCGGCGACCGGGATGGCGCGGCCGGGCGGCGATGCGGTGATGGTCACGCCGCCGTTCATGATCGGCGGCGACGAGATCGAATACATCGTGAGCCATCTGCGCGCAACGCTCGACGACGTGTATCCGAATCTGCAATAGCTCCAGCTCGCGAATACAGTGAAGCTCTTTGCAAGCTGTGCGCTCGGCCTCTTGCGGCTCAGGCCGCTTTCCATTGAATTATAGGGTCGGTCCCGCACGTCATGCCGCATTGGCGGATGAGCGCGGACAGGTCAGGGCTGCGCACAGGGCCCGAGGGAGGCGTCATGGCGGATCTCGTGGCGGCTATCATGACAGATATAGTCGGGCCCACTTCGCACTACTTCTATTCCCAGCGGCTCAAGCTTCATTACGTCGACTGGGGCAACGCGGACAAGCCGATGGCCATCCTGGTGCACGGCGGACGCGACCATTGCCGCAATTGGGACTGGGTCGCGCTCGAGTTGCGCCGGCACTTCCATTTGATCGCACCCGATCTGCGCGGCCACGGCGATTCCGACTGGGCGATCGGCGGCAGCTACGCGATGATCGACCACGTGCTCGATCTGTACCAACTCATGAATGCGGTCGCCGACGGCCCGGTTACGCTTATCGGCCATTCGCTGGGAGCGGGCGTAGCCCTGCAGGCGGCCGGCGTGTTCCCGGATTCGGTCAAGGCGCTGGTCGCGATCGAGGGCCTTGGACCGCCCTCCGCGATGCTGCGTGAGACTCCGGCGTACGAGCGGATGGAGCACTGGGTGGGCGACATGCGCGCGCTCGCCCAGCGCAAGCCGCGCGAGTATCCGAGTATCGAGGAAGCGCTGGAGCGGATGCGCGTCGCGAACCCGCATCTGAGCCTCGAACAGGCGCGCCATCTCACGATCCATGGCGTGCGGCGCAACGAGAACGGTACGTACTCCTGGAAGTTCGATAACTACACGCGGGCCCATTCGCCCTACCTGTTCAACCTCAAGGACGCGACCGAAATCTGGAGCCGCATCCGTTGCCCCACCCTGCTGGTGCGCGGCGACGAGTCGTGGGCCGGCGACTGGGAGCGCGACGGGCGCCTGGATTCTTTCCACACCGCCGAGCTGGTGACGATTCGCAACGCCGGCCACTGGGTCCATCATGATCAGCTCGCGGAGTTCCTGGCCGTGGTACATCGCTTTCTCGGGCTGTAACGCGCTCGGGTAGGGTGCTGAAGCCGCGCGCACGGGCGTTCCCCAACGCCGGTGAGGACGAGGAGGGGAGTCGGACCGATGCCGATATCGCGGCCGCTGTCGCTACGCACCGACGAGCTCAACTACACACTGCAGATCCTGCTGGCGGCGACGGTCGGGGTACTGGCCGCGCTCAGCAACCTGGGTTTTCGCGCGCTGATCGAATTTTTCACCTGGGTCTTTCTCGGGCTGGAATGGGACGCTCTCGGAATCGCCCGCGGCGGCCTGCATCGTGGATTGGTGCCGGTCGTGTTGTTGAGCGGCGGGGTCGGGATGATCCTGCTCGATCGACTGTTTCCAGGCGACGTGCTCGGCTACGGCTTTCCGAATTTTCTCGAGATGGTGAATCTCGGCAGCGCGCGGATCAAGCGGCGCTGGATCGTACTCAAGGCGCTGGCCGCGGCGCTTTCGCTTGGATGCGGCGCGTCGGTCGGGCGTGAAGGACCGATCGCACAAATTGGCGGAGCGATCGGTTCAGCGGTCGCGCAGTTGCGCCGCTTGCCGGCCAACCGCGCCAAGGTCCTGATCGCCGCAGGCGCGGCCGCAGCAATCGCCACTACCTTCAACGCCCCAGTCGGCGGGGTGCTGTTTGCCCAGGAAATAGTGCTGCTCGGTGAGACCGAGCTCAACAACCTGACTTTGTTACTGGTTTCGACCGTGACCGCGGTGATCTTTTCGCGCGCGATTACGGGCAATGATGCCGTGTTTCATCCTCCGTCCTTCGTCTTGCGCAGTTATTGGGAATTAATTTCCTACGCCATGATGGGCGTGCTGCTAGGTGGCTTGAGCGCCGGCTACATACGGTTCTTCCATGGCACCGCCGCGGCTTTCCGCAGACTGAAAATTCCACAGTGGGCGCGGCTGGCTATCGGTCTGTTCATAGTCGGCCTGGTTGCCATTCCGTTGCCGCAAAACCTCTCCGACGGTTATCCGACAATCAACCAGGCGATGGAGGGGCACTTTACGATCGGGATGACGCTAGCGCTGACCGCGGCCAAGTTTTTCACCTCAAGCGTGTCGCTTGGAAGCGGAGCGCCGGGCGGTGTGTTCGGCCCGACGTTCTTCATTGGCACGATGGCCGGAGCGACGCTTCAGCGCACGATGGCTTGGTTGCTGCCGGAGCTGACGGGGCCGCGCGGGTCGTACGCGCTGGTCGGGCTAGGCACGTTTCTGTGCGGCGTCACTCATGCTCCGCTTACCGCGATTTTTCTGCTGCTCGACATGACGCAGGACTACCAGATCGCGTTGCCCGCGATGATCTCGGTGGTCACCGCGCTGGTCGTCTCGCTCTCGCTCGAGCACGAATCGATCGACACCTATCGCCTGGCGCGCGAGGGCAAGACGCTGGAAATCGGCAAGCAACGGCTGGTGCTGACGCAGATTCCAGTCGAGAGCGTTATGACTCACGAGCCGGCCGTTGTGCGCGCCAGCGACAAGCTCGACGATGTTCTGCAGGCCGCGGGCAATACGCCGCAGACGATTTTGCCGGTCGTCGACGACGCTGGCGGCCTGGTCGGCCTCATCGTCACGCGCGATCTGGTCGCGATGCTGAGCAGCCAGGCCGATGTAGAGGGCCTGGTCAATGCTTACGACATCTGCCGGCGCAACGCTCCGGTGGTGATGAGCGACTCCAACCTCGACGAAGCCGTGCAGTTGATGGAGTCCGAGGATCTCGAGGAGTTGCCAGTGGTGGAAGGGACTCCAGGCCGCGGCGGCAATCGCGTCATCGGAATCGCAGCGCGCAAGGAGATCACCCAGGTGCTCAACCGGATGTCGGTGTCGCTCTCGACGCTCGCCAGTACCGGCACTAGCATCTTCTGGGCGACCGGCTATCGATTGATGCGCATCACCGTGCCCGAGACGGCGCAAGGCAAGACGATGATCGAGCTTGCGCCCCGCTCGCGCTTCGGCGTGAGCGTGCTCGCGGTACAAAAGGCAGGCGAGAGCGACGACGGATTCATCCCGATAACTCCCGATCGTAAGCTAGGCCCCGGCGACACCATCATGGCCGCCGGCCGCCCGTCCGATCTGCGCCGCTTCATGCGCGCACTCGAACTGCTGTAAGGCGCGAACTCCTGTAACGATTGACGTCGCGGTGATACAAATCGTCGAACGACACTAGAAGCCCGTCACCACTCGGAGGACAAGGTCATGCGTGCTGCCGTGATGCGTAACAAAAAGCTCGTGGTCGATGATATCGCCACGCCTACGCCGGGTGCCGGCGAGGCGCTGGTCAAAACGCTCGCCTGCGGAATCTGCGGCTCCGATCTCCATGCGCTCAAGCACGCCGAGAAACTGGTCGAGGGAGCTCGGCGCTCGGGCGGCCCGTTCATCATGGATCTCAACCGCGACATCGTGATGGGCCACGAGTTCTGTGCCGAGGTCGTCGACTTCGGACCCGAGACTCGCCGCCGCTTCAAGGCCGGCGCCCGGGTATGCGCGATGCCCGTGCTGATTCGGGCGAGCGGAGTCGAAACGGTCGGCTATTCCAACGACCACCCCGGCGGCTACGGCGAATACATGCGGCTCACGGAAAAGCTGCTGCTTGAGGTGCCCAACGGGCTTGCGACCGAGCGGGCCGCGCTGACTGAGCCACTCGCGGTCGGCTATCACGCGGTGGCCAAGGCGCGGCTGGAGAAAGACGACGCGCCGTTGGTCATCGGATGCGGCCCGGTGGGCCTCGCGGTCATCGCGGCGCTCAAGCTTAAGGGCGTGAATCCGATCGTCGCCGCGGATTTCTCGCCGCGCCGCCGCGAGCTCGCACAACAGATGGGCGCAGACGTCGTGGTCGATCCCAAGGAGAAGTCGCCCTACCAGAGCTGGCGCGAGCTTGCCGCCTACGCCGATCCTTCCCGCGCGCCACAGCTGCCACCCTGGATGCCGGGGCCGGTGCTCCGGCCGGCGGTTATTTTCGAGTGCGTCGGAGTGCCGGGCGTGATCGAATCAATAATGACTGCTGCACCGGCCCACGCGCGCATGGTGGTGGTCGGCGTGTGCATGGAGCGCGACCATATCGAGCCTCTGTTCGGCATCAACAAGGAACTCAACCTGCAATTCGTGCTCGGTTACACCGGCGAGGAGTTCGCGACCACGCTGCGCAACCTGGCCGAAGGCACCGTGAATGGCGACCCATTGGTGACTGGCAAGGTCGGGGTCGAGGGCGTCGCGCAGGCCTTCGAGGACCTGGCCTCGCCCGAGCGGCACGCGAAAATTCTGGTCGAGCCATGGCGCAGCTGAGCGGGCGCTCGGCTTCCGTTTTCGGTGGTCCTGAGCGCAGCAACTCTGCCTCTTGGGTCATCCTGAGCGAAGAGGCGATTCGGCTCAGACCCAAGAGGCACCCCGGACTCACCTTCCGTAGAGCCGGCCGTAACACCGGCTTCTCTCTAGCCGCGTCGCGAGCGGTCGCCCGAACGTTGCGCGAAACTACTAGCCTGTTAGAGCGTCGTCGAAGCGGAAGGGGCGGGCGCGGCCGGCCCGCAGTTCGGCGCATAGACCTTCGACGTCCTCAATCTGGCGCTCGAGCTCCGTCGCACAGGTCAGAAACCATTTCGGGGTAACGAAGTGCGCGTCACTGCCGCCGACTCCGACCAGCCCGAGTTTCTCCGCTGCAATCTGCGCCGCTTCGTTCTCGCGCGGCGAGTTCTGTCCGTTGAGCGTCTCGATCACCCCGAGCGCCGCTCCATGGCGCGCCAGCAGATCGTCGAGCTGCGGGCCGAAGCCCGAATCGCGAAACGGATGCGCCGGGATCGCAATTCCGCCTTCGCCGTGTAGGACTTCGATCAACACTTCGCTCTTGAGCATCCTCGAACTCAGATCGAAGCGGCGCAACACCTCGCGCGTCACCCCGAACAGCAGCAAATGGCCGAGGTTGGTATCGGCCTCGATACCCTTGAAGACCTTTACCCCGAACTGCTCGGTCAGCTCGGCATAGCGCCGGTCGAGCTCCGGATCGGCCGGGAACAGGCGATGCTCGGTGAAGCAGATAGCGTCAAGGCGGCGTGGACCGCACGCCGCGGCTTCGACGTAGAGCTCGGGTGCGACGTTTGAATCCGAAGAAAGCAGGGTGTGGACGTGAAGGTCGATGAGCATAACCCAATGTTTCTCACTTTGCCGGCCGGCCTGGAAAAGCCGCCGCGCCATCCGGGAGCGCCCGGGGCGTAGCGCCAATTCGGAAGCTCTACGGACCGGCGAAGTTGTTGCGCACGCGAATATGGTCCTTTAACGAAGCCACGCCCGCGACGTTCAATGCCAGCATCTGCACCATCGCTTCGTCGGTCGCGGTGGGTACCGTCCCGGTCAGCTCCAGCGTGTCCCCCGTCATCCGGAAGTGCACGCCACTGTAGCCGCTGGCGTCGAGCGCCGCCCGAAAAGCTTCCAGCCGCGCAGAGCGAAATTCAGAAGTCGCCGGCGGAGTGTCGGGCGCCGGCGCCTCGCCACCTGCGTCGGGCGACGACTCGTCGGGAGCCGAGTCATCGGGTGCGGGCACGTCCGGGGCGCGCACTGCGGCGCGCGTCGCATCGGGCGAGGTGCCGCCCGAATTGTCACCTGCAACGCTCAGGCACGAAACCACCTTCACTGCCGTGAAAGCGCTCACGAAAATCACTACCAGCATCAGGATCGGTCGGCGCACACTGCGCGCTCGATGGTGCACGGGCGCGCCTTGGAATGGCGCACGCGGCCGTTCCTCTAACGGCGGCGGCACCGAGAGCAGCACGGTCTGAGCCTCGTGCTCGGCCGCGACGTCAGCATGGGCCGGCGCGATTCTCACCGAAGCGCCGCAAAAAGAACAGAAGTGCGAGTCAGAAGGGATTGGCCGACGACATTTAGCGCAATCGATCTCGGACTCCGTACGCAACAAGGTCGGCGCGGACGGCGATACCGGCCGCGGCGGATTCGGCGCCCCCGAGCGGCAGGCGAAGCTGCGAGCGCACGGGACCGGAAGCTGCGCCGGTTCGCGTGGTCGATTGCGAGGCTGCCGACGCCGCTTCGCCGTCGGCGTGGTTGGCCGAAGTAGTCGTAGCCGCGGCATTCGCCGGAGCGACGCCATCGCGGATCTCTTCCAGCCGGCGCTTGAATTCCGCCGCGCTCGGCACTCTGCGCTCAACGTCGTAGGTGAGCGCGTCGTCGACCAGCGCCGCCAGTGCGGGTGTGACGCCGGGACATAGCGTGGCGAGCGGCGGAAAGCTGAACGGTGCCTCGTTGGCAGGATCGCGGCCGCTCAGCGCATGATGCATCGTGGCGCCCAGCGCATAGAGGTCCGAGCGCTGCTCGACTTTGCCGCGATATTGCTCGGGCGGCGCGTAGCCCTGGGTTCCGATCATGGTCGCGTTCTGCAGCGGCTGGAAATGGCGGGCGATGCCGAAATCGATCAGCTTGGCCTGCCCGTTGGCCATCAACATTACGTTGGACGGTTTGAGGTCGCGGTAGATTACCGGTGGCTCGAGCCCGTGCAAATACTCGAGCGTAGCGAGAATCTGTAGCGCGATGTCGATGACTCGCGGCTCGGCCAACCGCCCGCCCGCTTGCTTCATCTCCTCCTCGAGCGTCGCGCCGTCGATATATTCCATCACCAGATAGTGATGGTTCTGTTCGCTGAAGCGATCGAAGACGCGGGGAATGTGCTCGTTATTCAGGCGCGCCAGCATGTCGGCCTCGCGCTGAAACGCGTCGACTGCCTGGCGCTGCGCGTCGGGGTTGGTGAAATTGTCCACGACTTCGGCGAGCGCGCATCGGCGCGCCGCCAGGCGCAGGTCCTCAGCCAAGTAGACCAGCTTCATCCCGCCGCCGCCGAGCGGTTTTACGACCCGGTAGCGGCCGCCGACTATTGTGTTTGGCGCAATCATCGCGGAGGGTCGCGCTAATTACTGCGTCCGCGGTCCTGCCGTCAACGTTCGCGAAGCGCGAATTCCACGGCGCTCGGCATCCAGTGAAGCGGCCCGCGCCGCCGACACTGCGCATACCAGGTGAATCAGCACGCCCAGCGACGACGAAGTTCCGTAGGCGAACAGCGTCGCGAAGAACCATCCGATCGCACGTCCGGTTCGTCCGGCATAGAAATGACCTAGCCCTGGCACCAGGCTTAGCACACAGGCAACCACTGCAGGCGAACCCAAATCGCCGAGCCATCGTTGGGCCGCCAGCCTTGCGCCGCACTGTTTGCAGTACACCGCTTCGGCGACCGTCACCGGCTGGCCGCATTGCGAGCAGAAGCGCGCCCGTGCGGTTGTCGTCTCAGCCATGGAACACAAAGGGCGCGTCGCCCAGCCGCACGTCGTCACCGCTAACGAGTTGACAGGAGCCGTCGATTCGCTGGCCACGCACGAAGGTACCGTTCTGGCTCGCCAGGTCTCGGACCTCGAAACCGCCGTTCTGCGGCACGATACTCGCGTGACGGCGCGAGACCGAAGCGTCGGCAATCACGATGTCGTTATCGATCGCGCGGCCCAGCGTGGTCGGCGCTCCAGGGCGTAACTCGTAGCGGCGTCCGTTGACGTCGACGAGGCACGGCGTCGCCATCCGCCCGACGTGCGGCGGTACCGCCGGCGCCGCGGACCAAGCAATGGACGCGCCCTCCTGACCTACCACTTGACGCATCACTGCGGACTGCGGCCCGGCGCCGGCGCGCTTTAGATGGAAGCTCAATTCGTAATCGGAGATTCTAATCCGGTCGCCCTCGTTGAGCACGGCGGTTTCGATTCGCGTGCCGTTAACGAACACGCCCTGCTGCACCGCGAGATTCTTCAACTGGTAGCTGTTGCCGTTGCGCTCGATCACCGCATGGCGTGCCTGCACGCCGGGATCGCCGAATAGTCCGACCACGTTTTCCTCGGCGCGTCCGAGCGTCGCCACCGCGCGATCGATATTGAAGCTCCGCCCCCGCAGCCGCCCGGCCTCGACGTTGAGCCACGCGCTCTTGGTCAGCTCCTGCACCAGCCCGATCATCAATCCGACGGCCAATCCGAGCGCGCAAAGTCCGAACAACCGCGCGTAGAGCCCGCTCGCGTTGGCTCCGATGATGTCGAAGGCAACGCCGCCGACGAAGCCGCCCACCCATCCGCCGACCGCGCCTTTTATGACGTTGCGCAGCGACCCCATCGGGTCGCGCAACGAGCCGCTCGCGAGGCCAACGCCGGCGCCGCATATCAAGCCCATCAGGACCCATCCGATTACCCGCGCGGCGCGCAGGTAGAACTCCGAGCCGGCCTGGTTGGCGCCCCATCCGCCGGCGGAGAGGATCATCGTGAACACGACGTTGGAATAATAAACCGCAGGCAATCCGATCAAAAAGCAAACCACCAGTCCGGTGAGAAATCGCCGGGTAACCGCCGGTGTCACCTGCAGGCTTTTGCCCTGCGCAGCGACGATTAGTCCGCCGACCAATCCCCAGAACAGCGCCATCGAGACCACCCCCGCGATTTGGGTCCAGGTGTTCTCGACCTGCGTGATAGTATGTCCATGGCTGACCAGCTCGACCGGAATCCATCCGAGCGCGCCGCCCGCGAGACCGGCTAAGGCCAAATAGGTAAGCTCGCGCTGGTCGATGGCGTCGCTCATTCAAACTATCATAACCCGCCTCGCCGATGCGGCAAACGTCCGGCGAACTCCAATAGCCGATAGGAGGTAGTCGGGTTGCCAGCTTCGGCGCAAACGATGCATGATTCGGTTCGAAGACTCGCGGCGATTTCAGCTAGGAGGTCACGATGGCGGAGAAGACGCTGGTACCTGAGGCATTTGGACCGCTCCAGGGGGTGAAAATCGTTTCCACCGGAACCCTGATTGCGCAGCCTTTCGGTGCCGCGCTTGCTGCTGATATGGGTGCCGAGGTCATCCAGGTCGAGCGGCCCGGAGTGGGCGACATGGGATGGCGCACGGTCGGTATTCGGCTCAAGACCCGCGACGGGAAGGGCGAGACCGCCACTAACTGGGTGCAGGAGCGGCGCAACGTCTTCTGCATCTCGCTCGACCTTACTCGTCCGCGCGGGCGCGAGCTGTTGCTGCGCCTGCTCGAGCGCGCCGACATATGGATGGAAAGTTCGAAGGCCGGGACCTATGCGAAATGGGGCCTCGACGACGCCGCGGTTTGGAAGGTCAATCCGAAGCTGGTCATCACTCACGTCAGCTCTTACGGCCAGTATGGCCATCCCGATTACGTCGGGCGGACTTCGTACGACATCGTTGGCCAGGCCTTCGGCGGCATCATGTATCAGACCGGCTTTCCCGAAACGCCGCCCTCGCGTGCCGCACCGTGGACGGGCGACTACTTGACGGCGCTGTTCACGCTATGGTCCTCGCTGGCGGGGCTGACTTACGCGCGCAGCTTCGGCAAGGGTCAGGCAATCGACCTCGCGCAGTACGAAGCGATCCATCGCACGCTCGGCGGCACGATGGTCGAGTACTTTCAGCAGGGATTGGTGCGCGAGCGCTCGGGTAATAGGGCGCAGGGCTTCCAGCCGCTCGACAGCTTCGAAGCCAGCGATGGATGGGTGGTGCTGGGCGCGATAGGCGACGTTTACGATCGAGTAGTGCGCGCGATCGGCCTGGACCCGGACGACCCGAAGTGGCAAAAGGCGCGGCTGGAAATCGAATCGATGGAAGGAATCGAGTTCGACGCGCTCCTGCGCGGATGGATCAACGAGCGGACCGCGCTCGAAGTCGTCCGCCACATGAACCAGCATAACGTCGCCTGCAACCGGATCATGTCGAGCAAGGACATGGCGGAGAACGAGCAGTACCAGGCGCGCGACATGCACGTCGAATGGACCGACGAGCAGGCCGGTAAGGTCAAAGGCGTCGGGATCGTGCCGAAGTTCTCGGCCACGCCGGGCAAGATTTTCCGCGGCGCGGTCGGAGTGGGTCACGACAACGAGCGAGTATATGGCGGCTTGCTGGGGCTCAAGCCCGGGGAGATAGAAGAGCTCAAGCGCGACAAGCTGATCTAAGTGCGGTGGGCGCGTTGCTGCGAGCGGGCACACGCGGGGGTGGGCGCGGCCTACGGTCGCGCCCGCCCCCGCCTGTGCCAACATGCGCGCGCAGAGAACATGACGCGGGTCGCGCGCTCTAGCGCGCGACTCGCGTCATGAAAGCCTCGGCGCCGCGGACGAACTCACGTTCGTCCGCGTAGCGACCGAGGTCCAGAATGAAGTACGTCGCGCCGGCGGCGCGCTCGGCTTCCAGCCGGGCGTGCGCAGCGGCGACATCGTCGAGCTTGAGTCCGCGGCGCACCACTATTTCCGGTTCGGCGCGGCCGCGCGCGCGAGCCTGCTCGCGCAGCGCGGCCGCGGCCGGGCCGAGTTTCTCCGCCGGCAGCATCGGATGCCATCCGTCGCCGAACTCCAGCACGCGCGCGAGCGCGTTGTCGCCGTTGCCGCCGATCCAAATCGGCGGGCGCGGCGGACGCGGCAGAAACACGATCGGCGGGAAGTGCACGAGCTCGCCGTCGTAGGACGCGATGTCGCTTGAGAACAATCCATGCAACACGCGGAGTGTTTCTGTCGTCAACGCGCCGCGCTGGCGCGGATCGACGCCCAGCGCCTCAAACTCGCGGCGCATCCATCCGACGCCTACAGCAAGGATCATGCGGCCGCCCGACAATTCCTGGATCGTCGCGACCTGCTTCGCGGTGAGCACGGCCGGACGGTACGGCAGCACCAGCACTGAGACTCCGAGGCGGATTCGCTCGGTCGCACCAGCGAGGAACGCGAGAGTCGCCAGCACGTCAAGGTAGCGCCCGCCCGAGCCCTCGACGTCATCGGGCGGGAGCGCCAGATGGTCGGACACGAAGAGCGCGTCGAAACCGAGTTGCTCGGCGGCGCGGGCGCACGCAACTATCGTCTCCCGAGTCGACTGCGGTCCCATGTTGCGGATCGCGATTCCATACTTCATCGCGTTAGACCCTCCGTCTTCGACGCCCGCGCGCTCTGCAGCGTTGGCGTTGACAGGTTTGCTATTTGACGGCTTTGAGTTTGCGCCGGCCGGGGCGCCCGGAGACCAGGCGGCGCGCCGCTGCGCCGAGCGTACCCGCTCGATGCCATCGGCCGTACTGTTCCAGCGTCAGGCCGCGCGCCGCTTCCAGTGCGACCGATAGCGCGGCGAGCACGCACACTTCGGCGAGCACGCTGATGCGCGGCGCGAGGCCGAGCACGCCGCCCTCCTGCTCGACCGGGGCGTTAATCACCAGGTCCGCGAGGTGCGAGAGTTCGGAAGCGGTATTACCGGTCACTGCGATCAACTGCGCGCCGTGCTCCTTGATCGCGACGATGGCCTCGCACAATTCGCGCGTGTTGCCGCTATTGGAAATCGCGATCACGATGTCCTTGGGATCGACCTGGCCGAGGCTGCCGTGCAGGGTCTCGGTCGCGTGCAAGAAAGTCGCTTGCGTTCCCACGGAGCACAAGAGACTCGCCGCGTAGCGCGCGACGTGCTCGGGCTTGCCGACGCCGGTCAGATGGACCCGGCCGCCGCGCGCTTCCGCAGTGCGGATCATATCGACCGCGCCGCGAATCTGGTTGAGGTCGATCTCGCGCCGTAATGTCCCGAGCTCGCTCAGGCACAATTCCATGAAACGGCTGACCTCGACCGAAGGATCGAGCGGGCCGTTGGCATGCGCAGGCGTTTGAATCTCCGGCAACGCCTCCTCGGGCATCGCCTCGCGAAAGAGTGCGAGCACCTCGTCGCGCACCTCGAAGCCTGCGGGGAACGCGCCCAGCCGTCCCACGCACACTGCACCGGCCGCGTTGGCGAGGGTCCCGATCGCGCGCCACGGCAAGCCCCATCTAAGCCCCGCGAGCATCGCGCCCATGAATGCGTCGCCGGCACCGGTCGTGTCTACCACCTTGACCGCAAAGGCGGGCAGCCGGAGCGCGGTTCCCGCCGCGGCGACCGCGCATCCGCGCTCGCCGTTGGTGACGACCACGGCCTGACTCTGGTAACGCGCGCGCATCGCCTGCGCGAGCTTCAGCGGATCGCGCCCCGCGCCCGTGCCGACGAGCGCGCGCGCCGCGAGACGAGTTGGCTTAAGAATCGTCGCCAGGCGAAGCGCGCGCTCCAGTTCGGCGCGAGTGCCAAGCGTGGGGCAAGCTTCGTCGGGCGACAGGTCCACATCGAGCACAGTCGCGATGGAATTGGCCTGCGCGAACAGCAGCAGTGCGATGACGGTGCGCAGCGGAAGCTGCGAAATTTCGGTGGAAATCATCCGGGCGTGCCGAATGAAACCAGCGTGGCGGCGGCGAATCTCCTCGGGAGCAAGCTCGGCGGTGGCGCCTCGCGCCATGTAGATGGCGCGGCCGCCGCGGGCGTCGACGAAGACTTTAGCGAACGAGCTGGCGGAGCCGTCGGTAGTAAGATGATGCCGGATGCCGAGTTGTTCAATGCCGCGGCGCAGGAATTCGCCGTGGCGGTCGGCGCCGATCTTGCCGAACACGCCGACTTCGAGTCCCAGCACGCGCGCCCATCCGAGATGATTGAGGACCAGGCCGCCGACCGCCGCACGTTCCATCCGCCCGTCGTCGTGATGGGCGTCGAGAGCGATTTTTTGTTCGGCGTGGACGAACTTGGGCGTGCGGTAGAACAAGTCCACCACCATGCTGCCGCAGCCCGCGACGTCGAGCTTTGCCTCAGCCATCCTTAGGTATTGCGCCGCGCCTGCGGGCGCTCGGCCTCGATCTCGCTGAGCCATCCGGGTTCGAGCGTGGCGGCCGCGCGGCGGCGCAGTTCCTTGAAGCGGCGCGCGAACTCCCGCCGCTCGCCGCCGCTGAACGCGGGCGTTCCCGGCGCGAGCGCTTCGCTGCGGCATACGCCCATCTCGACCAGCGCCGCCTTGAGGCAGGCGAGCGACGGGCGAAAGCTGCGGCCGCCGCGGTTGAACTCGCACGCGGCGCGGAACTCCTCGAGCGCCTGGGCGTAGCGATGCATCAGCGCGGAATCGCCATTGCGGCAGACGCGGAACGCCCGCTGCCATTCCCGCGGCATCGCGTTGCCATGCCCGGCCACGATTCCGTAGGGCAGCGAATCGCGCGTCCAGTAGCGGTTCCAATAGTGCCGGGTCCATCCGCCCGCGCCTTGGGGCGGCGCGAACAGGTCGAAGATGAGATACGGGTCGCCGGCGTAGATTGCGAAATCGCCGCCGCGGTTGAAGTGGGACGCCGCGCGTGTGTAGTTGCCGAGCACCGCCTTGCCGGCAGTGACCTTGACTCCGCGCACATAAGCCATACGGCTCATCTGTTTGACGTCGCGCGTATGCAGGTGTGGGGCATGCCCCCGCGCGGCTATTTCCGCATTGTCGTAGAGAAACACCGGGACTCTGCGCTTGGCGCGCTCGAACAGCGCGTTGATCTCGCGATTGACGAAGCCGACCGGATCGTCCGAGTCGCGAATCGAAAGCGGGGCGACCACCACCGCTTCAGCATTGAGGTCGAGCGCGTACTCGAGGTTCTCGAGCGTCTCGGCGCGCGTATGACCGGTGATTCCGACCCAGGCCTCGACCGCGACTCCGGCGGCATTGATACGGCGGCATTCGTCAACCACCACACGCGCGATCTGCTGGCGGCGCGGATTGTCGAGCTTGTCCCACTCGCCGGTGGTGCCGGCAGCGAAGATGATATTGCCGCCGTGACCGTCCTGAACCGCCCAGCGCACGACCGCGCGCTGCTCGTCTTCGAGCACCTCGCCCGTACGGTCGAGGATAGTGACGACCGGCACAGAAAGCCCCGCGTTGGGCACGTAGCGTTTGGCTTCGCGGGTGCCCATACGCCGGGCGGTCCGCCGTCGTTCGACCAGTCTGAGTTTTGTGGTAGCTGTCATTGCACCTCGCGATCGAAAAAAACCACTCTGCGATTCCCCTTCCAGAAAAATCCGGCAGGCCCGGGATCACAGAATCCCCAAGCCCACCCGCGTGACGAACGTCTGATTCCCCTGCCGGTCAGCACTATACTTGCTAAGCTGGGCTTCGATACGCAAACGGTAGGTGTTGTCGGCGGACAGCGCACCCTTTGGCATGTTGTTGGCCCATAGCGAGGCCTTGCACGAGGCGATCACAAAGTTATCAATTGCCGCCAGTCCGGAATGCTGCTGGTAAATCAGTTCCTTTAGCTGTCCATAGTGGTCGAGGATCGCGGTCACGATCACGGGACGGATCTCTTCGGACAGCTCGAGCTTCACGATTGGCTCCATCTTCTCCTGCTTGGCCATCTCGCTGAGCAGTTGTGCGAGCATCAAGCTCGCGAAGCCCGGATACTCAGCCGCCTTGGCGTTGAGCAGCCGCTCCTGGGCGTGCGGAATCTGGGTCTCGGCGTAGCGCGGCGACCCGGGGTCGTCCAAAAAAAGCCGGCGCAGGGTGGAGGGACGGTCTTGGTTTGCGTCGTGGGCGAGCGCCGCAAGCTGCTCGTCCCGTGATGGGTCGGATTTCAGGACCTTCGCGGCGTTATTGAGCCCGGTGGTGTCGGTGTCGCGGGCGGAAAGCTGCGACAGATCCGTGATGACGTGCGGCGCATCGGGAGCCGCGGGCGGCGAGGGCGGGGCAGTGGTGATCGGAGTCTGCCAGGAGCATCCGATGGCCAGTCCCATCATGAGCATCGCCGCTCCGATCGCAGCCACCGCGCCAGGCCGCAAGAAAATGGTGGACACGCGCGGTCTCGCCACGAGCCGCATACGAGCCGGAAGTCGGACCCCAAACATTGGATGCACCCAATAGGTCGGACGGAGCCGAAAGATCAAACCGTATCGCATTGCCACCCTGTCGGAAAAAGGTCGCGCACTCGTGCGCGGCCCTCGTGCGCGCGCCGAGAGCGCCCGATTTTAGTCGCGACGCCTCGAAGCGGACAATCAAAGCGAGCAAACCGTGCGGCGCTTAGAGAGATAGCGGCGCACCCGGTGCCTGACAAATCGTCAGTTCGTGGTTATCTTAGCTCCAGGTCAAAATCGGTGGCGGTGGTTGCCTTAAAAGGGCGAATTGAGTTGCGCCGCCGTCCGATGATAGAATGCTCCGAACGGAAGGAATCAAATGAAACGCGGAATCCATCCTGAATACCATCGCTGCGTAGTAACCTGCGCATGTGGCAACACGTTCGAGACTCGCGCAACGGTGGGCGAGCTGCATGTCGAGGTCTGCTCGAATTGCCATCCGTTCTACACGGGCACGCAGCGGCTGGTCGACACCGCCGGCCGTATCGAGCGTTTCAATCGCAAGTACGGTCGTAAAGTAGCATAGCAACCTCCGCTGCCCGCGGCGCTTTGCGATGCGTCCGGGTGGGCGGGGGATCGGTCTTGATAGCGCGGCTGGCCTCACCTTGGTAGCCGCGCTAAATTTTTGCCCCGAGCGGCGTTGAGCTCACGCGCGCCGTTGCGGTTTAGGTGCCGATGCTCGACAAGCTCAAGGGAATCGAGGATCGCTTCAGCGAACTGGAGCGCCGTATCAGCGATCCGGCGGTAATCGCCAACAATCGCGAATATGCGCAGCTCGCCCGCGAACGTTCGTCGCTCCAGGAAGTGATCGGCGCCATCCGCGAGTATCGCCACACGCTCGACGACATCTCCGAGCATCGCGCGTTGCTCGAGGGCGACGACGTGGATCTGCGCGAGCTCGCCAAGGACGAGTTGCCGACGCTGCAGAAGCGACAGGCCGAGCTGGAAGAGCGCATCAAGACGCTGATCACCCCGCGCGATCCCAACGACGACAGCAATGTGCTGCTGGAAATTCGCGCCGGCACCGGCGGCGAGGAAGCCTCGCTCTTCGCCAACGAACTTTTCCGCATGTACACCCGCTACGCCGAGCGCCATCGATGGAAAGTCGAATCGCTGAGTCTCAGCACCACCGGCCTTGGCGGAATCAAGGAAGTCATCGCGCTCATCGCCGGCCGCGGCGCCTACAGCCGGCTCAAGTTCGAGGGCGGCGTGCATCGCGTGCAGCGCGTGCCCGCGACCGAAGCCCAGGGCCGGATTCACACCTCGGCGGTCACGGTCGCGGTGATGCCCGAAGCCGATGACGTCGAAGTCAATATCAACGAGGAGAAGGACCTGCGGATCGACGTGATGCGCGCTTCGGGGCCGGGCGGCCAAAGCGTCAACACCACCGACTCAGCCGTGCGCATCACGCATATCCCGACCGGGATGGTGATCGTCTGCCGCGACGAAAAATCCCAGCACAAGAACAAGGCGAGGGCGCTCAAGATTCTGCGCGCGCGCCTGCTCGAAATGGCGCAGGCCGAGCAGGACGCCAAAATGGCCGCTACGCGCCGCTCGATGGTCGGAACTGGCGACCGCTCCGAGCGCATACGCACCTATAATTTTCCGCAATCGCGCGTGACCGACCATCGCGTCAACCTGACGCTGCATCAACTCGACCAGGTGCTCGACGGTGCGATCGATCCGCTGATCGACGCGCTCGCCACGCGCGAGCAGGCCGAGGCGCTGAGCACTTAACTGCCGATGAATTCGCAAACAATCGCGGAGCCGCATGCGGGCCGGCGCCAGGTGGCGGCGGCGATTGCCGCCGCGGGTGCGCGTCTCGAGAGAGCCGGCGTCGCGAGTGCGCGGCTCGACGCGGAATTGTTGATGGCGATGGCGGCGGGCATTTCGCGCGCGGCAGTTATTGGCGGCGCCGCAGACATCGACGCAGCCGTTCTAGCGACGTTTCGAGTGGATGGTCGCACGGCGCGAGGCTCGCGAGCCGCTCGCCTATATCGTCGGGCAACGGGAATTCTTTTCGCTCGAGTTCGCGGTTAGTCCTGGCGTGCTTATCCCGCGTCCCGAGACTGAAACCGTGGTCGAGGCCGCGCTGGAGTTTATGCGCACAAGCCCGTCCGCAAAGGTCCTCGACATCGGAACGGGATCGGGCGCTATCGCAGTCGCGATCGCCAACAACGCGCCGGTCGCACAAATTGTCGCGCTGGACATATCTAAAGTATCACTTGAGATAGCTGCCGAGAACGCGCGGCGCCATCGATGCGCCGACAGAATAGCTTTTGTGCAGAGCGACTGCTTCAGCGCGCTGGACGGAAGTCAGCTGCGCTTCGATCCGTTCGATCTTATCGTGTCAAATCCGCCCTACATCCCTGAGGACGAGCTTGCCGCGCTGGCGCCTGAGGTGCGCGACTTCGAGCCGCGCGTTGCGCTCGAGGGTGGCCGCGATGGGATGGAGTTTTATCGCAGGATCGCCGCGGCATTTCACGATGGCTGACGCACTATGGTGAAGTGATACTTGAGGTTGGTGAGGGGCAGGCGGACGCGGTCGAATCGATGATGCGCGCGGCGGGATGCGCCGCGGGTGTGCGGATGCGCGATCTGGCAGGCGTCGAGCGCGTGGTGCGATGCCGGCGGGCGCCATAGTGTCCTCTATCTTTCCATCATCCTGAGCGAAGCGAGTCTGCGACTGAAGACGGCGAGGCGCTTCATTCATGGTGGCGGAAGGCAAACATAGTTCGGTTCTTTCCAACGGCTCGGAACACGCGTTTTTCATCGCGCATCCCCGTCGCGGAGCTTATACTGACGCTTTAAAGTACAAGCCGTGATGCAGGAGCCGTGCATCTGGCGGCTCGGGCGCGGGGGGAACTCTACATCTTCAAATGGACAAGATGATCATCCGCGGCGGCGCGCCGCTGCGCGGAACGGTCGAGCTATCTGGCAGTAAGAACGCCGCGTTGCCCTGCCTGATGGCCGTGCTATTGACCGACGAACCGGTGCTCATCCATAACGTTCCGCGTCTGCGCGATGTGCGGACTTCGATCGACCTGCTCGGGCGCTTGGGTGTGGCATCGCACTGGACCGGCGATCACGACGTCGAGCTGCACGCCCGCACCATAACCTCGCACGAAGCGCCCTACGATCTCGTCAAGACGATGCGTGCGTCGTTCCTGGTGCTGGGACCGCTGCTCGCGCGAGCCGGACGAGCGCGGGTTTCGACGCCGGGCGGATGCGCGATCGGCGCACGGCCGGTGAATCTGCATATCGCGGGAATGCGGATGTTCGGCGCGCGCATTCAGATGCGCCATGGCTATGTCGAGGCCCATGCCGCCAATCTCCACGGCGCGCGAGTTTGGCTCGACTCGCCCTCGGTTGGCGCCACCGAGAACATCATGATGGCCGCGGTGCGCGCGCGGGGACGCACTTCGATCGAGAATGCGGCGCGCGAGCCCGAGGTGCAGGACCTTGCGCGGATGCTGACCGCGATGGGCGCTCGAATCTCCGGCGCTGGCACCCACGTGATCGAAATCGAAGGCGTCGAGCGTCTCGGCGGCGTCGATCATACCGTTATTCCCGACCGTATCGAGGCCGGCTCCCTGATGATCGCGGCGGCGATCACCGGCGGCGACTGGTGGTGCGCGGCGCGCCGCTCGAGCATCTCGAAGCCGTCATCGCCAAACTCAGGGAGGTCGGCGCCACAGTCGAGCCGGTGGCGGACGGATTGCGGGTTGCGCGCGGAGCGGCGCTTCGCCCGGTCGAGTTGCGCACGCTCCCGTACCCCGGATTTCCCACCGATTTGCAGGCGCAGATGATGGCTCTGCTGACGCAGGCCGCCGGAACCTCGGTCATCACCGAGACCATCTTCGAGAACCGCTTCATGCACGCGCTCGAGTTGATGCGGATGGGTGCCGATCTCGTGATGAAAGGGCGCTACCGCGGTGGTGCGCGGTCCGACGGCGCTGATGCGGAGCGCCGGTGATGGCTACCGATCTGCGCGCCAGTATGGGACTAATCCTCGCCGGCCTCGCCGCCGAGAACAGCACCGAGCTAAGCCGCGTCTATCATCTCGACCGCGGGTACGAGGCGCTCGACGCGAAGCTGCGCGCGCTCGGCGCGTCGGTCGAGCGGCTGTCCGATGAAGAGGCCGCGCGAGATGAGATGACGATGAAGCTGCGTAATCTCTGAACTCGCATAGCGCCGCGTTTCGCCGGTTTCTCGACGCGATGCTCAAGCGGCGCGGTGGCGACGGCGCCGCGCTCGACGCGGCGGTGGCCAGGATAATCGCCGCCGTGCGCCGGCGCGGCGACCGCGCGCTGGTCGAATTCGGCGCTCGCTTCGATCGCGTGAAGCTGACGCCCGCCCGTCTGCGTGTGAAGCCCGCGGAGATGGAGGCGGCGCGGCGCGCGCTGCCCGCCGCCGAGCGCCGCGCGCTGGAACTCGCCGCGCGGCGGATTCGCGAGTTCCATCGCCGCACGCTAAGCCGCTCTTTCACTTATCGCGACAGCTTGGGGATGCGCCTGGGCCAGAAGGTGCGGCCGCTGGAACGGGTCGGAATCTACGTTCCGGGAGGGCAGGGCGCTTATCCTTCCACCGTGCTGATGAACGCCATCCCGGCGCGGGTCGCGGGCGTCCCTGAGATCGTGATGGTGTCGCCGCCGTCGCCCGCGGGCGACTCGGCGTGCGGTGCTGGCGGCCGCCGCAATTGCTGGCGTCGATGAGTTCTATCGCGTCGGCGGCGCACAGGCGGTCGCCGCGCTCGCGTACGGCACACGGACCATCGCGGCGGTCGATAAGATCGTCGGACCCGGCAATGCCTGGGTGCAAACCGCAAAGCGGATGGTCTATGGTGCGGTCGATATCGATAAGATGGCCGGTCCGAGCGAGGTGCTGGTAATCGCCGACGCTGGCGCGCGCGCCTCATGGATCGCCGCCGACCTTATCGCACAGGCCGAACATGGATCGGGTGACGAGGCTGCCGTGCTGCTGACGCCCTCGCGCGCCGCAGCCGAACGCGTCGCCGCCGCGATTGACGATGCGCTCGCCGATCTCCCGCGGGCGGCCGCGGTCTGGCGCGTATTCGAACGGCGCGGAGCGCTGGTCGTGGTCGATAACCTGGAGGAGGCGTTTGCGCTCGCCAACCGCATCGCGCCCGAGCATCTCGAACTCGACCTCAAAGATGCACCGCGATGGCTCGGGCAGGTGCAGCGCGGCCGGCGCGGTGTTTGTGGGCGAGCTTAGCCCCGCGCCGCTCGGCGACTATCTTGCCGGACCCAATCACGTGCTGCCCACCGGCGGAGCGGCGCGCTTCGCTTCTCCGCTCGGCGCGTATGACTTTGTCGCGCGCACCAGCGTGATCGAAGCGTCTGCCCGCGCGATCGAAAAGCTGGGGCCGGCCGTCGCGCGACTCGCTCGCATGGAGGGTTTCGAGGGCCATGCGCGAGCGGTAGAACTGCGGCTGGGCGCCAATTCAGAAGCGAAGAAACCGAAAAAACTGAAAACTCCTGATGCGTGAGTTATGCGAAAGTCGCCTCGCAGGCAGGATGACAGTATGATGCAAAATAACAGTATGATGCTATGCGCGCCGACGCGGGACGCGGCCCACGCCCGTCCTTCAAATGCATAAAGAGATGAAGAACCTGAACTCCAAGACTACGCGCCTGAAAGTCGCGCCTTCCGACAAGTCGCGGGCTCGCGCGAGCGCCCACGATGCGGCGCTTCCTGCCCGCTCGGCCGCGGTCGAGCGCAAAACCCGCGAGACCGAGGTCAAGGTCGCGCTCAATCTCGACGGTGGCGGACGCGGCGTGGTCGAGACCGGCGTTCCGTTCCTCGATCACATGCTCGAGAGCTTCGCGCGCCACGGCTTCTTCGACCTCGTGGTCCAGGCGAGCGGCGATCTGCATATCGACGAGCATCACACGGTCGAGGACGTCGGAATCGTGCTCGGGCGCGCGTTCAAACAGGCGCTCGGCGATCGCTCGGGTATCAGGCGCTTCGGCGAGGCGATGGTTCCGCTGGACGAGGCGCTGTGCTCGGCCGTGGTCGACATCAGCGGCCGGAGCTATCTCGCGTACAACGTGCCCATCGCGCAGGAGCGAGTGGGAACTTTCCAGACCGAGCTGGTGCACGACTTCATGAAAGCGCTGAGCGACGAGGTCGGGATGAACCTGCATCTCAACCTGGTCGGCGGCCGCAACCCGCATCACGTCATCGAGGCAGCTTTCAAAGCGCTCGCGCGGGCGATGGATCAGGCGACGGCGCGCGAGCCGCGCGCGGGCGGCGGCGTGCTTTCGACCAAGGGCACGCTTTCGTAACCACGGGCTTGTTCGACCAGTTCACCGTTATTCCGTCGATCGATCTGAAGGGCGGCGAGGTCGTGCGGCTGTTGCGCGGCGAGATGGACCGCGCGACCGTTTATGGCCACAGACCCGGCGGCGACCGCCCGCGCCTTCGAGAACGAGGGCGCGCGGATAATCCATGTCGTGGACCTCGACGGTGCGATCGCCGGCGCGCCGCGCAACCTGGAATCGATCCGGGCAATCCGCGCTGCGGTCGGCTGCGCATTGGACGTAAGCGGAGGGCTGCGAACCATCGATTCGGTACGCCAGGCACTGGCGGCGGGTGCGGACTACGTCTCGATCGGATCGGCTGCGATGCTCGACCCTGCGATGCTGGCGGAAGCCTGCCGGGAACATCCCGGACGCGTGTTTGGTTCGCTTGATGTGCGTGAGGGCCGTTTGGCCATCAAAGGTTGGCTTGAGACAAGTCAGCTCGTCGTAGCTGATGCCTTGGAACGCTTTGAGCGGGCCGGAATAGCTGCCGTCATATTGACTGACATATCTCGCGATGGTACCGAGAATGGTGTCGACGTCGAACTGTACGAGACGATCGCGCAGTCCTCGGAGACGCCGGTGATTGCTTCCGGCGGGGTCGCGCGAATCGACGATGTGGTCGCGTTGAGCCGGCTGTTCCAGCGCGGAATAGCCGGAGTGATTACGGGTCGCGCCCTTTACGAGGGACGGTTCACACTTTCGCAGGCGATCGCCGCGACCATTTAGGTCGGCAAAACCCACCTCACATTCTTCGCCGACAAATGACAGCGCGGCGAAGAGTTAGTTCTTTTAAGCAAATTTGCTTGAAAATCAGTCGATTAGGCTTGATTTGACGCAAAACAGCTAAAGCGATGCAAAATGGAGCTTGCTTCCCATAGTTAAATAGTACAGAGTGCTTAAGCACATCATAGGTAACCTGTAGCAGGCCGGGAGGCGTCTCGGGTTCACGGCTTGGTCCGGTCGACGTTTTACGGGGGTCGCGATGAAAGCACGTTCTCGATTCTCTAATGGGCAGATACTGGCGCTTTTCACCATCATTCTGCCTGTGCTGCTCGGGGGGATGGCCCTCGGCGCGGATTTCGCGATCATCTACCTGAACTGGGCCATGGTGCAGAAGGCTGCTGACGCCGCGGCTCTGGCGGGTGCGTCGCAACTTACGGGAGTGCCGGGGTCGGCCCCGAGCGTGACGCCTGCCGCAGTGAATTATGTGAACGGCTACGCCTGCCTGAACGGCATCAGCGATCCTAATAAGACCTATCCTACCCTCTGCGGGTCTGAGGCCTCCCATCCGGGAGGGTTTGCGGACCAGATCGTGTTCACGAACGTCACTGATACAACGGTTCAGGTGGGCATCAAGCGCTCCGTGCCCTATTTCTTCGGGAAGATGATCGGTCTCAATGAGGCTGCGGTCGCCGCGAAGGCAACCGCCGCGGTCGAAGCTACGGGAACGGCTCCCAGCGGAATGTTCCCCATCGGGCTACCTTGTAACAAGCCCTGCTCTGATCTGAAAAGCCTACTTAGCACTCTCAGCAGCCTTAGCAATTCCAACGGTACGGGCACAATTACGCTCGGTTCGAAATTTATAGTCAGTGACCTATGGAATCAGGCTTCTCCAGGAAACTTTGGCTGGCTCGATGTTGGCCAGGGACAAGGTGCAAGCGGGC
The DNA here is from genome assembly GCA_963717045.1 of uncultured delta proteobacterium. GTDB lineage: Bacteria > Desulfobacterota > Binatia > Binatales > Binataceae > JAKAVN01. The sequence continues at coordinate 921,031 of CAVQVD010000010.1, read as the reverse complement.
TTGGCACCGTACTAAAGAACGGTGCCCCAGAGAGCATTTCCGTGGGCCAGACCATCAGTACTTCCCCCGGCGTCAGTAAAGGTAACGGAAAGCCAGCACAAGACGGCCTTGATGCCAGGCTGAGTGCCTGCGCCACGGGTATTGCTGACCCATGTGCAAATGGAGGCACCGTCCCAAGCACCCTCAGCTGCAAAGATCCCTGCCTGATTACCGTACCTGCCGTCGACTATTCGTTATGCAAAGGCGCCAGCTGCAATAATATGACAGTATATGGATTTGCGCAGATGTATATGGAACAAGACAGCAGTACCTCCGGGATCGACGCGTGCATTGTTACGAATAACAATTGCACTACCGTAGGCAGCCCTGCCGCGCCGAATCTGGGTTCGTTATCGCCACCTCTCCTGGTCAACTAATTCCGCGCGCTTAGTAGTCACGGAAATACTGAGTGAAAACGGCCACCATCAATCGCACGTCTCAATCCATGCGCAGCATGGCCAAAGGGCAGGCGATGACAGAATTTTTGTTGGCGGGCTTCGTCGCCCTTATTGTCCTGTTCGTCGCGATACAGATGGCCGCCCTTGGACGCGAGTACATGGCATTGGGAGAGTTGAGTTACCAGGTCGCGCGCTGGGCTACCAATCCCGGGAACAACAGCCTCAAAGACAACAATGGCAACGCGGTCAACAGCCCACAGTGCAGCGACGTTGCAACTCTCATCAGCGGCAGCAGCGCGGCGCCGTACTCGACCCCTCCGACCTCTGCGCCTGTCGCTACAGGATATATGGGGAAGGTCGCAAGCAATGGAGTCAGTTGCGGCGCTCCGCCAACTGGCGGAATCGGCGTGGCGATGGCTTGCCTGGCGGCGGGGGGCAATACGGTTACCAGTTGCGCCACGCAGCGTCCGACCGGAACGGCGGTGCAGGTTACCCTCACTTTGGACACCCGCTCCGTCCTATTTCTGAACCTTGACCGCTCAGGCGCCAAACCGAACTTCCTTGGAATACCATTTCCGAAGACTCTATCCAGTACCCAGACGATGCTGACCCAGTAAACTTTCCGAACCAAAGATTCTCGCGAAGCGGCGCCGGGAGAGCGATGCTCGGGGTGCCGCTTTTCTTTAGCCGGTCCAAAAATTGGTCTGAGCGTTGCACTCATGCAATGTCGCTGGCCACCTTCATCGACCAGGAGGCCTTCAACAGCACCGGCTCCGCGAGCGCGCCATTTGACGGCGCCCGCGGACGACGCCTGCTGATCAAGTGAACATCTCGGTCTAGTTGCCAGACCGGCGGCGCGTCACCGTATTCGCACTGTCGGGTTGGCGCAATATCGCGGCCGACGTCCCTCGAATACATCCAGCAGATTGTCCACTGCAAGCTCGGCCATCTTGAGCCGCGTCGCGTGGCTGGCGCTCCCGATGTGCGGTGTGATTACTACGTTGGGCAACTCGAATAGCGGATCGTGCGGCTTAACCGGCTCGGGATCGGTCACGTCCAGCCCTGCTCCGCCGATCCGTCCCGCCCGGAGCGCGCTGACGAGCGCCTGCTGATCGACGATCGGACCGCGCGCCGTGTTGATGAGGATGGCGGTGCGTTTCATCATCGCTAATTGTGCCGCACCGATCATGTGGTGAGTCGTCTCCATAAGCGGCACGTGCAGCGAGACGAAATCCGACTCCGCCAGCAAGTCGCTCGAGGCTCATCGGCTCCGCCGCCGCACCGCGGAGTCCGGCGCCGGCGGCGGCTCGCCGACTCTGGCTTCGTGGCGCGAGCGCAGCATGCCGGCCGGGTAAATAGAGCACGCGCATACCAAAGCCGGCCGCTCGCCGCGCCATCGCTTGTCCGATCGCGCCCCATCCGATTATTCCCAGCGTGGCGCCGTGGATATCGCGTCCCAGCATCACCTTCGGTCCCCAGGTTCGCCACCGCCCGCCGCGGACGTAGCGGTCGCCTTCGGCGATTCGCCGCGCCGCCGCCATCAGCAAGCCAAAGGCGAGGTCGGCGGTGGTCTCGGTCAGGATTCCCGGGGTGTGGCCGATGGCGATTCCGGCGCGGGTGGCGGCGGCAAGATCGATATTATCCACGCCGACCGCCAGGTTGCTGATCGCGCGCAGCCTCGGCAGCGCGCCGATCAGATCCGCGTCAAAAAAATCGGTCACCATGCTCAGCACGCCGTCGGCCGAGCGCGTGCGGGCGCGCAATTCGTCCGGCGGCGGCGGCTGCTCGTCGTCCCACAGGTCGACCCGCGCCCTCGCGGCCAGCCGGCGAAGCGCGGGCTCCGCGATCGGCCGGGTGACGAAGATTCGCCAGTCGCGCCCGTCTCAATCTTTTTCCCGGCGTTCTTGAGCCTGGCCGTCTTCGAGCTGGCGGCGTCCAATTTTTTTGCTTCGACGTTTCAAAGCCGTGTGCCATGCTCATCGCATCTTGGCCCATACTCATCGCATCTTGGCCGAGCACGTTTCAAATCGTCAGAAGCCTTTGCTATAGGCCTCGTGTGGACACATCGAACATAAATCGGGTGCTCGCGGAGGCGCTTCGCGCCGATCGTACCGAACTGTCGGAGATAGAATCCAAGCAAATCCTTGAGGCTATAGGGATCCCGGTCGCCACCGCCTATCGCGCCGAGAGCGCCGATGAGGCGGTGGAACTTGCCATGCGCGTGGGTTTTCCGGCCGCGCTCAAGGTGCTCTCGCCCGAGGCGATTCATAAAAGTGAAGTCGGCGGGGTCGAACTCGGCCTCGGCTCATCCGCCGAGGTTAGGGCGGGCTTCGAGCGCATCCGCGGGAGCCTCGCCGCTAAACGCCCCGGCGCGCGCTTCGACGGAGTTGCGGTGCAGGCGATGGCGGCGCCGGGGCTCGAGCTGATTGTCGGCGTGACGCGCGACGACCGCTTCGGCGCGCTGGTGATGGTCGGACTCGGCGGCGTGATGGTCGAGGTTTTCAGAGACACCGCGCTCAGAATCGCGCCGGTCACGGCCGAGGAAGCACGCGCGATGCTGGGTGAATTGCGCGGCGCGGCGCTTCTGCATGGTGTTCGTGGAGGCGCGCCGTCCGACCTCGACGCGATCGCCGGCCTGGTCGCGAAAGTATCGGAGTTCGCCGCCGAGCATCCTGCAGTGCGCGAGATGGACCTCAACCCACGTGACGGTTTACCCCAAGGGACTGCGGGTGCTTGACGCGCGCATCCTGCTCGGCCCCGATGCTGCGCAATCCGCGCTGCCTGCCGATCCGCGCCAGGCGCGGCGAATCGAGAACCTCCGCCGGGCTTTCGATGCGCGCGCGGTCGCAGTCATCGGCGACAAGCGGATGGGCGGTTATATGTGGTTGCGCGCGATGTCGCGGTTCGCGGGCAAACTATACTCGGTGCAAATCGACCCTAACGAAATTCCAGGTATCGAGGCGATGGGCGTGACCAATTGCCGGAGCCTGGCGGAGGTGCCCGAGCCGATCGACTACGCGATAAGCGCCGTGCCCCGCCAGATAGCACCACGCATCCTCAAGGATTGCGTCGCGGCCGGGGTCAAGGGCGTCGGTTTCTTTACCTCGGGCTTCTCCGAGACAGGCGAGGAGCTGGGAGTGAAGCTGGAGCGCGACTTACGCGCGACCGCCGCCGAATCGGACATCGCGCTGGTCGGCCCCAACTGCATGGGGCTGAATAATCCGTCGATAGGTTTGTGCAACTTCGCCGATCTCGCGGTAGGTGGCGGCGGCGACGTTTGTTTCATCTCGCAAAGCGGCACTCACGGCATCAATTTCTGTCTGCAGGCGCCTACTCGCGGCATGGGCATCAACAAGGCCGCGTCGATCGGCAATGTGCTGATGCTTGAAGCGGCGGATTACCTTGACCTGATGGCGGACGATCCGGCGACCCGCGCGATCGGGATGTACATCGAGGGCGTGCGTGACGGCGGGCGTTTCTTCACAAGCCTGCGCCGCGCCGCCGCGCGCCATCCGGTGGTCGTATGGAAGGGCGGCATGACCGAGGCCGGAGCGCGCGCGACTTTCTCGCACACCGGCTCGCTCGCGACCGCGGCAGCGGTGTGGCGGGCCCTGATGGCGCAGAGCGGGGCGGTCTCGGTCGCGAACCTGGACGCGATGCTCGACGCGATGGAGCTGCTGGCGCGCGGGCGGCGCGTCGGAGGCCGCGGGATGGGGCTGGTCGCGATGACCGGCGGACAGTCGGTGGTAATAACCGACACTTTCGCCGCCGCGGGACTCGAGGTGCCGGCGCTTTCGGAAGCGTCCTACGCGGAGCTGAAAAGCTTCTTCAACATCATCGGCGGCAGCTATCGCAATCCGCTCGACGCCGGTGGGACGATCGGCATGGGTCACGACCAGGGCAACCTCGATCGCGTACTCGACATCCTCGAACGCGATCCGGCAATCGATGCGATCGTGCTGGAGATCGCTACCGGGCTGCGCGCCTCGCGCTGGCTAACTCACGAGCAGGAACTAACCGGCCTGCTCGACAAGCTCGCCGAGTTCAACGGCCTCTCGCGCAAGGCGTTCGCCGCGATCCTTCATCCCGCCCATCTCGAGACGATCGTCGCCCGCGCCAAGGAGCTGGCGCGCGCCCGCGGACTGGTGGTGTTCGACAGCTTCGAGCGCGCGGCGGCCGCGTTCGGCGTCGCCGCCGAGTATTGGCAGCGCCGACGCGATTCGTGAGTTACGGTACGACTCGCCAGCCGTGCGCGTCCCGCACGAGTTGACGCAATGTGCGGAGTTTCAGGCAGCTTGGACGCAGGCGCATAAGCGCCTGAAGTTTAAGCCTCGAACCTGCCGATGAAGCTGAGCTGCAGGCCAGTGATCGAGCCGCCGGCGGCGCGCCGCGAAAAATAGCGCTCGGACTCGCACTTGGTGCATGGGCCGATTTTCTGGATTCCCGCGCGCTCCAGACCCGCTATCGCAAGTTGATCGGCGATGATTCCGCGGAGATCGAGGTAAGCTTTGCCGGCGCGATCGCTTGGATGGACATGCGTATGGCCGCGCTCGAAGCGGCGCTCGAAGCGCCTGGCCAGGTCGTCGTCGACTTCGTAGCAGCAGGGGCCTATCGAGGGGCCGAGCAGCGCGCGAATCGCGCTCGTCCGCGCCCCCTGACGCACCATCGCACGCACGCCCGCCCCGGCTATTCCGGCGAGCGTCCCGCGCCATCCCGCGTGCAACGCTCCAACCACGCCCGTTTGGGTGTCGGCGAGCAGTACCGGCACGCAGTCGGCGGTGAAGATGCAAAGCACGATTCCCGTCATCGCCGTGACCAGCCCGTCGCCCTCGGGGCGCGGGTAGGCGTCCGCGCGGGGGCCGACAGCGTGGATCGCCTTGCCGTGGACTTGCTTGAGCTGTGCGAAGCGCACGCCGAGCGGCATCAGCCGGCGCGCGCGCTGCCAGTTGGCATCGACCGAGCGCAACTGGTCGCCGACCCAGTATGAAAGATTAAGCGAGGCGTAGGGACCGCGGCTACTGCCGCCCTCGCGACCCAAAAAGCCATGGCAGAGTGCGGGCTGGTCCCAGCCTTGGAGGACCGGAGGAACCGGCGGAAGCGATCTTGCTCGGCGAAGCGCGCGCACTCGGTTGTCCGGTGTGGGAAGGTTAACCTATAATCCTGATCTTTGGAATTCCCATTGGGGTCACCCTAAATGAATGGCTACGAATATCTCCTCGAACGAAATCGCCTGATGTTCAAGCTCGAGGATGACCTTGGGCGTTTGCGGGACCTGCCGGGCGCCGAGCGTCAGGAAAAGACCGCGCGGCTGCAGGGCGCCTTCGACGTCCGGCTGGCCGAACTCTACGCGAAGGTCGGCAACGAGTACCCGGGAGAGCGGCGCAAGAAAGCCCGTCCATTGGCTGACCCGCGTTAACCGTCCGGCCGGCGCCGGTCGGCATCAGCATCATCCAGGGAATTAGAGAAAGAGCATTGAGCGGCGTGGAGCGCACCATCAGTATCCGTGGCGCGCGCACCCACAATCTCAAGGGCATCTCGCTCGATCTGCCGCACAACCGCCTGATCGTAGTCACCGGAGTGTCAGGGTCGGGCAAATCCAGCCTGGTCTTCGACACGCTCTACGCCGAGGGTCAGCGCCGCTACGTGCAGAGTCTTTCGACGTATGCCCGAATGTTCCTGGAGCGGATGGAGAGGCCGGACGTCGATTCGATTTCGGAAATTCCGCCCGCACTCGCGCTGCGTCAGAAAAACACCATCAAGAACGCGCGCTCGACTGTCGGCACAGTTACCGAGATTAGCGACTATCTGCGCCTGCTGTTCGCGACGCTCGGCCGCACGGTCTGCCCGCAATGCGGCGGCGAGGTCACGCGCGACAGTGTCGAGAGTGCCGCGGCGCATGCTCTTGCGGGACCTGGAATGAATCTATTCCTCGCGCCCTTTGAGCCCGGCTCGCGCTCGACTGCGGCGGCGTGCGAGTTCCTTGCCCACAACGGGTACCATCGGCTGTTCGTCGACGGCGCGATCGTCGAAACGGCCGAGCTGCTCGGGCGCGCAGTGCAAAACGTCGTGCAAGACGTCGTACAGGAAGTAGTCGAAATCGCGGTATCAGAGCAGGGAGCCGCTATTGGCCTCGCAGTCGGGGCGCAGATCGAAAGTACAGTCCGCGCCGGGCGATCGACCGTGTCCGCCGAGAACAATGGCGGCGGTCCCTTGATGGTCGTCATCGACCGCGTCGCGAACGATTCGGCCGACGCACCAGTGCGCGTCCGCGAGGCGCTCGAGAAGGCCTTCTACCTTGGCGGCGGACGCGCCCGCGTGACTACCGTGACGCGCGAGAACGGACGGATGAAGCCGGTTGGCGAGGCGGCCTTTGATCGCCGGTTCAACTGCTCGCGCTGCGGGACGTTGTTCCCGGAGCCCACGCCGGCGCTGTTTTCCGCCAACAGTCCGATCGGCGCGTGTCCAGAATGCGAGGGCTTCGGCCGCACGGTCGAGCTCGATCTCGAAAAAGTCATCCCCGACCCGGGGCTCTCGCTGCGCCAGGGCCTCATCGCGCCGTGGCGCACGCCGGCCTACCTGGAGATGAAGACCTGGATGCTCAAGTGCGCGCGCCGCGCGCGAGTGCGTGCCGCCGTGCCATTTCGCGAGATGACCGACGTCGAGCGCACCTGGCTGCTCGACGGCGAGCCGCGCGACGGCGCGGTTCAGGGCTCGCACGCCGACGATCGCGAGCGATGGCCTGGAGTGCGGGGATTTTTCCGCTGGATGGAGAAGCGGCGCTATAAGACTCACGTCCGTATTCTGCTCGCGCGCTATCGCCGCTTCGTCACCTGCCCCACCTGCGGCGGGGCCAAGCTCAAGCCCGAAGCGCTCAACGTGCGCGTCGAAGGAAGGACTATTGCGGAGGTCGGGCGGCTCGCCGTGCGCGAGCTCAAGAGCTGGCTCGCGCAGCTCGATAGCCAGCCACGGGCGGCTGCGCGTGCCGGCACGATACTGCGCGAGCTTAAGAGCCGGGTCGGCTATCTCGACGAAGTCGGGCTCGGCTACCTGACCGTGGAGCGCCAGGCGCGCACGCTGTCTGGCGGCGAAGCCCAACGCATCCATCTCGCGAGCGCGCTCGGCAGCCTGCTGACCGCCACGATGTATGCGCTCGACGAACCCACCGTGGGACTGCACGCGGGCGACGTGCGCCGGCTGCTCGGCGTGCTGCGCCATTTGCGCGACCTGGGCAATACCGTGGTGGTGGTCGAGCACGATCCGATGATGATCGCCGGAGCCGATTTCACGGTCGAGCTCGGGCCCGGCGGCGGGCGCGACGGTGGCAGCCTGATGCGCGCCGGCGCGCCGGCGCGTGAACGCGCCGCCAGCAGCGCCAGAAAAAATGCCAAGCACGCCGACCGTTCCAGGAACTCCAGCAACGCGGGTACGCCTGGGCGGGTGATGCTGCTGCGGACGCTCTCGCGCGAGCGGCGCTTCACCCGACACGATCCGGCGCTGCGGATCGTGGGCGCGCGCGAGCACAATCTCAAAGGCCTCGACGTGCGGATTCCGCTCGGGCGGATGGTTTGCGTCACCGGGGTGTCAGGCTCGGGTAAATCGACCCTGGTCGAGGACGTGCTCTACAACAACTACCTGCGCCGGCGCGGCGAGCCGGTGAGCGATGTCGGCGCCTGCGACCGTATCGAGGGTCTCGAACTGGTGGGCGAGATGGTCCACATGGGCCAGGAATTGCCGGCGCGCTCGCTGCGCTCCAATCCGGCGACGTATCTGAAAATCTACGACGACATCCGCCGCCTCTTCGCGCAAAGCAACGAGGCGCGACGGCTCGGCATCCTGCCGCGCCATTTCTCCTTCAACGTCGACGGCGGGCGCTGCGACAAATGCCACGGCACCGGCACCGTGACCATCGAGATGCACTTTATGGCCGACCTCGAAGTGCAGTGCGACGCCTGCGACGGCCGCCGTTTCCAGAGTCACATCCTGGCCATCCGCTACCTGGGCCGCAACGTCAACGAGGTGCTCGCTCTCACGGTGGACGAAGCGCGCGGCTTCTTCGCCAAATCGCCGGCGGTCACGCGCCGGCTCGAAGCACTGAGCGCGGTGGGTCTAGGCTACTTGTGCCTGGGTCAAGCCACCTCGACGCTCTCTGGTGGCGAGGCGCAGCGTCTCAAGCTCGCGCGCTTTCTGCTGGCCGACCTGGAACCGTTGCCGGTGGGAGCGGACGGCAAGCCGCTGGGGCGCGTATTTCTGCTCGATGAACCGACCACGGGACTCAGTTCCGTCGACATCCGCCAACTCCTGCGCGTGCTCGGACGGCTGGTGGCGGAGGGCAACACGTTGGTGGTGATCGAGCATCATCTTGAGTTCATCGCACAGGCGGACTACGTGATCGACCTCGGCCCGGGCGGCGGCGACGACGGCGGACGCGTGGTGGCGGCGGGAGCGCCGCTCAAGGTCGCGGCCAGCGCCCGTTCGCTCACCGGGCGCGAATTGCGCGCGCTCTTCGGATTGCCGGCCGGCGCGCCGGCCGCCGCCGCGCGCTCGGCCAAGCTGCGCGCGAACACCGGATGACGTATCGGTCCCGCGGATCGCATCGCGGCGCGACGCGGCTCGGCTTCGCCGACCTCATCGTTGTCGCGATCGTGATGGCAATCCTGCTGTTCGCTGCGTGGAAGCAGTTTCCCGCTTACGATCGTCCGTTCACGCCGCGTCCGATTCTCACTCCTGCTCCGCGATTGCTAATGCCGAGAAGCGTCCGCACGTCGGTGCCGCGGACTACATCGCAACCCTGAACGAAAGTTCGTCGCAACTCCGAAAGCGCTCTGGTAAGATTTCTGCGTATCGTCCCGGCGGGGGCGGATCCCGCCGGGCCAAAAACCTGGAGAGGAGCATGAGTGTTGAACGTCCTTCCGCCAAGCGTCTGAATGACTTCTTCCTTGCGATGACGCGCACCAGCTTCGGCCAGCTCGGGCTGGCCGATCGGCAGGTGGTCGAGTACGTCGCCTCGGTGTTGACCGACTTCAGTGCCACTGGACAATGGCTCGCGTTGCGCGACGCCGAGGGCCGGCGCCTTACCAGCGTGGTCGAAATGCTGGCCTCGCAAATGGGTGCGCCGCAAACCCGCGGGCGCGTGCTCGGCGAGCGCGAGTTGCGGAAATACGTCGGCGATTACACGCTCTTCATGTCGGGTCTCTTCCGCACCTTCGTCGAGCGTGGCGGTTACCTCGACTATTATCTCGAGGAGGGCAAGCGCTCCTACCAGACCGTCTCGGAACTCGACGTCGCGCTTTATCGGCCGGGCTTTCTGATGTTCGAGGAACTTAGCCGCAGCTTCGAGAATTATTCCGGCGCGCTCGACTACATGCGCAAGTGCTTCTTCAAGCCCGCACCCAACCAGGACCCGTTCGCGGGCTTTGCCGAGAAAATCGAAGGGTGGGTCAAGCTCCGGCTCACCCCTAATTGATCCCGCCAGTTGATATTGCGAATTGATACTGCGAATTGATGCAGAGTGACGCGCGCGAGCGCCTCGACCATTACCTGGTGCGCCTCGGATGGGCGCGGTCGCGGCGTGCGGCGCGCGAGATGCTCGCAAGCGGCATGGTGCGCGTTAACGGTCGGGTGTTGCGCAAGGGTGAGACAGTCGGCGGTGGAGACTCGGTCGATATCTCGGAAATTTCAGCGCTGCCTGCGCTCGCGTCCGATCCTGAAGTAAAAATTGAAGTCCTGTTCCGCGATCCCTCGATGCTGGTCGTCGACAAGCCCGCGCCGATAGCGTGTCATCCGCTGCGGACGGGCGAAGTGGGAACCGTGATGAACGGGGTTGTCGCACTATTTCCCGAGGTTGCCACCGCGGGCGACGATCCGCGCGAGGGCGGCCTGATCCATCGGCTCGACAACGGCACCTCGGGCGCACTGCTCGTCGCGCTCCAGCGATCGGCTTTTGCCGAGCTGCGCGAAGCGATCCGCGCCGGCCGAATAGACAGAAACTACCAGGCGCTGGTCGCGGGGAATCTTAAACAATCACTTCAAATTGACACGCCGCTCGCGCACGACCCGCGTAATCCGCGCCGCGTGATCGCGGTCGCTGCAAATGCGGCCGGTGCGCGGCCCGCCGCGACGACCATCGAGCCGATACGCCGCTTTGGAAATTTCAGCTTTAATCTCGGCCCGGCCGCGTACCGGGATGCGCCATCAGATTCGCGTACACCTGGCGGAAGCGGGCCATCCGATCGCCGGCGACGCGCTCTATGGTGGACCGGCGCTCGACGCTCTCGTCGAAGGCCGCTTCTGGCTCCATCTAGCGGAGATCGAATTTCGCTCGCCCGCTTCCGGACCGGTGCGAGTTCGCTCGCCGCTGCCGCGCGAGCTCCAGGCGGCGCTCAAGCAGGCGAGCCGCCGCGCTTAGCGTCGGAACGCAGAGGAATGGGCGCGGCTTGATGACGGCGAAGACTTATTTGTCGACGTAAACCTGGCGATGCGCGAACTGCCAGTCATCGTTGACCTTGCGTAGTTCGTCGCGATAGCCACCTACCGCGGTCAACTCGGTCTTGCCGTTCTTGATGTGAAAATAGATCAAGTTGCAGGTGCCGTGAGCATGGTCGCCATGCACATCGAAGCTCACGTTCACCATCATGTGGCGCACCTGCGCGCCCGCCCATGATTCCCGATACGAAGCGCAGAACTTGCGCAGCGCCGCGTGGCCGGCATGTTTGCCGAGGGAGGGGCTTTCGAAAACGCCGTCCTCGGTGAAGCAATTGATCCATTCCTCGAACTTGCCCGCGTCGAGGTAGAGCGCGTAACGGGCGTAGAGTTCGCGGATCTGCTCACGGTCCTCGGCGCTTCCCGTAATCGCTGGCATAGCCTTTCCTCCTGGTGCGCGCCTGGACGACGCGTCACGTTGCGTTAGATTACACCCGACTCCTTGAACCGCGCCACGTCCTCCCAGCTATAGCCGAGCATCTCCGTCAGGATCGACTCGCTATGCTCGCCGAGTTCGGGCGCATGGCCGCGAGGCTCCGCCGGCGTCTCGCTGAGCTTCACCGGAAAACCCACCAGCTTCATCGCGCCGAGCCCCGGATGTTCATAATCGACCACGTAGTCGTTGGCCAGTACCTGCGAATCGTCGGGCAGGTCGGACACGCGGTTGACGACGGTGTAAATGAAGTCGCCACCGGCCTTCAGCAGCTTCATCCATTCGTCGCGGGGCTTGGTGATGAAAACCTTATCGAAGATCGCGACGAGGGCCTTGCAGTTCTTGCCGCGCACGCCAATCTCCTTGAAGCGCGGATCGTCGATGATCTCGGGCAGCCCGAGCGTATTGCACAGGTCCTTCCAGTAGCGATCCGCCTGCAGCATCCCGAGCGTCAGCCATTTGCCGTCGGCGCATTGATAATGGTTCCACAGCGGGTTAAACGCGTTCTCGCGCGTATTGCGGCGGAACTCGGTGCCCATGATGTTGCGGCAGGCGAGGTTCAGGCCCTGCAGCGCGATCATCGAGCCCAGGTGCGAGGCATTGACCTCCTGCCCGACGCCGTAGCGCTCGCGCGCGAGTAGCGCCGTGATAACGCCATACGACAGCATGATCGCGCCCATCTGGTCGGCCACGCCGCCGAACAGGTAGACCGGCTCGTCGCTCTCGATCCCGGCGATATGCATCACGCCCGAGCGCGACTGCGCGAGATAGTCGAACGACGGCTCGCCACTGTCGGGCCCCTCCGGACCATAGCCCGAGGCGGTCGCGTAGATAAGCCGGGGGTTCAGCTCGCGCAGCGTCTGGTAGTCGAGGCCCAGGCGCTGCGCCACGCCCTTGCGGTAGTTCTGCACGAAGACGTCACTCTTTGCGACGAGTTGATAGACTATTTCGCGCGCCTCCGGCTTCTTCATGTCGAGCGTGATGCTCTTTTTGTGGCGGTTGTTGGACTCGAAGTAAAAGTTTTTGCCGTTGCGCGCGGTGGTCGCGCCTGAGACCGCGAAGATCGCGCGTCCCGGATCGCCGTCGAGCGTCTCAAGCTTGATTACCTCGGCGCCCAGGTCGCCCAGCAACGCGGTCGCGAACGGCCCCTGCTGCCAAATGGTCCAATCGATGACCCTGATCCCATCAAGTGGCGTCTTCATGTTTTCCCTATACCACAAGCCGGCCTCCGAGGGATCGCCCGCGCGATAGCACAATTTCGGGTACTGTCCACAACGCCGGCGTTCGCGGCGCGCCGATTGGCGCTCAAAGTGACCGGCGCGCGCTTGAGTTAATGCGCCGCAGCCTTCATCAATAGAACGAGCTGATGCTGCACTACCTGCTAAACTTTCTCTATCCACCGCGATGCGCGGTGTGCGATGCGGCCCTGCCGATCGAGACCACCCGCCGCGTATGCGCGCCCTGCCTTGGCGCGGTTGAACCTTTGCGCCCGCCGCTTTGCCTGTTATGCGGAGCGCCGCTCCAGTCGGCTGAGCAGGACGATCGCTGCGCTCACTGTCGCGACGCTCCGCCGGCTTTCGATTCGGCGCGTGCGGTGACGCGCTACCGTTCCGGCGCGGAAGGCTCGAATACGGTCGGCGCGCTGCTGCGCCGGCACAAGTATGGCCTCGATCAGTCGCTGGGACGCGCGTTGGCGGAGTTCCTCGACGCCGGGCCGGAGTTAAAGGCAGGCGCTTACGACATTGTGATTCCGGTGCCGCTCCATCGTACGCGCCTTCGATGGCGCGGCTTCAACCAGGCCGCTCTGCTGGGAGCGGCGCTCGCGCGCCGACTCAATTGCTCTCTCGACGTTGTCACTCTTGCGCGCGTCCGCGCGACCGCCTCCCAGACCGAGCGCGACCGCGCCCAGCGCACGCGCAACGTGCGCGACGCTTTCGCCGTGCGCCGCCCTTTGCGCGTCGCCGGCCAACGAGTGTTGCTGGTGGACGACGTGATGACTACCGGAGCGACCGCCGACGAATGCGCGCGCGTGCTGCGCGCGGCTGGAGCGCTGCGAATCGACGTCCTGACCTTGGCTCGCGTGCAATGAACGACCCGAATCGAAGCGAGGACATGCCCGACGCCGCGGAGAAGCGCGCCGACTGGGAGCATCGCCAACGCGTCAGCGGACCGCCCCGGGCGCCGGAGCCGTCGGTCGTCGAATGGCTCGAATTGCTGCCTCGAGCCCTCGCACTCGACCTGGCCTGCGGCACCGGCCGCCACAGCCTGGCGCTGGCGCGCGCGGGATTCAAAGTCGTCGCGATCGATTACGCTGAGCCGGCGCTACGGACCCTACAATCGATCGCGCGCGCCGAGCAGCTATCCATATCGCCAGTCGCTGCCGACCTTTCCGATTTCCCGTTACCGCGCGCCCGTTTCGATACGATCATCAACACCAACTTTCTCGACCGCGCGTTGGTGCCGCGGCTGGTTGACGCTCTGCGCCCCGGTGGCGCGCTGCTCTTCGACACCTTTCTCATCGACCAGGCCGCGACCGGCCATCCACGCAATCCCGACTTCATGCTGCAACACTATGAGCTGCGCGAAATGTTGAGCGAGATGGATCTACTGCGCTACCGCGAGGGTATCGTCGCCTATCCCGACGGCCAAAGCGCCTGGCGTGCGGCAGCGTTGGCCATCCGGCGAGACCACCGCATCACCGGAGGCGTCTGATAGGTGGCGCGCGGGCTCAGTTACAAATCGGCCGGAGTCGATATCGAGCTCAAGGGGCGGCTGGTGCCGATGCTGCGGCGGCTCGCGCGGCCAACATTGGGGCCGCACGTGCTGGGAGGAATTGGCGGCTTCGGCGCGATCATCGGGCTCAACGGCGCGCGTGCGATGCGCGCGCCGATGCTGGTGGCGGGAACCGACGGCGTCGGGACCAAGCTAAAAATTGCGTTTATGACCGGGCGCCACGACACGGTCGGCATCGATTGCGTCGCGATGTGCGTCAACGACATCGTGTGCCACGCGGCTCGTCCGCTGTTCTTCCTCGATTACATCGCGACCGGCAAGCTCAAGAGCGCGGTCGCGCTGGCGCTGGTAAAAGGCGTCGCACGCGGATGCAAACTGGCCGGGATGAGCCTGGTCGGCGGCGAGACGGCGCAGATGCCAGGATTCTTCCGGCCCGGCGAATACGACCTCGCCGGCTTCGCCGTCGGTCTCGCAGAGCGCGCAAAGATTCCACGACCTGAGCGCATCCGGGCGGGCGACGTGCTGGTTGGTCTCGCTTCCAGCGGGCTTCATTCCAATGGATTTTCGCTGGTCCGCCGTGTGCTGCTCGAGCGCGCTCGATTGAAACTCGACGCGCGTGTGGCGGAGCTGGGCTGCACGCTCGCCGACGAACTTCTGCGGCCGACGAAAATCTACGCCAAGGTCGCGATGGCGCTGTTCGAGCGCTTTCCGCTACGCGGCCTCGCCAATATCACCGGCGGCGGCATCCTGGAAAATTTGCCGCGCGTGCTGCCCAAGGGCCTCGAGGCGGTAGTGCGCAGGGGGAGCTGGCCGGTGCCGCCGATTTTCGGTCTCATCGCGCGTCTCGGACGAATCGGGCAGGCGGAGATGGATCGCACGTTTAACAATGGTCTTGGAATGATCGCGATAGTGCCGCCCAGCCAGGCAGACGCGGCGATCGCTTATTTGCGCCGCCTGCGTACGCCGGCCTATCTTGTGGGCGAGATTCGTCGCGGCAAGCGCGGAGCCGTATTCTTATAGATGGCCGCTGCGCCGCTCCGGTGGCAAGGATAATAGTCGCGATGGCAGAGCGCGCGCCGGTCAAACTGGGAGTGCTGATTTCCGGCACCGGCACCAATTTGCAGGCGATCATCGACGCGATAGAACGCCGCGACTTGCGCGCCGAAATTCGCGTCGTGATTTCCAATCGCGCCGGCGCGCAGGGGCTGGAGCGCGCGCGCCGCCGCGGCGTCCCCACCCGCGTGATCGAGCATCGCGGCTTTCCCTCACGCGAGGATTTCGATCGCGCGCTGGTCAATGCGCTGGTCGAGCACGGCGTCGAACTTGTCGTCTGCGCCGGTTTCATGCGACTGCTCTCGCCGGTGATGCTGGCCGCGTTTCCCGACCGCGTGATGAATATCCATCCCGCTCTGCTGCCGGCTTTCCCTGGTGTGCATGCGCAAAAGGCGGCGCTCGAGTATGGCGTCCGCTTCACCGGATGCACAGTGTTTTTCGTGCGCGAAGGCGTCGACGACGGGCCGATCATCGTGCAGGCAGCGGTGCCTGTCATGCCCGGCGACAACGAGGAAAGCCTGAGCGAACGCATCCGGGCGCAGGAGCATCGTATCTATCCGTGGGCGATCCAGTTGTTTCAGGAAGGCCGCCTCACGATCGCGGGCCGCACCGTGCGGATCGCGGATTTCCCGGCCGGCGACGAATCGCTCGCGCTGGTGAATCCCCGCTCGCCGCATTCACCGCGCGTGAAACGTTCGCATTGAATCGACGGTTTGACGCGACGCGGTTGCGCCCAAGTCAAAGGGCAAAGTGAAAAAGCTGTCCGTGATTGTTCCGATGCTCAATGAGGAGCGGGCGATCGCGTGCACGCTCGACGCGATTGCTGCCGGCGCGCCCGCTGCCGAAGTAATTGTAGTTGACGGCGGGAGCTCGGATCGCAGCCGCGAGGAAGCGGGCCCGCGATGTGCGCGCTTGCTGATCGCGCCGCCCGGTCTAGCCCGCCAGATGAACGCCGGCGCGGCGATAGCTACCGGCGACGCGCTGGTTTTCGTGCACGCCGACACGACCGTGCCGCCGAGCTTCGCCGCCGATATCGCCGCCGCGCTCGATGACCCTGCGGCCGTGGGCGGCCGTTTCGATCTGCGCCTGGACGACAGCGCGCCGATATTGCGGCTTATCGGATGGCTCATCAGTGCGCGCTCGCGTCTCAGCCGCACCGGAACTGGCGATCAGGCGATTTTCGCGCGGCGAGCGATCTTCGATCGCCTTGGTGGGTACCGTGACCTTGCGGTGTGCGAGGACCTCGATCTCGCGCGGCGGCTCAAGCGCGCCGGCCGTGTCGCCTGCCTGCGTTCGCGCGTCACGACCTCGGCGCGACGATGGCGCGAGGGCGGCGTATTGGCCACCACGACGCGGATGTGGTTCATCCGGGCCGCATTTTTGCTCGGGGTCTCGCCCTCCCGGCTGGCCCACCTTTACAAGCGTGGCGGCCCAGTCGAAAATGAAGAGTAGAGGTCTGTCAGTGGCTAAGATCGAGGTCTATACAACAACATATTGCCCCTACTGCACGCGCGCCAAAGCGCTGCTGAAGAGCAAAGGCGTGACATTCGAAGAGATCGATGTCTCCGCCGATGACGCGTTGCGCGAGAAAATGATCGAGCTCTCTGGTGGCCGGCGCACGGTGCCGGAGATTTTCATCAACGGCAAAATAATTGGCGGCTACGACGAATTGCGCGCGCTCGAAGCCGAGGGCAGACTCGACCCGCTACTGAGCGAGCCCGGCTGAGCGCAGGCTCCGCTAGCAATGATGAGCGACGAATTCGATGCCGAGCGATTTCCCGGCAATTTCTACCGCGGGATGATCATGCGCCTGGACCGTGCGCGCGGCCGTGGTGCCGTCCGCTCACATCAGGGACGCGAAGTTCCGTTCGAGTTTCCCTTTGTCGAGATCGCTGGTGCTCCGATCGGCGGCCGCTTTCCCGGCCTCGAACTGTTGAGCGAAGGCGACAGCGTAGGCTTCGACGTCGGATGGACGTCCAGCGGATTGCGCGTCACGAGGATCAAGCCGGCGCGTCCTCCCCGCGACGCGCTCCCAGGCTAGTCTGCAATTCGGTGATGTGTCGTCACACAGGGACGCGGCGCGGCTGGAACATGCGCCACATCCTCACGCCCAACGGATGGAACTCGCCGATCACCTCGAACTCGTTGCGCGTGTAGTAGGCGACGTTGGCTTCGGTTGCGGTCTCCAGGTACACGCCCTCGAGGTCGGAGCGCGTTTCCACCAAATCGCGTAGGTGATTTAGAATCGCAATTCCGCAATGCCGTCCCTGGAATGACGGCTCGACGCCAAGAATGTTGAGATAGAGATGCGGCCGCGGCGGATGGTTGCGCGTCAGCGTATCGACCAGTTGGATTGCCCGGCGAACTCCGCCGAACCCTACGGCACGCACCATCGTTGGCAACCATCGTAGCCCGCTTGTCGCCGTCGCGCTGGCCGATGCATGCATCGTTCCCTCGACCACCGCTGCGGCAATCAGGCGGCCGGCCTCGAACACGCCGAAGACCGGCTGGCCGCCGCCGCGCTGGAGCTGGAGTACGACTCCAAACAGCCCGGCCAACCGGCGCGCGCGCGCGGCAGGCTCACGAGGCTCGGGCACGAGCGCGTTGATCAGTGGATCGTCGACGAAAGCGCGGCTCAGCACCCCGGCAGCGTCGCCGTAGTGCTCGGGAAAGACCAGTGCGACGCGCGGCCATGAGCGTTGGTCTGTTGATCTTTGATTTGTCGATGTCTGCGCCATCGTTTTTTCGCTACACCTTTAGCTGCGTACGCGAGCGACCGCCGCCTGCCATCCGCTGACTAGCCTGTCGCGTTCCGCGGCACGCATCGAAGGATAAAATACTCTCCCGCTTCCGCCCAGCGCCGCAAGCTCGTCCGGCGATCGCCATAGGCCAACTGCCAAACCTGCCAGCATCGCTGCGCCGAGCGCCGTGGTCTCGGCCATTCTCGGCCGACGCACCGGGCGTCCAAGCACGTCGGCTTGAAACTGCATCAGGTAGCCGTTGGCGGTAGCGCCGCCGTCGACCCGCAGCTCGCGCACGCGCCGTCCGCTGTCCTTCTCCATCGCGGCCAAAGCGTCGCGCACCTGGTAGGCGATCGAGTCGAGCGCCGCGCGCACCACGTCCGCGCGATTGGTGCCACGAGTGATGCCGACGATCGCGCCGCGCGCGCCGGCGTCCCAGTAGGGTGCGCCGAGCCCGACGAATGCCGGCACCAGGTATGGGTGCGAGCGGTCGCGGCTCGATCGCGCGAGCTTCTCGCTCTCTGCGGACGTTCCAATGATGCGCAGCTCGTCGCGAAGCCACTGGACCGCCGCGCCTGCGATGAACACCGAGCCCTCCAGCGCGTAGGCGGGCTCGCCCGCTGGCCCCAGCGCGGCCGTCGTCAACAATCGGTTGCGCGAGGCGATCGCACGTTGGCCGGTATGCATCAGCAGGAATGCGCCCGTGCCGTATGTAACCTTGGCCGCTCCGGGGCTGACCGCGCGTTGACCGTAGAGTGCGGATTGCTGATCGCCGATAACCGCGCCTATAGGGATGGCGCGCGGTCCGAAGGTGCCGGCGGCCGCCTCGGTCAGCGGACCGCGTGAGTTGACCGGCTCCGGCAGCATCGCCGCCGGCACTCCGAGCATCTTGAGCATAGCGTCGTCCCATCGGCGATCCTTGAGATTGAGCATCATGGTGCGCGACGCGTTGGTGAAGTCGGTCACAAATGCCGCGCCGCGCGAGAGCCGGAACATCAGCCATGAATCGATCGTGCCGAAGCACAGTTCGCCGCGCGCAGCGCGCCGTCGCAGCGTGCGGTCGCTGTCGAGCAGCCATTTGAGCTTGGTGCCGGAGAAATAAGGATCGATCAGCAGTCCGGTGCGCCGGCGGACCTCGGCCTCGCGCGGGGCGAGCGCCGCGCAAATCGCGGCGCTGCGGCGGCATTGCCATACGATCGCGCGATGCACCGGACGGCCGCTCTGGCGTTCCCATACCACGAAGGTCTCGCGCTGATTGGTGATTCCCACCGCGCCGATACCGGCAGGGCGGACGCGCGAGGCCGCGATCGCCTGGCGGCCGAGCCGCACCACCGAGCGGTAAATCTGCTCCGGGTCGTGCTCGACCCATCCCGGACGCGGGTAGAACTGGCGAATCTCGCCGTAAGCGCGCCCCAGGATCCGTCCGCGCCCATCGAGCACCATCGCCGTGGTCCCAGTCGTGCCCTGGTCGATTGCGAGCACCGCCTCAGCCATCTGACCTCGCCCGCGGCAGCGCTCCTGGCGACTGCCGTCTCCACGTGAAATCCCGCGGCCAATCGCGCCTTAAGTTAGGCGACGGCCGCGCCCACCGACAAGGCCCAATGCGCGACTTGCCTCCGATTTTCGCCAAAGCCATGATAGGCTCCTGAATCGAAGCGCATCCGAAACGGAGCCTCCGCGTATGTCAACGAGCGCCGAGCTGGTCGAAACCCGCGAGCAATTAATCCGCTACTTCGAAAGCGGAGCCAAGCCGCGTGAACAATGGCGAGTCGGAACCGAGTACGAAAAGATCACTGTCTCGGCTAACGACGGGCGCGCCTTACCCTATTCGGGACCGCGCGGCGTCGAACAGATTCTGCGCCGGCTCGCCGAGCGCTACGGCTACGAACCCGAAGAGGAACAGGGGCGGGTCGTCGGGCTCAAGGGCGAACGCGCCGCGATTACGATCGAGCCAGGGAGCCAAATCGAGCTTTCGGGCGAGCAGTGCGAGACGATACACTGCGCGCACGCCGAGTTCAGCCGGCATATCGAACAGCTGATCGAGGTCGGCCATGAGTTCGGAGCGGTGGTGCTGGGCCTCGGGATGCAGCCCATCAGCACCATCGACGAAATCGAGCTGATACCCAAAAAGCGCTACCGGATCATGTATCCCTACATGGCGCGCAAGGGACGCCTCGGCCAGCGGATGATGAAGCAGACCGCCGGCGTGCAGGCCAATCTGGATTACGGCGACGAGGCCGACGCGATGCGCAAGCTGCGCCTGGGCATGGGGATGGTGCCGCTGGTGTACGCGATGTTCGCCAACTCGCCGCTAAGTGACGGCCGTCTCAACGGCTACCAGAGCTTTCGCGGGCATATCTGGACTGACACCGATCCCGATCGCTGCGGCACGCTCGAGTTCGCCTTCCGCGACGACGCCGGGTTCGAGGACTACGTCGAGTACGCGCTAGACGTTCCGATGTATTTCATCTATCGCAACCACGAACCGCAGGATCTGACCAAACCGCCGGGCCTGACCTTTCGCCAGTACATGGAGCGCGGATGGCGCGGCGAGCGCGCGACTCTCGACGACTGGGCGACTCATCTCACCACCATCTTCACCGAGGTGCGGCTCAAAAAGTACGTCGAGGTGCGCACTGCCGACAGTCAGCCGCCGGCGCTGATGCTCGCTCTGCCCGCGCTGTTCAAGGGCCTGTTTTACGACTCCGACTGTATGACGGGCGCCTGGGACCTGGTCAAACGTTGGAGCTTCGAGGAACGCCTCGAGCTCACCGATGCCGCACACAAACTCGGCCTGGAGGCTCGCGCCGGCCGCGTCCGTATTACGCGAACTCGCGCTCGAGGCGTTGATGATCGCGAGTGTCGGGCTGGAGCGCCAGCACGCGCTCAACCAGCACGGCGACAACGAAAGCATCTACCTGTTGCGCCTGCTCGACCAGGTCCGGAACGGATGGACCCAGGCTAGCCTTACCATCGAGCGCTGGAAGGGGCGATGGAACTACGACGTGCAGCGGCTGGTCGAGGGCACGGCGTATGAGGCCGAAGGGCTTAGCTGATGACGCTGCATTTTTCCGAGCGCTACGTGATGGCGCTCAACCTGGTGCTGATCGCCATCCTGGCCTATTTTCTGGCGCTCTCGGTCAACGACATCGTCCTGGGCCGCATGGCCGGCGGCGCGGAAACGCATCTGCCGTCATTGCTCAGCGTCAACCCGGCAGTGCCGGTGGCCCGGCCGCGCGCTTATTACGATGCGATTTCCCGGCGAGACATCTTCAACCTGGTGCCCGTAACCGAGGCGCCGGCCGTGGTTGCGACCAACCTGCACATCAGGCTGCTCGGCACTTCATCGCTCACGCTTTCGCAACCGTTCATCATCGTCGAGGACGACAGCAACCACGAACAATCGCTCTACCGGTTGGGCGATGATATTCCGGACGCGGGCAAGCTCGTCGGCGTTTTCAAGGATCACGCGATCATCCTGAACCAGGGCCGCCGCACCAGCCTGGAGATGCCGACCGACCAAAATGGCGCGCCGGCTGAGATCCCGAGCCCGTTCGGCCTGCCCGGGAGAGCCTTCAGACGTAACTTTCTGCGCGGACGAAGTAGCGAAAATGAGCCGCACCAAAATGGAGTGCGCCAGATCGATCCCAACCACTACGTGCTCGCCCGCACGACCCTCGACAATAACCTTAGCAACATGGCTTCGCTCTTCACCCAGGTCCGCGCCATTCCAAACCTCGGCGCGAACGGCCAATCCAACGGCTTTAAGCTTTCGGAAATTCAACCCGATTCGATCTTTCAGCAGATTGGGTTGCGCGATGGTGACGTTCTAACCGACGTTAGCGGGCAGAGCGTCAGCGACCCGACCAAGGCGATCGGATTGTTGAGCACCTTGCGCAGCCAGAATTCGATCAGCCTGACCGTGATGCGCGGCGGCCAGCCAGTCCAGATCCAGTACAATATCCGCTGACCATGGAACTGCGGCCGGCGCGCAGCAGCGAACGGGACCAGGTACTCGATCTGCTCGCGCTCTGGTACGGCGACCGCTGACTTCTTCGCGCGCTACAACCGCTACGACCCTGGCTTTCGCGACGAGCTATGCCTGGTCGCATGCGAGGGCGGGCGTATCGTCGCGACCGCGCAAATCTTCGATCGCCGCGTGAATCTGCGCGGCGCCGCCGTCGCGATGGGCGGCATTGGGTCAGTCTACACGATGGAGAGTTATCGCGGCCGCGGTCTTGGCTCGGCGCTGATGCGCTTGGCGGTCACGACCATGGAACGCGAAGGGTTCGAGGTCTCGCTGCTGTTTGCCGAGCGGCTGGACTTTTACGCGCGTTTCGGATGGCGCCCGGTGACGCGCCAGTTCAGCGCGCTCGCCGACACCCGGACAATGCGCACATCTGCGGGGTTTCTACTCGCGGCCTTCGAGCAGGAGCGCGACCTCAATGAAGTGGCCGAGCTCCATCGCGTCTATAGCGGACGTTTCGACGGAGCCGTGATCCGCGATCTCGACGAATGGCGTGGCAATCTCCGCTATGCCGGAAATCCGGGCGAATATTTTATCGTGTGCCGCCGCGCCGAAGCCGAGGAGCTGACTGCATACGCGCGCGCAATGAGGTTCCACGGCTTCCCGATGGTGATGGAGTACGGTTATGCGGCGAAGGCGGCGGACGCGATGGTCGCGGTCATACGGCATATCGGCGAGACCGCTTCGGGCGTCGCACCATCGCTGCCACTGGAGAATGCGAACGCTGGTGATTCCGCAATGTTGCACAATCCCGCGGAAGCTCCCGGCTCTGCGCTGCTGGTGACCCACAGCGCTCACGATTCGGATCTAGAACAAAGCCTGGGCGCGGCCGGTGCGTTTGTGATGCATCATCCGGACGATTTTTTCATGTGGCGCGTAATCGCGCCAGATAAGCTCGCCGCGCGACTCGGCGTCAGCGCCCGGGAAGCCGAAGCGGCGCTGTTCGCGATGCTTCGGGGGCCGAACGCGCTATATTGGACGGCGGATCGTTTTTGATTCGACCCGCGCCACGGGTGACGCGACCTGGGTGGTTGGGTGTTGTCTTTGGAGGAGGGGGTCATGCGCTCGCCATTCGCTTTGGCAACTGTTTCACGGCTTGCGAAGAACACGCACTGGACGGTCTCCCTGGCGGCTGCGCTTGCCGCCCTCACGACCGTTGCGACGATAATCGCGACGATCCTTTTAGCGATGACGATCGAGCCGGGTTCCGCGCTCGCGCGGGAGCGCCGATCGCATACCGCGGCCGCGGGCCAGCCAGCGCACTCCGATCAGCTCGCCGAGTCATACGCGGCAGCGCTGTTGATGGAACCCGCGACTGGGACCGTGATGTTCGAGAAGAATGCGCACAAGCCGTGGCCCACCGCGTCCCTGGCCAAGATGATGATCGCGATGATAGTCGCCGGCAAACTCGCCGACGGCAGTCTCAAGCTCGACACCATGATTGCGGGTTCGCGCAATGCGGCTGCGATGGGCGGTTCGCAGGTCTACCTGAAGGAGGGCGAGACCTTTTCGCTCGACGATTTGATGAAGGCGATCATGGTGCACTCGGCCAACGACGCCTCGGTGGCGGTGGCCGAGTACGTCGGCGGCTCGACCGAAGCCTTCGTGCAGATGATGAATCGCGAGGCCGCCCTGCTCGGAATGAAAGATACGCACTACTACTCGGTTCATGGCTTGCCGCCCGCGCGAAGCCAGCAGGCTGACGTTTCGAGCGCGTGGGACGAGGCGCTGCTGGCGCGCGCGCTGGTCAAGTACCCGCAAGTCATGCAGTGGGCGGCGATGGATGATGCGCCATTTCGCGGGGGCGCCTTCACCCTGCGCAATACCAATCATCTGGTGCGCACGTTCCCCGGATGCGACGGGCTAAAGACCGGCTTCTATTACGAGGCAGGTTTCAACGTGGTGGCGACCGCGCGGCGGAGCGGAATGCGCCTGATTGCCGTGGTGCTCGGATCACCCAAAAAGACGCAGAACTTCAACTCGGCCGCCGAGCTTCTGGCGCAGGGTTTTGCGAACTATGAGATGCGCGTTGTCGGCAAAGAGGGCGCGCCCATCGCGCAGACGCTCGCGGTCAGCGGCGGTTCGCTCGCGGGCTTCACGCCCGTATGGGGTTGGAATCTGAGCGTGTTGCAGAAGCGCAGCGATGACGCCACGCTCAAGGTCGAATTTCAGCTTCCGGCCACGCTTGCCGCGCCGATTCGCGCCGGGCAGCAAGTCGGCGTTGGACAGGCCACCTCCGGCGGCAGAGTGCTCGCCAGCGCTCCGCTGGTAGCTCCGGGAGCAATCGGAGCGCGGATGTCACTGATGCAGAGGCTGCGCAACGCGCTCTGAGTCTTGGCGCGCGATGCGCCTCGGCGGACAATCGAATCGATGTCGCTGAAAAAATTTGCCATAGCCGGCGCGATCCTGGTCGTCGCCTTTATCCTGATAAATGTCGGCCTCCACTTCGGTCAGAAGAGCCATGACCGGCTTAACTACAGCGTCAACCAGGCCTTTCCGTCCGACAAGCCATTCGTGCCCGGCGAGATCTACGCCACCACGCTCGCTGCGATCATGGAAAACGAGCTGAACCGCGGCTTCGGCTGGCGGCCGAATGACTTCTTTTTGTGGGGAATGCACATGATGGCCGACAACAACGCCAACCGGCAGCTCGGCATCATCATGGCCGTGCGCGAGACCATGCGCGTTTTCAAGGACCATCTGACCAAGGTGTCGTCGAATGAATACGACCCTAACCTGGTGATTGCCGATACCGACTTTCGCAACGATGCGCAGAAATGGATACTGCCGTCAGCGGAATCCAAGTATCGCGACGGCGTGCGCCATCTGCACCTCTACGTCACCGGACTGCACGCCAATCCCCAGACCTCTCGCGAACTAAATCAGCGCAACGTCGAACTTATCCGGCTGCTCCAGTCCTGGGGCGACATGCTCGGCGACGCGCACGCCAGACTCTACAGCACGCACAAGAACGACGGCAGCGCGGTCCACGACTGGGACGTCGACGATTACTTCTATGATGCGCAAGGCCGCACGGCGGTGATGTACTACATGATGCAGGCGGTCAAGCGCGAATATCACCAGTCGCTCACCACCAAGCCGGTGCTAGTGCAAATGTTCGACGCGACGATCGAACCGTTGGGTAAGGCGGCGATGCTCAAGCCGCTGATCGTGCTCGACGGCGCCCCCGACGGAATCTTCGCCAACCATCGTCGCAATCTTGACACCTTCGTCTCCGAGGCACGGCAGAAGATGTATTCGGTGCGCGAAGAGCTGGAGCGCTAGGGCGCGGCCTCACGGAAGATCGCGCGCGAATGGCGCTCCAACGCTTGTGCGCGGCGCGTTCACGATTGCCTCACGCATGGTCCGCCGCTCCATCAAAAGAACGGACAGAACAGCAGAGCGCCGCCCCGCACCAGCAGCCCCAGCATCGCCGGCGCCCATCGCGGCGGCAATCCGATCATCTTGCCCGCCAGTCCGACGGGCCACGGCATACGCGCCGAAGCGGTCATCGTTCGAATGCCCGCCAGGAGCCCGCGCGCCGGATACAGCACCAGCTCGTGGCGTTCGCCGTCCTTGAGTCCGGCGCGCGCGCGAGCCAACTCGATTGCCTTGTCGAGGCCGCCCAGTTCGTCGACTAGTCCGCCGCGCTGGGCCGCAACACCGCTCCATACCCGCCCGCGCGCCATCGCTTCGGTTTGCGCCGCGTCGAGACCGCGGCCCTGGGCGACCTTGGCGGTGAAATTGGCGTAGAGTTCGCCGACCGCCTCGTTGAGCTGGGCGAGTTCGGTCTCGTTAAGCGCGCGCGAGATCGAGAGCGCATCACTTATCTCGTCGCTCTTGACGAATTCCATGGACACCCCTAGAGCCCCGAGCGCACGGCCAATGTTGAAGCGCGCATAGACCACACCGATCGAGCCGGTGATCGTCGCCGCGCCAGCGACGATGGCGTCCGCGCCCATCGCTACGTAATACCCGCCCGAGCCGGCCACGTCGCCCATCGAGACCACCACCGGTTTGCCGCGCAGGCGCGCCTCGCTCACTGCTCGCCACACCAGGTCCGAACCGAGGGCCGATCCCCCCGGTGAATTGACCCGGAACACGATCGCGCGCACGCTCGCGTCGCTGGCCGCGCGGTTGAAATGGGCGGCCACGGCTTCTCCGCTTAGAAAATCCCCTGTTGGCGGCGGCTCGCCTGCGATCACCGGACCTACGCCGTGAATCAGCGCCAGTCGCGCGTCGCCCCCGTGCCGCCGGTCGTAAGCCAGCCGGCGCAGGTAGCGGGCGATGCCGATGAAGACGCGATCCTTGTGCTTGGGGTCGAATTCGGCGCGTAGGTCTTCGATATAACCGGCACGGTCGATGAGGCGGGCCTCGGACGCCACGCGCACGCTGAGGAAGCCGCTGCCCGCAAGCTCGGCGGCGCGTTCGCGCGAGAGCCCGCGGGCTTCGGCGATCCGCGCGGTCAGCAGTTGCTTGCAGTCGGCGACGATCGCCTCGAGGCTCTCGTGGAGCTCGGGAGACATCCGCTCACGGGTGAAAGTCTCGGCGGCGCCCTTGTACTCCTTCCATTGCAGGGTCTGCGCCTCGACCTTGAGCTTGTCCAACGCGCCGCGCAAAAAGACGCCACCCGCGGCCACCCCCAGCATCGTAACGAGCGCGTTGGGGTTGGCGACGATTTCGCCAGCGCCGCAGGCGACCAGATACTCGCGCACTCCCGTGCTATCGCCCTCGAGCAGCGCAATCGTGCGCTTGCCGGCGCGACCGACCGCACGCAACAGCGTGTACAGTTCATCGGCGGTGGCGAGTCCGACTTCCAGCGCGGCTATCCTGACGATCACCGTGCTGAGGCGCGGGTCATGCGCCGCTCCCTCAAAGACCCGGCGCAGGTCGAAGAGCGTGGGACTGGTCCGGCCGCGGAGCTGATCCAACGGCGAGCGCGGCGCGCACTCACGCATCGGGCCCGCAAGCTTGATCGTCAACACGGCGCCGCGCGGAATCCGCGCCGGTCGCCAAACCAGCAGATAGAAGGCGGCCGCTATCGCAGCGGCCATCACAAAGAGCGCGATTCCGACGTCCCGCAGGCCAAAGTGGATCGCGAGCGCGCCAACTCCGGCCACCAGCACCACCAGCATCGCGATCCTGAACTCGCGTGGCAGTGAATCAATCGCTATCTTCATATTCGCTCCTTCGGACTTGGCCCGGGTCTTCTTCTAAACTAGCCTTTTTCCATGCATCGATCTCTGTTGCGCATCCTGCTTTCGAAACGGATCCTGCCACTTGTCGTGCTGCTCGGCTGCTGCGCCGCGTCGTGCTCACTGTTCGGACATCAAGAAAAACCGCCGCCTCCTGTGACCTTGCATACGGCCACGATGGATCTCACGCCTAACATCGCGGTAAACGCGCTGGTTGCGCTGCCCCCCGGCTTCACGCCCGTTCTCGGTCAGCCGCCGCTGTGGTTGCAAGGCAATAAAGAGCTTGCGCTTACCGGCACCCTGGGCGGACGTACGGAGGTGCTCGGCTTGAGCGGCGGCGCTTACAAAAACAGGCGCCTGGTCGCGGCCGATGGCGGGCCCGGCGCGCCGGATGGAAAAATCGTCGGCCTCGCCGCGAGCCCTAACGGACTTACGCTGGCGGTGGCCGAAGCGATGCCGGGACGGATCGCGATCGTAGTGCGCTACGTCATCAGCAACGGTGGACAAAACACGGTCGCGAGCTTCGACGGCAACTTTCATGCGGTCAGTCTTACCTGGCTCGCCCCCGACACGCTGGCCGTGGGACTCGCGGGCGAGCCCACTGCGTCGCCTCCGCAGTCCGGCGGTTTGTACCTGGTTCACGTCCTCGGCGCGGTAACGATCGAGCAGGTGAAGTTCACCTGCCCGCCCTCGATGCTGGTTTTCAGCCCCGACGCGCGTTTCGCGGTGGGCGAAGGCGATGAGCGTACGCCGCCGTCGGTTTTCGACAGCCGCAGCGGGAAATGCCGCCAAGTCGCCGCCGACGGGCCAATCAGAGTACTTGGCTGGGCGCCGGGAAGCGGCTCATTTCTGTACTCGACGGCGGCGGCGAACGGGCATGGCGCGGGCGTTTTCCGCTACTCGATCGCAGGCGGCACCACCGACGTTATCGCGGTCTCTTCGAGTGCCGCCGCCTACACCGGCGCGGGCGTAGTCATGGCGCTCGGCAACCGCGACCTCAATCCGCACAGTGCGGCAGCATCGCCGGACAAGCGGGTAACGGCACAGCTCGCGAGCTTCATTCCCAAACAGGGGTCGACGCTCGTCGACACTCTCGGAATTCCGACCACGCCGACAATGATGATGGCGAGCACGATGTCCTACTCGCACGGCTTCGCCGAGCTGGCGCTGCAATTGTTCGTGGACGGACCCAACGGTCCGATGCGCGAAATCGTCACCTTCTCGATCATCGACCGCAAGGCCTTTGTGCTGGCGAGTGGACCGGCGCGCGGCGTCGCGGTGATAGGATGGTCGCCGATAGCCAACCAGTTGGTGATTTTCGACGGCGACGGCACGACCGGCGCGCTCGCCGTGATCACGCCCGCGCGTTAGTGTCCTTAGTTACGAATTGCCGAACAACCGGTAGCATTACCCAATTCGCGAGTGAGTATTCCCCAGCATGCGATCGCGCAAACCGATCCGGCGCAAACGCAAGTCACCGTCGAGCAAGGTGCGTAAGCCCGTGCCGCCACCGACCAAGGTGGAGGAGCCTCCTACGACGTACCGCCGGGCACGTGAACGCGAGCGTCTGCGGCGTGAGGAAGATGG
This sequence comes from uncultured delta proteobacterium, assembly GCA_963717045.1. Lineage (GTDB taxonomy): Bacteria > Desulfobacterota > Binatia > Binatales > Binataceae > JAKAVN01. The sequence continues at coordinate 892,346 of CAVQVD010000010.1, read as the reverse complement.
CACCGACGCCTGACTGCCCGCCATCTTCGACTCCTACATGAATATCGCGCCGTCGACCGCCACGCGTCCATCCGGGGGGACCTTCGTACGCGCGTACCCGCTGTCGGATGCGTTTGGGCAGCGGCAGGACTAGTATGCGGAGTCAGCGCCATTTCAATGGAGCCGATTTGAACCGACCATGCTGAGCTTCGACTTAAGCGAAGAACAACAAATGATCCGCGATACCGTCGGCGCGTTTGCCCGCGAGCAGATTCGGCCCGCGGCGCGGCCCGCTGACGAGAGCGGAGAAATTCCGGCCGCGCTTATCGCCCAGGCCTGGCGACTCGGCCTGGTGCAGGGACCGATTCCCGAGAGCCTCGGCGGCAATGGCGACATCCGGTTGGCGACGACCGGGGCGATAGTCGCTGAAGAACTCGCGTATGGTGACCTCGCGATTGCCTCCCACGTGCTGGCGCCGCGCCTGCTAGCCTTTCCGGTGCTCGAGATGGGGACCGACGAACAGCGCGCGCTCCATCTCAAGCGCTTCACCGGTCCCGATTTCGTCGCCGCAACCGCGGCGCTGATGGAGCCGCGATGGGACTTCGATCCGGCGGCGATGACCACGGTGGCGCGGCGCGACGGCAACAGTTTCGTGCTCGACGGCGCCAAATGCATGGTCGCGCTGGCCGCCGCGTCTGACACGCTCCTGGTGTGGGCGGCAAGCGCCAACTACGACCGCGTCGACGGGTTTTTGATAGCGCGCGACACCCCGGGGCTGAAAGTCGGCGAGCGCGAGAAAAATATGGGCCTGAACGCGCTCGAGACCTTCGCGGTCGAACTCAAAGGATGCCGCGTTGGGGCCGAGGCGCATCTGGGAGGAGAGGGCGGGGCTGATTTCAGGCGCGCGATGAGCGAGTCGCGGGTCGCGATGGCCGCGATGGGTGTCGGCGTCGCGCATGCCGCATTTGACTACGCGCGGGACTACGCCAAGGAGCGCAAGGCCTTCGGCGTGCCGATCGCCACCAAGCAGGCGGTCGCCTTCATGCTGGCCGACATGGCGATCGAAATCGACGCGGCGCGCCTGCTGGTATGGGAGGCCGCGTGGCATCTCGATCGCGGCGCCGACGCGCACAAGGAGAGCTATCTCGCGCGCAACTATGTCGCCGCTTCGGCGCTCAAGGTGGCCGACAACGCGGTGCAGGTGCTCGGCGGTCACGGCTACATCCGCGAGCATCCGGTCGAGATGTGGCTGCGCAACGCGCGCGGCTTTTCGGCCCTGGAGGGACTCGCCACGGTCTGACGATGTTTGGAACGATCCTGGAAATGACAAAGAAATCCACGCCCTATAAATGTTCAGGAGATCATTGAAATGATCGATTTCGAAATCGATCCGCAGACCCAAAAGCGTATCGATCTTTTCCACACCGTCGCCGAACAGATGATGCGGCCGATCTCGCGCGAGTACGACGAGCGCGAGCATGAGAAACCCTGGGACTTCCTAAATGCGATGTGGGCCGCGAGCACCGCGCCCGGCGGCGACCCGATGGGCGGTGGGGACGCGAATGGGCAGGGCGCCGCGAAGATGCGCAACGTCTACACCGTCGCCACCACAGAGGAACTGTGCTGGGGCGACGCCGGGCTCTTCCTGTCGATCCCCAACGCCGGCCTGGGGGGCGCCGCGGTGATGGCGGCCGGCACTCCCGAACAGAAGCAGCGTTTCCTCGCGCCGTTTCGCAGCGGCAAACCGAAATGGGGCGCGATGGCTATCACCGAACCCGGATGCGGCTCGGATTCCGCCGCAGTCACCACCACCGCGACCCGAGACGGCGATCACTGGGTGCTCAACGGAAACAAAATCTTCTGCACCTCGGGCTGGATGTCGGTGGAGAAGTCCGAAGGCTTCGTGGTTGTCTGGGCAACCGTTGACAAGAGCGCGGGACGACCCGGGATAAAACCCTTCGTGGTCGAGCATGGCACGCCGGGGATGTCAGTCACCCGGCTCGAGAAGAAACTCGGCATCCGGGTCAGCGACACCGCCGCGCTGGTCTTCGACAACTGCCGCGTCCCGGCGGACCATCTGCTCGGGAGCGCCGAGGTCAGGCGCGACGGCGGCGGGGGTTTCAAGGACGTAATGGCGACCTTCGACGCAACGCGGCCGATCGTGGCGGCGATGGCGATCGGTGTGGGGCGTGCGGCGCTCGATTTCGTGCGTGACTTCCTGGCCGAGCAGAAGGTCGAGATACGCTACGGGCTCTCGCCACGGCGGTTGAGCGCGGTCGAGCGCGATTTCATGGAGATGGAAGTTCAGCTCAAGGCGGCGCGCCTGCTGACGTGGCGGGCGGCATGGATGCTCGACATGGGCCTGCGCAACAGCCTGGAGGCCTCGATGGCGAAGGCCAAGGCAGGCCTCGCGGTCACGCTGATCACGCAGAAGGCGGTCGAATTGCTGGGGCCGCTCGGCTACTCGCGCCGCTACCTGGTCGAGAAATGGATGCGCGATGCGAAAATCAACGACATTTTCGAAGGCACGCAGCAGATCAACATGATCATCGTGGCCCGGCGCATCCTGGAGTACTCGAGCAAGGAGCTGAACTGAGCATCGCGCGACGGTAGATCGAAAAAGAAACGGCCGACTCGATTGAGCCGGCCGTTTGCATTTCGACGTAAGTATTCCGGCCTACCAGAACCACTTTCCTTTTTCGTAGGCGAAGATCTCGCGCGTCGGGACTACCGCGGTCGTATGCGGGGCCGCGTGCCTGGCTTCGTCGACGCTCTTGCCGCTGAGCGTGTATTCGAATTCCTTGTAAGTGAGTATCCCGACCGCAACTCCGTTAGTCGCCTCCTTGCACGTGCAGGAGTCGATCGAGCTGTAGCCGACATAGCTTCCAGTCTCGACGCCGCCCTGCATCACCCATTTGATTTGTCCCAGATTGTCATGTTCGCGGACGCTCAACTTGCGCGACCAGTCGCGGCAGAAATCCGGAAAGGACGCGCTCGCGACCTGGAATTCCTTGAGCGCGCGCATCATTACCGGGTTGAGCGTCTGCGCCGTGCCCTGCATCCCATTCCCGCTCAACCCTTTTAAGACTGGAGTGCCGGTGCTCGCGACGTTCAGGAGCGGAGCATGGCCGGTACTTGCAACGACTGCGGTACCCGGGTTTGACTGCCCCAGGTTGGCAGGCACGATCGGCGACGGGCTAACGGGCGCAGCGAGCGCGAGAGCAGGGGTTGTCGGCGACGTCACGGGAGGAATGATTGGAACGATTGGCGCCGGAATGGCGAGTGCCGGAACTACAGCTGGAGCCGCGGCCGGTGCTTGAAGCGCGTTCTGTGCGACCGGATCGCCAGCCGCGACGGTGTCGCCTGCCAAGGGCGTCTTCTCCACGTTGCCCTGCAGCTTCATCGACGAACTATCTGATGCGGACGCGGCCGGGTCATCCGCCGTCCGCGCGCCAGTCAATTGCGAGCAGCCCACGATCGGAACTGCGGCAAACCCCAGCAACAAGAGCCCCGCTGCAAAACCACTCAGAGCGCTGCCACCAGCTCTCATGTAACTCAATTTCCTGCCCCCGGAAGGTCGTTCTGTTCATCACGGTTAGTTGCATTATTAACTTTTACGTAGCCATGTAAATAGCCGAACACCAGAGATTTCATACATCGGACGCAACTGTCGGGAAAGGCCGCAGCCCCCGCGAAGGGGCTGCGGCCGTTTTGGAGCTGGATTGCCAGATCCTATTGTCAGATTTGCTGGTTAGGCCCTATTGGTTCGGGACCAATTCGACCCGGCGGTTCTGGGCCCGTCCTTCCCTCGTCCTGTTAGTCGCGACGAAATGGGTCTTCCCGTAGCCATGCGGGATCAGGCGGTTTTCCGGCACGCCGTGGTCGACCAGATATCTGACCACCGCCTCGGCCCGGCGCTCCGAGAGCCTCAGGTTGTAACTGAACGAGCCGATTGCGTCGCAGTATCCATTGACGTTGACCGTCACGTTCGGATGCGCCTTCAGGGTTTCGGCAGCCTCCTCGAGCACGGCGGCATCCTGCGGACGGATGTTCGCCTTGTCGAAGTCAAAGTGCACGCCACGCAGAATGATCTTTTCCGGCGCCGGAGGCGGTGGTGGCGGCGGTGGTGGAGGAGGTGGCGGCGGCGGTGGTGGCGGAGCGGGCGGTGGCGGCGGGGGAGGCGCGATCAGGTAGCCGACAATGCCACCGATGACTGCACCACCGACGATGCCGATCGGAAACGCCTCCCACTTGTTACCGTTATCGGCTGCGTATACGCCGCCAGCGATTCCACCGCCCAGTGCGGCGCCTGCTGCGGCGCCGTAGATGGTGTAATCCTTCTGTTCCTTCGTCATGCCGCAGCCCGCGAACGTGATCATGGCCGCTGCCCACAGAACCCAGAACCCCTTCCCTCGTCTTCGTGCTAAAAACATAACCTCGTTTTTACTCCCCTCATGCAGCTAAATCCGATGTATCGGAGAGTGCTCTGCAGTCAGCGAATGCCGAGTGCATCGGCAACCCCCACGCACCGTTCCCGGGCTGTAGGCGTCGTTTGCGACGCCTACAGCCCGGGTGGTTGACGCCTTCAATTGCTACTCGATTAGCAATGTATGTGGTGCCTTGACGGTGTTGCAATGATTTGAATGCGAAGACGCATTGATTTACTATTTCCCGCGCTTTTTGCGATTTACGACGGATCAGCCGCCGAGGCGATCCCGCCGGGACGCTGATGGACTCTGGCGATCGTGAAACGCGAGTTCCGATTCTGCACCTTCATCAGTGCGAGTGCGTGACCCGCTCTTCGCACGGGTCGCAGCCCGCCATGCGAGCCTGCTAAAATAGATTCGTGCTCTCACTGGCGCGCGGCAAAGAAGGGATCTTCCGGCTGGTCTCCGGTTATCGTCCGGAGGGCGATCAGCCGGCAGCGATCGAAGCGATCTCGCGCAACGTGCGCGACGGCGTGCGTCAGCAGGTGCTGCTCGGCGTGACCGGTTCCGGCAAGACCTTTACGATGGCGAACGTGATCGCCAACGTGAACAAGCCGACCCTGGTGATCGCGCCCAACAAGACGCTCGCCGCCCAGCTCTACAACGAGTTCAAGAGCCTCTTTCCGGACAACGCGATCCGCTACTTCGTCTCCTACTACGACTACTACCAGCCCGAAGCTTACGTTCCCTCGACCGACACCTACGTCGAGAAGGACGCCAGCATCAACGACGAGATTGACAAGTTGCGCCACTCGGCCACCAAGGCCCTGCTAGAGCGTAACGACGTCCTGATTGTCGCGTCCGTGTCGTGCATCTACGGCTTGGGTGAGCCCGAAGTTTACTTCGAGATGTTGGCGTTTCTGGAGGAGGGCCAGACCATCGAGCGCGACCGCGTATTGCGCAAGCTGGTTGACATCCAGTACCAGCGCAATGACTACGATTTCCATCGCGGCACCTTCCGCGTGCGTGGCGATATCGTCGAGGTCTTTCCGGCTTACGAAGAGAGCCGCGCTGTGCGCATCGAATTCTTTGGCGACCAGGTCGAGGCGCTGTACGAAATCGATCCGTTGCGCGGCAAGGTGATCCGCAAGCTCCAGAGCGTATGCATCTACCCGGCCTCGCATTACGTGACCACCGAGGGCCAGATGGAACAGGCGGTGCGCAACATCCGCACGGAGCTCAAGGATCGGCTCGAACTCTTTCGCAGCGAGAACCGGCTGCTCGAAGCCCAGCGCCTGGAGCAGCGCACGATGTACGACCTCGAGCTGCTGGCCGAGATGGGCTTTTGTCCCGGGATCGAGAACTACTCGCGTCATCTTACCGGCCGCTCGCCCGGCCAGCCGCCGCCGACGCTGCTGGATTACTTTCCGCGCGACTTCTTGATGTTTGTCGACGAAAGCCACGTCACCGTGCCGCAGCTCGGCGGGATGTATCGCGGCGACCGCTCGCGCAAGCAGACCCTGGTCGAGTTTGGCTTCCGGCTGCCCTCGGCGCTCGACAATCGCCCGCTCAACTTCGAGGAATGGGAAGGACTGGCGCGCCAGGTCGTCTATGTCTCGGCCACGCCCGGCGACTACGAGCTCAAAAGCTCCGGCGGCCTGGTAGTCGAACAGCTCATCCGGCCAACCGGACTTATCGACCCTCAAATCGAGGTGCGCAAGGCAGGTACCCAGGTCGATGACCTGCTCGGCGAGATCCGCAAGCGGGTCGAAGCCGGCGCGCGGGTGCTCGTCACCTGCCTGACCAAGAAAATGGCCGAGGATCTGACCGACTACTATCACGACCTAGGCGTGCGCGTGCGCTACCTGCACTCCGACATCGAGACCATCGAGCGCGTCGAAATTATCCGGAGCCTGCGCAAGGGCGATTTTGACGTCCTGGTCGGAATCAACCTGCTACGCGAGGGGCTCGACCTGCCGGAGGTCTCGCTGGTCGCTATCCTCGACGCCGACAAGGAGGGGTACTTGCGCTCGGCCCGCTCGCTCATCCAGACCATCGGACGCGCCGCGCGCAACGTCGAAGGCAAAGTCATCATGTACGCCGACGCGATGACTGACTCGATGCGGATGGCGATTGGCGAGACCGACCGTCGGCGCGCCAAGCAGGTCGCATACAATGAGGAACACGGAATCACGCCGCAGTCGATCGTCAAGGCCATCGACGCTTCGCTGGTCGAGATGTATTCGCCGGAATGGGCCGTGGTGCCAGAGGTCGAGGACGCTCCACCCAACACGGAACTGATCCCGGCGCACGAACTGCCTGACCGCATCACCAGCCTTAGGCGCGAGATGATGGAAGCTGCGGAGAGGCTGGAATACGAACGCGCCGCCGAGTTGCGCGACCGGATCAAGCGCCTGGAGCGGCAGGTGTTCGGACTCGATCACAAGCGCGACGCAGCGCCGGCGGCCGCGCCCGGCTCAGCGCATCAGCATTCAGGCGACGCGGCGCGCGGCCGTGCCGCGCGCGATCAAACCAAGGACGTACGCGCGACGTGCCGCCGCCACAGCGCGGACGGGGCAGGGGCCGTGGCGCTCGCGCAAATGGCGCCGCTACGCCGCCGCGCCAGGGCAGTCTGAAGATCATTCCTGACCGGCCGAAATAATCGCCCGATCAACCGAAGTTATCGCCCGATCAATCAACAGTCGCGCTTATCTACGGCGTTCCGCGCTTAGAGACTTTTTCGTAACGGATAGTTCTAACGGATAGAGAGGTCGAATCCCCTCTCCTTGTCCTAGCGCGGCACCTTGTCGCCCAGACCAATCAGGTCATGAGGTGGCCAATAAGCGCGGCGCAGGGTGTGGGGGAAATTGGGGCTCAGCGTTCATAGGCAAGCAGTGCGTATGATAACGCACATTGCATCCTACATCTGCTTCCATTCAAATCTCCCGAAGATTCAAGTGGCTAACGCCTTAGCCGCTAAATTCCGCTACTTTCGTGAGCCGTGCATAGAGATGCGGCGCTAGCACCTGCCCGCATTGGGATAGTGCTCTGATCTCGGCGAGTCATACATCAAACCACGCGGCGCAAATACCACATCCCGCGATCATGCAGAACACGGGGTGAGCCGCCCACGTGAGATGTATTTAGCCGAACGACGTGGAATGCTGCTTTCTTCAGAGCGCGAATATGGAATCGCTGTCAGTCACATAATTGTTGAATGCTTCATTTTCACATACGGATAATGTTGCTCCGGGCGGGTGCGGGACCTGTCCAAATAATTGGGGGTTTTGGTCAGGCCGCACCCGCCGGAGCGATTCATGGATGCCTCGCGTTAATCAACGTGATTGATTTCAGTCCTTTGGCCAATACACGGGAGAATAAACAAACGGGGTCGTCTTATAAGGTTATCGAATGACGAATCGGCGCCATGAGCTGAATAGAGTAGGTTTGTGGAAAGGTCATCGACAAATACGCACCCGCAACGTCGACATATATGACGAACCAGCGGAACGCCGGGACCGTTTGATAGACGGTTGACCCATACGTGACTATTCCAAGCTGGCTTCGCTGACATTAAGAAATCCCCCGATTTGCTTTGCGAGTGCGTAGCAAGTGAGCGATGCGCCAAAGTCCACCGTAGGCTCACTGCAACCAACTTTAAAGCTGCATGTCACTTATGAAACAAATAGTTGGTTCTCCCGATAACTCACAAGAATGAAACAAAGCTATATGGAATCTTGACGTCTTAAACCTCAGTGTGACCAAGAGTACTATCAAGAACAACTTGTAAACCGCTTATATTAGAAGTAAGGTCCCGACTGAAAGCCCGAAATCCGGCACCATAGTGAAGAATGTTCTACGACGCTGACATGATGACGGACATCAGTTGTTTCATCGTTACAGGTTTCTGCAGATACGCTTTTATGTTCATTAGCGGACACGCGGGGGCCTCACTGCCTGATAGAACAACCACCGGTATGCCTAGAAGGACAGGGTCTTTGGATCGGCGTTCGAGGAAGCCTCGCCCATCGAGCACAGGCATCGACATGTCGAGAACAATGAGTAAGGGAACGGCCGCCATTTTCTTTAGGAGATTGAGGGCGGCCTGCCCGTTCTGAGCCTGGAGGGTTGCGTATCCGTATATTTCTAAGCACTCTGACATCACACCCGACGACTCACAGTCATCATCAACCAGGAGAATTGTGCCTAAAGCCGGTTCCGCACTCGCACTATGCATCGAACGATGCCTTTTCACGAATTCGTAGGATATCTGCAAGTCGCGCGCTCGTGTTCCGATCAACAACCATCCGCCTCAACCTACATCGCTACTCCATCCGCATCTCAATCATTCCACTTCTGCTATATGGCGATTTGATTTCCGACTACTTGTAACAGTAATCGTACTAGTGGATCGTGCACTGTTGATATTTACAACTGCTTGGAGTGTATATCCAAAGAAAAGTTTCCTTCGCTGGCGAGTAAAGACAAAGATAGACTGAGACGTCGATCTTTTTGGTTCCAGAAGGAACAAAAACTGCGAGAGTTGTTGGACCCGGACGGTCTCGACGAGAGCTTCGTGAAGAGCGCTGTTGCGATTTTGGGCATCATCGGTGCAGCGAGCCGCAAAAACCAGGAGGGCCGTTCGCGAAGGGCCGCTATATATTCGAATGACGGGCCGAGGTGAGGTTGGCTGAGTGGGTTCCGCCGCCGAACTGCAGATCGCGGAAGATCCCGCGTCCGGCCGTCAACCGGCGTCGATTGCCTTAGAAGACGCTCTTTATGACGCCCCCATCAACCCGCAAAGCGGCTCCCGTCGTTGCCGACGCGAGTGGACTGGCGACGTAAGCCACCAAAGAAGCGACCTCCTGAGGCGAGGCAAATCGCTTGATCAGTGACGTTGGACGAACCTTCTCAAAGAACTCCTTTTCGAATTCCTCAAACGACTTTCCCTCGGACTTTGTAAGTTCGCCGACGAAATCAACAACTCCACGAGATTTGGTTGGGCCCGGCAAAATGCTGTTGACGGTGATGCCAGTGCCGGCGACTGCTTCGGCCAATCCACGTGAGACGGCCAGTTGCGCGGTTTTTGTCATGCCGTAATGGATCATTTCAGGTGGAATTTGTACTGCGCTTTCGCTCGAAATGAATATGATGCGACCCCAGTTGGCGCGCTTCATTGCGGGTAAGAAGAGGCGGGCAAGGCGTACTCCGCTCAGGACGTTGACTTCAAAGAATCTCACCCAGTCGCTATCCGGAATTTCTTCAAATGGCTTTGGCTCGAAGATGCCGAGATTGTTGACCAGAATTTCCACGTCAGGGTGTTGTCGGGCGACTTCCTCCGCTGAAGCCGCTTTGCTGAGGTCTGCCGCAAATCCTTGCACAGAACCGCCAGTCGCAGATCGAAGCCCTGCCACTACGTTATCGACAGATGCCTGTGAACGGCCATTGACGATCACTCGAGCGCCTTCGCGCGCGAACGTAGTGGCTATAGCCAGTCCGATGCCGGCTGTACTGCCGCTAACCAACGCGAGTTTGCCCTTCAGCTCAAGGTCCATGGGATTGCGCGGCTAACGCTTAATCTCGAACGACGGGCCGACGTACACGTTGGCCGAGTACATCCCCCCGCCGAACTGCGGATCGCCGAAGATCTCGCGTCCGGCCGTGAGCCCGCCATCGACCACCATCGCCACGCCAGTTATCCACTCCGACTCGTCGCTGGCCAGAAACAGCGCCATGTTGGCGATGTCCTCCGGCAGACCCGCGCGGCGCAGCGGATGCAACGGGCCGAGCAACTGCCCCGTCACCTCGCGGTCGGAGGTTAGGAAGTTGAAAATCGGCGTGTTGATTCCGCCCGGACAGATGCAATTGACGCGAATCTTGTCCTTGGCGACCTCGAGCGCGACCGAGCGCGTGAGATTGACCACGCCCGCCTTGGCCGCGCTGTAGGCATGCGGGCCGTAGCCTCCCGCCAGTCCGGCCACGGACGCAGTCGAGATGATTGAACCGCCGCCGGCCTTGCGCATCTCGGCCACCGAATGCTTGATGCCCAGGAATACGCCGCGGGTCAGCACCGCGAAGGTGCGGTCCCAGTCCTCGACGCTGGTCTGTTCGATCGAACCCAGCGCTCCGGGCAACCCGGCGTTGTTGTAGGTGATATCGAGACGGCCGAATTCCTTGACCGCGCGATCGATCATCGCCTTGACGCCGGCTTCGGCGGTGACGTCGGTCTTCTGGAACACCGCGCGGCCGCCGTTTTCCTTGCACTCGCGCACCGCCGCTGCGCCGCCGTCCTCGTTGAGGTCGGCAATCACAACCGCTGCGCCTTCGCCCGCAAAGCGTACCGCTGTGGCTCGGCCCATCCCGCTCGCCGCGCCGGTTATCACCGCAACCTTGCCGTCTAGCCTGCCCATCGTGGAGAAGCCCTCCTGGCTTGCCGCCTACCGGTTTTGCCGGGTCCATCCGGATAAGTCCGGAGCCGCCATGATGGTATAATCGTACCGTTATGTCGAAGGCGCGTGGAGGAGGTCGGCGCTCAGCCGCCGCGATGGTACGTGCGGCCGAGGGCCTGCAAGTAAGACCCTCGGCCGCACGCACCGACGCGAGCGGCAACGATGCCGCCGATGTTGTTCGTGATGCGGCGAGCGATGTCGCCGCAGACCACGTCGTCGACGTGGCCGCCGATGTTTTGACGGCTTCTCCGGCGGCACGGGCGCCGAGCGATACTGCCGTGCCGGAGCGAACCGCGGGCTCAGAGCCGGACGCGCCGAGCGGCGCGCGCGGCTCTGAGCCCGATCGCTCTCCCGGCGACACCGGCGCCGGTGCGCAGGGCAACTTGCCGTTGCCCCCGGAGCGCCGGCGCTGGAATTCGCTGGTTAGCTATCCCGGCGACGCGTTGCCGCAAGCCTCGGATACGGGCGGCGGCGCGCCGGACGCGCCGCCGCCCGTTACCGCCGAAGACTCGGCGTCTGGCGGCGTGCCGGCGGATGCTGAAGCATCGGTTCAAGTTGCGGCTTCGTCGGGGTCGGCGACGGCGCGCAGCGCCGCCGCCGACCCCGACGAAGCCGCGCTCGAGCGCAAGCTCGACGCCGTTCCCGCGGAGCCGGGCGTCTACCTGCTGCGCGAACGCGTGAGCGCCAAGGACGCCAGCAAAGGCCCTGGGAAAGTTCTGTACGTTGGCAAGGCCAAGTCGCTGCGCCCGCGCGTGCGGGCCTACTTTCGCGACAACGGCGACACTCGATTCCAGGTGCGCTTTCTGATGAAGCGCGTCGGCGACTTCGACGTGCTGGTCACGCGTAGCGAGAAAGAGGCGCTGATTCTCGAAAACAACCTGATCAAGCAGTACCGCCCGCGATATAACATCAGGCTCAAGGACGATAAGTCTTACCTGAGCGCCAAGATGACCAACCATCCGTGGCCGCGCATCATGGTCACGCGCAAAATCGTGCGCGATGGCGGCAAGTACTTTGGCCCTTTCGGCTCGGCCGACGGACTGCGCGAGACCATCGACGTCATCCGCAAGGTTTTTCCCTTGCGCACCTGCTCGGATGCGGTCTTTCGCAATCGTTCGCGCCCCTGCATCGAATATCAGATCAAGCGATGCCTTGGCCCCTGCAGTCTCCAGGTCGATCGCGCCGAATATGAGAATCATCTACATGCGGCGCAGATGTTGCTCGAAGGACGCAACCTCGAAGTGCTCAAGCAGTTGCGCGAGCGGATGCATGGGCATGCGGAGCGCCTTGAGTTCGAGGAGGCGGCGCGCTTGCGCGACCAGGTGCGTGCGATCGAAAAGACTGTCGAGCGTCAGACCGTGCTGCATCACTGGGGCATCGACCAGGACGTCTTTGGGCTATATCGCGAGGGCGGCTTTATCGAGGCGATCGTGCTGATGGTGCGTGGCGGCAAGCTGACTAACACGCAGGGATGGAGTTTTCACGATCTGGAATTCGCCGACCAGGATATCCTCGCCGACCTGCTCACGCAGTTCTATTCGGGCCCGCGTAGCGCTCCGGACGAAGTGATCGTCCCGGTCGTGCTGGAGGACGCCGATGTGCGGGCCGAACTGCTCACCGAGCGGCGCGGCAAAAAAGTCGAATTCCTGACGCCGCAGCGAGGCGAAAAGTTGCGGCTGCTCGAGATGGCGATGGACAACGCGCGCCAGAGCTTTGCCGCGCGGCGCGACAATGAGAACACCCGCGAGCGGATGCTCGAAGAACTGCGCACGCGCCTTCATCTGCGCAACACCCCCAAGCGCATCGAGTGTTACGACATTTCCAATTTGCAGGGCTCGATGGTGGTCGGTTCGCAGGCAACTTTCGACGAGGCCGAGCCACGCAAGGATCTCTACCGCCGCTACCGCATCCGCACCGTTGACGGTCAGGACGACTTCGCCAGCATGTACGAGGTGCTGAGCCGGCGCCTCAAGCGCGCGGCGGCCGAGGGCGAATACCCGGATCTATGGGTTATCGACGGCGGCAAAGGCCAACTTAATGTAGCGCTTGAAGTACTCCGGGAGTTCAACCTGCTCGATCAAATCGAGGTCGTCTCGCTTGCCAAGCAGCATGTGCTGAACGATCCGCGCGCGCGCGCCGTGGTCAAGTCCGAAGAGCGGGTATTCCTGCCCAATCGCAAAGACCCGATCGTGCTGCCGAAGAATTCGACCGCGCTTTTTCTTCTGGTGCGTATTCGCGACGAGGCCCATCGGTTTGCGATCACTTACAACCGCGAATTGCGCCGGCGCTCGCGGCTACGCTCAGTGCTCGACGATATCCAGGGTATCGGACCGGTGCGCCGGCGCGCGCTGCTGCGTCACTTTGGAAGCCTCAAGCGGATTCGCGCGGCGAGCGCGGACGAGATAGCCGTGGTGAAGGGGATGAATCGCGAGCTGGCGGCCGAGGTGCGTCGCTATCTCGATACGATGGGTGCGATGCTCGAGGAACAGGAACGCGCGGAGGCAGCCGAGGAAGACGCCGCTATTCGCCGCCGCTGATAGTGCCGCCGATGGCGACAGCCAGCTGGAATTGTTGCCCGCGCCATCGCCGCCGGAGCCCACAGGCGTCGCCGACGATTCCGACGCCGACGATCCCGAAGACGTCATAGACGATTCCGATTGATGCGTGTGAGAGCAGCACGGCCGATGCTTGTTGTCATCCTTCGACTCGCGCAACGCTCGCTCAGGATGACAAAAGAAAAAGCGGGATCCGACAACAGTCAAGATCAGCGGTAGTCAGAAATAGCCAGCGACGATTCCCGGCTGGTGCGGATTAGCCCTTCGCTGAGCGCATCGTCTTTACGGTCCGCATCAGAATGAAGGGTGGAATCGTTTGATGCGACTCGCACCGCCGCGATGTGCGCGAGTGCTGCGGCGCCTGCCGCGAATGCGCCAATGGCGGCGCTCTTGCGCGTGCAGCCTTCGGCAACGCTTACCGCGTCGCGCGCGCCGCCGCCGCGAACAGCTCGCCCGCTCGAGCTGCTGTCCGAAATCGCACCCATCTACCTGGTCGCAATCGCGATTCTGGCGGGCGACGCGTTCGGCGTCAGCTTCTTCGCGGTGCCGCTATGGCTCGCCGCGATGCTCGCGATTGCGGCCGCCATCCTGTTCATGCGGCGCGCGGCGATCGCGGCGATCGTCGTTGCGATGGTTGCGCTCGCCGCAGCCGTCTCGATGGCGGCACGTGGGGCGGTCGCGCCGCGCTTCTCAGTCTCTAGCATCCGCAATTTTTCCGACGGCGCCACGGTCACGCTCGTGGGACGAGTCAACCGGGCTTCGCAGCGGTACCCTGACCGCGAGTACGTATTCGTCGACGTCGAACGCGCCGGCGTTTCGACCTCCAGTCTTCGCGCTGCAACTGGCACGGTTCGCATGACGATTGTTGGCGAGCATGCGCAGGTGCGCGTCGGCGACCAGGTGCGGGTCGCAGGCATGCTGCGTTTTCCGCGCAACTTCGGCGATCCCGGCGAGTTCGACTACCAGGCATATTTGGCGCGCGAGGGAATCGCGGGGACGATGGTCCTGAACGTGAGCGAGCGCGGACGACTCGCGGTAATCGGCTATCGGCGCGAGTTTCCCGCCGCGCAAATCGCCACCATCCGCGGACGTATCGGCGCCTTTATCGATGCGAGCCTCGCCGGCCAGCAGCGCGCCGAAACCCGAGCCGAGATGCGTGCGTTGATAATCGGCGACCGCGGCGGTATCGGCGAGGCTCTGCGTCAGCGGTTCGCGCTGACCGGCCTTGCCCACATGCTGGTCATCTCCGGGCTTCACCTGGGGTTCGTTGCGGCCGCAGCGTTCACCGTCGTGCGGCTCGCGATGATGTTTTTCGCCGGGCTTACCGCGCGTGGCTACGCCAACAAGGCGGCAGCGCTTGCCGCGGCCGTTGCCGCGAGCATTTACGCTGCGATCGCGATGCCTCATGTCTCGACCGCGCGGGCGCTGGTGATGGTGCTCGCGTACGCGCTGGCGATCGTCGCCGACCGTGCTCGCGCGATACTGGCGAGCCTGGCGTTGGCAGCGATCGTGATTTGCCTGGCGCTGCCGGGTTCAACCGCCGACATCGGTTTTCAGCTCTCGTTCGTCTCGGTGCTCGCAATCGTGCTCGGGATGCGCCGTTTCGCGTCGTGGTGGCGGCGGCGGGTCGAAATACGGGATCCCGCGGAGCATACGGCTCGGCGGATGCAACGTGGCGCAGCGGCGATTGCGGGATACGTGGCCGTTTCTTTTTGGGCGATGATTGGCGTCGCCCCGCTGACCGCGTTTCACTTTAACCAGTTCTCGACCGTAGGGGTGATCGCCAACTCGATAGTCGTCCCGATCATGGCGATCGGTGGGGTGATTTGCGGATTGGTCGCGTGCGCTATCGGAATGATCGCGCCGACGTTGGGCGCGCCGTTGCTGATCGTCGCCGGCTGGTCGCTCGCGTTCGGAACCTGGCTTGCCGGATGGTTCGCGCGGTGGCCGGAGGCGTGGTTCAGAATTTTCACCCCGACGCCGCTCGAGATCGCTGTCATTTACGGATTTCTGCTTTTGTGGCTGACGCGACCGATCGAGCGCGTCGCGATAAGCGTGTTGCCGCGATCTCTGGTGCAATCCTCATTTCGCTGGCGCCTTGCGTGCTGCGCAATTCTGGCGGTAATGCTGGCCGCGGACGCCGGATGGTGGATGCACGATCGATGGTTCGTTCCCGACCTCCGCGTCACCTTTCTCTCGGTGGGCGAGGGCGACGCCGCGGTGGTGCGCTTTGCAGGCGGTCGCGTGATGCTGATCGACGCGGGTAGCGCATGGCCCGACGGCTTCGACTTCGGCGAGCGTATAGTCGCGCGCTATCTCTGGCGCGAGAAGATCATGCGTGTCGATTACCTGGTCGTTAGCCATCCCGACCTCGACCATTTCGGCGGGATGGCGTTCGTGGCGCGCAACTTCTCGCCGCGCGAGTTCTGGGTGACCGCCGCGGTCAAGCCCGAGCCGATGTACACCGCGCTGATGGCCGAGGTCGCCGCGGAAAAAATCCCGCTGCGAGTCGTCGACTCCTCAATGCGCCCACTAGTGGTGGGAGATGCATCGGTGCGATGCCTCGGTCCAGCGCCGAATGAACTAGAGAACCGGGATAACAATCTCTCGATGCTGCTGCGGATCGCTCAGGGCCAGCAGAGCGTACTATTCACCGGTGATATCGAGGCCGCGGCGGAGCAGGCACTGCTCGCGCGGACGCCGCCGGCGATGCTCGCCGCTACTGTGCTCAAGGCGCCGCATCACGGCAGCCGCACGTCGTCTTCCAGCGCATTTATCGCGGCCGTGCGGCCGCAAGTGGCCGTGCTCTCGCTCGGCTATCGCAACCGATTCGGTTTTCCGGCAGCCGAGGTCGTCGAGCGTTACGTGGCTGCTGGGGTGCGCGTGTTAAGGACCGACCGCAGCGGCGCGGTCAGCGTGGACTTCAGCGGTAGCTCGGCAGAACGATCTGTCGAATCTCCGATAGCCGTTCGCGCGTACAACCCGGAATCGAACTAGTGCGGTGTCGTCGGTGTCATCCTGAGCGAGCGCTGCGCGAGGCGAAGGATCTCGCGCGGCATTCTTTGCGGCGGGATTGTCGCTACTTCTTCGGCGCCGCCGCGATATCCATGAGTCCCAGGCGTTCGCGATCGAGGAAGCCCGTCTCGCCGTATTTGCGCACTGACTCTTCGACCTCCTTCATCAGCTCGGCCGCCGGCTTTTCCAGGTCCAGCACCTGCCCATAGGGCTGCTTGGCCTTAAGCCCTGTGTTCCAGTAAGTCTCGCAGCGGTTGCCTTCGGGATCGTAGACGTAAATGCCGATCGCGTTGCCGTGGGAGAGAATCACGTCGAACTTGACCCCGCGCTCCTTGAAGCGCCGATAAAATCCGAGCACGTCTTCGAGCGAGTTGCATCGAAACGAAACCTGCTGCACCACTCGCGCTTCGGCGCCGACGTTGCGTCCCGCGCAGAGCATCAATTCGTGATGCTCCTCCTCCGGTCGCGCGCTCATGAAGACCATTCCCAGCTCCGGGTCTTCATCGGTTACGGTCAATCCGATGATGTCGCGGTAGAAGGCTTTTTCCTTCTCGAGATCCTGGACGTGCAGACCGACGTGTCCGAGTCTTGCGACCGATGGCGTGGCCATGGCGTTACCTCCCCACCAAACTAACTGAAGTCTACAGCATTGAGGGAAATTCGGGGTAACCGGCCGCCGATATGATAAAAACGGTTGTGACGCTGTCGCGGGCGGAGTTTCTGCGCCTCGTTAAGCGCGCGCTTGGCGCCGTTGCGCTGGGCGTCCTCACGGGGGCTTCGGAGAGTATCGCGATGGAGAAATCCGACAGTCGGATGATTTCGCGGCCCATTCCCAAAACCGGCGAGCTGCTGCCGGTAATCGGGCTTGGCACCTGGCAGACCTTTGACGTCGGCACCGATGCGGCTGCGCTCGACAACCTTGGCGCGGTCTTGCGGATGCTGTTCGACGGCGGCGGCAGAGTGATCGACAGCTCGCCGATGTACGGGCGGGCGGAGGCCGTTGTCGGCGATCTGCTCGCGAAGATGCACGCCCGGCAGCGCGCGTTTCTCGCGACCAAGGTTTGGACGTCGGGGCGCGAGGAGGGGATTGCGCAAATGCGGCGCTCGGCCGAGCTATTGAAGACGCGCGTAATCGACCTGATGCAAATTCATAACCTGGTCGACTGGCGTACGCAGCTCGCAACGCTGCGCAAGATGAAAGAAGCCGGGCAGATTAGATACGTGGGGATCACCCATTACACTCCGTCGGCATTCGGCGACCTCGCGAGCATAATTGAACGCGAGGAAATCGACTTCGTGCAGTTGCCTTATTCAATAGACGTGCGCGACGCCGAAAAGCGGATGCTGCCGCTGGCCGCCGAGCGCCGCGTCGCAGTGATGGTGAATCGTCCGTTTGGCGGCGGCGGCCTGTTTCGCCGATCGCGGGGAAAAGCGTTGCCGCCGTGGGCGGCGGAACTCGAATGCGCGAGCTGGGCGCAGTTCTTCCTGAAGTATATCGTGTCGCATCCGGCGGTGACCTGCGTGATTCCAGCGACCGCGGAACCTGCGCACCTGACCGACGATCTGAAAGCGGGCTATGCTCCGATGCCGGACGAGGCCGCGCGCCGCCGCATGGCCGAGTTCTGGGACTCGAAATGAGGCAGTGGAACAGTAGCCGTGCGTGGACTCGCTACCGAAAAGCTGGCGGCTAGGTTCAGCGGGCGCTACAATCGCAGGTACCAAGTCCGGCTCTGAATCCTTCTCGGTCCCGACCTAGAGGACCCCATGAGCGCGCGCGCAATTCTCCCTTTTATATTTATATTCGCGGCGGTACTGACGCTCGCCCCAACGTCGGGCCTCGCCAGGGTCGGCTTTGTGGTCGGGATTGCCCCTCCCGCGCCCGTGATCGAGACGCCCCCTCCTCCGCCGCCGGCGCCCGGGAATGTCTGGCAGGGTGGCTACTGGGCCTGGGACGGCACCAAATATGTCTGGGTGCCCGGGGTATACGTGGTGGCCCCCTATCCCGGCGCCGTGTGGGTGGCGGGTCACTGGGTCAGACGCGGCCCGGGCTGGGTTTGGGTTGATGGCCACTGGCGGCGACGGTGAACTGGCCGCCTTGCCGAGAATGTTTCTCTCCTAGCTGAGTCACTAGATCGCAAACGGCGTATCTCAAACTGAGCCGCTGCCTGTGCGTGTTCAGGGTTGACGCTTCGCCGGCGCCTGTGGGAAGCTCCGTGTTGCGGCCGGAAAGTGGTGAATTGACCGCCTTCCGGGCGCTTTTTACGTCTTCAATGTCGCGGTATGCATATCGAATTCTGGAGGCATCGTAATGGCTGAGCAGGCTCAAGCGGTCGATAGCGGTCCGCGCCCGATCGTCCCCTTCCTCAAGTTGCAACCCAAGCCCCACCTGATGGGCTCGAAGTGCGGGACCTGCGGTTCGGTCTTTATCGACACCACTCGAATCGCCTGCTCCAAGTGTGGCGCTACCGAAGGCTTCAAGCCTATCGAGCTCTCCGACAAGGGCAAGGTTTACGTGTTCTCGGTCGTGCATCAGTCGTTCCCCGGAATCAAAACACCCTACATTACGGCGATCGTCGACCTGCCCGAGGGCGTCAGCGTGCGCAGCAATATCATCGACGTCGATCCCGAGGACGCGCAGAAAAATCCCAAGCAGATGTTCGATATGCCGGTCGAGATGGTCACCAACGTGGTGGCCAAGGATCGCGAGGGCCATGAAGTGGTGGCGTTCGCCTTCAAGCCGAGCAAGAAATAGCGCTATAGTTTAGAATTATTCAAAGATGGATCGGGGCGGAGCGCCAAGCGCTCAGAGCCCCATCGCCGGCTCGTCCGGCAGGAGGATCCGAGATGCAAAATGTTTACGTACTGGGAACCGGAATGATCAAGTTCGGCCGCTATCCCACCAAGACCGTGCCCGAGCTCGGCGGTGAGGCGGCGATCCTCGCGCTCAAGGACGCCGGCGTAGGAATCAAGGACGTGGAGATGTTCGCGTGCGGCAACCTCTATCAGTCCAACGCGATGGTCGGCCAGCGCATCCTGCAGCAAATCGGCCAAACCGGTATCCCGGTGGTCAACGTCGCCAACGCCTGCGCCACCGGCTCGACCGCGTTTCGCGAGGCTTTCATGGCGGTCGCCTCGGGCATGTATGACATCGCGATGGCGGTCGGCGTCGAGCAGATGGGCAAGCAGGGATTGCTCGGCGGCGGTGGGGGCGGCGGTACTGACCCCGCCTACAGCGCCGAGGGGCGGCTCGGCTCGGGCCTGATGCCGGCGGTGTTTGGGCAGGCCGGAATCGAGCACATGCGCAAGTACGGCACCAAGATGGAGCACTTTGCCAAGATCTCGGTGAAGTCCCATCAGCACGCGACCAAGAATCCGTTCTCGCAGTACCGCAACGAGGTCACGCTCGAGGACGTGCTCAACGCGCGCATGATTTCGTATCCCAACACGCTCTACATGTGCTGCCCGACCGGCGACGGCGCGGCCGCCGCGATCCTGGTCTCCGAGAGCAAGCTCAAGCAGCTTGCCGCTGGCCGCAAGCGTCCTCGCGTGGCGGCTTCCGTGTTGACCTCCGATCCGTGGACTGACCGCACCGCCGCGCTGCCCGACGTGAGTACGCTCACGCGGCGCGCCTCTAAGCAGGCCTACGAGAAGGCCGGGGTCGGCGCCAAGGACATCGCGCTGACGGAGCTGCATGATTGCTTCGCCACCGCCGAGCTGGTGCATTACGAGAACCTCGGCCTCTGCGGTGACGGCGAGGCCGGCGCGTTTATCGATTCGGGCGGCGGCAAGCATCCGGGTCTCGGCGGTCACGACCCGGTCAACGTCTCTGGCGGACTGCTCAGCAAGGGCCATCCGCTGGGCGCCACCGGCGTCGCCAACATCTGCGAGGTCGTGTGGCATCTGACCGAAGACGATCGCGCCAAGGATCGCCTGGTGCCCAACGCCAAGGTCGGCCAAGCCCACGTTATCGGGCTCGGCTCGGCCTGCACGATTCACGTGCTGACGATTTGATAATCTGCTGACGATTCGCTGATTGTGAATCGTCCGGGGACGGCCGTCTCTCAGCGGCCGGAATCTTTCGCTAGTACGAATGAAGGGCCGCCCCTCAAGGCGGCCCTTCTTCGGTACTGGCACCGGCCGACATCTGCGCTTCAATTGCCCCACGTTCCAAGTCCGATACGAAAGTCCCAAGATTAGTGCGGACTACTTTCTGAACTCCTCATTGATAAACTTCGTCTAACCGTGGCTCGGTTTCACGGTTATCGTCGTGAAAACGGTGTTCGAGAGCCCTCGCGCATTAGTCAGTTCGAGCGAACACAGGTAAGTTCCGGGATGCTGGTAAACGTGGAGCGTGTACACGCCGGTCGGCAGCAACGATACCGCGCCATCGCCGAAGTTCCACTGATAGACAAGCGGACCAGGCGTATTAGCTAATCCAACATAGAAGTCGACTGTGAGCGGCGCCGGTCCGTTTACTGGCACCGCCAGCAAGCTTGCGTTGGGCGGCGTCTGACCCGCGTTGCTGGCTGTCCCCGCCGGAGTCGGCTCTGCTGCTGGCGTACCGTAGGCGTCAGAACTCATTGCATTTCCCACGGGACTGGGAGAGAAAGCCGCTGCCGGACCGGCCCCATAATTCTGGGCGCATGCAGCGGGCGCGAAAATAGTCAATTCGGCGGTCAACGCGATCAAGAGAGACACGCAGAGCAGAGCCTTTCGAATGACGTGCAGATTCATGATCAGTTCACGATTACTCCCCAATCACTCCGCGCTTACCTGTGCCGCCTTCGGATCGTTCCTTTTCATGATCAGCACCAGCGGAATCATGAGCAGGGACAGCACACCAATTAGCCACGCCACGTCGATGTACGACAGCACGGTGGCCTGAGTGACTACTGAGTTGTAGATGCGCAGGGTAGTTTGAGCCGCTGCCTGAGGCTGGGTTAGGCCCCGATGGAAAAGATGCGCGCTCAAGCCGCTCGTCACGTTGCGATAAGCCGGTCGCGCTCGAGTCCATTGCGCGCTGAGCACGTCCTGATGGAACTGCTCCCGCCGCGCTATCATCGTCTCGACCATCGCGATGCCAACGCTTCCGCCGATGTTGCGCAGCAGATTTATCGTGCCGGAAACCTCGCCGCCTTTTTCTTCGGGCACGCCAACATACGAGGCGGTGTTGATCGGCACGAACAGCAGCGCCAGGCCGATCGATAGCCAGACGCGATACATTGCGGCGGTATAAAAATCGATCTGAAGATCGAGGTTAGTGGTGACATGGAACAAGGCGAGAGAGCTCAGTAGAAAGCCCACTGCGATAAGCCGACGCGCCTCGATCCGTCTGACCAGCCTTCCCGCCACCGGCATCAGAACGATCAGCAGCAAGGCCCCCGGCAGCTGAGTCTTACCTGCGAGCTCCGCGTCGTATCCCATGTACGCCTGGACGTACTGCGGTGTGAAAACGGTCATTCCGTAAACCTGGACGCCGAAAGCGAAGATCATCGCCGCCGCAGCCGCGAAGTTGCGGTTCTTGAACATCCGCAGATCCATCACCGGCTTCGAGTGGGTCAATTCCCAGATTACGAAAAGCACCAGCGCCACCGGAAAAGTCACGCCCAAGGTTGCTATCAGCGGCGAGTAAAACCAGTTGTCTTCCTGACCCTTGTCGAGCACAACTTGCAGAGCGCCCAGGCAGAGCGCGAGGAGGCCGATTCCGATGTAATCGATGCTCATGTGCCCGCGCAGCTTCTTGAGTTGGCTGCGGATATAATCGGGATCTTCGATCAAGCGGGATACCAGCAGCAGCGAGAGGATCCCAACCGGCACATTCATATAGAAGATCCAGCGCCACTGATAATTGTCCGTGATCCAACCGCCGATCGTAGGCCCGATCGCCGGCGCGAGCACGATCACCATTCCATACACGGCAAAAGCGGTACCCAACTGTTCCGGCGGAAAAGTGTCCCGCAAGATTGCCTGCGATACCGGCTGCAAACCGCCGCCGCCGGCGCCCTGGATAACACGAAACAGAATCAGCATTCCGAGCGATGGTGCGATCCCGCATAGGAATGAACTGACGGTGAAGATCACGACGCAAGCCATGTAAAAGCGCTTGCGGCCGAACCGGATCGACAGCCATCCGCTGATCGGCAGCACGACCGCGTTGGCGACCAGGTAGGAAGTCAGGACCCAGCTCGCATCGTCAAGGCTGGAAGCCAGGCCGCCGGCCATGTAAGGCAGGGCGACGTTGGCGATGCTGGTGTCGAGCACCTCCATGAATGCGGCCAATGAGACGACCGCCGCGATGATCCACGGATTGACCCGGCGCTTTTCGGGAGTCGCCAGACCGCGCGGGTCGACGATTTTTGGCGCTGCGCTCATCGCATTGCCGTCGTCGCGACGCTGTGGACTTTTTGCGCATCGCTAAACCATACGGTCGGCTCGACCGACATTCCGGGGCGCAGCCGATGCTCCGGATCCTCGCCCGGATAGAGACGAATCCTTACCGGCAATCGCTGCACGACCTTGACGTAATTGCCCGTGGCGTTTTCGGGAGGCAGCAGACTGTCGAGTTCACCGGTCGCGCCTGGCAGGCCTTCGACGTAGCCTTTGTAGTCGCGTCCGGTCGTGTCGACGTGAACCGTCACGGGCTGGCCACGACGCATCCGGCGCAACTGGGTCTCGCGAAAATCTGCGGTTATCCAGATGTCGTTAAGCGGGACGATCGAGAGCAGTTGCTCACCGGGCTGCAGACGCTGGCCGACCTGCACCGTCTTGTCGCCGACCACTCCAGGAGCGGGCGCGACTATGTGCGTATAGCTCAGGTTGAGCTTGGCCTGATCCAGCGAAGCCTGAGCGGCTTGCACCGCTGCTTCTGCCTGGCCAATCATCCGCGCCGCCGCGGCGACCGCCGCGCGGTCCGAGTTGACCGCGGCCGCATCGACCCTGCCTGTCATGATGATTTGGTCGTCGGTCTCGCGCGGAATCACGGCCTGCCTGTACAGCTCGCCATAACGCTTCACGTCCAGTTGCGCCTTGACATTAGTGGCAATCGCGCCGTCGAGATTCGCAACGCTGAGAATGTAGTTCTGCTGAGCCGCTTTCACGCCCTGCACAGCCTCGGCGAGGTTGGCTGCAGCGTTTTCTACCGCGACCTGATAGTCGCGCGGATCGAGATCGACCAAAGGCTGGCCGGCTTTTACGTGGTAGGTATTCTCGACGTAGACGTGGACGACGGTCCCGTCGATGCGCGTGCTAATGGGATCGAGATGGCCGTCGACCTCGGCATCGTCGGTCCATTCGTATGACTGTAGATAATTCCAGAAACGCAGTCCCCCGGCGCAGAGTACCGCGGCAATTAACAGCGCCAGTATCAGTCTGACAGGGCGCCGCTGGAGAACGCGGCCGTGATCAGCGGGGTCCTTAGGATGAAGATTATCGCTGTGCTCGTCTTCCGCGTCATTGCCGAGGTCGCTATCGGATTGCGGAGTTTGCCGTAAGGCTTGTTGGCGGTCCCGTAAGCGCTCGACTTCAAGCCTGAGCTGCTCGATTTCTTCGTGAACTTCTTCGTAACGACCCGTCGGCTTTTCCGCTAATGATTGCTCCGTCGGTTGCGCGCCGTCATGATGCGGGAGCGATCCATTTGCCACCTGCCCCGTACCAGCGGTGTGCTCAGAAATCCATTGTTCCGATTCGTGTCTATCCATTGCTAAATTCAATCTGTGCTGAAACCCAATACGCGCAGCCGCGCTTCTCAACTTATTGCGTCTCCAAACTGCGAATCAGAATTTCGAGAAGCTTGCTAAACTCCTGCATCTGTTCGGGCTTGAACGCCTTTTCGAGCAGAGACCTGTTGCAACGCACGATTTCCGGATAGAGCTTGCGAAACAACTCGACGCCTTTGGCGCTCAGTCGAATCAGTACGCTGCGCCGGTCGTCGCGCGATGGGATTCGCTTGACCAATCCTCGGGCTTCGAGCCGGTCCAGTATCCCGGTGATTCCACCCTTGGTGATCAACGTTCTATCGGCTATTTCGGAGCAACTGAGGCTCGCGCCCTCGGCTCTGGCGACCGCACTGAGCACGTCCACCTGCGCAAAGGTGAGATCGTAGGCCGGATACGGACGCTGCGGATGATTGGCGAAAAGAAAACCGGCCTTCAGCAATGCCCGCCCGGCGTCCACGAAAGGCTGTTCACCGCTTTGGATGACTTGTGTGATGAGCGATGACTGTTCCGGCGAGCTGGATTCTTTCGAGGGCATCATTAGCTCCTATGCGATAATCATACCATAACATAATTCATCTCTAAACTAAAATAAATTGAAAATACATCGAGGCAGTCCGGCCTGGGTGACGCCCCGCAATTCGCAACGCGTTCGCATTTGTCCAAAGAGAAAGCGAAGCGCGTGCGCCCTTTTTCTCGTCGGCTTGCGCGGATAGATTCTATGGATCCATTGGCAGCGCGCCCCAACAAGGCGTCCTCTCAGTTCAACTGGGCAACTGACCAACTGGATAACTGAATGGACGATTGGCCGGAGCACTGTGCAACTGACACGGCTTAGAGGATTCCAGGATACGTTCGGCGCGCAGGCGCGCAGCCTCGCCGCAGTCGAGGACTGCGCCCGCAAGGTGGTCGAGCGCCACAACGTCGGCGAAATCCGCATCCCGGTGCTGGAGCGGCTCGAACTCTTCCAGCACTCGAGCGGTGAAACTTCCGACGTCGTAGAAAAACAGATGTACTCGTTCGTCGATCGCGACGAGGCCGAGACCACACTGGCGCTCCGGCCGGAGGGCACGCCCGGAGTGGTGCGCGCATATATCGAGGCAGGGATGGACCGCAGCGATCCCGAGCAGCGGTTCTACTACGTCGGCCCGATGTTCCGGCGCGAGCGTCCGCAGAAGGGCCGCTTTCGCCAATTTTCGCAGTTCGGAGTCGAGATTTTCGGCCGCGCCGACGCCGCTATCGACGCCGAACTGATTACGATGCTCGACGAGCTGCGCCGCGAACTAGGACTGGATCTGAATTTCGAGATCAATTCACTCGGCGACGGCGAATGCCGCCCGCGCTTTCGGCAGGCGGTGCTGGAATACGGCCGTGCCCATTTCTCAGAGCTGTGCGAGGATTGCCGCCAGCGCCTCGAGCGCAATCCGCTGCGCCTGCTCGATTGCAAGATCGACGTCAAGCTGGCCGAGGCCGCGCCCAAGAGCCAGGACTATCTGTGCGACAATTGCCGCGCGCACTTCGCGACCCTGCGCGAGCTACTCGCGGACGCCGGCGTGCCGCACCTGGTCAATCCGCGGCTCGTGCGCGGGCTGGATTACTACACGCGCACCACCTTTGAAGTCATTTCGACCGCGGTCGGCGCGCAGAGTGCGGTCGCGGCGGGCGGCCGTTACGACGGCCTGGTCGAAGCGCTGGGCGGGGCGCCGGTCGCGGGCAGTGGCTTCGCGATCGGCGTCGATCGGCTCGCGTTGGCTCTGGATGCGGCCCGGTTCGACTCGCGCGCCGATGCGGCGCTAGCTACCTTGGGCGACGCCGCGATGCGCCGCGCGATGAAGCTTTCGGCCGCGATGCGCGCGGCGGGACTTAGGGTTGAGGTGCTCTCGCCCGGGCGCGGCCTCAAGGCGCTGCTGCGCCGCGCCGATAAGATCGGCGCCCGTTACGCCGTAATTATCGGCGATGCGGAACTTAACCGAGGCGTCGTGATGGTTCGCGATCTCAAGCAAAGCATCCAGCGCGAAGTGGCGGAACCCGAGATCGTCGCGGAACTCCGCCGCCTTTGCGCGGAACCCGCTATTCCGTAGCGCGCCCGGCGCAGCTATTCTTCCACCGACGTAATTCGACGTATGATTCGATGACCGCTCAGCACGAATACTCACCGTTGCCGCCCTGGCCGCGCACGGACTATTGTGGCGCACTGCGCGCAGCCGACGCCGGGCGCGAAGTCGCGCTCTGGGGATGGGTCGCCTCGCGTCGCGACCACGGCGGACTCATCTTCATCGATCTGCGCGACCGCGAAGGCTTGCTCCAGCTGGTTTTCAACCCCGCGCATGCGCCTGCGGCGCACGAGGTCGCCGGTCGCGCCCGCTCGGAGTATTACCTGGCGGCGCGCGGCAAAGTGGTGATGCGAGCGGAGGGCACCGTCAACGCCGAGCTTCCGACCGGTGAGATAGAAATTGCGGTTACCGAAGCGCACATCCTCAACGTTTCGCAGCCGCCGCCGTTTCCGGTCGACGGCGACACCACCGCCGAGGACGTGCGCCTGCGCTATCGCTATATCGATTTGCGCCGTCCCGCGATGCAGCGCAATCTGCGCCGCCGCGCGCTGGCGGTGCAGGCGACGCGCTCGTTTCTCGACGCGAGCGGCTTCGTCGAGATCGAAACTCCGATCCTGTGGCGCGCGACACCAGAGGGCGCACGCGACTACCTGGTGCCGAGCCGCGTCAACCCCGGCCGTTTCTACGCGCTGCCGCAATCGCCGCAGCTCTTGAAGCAGCTCCTTATGGTGAGTGGCTTCGACCGCTACTATCAGATCGCGCGATGCTTTCGCGACGAGGACCTGCGTGCCAACCGCCAGCCCGAATTCAGCCAGATCGATATCGAGCTGACTTGTCCGCGCGTCGACGATGTGGTGGCGACGGGCGAGGGCATGATGGCGGAGATCTACCGTCGCGTGCTCGGCGTCGAGCTAAGTACTCCGTTTTTGCGCCTGCCTTACGCCGAAGCGATGGAACGTTTCGGCGTCGACAAGCCGGACCTGCGCTTCGCGATGGAGCTGAAAAACCTCAGCGCCGCGTTTGCCGGCACGCAGTTCAAGGTGTTCGCCGAAGTGCTCGGACGCGGCGAAAGTATCTACGGTATCGTGCTCCCCGCGGCGTATCAGTTAAGCCGCCGCGAGCTCGACGAGCTGACCGAGGGTGTGCGCGCGCGCTATGGGCTCGGCCTCGCCTACGCCAAGATCGCGAGCGACGGATGGCAAGGGCCGATCGCGCGCCATCTCGCCGACGCCGAGCGGACGAGCGTGGCAGAGACCGCCGGCCTCGCGGCGGGTGACACGCTGTTGATGGTCGCTGGGCCGGCCGCCCGCGTACGTCCGATCCTGGGCGATTTGCGCCTCCAGCTCGGCGGCAAGTTCAAGTTGCGCGAAACAGGCGAGTTGAAATTTCTCTGGGTGGTCGAATTTCCGCTGCTCGAGTTCAACGAGGAAGAGAAGCGGATGGTCGCGGTAAATCATCCATTCACCGCGCCGCATCCCGACGACCTAGGCCTGCTCGACTCCGCGCCGCTCAAGGCCCGGGCGCTGGCCTATGACATGGTGCTCAACGGCGAGGAGCTGGGCGGCGGCTCGATTCGTATCCATAATCCCGAGCTCCAGCTCAAGGTTTTCGAGCAACTGGGCTTTTCGCGTGACGAGGCGATGCGCAAGTTCGGCTTTCTAATCGAGGCGCTCGGCTATGGGGCGCCGCCGCATGGTGGAATCGCATTCGGGGTCGAGCGAATCGCGATGCTGCTCTGCGGGACCGATTCGCTACGCGACGTGATGGCTTTCCCCAAGACACAGAAGGCGGTCGACCCGATGAGCGGGGCGCCGTCCGAGGTCGATCCGCGCCAGCTGCGCGAACTTTCAATCAAGGTGACATCGTGAATATTCGCTTGCCGGTCGCATATGCGCTGGCGTTCGGCTTGGCGCTGATGCTGTCCGGATGCGGCAGCACCAGCAACATTTCGCCCAGCCAGATGTGGTCCGGTACGGTCGAATCGCTGCCGATAGTCGGAAGAGATTCGTCGCTCGAACTGCATTCCGTGCGCGCCATCCGCACCATCAAGGTGCATCGGGTCGCCGTGATGCCGATTATCGACCATCCTAACGCCACCGGCGAGCCGATCGAGGACGGCGCGGCCGAGTCGATCACCGCCGACGTCTGGGGCCGCATGACCCTGATCTCGGGATGGGAGGTGGTGCCCGAATCCGACGTACGGGGCGTGATGCAGCAGATGCCGCCGACTACGCTGGCCAACATGCAGGACAATGCGATGAAGCTTGGCCGCCAGGTGTCCGCCGACGCCGTGCTTTACGGCACCGTGACCCGCTATGAGGAACGTGTGGGCAGCGACTACGCCGCCAAGAGCCCCGCGGCGGTTGCTTTCGCACTCCACCTGGTCGACGTTCACAATGGGGTCGTGCTTTGGACCGCGCGTTACGCCCGTCAGCAGGAGGCGCTGACCCAGAATATCTTCAACGTCGGCAATTTCCTGGCTAATCGCGGACGCTGGGTGCGAGCGCACGATCTCGCCGAGCGTGGGATCGACGAAGCGCTCGACGATCTTAAATCCAAGCTCGGCTACACACTCCCGGTCTCGCCGCAGGGGATGCCGCCGACGATGAACGCCGACTAGTTCACCGACATCCGCGGCGAGCTGGGATGATGCCCTTTGTTCCCGTCTCCTTATGAGGGCGCTGGTAGATGGGGGAAGCAGCGGAGCGCGCCGGGAAAATTGACCCTCACGCTATCCCTAATCCCAGGGCGAACGCGGCTTGGTATGCAGGGCGGCGGCCACCGCAGGATGGACGACATGGCCGCCATAAGTGTTAACCCCGTTGCGCAGCGCCGCGTTGCGCGCGCCTGCTTCGAGCACGCCGCGGTCGGCGAGTTCCAGCGCGTACGTGAGCGTCGCATTAGTCAACGCGTAGGTAGAGGTATGCGGCACGATGGCCGGCATGTTGGTTACGCAGTAGTGGACCACACCGTGATCGACATAAATCGGCCGCCGATGGCTGGTTGGACGCGAAGTCTCGGACAATCCGCCCTGGTCGATTGAGAGATCGACCAGCGCTGCCCCACGCCTCATCCGCGAGACCATCGTGCGCGTCACTAACCGCGGCGTGCGGGCGCCCGCCACCAGCACTGTCCCGACGACGAGGTCGGCGCTCAATATCTGCTCTTCCAACGTCGCCCGGTTCGACATCAATGTAGTCACTCTCCCGCCCAGCAAATCGCCCAGATAGCGCAGGCGGGTTGGATTGACGTCCAGGATCGTTACCTCGGCGCCGACTCCCGCGGCGACCCGCGCTGCATTGGCGCCCGCGATTCCACCGCCGAGCACGGCCACGCGTCCGGGCCTCACGCCCGAAGCTCCGCTCAGCAGCACACCGCATCCGCCGTTCTGCGCCTCCAGGCACCATCCGCCGACTTGCACGGCAAGCCGCCCGGCCACTTCGCTCATTGGCGCGAGCAGCGGCAGGCTCTGGTCTTCGAGTTGCACGGTCTCATAACCTAGTGCGGCGGTGCCGTGGCGCACGAGCTCGCGCGCGAGGGCAGGTTCGGCTGCCAGATGTAGATAGGTGAACAGCACCAGGTCGCCGCGCAGGAAACGGAATTCAGAGCGCTGCGGCTCCTTGACCTTGAGCACCATTCGCGCGCGCTCCCATACCGCTGCGGCCGATCGCATGATCTGCGCGCCCGCGTTGCGATACTCGGAGTCGCTGAAGCCGCTACCAGCGCCAGCCCCAGTTTGCACCAGCACGCGATGGCCGCGGCTGCGAAAGGCGGCTGCACCGGCTGGCGTCAACGCGACTCGACGCTCGTCAGGCTTTATCTCGGTTGGTACTCCAACGATCATGTCGAACCATTCCTTTCGACCAAGCTGTTCGGCCGTTCTTTTCGCCTCATTTCCCACGGCGCGCGCGAGCTGGAATAAAAACTTCCGATGACATCCCAGCGGAACTTGACAAGCGGATTTCCGCCGGGCGTGATGAAAGCATCCGGGTCCGAGAGCCGCACACCGTCCGTTAGCGCCGCGAGCGCTCCGAAGACGGGCTTGAGGGGGATGGATATGGAAGTTCCGCCGGGCCTCAAATACTCGAAGGAACATGAGTGGGTCGCCACCGAAGAAACGGTTGCGACGATAGGTATCACCGACCATGCGCAGGACCAACTCGGGGAGATCGTTTATCTCGAGTTGCCGTCGGTCGGCGAAAAGATCAGCAAGGATGATCCTTTCGGAGTGGTTGAATCGGTCAAGGCCGTCTCCGACATCTACGCGCCGGTGAGCGGCACGGTGGTCGAGGTCAATGAAGGGCTGCCTGAAAGCCCGGAAGTCATCAATGAAGATCCTTACGGCGATGGCTGGCTTATCAAAGTCCGGGTAAGCGACCTCAGTGAGATGGAAGACCTGATGGACGGCGAAGAGTACGAAGAAATGGTCGCCAAGGAAAAGGAGTGACGTTAGCCACCCGCGGTCGCCGGCGCTGGCGCCGCGGCAGGGTCGGCGCGGACGACCCGCAGCTGGAAGTGTGCGGCGCCCGCGGGCGGTGTGACGAACACGATCACGAACGGCGCGCTCGCCTGGGGGGCAAGGACGAAGCTCTTGGGCGCGTCAAGTTTCTCGAAAAACTCGATCTCGCGCGGCGTCATCTCGCCCAGCATCTTCGACGACAGGCTGTTGCCACAGTAAACCGCCTGAATGCGCATCGGCTGCTGGTTGGAGGCGGTAAGCGCGGCCTCGATCCGCACCGCGCCGAGCGGCGAAGAGGTCAGGTTCTCAGCGGTTCCGCTAATGACCAGGGCGGCCTGGTCGCCCTTGAGGGTGGCGTACTGCGACTGCACCTGGCCGAGCGCCACCCGTCGGGCGGGCGAGATCGGAGGCTCGAGACCTTCACCGACTATCGGCAGAGCGCTTAGCAGTCCGGCGCTTGCGATCGGTGCGCTCTGGATCGCCATCGTCACGATTCCGAAGCCCAGGACCACTAGCGCGAAGAGCCCGAGAAAATAGCCGGCCGAGTGAAGTTTGTACGACCGGCCGCGCAGGTCCGCTTCGAGCTTGTGAGCCTGCGCACTGATCTCTTCGGGGCGTATGCGATCGAAATTCTGCTCCTCGTCGGGTTTCAAACGCGGATCGCGGACTCGAGCGCGGCCAAAATTCTGGTTCAGGCCGGGGTCTCCGTCCAGGTCGTCCTCGATGTCGGAGACGCGAATGCGAGACTTCGCGCGCTGCGGCGGCGGAGGTGGAGGAACATCGGTATCGCCGACCTGCCATTTCTCTCGCGCGTAATCAGGAGAGGTCAAATCGGGCGTTTGCGGTTCGTCGTTGAAATCGAACGCGAGATTTTCTCCCGAGTTGTCAGATTCATCGTCAGGGATGTTTCTGAAACGACGCTGGAGCAGCTCTTCGGTGCCGCGCCGGAGCGGCGCGGGCTCCTCAGCCTGGGCCGGCGGCTCGGCGGCGCGCGCAGGCTCCGCCGCGCTCGGCGCCGGCGCCGGAGGCGCCGCGGCGGCCGCGCGCGGGCCGACTCCGCCGGCTTGGCGCTGCCGTGGCGCGCGCGCCTGCGCGGCACGGGGGCGGAGCGGGGCGCGGCAGCGGCGGAGGGCTGCTCCTGCCGCGGCTCTGCCTGCGCTTCAGCGGGTGCCGCGTCCGCGGACGCAGGAGCGTCCGCGACTGTGGTGCCCGCTGTCGGCCGCGGCTCCGCTGTCTCAGTGGCGGAGCCTTGCGAGGATTTCGCTGCGGCGGCCGAGTCGCGAGCGCCTTCGGCGCTTGCGGTGCGACGCGGCGGCGAAGCCGGTCGCGGCTCAGCGCTGAACACATGCCCGCAGCGCGAGCATTTGAACGTAGGGGTGTCCTCAGGCAGAATCCGTTCGTCGATTCGATAGCGGGTCTGACAACTTGTGCACTGGATCTCGATCATCTCTCTCCGCACCTCTTGCGCGATCCGATTACGCTAACACAGGGCAGCTCATGAGGCATCTCTTGCGGGGGCGAACAGATCTGAAAAGCGCTCCGCGCGCGTTGGCGAAAGCCCCACGCCTGCTCTCAGGACCGCGATGCGCGTCGGACTAGTCGCACGCCGCTTCGACCCGGCCGGCGGCGGCACCGAACGCGATCTTATCGTCACCGCACAATGTCTTGCCGAAGCGGGGCATGAAGTGGCGGTCTACACTTCTCAGATGCGCGGAGCCTCGCGCCGATGGCGAGTGATCGAGGTCGGTTCGCGATGGCCCAGCGGTTCGCTGCAATTGATGCGGTTTGCGTGGGAAGCGCCGGCGCAGGCGCGGCGCGGCGGCGCCGAGTTGGTGCTGAGTTTTGCGCGCGCCGTGGGCGCCGACATCGTGCGCTCGGGCGGCGGAGCGCACAGCGCCTATCTACGGGCGGCGCGGCGATGGCGCGGAGAGTGGGCGGCGGCCGCGATGCGCCTGCGGCCGTATCATCGCGCACAGATGATAGTCGAACGCGCGGCCTTTAAATCGCAGAGCCTGCGCCGCGCGATCGCGGTATCGGATCTGGTTCGCGCCCAGCTAATCGACGAGTTCGGGCTCGGGCCGGATAAGGCGGTGACCCTCTACAACGGTGTCGACCTCGAGCGTTTCCATCGCTGCGATCCGTCCGAGCGCACGCGCTCTCGGCAGACTTTCGAAGTCGAGACCGGCGCCCCAGTGGTCGCGTTCGTGGGCAACGGGTTTGCGCGCAAAGGGCTTGGGCCGCTGCTCGAAGCGTGGCCTGCCATCGAATCGCATCCGTACCTGCTGGTTGCCGGGACCGACCGCTCCGCGCTGCGGTATATTCGCCTCGCCCATCGGCTTGGAATCGGCTCGCGCGTGCGGTTCCTGGGCGCGTCGACTCAAATTGAGCAACTCTTTCAAGCCGCCGACGCGTTCGCGATGCCCTCATTCTTTGAACCGTTCGGCAATGTGGTGATGGAGGCGATGGCGAGCGGACTGGGGGTGCTGACGAGCGCGCAATCGGGCGTCGCCGAACTGTTGCCGCCTGCAATGCGTCCATTCGTCGTGAACGATCCCGCCAACCCATCTGAAATTGCCGAGCGCCTCGCGGCGTTGTTGCAGACGAAGCGTCAGTTCGAGGAAGTAGTGCGTGCAGCCGCCGAGGCGCATCCGTGGAGCGGCTACGCCGCCCGTCTGCTCGAGATAGTCGATTCGGTGAAAAGCTAATTGCGCCCGCTCGCACGCAGCCCGTCGAGCATTCCCTGCGCGACGGCAAGACGCCGCTCCTCGCGCGCAAGGCGTGATGCCCCGGCGCCCATCATCCGCGCGGTCCAAACCCTGAGCGCGGCTATCGCACTATTCGCGATCACCTGGGGCGTGCGATGTGATTCATGGATCATGCGGCATCGTCCGCGCTCGCGCGCGATCCGCAGGGATCGGGCGCGGTCGGCACGCGCCGGGTCCACGTCGTGATAAACCAGGGCACGCGGCGCATAACCGATCTTGAATCCCGCGCGTACAAGCCGCGCCGACATCTCCGTCTCCTCTTCGTGACCGGCCGCTCCCGGGCCCAGCCGTTCGTCGAAGAGCCCTACGCGCGCGAGCGCTGAGGCACGAAACGCCATGTTGGCGCCCAAGACGCCGCGCACCTCGATAACTTCCTCGCCATGGTCGACGATAGGAAGGTCGAGCCATACGGCGGATTCCGCGCCTACTTTAGCCGCTGGATTCTCGGCGGCCAGGATGCGCCCCTTCATCGCGGCGAACTCGGGATGTTCGATGAAAAAGCGCTCGACCTCGTCCAGGTAGTCCGGCGCAGTGACGAGGTCGTCGTCAAGGCATACGATTATATTGCCCGTGGCCTGACGGATGGCCACGTTCTGGATTCGGCATTTGCCGGGACGCGGGTCGTGCAGATGCTCGAGCGGCGAAGCCGTCGGGGAGAGCGACGACGGGACGGGAGTGCCATTCTCGGCCACGAGGATTTCGCGCGAAGCTTTGCCCGCGGCGATGCCGAGCTGCGGTGCCAGGCTATCGAGCAGGCGCGCGAGCGCGTCCGGACGTGCATGAGTCGCGATTATCACCGAGAGTTGCAAAGTAATTCTCGCAAAAACAATCTGCCGCGTGGGCCAGGCGACGGAACCGCGCGGAGAGGCAGCTTGAATTCACTGTCCCAGCCGATTAAACCCTTTCACTTACCGGCGTGCGAGAGTGGCGGAACGGCAGACGCGCAAGGCTCAGGACCTTGTGAGCGCAAGCTCGTGGGGGTTCAAGTCCCCCCTCTCGCACCAATTTCGACGATTTAGACGGATACACTTGCAAGACGGATAGCTCTTGGAATTAGGCAAAACTTTCGACCCGAAAATCGCGGAGGAGCACTGGTTTCAGCGCTGGATTGACCTCGGCTACTTCAAGGCCGACCCGGCTCGTCCGGGCCCGGTCTTCTCGATCGTAATTCCGCCGCCCAACGTCACTGGCCAACTCCATCTTGGGCACGCCCTCAACGTTACCCTCCACGACGTTATAGTCCGCACCCGCCGGATGCAGGGCTACAATACGCTATGGCAGCCGGGCACCGACCACGCCGGGATCGCCACGCAAAACGTGGTCGAGCGAGAACTTGCGAAAGAGGGCAAGAGCCGTCACGACCTCGGCCGCGAGGAGTTCGTCGCTCGCGTTTGGCAATGGCGCGAGACTTATGGCGGCCGAATCCTGAATCAGCTCCGCCGGCTGGGCGCCTCGTGCGACTGGAGCCGCGAGCGTTTCACTCTCGACCCGGGGCTTTCGCGCGCCGTCACCGAGATTTTCGTCAGGCTCTATCGCGAGGGACTGATCTATCGCGCTTTGAGTCTGATCAATTGGTGTCCGCGATGCGAGACGGCGCTTAGCGATCTCGAAGTAGATCATAAGGATACGCCCGGCTATCTGTGGTACATCCGCTATCCGCTCGCCGACGGCTCGGGCGCGATAATCGTAGCGACCACGCGGCCGGAAACGATGCTCGGCGACACCGCCGTCGCAGTGCATCCGGACGACCCGCGGTACAAGGCGATGGTCGGCAAGAAGATTATGCTGCCGCTCGTCCAGCGTGAAATCCCGGTAATCGCCGACGCTGCCGTCGATCCCGCCTTTGGATCCGGCGCGGTCAAGATTACGCCGGGGCACGACTTCAATGACTTCCAGATGGGGCGGCGGCACAATCTCCCGCAAATTTCCGTTATCGATACTCACGGGCGGATGAACGAAGAAGCGGGCCCGTATCGCGGGATGACGCGCGAGGATTGCCGGCTGAAAGTGGTCGAGGATCTTACGGCGCTCGGCCTGCTGGAGAAGATCGAGCCGCATCGGCACGCGGTCGGCGTGTGCTCGCGCTGCGAGACGGTGGTCGAGCCGATGCTCTCGAATCAGTGGTTTGTGCGCGTCAAGCCATTGGCCGACGAGGCGCTCAAGGCGGTGCGCGACGGCCGCACGACGTTCCATCCGAAGTTCTGGGAGAACACCTACTTCAGTTGGATGGAGAACGTTTACGACTGGTGCATCTCGCGCCAACTATGGTGGGGCCATCGCATCCCGGCTTACTGGTGCGAGCGCTGCGGCGAGATGATGGTGGCTGCAGAGCGCCCGACGGTGTGCAGCAAGTGCGGCGGCGGCGACTTGCGCCAGGAAGACGACGTGCTCGACACCTGGTTCAGCTCGGCGCTGTGGCCGTTTTCGACTCTCGGATGGCCCGAGCAGACGCCGGAACTCGAACGCTACTACCCGACCAGCCTGCTCATCACCGGCTTCGACATCATTTTTTTCTGGGTCGCGCGGATGATGATGATGGGACTCAAGTGCACGGGCGAGGTGCCGTTTCGCGACGTCTACATCACGCCGCTAGTGCGCGACCAGTTCGGCAAGAAGATGACGAAGTCGCGCGGCAACGTGGTCGATCCGCTGCAGATCATGGAGAGCTACGGCACCGACGCGGTGCGTTTTACGCTCGCGCAGTTGAGCGTGCAGGGGCGCGATCTCATTTTGTCTGACGATCGCCTGGCGGCCTCGCGCGCATTTGCCAACAAAGTATGGAACGCGGCGCGCTTCGTGCTGATGAATCTCGAGGGTGCACCGCAGCCGTTGCCGAGCGTCGAAGTTGCCGATCTTCCGCTTGCGGAGCGATGGATCCTGGCATCGCTGGACAGGGCAATCGCGGAGGTCAGCGGCGCGATCGACGCGTTACGAATTCAATGTCGCAGCGCTGCGCGTGTACAACTTCATCTGGCACGAGTTCTGTGACTGGTATATCGAGCTGTCCAAGGAGCCGCTCAAGCAGGACGGCGAGAGGCGAGCGGCGGCGCGTTGGGTGCTGGTGCGAAGCTTCGACGGGTTGCTGCGGCTGCTCCATCCGTTCATGCCCTTCATCACCGAGGAAATCTGGCAGGCGCTGCGTCCGTATATCGACGAGCAGGGGCTCGCGCCGCATCTCGCGATCGCGAAGTTTCCGGTGCCTGAGTTCGCTGGCGTGCTGACCCACGACGAAGCGGCCGCGATGGACCGATGTATTGCGGTGACCGAGGCGATCAATTCGTTACGCTCGCTCCTGGGTTACCATCCGGGACAGCGGGTGGAGGCTCGGATCAGGTTTCTCGGCGTCGATGGCGCGGCGGCGGAGTTCCGCGCGGAATTCGAACGATGGAAACCTTACGCCGCAACCATGGCCAAGACGGCGAGCCTCGGGCTGGCCGGTCCGTCGGAGAGCGCGCCGGGTGGGATGGTTACCGCCGTGCTGGGATGGTGCGAGGTCTCGGTGATGGCTCCCGAGGGCTTCGACTTCGAGCGGGCGCGCGCGGCGATCCGCAAGAAGCTCGACGAAGTGACGGCCCATCACAAGCAGCATCAGGGGCGGCTCAATAATCCGGACTTTGTGGCCAAGGCGGCGCCCGAGATGCAGGAGCAGATGCATCAGCGCGCGCAGGAGTTGGCGGCCCAGCAGGAACTGCTGCGCAAGCAGTTAAGGCTTTTGGAGGCGAACTGAGGGCGAGCCGTGGAACTGTTCAGCCAACTCGAATCGCTCAATGTGAGTGCGCTGCTCCGCAGCGCCCTGCAGGAGGACCTGGGGCAGGGCGACCTCACGACGGCAGCGACGGTTGCACCGGGACAGCGCGGGCGCGCCGATATTGTCGTCAAGGAATCGTCGCGGATCGTGTTTTGCGGCGGCGTGCTGCTGCCTGAGGTCTTTGCGCTGGCCGGCGCCAATCCCGAGATCGCGGCGCGCGCGTATGAGGGTCAAATCCTCGATCGCGGGGACGCCGCGGCAGTAATCGAAGGGCGCCTGGCGGGACTGCTGATTGGCGAGCGCACGGCGCTCAACTTCGTGCAACTGATGTCGGGCATTGCGAGTATGACCCGGCGCTACGTGGACGCGGTGGCCGGCACCGGCGCGCGCATCATCGATACCCGCAAGACTCATCCGGGACTCCGCGTGATCGAAAAATACGCGGTGCGCGCCGGCGGCGGCTTCAACCATCGCTTCGGACTCGATAGCGGCGTGCTGATCAAGGAAAACCATATCGCGGCGGCCGGCTCGGTGCGCCGTGCGCTGGAACGTGCGCGCCAGCGCGTTCCGCATACGATGCGGGTCGAAATCGAATGCGAGACGCTGTCTCAGGTCGAGGAGGCGCTGGCCGCCGGGCGCCGATTCGATCCTGCTCGACAACATGACGCTCGACGACCTGCGCCGCGCACGCACGCTCGCTCCAGTTGGGCGCGTGCTGCTCGAGGTCTCCGGCGGAGTGACGCTCGACGGCGTGCGCGCGATTGCGGAGACCGGAGTCGATCTGATTTCCGTCGGCGCGCTGACCCATTCGGCGCCTGCCGTTGACCTGAGCATGCGAATCGAACCGATGTAGCGCAACGTGCAGTTTTTACGGCGCCCGTGCGGAAAATTTCGAACCGCGCAGCGCTAAGTCACAATGGCTGATAATCCCTATCACCCTGCCGAAGCTGGCCGTACCACCGGCACCATCGGATGGCGCGTGCATTACTTCGAAGAGTTGGAATCGACCCAGCAGACCGCGGGGGAGATGGCGGCGCGCGGCGCTCTCCACGGCGAAGTCGTCATCGCGGAGCGCCAAACGGCGGGGCGCGGGCGGATGGGCCGGCGATGGCATTCGCCGCCCGGCGTCAACTTTTACGGCACCTTCATCCTGCGCCCCGAGATGCCGGTAGCCGAGGCCGCGCTGCTCAGCCTGGTCGCCGGCGTAGCAGTGGCCGAGACGATGGAACTGGTGGCGCCCCGAATCGTCGCGCTCAAGTGGCCCAATGACCTATGGCTTGGCGGGCGCAAGGCTGGCGGCATGATCGCCGAGGCAATCACCGACGCGCGCCAGCATCTGGCCTGCGTGTTGTTGGGAATCGGCCTGAATCTCAATCTCGCCCCCGAACACATCCCCGCCGAACTGCGGGATCGCGCGACCTCGGTGATGGCGGCGACAGGCAGGCCGTGCGACCGGGTGGAACTCGCGGGCGAGCTTTTTTCCCGACTCGACTCTCGCTATATGGAAATTCTGAGCGGTGGATTTGCCGCCGTCCGACCGGCATGGGAGCGCTATTCGGCGCTGACCGGGCGGCAAGTCACGGTGGTCGACGGCCAAAGCCGCCTCGGCGGAACGGTGCGGGGTATTGGTCCCGACGGCGCGTTATTGCTCGAGGCCGACGGGAGAATCGTCCGGGTGCTGGCAGGTGACGTGAGTATCGAAGGCGCATACGATTGACGTAGGGCGCAAAGTATGGCGAGCATCGGCACCGCGGCTATTGCGGGGCGCCCAGAGCCTCCGGCGGCGTCACGCGAGGGAGCCAAGGACAACCAGATAACTTCTCCAGGAGCAATCGCTATGGCTGTGGAGGAAATCGGACGGCTAAGAAGTATCGCGATCGTCGGTCAAGGCGCGACCGGCAAAACTGAATTGGCCGAGGCGATGCTGTTTACCGCCGGCACGCTGACCCGGCAGGGGCGCCCCGATGACGGCACGGCGGCGATGGACTTCGAGCCTGAAGAAGTGCATCGGAAAATCTCGATCAGCTCCGCGTTCCATCACTACAACTGGAAGAAGGACGAGGTCATCATCGCCGACACGCCCGGCTATCAGGCGTTTCTTCCCGACTCGTTTGCGACCATGCGCGCGGTCGACGGCCTGGTGTTCGTGCCCACGGCTGGCGGCGACCTCAAAGTCGAATCTGAAAAGATATGCGCCGAGATGAACGAGCTCGGGCTTCCGCGAATCGCGTTTGTGTCGCGCCTGGATCGCGAACGTACCAGCTTCGACCATGCGATGGCTGATCTCGAGAAGTCGCTCGACGCGCATCCGGTCGCGCTGACGCTGCCGATTGGCGCGGAGCTCACGTTCAACGGCGTGATCGACGTGCTCGCGATGAAGGCGCTGATTTACGCCGACGCAAGTGGCCGGCCCCGGGAGCAAGAGCTGAACGACGAGCAGAAGGAGCGCGCGGAAACCGCACGCACGCGCCTTTGCGAGGCCGTGGCGGAGACCGACGACGCGCTGCTCGAGAAGTACCTCGACAAGGGGGTCCTGGAGGACGCCGAGTTGCGTGCGGCGCTGCGTGCGGCCACCGTCGCCGGCAAGCTGACGCCGGTACTGTGCGGCTCAGGGCTCAAGAATATCGGCATCGGGCCGCTGCTCGATGCGATCGACGCGCTGCTTCCGGCGCCCAACGTGCGGCCTGCCCGCAAGGGCTTCGCTGGCGCCAACAGCGAGCCGGTCGAGCGCGCCCCGGACCCGGCGGCGCCGTTTTCCGGCTTCGTCTTCAAAACCCTGATCGATCCGTTCGCCGGCAAGCTGTCGATATTTCGCGTGGTCTCGGGCCGTGCCTCGAGCGACGCAACGGTGCTCAACTCGACTCGCGGCGTGCGCGAGCGCTTCGGCCAGCTGCTGCGGCTCGAGGGCAAGAAGCAGTCACCAATCGCAACCGCGCTGCCGGGCGAGATTGTCGCAGTCGCCAAGCTTAAGGACACTACCACCGGCGACACGCTGTGCGACGAGAAATCTCCGGTCATTTTTCCCGCCTCCGAGCGGCCGGCGCCGGTCATCTCCTTTGCGATTCGACCCAAGACCAAAGGCGACGAACAGAAGGCCTCGCAGGCTTTGCAGCATCTGGTTGAGGAGGATCCGGGCTCTGGAAACTCATCGTGACCCGCAAACCCACGAGATTATCCTCTCCGGTACGGGGCAGATGCATATCGAAGTGACGGTCGAGAAGCTCAAGCGAAAATTTAATGTAGAAGTTGAACTTCAACCGCCCAAAGTTCCCTACAAGGAGACCATCAAGGGCCGAGCCGAGGCGCAGGGCAAGTACAAGCGCCAATCGGGCGGGCGCGGCCAGTACGGCGATTGCTGGCTCAAGGTCGAGCCGTTACCTCGCGGCGGCGGCTTCGAGTTCAAGGACGAGATCGTCGGCGGCGCGATCCCGCGCCAGTTCATCCCCTCGGTCGAAAAGGGTGTGCGCAACACGCTGGTCGAGGGCCATCTGGCCGGCTTTCCGGTGGTTGACGTGCGGGTGTCGGTTTTCGAGGGCAGCTATCACGACGTCGATTCGTCCGACATGGCCTTCCAGATTGCGGCCTCGATGGGACTTAAGGCGGCGTTCGAAAAAGCGCGGCCGATAATCCTGGAACCGGTCATGGCGCTCGACGTGAGTTGCCCCGACGAATGCATGGGCGACGTGATTGGCGATCTCAACGCGCGCCGCGGGAAGGTGCTCGGGATGGATCGCAAGGGCCAGAGCCAGATCATCAAGGCGCTGGTGCCGATGTCCGAAATTCTGAAGTACGCCCCGGACCTGCGATCGAAAACTTCGGGACGCGGATCGTTCGAGGCGCATTTCTCGCACTACGAGGAAGCGCCCGGGCCGGTCACCGAGAAGATCGTTAGGGAGGCGCGCGAGGCGCGTGAAGCCGCGCAGCGGGAGCGCGCGCACGCCTAGCACGCGCATTAAGTGGCCCGCGAGGGACGGCGCGTGGAATAATTGACGATGGCGCCGCTTGGAAAGGCACTGATCGTGATGGGGCTGATACTGGTCGTGCTGGGCGCGGCGGTATGGGGCCTCGGGTCGAGTTCGATCACCGACGGAATACCGTGGCGGTTGCCCGGCGATATATATGTACGTCGCGGCAACTTCAGTTTTTACTTTCCGATTACCACCTCCATCGTAATCAGTATCGTGCTCAGCCTGATCATTGCGTGGCTGAGGCGCTGAGCGATGGTCCGCGAGCTCATCCCGCACGACTCGGCGCGCGAGGCCGACCGCAAACGCCGCCGCCGCGAGATCATCGCGGTCGGCGTGGCGGCTACGGTGCTGATTGCCTTCGTGCTCGCGCAGACCGAACTGCCGCCGCTCACCCGGCATACCTCGCTGCTCTCGAACCTGGTCGTAATCCTGTTGTTCGACATCAGCTTTCTGTTGCTGGGTCTGCTCCTGCTGCTGGTCGGACGCAATCTGGCCAAGGTCATCTTCGAGCATCGCCGCGGGCTCATCGGCTCCAAGTTCCAGGTCCGCCTGGTGCTCGGATTTATTGCGGTCGCGCTGGTGCCGAGTTCGTTCATGCTGATCGTCGCGGGCGCCTTTCTGCGCGCCGACGTCGCGAGCTGGTTCAATCCCGAATACGAGCGCGTGCTCGACGATTCGCTCGACATCGCCAAGGTCTATTACTTGAGTGCGGCCAACAACGCCGCCCACTTCGCGCGCGAGCTGGGGGAAGAGGTCGCCGCCAAGGGCCTGATGCGGCCCGAACGGCGCGCCGAGCTCAAAAGCTTCATCGCGCAACGCCAGCAGGACTACAATCTGGGCACCATCGAGGTCTTCGACGGCGGCCGGCGGCTTCTGCTGATCGCGCTCAGCCCCAGGACCCCGACCGGGATCGGCGTGGCGCCCGACTCGCCGCTGCTCGCGCAGACGCTCGGCGGTCACGCGATGACCCGAACCGACCGCTTCGGAAAGTCGGACGTGATCCGCGGGACTGCGCCGATCTATTCTTCGCCGGAGGCTGATGTGGTCAGCGGGGCGGTGGTGGTCGACTACTACCTGCCGCGCAGCCTCGCGCAACGCGCCGCCGGCATTTCGCAGACCTCCGAGGACTATTTTCAGTTGCGCACGCTGCGTCAGCCGATCTTGCGCAGCTACTTTCTCGCCCTGATGCTGATCGGGCTCGTGGTGGTGCTGCTGGCGAGCTGGTTCGGGATGTATCTCGCGCGCGGCGTCACGGTGCCGATCAAGCTGCTAGCCGAGGGCACGCAGGCGATCGCTCACGGTGACCTCGAGTACGAGATTCCCTCGGTCGGCGACGACGAGATAGGCCAGCTGGTGAATTCCTTCAACCGGATGACGGGCGACCTGCGTGCTTCGCAGACCGAGCTCGAGCGCCGCCGCGTTTACACGGAGACGTTGCTGCGCAACGTCAGTGCGGGCGTGGTCGGCCTGGACCGGCTAGGCGTCGTGACCGCGATCAATGCGTATGCGGAACGGATATTGGGACTCAAGGCGAGTGAGGTGCTCGGACGCGAATGGCGGGCCGCGTTCCAGCCCGCGCTGACTCATACGCTGGAGGAAATTTTCGCCGAGCATCGCCGACCGCATGAGGCCCGCTCCTCGATCAAGCTGCAGCCGCCGAGCGGCGGCGAGATCGACCTGATGGTCACGGCGAGCGCGCTCGGCGAGAACGCCGACGGCGAGCTGGGCACGGTGCTGTTTTTGGAGGACGTTAGCCAGCTCGCCAAGGTGGAGCGGATGGAAGCGTGGCGCGAAGTCGCCCGCAGGATCGCGCACGAAATCAAAAATCCGCTCACCCCGATCCAACTTTCGGCCGAGCGGTTGCGCCGCCAGCTT
Source organism: uncultured delta proteobacterium (assembly GCA_963717045.1). GTDB lineage: Bacteria > Desulfobacterota > Binatia > Binatales > Binataceae > JAKAVN01. The sequence continues at coordinate 849,340 of CAVQVD010000010.1, read as the reverse complement.
GCGACGCGCGTCGACGGCGACGCCAAGCTGGTCGACGAATGCACCCGCACCATTATCGGCGAAGTCGAGGAGTTGAAGCGCCTGGTGAGCGAATTCTCGGCGTTCGCGCGGATGCCGCATCTCAATCCCACGCCGGGCGACCTCAACCCGCTGGCCGAGGAGACGGTCGCGACTTTTCGCGACGGCAACCCGGGCGTCGATTTCGGACTCGCGCTGGCGCCCGCGCTGCCGCAGATTGCGATCGACCGCGACGCGCTCAAACGCGCGCTGGTCAACCTGCTCGATAACGCCCTTACGCCGCCGTCGTCGCCAATCCCAATGGCGCACGGCCGCGAATCGACGTCAGCACCGCGTTCGATGCGCAAAGCGGCGTGGTCACGCTGGAAGTGAGCGACAACGGCCCTGGCATCCCGCCGGCGCTGCGCACGCGAATTTTCGAACCCTACTTTTCCACCCGCAAGGGTGGCACCGGCCTTGGCCTGGCGATTGTTTCGGCGATCGTCACCGACCATCACGGCTTCGTCCGGGTGCGCGACAACGCCACCACAGGGAAGTAGATTCATGCTCGAGTTTCCGATAAAAGAGCAGCAATTCGCCAAAGTTCTAGGCTAGGCGCTTTCCGACGCCGTGGAACCGAGCCTGTTTTTACGCGAGCCGTTGTATTCAAAGGAGAAGAGTGAATGAGACCGTATTGGTGGTGGATGATGAGGAGCGGATTCGGTCTTCTCTCCGTGGAATTCTTGGCGACGAGGGCTTTCGTGTGCTCGACACCGGCGACCCGCCGGCGTGATGGAATCTGATCGCGCTCGAGAATCCGGCACTCGTCCTGCTCGACATCTGGATGCCCGAAATCGACGGCATCGAACTGCTCCGCCGCATCAAGGCCGAGCAGCCCGAGGTCCGCGTCATCATGATCTCCGGCCACGGCAACATCCAGAACGCGGTTGCCGCGACCCGGCTCGGCGCCGCCGATTTTATCGAGAAGCCGTTCTCGGTGAGCCGGCCTCCTTACCTCCATTGAACGCGTGCTCGAGCGCGAGGCGGTGGCATTCGAGTGCCCGCGCAACAGCGCCCGATGCCAAGGCCGCGACGAGGTCGCCGACCCCGCGACGGCATCTCCGGGCGCAAACAACGCACGCTGGCGCGCTCAGTAGTTATCGGCAGGGCAGGGACTCCATTCGGGACTTAAAACCGGAGTGATCCTGCATCCGGCGCCGGCCGGATTCGGAATTGTGTTTTCGTCGGTGGCAGACGAGACCGCGATCGCGGCGCGGCTGGAGAACGTCACTGATACTGGCTACAACACCACGCTGACCGCGGGCGGCCGCTCCGTTCGCACGGTCGAGCACCTGATGTCGGCGCTGCACGGGATGGGAATCACCAATCTGCTCATCAAGACGGACGACGAGGTCCCGGCGCTCGACGGCTCGGCGATCGGATTTTGCCGGCAGATCACCGACGCAGGAGTGAAAGAGCAACAGTCCGCTGTCGAGCCGATAAAAGTTGAACGTCCGATCGCCATCGGCAACAATGGCGAGTCGATCCGCGTCGAGCCCGCCGACCATCTCGATAGTCGATTACACCCTGGAGTATCCCCCGCCCATCGGCCGCCAGAGCGTGCATTTCGAGCTGACCTCGCCCGAGGCCTACATGCGCGAGATCGCGCCGGCACGGACCTTCGGTTTCGTGCGCGAGTTCCATAAGCTGGCCGAGATGGGCCTCGCGAGCGGCGGCCGTCTCGACAACCTGATCCTGATCGATGACGAGAGGGTGGTTAACACGACGTTGCGCTTCGCCGACGAATTTGCGCGCCACAAAGTGCTCGACCTGATCGGCGACCTTTATTTGCTGGGACGGCCGATCGTGGGGCGGGTCGTGGCACACAAGACTGGCCATTCGGACAACCTTGCGTTGCTGCGCGCGGTGAAGGCCTCGCTATAGAGGCTCGCGGTCCCGGCGACAATTCCTGAGACCCTCCGGAGTGCCGCGCTCGCGTATCGGAAGTCTGCAAGGACGATGGAACTCAAGGGCAAGGTCGCGCTGGTGACCGGCGCTGGGCGCCGCGTGGGCCGCGTTATCGCGGAGCACTTTGCCGAGCGCGGCGCGTTCGTTGCGGTGCACTACAACCGCTCGCGCGCCGAAGCAGAATCGTTGGTGGCCGAGATCGAACGTGCGGGCGGCCACGCGCGTCCCTATGGCGCGAACCTGGAAAGCGTCGCCGAGATCGAGCGGATGGTAGGCGAAATTTTGAGCGCGTTCGGCCATATCGACGTGCTGGTCAATTCCGCGTCGGTCTTCTATCGCAAGCCGCTCGAGGAGATCACCGAGCATGACTGGGACGTCAACCTCGATACCAACCTCAAGGCGCCTTTTTTTCTTTCCAAGTTCGCGGGCGCGGCGATGCGCCGCCAGGGCGCAGGAAAAATCGTCAACATCGGCGATTGGGCCGGAATTCGTCCCTACAACAATTACCTGCCGTACACGGTCTCCAAGAGCGGGCTCGTCGGGCTGACGCGCGCACTGGCCAAGGCACTGGCGCCCGAGGTGCAGGTCAACTGCGTGGCGGTGGGCCCCGTGATGCCGCCCGAGGATTACGGCGAAGAGGAGACCGCGCGCCTGGTGGCGGGGACGCTCACCAAACGCCTGGGTTCTGCTGCGGACGTCGCGCGCGCGGTGATGTTTTTATGCGAGGGCACTGATTTCGCAACCGGCTCGACGCTGCTGCTCGACGGCGGCCGCCTGCTGAACTAGCATCGCCGCTTGGCCTAGCCCGCGCGCATCCCGCAGTGAATCGCGATTACCGGATCGTTCCCATCAAGCGGCGGCTCGCCGTCCTGGCAAGCGGCGGCCTGGATAGCTCCGTAATGCTGGCCGAGCTGGCACGTAGCGGGCGCGAGATTTTTCCGCTTTACGTGCGCGCGGGGCTGACCTGGGAACGGCACGAAATTGCTGCGCTCCGAAGCTATATCCGTCGCCTCAAGATACGCGGAATTCATGCGATAAGCGTGCTGCAATTGCCGATGGGCGACTTGGCCGGAGGCCATTGGAGCATGACCGGGCGCAAAGTGCCGGGCTATCGCGCGGCGGTGTCATCGAACTACATCTTGGGCCGCAACCTGAGCCTGCTAACCAAGGCCGCAATTTTCTGCGCCTACAACCGGATTGGCGAGATCGCGATGGCACCGCTGGAGAGCAATCCATTCCCCGACGCGCGTCCGGAGTTCTTTCGCGCGCTCGAGCGGGCCGTCGATCTCGGAGTGGGGCTGAAGCTGAAAATTCGGACTCCATATGTCGGGATGACCAAAGCCGAAGTAATCCGACGCGGGGCGGCGCTGCCGCTGCGTTTCACCATTACTTGCGCGCGGCCCAAGGGCCTCACGCACTGCGGGCGATGCACTAAATGCGCGGAGCGGATCGAAGGCTTTCGCGAAGCCGGGGTTTTCGACCCCACGCATTATGCGCGCCGACCGCCGCGTCCCAGGTGACTCTCACGCAGTCACGGGAACTGGCGCGGGGACGAAGCTGGCCGTGCAGGGCGGCCCCGACGCAAAAAAATGGCTGACGTTTCCGGCCTCGCGGCCCTCGAAAATCAGGCTCGCCGAGCGGGTACCGTAATCGCCCATGTGCTGGCAGAGTGCGTTCGGTCGTCCTTCGCGCGCATCGAGTTGTGTGGAGTGATCGGCCAGCAGATGCGCCAGTTGTTCGCGATGAGCCAGCGGGTCGCGCGCGAACTCCGCCGGAGGGCATAGCGAGGCGAAACGGTCGTGTGCGCGGCTTATCCGTGGGCACTCGAAATCGTCCAGGTCGAGGTTGGTGAGAAGATGCATCCCGGGCGCGAGGCTGACAATTTCAACACCGCCCCCGCGGTTGTACGCGACGAAGGCGTCGGTGCGCGAGGCGACCAGCAGATTGAAGGCGTTATAGTCCGTGCCGCGCTGGCTGCGAACGAATGCCGCCGCTTCAGCCGCCGTCCGATGCCGCAGCGCGTCGAGGCAGAGCAGTCCGCGCGAGCGCAGCGCCGGATTGGGCTCACCATAGTCGGCGCGCCGGCGATTGAGCAGCCCCGCCACCAACCCGTACTGGTTGATTCCGAGCCAGGTGCCGGCTGCCTGAAGATCCTTGCCGCCGACCACGTGCGGATGCTCGAGCAAGGTGGTCGGCGAGAGGCTAGGGCGCGCGAGATACTCGTCGCGGTTGGCCGCGATGGCGACCGGATAGTCGGGGAAGACTTTGAAGTAAATCGCGAGCGTGCACATCGTCTTTCAAACTTGGCAAAACCTAGCCGCTCGAAACAAGGGGCTTCGCCGCGACGGTCGTGCGCTTCTTGATCTCGCGGGGGACCAGATGGACGGTTCTCACAGAAATTCAGAACCCCCTAGACCGCCGCCCTCGCCCTCCCCGAAAATAACTGGGGGATCAGAACGAACGGCTCGCGCGTGGTGGAGGTCTTTGCGATACAATCGATAAAATGGCTGGCGTGCGGCGCTATGACGTGGTGCTGATTGGCGGCGGAGTGATCGGAAGCTCGGTGGCGATGGGGCTCGCCGAGCGCGGAATCAAGACCGCCGTGGTGGATATTGACCTCAGCGGACGCCTCAGCTCGAGCGAAAAAAACGCCGGCGGCGTGCGCGCGACCTGGTGGCAGCCAGTCAATATCACGCTCTGCCGCGCTTCGATCAAATACTACGAAAGCGTGCGCGAGGAGGTGGGCTTCCGGCAAAAGGGCTACCTCTGGCTCTACGACGCGGAGACCTGGCCAAAGGCCGAGCAGCATCTCGCCGTGCAGCGCGAACTCGGTCATCCAATCGAAGAACTGGACGCCGCCACGGTGCATCGCCGGGTTCCCGAAATCGATCGGCTCGACGGAATTGCCGGCGCAACCTTCTCGCCCGAGGATGGGCTTATCAATTCCAACCTGCTGAAGGAGCACTATCGTTCGCGCTCGCGCACGCTCGGCGCCGAGTACCTCGACCGGCTCTACGTGCACGCGATCGACGTCGGGCGAGAGCGAAGTGCGAATCGGATGCTGGCGGGCGGACGAGACGCTCTCGGACGAAACCTTGATACGCATGATGTCCGAGGATGCGCCGGGTGAACCTGCGGCAGGGCATCTGGTCGAAGTCAGCGCCGGAGCGGTCGCGATAACCGGCGGCGCATGGTCGCCGAGCGCACTCAGACTGGTCGGGCTGAAAAACCTGAGCGAGCCGATTCGTCGCCAGATTTGCCTGGTCGACAACCGCGCGACCAACCTTGCGGCCTACGGCATGATCGTGGACACGTCGGGCGTCTATTTTCACAACGACGGCGCATACATCCTGGCCGGCTACTCGCCACCCGAAGAGCCGGCAGGCTATCATTTCAATTACGACGGCGAGCGCTTCTTCATGGACGAAATCTGGCCGCGACTCTACGCGCGCATGAGCGCCTTCGAGCGTCTGCAGGCACGTCCGCGGATGGGCCGGGCTGTACGAAGTGTCGCCCGATCGCAGCGCGATCGTCGGTCGTGCGGCGCCGCGGGTGTTCGAGGCGCATTCGTTCAGCGGACGCGGCGTGATGCAATCGTACGGCGCCGGCCAGGCGCTGGCCGAGTTGATCGCGACCGGACGCTATGAGCGCTTCGACGCCAGCGCGCTGGCGCGCGACCGCTTCGAGCGCGGCGCGCTGGTAATGGAAGAATTGCACATCTGAAAGCCGCCAGCGGTTTTAAAGCCCAAGCGGCTCATGCTACTTAACACAGACTGCGCGGCACCCTTTGACGGGATCCGCAGCGCTCTCAGGAGGATGAATGTTTGCGTCGATCGAAGAGGTAATCGAGCGGTTTGCCGGCCAAAGATATATCGCGAGCCGCCGGATCGCCACCGTGGTGTTTCTGGCCGCTGCGCTCAAGAAGCCGATCCTGGTGGAAGGTCCAGCCGGCGTCGGCAAGACCGATCTCGCGAAGGTGCTGGCGCTTGCGCTCGGCAACGAGCTGATCCGTTTGCAGTGCTATGAAGGCCTCGACGAGGGCAAGGCGCTGTACGAGTGGGAATACGCCAAGCAACTGCTCTACACGCAGATTCTGAAGGACAAGATAAGCGAGGTACTGACGGGCGCGCAGGGTCTGGCCGCCGCCGTCGATCGGATCGCGAAGGAGGACGAAGTCTTCTTCTCGGAGCGCTTCGTGCTGCCGCGTCCGTTGCTGAAGGCGATCATGTCGGAGCAGCCGGTGGTGCTGTTAATCGACGAGATCGACAAGGCCGACGCCGAGTTCGAGGCTTTCCTGCTCGAGCTGCTCTCCGATTTTCAAGTCACCGTGCCCGAGATCGGCACTTTCAAGGCGCGTCAGATTCCGCTGGTCGTGCTGACCTCGAACAATGCGCGCGAGATGTCCGACGCGCTCAAGCGCCGCTGCCTGCATCTGTATATCGATTTTCCCGAGCGCGAGCAGGAACTCGCCATTATCAAACTCAAAGCGCCCGAAGCGGCCGACAAGCTTGCCGCTGAAGTGGTGACTGTGGTGCAGTCGTTGCGCAAGCTCGATTTGAAGAAGAGCCCCGGCATCAGCGAGACCATCGACTGGGTCAAGGCGCTGACCCTGCTCAACGTGCAGAATCTCGACCAGGATCTGGTGACCGAGACGCTCGACACGATCGTCAAGTACGAGGGCGACGTGCGCAAGGCCCAGGAGGAGCTTAAGGAATACGTGCGCCGCGCGCGGGCGCGGCGCGGCGGCGACGCGGGTCCGGCTGGCGGAGCGAGCGACAAGGATCTGCTAAACTAACAAGGGTAGGCTGCGGCCTGAGTTGAAATACGCTATTGACGCGCGGAGGACCGCGCGAGATCCTCCGACTTCGGCAGCCTTCGCTCAGGATGACGGGAAGGGACCGGGAACCGGATCGGGATTAATCGCTAACAGTTATGGAAGATAAGCTGGTCGAATTCGCCAACCTGCTGCGGCAAAACGGGGTCCGCGTGTCGCTAGCCGAAACGCTCGACGCGCTCGCCGCGTCGGGAATGGTTGGCCTTACGGAGCGCGACGCGTTTCGCGGGGCGCTCCGCGCCACGATGATCAAGCGCGCGAGCGAGCTGCCCGTATTCGAGGAGCTGTTCGACGTCTACTTCTCGGGCCTCGGTGAAATCATAAAGCAGGCCGGGCAGGGCGTGCAGGACGCGCTCTCGATGTCGGACCAGGAGTTTCAGAAATTTCTCGACCAGGTCGAGGAGATGCTCAAGCAGCAGGGCGACAAGCTTTCGGAGCTGGCGCGCGAGCTGTTGCAGAATCGTTCGGGCCAGCTCGAGAAGCGCCTGCGTGAGGCGGCGCGCGCGGTACGCCTGCAAGGCGTCGAACGCACGATCGAGGAAAACTATTTCGCCCGCGCGCTGGCCCGGGCGCTCGGTCTCGACAAGCTCGAGCAAGAAATCCGCGAGCTCCGCGAACAGGTCCAGAAGCTCGAGTACGGCAATGCGCTCAAGGCCCAACTCGAGAAATATCTCGATCGCCGTCTAAAGGCGCTCGAGGACATCATCCGGCGCTACGTGCGGATGGAACGCGAAAAGCGAGACCTCCGCGCGCGCGAGGAGCAGCGGCTGAACCAGCTCTCCGACAAGAGCTTCTACTATCTGAGCGACGAAGAGCTGGATCGCATGAAGGAGGCGGTGGCGCGCCTCGCCCAGCGGCTGAAGAACGTGCTGGCGGTACGCCGCAAGCACGCGAAGAAGGGACGCTTCGACGTCAAACGCACCTTGCGCCAGAATCTGGAATACGGCGGCGTGCCATTCAAACTGCGCTTCGAGAAACGCCGTCGCGAGAAGCCGCAGGTGGTCATCCTGTGCGACGTTTCGGACTCGGTGCGCAACGCCTCGCGCTTCATGCTGCAGTTCGTTTACTCGTTACAGGACCTTTACTCGCGGGTGCGCAGCTTCGTCTTCGTCTCCGACATCGGCGAAGTTACCGAACATTTTCGTTCCAACGACATCAAGGAAGCGCTCGACATCGCGCTCAAGGGCGATCTGATCAACGTTTACGCGCATTCGGATTTCGGCCGCGCGTTCCGGAATTTCGTCGGCGACCATATTGGCGCGGTCAACAAACGCACCACGGTTATCGTGCTGGGCGACGCGCGCAACAACTACAATCTGCCGCACGATTGGTGCTTGCGTGAAATCCGTCAACGCGCCCGGCGCATCATCTGGCTCAACCCAGAGAGCCGCAACACCTGGGGCTTCGGCGATAGCGAGATGGAACGCTACGCGCCGCATTGCGATTTGGTCGAGGAGTGCCGCAATCTCAACCAGCTTTACCGCGTCGTGGATCATCTCGTTACTCGCTGAGCGAGTTCTGGCGGAAGGTCAGGTTGACCGCCGCACGGGTTTGGTCCAAAATTATTTCGGGACGCGACGATCGCCCGCGTGAGCGTTCAAGAACGCGCGGTGGGGACAATTCGGACAATCGCGGGGACGACGGCTCCGTAATTGCCAAGGATCGGATCAGGGCGAAGATATTCATCATGGCTGCGCGCAGGGAAGACTTCATTCTTATGATAGTGGGAGGATTGACGCTCGATCCGACCACCAAGATGCCGATTGTCGTGCTCAAGGATCCCGACAACAAGCTCAATCTGCCGATCTGGATCGGTCCGCTGGAGGCCGCCTCGATGGCGACTGAGCTCGAGGGGATTCGCCCGCAGCGTCCGATGACTCACGATCTCATCCGCAACGTGCTCGGCGATATGGGTGCGACGGTCGAGGCGGTCGAGGTCACGGACCTGCGCGAGAATACCTATTTCGCGCGCATCCTGGTGCGCACGCGAGAGGGCCGCGATATGGAAGTCGATTCGAGGCCCTCGGATGCGATCGCGATCGCGTTGCGCACCAAGTCGCCAATCTACGTGGCCAAGAAAGTGCTCGAGATGTCGAGCGAGCTGCACGAGCAGGCTGCCGAGCCGTCTAATGGCGGCGATCAAAATCTGGCCGGCGTCTCGCGCGACAAGTGGTCGGAGATTCTCGAGCGGATGTCACCCGACGACTTCAAATACAAGATGTAGGTTTGCAGGGATCGTTCCCTCGCGTCGAACCCGGCGCGCGCGCAGACTCAATTGGCGACCCGCCACAAGATAACCCGCAAAGAGCTCAAGCAGCCCGACGAGTTTCAAAGCGTCTTTGAAACCGCGGCGCTCTTCTTCGAGCTCCATATGACCGAGGTTCTTCTCGGTGTGGCCGCGCTGGTTGTTATCGTCGCGGTCGGGCTCGGCGTTTACTATCACGAGGTCAATCGCGGCCGCGAGGCCGCCGCGCGTTTTGAGCAGGCGCTGAGCGACCTCCAGAGCGGCAAGTACGATGTCGCCGAGAAGGAACTGTCGAGCCTCGCCGCCGAAGAGCCGCATCGCGCCGTTGGCAGACTCGCTAATCTCTTTTTAGCGACCGCCTATCTGGGGCAAAAACAACCCGCCAAGGCGCGTGACATGCTGGTGCGCTACCTAAGCGATGACGCCGCCGCCTCGGCCTTCCACGGCGCAGCGCTCGACGACCTTGCTGTCGCCTACGAAGAGCTGGGCGACTACAAACAAGCCGAAAACGCCTATCGACAGGCTTCCGACCTGGAAGGGCCGGAACAGGCGAGGGCGCAGCTCGGGATGGCGCGGATGCTGCAAAAGCAGGGAAAGCGGGCCGAGGCCATTTCCGTCTACGACGATTTTCTGGCGCAACATCCGTACGCTTCCGAGCGCACGGGGGTGATGGAGACGCTGGCTCAGCTCGGAGCGCCCACGGCGCCCGGGCCCCGTCCACCGAATATCAAACTTATCAATCCCGCGAGCGTTCCACCGAAAAACTAGCCCGCCAATTTCCCAGAAGAGTTAGCCCACTTCTCGCCGAATAATCAGCCGGCCAGCTTGGCCTTGAAGAATCTGGCGCGTCCTGCACCGAAAGCTCCTCTATTTGCTCGCGTGCCGCTGCTTCAGCTCCGAATTGACCACATAGTCGAAGCTCTTGTCCGAGGGCAATCCCACCATCTCGATTCCGTCCACGAGGAATGTCGGCGTGGAGTTGACTCCGATTGCGTTGCCATCGTCGCGGTCCTGGGTGACTTGGGCCTCGGCTTGCGGCGCCATCACGCAGGCGTTAAGCACCTGCTGATCCAAGCCGAGCTGCTCGACATAGGTGCTGACGTGCTGGCGCAGATTCTCTGGATTGATTGCGCCCTGGTCGCGGTAAACGTCGCCGACGAAAGTCCAGAAGGCCTTGGGATTCTGTCGGCGCACGCATTCGGCGGCGATCGCGGCCTGCATCGCCCACGGATGGATGCTCAGCGGAAAGTGCTTGAAGATGAGCCGCACCTTGCCCTTGTAAGTCGTGTTGACCATCGTCTCGATCTCGCTGAAGGCGCGCGCGCAGAAGGGGCATTCGAGGTCGCCGAACTCGATGATCGTCACTGGCGCGTCGTCCGGCCCGAGCGCGGGGCGGTCGGCGAGATGAAGCTTATCCAGATTTACGCGTCCCCACGGATCCTTGCTCAGGTCCATCTCGGTGCCGACGATCGCCTTGACGGGGGAGTCGGTGATCAATACCGATTTCGGCGCGGCCCCGGGTGCCTGGTTGGCTGGACGCAGCGGACGGCTCCAAAGACCGTGCAATGGGCCGGGCGTAGCGGGTCCGACTTCGACATCGCTCAGGATCGCGGTCTTGCCGGCGGCGTCCGTATAGACGACGAAGGTCGCCGCCTGACCCGAATCGTTATGCATCTTCACGACTCTGACGGTGAGCCCGGGAATCGGAGAGGGCTTGGGTGGGCCGACCTCGACGTCGGAGGCGTTGGGGAGTCGGAAGCGCCGCTGGAGAAAGAGCTGGATTTGCATGTTATCGGGCACGGATGAGCCGGCGCTCGCGGATGCATCGTCGGCCGACGCGGCACGAGCCGCACCGCCGTACGATCCCAGCGCGAGCATCACGCTGAGTGCCAGCACTACGCCGGTCGCGCCGAGAACGCGTCCGGCGCAGCGCGCTTTGCGCACAAGTGCGCGGTCAGTATCCGAACGGTCAGAGTTCGAGGTCATTCGCAGTCTAAGCTTTAAAGTCATAACGGGTTTCAATCATAGAGGCGCGATGAGGTATGCGCCAGCAGGGCAGACGGCCGCGCTCGCTCAAGACTTTTTGAAGTCGGGCCCGCAGCACGATATTTGGTCCTGGCGGTTGCGTGCGCTCTTTCTTTACGTGATGTGTAGCTTCGCATAAGAAATATTATGTCAACTTGACGATCGACATGGCGCCGCTTGGTTTGGGCGCGCCCGCTCGTTACGATCTGCATGCCGAACCTCGGCTGACCCGGACGCTACTCGTCGCGGGAGACTGGAAGACCGTAGCCCCTGGTCGGGACAACCGCCCGACCCACCGCATGGGGAGCGCGGCGCTGGTGGCGATCCCGCCAGCACCCGGTGCCGCGCATGAGGGTTCGGCGCTCCCGGAATCGTTTTCGATTCCCGCGCTTCGAGGGTGCTCAACTCGTCGGCGAGCTGCGAGAGCTCGCCAATCTCGCGTGTCTGTTTCTACCGATAAGCGGCAATGGCGGGTCAGAGCCGGACGAATCACTCGCGCGCTCGGAAGATAATGATGAATCACCGAGCGCGGTTTCATTTCTCACAGACCTACCCTTTTAACGAACCGATGGATACGATGCCGTCCATGCGCTGGACCAAGCGCCTTCGCTACCGCTGGCCGTTCCTAAACGGCCTGCTATCGAGCCTCGAAGAGCAACCAGCCGATGCTGCAGCGCTAGCCGCGCTGCACGCCACTCAGCTTGAATCGAGGACCGCAACGAGACCAGTGCCGTGCGCGCATTGCCATCGGACGTGGCGGAACCCGCATGCAGGTGCGCGTGGGCCGCGCGCGAGCGCGCTCGGCTGCACGCGATGAGCGCGGCCGCTTCATTTGTCAGAACGCGGTGACGGCAAGTTGTCCAAATGCCGTTGCGCAGGAGGTTTAGTTAAATTGACTAACACAATTTCCAACCCTAGGCGCATTCGTGGCGAGCACGATATCTCCCCACCGCCCGCCGACAAGGAACCGTTAAAGACCAACGTCTACCGCTTCATCCACACTTCGGTGACCGCGCTTGCGCCTCTCTTTCCCTATTTCGACGAGGGCTCGATCGTTCCTTGCTGCGCGGCGTTCCGTGGCGCACCGGGGAAGAGATTTGGCCGCTTCCAGCATTTCAACACGGTCGACGAGGTGGTTATTGTGTTCGGCGCTAGCGGTGCTCAGGGAGTGCCGGGCCTGGTTTTCATTGGACCCAAGCTGCATCTGGTAGGCGGAATGTTGGAAAACCCGGAAGACCCCAACCTGTTTGGTCTCGCGGTGATTACTCAACGTCAGTCGCTGGGGCAGCCGCAGCGCGAGGAATTGCGCTTCATCTGCGACCAATGTAGTCGGCGGCTCTTTATGCGAAAGGTCGATGCCACGCCACCCAAGCGGGGCAAACAAGCGGAGTCGTTAGGTCCCAATGCGCCCTTCCTCACAATCGTCGAGACCTATGAGGGGGCGCGCCGCTTCAACGAGGATGAGCAGGCGCGTAAGTGCGTGCACTGCGGGTATACGAATCCGCCCTTCCCCATCGAGTCCTGGGGCTGGGACGCGTATGTCAAGCAGGCGGAGATTGCGAAGCTGGGGGCTGAGTCGGTCGAGCAAGCCCAGCGCGCCACCAGGACCCCTTGAGTGAATCAGGAGACGGATCATGGCCCGAGAGCACATGTTCCTCACCTTTGTGGAAGCTGCAAACAGTGGCCCATACGATGAACGACCGATGTTGCCCGCCGACATTGACCTCCAGATTCACCTCAGTCGCAACGACCGCCCACAACCCTTCTTCCAGATCTGCCAGCACGATACTGTTCTGGTGGTGATGGCGGGAAAAGGGCGCGTTCAGTTCAAAGATTCGTCGGTTCTCTATCACCATTATGAGGCTGGTGATTTCATTTACGTGCCGGCCGGCACACCTCACCGCATCGTGCCAGACACCGAATCGGTGCACTATCGCTACAAGCTCCCCGAGTCCGAGCTGGAGGGGGTGGCCTGGTACTGTCAAGGTTGCGGTGCGCCCCTGTGGCGCGACGTTTGGAGGATTTCCGAGGAGCTGGTGCAGGACGGCTACCTGCGCGCATGCCAGGGGTTCAACGCCGACCTCGGATGCCGCACCTGTGACAGCTGCGGCACCGTTCATCCGGAAATTGACCTCGCGCCCTACCGATGGCGCGAGGTGGCGGCGAGTATTAGGGGCGGGGCCAAAGCGCCGCGATAAGCAACAACTTCCGCGGCCCTGTCCGTATCGGGTCAATCGTCATTGAATGCTCTTTTCAGCTTAGCCAGTCGATCACATAATACTGCCACATCGGTCTCCTAAGATGGCACTCGAAACATTATGTCAACTTGCTCGGGGACTAGGTGAATTTGGTTGCCCCCGTATCGCCTCTTTGCGACGTTGTGGGCCGTGTACGTAAGACACGCAAATTTTTATCGCTTGCTTAGTTCAGTTCTCGAAACTTTAGAATTGAGAATGGAGCCTACACCAGCGATTCAGTTTGTGAATACGTCGCTCAGTCTAAGCGCGATGTTATCTGGCGTGGAGTCGCAGGCCGCAGAGGTTGCACGGTTAGTTCAAAGGTTGGAAGACCTCGAAAAAGAGGCATCTGAACTTGAACTAACCGCTACGGGAAATCGAATTCGGCGCGCGCGAGAGTACGTTTCCTCTTTACCCAACGGCAGTTTGGTCAATGGAGACATTCAACTAAAACATGACATGCGCGTTTTGCGAGAAACGCTAGAGGACGATCTAAGCAAGCGTCTTGTGTTTTTTCCTTCGCAGGAACTTACGGAGACTTGGTTGAAGTCTGGGCATCCTTTCGGGGATAGCGTTTGGGACGCCTTCCCGTCGGCACGTTCCGACATTTCCTGGGCGGGCTATTCGTTGATAACGGACAATTTCACAGCTTGCATATTCTACGTCGTGCGCGCCGTCGAACATGCGATGCGAGAAATTGCTTATCACTTACGCGTAAAGAAAATCGGCAAGAAAAAGATTCCCCTTGAATATTCCGAATGGGGACCAGTTTGCGGCGCAGTGAATAAGAAAATCGAAGCGCTTCAACAAAAAATGAAAAGAGGATCGCGGAAGTCAACTGAACTTGATTTCTATTCGAGAGCCATCCGCGAAATCGAATGGTTCAACGAAATCTGGCGAAAGAATGTCGCTCACGCGCGGACACTATACAATAAGCCGGCCGCTGAGAACGCGATGATACGGGCACACGATTTCTTTCAACCATTGGCGACTAGAATGTCTGAAAAAGCTTAGCTAACGGACGCGCCGCACTTTTTACATTCCAATTGTACCGCGCTGAATATCGGAACATTCGAAGTAAACGCGATTCGCTGTAGTCATTCTATTTCTTTTTCTCAGCTTGACCAAAAAGCGGCTTCATGAATCGCTTGAATTTCTCAGGATCGGCCTGTTCTAACTCCCGCCTTAAGCGCTCGTCTTCGGCGCGCGTTTTCTCGCTGATAGGCGCGGGCTTCTTTGATCGCTTTTTGCGAGGCAACGCTGGAAGCATAGCGCGTCTAGATCGACCCCGCCGCCACTATTGGCTGCACGTCGCGATCAGATCAGCGAACATGTTCTCGTTCTTGCGATTGTTAAAGCGATAGCTGAATTCGTTCAGATAGAAGGGCAAATATTTCTTGCTGACGTTGTGGTAGTTGCCCACGATCCCGCGTTTCAGCAATGCCCAAAAAGATTCAATCGAGTTTGTGTGAACGTTGCCGCGAACGTATTCGCCGCGCGCATGGCCTACGGTTTCATGCGGCATTCCCGCGCGGACGAATTTGTAAGATGGATTTTCATCAGTAGCAACCAGCGAGACTTTCTCGTCTGTAGCACGGCGGACAAACGCGCCCAGGGTAGGCGCGTCTATCGAGCCAATCACGCGCGCCACGACGTTGCCTTTGCGCTGGATAGCGCCAATCACGCCGACCTTGCCGAAGCCAACGGCATCGCCCAGCTTTGCAAACCCTTTGGCCTTGCGCATATCGGCGCTTCTCTTGCCCTTGTGGCGATTGCGGTCTTTCCCGCCGATATAGGCCTCATCAACTTCAACTTCGCCGCTCAAAGGTTTGTACATGTCACCAGCCATCGCCGCGCGCCAGCGCATGCAGATATACCAGCTTGTGTGATAGTCGTGCGTTGAATTCTCGCCAAACATCACGCGATGAATCTGAAGGGCGCTCATGCCTTTCTTCGAGGTCAACATGAGATAGCCGACCTTGAACCAAAGGTTTAAGGGCTTCTTGGTGTTCTCGAAAATTGTCCCGCTGATAACCGAGAACCGAAAGCCCTGACGCTTGCCGCAATCCTCGTTCTTGCAAACCCAGTGGAATGGTCGCGCCTTAAGCGCATAGACCTTTTCCTTGCGGTCGCAGCGAGGGCAGCGCACGCCGTCAGGCCAGCGCATCTGAACTAGAAAATCGCGGCATTGCTCGTCAGTTCCGAACGCCCTGTCGAATTCACCGATTGTCTGCATGGGCTATTTGACCCTTGATCCCTCTTTCTCTGGCCAGAGAAAGTTTGTTGCCATCCTGAAGAATACGCCCATGAAAACTGCAAAGACTGACCGTCCACTTGCAGACTTGCTCGCTATCGGGAATGGGAGTTGGTTTCCCTAAATCTGGGCAATTGACTGCCGCGCAAAGTTTCGGGTCTTTAGCTTTGGTTTTCGCAACGTTCAGCGTCTTCGGTGCCTTTGTCATACAGTCATTCTAGCGACTTCCCGCGCGAGTGTCAACAGCCACCTAGTCCACACTAGCTGGAATCGACCTACTTTTCCTGACCGCACCTTGGGGAGAATCTATCCTCTTCCCTTCCGTCGACTGACAGTGTATGTGACAAAATTCGAATATGGGCTCGCCGGTCCGCCGATGTGGATCGTCATCGCGATTGCTTTTGTCGCGGCGGTCGCCCTGAATCTCTGCAAGGGACGTGCAATATAATAGCGAAGACTAGAACATGGCACTCGAAACATTATGTCCACCGCAGGGCAAGTAGTCATAGTCTACGGTGATTGCGATGACTGAACGCGGGTTCGTGATCGTGCTTAATGTGGGTATTTTCGTGCTGCTATTGGTGCTGGTCATGGAGGCAGCCGGCATGAGACGCTCGCTCCGGCGCATAGAACGCGAGGAACGTGGGCTCGTTCACGGACAATTCAAAAACTTGACGGACTCGACTGTCGATTCGCTTTGGCAAAACGCAACGGATGGCCCATGGATCCTTGTCTCTCCCGTTCCATGCGTAACTTGCTGCGGGCCCTTCTCTCATCGATTTTTCACAAAAGAGGGTTGCGAGGGCGCCCTCGCCGAGTGGAACGCTGCGCTTAACGAGCAGCGGGCGCGGAAAGCCAAAGGGCCTATTTTGTTGTATGGCATCGGCGTGCTAGGCAACTGCGAAGCACATCCCTTGCGTCCATAACATGGCACTCGAAACATTATGTTAGCTTGGCCGGGAGTCTAGCCCTTTTGTCCCGACGAGCAGGCGAGACGTACATGAAGACAAGTCATATTGCTGCGCTGGTGCTGTTGAGCTGGACCTTGGTCATCAACATACCAAGGGCACCTGCCCCAGAGACGAAAACGGGTTTTCCAACCAAGCAGGCCTGTGAGCAGGCAGCGGCCAAGTGGCGAGCCAATTTCGAAACGCAGGTGAAAGAAGGGACCATAAGAACAGACACCGACCGTCGCCGACGCCTGGCACGGGCAATACCGTCGACCAAATGCATCGAGGATACAAAAATTCCACCCGTGAATCCCTAAACACGCCGCGTCAGGAACATGGCACTCGAAAAATATTATGTCTGCTTGCTTACACG
This sequence comes from uncultured delta proteobacterium, assembly GCA_963717045.1. GTDB lineage: Bacteria > Desulfobacterota > Binatia > Binatales > Binataceae > JAKAVN01. Next base: position 832,457 of record CAVQVD010000010.1, on the reverse strand, counting down.
CGAAAGCGCGGCGGCCGATTCCGGCCCCGCCGCGCTCACGAACGTTCTGGAAAATTGACGCCCCGGCTCAACTCATTTCGAATAACGTCCCTTTCCACGAACGCGAGGCCAGATTCATCTCGCCTTCGCCGCGAATCCTACGACCATCGGAGAGCTGCATAAAGCTCGCCGTGCGCCACCCGTGTTTCCCGGTACTCTCGTAGGTCCCCTGACCGATGCCGTTGAGACCGTCGCCATTGTCCAGATATGCCGTCCCGCACTCACTGAAAGTCCCGTTCTTGGGGCCGCCAACGTAAGTTACCGTGCTGAAGACTGTTCCAAATCCGGTCGCGGTCCCTTCCCAATTCACCTGGTTGAGAACGCTGCCTGCTGGTCCAGGACTATGAGTGGCCGTGATGGCTTTGAACGAAAACTCTCCAATCGCTTTACCCGATACCATAGTTTGTACTTCCTTGCGTCGCTACGACGCCAACCAACGCTATTCCTATTCCCGGTTTATAGCGAACGCAGTACCCCCACAGAACGGGCACTTGAAATATAATGTCATCCGACCGAACTTCCACTGGAGTATCTATGGTCGATACTCTGTCTTCGACAGCAAGAAAGCGGTCCAGGCATTATACGATGCAGTGGCCGCCGGTCAGTTATCAAAACCTCAGAAAGGCTTCACACGGCCTTCACCCTTTCGAGGGCGATGAGAATGTCTTCCCTTGTAGAACGAGGGCGAGCCGTGCGCGCAACATTGCGCGCAGCAGTGGATAAGCTCGGTTTGCAACTAAGGTCGCTGCGCGATACGGTCGGACAGGGAAAAATCAACGGAGACCACGAATATGATATGCCCCGACAGAATCGGCCATGTGGTGCTCAAGGTGCGCGACCTTGAACTCTCGAAAAAGTTCTATGCCGAAGTAATGGGGTTGGAGGTCATGCAACTCGAGCCGTCAATCAAGATGGCTTTCTTCGCGAGCAACGGCCGCGACCATCATGAGATTGCCATGATCCAGGTCGACGTGACGGATCCCGATTCTCGAGCGACTAACGTCGGCCTGTCGCATGTCGCCTTTCGCCTGCGCGACGAAGCGCACCTGCGCGCCGCCTATACTGACCTCAAGGAGCACGGGGTAGAGATCGTCTCAGCGGTAAATCACGGCGTTACAAAGAGTATCTATTTCCGCGATCCCGACGGGCATATGTTGGAGGTTTATTGCGACGGCCTGGCGGAAGAGATCGCGAAATTGCCTGACCCATACATGGAAATGGGACCGCTCGAGTTTGCCCAGGACGCGCCCAGTTTCATTGAAGCGTTCGTCGAACTCTCGAAGTAAGCGCGGGTCGCGCCCGCGAGCGAAAAGCGCGGCGGTCGATTCGAACCGCCGCGCACACCTAACCATTCACCCTGCACTTGACCATTACCCTGCGGAAGACCGACGCCGCGGTTCAACTCAGCTCGTGTACGGTTCCTTTCCACGAGCGAGCAGCCAAGTCTATCTCGCCCTCCCCCGCAACCCTCCGCCCGTCGGAGAGTTGCATAAAGCCCTTCGTGCGCCAGCGATGCTTGCCCGAGGTCTCGAACGTGCCTGGGCCGAAGCCGGTAAGCACGTCGCCATCGTCCATGAACGCTTCGGCACACCAGGTATAAGTCCCGCCTTTAGGCCCGCCAGAGTACGTTGCTGTGCCGAAGACCGTTCCGAATCCAGTAGCGGTCCCTTCCCAATTGACCTGGCTGAGAACACCGCCCGCTGGCCCGGGGCTGTAAGTGGCCGTAATGGCTTTGAACGAAAATTCACCTATAGCTTTACCTGCCATCGCACTTCTCCTTTGCGTCGCTGTGACGCCAACCAACGGGTACTCCTGTGCCAGGGTTAAGGCGAACGAGCGAACTGGCGCGTTTGATCGGACGAGTGCAAATGTTCGCGAGTACAATGCTCGACGGAGATGGCCCGGCAGGATAATTTGCCACAGTCAACTTGCTACAGCGGACTTCCCGGCTGGATTAGCCGCTCTATGTCGAAGATCGAAATCAAAGCGCTGAGCGCCTCGCCGAAGATTTGTGAGATGCTGAGTGAGATCTTGATCGAAGTGGTCGCGGACGGTGGATCAGTCAGCTTCATGCATCCGCTGGACCTGAAAACGGCACGGGCGTTCTGGGACGGCGCACTGGCGGCAGCAGCCCTGGAAGAACGGATTGTTCTGGGCGCCTGGGACGCCGAAGTTCTCGTCGGCACAGTAAGCCTGTTGCTCGATTGTCCGCCCAATCAACCGCATCGCGCCGAAATCGCCAAACTGATGACTCGCCCGAGCCATCGCGGCCGCGGCGTGGCAGCGGCTTTGATGCGCGCGGCCGAGAGCCAAGCCGTCGCGCGGGCGCGCACACTCCTGGTGCTCGACACCGCCGTCGACGGCGGGGCGTCAGAGTTGTATGAGAAGCTGGGCTTCGTTCTGGCGGGAATTATCCCGGACTATGCGTTGAAGCCCTACGGAGGCCTTACCGATACCAAGATCTATTGGAAGCGGATCGGGAGAAAAGTTGATAAATGAAACACTTGATACACGGAGGCGATGCTACTTGGGCGGACGTTGGACCGCCTGCTTGCCGGGCTGCCTGAGGCGGGGGTCGTCCGAGGAGACGCATACGCCACTATGGTAGAGCAACAGCTTGAACTGGATCGTCACCGAGGTCATGTCGCCGCTCCGATACATCCGTACCATGTTGTTGCGCTGTTCGTCGCAACCTGCGGCGGTATCTGATGAATCCATCTGGTTCCACTGGTTGAGCGGCGCGTTAAGCTGGAGCGCACCGGGCGGATCGCCGGGCGCGAAGGGCGGAGTCAGCAGATACCAGGCGGCGAACAGGCCGAGGGCGCTCACGTGCCGCAGTGCGGTGAACTTCACAATGCGTCGATTGTAGCGTTCGCGCTACGGCCGAGGAAACCGCGAATCATTCGGCAAGGGCCGCGCTCGGGATCGTGGTTCGCAGACTGTCAACAATGCTGTGCGCTAACGGCCGTCCTGGCGATCGCGCTGATTCAGCGCCGCGCGTTCTCTGAGTTTCACCGTGGCGCGCGGCTTGCGCCCCAGGTCCGCCAGCGTACGCCGAATCGCCAGGTTGTCGGGCGCCAGTTCGCAGGCTCGTTCGAGATACACGACTGCGGTTGCGATCCGGCCCATCCCGGCGGCCGCGCGGGCGAGTTCGTGCAGCACTTCGGGGCTGTCGCCGCCGGCTTCGCGCGCCCTGCACAGCATCCTGAACGCGCCTGAATAGTCTTCGCGCGCCGCCAGCAGCGCGCCGAGTCCACAAAGCGCCATCACGTTCAGCGGGTCAAGCGTGAGCGCCTCCTTGAAGTGCGCCATCGCGTTGCGTGACGCGCCCTTGCGCCGTAACGTCTGGGCGGCTTCGGCCAGGCGCGACGCCTCCTCGGCAAGCCGTCGTCCGCCGGCCTGGATCTCGATCTGTTCGGCGCCGATTTCAGCCTTGAGGATTTTGACCCGCGGGCCGAGGTATTCGCGCAGCCGCTCGATTATCGCGTCGTGATCTCCGCCGCCCGCTTCGAGGAAGATAAAGCTGAGCCCGTCGCCGATATGATCCTCGCGCCGGATGACGATACTCGCCGTCGAGCCACGCGCGCGCGCCGCGAGCCGCCCTCTTCTCTCGAATCCTGTTGCGTCAGACACGTTCATCGGGATCGAACAGTTTGCGATACTCGTCGAGCGCGAAGCGGTCGGTCATCCCGGCGATATAATCGGCGACCACGCGCGCCAACGCCTCGCCATCGAACTCGATCCGGCGCAGCACATGGCCGGGCATCTGGCGCGGCTCGCCCATGTAGGTCTCGAACAGGCGCTCGAGCACCCTGCCCGCTTTGCCGGTCATCCGGCTAACCCGGTAATGGCGATATAGGCGCTCGCGCATCAGCGTCTTGAGCTCTTCCACCATCGGCGCCATAGCAGGACCGAAGCTCGCGAGCGCCCGTCCCGCGCGCCGTACATCCTCGATGCTGCGAATCGAGTCGCGCTCGAGCTCCGCATTGATGTTGGTAACCAGGTCGGTGACCATCGCGTCGATCATGCGAATCACGGTCTGGTAGCGCACGACTCCGGGCTCGGCCCGCGGACTCGTCTCGTGCGCGGCGGCGGCCGCCTCACGGAACAGGCGCGTGCAGTTGAGATCGTCCAGCGTGAGCATCTCGGCCTTCAGCCCGTCGTCGACGTCGTGCGCAAGATAGGCGATTTCGTCGGCGAGGTCGACTATCTGCGCTTCGAGGCACGGAAACAGCGCAGCGTCGAACTCCGACGCCGCAGGGCGCAGCTTGAACTCCGAGTGCTTGATGATTCCCTCGCGTACCTCGAAGGTCAGGTTGAGTCCGCGGAAATTCGGATAACGCACTTCGATCCAGTCCACCGTGCGCAGGCTTTGCGCGTTGTGATCGAAGCCGCCGTAGGGCTCCATCAGGGCGCGCAGCGCGCGCTCGCCGGCATGGCCAAACGGCGTGTGGCCGAGATCGTGCGCCAGCGCGACCGCCTCGGCCAGCTCCGAGTTGAGCCCCAGCGCCCGCGCTGCCGTGCGCGTTATCTGCGCGGCCTCAACCGTATGTGTGAGGCGCGTCCGGTAGTAGTCGCCCTCGTGGTTGACGAAAACCTGAGTCTTGTATTCGAGGCGGCGAAAAGCGGCAGAATGAACGATACGATCGCGGTCGCGCTGGAACGCGGTGCGCATCGGATGCGGCGGCTCGGGAAAGCGCCGTCCGCGGCTCATCCGCGACAGCATCGCGTACGGTGCGAGCGTCAGCGCCTCCAGCTCCTCGAGATCCTCTCTGTTGCGCAGCATCGTGGTGCGCGGGCCGGGACGCGCCAGCGCGTCCCCGATGCTACCACGCAAAGTACGGCCCGCCGACACTTCCGGAGCGTCGGCTGTCAACAGAGCAGCGACAGAGGGAATAGACGGGTGATCGAACCGTTCACAAAGACTCGCCGCCGTTCTTCTGAGGCCGCGAGGCGCGGCTTATACTCGTCCTGGGGGCGTGGTGGACAGCCTCCCACAACGCGGCTCGGGTGCCGAGAGAACCGCGGCGACTGTGGGCCGTGTGAGTGCGCGCCAGGTACGGCGCGCCAAAGGTGAGGCGAGAAGGTTAAATGATGTGGCGGTTGCTTGGGCTCGCGATGTTAGTGTGCGCGATCGCTACGGGATGCTCGGTGCGCCAGCCCGCTCCGAACGCGGCGCCTGAGCCGTCACCGTCCGGTTTGACCACGATCCGATCGGTGGTCGGCAAGGCTTCCTGGTATGGGCCGGGCTTCAACGGCCGTCCGACCGCGACCGGCGAGATTTACAATCAGGATCAGATAACCGCCGCTTCGAGCATCTTTCCATTGGGCGCGCATGTGATCGTGACTGATCTCGGGAGTGGGCGCGCGGTCGAAGTGCGAATCAACGATCGCGGCCCATTTCGCAAGGGGCGCAAAATCGATCTCTCCTACGGCGCAGCGCGCGCGCTGGGGATGGTCGGCCCAGGCACCGCGCTAGTGCGGATGGATTTGGTGTCGACGCCGGCGATCGATCCGGAAGGCGAGCCGCAATACTTCGTTCAGGCCGGATCGTACGCCGACCAGGGCAATGCCGAAAATATCCGCGCCCGCCTCTCCGCGCACTACTCCGATGTCAGGCTCAGCGAGCTTGATACCGGAGGCAGGCGCTATTACCGTGTGCGGATGGGTGGATTTGCGACCCGCGAGCAGGCTCGGGCGCGTGCGGTACAGACCGCGCGTTTCGGATTGCCGGTCATAATCATCAGCGAATGAAACACGCTATCCGCCCCTTTCCGCGCCAGCTGCCCTCCCCGCGCCCCCTGCTGCTTTCGATCTTCGCCGCGATACTTTTCGCCGCGGTAACTGCTGCGCCAGACGCTCGCGCTCAGGCCGAGAACGGCAAGGTCAACGAACTGCAGGCTGCCAGGGTGGAGCAGACCGTTCAGGAGGTGCGCCTTCTCAAGCTCAAGCGCAAGGTCCCGGTGGTCGTCCGCAGCACGGAAGAGGCGGGTAAGCTGCTGGAGGCGGAACTCGAAAGCGAATACACGCCCGAGACAATCGACACCGACGGCCGCGCCGGCGCGCTGATTGGATTGTACCCGCCGGGGGTCAATCTGAAAGCTGCCAACATGAGCTTGCTCGAAAGTCAGGTGATTGCGTTTTACGATTTCAGAAAGAAGACGATGGTCGTGGTCAACGGCGCGCTTGAGCGTGAGTTTCCCGGCCAGCCGCCGGAACTCCAGATCAAGTTGGACGACATGATTCTGGCGCACGAGTTCACGCACGCGCTGCAGGATCAAAACTTCGACTTTGGCGCCAAGGATCTGGCGCTCAAGAGCAATGGCGACCGCGCGCTCGCGCTGCACTCGGTAGCCGAGGGCGACGCGACCATCGCGGGCTACGCCTGCATGCTCGGCCGCATGGACTCGGCTATCCTGGCCACGCTGATCGGCAATCTCAAGAGCTTCTCGCAAACCTTCACGGGCGCAGCCGCCGGTGTGCCGCGGGGCGTCGCCGAGCCGCTAATCTTCCAGTACACTGAAGGCGTCAGATTCGTTGCGGAGGCCTATGAGCGCGGCGGCTGGAAAGCCGTCGACAAACTCTACGATGATCCGCCGCAGTCCACGCAACAGATCATCGATCCGTCGCTCTACTTCGATCATCCTACGCTTCCGAAGACGGTCGCCGTCGGCGGCTACCTGCCGCAGCTTCCCCGGTGGCATAAGGCCGATGAAGACACCCTCGGTGAGCTCGGCCTGCGCGTCATCCTGGAAAACACGCGCGGCACGACCTCGCCGGACTTGGCGCTCGCCGCCAAGTGGGGAGGCGACCGGATCGTGATGCTGCGCAAGGGCGAGGCGGCGAGCGTAATCTGGATACTAGCCTTTCGCGATGCCGATTCGGCCTCTCGCTTTACAGCCGTTTATCGCAAAGTGCTCGACCATATGCATGGCCGACCGGCAGCCCATCGCGTCGAACTTAAGGGGGACGCTGTGCTGGTGGTAATCGGCGAGCCGGCTACCCATTTCGACCGGCTCGGACCAGCGCTATGGAAGGCCAGTACGATTACCGCGCCGCCGCCGGCGATCACGCCGAGTGGACCCTCGCTGCACGCGGGATCGCCGTCGGTTCCCCCCGGGCCGCTTCGCCGGCTGGCCGCCGCCCGGTGATCCGCCAACGGCATCCGCCGCGGCTCCGACGAAGCGCTGCGCTGATGCTGCTCACGTTCGCTGGATGCACCCACGCGGTAGTCAGCGGCGGCAAGGTCAATCTTCAACGCGCCGAACAGATCTATTCCAACGTACAGGAATTGCGTCAGCTCAACTTCAAGACCGAAGTGCCCCTGGTACCGATGGACCACTCCCAAGCGAGCCTCGTGCTGGAACGCGAGGTGACACGCCACGATGACGCGGCCGGACTCCGGCGCGCGGTCGAAGTCGGCGAACTGACCGGGCTCTACGCTTCGGGAACCGACCTCAGAGCGCAGACCATACGCATGCTGAGCTCACAGCTCGCTGGCTTTTACGATCCGCAGGATGGGGAAATGATCCTGATCACGGAGAAATCGCGGCGCAGCCTATGGTCCAAGATCACAGGATTTTTCACCCGCGACCATCCGAGCGATCAGATCCTGATCGCGCACGAGTTGACTCTCGCGCTGCTGGACCAGTACTTCGGCGTCGATAATGCGCTCGATCGAATTATCGACAACGACGACCGCGCACTGGCGCTTAAAGCCGTGGCCGAAGGCGACGCGACGCTGATCGGCTACAGCTATCCAGCCGGATTCATCGACGCCGAGACCGTCGGCACGCTGCTCTCCCGTCCGGAGGACATTCCTAAGCTAGACATACCCAAGCTGTTCGACGTTCAATCGCCTGACACGCCGGCGGCACTCCGCGATGCGCGAAGTTTCCAGTACATCGACGGTATGCGCTTCGTCGCCGAGGTTTATCAACACGGCGGCTGGAACGCGGTGAACGCTCTCTACCGCGACCCGCCGCTTTCGACGCGGCAGGTCCTTGATCCGGCGCTCTACCTTGGGCATTTTCCGCCGCCCCTGGCGATAACCGTCGGTGGATGGACGCCGGTGCTCAGGGGATCGCAAAAGGTCGGGGAAAACACTTACGGCGAGTTGCTCCTGCGCGTCCTCCTCGAGCGCACTCCAGGCGTCCCGGCAGCGGCTGGACTGGCGCGCGCATGGCGCGGCGATCGGATGGTGGTTTTGCAACAGAACGGCGCGATCACCGTGATTTGGATCGTGGTGCTTAGCGATTATGCGAGCGCCGCGACTTTCGCCGGCACCTACGAAAAAATCTTGGAACACATCGCGACCGGTGGGCCGCAGATGCCTTATCATGTCGAGTATCGTGGCACCGCGGTGTTGGCGATAATCGGCCCAGGCGCCGTGCAGTCGGGCGAACTCGCGCCGGCGCTCTGGAGCGCGAGCGTGCTCGGTGCAGGCGCATCCGCGCCTGCGCCGTACATCTCAGACCACCCGCCGCGCTACTAGCGATTGGGATCTACCGCAAAAACTTACGCCGAAGCAGTGGGCCGATGCTAGACGCCGAGCCTCGCGCGCGCCTTGGCGATTAGTGCTTGCTCGCTGGGATGGGTCGCGCGGGCCAACGCTTCATCGAAGGTCAGCCAGGCGACCTCATCGATCTCCGAGTCGTGCGCTGAAGGATCCCCGCCCGCATGTTCCATCAGGAAAAAATGCACGCGCTTGAAAATCCGCGTGAGCGTGGAACTATTGCGCTCGCGCGAGGAATAAACATAGGAAATTTCTCCGAGCGGCTCGATCGTCCCCACAGTGAGGCCGCTCTCCTCGCGTGCCTCGCGCGTCGCGGCCTGCGCGACCGTCTCACCGGCTTCGAGATGCCCTTTGGGCATCACCCAGGTGTTACGTCCGGCCGGCCTCACCAGCACCACTCGTAGTGATCCGTCGGCCAGTCGCCGCCAGATGAGGCCGCCGGCGGAAACTTCCCGCCGGCGCTTCACCTGTTGTTCCGAGCTCTGCCGCTTCGATTTAGATCTCGCCCGCGCCATTACGATTAGCCTATATCTCCGAGGCTGAAGCCGAAATCCAGCATTCGCAGGAGCGCCGCACGGGCACCGGCGGAGTCAGGCAGTTCGAGCGAGGGGTCGCGCTTGAGCCAGCTCTCGGCCATCGCGCGAGCCTGCTCGATAAGCGTGGCGTCGCGGATGAAGTCCGCAAACCGCAGCGGCAACGCGCCGCTTTGCCGTGCGCCGAGCAAGTCGCCCGGACCACGGAGCTCGAGGTCGGCTCGAGCGACCTCCGCGCCGCTGGTCGCGCGGACCATTACGTCAAGCCGCGCGTCTTTTCGCACATCTTGCCGCACGTCCTGCCGCGCGCGCGCGCCGTTCCCGCGCGAGATCACCAGGCAGCATCGCGACGCCGCCGCGCCCCGCCCCACCCTGCCACGCAACTGATGTAGCTGCGCGAGCCCATAGCGCTCCGCCGCTATCACGACGATCACGCTCGCCTCGGGCACGTCGATCCCGACCTCGACCACCGTAGTCGAAACCAGCACGTCGAGCGCGCCGTCGCGAAACGCCCGCATCGCGCGCTCCTTGTCGGTCGGGCGCATCCTGCCGTGCAGCGTTCCAATTTTGAAACCGCCCAGCGGCCCCGCATCGAGCCGCTTTGCCGTGGCCGCCACCGACAGCCGTTCCTCGCCCTCTTCCTCGGCCTCGATGAGCGGAACGATATAGTAGGCGCGCCGCCCGGCTTCGAGTTCCGTACGCACGATCGCATCTACCTCGGCAAGACGCTCCTCGGTGAAAATTTCGGTCGCAATCGGCGTCCGTCCCGGCGGCATTTCGTCGAGCGCCGAAATGTCCAGGTTGGCGAACAGCGTGAGCGCGAGACTGCGTGGGATCGGCGTTGCGGTCATCAGCAACACGTGAGCGCTGGGACCCAGTGCTTTTAAGCGCGCGCGATCGAAGACACCGAAGCGATGCTGCTCGTCGATAATCGCCAGGCCCAGGCTTTTCAGCGCAACCCCCTCCTGGATGAGCGCGTGAGTGCCGAAAACCAGCGGAATCGCGCCCGACGCAAGCAGCCGAAGGGTCCGCGCGCGTTCGGCGGCCGGAGTCTTGCCGAGCAAAATCGCGGCCGGCACACCGAGCGTGCCGCAGAGCGCCATGAAGCTTCGAAAGTGCTGCTCCGCGAGCAGCTCCGTCGGCGCCATCATCGCAACCTGCCATCCTGATTCGACCGCGCGCAGCGCCGCCCATAGCGCGACCAGCGTTTTGCCGCTGCCGACGTCACCCATCAGCAGGCGATTCATGGGATGGGCTCGCGCAAGGCCGGCCTTAATCTCATCGATTGCGCGGAGCTGCGCGAGCGTTGGAGTGAACGGCAGCATTTCGAGCATGCGCGCGGTCAGCGAGGTCCGAGCGTCCATCCGCGCGCCGACGCGCCGCTCCGCACGCATCCGATCGATTCCCATCGCAAGTTGAAACGCGAACATCTCGTCGAAGGCGAGCGCGAAATGTGCAGCGCTGTCGCCGGACTCGAGCTTCGCCGGTTCGGCGTCGGCGGGCGGCTGATGGAGCGTCCGGAGCGCCTCGCCCGGAGCCATCACGCCGGCCTGAATGCGCAGCCTCTGCGGGCATAGCCCCTTCGATTCGCCCATCGAGCGCTGTCAGCGCCTGCGCAACCAGTCCGGCATAGATCCGCTGGCCAATTTCGGAGGGCAGACCGTACACGGGACGCACCGCCGGCGGCTCGCCTGATTCCAACGGGTAAACTTCGGGATGAACGATTTCCAATTTGCCGTCGGCTGCCGGACTGACGCGGCCATGCATCACGACGCGCTCGCCGTCGGGCATGCGTCCCTTCATGTACGCTGGCAGATTGAACCACACCACGCGCACTCGCGCGCCTCCCGTTCCTTCGAGCCAGCCGGTTGCCATTCGCCGCCAGCGCGTCCCGCGCATCGGCCGCTCTTTGAATCCGACCAGACGGCCCTCAACGACCGCGGACGTCCCAGGCTTGAGGTCCGTAAACGCGGTGCGGGTGCGCCAATCCTGGTAATGCAATGGCAGGTTGAATAGCAGGTCGGCCACGGTAGCGATGCCGCGGTCACTCAGCGCCGCCGCGCGCTTGGGACCTACACCGCTCAGCGCGCTCAGCGACGTTTGCATCTCAAGCGGCATCGCGTGCGAGCGTCGAGCGGGGTGACGCGCCGAAACGCGGCGACAGGTTATCCGCGGCGGCTTTCGGGCGCCGGTTCGTGAGGACGATTTTCGGCGCGATCATCGGAACGATTTTGGGCACGATCTTCGAAGTGATAGTCCTGCAGCGCGCGAACTTCGAAGTGTCCGTCCTTAAGCGCCGCGATTCCCTCGACTGCGGCCTGCGCCCCCGCCATCGTGGTGCAAAACGGCAGCCGCATCTCGAGCGCCGTGCGCCGGATCGAAAACGAATCGGCGGTACCCGACGCGTCCGGCGTGTTGATCACCATCGCGATCTTTCCTTCGCGCATCAGGTCGACCACATGCGGCGAGCCCTGGGCAACTTTGTTTACGGTTGCGCATGGGATCGTCAGGCCCTGGATATGGCGTGCGGTGCCGCCGGTCGCGATCAACTCGAAGCCCATCGTGGAGAGCCCGCGTACGATCGGTTCCAGCAGCGCCTTGTCCTCGTCGCGCACACTGATGAACACGCATCCCTTGGCCGGTAAGTCGGTCGAAGCGGCCAGTTCGGCTTTGGCGAACGCCATCGCAAAGGTTCGATCGATTCCCATCACTTCGCCCGTCGATTTCATCTCGGGGCCTAAAATGGTGTCGACGCCGGGGAAGCGAACGAAGGGAAACACCGACTCCTTGACCGAAACGTGCCGCGGTACGCGCTCGGTCGTGAAGCCGAGGTCCGCGAGTTTCTTTCCGGCCATCACCAGCGCCGCCAGTTTGGCCAGCGGCACCCCGATCGCCTTGCTGACGAACGGGATGGTACGTGAGGCGCGCGGATTTACCTCCAGGATATAAACTTCGTCCTCGAAGATCGCGAACTGCACGTTGATGAGCCCGACGACGCCGAGTTCGCGCGCCAGCATCCGCGTCTGGCGCATCAATTCTTCCTGCATCGCGGGGCCGAGCGTGCGCGGCGGCAACGCACAGGCGCTGTCGCCCGAATGAATGCCGGCGTGCTCGACATGCTCCATCACGCCGCCGATAACCACGGCCTCGCCGTCCGAGATTGCGTCCACGTCGACTTCAATCGCACCCTGCAAGTAGCGGTCGACCAGCAGCGGGTGCTTCTCGGAAGCCAGCAACGCCTGCTCGACATAGCGGCGCAAGCCCGCTTCGTCCGCGACGACTTCCATCGCACGTCCGCCGAGCACATAGGACGGCCGGATCAGCACCGGATAGCCGATCTCCGCGGCGCCGCGAACCGCCTGTGCCAGACCCCGAGTCAGTACGCCGTGCGGCTGTCTAAGCCCGAGCTTCTCGACCAGGGCGTTGAAGCGCTCGCGGTCCTCGGCGCGGTCGATCGCGTCTGGCGATGTGCCGAGGATCGGCACGCCGGCGCGCTCCAGCGGCACTGCGAGCTTGAGCGGCGTCTGTCCGCCGAACTGCACGATCACCCCGACAGGGCGCTCGCGCTCGGCAATTGCCATCACGTCCTCGAAGGTCAGCGGCTCGAAGTACAGGCGGTCGGAGATGTCGTAGTCGGTTGAGACGGTCTCCGGGTTACAGTTGACCATGATGGTCTCGAAGCCGGCCTCTTTGAGCGCGAGACTCGCATGCACGCAGCAATAGTCGAACTCGATTCCCTGGCCGATGCGGTTGGGTCCGCCACCAAGAATCATAATCTTCGGACGATCATCGGGCGGCGCTTCGTCCTCGCCCTCGTACGTTGAATAGAGGTAGGGCGTGAAGGCCTCGAATTCCGCACCGCAGGTATCAACGGCTTTGAACACCGGCGTTACCGCGGCTTCGCGCCGCTTGAGGGCCACAGCGGCCTCCTCAAAGCCCGCCAGCTCGGCGATTCGGCGATCGGCAAAGCCGCTCTCCTTGGCCTCGCGAAGCAGCGCTGCGTCCAGTGGACCAACCTTGATTCGCGCTTCCGTTTCGACGATCTCCGCGACCGCGTCGATAAACCACGGATCGATGCCGGTAAGCTGATGGATTTCCTCGCGCGCGACGCCCAGGCGCACTGCGTCGGCCAGGTAGTAAAGGCGGTGGCTGTTGGGCAACGAAAGATGGGCGCGGACAGTAGCGAGTGCGGCCGTCTCGCGCATCCCGGCCGCGCGGCTCTCGAGTCCCCACGAACCGATTTCCAGCGAGCGCAGCGCTTTTTGCAGCGATTCCTTGAACGTGCGGCCGATCGCCATCGCCTCGCCCACCGATTTCATCTGCGGGCCCAGTTCGTCGGCCGCGCCGCGAAATTTCTCGAAGGCGAAACGCGGAATCTTGGTTACCACGTAATCGATCGTCGGTTCGAAGCAGGCTGGGGTCATGCGCGTGATGTCGTTGGGGATCTCGTCGAGCCGGTAGCCCACGGCCAGGCGCGCGGCAATTTTCGCGATCGGAAATCCGGTCGCCTTGGAAGCGAGCGCCGAGCTGCGCGAGACGCGCGGGTTCATCTCGATCACCACCATGCGGCCGCTCTTGGGATCGATCGCGAACTGGATGTTCGAGCCGCCGGTATCGACGCCTATCTCGCGGATAATCCTGAGCGCGGCGTCGCGCATGATCTGGTATTCCTTGTCGGTCAGCGTCTGCGCCGGCGCCACCGTGATCGAGTCGCCCGTATGCACGCCCATCGGGTCCAAATTCTCGATCGAGCAGACAATCACGACGTTGTCCGCCATGTCGCGCATCACTTCCAGCTCGTATTCCTTCCAGCCTTCGACCGATTGCTCGATCAGCACCTCGTGATTGGGCGACATTTCCAGGCCCCACTGGACTTTGGAGCGATACTCCGCGGGGTCACGAGCAATCGAACCTCCCGTGCCGCCGAGCGTGCGCGAGGGCCTGATGATGAGCGGCAGGCCGAGGCGTTTGCAGATTTCTTCGGCCTGCTCATGCGAGCGCGCGGCCCCTGAAGCCGGCACTTCCAGGCCGATACCGATCATCGCCTGCTTGAAGAGGTCGCGGTCCTCGGCCTTCTTGATCGCGCCGATTTTGGCGCCGATAAGTTCGACCCCGAAGCGCTCCAGAACTCCGGCCTCCGCCAGCTCGATCGCCAGATTGAGCGCCGTCTGGCCGCCCACAGTCGGCAGCAGAGCGTCGGGACGTTCACGCTCGATGATCCGTTCGAGCGCTGCCACCGTCATAGGTTCGATATAGGTCCGATCGGCCAGCTCTGGATCGGTCATGATAGTCGCTGGATTCGAGTTGACGAGGATAAGCCTCAGCCCTTCCTCTCGGAGCGCCTTGAGCGCTTGTGTGCCCGAGTAGTCGAACTCGCAGGCCTGGCCGATCACGATGGGACCCGACCCAATCAGCAGCACGGATTTAAGGTCTTTGCGAAGCGGCATTTAGAATATCCAGACCAGGCCGGCACCCATACAGTTCATCGTGCGTCCTCGCGCCGTTCATGGGGCTGCTCTTGGGCGGCGATGCGGTCCAGCGCCTCCGCGCCGGATTTCGGAAATTCCTCTACCAGGCGGCGAAAACGCGCGAACAGGTAGCCCGCGTCATGCGGGCCGGGCGAGGCCTCGGGATGGTACTGCACCGAGAAAAAAGGAACGCCAACGCCGCGCAGCCCCTCGACCGTTTTGTCGTTGAGATTGAGATGCGACAGCTCCGCGCGTCCGGCGAGCGAGTCGGCGTCCACCGCGAACCCGTGGTTCTGCGAAGTTATCTCGACCTTCCGCGTGCGGAGGTCCATCACCGGATGATTGGCGCCGTGATGGCCGAAGCCGAGCTTGTAGGTCCGTCCGCCTAGCGCGAGGCCGAGAATCTGATGGCCAAGACATATTCCAAAGATCGGCTTGCGGCCGAGCACGCCACGCACCGCCTCGCTCGCGTAAGGCAGCGCGGCCGGATCGGCGGGACCGTTGGAGAGGAAGACGCCGTCGGGATTGGGCGCGAGGATATCAGCCGCGGTCGAAGCGGCCGGCAGCACGCGGACGCGAAAACCGCTCGCGACCAGCCGATGAAGGATGTTGCGCTTGATTCCGTAGTCGAGCGCGACGATGAGCGGCGAGTCGCGCAATTCCTCTTTCGACGGACGCCGATAGCCAGTCCCGAGTTCCCAATCGCCGAGATCCCAATCGTACGGTTGGGCGCAGGTGACTTCCTTGACCAGGTCGCGGCCCACCAGCCCCGGCGAAGCCTTGGCGCGCGCGATCAGGGCGTCGGGATCGAGTGTGACGCTCGAAATCACCGCCTCCTGAGCGCCGTGGGTGCGGATGTGACGGACCAGCGCACGGGTGTCGATGCCTTCGATGCCAGCCACCCCGGCACGCTCGAGGTATTCGCCGAGCGCCATCTCGGAGCGCCAGTTGGACGGCCGCGCGCGATAGTCCTTGACTACGAAGCCTTCGACATGAATGCCCGCCGACTCGGCGTCGTCGACATTGATTCCGACGTTGCCGATTTCAGGGTAGGTCATGCAGACGATCTGCCCCTTGTATGACGGATCGGTCAGCACTTCCTGATAGCCGGTCATGGCGGTATTGAAGACGACTTCGCCCACGGTCTCGCCGATCGCGCCGAAGGCACGGCCGCGAAAGATGCGGCCATCGGCCAGCGCCAGAATCGCTTCGCGCTGTGCGCTCACGCCCGCGTCTCCGTTCTTCCGTCATAGACGATGTCACCGGCGACGATCGTGAGTAACGCTCTGCCCTTGAGCCGCCGCCCGGCAAACGGGCTGTTGCGGCTCTTCGAGATGAATTTCGCGGGATCCACTGTCCAGTCCATATTCGGATCGATAAGCGTGATATCCGCGCGCGAGCCCTCTTCCAGAGTGCCGCCGTCTATTCTCAATAGCTGCGCGCCTTTGAGCGACATCATCTCGACCATCCGCGCCGGACCGATTACGCCGCGATGCACCAGATCGAGCATCAGGCCGAGCGCGGTTTCGAGCCCCACCACGCCGTTGGCAGCCTGCGTCAGCGCCTCTACTTCAGCCTCCGGCAATCGCCCGCAATCGCGCGCCAGGCTGAAAACCGGGGACAGCCGCTCCATCCGCTTGGAGTGCGGATCGTGCGGCGCATGATCAGTCGCAATCATATCAATCGTGCCGTCGGCGATCGCCGCCACCACCGCCTCGACGTCGTTTGCCGAGCGCAACGGCGGCGCCATCTTGGCATTCGAGCCCCATCGCAGCACCGCGCGATCATCGAGCGCGAAATGATGCGGCGTGGCCTCGCAAGTGAGTTGCGCACCGCGCTCGCGGGCCGCGCGGATGAGGTCGAGCGAGAGCGCGGTCGAGACGTGCGCGATATGGACGGGTGCCTCGGCGCCGATCGCCAAGGCCAGATCGCGACGGATGCGATCGGTCTCGGCCGCCGCCGGAACGCCGGCCACGCCGAGACGTTTCGATACCTCGCCCGCATTGACCGCGCCGTTGGCCGTGAGCGCGCGGTCTTCCTCGTGTAGCGAAATCGCGAAGCCCAGCCGCGCGATTTGTTCCATTGCGCTGGCGAGCACCGCCTGATCATCGATCGGGATTCCATCGTCGGAAAAGAGATGCGCGCCAGCCGCCACCATAGCGGCGAAGTCGACCGTCTCGCGCCCGCTGAGTCCACGCGTCACCGCCGAGACCGGCACCAGCCGCGCCGCATGAACGGCGGCGGCCTCTGCGAGCATATAGCGCGTCACCTCAGGAGTGTCGTTGACCGGTAAGGTGTTCGCCATCGCGGCTACCGCGGTAAAGCCGCCGGCCGCCGCCGCGCGCAGCCCGGTCGCGATCGTTTCTTTCTCCGGAAAGCCGGGATCGCGTAGGTGAACGTGCGGATCGACTAGGCCCGGCACGACCCAGCATCCGGCCGCGTCGATAACCGACGCGCCCTCGGGGACACCGAGTCGGCCCGGCGGCGCGACCGCCGCGACCTCCCCGTCATCGACTAGCAGGTCGCAAATCTCATCGACTTCGCGCGCCGGATCGATAAGCCGCCCGCCGCGCAGCAGGATACGGCTCATCAGCGTTGGGCTCATCCGGCTTCTTCTCCTTCCTTGAGCGAGTCGACCATCGAGTAGATGACGACGCGGTCCTGCGGCTTGGTGCGTCCCGGCGCGGCGCCCTCGGGCGGTGCAAGGCGGACCTGCACGCGCTCGGCGCGGGCGGCGGGGATATTCTTGCCTACATAGTTCGGACGGATCGGGACGGCGCGATGACCGCGGTCGATCAGAACGGCGAGCTTGACCGCGGCCGGGCGACCGCGCTGCCACAGCGTCGTCATCGCGCGCTGCACGGTCCATCCGCTGTTGATCACGTCGTCGACCAGCACGATCGTGCGATCTTCCACTTCAAAATGGACTTCGAGCGCACCAGCGCCGCCGTCGAGTGGATGGAACGCGGCCTCTCCGCCGAAGACGTCGAGCGCCACGCACGGCGCACGGACGTGGGTCTCGGCTTCGATCAGATCGCGAAGGCGCAGCGCGAGCATCGCGCCATGACTTACCACGCCGACGATCGTGACCGAGGCGAGATCAGGCAGGTCGGCGGCTATTTGCGTGGCCAGCGCGCGGCAGGCCGCCGCGACTTCGTCGGCGTTCATGATTTCGCGCTGCGGACCACGCCGATACGGTTCGTAGCCGCTCTCCTCGGCCTGCTTGACGCTCTCGAACACCGCGAGCGAGCTTTCCTCGATCCAGCTACGCACATAGCCGTAAAGGTTACGGTCGAAACGGTAATAGCGCCGCGAGCGGGTGTTGCCGACAAACTCGATCTTGAGTTCGCGCTCGCAGAACTCGCACACCAGCGGCAGCGTGGAGGAGTCCGTCGAACGGCCCAGGCGAAAGCGCGGCACGAGGTAAGCGCCCTCGTGGCGGCTGATGCATCCCGGGTTGGAGCAGCGCGGCGCCGGATGCGCCTTGAAGCGGATCGCGGGCACCGCGGCAGCCGGACGCGCGCGCGCGGTGCCGTTCTGTTCGAGCAGCCACGCCACGAGCGCCATCCGCACCGGCACGCCGGCGGCAGCCTGCTCAAAGTATACGGCCCGTGGGTCGCTATCGAGTTCGTAGGCCAACTCATCGGTGCGCGGCAACGGATGCATCACGACCGCTTCGTGGGTGCGGCTGGTCTTGAGCGCGCGCGCGTCGAAATGGCCGAACTTGACCCCGCCGCTCTCCTGGTCATCCATCCGCTCGCGCTGCAGCCGCGTCAGGTAAAACGCATCGAGCGCGGCGGGCGCCACCGCCGCCGGCGGTGTGCCTTCCAACGGCATCTCGGAAGTGAACAGCGCCATCTGATGCGGCGCGTTGGGCGTCAGATAGAGCGCGTCGATTCCCCCCGCGAGCGACCGCAGCTCTTCCATCGTGACGGTCGAAAGTCCGTACCTGCTCTCGGCGGCGACCCGCTCCAGCACGTAGTCCGGCACGTTCATCCCGTTGTATGGCACGGCCACGATGTTGGCGCCGAAGCGGGCGAGCGCGTAGATCAGCGAATGTACCGTGCGGCCGAACTTCAGATCGCCGCATATAGCGACCGTCAGCCCCCGCAGATGTCCCTTCTTGCGGCGCAGGACGTAGAGATCGCAGAGCGTCTGGGTCGGATGCTCGCGGCTGCCATCGCCCGCGTTAATCACCGGGCAAGGCGCGTATTCAGCGGCGACTCGCGCCGAACCGTCGCGCGGATGGCGCACCACAATCAAGTCGGCATAGGCGCCGACCACGCGCACGGTATCGGCCAGCGTCTCGCCCTTGGCGGCTGAGGAGGCCTGCATGTCGGGCGAGCTGATGACCGCGCCGCCGAGGCGATGCATCGCGGACTCGAAACTCAGGCGGGTTCGGGTGGACGGCTCGTAAAACAGCGTCGCCATGATGAGTCCGTGGGCGCGATCAGCGTCTCGCCGCGCTCCAGGCCGACGGCAAACGTGTCGGCGAGCTCGAAAATCCGCTCGATATCGACGGTCGTCAGGTCTTCGATAGAGACGATGTCGTTTTTCCCCAGCCGTCCCATCGCGACTAACTCGCGGCGCCCTTCTTCGCTCCGCCAATCACCACCTCGTCCACGCCATCGACTTCGGCCAGGCGCACGTACACCCGTTGGTCGCGCGGCGCCTCGATATTGCGGCCGACGTAGTCGGCGCGGATCGGCAGTTCGCGCTCGCCCCGGTCCACCAGCACGGCGAGCCGGATCGATTCGGGATGGCCGAGATCGGCGATCGCGTCGAGCGCCGCGCGCACGGTGCGCCCGGTGTAAAGCACGTCATCGACCAGCACCACACGGACACGATCGAGCGCGAACGGGATGTCGCGGCCGAGCAGCCGCGGGTCACCTGGTGCGCCGCGCCCGTCGTCGCGGTACGAAGAAATGTCGAGCGTGCCAACCGGTACCGCGCGCTTGCCGCCCTCGGCCATCGCCTCGGCCAGCCGTTCGGCAAGCCGGGCTCCGCGGCGTACGACGCCGACCAGGACGATATTGGCGGCGCCGTTATTGCGCTCGACGATCTCGTGTGCGATCCGTTTGACCGAGCGCGAGATTGCCGCCGCGTCGAGCGCCTGCGTCGGCTTGAAGTTGCCCTGCGCGCTCATCGAGTTCCGTTTCCCGGATTTCCGTTTCCGGTTCCGTGCGAGCCCGGCCTCGAGATCGCTGGCCGAACGAGGGCGCAAAAAAATACCCGCCTGCGGGCGCAGCCGGGTCCTAACCTGCAAACTTTCATCGTCTTACCCTTTCCGCCCTCTCTGTGGCGGGTTAAAGGCGTACCCATTTTCTCCCGGCTAGGATGGCCGGTCAAGGTCGCGCAGCCGGACTGACGCGCGCGCGGACGGGGTGGCTATAGAAACCGCCTGTTGATAACCGCGCGTCTGTTGATAAATGTTGCGGACGAAAGCCGCGACGATCGCATTTGCGCTCGCGAGCCGCCCACCTACACGGCCTTGCGCCCACCGCGCTCGAGCTTGCGCACGCGCTGCTCCTGGTCGCGGCTCTGAATCGTAATCCGGTCATCGAAGCGCTCGAACTTGCGCGCCAGGTCGGCGACCGCTTTGTTGGTCTGCTTGAGCTCGGCCGAAAGCTTCTTGGTAACCGACTCGGCCGCGCCGACGACTTCGGTCTTGAGCTGCACGGTCGCCTCGCCGATTGCGCGATCGACGCCATCTCGGGTGGCGGCGGGAACGCGCTTCGAACCGTCGGAGCGCAGACTCTCGCGCAGCCCGTCGATTTCCTGCCCAAGCTGCACGCGAACCGCCTCGGCGCGACGCGAGACTTCTTCAGAAAGCTGGTCGCGCGCCTGCGCTGCGCGAACGCCCATCTCGTTTTGCAGCGCTTGCCTGAGCGCACTCAGTTGTTCGCGAAAATCGACTCGGGTTGCGCCCAGGGTCTCGCCCAGGCGCACGATTTCAGCGCCCAGGTCAGAGCGCACGCCGGCGATCGCGTCGCGGTTCTCGGCGATCTGCTCCGAGAGGAAGCGTATCTGGCGCCCCACCTCGGTGAACTGTCCGAAGATTTCCTCTCGAAGCGCGTCCAGACGTCCGCCGAAACCGGAGACAGCCTCCAGCACCAACTCGAAACGCACGCCCAGCTGCTCGAGTAACGCCCCTACCCGGACAATGGCTTCTTCCGACACCGGCACTTGCCCCCTTGAACCCCGCTATCTAACCACCTTGCCAAACCTACTCCAGCGTATGCCCAGGAACGATTGGCTGTCACCGCCCCATGACCAATATATGAACATGGCGCGGCCTTCGAGCTGGTCGAGTTTGACGAATCCCCAGAAGCGGCTGTCGTAACTGCGGTCGCGGTTGTCCCCCATCATGAAGAACTCGCCCGCCGGCACCGTCGCCGGCCCGTAGTTATCGCGCGGCGAATATGGCGAGCGTTCGCCCGGCGGGACCTCGAAATGGGCGTGCGGGTCGGGCATCGGCGTGCCATTGAGGAAAACCTTGCCGTTTTTCACCTGCACCGTGTCGCCGCCGATTCCGATGACGCGCTTGATGAAGTCCTTGGTCTCATCCTGGGGAAAAACGAAGACGACCACGTCGCCTCGATGGACCGGCGCAAAATGGACCAGGTAGTGTCCGTAAGGAATCTCGCCGGCAAGCGGGGTAAGGCCGAACAGCGAGTCCGGCATTCGCAATCCATAGCGGATTTTGCTGACCATGATGTGGTCGCCGATCAGAAGCGTCGGCTCCATCGAGCCCGACGGAATCTTGTACGCCTGGACCAGAAACGTGCGCAAAATGATCGCGAGGATGAAGGCGATGACGATCGCCTCGGTCCATTCGCGAAGTTCGGAGCCGTGCGCCTCAACCGGTTCGGCCGGCCGCAGCGTTGGGCTCTCGCCGGGACCGGCGGGCTTGCGGAGATTGCCTACGGGAGATGCCACGGTGAAGCCTTACTCGCCGACTTTGAGCAGGGCCAGGAATGCCTCCTGCGGAATTTCGACCTTGCCCACCTGCTTCATCCGTTTCTTACCCTCTTTTTGTTTTTCCAGCAGCTTGCGCTTGCGCGTGATATCGCCGCCGTAACACTTCGCGGTCACGTTCTTGCGCAGCGCCTTGACGCTCTCGCGCGCGATAATCTTGGCTCCGATCGAGGCCTGGATAGCCACGTCGAACATCTGTCGCGGGATATGCTCGCGCATCTTTTCGCATAGCACACGCCCGCGCTCATAGGCCCGGTCACGATGCACGATGATGGACAACGCGTCGAGCACGTCGCCGTTGATCCGCAGGTCCAATTTAACCAGAGACCCCGCCCGGAAGTCCAGAAATTCGTAGTCGAGCGACGCGTAACCGCGACTAACCGACTTCAGGCGATCGTAAAAATCGAAAACCACTTCGGCGAGCGGCATCTCGTAGTGCAGGATCGTCCGTCCCCGTCCGGCAAAGCGCAGGTCGCGCTGTATGCCACGCCGCTCCTCGCACAGGCTCATCACCGCGCCCAGGTACTCCTGCGGTACGTGAATCGACGCCAGGATGAATGGCTCCTCGATCGCTTCGATCGTCGATTCGTCGGGCAGCCGCGAGGGATTGTCCACCATTATGACCGTCCCATCCTGCTTGCGTACCCGGTAGACGACGGTCGGCGCGGTTATTACCAGGTTGAGGCCGAACTCGCGCTCAAGGCGCTCCTGCGCGATCTCCATGTGCAACAGTCCGAGGAACCCCGCGCGAAAGCCGAAGCCGAGCGCCTGGGAGCTTTCGGGCTCGAAAATGAGGCTCGCATCGTTGAGCCGCAGCTTGTCGATCGCTTCGCGCAGTGCGCCATACTGGTTGGACTCGGTCGGATAGAGCCCCGCGAAGACCATCGGCTTGAGTTCCTTGAATCCGGCCAGCGCTTCGGTCGCCGGATGCTCGGCGCTGGTGATGGTATCGCCGACGCGCATGTCCGCTACGGTCTTGACGTTGGCTGCGACCATGCCTACTTCGCCGGGACCGAGCGCGTCGACCTCGGCCTCGAACGGGGTGAAGTGCGCAAGGCGCATCACTTCGCCGGTCTTGCCGGTGCCCATCAGATGGATTTGCATACCGCGGCGCAGTTCGCCGTCGACCACCCGCGTCAGACCGATCGCACCCTGGTAAACGTCGTACCAGCTGTCGAAGATGAGCGCGCGAGTCGGCGCGCCAGGCGTTACCCGCGGCGGAGGGATCCGTTCGACCACCGCCTCGAGCACCTCCTCGATCCCGATGCCTTCCTTGGCGCTGGTCAGGATCGCGCCGCTCGCGTCGAGTCCGATTACCTCTTCGATTTCGGCGCGGGTGCGATCGACGTCGGCGCCGGGCAGATCGATCTTGTTGATTACCGGCACGATTTCCAGCCCGTGGTCGAGCGCCATGTAAACATTGGCGAGCGTCTGCGCCTCGACCCCCTGGCTGGCGTCGACCACCAGTAGCGCGCCTTCGCAGGCCGCCAGGCTGCGCGAGACCTCGTAGGCGAAGTCGACATGGCCGGGTGTGTCGATCAGGTTGAGCACGTAGGTTTTACCGTCACGCGCCGTGTAGTTGAGCCGTACCGAGCGGGCCTTGATCGTAATTCCGCGCTCGCGTTCGAGGTCCATCGAGTCGAGGAACTGTTCCTTAAGCTCACGCTTGCTGAGCGCTCCGGTGCGCTCCAGCAGGCGATCGGCGAGCGTCGATTTGCCGTGATCGATATGTGCGATGATCGAGAAGTTGCGGATGAGCGTGGGGTCAGTCATTGGCAGGCACGGATCATTCAAGACGAAATCAAATATTCCAAATATTCCGCGGGATCGATGGTCGAAAAGATCCGCATAAAGCCACGGCCGCCACGACGGCGGCCGGACTCCCCAGAGCATAGCATTATTGGCTAACGCGCGCCGCGATCGCGAAAAAACCGCAGTGTCCGCGCAAGACCATCCGACAATTCGACCTGCGGGCGCCATCCCAGCTCTTTGCCTGCGCGCTCGGGCAGTACCACCGAGCGTCGCTGCTCGCCCGCGCGCGGAGGCCCGAACTCGGCCGCCCGGCTGGTGCCCGCGTTGCGAGCCAACACCTCATAGAGTTGATTGACGCTGGTCTCAACCCCGGTCCCGATGTTGAAAGGGCCCGATGCGGTCGCATCGAGCGCGGCGACATTGGCCCGCACCACGTCGGCGACATAGACATAGTCGCGCGTCTGGCTGCCATCGCCATAGATTGTCACCGGGCGACCCTCGAGGATGTGCCCGCAGAAGATCGCGACCACGCCTGCCTCGCCATGCGGGTCCTGACGCGGACCATAGACATTAGCGTAGCGCAGCGCGACGTAATCGATCCCATATTGTGCGTGGTAAAAGTACAGGTACTTTTCGGTCGCCAGCTTGGCCACCCCGTAGGGACTTAGCGGCCGCTGCGGATGCTCCTCGTCGCAGGGGAAGCGGTCCTGCTCGCCATAGATCGCGCCGCCGGTGGAGGAGAAGACCACGCGGCGCAGCCCGTGCGCGCGACCGGCCTCCATCAGGTTGAGCAGGCCGACCAGGTTGACCTGCGCGTCGAAGGCCGGATCGGCGACCGAACGTCGCACGTCCATCTGCGCCGCCAGATGCATCAGGACCTCGGGCCGCTCGCGCTCGATTACGGCGCGGACAGCGGCGGCGTCGCGCAGATCGGCCTGGTAAAAGTGCCCTCGCGCGTTTACCTGATCGCGCTTGCCGGCCGAGAGATCGTCGATGATGGAGATTTCATGACCACCGCGCGCCGCCAGCACGTCAACCGTATGCGAGCCGATAAAGCCGGCCCCGCCAGTGACCAGTACTCGCATCCTAAATTCCCTCCCAGTTGCGGCTAGATCGGCCGCCGGCCAATCGAGTAATAGCGAAACTCCAGCGCCTTCATTAGTGCCGGATCGTAGAGATTGCGCCCGTCGAAGATCACCGCGGATTTGAGCATCGTGCGGATGCGCTGGAAGTTGGGATGGCGGAACTCGGGCCATTCGGTGAGGATGATCAGCGCGTCGGCCCCGGCCAGCGTTTCGTAATTGTTCTCGTGATACGTGACGCGGTCGCCGAAGATCCGGCGCGCGCTCTCGAGCGCCTCGGGATCGTGTGCGCGCACGCTGGCGCCCGCGGCCAGCAACTCCTCTATCACCGTGAGCGACGGCGCCTCGCGCATGTCGTCGGTGCGCGGCTTGAAAGCCAGCCCCCATACCGCGAAACTGCGACCCTTAAGGTCGGAGCCGTAGTGCTGCTTGACGCGCTCGGCGATGAGCCGTTTCTGGCGCACGTTGACCTCGTCGGTCGCGCGGAGCAGGGCGAAGTCGAGGCTGTGCTCGGCGGCGCTATGGACCAGGGCCTGCACGTCTTTTGGAAAGCACGAGCCGCCATAGCCCGCGCCGGGAAACAGAAACTGCGAGCCGATTCGCCGGTCCGAACCCATCCCGCGCCGCACGTCGTTTATCTCCGCGCCCACGGCTTCGCACAGATTTGCCATCTCGTTGATGAACGAAATTCGCATCGCGAGCATCGCGTTCGAGGCATACTTGGTCAGCTCAGCCGAGCGCGGATCCATCACAATCACCGGGTTGTCAGTGCGCAGGAAGGCGGCGTGCAATTCGCGCAGGATCGCGGTCGCCTGCTCGCTGGCCGAGCCGATCACGACCCGGTCGGGCCGCATGAAGTCCTCGATAGCCGAGCCCTCCTTGAGGAACTCGGGACACGAGCACACGTCGACGCGATGGCCCGCGGCCTTGGCCACGATCTCGCGCACGCGATCGTTGGTGCCGACCGGCACCGTGCTCTTGATCGCAATAATATGGTAGCCCTCGACCGCCCTGGCGATCTCCTCGGCAGCCCGCAGCACGCCGGTCAGATCAGCCGCCCCGTTTTTGCTCATCGGAGTACCGACAGCGATGAACGATACCATCGCGGAGCCGACCGCTTCTTTGAGCTCGGTGGTAAAACTCAGCCGGCTTTCCTTGATGTTGCGCCGCACCAGCTCTTCGAGTCCCGGCTCGTAGATCGGCACCTGCCCGGCCTTGAGCTGTTCGATACGCGCGGCGTCGATATCTACGCAGACGACCTCGTTGCCGCTCTCGGCAAAGCAGGTTCCGCTCACGAGGCCCACATAGCCGGTGCCCACGACGGCAATATTCATCTGTTTTAAAAACCTCGGACCACTTAACGTCCTCGAATCAGAATTCTTCTTTGATCACGTAAACCGGCTTGTCCTGGGATTCGTGGTAAGTGCGCGTCAGCATCTCGCCCAAAAGCCCGATGCTGATGAACTGGACTCCGACGATTACCAGCAAAATCGCTAGTAACAGCGCCGGCCGATCATGCAGCGCACGTCCCAGAACGATCTTCTCGAACACCAGTATAGCCGTCCACATTGCGCCGATCAGACCCACCACCAGCCCAATCGCCCCAAAAACCTGAATAGGCCGAGTCGAGTAACCCGAGAGAAACTTGACCGTCAAAAGGTCGAGAAAGGTGCGAACGATCCGCCCCGGACCATACTTCGACGCGCCGGCCCGGCGCGGACGGAAATTCACCTCGATCTCGGCGATCCGCGCGCCCTGTTCGGCCGCGATCGCGGGGACGAAGCGATGCATCTCGCCGTAGAGCATCAGGCGCCGCGCCAGATCACGACGGTACGCCTTCAGCGTGCAACCATAGTCGTGCAGCCGCACCCCGGTCATCCACGAAATCAGCCGGTTGGCGGCGACCGAGGGCAACCGGCGGCTGAGCCGTGCGCCCGTCCATCGCTCCGTGCGCCATCCGCTTACCAGGTCGTAACCCTCGGCCAGCTTGGCCAAAAGGCGTGGGATGTCGGCTGGGTCGTTCTCGCCGTCGCCGTCGATCGCGATCACTACGTCGCCGGCGGCCTGACGCAATCCGCAGGCGAGCGCCGCGGTTTGTCCCGAATTACGCGCGAGGCGGAATACCCGGACGTGCGCGTCCCCAGCCTTTATTTTGCGCAGGACGTCGACGCTGCCATCGGTCGAGCCGTCGTCGACGAATAGCATCTCATAAGAATCGCCGGCATCCCCGAGCACGCGCGCGAGTTCGTCGTGCAACGGGGCCAAGCTGTCCCGCTCGTTGTAGAGCGGGACAACTATCGAGAGGTCCATCGCGCGTGCTGCGAGTCGGTGAGCTCGATGAAAGCGCGGTAGCGCTGGTCGATTTCCTCCCAGGTCAGCGTCGCCAGCCGTTCCAGCGAAAAGCGCTCGACCCCGAACGACGCCAGCACGCTGCCGTAGACCACGGCCGTGCGCAGTATCGGTTCGGTCACGCGGCCGTGGCGCGCGAGAAAGCCCATGAAGCCGCCGGCAAACGTGTCGCCCGCGCCGCTCGGATCGATCACCTCTTCGAGCGGATAGGCCGGCACCGCGAACATCGTGCCCGAGCTGAACTGAAGCACGCCGTACTCGCCGCGCTTCACCAGCACGGTGTCGGGTCCCATCTTCAGAATCGCGCGGCCGGCGCGCACCAGGTTGTGCTCGCCGCTCAGCATCCGCGCCTCGTCGTCATTCAGCGTCAGAACGTTGACGCCCGTGAGCAACCGCATCAGGGCCGGGCGTTCGGTCTCGATCCAGTGATTCATGGTGTCGGCGGCGACCACCTTGGGGCTCTGCACCTGCGAGAGCACGCGGCTTTGCAACTCGGGTGCGATGTTGCCCAAAAACACGTAGTCGGCGCGACGCTGATCGGGCAGCAATTCGGGCGAAAAATCCGAGAACACGTTGAGCGCAAGCGCGATGGTGTCGCGCTTGTTCATGTCCTCGTGATAGCGGCCATGCCAGCGCATCGTGAGGCCCTCGCGCCGCTCGAGCCCGCGCACGTCGATATTGCGCTCGGTGAACAGGCGCATATCTTCGGCGCGAAAATCGGTGCCGACCGCGCCGACGATGCTGACCGGCGAAAAAAAACGCGCCGCCAATGCGAAATAGCTGGTCGATCCGCCCAGCACCTCGTCGGCTCTGCCGTTCTGTGTCTCGATCGTGTCGTAGGCGATCGATCCCACCACCACGATGCTCATTCGATATAATCCGCCCAATAATCCGCGCAGACCTGCTTCATCCCGCTCCTCAGTTTTGTCGCAAGAGTGTTGCTTCGCTTCATTGCAGATATTTGCCGATGATGGGCCGCAGATCGGCGGCCACTTTGGGCGGGATCACGGCGAGGTCAGTGATGATCGCATGGCGCAGCGCATTCGGACACGCGCAGTTGCGTTCGCGCGACGCTATCCGCTGCGCCAGGATCGCCACCGCATTCTGCGCATGCTCAACGTTTAGCCGCATCACCCGCAGGATTTCGCCGATATCAACTGCGGCGACGCTTTCGTGCCAGCAATCATAGTCGGTCACCAGCACGAGGGCCGCGTAACACATCTCGGCCTCGCGGGCGAGCCGCGACTCCTGCATCGCCGTCATGCTGATAACGTCGGCGCCCCATCGGCGGTATAGATTCGACTCCGCGCGGGTGGAAAACTGCGGCCCTTCGATGCACAGGTACACGCCGCCACGATGAACCGTTGTGCCGCCCTCGCCGGCGGACTCGAACAGCTCGCGCGCGAGCGCCGAGCACACCGGGTCGGCGAGCGAGACGTGTGCCACGATGCCATCGCCGAAAAACGTGGCGGTCCGCTTGAAGGTGTGGTCGATAAATTGGTCGGGCACCACCAGATCGCCCGGGCGCAGTTCTTCCTTCATGCTTCCGGCCGTGCTGACAGAAATCAAATGATCCACGCCGAGCTGTTTCATGCCGTAGATGTTGGCGCGGAAATTCAGCTCGGAGGGCATCAGGCGATGGCCGCGGCCGTGACGCGAGAGAAAGACCACGTCGCAATCGCCGAGCTTGCCGCGAAAGAACGGATCGGAGGGCCGGCCGAACGGCGTCGTGAGTTCTACCTGCTCGACCGCCGTGAGCTTCTTCATCTGGTAGAAGCCACTCCCGCCGATTATGCCCAGCACCGTCCTGCTCATTGCGCCCGCCCTTGCTCCATTGGTCCGGATTGCCGCTCCGCGTACAACTGTCCGCAGGCGGCCGCGATATCCTGTCCCCGGCTCTCGCGGATTGTAGCGGTCAAGTTACCCTGCCGAAGGATCGCTTGAAAGGCCTCGACCGCGGCGCGCGCGGAGGGCGCAAACGGCGCGTCAGGAAACGGATTGAAGATGATCAGATTCACCTTGGCCTTGAGCTGGCCGAGCAGCCGCACCAGCCGGCGCGCGTCGGTCGGCGAGTCGTTGATTCCGGCGAGCATCACGTACTCGAACGTGACGCGGTCACGCCGTTTGATCGGAAGGTCGCGGCACGCATCGATGAGGCGCTTCAGCGGGTAGCGTTTGTTGATCGGCGCCAGGCGGTCGCGGAGTTCATCGGTCGTGGCATGGAGCGACACCGCCAGGTTGACCGACGGAAATTCCACCAGCAGCCGCTCCATCGCCGGCACGAGGCCCACAGTCGAGACCGTTACGCGCCGCGGCGAAACCCCCATCCCCCATTCCGAGGTCATTATAGTTAGCGCGCGAGCGAGCCGCGGATAATTCGCCAGCGGCTCGCCCATCCCCATGAAGACGTAGTTCGTGAGCTGCTCGCCGGGTTCGAGTTCGCGCCGCGCGGCGGCGACCTGGCCGACGATTTCGGCTGTAGTCAGATTGCGATGGAGGCCCATAAGCGCGGTCGCGCAGAACTCGCACGCCATCGCGCATCCGGCCTGGCTCGACAGACAGAGCGTCACACGCGCGCCGGCCGGGATGATCACGCTTTCGATCGCCTCGCCATCGTGGAGAGCGACCAGGAGCTTGCGCGTCCCGTCAGACGACCGCGCGACGGTGGCGTCGGGCACCGAGCTAATCCTAAAGTGACCCTTTAAATACGCGCGAAACTCCGCGCCGAGGTCCGACATGGTGTCGAAGGAATCCGCGTTGCGCTGCCACAGCCAAGCCATCACTTGGCGCGCGCGAAAGGCGCGCTCGTTCGCTGCGATCACGAATTGCTCGAGGTCATCGAGCATCAGCTCCCGCACATCACGGACAGGGGCTTGCGCGGGTGCCGCGTTTGCGCCGTGTGCCGGCGAGTCCGCGTGTAGATACCCCTGGGGATGTACCTGTTCGCTCACGAACTCCGAGTCTAAACGAAAAGCTGGCTGGTTCAGAGAGGGCGATACGTATATGCCGCTGGCGGCGTGATCCCCCTCGGCTTCGCGAACCCGTTTGAGCTTTAAACAGTGTTGCTCCTTACACGCCTTTCCCGTGTTTCGGGAGAGGCCGACGGCCGTTGCGGCCGAAGGGAGAGGGTCGATTCAGGCGCGCTCGCCCCGAGCGCGCGGCTTGGAATTTCAAAATTTTGATCTGTGCCTCTCCGAGGCCATCAGTCGTTCGGGCCGTGCAATTGACACAATCAGGTACCAGGCCGGATGATGCGTGCGACAGGTGGGTGTGGAACGCAAGCTCACCGCTATCCTCTGCGCCGACGTCCACGGCTACAGCCGCCTCATGGGGGAGGACGAAGAGGCGACACTTGTTACCCTGACCGCTCACCGCAAGATCATCGACCGCTTGATCGAACAGCACCACGGTCGCTTCGTAAACTCCGCCGGCGATAGCGTTCTTGCCGAGTTCGCCAGCGTGGTCCAGGCGGTGAATTGCGCGGTGGATATTCAGACCGCGCTCAAAGCTGAGAACGCGAAGTTGCCACCGGAGCGTCGGATGGAGTTCCGCATCGGCGTCAATCTCGGCGACGTGATGGTCGAGGGCGATCAGATCTATGGTGACGGGATCAACGTCGCGGCGCGACTGGAGAGTCTCGCCGACCCCGGCGGCATTTGCATCTCGGGGACGGTCCACGAACAGGTAAGAGACAAGCTCGCGCTAGGTTACGAGGACAACGGCGAGCAGACGGTCAAGAATATCACGCGTCCGGTACACCTGTGGCGAGTGCTGTTGAACGGGACCATGCCGCACCGGGAAACACGTCGGATTCCACGCCGGTATTGGCGGGATGGCGTACTGTCGTTGAGCGGGTTGGCGATTATCATTGGGACAATCGCGTTGGTGCAACACGTATTGCTCAAGCCGCCGCAAACCTCCGCATCGATTCCGCCTGCTCAGAGTCCGGCTCTCCCTCTTCCCGACAAGCCTTCCATCGCCGTGCTTCCGTTCGCCAACCTGAGCGGCG
This sequence comes from uncultured delta proteobacterium, assembly GCA_963717045.1. GTDB lineage: Bacteria > Desulfobacterota > Binatia > Binatales > Binataceae > JAKAVN01. Next base: position 801,732 of record CAVQVD010000010.1, on the reverse strand, counting down.
ATCCTCAGCAGGAATATTTCAGCGACGGTATCACCGACGACCTTGTCACAGATCTCTCGCGGGTCCCGGGCTTGTTCGTGATCGACCGCGGTTCCACCTTCGCTTACAAGGGCAAGCCGGCAAAAGTGCAGCAGGTAGGACGGGAACTAGGAGTGAAATACGTTTTGGAGGGCAGCGTGCGCAAAACCGCCGACCGGGTGCGCATTAATGTTCAATTGGTAGACGCGAGCACGGGCAACCAAGTCTGGACTCAGCGCTACGATAGGCAGTTGCACGATATCTTTGCGCTGCAGGACGAAATAGTTCAAAGCCTTGTTGCGACTCTCAACCTTCAACTCACGGTCCTGCAGCGAGGATGGTTCCTACCGCAGCGCACCAAAAATCTGGAAGCGTACGACTATTTTTTGCGCGGGTTCGAGAGTCTTTTGAGCCCAACGCCGGACGGCTTGGCCAAAGGTCGAAAGATGTTCGAGAAGTCGGTGGAGCTAGACCCTGGTTATGCGGACGCCTACGAAGCATTGGCCGTTTCGTATTTTCTAGGCGCCATCTGGCAGTTTGATACGGATCCGGGCGTGCTGGATCGTGCGGCCGAATCGGTCGAAAAGGCCATCGCGCTGGATGACTCCGAGGCGGACGCGTACGCGGTGCGTGGGTGGATCGAAGGGATCAAAGGCCAACACGACCGAGCCGTTGCCGACGGCAAGCGGGCGGTCTCGCTGGACCCCAACAGCGCTTACGGTTGGCTTGCGCTGGCGGACATCAACGACGCCGAGTGCGTGTTCCCAGCCGGCATAATGCCGCCCGATTGGGGAACGAGCAAACCGGAGGAAGTGCTCGCGTATGCCCAGAAGGCGATCCGCCTCGATCCCCGTCATCCGGAGAAATACTCGATGCCGGAAGGGGTTGCTTACAATGGAATGGGGCGGTACGCGGAAGCGGTCGATGCTTTGAAAACAAGTGACCAGAATAATCCCTGGGTCCATGTGAACCTGGTCTATGCATATTCTGAACTAAGGCGGGAGCGTGACGCGCGAGCCGAGGCGGCGGAAGTTCTGCGCATCAGTCCCCGGTTTTCGCTGGAAGAGATGGAGAGGATGCCCGCAAATTGGCACGGTCCTCTAGGGCAAAGGTACCTTTCCGATCTGCGCAAGGCGGGGTTGAAATGAGTGAACCCTTCCCTTGTCACCCGACATGTAGATTGAAGGCCGACAGTCAGGCGGGACTCGGAAAAGGTTTACGAGACGATGTCGAGGCGGCTGAAGAAGAACGCCACTTCGTGCGCTGCGGTCTCGGGCGCATCGGAACCGTGGGTCGCGTTCTTTTCGACGTCCATCCCGAACTCTTTGCGAATTGTGCAGGGCGCCGCTTTGGCCGGATCTGTCGCGCCCATCAGGTCGCGCCACTTTGCAATCGCCGCGTCGGCTTGCAGCGCCATCACAACCACCGGCCCTGATGACATGTACTCGCAGAGCGAGCCGTAAAACGGCCGCGACTTGTGCACCTCGTAAAACGCTTCGGCCTGCGCGCGTCCGAGCCGTATCAGGCGCATCGCGCGAATCTTCAACCCCGCGCCCTCGATACGCTTGATGATGTCACCCGAAAGCCCGCGCCCCACCGCGTCGGGCTTAATAATCGCCAATGTCCGTTCGATCGCCATCTACTACATGCCGTCCTGATTGCGCCGGATCTCCAGCGCCGCTTTCAATTCTTGCTCGCGTCGAGCGCCGTCTTCATGGTCGAGCCCAAATCGGCCGGACTCATCGCGACGTCGATACCGGCGGTCTTAAGAGCTGCGATCTTGTCCGCGGCTCCGCCGTGCCCGCCTGAAATGATCGCTCCCGCATGACCCATCCGCCGACCCTTAGGCGCAGTCTGCCCGGCTATGAATGCGACCACGGGCTTCTTAAAGTTCTGCTTGATGTAGTCAGCCGCCTCTTCTTCTGCAGTGCCGCCGATCTCACCAATGAAAATGACCGCGTCGGTGCCGGCGTCCTGGTTGAACAGTTCCAGCACGTCGATCTGGTTCGTCCCGATTATCGGGTCGCCCCCGATTCCAACGCAGGTCGATTGCCCGATTCCGAGTTGGGTTAACTGATGCACCGCTTCATAGGTCAGCGTGCCCGAGCGCGAGATCACCCCGACCCGCCCGGGCTTATGGATATATCCGGGCATGATGCCGATTTTGCACTCGCCAGGAGTAATCACTCCGGGACAGTTCGGTCCGATCAACCGAGATTTGCTGCCCTTCAAGTAGTGCTTGACCTTTACCATGTCGAGCACCGGGATGCCCTCGGTGATGCAGATGACGAGTTCGATTCCCGCAGCCACGGCTTCGAGGATCGCGTCGGCGGCAAACGGCGGCGGAACATAGATCACGGTCGCGTTGGCGCGGGTCTCTTTGCGCGCCTGCTCGACGGTGTCGAAAATCGGGATGCCCTCGAAGTCGGTGCCGCCCTTGCCCGGCACCACGCCGCCGACCATCTGCGTGCCGTATTCGCGGCAGGCGCGGGTATGGAATTGACCGGTCGCGCCGGTAATGCCTTGGGTGAGGACGCGGGTGTTTTTGTTTACCAGGATGCTCATCGAATCAATGTCCTATTGCCGGTCCTATTTGCCGATCGAATCGACCACCCGGCGCGCGGCGTCGGCCATGTCGTTGGCGGCAATCACCTTGATGCCCGAGTCGGCGAGGATCTGCTTGCCCTCTTTGACGTTGGTCCCTTCCATGCGGACGACCAACGGGATGCTGAGCTTGACCTCGCGCGCCGCGTCGACCACGCCGCGGGCGAGCACGTCGCACTGCATGATGCCGCCGAAGACGTTGATCAGCACGGCCTTGACGCGCGAGTCGGCGAGCAGGATGCGGAAGGCGGCCGCGATCTTCTGCGCGTTGGCGCCGCCGCCGACGTCGAGAAAGTTGGCCGGCTCGGCGCCGTAGTACTTCACGATGTCCATCGTCGCCATCGCGAGCCCCGCGCCATTGACCATGCATCCGATATTCCCGTCGAGATGCACATAGCTCAGATCGTACTTGGCGGCCTCGGTCTCGGCCGGGTCTTCCTCGTTGGGATCGCGCAGCTCGCGGATGTCCGGATGACGGAACAGTCCGTTGTCGTCGAACGAAATTTTGGCGTCCAGGCAAATCACGCGTCCGTCGGCCGTGACCACCAACGGATTGATCTCGACTAGCGAAGCGTCGGTCTCGACGAACGCGCGGTAGAGCGCGGCGAGCATCGTGGCGAACTGCCCGACCTGCTTGTCTTTCAGCCCCAGCGCGAACGCTATCCGGCGCGCCTGAAACGGCGCCATCCCGAGCAGCGGATCGACTGGGTCAGTGATGATCTTGTCCGGCGTCTTGGCGGCGACCTCTTCGATGTCCGTTCCGCCCTCGGTGCTCGCGATCACCCCGACCGCCGCCGCCTTGCGATCGACCACCAAGGCGAGGTAGAGCTCGCGCGCGACCTGGCTGGCCTCCTCGACGTACACGCGGCGCACCACGCGCCCCTCGGGACCCGTCTGATGAGTCACCAGCGGTTTGCCGAGCAGCCGCGCGGCAAACTCCCGCGCCTCCTCCGCCGAACTAATCAACTTCACGCCGCCGGCCTTCCCGCGGCCACCGGCATGGATCTGCGCTTTGATCACAGCCTTGGGTTGGCCAAGGGCGCGGAACGCCGCGGCGGCTTCGTCGGGCGTGGAGGCCGGTTGCCCCTTGGGTACCGGCACACCGAAGCGCGCGAGCACCTGTTTCGCCTGGAACTCATGGATATTCATATTCAGCTAACCTTGCGTATGACGCGGCCGATGATTGACGCCCCTGGAGAGCCGTGGTGTAGCGTCCCGCAAATAGGCCATGATTGCTTTTTAGAGGAACCAGGCAAATCACGCGGCGCAAAAATGCCGCGCGAGATCCTTCGACAAGGCTCGCAGTCGCTCGCCGGCTCAGGATGACCAGCTTTTGGATGCAAGTTATTAATGGGACACCGCAATCAGCCGGCTATCGCCTTGTCCATCGCTTCGACCAGTTCGCGCACGTGCGAAACGGAGCTGTCGAAAGCCGTCTTCTCGGCCGCGGAAAGCTGGATCTCGAGCACTCGCTCGACGCCGCCCGCGCCGATCACCGCCGGTACGCCCGCATAGAGGCCGCGTACGCCGTATTCGCCCTCGAGGTAAACCGCGCACGGCAGGACTTCCTTGCGGTCGAGGATGTGGGCCTCGACCATCCGGTACACCGCCGCGCCCGCGGCGTAGTAGGAAGACGTCTTCATCAGCTCGACGATCTCACCGCCGCCGTTACGGGTGCGCTTTTCGATCTCGTCCAACCGCTGGGGCGCGATCATGCGCTCGATCGGCACGCCGCCCACACTGGTGTAGCTCCGCACCGGCACCATGTCGTCGCCATGCCCGCCCAGCACCATCGCGGAGACGCTCTCGACCGATACCTTGAGTTCGGCGGCGAGAAAGGTGCGGTAGCGCGCCGAGTCGAGCACGCCTGCCTGCCCGGCGACGCGATGCTTGGGAAAGCCGGTGACGCGCTTTATCTGCGTCACCATCGCGTCGAGCGGATTGGTCACCACGATCACGAATGCGTCGGGCGCGTGCTGCTTGATCGCGGCGCCCACCTGGTTCATCACCCCGGCGTTGATCTTCAGCAGGTCGTCGCGGCTCATCCCGGGCTTGCGCGGCGATCCCGAGGTCACCACGCAGCAATCGGCTCCCTCGATGATCTTCATGTCGGTCGAGCCGCTGACGTTCACGTCGACGCCCAGCACCGGAGCGGACTCGAGCATGTCGAGCGCTTTGCCCTGCGGCAGGCCGTCGATGATATCGAAGAGCGCGATATCGCCCAGCCCGCGCAAAAAGCACAGGTGAGCACAGGTGGCGCCGACGTTACCGGCGCCGATAAAGGCGATTTTTCTACGCTTGATCACACTTTGCCGGAGGGACTCGACGCCCCTCTCCTCCATGAGGCTGACTTATATATCCGCTGTTGCCGCGAGCGCAAAGCTTTAGCCTGCGCGCCGCGAATCCATCCCGCGACGAGTCTTTGCCGCGCGCGACCCCGAATCAATATCAGCCGCCGCCCGCTGTGTGAAGCTGCGCGAGATCGGCCGCTTTGTGCCGTTTTGAGGCAGAGGCCAAGCCGTGTTACACAAGCCTGCAACCAAGTCCGAAACGAAAACTACCGGGAGGACGATTCACATGGCTGCCGACCTGGAGGCCCGCGTCAGCGCGCTTGAATCCAAGGTGCAGGAGCTGGTCGATATCGAGGACATCCGCGACCTGCGCTTCCGCTATCACGAATACATCAACGAGGCGAAGTTCACCGAGATAGCAAGCCTCTTCACCGATGACGGCGATTTGCTCTTCGGCCATCTCGGCAACGCCCACGGCCACGACGAGATCGACCGCTTTTTTGGCGGACTTTTGACCAAGCCCGACGCCGACGGCAAGAGCAAGACGCCACGCCTCTCACGTGTGCGCCAGTTCATCCATAACCACGTGGTCGAAGTTCATGGCGACCGCGCGAGCGGCTTCTCCTACCTGGAGGCCAAGCCGGTCTACAAGGGCGAGAGCTACGTGGTCGCAGCGCGCTACGACGACGAGTACGTGCGCCAAAACGGCCAGTGGAAGTTCAAGAAGATGGCACTAACGCCGTACTTCATGGTGCCCCTGAAGGAAGGCTGGGCCCAGGACGACCTGCTGAAAATGGGCCATTGACCAGATGGGTGAAGCACCATTGACCGCGCGCGCGTGCACAGCGTCGAGATAGGAGTGAGCGCGATGGAACCTCCGGTGCTTTACGAACTGAGCGGCCAGATCGGGTACATCACGCTCAATCGGCCGCACGTGCTCAATGCGATAAACGACGAATGGATCCACGCGCTTGGCGCGGTGGCGCAGACGGCTTGCGAAGACGCCGCGGCTCGCGTCGTGGTGATCCGCGGCGCAGGCCGCGCGTTTTGCGCCGGCGCCGATCTTAAGGAAAATCCGCGGCGCCAGGAATTGATGGAACACTGGCGCACGCATATCGGTCCAGAGCAGGAGATCGCGCGCCGCTTCCGCCGCCTCGGCAAGCCGCTCATCGCGCAGGTGCATGGCTACGCGGTGGGCGGCGGATGCGAGGTTGCGATGCTCGCCGACATACGCATCGCCGCCGAAGGCACCAAGCTCGGTTTCACCGAAGTAAAGGTCGGTGCGACGGTGACGATGGGCGGTCTGTACAACCTCACTCGCATCGTCGGCGCAGGCCGCGCCTTCGAGCTGCTCTATACCGCCGAGCTGATCGATGCGTCCGAGGCGATGCGGATCGGGCTGGTCAACCACGTGGTGCCGCCGGATGAGCTTGAGACGACCGTGCGCGCAATGGCCGAAAAGATCGCCGCGCACTATCCGGCCGAACTGGCGCTCACGCGCGAGGGCGTTTACCGCGCAATGGATATGGACTTCGACGCCTCGGTTGAGATGGAACTCGGCGCGGCACTCGTGTCTCATCTCGAGGGCTCTCGGATCGAAGGTATGGCGCGTCAGGCCGAAGGGATCCATCAGCGCAAGCGCGGTACCTGATGACGCTGCGGGGTTCCGGAAACCGTGAAGCACGCGAACCGCCGGCTACGCTTAAGCGCAACGTGTCGGCGCTCGCGGCGTTAGCTGCCGCGCTGATGTTTGCCGCCGCCCCGGCCTCTCGCGCTTTGGCGGCGCAGATAGAAGTCTGTTTTTCGCCGCCGCTTCCCGGCGGATGCGATCCGGTTAGAGCTATCGAGAACGCAGTAAGGGCGGCGCGCACATCGATCCTTGTCCAGGCATATGAGATTACCCCCGGCCCCTTAGTAACGTCTCTCATCGACGCGCATCGACGCGGCGTCGACGTGCGCGCCATCGTTGACTACAGACAGCTCACCGACCGCCGTAACCACGACGACGCGTTCGCCGTGCAGCACCTCGGCGCGGCCGGAATCCCCGTGATGGTCGATCGGCCGCCCGGCTTGATGCACGACAAGGTCATGATCATCGACGGCGAAGTCGTGGTCACCGGCAGCTTCAACTATACGTATTCCGCCGAGCATCGGAACGTCGAGAACCTGCTGGTGATTCACGATCCCGCGTTGGCCGCGCAATACGTGCAACACTGGAGGAGTCGCGCGAGCGAGTCGCGGCCATTCCGCGTCGGCGCCGGCATAGGGAACGGGCAGAACTCAGTTGCGCAAAATTCGGCGGCAATAGGTAGTGCTACGCCGCCCATACTATCCGGACCGATCATCGGCAACCGGCGCACCCGCGTTTACGAATGGCCCGGATGCCCCTCATACGGCAAGGTTTCGATAACCAATCGCGTGCTGTTCCCGAGTGCAGAAGTGGCCGAGCTGGCCGGCTACCGCCCTGCCCGCAACTGCCGCTGACATAGCCTGTCATCGGGAACGAGTCTGCGAGTCGACGGACCTGGAGCCCAGACACACGATCTCAATTGATCATTCTTCATGTGTCATCCTGAGCACAGGCTGCCGGAGTCGAAGGATCTCACGCGGTCCTCCGTGCGCCCTGGCTTGATACGCGTCGCAACGCGCGAGGTCCTTCGACTCGCGCAACGCTCGCTCATGATGACCGAAGCGGCAGCAAGGATTGACGAACGGAGAGTTTTATTTGACGCACTTTGAGACCCACCGCATTCAGGGCGCTGCTTCAGTGCGCCCAGGCTGTTTGCTGCGTCGTGGCCCACGGATAGACATGCACCATCCATCCGAAGACCTGCGGATAAAAGCGTCCGCCCGCGGCATCGCACGCCGACTTGGTCGAAATCGAGCCGTTGAAACCGAACTTCGTCCAGTCGGCGGTCGCTCCCTGTCCTTTGCCCTGCCCCTTGGGCGGGAAGCACAGGTTCACGTGCCGATGCCATCGCGCGATGCCGAGCGGCACGCGCTGGTCCAGCTTCGCTTCGCTGGTCCCGCGTGGCGCTGTGTACATCGCACCGACCAGTTCGTAACCATCATTGGCCGTCTTCTTGTATAGCAGCGAGGTAGGCTCGGCGGGGTCGAAGGTCAACGCTGCTTTGAGCCCGTTCTGCCATCGTGTGAAATGGTAGATGTTTTGTGGGAACTCCGGATGGAATGGCTTGAAGCCGTCGGCCTCGGCCACGTGGTAGTCCTTATATTTGGCGAGCGCGGTCTGCAGGGTCTTGACGATCTCCGCGCCTCGTTCGCGGTCGGCCTCGGTTGCCGGCCGAGGATCGCTCCACGCCATGTGCGACGCCATCGCTGAATGACCCGCCATGTGCATGTGCCCGGACATGTGCATCGACGACATCGCATCGATGGCCGCCTCCTGAGAAGCGGCATCGCCACGCCGATCCGCGGAAGCGACTGCCGCAGGTTGCGGCGCAGTCGGACCCGCGCCCCCCTGCCCCGTTGTCGTTATGTCGGTACCGCGCCCCTGTGCCGCCGCCAGCGCCAGCAGCACCATCGCGACCCCTGCCGCGTTGTGCAAGATCATCGTTCCGCCCCTTTGCTCGAAGCCGAGCTCTCCGCACCCCACCCACGAATGACTACGCACTGGCCCCCTGCGGGGTTACACACGCATCTACAGGATCATTTGACTCCACAAAACGGCGGTGGGCCATAAGGAATAGCTACCACGGTCCGGGAAAGCGCTCTGCCGGAACCGCCAAACTACCACCGGCAGTATAACCGTGAAGGGCGCCTACAAGACGGAGAGCGAAATTGTCGCCCCGGGCACAACTTCACTAAAGCAAGTGCGCCCGCAGACATTGCCTGCGGGCGCACTTTACGCTCCCGAAACTCGCGCTACGCCGCGACGCTTGCCGCCGCGAGGCGCAATAGTCGTGCTACATGTTGTCGACGATCGCCTTGCCGAATTCCGAGCACTTGAGCAGCTTCGCCCCGGTCATCAGGCGCTCGAAATCGTAGGTGACGGTCTTGTTGGCAAGCGTCTTCTCGAGCCCGCGAACAATTCCGTCAGCCGCCTCTTGCCATCCCATGTGCTCGAGCATCATCACCCCCGACAGGATGACCGAGCCGGGGTTGACCTTATCCTGGTTCGCGTACTTGGGCGCGGTGCCATGGGTGGCCTCGAAGATCGCGTGGCCAGTCACGTAGTTGATGTTGGCGCCCGGCGCGATGCCCAGGCCGCCGACCTGCGCCGCCAGCGCGTCGGAAAGGTAATCGCCGTTGAGGTTCATGGTCGCGACCACGTCAAAATCCTCGGGGCGCGTGAGTATCTGCTGCAGCGTTATGTCCGCGATGTTGTCCTTGACGAGAATTTGTCCCGGGGGCGGCTTGCCGTTGCAGTCGTCCCATCCGATTGCCTTGCCCTTGAACTCGCGCCGCGTGAGTTCATAGCCCCAGTCGCGAAAGGCGCCCTCGGTGAACTTCATGATGTTGCCCTTGTGCACCAGGGTGACGCTCTTGCGCTTGTGCGCGATAGCGTAGTTGAGCGCCGCGCGGATCAGGCGCTCGGAGCCCTCGCGCGAGATCGGCTTGATGCCGATGCCCGACGTGTTGGGAAAGCGAATCTTGGTGACCTTCATCTCCTCGAGCAGAAACTTGATGACCTTTTTCGCCTCGGGTGACTCGGCCTCCCATTCGACACCGGCGTAGATGTCTTCAGTGTTCTCGCGGAAGATAACGGCGTCGAGCTTCTCGGGATTCTTTACCGGACTCGGGGTGCCCTTGAAGTAGCGAACCGGCCGCAGGCAGACGTAGAGGTCGAGCATCTGGCGCAACGCGACGTTGAGCGAGCGGATACCGCCGCCCACCGGCGTGGTCAGCGGCCCCTTGATTCCGACCAGGTACTCTTTGAAGGCCTCGACCGTTTCGTCAGGCAGCCAGTTGTTGAACTGGTTGAAGGATTTCTCGCCCGCCCACACTTCCATCCAGGCGATCTCGCGCTTGCCGCCGTACGTCTTCTTCAGCGCATTGTCGAAGACGTACTGCGAGGCTCGCCAGATATCCGGCCCGGTGCCGTCGCCCTCGATAAACGGAATGATCGGCCGTTCCGGTACGCGCAGCTTGCCGTCCGACCCCATCGTGATTTTCTCGCCATTGCTCGGAACTTTGATCGTCTTGAACGCCATCTGCCTTTGACACCCACTTGGTTGAGGATAATGCGCGCCGCCGACCGGTCGCACCGCTATAGGGGCATCCGGTCATCAGTCGCTCGCGTAAACCCAAGTGATATATCAAGGCCCGCCATCGCGGGCAAAGCGTTCACACTGGCGGACCCTGGGCTACCCCTCAGCAGCTGGCTCTTTTGTGTTACAGAGACATCAGGGGAGGCGGGCTATGGCTGAGCAGTGGCACGCGACGAAATCACGCCAAGCTTTGCGAGCGCTTCTAAAGTTGGGATGGGCAGTCAAGAGAAGCTCGGGTTCGCACAAAGTACTCGCTCGTCCCGGGTGGACCGGATGTCGTCTTCGGGTTTCATGACGACGACGAGATTGGTCCTCGAATGCTGGCGCGAATTGCGAAACGGACCGGATTGAAGCCAGAAGATCTGTAAGGTGCAGCTGGGCTTGAAGGGTCCACAGCTTTTAAGAGTCGGCGCGAAAGGAAATATCAGAAGCCTCGGACGGAGTCGCTTCGCCGTGCTCTATCCTGTCGGCGATGACGCGCAGTGCTAAGGCTTGCACCGCAGCCATTGCTTGATCACGGCTCGGGCCGTACGCCATCACGCCCGGTAAATCCATCACCTCGGCAATCCAGTGGCCATCTTCTTCGCGCTCGAACTCGATTCGAACAATCATCAGGCACAAATATTAGCAAAACGAGCTCCTTTTAACGATGCCTCTTGATACGCTGACGATGGCAGTAGTTTTGTGCGGCACACGGACGGCACCGTCTCTGAATAGGGCGATGCCGTCCGTGTGTGTTCAGCGCATTTTTTCTGCGCTGCTCTCCAGGCGTTTCGCGTGGAGCCGCTTTTGCTGAAAATGGGGATGGCTACTCCTCTCATCGATGCGAGTTTTCATCCCGCCTAACTGCACGTCCATCTTGGCGACGAACGCTCTATGACGAACGCCTTAACTGCTTTACGTAAGACTGGAATTTCTGCTGCAGGCCGCTATTGTCGCTGAGCAGCGAAATTATGTTGTTGTACTGCTGCGGCTCCATCCCCTCATCTTCCATCGCTTCAACCTTTGCGGAATCGCTCTCAGCCATCAGTTGTTGCTTCCTGGCGGTATCGTCAGTGCGATTGATTGCCTGCTCCGCCTTGATCGAAATGTCCCGCAGCTTTACGTAGGCCGCAGCGGTTCGCTTCAGCGTGGCATCATCAACGCTGCCGGAGTTTGCCCCGCTAGAGGCTTGCGTATAGCTCGAATCCGACGCCGAGTTTTGGTTCATCGCCGCATTCCCGAGCGAAGGAAGTCCCATCGCCAAGCCGAGTATTGAAGCGGCTATCGCAGTTCGATCGATTCTCATGACTAACGATTCCTCCTCTCCGCCTCTACTCCTCTTACTAAGGCCGATCCTCACCCCTTGTAGCGTCACGTCAACGTTTGACATCCCAAGATCCGTGCCGTGTCAGGTCATTGTTTTTCTCCGGGATTTCGGGACTTTTTCTGTGGCTCGGTTCGGATGAGCACAAAGGACGGGAAAACTGGAAAATGCGAGTCGGCAGGTTTTACAAAACGGACGCGTCGGGGTTTAAACTCATGCAGCCTTTAGACCCGGGCAAATTTCCAAATTCCCGGAATCGAAATAGCTAGAAGAAGGACGAACCTCAACCCATGAATCACATTGATCAATTGACCATTCCGAGTAACTGTCCCCGCGATTATCCCGGCAACTTGGGGTGTCCATGGTGGCGGCGCGGAGATCAGCTATACGATTGTCGAGTCCCCGTTCGGCCGAATGCTGGTCGCAACAACCGCGCGCGGCATCTGCGCGCTTTCGGTGCATCAATCCGACCAGTGGCAGGAGAGCGAACTGCGCCGCGACTTCCACGAGGCCAAAATAACCCGTGACGACGGCGTCGCGCGCCTTGCCGCCGATGCCGTTCTGCGCTATCTGCGCGGCGAGACGGCGAAATGCGAGGTGCCGCTGGATATCAGAGGTACTCCGTTTCAACTCCTCGTATGGCGTGAGCTCCTGGCGATTCCCGAGGGCTCCACGCGCAGCTACGGCGAGATTGCCGCACGCATCGGGCGTCCGTCTGCGGCGCGCGCTGTCGGCCATGCCAACGGTTCCAATCCGGTGTCGATCCTCATCCCATGCCATCGCGCTGTCGGTGCGAGTGGCAAGCTTACGGGTTACCGATGGGGTCTCGAGATCAAACGAAAACTGCTCGCCTTCGAGCAGGCGCGCGCCGGCGGCACGATGTTCCATCCACCGGGGCAGCCGGGTTAATCTCTCCTCCGTCCTTTATTTTTCGTCAACTCAGGAGAGCTTTTGTATGGACCTCAGACTGCGAGAAGGCCGGGCCGAGGACGCGCATGCGTGCGGCACGATCGGTTACGAGGCATTCAAATCGATTGCCGATCAGCACAACTTTCCACCCGACTTCACTGACGTCGAAAACGCCGTCGCGGTGATTTCCTTCCTGCTCGCAAATCCGGGCTTTCACAAAGTCGTCGCCGAGCTCGACGGTCGAATCGTGGGCAGCAACTTTCTCGACGAGCGCAATCCGATCGCCGGGATCGGCCCGATAACCGTCGACCCCGCCGTCCAGAATCGAGCAGTCGGGCGGCGCCTGATGCAGGCGGTGATGGAACGCGCCGCGGCCCGCAACTTCCCCGGCGTGCGCCTCGTGCAGGCCGCGTACCATCGCCGCTCACTCTGCCTCTACACCAAGCTGGGATTCGATTCGCGCGAACCACTGAGCGTGTTCCAGGGCCCGGCGCTCAATCTCTCCATTCCAGGATGCTTCGTGCGGCCGGCGCGCGAAAGCGACCTCGAAGAATGTAGCCGGCTATGTATCCGCGTCCACGGTCATGATCGAACTGGCGAGATGCGCGACGCGCTGCGGCCGAGGCACGCCGCGGTAGTCGAACGAGCCGGGCGCATCACGGGCTACACTTCCGCGATCGCCTTCTTCGGCCACTCGGTGGGCGAGACCAACGACGACGTGAAGGCGCTCATCGGCGCGGCGCAAGTGTTTGGTGGCCCGGGATTTCTCGTGCCCACGCGCAACGGCGAACTGATGCGCTGGTGCTTGAACGCGGGGCTGCGCATCGTTCAGCCAATGACTCTCATGACAGTTGGACTGTATAACGAGCCGGCGGGAGCGTGGCTCCCCTCGGTGGTGTATTGAGCGTGCACTCTCGACGGAACGCCCAGCGCTCGAAAAATCAAGTTCCCTGGAAAATCAAGTTCCCTGGATCGGCGCCGCCCAGCGGCTGAAGATCGTCTCGCCGATTTTGTTCAGGGCCGCGAGATGCCGCGGCGTTGATGCCAGGATTTCATCGCCGTCGATTCCAACCCGTTTCAATCCGTCGCCGAACTCGCCGACCAGCGCCGTAACGATCCGCTGCGTCATCTCGGCATGGAACAACAAGCCCCAGGCGTTGTCTCCGTGACGAAACGCCTGCAATTCCGTCAGCTCGGACGAGGCGAGCGGAACCGCGCCGGCAGGGAGGCCGAAGATGTCGCTATGCCAGTGGCAGGCGACGAACTCGTCTGGGAGTCCGCGCAATAAACGGTCGTCCTTTGCCTCGACTCGCAGCCGCACCGGGTACCATCCGATTTCCTTGTGCGCTGCGCGGCGCACGTTGGCTCCGAGAGCGGCCGCGAGCAACTGGCTGCCGAGGCAGACGCCAAGCACCGGCCGACCCGCCTTGAGCGCGCTTTCTATCAGGGCCATCTCGCCCCGCAGATAAGGATATCGATCGAGCTGATAGACCGACTCCGGCCCGCCCATCACGATAAGGCCGCCCGCGCCCTTCATGTCGGCAGGCACCGGCTGGCCGTCGAAGACGCGCACGTATTGCCATGCCAGCGCCGCCGACTCCAGTGCGTCGGCAATCGCACCGAGGTTCTCGGCCGGATGATGCTGCAGCACCCAGACTTTGGCCATCGCAGGTCTCTTCCTGTGGGTTCCTTCCTGTAGGTCTGTTTACGTCTGACGCGCCGTCGCGTGTCTCTTCTGACGAATTCTGTCCTGACGAAATCTTTCTTGCACAGCTTTGATTTCCGATTAGCCGGCGTCAAGCGGAAAAAATATGCATCGCTTCGCGGAGATCCTTCGCTGACGCTCAGGATGACAGCGGGGAAGGCAGGCTCCGTTCAGAATCAACGACTAGGCATGACAGCGGAAGCTTTTCTTGTGTCATCCTGAACGAGGGTTGCCGAAGTGAAGGATCAACGCGAAGCGATTTATTTCGGAAATCACGGCTCCAGAGAGAGAGGAGGTTCTCACGGACATCCAGAACCGCCAGTCCACCCTGCCCTTCGCTTCAAAGACGATCGGGCAGGGAAATAGAAACCAAGTTGATGGATTTGCGTGGGCGGATTACGCTCGACCTAGGCGCCGGACGCACGGCAACGTAAAGCTGCGCGCTGCGCATCGCGCACCACAGCGCGTCGGAGGGTTCACCATGAGCATCATTGGCCTTCGCGAACAGACCGTCCGCGGCGCGAAAAGCTTTGCCGAGGCTCGCGCGCGCCATCGATGGAACATCCCGGCCGATTACAACGTCACCGTCGATTGCCTCGATCGCCATACCGACCTGCGCGATAAACCGGCGCTCTACTACGAGGATGACGAGGGCCGGGTCGAGACCTACACCTTCGGCAAGATGGGCGAACTCAGCCGTCGCTTTGCCAACGCGATGGTTGGGTTGGGAATCAAGCGCGGCGACGTGGTCGCGGTGCATCTGCCGCAGCGGCCCGAGACCGCGATTGCGCACATGGGGCTTTATCGGATTGGCGCGATCGCACTGCCAATCTCCAAGCTGTTCGGTCCCGATGCGCTCAAGTATCGCCTCAATAACAGCGCGGCCAAGGCGATTCTGGTCGAGCCCGACAGCATCGAGAAGATCGATCCGATCCGCAAGGATGTGCCCGAATTGCGCCACGTGGTCGTCGCCGGCGGCAAACAGGGCGGCCTTGCTTTCGACGATCTCATCGCCAAGGGTTCCGATCAGTTCGCGATGGGCCCGACGCACGCCGAGGATCCAATCCTGCTGATGTACACCTCGGGCACCACCGGCGATCCCAAGGGCGTGCTGCACGTCGCGCGTTACGTGCTGGGCCACAATGGAATCGATTACTCGTACAATTTTCTGCGCGAGGGCGACCTTTACTACAGCGCCGCCGACTGGGCGTGGGCAGGCGGCCTGCTCGACGGGCTGCTGGCGATTTGGCCCTACGGAATCCCGGTGCTGGCCTACCGCAGCAAGGCGCGGTTCGATCCCGACGTCACGCTCCGGCTGCTCGAGAAATATGGCGCGACGGTCGGGCTCTATCCACCGACCGCGCTCAAGGCTTTGCGCGAAATCAAAAACCCGCGGGAGAAATATCGCGAACTGCGCCTGCGTTGTATCGTGAGCGGCGCCGAACCGGTCAGTCCGGAGCTCTCGCGATGGGTCGACGAGCAACTCAAGGTCGAATTCAATCAGGCCTTCGGCCAGACCGAGGCGAACTACTTTATCGGCAACTGCACCGCGCTCGAGAAGGCGAGCCTCGAGCCGCTCGGCAAGGCGTATCCCGGCCACGAGGTCGCCGTGGTCAGATCCGCATACCGGCATACCGGTCAAAAACGGCGAGACCGGCGAAATCGCGATCCGTATCGACGACCCGGTGGTGATGAAGGAGTACTGGAAAAACCCCGGCGCGATGACTGAGAAGTTCGTCAACGGATGGTGCATCACCGGCGATAACGGCCACATGGACGACGAGGGTTACATCTATTTCCAGGGTCGCTCCGACGACGTCATCAAGACCTCGGGCTACAGGGTCGGTCCCGCCGAGGTCGAGGCCAAGATAATTGAGCATCCGGCGGTCGGCTCGTGCGCGGTGGTAGGAGTTCCGGACGAGCGGCGCGGGCAGGCGATTAAAGCCTTCATCAAGCTACTGCCTGGCCATCAGCCCTCGCAGCAGATGATCGACGAGATCCAGCAACACGTGAAGACGCGGCTCGCGGCGCATGAATACCCGCGCGAGTTCGAATTCATGGACGAGTTCCCGGTGACCGTCACGGGCAAGATTCGCCGCCGCGATCTGCGCGAACGCGAAGTTCAGCGCCAAGCGGCCGCCAAAACTGCGCGCTAGCCCTTACGCAGTTGGCGCTTCGAGCGACACCGTAGTGGCTACAGCCGATGGCCGCTGGATAAACAGCTTGACCATGATGCTGGGGGCGCTGATCCGGGAGACATTCGTATTGTCGGTCTGTGTAGCAGGTTCCCAGGTACTGTCCGGGTTATACTCCGCCATCTCAGAAGCGATCTGCTCGGTTTGCGGACCCAGGTCCTTTTGATAGATCTGCCCGTCTTGATTGACCACGAAGGTCATTACTCCCGAGTCGCGATAGCGCGCCGGGTATGCGAGGAGCGCGAATCCACCCGTCATCTTGCCGTCGACGATGTAATCTTTGGCACCGCCCTGCGCAGCCGCACCTTGACGGGTCAGGATCCGGTAAACGTAGCCGTGAAAAGGATGAGGGTGACCCGCGGCATGATGAACGTGATGTTTGTAGCCCTCACTAGCCGCTTCGGCGACCAGTGGGCCCAGCGGACTTTCCGGCTGCTCGCCTGATTTGACCTCCCAGTATAGACCGTCCTGCTTCCCGGGAGTGCTTCTGAACTTCAGAGCGTATTGATGCACCGTGTCGCCGTCGTGAAGCTCGGCGTAGTATTCTCGCTCGCCATCGACTATTTGCTGGCAAACCTTGATTACATTCAACTCATTGGAACCAATGCGTCGATATAGTACTTCCTGCTTGCCGTAGCCAGTGTCGAAATACCATTTGTCGCCGCTTTTTTGAAGCGGAATAGCAAGTGGCCAGTTCTCCGCACCTATGTATATAAACAACCGCCCGTTTCCAGTAGCAACGAACCGATGCATCTCGTGATACTTCTTGACGAAGTGATCGTTGTTTTCCTTGTCGGCAACCCGGTCGCCGGAATAGATCAATTCCTGGCCGGAGTGACCTAAAATAGCCAACATCTCCGGTTTATCGTGTTTCTTTGCGGCTGCGGCCAGCGCGTCGGCCGCGGCAGTGGGCGAGCTGAAGGTTTTCTGGCCTGACTCCTGCGCGAGGGCGAGTCGCGAGGTGCCAAAATTCCCAACTATCAGGCCGGTGAGCAAGCCGATGGATAGGACTTTCAAGGTCAGCTGGCCGCCACTTCCTCGCGCATTGTCTCTCGTTTGAAGCATCGCTCTTTCCTCAATTGGTAGGCCCTGGCATCGGCAGGGGCGCTTTGCACGATCTGTCCGGCAAGCTTTGCTCAGTGCTTATGCGTTGCAGGTGCGGCAGGTCGCGCCGCCGGTGCGGCGGGTCGTGCAGGTGCCGCAGCAGCATGGACTTGCGGCGCCGGTCGGGGTGCCGCAACGGCGTGAACTTGTGGCGCCGGGCGGGGCGGCGGCGCAGGAGCCCGGCCCACGCTCGCTCGACCGCGGGCGCTGGCGGCTACAGCCTCGCTACCCGGAGCGATCCTGGCGAATGCGGTTTTGTTTAAACCGCTGGCCGGTGCCTTGGCAAAGCCTCGGTACGGATTGGGCTGGCTGACCGGCGGTCTCGGGTTATTTCGCGCGGACGGCGCTATCGGTGGGTTCGGTCTAGGAGCGGGTCTGGCGGCAGGCGCCGGAGGAGCCCCGACTGAAGCCCCCATGTGGCCTGGCCCACGGATTGCCACTTGGGGATTAGCATTAGCTGGACGATTCGTGAGCGCGCCAGGCTCCGGACCTGATCTGGAACCTCCTGGTGGGCGGCCGGGGACAGGAGCGCCCATCTGGCGCGGTCCGGCGCCCGCCACCTGAGGATTCACGTTGGGCGGACGATTCGCCGGTGCGCCGGCCTTGTAACCGGCTCCGGCACCGGGCCCCGGACGCACTGCGACGGGACCGCCCATCTGGCGCGGGCCGCCGCTCGCGCGGGCTCCATTCGGCGGCGCGCCGAGTTCAGAGCCTCCGCGGGAACCTCCCGGCGGACGGCCGGGGACGGGAGCGTTTAAGCCACCCTGACGATTGTTTCCACCCTTGCGATTGAAATTGCCTCCTCGCGACCCCTGTCCTCCATAGGTACCTCCATATGTACCTGGAGGGGCGAACGTATTAGTGTTCGAAACGTAAGTAGTATTGTGATAGGTCACATGACGTTGGTGCCAATCGGTATTCCAGCCGTGCCATCCCCAAGCTTGACTCGCAAGCGCACCGACCGCCACTCCCGCCCCGAACGCCAGCGCCCCAGCGCCTACCATCTCGCCCGTTGAGTATCCCGGCGCTGAGTATCCGGGATAGACCGCCACTGGGGTGCCGTATATATCGCCCGGGTTGTAGGCCGGAACATAAACCTCGTTGGGATCGGCGGGCTCGATCATAACCATGCCACTCTGGTCGTAGTATCTTTGTTGACGCGTGTTCACCAGCGTCCTCGCGGCGAGCGCTCTTCGGCGCATCGCCTGGACCGCGTTTAGCACGTCCTCGGGCTGATAGTAGTAGGCCTGACCTAGCGCAGAGGTCCACGAGAGGTTGTTGTTCATATTTGCTAACACCGATGGGAACTGGGTCAGCGCCTTGACGCTGGGATCCCAATTCTGGCTGTCGACGGCCTCCGCCAGGCTGTCCCCGCTCAGTCCAGGGTTTGCGCTTTGCCAGCGGGCTGCTTCGACGACTTCGGTCGGATAGGTCGACCCCGCCAGGATTTGCGCGACAAGAGCGTCTGGATAGAGCGCAATTGGCGCTATCAAATCATCGAGCTCGTCATTCGAAAGCGGGGCCGGCGCTTCGGGAGCTTGCGGTGGAAGCGGAGCAGCAGCCTCCGGTGGGGGCGGCGCCTCCACTGGATACTCTGACTGCGCCCACGCCACCGAGAATGCACTGCCACCTGTGCATAAAATCGCCACGAGGCAACAAGTGATTAGATACGAACAGCCTCGACGCTTCACCGTAATCATCTACACGCTCCTTGTAGAATCCAACCTGTATGACAGCATACCGCCAGCAGCCGAACCGTCACAGGGGAATCGTCAGCGAGTGTTACATAGGGATCATTAGCGAATCGGGCCGGCGGTTTGCGTCAGGAGGCGTAACGCGTTAATGAACCGGATCGCTTGACCAAATCGGCGAGAGGAGCACTATGGCAGCCACCAAACCTATACATTTTAAAGAGCTTCTGAAGGACGCGCCCAAGAACTGGGGCCGCTTCGGACCCAATGACGAAATCGGCGGTCTGAACTTCCTGACCAGCGCTGAAGTCCTGCGCGGCATCCGCGCCGTCAAGCAGGGCAAGGTCTTCACCCTGGGCGTGCCGGTGGCGCGGCCTGGAGGCGACCCACTTTACCCCTCGCGGTCGCAGCCAATTCGCACCAATGCGATGGACAAGGGATTCTATGTCAGTGGCAAGGCGCAGCCATTCCCCGGCGGGATGGAATACGCCGACGACGTGATCACGATGTACCTTCAGGGCACCACCCAGTACGACGCCCTAGGGCACGTCTGGCACGGCGACACGCTATACAATGGCTATGACGCCAAAACCACGATGGGCAGCCTGGAGAAGTGCTCGATCCAGCCGATAGCGGAGCACGGCGTGGTCGGGCGCGGCATCCTGATCGACGCCGCGCGCTTCAAGGGCAAGGACAGCCTTGACGCCGGCGAGCGATTCACCCTCGACGACATGCTTGCAGCGGCCAAGAAACAGAACAGTCCTATCGAGAAGCACGACATCATCATCATCCACACCGGATGGCTCAAGCGTTTCTACGACCAGGGCGTTGAAGGCATCTTCCCCAAGGGAGCGTTCAACGAGCCGGGGCTGGGTTACAGCCCTGAGCTGGCGAAGTGGTTCCACGAGATGGAGATCCCATCGCTCGGCAGCGACACCATTGGCTCCGAGCAGACCCATCATGAAGAGAGCGGCACGATGATCCCGCTGCACATGGCGCTACTCCATTACCAGGGCGTGATCTTCAACGAAATCGACTGGACGCACGACCTCGCCGAGGACTGCGCCAAGGATGGCCAGTACACGTTCCTGTTCGTGGGCTCTCCGCTAAAGGTAGTCGGCGGGGCCGGTTCACCGGTCAACCCGATCGTAATAAAGTAAGACTATGAGCACAGCGAAAGATCCGCCAAAGGATGCGCGCGGACTCGGCTCCATCCGCGTCGTCGAATGCGGCCAGGGCGTGTCCGCCGCTTTCGGCGCCAAGATGATCGCTGACCTGGGCGCGGAAGTAATCAAGGTCGAGCCGCCAGGTGGCGACCTGACACGGCGTCGCGGCCCATTCCCAAACGATAAGCCCGACCCCGAGAAAAGCGGGCTATTCGTCTACCTGAATACCAACAAGCGCGGAGTGACGGCCGACCTTGGCAAACCCGAGGGACGCGAGTTGCTCGGCCGCCTGCTCGAGAAGGCTGACATCCTGATTCACAACGTGCCGCCGTATGAGCGCGCGAATCAGGGCCTCGACAGCGCGGCGCTGTGCGCCAAATATCCGGGGCTGATCGTCGCGTCGATCTCGATGTACGGCGACCGCGGGCCGCGCGCCAACTGGCGCGGCTACGAGCTGAACGCCTCGAACGCCGGAGGGTGGGCCTATCTCAGCCCCGGGGCATCGCCCTACCCCGAATTGCCGCCGCTCAAGCCGTTCGGCGCACAGTGCGATTTCCAGGGTGGCGCGCACGCGGCGCTGACCTCGCTCGCGGCGATGCGGCACAAGCTGCGCACCGGCAAGGGCCAGGCGATCGACGTTTGTGAGCGGGAAGCGATCGCGGCGATGCTCGAAATGAATTTCATGCATTGGACCTACGGCGGGCGCGAGACCTCGCGCCTGGGATCGCGCGCGCTCGGGCCGTGGTTCCTCGCCGATTGCCAGGACGGCAAAATCTTCGTCCTCGCGGTCGAAGAGCATCAGTGGCAGAGCCTCGTCAAGTTGATGGGCAATCCAGAGTGGGCGAGCGAAGACATCTTCAAGGACCGCGTCTTGCGCGCGCAAAACATGGACGCGCTGAAGGCGCTGATGACCGAGTGGATCGCGCAATGGAAGGTCACCGACCTCTACAAGGCGGCGCAGGAGGCCCGGATCCCGTTTGCACCGGTCAATACGATGCAGCAGATGTACGAAAGCGACCATCTGCAGGAGCGCAAGTACTTCGTCGAGTTCGACCAGCCCGGCATGGACAAGCTGAAGCTGCCGGGCGCGCCGACGCAATACGGCAAGATCAAATGGGCCCTGCGCCGTCCGGCGCCGCGGCTGGGTCAGCATGACGAGGAAGTATTCTGCGGCGAGTTCGGAGTGCCGCGCGATCGCCTGGCCACGCTAAAACAGTCGGGCGTGGTTTAGGATCCGCATGACCGTCGAAGATCCGATTTGTCTCGAAGCCGAGATGTTGCTGGAGAGAATGTTATGGCCGATTCACCTTTAAGCGGCGTGCGGGTTTTGGATTTCACCTGGGCGTGGGCGGGGCCGTTCTGCACCCAGACGCTTGCGCATCTCGGCGCCGAAGTCATCCGGATCGAGAGCACTTTGCGGCCGTGTGTCACGCGGATGATTCCGCCGTTCGCCGACAATCAGGCGGGACCCAACCGCGCCGGCTACTTCAACCAGTACAATCAGGGCAAACGCAGCATCCTGCTCGACCTGCAGAAGCCCGAAGCGGTCAAGCTCGCATTCCAACTCGCGAAGCACTGCGACGTAGTGGCCGACAATTTTGCCGCCGGCGTAATTAGCAAGCTCGGTTTCAGCTATGAGAAGCTGCGCGAGGTAAAACCCGACATCATCCAGATCTCGATGTCTGGATACGGCCAGTACGGCCCCTTTAAACGCTATGTCGGTTACGGGCCGCCGGCCTCCGCGCTCTCGGGGCAGTTCTGGCTGACCGGCTATCCGGGCGGCGACCCGGCCGAAATCGGAGTCTCGTACCCCGATCCCAACGCCGGCGTGATGGGCGCCTATGCGATTATCGCCGCCCTGCTCCATCGGGACCTCACCGGCGAGGGACAGTATATCGATCAGTCGCAGTGGGAGGCCGTGCTGGTGCATATGGCGGAAGGTCTGCTCGAGTGGGACATCAATCATCGCGAGCCTGCGCGCAACGGCAATCACGACCGCCTGATGGCGCCGCACGAGACCTACAAGACCACGGGGAACGACGACCAATGGGTCTCGATCGCGGTCGGGACCGAAGACGAGTGGCGCTCGCTCTGCCAGGCGATCGGCCAGCCGGCGCTCGCCAATGACCCTCGCTTCAAGAGCGCCGAGCTGCGCAAGAAAAACGAGGCCGCCCTCGATGCAACAATCACCGCATGGACTCGCGAGCGCGACAAATGGGAGGCCGCCGAGACGCTCCAGCGCGCAGGCGTGGCCGCGTTTCCTTCGATGAGCAATCGCGACCTCGCCGAGGACAAAGGCCTGATGGAACGCGGCTACCTGGTCCAGCTCGAGCATCCGGAAATCGGCCGCCGCATCCACGCCGGCATCCCGTGGAAGATGTCGGGAACGCCGAGCGAGGTGCAACATGCGGCTCCGGTGCGCGGCGCAGACAGCGACGACGTGTTCAAGTCACTGCTCGGCTTCTCACAGCAGAAGATCGACGAGCTGCGCAAGGCGGAGATCATTAAATAGCGCAGGGTCGGAGAACGTCACCTCGCGGCTCGCGAGCCTTCGCAGCAAGATATGATCTTGTGGAAAAGCTCTTTTGGAGATTAAGCAGAAAGATCTATTCCGATGATTGATGCGCCGAGATGAGAGCCCTTCACTGGATCCAACCCCGATCCTGAAACCTGATCCTGAGCTGCACCGCAATTTCGTCGGCGGTCGCCTTGGCTCTCCCCTCGAGTGTGTTCTTGCCGCTCGCCTCGCCATAGATTTTCGCCCCGCCGACAACGATAAGGCCGATCGGGTTGGCGGTGGCAATCGCTACCGCGGCGGGCACGACCATCCCCGGGGTTTTGTTTCCAGAAGAGCTAAGCGTTCCCGATCCTAGTTTGCGCCAGCCTTGAGGCGTGACTGCATAGCCTTCCACCACCGTATCCATCTCCGAAGTTCCTGCACCGAATCCGATGACGAAACGTTGGACTGCGCTCCCACTCTGTACCGATACGAGGTAACCGCGGATTACGCCGTCGCCAACTTGCGGCGACGATCCCGGCCCAGCCTGCACCGCCGAAAGTCCCATCGCCTGTATATCCGTAACCAGATTGGTGGCGATAAGCGTGCCGAACTGACGGCCCTCTTCGATTTGCGCGGCCGTCGGCGGCGTGCTCGGCGCACCGACCTCGCCGCTGATCGAGGAGTTAGCGGGCATGTCGGCGGGGTTGGCGACGAAGCTGTACACCCAGATCTGATTGGGCCGCGCGAGCCCCGGGCTGCTCATCGGTGTTTGTTGCGTAACGTTCGTCGAAGCGCACCCGGCTACGACCAGGGCGAGAAGGCAGAGCACGATTCGGTTGCTAGACCTCATCACGAACCTCCTTATGCAGTTGGTGGAGCGAAATTCCGTACGCTATACCTGATTCAAACAAGCCCATGTTCAGTTAATGCCCTCGTCGATTACAGCGTCCTGTCCTTCCTCTTGCTTTTGCACCTGTGCCGGGGGCGGCGTCACCGCGATCGTCACCTTGTCGATCGTCCCGGTGAATTTGTTGTCGCCTTCTTTGTAGTCTTCGCTCACCGGCGTGCCGAGGTCCTCGCCGACGTCCTCGGTTTCATCCGCTGAGAAGATGAACGGTTGAGTGCGCTCGATTCGGCCGTCGGCAACTTTTTGGCCGTTGACAAAGAGTTGCCCGGTGCCCCCCTTGCCGACCCCGCCGCCGTCATAGTTGAACTCGAATTTGACTGTGACTTTGCCGGCCGGAAGTGCTTCTTTTGATTCGAGCGTATAGCGCACCCGGTCAAGCCAGTTGTAGCAATACTTGAGCTTTCCATCCTTCATATAGAGACTCCAGCCGCCGAAGCGTCCGCCCTGCGCGATGATCACGCCTTGCGCAGTCTCCTGCGGTATCTCGATTTCGGCGGTGATGGTGTGCGAGCGATTCTTGATGTCGAGGGTCGCGTTTTCCAGCATCGCGGTCATGCCCGGATAGAGTGTCACCGAGGTCCGCCCCCACATGAGCGAAGGCCTACCCGCCAGTGTCGGCACAAAACGCTCGATACGCCTGTCGTCCAGCGGCAGGACGTTGTACTTTTCTGCCTCTGCGAGAAAGAGGCGTTGAAGTTCCTTAAGCTTGTCTGGATATTTCGCGGCGAGGTCCTGCGACTGACTAAAATCGTCGTTGGTGTTGTAGAGTTCCCACTTATCCTCGCCGAACTTGGGCGGCGTCCCTGCGACGTCCCATGGAATGCTATGCCGGGTCACCGCGGTCCAGCCGTCGTGATAGATCCCGCGATTGCCAAACATCTCAAAGTATTGAGTTGTATGGGTTGTCGGCGCTTTAGCATCGGCAAAGGAGTAGACCATACTCACCCCTTCCATCGGTTTCTGCTTGATACCGTCGACGGTCTTCGGCCGCGGCAGTTTTGCTGCCGCCAGGATGGTAGGGGTGATATCGATGACATGATGCCACTGCGTGCGGATGCCGCCGGCGTCCTTGATGCCTGCGGGCCACGAAACCACCATGCCGTTTCGCGTCCCACCGTAATGCGAGGCCACCTGCTTGGTCCACTGGAATGGAGTATCGCCAGCGAGTGCCCATCCCACTGGAATGTGCGGAAAACTGTTCGGGCCACCGATATCGTCGAGATGGGCGAGGATATTTTGAGTTGTGTCCGGAACTCCGTTAAACGCCGCCATCTCATTGAGAGTTCCGGTAAGACCGCCTTCTGCGCTCATGCCGTTGTCGCCGGCGATATAAATCACGAGGGTGTTGTCATGGACTCCCAGTTCTTTGAGAGTGTCGAGCAATCGTCCAATCTCGTGGTCCGCGTATTCGCCGAAACCGGCGTAGTTTTCCATTAGCCGCTCGGCGGCCTTCTTGTCGTCGGCGCTGAGTTCATCCCAGTGCTTGACGCCCGGCGCCCACGGGGCGAGTTGCGTAGTCGGTGGCACCACGCCGAGCTGCTTCTGACGCGCCAACGTCTCCTCACGATACTTGTCCCATCCCTCATCGAACTTGCCCGCATACTTGTTACGCCACTCCTTGGGCGTGTGATGCGGCGCATGCAGAGCGCCGGGCGCGAAGTAGACGAAGAACGGCTTATCCGGAGTCATCGTATGCTGGAATCTCATCCAGGCGATCGCCTGATCAGTCATATCGGTCATGAAGTTGTAGCCAGGAGTGTGCGGAGGCTCGACGTGTGTCACGCCGTCGAAGATCAACGGCGCCCACTGGTTGGTCTCGCCGCCCAGAAACCCGTAGAATTTTTCGAAACCGTCGCCGATCGGCCAACGTGTGAAGGGTCCCGATACGCTGGTCTCCCAAACTGGCGTCTGATGCATCTTCCCGAAGGCTGCGGTGTTGTAGCCATTCAATTTGAGGACTTCGGCGACCGTGGCCGCCTCGTTCGGCCGCATGCCGGTGTTCCCCGGAGCGCTGGTCGCCAGTTCGGTAATCGATCCCATCCCGACTGAATGATGGTTGTGCCCGGTCAGCAGGGCCTCGCGAGTCGGCGAGCAGAGCGCGGTGGTGTGGAACTGTGTGTACCGCAAGCCCTGCTTTGCGAGCGCATCCAGCGTGGGCATGTTGACGCCGCCGCCGAAGGTGCTCGGCGCGCCGAAGCCGATATCGTCGAGCAGAATTACGACCACGTTGGGCGCACCCTTGGGCGGCCGGAGTAGCTTGATAGGCGGAAACTTTGCGTCGCGCGCGTCCAGCGGAACTTTGCCCGGATACTTATACTGCGCGTCTGGTATGGGCAATTGAGTGCGATCGATTTGTTGCGCGGATGCGGGAACGATCCGCGTGCCGATCACCAGGCACAGTGCGGCTCCAAGAGCCAGAAATAACCTGCTTACCTTCTCCATTCGCTTCTCCTGGGCGATCGTACACACTTCGCCTTTTGTCTAAAGACATTCCGGTGGACCGGCATGCCGGCGGTCGGGAAAATGAAAGTGCCGTGCTCCGAGCGGTTGGTGGAGCTGCTTTCGCCCAGTCCGAAAAAATTAGATACCCAAGGGCTTTCGGCCTCACGGACGAATCCTATTCGTCATGTGGAATTCCACAAATCGGACTTTGGTCCGATCCTCTTGCACGTTCCGATTGGCCATACGGACATCGTTGAAAATTATTATTGCGCTGGCCGGCAGGCCGTCGGTGCGCTATACCCGCGCGTCGCCTTTGCTATAAGAGGGGTTCGACGCGCGCGTGCACAATCCAGGCGCGCGCCACGAGGTGCTGCGTGTCAGTTCGCCCGCTCGACGACATCCGGGTGCTCGACCTCACCCACTTTTACAACGGCCCATACGGAACGCTGCTGCTCTCCTATCTCGGCGCTGACGTCGTCAAGATTGAGCCGCCCGGCCATGGTGAAGGGATGCGCCCGCTGTATCGCGCGCCGGGGCGCGAAATCAGCATTGGGTTCGCGATCCTCAACGTCAACAAGCGCTCAGTGACGCTCAACCTCAAAAGCGACGAGGGCCGCGAGCTGTTCAAGCGGATGGTCGCGCGTGCCGACGTGGTGGCCGAGAATTTCGCGTACGGCGCGATGGAAAGTTTTGGCCTCGGATACGAGGTGCTGCGCGCGATCAACCCGCGGATCATTTACGCGACCGGAAAGGGCTATGGACTGAGCGGACCGTATCGCGATCTTCCCGCTTTCGATCCGGTCGTGCAGGCGATGAGCGGCGTGCTGAGCACCACCGGCGAGGCCGACGGGCTGCCGATGAAGGCGGGACCGGCCGTGGTGGACATGCTTGGCGGTGTTCACTTTGCCGCGGCGATCCTTGCTGCGCTGCGCCACCGCGACCGCACCGGCGAAGGGATGCTGGTCGAAGTCGCGCTGCAGGATGCGGTGGTGCCATCGCTGACCACGCATATCGGCGCGTACTATGGGATGGGAATCACCCAAACGCGCAATGGCAACAGTTCTCCCGGCGGCGTGATCGTGCCCTACAACGTCTATCCGGCAAGCGACGGTTACGTGCTGATCCTCGCCGGCGACAACCATCGATGGCGCCGCCTGTGCGAGCTGATCGGACGTCCCGAACTGGCCGAGGACCCGCGCTTTGCCACGGCCAAGGCGCGCTCCGCAAATGTGGACGAGGTCGACGAGATGCTCGCGGCGTGGACGAAGCAGCATACGCGCGATGCGCTGATGACGGCGCTGAACGAGGCTGACATCTTCTGCGGCATCGTCAAGGAACTGCCCGAGGTGATGACCGACCCGCATCTGCACGCGCGCGGGATGCTGCGCGAGATCGACGATCCCCGCCTCGGACGCATCACGATCTGGACCTCGCCGCTGCGGATGAATGCAGAAGCCGCGGTGCCACAATCTTTCGCGCCGGCCCTGGGCGCCGATAGTGATGAATTCCTGCGCACGGAACTCGGCCTCGACGCGGCCACGATCGCCTCACTGCGCGAGCGC
This sequence comes from uncultured delta proteobacterium, assembly GCA_963717045.1. Classification (GTDB taxonomy): domain Bacteria; phylum Desulfobacterota; class Binatia; order Binatales; family Binataceae; genus JAKAVN01. The sequence continues at coordinate 774,104 of CAVQVD010000010.1, read as the reverse complement.
AAGATCATCTAGTCTGCGAGCGGAGTCGAAGGATGACGAAGAGAGGTTGAACGCCTAGAACGGGGCGCCCGCCGGTTGCAGCGGATGTGTGCGGAAAAACTCGAGCATCGCCGGCGTCCATTCCGAGGGCCATCGTTCGTGATGATGCAGGCCAACGACCCAGCCCCACGGGTTGTGCAGCAGCGTGAGCCCTCCATCAGGATCGGTGCCGCACCAATCCATGCACGCATCGACGCGTTTGCCCTCCGCGTCAACGATCACGTCTTCCAAATTGACTCCGGCAGAGCGTAACTCCGCCGCCATCTTCTCACCGTTGGGGCATATTCCCGAAATGTCGCAGGCATTGTGCACGTGCATCACGGGCACACGCGGATTATAGATTTGCACTTCGGCGTTGTTCGCCGGCGCGCCGCTGACCGGCCTCTGATAGCATGGATCGCTGAGCGCGCCGAACGGATCCGGCGCCGAATAGACCGCCGCCGCCGCGACATCGGGACGATTGAGCGCGTAAAGCAGGCCCATCGCCGCGCCGTTAGACCATCCGGTCACATAGATGCGCCGGGTGTCGACTTTTCTGCTGCGGGCCGCCTCGGCGATGAAATGATCGATCGTGGCCGCGTCAACGTTTTCCGGATATACGGTGTTGCCAACCTTCACGTCGCCGGCCGGATTGAGTTGACGATACCAGTTGTCCCAGCCCATCCCGTTATTGTCGGGCCAGGGATAATGGTGAGCGGTGTTGCGGCCCTGCGGCGCGAGCACGATATAGCCGGCGCCTGCAGGACGGCCGCCCAGCGACGAGGTGCCGCTAAGATCGAGCAGGTTGGTATGGGTGACCGTCCATGGCCCGAAGAGCGATGGATGCAGGTAAACGAGCAGCGGAAGTCTGCGGCCGGGCCTCATCGACGCGGGTTCGTATAGACAAGCGTAGCGATCAGTGCCGTCGCCATCCTTCCACGGCGCCAGTAGCTCGCCGCTTCCACAGCTTGGCTTGACCGCTGCGAGCGTCGTGGCAGGCGGATTTCCAAACGGCCCGCACGCCACGCGATCGGTCTGCGCCGCCGTGCGCCCGCACGTCGCGAGGGGCACCATCAGCGCTACGAATGCTACCAACCTTGCGGCAGCCGCTAAAGACATGCGCGCGCTACAGCATGATCACGGCGCCGCCGATCACAATCAGCAGTCCACCGGCGAGGGTTTTGTAGCCTGGCACGTCGCGGAAGAATGCGAATGCCACTCCTTGGGAGACGAGGAAAAACACCGCGATGTACGTGCCCATCAGCCTCCCGAAGTCCAGACGGCCCTGATTGACCATGACGCTGTAGATGAAAAGCGCAAGCGCGCCGGCTGCAAGCCATATCGGCCGACCGCGCAAGCCCATCCTGGTGAGCGCGTCGCCGCATACCTCGAGCAGCGCTGCCACTAAAAGCACGATCGCGGTCTGCATCGATTCCTTCCTTGCGTGTCAAAATCGGGCTAGTCGCGCGCGACCTTGGCCAGCGCCTCACCGTCGAGCCGCCATAGCGTCCATCCATCTTCCGTGACCGCGCCGCGTGCGCGATAAAATTCCTGCGCTGGCCGGTTCCAGTCGAGCACCGCCCAGTCCATCCGCGTCCATCCGCGCGTGACCGCCAATTGCGCCATCCGTTTGAACAACGCCTTGCCGATGCCGTGGCCGCGAAGCCGTTCCGGCACGAAGAAGTCTTCAAGATAAAGTCCGGGACGGCCGCTCCAGGTGCTGTAGTTGCGAAAAAAAAGTGCGAAGCCGGCGGGCTCTCCGTCATACTCGGCGATGAGGCATTCGAACGGAGGCTCTGGCTGTTCCATCTGCGAACGGATGACCGCGGGTGTAGCGGCGACAGCGTCGGGCTCATGCTCATACTCGGCGAGCGCGCGGATGAAGTGCAGGATCAGTTCGGCGTCCGCAGGAGTGGCGAACCGAATCGTCGGTGTCATCTGTTGCTCCGTCATGTCGCAGCCGTCAGTCTGCAAGCGCACCGCACGATCACGGACGATCGATGCCGTACACCGAACGCATCACGCCAAACAGCTCGACCTGCCGCTCCAGTTTTTCGCCGAGGCGCAGCGCGACGCGAATCGAAGCGGCGTTGTCCGGATGGATCAGGCTGATGACGTGATCCAGCTTGAGCACTGAGAACGCATATTCGAGCGCCGCCTTGGCGCCCTCGGTGGCGAATCCGTTGCCCCATCGATCGCGCGCGAGCGTCCACGCAACCTCCAACCCCGGCCAACCCTCGGGATTGAGCAGCCCGATCCGCCCGATGAATTCGCCTGTCGCCCTCTCCTCGACCGCCCACAATCCGAAGCCGCGCAATTCCCAATGGCCGAGGTAGGAAGCCATCATCAGCCACGCCTCCGCGCGCCCCTTGGGCTTGCCGTCGCCCAGATACTTCATCACTTCCGGGTCGGCGCTGAGGCGGGCCAACGCGTCGAAGTCGCTTTGTCGGAACTGGCGGAGCAGCAATCGTTTGGTTTCGAGAGTTGGAATCGAGATCATCGCCAGACCCGTTCACTTAAAGTAATACTTTAAATGCTACCGCGCCTTGTCTTACTCAACGATTGCGGTAGCGCCCCGGCCGTTTCTCCTTGAACGCTGCCATCGCCTCGCTCATGTCATCGCTCGCCAGACATGAGAGCCCCAGGTAGCCGTCGGCGTAAGTGATATCGCCGAAGCGGCCGTTGCCCAGCGCTTTGAAGAACTCCTTGGTCCGCCGGAGCGCCATCGGGGGCTTGCTTATCAGCTTACCTGCGAACGCCGCCGCCGCCGCATCGAGTTTTTCGGCCGGCACGACCTGGTTCACCAGGCCGATCTTGAGCGCTTCCTCGGCGCTCACCTCGTCGCAGGTCATGACCATTTCCTTCGCCTTGCCCATCCCGACGAGATTGATGAGCCGGGTAACGGAGCCCCACATGTACGGCACGCCGAGGGCGACTTCGGGAATCCAGATGCGAGCTCCGGCGGCCGCGATACGAAAGTCACACGCCATCGCGAGCGACAGCCCGCCACCGATCGCGAATCCGTTGACCGCGGCGATCGTCACCTGGTCCAGCCGCTCCCACTCGTCCATCAAACGCCATCCGGTTCGAGCCGCGCGGAGCCGCCCGGCGTCGGTCTGCGCGCTCTGCGCCTGCGCGCCCGCGTTCGCCGTGAGGCCGCCGATGTCGGCGCCGGCAGAGAACGAGCGCCCCTTGCCGGTCAGGATAATGACGCGCGTTTCCTCGTCGTCGCGAAACTCGTGCGCGACTTCGAGCATCTCGCTCAGCAGCTTGCCGCTTATGGGATTGAGCTTCTCGGGCCGGTTGAAATAGACGGTCGCTATTGCGCCCGCGCGCGCGACGATGAAATTCTCGTAAGCCATCAAAGTCTCCCTCGTTGCAGTTGTTTTATTAGCCCCAGACGCGTTTGGCGACTTGAACGACCAGCTCGAGCTTGCTCCGCTGGTCGTCCATTGAAAGCAGGTTGCCGCCGACCGTGCTGGCAAAGCCGCATTGCGGGCTGAGCGCGAGCCGCTCCAGCGGGACGTGGCGCGCGGCCTCGTCGATACGCCGGCAGAGTCCGTCGGCGTCTTCGAGCACGGGCGTCTTGGTGCTGATGAGGCCTAGCACCACGGTCTTGTCCTTCGCCATAAAGCGCAGCGGCGCGAAGTCACCCGCGCGTGGCGTGTCGTATTCGAGAAAGAAGGCCTCGACCGCGACTTCGTTGAACAGGCGCTCGGCCACCGCTTCGTAGCTGCCCTCGGCCAGCCATCGCGAGCGCAGGTTGCCGCGGCACAGATGCATCCCAACCGTCATTCCGGGCGGCCGCGCACTAAGCACGTCGTTGACGCCGTTGATATACATCGTGACCAGAGCGTCGGGATCTTCACCGATCTCTCTCGCGCGCTCGCGCACCGCGGGATCGCAGAGCATGGCGAGCGGCACCTCGTCGATTTGCAGGTACTGCGCGCCCACGCGGCCCAACTCGGCCAGTTCTTCATGGTACACGCGCAACAGGTCGGTCCAGAAACCTTCGACGTCGGGGTAGACGGCCGGATCGGCCGAGGCTCTGCCACGAAAAAAATGCATGAAGCTCGGCGCCGGCATCGTGACTTTCGGCACGCGCCGGGTGTGGCGGCGGACGAACTCGAACTCGCCGACGGCAATTGGACGACTGCGGCGGATTTTGGCGACAGCGTAGCAGGTGACGAAGGGATAGTTGTTGCCGGCGGCGTCGTGAAACTCGAACATCGAGGGCGCGTCGCCGAATCCCTCGACCGCCTTGACGAGGCCGAAGGCCCAGGAGCCGCGGCGGAACTCGCCGTCGGTGATGCTCGCGAGGCCCGCGTCCTCCTGCATCCGGATGGCCTCAATGATGTTGCGGTCCTCGATCTCGCGATAGGCGGCGTCGCTCATCTGGCCGGCGGCGTGCGCCTTGAACGCGTCGCGCAACTCGCGCGGGCGGAGCAGGCTGCCGACATGCTCGGCGCGATGCGGCAGTTTCAATTCAGTCGCGTCAGCCATGAAATTATATCCTCGTATTTCTCGCAGACGCGCGAGGCTTCAGCTTGCGGGGCGGCGCAGGATCACCGGATCGATCTTGCGCGGAATGAGCCGGCCGCAACCCAACTCGGCATTCAGCCGGCCGTTCTCGACGATCACTTTGCCGCGCAGCATCGTCATCGACGGCCATCCTTTGATCTCCCAACCCTCCCAGGGACTGTAGTCGGCGACGTGAAAATCTTCGCGGCCCAGCCGCCGGGAAACCGACGGATCGATGAGGCACAGATCAGCGTCGCTGCCCGGCGCGATTACGCCCTTGCGCGGATATAGCCCCATGATGCGCGCCGCGTTGGTCGAGGTCACGTCGGCAAAGCGCTCCAGCGACATTCCGCGCTTGACCACGCCCTCGGTATAGACGATCCCCATCCGCGCCTCCGCGCCCAGGTTGCCTCCGGTTACGTCGTCGATCCGGTTGCCCTCGAGCTTCACTTCGAGCGAGGTCGGGTACTCGTCGGTGGCCGTTGTCGACACGCCGTCGCGCACCAGTCCTTCCCATAAAGCCGCCTGGTCCTCGGCAAATTTGAGCGAGGGATAGGTGTGATAGCAAAAGCCGCGCGGCTTGCGGTAGTCGTCGGCGTTGAAGCAGGCGTAGTGATGCAGGGTCTCGGCGTAGATCGGCAGACGATGGGCGCGGGCCTCGACCACCGCCTCGACGCCTTCGCGCGCCGAGGTGTGGACGAAATAGATCGCAGCGCCGGTCGCGGCGGCGAGCCGATGGTTTGGCGAAAGGAGAGCTGCTCCGAGAGCTTGGTGTGCACCAGGGCGAGATTGACGCCATCCGTGCGGCCTTCCTCGATGAAGCGTTCGTAGTTGAATTGCACCAGGTCGTGGTCCTCGGCATGGACCGTCATCAGGCCGCCGTCGCGCGCGATTTTTTCCATCGCGAGTTGCATGCGGCCATAGTCGAGCCGAAACGGCAGGCGCTTGGGATGAGGCGGCAGAATCTCGGCGGTGAAGACCTTGAAAGTCGGAAAGCCATCGTGGATGGCGTCGCCGATCTGATCGAAAATTTTAAGCGGCAAGGCGCCGCCGAGAGCGAGATGAAATGAGTAATCGACGTACGCCCTGCCCTTCCATCGCTCGGCGCGGCGCGCGAGCGCGGTCGGGATGTCAGTCGCGGGATGTACGAAGCAGAAATCGATATGAGTAGTGGTGCCGCCAAACGCCATTCCCACCGTGTCCTCTTCGGGGCCGAGCGTGAAGAGCCGGCCCTCGGGTCGCATTCCGATCAGGCTTGCGAGATGGGCGTGCGGCTCGATTCCACCGGGCACCACGATTTTGCCGCTGGCGTCGATGATGCGGCCGGCCTCGGCGCGCGCGTCGGGAAGGGCTACCGAGACGATCTTTTCGCCCAGCACCGCGATGTCCCACAGGCCGACTCCCTGCGGAGTCACGACCTGGCCTCCACGAACTAGCACGTCGAACATGGCGTCCTCCGCATGCCTCGGGATGCGCGCAGAAGCGGAGATTTCCCGCGCCTGCGCCATAATCGTCCCGGCGGCGGCGCTGTTGCAAGGCGCGGTTGCGGGAGCCAACGCCGCGCAAGTATTATCTGCCGGCCTAAATCAAACGAGAAGATTTGCGGATGAGTGTACTGGATCGGGAGCTGCAGACCGCGCTCGAAGAGCTCGATCGCAGCGCATTGAGGCGGCACCTTCGGATAGTCGAAAGCGCGCACGACACTCACGTTACGATCGGCGGGCGGCGCCTGCTGATGTTGTCTTCGAACAACTACCTCGGATTGGCGGCCCATCCCGCCCTGCGCCGCGCGGCTGCCGACGCGATCGAGCGCTATGGAGTCGGCGCCGGAGCGTCGCGATTGATCGCGGGGAGTCTTGGCCCGCTGCATGAACTCGAGGCCAAGCTGGCACGGCTCAAGGGCGTCGAGGCGGCGCTCGTGTTCGGTTCCGGCTACCTTGCGAATCTCGGAACGATCACCGCGCTCACCGGCCCAGGCGATATCGTGTTCAGCGACGAACTCAATCACGCGAGCTTGATCGACGGATGCCGCCTCAGCAAGGCGGCACTACGCATCTATCGGCACTGCGATAGCGATCATCTGCGCCAGCTACTCGCGGATTCATCCGGCGCGGGGCGCCGCCTGATTGTCACCGATTCGGTCTTCAGCATGGACGGTGATTTCGCGCCGCTCGCCGAGATCGTCAATCTCGCCAGGCAGTATCGCGCGGCCGTGATGATCGATGAAGCGCACGCCGTCGGCGTCGCCGGGCCGCGCGGCGCGGGTCTCGCCGCGCATCTCGGCCTGGAGCGCGAGATCGACATTCACGTCGGCACGCTGAGCAAAGCGCTCGGGTCGTACGGCGCCTACGTTGCGGGCTCGCGCACGCTGATCGATTTTCTGCTCAACCGCGCGCGCAGCTTTATCTATTCGACCGGGCTCGCGCCCGCGATGGCGGCCGCGGCGGGTGCGGCGCTCGATCTGATCGAATCGTCGTCCGAGCTGATCGCGAGTCTGTGGAAGAACGCGGCGTATCTCCGGGACGGTTTTAACTCGATGGGCTTCAGGCTGGCCCCGACGGAGTCGCCGATCCTGCCGGTGATGATCGGCGAGTCCGACACGGCACTCAAGATGGCGACGGCGCTGATCGAGCGCGGCGTGTACGTGATTGCGATCCGGCCGCCGACCGTGGCGCGCGGCACGGCGCGGCTTCGCGTCACGCCGATCGCGTCGCATACCCGCCGCGACCTGGATCAGGCGCTCGACGCGTTTCGCTGGTCGGGCCGCGAGCTTGGTTTGCTCTGACTGCGCTGGCAGCATGACCGCACGATGAGTTCCAATCGGCACGAAAGTTTCAAATCCGACGATCACCGGTTCCTCTGGCATCCTTTCACCCAGATGCGCACCTGGATGAGCGAGGACCCGCTCATCATCGAGCGCGGCGAAGGCAATTACCTGATCGACGTCGAAGGCCGCCGTTATCTCGACGGCGTATCGTCACTGTGGTGCAACGTCCACGGGCATCGCAAGGCCGAGCTCGATCGCGCGCTGAACCAGCAGATCGATCGAATCGCGCACTCGACGATGCTTGGCCTTACGAATGTTCCCGCGATCGAGCTTGCGCGCGCGCTCATCGAGATCGCACCGGCAGGTCTCTCACGCGTTTTCTATTCCGACTCCGGCGCGGAAGCGGTCGAAGCCGCGATTCGGATGGCGACGCAGTACTGGCAGCTCAAGGGCGAATCCACGCGCACGCGCTTCCTGACGCTCACCGAATCGTACCACGGCGACACCGTGGGCTCAGTCAGCCTCGGCTACAGCGAGGCGTTCCACCGCCACGTGAAGCCATTGTTGTTTCCGGCGCTGAAGGTCGATCCGCCTCATCTGTTCCGCTTCCATCGCGGCATGACGGACGAGGCCGCGACGGCGCACGCGCTCGCCACTGCGCGCGCTGTCATCGAAGAGCATCGCGCCGAACTCGCGGCGCTCGTGATCGAGCCGCTGATGCAAGGCGCAGCCGGCATGTGGGCGCATTCGGTGGAATACCTGCGCGGTATTGTCGCGATGGCGCGCGAAGCGGGAGCGCTCGTGATCTGTGACGAGGTCGCGACCGGCTTCGGGCGCACCGGCGCTATGTTCGCCTCGGAGCGGGCGGGCGTAACTCCGGACCTGATGTGCCTTGGGAAGGGAATCACCGGCGGATACTTGCCGCTTGCCGCTACGCTCGCGACGGAGACGATCTTCGAGGCCTTCCTGGGCGAGCCGCGGGATTATCGCGCGTTTTATTACGGCCACACCTATACCGGAAATCCCCTGGCGGCCGCGGTCGCATTGGCGAATCTGAAAGTATTTCGCGACGAGCAGGTCATCGAGCGCATCCAGCCCAGGATTGCGCAACTCGCGGACAGCCTGCGCGCGCACTTCGCACCGCTGGGGCACGTCGCGGATGTTCGTCAGTGGGGACTGATGGCCGGGATCGAACTGATGCAGGATCCGGCACGCAAGGTCGTGTTTCCCGCCTCGCGGCAAACGGGGATGCGCGTGATTAAGCACGCGCGCCGCCAGGGGGTTATCATCAGGCCGCTCGGCGACGTCATAATCCTGATGCCACCGCTCTCAATTAGTAAGGCTGAACTGGATACGCTCATGAATGTGACGCGTGACGCAGTTGCTGCGGCTGCCGAGTGATCCCGCGATGGCGCGGAAGTTCCTTATAACCGGCACCGACACGGGCGTCGGCAAAACCACCGTCGGCTGCGCGCTGGCGAGCGCATTCAAGGCGCAGGGTCTGAGCGTCGGCGTGATGAAGCCGGCCGAGACCGGCTGCGCCGAGCTGCCCGACGGATCGCTCGATCCCGCTGACGCGCGCGCACTCGCGCTCGCCGCAGGATGCCCGCTACCGCTCGATATCATCGCGCCGTACCGCTACCGGTCACCACTCGCACCCGCCGCGGCGGCCGAGCTTGACGGAATCGGGGCGCCGGATTTCGCGAAGATTGGCGAATGCTTTCGTGCCATTCACGATGGCGGCGGCGTGGTGATCGTCGAAGGCGCCGGCGGAATCGCGGTTCCGATCGAGTGGCAGCGCGATTTCGCCGACCTGGCGTGCCTCCTGGATCTCGAAGTGGTCGTCGTGATTGGAAATCGCCTCGGCTGCCTCAACGCCGCAGTGCTCACGCTCAAATACGCCGCGAGCCGCGGCCTCAAGATCGCCGGCTATATCCTGAATGACGTTGAACCCGCTGAATCGCCCGCCGCGCGAACTAACGAGGCTTCTCTCACGCACTTGACGCACGCGCCGTGCCTGGGACGCGTGCGCTATCGCGAGCCCTTGGGGAAACCGATCGTCGATAAGCTGCTGTGACAGGCGAAGCGGTCGCGCGGCGGCGCGTCGCCATCGCAATACCGATGCGATGATTGCGCCCGCCGCCATTGATGATAGCGTTGTCGGAGGGGAGATCCGGGGATGCAACCGACGCACGCATTGGAGCTGGGGACCGCAATCAATCGAGAGTTGTTTTCCCGAGAGTTGTTTTTTCCATGCCGCTGTACGCGATAATCATTGTAGCGACAATCTCGATTGCGGCGCTCGCCTTCGTGCTGAGCCGCCTCATGATGCGCCGCCAGCGCGGCGCCGCGCCGCCCGGCGTCTACGAGGACGAAGCGCGGATCGACGAGGAAGGCCACAGCCTCCGCGATGCGCTGCGCTTCATGATCGGGCCGTTCCCGCTCTCGGTCGCGCTCCACGTTCTGCTGCTGCTCGTCCTGATCGCCACCATCAAGGTGCAGAACGCGCGCGACCTCCTGATGGTCACCTTGCAGCAGGCGGGCGGCGGCGGAGGCGCGAAGCACGACGAGATGCGCGACGTCGACATGCCGGACCTGACCATGCCGGAAACGATGCCGCAGATGGTGGTGCCAAGGGTCGCTGCGGTTTCGCACACATCAGTACCCGTTACCCGAACTTACGTGCGCGACGTTTCCGCCGGCGGAATCGGCATCGGCTCAGGCAACGGGCTGGGCTCGGGCTCCGGACCGGGAATCGGCACCGGCTTCGGTGGGTTCATCGGCGAACTCCGGCGCAAAGGACTCGATATCGTTCTGGTGATCGACGACACCGGCACCATGGATTTGATCATGAACGACGTGCGCGAGCGGATGGACGAGCTGGTGATGGCGATCCATCGTCTGGTACCGATCGCACGGGTCGGGATCGTAGTCTTCGGCGGACGTAACGAGCGGGTGGACATCGAGCCGCTGACCATCTCGAGCCATCGGCTGGAAACCTTTCTGAGCGGTGTGACCTATAAGGGGCACGGCGGATCGCAGGGCGACGTGTACGCTGCGTGCGTGACCGCGGTCAATCAGATGAACTGGAAGCCGTACGCCAAGAAGGTGATCGTGCTGGTGGGCGATTCTCCGCCACGCTTCGAGGATTACGGCCCGCTGCTTTCGCTGATCGCCCGCTTCCGCGCCGAAGACGGCACCTTCAACACCATCGACGTCTCGGCCGAGGAGCACGAGCGTTACGAGCGCGAGTTCTGGCTCAAGACTCACAGCGGACGGCCGCCGGGTGAATCGATCTCGCCGCTCGCCGAGTTTTACCAGGACACGCGCGAGACCTATAAGATGCTCGCGGCGGCGGGCGGCGGCGGGATGCGTCCGCTGACGCAGAACGTGCATATCAACGAGCAAGTGTTGATTCTCGCCCTCGGCGCGCAATGGCAGGGCAACCTGGCCGCCTTCGGTCGCCAGATAACCGAAAACGAACAATGATCGCTTCGCGTCGCGGCCCGCTGCTCGCCGGATGCCTTGCGGCGATGATCGCGTTGGCCCTGGCGCTCTCTCACGCCGCGGCTGCACAGGCGATCACGCAGGCGCAACTCCAGGCGCTCAACGACAAACTCTCGACCGAATTCGGCTACTACCTCGGCGCTGAAGAGGAACGGCACGCTGACGGCAAATCCTACATCGACCTGGGCCAGCGCTTCGAGTACATGCCGAGTCGCGGAAGCGGCGGCGCGATCGTGGTCCACGCCAAGTGCGGCGGCGCCGAATATGTGCCGAACAAGGGTGAGATGACCAAGGGCGTCGCGACCGGCAAAATCAAGTACCTGCTTTTCACTTACGCGCTGCGGCACGGCGAATGGACCGAGATCGCCAAGCCGCGATGGCAAACGCAATCGCTCGGCGCCAAGGCCGCGCAACGTATGACCGCTGCAGCTGCGCGCGACGAGGCGGCCGAAGCCGCCGCGCGCGAGCGCGAGCTGCGAGCTACGCCAGCGCTGACCGCTCATCCTGCGGCGCGCGCGACGCCGCCAGCATCGAGTCACAGCCCGTCCGCCTCTCCGTAGCAGCGGCCAGGCACGTCGATGATCGCAGCCGGCCTGAGCCTGCTTCGATTCTCAAACCAAATTTCTACGGAGTGTAGACTTTGCAGGACAGTTGAAATCGGAGAGCAAAACGGAAATCCCCGTTAATTCCGAATCGGTCCGCGTGCGTGTCTCCGAGCCCACATCGGCCGGCTCTGGTGGACTGAGTAACCTGCAACTCGCCATTATGGCGATAGCTGCTGCCGTCACTGCCGCTAATCTCTACTACTGTCAGCCCCTCCTGAGTCAGATCGCTCGCAGCCTTCACATGAATGCGCGCGAGACCGCCGATATCCCCATGCTCACTCAGGTCGGCTACGCATTGGGACTTCTGTTCTTTGCGCCGCTAGGCGATATGGTCGAGCGGCGCGGGCTCGCGACGGCTCTGCTGCTGATGGTGACAGTGTCGCTCCTGGCGACCGCATCAGCTCCAAACGCGTGGGTGCTGCTGGCAACCTCGCTGATGACCGGGATGTTCACCGTGGTGCCGCAAGTGATGGCGCCGATGGCGGCGGCGCTGTCGAAACCGGAAGCGCAGGGGCGGGCGGTAGGAATCGTGATGGGCGGCATGTTCATCGGAATTCTGCTTGCGCGCACAGTGGCTGGCTTCGTCGGCACCTGGTTCGGCTGGCGCGCGATGTATGCGGTTGCGGCGGTGATGATGGTCGCCATGGCGGCACTGCTGCGAGCGATGTTGCCGGTCAGCCCTCCCAATGCGCGAATCCGATATCGGGAGCTCCTTTCGTCACTAATTCCGCTCGCGCGCAAGCTGCCAGCGTTGCGCCAGGCGGCGATCATGTCGGGCCTCGCCTTCGGCGCCTTTAGCGCTTATTGGACTACGCTGGTCTTCTTTCTGGAGAAGCCGCCCTATCACTATGGTGCGCAGATGGCCGGATTGCTCGGTCTGGCCGGAGTTGCGGGCGCGCTGGCAGCTCCTGTGGTCGGATGGCTCTCCGACCGCGGCTACCCGCGGCTCGCATCGGGATGCGCGTTGTTGATCGGGATGATCGCGTTTGGCTTGCTATGGACCGTCGGCGGAACGATAACCGGCCTCGCCATCGGCGGCATCGTTCTGGACCTCGGCACGCAGGCCAATTTGGTCACCAATCAGACGCGCGTCTACAGGTTGATCCCCGAGGCCCGCAACCGCATCAACACCGTTTTCATGGTCACGTACTTTGTCGGCGGCGCGCTGGGCACTTTCCTGGCCGGTTTCGCATGGAGCCTGTGGCAATGGAACGGCGTATGCGCATTGGGTGCTTCGTTCTTCGGAGCCGCGCTAATCGTATGGGCTGTCGGAAGCTGGGAGTCAGAGGGCGGTACGCGGGGTGCGGTGGCGGCCTGAGATAAGGCCGGTGACGTTACTTCGAGCGCAAGCCGCGGCTACTCTCGCCTGAGCCTGCTTCGATTCGCAAGCCAGATTTCTACGGACTGTAGACTTCGCAGGGTGCGATCACATCGAAGCCGCTCGATGCGTTGAAACCGAAGCCGCCGACCATCAGCACCCGTCCGTCGCTCATCATGGTGGCGGTAAAGAACTCGCGCGCGATATGCATGCCGCCCGTGTCCAGAAAGCGCGCACTGCCCGGATCGTAGAGTTCCGACTCGGCGGTGACGCCGCTGGCTCCGCTGAAGCCGCCCGCGACCAGGACCCGGCCGTCATTGAGCAGCGTCGCCGTGCCGCTGTCGTGCGCGCTCATCATGCGTCCGGTAGTGCGAAACGTGCCGCTTTCCGGGTTGTAGAGCTCCGCACTGTCGAGCGCGTGGCCATTGTTGTCCTCGCCACCGGCGAGCAACACCTGGCCGTCACGCAGCAGGGTTGCCGTATGATGCTTGCGCGCGACCCGCATGCTTCCGGTCGGATGAAATCTGCCGGTAGCCGGGTTGTAGATTTCGGCGCTGCTGAGCGCGATGTCGAAGCCGTCCTCGTCGATCCGTTCGCCACCGGCTATCAACACGTCGCCGTCGGGAAGCGCCGTCGCGGTATGGCCGTAGCGCCCGACGCCCAGACTTCCGGTGGGAATGAACGAGGCGAGTGCCGGGTCGTAGGTTTCCGCGCGAGTGACGGCGTAGCCCTTTGCGTCTTCGCCGCCTGCGATCAGCACCTTGCCGTTGCTCATCATGGTCGCCGTGTGCAATTCGCGCCCGGTAACCATCGAGCCCGTGAGCGAAAACAGGCCGCTGGCAGGATCGTAGAGTTCGGCACTCGCGAGCAGCACCGAGAAGCCGCGCTCGTTGACCTCCTCGCCACCGGCAACCAGTACTTTGCCGTTGGGCAGTAGCGTCGCAGTATGAGCGTCGCGGCGCGTGCTGAGCCGCCCGGTCTCGATGAACTCGCCTTTTTGCGGATCGTAGAGCTGGCAATCGATTAGCCAGCCCACACCACCGCTGCCATACCCGCCGGCGACCAGCACTTTGCCGTTGGGCAGCAGGGTTGCGGTGTGATACTGGCGGGCGGGATCGATCTCTCCGGTAAGGCTGAAAGTGCCGGCGCGAGCGGGCGCCGGCGCCGCCGCCAGGACCAGCGCCGCCACCACCACCATCACCGCCGTCATCATCGTAGTTGCGAGCTTAGCTCCGAGGACAAACGATCCGACGGCGCGCTGTGCCTGTTCCAATGCTCCCCTGCCCTATGCCGTCCGCCGGCCGAATTTGCTCATCTCTCTAGCTTGTCTCGCCGAGCGCGGCGACGAAAGCCCGCAAGCTACGGATGGGCCGAGTTATCAAACTGCAAGGACCCCGCGCAAGCCGGGCGCGCGAACCTGCCAGGTTCGGCGGCTCGCTGGCGCATGATAGCGCAACGGCGTTGCCGCCGTTCTTCGTGCGATCGCAATCAATTCGTCACTTGTGCTTGCAAGATTCCAGAGGCCGGTATATTGCTTGCGACGCAACGCCATTAGCTGGCCTGCAAACGTCAAGAAGGCGCGCGCGGGCTGAATGGGCCTTGAGTCGTTGACGGTTTGACGTGAGAAGACCGTGCCTGATACACGCACGCGGGCGTTGAAAACCTCGGACGGGGGTCCGGGGCCACAGTTGGGGAAGAAAGCATGCGAGTGAAGTTTTGCGTGGCGGCGTTGACGCTGCTGCTGATCGGCGCCTGCCTGAGCGGCCCGGCATCATCGGCGCCGTTTGCCGTCATGCCGTCGTGGCTCGGTACACCCCACGACATGGTCTTCGATATCACCACGCGAGGCGAGCAGACCTGGGCGGTTGGCAGCTTCGGCATACTGGTCAAGCGCACTCCTCAGTCGCCCTGGAAGCTGATCTCCGACACGGGCGGGATGGCGATGCTGGGGATCGCCTTTGCGTCGAACGGCGACGGCGTCGCCGTTGGCCAAGCCGGCAGCCTGTACGAAGCGCCCTCTGGCTACGACACCTGGACCCGCCGCGACGTGGGCACCACTGAACGGCTGTTCTCGGTAGCCGCAAGCTCCAAGGGCGAGTTCGTCGTGGGCGGTTCCTTCGGGACTATCCTCGACCGGCCGGCCGATTCCAAGCAATGGCACCAGGTGAATACAACCTGGAACGGCGGGACCACGCCGCATCTGTATGGTGTGGTGTTCGCCGACGACACGACTGCGTATGTGGTCGGCGAGGAAGAGGCCATAGTGACCGTCAAGCGCGGCATCGCGACCAATATCACCGACGTCGGACAAAAGGCCCAGCCCAAAGTGCCCGCGGGGGCCACGCCCATGCAGGAGGCGGCCGCGGCCGCCGGCATCAGCGGCGCCGGACCGGTCGAGCCCGCGTTCTTCACGATTGCCAAGTGTGGCGGTGCATTCTACGCCTCAGGCCAGCAGGGCTTGCTTGCGGTCAAACAAGGCAGCGCGGACTGGCAAGTTCAGACGGTTCCCGGCAAGCCCGATTTCTTCGGTCTCACCTGCACGCCGAACGGACAACTGGTGGGAACCAGCGCCGGCTTCCTGATGGTTGGTACGCATCGGAACAACGAATGGTCGTGGCAGGAGATGCCGGTAGTGCCGGTCAGACTGGACTGGATAGCGTCGGCGATGCCGCTTGGGTCCGACGCCTTGCTGTTGGCCGGGCCCGCCGCCGTTTGGGAGGGACAACTCAATGGCAGTCGGTGAAAAAGCTGCTCACTTTCTGATTCGTTATCGCTGGCAATATATCGGGCTGTGCGTGATATTGACCGTCCTGGCCATAATTGGCAGCGCCAGGATGGAGTTCAAGACCTCCTTCTCCGACCTGCTGCCCAAGCGAAGCACGGTCATCGACACCTTCAAGCAGTATTCCCAGTTCTCCACGCCTATCAACGTCGAGATCCTGATCAAGGTCAAAAACGGCACCATCTACACGCCCGACACGCTCGCCCGCATCTGGCGTCTGACCCGCTCCATCGACCTCATACCCAGTATCGACCACGTCACCATCACCTCTATCGCGTCGAGCAAGGTGCGCGTCACGCGTGCGACCCCCGAAGGCGCCGAGTCGGTTCCCGTTATGCCCGACTTGCCGCCCAAGGACGAGGCGGGTGCGCTCGCGGTGCGCGACCGGGCGCGCATCGCGCCGGGCGTGACCAACATTCTGGTTTCGCCCGACGAAAAATCCGCGATGCTCTCGGCCGGCTTCCACGAGAATGGCATCGATTTCATGCTGGTATGGAACCGCGTCCACGAGATGCTGGCCAAGGAGGCCGCGCCCAACGTCGAGTTTTACCCGGCGGGCCGGGTGATGCTGATCGGGTGGGTCTACTATTATGGGGAACAAGCGGCGTGGATCTTCCTGCTCTCCTTCGCGCTTATCACGATCGCCCACGTCGACTACATGCGCAGTCTGGCCGGCGCGGCGACGCCGCTCATCGCCTGCGCGGTGTCGGCAATCTGGGGCGTCGGGGCGGGCGGCTGGATGGGCCTCAACCTGGAGCCGCTGACGCTGGTCGTGCCGGTCTTGCTGATCGCGCGGGCGCTCAGTCACTCGTTACAGATGACGCGGCGCTACTATGAAATTCTGTACGAGGTGAAAGACAAAAACGCGGCCGCCGGCGGCGCGCTGGCCTCGATGTTCGCGCCGGCTTGTCTCGGCATCATGTGCGACGTCGCCGGCTTGTACATGACCATCCTCGCGCCGATCCCGATCGTCCAAAAACTCGGAGTACTGTGCGGCACCTGGTCGCTGCTGCTGATTCCATCGGTCGTGATGCTCACGCCGTGTCTGCTCGCGGTGCTGCCGCCGCCTAAGGACGTAAGCGTATTCATCACCCACGAGGTGCGTTCGATCAGCACCCATTTGATCGAGCCCGTTCAGGCGGTGGTGGCGAAGCTGGTGGAACCCGGATGGCGCATCGCGACGCTCGGGGTACTGGTGGTGTTGGGAGCGATCGTGCTGCATCTCTCCTCGTTACGCGCGATCGGCAACACCACGGTTGGCAGCCCGCTGTTGTGGCCCAATAGCGAGTTCAACGTCGCCGAAGCCGAAATCAACAAGAACCTGGCCGGCACCGTCACACTCAACGTGGTCTGGGAAGGCAAGGTCCCTCACGCGCTGAAGTATCCGGAGACCTTCCAGTCGATGCAGCAATTTCAGCGCACGATGGAGGCGATGCACGGGACGTACGGGACGCTCTCGATCTCGGATTACCTGCGCGCAACCAACCGCCTCATACGTGGCGGCGACCCCGGCTGGCTGCCGGTCGATCTCAAAGAAAGAGAAGTCGCCAACGATCTCTTCTGGACCCTGACCGGCCATAGCCTCGAGGACGTGGCTCAACTAAGCACGGCCAACATGCAAAACGGCGACGTAATCCTGTGGTACAAGGATTTGCGCAGCACGACGGTCGACAAGGCGATGGGGGCCGTCCAAAAGGCGCTCCAGCCGATCCTTCGCGAGCCCTCCAAGGTCTATCACATCAGGATGGCGGCTGGCTCGATCGCTCTTCAGTACGCGATGGATCAAGTAGTCATTCAGTCCAACTGGCGCATCCTGGTGTATCTGCTCGCCGCAATCTTCGTCATGTGCGTAGTAACCTACTCCTCGGCGGTGGCCGCGCTGATGCTGCTGGTGCCGCTGGCCTTCGCGCAGTTCTCGACCGACGCGGTGATGTATATGCGGGGCCTGGGCCTCGACGTCAACACGCTGCCAGTGGTCGCGGTCGGCCTGGGCGTCGGTATCGACTACGGCATCTATCTGATTAGCCGGATGTGCGACGAATTCCAGCGCGTCGGCGACGGCGACGTGCAGGGCGCAGTGATGCGCGCGATCCTGACCACGGGCGAGGCGACGTTCTTCGTCGCCTTCACGATGATCGCGGGCGTGTTGCCCTGGTACTTTTTCTCGAACTTGGCCTTTCTCGCCGATATGGGCTGGATGCTGGCGTGGGTCATGCTATTCAACTGCATATTGGCGATGGTGGTGCTGCCGATCGAAGTGGTATTTGTCAAACCCAAGTTCCTCGGCAGGGTGAAGTTGATGAGTCATTGAGGCCGGAGTTTTACGCAACAGCGTGCGCCAACGGGGGTTGACGCGCGCCCGTGACTTCGCCGATAGTCGTGCCGGCACACGATATCGCGCGCACGAAGGACAGAGATGGGCTCGACCGGGGACTGGGCTGCATCACTGATGCTTGGAGGGCGCGAAGCCCACACGCGGGGACGTAGGGCTTCGAGCGCGGTGCGCTGCCCGCCCCTGTCGGCCATCTCGATAACAAACCAAATCTTCAGTTCGATGGCTCTCGAGTCGGTGCGGACAGCCCCTGTCCGCCTCCACGGTCGCATTAATTTGCCTACTGATGCTTATGATGCCACGTCTGGTGAAGCTCCCAGAAAACCTAGACTTTTCATAGCTAAAATTAGAAACGCGGGGATTGATTAAATCCTTTCATCTATGCACCCTTGGGGACGGGAAGGATGAGGCTGCTCCGGTCTCGCTGGGAAAAGTCCGTGTGGGGACCGCGGGCAATTTTGGAGGAGCGCCAATTCTTGAGGCGCGCTAAGAGGAGGAGAGAATGAAGAAGTCTGAGAGGTTTAGGTTCGGAGCTGCCATGGCGATGGCGGTGGCATTGATTTTCTATGCCGGCAGCGGCGCGTGGGCGCAGCTCGACACTGACGTGCCATTCGGCCACCTCAAGGTACAGACCGCGCTCGAGACCGATTGGGGGGTTAGCACGGCGGGCAAGCCCAACCGCAACAATGACAACAACCATATCCCCGGCAGTGGCCAGGGACTCTCAACAGACGGCGATGACCTGCAGTCCGCCAACGGCAGGGTCGAGCCGCTGATTACCTTACGCATAAGCGACGATGCTGCCCAGTCGATGTGGCTCGACGATGCCGACGCCTATGTCCATCTTCGGTACTGGGCCGACGTGGCACAGCTCATTAACGGTCCGCGCGTCAACACGGTAGGGCAAGGCGACTATGCGACGCCAGGCGTTTCGCGCTATCCCGGCGACGCATGGGCGGCGCGCATCAGTGAGCACGAGTACGAGGCCGATGCTGCTGAGGCGTACATCGATCTTCGCAAGGGGCCGCTCGCACTGCGTCTGGGCAAACAGCAGATAGTGTACGGCGAAGAGCTTGGTCTGCAGACCCTCGACCAGGTCGACTCACTCGACTTCACTCGATCGTCTCCAGGGGTTTCAGATCGCTTCGCTGGAGTTTTCCGACGCACGCATTGCCGAATGGACGGCCAAGCTCTCCTACCAGCTTCCGGATTTCGCAGAGGCGGGAATCAACAACTCGATACTCACGGGCTTCGTCAGTCCCGACTTCCAGCCGTCTTACTTCGTAGGGCTTGGTTCCCAGGTGAACGACGTTCCGGCCTTCGAGAAAATCGGCGACTACGGCAATATTCGGCGAGCGCGCAACAAGCTAGTGTACGGGGGGGTGATGGCAACGACGGTATATGACGTTGACCTAACCGCCAACTTCTACAGCACGCCGGACCATATTGGATGGTTTTCGAGTCGCGCCGGTGTGCCCTCCGAGAACCATCCGCACACTCGCGTGCGTGTTGGACCAATCCCCCATCGATCCTTCTCAGGTTCGCCCTTTTTAGGCGCGGCACTCGGCCCCAGGGACCTTCTTATCCAACGGCGCTTCTCGCGGGAGTTCATTTACGGAGGCTCCGCTTCTTACACGGTGCCTCATCTCGACTTCCCGGGCGCGGACTTCCTCAACGGCGATATCATTCACTTCTCGGCCGCCTATACACCCCACAAGTCCTTCACAGGTGCAACTACTGTCACTGCCGGCAACCCCAACACCAGTGCCAAGAAGGCCGGCGAGCTCAACATGACTCTCGACGGGGAGCGATATATCCGCTGGAGCCAGAGATTTCCGTCGATGTACCTGCTCGGCGAGTATAACTTCAGAAGTCGCAGTGCCGCCATTAACGAGACCTACATGACGACGCGGGGCCATCACAATTTCAATGCGGTCGTCTTGTCGCTGACGCAACCGCTGCCTACCAACATCTGGACGGCTGCCATGACCGCCGTCTGCGACACCAACGAGGGCGGCAACTGGTTCCTGCAGCCTGCGATTACCTACAAGCCGCGTTCCAACCAGGAGTACAACATCTACTGGAACTTCGTTGAAGGTACCGTGGACGTCGCGGCCAAACGTGGCGGGCATGGGTCCCACTTGGGATCGCTCGACTGGATCGACGCGATTTATTTCCGCGCCGTCTACAAAATGTAGGTGGTGAGATAGGGCAATGAGCGCGAGCGGAACAAACGGCACTCGCGAACTGTTGAAAGTGTGTCGGCTTTCCCCCATTGAAGGGGGCGCGGCGCTGTGCCCGGAGTGGACCCTTGGGGGGACCTCACTCCGGGCTCCGCTCGGCTCTTGCATGGGTTTAAAACTAATGCCAGATATTAGGGGACAACGCTTGGCCGGATCCCCCGAAAAAGGAGCGTACGTATGCGGTTACTGAAGTACACTGAAGGATGGACGCGCCGCCACTTCCTTGAGCAAGTCGGTAAGGGCGTCTTCGCTGCTGGTGTTTTGAATCCCTTGATGGATGTCATCGGGCGCAACGGCTCACTTGAGGCCGCCTATCCGCCTGAGCTGCTCTCCATCGAGGCCTACACCAAAGGCAAACTTAAACCGGGGGATGTGCTCAACTCCGAGAACGTCGATATCGTCAAGGACCTGCTCGATCCGGGTGCCTACTACCAGATCAAGCACGACGGCCGACTGGTCGATATTGCGCCGACCGAGACCGACGTAACCAAGCTCACACCCACACCATTTCTGCAGGCGACCTTGGCCAACAAGGGCAAGCACAAGATCTTCCCCGACGGTAATTGCTATACCCTCGATGGCAAGGACTGGATCGGTGGAAACCCTTTCCCTGAGCCGAAAACGGCCCAGGAAGTGTTGATGGCGAACTCGCTGAGCTGGGGCAAGCACGACACGATCGCTCATCCTGTGTTGGACTGGGACACCGACGCGGATGGTAACGTAGAATATCAATATGCTTCCATCTACGTTGAATGGCAGACAGTCGGCCGCCTCGTCCTCGACCCCAAACCGTACATGCCAGGCCGCGAGAGCCAGATCCGTATCCTCGGCGCAACCGTGCTAGCCCCTGGTGACGTTGCCGGTACCGGCATCCTCCAGGTATGGGCCTATGACCAGCATAAGCTGCCCGGCTACTATGTCTACCAGCCGACCACTAAGCGCGTTCGTACTTACCCGGTCGACCAGCGCTTCGAGCCGCAGTTCCCCGGCAACACATTCTTCGTCACTGAGTACTGGATGGCGGGCGACCCGCTGCTGACCTGGGGCAATTTCAAGCTCGTCGGCAAGGGCCCGATGCTGACCAGCGCGCATCACTGCGCCGACCTCGACCAGCCGAACTGGATTCACAAGACCTGCGGCGGTAAGAGCGGCGTGAAGTACTGGCGCACGCGGATGGAGTTGGTGCCAGAGGTTTACGTGGTCGAGATGGAACCGACGTCGTATCCCCGCGCGCCAATCGGCAAGAAGAGGATCTGGTACCACGCATCCACGCTGTGCCCGCTCACCATGATCAGCTACGACCGTCAGGGCAAAATGTGGAAGCAGTGGGAAGGCGGCTTCGACTATTACGAGCGCAAGCCCGGGATGAAGTGGATTGAAGGATGTCCGGATCATTTCTGGATGTGGACGCACGTGCATGCGCACGATCTCCAGAGCAACCGGATGTCGCGTTTCTACTATGCGCAGACGGTTCCCGGCGGCTATCATGCCACGCAGGATGATCCGCGGCTGTTCGGCGACTTCTGCTCGATGGAAGCTCTCGAGCGCCTGGGCCGCTAACTCGCGGCAGCGCAACTGTAACGCAAACGCCGGCCCTGCTCAGGCAGGGCCGGCGTTTCTCTTTTCCGCTGATCGCTTCCGCTCGCGTGCGTCAAAAGTCGCCGAAGGCCTTGATCACTACTCGAATGGCCGGAACGTTTCACCGTTCTCGCGGGTTCTGTGCTAGGGTGACGCAAGCGAGCGCTGACGAAATTGTTGTGTCGACGATACACGCCGCTACAATGGACTCTCGCACACACGCACTACCGCTGGCCTCAATTTGCGCCGCGCCCAGGCGCCGGGGGTTAGGTCGCGATGAGACCTGGCGGCCGCGCGATTCGAGCTTCGTTTCGCTTCGATTCTGTTTTCTCGCGACTGCAGCTTGTGCGGCGATTGCGATCGCAATCGCGCCGGCGACAGGCCGGAAAGCGCCCGCTCCGCAACGCTCCGTCCGCCCTTCCCTCCTCGCCAGCTCCGAGAGCTCCTCAAAGGCAACTGCGAGGTCCTGGTTCGATTCGCAATCGACGGCTGCGGCCGGGGGCCTAATCCCGGTGCTCAGGCTCCCGCCGCGCGCCTTGTGCCGCGACGCGCATTGGCAAGGCGCCGACCTGAGCCAGCAGTGGTTCGCGGGAGCTGATTGCTCGAACGCGCAGCTTCAGAGCGCCAGGCTTAACGGCGCCAACTTCAGGGGCGCGAATCTTAGTGGCGCGCAATTGCAGGACGCCCTTATGTGGTTCGTGAACCTAGATTCCGCACGTCTCATAAAGGCCAACCTTCGACACGCCGACTTGGCAAGAGCCTCGCTGCGACAGGCCAGCCTCGAGGACGCCGACCTGCGCCGCGCAATCTTCAAGACCGCCAATCTGACGCAGGCCAATTTGCTCGGGGCCAACGTGCGCGACGCTAACTTCACGTCCGCGAATCTCCAGGGCGCGGTTCTGACCGGCCTGGTGATGGACGGGGTCGACTTCACTGGCGCCAATCTTGCTGGTGCTGACCTCAGCCGCGCCGATTTGCACAACGCCATCGGCCTTACTGCCGTCCAGCTCAAGCTCGCCAATATCGACTCAGGGACCCGGCTGCCGCAAGGCATGTCCGCTGTGACCGATCTTCCTTCGTCGGCTCCGCCGTCCTCGCCACCGCAGTAATAGACGATTCGCTTTCGCAATGGAGAATCTGCAAGCTACGATCAATCCGATTATTGCGCTGAGTAATCGCGGGTCGCGCCCGGCGCCTGGCACCTGTGGACTTTCGCTGCCGTTGGCCGTGTGAATGGCTTGCTCCGCTGAGGTCGTGCTCGAAGCTTATACAAGGGAGAGTTCTTAGATGAAGATTCGTGAACGTTGGATCACTCTGGCGTTGGCTCTCGGCGGAGGCTTCTTCGGTGCGATGCTGTGGGGGCAACTCTTTGCTCCGCGCAGTGTCGTCGCCGCCGAAGCGCGGCAGAGCAAGACGGTTACGGCCGAGCGCATCATCGTGCAGGAGATTCAGCTCGTGGATCCTTCGGGTCGCCAACGCGCCGTGTTGGCCGTCACGCCCGACGATCTGGCACGGCTGAGTTTCCTCACCACCTCGGGCAAGCGCAGGCTGGCGATGGGCGTGTTGGCCGACGGTGAATCGGCGGTCGGTCTGTACGACGCGCAGGGCCGCGTGCGCATCGGGCTCAACGTGCCCTTGGACGACTCGGCAAGCGTCCACCTGGTCGACAAGAACGGCCACAATCGCGCCAACTTCGTGCAATTGCCCAACGGCAAGTCGAGCTTCGAGATCTTGAACGAGGAAGGCCAATTGGTGTGGAGCGCACCGACTGCCGGGGTGGGTAACTCGGCGAGCGCAGAACCGCGAGGCTCCGACGGGCCCGTGCGCCAGGCCGCGCGCTAAGAGCTGTCGTACGGGCCGGTGCGTCTTCGGCTTGTTACTACATCGCCTCTGCACTACTCTCGCGACAAGTGGCCGCCTCCGCGCGCCGAGCCGGTTAGTTTATTCACGAAGGAGAAATCCGCGATGGGCAGTCCGCAGCTTCAGCAAGTGTTCGAGCAGTACAAGGCTTTCGCACGAGGCGCCGCGCAGGCCAAGAACCCGCAGGAGTTGCGCGCCGCGATGGCAGCGGCGTTCTCCGCCTTCCCCAGCGCCGCTGAAGTCAAGTGCGAGCCGGTGGACGCGGGCGGCGTCAAGGCCGAATGGATAACCGCGAACAACGCGGCTCCCGACCGTGTGATCCTGTATCTACACGGCGGCGGCTACGTGATGGGTTCGATCGATACCCATCGCGAGCTGGTAGCGCGCCTGTCCAAGGCCGCGCAGGCTCGCGGTCTTGCAATCGACTACCGCCTCGCGCCCGAAAATCCGTTTCCCGCCGCAGTGGACGACGCGATCACGGCCTATCGATGGCTCCTGGCGCAGGGCTACAAGCCCGCGCGAATCGTCATCGCGGGTGATTCGGCCGGCGGAGGACTCGCGATTTCAACGCTGCTCGCGGTGCGCGACCTTGGAGCGCCGGCTCCGGCCGCCGCCGTATGCATCTCGCCGTGGGTCGACTTCGAGGCAGAAGGCGAATCGATGACTAGCCGCGCGGCGCAGGACCCACTGGTGTCGCGCGAAATGATCATACAGATCGCAAAAATGTACATGGGCGAAAAGGGCAGCCTGCGCGAACCCCTGGCCGCGCCGATCAACGCTTATCTCAACGATCTGCCCCCGATGTTCATCCAGGTCGGCAATGCGGAGACTCTGCTAGACGATTCGACCCGCCTTGCCGATCGCGCCAAGGAGGCTGGCGTCGACGTTACGCTTCAGATCTGGGATGAGATGCCGCACGTGTGGCATCTGGCCGCGCCGATTCTCCCCGAAGGCCAGGAGGCGATCGAAAAGATCGGCGAGTTCGTCCGCCAGCGGACCGGGTGATCCAGCGGTCAAGTGCCCGGAAAGACGCCGCGCCATTTCGCACGCAGTGAGGGAAACTTTATGACACGCGTCGCCCTCGCGAGGAGGAGGCTTGGTCAGCGCTCGCGGTCGCTGTCGCGCAACGAGCGCTCTCCCCTCAGCAATATCGCGAGGAACGCAACGCGCGGCGCTACGTGAAGCTTCCTCATCGAGACTTATAAGCGTTCTTTCGCACGCAGCGGTTCCGGTCCAACTAACTGCATGATTTAACGGTCGCTCAAGAATGCGTGTGGAGATGATGCGCGTCCGGTGTATGCGCGTGCTCGTGTATCAGCGGCAGATGGCGATGCACGTGTGAGTGTGGTTCAGTCACCGCCGCCGCGTGATGCGCGTGGTGCTCGTCATGCACATGCAGGTGATCGTGAACCAGTTCAGTGTGCGCGTGCGTGTGGCGATGCTGCTCGCGGAGCAGGAGAACAATGCCTACCGCCATCAACGCCGCGGCGATCACCTCGGTCATGCGCGGCAGTTGCGCGAAAACCACCATCGAGAGCATCGCACCGATAAACGGCGCGGTCGCGAAATAGGAGGCCTCGCGCGCCGCCCCCAGCTCGCGCATCGCTAGCACCGCGAAGTAGAGACTGCATCCGTAGCTCACGGCGCCCAGCAATAGGGCGCCGGCTACAACGCCAAGCGTTGGGAATGCGCTGCCCGCGGCCGCCGCGACCACCAGCATGCATCCTCCGGCGCCGAGAGCCTTGATAAGCGCGACGGAGGCCGGGTCGCGCATCGATACGAGCTGCGTAAGGTTGTTGTCGAAACCCCAGCAAAGGCATGCGCCGACAATCTCAATTGTACCCATCCAACCGGCGTGAAACGCGCCCGGCTGCCAGGCGAGCAGGGTCGCTCCCGCCGCGATCGCGATGAGCGCGAACAGGCCACGTCGCCCCAGATGCTCGTGAAATAGCCACACCGCGAGCGCTGCCGTGAACGGCGCCTCGAAGTTGAGCAGAAGCGACCCCGCAAGCGCCGAGATGCGTTGCAACCCGAGCAGCATCAGAAGCGGCCCGAGCATGCCGCCCAACGCCACCATCCCGACGAGTGGGCACCAGTCGCTCCGCCGTAATCGCGCCTCACTCGACTGACGCGAACCCGCGCCGGCCTGTCTTATCACGTAAAGGGCCGCGGCAGCGCCGAGATATAGGAGCGCCGAGAGCATCAGCGGGCCGCTTCCGGCGAGGAGCAGCTTGGCGAAAGGAGCGCTGGCGCCGAAGAGCGCCGCAGCGCCCAGCCCAAAGGCGGCTCCTTTCAGTTTTGGCGCATACTCGCTCACGATGACGCCCAGGGTGATACGGCCTTTCGCACCGGATGGTCGGCCGGCAACTCGCAAAAGCCGTCGCTCTCGACATGGAGCGCGCGGTTAAAGCGCGCTCTTAGGTTCTCGAACGCGATCATCGCGGTCAATTCGACGATCTGAGCAGCATTAAAGTATCGCTTTAAATCTTCGAAAATCGAATCCGCAACCTCGGCCGGATTTTGCGTCATCCCTTCGGTGTAGCGCAGAATGGTTTTTTCCAGCGGATTGAAGTGCGCGCTGCTCTCGAAGCTCGCGAGCTCGGCGAGCTGCTCATCGGTAATGCCCTGTTCTCTGCCAACGGCAGAGTTGATGTCCACTCAAAATGGGCAGCCTGCGATCTGCGCCGCACGCACGCAGGCGAGCGTCTTGAGCCGCGGCTCGACGCCCTGCGATCGGGTGAGCGCGCCGGCCAGCGCCGAGTATGCCTCGGCCACCTCGGGACAATGTGCTAACGCGGTCAGCGGAATCGGCACCCGGCCGAGCCGCTCCGCGGTATTGCGATAAAGCCGCTGCACGCCCGATGCGGCCTCCTCTAGCGAGACTCCCTTGATACGCATCACGCCACCTCCATCCGGTCTTGTCTTGTATTTTTTTGCTCTGGTATTCCTGCCGTTATAGCGATCCTGCCCACGCCGTCAACATCGCGCCTATCCGATTCGAGGGCTCAAGGGAGATCACTGCCCTGCCCTCGCGCGTTCAGGACATCCGCACCGCTCCGGCCGCCAATTTTGGTGCAGGGTCCCGCCACAGGCAGGCAATACAATTTCTCAGCTGGCAACTCCGTGCGGCCAGTTGACAGGGTGCAATGCGGCCATGCTCGTGCGTTATGGGTTCCTTCACCTCAACTGAACATCGCGTTGCTTCAACTCGGCCGAAACTAATTCTGCGCCGATTCGTACTCCCAGCCAATTGTGGAATTACCGGACATGACGGAAATGCGATCTAGCGTACAGACGCCGCGCTCTTTGTCTTGCATAATTGGAGCAATGAATAGCAGGACAAGAAACGGGAAGTAGTATCTAGACATGTCTACAGACAACAACGCGCGATTGATTCTTTTGTTGGAGAACGAACAAGAAACGCGCGATGGTATAGAAAAGCTACTAAGGGCAGATGGGTACCGAGTCGATGCTGCCCGAGATGAAGACGACGCTGTAGCGAGAGCAACGCGCGCAATTCCCGATTTGATTCTGGTCAGTTTAGGCGGCTCGCCCGATGATGCGATCGCCGAAACCTCATCCATACGCGAGCGCGCGGAGTTGGATCAGAGTATTCCTGTTGTGATCTTTTCGGTTCAAACGGTTGCTGAGGGCGCTGAGGAGAAGATCGAAGGAAATGTCTATCTCACTCGGCCGGACAATTTCGATCAACTTAGAGCTTTGTTCCGTCGCCTTCTTTCGCAGCCTCCGCCCACTAGCTGAAATCGGGTCTCCTGAAGTCGGGTCTTCTAGTTGTCCCGACTAATCGCTCACACTCGTTCTTCACGACTTGGTAGCATTCGCAAGCGTTCGCTTCGAGGCGCTTGCGGTCGATGATCCGGATATGGCCGCGGGCATACTGAATCAAGCCTGCATCTTGAAGGTGGCATGCTGCTACAGTGACACTCTCGCGACGTCCCCCCAACATGTTGGCGATGAATTCCTGTGTCATCAGCAGCTCATCGGATTCTGCTCGGTCGTGACATAATAGCAGCCAGCGGCTTAGGCGTTCTGCCACTGGATGCAAACGGTTACACACGGCCGTCTGCGAGACCTGCGTAATCAGTGCCTGCGTGTAACGCAGCAGTGAGTGCTGAAAAGCGCCGCCGCGCGCAAACTCCCGCGCAAGCAACTTGGCGCTCATCCTGAATGCCCTTCCGGCCATTTGTACGACCGCCCGGTTGGGCGTCGTCTCGCCCCCCAGAATCAACGTGACTCCCACCATTCCGTCATTTCCGACGAGACCTGTCTCGGCGGTCGTCCCGTCTGCCATCGTGTAGAGAAAAGACACCACCGATGTAGTGGGGAAATAGACGTTGTTCAGGTGCTCCCTAGGCTCGCAAATGACTTTGCCCAGCTCGAAAGTCACAGGCTCAAGACTTGGGAACAGATGTTCAACTTCTTCGAGGGGAAGCGTCGATAGAAGACCGTTTGCTGCCAGCGCATGACAGTTTGTGGATTGGGACATGAGGGTTGGAACGTCGTGAAGTCTTTACCGACCTTTCTGGTCAACGTGTGCGATAGCGAGCATGCTTGCTGTTCGCTTATCTGTACTCCTTGTGTCGGACTTAAGGCAATCAATATGTCGCGTAATAGGGCGTACCAGATGTCTGTATCGAAGGTTGTAGCCGCTGATGCAGACCTGACCCCAGGTCTGTACTGAACCGGTGCCCAGGTGGGCCAACATTAAAGCTAAGGGTGCTAACGGAGCTTTTCGCAGAATCCTTCGGTTTGACTAAACTGCGCGGCGTGTAGCGACGTCTTCCTAAGCAACTTCGCCTTCCAATTACTGGGCGCTCGCCGGCGACCCTCACGCAAACCTAATCACGTAAACTATTTTTTGGTCGTATGTGCGATAGCGCACAGACGCACGGGTCATTTTTTTTGTACGGTTCTATCCGACAGATGTTGATTATAGGAGGTGCATGGGCCGCGCGTGAGGTTCTGATTGCGCCAACGGTTGCGGCGCGCCTGCCGCCGCGTTGCGCGCCCGCGCCTCTCGGTCAGCAGAGTCGTCACAGCGTGTGTCAAAAAAAACGCCTTTTGACGAGCGGCGCAAAGCACGTGTTGGGGTCAAGTTAACAGTACGAAGAGGAGCACGTCATGGGGCATATGAAAAAGTTGGTCGGTCTATGCGTCGGTTTGATGATGATCCTTATCGGATCTATCGCGATGGCCCACGACGGCGGAGGCGGGGAGACTAAAGTAATAAAGAGCAAGGAGTCAGGGAGCTTTGTCAGCGCGAATTTTGATTTCGATCATCCGGATCTAAGCACCCCGGCGAGCTACATCAACGGCGAGGGAATAAGCAATGCCGGTAAATTCACCAACCAGGCGGTTGATGAATTTGCGCCGGACGGGAACACCTGCACGGTGCCCGGCGGAGTTGCAAACGCCGGAACCGAGTTCACGCTCGTGGCAGATGTTGGAGTTTTTCGCTTTACCGCGACTGGGGATCTTTTGTTTTTCAAGTCAACTTCCGGCACGTCGTGCACCGATTTATCCACGTTCCCAACGCCCCCTTTCCCGTTCATCCTCACCGAGACAGGGATTTTTACTGGCGGCACGGGGAAATATTCCGGAGCGACTGGAACCTTCACATTTAAGGTCCATGGAGCGTTCTTGTCCTTCGATGCGACCGGGGCGCGCGGTTTCGGGTGGTTCGAGGATACTGCCGTGATGACCGTTACTGTCCCGTAGGCAAACAGTTACGACGTCGCCCGCCGGACCCCGGTCACCGCCACTGCCCGCCGCGCGCCGATCCGCGGGGACCGGGCCTCAACGAAGGTCCGGTTCCCATCACTCGACGCACTGATTGGTACGCGTTGAAAAGGGATAGGCGACAGAAAATGTTGCGACACGTGCAAGTCTAAGGGAACTAACTAACCCCGCGGGGTTTGGATGTGCGTGCAGGTGCGGGCGACGCCTCGCAACAACCCATTTGCGGGAGAAAAAACTCATGGTTAGCAAAAACGGATGGTTCGGTACTGCGCGAGCCGTCGCCTTGGGTCTCGCGCTCGTCGTGCTAGGGTTCGGTACCTCGACTGCCTCGGCGGACCAATCGATCGTCGGGCTGTGGCAGGTCACGGTCAAGGACCCGGGTGGGAACGTCGTCGACTACATTTTCACCGGTTGGACGAGCGATGGCTTGGAGTTCGACCAGGACACCGGCTCGCCGATTCTCACGGGCTACGTCTGCTATGGGCATTGGATCAAGTTGCACGATCACACTTACGCACTCACTCATCCCTTCTTCGACTACAACGGTACCACGGGCATATGGGATGGCACCTCGGGGTACTTTAACTACGTTGTAACCGTTTCACACAACGGTAAGAGCTTCAGCGGCAAAGAGAACGGCAAGTCGGGCGTTCCAGGACCTAATCCCTACGCGGCAGGGGGGACGCCGTTCAGCGGGTTCACGCTCTCGGCAACGAAAATCGAAGTCGACAAGAGCCTGCTTCCCTAAACCTCAGCGAACCACGCGCCAACTATAACTTGCGGAGCGGCTCTGAGGACCGTCCCGCTCGTTTCGCGAGCACGCACTGCGTCGATTACCCATCGTTGCTCCTTTTTTCTTCGAGCATCCTAGTTTCGTCCGCGGGAACTGCGAGAGGTAAGTGAGTCGACTCTTAGGCAATCAAGGCCGCGCGCTGCGCACCTCCATACGGTCTTGTCTTCTATCTTTTTGCTCTGGTAGTCCTGCCGTTCATAACAACCTATTTCCGTAGTCAAAGTCGCGTTCGTCCATGTTACTTGCTAGGGCATCCGCACTGCGCCGGCCGCGTAGGCCACCGCTCGCCGACGACCCTCACGCAAGCCTAATCAAGTAAACTGTTTTTTTGGTCGTATGTGCGATAGCGCACAGACGCACAGCTCATTTTTTTTGTACGGTTCTATCCGAAAGATGTGGGATGCCGGAGTTAAGTGGGCGGTGGGCGTAGCCCCCTCCCTTGCCGTACGATCCGCCGCCGGTTCTTGGCTGTTTGCCAACTCGAACGAGGAGGTAACGCGGATGTCTTCCAAGTCGGCGGGTATTGCGGTCTTGACACTTTCTGTGGGCCTGTTGCTGGCGACGGCGGCTCAGGCGAAGACCTTCAGGTGTACGGCCACTAACAGAGGCACTGCTGTAGGCATTGGTGGGTCGTTTAGTTTCGACGGCAGCACGACTTCGATTGCGGCCCTCAACACCTTTGCAGGGAACATCGAGTGCAAACACAAGCACTCTTTGAGTGGTGATTTTCACGGTCAGGGCGTGAATCAGTACAACACAGGCACCACCCCCTGCACCTTCACTGGGCTCTTCGGTGAAACCGAGAATGGGCTGGATACAACGCTAGTGGGTATTGTGTATGCGATTGACCAGCAGAACGGCTCTACGTTCTGGAGCGGTAAGTCGGAAAGCGGCTGCTTCAGCGCCTCAACTGGAGCTTTCTCCGCTACCGAAACCGACGAGCTGTTTGCCGGCACCGGCGTCTTTGCAGGCGCGACTGGAACCACCACGTACACTGTGGTCGGCTTCGTTCTGGGGCCACCTCCAGCAACAGGCGCATCCGGCTTCTTTGAATGGTTTCAAATCAAAGGAACCGAGACCCTGACGCTCCCGTGATCCGCGTTGGTTCCGTCGCGGGCGAGCGTATAGCCACGTTGCTTCAACGAGTTCAGAGAGAGTTCAGGAGACGTTCAGCCAAAATCGATTGGCTAGCAACTCAGGCTGCCTGAACATGGGCGGCAGCACAGAGGCCGCGAGGAAAAGCGAAAGTGATCGAAGAGAGAAGCACTTGGGAATCGATTCGGCCGCGGTGTTTAAATTAAGAATGATTCACTTCAAAAGGATGAGGCAGTAATGAAAAAGGTAGCGACACTGACTCTGTTGGCTGGATGCGTGATTTTAGCTGGCGCGCCGCGCGCGATCGCGCAGAGAAACTCGCCAAACCTCGTCCAAGTCGTTGCATTGGACGAATGCGATCCGGTCACGTTCAACGCGGCAGTGGGCGCTGACTTTTGCCGGAACGTCACGCTTGGAGCATTTACCACGCTATCCGAACTATTTACCTTGGCAGAGGCTGGAACCCCCGATCCGGGCTGGGACTTCGAACCCGACAAGTTGACGATCAAGCAAGGGACCATCCTTTCCGTGGTCGACCAAGGCGGTGAGCCGCACACCTTTACGGAAGTGAAAGAGTTCGGTAACGGATTCATACCGCAACTGAACCCTGGCAGTGCGACAAGCGTTATTCCGGAGTGCTCGGGTGGCTTCAAAAACATCGCGGTGGCCAGGACGCGAATCCTTCAGGGTAGCCAGCTCGATATCACGGGCCTTTCGAAGGGCAAGCATCTGTTCGAATGCTGCATCCATCCCTGGATGCGCATGGAAGTAGACGTGAAGTGATCCGCGGGCAGCACCACTGCTCGCGGTTGCTCCCAATCGTTCCGCACGAGCTGCAGAAGCGCGGCGAGCCCCTGCTCAGGGTCGCACGCTAGGGCATTCGCACTGCGCCGGCCGCGTAGGCCACCGCCGCATACGATGTCAGCAGGTCCGCCCTGCTCTGAATCAACGTGTACCGCGCGTTGGCGAGGTCGCGCTGTGCCGTCAGCAGCTCGATGATCGTGCTAAGGCCTTGCCGATAGGTCTCGATGTTGGCGTCGTAGGCTTCCTGAGCCGCCGCGAGCAGTGCTTGCCCGTATGAGTATCTCTTGAGCGAGGACTGGAACTCGTAGTAGGCCCGCCACATGTCGGCGATCGCACCCACTTCTGCCGATCTGACGCCTGCGCGCGTCGCTGCGTCCTCCGCCTCTGCCGCTCGCACGTCGTTGAGCCGCTTGAGACCCGTGAACACGTCCCATTGCAGCGTGACCAGCGCCGAATATTGCGGCTGATTGGCCCACTTGTTCGGCGGTCCATCGAAGGTGTAGCGCCAAATGAGCTGTCCATAATTTGCCGTGAGACCGACGGTCGGATACCAGGCCGCCTTGGCCAGCGCGACTCGCGCCTCGCTCGCGCGGAGCCCTGCGACCTTGGAAGCGAGGTCGGGGCGCTGCCTTATCGTGGCCGCGATCAGCTCATCCACTTGGCCATTGAGCGCGGTCGGCACCGCTTCGTTCTCGAGGCTCGCCACCTCGATCGGCGGGTTAGCCGACACGCCAATCGCGACGGCGATACTGGCCTGCGCGTCGTGCACCGTCAGCTCGGCGTTGGCGAGGTCGTATTGCGATTGCGCGAGGGTTTCGCGGGCGAGCAGCAGTGCGGGCTCGGTGGCGAGGCCAAGATTGAGGCGCTGCTGCACGGCCTGGAAATCGGATTGTGCGAGCTCGAGGTTCTGGCGCGCCGCGATCACGGCCCCCTTGGCCGCGCATAGAGCGTAGTACGCGCGTTGCACCGCAAAGACGACGTCTTGCATCCTGCGATTGAAGCTGAAATTCGCGGCCGCCAGTGCCTGGCGCGCGGCCTCGGCGCTCGCGCTCCGCCGGCCGAAGTCCAGCAGCGTGTAAGTCATCTGCACGAGCGGCTGCGCCTGCCAAAGTTTGTACTGGGCGAGTTGACCGCCGGGCAGCGGGTAGAGTGTTCGCGAATAGCCATTGGCCGAACTGACGCTCACCAGCGGGTAGTAGGGTGCGCGCGCCGCGCCAAAGTTCGCCGCGGATTGGCGCGCCGATTCCCATGCGAACCGCGTGTCGGGATTTTCCCGCAGCGCGAGATCGAGCAGCGCGGGCAAATCGTAGGGCTGACCCTCGTGATGGATCGGCCCTTGCCCAGGGGTCTGCGCGGGCCCCGTCGGCGGCGCAGCGCCAGGCGACGGCCGCAGGTCGCTCGGCATCCGGTAATCGCTCGCGGAAGCCGGCGACGGCGCCCAGATGCGTTCGGGGCTGGGCGGAGCCCATCGATTCGGACTCACCTCGGGCTGCTCGGCTATCCGCGCGCATCCGCAGAATAACGCGAGGCTGCCGACACCAATGCCAAAGAGTAGCGCTCTTGCCAAATGGCTCGTAAAACGGCTCGAAATAGACATGATGCGAATTGACTCCGCTTGTGTTTGCGAACAATCTTACGCGTATCTTGCAGGCAATCCGCATCCAAGCGAAGCTCGACCGGCGAGCAGGCGCTGATGCACAAGGGCCGACGCAGGAATTCAGCGCCGGCGCGAGGATTCAGATCATGGCTACTGCCAAGACCCAACCCAGAGTCATCAAGGCAAACGAGGTTGTGGACGCGCGGCGCGACGCCGCGCTGGATCCCCATTACAACTGGAAGCGTGCGTTGGCGGCGCCCGGCCAGCGCGCGGTTGACTTCGAGGAGCGGGTCAATTTTCGCCGCCTGCACGACTATCGGCTGGCCCGCGCGCGGCAGGCGCTCGGGCATTCTGATCTCGGAGCAATGCTCTGCTTCGATACCAATAACATCCGCTACTTGACCAGCACGGTGATTGGAGAGTGGGCGCGCGACAAGATGATCCGTTTCGCCCTGCTGGCCGGCGACGCCGAGCCCTACGTCTGGGACTTCGGCTCCGCGGTGAAGCATCATCAGTTGTATTCGCCGTGGCTGCCGCATGACCATTGCCGCGCCGGGATGCCGGGATTACGCGGCGCGATACCACCTGAAGCGGGACTTCTGCGGATGCATGCCGAGGAGATTAAATCGTTGCTCAAGGAGCACGGGCTCGAGCGGATGCCGCTCGGCCTAGACCTGGTCGAGCCGGCGATGCTGTTCGAGTTGCAGCGCGTGGGCCTCGAGATTCGCGATTGTCAGCAGGTGATGCTGGAGGCGCGCGAACTCAAGAGTATCGACGAGATCATGCTGCTCAATACCGCCGCCGCAATGGTGGACGGCGTTTACCATATGCTGTGGGAGAAACTGAAACCAGGGGTGCGCGAATCCGATCTTGTAGCGGAAGCCAACCGCATGCTCTACCAGCTCGGTTCGGACGACGTCGAGGCGATCAACGCGATCAGCGGCGAGCGCTGCAGCCCCCATCCGCACAACTTCACCGACCGTATCATCCGGCCCGGTGACCAGGCTTTCTTCGACATCATCCAGTCCTACACCGGTTACCGGACCTGCTACTACCGCACCTTTAACGTCGGACGCGCCACCGCGGCGCAGCGCGACGCTTACACGCAGGCGCGCGAATGGATGGACCGCACGATGGCGCTGGTCAAGCCCGGCGCGAGCAGCGACGACGTCGCCAAGGCGCTCCCAAAGGCGCAGGAATTCGGCTTCGAAAGCGAACTCGCAGCGTTCGGACTGCAGTTCGCGCATGGCCTCGGCCTTGCCCTACACGAGCGACCGCTCATCAGCCGGCTTAATTCGCTCAAGCAGCCCGCTGAGATCAAGGCCGGGATGGTGTTCGCGCTGGAGACCTATTGCCCGGCGAGCGACGGATTCTCTGCCGCACGGATCGAAGAGGAGCTGGTGGTCACGCCCGACGGATGCAAAGTAATAACACTCTTCCCGGCGCAGGAACTGCCTATTGCGAATCCCTACTAGCGTGCGGTCTCATTAGTAAGTCGCATACAGGAAATGGTCATCCCGAGCGAAGCGGACCTGTGAGGCTTGCTTTCGCGGCAGTAACGCTTGCGGCGCTGCTGGCGGACGGTTGTGATCCGGTGGTCAACATCGCGGGCGCGAATTTTCCGGCCTGGCTCATTTGCGCGATTGCGGGCGTCGCGCTCGCGGCGGCGTTGCGGCCAGTGTTCGCGGCCACCCGCGTCGAGCCCCACGTCGGTCCGTTGATAGTGGTGTATCCATGCCTCGCCGTGCTGCTCTCCTGCGCGGTCTGGCTGATTTTCTTCAACCGCATTTGAGTGGGCCGATGACGGAAGACGACACAGTCGCGGAGAGCTGGCGGATAGTGCATTGGACGGGCCGCGTCATCGGGCTTTCGATTGTCATCGGCGCGCTCGTGATCGCCCTTTATGTTGTGCGTCTGTACTATGTTTATCCGCGCACCGACGACGCCTACGTACGCGCCAACGTCGTCGGCGTGGCGCCGCACGTGAGCGGTCCGATCGTCGAACTGCCGATTCATGACAATCAGCATATATCGCAAGGGCGCGCTGCTCTTCGTGGTCGATCCCCGACCTTACCAGGCGGCGCTCGAGCGTGCCGAGGCGAGCCTCACCTTGACCAATCTTCAGATAGACGCGCTCCAGGACGCGATCCATTCCAACCAGGCGCGTCAGCATCAGCTCGAGGCCGATGCCGCTTACGACAAGCAGTATTTGAACCGAATCGTTCCGCTGCTGGCTCGCCACTTCGTCACGGCCAACGACGTCTTCAACGCGCGTAGCCGCCTGGCCGCGGCTGAGGCGGCGGTCGAAAGCTCCCACAACGAGGTGCGTAGATCACAAAATGAACTCGGTCAGTACGGCGACTTCAACGCGCGGCGCAAATCGGCCGAGGCGGCGCTGTATGACGCGAAACTCAACGTGCAGTACTGCTATGTGCGAGCGCCGTTCGACGCCTACGTCACCAACCTCAATATCGCCGTCGGCCAGTACGCCAATGAGGGCAGGCAGGTTGTAAGTTTGGTCGACAATCGCGTGTGGTACGTGATCGCGAATTTTCGTGAGAACTTTCTCGATCACATTCGCCCTGGGATGCGCGTCGAGGTCTACCTGCTGAGCTATCCGAACCAGCGTTTCGCGGGCCGCGTGCAGGAAGCCGGATGGGCGCTCTACCAGGACAACGGCGCCACCGTGGCCGGACTGCCGCGGGTCGAGCCCACCCTCAATTGGGTGCGGCTCTCGCAGCGCTTTCCGGTGCGCATCGTACTCGAGAGCCGCGATCCGCAACATCCGTTCCGGATGGGCCAGACGGCGGTCGTCACGGTCCAGGGCTTCCGCTGAGCATCGCCTTCCGCATCGCTGCGTCTGCTGAGCGTGCTCGAAACCACCTAGCCAGGGGCGGTTGCACGTCATCCCGTCCACTGTAACACTGCAAAGCGTGGCTACTGCGCTTACAGAGCATTTAGATGCCCCGCGATCGCAGCCGGAAACGGCGCGTTTCTATGTCCCGGAACTGGACAGCCTCCGTTTTTTCGCCTTTTTCGGGGTGTTCGTGTGTCACATCGTTCACGAAATGGGCTACGGCGACGTGATATCCAACATCGGCGGTTTCGGAGTGGATCTGTTTTTCACCCTCAGCGCCTATCTCATCACGGAACTTTTGA
Source organism: uncultured delta proteobacterium (assembly GCA_963717045.1). Taxonomy (GTDB): domain Bacteria; phylum Desulfobacterota; class Binatia; order Binatales; family Binataceae; genus JAKAVN01. The sequence continues at coordinate 737,365 of CAVQVD010000010.1, read as the reverse complement.
TGCGCGAGAAAGAGCGTTTCGGGCGGCTCGACGTGCGTGCGTTTTACGCTCGACGAATCCTGAGAATCTGGCCGCTGTACTTTGGCTTCCTCGCCGCGTGCTTCGCCGCGTCCAGGCTCTTTCCGGTACTTCAGATCGGTTGGAAGTTCTTCGCCTGCTTCGCCGTGTTCCTCGGAAATTTCGCGCTCGCTCTGATCGGGCTTACACCCGGCCTGACCATGGTCCCGCTGTGGAGCGTCTGTGTCGAGGAACAGTTCTACATTACGTGGCCCTTGATCGTTCGACATCTCTCAAGGCGCGGAGTAGCTATTGCGGGCGCTTCAATCTGGATCCTGTCGATTTGCTGCCGGTGGCTGGTCATCCGCGAGGGGCTGCCGGTCCACTTGATCGAAATCGGCACGCTTTGCCGGCTCGACCCAATCGCATGCGGCATGCTGTTATCATCGTTCCTTGGCGGGTCGACGGAACCGAAGCTAAAAATCTCGCGCCGGAAACTCGTTCTCGTCGGGGCGGACCTGTGGGCATTCGCGGGATTTTGCCTCTATCATTCGAGCACTCCGACCCCGCTCGATTTCATAGTGGGATTTCCTGCGGTCGCGATCGGATGCGGCGCGTTTACGCTGGCTGCAATTGGCGCCGGCTCGTGGATGTTCAATCGACGGCTTATTTATCTCGGCCGGATTTCGTACGGACTATATGTCTATCACGGGGCGGCGATTCTTATGACTCTGGCACTCTTCGCCCCGGCGCCTGGATGGCTCAAGTGGTTAATCTGCCCGCTTCTCAGTCTCGGACTGACTATAGCTATCTCGGCCATTTCGTTCCGCTGGTTTGAGACGCCGTTCCTGCGCCTCAAGACGCGCTATCAGTACATCCGCTCGGCTTCACCGGCAGCCGCGTAGTCGCTACGGCCACCTCGCACAACAGTGCTTCAGGTAATCTGATGCTTGCTGAGCGGAAGATCGCGAACCCGTTTTCCGGTCGCCGCGAACACCGCGTTGCATAGCGCCGGTACAAACGGCGGGACGCCGGGCTCTCCGATACCCGCCGGCGGCGCGTCGCTGTCGACCAGGTAAACGTCCGTATGTTGCGGAGCCTCTGGCATTCGCGCCACGGGATAATCGTGGAAATTCGACTGATCGATTGCGCCGTTGGTCGCCGTGATTTCGCCGCTGCGCGCGAGGCTGGCGCCGAACACGGCCGCGCCCTCGAACTGTGCGCGGGCGAATTCCGGATTGCTGATCAAGCCAGCATCGACGACCGTGTGCACGTGCGGGATCTTGAGCTTGCCGCGATCGTCGACCTCGACTTCGACCACGCTCGCCACGTACGTGAGGAAACTGCGATGCACGGCGATGCCCATCCCGGTGCCATTGCCCGCCTTGCGCTTGCCCCACCCCGCCTTCTCGGCGGCCATCTGCAGCACGCGGCGCAGCCGGCCGGTGTCGATCGGATAGGCAGAATATGACCCGCCATAGTTTGGATAGTCAGTCCCTTTAAGATCGACGATCCGCGGCGGCCCGATCAATTCCAGCAAATAGTCGAGCGGGTCACGGCCGACGGCGTGCGCGAGTTCATCGGAGAACGACTGGATAGCGAAGGCGTGATAGATATTGCCAACCGACCTCAACCATCCGATCCGCACATGGGCGTCGGCCGGCCCGTTTTCGACCCGCAGATTGGGAATGTCATACGGAATATCCGTCCATCCCAGACTGAGATCGTCGGCATTGCCATAACGCTCGCCCACCTTGAAGGTGGACGCGATGGGCGGAAATACCGAGCGTTGCAGCCACGCCGTGGGCTTGCCATTGGCGTCGAGCACGGCCTTCAAGTACATCGCCGACACCGTGTGGTAGTAGCCGAATTTGATGTCGTCCTCGCGACTCCACACCACCTTCACCGGACGGCCGGTTTTCTTCGACAGCACTGCAGCTTCCGCGACGTAATCGGGTTTTGACTTGCGGCCGAATCCTCCGCCCAGCAGTGTTACGTGGCAAATCACGTTCTCGAGCGGAATTTTCAATTGCTCCGCCACGATAGCCTGGACCGCCTGGGGGTTCTGAGTGCAGGTCCAGGTTGTCACTTTGCCGTCGCGATATTCCGCCACTGCGGCCGGTGGTTCCATCGGCGCGTGCGCCAGATGCGGTACGTAGTACTCTGCTTCGATCACCCGGCCGCCCTTTTTGAATTCGGCGTCGACATCGCCGGCGTTGCGCGCGACCCGGCCCGGTGCACGGACCGTCTCGAGCAGCTGCTTCTTGTACTGGGCAGAGTTGTAAACTGCGTTGGGACCATTGTCCCACACCACGGCGAGCTTCTTGCGGCCCTGGAACGCGGCCCAGGTGTTGTCGGCGATCACCGCGAGGCCGCCGAGCGGCTGGAAGGCAGCCGGCGGTTTGAACGGCTCGATGGCGACCACCTGGCGCACGCCCTTAACCTTCAACGTCTCCTTGTCGTCATAGGACTTTACTTTGCCGCCCAGTACCGGCGGATGCATCACCGCCGCGTAGACCATCCCGTCCATGCGGGCGTCCATCCCATAGATGGCCTTGCCCGTGCAGAGCGCGGCCAGGTCGTAACTCGGATGGCCTTTCCCGATATAACGCCACTGCGCTTTTTGCTTTAACCGGATCGCTTCCTTGCGCGGTACGGGAAGCTTCGATGCGGCCGCGGCCAGCGCTCCATAGCCGAGCTTGCGGCCGGTCGGACGATGCACCACTTCATGCAGGCCGGTTTCGCACTCTCCAGGCGCGACCTTCCAGGCTGCTGCGGCCGCTTCGATCAACATCAAGCGCGCGGTGCCGCCCGCCTGGCGCATCACGTCGAAGAAATCGCGGATCGAATGGGAACCGTCGGTGTCCTGTCCGCCGTAACGCCAATCGCCGATCGCCTGCTCGACCTTCACCCGTTTCCAATCGGCGTCCAACTCATCGGCGACCACCAGCGGCAGCGAGGTGCGGATGCCGGTGCCCATCTCGGAGCGATGCGCCACGATATAAACGGTGCCGTCGGAATCGACGCCGACGAACGCACTTGGATGCAGCGTGGCGCGGTCGGCGCGCGTGTTGCCGCTCGCGACGGTTGCCGCGCTGGCGCCCCTGGGCAGGAGATGCACGCTCAGAACCAGCGCGCCAGTCGAGAGCAGGCCTTTGAGGAAGCCGCGCCGGCTGACGTTGTGGATCGCGCTCACGCGAAGTTCGATCGCGCTCGCGCGAGAATCATTGGTTTCCACGTGACGCCTCCGCGGCAGCTTTTATCGCCGCGCGAATCCGTTGATATGTCCCACAGCGGCAGATGTTGCCCGCCATCGCCTCGTCGATTTGTTCGTCGCTGGGATTATGGTTGGCGCGGAGAAGCGCCACCGCCGACATGATTTGCCCGGATTGACAGTAGCCGCATTGCGGGACGTTGAGCCGCATCCACGCACGCTGCACGGGATGCGGTCCCTTGGCGGAGATACCCTCGATGGTGGTGACCTCGGCGTTTTCGAGCTGGCGCATCGGCGTCACGCAGGATCGCACCGCCTTTCCATTGAGATGCACCGTGCAGGCTCCGCATAGCGACATTCCGCAGCCGAACTTGGTGCCGGTCAGCGCCAGTTCGTCGCGCAGGTACCAGAGCAGCGGCATCGTGGGGTCGTCGTCGAACGAACGCTTGACGCCATTGACTTTCAAGCGAATCATTTTTGGCCTCACGTGAACAATTAAGCCTTGAGCCAGGATCGCTATTTCGGAGGCGGACTCCCGACGCAATCTCTCTGGTTCCCGACGAGGACAGAGCCGTAGCAAGTTCAATTGTATCGAAATTGTTTGTTGGGCCAAATCGACGGAGAGACGCCAAATCTGCGGACGGCGAGGGCCGGAAATCCAGCCGCCGCCGCCCGCTTCGCGAGAAGTTCAGTTTCGGTTGTGAGCGGCTAATCCCGGCCTGGAGCCGCGCTTAGTGCGCGCGATCCCCTTGAATACCGGCCCTCAGCTCCTGGATGGCCGCGTTAATTTGATTTATCGCGTTGGCCTTATGGTTGTGGAAGTCGGAGGCCGCATCATTGGTAAGCATTTGTTTTGTATGCTCGAGCTGCTGAATCGCCGCATGCATAACCGGAAAGTTATGCCCCCGCTGCCGATGAAGTTCGCCTGGTGCCTGGGCGAATGAAACCGCCGGCAGCGCCAGCGCGGCGCCGACCATGAATGTCCCGACTAAAATCGCTATCGTCCCCTTCATACTTTCCTCCTGCCGCTTTGTTCATAAGATTTTCTTCAGTCCTTTTCCAGTTTCTTCCGAGCGGCGCGGCAAATATTAGGCGATTCGCCAGCCTCCGGCGAGCGGATCGCACAGATATCCTCCGCACTCCTGGATGCTACTTGGCGGCAAATGACATTTTGGGTGGTCTTGCGGCGCTTTCGATCAAATGTCAGCAATGGATTGTTGATTTCCGATACTGCGCGCTATTGCCGGTCGGTTATGTTCTTGATTGACCTTATTTAGGACAAGCCTGCATTCATGGCTCTAAACGATATTCGAAGATCCAAACCGTGCTGCGCGTGAAATGTCACGCCGACGCGGGAGATCAAAAGGGGGGACGAAAAATGAGAACGATACACCCACGTCTCGAAGAGATCCGAAAGCGTCTGATGGATCCGTCGCTGCCTACGGCGCCGCCGCGATATATAGCGCCGAAGCGCACCGTAGAACCCGCCGCGGCGGATGCTCCGACCGAAGAGGCACCGGACGCCGCCTTCGATTCGGCGGAAACCAGCGAAGATTTCGCTCCGTTGGATTCATCGCAAGCCGCTCCGCTCGTCGAAGAGGCCTCGGCTGCCGACTCGACTCCCGCGGAACACCCAGCCGCCGAAAAGGCTGGCACGGAACAGACCGAGCCGCGGACCCAGAAGGACGCGAACGGCAAGGTGGCTCACGAAACATCTGAGTCGCTGGACGGACTTAGCCGCGCCGTGACCGAAATTTTCGAACCGGCCCGGGAGTGCCAGGGGCGTTTGACCGAACTAAGTGCGGCTTCAGACGCGATGACCCATCTGACTCGATTGGCGGTCGAGCTTCACGAACCGCTCAAGAGTTTTCATGATCACATACGAAAGCTTTCGGGTTCATTCGAATCGGTGCGCACGTTTCGCGATGAACTCGGCGTGCTTGCCGAATCGTTCGCGCCGGTCAGGTCGCTGCATCGCCAGATGACAGACTTGGCTCGGACCGTACGCACGCAGCTGGCCGAAGTGGCGAAAGGACTCGAGCCGGCGAAAGGTTTGCAGGATGAGATTGCGAATCTCGCAGTGGCGATCGACTCGGTCAGCGACCTTCAGGTTCAATTCTATGAACTGTCGAAGGCATTCGGTGACGCTACCGAGCCGAGCTGATTTTACTGCCACTGGCCCGCGAGAGTCGCACTAGCGCGCTCGAGGCCGATTATTGATCTTCGCCGGTTGTCCTGCGGTCCGACCGCGGGAATTGCGGAGCCTCGACTGGAGCGGGTGATCGGTTTCGAACGATGTGCAGGGCGAAGGAGCCGATCTCTACGACGGCGTGATCGAGCTGACCCGCGCGCTGGATATCTTGTGCCCTTTAATCTTTCCGACTAAGCCGGTTGCTCCCGCTACGCAGTAGGCAGACCCGTTCCCTTCTTCGGCTTCCGTTTCCGCGCCTTCACAGCGGGAGATCGCGGCCACCGTTGGGCTACGAAAAAGAAGGCTGGGCCCTCAGACGGCACCAGCCTTCCCGAGTCTCTGGTCGTTCCCCCCAAACTCACGGCCAGTGTCTCGAACATGCGCTCAGTTACTCTCTAACGTTTTGACTTGTCAAGGTAAACAAACGCGAGGCAGCAAACGTACAAGTCTGTTCCCTACGAAACAGATTGATTGTGCGAAACGGCGATGGTCCCACAGAAAAGAGGAAGACCCGGCCGCTTTCGACCGGGTCTTCGATGCGTTCCGGCAACGCTTATCTCAGCACTTGGTGAACACTGACAGGGGGGTGCCTTTGTCCACTCTAGCGCTGGCTGGCCGCTGCTACCTGTTTCGCGGAACGCGACTAGATACTAGATGCAGCCGTGGCGCCGTTCAACGATTTTATTGCCAAGCCGCTCATAGGTATCCACAGGATACCCCCAAAGCCCTGTGGGCAGCGCGCAGGTTAAGGTGTGGGGGCGGTCAAAAAATCGTCTGAACTCTGATGGGCCGTAATGATGTTGGTTCAGCGGATGAGTGGCTTATGACTCGCGGGGTGGGTTCCGAAGGCGCTCATACGGCCACTGTCAACGCCGGTCGACTACTGACCCACCTTTCGCGGTAAGTCGCCGAAGTAAAATTGATCCACCTCGCCGCTGCCTGATCAGGGGGAACGCGAGGGGGATCTCCCTCCCCTCGCCGCTCTGTTTGCAGTGCAATCGAAGAACGCTGACTGGAGGGCAAGCCTCGCGAGTTGCCTGATCGCCCTTGGATCGGCCTCCTTATCGGGATTGTACCAAAGTACAATAGACTCGTCAGTTTGGCTTGCCGTAGCGTCCTGAGAAATCTTTGAGAAGGAGTATCTTATGTATTTCACGAGCGATTCTTTGCTTCCCGAAAATCAGGAGCCGCTGATCATCACGGCGGCGCCGTTCGGGCCGCTATGGCTGCCGAGCGACTACCCCGAGGACATCCCGGTAACCTGGGAAGAACAGGTTCAAAAGGCGGTCGATTGCTACAACGCCGGCGCAACGCTCCTGCACGTCCATGTGCGCGATCCCAAGACCGGCCACGTCTCGAAAAACTTCAAAGAATACAGCGACTCAGATCGGGCGCCTGCGCAAGGCCGTGCCGAAGATGGTCCTCCAGGTCGGTGGCTCGATCTCATTCGCGCCCCCGCCGGTGCCACCGAAAGCGCATTGGCATGGGTTACGATACGCGGCACATGCTGACCGAGATCGATCCCAAGCCTGATCAGATCACTATTGTCATCGGCTCCACGCAGATGGACATCCTGTCCTGACCACGCCGGACGATGTCAAGGGAACGCATCTCGCGGATCCCGCGATGCAGGCGGCGTACCAGAACATGGTCGCCGACGCCACTCCGGAATTCTACATCGAGCACCTGAAGCGCCTGCGCCAGCACGGGATCCAGCCCTACTTTGCGATCGGCCGCATATCCACCACCTCGAGCAGATCGAGCATCTCATTCGCACTGGAATTTACATGGGACCCGCTGAACGACATCTTGATGGCTATCGGCGGGGGCGGCGGATGCGGTCGCAATCCCTTTCGACTTCATGGAGTGGTCCGTCGCTCCCCGCATGGCTCAGTCGCGACCTATCGAGTCACTGTGGCGGACGGTGGCCGCCGTTCGCCGCCATGGCATGTCTGCGCTCGGCATCCACATCCGGGTCGGCATCGAGGACAATATGTGGCGCAAAAAGGGTGAACGCATGACCTCGGTGCAACAGGTCGAACAGGTCGTCCAAATGGCAAGGTGCTTGGCCGCGAGGTCGCAACCGGCGACGAAGCGCGCCAGATCCTGAAAATCGGCACCTGGTACGACAGCCGTGAAGAGACGCTGGTCAACCTCGGGCTGCCGCCCAATCGTGAAGGCGGTCAACTGGGCTTCATCGTGTAGGAACCGACGGAAGACTGCATCCTCCGGTCACTGGATCCGATGGACATCCTTTGGCCGGGCAGTGTTGCCGCGCAAAGTAGCCGCAGGGAATATTGCGACGTTCGATAAATCGAGAAGACAAGCTCCAGTGAGGAATGAGTGATGGCGGATTTCGTCGATTCGCGGCACGGCTGGATCAAGATTCCACCTGGAAAGAGCAAGGTCGTCAGGATTGGGACAAGGAAGTGCGCCCTTTTCAACGTGGACGGAAATATTTACGCCATCGCCGATTCATGTGCTCACCTGGAGCGTCCCTGGGCGCAGGAAAGCTGAACGGCAAGATCGTGACGTGTCGCGCACACGGCTGGCGGTATGACGTTACGACGGGTTCCGGTAACCACCGGTGGATTTGGCGTCGCCTCATACCCGGCGAAATCATCGATGGAATGATCATGGTAGCAATCGACTAGTAATCAGCATGCGGGAACAAACTGCGCAGATGACACCGGAAGTCGACCTCGCGAGGAGACTCGACCTCGAGCGAACGCATATCGCCTATGAACAGTCGATGATGTCGTGGGTCCGGACGGCCACGTCGCTGATCACGTTCGGGTTCACCATTTACAAGTTCTTTCAGCTGGAGTTGCCGGGCCGTTCAGAGAGAACTCGTCTGTTGGGGCCTCGCGAGTTTGCGGTTTCGCTGGTTGGTTTAGGTCTGGTTTCACTTGCTCTGGCAACGCTGCAACATCGACGAAGCATGCGGGTGCTGAAAGAGGAGTGGCCCGACGCTCCTCGCTCACTAGCATTGTTGCTTGCAGCACTGATCTCCATTCTCGGAATCGTGGCGTTTCTCGCAATGATTTTTCGGCAGTAACCATTTTTAACGGAGACTTGGAATGACCACTCAAGATCGATCTAAAGAAACAGGGCCGTGGGACGCGGCGCTGGACCAAATCCACGCGATTGGGATCCGGCATGGGCCGAGCCTGCGCGAAGATGACCACCAATCCCTGGAACTCAGCGGTGTTTTGCCTCGCAAGACAGTCGAGTTGATCAGCCTCGCGATGAATGCTGCGTGCACCAATCTCAATCCTGACGGCACTCGCCGGCACATCCGCGCCGCACTTGAGGCTGGCGCGACCCGCGACGAAATTTTGTTCGTTCTTAAGGCGGGCTCCGTTATGTGCGATCCATTCGTGCAGTCTGGGCGCGCCCATACTTCTCGAGGAAGCGAAAGCTGCCGGGGTAACGCCGACTCGAAAAACGTCCGGCAGTCTACGCCCGCCTGCGATGAGATGCGCGCGATCGGACAGTGGAACAAGGCATGGGATCCGTTCTTTGAACTTGATCCGGTATGGACCGATGAATTTTTGGCAGACGCGATCGGTATGTACGGAAGTGGGGTGATGACACCCAAACTTGTCGAGCTTTTGAGTATCGCCTTGATGCATCATTTACGCACATGTACGCGCCGGGCGTCGCGACGTCACATCAAGGCGGCGCTCAAGCTCGGCGCGACGATGGAAGAAATTATGGAGGTGCTGAAGTTGTGCGTCGTGCAAGGCGTCCAGTCGTGCAATCTGGGCGTGCCGATACTTGCGGAGGAGATCGCCCGGATATCAGCGACGCCTAAGGAGCCATAGTTCTGGTGAAGAATCGTACTTTTCGGGGGCGGCTTTCAAGTGTCTCCGCGTCCCTCGAGGGCGGACTGCTCGCCTTGTGCGCGAGATGGCGCCAGTAGTCCTCTTCTTCTTCATCGCATTCCTGCTTATCTTCATGATGTTCAAGCTCTTCGTCTCGCAATACGAGATCGAATTCTGCCGCCTTCACCAAAGCCGCCATTGCCGCGCTGATCATCGGTAAAGTGATCGCGCTGCTCGACTGGGCGAATCCGGTTACCGTGCAACGGAACTCATCGCCGCACCGTAGTGGTCGCATGCAAGACTTTTGTCTATGCGTCTGGTCGTGATCGTGTTGGGAATTGGCGAGCGAATCTTCGAGGCCTATCGGAAGGCCGGAAGTCTTGGAGGGGCGGTCTCGCGTCTGATTGCTAACGCCAACGTGGACCGTTTCATGGGACTGGTGCTGCTCATCAGCCTGGTCGTCTTCACCTATCTCGTGATGCAGGAGATAGAAGGCGCGATGGGCAAAGGAGCTCTGTTCAGGCTGTTTTTCGAGCCACCATTGGAGAAGTCTAGACCGCAATCGCCAGCGCAGTGAAAATGCGAATTCGATCAGCGCGAGGTCAGAGGGACGAGTCGACGGCTTGAGCGTTAGGTTTGGTGCTTGGTGTTCTTGGTCGGCGCGAATATTCCGGCCTTGCGCTTGTCCTTTAGTCTGAAGCTGTCACCATTGATGCTGACGATGATCGAGTGGTGAAGGATACGGTCTAGCATCGCCACGGTGAGCACGCTGTCGCCGGCGAAGGCGGTATCCCAACTGCCGAAGGTGAGATTCGAGGTAAGGATCATCGAGCCGCGTTCGTAACGCTGCACCACGACTTGGAAGAACAGATTGGCTTGCTCGCGGCTCATCGGCAGATAACCGATCTCGTCGATGATCATCAGCTTGTAGGCGTTGACCGCACCGCCCCGGCTTGAGGCGCAGCCGAGACTCAACACCACGGGGCGGCCCGGCCCGTCGGAGCTGGACCGCCCTTGGCCGTCCGGGGTCGACAGTCATGTCTAGAAGTGCCAAAGATGAGGCTAGGAAATTGTGAAAAATGGAAACGGCGACGAAGTTCCACATTCGCGCTCGTGAATCCGTGATTCGCACCATGCGCGGCCAGTCGGTGACCGAGTACTCGCTCATCTTTGCGTCAATCGCAGTCTTTGCCTATGGAGTTTACGCGACAATGGGGAACGACATCGCTCCGCTCGCCATCAGGATCGGTTCCACCATGACCGATGCCTGCAGTCGCGTTCTGCACCATCATCGTTGAGCCCCTGGGCGAGACGCGGGCTGGCTGGCCGCCCTCTACGGATCACGTGAGCCATCGGCCGAACACCGAACCGCGGGCGCTCGCGCGTACAGCGCCGGATACTCAGCGCCCGGGTGCTGGCGACTCGCCACTACAAAGCTGCGCTATGTCGACCGGCAGGGACGACCCGATCGCCAGGTCGACGTTTGCGACATCCACACGACCGCGCTGTGTGCCGACCTGAAAGTGATCGATCGTGGGCGCCGCTCCGCATAGAATCGCAGCCCATGAAGCTCCAGCATGCTGCCCCACTCGCCCTGGTCGGCTGGTATTTAATGACCCCACCATCGACGCTGCCCCCGGACGTCGCCTACAAGGCACCGTTGCGCAAGTGGCACATCGTCCGAGGTTTCGATACCGCCGACGACTGCGAGGATTCCCGAAGCTCTTTCTTTGAGGACTCGCGACAGAAAGTGGCGTTGAACATGCTCGAGCCGGCTTATCGGGATTTCATGTTCGCGGAGTGCATCTCGACCGACGATCCGCGTCTCAAGGAAAAATAGGTGCTGAAATCCCGCCACGCTGCTGCGCTCGCCCTGGTCGGCTGGTACCTGATAATGGCGCCCACGCTTCGCAACCCACAAACCGACTCTTTCACGGTAGACCTGAGCGCGCCGCTGTCGGCCTGGCAAATGGTTGCCGGCTACTACAGCGTCGCCGAGTGCGAATCGGCTGAACGCGACCTAATCGAAACTGCCGCCGAGTATCCTAACATCATCCCTTTCTACACCGTGTGCATCGCCAGCGACGACCCGCGCCTGGTGGGGAGATAGCCACAGTGCTCATCTCCTCTTCGGCTATTCCTCGTGATACCGCAGCGGTGCTACCTGTCTGAAGTAGCCTAAAAGAAACGCCATCATTAAGCCCTTCTGCAGCGAGAGATCAAATCCCCAGGGCTGCCCAACAGTCTGACAGGCAACAGGTTCCCGCCCACGCGGCAGGCGCAGTGGGACAATTGGCGGCGATGGATTTTGAAGCAGATGACCAGCGGAACGATAGTCCGCACCGCAAGATTCTAAGTTGACGGCTTGGGTTTCCTATGAGCGTGCGCGATCTCGCAGGAGCGATGTGCGACATGCAGCCGCGTGGTACCCCGGAAGACCACCAAACGGAAGGGCCACCATATAACGCGACGACAGTAATAGCACCGAGGCGGGAAACTCATCCCTGGCGCCGTCCTACCTTTTGCGTTGCTGCCAGTCTAGTGCAGCATTTGCGCCTCGCAATCACCCGCCCGCTTGCACACCTTCGAGATGAGCCGCCTTCCTGAATCTGTAAAAGTTCCGCAGAGGACAGTACCCACGTCGCCATCGTGACGGCGTTTTCCGGGGGTGGGGCCTCGCGGCTGGACAGGGGTCCCACGAGTTCGATCGCGACAGGGATGGTCACGGTGACGGTGCTCACCATCCCGGTGCCGGCGCCGCGGCCGGGATGGTCTGCCGCTCTTGACGCCGAGACTCGTTTATTTCGTAGTCCCGTGTATCCGCGAGCATCCGGTGTGAGACAGCCAAGGAGGGGTGATTTAGGCTCTGCTTATCCTCGAATGAGGGTTATCTCTTATTTCGTAAGAGAGAGAATTTCTTTATGACTTCTCTACACGGCCTCTTCATCGAGAGTCGTAGCGGCTGCGGCGATGTAGAGCGCAGCAGCGTAGAGATCGTATTTATTGGGTTTTAACTGGAGCGGGTGATCGGTTTCGAACCGACGACCTTGTGCTTGGCAAGCACACGCTCTACCAACTGAGCTACACCCGCCCCCAGCCTTTTCGTCGCGCGGCCGGATAGATCGATTTATCCGCCCGCGAGCGGCTTGTCAAACCGCCGCCCGCCGTGCCGCCGGCTTCATCGGCCTGCTCAGCACCGCCCGCGCCTTCAGGTAGTAGTCCGCGCCGGACCAGATAGCCATCGCCATCGCGATCCACAGCACGAACATTCCGGCCGCGAAAAAATCCACGTGGAAATAAACGTAGTTGATCAACAAGCCCTGAATCGCAATCGCCTGCAGCACCATCTTGTACTTGCCCAGTTCCTCGGCGGCCATCACCTGGCCCTCGACCGCCGCCATCGCCCGCAACCCGGTGACCGCGATCTCGCGCATCACCAGCACCACCACCATCCAGGCCGGCACGCGCGGGAACCGCGGCATCGCAGCCAGCATGATCAGCGCTGAGGTAACCACCAGCTTGTCCGCCAGCGGATCGAGGAACTTGCCGAGCGTGGTGCCCGACCCATAACTGCGCGCGATGTAACCGTCGAAGAAGTCGCTCAGTGTGGCAACGAAGAAGACGCCCGCCGCCATCGCCGACGGCCCTGGTCCCGGAAACATCAGCAGCCAAACCAGCACCGGCACCAGCGCGATGCGCATCAGGGTCAGCAGATTGGGTGCGGTCAGCTCCATGATGCGGCCTTGAGGCCCCTTCCCTGCTTTCCTCGATTGCGCCATCGAGGCCTCCGCTACGGCAGCTTCTCTTACAAGGATAGGTCAATCCAGTAAGGGGGGCAATCAAGGCCCAATTCGAAACGCGATCAAGGCAGCTTCACCCTCCGACTTACGTTCACACGTTAACTTGACGGCTCGCGTTAGCCGCGCATACGGTCAGACATGATTGGTTCGCCTTGCCCGCCCTACTGCGGCAGTCACTTACCGCAATCCGTCGCGCTGCTCACCTCGCGAATCGCACTCGCTGGCGATAACGTTTGCCGGGTATCGACAAGATGAATGCGGCCAGCGACGGCGACTTCGAGAGCGATTACCTGGTCATCGGAGGTGGTATCGCCGGACTGGTGTTCGCAATCAAAGCGGCAGAGACCGGCACCGTCACGGTGCTGACCAAGGCCGCGAGCAACGAGGCCAACACCGCCTACGCGCAGGGCGGGATCGCCAGCGTGTGGAGCGTCGACGACTCCTTCGAGTCGCATGTCGACGACACACTGCGCGCCGGCGCCGGGCTGTGCAACCGCCACGCGGTCGAGACGATCGTGCGCGACGGCCCCGAGGCGGTACGCGAGCTGATCGCGCTCGGTACGCGCTTTACCCGCGTCGAAGAAGGCGGCGAGGACGAGTACGACCTCGGGCGGGAGGGCGGCCACAGCCATCGCCGCGTGCTCCATGCGCAGGACCTGACCGGGCGCGAGATCATGCGTGCGCTGGGCGAGGTCGCCGCCACCCATCGCAACATCCGCGTGCTCGAAAACAAAATCGCGGTGAATCTTCTCATCGAACCCGGCGCGGGGCGCGACGCCGGCAGCGGCCCGCGATGCTGGGGCGCGTACGTGCTTGACCGCGCAAACGGCGCGGTCGACAAATTCATCGCGCGGGCGACGCTGCTCGCCACCGGCGGCGCCGGTAAGGTCTATCTCTACACGACCAATCCAGACATCGCCTCGGGCGACGGCGTCGCGATGGGCTATCGGGCGGGCGCCCCGGTCGCCAACATGGAATTCATCCAGTTCCATCCGACCTGCCTCTACCATCCCGCGGCCAAGTCCTTTCTCATCTCGGAAGCGCTGCGCGGCGAGGGTGCGATTCTGCGCCTGCCCGACGGCACGCCTTTCATGAAGAGCTACCATCCCGACGGCGAACTCGCGCCGCGCGACGTCGTCGCCCGCGCGATCGATTCCGAGATGAAGCGTCACGGACTGGACAACGTGCTGCTCGACATCAGCCATCGGCCGGCCGATTTTGTGCGCAGCCGTTTTCCGAATATCTTCAACCGATGCTTGAGCTTTGGTTTTGACCTGACCCGCGCGCCCATTCCGGTAGTTCCGGCGGCGCATTACATGTGCGGAGGGCTGGTCACCGATTTGGAGGCGCGCACGCCGATTGCGCAATTGTACGCGGCCGGCGAGACCGCGATGACCGGGCTGCACGGCGCAAATCGTCTCGCGTCGAACTCGTTACTCGAAGCGGCCGTGATGGGCCGGCGCGCGGCGGCCGCGGCGCGCGAGGATGCCGCCGCTTCAGGAGAACGGCGAGCGCCAGACTTTCCGCGATGGGATCCCGGGCGCGCGATGCGCAGCGAGGAACGCGTGCTGATAACTCAGAGCTGGGATGAGATTCGCCGCCTGATGTGGAACTACGTCGGAATTGTGCGCAGCGACGCCCGTCTGGCGCGCGCGACGCGCCGCCTGCAGCTAATCAAGCAGGAGGTTTACGGCTACTACTGGGACCACCTTATCGACTCCGACCTGATCGAGCTGCGCAATCTGGTCGAAGTGGCCGAGCTGGTGGTACGTTCGGCGGCGGCGCGGAAGGAGTCGCGCGGATTGCATTACACGATCGATTATCCTGAACGCGACGACGCGCACTGGTTGCGCGACACGGTGCTCGCAAAGGGCGCGTAGCATGCACTTCGCGCGCTTAGCTTACCGGTCTGACCGTCGTAATAATTTGGAGCGCGAGCCCGCTGCACCCGAGAGTAAAATGAAAATCCCGGTTTATATGGCGCTCTTCGGCATTCTAATCGCGGTGCTGATAGTGGGATGCGGCGCTGGCGGGTCGCAGGAAAACGTTTCTCCGAGCACCTCGCCGGCGGTAACGGTTTCTGCCGATTCTTCAAAGGCGCCGACTTCAGACGGTGTCCTTGGGACGTGGCAGGGAACGACCGTTGCTCGCTGCCCGGGCTCGCCTCCTGGCCGATGCAACGCGCAGCAGAAAATTTCGATAACCCTGCGGGAGGGCAACAACTCGACCATCGCGGGTTCCTACACGTGCGCTTATGGCAACCAGAACTGCCTTAGACAGAATGACTCCGGCACGGTCACCGATGTGAGGCTGGCGGATTCGCGGATAACCTTTCGCGTGATAATGTCTGACGGGACCTCATGCATCTTCAATGGAAGCGTCGCGAGCAACACGATCACTGGCGGATATTCGTGTTATAGCGGCGGCTCGTTGCTGGAGCAGGGGGGATGGGCCGCTCATCGGGCATCCTAAGTAGCAAGCTTACGGCTGAATCTATTTCGGTCGTCGCGGCGCGATATGATTGAACGCTTCTGGCCTCCTCCCCCCGTTCGTTTTGGGGGAGGATGGAGGTGGGGGTCGAGCGAGGAAGCGCCGGATGACTGTTTTCCTCGGCGCTTCCTCGTTCTGATTTTTTTGCGTTTAGCTGACGGGCTCGACAGGTGCAGCGGGCGCTGCGGCCCTGGGCGCATTCGCCGCGAAGCTATACACCAGCTTGTCATCTGCGAGATCGACCTTCGCCACCCCGCCCTTGCTGAGCGCGCCGAACAGCACCTGGTCGGCGAGCGCGCGCGCGACCTCGGATTCGATAAGCCGCCCCAGCGGCCTCGCGCCGAAGCGCGGATCGTAGCCCTTTTGCGCGAGCCACTTTTTCGCCGCCTCGGATACTTCCAGCTTCACCCTCTGCGCAGCCAGCCGCTCGGCCAGCTCGCCCACGAACTTGTCCACCACGCGGGCGATGATCTCGGGGCCGAGGCCCGCGAACTCGATTATGGCCGAGAGCCGGTTGCGAAACTCGGGACTGAACATCCGGTCGATCGCGTTGCGTGGGTTGCCGGTCGCGACATCGGTGCCGAATCCGATCATCGTGCGCGCCAGCTCCTGCGCGCCAGCGTTGGTGGTCATCACGATAATCACGTTGCGGAAATCCGCCTTGCGCCCGTTGTTGTCGGTCAGCGTCGCATGGTCCATCACCTGGAGCAGGATGCTGAACAGGTCAGGATGGGCTTTCTCGATCTCGTCGAGCAGCAGCACGCAGTGTGGGTTCTTGTTGACCGCGTCGGTCAGCAGGCCGCCCTGATCGAAGCCGACGTAGCCCGGGGGTGCGCCGATGAGCCGCGAGACGGTGTGGCGCTCCATGTACTCACTCATGTCGAAGCGCAAAAACTCGACGCCCATCACTTTTGCGAGCTGGCGGGCGACCTCGGTTTTGCCCACGCCGGTTGGACCGGCGAACAGAAAGGCTCCGACCGGCCGATCCGGATGTGAGAGACCCGAGCGCGCGAGCTTGATCGCGCGCGCCACTGCCGCGATCGCCGGGTCCTGTCCGAAGACCGCCTGCTTCAGCTCGTCCTCGAGATTCTGCAGGCGCGCCCGATCGCTGGAGGAAACGGTGCGCTCGGGAATCCGCGCCATCCGCGCCACGGTGCGCTCGGCGTCGCGCGCGCCCACCGTTACCGCCTCGGGGCCGCTCGCGCGCAATCGTGCCGCAACGCCCGCCTCGTCCATCACGTCGATCGCCTTATCGGGCAGATAACGGTCGTTGATGTAGCGCGAGGAAAGATCCACCGCCGCGCGAATGGCCGGCGCGGTGTAGCGCACGTTGTGATGCTTTTCGTAGTAGCTCTTGAGCCCGCTCAGAATCTGCACCGCCTCTTCCGGAGTCGGCTCGGGCACGTCGATCCGCTGGAAGCGCCGTCCCAGTGCCTTGTCGCGATCGAAGGAGCGCTTGTACTCCTGATACGTCGTCGATCCGATGCATCGCAGATCACCGGAGGCGAGCGCGGGCTTCAGCAGGTTGGACGCGTCCATCGTCGAGCCCGACGCCGAACCGGCGCCCACGATGGTGTGTATCTCGTCGATGAACAGCACGATCTTCGGGTTGCCGGTCGCGGCCTTGATCACGGCCTTCAATCGCTGCTCGAAGTCACCACGAAAGCGGGTGCCCGCGAGCAGCGCGCCCATATCGAGCGCGAAGATCTCGACCTCCTTGAGCGCCTCGGGCACGCGACCGTCATGAATTGCGAGCGCCAGCCCTTCGGCGAGCGCGGTTTTGCCCACTCCCGCCTCGCCCACGAACACGGGGTTGTTCTTGCGCCGGCGCAGGAGAATATGGATCGCGCGCTCGATTTCATTCTTGCGCCCGATCAGCGGATCGATCTTTTTCTGGGCCGCGCGCTCCGCCAGGTTGATCGCGTAGCGCTTGAGCGCGCGCGCGGGAGAAAGTTTCGGCGCGCCGTCCTCGTCCTCGTCGCCCTCGCCTTCTTCGCGATCGTGCTCGTCCTCGCCTACCCCCTGGCCTTCGTGAACACCGCGGACAGAACGATCGTCGTCGGCGCCGACCTTGGATACTCCGTGCGAGACGAAGTTGACCACGTCAAAACGGGTGACGCCTTCTTCCTGCAGAAAATAAAGCGCGTACGACTCGCCCTCCTGAAACATCGCGATCAGCACGGCCGGACCGTTTATCTCCGGACGCCCGGCTGATTGCGCGTGCAACGCCGCGCGTTGCAACGTGCGCTGCACGCCGGTGGCGTAACGCGGCGTCGCCTCGGCGCCACGGCCGAGCCGTTCGACGCCCTGGTCGAGGTAACCTTGCAGTTTACGGCGCAGCGAATCCAGATTGGCGCCGCACTGCTTGAGCACGTTGCTGGTAGTGAAATCATGGAGCATCGCGTACAGCACATGCTCAAGACAGACATATTCGTGACGCCGGTTTTGCGCCTCGGTCATCGCCAATTGCAGGGTGACCTGCAACTCGCGGCTAAGCATCACGCCTGGCGACGCCATTCGCCAACTCTCCTTCGTTTTCTTTCGGACCGGAGTCCTTTGTATTTGGCATATACTTAAAAATAAGCATTAAAATCTATCGTGCCCGTTAGGCCTTCTCCATCACGCATTTGAGCGGGAATTCGCTCTGGCGAGCCAGTTCGTCCACGGTGCGCATCTTGGTCTCGGCGATCTCGTAGGGGAAGACGCCCGCCACGCCCATCCCGTTCTGATGCACGTGCAGCATGATCCGGGTCGCTTCGGCATGCTGCTTGTGGAAAACGACTTTCAATATTTCGACCACGAACTCCATCGGAGTGTAGTCATCGTTGAGCAGGATGACCTTGTACATCGGCGGCTTTTTGGTGCGGGTCTCGGGCCGCGTGCGCCGCTCGACAACGGTATCGCCGTCGGAGGGACGCCCGCCGCCGGCGCCGCCGTCGTCCTGCTTGCGGTCTTGCTTGCGGGACTGCTCTTGCGCCCGCACTTCCCGCCGCCAAAGCTCGTCGCTCATCGTTTGCCTAGCCCGCTTCGCTTGCCAGCTTTCGCCGGTATCCTAAGTCGCACCCTGCTTGCCCCAATAGAATAGCAAATCGGCGCAGGGTCATGGGAGCACCCCGGCGTGAGACTCTTTGCGGCAGAGTCAGGCACGGCTAAGCTCGCTCATAGCTCGATGGCACGACACGATCACAAAAACACGATGGCACGCGACGCGGCTACGGACACGGCGACGATCGAAGTCTCCGTGGTCGAGGGCATCGACCGTATCGCGCGCGAGGACTGGAACGCGCTGCTGGCCGACGACGACAGCCCATTCGTCGATTGGGACTGGCTGTTCGCGATGGAGAACTCCAAAAGCGCGGCGCGGGCCAGCGGATGGGGTCCATGCCACCTGACAATCCATCGAGGCAAATCGCTCATCGCGGCCTGCCCGCTCTATCTTAAGGGGCACAGCATGGGCGAGTTCGTATTCGATCAGGGATGGGCTGACGCGGCCGAGCGCAGCGGCATCCGCTACTATCCCAAGCTGCTGGCCGGCGTCCCGTTCACGCCGCATAGCGGCCGGCGTTTTCTCAGCGCACCGGGCGTCGCGCGAGCGCCGTTGATCGCGGCGCTGGGACGCTCGCTGACCCAGCTTTGCGCGGACAACAAGCTCTCCTCGGTGCACGTGAATTTTTGCCTCGCCGACGAAGCGGCGGCGCTTGGCGAGCTCGGTTTCCTTGAGCGCCTCGGCTACCAGTACCATTGGCGCAACACCGGCTTCGCCACTTTCGACGACTACCTGGGGGCGCTCAAGAGCAAGCGCCGCTACGCCGTCCGTCATGAGCGTGCCGCGCTGACCGCGCAGGGCGTGACTATCAAGGTGCACGCGGGGGATGAAATTCCCGACACGATCTTCGGCCCGATGTTCGATCTCTATCTCTCCACGATCGAGAAACTCTACTGGGGTCGGCGTTACCTGACGCGCGAGTTTTTCACTGAAATGCGCGAGCGCTTCAGGCGCTATGTGTGCCTGGTATGCGCTTATCGCGGGCGCAAACTGGTGGCCGGAACCTTCAATTTGCAAAAGTCGGGCGTGCTCTATGGACGTTATTGGGGATGCTTCGAGGACCTGAAGTACCTGCATTTCAACGTCTGTTACTACGCGGCAATCGAGCACTGCATCTCCAAGGGAATCGCGCGCTTCGAGCCGGGAGCCGGCGGCGAATATAAATGGCTGCGCGGATTCGACCCGGCGCTCACGCACAGCGCCCATTACATCCCGCACGACGGTCTGCGCCGCGCGATCGGCAGCTTTTTGGTCCGCGAGCGGCGCGACGTCGAGGCCTGGATCGCCGAGGGCCACGAGCGCAGCCAGCTCAAACCGCCGCCGCCCTCCAACCTGGAGCAACCCTAGCTGGCGCACCCGCCATGCGGCGCTACTTGGGGGCGGCCGTATCAAGCCGTTCCTCACAGACGGCGGCCGCCTCGCGCGGCACAAGGTCGATCTTCTCGAGCTCGCCCAACTCCTTTTTGCCGACCACCCCGAGTTCGCGAAAGCGGCGCGCCCACGGCATCACGCGGCCCTCGAACGATCCCACTGCGTCGTTGAACGCGCCCACCGACGACTTCAACGATGTCCCGACGCGCCGCAGATGCTCGACCATCGTGGCAAACCGGTCCGCAAGTTCGCGCGCCATCTCGCTGATGCGCTGCGCGTTTTCCGCGAGCTGTTCCTGGCGCCATCCGTAGGACACCGCACGCAGCAAAGAAATCAGCGTCGTCGGGGTGGCGAGGATCACCCGCTGAGTGACGCCCTGCTCGATGAGCGAAGGATCCTGCTCGAGAGCGGCGCTGAAAAACGGCTCGCCGGGCAAAAACAGGATCACGAACTCGGGCGTGGGCTGAAATTGATCCCAGTAGAACCTGGAGCCGAGCGCGGTCATGTGCGCGCGCACTTGCTGCGCGTGTTGTTTGAGTTTTTCCTGGCGCGCCTCCTCGGTCGGCGCTTCGAGCGCCTCGAGATAGGCCTGCAGCGGCACCTTAGCGTCGACGATGATGTTCTTGCCGCCGGGCAACTGCACGCGCAAGTCGGGACGGAGCTTGCCGTCATCGTTCGACGCGCTCTCCTGTTGGAAAAAATCGCACCGCTCGAGCATCCCGGCCATCTCGACCACGCGCTTTAGCTGAATCTCGCCCCAACGGCCGCGCACCGACGGCGCACGCAGCGCGCGCGACAGGTTCGAAGCCTCCGAGCGCAATTCTTTCTGCGCGGTGATGAGCGAGCTTATCTGCTCGCCGAGCGCTCCATAGGCCTGACGGCGCGCTCCTTCGATTTCGCGGATTTCGTGATCGAGCTTGCCCAGCGACTCGTGGACCGGACCGATAACCGATCCCAGCTTCTGGTCGGCGAGCGTCAGGAAACTATGGTTGGCGGCCTCCAGCGCGTCGGCCGCGAGCGATTTGAAAGTGTCGGCAAGCTTGCGTTCGGAACTTTCCAGCAACACCCGCTGCTCGGAGAAGCTGCGCTCGCGTTCCTCCATCCGCACCGCGGCCTCGCGTACTTTCCCTTCCCATCGGCGCGCCGCAGCAAGCCAGGCAACGGTCGCGCCCACCGCCAATCCCACGATCACAGCCGTGAGCAATATCATCCTCGACCTCCCCAGCGCGGCGCCCCCATATCGGCACAGCCCTCACGATAGTATCCGCCGCGCCGCGCAAGGGTCCAATTGCGCCCCGCGTGTCGTCCACAGCTTCGTGCACAGCCTCGTTGCTTCACTGCCCAATCATGTGGCGCTGGCGCGCTGGGCGCGCGCGGTCTGCTATTTTGGCGTCTGACGTCCGCGGCTTGATGCGGACCGAGGCAACCGTGAAGGAACTGCTCAAGCCGCGCTCCGTGCTCGTCGTCCTGGGTTCCGGGGGAGTCGGCAAAACCACTATCGCCGCGGCCCTCAGCGTAGCCGCCGCGGCGGCCGATCTGCGCACTGCGGTGGTCACGATCGATCCGACACGCCGGCTGCGCGACGCGCTGGGTTTGCGGCGCCTGGACAGCAAACCGACGCGAATCGACGGGCGGCGTCTGCGCGCCGCCGGTCTCGACCCCGCGCTCAAGCTGAGCGCGATGGTGCTCGACGTGAAAGGAGAATGGGATGCGATGGTGGCCGGGCACGTAGCCGACCCGGCCGTCCGCAGGCGGATACTCGAAAACTCATTTTATCGGAGCCTCAGCACGCAATTCGCCGGCTCCGACGCCTACGCGGCGCTGGAAGCGCTGTACGATCTTCACGAGGCGGGACATTTCGATCTCGAGGTTGTCGATACGCCTCCCGCGGCGCACGCCTTCGAGTTCGTGCAAGCGCCGGCGCGCTTGATACGGCTGCTCGATTCGCGCGCCGCGCGATGGTGGCTCAAGCCGGCGGGGCGGCCGGCTTCGATTGCGCTCAGGCTCGCCGGGAGCATCACGAGCTATGTCGCGCATGAATTGGAACGCTTCGCCGGCGGCGAAACTCTCTCTTCCATCGCCGACTTCTTCGCCGCTGCCTCCGGTTCGTCCGAACGCATCGCCGCCCGGATGCGAAAAGTGTCTTCGCTGATTCGCTCGCCGGCCGTGCGATTCGTCCTGGTCACAACCGCCGAGCCTGACCGTCTGCGCCAGGCACGCAAGCTTATCGACAAGATGGAATCCGAGGGGCTGCGTCTTGGCGCGATCGTAATCAACCGCTTTCCTGGCCAGTCGACCATGGGCTTCGATCGCATGCTCGAAGAAATTCCCCGGCTCCGGAAGGCGCTGGAGACGGATGGCGGCGGCGATGAGGGGGTCTCCGCGGTCCTGTCGTATCTGGAGAATTATCGCGCGCGCACCGAAGAGGATATCCGTCGCGTGAAGCGTTTCGTCGAAGGAGTGCCATCGCGCGTGACGGTCGCGCTAGCGCCGGAAGTTCCGGAGGGCACGCCGAGTCTGGTAGCGCTGGGACAGCTCGCGAATTCTTTGATCACACCTCGCCCGATGGAAGCGCGGGTGGCCCGCGGCGCGAACATCGCGGCGGTGCTCAAAAAACGCGCGCCGCTCAAAGGCGGTCGCGGCGCTCACAAAAAGTCAGACGAAGGTTGAAATGCCGGAGTGAGCCTGTAAGCCGGGTTCTGTGCCCTTGCGGGCGGCGATCATTCATCTTGGCCGGACGATTGCTCGCCGGCTCCAGCGACCGAACCCGAGGGATTATGAGCGGGCCACTCACCCTCCTATTTGGTCTTGCTCCGGGTGGGGTTTGGCATGCGCACGCGATCACTCGCGTGCCGGTGGGCTCTTACCCCGCCATTTCACCCTTACCCTCACGGGCGGTGTATTTTCTGTGCCACTTTCCGCGAGTCGCCTCGCGCCGCCGTTAGCGGCCACCCTGCCCTGCGGAGCCCGGACTTTCCTCCCCGCGATGGGGCGATCGCCCGGCCCACTCCGGCACCCTCGATCTTAGCATGGCCGCCGCGTAACGGCCGCCAGTCAGTTCGGGATTCCCTGCAGCTTAGCCGGTCAACGGATCAGCCTTCGTAATAGAGGATACGCTGGCAGTTGGGGCAAAAATGGATCTGGAGATGCTTCTGGATCTCGTTGTAGAGCTGTGGCGGCAGCCGCATCCGGCATCCCTGGCAAGTGCCCGACTTCGCCAGCGCGACCGCGACACCGCCGCGCCGGCTGAAGATCATCTGATAGCGCTGCAGCAATACGTCGTCGATCGAAGACGCCGCGCGGTCGCGCTCGACGCGCTGGCGCTGAATCGACATCTTCAGCTCTTCGACCTCGGCCGCGATCTCTTTCTCAGCCGCCTTGAGTTCCGTGCGTTTGCCCGCGATGAGTTCGGTCAGTTCCTTGATTCGCGGCGCGCGCGGCTCGGCCGCCTGCATCGAGACCAGCACTTCACTTTCCAGGCGCTGGTTGTTCTCCTTGAGCGATTCGACCTCGTGGCCCAGCGCCTGCAACTCTTTGTCGTTGCGCACCAGGTTCAAGCGCATCCGCTTGTTGCGGATCTGCGCCTCGCCTTCGGCCAGTTCGCGTTCGAGAACGCGGCGCGCCACGGCTGCTTGCTGGTCTTCCTCGCTAAGTCGATCTAGTTCGACCTGAAAAGTTTCGATCTCGCCCCGGAGCTGCTCGACGCGCTCCGCAACCGAAGATAACGATTGCCGGAGCTCGTCCAACTGCCGGTCGATGGTTTGCAGAGTCATTAACCGGGCTATCTCTTCACGCAATTCCGCCTCCGTTTGATGCGGGCCGATGCGTCCCCATGCGCGGCACAGACGCGCGATCCTGCGCCCCGCCGCCGCTATCGGCCAATCGTCCTAATTCTATTAAAAGTATGGGCCCACCAGGATTTGAACCTGGGACCAGCCGGTTATGAGCCGGCAGCTCTAAACCGGACTGAGCTATGGGCCCTTGCGAGCGCATTGTGCAACACCCATCGTACCAACTTTCACAGCATAAATTAAAGGCCATCCGCGACCCGTTCGCCCTTGACTGCCGCGATGCAATGCCCTTGGATACGCCTCGCTCCGCCTTACCCGCGCCGCTTTCTAAGCTCAATCAACTCCTGCGCGGCGGCCATCGCCTCATCGTCGGTGCCCGCGCTGGCCGCAGCGCGCCGCGTGGTTTCCATCGCACGTTGCTGGCGCCGGCGGGTCAGCGCCTCGGCAAAATCGCGCGCCAGCGCGCGCGCCTGTTCCGCCGTTTCCATCAGCGGCCCGACGGCGAATGCGCTCAGCCGCGAGCGTTGCGTCTCGCCGAGCCGCTCGGCGAGGCGCGGCTCCAGCACAGCGGCCGGTTCGTCCGACCCGCACACTTCGTCGAGCGCCGCGGCGAGCGCCGCGCCCTCGACCATCGCGGCCTGTGCGGCTATCTCGCCGCGCAACTGCGGATGCAGCAACGCGACGGCGAGCAGGCCGACTTCGGCGACCGTCGCGCCGTCGCCCGCGCCGGCGGCGGTCGCCCACGGCGATCGCGGCGTCGCGCCCATTCCCCGCGCGGCGCCCGCATTGGCGGCGCCGCGCGGGGAACGGCGCGCTTCGGCGCGCAGCACCTGCTCGCCGACGCCCAAGGCGTCGGCCGCCTTGCGCGCCAGCAGATCGAACTCGAACGGGTTATGTACGGCCTTCAGGACCTCGGCCACGGCGGCTGCGGCGCACGCGCGCGCTTCCAGCGAGCCGCGCGCCGCGGCCGCCTGCTCCGTCAGGAAATAGTCGACCAGCAATTCCGCCGACCCGATCAGCTCGGCGAAAGCCTGCGCTCCGCGATCCTTGACGAACGTATCGGGGTCGAAGCCAGGCGGGATGAAGATTCCGCGGCCGAGCAGCCCAGCCGCGAGAAAAATCTCAAGCGCCCGCAGTGACGCCTTGCGCCCGGCCGCGTCGCCGTCGAAACAGGCCAGCACGTTGCGCGTATGGCGCCCGACCAACCGCAACTGATCGACCGTCAGCGCGGTGCCGAGACTCGCAACCGTCTCTTTGAAGCCCGCCTGCCACACCGCGATCGCGTCGAGGTAGCCCTCGACCACGATCGCGCGGTCGGCGCTGGAGATCGCTACGCGCGCTTCATACAAACCGTAAACATTTCTCGACTTTGAGTAGAGCGGCGATTCGGCCGAGTTGATGTACTTCGGGAGGCGCTGGTCGAGCACCCGGCCGCCGAACGCGAGCACCCGTCCCTGGCCGTCGCGAATCGGGAACATCAGCCGGCCGCGAAACATGTCGCGCACGCCCGCGCCGTCCTGCTTGACCAGGCCCAGGCGCACCGCCGCTACCAGCAGTCCGCGCCGTTTAAGCGCGTTCGCCAGACTAGCCGGCCGCTCGGGCGCGAACCCCAGCGCGAATGTCCGTGCGGTCTCGGCCGCCACGCCGCGCGCAGCCAGATATTCGCGTGCCGCCGCGCCGTCGGGAGTTTTCCACAGCACGTGGACGAAAAATTCAGCGGCAGTTTGATTGGCGCGCAGCGCGGCGTCGCGGTCGCCGGCACCCGGACTCGCCTCCCCCGCGCTCGGGCAGGGTCACACCGTAGCGGCGCGCGAGCGACTCGATCGCCTCGGGAAAGCTCAGCCCCTCGGTCCGCATCACGAAGTTGAATACGGTGCCGCCCGCGCCGCATCCGAAACAATGAAAAAACCCGCGCTCCGAATTGACCGAGAACGAAGGCGTCTTCTCGTTATGGAACGGGCAGAGCCCGACGAAGTTGCGTCCGGCGCGCTTAAGCCGCACATGCGCGCCGATCACCTCGACGATATCCGCGCGCACGCGGACCTCTTCGAGTTTGTCCTCGGAGATCAGAGCCATCAGCCCGTCGCCAGCTCGCGAAGCCGTCCCGGGTTGTTGGTCATAATCCCGTCGACCCCGGCGGCAATCAGCCGGCGCATCGTCGGTGCGTCATCGACGGTCCATACATAAACCGCAAGGCCGCGGCGATGCGCCTCGGCGCAAAGCGCCGGCGTCGGCGATATCGAACCGCGGCGCGATCGCGAACGCATGCATCGCCAGCGCCGCCTCGAGCAGCGCGGCCGGAGCTTTTTCGCCGAGCAGCGCCACGCGCAACGCGGGCTCTTCCGCGACGACGAGCTTGAGTTGATCCCAATCGAAGCTCGACACTATCGCGTTTTCGACAACGCGGCATCCGCGAAGAATCTCGCACACGCGGCCCTCTAAGCCACGCGCCTTGAGTTCCACGTCCATGCCGCATCGCAGCGCGCCGAGCGCTTCGGCGACCTCGGCCAGAGTCGGGATACGTTCGCCACGAAATTCGGGCTTGAAGCGCATTCCGGCATCCAACTCTTTTAGCGCCGCGGCACTCATCGCGGCGACCTGGCCGCGCCCATCAGTAGTGCGATCCACGGCCGCATCATGGATCACCACAACTTCGCCGTCGCGACTCATTCGCACGTCGAACTCACACATATCGGCGCCCAGGCCGGCCGCCTCGATGAAGGCGCGCATGGTGTTTTCAGGATAAAGAGCGCTGGCTCCGCGATGGGCGATCGTCAGCATCGCCCGCGCCCCCTCAGACCCAGCCCAATCGCCCGCATTGCAGCAGAGTTTACCCGCCTCGCGTCGCGACGGGCAAATCCAGCCGCGCCTCCTCTCCACAGGCGGATCTGCGCACGAATATCTCTGCGGACATATGTCTGCGGACAGGCCCCACTCGTCAAGCGTCGCCGTGACCCTTATGCTTGGGGAACACGATGTCCCGTATCGCTACACGCGCCGCGCGCAGCTACGTGCGAGTGGCTTTCGAGATTCCGGCGGCGATGGCCGACGATGCGGCCGGGCTGCTCGTGGAACAAGGAGCGCTGGGATGCGCGGTCGGCGGCGACTATCGCAGCGCGCACCGTCACTCGACGTTGGAAGTTCAGGCGTATTTCGAAAAACTGACCGCGTTGCGACTTGCCTCTATCCGCCGCACGCTGGCGGCGGCCGGGATGCTCGCGCTTCATGATGGGACGCCGGATCGCGACACGATCGATGATCCCGGATGGGCCACCGCATGGATGGATCGTTTCGAGCCGCTGCCGGTCGGACGCCGCCTGCTGATTGTTCCGCCCTGGAACGCCGATGTCGCCGCGCGGCGGGTGAAGTTGGTCATCAATCCCGGACAGGCCTTTGGCACCGGGCATCATCCGACCACTTACGGCGCGCTCGCGACGATCGAGAGACTTTGCGCGACGCGACGCTTCAAGCAGGCGCTGGACGTCGGCACGGGGTCGGGTGTGCTCGCGATTGCGATGCGCTTGATGGGCGTTGCGGAGGTGAGCGCGATCGATGTCGACGGACTCGCGCTTGAGAACGCGCGCGCGAACGCGGGGCTCAATTCGCTTGACGGAAAGATCCGTTTCGCTATCACGCCGGTTGCGCGGCTGCGTCGGCGCTTCGACCTGATCGCGGCAAACATCCTGAGTTCCACGCTCATAGGGATGGCGGGCGAGCTTACCAGCCTGCTGGCGCGCGGCGGCTGCCTGGTACTCGGTGGAATCCTCAACCGCGAAGCAGCTGCGGTGCTCGGCGCTTACCGGCCGAGCCTGCGACGCCTCAGCGTGCGGCGCGACCGTGGATGGAGCACGCTGGTGTTGGCGCGATGAAGCGGGCGGCGCGGTTTGCCGTCTCGTCGGCGGCGGTCGAGGGCGCGGTCGCGCTGATCGGCGGCGCGGAGCTCCATCACATGCGCGACGTATTGCGGCTCGTTCCAGGAGCGCAGGTGGCGCTATTCGACGAACGTGGCGCGGAGTACGCGGGCACTATCCGGAGCTTCGAGGCGCGGCACGCCGTGGTCGAAATCGCAACGTCGACCCGCGCGAGCGTCGAATCCGCCGCCGGGCTGATTCTGGCCGCGGCGGTGATTAAAGGGCCGCGAATGGACTTCCTGGTCGAGAAGGCCGCCGAGCTGGGGGCGGCCGAGCTATGGCCGGTGCTTTCGGCGCGCGGCGTCGTGCGCGAGATCGGCGCCGAGCGGCTTGAGCGATGGCGCCGCCTCGCGACCGCGGCCGCCAAGCAGAGCCTGGCGGCGCGCGCGACCGAGATCATCGCCCCGCTCAAGCTCGGAGACTTGATCCGGCGGCCCGCGGGGGACAGGCTCTGCGTGGTCCTGAACGCTGGAGCGCCGCCGCTGGGCGCGGTACTGCGCGAGGCTGGCCAGCGCGCAATACTGTTGCTCTGCGGGCCGGAGGGCGATTTCACGGACGAGGAACTGGCGGCGATGCGCAACGCCGGTTTCGTTGCCGCGGGACTGGGAGCGCGGCGGTTGCGCAGTGAGACCGCGGCACTGGCCGCGTTGAGCATCGCGGCCGGAACGCTCGACGAATTTGCTCGATGATCTAGTTTGAGGATTTTTGTTTGACGATCGTTGGGGCGCAGCCAAAGAGAAGCATGAGCGATGGTTTATAAATTCGCCTTCGTGATGGATCCGCTGGACAAGGTGCTGCCCGACAAGGACACCACCTTCGCCTTCATGCTGGAGACGATCGGCCGCGGGCACCAGGCCTACTTCGCCGCGTTGCACGATCTTTTCGCGGTCGGTAATCATGCTTTCGTCGCGGCTCGGCGATGCACGGTGATGCGCGGCACGCCGCATTATCGCTTTCTCGACGACGGCGCCGAGTACGGCCTCGAAGCTTTTGACGCGATTTTCATGCGCAAGGATCCGCCCGCCGACGCGGCCTATCTCTACGCCACGATGCTGCTCAGCCTCGCCGACCGCGGCCGCACCTTCATGCTCAACGAACCCGCGGGCCTCCGCGAAGCCAACGAAAAGCTCTATGCGCTGAATTTTCCCGAAGCGATTCCGCCCACACTGGTGACTCAGGATATAGCGCGGCTCAAAAGATTCATGGCTGGGCAAGGCGGACAGATGATCGTCAAGCCGCTCGACGGACACGGAGGCGAAAGCGTGTTTCTTGCATCAGCCGAGGATCGCAACCTCAACGCGATCCTCGAAGCGGTCACCCGTTTCGAGACCCGTCCGATCATGGCGCAACGCTACCTGACCGAAATCCGCGAGGGTGACAAGCGCCTGATCGTGCTCGACGGCGAGCCGCTGGGATGCACGCTGCGAGTGCCGCGCGACGACGAGAATCGCGGCAACATCCACGTCGGCGGCAATTGCATCAAGGCTGAGATAACCGCGCGCGACCGCGAAATTTGCGCGATGATGCGGCCGCGGCTAAAACGCGACGGGCTCTACTTCGTCGGGCTCGACATCATTGGCAACTACCTGACCGAGGTCAACGTGACCTCGCCCACGGGAATCCAGGAAATAGATCGGCTCGACGGCGTCAACCTCGAGGCCAAAGTGATCGATTTCGTCGAGTCGCGAGTCGCAGCGCTCAAGCATTAGTCGGTGAGGGAAAAACTTCCAAGGCGCCATCGATGAGAACCGCATCCGGCTGTTGCAAGGGAAAGTCGGTACAGGTACGAATTAAGACCGCCGCCAAGACCCGACGCTTGCCGTCCCGGTGGGCAGGTAGCTCAGTCGGTAGAGCAGAAGACTGAAAATCTTCGTGTCGAGTGTTCGATTCACTCCCTGCCCACCAATCTAACCTCTTGAAATATAAAGCTTTTTGCTCGCTCGCCGCGATGAGCGATGAACATCGAAATTCGCATTAGCTAGCGCATAGCTAGCATCTTTGAGCGATTCAAACCGCTGATTTCTGGGCGCCTCGATGCTCTGTAAGCGCGCCTCGCGAGCGCGCTGCTTGCAGCGCTCGATCTTCGCAGTGCGATGCGACAGGCAGTGCCTGGTGCGCGAGGCTGCGCATTGGAGCTTCGATCTTGTGCGCAATTTTAGAGTAATCCCGCGCGCGGGCGGCGCGACATCATCGTCCGAAGTCCAGCCAGTCAGAGAATTCGATCAGACCTATGATTTCGATTCCACTTTCCAAGAACACGTAGTCCCAGGTCGACGAACTTGCCGAACGGCGCCGGCGCGAAAACCAAGTCGCGCGCATCGTCATTATCGTGGCCGCATTCCTAATCTTCCTGCTCGGCTTGTACGTCACCGATTATCTGTAATTCAGTTCGCGCTTCCGTCCAAAGTGTCGTAACGTCTGACAATCAAAGCTAACGTAGAGAAATCAAAGGGAGATATGAAAAATCTAAAGCAATTACTACTCGTTCCGATTGCGCCCGCCGTAGCAGCTCTAGGAATCGGCTTTGTTTGTGTTTCCGCAGCCTATGCCCAGCCAAGGGGATTCGGTGCCCCGCCAATTCTCAATGGGAACTACGGATCCGAAGGCAGCGGCACCGTAAATGGGGAGCCGGTCACAGAGATATCTCATTGGGTGTTCAGTCAAAACAAGCTGGTCGGCTTCAGTCAAGCGATTAACTGGGGCGGGAAACTAACGATTCCTGGAACAACCCCGGGGGTCGGCGTCGCCGACGGGCCAAGAAATTCTGATGGAGCACGTCCGGGCTTCTGCGCAATGGCGCTGTCTGGCGGGCCGACAACTCCTCAAAACGGCGGGGTTCCTCAACTCATCGGAGCGTTGTCAGTCGATCTCGAAATGTCTAGCGGGGGCGGCTTAGGCTGTCCGTTCAACCACCCGCATGATGCCGGCGCCCCCCAACCGACGGAAGAGTCTTATCTAATCATCTCTGAAAACGGCGGGAATGAGTTCTCTTATTCAGAAACGGGTGATAACCCCAGTGTCAGCTGTGGAGTGCCCAACTGCAACGGGCTGGGGCTGCCGATGACAATTGCAGGACATGCAGTAAAGTTCTCGACACATTAAAGATAGAATTCACCCGGACGGCATTCCCTACGTGAGGGCACTGCGCAAGCAGATTATCCGGGTAACGCAAGGGTCCCTGCCGTCCACTCCCCACGAACCAATCCAAGCAGTAATATCGCCTTATGACGCGGTCTGGCCTGCCAGTCTCGTAGTTATTGCGTCTCGCGTTCACCGCTAGGCCGAGCTATCGATCAAGCCTTGTTCCACTCTCGAACTTCTTGCTGCCACGATTCGAGATTCGGACAGTTTTAGACTTTCGTCGTACTTACGTGCCAATCGCCGGAGTTCGCTCTGACGCATGACCATGCTCGCTCGCTCTCCCCTCGGCGGCCAGTTCAGAGGCGGCCTGATCCCCTAGCGCGTCGTGCGCGGGTTCTTGCGGGTGCGAGCGAGGTTTCAGGCGAGCCTCTTCAATATCTCAGTCAACGTGCTTCTCGAACCCAGAAGGGCGCCGTTCCATTCGCGTGCGTCGAGGCTCGGCCTCTGGGGAGCCCCGGCCCATCGGAGACGCGCTCTTCTTTCCCCAGTTCGCAGGTGAGAAAAAATCCACGCTCTACTATCGCTTCAAGAAGGCGTGTGCGGCGGCGGGGATCAAGGATTTCAGGATTCACGATCTAAGGCATACGAAAGGTTCTTTGCACGCTATCCAGGGCGATTCCCCGGCGCTCATCCAGAAGCTGCTCGGGCATCGCGATCCCAAATCGACGGCGCGTTATGAACATCGCGGATCGGCGCGTTAAGCAGGCAACCGAGGGGCTGCAACTGACCGGGACCGCGAAATGACGATCACCGTTTACCCTTTGGTACGATCCCGAGAAGGGCATGGTGATCCTGCGCTGGGGCGTTTTCCAACAAGGCATGATCGCAGATTGCGTGCGCGAGGTCTCGCCCGGTGAGGAGGCGTTCGGGCGCACGTTCGAGGAACTTCGGGAAGGCCACAGCTTTGAGGCAGACTCCCGCGACGGCGGGTAGCTCCGCCTTCCAAGGGTCCGCTGGCATCACGCCGACTGCCTTTTTTCGCAAAAGAGGATTAACCCGCCATGTTTGCAGGGGTAAAGTAACGCCTACGGGGGAATTCAAATGACCCGAATGCCAAAGCGACTATGCACTTTTTTTCTCGCAGGAGTACTCATTAGCTCGTGCGCCGGTCCTGTAGTTCAACGGGCAGAAATCGCTTCGGAAGCGAAGAGTTCGATGATCGGTATGAGTAAGGAAAAAGTTCTGGCGTGCATGGGAGCACCAACACAACAGGCAGCAGCGGGAGAGACCGAGGTCTGGTCGTATCCATCGGGCGGCGACACGAGCAGCTTTGGCAGTGCAACGGCGTCCACGAATCCATACGTGCCATTCGGGCAGACCCATGTGAGTGGATCATCCCATAGCGTACATCGGTACTGCGTGGTGAACATTGTGATGGCTGGCGGAAAGGTCACCGCCGTGAATTACACGGGCAGGACCGGGGGTTGGGCCAGTCAAGGGGAACAGTGCGCATTCGCGGTACAGAACTGCGTTCAATAGAGCGGACCACGGAAGGCTGCGTCAAACGACCCTGCAGGGTCGTTTGACGCGGCTCCGGGATGGAGAAATCAGCTATGGAGAAATGCGATTGTTGCGGAGAGGTGAAAGCCAGTACGTCAACTCAAACGATAGGTCCATCGAAGTTCGTCAATATGTGCGAAGAGTGTGTCGAAGAAGCCAAGAAGCCCAATACGTCTGCCCGGCGCTGGTTAGAAGAGAAACGAAAATAAGACACTACCCACTACGGCGAACGCGACCGGGGATACCAGCGCCCTGCTGCCGGGCCGGATAACCTCTTAGAAGGAGAACCGGCTTATGAGCGTTGACAACCCCGACAAGGAAATGAAGGACGAAAGGCGTAGAACCATAATGACGTGGGCCATCTCCGCGGTCATCGCCTCCCTGCTAGGATGGATAGTCTATACGCAAGGCTTCCGTGGATTTGCGGCGGTCATCATTAAAACAATAATGGGGGGCGATTAAGCCCGGCGGGGGCGCAGGCCCGATGGCCGCTGGCAAAACGTCAGGGACCGGGGCAGCGGGCGTTCCAAGTTTTTCCGAGCCTCGATGAAGCGCAAATTTCTGCTCCCGCCCGGTGTGCCATTTGGATTTTGAAAAGACAGGTAGCCGCGATAGACACCTGCGGGCGCGTCGTCGGGAATCGTGTAGTCGGCGGTGTAGTTGTAATCGCGATTGTCAGCGGGATTGGAAGGGTGCCGCAAATAACCGTCGTTTTGACGCCGTTCGGGTCGGTGATCGTGGCAGGAGATTTCCGGCGCTTAGATTCTATGTTGTTCTGCTGGCATCGAACTGGCTGAGTTGCTGAGCCTCGTCGTTCGCGTCGCAACCGCAGAACTCGCGAGCCGGCTGAGCGCCTCCGGAAGCCAACCCGCATTCCTACCTTGAGACGATTAGATTAGGCGCTGTCCAAATCAAACCAAATCGCCTCGCCCTTGATGCCGGCAGGGAGTGTGAAGTCATGATTAGGCTCGTACTTTATTTTGTTGGGATGGCTCATCAGTTCCTGCCACAGCGCCCCTGGATCCGGAGCGATGACGTGACCAAGAGGTTGGTCACTTCCGTCAAGCGCTACGGCATCGGTCGACTGTGGCGTTCTCACCACCACGCGGATACCGGAGTTCGCTTTACTGCTGAACAGAGGCAGTTTCTTGGTTACGCCCTCACCATCAATAATGTTCAGATGTGTTCGCACGGATAACCTCGCGCGGGATCGAACAAAAAAACGTGCGCATCGAACCCCGTTTCCTATCGTTCATATAACGCTAATAGGATCCGGCGCCTGAAGCACCCCTTGACTTACATCGCCAATTTCGTGAGCGTGGAATAGCGAAGCTATTCTCATCGGCTGACGCGATTCCCCGCACATCGTGGCGCCTGAACCGAACCGAATTATTCGGAGGTCGCTTTTCCTCACAACGCTCCGGACACATCTTCTTCTTTGTCAGTTGGTTCGGCGGCTTTGCAAGACTATAGCGATAAGTTGAAAAGGAGGTTCACGACTATGCTCACGGTAACGAAAAAGGTGCTGTCCGAATTAGGACACCCTGTCCTTGAAATTAGGACAATCCGCGAGGTGCTGTTTAAAAACCACTCTGATTGCTAAAATCTACGGGCATCTGGAGGGTAAGCACCAGATGGCAAGCTCAGTCTACATGATTATTCGCGATGCGCTGCTGAAGCACCTAACGATCACAGCGCGATACGATGGCTATGATCGGGAATTTTGCCCGCACTCAATTGGCACTAAGAATGGTGAAGAGCGCGTTTTGGGCTATCAGTTTGCAGGCGGAAGCTCGAAAGGCCTCCCGCCTGGTGGCCAATGGCGATGCTTTGGAATTTCGCGCCTACAGAATGTCAGCACGCGGAGCGGACCGTGGCGGACTGGTTACAGCCACTCAAGGCCGCAAACGTGCATCGATCACGTCGATGTGGAAGCTCCGTATTGATGATCTTCGCGCTGACTGCTTCCATTCGGCGTACTCATAGGCGCGCTCTTTTGCTTGCGGCCCTGAGAAGAGCGTCACATAACAGGAACCATCCGTATCGATAGCCTCGACTCGCCATTCGCCCGGATACCTGCGGTCTTCTAAAGTTTCGTATCTCATCGGTTCACCTCACAGTGAAGACGATAATATTAACAGTATCGGACCAGCGGCAACCGTGCTAGCTGCGCGGTTTGTTAGTTCCCTTTCCACCACGCCCCACAATCAGCCTGAATCGCCGCGTTCCCGGCCTGAGCGTCGTTCCCGGCGTTGGGTGCGGCATCGGCGGAGCGTTCTGAGGCTCAAGCGCCGCCGCTACAAGCTCGCCAATCGTCCAGATGTGATTAGTCACGGCAAGCGCCATCGCAGGCGTACAACGCAGCGTTTCGTGGACGCGGCACAGATTGTAGAAGGCAACCCACAGGGCCACGGCTGCCGCGGTGGTTCTCAAGTTTCTTGCTGAATCCGTTTGTTAGACGGGTAAAGCGGCGCATCTGCATCCGCGACGAGAGATTGAACCGTTCAACATAGGACGTGCTGATGCCTTCTCGGAATCTGGCATGCCTCTTATTACGGTCCTTGTCGATGCCCGCAACGTTGCCTGGCGAGTAGCGATGCGCCGCGTCTGTCCGTCGAATCGCCGACGTATCTCTTCGTCACCATCGGCAAAATCCACGTCCCATCCAAAAGTCGCTTCCATACCGCTCCAACATATCCCGCATACCCATCCGACGTGATCTGCGGCCTGTTCACGATGCGCCCGCGCAGGTCCATCGCCAGCGCTTCCTGTTCTCTGTCGTGCGCTTCCCTACCCGATAGCTCAGAGACGGCCTTCTGCGTGGCCGCAAGCGCCACGTAGCAGCCAGCACATCGCCCATCTCTGCAGGATCGTCCTCTTCATGCGCTTCTGCTTCTTGCCGACGAAATCCCACTGCTCATCCAGCTCGATCAGATTCACTTGCAGATCGCGCATCATGCGGTCGTGGAAACGCACGCAGCCGCCACCCATGGCGAGCGCCAAGCCTCCTGATCGAGTCGCGATGAACGCCAAACACCCTCGCTGCGGAGCGGATCGACATTCCTTCGGTGAGAGCGCTGATCACGTGAATCTGTTTCTCAAAAGGCAGGACGTTCATTGTCCGCCTCGTGTCTTGCTCTACCGAGCGATCGGAGCGACAATAATATTGCCAGCTTTGACGCGTCCGCTTACCCGGATACGTTGAAGTGAAGACCGGCGCGAGTGCTCGCAACACCCACGCCGGTCGGTTTTTGGGAAGGCCCACCATGGCTCGCACCTGACGCAGCCACGCAGTCAGGGCCCGGCGCCTTTTCGTTATGGCCCCGCGCATCGGTGAGCGCGGATGTCGGGGCTAAGTCGGTTCTCACGCTCCATGAGACTAGCGGTGCTGCTTAGATAAATCAAGCGACTTATCTGTTGATTAGAAGAATTTTATCCAAGCCATTGCTTGACCAACTAGAAGAAAAGCTTATCCTTTAACGTTGAGAGGTGAACTGTTCATGGCTAGGACTCGTAGCCCAAACTATCCGTATATCGGACTGCCAGCAGCTATTGAGCGCGTCAGGACACTCTACGATAAGGAACATCAGAACCGGATGAGCAGGGTGTGGTAGCCAAGCATCTCGGCTTTGGCAAGTCTCTAACTCAGTTTCCCTCAGGCCGTGATCCCGCACTCGGGAAATATGGCCTATTCGGGGAGCCTTGACGAAGATTTGCAGGTCAGCACGGATGCCTTAACCATATTGGTTGACCCGCCAGATTCGGCGGACCGGGCACAAGCGATCCGACGCGCCGCTCTGAAACCGGAATTGTTTTCGGAGTTGCATAAGCATTTCGGCGGTCAAGTCCTATCGAACATTAACCTATTGGCATACCTGCAAAAGCATGGTTTTACCGCAAATGCTGCTGAGCTGGGCGGCTAAGTCTTTCCGAGAAACAATGCAACTTGTTTCTCAGCAAGACGAGGCGTATGGTGCTGGTGAGGAATCGGAGCGCGAAGCGAGCGGTATGCAAAACGCACAGCAACCACCCAAACCACCGCCATCCTTGCAGCAAGTTAATGCTGGAGAACAGGAGCTTTTCCTGGTCCAAACTGTCGCCACACAGTAGCGTGCGCGTTTTGGTCAGCGGCCCGGCTGGTCCTAGGGAAATCGACAAACTGATTCGCTTGCTCCAGCTTCAGAAAGAAGTGATGCAGGAAGATGGGGACGACGAAAATGCCTAACGAAAGCCTAATCTCAACATTGCAGGAAACGCGACGCGAGATCGTTCAGGAGCGAAACGCACGCATTGACCGCCTAGATCAAGCGCAGGGGTTTCTGGAGAACGCGCGGCTCAATCTTCAGCGCGCACAAGAGCAGGAGCGTGTGGCCGTTCAGCGAACGAGTCCATCAAAACCAAGCAAAATGAACTGCGGGATTACATGAACGAGCTAACAGATAAGCCTCAAGCACTCCACGAGAAGCTTAATCGGCTAGCGAAGAACAGTTGTTCACGTACCGAGAACGCCAGAAAGCGAGCGAAATTTCCCGTCACCGCCAGCGAGAGTTGACGGATGCGCAAGCCCACTATGCCGTCGCACAGGAAGATATGAAGCGTAGCGACAGAGATGTGGCGGAAATTGATTCTAAACTCCGCGAACTTCAACACGGCTAACGAAACCTCGCCACGCCGCTGCG
Organism: uncultured delta proteobacterium; assembly: GCA_963717045.1. Taxonomy (GTDB): domain Bacteria; phylum Desulfobacterota; class Binatia; order Binatales; family Binataceae; genus JAKAVN01. Next base: position 700,407 of record CAVQVD010000010.1, on the reverse strand, counting down.
CTCGCGTTGGTCGGCTGGTATCTGATGGTACCGCCGCTCAAATACGACCGCGCAAACCATCCCAAAACCAACCTTCGCAGCAACGAAATAGCCGACTGAACAGCTTCCCTGTCCAACTACTGAACGTTGAGAGTTTCAACTCTGCTCAAGAGTGCAAAGATGCACAACTTCATTCATCAGCTCCCATGAGAGCGCTTGTTACCGACGCAGCGACTTGCCTCAGAGTGTATCTCAACCCACGACCCGCGCCTCAAGGAAAAATAGGGGGGTTTTCATGTCAACCGCGTCACAAGAAGAGAAGGAAGTTCGGATTTTGACTGCTAACACGACAAGCTTATCGCGGAAACCTTGAGCCTCGCTAACGACAAGCTCAAATCCAGTTAGAGTTAGCTGAGTCGCCCGCGAGATGAAAGCATCAACCAGCGTCACAAGCACTGAGATTAACACTCCGCTCTTCAATTTAACACTCGCCCTCAGATTAACACACGAAAAAAGCAGCTGCACTTTTGAAGGCCGCGAAAGCCGCGGAAGGGGCGGCGAAGGACGCCGCAATCCGGATTCGAAAAGGCGTGGGACCAATGAATCCGAAATGTCCGTCGGGTTTGCAATCACCGATGAGCCCGACCCAGATGATGAGGAATTCGAACAAGAGGGACTTCGCATTTTTGTGGAAGATGCGCTCGTGGAACCGCTCGACGGTCTCACACTAGATGTTCGCGTGGACGACGATGGGACGGAGCTGGTTTTCCGTTAGGAGCACGGTCCAGTCCAACCGCGGCTTAAACACGTCGAACTTAAAATACCAGAACGGCGCACTTTGTTGGCTCCTAGCAAATTAAGGAGATCTTTCGACATGATTTTTTCAACGCACAGATTCGCCACGTATGCGGCGATCTTAGGATTCGTTCTGACATTCCCGATTTCTTCTGGCGTGGCGCTGGGCCAGGGAACGCTAGGCCAAGGAGGAGCCTCGGGACAGGGCAACCCGGGCTATTCCGGGACTCCCAGCTCCGTCAATGCCGATACGATCGATGATGCCACCCTGAAGCAGACGGCCAAGGCCTACGTAAAGGTTAGGCAAATAGTGCAAACGGCGGAACGAGATATCAACAATACAACTAACAGCGATCAGCAGCGACAAATCGCGAAGCAGGCAGAGTCAAAAAAGATGGCGGCCGTAAAGGCCGAAGGCTTGCGACCGCAGCAGTACAATCAAGTGATACAACTTGCCAGGGACGATAAAGCGTTCCAACAGAAGTTCCTGTCCTACGTCAATGAGGTGAAGAAATCACCGAGCTGAGTCCGATCATACGAAAAGAGCTGGCGGCGGCGGACTCGAACTACAAGTGTTCGACTGAATCCACCACTAGGCTCGGCGGCTAGTCGTCCCCTGCTGGCTGTCGGGCCTTTTTCGTCTCTCTGGCTAAAACGGGAGGTAGGTCAGGACAACGCCGAGCACGATCCCCAAGGCAATGATGGCTAGCTGCTTTGTTTTCATTGAAGAGAACGGCGACGAAGCTGTGGGCTATACCGGCTCGCGTACAAGGATAGGGTTACTACCACTGACTTTTAGTTCCATAGACCCTGAAGGCTCCGCCAGCTCTCGGGTGTCAACGCATCGCCAATAGGGGTCTTCGAAGGTCCAGCGACGCCGACTTTCATCCAGCCCTGAGCTCTGATTGTCCAGGGTGATACGTACCATGCATCCGCTACCGGTCTTTAGTGTCACAATTTGTTCCATTGTTTATCGAATTATCTTTTACTGTTTTTACTGCATCACGTTACTGTTATTAGTCTAACCGCACGTTATAAATAGCATTGAAGTTACATGTATGTCAATCAGTATTTAAGATGGGCGAAAGCTGCTTTTACATTGCTATTTGATGTCCGATCTGAAGAGTCACGGATGCTCCAAGGACCCGATGACCCAGGTTCAGGCCCGCTTCCTCAGCATGCCCCTTAGGCGTTATGTCTTATTCCAGAGGGAGGTAATTTGTAGAGCAATGCGGGCGCAGGGCTACTTGAGCAATCATGCGCTGAACAGATTTCGCGAATGGAAGCCGGGAGTCGCCGCGTTTTGCACTTGGACCGGCCACTCGTGGGCGGTGAACAAACAACGCGATTGTCTATCCGCTCCGAATCGCGGCACGCGGTGGCGTTACGGATATGCGGCTAGCTTCTCGCCCACGTTCGTTGGGTCAGTTTTGATTTTGCTGAAACAGAAAACTGACCACCAACGCTCTCATCGGAGCTGTGCCACGAGCCGGTCGATCAGTGCGTGCGGTTCGAAGTTCCGCCAGAAATGCATGATCCGTGGATGCTTCTTTTCGCGCGAGCGCTGCGATTCCCGTTGCAGCTGACGCAGCTCGCGGACGTCGCGATTGCTGAGCACTATTGCGGTCTTTGCCTGTCTCATCGAATCCCCCCCAGGATTGTACAGCTTCGAGCTCTGTCATCGAGCGTACGCCAGACGCAATATGGCGATGAAATGAGTGCCGCCGAACGATCAGGCTAGGAAAGATGGCAGGTATCGAACACGTTGCCTCCCAACCGCATCCTGCACCCCGTGTAATGATCGCTCAAGAAAAACGTTCCAGCAAGCCGGATGTTTGTCCACAGGCGCGCTGGCCGATTCGCTGTCGACTAACCGGGCGCCGAGGCGAATAATCCGCCGATCACGCCTTGCCTTGCGTCATTCGGCCAGCCGCCTCGCTTTTGATTAATGGGCGCGTCCCACTGAAGACGATTCCAGGAACTCCTTCGACATAGCTCGATACAGATGCCGCGGACATCTACGTCGCACTTTTCTAGTCGCACTTTTCGCGCTAGCGCTCTGCCCCCGTCTTCATTAGCCGCGCGGAGCATGGGCGCGCGAGTAACAGACGCCCAGAACGCCGACGCTGCCTAGCCGCTGCCGTTACTGGTTCGGCACCAGTTCGACCCGGCGGTTTTGGGCACGTCCCTCGGCCGTCTTATTGGTCGCGACGAAGTTCGTCTTCCCATAGCCGTGCGGGCTCATGCGGCCTTCTGCGACCCCGTGGTCGGCCAAATACCTGACGACCGCGTCGGCTCGGCGCTCCGAGAGCCTCAGGTTGTACCTAACCGTGCCAATCGCGTCGCAGTAACCATTGACGTTGACCGACAGGTTCGGATGCGTCTTCAGGGTTTCGGCAGCCTCGTCGAGCACGGCCGCATCCTGCGGACGAATGTTCGCCTTGTCGAAGTCAAAGTGCACGCCACGCAGAATGATCTTCTCCGGCGGTGGAGGCGGTGGTGGTGGCGGCGGCGGCGGGGGTGGTGGTGGCGGCGGCGGTGGTGGCGGCGCTTCCTTGCCCGGCTGACATGCTAGGGCCCCGCCGACGATCCCGCCAATCGCAGCACCGACTGGAACTAGGATTTCGTAGGATCTCGAATGCCCATTGCTGGCGGCAATCGTGCCTGCCGCGAGCCCGCCGCCCGCGAGAGCGCCGGCCCCAATACCGAGCAGGCAGCGCTCAGGCGACACTGACGAGCAACTCGCGGTTTGGACCGCAACCGCTGCGCAAAGAAGGTAGACTGCTGCTTTTCTCCGCACTTTCCGCGCCTCCACTTTTCGGCCGCGCGTCGACTGCAACGATGCCGACTGAGCAGCGCTCGACTGTTAGCCGAAAAGTAGCCCCCAAGTCAATAAACCACCTCAAACTATCTCAGTCATGTGGGCCGCCATCACTGAGCCGCGGCTCGCGGAAGTCGCGGCGCGAGGTTGCGCTACAGATATATGGCTAGCTTGCCGTGCACATTCGTTTGTTCAGTTTGATTTTTGCTGAAACAGAGAACTGATTCCCACGACCCCGCGGTCAGCTTTGACCGTATGTTCAGATCGCGCGGTCAGCGTGATTGAAGCGCTCGTCCAATTCCCATCGAACGCGTAAGACGTAACCGACTCTCGCGCGTAAGAGGAATCCTATTCTTCCCGGCTCGGAGCAGCGAAATTTCACATTGGGCGCATCAATCTCGTTGAAGTCGAGTCGAAAAGCTCTTGGAGCCGGCCTTACTGGTTCGGGGCGCCACACGAAATTGTCCTCTACTTAGCCTTTCCTTCTGAACGGGCCTGATTGTCCCAATAGCAAGAGACTCGAATTGAGACATGTGTCGCATTGGGTATAATTATCTTTGAATAGCTATAGACATCACTAACTATTAGCTATAGTCTCATTCATGTCAGACGCCTCTTAATGCAGCTTTAGTTATCAGTACGCGATCGATGGCGTGTATCGACTATCCGCCACATCGCGACGAGAACCAAAGCTAGAGGTGTGGCACAGGCTCCCGGAGACGGCCACAGGCCGACCCCATACATCTGCTCTGCGCTTGCGGGTCCGGACACTCCGGACCGGGATGGGTCGCGAGACCCACTCCTCCCGAAAATCACAGCTGAAGGAAAGCATTAGGGTACGAAACAATTCACAGATCGTAACAGGTAGATAGTTTATGAAGGGAACAAAAATATTGCTTATCGCGATGGTGGCTCTGGTGGGCACCGTCGGTGTAGCTAGCGCGAATGCACATTCCTGCAGTGACGCGAAGGGCCATCCTCACTTTTGCTGGCAGTCCGATAACGATCCGACTTTCTCGATCGTGACTGAGACTGCGACTGCGCAAGTCCAGGTCAATCACATCGTAACCGTGGAAGCGGTTTGCGACGGGGACGAGACCTACGCGGTAGGCGGTGGCTATAAGGTCATGCCGAAAGATACGAAAATCGGTTACGTCGTGAGAGCCAAGGTGTTGAATGACGGTCCGGTCTTTTCGGGCACCGCCGAGAACAGCATTCCGCATGCCTGGACAGTTACGGTTATCAATGGCGGAGCTCAGGCGGCAACGGTGACTAGCTACGCCACCTGCATCCAACCCAACTAATCCGAATGGTGGAGCGGAAAGCCGCTCCACCGGTTCCTCTGCGCGGCAACTATACTTCGGGGACGCGTTTGATAGAGAGCTTCGACCGCTCTCCGCATCGGGGACAGACGATCAGCACGGTGCGCGGTTCGAGACCGTGGTCGCGTTCGAACCTGAGTACGTCTTCAATCAACGCATCCGGCTCGACTTGCGCCTCGCTGCGCCCCACGACGCCTCCGCAGGATTGACAAAGGAGCATCGTCTTCATTCCGGTGACCTCTCTCCCGCTCATGTCCTGACACAATTATCCTGATTGTTCGCGATCCGGAAATTCAATCGACTGTGGGCAAAAAAAGCGCGCCGAGCCGCCTGTGAACGGCTTCGGCGCGTTGTTAGTCCCGCGATTAGATGACGCGTCTCATTTGCCCGTTCCGCTGAGGCTCACCCTCTGCGGACTGTTCGGAGCCGAATCGATGAACTGCAAAGTGTCCGATTTGGCGCCCTGGCTGTGCGGACTGAATTTCACTCCGACCGTACATGACGACCCGTGAGCGAGTACTTTACCAGCGGTGCAGGTCGAGGACGCGATCGTGAAATCCGTGCCCACCAGCAGCTTGGCGGAAGTAATCGTGGCCGACGTCGAGCTACCGGCGGGATTGGTGACTGTGACCGATGAGGTCGAACTGGAACGGCCGGTCCTGACGCTCCCGAACGAAATCGAGGTCCGCGACTGTGTCAGCGGCGCCGGCGTCGGCACGGGTGTGGGCGTCGGCACTGGCGTAGGAGTCGAGGTCGGTTTCGGTGTCGCGGTTGGTTTGGGAGTGGGAGTCGGGGTCGGCTTGGAAGTCGGAGTGGAGCTCGGCGTCGGCGGTGGAGTGCCGTTGTAGGCGGACGCAAACACGGCCATATCGACGCTGCCCCATCCGGTGACGAGGTCGTAGCCAGCGCCGGCGTTATAACCGCTGACTCCGTTAAAGCTGTTGTTGCCGCTGGTCACGTCCTCGATGCCGTTGGTCAAAAGGCCCGCGTTGGCCAACCTGTAAATGGTCGGATTGAGCAGCCCCAATCGCGAGCCGCCCTGCTGGTTCGCGATCACTCGCGAAAATCCCGCCCATAGCGGCGAGGCCAGGCTGGTGCCGCCCCAGCAACACTGGACCACCGCCGTGCCGCTCGAATCAGCCCCGATGAACACGCCCGGCGACCATGCGATCATCCCCACGTCGGGAACGTCGCGCGCCGAATCGTTGGGCACTCCGGGACCGGATTGCCAGGCGGGCTTCGGGAAAATCAGGCTCGCGCCGCCGCCGCTGGAGTTCCAGGCACTTTCGATTCCGCCCGGCGCCACGCCGACCACACTGATGTCATTGCCGGAGGCGTCGAACTGCGGATTGAAGGTGGTCCCGCCCACGCCTGTTACATGAGGACTCGCCGCCATCTCGCTGGCATTGCGGGTCGTGCCGGTCACGCAGGTGTTGTTGGTTGAGTCGTACGCGAGACCTGCCGCGCCCCAGTCGCCCGAGCTGATGAATACCGACTGGCCCTGGCTGGCGGCCTGTGCGAACAGCGTATCCAGTCCGGTGTAGAACGAAGAAGAAGAGCCGCAGAAGATGAAGCTGATGCTGATCGCGCCGCAGGTATTGTCCGTGACGCTGCTTTGGATCGAGGTGTAGAGGCTGCTATCGACGTAGACGTGAATCGGGGTGGCGGGCGCCGTCGCGTGCGCGTAGTCGATGTCGAGCAGCGTTTCCGTCTCGTCTCCGTTGATGCCGGGCGAGCTTCCTCCGGGCAGCACGCGCGCGAGGTTGAACGGCGTGAAGCCGAAGGTCGTGGCGAACAAACTCACGGCCGCGTCGAGGTAGTCCGAATCCTCATCCAGCGCGATGCAGTCGGGCGATGCGCTACCGCCATTGCCCGCCGCGATTAGCGGCGCTTCATCGTAAAATGTCTCGACGTCGAACGGACCAAAGGCGGTCGAGCCGCCGCTGGTCACTCCGGGCGAAACCGCGCCCTCGTCATTGGCCCCGGGATGAGCAACATCGGCCAGCGCAAGCGTCGGCCCCTTGGACTGCGCCTCGCCCTCCGTCGGCAAGCGGCGATGGAGACCCGCCGGCATTACCGCATGCATGTTGTCGAGCCCCTGGACCGCCGCGATCACGCCGGCGAACTCGGCCGGTACAGACGGGTCGGCGGCGTTGCCGAAATTCGCGCCGCTCGCGACGATAGTGGTCGCAAACGCGGCCTCGGCCACCGTCACGTTGCCGCTTGCGTCAATCGTGCGGCCGATCCGGTTGATTGAATCAACCCGCAGGCCCTCACTTTCGAGCCATCGCACCACTGCGTTTGTCTGCGCCCGCGTCGGTCCGAAGCGCTGATTGAACTGGGCCGGCGTCAGCCATCGATGGTATTGGCCGGACGTGGGATTTTGCTGGTCGGCGAGCAGCTGGTCGAGCTTGGCCTGATCGTGAATCGCGAAGACCACCGTGAGATGAAGCCGCATCGCAGGATCCGCATGCACCATCGGACCAAGGCGAGCCATACTACTCGGATGGTTGCCCTTGAGCTTCATCAGCGCGGCGCCGCCCGCCGAAGCACGCCCGCCAGCCATGGCAACAAAAAAGACCATCGCGAGCGCCGACAGCGATATTCGGGTAAATTTGCGCTCGGCATGCATAGCCATTCTTCCGATTGGAAGATCCGTAACATTGAGCGTGAGTGACCTCTGAAGACTTTTCAAGCGTAAACGCTCCCTTTGTGGTGGTTTATGCGACTCTCCCTTCAAAGCTCTGCATAACCCTCAGCAAGATAAGCGCCATAGCTCTAAACGTAATAAAACGTAGAAAGTGTAAGCTTTCTTGATTCAAAGTAATTTGCATCGAGCGGCATTTTCGTTGCGTTTATTGCATTTTAGCAACGTATAAAGTGGATTACGATATTTTGAGTTCATTTGACACGTTCAAAAGACCTCATTTTTACACGTTCTGGATTAATAGCCTTAGCGGATCGGACACGCAACAAACGCCCGATGAGTCGTCAAAAGACCTTGGATCGCTTCTTGACTTCATCTAATATCTGTCTAGATATCGATGCTTTGCTCAACGAGGCTCGGGAGGGCATATGGAATCAGTAGAGAAACTCTTCCTGCGCGTCCGGGAAGCTTTGGTCGGGGGCCGCAAGGCACAAACAATGACTGAATACGTCATGATTGTAGCGGCTATCGCGGTAGTCGTTTATGGCACCTATCTGGCGCTGGGAAACAACATCACTTCCTTCGCGAGCGGTGCCGACTCCGTGCTGACCAGCGCATAAGCCAGCAGGATGAGAAACATCTTTTCGCAGTAAGCGCGCGAGCGATGAAAATAGAACGAAGTTGAATCCTAGCCTCGCTAAGAGACATCGCCTTGCATGTTTTGTCGACGCTCGCCGCCATTCACGATCGACGAGCGATGGGTGGCGTGTCGATCAGGTCAGAAAAACGTCGCGGACGAGATTGGTATCGTTGTACTCGAGCCCTTCGGCAATTAGCTCACCTTCGAAGCGCAAGTAAAAATGGTAGCGCTGTACGTAGCGCCGCCCGTTCATCGCGACCGTATCGCAATCGGCCTGAACCGCGACGTGTGGTCCTTCGCAAATAATGGTATGGAGCTTCATTCTGAGCCCGTCCGGGAAGAGCGCGTTGAGCCGTTCGGTTTCCAGCCGCGCAAAGTTTTTTCTACCGCGGACCGGCGCGAACTCCTTCATCGTGGTTATCATCTCGAAACTGAAATCGTCGGTGACCAGCTCCTCGAAAATCCGCGGATCGGGATGGTTGAAATTTTCGAGAAAGCGGATCGCCCGCTCCTTGTATTGAACCGCAGTCATCGCCTCGTCTCTCCTGCTGGCCCGGCCGTTTTCTATTTAAGGGAATTGCGCGTGCAGTGACGTCCTCGGCGAGAAGGCCGAACGCGAATACAGATAATGATGCCGTGCGTCGAGTCGCGGCGCCAACGCGGCTTCACGACAGACTAAATCTTAACCGGATAAGTAGCGAATGCTACGACGGCTTGGCGTCGCGCGGGAGACTCCAGGCTGGCGCAATCTTTTCTGTTTGCGGCTTCGATGGGTAGCAGCGGGACAATAGCGTCGTCAGCGTTGTCGCCGCACTTCGGTAACAGCTCAATCTGCGGACGCCAGCAATAGGCCTCCGGAATCGTCAATATGTCGGCCGCCGAAACGGACAGCTCAGTTTTGCGCCGCGTTGCTGTCCGTGTCGGTTTCGACCATCCGGTGGCTGATAAGCCCGGTCAGCGCACCGTCGTCGAGCGCGCGCAGACGAAAAAACGGTGCCTCGCTCTGTGCGCCAGACTTAGCACTCATCACCTGATGGCGACGTCCCCGAAAGACAACGACGCTGCCAGGCAACAGGCGAATGGCGGTAGACTTGTCCACGTTCGGACCTCCTCCGCACCAGACCAGCAGTGACCCCCTGCCAGTCCGAAAATTCTGAATTGTTCGCTTGATATTTACCTGAAGACGGGGAACCAGTCAATCGCTTTGTTAGGCTATAATGATTAACTAGCAGTCATCACCTATTTCTACTGACTGCTGCTAGAGGATGTTCCTGCTGCGTTCCCGCCTTTGGTGTAAATGATGGCAATGGCATTCATGTAGCGTCCGGGATGGCCGACCTCACCGACTTCCGCATGATGTTTCTTGCCGCCTCCCTCGGGATCGGTGGGGAGATGCGCACCGACCTGAGCTGGCTCATCCGACCCCGGTCCGATGCTGCCGAAGCGGCCAGGCGCCACTCCGACCACGAGGTCCCCCTCACGCTGCAGGTGCTGCGAGGTCAAGACCACCGCGTCAGCACCGAGCTGACAACTTTCGCGTTTGAGGTACCCGAGCAGGTCGTCATCCTTGACCGCGAGATCGCCCCACGCGTCAACGAGCGCTATCTGCTGGTGATCAGCAAGCGGCATAGTGTCCAGCACCGGCATCGCGCAATCGGGCGGCTTAGCCGGACGCGTCGCAACTCCGAGCGGCGTCGTATTCACGATAGGCGGATTGACCGCCGCCGGAGAGATGCATCCCCAACCCGAGGCCGCCGCGGCGATCAGTAGCGCCCTCAGCACGGCGCCGCGTTTATTTGCTATCTTCATTTGTATAATCTGCAACGCTCTTTTTAATCCAACCGCCGCTTGATTAAAATGCCTGCAATCATGGTCAGGCGCTAACCATCGATCGGATCGGCGAAATCTGGGAGTTATCACCGATGGACGGAGGACAGTTCGGCGGAATGGCACTCAACGGATCGACATTAATCCGCCTTGTCTTGGTACTGGTGCTGGCGATCGTGGTGCGTCAATTAATCCTGCGCTTCGGCAACAAGGCGATAAATAGCCGCCGTGACAAAAACCGCAACGGAAAGCCACCGCGCTGAGCTTCATTTCATCAAGGCTCCAGGCGCGCGGCGCGTGCGCGACGTTAATCAAAGCAGTGTGCCGCGGCGGGTGCGGCCGAGATGGGTGTAGGCGCGCGCGGTGGCGACGCGGCCGCGTGCAGTGCGCGCGATAAATCCTTCCTGTAGCAGGTAGGGCTCGTAAACTTCGCCGATGGTGTCGGCCTCCTCGCCCACCGCCGCCGCCAGGCTTTCGACCCCGACCGGCCCGCCGTCGAACTTATCGATGATCGCGGCCAGGATCGCGCGGTCCATCCGGTCGAAACCGCAGGCGTCGATCTCGAGCAGCTCGAGCGCGCCGACCGCGACTTCACGTGTCACCGTGGCGGCCTCATTGACCTGGGCGAAATCGCGCACGCGGCGCAGCAGGCGATTGGCGACGCGCGGCGTGCCGCGCGCACGGCCCGCTATCTCGTGCGCGCCTGCGCCGTCCACCCGAACGCCAAGCAGCCGTGCCGAGCGCGCGACAATCTCGGTCAGTTCCTCGCGGTCGTAGAAGTCCAGATGGAAATGCTGACCGAAACGATCGCGCAGCGGCGCACTCAACAGACCTGATCGCGTAGTCGCGCCGACCAGGGTGAACGGCTTGACCGCCAGCGGCATCGTGCGCGCGCCCATCCCTTTGCCAACCACGATGTTGAGCTCGAAGTCCTCCATCGCCGGGTAGAGCACCTCTTCGACCGGGCGGGCGAGCCGATGAATCTCGTCGATGAACAGCACGTCGCCCTCATCCAGGGCGCTCACGATCGCGGCCAGATCGCCGGCGCGCTCGATTGCCGGGCCCGAGGTCGAGCGCATACTGACGCCGCGCTCGCGCGCGATGATATGCGCGAGCGAGGTTTTGCCCAGCCCCGGCGGCCCGGAGAACAGCACATGATCGAGAACCTCGCCGCGCTGGCGCGCAGCCTCGATCGACATGCCGAGGATTTTGCGCGTGCGCTCCTGGCCGACGAACTCGCCGAGGACCCGTGGGCGCAGCGAAAGATCGAGCGCGCGGTCCTCCTCGCTCCGGCCTGCCGCCGCCAGACGCGCGGCCTCGGCCGTTTCTTCCATTTGCGGGCTATCCTTCACCGGGGATTATCTCCCACCGGGGCGTCTATCTCTCACCCGCCAATGTGGCGAGCGACTCGCGGATTATTTCTTCGAGCTCGCGTTTCGCGCCGTTTCCGCGGGCCGCGGCCTGATCCACCGCCCGGCGCGCGTGTACCGGCTTGTAGCCCAAGTTGACCAGCGCAGAGACCGCGTCGTCGAGTTCAGAGGCGCCACCCTCGCCGCCGTCCGTCGCGCCGTCGAGTTCTTCGACGCGCTCGGAGGCGACTATTTTCAGCTCGGCCGTTTTGTCGCGCAGTTCGCGCACAACGCGCTCCGCCACCTTGGCTCCCACGCCGGGGACTGCGTCGAGCCGTTCCACATCTTCGCGGGCGATCGCGCTCACCAGCTCGTCGGGCGAGAGCACCGAGAGTATCGCGAGCGCGAGCTTGGGGCCGACGTGCTGCACCAGCATCAGGAGGTCGAAGGCCTGCTTTTCGGCGCGCGTGAAAAAGCCGTATAGCGTGAGCGATTCCTCGCGCACGACCTGACGAATCTCCAGCGACACCGGCGCGCCCAACGACGGCAGACGATAGTAGGTGGCGAGCGGGATGGAGACTTCGTAGCCAACGCCGCCAGTCTCGATCACGACTCGGCCTGCGTCGCGATGCTTGAGCCGGCCGGTCAGGCTCGCGATCATTTCACGCCTGCCGGAATTCGATCGTTCGAGATCTTTCTGGCGCCCGCCCTGTCCTCGTCGCTTTTGCGATGGCCGGACGCGGCGACCGCCGCCGTCACGCGCGCGCAGAACAAATGACAGAGCGCGATCGCCAGCGCGTCTGAGGCGTCGTCAGCAAGCGCGAGTTCCTCAGTCACACCGAGCGCACGACGCACCATCGACTTCACCTGCGCCTTGTCGGCATGGCCGTGGCCGGCGACCGTCAGCTTGACCTGGTTGGGAGTGTACTCGAAGAGCGCCAGTCCGCGCGCCGCCGCCGCCAGCATCGCCATCGCGCGCGCTTCGCCCAGGCGAAAGGCGCTCTGGACGTTGGCCGCGACGAAGCTGCGCTCCAGGCTCATCGCGGCCGGCGCGTACTGATCGATAACGCCGAGCAGACGTTGATGGATCGCCTGCAGACGCTCACCGCCGCGCAATCCAGGCGGCGGACGAATCGTGCCGGCCGCGAGATGGGCGGGATGGCTAACGCTGCCCTCGATCACGCCGAACCCGGTAACCACGTTGCCCGGGTCCACACCTATGACTCGCCCTATCATCTGAGCCGCCCTGTCGGCATTACCACCTCCGCATCCCACCACTTACGGCGCGAGCCGCCCATCCGCAAGACGGAAAGAATCTACGCTGCCGAGAACTGCGCCAACTCTTCGTCACTGATGTCGAAGTTGGCAGCGACGCTCTGGACCTCTTCGTGATCCTCGAGGTCCTCCATTAACTTCAGCACCTGCTCGGCGGTATGGCCGGAGACCCGCACCGTATTCTCGGGAAGCTTGACCACCTCGGCGCTAGCCATCGGAATCCTGGCTTTCTCGAGCGCGTCGCGCACGGCGCTGAACGCCTCAGGTGCGGTCATCACCTGGAAGGCTTCGCCGTCGGTGATTACGTCGTCGGCTCCGGCTTCCAGCGCAAGCTCCATCATGCGGTCTTCGTCGATCGCACTCCGCTCGATCGTGATCACGCCGCGCTTCTTGAACATCCAACCGACGCAATTCGACTCGCCGAGGTTGCCGCCGTGACGCGAGAGGATGAAGCGCAGCTCGGCGACGACGCGGTTGCGGTTGTCGGTAAGGACGTCGGTTATGATAGCGACTCCGCCCGGCCCGTAACCCTCATAGACGACTTCTTCCAGCTGACCGCCGCCAAGCTCGCCTGTGCCCTTTTTGATCGCGCGATCGATATTGTCATTGGGCATCGATTGCGTGCGCGCGGTAGTGACCGCGGTGCGCAGGCGCGGATTGGAATTGATGTCGCCGCCGCCAAGACGCGCCGCGATAGTAATTTCCTTGATTAGCTTGGTGAAGAGCTTGCCGCGCTTGGAGTCGCGCGCCGCCTTCTTATGCTTAATCGAACTCCACTTGCTATGACCAGACATTGGTGGCGCCCTCTGTAACGCCCTTGGGCGCGCCTGCTGCGGCCGTCCGCCCGCCGGTGAGCCTACCATATCGGCACGGCGTAGTGGGAGCTATAGATTCGAGCGGTCGAAGCCGTTGCGCCGACCGGGGCGGTCGGCTGAAATGGGGCGCGCATTTACGGATTCGCGAGCCAACCAAGTCAAGCAAACGAACTCAAGCAAACGAACAATGGACGGCGCGATCAATGCGACGAGGCTGGTACCACGACGAACCATGATGGCGCTCGCAATGGCCGCGCTTATGACCGGATGTTTCTATCCGCCGACGCAGAAGCCGCCCGCCCTTAGTAAGGACGAAGTCACGCTGGACGTATCCTACGATTTGGTGTGGGACGCCGTGCACGAAGTAATCCGAGAGAACAAGCTACGCATCAATGCCGACGATCCCAACCAGGGGATCGTCGAAACCGAGACCAACCGCTTCACGCTCGAAGACGCCGACTGCGGCAAGCTCAAGGGGGTCAGCGCCACCTACGCTGCCGAGCCTGACCGCGCTTCGACCGCGGTCTATTATTTCAAGGTCAAACCCAAGGGTCAGGAGGCGAGCGTCGTCAGTGTGCAGGCGACTTTCAGCGCACCCCTTTACGTCCCGCTGCATACGCCGCGCGACGAACAATGCGTCTCGCGAGGCAAGGCAGAGGCGCGACTGCTGGGACAAATTGCGCGAGAGGCCGCTACGATTCGCCGGCCGGCATTCGTCAAGCCTGCGAACTAGGCGCATGAGCGGCAGAAGGCCCGTCATCGTGCGCCACCGTGTCCGCCATCTTGGCTCCACGCGAGCCCATCGGCCTTTCGGCGCCGGTGGTTGTATCTTTTGCCGTTTGCCGCTCCATCTCGGCATCCAGGCACGCGCCGATCAGCACCACGTAGGCGGAAAGGTAGAACCAGGTCAGCAGAACCACCACCGCGCCGAGCGAGCCAAAGGTCTTGTCGTAACTGCCGAAATGGGTGACGTAAAAAGAAAAGCCCATTGACGCAAGCACCCACAGCCCGGTCGCGACGACGCTACCCCAACTCACCCAGCGCCATTTGGCCTTCTCGCGCGAGGGAGCGAACCGGTACACAGCCGCGAGTGCAATGATCATCGCGATGATGAGTATTGGCCACGGGAGAATGAGTGCCAGAATCTTCATGCGTTCGCTGAGCGCCAGAAATTCGACGACTGCGGGAATTGCCGCGACCAGCAGCAGAGCGACAATCGCGAACAGAATTCCCGCCACCGTCATCGCCAAGGCCACTCCTTCGAATCTCAGCGTGCTCCGCTTTTCCTGTTCTTCATAAACGATGTTGAGCGCCTCGATGAGAGTGACCGTTCCGGCTCTGGCACTCCACAGAGCGATTGGAAGGCTGACTACCAGACTGAAACCAAGCTTCGATGAGCTGGAGCTCGCGAGCGACTTGAGATACGTCGTGATGAGACCCTGCGCCTCGGCGGGGATTAGCCCACGAATTGTATTAATCTCACGCTGCACCGTCGCAGGGTCAGCGAAAAGTCCAAAGATCGCGACCAACGCCGCCAATGCAGGAAAAAGCGATAACATCCCGTAAAATGCAACGCCCGCCGCCAGAATCGAGAGGTTTTTCTCACTGATCGAGGCGTAGACTCTTTTGAGAATGTTCCACCATCCCGGGGTGGGGATGTCGCTGGGCTTATCCGCGCTATGGCCGTGTCGGTCTGTGGGCAGCGATTGAGCCATTACGGCGTCTCCGAAATATAGTCAATTTCTCAGCAGGCTCAGGGGAGAACGGAACGATCGTAAACTGCTCGCTGGCGAGAAGTGCTCGTTTTTAACTCCGCTCGGTTTCCTTTTTTCTGGCTGCCGCCATCATCGTCATCTGAAGAGCGACCCCTGCTATGACGATGACGGCGCCAGTGATCAGAAAAGAAAGCCACCAGGGCAGCCAGAGATGAAGCAACAAAACGATCCCGCCGAGCAGAAACAAAGATCCGTACGACAGCGCGACGACCAGCAGAAGCATCCCGGCTATTTTGTTGGTCTGCGCCTCGAGCAGGAGTCCGAGCTTCGTCTCGAGGATCTCCATTTCGGTGCGGGCGATGCGGGTTAAATCATCGACAGTCTTCGATAGCAGATGAGGCCAGTTAGGAGTCTCTTCTGCCAATACCTGACGGCTACTGTTTTCCATATTTGTGACCATTGACCTAGAGAATTCCCCAGAAGGAGCGCCTGTCGGCTCTGTTTCCGAAGGTGCCTAAAACTCCGCGCGCTACCGGCTTACTCATGTCTTCTATCGGAACCCGGCGATAGCCAATTAAAAATCCGAGCGCCAGTGAGACGCCCAACAGCAGGAAGATTTTTTCCCGCACCAGATTCGTGGGACTCAGCTCAGCTCGCGTTTCCCGCGCTTTCTCGGTTATGAGTTGGAGGTCTTCCCGCAGTTCCTGTTTCTCGGCCTCCAGATCGGATTCGAGCACATGTATATTTGGGCTGTCTTTCATAAATTTTATTCCGTCCAGATTCGAACCCTTGAATTATTTATCAGCGATTAGGAATTTTACCGCTGAGAAGCACATCGAGCCGTGTCTAAACTCCCGATGAGCTGAGTTGTGACCCGCTTCCGCTGGAAAGGTCTAAGACGACAGATAGCTAGCGCAAGTTACGTGCCGGGTGCACGACGAGACTGACTACTTTCAGCAGATGGCGTCTCCGACTCCATGGTGGGACATTTGCCCCGGCCCGCTCCTTTCTGCGCGCCTCGACATCCTATGTGAGACTTGACATTTGGCGCGGCGCGGGCGAAATCCAACAGCGCTAATCGCGATAAAAACTCAGGAGTGAGCGGATGAAAGGTAAAATCGCCTTTATTCCCGGCGAGCATAAGATCGAATTCCACGAATATGACGTGCCGGGACCGCCGGCCGGCGGTCTCCTCGCGGAGGTCACCCAGAGCAACGTCTGCGGTTCCGAAGTCCACATGTGGAGGGGCGAGTTCGGCGGGCGCCACGGCATCGCGCCCGGGCATGAGATGGCCGGGCGGATTCACGCCGTAGGCGAAGGCGTGAAGACTGATTGGGCGGGAGTGCCGGTCAAGGCTGGCGACCGGATCGCGCCGGTCTACTATTCGGTTTGCAACCGATGCTCGAATTGCGTCGCCGGCAACCAGGCCGCCTGTACCAGCAAGGGCTTCGGCGTGCGCCACCCGAGCGAAGCGCCGCACTTCACCTCAACCTTCGCCACCCACTACATCGTTCGCGCCAACCAGAATTTCTATCGCATCCCCGACAACGTGCCCGACCTCGTCGCGGCGTCCGCCAACTGCGCGATGTCGCAGGTCTATTGGGGATTGGACAAGGCCCGCGTGCGTTATGGCGAGAGCCTGGTGGTCCTGGGCGCCGGCGGGCTGGGACTTCATGCGATGGCGATCGCGAAGGCGCGTGGCGCGTACGTGATCGCTATCGACGGGGTCGAGCATCGGCTCGACGAAGCGCTCAAGTTCGGCGCCGACGCCACGATCGATCTGCGCAAGTATGCGGCGACCGACGCGCGCCAGAAACGGATTCGCGAGCTCATCGGAGGGCCACCCGACGTCGTAATCGAAGTGGCCGGCGTGCCCGAAGCCTTTATCGACGCGCTCGAGCTCGCCTCGATCGGTGGCCGGGTGATCGAAATTGGTAACATCTCGCCTGCGCTGACCGCACCGATCGCGCCGTGGCGGGTGACCTTCAAGTCGCTGGAGATAATCGGTGTGGTGATGTATCCGCCGAACTATCTGAAGAAGTCGCTCGACTTCCTCTCGATGAATATCGACCGCTATCCGTATCGCGAGCTGTGCGATGCGACCTTTCCGCTATCGAAGGCGGCAGAGGCGCTGGACAAGAGCGAGCGGCGCGAGGTCACGCGCGCGGCCTTGCTGCCGCAGGAGGGCTAACGGGAAGTCGTGGGCAAACTTTCGGCGGTCTAAAATTTTACGGCCAAACTGACGCCAGTGACGATGGATCTTCAGCGGCGGCGGCCGCTCCCGACCTGACGGCGGCGACGCTCACCCCGCGGCAGCGAAGGTGGCGGCGGCTGGGGTTCAACCGGCTCCGGCGGGAGATCGTCGGCACCGTAAATTTTCCATCCGATGACTGCCAGGATCGTCAGCAGCACGAACGTCGCCACCAGCGTCCACGGCCGGCCCACCGGCGGCGACACCTGACTCCGTCTGACCACGAGCAGGTCGAAGATGGGCTCCGCGTTGGCCGGCAGTGCGGCGAGTTTCACCACGCGCGCCTTGCGGAAGTACGCGCGACCCGTGTTGAGGCTGCCGAATCCGCCGAGCCGAAGCGCGACGTCCACGTCAGCGCCATGCTCACCCACCTTGAGATATAGGCCGAGCCGCTGCCAGTCGGATGCGCCGTGTAGATCGGGTGAATTGATACTATCTTCGTCGAGGCTGACACTGGCTCCAGCGGCCGCCGCGGGAACGTTCTCGGTGCGAGCCTCGACGCTGATGAAATACCATCCTTGCCCCAGGGTAAGCGTCTGAAGCCAGCGCGCGTCATTGGGTTGGAGGTTATTGACCACCAACTCCGGCTCACTCCCGGGCGCGTGCAGCCAGTCGTAGCCGGTGATCGCGGGCGACTCGTTCCATCCGCCCGTGCGCCAACTGTCCGGCGATTTGCCGGAACCGTTGGCAAAGTCGCCGTTGGAAAGCAGATTAGGGCCGGCCGCAAGGTCGGCGGCGCCCGCGCTCGGGGTGGACGATGCGGCGGTGACGCTCGTCGCTCCGGCGCTACTGACTGACGAGTTTGCGGCGGCGCGACACAAACTGGTCGCGAGCGGTGATCCGGCGACCGTGATCGCTGTCAGCATGCCCAACGCGAGCGTACTTCTTGATGGGGTCCTACCTCGCACGGACCGACCCCCGTGCGATGACACGTCGTGCCGCCCTCACGCGCATTGCCTCACGCGCATTCTCATATCCAGTTGCGCAGCCCCGGTCCCCGCAGCCACATCCGGTCGTAATAGCCCGCGCGATCGATCTGAATCCCCGTCCAGATCGGAAAGTAGTACACGAAAAGGATCGCCACCGCTGCCACAAACAGGATCGCGACCACTCGCGGCGCCCAGCGCGCCGGCTCGAAATCGGGAAGCGCGTCAGGAACCATCTCGACGGCGACCAGGTACAGCGCCAGCAGCAGCATCGCGGCGCCAGGGAACAGCCCGGCCCAAAAGCCAAGCCCGAGCATGCACGCCGGGACCATTGTCAGAAGAAGCGCCGCACATTCCCACATCTCGGCCCTGCCCCACCACGCATCCGCGACGATCGCCGCGAGCGCCAGGTATCCCAGGTACACCGACGGCATATAGTGATACAGGAAAAGCGTGCGCCCGACCGGAATCCACATCGCGAGATAAAGGAGGTAGCCTATCACCAGGAACGCACGCGCCGGGTTCGGCCGCTCCAGCGCTCGTACCGCGGTAATCGTGACCGCGGTGAGGGCGCTCCACCACAACAGCGGATTTCCGCCGCCCCAGATCGTTGCGACTTTGCCCTGCGGGGGGAAGTTCTGCCAGTACGCGATCGGCCGCAGCATCAGCGGCCAACTCCACCATGGAGCGGAGTACGGATGGGTCGCGGCGGCGACGCTGCGCTCGTACCACATCACGTCGCTGTAGTAATGGAACAAGTCCGCGATCCCGGACCACCATCCAAGCAAGAAATGCGGCAGGAATGTCGCGACGTAAAACATCGCGCTCAGCGATCCGACCATCACCAGCGCTCCAACCGCGCACCAGACGCGAGCCGCCGACAGCGCGGGAGGCCAACTGCGCGCGATCGTCGTCGCGGTTTGTTCAGAGCGCAGGATGAAATAGACCATGAAACCGCTGCACAAAAGAAAGGTCACCGCCGGGACATACAGTTTCGAGCCGAGGCAAAGCCCGAGCGTAAGACCCATCGCGGCCAACGTGCGGCGGCGATCGCGATGGTCACTCGATTCGGCGAAACGGAATAGCAGCAGGTATGAACACGCGGCCAGCGTCAGGTACACGATATCGATCACCGCGACGCGCGAGTCCACCAGGAACATCCCGTCGCACATGACGAACGAGGCTCCAAGCGCGCCCGCCAGCCGCGAAGCGAACATCCGCCGCCCCAGCATGTAAGTCAGCGCAACCAGCAGAATTCCGAGGAGCGCGTTGCCAATTCGCCAGCTCCACGGATGGTCGCCGAAGAGCATAATGCCGACCGCGATCACCAGCTTGGCCAGCGGCGGATGAGGGTCGAGGAACGGCTCGGCGCGGATGTAATGGCGAGCCTGCGCCACGAAGTGAACTTCGTCGAAAACGATCTCCGCCGGATAGCCGAGATGCCAAAGCCGGGTCGCGGCGGCGGCAACGACCAGTGCCGTCAGCACGATCGTGTCGATGCGTAGCCACGGAATGGCGACCAGCGGCTCACGTGGGCGTGCGATCGAGGCGGCGCCTTTTGTAGCGGCATTATGGCGCGGGCGGACGTCGGTATGGTCCGCTGTGAAGTTCTTATCCAGAACGTCGGAACGCAGAACGTCCGAACAACCGACGAGCGACGCGAGCTTTCGCCACACTGGCCCTGCGCGGCCAGCTACGCCGAGGCCATAGTCCACCGCCAGCCCGAAAGCCACTACGTTGATTGCCGCCGCAGCCATCGCAAGCGAGTCGCGCGAATCCAGAAACACGACGGTGTCGAGCGTATGCAGGATGTAGGCGAGGTTGAACAGGCAGGTCGCCGTGAGGATGGCGAATACCGTCGCCATCTCGGCACTCTCCACCGCGAGCGGGGCGGCGAAGACCAGCGCCGCGTACAGATAGCGCTCGTGCATGCGCGGCGCGAGCATGAAGAATCCAAACACCGCCACGAAAATCGCAAACATCAGACTCCGCGGCGAGCGCTCCCGCCAAAAGCGCCATCCGATAAACGCGTAGAGCGGCACCAGCAGCGCCATCCCCAGACTGAAATACGATATGCCTGCGAACGTTTCGCTGTCCGGCTTGCGCAGGCCGCCGATGAGCGCGATCAGGTTGAACGCGTTGACGGAGGTCTCGTGATAGTACGCCGCGGTCGAGTGATACGCTCGATAATCCAGTACCACGGATGGCCGAGCTGAAACGGCAGCACTCCGACGACGCCAACCACCGCGGCCGCCAGCGCCGCACGCCACCATCTCGCGTATGGCAGCTCGAGCAGCGTCCAAAATCCGAGCACCGGCACGTACATCAGACCCTGCGGCTTCACCAGCACGCTCAACGCGGCCAGGCCCCAGGCCAGCTCGAATTCGCCCTCGCAGCGCCAGGGCCGCGCTCAGCATGATCACGACCGTCAGCGCCGAGTCGCTCTGGCCCCACACGACAGTGTCGAAGCCGAGCGCAGGATTGAGCGCAACCAGCAGCATCGCAACGTAGGCCGCCGTGTGCCGTGCCGGCGCGGTGCGCCGCACGAAAATAAAAATCAGCAGGGCGAGCACGAAATCGGCTATCAGTGCCGGAGCCTCGACGATCATCCTGAGCGCCACGCCGCCGGCGCCGACCGCGTTTGCAATAATTCCCGCGAACCACAGCGCGTAGAGGTAGCCGGGCGGATAGTCGAGGAAGTAGCCGGTACGATAGATGCCGGCGGGCCCTTGGGCGGCGATCTGCAGCGCCCATGACTCGTAGCTGGAGATGTCGTTTTTGTAGCCGTCGAACCAGGGCAGCAGCAAAATCTTGATTAGTGCGACGACCGACAGAATCGCAAGCGCCCATCCGAGCGAGCGGTCGCGATCCTTGAGCAGCGGAGCGGCATAAACGTAAATCGAGTAGCCAAGCAGCGCGAGCAACAGCAGGCCGGAGATCATCCCGGGCAGCTTGCCGGTACGCGCTGCGGCCACGACCGGCACCTCCGCCGCCGTGCCTACGCCTACAAGAATGAGGAGCATCAAGGACGCGAGCATCCAGATCCGCGCGCCGCGCCGGGCGCTCCACGCACTCGAATGTGCGTCGGCGCTTTCCCGCCGGACCGAATCGCACCTCCCCACTTTATCCTCCGCCACCCGCGTCATTGGTTCCGACTCGCAACCGCAGCGACGGACAGCATTGCTGAATCGCCACACCTTTTGAATAGCCCCCCGTCGCCGCGCAACTGGCGGGCCGCGGCGGTCAGGTTTAGAATGGCTTCTCGAATAGAGGAGGTTTCTGCGCATGGACCTGGTTCACGCCGCCTATGAGCCGGCGGGCGACGGACCTCATCCGACGATCCTCGCGATGCACGGATGGGGTTCCAACGCGCTCGACCTGATGGGTCTCGCGCCGTATATCGCGCGCGGGCGATGCCTGACGCTCTGTCCGCAAGGACCGGTCGAGGTCGAGATCGGCGCGGTCAACGGCTACGGATGGTACCAGTTGCGTAGGGGCGAGGCGCCGGACATGGAAGAGATGGGCCGCGCGGCCGACCGTCTCATGAGCTTCTTGGACGCCGCGCTCAAGCGCTATCCCATCGACCGCCGCAAGCTCATCGTGATGGGCTTCAGCCAGGGTGGCGTGATGGCGTATAACCTCGCGATTCGTCATCCCGAGCGCTTCGCCGCGCTGGTCGCGCTCTCGACCTGGTTTCCCGAGGAGCTTGCCGAGTACGCGGGCAATCGCGACGCGCTCGCGCAATTGCCGACGCTGGTTCAGCACGGGCGCGCCGACGACATGATCCAGATAACCAAGGCCCGGGAGTCGGTCGAGCGCCTGCGCAACTTGAAGCTGCCGTTGACATATCGCGAATACGACTGCGGCCACGAGATCACAGTGGATGCGATCCAGGACCTGTCGGCGTTCCTAATGGAAAAAGTGATCCAGCCTGTGATCACGGCGTAAGGCATTGCCTAACTCGCAGTATATTGGCGACCTCTCCTTGACCAAGGAGAGGTCGCCGTGAGCATCGCGAACGGCGGGAGAGGTCAGTCTGGACTCTGCTGTGTCTAGTAATTTCAAGCGACAATGAAGGGCGAACGTGAACCTCTCCCTAACCCTCTCCTTGGACAAGGAGAGGAGATCGGAAAGGGTGATCCGGTGGACTCGCTCAGTCCGGCGGAGGAATTTCTCGCTCTGCTCGAGGTGGTCCGCGAATTGCGCCGACGATGCCCGTGGGACCGCGAGCAGACGCTCGCAACATCTTCGCGCCACCTGATCGAGGAAGCTTACGAAGCCGCTGACGCAATCGAGCACGGCGGCGCGCGCGGAGATCGACGACGAACTCGGCGACCTCCTGGTGCAGGTGCTATTCGCGGCCAATATTGCCGAAGAACAACGCGGCCTCGAGGTCGTTGCGATGCTGCGGCGGGCGCGCGAGAAACTCGTGCGACGCCATCCCCACGTCTATGCCGATGTCGTCGCGGGAAGCGCAGCCGAAGTCGTCCAGAACTGGGACAAGCTCAAACAACAGGAGCGCGCCGCGGCCGGCGCGACCTCGGCGCTCGACGGCGTGGCGCGAGCGCTACCGGCGATTCAGCGGGCACAGAAACTCGGCGAGCGCGCGCGAGGCGCGGGGATGGACTGGAGTCAGGCTTCGGCCGTGCTCGACAAGGTCGGCGAGGAGATTGCGGAGGCGCGCGCGGCCCTTGCACGCGGCGATCGGGATCACGCGGCCGAGGAAATGGGCGACGCGATGCTAGCGCTGGCAAACGCGCCGCGCTTCGTGGGCCATGATGCGGAGACGTCGCTTAGACGCGCGTGCGACAAATTCATCGAGCGCTTCAAGCAGGTCGAACGAGTCGCGACTGAGCGCAAACTCGAACTTGCAAAGCTCGACGCGCGGCAGCTCGAGATCCTATGGCAAGAGGCCAAGCGCACGCTGAGCGACGACGAGAACCATTGAGTATCATCGGTTGCACGAGCGCCAAATCGGACCACAGTATTGACCCGACGCGCTGGCGCTGTTAACTAAGATTGCTTATGCCGCATATTCCAGTTCACCCATCAGCCGAGAAGCGCCATCGCCAGAGCCTCAAGCGGCGCGAGCGCAATCGTGCGATCAAAACCCACGTGCATAGCGCGGTCAAACAGGCCACGAAAGCGATCGACGGCGCCGACGCCAATGACGCTCAGCAGGAGCTGCGCCAGGCGACTCGCGTGCTCTACAAGGCCGCCGGCAAGGGCGCGCTCCATCGCAATACCGCGGCGCGCAAGGTTGCCCGGCTCGCGCGCGCATTGCATCGTAAACACGGCGCCGCAACCGCCAAGTCCTGAACGTCCCGCCGGGACGGGTATTTTCCGTGACGCGTCGAGCGTCCAGCTTTCCTCCTTTCCTTATCGAGGTCGTGGCGAAAGATCTGGGCGAAGATCCCGGTGAAGATGTTGCCTGACGCTCAGGCACGCGCCTGCGGCGACATCAGCTCGAGCAGCATCCCGGCCAGCGCCTCCTCGCGCTCCTTGATCTTCCCGTTCTTGAAGTCAGCGTCTAGCTGTGAGACCTGTCGATAAGCTTCGCTGAGCCGCGCCATCCCGAAACGGCGCGCGCCTTCGATCGCTCGCGTCGCGAGCGGACTTGACGGCGACATCCCAAGGGCCGCGGCGATTTGCGCGGTGCTCTGCTTGCGCGCGGCCATCGAGGCCGCCAGCATCATCCGGCGCATCACCGGCGCGATCTCGACCGCCAGCAATTCGAACGGATCTCGACCCGCGGCGAGCGCGCGCCCCAGTATTGCCAGCGCCGCCGCCGCACGACCGTTCGAGAGCGCCTCGGCCAGATCGAACAGGTCCGGTATTTTGGTAGCCGTCGGTTCGCCGAGGTCTCCCGGATTGAGCGTCGCCCCGGGCTCACGATGAATCGCGGCCTTTGCGAGCGTGTTGGAGATCGCGGCGAGATCGCCGGCGTGTCGCAGGGTCAGCAGTTCGGCCACGCCCGGGCCGAGGCGCAGATCCTGATCCCGGGCGAACGCTTCGGCGTATTGCGTGAGCTGGTTGTCGTAGGGGCGCGAGCAGTTTATCGCAAGGCCGCCCTGCTCTACTGCGCGGCGGATTTTGGCCGGCGGCGTATCGCGTTCGTAAACCACGATCAGCGCTCCCGGACCGCGCATCGTCTCGAGCGCGTCGGCCAGCGCCGCTTCACCGCTGCCGCCCGCGGCGGAGCGAGAATTGCCCGAGGCTGCCGCACCGTCGTCGTCGCCCTGTTCTCCACCGCGATGCGAGCGCAGCACGCGGCACCCGATCACTCGCACCGGCGCGAAAAGATCGGCCTCGCGGAATTCCGCGAGCACTGCGTCGAAACCATCGGCGCCGCCCACCTGAAAGCCGCGATACTTCATCCCCTGCCGCAGCATCCGGCGCCGCACGGTGTCGAAAACATACTCGCGTAAAAAAGCGTGAGCGCCCGCGATTACGATCGCCGGCGCGAGCGACGCGCGATCGCCCGCACGAACGATGGAGAGCGCCGTTTCCACCGCCATCCCCCTGCTCCCTTCGCGTGACGGACTGTTAGTCGGACAGGTGTTCCGGCGCGCGGCTAGAAGCCCTCGGACATCGCCTAGAAGCCCCCAGACATGGCCTAGAAGCCCTCAGACATGGCCGAATAAATATTCTGCGCCATCTTCGTCATCATCAGGGTGCTGGAGGCGGCCTGCTGGGTCTGCGCGACCTGGATGTCGGGGAGGTTGGCGATATCCTGCGAGCGCAGATTCTGCTGCAGAAATTCCGGCGAGGTGGTCACGACAGTCGAGGAAACGGTAGGGAACTGCTCGATGCTGTTGAGCACGTTGGCCCAAATCACTTTGTCGGTGTGACGGTCCTGAAGCTGCGCGCGCACGACCATGTACTGTTGATAGATGCTTGCCTCAGAGACGGCGTTGAAGCCCACTGGTGCGGTATCGACGCGCAGGATTTGCCCGCTCAGCACGAGGTCGGCTTGCGAGAGCTCGTCGACCACCTGCAGCCGTTTATGATTGGCGACCTGGTCCTTCAGGTAACGCATGAACTCGTCGTTGACGCCGGTGAAACGGGAGGCGTTGCTGAAACGTGCAACGTAAATGGTCTTTGCGGTCTGCGGCAGCCCGCTGCCCTCGGAGGCGAACTCATAGCCGCAGCCCGCCAGCATCAGCAGCATGCTCAACATCGCTACGAAGCAGACCCTAGTGTTCTTTGTCAAAGCCTCGCTCGCCAACGTTACGCTCCTCACCCTTCTGTTTAAGTCCCAGCCGCCCCGCGAGCTCATCCAGCACGCCATTGACGAAGCGTCCCGAGTCCTGGTCGCCGTAGGCTTTGGCCAGTTCGATTCCCTCGTCGATCGTGACCCGCGCCGGAATCTCTTTCATCCATAATAGCTCGTACAGCCCGATTCGTAGAATATTGTGGTCGACCCGCGAGAGCCGCCCGATAGTCCAATGCTCGAGCGCGCCGGTCAGATGCTGGTCCAGCGCCCCCTGCTCGCGCTCCACTCCCTCGACCAGTTCGACCGCGAACTTGCGCGCGCGGTCGTCGGCGTTGAAGCCCTCGAACAGCAACGCGAGGTCCTCGCGTGAAGCGCCGCCGCGAATATCTATCTGATAGAGCGCCTTGAGCGCGAGCTCCCGCCCCAGATGTCTGAGCCCCATTATCTTGAAACCGCCGCCCTGTTTGCTTTTGACGCTTGTCGCGCGAGCGGCTTCTCGGCCGTCCCGGCGCGGCGCAACCTAGGTGATGACCTTGAGCTTGGAGAAGAGATGGCCAAGCTTCTCTTTCTTGGTGCGCAGATACTCGATATTACCCAGGTGCGGGGTGACTTCGAGCGGCACGCGGATGACGCGCACGCCATAGCTTTGCAGGCTTTCGATCTTGTGCGGATTGTTGGTCAGCAGCCGGGCCTCGCCAACTCCGAGGTCGCGCAGAATCTGGGCGCCGATTCCGTAGTCGCGCAAATCCTCCTTGAATCCGAGCTGTAAATTGGCCTCGACCGTGTCGAAGCCCTGGTCCTGCAGGGCGTAGGCCTTGATCTTGTTCGCCAGCCCGATTCCGCGTCCTTCCTGATGGAGATAAATGATCACGCCGGCATCGGCGGCCAGGATTCGTTCGATCGATTCGGCCAGTTGCTCACCGCAGTCGCATCGCTGCGATCCGAACACGTCCCCGGTCAGGCATTGCGAATGGAGCCGCACCAGCGCGGGCCGGCCGCCGCCCACGTTGCCCTTGACCAGCGCCAGATGCTCGCGGCCGTCGACCGTGCTGCGGAAAACGACCGCCTTGAGCTCGCCGGAGTCGATCGAAAAGTCGACATCGGCGACGCGCTGCACCAGCAGTTCATTGGTCAGACGATAGGAAACCAGGTCTTTGACGAACAGGATTGGGAAGTCGTGAGTCTCGGCGAACTCGCGCAACTCGGGCAGGCGCGCGGCGTCGCCGTCCTCGCGCAGCACCATGCAGAGCGCGCCGCACGGCCGCATCCCGGCCGCCCGCATCAGGTCGACCGCGCCTTCCGCGCGCCCCAAACGCATCATGACCCCACCGCTCAGCGCCATCAGAGGGAGCACATGGCCCGGCATCACGATGTCCTGCGGGCCGCTCTTGTCGGAGGCCAGCACCTGGATCGTGCGTGCGCGGTCGTGCGCGGAAATTCCGGTCGTCACGCCCTCGCAGGCCTCGACCAGCGAGCCCGCCTGCTCATCCGCGAGCTCGCTCTGCGGCGAGGCGACCAGCGGGATTCCCATCTCGCGCATCCGCCGCTCGGGCAATGCCACCGAGACCACGCCGCGAGCATGGCGCGCCATGAAATTGACGTGATCCGGCGTGACCTTCTCACCGGCCATCACGACATCGCCCTCCGCCTCCTCGCCCTCCTCCATGACCATCAGGACCATCTTGGCAGCGCGGATGCGGCTGAAGATTTCTTCGAGCGATGTGGATGACTTAACCATCACGAATCCAAAGCTGCGCGACCCAGAACCCGAGCAAAATCCGGACCTGAATATTACCACCGCCTCCCTAAGCTGACCAGCGCGGGCCGGCTCAGGACCGCCGGGGCCGAGCGCCACGCCCGGTTGCGATTCCGGCTTCCATCAGCAAGTCTGCGCCGAGTCGCCGTACGCTGAGATCGCCGAGCGCGATCGCGTCGCGCACACGCGCGAAGCCGAGTCCCTCGATCGCGGGAATCCCGCCGCCGATCACGATTGGCGCGACGAAAAAGGCCACCCGGTCGACGATCCCCGCGCCGAGCGCCGACCCGGCCAGATGCGCGCCGCCCTCGATCAGCACGTTGCACCATCCACGCCGTCCAAGCTCGCGCATCAGCGCCCGCAGGTCGATCTCACTTCCGCGCCCACTTCCCTGCTTACTTCTTCGCGCAGGGCATCCAATTACCTCGACACGCGCGCCGTTGTAAAGTTTCCGTGCCCGGGCCACATTCGCTGGACTCGTGACGAGCAGCGCCGGCGCCTTCGAAGGCTGGACAAAAACTCGCGCGCGCGGCGGCGATCGCAAACGCCCGTCGACTACGACCCGCACCGGGTCGCGTCCGCCCGCGGCCCGGCAGGTCAGGCGCGGATTGTCGGCCAACACGGTTCCGGCACCTACCATCACCGCGTCGGCCTCGTTTCGCCAGCGATGGACCAGCGCGCGCGAGGGGGGCGAACTTATCCATCGCGAGTCGCCCGAGGCGGCGGCGATTCGCCCGTCGAGCGAGAGCGCGAGCTTGAGCGTCGCAAATGGGCGTCCCCGCGTCACGCGGGTGATGAAGCCAGCGTTCAGACGGCGGCATTCGTCCTCGAGCACCCCCACGAGGACCTCGATGCCCGCCGCGCGCAGCATCGCCAATCCACGCCCTCGCACCGGCGGATACGGATCGACGCATCCGACCACGACTCGCCGGACTCCCGCCTCGACGAGCGCTCGCGCGCACGGCCCAGTGCGTCCCTGATGCGCGCAGGGCTCGAATGACACGTAAGCTGTCGCACCCCGCGCCTTTGCGCCCGCCCGGGCGAGCGCCACGGCTTCGGCATGCGGACGGCCGCCCTCAGCGGTCGCGCCCTGGCCGACAATCCTGTCAGCGCGCTGACCGCCGCGGCTTCCGCCGCTCACAATCACGCATCCAACGGCCGGGTTGGGCGCGGTGCGTCCGAGCATCCGGCGTGCAAGCGCGAGCGCTTTACGCATGAAGCGCAGATCGGCGGATGAAGCCGTGGCGGCGGGCACGGCAGCTTACGAAGCGGGTTCGCCCCTGCGGGAGGCGTGCTCGCCCTTCTTTTCGCGCACGGGAACGGGCGGCGCGGGGGCGGCTTCCTTGCGCAGCCGGATCAGGTCTTCCAGCTCGTGCATGAATTCATCGATGTCTTTGAAGGAGCGATAGACCGACGCGAAGCGAACGTAGGCGACCTGGTCCATGCTATGCAGTTCGTTCATGATTGCGCCGCCGATGACGGAGCTCGGAACCTCGCGCCCGCCCTGCTCGGCCACCGCGGCCTCAATCCGGTCGGTAATTTGCTCGATGGTTTCCATCGAGACCGGGCGCTTCTCACAGGCCTTCTTGAGTCCGGAGACTATTTTGGCGCGATCGAACGGCTCACGACGATTGTCCTTCTTGACGACCATCGGCGCCGATTCTTCCACTCGCTCGTAGGTGGTGAAGCGCCGCTTGCACGAGGTGCACATCCGGCGCCGCCGGATAGTCGCGCCGTCACCGCTAAGCCGCGAATCGACCACGCGGTTGCCGCGATGGCGGCAAAACGGGCATCTCATGGCGCTAGTCTAGCGCGCGGGCCGTGGCCGGCGCACCTTGGGCGAGCGCGATTGCGAAAGACGAGCTGACGCGTCTTGGAGACCACCAGGCGGGATGGCCGCCGGACAGCCTCGAGGCGCCGCGCGCAATCTGTGAAAGGTGGAAATGTGCGATGCGGACGGTCAGGCCTTATGCGCTTCGATGTAGGTGACCACGTCCTTGACGGTGCGGATCTTCTCGGCGTCCTCGTCCGAGATCTCCATCCCGTACTGCTCCTCCAGCGCCATCACTAGCTCGACGATATCGAGCGAATCAGCACCCAGGTCCTCGATGAATGACGCTTCCGGGGTCACCTCGTCAGCGGACACGCCGAGTTGCTCGCTGATGATTTCGCGAACCTTGGTTTCGACTTCTCCAGCCATCGTGGTTTGATTTCCTCCTGCCGGCCTGCGCCGGGGGTGGCGTGCCGAGCTCGTTGTATTGTTCGGTTATGTTCCATTCGCCCGCCTGCGCCGGATCGTGCTCGCACGCGCCTGGGCGGCATCTCCCCCTGGCCAGCAAACGTTACAGCGCAGCTTAGGGAGTTAGCCCCAACTAGGCAAGTTGGAAAACAATTGATCGCGACACCCAATTCAAATCCGGGGGCAACTCGCCAACCGCTGTCCTTCTCTGACGTTGTGTCCTTCCTCGATCGTCGCGAGCCACTAATCCGACCGAGCCTCCTCAGCCAGCGCCTGGGCGGACGCCTTCAATGACGCCGCATCCTCGACCGACCGCACCTTGAAGCCTTTGTTGATTCGCCGCATCAGACCGGCGAGCACGCGACCCGCGCCGAATTCGATCGCGCTGATGGCGCCCGAAGCGCCAAGCCGCGCCATCGATTCATCCCAGCGCACCGGCGCGGTGATTTGTTCAAGCAGCAGCGGCTTCACGCGTTCGGGGTCTCTATTCACTTCAGCGGTTACGTTCGAGATCACTCCAAAGCCGAGCGGTTTGACCTCGAGCGCCGCGATCACCGGCTCCATTCCTTCGCGCGCCGGCTGCATCAGGGGTGAATGAAACGGCGCGCTGACTTTCAACTCGACCGACATCCCGGCACCGCGCTGTTTGGCGATTTCGATCGCGTGCTTGACCGCCGCAGCGTGGCCGGCGATCACGATCTGACCCGGCGCGTTGAGATTCGCGGGCACCGCGATGTTGCCTTCGTGCGACACCTGCTCGCAGATTTCGCGCACCGCCGCGAGATCGAGGCCGACCAGCGCCGCCATCGAACCCTGTCCCGGCGGGCAGGCCTGCTGCATCTGGCGGCCGCGCTCCCGCACGGCTCGAAGCGCCGCGGAAAACTCCAGCGCACCTGCCGCGACCAGCGCGGTGTATTCGCCCAAGCTGTGACCGGCGGCAAGCTCGGCGGTAACCCCATGCTCGGCCTGGAGCGCCCGCAGGGCAGCGATCGAAGTCGCCAGTGTCGCGGGTTGGGTATTCGTGGTCAGGCGCAAATCTTCCTCCGGCCCTTCGAAGCACAGGCGCGAGAGCTTGAAGCCCAACGCCTCGTCAGCCTGCTCGAAGGTCTCTTGCGCGGCCGGAAATTCGCGCGCCAGCTCGGCTCCCATCCCGACTCCGCTGCGCCCCCTGACCGGGAAAAAGGAATGCGACCTTCATCTGGCAATCCTCATCTGAAATGTCCTCGAATGAAACGTTCTCGAAACCGCGATTCGCGAGTCGTGACTATCAGGCGTGAATATCAAACATTAAGTATCAGGCATTAAATATCAGGTAGGATCGGGCTTATGCGCCCGTGGCTCAGCCCGGCCCTCGATTTGATGCGGCGACTCGACCGCCGCCTCTTCGTCCGGCTTGCGTGCCTCATCGGCCGTATCGTCCGTATGCGGCCCGGCGCCCACGACGCCCGCTGCACCATTGACCGACACGACGGTCTCGTGCGCGGGATGTTCGGGATCCGCGACTTTCAAACTTCCGGTGCCCCTCGCCGGCGAGCTCGGATGCTCCACAGTTGCGGGATGTGCCGCTGACGTTCCGGTGGCCGAAATGCCGCCGTGAACCGGCGGCGCGGCGCCGTCTCGAGGATGGCGATGCAACCGCTCGCGCATGCGATCGAGCAACGCACGAAAGCCCTTGCCCGCGGATTTGACCGGCATCGCCGTGACATCGCGCGCGAGCGTCTCCACGATCTCGGCGTTGACACGCTCGACCAGCGCCTCATTGGCAGCGGCCCGGATGGCGTTGCGGATCGCGCGTGGATTGGACGATCCGTGCGCGATGATGGTGACTCCGGCGAGCCCCAATAGCGGCGCGCCGCCGTATTCCGACGGATCCAGGCGCTCGCGAATCACGGCCAGACGCCGGCGCACGAGCAGATAGCCGATACGGCCAAAAAAGGTGCCGAAGACGTCGCGCAGGTTGCCGAGCAGGAACGAGGCGAAGCCTTCCATGGTCTTGAGCGCCACGTTGCCGGTGAAGCCGTCGGTCACCACCACGTCGGCCTTGCCGCGGTTGATGTCGCGGCCCTCGACGTAGCCGATGTAGTCGATCGACTCGCGCATTCCGCCTCAGTATCGCGGCGGCGGCCCGGGTCAGCTCGGTGCCCTTGGAGTCTTCCTCGCCATTGGCCAGGATGCCGACGCGAGGGTTGGGAACGCTGCGCACGCGATGGGAATACACGCTGCCCATCACGGCAAACTGCGCGAGATTGAGCGGCTTGACCTCGGTATTCGCGCCCGCGTCGATCAGCAGGGCAAAGCCGTCGCTGGCCGGGACCAGCGACGCGATCGCGGGACGGTCGACCCCGGGCAAAGTGCCCAGGATCATCATCGCCGCCGCCATCACGGCACCCGAGTTGCCGGCGCTGACGAACGCACTCGCGTCGCCGCGCTTGACCATCTCGAGTCCGATATGAATCGAGGAGTGCGGTTTGTTGAGCACCGACTCCAGCGGCGAGTCGTCCATTGCAACGCTCTCGGGCGCATGCTCGACAGTAACCTTGAGCCCGCCAATCTTGTGCTCGGTGAGTTCGCGCGTCAGCAGGTCCAGATCGCCGACCAGGACGATCTCGATGCCGAAGTCGCGCGCCGCCGCCACCGCGCCTTCGACGGTCGCCTTGGGAGCGAGGTCGCCCCCCATCGCGTCAAGCGCGATTCTCACGCGCCGCTCCGCACCGCCTATTCGGCGGTCTCCGCGAGTTGCCGTCCGCGGTAGGCGCCGCAGTGATGGCAGACGTGATGCGGCAGCGTCGGTTCGCCACACTGCGAACAGGCGATGGGATTAACCGCGCGCAGCGCGTCATGGGCACGGCGCTTGTTGCGCTTGGAACGGGAGGTGCGGCGTTTGGGTGCTTGCATGGATGGTTACTCTTTTCCGCTTGGCAGTGATTTCCGTTTCGCTTTGAAAATATCCGCTCGCTTATCGAACTTGATTGGCCGTCTTCAGGAGCGCTCGAGCTTCAGCGTTCGCACTAGCGCCAGGCGTGGATCGCGCGCCGGTTGTTCGCAATCGCACTTACGCAAGTTGAGATTGATCCCGCAACTCGGGCACAACCCCTGGCAATCCTCGCGGCAGAGCGCCCGGCTCGGGAGCGCGAGGATAAGCTGTTCGGAGACCAACGGCGCAAGATCGATCTGATCGCCGTCATAGAGCGAAAACTCAAGGTCCTCCGTGCGGAGCCGTCCGTCGTCGTTGTCGCCTGCGGCACGCGGCGCCAACACGAATCGAAACGGACGCGCGTTAGGTGCGCTGAACTCCTCCGCGCAGCGCGCACATGAAGCCACCATAGGAGCGCTCAGCCGGCCTTCGAAAAACAACTCCATCCCGGCGCGGTAGTATGACAAATCAACCGCGATGGCGCCGCCCACCCGGAACTCATGCACCGGGCCTTGGGCGAGGCGGCGGTTGACTTCATCTTCGGACTGAAGAAACGAGACCTCTCTGGCCTCGGCGGTTATTTCGTCGATACGCAGTCGCACAGCACATCACGCTTTTACGGTGTGAACCAATTATTACACGTCGCGGTGCGAGGTCAAACACGGTTCTCTCCCGTGCCATCCCCGGATTTCCTGGTCCGGCCCCGCGTCCGCGGCGTTCCCGCCACTCCTATACGAGGGCAGTCCGCCGCGAGCGCACAGACCTCGCATCGCGGCTTGCGGGCAAGGCATACCGTCCGCCCATGAAGTATCAGACGCATCGAGAACGGGGTCCATTCGACGGGTTCGAGCAATGCCTGCAAATCGCGCTCGATTTTATCAGCGTCCATCTCGCGCGTGAGTCCAAGACGCCGTGCAACCCGCCGCACGTGAGTATCGACGACCAGGCCCGGCTGGCCGAAGACATGGCCGAGCAGAACGTTCGCGGTTTTGCGGCCGACACCGGGCAGCGTCACGAGGTCCTCCATCTGCGACGGCACCTGGCCGCCGAAACGCTCCAGGATGGCGCGCGCCGCACCCTTGAGCGCGCGCGTCTTCTGGCGGAAAAACCCGGTGTCGCGGATCAGCGGTTCGATGCGTGCCGCCGGCGCGTCGTCGATGGCGCGCACGTCGGCCATCTCGGCAAACAGCCGGGGCGTCACCTGGTTCACGCGCCGGTCGGTGCATTGCGCGGAAAGGATCGTCGCGACCAGGCATTGCCATGGAGTCGTAAAGTCCAGGCTGATGCGCGCTTCGGGATAGAGCCGGGCGAGCGCGGTGGCGATCCGGGCCGCGCGCTCGATGAGATTTTTGCGGGAGACGCGCGTCATTACGATTGCGGCTCTCCAGCTATCGCGGACCGCTCCAAGCGCCGCGGCCCTCTCCCGGATCCGCTATGGCTGCGCCACACCGCCGTCCGGCATCGCCATTGCTGCGGGATTGCACGATCTAATCTCGGACAGCTCGCGCGCGCGGTCCCATCCAAGCTCCGCCGCCATGAGGCGCGCCGCCGCCTCGGCCGTCGCCCCGGCGCATCGCGGATGACGCCAGGAGAGCGCTGTGCGGCGGCGAATAAAATCGCTCACCGACACCGCAATCTCATAACGCACCGCGTAGATTACTTCGGCGGCCACGACCGGGCAGCCGGCGACGAGCGGTTGCGCGAGCTCAGGCGATTGGCGAACGAGGCTTGCCGCTACGATCGCGCGAGTCCCATATCGCGCGGTCATCGCCTCGCGCAAGTCCGCGGGCAACGCCGCGAGCACCTGCGCGGCCCCGTCTCGATCCTCGATTTCCACCGGCCGCGCGCCGGGCAGCGGGGTGTCGAGCGTCGGCGATCGTCCAGTGCCGCGCCCCAGGATCGATGCCGCGCGATCGACGATTCGCTCGGCAATCTCGCGATGGGTCGTCAGTTTTCCGCCGGCGATCGAAATCAACCCCGAGCCACTCTCAACGATGACCTGCTCGCGGGAGAGCGACGACGGCGCACGTCCATCGCCGCTCGTTGCCGCCAATGCGCGCAAGCCCGCAAAACTGGCGGCAACGCCGGCGGCTGCGGAAAGCTCGGCTGCGGGAAGGCTTTGCGAAATAACGCCGAACAGATAATCGAGGTCCTCGGGGCCGGCCGCGACGCGTTCGCGATCGCCGTCGAAATCGGTGTCGGTGGTCCCAACCAGGACCACCTCGCCATGCGGTATAACGAAGACGATTCGACCGCGCGCGTCACCTAGCACCAGCGCCTCGCGTACGGGCAGCCGTTCGCGATCGATCACTAGATGCACACCCTTGGTCAGGCGAACCGTGGGCGCTGCGGCCGGATCGTCCAGCCTGCGGACGTCATCGACCCACGGTCCCGCGGCGTTGACGAACAGGCGCGCGCGCACCTCGAAGCGCGCATCCCCCAGACGATCATGCACCGCTGCCGCCACAACCCGACCTTCGGCGTGCGAGAAGCTCTCCAACTCGACGTAGTTGGCGATCGCACCGCCATGATAGGCAGCGTCGAGCGCGTTTTCGATCGTGAGCCGCGCGTCATCGCCGACAGCATCATAGTAGAACGCGCCACCCGCCAGCCCGGCGGGATTAAGCAGCGGCTCGGCGGCGAGCGCGCGCGAGCGATAGACCCGGCGATGGCGCTCGGCGCGCGGCGTACGCGCGAACAGGTCGTAGAGCCAGAGTCCCGCACTCAGCGCGATCCGGCCCGGCCCGCGGCCTTGATAGAGCGGAAAGAAAAATCGCCTCGGCTTGACCAGGTGGGGCGCTGTCAGCCGGCGCAACCGTTCGCGTTCGGCGAGTGCCGTGCGCACCAGTCGGAGTTCGCCCTGTGGCAGGTAACGCAAACCGCCGTGAATCAGCTTGGAGGAACGTGAGGAGGTGGCGCCGGCGAAGTCGCCGCGCTCGATAAGAGCGACGCTCAGCCCGCGCATCGCGGCGTCGCGAGCGATCGCGGCGCCGTTGATGCCGCCGCCGATGACCGCGAGATCGAAGGTTTCGCGGGAAAGCCGCGCGATTTGCTGGTCGCGAATAATCGGAAAGGCTGTGCGCGCGTCGCTAATCTTTTTCCCGGTCTTTTTAGTATTCTTAGTCTTTTAGTCTTCGGGATCTTCCTGGAACGAGTAGCGCTCCTGGGTCCACGGATCCGCGTGGTTGTGATAGCCGCGCACTTCCCAGAAGCCGCGCCGATCCTCGAACGCGAATTCGATCGCGCGCACCCACTTCGCGCTCTTCCATCCGTAAAGCTTCGGCACCACCAATCGCAGCGGCCAGCCGTGATCGGGCTCCAGATCGCGTCCGTCGTGCCGCCAGGCCAGAATCACGTCCTGGTCGACGAATTCCTCCAGCGGCAAATTGGTGGTGTAATCACCGTCGCAGTGCACGATGACATAGCGCGCCTCGGGCTTCAGCCGCACCCGGGCCATCAGGTCAACGGCCCTGACGCCCTCCCACAGGTTGTCCAGCTTCGACCAGGTGGTCACGCAGTGAAAGTCGGACCGTTGACGGCTCAAGGGCAACGCGCGGAATTCCTCGTACGAGAAGCGCAACTGCTCTTCGACCATCCCGAAAGTCCGGAAATCCCATTGGCGCGGATTGAAGCGCGGCGTAGGCCCGTAGCTCAAGACCGGAAATTTGTCGACCAATGACTGGCCGGGGGGAACCCGTTCGGCCAGTTCGTCGGACACCTGACGTTTACCCATAGCCGCAATACATAGCTAAGCGCGATCGTGCGGAAAAGAGCAGCCCGCCGCTATTTGAGCGCGCGGATCACCGCCACGGTCATATCAGCGGTAGTCGCCTTGCCGCCGATGTCCGGCGTCAGCACCCGGCCCGCACGCAGGACCGCGTTTACTGCGGCTCGGATCCGATCGCCGGCGCGACCATAGCCAAGATAGTCAAGCAGCAACGCCCCGGTCTTGATGGCGGCCACCGGGTTGGCGACGCCCTTGCCGGCGATGTCGGGAGCGGTGCCGTGGACCGTTTCGAAGATCGCGCCATGCTTGCCATAGTTGGCGCCGGGCACGAAACCCAAACCGCCGACCAGGCCGGCGCAGAGATCGGAAACGATGTCGCCGTAGAGATTTTCCAAAAGCAGCACGTCGAACGCCTGCGGATCGGTCACCAACCGCATGCAGGCGGCGTCCACGATTTGCTCCTTGTACTCAATATCGCGATAGTCGCGGGCCACGCGCTGGGCGCATTTGAGGAACAGCCCGTCCGAGAGTTTCATGATGTTGGCTTTGTGAATGGCGGTCACCAGATGGCGATGGTTGGTGCGCGCGTACTCGAAGGCGAAGCGCGCGATCCGAGTCGAGGCGCGGGCGGTTATTATCTTGACGCTCTCGACCACGCCCGGCGCAACCTGATGCTCAATTCCGGCGTAGAGGTCCTCGGTATTCTCGCGAATCACAATCAAGTCGACGCCGCTGAACGGCGTATGCACTCCGGCTTGTGTTCGCACCGGGCGCACGTTGGCATAAAGCTCGAAGAGCTTGCGCAAGTAGACGTTGATCGAACGATAGCCCTCGCCGACGCGGGTCTCGAGTGGTCCCTTAAGCGCTACCTTGGTAGACTTGAGCGAATCGATAAGCTGGTCAGGCACCGGCGAGCCAAATCTTCGAAGCGCGATCGCGCCCGCCAGTTGCAGATCCCAGTCGATCTTTACTCCGACCGCCTCGATCACCTTGACTGCCGCGCCGATGACCTCCGGCCCCACCCCATCGCCAGGAATGAGCGTCACACGCGGCGTTCCCGCGGCCTTGCCACGCCGGCCGCGCCGCCCGTCTTTGTTCACCGCTGCGCGATGCGCACCGTTGATGTGCGCCTTTTTTCCTGACCCGCCCTTTACTGCCGCCCTCGCCATTCTGCCTCGCTGTTTCCTTCTTCAATTTGCAAATGATCGCGATCCGAACCGCGACGGTCGATCAGTAGACTGCCCGGATCAGTAGACGCTCCAGACTCGTAAACGGCCTAATCAGTCAATGGTCGGTTCAGTAGTTGACCAATCCAATAAATATATCCGACACATTGGTCCCCGTCGGCCCCGTCACCAGCAAATCGCCGAGCGCGGCGAATAGCGGATTGGCGTCGTTGCGCCGCAGCGCCGCCGCCGGATCTAGTCCCGCCTCGCGCGCGCGCTCGGACGTGCGCGGCGAGACGAACGCGCCGGCTGCGTCAGTCGGCCCATCAATTCCGTCGGTACCGGCGAACAGCGCCATGATGCGGCGGTCGTGACCGAGCCGTTCCAATTCGAGGGCCATCGCGAGCGCCGCCTGCTGGGCGCGCCCTCCCCGTCCGCGCCCGCGCACTGTGACCACCGGCTCGCCTCCGGCAACGACGCATACGCGCGCGCCGCCGATCGCCGAGAGATGCGCGCTGAGCGCGCGGCCGACGTCGTCCGCCTCGCCATAAAGTTCGCGCCATCGATCGACCGTATAGCCCGCCGCTACGGCTTCTCCCGCAGCTGCCTCGACCGCGAGCCGGTTGTCGCCGATAACAATATTGTCGGCGCGTTCGAGCAGCGGGTCGCCGGGCTTGACGGTCTCGGCGATTTCCCCGGCCGCTCCGCGCTCGAGCCGGTCACGGATTGTTTCCGGCGCGCGGCCCCAAAGATTGCGGCGCTTGAGCACCCCGACGGCCTCGGCGAAAGTCGTCGGATCGGCGGCCGTCGGTCCCGAACCGATGGTCGCGAGATCATTGTTTGCCACATCGGAAAGGATGAGGCTCAGGACGCGCGCGCCGCCGCACGCGCGCAGCAGCCCGCCGCCCTTTATCGCAGAGAGATGGCGGCGAACCACGTTGAGTTCGCGAATCGACGCGCCCGAACCGAGCAGCGCGGCGTTGATCGCAATTTTGTCTGCGAGCGTAACCGGTGCGGCCGGAGCGACCATTAGCGCAGACGCTCCCCCGCTGAGCGCAAAGAGCAGCAAGTCGACCGGACCGGCGCGGCCCGCGATTTCAAGCGCGGCCTCGGCGGCGCTCTGCGAGGACGCATCGGGCAGCGGATGGGATGCCGCGACTATCCGAATTTTTTCGCGCGCCGCAGAAGCGGATGCGTCATCTTGGGGGCCGACTTGGGGCCCGGGTTCGCTCGCGGGCGGCCACGACGGAACTATTGTGAGTGCGTCGTGCAGCTTCGGGCCAAGCCGCGGCGCAAGCGCGGCTGCCATTCCGAGCGCCGCCTTGCCAGCCGCGAGCATAAAGATCCGGGACGCTTCGGCGATCCGCGCCTGAACTATTTTCGCGCCCTCAGACTCGCCGCCAAGCGTGCGTCCAATCAGATGTGCCGGCGCCACCGCCGAAACCGCGGCGGCGTAGAACCGCGTCAGATCGCGCCGCGCGAGCGAATTGCCAGTCGAGGCTGCACCCATCAATTTGTCCGCAAATTTATTCGACTGAATGGCGAGTTCGCCGAAAGCATCACGCACCACACGTCAGCGCCGGCGTTCGAGCGTCGAAATCGAACCGTCGCTCTCGGCCACCAGCACAACGCTCGCGATATTGATGAAGAGTCCGGTGCCGACCACACCAGGGATCGTCAGTAACTCGCGTTCCAAACGCGCCGGTGCGTCAATCACGCCAGTCCCGCAGTCCAGCACCAGGTTGCCGTTGTCGCTTAAGAACTCGCGTCCATCGTCGCCGATTCGCACCGTCGGTTTGAGTCCCAGTTCGCGCATACGACGCATCACGTAGTGCACCGCGAAGGGCACGACTTCGACCGGCACGCGGCGGCGCTGGCCGAGATGGGTCACGCGCTTTTCCGCGCCGACCAGGATCACCACCTTGCGCGAGGCGCAAGCGACGACTTTTTCGCGCACCATCGCACCGCCGTAACCCTTGACCAGGTTGAGACGCGAGTCGACCTCGTCAGCGCCGTCGATATCGACGTCCAGCCGCGCCTTCCCGTCGAGCGCGACGATTTCGATTCCCAGCGAGCGCGCGAGTTCGGCACTGGCCGAAGACGTCGGAACACCCCGCACTTTGATACCGTGTTGACTGAGCGCGCGGATGAAGGCCGAGGCGGCGTGCCCGGTGCCGAGCCCGACGGTCTGTCCGGGTTTGACGTAGCGCAAGGCGTACGCGCCCAGCTGGTCGAGGACTTCGGTTGAAACCGGTTCACTTGTTTTTTGCTGAGAACGCGGTGGTCTCATACGGAATGCGCGACCTTGAGACGCGACCGGCGGTCCATGTCCGACAAAACTATTGCTTGCCGTTGCGCAGCAGGTTCATGAACTCCTGCCGGGTCTCGATGTGCGTGCGAAACACCCCGAGCATCGCCGAGGTCGTGACGTAGGAATTCTGCTTCTCGACTCCGCGCATCCGCATGCACAGGTGCTCGGCCTCGAGCACCACGGCCACGCCGAGCGGCTCGAGCTCTTCCATGAGAGTGTGCGCGATTTGGGTGGTCAGCCGCTCCTGCACCTGCAAGCGGCGCGCGTAAATCTCGACCAGGCGCGCGAGCTTGGACAGCCCGATGATCCGCCGGTTGGGCAGGTAGGCCAGGTGCGCCTTGCCGAAAAAGGGTAGCAGGTGATGTTCACAGAGGGAGTAAAAATCGAGATCCTTGCATAGGATTATCTCCTGGTACTCCTCCTCGGAGAAGACCGCACCGTTGATCGCAATCTTCGGATCCTCGTTGTAGCCGCGGGTCAGGAAGTCCAGCGCGTGCCGCACCCGGGTCGGCGTAAGTTTAAGACCCTCGCGCTCG
This sequence comes from uncultured delta proteobacterium, assembly GCA_963717045.1. Lineage (GTDB taxonomy): Bacteria > Desulfobacterota > Binatia > Binatales > Binataceae > JAKAVN01. Next base: position 660,180 of record CAVQVD010000010.1, on the reverse strand, counting down.
GGATCCTCGCCTATATGGCGCAGGATCAATCGTACCGCGTCTTCGACCGCAGCCCCGCTGGAACCTTCCGCGGCCGCGGCTTCGGCATCGTGTCGCGGCGCGCGGGACGCCGTCTGAAGTCTCATCTTTCTAACGCGCACCGGAATCCTCCAGCGTGCGGCTGTACTCAAGCGCAAGCTCGATGGCGAGCGAAGGGCCGCCGCCACTCATTATGTTAAAGCCTGCGACCTCGTCCGCCAATGCGCGCATCAGAGCGATGCTCGAGTCGATCGACATGCGCCGCGCCTCCTCTTCGCCAATTCCCGCGTAACGGTCGAAGTGCGAATGGGCGCCAGCGAGGTCGGAGATGCGATCTTTCAGGTAACTGGCCATCGACTCGCGCTTGACCGGCAGGATACCGAGCACCACGCGGAGCTTATGGCGCCGCGCGCGGGAGATAAACGTGCGCGCCACCGTGAGCTCGAAAACCGGCTGCGTTATCACGAACTCGGCGCCGGCGGCCGCCTTGCGCTCGAGCAACTCGAACTCACGCTCGACGGCCTTGCGGTTGGGATTGGCGACCGCGCCGAGCGCGAACTGCGGCAGCGTCTTGAGGAGGCGGCGCCCCTCGCCGGTCTCACCGCGGCGCAGATCGGCCATCGTTTTCAGCAAGCTGAACGTGTCGAGGTCGCCGACATAGCGTACCCCGTTGGGGTCGTCGGTCAGCTTGTCGCCGGCCAGCGCCACCACCCCCTCGATCCCCAGCGCGCCGGCGCCCAGCAGGTCGGCCTTCAATGCGTAGCGGTTGCGATCGCGGCATGAAAAGTTGATCACCACCGCCATCCCCAGCCGCGTCTTGATCATCGCGCCGAAGACCAGCGGCGCAAGCTTTACCCGTCCCAGCGCGTTGTCGGCGAGATTGATCGCATCTACGTGGCCGCGCACCTCGGCGAGCCTGGTAAGCATCGACTCGACGGCGATTCCGCGAGGCGGAGCAACCTCCAGCCAGAGCGCAGGCTTGTGCGCGTCAAGGCGCGTCAGGAGCGCGGACACCGAATCTTCCTTATCGAAGCGATCCCTATCGAAGCCGTCCCGGTCGAATCGGACCTTGTTGAACCGGCACTGGACGCCGGAGCTGCGGCGGCGAGGCGGATGCGGATTCATCGCGGAGCTGAAATGACGCTTAAGGGTCGGTCAGGCTTTGAGCCGCTCGTTCGCCTTGACCTTCTGATACTTGCGGTAATCGTACCCGGTCGCCATCGCCATCAAAAGCGCCTCCATACCGCCCTCGCGTTCGCGGCGCAGGATGCGCAGGCGTTCGAAGAACTCGCGGAAGTCCTTGTGGACGCGACGGTCGCTGTCCAGCGGATGGAGAAAAAAGTCATGGAGACGCGTAATGGTGAAACGCAGGGAAGAGTAACGCAGCTCATTGGGAAAAGCGTCCCATTCCGCCAGCGATAGCGTGCGCACCGACTCGTAGCCGTGCAGCAGAAAACGGAAGCGGTCGAGCGAGTACTGGCTATCGACGAAACATAGCGCGTTGACTGCGGTCGCAAGATCGAAAATGAACTTGCCACGGCAGGCTGCGTCGAAGTCGAGCACCGCGGTCAGCTTCTCGCCGCGAAACAGCACGTTGTCGGCAAACAGGTCGCCGTGAATCACGCCCTTGGGCAGTTTGCCTTCAAGATAGCGCGTCAGGTAATCGACCTCGTCCTCGAGCGTGCGGCTTATCTTGCGAAAGTAATTGGGCAGCCGCCCGCGCACGCTCAGGTAGAGGTCAGCGATACGCTCGAAGCTGAAACGGTTGTCGATCCCCTTCTTGTAGCCCTTCCCGATGACGTGCAACTCGCCGAGCGTGCGACCGATGGTTTCGAGCTGCGTCGGGCGCAGGCGCTCGGGCGGTACGATGCGGCCCTCGTGGTAGCGATAGAGCGAGGCGCACTTACCCTCGCACTCGCGCCAGTAGCGGCCCATGCGGTCCTGCAGTGGATGAGGGCACGGAAAGGAATGTTTACGCAGAAAGGCCAGCAGGTCGATCTCGCGCTTGACCTCGCCCTCCGTTTTGACTTCGTCCACCCGCAGCAGAAAGCGTCCCTTGGCGGTCTCGATCAGGTAGTTGCTGTTGACCGAGCCCTGCGGGATGCCGACGGCACCCACGATACGCCCGAGGTTGTAATCGTCGCCGAGTTGTTCGAGGAACGGCTTGTGAAGCTCGGTGTATGCAGCCATGAAAGCGACAGATGCTTTAGTAGGGCGCTGTCCGCCGCCAGCATAGAGACTCACCAGCACGCCGTCAACTGTGATTAGGTGAAACCACTGCGCGAGAGGAGTTTTTATGGCGAGCGACGCTTTACCGATACCGGAAATGATGGAATCGTGAGAGCAGCAGAGGGGGCAAAATGGCCAAGGCGCGCATCACCGGCATTAGGGAAGCGGCCGGTAAGGGACCACTTCACGAGATGGAAGGCCGCAAGGCTCCGTCGTTCGAACTTCCCGACGGCAGCGGCAAGACCGTCTCGCTCGAAGGACTGCTAACGCGCGGCAATCTCGTGCTCTACTTCTATCCCAAGGACATGACGCCCGGATGCACCACCCAGGCGTGCGACTTTCGCGACACCGCGGCTCGCCTCAAAGCATTGGGGGCGCAGGTCGTCGGGATAAGCGCGGATTCACCGCAGTCCCATAACAGATTCACCGACAAGCATACGCTCAACTTTCCGCTGCTGAGCGACGCCGACAACCGCGTCACGCGGCTCTACGGAGTTTACAAAAAGAAGTCGCTCTATGGACGCGAGTTCATGGGGATCGAACGCACAACCTTTGTGATAGATCGCGCGGGCGTGATTCGCAAGGTTTTTCCCAAAGTCAGGGTCGACGGCCATTCGGACGCCGTGGTCGAGGCGCTGAAGGCGCTCCGCTGAAGCCGCGCGCGGCGCGGCTCGAGTGGATCTTCTGTATGAGCGCAGCCCTTATATTCGGCGGCGCGTCGAAAGGGCGCTCACGACGGTGCATGTGAGCGCGGCGCGGCGGCGATCAGGTTCTCGCGCAGGAATTCCTTGAGCGGCCCATCGACCTTGCCACCGAGGTCGTGACCGTCGTCGAAGAAGCGCGTCTCGACCTTGGCCCCACGGCTCGCGAGCGCCTGGGCCAGCCGCCTAGCCTGCTGCACCGGCATCTTCTTGTCGTGCTCGCCATGCATGATGAGGACGCTGCAATCGAGTTTGGGCGGCAGATGCGCAATCACGCTGCGCTCGGCGAGCACGCGATGGCTCGGCCACACCTGGCGCAGAATAGCCACCTTCTCGCGCAACGGAGCTTCAGGCCACATCTTGAGCGTGTCGTAAAAGCCCGACTGCAGAATCACCGCGCGCAGCCGCGGGTCGCTGTCCATCAAGAGACCGGCGGCCACCGCGCCGTCCGACAATCCCCATACCGCGATGCGATCGGGATCGACGTCCGGACGCGCCGCCATCAAGTCGATCGCGCGATGCGCCGCCTCGACCGCCTGCGGCCCGACGAAGCGGCTCGGTCCCGACGATTTGCCGTAGCCCGGGATGCTGATGCAGGCCTCCAGCATCCCCATCGCCACCAGGCCGGTGCTATGCTCGATGCAGCGGCGCGCATTGCCCTCACCCGCTGTCAGCACGAGGAGCGCGGGCAGGCGCCCGGATCCTCCGAATGCGCGATGAAGCCTTCGATATTGTAACGGTCGGCACCCACCGAGATTTGGAAGTTAAACGGCACGAAAGCTGGCTTTAGTCGCGGAGGCGCTTCGTCGCTATGCCGGCAGGCGCCGGTCACCGCAACCAACAGCATCAACGCACCCGCGAGCGCGCCCTTCAGGCGCAGGCACGGCCTCATTTTCGATTGTTGCTCATTCCGACAAGTCCCCTTCCTGCGAACGGGCGCATTCAGTCTGACGCTGCCCGGGCCCGCCTTTGCAGGCTCTGCTAGCGCCGCTCGCGAGGATAGTTCACGGTCCCCGAAGCGACTCTATACGTGCACGGCCTGGTTTGGGAACTGCTCCTCTGTCGAAGCGTCAGTGGAGCGCCGGCGCGGCGGCAGCATTGAAACCGTCCGAACTTTAATCGATACTTTCGTGTTCACTAAAGGAGTTGCCGGTGCCAAAGGCCGGCGCGAGCAAATGGAAATCCAGCCAGCATCGCAGCAGTCGGCCTCGCAGATCGATTTCGACAAGGGCGGCGGCGTAGTCCCCGTCGTTACCCAGGACTATCAAACCGGACGCCTCCTGATGGTCGCCTATATGAACCGCGAGGCCTTCGAGGAAACCCTCAGGACCGGGCACGCCTGCTACTTCTCGCGTTCGCGCAATCGCCTATGGCGTAAGGGCGAAGAGTCGGGCAACTACCAGACGGTGCGCGAAATCCGTACCGACTGCGACCACGACACCATCCTGCTTTCGGTCGAGCAGCACGGTGACCGCGCTGCCTGCCACGAGGGTTACGAATCGTGCTTCTTCCGCGTGTGGCGCGATGGCGCCTGGCACATCGTTGATACGCGTCGGGTTGACCCGGCGAAGTACGGCCCCGGCTACGGCCATCAATCGGCGCCTGCCAAGCCCGCAGATTGAACCGCACATAACGCTTCGCACGTCTCGATAAAGCCAAACAACGCGATGATACGGAAGTGACGCTGGCGATTATGGCCGCTGACAACGTCCTAAAATTCGGCTTGCCCAAGGGAAGCCTCGAAGCCCAGACCATCGAACTGATGCGCAAGTCGGGATGGCGGGTGTCGGTCGGCGCGCGCTCCTACATGCCGAGCGTCGACGACCCGACGCTCAGTTGCCGCCTGCTGCGCCCGCAGGAGATGCCGCGCTATATCGCTGATGGCTCGCTCGACGCCGGCATCACCGGCAGCGACTGGATTGTCGAGAACGCCGTCGAACTGCAGGAAGTCGAAAGCTTTACCTATTCCAAGGTTTCTCTGGTACCGACGCGATGGGTGCTCGCGGTGCCCGACTCGTCGCCAGTGCGCCGGCTGGAGGACCTCGAGGGTAAGCGGGTGGCGACCGAAATGGTCGAGTTCACCAGGCGGGTCTTTAGCGAACGTAAAGTTAAAGTTGAAGTTGAGTTTTCATGGGGGGCCACCGAGGCCAAGGCGGCCGAGGGGTTGGTCGACGCTGTGGTCGAAGTGACGGAAACCGGCTCGTCGCTACGCGCAAATGGCCTCCGCATAGTTGAGCAACTCTTGACCTCGACTCCGGTCCTGGTCGCCAACCCGGCCTCGTGGGCCGTGGGATGGAAGCAGGCCAAGATTCGGCAAATCGGGATGCTCTTACGGGGCGCGCTCGATGCCGAGAACCGCGTAGGAATCAAGATGAACGTCGCGCGAGAAAATCTCGAAAAAGTGATCGCGCTGCTGCCCTCGATTACCGCGCCCACTGTCTCGCAGCTCTACCCTTCGGCCAATCTCAAGGGCAAGGAATGGCTGGCGGTCGAGACCGTGATAGCCGAGCACACTGTGCGCGAACTTTTTCCCAAGCTGCTCGAGGCCGGAGCGGTCGGGATCATCGAGTTCCCGCTGAACAAGATCATCTGAATAGGAGCTTCGATAAGATTACGTGAACAGAATATTCTCGCCCTTACAATTCTCTTTGCCTCATTCTGCTGGTTTGCGTGGCTCCGCTGACGATGTCGTGCAAGTCATCGGTTTCGGCGACCGCAAACAGCCTGCCTGCGGACGCGCCGACAATCGCCGGCAAACAATGGCGGCTCGCGAAGGAGACGATTGCGGCGGACAGCAAGGAGGATTACGCGACAGGAATTAACGCGCTGCGCTCGCTCGACGCGTTCGGCACGATGGAAGTGAGCAAGCTCTTTTTTCATCATAACCTCATGATGGTGCCGGCGGGCACCCTGCTTGCCGAGGCTGGTCCGAACGAAGCAGGCGCGACCAGGGTTCGCGCTCTCGACGGCCCGCTATCGGGCAAGACTTTATGGCTCTATCCCGAGTCAGCCGAGAAAATGGGCTTTCCCGGGGCGACACCGACCCCCTGAGCACTTCTCTCGCGTTCGCAACGTCAGTGAAAGCGGTGCTAGACCGATCTAAGCTAGACCGATCTACGAAGGCTGGCGCCACGACGGAGGCAATCATGACGAATGCAATCAGGATGTATGACCTGGCGGGCGCCGATCCCAACCGCAGGTTCAGCCCCTATTGCTGGCGCATCCGGATGGCGCTTGCGCACAAAGACCTCGCGGTCGAGACGATTCCGTGGCGCTTCACCGAAAAGGCGGCGATCGCACACTCGGGACAGGACCGGGTTCCGGTGATCGAGGACGGTGATCGCGTGGTCTCGGATTCCTGGGCAATCGCCAATTATCTCGAGGACGCTTATCCAGAGCGGCCTTCGCTATTCGGGGGAGCCGCCGCCAGAGCCGCCGCGCGCTTCATCAATAGCTGGGCCGACACGGTACAGAACGGAGGCAGCGCGAGCTTCGTCGCGGTCGACATCGTGCGCCATCTCGATCCGCGCGACCGAGACTATTTTCTCGAATCGCGGACGAAGCGATTCGGCATGACGCTCGAGCAGTTCTGCGCCAATCGCGATTCCCGCATCGCGGGCTTTCGACAAACCCTTGAACCACTTCGGATGACGCTCAAATCGCAACCGTTCCTCGGCGGCGACGCACCGCTCTACCCGGATTACATCGTGTTCGGCGGCTTCCAGTGGGCGCGCACGATAAGCGACTTTGCGTTGTTGGAGGCCAGCGACCCGATTGCGGCATGGCGCGAACGGATGCTCGACCTGTTCGACGGCCTCGCGCGCAAAAACCCGGGCTACTGACAAAGGCGACGGCTGCTGCCGCGCGAGTGTCCGCCTGAGCGCAGGACGTTGTTCCCTGCTACGTTGGCGGCAGAACCAGTTCCTGGCCTTTCTCCAAGATGAGCACTGCCAGAATCTTCGCACGCAAGCTTTTGCTCGCGTTACGGGCGACCCGATGCGTGTGCATCGGGAGTTCATACCATGACTGTCCGGCGTGATAAGTGACGGGTTTGTCGGGATCGACTTCGCTCACCACCGAACCTTCGAGCACGTACACGATGGTCGAGCCCGGATGCCGATGCGCCGAGGACGCCGCGCCCGGCTCGAACTCGACGATTACCATGCTGACCTGCTTGCCCGGCGAGTCGGGCAGGTCATGCTGCAGGATCGGGCGCACGGTCACACCCTTGTCCGACGCCGTGGGGTTCACGGTCTTGCGCTCGCCCATCTCGGCCCCTTCGGCGGCCGGTGTCAGAGCTATCGCGGCGAACAGTTGCGATGCCACTGCAGCCGAACCGGCCATCGTTTTCATCATCTCGCGACGCGTCATCATCGTGCGCACGTTCCTCCCTGTGAAATCGCCAATCAAAACTTCCCGCCGCGCCGAGGTCAAGCGCGCGCAGGCGCCTCTAGCACCATCTGGGTCTGCGTCACGATCGCCAGCAATCGCCCCTGAGCGTTCGTGATTCGCGTCTGCCAGACCATCGTGCGCCGGCCGCGATGCAGCGCCGTGCACTCGCCGCTGACGGTCGTGCCGACGGGGGCCGGTGCGAGAAAGTTAGTCTTCGACTCGATAGTAGTGGTGCTCGCGCCGTCAGCAAGGTTCAGCATCGTCGCATAGCCGCCGAGCGAGTCGGCAAACGCCATCACCGCCCCGCCATGCAGCACCGGGGGCTGCGTGCAGAGATCGTCGCGCACGACCATTTCAGCCGTGAGTCGTTCCGGCGCAGCGCTCAGAATTCGAATTCCGAGCAGTTCCGCGAACGGCATTTTGTTCTGCTCGAGGACCGTAAAAGGATCCATCGGTCATTCTCCCGTACAGTTTCCCTTTCCGGTTAAATGTCTACTCGTTTTTAAATGGCTACTCGTTCTTCCATTGCGGCTTGCGCTTTTGCGCAAACGCGAGCGGCCCTTCGATCGCATCCTTGGATTTCCACAATTTTTCCGTTCCGGGAAATTTGTGAACGCATGCCTCCTCGAGCCCCATCCCCAGCCCGCTCATCGCGGCCTCCTTGCTCGCCTGGATGGACACCGGTGAGCATTCCATGATCTCGCCGGCCCATCGTTCCGCCGCCGTCATCAGGTCCTTCAACGGTACTACCTCGTTGACCAGGCCCCAGCGATGCGCTTCCGATGCGCTCATGTGCTTGCCGGTCAGGATCATACCCATCGCTATTTTGAGCGGGATGTGACGCGGCAATCGATGAACTCCGCCGGCGCCAGCCATCAGGCCGACTCGCGGTTCGGGCAGACCGAGGCGCGCGTGGTCCGCGGCGATGATGATGTCGCACGCGAGCGCAATCTCGCATCCGCCGCCCAGCGCGAAACCGTTGACCGCGGCGATGATGGGTTTGGTGAGATCGAAACGCGACGTGATCCCGGCAAAACCGCCCTTGCTCATCTGCGGGCGTTCGCCGCGGTGCTCGGCGGTCCATTTGAGATCGTTGCCGGCGGAAAACGCACGCTCGCCCGCGCCAGTCAAAATCGCGACCCACATCTCTCGATCGCCGGCGAAATCGTCCCACACCTGGTCCATCTCGAGGTGACACGGCGGATGCAGTGCGTTCATCACTTCCGGGCGGTTCAGCGTGATGTAGGCCAGATGGCCGCGCTTTTCATACTTGATGAATTTCAGCTCCATCGCTTGCCTCTCTCTTTTACTGATCGGTCCGATACTCGTCTAATGATCCGCGTCGTCGAGCAGTTCGAAAAATGCATCGATGCTCTGCATGAGTTGGCGGCGAATCTGCGCGCGCGTGCCCTCGATCAGGTGCATGGTGATTCGCGCCCTGCTTCCGTCGTTGAGGCGCACCTGCGCATCCTCGACACCCGCGACGTCGCTCTGGGCGAAGATTCGCATCCCATAAACCATCGCGGCACGCTCCGAAGCGCCTTTGACCAGCCGTAGCTTGCGCGGCATCGATTCCTCCTCGTCACCAGCCAACGGCAGCGGTTATAGCACGAATGGCTTTGCGCCGATCACACTGATAGGCAAGCCGTTCCAGACGTCCGGCGGAGTATGTTGAAGTCAACCGCTCCGATGCGAGAAGCTAGCCGCCGCGGCTCGGCACGAGCGCTGGTCATGGAGCGCGGCCACCGCGCGGGGGAATCCAAAATGAACGGCGACGAATACCTCGAGCGTGTACGCAAGCTCCTCCCGGCCGTGCGCGAGCGCGCCGCGCTAACCGAGCGCACGCGGCGGCTGCCCGACGAGAGTTGGACGGATTTCCAGCGCGCCGGGCTCCTCCGTGCGCTGCAGCCCGCGCGATGGGGCGGCTTCGAGCTGCATCCGAGCGCGTTTTATCGCGCAGTGACTGAAGTCAGTGCCGCGTGCCCGTCCACCGGATGGGTGCTCGGCGTGCTCGGCGTCCATTCCTGGCAGATCGCGGCGTTCCCCGAACGCGCGCAGCAGGAAATCTGGGGCTCGGACTCGACCGTCCAGGCCTCGTCCTCCTACGCGCCCACCGGCAAAATCGAGCGCGTCGAGGGCGGCTTTCGGGTGAGCGGGCGATGGTCGTTCTCGAGCGGATGCGATTTCTGTCATTGGGTTATCCTGGGCGGCTCGACGCGCAATCCCGACGGCACGCCCGACGCGCGCAGCTATCTGCTGCCCCGCACCGACTACGAGATCGACGACAACTGGCACGTGATGGGGCTCACCGGGTCGGGCAGCAAGGACATCGTGGTCGCCGGCGCGTTTGTTCCGGAGTATCGGACACATAAATTCCTCGATGCGTACAACCGCGATAATCCTGGCCAGGCGGTCAATCAAGGTGCGTTGTATCGGTTGGCGTGGGCGTCAGTATTCGCCTACGCGATAGCGGCCCCGGCGATCGGCGCGGCAACCGGCGCGCTGGAGTGCTGGCGGGAAAGCGCACGCGCGCGGCGCACCGCCTACGATCATAAGATTGTCGCCGAGGATCCGTTTGCGCAGATGCGGTTGGCGGAGGCGGCGTCCGAGGTCGATGGCGCGCGCGAGCGCATGCTCGACACGTTCGACGAAATGATGCGCGTGGTGGCGGATGGGCGCGAAATAACCGTCGAGCGGCGCGCGCGGCTGCGATGGGACGCGGCCAACGCGGTGCGGCTTTGCGTGCATGCGGTCGATCTGATGTTCGAGTCGGGCGGCGGACGCGCGATTTTTCTCGACAATCCGGTGCAGCGCTACTTTCGCGATGTGCATGCGATCCGCGCCCACGCGCTCAACAATCCGCAGCGCGCCGGACGGACCTTCGCGATGGCCGAGATGGGCAGCTTCATCAATGAGCGCGGCTTCCCGGCCGACATTTTCGTGTGAGCTAAAGTTGGCAGCGAAAAAACTATCCCCGCTCGACATCTCCGATCAGTGCGGAGAGATGCGTTTTAGCTTCGAACATGACGACTGCTTTTGTTCGCTGTGCCGTCACACTGGTACCAAACTAGTTTGCTATAGGTTTCAAGCCAGAGGTCGATACTGCCTGAGAGGTTTCGACTGACCGGCGGCGGCTATCGCCAAACCTCCGGGCTACCGTTTTAGTTGAATTCGGCCTCAAGTTGACTTCGGACTCGGATGATGACGAGATTTTGCGCCATGGAACTTCGGATGTACCTGGTCGCCGTTCTCGCGCTCGCGCTGGGTGGCGGATGCGGCGTCGCGTATCAGGCCTCTACCGAGGTGCGCGCCTCGCGCATGCAGCACGACCTTAAGGTCGGAGAGAGCTCGGCCAACGTGCATCAGAAATGGGGCGAGCCCGATCTGCGCCGGGACGCCGACCAGGATACCGAGGTCTGGAGCTACGCCAAGCGCTCCAACACCAATGACATCGCCGCTACCCTGCTCTATACCAACACCAAGGAGGGCGACCAGGGTCAGTTCCTCGATCTAACCTTCGTTGACGGCAAGCTCGCCTCGTGGAAGCAAACGACTCACACGATGCCGCCCAAAAAGGGCGGTCCGGGACTCAGTTTTGGCCTGAGCGGCCCAGGCTCGACCACCGGCAATCAGCGCCATTATTAGGGAGCTGTCGCTGTCAAGGAGCCTTGGCAGGGGCCTCAGCGCCTAGCAAAGCGAATCCCGGCGTCTAGCACCGTGACGATTCAAATGAGCGTGTTGCAACTCTACCAAGCCATCGTGTCTAATCTAACAATGGCGGATGTGTGTCTCAGGCGCATGGCGATCGCTGACAGAGCCTCCAGGACCTCGCGACAAGGCAACGGGCAACAAGCCGAAAGCGGGCGATGAACTAAGCTGATGGCGACCGCGCGAAAAAGCTTCGAGTCGATTCTGCTGGACCGTTCCTGGGTCTCAGAGCAGGATCTCGAGCGCGCCCGCCAGCGCAAGAAGCCCGGCCAGGAACTCGCCGACGTGCTGGTTGACATGGGGGCATTGGAGCCCCAGCGTCTGGCGCGTGCGATCGCGCAGGAATACTGGCTTCCGTTCCAGGCGCACGTCGACGAGCATGCTATCGATCCGACACTGCTCGGTAAGGTGCCGATCAACTACGCCAAAAAAAATGGGGTCCTGCCGCTCAGCGGCGACGGCCATAGCGTGACGGTCGCCATCGCCGACCCCTCCAACTACGAACCGCTCGACGACTTGCGCATGCTGTTCGGGATGCCGGTGCATCCGGTCGTCGTACCGCTCGAGATACTCAACGACGCGATCAACCGCTCCTACGACCAGGCCACCACCACCACCGCGCAGGATCTGATGATCGACCTTGAAGAGAACCGGCTCGACGTGGTCGCCAACGAACTGGCCCATGAGCCGCTCGACCTGCTCGATTCCGACGACGCCGCACCCATCATCAAGCTGGTCAACGGACTGCTGTCGCAGGCGGTCAAGGACCGTGCGAGCGACATCCATGTGGAGCCTTTCGAGCGTGACCTGCTGGTGCGTTTCCGCGTCGACGGCATGCTTTATGACGTGATCTCGCCGCCTCAGCGTTTTCAGCCGGCGATCACCTCGCGCGTCAAGGTCATGTCTGGCCTCAATATCGCCGAGAAGCGCCTGCCGCAGGACGGACGCATCCGGCTGCGCGTGGCCGGCCGCGACATCGATATCCGCGTCTCCACCATCCCGACCGCCTTCGGCGAACGGATCGTGCTGCGGCTGCTCGATCGGGCGCAGGCGCTGGTCGATCTCAACCTCGACCGGCTGGGCTTCTCCGGCGACAATCTGACCCGCATCGACCGCCTGATTCGCCAGAGCCACGGCATCATCCTGGCCACCGGCCCGACCGGATCGGGGAAGACCACTTCGCTCTACGCATGTCTCGCGCGCATCAATTCGCCCGAGAAAAACATCATCACCATCGAGGACCCGATCGAGTACCAACTGCGCGGCATCGGCCAGATGCAGGTCAATCCGAAAATCGATCTCACCTTCGCAAGCGGCTTGCGCTCGATCCTGCGCCAGGACCCCGACGTGATCATGGTCGGCGAAATCCGCGACAGCGAGACCGCTGAAATCGCGATCCACGCCGCGCTAACCGGCCATCTGGTGTTCTCGACCCTGCACACCAACGATTCTTTCGGCGCGCTGACCCGGCTGGTAGACATGGGAATCGAGCCGTTCCTGGTCTCGTCCTCGATCCTGGCCGTGTTGGCACAGCGCCTGCTGCGCATGGTTTGCTCGAGCTGCCGCGAGCCTTACACGCCGAGCGCCATCGAGCTCGCGCGGATCGGGCTGCGCCCCGACGCCTTGCAGGGCCCGATCTATCGGCCGGCGGCCAATGGATGCCGGGCCTGCCGCAGTACCGGCTACCGCGGCCGCACGGCGGTCCAGGAGCTGATGCTGATGGACGACGAGGTGCGATCGTTGGTAATGCAGAAGGCCGACGCGGCGACTATCCGGCGCGCCTGCACCGCGCGCGGGATGACCCTATTGCGCCAAAACGGTGCGGAACGGATTCTCCAGGGCGAGACCACGGTAGAAGAACTCTTGCGGGTCACGCAGGAAGATATTCTGTAGGTTGCGCTCGGCGCTCGAAGTTCACTAGCGATGCCTGTTTTCGCCTATCGCGGATTGGCCGCCAACGGCCGCTCGGTGGCCGGCGTAGTCGATGCGGACAGCGTACGCACGGCGCGCGGCAAGTTGCGCGAACGCGGCATCTTTCCCACCGATCTGGCCGAGGAAGAGCCTGCGGTCAAGCGCAGCTTGGGTGACTACTTCCCTTCCTTCGGCCGGCGCATCCCACCCGCCGAACTCTCCCTGCTCACGCGCCAGCTAAGCTCGCTGCTCGGCGCGGGCGTGCAACTCGTCGACGCGCTCGGCGCCCTTGCTGATCAATCGACCCGCCCGGTGACCAAACGGCTGCTTTCGCAAGTTCGCGAGCGCGTGCGCGAGGGCACCTCGCTGGGCGACGCGATGGCCGCGCATCCCGAAACTTTCTCCGATCTGTACGTTGGAATGGTGCGCGCGGGTGAGGCTGCCGGCGCACTCGAGACCGTGCTCAATCGCGTCGCTGATTTCAGCGAGAACCAGGCGGAGTTCAAGGCCAAAGTAACTCACGCGCTGACTTACCCGGTGATTATGGTGTGCGTCGGCAGCGCGATAATGTTTTTCCTGATGAGCTACGTGGTGCCGCAGGTCGCAACCATCTTCCAGCAGAGCAACGCCGCACTGCCGCTGCCCACGGTCATCCTGATCGGGGTCTCGAATTTCATCTCCGGCTACTGGATGCTGCTGGTGCTCCTGATCGCCGGCACGATCGCCGGAATCATGTATGGGCTGTCGACTAAACGCGGGCGGCGCCTGTACGACACCTGGCTTCTGCGCATGCCGTACATCGGCGGAACGGTCATCCGAGTTTTGTGCGCCCGCTTTTCCCGCACGCTCGCCACCATGCTGCAAAGCGGCGTACAGTTGTTGCCTGCGCTCGCCTCGGTCAAGCACGTGGTGACGAACGGATTGATGGCTGACGCCGTGGAAGAGAGCCGGACCTCGATCCGCGAAGGCCACGGGATGACTCATCCGCTTGCCCAGAGTGGTTTGTTCCCGCCGCTTCTGATCGAAATGATCCGCGTGGGCGAACGCTCGGGCGAGCTCGAATCGATGCTCGAGCGCGTGGCCGATACTTACGAACGCGAGGTCGACCGCTCGCTCAACCAGCTCACCACGCTCCTCGAGCCGCTGATGACCTTGGCGATGGCGGGGATTATCCTGTTCATGATGCTGGCGATCCTGCTGCCAATCTTCCAACTGAATCAGTTGATGAAATGACGATACGGGAGCGCACGATAATGAACGCAACGCCGCGCCGGCGCAGGCTCGAAGAGGGCTTCACGCTGATCGAAATAATGGTGGTTATCCTGATCCTCGGACTGCTCGCCACTATCGTGGTGCAGAGCCTGAGAGGCGCCACCGACAAGGCCAAACGGACCAAGGCTGAGGCCGACATCTCCGAAATCAAAACCGCTCTCGACCGTTACTATCTCGATAACGGCTACTATCCGACCAGCGACCAGGGCCTGAGTTCGCTGGTCAATGCGCCGACCGGCGGAAGGCAGCCGGCCAACTATGAACAGGGCGGCTATATCGAGAAGGTGCCGCTCGATCCGTGGGGCACCCCGTACTTCTACCAGAGCGACGGCAATGCCTATGTGCTGAAGTCGTTTGGCGCCGACGGCAAGCCCGGCGGCAGCGGCAAAGACGAAGATATCGACGGCAGTTCGTCGTGACGCGAGCCTCCTTCAAGCTCGCGTCCCGGCGCCATGCGTCGCCGGCGGTTAATTCGCGCCGCCATGGGGGGTCCGCGAGCCTTGAGCGGCGGATTCGATCAGCCGGCGCCCCCGGTTTCACGCTGCTCGAAATAGCGGTCGTCATTTTCATCATGGGCCTGGTGATGACACTCGCGATTCCGTACCTGGGCGGCTTTCACGGCGCCCAGCTCAAGAGCGAAGCGCGCCGCCTCGCCGGGCGCGCCAACTATCTCTTCGACGAAGCCGCTACTCAGAAAGTCATCTACCGATTGACCTTCGACCTCGACCATAACGAATACTACGTCATGCGTTTGGATCCGTACGGACTTCAGCCACAGTTCCTTCCCTACAGCGGCGCGGGGGGCGACCAAGTGGTGATGCCGCCAGGGCTCAGGTTGCGCGATGTCTCGGTCGAGGGCATCGGCCGGGCCAAGGCCGGCTCGATAAGCTGCCAGTTCTATCCCGAAGGCTATGTCGACGCGACGGTCATCCACCTGGACAGCGTCGCAGGCGAAGTCCTAACGGTGAGTTTCAATCCGCTGACCGGCAACGTCGGAATAGTGAGCGGCGACGTGCCGCCGGTCACCGCACTGGCGATGATGCAATGAACCGCGAACCCATGACTTTCGCCGGCATCAGCCAGGCATCCGCGAGGATGGCGATAAATGTGGCGAAAAAGGATCCATCGTTTCGCGGAGATCCTTCGCTGGCACTCAGGATGACGGGTTTCACGCTGCTCGAGGTGCTGATCGCGATCGCCGTGCTCGGCATCGCACTGCTCGCGCTGCTTTCGCTGGAGCATCAGGATCTCCAAAGCGTGATCCGCGGGCAGGAAATCTCGCGCGCCTCGATGCTCGCGCAGGCCCTGATGACGCAGGCCGAACTCGAGCGGTTCCCGGCGCTCGGCAACACCAGCGGCAACTTCGACCAGATGTACTCCGGCCAATATCCCAACTTCCGCTGGGCCCGTTCGGTGCAGCCGTCGTCCGCCTTCCCGGACTTGCGCATGGTCCAGGTTAACGTGCTTTACGGCCCCCATTTCGGACGCACCTACGCGGTGGTCGAGTTCATGCACAATCCCACTCCGCAGGTGGCCACGCCGCAAAGTCAGGCGCCGCAAAATCCTGCATTGCAAGGATCGCAGCCAGGCGCAGCGCCGGAAGAATGATGCCCGTCGCCAGGAAACATGTCCGCCGATAGCGAATCGAGGTTCTCGTGCGGCTGCGATCGGAGCCGGCCTGCACTGCTGCGCCGAGGGTATAATCACGGCTTCACGCTCATCGAGATCATGCTCGCGGTGGCGATTCTCGGCGTGATCATGGTGATGCTCGCGAGTTCGTTCCATGCGGTTGCCGCGGGCAAGACGCACGCAGAAGGCCGTCTGCTGAGCAACCGCGAGGCTCGCGCGCTGCTCACTCAGTTGACCAATGAACTGCACGGCGCGGTTCAGACCCCGCTCATCGCGAGTCACGTGCTGCTGATCGGTCAGGGTCGCATGCAAAGCGGCGCGCCGCTGGACAATTTGACCATCTCGACGCTTGACGCTGGCCATCGCCGGAGCTTCAGTTCGTTCGGCGCCGAGGAGCTGATCGCATACACTAGCAAGCCCAATCCGCGGCATGAGGGATGGTACATGCTCATGCGTGAGCAGCGCAGCGCCCTGCTCGGCGCCACCGCCGGCATTACCACCCCGCCGCCCGTCGTCCTGGCCGCCAACGTGCTGGCCTTCCACGTCCGTTACTTCAACGGCAACATCTGGATGGAGAGCTGGAACTCGGCCAGCCTGCCCCCGGGCACGCAACTTCCGCAGGCAATCTCGATCGACCTCCTGTTAGGGGGCCCCGGCGGCGCGCCGGTCGCGCTCGCGACGCAGATCACGCTGCCGATGGCGTTCATGCAATGGTAGGCGCGGCGAAAAAGAGCGAACGCGGTGTCGCGCTGCTGGTCACGATGATGGCGCTCGCGCTGATGACGCTGCTGGTGATGGATTTCACCACCGCGGCGTCGCTCGGCTACCGCTCGGCAGCGGGCCAGGCTAATGAATTACGGGCCGAGTATCTCGCCCGCTCAGCGGTAAGCGTCGGGCTCTCGCTGCTCTCGGCCGACGCGCAACAGGACGCGCGCGCCAAGACTCCGCACGACGGGCTGGACGAGCCGTGGGCCATGCCCTACCCGCCGGTGCCGCTGGGCGGCGGCGTCGCCCAGGTTTCGATCGTCGACGAGGCCAGCAAACTCGACATCAACCTGCTTATTAATCCGCGCACCGGACAGGCCAATCCCGCGTACGTCGCGATCATCGAGCGGCTGTTCACAAACATCGGAGTCGCCCCCGACATCGTCCCGGCCATAGTTGACTGGCTCGACCCCGATAGTATCGAATCACCAGGGGGGGCCGAAGCCGACTACTACCTGCGGTTGATGCCGCCTTACGAGCCGCGCAACGGCCCGATGCCGACCATCGGCGATCTGAGGATGATTCGGGGGGTGGATGACGCGACTTTTCTTCGGCTACAGCAGTTCCTCACTGCCGCGCCTGAACCGCGCGTGAATATCAATACCGCGTCGCCCGAAGTTATCGCCGCGCTGGTGCCGCAATTGTCCGATAATGTCTCGATGGTCAAGCAAATCATCCAGGCCCGCACTGTGCAGCCGTTCCTGATGGTAACCGACGTCGGCAACCTGGCCGGACTGGGCGACGTCGCCACGCCCCTGATGCAGCTCATCACAACCCGCAGCGCCTACTTCACGGTCAACGGGGTCGGGGTGTTCGCCGGCGCGCGCCGGCGCATCCTCGGCACCTTCCGCCGCAACGCCAATGGCACCTCGATGCTGGCGAGCTGGCAGGAGGACTAGCGGGCGATGGCGCAGCGCATACTGGCGATCGAGATCGCCGGCGACTCGGTGCGCGGCGCCGTGGCCGAGCGCAACTGGAATTCGCTTGCGATGCTCGAAGTCGTCGAGGAGCGCCGCGGAGACGATGAAGCTGACCTCGCGCCTGCATTGGCTCGCTTACTCGACGATGCGGGCAAGCCCGACCTCATCCTGACCGCGCTGCCCGGCGAGCTGGTGGTCAAACGGATGCTCCAGCTGCCGTTCAAGGATCAGCGCCGGCTGACTCAGACCGTGCCCTTCGCGCTGGAGGAACATCTGCCGGTGGGCGTCGATGAATCGGTGGTCGCCTTCACCCGGGTGGGCCAGGAGAATGACAAGACGCTGGTGATTGCCGCGATGGTGCGCAGGGACGACCTGCGCCTTCATCTCGACTTGCTCGCGCGCGCTGGAATCAATCCCACCACGGTGACCCTGAGCGCGCTCGCGCTCGCGGCCCTGCTCGCACGCGTGCGCAACGGACAGGGTAACGCGCATCTGCTGGTTGACATCGACCAGGGCTCGACTTCGATGGTGCTGCTCGATCACGCCGGGATGCCGCGCGCGATCCGCACTGTGGTCGCCGAACTTGGCTCGGCCAACGGTGCTACCGCGCCGGGCGCTTCGGCGATTTTAGGTGCTGTGCGTCAGACTCTGCTCGCCCATAGCTCCGATCACGCGCAACCCGACCTGGTGCTGACCGGACCGATGGCGGCGGCGCCCGATGTGCGCCGCCGGATGTCCGAAGCGCTCGCGGTGCCGGTCCATACGCTCGACGAATTCGACTGCGCGGCCCTGCTGGGGCCGCTTTCGGCGCGCTCGACGCGGTTTGCGGGATGCCTCGCGATGCTGCTCGGCGAAGCGCCGGGCGCGGCAGTCGAGTTGCTCAATTTTCGCCAGGGCGAATTCGCCTTTCGCGGCCGCACGGGCAGTCTCCGACCGTGGCGCACGACCTTCATCGTGGCCGGCGCGGCGGCGGCCGCGATCGCGCTGCACGTCGGTATCAAGGTTTCCTACAATCTGCATCGACTGCGGCAGGTGAACCACCAGATAGCCGCCATCGCCGCGCCAGCGCTGGGCCGGGGCGTCTCGGGCGCCGACGCCAAGGACCAACTCGCCGCGCAGGTGGCCGCGATGGAGAAGCAGTTGCACTTGATGGGCGGCGCGGGCGCGTCGGCTTCGCCGCTTGATACGCTGCTCGCACTTTCGCGCGCGCTGCCGCCGCATCTCGGCGCTGAAATCGTCGATTTTACGCTCGATGAGGGCACCATCAAGCTCGACGGCATGGCGGACTCGTTCGGCACCGTCGATCGGGTCAAGAAGGCGCTGGATTTGAGCGGCTACTTCCGCGATATCCAGGTCACGCATGCGACCGCCGGCTCCGATCCGAGCAAGGTCGAGTTCCGGCTCACCGCGGCGGTGCGCGGCGAGATGCTGGAGTAGGCGATGCTGGCGCTGGAACGAATGCGAGAAATAATCGCCGAGCGCACGGACGCGATAGCGGGACGGCTCTCACCGATCCGGAACGCGCTAGCGAGACGCCTCTCGCCCATCTGGAACGACGCAAGCGGGCGCGTGCGCACAGCGGCCGCGCCGACGATCGCCGCTGCGCGCGGACGTTACCAGAAGCTCGAGCCGCGCGAGCGCGTGCTGGTGCAAATCGCCGGCGTGCTGGTCGCACTTTTCATTATCTTCGACCTGATCTATCTGCCGATCCAGGCCGGCCTAGGCGGGCTCGGCGATCGGGTTAAGGAACGCCAAAACGACGCGGTCGAGGTCGCACACATGATGCGCGCCTACCAGCGAGTGCGCGTCGATCTGTCCACGATGCGCACCCGCACGGTCGCGGCGAGCGGCGACTTCTCGCTCTTTTCGGTGGTCGAGCAGGCGCTCACGCGCGCCCCAGGCAAGGAGAAAATCGGCTCGATAACTCCGGCCGAGAAAACCATCACGGGCGGCATGAAGCAGTACACGGTCGAACTCAAGCTCAACGCGCTGAGCCTACCGCAGATCGTCGATACGCTTTATGGTCTGAGCGCCCTCAATGTTCCGGTCACGGTATCAACCCTGCACGTTACGCGACGCTCGCAGGATCAGCATACCTTCGACGTCGAAATGACCTGCGTCGCACTGGGCCGCAGTGGCTGAGACTCTGAGCACACGGCTGGGCGGCTTTGCGCGCGAACATCGGAACGCAATCTTCTGCTTCGCCTTCGCAGCCGCGGTCTTTGTCGCCTCGGTTGCGGCGACCTTTCCCTATGCTGCGACGCTGACAGCGCTGCTGCGGCCGCTTGGCCTCGGCTTCAGCGCTTCAAGCCAGACGCTACGCCTGCCGCTTGGGACAGCGCTTAGCGACGTACGGGTGCTTTCGCTCGAGCCCACTTCGCCGTTCGAGATCGAAAGCCCCGCCGTGACGCTCGCCCCGGCCCTCGGAGCGCTGCTGCTCGGCGAGCCTGGCGTGCGCGTGCATGCGCAGCTCTACGGCGGCGCGCTCGCCGCGACCGTTTATCGCAAGGGCGCGCAAATCGGTATCAGTTTCGCGCTTAACGACATGGGACTCGCAGGGGTAGCGCCGCTGCGCGCAACGGGCGGCAACCTGCTGGGACGGATCTCCGGCAAAGGATGGGCGGAGATGGCGGGCAACGACCCGGGAGCGAGCCGCGGCGAACTTGATTTCCATACCGAAGATCTGACGCTTCAGGTCGCCGACGGGTTCGCACCAATCCGTCTCGGCGACGTCGAGGGCCGATTGAAACTGGCGCTGGGCGGCGCGTTGCGCGTGAGCAAGTTGAGCGGCCATGGCCCCGACGGCACTATCCAGGGACAGGGAACGATCCGTCTCGGTTTCGACGCGAGACAAAGCCGCATCGATTTCGCGCTGACGATCGAACCCTCGGCCCAAGGCCGCCAGCGCCTGGGCGTGCTGTTCGGACTGTTGCCTCATCCGCCCGGCCCGCGGCCCTACCTGCTGAGCGGCCCGCTACTGACGCCGTCGATTAGTTGAATCCCGCGTTCTCGCCACTTGCTTAACGCTCTCGTCCTTGCGAACCGACGCCTGACTCCCGCGTTTCCGGGCACCGCTTTTTCACGTCACGTGACCCAGAAAGAAGCTGTACGTTTTGTGTGAAGCCTCCGTCTTCAGTCATCCTGAGCGAAGGCTGCCGGAGTCGAAGGACCCCAATAGGCGGACTCGCTGGGCTCACTCAGGGACAGTCGCCAGGAAGTCCTCGACCGCCTGATGGAAGCGCAAATCCGCGGGCAGCGTCACATGGTCGCAGCCCTCGAGCAGCACCACGCGTGCATCGCGGAACCATCCGGCCAACGGCCGAGGGTCGCCCGCGATCACGTCCTTGTCACCGGTCGCAATCAGCACCGGCGTCGCTGCGCGCTTGAGCACGTCGTGGTTGATAGTCGCGGCGGCGTCGGTCGTTTCCTCCGCGCCGATACAAGCCGCGAGCGCGCGCAGGTCCTTGCCGTTGCGCTCGGCACCGCGACGGAAGCGGCGCGCGAGTACATCTTCGATGACCGCGGGATCTTCCGCCAGCAGCGCGGCCGCGATGCGATGGCGCTGGCCAGGCGTAGCGATCTGGCCGCCCTCGCCATAGCCGCCGAGCACCACGCCGCTCAGGCGCTCGGGATCGCGCATCAGCACCTCGAGCGTGATTCGCCCGCCCATCGAATAACCCATCATTCGCGCCCGCGCGATCTTCAGATGTTCGAGAAGGGCGACGGCGTCCGCGCGCATGTGCGCAAGTCCATACCTGGCCGGATCGTGCGGCTTGTCGCTATGGCCGTGGCCGCGCGCGTCGTAGGCGATAACGCGCCATCGCCGCGCGAGCCGCTCGACCATCCCGGTCCTGACCCAATGCTCATCGGCACTCGAGCCGAAGCCGTGAATCAGGAGCACCGGCGCGCCGCCTCCCTGGTCCAGGTAATGAATTTTTACGCCGTCGGAATCGAAGAAGGGCATTTGACGAGGCTTCGCTGAGGTCTCAAGGCTCATCTTATAATTCGCCGCCGGCTGGTCCCACAACCTCGCGACGGTTTGCGCTTGCGCGGGCGCTTGCGATAACGGCAAAATCTCGTTTGACCCCAATCCCATCAATGCCGGATAACTCGATGTCACAGAATCAGAACAAACTTGGATTGCATCTTTCCGTCGTCTCGTCGCTATTCGGTTCGATGGGGAAGCTTTCGCAGGAAGCCGAAGAGAGCGGTTACGCCTCGGTGTGGGTCGCCGAAGTCGCCGGGCCTAATGCCTTCGTGGCGCTGGCGCCGTGCGCGATGGCGACCAAGCGCGTCGAGTTAGCGACCGGCGTGGTGCCGATCCAGATTCGCACGCCGGGCGTGCTCGCGATGGAGGCGCTGGCGCTCAACGAGCTTTCGGGCGGCCGCGCGATCGCCGGTCTCGGCGTCTCCAGCCCAGTGATCGTCGAGCGCTGGCATGGTGCTTCTTATCGCAAGCCAGTGACTGCGATGCGCGAGTGCGTGCACATCATGCGCGAGCTTTTCACCAAGGGCCGGTGCAAGTTCGAGGGCAAGGTGTACAAGTGCGACTTCCGCCATAGCCTGGTCACCGCTGCGCCGCGCCCGCCACGAATTTATCTCGCCGCACTCAATCCTCCCGATGCTCAGGCTCGCGGGCGAAGTGGCCGACGGCGTCCTGCTCAACTATTCGCCGCCTGAGGCGGTTCCCGCGATGATCGCCGAGGTGCGCGCCGGCGCCGAGCAAGCCGGGCGCAATCCCGCCGACGTCGAGACGGCGATCTATCTCCGCATGTGCATCACCGAGGACGCGGACAAGGCGCTGGAATCGTTCAAGCGTGAACTTGCGGGCTACGCCTTCGTCGATTCGTACAACCAGATGTTCGCGCGTTACGGGCTGGGCGATCAGTTCGCCGAAGTGCGCAAGCTCTGGCGCGAGGGTAAGCGCGACGACGCCTACAAGGCGCTGAGCGACTCCGACATGCGGCGAATCGGGGCATTCGGCAGCGCCGAGAGCGGCCGCGATTTCGTCGCGCGCTTTCGTGCCGCGGGGGTTACTCATCCGGTGATCTTTCCGATCGGCCCCGGACGCACGGCCGAACGCGACTTTCAGAACACGATGCGCGCGATGGTGGGCGCGTAGCGTCAACTTGGCAGGGCGCGGCCGCGAATGGGAGCCGACGTTGATGGGATATCCGTACAAGGTCATCCTCTGTCCGGTTGATTTCGACGACAACTCGATCGCCGCGCTCGGGCATGCGCGCCAGCTCGCGTCCGACATGGGCGCGACGATCTATCTGCTGCACGTGTTGCCGATTCTGCCAGCCTATGCCGACCAGGTCCTGTTGGACGGCGTCGACGAAGCCGCCGAGCAGGAGGCGCAGCGCCGGCTCGAGGACCTCGCTGGCCGCAAGCTCGCAGGCATTCCGGTGGAAATCCACACTCGTATCACGTTCGTTTCGGCGGTCCCGAAAACCATCCTGGCGTTCGCCCGCGATCTCGGGGCCGACCTGATCGTGATGGCGACGCATGGACGCGGCATCATCGGTCATCTGGTCTTCGGCAGCGTGACCGAGGCGGTCGTGCGTAACGCGGTCTGCCCGGTCCTGACGCTGCGCTTTGGGTTGCAGACCGAGCCTGAACCCAAAGCGGTCGATACGCTCCCCGCGGACGACGCTACTGCCGCGTCGGCAAAAAAGGGCTCGCGCGCATCGTCCTGAGCGGCGGGTCAACAGTGTCTGCGAGATTCCGGCGCTCTACGCCCGACGGGCCGACGGCAGCAGCGGCGGCCCTTGCCGGAGCCGCGATCGCCTTATCGGCAATTGCGCTGCTGGTCGTGATGGTGGGGGCGACAACGACCGGCGCTGCCGAAAGGAAAACCTTTACCCTCACCGTCAAAGACAAACGCATCGATATCGGCCTTGGGTTGACCTACGACGCGTGGACCTACGACGGACAGGTGCCGGGGCCGGTGCTACGTGTGCGCGAGGGCGACCAGGTCACGATCAAGCTCATCAACCCGACTACGATGGCGCACGGGATTGATACGCACGCAGCCGAGGTAGCGCCCAAGCTTCATTTCGCCGCGCCCGACGGCCAGCGCAACTTGAGCTACACCTTTCGCGCCCGCGTACCCGGGGCGTTTCTTTACCAATGCAGCGCCATCCCAACGCTCTCGCATGTCGCCGACGGAATGTACGGGATGATGATCGTCGATCCCGCGCGTGGCTGGCGCAAGGCGCGCGAAGTGATGATCGTGCAGGGCGAGTACTACGGTACCCCCGACAAAAATGGCCTGGTGGCCGGCGACAGCCGCAAACAGGTCGAAGAGCGGCCGGATTTCGTGGTCTTCAACGGGATGGTGGATCGCTACGTCGACCATCCGATTCCGATCAGAGTCGGTGAACTGGTTCGGGTCTTCTTCGTCAATGCCGGCCCCAATTTAAGCTCGACCTTTCACGTTACCGGGGCGATTTTCGACACCGTCTATCGCGGTGGCAACCCGGCCGACGCGATGCACGACCTTGCGAGCTTCGAGGTCGGCCCCGGCGACGGCGCGGTGTTCGAGTTTCGCGTCCACGAGCCGGGCGACTACGGCTTTATCGATCATGCGCTCGCGCGAACCACAAAGGGTGCCGAGGGCGTCTTCCGCGCCACCCCGTAGCGTGCTTGCCGCTACGCGCTTCTCCGTCGCGCTCCGCCGC
This sequence comes from uncultured delta proteobacterium, assembly GCA_963717045.1. Taxonomy (GTDB): domain Bacteria; phylum Desulfobacterota; class Binatia; order Binatales; family Binataceae; genus JAKAVN01. Next base: position 635,952 of record CAVQVD010000010.1, on the reverse strand, counting down.
CGGTCTCACTCGATTCCAACTCGGCCTTGAGCCGTTCGGCCACGAACATTTTGAGCAATGACTGATAAGGAACGTCGCGCTTGTGCGCCAGGAGCTTGAGGCGATCAAGCATCGGCTTGGGCAAGCGCAGCGAGATGGTCTGCGACGAAGGCTTCAGATTCGCCAGCGTTACCCGTTTACCCTTGCGCCAGTCGACGTAATCAGTCGAGTCATGAGTCGCCCAGAACTCGCGCTCGGCATCCTCACTCTTAAACCTTGGAATCGGCTTTTTCATGATGATCGATAAATCCTTCGTTCCTTGCGGCTCATATCGCGCGCCGAGATAACACGGATAAGACGCCCGCGTACGGTGAACGCCACGAAAAGGAGCCTTCCCGCATCGCTCTGACCCAAGCCGTAAAAGCGTCCCTCGGTCGCCGAATGCTCCTCATCCTGAGCGATGACCAGGGGCGCGTTGAAAAACAGCTCCTCGCATTCGTTCGGTGCTACTCGATGGCGCTGCCAAATCTTTCCGGCGTTGCCGGCATCCCATTGAAAGCCCTCGCACTCTTCGACCACTCTCCCCAGCCATCCCTTCTTGCGTGATTGTATATGGCTCTCGTATACACAGCCAGCCTTTCGTACGATTGCTAATGCCTGGCCCCGCCCGGCACTTGCCGACTGCGCAGGCCGCGTGCTAACGACCTTCATAAGTCGGGAAGCCGGCGACTCAGCTGGACTAAAAACGCGCAGGCGGTGGACGCCGGCCATAGGCGCCGCAACGCGCTCAAAAGGAAGGTCATGGTCAAAATAATACTTCAGCTCTACCCGGTGCTCCCCGCGGCCAGCGAAGAGGAGCGTGCGGCGCTGCGCCCGATCGGCCGCAATCGCGAGATTTACCACGAAACCCTGCTCGGATGGCACGATATCATCAAGGCTGCCGACGAGATGGGCCTGTGGGGCGCCGCCACGATCGAGCATCACTTCTGGTCCGAGGGTTACGAGGTGGGGCCGAACCCCGGCGTGCTCAACGCCTACTGGGCCGCGATCACCAAGAAAATCCGCGTCGGTCAGATGGGTTACGTGATGAGCACGCAGAACCCGCTGCGAGTCGCCGAGGAAACCGCGATCCTCGACCATCTCGCCAACGGGCGCTTCTTCGTCGGCTTCGCGCGCGGCTACCAGTCGCGCTGGACCAACGTGATCGGCCAGCATCTCGGCACGCGTGCGACCACTTCGCCCTCGGCCGCCAAGGTCGACCCGGCGCGGCTGTTCGGCAAGGACGTGGTCAAAAAAGACGTCGACGACGACGACATCAACCGGCGCATTTTCGAGGAAGAAATCGATATCGTCGTGAAAGCGTGGACCCAGGAGAGTATCGAATACAACGGCAAAACCTGGCAGATACCTTTTCCATACGAGCGCGGCGTGGATGACTGGCCGCTCGGCAAGTTCGGCGTGACCGGACGGCTCGGTGCCCACGGCGAGGTCGACGCCGAGGGCAACACGCGGCGCATATGCGTCGTGCCGGCGCCCTACACGCGGCCGCATCCTCCGGTGTTTGTCGCCACGGCAGGCTCGCCCGAAAGCGCCGAATACGCAGCGAGCCGCGGCTTCATCCCGCTCTACTTCACGTCACTCGACACCGCGCTCACGCTGGGTCAGGCCTACGTCAAGGAGACCAACCGGATCGGCCGCCCGATGGCCCTTGGGCAGAACCAGGCGCTGGTGCGGATGCCGCATATCGGCGACACGATGGAGAAGGCGCACGAGTCGGTGATGAAGTACGACTCCGACATTTTCCGCAACTTCTACGCCGCGATGGGCCGGAAAAAGGTCGAGCCGCAGGACGTGGTCAAGGCGACCACCAAGTTCGGACTATGGGTGCCGGGCACCGTGGAGAGCGTGCGCAAGACGTTGGTCGAGGAATACAAGCGTTTTCCTTCCGAGTACCTGACGCTAATTTACCATTACGCGCAGATGCCCAAGGAAGAGGTGTTGCGCCAGCTTCATATTTTCATGAAAGAGATAAAACCGGCGCTCGACGAGTTGGCCGAGTATCCCGCCGAGCCGTCGGTGGCAGCCGCTGGCGGCGGCAAATAACGTGCGCCGTGCGACTCCCTCCCCCAAGTTCTGGGGGAGGGACCTATAAAAGCAAACCGGCCGGCGTCCTGAAGGGCGCCGGCCTCTTCGTCTTTCCTAAAAACCTGGCCGCTTATGGCGTCGGCTTTGGATGCTCGGCAGGCTTGGGATTTTCCACCGGCCTGGAATGATCGCTGCCGGCCTTGCCCGGCCGATTCGCGATCACCTCGTCGATGAGTCCGTACTCGAGCGCCTGCGCCGCATGCAGGAAAAAATCGCGGTCGGTGTCCTTTTCGATGCGCTTTAAGCCCTGGCCGGTGTGATTCATCAGAATGTTGTTGAGAATTTCGCGCAGCCGCAACGCCTCGCGCGCCTGGATTTCGATGTCGGCCGCCTGGCCCTCGAAGCCGCCCGACAGTTGATGAATCATGATGCGCGAGTGGGGAAGCGCGTAGCGCCGCCCCTTGGCGCCCGCCGCCAGCAGCACCGCACCCATACTCGCCGCCTGGCCCACGCACAGTGTCGACACGGGCGGCTTCACGAACTGCATCGTGTCGTAAATCGCGAGGCCCGCCGTCACCGAACCGCCCGGCGAGTTGATATACATGTTGATCTCGCGCTCGGGATCCTCGGATTCGAGGAACAGCAGTTGCGCCGTGACCAGGTTGGCGGTCTCGTCATGAATCGGGCCGCCGAGGAAAACAATCCGGTCCTTCAGCAGGCGCGAGAAGATGTCGTAGGCGCGCTCACCACGGCCGGTCTGTTCGACCACCATTGGAACCAGCAAGCTCATATTAAGAACAATAGCATCGCGGCGTCCCGGCTGCATCATCGAAAGGGCCGCGTCAGCGGGCGAGCCGGAAGCGTTCGCCGAGGAAGACCTGGCGCACGATGTCGCTATCGACGATCTCGCGCGGGCCGCCGTGAAAAAGAATTTTGCCCGAGTGAATCACGTAGGCGCGGTCGATGATCGACAACGTCGCGTGTACGTTATGGTCGGAGATCACGATGCCGATGCCGCGTTCTTTGAGATAGGTGATGATGCGTTGGATTTCGACCACGGTGATCGGGTCGATTCCGGCGAACGGCTCGTCCAGGCAGAGGAACATCGGGTCGAGCACCAGCGCGCGCGTGATCTCGACCTTGCGCCGCTCGCCGCCCGACAGCACGCTCGCCTTGGAACGTGCCAGGCGCGCGATGTCGAGTTCGTCGAGCAGGGACTGCAGACGCGATTGCCGCTCCTCCTCCTCCAACGGCAGCGTCTCGAGCACCGCGAGCAGATTCTGCTCGACCGTCAGCTTGCGGAAGACCGACGGCTCCTGCGGAAGGTAGCTGATGCCGCGACGGGCGCGCTGATACAGCGGCAGCATCGTGATGTCTTCGCCGCCCAGCAACACGCGCCCCTCGTCGGGTTTGATCAGCCCGACCACCATATAGAAGGTGGTGGTTTTGCCGGCGCCATTGGGGCCGAGCAATCCGACCACCTCGCCGCTACGCACGTTGACAGCGACGCCGTCGACCACGGCGCGTCCGCCGTAGCGCTTGACCAAGCCGTCGGCCTCCAGCGAAACCTGTTTCGCCTTAGACGCCGGCGCCTCGGGCGTTTTCTGTTCCCGCAGTAGTTCGACCTTCGCCATCCTGTCCCAAGCTCCCCGCCCAAGCGCTCTCTAAAAATTTAGCGGGTTTCCATCGCTGAAAGAAGAAATCGAGACGCAATTCAATAGATGATACGACGCTCGTGCGGCCCGGTTTCATGTGGATGCGCAGCAGAAATGCGCTCTCCGCTGCGATGATATGCGCTCGCTCCGCGATACGGCAGAGCGCACGCAGCTGTGCTAATTTGCCTGCGTATGCCACAGAACGTGCGGAAGATCTATCTTTGCGGACCGATCATGGACTCGGATCCTAAAGCGGCAAAGGATTGGCGCACCCGCGCCAAAGAACGTCTTGCCGGCCGCTTCATCCTGCTCGATCCGCTGCGGCGCAATTTTCGCGACAACGAGCTCGACTCCTCGAATGAGATTGTAGAGTTCGACCTCCAGGACGTTCGCGACGCCGACCTTTTGCTGGTCAACTATTGCAAGCCCTCGTTGGGCACGGCGATGGAAGTCTTCTACGCCAGCCACGATCTCGGCAAGTTCGTGATCGCATTCAGTCCGCTCGGGTTCAAGGAGTGCTCACCCTGGATGGTCCGGTTTTGCACCAAGATTCTGACCGACCTCGAAAGCGCTCTGATCTATATCGAGCGACACTTCACTTAGACCGCCGCTCGTTCATGAGGCCTTCGAAATCGCGGCCCGTGAAATTATCGAGTTCATTTCGCTAAGTGTCCGATATACACTAAGTCGCGAGGACTGACGTGAAGGCGGGCGAGCAGTTTTTCAATTTCCATAACCACGATATGGTCCGCGTCGCGGTCGCCATCCCGCTCGTGCGCGTCGCCAACCCTGCTTTCAATGGCGAACAGACTATCGCCCTGATGCGCCAGGCGGCCGAGCGCCACGCCGCCCTCGTACTCTTCCCGGAACTCGGACTCGCCGGCTACTCCTGCGAGGATCTGCATCAGCAGCGCGTCGTGCTCGACGGATGCGTCGCGGCGTTAGCCAGGATTGTCGAGGCCAGCCGCACACTGGACACCGTCGCGATCGTCGGGCTCGGGCTCGCGATTGACCATCAGCTCTTCAACTGCGCCGCCGTGGTCCATCGTGGACGCATCCTCGGGATGGTGCCCAAGACCTATCTGCCCAACTACCGCGAGTTCTACGAGATGCGCCAGTTTGTGCCTGGCGACGTGGCGTTGCGCGACGAAATCGAGCTCTGCGGCCAGGCCGCAATTCCGTTCGGCGCGCGCCTCCTGTTCGCGGTCGAAGAACAGCCGCTGCTCACATTTCACGTCGAGATCTGCGAGGACTTGTGGGTGCCGATTCCGCCCTCGTCGTATGCGGCGATGGCCGGGGCGACCGTGCTGCTCAACCCGTCGGGCTCTCCCGTCACCGTTGCCAAGGCCGAGTATCGCCGCGATCTGGTGGCGAACCAATCGGCTCGATGCATGGCGGGATACCTTTACGCCGGCGCCGGCGCGGGCGAATCGACTACCGATCTCGCCTGGGATGGCCAGGGATTGATTTGCGAAAATGGCAACCTGCTCGCCGAATCGCATCGCTTCAGCATCGAGCCGCAACTCGTCTGCTCGGAGATCGACCTCGAGCGCCTCTCCCAGGAACGGATGCGCCAGACCAGCTTCGCCCAGAACGTACGCCATCATCGCGACGAGCTCCGGCGCTTTCGCACGGTGAGGTTCCCAGCCGAACTCGCGCGGCATGGCCGGATGCTTCCCGAGCGCCGCCCGGAGCGCTTCCCCTACGTCCCTTCAAACCCGGAGAAGCGCGACGAGCGCTGCTCTGAGGTTTACGAAATCCAGGTGCAGGGGCTGGCGACCCGGCTTCGCGCGACGGGGATCGAGCGCGTCGTAATTGGAATCTCAGGCGGTCTCGATTCGACCCAGGCGCTGTTGGTCTGCGCACAGGCGATGGATCTGCTGGGCTATCCGCGCGCCAACATCCTCGGCTACACGATGCCGGGGTTTGCGACGTCCCAGCGCACGCTGGAGCAGGCGCGCAAGCTCATGCGGGACATCGGATGCACCGCGCACGAACTCGACATCCGGCCTGCAGCGCGCCAGATGCTGAGCGACATCGGCCATCCGCATCGCGCAGAGGCCGCGGTTTACGACATCGCGTTCGAGAACGTGCAGGCCGGCGAGCGCACCAGCCATCTCTTCCGCCTCGCCAATCTCAACGGCGGGTTAGTGGTCGGCACCGGCGATCTCAGCGAACTCGCGCTCGGATGGTGCACGTACGGCGTCGGCGACCAGATGTCGCACTATAACGTCAATGCCAGCGTTCCGAAGACCCTCATTCAGCATCTCATCCGATGGGTCGCCGGCACCGGGCGGCTCGGGCGCGCAGCGAGCGCCACGCTGGAGGAGATCCTTGCTACGCCTATCAGTCCCGAACTGGTGCCTGGCGGCGACGGCAGCGGCGAGGGGCCAGCACAGGATACCGAGGCGATGATCGGGCCTTACGCGCTGCACGACTTCAGCCTCTACCACGTTCTGCGCTTCGGCTATCCGCCAGCGAAGGTCGCCTTTCTCGCCTATTGCGCATGGCACGACGCGCGGCAAGGCGGATGGCCCGATGTGCCGCCGGAGCATCGCCATCAATACGCCATCGACGAGCTCAAGACGCATCTGCGTACCTTTCTTTTCCGCTTTTTCCAGACCAGCCAGTTCAAGCGTAGCGCCATGCCGAACGCGCCCAAGGTCGGTTCGGGCGGCTCGCTCTCGCCACGAGGCGACTGGCGCGCGCCCTCGGATAGCGAGGCCGCGGCGTGGCTCGCGGCACTCGACCTGGTCCCCGACCGCGAGTAGCGAATTCCCTTCCAGATTCGACCTCGACTCTTCGTCAGCAAGCATTGCGCAAATCGACGGCCGCATCCGTCGAAAAAGGATCCATCGCTTCGCGGAGATCCTTCGCTGACGCTCAGGATGACAAGAAGGCAGCCCCAATTGTTGTCATCCTGAACGAGGGTTGCCGAAGTTAAGGATCAACGCGAAGCGATTTTAAATTGTCATGGCGGGGCAGTCCGATTCATGCGATGCGAAGTACGATTTTTCCGAAGTGCTCGCTCGCCGCCATCATGCGATGCGCGTCGGCCACGTTCGCCATCGGCACTACCTTGTAAATTGGCGGACGCAAGCGTCCGGCCTCGAGCGCCGCGCCGAACCGCGCGAGCAGCGCGGCGATGATTTGCGCCTTCTCTTTTTCCGGACGCGTGCGCAGCGTCGAGCCCATCACCTTCAGATGGCGTCGCAGGACCGCGGTGAGATCGATTTCGGCGCGCGCGCCCTTCATCAAACCGATCAACACCAGCCGCCCGCTGTGCGCGAGTGCTTCGAGGTTCGGCGCCAGATAAGCGGCGCCGATACTGTCGAGTATGACGTCGGCGCCGCGTTCGTTGGTGGCACTCCTGACCGCCGCTGGGAACGGACCTGCGTTGTAATTGATCGCGACATCCGCGCCGAGCTTGAGGCACTGTTCGCACTTGGTGTCGTTACCCGCGGTCACGATCGAGCGCACTCCCGCCTCCTTGCACAACAGGATCGACGCCGTGCCGACGCCGCTGCCGCCGCCATGCACCAATACTGAATCTCCCGACTTCGCTTCGGCCAGCATGAAGATGTTGAGGAATGCGGTTATAAAGACCTCGGGAAAGGCCGCAGCCTCCTCGTCGCTCATCGCGGCCGGGATTTTCATCGCCGATCCGCTATCCACGGCCGCCAGCTCGGCGTAGCCGCCACCCGCCAGCAGAGCCATCACGCGCTCACCCACGCGCCATCCGCTGACTCCCGCGCCCAGCGCAGCAACTTCGCCCGCGCATTCCATGCCCAGAATTTCCGAGGCGCCGGGTGGCGGTGGATAGTACCCCTGGCGCTGCATCAGGTCGGCGCGGTTGAGTCCCGCGTACTTCACCCGGATCAGCAACTGACCCGGCCCGGCCTTGGGATCGGGGACCTCGCCGATCTTCAGCACGCTCTCGTCGCCAGGCTTTTCGATGATTACCGCTTTCATCGCAGGAACACCTCCGTCGCAGCACCGCGAGAGATCCGTGCTGCGCATAAACGCGGAGAGGGTCCGCTCTGGACCCTCTCCGAAAAACGAAAGCACGGATACGGCGCGCTAGATCTTATAGTCGATAATCGTCACGCCTACGTTCTGGAAGTTGGTCATTTCTTCGAGCACCGCCGAGGCGCCGTCCAGTCCGACCGTTCCGGTGATCATCGCCTTCGGATTGAGCTTCTTGGCCTCGACCATCTGGAGCATCCCGGGATAGCGCGTCGATTGCATCCCGAGCGTGCCGATGATTTGCAGCTCCATGAGCACCATTTTGTCGATCGGCACCGCGATCTCGCCTTTCTCGGCCTGCGTCGTGAGTCCGATCTGGAGATGACGCCCCTGTTTGCGCAGGCTGTTGATCGAGTTGCGGCAGGTGGCGGCGACGCCCAGCGCGTCGACCGAGACGTGCGCGCCGCCCTTGGTGATATCGACGATCGCCGCCGCTGGATCGCCTGCCTTGGCGTTCACGATATGGCTCGCGCCGACTTCCTTCGCCAGCTCGAGCTTGCGTCCGTCGAGGTCGACCGCGATAACGTTGGCTCCGATCGAGGACGCAATCTGAATTGCCGCCAGGCCGATTCCGCCGCAGCCGTGCACCGCAACCCATTCGCCCGGCCGCACCTGCGCGCGGTCGACGATCCCGTGGTACGAAGTCATGAACCGGCATCCCAGTGAGGCGCCTTCGAGAAAGCCCACCGCGTCAGGCATACGGACCAAGTTGAGGTCGGCGAACGGGATGCCCACGTATGAGCCGTAGCCGCCATAATAGGTGACGCCGGGGATGAGCGGAGTGTTACAGATATTGGAGTGGCCGGAGCGGCAATACTCGCATGTGCCATCGCCCTGGCTGAACGGGACCAGCACGCGATCACCTTTCTTGAAGTCTTTGACCTCTTTGCCGGTTTCCTGAACCACGCCGCAGAACTCGTGGCCCATAATCATCGGCATCTGCGGCGTAAGGCCTACCCAGGTCCAATCCCCCGACCACAGATGCCAGTCGGAGCGGCAGATGCCCTCCGCGGCGGTCTTGAGGATCGCTCCATTGGGAGGACACTGCGGATCGGGCATATCCCTGACCACCAGCGGTTTGCGAACGCCTTCCATCACGGCAGCTTTCATTGTGTCCTCCTTAAAGCGAGCACTCCGAGCAGGCTCGGGTCAGTCTGAGTTTTGTTGGTCCCCAAAGTCGCGACGCAACCTTTCGTATAGCGCCGTACCTCTTGGGCCGCAACCTGTTTCGGATCACGCCGCCAGCGCCGCGAGCGTGCGCTCGTATCCCGCGAGGTCGGGCGCGTCGATTTCCGCGCGATGCAAGTCGGCGCCTGCCTCGGCCTCGGCCGCCAGGCGCTCGCGCGCTCCTGCGACCTCGCCTACGTAGCCCATCTCGTCGAGGAGCCGGCGCGAGACCGCCTCGGTCCCGGCCTTGGAGCCGCCCGAGGCCCACGCCTCGCGAATCCGGCGGACGTCGTCGCCGAAGCCGAAACGCGTGAGCTGCTCGGCGTAGAAAGTGCCCATCCGGGCCACATAGAACGAGAGCGTGGCGGCCTGAGCGGCGCGCGCACGATCGGGATTGCTGGTCACGTGAATCGTACTCGGCGACTTGACGGCGATCGTCTTGGGATCGCGTCCGGCACTCGCCGCGGCCGCGCGAAAATCGGCGATCGATTCCTTCAGGCGCCCGAGCGGAATCATCACCGGCAGCCATCCGTCGGCCTTCTCAGCGGTGAACTCGACGCTCTTTTGGTTGAGCGACGCGATCCAGATCGGGATGTGCTTGCGCGGCGGCTCGAAGCGCAGCGTGAATCCGCGCTCGAGCTTGAACAGCTTGCCCGCGAAATTGAGCGGCTGCCCGGCCATCAGAAGGTTGATAATCTCGACGTACTCGCGCATCCGGGTGAGCGGCGGATTGAACGCGACGCCGTGGAAGTGTTCGATCACCTGCGGTCCGCTAGTGCCAAGCCCGATGATCATGCGGCCACCGCTAAGCTCGTCGAGCGTGGCGAAATGTTGCGCGAGCGCGCCCGGCGTGCGCGAGTAGGTGTTGACGATTCCGGTCGCCAACCCGATGCGCCGCGTATGCTCTGCGAGCAGCGTCAGGCTGGTAAAGGCGTCGCGGCCCCACGCCTCGGCGACCCAGATCGAATGCGCGCCGGCGTCGTCGGCGGCCCGTGCGCGTTCGATCATTCCCTTGAAATCCGGCTTGCCCTGCCAGTTGACGCCGAGTGCGATGTTGTAAGCCATTTCTTTCACCACCTTCGGATTCGAGCCTCTTTTTAACGCCATGCGTGCGCGACTGTCGAGGGGCGCGTATGAGCGAGCCCATACGCCAGCAACACGAATCTTCACGAAGCGATAATCCGGCGGCAAAACGTCCCGCTGCTCGCACTTTTCGCCCGCGCCCATACCGGCTAAACTGGTTCATGCGGGTGATGTGGGGCGGAGTGGGTCTCGGAACATGTCTCACCGCGGGTTTTACGTGTCCATCGATAACGAAGCTGAAAACAAGTCCGCGCTTGCGAGTAAAGCCGTGACTGACAGCGACAAGCTTGCGGGACGCAGGGTCGTTGTCGACTTCACTCTGCTGCGCCGCTACGGCGGGCGCAACTTTCGCGACCTCGGCGGCCATCCGACCGCCGAAGGCAAGCGCGTGCGAAGCAGCATGGTCTTTCGCTCGGCCCATCTGGCCGAGGTTCCCGAGGAAAGCCCGATAAGGTCGGCCGGGCTTCGCACCGTGGTCACGTTGCAGAGCCGCACCGAGATCTCGATCCTCGGCCCGCCGCATGCCGACGTGTTGCGCGAAGTCCGATGGGAGCACATCCCGATCGGCGATCGATGGTTTCGCGAGCGCGAGCCGATAAGCCTGATTCCCGGCCGGGAGCATCACTCGATCCTTCACGACTTCCGCGAGGACTGGCGCACGTTCTTCAAGATCCTGGCCGAGCGCGACGTCTATCCCCTGCTGTTCCATTGCTCGGCGGGACGCGATCGCACGGGGGTGGGCGCCGCGATGCTGCTCGAGTTGCTGGGCGTGAGCCGCGAGCGGATCGTCGTCGATTTTCTCGAGAGCAACACGGTATTTCCCAAGATGCCGCTGGTGGCAGAGCAACTTGTACCCGTGTTCGAATTGATCGACGAGTCCGGCGGCATCGAGACCTTCATGAGCGAGGGCATCGGTCTGGATCGCACCGACCTCGACGCGATCCGTGAAGACCTGCTTGAAGATCCCGCGGCGTCCGCCGACGCTCCCGATAGCGGCGAAGAATAACTGATATGACTCGATGGAGCGGCCTCGCTCTTGGAGTCGTCATGAATCGAGCTCGGCTTGGTTGGTGAAATCCCTTCGTCGGTCATCTTAATGGAGCGAGTCCGCCTCTTTAGCGAAGCTTCTCTCTTGGGTCATCCTGAGCGAAGGCTGCCGGAGTCGAAGGATCGCGCGCTGTTCTCCTCGCGTAATCCGCAATTTTAGGCATTTCAGCGATGCGCCGGATCGCCGCGGTCGCGCTCGGGTCGTTCCCTTGAACCGCCACTAATCTCGGTTTGGCGCGCGGAGGACCGCGCGAAGATCCTTCGACTGCGCTCGGAGACTCGCTTCGCTCAGGATGACCCAAGAGAAGCTTGCGGTGCAGGACGCGCGGTGCCGCCGCGAGCGTCCCGAGAGGTTGCCTGAGAAATCATCGGAGAACCTCTCCCCAACCCTCTCCTTGGACAAGGAGAGGGGCCCCTAGCTCACCTCCCTTTCCACTGCGGTGCGCGCTTCTCGGCAAACGCTAGCGCGCCCTCGCGCGCGTCCTCGGTGTCCTGCAACCCCTTATATAGCTCGCGCTCGAGCTTGAGTCCGTCGGCCAGCGGCAGGTCTAGGCCGCGGAGCGCCGCCTGTTTGATCCGCTGCACGCCGAGTGGCGCGCTCTTGCAGATCTCGGATGCAATTTCCTCGCACTTTGACATCAGCCGGCTCATCGGCACCACGTGATCGACCAATCCCAGGCGCAGCGCCTCTTCGGCGCCGATCCGATTGCCGGTGTAAAGCATCTCGAGCGCGCGGCCGAGCGGAATCAATCGCGGCAGGCGCTGTGTGCCCCCGCCACCGGGAAGCCATCCGAGCCGAACCTCGCCGAGCCCGAACTGCGCGTGCTCCGCGGCCACCCGGATGTCGCAGCAGAGCGCCTGCTCCAGTCCGCCACCGTTGGCGTGGCCGTTGATCGCCGCGATGATCGGCTTGGTCAGCTCGAACATCACGGGGTACGGAGCGTCGAGCAGTTCTTCGTTGGGCCGTTCGACGTAGTTGGACTTGATATCGCTACCCGCACAAAACGCTCGCTCGCCCGCGCCGGTGAAGATCGCAACACGCAGAGCCGGGTCTGCGCCGAACTCGCGCCAGATCTGCGCCAGGCGACCGTAGGTCTCGAAATCGCAGGCGTTAAGCCGCTCCGGGCGGTTGATCGTGACGTAGGCGATCGGTCCCTTTTTTTCGAACAGCACTTTGGTGTTCATCGGAATCCTCCCTGCCTTCTCCCCTTTAGCACCAGTCAGGATTTTGCGATCACGCCATGGACGCCCCAAAATCAAAGGGCCGCTCCCGAGCGGCCCCTACAACTTATGCGAGGACTGAAAGACCCTAAGCAGGCAGATAACCGTCGCGCAGCAGCGACTTCGCGATGATCATGCGCTGGACCTCGCTGGTGCCTTCGCCGATCTCCGCCAATTTCGCATCCCGCATGAACCGTTCGACCGGGAACTCCGCCATGTAGCCGTATCCGCCGTGGATCTGTACCGCCTTGATCGTCGTCCACATCGCGGTCTCCGAGGCAAACAGCTTGGCCATCGCGGCCTCGCGGCCGAACGGCTTGCCTTTATCCCGCAGCTCCGCGGCCCGGCACATCAGCACCCACGAAGCGTCGATTCGCGTCGCCATGTCGGCCAGCATCCATTGGATTGCCTGGAAGTCCGCGATCCGTTTGCCGAACTGCTTGCGCTCCTTGGCGTAGGCGGTTGCCTCCTCGAACGCGCCACGCGCGATTCCGGCGGCGAAGCCGGCGATTCCGATCCGGCCGCCCTCCAACACCTTGAGCGTCTGGCTATAGCCCTCGCCCAACTCGCCAATCAAATTGCGGGCCGGCACCGAGACATTGTCGAAGATCACCTCGGCGGTGTCTGAGGCGCGAAGCCCCAGCTTTTCGATCCGCCGTCCGTTGGAGAGCCCGGGCGTGCCACGCTCGACGATAAAAGCCGATACTCCGGACCGGTTCTTCGACGCGTCCGTCACCGCCATCACGACGTAAACGTCGCCGACGGAGCCGTTGGTGATGAACATCTTCGAGCCGCTGATGACGAAGTTGTCGCCCTTGCGCACCGCCCGCGTCTGCATCGCGGCAGCATCCGAACCGGAGCCCGGCTCAGTGAGGCACCACGCGCCGAGCTTTTTCGCCGTTACCATCTCGGGGAGGTAATGGGCGCGATGCTCTTCCGTTGCGAACAGATTGATATGTCCACCTGAGAGCGACATGTGCGCGGCGCAAGTGAGCCCGACCGACGCGTCGTAACGCGAGAGCCCCTCGACCACCAGCGCCTGGCTCAGCGTATCGGCGGCGCCGCCGCCAAAGCGCTCTGGAAAGGAGATGCCGAGGAAACCCAGCTCACCCAGTTGACCGATCACCTCGCGCGGGAAAATTTCCTCTTTGTCCCACTTGGCCGAGTGCGGTTTGATCTCGCGCTCGGCGAACTGGCGCAGCGTATCGCGAATGGTGTGCTGCTCGTCGCTAAGCTCGAAGTTCATCGACGGGGTTCCACAGTTATCAGCCGGCCGACGCGGTCATTCGCGAGGCTGCACGCTCTCGCGCAACCACTTGACGATGTCCTCGGTCGAAGCGCCGGGGGTGAAGACCTCTTTGACCCCCAACTCGCGAAGCTTCTTGGCGTCGTCTTCGGGGATGATTCCGCCGCCGAAGACCGCGATGTCGTCGGCGCCGCGCTCCTTTAAAAGCCGCATCACTTCCGGAAAAAGCGTCATGTGCGCGCCCGACAGGATGCTCAGTCCGACCGCGTCCACGTCCTCCTGCACCGCGGCTTCCGCGATCATCTCGGGCGTCTGATGCAGCCCGGTGTAGATCACTTCGAAGCCGCCGTCGCGGAGTGCCCGTGCGATTATTTTGGCGCCGCGGTCGTGTCCGTCGAGCCCGGGTTTCGCCACCAGAATTCTGAGCCGTTTCTCCGCCACGTTAGATCCAACCTGGGTCAGTGTAGATGCCGAATTCGGCGCGGTACACGTCGCAAATCTCGCCGACCGTGGCATCGCGCCGCACCGCCTCGCAAATCGGCTCCATCAGGTTCTCGCCCGAGCGGCAGGCCTCCGCGACGCGGGCGAGCGATTCGCGCACGGCTGTCGAGTTGCGCTCGCGCTTCATCTTACGCACCCGCTGAACCTGCATTTCCTCCATCGCCGGGTCGATCCTGAGCGTCTCGATCTTTATTTCTTCGGGAATCGAGTACTTGTTGACGCCGACCACGGTCTTGATGCCCTGTTCCAGTTGCCGCTGGTAGGTAAACGCCGCCTCTGCGATTTCGCGCTGCGGATATCCGGTCTCGATCGCCTGGACCATCCCGCCCATCTCGTCGATACGCCGAATATAGTCCATCGCGTCGCGCTCCATCCGATCGGTCAGCGCTTCGACCGCGTAACTGCCGCCGAACGGATCGATCGTATTGGTGACGCCGGTTTCCTCGGCGATAAGTTGCTGGGTGCGGAGCGCCACCATCACTGCATGCTCCGTTGGCAGCGCCAGCGTCTCGTCCATCGAGTTGGTATGCAGCGATTGCACGCCGCCCATCACGCCGGCCAGCGCCTGGATCGCCACACGCACGACGTTGTTGACCGGCTGCTGCGCAGTGAGCGACACGCCCGCGGTCTGCGCATGCGTGCGCAGCATCATCGAGCGCGGATTCTTCGCGCCGAAGCGCTCCTTCATGATCCGCGCCCACATGCGGCGCGCCGCGCGCAGTTTGGCGATCTCCTCGAGAAAATCGTTATGCAGGTCCCAGAAGAATGACAGCCGCGGCGCGAATTCGTCGACGTCGAGGCCGCGCTTGACCCCCTCGTCGACGTAGCAGATGCCGTCGGCAATCGTAAACGCGAGCTCCTGCACCGCGGTCGAACCGGCCTCGCGGATGTGGTAGCCGGAGATCGACACCGCGTGCCATCGCGGCACTTTCTTCGCACAGAACTCGATCATGTCGGTGACTATTCTGAGCGAAGGCCGCGGCGGACTGATCCATTCCTTCTGCGCGATGAACTCCTTGAGCATGTCGTTCTGGATCGTGCCGGCAACCTTGTCCCACGGCACCCCCTGGCGCTCGGCGACTACGAGATACATCGCCAGCAGCACCGACGCGGAACAGTTGATCGTCATCGACGTTGAGACCTTGTCGAGCGGGATACGATCGAACAGCCGCGCCATGTCGTGGACCGAGGAGACCGAGACGCCCTCGCGGCCGACCTCGCCGCGCGCGCGCTCATGGTCCGCGTCGTAGCCCATCAGGCCCGGCATGTCGAAGGCGGTCGAAAGGCCGTCCTGGCCCTGCGCGAGCAGGAAGTGGAAGCGCTTGTTGGTGTCCTCGGCCAGGCCGAACCCGGCGAACTGGCGCATCGTCCAAAGCCGTCCGCGGTACATCGACTCGTACACGCCGCGTGTGTAAGGAAACTCGCCCGGATTGCCAAGCGCACTTTCGTAGTCGTCCTTTACATCTTCGGGTGTGTAGAGCGGCTCGATCTCCAGGTCGGAGACGGTCGAGAAGCGCACAGGCCGCTCCTGCCCTTTCTTGTAAGTGCTATCCAGCCATTCACGTTTGGTGCTCACGCCTGTCCTCACCGGTCCTCAAGTACGTGGCTCGAAATTATCAGCCGTTGAATTTCCGAAGTGCCTTCGTAAATCTCCGTGATCTTGGCGTCACGGAAGTAACGCTCGACTTTGAATTCCTTGGTATAGCCGTAGCCGCCGTGAATCTGAATCGCTTCGGTCGCCGCCTTCATCGCGGTCTCGGCCGCGAAGAGCTTGGCCATCGCCGACTGCGTGGTGCAGGGCTGGCCGGCGTCCTTCAGCGTGGCCGCGCGATGCGTCAGCAGGCGGGCCGCGTCTATCTCGACCGCCATGTCAGCGAGCTTCCACTGGATAGCCTGGTAGTTTGCGATAGGCTTGCCGAAGCTCTTACGTTCCTGGGAGTAGCGCAACGAGGCCTCCAGCGAGGCGCGCGCGATGCCGAGCGCCTGCGAAGCAATTCCGATCCGGCCACCGTCGAGCGTCTTCATCGCGACCTTGAAGCCGTCGCCCTCTTTGCCGATCAGGTTGGCCGCGGGTACGCGCAGGTCGCTGAAGGCGAGTTGCGCGCTATGCGAGCCGCGGATGCCCATCTTCTCCTCGATCCGTACGACCTGGTAGCCAGGATCCGAGGTCTCGGCGATGAAGGCACTGATTCCGCGATGGCCTTGCGCAGGATCGGTGTTGGCGAAAATGATCGCCACTCCGGCTTCGGGGCCGTTGGTAATGAAATTCTTGGTTCCGTTGATGACGTAGCTGTCGCCGTCGCGCACGGCACGAGTGCGCTGGCCAGCGGCGTCCGAACCGGCCTGCGGCTCGGTCAGCGCGAAGCATCCAATCCATTCTGCCGACGCCATTTTCGGCAGGTAGCGTTTGCGCTGCTCCTCGTTGCCCAGCCCGAGAATCGGCCAGGAGGCGAGCGAAGAATGGGCCGAAAGAATAACCGCGGTCGAGGAACATTCGACTCCCAGTTCCTCGATCACCAGGGAATAGCTGATGTGATCCAGGCCCGCACCGCCGTACTGCTCGGGGATGAAGATACCCATCATGCCGAGCCGCCCCAGTTCAGCGACGGCCTCGGCGGGAAAGCTGTGGGTGCGATCGACTTCGACGCCGACCGTGGTCAGGCGCTCGCGTGCGAAGCGGCGCGCCGTGTCACGCGTCGCACGCTGAGCTTCGTTAAGTTCCAGGTCCATCATTTAAATCGCATCGACCGTGCCCGTCTCGTATCTTAATAGACCGCGAGCCTCGATAGAAACTCGTCATGAGAGCCGTAAAACCGCCTCGTCCTTCATTCCCAACCTGTTTGCGCGGCGGCTACTTGTGCTGCCACTTGGGATCGCGCTTCTGCACGAAGGCTCGCGTGCCCTCGACCCGGTCCTCGCTGGCGAAAGTAAGGCCGAAGGCCTCCTGCTCGAAACGTAACCCCGCGTCCTCTTCCATCGTGAACGCCGCGCGCAGCGCAGCCTTAGCCTGGCGCAATGCGACCGCCGATTTCGAGGCCAGCCGCTCGGCAAGCTTGCGCGCCGCAGGCATCAATTCCTCAGGTGGCACGACCTGGTTCACCAACCCGAGCGCGAGCGCCGTCCGGGCGTCGAACATGTCGCCGGTCAGGACGAACTCGCGGGCGCGCGCGTGGCCGATTCGGTGCGGCAGGCGTTGAGTGCCGCCGAAGCCCGGAATCAGTGCAAGGTTGATCTCGGGCTGGCCGAAGCGCGCCTTCTCGCTCGCGATTATCAAGTCACAGGCCATCGCCAGTTCGAGTCCGCCGCCGAGCGCGAAGCCATTGACCGCCGCGATTACCGGGATCGGCAGGTCTTCGAAACTTTGCATAACGCGATGCCCCATTCGCGAGAACTCCAATCCCTGGCCGGGAGCCATCTCGGACATCGCGGCAATGTCGGCGCCCGCCACGAAAGCGCGGTCGCCCGCGCCGGTAACGATCAAGACGCGGACGGCGGGGTCGACGCGCACTTCGCCCAGAACCTGTGCGAGATCCTCCAGCACGACGCGGTTGAGCGCGTTGAGCGCGGCAGGCCGGTTGACGGTCAGCGTCGCCACGGCGGCCTTGTCGAATATGACTTCCCTCAGTTCCACTAACTTTCCTCCTGGCCGTTTCGTAAGGCGTCCGGACGCGCGTCGAGCGCTTTGTTGGAAGTTCTTAGCAGGCGCGTCGCGCCCAAGCGATCATTTTATAGACGGTCGCGTGGATGGTGACACTGCCGGCGGCGGCGCGCCGAGTTTCTCGCGGACCATCCAGAGCCGGTCGCCGCCCCAGAAGATTTCGCCATCGACTACGAACGTCGGCACGCCGAACACGCCGATCTCCTCGGCCTGGCGCTGGATCCGCTCGTGAGTGATACGGCCGTCGCCGTCGAGAAAGTCGAAAAAGCCTGCGACCGGCGCTCCGGCTTCCGAAAGGACCGCGCGAATCGCCTCGCGGTTTTCGATATCCAGCGCGCGCTTCCAGAAGCGCTCGAACACCAGGTCGTTGTACTTGCGAAAGACGTCGTGGCGCTGCGCGAAGAGCATTCCAATCGCGGCCAGCGACGAATCGAAGAGCTTTTGCGGGCCGCGCACCGTCAAGCCGCGGCGATTGGCCAGGCGGCGCGCGTCCATGTAGCTGTAGCGCACGCGGCGCCATTGATGCGCGTTGCGGCCCTCGACTGTGCCCAGAAACTCCGGGATCTGGAGAGTGTAGTGCAACCACTCGAGCCGCAGGTCGAACTCGCGCTCGAGATTCCAGGCCGGGTCTTTGGCGAGGTAGGCGTAGGGACTTTTGTAGTCGATATAGATGGTGAGGATGCGGGCGGCCATGCGCCGAGCTTAGGGCGGAACGCCGGAGCGTGCAACGCGCGCCGCGGCCCTCGCGAGTCCGAGCGGGGGTAAACTCCATCACCATCAGGGCGGACTCGCTCGGGTCGTCCGCGGGTGGCGAGGCCAGGATCTCAGTACTCGGGTTTGAAGTCGAAGTGATGGTACGCTTCGATGTAGCGCACCGTGCGGGTCTTCGAGCGCATCATCACGCTGTTGGTGCGCGCGCCGCCGGAGAAAAACCGCACCCCGGCGAGATAGTCACCGGTGGTCACCCCGGTCGCGACAAACATCACGTTGTCGCCGGCCAGTTCCTCCAGCGGAAAGCGCCGCTTTAAATCCAGGATGCCGCAACTCAGGCAGGCCTCGGCCTCCTGTTGGTTGCGCGGTGCAAAGCGCGCCTGCATCTCGCCCCCCGCCGAACGTATCGCCGCCGCCGCGAGTACGCCCTGATGCGCCCCGCCGGTGCCGATCAGCAAATCGATCTCGCTCTCAGGGCGCGTGGTGGCCACGGCCGCGGCCAGATCACCGGCCGACAGCAGCTTGATTCCGGCGCCGGCGCGCCGGACTTCGGCAATCAGATTCTCATGGCGTGGGCGATCGAGGATCGCTACACGCAAGTCCTCGACGTAAACGTTCTTGGCCTCGGCCAGGGCCTTTAGATTGTCGGCGGGCGAGCGGTCGATGTCGATTACGCCCCGGCCGAGCGGGCCGCAGGCGATTTTGTCCATGTAGGTGTCGGGGCAGTTGAGCACTTTGCCGCGCTCTGCCAGCGCGATGCACGAGAGCGCGTTAGGGCCGCCCGACGCGCTGATGTGCGGCCCTTCGAGCGCGTCCAGCGCCACGTCGACCTCGGGGCCTGCGCCCGTCCCGACGATTTCGCCGATATAAAGTTGGTCGGTCGAGCCCTGCTCGCCTTCGCCAATTACTATTTTACCGTCGAACGCGATCGAGTTGAGCGCCTTGCGCATGGCGTCGCAAGCGGCACGGTCAGCGGCCAGTTCGTCGCCTCTGCCGATAAAACGAGCCACCGCGAGCGCCGCCGCTTCAGTGGCGCGGACAACTTCAAGGGCGAGATTTCGCTCCATCGTCGGCGGGCCTCCCATCTACCGGCATCGGCATCGAGACGTTAGTTACCGTGTTCCGAACAGCGATTCGATCAGCCGGTAACCGTCGGTCACCGAAACTCCCGTGCGGGCGGCTTCGACCTCTGTGTAGCGCCGCGCCTGAATACTATCGCCGCCATTTGCCGCGCCGAGCATAGCAAAGGGTACTGGCTCGTTCGAGTGCGTCTTCAGTTTGCAGGGCGTCGCGTGGTCGGGCATCAGTAGCAGACGGAACGGCCCGAACGCCGGAAGGTCACGCAACAGCGGACCGATAATCAGCTCGTCGATACGCTCGATCGCCTCGCGCTTCAGATCCGCACGGCCCATGTGGCCCGCCTCGTCGGGCGCCTCGATATGCAGTAGCAGAAAGTCGCGATGCGCGAGCGCCTCGATCCCATAGCGCGCCTTGGCGGCGTAGTCTGTATCGAGGAACCCGGTAGCGCCCGGCACGGTTATGCGCTCGAGCCCCGCAAGCCTGCCGAGTCCGTTCACGAGGTCGACCGCCGAGATGACCGAGCCCTCGACGCCGAAGCGTTCTTTCAGCGTCGGCAACGCGGGACGCCGGCCCTGCCCCCAAAACCATACCGAGGTCGCCGCCGGCTTGCCGATTGCAATCCGCGCGCGATTGACCGGATGCTCGCGCAGGATTGCCGCCGCGCGATCCATGATCGTGCGCAGCCGTTCGGCGCCCTCGCCGTGCGGCAGATGGGGTCCGACGGGCTTGCCGGTAATGTCATGCGGGGGCGTCAGCTGAGTCGCGACAGGTCCGCCCTGCCAGACCATCAGATGGCGATAGCTGACGCCGTTATGGAATTCGATTCCGCCGCCCGAAAGCTGCGAGCGCAGATCGGCGACAATCCCCGCGGCTTCATCGCTCGTGATATGACCCGAGGTGAAGTCATCCATTATCGACCCGCCGTCCGCGCCCGGCTTGAGCGAGACCAAATTCATCCGGAACACGACGTCGTCGGGCCCAAGTTCGATTCCCTGGCTGGCCGCCTCGATTGGCGCGCGTCCGGTGTGATAGCGCGCCGGGTCATAACCGAGCATCGTCATCGTGCCGACGTCGCTGCCCGAGGGCATCCCGGCCGGAATTGTCGCGACCAACCCGAGTTCGCCGCGAGTCGCGAGCAGGTCCATGTTGGGCTTGTTGGCCGCTTCCAGCGGAGTCTTGCCGCCGAGCTCGTCGCATGGCCAGTCCGCCATTCCGTCGCCATGAATGATGATGTACTTCATTTTTTCACCAGCATTCGCGTAGCGTGCATCATCCGCCCTGGAGGATTTTCAGCACCTTGCCGACGTCGGGCTCGACCACGATCGTATTGCTGAGATTCTTGAGCGCCGTGTCGGGATCCTTAAGTCCGTGGCCGGTGAGCGTACACACAACTACCGAGCCCGGCCGAAGCCCGCCGCTCGCAGCATACTTGAGCGCGCCAGCCACCGAAGCCGCGGACGCCGGCTCGGCGAAAACTCCCTGGCTCGCGATTAGGCGGTATGCCGCGAGAATCTCAGCGTCGGTTACGAGGTCGATCGTCCCGTCCGATTCGTCACGAGCCGCTTCCGCGCTCTTCCAACTCGCCGGATTGCCAATTTTGATCGCGGTCGCCACCGTATGCGGGTCGTCGATCGGATGGCCCAGCACGATCGGCGCCGATTCGGCCGCCTGATACCCCATCATCTTCGGCAGCCGCTCCGACAGCCCGTTGTTCTTGTATTCCTGGTAACCGGCCCAGTAAGCAGTGATGTTTCCCGCATTGCCGACCGGCAAAAATTGGTGCGTCGGCGCCTCGCCGAGCTGATCGCAAATCTCGAACGCCGCGGTCTTCTGCCCCGCGATGCGGTCCGGGTTGATACTGTTGACCAGGCGGATTCCCACCGGGTCGCTCTCGGCGACATCGCGCACGACCTTCAGGCAAATGTCGAAGTTGCCGATTATCTCTATCACGCCCGCGCCATGCATCACGCTCTGTGAAAGCTTGCCCAGCGCCACCGCCCCTTTGGGAATCAGCACGAACGCGCGCATCCCAGCCCGTCCCGCATAGGCCGCGGCGGCGGCGGCAGTATTGCCGGTCGAGGCGCAAATCGCGATCCGCGCGCCCTCGCCAAGTGCCTTGCTCATCGCCACGGTCATCCCGCGGTCCTTGAATGAGCCTGTAGGGTTGGCGCCCTCGAACTTCAAGTAACACTTTATGTCATGACCCAGCCGCGAGCCGATCTCGGGGCTCTCGATTAGCGGCGTGTTGCCCTCGTTGAGCGTGACCACCGGCGTGTCGGTGTCCACCGGCAGGAAGCTGCGATAGTGTTCGATAAGTCCGGGCCATCGCGTCAGGCGCGCCGACGCTGCGGCTAATCCGTTTTGTTTCCCACGCGCCATCGCGCTACAGCCGCTCCTCGATTCGGATGAACGCCGGCGTGCCGCTTACGGTGTGGAGGCGTCTGATCTGTGCGAGCGCGCGCTTGAGATTGCGCTCTTCCGCCTCGTGGGTCCGCATGATCACCGGCACCGTGCTCTCCACGCCGCGCCCCTGTTGAATTACCGAGGCGATCGAAATCCCGTTGCGCCCGAGCACCGAAGCGATCGCGCCCAGCACGCCCGGCTTATCGCGCGCCTCGAAGCGCAAGTAGTATTCGCATAGCACGCCGTCCATCGGCTTGACATGGGCGCGCACCATCGAGGCCATCGGATAGCCCAACGCATGGCCGCGCGCGCCGGCGCCTGCGGTTCTCGCCCGGGCGATCTCGAGCACGTCGGCCATCACGGCCGTCGCCGTTGGCATCTGCCCCGCGCCTAGTCCGAAATACATAGTCGAGCCGAGCGCCTCGCCATGGATGTAAATCGCGTTGAACGCGCCGCCAACGCCGGCCAGCAGATGGCGCGTCGGGATCATCGTGGGATGCACGCGGGCCTCGATCGCGCCGTCGTCTTCCTTGGCGATCGCGAGCAGTTTGATCGTAAAGCCTAGCTCGCGCGCGAAGCCGATGTCGGCTTGCGTGATACGGCTGATGCCTTCGGTGTAAATCTGCAGCGGCTTGAGCAGCGCTCCGAAGGCCAGCGTCACCAACAGACAGAGTTTGTGCGCGGCGTCATGCCCCTCGATGTCGAGGGCGGGATTAGCCTCCGCGAGGCCTGTGCGCTGGGCCTCGGCGAGCGCCTCGGAGAACTCGGCGCCCTGCTCGGTCATCATGGTGAGGATCGAATTGCAGGTTCCGTTGACGATTCCGTAAACCGCGCGCTGGCGGTCGCCGGCCAGCGCTTCGCGAAGCGTGCGGATGATCGGAACGCCGCCGCCGACGCTCGCCTCGAAACCGATCGCCATCCCGGCCCGCGCGGCGGCCGCGAAAATCACCTCGCCATGTTCCGCCAGCAGCGCCTTGTTCGCAGTGACGACATCCTTTCCCGCCTCGAGCGCCTTCAGAATGAGAGCGCGCGCCGGCTCTATTCCGCCGAACAACTCGACCACGATATCGACGTCCGGGCGCACCACCAACGCGGCGGCGTCGCGCGTAATGAGTTTTGCGGTAAGCCCCAGCGCGGGCGCGGGCTTCAAACTGCGATCGGCGACGCCGGCCAGTTCAAGCGGGGCACCAAGCTTGCGTTCGAGCAGCGCGGCGTTGCGTCGCATCAGCTTGACCACGCCCTCGCCTACCGTACCGCATCCGAGCAGGCCTACCCGTACCGGTTTCAACGGTGCCTCGAATCGCGCCAATCGGAGGGTGCTCTATGAGCCCGCGGCGGCGACGCGCGGAGGCATCCCGGCCGGAGCCATGCGCAAGGCGTGGCGGATTCCGCGGATCGCCTGACGCGTGCGATGCTCATTTTCGATGAGCGCGAAGCGCACGAAACCGTCGCCGTCGGCGCCGAAGCCAATTCCGGGCGACACCGCGACCTTGGCCTCGGCGAGCAGGAACTTGGCAAACTCAAGCGATCCCATCTCGCGGAACGGCTCTGGAATTGGCGCCCACACGAACATCGTGGCGCGCGGTTTGGCGACCGGCCATCCGGCCCGGTTGAGTCCATCGACCAGCACGTCGCGCCGGCTGCGATAGAGCGCGGCGATCTCGCCGACGCATTCCTGCGGCCCATTGAGCGCCGCAATCGCCGCGACCTGCACCGGCGCGAACATCCCATAGTCGAAATACGATTTGAGCCGCCCGAGCGCCGCGATCATTTCGCGGTTGCCCACCGCAAAGCCAACGCGCCATCCCGGCATGTTGTAGCTCTTGGAGAGCGTGAAAAACTCGACCCCGACCTCGCGCGCGCCTGCAACTTGCATCATCGAGGGCGCCTGGTAGCCGTCGAAGCAGAGGTCGGCGTACGCGAAATCATGCACGACCAGGATTCCCTGTTCGCCCGCAAACTCGACTACCCGCTTCATGAAGGCGAGGTCGACGGTCGCCGTGGTCGGATTGTGCGGGAAGTTCATCACCATCAGCTTGGGCCGCGGCCAGCATCGGTTGACCGCCGCCGTCAGCGCGTCGAAAAAATCCTCGCCGCGGCTGATCGGCACGCTCTGCACTTGCGCGCCCGCGATGATGCATCCGTACTGATGAATCGGGTAGGTCGGAGTCGGCGCCAGCACTACGTCGCCCTGGTCGAGGATGGCGAGTGCGAGATGCGCGATCCCCTCCTTGGAGCCGATCGTGACGATCGCTTCGGAATCTGGATCGAGTTCGACGCCATAGCGGCGGCGATACCAGTCGGTTATCGCCAGACGCAGCTTGTAAACTCCGCGCGAGACCGAGTAGCGATGGTTCGGCGGCTTGGTCGCGGCCTCGACCAGCTTGGCCACAATATGCGCCGGCGTCGCGGCGTCCGGATTGCCCATGCCGAAGTCGATGATGTCCTCGCCCTCACGCCGGGCCTTCAGACACAGTTCGCCAATCGCGTTGAAGACGTACGGTGGCAGCCGCTTTATTCTGGGAAAATCCATTGTGCGCCGTTCGAGCTTGCGGGCGCGGCCAGTCCGCGCCCGGAGCCTATTTTGTAACCGACGGCGCGACCCGCCGCTAGTAGCCCCCGGTACTTGGTTTTGATGCTGCCGTCCAGCCAATGAGAGGTCGTCGCGAGCGTCGCCAGTGGCGGGAGAGATCGCGCCCACCTCGGACAAGGAAAAGGCGAAGAAAGCTAGTCTGCCTTCAGGCGTGGAGCAGTTCGCGCAGCACGTAGGGCAGGATGCCGCCGTGACGCATGTACTCGACTTCCTCGGGCGTGTCGATCCGCGCCAGCACCTCGAACTCGCGCGCGCGGCCACCGTCGGCGACATGCACCTTGAGCTTCTGGCGTCGCGAGACACCTGCAGCCAAACCTTCGATCGAGTAGGTCTCGCGGCCCGTGAGTTCCAGGCTCTTGCGCGTCTCGCCGGCGGTGAATTCCAGCGGCAGCACGCCCATGCCGACCAGATTGCTGCGATGGATCCGTTCGAAGCTCTCGGCGATCACCGCCCGCACCCCGAGCAGATGTGTGCCCTTGGCGGCCCAGTCGCGCGAGCTTCCCGAGCCGTACTCCTTGCCGGCGATCACGATCAACGGCACACCCTCGGCGCGGTAGCGCTCGGCGGCCTCGAAAATCGTGGTGCGCTCGCCGTCGGGCAGATGGATGGTGAAGCCGCCCTCGACGCCCGGCACCAGTTCGTTGCGGAGCCGGATATTGGCGAAAGTCCCCCGCACCATTACTTCATGGTTGCCGCGGCGCGCGCCGTAGGAATTGAAATCGCGTGGCTGGACGCCGTTGGCGATCAGATACTTTCCGGCCGGAGTGTCGACCCCGATCGATCCGGCGGGCGAGATGTGATCGGTGGTCACGCTGTCGCCGAGCATCACCAACACGCGCGCGTCCTTGATGTCTCTGACGGGCGCCGGCGTCGCCTCGACGCCGTCAAAGAATGGCGGCGCCTTGACGTACGTGGAATCCTTCTGCCAGCGGAACAGATCGCCCTCAGGCACCTCGAGCCCGCGCCAGTGCTCGTCGCCCTCGAAGACCTGGCCGTACTCCTTGCGGAACATCGCGGAATCGATCGAGCCGGCGACCGCCTCGGCGATTTCGCGCGTCGACGGCCAGATGTCGCGAAGGTAGACGGGATTGCCCTCCCGATCCTTGCCCAGCGAGTCGTGCTCGGGATCGAAATCCATTGTGCCCGCGAGCGCATACGCGACCACCAGCGGCGGCGAGGCGAGATAGTTGAAGCGCACCACCGGGTTGATACGCCCCTCGAAGTTTCGGTTGCCGCTCAGCACCGAGCAGGCGACCAGGTTGCCCTCTTTGACCGCGGCCGCGATCGCTTCGGGGATCGGGCCGCTGTTGCCAATACAGGTCGTGCAGCCATAGCCGACCAGGTGGAAGCGCAAACGCTCGAGGTCCTCGGTCAATCCCGCGCGTTTCAGATAGTCGGTGACCACTTTCGATCCCGGCGCCAGGCTGGTCTTGACCCACGGTTTGACGCTGAGCCCGCGCTCGACCGCCTTCTTCGCCAGAAGTCCCGCGCCCAGCATCACCGAGGGATTCGAGGTGTTGGTGCAGCTAGTGATCGCGGCAATCACCACCGCGCCCTGCGCTAGCTCGAAATGCTCACCGCCCTCGCCCGTCACTTGAACCCGATGGCCCAGCGGTCCGAGGTCGCTCGGAGAGATCGGCTGATGCGGCGCAACGGCGGGCGTTCCACCCTCGCTTATCCATTTGCCAATTCGGTCCGGATCGATGCCGTCGTGGTTGCTGACCTCCTTGGCCAGCTCACGGCGGAACTCGCTCTTGGACGCTCGCAGACGCACGCGGTCCTGTGGGCGACGCGGGCCGGCCATGCTCGGTTCGACTGTGCCAAGGTCCAGCTCCAGCGTGTCGGTGAAGATCGGGTCGGGCGCGTCGGCCGTGCGGAAAAGCCCCTGCGCCTTGCAGTAGGCTTCGATGAGCCGCACCTGCGGCTCCGCGCGTCCTGTGAGGCGCAGGTATTCGAGCGTCTGGTTGTCGACCGGGAAAAATCCGATCGTCGCGCCGTACTCGGGTGACATGTTGCCAAGCGTGGCGCGGTCGGCGACGCTCAGGCTGCCCAGCCCAGTGCCGAAGTACTCGACAAACTTGTTGACGACGCCGCGTTTGCGCAGCATCTGGGTCACCGTCAGCACCAAGTCCGTCGCGGTCGCGCCCGCACGCATTGCGCCGGTGAACCTGAAGCCGATCACCTCGGGAATCAGCATCGGGATCGAGCGCCCTAGCATCGCCGCCTCGGCCTCAATTCCGCCGACGCCCCATCCGACCACTCCGAGACCGTTGATCATCGTGGTATGCGAGTCGGTGCCGAGCAGCGTGTCAGGATAGGCGAGGCCGTCTTTCGAGGTGAAAACAACCGGCGCGAGATACTCGAGATTGACCTGGTGCACGATTCCGGTGTCGGGCGGGACCACGCGAAAGTTGTCGAACGCGCCCTGCCCCCAGCGCAGGAACAGGTAGCGCTCGCGATTGCGTTCGAACTCCATCCGCGCATTGATCTCAAAGGAAGCCGGGGTGCCGAAGCTATCGACCTGCACGGAATGGTCGATCACGAGATCTGCGGGCTGGATCGGGTTGATCCGTGCGGGGTCGCCGCCCAGGCGCTTGATCGCGTCGCGCATCGCGGCGAGATCGGCTACCACCGGTACGCCGGTAAAATCCTGGAGCAGCACGCGCGCCGGCATGAAAGAGAACTCGCGCTCGCCCGGCTGCGGCTGCCAGCGCGCGATCGCCTCGACCTGGTCGGCGGTCACGACCACGCCGTCTTCGCGGCGCAGCACGTTCTCGAGCATCACCTTGATCGAATACGGCAGGCGCGCGAGCGCGAAGCCGCGCCGCTCTAGAGCCGGGAGACTGAAGATCGTGTATTTGCGGCCGCCAACGTTGAGCGCGCTGCGCGCACCGAAACTGTCTTTACCCATGGTTCAGGCCGGGTCCTTTCAGGGATCGCGCGTCCGGAGCCGCGAACGACGCGGGCGCGGCTGTGTGTTCAAGATATAGCCTGAAGCTTCGATCTTCCAAAGGCGCGGCGGCGGCTCAGGGCAACTCTCGCAGCACGGTGCCGTCCTGGGCATAAAAGTCGAGCGCCGGTTCGCCTTCGCCGTCGACACCGAGCAGTTCGCGCGAATGACTGCCGCTGTCCATCAGGCGCACGGTCGGAATTCCATCGTTGCTGACTCCGAGCGAGAGCCTGAGCTTGCTGGAAGTATCATAGAGGCGCACGCTCGGCGCACCCTGGTCGTCCAGCACAATCTCGGCGCGGGCATGATGGTCGCGGTCGTACATCGCGAAGCCTGCCTGCCCGTTATCGTTGACATCGATTTTTGCGCGCGCCTTGCCGGACGCGTCGAGCACCACAAATTCCGACGCGCTCACGATTCGTTGCGGCGCGGGCGTCTCATTACTCGCCATAGAACTCGGCAAAGGCGGCGGAGCGGCGGTCACCGCCGGGGCGGCAACCGCGGCACGCGAGTGGCAAAAAATCACGCTCGTCACGGCTCCGCCAATCAACCCACCCGCAAATACGAGCACGCCGAAGAACCATAGCGTCTTGTTCATAGGCACAATCTCAACCGCAGAAGGGTCAGGAATCAAGCATACGGCCGCGGATGCGCGTGCCCTCTGACTCCGCCGCTATAATCTTCGTTGGCCCCGCCGCGCTGCATCTTTTCACGATGCGCGATCAGGCGCGCGCATCGCGTAAATTCGCGTCAGTTTGACCTCGAGCTCGACCACCTGGCGCGGCTTTCCGGTCTGCGTCGCGCGCGCCGTTCGCAAGCTGCCCGGCACTTCGCGAGCGCGGCCGTAAACGATCACCGCCGCGCCGTCAGCGCGCCAGGTCGTGAACGCGACTTTAGGATTGGCCGCGATATCGCGTCGGCGCAGTGTGTTGTCGTAAATCACGAGCCGCAGCCGGGAACCGTCGATGCGCGCATGCACCGGCGCGACGTGCGGGCTTCCATTTTCGCCCACCGTCGCCATCGCGACCAGGCGCACGCTCTGCCAGAACTCGACGAACTCGGCCGCGCTCATCTGGCGTCCCGGGTAGGCAAGCGAATCGGCTGCCGCCGGACCGGCCGACGCGGCGCTCCGGTCAATTAGGCTTTGTAGGGCCTCGAGGTCGGTCGAACCCTTCTCATCAGATGCCATTGGAAACCATTCACTCCCACTCACCAAAGCTTTAATTCGGGGTACCCCGCTGGGATCAGGGGGGCCAGAATCGGCTAGCGGCGAACCGCCGCGCGCGAGGGCGCAGGGCCTGGCAATCCGTCGTAAACCAGCGCGCGGCCGTCGGAATGGAAACCCATCGCCGCCATCGCTCCGACGCGCGCCGAGCCGAGCGCGGACGCGCCGTCAATCGTCTCGACCAGGACTTTGCGCTTGAGTTCGATGAGCGCTGCCAGGGCAGCCGAGAAAGCTTCGTCGTCCAGGGCGTCGAGGCTCACCAGCGCCTTCCCCGCAAGCCCGAGCGTCGCGCGCCCCGCTCGCAGAACGACGAAGTTGCCGGCCTCGCGCGCGACGCCGCATCCGGGTAACACAGCGCCGTAAGGATTGGCCGGGTCGGCTGCGCAGAGCGCTACCGGACGCTCACGTGCGGCCTTCAGGCCGCGTGCCGCCGCGAGCATTTCGAGCGCCGCGGGCAACGCATACTGCTCGCCGGAGAGCGCGCGCACGAAATAGCCGCGGCGAATCGTTCCCGCGTACTCCATTCTGCGAAGCGCAAACGAAATCTCGTGCCACGCAAGCGCCTCGGTTTCCAGGCCGAGCATCTCACGCGACACGATTCCGTTGCGTTTGAGCAGCATCTCGGCGCGCTCGCGCGCGAGATCGCGCGCCGAAGCATGCCCGTCCGTTCGCCCGACGGCGCCGCCTCGCGTCGTCGGCTCCGGGCGCAAGCGCGGCAGCGTCTGCGCCCAGTGCCGACCAGCGCCCCGTCACGCTCGAGCGCAGACGCGCGCGCAATGCCGCATCGTGGCGGGCCCGGCGATGGGGCCCCGGCGCCATCGCACGCATCGCCTCGGGCGCGGCCCACAACAGCCGCAGTGGTGCGAAGCTGTCGTTGGATACGCGGCCGGCGGCCGCCAAACGCCATAGAGCGGCGAGCGCCGTCCGCTCCGCCAGGCCGGCGCGCTCGGCAAGCTGGTCGAGATACTGCGCGCCCCCCTCGGCGAGCGCGCGGAAAACGCGCTGCTCGTCGTGGTCGGTGAATTCGGCGGCGGCATTCGCCGCTGCGGCCGAATTCATCGCGTCGCGCGATGCGGCCGCGGCGCGCCGGCGGCGCAGAAAGGTGATTCGCGCCGGCACTTCGTCAGTCGCGTTCTCGCCCGGCACTGCCGCCCACACCACTTCGCCTCCGAGACAAAGCAGGTCGAGCCATTCAGGGCGATAACCCGGAATTCGCGCCGGCAGGATCGCGCGCTCCCACAACTCCGGACTGAGCGCGACGCCCGAGAGCTGCTCCAGCACGGCGGTCACGCCGGATTGGTCGGCGGCGATTCCCGCTCCCCCTACATGGTTCCACCGCGCGCGAAAGGCGGCGTATTCGTGGTCGGCACACGGCTCAGTCTCCGCGCGCAGCCGACTGAGGGTCAGGCGATGGATTTTTTCCAGGTTGTAACGGTCGCACCATTGCTCGGGACCCTTGGTCGTTGCGGTGCGCGCGCGAGTCGCGCCCAACATGGCGCGGCGCGGCGTGAAATGGCCGCGGAAGATGAGCCCTTTGGCTTCGAGCGCCAGCAGACGTTTCTCCAGCGTTGCCGGCGTCAGCTTCAAACGTTCGGCGAGGTCCGAGACCTCGACCGGTCCCGAGGTCGCCATCGCGCGCCGGACGATCTCACGCTCCGCATCGTCGGCCTCTGGAGCGAGTGCGCCGGCCGGCGCGGCGTCCAAAGGTGCCGCTTCGGCATCACGCTCAAATACTGCGTCGGGATAGGCTGCCGCGAAAAGGCCGACATCTTCACTCGCGATCAGCATTTCGGGCGCGCCGGATGAAAGCCGCCCGCGCACCACGCGGCCCTCACGCTCCAGCGCAGATAACAGCGGATTCGCCTCGCCGGCGACGCGTTCCTCCAGCCCGGCTCTGGCGAGCGCGCCGTGCGCGCGAATCAATTGGTAGAGTTCGTCACGATCGCGCGCGCGCCGCGCTAGCGCACGGCCGCTGACCTCGGCCTCGACGCTATCCACCGCCTCCGCCGCGAGCATCGTCGAGAGATCTTCGGTGCGCAGGACGTCCTCGGCCATTGCACGGTTGAGCGAAACGGTGCGGCTCCGTCGATTGGCACGCTCGCCGTCGTCGAGGAACGAGTAGTCCCACGCGAGCAGAATTCGATGAGCAAACACCGAGGGCGCAACGCCGTCGACGGTCACGACCCTCATCGCGCCCTGCTCGATCGCGCGGAGCAGCTCGACGATACGGTCGATATCGGTCGATTCGGTGAGGCACTCGTGCATGGTCTCGGCGGCGATAAAGTGGTCGGGCAATTCGACATCGGGCGGGCGATTTTCCAGACAGGCTTCGCGCCCGGGAAAAATCGCTGCGGCGAGTTCCTGTGCGCGCAGGCGCTGGATCCACGCGGGAACCTTGCGCCCGCGCGCCGAACGCATCACCGAGAGCGCCCGTGTCGCGACGTGGCGCATGCGGACCTCGAACATCGGTGCGGCCAGCAGCGCCTGCTCGAGCACGTGGCGCACCGTGCGTGAGGACAGCATCGCCATCAGCTCTTCAAGCGGAAAGCTGTGGCGCGCGTTGAGCGCGAGCAGCACCGCGTCGTCGATGGCGGAAGCCTGGATTTCAAAATCAAACGACTGGCAGAGGCGCTTGCGCAGAGCCAGACCCAGCCCGCGATTGACTCGCATCCCGAACGGCGAGTGAATCACCACCTGGGTTCCGCCAAGCCCGTCGAAGAAGCGTTCGACCACCAAGGTGCGCTGGTTAGGGATTGCGCCGAGCGCGCCTTGGCCGCGGCGTACGTAATCGAGCGCCTGGCGCGCTGCGCGTTCGTCCATCGCGCACTCGTCAGCAAGGAATGCTGCTGCCGCGGCCTCGTCGCCACCGTGCGCGATACGCTCGAAGATCTCGCCGCGCAGGTCGGAGACTTCATCGGAAAGTGCGGGCGAGCGGCCCGCCGCCTCGGTCTGCCAGAACGGCAACGACGGCGCCATTCCCGGCGCGGGCTCGACCAGGAAGCGGTTGCGCGAGATTCCGAGCACCCGCCAGGGCATCGAGCCGAGCGCGAAGATATCGCCGCGAGAGGACTCCTGGGCGAAGTCCTCCTCGACATCGCCAACTTTGCGGCCTTGCGATTCGATAACTACGTCGAGGTTGCCGGCCTCGGGGATGGTGCCGCCCGAGGTAATCGCGGCTAGCCGCGCACCGCGCCGCGCGCGAACGCGTGCACCGATCCGGTCGTAAAAGATTTTCGGCGCCGCGCCCTGGATTCGCGCCGGCAGTTCGGTTGCCATCTGGTCGAGCAGATTGGTTAGCGAGTCACGGTCAAGCCCGGCGAAGTTGTACGCGCCGCGCAGCATGCGCAGCAGGTCGGCTTCACCAATTTCCTCATCCTCGGCAGCGATCGCCACGATTTGCTGTGCCGCGACGTCGAGGCATCCAGTGGGGATCTCGACTTCGTCCAGCCGACCGTGGCGGATCGCGCGGACCGCGGCGGCACAATCAAGCAGATCATCTAGCGTGAGGGCGAACAGGCGTCCCTTTGGCGTCGCGTCGAGGCGATGGCCTGAGCGGCCGATACGCTGGATCGCGGCCGAGATACTTTTGGGCGCGTCGATCTGGCAAACCAGATCGACCGCGCCGACGTCGATTCCGAGCTCGAGCGAACTGGTCGCGACCAGTGCGCGCAACTCGCCGCGCTTGAGGCGCTGTTCGGCGGCCAGGCGCTCGCCACGCGCGAGGCTCCCATGATGCGCCATCACGGAGTCGCCGCCGAGGCGCTTTTGCAAATTGAGTGCGATCCGCTCGGCCCATCGCCGGCTGAGCGTGAACACCAGGGTCGTACGGTGCTCGCGGACCAGCGCGGCCACCGCGTCGTACATCGCCTCCCAATGCTGATGGGTCGCGAGCGCGCCGAGATCGGGGCCGGGCGCCATCACTTTCAGATCCATCCGGCGGGCGCGCTCTTCGGAGCCCTGGGCGTGCACTACTTTGACCGGGCGTGGATGGATCGTGCCGTCGGCACCGACTTCAGCGCCGGCGAGAAATTCCGCCAGCCGCTCGATCGGATTGAGCGTCGCCGAAAGGCCGATTCGCGCCGGGCGCGGCGCGCCGGTCGCACGGACCATCCGCTCCAACCGCTCCAACGTGAGCATCAGATGTGCCCCGCGCTTGTTGGGCGCGAGCGCATGTAACTCATCGACAATCACGTAGCGCACAGCGCTCAGGCTTTGCCGAAAACGCGGCGAGGTCAGCAGGATGAAAAGCGACTCGGGCGTGGTGACCAGGATATGGGGCGGCCGACGGAGCATCGCGGAGCGCTCGTTCGCCGGAGTGTCACCGGTACGAAGCCCCGCTCGTACTTCAAGTATAGGTTTAGCTTCGTCTGAGCGTCCCGCGGCCGCGGCCTGACGATGCGCCGTCTGGCGGATTCCGACCAGCGGCTCTTCGAGGTTGACCCGGATATCGTTGGCGAGGGCCTTCAGCGGCGAGACATAAAGCACCGAAACGCGATCACCGAGTTGGCCGCATTCGGCGTCACGGAAAAGGCGGTCGATAGACCACATGAACGCCGCGAGCGTTTTGCCGCTGCCGGTCGGCGCGCACAGGAGCACGTCGTGGCCGGGAGGCGTGTCGCATTCAGCGATCACCGGCCATCCCAGAGTCTGCGCGGGCGCGGGGGTGCCGAAGCGCTCGGTGAACCAGGCGCGGACGGCGGGATGGAAGGCGTCGAGGACGGAAGCCATGTCGGACGTATAGTTTACAACATTTCTGGCGTCCGACAAAAAAATGACTGATGTGCAACGGACCTTTGCTCATTTAATATGGGCAGGCGCCATGAATTGACGGGCATGAATTGACGGCTGATCGAAACTGAAGCCGAGGTGTGTTGATATGGCTGGCGACGAGAAAGAGCCGATCGTTCGGATAGAAGAAAAGTTAGAGCTGATTGCCGACGGCGACGCCTTGCCGGGTTCCGACGGGGAACATCGCTTGCAGGAAAAATACGGCAAGGCGACCCACGCGCGCGCCTTCTATCGGCACCAGGTGCTGGACCATCTCAACTCCGCGATGCGAGCCTTTCTCGCCCGTCAGGAAATGATGTTCGTGGCGACGGCAGACGCGAAAGGAGAGGCCGACTCCAGCTTCCGCGCCGGGCATCCGGGATTCGTCAAGGCGCTGGACGAGCGGACGGTCGCGTATCCCGAGTACCGCGGCAATGGCGTGATGGCGAGTCTCGGAAATATAGTCGAGAACCCGCACGTCGCACTGCTCTTCATCGATTTCGCCGAGCAAATAGGCCTGCATATCAACGGCCGCGCGCAGATCATCGAGAACGACGAGTTTCTCAAATTTTTGAAGGACCATCCGGCCGAAGAAGCCGTGCTCAAGGACGCGGTGCTGAAAGACATCCTCGAGAGCGACGGTGGTCATCTCGAACGATGGGTGATGATCTCAGTCGTAGAAGCATACGTGCAATGCTCCAAACATATTCCGCCGATGCAGCGGATGGATCACGCAATTCAATGGGGCGTCGACACCGGCCATCAGGTGCACGGAGGCGATTACTTCGGCACCGCCCATGGTCGGAAGTGACAGGCTACCCACGCTCAGCAGACCTTGCGTTCGGATCCCGTTTTTCGAACCCTGATGCCGTTTTTCGAACTCCTATGACCCAGCCGCGGGGAGGCGCGCCGCAAACATGATCTTTCCCTATCATCTTCCCGAACTGGACCTGAGCGCTCCGCTGGACCGCTATCGCGCCGTCGTACTTCCCGAATGGATCGATTCATATGGCCACATGAACATGGCTGTGTACGTAACCGTTTTCGACCAGGCGGCCGACGAGCTGTGCGCGCTGCTCGGGGTCGGCCCGCTCTACACCCAGCACGAGATCGGAATGCTGTTCGTGCTCGAAACCCATCTCACGTACGCGCGCGAGGTGCGCCTTGGCGCGCCGTTGCGGGTGACCTCGCAAATTCTCGACCACGACGCCAAGCGCCTGCACCTTTTTCATCACATGTATCACGGGGATGAAGGATGGCCGGTCGCCACCAACGAAGTGCTAATGATCAACGTCGATTACAAGACACGCCGGACCATGCCCTGGCCGGACGAGACGCGGCGCCGGCTCGGCCTGATGGCGGATGCGCACGGGGCACTTCCCAAGGCTGAAAACGCCGGCCGCACCATCCGCATCAAGCCCGGCCACAAGTAGCTTCGATGCTCACAGGGCAACTCGCACTTATTGCCGCGGCCGTGTTTGCCGGTGCGGCAATTTATGTAAACGTCGCCGAGCAACCCGCCCGCCTGGAACTCGGCGACGGGGCACTCCTGACCGAATGGAAATCCGCATATAAGCGTGGCCTCGTCATGCAGGCACCGTTGGCGCTAGCCGGGTGTCTACTGGGACTTTTGGCGTGGTGGCAGACGCAAGACTGGCTTTGGTTTTTGGGCGCGCTCGTCCTGGTTGCCAACTGGCCCTACACGCTCTTCGTCATCATGCCGACGAATAACCAGCTCAAAGCTCTCAACCCGGCGAACGCGGGGCCGACAGGTCGCCGGCTAGTTCAGCAATGGGGCAGATTGCACGCCGTACGTTCCGCGCTCGGTTTCGCCGCGACGCTCCTTTTCCTGTGGGCGTCGATGAACTGAACGGGGGCGTGGCGAATTCGCGCGCGGCCTTACGATTTGAGCAATTCGGGCAGGCGCTGGGTGAACTCGCTGCGTGAGAGCGTCATCTCGAATCCCGCCTCGCGCGCCGCGCCTAGCGTCTTGAGGTCGACGTGGGAGGCGAATCCGATAAGCCGCGCGGCAGGCGCCGCAACGCGCATCGCACCGGCGGTCTCGACCGCGGGAAAGGTCGGGTCGGCGAGGTCGACGAAAATCATCGCCGGTGCCTCCTCGACGCAGCGCTTGTTGGCCTCGTCCAGAGAACTCGCGTAAACGACTTCTATACCTACAGCGTGGGAAACCGCGTCCACCTTGGAACGGAAAAACAGGTCATGCATCAGGCCAAGGATTCGACTCATGGGCTAGTGCTCCTTTGAAGCGTGCGGCGGTAAACGCGCCCAATTCTACCGCAGGGCGGCGTCCCTTGACCAAATCGGCGACGATCTCGCCGGTGATTGCGGAGAGCAGAATGCCACTGCGAAAGTGACCGGCGGCCCATAGCACGTTGGACACACTGGGCGAGAAACCGAGCACCGGCAGGAGGTCGCGGGTCGCCGGACGTAGACCGGCCCAGGCCTCGCGAAAAGCGGCGGCCCCGAGCGCGGGCACGATCGCAGTTGCGCCGCGCGCAATTTTGTCGAGCCCCGCCAGCGTGACGGTCTTGTTGTAGCCGGCCTCCTCCATCGTCGAGCCCGCGAGCAAGCGGCCGTCGCGCCGCGGCACGACATACCCGCGCAGCGAGAACAGCGCGGGGCCGACAGTTCCGGGCGCCACATCGAAGCATACGATCTGGCCGCGCACGGGATGGAGCTTCACCCGATCCGCCTCCAAGCCGCGAATTTCACCGGCCCACGACCCAGCCGCGTTGACTACGACGTCGGCCTCACGCGTCGAACCGTCATCCATAACAACGCCGTCGGCGTGCATTACGCCGGCGGTGCGTTCGCCGCGAATCGCGAGCGACGCGACACGCGCACCTTCGATGAATTCGGCGCCCGCCTTGCACGCGGCGGCAGCGTAGGCCTGGGTCAGCTTGCGATTGTCGGTGCGCCGGTTGGTCGGCATGTGGATGGCGTAGATAGCTTCCGGCGAGAGCATCGGCGCGAGCTTGCGTGCCTCGGGGCCGCTTAACTCCTCGAGCGGAGCGCCGGCGGTTCGCTGCCACTGCGCCCGCCGTTCCAGTTGCGCCCGCTCGTTGGGGTCGAGGGCAACATAAAGAATTCCGGCGCGGTCGTACTCGGGGTCCACGCCGCCATCGTGGACGAGTCGATTGACGATCGATTCGAAGACGTCGCGCGCCTGCATGCAAAAATTAAAGAACGGACCGGGGCCGTCGGCTTCGGCCTGCGGCGCGATCATCCCAGCTGCCGCCCACGAAGCTTCCTGGCCCACCCTGCCTCGTTCGAGCACGGTGGTTGCGATGCCCTCCGCGGCGAGCCGCCATGCCACTGAGCATCCGATGATCCCGCCGCCGATTACTATCGCCCTCAATGCGCCGCGCTCCCTCCTGCGGCCGCGCGCCCCCACGCGACCACGTAACGTCAGCTTAGCTGCGCGAGGAGCAGTGCGAAAGTCAGCGACTCGGTAGTGTGAAAGCGCGCACCTTGATGCTAAAAAATGCTGACTGGAAAGATGATTCGAGACTCGGGCAACAGATGGACTTACGGCGGCGGCCGAGTCGGGGAAAAGGGCCGCGGAGCAGCGCCATGGCGAAGGTCATTCCAAAGGCAATCGGGGCAAAGGTTATGCGGGCGATCGAAACCAAGCTCATCCATGCCGGCGAGCCGGAGCCGCTAATCGGCGGCGCGGTGGCGATGCCAATTTTTCAATCGGCTACCTTTGCCTATCGCGGTGAGCAGAACTACCACGATCTACGCTACATCCGCTTGAGCAACACGCCCAATCACGAGGTGCTTCATAGCAAACTGGCGGCGCTCGAGAATGCCGAGGCGGCGTTGGTGGCGGGAAGCGGGATGGCGGCGATTTCGGCTACATTGCTGGCCCTGCTCGGCACTGGCGATCGCCTCATGGCGCAGGATTGCCTTTACGGCGGCACGCACGATCTGCTCACGGCCGACCTTCCGGCGCTGAATATCGGCACCGACTTCATCGACGCCAACGACCCTGCCTCGTGGCGCGAACAACTCACCCCGCGCACGCGCGCTATTTATGTCGAGACGGTCTCAAATCCGCTGATGGGCGTGGCGGATTTGCACGCGGTGGTCGAGTTCGCCGCCACTCACGGTCTGATATCGATTATCGACAATACCTTCGCGAGTCCGATCAATTTCCGCCCGGCCGAGGCCGGCTTCGATCTGTCGTTGCACAGTGGCACCAAGTATCTGAACGGCCACTCCGATATCGTGGCCGGCGCAGTAATCGGGCGCGCGAGCCTGGTGGGCAAGGTGATGCACAAGCTCAACCATTTCGGTGGCGTGCTCGATCCGCACGCCTGCTTCCTGCTGCATCGCGGAATGAAGACCCTGGCAGTACGGGTTCGTTACCAGAACGAGAGCGCGCTCAAGATCGCGCGTTTCCTGGAGAGCCATCCGAAGGTCCGGCGGATCAACTATCCGGGACTCGAGAGCAGCCCGGATCATCTTCGGGCCTGCGAATTGCTCGACGGCTTCGGCGGAATGCTGAGTTTTGAACTCGAGGGTGGCGTGGCGGCCGCCGACAGTTTCATCGACCACGTAACGTTGCCCATCTCGGCGCCGAGCCTGGGAGGGGTCGAGAGTCTCATCACGCGGCCGGCAACTACCTCGCATTCCGGGATGACGCCCGAGGAGCGCTCGCTCGCAGGCATCACCGAAGGGCTGATTCGGTTATCGGTGGGGCTGGAAGCAACCGAAGACCTTATCGAGGATTTTTCGCGCTCGCTGGCCGTTTGTTGAGAGCGACGCCCAGCGTCCGTGGTACTTCCATCCGCGGCGCGGTTCGTGCTCCCCATCGCGAGACCAACGAGCGAAGACAGTATTGTGTCTGTTGCGAGGTGTTGGCACCTATGATGTCGCCGTTCTGAACCACAGTGGCTCGCGGCTTTGGCAGGCGCATCGGCATGGCACCGTATTATTCGAGCAAATGGGCCCTGCGCGAATTAAGATGCATAAGGAAAGCATGGCGGTCGTTAGTGTGAAATGCTACTATTACGCGGCTCTAGTTTGGTAAACTGTTGACCAAAAGTCAGGTTACATAGAGATGGCTGTCAGGAAACCCGAGCCGACGGATTTCGCCCTTCACGTGGGGAACTCCGCCGACCCCCTGATATCGCCAGGAGTGGTCGAGGCGCGTGCACCGCGCGAGTACGAACTTCTGAGCGGAGTTCGCGATTCCGAAAAGATGATCTGGGGTTGGAGCTTGCGGCTCCTGCGCGCGGGCGCTGCCCTGCTGGCCGGGTTTGAGCTCATTTACTTCGTCATCGATCAATACATTCCGCCACCACTCACCGAGTCAGCCACAGCGCTGCACGCTGGAGTTGTAAGCATAAACGTACTGGTGCTGGCGCTCACCACATCAAAGTGGTTCGAGCACCACTGGCGGCCGGTTTGCTTCGCCAACTTGCTGGCGATCTACGCCATGACGTTGGCATTGCGCCTGCTCACCGGCGATGCCCAGCCGCTGTTCATCACCGTCGTGCTGACCCTCGTCGGCGCCAGTGCGCTGTTGCCCTGGCCGATTCGCTGGCAGGCGGGGCTGAGCGCGAGCGCGCTGCTCGTGGTGATGATACCGGCATTGACGCGTGAGTCGGTCGGTCCGGAAGCCGCCTACCGCTACCTTGGCGTCGTGATGGCGATCATCCTGGGACATTTCATCCTTGCGATGCGAGGGCGTTACCGAGCCGAGCTGGTCGCGTGGATGGACAGTGTGCGGGCGAGCCGCCAGAAACTGGCCGACGCGCTCGCGCATAACGCAACGATCATGGCCGAGCGTGAGGTGGCCGAGCATTGCCTGCGCGAGGGCGAGGCGATGCTGCGCAAGGTCTTCGATGCCGCCCCGGATAACATCGCCATCGCCCGCATGTCCGACGGCGCGACGCTCCAGGTCAACCGCGAATTCCTCAAGACCGGCTATACTCGCGAAGAAGTCCTAGGCGCTTCGGCCGCCAGGCTAGGCCGCTGGTCTCCCCCGCAGCTTCGCGAGCTGGTACGCCAGTTGCGCACGCACGGCACCGTGCGCAATTTCGAAACCGAGTTACGCAACAAGAATGGCCGAATGGTACCAAGCCTGGTATCAGCGACTCTGGTCGAGCTCGGCGGCGAGCAGTGCGTGATCTCGATCGGGCGCGACATTACCGATCTCAAGAGAACCCAACACGAGCTTATCGCGGCGCGCGAGGCGCTCTCGGCTGAAGTGCGCGAGCTCGAGGCAACGCAGAGTCGTCTGCGCGACGAGATCGCGGAGCGAGCACTTGCCCAGCAGCGCCTGGCGGAGAGCGAGGCGACTCTGCGCAAGATGTACGAGACCAGCCCCGACTCGATCTCAATCAACCGCTTGAGCGATGGGCGCTTCATGGCGACTAACGAAGAATTCCTGCGCCTGACGGGCTACCGGCGGGAGGAAGTGCTGGCCGCGACCGGCGCGCAGCTCAAGATTTTCGCCAACCACCGCCGGATGCGGGAATTGATCGAGCGGCTCGGCACCGACAGTTCCGTGCGTAATTTCGAAATCGAGCTGCGCGCCAAAGATGGCCGCCACATCCCTCAGCTGTTTTCTGGGACCGTGGTCAATGTCGCGGGCGAACCCTGCGTCTTCTCAATCCTGCACGACATCAGTCCGCTCAAGGACACCGAGCGCGAGCTGATCGCGGCGCGCGAACAGGCACTGGCGGCATCGGAGGCCAAGTCACATTTCGTCTCCGTGATGTCGCACGAAATCCGCACGCCTATGAATGCGATCCTCGGGATGACCGACCTGCTGTGGGAGACGCCGCTCAGCCCCGAACAACGCCGCTATCTCGGCACCATGCGCAGCAACAGCACTTCGCTACTCAGCCTGGTCAATGGAATCCTCGACCTTTCCAGGGTCGAGAGCGGATATCTCAGCCTCGAGCGCGTGGATTTCAACCTTACCGATCTCGCCGAGGATGTGATGGAGACGTTGGGCGTGCGCGCGCACGAAAAGGGCCTCGAACTGGCGCTGCGCATCCCTGCCGCAATTCCTAGGGCGCTGACCGGTGATCCGCTCCGCCTGCGCCAAATCCTGATCAACCTGCTCGGGAACGCGATCAAATTCACCGAGCATGGCGAAGTGACACTGACTATTGAGGCGGGCGACTCGGTGCAGGGCGGCGAGTCCTCGCCCGCGCGAACCGACGAAGCGCCGGCCAGGGAAGCGAATGAGACCGGGGAAGCGAACGAAACCGTAGCTGTGCAGGACGGCGCCGCGAGCGTCGCCCTAGCCTCAGCCACGCCGGCCAGGGTTCAGTTGCTGCGTTTTGTGGTGCGCGATACGGGTATCGGAATTTCCGCCGACCAGCAGCAGGCTATCTTCTCGAATTTCATCCAGGCCGACGCGACGATCAGCCGCAAGTATGGCGGTAGCGGCCTGGGCCTGGCGATCGTCAAGCGCCTGGTCGAGCTGATGAACGGAAAAGTCTCGATCGAGAGTCGCCCGCGCGAGGGCAGCTCTTTCAGCTTCACCATCGCGCTCGAACTTCAATCACCCACCGCCATACGAGCGCCGTCCCCGACCGGCGCGCCACGTCTGGCGGGGAAACGCGTGCTGGTGGTGGACGACTCGCCGGTAAGCCGCGTCATACTCAGCGAGTTACTGGCGGAGACTGGCGCCGACGTGGCCGTGGTCGCGGACGGCGTCGCCGCGCTAAGCGAGCGAGCGCGTGCTCGTGCGGCCGGGCAGCCTTACGACGTGATCATGGCCGACAACCGGATGCCGGCGCCCGATGGGGCCGCAATTGCGCAAGAGATCCTGAGTGCGGCGCATACGCCGCGCGAGGCGCTGGTGTTGATGCTCGCGGCGAACGACCTCAATCTGCAGCTTGGCCGCTTACGCGAGCTCGGTTTGCAGGAGAACCAGCGCTGCCGCTACCTGCGCAAGCCGGTGCGGCGGGGGGAGTTGTGGACCGCGGTCGCCGCCGCGTGCGCCGGCGCCGAGGGGCGCGCGAATCGCAAGGAACTGGACACGGCGCCAGTTACCGAGCGCTCCGCCGGGCGGCACGAGGCCTTCATCCGTCGGGCCGCGGCGCGCCATGCCGCCGTTCTGGTCAAGCGATCACTTAGAATTCTGTTGGCCGAAGACTCTGCCGACAATCGGCTCCTGATCGAAGCGTATCTGAAGGACACTCCATACCAGCTCGACCAAGCCGAGAACGGTGAGGTTGCGGTGCGGAAGTTCATGACCGGCCACTATGACGCGATCCTGATGGACATCCAGATGCCGCTGATGGACGGCTATGAAGCGTCAGCCGAAATTCGGCGCAGGGAACAAAGCGACCATCGACGACCCACCCCAATTATCGTACTGACCGCCTCTGCCGAAGATGAAGCCGTGAGAAGAAGTTTGCAAATGGGATGCGATGCGCATGTGACAAAACCGGTGAAGCGGTCGGTCCTGCTCGAAGCGATCCGAGACGCTGTCGAGCCGCCTGCGGAAACCAACTCATCCGTCGCCCAAACGGCCGACGATAGCGTCCGGAGGAACGCCGCGATGGTCCACGAGCAGCCGATAGTCGTCCATATCGATCAGGAATTGAGCGATCTCGTCCCAGGCTTCCTCTTCCGCAAACGTGAGGACGCCCGTGCTGTCCTGGCCGCGGCGGAACACGGCGATGCCGACGCGATCGCCCGACTGGGTCACAAAATGAAAGGCGAAGGCGGCAGTTACGGCCTCGACCCAATCACCGACATCGGCCGCGATCTCGAGCAGGCGGGGACGGGTAGCGATTTTGACGCGGCACGGCGCCTTGGGCGCGACCTGATGAATTTCCTGGAGCGGCTGGAGATCGTCTATCGCCCGGTGGAGGACTGATTTTCGGTTCCACCTCCTCGCCGTTGTCGAGGTAAGGGAGAAGGAGGCGCGCCCAGCCAACCACGACCTAGGGCAATGCGGCGATCGCCTCGATTTCGATCAGCAAGCCCTCAAGCGCCAGCGCCGCCACGCCGATCAGCGTCGAAGCCGGCGGGTTCTCCTTCGGGAAAAACTCCCGGCGCATGTCGGCGATCGCGCGGTAGTCGTCCTGCTTGTAGTTGACTACGTAGGTGTTCATCTTGACCACGTCAGCGAGCGAGGCGCCGGCGCCCTTGAGCGCCGCAACAAGGTTCTCGGCTGCCTTATGCGCCTGCGCCTTCAGATCGCCCCGCCCCACTATCTGGCCATCCTTATCGATCGCCACCTGGCCCGAAACAAAAAGCATCCGGCCGCCCGTGAGCGCGACGACGTGACTATAGCCGCGTGGGGTATGGATCGTGTCGGGATTGATGAATTTCTTTTCCATCGCTGTCTCCTTCTAATGCGCTGCCACTTGGTGCCGGCTGAACCTTAGTCCCTGTTAGAACTTCGAGTACCAGGGCGAGCGATGCGGGTTCTGGAGCTGGAAGTCGATTTGGAACGCGCGCAACAGCGTGCCCTGCTCGTGGTCGAGCGAAAGGCGGGCGTCCTCGAGATCGACCTCGGCCTGGATCTGGTTGCCCTGCGCCGAGATCAGTTGTTCCTGGAACTGCAGCAGGTCGTGCGTGGTCGCCATCCCGACCCTGAAGCGTATCTCCTCGTCGTGCAGCGATTGCGCGGCATAGTAGGTCGCCTCGCGAGTGGCCTGGACGCGTTTCTGGTCGGCTTCGAGGTTGGCGAGCGCCGTCTGCACCGCAACCACAGCGGTCGAGATCGAAGCGCGGTACTGCATCCTGAGCGACTCGTACTGTACGCGAGTCTGCGCCAGCACGGAACGTGCGGCGGCGTTGTCGAGCGGGTATTCGAAGTTCAGCACCGCAGCGTAGTTGTAGAAGCTGGTGCCGAACAGGCGGTTGAGCGCGTCACCATAGACTCCGCCGAACTGCAGCTTGGTGCCGGATCCGGGCACCCGCGGCACTGCCGCGCAGTTACCGTTGAGGATACTGGCGATGTTGCGGATGCAAGGCGTTGTCCCAGCGGTCGCGGTGAGCCCAAACTGCGCGCCAAGATTGAGCTGCGGCAGGGTCTGATTCTCGGAGAACTTCACCTGCAG
This sequence comes from uncultured delta proteobacterium, assembly GCA_963717045.1. Lineage (GTDB taxonomy): Bacteria > Desulfobacterota > Binatia > Binatales > Binataceae > JAKAVN01. Next base: position 592,491 of record CAVQVD010000010.1, on the reverse strand, counting down.
CAGCGCCCCGCGGATCCCTTCGCGCATGCCCTCGAGCGAGGGCCGGAACTGGATCGCGGTCTCCAGCGCGACCTCCTCGTTGGGGCTGATCTCGCGTGCAGGATTGGGCTTGTCGGTGGGCTCGATCTCCTGCGGCACGAAGGTCGACGACGGATTCATCATCACGTCCTGGCGCAACGTCGCACGCGCGGCCCGCAGCGCGGCCTGAGCGGTGTATACGTTAGCTGCGGAGGTGGCTTCAGCGGACTGCGCCTCCTGCAGATCGATGGGCGCCAGCGTTCCGACCTGCAACGAGATCCGGTTCTGGCGCACCAGGTCGCTGTTCAGCCTGAGCGCATACTCGGCCACCTGCAGGTTTTCTTCGGAGTCCACCACGTTCCAGTAGTCGGTGCCGATCCGCAGCACGAAATCCTGGACGGTCTGTTCCATGTTCCACTGCGATTCCTTCTGCGAAGACTCGGCGATCCGCACGTTGATCGTGGCAAAGTTCCAGCCAAAGTTGCGCAGCAGCGGTTGAGAGATCGAGAGTGCAAGCTGCGGGGTGTATGACGGGTTGATCGAAGCGAAAGTCGAATTGGAAAATGCTCGTTCGTTATCGAAAGTGATACCGAACGTGCCGTTGGTCAGCGCGGAGACTTTGTTAAGTCCGAAGTCCCAATCATAGAGCTTGTTGGTGAACGCGCGGCTGCCGACGACCTGGAATGGCGAGGTAACGGGCACCACGCTCTTCTCGATGTCGCCTTCGGCCGTCAACGCCGGATCGAACGCGCCATTGGCGACCTTGACCGCCTCCTCGCTGGCCAGCGGATCGAGTTCGGCGACTGTGATGTTGGGATTGTTCATCAATCCGATATAGATCGCCTGCTTGAGCGAAAGCCCGCGCACCGTGTCGTCGCGCGAGCGCAGGAAGGACTGGCTGATGATGCTTTCGGGCGGTACCTGCTGCGTGGGCGAAATCTGGTCGGCAAAGGTTTTGGGCAACGACAGCACAGAGGCGCCGTGCTCGAAGGGCGCAGTCTGGCTGGAGGGCGCGTACGAGATCGGGAGCGGGCTGCTCGGGCACTGGGATGATCTGTTGGTTGCGCGGGGTGGCGATAGGCGGCAGCTTCGGAACGCCAACGGCCAAACCCGAGGACGCCGGCGGCGGCGCGGCGGGAGCCATCGGCGCCGTCTGCGCGCGCACACCAGGTCCTTCACGCGTCAGTATCGGCAATATGACAATCACGATCAGAGCAAATATCTTGCGCAACATTTGGATCCAGGACCTCCTTAAAACTTGGCCTGTTAGAAACATGGCCTGAAGGGACATCACACAATGACGAAACGACGGTAGGTGCGTTTCGTAATTGATCACTTAGATCGAGCGGAGAACGCAAAGGCACTTTTGCCCAAACGCGCCGCGCTTGCAACGCGCCCCCGGCTTCCGGATCATAGCGGCGCGCTCGAGCGTCGCGCCGGCGCGTGCCCATGAGGTAAGAAGCGGCAAGATCATTCTGGTGGACAAGATCATCCGATGAGACTGTTTGGCCGATGAGACTTTTTTTTGCGATGAGAATTTGTTCGAGAATCATCAGTGGTGCTTGCTTAGGCGCTGGTATCGATGACCGCGCCGCGATCATGAGTGCTCGTGCTACGCTCGCGATTGCGCTCGCGCTCGTCGTGTTCGCCGGCGCGGCGCGCGCGCAAGCCCCCGTGCCGCCGCCCCCGCCGCCGCCGCTGACCACGCCCTCAGTGCCGATCCTCCCCGGCGCGCCCTCGCAACTGACGAGCGTGCCAGGCGTCGTTGCGACGCCGCTTTTGACGCCCGCGCCGATTCCGACCGCGTTGCCGACGCCCGCCCCTCGACTGTTCAATTGCAGTTGCTTCACTACCACTTCGGGCACGGAATGGGCTGGTACCGTGACCGCGTCCAACTATGCCGCTGCCCGCTCGGCTGCTACCGGCGCCTGCGTAAGCTACGTCACGAGCGCGCCGCAGTCGCCGTTCATCCCGCCCGGAGTATCTCCGGGGCTGCAAGGCGCCAACGTCGGCTCTACCGGATCGACCAACACAACAACTTCGGGGACATCTTCCACTACAACTTCCAATGCGGGACTGCCGACCACCAATGGAACCTCGAACTCACCGGTCCAAGCGCTGAAAAACTCGCCGTCGCTCACCGGGCAGACCTTCTGTAACGTCTGCGCCTGCAATTGACGCCGGGATCGTCAACTTGATCTGGACGCCGGCTACGACTTTGTAGCCCACCACGCGCTGACAACCGCAGCCGCTACAAGGTTCCGCCCTCGCCCTGGGGCTGCGCGCCGTTGGGCGGGATCCCGGTTTGCTGCTTGTTCTGATTGGTCTGATCGGTTGATTGCTGCGCTGGCGCAGTGGGAAGAGATCCCTGTTGTCCTGCGGCCGGCTGCTGATAAGTTGTGCTGGGTCCAGCCATCGCCGGAATCGCCGTGTAGAGACAACCCCCGCATACCGTCGCAGCCAGGATCGCGGCGCCGGCGACAGCTATCGACATCAGTCCATTGTCACCTTTGCCATCGCCGCGCCTGCCCCTCTTACATTCCATCATGGCTCCCCTCCCCGCCGAGCAAGATGTGCCACGGCGAACCCATTTGATTTCGCGATCGCTCCTAGCTGTCGCTTAGTTTTCCCGGTCCGTGGCGCGCAACCCCAGGCGCTCTTCGATCGCGCGCAGCCGGCGCATCGCGGCCGGCAGCCGCGGCACGATTGCGGCCATCCGCCGCCAGATGCGCACGTCGACCGCCGGCGTGCCGCCAACTGTGGCATCGTCGGCGAGATCGTGCGGAATTCCCGACTGTGCGACCACGCGCACGCGGTCGCCGATCTGCGCATGGTCGGCGACCCCGACCTGTCCTCCGAACTGGCACCAGCGTCCTACTTTGACCGAGCCCGAGAGCCCGACTTGAGCGGAGAAGCGCGAGTATTCGCCGACCTCGCAGTTGTGGCCGATGTGCACGTGATTATCGAGCTTCGCGCCGCGCCGGATCACCGTCGCGCCCATGGTGGCGCGGTCGATAGTCGCGAGCGCACCGATTTCCACCTCGTCCTCGATCGCCACCGAGCCGACCTGCGGAATTCTGACCAGCGCACCCGCCTGCTCGACGAAACCAAAGCCCTCGGCTCCAATCACCGCGCCGTTGAGAATCGTCACGCGGTCACCAATTGTGACGTTCTCACGAATCGTGGCGCCGCTATGACAGACCAACCCGTCGCCCGCGCGCACGCCCGGATAAATCGTGACGTGGGGATGGAGGACCGCGTCGCGACCGATGGTCGCGCCCGCACCAATCACGCAATAAGCGCCGACTGCGGCGCCCTTGCCTAGTTTTGCGCCGGGCGCGATACGCGCGGTCGGGTCGATTCCGGCGGCCGGCCGGTACGGCGGAAAGAAAATCTCCAGCACGCGCGCAAAGTCGGAGTATGGATTTTCGCTTATCAATACTGCGCACGGAGCGTCGGCGGCGAAAGCCGCGGGCACGATCGCGCACGCGGCGGAGGTGGTACGCAGCGCCTCGAGATATCTGGGTGCGGCGACGAAAATGATCGTTCCCGGCGCGGCGGCTTCCAGCGGCGCCGGCGAGGCGATCTCGATTTCGCCGCTGCCGCGCAGCGTCAAGCCCAGCCGGGACGCGAGTTCTCCGAGTTTCATAGCTCAGCACCCATCGCAATCCTTTCCACTATCAGGCGAAGATTTCGCAAGCCTCGAGCGCATCCGCGACCTCCTCGGCCGAGACGTCGCGCAAGCAGTTGTAATGTCCGAAGCGGCAGGTCCGTTCCAAGCAGGGACTGCATTCCAGCGCGCGATAGATGATGCGGCAATGCGGACCCAGCGGGCCCGTGCGCGCTGGATTGGTTGAGCCGAAGATCGCCACCGTCGGCACCCCGAGCGCGCCCGCCAGATGCATGCATCCAGAGTCGTTGCCGGCAAAGCCATGGCATTGTGAGAGCAGCGCTATCAGCTCGCCGACCGTGGTCTCGGCGGCGGCGACGATCGCGCCGCGCTTGCATAGCGCGGCAATCTGCTCGCACTGCAGACGATCGTCGATCCCGCCCACCAGCACGCATTCCGCGCCGTGCCGCTCGGCCAGGATGTCGGCCAGCGCCGCGTAGCGCTCCACCGGCCATTCCTTGGCGGGTCCATAGGCCGCAACAGGTGCCAGCGCAATCAGGGGGCGGTCGGGGTGCCTGCGGCGATTGGCGATCCAGGCGCGCATCTTGTCGCGGCTCTGCAGATTCACGTCGAGGTGGTGGGCGCCGGTGCTTCCCTTGGCCCCGATCGTCTCCGCCACCATCGTCAGCCAGTGATGCACCTGATGAGCGCTTGCGACGTCCGCGCGCGGTGCGACCTTGTGCGTCAGCAGGAAGCCACGGTGGTCAGCTTCGTAGCCGGCGCGCCGCTGCACACCGGCAAGGGCCATCCACAGCGCCGACTGGAAGCTTGAGGGAAAGACCACCGCGAGATCGAAGTGACCCGCGCGAATCCGCTTCACAATCGAAAGCTGGTCGAGCAGGGCCGCCGCGCCGCCGCGCAGGCGATAGGGAATCACCTCGTTCACCCACATCGCGCCGTCGAAGAAGCTTGCCAGCTCGCGGCGCACCAGTACGGCCAGATGGGCCTCGGGGAAGGTGTCGTGGATCGCGTGCAACGCGGGACCGCTCATCACCAGGTCGCCGAGCCAGTTGACCACCTTGACCACGATACGATGCGGTTTAGGCGGAGGCAGCGGGCGCAGCGCGCGCGCTGGCGGGAGCCGCGCACCTTCGGTCGTCCACTCGGCCTCAAGCGCCGGCGGCAGCATCGCGTCGGGATCGGCGGTGTCAAAGAACTGCGGCTTGCCCGTGACCATCGTCGATTTACTAAATGCGAGCGGGCGGCGGCGCGCAAGCCGCCGCCCCGCGAGACGGACGCCCCTCGGATCCCGGCGCGCTAGCTGGGCTAACTGGTAAGCGCCTGGATCAAGTGCTCGACAATCGCGTCGGCCTTGGCGCGCATCTCGTCGTCAGTCGCGTCCTGAATCGGATGCGGAACGAAAATGCGGCGGACTTCCGGCAATCCGAGTGCGCGGGCTTGCGCTTCGGCCGCGTCGACAAAAGTCGAGGACGCGACTACCACAGACGGTTTCCCGTTGACTTCAAACCATACCGAATCGTGCACACTGCACGTTGTACACGACCCTCAATCGGCGAGCGCTTCGATAACGAAGTCGCTCTCCGCAGCGATCCTGCGGCGCAGATCGTCGGGCGCCGGCTTGGCGAAGGTCGGTTTGCGGTAGCGCTTCAGCTTTAAGCCGGGCACGCGCTCGGCGAGCCGCCGCTCGATTCGATCGAGCAACACGTCACCGCGTGGCTTTACGATATCGAGCAGCGCCACTATACCGCTTAGGTGATGCGGGCGCGGCGCGAGCGTGCGGCTTAGCGGCACTCGCTCATCAGTCGGGTCGACAATTCGGGTCATGTTGCCTCCTCGATTTTTCGGCTTACGCTTATCGAGCCCATCGGCCCGCTGAACCATCCGCCGAACGCGCTCGAAAACTTGCCGGCCTCGCCGCCCGTCACGATGATATTGATATTTTCGGGCTTGCGGAACTTTGCGATGCGCTGTTCGAGCTGCTCCGGAGACGGGTCAGTAAGGCCGAACTGCCGAAGCGCCATCCCTTCGCCGGCGTTGGTGTCGGGCAACAGTTCGCGAATCGGACGCGCACTCGCCTCCTGGATTCGGTTGCGCACCTGCGCCTTGCTCCAGCCGTCGCGCGCGATCGTGTCGGCGTGCTCGGGCGAGATTACCAGCAGGACTTCGCCATAGGCGTGAAGCTTTGGATGCCAGCAGCTCTCGAGCGCCATCCCGAGGCTGCCGCAAAGCGCGTGTGCCGTGCGCGAGAGTTGATCGACGATCAGCCGCGGTCCCGGCTCCAGGCCGAAGACCGTGACGACGCTGTCCTCGCGGCGAAAGCCCCGTTCCACGTGAAGTGGCTCCCAGGGGCTGCGCTCTTCCCATTCGGGATAGCAGGCGGTGTACTTGCCGGGGCCGCCAAGTGCGGTGCGTTCGATCTCGCCCGGCCGAGCGCCACCGACGTTGCGCAGCGCAAGCTTGACCGCGCGTCCGATAGTCGCGTTGGCGCGATTGCCGGAACCGAGCGCGCCCACCTTCATATTCATGCCGAGGCGATGCCGAATCGGGCCGTTGACTACGATGGTCGGCGTGGCGCCGGCTGTAGTTGCCATCACGCCGTGAATATTGAACTCATCGGTGCAGACCGCCTCGAGCACCGCGATGACAACAGGCAAATACTCGGGCCTGCATCCAGCCATCACGGCGTTGGCCGCGACCTTCTCAATCGTGAGCGGAGCCAGGTTCGGCGGCACGGTCGCGATCACTTCCTGCGGGTCGCGCCGCGTTCCGGCGAGCATCCGCATCACCCGCTCGGGCGTGGGTGGAACCACCGGCAGGCCGTCGGTCAGTCCGCGCTCGAACATGAATTCGAACGGGTCTTCGTCGGCGCCGAGCTCAATCTGGCGCGCGCGCAGGCGCGAGCCCGACGCCTCGGCGGCGAGCCGCTCGGCCACGCCCGGCTCGACCGACTTCGAGCCGCATCCGGGACGCGATTTCGGATAGGCGCTCCAGTCGATTTGCGGCTCGGGTCCGCCCAGCCAGATGCGCCGCCTGCGAAAGCACGCGTTGCCAGTCGGACTTGTCGAACCCCTCGAAGCGGCACAACTCGGCGCCGCCGGTTTCCGCGAGAATTATCGTGGGAACGATCTCGACATTATAGGCGTGGGAAAGTTTCAGGTCCGAGTCGTCAAGCATCGGTCCCGTAAGCTTGTGCCGTTCGATTAGAAGCGCGTTGCCGGCCGCCTCCTGCCCGATCGCGAGGACGTCGACCTCCCCTTGAAAGGCCCGCCAGGCCGCTTCGATAAGCGGCATCGTCATGTCGCAGGTCGGGCAATCCTCCTTGACGAAGCAGAGCAGCGCCGGATGATCGGGAAACGAAAACGTCCAGCCGTGCTGGTCGGTTCGCGAAAAGCTCGGCAAGGAATCCGGCATTTTCAATCCGTCGCGCGAGTTCTAGTGCTTGCCCACCACGAAGGCGCAACTGGTGGTGCCGCTGCCGCCGATATTGAGCATCGCAAAACGCTCGGCGCCCTCGACCTGGTACTCACCCGCGGTCGCGGTAACCTGGCGATAACAATCGAGCATCTGGCGCACTCCAGTGCCGCCGACGGGATGGCCTACACCGATAAGCCCGCCGCTTGGATTGATCGGCATCCGGCCGCCCATCTCGATCGCCCCTTCCTCGATAGCTTTCCACGACTCGCCCGGCTTAGTGATGCCAAAGTGGTCGATCGCCATGTACTCGGAAGTGGTGAAGCAGTCGTGGGTCTCGATACCGGAGACCTGCGTCACGTCGGAGATGCCGGCGCGGCGGAACGCGTCGAGGATCGCTTCGCGGGTATGCGGCAGCACGTAGATATCTTCGCGGCTCTCGGCGATTTTCTTGTCGAATTCGATCGGCGCGGTGTGATGGCCCCAGCCGAGGATGCGCGGCAACTGATCGAGTTTCAGGTTGCGCCGCTTCGCGTACTCGACGGCGAATTTCTCCGAGGCCAGGAATACCGTCGCAATGCCATCGGTGACCTGCGAGCAGTCGCGCACTTTGATTCGCCCCGCGATCGGCTGGTTGAACTTGCTCGCCTGTTGCGGATCGCTTTCGCTGCGTGGCCATGCGCGAGTCTGGGCGAGCGGGTTGCGCCGGGCGTTGGAGAAGTTTATGGACGAGATGCGCGCGAGATACTCGTCCTTGAGCCCGTAGCGCTTGTCGTATTCGTCGCCGAGGCGTCCGAACAGCGCCGGGAATGGATAGGCCACGCCCTTGCACTCGCGCTCATACCATCCCGCGGTGCCAAGGAAATCGCCGCCGGTCGCGGAATCGACGGTTTTCATCTGCTCAAGGCCGACCACCGCCGCGAGATCGTAGCGGCCGGCTTCGATATCCGCCGAGGCGGCGAGGATGGCGATCGAGCCCGAAGCGCAGGCGGCCTCATGGCGCGAAGTCGGGATGCCGGAGAATTGCGGGTCGACCTCTAGAAAGAACGCGTTGATCTGGCCCTGCTTGCCGTAAAGCTCGGCGGCGAAATTGCCGACATGCGCGGTCTGTATCTCGTGCGGCTCGATCCGCGCCTGTTGCATCGCCGCGTTCACGGTCTCGCGCATCACGGCGGAAAAGTGCTTGCCTTCCTTGTTCCAGTTGCGGGCGAAGTCGCTTTGCCCACCGCCGAGAATATAGACGTTTTCTGCTTTGCTCATTGTAGTTACTCAGTCTCCTCGCTGAATCGCGCCGCGTGTCGCGACCCGCGCCGCTGCGGGGCCAGTCGCGTTGCTTGAAAAACGTGCGCGCTCGATTCGTCGCTATCTATCTAAGCTAGCGCACCTTCCGCGCTTTGCGCCACCGGAGCGGAGCTTATGCGCGGCGACGACGGCTTTGCGGCAAGCGTGACCCGATGCCTATAATGCGGCTCGTTGGGAAAGCGAAACTCGAAGACCATCGGAACTTGAAAATCAGCGGAACCGAAGACCAGGGAGCAGGCAATGAAAGCGATATCGCTCAAAACCTTCGCCGCGATTATGTTGGTCGGAACTCTGGGCACCGGTGGCTACGTGGTAGTCAACGCAGGCCGCACGGCCGATACTCCCGCCTGTTGCCAGAGCAAGCAGTCATGCTGCCCATCGCAGGCATGCTGCAAGGGCGGCAGCCATGGGGCGCAGTGTCCGATGCATCGACACGCCTAACAGGCGTCCGCCGCACGAACATCGGCCGCGCAAACATTCGACGTTGGCCACAGGCTTCCTTCGCCTGTTGATAAGTCTGTCCACGGTCTGTGGACAGATGCTCGTAGCAATCGCTAGCCGCCTACGGTTCGTACCAGTGGCGACCGTCGGCGCGGATCAAATCATCGGCGGCCTTCGGCCCCCAGCTTCCGGCCGGATAGGGCTCGAGCGGAATGTTCGGATCGCTCTCCCATCGGTCGAGAATTCCCTGCACGAATTCCCACGAGCGCTGCACGAATCGAGCACCCAGGAACAGCGTATGGTCACCCGCCATCACATCGAGCAACAGGTGCTCGTAGGCGTCGGGTGAGGGGCCGCCGAACTCCGCCGAGTAGTGGAGATCCATTCGCACAGGCTGGATCGAAAGATCCAATCCCGGCCGCTTGACCAATACCTCGAGTGAGAAGCCCTCGTCGGGCTGGATCCGAATCGCCAGCACGTCAGGCGGCAGCGAGACGCGGCGATTGAACAGAATTTCGGGCATCCGTTTGAACTCCACGAAGATGGCGCTTGCGCGCCGCGGCAGGCGCTTGCCGGTGCGCAGATAAAACGGCACCCCCGCCCATCGCCAGTTGTCGACCAACGCCTTCAGCGCGACGAAAGTCTCGGTGCGCGAGGTCCCGGGGATGCCTTCTTCCTGCAGATAGCCGGGGACGCGTTTCCCGTCGAGTTCACCAGCGGCGTATTGGCCGCGCACCACGAATTTCCGCACCTCATCGCCGGCGATAGGCCGCAGCGAACGGATGACGTTGATCTTCGCGTCGCCCACGGCGTCGGCGGCGAGGGACACCGGCGGTTCCATCGCGGTCAGCGCCATGACTTGCAGCATATGGTTCTGCACCATGTCGCGGAGCGCCCCGGCACCGTCGTAATACATCGCGCGCGTGCCCACGCCTTCCTCCTCGGCGACGGTTATCTGGACGTGGTCGACGCGGCGGTTGCTCCAGAAGTCCTCGAAAATGCTGTTGGCGAACCGCAGCACCATAAGGTTTTGCACCGTCTCCTTCCCGAGGTAGTGGTCGATGCGAAAAATCTGGCTCTCGTCGAAGTACTTGCGCATCTCCCTGAGGATCTGCAGCGCGCTGTGCAGGTCGTGGCCGATGGGCTTTTCGACCACGATACGGGTGAAGTGAGGAGCATCGGGCGGCGCGATCAGGCCGGCGCCGTGGAGCTTCTCGACGGTCTCGATAATCGCCTCGGGCGGAATCGATAGATAATAGATGCGGTTTGGCGGCAGACCGCGAGCCTTTTCGATCTCCTCGAGCCGGCTCTTGAGGCGCGTGAAGCCGTCGGGCCGATCGAGCCCCGAGAGGTAGTCGAGGCTCGCGGCGAAGCGTTGCCAGCTTTGCTCGTCGATTTTCAGCCGCGAGTAGCGCTCCGCCGCCTCGCGCGACTTGGTGCGAAACTCCTCGACCGACATCTCGCGGCGCGCGAAGCCTAGAATTGCGCTGTTGGGCGGTATCAGTCCCCTGCCGCAAATCTCCAGGTTGTAGAGCGCGGGCAGGAGTTTGCGAGCGGCAAGGTCGCCGGAGGCGCCGAAAATTACGATCGTGCAGGGCGGAACAGGATGTGTTTCAGCGATAGTCCAAATCTGGCTCATGTGCGTTCAATCCTTCGATTAAATCGGTGTGTCATGAGATCAGGGGACCGGACCCTCCCGGTTTGACCCTCTACCTCACCATGCTAACCTTGAGCTACGGCTGTAACAAACAGTGCGATCGCGAGCGATGAGTCGTGCGCGTTCGTTGGTTAGTAATAACAAGGACGAGCAAGGCATGAGTGACGCGATCGCGGTAAATCCAGGCGAAACGAACGAGCGATTGTTGACCAAATGGATGCCGGTATTACTGTGGGCAACAGTTATCTTTTTCCTTTCGACTTCATACTTCTCGGCTGAAAACACCTCGAGATTCATCGACCCTATCCTGCGCCTGCTGATGCCCGGCGCCTCGGCGGCAACGATCGGGCTCGCCCACGTCTTCGTGCGCAAGGCGGCGCACTTCACCAACTACGCGATCCTCTTCTGGTTGCTGATAAGCGGACCGCTGCGGGAACGCCCTTATATCGCTCTCGGGCTCTGCATGATCTACGCGTTGCTCGATGAAGGCCATCAGATGTTCGTACCCGACCGCACACCGTCGCTCTATGACGTGGCGCTGGACTCGACCGGCGCTCTGTTCAGCCGCTTTCTGCACGCGGCCGTAATCGAAATCGCCTAAGCCCCCGCATCCTCCAGCTGCGCCGTGATCCGATCGACGCGGCCGTAAAACTCGCGCACTCGCGGAAGTCCGTGCGGGATCTTGAGCACGCCGGTGAGCGCGAGGTAATGAAGCTGGCCGTACAGGGCGAAATCGGCCAGCCCAGCTCCGCCGAGCAAAAACGCTCCGTGCTCGAGCGCCATCTCAAACGGCGTCAACACCTCATGTACGCGGACCAGGTTGGCGTCGTGCTCGCGCTCCATCCGCTCGCAGAAACCCGTGCCGTACTTGCGCTCGCGAATAAAGCGGAACATCGCCAGCCGATCGGGGCCCTGGCGGGCGAAGTACTCGGCTTCATCGGGCACCGCGGCGCGAAACAACGCCTCCTCAACTTCGCTGTCGATATAACGGGTGAGCGCCAAATGGAGGCCGCGCGTGCGTGGCGGTAGAATCGTCGGCTCGGGGCATAATTCCTCGAGACGCGTCGCGATGCGGTCGGAGTCGACGACCGTCTCGGCGTCTCGGCCGTCGACCGAGATCGCTTCCAGCCTGAGTGCGGGGACCATAATCTGCCCCGAGGCTGCGATCAATTCCTTGCGCTCGATGTAGTCAACTTCGACGATCTCGTAGTCGATGCCCTTGTAGTCGAGAATCTTTCGCACCTTGGAACAAAAGGGGCTGGTTGCGAACTGGTAGAGCGTGGCTTTCATCTTTGCTGGTCCCGTCAGACAATTGATCGGGCCTTGTGGGAGAGGCGCTTCAGTGCTTGAGCATCTCCGCCATCGTGGCCGCGTTCATCACGCCGAAGTTGCTGTAACAGTTATTGAAGATGACGCTCGCGCGGCGCACGCCGCCAAGCGCCTTCAACCGCTCGGCCCACGGCGCCAGTTCGGCCTCCGCGTAGAGGTACTTGAAACGCTCGGCCGCACCGCCCTCGCGCTTGTACCAGTTCTCGCGGTTGCGGCCATGGAAGCGCACGTAAGCTTCCGAGCCGGTGACCGCAAACACCGGCTCGATAGTCCCGGGCGGCGTGTCCATCGAAACAAAGGTCAGCCCGTGGCGTTCGAGAAAGTCGATCGTCCTCGCCTTTTGCGCGCCGTCGAACCAGCTATTGTGACGAAACTCGATCGCGATTGCCGCTCCAGGCATCCGATCTTTGAGTCCGGCAATATAATCAAGATTAGAGGCGCGAGCGGTAAAGTACGGCGGAAACTGGAATAGCAGATGGCCGAGCTTGCCGGCGATGCGCAACGGCCCAAGTGCGCTCCAAAACATCCCGAAGGCCATCTCCAGCGCCTGGGGCGGCGGATGGCGCAGGCGTGGCGCGGCGCGTTGATCGGGCGGCAGTATCGCTTTCAATGCGGCCGGCAGCCGGGCCGTGACCACTGGATGCTGCGTCAGCATCGCGAACGCCTTGATGTTGAAAACGAAACCGGGCGGCGTGCGCTCAGCCCATAGCTCGGCGTTGCGTTCCGAGATTAGCGCGTAGTAGCTGGCGTCCACTTCGACCGTGTCGAACTGCGCGGCATAAAAGCGCAGGCGATCCTCGGCGGTCTTGAGCGCGGGCGGATAAAAGACGTCCGACTTTACCAGCGTCGGATCGGTCCACGAGGCGGTGCCGACCAGGAATTGCGGCCGCGACGGCATAGCGGCCCAAGCCTAGCACGGCTCCAGCGTGCGAGCGCCTCAGGCGAACATGTTCACCGGTTCGAGACCCTGTCCGAGAGTCGACTTGAAGATTTCGAAAAGCCGGTCGATGTTCCAAGGACCGTCGCTGAAAATCGCGCGGTCCATCTTCATGTGTGTGTAGCGCGAGATTCGGTAGCCCGACGCGCCGAAACACTGCCCCGTCACTTCGGCCGCCTGGTCGCTCGCGAGATAGACGATTATGGGCGCGACGTTGGCCGGGTCGCGAGGTGTGCCCTCGGCGCTCTCGCTCACCGCCAGACCGCTCACCCCGGGCATCCGGCCCGCCGGGATCGAGTCGGTCATCCGTGTTGCCGCGCCGGGCATGATCGCGTTGACGGTAATCCCATATTTCTGCAGCGATGTCGCGCAGCTATAGGTGAGCCCGAGGATTCCAGCCTTGGCCGCGGCATAATTGGGCTGACCGGGACTACCCAGCGCGGAGTTCGAGGAGAAGTTGATGATGCGTCCGCTCTTGCGCTCGCGCATATGCGCGCTGGCAGGGCGGATCGTGCAGTAATGGCCTTTGAGATGGACGCGGATGACGTCGTCCCACTCCTGTTCGCTCATGTTGAAGATCATCCGGTCGCGCAGGATGCCCGCCACGTTGACCAGGATGTCGAGCTGGCCGAATTCTTTGATTGCCTGGTTGACTAGGCCCTCGCCGCCGGTCACGGTCGCGATATCCATGTGATTGGACACCGCCCTGCCTCCGGCCGCCACGATTTCCTTGACCACGTCGTCGGCTGGCGAAACGGTTTCCTTCTGTCCCACGAGACTCACGCCGAGGTCGTTGACCACTACCGCTGCGCCTTGGGCGGCCAGCGTCCGGGCCACTCCGCGACCGATCCCGCGTCCGCCGCCGGTTACGGCAGCGACCTTACCGTCGAGCTTACCCATCGCTTTTCCTCGATTTTATTTTGGATTTTCCAAACGACCGAATCCGCTTATAGCGCAAACCTTCGTCGTCGGAACAGTCCCGTCAGTCGCGCCGGCCTGGCGAGAAGCGTAGTCCCCTTTCAGAGGCCTGCTGGTCGATAGCCGCGTTGGGTGATACAAGGGCGCTCGGTCGCTTGCTTCGCGCGGGGTACTGTCGACGATGCGCTGCTAGAAATGTGGGACCAATAATCCGTCCGCCAACAACTTCTGCGCGAAGCGCGGGACTGGGCTCGCCAGACCCTGTCTCATCCGCGAGGAGTAGTACGGAAGACCTCAGCGCGAGGAGGAGGAAGAGACGGTGATCGACGGATCGCCTCGTCCGTCGATTTCACGATGAACAAAGGCCATTGTCGGGGGATATCGTCTAAGACGTGCAGTCCCCTATCCTCAAACTCGATTCCCGAGCCGGGTACCAAATCCTTTGTGGTGCCCGACACCCAGATCTCACCTGGCGCCGCTTTGGCGAGAATCCGCGCCGCGATGCGAATCGTGGTGCCGCTCAGACAATCGTTTTGAAATTCGCATTCTCCGGTGTGTACACTTGTACGGATTTGGAATCCTAACTCCTGAGAGGCGTCACGCAGCCTCAGCGCACAGCGAAGGGCTCGAATCGGGCCATCGAACGTCGCAACGCAGCGATCGCCTGCCGCCTCGCGTCCACGAAAGCGGCTCACTTCGCTCCGCACCAACGCTTGACGGCGCTCGAGGAGATTGTGCCAGGCGCGGTCGCGGGGCTCGCCGGCTCGTCCCGCCGAATCCACGACGTCGATGAGCAACACCGTGGCGAGGAGGCCGGCCTCACGGGCACGTCTGGGACCGGTGAGGAACTCCTCGACCGTCGCCGCGATCGCCTCGTGATCGCCAGCATACAAGAGGTGATCCACACCAGGCATCTCGACGTACTTCGCCTCAGGAATGTGATCGGCGAGGTATCGCGCATGCGTCACGCCGAACGCTCGTTCTTCGCGGCGGTGGAGAATCAGGGTCGGCACGTGGATCGCAGGCAAAATCGGCCGCACGTCGATCTCCCACGACATCCGTAGGATCGCCGCGGCAGTCGCGGGGCTCGCCGCTTGTCGCATGAAGCGGGCGAACGCCTGTCGGTTCTCTTCGCTGTCCGCGAAGGTCGGCGCCCAGACGTCGAGACCGGGCCAGCCCTCGGCCCACCGCTCCTCGACCAACGCCTCCAGTTCTTCGGGCGTCTCGGCGAGCCGCGCGGCAAAGGTGTCATGCCATTCCTGCTTGGCGAACGTTCCGTGCAGGATCAGCGCGACTGTCCGCTCCGGGTAAGTGGCGGCAAACAAGAGGGACATCGGCCCACCCTCGGAATATCCGAACAGCACCGCCCGTTCGAAGCCCACCGCGTCCATGACGGCTCGCACGTCGTCCATCCGCTGCTCGAGCGTGGGTGGCTCGGCAGTGGGAAATGGATCCGACATGCCGGTTCCCCGCTTGTCGAAGATGATCAGACGGCAGAAGCTCGCGAGCCGTTCGTAGAAAGCCGTCGAGGCCGGAAGCTCCCACCAGCCCTCCACGTTCGAGGTCCACCCGGGCACCATCACCAGGTCGACCGGGCCGTCACCGACCACCTGATAGGCGATGTTAACGCCTCCACTCTTCGCATACTTCGTCTTCGTTCGCGGGATCGGCTGGCGGACGTCGGCGGGGGGCCCGATGAAGCGAAACCCGCGTCGGTGCGCGGTCTCGATATAGTGGGGCGAGCGCGGATCGTCCGTGAGTGCCTCCCGAATCTCGCGAATGCATCTCGTCAACGCCGCATCGCCGACGGCCGTATTCGGCCATAGCGCCTTGAACAGCTCCTCTTTCGTGACCAGGTGTTTGGGCCGTTCCGCGAGGTAGCGCAGAACGGAGAAGCTCTTGTGCGTGAGCTTCACCAAATCTTGCCCACGCCAGATCCGTTCCTCGGAGGCATCGAGCCGATAAGGGCCGAAGCGAAGCACCTGCCCTGCCGCCATGTCAGTTACCTCCGTCGACGCGTTCGCAATTGTCAGAGAAATGTTCGATTTCGATCAGGACTTCGCGTTCGGTTTGTCGGAATATGCGTGGGAAGCGCAGGTTACGCACACTTGTGTGACAAGAGGAGGTTAGCCATCAGCATTGCGAATCTCGCGTTATCTTTTGGTTAGAGATTCCGGAGGCAAATCCTAGTCCGAACAGCGACGAGGGAGAAGAGGATGAAAATCACTATAGCGAGAGGTCTACTCGCTGGCTCTTTGATGTTCGCCGGAGTTACTCATGCGGTCGCGCAAGAAGATTCACTACGTCTCGCGCAGATCGTGGCCTTGGACGAATGCGATCCGGTCACGTTCAACGCGGCAGTGGGCCCTGATTTTTGCCGGAACGTCACGCTTGGAGCGTTTACCACGCTCTCCGAACTATTTGCATTGGCGGAGGCTGGAACTCCCGATCCCGGCTGGGACTTCGAACCCGACAAGTTGACGATCAAGCAGGGAACCATCCTTTCCGTGGTCGACCAAGGCGGTGAGCCCCACACCTTTACGGAGGTGAAAGAGTTCGGTAACGGATTCATACCGCAGTTGAACCCTGGCAGTGCGACAAGCGTTATTCCGGAGTGCTCGGGTGGCTTTAAAAACATCGCGGTGGCCAAGACGCGAATCCTTCAGGGTAGCCACCTCGATATCACGGGCCTTTCTAAGGGCAAGCATCTCTTCGAATGCTGCATTCATCCCTGGATGCGGATGGAAGTAGACGTGAAGTGATCAGAGGGTGGCACCACTCCTGGCGGTTGCTCTCAAAAACCCTCGAAGGTATCGAACAGGTCAGTGCCGGCGCATTCCAGTCGGGCGCATTGCAGAGCTACGAGTGCGAAACTACGGGCTCACAACCTCCGCATCGTCCGCGCTCTGCAAGGGCTATCCTGTGAGAATGGGGCGGTCCCACCATCGTCGGAGTGGGCTTCGTTCCGATAGGGAGGCGAGCTCGCTGCTCCGCTCTCACCATAGGATTGAATCCTAGCGACCGCGCTTCGCGCTGCCCGCTGCCCCTTAGCGAGGCCGAATGATACAAGGAGGCTGGCCGCTTTATACGGAGAAAGCCGATGCGCTGTCAGAAATGCTCGGCGGAAAATCCTCCGAGCGCGAAGTTCTGCATTCAGTGCGCAACCGCTTTCCTGCGTCTATGCCAAAAGTGCCGGTCCGAGAATCCGCCTGAAGCCAGATTCTGCGCCCAATGTGCGACCTCTCTTACCGGGGATCAAGTGGGACAATCCCCGAGCGCAGCGGCAGGCTCGGCATCTTCCTCAATTCGCGTGACACTTGATGGCGCTGAACCGCAGCGTCTCGAGGGCGAGCGTAAGACAGTCACCGCTTTGTTTGCCGATATCAAGGGTTCGATGGATTTGATCGAGGACCTCGACCCGGAAGAGGCGCGCCGCCTCGTCGACCCCGCGCTCAAGCTGATGATGGACGCGGTGCATCGCTACGACGGCTATGTAGCGCAGTCGACCGGGGATGGTGTCTTCGCGCTGTTCGGCGCTCCAGTGGCACACGAGGACCATCCGCAGCGGGCGCTGCTCGCGTCGCTCAAGATGCAGGAGGACATCAAGCGCTACGCAAGCAAGTTGCGCGAGGAGGGGTGCGCGCCGATCGAGATTCGCATCGGGCTGAACACCGGCGAGATGGTGGTGCGCTCGGTTCAGACCGGCGAGCATCGCACCGAGTACACTCCGATCGGGCATTCGACCAGCTTGGGGGCGCGGATGCAGGCTCTTGCACCGACCGGGTCGATCGCAGTGAGCGAGCATACGCAGAAACTGGTCGAAGGTTACTTCGCGTTCAACGCGTTGGGGCCAACCCGGGTCAAGGGTGTGAGCGAGCCGGTCAATGTCTATGAACTGACCGGACTGGGTCCGCTGCGAACGCGGCTGCAGATGTCTGCGCGGCGAGGCCTGTCTCGATTCGTCGGTCGGGATCGCGAAATCGAGGAAATGAAACGGGCGCTGGAGAGGACCAAGGGCTCGCATGGGCAGCTGGTGGCGGCGATGGGCGAGGCGGGGCTGGGCAAGTCGCGGCTGTTTTTTGAGTTCAAAGCCGTCGCGCAGAGGAGTTGCCTGGTGCTTGAGGCTTTTTCGGTCTCGCACGGCAAGGCCTGGGCCTATCTGCCGGTTATCGAGCTGCTCAAAGACTACTTCGATCTGATCCCTGAGGACGACGAACGGCGGCGGCGCGAAAAGGTCGGCGGCAAGGTATTAATGCTCGACCGGACGCTCGAAGAAACTCTGCCCTACGTCTTCGCCCTATTAGGGGTGGAAGAGACGGTGGGGACGCTCGGGCAAATAGCCGCGGACCTGCGGCGCCGACGCACCCTGGATGCCATCAAGCGGATTCTGTTGCGCGAGAGCCTCAACCAACCGCTGATTGTGATCTTCGAGGACCTCCATTGGATCGACGGAGAGACGCAGGCACTGCTGAATCTGCTCGTCGAATCGATCGGCACCGCGAAAATCCTGATGCTTGTGAATTACCGTCCCGAATACTCACACGGCTGGGGCAGTAAGACCTACTACACTCAATTGCGCCTCGATCCGCTGGGCCGCGAAAGCGCTGAGGAGCTGCTGGCCGCGTTGATCAGCGAGGCCGTGGAGTTGAGGCCGCTTAAGCGCCTGATCATCGAAAAAACCGAGGGGAACCCGTTTTTCGTCGAGGAGATCGTGCGGGCGCTGTTCGATCAGCGGGTACTGGTCCGCAACGGCGCGGTCAAGGTCACCCGCTCACTCTCAGAGGTCCATATCCCTCCTACGGTGAAGGGAATCCTGGCCTCACGCATCGATCGTCTACCAACCGCTGAGAAAGAGCTTTTGCAGACCCTCGCTGTTATGGGCAAAGAATTTCCGCTCGGACTGATAAGGGGCGTGACACGAAAGCCGGACGAAGAACTGGAACGCATGCTGGCGGCCCTTCAACTCAGCGAATTCATCTATGAGCAGCCTGCCTTTCCTGAATCTGCGTACACCTTCAAACATGCGCTCACCCAGGAAGTGGCATACGGTTCATTACTGATAGAACGACGCCAGAACCTGCATGAGGGCACAGCACATCAGATCGAAGTCCTCTTCAATTCGCGACTGGAAGACCACTATGGAGAGTTGGCTCATCACTATAGTTGCAGCGGCAACAGTTTGAAGGCGTTGGAATACCTGCAACTTGCCGCGCAACAAGC
Source organism: uncultured delta proteobacterium (assembly GCA_963717045.1). Taxonomy (GTDB): domain Bacteria; phylum Desulfobacterota; class Binatia; order Binatales; family Binataceae; genus JAKAVN01. The sequence goes on along the minus strand of CAVQVD010000010.1, from coordinate 573,627 downwards.
TATTGAACGATCCGCAAACACCGAAGCGATAAATCAGCTCACTGCCGCAGTGCATTTGTTGAATACTTTGCCGGATACTCCTCAGCGTGATCGGCAGGAATTGGCCCTCCAGACGATGCTTGGTCCGGTTCTGATAGCGACGAAGGGCAACGGCGCCCCGGAGGTCGGAGCCGTCTACAAACGGGCGGCGCAGTTGGGAAGGCAATCAGGCGACGACGCTCGGCTCTTTCCGGTGCTGTTTGGGCTACGATCCTTTCATCTCATACGTGGGGAGTTGCAGCCGGCATTTGAGTTGGCACAGCAACTTGTGAGCTTAGCGGACAGCGTGCAGGACTCCGGTCTGCTGGTGGAAGCGCACCTGGCGCAGGGCAATTCGCTGTTCCTTTTCGGGAAGCTGCTTCCTGCCTTGGAGCACTTCGAGCGAGCCATCAGCCTTTACGACCCTCAGACACATCACGCTCATGCGTTTACCTATGGGTTGGATCCCGGCGTGTTTTGCCTCGTCAGGACGGCGTGGCTCCTGGAGCTTTTAGGGCATTCGGACCGAGCTTCGAAGAGGATGGAGGAGGCGGTCGCCCTGGCTCAGAGGCAGTCTCATGCGTTTAGCCTGGCGGTTGCCCTGGTGCACGTGCCAGTCCTTCATCTTCGCGGGAAATGGCCAGCGCTACAGCAACACGCAGAGGCGACGATCGCGGTCTGTGCGGAACAAGGATTCGGGAGCATTCTGGCGCAGGCAACTATGTATCGCGGATTTGCACTCGCCCAGCAGGGACAAACAGAAGAAGGAATTGCCCTGATGCGCGGAGGTTTGGACGATCAGTTGGCCACGGGGGCAAGCCTTTTCCGACCGTGGTTTCTTTCTTTCCTGGCTGAGGGATGCGAGACAGCGGGACGGTTCGAGGAAGGACTCGCTGCCGTGACAGAGGCGATCGCACTAGTGGAAAAAACGGGCGAACGTTACAACGACGCGGAACTGCACCGATTGAAGGGGGCCCTGGTCCTCCGACGTTCCGGCATCGAGGCGGAGCCTGGCGTCCAGACGGAAGCGGAAGAATGCTTTCGGAGATCTATCGAGATAGCGCGTCAACAAGGAGCCAGGTCGTTCGAATTAAGGGCGGTGACAAGCTTGAGCCGACTATGGAAGCAACAGGGCAAGAAGGCAGAAGCACGGCAGGCACTGGCTGAGATCTATGGATGGTTCAGCGAAGGCTTTGACAGAAAAAATTTGATCGACGCCAAGGTGCTTATTGAACAACTATCCTGAAGCCAGTTCCAGCAAGCTGCTAAGAGAAGTTACTAATTGAAAGGAACAATCTAAAGTAGCTGATCGATTAAAGCCTAACGGAGGTATTCAAAATGAGTACTATAAAGCTGATTCAGATGTATGCGTCGCCCTGGGCTGAACGCGTCCGATGGGCACTCAACTACAAAGGAGTGCCGTATGAGAAACAAGACTACCAGCCCGGAGTAGATGAAGAGAAAGTAAAGAAACTGACCGGGCAGGCCCAGGTTCCAGTGTTGCTGGCTAATGGCAAGGTGATACCCGACTCGACCGCTATCCTGAATTGGCTTGAGGAGTACAAGCCGCAGCCGGCTCTCATGCCGGCTTCCGCTAAAGAGCGGGCGCAGGTAATGATGTGGGAAGAGCTGATGGACGGCGTCTTAGGCCCACAGGCAAGGATGCTTATCGTTGGGCACTTTCTCCGGTCGAGCGAGCCGGAGCTGCAGCAAGGGGGGCGCTACTTCGCGCAGAAGTATCAACACTCCTCGTATGCCGAGGAGCATGCCAAGGTCACGATCGAACGGATCTTGACGGCTCTCAAACATGCCTTGGACGGTCGTCAGTATTTAGTCGGTGACGCATTTACCCGGGCAGATCTCACCGCGGCCAGCATGCTTTTGCTTGTGAACCCGCCTCCCGATGAACTCTTTCTCTTTCCGGCGCCGATGCGTCCAATGTATACCGCGCCGCTGACCTCGGATTCACAGTTCACGCCACTATTTGTTTGGCGGGACCAGATGTACCGAGGGCATCGCGGCGAAACAGTAAAGCCATAACCACATTTCCGAATGCCTTCATTCGGATCGTAAGCTCGCGAATCGCGGGCGTCGCTCTAATTCGGCAGCTTGAACTCGGTCAGGACGCCAACCTGCGTGAAGCGCGCAATTTTTCCCGTGGGCTCGGAAAAATAAAGATTGTCATCGGTGCCGCGTGTAATGAAAGCCGGGATGGTCGTTTCGGGCAAGTAGAAGGCAGTTATCGGAGCGCCGGGACGAAGGCGGCAGATCGCGCGCGCTTTGGGCACCGTCATCCAGATGCTTCCGTCGCCCGTGGCAACCATGTCGAGCGCGGGACCGTTGACGGGCAACACTAGTTCGGACATTTGTCCCTGCGGCGTGATCCTGCCAATGCGGCTGGCCGCCAGCTCAGTGAAATAGACATTCCCGTCGGCGCCTATCGCGACGCCGTTGGCGTGGCTATACGGAACCGGTAGTGGGTATTCGGTTATCACTGCAGCCTCGGAATTTTGCGCCAATTTGATGCGGCCGATCCGGTTACCCGAGTCCTCGGCGAACCACAGACTGCCGTCGACAGCGGCGACGATCCCGGCCGGTCCGCCACCGCGCGGCAGCACAAACTCCTTGAACCCATGGTTTCCCGGCGAGGACCGGTCGGATCCGGCCGGAACGAAGATCGCGATCTGATTGGCGGCATGTTCGGTGAACCAGATCGAACCGTCGCGGGCGGCCGCGATACCGGCGGGACCGCTCTTGGGCGTGGGCACGAAGTAATAGTCCGCTTTGTGGCTGTCGGGAAAGATGCGGCCGATGCGACCGCCCTGCGGATCGGTGAACCACACCGCCCCGTCGCGTGCGACGGTCACCCGTTCGGGAAACCCATCGAGGTCCAGTTCCACCTGCTTGAACGCGCCGTTGGGTTCCATCAGCCCGAGCATCGGAGCGCTGTACTCGGTGAACCAAATGCCGGCGGCGCCCGCCGCAATAGCGTATGGAGCACGGATCCCGCCGCGCGCCGAAGGCGTATGGGCAAAGGCGGAGGTGGTTGTGTCGCGGCCGGCTTCGACCCGATTGCCAAGCTGATTGATCGCAGCCTGTGGCGGCGCTGCTCCGCAGCCGGGGGTGGTAAGCGCGATGAATACCCAGAAGACCAGTGCCTCTGCCACGAGAAGCGCTGCACCAGCGGTGTTTGTGAAGTGCCTAATGATTCAGGTCTCGTCGACGGCGAACCAATACGCTGACAGGTACCCGACCATCACCGCAACCGACTTGCTCTCTCCCACCATTACCACGAACACGATCGGAAGGCGCGGGTCGAGAAAAAGTAATCCGCCAAAAGCAAACACGCTCAGAAAGTAGCTCACTATCGCGGCCCACAACGAACGCTCACTGGCCCGGTTGCGCGTGGCCGCCGAGGCGATCAGCGCGAAAGGAATGAACAACAAAGTATTGTAGTTCAGCCATGAGACAGGCAGAACCTCGATCGAGGTAACTATCCATAGGGCGAAGAGGCGCCAATCGGGATCGGAACCGGATCGACGCGTAAGCGTTGCCTTCAAGGTAAATATCACGAAGGCCAGTGAAGCAGCGTATCCCAGGGCGTGCGCGAAGCGATCGCCCGCGGGACCCAGATGCCATCCGTTGAGGTACAGACACAGCCGCCAGACAAACGACGCAGGCGCCGTATTCCATCCCAATTTGAACAGTGCGCGGTCCCCGCCGGCCGCCGCGAGCCCCAGCGGAAAATCCACAACTGTCCGCCATCCCATCAGGGCCACGCATACCACAAGCCCAATTGCACCAGCCGCGGCCATGACGGCGAGCGCGCGCCATCTGCGCGTAAACAGCAAATAAAGGCCCATCAAACCGGGATAGCCGCGAAAAAGGGTGAGCCCCGCCAGCATCATCCCGGCGAAACCATCGCGTCCACTCCTCAGCCATCGGACGGTCAGCGCAAGACCCAGTATTACCAGCACCTGGCTCTGCGCGGTCAAAAAGAGATCGATGAGCGGCGGATACATCAAGGCCAGCGCGACCATCAGGCAGGCATCCACCGGCCGCAGACCACTTCCAGGACCAAGCAGCAGGTAAAGGGACACGAGCAGCGCCGCAAAGTTAACCGCGATCCAGGTCCAGTAGGCCTGGGTCAGCGGCAGCGCTCCCAATTCCCTGAGAACAAGCAGAAAAGCGGGCGTTTCCGGAATGATTTCGTCCTGCTTAAAGGTCTTGGTGTGCAGGCCGAGTTTGGCGCCCACAGGTGCCAGCGAAGCATGATAGGGATTTTCCCCCTGCCGCATGATCGTAGCGGCGGCGTAGTAGTCGGCGAAGTCTTCTTCGTGAATTCGACCGGGTAGAGCCGCGGCCGTTCTGTAGACCTGGATCAGCGCCGCGAGCATGAGAAACGCCACCATCAGCGGATGGCGCATCGCGGCCAGGATTCCTTCGATCGACAGCAGCGGCCGTGCGCCGTGCGCGGGCGATGCGGACGAGCGGTACTCCTCGGCCTCGGCATCCTCCGCGTGTGGCTCAGCAGCGCTCATCCAGCCCTCCCCCAATTCTCACCATTACGTGAAAAGCCGTCCCCATCCCAAGAGGCGCGCCGCCCGCGTCAGCGCCTTATTTGGCGACCACGCGAATACCTTGCCTTACCAGTCCGGGCGGTTGCGTTGGGATGGCCTAGGCCGAAGCCGTCTCGACGCCGGTTTTAGCCTGCGCGCGGCGCGCCTCGAGGTACCAGTGGATCGTCCGCCGCAATCCCTCCTCGAAGTCGGTGGTGGCCCTGAAATTGAATTCGCGCTCCGCGCGAGAGACATCCAGGCAGCGCCGCGGTTGTCCGTCGGGTTTGCTGGGGTCCCACACGATGTCGCCGCGAAAGCCCGTAAGGCGCGCAATCAGGTTGACCAGGTCCCGGATTGTAATCTCACGGCCGGCCCCCAGGTTTACCGGCTCGGCGCCATCGTAATGGCGCGCTGCGAGAACGATTGCGCGGGCACAATCTTCGACGTAGAGAAACTCGCGGCTAGCCGACCCGGTGCCCCAGACCTCAATTCGCGGCGCGCGGCTCTCGATCGCGTCCACGCACTTTTTGATCAGCGCCGGGATCACGTGCGAGCGAGTGGGATCGAACGTGTCGCGCGGCCCATAGAGGTTGACCGGCAGAAGGTAAATCGCGTTGAAGCCGTATTGCTGGCGATAAGCCTGCGCCTGCACCAGCAGCATTTTCTTGGCCAGCCCATACGGCGCGTTGGTCTCTTCGGGATAGCCGATCCAGAGTTCGTCTTCGCAAAAGGGTACCGGCGTGAACTTGGGATAGGCGCAGACCGTGCCGATGGCGACGAATTTCTCGACGCCATCAAGGCGCGCGCGTTCCATCAGCTCGACACCCATGATGAGATTTTCGTAGAAGAAGCGCCCGGCGTTCTCGCGATTCGCACCGATTCCGCCGACCACGGCCGCGAGATGGAGGACCATTTGTGGCCGCGCATCGCGCATCAGGCTCGCAATCGCCTGCGGCTTGCGCAGGTCGTATTCGCTGGAGCGCGGCGCCGCTATATTGCGGAATCCGGCGCGCGCCAGCTCCTCGATTACGAAACTGCCTAGAAACCCCGCACCGCCAGTAACCAGGATGCGCGTGTCCTGCCGTGATTCCGCTTTCCGGTTCGCCATTCCTACCGCCCTCCCGCTTTCGCACCAGCTCTACCGGCCCGACGCCTGCGTCGGTGCTAAAGCCAGGCACCGACGTAAATCTATTATAGGAATGCGGCCCGGGCCTGAAGCCCGCGCCGTGGCACGAACCTCATACGAATTTCAGCCGCCGCAGCGCGAAGCCGAACATCCGCAGCAGCAAGAGCCCGTGCCGCCACCGCTGGATATTGGTCTGGCCGTAGGTCCGCTCGTGATAGCGCACCGGCATATCGACGAGCTTCAGGTCTAACTTGGCCGCACCGAAGATCAGGTCGAAATCGCCGAACGGATCGAAGTCGCCGAAGTAGGCGCGGTTGGCCGCGACCAGATCGTAATCGCTCCGGCTCAGCACTTTGGTCCCGCAGAGCGTATCCTTGACGTTCTGACCGAGCAGCCAGGAGAAGGCCAGGCTGAAAAACTTGTTACCGAGAAAATTCAAAAAGCGCATCGCCTGCTTTTCCATCGGATAGACGAAGCGCACGCCGTTGATAAATTCGCCTCGACCGGAGCGGAGCGCGCGATAAAAGCGCGGCAAATCCTCCGGCGCTACCGTCAGATCAGCGTCGAGAATCATCAGCACCCCGCCCTCGGCCTCGGCAAAGCCCAGCCGCACCGCGTCGCCCTTGCCCGCCCCGCTTTGCCTCAGCAAGCGCATCCGGCGTTCCGGATGGCGCGCGATGGCCGCCTCGATCGCCGCGTAAGTGTCGTCGCGCGAATGGCCCTCGACAAAGACGATCTCGGTGCCAGCGCCCATCTCGGGCACTCGTTGCACAACATTTTCGATGTTGCCGGCTTCGTTGCGGGCCGGCACGATCACGCTCACCACTGGCTCGGGACCGCGCGCCTGCATCGTGATTTCAGACCCCAGACGGGCAACGATGAAGTTGGTGAACGCCAGATGCCTAAACGGCCACAGCTTGACCAGGTAGCGGTTGCAAAAAGGCGCAAGCAACGGGACCGCGGGTGGAAAAAGCACTTCCTGCCACTGGCGCACGACCTCGAAGCCGCCGAGCGCGAGCATGTTGTCGAGATCCGCCAGCGTCAACCAGTTCTGGTCCAGAGTCGGATTAGTGATCTCCAGGCGCGCGGCCATCCGCAGCGGTATTTCCCATAACCGGCTGTAGATATTGATGATCACGCGAGTCGCTGGGGCGCACACCGAGGCGACCCGCTCGATAGCTGCTTGCACATCCCACAGATCGTTGACCAGGTCGGAAAGGATGACGTAATCGAACTTGGTGTTCAGGGTGAGCTGATTGACGTCGCCCTGGATGAAACGGAGTTTCGGATGGCTCTGAGCCGCCCGCTTGAGCAACTCGGGCGCAAAATCGACGCCGACGCCCAGCGATGGCTCGAGCGCCGCCAGCAGATCCCCCGTGCCACATCCAAGTTCCAATACTCGGCTTTGCGGCGGTATGAGGTAGCGGTAAACTTGCGCGAGTCGTCGGTAGTAGCCAGCACTCGCCGGTTTGCGGACGTAACCGTTCCAGAAGTTGATCCGCTCGGTTCTGTAGCGCGCGGCTGCCAGGGCCTCGCCGTCGGTCGCGCGCAGCGCCGCACCATTGTTCTCGAGCTCCGGGTTTTGCCCCATCTCTGAGTTTTGCTCGGCCTTCGAGTCTTGCTCGGCCGTAGAGTGTTGCCGTGCCTCCTCCATCTTATGGTGCGTATTTCCTCCCGCCCTTACGCTGCCGCTGTGCTTTTACGCGGTCTGCGGCTGTTGCACATGTTATGCGATCCGAGATGCCGATCGGAGTCCCGAGATTACGCGCCTCGTATTGAGTCCCCTGCGCGCGATCGCCGGTTACCTTAGACGAGAAATCGCGGTGAAAGCCGGTTGCGCCTCGTCTATCGGCGCCGACTCCGCCCCCATGGCCGGCGAAGGGACGTTCTGCGCCATTCGTTCGGGGACCGGCCCCGAATCGATCGCGAACCAGTACAGTGAGAGGTAGGCTAGCAACCCGACCGGCGAAGCTCCAAGGCGCCACACCAGTGTGTTCGGATGCAGCGCGAGTTGTTTCGATTTCATATCCACCGCGGTGAAGTAGAGCCACGCAAGCGTGTAACATGCGACCCCGGCCCACAGGGCGCGCCGGCTCGTCCTCTCGTTGGCCGCGGCGGCGCTCAACTTCACCATCGGAATCGCCAGCAGTACCAAGTAGTAAAACCAGGAGGTCGGCGAGACGAGGATCGCTGTCATGATCCAGAGGGCGAACAAACGACCTTCTGGATCGTCACTCAAGGGTCTTGTGACGGTGGCCTTGATGGTCAGCGCCAGCAGTGCCAGTCCAGCGCCCCAAGAGGCGGCCCTTCTGGTCCATTCGAGTGTTGCTCCGAGATGCATCCCGAAGAGATACCAGAACGCGCGCAACATCGTAGGACCGAGAGCGATATTTCCCGGCAGCGCCTCCCTCCATTGCTCTGTCAGGTAAGTCGGCGCAAGCACGAAACTGAGGGTGCTGCCGACGCCCGCCAGTGCGAGCGTGAGCAATCCTCCGACGACGAGTCCGACGATCGTGTACGCGACGACGCGCCAGCGCTTCATCAGGATCAGATAACCGACCAGCAAAAGCGGAAAGGCACGCAGCAGGCTCGCGAACGCCAGTATCAGACCGGCCGGCGCATCCCTCCCGCGCTCCATCCACCGCAGCATCAGCACGAACATTAGCAGGACCAGCATTTTGTTCTGGCCCCAGATCAGATGGTCGAGTACGGGGGGAAATAGGATCGTCAAGGCCGCGATCGCGAGCGCCGTGTCACGGCCGAGGCCCGGAGTCCATCGAAAGAGCAGAACAAGCGCAAGCAGGAACGAGAATCCATTGATTGCCGTCCACACATAAAATCCGGCCCGTGGCGACAGGAGCGTCAGCGGCACGAAACACATCACGAAGGTCGGCGGATCGGTAGCGTGGTTGATCTTGTCCAGCTCGAACCCGAGCGAGTGTGCAAGCGGTGTGAGGTCAGTGGTGTAGGGATTCATTCCCTGGCGCAATGCCAGTGCCGAACTGTAGTAGATGCTGTAATCCCATTTGTTGGCGCGACCAGGCAACGCAGCGATCAGTATCACCACGCCAATTACGACCGCCGCCCACAGCGGAACCAGCATCGCAGCGCGAAACAGCAAGCTCCGATGCGTCTCGGAAGCGGAGATTATCCGATCAGTGGATACGATGATTCGGCCCCCCGGTTCGCGTTTCCACCCATTTCCCATGCGCATGTTACAAGGCGACATGCGCCGATCGCCCGCTAAGTTCGAGCGGGCGCCCGACGATCATTACTGACGCGGGCTACAGACGCAATCGGCCATCGAGGCACGGCCTGTGACGCTTCTACGTGGCTTATCTGCCGGATCGCCGTGCCATCTCGCCCAATTGCGCCACTCGTGCTGCCATCGCGGGATCGTTAGCAATGTCTTCTATCGCGACCGGCAGGCGCCACGACCAGTTCGCGGGCCCGACGGTGCCCGGAAGATTGATCCGCTCGCGCCATCCGAAAAGATCCTGGATAGGGATTATCACCAGCCGTGAAGGCGCCGCGTACAGCGCCGCCAGCATCGCGTCGCGCATCTGATCGAACCTGGCTGACGTAGCCGGAAGCGAAAGCAGCGCAAGCATTCGCGCGCGTTCGTCCGCTGGTGCCTCGTCCCACCACTCGGCCAGCGTATCGGTGTCATGGGTTCCGGTCGTGGCTAGCGAACGCTCGGGATACTGCGTCGGCGGGATGAACGCTCCGCTCGCCGAGCCCACGTCGACCTTCTCCCAGCGCATCACCTTGTAGCCCGGCACGCCCAGGGTGCTTAGCGAGGCACGTACGAAAGGCGGTATTAGGCCAAGATCCTCGGCGATAACGATCGTCGAACCAGCCTCATCCAGTATCGCTTCGAGCACCGCCTCGCCTTGCGCGCGCTGCTCATTCTCGAGCGCCGGCGAGAAGCTGCCCTCAGTCTGAGCGATGAGATCGAATGAAAAGGTGCGATAGAGTCCGACCACATGATCGATCCGGATCAGATCGTAAAGCTCGCGCGCGTGCCGGACACGTCGTCTCAGCAACTCGAATCCGCCGGCGCGAATTCGATCCCATCGCGGCGCCGGTAAGCCCCAGTGCTGCCCCTTAGGGTTGAAGGCGTCGGGCGGCGCACCGACCGTGCGATCGAAATTGAACAGTTCCTGGTTGGCCCATACTTCGGCACTGTCACGCGCCGGCGAAAAGGCCAGGTCGCCGCCCAACCTGATGCCGCGCGCAGCGGCGTGAGCGTGAACCTCGGCCCATTGGCGATGCGCCAGGTGCTGCCAGTACACGTACTTGTCGATCGCCGACGCGAGTTCGGCCCGCGCGCGATCGAGCGCGCCGGGTTCGCGCCGGCGCAACTCGTCGGGCCATCGCTCCCAAGGCGCGAAATCGTAACGATCCTTGAGCGCGCGGAACAGCGCATAATCGCCGAGCCATTCGCGATGGCGCGTGGCGAACGCGTCTACCGCGGCACGCTCGCCCCTGTGCGCCGAGAAATGGTCGAACGCGGCCTCTAGCAGTTCAAGACGGGCGGCGCGGATGGTCAGGCGATCGCTCGGCGCTACCTGCGCCAGTGCGCGGCGCACGCGCTCCACCTCCTGCGGGGCGACGCCTGCGAGTCCGTCGAGCCCGATATAAATCGGGTCGATCGCAAACACGCTGAGAGCGCTGTAAGGACTGCTGAAGCCGGGCGAAGTCTCATCGAGTGGCAGGAGCAGGATCCCGCGATGCCCGATCGCAGCGGCGAGGTGAGTCATCGCGCCGAGCGCCGCGATGTCGCCGATTCCCGCGTCCGCGCGGGTACGTAGCGAAAACAGCGGCAGCATCACGCCAGCGATGCGCTCAATGGGCGGGCGCGGTTTCATAACGTATGAAACCCTACTTCTTTCCCGCCACGCCTTCCTTGAGCTGGCGCTTCCAGTCGAGCCGCCGCGCTTCGGCGCCTGCCTCCTCGGCTTCCTTTATCATCCCCTTCTTCTGATAGAACATGCTCAGATTGGTAAATGCGAGGATGTCTTCGGGCTCCTGCACAATGAATTTTTTGGTCAGCTCGATCGCGGTGTCAAGGTCGCCTTTGGCCTGGTAGCACATCACCATTCCGTGAAGCGCATCGGTGTAGTGCGGGTCTTGCTCGAGCGCGCTTGCATACAGTTCGATCGCCTCGTCGTACTTGCCGTCGGCGTAGAGGTCGATCGCAGAATCGTAAAGCTCCTCCTTGTCGGGCATCCTGAACCTCCGTGCTGATTACGATTGCGCCTGGGCGCGCACGGCCATTCTTGCCGTCCGCACCGCTCCTATATACTACAGATATTGCCGCTCCGCGCCCGTGAAAAGCGCGGAGAGCGGAGCGAGCGGCCGGGGTGCGAGCGATGTACAGCGAAGCGGAAGTCTACGAAGTTCTGCGTGAGTGCTACGACCCCGAAATGCCGGTCAATATCGTCGACCTCGGGCTAGTGTATCACGTCGGCATCCAGGGCGGCGTGATCACGGTCGAGATGACACTGACGGCGCCAGGTTGCTCGATGGGTGCGATGATCGCGAGCGAGATTCAGGACAAGCTGCTTGGTATTCCGGGCTGCGAAGAGGCCAACGTCGAGATGGTGTGGGATCCTCCGTGGACCCCGCACCTGATGAGCCCAGCGGCGCGTAAGGCCCTCGGCCTCGATGATGATTGAACGTCTCAGCGCGGCGGCCTCCCCACTAGCGGTCGGGGTCTATCAGCACCCCCGGATTGAGAATCGCATGCGGGTCGAGCGCGCGTTTGGCCGCTTTTAGAGCTCGCGCGAAGCCTTCAGGACGCTGACGATCGTACCAGGGGCGATGGTCACGGCCGACCGAATGATGATGCGTGATGGTGCCGCCGAATTTCACGATCACCTCTGATACCGCCGCCTTGATTTCGTCCCACTGTTCCAGTTCGGAGCCACGCTTGCCGGGCGCAAGGATCGTGTAGTACGGCGCCGGCCCGTCGGGATAGGCGTGAGTGAAGCGGCAGGTCATCGTGCCCTGCCCGCAGATGCGCCGAATCGCGTCAGTCCCGGTCTCCATCAATTGCGCGTGATAATTCTCGAACCGATCCCAGGTGATCGCGGTTTCGAAAGTGTCGCTCACGATTCCCATCGCGACCAGCGCGTCGCGAAGGTAGGGCGCCTTGATGAACGCCTCGCGCCACGCGCCGGCCGCGCCCTCGTGCGTGGCCGCAGCGTCGGTGCGGGTGCGGCCTGCGCCCTCGGGAATCTTGCCCCCGAGGTCCCCGCAGATTTCGAGCGCGCGTTTCATCCACGGCTCCAACTCGTGGTCGGCCGACTCGAAAGCCAGCACCAGCACGGCGGCCTCGCCCTGGTTGGCGCCGGCGTTGGCCGCCTCCCCCGGATCGAGCAGACGGCAGTTGGCCGGATAGAGGCCGGCCTGTGAGATCGCGCGCACGGCATTGGCGCCGGCGACGAAATCGGGAAATCCGACCGACGCGCCGGCGCGAAACTTCGGCCGGTCCTGCAAGCGCATCCAGGCCTCGGTGATGATTCCGAGAATTCCTTCTGAGCCGATAAACATCCGATCGGGACTTGGCCCGGCGCCGGAGCCGGGCAGTCGGCGCGACTCGACTACGCCGGTCGGTGTTAGCACGCGAACCGATTCGACGAAATCGTCAATATGAGTGTAGAGCGTCGCGAAATGGCCGCCCGATCGTGTCGCGATCCATCCGCCGAGCGTGGAAAATTCGAAAGATTGCGGGAAATGGCGCAGGGTATAATTGTGCGGGCGTAGCTGGTCCTCGAGCGACGGCCCCAAAACGCCGCCCTGGATGCGCGCCGCGCGCGAGGCGCGGTCCACCTCGAGCACGCGGTCGAGGCGGGTCAGATCGATCGACACCGAGCCGCGCCAGTCGCCTTCCGGCGGCGGCTCGACTCCGCCCACCACACTCGAGCCGCCGCCATAAGGCGTCACCGCGATACGCTCTTCGTCGCACCACTCCAGCACGCGGGTCAGCTCGGCCTCGTCGCGCGGAAAAGCGACCGCGTCGAACGGATTCGGGTAGTAGCGGCGAAACGCACGCACCACGTCGCGATAGCCACGTCCGTAGCTGTGCCCGGCGCGGTCATAGATGCTGGTTGAGAAGATCGCGGCGAGGGCGTCTGGCGGCTTTATCCGCGGTGCGCGCAGGTTCAGTTCGTCTTCGCGTGGCGGCGGCGTGATCGTGAGGGGGGCCAGCCCGAAGCGCTTGGCCATCCGCTCCGCGATCTGCTTTTGCTGCTCCGCGCTGGGCTGCATATCCTCGTAGCCCCATCCCCAGAACTTGCGCTTGCGCTGCTCTGCCATCGCTCTATCTCCTTCCACTGCTCATGAGGCGACAATTGTGCAACCGGCCGCCCTCGCCAGGCAAACCGAATCGCGCGATTGGAACGCGCGCCGGTTTGAACGCTAGCGATGAGGACAGAGCGTCCAGCTTGCGCGCCGCGCGGCCTGGTCGTATCTCTCGAAAGACATCCACGTCAAAGACATCCACGCTAAGGAGCGAACACGATGAGCGATGCGTCAATCTCGCCCGCCGATCCCCATCCCCGCAAGCGGCTCGAGGCCGCCGGCGTCGAGATGGCGTACGTCGACCTCGGCCAGGGCGACCCGATCGTCTTTCTGCACGGCAATCCGACTTCGTCCTACCTGTGGCGCAACATAATTCCGCATCTCGCGCCGCATGCGCGATGTCTCGCGCCGGACCTCGCCGGAATGGGCGATTCCGGCAAGGCGGCCGACGGCTCGTACCGGCTAGCGGACCATATCCGCTATCTGGACGCGTGGTTCGCCGCGCTCGACCTCGCACGGCAGAAGGTGACGCTGGTGATTCACGACTGGGGATCGGCGCTGGGTTTTCATTGGGCGCGGCGCAATCCTGCCGCGGTCAAGGGAATCGTCTACATGGAAGCGATCGTACGGCCGCTTAAATGGAGCGAGTGGAACGATCAAGCGCGCTCGCTGTTCCAGGCTCTCCGTTCGCCGGCCGGTGAAGACCTAATTTTGCAGCGCAACATTTTCATCGAGCGCATCCTGCCGGGCAGCGTGATCACGAAAACTCACCGACGCCGAAATGGATGCCTATCGCCGCCCGTTCCTTACGCCAGGCGAGTCGCGCCGCCCAATGCTCACCTGGCCGCGCCAGATCCCCTTCGACGGCGAGCCAGCGGACGTGACCGCGCTGGTCGACGCGTACTCCGATTGGCTCTCGCAAAGCGCGGTGCCGAAGCTCTTCATCAACGCCGAGCCCGGCGCGATCTCTGATTGGCGGGCAACGCGAGTTTTGCCGGAGCTGGCCCAATCAGCGCGAGGTGACGGTCAAAGGCATCCACTTCATCCAGGAAGATTCGCCGCACGAAATCGGAGCGGCGATAGCGGACTGGTATCGCGCGCTCTAAGGAAGTGACGCGCCGGTTGCACGAAAGCGTCGCGGTTGATCTAATTGAGTCAGGATTCTCGCGGAATTTGCGCAGGATTTGCGATAGCCCTGGAGGAAAATCATGGCCGACTATTCGACGCTGCTCTTCGACGTCCGCGACAACGTCGCTCATATCACACTCAACCGGCCCGAGGCGGCCAACGCGCTAAATGCCGAGCTCGCGCACGACCTGATGGAAGTGTCGCTACACTGTGAGGAGGACCCCAGCGTACGCGCCGTGCTGATTAGCGCGGCGGGCAAAATCTTCTGCGCCGGCGGCGACCTCAAGAGCTTCGCCGCGCAACCCAAGGAGATGCTGCCGACTTATCTGAAAAAAGTCACCTTTCATCTGCACAAGGCGATTTCGCGCTTCAATCGAATGAAAGCGCCGGTCGTGCTGGCGATCCATGGCGCGGCGGGCGGTGCCGGGATGAGCCTCGCGTGCGCGGGCGACATCGTGATCGCGGCCGAGTCGGCGCGCTTTACGATGGCCTACACGCGGGCAGGACTGACACCCGACGGATCGTCGACCTATTTCCTGCCTCGCATCGTCGGCCTCAGGCGAGCGATGGACCTGACGCTCACCAACCGCGTGCTTTCGGCGCGCGAGGCCTACGAGATGGGAATCGTGACCCGCGTGGTGCCCGACGGTGAGCTTATGGCGACGGCGGAGGGGCTGGCCAAAGGTTTCGCGCAGGGTCCGACGCGTGCCTACCTTGGCGTGAAGCGCCTGTTCGCCGAGAGCGCGACCCGGACGCTCGAAGATCAGATGGAGCTGGAGACTGAATGGATCGCCGACATGGCGCGTACCGCCGACGGCTCCGAAGGTATCGCGTCATTTCTGGAAAAGCGGCCGCCAAAGTTCAAAGGAGAATAGCTACTGCGGCGAGCAAGATACGAGGTAGGAAGTACAATGGAATACACCAAGCTCGGCAATACGGGGCTCAGCGTTTCGCGCATCTGTCTGGGATGTATGAGTTATGGCGACAAGCGATGGCGCGAATGGGTCATTTCGGGCGAGGAGGCGCGCGAGCACTTCGCCGCCGCGCTCGAGGCCGGAGTCAATTTCTTCGACACCGCCGACGTTTACTCAACCGGGGTGAGCGAGGAGATAACCGGGCGCTGGCTGGGCGAGATGGCCGCGCGCGACGACCTCGTAATTGCGACCAAGGTCAATGGTCCGATGGGTCCGGGACCCAACCGTCGCGGGCTCAGCCGCAAACATATCCTGGAGGGCTGCGACGCCTCGTTGCGGCGGCTCAAGACCGACTTCATCGACCTTTACCAAATCCATCGGTGGGACTTCAGAACTCCGATCGAGGAGACGCTCGACGCCCTCGATTCGCTAGTGCGAGCGGGCAAAGTTCGCTATCTCGGCGCCAGCAGCATGGCCGCGTGGCAATTCAGCAAGGCGCTCTACATGGCCGGCGAGCACGGATGGCATCGCTTCGTCTCGATGCAAAACCATTACAACCTGGTTTATCGCGAAGAAGAGCGCGAGATGATCCCGCTGTGCATCGACCAGGGCGTCGGCGTCATCCCGTGGAGCCCGCTCGCGCGCGGCTTCCTGGCTGGTAACCGACGCCCGAGCGGCGCGGCCGAGACGCTGCGCGCAAAAACCGACGACATCGCACAGGACATGTACTTTCGCGAGTCAGACTTCGCGGTCGCCGACGCAGTCGCCGCGATCGCACGCGAGCGTGGTGTCACGCCGGCACAGATCGCATGTGCATGGATTCTCCAGGCTCCGGGAGTCACCGCACCGATCATCGGCGCGACCAAGCTCCACCACGTCAAGGAGCTGATTGCGTCGGTCGACATTAAACTCACCAGGGAAGAGGTCGCGGCGCTCGAACAGCCTTATCAGCCGCATCCAGTTCTCGGCTTCGAACCACCCAAGCCCGGCAAAATGCTCAAGTAGCCGCGAAGATGAGGGTACAGCACGCGCTGGCAACGACCTGGATGTTTGGCACTACGCAGGTGATGTTTGAGTGCTTCTTCTCCTCCGCGCGCAATGGGCCAGAAGAAATAAGTACGTTGTTTCTACGCAGTATGGCCGAACGCCTGCTAGTTAAGCGGAGGCAACCGCGCTTCTATTGCTCGCATCGAGCCCATCAATGCGTCGAGGAGCTGGAGGAGCGCAGTGTTGAAGCTGCGTAGAGACTCATCCGATTTTTCGACCATCGCACGAATCTGAGCAATTTCTTGTCGCAAGATCGCAACTTCTTGCAACAAAATTTCAGTATCATCGGGCATATGTAGTCAGGCTCTCCCTCTCTCGCTTGCCTCAGTTCTTCAGCGTCGCGGCCAGATTGGCGCCCTCGCGCTTGCGAAAAGCCACCGCCACGTGCAGCCGCTCGAGATGCTGATCAATTATCTTCCCGCCGACCCTCACCCGATGAGCCTCGAAGAATTCGCGCACCTCGGTCTCGCGCTCGATCAGTGCGACAATCGCCTCGCACATTCGGGGTAGCGCGGCGTCGGGGAATTTGCGGATCATTTCATCCCAATGCGTCTGGACGAAGTCCCAGGCGTCATAGCGACAGGTAGTGTTGAGCAGCAAGGAATGCATCAGGTAAGGAGCGTTCTGAGTGCGCACCTCCCCGTTCAGGGTCATCTCCATCGTGGTGCGCAAAAGTTCGGGGCGCCGAAAGTTGGCCAGCGCAAAGAGATAGCGCTGCTCTTCCTGCGGGGTCCTGGCAGACTTAAAGTGTTGCTTGAATTCGTCGTAGCGTGTCTTATCGCCGCAGTAAGCCAGGATGTTGATCACTGGCGGCACCAGGTCGCGGTCCACCGCGCCTGGCTCCTTGAGATAGCGCTCGTATACTTCCGCCGCGCGGCGCTGCACTTCATGATCATCGCCGAGCGTGCCGAGCGATCCCAAGAGCATGCCGCGCAACTGACGCATCAGCTCGTCCTCGCCTGGGCGCGGATCCCATCCCAGGCGCTCCGCCGCACCGCTCACGAGCTCGCGCGTCGCCGCGGCCAACGCGGGACGCTCGGCGTCGTTCACGATGATGTCGAGATAGCCGAGCGGCGCGAGCATCGTGCGCCACACGTTGAGATCGCTCTCGCCCCGCATAGCGCGCAGCATCGCGATGAATTCTTTGAGCGGCATCATGCCGGCGACCGTCGCCGCCCACGAATCGTTCACCAGCGCGTAACGTTCGACCGCCTTGAGCTCGCCCAGGTTTTGGCCGAGCGCCGCGAGCAGATCGGGTGCGTAGTGCACACGGTAAAATCCATGGCCGCCCTCGTTGAGCAGCGCCCATTGCACCTGTCCGCCTAAATCGAGCGTCGCCTCGCCGCCCTCGAGCAGCAGCCTGTGGGTGGCGACACCATTTTCGGTTTTCACCCGCACCATCACCGGCACATGCCACAGCTGATCGCGCCCGCCTGCGTCGGGATTTTCGGGGAGATAGAAAAACCGGCGTTGACGCAGCAGCAGCGAACGTCTATCGGCTCCCACGGCGGCTTCTACGATCGGAAAGCCGGGCTGGAAAATCCATGAGTCCATCAACTTACGAACAGGCTGGTCGGAAGCCCCTTCCAGCGCATCCCATAGATCTCCGGTCTCGGCGTTGGAGTACTGATGCTTGCGCAGGTATGCGACGATCCCCGTGCGGAAGCGCTCTGCGCCCAGGTACTGCTCGAGCATTCTGAGCACCGAGGCGCCCTTTTCATAAGTCAGCACGTCGAACATCGCGCGCGCATCCTCGGGGCTCACGACGTTGAACTCGATTGGCCGAGTACTGCTCAGCGCGTCGATCGCCATCGCCGCCGTGCGCGAGACCGAGAAGCTCTCCCAGCGCTTCCAGTTCGGCTTCCAGGCGTCGACTGCCAGCATCTCCATGAAGGTCGCGAACGCCTCGTTGAGCCAGATGCCATTCCACCATTTCATGGTCACGAGATCGCCGAACCACATGTGGGCGTTCTCGTGCGCTACCACGTCGGCCACGCGTTCGAGCTCGGCCCGTGAAGCGGTATGGTCGTCGATGAGCAGTGCGGTCTCGCGAAACGTGATCGCGCCCAGATTTTCCATCGCGCCCGAAGCGAAATCGGGAATCGCGATCAGGTCGAGCTTGTCACCCGGGTACGGCAGTTCGTAATAGTTGGCGAACCACTTGAGTGAGAACGCGCCGATCTCGCGCCCCCATGCGGTCAGCGCCTGCTTCCCCGGCACGTGCGCGACGCGCAGCGGAGTTCCGGCATCGACCGGCTCGGTCGCCTCGAACTCGCCCACGATAAAGGCGAGGAGGTACGTCGACATCTTAATCGTCTCCTTGAAGACGATCTCCCGTTTGCCGCCGCCGAGGCTGCGCTCGCTTTCGACCCCGCCGTTGGAAAACGCGCTCAGGCCTTCGTCGATCACCAGCCGCACCTTGAAGCGGGCCTTTAGCGCCGGCTCGTCCCAGCACGGAATTGCGCGGCGCGCGTCGGTCGCCTCGAATTGCGTGCTTGCGACCAGATGAGTGTTGCCCTTGGCATCCTTGTACGTGCTGCGATAGAAGCCGTGCAGTTTGTCATTCAAAATCCCGCGAAAGACGATCCGCAGGGTCCATTCCCCGGGCTCCAGCGCGCGCTCGAAGCTGAGCCGCGCGCGCTCGTGTGCGGGTTCCAGCGCGGCCTTGCCAGGGACGGTCACGCCGCCGCGCTCGGCGCTGACCCGATCGATCTCGAGCTCGAGCGCGTTGAGCACTACTTCGGCGGTCGCGCTGATTACGCGCACCGTCACGTTCTCTTCACCTGCGAATGTGAATGAGCGCAGATCGGGCGTGAGGCTTATGTCATAGCGCTCGGGCACTACGTTCGACGGAAGCCTGTATTCTGAATCCTTGGCGGCGGCGAGCGGAGCGCCCTCCTGATCTATCATTGCTATAGCCTTCCTGAATGTTTGAGCTTGTCCGATTCGCGAGCCGTGACGATGCCGCCCGCGGCCGCGCCCGGCACATGAGGGGATAGACTACCGCGCGCCGGGCCAGCGGCCAATCGCGCGCGAGCCTAAAGAGCGTCGTGCGTCGCAGTTTTTCTACGACTACGGAACGTCGCGCACTTCCGTCCTATCTTTGCCGCCCGCGCGCGCAAGTTCGGCGAAGTTCGTCAGGCGTGCGCCAACCCCCTCGAGCGCGAGCGGCAAAAGCGGGCTGGTCAGGATCTCGACTTCGCGCTGCGCGCTGGCCGGTGGCGGAGTGCGGCCGATGTCGGCCGCCGGATGGGTGTAAATCTCGGTGAGGCCGGGGCCGAGACGTGAGATAACGTCGAGCACGTAGTGCTCGCTCAAGTTGCCACTTTGATGGAGCCCGAAGAGCCGGTCAGTGGATTTGATTCCGAGCCGGGTCATTTTTCGCCGCGCGCGCCTCGAGAGCGCGCGGAAAATAACCGCCTCGACCAGCTTGCGCGGCGCGTTGTCCCGCGCCAGCGCCAGCGTCGTAAACACCGGCTCGCGGGGCAGCCGAATGTAAGGCACTCGGTATTCAACGGCGAGTTCCAGCAGGATGTCGCAGATCACCGGATGGACATGGAAATTCAGATGGCCATCGACATGGTTGAGATAACCGACCAGCTTCAGATGCAACTCGACCTGCGCGCGGCATTCATCCGCGATTTCGGTGCGAAGGCGGCGGTTAAAAAAATAGCGCATCCCGCCGCGAACCGGATTTTCTACGAAGCGGCCCTCGCTGTCGACCAGGCCCCCAAGCCGCGCCGCTGGCAACACGCTTTGGCCGTTGCACACGACCAGATGAAGCCCTACGTCGAGGCTGGGGCATTCGCGGGCAGCCGCCACCGCCGCGTCACGCGACGGCGCTCCAACCATCAGGCTCGTCCCGCGGAGCACGCCCCCGCTATGGGCCCGAATTATCCCGGCATTGGCCTCGGGGGAGGCGCCAAAATCGTCGGCGGTGAAAATGACGGATTTCGCTTCCGTCATCGATTCGATCGCGCGCGCACGAGCCGCCGCGCTTGTGTCACAATCCTGTTGACGCGCGCTTCCACTGGCGCAATTTTGCTGACAACCGCGGCGCGGCTCAAGTTGAAACCCTGGTGATCCTGATCTTTTATGCCTTCGCGCGCGAGATTAGCGCTTTCAAGCGCCGGCTTGCCGGCCGCACCGCGCTCGGAATCGACGGGCTGCGGGGATTTCGCGGGCGGCGCGGCGCGACAGAATTCATCGGGATCGCCACCGGGCTCGGGATGCAGCGGGCAGCCGACGTAACGCGCCGCGCGCTGCAATCGTTCGCCTCTCCGGATCTGGTTATCGCGACCGGACTCGCGGGAGCGCTCAGTGAGGAGCTGCGTTCGGGTGACCTGGTGCTCGCCGATCGCCTCATTCTCGCGGGAGCGCGGTCCGGGCTCGCGCAGACGACGATCGCAGTCGCCCCTAGTGACCTCGCCGGCTTCAAGGCCGCTCTGTCGGCATATCCACTGGAGTTCGCAACCGGAACGATCCTGACTGCAACCGGAATTCTCAAAGATGGCGCCGCCAAGCGCGCCGCGCGGGCCACCAGCGGCGCGCTCGCAGTCGATATGGAAAGCGCCGCTGTCGCCGCCGAGGCGTATCGACGGGACCTGCGCTTCGCCTGCGTGCGCGCGGTGCTCGACACCGTCGATGAGGAAATCGTCGGAGCTCAGCTCGCCGGGCCCGACGGCGAGGTGCGGCCGCTTGCGGCGGCGGGCTTCGTGTTGCGCAATCCAGCGGCGGTGGTCGGGCTCGCGCGAATGATGCGGAGCCTCAATCGTGCCACTGCGGCGCTCGCGCCCGCACTCGAAGCGCTCGGCCGTCCCGCGACGTGACCGCCGCGGCGTCAAGCTGCGCCGCGGCGCCCAGCCTGACGCGGCAGGGCTACCGCGTTCCACACCGCAAGCGATCGCTCGTAGGGAAAGTCCGCCAGATGACGCTCCACCGCGGCGGCATCACCTCGGCAATCGGGCCGGGTCACGATATGAAACCCGAGCGCCAGCAGTGGAAGAAAGATAAAAATTCCTGCCCAGCCGATTTCAGGCGCGCCGACACGGAACAGCATCACGATTGCGAAGCCTACCACTCCCGCGTAGAGCCCGGGACCCCAGAGCGCTCGCGATGGCGCCGCCGGCACAGCGCCCAGGGGCTTGCCGCCACCGCGATTGAGGCGGCGATCCAGCCACTGGAAAATCCCCACGCTGAGCGCCGCGACGAAATACCATCCGAGGTAGTTGCTGATCGGAACTCCGAAATGCGGCCCCGGCGGGTCGTACCAGAAAATCCTGCCGAGAAACCAGCGGTTGCCCAGCACGCTCAAAGGATCGACCACCATATCGATCATCACCATGAACAGCGCCGCCATCAGCCAAACCCTCGGCGAGCGTCTCAGTTCCCAGGTGTCGAGCATCCGCAGATCGATTCCGCGCCGGTATAGCGGCGCGCTCAGCAGCAGCGCTACCGTGTAGCTCGCGAAGGCAAGAAATGTAAACGAGATCGAATCCATGAATGGCACGCCGGCGACCCAGATCTCCCGGCCGCGCGTGGCGGGGATGTAATGATAGAGCCCGAACGGGAAACCATTATGCACCGAGCTCCATTCGCAGGCCCACGCAACGACATACGTCAGCACCGTGAACAGGATGGTCGTGCGCAAGCCGAAGTTTACGATCGCGATCGCCAGGTAGCATCCAAGGAACACGAACACGTACGGCCGCAGTGCGATTGTCGAAAGCAGGAGATGCATCGCGGTATCCAATTCCAAGCTCAGGCCGGACCGCGGTTCGAGCCGTCGCGCTGCTTCGGCGCCGGCGCGGCGCCGGTCGAACGGAAAAACTCGATCGCGCGGGCAAGCGCGTCGTCGATCGGACGCGGAGCGTAGCCCAGCGCCGCGCGGGCTTTGGAGGAATCGAAAAACATCATCTTGCGCGCCATCCGAACCTCGGTCAGGCTCGCGCGCGGCGGGCGCCGCGTGATCGTGCGCGCCACCGCCTCGGCACCCAGCGCGAAGGTCCAAGCGACCGCGTAAGGGACACGAATCCTGGGCGCGCTCAGGCCAGAGAGCTTCGCCAGACGCCCGAGCATCTGTTCCAGCGTAAGGTTTTCGCCGCCAAGAATATATTTCTCGCCAATCACGCCATGCTCGGCAGCCAATAAGTGGCCGACCGCCGCGTCCTCGACATCGACCAGGTTAAGTCCAGTGTCCATAAAAGCCGGCATCCGGCGATTCAGGAAATCGACGATTATGCGGCCGGTCGGCGTCGGCTTGTAGTCGTGAGCGCCAACCGGCGTGGACGGATTGACGATCACGACCGGCACACCTTCGCGAGCGGCCTTCAGCGCCTCCTGCTCGGCGAGAAATTTGGACCGCTTGTAATGTCCAACCATGTCGTCGAGCGACACCGGCGTGTCCTCGCGCCCAGCCTCGCCGTGCGGGATACCGATTGCGCCGACGGTGCTGGTATGAACGACACGGCGGACCCTCGCGCGATGGGCCGCCGCGAGGACATTGCGCGTACCTTCGACATTTGCGGCGTACATCGGCGCGGGCTCGGGCACCCACAGGCGATAATCCGCGGCGACGTGATAGAGCTCCTCGCATCCGCGTGTCGCCTGCTCCACCGCTCCCGCGTCGCGCAGATCGCCCCAGGCAAACTCGCACGGCAAACCCTCGAGCGCGCGCAAGTCGGCGCCCTTACGCACGAACGCGCGCACCGTGGTCCCGCGCGCGACCAGCGCTCTCACCACGTAACATCCAACGAAGCCGTTCGCGCCCGTAACCAGTGCGATTCGCGACGCCATGAGCTTTACGCCGGATGCCTCGAATCGCCCAAGCGCGCGGCGATCGCAGCAGCCGCAGCGTGGCCCGACGCCACGGCACTTTCGATCGTCGCGGGCAAGCCGGTCTGAATCCAGTCGCCGGCTAGAAACAGATTCGGGATCGGCGTCACCAGGCCCGGCCGCAGACGGTCGCACTCGGGCGACGGCGCCATCGTGGCCTGCTTCTCCTTGAGCACCAGCGCTTTGAGCAAACGGGCGCCGCGGGCCGCCGGGATCATCGTGTTCAAATCGCCGATGACCAGGTCGAGCAGTTCTTCGTTGCTCGCGTCAACCAGCTTGCGCGCACCGCTGATGACGAAACTCAAGTAGCCGTTGGCGCGTTCGCCATGGTCGGCGAATATGCGGCGCTTGTTGAAGAGCCATTGGGTCGCAGTGCCGATGAAGCCGACGAAAGCCGCGTCGGTCACCTCGCGGTCGAACCATGCATGGACACAGATGATCGGCGACGAAGTGATCTCGTCCAGGTGCGCGAAGAATGGATCGGCGCCGGCTCCTTCGGGCAGAAAGCGCGCGAGCTGAGCGGGCGCGACTGCGGCGATAAAGTTGGCGGCCTGCAAACGACGGCCGTCGCGTAACCGCACGCCCGTGATTTTGCCTTCCGCGCCGAACTCCAGCATCTCGACGACGGCGCGGGTCTCGACCAGTCCGCCGCTCGCCTCGACCATCCGTACCGAAGCCGAACAGTAGAGGTCGCTCAGCCCGACCTTGGCGTACACGAACGCGGAATCGGAGTGGTGCGAAAAAAACGCGCGCTTCAGGACTTCGGCCAGCAAAGCCGCCGAGGCAAGCGCGGGGTCTTCGTTGAGCGTAGCGATCGCCAGCGGATACCATAGGCACTGCCGGGCCCGCTCGCCCTGCCCCAGCATGTCCATCAGCGTCTTGACGGTCGCCTTATCCAGACGCCCGCGGTCATGGCGACGCATCCGCAGCATCCTGAGCCCCGCCACCATGGCGCTAAGCCGCTCCCGCCCCGTCAACAACCGGTATCGCATGAGCGCGGCGGTCATGTGCAGAGGACCCGGCAGGCGCGCGGTCTGGAGCACGCCGCTCCGCCCGTCGCGTTCGAGCATTTCGATAGCGAGATCGGGATGAAACACCAACTGGCCGCTTTGGCCAATGCGCTCGAGAAAATTCAGCGTCTCGGCGTAGCATCCCATCAGCACGTGCTGGCCGTTGTCGACAAAATCGCCGGTCTCGGAATCGGGAAAAGAATAGGCGCGGCCACCCAGGGCCGGCTTGCTTTCAAGCACGGCGACGCGAAAGCCGCGCCCGGCGAGTGCGACGGCGGCGCTCAGTCCGGCGAATCCGCCGCCGATTACGACGACGTCGCTCGGCTCGAACATCGAGCTCTCGAACATCAGGCCTAGCTCCTCGCCCGCAGCCGCGTGCCGGCCCACGTGCGACCGACCAGGTAAAGCTTGCGTGGGGTGGAGAGGCGATGGCGCCGGCCGACCACGCCGCAGCCTTTGCTCGCGATCCGCTCGAGCAGCGCGCGATAGATGGAACGCATCGCTTCTGCGGAAACCATAGCGTTGCGGTCCTCTGGAGCGAGCGCCTGTTCGGCGAGCGCGTAGAACGAGCGTGCCCGTTCGACTTCAAACTCCAGCAGACGACGAAGCTCGAGGGTATCGTGGCCCCGCAGGATTTCGTCCTCGGTCACGCCGAAGCGCGCGAGGTCCTCCAGCGGCAGATAGATACGGCCGCGAGCTGCGTCCTCGCTCAAGTCGCGGATGATGTTGGTGAGCTGGAAGGCGACGCCGAGGTTTTCGGCGTACTCACGCGTGCGCGGGTTGCGATAGCCGAAAATTTCGATACACACCAGGCCAACCGCCGAGGCGACGCGATAGCAGTACAGACGCAGTTCATCAAAGGTCGCGTAACGCTTACGCTCCAGGTCCATCTCGACCCCATCGATTATTTCTTCGAAATAACGGCGCGGAATCGCGAAGCGGCGCACGTTGTGGGCTAGAGCGCGGGAGACCGGATAAGACGGCAAGCCGCCGAATACGCGTTCGAGTTCCTGACGCCAGCGCGCCAGCAGTTCGGCCGGATGACCCACCGAGTCGTCGTCGGCAATATCGTCGATGAAGCGGCAAAACGCGTAAACCGCGTACAGCGCCTGGCGGCGCTCGGCCGGCAGCAGCATAAAGGCGTAGTAAAAGTTAGACGAGGAGCGGCGCGTGATCGACGCGCACCGCGCGTAATCCTCCCGGAGCGCCGCATCTCCCGGCGCCGGCGCAATCGCGACACTGTCAGGCCTCAAGCCGCCCCCGCAGCGCCTGCCAGCCCAAGCGCAGATAGTCGAGTTTGCCGAGCGAAGGACGACGGCGAAACACGTCGTAGCCCACGCGCTCGATCGCGCGCAGGATCGCCAGTCCGCCGCCAGCAAATATCCTGATGTCGCGTGAGAGCCGCGTATCCACCATAACTGCCAGTGCCGCGCCGGCCATCAGCAGTTCGCGCGCGCGGGCAATTTCCTGACGCATGAGCGCGACGAAGGCCGAGTTCGCGTTGTGCAGGCGCAGATCCTCGACCGTGACGCCGAAGCGCGTCATATCCTGACGAGGCAAATAGATGCGCCCTTTTTCGAGATCGACCGCGACATCCTGCCAGAAGTTCGCGAGTTGCAACCCGCTGCACACCTGGTCAGAAAGATTCTGACGCTCGGCGTCGCGGTAGCCGAACAGATAAAGCACCAGCCGGCCGACGGGGTTGGCCGAGTAGCGCGCGTAGCCGAGCAAGTCGTCGTGCGTCTCGAAACCGCGAAAGTCGAGGTCGGAGCGGAAGGCGCGCAGCAGATCGGCTAACGGCGCGCGCGGAATGTCGAACCGGCCCACGGTGTCGGCGAGCGCGACGAACACCCGATGGCGCGGCTTCCCGGCATACGCGAGATCGAGTTCGCGCTCCCAATCATCGAGCCGGGCAGGATCGTGCTCCTCGTCGGCGAAGTCGTCGGCCATGCGCGCGTAGGCGTAAATCGCATGCATGTGCTTTCGCATCGGACGCGGCATCAGCCACGACGCGACGGTGAAGTTTTCGTAATGCGATCGCGCCACCCGGGCGCAAAACTCGTAGGCTTCGGCGAGTGCCGCGGAATCGGACTCGGCCTCCGCCGCCGAAACAACCGCGCGGGCGCCACGTGCGCTCACGGAATCGGGATTATTGTTGGCGCCCTCGGCGACCACGTCAGAGGCTCGCTGAAGACGCCTGTCCGATCAGTTCCTGCGCCTGCGCGCGAGCCCATCCATCGACCTCATAGAGGTCCTCCAGGGTGCGCGCGGAGCAGTTCCGATGGCGCGTCATCACGGTTTCGATATGGTGCGGGATGTCGGCGAAGCGCGCGCGCCCGCCCAGAAACGCCGCGACCATTTCCTCGTTGGCGGCGTTTAGGCAGACCGCCATCGTGCCGCCCGCGTCGAGCGCCTCGTACGCGAGCCGCAGGCACGGGAACCGCGACGGGTCAGGCTCTTCGAAGGTCAAATTACCGCGTTCGACGAGCGACAGCGATTTCAGATGATCGAGCGGCAAGCGGTCGGGAAACGCCAGCGCGTACGCGACGGGAATAGCCATGTCCGGCTCGGCCATCTCCGCGATCACCGAGCCGTCGATCATCTCGACCATCGAATGGATGACGCTTTGCGGATGAATGACGACCGCGATGCGCTCGGCGGGGAGACCGAATAGCCAATGTGCCTCGATAACTTCGAGCCCCTTATTCATCAGGGTCGCGGAATCGATCGTGATCTTGTTGCCCATCCGCCAGGTGGGATGATTGAGCGCCTCGGCTACGGTTATCGACGCGAAGCGGTCGCGCGGGAGACGGAGAAACGGGCCGCCAGAGGCGGTCAGGATGATGCGCTTGAGCGAGGCGCGGCCGCGCCCCTCGAGGCACTGGAAAATCGCGTTGTGCTCGCTGTCCACCGGCAGCAGGCGCACGCTCCGCTCGCGCGCCGCGGCCGTCACCATCTCTCCCGCGATAACCAGCACTTCCTTGTTAGCGAACGCGATGTCCTTGCCGGCCTCAATCGCGGCGAGCGTGGGGCCTAGTCCGCGCGCGCCGACCAGGGCCGACACGACAATTTCGGCCGCCGGATGAGTCGCAACGGCGACCGCACCCTCGTGTCCATGATGGATTTCCGTTCCGCACGAGGGTCCCAGCCGGCGCTTGAGTTCTCCCGCCAGTTCGGCAGTTGCGATCGAAACCAATTCGGGACGATGGCGCTCGATTTGGCAGACTAAAAGATCGAGATTGCTCCCGGCCGCCATCGCCACCACATGGAAGCGGTCGCGAAAGCGATCCACCACGTCGAGCGTGGTGACGCCGACCGAGCCCGTGGAGCCGAGAATTGCGATCGACTTCA
The DNA here is from genome assembly GCA_963717045.1 of uncultured delta proteobacterium. Lineage (GTDB taxonomy): Bacteria > Desulfobacterota > Binatia > Binatales > Binataceae > JAKAVN01. The sequence goes on along the minus strand of CAVQVD010000010.1, from coordinate 546,332 downwards.
CGTCCGCCCCTCAGCCTCAGTTAGCGGCGAGTTCGCTCATCCGCTTGCGCAGGCGCCCGAGCGCCATCAGCGGAAAGTAGTGCGCATATAGGTAGTAGCGCAGGTAGAAATGGTTGGGGAAACCAGTGCCGGTGAACTCGGTTTCCTCCCAGTCGCCGCTCTCGCGCTGGCGCTCCAGGAGCCATCGTAAACCGCGCATCAGATGCGGACTAACGCCATCCTCACCGGCCAGCAACCCTATCATTGCCCACGCGGTCTGCGACGGCGTGCTGGTGCCGCGTCCGCGCCAGGCCGGGTCCTTGTCACTCAGACAGCTCTCGCCCCATCCGCCATCCTCGTTCTGCTTCGCCTTGAGCCACGCGACGGAGCGCTGAATCCAGGGCTCGCTTGGGCTGACGCCAATCGCGCGCAAACCGGAAAGCGCCGCACTGGTGCCGTAGAGATAGTTGACGCCCCAGCGTCCCCACCACGAGCCGTCATCTTCCTGCTCGCGTTTGAGCCACTCGATGGCGCGGCGCGCGACCGCGTGGTCGGCGCGGTAGCCGACCACCGCCATCATCTCGAGCACGCGGCCGGTGAGGTCGGGGCAGGTCGGGTCCGTGGCTGATTCGGTGTCGGCGGCGAAAGTCGCGTAGTTGAACCAGGTCGCCTTGTTGTCCACGTCAAAGGCGGCGAAGCCACCGTCCTTCGATTGCATACCCATCACCCAGTTCGCGCCGCGGCTGATCGCACGCTCGCGCGCAGCAGGGTCGGCGGCGACGGAATCCGCGAGCACCATCAGGATGACCGCGGCGTCGTCGACGTCGGGATACCAGTCGTTGAAAAACTCGAAGGCCCATCCGCCGGGCTCGAGCTCGGGTCGTTTGATCGACCAGTCGCCGGGCTTGAAGATTTGATGATCGATGAGCCACTTCGACGCGTCGCGCAGCGCCGGATGTTCGGGCGCGAGGCCCGAGTCGATCAGCGCCTTGGCCGCGAGCGCGGTGTCCCAGTTGGGCGAAACGCAGGGCTGGAACAGAATCGAGTCGCCTTGATCCCAGATGAGCTCGCGAGTCGCGTCGAGCGCCTTCTTGATAACCGGATGGTCGTTGCGATAGCCGATCCCCTTCAAGGCCATCGCGCTCAGCAAATAGCAGGGCTGGATTCCGCCCCACGAGCCGTTGACGTCCTGATGCTCGAGCAGCCAGCGCTCGGCGCGCGCCACCGCATCGCGTCGCAGACCCTTTAAATGATGGCGATCGTACAAACGCAAGAGGCGGTCGGCGAGGTTGAAGAACTGGCGCGGCGACCACCAATGCGCCGCGCGCGGCAACTCGAACTTGGTGAAATGCGGCGGCTGAATATAAAGCTCGAGTACGCCCTCGCGCCAATCGATCTCGACCACTGGGCGCCCTGCGCGCAGCAGCGTCAGTGCGACCAGCGTGCCGCGCGCCCATGACGAAAGCTCGTAGATGTTAACCGGCAGCCAGTCCGGCGTGAGAATCCATTCCACTGGCAGCGCGGTGGTGCAATCCCACGGCACCTGATTCATGGCCGCCAGGTAAAAGCGCGCGAGCGTGCCCGAGCGCGCGATTCCACCGTGCGCGAGGATCCAGCGGCGCGCCTGCATCATCTGTTCGTCGCCGGCGCGCAGCCCTGTCAGCTTGAGGGCGAAGTAGGCCTCGATCGAAGTCGAGAGATCGCCCTCGCCGCCCGGAAACAGGTTCCAGCTTCCGTCGGGCTGCTGGAGGTCGAGCAGATGGCGCTTCAGCTTGGCGTCCATCTCGGGTTCGCTGACGCCCATGAAGCGGTTAAAGATGATGTACTCGGCATTCATCTCCGCGTTGGCCTCGAGCGCAGCCTGCCAGTAGCCTTCCGGATGCTGCAGCGCGAGCAGCGCGCGTTGGGAACGATCGATGCTGGACTGGAGCTCTGCCGCGGGCCCCTCGTGCGGCGCGGGCGCGACGAAAGCATGCTCCAAGACTCTGCCATTAGCGATTTCGATAGCTTCACTCATAAGATTCGAAGTTTCCTGGTCGTCATCGGTTAATCGGTAGTCGGTTCGTTATCGCTAAAAAGCGCAGAATTCCAGTTTTCTGCCGACCCCCTACCTCCTCCTCACGCCGTCATTCCCTCGGACACCCCTCAGGTGATCCCTTCGAGCTATCCATTCAAGGCATGACCCTCAAGGCACGATCCTCAAGGCACGATCTTTAAGGCATGACTCTCAAGGAATGACCGCGCACTTCAACACCTCACCACGCTCGAGCATCTCGAACACTCCGGCGATATCCGCGAGAGGACGCCGCGCATTAACGATCCGGCCGGCGCCGAGTTGGCCGTCCGCGAGCAGATCGTATGCGCGGCGCACATCGCGCGGCCGAAAATGAAACGGAGCGATCAACGTCAGATTGTCGTAATGCATGCGGCGTGTGTCGATCTCGAGCGCGGTGCCTGCAGGACATCCACCGAAGAACACCACCCGGCCGCCGCGCCGCACGCGCTCGAACGCGTCGCGCCATCCCTCGACCTGCCCGGTGCACTCGATCACCAGGTCGGGCCCGAAGCCGTCGTTGAGCCGCGAGACCTCGGCCGCAGAATCGCCCGCGGCAGTATTGATCACGCGGTCGGCACCGAGCCGTTCAGCCGCTTGCAGGCGACTCGCGCCGCGGCCGGCGACCGCGATCTCGCGCACGCCGGCCGCGCGCAGCGCAAGCATATGGAGCAGGCCGAAGGCGCCCGCGCCCACTATGAGCGCGCTCTCGCCCATCTCGGGACGCGCGAGCGCCTGCGCATGGACGACGCAGGAAAGCGGTTCGAGCAGCGCGGCCTCCTCGAAGGAAAGCGCGGGCGGCTTGCGATAGGCGTTGCGCGCGACCACATGCGCCGGCAGCAGCAGAAAATCCGCATACGCTCCCATCACCATTCGATCCATCGCCTGCGGGCAGAGATTTTCCTGTCCACGGCGGCAATAAAAACAATCCCCGCAGGGCGCGGTCGGCGCCGCCATCAGCTCGTCACCGGCCTTGAACCCGGTCACCCCTTCACCCGTCTCGACCACCACGCCCGCGAACTCGTGCCCGAACGGTGTGGGCAGACGCCAGATCGGATGGCCACGGCGATAGGTCTTCAAATCGGTACCGCAGCTCAGCGCGCATTTGACTCGCAGCAGAAGCTCGCCACGACCCGGGCGCGGCGGCGTAAAATCGCACAGCCGTAGATCGCCTGGCGCGAACAACACCGCCTGGCGCGCCTGCGGCGGCGTCGGCGCGACCGCCGCGGTAAAAGTTTCGCCCGCGGCTGGCTTCACAATCTGCGCTCCACAGCGAAACTCGCCAGCGCCCTGAGCGGCTCGGCTCGAAAGTCGAAGCCGTCCAGTGCATGTTGCGCCCGGCGCTCCAGGTCGCGCGCGAGCTGCCATGACTTGTCCAGTCCGATCAGCCCCGGATAAGTGTTCTTGCCGTTCGCGGCGTCCTTGGCCGTGCGCTTGCCCATCTGCTCGGTCGAAGCTTCGACGTCGAGGATATCGTCGATGACCTGGAAGGCGAGTCCGAGCGCGCGGGCGTAAGCCTCCAGCGCTTCGAGTTGAGCTTCGCTGGCGCCACCCAGGCGCGCGCCGCCCCGCACGGCGGCGATAAACAGTGCGCCGGTCTTTCTGCGATGCAGATATTCCAGCTCCCCGATTGTCATGGTGCTGCCTTCACCGAGCAGATCGATCGCCTGCCCCGCCACCATCCCGGCAGAGCCCGCTGCCTGGGCCAGTTCCGCGACCGTTGCGAGCACCGCCGCGGGCGGCGCATCGGCGGACGCCGCGGTGACGAGCAACCCGAACGCGTCGGTCAGTAGCGCGTCGCCGGCCAGCGTCGCGATTGCCTCGCCGTAGATCTTGTGGTTGGTCGGACGGCCGCGGCGCAGATCGTCGTCGTCCATACAAGGCAGATCATCATGGATAAGCGAGTAGGTATGAATCATTTCGATCGCACATGCAAATGCCATCGCGGCTTCGAGCCTGCCGCCAACCGCTTCGCACGCGGCCAGCGCGAGCACCGGGCGCAGCCGCTTGCCGCCCGCAAGCAGGCTGTAGCGCATCGCCTCCAGGAGCCGGCTTGCTGGACCGCCGGGCTCCGCAACAGCGCCAGCTAGTGCCCGCTCGACCATCGCCGCGCGCTCGCGCAGATAACTCTCGATTTCCAGCGGTATCTGCGCGTCAAGCGAATGATCGGAACGATCGAATTTGGCTTCTGCCATCGCGAACTACGTTGTTGGGCAGCGGCCCCGGTCAGGACATATAGTGGCGCACCATCCGCCACGAGTCTTTGAGATTTTCGCCGAATTGCAACGCCACGGTGCCCTCGAAGCCGGAGTGCAGCTTGCAGTCACGGCATCGAATATCCTGCTTGGTGCGGTAGTATTCCCAATCAGTCGCTTCATGCATCTGGCTGAAAGTCTTGTAGTGGCCGTTGGTGATCAGGTAGCAGGGGCCCTTCCAGCCCTGTGGATTGCGCGTGACTGTGGTCCAGGGGCTGCACAGCAGGTCGCGCTCGCCGACCAGGTAGTCAAGATAGATAGGAGTATTGATAATCTTGTAGTCTTCGGCGAGCTTGCGCACGCGTTTGAACTTCTGCGGCATCTCTTCGCGCGTAAGATAGATGTCGTCGTTGGTCAGCACCTGGTAGTGGTAGCCCGGCGTGAGCAGCATTCCATCGACGCCGAGCCCCTCGAGCATTTTGACCAGCTCCTCGATCTCTTCGGCGCCAGTTTCGCGAAAGATGGTCGAGTTGGTCTGCACGCGATAGCCCTTCTCCTTGAGCAGCTTGATCATGCGTACGCAGGTGTCGAACACGCCGTCGCGGTCGACCACGCGGTCGTGGGTCTCCCGCATACCGTCGAGATGCACGTTGAAGCTCAGGTATGGGCTGGGCTCGACCTGGCGGATGAAACGTTCGAGCAGCAGCGCGTTGGTACAAATCTGCACGTGGCGCTGGCGCTCGAGCAGCCCCTTGGTCAGCGGCACGATGTGCTTGTACATCAGCGGCTCGCCGCCGCAGATTGAGACAATCGGCGCGTCGGCTTCCTCGGCTGCGCCGAGCGCCTCATCCAGCGGCATCTGGTCGCGGATGGTGTCCTTGTATTCTACGATCCGGCCGCACCCGATGCAGGCGAGGTTACACGCGTGCAGCGGCTCCAGCATCAATACCAGCGGAAAGTATTTCTCGCCCGCGCGCCGCCTCCGGCGCATGTAGCGGCCAAGATCCAGCATCAGTTTTAGCGGCACTCGCATCTACACAATTTCCTCTTCAGCCTGTTCCTTGAAAACCAGGGTTAAGCGACGGCCTGACCGCCCTCGGTCGAGCGTTGCTCGGAATCCCGGAACAGCCATTCCTCGAGCATCGCCACCGCCCGGCCCTGTTCCTCGGACGTTCCGCCGCCGGTGAACAGGAAGCCAATAAGCGAGCCGTTGAGCGCCGACACCATGAAGGCGGCGGCGGCAGCGGGCGCGATGTCTCGGCAGCAAAGCTTCTTTTCCTGGGCTCGGCGGACGATGTCGATCATCAATTCACGATAGCCGTCGTACAGCTTCATCACCTGCGTGGCCAGTTCCTCGGGGACCTTCTCGCCATGCAGCAGTTGGCCGAGGAAAAAGCGGACGGACGGAGCGTTGTCCTGGACGAACAGCAGGTAAGATTGCACCAACTTGCGAAATTGGGCACGCTCGTCCAGCGCTCCGACCTCCTCGGCAAAGTCGATAAAATACGGCTCCAGCAAACGGTTGAGGACCGCGAGGAACAGCTCCTCTTTGGTCTTGAAATGCCAGAAAATCAGCGCCTTGCTGACTTTCGCCTCGCGCGCCACCTCGGACATCGAGGTCTCGTGAAAGCCGCGCCGGGCGAACAGACGGATAGCCGCCTTGAGGATCTCATCTCGCGAATCCTGGGGTTTTTCCGGCGAAATCGAACGCGACTCGGACGCCATATACTCCGGCTGATGCATCGTGGCCGCCTCCCTCGAGTACCTGCGCCGACTGCTCGGCCGGTCGAACGGAAGAGCCCTCGACGGACCTCGTGTATGGCCCGCGCCACTCGCTAACCTACCGGTCAATGAGCACTCTATAGGCCGATTACCTAAAGTCAATAGGGGCTAGCGATCTCAAGTAACAGCCAATTCACTCAAACTTAACCAGGACGGAGCCTTGTTGGCTCGACTCCAGCGAGCCCAAGGTCAGCGCGAGGGCTGCGCGTGCCTCGGCGAAATTCTCAACGGCTATAGAGGAGCCGACCCCCTCCCGGACGGCGCGCTCGAAGTCAGTCGCGATCCCGGCAAACCAGGCCGAATGGTAGGAGTCGTCAATTTCGGGCGCCGCAGAGAAATCTTCCGACCTTCCAGACCGCGCGGTCAGGATCGCCCGGTCGCCCTCGATTTCGAGCGCCGCTTCGCTGCCATACAACATCGCGCGCGTGCGCCTCACCGGCGAGCGCCAACTCAGATGAGCCGAAGCGACTCTGTCACCGGGAAATATCACCCTCAGGTCGGCCATATCCTCGACGGAACCTGACTGACTGACGGTCAGGAACGCGGCGATTGCGGCTGGGTCCGAACCGCCCATCAGCCATCGCATCAGGTAGAAAACGTGCCATCCGTGATCCACCAGGATTCCGCCGCCGCCCGCAGAACGCATTCGCCATTGGCCGATTGCGCCGAGGCCGAGACCCGCCGGGGCCGTGCGCAGCCGGTCGAGCGCGACATAGCGAATCTCACCCAGCCTCCCGGCGCTGACCAGGTCGTGGGCGATCCGATAGGTGGCGGCGTATTTCCAGTTATGTACGCACATCAGCACGCGCCGATGGCTTGCGGCGCTCGCGCGCAGAGACTCGAATTCGTTATCGGCGAGACAGAGCGGTTTCTCGACCAGCACGTGAGCGCCAGCGGCAAGCGCGGTCAGCGCCGTCGCCGCATGATAGGCGGGCGGACTTGCGATATCGACGAAGTCCAGGCGTTCGCCGTCGAGCATCAGCTCGAGGTCGTCGTAAACGCGGAGGTTCGGGATGAGGCGCATCGCATGATGGCGCCGCTCGGAGACTGGGTCGTGAATGGCGACGATATTGATTTCGGGCCGCGTCCGCCATCCGGCAAGATGGGCCTGCGCGGCGACCTCGCCGAAGCCCGAAATCGCTCCGCGCAGCATCATCGTCAGCCCGGCAATCCCTCAGACCGATCCGTCAGATAACGCAGATAACGTCAGACGTAGACCTTGGCGAGCCGCTCGAGTTCGGGCGCGCACCTGTCCGGGCTAAGCGCGCCGGCGACTAGCGCAACCACGAAGCGGCCGACGCCGAGTGCCGCGTACCTGCCGAGTTCGTCCTGGGCCTTGGTGCGCTCATCGCCAACCGCGCCCATCACAGTCAGGTCGAGCCTGGCGTAATCGCGGCCAGTCTTTTGGCATTCTTCGCGCAACTCTGCGGTCGCCTTTTTCATCTCGTCGACGCTGATCCGAATTGGACACCATCCGTCGCCCCATTTGGCAACGCGCTTGAGCGCGTTCTTGTCACGGCTGCCGAGCAGCACCGGTGGCCCGGCCGGCTGCGCTGGCCTCGGATAGGATCGGATCGCCGGAAACTTGACGTACTTGCCTTCGAACGAGGCTTCGCCGTTGGTCCACAACGCGCGCATCGCAGCGACGTATTCGGCGGTTTGCGTCCAACGGCGCGGAAAGTCGCCGCCAAGGAGCTCGGTCTCCTCGCGCAGCCAGCCGGCGCCGATGCCGAAGAGAAAGCGGCCACTCGAGAAGTTGTCGAGGCTGCCGATCTGTTTGGCAAGGATCATCGGGTTGTGCTCGGGCACCAGACAGATGCCGGTCGCGAGCTTCAGGTTTTTGGTCACGGCGGCGGCCATGCTGAGCGCGACCATCTGGTCGCCCATATGCGAGTAGATCGGAGGAATCGGGCCACCTTGCGGAAATGGCGTCTTGGGATTGGCGGGAAGAATCGGATGCTCGGGCACCCACATCGATTCGAAACCCAACTGTTCGGCAGCGCGGCCAAAGTTCGCCGGATTGGCGGTGTCCTCGTTAAACGGCATCAGCAGTCCAATTTTCATCGTGTCACCCCTGCCTTATCATATGAGCGCGGCCGCAGAGGGCCGCGGCTCAGGCCGATTTCTGTCAAAAAGCGGCCACGAATGCCAGCCGCCGAATCCGTTCGCTGAACGGCTCATCGGAATTCGCATGTCATCGGAATTCGGCCCCGCTCCTGATCAGCCTCGCAGCAAGTGGGTGGTGAGAAAGATCGCAAACATACCCATAGTAGTGGCCACCGCAACCAGCGGCGAATCGTGCTCTTTCGCCTCCGGCAACAGATCCGAAGCTCCAATATAAAGAAATGAACCTGCAAAAAAGGCCAGCAGCCATGGCAGGAGTCCGTTCAGATTGATCAGCAGGGTGGTGGCCGCACCAACGACCGGGGCAATCATGTCGATCGCCAGCCAGAACACCGCACGCCGCGGCGGATTTCCGTGGGCTAGAACCACGGTCACTGTGTTGAGGCCATCGCTCAGATCATGGGTCACTATTCCGAGCGCGATCAAAAGCCCTATCTGTGTACTTGTTTGAAAGCCTACTCCGATAGCGACACCGTCGAGGAAACTGTGCAAAGCCAGGCCGCCGGCGGACAACGCGCCGAGTTCTTGTTCATGAGTCGCGATCATGTGAACGTGTTCGCGAACTCGATGCATCGCCGTGTAACGTTCGAGCCCGAAGAAGGTCAGAAATCCCACTGCGACGACCGGCATGTACGAAGACCCAGCGTGTAGCGCAAACACTTCAGGCAGTATGTCGAACAGGGCGACTGCTATCACCGCCCCCGAACTGAAGCCGAGCAAGAGATGAAGGCGATCGCGAAACCGAAAGGCTGCTATCCCACCCAACCCGGTCGAGATCAGCGTAGCCGAAGCTAGAATTAGCGACAGGAATCCCGGGCTGTGAAGCATTGCGCGAACTGCTAGCCCTCGCTTGCCTGGAGCTTGCGTGCTCTTTCTGCTGACGGAAGCAGGCGGGCCGAGTTGAGAACAAAGGTCATCTCGGAAGAGACATGAATGAAAGCTGCCAGCGTCGGACTTAGAAGCCCGACGGCGGCGAGACCAATCCCTACCAGATCGACCGCAATCGTGCCGACGAAGTTCTGCCAGATGATCCGGCGCGTCCAGCGCGCGATAGCCAAGGTCTCAGTGAACCTCATCAGGTCGTTGTCCAGCAGAACCACGTCCGCACTTTCGCGTGCAACGTCAGTTCCGGAGCCCATCGCGACACCGACGTTGGCTTCAGTCAGGGCCGGCGCGTCGTTGATTCCGTCACCGACCATCGCGACGACATACCCACGCTTGATGAGACTCTTGATGCGCGCGAGCTTGGCTTCCGGGAGCAGGTCTGACTCGACTTCACTTATCCTGAGTTCCCGCGCGACCGCAGCGGCGACCGGCTTGGTGTCGCCCGTGAGCAAGATTGTCCGGATGCCCATCCGGTCAAGCGCCGCAATCGCGTGCCGTGCCTCGGGACGAACCACGTCCGCGACGACGATCGTTCCAAGGAATCGACCGTCGCGCGCAACAAAAACTTTTGCGGCATTGTCGATTTCGGAGCCGAGATCGTTGGTCACCTCTACCCCACTTTCCGTGAGCAGGGCACGATTGCCGACCAGAACAGTCGAACCCTGGACCGCCGCCGTGATGCCGAGGCCGGGTGCATAAGCAAAGCGGTCGGGTTCCTGGATGCAATGCTGGCGCGCGACGGCGCGCGCAACGATTGCCCTGCCTAGGGGATGCTCGGAACGCAATTCGGCCGAGGCTGCGACCTCGTTCAGCTCGGCCTCTGAGATGCCCGCTTGAGGAACCAGGGTCTGCACCTCGGGCCGCCCAAAGGTGAGGGTACCGGTCTTGTCCAGGACCACCGCGTTCACTTTACCTAGCGTTTCCAAATAAAGGCCGCCCTTCACGATCGCCCCGAGGCGTGCGCAACGCCCGATGCCACCGAGAATCGCGAGCGGAGTGCCCGCGGCTATTCCGCATGCACCCGCCACGATTACCACCGAGATCGTCGAGCGGACGTCGTGCGTCACGACAAACGTGAGTGCCGCAGCGACCAGGGCGAAATAGACCAGACACCCCGCCAAGCGATCGGCCAAGTGCTGCACCGGTGCGCGAGAACGCTCAGCATTTTCAACCGCCTCGATGATCTTGCCATAGCTGGTATCGCGGCCAACTCGCTCAGCACGGATCTCGAGCGCTCCCGACTGATTGATCGTTCCCGCATACACGGCCGCTCCGGCCAGTTTTTCCACCGGCATCGACTCGCCCGTGATCCGTCCCTGGTCGACGAATGAGTGGCCGTTGATTACCACCCCGTCCACTGGCACGGCGGCACCAGGGTTGACCAGCACGGAGTCGCCGAGCCGAAGCTCATCAGCGGAAACCTCGCGTACACCGTCTGCACGACGAATAGTGACCGATCGAGGCAAAAAGGCCAACAGATCACGTATAGCCAGACGGCCGCGTGAGACGGTCATGTCCTCGAGCACCTCTGCGACAAGGACGAACAGAGTAATGACCAGGGCTGTAAAGAACTCGGAGATCGCAGCTGCGGCGACGATTGCGATACTCATGGACAATTCCATGGTCATCCGTTGCGCGGCGACATTCATGGCCGCTTCCTTGAAGACCGGCCAACCGCCAATGAGGACGCTAACCACGCCAATCACGCTGACACGCGCGAACGGTTCCCACAGGTGCAACCACACCGCGGCCGCGCCAAGTCCAACCAGCACAATCCGGACCGCCGCAAGCCAATCGAGTGATTCCCCCTCGTCGTGCTTCTCGGCAGCCGATGGAGTTGTCGTAAACTCCGCCTGCTCAACCAAAGTCGGACTATCGATTCGTGCAGACTGTCCCATCACGCGAAATCTACCGGCTATTTCAGATACGCCTTGACGACATCGATCAGCTCTTCGGCGCCTTTAGCCTTGGCGGAATTGCGTTCGCGCGCAGGATCGACGACGTGCATCCGAATGTGGTCCTCAATGACCTCAGCCACTAAACTATTCATCGCACCGCGCGCGGCGACCACCAGATGCAGCACATCCGCGCAGCCCTTCTCTTGTTCGAGCGCTCGTTCGAGCGCTTCTATCTGACCCCGGATGCGCCGCACTCTGTTCAAAAGTTTGGTCTTCTCTCGGATCGTGTGCGCCATGCTACATTTCCTTTCCGCGGGGGACTATAGGATACCGGGTAAGATATATCCCCCACCCAGCTTTAAACCAGACAAGCCGCCCTTTAGCAAATCTATGGTTCGAGCCTAGGGGAGCCGCGTTCTGGTCAAAAATAGCTTCGTGTGGTACCGGTCCGATCACTGCACGGTTATCGGAATGCGCAAGTCGAAGGCCGAATCGATCGCCACCCCACCCTTCATCGCAGGAAAGAAGCGCCACTGCTGCAGCGTATTGAGCAGAATCTGATTGATCCGTGGATCCGCGGTTGGCTTCGCCAGCGTCACTTTCACGTTGCCGTCGTAAGAGACCGCGAAATGTGCGACCGCCACCGCCTCGAAGGCCACCTCGCGCAAGTCGTCCGGAATTTTCGGCACCGGCGAATAGATCGCGCGCGCGCCGAGACTGTCGCTGCCAAGCCCCGATCCACCGCCATTACCCTTTCCTTCCGGAGCGCTACCGCTCTCCGCGCTCGCGCCCGTTGGGGGCGTGGTTGCGGCAGTGCTCGATTCGGGCGGGGCCTTTCGCGCACCCGAGAGCGACGGCGGCGCTTCCGGTACTATTCGCTCCTTATGCGGATGCGCCGGCGGAACCACTCTGCGTCGGACCTCAATGTGGGGCTTTGGCTTGGGTGGCGCCGGGGCGACGGGATGCGGAGGCGCCGCGGGGCCGCCCTGCAGTCCGCCAACCGCCGGCGGCAGCTCGACGATCCTCGCCTCGATGGGCTTAAGTTCAGGTAGTGGCGCCGCCGTTTGCCTGAGCAGAAGCGCGAAACCAATGAGTAGCGCGGCCCAAATGGCAATCGAGAGCGGCGCGATCCAGGCGAGGCGCCGCCAGGGTTCGTCCAGAAACGGCGAAGCTGTCTGGAACGCACCGTTCATTCGCGCTTGACTGCGATCAGAAAGTGCTCGACCCCGGCGCGACGCGCCTGCAGCATCGCTTCCACCACGGTACCTTCCGGCGCGGCGCCGTCGGCGTTAACCACCACTCCCTGGTCTGATCCTCCTTGCAGCATGGTCTTTAGCGTAAAAGCCATCGTCGCCAGGGTGGTCGGCGTCTTGTCCAGAAATATCTTGCTATCTTTCGTAATAGTCAGGGCGACTGGCTCCTTGTGCTGCAGGTTGGGCGCGTCTCCCTGGGGAAGATTGACCGTGATCGAATTGAGGCTCTGCATCGAGAGCGAGGCCAACATGAAGGTCACCAGCAGGAAGAACATCACGTCGATCATCGGTATGATCTCGATTCGACCGCGCCGATAACCTCGTCCCTTGCGCAGTTTCATCGCTTGACCCTCCCCTCGCGTGGAGCGAGTGGGGTAACGTTGGCGGCAGCTTCCTTTTCGCCGGTTTCGTCGTCCAGGCGGATGTGGTCAATCAGCCTCGACCCCAGGCGCTCAAGATGATCGAGCGCTTGGGACTGCATTCGGGCAAAGAAGTTGAACCCAAACAGCGCGAAGAGCGCGATCAGCAGGCCCAAGGCGGTCGAGATCAGCGCCTGCGCCACGCCCGAAGTGACTTGCGTCGGCGCGACCAGTCCCGAGCCGCCAATTACCTTGAAGGCCGCCATCATGCCGGTGATGGTTCCAAGCAGACCCAGCAATGGCGCTGCCGTAACCACCGTCTCGAGGATCCACAGCCCGCGCCCGAGGCTCTTCTCGATATCACCCGCTTCGTCGCCAGCGCGCGATTCGACCCACCACGCGGGCTTGTTGCGATTATCGCTAATCACTTCGAAAAACCGACGGTAGACATTCACCGGCGCCAACCCGTTCAGTTGCCGGTCCAGCTCATCCCAGGAAAAGCCGTAGGTCTCTACAAGTTCCGCCAGCGCACGCGGCAATCGTAGCGATCGGTAGTAAGCCACCGAGCGGTCGAGAATGATGAGCACGGCAACAATTCCTAGAAGCAAGAGCGGATATACTATTAGGCCGCCATATTGCAGCTCAGCCAAAGCAGTCCTGATTTCATTCATCGCTAATTCCTCGCTTGTCGTCCTGGTTCAAGCTGCGTTTTGGCTATTTGTCCTTCACTGCACGCTAACCCGGCTAAACGAGGGGAGATCCCATTTTATTCCGCCGAAGAACGCGCGCCGCGGACCGAATTGCGGGGCGAAGACACCGATCCCGGTGCCGTTGCGAATCTGGTAGGTACGATCGTTGAGATTGACTACTGCAGCGCGCACTTCTATCGGTCCCGCCTTGGGCAGGACGAAGCGCTTCCTGATGCCGGCGTCGATCTGGATGTAGTACGGCAGATTTCCGGTGTTGGCAAAGCCGGCTCTGAGCCCACTGCCGTAGATCCCATCGATACTGAACGTGAATCCTCGCCAGTTGTACACCGCGCCCGCCGAGGCAGAGAAAGTCTGATCATGATCCAGAAAGATGTAGTGATTGCTGATAAACTTGAGTTCATCGGGAGCGAAATTGAATTGCCCGGACTCGACCTGGGTGCCCTGTGCGACGCTGTAGTCGAAGTTCTCGTACAGATATAGATTTTCGTGAGTGTACGAACTGGTCTGTTCGACGCCGTAGACGCGGCCTTTCGCGTAATTGAAAGTCTCGAAAATTAGCGCCGGTCCGAACTGTCCTTCGTCTATCAGGTCGCGCGCCTTCTTGTAGTACGAATCGATTCCTACGTTGAGCCCCGGAATTATCTGCTGCGTTACCCCGGCATCGAAATAGTGGTCGCGCTCCACCGTTGGATTGCCGTTGCCCAGCGAGGCGGGCGCGCCGGTAGTGGTCGCGAATTTCGAGATCGCTTCAACGCTGACGAGTTCGGTCGGCGGCGGCGTGAAATAACGGGCATACGCCGCGTGGAGCGTGGTGCCTCTGAAGAGATTGTAGACCGCGCCCACGCGCGGACTCGCCTGGTCTGCACGCGTCAGACCGTCGTAGAGATCGAAGCGCACGCCATAGTTGATCGTGAGCTTTTCGACCGGCTTCCATTCGTCCTGCGCGTAGACGCTGTAGATCCAGGTCTGGAGCGCCTTGTTGTCGGTGATCGAGATCGGAACGGTCAGCGGATTGCCGGTAGCCGGATCGATCGGAAAAGTCGCCTCGTGATTGTCTATCTCCGCGCGCTCGGCGTCGAGATACCCGCCGAGACGAAACGTATGTGACGCGAACGCCCTGTAGGTCGCATCGGCCTGAATGCCGTTTCCCCAATCGCTGCGGAAGACTCTGGAAGCGGCGCCATTGAAAATCAGATCGCCGTCAAAATCCGGATAGAACGAAACCGTTGAATAGCGGCTGAAGGGCGCGATCTGATAGTCGAAATTCGAGCCGATAGTCCCCTGAAGAGCTAATACCCCGAAATAGTTCTGTTCGAACTGGTTTTCGTCGATGCCCGCCGATGGATACACGGGAACTCCGGAAAGGGCGAAGACCTGCGGCTGGTCCGGATTTGCCCCGATCTGAAAGTGATTCACGTCCGAACCCGTGATCAGGCTGAGCCGTGTGGTGGGGCTCAGAAAATACGAAAAATAACCGAACGCCTGGCCCTGGTAAGACTGATCGTGAATTGGAGAAGGGCCCGGCGTGGGCGGCTCGACACCGCGGGTGGTGCTGAGATACTGGCCGGTTACGAAATAGCTGAACTTACCGATCGAACCGCCGTACTCGAAGCTCGGCTGAATCGTTGAGCGCTGGCCGCCGTAGAATTCGACATCGCCGCCATTATCCAGCAATCCGTCCTTGGTCTTGATGTCGATGACCCCGGCTGTGCGCAATCCAAACTCGGCCGGCAAGGCGCCGGTTAACAGGCTTATGCTTTTCGCAAAGCGGGGGCTTATCACTTGGCCGAAGCCGGTGATGCCTTCCGGGAGCTGGACACCGTTTATCCGGTATTGCAGGTTTGCATGATCGCCGCGGACATGAAGCTGGCCGAACGAATCCTGTACCACACCCGGCGCCTGAAGCAGCACGTCGTTCAGAGCAGTATTGGCGCCCTGGGGCAAATCCTGGATCGCCTGCTCACTGAAGCGATAAACGCTGCCTCCCGTTTCCGGCGACAGACTGTTGCGCGCCTTGTTGAGTCGCTGTGCAACTACCGCCAGGTTGAGCGCGGATTCGGACTGAAGCGCGAGCGTCAGAGGCTTTGCGCCCTGCTTCGTCACGCTGACGATGGCGGTCGCCGGCTTGAAGCTCGCCTTAGACGCGACAATCGCGTAGACCCCGGGAGCGATGCCGGCGAAGGTGAAGCGGCCCTCGGTGTCGCTGTTCGCTCTCGCGACAGTCCTGCCCGCGTTGTTCTGAAGCTCAAGCCTGGCGCCCGCCAAGGGCCTGCCGATAGCATCGGTGACTTTTCCTGTGATGGCTTTCCGGGCCGACGTCGACTCCGGTGCGCCGTCGGCAAAGGACACAAGTGGCTGCGTCAGTAGAATCGCCAGCCCAAGCATAACTATAGCGAACGATCGCATCGCCTACTCCTCCACTGCAAAGCGTTTTGCGCCGCCGTGATGTTGCGAGTGCGGCGCCGCGCACGGCAAAAGCCATGCGCATGTACTGTTCAGCTTTTCGAAACGGGGGGAGTTCAGACCGACGCGGGCGGAGCTCTGCCAAAGCGATGGGGACGATAAGAAGGAAGCGGCGCAGTGTTCGTGCCGCAAGGAACGTGCGACTCGGCCAGCGCTAGCGCCGTTGTATGAGGCACCACGACCAATGCGGCTGGGCTATGGAACCGGACCAGACAGAGCGCGCATAGGCCGTCGTCAACGCTGACCGCGGCAGTCGCCAGGTAGTTGTGTCGGGAAGGGAGCGGATGGAAATGCGCGACGCCGACCGTCTGCGCCAACAGCAGTATGACCGCGCTTATACCGGCTATCCTGCGTATCCAGCGGCGGCTATCTGTCTGCGAGTTCGAATGCATCGATTCGTTGCGGCGCAGCGGTTGCGTCTGCGCCGACCGAGTGAACATCAATGTGTCGGCTTTCATAGGGCCGGTCAAGTTCAGTCCCAAAAGCACCCTGACAAAAGCACCCTGAAAGGGTTTGAGCGTCTATACAGGTCCCGAAAGCTCCGCGCCGCGGCAGCGCCGGCTATTTCCAGCCGAAGAAGTCCTGCGCCCAGATGAAATGCCCCACGCCGGCTGCTCGCGCCGCAGCGCGATCAATCTCCTGATCGCCGACCATGGTCGAGCCCGCCATGTCCACGCCATAGGTCGCGCCCAATTCGCTTAACATCCCGCCCAAGGGCTTGCGGCAGGCGCATCGGTCGGCATCGTCGTGCGGACAGATCTGCCATCCGGTCAGGATGTCACCGAGTTGGCTATCGAGTTCGCCGAGCGCGGCCTCGACTTGTGCGAGGCCGAGCCGCCCGCGCGCGATCCCCGCCTGATTGGTGACGACAAAGATCAGGTGATCACGTATTGGACCCAGCTTTTCGGCCACGCCGGGCAGCAACTCGACCACGATTTTCCCGTCGGTGCTCAGTGGAAGCTGGCGGGTATCGTCCATCTTCACCAGCGTTCCCGCCAGGTCGCAGAACAGCCCGCGATTTCCAGCATCCTCAGCCATTGTCGATTCTTTTCATGGCGCGGCCCGCCGCCGGGACGCACGCACTCACTTTGCGCTCATCACTTTGCGTTCATGGGGCATTGCGCCAGTCCAGGTGGTCGCGAACGTGCGCGAAAACCTCGTCGAGAATTTCCAAACCTGCCTCGGCCTGCTCGCGCGTGATGACCAGCGGCGGATTGATCCGCATGCGAGGGAAATAGCCCATCACCAGAAGACCGCGCGCGAGCGCCTCCTTGAAGATCGTCTCGGTTATCGAGCGGCCGAGCATCACTTTGGTCTTGCGATCGCGCACCAGGTCCAGCCCGATGAGCAGGCCCTTGCCGCGCACGTCGCCAACGAATTCGTACTTCTCCTTCATCCGCATCAGGCGCTCCAGCATGAACTCGCCGACGACGGCCGAATTTTCGACTAGCCCTTCGCGCTCGATAGCGCGCAGCGTCTCCGCCACCGCGACCGCAGCGAGTGGATTGCCGCCGTAGCTCGAAGACGACGCGCTCGGCTTGCCGAATGGCTCGCTCCGACCCAATTCATCACTAAGCAGTACGCCGGAGACCGGGAACCCGGAACCCATTCCCTTACCGACGGTCATGATGTCGGGCGCGACGCCGCTGTGCTCGATTCCCCACATCCGTCCGGTGCGGCCGAAGCCGGTGATCATCTCGTCCGCGATCAGCATTGCGCCGTGTTCATGCGCGAGTTCCTTCACCGCGGACAGGTAGTCGTCGGGCGGAATCACATTGCCCGCCGTCCCTTGCATCGGCTCGACAATCACAGCCGCCAACGCGCCGGCCGAGCTGTGTTTGAGCTGCTGGCGCGCAAAATCGACGCAGTACATTCCACACTCGGGATATTCCAGCTTGAACGGGCATCTATAGCAGTCGGCGTATGGCACCACGTACTGCCCACCCGGCAGCGGACCATATCCCTGCTTGGATTCGTCGCCGATAAGCCCGATCACCCCGCCGGTCTTGCCGTGAAAGCCGCCCCAGAAACTCAGCACCTCGTGGCGCTTGGTTTTCGAGCGCGCGAGCCTGAGCGCCGCCTCCACCGCTTCGGCGCCGCCGCTATACAGATGAGCGCGGTTGAGGCCGGCGGGTGCGGCCTCACAGAGCATCGTGAAGGCTTCGGCGCGCTCAGGCGTGGCGAAGGTGCCGACGATCAGCCGC
This sequence comes from uncultured delta proteobacterium, assembly GCA_963717045.1. Classification (GTDB taxonomy): domain Bacteria; phylum Desulfobacterota; class Binatia; order Binatales; family Binataceae; genus JAKAVN01. The sequence goes on along the minus strand of CAVQVD010000010.1, from coordinate 528,427 downwards.
GAAGCCTGGCGTGCGAGCGCCTGCGCAAGCACCGGATGGCCGTGGCCGAGGCTCGCGACCGCGACTCCGGCGAAAAAATCGACGAACACGTTGCCGTCGACGTCAGTGAGCGTCGCGCCTTCGCCATGGTCGAACGCGAGGCCGGCGAGCAGCGAGATACGCTGGCGGCCCGGCGCTATATGGCTTTGCTCGTCGGCGAACAGCACGCGCGACTTTGGACCGGGAACGGCGGTAACGATTTTTGGCTGGAGACCGGAGCCACCCGCGGGCCGCGAATCACTCGCGATCGTCGATCCATTTGCGGCCTGGCGCTCGCCACTTGCGACCTTCGGTTCGCCGCACTGTGCCGGGCGTCGGCGTTGGTGGTTTGGTCATGCTGCAAGCCTTGCTGCGGCCTCCCGAGAAACCAATGTTTAGAGGCCTTGCCGCGGACGGCGCGCGAGCATCAGGCAGCGCCGCGCAATCGCGCGGGCCGCGGCCTCGCGTACCCGGCTGAAACTGGGCCAGTCATTGAAGTCGATCATCATAAAACGCTCGCCGTCGATCACCGCATCGCCGCCCCACGTCTCAAGGCCCAAAGTGGTGGCGGCAGCCGCGGCGCTCCGCGCGAGCTCGAGCCGCAGCTGGTCGGGTATCGATTCGGCGCCACCGTCCTCGTCCAGCGCGGCGAAATACTCGCCGCCGCTGACGCCGTAAAACTTTACCACCCTGCCCTCGACCGCCTGCTGCACGTAAGCGATCGACACTCCGCGCTCGGCCATCCCGCTCAGCGCCGAGCGCAGTGCGCCACGGCTTTCTACCCGCTGCACGTCGTCGGGCGCAAGCGCATGCAGATCGCCGCGCTTGACGAACATCGGCGCGTCGAGGTCGAGCACCCCGAGCGGCGTCAGGTCAGGCGGTCGCGAGCCGGTCCTGACCAGCGCGCCGGTCGGTACGGGCACCCCGGCATGGACCAGTCCGGCGCACAGCAGATCGCGGTAGCAGTTGCGAATCGCGAGCGCTGAATTGACCGCGATCGCGCCCTGTTGCTCGAGCGCCACCAGGCGGCCGAGCGCGCGCTCGCCCTGGCACATCGCGAGCACCAGGTCGGCGCCGGCTTGAGCGTCATCGACGAATCGCGCTGCGCTCATGACGGAGATTTCGACTCCATGGCGCTTGAGCTCGGCCAGCACCGCGTCGAGAATGGCCGCGTCGTGCTCGACCTTGCCCGGCGAGAACTCGGCTTCGCGATAGATCCCCAGCGCGCGCATGGCTAGCCACCGCTTCCGCTTCGGCGGTCGCTCGGCACGACGCCCGAGACCATCGCACGCGCGGCGATCAGGTCTGCCGACTCGTCCACGTCGATCGTCGTCTCAAGCTCGATCGCGGCAAGGCGCATCCCGCTTGCGAGCGCCATCGCGAGCAACTTGCGCATCGCGTCGAGCTGCGCGGCGCGCGCGCGCTGCGCAAAATCGAAAATCGCCGCGGGCAGGTAATAGAACCCAGCGGTGACCATCGTGCTCTGCCGCTCACCAAGCTCCGTGATCGCGCGGTCCCGCCCGTCTGGTACGACTTGGGCGAACAGCGGCCGTTTGTCGCCGCGCCATCGGACCACCGCGAGCGCGCCGTCGAAGCGCGCCGCCCCGCGGCCGGTAAGTTCCAGCGCGCGCACGGCGAAGCGAACCACTTCGGCCGCATCAACCACCGCATCAACCGTGGCGAGCAGGAAATATCGGGCGCCGCGCAAATACTCGCCCAAAGTGAATAGCGATTCCATCGAACTCGGGGTATCTCGCACCTGAAGTTCCATCCATCGCGGAAGGCGGACGGCGCGAGCCGTGATAAGGGCTGCCGTCTCGGAGTTGACCAGCGCGACGACGGTCCTCGCACCCGCATGGTGCAACGTTCGCGCCTGCCTCACGAGCATCGTCTCGCCGCCAAGCTCGACCAACGGCTTGGGCAGATCGTCAACCGCGCCGCGCAGACGCTCGCCCCGGCCGGCCGCAATAATCGCGCCGCGAAGACCTTCTACCATTGGATTTTCTTCAACTCATCGAGCGTATCGATCGTATGGTCGACCAGCCCGGCCGCCTCCGGCGCCGGCGGATGCTCGCCGGGTCCAGCATGGTTGCCGCGGAGCCAAATGGAGCGCATGCCCAGCTTGCGTGCAGGTGCGCAGTCCTTGTGCAGCGAATCCCCCACCATCGCCACCTGGTTGTGTGGTAAATCGAGCACCTTTAGCGCCGCCGCGAAGATCCGCTCGTCGGGCTTGAAAACACGCATGTGCTTGGAGTCGATCGCGACCTGGATAAGCTCGCGGATGCCGGCCTCGAACAGGACGACCTGCAGATTCCCATAGAAATTGGAAACTATGCCGAGCTTGAAGTCGTGCGACAGCTCCTTGAGCAGCTCGCGGCTACGCGCGAGTCCCTCAGCCGACTCATCGGCGAAGCCGGCCGCAATCTTTTCCGCCAGGTGATGGCGCTCTTCGCCGAGGTTCGAGAGATGTTCGCGCACGCTGTCCGGTCCGTGGCGATGGAGATGATCGAACTGATGGGCCACGAGCAGCCGGACCAAATCGCGCAAGCTGTGGCGATGGATCTCGTCGCCGGCCTGGTAGGCCGTGCGCGTGGCATGCGAATACGCTACATCCATCTCGGCGCGGCTAAGCCGCATGCCGGCTGCATGGTAATGGCGCACGAAACGGTCCAACCAATGATGTGGATGGTCGAGTGTGCCGCCGAAGTCGAATAAGATCGCCCGGGTCGGACTGGCCACCGCCCAAGCTTAGCAGCCCTCGCAATGAGCCTCCACAAATGAGACCGTAAAGATGTGGTCTGTGGAAGTTACGTGGAAGTTAACAGTTATGGAGAGGCGGTGGGCGGGTCGGTCACGGATGGATCGACAGACCGCACGGTCAGCGCATTGACTCGGCGCTCCGATTAGTCTAAAAGCCTTTGATCAATAAGGCTTCTTTGATTGACACAGCTCTAATCAACGCGCCCGCGCGCGCCGACAATATAATCTTCGGGCGGCCCTTGCTGGAACGCCTGATGCTTATTTGTCAACGCGCCGGAGTGAAGCGGTTCTTTATCAAGAGCGGAGACCACGATGATCGCGGTTTGCGCGACTCATTGGGCTCGTTCCGCGAAAATCCGGAAGTCAATTTCGTCGGCTCATTCATTCAGGTCCTCGAGCAAATGCCGGCTGACGCCCCCTGTATAGCCTTGAACGGAAACCTGGTGCTCGCAGCTTCGCAGTTGCGCGAGCTGCTCGCCTTCCACGCGGTCCGCCCCGGGGAGGTCGTGAGGCTCGAGAGCACCGACGCCGAGCGCGGCGGCAGTCTTGCGGCCGGGCCGTTGGAACTCCTGCTAAAGAGCTGTGACGCCTTGCCTTCGCATCTCCGTCCGAGTGGGCAGTTGCCCTACGCGCTCGACGGGCAGGCGATGGACGTGCGGGAAGCTGAAGTACGCCTGGCGCGCGAGGTGCGGCGCGAGAGCGCAGATAAGGACGCGTTGATGGCGCGATGGGTCGATCGGCGGCTCTCGTGGCGAATCAGCCTGCGCCTGGCGCGCACCGCGATAACGCCCAACCAGGTGACGCTCGGCAACACGGCGCTAGGATTGCTGAGCGCCTGGATGTTCAGCTTTCCGGCTCATTGGCCGCGCCTGATTGCCGCGCTGATGTTCCTGGTTTCGGTGACTCTCGACGGCGTCGACGGCGAGTTGGCGCGGCTCAAGATGACCGAATCGCCCTGGGGTGCGCGGCTTGACGTTATGACCGACAACCTGGTTCATGTCGCGATCTTCGCGGGCATCATGACCGGCTGCTATCGAGCGAGCGGCAGCCGAGCCTATGCCTACCTGCTCGCGATACTGCTGGTCGGCTTCGGGTTATGCGCATTCACGACCTGGCGCGCGACCCGGATCAACGGCGAACGGGCTGAGCAGTTCATCGCGCAAGTCGAACGGGTGAGCGGGCGCGACTTTGCCTACCTGCTAGTCGCGTTGGCGCTCTTCGACAGGATTAACTATTTCGCCTGGGGAACAGCATTTGGGACTTACATCTTTGCCCTCGTGATGTGGTGGACAACCACGCATCGGCACGGGCAGAGCGAGCTCGAACGGCGGCCCGCCCAAGCGCGGCGGCGCCAGGAGGCGGTGTGAAAAAACCTCGGATCCTGCTGGTACAACCGACGACCATCCATCTGGACGGTACGCCGCATAAAACCCGCTGGCGGCTCATCATGGGTTTGATGATCCCACTGCTGGCTGGGCTGACGCCGGACGACTTCGACGTGACGTTGTGCGATGAGCGGCTGGAAGACCTCGACTTCGATGGCGGCTGGGACCTGGTCGGCATGACCACTACCATCGGCGCCTCGCTGCGCGCCTATCAACTCGGAGATGAGTTTCGCAAACGCGGCATCCCGGTCGTGATGGGCGGGTTTCATGCCACGCTCCAGACCGAGGAGGCGCTCAAGCATGCCGACGCGGTGGTCCAGGGGGAGGCCGACCTGGTATGGGAACCGCTCTTGCGCGACTGGCAGGACGGCAAGCTCAAGCGCATTTACAAGGCCGACAAACTGCACGACCTGAAAAATCTGCCGCGCCCGCGTCACGAACTGCTCAAACTTAATCGCTACTTGTTCAAGGCGGTGCCGGTGCAGGCGAGTCGCGGCTGTCCGTATCGCTGCTCGTTCTGCGAAATTCCGGTCTTCTACGAGGGCAGTTATCGCACGCGCCCGATCGAGGACATCGTAGAAGAAATCAAGCAGGTGATCGCGGTCACCGGTTTTCACCGTTTTCAGTTCATCGATGACCAGATAACCGGCAAGCACAAGTTCGCGCGCGAACTGTTCCGCGCCTTGATTCCGCTGAACATCAAGTTCTCGTGCCTGTGGACCATCAATTCGAACCATGACGAAGATCTGCTCGACCTTGCCGCCCAGGCCGGAGTGTTCCACGTCAATATCGGAGTGGAATCGATAAGCCAGGACAGCCTGCTGTCGATGAGCAAGATTCAGAACCACACCAAAGACTACAAGAAGCTGCTGAAACGGCTCGAGCACTACGGAATTTACTATTCGCTCAACTTCCTCTTCGGGCTCGAGGAGGACCATCCGCAGATCTTCGACGACACCCTCGCCTTCCTCCATGAAGTCAAGGCGCCTGAGGCATTCTTTAACACGGTCACGCCGCGCAAAGGCACGCCGATGCGCACCAAGCTCGAGCAGGAAGGCCGCGTTATCATTCCGGACGCCGACATGTACACCAATAACTTCCGCTGCATGTTCGTGCCCAACAAGCTTTCGCCGCAGCAGGTCGAGGAAGGCGTGTGGCGCTGCACCAAGGAGTTCTACTCGCTGAAATCGATGTTCAAGCGGCTGCTGATGCCGCCCGGAAAGTTCACCTTGCAGGGGCTGACCGAGAATATGTTGTTCTGGTATGGCGCAAAGCGGCAGATCGACCCGGTCGATTACTACTAAGCCGAGCACCGCTGTAACCATTGATCCAACGGGGCGGGAGTGGGCGATAGCCTGTCCCCGCCCCGACCTCCGATCCCGAAGCTTTTGTGGCGGAACAGGTGAGCGCCAACAAACTCCAGCCCCTGCCGATTAGTCTAAGTCATGCGCTGAAGACCTATTCTCTGCCCGATCATCACAGGGATCCCTTCGACCGGTTGCTGGCGGCTCAATCGACTATCGGGCGCTCCCGCTTCTAAGCGCGGATTGGCGCCTCGCCGACTATCAGGTGCGCGTCATCTGGTGGAGGAAGTTCTGTGTGCTCAGCGACCTATACCGGTGAAGGCGCGAAGACCGCGTTGTCGATAAGCCGCGTCTTGCCCACGTGCGCCGCGATTGCCACCACCACAGGCCGCTCGATCCGCGCGGTCGACGCGAGAGAGTCCGAATCGACCGCCTCGATGTATTCGATCCGGAGCTCGGGCGTCGCGCTCAGCACCGCGCATGCGGCACGCACCAGCGCGCGCGGATCGCGCGCACCAGCGGAGAACTCGCGGCGCGCGGCCTCAAGCGCTGCGCTCAGGCTTAGCGCCCGCTTGCGTTCGTCGACCGAGAGATAGGCGTTGCGCGAGCTCATCGCGAGCCCGTCGGACTCACGAACAGTCGGCATCGGTACAATTTCGAGGTCGAAGTTGAGGTCCTTGACCATCCGCTGAATCGCGCGCAACTGCTGAAAGTCCTTCTCGCCAAACATCGCGTAGTGCGGCTTGACGATGTTGAAAAGCTTGGCGACCACTGTGGTAACGCCACGAAAGTGGCCTGGACGATGGGCTCCGCACAAACCCTTGGTAATGTCCGTTGCCTCGACCCAGGTCTGCGCCCCCGAGGGATACATCGCGTCGGGCTCCGGAGCGAAAACCAGATCGACCGGCACATCCGTCATCATCTCGCAATCGCGCTCGAAGGCGCGCGGATAACGACCGAAGTCCTCGTTGGGGGCGAACTGGGTGGGATTGACGAAGATCGAGGCCACCACGACCTCGGCGCGCCGTCTGCCCTCGCGCATCAGGCTGAGATGGCCCTCGTGGAGAAAACCCATCGTGGGGATGAAAGCGATTCGCTTGCCCGCGCGACGTATCGCGTCGGAGCGGCACTGCATTTCCGCTGGGGTCTTGACGATTTTCACGTTTCAGCTTCCTCTTTGGTCGGGCTAGCGTGCAATTTCGGCGCGGACAAAAATGCGAGGCCACCGCAGACCGGCACCCCGCATCAAACGTGCTCTCGAAGAGCGCTCAAGCCGTTCGGGGGTCCCGGTCCTGTAAAGGTTGCGACAGGATCCAGGCGCTAGCCCAAGCCTATGTCCAGAACATTCCGCCGAAAATTCGCTGCTCGTCCGTTTACCTCGCCGGGCGCCTGCCTCGACGGGTTGCGATCTATTAATACGACGCCACCGCTGAGTAAAGGGCTATCGATGTCAGAGTGAAGCAGGAGCGCGCGCTGGTCGAATCCTAGGGCTCCATTTTCGCGGTGTTCGAATTCGGCATCTCAACCGGCACCTGGAGTCGTTTGCCGCTGCGCAGGATGTTCAGATAGACGGTTTCGCCCGGCTGCGCGTCGCGCAATTGGTCCTGAAAATCCATGAAGTTGGTGACCCGGTTGCCGTCGACTCCGATGATCAGATCGTAGTTTTCGCCGATCTGGATGGTTTCGATCACCGGCACGGCCAGCACCGCTGGCGGAAAGACCAGCGAGGCCGCTACGGCCGCGCCCTCGAGCACGTCGTGGGCTACGCGATGACCCGCCTCCACTCCCGCGCGCTCGGCCGGACTGCCGGGCTGCAACGCTACCACCAGCAGGCCGTCGACCTCGCGGCCGTTTTTCATCCGCCGCGCGCCCTCCTGCAATTCGACGCCGAGCGGGGAAGTATTGACGCCCTCGTTCATGAATTCCTGGAGGCTGTGCAACTGCGGCTCATTGAGCGGCATCTGCTGGTTCTCCTGGTAGTTCACGATCTGCGAGCCCTGGGACGGGGCAGCAATTCCGGACTGCAGTCGCTGCTGCTCCGCAGCCGAAGGAATGACCGTGGTTCCCAGCGAAGTTTCGTCGGGGTTTACGTCCACCTCCGCCCCCGCAGGGGCATTCTGAGCTGTCGGCGTCGCCGCCGCGGCCGCAGCGGCTGACCCCCCGGCCGCGGCGCCAGCAGGCGCGCCGGTAGCCGGCGCGCTACTGGCGGCCGCGTCAGGCGCGACCGGAGTCCATCCGGAAGTCGTTGGCGAACCGGGCGACCCGTCATTTATGAGAAAAGTCCTGGAGCCACCAGCAGGCGCCGACGCTTCAGCCGGTGCAGCGGACGCGGCTGCGGTGGGCCCTGCCACGGCCGCTCCGGAAGCGGCCGCGGCCGGCGAGCCCGCCGCTTCCGGGGCGGCCACCGCCCCGGTCGCTCCGGCCGGGACGGTCGGGGCGGCCGCAACGGGAGCAGCCGGTGCGGCGGTGCTCACCGCGGCGCCGCTCGCGGCGGCTGCAGTGGGCGCGGCCGCTGCGGCAGGAGCCGCCGATGCCGCCGCCCCGGCTGCCACCTCGGCCGGCGGCGTGGCTGTCGCGGCTGACGCGGGCGGCACCAGGGTGACTTCTTCTTCGGCTGGCGAGGCCACGGACGGCGCAGTCGCGGGCGTCTCGTGCGCGGCGCCAAGGGCGCCGATGGTGGCTGACGGGCCGACGGGCGCTTCGCTCTGAGCGAGGGCGGCGGGGTTTATCGCGCAGAGCGCGATAAACCCCGCCGCTAACGTCGGCACAAGCGCCGCAAAGAACCGGGCGCTCCCAGCCAGCGGCGGCGGCCGCCGTCTAATCGAGGCTCCAACGGCTCCCATTTTCGACCACGCGTCCTTCATTGCGGAGCTTTTTCAGATGCGAGCGCACTGAATTGGAAGCGGCGTTATGCAGGTATTCGGGCACATCGAGATAAATTTTCTTGACGATCTGCATCGGCTCGAGCGGCTCGCCGCCGGCCAACGCCTCGAGCACCTGGCGCTCGCGCAGTTCGCGATGCGCGATGTACTCCTCGATTTTGTGCCGCGGATTGCGGATCACCGGGCCGTGCGCCGGATAGATCACCGCCAAGTCCAGTTCCAGCAGGCGGTGAAGCGAGGCCATGTATTGCCCCAGGTCGCCGGTGTCATCGGGAATTACCGTGGTTCCAGCGCCCAGCACTACGTCGCCGGTGAACAGCGCTTTTTCCTCTTCGAGATAGAAGCAAAGATGGTCGGGCGCATGGCCCGGTGTATGGATCGCGCGAAGCGTCGCGCCCTCGGTCTTAACAATCGCGTTGTCCTCGATCGCGCGGATCGGCGCGCCCGCGGCTTCGTCCTTGCCCGGCCACGGCTTCTTGAGCACCTCCAGATCGCCGAAGCGGCGACGTACCTGGGGAATGCCTCCGATATGGTCGGCGTGCGCGTGAGTGCATACCACGCGCTCGAGCTCGTCGCTGGAACTTACCTCTCTCAGCGCGTGGGGGAGCAACTCTTCGTACAGCGGGACGCCGGCGCCGGTGTCGAGCAGTAACGGCCGGCGGCCTACGCCGACGATGTAGGTATTGGTGCCGGGGCCGGTGAAAGGACCCGGGTTATGACCCAGCACGGTTGCGACGCGATCGGAGTGGCGTGCGAAATCGGGCAGCCGCAGCCCGATCATCGAATCGGTAACGACGCGCTGCGGCTTGGACTCCATCAAGAGTCTCTCGCGCCGCCCGATGCAAGGGCGGCCGGCGCGCGGCGGTTGCGCTCGAAGATCAGCCGCAATCCCTTGAGGGTCAGAAATTCGTCGATCACCTCGATAGTTTTCGACTCGGGCACGATCAGGCTGGCCAGGCCGCCCGTGGCGATCACGTGAGCGTGCTCGGAGCGTTCCTCTTCGATCCGGTCGACCAGCCCGTCAACCAGAGCCGTGTAGCCGAAGATGAGGCCCGATTGGATTGCGCCGATGGTGGTGCGGCCGACGGCCTCGCGCGGGCGCACTAACTCGACCTCGTAAAGCTTGGCGGCGTGCTTGACCAGCGCATCCATCGAGATTCCCAATCCTGGCGCAATCGCGCCACCCACGTACTCGCCGCGCCCCGTGACGTAGTCGAAAGTGGTCGCAGTGCCGAAGTCGACCACGATACAGGCGCTGGTGTAGCGATCGTAGGCCGCCACTGCGTTGACAATCCGGTCGGCGCCGACTTCCTTGGGATTCTCGTACAGGATAGGCATCCCGGTCTTGATTCCGGGCCCGACGATCAGCGGCTCACGCTGGAAGTAACGATGGGCCAGGTCTTCCATCGTGCGGTTAAGCGGGGGGACCACGCATGCGATCACCACGCCCTCAGGGCGAAGCGGCGGCTGCAACCCGACGCTTTGCAAGAGCGCGCCGATCATCACCCCGTGCTCGTCCGTAGTGCGCTCGGCCTTGGTCGAGAGGCGCCAGTGATTGAGCAGGCGGTCGCCTTCGTAAATCCCGATTACGGTATCGGTGTTGCCGACGTCTATAGCAATCAGCATTGGGCTATCAGGCTACCTTTGTGCCGAACTCCATCGGATCACCATGATGAACAGCATCGCGACCATCATGAAAGTCCGATATGTTACTCGGGTTCAAACTTCACGACAGCGGACGTAAGTCTCGCAAGCCGCTATCTGTGTCCGAATCCACCGTGGAATCCTGACACGTGTGGAAAGCCTCCATGAAAACTCCCGTACATCCCTCCGGGAAAACCTCCAACTGTTCCGGGAACACCGTGTGGCACGATCGACGGTAAGGGCACCACCCTGGCCATCGGTTGCGGCATCCAGGCCGGCGATGCCGGTAGAGAGCGCGTCGCGGCAAAACCCGGCGCTGCCAGGGCCGAAGTTCCGGGTAGATAAGAAGTTCCGGGTAGATAATAGGGAGCGACCGGGGCAACGATAATCACAGGCGGAGCCTGTACGATTCCATAATTGCCCAGTTCCAGCGCCGTAGTCTGCTGCGCCTCATAGTCCTGTGCGGATCCTATAGGACTGTCCATGCTGTCCGGCTCCTCGTTGGCGGAGGCCGCCTGCGGATCCTGGGAGTCGGATCCGTCGGGAGTGGAGCCGGCGGCGGCGGCGCTCTCATCGGATGGGTTATCGGCGGGGTCATCGGCGGTTCCCGCGCTCGCATTCGCGGGATTGTCCGCGCTGCCCGCGACGGCGCGTGGGGACTCGCCATTACCCTGGTTTATCAAACCCGGTGTAGAGCCGGGACAGTCTTCTGCGCACCCGTCGGCCGGCGGGGAGCCGGCGTCCGGGCGGTAGACTGGAGGAAGGACGAGCACGCTATCCAGCCTGTCCCAGGAGGAAGCGCCTTTCGCGTCCTGGGCGTGCGACGGACCAGCCACGGCGACCGCGAACATCAACGCGAAAATCGTCGCAGGCGCAAGCTTACTCACAAACTGGGCGCGCCGTTTGACCACGACCGCGCCGCACTGCCGAGTTGCGCTGCAAAATTTCATAACGGTAACCCAAATCTCTTGAGCTGAAGTCTCTCGAGCCGGTTCTCTTCGCGGATGTCGTCAAAGGTATCACCCAGTTTGGCGAATCGACAAGCCGCGACGCAACTCCCCTTTATCTCAACCGCACGCGACACATCCGCGGTTCCCGCTCGCGATTTTAATTTTCGCCGCGGGTTTTCAGGCAGTGGGCGGCTCGGCTAAGATGCGCGCCATGTCAGAACCCAAAGTAGCATTGGTTACCGGAGCCGGACGGGGAATCGGACGCGACATCGCACAGCGCCTGGCCCGCGAGGGCTATGCCTGTGGACTCATCGCCCGCACCAAGTCGCAGCTCGAAGAGACCGCGGAGCTCATCGTCAAGGCTGGCGGCAAGGCTCTCGTCACGCCGACCGACGTCGCCAAGCGCGATCAGGTGCTGGCCTCAGTCGCGGCGGTGGAGCGGGAGTTGGGGCCAATCTCGGTCCTCATCAATAACGCCGGCGCCTACTTGCGCAAACGTTTCGAGGAGATCACCGAAGAGGACTTCGACTTTCAGCTCAAGGTCAACACCTACGGGCCGTTCTTCTGCACCCAGGCGGTGGTGGGCGGGATGGCGGAGCGCGGCAGCGGCACCGTCATCTTCGTGCTGGGATCGGAGACCCGCGGCGGCCCGGCGCTGTACTCGGCCTATACGGCCTCCAAGGTGGCGCAACGCGCGATCGCGGAGTCAGTCGCGTATGAGTACATGCACCGGGGCATCCATTCGGCGGCGCTGGACGTCGACGGCGCGGTGGACAGTCCGCGGGTGCGCGAGGCGACGCCCGGAGCCGATCCGTCGCATTTCGTGCCGCCCTCGGCGATCTGTGATGAGATTGTACATCTGATCAACCAGCCGCGCGGCGCGTGGACCTTTTCGATCGACATACGGTCCTTCGTGCAATGGCGGCCACGAGTGGCGGCAAAGAAAAAGGACTAGCGCATCGCGCGCGGGACTAGTGCATCGCGCGCGAGAAACGCGCGGAGAGGTCATCGTCGCGGGGGCGCACGCCGGGTCGCTACGCGCGATGCTGCATTTAGATGTGCGCGGAACTATACTGGCGTCGCATCGTAGAGCTGTTGGCGCGTGGGCCGTCTGAGATCGTGTCAGCGAGCGTAGCTTGGCTCAATCGGAGCGTTTTTCGCGGAGCGTCTTTCGCAGGGGCTCTAGTCTTGCGAGGCTTCTCGGGTCGGGGCGTGGCGCAGCCTGGTAGCGCACACGCTTGGGGTGCGTGTGGTCGCCGGTTCAAATCCGGCCGCCCCGACCAATCCAATTTCTACATAAAATCAATCCCTTAGGGCGCGTTGTCAATTCAGCACCGCAACGCCCTTGACGCCCGACTGTGGGGATTTTTGTGGGGAGTCTCCCTCAAAATCGACCCTTGCGGGTGCTTCCGGCTGCTCTAAGATCGCGATGGCATCGCGCGCGCCTCGTCGCGGCGGCCATTATCGCTCAGTAGCCGGGCGAGACTTGTAGTGGCAGCCAGCTCCAACGATTTCGCGCTCTGCTGGCGCGCGATCCCGATTGCGCGCTGAAAGCAGCCTTCGGTTTCTGCCCCGCTCGAATCATCCCGCATGAGAATCAGCTCGCCCTTCAACCGGTTGCACCTCCGCTTCGTGGCGATTGAGGACGGATGCTCGACGAGTCCGCCGAGTATCGTAGCCTGCGTCACGCTGTCGACAATGCATTCGGTGATCGCGAACGCGCCGTCCGCAATGTCTGCCGTCTGTATCGAGCGCTTCAAGCGGCGGTGGAGCGACCATAGTTCGACCGCCCTGCTTGCTGCTCGATGTCACCTGTGGGCTAAATCAGCATCGAAAATTACTCGGCTATTATTCGGAGCCGCGCCCACGAATCAGCCCTCACACGCGCTGTGTGCGAAATCGCCTGCCCTCTGGGCCTCCGGCGCGGCGATGAAAGAGGGCCGGAGATATTCGATCTCCGACCCTCTGCTTAGCGAAAAAGCCTACTTCTTGATGCCCGCTACGGAATCGAACTTGAGATCCACCGCCGCCACGCCCGCCGCGACATTGAGGCCGGTGTTACCTTCGATGCTGAGCGGCTGCAGCGCGATCGATCCGTCAAACCCGCCGACCAGTATATGGGCACCGAGCCCCAGTCCGACCGTTGCGCTCGCAGTGACTCCGCCGTAGTGGCCAGACAGCAATCCAGGATTCTCAGTGATCTTCACTCCCGGCGCGAGCACCGTCCACAGGATGACTCCGGACTGCAGGTAGCCGATGTCGGCGCCGAACTTAGTGATCGAACCTGAGTAGTCTTCGATTTTCTTGCCGCTCGCCGCCGGTGTATAGACGCATTGCAGCTTGCGCGACGAGCCGAATATGAATCCCCAGCCGCTGGCGACGTGGCAGTTCAGGTAGCCGATCTTGGTCGTAATCTTGGCCGGGGCAGCCTCCCCTTGCGCGAGCACATTAGGTGCCGCAAACAGCATGACGGCCAAGGCTGCAACTGCGACAACTGCGGACGGAACGATCACAAATCTTTTCATACATATTCTCCCTTCTTCTGACTCTCCCAAAAACGGTTTCATGACTCGCTTCGATTAGGATAGAAATGCTTCGTGTATGTGCTCCGTGCGAAACAGCGAATCGCCGCCGCTCATTCCTAGGACCACAAACTCGACGTTGACAAGCCGTTCTCCAAGCGCGGAGGATTCTGCGGTAGCCGTTTGATCGCCGGATCTGTCCGTCCCCTATTCATTTCGCGCACTCGCGCGACGGTATTCCGTGTCGTGCCCATTGTCGAGCTTCAGCGTCTCGGTGGTGCTACACGATTGCAACGAAGCTTGAAGTTTCAGCCGATCGCCCTCGCACTCGATGAAGCGAACCTGAAGACTGCCCGCGGTGTCGAGCGCGGCGTCGAACGACGTGCGCAGGTTGTGCACCATCACCGTGAGGACGGTTATCACGAGCAAACCCAGCACGTACGAACCTAGAACGAAACGCCTCACCGGGTTCCTCCGAATCCTGACGAATTTCTTCTCGACTAGCTGCTATTAGCGGTTTGCCGCCATCGTGTGCAACCGTTTTGTGCGCGTAGCGAGACGTGTTTTAGTCGATTCGGCGAAGTTGTCTGACTGTGCCTGTTACTGCAGAAGATGGTTCCGAAATTGAGACCCTAAGCCACCATATCCCGTGCAGCAGACCTTAGGTGTACGATCCCTTGATATCGGCGAACAGCGCCGTGACCGTCTTGCGCTCGCCCTCGACGGCTTCCGCATCCGCCACTACCTCACCCATTCGCACAGATGGAGCGGTCTTTACCTCCGATACCGAAAGCGCGCGGTGCATTGTCCGCCGAATTTGAAGCCCGGCGGGTTCTCGAAGCGGCACTTGGGGCAAACCAGCGCAAGTGGCGCGGTGCACTGGCCGCAAAATTTCATCCAACCGGGATTTTCAAAGCCGCATTTTGAGCAGCGCATCGACCCACCAACAGAACGAGATCACTGACTCGCCTCTTGTACCACGCCGGTGCTTCAAAGGGCATTACTAACCAATTCTGTGCAGTTGATGCATCGCAGGCGATTCGCTCGGCCGGATCCGGAAACGGCGCCGGGCGGTCGTAATCACCGGATGGTGCGCCCACAGCCCAGCCACGGCGCCACTGCGCGACCGCGCGGCGAGCCACCGAGTTAGGTTGAATGACGCCGCTGTGCTACTCATGTCATATGGCTAGGCAATTGCCCAAGCCGCCCGCCGCTCGACTCTCCAATTGGGGCGCGACGGGCAGCTCTATCGGCAATCGCCGCCTCCTGACGAACGCGCAGTTCGCTGAGATGCGCCGCAAACTGGCTGACGTGGACGCCAAGCTACGCCAACTCAGCGCGACCGAGCGCGGGCGGCGGCGCTGATCCGCCGTCAAACTTTCGTCAGTACGCGACCGAGCAATTTGGCTCGGCACGTCTCAGTGCAGGAACTACTCCAGAGAAGGCGGGCAGCAGTGACCCTGAAAGCCTTTGATCCACTCCGTGAGGAAGTCGATCGTTTCCTGCTCGATATGCGAAGCATCCTCGTCATCGGGCGACTGACGAAGCTCGGCCGCTAACTTGAGTCGTTCGCGGCATGGCGCGAGATACGTCAACAGCTCCATTGCCAGAGAGGTCGGCAGTGCCGACTTGCGGCTAGGCATATCTCACTTCAGCAGTCTCTCTGTTCTAGCCAGACAGGATTGAATCCCATCGCTAGCTCCTCCCTGTCAACGTGGATCTGCCAGCAAACCCTGCCGTCAGCCGTCGCCCTCGTGAAGCTGCCGACCTTGCCCCGGCGCTCTTAGGCCAAACCTGGCACATGCGCCAATGCTCAGCGCTTAAGCGTTGGGTAACTTATCGGGGGTGGTTGTGAGCAAGTTGTGGTAGGTTTCTAGAACATATTGCATGACGCTTACATCGAAGCTTTCCTAAGGATCATCGAGTCAATCCGGTTTTTGAGTCGCCGCAGGTTCCGGTTAGGCGAGGTCGTCGACGTTGCAAATTTCTCCCCAAATTTTCTGCACGTTTTAGGAATGGTCTTCATCACGATTGGGACATGCCCTGCGAAACCGGTTCGCGGTCCTTGAACGCAACGTATGCGATTCTTCCGGCACAGTCGTGCTCGGCTCGAATTTGGATGTCAGGCTTTAGGATGCATCGGGGGCCGACGCCCGTGCGTACCGGGAGGCGGCTTCGCACCAACGCTTCAGTCTGGCATCGACGACGTCTCTCGGCTCACCCCTTGGGAATGGCCGAACCGAGGGCCAGTCCGCTCCGATATCAGAGTGCTCGGCCTCGCCTCGGCCTATCGCCTCGTCAACGAGAGCGGGGGACAGGCGAAAATCGATCCTCAGCATCCCAATCGCGACCGCGAAGATTAGGTTCGCCTCGGTGTGAAGAACGACGTATGCAAGCGAGGAAAAGCTTGGGCAGTAATATTGAGCATCGGGAACGAGCTTGGCTAATCGAAAATGGCGCCGATATCGGAGTGGGCGAAAGGATTCTCGCGCCGGATATATTCGATGACGGCTTGGTTCGCCGGGATTTTGAAGGCGTTCATCCGTAGGGTCAATAAGAAACTCCTAAGGACAGAAACCACCCGGTACGGTCCGATGCAGAAGTGGCCATCTTCCACTTCTCATATGTTTCACGGAGGCTCATTGTTACGTCCGGCGCTTCCACCATTGACAGTGAATCAAGCTGCACCGATGCTGCAAATTTTTTCAAATTTTTTTTCGCGCTTAGTGGGTGGTCTTCACCACGATTAAGGCAAGCCCTGTGGGGGGCTATCCCCCTGTTCGGCGGCCCAACGTTAGGATACGAATTTACTGTGCCCCATTTTGTGCCCCATAAAGCGAAGTAATGGCAGCATCCAGTATAAGTCCTCCTGCTCACGTTCCCCACGCGTGCAACGGCTCGACACATATGTACCGCTACCCAGTGATACTGAGAAATCGGCATGTTTACGCTTGGGGTGCGTGTGGTCGCCGGTTCAAATCCGGCCGCCCCGACCAACCGAAAATATAATTAACTCGTTCACTACGCGTGTGAAAGCCACTGACCCGACGGGACGCCTTCAGAGCGGTGTCGCGGAAGCTCACACGTCTCAGTGTTGATGGCCTTCGTGGCTATTTCCGCGGCTGAAGCGATGGTTGCTGCGCGTCTTACACACCCAATTTGCCGCATCATCTACCCCGCCCCCTTTGTAGACCGCCAGGCTGGGAAACGGGCAAAGCGGGAAAGTGCGCCCGGCCTGTGGGCCCGCCGGCACCTCGCCGACTATACGGTCCGGAGCTACGCCAGTCTCAACCCATCCGACGAGCGGAGTCAGCGGATCGAAATTGTACGGTCCTGGCCCGCCTGTGCAATGATGCATTCCGGGCACCATGAAGAGCCGTGCGTTCTTTTGCAGACGCTTAAAACCGCCGCCCAATGTCTTTGCGACGGCACTGTAATAGTCAACGCTCACAAACGGCGTCAGCGCCGGATCGCTCCACCCGTGGTACATAATCAACTTGCCGCCGTTGGCGAAGAACGGTGACAGGTCGGTGTTCTCGCCATTGCCGCCGTACCTCGCCACAACCTCTTCCAGCATGGCTACGTCGCTGCCGTTGAAATCGAAGGTGAGCGAGTTATAGGTCGGGTCGTTGAAGACGAAATATTTCAAAAACTGATCCTGAAACGACCATTGAAACGGTGCGGTGGCGAGCGAAGCGGGCGGGCTACCCCAGGGTTCGCCGCCGACGGCAGGTATCGTTGGCGTTACAAAGCCCGTAATCCAGAGATCCCAGCCGTCGGAGCCGCCCGGATTGCTCAAGGTGTAGCCGGGATAAAGCTGAGTGCCATCCTCGGCGCGAGCGCCCTTCTGAATCGCCCTTACCGTTGCAACCTGCGCGGCAGTCAGGCAATTCGAGGTAGCGCCACCCTTGCATTCGATACTGGCGGGGTTGAACTTGCACAGCCTCGGGTCCTCGATCAGACCGTCTATCACGCCGTCGGATCCGTCACACGCGGCGGTCACAGCCGCGTCAAGGATTGCGACCGCGCTATTCGATAGATAAGCATCGAAACTCGACAGCAACGCCTGATCGTTCCAGTTGAAGCCCGCGATGGGATCGCTGATGGCGGGATCGCCGGCGACGATGCCATTGTAGTCGTCAGGAAATTTTTGCGCTTCGACCAGCGCCTCGCGTCCGCCGGTTGAACATCCGTCGAAGTATGAAATCGGCGAACTGGTCATGCTGTAATAACCGGCGGTTATCGATTGGGCAACGACGGTGCTTGCATGCACGCCGCGGTAAGAAAAATCCACCTGCGCTGGAGTGTTCGGCATATTGCCCGGCAGCAAACCCCAACTGCCATCGAGCGTCGAAAAACCCTCTTCGCCGGGAATGCTGGCGAAAAATGATTCGTGGCCGCTATCGGTATATGCTGTCGCAAATCCCACGCTAACGCCGTCGTCCACCGCGCCTGCTGGAATGTAGCCGTTGAAGCCACCGCCGCCCACGAACAGAAAACGCCCGTTGTCGAGCACTGGCAAGCCCAGCTCAAACTCGACCGTATTCGGCCCCGGATCCTCGGTCGTGATGTTACCTCTCACATCGCAGAACGCGATGGTCGTCGAGGGCACGTCCGTTGGTATCGCCGAGGTGATCGTGACTGTGTAGGACGTCTTGCCGGCGAGCGCCTGCAGATCGGTTTGCGTGCAGCCCGGAATCGTTTGAGCACTTGCCGGTAGGCAAGGGGCAAACGCAAGCGCGAGCATCATCCCGAGAGCGAGCGCTCCCATCTTGAGGCAATGGTTTTTCATGGCTTTCCCCAAGTGCACCGCCGGCCGGCTGCGCGTGCAGACGGCTCGGGCCACCGGTTTTCGAACTGTTTGGCAGGATGACACCCGCCAAAAGCAGAGCCCCCAAAGCGATGCCATCGCTTGCAAAGAAAGGCCGCTGTGTCAAAATCTCGCCCCCATTGCGGGACTAGGCGCATCCGTTCGCCGACACCTTCCCCAAGGCTGCGGCGGCCTGCCGCGCCACAGTCCCTCGACGTTTCTACCTGATTCGCTACATACAGGTTTGTGGCTAAGGGTGCGCGCGCCGAAGCCCGCAGATCGTCCCTGCACAAGGCTGGGGCACAAAGTAGGCGTCGCAGGCGCATTTTAAGAATAGCCATACGTCTGCGACAGCCAGATGGACCTCGAAGCGGCGCTCAATGCCGGAACCATTTCTGGGGTTGGGCACGTGCGTCGACCATTCGCATTGCCTCGCAACCTTGGACGAAGTGCCGTCCGCTCTGGAGCGGATGTTGACGCGACCGTAGCTTTCGCTCGACGCCCTCCTCATTTTTCTGTAAAGGAATCGGCGCAGACGACGCGCAGAAGTATCCAGTTAAGGGAGTCTCATCGATACAGATGGCGACCATTCCGATGAATACTTGGCGGGCACTGCCGCGGTTTGCAACTTTATTGGGCACTGCCGCACTGCTGCTAATGATTCCGGCAGCTTGTCAGGCGTTTTCAGTGCTCGCGCATCAGGCGGTCGTAGACCAGGCGTGGGACACGACTCTGCTGCCACTGGTGCGCAAGCGTTTTCCGAACGCGACTCAGCAGGAATTGGATGATGCGCGCAGCTACGCGCGCGGCGGATCGCATCTCCCGGACCTCGGGTATTTTCCCCTCGGCAGCCACTTGTTTACCGACCTTTTGCACTATGTCCGGACGGGCGACTTCTATGCGCGATCGGTGAAGGAGGCGGGATCGGCGCAGGAATATGCATTTGCGCTGGGGATGCTGGCTCACTACGAGGTCGACACGATCGGGCATCCGGAAGCGACCAACCAGGCGGTGCCAATCATCTATCCGGAGCTGGCCCAAAAGTACGGCAGCAGCGCGACTTACGCGGACTCGCCGTCGGCACATCTTGAGACCGAGTTTCGTTTCGATGTGCTGCAGGTCGCGCATCGCCACGAGGTCCCAAAGCTGTTCGAACACTCGATCGAGTTCAAAGTACCTCGGGAATTTCTCGAGCGTGTTTTTCAAGAGACCTATGGCCTCAAGCTCGACGACCTATTTGAAAGCTACGACGTTGCGCTCAACACCTACCGGTGGGGATTCCGCACCCTCATCGATGAGGCTACGGGTATCTCTTGGGAACTTTACCGGCAGGATATCGAATCGCTCGAGCCGGGAATAAAGCAACAGGATTTCGTTAACAAGATGTCGCGCGCTGACTTCGTGCAGGAATTCGGCAAAGCATTTCTCGAGCCCGGCTACTTTGCGCGATTCGTCGCGTTTGTCGGCAATCTCGTGCCCAACATCGGTCCGTTAAAGCGTTTGCCCTACAAGCCGCTGCCAGACAACGTGAAACAGCTCTACTTCCGCGCATACCGCAACGCGTCGGACCAGTATTTGAAGGAAGTCTCGTTCGTGGCCCAGGGCAAGATTGTTCTTCCCGACCTCATCCTCGATACCGGGCAGCCGGCCCGCGCTGGAGCATACGCGCCAGCCGACAAGGCCTACGCCGAGCTGCTCGATCATTATGCGCAAAACCATTTCGCCCAGATGCCGAAGGCGCTTGCCGACGACATGCTGAATCATTTCCGCGATCGCAATGCCGCGTTGTCCTTCGAAGATAGCCAAAGCAAGCGCGATAAGATCCTGGACGAGGTGAACCAGCTCGCATCCGCGACGCATCGGTGAGAGCTCCGGGATTCGTAGACAAGGTCCTTGCTGCGAGAGTGGGCGCAAAAAACGCGGGCGGCGATGACGCTCGTTTAGGAGCGCATCGCCGCCCGCTTTTACAGGACGGCCGCGCATCGCGTTGCGAAATACTATGCGCGGTCGCCGGATCCTAGGCCGTAGCCGCGAGCGCCTCCGGATGCGCGACCGGCTCGGGCTTGCCCGAGGACCCCAGCGGCACCGAGCCTGGCGCTCGCTCGAACGGATCCTTCAAGCCCAACTTGCGGGCGTGCTCGCGCAGCGGCGGAATCACCTCTTGCGCGATCAACCTCATGCTGGTGCGCCGCGCCTCGGTCGGTATCGGGCCGTCGTTCTGCCAGAAAGCGAAGATGCCCGGCCGCAGTACATCGAGGATATGTTTGAGCTTCGGAATCACCGATTTCGGAGTGCCGATGATCATCTGATTGTTCTTCTGCGCACTCTCATAACCGGCGTAAACCGCCTTGCGTAGCGCTTCGACATCGACGTCGCCGTCGACCGACTGGAACAGGGCAGGTCCGTTCGGATTGTTGGGGTCGCTGAACTGCCGCGCCATTCGCCGCGTCGCTTCCTTGGAGTTGTATCCCGGCGGGAACATCCACTCGCCGCGCGCGAAATGTGTGAGGCCACCGCCGTAGAGATCCAACTTGCCCAGCTCCTGCGCCTTCTCCTCGGTCTCCGCCACAAAAACTTTCTGCAGGTAGCCGAAATTCTCGGTGCCGGCCTGGTAGCCCTCCTTCGCCGCCGCCTGCGTGTACAGGTTCCACATCTCGACCGTCGGTTCGAGGTACGTCGCCAGCGCCAGGTACGGATACTTGTGCTTGGCGCACCAAAGCAGGGTCTCGGGACTAACCAGTCCGGGGATCCAGATCGGCGGATGCGGCTTCTGGATGGGCAGCACCCACGGGTTCACGAAGCGATAGTGGAAGTGCTTGCCCTCCCAGCGAAACGGACCGGGCTTCGTCCAGGCCGCGATCACAAGGTCATGCGCCTCGTTGAAATACTCGCGGTTGTAAGCCGGGTTGGCGTTATTGGCAAGCTGCTCGCTACCCGCGCCGCGGACCCATCCGGGTACCAGCCGTCCGCCGGAGATCATGTCGATCATCGCCAGTTCCTCGGCGAGACGCAGTGGATTGGCGACTACCGGCAACGGATTGCCGAGCAGCACGATACGGACCTTCTTGGTGATGCGCGCGAGGATCGAAGCCTCCATGTCCATTACGGCGCCCATGCAGAATGGCGTACCGTGATGTTCGTTGAGCATCACGCCGTCGAAGCCGAGTTCCTCGGCTATCACCTTATCGTCGAGATACTCATTGAGAAGCTGTGCGCCCTTGGCCGGATCGAAGTAGCGATTGGGCACCCCGAAGAAGCTCTGGATTTTCAGAACCTCGTCCTCGGGAACGTAAAGGTACGGCCGTTCAGTGAAATACATTATGTGCATATCAAGCCCTCCGTTTCCGTCTTATGAGCTCTGTGCCGCGTGCTGCATTTCCTGACTGCACTCTCCCAATCTCAGAATCCCCGAACGCGTCTAGTCGTCACGCTCCAAGCGCTTCCATCGAGCCCACGT
The DNA here is from genome assembly GCA_963717045.1 of uncultured delta proteobacterium. Taxonomy (GTDB): domain Bacteria; phylum Desulfobacterota; class Binatia; order Binatales; family Binataceae; genus JAKAVN01. The sequence continues at coordinate 506,695 of CAVQVD010000010.1, read as the reverse complement.
ATTCGGGCTTGCCCGTCGGACCCAACGGAACCGATCCGGGCTTGCGCTCGAACGGATCGGTAAGACCCAACTCTTTGCCGATCTCGCGCAATCGCGGGATAACCTCGGTGCCGAGTAGCCTGAGGCAGGTCATGCGATCTTTGGCCGGGGCCGGTCCGTCGAGCCAGAACGAAAAGATTCCCGGCCGCAGTACCGACAGCACCTTGCGGAGCTTGGGGATAACCGTCTCGGGGGTCCCCGTGATCATCTGCAGGCTTTCTTTCGATCCGTCGTAGGCCGCATGGATGGTCTTGCGCAGAGCGTCGAGATCCTCGGTGTGATCCTGAGAAACGAACGATAGTCCGGGCGTGTTGGGATTGGCGTAGAGGCTCGAGAGCCGCTTGGTCGCGGCCTTCGAATTGTAGCCCGGAGGAAACATCCACTCGGGCCGCGCGAAATGCGAGAAGCCGCCGCCAAAGAGAAAATGGCGGCCCATCTCGTCCGCCTTCTCCTCCGTCTCGTGGACGAAGATGGGTTGCAAGTAGCCGAAATTCTCCGGTCCTGCCTGGTAACCCAGTTCGGCGGCGCGGTCGGTGTACATCTTCCACATCTCGACCGTCGGCTCGAGCATCGTGGCAAGCGCGACATACGGGTAGCGATGCTCGGCGCACCATCGCACCGTCTCCGGGCTGATGAGACCGGGAATCCAGATCGGCGGATGCGGCTTTTGCAGCGGCAGTACCCATGGGTTCACGAAACGAAAGTTGAAGTGCTTGCCTTCCCATCGAAACGGACCGGGCCTGGTCCAGGCCGCAATCACAAGGTCGTGCGCCTCCTCGAAATATTCGCGGTTGTGAGCCGGGTTGGCGTTGTTGGCGAGCTGCTCGCTGCCCGCGCCGCGAACCCATCCCGGCACCAGCCGGCCGCCGGAGATAAGATCGATCATCGCCAGCTCCTCGGCCAGGCGCAGCGGATTGGCGGCCACCGGCAGCGGATTGCCGAGCAGCACAATCTTGACCTTGCGAGTGCAGCGGGCGAGCACAGCCGCCTCGACGTCCATCACTGCGCCCATGCAGAAGGGCGTGCCGTGATGCTCGTTGAGCATCACGCCGTCGAAGGTGCCGAGCTCGTCGGAATAGATTTTCTCGTCTAGGTACTGGTTGAGAAGCTGCGCGCCCTTTTGCGGATCGAAGTACCGGTTGGGCACGCCGAAGAAGCTCCGCAGCTTAAGCACCTCGTCCTCGGGCACATGATGATATGCCCGTTCGGTAAACCACATTATGTGCATTCTGGTTCTCTCCGAAACGTCAGCCCAGGAACGCGCGCACCTGCTTCAGAAATTCCGCCGGCTGCTCGGCCCCGGGATAATGTCCGCAATTGTCGATCGTCACGACCTTCGCGCCTTTGATTGAGCGCTGATAGACTTCCGCCGCGCTGAGCGGCACTACCGGGTCTTGTTTGCCCCACAGGAGCATCGTCGGCAACCCGTCGATTCCCTCGAGCAGGTGCGGCAGGCTCGGATTGAACATGTATGGCTCCCATGCCAGGCGTGCGGTCTCGGCCCGAGCCTCTTCCCACGCCTCGTATTGCTCGGGCGTTTGCTCGCCGCCGAACAGCTTGGTGAAATCGGGCTTCTGTGGGTCAGCCGCGCCGCGTGTCAGGTAGACGCGCGCGGTCACCGTGAACAGGTCCATTATCTCGCCCTGGGGCGGACGGATGCCCGTCGGCGCGACCAGGATCATTTTGCTGAACTGCGCCGGGTTCGCGGCGGCCATCTCGGCCGCGACCCAGCCGCCGAGCGAATGTCCAATCACGTCCACCGGCCCCAGCTTCTGCTCGCGCACGTATCGCTGGTAGAAGCCGGCCAGGTCGCGAATGCTCATGATCCAATCGGCCATCGCGGTTTTTCCGAAGCCCGGATGAATCGGCGTCAGAAGCGTGCGCTCCTTGGCCAGCTCCGAGTTCCACGGCGTCCATCCCGGCCATCCCAATTCGCCGTGCAGCATCAGCAGCGGCTTGCCCTTGCCGCCCTTGACGATTACCAGTTCCGTGTCCCCAACGCGGACCTTCTCTTCAGTCCATTGCTTGTCTGCCATTGAGACCTTCTCCGAGGTTGTGTTCGTGGCGTCCTATTGTCCCCAACCGGTCCGCCCGTGTAAGAGCAGCCTTAATCAAGTCAAGCTTTAGTACAGTGCAATATTATTTGCCACCGGTTTTCCTGATCCCTGGCCGCGCGACCGGGGTGAATGCCGTGACTTCCAGGCCTTCGCGGCTTGACCACCGCGCGGCCCCGAGGACGGCCTACAACGACGCATGAGCGAGAGCTATAATAGGCCGCGAACAAAAGGGTGCATCGTGCGGCCGATGACGGGTGGATGACTGAGTGACGATGATGGATGATTTGGCACACGCGCGCGAACGGATGGTGGTCGAGCAACTCGAGCGCCGCGGTATTCGAGATACCCGCGTGCTGACCGCGATGCGCATGGTTGAGCGCGAGCGCTTCGTTCCTGCCGAATACGCCGAGCACGCCTACGACGACGAGCCGCTGCCGATCGGCGCCGATCAGACAATCTCCCAACCGTACATGGTCGCCCTGATGTGCGAGGTCGCACAGCTAACCGGCGTCGAGCACGTGCTCGAAGTCGGCACTGGCTCGGGGTACGCCGCAGCCGTGCTCGCGCGCCTGGCGGCCGTCGTCTATTCGGTTGAGTGTCTCCCGGCGTTGCACGAAAGGGCGCGCGCGCGGCTTGAAGCTATAGAGGTCGTCAATGTCCACCTGACCTGCGGCGACGGATCCGAGGGATGGCCCGAGCATGCGCCGTTCGATGCGATCCTCGTGACCGCCGCGATGCCCGGCATCGCGCGTCCGCTACTCGAGCAACTCAAGCCCGACGGACGGTTGGTCGCTCCTGTCGGCGAAGATGATCTCCAGAGCCTCGTGCGCATCAGCCGGCGCAACAAGGCCTGGCGCGAGGATTATTTTGGCGAGTGCAGATTCGTCAAAATGACCGGCCGCCACGGCTTCAAGGCGCAATGATTCGCGGGGCGCTGACCGTCACCGCGGCGTCACGCGCTATACTTGCAGTCAGCTTATGTTTGCCGTGCCCGCTCCTCCTTTCGGGATGCTCGACGTCGTCGCCGCGAAACCCGCCGCTTACCCAATACGGCGCGAACTCACGACCGGTCGAGCACGTCGTCCGCCCCGGCGAGACCGTATACCACATCGCGCACACTTACGGCGTCAGCGTCCGGCGCCTGCTGGCGGCTAACCATCTGAGCGACTCGCGCGATCTGCGCGTGGGCCAAAGCCTGCTGATTCCCGGCTCCTACACTTACGCGTCGCTCGGCGGCGGCGAGAGCGCTGCTGGCGCGATGTGGAACGTGCCGCGCGCCTCGCGCCAGTTTGCGTGGCCGGTATGGTCGGGTGCAGTGACCTCGGGCTTCGGCATGCGCCATGGCACGATGCACGACGGCGTCGACATATCGGCACCGGTCGGCACGCCGGTGCGCGCCGCCGATTCAGGCGTGGTGGTCTTCGCGGGACGGCTCAACGGCTACGGCAACACGGTTATCATTCGACACACTGATAATTACGTGACGGTGTACGGCCACAACTCGCGCATGCTCGTAAGCGAGGGCACCGCGGTCGCGCGCGGCCAGAACATCGCGGAAGTCGGCACCAGCGGACGCACCACTGGGCCCAATCTCCACTTCGAGGTGCGCTACGACAATCACGCGTACAATCCTCTGAGCTACCTTGCGCCGCCGGGTCCTTCGCCCATCGAGAGCTTTGCCCGCAACGGCCCCTCCTAGTATCTTTATCCGGACCTGCGCGCGGCACACGCGCCGGAAACTAAAACTTAATGATGGAATTGGATGGAATTAGACGAAATTCTTCGACTCGTGCGTGACGTTCCGGATTTTCCCAAGACCGGGATCCTGTTTCGCGACATAACTCCGCTGATCGGCAACGCCCGCGCCTTCGCCGCGGTGGTCGATCGGATGGCGGAGCCGTATCTGGGCAAGGTCGACATGGTGCTCGGAATCGAGTCGCGCGGCTTCATCATCGGCGCGCCCGTAGCCTACCGGCTCGGCGTGGGACTGACTATCGCGCGCAAGCCCGGCAAACTGCCCTTCCACACCATCGGCGAAACCTACGATCTCGAGTACGGCAGCGCGGGGCTCGAGCTTCATGAAGACGGGCTAGTGCGCGGCGCGCGGGTACTGATCGTCGACGACCTGCTGGCAACGGGCGGAACCGCCGAAGCCACCGTGCGCCTGGCGCAAAAACTCCAGGCCTCGATCGTAGGCTGCGCCTTCGTGATCGAACTTGCCGCGCTCGGTGGGCGCGAGCGTATCGCACCGGTCCAATGCTTCTCGCTCATCCGGTATGATTGAAGTTGCGCGTACGGCCGGTGCGGCACAGCCGCGTTGGTAGCCGTCGCGCGTGGCATCAGCGCCGGCTGGCGGGCGTGCTATTTCCGTGCAACTCGATCATATGCAAACCGCGGTCGCGCAAATGCAAAACACGGTCGCGGCGGACCGGAAACGCCTGCTGACCGTGCTCGCCGTGACGGCGCTCTATTGCGCGGCTGAATTCATCGGTGGTTACTACTCCAACAGCCTAGCGCTGATCTCCGACGCTATCCATCTGCTGACCGACATCGCCGCGCTCTGTCTAGCGCTGCTCACGCTGTGGATCTCGACCCGTCCGGCGAGCGGAGGGAAAACCTATGGCTATCTGCGCGCCGAAATCCTGGGCGCACTCGCTAACGGGCTTTTCCTCTGGCTGCTGGTGATCTTCATCTGGGTCAATGCCGTCGAGCGCTTGCGCAATCCGCAACCGGTCGGGGGGCTGACCGTGATCGCAATCGCCACGGTCGGCCTGGGTGTCAACGGCTTCTCGGCCTGGATGACCTATGCCGCCGGCGCCGGCGAAGCGGGGGGACCCGGTATAGCGGTGCGCGCGGTATTCGTCCACGTAGTCTCAGATCTGATCAGCACCTTTGGCGTGATGCTGGCGGGAGCACTGGTGTTTTTGTTCGGATGGCACCAGGCGGACGCGCTGGTGAGTCTGCTGATCGGCGCGCTGGTGCTCTACAGCTCGTGGGGCCTGGTACGTGAAGGCGTCGACATCCTGATGGAATCGGTGCCGGCGCATATTGATCTCGAAGAGTTGCGTCACGACCTGCTCGCGGTCCCGGACACCGAAGAGGTGCACGACCTTCACGTATGGTGCCTCGCAAGCCGCCAGGTCGCGCTCTCGGCGCACGCGGTAGTCGCGCGCGAGGCCGATCAGGATCGCGTGCTTTCGGAGATGTCGGCGATGCTCGAGCGGAAGTTCCGCATCCGGCACATGACGGTGCAACTCGAACGCGACAACCGCCGCGCCAGCGAGCCCAAGCACTTCTGAACAGCGCCTGCGCCGCGCGCGATCGCTTCGAAAAACGGCGGCGATTTAGGGTATCGCCGCGCTCCTCAGTCGAATCTACTTCAAGCCCAAGTCCTTCAACCGCTCACGATCTACGACCGCCGCACGCTTGACGCCTGGCGCCAACTTCACGCTTCCGGGAGCGCGTTCAAACGGATCGAAAAGGTCGATCTCCTTTGCGTGTGCCTTCAGCGCAGGTATTACATCATCGGCGAATAATCGCATGCTGGTGCGGCGATCTTCATCGGCAACCGGTCCCTGGATACTCAGAATTATGAAAATGCCGATACGCAGTACGCTCATAATGGTTTTGATTTTCGGGATGACAGTCTGGGGCGTGCCGACGATCACCTGCATGTTCTGCTGACCGCGCAGCAACGCGGCGTGCAGTTTGCGGCGAATCTCTGCGTAGTCGAGCGCCGCGGCATCGGCGCCTTGCATCTGCTCTCTCACCTTCTCGCCGCTAATTCCAAGCCATGCGCTGGTCTGTTGCTTGGCGAGTATCCGGATTGCGGCCTTGGAGTTGTAGCCCGGCGGCATCGTGTACTGCGGTGCCGAAAACGCGTTCTGGCCGCCGCCATAGACGAAGCCTTCCGCGAGCGTTTGGGCTTTTTCCTCGGTCTCGGCGAGCACGGTCGCGATCATATAGCCGAAGTTTTCGGGACCTGCCTGGTAGCCGTGCTTGGCCGCCTCATCGGCGTAGAAATCCCACAAGTCACAGGTTGGGACCAGCGGGGTGCCGAGGCCTATGTACGGATACCGATGCTCGGCGCACCATTGCACGGTTTCGGGACTAAGCGTGCCTGGAATCCACATCGGCGGATGCGGCTTCTGGTAGGGCAGCGCCCATGGATTTACGTGGCGATAATGAAAGTGTTTGCCCTCGTAGCGCCATGGGCCGGGCCGGGTCCAGGCCTGCACGATAAAGTCGTGCGCCTCGTTGAACATCTCGCGATTGTAGGCGGGATTGGCATTGTTGAAGAACTGCTCGCTGCCTGCGCCGCGAACCCATCCGGTGACCAGGCGGCCGCGCGAAATCAGATCGATTTCGGCCAGTTCCTCAGCCATCCGCAGCGGATGTTTGATTACCGGCAGCGGGTTGCCGATTAGAACCAGGCGCGCACGTTTGGTCCGATAGGCCAGTACCGCAGCCTCGACGTTCATCACCGAGCCCATGCAAATCGGGTTGCCGTGATGCTCGTTGAGCGCGACTGCGTCGAAGCCCAACTCCTCGGCGTAGCAATTCTCGTCCAGATAATAGTGATAGTCGTCAGCCGCCTTTTCGCGGTCGTACAACTTATTCGAAACGGCGAAGAAGCCGCCGTTTTTCAGGATCTCTTCTTCCGGCAGCCATCTGTAGGGCCGCTCGGTAAAATAGCCTACCTGCACGTTCTAACTCCTTTGGGACAGTCTCGGACTACGCCGCGAGAAACTTGCGCACCAAGCGATCGAACTCCGCCGGATTTTCCATTTCCGGGCGATGTCCCACGCCCTGGACCAGCGCGACCTGCGCGCCCGCGATCGCCGCGCGATAAGCGTCGATACACCCACGCGGAACGATCGAGTCGCGCGTGCCCCATATGAGAAGGGTGGGAATCCTCACCCCGCGCAACAGGTACGGCAGGCTGGGATTGTGCATGAACGGCTCCCAGCCTATACGGGCGGTCTCCGAACGTGCGTCCTCGAACGCCTCGAACTGCTCGGGCGTCATGTGTGCACCATACACTTTCATAAATTCCGGAGTGTTTGCGGGATCGGCGACTGTTGCGAGCAAGTGATTCCGAATCGTCACCGCAAAAATATCCAGAATCTCGCCGTCCACCGGCTTTATTCCCATCGGCGCGACCAGCAGCATCCGCGAAAAAATATTTGGGTCGGCAGCCGCCATCTCTGCCGCGAGAAATCCGCCCGCCGAGAAGCCAATCACATCGATTGGCGCGGCGCCCAATTCGCGGATGACTTGCGAATAGAACCCTGCCAGGTCGCGATAGCTGCGGATCCAATCGATGCGCTCGGTGCGGCCGAATCCGGGCTGAAGCGGAATTACTAACGCGCGTTCCTGCGCCAGGCGTTCATTCCACGAGAGCCAGCCCGGATAGCCAAGCTCGTCGTGCAGGATGAGCAGCGGTTTGCCGCTGCCGCCGCGAATTACGGCGATTTCAGCGCCCGCCGCGCGGACCTTTGTTTCGGTCGGGATCGTCACGATGATGTCCTCCTCGGGCTCCTTCGCGCTTGCGCAACCCTTTCGCGCGATTGCGGCCGCGGGTCGCATCGCGATTGCCGCCGCCCGTCGGGCGGCTGGTTGGCTGGTTCGCGACGAACGCGAATTTACGGATGCCCGGGTAAATTCGAACTGCCCAAGAATTTTTCGCAGGAATCGCTCGCCACTGTCAAATGCGCCACCGTACAGAGCCGCAGCGTGCGACAGTCCCGCATTGAAGATTGATCGTTACAGGTACGCAAACTTCTATAGATGCGCAGTCAGGTCGAGTGCGACCGGGCGCCATCGGGCGACGCGCAGATCCACGCCGCCAAGCTCCTGTTCGAGAATGTGGATCGACCCGAGATCGATTCGCGGTTCGAACACGCCCGTCAACTGGCGCACCACCGCGCGCATCACGCCGCGATGCGCCACCAGCAAAGCAGGCGCGCTTGCGTCACCGCTGGAGCGTGTCTCTTGCCATGACGCGAGCATCCGCGTGACTCCGCGCTCCACGCGCGCAACAAACGCAGTCCTGCTCTCGCCCTCGGGATAAACGAAGTCGGGTGCCAGGCGGTTGGAATTCCATCGCCTGAACTCGTCGGGATAGAGCTCGGCGATCTCCTCCGCCGTCAGGCCCTCGAACAGGCCAAAGTCGACCTCGGCGAATTCATCGATCGTGAATGTCGCCGCATCGCGACCGGCGATAATCCGTGCGCCTTCGATCGCGCGCACCAGCGGGCTAGTGAATACCGGCGCGAAGTCGCGCGAGCCGTCGCGTGCTAATAGCCATTCGCGCGCTGCACGCATCTGGCGACGCCCTAAATCCGACAGTGCCACGTCGGTGCGGCCGTAGTACCGGATGCTCGAGTGGCCGACGGTCTCCCCGTGGCGGACCAACACCAACCGCACCAACTGCACCGGTTCGGCCATCGCGTCAGGCTTTAGACGGCGCGGCATCACCGAGCGGATTGAGCACCAGCCCGGTCAACAGCTTGGGGTAGAAGTAGGTCGACTTCTCCGGCATTACGGCGCCCGCGTCGCTTACGGACTCGACGTCAACTATCGTCGGTGGATTCATCAGGAAGGCTCCGGTGCTGCTGCTCGGCCCAACGCTTCGGAGCGCGCCCAGCGCGTCGATAGTGTATTCGATAAGGTCGCCCGCCCTGATCTGCTCGGGCGTGATACCGAAGATCCGCTCCAGCACCATCGCATGGAGCACGCTTACGTCGAGTCGCTGCACGGCTTGTGCAGCGCCCGGCATCGCATCGGCCATCGCCTGCGGATCCTTGAGCCGCAGCAACCGCAGTTTGACCCGTTCGCCCCCGAGCGCGACCGCGATCGCGCCCTGCCCTGCCTTCGCGAGCGCCGCGCGCAATGCGTCGGGGCTGCTGAACTCTTCGACCGCGAACAGGGGCTCGGCGCGCAGATCGAATGATGCGATCTTCTCCGGGTCCAGACGCCGCGCCACGCGATAGGTCGGAAGAATCACCAGCCCCGGATCATCGCAGGCGACCAGCGTCATCATCGTGTAGTCGTAGGGCCGAGCTTCGTCAGGGTCGCCCTCGGCGGCGCGCCGGCGGCGGCGATACTCGAGCGCGGTTTCGTAGCGATGATGTCCATCCGCGATGAAAATGCGCGGGCTCTCGAGTTCGTCCTGGATCGTCGCGATCGCGGCCTCGTCCTCGATTGGACGCAGCTGGTTGCGGATGCCGAGGTCGTCGGTGATTTCCAGCGCGGGCTCGAGGGCCGCAAGCTCGGCGGTAAGACGGGCGAGCGCCGGATGAGCCCCGGCGTAAAGCCCGAAGACCGAGCTGACGTTGGTATCGAGCGCGGTCAGCAGTTCGAGCCGGTCCTGTTTGGCGGCGGGAAAAGTCCGCTCGTGCGGCAGGATCCGTCCCGCGCTGAACTCCTCCAGCCGAATGCGCACGATGAAGCCGTCGCGCCGAAGCAGGCGCCCCTCGATTTCGAAAAACTGCGAGTACAGATAAATCGCCGGCCGGGGCGCGCGCCTGAGCACCCCGTCATTCAGCCACTCGCGAAGCGTGCGCGTGGCCGACGCGTAGCGGTCCGGATCGCGATTGAGTTCCAGGCGGACCACGTTATACAGGCTGCGCGCATAGAGCGCGTCCTGACGCGCCTTGTCTATTAGGTCGTACGGCGGTGCGACGACGTTGCTCAGCACACCGGCGCGCTCGGGGCTATAAAGCAGTCCGGCAAACGGTTCGATTCGATGCGTCATCTGCATTCTCGAGCCTCACCTCGATGCGCTTGCGCGAAGCGCTGCGGCCAACTGGCGCTCACTCACCGCGCCCGCCCGCAGCACACGGATACCGGTCCGATTCACTGAGACCATGGTACTGGGAGCGCCTCCGGCAAGCCTCCCTCCCTCAACAAATACTTTAACTTTATCACCGAACGCACGCCGCGCACTTTCCGGTTCGACGGCAGGAGGTTCGCCTGCGAGATTCGCACTCGTCGCGGTAAGTGGGCGTTGGAGCCCGGCCGCGAGCGCGCGGGCAATTGGATGCGACGAGACCCGGACGCCAACTCCTCCGTCGGCCCCTATAAGGGCAGCGGGGATTCCCTCGCGCGCGGGCAAAATCAGAGTAAGCGGTCCTGGCCAGAACGCCTCGGCCAGCACGCGCGCCTGGGCTGGTATTTCACGCGCGACGGCGAAGGCCATCGCACTATCAGCCGCGATAAGCGCCACTGGCTTGCCCGGCTCACGGCCTTTGATCGCGAACAATCGCTCGAGCGCGTCCGACGAGAGTGCGTCCACGCCCAGAGCATAGAACGTCTCCGTGGGATAAACGATTGCCTCGCCAGCGGCCAGTGCGGTGAGCGCGTCGCGGATAGCCGCAGAATTTTTCTCAGCCAACGCGGGAAACTCTCAGGGTCTCGACCACGACCGGGAATGCCTCGACGCCGCTCATTGCGAAAGGCGTTCGAGCGAGCGGCGAGCGATATCGCGGCGCATGTGTTTGCCCTCGAACTCGATCATCGCGGCCGCCTCGTAAGCGGTCGCGACCGCGCGTGGCAAATCCGGGGCCATCGAGGTAACCACCAGCACGCGGCCACCATCGGAAACGAGCCGCCCCTCGTACATCGCGGTCCCCGCATGAAAAACCTTGACCCGGGTTTTTTGCAGCGCCCATCGCACCTTCGCATCGGAGGGTTCAGTCCCGTCGATCCGCTCTAGTCCGCTTATCGCCACTCCTTTGCGATATTCGCCTGGGTATCCACCCGACGCCAGCACGACAGCTGCGGCGGCGCGCGGCGACAGTCTGACGCTTACGTCTTTGAGCCGCCCCTCGGTGCAGGCGAACAACGTCTCCGCCAGATCGCCCTCGAAACGCATCATGAGCGGCTCGCACTCGGGATCGCCGAAGCGGACGTTATATTCGAGCACGTTGATGCGCTCACCGTCGACCATCAGACCGACGAACATCACACCGCGAAACGGCGTCCCGCGCGCCCGCATAGCGCCAAGCGTCGGGCCCACCACCTCGTCCATCACGCGCGCCTCGAAGGCCGCGTCGAAATGCGGCACTGGCGTGAATGCGCCCATCCCGCCGGTGTTTGGACCGCGGTCGCCGTCTAAGGCGGCCTTATGATCCTGCACCATGCCGAGCGCAACCGCGCTTTCGCCGTCGCAGAGCGCGAAGAAGGAAAGCTCCTCGCCCGCAAGCCGCTCTTCGATCACGACCCGCGCGCCCGCCGCGCCGAAAAGCCGACGCTCCATCGCGTCGTCGATCGCAGCTAGCGCGCCTGCGGCATCCTCGCATACGACTACACCCTTGCCGAGCGCCAGACCGTCTGCCTTGACCACCATCGGGCCGCCGCGCGCGCGGACCCATCGGCGCGCCGTCTCGGCCTCGTTGAAAACTTCGAAGGCTGCGGTTGGCACGCCGGCCTCGCGCATTACGTCCTTGGCGAATGCCTTACTCGCCTCCAGCTGCGCGGCGGACTTGGTGGGACCGAAAATTCTGAGGCCCGCGCGATCGAACTCGTCGACGATTCCTGCGGCCAGCGGATCCTCGGGTCCAACCACGGTGAGATCGATTTTCTCGCTGCGCACGAAATCGGCAAGGCCGGTGAAATCATTCTGTGCGACGGGGATAACCTGCGCGAGCTGGCCGATTCCGGGATTGCCACCGGCGCAGTAGAGCTTGCGCGCCGTCTCGCTCTGGTTAAGCCGCCAGAGCAGCGCGTGCTCGCGCCCGCCCTTGCCAATCACCAGTACTTTCATCAGGCAGCTACTTTACCCGGACCAGTAAATTTCATCGACTAAATGAATTTCATCGGGGAATGAATCTTATCGAATGAGACTGCCAGACGGACATCCAATTTGGATTTTTTTTGCGACGTGAGCCGTCTCAGTGACGGAAGTGGCGCACGCCTGTAAAAACCATCGCGAGGCCATGCGCGTCGGCAGCGGCGATCACCTCCGCGTCGCGCATCGCGCCGCCGGGCTGCGCGATAGCCGTGGCGCCGGCTTCGGCGGCGAGTGCGGGCCCATCGGGGAAAGGAAACAGAGCTTCAGAAACCAGCACGGAATCTTTAAGTGATACTTTAAGCCGCGTAGCCTTCTCGCGCGCGGCGTACAGCGGGTCGATTCGCGAGGTCGCACCGCCCCCGACCGCCAGCGTGCGATCCTCGGTGACGAAGGCGATCGCGTTGGACTTGATGTGCTTGCAGACGCGGATGCCGAATTCCATCGCTCGCAGTTCGGCCGGCGTAGGCGCACGCCGCGTCATGACCTTGCCCTCGCGCGGGTCCTCCAGGCTCAGGTCGGGCGTCTGCACCAGGAGCCCACCGACCACGCGTTTGAGGTCAAGATCCTCACGACGCACCGCCTCGGGATGAAAGCGCATCACCCGTCGATTTTTTTTCTTGCGCAAAAACTCCAGCACGCCGGGCTCGAAGGCGGTTCCAATCAAAACCTCGGTGAACAACTCGTCGACGGCCTCGGCGAATCGGAGGTCCCACGGGCGATTGGCGATGATTATTCCGCCGAACGGCGAATCGGGGTCGGTTGCGAACGCCTTCTCCCAAGCCTCGAACAGGGTTGGTCCGACACCCACGCCGCACGGCGTGTTGTGCTTGAGAATCGCGACCACAGCGTCTTTGTAATCGGTAAACTCGAGCATCAGGTTGACCGCCGAGCTGATGTCGAAGACGTTGTTGAAGGAAAGCTCGCGGCCATGGAGCTGTTCGGCGATTTCGTGGAAGCGTCCGTAGAGCGCGCCCACCTGATGTGGGTTCTCACCGTAGCGAAGCCGCTGTTCCCGCGGTAGCGAGAGGCTGAAGGTCTCGCCGAGCGGCTGGCGCTGGCCGTCCTCGATCGCGCCAAGGTAATTCGAGATCGCGCAGTCGTAGGCCGTGACTCGCGCGAACGCCTTGCGCGCGAGGCGCCATCGCGTTTCCCGCCCCAGCGTACCACCGCTGCTCGCGAGTTCCTCGATCACCGCCGGGTAATCGGCCGGATCCACCACCACTGCAACGTCGTTCCAGTTTTTAGCCGCCGCGCGAACCAGCGTGGGACCGCCGATGTCGATATTCTCGATCGCATCGTCCAGGCTCACGCCGGCGCGCTCGACCGTGCGCTCGAATGGATAAAAATTGACCACCACCAAATCGATCGGTTCGATCCCGTGCTCACGCATCTGGCGGCGATGGTTCTCGTCGGCGCGCCGCGCAAGGATCGCGCCGTGAATCTTCGGGTGGAGCGTCTTCACCCGTCCATCGAGCATCTCGGGCGAGCCGGTAAAGTTCTCGACTCCGCGAACTTTAACGCCTTCCGCTTCCAACGCTGTCGCCGTGCCGCCGGTCGACACTATCTCGACTCCGCGCGCTTCGAGCGCCCGCGCGAGCTCGCCGAGTCCAGCCTTGTCCGAGACGCCGAGCAGCGCCCGGCTGATTTTCACCGCGCCGGTTTCCATCTCATCCAGCCCTGCGATATACGCGTGGCACCCGTTTGCCGACCGTACACAGCATCTCGTATGAGATGGTCTGTGCCAGGCGCGCGATGTCGTTGACGCTGATCATCGCCTCGCCCGCACCTCCCCAGAGGATGACCTCGTCGCCGATCGCCGCGCCCGGAACGTCGGTCAGATCGACCATCGTAAGATCCATGCACACCGCGCCGACCACCGGCGCGCGCCGTCCGCGGATCATCACTTCGCCGCCATGCTGAAGTCCGCGCCGATAGCCGTCGGCGTAGCCGACCGCAAGCACGCCGATCGCGCTCGGCCGCGGCGTGACGAAGGTATGGCCATAGCTGACGCCGACGCCGGCGGGCACGCGCTTGACCTGAACCACGCGAGTTTTGAAAGTCATGACGGGTCGCAGTTCGACCTGATCGCGCACCGCCGGCACGGGCGGCAATCCATAGATTGCGAGCCCGGGGCGCAGCAGGCTGTAATGCGTATCGGGCCGCAGGACGGAGGCCGCGGAGTTGGCGACGTGGGCGACCCGCGGATCGATTCCGGCCGCGCGCAATCGCGCCGCCGCAGTATTGAACACGTCGAGCTGCCTGCCGGTTATCGGACTTTGCGGATCGCCGGCATTGACCAGCAGGGTACACAAACCTTCGACCATCAACGACGGCGCGCGTTCGAGTTCCGTGATTACCTGCTCGAGTTCGCCAGGCAGAATTCCAAGGCGGGTGGCGCCAGTGTCGATTTTGAGGTGAATCGGAAAATTCGCGCGGGCCTGCGCTTCCACCGCGCGCCCCAACGGAGCGACCAGCGCCGCATCGTACACGAATGGTGTGAGATCGAGGCCGACGATCTCCTCTGCCTCGCCCGCGAGAAATCCTCCGAGCAGATAGATACGATCGTGCAGGCCAGCCGTGCGCAACTCCCGCGCCTCGCACACCCGGGCAACGCCGAAATGGCCGCAGCCTTCGCCACGGAGTGCCCGTGTGACTTCGATCGCGCCGTGCCCGTAGGCGTCCGCTTTGACCACCGCCATCAGTTCGGCGCCGTGGCCGGCAGCCTGGATCGCTCGGTAGTTGGCGGCGAGCGCCCCCAGATCGATTTCGGCCACACTCGGCGGCCCGCTCACCGTCTCCATCGATGCCTCAAACCGTCCTCCTGACTCTCCTTCCGGACTCGCTTGATGATACCGAGATGGTACCGGCATGATACCGGTCGGACTTGTCTTTTGACACTCCCTCGCTCAAGTGGTATTCACACGGTTGGCTGGGGGTGTGCGCGCTCGAAGGGTGCACTGAGAAGGAACCCCTCGAACCTGATCCGGGTAATGCCGGCGTAGGGAAGCCGCGCTCCGCCCCTGCCACACGGTGGAACGATCGCGGTTCCGCCTAAAGCCGCTTGCCCGATGTCGGGGAAGCGGCTTTTTTCGATGCCCGACCCATCGCGCTTCGTAATTCAGCTCAATGGTGATGAGTATGCGATCGACGGCGACCCCAGCCTGCCCGCGCTGCTCGAACGACTCAAGATGCGCCGCGGCCGGGTAGCGGTCGAAATCAACCACGCCGTAATTCCGCGTGCACAATACGATACGGTCACGCTCAAACCAGGCGACACGGTCGAGGTAATCAACTTCGTTGGAGGCGGTTAGCGCGCGTCGTGCGCGCCGCACCCGCGGCCGTGTATGATCAATTCTAGGTATGATCGATCTATGGACGATGCCATGGAACATGAAAATTTCGAACTGGCCGGCAAGGTTTTTCACTCCCGGCTTATCGTCGGGACCGGGAAGTACCGCGACTTCGCCCAGACCCGCGCTGCGGTCGAAGCGAGTGGCGCCGAGATCGTTACCGTGGCAGTGCGTCGGGTTAATATCGCCGATCGAAAGAGCGAGAACCTGCTCGATTACATCGATCCCAAGCGCTACCAGATTCTGCCCAACACGGCCGGATGCTACACCGTCGAGGAGGCGGTGCGCACCTGTCGCCTGGCGCGCGAGGTGGGGGTGGGCGACCTGGTGAAGCTTGAAGTCATCGGCGATCAGAAAACTCTGTTCCCCGATGTCCCGGCGACTATCGAAGCGGCGAAAATCCTGGTCAAAGAAGGCTTCAAGGTGTTGCCCTACATCACCGACGATCCCGTCGCGTGTCTGCGGCTGGCGGAGATCGGATGCGCGGCGGTAATGCCGTTGGCGGCGCCGATCGGCTCCGGCATGGGCATCCGCAATCCCTTCAACCTCCGCATCATCATCGAGCAGGCGAAGGTCCCGGTGATCGTGGATGCGGGTGTTGGAACGGCCTCAGACGCCGCCGAAGCGATGGAACTCGGGTCGGACGGATTGCTCATCAACTCGGCGATCGCGGGAGCGAAGGATCCGATCGCGATGGCGCGTGCGATGAAGCTTGCGATCGAAGCCGGGCGTATCGCCTACCTTGCCGGACGAATCGAACAGAAGCTCTACGCGACAGCTTCGAGCCCGCTCAGCGGTTTGATTCGCTAGCCCCGATTTGGACAGCGCGCTCCGTCCGCCGGTCGACTTCCAACTGTACCTGATTAGCGACCGGCGCCTGGTCGCGCCGCGTCAACTCGTCGAAGTTTGCGGCGAAGTGCTCGGCGCGCTGGCCCGGGATCGGTCAGCCGTGCGCGCTTCACTCCAGCTACGTGAAAAGGACGTCGATGGGCGGGAGCTCTATGGACTAGCCACGGCGCTGCGGCCGATATGCGCTCGGCACGGCGCGCCTCTTATTGTGAACGATCGAATCGACGTCGCCCTCGCCGCCGGCGCCGACGGCGTGCATCTGCCGGGCAACGGGATTGCGATCGCCGACGCGCGACGGATTTTAGGGCCGTCGCGCCTGATTGGCGTCTCGACTCACAGCGCAGCGGCCGTCGCCGAGGCGTCCGCAGCCGGCGCCGACTTCGCGGTCTATGGGCCGGTATGGTCCCCGCTCTCGAAGCCCGGGTACGGTCCGGCACGCGGCGCCGAGTCGCTCGGCGCCGCGTGCCGGACCGCTGCCGGGATGCCGCTGTTCGCGCTCGGCGGAGTCACCGCCGAGCGCGTGGCTCTGCTGGGCGCATCCGGCGGGGCGGCCGCCGCCTCAGGCGGCGGCCGCCCCACCGGCGTCGCCGTCATCGGCGCCGTGTTCGGCGCTGATGACCCGGTGACCGCGGCGCTCGAGCTGGCGCGCGCGGTGCGGCTGGCGCTCGCGCCGCGCTAGCCGCGGCGCGCCGGCGCGGCGGCTTCGCGCTCTTTGGCGCAGCTGGCAGGTAGCGGAAAACACTGCTAAGATATCTTAAATAGATATTCGGCAAGAAACTCATGGAAGCTATATCGCTGAAACTCTCCGAAAGCCTCCTGGAAGCCGCCGGGAGGTGCGCCTCGAGGCTACGGCTCACGCGCGCCGAATATATTCGGACGGCGATCGAACGAATGAATCGCGAGACCGCCGCTACGATACGTGGTCAAAGGATTGCCGAAGCGTCGCGCAAGGTTCGCAAGGAAAGCATGCGGGTCAATGCGGAGTTCGCGGCTGTCGAGCGCGACCCCGATGCTTGAACGCGGCGAGATTTGGCTTGCCAACCTCAATCCACGGCGTGGCACAGAGCCGGGCAAATCACGACCGGTTCTCGTGATTCAAGCTCAGGCGCTCCTCGATGCGGGACATCCGTCGACTCTTGTCATCCCGCTCACGACCAGCCTCGTCGACGAGGCGGAGCCGCTGCGCATTCGCGTGTCAGCTCGCGGGCGTTTAGGTCGCGACTCGGACTTATTGATCGACCAATTGCGCGCAATCGATAACAAACGCCTGTTGGAAGGGCCGCTGACGCGGCTCGACAGCGACTCCATGCGGAGTATCGAACACGCGTTGCTCGAAGTTCTTGACCTCAGTGCAACTCTCGAGGCGGGCGAGGCCTAGAACGGGTAGTTGATTCCTGAGAAAACCGCGGCGCCCTCGCCGCCCCACCCGACATCAACGTAGCCGACCACGAATGGCTCGGCTATCCCACGAAAACCCATCCCGCCCACCGGATGCAGGTCGGTGACAAAGTCTTCGCCCGGGTTGTGGAAGACGCGGCCGACGTCGAAGAAAGGCGCCAGTTCCAGGATGCCATGGGTGTTGAAAATGTTGGTTTCCCACACCCGCGTGCGCATCTCGACGTTGATGTCGAACAGGTTGTTGTCGACGAAACGCCCAGCGCCATAGCCGCGCAGAGTCTGCTGGTCCATCAGCTGGCTCGATTCGCCGCCCAGACGCGCCATCGACCAGAACGGGACCTCGTTGCCGGCCGGCATGTATTGCAGGTAACCGTGGGTGGCCAGGGTGATTTTGCGGCCGATCGGGAAGTAATGATGGATGTCGGCGCCAAAGCGCGTGTACGACACGGAACTGAGGAACCGGCGGTCGGCGATCGAGGCATAGATCAGTGCGTAGCCGCCGTCGGTGGGTAAATCGACCGAGTTGCGGGTGTCATAGGAGGCCTGGATCTGGTTGAGCACTTCGGTGCCGCCATTCAGCCCTTTGATGTTGGGGAACTGCTTGAAAATACTTGGAATCGATTCGAAAGCGCCGTTGAACAGCCGCACATAACGCGGCCGCTCGAACAGCGCTATCTGCAGGCGCGGGGTGATGTTGTAGCCGAGCGTGCCCTCGAAAAAGAGCTGTTCGGTCGTGTAGTTGCTCTCGTTGCCTTGGGAGGAACTGTTGCCGATTCCGAAGAAGCGCTCAGTCGGGTCGCGCTCGAAGAAGAAGTGCGCGTTGAAGGAGAGAGCGCCCTGATGGGTGCGGCCGATAGCGTAGTCCAAATCCACATGGCGCGCGATCTTCTCCTCGAAGCCGGCGATCACATAGTACTGCTCATCCGACGAAGGATATCCGAGATAACGAAATGTGCCGCCGGGCCCCAGGGTCGAGTTGTTGATGATGTCGGGCGCCAGGATGTTGTTGATCTCGCCCTGCTTGTCGGTGAACAGCATCGCGGCCAGCACTCCGTAGGTCTGGCCGGAGTTGGGATCGGTCTCAATCTCAGGAACCGGCACAAGGGTGAAGGGCCAGTTGTGCGGGTTTAATGGCGTCGGCCAGGTTCTGGGATTGAGATAGCCGGGCCAGCTATCGGGACTAAGCAAGGTGTAGGCGCACGCCGGGCTGGCGTAAAGCGCCCACGCCATAAACAACAGCACTATTGCTGATAGTCTCTTCATCAATTACCGATGCGCGTCGATGCGGGATGAAACTCACCGCCGCAGAATTTTTCCATTTCTGGGGGTACAACGTGACAGGCATCGGCGCGACGATCAACTATGTCAGGCTGTTTCCGCCGTTGTCCAAAATGTGCAAGGATTCGCGCAGGGCAAGCCCCGGAGTCAGTGTGGTGATCCGGTCTGCGCTGGTTGGGGAGGGTCGAAGGGGGGCGGCCCACCCTTCCCGAAGCTAAGGCGGCCTAAAATGCCAGGAGGTTCTGCTGATGCCTAAAGTCGACGGCGGTGAATTGGTTGCCCGCGTGATGCGGGAGAACAAGACGCGATATTGCTTCTCTATAAATGGCGGGCATCTGTTCCCGATTCTCGCCCAACTGCGCAGCAACGAAATCAAGCTCATCCATATGCGTCACGAGCAGGCAACTGCCTACGCCGCCGACGCTTACGCGCGAATGACCGGCGAGGCCGGGGTGTGCATGGTTACGGCAGGATGCGGGCTGACCAACGCGATGACTGGTCTGTGCCTGGCCGCGATGACCAATAGCGCGGTGGTCTGCGTTTCGGGTCAGCATCCGAATACCGAGGATCATCAGGGCTCCTTCCAGGAGGCCTACGGGTCAGAGATGCTGAGCAGCTTCGCTAAATACACTAAGCGCGTGACGGACTGGAGCACGATTGAATTCGACATGCGCTTGGCCTTCCGCGAGGCGATCACGCCGCCGCAGGGCGTGGCTCTGGTCGAGATTCCGCAGAACATCCTGTACCACCATGATGAAGATAAGCAGCAGAGTCCCGGCGGAATGCGTTTCACGGTCGACGATGTACGCTCGGCTGGCGACCCGGCCAAGATCGACCGCGCGCTTGAGCTGCTGGCGGCCGCCGAACGCCCGCTTATCGCCGGCGGCGACGGAATCTTCTGGTCGCAGGCTGGACCCGAACTGCGCGAGTTCGTCGAGCTCACCTCGATTCCAGTTTACGCGCGCCGCGCCGGCCAGGGTGCAGTCTCCGAGGAGCATCCACTGGCGGTCCGCGGCGCTTTCAAGAAGCCCTTCACCGGGCGCGCCGACGTGGTGCTCACGCTGGGCTTCCGCTTCTGGAGCGGCGAGCATTTCGGACGTCCCAAGACCTGGAACGACAAGGCCAAATACATCCAGGTCGACCCGACGCCGAGCCGCATCGGATGGCAGGTGCCGGCGGAGGTTCCGCTGGTCGGCGATCCCAAGCTTGTCTTGCGCCAGATGATCAACCGGATAAAGGAACTCAAGCTCGACTTCTCCAAAAATCGCAGCTCGCAGTGGATCAAGGAATTGGCCGAGGTCCGCTCCAATTTCGAGCGTCAGGTGATCGAGAACGCCAAGAAGTTTCAGACCAACCGCCCGATCCATCCGGCGCGGCTGGCCCGCGATCTGGTTTCAGTGCTCGATAAAAACTGCACCGTCGTGATCGACAGCTTCACGCTCTCGGGCTGGATGAGCCAGAACTTCGTCTGCCGCTTCCCGGGCCAGGTGATCGACGCTGGGCCGCTGGCGCCGGTGGGTCACGGCTTTGGAATGGGAATCGGTGCGCAACTCGCGCGGCCCGGTGCGCAGGTCGTGATGGTGATGGGCGACGGCGGCCTGGGAATCGGCGGCTGGGACATGGAAACCGCTGCGCGCTACAAGTTGCCCATCGTGTGCGTGCTGTGGAACAACAGCTCGTGGGGTCCGAGCTTCGAGTCGATGCCGTTGCTGAAGGATCGCACCGACTCCTTCAACATGCTCCAGGATGTTCGTTACGACAAGATTTTCTCCGAAATGGGATGTCATGGGGAGAACGTGACCGACCCCGACGAGATAATTCCGGCGCTCGACCGCGCGTTTAAATCGGGCAAGCCATCGCTGATCAACGTGATCGGCGATAAGACCGTCGGCCACCCGACGCTCGGCGGCAACCTGCTCGGATCGACCGGCACTAACTGAGCAACCTGCCGCGCCGCATTTATCGGGGGCGCGGCTGATACGATTCCTTAGGGGCGGTGAGATAGCGGTCTCATCGCCCCTTGTCTTTGCGGGTTCGTGAGAGGACGCGGGGCGCTGTCTCTCGCGCGCGGAGCGTGTAAGCTTGGATGCGATGGTTGCCGGGCCTCTGCGTGGAGCACTTCGCCTTGCGGCCGCGATGGCCGTGCTTAGCCTGCTCGGACTCGCTTTCAACGGATGCAAGTTCACGCGAGCGAACAAGGTAGCGGCTGTCCCCAAGAGCTGTCCCGATGGCGCCGAGCTTAAGGGCGCGCCGCCGCCAGACGGCACGGAAATCTGGTGCGAGAAGGAAGTCGGAGGCGTGCCAGTCAAAGATGGCGCCTTCGTGGTTTACAACCTCAGCGGCGCCAAGATGATCGAAGGTTACTATCACGACGGAAAACAGTCGGGCGAGTGGACGATGTGGCACGCTAACGGCGTAGCGAGCCTCAGTCGACCACTACGGCGATGGCGTGCAGAACGGAATGCACACGAGCTGGTATTCCAACGGCTCCAAGGCGATCGAGGGCGAGTACCGGGGCGGCCAGCGCGAAGGCGTGTGGCATCGATGGGATCCCAATGGGTTCAAGGAATGGACCGACGTCTATAAAGACGACACCAAGCTCTCAGGCGACGTCAGCGATGGCCCCAAGACCAGGATTCCTTAATCGCACCCCCTCCGACATAAAACCTGGCAGGCCGGATAGTCTCATCAAATCGCGTCACCATTATTCCATCGCGGACTGCGACGCCTCGATCGCGGTGAACGGGATTTGTCCGCACGCTAACGCGCTGGTGTAGTACGCTTCCGGCGCGCCCCAGACGAGCGCCGGCTCCGCCCGGTTGCCGACGTCGATCGGATGCGCAAAAACCTGCTCGATGTTGGCGTTGATCCGGAGTGCGTTTGGCGCAAGCGGCGCCGCCAGTACGCCATTGCGAATCAGGTAGGAATCGCCGCTCACGGTGCAGGTGAAATCGCCCGCACGCTGCCCGTTTATGGGATAGGTGTACCAGACACGGCCGACGTAAAGGCCCTCGCCTACCGCGCGGATCAGCTCGCGTTCACTTTTTCCGCCACGAGCGCGCATGATCACGTTGGTCGCCGCCGAGCCGGGATTGGCGTCGAAACGCCGCACCGCACTCTCGCCCAGTCGATATCCGCTGTTGGGCGGAAAGCTCGTCTGCTCGGCCCCCATCGGCCCCAGCTTCTCGGCGCGATGCTCGTCGGTTGCGAGCCGATGGCTGTCGTAGAAATTCGACAGCAACCCGACCAGCCGTCCCTCCCGGATCATCGTCGTGCGGCGCGCAGGCAGTCCCTCGCATGTCAGCCGGCGGCGAATCGCGCCGCGCACCGCAGCAGGATCGTCGAGCAGGTTCAGGCGCGGGTCCATCACCTGCGCGCCGAAACGTCCATGATAAGCCGTGCTCGCGGCATGAAACGCGCCCGTGGAAAGCGAGGGAACGATCATGTAGTTGAGTATTTCCGCGATCGGCTGCGCGCCGAACACCACGCGATACGTTCCGCCGGGCGGCCGTTCGCCCCGCCCCAGCGCGAGCGCGCGGGTAACCGAGTCGCCTCCAGCCCGCGCCGCCGCCGCGCGCATCCCGATAAGCGTCGCACCGAGCGCCGAGGCGGTGCCCTTGGCGCCAAGCGCTTCGACCAGCGCCGTCACCGTGCAGGTGAAGTGCGCACCCGCCTCAGCCCGCACCTCGTCGAAGTTCGAACTCGCCAGCGCCATCCGGTCGCGCATCATCGAGACGTCGCCGCCCAGCACCAGACCGGGCGGCCGGATGCGCTCTGCGGGCGGCGGCGCGAACGCCTCAAGCGCGCCGCCGACGATACGCCACGCCGTCTTGACCAAGTCGGCGTCATCGGCACGCGTCAGGCTGCCTGCCGCAACGTCGGCCGCGACGCGCGCGAGCTTGCGCGGCGTATTGGGCAGTCCGGGAAAATGCGGATCGATAAGCGTCGCGCTGCGCGCGCGAACGAGCACCGCCCGCAGCCCTTCCAGGCTGAAATCTCCAGCCTCAGTCGCCGTCCCCACTTCCCGCGCATCGCGGCGCATCACGATTCGCACGGAGTAGCCATCCGCCACGTGCGACTTCAATTCCTCGACTCCGTGGCACGGGATGTCCGAGGTGTAGACGAGGCGCGCCACGCGATGCTCGGCGGAGGCGGAATAGACCTCGAACTCGGCCAGGTCGCGCTCGCGCGCAAGCATCGCTCGCGCCTCGCGCACGAAGCTTTTCAGTTCTGCCGCTGTGCGCATCCGCGCCTTATCCGCCGCCGAGACGCGCGCGCGAGCGTAGCGTCGGTCCGCCGTTGGACATCCGCTTGACCTGCATCGGCTGCCCCTTGCCGCAGTTGGGGATCGCGATGAGACGCAGATCGTTGCCGACAGCGTCGACGTGCATGAAAAATTGTTTCGAGTCCGCGATCACGCTGCCTGCGCGGTATAGCCGGCCGAGGCGGCCATGCTCGATTTCGTAAACCCGGCGCGCCGAGATGCGGAAGTTTTCGCGCGACTCCGCGATCGAAGGCACCGCGCTACCGCAAACGTAATAGCCCTGCTCGACGTCGGCGATGATCCGTTGCGGATCGCTCTCACCGGGCATCACGAAGGTGTTCGACATTCGGATCAGCGGGACGTAGAAGACCTCGCTCGCTCGCGCCGATCCATTGGGCTCGACGCCGATCACCGCGGCCGTGTCGCGCGAGTTGAGAAAGCCGCGGAACACGCCGTTTTCGACATGCATGACGCGTCGCGCACGGGTGCCCTCGTGATCGTAGCGGTAATGGCCATAACCCTCGAGGCCGGGATCGGAGCAGGCGCTGAGTAGCGGCGAGCCGACTTGGCGGCCGACCTCGTTGTCCTCGAGCGAGCGCAAAAACCAGCTGCGCCCCGCGTACGCCGCCTCCATCTTGAGCGCGCGGTCGGCTTCGCTCGGATGACCGAGGATCTCGTGCGCGACCAGCGCGTTGAAATGCGTATCGGTTACGACCGTAACTTCGGCATCGGGCGGTTTGAGTACCGGCGCGGCTGCCAGCTCGCGCGCCTCGCCCGCGAGTTCGAGCGCGAACGTCGTTAGGTCCGGATTCGGCATCAGCTCGTCGCGCCATCCCTCGGCCAGGCACTCCAGGCCGCGCTGCTGTCCGATAGTGTCGTAGATTTCCTGATGGCCATCGCCGCTTTGCGCGACGACGTAACAATCGCCCTGCGAAAACGCGAAGCCCTGGCTGATGAGCGTGCCTTCGCTGCCTATGAACAGTTCCTCGCGCAGTTCGCTCAGCGCCGCGACCGCGTTGAATGCGATTTCGGGTCCGAGTCCGGCGACCCGGGCGGAGGCCTCGCGGCAGAGACGCTTTAACTCACCGGGGTCAAGCGTGCGCGGGTCACGCCGATAGACGGGCGCGACTTCGTCACGAACGGCGGAGCGCGTCTCCGGCGTGCCCCTGACCAAGCTCCGAGAAAGCTCCCCGAGATCCGACCGTCCCTCGAGCGTGCGTATCAACTCAGCCTTCGCGCGCGCGCTCAGCCGTGCACGCTCATAGGCTTCGGCCAGACCGGCGCGGATAGCGGCGACGAGCGGGGCCGAACGTAGTGCGAGGCGGCCGATCTCGACCCCGGTCTGCCCGCCGCTGGAAGCGCCCGAACGATCGATGACTCGCACGCTCACGCTGAACCCGGCGCTTTCGCCTTCGTGAGCCGAGCGCGCCTCGCCATCGGTCGCCGAACTGGAGCGGCGGAACATCGTCTCGAAGCGCAAATCCGCCTGGACCGCGCCGCGATGGCTGCGGATGAACGCGCGCAGCAGATCCGGGCCCTCTTTCTTGAGCAGCTCGGACGCGCCAAATATGTCTTTGGGGATCATCGCCGGCGCATGGGATGGGAGCGAGCGGCACGCCGGCGCAAGCCTGCGCTCAGATTACGCCTTCCTGTTTGAGGCGTTCGACCTCGGCAGCGTCGAAGCCGAGGTACTGCGCGAAGATTTCGTTATTATGCTCACCCAGCAAGGGTGCATTGCGAACCTCGACCGGCGAATCCTCTAGCTTCACCGGGCATCCCGGCATCGTGAATTCGCCTCGTACCGGATGCTGCACAGTGACCATCATCCCGCGCTCGCGCAGATGCTCGTCCTCGAGCAGCTCGACGCTGTCGAGCACCTTGCCGCAGGGCACGTCGGCTTCGCCCAGAATTCGCATCACCTCATGCTTGGTGTGCTTGCTGGTCCACTCATTGATGGCCGCGGTCACTTCCTCGATATGGTGAAGGCGCGAGCGCCGGTCTTTGAAGCGCTCGTCAATAGCCATTTCCGGTCGACCCATCGCATTGCAGAGGTTGGTCCACATCTCGGGCGTCGTGCAGAGGATATATACGTAGTCGTTGACCCCGCCGGGCGCGCATTTGTAGGTATCGGCGGGAGCGCCGGCGGTTATCCGGTTGCCCATGCGCGGGACCGGCTTGTGCGTGATGTACGTACCCATCATCGGGACGCGACAGAAGTTGAGGACCGCGTCCTGCATCGAGAGTTCGACCTTCTGTCCCTTGCCGGTGCGCTCGCGCTGGATATACGCCGCCAACACGCCGATCGCCGCGTGCATCCCCGTGCCGGTGTCACCGATGGTCGGGCCGGGCTTGAGCGGCGGAGTCTCCGGTGTGCCGGTCAACGCCATCGCGCCGCCAGCGGCCTGCGCGATCATGTCGAAGCTCTTGTATTTGCTATACGGGCCATAGGTGCCGAAGCCCTTGATGGTCAAGTAGATCAGACGCGGATTGATCTCGCGAAGTTGTTCCCATCCGAAGCCCCAGCTCTCCAGCGTGCCGAGCGAAAAGTTTTCGGACAGGATGTCGACCTTCTTTACCAGCTCGATGAAGATTTTCTTGCCGCGCTCGTCCTTGAGGTTGAGCGTAATCGAACGCTTGTTGGCGTTGAGCAGCATGAAATAATGCGAGTCGACGCCGGGCTTCTCGGTCAACTGCCAGCGCCCCTGCTCACCCTTACCCGGGGCTTCCAGCTTGATCACGTCCGCGCCGAGCCACGCCAGCATTTCAGTGCATGACGTGCCGGCCTCGAACTGCGTCAGATCGAGGACCTTTAAGCCTGCCAGCGCCTTGTCCATTTCGAGTCCTCCTGTCGAGCCTGCGCGCGGAATGCACGGAGAGCGGTCAATCCCTTGTAGCGCCTGCAGTCATCCTCGGCAAGTGCGCGGTGTCGCCGCTATCGTGCGCGCGTCGGCGCGGTCTGCTAAAAATTGAGTGGCAATGTCCAACGCAGCAGTGAGCCTCGCGCGCGTGCGCGAGGAACTCAACCAGAACTTCCAGGAACGCGCCGAACTGATCGACGGTGCGCTCTGCGCCCTGCTTTCGGGCAGCCACGTGCTCATCATCGGACCGCCCGGCACGGCCAAATCGATGCTGTCCGACGAGCTCTGCCGGCGGATCGAGGGCGCCAACTATTTCCAGTGGCTGCTCACCAAGTTCAGCACCCCCGAGGAGATTTTCGGCGCGGTAAGCTTAAGCGGCCTGGAGCACGACGACTACCGGCGCGTGACCTCACACAAGCTGCCCGAGGCGCATATCGCGTTCCTCGACGAGATTTTCAAATCCAACTCGTCGATCCTCAATGCGCTCCTCACCATCATCAACGAGCGCCTGTTCCACAACGGGCGCGAACGCGTGCGCGTCCCGCTGATCACGATGTTCGGGGCGTCTAACGAACTCCCTGATGAGGAAGAGCTGACCGCGCTTTACGATCGTTTCATGCTGCGCTTCACCGTCGACTACATCAGCGAGGAATTCCGTTTCCTCAAGATGCTCGAAGGGACGCGCTCACCTGCGCGAACCATGCTGAGCTTCGCCGAGCTCGACGAGCTGCGCGCGATGAGCCGCGCGGTCGAAGTCCCGGGCGGCGTGATCACCGCGATCGCCGAGCTGCGCCGCGAGCTCGGACGCCAGCAGATCGTGGTTTCCGACCGGCGCTGGCGCAACTCGCTCGACGTGCTGCGGGCGCACGCCCTGCTCTCCGGCCGCACGATCGTCGCCGAAGACGACCTTGGTTTTCTCGAGCACGTACTCTGGAAGGACCCCGAAGAACATCCCAAGGTCCGCGACGCGATCCATCGGCTGGTCAAGGGCTACGAGGAACAAGCGCGCGAGCTGTTGATCCAGAGCCAGGAGTTGCGCGAGTACGCCGAGCGACAATGGGAGAGCGACGAGCTGCGCAGCCGCGCGATGGTCGAGGCGCACACCAAGATCGCCAACATCCTGGTCCGCTTCGACCACCTGGTGCGCGAGGCCGCCGAGAGCGGCCGTCTGGTGCAGGGAGTCGAGACGATGCGCTCGCAGGTCAAGGAAATTCAGCAGTCGATGCTGCGTCGAATCTAGCCGGGCATCCGCGAAAGGCGCCCCTCAATGCCAGCCGAAGAAGTCACGCCCGCGATCGTGCTCCGCACGCGCGACTACCTGGAGTCCGATCGCATCGTGACCCTGCTCACCGAGCAGGCGGGCAAGCTCGGCGGGATCGCCAAGGGCGCCAAGGCCTCGCGGCGGCGCTTCGAACATCGGCTCGAACCGTTCTCGCACGTGATGCTGTATTTTCGCCGTCGCCCGCACGGCCAGCTCGTCTTCATCACGCGCGCCGAGGCGGCGGGCCTTCAACCGTTTCGTCTCGAGGACGACCTCGGACGGCTGGCGCTCGGCGCCTACATGCTGGAACTGGCCGAGGCATTGACCTCCGAAGATGCGGAGGCCGCCGGCGCGTACCATCTGCTGACCGAGGCGCTCGCAGCGCTCGGCGCGGGCGAAGCCAACGCGGCGTTGCGCCAGGCGTATGAACTTAGGATGTTCCGATGGGCGGGGTTCGGAATGCAGTTCGACCGCTGCCGCGCCTGTGCGGAGAATCAGGATAGCGCGGCGGTAGTTTATTTCATCGTCGGGCGCGGCGGGATTGTTTGCGCGCGGTGCCGCGAGAGCGCGCCCGAGGGCGGCATTCGATTGGGCGCTGCCAGCGCGGCGGCGCTCGCCCAACTGGGACAGCTACCGCTGGCGGATGCCTCAGCGGCTCCAGCGGCGGGCGCCGACGGCGCGCTCGCAATCTCGCGCTTCATCGCGTCCGTCGTCGATCGCAAGCTCAGATCGGTTGAGTTCATGGACTCCGTGATTACGCCGACGCCGCGCGCATGACCCTACATCGGTATAAAACAGGCGTCCGCTTCCTACTTGCACAATGAGGCGCAGATGAAAGCGATCCAGTTCGACCGGCTCGGCGGCCCGGAAGTGATGGAACAGCGGGAGGTGCCGAAGCCCGAGCTTCAGCCCGGAACTATCGTGGTCAAAAACCACGTCATCGCGATCAATTTCGGCGACACGCTTTTTCTTCGCGGCGAGTACCTGGTGAAGCCAAAGTTCCCCGACGTCCCGGGCATGGAGGCGGCCGGCGTGGTGGACGCCGTCGCGCCCGACGTGAAAGGCCTCGCGCCCGGCACCCGCGTCGCATACATCGGGATGGGCGCTTATGCCGAATACACGCGAATTCGCCAGTCGCGCGCAATTCCACTGCCCGACTTCATGGACTTCGAGCAGGGCGCCGCTTTTCCGATCGCCGTGCTAACCGCATGGCATTTGCTTCATAGCTGCCATCAAACAACGCCGGGAGAAACCGTGATCGTTCACTCAGCGGCGGGCGGCGTCGGAATCGCCGCCGTTCAGCTCGCGAAAGCCGCGGGAGCGAGGGTCATCGGCACCGTCTCCAGCGATGACAAAATCGACCTCGTGCGAAAATTCGGTGCCGACGACGTCATCAATTATTCGACTCACGACTTTGCGTCGGAAACGATGCGGCTAACGGACGGGCGTGGGGTGAATCTGATCCTCGATGCGGTCGGCAAGCCGACGATGGCAAAGGGACTCGGATGTCTCGCGCCGTTCGGGCATCTGGTGCTCTATGGCCGCGCTGGAGGAATACCCGACCCGGTGAATCCGATGAGTTTGTTCGGAAAGGCGCTCAAGATAAGCGGGTTCGCAGTGCCGATGGTTTATGGAATGCACGAGATCCATCGCCACGGCCTGGACGACGTCTTTCGGCTCGCGCGCGAGGACAAGCTCAAGGTGCCGATCGGCAAAAAATTTGCGCTGGCTGACGCGGCGGAAGCGATTCGCTATCTACTATCCCGCCAGTCGGTCGGAAAATTGTTGCTGATTCCTTAACGCCCGGCTCTAGTCGCGGACGCTCACGCTGTATAGCTATTCGGCAGCCACGCGGGGACGCCGGAGGCCGCAGTGCGGCGCGATCCCCATTCGCTCGTAGTAGCGCTGATGGTATTCCTCGGCGCGGTAAAATATCGATGCCGGAACAATCTGCGTGACGATCGGTCTGCCGAGTTCACCCGATTCTTCGAGACGCTTCAATGACGCCTCTGCTGCCGCCTTCTGTCTGTTGTCGTGATGAAAAATCACGGAGCGATACTGAGTACCTACATCGGGGCCCTGCCGATTTACAGTGGTAGGATCGTGAATCTCCCAGAACAGCTCCAGGAGCCGTTCATACGATACCACCGCGGGATCGTATTCCACCTGGACCACCTCGGCATGTCCCGTCTTATCCGAGCAGACCTGCCGGTACGTGGGATGCTTGAGCCAGCCGCCCATGTAGCCTGAGGTCGCTGCGATAACGCCGTCAAGCCCTTGGAATGCGGCCTCGACTCCCCAGAAGCACCCGCCGCCGAAAGTGGCTATTCTCTTTCTCGCCATCTCTGCGCCAACCGTCCTATGCCTAGCTTACATTAGCACTTTACGTCTTGAATAATCCTTCCCGCTTAGCGAGTAAAGCCTAAACGCGTGTCCGCCATGCCCTATTTTGCCCGCTCGAGGTCCAAGGACTGCACCTCGCGCACCCATCGGGCATGAAGCTTCTCGCCAGGCACTATAATCCGAAAGGGCCCCTCACGCGACGCGAGCGGCTGGTCGTCGCGACGATCCGCGAGAAGCACAGTGCGGTCGCTGAAGCCAGGATCGAGCTCCGCGAGTGCGAAAACGACACGATAGCCGTCTGCAGCCGTGACCGTGACGTAGAGGGTATTGCGGGTGTCTCGAGGTGGCGTGCCAGCAGGAATGCCAGCGCGGCTCAGGATTTCGAACAGCGGGACGCCCTTGTAAACGGCTTTCACACCATTTTTGTCCACGTTCGCGCTCACATGGTGCATCGCATCAAGATCGGACATGCCGAGCACGAGTGGATGGTCGACCGCCCCGATGACCCGCAAAACGGCACGACCCTGCGCCGGAGCGGAAGGCACAGGCTGGGCAACCGCCGTTGAAAAAAAAGCTGCCGTGATGAGAACGCTGAGGATCAGGAGCCGCGATCGGAATTCGACGTGTTCCGGTCGTTTCTGATTTGGCAATCGCGCCCGGACTGGCATTGGCTTCATACTTGCGACAACACTCCGTCAATCCTTTTGGATCACCACCTCGGTCGCTTTGATCGCGGCAGTGACCTTGTCGCCATTTTTGAGCCTCAATTCTACAGCGCTGCGTGTTGCTGAGAATACATCGAGCGCCAACGTTCTATCCATTGATCTGGCGCATCGTCGCCGCTGGATACCGATCGCCGACCGCGGCTCCGCGCGGCGCAGCCTGATCGATTCTCCGCAAGTCGTCCGGACTGAGTTTCACGTTGAGTGCTCCCAGGTTCTCTTCGAGATACGACCTGCGTTTTGTTCCGACGATCGCAACGATGTTTTGGCTTTGAGCGAGCACCCAGGCAAGCGCGAGCTGCGCCGGCCTACAGCCCTTCTCAGCCGCTATCGCCTTGATTCGATCGACCAGAAGCAGATTTTTGTGAAAATTCTCGCCTTGAAACCGCGGCGAGAGACGCCGGAAGTCGTCGGGCGCGAGATCCTCGAAGCGCTGAATCTGGCCTGTCAGAAATCCGCGACCCAACGGGCTGTAAGCCACGAACCCCACTCCCAATTCCTCGCAGACCGCGAGCAGGCCATCCTCGGGGTCACGGCTCCAGAGCGAATACTCAGTCTGCAAGGCAGCTATCGGATGAATTCTGCGCGCTCGCCGCAGAGTCTCGGGTGCGGCCTCCGAAAGACCCAGACAGCGGACCTTGCCTTCTTCCACCAGCCGGGCCATCGCCCCGACGGTCTCCTCGATCGGCGTATTGGGATCGACCCGATGCTGATAGTAGAGGTCGATTCTGTCGACCCCGAGGCGTTTGAGGCTGTCGTGACACGCCTTGCGCACGTATTCGGGTTTCCCGCTGATGCTGCGGACTGCTGGATCGGCTTCACGGACGATGCCGAACTTCGTCGCCAGTACGACCTCATCACGACGACCCCGAATGGCACGTCCAACCAGCTCCTCGTTGGTGTATGGACCGTACGCATCCGAAGTGTCGAGAAAATTAACTCCGAGATCCAGCGCGCGATGAATTGTCGCGACCGATTCCGCTTCATCTCGGGGGCCATAAAATTCCGACATGCCCATGCAGCCAAGCCCGATAGCTGATACGCGAAGTTCGCTTCGTCCGAGTTGTCTGAATTCCATTAGTATACCCGCAAATTATTGGTACTGCACGATTGTAGACCGTAAAAAAGAAGGGCGCCCCCGTTTGAGGGCGCCCTTCCTGGCATGGGAACCTCTACAGCTTCACGTAGACGGTCTTGACCTGAGTGTAAAGCTCGAGCGCGTACTTGCCCAGTTCGCGGCCGAAGCCTGACTCTTTGTAACCGCCGAACGGCGCGATCGGATCGATCACCCCATAGCAGTTCACCCAAACAGTGCCGGCCTTCAACGCGCGTGCGACCTTGTGCGCACGTCCGACGTCGCTGGTCCAGACTGCGGCAGCCAGCCCGTAGTCGGTATCGTTGCCCTGAAGGATCGCGTCGTTCTCATCCTTGAATGGAATGGTCGCGGCGACCGGGCCGAAGAT
Organism: uncultured delta proteobacterium; assembly: GCA_963717045.1. Classification (GTDB taxonomy): domain Bacteria; phylum Desulfobacterota; class Binatia; order Binatales; family Binataceae; genus JAKAVN01. Next base: position 475,017 of record CAVQVD010000010.1, on the reverse strand, counting down.
TTCCTCGCGCGCGATCCGCATGTTGTTGTTCACGTCCGCGAAAACCGTAGGCTTGACGAAGTAGCCCTTGCCGCCGGCGGCCTCGCCACCGACGGTCACTCTCGCTCCTTCCTTCTTGCCGAGTTCGAGGTAGCCTTTGACCTTGTCGAACTGCTCTTTGGAGACCAGCGGACCCATCATGGTCTTGGGATCGAGCCCATCACCCATCGTCATGCCGGCGCTGAACTTGGTGAGCTGGTCGTTGAACTTCTCATAGACATCTTTCTGAACGAAAATCCGCGTACCGGCGCAGCAAACCTGCCCGGAGTTGAAGAACACGCCCATCATCGAGTTGGGAACTGCCTGCTCCAGGTCGGCGTCGGGGAAGATGATGTTGGGCGACTTTCCACCGAGCTCCAACGAGACGCGCTTGAGGTTGCCGGTGGAGGCTTTGAGAATGAGCTTGCCGACCTCGGCTGAACCCGTGAAGGCGACCTTGTCGATGTCGGGATGCTCGGCGATCGAGCTGCCGGCGCCGGGGCCGAAACCGGTGATGATGTTTACTACACCCTCGGGCAACCCGGCCTCGAGAATCAATTCGCCCAGCCGAAGTGCGCTGAGCGGCGTCTGCTCGGCGGGTTTCAGAATCACGGTATTGCCGCAGGCGAGCGCCGGACCGAGCTTCCACGCCGCCATCATCAGCGGAAAATTCCAAGGAATTATTTGTCCGCACACGCCTACCGGCTCGCGCAGCGTGTAGTTGAACATCGCGGGGTCTGACGGATTGGTTTCGCCGTAAATCTTGCTGCACCATCCACCGTAGTAGCGGAAGGTCTCGGCCGAGCCTGCGACGTCGATCGCGAGCGCCTGGGTCTTGGCTTTGCCGTTGTCCAGGGTTTCGATCTCGGCCAGCTCGTCCGCGTGCTGCTCGATTAGGTCGGCAATTTTGAAAAGATAGCGAGCCCGCTGATGCGGCCCGATCTTCGACCAATTGCCCTCTAGCGCCTTGCGCGCCGCCTTAACAGCTTCGTCGACGTCGGCCTTGTCGCCCTCGGCAACCAGCGCGAGCACTTCCTCGGTGGCCGGGTTGAGCGTCTCGAAGGTCTTGCCCGATTTTGCTGAGACCCATTTGCCGCCGATAAGCAATTTCTTGGGCGAGGCCTTAAGGAAATTCAATGCGGCGCTCGACCGCACGCCATTGCCCCCTCTCTCTACCGATGGTGTTGTTGCGGCCATTAATTCACTCCTTTCTATTTGATGGCTTGGCGCCATGTTGCGAAAGCCACTGCTAAGAATTGAGGCGCGCGATGACCTGCCCCATTCGCGCGGTGTCGTATGCACAGAGCTGGCTTACTTCAGTGGCGAAGCTCCCTGAGTTTAGCGCGTCGAGCATCGCACGCACCGGGGGCGAGTCCGTCTCGCGTTGCAGGATGACCAGATCATAGCGCTCTTCGCGCACTGGAACAAAACCCAGCCCAAAGGCCTCGGCCGCCACCCGCAGGGTAAGCCCTGCCTCGGCTTCGCCCGCCGCTATCGCGGCGGCGACTTCGAGATGGCCGCCGAGCTCACGCGCATAGCCGGCAATCCGTCGCGGCTCGATCTTCAACTCCGCCAGCGCCTGGTCGAGCACCAGCCGCGCGCCCGAGCCCGCCTCTCGATTGACGATACGCGTGCCGGGCCTCTCCAGATCGGCGATGCTGCGCAGGTCAAGTGGATTGCCGCGCCGCACTCCCAGTCCGAGCTCCCAGCGCGCGAAGTTGACCATCACTGCGCGCCGGCGCTTGAGCGCCTCGCGCACCGCCGCCAGGTTATCTTCGCCGCCCTTGCGATCGCACAGATGCACCCCGGCCGCGTGCACCCGGCCCTCGAGCAGCGCGGCGAGAGCCGCCTGGCTGCTGCGAGTGACCGGCGCAAGCGTCGTCGCGGGCCGATGACGCCCCATCCAGTCGGCGAGAATCGTGACCGCCGGGTCACATCCCGCAACCAAGAGCGTCGCGTCTATCTCCTGGGGGGTGCGAAACGCGGCCACCCGCACGTGCCGCCCGGTCGCGCGCTCGACCATCCCCGCCGAAGGCGCGAGGCGCATCGCCGGCGGCGCCTGCGCGAGCGCGACCAGCCGTCCACCCACACGCGCGAGCGCTACTGGCGCGTGTTCCCGTGCGGCCGCGCCAAACGGCACGCCCAACCAGTCGGCCTCCAGATGCGCGGGCTCGGCCGGCGCGCCGAACAGCGCCTCGACGCTATGGTCGAGCTCGCGCGCGAGCGCGAGCGCCGCGCCGACGCCGGGCTGGTAGGCGCCGGACTCGATCGCGCCCAGGGCCTGGCGCGAGAGCCCGGACCGCCGGGCCAGTTCGTCCTGGGTCAGGCCGCGCGCGACTCGCGCGCGGCGCACCGCCGCTCCAGCTTGTGATGCTATAATGCTTGTCACAATGCTCGCATCGTGGCATAAATTGCTGCGCTATGAAAATCCTGAGCAAACCAAATCCAAGCAAATCTTCGTCAACGACCCGAGGGCTTCCTGTTCGCGTAGCCATCGGGGCTACCGCCCTCGCCATCGCCGTGATGCTCGCCGCGCAAGCTCGCGCGCAGAGCGCGGCGCCCTCCTCCAACACGGCGCCCGTTTCCAACTCGATGACGGTTGCGAGTCCTCCTCCGGTGTCGAACCCATCTCTGCTGTCGCCAGTGGTGCAGTATTTCGCCGACTGGTTTCCGCGCGTCACGCGTATCCAGAGCGAGCAGCCTCACTGGGTTACGCCGCTGGTCACTGTGACGCCGCGGCTGGAAGAAGAGTATCGATACGACCAGCTTTGGCAGGCGCAACCGCATGGCAAGGCGCTGGACAATTTCGGCGCCAACAAGGGACTCGAGCTGATCCCATTTCAGAATACCGAGATCATCCTCGGCGTGCCGGGATGGGTCGCGCACAACGGCGCCCTCCCGCACAAGCCCAAGAAGGGCAAGAAGCCGGGACCGAAGCCGGCTAGCGACGGCTGGGCCGACGAGACGTTTCTGATCAAGTACCGCATCCTCTCCGGCAACGCGGAGAATGGCGATTACATCCTGACTGCGTTCATGGGATTTCAGGTGCCGACCGGCGACGACGGCAACAGCTCCGGCCACACGATCTATACGCCGACTATCGCGTTCGGAAAGGGCTTTGGCAATTTCGATTTTCAGAGCACGGTCGGAGTTGCAATCCCCAACGGCGGCGTGGATCGGCTCTCGATGCCGCTAAACTGGAACACCGCCTTTCAATACCGCATCTTCCGATATTTCTGGCCCGAGCTGGAATTCAACTACACGTGGTTCACGCTGGGCGAGAATACCGGTAAGAGCCAGCTCTTCATCACGCCCGGACTCCTTATCGGACGCATTCCGATTCATGACCGGGTCGGTATGACCTTTGGCGCCGGCTACCAGGTCGCCGTCACGCATCATCCCGCTTACAACAACGCGGTGATTGCCACCGGACGTATCCCGTTCTAGGCACGCGGTCGAACGCCGATGAAATACAATCGCAGACGATTGCTGCAGGCGGGCATCCTCACCGTGACCGGCGCTTTCACCGTGTTCATTGCGGGTGTCGGCGCCACCAAATCTTTGACACCGCTGCAAGTTGCCTACGCGGGATCGATGGGCTCGATGATGGACGGCGGCATCCGCCCGGCGATCGCGAAGGCTATGGGCGCCGAGCTGCAAGGGCGCGCGCAGGGATCCACCGGCCTCGCCAACATGATCATCGCTGGGAGCATCCGGCCCGACGTGTTCATCGCGGTCACGCCGGGACCGATGCGTGTCGTGCTGAAGGCGGCCAAGGCGCAGAGTGGAATTCCGATTGCCCGCACCGAAATGGTGATCGCCTACAGTCCGAAGAGTCAATACGCGGCGGCGCTGGCGAAGGCAGGCACGCCCGGCGCCAAGCCATGGTGGCAAATCCTGGAAACGCCGGGCTTTCGTTTCGGGCGCACCGATCCGAATACCGACCCACAGGGATTGAACGTAATTTTCATGATGCAACTCGCGGCGCGGTATTACCATCAGCCTGACCTGGCCAAAAAAATTCTCGGGCCTCAAATCAATCCGCAGCAGATTTTTCAGGAGCCGCAAATGATGGCGCGGCTGCAGGCGGGGCAACTCGATGCGAGTTCGGCCTACAAGACGCAGCCCGCGGCGCTTGGCTTGCCCTTTATTTCATTGCCCCCGGAAATCAATCTCGGCGACGCGTCGATGGAAAAGGGATACCAGCAGGCGAGCGTCACTCTGAACGGGAAAGTGCATACGCCCTCCGCTCTCGTCTTCTATGCCGCTGTCCTCAAAGACGCGCCGCACCCGAAACTGGCCGCTCGCTTTCTCGCATGGTTGCGAGGGTCTGAGGCGCGAGAGATCCTCGCACGGTATCATTATGACGACCCCGGCGACGCCAAGCCCCTGCTTCCGTAATATAGGCCTTCATGCGTTCCCCATGGTGGGCCCGGATGGGCATGCTCGCGTTCACCCTCGCGCTACTCTATCCGCTCGCCGGCCTATTCGCCCGCGTTGGCCGCTGGCAATGGGATGGCAGTATCCCCGGCTCGACGGCCTCGTCTGTGAGAGTCTCGCTGGTCCTTACCGGAATCGCATTGCTGTTTGACGTTATCCTGGGCACGCCGGTCGCGTGGTATCTCGCGCGCCATACCGGCCGCGACAAAATCGTTTGGGAGGCTGCGGTCCTGGTTTCGGTGCTGATGCCGCCGCTCGCGTTGGGCATCCTGCTTTCGCTCGCCTTCGGGCCGTCGATGACGCCGGGCGCGTGGCTGCTGCGAATGGGCCTGCCGACCTCGAACAGCCCGCTCGCGTTCGTCGCGACCCAGTTCTACGTGAGCGTCGGTTACTACGTCCTGGCCGCGCGCGCCGCGCTAGCCGCCGTGCCCGGCGACCTCGAACAAACGGCCGCCCTGCTCGGGCTGCGGCCATGGCAGGTTTTTCGCCGCGTGACGTTTCCGCTCGCGCGCCTGGGTTTCGCCGCGGCATTCAGCCTCGCATGGGTGCGCGCGCTGGGAGAGTTTGGCGCGGTAATGATCACCGCCTACTATCCGAGCGGAATGCCCGTGCAAATATGGATCAATCTCCAGGACGCCGGAATGCCCGCGGTCATGCCACTGCTGGTGGTATTTCTGATCACCGCGCTGCCGCTGCCGTGGGCGATCCATCTGCTCGCACAAAGGCGCTACGTGCATGCCAACGCTTGACGCGCATATCGTGAAGCGGCGGCGCGCGATCACCGTGGACGTCCGCCTGCGCCTGGAGCAGGGAGAACGGCTCGCGCTCTTCGGCGCTTCGGGCGCGGGCAAGAGCACGGTGCTCTCGTGTCTGGCGGGAATCGAAACTCCCGACGCCGGACGGATTCAGTTTGGCGACACGAACTTCTTTCCGCCCGATCTACCGCTTTATCAGCGTCGGCTCGCATACCTGACGCAAAGCGATTCGCTGTTTCCACACCTGAGCGTGGCCGACAACGTCTGCTTCGGCCTGCGCGGCCATGAAGTCAATGGGACGCGCGACTGGGTCGAGGAACTCAAGCGGCAATTCGAACTCGGCCCGCTTTGGAACGAATCAGCCCGGCGGATTTCCGGGGGCCAGGCGCGCCGGGTCGCCTTGGCGCGGATGCTCGCGCGGCGACCGCCTCTGGTGCTGCTGGACGAGCCTTTCACTGCACTGGATCGCCCCACTATCGCCGAACTGGTGGACGCGATCCTGCAATGGCAGCGCGAACTCGGCTTCACTCTAATCGCCGTCGACCATCGCGCCGAGATCCTCGAGAAGCTCTGCACGCGCGTCGTCGCGATCGAAAACGGCCGTGTCGTCCAGGAAGGCGCGTGGCCCGAGCTCACGTCTGCGCCGGCGACGCCGAAACTGGCGCGTCTACTTTCTCTATAACCTGTCCTTACGAAAGAGAGCTTTGCATAGGCAAGGAGAGGACCGGAAAGTCGTGCACGCTCCCACCGATGTTGCCGCGCTCAGGCCTCGACGATTTGCGGAGGCTTGAAGCTTCCGTTTTCGTATTCGAGCAGCACGATTCCGCAATTGTTGGGCACGTGCGTGTTCTCCCAATGTCCCACCAGATGCGCCCAGCAGGTCAGCATCACGCCGCCGTGGCTGACAACGACCAGTTCGCCGTCGCCGGCGCGCACTGCCAGCCGCTCCAGGATTGGCGCGACGCGCACGCGCACGTCCTCATAGCTCTCGCCGCCCTCGGGCCGCCATAGCCATGTCTTCTCGGTTTCGAACGTCGGGTCGTCACGCACGGCGTCGTAGGGCTGGCCTCGCAAATAACCGAAGTGACGCTCGTAGATCCCGTCCTCGACCTCGACCGGCAAGCGAAGCGCAGCGGCGATAATCTCGCCGGTCTCACGCGCCCGAGCGTACGGGCTGGTAATCACAAGCTGCGGATGGAACAGCCGCGCAATGCGGCGCCCGGCCTGGGCCGCCTGCTCGCGCCCCAAATCGGTCAACGGCGCGTCCGGGGTGGTGGTGAAGCGGCGCTCGCGATTGCCTTCGCTCTCGCCGTGGCGAACCATTATCAGCTTACCCATAACAGTCGTTCAGGATTTCGTACCACCGCCTTCGGGGTTGTTGAAGGCTCGGCGGAGGTTCAAGAAAGGCTCGAACAGATCGATCGGAATCGGAAAGATTGTAGTCGAATTGTTCTCCGACGCGATTTCCTTCAGCGTCTGCAGGTAGCGGAGCTGCAGCGTCACCGGGCTCTTGTTCATGATCTCGGCGGCCTCGGCGAGGCGCTGTGCGGCCTGGAATTCACCTTCGGCCGCGATAACCTTGGCGCGCCGCTCGCGTTCGGCCTCGGCCTGCGCTGCGATCGCGCGCTGCATGTCTTGGGGCAGATCGATGTTCTTGAGTTCGACCAGTGTCACCTTAACCCCCCACGGCTCGGTCTGCGCGTCGACGATCTCCTGGATGCGCGCGTTGAGCTTGTCGCGCTGGGCCAGCAATTCGTCGAGTTCGGTCTGGCCGCCGACGGATCGCAGCGTGGTCTGCGCAAGCTGAGTGGTCGCAAAGAGATAGTTGGCCACCTCGGTAACGGCGCGCGACGGATCGATTACGCGGAAGTAGAGTACCGCGCTGACTTTGATCGAAACGTTGTCGCGCGTGATCACGTCCTGCGGTGCGATGTCGAGCGTCACGACACGCAGATCGATCCGCACCGCGCGCTCCAGGATCGGGATGATGAAAATAATTCCCGGCCCGCGAAACGGGGTCAGCCGGCCGAGGCGGAAAACCACTGCGCGCTCGTACTCGTTGAGCACCTTGATTCCGCTGAGCGCGACCAGCACGACGATCACGATGAATACTCCGATTGCCGGTCCCATCACTCTCCCCCTGATTGCTTCGCGGGCGCCGCCGCCCGCCGCTCTGCATAGATTTGCATACCATTCGGTTCGCCGCGCACTTCGATCTCGAGCCCGCGCACCGTAATCACACGCACCCGTGCACCCACGTCCAGCGCCTGGTTGCTCACCGCGCGCCAAAGCTCGCCGTGTACGAACACGCGCCCCGGCGCGCCCGGTGCGATCGCCTCGCGCACCTCGCCGACTTCGCCGACCATCCCCTCGCGTCCGGTGGTGGGACGACGATGCCGCTCGTGCAGCACGATCCAGCCGAGGCCCAGGATGATCGCGCTCATCGCGATCGCCGCGCCGGCGATCATGCCGCGATTCACCTCGAGGTTACTTTGCGAGCTGTCGACCAGGAACAGCGAGCCGATCACGAAGGCAATCACACCGCCAATCCCGAGAACACCATAGCTGGTGACAAAGGCCTCGGCGACCAGCATCCCTATTCCCAGCAGCAGGAGCAGGAAGCCGGCCAGGTTGATCGGCAAAATCTCGAACGAGCTGAGCGCGAGCAACAGGCAGATCGCGCCGACCACGCCCGGCAAATAGAAACCCGGATGGCCGAACTCGAAATAGATACCGACGATTCCGGCCAGCATCAGAAGGTAAACGATATTCGGATCGGCCAAAACGTTGAGCAGCGCCTGTCCAGGCGTCATCTGCAAACGGTGAACCGCGGCGCCGGCCAGCTGCAGAGTAACCGTGCGGCCGCCTACCTTGACCTCGCGCCCCGAAGCCTGCACGAGCAGACTTCGCAGGTCGGGCGCGACAATGTCGATCACGTGAAGCTTAAGCGCCTCGGCTTCGCTGATCGCGACGCTCTCTCTGACCGCCTTCTCGACCCACTGCTGGTTGCGGCCGCGTTCGCGCGCGATACTGCCGGCGAACGAGGCGGTGTAGTTCTCGATTTTTTTGCCGATCACGCCCTTGATTTCGGTGCCAGCCTCGCCCACCGGGTGCGCCGCACCGATCGTGGTCCCCGGTGCCATCGCGGCGATCGCCGCCGCCTCCGTGATGAAGGTCCCCGCCGAAGCAGCGCTGGCGCCCGAAGGCGCTACGTAAACGATCGTCGGGAGCGGAGCGTTCAGCAGGTCCTTGACGATGCGCTGCGCGGAGCCGAGCAGGCCACCCGGCGTATCGAGCTCGATCACCAGCGCTCCGGCGTGTCGCGAACTCGCGTAACCGATGCCGTGCTCGATAAACGCGGCGACCGCCGGGTTAATCGAGCCGTCGACGTTCAACAGGCATACCCATGGCGTTGCCGCGGCGGGATGCGCCGGCGCGTTCGTCCCGGGCGCGGCGCCTGGGTGCTCGGCGGCTGCGCCGGAGAGGCCGTCGAGCGCGAGCACGCAGACGATCATGAACGCTGGCACGAACGCTCGCGCCGCGAACGCGCAGATACCGCCGCGCTGTCTCACTGGTTCATGATCTCATCGCGCGCCGCCGCGCGCCGGTATCTCGAGCCCGAGCAACTTCATCACTTCCTGTATATCCTGCCATACCAGCCGCTTCTCACCCGGACTCCGCAACAGGTAGGCCGGATGGAACGTCGGCATCAGCTTGACCCCGCGTACCTCCTGCCAGTTGCCGCGCAGCCGGCTTATCGGCGTCTTGACCTTGAGCAGCGCCTGCACTGCAAAGGTGCCAAGCGCGACGATCGCGCGCGGACGCACGAGGTCGATTTGGCGCATCAGGAAAGGCTCGCACGCCGCGACCTCGTCGGCCTCGGGATTGCGATTGTCGGGCGGGCGGCACTTGATGACGTTGCAGATATAGACGTCGGCACGGCTAAGTCCGATCCCGCGCTCGATGATGTCGGTCAGCAACTGTCCGGCGCGGCCCACGAACGGCTCGCCGCGCGCGTCCTCGTCGGCGCCAGGCGCCTCGCCGACGAACATCAGGTCGGCGTGCGGATTGCCGACGCCGAACACCAGGTGGGTGCGCAATGGTGCGAGCTTGCAGCGCTTGCAATCGCCAATGAAGGCGCTCAGTTCCTCCAGTGACGCGGTCTTCTCCAAACCCGGATAGCGCGAGAGCAACTCGGGGACTGCCGGAGGACGCTCGCGGCGGCGCGGCGGCCTCAGCCTCGAGGGCCGAGCCGGCGTTCGCCGCCGGCGACGTGGCCTGCTCGCGCGCGGGCGCTTTGGGAGCGGCGGCGCGCCCGGTCGAAGTTCCGGGTAATCCCTCCAGCCCTTCTTCGGCGAGTTGTCCGAGGTAATCGCGAACCGAATCGAGCAGCAGGCGGCGCTGCTCTGGCGCGGTCAGGTCGCGGCTCATAACATCAAGCCAGCGGCCCGGCCGTAAGAGCGGGCGCGGCTAATGATCGTCGTCGGTGTAATCGCCTTCGTAATCGGCTTCATCGCACTCAGCGCCCCGCCGGCTTTCGCGTGGGGGCCAGTCACTCATATTGCCTTCGGGGTGCAAGTGCTTGCGAGCGTTAGCACCCTGGAAGAGCCGCTTCAAGCCATACTACTCTCGATGCCCGACGCTTTCCTGTACGGCTCGCTCGCACCCGATATCGTGCAAGGCCGCCGCTTTCAGAGCCGCCTGCGGCGCCATTCGCACAACTGGGCGACCGGCTTCGGGCTGCTCAGCGCCGCGCGAGGCAGCGAAGAGCAGGCCTTCGCGCTCGGCTACCTCGCCCATCTGGGCGCCGACGTGCTCGCGCACAACTTTTATCTCCCGACGCGCTGGATCGGACGTTTCAACTCCGCGATCGCCAGTCACATCCTGAGCGAGGCGCGTTTCGATTCGATGCAGGACGGGGCGCATCGCGAGACCCTGGTCAAGCTGATGGCGATGGACTTCCGCGCGCTCGACTCCAAGCTCAGCCGGCAGATTGACTCGCCGCTGCTCCCCTTCCGTGCGCAAAAACGAATTTTTGAAGGTGGCCTGCGCCGGATACGCCAGTGGAACCGCGTAATCCTGGCTATCGGCCGGGTCAAAGCGGCCGATCGCGCGGACGCGGAGGTCTTCTGTGCCGCTTCCTGCTCGGCGATCGACGGAGTGCTCCGCGACGGCGACGAGGCGCCCGCATGCCGCTTCGATCCTATGGGCCAGCGCGCGCTTCGCAACGCGCAACGCGCGCGTCGGACCCTCCAGCGGCTCGCGCGGATGGGACCTGAGACCAAGCGCGCAGCGCGCCAACTCGCAAAGACGACCGTCGAGGAACTGCATACGCACCTGCGCCAGGTGCCGTTCGGAGGCACGTCCAGGCCGCCCTGACCGCCCTCGCCCTTTCTTCCCTCCTAAATATCGCGAACGAGATCAGGCTCTCGGCGGGCACCAAGCGTGAGCGCGAATTTCGTCACAAGCGGGCGCGGGCTTGTGGTATGCGCGCTATCGGTGTTATCACGGCGACGCCGGCTAGATTCCAGTATCACGGCAAGGAACACCACGATGGCAAGCGACAGTGACAAACAGCTTCCGCCAATGTTGGCCGGCGTGCGCGTGCTGGACTTTACCCAGTATCTCGCCGGCCCCACGGTAACCCGCTTCATGGCCGAGATGGGCGCCGAGATCATCAAGGTCGAGCAGGCGCCGATGGGCGACCCGGCGCGATTGCTGCCCGCGGTGCGCAAAGGGCGCAGCGCGTACTTCGTCCAGCAGAACCGCGGTAAGCAGAGTCTCTGCCTGGACTTCGCCAAGCCCGAGTCGATCGAGCTCCTGCGCGAGCTGGCGAAAAAGGCCGACCTCGTGGTCGAAAACTACGGCCCGGGAGTGATGGAAAAGCGCGGGCTCGATTACGCCTCGCTCCGGAAACTCAACCCGCGCATCATCATGGCTTCGATCTCGGCCTTCGGGCGCACCGGGCCGCTCTCGCACAAGGTCGGCTACGATTTCATCGCGCAGGCCTTCTCGGGACTGATGCACATGACGGGCGATCCGGAGGGGCCGCCGATGTTCGTCGGGATGGGCATCGGCGACCAGTCCGCCGGCGTCCACGCCTTCTCGGCCATCGGCTACGCGCTCTTTTATCGCGAGCGCACCGGTGTCGGGCAGTACATCGATATCGCGATGGTCGACACGCTGTACCACATGCACGAAGCGAACATCCAGGTCTGGGCGACGACCAACGGCGAGTTCGTGCCGAAGCGGATGGGCTCGCAACACGCGCTGGTAAGCCCGTGCGGTTCGTTCAAGGGACCCGACGGATATATCGTGATCCTGGTGCTCGACCGGCAATGGCCGTCGATGGCGCGTGCGATGGGCCGTCCGGAGCTTATCGAGGACGCGCGTTTCGCCACGATGCCCGACCGCGCGAAGAACCGTCACGAGCTGGCCGCGATCGTCGAGGCGTGGATGCAGGCGCAGCCCTCCAACGAAGCGGTGCTGAAAATCCTCGAGGAGCATCGCGTCGCCGCCGCGCCGGTTATGTCGGTGGTCGACACAGTCAGTCATCCGCACTACAAGGCGCGCAATATGATTCGCACCGTCCCCGACCGGATCCTGGGCGAGGTGATGATACCCGGCTTCCCGCTCAAGTTCTCGGCTTTTCCGAAGCCGCTGGAGATCAGCGCGCCACTTCTGGGCGAGCATGGAGACGCGATCCTGCGCGGACAACTCGGGATGAGCGACGCCGAGATCGCTGAACTGCGAAGCCAGGGCGTGCTGTACTCAGAAAACAAGTAGGCCCGCTAGCCGGGCGTGCGGCGACGGCGCATTCGTATGACATTGGTCCGAGGCTGGCGAAGCTAAACAAACATTATTCAACTTGCGGGAGGAAAACTCCTGCGAGGAAAGATCATGGAGGACAAATCATGAAAGTCGGTTATTTCCCGTGCACTCAGGATCCCCCGAACGGCGCCAATATCGGCGGCGTGCTGCGCGAGGCAATCGTCGAGGCGCAAGTTGCGGAAGAAAGCGGATTCGATAGCTGCCTGTTCAGCGAACATCATCAGCAGGAAGACGGCTACATCCCCAACGTCATCCTGATGGCCGGGATGGTCGGTGTATGCACCAAAAAGATCAAAGTGGGAACGTGCGTCACGCTGATCCCGCTATGGCATCCAGTGCATGCGGCCGAAGACGCCGCCATCGTCGACCAGATAACCGGCGGCCGCATGATCCTGAGCGTCGGGGTGGGATACCAGGACCGCGACTTCGAGGCTTTCGGTCTTTCGATCAAGGAGCGCGCCGGGCGCAGCGAAGAAGGCGTCGAAGTGCTAAAGAAATGCTGGGAGCAGGAGCGCTTCTCCCATCACGGCAAGTTCTACAACCTCGACAACGTGATGATCACTCCCAAGCCGTTTCAGAAGCCGAGACCGCCGATCTGGATGGCGGCGTGGAGCGACGTCGGCATCAAACGCGTGGCGCGGATTTCGGATGCGTGGATAACCTCGCCGCTCGAGCATGTGAAAGTCATTAAACGCTTCGCCGATCTATATCGCTCCGAGTGCCAGAAGCACGGCAAAAAGCCCTACCTGGTGCTGATGCGCGACATGCTGGTGTCCGATTCGATGGATTCGGCGCGGCGCGAGAGCGAACCGCTGATGTACACGCACAAGTTCTACTACCGCAACAATGGCTATGCGCCGGATGAAGTGATCGACAAGGTCAAATCCGAAGACCAGTGGACTTTCGACGTCGCCTCGCCCAACCGGCTAATCGTCGGGTCGCCTAAGGATTGTCTCGCGCAACTGCAGATGTGGCAAAAGGAAGTGCAGCCGGACTACCTGGTTTTGCGAATGCGGCATCCGGGCGGTCCCTCGCACGACCGGACGAAGGAGGCGATTCGGGTCTTCGGCAAGGAGATCGGGCCGAAGCTCTGATTAGGAATTCGGAAGGTCATATGCTTATTTAATAGCCCTAATGAATATTCAGTAATGATTCAGCGCGAGTTGGCGGCGGCGGCAAAATCACCGCGCCGCCAGCACGCGCGTCTTTTTGATCGGCTGCGGAGGTTTACGGGTCGAAGCGCCTACAGTCTACCGGGTAGGCGGAGGCTGACCTTGAGGTGCTTGAGGGCCAGGTGCACCCCACTGTCTGGGCTGCCCGCCCCACTGTCCTGGACCCCAACCATACCCAGATGCGGGGCCGCACGGTCCGCCCCAACCGAAACCAGGGTGCGGCGGTGGAGGATATGGGCCGTAGTCACCGTAGGGCATCCCGGCAGAACCTGCCCATCCAGTACCCATCTGGGCCATGCGCTCCGGTCGACGGTGATGGCGATGACCGGCTAGGAGGATGGCAAGCGCTACGAAAACGAGCGCGGCAATCAGGCCACCTCGCCACCAACGATTCTCCTTGAGTAAGTCCTGCTCGAAACGGTTGAGACGCGCTTCGAGGCGTTCTTGACTTGTTTCGCTTTGATTTCCACCGCCGCCAGTCTGTTCTTCGGGCACAAATCCTTACCTCTATTTTTTTTGTTCGGCTATGAGCAACGGGAGATAGCTTACTGCCCAAGGGGTACCGATAGTCTGCTAGTTATGCGACCCCAGATTCAAAGACGCTCGGCGGCAGGAAACGTTACGTGCGAAACGCCGGAAGTAACGGAGCGTGCAGTACCGTTAGCTTAAAAAGAGGCCAACTACCAGCATAGAGCACGGTCGTGCTGAACGCGTGCCGCGCTGTCCGCGCTAATCCCGCGGGTCAAAGACCCCAGGACATGTCCGCGTAGAGCTCCGAGGCTATTTGCTGCATCATTTGGCCCTTCGCCACGGTCTGTTGCGTCGCCGCTACCTGCATATCGGTCATCTTCAATATATCCGGACCGCGAAGATTCTGTTTTAAGAACTGCGGCGTTGTAGGCACGATGGCTTGTGCCACTACGGAAGCTTGAGAGGAGGCGCTGATTCCCCCGGTGCGCCATATCCTCGTATTGGTTCGCCGATCGGTAAGCGTTGCCGCGACCATGATTGAGTCGCCGTAACTCAGCGGCTCGGATACACCGCTAAGGCTCGCAGGCGCCGTGCTCACATAAAGAATTTTACCCGAGAGTAGCAAGTCCGCCTGGTCGGGACTGTCCACCACCACCAATCTTCCACGCGAGGAGATGGCGTCCTTCATATAGCGCATGAACTGGTCGTTGACACCGGAAACGTAGGTCAGGTTTTCGAAGGGAGCTACATAGATAGTTTTCGCTGAGGTTGGTAGCGCACTGCCGTTGTCGGCGAAGTGCAGAGCACATCCGTCAAGTGCGACGCACGCCAACACGAAATAGATCACTGGCAACATGACAAACGTAAACGGCATGAAGGCCGGCAGCGATGAGACCGCAGCGAATCCGCAGCCACTTGTTAACGCTCTTTCAGCCCTCGTTTCGTCCATTTGACTGGTTCCATTCTTCCTGCGCGTAATCTCAAATCTTTAGTTGGGCGTCATAGTTCTTTCGGCCGCGTCCGATGGCGGGACTATCGAGCGACTTGGCACCAGGCCCATGAGCTGGAATGGATTGCTCCCAAATGGAGAACCACTGCCCAAGGAGCCCAAGCCGGCGAGTGTGAGCTGAAAAATGTAACTGGTGTTTCTCGGATAGTAAGTCTGGTCGATAGCAAAGTCGGCAAACCAGCAGTCGCAGGAGGACTTAAGTCGAAATCCATAGATACTCGACAACATTTGAGACGTAGCAAGGTCGTATACAGGCGCGAAGAACACCCCTGCATGGTTGAACAAGGCGAAGTAAGTTGATAGCGACACCGCACTGAGAGAATTCACGGATTTGCTGGTATTTATCAATACTGCGTTCGGCGCGGCGTATGTATACGACAATTGCATAAAGGAGCCTTGCAGCGCGCGCCCCGTATAGACACTTGGGGAGGTTTGCCCCGGTGGCTGAAAAGCCAAAGAAAAGCTGAGCGCATCGAGACCCTGCTTGGGCCGTGGGCTCCAGTCCACGCTTGTCGCGGCCGAAAGGATGCTGGTCGGGAAGAGCGATCCCTGTAAGGCAACATCGGAGAGATGAGAGCCGTCGTTAGACACCGCGTGAGACGTGTCGTAGGCCTCTTCCAGGTTGAGGCGCAGAAGCTCCGAGGTCGAGCCGGTAGCGCTCGTGAAGCTCGGCCCCAGCATGCTCAGAACCCGATGGCTCAAACCTGCTGTCGCCTGAGGCTCGGTCTGACCGAAGATCCGGAGACTTGCGCCGTAGTCGACAAGACTGCGACGATCCATCCGGTCGACGCTGTCGAAGATTGGAAATTGGTCCTGGTTGATGGACGGAACATAACTATACTGCGCGTATGGCTGAATCAGGGTTTCAATCTTCTGTAAGCCGAATCTGTCGAGCTCGAAGCTATCTATAAGCGCGGTGCGGATCCCCACGTTAGTGTAAGGTATAGCACGGGCCATCAAACCACCCGGCGCCAGCCCCCCCAGCTTCAGACCATTATTGTAAGTCAGACCCTGGGTTCCGACCGGGATCACATCTACCTGGTGTCCAGAGACGTCATAAGCGGCCGCGTCCACTCCCCCTGTCACCCAACCGTCAAGATAACGGCTCCACATCCAGGGGATCGTCAGGCGCGGATTGAAGTCCAGCCTGGAGCCATCGACGCCCTGCTCGCGCCAGTAGTTAACCGCGGACGCGTCATAGTCGAGATAGGCCAAGCCCCCGGCCAGACTCTGATATCCGCTCCACAGCAGCTTGGGCAAAGTCTGCAACGCGAAGCTCTGCGGTTGAATCAGGTCTTCGTTCCACACGCCTTCCAGTTGCATGTAGCTATTGTCGAATTCCTGGAACAGGCCAAAGTTTGACGTTGCGACGCGATCCGTCTGCCACGTCCCACTATTCGCGCCGTATTCATGCGACAAAGCGACACTGGGGATTTCTCTAAAGAACAAGCTGTCGCTTCCGTAAGCCAGGTTGGCGTATGCGAAGAGACTCGGCGTAAGGTACTCCTGCATGAGACCCACGAAGCCCCAGCGGTTGATGGGAATGTGTGGATCGGCGATCTGCGGGTCAATCAAGTCCGACTCTCGGTTTTGCTGGGAGCGGATGGATTCGTTGAAAAAGCTCCCTGTGACAAAAATATGATCTTTCTCGCCATTCACCAGGCGATATTCAAGTTGCCCGCCAATGCGCGTCGAGGTCTCGACGTCGAGCTGTGCGGTCATGTCCTGACTTCTGCTGATATCGAGGAAGTAGGGCTCTAAAAGTACGGCGCCGTTTAAACTCGAATAACCGTATCGAGGAGTAAGAAACCCGCTGTGCCGCTGACTGTTCGTGTTGAATTCCAGAAACGGGACCGGCAGCACAGGATGGCCCAAGACGTCAAAGTAGGCGTGGTTCGCTTTAGCGGTCCCACCCAGATGAACGTCCATTTCGTTTGCGCTGATGCTCCATTCAGGACGGCTCGTGTTGCCTGTGCAAGTTGTGATGGAAGCATCGGTAGCGTGGTAATGCTGCCCGGGAAGTTTGTGAATTTCCTTTCCGGTCAAATAATAATTGTCATTGAGAGCGAGAATGCGAGCATCGGTCAGCCTTGCGGTCTCGTTGTGCAAGTCGAACCAGGCCTTGGTAGAGTGCACGTCCGAGGTCGGATCGACAATGTGGACATGCCCCACGGCTACGCCACGGTAGCGATGCTGAAGGACGATTTGATCTGCCGCGATGGTGGTCGGGCCTTGCTCAATCCTGGCCGCTCCGGTGATTGTGTAGGTGTCGGTTTTCGTGTCGTGATCCAGGGTACGTCCTTCAACATAGACCGGCAGATCAGTAGTCGTGTGCTGAGGACGCAAGGCGTGGATCTGTCCCTTAAGAAATTGTTGCTCGGTTGGCATCTTCGGCTGCCGGGTTTTTGACGCCGCATGGACGTC
This sequence comes from uncultured delta proteobacterium, assembly GCA_963717045.1. GTDB lineage: Bacteria > Desulfobacterota > Binatia > Binatales > Binataceae > JAKAVN01. The sequence goes on along the minus strand of CAVQVD010000010.1, from coordinate 457,897 downwards.
TGCGGCGCACATGATCACGCCGACTAGCAGCATCAGATTCAGTAGCAGGGCCTGAGTGAAGCGCCCTCGCTCCGCGCACGATTGTCGTCGGCGGCGGGTCCCAACCCGCATCCGTCCCCGAGCTGAGGAGCGGAGCCGGAAAAACTCGGCACTCACGAGCAGGCTCTCCGTTCTCAAACGCAATCTCCCGCATCCACGGCTCTGGTGGTATTTCCCCAGGTACGTCGGCAGGCCGCCAACAGTTACAGAAATGTGAATGACTTTTCCCGGGGCCGAGCAACGCGGGAGAGCGACCAGGATTTAACAGGGATCGGGACAAGGCAGGGGAATTAATCGACCTAGCGGACGGCGCGGAGCGTGCGGCGGCCGGACTTCGCGGTGCGCAACGCGAGCAGCCGATCGAGAATCACGTCCGCGACCTCGTCCTTACTGAGCTTGGGGTGCTCGACGGCGCGGCCGTCCTCGCCGATGATGGTCACGACGTTGGTATCGACCGCGAAGCCCGCGTCGCTTCGCGACACGTCGTTGGCGACGATTAAGTCGAGGCGCTTGCGCCGCAGCTTGTCGGCGGCGTTTTCCTCGAGGCCCTGGGTCTCGGCGGCGAAGCCGATCACGATGCGCGAGCCCTTGCGCGCGCTGAGCCGGGGCATCTCGTCCGCAATTCCTTCCAGTTCGAGCGTCATCCCGCGCGCGTTCTTTTTGATCTTGTGCGGCGCCTGATGTGCCGGACGAAAATCCGCCACCGCCGCCGCCATCACCAGCGCTGTGCTCCATGGAAAGTTGCGCGCCGTCGCGTTCAGCATCTCGGCCGCGCTGACCGTGTCGATCCGCTCCGCGCCGTATGGCGTCCCGAGCGGCGACGGTCCGGCAATCAGTCTGACGTTCGCGCCGCGCCGCCAAGCCGCGCGCGCGATCGCGAAACCCATCTTGCCGGTCGACCGGTTGGAGACGAAGCGGACCGGATCGATCATCTCCTGCGTCGGGCCGGCGGTCACCAGGATGCGCTCGGCGGCGAGGTCGTGCGGCGAGAGCATCCGCTCGACCTCCTCGACGATCGCCGCGGGGTCGGGAAGCCGCCCCTTGCCCTGGTAGCCGCAGGCGAGATCGCCGGAAGCGGGGTCGATGATCGTCACGCCGCGCGACTTCAGCCGCGCGAGATTCTCGACCACAGTCGGATGCGCGTACATGTGCACGTTCATCGCGGGCGCAAAAGCAATCGGGCATTGGGCGGCCAGAAGCACGGTGGTCACGATGTCGTCGGCAATTCCAACCGCGGCCTTGGCGATGATGTCGGCGCTGGCGGGCGCGATCACGATCGCGTCGGCGGTGTCGGCGAGCCGGATATGTCCGATCTCGGATTCCTCGGTCAGGCTGAAGGTGTCGGTCGCGACCGGATTGGCGCTCAGCGTCTGGAGCGTCAACGGCGTGATGAACTCGGCCGCGTTGCGCGACATCATCACCCGCACCCGCGCCTGCTGCGCGGTCAGCAATCGCACCAGTTCGGCAGCTTTGTACGCGGCGATTCCGCCGCATACCCCGACAACTATCGTCTTGTCCTTCAACACGCCCATCGTGGGCCAATTCTACGGCTTCGGCGCGAGGTCGAGAAAGAGCCTCGCGTATCTCTACGGACGTATCCCGAAGTAGACCGCGAAGCGCCACTGTTTGAAAGCGCAATCGACGTCGGTAAAACCCGCCTCGCGGAGCCATCCGAGCTGATCGGCGAGCATCGCGCATCGATCGTGGCGCATCCGCTCGACGGCCCGCTCGTACTCGAGCCGGTCAACGCCTGAGGCCAGCACCTGCTCGTTCCACAACCGGCCGTAGCGTTCCTCGGCCGCCGGCGTGGGTCCCAGCACCTGTTCGGCGTTGACGAACAGGCCCGCGGGCCGTAGCGCCTCGAAGATCCGTGCGAACAGCGAGCGCTTGGCGTGGTCGTCCACGTGATGGATCGAAAGCGCCGAGATCACCAGGTCCCACGGGCCACCGAGGCTGCCTTGCGTATAGTCGCGCACCTCGAAACTGACGTTCGAGTCCGTCGCGCTGGCGAACCTGTGCCCCGCCTGCGCGAGCATCGCGTCGGACGCGTCAATCAAGTGAAGCCGCGCGCGCGGCAGACGACTTGCCACCATCGCGGAGAAAAGCCCAGTGCCCGCGCCCAAATCGAGTACGTCGAGGGTCGCCGACGCCCGCGCGCCGGCCCAATCGCCGATCAGCGTCGAGCGCGCTTCCGTAGAAATCGTCGAAACAGGGAACGAGGTTGCGGCGGACCGCGTCGTAGCCTTGCGCGCCGATACTGAAAAGCTGGCCTACTGCGTTGCCAGAGCCGCTCATCGGATGACTGCTGTACGTACGATACCGATCGGCGTCGGCCGCTGGGCCCTGCGCGCGGTTAGCGTTCGATCTCGCCGCTGATGAATTTCTCGACCCGCTCGCGGGCGATATCGTCGGCTATTTGGCGAGGCGGATGCTTCATCGTGTAGGCCGCGATCGAGAAAAGTGGGCCGCCAATCTTGCGATCGCGCGCGAGCCGCAGGCATCGTATCGCGTCGATCACCACGCCGCCCGAATTGGGCGAATCCTGCACCGACATGCGGAGCTCGAGCTCGATCGGAATTCCGGCAAAGCCTTCGCCCTCGATACGGAGGAAGCAGACCTTGTTGTCACGCTGCCAGGCGACGTAGTCCGACGGTCCTATATGAACGTCGGCGTCGGGCAACCGCTCGGGCATCACGCTCTGCACGGCCTCGGTCTTGGACTTGCGTTTGGAGCCCAGGCGCGAACGATCGAGCATGTTGAGGAAGTCGGTGTTGCCGCCGGTGTTGAGCTGGTAGGTGTGGCGCACCTTAATCCCGCGGTCAGCGAACAGCTTCATGATAGTGCGATGCAGGATGGTCGAGCCGAGCTGCGACTTGACGTCGTCGCCGACCACCGGAATCTTGCGCTCGGTGAACTCGGCCGCCCATTTCTCGTTTGACACGATGAACACCGGCATGCAGTTGAGCAAGCTGACGCCCGTCGCGAGACAGGCCCGTGCGTAGCGCTCGACCGCCTGCTGGCTGCCCACCGGCAGATAGCACAGCATCACCTCGGCCCCGGTTTCGCGCAGGCGGCGCTCGATGTCGACCGGCTTGTCATTGGCCGGCAAAAAGCTGCACTCGGGCGGATACTGCGACATGTGCTCGGCGACACCATCGTGAATCTCACCCATGTCGACCGTGACGCCGTAGTTGGGCAGGTCGCGCCAGACGCTGATGGTATTGTTGGGCAGTGCGAAGCAGGCATCCTCGAGCGGCCGGCCGACCTTGCGTGAATCGATATCGAAAGCGCAGGCGACCTCGATATCGCCGGGCTTATAGCCGGCGAGGTCGTAATGCATCAGGCCAATCGGACTGCGCTGCGCCTGCGCCGGAGCATGCTGGTAAAACTCGATGCCCTGCAGGAGAGAGGACGCGCAGTTGCCCACTCCAACGATTGCTACTCGAATTTTCGCCATATCCCTCTTCTCAACTCACCCCGCCGTCCACAAATGGTGCTCGGGCGCGTCCCGTGCCGGCCCGCCCCCGAACATAAGTGGAACTGATAGTGCCCTGTGGTTTTATCGGAGCGCGGCAACAAAGTAAATTGCTTCGGCCGCGATTGCCCACAGCGTCGGGAGAGCGATTCTGCCACGGCCGCGACCCCGACCGCTGACCTCACGCTTGCCGAAATCGCGACGGATAGGGAACGCTGAATTGCTTATCCGGATGGAGCTTGCGCGCGCGCTCGATAAGCGCCGGCTCCTGCTCTGGGAGGTCCGGGTCGGGAATGCAGCAATCGACCGGGCATGCCGCGGCGCACTGTTCCTGGTCGAAGAAACCGACGCATTCGCTGCACTTGTCCGGCACGATGTAATAGACGTCCTCCCTAAGCGGCGGATGCTCCCTGCCGTCGAACTCCCAACGCTGTCCGCCCTCGTAAATCGCGTTGTTCGGGCATGCAGGCGCGCATGCACCGCAATTGATACACGCCTCCGTAATCAGTGTTGACATAATGGAGAACGGCGACCGCGCGCTCCAGGGCAAGCCGCTCCCCAACGCTGCCCATCCCGATGCTGTGAGAGTATCGGCGCTCGATTGGGCGAGCAAGGGCAAATCGTGGGAGCCAAATCTGGTAAGGCGCCAGTCCTTATTCTAATCCTTGGGCATCGCCGCCAGCACGCCGCGCGCGAGGTCCATGAAAGCGCGGCTCGCGGGATGCTCGGGGTCCTTCAGCACGATCGGCATCCCGGCGTCGCCCGCCTCGCGCACCTCGAGATGGATCGGTATCTGCGCCAGCACCCGCGTGCCCTCGTCCATCGCGAGCTTCGCTCCGCCGCCCGCGCCGAACAACTCGTCGCGCTCGCCGCAGTCCGGGCAGACGAAATAACTCATGTTCTCGACCACCCCAATAACCGGACAGTGCAACTGTTGCAGCATCCGCGCTGCCCGCGCCGCGTCGAGCAGCGCCACATCCTGGGGCGTGGTGACGATCACCGCGCCGTCGAGCGCGACCTGCTGCGCTAGCGTCAGTTGCGCATCCCCGGTGCCCGGCGGCAAATCGACAATCAGAAAGTCCTGCGTACCCCACAGCGTGTCCTTCAGAAACTGGCGCACGGCGCCCATCACCATCGGGCCGCGCCATATGACCGGCGATTTGTCGGTCAGGAAAAAACCCATCGAGATGAGCTTTACGCCATAGCGCTCGACCGGATAGAAGTTCTGACCGCCGGCCGCCCGCGGCCGTTCTTCGTCCACTCCGAACATCATCGGCACCGACGGGCCATAGATGTCGGCGTCCATCAGTCCCACCGTCATCCCGAGCTGCTTGAGCGCCATCGCAAGATTCACCGCGACGGTCGACTTGCCGACTCCGCCCTTGCCGCTCAGGACTGCGACGACGTAGCGCGTGCCCTCCAGGCGCACGCGGCCGGTCTTCTCGCCCAGCTCGGCCTCGAGCTTGCGCAGCTTCAGTTCGACTCGCGCGAGACCGAGGTCGCGCTTCAGCTTGGTGCTGATTGCACCCGCGAGATCGTGCATCACGCGGTCGCTCTCGCTCACCTGCCGCACGATCACCGCGAAGCCACCCGGTGTATCGAGCGGCTCGACCGCCTCGATTATTCCGAGCGAAACCACGTCGGTCGCGTAGCCGGGATAGCTCACTCGGCCGAGCGCCTCGAGCACTGCGTCAGCGGTTATCTGCCTCGCCACGCAACGATTATTTCAGAAGCGGCGCGCCGCGCGAAACGCTGGTCGATCCGCACTTCGGCACCTTTCGTCATCCTGAGCGAAGGCTGCCGGAGTCGAAGGAACTCGCGCGGTTCTCCGCGCGTAGCGTGCCTACGATCACGGACGAAGAATCTACTTACAAATTTACGACTCGCCACGGCAGTATGGCGCGCCTATTCTGATTCGCGCTCGACGAATTCGAGCCGGTTGCCCCACGGGTCGCGCACGAAAAACCGCTCCTGGCCGGGAAAGCGATTGCCCGCAATGATTTCGACCCCGGCCGTCTGCAGCCGCCGACGCAGCCCTTCCAGATTCGAGACCCGAAACGCCGGATGACGCCGCGATATCCGATTCTCGGTCGACGCTCCGCCGCCGGTGATGATATGCAATTGCTGCTGCGGGCCGCACTGCAGCCATGCTCCGGGACGCCCATTGTCCGTATTGGCGGGACGGTCGAGCGGCGTAAGGCCGAGAACCTCTCCGTAAAACCTGAGCGCCTGGCGCAAAGCCTCTTCGCCATCATCAATCTGAATCGTGACGTGATCGAGTCCAACGATAAAGCTCATGATCCACCTCGGATGCGGCGGAGCTACGGGCGGTGCAGTTCTTCGATGACTTCGCGCACCACGCCGCGCTCGCGGTCGTCGGATGAGATTCGGCGCATCGGGACGTCGAAGTCGAACCGGTTGACGCCGGCGAAACGCTTTTTCATCACCGCCGCAATATCGCGGTAAGTGCCGACCGCCGCGAACGCGTGCACCATCTCCTCGCTTACCAGCTTCGGCATCTCGGTCCACTTCTGCTGCACGGACAGCCGATGAAGTTGCTCGGCCTGGTCGGTCCATCCCTCGAGCTCGAAGCTCGAGCGGTACGATCGCGTGGAGCCGTAAAACGCGATTGTCTCCTTCATCTTCTCGACCGCGCGCGCCAGCGAATCGCTATCGGGCGCCACGCACAGGAAGCCGCCGCCCGAAATCTGGAAGCTCTCCCATTCCGAAGCCGGCCGACCGGACTTCGCGAAACCCTTGCGCAGGTTGGGGAATGCGACCTGGTCGAGGTAGCGGCGCGTGCAGATGCCGTGCAGGCGGACGCCGTCGCACACCTCGCCCGCAACTTGCAACATGTGCTCTTGCACCGCAGCGATCAGGACCGGGATATGCGAATGCTCAAGCGACGGAGGCGCGAAATTCGGCGTCATCAGCGAAAGATTGTAGTGCTCGCTCTGAAAATCGAATGGCGCGCCGGTCTGCCAGGTCTTCCAGCACGCGCGCATCGCACCGACGTAGTCCTTCATCCGTTGCGCCGGTTTGGTGAAGGGCATCCCGAAACGCCGCGTGATATGGCCCTTGACCTGCGAACCCAGTCCCAGCACCAGCCGCCCGCCGCTCATCCGCTGGAGATCCCATGCGGTGTAGGCGGTCGCAACCGGACTGCGGGTGAACGCGAGCGCGATCCCGGTCGCGAGTTCGACCGTGGAGGGCTCCTGCGCGGCGACCGCCAGCATCATGAACGGATCGTGCTGCGTCTCGACAGAGACCACGGTGTCGTAGCCGAGGGCCTGTGCCTCGCGGACCTGCTCGCGCAATGTCGTCCAGCTCGGCTCGGGCTTGCCTCCAGCGCCCATCTCAGGCGTGTAGGCGGCGCCGAGATTCAGCATCCGCTCGATTTTGATTTTCGCCATGCTGTCGCGCGACTAAGTCGCGATCCCCGGCGCGCGGAAGCGGCGGCACATCTCGGTGACCTCGCCGTTGATCCGCGCGAGCGCCGCTTCGTCCTCGGCGTGCGCGACCGCCTCGTTAATCCATCGCGCAATCTGGCGCATCTCGCCCTCGCCCATCCCGCGCGACGTAACAGCCGGCGTGCCCAGCCGCAAGCCGCTCGGGCTGAAGGGTTTGCGGGGATCATAAGGCACGGTGTTGTAGTTGCAAACGATGCCCGCGCGGTCCAGCGCCTGCGCCGCCTTCTTGCCGATCACTTTTTTGTTGGTGAGGTCGATAAGGATGAGATGGTTGTCGGTGCCACCCGAGACCAGGTTGAAGCCGTGCGCGAGCAGCTCTTCGGCCATCGCTTTGGCGTTGCGTACGATCTGATGGCCGTACTCCTTGAAGGCCGGGGTCGCCGCCTCCTTGAGCGCTACTCCGATCGCGGCGGTGGTATGGTTATGCGGACCGCCCTGCAGGCCCGGAAAGACGGCCTTGTCGATCTTCTCGGCGACTTCGTTGCGGCAGAGGATCATCGCGCCGCGTGGCCCGCGCAGCGTTTTGTGCGTGGTGGTGGTGACGACATCGGCGTAGGGCACGGCGTCCGGATGCGCGCCGGCGACGATCAGTCCCGCGATGTGCGAGATGTCGGCCAGCATGAAGGCGCCGACCTCTTTCGCAATCTCACCGAAGATCTTGAAATCGAACTGGCGAGGATAAGCGGTCGCTCCGGTGACGATAATCTTCGGCCGTTCCTTTTTCGCGAGATCGCGCACCGCGTCGTAGTCGATTCGCTGACTCTCGCGGTCGACCTGGTAGTGCACCGCGCGCCAGAAGATGCCGGTCGCGCTGACCGGCCATCCGTGGGTCAGATGGCCGCCGTGCGGCAGCGCCAAACCCATCAGCGTGTCGCCCGGCTTGAGCAGCGCGAGATACACCGCCAGGTTGGCGGGCGATCCCGAGTAGGGCTGGACGTTCGCGTGCTCGGCGCCGAATAGCTCGCGGGCGCGGTCCGCAACGATGGTTTCAATCTGGTCGATGTACCGCTGGCCCTCGTAGTAACGCCGCCCTGAGTAGCCCTCGGAATACTTATTGGTGAGGATCGAGCCGGTCGCCTCGAGCACCGCGCGCGAGACGTAGTTTTCCGACGGAATGAGCCGTACGGAATCTATTTCGTAACGTTCTTCGGCGCGAATCAAATCGTAAATTTCAGGATCGGTCTGCTTGAGCGCGTCCATTGTTTTCCGCCGTTGCGTCCCGTGTTGCTGAATTAGTGCAAATCGACCGGCGTGACGCGCGCGATCCACGCCCGGTAGTTGCCCTCGTAACCGATCTCGCCCTGACGCTCGCGCACCCGGCGCATTACCTCGGCCACCTGACTCGGCGCCAGCCCGGGCCGCGATTTCATCGCATCGGCGATACGTTCGCCCTGTTGCTCGGCCTCCTTGCGCGCGCCTTCGGCTAAGGGAACGTCGTCGCCGTTCAATCCCAGGTAGCTCTCGGCCACGTGAAGGCCAACGAAGGTGCCGCTCTCGAGCGAGTCCTTGATATTGCCCTTGCCCGTCAGCACGTTGCCCGCCGCGTATACCGCCGTGGGACCGTCGTCGATAAGCCCGACAGTGGCGTCGATATAGGCATAGACCTCACCCTTACCTGGGATGCCGGGGATTTGTTCGGGGATGCTACCGATGGAGCTGATGGTGAGTGGTGCGCGCACGGGCGATGCCGAGTCGGGGAGTGTACGTACCTGGCCATCGGCGACCTCGGTTCGGCTCATCTGCACGCCGGCCATCCGACCATCTTCGACAATGAGCCCGGTCGGCACGCGTTGCGGCTCGAACTCGAAGAGGTACTTGCGCTGCGCTTTCTCCAGGATTTTGGCCCGCGCCGCGCGCATCGCTTCGGCCCGCTTTGGCGTAGCGTCGGGCGCGATGTCGGAGAGGGGCATATCGAGGACGCGACGGCGATAGAAAAGTTTGCACGGAGCGACGCCGAGGTCGGCATACTTGAGCCCGCGCGCCCCGAGCACCGGCTCGAGGCCCTCGCGCTCAAGCCGCAGCATGTCCTCCTCGACGCCGCGCGCACGCAGCGCCTTGAGTGCGGTCTCAATCTGGAGCACCTTGACCACGTCGATCGAGGCGAGGCCGCCGCCAATCACAATCGCGCCGGGCGGAAGGTCGAAGCGCGGCCCGTCGTAAGCCTTTTCCGGGTAATGGTTGAACCAGTAGATGAGCCGGTTCTGATAGACCAGGCCGCGATCGATAAACTGGTCGGCCCCCTCGACCGCCAGCGGACGGTCGCGCCACGCGCCGTGCGCCAGCACGACCGCGCTCAGGCCCCATCGCTGGCGCAAATCGTCGTAGGTGATGTCGATTCCCATCCGGGTAAGCGGAACGAATTCGATATTGGGATGATCGAGGCGCTGATTGATTTCCTCGTACTCATCCCTGCGTTGCTTGACGTGCCATCGCGGCAGGCCGTCCTCGATTTTGCCGTAGGGGCGTGGATTCTGTTCGATCACGATTACCTGCGCCCCGCGTCGGGCCAGGATCTGTGCGATTTCAGCGCCTGCGGTAGCGGCGCCAACGACCGCGACGACGTGGCGCGGATTTTCTCTGGTTATGGATTCCGTCATGGGGCGTGAATCTTAGCGTTGAGAGGTGGTGCGGTAAAAGACCCGAAGGAACTCGCTGCGCATCCGCCACAATTTTTAACACAAGACGATGGCGCTTATGAACCGATGAAATTTGCGAATCGTGAACGCGGCGCGCGCGCTTCGTCTTGCGTGTGGCGAAGGCTCATGGTTGTCTGTGAGGTTATCTGAATCACGCGGCACTCGCCGCGATGGTCGGGTTGCTCTCGATGGTTGCGCAAAATCGGATTGCCGCGAAGTGGGCGCTTTGGATAACGGTGGGCGTGATGTCCCTCTTGGCGGGATGTTACGTCGGACTATGGGGCGCCAGCGAGCATTGGAACACCACCGACGCCGCCCTCGGCGAGGAGCATGAGGTCAACTTTGACGCGCACGACACCTATCTCCTGACCCAGGATGCGCTCCGCGGCGACGGCATCCTGTTCGAGGTCGCGCCCGATAATTCTCTGGTGACGCTCTGGCGCAATGCCGACACCAAGGTCGGATTCATGCAAAACATAGTTGGCGTGCAGCCGCGCTATCGCTACGAGATCCAGGTGACCCCTGAAGGGAGCCAGAAGAGCAAGGTCGTGGTCAACGTTCATACCGAGGGCATCCCAGACGCCCAAATAGCCGACTACAAGGCCAGCAAGCGCTTCGCGCTGTTCGGCGAAATCGACGAATTGGCGGCTAAGTACCCTCCGCCCTCCAGCACCCCTGCCTCCGGCGGGGTCAATTTCACTCTGCTGCCCAACGAGGATCTGAAGGGACTGGCTAAACGGGTGACCGGTAGCGAGGACAATTGGCGGCAAATCGCCAAGGACAACAGCCTCAACTCCGCCACCGACGTAACTCCATTCCAGAGCATCTGGGTCGCAGGCACGATGCTGAAAAAAGCCCCGGAAAGGGCCACCTCGGCCGAATAGGCGTGTCGCGCCCGGCGCGAGCATCACCCGTGTCGAATGAACTCGAGCAGGGAAGCTAAAGCAGCGTGCGCTAGCGGGTCAGTCGGCGGTCTGAATTGGGCCGCTCTCGTCATATTCCGGACAGAGTCCGGTCGGGCTGACTGCGGCTACGACGGTGAGGAACTGCTCGAACGTCATCTGGAGGTTGAGAAAGCCACCCTGACAGAAGACCCAACCGTAGTAGTCGAGGATTTCATCTGGAATCATCAGCGGAAGACGCGGCAGGCTAGAAACAATCGGAAATCTGCGCGGTCCGTCCAGCTGCGGCAGAAGCTCATCCGCCGCTCTACCAGCCCCTCCTATCACAATGCTCGCCTCTCGTAGGGAGACAACATTGCCATCGGCGCCGCCGCGAAGCATCGATACCGTCGCTCCTGATTTGCTTACAGAACCCATCGCACCATCTTATGCAGCTTTTAGGTTCTTGCCAAGCGGCCTCAGCCGGTACCGTGTGCCTCCCGCTATGCGGTCGAAACGGTCTCCCAAACCGTTCGATATAGGCTAAGTAGCTGAAAAAACTATGATTTCACACTTTCAAGCGTTCATCCTGGGTGCCGTTCAGGGGTTGGCCGAATTTCTTCCCATCTCCAGTTCCGCCCATCTAGTCCTCGTGCCCTGGCTTCTCAAATGGAAAGACCCCGGCCTTGCCTTCGACGTCGCCTTGCATCTGGGGACGCTGCTGGCCCTGCTGATCTATTATCGAGCGGAATGGATCCAAATGGCGCGTTCGATAGCCGGCGGCCATCCCGAAGAACGTCGCCTTCTTCAGCTACTCATCACGGCTTCGATCCCCGGAGCGATCATCGGTCTCGCCTTCGAGAAGCAGGCTGACACCACATTCCGCTCTCCGCTGTTAATCGCGATCGCGCTGGCGATTATGGCAGTCCTGTTGTGGTTGTTCGACAAGCTCTCGCCACAAAAGCGAACGATGAGCGAAATGACTTACTGGGATGCGCTGGCGATCGGTTTCAGCCAGGCGCTCGCGATAATACCCGGAGTATCGCGCTCAGGAGCCACGATCACGATGGCGCGGGCGGTTCGGATAGAGCGCGGCGACTCGGCCAATTTCTCCTTTCTGATGGCGACCCCGATAATCGCCGGCGCCGGGTTGATCGAGTCGCGCAAGCTAATCCACGAGGGTATCGACTGGTCGGTAGGTATTGGTTTCATCGCGGCCGCCGTCTTCGGCCTGATCGCGATCGCCTTCCTGATCCGTTACGTGCGAACGCGCAATTACGTTGTGTTCGCGGTCTATCGCCTGCTGGTTGCGGCATTGGTCATAGCCGTCTTTTTCGCCCGTGGTGGCTGAGTGTGCGCTCAAGACTGTTTCGCGGTCGTCCTGCCGCGAATAAACGGACGCGGGCGGATCGGCAATCGCCTACAGACCTTCCATGGCCCGGCTGAACAAGCGGGGCGCCGGAATCGCGATGGCGGCGCTATGCACGGTCACCGCGGCTGCGCAGCCCGCGCTGGTGCGCTTCGGCGCCACGCGGCTGGACCCGATGCTTTTCGCGGCCGGATGCCCGGTGGTGGCGACCCTGTGCGTGCTGCCGGTGGTGTACGCGCGCGGCGAACTGGGGCTGCTAATCGACCGGCGCTACCGGATGCGCTTGCTGCTGCTCTCGACCATCGGGACTGTCCTAACGACTCTCACCCTGGTCTTCGGCCTTCGCCGAATCGACGCGGTAGCCGGAACACTGCTGCTGCAGAGCGAGCCGGTCTATTCATTGCTGCTGGCGACGCTGTTCGCCGGCGAGCGCCCCACGCTCCGCCAACTAGCCGCGACCGCGATTATTGTCATCGGCATCGTGTCGGCGATCGGCGGCTCGAGCGGCGCCTATTCGCCGGCGTGGGCGGCAATGCTGGTCGCGGGGACGCCGCTCCTTTGGCAGACCTCGCATATTCTGTCGCTGCCGGTGATGCCGCCATTGTCACCCATCTGCATGACCGCCGCCCGTTTTGGCTACGGCGCCATCGTGCTGACGGTCGCCCTTGCGCTGCTCAATCCACGTGCGGTGGTGCAACTGGCCGATCCGCTGGCACTCGAAACGATCGTCGCGACCGGGGTGGTCTGCTATTTTCTTGCGACGCTGGCCTGGTATGCGGCGATCAACCGGCTTTCGCTCGCCTGGACCACCGCGCTGGTGATTCCGGGCATTCCGCTGCTGTCCATCCTGTGCGCGATTGCCTTCCTCGGCGAGCGCGCGACGCCGCGCGACCTTATCGGCGTACTGGTAGCGATCTCCGGCGTGCTGCTGCTGGTGCTCGGCGCCGATGGGGCACGCCGCGTGCCGGCCACCCCGTCGGAGGCGGCAGAGGCGATCCATCAACCTATGAACTGATCTCGCAACGGTCGCGCAACGGCGGCTACGGTTTGACTAACATTTCGGGCTGGTCTTTATTGGCTCAGAAGTCATCTAGGAAGTCAGCGGCTGGAAATCATCAAGTCAACAATCACGGCGCATCGGCATGCCGCGCCGGAGAGAACAAAGGGGAATCGCGATGGCCCGACTGGTGCAGCACGATCGTAACGGCCCGTACGAAATCGCCGAGGGCACAGAGCTTCCGGTGTACATCTGCGGCTGCGGCCTCTCCAAGAACAAGCCGTTTTGCGACGGTTCGCATAAGCGCACCCGCGACGAGGAAGTCGCCGTGCTCTACAGCTACGACGATAGCGCGCGAATCAAAGTCGAAAAGAAGTAGCTGAAAGCCGCCCGGCGGATGCGCCGAACGTGCGAGCGCGCGCGGCGCATCCGCTGGCGCGTCGTCGCGTCGAATAGCCGGGACCGGAGCGCACGGCTCCGGCGCTTCGGCCCCCGCCGAATCCCGGACGCCCGTCGGGAAGGCGGCGCGTCCCGGCGTTGAACCGGGACGCGTCGCCTTTGGGTAGAAGAACTGCACCCCGTGTAGGGCCGGAAGCACCGCGCGCCCATCCGCAATGCTTCCGGCCGTCTGAATCTGTATCCTGACTGCGATGGATGACGCAGCCTTGGGCGTTACGCAGCCTTCGTTCGCTCCCGAGCCGCCGTCCGCGCCGACCGGCGGCACGGACGGCGCTCGCGGCCTCAAATGGTTCAGCAGTCTCGCCGAGCCGCCCCTGGCGATTTTCGTTCTCATCGGGTGTGGCGCGGCGCTCTTCCTGGTAAATTTGGGTGGTTACCCGTTTTATACCAAAGGCGAGCCGCGCGAGGCAGTAACCGTCTTCAATATGCTGCATGGCGGTGGATTCATCCTGCCGCTGCGCGCGGGAGTCGAAGTTCCCTCCAAGCCGCTCCTGATGCATTGGCTGGCGGCGATCATCTCGATATTCGCAGGAGGTGTCAGCGAGTGGACGGTGCGGATGCCCTCGGGGCTGTTCGCAGTCGGCGGAATGCTCGCCGCGTACCTTTACATGCGCCGCCTCTTTGACGACCGTATCGGCTTCCTTACGGCGCTAATCCTCGGCACCACAGTGCAGTATCTGCAGGCTGGCAGCGGCGCGCGGGTCGATATGACGCTCACTTTCTTCCTTGAAGTCGCGCTCTTCGAGTTCATCCTGATCGCCGAGGGACTGACGGCACGCCGGATGACGCTGTACTTCGCGATAGCGATGGCGGTGCTCAGCAAGGGACCGGTGGGCCTGATTCTGCCGGCACTGATAGCGCTGGCGTGGATCACGGTCGAGGGCCGATGGCAACTGCTCCGGGAGCTGCGCCTGGGACACGGCGCGGCGCTGGTCGCCCTGCTGGCCGGAGGATGGTACCTGGCGGCAGCACTGGCTGGCGGGATGCCGTTCGTGCACAAGCAGCTCCTGGCGGAGAATCTCTTCCGCTTCGTGCGCGACGGCGCGTTTCGCGAGGGCCATGCTCATCCCTTCTACTACGTGGAAGGAGCGCTGCTAGCCGGCTTCATGCCGTGGACCCCGCTGCTGCTGATCGTCTTCGTACAGGCCGCGCGCCGTCCGCGCGCAATGGACCCGCGTCTCTCCTACCTGATGGTTTGGTTTGTAGGCGTGCTGCTCTTTTACAATCTGCCGCAGAGCAAGCGGGGCGTTTACCTGCTCGCGCTTTACCCTGCGCTCGCGGCCCTGTTGGCGATTTACCTGGAGGCGGCTGCGCGCGTACTGGACGTCTCCGGGAACTGGATCCGCGGGCTCTCGCAGCTTACCGCCATGTTCTTTATCCTCGCCGGGCTCGACGCGCTGTTCGGCCTCGGCATGCTGGCCTTCGCGCCCCATGCGCTGGAATTGGTACTGAAGAATCTCGTTATCAACGACTACGATTTCGTTCCGCAGCTCGAGCTTGCCGCGGCGGTCCGTCCCTTCATCGCGATGGGCCTTGGAATCGCCATGATCGCGATCGGCCTGTTCGCCATACGGCGCCGTCAAAGCGTCGAGCGCCTGTGCGTCGCGGTGGCCGGCGGCATGATCTGTCTCGCGCTCGCGGCCAACCTGTTCGTGGTCCCTGCGCTAGCCAATGCGCTGACGCTGGAGCCTTTCACGCACGAGGCGATGAACATCGTTGGAACCCACAGTGTCGGCTACATGGGAGCGCTCAACTATGACGTCGCGTACTACAGCGAGCGCAACCTGCCCGTCGTATCGATCTGGAGTGGACCGCGTCCCGACTTCCTGCTCGCCTGGCGCGAGGAATTTCTGCGGCTGCCGCCCTCGATACGCGAGCAGTTTCGCGCCGTACTGCTGAGTCATCCGACCGAGCTTGATGGCTCGGGCGGGATGGTGTTGCTGCGATGCGAGCCGGGCAACGCGCCGGAAAGCCCGGGGGCGCCCGGCGCCGAGCCGCCCCCCAAGGGTGAACCTCCTGAATTCGACGTTTGAGGCCGCGATGGGCATGCCCAGCCGCGTCATCCCGGCCACTAATTGCCGCGTAGCATCGGGTGGCGATACACAACCGAAATCTCAGGAGCAGCGTTGGCGCCGCCGGGCGTTTCAGTCGGGGAAGCGGCCTGAATTGCGAATTTTACTGTTGTGTCTGGCTGCCCCGGTCGCTGCTGGTCCCGTCGGCCGGGCCGGTTGCGACGGTATGCTCTACGTTGAGGTCGACCGTCATCACCTGGTTGGTCGCATTGCTTCGGTACATACCCATCAGCGGCGGGACGTCGGCATAGTCGCGTCCGACGGCGACCCGCACGTGGCGCTCGTCGGTGCGATATCGATTAGTCGGATCGAAGCCGGTCCATCCCTCCTGCGGCAGCCAGGCTTCGAGCCAGGCGTGGCTCGCCTGCTCGCCGAGCGATGCGTTGCCGGCGGCCGAAACCGTCGGAGCGAGATAACCCGAGACGTAGCGGGCGGGCACGCCCGCCAGGCGCAATAGTCCAATAGTCAGATGGGCGAAATCCTGGCATACGCCGCTGCCGGTTCTGAGTATATCGTCAAGACTCGAGTACACATTCGTCCTTGCCTTCTGGTAATCGAACTGGTCACGGACCCAGGCCACGATTCGCGCGACGTAGATCGCGACGTCTTCAGTATCGCCCGGCCGCGCCATCCAGAACAGATTCTGCAACCGCTTGCTGAAGGGAACGTACCGGCTCGGATTCAGAAATTCGCAATAGTCTTTGATGTGAGCTTCATCCTCAGCGAGAAAATTACGGAACATTACTTCAGGGTGCGGCTTGTCGGCGCTCGCTTCCAGCATCGTCTCGGGCCGCTCGACTAACGATTGCGCGACAATCGTCAGCTCGCGATGCGGCGCGCTGACCGACACGGAATGCGCATGGTTGCCGAAGAAATCCCGGTACGAAAGCACGGCGGCGGGCTGATCGATGATCAGTTCGAAGGAGAGACAGCGTTGCCCCGCCCCTTCGAGCGGTTGCAACCGCAGTTCGTTGTGCGAATCGCGGGCCGGCTGATCGTACACGAACTGGGTCCGATGGCTTATCCGCACCAGCATCGTTGTCAGAGCCTACTCGAGCGACATGTAACGGTCGAATACGTAGTCCGCCAGCCGTGCACAACGCGCTTCGACGTCGATTAAAAATTCGTGCAGACCGCCCGCGATGGTCTGGCTGGCGGATCCCTCGTGCAGCATCGAGAGCAATTCCGCGCAGGGCGGGTGTTCCGGAACCGGTTCGCCTTGCCGCGACGCAATCCGCGCCAGCGCCTGCGCCAGGCGTTCGATGCTGAATCGCATCGAGCGCGGAAACGCGGGATCGAAGACCAAAATCTCGACTACGCGGTCCACCCTGATCGCATGGCCGTAGACCTTGCGAAACGCCTCGAACGCCGATGCGGTGCGCAGCACCGCCGCCCATTGGCGCAAGTCGGCCGGCCCACCGATGTCCTCCAGCCGCGGCAGCAGGTAATGATATTTCACATCGAGCAGGCGCGAGACGTTGTCCGGCCGCTCGAGCATCGTGCCCATCGCCATAACATCATAAGTCAGGTCGCGCGGAATGGTGTTCACGATGATTCCGTCGATAGTATAAAAGTGGCGCTGGAGTTCGGCGAAGAAAGCCGACACGCCGGCCGCCGCGAGCGCCTGCGCAGACCATCCTTGCGTCTCAAGATAGAGCCGGTTAATCGCCAGCCAGAGCTCGGACGAAATCAGATGGCGCAGCGGACTCAGATTGACACGCACCGACTCGATGCAGTTGCGGATCGAGGACCGGTTTTCCTTGTCGAAGACGAAAAAATCTATCACCGCGGCTTCGCCTGCGTGGCTGTGCTTGGTCGTGAACAGCTCCTGTTCGGCAGTGATGCGGACCAGCGGCTCCCAGGGATCGAGATCGCGCGGTGGGACTTCGAGCAACAGATTATAATTGACGTCAACCAGGCGCGCGCGCCATTGCGCGCGTTCGAGATAACGCGCCGCCCAGAATAATGAACCCGCAATGCGCCGCAGCACTATTCTTCCAGCACCCAGGTATCCTTACTGCCGCCGCCCTGCGAGGAGTTCACGATGAGCGAGCCTTCACGCAGCGCCACCCGCGTCAGCGCTCCCGCCAGCACCCGCGGCTTTGCCCCGAGCAGCACGAAGGGCCGCAGATCGACGTGGCGCGCCGCCAGGGCAGCCACGCCCCCGACAACGCCGCCGGTCAGCGTTGGATGCACCGAGAGCGGGAACACCGGCTGCGCGATGAACTCGGCCGGGGCCGCCTCAATCCGCACGCGCGCTTGCGCCAGCTCCTCGTCCGTCGCGCTGGGTCCGATCACCACGCCGTAACCGCCCGAGGCCCCGGTGGGTTTAACCACGTAGCGGTCCAGGTCGCGCAGCACCGTCTGTCTGACCTCGAAATCGCGCAACAGGTAGGTCTCGACGATCGGCAGCAGCGGCTCCTCGTTCAAATAATAGCGAATCATCGCCGGCGTGTAGGCGAACACGCCCTTGTCGTCGGCGACCCCGGTACCGATCGCGTTGGCCAGCGTTGCGTTGCCCGCGCGAAGCACCGCGGTCAGCCCCGCGACGCCGAGCATCGAATCGGGACGAAAGACCACCGGATCTAAAAAGTCGTCGTCGACCCGCCGGTACAAGACGTCTATTCGACGCGGCCCGTGAACCGTCTTCATGTAGAGCTTGTGGTCCATGCATACCAGGTCACGCCCTTCCACCAGCTCGATCCCCATCTGCTGCGACAGGAACACGTGCTCGAAGAACGCGGAATTGAACGGCCCCGGCGTCAGCAGTACGACGGTCGGATCCGCAACCCCGTGCGGGGCCAGCTCGCGCAGACTGGCAAGCAGGTAGGCCGGATAATTCTCGACGCTCCTGACCCGCATGCCGCGAATCAACTCGGGCATCAGGCGCGTCATGATGCGCCGGTTCTCGATGACGTAGGACACGCCCGACGGCGTGCGCACGTTGTCCTCGAGCACGTGGAAGCGTCCGTCGGCGCCGCGCACCAGGTCGATCCCCGCGACCGTTATGAAAACGCCGCAGGGCGACTGGATTCCCGTCGCCGCGTGCCGGAACTGTGGCGAGCCGATTACCAGGTCGCGAGGAATCACCCCATCCTTGACGATCAGGCCCGCGCCATAAATGTCGCCGACAAAGGCGTTGAGCGCTCGCGCGCGTTGAATCAGGCCAGCCTCGACGCCGGCCCAGACCTCGGGCGCGATAATTCGGGGAATCGGATCGAAGGGAAAGATTCGCTCCTCGCCCTCGTTGTCGCCGTAAACGTTGAAGGTCACGCCCATCGTCTGGAACATACGATGTGCGCGGTCCCCCAGTTCGGAGAGCCGCTGGGAGTCCATCGCAAGCAGGTAAGCGATTACCCGCGCGCACTCTGGCCGCGCGCGGCCTTGCGCGTCGAACATCTCGTTGATCGGCTGAACCGTGGCCGCTTCTGCCTTACAACCGGGCACCGGAATGCCCGCCCGCTGTGCATCCATCGCTTGAACCTCGCGCGCACGCCCGTATTTCGTGCGCCTGCGAACGAGACGCCGGGCTCAACAGCAAGGGACGTGCCCTGCCGGGTTCACGACATGCGCGTGCGACGAAGCTCCGCAATACTCCGGGTCAGACGGGGCAGCACGTCAGCCGAACCACCGCGCAGACTTAGATCACACAGGGCCGTGATCTCAGAATCGTAGAGGTTCACTTCAATCAAGCGGCCGCCGCGCTCCTTGACCTCGATCGCGAAACCAGCCGCCGGATAGACCGTCGCCGAAGTTCCACCAAGGATCACCAGGTCGGCACGAGCCGAGTGTGCGGCGCACTCGCGCAGCGCGTCGGCGGGAATTGGCTCGCCGAACGCGACCGTGTCCGCCTTCAGCATCCCTCGGCATTTCGAACAGCTCGGCGGCAATACTTCAAGGTTCACCTCTTCCGCCTGGAAACGCGTCCCGCACTGGAGACATCGGATAAGCTTCCAGTTGCCGTGAATTTCGGCGAGCGCCTGATGCCCAGCCTGGCGATGAAGGTCGTCGACGTTCTGCGTGATCAGGAAACGCAGCACGCCCATCTGTTCCAGCTCGGCAAAGGCGTAATGGCCGGGATTGGGACGCGCCACCTTGAGCGGCGCGAACAGCTCGTCGTCCTGGCGCTTGATCCGTTCCTCCCATCCCTTCTTGGGATCGGCGAGAAAGATCTGGTAGCCATTCATCGGCGGCTCGCCGTACTTGGTCCACAGACCGCCGGGCCCGCGAAACGGCGGGATGCCGCTTTCGACCGACATCCCTGCGCCGGTAAGCGCGATCGGATAGCGCGCCGCGAGCAGCATTTCGGCCGCCTGCTTTATCTGTTCATCGGTCGCCCGTTCGATTTCCTTCGTCATTCCCGTCGCGCCTTTACCCGGCGCCGCAAGCCGCGCCGGCGCAAATCGTCCTTGCATTGTGAGCCTAGCACAGTGCCGATATTGGCTATCAACTAAATTTCTACTCGCGGGCATGCGACTGGCTGACTCACTGGCCGGGCGCGACACGATTTGACGATGCACCGGGCACGCGCTAGTGGAATTACGATGGATGCTCCCGCGGCCGCGCTCAGCGTTATCGAGGTCGGCGGCGACCGCTCGCGTATGGAACAGGCGTGGATGCTGCGCCGACGGGTTTTTATCGAAGAACAGCACGTGCCTGAGACCATCGAACTCGACGCCGACGACGCGCACGCCTTCCATGCGCTGGCGCTCGAGGACGGGCGGCCGGTGGGATGCGGCCGGATGCTCGTGCACAACGATTACGTCAAAATAGGACGGATGGCCGTGCTGGCGGAGCGCCGCGGCACAGGCGTCGGGCGGCGCGTGCTCGAGTTTCTGATCGAACACGCGCGTCGCCGCGGCTGCGGGCGGGCCGTGCTCGACGCCCAACTGCATGCCGAGGGCTTCTACTTGAAGCAGGGCTTCACTCCGGTCGGCGACCTATTCGAGGAAGCCGGCATCATCCATCGCCGGATGGAACGCGCGCTGCACACTTCGGAAATCGAGGTCACCGATCGAAAACGAAGGTAACTTATGCCTCGGCGAGCACTATTACTGTTAGAAGCATCAGCGCTTGCGATGGTTTTGATGGCCGCGCGTCCGATGGCTGCCGGCATGGATGGAGTCATCATGCAGGGCGGCAAAATGATGATGATGAAAGCTGGCAAGGCGATGGACCCGATGACCGCAAGCATCACGATGTCCGATGGCGCGCTCGTGATGCCCGATGGCACGATCAGGAAACTGGGTGGCAAAGTGGAGCATCTAAAGGACGGGCAGATGATGATGATGGACGGAACCATCATGGACGGCGGCAAGCCCAAGCCGATGATGAAGCCCGAGGGCATGCCCACGGGCGAGTAAAAATGGCGCATCCGGTACGGCCGGTAAAAGACCCCGAGGCAGATCACTCCAATGCGGACCACTCCGATGCGCACCGCTCCGATGAATGAAACGGTCGCGGACCCGCGCTTCAGGGGACGGCGCATCCAGCCGCTCACAATCCGGCTCAACCACTGGCTGAATGTACTGTTTATCGTCCTGATGGCGGCGAGCGGACTGGAAATCTTCGCCGCCTATCCTTCACTGGGACCTCAGGGCGCAAAATACGCATGGTATCCGTGGCAGGGAGTTGCGCCGCCATCGTGGCTGACGATCGGCGGATGGCTCGCGGGCGCGCGGCACTGGCATTTCGCGATCGCCTGGTTGTTGGTGCTGAACGGCGTGATCTACATCGCGTATTTTTTCGGCCGCGGCGAATGGCGCCGGCGGCTCTTTCTCCCTGTCCGCGACGCTCGTAACGCGCTCCATATGTTCGGCTACTATCTGCGCGTCTTCAAAACGCCACCGCCGCCCGACTTCTACAATGGCTTGCAACGGTTCGCCTACAGCTCCGTGGTGATAATCATCACCCTGCAGGTGCTCTCGGGACTGGCTATTTACAAGCCGGTGCAGCTTCATTGGCTATTGAGACTGTTCGGTGGCTACGATTCAGCCCGCGTCATCCATCTGCTGGGGCTGGTGTTTATAGCGATGTTTGTAGTGAATCACGTCGTGCTGGTGCTGCTGCATCCGCGAGAGCTGCTGGCGATGATCACCGGAGGGCAGCGTGGCTAGGTTAATCACGCGTCGAAAAATGCTTACCGGCTTCGCGGCGGCTTCGTTGCTAGGCGGGTGCGACACGCCCCGTGCAGTTTCGTCCTTTCTCAACGTGATGCTGCGCGTCAACGAACATTTCGAAAGCCTGATCTTCTCGCCCTCGCGCCTCGCGCCAGAGGCGCCCGAGAAAGACCTGACCCCCGAGCCTGCGTTTCCGAGTTACTTCATCGCGGACACGATGCCATTTCCGCCCGCTGCCTGGTCGCTCAAGGTCGGTGGGATGGTTGCACGGCCGAGGGTATTCACGCTCGAGCAGTTGAAGGCGATGCCGCGCACGGATATGCGCGTTCGCCATCATTGCGTGGAGGGCTGGTCCGCAGTCGCGGCGTGGCACGGCGTGCGGCTGAGCGAACTCGCGCGCGCGGTCGGTGTCGATCCGCGGGTGCGCTATGTAGAGTTCCGTTCGTTCGACGCGAACTACTGGTCATCGTGGGATCTCGGCAGCGCGCTTCATCCGCAGACTTTGCTCGCCTATGGGATGAACGGGCACGACCTGCATCCCAATCACGGGGCGCCGGCGAGAGTGTACTCCGCGGTCAAGCTCGGCTACAAAAACGTTAAGTATCTTACCGAGGTCAACTTTCTGCCCAATCGCACCGGTGGCTATTGGGAAGACCAGGGCTATGACTGGTTCGGCGGGGTGTAGAAAGGCGACGGATAGAACGCGCTCCTACTTTCCTTCACTGAGGCGTCTCGGCGGATTTTTTCGCACCTCGGCGTCGCGCGAACCGTTGGGGGTCAATGCCCTGGCGATTGCTCTGTTCACCGCGGCCTCAACGATTCTTCTCGCCTGGTCAGCTTCACTCTGCCTCAGCGGAGTAACACACAAGACTCCGCAAGAGGAGCAGCGGTTCACCATCCTGGTGTCCGGATCGGCAAAGGCTCCCGCCAATGGAATTTTGATTACCAGGCTCCTCGCTGATGGCAAAGCACTACGCAGGGAAAATACAGAATTGAAGGGCGCTTGGGTAAGCTATTGGGATCGGACTTTAAGCCATCCCGATACGCTGGAGTCCGCATCGATCTCTTTCAACGCGAGGAGCGCGGTCATTCTGTTCGACCGGCTGGGGCATTGCGGCAACCTGAGTATCTACCGCTATGTTGGCTCCACACCCGAGGCGCTAGGGCAGAACCGCCGGGAGGCGGTGTGGCAGAATCGCCGCGAGGCGGTGTGGCAGAACCGCCGCGAGGCGGTGTGGCAGAACCGCCGCGAGGCGGTGTGGAACGACCGCTGCGAGCGCGGCGGCCGCTACATGCGGTTCGTGGCGGTGGACCTGCCCGCGCCCACGCGGTGGCCCCGAGGATCTTTCGTCGCATGGCTAATAATGTTTGTCGTACTCGCCGCGGCTATCCGGCCGTGGATGCGCCGCCCGCGCCTCGACCTCTGGCTATTAATGTACCTCGCCACGCTTCACCTCCTCTTCTGGGCGACGCAACCTGTCGGCCTTCTCACCGACAGCCTAAAGCAACTCCCCACGCTGGACACGAACTTCCTGCACGGGATGCCAGCGTATTTCCCGCCTGGGTATCCAATCCTGGTAGGGCTGGGCTATCTGGTCTCGCGCACCTTCACTGGTTCAGCCATCACGCTGCTTCAGCACATCATGATGATCGCGACAATCTGGTGGTCTTACAGGCTGCTCGAGCGCTGCGCCGGGACGACGATCTCTTTCGCTACCGCGTTGATAATCGGCGGCGCGGCGCCGACGTTGGTGCTGCCGCAGGGACTTTTGTCGGAAAACGTGGCGCTGTTTGGAATGATGGGAGCGCTCTATTTCGCATTTAACTATCGTGAGCACGGACGGCTTCGCGACGGTATCTTGGCGGGCTCATTGCTGGCGTGGGCTACACTCGCCCGGGTCATACCATATGCGGCGGCGCTGCCGGCGATGCTGGCTATTATGATTGGCGCGGAGCCTCGGGCAATCGGTCTCCGAAGGTTCAGCGCGGTCGCCGCGCTTGTCATCGTCATTCTGGCGATGCCGATCCTCTGGTTCGGTATCAGATCAGGTAATTTCGCGCTGAGTAATTCAGTCGGGCGGCATCTGTACAATCGCGTCATCACCGATCAGTGCCTATTGGACAAGCAGGCGCCGGCCACTTCCAGATTGCTGAAGTTGATTGCGCCGCTCAATCCTTATGGTGTTCCGCATTGGAAAATCCAGAACTTGCTCGAACTGAAGGGGTTGACTGATGCACAAGTAGAAGCGCTCATGAAACGCACAGCGCTAGAAGGCATTCATCTGTCGCCGTGGAAATACCTCTCCTATTCTTTGCAGCAGACCTGGATTCAATACTTTCTGAATCCCGTCACGTTTATGCCGTACGCCTCGACGCCTTTTGAGTACGACAATAACCTGGAGTCTTCGCCACTACTTCAGGCAAATGTGAACAGTTTGCTTTGGCGTAAAGGTCTGGAAGATGCCTTCGGCGTTGCATGGAGATACATTCCATGGATAGCGCTCGCGAGCATCCCGCTGATCCCGATGCTGAAAGAGCGAGCGACCTTCGCGGCATTTGCGCTGATCCCCACCGGCTATATTCTTTCCACCGCCCTGGTCGGAATATCTTTTGTCGAGATACAATGCTGCGATAGTTCCTTTCGTTATTATGTTGGCAGGCGGAACGTTCGCCGCAGTAATTAGTGTCGTCTCACGATTGCGCGAATCGTCGCGTCATGCGTGAGGCGCCCACTATCGGAATAGTCAGTCCATCGGAAGGCCGACGTAGTTCTCGGCGAGCGATTGCGAGGCGGCGTGCGAGCTGACCACGTATTCCAGCTCGGCGAGCTGGCGTCGCTGGTCGAATGCGTTTTCATCCTCGAAGCGATGCAGCATCGAGGTCATCCACCACGAAAACCGCTGAACCTTCCATACCCGCCGAAGACAGGTTTCAGAGTAGCCTTCGAGCCCGGCACGTGAGCCGCCTGTGTAGAAATCGCTGAGGGCGCGGGCGAGAACCCGCACGTCGGCGATCGCAAGATTGAGCCCCTTGGCGCCGGTCGGCGGCACGATATGGGCGGCGTCGCCGGCGAGAAACAGCTTGCCGTATCGCATCGGCTCGGCCACGAAGCTATGCATCGGCGTGATTCCCTTCTGCACAATTGGCCCCCGCTTGAGCCTGAAGCCGTCGTGGGTCTCGAACCGCCGCTGGAGCTCGTCCCAGATTTTCTCGTCGTACCAATTGCCGATTGTTTCATGGCGCGCGACCTGCAAGTAGAGGCGCGTGAGCTCGGGCGAGCGCATACTGTGTAGCGCGAAGCCGCGCTCGTGGCGGGAATAAATCAACTCCTCCGAGGAAGGCTCGACTTCCGCGAGAATCCCCAACCACGCGAATGGATAATCGCGACCGAATTCGGTGAGTACGCCGGACGGGATCGATGGCCGGCAAACGCCATGAAAACCGTCGCATCCCGCGATGAAATCGCATAGCAGCTCGATGCTCGCGCCGCCGGCTCTGAACTGAATCGACGGCGACGCGCTATCGAGGCCGTGTACGCTCACATCTTCGGCCGCGAAGAAAATTTGCCCACCCGCGGCGAGCCGCGCGTCGGTCAGGTCTTCGACGACCTTGTTCTGCCCGTAGATGGTGATCGCTTTCCCTCCGGTCAGCGCGAACAGGTCGATCCGATGGCCCCGGCGCGCGAATCGAAGTTCGAGTCCGCGATGAATCAGGCCCTCGCGTGCGAGCCGCTCGCCGACGCCGGTTTCGTGCATCAGGTCCACGGTGCCCTGCTCGAGCACACCGGCACGCACGCGTTCCTGGACGTACTGGCGGGCGCGATTTTCGATCACCACGGATTCGATGCCGGCGCGATGCAGCAGATGCGAGAGCATCAGTCCGGCAGGTCCCGCCCCGACTATTCCGACTTGCGTCCGCATGTTCGCCGGAGCTCGAATCTACACGCTCGCGATGAATTCCTCGATGGTGCGCGCGAGCGCTGCCGGCTGCTCGAGGAGCACGTGATGATGCGCGCCCGCGATCGTCACCAGCGAGGCCATCGGATTGGAAGCGAGAGCGCGCCCGGCCGCCTCGGCGGTCATGATGCGACTCAGCTCTGCACGAACCAGTAACAGTGGATCGCGAATCCGCGCGATCGCCGCGAGCACGTCGATTCCGTCGCTGCCAAGGAAGCTCTCGCGGTCGAATTTCATTGTCCAGCGGCCCTCGGAAGTTTGCCCGAGGCTCTTCTCGGCGATTGTCCGGAGCGTCGCGGGCGCAATTTCGCCCTCTTTGGGCATCAGGCGAAATCGTGCGAGCGCGGTCTCGAGGTCGGGGTAGTTGATGGTCGGTAAACCCTTGAGCCGGCGCAGGTAGTGGTTGCGCCGATCGTTGGAGGTGACCGCCGCGTCGATCGCGACCACGGCGCGCGCAGCGCCCGGATACTCGGCCGCGAAAGTCAACGCACTTATTCCGCCCATGCTGTGACCGACGACGAACGGCCGCGGCGGCGCGCATTCCGCGATGAAGCGCGCGAGATCGTGCGCGTATTCCAGCGGGCCGTAAACCGGCGGCCGCACCCATTCGCTATCGCCGTGGCCGCGCTGGTCGAGTGCGAGCAGGCGAAAGTCCGCGCGCGAGCGGAAGTCCGCCGCCCGCATCGTTTCGGCGAGCGGCTGCCACCACCATGCGTTGGCCGAATTGCCGTGGAGCAGCACTATTGTGCGCGCCGCGCCGGGATTCCATTCCAGGTAATGCAAACGCGGCGCGGAGCTGGTGAAGTGGCTCAGCGGCTCGCTCATTTACGCGGTCCCGTCCAAGGTACTGGCGAGAAAAGGAGCCATTATGGCTACCAGTCCCGAGGGATTGTCGATCAGAGCGTGATGGTTGGAGTTTTCGAGCTGGACCATCCGCCCTTGCGCCATCCGCGCCGCCATCGTGCGAGCGAACGAGCCCGAGAGCACCGGGCTCAGCGCCGCCTTGATCAGGAGCGCCGGGCATCGGATGCGCTCCAGTTCGCGGTCGAGCTGAATCGGCTCACGCCGCAGAATGAGGCGGTCCATCTTGTGCACCCATTTGCCGTCTGCGCGTTGACGAAAGCTCAGTTCCGCCACGTGGCGGAGAACCTCGGGCGCCGCCAGTGTATCTGCGGGCAGCAGGCGGAACGAGGCGACCGCTTCGTCCAGCGATCCGTACACCGAAGCCGGTCGGTCGGCGAGCGCGCTCAGCGCCGCTATCGCATGTGCCGGGTAGGCCGGGATCGAGTCGATCGTAACCACTGCGCGCAGTTGCTCGCTGTGCTCGGCCGCATAAACCATCACGCTATGACCGCCCATCGAGTGGCCCACCAGCACCGGCGCTCCCAGACCCCATCCACCTATCACGGCCTCGAGGTCGGCGGCGTAATGGCGCGAGCCATAAGCCCATTGCCCGGTCCATGGGCTGTCGCCGTGTCCGCGCTGGTCGAGCGCCAGCACATGGAAGCGTCCGGTCAGCGCGGGCGCGACGAAATCCCACCATCGGGCGTGCGCGGCGCCGCCATGCACCAGCAGTATCGGCGGCTTTCCCTCACCGCCGTAGTCGACGCAATTGAGCTCGATACCTGCGCCCTTGAATTTTCTGGTCGTTCTAACTTTGCTGACGTTGCTCGACCTTGGGAGGTTCCATCCTGGAAATGTCGATCCTTTCCTTCATCCGCGGCTGGGCCGGCGGCTTTGCAAGACATAACTTTGCGTGCCACGATTCTATCAGTGGCGGGTATGACCAATTCAATGCGAATCGGTACGAGGCTGGCTTTGCTGGCTCTAGCGGGACTGCTCGGCCTTGCGAGAGTGATTGCGCCGAGCGGTGGAGCAATTGCGCGCGCGGATGAAGCCAACGCGGCCAAGGCGCGCTCGCTGGTCGAGGCCGCCATCAACATGACCGACAGCCAGCAGGC
The DNA here is from genome assembly GCA_963717045.1 of uncultured delta proteobacterium. Lineage (GTDB taxonomy): Bacteria > Desulfobacterota > Binatia > Binatales > Binataceae > JAKAVN01. The sequence goes on along the minus strand of CAVQVD010000010.1, from coordinate 430,463 downwards.
CGTAAAACTGCTATGGCAGGCGAGCGATATCGACCCGACACTGGAGGACCCGTACGTCTACTTGGGCTTGTACTACAACTCGCGATCGCAGTTCGACCAAGTCGTCTCCGTTTACAAGCGACTGATCAAGTACGAACCCAACTCGCTAAGCGCCTATCTCAACATAGGCGAGGCCTACATGTCGTTCACGCCGCCCAGGGCAGCCGACGCGCTTCCGTATTATCAGAAGGCTTTTCAAATCGATCAGGGCTCCGGATTCGCGGCGCTCAGGCTGGGCGAGGTTTACGCGCAGATGGGCGATCGCGAGCAAGCGGCCCACTATCTCAATCAGGCCATGAGCAAGAGCGCCAAGAATCCCGCGGTGGCGGCAGAAGCACGTAAGGTGATGGGCGACCTGGGCCCTATGTAAAAGCGTACTTACGGAGGACTACTGAGGGGGGGCGGCGTTCTCGTGAGGTCAGTCGCCGTGCGGTTCGCCCTCGCCGCCATGCGGCCCGGGGCCGCCTTCATGGTCGCGGTCGGGAGGCGGCTTGAACCCGCGATCGAATTTTTCCTGCTGCTCCGGCGTTAGCAGGGCACGTACGCGCGCCCGGGCCTGCATCATCTGCTCGCGGCGCTGGCGTTGGAAGTCCTCGCGCAGGTTCATAACTTTCGAGCGCGTCTCGTTTATGATCGCAAGGACTTTATCACGCTGCTGAGGCGTCAGATTCAGCTCGTGCTGCATCCGTTCGATGAACGGCCCATGCGAAACGCTCAACCATCGGTGACGGTAGGCAAAGCTGCTCGCGGCGAATCCGATCGCCAGGCTCGCAAGCGCCACCGCCGCCAGGAGCCAGCCTTTGCGCCTATCCGGCAAGATCATTGCCCACGGCGGGCATCGAGGGTATCTGCTGCCCGAGGAAATCCGAGTCCGGCTGTGGTACGCCTGTTTGGGAAATCGAATCCGAGCTAATCAGGGCTTCGTCGAAGGACTGCGATGGCGCGGCCACTGAAAAGTAAACGAGCATCATCGCCGCCGCAACCGCCGACACTCCCGCCACAGCCTCACGCCACCCGCGCGATGGACGGCGCTCCGCGAGCCGATAGACGGAGGCCCGTTGTACGATCTCAGCCGCACGCTGAGTGTCGGCACTGCGAACTCCGTTCAGGTTGACGTGAAAGTTGGTGGAAATTCCGTGAGCGATATGCGGCGCAGCACTGACGCCGGCCTTGGCCGTCGCAGCGCCCCCCGAATGGAGCATCGGCGCAGTCAGCGCAAAGGCGCGAAATGCCCGGTCGCACTTGGAGCATCCCTTGAGGTGCGCGAGCAACTCGCGGCGGCGTTCGCCGTCGAGTGCGCGCTGCCAAAAACCCACGAAATCCTGACGTGCTTCAAAACAGTTCATCGTTCACTCTCCGCCTTGCTCGGGCGCACCAGGCGCGCGGCCTGACGGCGCAACGCCTGTCGCGCCCGAAAGGCGCGAATCTTAACCTTAGCTTCGCTCCAGCCGACAATCGCGGCAATTTCGCTAACGCTCAGATCCTCGCCATTTTGCAAGGTCAATACCAATCGGTCCTCGGGCCGCAGCGTTCCGAGTAGCTTGTCGGCCAGCGTCTTGGCCTCCCGCCGTTCCTCGGCCGCTTCGACCAACTGCTCGGGCGTGGCCGTATTGACCAACCCGAGCCAGTTCGCCTCGGGCGCGCTGAAGTCGGCCACCAGCTCTTCGGGGCGGCGCCTGCGCCGGCGCAATTCGTCATAGCACAGGTTGGTCGCGATAGCGCGCAACCAGGCGCCGAACGGGATTTCGGCGCGGTATCCCTTCAGACCGCCGTAAGCGTGAATGAAGGTTTCCTGGGCCAGGTCGCGCACCTGCTCCGCATCGGAAAAAAAACGCTGGCAGATGCGCTCGACGCGTGAGCGATGGCGCGTGGCGAGCTCCGCGAAGGCTGCGGACTCGCCACTGAGCGCCCCGGCTACCAGATCCTGGTCCGATGGCTCTGACACGCTACGTGCGAATCGTTTGAATGCGAGGGCGCCACGCATATCTGATAGAAAGTACGACGGCCCTGTCCCATGGTTACACCGAAAAGTGCCCGCTTTGCGCGCAATCCATCCTCCTAGCCTCTCTTAGCGCCACCTACTGCGCCTGCCTGATACTAGGTCTGCCGCGGCGGCCGGCCGAGACCGGCCCGCTCCAGGTCTTCTGGCGTATCTAGATCCATCAGTATCCCGGGATCATCAACGTCGACGTAGGCGACGCGAGCCGGGTCAGCAGCCACGACCGCTCGGGCGCCCTGGTCTTCGGGCGCGGCCGCAAGCTCAACGAACAATTCGCGGGCGAACAGCACGGGATGTCCGCGGCGCCCTTGGTAGCTCGCGATCGCTATCGGTGTAGCGAGGCGCCGATAAGCTTCAATCACCGAAGCGAACGTCTCCGCCCGGACCATCGGATGGTCCGCCAAGTGGATTAGCACGCCGCCCACGTTCGGTGCCGACATGAGGTAGCGCGGCTTTAATCGACGAAAGCTGTCCGCGAAGATAGCCGGGGTTTTCGATCACCTCGATTCGCGGATCGGCGGGAATGGCGCCGCGCACCACCTCTGCATGCGCGCCGACCACCACTATGAGCCGCGCGACGCTCTGGAGCATCGCATCGGCCAGAATTTCGATAAAGGTGCGCGAGCCCAGCTTCAGCAGCGGCTTCGGATAGCCCATCCGGCGCGATTCTCCGGCCGCCAGCAAAATCCCTCCCACCGGCGCGGCGCGTCTGCCCGACGATTCGCTTGCAGCCACCGGGAAATCGCTCCGCACCAGCGCGCTCACTCCGAGCGCCGCAACTGCCCGAGCTTGACCCCCAGGTTGAACGGGTCGCGCGCCCCTGTGCGACGCTCGCGAATCACCTCGCCGATTATTGAAATGGCGATCTCCGCCGGCGTCTCGGCACCTAGATCGACGCCAAGCGGGGCATGGACCTGGCCTAACTCAGAGGCGGGAATGCCGTCTTCGGCGATGCGCTCGAGAGTCGCCCGTACGCGACGCCGCGAACCAATCATGCCGATGAAAGCGCCGTTGCGCCGTTTGAGCGCGGTGCGCAGGACCTCCTCGTCGAAAGCGTGGCCGCGGGTCACCGACAGCAGGTAGCAGTGGCGGTCCAGTTCCAGCGCCTCGATGGCCGCGGCGAACGGCCGCACGATTATCTGATCGGCGCTTGGAAAGCGCTCGCGGTTGGCAAAGGCGGCGCGGTCGTCGATCACTGTGACATGGAATCCCAGCATCGTGCCGAGTTGCGCGAGCGGCTGCGCGATGTGCCCAGCGCCGACAATAATCAAGCGCTGCGCGCCTGTGATCGGATCGAGAAAAACCCGCGGCGCACCGCTCGGCTCGACGCGCGTGGCTGGCCGCACCGCACCGTCGGCGCTGACCTCGAACATCGCCGCCACTGCATCGGCGGTGCGCTCGCCCAGCTGCTGCACCGCCGCCGCATCGAGACCCGCGAAACCGTCGACCGGCGCTGCGCGGCGCGATACGTCGACCACCGTGCGCTCACCAACCTTCGCCGTCGATGCGGCCCCGTGCGAGCGTCCTGGATCGATTACCGTCAGCAGCGCCGCCGGCTTATTATGGTCCGCCGCGTCTGCCAGGCGGCGCGCGATCTCGAGGTCCGCACGGGGCCGCCACAGGTCGATGAAAACGTCCATGATGCCGCCACAGGTGCCGATCTGCTGCTGGTCGAAGTCGCCGGTGAGATCAACCTCGGCGAGTCGGGCTTCGCCACCATCTTCAAGTAATACGCGAGCTTTGCGAAAGACCTCGGCCTCGCCGCAGCCGCCGCCGATGGTTCCGAACTGACCGTCGTCGCGAACGATCATCTTGGCCCCGACCTCGCGCGGGGTCGAACCGCGCACGTTAACCACGGTGGCCAGCGCGAACGGCTTGTCGCGCTCCAGCGTCCGTACCGCTTCGGCCCAAATCTCTTCCGGCCCGATCATGCTCACCTGCTCCCGAGAGTTCCTTCGATGCGGCGTGCGCGCAGGACACGCGACACGGCTGGATGCTTCGCCATCTTGCGGAGCATCGCGGTATCTCGTTGCTTATTGTGGATCGAAAGTCGCCGCCGTTTCTACCGGCCCGCGCTGCCTAGGAGAGCGGTGCCGATGGCTGCGGCGGGCGTGAATGGGTTATGTCGGCTACACCGGCGGACCGATAATAGACCTGGGCGAGAGCGCCGAGCGTCCGACATGATCGAGACCGTAGCGCGCGATCATGCGGTACAGGGTCGAGCGCGAGATTCCAAGCACACTGGCCGTGCGGCGGCGATTACCTCCGGTCTCGCTCAGCAGGCGAACCAAGGTCTGCTTGATAATCTCGTCGAGCGTGAGCGGCCACAAATCTTTGGGCCCCTCTTTCACCACAGCCACCATGACGTTAGTCGAGGCTCCACCTCGCGCAGCATCCTTCGGCACCTCCTGATTCGCTTCAGAAATACGGTGTCCGGGATCCGATGCGGGATGTTCGATTTTAAGCCACTTGCCGGGCGTATCTGACTCAGCCCGATTCAGCCCGCCTGCCGCCGCCGGCGGCTCGCCGGGCGGAGCAGCCTTGAATGAAGAGGAGTCAGCCTCGTTATTGTTGATCGGCGAGCCAGTAACAGCCGATCGCCCGGAAACGGCGACGACATCACGCGGGTTCATGGCTGATAAGAGAGCAAGCGCCGCGCCATCGCGCCTGTCTCATTCCGCGGCAAGGAGAACGTCGGTCACTCGCCGAGCACGCCGGCGAGCACCTGCGCCGCATGGTCCCGCGGATCGACCTTGTCGTAAACACGCTCGATCCGCCCATTGGTGTCGATTAGGAAGCTGATGCGTTCGGGATATCTCGCCTTCAGGCTATCGCAGGCGCCATAGGCCAGGGCGACCTCGTGTGTCGTATCGCTGAGCAGCCTGAAGCCGAAGTTGTGTTTACGCGCAAAGGCAGCGTTATCGGCGACGCTGTCGAAACTGACGCCTATCACCTCGATCGCGCTCTGGTCGAAGTATTCGCGATGGTCGCGCAGGCTACGTCCCTCGAGACTGCAACCCGGCGTATCGGCCTCGGGAAAAAACCAGAGCAAGATTCTGCGCCCGCGCAGGCTCGACAGCGCCAACTGCGTGCCGTCATCGGCGGCCAGCGTAAACTCCGGCGCCGCTTCACCCGCCTTCAGCATCACGCTCCTTCCCGCCTTCTCATCGGGCCGCTCATCCTTTCACTCCCCCACAGCGCTCAATTGAGCATCGCGCGCAGGCGGGCGATGAAGGCCTCGCAGGCGGGTTCACCCGGCTGAAACTCGAGCGCGCGCTCGAACTCGCGAATAGCCTGTTGCAGCATGCCCTTGGCGGCATACAGGCGTCCCAGGTTCATGTAGGGAAAATGGCGCGGCTCGTACCGTGGTGCAGCCTTGGCCCGCTCCAGCCATGGCACCGCTTGGTCGAGTTCGCCCTTGGCGATCAGGTAGGCGCCGATGTCGTTATATGGATTGCCGAAATCGGGATCGACCTCGATCGCTTTTCTGCATTCGCCGATCGCGTCATCGACGCGGCCCAGAACATTGTAGGCCCAACCGCGGAAGGTGTACGCCTCGGCAGTCGGGCAGACTTCGAGCGATTTGGTGTACAGCAAGATTGCGCCGTCGAAGTCGCCGTGCATGTGATGCTGAACGCCCTCGTTCCACAATTCGAGCGCGCGTTGCTTGAGAGCCGAGTCTTCCATTGATCTGGTTATTATCGACGCTTCGCTTCTGTCGAACGCTTCGCCCACCGCGTTAGCTATTATCGGGCGCCGCGAGCCGCAACGATGCCCCCGCGAACGAACACGGCGCGCGGCTGCGGCGCAGGCTCAGCGGACCCGCGCATATGAAACCGTATCCCCGATGCCGCCGGAGATTGAGAGGCTGCCGTTGGTCGGCGTGCATCTGAGCGGATTCGCTGCGGTGGTGTCCGTGCACAACACGATATTATCGGCGCCGCTGAAACACGTGTCGCTGACCAAGGCTGTGCCGTCGCTCAGCGTCGCCCGGCCGCTACATGGCGCGCCGGAAGTCATTGAAAAGCCACCCATCGGTCCCCACGAACTCATCGTGGTGGAGGGCACTGGAGGTTGCGGCGCCACTTGCAAACATCCGCTCGCCATCAATCCCGCTAGTGCCAACCCTGAGACCGCCAATCTGAAAAGCGCCAACCTCGGAACCATTCCTCCCATCCACCCTACTCCGTCGATCTGCAAAATGATTAACCACTCGGCCAACTCATACGCCCTATTGTATCGCTGCGCGACAAACGTGTCGCGCTTCATTGTAAGCGCGTCCTGCCCTAAGGAAAAATCCGTAATCGGAAAGTCGTAGAGCGCCTCTGCGCGGGAACGGGACCGCACGGGAGCCAGCAGCCCGCGTCGCAGCCGTTGGAATACGGATTAGAAGCTCAGCGTACGAACGGTTTGTACGATCGCCGGACCGATGATGATGAGCAGCATCGCTGGCAAAATCATCAGCACCAGCGGGAAGAGAATTTTGATGGTGGTTTTCTGGGCCGACTCCTCGGCATGCAAGCGTCGGCGGGAACGGATCGAGTCGGAGATCGCACGCAAAGCGGGGCCGATCGCAGCGCCGAGTTGCTCACTCTGAATCAGGGTCGCGGCGAGCGGCTTGATATCGGCGACCCCGCTGCGGTCGGCCAGGGCCCTCAATGCCTGTCCCAGCGAAGACCCGGCGTTGACCTCGCCTGCGACTTGCGAAAGCTCCTGTCCGATGACTAGCTGCTGGGCCTGGGTCTCGTTACCGACGACCTTGATTGCCTCCAACAAGCCGAGCCCCGCCTCGACGCACACCACTAGCAGATCGAGCACATCGGAAAGTTGGCGTCCGATATCGATCTGGCGGTTCTTGGCGCGCTTGTTGAGATAGTACCCAGGCAGGAACGCACCCACGGCGGCGCCCATGATCGTCAGCAGGATTACGCGGCTTCCTCGTACGTCGAATATGAGGCCAGGAAGAAATCCCAGCAATAAACCACACACCGCCGCGGCGACCTTGCACAGTCGGAAGACGCCGAGACTCGAGGCTTTAAAGCCTGCCTGTACCAGTAACTCGCCACGCTTCTCGCTATAGACCGTAATCGCCTTCGGCTTGGGTAGCCGTTCAACCGCCCACTTGAGCAGCGCGCGGGTCGTCTGCCGATCATCGGAGGCAACCGGCATGCCCGCAGCGGCCATGCTGACGCGCGCCCGGTATCCCAACTGGCTCATCCGCCCCTGCATCAGGTGCTTGTCGCTGTTGACGGAGACATAGACTGCCGTCGCGGCGCCGGCGAGCACCAGGAATACGATGGTACTGACTAGCAGAGGACTCATTGCCCACCTCGGGTCAGAATTTGACCTTCAGGATGTGCCGAATCAGCAGAAAGGCGCCAAAGTCGAGACCAGACGCCATCTTCAAAATGATCTGACCGGTGTGATCGAAGAACAGCATTTGTGCGTAGCTCGGTTGGACGATGCTGAACATCGCGAGCACCACCACCGGCAGTAGTCCCACCACCATCCCGCTCATCCGGGATTGCGCGGTGAGCGCGCGAATCTGCGAGAACAGGCGCTGGCGCGTGCGCACGATGTCGGAAAGCCGCGCGATGATCTGCGCCAGCGAACTGCCCACGTCGGATTGCACCTTGACCGCGACCACGAACAGGCGCAAATCGTCCTCGGGTACCCGCGCCAGCATGTCGGCGAGCGCGTGGGTGATCGGCAGTCCGAGTCGCGTCTGCTCGACCACGGTGCGAAACTCGCCGCCCAGAGGATCGGCAAACTCTTGCTCGACCACTTGCATCCCACGCTGCAACGTATGGCCGGCCTCGAGTGACGACTTGATCAGATCGAGCGCGTAGGGGAGCTGAATCAGGAAGGCCTTGAGTCGGCGTGTCCGCTTGAACCGGATATACAACAACGGCGTCGTGCAAAGCGCCAGGCCTGCGCCGATCGAGATTAGAAGATCTCCGGCGACCAGCGTCCCGCCACAGATCCCAGCGGCAAGCAGTCCGCCCATTAATAGTATCGTTCTGTAGCCACTCTGATACATGCCGGCCTGCCACATGTACTGTTCGAGTCGGCGCATCAGGTCGAGTCGAGGCAGCAGGCCATTGAACAGGCCATGGGCGGCGCGCGAGCGCGGGCCGGTACGCACGAGCGGATCGATCAGCTCATCAGGGCGGGTGACCGCGTCGAGACGGCGCGCCACCGCCACGTGATCGAGCGAGCGATGAACCAGCAGCGCACCGACGCCGGCAAACAGCAAAAACACCGCGAGCGCGATCAGCAGGTCCATCAATCGGTACCCGTAGCCCGCAAAATGTCGTCAAGCTTGTAGCCGGCGCGCTCGATGCGCTGGGCGTAAGCCGAACGGATACCGGTGGGACGGTAGTGGCCGCGCACTTTGCCGCTCGCTTCGGTCTCGCTATGCACAAACTCGGACAGGTCCTGCATCATGATGGCTTCGCCTTCCATGCCGGTAACTTCGGAAATCTTCATCATCCTGCGTGAACCGTCGGACAGGCGCGCGACGTGGACGATGATGTTGATTGCGGAGGCGATCTGCTGGCGCATCGCACGCTGTGGGATCGAAAAGCCCGACAGCAACATCATCATCTCGAGTCGTCCGAGGCACTCGCGCGAGCTGTTGGCGTGAATGGTCGCGATCGAGCCATCGTGGCCCGTCGACATGGCCTGCAGCATGTCGAAAACCTCGGCCCCGCGCACTTCGCCGACGATGATTCGATCGGGGCGCATCCGTAGCGTGTTGCGCACCAGTTCGCGCGCCGTGATCTCGCCCTTGCCTTCGAGGTTGGGCGGGCGCGTTTCCAGCCGCACCACGTGGGTCTGCTGGAGCGATAGTTCGGCCGAATCCTCGATGGTGACGATGCGCTCGTCGGCCGGCACGAAGCTCGAAAGACAGTTGAGCATCGTGGTTTTGCCCGAGCCAGTGCCGCCGCAGACCAAAAGGTTGAGCCGGGCCTTCACCACCGCCTGGAGCAGCGCCACCATCTCTGGCGAGATACTTTGCTTGGCCAGCAAGTCCGCGATCGAGTAGCGTTTCTTGCCGAAGCGGCGGATCGAGAGCGCCGGTCCATCGATCGCCAGCGGCGGAATAATCGCGTTGATGCGCGATCCGTCGCGCAGGCGCGCGTCGACCATCGGCGACGATTCGTCGACCCTGCGCCCAACTTGCGAAACGATGCGGTCGATAATCAGCATCAGATGCTGGTCGTCGTGGAAGTGGATGCCGGTCTCGTGAAGTTTGCCGTGCTTTTCCACGTAGACGTGATCACGTCCGTTGACCATGATGTCGGTCACGTCGTCGTCGCGCAGCAGCGGCTCGAGCGGCCCTAGCCCGAGCAACTCGTTCTTGACCTCTTCGACCAGCCGCGTGCGATCGCCTTCGGTCAGCAGACGTCCGTCCTCATCCAACGTGTCGCCGATTGCGGCGGTGACTTTGGCCGAGATCAGCGCCGGGTCGAGCATCTCCATCCGCGAGACGTCCATCGATTCGAACAGCCGGTTATGTACCTTTATTTTAAGCTCGCGTGTGGATTCCGCGGCCTCGTCCTTGGGCCGCCATACGCCCCCGCTGCCTCCGGCGAGAAAGGCGCCCGGCTGCTCGACCGGGGCGCGGTTGGTATTCTGTGATATCCTGTCGGTCAATCTCATTGCGCTTCTCCCCTCAGGCACGAGCGCCCAGCGAGCCCAGCAGCCGGCTGACAAAACCTGGCCCCAGGGGCGATTCGGCTCTCGGCCGTGACTTGTTCGCTGACGCCAAGGCGGTTCGCCAGTTCCGCGTAGGCACGCACCAACGCGGAGTTAGGCGCCACCTGCAATGGCATTCGCGCCGTCGCCACTGATTTTTCCATCACCCGTTCATCACACGGGATGCGCGCGTAAATCGGACACTTGAGGCTCGTGACGATCTGGGCCTCGCCGATCGGATGGCCCGGCTGAAAGCGGTTGAGCACCAGCCGCGGCTCGATTCCGTCGATCCTGAGTCGCCGAAAAAATTCAAGAAACCGTCCGGCCCGCTGCGTCGCGACTATCGACTGCTCGAGCACATAGAGCACTTCCTGCGAGCGCTCCCACGCGGCCACCGAGTTCTCGTCAACGTGGCCGCCGCAGTCGATTACTATGTAGTCGAATAGTTGCCTCAGCAGTTCGAGCAGGTTGCCGACCGCGGTGTCGGAAACCTCCTCGCTGTCCTCGATCCGGATCGGCGCGCCCAGTACGAAGAGTCCCGACGCATGTTTGGTTAGCGCCGCCTCCAAGCCGATTGAATCCGGCTTGCGGTCAAGGCGCGCCAGGGCGAGGATGCCACGCGTGGGCTCGGCTTCGAGCAAACTGCTGAGGCCGCCTTGCTGCAAATCGAGGTCCACCAGCGCCACGCGCACTCCGCCCGCACCTAATAATGCCAGACCGAGGTTGGCGCAAAGCGCGGTGACGCCCGCTCCGCCGTCCATACTGGCGATCGAAACGATCTTGCCCCCGCTGAGACTCTTGCTTCGCCGGAGCGCCTCGCTGACCTTGAGCAACGGGCGCATCAGCTCACCCGCCACCAACGGCAGAACGAGAACCTCGTCCGCTCCGGCGCGCAGAACGCGCCGCATCAGCGCCTCCGACTCCGCACTCAGAAGTGCGAACAGCGTCGGACGCACCGCCCGCTCCGACTCCTTTTGCAAATACCCCAAGGCCTCTTCTTCATCCGCGCCGAACACGATCATCGCCACGTCCGACTCCGCCATCAGCGCCGCGGCGGCTCCATCCGGAGGCGCCTCTGCGATCACCAGAGGCGGTTCGCCGAGAGCGCCTAACACCTCGCGTGCCTGCGCAATCAGATTTTCATCGCGACCAACCAGGAGCACCGACAAACTGCCTTTCGGCATCTCCTTCCTACTGCTCGACCGTCCCACGAATGTCTCCCTTGCGAGGTGATCCCCTTCGAACGGCGTCCCCGCCTGTTCGCGAAACCGGCGGGGCTTTCGCCCCGCCGTTCAACTCAGCGTTTCCTCAGTTATCGCGCCAGCTCCACGACCCGCCGCCGTCTCTTCACTGATGCGTGGACCTTACCGATCGACTACTGGCGTCGAGTTGTGGCCAGTTCCGCCTTACGCTGTGGCGAGCGCCGTGTCGATCTTGCTGACCATCGAGCCGATGTCCTGGCCCATCACTTGATAGGTCACGTACGCCACGATCGCCACAGCGGCCAGAATCAGTGCGTACTCCGTCATCGTCTGGCCTTCCGCATTACTGCGAATGCTCTTCGTAATCTTCTCGTTCACTTTCACGTACATTTTCTTGAACAGTTCCATACTCGCTCCTCGTTCTCGGTCACAGCCGGTTATTGATCTTTCTTTTGGTAAGCTCCGCCCGCCGATCTGGTGCGTTTAGGCGGAGGAACATCTATGAACTACTCAGTGACGTGTCGACCGTACTGACCATCGAGCCGATGTCCTGACCCATCACCTGGTAAGTGATATAAGCGACGATCGCGACTGCCGCGAGTATAAGTGCATACTCAGTCATGGTTTGACCTTCACTCATAGCGCTGATTCTCATCCGCGCACGCTCCACGTTTTCCACACACAGTCTGCTTATCCAGTTCATTTTGAGACACCACCTTCGTTGCTGGGAAATAGATATGTGAGCTCGGGATGTTTGGATTGCCGATCCACTCATTGAACGAGCACCGCCTTGTACGCACCGTAGTTGGTGGCGCTCGCATCGGGCGTGCTGCCCGCGGCCACCTGATTTATGAAATAGGTCGAGATATCGTCGTGGCTATCAACGCTTACCAACCACAATGCCGCGAAGCCTTTCACCGGCACCTGCGAACTGCCGTTGATGTTGCTGAAGTCCACCATCGGGACAATCAACACACGTGGGTCTGTCGCTGTGTGACTCGAGAAAGTGCCCCCGGAATCGAGACTCTGTCCTTCGTTGATCCGGTAGTTGAAAGCACTCTGGATTGGACCGGTGGCCATCCCGGTCTCGGTGGGAATGAAATCTCCCACTGAGATGCGGCCCTGGTAGCCGTTTTCGATGTTCTGCGAAAGAATGCTCGAACCAGTGCCGCCGAGTGCCAACGAGCCCCAGTTCCCTGCTCCTACCTGCCCAGGCAGCAGGGTGACGACTTGTCCGCTCGAGTATTGGGTGCGATAGTCAATTCCTATTGGTGTTACACCCACGGTTTTGCCGATAGTCTGTATCTGTGCGGTTGCCTGCGCCGAGACGCTTCCCGTGACTAGTCCCAAGAGCAGCGCAAAGCTATACGGAACGGTCCGCCGTAACTGTATATTGAGAGAATTAGAGTTCGAAGACACGGTGGTCGAAGTGATCTCCCCGGCAAGGATGCCGTTGCGTGACGCGTAGGCATTGGCAGTAGAGATCGCCTGAGTCGAGTTCGATGGAAGGTAGGCCGCGCCCGCTACCGCTGCGGAATCCGCCGCGGTTTGCAGCATCTGCCAATTGAAATAGAGAACTCCGACATCGGCGCTCAACGCTACGGCGCCGATTAATGCCGGCAATGACATAGCGAGCACTACTACTATTTGTGCGCGTTTATAGCGCTGCGGATGTTGACTTGGATGCTTCATTGCGGTGATCGCTGATGCGGGAGTGTCACAAAGGACAGCAGCATCGGTCATGCCACTGAAGCCACGATGTGGAAGTGATTTGTTTGTATGGGCTTTGCGGAACTACGGCCGGATTACTGTCTCACGATCGAACGCGCGGCATCGCGAGTGCCCCGCAGACGATTAGCTTTGTGCGCGAATCCGGACAGCGGCGGCTGGATGAGCCGTGAGGAACCGAACTTAGTACTGGAGGGTTCTGATCACCGGGTTGCCGGCCAGATTGGACGTATAGCCACCGACGAATCCCGGGTGTCGGTCGAGCGTGTCGGAGGTGAGCGTGTCATAGTCGCCCATGTAGTCGGGTGCCACCAGGACGTCCTGGCCGACGATTGTCGGGAAGTGTATGAACGTAATGCGGCTGTTAGACCAAACCGCACCGTTGTGCGAAGAGGCGCAGTAGCGGTCGATTAAAAAATTGGCAGGGTCGTTGCGGCGGTCGTAAAAGCAAATAGCAATGCGGCCGCTAAGGTCGGTAGCGAGCGCCGGCTCGAATTGGTCGGTCGGCGGGGCGCTGCCGCGTTCGGAGTTGTTATTGACCCTAACCGGCGTCGTCCAAGTCGCACCTCGGTCGGCCGACTGACTGAACACGATGTCGGTGAAGTCATACAGGCCGGTCGTGCTCAATGCGTCAGGAGCCTGACGATCGCCGTCATTCCACGCCAGGTAGACCTTCCCGCTATGAGGTCCTTTGCCGACCGCGAGGCTTGGATGCTCATTGCTGTGCAAAAGCCCCTGCCAATCTGCGCAGTCGCCGGCGCAGGCGATGCTCGCCACCTTAACCGGCGAGGCGAATGACTGCGCCTGGTCGGTCGACCTCGCTATATCGATTTCACGACCGCCCAGGTCGTCGGTATCGCCAAACAATTCCCACGCCACGTAAACCTCGCCGGCCGGCCCCGCAGCCACCCGCGCGCCATCGACGAAGGCGAACGGATGCGCACCATTGGCACATACTTGCGCCACCACTGTCGGCGTGCCGGTCCAGGTCGCTCCACCGTTCGCCGAACTCACGATTTCTATCGCATAGCGCGGCACCGCCGAGCCGTTTTCGGTCCCGCATATCGAACCGGAAAAATCTAGATCGGTGTACGTTACATAGAGACGGCTCGGCGTACTGTGATCGACTGCAGCCCAAGGGCTATCCACGATATGTCTGTTCGATGGCTGCTCCGGTTATCATGACCGGCGCCGCGAAAATCTTCCCGCCGTCAGTCGAGATCGACAAGCTCACTCCCGATATTCCGTGCGTGCCGTCAAGAAATCCCGAGACGTAGTAGAAAGTCGCGGCGTCGGCGCACGCCACGACCGGGTCGCCCGACATAAACGTGTTAGGATCGCTTGGCGTCGCCGGCGATCCCATATAGGTGAAAGTGGCGCCGCGGTTGGATGACGCCGCATAGCCGTCCATGCTGACGCCGCGGCCGGAAGCCATCGTCGTGAGCTCAGCCCCAGTGTCATTGAAGGCCATCACCACGCTGGCGCCACACCAGGCGGTCGCCGTCTGGCTTTGAGTGAAACCCGAATAGCGTGAGCGGCGGAGATTGGTCCCCAGTACCAGCGGCATCTGCGTCGTTGCGGCAGTGGGCGATTGCTCGAAATCGACGGACGCGGGGGGCGCCGCGCCCTGGAGCAAACGCTCGCGAACGGCCGCCCAGCGGTCGGCAAGACTGAACAGGTTGCGGTTAGCCGCTGAAAGACGGGCGGCGTCAAATCCGGCTACGTTCTCCAGGCGCCTAAGACGCGCCATCGTGGCGTCTATCGGTGCCTGGATTTGCGAAGCTTCGATTCGCGAAACCCCGTTTTTAACCTTCGAGGCCGCCGCGCTTACGGCCTCGAATTGTTCCGCCGCGCATACGCCGACGCTCAGCAGCAGGCCCAGGGATAAACACACAGACCGCCTTGCCATTCCAACTGCTTCCCGCGCCGCTGTTTCCTGGCCCATATCAGGTTGCTATTTGCGCGCCGGTTCGGCCCGCCCTCGCCTGTGGCACAAGGGCAACAATGATGCCACTCGAATATGCAGAGAAAGCGCGCAATCGATTTCCGCGCGAACGAAAAAAGCCGCCATTTGCGGAGAGTCGCTGGACGCCGTGGATACGGTCGCGGTACCGAATCAGGTACCGATTTATGAAGTGGCAAAAATCAGGCGACGGCGAATTGCCGGTCTGACGCTAGCGAACGCGGCGCAGGCGGGAGCGACCGGGAAGAGCGTATTGATATCTTCCATTCGGCGTCCGCCGCGCACGAGGCGCCGACCGGCGCTTTTAGGCTGGAACCGAAGTGCCGGAGTCGATTGTGCGGTTGTATCTCGTCGACGTGTTGTCGATGGTTCAGCGTGGAGACGTTTGGCCGCGGGCTCTCGGCGGCCACGGCCGCGCCAACCTCGCTATTGATGCGAGGCTACGGGGATGTGCGCAGCAAACCTACTCCCAAGGCGAGGAGAACTGCTCGAGCTCGCGGTCCACCGAGCGCCGCGGCGTTTCCATCGCATAGAGTCCGGGCGCAAGCCATCTGAGCGCCGCGACCAGCCGCGACATGCGCACGCGCGGTCCACGCCCGATGGCCCGGTTCATGTCCATTTCCGGATCCGAAACATTAATCAAGCGTTGTATGTCCACCAAGCACCACCTGGGGTCATCGCCCTGGAGATCTTCCGCTCCTGCCCCGCCCCCCGCAGGTGCAGGAACGCAATTGATATGCCATAGGGCAGCATAACAGCTTATGTACTCAAGTTTTGCTTTTAGCGCTTTGAAACGTGCATGCTCCTAGTGCGCAATGTATCTGCGTGTTGAACTGCAACAAAGCGTGCGCTTGGATGCTTCAGTGGTAAAACGCAAGCGGATGTTTCGGATCTCCTTTGCGTCGAGCTAAGTCGCCGCGGAGAGGAATTTCGTGACTTCCTCCGCGGTCTCCTCCGGCTCCTCCCAGAAGAAGACGTGACCCGCGCCAGGTATCTTATGTATACGCGCGCCCGGGATACGTTCCTTGATGATGTCGGAATTGGCGTCGGGAACCAGACGATCTGCGGTGCCTGTAATAACCAGCGTTGGAGCTTTGACCTCGGGCAGCCGATCGTAGGTATCGAAACCTCCGATGGCCCCCCAATGCAGCTGGTAGGTGTGGAGCGGGGTCGTCGGATAATTCATCACTTCCGCCGTCCGCTCCATGAGCACCGCCAGTCCCCTGGCCGATGCGACGAATGCGGGGGCGCAGCAGGCGGCGAACAGGCGCTGGATTTGTGAAGCCAGTGGTTCGCCGGGTTTTAGCTGAAGCGCGCCGAGCGCCTCGGGATCGCCCGCCACGCCATGACTCGGGCCGCAGACCGTGCATCCCAGCACTAGGCCGCGCAGGCGCGCGGGATAGTCGAGCGCAAACTCCTGCGCAATCATCCCGCCCATCGAGATGCCCATCACGTGCGCACGCTCGATTTTGGCGTGGTCCAGCACAGCGACCACGTCGGCGGCCATCTCGGCCAGCGAGAATGGCTTTTCGGGTTTATCGCTAGCGCCAGTGCCGCGGTTGTCGATCACCACGATTTTAAAATGCGTCTCGAGCAGCTTCAGGAATGGCTCACCCCATCCGCGACTCGACCCGGCGTAGCCAAAAATGAGCGCGAGTGGATCGCCCTGGCCCCGAATCTCATAATGGATCCTGGTTCCGTCCTTACTCTGAGCAAAGTTTTCCGCGATCACCGATTCCTCCCGTTGCACAATCGAGTTCCCCTCAGGGATCCGCCCTGAATCGCGTGAGACGATTCAGCTGAGCGACGACCGATCGTTCCTCATTCGCGCCTCCCTCGATGGCATCTCGTCGCGCGAATTTTCATCATTGCCAGCTTGGCCTTCTTGCTCTCGCCTCCGTCGAACTATCGCCTATTGTCAGCCAGTCGGTGCGAACCTTGTCCCACTGCTGAATCAGCACCCCATGCGACTCGAACAGTTCGCGGATCCGTTCCGGAGTCCAGCCGCCGATCTGTTCCAGGATCGGCACCAGCACGCTCAACGCATCGTCGCTGATTATTGTCCGCTTGGCGATCTGCGTTATGTACTTGGCCTCGGAGGCCGCGATCGTGAATCCGCCGCGATGGTTCACCTCGAGCATGACGTGGATGTCCGAACTTCCATCACCCACATAGATCACACGATCGCTCGGCACCCCCAGCGCAAGGCGCAACTCGTCGATCGCCGCCACCTTGCCATAACCCGCGGCAACCCGCACGACCGATTCGATCTCGCCCGATTCCGCCGCATAGCCAAGCCGGGTGCCGATGACGTGATCCGGCGACACGATCCCCTGCAACGCGGAACGCACGACCTCCTCAGGGGCTGCGGAGATGACATAGAAGTCGAACCGATGGCCCTCGATTCCATTTTCGAGGAGCCGACTCAGCAGCGGAATGTTGCGCTTGAGGCGGACGCGGCGGCCGACCTCGGCCAGATCCTGTCGCCGCACGCATCGGTACTCGGGATCGTGTCGCAAAAGATACGCAAGTTCGCCTCCCTGCTGGACCAGGTTGAGCCGCGAAAGGCCGGCCACCTTGTCCTTGAAGCCGGTAATACCCAGCAGCTCGCTCAGCGCGATACCGGAATCGTTGAAACTGAGCGTCTGGTCGAAATCACTTGCCAGTAAATAATGCTTCACTGCATCTAACCAATTGATACGTCAACAGAGTTACCCGAAGACCCGAGCTCAACAGGATATCATGATAGCGCCGGGAATTTGATTATTCACGACAGCAAGCAGAATCGGCAATGAGTATTCTTCGAGTATTTCATGGAGTATTCATCCCCCCGCCAGCCACTGCATCATTAGACGCACAAAAGGAAGCAGAGACCATACCATAACCCGAGACATGCACCGCGCTCTCCCCGGGATATGAGTGCAGGCGTGTCACCTCGGAAATAGCAAAAGGCGGCTCGCGCGTCCGACGCGCGAGCCGCCTGCAAATCAGGCTCCGTTATCATCGAAGCGGCTCACAACATGCGCCGCCGTTTCGATGGTGAAGCGCTCTCTATAGCCGCCAGAGCGAACGAGCGGTATTGACGCTTTGCTCGACCAGCTTGCGGCCGATCGTCTGCTGGGCCTCGAACAACGGATATATCGGCGTTTCCTTGGCCCACTCGGTGGCCTTGACCTGGAAGTCGAGCGCCTGGGTCGCGAGCTTCTCGGTAGTGTCGATATACCACGCGACCGCCTTTTTGGCGCCCGCCGGATTGAGGCACGTCTCCGCCATACGTGAAAGTCCCTCGTACACTCCGCTCTGTTCTTTTTCTGACATCAGAAATCTCCTCCGTTCATCCTTTTGGGAGCTATGCTCCGTCGCGTTTGAATTTAACCATGAATTCGCCGTAGATACGGCGTGCTTCGTCGCGCGCGCGACATTCTCGGCCGTATGGGCTTCTCCGTTACGCTTGCCCTTATTTTTCTTAATCAATTCGATCGCTCTCCCAGCCATGCGCCAATTTGAGGCCACAGTTTTTTGTGAGCCGCGCCGCTTACCATCGCGCCCACGTGTCCGGTCGGGAAGGTCAGATTGCGCCGGTCACCGCTGCCCACGCGGTCGACCAGTCCGAGACTCGAGCTCGGATGCACCACGTCGTCGTGGTCGGCCACCACGTTTAGCAGCGAGCATCTGATTTCTTCGACTTCTACCTTGCGTCCGCCGACCTCGAACCCACCGCGCGCGAGCAGGTTGCGCTTGAAGATATCGCCTGACATTTCCCGGAAGATTCGTCCGGCCATCGCCACGTCACTGCTCATCCAGCGCTCGAACAGATCGAACTGCTCGGCATAGCCGTCGCGCTCGGCATTGCGATAGAGGCCGACGTATTTGTCGATCGCGTGATGCGCCGGGGCCATCGCGGTGAAAAACGACTGCACCATCCATGCCGGGCAGTTGCCGTGCACGCGCGTGACCAGCTCCATCGTCTCCTCGCTCATCTGCTCGACGAAGTTGTAGATGGGCAGCTCGCGCACGCCCATGTCGAACGGAGTGGTCGCGGTAATCAGATTGCGCACGTTCTCGGGATGAAGCGCGGTGTAGACGAGGCTCAGCAAAGCGCCGAAGCAATAGCCCAGTACCGTCACCTGCGCGCTGCGTGTAATCGCCCGCACGAAACGCACCGCCTTGTCCAGATCGCCGT
The DNA here is from genome assembly GCA_963717045.1 of uncultured delta proteobacterium. Classification (GTDB taxonomy): domain Bacteria; phylum Desulfobacterota; class Binatia; order Binatales; family Binataceae; genus JAKAVN01. The sequence continues at coordinate 411,648 of CAVQVD010000010.1, read as the reverse complement.
TGACGTAGGCGTCGAAGCCGCGCCAGGTATCGGTCGGATTGGGCGGCAGCCAGTCGGTGAGATAGACATCGAAGCCCGCGCCCGTGAGATATTCGACCACGCTGCGGCCCTTTTGCATGTCGAGCACGAAGGGCCGCTTGATGAGTGCGTAAACCAGCACGATCGGCGTGCGATGGGCGTGGTCGCCGGCGGCCGCGTAATGTCGCAGCTGGACCTTGCCGGTCTCGAAGACCACCCGGTACGGCGTTACCGGCGGCGGATCGCTCACGGTCGCGTGCGCGCCCTTTTTGAAACCGTCAAGCGAGCGCATCGCGCCGTCGACCCAATAGCCAGCAATCGCGTTGAACGGCGTGTTAGTTGGCTGGGGCATCATCGCCTCGCTTGCGGACGAACGGCGCTACCGCCGGACTCCATCCGCCGTTCCACATCGCAGTAAGCTGATCGCCCAACTGATGTTCGCCCACCGGCAGCAGGGCTTCCGCAGCGCGCGCTTCCTCGGCTTCCAGGCGAGCCATCGCCAGGTCGTCGCGAAGCGCCCCCACTTCGGCGCGCAGTTCGGTCAACTCGGCTGCTGAAGGCAGCCCCACCGCCGGCCACAGCGAAGCGAAAAACGCCCCTGTCATCGCCGAGCCAAAGCGCTGCCACTTGAGCGAGGATTCCATCGAGCGACCCACCGAAGCTCCAACTTCAGGACTCGCGTAGAGGCCGTTGGCAGACTCACCCAGCAGTTCCATCCAGGCGTCGTAGGCCTTCCATCCCGCCCGCCGCAGTTGCTCCTCGGCGCTCGGTTCGCTTTCCTGTTCGCGCCCCTGCGCGAAGAAGCTTCTGACGGCCACGAACGGCATCTCGAGCATCGCCTCGCTAAACTTGTTCCACTGATCAAAAAATTTCACGTTATCCCTTTTCTCCTGAAAAACGTCACCGACGTTCGCCGGTTGATTCCCTGCAGTCAGCAGGGCTAAACGGTCGGTACCGGGTAGGCACCCAGTTAATCGATCAACTAACTTTGTAGAATGAACCTGCGATCTACTTGCAAAGCTTCAGGGATTTAGATGCGGCTCGACTCTATTCTGCGTCTACTCTAAAGCAGCATTTATGCCAGTAATCCCAAGCCCTTTTGTCTCACGATTCCCGCTTACCGCGATCTAATCTGCCCATTGAGCGCGCGCATGCCGCCGCTTTGAGCATTCATTCCCGGGGTACTCAGATGACATCGGGATGACTCGTTGTTAACGCGACTCGAGGGAATGAGGTTCCGATTGCAAAACGCAGGATTCACGGGTTGCTCGATCTCGGATCTCATTATGGAAAGTTTAACTGTTATCTTCGCATTAGCAACATTAGCTTTGTTAACGGTTGTCGCAGGCGCGACCAAAGCGCCGATCGATCCACTTCCAACCCTCGCTTTTGGTCGCTTTGGTGACATCGCCGTCGCTTGTGCTAACCAGTGGAGAGTGGGCGCCGAAATCTCACAACAGAAGCTGCTCGGCCGGCTGCGCACGCTCGGTTGGATGTCAGAGTCGCAGCTCGCAAAGCTCTCCACCGCGACACTGACGCGCCGAGTCCGGCGGAACGAAACGATTTTTTTCGAGGGCGAGGACGCAGACCACGTCTTCCTGCTGCTCTCGGGCGTGGCCAAGCTGACTTTTCTGAACGCGAGCGAACGTATCCTGGTCTCCCTGGTCGGCCCGGGTGAGATTTTCGGCGTCTCCTCCCTGCTGACCGTAGCCAAGCGGCCCTTTCGATGCGACGCGTTCAGCGACTGCGTGGTCGGCATCATCAGCGCACAGGACTTCGTTGACGCGGCGCTTGGCGTACGGCTCGAGGCCTTGAGCCGGATGCTGGACGTCACGGTGGGACGCTGGTGGTCGATGCTGCTCCGTTACACGAATTTCCTTGGGCTGGCGTTACGCGAGCGGCTGGCGGGAGCGCTTCTGGAAGTCGCAAGCAAGTTCGGCGTCGAAGATGCGCGCGGCAGGCTACTAACCTTGAAGCTGACACACAGCGATTTGGCCGAACTGGTTGGCGCGTCGCGTCAGCGAATAACCGAGCAGCTCAGCGAATTCGAGCGCACGGGAGTTATAATTCGGGACGGCCGACGCCTCATAATCGTTACCGATCAATTGCTCGCCCTGGTGCAGGGCGATAAGCCGGCCCCCGATCAGGAGGACAACGGCGCCGGCCACGGCCCCGTGCGCTAACCGGCCGTATCCGATCAGGTGCGCCGCCGCCGAGAAAAGTCCGCCTGAGTCTAAAAGCTGCTTGAAATCGCCACGCGATTACTCAAGAGTCTTAGCTTCGTCAGATTCATTCTCGCGCGGAACTTGTTGACGCAAAAGTTTGAATTCCGAATTGCGGATCGAAGGAAATTCACCTAGCGCGGCGGCGCCGCGAGGAGCTCCCAAGCAGATGCCCGAGGACAAGTTTCTGACCGCCGGCGGACTCAAGTTGCACTACCTGGACTTCGGTGGCGAGGGCAAGCCGGTGCTGGTCTGCATCCACGGGCTGACCGGCAACGCGCACAACTTCGACGCGCTGGCCCCGTATCTGATGTCGCGCTACCGCGTTCTCTCGCTCGACGTGCGCGGCCGCGGCGAGAGCGAATGGGGTGCGCCGCTCGACTACAATCCGCAAGTCTACGTCACTGACCTTAAGGAATTCCTGGACACGCTAGGGATCCAGCGCGTGAGCCTGGTGGGAACCTCGATGGGTGGCGTCATTTCGATGATGTACGCCGGCGGCTATCCGGAAACAGTCGAGCGCCTGGTGCTCAACGATATCGGACCCGAGATCGACCCGGCCGGCCTGACGCGAATCATCGCCTACGTCTCCCAGGCGACCGATCGCTTCAAGGACCTGGCCGAGGTTCGGGCTTATTACCGCGCAACCTATCCGCCGGCCGCGGCGCTCTCCGACGCGGAGCTCACGGAGTGGGTGCGATGGTCGGTCAAGCCGGCCGAGGACGGCGAGCTTACGTGGAAGATGGATCCGGCGGTGCGCCGTCCGCCGCGCGGCGGCTCCGCGGCGCGGCCGATCGATCTGTGGCTGCCCTACAACCGCGTGATGGCGCCGATCCTTATCGTACGCGGCGCCGAAAGCGACATCCTCTCACGCGAGACCGCGGCGCGGATGGTCAAGGTGCAGCGTGGCGTCAGTCTGGTCGAAGTTCCCGGCGTCGCCCACGCGCCCTCGCTGGTCGAGCCGGTCGCACTGAAAGCTGTCACCGAGTTCCTCGGCGTCGCCAAGGCGTAGCCTTCCGACGACATCGATACAGCGGCACGCCGGGTTCATCACGCTGCTGAATAGTGTGTGTGGAAGACGAGACGCCTTGGGGAGCGGCGGATGCTCGGTCGCGCGATCCGAAGGTCTGCCCCGAAACTTACGCGGCTAACGCGGAAACTCGACAATCACTTTGGCGCGGGTGCCCGGCTTGCGCAGTGCATGGAACATCTCGGGCACCTGCTCGACGCCGATCACGTCGGTCACCATCGGAAGCGGATCGATCCTGCCGTTCGCCAGCGCGTCGATCGTCTCCTGGAACTCCGCATCGTTGTACCCGAGCACGAAGTTAACGGTGACCTCCTTGAAGACGCATCGCACCGGCGTGATCTCATCCGGCTCCATGCACACTCCGAGCACCACCACGCGCCCCAGCGTCGCGACCAAGCGCGTTGCCGCCTCCAGCGTCGATTTCACGCCGACGCACTCGAAGACCAGATCCGGATCGCGCCCGGTGAGCTCGCGCATCCGTTCGGCCGGATCCATGGTGGTGGGGTTGACGACTTCGGTCGCCCCGAGCCGGCTCGCAAGCTCGCCGCGGCCCCGCGCGAGCTCGGAGACGATCACAGTCGACGCGCCCTTGGCTTTACACCACAGCAGCGTAGCAAGCCCGATCGGGCCGGCGCCCATCACCACGCATGCGGCGCCGGGTGCCAGGCCGGAGCAGTTGACGCCATGCAATCCGACCGAGAGCGGCTCGACCAGCGCGCCGAGATGCGAGCTCACATTGTCGGGCAGCTTGAATAGGCTCTTCGCACCACACATCACGTACTCGGCATAGGCGCCGGGGAGCTGTCCCAGCCCGAGTCCGCGGATGTTCTCGCAATGCATACCGTGGCCGGCAACGCACTGCGGGCAGGTGTTGCATCCGATATATGGAAGCGAGGTCACGCGATCGCCGATCGCGTAACCGCCGACCTGCGGTCCGAGTTCGACGATCTCACCGCAGAACTCGTGCCCCATGACCGAATCGGGCGGCATTCCGAAGCCGTACTGCACCGCGTGCAGGTCGGAGCCGCAGATGCCGCAGGCATGGACCTTGAGCACAACTTCGCCGGGCCCGGCCGTGGGCCGGGGCACATCGATCACGGCCATTTCGTTTTGTCGCCTGTAGACCGCGGCCTTCATCGCGCCGTGCCTCCAGAGCCGTCTTCCCGGCGGACTTCTACCGCCGCGCGGGGCGCCGCTTACTTGCGCTCGATAAGTTCGATCTTGTAGCCGTTGGGATCCTCGACAAAGGCGATCACCGCGCCGCCGAATTTCATCGGGCCGGGTTCGCGAGTGACCTTCACGCCTTTGTGCTTGAGCTCCTCGCAGGTTTTGTAGATGTCGTCCACGCCGACCGCTAGATGGCCGAAGGCGGTACCCTGCTCATAGCTTTTGGTGTCCCAGTTATGGGTTAGTTCGACGACGGTGTGGTCCTTCTCGTCGCCATAGCCGACGAAGGCCAGGGTGAATTTACCGTCAGGGTAGTCCTTGCGGTTGAGCAGCTTCATGCCCATCGCGTCGCAGTAGAACTTCAGCGTCTGGTCTAGGTCGTTGACCCGGATCATCGTGTGCAGAAACCGCATCGTGGTTCTCCCTTGTCAACGCGCCATCCGGCGCGCGGCGAACATGTCCTTGGGGATTCGGCCTCGGACAGCGCGGCCGGCAGCCGACTGAATTTCGCATTTTCGCTTTGGCCTTTCGGGCTGGGCCACTATCTCTAAATCTCGCTGCCTGTGTGTCCCCACAGTATTGGCTCTTTTTCCGCGATTGGCCCCAGGATGTCAATCGGCTGCGCTTTCGGCGGCGTTTGCAGTGACGAGAATCTGCGACTTTGAGATGTTCTATGATTATGCGCCAAGATGCTTTCTGACCCTCCCCCGTGTCTTGGGAAGGGAGTTCGAACAAAGTGCCGCTCGGCCTGCTGCAACCGGGCTTTGAACCGCCGGCTATGATATGAATTTTTAGAGGCCGTCCGGCACGCAGCGCAAGGAGGCAGCAGACCGACAATGGACTTCAACTACAGCCCCGAAGACGAGGCGTTTCGATCCGAATTTCGCGCCTGGCTCGAAAAAAACCGCCAGTACGCCACCCCCGCCCGAGAGCCGCTGGCCGATGAATCCGACGACGAGTGGAACGCGCGCATCCGATGGCATCGCAAGCTCAACGAGGGCGGTTGGATCGGGCTTAGCTGGCCGAGGGAGTACGGCGGACGCGGCGCAACCCTGCTCCAGAGCATCATCTACGAGCAGGAACTCGAACGTGCCGGCACTGCCATTCCGTTCACCGGTTTCGGCATTCCGCTGCTCGGCCCGACCCTCATCCACTGGGGCACGGAGGAGCAGAAGCGCCGCCATCTGCCGAACATTTTAACCGCCGAGGAAATCTGGTGCCAAGGCTACTCGGAGCCCAACGCCGGCTCCGATCTCGCCTCCGTACAGACCCGCGCGATCGAGGAAGGCGATTACTTCGTCGTCAACGGATCGAAAATCTGGACCTCTTCCGCGCAGCACGCCGACTGGATATTTCTGCTCACCCGCACCGACACTGAGGCACCCAAACATCAGGGCATCAGCTACCTGTTGGTCGATATGAAAACACCCGGAGTGACCGTGCGACCGCTGGTCCAGATGACCGGCGCGCGCGGCTTCAACCAGGTCTTCTTCGAAGACGTTCGCGTGCCCAAAACGAACATCGTCGGGCAGAAGAACCAGGGCTGGCAGGTCGCGATCACCACGCTGATGTTCGAGCGCTCGGGCGGCCATGACCGCGGACTGATGCGTCAGGTGCGCGAGCTGACGGAGTTGGCCAAGCGGATGGCGCGCAATGGGCGCAGCGCCTGGGACGATACCAGCGTGCGGCAGAGGGTCGCGCAATTCGCGATGGAAGTGCAGGCGATCAAGTACACCGGGTTTCGCAATCTCACACGCCAGCTTAAGGGACTGCCACCCGGGCCTGAGGGCTCGATGATGAAGCTGTGCGCGACAGAGCTGGGGTTGAAGATCGCGATGTTCGCGATGGAACTGCTGGGTCCGTATAGCCAGTTCGAACAGGGCGCGGCTTTCGCTATGGACCATGGGACATGGTCGCACCGGATGCTCGCGGCGCGTGGCCCGACGATCTACGCCGGGACCAACCAGATCCAGCACAACATCATCGGCGAGCGCGTTGTGGGCCTCCCCAAGGGATAGCACGCGACCAGGAATGGCGTCCGGGTATCGCCGCGGCGGACCAGCCGCCGCCCCCTAGCGGCTTCGCGAGGCGGACGCCGGCGTCGGTAGCACGTGCTGCTGGAGCGCACGAACGCTGATCCCGAGCTTGCGCGCGGCCTCCACCCGATCGCCTCCGCATATCATCAGCGCCTGTATCACCATCTCGCGCCGCATCTGGAACGGACTCGTTTTCCACATCGAGGCGCTTAGGACCGGAACCGCGAACTGAGCCCGAGCATCGGCCGCGTCGATAAGATGGCCTGCATTGTCGCGCGGTACGATCGCGAGGCGCGTAACCAAATTCTGCAGCTCGCGCACGTTGCCCTGGAATGGATAATTACTCAGCGCCTGGAGCGCGCCAGCTGTGAAACTGAGTTGCGGCGCGACGGTGCGCAAAAAACCGGATGCGAGCAGCGCGATGTCGGCGCGACGCTCGCGCAGCGGCGGCACCGCCAGGGTCAGCACGGCGAGCCGGGCGTACAGATCGCGCTTGAAATCACCGCTGAGGAGCAGCGGCCCCAAAGGCCGGTTGGTCGCCGATATCAGGCGCGCGCCGGGCCGAACCTCGCTCGCCATGCGTTCCCCGGCTTCGTTGTTGGCGCTCCGCAATATCGAATATAAAACTCGGGCTTGCGAGGCGGACGAGAGTTCCGAGACCTGGTCCAGGAACAGGGTGGTGTCGCCGGCGGCACATAGTTCATCGAGCCGATGGTCGCCGGGGGCAGCGCCCCGTCCCGCATTATGAGACGCGCCTTTATTCGCCGCGGATGCGAACGGCGGCGCGGGATCATTGAGCGCCGCGCAGTTGACGGAAGCCATGCCGCCTGCGCGTCCGCTGGCGGCGTGGATCAGGCGCACCAGCAACTCCTTGCCGGTGCCGGTCTCGCCAGTGACAAGGGTCGGCGAGTCGACCTGTCCAGACCGCGCTCCGGCGCGAATCACCGCGAACATCGCTGAGTCCGCGGTCAGCAGCGGCGGGATGAGGCCTAAGGCGTGAGAGATGACGCAACTCGCTGCCGCATACACAGCCGGCCCTTCGAATTCGACGGTGTCATGTGCGCTGCCCGCAACCCGCGCGACCCGCAGCCCGTCGACGGAGTGGCCGACGCCGCCGCTCGCGGCGATCGCTTCGACTCGTATGGTCGCGCGATCGCCCTCGCGCGGGCCAAGCAACTCGATTCCCAACCCCGAAAGCAGCGGCTCCATCGAGCGCGGCGATCCCGGCGCCAACCAGACCGTTTCTCCATTCGAACGCGAGCCGCGGGGAGCTTCTTCTTGTGTCGCCGCGGTCTCGGCCTTAGTAATTTCCCTCTCGACCTGATTTTTCATCCGATCCTTCATCCGATCCTCGCAAGGGCCGTCGAAGGCCCGGCCTTCAAGGGCTGCCTTCGCAAAGGCCTGCCCTCTCCCCGCCCATCTGTCCCCCACCATCTGCCCCCCGGGCCATCTCCCCGCCGGCCATCTTGCCCCGCCCGTCTATTCCCGTCCTGCACCGCCCGTCCGTCGCCCGTTCTATCCCTTCACCGTTCTGTACCACCGCCTTCTTGCCGCCGTCATTCCCCAGCGAGCCGCCTTCCTTCCAATGCCTCAAAGCGCACGTAGCTCAATACGTATTTGCAAGGCGGATACCAACGGGAGAAAAGAGTCAGAATCACAACAAGTGGAGCAGAGATGGTCATTGCTATCGGCGACGACGAAAAGTTGGCGACGAAAATTTGTATTTACGTCGGCGCGTTCGATGAAGGTTTAACCATGAAAAAAAAGACCGCGCGCATGGGCCGTGTAGGATACAGTACCGATTCGCGCCTGATACGCCTGGTGAGACAGCGCTCAAATTCGAGCAGCTTGGGGTAAGTTGAAACTCGATTCGCTTTTTGAGTTTCTACACACTTGGTAAAGCTGACGAGATAAAATGACTGCGCCTAAAATGGCGATTAACGAGCAACGGAGCGATAATCATGGGAACCGCGGATCAAAGGGAACCGTCTTACAAGGTAGTAATTGAAAAAGACCAGATGATGCGCGCCCGTGACGGCGTAGGCCTGCGCGCCGACGTGTATCGTCCCGACGCTCCAGGGCGGTTTCCGGTTCTGCTGGTGCGCACTCCGTACGACAAGAGCGCCGGGATGGCGCTCACGGAAAAGGATTATTTTCCGCCTCGCGGTTACGTCGTAGTGGTGCAGGATACGCGCGGACGCCATAGCTCGGAAGGCGATTTTTACCCTTTCATCCATGAAGCGCGCGACGGCTACGACGCCGTGCAATGGGCGGCGTCGCTGCCCTGGTCGGACGGCAAGGTCGGGATGGTCGGGCAGTCGTACCTCGCCCTGGTGCAGTACTACGCCGCAAGCCTGCGTCCGCCGGCTCTGCGCGCCGCCGCGCCGGTCTCAGGACCGGTTAGCCACTTCGAGAATTTCTCCTATCGGCGCGGCGCGTTCGAACTGGGATGGATGCTGGCCTACTTCATGTTCATGGCGCGCGACACATTGGGACGCAAGGGAATCTACGCGCAGCATCGCGATCGGCTGGACAGCTATGTGTCGCGCCCGGACATCCCGATGGCTCCGCTCAAGCGCGAGGCATACCAACATCTGCCGGTGAGCGATTGGGGCGAGCGCCTCAGCGATGGCGCGGCGTATTTTGCCGACTATCTGCGCAATTCGACCGACGGCCCGTACTGGGCCGCGACCGACCTGCGTCCGCGCTTCGGCGAATTCGACACGCCCATGTTTCACGTCGGATCGTGGTACGACATCTTTCAGTACGACACGCTCGCGATGTACCTCGGAATGCGCAACGGCGCTCGTAGCGAGTCGGCCCGGCGCGGACAGAAGCTGATGATGGGTCCGTGGGCGCATCTGCTGCCCTACTCGATTCCGACTTCGCGCGGCACCGGCGACATCGACTTCGGCCCCGCGGCCATGATCGAACTGCACGCCTTCCAACTGCGATGGTTCGATCACTTTCTCAGGGGAATCGATAATGACGTGCTCGAGGAGCCGCCGGTGCGGCTGTTCGTGATGGGCGAGAATCGATGGCGCGACGAGCACGAATGGCCCCTCGCGCGGACTCGCTACACCGACCTGTTCCTCCATAGCGGCGGGCACGCCAACAGTCTCAATGGCGACGGGAGGCTCGGTCCTGAGCGGCCGGAGGACGAGCCGCACGACCGCTTCGTTTACGATCCCAACGATCCGGTGCCGACGCGCGGCGGCACCACCCTGGGTCTCAAGGCGGGAGTTTTCGATCAACGCGAGGTCGAGCAGCGCGACGACGTGCTGGTTTACACCGGCGAGACGCTGGCGGGCGACCTGGAAGTGACCGGGCCAGTGACGATGATTTTATACGCGGCGTCGTCCGCGCCCGACACCGACTTCACGGCTAAGCTGTGTGACGTGCGGCCGGACGGTTACGTGCAGAATATAGTGGAGGGCGTGGTGCGCGCGCGCTTTCGCGAGTCACTGACGGCACCCTCGCCGATCGTGCCGGAGCGGATCTACGAATACCGGCTCGACCTATGGGCGACGAGCCATCTGTTCCGGGCCGGGCATCGCCTGCGGCTGGAGGTTTCGTCGAGCAACTTTCCGCGTTACGACCGCAATCCCAACACCGGGCACGACCTCTTTGCCGACGACGTACTGGCGCGGGCGCATCAGAGCGTCTTTCACGATGGGCGCTCGCCTTCGCGTGTGATACTGCCGGTGATTCCGCGTTAGGTGTAACCGGAGCGGGCCCAACTCCGCGCCAGTCCGTTAGTGCCAGGCCGCGAACCGGCGCGAGTGGCGATTTTCCCCGCGCTCGGCAACCCTGATAGTATTCATCAGCCAAGCCAGGACTTTGAAGCCACGACTGCCAAGGCAAGGCTGCGAAGCCGGGACTGAGAGGACTGACTCAATTTGACCGCACACAGCTTGCCAGGCCGATCGCTCTCGCCTCTCCATCATAAGGTCAATCCCGTCCTTGCCGCCGATCGAATAGACGGCCGCGCATCCCAATTCGCACGCGTCATACGGACAGTGCTAATCGGGGCCGCGATCGCTATCGCCGCCGCGCTCGGCGCCGGGTGCTCCAAGTCCGGGCCGGCGACTGGCGGGGGCGGCTTCATGAGCGGTCCTGTCCCGGTGTTGATTGCTCAGGCCGTTCGCAAAACCGTCCCGATTCAGCTCCACGCCATCGGCACGGTCGAAGCCTACTCCACCGTCTCCGTGCGCTCGCAGATCGACGGCAAAATAGCCGAGGTTCATTTTCATGAAGGCGAGGACGTGAAAAAGGGCGACCTGCTGGTAACTATCGATCCGCGTCCGCTCGAAGCCGCCCTGCATCAGGCCCAGGCCAACCTCGCCCGCGACCGCGCGCAGCTTGCGCAAGCCGTCAACGACGAGAAGCGCTACGGCTACTTGTTGGATCAGGGCGTGGGCTCGCGCGAGCAGTACGACCAGGCGCATGCCACCGCACAGGCGCTGCGCGCCACCGTGATGGCCGACCAGGCCGCCGCGCAAACGGCTAGCATCAACCTCGAGTATACGGGGATCCGTTCGCCCATCGACGGACGAACCGGCAACCTGATGCTTCATCCGGGCAACCTGGTGAAGGCGAACGATTCCGCCAGCGCGATTGTCGTGATCAATCAGGTCAAACCGGTCTACGTCGATTTCAACGTGCCGGAAAAGGATCTCGACGAAGTGCGGCGCGACATGAACGGCCATCAACTCGCCGTGATGGTGCGGCCCCGCAGCCGCGAGCTCCAGGCGGCCTCGGAGAGCGGGACGCTTAGCTTCATCGACAACGCCGTCAACGCCAACACCGGCACCTTCGAGCTCAAGGGGCTGTTCCACAACGAAACGGAGCGGCTGTGGCCGGGTCAGTTCGTCGACGTCACTTTGACTCTGAGCGAGCTCCCGGACACAATTCTGGTGCCGTCGCAGGCAGTGCAAACGGGACAGGATGGGACGTTCGTGTTCGTAGTCGAACAGGATATGTCAGCCAAGGCACACCCGGTTGTGGTGGGCGACTCGCTCGAAGGTCAGACGGTGATCAAGAGCGGGCTTAGGGGCGGCGAAACCGTCGTCACCGATGGCCAACTGCGCCTGTTCCCCGGCGCCAAGGTGAAGATCAAGAGCGGACTGGATCAGCCGGCGCAGCAGGTGACCTCGTGAACCTGGCCGAGGGTTTCATCCGCCGCCCGGTGATGACGACGCTGATTTCGCTGGCGATCGTCTTTTTCGGCCTGATGGCTTACCGGATGCTGCCGGTGAGCGATCTACCCAACGTTGATTTTCCCACCCTCCTGGTGACCGCCTCGTTGCCCGGCGCGAGCCCTGAGACGATGGCGTCGTCGATCGCGACCCCTCTGGAGCGGCAGTTCTCGACCATCGCCGGCCTCGATCAGATGTCCTCGACCAGCATGCAGGGCCTCACCAGTATCACGCTCGAATTCGCACTCGACCGCAATATCGACGCCGCCGCCCAGGACGTGCAGGCGGCGATCACCGCCGCCCTCTCCCGGTTGCCTCAAGGGATGCCGAGTCCGCCGTCGTACGAGAAGGTCAACCCGGCCGACAAGCCGGTGCTTTATTTGGGGCTGAGCTCACCGACCCTGCCGCTTTCGCAGGTCGACGAGTATGCCGAGACCTATCTCGCCGAACGCATCTCGATGATTAGCGGCGTCGCGCAGGTTGTGGTGTACGGCTCGCAGAAATACGCGGTGCGCATCCAGATCGATCCGCAAGCGTTGGCCTACCGCGGCATCGGTATCGACGAAGTCGCCCTGGCTATCGAAAACGCCAACGTCAACCTGCCCACCGGCACGCTCTACGGTTCGCATGAGGCCTTCACCGTGCAGGCCAACGGCCAGCTCACCGACGCCGCTGCCTACCGACCGATTATCGTGGCCTACAAAAACGGTGCGCCGGTGCGGCTGGAAGAAGTGGGCACGGTGCTCGACAGTGTCGAGAACGACAAGGTGGCAGGATGGGTCGGGAACCAACGCGCGGTGGTGCTCGCGATCCAGCGTCAGCCGGGCACCAACACGGTCGAGGTGGTCAACGCGATCGACAGGATCCTGCCGGCTTTCCGCGCCGAGCTGCCGGCCTCGGTCAGCATCACGAATCTCTACTCGCGCGCGGATTCGATCCAGGCCTCGGTTAGCGACGTGCAGTTCACGTTGCTGTTGACCGTGTTCCTGGTGGTGATGGTGATCTTCCTGTTCCTGCGCAACATCTCCGCCACCATTATTCCAAGCGCCGCGCTGCCGATGTCGATCATCGGCACCTTCGGGGTGATGTGGGCGCTCGGCTATACGGTCGACAATCTCTCGCTGCTCGCGATCACGCTCTCGGTCGGCTTCGTGGTCGACGACGCGATCGTGATGCTCGAGAACATCGTGCGCCATATGGAGATGGGCAAGGGCGTGATGGAGGCGGCGCTGGACGGCTCGCGCGAGATCGCGTTCACGATCCTCTCGATGACCTTCTCGCTCGCCGCGGTTTTCATCCCGGTGCTCTTCCTCGGCGGGATCATGGGGCGGCTGCTGCATGAGTTCGCCGTGACGATCGCGAGCGCCATCCTGGTCTCGGGCTTCGTTTCGCTGAGTCTCACCCCGATGCTGTGCAGCCGCTTTCTGCGCCCGCCCGGCAGCGAGCGCCACGGCCGCCTCTACATGGCGACTGAGCGCGGGTTCGACCGGATGCTCGAAGCCTATCGGCGCAGCCTGACCGTCGTGATGACCTACCGGCGTGCCACGCTCGCGTTGGCGATCGGATTGCTGGTGGCGACGCTTTACCTGCTCGCGGTGATCCCCAAGGGCTTCCTGCCGAGCGAGGACCAGGACCAGGTGCTGCTGTTCACCAAGGCGGCGCAGGGTATTTCGTACGACGCGATGGTCAAGCATCAAGAGGCGATCGCCGAGATCATCCGGCGCGATCCCAACGTCACGACTTACTTCTCCAGCGCCGGCGCGACCGGCTTCAGCGGGGGCGGCAACACCGGCATCCTGTTCGCGCGTCTCAAGCCGCGCAGCGAGCGCAAGCTGAACGTCGACCAGATCATGGACGAGCTGCGGCCCCAGCTCTCCGCCGTTCCAGGCATCATCGCATTTCTGCAGAACCCACCGCCGATCCAGATCGGCGCCAAGTTCACCGAGGCCACCTACCAGCTCGCGCTGCAGAGCCCCAACAGCACCGAGCTCTACAAGTACGCGCAAATCCTCGAGCGCAAGATGCGTGCGATGGGCGAGCTGACGGACGTGACCAGCGACCTTCAGATCTCCAACCCGCAGGTCAACGTGGTAATCGACCGGGACAAGGCACACTCGCTTGGCATCTCGGCCCAATCGATTGAAGACGCACTCGACAGCGCTTACGGCGAGCGCCAGATCTCGACCATCTACGCGCCCAACGACGAATACCATGTGATCCTGGAAGTCGAGCCGCAGTATCAGGCCAACCCGGCGACGCTCGCGCTGCTGTACGTACGTTCGCAGAGCGGACGACTGGTGCCGCTCGACACTATTGCGCGCCTTCAGCGCACGCTCGGGCCGCTCGCGATCAACCACTCCGGACAGTTCACTGCGGTCACCATCTCATTCAACGTCGCGCCCGGAGTCTCGCTCGGCAAGGCGCTGGATGACGTGAAACAACTCTCCAACGACACCGTGCCGGCCAGCATAAGCACCGCCTTCCAGGGAACCGCCGAGGAATTCCAGTCCTCGATGCGCAATCTCGGAATCCTGCTGGTAATGGCGATCCTCGTCATCTACATCGTGTTGGGCGTGCTCTACGAAAGCTTCATCCATCCGGTAACCATTCTGTCGGGGCTGCCGGCGGCCGGGTTCGGCGCACTGCTCACGTTGATGATTTTTCACATGGAGCTCGACCTGCTGGCCTTCGTCGGCATCATCATGCTGGTGGGCCTCGTCAAGAAAAACGCGATCATGATGATCGACTTTGCGCTCGACGCTCAGCGCACCGAGGGCAAGAGCCCCGCCGAGGCGATCTTCGAAGGCAGCATCATCCGCTTCCGTCCGATCATGATGACCACCATGTCGGCGTTGATGGGCACGCTGCCCATTGCGCTCGGGATGGGCGCGGGCGCCGACTCCCGCCGGCCGCTGGGCGTCGCGGTCGTAGGCGGATTGTTTTTCTCGCAACTTCTCACGCTGTACATCACGCCCGTCATCTATACCTACATGGAGTCCTTCCACGACTGGATAACCTCGCGCCGTGGGCATCGCGCGGTTTCCGCGGAAGTGGAGCCACGTCTGCCGGGCGATGGCAAACGGACCGATGAAGAACCTCCGCGCCGTCGCGCCGCCTCCTGAACAGAGCGACCATTTTCCCGACCCGTGATATAAAGTCAGGCAAAACATACCGCTTCCGCGCAATGGAGGACCCCCGATGGCACGGCTCAGTTCAATCCCATTCGACAAAGTCGACCCGGAACTGCAGGCGGTCATGCACGAGTATGACGTGGAGCTCGGCGGCTCCGGATTCGTTCAGGTTCTGGCCCACGCACCGGAAGTCTTCAAAGACTTCATCAAATTTTACTTCCCGCTGGTCAGCACCACGCGCGGGTCGGTCAACATGAAACTGACCGAGCTCGCCCGGCTTAAGGTGGCGGAAAAAAACGAGTGCGCCTTGTGAATGGGCGCCCGGTTTGCCTTGGCAAGGCAACAAGGACTGACCGAAGAACTGATCGCCGAGCTACCCGATTTTGAAAACAGCCGGAAATTGACGAACCAGGAGAAGGCGGCGATTCGGTTCGCCGCGATACTCGCGGGCGATCATCGGCAGGCATCGCAGCAGACATTCGATGTCTTGCGCGCGCATTTCACCGAGGGCGAAATCGTCGACCTGGGCTTCAGGATAGTGACCTTCGTCGGCTATGGCCGCTTGATTCATGCGCTCGGTCTGGAGATCGGAAAGACCTGCCCGCTGTAAAGGGGCGCAGAGGCACTCCTCCTCCGATTGTCTAGGGGGAGGATCGAGGTCGGGGTCGAGCGAGGGAGCGCCGGACGCCGTTCTTGCCGCGGCGCTTCCTCGTTCTGGTTCTCCTTCTATACGCATGCCAATTAGCTTGTCCCAAGTGCGCGATAAATGAACACGAACGGAGAAATGCACCATCTTCACCATTGACACCATTTGGTGTTAGTCTCGGCCCTGTGAAGAGAGCAACCATCACCTTATCTGACGATCTCGAGGAGGCCGTCGAGAGATACGTTGAGGCTCACGATGCTCGCCCCCCTCTGACGGCAGTGGTTCAGGCGGCCTTGCGTCAGTATCTCACCGACCGCGGCTACCTGCGCTCGTCCGGACCACTGCGGATCACTCCAGCGCGCAAGGGTAGTGGCCGCCGCGATGTCAGCCGCGGACACGATTGATATCTTGCGGCAAAATGAGACAGGCCGTGATTGCGGACACGGGTCCGTTGTACGCTGCGGTGGACCCGGACGACCAATATCATCGGCGGGCGCAACGTGAACTCAAGCGCCTTGTTCGGGATCGGCACGAGCTGGTCATTGCTTACCCCACGCTCCTGGAGTCTTACACTCTTTTGCTCTATCGGCTCGGCAGGGCAATAGCCGAGACCTGGTTGGACGAAGTTTTAACCGGTGCGGCGTTCGTGAATCCCACCCCGGAGGACTATCGTGACGCGGCAAGAAAAGTGCAGGCTTTCACCGATCAGGAAATAACCCTCTTTGACGCGGCGGTTGCCGTGCTGGCAAGTCGCCTGGGTCTTAAGGTCTGGACTTACGATCATCACTTCGACGTGATGCGGGCCGCGGTTTGGCGTTGACCAGATAGGCGTGCGGCGCGGAGTGCAGGCGGCGAGCCTCATAGGCGGTCTTTTTTGCCGCGTCCAAGTGCGCGATAAATGAAGCGCTGCAAAGAGCCCGCGGCAGGAGGTCCTTGCCATGACGGTTCCGACATATCGGCTCTTCATCGACGGCCAGGCGGTCGATACCTCCGACCATTACGAACTACGCTATCCCTTCAACGGCGAAGTCGTCGGCACGGTCGCGCGGGCCGGGGAGCCCGAGATCGACGCGGCGATCGCGGGTGCGGCGCGCGCCTATGACGAAACCCGCCGGCTTCCTCGCGCGCGGCGCGCCGACATTCTCGGCGCGATGAGCCGCGGCGTGGCCGAGCGGCGGAGCGACTTCGAACGCGCTATCACGCTCGGCACCGGCAAGCCGATCGATTATGCGCGCGCCGAGGTCGGGCGCACTATCGGGGTCCTCGCGCTCGCTGCCGAGGAAGTAAAACGCTTCGGGCAAAGCGCGGAGCCGATCGACTTCGAAGCCGCGAACTCGGGTTCGGTCGGAATCGTCGAACGCTTCCCCATTGGGCCCATCTCCGCGATCGCGCCGTTCAACTTTCCGCTCAACCTGGTCACGCATAAAGTCGCCCCGGCGATCGCGACCGGCAACACGATGGTCGTCAAGCCGCCACCGCAATGTCCGGGTCCAGCCCTGATGCTGGCCGAACTCGCCACCGACGCGGGATTGCCCAAGGGTGGGCTCAACGTCATCTCGGCCGACCCGCCGGTTGCCGAGCGCCTCGCACTCGACGAACGGATCAAAATGGTGAGTTTCACCGGCAGCGCGAAAGTCGGATGGACGCTTAAGGCCATGGCCGGGACCAAGCGTGTGGCGCTGGAACTGGGCGGCAACGGCGGCCTCATCGTCGACGACGGCGCCGATCTCGAATACGCAGCGGCACGCACCGCGCGCGGCGCGTTCGTGCACGCCGGCCAGGTCTGCCTCTCGGTCCAGCGCATCTTCGTTCATCGCAACGTTTACTTCGCCTTCCTGAAGCACCTGGTGGATGCGACCGAGCGGCTCGGCGTCGGCGATCCGATGGACGAGCGCACGGTGGTCGGCCCGCTGATTTCGAGCGCGGCGGCCGACCGCGTGATGGCATGGATTGACGAGGCCAAGAAGGCTGGCGCCGGAATCCTCACCGGCGACCGGCGCGAGGGCAACGTTATAGCGCCGACGCTGGTCGAGCTTTCCGACCCGAAGCTTCATCGCTTGCGCGTCTGGTGCGAGGAAATTTTTGGACCGGTCGCGACGGTCGAACCGATCAATTCGTTCGCCGAAGGAATCGCGGCGACCAACGATTCTCCTTACGGCCTGCAGTCCGGCGTCTTCACTCCCAAACTCGAACACGCGTTCATGGCGTTTCGCGAGATCGAGGCGGGCGCGGTGATCGTCGGCGACACCGGCGTGTTCCGCGTAGACACCTATCCGTTCGGCGGCGTGAAAGGTTCGGGGCTGGGACGTGAAGGCGTGCGCTGGGCGATGGAATCGATGACCGAGCCGCGGATGCTGGTGCTAAGCCTTCGCGGCCACGCTTGAGCGATCGCGTGGGCCTGGAGCCCCTTTTTGCACCGGCGGATGAATCTGTGCGAAGATTTCTGCGCATCGGATAGCGAGGAATTATGGATTTCAAATTCAGCGCAGAGGACGAGAATTTCCGCGCCGGGTTGAGGAGCTGGCTCGAGGCCAATCTGTCTCGCCGCGACCGCACCGAGCACGCCGAAGACTCCATCTCCGATCAGGGCGCGAGCCACTGGGACCGCCGCGTGGCGTGGCATAAGAAGATGCACAGCGGCGGATGGGTCGGGATAAGCTGGCCAAAAGAGTACGGCGGCCGCGGCGCCACGCTCACCCAGCAACTCGTTTATGGCGAGGAAATGAGCCGCGCGCACGCGCCGGCGCTGGTCAACCAGTTAGGCACGATGCTGGTCGGGCCGACGCTCATCCAGTGGGGTACCGAGGAACAGAAAAAACGCTACGTCCCTAAAATCCTCTCGGCCGACGAGATTCGGTGCCAGGGCTACTCCGAGCCCAACTCCGGCTCCGACGTCGCTTCGCTGCAGACCCGCGCGGTCGAGGACGGCGACTACTTCGTCGTCAACGGCCAGAAAGTCTGGACTTCCGACGCCCATCACGCCGACATGTGCATCCTGCTCGTGCGTACCGATCCCGACGCGCCGAAGCACAAGGGTATCAGTTACATCCTGGTCGACATGCACAGCCCAGGCATCACGGTCCGCCCGTTGACGCAGATTACCGGCGAGCGAGGATTCAACGAGGTCTTTTTTGAGGACGTGCGCGTCCCGAAGAAAAATATCGTGGGCGAGAAAAATCACGGATGGCAGGTCGCGATCACAACGCTGATGTTCGAGCGCACCGGCGTCGGCGACCCCAACATGAATACCAATCAGGTGCTGGAACTCGCGCGTCTCGCACAATTGATCCCGCGTGACGGCGCGAGCGCATGGGATGATACCGCCGTGCGCCAGCGGATCGCCCAGTTTGCGGCCGAGGCGGCCGCGCTCAAGTACACCGGCTATCGCCAGATCACACGCCGGCTCAAGGGACGCCCGCCAGGACCCGAAGGCTCGGTGATGAAGCTCGGCGCGAGCGAGCTTCATCTGCGGATGGCGAAGTTCGCGATGGAGCTGCTGGGGCCGTATAGCCAGTTCGAGCATAATGCGCCCTTCGCGCTCGGCCGCGGCGTCTGGAGCTACCGGATGCTGGGAGCGCGCGCGTATACGATCGCCGGCGGCACCAGCGAAATCCAGCACAACATCATCGGTGAACGCGTGCTCGGTCTGCCCAAGGGCTGAACGCGAAATGGGCTCCGCAGAACGATAACAAAAATGGATTTCAAGCTGAGCTCGGCTGACGAGGCCTTTCGCGCCGAACTTCGGTCATGGCTCGACGCGAATCTGCCGCGGGATGAGCGGCGCAACCGCTTCGCGCTGGAGTTCATGCACAGCGAGGCCGGCGAAGAATGGGAACGCCGCGTGGCGTGGCACAAGAAGATGCACGCTGCTGGATGGGTCGCAGTGCATTGGCCGAAAGAGTGCGGCGGGCGCGGCGCGACACTCACCCAGCAGATGATCTACCAGGAGGAACTGGAGCGCGCGCGCGGCCCGGTGCTGGTCAACGGCCAGGGCATCGGGCTGGTCGGACCGACGCTGATGATCTGGGGCACGGAGGAGCAGCGGCGGCGTTACATGCCCCCGATGCTCGCGGCGGAGGAAATCTGGTGCCAGGGCTACTCGGAACCCGGCTCCGGCTCGGACCTCGCTTCGCTGCAGACCCGCGCAGTCGAGGACGGCGACTACTTCGTTATTAACGGGCAAAAGGTCTGGACTTCCGACGCGCATCACGCGGATATGTGTTTTCTGCTGGTGCGCACCGATCCCGACGCGCCCAAGCATAAAGGAATCAGCTACGTGCTGGTCGATATGCACAGTCCCGGCATCACGGTGCGCCCGCTCACGCAGATGACCCGCGACACCGGCTTTAACGAAGTCTTCTTCGAGGACGTGCGCGTGCCGAAGAAGAACGTGGTCGGTGAGAAGAACAACGGATGGCTGGTCGCGCTGACCTCGCTGATGTTCGAGCGGCGCTATCGCGGGCTAGACAATAATATTGGTGAGCTGGTCGATTTGGCGAAAACGGTGCGGCGGGACGGCCGCGCCGCGTGGGAGGACGACGACGTTCGCCAGCAAATCGCGCAGTTCGCCTGCGAGGTCAGCGCGCTTCGGCTCCTCAACCTGCGGCAGCTAACACGCCAGCTCAAGGGACTGCCGCCGGGCCCGGAAAGCTCGATCGTCAAGGTCGTGACGACAGAGATAAATCTTGCAATCAACAGATTCGCGACCGAACTGCTCGGCGCTTATAGCCAGATCGAGCTCGACGCGCCGTTCGCGATCGCGGAAGGCCGATGGCTCTACCGGATGCTGGCATCGCGCGGGCTGACGATCGCGGCCGGATCGAGCGAGATTCAGCGCAACATCATCGGCGAGCGCGTGCTGGGCCTGCCCAAGGGATAGCACCAGGTAGCAGATCGCGCGTTCGCAGTTTCGCAGACATTCCGCGAAATGCGATGGAGTTAGCGGTCAGTCGATCAGTCGCGCCGACGTGCGAAGACGAGCCGGCGCGCCCGAAACACCTCGAAAATAAGCCCGTTTTCAGTGTTCTCCCCGCTGCGCCACTAATCTCGCACATCAGTAACGCTGCGCCGCACCGGTTGGCACGGGGCTCGCTCACATATCGGATAGCGGGTCACTAACTGGTGAAAGGATTTGAAGAGATTCGCTCCGATAGGAGCCAATATGAACGAATTACTTACAGATGTTCTCGTGGGAGCCGCCTTCGTCGAAGCAGCTCTGATGGCTTACTTATTTTTCGAGATGATTTACGCGCTGCCGCTCTAAGACTGCACCGGAAAACAACAACGCTATGGCGCAGTGAGCGCCTCCACATCATCGATCGTCTTGGGAATCGCCGCGGTTAGCACTTCGTGGCCCTCCGCGGTGACGAGGAGGTCGTCCTCGATCCGAATACCGACGCCTCGCATCGACTCGGGCGCGCTCTCGTCGTCGGGCGAAATATAGATTCCCGGCTCAACCGTCAAGACCATCGAAGGCTCGAGTGTTCGTGAGCTGCCGCCAACGCGGTAGAGCCCCACGTCATGCACGTCCATCCCGAGCCAGTGGCTGGTGCGATGCATGTAGTAGCGGCGATAGGAAGCCGTTGCGATCGCGTCGTGGAGCGGTCCCTTGACCAGGCCCAAATCGATCATGCCCTCGACCAGCACGCGCAGCGCGGCTTCATGTACGTCATCGAAACGCACGCCCGGCTTTACCGATTCGATTGCGCGGAGCTGCGCCTCGAGCACGACCGCGTAGAGCGCGCGTTGCGCCGCGTTGAAACGCGTGCCGATCGGAAACGTGCGGGTGACGTCTGACGCGTAAAAGTCGACCTCACACCCCGCATCGATCAACAGCAGCTCGCCGCTTCGCATCTGGCGATCGTTGTGGATGTAGTGGAGCGTCGCGGCGTTCGGGCCCGAGGCGATTATAGACGGATAGCTGGGACCGGCAGCGCCGCGTGAGCGAAACGTATAGTCGACCAGCGCCTCGATCTCCCACTCCATCATGGCGCCCCGCGCCCGGCGCATCGCGTCCTTGTGCGCCTCACACGAAATCGCAACCGCCCGGCGCATCGCGTCGATCTCCTCGGGACGCTTCTTGAGCCGTGCCTCATGGATTAACTCGCGAGGATCGAGCATCGCCACCGGTCCTGAGCCGGTACGCGGCCGCATCGCCTGCGCCCCGCGCACCATCTCGAGCACGCGCGCGTTCATCCGCTCGTTGCTGCCGAGTGGGTAGTAAACGCGCTCGACATCGAGGTAGCGCGGCAGCATGCGGTCCAGTTCGTCGATTGTGTAGGCCTTGTCGGCGCCGTAATCGAGCATCGCGCCTTCGACTCCGGCGCGCCGCCCGGTCCAGGTCTCGCGCTCGCGGTCGCGCGGCCGCACGAACATCACAAACTCGCCGTCCTTGTGGCCGGGCGCGAACAGCGCCACCGACTCGGGCTCGGCGAACCCGGTAAGGTAGTAGAAATCGTTGTCCTGGCGGTAGACGAATTCGACGTCGTTCGAGCGGACCGCGATCGGTGCGCTCGGCATAATCGCGACAGCCGCGCCGACCTCGGCCATGAAGCGCGCGCGCCGCTCCTTGAAAATATCCGAGCGGCCGTTGGGATTAGCCGCACTCACGCCATAGCCTGGTGTTGGTGCCACTTACGGCAATCCCGCGCCGGCAACCTCGACCTCCGTGGTCTCGATACGCGAGTTGCGCTTGGAACGGCATACGTCGGGATCGATCGACTCGGAAGTGAGAAGAAAGAGTGTGCGGCGCGAAGGGCCGCCGAGCGCGCACGCGATCGGCATCTGCTCGCGCTTGATGCTCTCCGTCACCTCGCCGCCCTGCTTCACGCGCAAGAGCTCGTGCGTAAACGGCGAGGCCACCCAAATCGCGCCCTCGGCATCGAGCGCGATTCCGTCGGGCACGCCCTCACCCAAGTCGGCCCATACGCGGCGATTGGTGAGCGCGCCGTCGGCGGCGACGTCGAACGCGGTCAGCCGATGACCCATCGACTCGCCCACCACCAGCGTCTTGCCGTCGGGCGTGATCACGGTGCCATTGGGAAACTGAAGGTCGCGCGCCACCACGCGCGCGGCGCCATTCGGCTCGACCATCACCAGCTCCGCCGGCTTCTGCGGCGCGTTCCCGATGATGTCGTAGCCGAAGTTGCCGACGTAGGCGCGGCCGCGGCTATCTACCACCATGTCATTGCAATGATGTGAGGCGAGCGCGCTCAGATCCGCATGCGGCTTGAGTCCGCCAGGTTCTTGGCGCAATAGCTTGCGGTCGGTCATCGAGACCACCAGCATCCGTCCGTCCGGAAGCCATCCGAGGCCCGAAGGCCATGCCGCGACTTCCGCGATGACCGTGTTGCGGCCCTGCAGGTCGACCGCGTTCACCGTATGCGCGTGCATGTCGGAGTAATAGAGCCTGTCGTCATGCCATCGCGGCCCTTCACCAAAGGCCAGATTATCAAGTAATACTTTAAATTGCCTCATGGCTCCTCCATCACAATTGTCGCACTAATGATCGTGATGCCGTAATTTCTAATCCAATGCGCCATCCGCGTGCAGCCGCGCTACCTCTTCGGCACTGTAGCCCAGTACCTGAGTGAGAACCTCATCGGTATGCTGTCCGATGAGCGGGGCAGGTGCGCGCACCTCCCCGTCAGTACGGCTCATCCGCCATGGGATTCCACAATGCTGCTGCGTGCCAACTTCGGGATGTTCGAGATTAACCCAATAGCCACGCTCTTTCAGATGACCATCTTCCGAGACGAATTTGTTCGGTGCGCACACCGCCGCCGCCACGCCAGCCGCCTGGAGGATGTGTTCCGCCTCGGCGGCGCTGCGCTGCGAGGTCCACGCCGCGATCGCAGCTTCGAGTTCGTCCTCGTTGCGCTTGCGTGCGGCGGCGGTAGCAAAGCGCGGATCGCGCGCCATCTCGGGCTTTCCAATCGCGTTCGCGAGGCGGCCGAACTCCGCGTCGTCGGCCACCACGATCGACACCCACATATCGACCATGACTCCAGAATTTTCGAACCGATCATTCGAGGGAAATACGCCGTGCGGCGCGAGCAGCGGGTCGCGATTCCCGTCGCGCTCAGGCGTGCGTCCGTTCATCGTGTACTCCATGATTCCCTCGGGCAGCAGACCCATCGCGCACTCCCATTGGCTCATGTCGATGTACTGGCCTTCGCCGGTCTTCCTGCGATGGTAAAGCGCGGCCAGTACCGCGAACGCGCCATGCACGCCGGCGTTGGGATCGGCATAGCTGAAGCCGGTATGCATCGGCGGCCATCCCTTGTAGCCGGTGAGCGACGAGAGTCCCGAGAGCGGCACCTGCGCCGGGCCGTAGGCGACGTACTCGCGGAAGGGCCCCGTGTCGCCATAGCCGGAGAGCGAAATCATGATTAGGTCGGGCTTGACCTTGCGGAGATCCTCGTAACCCAACCCCAGCTTTTCCATCACCCCGGCGGCGAAATTGTTGGTTACTACGTCGCTCGCCTCGACCAGCCGGCGCGCGACTTCCAACGCGCCGGGCTTGGAATAGTTGAGCGTCAGCGAGCGCTTGCCCTGGTTGTACTGGTTGAAGTAACCGGAGCGATTGATGCCGGGTTTACCGTCCGGCCACGGCGGCAAGAGCCGCGTCACGCATGGCCGCGTGCGCGTCTCGATGCGGATTACGTCGGCGCCGAGATGGGCGAGCTGCAGCGTGCAGTACGGCCCCGCCCATACCCAGGTGAAGTCGGCGATTCTCACGCCTTCAAGTGGAAGCTTCGCCATCGTCTTTTTTCTCTCGGTCCTGGCTGCTTGCAGCCGCGCCTGCTTTAGTGCCCAGCGCTCAAATCACGCCCGTGCGCCTTAACTCCTCGAGTCGCGCTGGTTTCAAACCCAGGCGCGCGCCGAAAATCTGCTCGTTATGCTGTCCGAGAGTCGGCGCGGGCGAGCGAATCTCCCATGGCGTACGATGGTACTTGAGCGGCGCGCCCGGATACTTATGCGTGCCTGCCACCGGATGCGCTATCTCGACGAAGAAGCCGCGCTTTTTTAAGTGATCGGAACTGAGCAGGTCGCCCATGGTCGAGACCGGCGCGAACGGGATACGCCGCGCCTGGGCTTTTTTGTAGAGGTCGAGCACGCTCTGCTCTTTGATCCAGTCCTCGAGAAAAACCTTGAGCGCGTCCCAGTTCGCCGCGCGTTTAAGCCGATCGGCGAAAATTTCTTCAGCCGCCCACTCCGGATTGCCCATCAGTTCGACGAAATTGCGCCACTGATGCTCCTCGACGCAGCAGACGAAAATGTATCCGTCGCGGCATTCCATCACCTCGAGCGGCTGAATTGGCTTCTGCCCTAGCCGCGAGGCGACCATGTTCATGTAGGGCCAGAACTCGAAGAACAGCTCCATCTGCGAGACCAGAGATTCGTAGATAGAAACGTCGACGTGCTGGCCCTCGCCATCGCGCGCCTGCGCGAACACCGCGCCCATCGTCGCCACCGCCGCATGCACTCCGCCCTGGAAGCCAGCCTGCTGACCAAAGGCCCTAAGCGGCGGCATCTCGGGATGCTCCGGGCCGCCGCCGTTGACGTAGCAAAGGCCGCTCGCGCTCCACAGCGTCAAATCCTCGGCGCGCCATTCGCGCTTGGGTCCGCTAAGGCCCCAAGGCGAAATCGAGGTCATCACCAAACGCGGATTGCGGTTGTGCAAGCGCTCGAAGGTGAGTCCGATCCGGTCCATCTCGGACGGCACGAGGTTGTGCATCAGAACGTCGGCGTCGGCGGCCAGGCGCTCGAGCAACTCGAGCCCCTCGGGACGCGACAGGTCGAGTGTCACGCCGAGCTTGTTAGTGTTGAGGTAAAGATAGAGACCGCTTTTTTCCCGATGCGACTCGCCGCCGGGAAACGGACCGCGCAAGCGCGCGCCGTCGCCGGCGCCCGGCCGCTCGATCTTGATCACCTCGGCGCCCATGTCAGCCATCAGCTTGGCCGCGTAGGGAGCGGAGACCATCTCGCCGAGCTCGACGATTTTAAGTCCTGAGAGCGCGCCAGCCATTCCTATCCACCACTCTACTATTCGGGCAACACCTTGCGGAAAGGCTTGATCTCGACCCGCTCGAAAACGCCGTCGCGAGCGTAGGGATCGTTGTTCGCGAACTCGCGCGCTGCCGCTTCGTTTTCCATATCGACGATGATCAGGCTGCCGCTGCCGTCGGTAAACGGCCCGCCGATAAGCATCTTGCCGCTCTTGGCGACAGGACCCACGTACGCGAGATGGCGCGGACGAACCGTGGGCCTGAGCGCGGCGCCGTTGGGTCCGTCGTGGCCGATGATCACGAATAACATGCCGTCTCTCCTGCTGCGGGCGAAGTTAGCACGCACAGTGCGCGCCGCCCAAGCGTCCACCCGGGACTTGCACGGGGCTATTTGACCGAAATCGCGCCGTAGCCGGTGTAGTAAATCATGAAGTACGCGGCCCCCAGCGCGAACAGCGCCGCCGTTGCCGCAAGGTCACTCGATTCGACAGGGTAGTCAATGAAACTGGTCGGCTGACGGCTTAGCCCAAAGCCGCGCGCCTCCAACGCCATCGCCATCGAATTGGCCTTGCGCAGCGCTCCCATGAACACCGGAATCACTACCGGCACGTAGCGTTTGACTCGTTCCAGCGGGCCGCCGCGATTGAAATCGTAACCCCGCAGGTTCTGCGCCTGGACCACGGTGAGCGCCGAATCGATGAACAACGGCACCAGGCGAAATGCGAGCGTGATTGCGAAGCCAACGCGGTAGGGCACGCCGAGGCGCGCGAGGCCGGCGGTGAACTCCTCGACCTTGGTGGTCGAAAGGAACAGCACCGAAGTCGCGAGCAGTTCGGCCAGTTTCAGGCCGCGCCCCAGCCCGAACACGAGCGATGCGCGGCTCAGATGGATGAGCGGAAGATTTATCAACGCCGGCCCTCGGCGATAGAAAACCATCCAGGCGAGCGTGGTCGACAGGATAACCAGGATGAACAGCCAGCGCAGTCGGTAGAAGTTCGGCCACGCACCGGTCAACTCCGCGAGCGCCACCATCACCACGGCCAGCGGCAGCAAGGCCAACGGATGATCGACCCAGTACACCGACCAGAACATTACGAACAGCGCAAACACCTTGACCGTCGGATGAAGCCGATGAACGAAGGTCGCGCGCTCGATGTACAGGAAAATCGGCATCTCAGGCCTGCGCTCTCAGCCACATGGCGAGTTCGTCGGGTCCCAACGCGACTGTGCCGAAGCGGCGCGAAAGCTCGGTCGCCTCGGGCGCGCGGAACGACGAGGAGGCGAGCAATTCATCCTTGGCGAAGAACTCGCGCACCCCGCCGTCGTAGAGCTTGCGTCCGCGGCGGATCAGAACCACCCGGCGAGCGTACTCGGCGACCAGCCACGGTGTATGCGTGATCATCACGATCGCGATCCCGTCGCGGTTAAGCTCGCTCACCAGCGCCATCATGCGACGCTGTTCGCGGTAGTCGAGGCCGGTGGTCGGCTCGTCGAGGATCAGCACGCGCGGACGCAACGCGAGCACGCTCGCCACGGCCAGGCGCTGGCGCTCACCCTTGCTCAGCAGGAAAGGATCGAGAGCGCGCGCATCCTGAAGCGCCACTGCGCGCAGCACCTCTTCGCATCGGCGCTCGATTTCATCCGGCGCAAGGTCGAAATTCCGCGGCCCGAAGGCGACCTCGTCCTCGACTGTGGCCGCAAAGATCTGATGGTCGGGGTTCTGGAAGACGTAACCAACCTCGGCGGCAGTCTCGGCCGGGCGCATCGTGATACGGTCGCGCCCGTTGAGCATCACGGCGCCGCCGGTGGGATGCAGCAGGCCCACCAGGTGCTTGGCGAGCGTGGTTTTGCCGGAGCCGTTCTGACCGATGATCGCGACGAACTCTCCCGCCGCGATGCGCAGATCGATCGAATCGAGCACCGGCGGCCCATCCGGGTAGTTGAATTTCAGTGCGCGCACCTCTACCAGAGGCGGCGCGCCGTCTGCGTCAGCCGCGCCTTGCGCCGCTTCACGCGCCGAATCGTCCAGCGCGGTGCCGACCGGATGCGACGAGGCTCCCAAGCGCGGCAGCGCGCGGCGAATTAGCGCCTCTGCTTCATCAACAGTGGCGGCATGAGCCGCAATCCCCGACTTGGCGAGCACGCGGTTCAGGTCGGGCGGATGAACCCCGCACTCCTCCAGCAGCTCCAGCCGCGTCATCAGATCGCGCGGCATGCCCTCGGCTATTATTTCACCTTCGCGCAGCAGCACCAGGCGGTCGGCGCCGCGCAGCACCTCGGCCTCATGCTCGATCACGATCAGGCTGAATCCTTGCTCGCGGAGGTTCCGAATCAATGTGAAGACCTCGCCCTTGCCCTCGGGGTCGAGGTCGGTGGTTGGCTCGTCGAGCACGATCACCGCGGGGCGAAGCGCGAGCACCGAGGCGATCGCGAGGCGCTGTTTTTCGCCGCCGGAGAGCGAGGTCGGGTCGCGATGCTCGAAGCCGGTCAGGCCAACCGCGTCAAGTGCGACGGGGATGCGCCGGGCCATCTCGCCCCGTTCGATCCCAATCTGCTCCATTGCAAACGCAACCTCGTGCTCGACGTTAGTTGAAAAAAGCTGCGCCTCGAAATCCTGAAAGACCATCCCGACCCGCGGTGCGACCTCGCAGACGCGCATGCCATCGAGTGAGCTGCCGCCGATTCGGACCACGCCCGCGAAGGCTCCGCCCTCGAACTCGGGCACGATCCGGTTGAGGCACTTGGCGAGCGTCGACTTGCCCGCGCCCGACGCGCCCATCACGCCGACCATCTCGCCAGCGGCCACCTTGAAGCTGACGCCGGCAAGCGCGGGACGCTCGCCGTCGCTGTAAGTGAAGCTCACATTTTCGAGCACCACGGCATGAGCCGCGGCGTCGCCGCCCTCGAGCCGCTCGGCG
This sequence comes from uncultured delta proteobacterium, assembly GCA_963717045.1. Taxonomy (GTDB): domain Bacteria; phylum Desulfobacterota; class Binatia; order Binatales; family Binataceae; genus JAKAVN01. Next base: position 383,272 of record CAVQVD010000010.1, on the reverse strand, counting down.
CGGACCGCTGCGGAAGCGGGACTGCTCTCTTTCACATCAGCCCCACGCCCATGACAGCCAGCAGGATAAACGGGCTCACGACGATCGCGATCGCCTTGTCATACGGCGGCTGCGTCATTGACGCCGACAGAAACGACGGCGCCCAATAGCCGGTTGAAACCAGGTTGCCCATCAGCCACGCGCCTGCCTCCCCTGCCACTAGCATCGCGAGTCCCGCCGCGCGCACGCTCCATCGGCGCTCCTTGAACTCGGGCATCACGTCGGCGTAGAGCATCCGCCCGCGCCGAACGCGCGGGTAGACCGCGCTCAGGATGAGCGGCGAGAGCACCAGGGCGGAGACCATGTTGTTGAACACGATCACGTTGCCCAGGATGCTGAACGGCCGCAGGCCGAGCAGGTTGTCGCCCCATCCTACGATGTCGGCGCAGAGCACGCTGCCGGCAAGGCAGGCGGCGACGTATTTGACGATCGCGCCGGGCGAGCGGGCAATCGGACTCTGGCCCTGGGCGATCACGTTCCAAACCTTGTACGGAAGGTAACCGTATAGGAGGTTAGCAAAGAAGCCGAAGATATCGCCGGGGCCGACGCCGCCAAAGAAGTCGCCGATCATATTGCCGATCGCCGAGCCCCAGGCCGCCGCCGGCCCAAACAAAAACGAGCATACGACTGGTATCGCATTGGCCGGGCGCAATTCGGTCACGCCCGGGATGAGCGGTACGACCTTGAACGGCACCAGCACGGCGGCATAGAGCGCGGCCGAGATCGCACACAGCACCACCATCCTGGTGTTGCGCCACATCGCGCCCAGCTCTCTCATCGCGCACCGTCTGTGCCGCTTTGCTCCATCGCTCGACGCTGAAGCAGTATCCTGCCGCCGATCGACGGATCAAGCAGGTCCTCCGGACAACCGACTCGAACAGGCTCGGGCAGTTCTATCGGAGTGCCGCTGAGGCCTGCTTGCGCTCTTGCCGCAGACTCGTGCAGCACGGAAAATCGAGGCATACTCCGGGGAGTTGTTTGGGAATGCCGATCTACGAATATCAATGCGAGAAGTGCCGCAAGCGTACTAGCATACTTACGATGCGCGTGAGCGAGCAGGTCGAGGCCGTATGCCAGCATTGCGGGAGTGTGAGGATGCGCCGGCTGATGTCGCGTTTCGCCACGCCGCGCAGCGAGGAGTCGCGGATGGATGCGCTCTCGGATCCCTCGGGTTTCTCCGACGTCGATGAAAATGATCCGAGGAGCGTCGCGCGCGCACTCAGACGGATGGGCAAGGAGATGGGCGACGAGATGGGCGGCCCGGAGTTCGACGAGGCGGTGGATCAACTCGAGCGCGGCGGCGACCTGGATGATGATGGAGGCGACGATAGCGGCGGCGGCACCGACGACTTGTAACTGCCGCGACCGTGCGAAGCCCTCAATCCAGCACTTTCGCAATTACCGCTTGAGGGCGATCCAAGACTTCTATCGTCACTGCGGACCGCTCGGTCCTACTTCCGGCAACGCTTATCGCCATTGATTATCTGCGACCATGAACCTCTTTCGGCTCATTTTTTATTGCGCGCTTGCGGTAGCGCTGTTACAAGCGCCGCCGGCGGCTGCCCAAACACAGAGCTCCACGAAAAGCATCCCGGCCGGAGGTGACCAGACGTTGGTGATCCCGCCAACCGCGCCGTCGGCGCCAAAGCCGACCGCCGAAAAGCCCGCCGCGCCCGAGCAAATTCCTCCTGAGCAAAGTGCGCCGGAACCGGACCTTGGTTCGGACAATGCTCCGTTGCCTGCGGATTTGCCGGCCCCTGAGAACAAAGGGCCGCGCCCCTATCTCGGCATCTCGGTCTTGTATACGGTCTCAATCCGCGACGGGCAGAAAGTCGCGGGACTCGAGGTGATGGACGTCGATACGGACAGCCCGGCCTCGCGCGCCGGACTCAAGCCGCGCTCGCCGATGTCCACGATTGGGGCGAGCGGCGCGACTGTGGGCGAGTTGCTCGGCCCGCTCGATGCGGCAATGCGGCCCCTGCTTGCCAAGTCGGGCCAACTGGGCGAAGACGGCGATTTGATTGTCGCGATCGACGACCATCGCGTGACTAGCGACTCGGACCTGCCCGACCATCTCGCCCGGCTCCATCCTGGCGACATCGTCTATCTGACCGTGCTGCGCCAGCAGCGCGGCGGATCATACAAGTCAGTCAAGTTGCCGGTTACGCTGGGCTTTCCCAAGACCACGAACGCCAGCCGGTAAGCGCGCGCGACCAATACGTGCGCGATCGGCGCCCCCACTTTTGCTATTATCGATCGGATTATTACTTTTGATTTGATCCCTTGATGTGGTCGTCAATTAGCGATCCGTCTCGGGAGCTGAGCGAGGAACGATCGTAGCGATCGAAGGTCGATTTGGAACGGAGTCTGAAAGAGGCGGCGAGCGAGCTTAGGGCGCGCCTGGACAGCGGCGGCGCGCGCCGCTTTCCGCTGATGGGGCTTAAGGGCGCGGCGGGAGCGCTCATGCTGCGCGAGGCCGCGCTCAGCCTTTCGCGCCCAATACTGGTGGTGACACCGCTCGCGCGCGAAGCTGAAGCCCTGGCCGGCGAGGTCGGGTTTTTTCTCGACGAGCCGCCCGAGCGCGATTCGCTCGCCCGCCGCGTGCATCTGCTGCCCGCCTGGGAGCTGAAGCCATTCGCCCATCTTTCGCCGCCGCCGCATACGCAGGCCGCACAGCTTGCGGCTCTGTACGCGGCGCTGCGCGGCGAAGCGCCGTTGCTCGTCGCCTCGGCGGAGGCACTGCTGATGCGGACGCTGCCACGGCCGGTGTTCGAATCTTCGGTGATGCGAATCGCCGCCGCCGATACGCTCGATCTTGACGCGCTGATCGACGCGCTCGGCGCGGCCGGCTATCAGCGGGTGCCGCAGACCGAGGAGCCTGGTGATTTCAGCGTGCGCGGCGGAATTATCGACATCTTCTCGCCGCTGTACCACAACCCGATGCGGATCGAGCTGGAGGAGGACATCGTCACCTCGGTACGCCAGTTCGATCCCGCCTCTCAGCGTTCACTCGGCGAGGTGCGCGAGGCGATCGTGATCCGCACGCGCCTGGTGCCCCCGCTGGCGCTCAAGGACGACAAGGTGCGCGAGCGTGTTGCGGTGCGCGCGAGCGAGATCGGCCTGGTGCGCAAGGAACTGGTGGAGCTGAGCGATTCGCTGACCAACGGGCTTTTGTTTCCGGGCGCCGAGCTGCTGACTCCGCTGCTGTTCGGTCGCCCTCTCGACACAGTCTTCAGCTATCTGCCCGCCGACACGGTGGTCTGGATAGTCGAGCCGGGACGCGTGCTCGCCGAAGCGCTCAGGGTTGCCGAGCAAACTGCCGCCGAAGCCGAGACCGCGCAGAGCAAGCCCTCATTCTATCCGCCACCAGAATCGCTCTACCTCGGCGCCGAGGAATTCGAAGACGCGCTGGGCGCGATGACCGCAGTCGAAGTCGGCTCGCTGGTCACCGTGACCGCACCGCGCGAAGGATGGGCGCCACCGATCGAGGTAAAGTCTCAGCCGAGCCTCAAGCTTGGGGCCAGTACGCTCACCGGGCCGCGCACACCGCCTACTTTCGAGCCTCTCGCTACCGAACTGCGCGAAGTGCAACGCGGACAGGGCCGCGCGCTGATGGTGGTCGAGGGAGCGAGCCAGGCCGCGCGCCTGCGCCGCCATCTGGAGGCCTACGATCCTCGATCAACACCGAATGCAAGAGCTTCGGCGCGCTGATGGAGGCACCCGACTTTCGGCCAGCGATCATGGAGGGCGAGGTCTCTTCCGGCGTGGTGCTGCAGGCCGACGGGCTCTACGTTTACAGCGAGGAAGACATCTTTGGCGAGCCGCGCGCTCGGCGGCGCTCGCGGCCGGTTTCCAAAGGCGCTTTGCTCAATCTCGAGGAGCTGAAGCCCGACGATGTGGTGGTGCATATCGATCACGGCATCGGGCGCTACCGGGGACTGCGCCACATGAAGGTCGCCGGCACCGAGGGCGACTTCCTTGCGCTGGAGTACGCGGGCAGCGACGCGATGTATGTGCCGGTCGAGCGGATCAACCTGGTCCAGCGCTACATTGGCGGCGACGGCCAGGAACCCAAGCTCGACAAGCTCGGCAGCGGCTCATGGGACAGGGTCAAGCGGCGCACCAAAGAGGCGGTACTCGCGATGGCCTCCGAGCTGCTCGACATCTATGCCGCGCGCGAGGTGATGGAGGGCCACGCCTTCGCCCATCCGGGCGCTGATTATGCAGAATTCGCCGAGGGCTTCGAATTCGAGGAGACTCCCGACCAGCTCGCCGCGATCGACGAGGTCGTGCGCGACATGTGCCGGCCCAAACCGATGGACCGGCTGATTTGCGGCGACGCCGGCTTCGGCAAGACCGAAGTGGCGCTGCGCGCCGCATTCATCGCGGTGATGGACGGGCGGCAGGTGGCGATGCTGGTGCCGACCACGGTGCTCGCCGAGCAGCACTGGAACACGATGCGCAAGCGCTTCGAGGGCTATCCGGTACGGATCGAGATGGTCTCGCGCTTTCGCAACCCGCGCGAGAACAAGGCGGTGATCGAGGACGTGCGCCGCGGCAAGGTCGATATAGTGGTCGGGACTCATCGCCTGCTCCAGGACGACGTCGAATTTCCGCGGCTCGGCCTGCTGATCATCGACGAGGAGCATCGCTTCGGGGTGGCCGACAAGGAGCGCATGAAGCGGCTACGCAAGCTGGTCGAGGTACTGACCCTGACCGCGACCCCGATTCCGCGGACGCTGCACATGGCGATGCTCGGGATCCGCGACCTGAGCGTGATCCAGACGCCGCCGCCGGATCGCCAGGCGATCCGCACCTTCGTCGCGCATTTCGACGACGGCCTGCTGCGCGAAGTCATCATGCGCGAGCTCAACCGCTCGGGGCAGGTGTTTTTCGTGCACAACCGCGTCGAGAACATCGACTACGTCGCACGCCATCTGCGCGCGATCGTGCCCGAGGCGAAAGTCGCCGTCGCGCATGGCCAGATGAAGGAGCGCCAGCTCGAGAACGTGATGCGCGAGTTCATCGAGAACCGCGTCAACCTGCTGGTGTGCTCGGCGATCATCGAGTCGGGACTCGACATTCCCAACGCCAACACGCATGATCATCAACCGTGCCGATCATTTCGGCCTGGCCCAGCTCTACCAGCTGCGCGGCCGGGTCGGACGCTCGCGCCAGAAGGCCTACGCCTATCTGCTGATCCCGGGCGAGCACATCATCACGCGCGACGCCAAGAAGCGCATCGACGCCCTGCGCGAGTTGGTCGAGACTGAAAGCGGCGGCGGCTTCAAACTCGCAATTCGCGACCTCGAGCATCGCGGCGCCGGTAACCTGCTCGGGCGCGAGCAGTCGGGCCAGATAACGGCGGTCGGCTTCGAGCTGTACACGGAAATGATGGAGCAGGCGATCCACGAGCTGCGCGGCGAGCCGCTGCGTCCCGACTTCGAGCCCGAACTCCGGCTCGGCATCCCGGCCTACGTCCCCGACAGCTTCGTGCCCGACGAGGGCGAGCGGCTGGTGCTGTACCGGCGGATGGCGCGGGCGGCCTCACGGGCCGACCTCGACGCGCTGCGCGAGGAGATGCGCGATCGCTTCGGGCCGCCGCCGACGCTGGTCGACAACCTGCTGGCCGCGATGGATCTGCGCCGCCGGATGCGCGAAATGATGATGCTGAGCGCGATCCTCAAGGGCGACCAGCTGGAAGTGAAGTTTCATCAGGACGCGCCACTGGACACTGCCCGGCTGACCGCACTGATCGAGGCCAACCGCCGCCGCATGCGCCTCACTCCATCGTTCCAGGTGGTGGTGCGAATCGAAACCGGCGCGAGCGACTCGGGCAACAACTACGAACTGTTGTTCGAGCAACTCGACGGCGTCTTGCAGGCCCTGGCGGCCTGTGAAAAGTTGGAGTCCGAGCCGAGCCGCCCAGCCGGGTCGCTCGCCAGTTAGACCATGAGCCACAAGCATTTCCGGTTGCGCCTGGGCGTCGCGGCGCTGGTCGTTGCGTGCCTCGCGGCCGTGCCATTGGCGGTGGCCCGCGCCGCGCACGCGCAGGATGACCTCGACCGGGTGGTGGCCAGCGTTGACGGCGACCCGATCACCGTTCACGACCTTAAAACCTTTGCCGCGGTCAACCATACCCCGCATGCCCGACGCGAGCGATCTGAATTCGCCCGAGACCAAGGCAGTGCTCAAAGGAGTGATCTCGGAGCGGCTGCTGGAGAGCGAGGTCAAGAAGTACAAGGACCAGGTTGAAGAACGGCAGATCGACGAATACGTCGCCAACTTCGAGCAGAGCAACGGGATCACCGATCAGCAGCTCCGCGCGCAACTCCAGAGCCAGGGCCATACCTACGAGGAGTTCCGCAGGCACGCCCGGCTGGAACTGCAAAAGATGATTATGATCCAGAAGGAAGTGCGCCAGAAGGTCAACATCTCGCCCGACGAGGTCAAAGCCTACTACGACGCGCATCCGCAGGAGTTCAGCGTCGGTAAGGAAAGCTTCAAACTCGCGCAGATCCTGATCGCGGTGCCCCCCAGCGCCTCGCCGACCCAGGTCGAGGCGGCGCGGGTCAAGGCCGAGAGCATCCGGAAGCAACTGCTCGATGGCGCCGACTTCGGCAAGCTGGCGCGCCAGTATTCCGACGACGACTCCAAGGCCCAGGGCGGCGAGTTGGGCGACTTTTCGCGCGGCGACATGATCGACCCCATTCAGAATGCGATCGACCACATGAAAGTGGGCGATATTTCCGAACCGATACGCACCGACCACGGCTTCCACCTCGTCAAGCTCGAAGCGCACGATCAGGCGGGCGTCAAACCATTCGCCGAGGTGTCGGGTCAGATTCAGGAAAAGCTGGTGAGTCAGAAAGCTCAGCAACAGTTCGGCACGTGGGTCAACAACGACCTCGTCAAGCAGCATTACATCGAAACCTTCAACTAGTGACCCGGCGGATGCCATCGCGGCGCGGCGAGCCAACACTTCTGGCGGTAAGCATGGGCGATCCGGCCGGCGTCGGCCCCGAGGTCATCCTGAAGGCGGCTGCCGCGATGGCTTCGCAGCGCGGCGCGCCTGCGTTGGTAGTGATCGGCGACGCCGGCGCGATGCGCGCGGCGGCGCGCCGTCTCGGCAGCGTGCCTGCGCCGCGGCCATGGCGTCCCGGCGACCCACCGGTACGTCCGGCGGACGGGTTGGCGGTGCTTGAACTCGGCCAGCTCGGCGCGTCCGCGCTGCGGCCTGGAGCGCCGAGCGTCGAAGGCGCCGACGCGGCCTATCGCTATATAGTGGAAGGGGCGCGGATGGCGATGGCGGGAGAAGCCGACGCATTGGTGACCGCGCCAATCAACAAGGAATGGCTCAACCGCGCGGGCCATCGCTTTCCCGGCCACTCCGAATTGCTCGCCGAACTGGGCCAGGCGCGGCTGTGGCGGATGATGTTCGCAGGCGACGAATTGCGGCTCGCGCTGGTGACGGTCCATATGGGACTCGCGCGCGTCTCGCGCGCGCTCAGCAGCCAAGGCGTTTTCGACACGATTCGCCTACTCGCGCGGCATTTGAGCGAACGCCTGGGGATGAACCGGCCGATCGTCGGCGTACTGGGATTCAATCCGCACGCGGGCGAGCACGGCCTCTTCGGCGACGAAGAGGCGCGCGTGATCGTCCCGGCGATCCGCCGCGCGCGGCGCGCCGGCATCGACGCCCGTGGACCGCTCGCGCCTGACACCGCGTTCGTCAGGCCGGCGGGAAAGTTCGCCTTCGACGCGGCGGTTGCGATGTATCATGATCAGGGATTGATCGCGCTCAAGACCTTGGAGTTCGAGCGCGCGGTGAACGTCACCCTGGGATTGCCGTTCGTGCGCACCTCGCCCGACCACGGCACCGCGTATGATATAGCGGGAGGCGGCGTGGCGAACGGCGAGAGTATGCTGGCGGCAATGGAATACGCATGGCGCGCGGTGCGGGGACAAACGGTGCGGGGTCAATCGGCGCGAGCAATGGACGGCGGCTCACGCCTGAGGCGCGGCGACGCGCCAGCGGCAAGGCGGCCGCGCAAAGGCTGAACCGCAACCGCCGGGCGCGAGGTTTGGGCAAAATCGCAGATTGGCAATGGCTGATCGAATAGTTATCAAGGGCGCGCGCGAGCACAATCTCAAGAATATCGACCTTGAGATTCCGCGCGATCGTCTGGTCGTCATCACCGGCCTTTCGGGTTCCGGCAAGTCCTCGCTCGCCTTCGACACGATTTACGCCGAGGGTCAGCGCCGCTACGTCGAATCGCTATCGGCCTACGCGCGGCAGTTCCTGGAGCAGATGGAGAAGCCGGACGTCGATTCGATCGAGGGACTGTCGCCGGCGATCTCGATCGAGCAGAAGACCACCTCGCGCAACCCGCGTTCGACTGTCGCCACTATCACCGAGATTTACGACTACCTGCGTTTGTTGTTCGCCCGCGTCGGCCATGCGTTCTGCCATAACTGCGGGCGCGAGATTACGCAGCAGAGCGTGCAGCAGATCGTCGATCGCGTCATGGCGTGGCCCGAAGGCACGCGGATCCACGTGCTCGCGCCGATCGTGCGCGATCGCAAGGGCGAGTATCGCAAGGAGCTGAGCGATCTGCGCCGCGCCGGCTTCGTGCGGGTCAAGGTTGACGGCGCGGTGCGCGAACTGGGCGAGGAGATCGCGCTCAACAATAACCAGCGCCACACTATCGAGGTGATCGTCGACCGGTTGGCGATCCGCCGCGGGATCGAGAAGCGTCTGAGCGATTCGCTCGAGGTCGCCTTCAAGTACGGTCACGACCTGCTCAAGATCGAGCGGCTCGACGGCAAGGAGGCGGGCGAGGTCTATTTCAGCCAGCGCTTCGCCTGCGTCGAGTGTGGCATCTCGTATCCTGAGATCACGCTGCGGATGTTTTCGTTCAACAGTCCGCACGGCGCATGCGCCGCCTGCTCGGGCATCGGCTCGATCATGTATTTCGATCCCGAACTGGTGGTGCAGAACGAAGACCTGAGCATCGCCGATGGCGCGATCTCGCCGTGGGCCACCATGAACTACATGCAGCCGGTGCTCGAAGCGCTGGCGGCACACTACAAGTTCAGCCTCGACACTCCTTGGAAGAACATTCCGGAGAAGGTGCGCCGCGCGATCCTTGATGGCTCAGGCGACGAGGAAATCGCGTTCACCTACCAGCGCGGCGAGCATCGCCGCGGCTACGAGCGCGCGTTCGAAGGCGTATTGACCTGGCTCGATCGGCGCTACAAGGAGACCGACTCCCAGAGCATCCGCGAGATGCTGGAATCGTACATGAATATGAGGCCGTGCCCGGAGTGCAACGGCGCGCGGCTAAAGAAGGAGAGCCTCTACGTCCGCTTCAACGGCAAGTCGATTTCCGAGGTCTCCGCGATGTCGGTCAAGCAGGCGGTCGCCTTTTTCGCTGCACCCAAGCTGAGCCGTCAGGAGGAAGAGATTGGGCGACTCATCCTCAAGGAGATCCGCGAGCGGCTCGGATTCCTCGCCGACGTCGGGCTGGACTACCTGACGCTCGACCGCGTCTCAGCCAGCCTCTCGGGCGGCGAGGGCCAGCGCATCCGGCTCGCCACGCAAATCGGCTCGAGCCTGGTCGGCGTGCTGTACATTCTCGACGAACCCTCGATTGGCTTGCATCAGCGCGACAACCAGCGCCTGCTCGCGACGCTTAAGCGCCTGCGCGACCTCGGCAATACCGTGCTGGTGGTCGAGCACGACCGCGACACGATGCTGGAGGCCGACCATCTCATCGACATGGGACCCGGCGCCGGCGTGCATGGCGGGCACCTGGTCGCGCAAGGCACGCCCGACCAGGTGATGCGCAACCCGGCCTCACTGACCGGCCGCTATCTGGCCGGGGAAGTCGACATAGCGACGCCGAATCGCCGCCGCCAGCTGTCGGGCCGCTGGCTCACCGTCAAGGGCGCGCGCGAGAACAATCTGCGCGACCTGACCGTGGGCTTTCCGCTGGGTGTGTTCGTCTGCATCACCGGCGTGTCCGGGTCGGGCAAATCGTCGCTGGTCCTCGACACCCTTTATCGGGCGCTGGCGCAAAAGCTCAACCGCTCGCGCGAGCGTGCCGGCGTGCACAAGAGCATCGAGGGCGTGGAGCATCTGGACAAGGTGATTCACGTCGATCAAAGTCCGATCGGGCGCACGCCGCGCTCCAACCCCGCAACTTATACCGGGCTTTTCACCCATATCCGCGAGCTCTTCGCGCAGCTTCCCGAGGCGCGGATGCGCGGTTACGGGCCGGGACGGTTTTCATTCAACGTCAAGGGCGGACGCTGCGAGGCCTGCCAGGGCGACGGCATCATCCGGATCGAGATGCACTTCCTGCCCGACGTCTATGTGACCTGCGAAGTCTGCGGTGGCAAGCGCTACAACCGCGACACCCTCGAGATCCAGTACAAGGGGAAGAGCATCGCCGAGGTGCTGGACCTGACCGTGCTCGACGCGGTCGATTTTATGGGCGCGGTGCCGCCGATCCGCCAGAAGCTCGAAACCCTGCGTGACGTCGGGCTCGACTACATACATCTCGGGCAGTCGGCGACCACCCTCTCGGGCGGCGAAGCGCAACGCATCAAGCTCGCCAAGGAACTCGCGCGCCGCGCCACCGGCCGCACGCTCTATATCCTAGACGAACCCACCACCGGTCTTCACTTCGACGACATCAAGCGGCTGCTCGAGGTGCTGGGGCGGCTCGCCGACGCCGGCAATACCATTATCGTGATCGAGCACAACCTCGACGTGATCAAGACCGCCGACTACGTCATCGACCTCGGACCCGAAGGCGGAGACCGTGGCGGCCAAATCGTGGCCAAGGGTACGCCCGAGGAAATCGCGGCCGCGGCGAACTCCTACACCGGCCAGTTTTTGCGCCAGGCGCTGGGCCATCGCGCGGCCGCGTAACGCGCTCAGGTGCGCCGCGGACGCGCCGCAGTCACGACGAGGCGTGATTGAGACGAACCTCCGCAGCGCTGCTGGCGCTCGTGATCGGAGTGACCGGATGCGCCCGCGGACCCGACCCACATCGGCTCGAAGCGCAGCTACGGCGCGACCTTCCAGTCGGCACACCGTCGAGCGAGGTCGACGCGTACCTCACGGCGCACGGATGGCAGCACAGCTTTCTGCCTGATGAGCGCTCTTATCTCGCGGGAGTCCGCAACGTCGGCTCGCGCTTCAGTTTCACCCGCGAAGACATCGCGATCCGGATCGACGTCGACAAAAGTGGCCAGCTGACGGCGATCAGCGTGACGCCGTTCTTCACTTATCACGGCAGATAATTCCGGCTGCGCGCAGCCGCGGGCAGGACTGAGGGCTGGATTCACGGGCATTTCGGCGCTCAAAAGATGCATATTGCATCGATATATCGAGTCGATGTATTGTGATGCTATAGGTTATTGAGATGAAAGCGGACATCAAGACGGGTGCGGCGAGCACCAGGAAGCGGCCGGTCGGAGTGGAATCCTTCTCCCGCTGGGCGGCGCCGTCCGAGGTCGGCTGGCCCAAAAAGCCCCCTCGCATCGACATCAAGTTTCCCATCCTGGGCTTCCTGATGGAGTCCGAGATGACCGGCTATGACATCAAGCGCCGCTTTCGCGATCCGATCGGCTTTTTTTATCGGGCCAGCGACGGCTCGCTATACCCCGCGCTCAAAAAGCTCGCCCACGACGCGATGGTCACGATGCGGGCCGAGCGGCATGGCCGCCGCGCGCGCAAAGTTTACGCAATCACCCCAAAGGGACGCGAGCATTTCCTGCGCACGCTGCGCGAACCAGCGCAGCCGATTTTCGTCTATGACGAAGCGCAAGTGAAAATCTACTTCGCCCATCACGATCCTCAGGCCGCCCTGCACCATATCGAGCGCGAGCGTCGCTTCGCCGGCGCGTGGGGGGCGTTCCTCGAACGGCTGCTGGAGGACATGAAAAGCCGCGGCGCGAGCCCGTTTCGCACCAGCATGGTCGAAATCGGCCACGGCATGTCGACTCTGAAGGCAGATCTCTTGGACAAGCTGATGATGCGGCTCGAGCGCGATCTGCGCAGCTCCTCGCGTACTCGAAACGGGGCGCGCAGTGGCCGGCGGACGGATGAAAATCGCGACGGCGCACGCGCCTCAGGCTCGACCAGGGCGAGGCCCGGCACAATCGAATGAAAACTATCATCCGCAGAATGATCAAGGTTGCGATCGTCGCGCTGGTGCTGGGCGGCGGCTATTACGTCGGCAGTAGGTATCTTTGGCCTGCGCCGGACACCAGAACGATACAGACCGTCGGCATAATCGAAGCACCCGAGGTGAACATCACGAGCCGCATCGCCGGCCGTATCGTGCAGCTTGATCTGCTCGAGGGCGACACGGTCGAACGCGGCCAGATCGTATGCCGCACCGAGGACATCGACATCAAAAACCAGCTGGCCAAGGCGCGGGGCGATCTCGCAAACGCCGTAGCCGCGCTGCGCAACGCTGAAATTACGATGGCGCGCAACGACAAGCTCTATACCGAGCACGTGATCTCGGCCAAAGATCGCGACGACGCGCGTGCAGCGCTCGACAGCGACCGCGGCGCGGTCACCGCCGCCCAGGCCAACGTGCAGTACTATACCGACCAGGCAAACGACACCGTCATCCGCGCTCCAATCTCCGGCACCGTGGTGAGCAAGAACCTCCAGGTCGGCGAGTGGGTCACGCCGGGAACTCCAATCCTGACCATCGATGATCTCTCGACCATCTGGGCACGCGTCGACATGGAGGAGACCGAACTCGGCGCGATTCGCGTTGGCGGTCCGGCGCAGGTGACGCTCCCGACGCGGCCGCCGATGGTTTTTCCGGGGCAGGTGATGGCGATCGGACAGGAGGGACAATTCGCGACCGAGACTGATGTTCGCCGCGGTCGCCAGGACATCCGCACGTTCTACGTCAAGGTGCGGGTTTTACAGGCGACCGGACAGGTGAAGCCGGGAATGACCGCCGAGGTCGCATTTGCGCTCGACAATGGAATCGCAATCAGCAGCAATACAGGCGCGCGAGATCACTAAACGCTTTGGCGCCTTCACTGCCGTCGACCACGTAAGTTTCGAGGTGCGGCGCGGCGAATTGTTCGGCCTGCTGGGGCCGAACGGCGCGGGCAAGACCACGCTCAGCCGGATGCTGACGACGCTTATCGTGCCGACCTCGGGACAAGGCATCGTCGCTGGTTTCGACGTCGCCCGCGACCCGGTGCGCGTGCGCGAAGCAATCGGCGTGATTCCGCAGGCGCTTACCTCCGACCTCGATCTCACCGGATGGGAGAACGTCGACATCTACGGCGGCTTCTACAATATGGGCCGGCGCGCGAGGCGCGAGAGGGCGCAGCATCTGATCCACATGGTGGGCCTGACCGAACGCGCCAACGATCTCGTGCAGACCTACTCGGGCGGGATGCGCCGGCGGCTCGAAATCGCGCGCGGCCTGATCCACTCGCCTGAGGTATTGTTCCTCGACGAACCGACCATCGGACTTGACCCGCAGAGCCGGCGCGCCGTGTGGGATTTGCTCGAACAGTTGCGGCGCGACACCGGGCTCACCATTTCGCTCACTACGCATTACATGGACGAGGCGGAAACGCTGTGCGATCGGATTGCGATCGTCGACGGCGGCAAGATCATCGCGATCGGAACGCCCGCCGAGCTCAAAGCGATGGTCAAGGGCTCGGACCGGATCGAGCTCGAGGTGACCGGCGACGCCGAAAAGATTGTCGCAATGCTGCACGGACAGCCCGGCGTTCACGAAGTTACCCGCGATCCCGACGGGCCAATTGTCGTCCTCGCCGACGACGGCGCGCATGCGATGCCGAGGCTTATCGGCGAAATCGAAAACTCCGGCGCCACGGTTTCCTCGATCAAGCTCGAGCGCATGTCGCTCGAGGATGTCTTCATTCGCTTCACCGGACGGCGGTTGCGCGACGAACCGGCGCGCAAGGGCGGCTTCTTCAGCTCGAGCTTCGGGATGCCGATGCCGCCGGGACGCTGACGGAGGCTCGGCGATGAGAAAAACGTGGTCGATAATGCGGCGCGACCTGCTCAAGCTAGGGCGCAACCCGCTTACCGTCTTCACCAGCGTGCTGCTGCCGATCATCTACCTGATCATTTTTGGCAATTCGTTCCAGGGCGTGCTCAAGCATCTGCCGGTCGTGATCGTCAGCCAGGACAACGGCCCGTATGCGATCCGTGTGATGGAGCAGATGCAGGCGCTGGCCGCCGGCCCCAAAACCATCGCCATCACTTACAACAGCGACGCGGGCGCGGCGCTAAAGGGCGTGCGCGACGGCGTCTACAAAGCCGCACTGATTATTCCGCCCGGCTTCAGCCACAGTATTGCCGAAGGTCGCATCGGCGAGCTGGGATTGTTCACCGACAACGTCGACAGCATCAGCGCGGCGACATTGACAGGCGTGTTCAGCCAGGCGACCGCTTCGATCCGCGCCGGCTACGTCACCGCGCGCGAGCCAAAACTCGACCAGATCGTGATCCGCCCGAGCAATCTCTTTACCACCGTCGATTACGATCGCTCGTTGATTCCGGGCGTGATCGTGATGGCGCTGTTCATGGGTTCGCTGACCTCGGGCGTGTTCAACTGGGTGATGGACCGCTTCATGGGGATCACGGAGTGCTACCTGGTGACGCCGCTGTCGCGCTGGAACCTGGCCGCTGGAGTGCTGGGTTCGAGCGTGCTGGTGACCAGCGTCGCATCGATCATCGTGCTGGCGGTTGGATTGCTGTTAACCGGCGGAACGATCGCCGGCGGCGCGCCGGCGGCCGCGATGTTGGTCGGCGTGATCGTCATCGGGGCGACCGGGATCCTCGGGATGACCTTCGTTCTGCTGGCGCGCGCGAACAATCCACGCGTGGTGGGCGCATCGGCCGGCTTTCTCAACGTCATCCTGTTTTTCCCGAGCGGCGCCATTTATCCGATCGAGAGCTTTCCGCCGTGGCTGCGGACTTTCGCGCACTACAATCCTGAAACTCACGCGGTGAGCGCACTGAAATCGATCCTGTTCAAAGGGGCGAACTTCGCCGCGATCGCGAACGACCTCGCATTCCTGGTCATCTTCACCGCGATCATGTTGGTGATCGCAAGCATGACCGTGAAGCGCACGCTCTAGCGATCGGTACAGAGTTGCCGGGCTACTTTTTGTCCGACCAGCTCAGGTAAAGGCCGATATTACCGAGCAGGGCGAAGGTGACCGGCATTCCCAGCGCGTAGGACGCCACCCTCAAGGAATCGTTGTCGATCGCGATCCCCGCGGTCAACAGGGCAATCGCCAGCCCTTCGAGCGCGACCAGAAAGAAGATCAGGGTTTTGTGTTCGCGCCGGCTCTTTTCAGCCCGCGTGACGGCTGGTTCCATGCCGCTTCAGTGTTCGCGAAAATCAATCGGCTGGCAACTGCGCGGCCAGATTGAACAGTTCCTGAAGGCTCTGGTTGAAGCGGTAGAACTTGTCTTCGCGCAATTGATCGGCGGACTCGAGATCGTCGGGCAGCGGCTTGAGAGATGCCGCTTCTCCCTCGGCGCATATTGCCGCAGAATCGTCGTTCGGTGTCAATCAGCGGCTCTCGCGAGAATTAAACGCCCGCGCGTTGCCGAGCGCACGCTTCGAAATGCGCGATTCCGCCGGCCCACGCAGCGGTGGTAGCAGGTGAGTTGACGATCCTAGCCAACAATGTCAGAGCAATGAAGCCCGAACCCCACGCAACGTACTGAAAAAGAGGAGATCGTCCCATGGTCCGGAGGATATCGCTCAGTCGTCTCGCGTTCATAATCGGCACGGTTATTCTGATTGCGTGCGCCGCCGGCTTCGTGACTGCTCCGTTCTCGCGCAGCGTCGCAAATGCAACCGGTGGATTCGAAGACTTCAACCCGGTGGTGGGAGTTTGGGAAGTCAATGTCGGAGGCGCTCCTTTCGGACCCCACCTGTTCACGTTTCACTCAGACCATACCTTTCTGTCAGCGAACCCGGACGCTGGAGATCCTAACACCAGCGATTCAGATGGCGAGGGCGTATGGAAGAGCGTTGGACGTAACAAGGTCAAGGGCATATTCAAAGAGTACAACGCCGACCGGGCGACGCATCAATTCGTCAGCATTCTTATTGTGACATACACCATCAAAGTGACCGGCGACACATTTACAGGAAATGCTCTCGCAACCGAAACCGATCCCAATGGGAAGGTGCTCGGCAGCGGTCCGGCAACATTCACCGCCACCCGGATGGAACTGGAATGAAGAATTGCCGCGAGACACCCTCTGCTGTTTATTGTCGCGGCAAATAGGTTGGTTCGCGACCCGACGGAATCGGTCGCGATGCGGGTTCGCATCCGCAACCCAAATTGCCGCGCCGCTTTGCGTGTGTTAGGGTTTCCGCTCCGCTAGAATCGCAGGCGCAGGGGCGGCGTACCCAAGTGGTTAAGGGAGAGGTCTGCAAAACCTCGATTCGGCGGTTCGAATCCGCCCGCCGCCTCCATTCATCCGCTGCCGCTATGCGGCCGTTTCGCCCTTAATTAGTGAGAAGTCGCGCCCGCGGGAGCGCCTGAAAGAACGGTCAGCGCCACCGGGCAGCCCGGCGAGTCCTCGCCGTAACAGATCCGGCTGACCGCGCCGGCGGGGCGCTCGCGGTCCTCGGCGTAGCCAGGGCAGATCCAGCGTCCTCCCGCGCCACGATACATTGCGACCGCAAAGTAGCGGCCGGGCGATAGCGTGCCGCTGGCCTGTCCGGCGCCCGCCGGCAACTCCTGCGAAGCAACGATCTCGTACCCGTCGTGCGCGCTGCCCATTTCGAATTGCATCAATAGCAAGTCCCAGCGCGAGCCACTGTGATTGACTACCTGGTACTTCATCGCCGAAGTCGATGAGAAGACCGGCTTCGAGCGGCAGAGCCATGGACGTGCCTCGGCTGCCAGCGCCGGCAGCGCCGCGGCGGCGAGTACGATTCCACAGCTTGCGGCAAATATCAGATGCCCGATCTTCATAGCACTCCTTTTTTCCCAGTCCGCGCGTCCGAGGCCGGAGTTCATTGCGCCGCGCCGTCGCACACTTCGATAATCCGCCGCACGATCTCGCCGAGGTCGGAATCCTTTGGCGTGAATACCGCCCGCACCCCCATCTCGAGCAAAGCCTGTCGGTCACGGCTGGGAATCACTCCGCCCATCACCAACCTCACGTCTGTCGCATCATGTTCCTTGAGCAGCGCTATCGTCTCGCGGGCGATCGCAAGATGGGCGCCGGCGAGCGAGCTTATCGCCAACACCTCGGCATCTTCCTGCAGCGCGGTCTCGACCATCTGTGCGGGGGTCTGCTTGAAGCCGGCCAGGATCACTTCCATCCCGGCCTGCATGCAGGCGTGCGCTAGCAGCTTGACCGCGTTGATATGGCCGTCCAATCCAGCCTTACCGAGCGCGATACGGATACGCCTCGGCGCGCGGGGTACGCTAAGCGAAGCGAGCGTCATCGTGCGATCGAGCACGGGCGGCGTGTAGCGACCGTTGGTGCCGCGCTCGATAGTGGCGGTCCATTCGCCGACTGTGCCGCCGGCGCGTGCGAGGTCGAGCGTCGGCTCCATCACGCCGGTACCGCTTGCGGCGGCGCGCTCCAGCGCTTCGCGTGCTTGGGCGACCGCGTCGGCGTTGCGAGTGTCGCGCTCGCGGCGCCATTGGATGAGCGATTCGATCCGCTCGCGCTCGGCCGCCGCGAGCTGCGGCGCATCGTCGACCTCCGCGCCCGGGCCGGTGAGACCAATCTCGCCGAGAAACGCGTTAACCCCGACCTGCACCAGCTCGCCGCTCGCGAGCCTGCGCTGCCGCTCGGCGAGCAGGCGCGTCAGCTCCCCGCCGACAGTGGCGATCGCGCGCGAGTAGCCCGCGGTGCGAAGTGAAAGCGCGATTGCGCGCGCGCGATCCGCAATCTCGCCGGTCAGTTTCTCGACCACCTTGCTGCCTTCGAAGATGTCGCCCCACTCGGCGAGTCCGGTCTCGTGCATCAGGATCTGCTGCGTGCGCAGGCTGAGCGCCTGTTCGGCCTGGTCGGGCAATGCCATCGCCTCGCGAAAGCCGGGGAGCTGCAGGGCGTTGACGCGGGCGGCCGCCGAGATCACCACCGGCAACGCTTCGTAGGCGATGCGAATGATGTTGAGCTCGGGCTGACGCTCGGTGAGCGTCAGCGAACGCACCTGACACCCGGCACGAAAGGCGACATCATCGATACCGTATTCGTCGCGGCAAAGCTCGCGCCACAAGCTGAAATATGCGCGCACCTTGCAGATCTCGGGCACCAGTTCGATGCCGCTGTTGATGAAGAATGAGATGCGCCGCACCGTCTGCTCGAAGGCCTCGGGCGAGACGCGCGGTCGCAGCGCGTCGAGAATCATCAACGCGTTGCCGAAGGTGTAGCCGATTTCCTCGGCTGGGCCGGCGCCGCTTTCCATGTAGTGGTAACCGCAGCAGTTGATCGGGTTCCAGTTGGGCACGCGCTCGACCGCAAAGCCGATGAGCTCGGTCGAGATGCGGAAAGAGACCTCGGGATGGAAAATCGAGGTGCCGCGCGCGACGAACTCCTTCAGCAGATCGTTCTGCGTGGTGCCCCGCAGCTCCGTCCACGGCACCCCGCGCTTCTCGGCGACCACCAGATAGAGCGCAAGCAGAAAGGGCGCGGTCGCGTTGATCGTCATCGAGGTGTTGATCGCGCCGAGGTCGATTCCGGCGAGCAACTCCTCCATGTCGCTCCAGTGGCAGATCGACACGCCGGCCTTCCCGACCTCGCCCGCGGCGATCGGCGCGTCAGGGTCGTAACCGTTTTGCGTGGGCAGATCGAAAGCGATCGAGAGACCGCGCTGGCCGCGGCTTAAGTTCTCCAAAAAGCGGCGATTGGCCTGATGAGCGTCGCCGAAACCGGCATAAGTCCTGATGATCCAGGGCTCGCGCGAGCGCGGTTTTGTCTTCGCGTCCTGCGCCGACGTGGTGGCTCGATTCATCGGTTCTCCGATTTTCCCGGCACTCCGATCCCAGTCTCACTAGAGCGTAGTGGCCCGCGAGCACCGATTCCAGCGACCCGCGGGCGATCGCTACTGCTTGTAGCCGAATCGTCGCAGCATCGCACGCCGTTCGACCTGCTCTTGCTCGCCTTCGACTCCCTTAGGAGGGGCGCCATCGATCACGCCCATCACGCCGCGCGCTCCGCCGCCGTCTGCGGCCACGACCACGCGCACCTCATTGGCCGTGGCGCAAAAGATCGAGCATACCTCGGCGACCGCCTTCACCTGGTTGAGCACGTTTATCGGAAAGGCGTTGCCGAGCATGATCACGAACACGTGTCCCGCGCCGATCGCCTTGGCCGCACGTACTGCGGCGGCTTCCAGTTCGGCATCGGTTCCGGTGTGGCGAATGAGACACGGCCCCGAGGCCTCGCAAAAGGCCACGCCAAACTTCACCGCGGGCACAGCTCCAACCACGGCTTCGTAGAGATCTTCGATAGTCTTGATGAAGTGGGCCTGCCCGATGATCAGGTTGGAGTCGGCCGGTTTGACGATTTCGATCGCACTGAGTTCCATAGGTCTGCGTTCTCCGCTATTCGTTATCGGGTCCACGAC
The DNA here is from genome assembly GCA_963717045.1 of uncultured delta proteobacterium. Classification (GTDB taxonomy): domain Bacteria; phylum Desulfobacterota; class Binatia; order Binatales; family Binataceae; genus JAKAVN01. The sequence continues at coordinate 363,590 of CAVQVD010000010.1, read as the reverse complement.
GGTTTGCCCAATGATAGGAGAGCCGAGGCGTATATTGCGAGGCGACGTTGCGAGGCACAGATTGAAAACCCGTCGAAGCCATCCCGCGACTCAGCCCCGCTCGCGCACCGCGCCGGCGCGCGGCACAGACGCGCGCGGCAACGGCGCATTGCCGGGCTTTTTCTATCGGCTCGCGCCCCGCGACCAGAAGGTTTACCTGCGCAGCGATGCGATCGACACCTTCGACCTTGTAGTCGGGCCCAATGCGCTCGCGCTCGCCGAGGTGCTGATCGCGGCGCTCGCGAGCGGCAGCGTCACGGGCACGGGACGCGCGGCGCAAGCGCTGGTGGCCGAGCTATGCCGGCTGCTCGGCGTGCGCATCGTGCCGATTGAAGTCAAAGGAGTACGGCCGCGCAACGCGCGCGGCGAGCTTCACGGGATCTTCTATCCCGACAAGCCGCGCATCGTGTTGTGGACGCGCACGGCACTGCGCCACGACGTGGTCAAGCCCAAAACTTTTCTGCGCACGTTGATGCACGAGCTGGCCCACTACTTCGATTACGCCCTGTTGCGGCTCGGCAACTCCTACCATACGCGCGGCTTCTTCAAACGTGAATCGTTCCTGGTGCGCGCGGTCTTCCCGTCCGGCTACGACGCCGAACAAATTTGAAAATGGGAAGACTGATGGGAATTTTGCAACGAATATGGACCGCGCCTCCATCCGATGAACCACTGCTCGCTAAGCTGGCAGACATCGCCGGCCGTCATCAGGAACTGGCCGACCGCCTGGCGCGCCACGCCGGGCTTTGCGCTTATCCTAATATTGCCGCGGCACTTAACGCGCTTGCGGCACGCCAGCTCCAGCATGCCCGCACGCTTGACGCTCTCCTCCGTGAGCGCCATGTATGGTCGAGATTGCCGCGCTCGCCGGACGCCGAGGGTCCGAGCAATTGGGCGCGCGTGAGTGGCGACCTTGCGCTGATGCTCGAGCTTTCACGCGAGACGAACCAGCAGGCGCTTCATTGGGAAGGAATCGACCCGACTTTTGCGGCGCGTCTGCGCATGATAGCGCTCGAGGACGATCGCAGTCTCGGCGAACTGCGCGAGCTCGCGCTGAAGTGCGACCCGCAGGCTCTCGACTGAAATCGCCGCGCCCCTCTGTTTGGGTTCGCGACAGCTCTCAGAGCGGCTTGGCGTCGATCAGCACGGCTGCGAACAGCGCCGGCTCAGGGCCGCGATTGACCCAGGAGTGATTGGTGCCGCGCTGAACCACCACGTCGAAGGGCTTAAGGTCGACCTCGCCCTTGTCGAGCAGCAAGGTAACGTGGCCCGAGAGCAGGATTACGTAATCGATCGTGCGCGTCGTGTGCATGCTCGGATGACGCTTCGTATCGACACGGCAATGCGCGCCGCCGATCGCCGCGAACATCGCAGCGCTTCGCTCTTCCAGCTCGCGCGCCGAGAGCGCTTTGTCTTCGGGCGCCAGCATGAAGAAGCGAAAGACGCTGCCGCCAGCCGGCGGCTCCAGCCGCATCTTCCACTCGGCCGCATCGCCCTTGGCCGCGTTATCGGCCGGAGTTGCGTCAGTGACCCAAACCTCGGCCAGTCCGGCGCCGGCCTCCTCTACGATGCCGGCGCCCGGCCCGTCGATCGCAACATAGGATTTTCCGGAGGCGTCGATGCCGGTTACGACTCGCCGCAGTTCTTTCATTTTCACGATGCTCACCTCGTGCCGCCCTCATGACGCTCGCTAGGGGGTCGGTGCGCGCAATGCTAGCGCATCGGCGATCGAAACGTACAGGAAAAAAGAGAGCCGCGGCTACAAGTAACGATCGAGGCGGCGGCCGGCGAGTTCGTCAACTACGCGGCGGAGATCCTGCGAGCTTTTGCGGCTGGCAATCAGCAGTGCGTCGCCGGTGTCCACCGCGACCAAGTCTTTCACGCCCAGCAAGACCATCAGGCGCCCCTTGGCGCCACGCGCCAACACCCCCTCGCTATCGAGGGCGACTACCTCGCCCTTGACCACGTTGGATTCGCGCCCGCGGAGCGCCTCCCAGAGCCCCTCCCAGCTCCCGACGTCGTGCCATCGAAAGCGCGCGCGCACACTCAGCACGTTGCGACTCTTCTCAGCCACCACCCGGTCGAACGCCCCGAACTCGAGCCCTCGGTAGATGCGCGCGACCTTGGACGCCGATGCCCCGGCGAATTCGCGCATCGCGCCTGCGAGGCCTGGAGCGTGCTGGTCGAGCTCGGAGGTCAGCGTCGCGACATCCATCACGAACATCCCGGCGTTCCACAAAAACTTTCCCGACGCCACCATCCGGCGCGCCGCCTCGAGCGGCGGCTTCTCGATAAAGCGCGCGACTTCGAAGCCGCGCCCCACCCGGCGTCCGATTTCCTGGTAGCCGTAGCCGGGCTCGGGACGATCGGGGACGATGCCGATTACGACTACTGCATGGCGTGTGGCGGCAAGCTCAATTGCGTCGCCGAGCGTGCGGCGAAACGCGATGGGCGGCGTGATGTAATGGTCGGCCGGCATCACGGCGACCACGCCAGGACCTATTCGATGTGCGATGGTCGCGCATCCGTACGCGATTGCGACTGCGGTGCCGCGCGCGCTCGGCTCGACGATTAGATTCGCAGGCGGGATGACGCCGCGGAGCGCCTTGCGGAAGATCGCTCGCTGGTCGGCCGAGACCAGCACGAAAGTTCGCGCGCGCCCGGACACCGGCGCGAGTCGCGCGACAGTGTCGGCGAGCAACGAAGTGCGGCCGTCGATCGAAAACAGCGGCTTGGGTCGCCAGGCGCGGCTCTCCGGCCAAAAACGCGTCCCACGGCCGCCGGCGATGATAAGCGCGCTCGGCTTGGCCGCGCTCACATCGCGCCCAGTTCTTTCAGTTTGCTCTCGAACAGCGTCCGAATTTCACCCAGGTTTTTTTCGTCGCCTGCCTCGAAGCGCATCACCAGCGCCGGCTGCGTATTCGAGGCGCGGACCAGGCCCCATCCGCCGGGCAATTTGACCCGCACCCCGTCGATTTCGATCACCTCGTAGTGGCCACGAAAATACTCAGCGGCCTTGCGCACCACGTCGAACTTGCGCTCGTCGGGGCAATCGAGACGAATCTCGGGAGTGAAGCTGCTCTTGGGCAGGTCGGCGAGAATTTGGGCCAGGCCGCGACGTTCACGGCTGACGATCTCGAGCAGCCGGAAGGAGGCGTAGATGGCGTCGTCGAATCCGTAGTAGCGGTCGGCGAAAAACATGTGCCCGCTCATCTCTCCGGCGAGCGCGGCGTGTTCCTCCTTGAGCTTGCTCTTGATCAGCGAATGGCCGGTCTTCCACATGATCGCGCGGCCGCCATGAGCCGTAATATCGTCGTACATGCGGTTGGAGCACTTGACGTCGCCGATAATCGCCGCACCTGGGCGTTCCCGTAAAATCGCGCGCGAGAACACCACCATCAGCTCGTCGCCCCACACGATTCGGCCGTTCTCGTCGACCGCGCCGACCCGGTCGGCGTCGCCATCGTAGGCAATTCCGATGCGCGCGCCGCTGCTCTTCACCGCGCCGATGAGGTCGCGCATGTTCTCCTCGACCGTGGGGTCCGGATGATGGTTGGGAAAGCGGCCGTCCATCTCGATGAAAAGCTCGACCGTTTCGAGGCCAAACTCCCGCATCAGCGGCGCCGCGACCACCCCGCCGCATCCATTGCCGCCATCGACCGCGACCTTGAGCCCCGGGCGGATCGTGATGGTCCGCTTGATGAAGTCGTTGTAGTCGCCATGCACCGTCCGCGTGCTGAGCGTTCCGCGGCCGCCGGCAGCGGGAAAATCCTTGCGCTCGATGATGCGGCGGATCTCCTGGATCTCGTCGCCGTAAATTGTCGAAGGACCTACGCCGAGCTTGAAGCCGTTGTACTCCGCCGCGTTATGGCTGCCGGTGATCATCGCGCCGCCATCCATCCGCCAGTGAATCACCGAAAAATACAGCAACGGCGTTGGCACCACGCCGATATCGACCACGTTGATGCCGCTTTGCAGCAGTCCGTCGCTGAGCAATCCGAAGAGCCGGTCCGAAGACAGCCGACAGTCGCGGCCGAGGGTGATGGTGGCTTTGTCGGCGCGCTTGAGCATCGTTGCGTAGGCGCGTCCGAGGCTTACGACGAAGTCGTCGTCGAAATCCTGCTCGACAATGCCGCGAATATCGTACTCGCGGAAAACTTGCGCATTCATCGTTGCCGCCTGCCTCCCAACGCGCCCCACCGACTCACGGAGCCGGTCCGCGGCCGCGTCCACCACAGTTTGTGGAAGTACGCATGATCGTGCAAGCTGCGTTTTCGACGGCGCCGCCGCCGCATACGGAATGGCAGGGCAAAAATCGCAACGCGTCGCACTGGTGACCGGCGCCGGACGCGGAATCGGCCGCGCCACGGCACTGGCGCTCGCGCGCGAAGGTTATGCGCTATGCCTCGCCGCGCGCAGCTTCGAGGAACTGGAAGAAACGCGGCGGCTGTCGGGCCTCGAGCCGGCACGATCGTTAATCGTGTTGATCGATCTGGCCGGCGATGAGAGTCCGCAGGATCTGTTCGACGCGGCACTCGGGCATTTCGGCCAAATCGACGTGCTGGTGAATAACGCGGGATGGGCTCCGCCGCGCACACCGCTGCTCAAGACTAGCGAAGCGACGCAGGACCGCATTTTGGCCGTGAACCTGCGCGCTCCGATCGCGCTCGCGCGCCTGGCCGCGGCGCGGATGGTCAAGAACGGCGGCGGAGCGATCGTCAATATTGCTTCGGCGGCGGCACGCGCCACGCCGCCTGGTGAGGCGGTCTACGCGGCGGCCAAGGCGGGGCTGGTCGCGTTCAGCCGCACCGCCTTCGCGGAGCTCCGCTCTAGCGGCGTCAAGTCAGCAGTGATAATCCCGGGCCTGGTCGATACCGCCCTCATCCCGTCCAACAAACGTCTCGACCGCGCATTGATGCTCGCCGCCGAAGACGTGGCGGAGGCTGTAATGACGGTGCTGCGCGCGCCGCTGCGCGCCTGTCCGGTGGAAATCGTGCTCGAGCCGCAACGCAACCCCGAGCACGCGCGATAGCGCCGATTCGCCAACCCACTGTCATTGCCTTGCGGGGTCAGTCTCAGGATATCTTCGCAAGCGGCGTTACCTCCAAGTCAAATAAGAAGATCGCTAGAAGCGAAATTGCTAAAGGCACCCGTCCTTCCGTTGAGGCGATATCTCGAACACCGGATGTTGCGCGTGGCAGGATTCCTGGTGGTGGTCGTGGTGATGGCCGCGCCCGCCTATCGGAATCTTGGCCAGTACAGCGATTTCTACGATGGCGGCGTGTACCTGGAATCGGCTCGGATGGCGGCTGCCGGTTACGCACCGTATCGGGAAATTTTCGTTTCGCAGCCGCCCGTGTGGCTGGAACTAATCCGCTGCTCCTTCACAGTTTTCGGTCAAAACGTGCGCGCCGCTCAACTGCTCACCGTGACCGCGCTGGTGATCACGACCGTTGCGGTGGGCACCGTCGTGCTCGACGGCGGTGTATGGCTGGGAGCGGTCTTCGCATGCATGACACTCCTGTTGTCGCCGCTGGCGTTCTATTGGGCCCGCGAGATCACCGGCGAACTGCCCGCCGCGGCTTTTGCGGCCGTGGCGTTCGTGCTGGCAACGCAATACCGATCGAGCGGCAAGCGTCTGTGGCTAGGCGCGGCAGCTCTGGTACTCGCCCTCGGATTGCAGGTCAAGCTGTTTGAGCTCTACGCCATTGCGCCCACTTTGGTAATTGCGGCTGAGCGATGGCGGTCGGCGGGTCAGCTACGACAAAGGCTCTGGTGCATCGCGGCCGACACTTTGCTGGTCCTTGGAATCATATTTGGAGTTGTCGCGGCGCTGGCGTTGACGTACGGGCCGCACGAGGTTTGGACACAAGTGGTGGCGTTTCATCTGACCTCGCAGGCCAGCTCCAGCCCGGCCCGCAACTGGGACTTGATAGTAGCGACGCTGGGTCGAGATCCCATAATGTTCTCCGCACTGGTGCTTGCCGCTTGCGCTGTCCTGGAGCCCTGGAGCGGATGGGCTGCGCTCAGCTGGCTCGCGCTGACGCTGGTCGCTTTGATTGTCCAGCAGCCGCTGTTCACTCATCATGTGGTCAGTCTTATTCCGCCGATCGCGCTGTCGGCAGGAATCGCCATTAGCGCCTTGTGGAAGCTGGGCAGACGACGGCAAGTCACTGCAGCGAGCGCGGGCGCAGGCATCTACGGACAGGTTGTGACCCTTGCACCGATGGTTGCTGCCCTGATTCTTTTCACGATGGCCTGCCGCGGCGGTCTTGCTGGTCGTGCCGGAGAGCAATGGCTGTTGGCGTTCCCTCATCCACCAACCGCGGATCTCATGGTTGCCGCTGATTTGGCGCGGCTGACCGATAAGGCCGATTTCATCGTGACCGACGCGCAAGGAATTGCGTTCTGGTCCGGTCGCAAGGTACCGGCGTGGCTGGCTGACACCTCACTGAAACGTATCGACAACCACTATCTGTCCACTGCCGAAGTAAAAAACGAAATCGAGCGCTATCGAGTGAAAGCGGTATTGCTATGGAGCGGCCGGCTCGAGCGTCTGCCGGGATTTGCCGGCTGGCTGGAGCAAACGTTTCCGATTCATTACAGGTACGGCGCGAACAGGGTTCTTTACATACGTCCTCAGTCTCGTTGATGGAGTCTCTCAGACGTGCGCGCCCTGCCCGCCTCCCACATCGATCGACGCGCCGGTGATGAAGCTTGCGCGGTCGGAAGCCAGAAACGCGATGAGGCCGGAAACCTCGTGCGGCTCGCCGAAGCGTTTGAGCGGCACGATCTGCGCCGCCTGCGCCATGAACTTCTCCAGCGGGACGTCGGGCGCGCGGCGCGCGTGCGCACGTTCGATCTGATTGGTGTGCACCAGCCCGATATTGACCGAGTTCACCAGGATTTTCCGGTCCGCTAATTCCCAGGCGAGCGCCTTGTTGAGCGCGTAACATGACGCGCGATGTGTCGCGGTGGCGAATAGCCCCGGCATTACCACTCGACCCGCAATCGCGTTGACGTTGATCACCCGGGGCGCCGGGCTCTTCTCCAGCAGCGACAATGCCGCGCGCGTGCATCGCAGTTGCCCAAGAATCTTCACCTCGTAATCCGCGATCAACTGCTCGTCGCTCAGCGATGCGAAAGTGCCATGCGTAGCGGCACCGGCATTGTTCACCAGGATGTCGAGTCGGCCGTAAGCACGGTCGACCTCGTTCATCAAGGCCGCTATCTCGTCGGGCTTGCGGATATCGCATTGCGCGACAACGCATCGGACGCCCCTGCCTGCGATCTCGTCACGCACTTTGGCCAGTTGATCGGTGTGGCGAGCGCAGATCGCGAGGTCGCATCCCTCGCCCGCAAGTTCGATCGCGGTCGCCTCGCCAATCCCCATGCTGGCGCCGGTTACCACGGCGACCCTGCCCTTAAGTCCCAGATCCATACGAGGCCTCCTGTCCGGTCAGCGATTCCTGCTCGCGCGATCATTCGCGGACATCTGTTTGCAGGTGTGATCCGTCAAACTAACCCAAAACGATTGCATGATAATCGCCGCTTGCATGGCGGCCTTGCAACCGTTAACGCTCGTGGGCGTTGTGCACCAGCCGAACGCCGACGCATAGCAAAATGCCCTTCACGCTGAGAGTAACGATCGCCCTTTTGCTAGCAGCCGCCGCAGCCGCGCTCATCGCGCCGTTCGCCGCAATCGCGCTCGCCCGCGCCGGCTATCATTTTCCCTTCCCGCGCATTTTCGACCGCACGGTGATGGTCACGCTGGCGCTGATGCTGACGCTGTGGGCGCGTCAACTGGGAGTCGCGCGTCTGTTGCGGCGTGGCTTCGCCCGTCCGCTGGATAATCTGGGAGCGCTTGTCCGCGGATTGCTGGTCGCGGCGGTGGTGATCGCGATTCTGCTCGCACTCGGCGCGGCATTCGGCGGCCGCGTTGAGATGCGAGTCGGCGAGGCATTGGCGCGCGCGCCCAAGTACGTCGCCGGGGCAATCCTGATCGCACTAATCGAGGAAGGATTCTTTCGCGCCTTTTTGCTGGGCGGGATAATCGAGGACTTCGGGCGCACCGGCGCGCTGGTGCTTAGCTCTGTGGTGTATGCGCTGGCGCACCTGGTGCGCTCACCCGCGCGATTTTATCTGACAAGCTACGACGCAACCGCCGGCTTTCACAATCTTTACGCGAGCCTCGCACAACTGACCCATCCCGCGGCCGCGTTGCCGGCGCTGGTCGGATTATTCCTGCTCGGCCTGGCGCTGGGCGAGGCTTTCCTGGTGACCGGCAACGTCTATTTTTCGATGGGACTGCATGCCGGCTTGGTGGTCGGCGCAAAGCTATGGCCCTTTGGCGATACACCCGGCGCTTCGCCATCGCCATGGATTGCCGGCTATGGACGGCCGCCGATCATCAGCGGCACGGCGGCCTGGTTGATAGCACTGGTCATCCTGGCCCTCGTGCCGCGACTCACCGGCCGCTCCGCCTCATAGGCCGCTTTCCTACAACACACGCAGCCTGGGACAGTTTAGGACTTTGCTTGCTTGGGACGGATGTGTAGACACGTTATAAGAATAAATGTAGGCTCAAAGCATGTCGAAGGTAATTACGCAAATAGTGGCGTCGGCAAGCTTCTTTGCGGCCGTTTTACTGGTTTCGGTGCCTCATGCTTGGGCACAGACCCCTGCCGGCGCGATCAGCGAGGTCACCGGCACTGCCAGCCTCGAGCGGGCTGGCAAGTCGATTCCCGCCGCCAACGGCTCTGGCGTTCAGGTCGGAGACAAGTTCACGACCGGGCCGAACAGCCGGGTCACTATCAAACTCAGTGACGGCAGCCAGTTGGAACTCAACGAGTCGAGCACTCTTGTGCTGACGCAAGATACCCTTAACCCCGACGGGTCGCGCGCCAGTACCAAGGTGACTCTGCTGAGCGGATTGGTGCGCTCACTGGTTCACTTTAGTCCGTCCGGCGCTCCAAACTTCGAAGTTCACACTCCTAACGCGGTCGCCTCCGCTCGCGGCACGATGTTCGACGTGGCGTATCACGAGGGTCAGCCGCCGCCTGTGAATCCCTAATCAAGATAGAAAGAGACCGAGACTCGCAGGGCGCCGCGCGTCAAGTCGATACACTCAGGGCTACACTGCGCGTGCACAAAGATTAAGGCCTAAGGTTTGGACGGAGCGCATCGCCTCTCGCGATGCGCTCCGCCGTATTCGCAATCTGCTTCAATAATTACTGTATGAGCTTCAAGGCCGCCTCGGCGCATTGCATGTCCTGTTCGACCGTCCCCCCGCTGACGCCTATTGCTCCGACTATTTGACCCTCGACTTTGATCGGGTAACCACCGCCGAAAGCCGCGACGCGCGGGCGTGAAGCGATACCTGCGACCAGCGAAGGGTCGCCCTTGATGAAGTTGAAAAACTCGTGGGTCGGAAAGCCGAACAGCGCGGTGTAGGCCTTGCTTTGTGCGATCTCGATCGGAATGAGCGGCGCTCCGTCCATACGGACGAATGCTTTCAGATTTCCGCCGTCATCGACCACGGCGACGCACTGCGGAACCTTGAGTTCCCTGGCTTTTGCGACGGCCGCGTCGATCAACTCGTTAGCGAACTCGGCCGTGATTCCATGTTTCTCGAAAGTCTTGCTCATTTTAAAAAGCCTCGATGGTTATGGCGGGAAGCGTCCGGGCTTCCGCGCGGAACGTTGGCCGCCCAGTCTATCGCGATTCAACCGCATTGCGAGAGCCGGTGCCACGCTCCGCTTCGGCGAGGCGTGTTCAGACGGTGGTGCGCTGTGCGGCGCGATCAGATTCCAGGCGCGGGGGACGGAGCGGAGGTTTTGGAATCAGCCGCAGCCGGTCTGCGAACTCGGACGCGTAGCGCGGACCCATCGCGGCTTCTTCGGCGCGAATTCGCACTCGCAACAGCACCGCATTGCCAATCGAAAACACGACCGCGGTCATCCAGCATCCGCGGATCATCGGCACGCACGCAATCTCGACGATCACCGCGAGATAGTTTGGATGGCGCATGAAGCGGTACGGCCCACGTTTCACCGGCGGCATCCCGGGAAACACGATTATCCGCGTATTCCAGCGGGAGCCGAGGCTCGCGACGGACCAGTAACGGAGCGCCTGCGCGCCGAGCGCGCCGCCAAGCGCGGTCCATCCAAGCGTTCCCGGAAACGGGCGCTGAAGCACGATTGCCTCGGCCGCGGCCGAGAGCAGGAAGAGGGCGTGGAACGCAGCCATCGCCGGGTAGTGGCTCTGCCCGTGCTCGACCGCACCGCTCGCGAATGCGCGGCGCGCGTTGCGCGCAGCGAGCGCAAGATGGAACATCCGCTCGGCTGCGAGCGCTGCCAGGATCGTCAGATATGCGCCGAGCGAAATCACCATCGGAGCAGTGCCAGCTCCGCGCAGAATCCCGGACCCATCGCGAGCATCAGTCCGTAGTCGCCGGAGGAGGCGGCGCACGACGCGAGCAGATCGTGCAGCACGAACAGCACCGAGGCCGAAGACAGGTTGCCGGTCGCAGCGAGCAGCCGCCATGAACGGTCGAGCGCGCCCGCTGGAAGATCCAGCGCCGAGGCGATCGCCTCGAGCACGCGGTTGCCGCCGGTGTGCGCGATCCAATGGCTAATCGCCGATCGCGCAAGGCCCTGCCCGGCAAGAATCGCGTCAACGTCGTCGCCCAGGTGCTCCCGCACCAGGTCGGGAATCGCGGCCGAAAGCACTATCTTGAATCCGCTATCCACCACATCCCATCCCATCATTCGTTCGCTATCGGGATAGAAAACCGAGCGCGTCGCGATGATCCGGGGAATCGCTCCAGCCCCGCGATTGGCTATCCGCGCGCCGCCCAGCAACACCGCCGCCGCGCCGTCACCGAAAAGCGCCGAGGCGATGATGTTGGCGACCGAATCGTCGTTGCGTTGCAAAGTAAGCGAGCAAAGCTCCGCCGACACGACCATCGCGACCTGGTCCGGGAAGCCGCGGAGCACGTCTGCGGCGCGGATGACCCCAGCCACTCCACCGGCGCATCCCAGGCCGAAAATCGGCGTGCGCCGGATGTCCGGACGCATCCCGAGGCGGTTGACGATTCGCGCGTCGAGGCTTGGCGTCGCGATCCCGGTGCCGGTGACGAAGAAGAGATGGTCGACGTCGTGCGGCGTCATCCCAGCCGTCTCGAGTACGTTGCGGGCGGCCGTCGCACCCAACTCGGCAGCCTCACGCGTCCAGGCGGCGTTGGTCTTGGCGAACGAGTCGAGCGCCGGGTACTCGCTCACCGGCAGCGCCAGGTAGCGCCGATCGATCCGCACCGAGCGCTGGATCTGCTCGAAGGTCGAACGCCAGCGGCGCGAGTCGTCATATTTCTCGCCCCACAGAGCCTTGAGCAAGGCCGCAATCGACTGTTGCTCGATCACGTTGGGCGGGAGCGCCGTGGCAGCGGCCAAAATGGCCGGCGCTGCCCGAAATGTTTCTGACGATACGTCTGGCGACCTATCGAGCGCCGCAACGGACGAGACCACGCTGGCAGCGCAGGAGCCGTCAAACAAATCAAAGTTCATCATCATGCCCTACTCTATTTCAATGGAAGAAGCACTACCGCGCGGACGATGTTCCGGAGAGAACCAATGCGACGCACCTGCGGCGCCGTTTAGCGGCGGGAATCGCGATGTCGGCGGGTTTCCGCGTAGAGCGGCGCCATCCCGCGCGGCCGGGTGCGGTAGCGCCGATGCTGCCATAAAAACTGCTCAGGATAGCGCCGCACCATGTCCTCGATTGGGCGCAGGAAGCGCGCGGTGTTCTCCTCGATATCGGCCTCTGGGTCGGCGCTCTCCTGGAGGGCGATAAGGTCCTGGATTACGATGCGATGGCTGCGGTTGCCGGGTTCGCGGACGATGAAAACCGGGACCACGATCGCGTGCGATTTCTGCACCAGCCGCGCCAGCGTGCGCGAGGTCGCCGCCGGCTCGCCGAAGAACGGCACGAAAACCGCCTCGCCACGCTTGGCGTTCTGATCGAACGGAACGCCGACCATGTCGCCATCGCCGAGCGCTTTGAGCACGGCGCGCGCGGCCGAACGCTTGCGCACGACATCGACGCCGGCGCGCTCGCGCACCCAGGTCATCAGCGCGTCACCGGCCAGGAAACGCTGCGTATGATGAATGAGGGTTATCTGATGCCCGTGAAGCGCGTGCGCGGTAGCCAAAAGCTCGAAGTTGCCGAAGTGTGCGCTTAGCACGACGATACCGCGGCCGGGGTAGCGGCGCTTGATCTCGTCCCAGTATTGGAAGCGCTCATAGGCGACGCGTCCTATCAGTCGACGATGGAAAAACCCGGCCAGCCGCACATACTCGGCGCCGCCGCGGCCCAGGTTCATATAGGAGGCACGCACGATGCGCCGGCGCTCGCGTTCGCTGCGCTCTGGAAACGCGATCGCCAGATTCACCATCGCGATCGCGACGTGGCGACGGTCGAACAGGAACGCGAGATAACCGATGAGCACTCCGAGCGGATACAAAATGAAGTCAGGCAGCAGGCTGAAGGCCATTACCGCAGCGCGCATCAATTGGAACAGCAGACGGTTTTTGCGGCTTAGCTTGAGCCCGGCAAGAGGCGGACGATGCTCGCGTGCGAGGCCGCTTTTTGTCAGGGAAGTTTCCGGCTCGGCGTTGCGACTCGACTTGGCGCCCGCGGCCCCGCCGTTGACGCCGACTGGCGGGGGAACGGGGGCGGTGAGTGCCTTATCTCTCGGGCCGGGGACGAGGCTTTGTGTCACAGGCTCTGCCGTTCGCGCTTGGGCGCCTTGGCAATCACCACCAGGCCGGAGTCAGTCACGTGAAAGCGCTGACGATCGCGCTCGAGATTGTAGCCGATCTCGTCGCCTTCGGACACGGAGACGTTCTTGTCGATGATCGCGCGGCGCACGCGGGCGTGGCGGCCGATCTCGCTATAGTCCATCAGGACCGAGTCCTCGACCTGGCTCCACGAGTGCACGAAAACCGAACGGCCCAGTACCGAGTTGCGCACCATCCCGCCCGACACGATACAACCCTCGGAGATGACCGAGTGGAGCGCTTCGCCACGTCGTCCGTTCTCGTCGAACACAAACTTGGCTGGCGGCTGATCATAGTACGCCGTGCGCAGCGGCCAGCGCTGGTTGTAGAGATTCAGATGAGGCCGCGCATCGCGCAGATCCATGTTGGCCTCATAGTAAGCGTCTATCGTGCCGACGTCGCGCCAATAACTCAGGTTGACTTCGGAATCACCCTGGATGCGATTAGTCATGAAGTTATAGGCATAGACCGGCACGCGTTCAATGAGGCGCGGGATGAGATCGTGGCCGAAGTCGTGGCGGCTCGAGGCGATTGTCGAGTCTTCCTCCAGTGAGCGGCGCAACACGTCGGGATCGAATAGGTAATTACCCATCGAGGCCAGGCACTGACCCGGCGCGCCCGGCATCGCACGGGCGGTGGACGGCTTCTCGTCGAAGCCTGAAACGCGGAGTCCCGAATCGACATCGACGATCCCGAATTGGGCGGACTCCTCGACCGGCACCGGGATGGTGGCGACAGTCACGGCCGCCTTGCGCTCGAGGTGAAACTCGATCATCTGCTGGATGTCCATCCGATAGATATGGTCGGCGCCGAAGACCGCGACCAGGTCGGGACTGTTGTCGTCGAGCAGGTTGAGGTTCTGGAAGATGGCGTCGGCAGTGCCCTGGTACCAGCTCTCGCCCATCCGCATCTGAGCCGGGACAGGAGTGACGAACTGGTCGTTGAGTATTCCTCCGAACTGCCATCCGTCCTTGAGGTGCTCGATAAGCGACTGCGACCGCCATTGAACCAGTACGTAAATGGCGTAAATTCGTGAGTTTACGAGATTGGAAAGGACGAAATCGATGATCCGGTATTTTCCCCCGAAAGGAACCGCCGGCTTGGCTCGGTCGCGGGTCAGCGGATGCAGTCTGCTGCCCAGCCCCCCAGCCATTACCATCGCAAGCGTCCTCATTGCCCCACCCTAACTCTTAACCCGCAAATAATGCCGCGTTCATCCCAAGCTGCCGCAGCGTCGTATATTTAGCACTGTGAAAGAGAAAACACTCGAAAATAGACCTGGAGCTGAGACATTGTGGTCATTTTGGCAGAAAGGAATGCCGATTTGTTGCAAAAACGGATCACAATGCGAAAATTCGCCGATCCTGCAAGTCAATCAGGCGGAAACACCTAAGTTGTGGATTTAAAGGGGAATTTTTTTCAATTTAATTCCACAATTAGCTGCGGCACATCGCTTGCTTGAAACTTCTGCAAGTCATTTACGTCTAATCCTACGGCGCGACCGATACGGATAAATAGACGCAGGAAGGAGATGGCGCTATGCAAACTGCGATGAATACTGAAACCAAGACTGGCGACCGACCGGGTATCGTTTATCGAACCTTGTGTCAGAACCCGGGATGTGGGGCCAGTTTCGATTTGCGAATCACCCCACAGAATGCGAGCCTGCTGAGCGGCACGATGGCCTGTCCGCGATGTCGCAGGCATGGCGGGATGCTCAAGCCGCAGGGTCGGCTGGGCAACAAGTTGTTCGCTGCAAAGCTTCTCTACCGAGCGACGGGCGTAGCCTCGACCCGGGCCGATGAAGAAGAACCGCTGTTCGGCGAGGATCAACCTTACTAGTGCAGCAATTTAAGGAGCGATCCCTTTAACTGACGAACCCGGCCCCGAAGCCCTTGTTAAACCGACAACGGATCGTCTAGGTTAGGAACCCGCTCCTCGTCCGTGATCTCGAAAAGCAGGCGCGCCGCCCATTACTCGGACGGCGCGCCTGTCGTTTCCCACGCGATTGTCGCGTAAAAAATAGCTGGCTTTCGTGTCCGATCGCTCGGAGCGTTGCGTCCCGACGGTCAAACTCCGGCCAGAGGCTCGAGCGTCACGCCCTGCAGGGATTGGATGCTCGCGCGCTCCAGCAGCCGCTTTATCCAGGCGTCGACGTTTGAGCGATTAGTGCTCGCCTCCAGGCCCAGTTCGCTCAGTACGAGCATCCGCGGCGCGAACCCAATGTCGGCGACTGAAAAGTCGCCGGCGAGAAACTGCTGGCCAGTAAGTTCGTGATTCAGGTAATCGAGCGCCCGTTCGATCGAACGATGCAACCGCTGGAGACGTCCCTGATCGCGGTCACCCTCGGCCCGAGCCATCTCGGCCATGAGCTGTCCGACCTGCGGCGTGAATGACGTGTCGGCAAAATCCTCGAACATCCGCGCTCGCGCACGCAGCGCGCTCGCTCCCAGAGTCGGCAGGACCGGCGGCTCCGGGTATTCATCTTCGAGATATTCGACGATGATCGTCGAATCGTAGACCGTGGTGTCCTCGTCAACCAGCACCGGAACCCGGGCGAATGGATTGAGGCGCAGGAACTCGGGACGCCGCTGGTCGGCTTGGGCTAGATCGATCTGGATGAGCTCGTAGGTCAGGCTCTTTTCTGCCAGAACGATCCGCACTTTTTGACCGAATGGGCAGGGCAGGAAATCGTAGAGTTTCATCATACCCGGATGGCCTTATGACGCCGCGACTGTGAGCTTCACGTCAGCTTCAACCTCCGGGTCGAGCCTCACCGGAACGGTGAACTCGCCGAGCTGCTTGATCGGCTCCGCCAACATTATCTTTCGCCGTTCGATATTGAATCCGTGCTCGCGCAGCGCACGCTCGATATCGATACTGGTCACCGATCCGAACAACTTGCCCTCTTCGCCTGCGTTAGCGCCGATCGTGAGCGTCAACGCTTCGAGCTGTTGCTTGAGCTTTACCGCCAGACCCTTGTTCGCCTCACGCCGCAACATCGCCAAGCCCTTCTGATGCTCGAAGGCGCGCAGGTTCTTGGAGTTGGCCTCGACCGCGAGTCGGCGCGGCAACAGATAGTTTCGCGCATAGCCGGCGCGCACCCTAACCACGTCTCCCGGACGGCCCAGGTTGGGCACGTCCTCACTGAGAATCACTTGCACGTTCATAGACTGGATTGCTTAATCCTTACGGCGCCTAAAAAAAATCGCCGAAGCTACCTGCTTCCTGGCTCGGCGGCTTGAGCCGCCGGAAATCTACCCACAGGTCGAAAATACCGGCCGCGCACACCAGAGCCGCCAGCACCGGCTGGATTATTGTAACAAAATATATTAGCCCCCGGACCCATGGCGGGATAACCAAAGTCTTAAAATAGAAGGCCATGATGGCCATGCCTTGGCAAAAATAGACTGCCGCGACGCATACGAAGGCATCCATCGCTACCACGGCCAACGCCGGCACTGGAACGAACATTCCGAACCCTGCCGCCAGCAGCACCCAGATGAGCCATTCTGGCGTCGACCAGCGGGCCAAATCGCCGAACAGAGGATAGTCGAGCCGCTCCCGGCCTCCCAGCCGCCAAAACACCGCCAGATTGAGCAGCGCACCGAAGCCCGCACACAACGCCACCAATGCCGGACACAGCCGCAGCATAATATCCAGCAGGCCGGCCTCCGCCTCCTGAGCCATCCCGGTCTCGATTCCGAGCATCTTGTAAAAGTCGTGGCCGTGCGCCATTCCCGCCGTTAGCCCATCGCGGACGCCCTTTGCCACCGCGTCTACCGACCCAGCCATCGCGAAGGCTGCAATCACGCTGGCCGCCAGCACGACCGCGGCGGTCACTAGCACGATCGCCTCGAAGGGCTTGCGCCGCTCGAGCATGTCGCACATCACGGCCGCTGCGAGACCGAAGGTCACCAGGTAGCCGAGTGCCACAGTCCATCCACCGAGCGCCATGACCGCTGCTGCGCCGATCATGATAGCCACCGCGGCACGCACTCGCGCGCGGGCAAAACCTACCGAGAAAAGCAGCGTCGGCGCGGGCGCGAACAGCGCAGCCATCATGCCAACCAGGGGCACTAAGGCCGCTGCCAGATAGAGCGCCGCCGACAGGAATGCCGCGCGAATCGCACCTACCAGCGGCCCGACGATTATTCGCCCGCGTCTCAACGCTCGCTCGTCATCCCCATTATCCCAAGGTCGAAAAGGGCAACAGCGCGATCACCCGGGCGCGCTTGATCGCGACCGCAAGTTGGCGCTGATGGCGCGCGCAATTACCCGAGGTACGACTGGGTACAATCTTGCCACCCTCGGTGATGAAGTTCTGCAAGGTACGCACGTCCTTGTAATCGACCTTGAGCGCCTTGTCGGCGCAGAAGCGGCACACTTTGCGACGGCCGCCGCCTGGCCGCCGACGCATCCCGCCGCCCCGGCCCTCGCCACCACGGCCCTCGCCGGGGCGATCGGAGTCGGAGCGCGAACCTCCGGGGCGTCCGCGGCCATGCTCATGGCCACCGTGTCCGGGCCCCTGCTCCATCCTTTCTTCGTCAGCCATTTTCGTCTCGTCGGATCCCGCGTGGAATCGTGTCCAAGGTCGGCGGCGAGCCGCCAGAACAATTGGTCATGGTTATGAAATCTTAGAAATTCAAATTCTTAGAAATTGGACAGTCGGACGATCAGTGCTGGCGAAGCTCACCCGATTTTCGCAAATCCCGGCAATCCCGATTGTCGATCCTATAAGCCCGCGCCTGCCGCGACCTCGCTCACCTCGCTCGCCAGCACTTCGATCCCGCTCGCCGCCGACGGCCACAGCCGCCCGCGTACTGTGCGCAACGTTCCCGTTACCTTCACCGCCGCTCCGGCGCTGATTCGCCCGCCTATTTCGCGCGCGCCCTCCCCTATCATCACGACCCCCAGCCTCAAAGGCTCCCGACCCTCGCCGCAGTCCAACTCGATCCGCATCACCGGAGTTCCGGTCGGCGTGGCCCGCATCTCAGGCGCGCAGGTCACTTTGCCAAACAGTTCAATCCTGTTTCGGTTCACCGGCGGGATTCACCTCCGCGTCGGAGCCAGCTTCCTCCGGCTGTTCGGACACCGCTTTTTGCGCTACTTCAGCCTCGCCGGCCGCCTCATCGGGCGAGAGATCGGCTCCGGGAGCGCTCGGATGCGCCGCCTGCTCGGCGGCCGCGGCGGCTGCGGCAATGCGGGCCTCGGCGGCGGCCTTTGCTTCGGCCGCGCGATGGAGCCTGGCATCTATTTCGGCGCGCACCTTGGCGGTATCGACCTCGGAATCGAGAAGCACCGAGAGGTAGCGCAGCACGCTGTCGGAGAGTTTAAGGTTGCGCTCCACCTCGTTCATCACGGGTCCGGTGGCAGCGTAGTCGAGGCGAACATAATAGCCTCGGCGTTCGTTGTGAATCCGGTAGGCGAGTTCGCGAAAGCCCCATTCATCGGTTTCGAGCATCTCGCCGCCGCCGGTGGCGACCAGACCCTCGAAACGCTTGATGCTATCTTTGACCTGAGTTTCGCCCAGATCGGAGCGAAGAATAAAAATGGTTTCGTAGCGCCGCACGCGGCAGCCTCCTTGTGGATTCCGGCCCCCACGCGGGAGCAAGGAGCGAGGAGCTACACTAACACCAGCCAATCCCGCCCATCAAGGTGTAAGGCGAAATAAACCAGCCAAACTCGCCATTCACGCTCTTGCTTAGAGATCTCGTCGGTAAGTCACGAAGTTGCCGGTCGCCCGCGCACCCAACGCTGTCGCGGTGCGCCGCGAGGGCCAGTTGTCGTCGAGCACCAGCGTGTAGCCGGCGTAACGCATTCCGCTCCTGGCCATGATCGTGAACGAACGCGCCGCCATCGCCAGCGCGACACCCTTGCCGCGCGCGGCCTCGAGCACCCCAATATTTATGAGCGCGCCGCGCGTGCCGCCACCGCGCTCGGGATGGAGCTTGGCGCCCGGGCGAATCTGGGCGAGCGCCGGGCTTAGGTCCGGCACTGAAAAGACCACACCGACGACCTCGCGTTTGGCCACCGCGACCATCGAAAGATCGCCGACCGGGGTGCCCTGCAGCGGATTCATCATCGGACGAACTTCGTCGCTAGTTACCGGGTTCCATCCCCAATGCCGCGCGAAGGCCGAGTTGGTGACCTCCGTCCATGCATCGACTGCGGCCAAAAATCCGTATTCGCGCCAACTCGTCACGGCCACTCCGGCGGAGCGTGCCGCCTCGACCATTCGCGCATAGCGCGCGAGCGTCTCAGGGGTCAGCGCGGCGGTGTAGTCGATCTGACCTTTTTCGGTCTCGAAGCCGGCATCCTTGAGGTAGCAATGGTAGTACTCGGGATTGCCGCGCAGCAGGAACGACGGCAGGCCGCCGTAGTTGTCGATCGCGTAGGGATAGTCGAGAAAGGCCGCGAAGCCGCTGCGCACCGATTCCATCTTGCCGCGCGCGAGCCATTCCATCGCGCGCGTCAGCATCGCGCCGACCGCTTCGCCCTCACCCGCTGCCGCCTCGAAATGGATTAGCTGACCGAGCCGCTGGCCCCAATGGCTGATGTAGCGGCGGTTGATCACGGCGCTAACGCGCGCCACCAGCCGACCGCTGCTCCAGGCACAAAACGGCTGGAGGTCGAGATAAGGCGCGGTTAACGTGCGGCCGGCCAGCAGATCGATTTCGTTGCGGACGTCTGGAGGCCACCACGCCTCGCGATCGGCGTAGACCTGGTATGGCAGACGGGCGAATTCCTCGAACGCCTGCGGGCTATTGATGGCCTCAATCCGTATGTTCGCGGCAGCGCTCACGTCTTTTCAGAACATAGCACTCAGCATGCGCGATCAACTATCGGCAAACGCGACGGTAAATTCATGTCACAGGTTCGTCATGGAACTTCGTCTCAGCGCGTCCGGTTTATAAGGGAGAGATTGGCGCGCCGCAGATTACGTTGCGGAACGCCGACCGATTTTCAGTTCAGACAAGCTCTCTCCCCCCGGTCCCGGCCGCGGCATACAGTTATTTCGTATAATGCGGCCGGGCCGGTTTCTGTTTCCCGCGCTGCATCGAATGTGCAAGTCCGGACTGTCGGAAGCCCCGCGCGCAAGCACGGGATCGGAGGTCAGTCTATGCGCGCGCTGCCGATGCGGGCGCTGGACGCGGGCGGAATGGGAGTGGCCATGTCCAGCGCGGATTCGCATCGCCGTCGCGCCTCACCGGCTGCAGCGGCCAGCACTTCGAATTCCGGAATATTGTCGTCCCATTCGACCAACGTCGCGACGCGGCCGAAGCGCCTCACCGCATGCTCGTAGAGCGCCCATACTTCAGGACGAATCGGATGGTCGTGGCTGTCGAGCAGATAGCTGCCGTGGTCGCTATGGCCAGCAAGATGGAACTGCACCACGCGCTCGACCGGCACGCTATCGATATAGCGCGCGGGGTCGAAGCGATGGTTAAACGCGTTCACGAAAATGTTGTTGACGTCGAGCAGGATCGCGCAATCGGCTTCTTCGGCGACCGCCGTCAGGAACTCCCACTCGGTCAGGCGCGAGGCGCGAAATGCGAGGTAGCTCGATACATTCTCGATCGCGATCGTGCGATCGAGGATGTCCTGGACCTGGCGAATACGCCCGGCCACGTGATGCACGGTCTCTTCGGTGTGCGGCAGCGGCAGCAGATCGTGCAAATTGCGGCCACCGATGCCGGTCCAGCATAGATGGTCGGAGACCCAGGCCGGCTCGACGCGACTGGCGAGCGTGCGCAGCGCGCGTAAGTAGTCGCGGTTGAGCGGGTCGCTCGAGCCGATCGACAGTGACACGCCATGCATCACGACCGGATAGTTGGCACGCACGCCCTCGAGCACCTCGAGTGGCCGCCCACCCTCGACCATGAAGTTTTCCGAGATGACTTCGAACCACCCCACTGGAGTGGCGTTATCCGTCGGGGATTGCTCGAGAACCCGCGCGTAATGCGGCGTTCGCAATCCAACGCCGAATCCGAGCCGCGCGAAGTCCAATCGATTCATCGCGACCGGCTCGCAGCCTACATCGCGTTGGTCGGAGCCTTTTCGGGCTTACCACCCTTGTCGGTGCACATTTTCACAGAAGTGGCCATCACCCAGCCCTTGCCCTTGCACGAGTTCTGCCCCATGCAACCGTTGCTCGCGGATTTGCACGAGCTCTGGCCCTTGCAACTGTTACCGCCCACGCACTTTACATTTTCCGCGCTCGCTGAATTCCCCGAACTGGTTTGCGCGAGGACCGGGGTAGTTAAAAACATTGCGCCGACTGCAGCCGCCAAAACCGCCCCCGTAATCGTCTTGCGATCCATCGTGGTGACCTCTCCTTACAAGTGGGATGCCGGGCCAATCAATCTGCCGTGACCAAGATACGTATCCGTCTGGGCTTCGGTTCGGCATTGAAGCCGGGCCGAACTGATCTATTGCCAGTCTACTAAGATCTCAAGCTGTGGGCCACGTTTTCTCGTGCAACTGCTCTTTTATAGCGAGCCGAAAAGTGGTTGTGAGAAGTTTTTACATAGCGAAACCCGGGAACTTTCCGTTCCGCGGCGGGATTTAATTCTGTAGCGGTGCTATATGTTAGTGCTCTTCAGATATGGGGGACAAATGGGGCAGCGAAAAGCGCGGGCTGTTCGAACGCGAGGCGTTGCCTCACGTCGACGCGCTATATTCGGCGGCGCTGCGGCTGTCGCGCAATCCTGACGACGCGCGCGACCTTCTGCAGGAAACCGTACTGCGGGCCTATCGCTTTTTTCATCAGTACACGCCGGGGACCAACTGCCGGGCGTGGTTGTTGACAATTTTGTACAACAACTTCCGCAACGGCTACCGCGGCGCCGATCGTGAACAAGTCTCGCTCACGCCCGAGGATTTCGAGCGTGCGGTCGAGAGTTCCAGCGCGCGAGGGGACCAGGGACTGAGCAATCCCGAGACGCTCGTCTCGGAGCACGTTATGGACCATGAGATTGCGGCTGCGCTCGATGCCCTGCCCCCCGATTTTCGCACCGTGCTGGTGTTGGTGGACATGCAGGAACTCAACTACCAGGAGGTCGCACATGTGCTGGAAATACCTATTGGAACGGTCAAGTCGCGGGTCTCGCGCGGGCGCCAGATGATGCGTCTGGCGCTGGGCGAGTTCGCTCGTCGGCGCGGGCTTGTGCGCTAATCTTAATGCAAAACTTTATAAAATGTGTTAAAATGATATAATTACACACGTCGTGAATTGCGAAGACTACATTGCCAACTATCTTTCGGCGCACGCCGATAGCGAACTGACGCCGCAAGAGGAGCGTGAGGTCCTCGAGCATCTGGGCAGCGGCTCTGCCTACGGATGCGCTGCGTGCCGGACCCGTCTGGCCGAGGAACGCCTGCTTAAGATGCGAATCAGGCGTCAGGCTGCCAGCATCAAAGCTCCGGAAGATCTCATGGCACGGATCGATGTAGCGCTCGAGCAGGCCGACCGCGCCTCCCTGCCGCGTTTGGTGGGGGCCGCGGCGATACGCGAACTCAGGCGGCCGCGCACCTGGGTGCCGCTCGCCGCCGCCGCGATGGTGTTCGTGGTGCTGCTGGCGGGTGGCGGAGTGCCCGGAATACGTCGAGGCACGCGCTCCTCTAATAATGGAGTGAGCTCAATCCCGGCCAGCCGAGCTCTCGACGAAGCTGTCTACAGTTACGAGACCTTCGAGACCGCCTTTCGGCCCAACGTGCCTTCGGCTTCGCTGTCCGAAATCGCGATGGCGTACGGCTCGGCCGAGATGCCGGACATGATGTGGAATTTCCAGTTCGCCGGCTATGGGCTGGTAGGCGGCCGAATCGACCGCCTGCCTGACGGCAATCCCGTTACCTATACTCTTTATCACGGCCGCAATAGCGACATCCTGTGTACGCGCTACAAGGCAAGTGATTTCGCCGTGCCGCCGGGCGCCATTGGTGAGATGCATGGCCATCTACTCTACGAGTACAAAGGCTATAGTCTCTGCGTCACGGTCTCGGAGAAGGGCCGCTTCATCTGTGTACTCACTAGCAGCGAGTCGATGGATAAACTGCAGCACGACATCTCGCTCGCCCGCGCCTTCAGCTTCGTTCGCTAGAGCCAGACCCGCACCGCCATCCGGACCGAGTGCGCAAACGTCACTTCAGTTGCGCGAAACCATTGCGAGCTGACGCTCCAGCGTTAGGGTCAGCCGGATTATGCGCTCGGCCGCGCCGCCCTCCGATGCATCGGTTCCGAATGACAGCTCGGGCGCCGTCGCTTCGGCAATCATTTTTCTTAACGGCGCGCGGCTTGTGACATCCGTTTCCGTTTGATCGCGCAGATTGCGGAGCCACGATTCGAGGCGGTCCCTGATCGCGTCCATCAACGTGGCGCTGACGGCTGTGGAGGCCGGTACGAGGCGCCCCAGGTCAGCGATAGCGAAAGCGAGGCGACGCAGCGTGTCGAGCGCGTTAACTAGCCCATCGCCGTCGATTTCCGCGCCTCGGCCTTCGAGCATTGCATCGTTCGCGACCGTCAGCATCGTGGCGATACCCTCGATCGTCGCCAGCTCGGCCGCTACTCGCCGCCGCTTCCCATCCGCACCGCCGCCCTCCTGCCCAAACTCTCGCACCAGATGGAGCATCGCGGCGAGCGGCGTCTGAAACTGCTCGGCGAGCGTGCGGCTGGGCCGCTCGCGCCATAAAAGAGAGACCGCGGCGCGGATGATCATGCCGAGGCTAATGCCCCAGATGCTCCAGATCGAGCCGAGCACGTCAGGGCGCGGCCCGGGACCTCCGTAGGCAATAACGAAAGCGGTGCCGCCAATCGCGAGATAGGAAAGGATTCCTCCTGCCTCCTCGATGTATGCCATCAACAAAGTGCCGACGAAAATTGCAACCATGTAGGGGCCAGGGGAGGTGAAGTTAGGAGCTATGACGATGGTGCCGAGCGCGGCCAGCGCGAGCGCTCCTGACGCTCCGATCGCGCGCACCGTGAATTTGCGCACCGTGGCGCCGTGGCTCGGCGGTCCGCCGAGCATCAGCAGCCAGATGGCCGCGTGGAGCGCCGGATTGTTATCCCAAAGTCCGATCAGAAAGGCCGTCGTCAGGGCGATCGTGTGTCGCGTGCTGAAACGTAGCAGGAAATTTCTGTCGGCGGCCCGGCACGGTCCCACCGGCTCATCGGTTTCGTTTTCGTCGGAAGGAAGCTCGACTCCATCGTCCTCGAGAAGCTCGCAGATTCTCGCCATAGGCGCAGTGATCGCGCTAAGTTCCGGAGCTTTCATGCCGAGTCGCGAAATCCGCGCCGCAAGATCGTCGCCCTTCGCCGATGCTCCCGTCGTCGTACGGTCCGTGCTGACTGCGCTCCTGGTGTGACCGAGGTTACGCCCTGCCGGATTCTGCGCGTGGTGCTCGAGACGGTGAGCGACCGCGGCACCGAGCGCGCGCAATTCGGCCGTCGCGAGGCCAGACGGCGGCTCCCTTTCGCTCGCATGTGCAGCGATGACCATACGATTGATCTGGCCGCGAATGGCCTCCGCAATCGTCACGTCGGCAAGCAGCACCGCGGGCCGCGCAGCGCTCTTCGCCGAGGCGATGATCGGGCCGAGCAACGAGAGATGATGCCCCAGGCGCGAGGCGCCCGGGCGCTCGTCCGTGTGCGTGACTCCGCGCAGGAAAATTTCGATCGACGCCGCGAGTCCCAGACGCGCGCGCGTAACCGTCTCCGCGATCGAATCGGCCAGCACCGACTCGGCCGGTTCCGGACGCACGATACTGTTGCAGAGCAGTAGGACACCAACCGCAATTGCCATTCCGGCGAACCCCTGCGCCTCGTTCCATGCCAACCCATCCGGCATGAACATCGCCAGGTAAAAAGCCGTCACCACCGGAACTTGAATCCAGACCCATAACCGCCCAAAAGTCGGAACGGCATAAATCACATAGGTGGTGAACAGGCACAGGAGGATGAAGACGGTGACATCGACGACGGGTGAGTCAACCAACGCCCCGACCAACGCCAGCCCGAGCGCCTGGAATATGGCCGCGAAAAATAACAATATCGCTCCGCGCGCGGGTGAGAACGCCGCTTCGGGCAGCGCAAAATTGAACAACAGCGTCAGGCCGAGTGGATTTGCGATTTGCATCGCAGCAGTCACGCCAGCGCCTAGCGCCGTGATCAATCCGACTCGCGCTGCCCGCCGCAATCGTCCCGGCGTCGGCGCCAGCTCTTCGAGCAAGGCTCCCCATTTCACGCTCCCAGTCATTTCCCTGGCCGACAATCAAAGCATACTTTGCGCGTCCGCCGTGACGTATCCCGAGTACGCCGGACAAGCAATCGACTCAGCCAGGCGATTTGGAATTTGCCGCGAACGGCGTTGGCGCGTATCGCAAACTGATGCTCAAGCTCTGCATGCTGCTGGCGTTCGCCGGGCTCGGCGGATGCGCCGCGTCGGCGGAACGGCCCGAACTAAATCCGTCGCGATGGGCGCCGCCGGCCGTGCAGCATGAATGGCAGCTTGGTTCAAATGAGCGCGCGCTCGAGCTCGAGGCGGGCCTCGGAGGTTTCGACAGCAATCGTCCGACGCCGCCGGCCTTGGCTAAATACGACCTTCCGGCCTTGATCGATCTGGCCTTGAACCGCAACCCGGAGACGCGTGAGGCGTGGGAGGAGGCCCGCGCGGCCGCCGCCGAATGGGGAATCAGCCGCGCGCCTTTTTACCCGACGGTACGTGCCGATAGCCAGAGCGGGTACGAGCGGAGCCTCGACCTAGTCCCCAAGCACTGGGGCACGCTCAAGAACTGGAGCAGCAGCGATCGGCTCACGCTCTACTACGATCTCGCAGATTTCGGGCGCCGCGACGCGGCCGCGCGCTCGGCGCGCGAACAGACGCTGGCGGCCAATCTTCACTTCAACCGCGAAATCCAGCAGGTGGTCTTCGCCGTCGAAAAGAGCTTCTACCTGCTCGACGCCGAACGGTCGAATGTCGCCGCCGCGCAGGCGATCGTGCGTCTGGCGACCACCGACCGGATCGCGGTCGAGAAGAGCCGGGCGGCGGGACTGGCGACCAAACCCGACGTGCTGCTGGCGAGCCAGCGCGAGGCGCGGGCGCGCTTCGAACTGGAAAACGCCGAGCTCGGCGTGAGCGATGCGCAGGCCGACCTCGCACTCGCGATTGGCGTGCGGGTGGACAAGTTGCCGGAGATCGAAAGCTTCGGCGGCCAGGCGGTCCCCGCCACGCTCGGCGGCGCGGTCAATAATCTGATCAACCTTGCGCTGCGCGAGCGGCCTGACCTTGCAGCCAGGGTCGCGGCGTTGCGCTCCGACGATGCCGCGGTCGATCTGGCGCACGCGGCACTCTATCCGACCGTTGAATTTTCGAGCTATTACGGCAGCCATGCTTTCAATTATCGATTGTCGAATCCGCCCACGCCGCAATTCACCGCGATGGCGCCCGAGTACGCCGCCAGCGTCGCGCTCCGATGGGACGCGTTCGCCGGCTTCGAGCATGTGAACTCGATCGAGCGCGCCAAGGCCAATCGCGAGGCGGACCGTGCGCGGGTCTATCGCTACCAACTCGAGGTCGCGGACCAGGTTTGGCGGGCCTACTACGCCTTCGCGACGGCGCTCAGGAAATATCAGTATGCGCTGGCGCTGCTGCGCGCTTCGCAGTCCGCCTACTATTCGAATTTCGGATCCTTCAAGCGCGGGCTCGCGACGATCGTCGATCTGCTATCGGCCGAGCGCGACTTGGCTGACGCCAAATACACGATGGTCGGGAGCCGCGCGGACCTCCTGATCGCGGCCGCGGCCGTCGCCTACGCAACCGGAGCGATTCCGGCGCAGGCTCGACCGTGAAAGCGCCGCCATACATCATTCACCGCGCCTGCGAGCGGATCGGCGGCGCCATGGGCGGTGGCTCGCCTTCGATCGTGACGACCGCGGTCGCCCCCATTCGGAACGGAAATCTCGGATCCCCGTCTTCGAGCGTGATCCGCACCGGAAAGCGCTGCGCGAGCCGTACCCAGTTGAGCGTCGGCGCGATATTGGCCAGGCCGGCGACCGTGCCGCCGTTGCTCTGGTATAGCGCCCATCCGACTCCCTCGACCACGCCGCGAAAGCGTCGGTTCGGATAGCCGAGCAGATAGACGTGCGCGCGCATTCCGGGCGCGATATCAGAAAGAAACGTCTCGCGGAAATTGGCGATAACATACCAGGCGCGATTGTCGACCAGGCTCAGCACTTCGCGCCCCTGGTTCGCGTACTGTCCGACCGCGATGTTCAGGTCGGTGACATAGCCGTCGAATCGCGCGCGCACCCGGCAATAGCCGACGTTGAGTTTGGCCTTGTAGACTCTGGCCTCGGCCTCGGCGCGGCGCGCGTTAATGTCGCCAAGCTGCCCTTGTTGCCTTTCGGCTTGGCCAACCTCATTGCGCGTCTGCTCGGTCGCGGCGAGCGCGGCGGCGAGCCGGCTGCGCACGTCCGCCACTTTGTTGGCGGTGACGAACGCTTCCTTTTCGAGCGGCAGCAGGCGCGCGAGATATTGACGCTGGTAGCTGGCATCGGCTTCGGCCCGCTTCTGTCGCGCCCGAGCAGCACCGATCGCCTGGTCGAGCGCTTCTATCTGTAGATTGGTGAGCGCAAGCTGCGCCTGCGCCAGGTCAAGTTCGGCCTGGTACGGGCGCGGGTCGATGACAAACAGCAGGTCGCCCGCCTGAACGTGCTGATTGTCGCGCAGCGGAAGCTCGACGATCGTGCCGCTCACCTGCGGCGCGACCCCGACGATGTTGGCGCGCACATAAGCGTCGTCGGTACGCGGATGGAGATAGTAGAGCCGTAGAACGTAGGCGCCGAGCACGAGGTCGGTGACGATCACCGCGGCGAACAGGATACGCGCGATAATCCGACGCGCCGGATTGCCGTTAGCGAGATTGCCGCTAGATCGTCCGTCGCTCGCCTCAGCCATGATCTGCCCTGTCAGGAGCGGCTGAAGAAAACGACCCAACCAACCAGCGCGAACAGCGCGGTCAACCCGCCGAAGAATAGTGGCAGCGGACGCAGATCGCGCTCGAGGCCGGCCTTGAGAAGCAAAGGATGGCAAAGCGCGGCGAGAGTCGCACCGGCGCCGGCGCACAATAGCCAGTCCGGAAAATTGGCCCCCGCGATGCTGACCACCGGGTCGCATCCCGCGACTGTGAGCATCAGAATCCCAGCTCGCCAAATAGCACAACGCGCGCGCGATCATCCTGCGGATTTCCAAATCAGGAATCGCATAGGCCAAACCCTTCCCGCAAGGCAAGCGGTTGCTCGCACCCTCGTGGCGGATCGGGTCCCTAGCGGCTGATTGCGGAGGCGCCGTCGGCGGCTTCGAAAAGGCGCAACTGATGCGGTCCGTGACCGGCCGGAATTTCGACCGGATAGCGGCCGGTGAAGCAGGCGTCGCAGTAACCCTCGCGCGGGCCGTCAAGGAATGAGTACAGGCCGTCCCAGCTCAGATAATCGAGTGAGTCGGCCGTGATGTAGTTGCGGATCTCCTCGATCGAGTGGCTCGAGGCGAGCAACTCCTCGCGGGTCGGCGTGTCGATGCCGTAAAAGCAGGAATGAGTGGTCGGCGGCGCGGCGATCCGCATATGGACTTCGCGCGCGCCCGCCTGTCGCAGCATCGGGATCACTTTGCGCAGTGTGGTGCCGCGCACCAGCGAATCCTCGACCAGCACCACGCGCTTGCCGCGCAACAGTTCGGAGACCGGGTTGAACTTTATCTTCACGCCGAAGTGACGAATCGACTGGCGCGGCTCGATGAAGGTTCGGCCAACGTAGTGGCTGCGTACCAGCCCCATCTCGAACGGCAAGCCCGATTGCTCGGCATAACCGAGGGCGGCGGCGTTACCCGAGTCGGGCACTGGCACGACGATATCGGCATCAACCGGACATTGGCGGGCGAGCGCGCGTCCCTGCAGCTTGCGTACCTGGTAAACGCTGCGCCCGTAAAGCAGGCTATCGGGGCGCGAGAAATAAACGTACTCGAAGATGCATCGCTTGGTCTCGGCGGACGGGAAAGGACGCAGCGATCGCACTCCGTCGTCGCTTATTACTACCATCTCGCCGGGTTCGATTTCGCGGATATAGTCGGCGCGAACCAGGTCGAGCGCGCAGGTCTCGGACGCTACGATCGGCGCGCCGTTGAGCGATCCCAACACCAGCGGGCGAAAGCCAAAGGGGTCGCGCACCGCGATCATTTCGCGCTGCGCCAGTACCACCAGTGAATAGGCGCCGCGCACCTGCGCCAGCGCTTCGGCAACGCGCTCGGGCAGCGTGGGCGCGTGCGATCCCGCGATCAGATGGATAATCACCTCACTGTCGGAGGACGACTGGAAGAGCGAGCCGTTGGCTTCCAACCGCTCGCGCAACTCGGAGAAGTTGACCAGGTTGCCATTGTGCGCGAGCGCCAATCCGCCGCCCGCGTACTCGACCACCAGCGGCTGGCAGTTCTTGAGCGAGGTCGAGCCGGTGGTGGAATAGCGGTTGTGGCCGATCGCGGCGGTGCCCTCGAGGCGATTGATCACGTCGTTACTGAAGATGTCGGCGACCAGACCCATTCCGCGATGCGAGATCAGTGACTTGCCATTGGACGACACGATGCCCGCGGATTCCTGTCCGCGATGCTGCAAAGCGTACATTCCCAGATAGGCGAGATTGGCGGCCTCGGGATGGCCGAAGACGCCAAAGACGCCGCATTCTTCGTGAAAGGCGTCCAGGTTGGATTCTTCCGGGGTGACCTCGACGAATAGGTTCTGCGCAATTTCTCGCACCGGATCTTGCGCAGGATCATCTCCAGGAGCTTGCGCGGGTTCGCGCGAAAAGCCTGGCAAAACCCCTTGCGAAGCCCCTTGCAAAACTCCTTGTTGGACGTCTGGCGACAGAACTTTATCCATGGGCGGCAAGCCTCCGCGCGATCGCGTGTTCGTGGATTAGCATCAACTCGCGGACGTCCTCGTCGATCGCTTTTGCAAGTTTCAGCCGCGGTTCGCTCGTCGCATGTCCGATTACGCTGAATTCGAGCCCGCCGAACAATTCGCGCAACTTCTGCACCTCGTCTGCCGCGGCCGACAACACTACGGTCGAAGCGCCTTCGCCAAAAAACACTTCCGCCTCACGTCCATCGGGCATCCGGTCGATCTCCGCACCCAGGACGCCGTCGGGATTGAAGCAGCACTCAGCCAGTGAAACCGCCAGTCCGCCTTCCGCCACGTCGTGGGCTGATCTTATCAACCCGCGATCGGCAGCAGCAACCAGCCCTTCGATGAGCGCGCGCTCGCGTTTGAGATCCAACGCAGCGAGTGAGCCGCCATCGCCCGCGAACAGCGCTGCATATTCGCTCGCGGCCAGTGACGCGGGGCCTGTCCGAATCAGGATGATCGCGTCGCCAGGATGCTTGAACCAGTGGCTCACGCGCCGGTCGGAATCCTCTAGCAAACCGAGCATCGCGATCGCCGGCGTAGGCGGAATCGCGCGGCCCTCGGTCTCGTTGTAAAAGCTAACGTTACCGCTGACCACCGGCGTATCGAGCGCCAGCGCGGCGTCGCGGATACCCTCTACGCCGCGGATGAATTGCCACATGATCTCCGGGCGCTCCGGATTGCCGTAGTTGAGGCAGTTGGTGAGGCCGACCGGCCGCGCTCCCACGCATGCCACGTTGCGCGCCGCCTCAACCACGGTCGCCGCCGCTCCGACGTAGGGGTCAAGCGCGCAGGCACGCGGGTTGGAGTCGACCTTCAGCGCCAGCGCGCGATTCGATCCTTTGATCCTTAGCACGGCGGCATCCCCGCCCGGCCCGGCCATCGTGTTGCTCTGCACCATCGAGTCGTACTGTCGATAGACCCATCGCTTGGAGGCCACGTTCGGACTGTCCAACAGATGGCGCAAGGCCTCGGCCGGCCGCGGCGCGGGTACCTCCGTCGAAACTGCGTTTAACGTGGGTGCGGCATTAGCCGGCTCACGAGCGGGCCGATCGTAAACCGGCGCTTCATCGGTCAACGCCGTGGCCGGAATATCGGCGACCAGCTTTCCGCGCCATCGTACGCGCCAGCGCCGGTCTTCAGTGATTTTGCCGACCACCACCGCGTGCAGATCCCAGCGCGCGAATATCGCCTCGAGTTCGGCCTCGCGCCCGCGCTCGGCCACCAGCAGCATCCGCTCCTGCGATTCCGAGAGCAGAATCTCATACGGTGTCAGCCCTGCTTCGCGAAGTGGAATTTGGTCGAGGTCGAGTTCGATTCCGAGTCCGCCACGAGCGGCCATCTCGCTCGAAGACGAGGTCAGCCCCGCAGCGCCCATGTCCTGAATTGCGACGATCGCGCCGCTCTGCATCGCTTCGAGACATGCCTCGATCAGCAGTTTCTCGGTAAACGGATCGCCGACCTGCACCGTCGGGCGCTTGGCTTCGCTTGAAGCATCGAACTCGGCCGAGGCGAGTAGGCTCGCGCCATGGATACCGTCGCGGCCCGTCGCCGAGCCCACGTACATCACCGGATTGCCGGGTCCCTGCGCGCGCGCGCTCTGCAGTTCGGCACGCCGCGCGAGGCCGAGACAGAACGCGTTGACCAGAATGTTGCCGTTGTAGGCCGCCTCGAACATCACCTCGCCGCCGACCGTCGGCACGCCGACGCAGTTGCCGTAGCCACCGACTCCGCCGACCACGCCGCTCAGCAGGTAGCGCGTGCGCGGATGGTCGAACGCGCCGAACTTCAGCGAATCCATGCTGGCGACCGGCCGCGCGCCCATCGTGAAAATGTCGCGCAGGATTCCACCGACGCCGGTCGCGGCACCCTGGTAGGGTTCGACAAACGAGGGATGGTTGTGGCTTTCGATCTTGAACACCGCGACCCATCCATCGCCGACGTCGATCGCGCCAGCGTTCTCGCCCGGACCGCCGACCACGCGCGGTCCCTTGTTCGGCATCATCCGCAAATGGCGGCGCGAAGACTTGTACGAGCAGTGCTCCGACCACATGACGGAAAAAACGCCAAGCTCGGTGAAAGTCGGGGTGCGCCCGAGCCATCGCTCGACCGCGCGGTACTCGTCCTCGGTGAGCCCGTGCGCGCGCGCCTGTGCGAGGTCGACCGTCGGCTCGTTCGCCAGCGAGACTGGACTCTCGGCGCTGTTCGCGGCGGTCATGCCGAGCTTTTGGAAGACGTAGCGGAAGATCTAGCGGGAGACCTTGTGGAAGACCTTGCGCTTGAAGCCGCAGCGGGCGTCCGCTCGATGCTCATGACGATCGAGCGGAAAATCTTGAGCCCGTCCACGCCGCCCAGCGCCGCCTCGACCGCGTGCTCAGGATGGGGCATAAGGCCGAAGACATTGAAGGCTTCATTCGCGACGCCGGCGATCGCCCTGGTCGAGCCGTTGGGATTAGCGACGTCGCGCTCGCGACCGGCGGCGTCGGTGTAGCGCAACAACACCTGGCCGCGCTCTTCCATCACGCGCAGTTCGTCGTCGGGCGCCACGTATAGTCCTTCGCCATGTTTGATCGGCAAGCGCAGCACCTCTCCCTGACGCGCGGCGCAGGTGAAAGGTGTGCCGGCGTTTTCGACCCGCACGTTGACGCGTTCGCAGATGAAGGAGAGCGAGCGATTGCGCATGAGCGCGCCCGGCAGCAGATGAGCCTCGCACAAAATCTGGAAGCCGTTACAAATACCCAGCACCAGGCCGCCCTCGTTGGCGAAGCGCACGACACTTTTCATGATCGGAGCGAACCGCGCGATCGCGCCGCAGCGCAAGTAGTCGCCGTAGCTAAAGCCGCCCGGCAGCACCACGCATTCCACGCCATCCAGGTCCTCGTCCTTATGCCAGAGTGCGCGCGCCTCCTGACCCATCACCTGGTTAAGAGCCCACAACGCGTCGGCGTCGTCGAGCGAGCCGGGGAAGCGGACAATCCCCCACTTCATCGCGGCGCGCCCTCTTGAGGTGCGATTTCGAAAGTGTAGTCTTCGATATTCGGATTGGTCAGGAGTTGCCCGCACATCTGGCGCACGACCTCGCGCGCCCGTTCGATGTTTGGGGCTTCAAGTTCCAGCACGATGTAGCGGCCGACGTTTACTTTGCCGACACCGTCAAAGCCGAGGGACTTCAGCGACTGTTCGACCGCGCGCCCCTGGGGATCGAGAATTCCCTTGCGCGGCGTGACGAACACTTTGACCAGCAACTCAGGCTCTCCGCGCGGGCGCCGGCAAATAGTCGCCGCGAGGTCGGATAAATTCGACACCCATCAATTCGACACCCGGCGAAGCATCTCGTGGTACGCGCCCTCGACGTCGCCCAGGTCGCGGCGGAAACGGTCCTTGTCCAGTTTCGTGAGCGTGGCCTTGTCCCAGAAGCGGCAGGTATCGGGGCAGATCTCGTCGCCGAGCAGAATTTTGCCGTGATGACGGCCGAACTCGAGCTTGAAGTCGACCAGGATAACGCCGCGCTCGTCGAGAAAGCGGCTCAGCACGTCGTTGACCTTGAGCGCCATCGCATGAATCGTGTTTAGCTCTTCCTCGGTCGCCCATCCGAACAGCACCGCGTGCTCGGGGTAGATCAGCGGATCATCGAGCGCGTCGGATTTGTAATAGTACTCGACGACGGGGTGCTTGAGCTTTTCGCCCTCTTCGCGGCCGAGCCGCTTGGCCATCGAGCCCGCCACGATATTGCGCACCACGGTCTCCGCCGGGATTATTTCGAGCCGCCGACAGAGCATCTCGCGATCGTTCAAGCGCCGCACGAAGTGGGTCGGTATGCCGTTGCGTTCGAGCAGGGTGAAGAACAACTCCGAGATGCGGTTGTTCATCACGCCCTTATCTTCGATCGTGCCGCGCTTCTTGGCGTTGAACGCGGTGGCGTCATCTTTGAAATAGGAGATTACGAGGTCGGGATCGGCGGTCGCATAGAGCTTCTTGGCCTTACCCTCGTAAAACATCTCGAGCATCTGCGGAGCATCTTCCACCGGCATATCTCCGTTAACGGGAATTCATGATTGGGGTATCTGTCGATGAATATTGAAGTAGCTG
Organism: uncultured delta proteobacterium; assembly: GCA_963717045.1. GTDB lineage: Bacteria > Desulfobacterota > Binatia > Binatales > Binataceae > JAKAVN01. The sequence continues at coordinate 329,679 of CAVQVD010000010.1, read as the reverse complement.
AGCGGAGCGCGCGCGACAAACCTTTGAGTCTGCTTTGTTCACAAAGCGCGGCGCTTATGCACAACAGTTCAGATCGCCTAGCTCCGGGATTTGTCGCCGGGCGCGAAGCGCTCGACCAGCTCAGCGGCAAGTCCAACGTAACCACGGGGTTCGAGCTTCTCAAGCCGCGCCTTGACCTCGTGCGGGAGCTCAAGCGTGGCGATGAAACTGCGGATCGCCTCGCGGTCGATCGCGCGCCCACGGGTCAGTTCCTTGAGACGTTCGTAGGGATCTTCCAAAGCATGGCGGCGCATCACGGTTTGCACCGCCTCGGCCAGCACCTCCCAGGCGCCGTCGGCCTCGAGGTCGGCGGCAATCCGGGGAGTATTGAGCTCGATCCGCTCGAGCCCGCGCCCGAGCGCGTGCAGCGCGACCATCAGATGGCCGAACGCGGTGCCGAACGCGCGCATCGCCGTACTGTCGCTCAGGTCGCGCTGCCATCGCGAGACCGGCAGCTTGGCCGCGAGATGCTGAAACAGCGCGGTCGCGAGGCCGAGGTTGCCCTCGCAATTTTCGAAGTCGATCGGGTTGACCTTGTGCGGCATCACCGACGAGCCGACCTCGCCCTTAACCGTGCGTTGGCTGAAGTAGCCGAGGGCGATATACCCCCACATGTCGCGCGCGAAGCCGAGCAGGATAGTGTCGATACGGACCATCAGATCGAGTAGCTCGGCGATAAAGTCGTGGCTTTCGATCTGGGTGGTGAGCGGGTTCCAGACGAGGCCCAGAGACTCGACGAAGCGGCGCGAGCATTCGATCCAGTCGGCCTCGGGCACGGCGGCCTGATGGGCGTTGAAGTTGCCAACCGCACCGTTGAACTTGCCTAGAAATTCCTGACGGTCGAGCGCGCGGCGCTGGCGCTCCAGGCGCGCCGCGAACACTGCCATCTCCTTGCCCATCGTGGTCGGCGTCGCCGGCTGGCCGTGGGTGCGCGCGACCATCGCCACGCCGCGCCATCGCCGGGCCATCGTGCCCAACGTGCTGACGATCGAATCCACTGCGGGCGCAAGCTCGCGCTCGCAGAACTCCCTGAGGATAAGCGCGTAGGCGAGGTTATTGACGTCCTCGGAGGTGCAGGCGAAATGAATCATTCCAGGCGGGACGCTAACACCGGATGCCGCGATCTTCTCCGCTAGGAAATACTCGATCGCCTTCACGTCATGGTTGGTCGTGCGCTCGAGCTCCTTTACGCGGCGCGCATCGGCGAACGTGAAGTCGCGGTACAATGTGCGCAGCCTCGCCGGCGCGCCGGAGCCGAGGGTGAATTCCGGAATCGCGGCATTTTCGCCCAGCGCGAGCAGCCATTCGATTTCGACCCGCACTCGGTAGCGGATGAGCGCGAACTCGCTGAAATAGGCGCCCAGCGCCCGCGTGCGTGCATGGTAGCGGCCGTCGATCGGCGTGATCGCCATCAACGCAGCGTCGTTGGCGCCGATTCCGAAAGTATCGCTTTCGTTTTCCTTTGACACAGATGGTGAAGGCATCGCGCCCGCGTATCTACCTTCCAGTATGCCCGAAGCCGCCACCGCCGCGCGAACTTGGCTCAAGCTCGGCGACTTCGACCAGTTCGGCCCGCGCTACGGGAGTTATTACGAGCTGTGCGATTCGATCTCCGGGGCTGATCGCGATTGGTACGCTCCCCAGATTCACAAGCAATACTTTAATTTCACCGCGATAGTCCGCGTCGACCGTGCCGGGCGAGTTGATTATTGTAAGACCCTCTCCTAGCGCGCGGCCACTGCGGGGACGGACCTGTCCCTCGAAACCGGGAGGAATTTGCAGCGCGATTCCGGTCGGCACAGCAGCACGCCCCATGGGCGCAATCTCAAGAGAAACTTTAATATCAGCAACAAGATCCATCCCGGCCGCGTGCGCGCTCTGGTAGCGCGGCAGCGGCATCGAGGAAGGTCTCACGCGCTGCACTTTGATCACCGGATTCATCGTAGACTGTCGAAAACAAATATCCGTGTCTACCGGCGCGCGCAACGCCGCATGATCCAGACCATCCACAGGCACACTGTTGTTCCAATCGGAAGCCCTACGGTCGCGCCGGATGTCCTCGACTTTACGGCTCGACTTTGCGGCGTCGACGCACGAATCTTGAGCAGGTTGGCGCGGCTCGCAGGCGCGATCAGGAAAGAGCGGGATGAGGGAAGTATTCAGCTCGCCAGCGGTGTTCACTCGATCGAGGTCGGAGAACACAACGTCTGGGGTGGCGCACTGATCAGGCTGATGTGGCAGCCGCCTGGCAGTGCGGAAGAAGTGATACCCTCGCGTTTCCTTATCCCAGAGCGAGGTCGTTAAAGAATCAAAAGGCCCAGTGATCGCGAACGAACTCACTCGCGAATAGCCCCAGCCATAGCAGCGACCATACGGTGACTGCCGCATCCCACTGACGTTTGCGAGCCAGCATCGCGATCAGAAGGAACAGCGGAAACATCATAAGCGTGTAGCGAGGCGCGCTGATATCCCAAGACTGACTGGCAAACAGCAGCCAGTTGAGCGCCATCCACAGCGCATACGAGGGGCGGAGTAAAATAGCCGCCGCGATCGTTCCAGCCAGACCGACGGCGAGATAAAGCAGCACCTGCGTTCCGACCATCGCAGCGTGCCAGGCGTACCAGTGGCGGACGACGTCGAGGTTTACGCCGATTCCGCGCCAAGGTGAGATCAGCATGTTGGACCAGTGTTCGCGTTCCAGATTCAGGAAAGCCATCGGATCGCCGGTGATGCGATAATTGACCAGTAAATAAACCGCGAACCCCATAGGTATCAGACCAACCCACAGCCATCGCCAATCGAAACGATGCGTCTGCCATAACTGCCACATCGCGTCGCCACCCAGCGCCGGGAAAAGCAGGATTCCGTTGGGCCGCGCGAGCGCGGCGAAGGCGCCGAAGAGACCGGCCCGCATCCAGCGCTCGCGCCGCGCCGCTAGAAATGACGCGAGCACCAGAGCAAGGAACAGGCTCTCGCTGTAGTCGATATGCATAAAGTAGGAGGTGGGAAAGATGAAGAGGAACCAGGCGGCGCGGCGCGCCAGATGCCGCGAGTAGTCGATCGCAAAAAGCCGCGCCAGTGCTACGCCCGCCACCACCGAGGCCACCGTCGAGATCAGGAATGCGCTGAGGACCGCGTCGCGAACCACTATCGCGACCAGCCGGATGAGCAACGGATAGAGCGGAAAAAACGCGAGGGCAAGACGCCGATCGCCAGCCGCACCATAGCCTTGCTGTGCGACCAGCAAGTATTGGTGCCCATCCCAGCGGTTCCAGAGCGAAAGCAATTTGGTGAGCGTGCGCACCCGCTGACCGCTGGTTATCTGAAAGGCGAGCACGCCGAAGACCAGCACTATCGTCTTGATGACGAGTACCATCCCGGCCACCGACCGATCCGATGCGGTCAAGCCAAGGATCGTGTGTTCGCGATGGTCGAGCGATGACGGCGCGGGCGTCAAGCTTTGTTGGGATTAGGAGAAGTCTTACTGGGCTCCGAGAGAACTTACCTGGAGTCAGGAAGTTACTTTAGTTCCGAAAAAACCTCAGGGCCGAACTTGTGACCCTTCAGATCGCCCAGCAGCACCAGCGCCATCTTATGGGATAGGAACGAGGTCGTCGCCAGCTCGACCACCTGGTCGTGGGTGACCTCGTCGATCCCGCGCGCCAGTTCCTCGAGCGGAATCTCGCGGCCGAAATAAATCTCGTTGCGCGCGACGCGATTCATCCGGCTTTCGGTCGATTCCATCCCAAGCAACATGTTGCCCTTGAGCTGACTCTTGGCGCGCGCCAGTTCCGCGTCGGTAAGCCCCGAACGCGCAATCTTGTTGACCTCGCCCAGCGTCACCTCGAGAACCTCTTCGACCCATTCCGGATTGGTGCCGGCGTAAATCCCGAGATAGCCGCAATCGAGGAAGGACGACATGAACGAGTAGATGCTGTAGACGCGGCCGCGCCGTTCGCGCACTTCCTGGAACAGCCGCGAGGACATCCCACCGCCCAGCGCCGTGTTCAGCACGTAGCTGGCGTAGCGTAGCGGCGAGGCCTGGCTGATTCCGGGGCCGCCGATACATAGGTGCGTCTGCTCGAGGTCCTTCTCCTGATTGATGACCACGCTACGGTCGACCGGCGGCGCGATCGGCTCGCCACGTCCGTCGCCCGAAACTCCGCCGAACAATCGCGCGCAGTCGTCGACCAGTCGCTGGTGATCGACCATCCCGGCCGCAGCAATGAAGACCCGGCCGGCGCGGTAACGCTCGGCCATGAAGGAGACCAGCAGCTCGCGGTTGATTGCGTTGACGGTTGCGACCGAGCCGAAAATCGGCAGGGATAGCGGATGGCCCTCCCAGAATTTCAGGTTGAAGAGATCGTGGATGAAATCGTCCGGGGTGTCTTCGGCCTGCGAGATTTCCTGCAACACCACCTGGCGCTCGCGATCGATCTCGGCCGCGTCAAAAACCGACTCCAGAAACAGGTCGGCGAGCAGGTCGGTGGTCATCGGCAGGTCAGCGCCGAGCACCTTGGCGTAGTAGCAGGTGTACTCCTTGCCCGTGAAGGCATTGAGCACGCCGCCGACGGCGTCGATCTGTTCAGCGATCTGCGCGGCAGTGCGCTTGCGCGTGCCCTTGAACAGCAGGTGCTCGATGAAGTGCGAGACGCCGTTCTGGGCCGAGGTTTCGTAGCGCGATCCGTTTTCGACCCAGATACCGATGGTGGACGAGACCACGGCCGGCATCGGTTCGCTGATCACGCGCAGGCCGTTGGGCAACACGTCTTTGAATATCATCGCAAAATCTTCACACGATCATCAATCATGGCACCATCATCGCTGAGTCGTGGCTTTATCATGTCTCAATCATAACCGAATCATCGCGTTGCGCGGTCCAAAGTGGCGCGTTTAATTCGCCTTCTTCGCCATCTCCTCCTGCGCCTCACGCAGTGAAAGCCGGATTTTGCCGTCGCGGCCGACCTCGAGCACTTTGACGTTGATCTCATCGCCCTCATGCACGACGTCTTCGACGCTGCGCACGCGCTCGTTGGAAAGCTGCGAGATATGTAGCAGGCCGTCGGTGCCGGGCATGATCTCGACGAAGGCGCCGAACTCGACCACCTTGCGCACGCGGCCCTTGTAAATTCGGCCGACCTCGGGCTCGGCGGTGATGGCCTGGATGGCCGCGATCGCCTTGTCGATCGCCGCGCCGTCGGCCGAGGCGATAACCACCGTGCCGTCGTCCTCGATATCAATTTTGCAGCCGGTCTCCTCGACCAGCGCGCGGATCACTTTTCCCCCTGGACCGATGATCTCGCGAATCTTGTCAGGCTTGACGTGGATGGTGACGATGCGCGGCGCATACATTGAAACTTCCGTGCGCGGCGTCTGCAGCGCCTTCTCCATCACGCTCAGCACGAACAACCGCGCGTCGCGCGCCTGATGCAGCGCCTGGCGCATCACCTCGCGCGTCACGCCGCCGACCTTGTTGTCCATCTGAATGGCCGTAATACCAGTGGAGGTGCCGGCGACCTTGAAGTCCATGTCGCCGAGATGATCCTCGTCGCCCAGAATGTCGGTTAGCACGCGGACCTGCTCGCCCTCCTTGACCAAGCCCATCGCGATACCCGCGACCGCCGACCGCACCGGCACTCCGGCGTCCATCAGCGCGAGGCTGCCGCCACACACCGTCGCCATCGACGAGCTGCCGTTGGATTCCAGCACTTCTGAGACCACACGTATGGTGTACGGGAAGTCCTCCTCGGGCGGCAGCACCGGGAGCAGCGCACGCTCTGCGAGCGCGCCGTGACCGATTTCGCGGCGCCCCGGACCGCGCAAAAACTTGACTTCGCCGGTGCTGAACGGCGGGAAGTTGTAGTGCAGCATGAACTTCTTGTAGCGTTCCCCCATCAGGGCGTCGATTTTCTGTTCATCCTGCGAAGTGCCGAGCGTGACCGTCGCCAGAGCCTGAGTCTCGCCGCGCGTGAACAGCGCCGAGCCGTGGGTGCGCGGAAGCATCTGAACCTGCGCGCTGATCTGCCGAATGTCGGTCGACTTGCGGTCGTCGATACGCTTGTCGTGTTCGATGATCTCCCTGCGCACGCGCTCGCGGATGACCTTTTCGCAGGCCTCAGCCAATTCCTTTTCATTCTCGGCGAAGCGCACGCTCAGTTCGGCCACGGTCTTGTCCGACAGTGCGTGAACGGCCGCGCCGCGCTCTTTTTTGCCCGCGATGGCGAGCACCGCGTCGAGTTCTGGCGCCATGCGCTGACGCACCGCCTCGAGCAGCGTCGGGTCGAGCACCTTGGGCGTGAACTCGCGCTTGGGTTTGCCAGCCAGGCGGCGCAACTCGCTTTGCAGCTCGAAGAGCGGGTTCAGCATCTCATGCGCCGTGAACAGCGCCTCGAGGACCGCCTCCTCATCGACGATCTGCAAACCGCCCTCGAGCATCATGATCGAGTCGGGCTTGGCCGCGACCACCAACGAGATGTCGCTCTGCTCCATTTGCTCGGCCGTCGGATTGGCGACCAGCTTGCCGTCGACCCGGCCCATGCGCACCGCCGCCACCGGCCCAGCGTGCGGGATGTCGGAGACCTCCAGCGCGGCCGAGGCGGCGATTAGCGACAGCATGTCGGGATCGTTGTCACGATCGACCGAGAGCACCGTCACGACGATTTGGGTCTCTCTATCGTAGCCTTTGGGAAATAGCGGACGCATCGAACGGTCGATGAGCCGCGAGGTCAGAATTTCCTTCTCCGAGGGACGGCCCTCGCGCTTGAAAAAGCCGCCGGGGATTTTGCCGGCGGCGAAGGTCCGCTCCTGGTAATCGACGGTAAGCGGCAGGAAGTCGATGTTGGGGCGAGCTTCGTAGGCCGATACGACGGTCGCGAGCACTACAGTTTCGCCGTACTGCGCGAGCACCGCGCCGTGGGCCTGCTTGGCCAGTCTGCCGGTCTCCAGCGACAATTTGCGGCCGGAGAAATCTATCTCGAGTTTTCGATACATTCGATTCACACCTGAGGGAGCACGGAGGGCCGCATTGCTCGCGCCACACCGGCGCTCAAACGACTCACACCCGAAGCCGGCAGGGCGCCGGCCCGGGCCCGCGCCTCCGCACCGTGCGGCCGCGCGGCTCGAAGCTTGTTCGGCCTATCTCCGGATGCCCAGCCGTTCGATTACCGCCCGGTAGCGTGCGATATCGCGCGAGCGCAGGTAGTCCAGAAGACGGCGGCGCTTGCCAACCAGGCGCAGAAGTCCGCGCCGCGAATGATGATCCTTCGCGTGGGTCTTCAGGTGCTCGGTCAATTGCTCGATGCGCGCACTGAACAGCGCCACCTGAACTTCAGGCGAACCGCTATCCGTGGTAGTGCGCGCGTGGGCCTGGACGATTTCCAGCTTGCGAACGGCTGCGAGGGGCATCAGGAGCTCTTATTTTCCCTTTTCCTCTTTTAATTAAACAGTCAGGCTATCAGACGACTCTCACGCAGTAAAGCCGACCCTCCGCGGCAAACAGCTACGTCTTTTTTTCAATCTCCCTGGTCGCCGTCTACATCAGTGAGGTCGTGAGCGGCCGTTAAGCGACCATAGGGCGACCGCGGCTATAGAGCGATGATGAACTTGAAATTCGAGACGCGCAGCGAGTTCAGACACTTGACGGCCTGCTGGCGGAGTTCAGCAAGTCCTTCCGGCGCTGAGTCTTTCATTCCGAAGGCCACATCACGGTCCCCCCAGACGTGGAGTCGGTCTGCCGGCTCCGGGTCTAACCGGCGGAGCCGACCTAATGATGGTTGATCGCCGTCCCGAGCAAAGCAACCGGGGAGCTGGCTATTTCGCCGGCACGACCGGCAGCACGATATGCGACGGGCGGGCGGCCGCGTGATGCACCGTGTTGTCGGCCACCATCATCGGACCCGGCTCGCCCAGCGGGCCGCCGGTGTTCGAATTGACATCGAAGCGCGGGAAGTTGGATGACGAGATGTCGAGCCGTATACGATGGCCGCGGGCGAAGAGGTTGCTTATCGGATAGAACAGAATCCTCGCTTCGTAGACCTCGCCCGGTTTCATCAGCGTGGGTTCGGTCCACGATTCGCGAAAGCGCATCCGGATGATCGAGTCGGTCAGGTTGAGTGCATAGCCGTCGGGATAGTCAGCGCTCGGCGGATAGACATCGATCAGCTTGGCGGTGAAGTCCGTGTCACGCGCGGTGGACGAGACCCAGAGTTTGACCGTCGCCGAGCCGGTTACCTCGAGCGGTTCGCCGAGCGGCTCGGTTACGAACACCAGCACGTCGGGGCGCGAGCCGAGCGGCAGCGAATCGCCGGCTGCCAGGGCAAAGCGTGCGCGTTGGTCGAAGCCGCCAGGCGGCATGAACTCGAAGCCGACCGAGATACTGCCGCCGACCGTCGGCACCGGGTTCTGCGGATCGAAGCGTAGCGTCGAGGCTCCGGTGGCGGCCTCGGGCTTGTGCGATGCGAGCGCGCCGCCGGAATGGAGATAAAAAGCGGTCTCGCGTGCGGCGGCAGGCGGCCATTGACGCTCGGAACGCCACCGCCCGCCGTGATCGATTCGCGCATTGAGCCCGAGCACGTCGTAGATTTTTTTGCCGGTGCCTCCGCCCATCACGAAGATCCTTACCGGCGGTTCGTCGGCGACGCCGGTATCCATCCCCTTGAGCCACTGGTCGAACCATCGAAGCCGCAGGCCGTTGTAATGCTCGAGCGCCGCAAACCCGAAGCTCGCGTCGCCGGCGAAGTCCTCGTCAGCGCGCACGCCGTGCACCCACGGACCCATCACAAGGCGTTGGGGGGAGTGCTTCAGCCGGCTCAACGCGACGAAGTTCTCCGTCGTAGCGCGCGCATACGAGTCGTACCACGAGCCGAAGTAGACGGTCGGGACGTCGGCGTGCTCGGCGTAGTATTCGCTGATCGCATAGCCTCGCTGCAGCCAGTACTCGTCATAAATCGTGCGCGTCTGGAGATCGATCGCCCACTGCTCGTAGCTCGGGAGCAGTCGAAGCGGAGTCGCGCCGCGCTTGAGCGGCAGCCTTCTCAGCCATTGGCCGAGGTTGCTGCGCGCCTCCAGCAGCGCCAGACGCAGCGCCGGATTGGCGCGCGCCTCGGGACTCGTGACCGCCATGTGGAAGGCATAGATGAGGAAGCGCTGCTCGAGCGCGCCGTTTTGCCGCATCGAGCAGTGGTAATAATTCGACGGTCCCTCGGTAATGAACATCGCCGCGAGGTGCGGAGGGTTGAGGGTCGCCGCGGCACTCTGCGTCGCCGCCATGTACGACGTCCCCATCGTGCCGACCTTGCCGGACGACCAGGACTGGACGGCGGCCCACTCGATCGTGTCGTAGCCGTCGGGCGCCTCGCGCGCGAACGCGTACCATTCGCCCTCGGAGCCGCCGCGCCCGCGCACGTCCTGGATCAGCACGATATAGCCGTGCTCGGCGAACAGACGCGCCTGCACGACGAAGCGCGGCGCGCCCTTGTCGTAGGGAGTGCGTTCGAGAATCACCGGAAAACGGCCGGGAACGGATACGCCAGCGCGCGCGGGCTGATAGATGTCGGTTGCGAGGCGCACCCCGTCGCGCATCGTGACCATCACGTCGCGTTCGACCACGACCTCGAATGAGTGCATCGAACCCTGACGTTCGCCGTGACGTTCGCGCTCTGCCATAGCCGCCTCCTGTAATGGACGCAGGTTACTACAGCGCGAGCGACTCAGGTACGGTTACGCGGCGGTTCCTTGGTCTACCCCGAAGACCCGGACCACGCGCGCGGTTACGCGCGAGGTCGCCTCGGCCACCGCGACCAGCGCGCCCGCGCTCACCACCTTGAACAGACCTGCGCCTTCCGGAGCGAGCCCGTCGAGCGCGCGTGAGTCGCCATTTCGCAGCCGTCGCACCTGTACCGGGTCGGCCTCAGCCTCGGCCATGGTGACGAGCGCCTCGCGCATCCCCACCATTCCAGCCGCGTCCTTGCTGCCGTGATCGGTGAGAGCCTCGAGTACCGCCGCCAACGGTCGCGCCTCGGCCAGCGCAAAGGAGCCGTTGCGCACTCGGCGCAGTTCCGCCAAATGGGCCACAGTACCGAGCGCAACTCCGATATCGCGCGCGAGCGATCGCATGTAGGTGCCGGTCGAACAAGTGGCGACGAAATGGATCGACGTCGCGTCTATCGCATCCAGATGCAGACGCGAAATCTCGACCTCGCGCGGCGGCGGCGGCTCCACCTCCCCGCCCCTGCGCGCGAGTTTGTAGAGCGGCACGCCGTCGCGCTTGATCGCCGAAAAAATCGGCGGCTGCTGCACGATTTTGCCAGTGAAGCGCGCGGCCGCTTCAGCCAGCATTTGGCGCTAAGCGCCGGGACCTCGGCGGTTTGAGTCTCCGTGCCGGTGCGGTCGAGCGTGTCGGTCTCAATCCCGAGCCGGATAACGCCCTCGTACTCTTTTTCGCCGTCCTGCAGAAATGGCGCGAGCTTGGTTGCCTCGCCGATCAGGATCGGCAACAAACCCGTGGCGAATGGATCGAGCGTCCCCAGATGGCCAACGCGGGCGGGCCGCACGCGTGCCTTGATTTGGCGCACCACCTCGGCCGAGGTAATCCCGGCGGGTTTGTCGACGATCAGCACTGCGTCCATGGCGGTCCGGCGACGATAGCCGATATGGCGGCGCGGCGTAAACGGAGCGGCTCTCGAACAGACCGGTAACGTAGCTGGAAACAGGCCTGGTGCGGGATCCTTCGCGCCTAGTCCGGGCGGCGAGCGCCGCGCAGCAGCACGTCGATACGGGCGGCGCGCTCGAGTCCAGGATCGAATTCGAATCCCAGCTCGGGCGCGTAACGCAGGCCTAGCGCGCGGCCCACCTGACGGCGGATAAATCCGCTCGCGCTCTTGAAGCCCGCGATCGCTTCCGCGGCACGTGATTGTCCTTCGAGATGCGAGAAAAACACCCGACCGTGTCGCAGATCGTCGGTCATCCTGACCCCGGTGAGCGTGATGCCGCGCAAGCGCGGATCTTTCAAATCGCGGATAAGCATCAGCGAAAGCTCGCGCAGCACCATCTCGGCGACGCGCTCGGGCCGGCGTGGTTCGGAAGCCATCGGTTCCATGTTAGCGCGTGGGACCTCGCGCGAAAACGCCGGCGCGAGCGTCATGCCCGCTGGCATCAATCGGCAATGCCCTGGATAAATTCTCGCGTCGCGTTCAGGCGGCCTGCGAGGCGACGTTCGGCGCTTCGACGAGCGTATGCGGCGGCAGCGCGAGCACCGGGCAGGGCGCGTTGGCGACCACTTTCTCCACGATGCTTCCCTGGAAGAAACGCGCGATCATGGACCGCCCATGGGTGCCCATCACGATCAGGTCGGCGCCGACTCTTTGCGCGAGCGCGGTTATCTCCCGCCCAGGGTTGCCGAAGCGCACGATAATAACGCGGCTTTGCGTAGCAGGAAGTTGCTCGGCGAGGCGCTGCAGGGCGTTGTGGGCGCGTCCGCGATCATCCAGGAGGACGCTCTCGCTGACGATCGAAGGCGGCTGCGGCACGACGTGAATCAAGTACAAAGTGCCATCCGATTCGCGCGCGATGCGTGCGGCGGTTTCGAACGCGGCACGCGAGTTTTCCTCGTGGCCGATTGGACAGAGAATTGTCTTGTAGGACATCGATCGGCTCTCTCCTCTTCTACAAAGGAGATAGGCGTAATTCGTGCCAAACGATGTTGCTGTGTTTACTTGCTGATCGCGACCGGCAGGCAGTTATTTGGCGAAATGTTTCGCGTTTTGCGTGCGGCTGTTCACCACTCATCGCGCGGGAGTGGAAGCAATCGACGAATCGCGCACATGCTCAATAGTTGATTATTTCGAGGCGTTCCTCGCCCAGCGGAGCGAGGCTGAGGGAATCGATGAAGTTCACGACCTCGCGCAGCGCTGAGTCGACGAACGCGCGATCACTGCCGACCTGGCAGATACCCAGCTCGGCGCGTTGCCACAGGTCGTGGCCGTCAGACTCGGCAATCGAGACGTTAAACTTTGTGCGCACGCGAGCTTTGATCGCGCGCAGCACCTGACGCTTACCTTTGAGCGAATGGTTCTCCGGCAAAAAAAGCGTGAGCCGCAAGACACCTACCACCATCGGATCGCCTCTCCGCCCCGCCCCTCGTGCCGCTATGGCAATCGCGTCTCGCGATCGTACTCCATTCTAGCGGCGCGCGCGGCTGCACGAGAACACGACCCGCCGCGCACTAAGTGCGGCGGCGACCGATAGCGATCAGGCCGCTTACGTTTGCGGATGCTTCTCGGCCGCGGCGTGTCCGCGCATCGCGTCGGAGCGCGGCGTCTCGAGCTTGCGCGCGATCGCTTCCATCTCGAACGCTTCGATCACGTCGTCGGGCTTGACGTCGTTGTAATTCTCGAGCCCGATACCGCACTCATAGCCCGCGCTGACCTCGCGCGCGTCGTCCTTGAAGCGGCGCAACGAGCCGATTTTGCCTTCCCATACGACGCGGCCGTCGCGCACCAGGCGCGCGCGTCCGTTGCGCGTGATTTTGCCGTCGACCACCATCGAACCCGCGATGGTGCCACCCGGGACGTTGAAGGTTTTGCGCACCTCGGCGCGACCCAGCGACTTCTCGCGGTAGGTCGGCGCTAACAGACCTTCCATCGCCTCGCGCATCTCGTTGATCGCTTCGTAGATCACCGTGTACATGCGAATCTCGACGCCTTCCTTCTCGGCCAGCGCCGCGGCCTTGGGTTCGGGCCGGATGTTGAAGCCGAGGATCACGGCATTGGAGGCAGAGGCGAGCGTCACGTCAGTCTCCGAGATAGCGCCGGCGGAGCTGTGGAGGATTTCGATTTTGACCTCGGCGGTCGAGAGCCGCGAGAGCGAATCCGCCAGCGCCTCGACCGATCCCTGCACGTCGCCCTTGATGATGACCTTGAGTTCCTTGACCTCGCCGGCCTTCATCCGCTCGCTCAGATCCTGCAGCGAAACGCGCGCGCTCTTCTGCAGCTCGCCTTCGCGCTGTTTGGACTGGCGGAACTCGGCGACCTGGCGCGCCTTGGCCTCTTCGGCCACGACCACGAACGGGGTTCCGGGCTCGGGCACGGCGGACAGCCCAAAGATTTCTACTGGTGTGGCCGGCGGAGCCTCGGCGACGCGCTGGCCATTGTGATCGAGCATCGCGCGCACGCGTCCGAAAGCCACGCCGCAGACGAATGGATCGCCCTGGCGCAGCGTGCCTTCCTGGATCAGCACGGTCGCGACCGGACCACGTCCTCGATCGAGTTCAGATTCGACCACAGTGCCGCGCGCCGGACGATCCGGATTGGCCTTGAGCTCGAGCACGTCGGCCTGCAACAGCAGCATTTCGAGCAGCTTGTCGATGCCCACGCCGCTGCGCGCGGAGACCGGCACCACGATCGTATCGCCGCCGTAATCCTCGGGGATGAGCCCCTGCTCGGTCAGCTGTTGTTTGACGCGATCGATGTTCGCCTCGGGCCGGTCGATCTTGTTGATCGCGACCACGATCGGAACCTTAGCCGCACGCGCGTGATTGAGCGCCTCGACCGTCTGCGGCATCACGCCCTCGTCTGCCGCGACCACCAGGATCACGATGTCGGTGACTTTGGCGCCGCGCGCACGCATCGCGGTGAACGCCTCATGGCCGGGCGTATCGACGAAAGTTATCTTGCGTCCATTGGCCTCGACCGTGTACGCGCCGATATGCTGCGTGATTCCGCCGAACTCCTGCTCGGTGACCTTGGCGTGACGGATCGCGTCGAGCAATGAAGTCTTGCCATGATCGACGTGGCCCATCACGGTAACCACTGGCGGCCGCGCAACCATCTCGCCCGCGGCGGCCTCTTCCGTCTCGCTCTCCTCGATCGCGGATTCGACGTCGAAGGCGACGTTCTCGACGCTGTAGCCGAACTCATTGGCAACGAGTGCCGCGGTGTCCACGTCGAGCACCTGGTTGAGCGTCGACATCACGCCGAGATCCATCAGCTTCTTGATGATCTCGCCGGCCTTGACGCCCATGTTGCGCGCGAGCTCGGAGACCGTGACCCCTTCGGTTATGCGCACCACGCGTTTGGAGGCCTTGGGCGTGGTGATTTCGGTCTTGCGCTGCTCCTTGCCGGGCAATGCGCGCCGCTTCTTGGGCACCCGCAGCCCGCGCATCTCGCGCTCGGCGGTGAAATCGGGTGCGCCCTTTTTGACTACCCGCTTTTTCTTAATCGTGCGGGCTCCGGGCTTGGCCGCCGCGTCGCCGGGCGGCGGCATCACGCCCTGGTCGGGCTGCTGCGGAGCGGGTGCCGCGGGCGCAAAACGCGAGGGTTGACCGGGCCGCGGCGGAGCGCTGGGCCGGGTCACCGGCGTCGATGGACGCGGGCCGGGTTTAGGCAGCTCTATCTTGCCGAGCACCCGTGGTCCGCGCTGACCGTCGTCGAGCGACGGCGCCGCGTTATGGGCAGAGCTGGTGAGATTGATCGTTCGTCCGGCCGCCTGCGGGCGGACCTCCCCGATGCGGCGCACGCCGGAACCGGCTGACGGAGCCATCCGGGGCATCACCGGACGCGTGCCTGGCGGCTGCGGACGCGGCGGCTCGACGATAGTTCGCGTGAGCGGCTTCTGTTCGTAGCTGGGCGCAGGGGCGCGCTCGGGTCTGGCGGCTTCGGTCCTTACGGTTTCGGTTTTGGCGGCCGCGACCATCTCAGGCCTGGGCGTCTCTGTTTTGACCGATTCGTCCCCAGGCAAATCCGCGGCCAGCGGCTCGGCACTGGGCGGTTCGGCTTTGACTGCCGCTCCATTGGGAGCGGCGTGCGAATTCGGCCCTGGCGCGGGAGGCTCGTCGGCAGTCCGGGGAGGCGGCGCGGGAATTTCTTCGAGCCCAGATACGGACGGCTCATTTTCGAACAGCGCAGGGATCTCGGGCTCGCCCGACTCTTTGCGCTCCTCGAGAAAAGGCGTCGCGAAAGCCTCTTCGCGTTCGCTCTCGAGCTCGAAATGAAACGGCACGTCGGGCTCGGCGGCGGCATGTGCGAATCCTGCTTCGGGCTCGGTGTGGCGGC
The DNA here is from genome assembly GCA_963717045.1 of uncultured delta proteobacterium. Lineage (GTDB taxonomy): Bacteria > Desulfobacterota > Binatia > Binatales > Binataceae > JAKAVN01. The sequence goes on along the minus strand of CAVQVD010000010.1, from coordinate 314,593 downwards.
GGCGCATCACGGTCGCGTTGAGCCGCTTCTCGACCACCTTGCCGGCGCTGGTTTCGACCACGGTCTCGCGCCGCAATAGTTCCTGGCGCTGGCCCTGCTCATCGAGGTCGCGCTTGATCCGGTCGGCTTCCTCGGGTGTCAGCAAGCTCGAGTCCGAATGAGCGTGTCCGAGTTTCAGACGAGCGCAGGTAGCCAGTACTTCGTTTACGGAAATGCCCCATTCCTGGGCAAAGGTCTTGATCCGCTTTCGCGCCATTTTGCCTACTCTATTAGAGAGCGCTCTCGCTATCCAGCCGCCCTTGTAACATTCGCGTAATGAAATCCCGCGCGCCGCGATCGAGCGCAACTCGCAGCGAACGGAACTCGCGCGTGCGGGCGCACGCGAAACGCTCCAGACATTCGCGGCGGGAATGCAGATAGCCGCCGCGACCACCGAGACGCCGATCCTCGTCGGCGCACACCACTCCGTTCACCGCGGCGAGCCGCACCATCGCGGCTTGCGCGTCGCGCGTCATGCATCCGAGGCAAGTGCGCTCGGGCCTATGATTTCGCCGCCGCATCTTCCTCTTCTTCGTTGCTGCTCGCTCCGCCAGCGCCACTATCCTCAACGCCGCCATTCGCCGTCGCGTCCACCGCCACTTCATCGGCAGAGGCCGCCGCCGCGCTTGCTTCCGCTTCGGCCTTTTCGGCTGCGGCCTCAGCCGCGGCGACTGCGGCCGCCTCTTCATTCGTATGCTTTTTGGCGACCCATTCGCGCGCGGCCAGAATCAACTGGCGAGCGCGTTCGGGCGAGATGCCGTCGACCTCGAACGCTTCCTCGGAGGTCTCGGCGAGTTGCTCGGCAGTGCGGAAGCCCCACTGGTAGAGCAGTTCGGCGTTGATGTCGCCGATGCTCGGGATGGCGTTAAGCGAGGCTCGCGCGGCGCGCGCCTCCTCTTCCGCCTCGGAGTCGCTGCGGAGATCGATCTTCCATCCTGAGAGCCGATGCGCCAGGCGCACGTTCTGGCCGCGCTTGCCGATTGCCAGCGAAAGCTGGTCGTCGGGCACCACCACCTCCATCGCATGCTCGTCCTCGTCGATGATCACCTTGGAGACCTTCGCTGGAGCGAGCGCGCGGCACACCAGCTCGGCCTGGTCGTCGGTCCACGGCACGATGTCGATTTTTTCGCCGCGCAGCTCCTGGACCACCGCCTGCACCCGCGTCCCCTTCATCCCTACGCAAGCGCCGACGGGATCGACATCGGAATCCTTCGAGTAGACCGCGACCTTGGCGCGGCCGCCGGGCTCGCGCGCGCACTGACGAATCTCGACGATCCCTTCGTAGATTTCCGGCACCTCCTGCTCGAAGAGCTTGCACAGGAACTCGTTGGCGGTGCGCGAGAGCACGATCGAGAGGCCCTTCTCCGAGAGATCGACGTCAAGAATCAGAGCGCGGATGCGGTCGCCCTGGCGATAGCGCTCGTGCGGTATCTGTTCTTTTTCGGGCAGGATGGCCTCGGTACGGCCCAGGTTCACGATCATGTTTTTGCGCTCGAAGCGCTGCACGATGCCCGAGACGACTTCGCTTTTGCGATCCTTGAACTCGTTGAAGATCTGTTTGCGCTCGGCGTCGCGGATGTGCTGGATGAGGTTCTGCTTGGCCGCCTGCGCCGCGATCCGGCCCATGGTGGCGGTGTCGAGCTTGATCAGGATTTCATCGCCGACCTCGGCCTCCGGATCGTATTTGGCGCGCGCCTCGTCGACCGTGGCCTCGGCCTGCGCGTTGGCCACCTGGTCGACCACGGTTTTGATCTCGAACAGTTCGACCTCTCCCAGTTCGGAGTTGTAGCGTGACTCGATATTGCGATCGTTGCCGAACGTGCGCCGCGCCGCCGAATGCATCATCTCCTCGACCGCGCTGATCACGATCGTCTTATCGATGCCCTTTTCCTTGGAAACCTGCTCGATCACGCGGTTAAGCTCTCCGGACATAGGGCCTCCATGGGGCGCGATGGCTTGCATGCGCCGCCAAATAATCTATCGGCCAATCCTGAACCGGCGCGTTCGAGGCCGCGCGCGCAAAGGCGCAGAGCGGTCTCATCGGCGCCCGGCTCCGTCAAAATCGTATTCGTGGTTTGCTCCCTTCATCTCGCCGAAACCGATTTTCAGGCGGCGCCGGCTGGGTTCGTCGTCGATTTCAACTCCCTCCGCGCTCACCGACGCGAGCAGTCCAGTGAACGACTTCTGCCCGTCCATCGCGCGATGCGTCTTGATCCTGACCCGCTGGCCGACGAAGGCCTCGAAATCGCCAAGCCGCGTGAGCGGCCGGTTGACTCCGGGCGATGCGACCTCCAGCGTGTAGCGTCCGTCGATCGGATCATAAACGTCGAGCAGGTCGCCCAGCACCGGGCTCAGCCGCTCCAGATCGCTGAGCGCGATACCGCCGCCCGGCCGATCCACCAGCAGGCGCAAGAGCGAGCTGCGGGTGCCCTTGTGATACTCCACGGACACTAGCTCGAAGCCCTGACGCTCGACGTGCGGGTCGAGCAACTCGGCCACGCGCATCGCCACCGGATGGAGCTGCACCACCATCTTGTGCCCCTGCCTGTGATTCCCAGTCGCGCCTGCGTCAATCACCCAAGACTCCCAAAAAAGACTCCCACAAAGACTTCACGCCGCCCTCGCCACCAAGCCCGAGAGAGCGCGCTTTCGCAGCGCCCCACGCAGTTCGACTCTGTCTGAGGAGGTTTCTGCGCCCGAGCGCCGCGACCATCGGGCGAACCGGCCAAACGAAAAAGTGGGCGAAAGCCCACACGAAAAGTAGTTTACCATCAGCGCAATATGACTGGCAAGGTGGTCGGTGGACAGTACCCGGCTGGCGACCCTGTAACCGCCACCAGGCGCTTGCGTCTTTAATGGTGGCAGGTGAGGAACAGGGACCCGGACGTAGAACGAAGGAAAGTGGCCGACATTGCCGATGTTGCAAAGATCCCCGACCGTTTCGCTTTCGTTCCGCCGGATGGCAGGGAGATAGAGCTATGAGAAAGAAAATCGCAACGCTTCTCGCAACGGTCGCGATGGCTGGGGCGCTACTCGCTGGACCGGCAATGGCCCAGGACCACTATTATCATGACGCGCACTGGTGGAGCTTTCATCGTCCGGCGTACAACTACCGTCCCGGCTATGCCTATCGTCCGGCCTATGCGTACCGTCCGATAATGCATCGTCCTGGATGGCATTGGCAGATGATCGGTGGCCACTGGCACTGGGTCCGCTAAGCTGATTTTTGGCCGTGCGCGGCACTCCCAAATTCCCTCGCGCACGCGGCGCTCTCAAACTCCCTCCCCGATTGTTTTGGGGGAGGGCTGGGGTGGGGGTCGAGCGAGGAAGCGCCGGATGCTTTTTTTCGCCGGTGATTCCTCGCTCTGTCTTTTTCGTCCTTGTCTGATCCTTCCTTTGTGTAATCAGTCGCTTTGAGATTCAACTCGCCCGCCCCGTCCGGCTGCCCGATGCGTTTGACCCTTGCCTGTGCGACAGTGATGCCGCAACTCGCGCGCGCAGGAGGTACTCCGTGCAAAGCGTGGTAGTCACCGGGGTCTCGACCGGGATCGGTTGGGGAATCGCCAAGGTAATGACCGCCAAGGGCTTCCGCGTGTTCGGCAGCGTGCGCAAGCAGGCTGATGCCGAGCGGCTGCGGGCCGAACTCGGCGAGGGATTCTCTCCCCTGATTTTCGACGTGACCGATGAGGCCGCGGTCGCGCGTGGCGCGGCGGAGGTCGGCGCGGCGCTGGGACGCGAACGGCTTTGGGGCCTCGTCAACAATGCGGGTATCGCCGTCGCGGGACCGCTGCTGGAAAGCACGGCCGACGAATTCCGCCACCAGCTAGAGGTCAACCTGATAGCGCCGATGGTGGTCATCAAGGCCTTCGCGCCGCTGCTCGGTACCGATCGCGCGCGCACCGGCCCGCCGGGGCGCATCGTGAACATCTCGTCGGTCGGCGGGCGCTTCGCCGCTCCGTTCGTGGGTCTGTATGCGGCCTCCAAGCATGGACTTGAAGGCCTCTCAGAAAGCCTGCGGCGGGAACTGATGCTCTTCGGAATCGACGTAATTGTAGTGGCGCCGGGCTCGGTCGCGACACCGATTTGGGACAAGGCGGAACAGATCGACGTCACGGCGTATAGCAACAGCCCCTACTTCGAAATCCTCAAGCGCTTTCGCGACTACATGATCACCGAGGGGCGCAAGGGATGGTCGTCCGAGCGCTTGGGCGAGGTCGTGTGCGAGGCCCTGACAGCGGCGCGGCCCAAAGCGCGCTACTCTCCGGTTGCCGGAAGATTTCAGAACTGGACGTTGCCGATGATGCTGCCGAAGCGCGTCGTCGATCGCATAGTCGCCAAAACTTTCGGCATCCGTCCGTCACCTTAACCGCGCGCGGGCGCGAGCGAGAAAGCGCCAGCCCCCGGCGCTCAAAGGTGAACATCAATGCGCGACCGACATCCGAGAACTGCGCCGCGTGCCCGCCGATCCAGTTGAGGTGGGATTCACCACGCCCACTCACGAGCCAATCCAGGCGATTGGTGCGTCTCGCGGAGCATCGCACTAGTTGTCGTGCTGCGCTTTGGGTGATGGGACGAAAAATAGCGCTTTGACGAGCCGGGGCGGAGAGTATGGTGAACTCAAGTTCACAGCAACAAAAGGTTGGTATGATGTTGAAAAAGTCGATCGGTATATGTGTCGGCTTGATGATGATCATCGTCGGTTCTGTTGCGGGGGCCGCGCCCGAGCACGCTTCGAAGACTAAAGAAATAAGGGGCAGATTTTCGGGCAGCTTTGTCAGCACGAATTTCGATTTCGATCATCCCGATCTGAGCACTCCGGCGAACTATCTCAACTACGAGGGAGTTGCCAACTTTATCGGTAAAACCACCTCACAGGGGGTCAATGAATTTGCGCCGGACGGAAAGACCTGCACGGTGCCCGGTGGAACTACAGGCGCAGCAACTGAGTTCGCCCTTGTCGTAGATCTCACGGTTTCGCGCAGCAAAGCGACAGGCGATCTTTTGTTTTTCAAGGGAACCTCAGGCACGGTCTGCGAAGATTTCTCCACGTTTCCAACGCCCCCTTTCCCATTCGTTGCAACGGAAACAGGGGTTGTCACTGGTGGGACGGGTGCATATTCCGGCGCTACTGGAACTTACACATCTAAAGTAAGAGGGGCGGCGTTGTCCCTTGATGCGACAGGGGTGCGCAATTTCGGCTGGTTCACGTTTACCAGCGTGACAAATCTGACCCTGCCATAGGCAGGAACCCTTTCCTCCAGCGAAGTCCGGTTGACCGGGAACTCTACGGGAATCGCGGCTGAATCCTGCGGCTCGCGCCCATAGAAAAGGCGCGAGCCGCGCGGCCCTTGCGACTCGATGTCATCGCGTCCATGTGAACCAGTATAAGGGCAGACACTAGACGCAAACGCGACCGTCGAGTTCCAACTACCCGGTCCCGCGTTATCGAGACCGTCAGCAGTCCCGCCTTCGTCGTAAGGAACTCGAGGCCCTCCTGCGGAACGTAGCCAGCGCTACAATAGCCAGCGCAGCGGTTCGAGTCCCAACAGCAGACGGCCTGCTATCTCGTACGTCCTGAGCGATCCCATCAGGTGCTGATTCATCGTGAGGACGTCGCGCAGGCATCGATCCAAGGGGCCGCTCTGGTAGACCGCGGTGCCCCCGCTCGCCTTGTAAACATGCTGCACGGCTTCCACGCACGTTCCTACTACGTGAGTGTAGACCGTGAAGAAGCGCGCCTGCTGTGTTTTGGAGAGTCTCCGTTCTTCGACCAATGTTTCCCACGTGTCGCCGATTACGTCGAATAAGTAGGCACGCGCCGATCCCAGCAATGTCTCCGCGCGCGCGACCGACTCCTGAACGAAAACATCATCGCGCAACAACTTCGCCGGTTCGCTGACCTCACCGAGGATCATCCGGCGTGCCGGCTTGCGGTTCGCGTTCTCGATCACCACGTCGATCGCATGGCGCGCGATGCCGAGTGCGGGAGCCGCTCCCTTCGCGATGAACATCAGCGGAAACGCATAGAGCGGTCCGGGCCGCTTGACCAGTTTGGGATCCTGGAAACTGAAAGTCCGCTCAGCGGGCACAAGTACATCATGCACCGCGAGATCGTGACTGCCGGTCCCCCGTAATCCCGTCGTGTACCAGGTGTCGAGGATCTCCACCTCGGAAAGTTTCAGGAAACAGGTCCGCGTTTCCGGAACGCCTTTCGCGTTTACGCGCTGCGTCCCGTTTTCAACCACATTGCAGCCGACCCACACCCATTCGCTATGCTGACAGCCGCTCGAGAAGGGAAAGCGCCCACTCACTCGATAACCGCCGCTCGCGGGCGTCGCCTGCCCGGTCGCGGTGGCCGTTGCCGCCGTCGCCACCCAGATGTCCGGATACATCTCATGCGCGACGTCTTCGTCGAGAAACGCGGTGATATACCCGCTGTCGCATCCAATCATCGCGCACCAGCCCGCCGACCCCTCCGCCATCGCGAGCGCCTCGATCACCCGTAACTGCGTTAACGGGTCAAGCTCGGGCGCGCCCCACGATCGCGGCAACACCATCCCGAAGACGCCCGCACCCTTCATCGCTTCCACGATTTCCGGGGGGATTCGGCGAATCCGTTCCATCTCGTCGCCCGCCGCTTGAATCTTCGGGCGTAATTCTATAGCTGCGTGCAGTACCGGAGGGTCCTCAGCGAACGCTTGACCTGCGGGACGAACCATGGGCGCACCTCGCTAGATCGACAAGCATTTTGGACGCCGCCCGCGGATGCTGCCGACGCGGGTCGTGGACCGCGCCATCGTCAGAACCTTCGGACTTAGTCCTTCGTCTCACCGCTACGTAACGACCGAGCGGACGCTGCGGATATCCGCGCGGCCGCTAATCTTCGTCTTCGCGCAGGCGCGCTAGCACCGAGAGATCCTCCAGCGTCGTAGTGTCACCGAGCTTCTCGTCGCCCGCGGCGATCTGACGCAACAGCCGGCGCATGATCTTGCCGCTGCGCGTCTTGGGCAGTGCATCGGTGAAACGCAGATCGTCGGGCCGTGCCAGCGCCCCGATTTCCTTGACCACGTGCTGGCGCAATTCATCGCGCAGCTTCGCGTCGCCGTGGCGCACGCCCTCGAGCGTCACGAACGCGACCACCGCCTGGCCCTTCATCTCGTCCGGCCTCCCGACCACCGCCGCCTCGGCGACCGTCGGATGCGACACCAGTGCGCTCTCGATCTCCATCGTGCCCAGCCGATGACCTGAGACGTTAATCACGTCGTCGACCCGCCCCATGATCCAGAAGTAACCGTCCTGGTCGCGCCGCGCGCCGTCGCCGGTGAAGTAGGCACCCTCGATTTGACTGAAGTACTGCTGCCGGTAGCGCTCGGGGTCGCGGAAAATCGTGCGCAGCATACCGGGCCACGGGCGGCGGATTATCAGCAGACCGCCCTGATTTGCGGCGACGGGTTTGCCCTCGCGCGTGACGACTTCGGCGGCCACCCCCGGCATCGGCAGCGTCGCCGAGCCAGGCTTGCTTGGAACCGCCCCGGGCATCGGCGCGATCATGATGCCGCCGGTTTCGGTCTGCCACCAGGTATCGACGATCGGACAGCGCTCGCCGCCGATGACCTTGTGATACCACATCCAGGCCTCGGGATTGATCGGCTCGCCGACCGTGCCGAGCAGCCTGAGACTGGAGAGGTCGTGTTTCTTGACCCACGAGTCGCCCCACTTGATAAAGGTGCGAATCGCGGTCGGCGCGGTGTACAGAATATTGACGCGGTATTTTTCGATGATTCGCCAGAACCGATCGTTCTCGGGAAAATTTGGCGCGCCCTCGTACATCACCACCGTCGCGCCGGCGCTGAGAGGACCGTACACCGTATAGCTATGCCCGGTGACCCATCCGATGTCAGCGGTACACCAGTAGATATCCTCCTCCTTGAGGTCGAATACCCACTTCATCGTCATCAGCGTGTGCACCAGATAGCCGCCGGTCGCATGCACGACACCCTTGGGCTTGCCGGTGGTGCCAGAGGTGTAGAGCGTATAGAGCGGATGCTCAGCGTCGAGTTCGGCCGGCGCGCACACCGAGCTTTGCTGCGCGACGAGCTCGTCCCACCAGACGTCGCGCCCCTTGCGCATCTCGACTTTGGCGCCGGTCCGCCGCAGCACCACGCAATGCACTACCGAGGGGCATCGCTCGAGCGCCTCGTCCACGTTGGGCTTGAGGGGAACCTGCTGTCCGCGACGCCATCCGGCATCCGCTGTGATGCACACCCTGGCCTCGGCGTCATTGATGCGATCGACTAGCGCCTCGGCCGAGAAGCCGCCGAAAATCACAGAATGAATCGCCCCGATGCGCGCGCACGCGAGCATCGCGATCACCGCCTCGGGCACCAGCGGCATATAGATCGCGACGCGATCGCCCTCCTTCACCCCGAGGCTCTTCAGCGCGTTGGCCGCGCACGCAACCTCGCTCGCCAGCATCTGGTAAGTGAGCACGCGCGCGTCGCCCGGCTCGCCCTCCCAGATGAGCGCCGCCTTGTTGCGCCGGGCGGTGGTCAGATGACGGTCGAGGCAGTTGTACGAGGCGTTGAGCTTGCCATTGAGGAACCACTTGGCGAAGGGGAACTTCCACTCCATGACCTTATCGAACGGCTTGAACCAGCTGAGCTCCTTCGCACACTCGGCCCAAAATGCTTCGGGGTCCTGTTCGGCACGCCGGTAGAGCGCCTCGTACTCGGCCATGCTTCTGACATGAGCTGCGCGGCTGAACTCGGGCGTCGCAGCAAACTTGCGGCCTTCGCGGAGTATCGATTCGATGTCGTCGTGGTGGGTGTCTGCCATGCGATCATACCCTCCCGCGTGCTTCGCGCGTCTTGAGGCTCAAATATAGCGTCGCGGCATCGCCAATCTCGCGGCGGTTGGAACGGATGTCGCGCAGCCGCTCGAGCAGCTCGGACTCTACGCTCAGCGAAAACTCGGAGGCTAACTCGAGCGCGCGCGCGGCCCATCGCAGCACTATGCGCCCCTCGGGTCCGCCGAAGTCGTCGAAAAACCACGCGCAACTGGTCAGCGCCGCCTGCGCCGCGCGCTCCAGCTCGAACAGGCGCATCAGGCTCTCGCGATTACTCGCGGAAGTCACCCGATGGCGCACGAAAAATTCCTCGTGCAGGGCAGGATTGGCATCAATCGCGAGGCGGATAGACTCAGCCAGCGCGGCCGCGGCGTCTTCAACCAGGGGCGGCGCGAAACGGTCGTAAACCGCGGAGGCATGATTATTCACGAAGTCCATCGCCTCACGCAGCGGCGCGCGCCATTCTTGATTCGTCGCTTTATCCAGGCGACATCCGCATGCCGCGCGCCATCGCTCAACACCATGCGGACAACTCCACGAACTCGGCACCTCGATCTCGAAACTGCCCGCCCCCTCCGGATGTAGCGCCAGATACTCGGCGCAGTTGGTGAGCCGCAAGTCGTCGCGCTTCTCCAGCGCATCGACCGCGCGGGCCAACTCGGCGTCACCGTGGCGCTTGTGATGGCCAAAGGTCTCGCCGTCGGTCGCGATCATCACGACCCCGCCCGGTTCGACTTGCGCCACGGCCTCAGCGATAGAATTCGCAAGCCGGCTGCCGTCCGCCAGGCCATCGTCGAAAGAGATCGCGCGCGAAAGGTCGCGGTCAAAACGAAAGACCGCGAGACTCAGCGACTCCGAGCGCCAGATGAAGGGACCCGCGCCGCGGCGTCCCGCCGCTTCGCCGCGAAACGCGCCCTGCTCGGGCGCCAGGATGATGAATTTTATTCCGGCCGCAGCGAGGTCCCGCAGCGTGTCATGGTCGGCGGCGCATTCCGGAAGCCACATGCCCTCGGGCCGGCGTTTGAAGCGCGCGATGAAATCCTCGATTCCCCAGGCGATTTGCAGCGCGCGATCACGCGGGCGCAGCAGCGGCAGAATCGAATGATTGTAGGACTGCGCGATCGCATTGCCATGCCCGCCGTGCGCCGCCACACTCTGCTGGTCGCCCTGGCGAATCGCCCGGTAGGCGTGTGCGCCGTGGCGCTCCAGCCAGCCGGTCAGCGTCGGCCCGAAATCGAAGTTGAGCGCGGAGTAGTTGTTGCGGATATGAGCGACGCGCCCGTCCATGATGTGCGCGCGCCCGTTGGCGATATAGCATTCGCTCAGGATCTTTTCGTTCCAGTTTGGGAACGGCGCGGCGCCGAGCTCGGGACTGATAAGTCCAGTCCACGGGCTCTCGCGGGGCGGCTGATAAAAATGGCCGTGAATGACAACGTAGCGCGGTTCAGGCATCGCACTCCAATTTTAGGCTCGGCGCGCCTCGAGCGCGACATCGCATCCCGCGCAGGTCAGGCCGCGGCAACGCGGAACGCGCCTTTGACCGTGGCCTCGCCCTTCTGGTTGACCACTTCGAGTTCGCCTTCGACCAGCTTTTCGCCGTCGGCTTCGTTCTTGGCGGTCACCGTGCCGCGGCAGGTCAGCGTGTCTCCCGGCCACACCTGGCGCGCGAAGCGTACCTTGAAGTGGCGGACCTGGCCGGCTCCGGCAAAATCCGTCAGACATCGCGAGAGGCATCCCGCGGTCCACATCCCTTGTGCGAATACGGTCGGGATTCCGGCCGCCTCGGCGAAAGTCTGATCGTAGTGCAGCGGTACGAAATCGCCCGAGGCGCCCGCGTAGCGGACGAAATCGGGACGCGAGACATTGTCTATCGTGATGCTGGGAAGCGCGTCGCCGACCTTTATCGCGTCGAATTTCAGTTTCGATTGCATGTTCATCCTCCAACAGCCTGGCCGGTTTCGACCAGCACGAAGCGCGAGCGCGCGACCTTCTCATTTTTCTGATTGGTGTAGGTCGTGTCGACCGCCAGGAACGTCATCTTGCCGCCGCGGCCGCCTTCTTTTTCATAGATGTCGGCGACGCGCGCGACGCCGGTCAACGTGTCGCCGACCAAGATCGGCTTGAAGAACTCGAACTCCTGCTCGCCGTGCAGGATGCGCCGCATGTCGAACATATCGAGCGGAGGCGCCGACTCGGCAGTTTGCCAGAAGGCGCTGGTCTGGAGAAAGGTGACCGGCACGGGAATTCCGCCGCACTCTTTTTTTGCCAGCTCAGGATCAAAATAGATCGGATTGGGATCGCGAACCGCGCGGGCAAACTCGCGCACCTTGCTCCATTCGATTGGCATCGTAAACGGTTTGCCGGTTTTGCCGATTATACTTTTGTCCACCATCGCTGGAACACTCCCCAGGCGCCCGTGCAGCGCGCCACATCATTGTACATCTACATCCCGATCGATTCCGCCACGATGTCGCGGTTGAAGTTGGCGTCGCCGAAAGTGAACTCCGAGGACTTGGCACGTTTGAAGTAAAGATGCATGTCGTGCTCCCAGGTGAACCCTATTCCGCCGTGGACCTGGATGCCGTCGGCAGCCACGCGCCGGTACGCGTCGGACGCCGCGGCCTTGGCGACCGCGGCAGCGGTGCGGGCGTCGGGCGCATCATTGCTGACCGCCCATGCGGCGTAATAGACGGCGGACTTCGCCCCCTCGACGTCGACCATCATGTTCGCGCACTTATGCTGCACGGCCTGGAAGCTGCCGATCGGACGGCCGAATTGCTCGCGCACCTTGGTGTACTCGACCGTGGTCTCGAGCACCTTTTGCGCACCGCCAATCATCTCTGCCGCGAGCACCACCTTGGCGCGATCGATAGCGGTGGCCAGCACCGGCCATCCCTGGTTGAGTTCGCCCACTACTTCTGAGGCCGCGGCTTTCACGCCGCGTAGCGCCACGGCGCCGAGCTTGCGCGTTTGATCCGTCGTCTTGAGCGGCGTCACGTCGACCCCGGGACGCTTGGCGTCGATCGCGAACAGCGTCACGCCCCCATCGCGCTTGTTGCCGGTACGCGCCGCAACCAGGAAGAAGTCGGCGATGTGCGCGTCGTTGACGAACAATTTCTCGCCGTCGATGACGAAGCCGGCGCCGCTCTTGCGCGCGGCCGTCGTGATGCCGTCTTCCCGCCAGCTTCCGTTCGCCTCCAGATGAGCAGTCGTGGCGATGATTTCGCCACGCGCGATCGCCGGCAGGAAGCGTTGCTTTTGCTCCGCAGAGCCGGCACGGCCAATCGCGTCGGCAAACATCAGAGTCCAGATGAACGGTGACGGCAGCAGCACGCGGCCCATCTCCTCGGCCACCACCACCAAATCGACGTAGTCGAGGCCGGACCCGCCGTGCTCTTCGGGCAGCACCAGGCCGAGCCATCCGAGCGAGGCCATCTTGCGCCACAACTCGGGCGAATACCCCCGCTCGTCCTCCATCATCTGGCGCACGTGCGCGGAAGAACACTCGCGCTCGAGCAGTGAACGGGCGCTCCGGCGCAGCATCTCCTGCTCTTCGCTGAATCCGAAATCCAATTTCTCGACCTTCGCGACCTCTTGGAACGATAGCCCGGCAATAGCGCGCGACTAAGCAAACCAGACTGGCCTAAGTCAGAGGGCACTATAGCCACAAAATCGAGCATTTTTTCAACCGAACATCGATTGGACAACTGCTGTGTGTACGCCTGGTGGTACCAATTCGTCACGGTTTTACGCAAGACTCGGCGCGGTCACGGATGCTGCGGCTCCGCATTGCGCTGGGACATAGCAGTCGTCTCGCCACGCGGCGACCCTTACTCGAGGCGGGGCCATCCGTTCGAAGCGGATCCGCTTGCCGTCCTTTTGTATCAAGATATCGATCTAACTTATTCAGAGCTTGACGATGTTACTTTCATCGTCTATAAACGAACGGTTTCGATAAATTTATCTAAAAGGGGAGTCTAAAGATGAAAAACGCACGAATAGCACTCGACAAGGTCCTTTTTTGGTCGTATGTGGGTCTTGCAGCAGGATCCGCGTGCTTGGTCCTTCCTGGCAACAGTGCTGCCTTTAGCACCGGGTCGCTGTCGGGCGGCTACGGCTGCTTGGGTCGAGCAACGACGAGCGATAGCACCGGGAGCCTCTCAGGTCTTTCCGAGATTATGCGCCTGGGCTTCGACGGCGCGGGCAACATAAAGGGGACAATTGTTCTTAATCTTCAAGGAGAAGTATGCAACATCGCCACAACCGGAACCTATAGCGTCGCCCCCGGTGGCCTGGGAACTATGAACCTCAACTGGAATACCGCCACCGGCGATGCCGACGGCGATGCGAACTGCGCGACGACCTTTAACGGGAAGGGGATTGCCCAGCATACCCCTTTTGTCGTCGAGGCCGGCGGCAATGCGTTGGACTTTGAGGCAGGAGACGATTTCCTGACCGCACCTGCCAGCCTCGATACCGGCGACCTCGGGGCGCCCTTCGTGGGCAGCTGCAGGAAGCAGTAGGCCGCAGCGCAAAAGACGTCGACGAATTGCCGGCGCCGTCTTCTCAGACGGCGCCGGTTTTTCTTGAGGCCGCGCCGACAACTGCAGAGCTATCGCGCGCGGAGAATGTAGCTGATAAAGCGCGCTGCGCAGTCTTTCTTGTACGCTTTTGGGCAGCACGGCGCCGCGACTGCACCGCCTCACCGGCCCCACCCCGCTCCAGCCTAACTTACTCGCGGGCAGTTCTAATCGGGCAGCACTTGCAACGCGTCGCCATAGCGCAGGTTGCCGCCGTCCGCGATAAGCAGGGCGCCCGTGATGAAGCTCGCCGCGTCGGAGGCGAGAAAGATGCATGGGTAGGCGATTTCCTCGCAGGTGCCGAAGCGTTGCAGCGCGCGCGACATCAGCATCGCCGCTTTCACTTTCTCGTTGGGCCAGATGCGTTCGGCGGCGCCCTCGGTAGTGACCGGGCCCGGCGCGATACAGTTGACGCGGATGCCGAGATGACCCCATTCGGCCGCCTGCGACTCGGTGAGTTTGATCACGCCGGCCTTGGACGCCGCATAAGGCAGCATCGTGGCCGAGCCGTGAACGCCGGCGGTGGAGGACAGATTGATGATCGATCCGGGGCCCTTTTGCTCGACGAACTGGCGGGCCGCGGCTTTGGAACAAAAGAACACGCCGTCGAGGTTGATCGAAACCACCGCGCGCCATCCGTTAGGCGAGAGCTTGAGGCTCGGGGCGGCGATGCTCGCGCCGTGATTGTTGATCATCACGTCGAGGCGGCCGAAGTGCTTGACCGCCTCAGCCACCAGCGCGTCGCACGACTCCGCGTTGCGCACGTCGCACACTGCCATCTCGCATTTGCCGCCGGCCTTGCGGATGGCGTCGCGCACGGGCTCCAGGTGCCCCGCGTTGCGGCTAGCGACCAACACCGGCGCGCCGCGCAGCGCAAACTCGCGCGCTATTACGGCGCCGATTCCCGTGCCACCGCCGGTTACGATTGTGACCCTGCCCTCAACGCTGAAAACGTCTTTCAAAGGAACATCCCTCCTATTTTGCAGTCAGCCGCGCCAGTGCCTGACGCGCCTGCTGGGCAACGGCGGCGTCGTCGGACGGCGCAGATTGGATAGCGCGCCGATAGTAGTCCAATGCTTGGTCGCGATCGCCCAGCGCCTCATAGGCGCGCGCTACGTTAAGCTGGGCCTGCGCGCTAGTCGGGCACGCGGTGATGGCATCCTGGTAATAGCCAAGCGCCTTGTTGAATTCGCTCGCCGCAAAACGCTCGCCGCCGTGCCTGGTCGCCACCTGCATCACAGCCTTGTCGCACGTGCCCGGTGGTGGCGCGGTGGTCGGATAGGAGGGCTGTTGGGCCTTGAGATCGGCGACCTGTTGCTTGAGCTGATCCAGCTCGGTCTTTTGCTGATCGAGTTGACGCTGGTTTTCCTTGATCGCGTCCGAGAGGCATCCGGACGCGCTGAGAGCCATCAGGACCACCGAACCGATCGCCAATTCTGCCGCGGCGAAAATCCACGGACGTCGCATATCTACTTAGTTGCCAAGCGATACGGCGCTGTCAATGCGCGCGCCGTAAACGCTTTGATTGGTCGGCGATGATGATAAACTTTCACGCGCTGAAAAAGGGAGGAACTTCGGATGCTCGCGATACGCACAATCCAACTAACATTTGCGATCACTGTCGCCGCGTTTTGGGTCTTCGGAATCGCGCAACACTTCGAGGTTTCGGCCGCTGCTGACGCGGGCGCTCCGACGATGACCCCTGAGAAGGCGCTGGCGCAGCTCATGGCGGGCAATCAGCGCTTTCAGAACGACGCGACGGGCCATCCGCATGCTGCACTCCAAGCGCCGCGCGGAACTGGCCGGCGGCCAGGCGCCGTTTGCGGTGATCCTGTCGTGCTCGGATTCGCGGGTACCGCCCGAACTCATCTTCGACCAGGGCCTCGGCGGTCTTTTCGTGGTGCGCTTGGCCGGCAACACGGTCACCCGCGCCGGCCTCGAGAGTATCGACTACGGGGTCGATCACCTGGGCGCCAGCCTGATCATGGTGCTCGGTCACGATAGCTGCGGCGCGGTCAAAGGTGCACTCACAGAGTGCGTGAGCAAACCGGCCGACAAAAAGCTGCCTGAAATTTTCGCCAACATCTGTCCGGCGGTCGAGCAGGCGCACAAAAAGAGCGGCGACAACATCGAATCGAGCGCGATCGATTTGAATGTCACCGAGCAGGTGAAGATACTCGAGCGCGCGCCGAGTTTCAAAAAACGCGTTGCGGACGGCAGCCTGAAAATCGTCGGCGCCCGCTACCAACTGGAAAGCGGCAAGGTCGAACTCATCAAGTCGGGCGACTGAGGCGCTACGCGGAAGTCAGGGACTCGACGCCTGTGACCACATAGAATACAATGTGGTCTCATGAAAAGCTCAGTACGCGATTTTAAGGCGCGGCTCTCTCGATATCTGGAACGGGCGAGCGCTGGCGAAGACGTCATCATTACGTCGCACGGCCGTCCAGTCGCGCGTCTGCTCGCGATATCCGAGCCGTCGACGGACGAGCTGTCGGCTGCGGAACTTCAGCGTCGCCTGCGCCTGATCCCCGGTTTACTGGCCGGTGAGGGCGGCAAGCCGCACGGGTCTAAACGTCCAATCGTGATCGAAAAAGGTCAGCGAACCCTGGCGGACCTGGTGCTTGAGGATCGCAGGTGATCCTCTATCTCGACACATCGGCGCTGGTGAAGCTCTACGCCAAGGAGGCCGGCGGCACAGCAGTCCACCGCGCCGTCGCAACCTCGGAGCACATAGCCACCAGCCTTATAGCATACGTCGAAACCCGCTCCGCGCTGGCCAGGAAGCACCGACTCGACAAAATTGGCGGCGCCGCTTTGCAGCGTCACAAACGCGAGTTCGAGCGCGACTGGGCACGGCTAAACCGTTTACCTCTGGACGTAACCACAGTGCGCCGTGCCGCCGAGTTGGCCGAGCAACATCGTTTGCGGGCCTACGACGCGGTACACCTCGCGACCGTCGATCTGTTGCAGGCGGCTGTTCGGGCCCCGGTCACCTTCGCCTGCTTCGACAACGCGCTTAACGAGGCTGCATTCCGACTCGGCTTAAAGCTGATTCCGATCGTCTAAAGCCCCGAGCCCGGGGCAATTGCCTATATTTCGTAAGTCTGCGTTAGTTGAGGATGCCGGGGCGGACCGTGATTCCGACATACCCAGTAGCGGTGCGACCGTCCTCGGTAGTCGCGTTGACGGTCGCGATGTAACTGCCAGCGGTCTTGTAGGTGTGGAAAAAGGTCAGCGGCGGATCCATCGAAACCTGCCCGTCACCGAAATTCCAGACGTACGAGATGAAACCCTTGCCCTCGGGATCGACTGTGTTGACGAAGAATCCCACCGTAAGCGGCGCCGGGCCATAGCCAGGCACCGCGGTCATCGTGATTGAAGGCGGCGGCGAAATGTCAACGTGATTCATGCCGTGCTCGCCCGCTCCAGACATCGGTCCTGACGTTACTGACATGGATTGCGGCATGGACGACCCGGAACCCTGATTCTGTTGCTCCTGGGCGAACGCGCGCGCTGGTCGAAGCGCGATCGGCAGCAACGCGGCAATCGCCGCGGCGATAGCCGCAGCCGCCAACCCTACGCGCGCATCAGCCATTCGCTGAGATCGAGCGTTACCGCGCCGCCGTCGGTTATCTGAAGCGACTTGGGCGAGCGGCGAAGCTGCATCTTGTCGAGATCGGTTTCCCGCGGAAGCATGTAGAGCAGTATATCGCCCGACATCGAGAGCACTCGTACTCGTTGCTCGCCATGACGCTCCACGCCGGTAACTTCGTACGGGCTAAGGTGAAACGGAAAGCCGCGCAGGCGTATCACGCGATCGTCGTACTCCTCGACCACGCCGACGAAGAAGCGCGTGTTATCGTCGTGGAAAAGCTTGCGATCGATTACCAGGATGTGGTCGCCGTCCCGGATTGCGGGCATATCGTCCCCTCCCTTGTCGCGGCCGGGCGCCAAAGCCCAATCCGACTCCACCATTAAACGGAATGCCTCACGCTCCGTCCATACCCCAGCGCCAAGATGAATACGGCGCGCACGCTCGGCCGACCACGTGCTGTCCGCGTCCTCTGGCTTTTGCGCGCCCGCGAATGCCGCTAAGATGGTCGGATTAGGTGGGCCTGCGGCGCGAGCGGAAGCGACGACGTCTATTTAGGGAAGACCCGAGGAAAACGCGCCGCACACTTTAACGCCCTCTTCCTCGATTGCCCAATCTTTAGGATTTGCCGAAATTGCCCGGATGCTGGCGTTAGATAAAGTTTCAAAGTTCTACGGCGGACGTACGATCTTCGAGGGCGTGAGCTGGGCGATGGCGGACGACGCGCGCGTCGGTCTGGTCGGCCTTAACGGCGCGGGCAAGACGACCCTGCTGCGCATGATCGCCGAGGTCATCCCGCCCGACGCGGGCCGCATCGCGCGTCCGCAACGCTCGTCGGTTGGCTATCTACCCCAGGACGCGCCCGAGATGGGCGGGCGACCGGTGCTGGAGGAAACGCTCTCGGCGTTGAGCGAGATGCTCGAGTTCGACCGCCGCAGAGTCGAGCTCGAAGAGATCCTGGCGAAGCATCATAGCGGCCCCGAACACGAAGCCGCGATGGCCGAGTTCGGGGACGTGCTGAGCGAACTGGAGCGTCACGGCTTCTACGAGGCCGACAGCCGCGCCAAGGCGGTGCTGTTCGGGCTAGGTTTCAGCGAGACCGATCTCGCGCGCGACGTAGCCGAATTTTCGGGGGGCATCCGGATGCGTATCGCGCTGGCCAAACTGCTGGTGCGGCGCCCGGAGTTCCTGATGCTCGACGAGCCGACCAATCATCTCGATCTGGAAGCGCGCAATTGGCTCGAGGATTACCTGTCGAACTATCCAGGCGGAATCATCCTGGTCTCGCATGATCGCTACTTTCTCGACCGCGTGACCGATCGCACGGTCGAAGTCTCGCGCGGACGATTAGTCGAATACCGGGGCGGCTACTCGGCCTACCTGGTCGAGCGCGAGCAACGCCGCCAACTGGAGCAAGCGGCTTACGAAAACCAGCGCGCGGAGATCGAGCACATGGAAGCGTTTATCAGCCGCTTCCGCTACCAGGCGAGCAAGGCCAAGCTGGTCCAGAGCCGGATAAAACAGCTCGATAAAATCGAGCGGCTCGAGCCGCCGGCCGGCAGCGAGAAATCACCGGCGATCCATTTCCCCCAGTGCGAGCGTGGCGCGCGCCGGGTCTTCGAGCTGCGCGGCGCGGTTAAGCGCTACGGCGACATTACCGTTTACGGCGGCGTCGATCTCACAATCGAGCGCGGCGCACGAATCGCGCTGGTCGGCCCCAACGGCGCGGGCAAGTCCACCATGATGAAGCTGCTGGCGGAGATCGAACCGATGACCGCGGGTCAGCGGATTGTGGGCGCGGGCGTCGAGATCGGCTACTTCGCTCAGAACCTTGCCGAGTCCCTCGACTACGGCAAAACCGCGCTTCAGGAACTGAGCGACGCAGCGGAAGGGATGACGACTGGCGAAGTTCGCGGGCTGTTGGGCGCGATGCTCTTTTCGGGCGACGACGCGCTGAAATCTGCTGGCGTGCTCTCGGGCGGGGAGCGCGCGCGCCTCGCGCTGGCCAAAGTGCTGGCGCATCGCAACAATTGCCTGCTGCTCGACGAGCCGACCAACAACCTCGACATCATTGCCAAGGACATACTGCTAGAAGCGTTGCGCCGCTTCCCAGGCACCGTCGTGATTGTCAGCCACGATCGTTACCTGCTGAACGAACTTGCGACCGAGGTCATCGAGGTCGGCCAGGGCCACGCGACGCGCTATCTCGGCAACTACGATTACTACCTGGCGAAAAAAGCGGCGGCCGAGTCCGCCGCGATCGTGGCCAATGGCGCCGCGGCCCGGGCCGCGGCCACGGTGTCGACGGCGACGTCGGCGGGCGCCGCGCGCAGCGCCGGGCTCCGCGCCACGAGCGGGGCGGAGCCCGGCACTCGCACGGCCAACGGCGGACGTACCGGCAATGGAGCGTCCGCTGCCGGCAACGGCGCAAGCGGCGGCGCTCAGCGCGCGGCGTCGCCCGGACGCCGGCAAAGCCGGCGCGGACGGAGCCGCCGCGCACGACAATGGGACAAAGCAGCGCCGCGAGCGCGAGCGGCGCGCTCGCCGGCGCCAGACGCTCGAGGGCGATATCGCAAGCAAGGAAATCGAGCGCGCGGCGCTCGGCGAGCAGATGAACGACCCCAATTTTTACCTGCAACGCACCGACGCCAGGGAACTCATCGCCACCTACGAGCGGCTCGGCGGCGAAATCGAGCGGCTATACGAAGAGCTGATGAGCCTCGACGGCGGTGCGGCGCCGTCGGGCGAATAGCGCAACGGCCAGCGCCGAGGGCCGCGCTATTCGCGCGGCCCTCGGCGGCATCCGCGAGGCGCTGCACGGCGGCGGCCATGCGTGCGGGCCAAAGCCCGCACGCATGGCCGCCGCCTCATCCAGCGGCTAAAATCGCGTCGTGGCTTCCGCGGACACCAACGTAGCGATCGCGCGATGGCTCGACGGCGCGCTGGCTGGCCGATGGCCCGGCGCGCGTGCCGCAAGCGTCGCGATGCTCAAGGGCGACGCGTCGAACCGCCGCTTCTGGCGGGTGGCGCTGGACGCGCCGCCGCAGGGCGGAGCGCGTCCAGCGCCACCCCGCCCGCATCCGCGATTGCCGTCGACCTCGGCCCCGACGACTTGCCTGCTTACGTGCGCGCCTTGAACCTGTTACCCGTTCCGCCTGCGGAGCCGCCCTTTCTGAACATGCAGCGTTTCCTTAAATCTATCGGCGCGGCGGTGCCGGAGGTTTATGTCGCGGACCCGCCGCGGCGGATGCTGCTGGTCGAGGACGTTGGCGAGGCTTCGCTGTTCCAGGCGGCGTTGGACGGCGTTGCCAAACCGGCATCACTCTATCGGAGCGCGGTGGACGAACTTCTGCTGATTCACGTTGAGGGGACCCGGCGACTCGATCAGGGATGTATCGCCGCATCGATCGCATACGATGAACGGCTGTTTCGATGGGAGATGGAGGACTTTCTCGCTACCGGATCGGCAAGCGTCGCGGCCGGCACCGATCTCGATGGGCTTGTCCCAGAACTCGACGACCTCGCGGCGCGGCTCGGCCGCCTTGCGCGCGTGCTGTCGCATCGCGACTACCACGGGCAGAATCTTTTCGTGCAAAACGATCGTACGGGGCTGCGCATCCGAGTAATCGACTTTCAGGACGCGCTGCTCGCGCCCGCGGCGCAGGATCTCGCCGTGCTGCTCACTACGCGCGACACCGACCGCGTGATCAGCCCGGAAGCGGAGCGGCGGCTGCTCGACTACTACGTCGCGGGCCGCGCGCGCCGCGGCGCCGCCTGCCCGGATGCCGGCGAATTCGTCGAGAGCTATTATTTGTGCGTGCTTCAACACGCGCTCAAGGTGATCGGACGCTTCAACGCCCTCGAGCGCAAGGGCAAGCCGGGTTACGCAGAGTTTGTTCCGCATGCGGCAGCGCAGGCGCGCCGAGTGCTCGCGACATCTCCTTTGAGAAACGCTTTTCCGCGGCTCCGCGCGGCCTTCGACGTGCGCTAAACGCCGGGAGCGTGGCGCGAGAGAAATGCAAAAGCGGCAAGACAGAGGCAACGCAGGTATGACGCATCGATGAAGGCGCTGGTGCTCTCGGCGGGTAAGGGCGAGCGGCTGATGCCCCTAACGGCGACCGTGCCCAAACCGATCGTCGAGGTCGGCGGGCGTCCGCTGATTCATTATCCGTTGAAGATGCTCGCGCGCGCCGGCGTGACCGAGGTCGCCATCAATGTCCATCACCTGGCCGCCGCGGTCCAGAACGCACTCGGAAGCGGCGGGTCGATAGGAATCCGTATAACCTATGCGCCCGAGGCGGCGCTGCTGGGCACCGGCGGCCCGCTGATCGGACTACGCGAGTTCTTCGGCAATGAGACCTTCGCGATCCTCAACTGCGACACGATAATCGGCCTCGATCTTCATGCGCTCGCGGAATTTCATCGGAGATGCGGCGGTCTCGCGACGCTGGTGCTGCGCGAGAGCGACTCGCCTCAGGCCTACAGCAGAATCGAAATCGGCGCGGACTCGCGGGCGCGCCGGATGCGCCTGCTCAAGCGTCGTGCGCCGCTCGAATTCGACGACTATGGCCCGCCGCTGGACGCGTCGGCGGCAGCGGGGCTCGACGCCTACATGTATTGTGGCGTTCTGCTTTGCGAGCCGTCGGTGTTCGAGCTGATGCCGGCTATTTTGCCGCCGTTTAGCCTGATGGGCGATCTGTTCGCGCCGCTGCTGGCGCGGGGCCAGCCCATATATGGTTACGTGCATCGCGGCTTCTTTCGAACCGTCGACGATCTGAAGAGCCTCGAAGCACTGCGCGCTGAGTTCGCCGCGAGCCCCCCTCGCCTCCCCTTCCTTTGAAGGCTGATTGCCGATATCGACCGGCCGAGCTACTTCAAATTCTGAACAGGGCTGACATCTTCGAGAGTGCCGCAGAGCGAGAGCCCCAAATATGGGCATCAACAGCGCTCTGCGGTGTTAGGCAAGAACGAATTGCCTTCTCAAAGGCAATTCGCTGCCACGACTTCTTCAATGCGAAAGGTGTGCGATTCTGGCTAAGTCAAAAGGTGTTACAGGGCGGATACTACTGTTGCGACCAGGAGCGCCATGAGTTCGGAGATGTCCTCGAGGGCGTCGAGGTTGAGGACGGCCTTCTCGATGGCGGTCTGGCGGTCTATGGTGATCACGGAACGAGTTAGGCTGCGGTACTTTTCGACGATGTCGGCGTCGGTGAGCATGCGCTTGCCGGTGCCGCGCGGATGAGCGACGACCTTGGCGCGGGTGCTGCCGTCCTTGAGTGTCAGACGCACGCGTGTGGTCAGCTTGTCGTCCACCGGGAGCTGGTCGTAGGCCTCTTCGTGGCGTGTTTCCGTGCGATCGATGAGGTTCCACACGTCGTCGCTGTTGATCCGCTGCTCGGAGAACTGATCGATCAGCACTTCCCCGTCGAGCAGCGCCACCGCGACGGCGTAGGCGACGTTCATCTGGGCACCGATCGGTTGCAGCGGGCGCACCGCCTTCCATCCGCCGTGTCCGTAGGCGGCTTCCGGCATGTCGATGTCGATCCGTTCGATTTGATTGGCCTGCACCTTGTCCTCGGAGCGCAGTTGCAGTGCGGCGTCGATAGCAGCGTGCAACAGGCCCATGGCGGCATACGCCTTCACGGCGATCCGGTCGGTTTCCCATAAGGTGCCGAGGCCGGCGTATATCTGGGCTGAGTCAGGGTGGTGGCCCTCGCCGAACACAGACAACCAGCCGCCGTACTCCCGCTCGAAGACGCGTTTGATGCCGACGTAGCCGGACGCAGCGAGCGCTGCGGCGGTCAGGCCGTTACGCGAGGCGAAACCGTGCTGCATGCGCTTGACCATCGACTCGAACTGCGCCGACATCAGACCACACGATTGGGTGGCCGCCATCCCAAGTGCGTCCTCGAATCCGGCGGCGTCCAATCCGTACAGGATTCCTGCGGACGCGGCGGCAGACAGGGTGCCGAAGACCACGCCCGAGTGCCAGCCTCGGGAGATCATTTCGAGGCCTCCGAGCGCTTGTCCAACCCGCGGCCCCGTCTCGTAGCCGAGGATCGCGCCCTGCAGGAACCGAGCCCCGGAGACCCGACCCACCTGCGGGGTAGCCGCGAGCATAGCGGGGATGACCAGGCAGTTGCTGTGCAGAGGGGCGAGCGGATGGTAGTCGTCGAGTTCGAACCCCTGAATGAAACTGGAGTTGAGCATCGCGGCCGACGGGGCGCTGGTCGCTCGGCCGCCCCAACCGATGAGCAGGGCTTTCCCGGCATCGTCGAGGTTGGTGACGCCTTCCACTCCCTTGCGGGAGACGGGTAGCTGGGCACCGACGAGGGCGCAGGCGACGCCGTCGAGCAGCAGGTGCTTTGCGCGCTCGCGCACGGACGCGGGTATGTCGTCAAGCGTGGTGTTGGCGAGCCAGGTGGCAAGCCGGCCTGTGGGCCCATTCGGATCGGTGGCGGCGCGGGCGCGTTTGCCCGCCACGTCGGCATCAATGGGTTTGCGGGTGATAGTCATGAGGAACCACTAATTAATTTAACTGGGATTTCCGTTTTGACTCTCCGATTCCAACTCGTTCTATAGATTGAACGGCGTTCGTCGGCAAGATTTTAGCTGGTTTTGGTCCACGGGTTTCCAGCGGCGCCGGAAGGAGGCGGCTTCGCGTCTGGCGGGCGCCCAACGGCCGAAAATGCTGTTTTCCCAATCGATTCTGCCCACACTTCCCCCTGCGCTCCAGCGTTGTCATTGAAATCTGCTCCGCTTTGCGCTTGCCTTATCCCGCCGGCGACGGCAGCGCCACGATCTTCCGCAGCATGCCGGCAAACAACCGCCGCGTTAGGTGCCCCTCGGCCAACAGCAACCAGTAGTAGCGCGCATGTTGGATGAGCCGTCCGCCGCTCTTCACCAGCCGCTGCTGCAAGCTGGTCAGCGACCACTTCCCGATCGGCGCGGGCAGCGCCAGCCGTCGCCACAAATTCCCCAGGTTATAGGCGATCAGGCTGAGCCACAGCCGCACCTCGTTGGCGCGAAACCGGTGACAGGAAAGCCGCGTCATCGCGACCGCTTGCTTGCCCTCTTTAATCCACTGTTCTGCCGTGCCACGCTTGTGTAGAAGCGCACTACCGCCCGGCTTGAGGCCGCCAGGCTGGTCACGAGGAAGCCCACGCGGGGGAACAATTCCTCCGCAATAGAACTCCACCTTCGCCACCACCCGCCGGACCATCGTCCAACTTGCCGCCTGATAGAGAAAACTCTTGAACCGAACCACCGGCTTGTGGCTCGGCCGTCCCACTGGACGCGTCAACAACTCCGTAATGTTCCGCTGCAGATTGTCGTTCGCTGGAAGGCGGATCGCGTACTTCACGTCCCGCTCTTCCAGCGCCTCGTACAGCTCCGGCTTGGCAAAGGCCGCATCGGCTCGGAAGACTACCTCCTTGCCCAGCCGCTGTTGGCGTTCAATCTCGGGCAGCAGCAATTCCTCCCAGCCCTCGGCACTGTGAACGTTGCCAGGCCGTAGCTTGGCCGCTAGGCAGTCGCCTTCACGATTGAACAGCAGCAGCGGATGGTAACAGGTAGACTCGAAGTGTCCGTTGTAGGCGCTCTGCTCTTGCTTTCCATAGACTGCGACTTCAGTACTATCCATATCCAGCACGATGCGCCGAGGCGAATCGATAGCTTCGGCCCTTGCGACTAACTCCCGGTTGAGCGCGGCCAACCCGGCGAGGTTTTCTTCTTGCGTCAGCACCTCGGTCTCGAATGACTGCAAGCGCGAGGTCAAGGCCGCGCCCCGCTCCCAGATCTTCCGCGAGCCAATGAGCCGAAAAGTCGGATCGTGAGAGAGGCGCGCGGCGTCGTTGACATCCTCATACCCGGCCAACCGGCTATAGATCGACTGCCGCAGCAGATCGGATAACGGCAACTGCACGTTCTTGCCGCGGCGCGAATCGATCAGGTGCCGTTCCATGAGCGCGCTCAAGCCCAGACGTTCATCCAGCTCACGCACCAGAATCAAACCAACGTCGGAGGTCACTCGCGCGCCCTGGAAGTCGACCCGCATGAGCACTGTTGAACGAGAGCTGAAAGGGACGATTTTGAGTCTCACCCACCGGCTGCCCTCCACCGCACCACCCCACGCGCATCCAAACCCGCCGCCATCAGGGCTTTCATCGCATTTTATCAATTGTAAGTTCACTGAGAAAATGGAAATCCGGGATGAAATGCTTTCGTGGGCCAGGCCGCGAAATTCTCTCAATTCCCGCTCTTGAGCCGATCCAACAAGCCGATCAGCTCGTCCATCGAGTGGATGACGAAATCGGCGCGGTACTGCGGATGCTGGCTGAGCAAGCCATAGCTGGCCGGCCCGGTAGCGACCGCCACCGACGCGCCGTAGCCCGCGTTCATCGCGGCCATCACGTCGCGCGGCTCGTCACCGACATACATGCAGGCCTGCGGCAGGATCGCGGCGCGCATCGCGGCCTCCTTGAGGCTCTGCGTCTTGTCGAGGATTCGCATCGCGGTGCCGGTTTGCGTGATCACCTGGTCGAAGTACGACGCGAGCCCGACCATAGCGAGCTTCTCGACCAGCCGCTGCGAGTCGCCGGGGCGGCTGGTGATCACTGCTGTCGCGTAACCACGCCGCTTGAGCTCGGCCAGCGTCTCCAGCACGTGGGGCAGGATTTCGAGCCGCTCAGTGCGGTCGATCTCGGCGAGAAAATAGGCGAACGCGAGCTTGGTGTACTCGGCGCGCTTTTCCTCGGGTAAGCCGAGATAAGGGTCGTCGCGCTCGAGCGCCTGATGGTAGGTCTCGCGGGTCAGGGGCGGAACCTGTCCAAGGTCGTCGAGCGCGCTGCGCACGGCGCTATAGAGCGGGCCGTGGATATCGACCAGAGTCCCGTCGAGATCGAAAAAGATCGCCTTGAACTCGCGCTGCAACGGCATCTCTGCAGCTTGCCGCGCGCGGCCCCGTCAAAGCAACTTTGCCGCGAGTCCGAGACCGCCTCTCCCTTGTCATCCTGAGGAAGGCTGCCGGAGTCGAAGGATCTACGCGGAGCGATTTTCTGTTCTTCTCGACATAAAACACCGGCTGTAGCGGGAATTGCTCAGCACGCCGACCGCCGAGCCATCACGAGGAGCTGAGGCGCTGCGCCTGCCTAGCGTCGAGGGCGAGCATAAAACTTCCCTCGCACGGATTGCTCACCACCCACAAGGTCGCGCTGCGTGCTGAAGAGGCGGCGGCGAGCGCCAGCACCGCGGCGTCTGCCTGGTCCAGATTTTTCAGCTCGGGCCTGTGGCGAAGCCCAAGCCCGGCGGCGAGCTTCGCGACGATACTCCGGCGCATCGCGAGTGCATCGGCATGGCGTTTCTTTGGCGGCAGCGGAGTCGATGGAGACGAGACGCGCAATTGCAAATCTGGATAGGACTCGAAGGCCGGCACGCCGAGAAGCTCCAGCGCGCGATAGATCGCAAACCCCGCCAGCATGAAGCGGGTGAAGGTGCCGCCGCTGTTCGGCAGCGAATCGTACGCGCCACCATCTTCATTCAAACGGTCACCGAACAGTTCCGCCGCGATCGCGCTCAAATGCGCCTTGCATCGTGGATCCCGCGCGCATCGCGCGAAGTAGTCATATGGCGGCGTCGGAAACATCGAGAGCCCCGGCACGCGAGTTTTGCCGTCGGACGCGGTCATCAGCGCGCGAAAGCTTTTCCGAAGTACGGCATCGATCCCCCGCCCGCGCGGCGCCGGATCCCGCCGGTGTGTACCGCGCGACCAATCGAGATCGCGCGGCCATCGCGGCGAGTCGATCAGCGCCGTAGCGCGCGCGTCGAGTTCCGGCGCTGCTTCGCCGATTCGTTGAGCGAGAGTGGCGCACGGGGACCCCTTCAGTCCTTCGAGCGCAACCCGTTTAGTGACCAGCGTTGTTGGAGGCGTGTCAACTATTGCGAGATCGAGAAAATTCTCGCCGACATCGATGCCTACGAATGGGCCGATGAACGGTCCAACAGTTTGCCAGCCGCGAGACAGCTCTGAAGACGGCTCTGATGATGTCTCTGCTGACAACCGCCCTATGACGGGCCCTGCGGCTGGGTCGGGCCGCTGGAGGCGGTGTGCGAGAGATACAGCATCCGGTATTCCCGCAGGCCGCCAATCACGCGCTTGACGTAGTCGCGAGTCTCGCGAAAGCCGATATTCTCGACCCATTGATCGTCGTCGCCGGGGTACTTGGCGTTCCATTGCTGGACCGCATGCTCGCCCGCATTATAGGCCGCGACTGCCTTGAAAGGATCTCCACCGAACATCTCGAACAGGTTTTTGAGATAGGCGGTGCCCACGCGCACGCTCTGCGAGGGATCGTAGAGGTTGAGCGAGGCCTGCTCGACGCCTGCTGACGGCCCTATCCGATCCGCAGTAGCCGGCATCAACTGCATCAGGCCGCGCGCGTCACTCACCGATCGCGCCTGCGGATTGAACAGGCTCTCCTGACGCATCAGCGCGAGCACCAGGTACGGATCGAGCGCGTCGCCATTGGCGGCTTGCGCAATCATGTCCCAGTAGGCGCGCGGGTAGCGCAGCCGCTCCGTGCTCGATGAGTCGAGGCGGCCGTCCTTTTCCAGCCGCACTGCGATCTCGATCGCTGCGTACCACTCGCCCGTGCGCTGCAGTTCGGCGAGCACGAAGTCGCGCATGCGTGGGTCGGTGGAATTCTCGGCGGCAAGCGCGCGCAACTCCGGCGGTTCAAGATAGGTCAGCCCGAGCGTCTTCAAAGTGGTTACGCGACTCAGATGAAACGCGGCGAGGCTCCCGGGAGCAACGGTGGGAACTGCGGCGTCGAGTTGAGGGACGTCGGCCGCTGCCAGTTGCGCCGGCGGAGCCCCGACCCGGCGCGCCGCCAGTTCGGGGTAGTAGTTGCTTGCGGTGCTTTGCGCCAGGTCCTGATAAATCGCCGTGGCAGCGATGCTTTGCCCAGAGCGCTCCATCGAACGCGCACGCCAATACGAAAGCGCGTCGCGTTCTGCGGAGGAGGTGGCGATGGGCTTCATCGAGGCGAATTCGCGCGCCGCCGCGTCGAAATGCCCTGTCATGTAAAGTGCAAACGGCGCACGGAAACGGCTATCTGCGGCTTCTTCGCTATGCGGATAGCTTCGAAGCAGGCGCAGATACTCAGCGCGCGCGGAGTCCCATTGCGCGTCGTCCTCGTACGTGCGCCCGATATCGAACGTCGCGGCCGGCGCAAGTCCACTGGCGGAAAATCCCGCGATCAGCCTGGCGAACGTTACACGCGCTGCTTTCGTATCGCCGGTGCGCCATTGCAGATGCCCCATCCGATAGAGCGCGTCCGCGGCCATCTCGCCGTGCGGCGTGTACTTCAGATATGCATCGAGCGCCGCCATCTCGCGGTCGGAATTGGACCGCAGTGCGCGCGCTCTAAGCCACAGCATCTCCGCATGCACGCTCGCCGGAGGCTCCAACGCAAGGGCTTCGTCGATTTGGCTGAGCGCGATCGTCGATTGGCCCTCGCGCAAGAGCAACGCGGCCTCGCTGCGATGGTACTCGAGTGAGTGCGTGTCAATCAGGTCGGGATGGGCTGCTGCGATCGAGTACGCCAGCGTGCGCGCGTCGCGGTCGGCAGTGCCCTGCGGATAGTACTCGCGCAGCGCTTGCAGTTGGTTGAAAGCGCCCCGTGCGTCCCCAAGTC
This sequence comes from uncultured delta proteobacterium, assembly GCA_963717045.1. Lineage (GTDB taxonomy): Bacteria > Desulfobacterota > Binatia > Binatales > Binataceae > JAKAVN01. Next base: position 285,841 of record CAVQVD010000010.1, on the reverse strand, counting down.
CGACGGCGGCGCGCGCTTCGATAAGCCGCGCCTGCTGGTCTATATCGGGAGCGGGTCTGCGTGCGGTCAGGGCCGCGGCCGCCGCTCGCGCGTCACCGAGCCGTCCAAGCTTGAATTCGAGATCGGCGTACTGGAGGAACGCCTCATCGGCAAAGACGCTCTGTGGATAGCTGTAGCTCAGCCGCTGAAAAGTCGTGGCCGCGTTTTGATTGTCGCCGCTGTCGCGCTGGGCCGATCCGAGAAAGAACAACGCGTAGTCCGCGAGCGCCGGGTATTTGTCGGCCGCGAGCGTCATCCGCTCGATGGTCTTCATTAGATCATGCGCGCGGTAAGCCTCGTAGCCCTCGACGAAGGACTGCTGCGGGTCGATCGGAACGACCGTCAGAACCGCGAACTGGGCCAGGATGGATCGTGCTTCGCCGCGAATCGATGGAGCGGCTGACCCAGCAATTGGGCCGAGCGCCCTTGCCGGAGTTGCCAGAAGTGCGGTCCATCCCGCGGCCAACCCTACCCCCACCATCAAACCCATCAACCCGCTTCTTGGCTTCACAAACATAAGCGTAGAGTAACGTACCGCCCATGCCGATTCAACCGGTTATCGGCGATGCGAAACAAGCCAGCGGCGCCCCCCAGCGAGGCGCTCGCCTTAGCGAAGGTCGGACAGGAATTCCAGCAGCGCGGCGTTCACCTCCGCGGGTTTTTCCTGCTGGGTCCAATGACCTGAACCTTTGATGTTCACGCGCTTTAGATTCGGCACCCATCGCTCCATCCCCAGCGTCTGCTCGGGCCACAGGACGAAGTCGAGTTCGGCAGTGATCATCAGCGCCGGCTGCGCGACGTGGTCGGCCAGGTTGGCCGACTCCTCCCAGTTACGGTCGATATTGCGATACCAGTTGAGTCCGCCACGAAACCCGGTTTTCTCGAATGCCTTTGCGTAGACGTCCAGGTCGGCCTCGGTCATGTATTTGCCGAGCGGCCCGTCGGGAAGGAGATCGAGCAGACCGACTCCCCCGGGACCCCAGACGCCCGGCGGCGGGCGCTCCGCGAGCGGCGGCAGCGGTCTGGGGTCGCGATAGAGTCCGCGTAGCGTGCGCCGCACGTCGCGTTCGAGCTCGGCCTCCGCCACGCCGGGTTGCTGGAAGTGCAGCACGTAGTGGAAATTTCCGGCGGCGGCCTGCCGCGCCATCTCGGTCGGCTTAAGCGGCGCGGGCTGCGGACTCGTAATCCATATCACCTTCGGATGTTCGGGGCTGCCCGGAGTCGAAGGAAGCCATCGCGGCATGAACGGCGTATTTAGATTGACCACGCGAGCAACTCGCTCCGGCGCGCGCATCGCGGTTTGCCAACTGACGAAACCACCCCAGTCATGGCCGACGATCACGCACTTTTCGATCTCCAACGCGTCGAGCATCCCGACGATATCGTTGACCAGCTCGCGCACCTGGTAAGCCTCGACTGGATGAGGACAATCGGTTTCGCCATAGCCGCGCTGGTCGGGCGCGATCGCATGAAAGCCGGCGCCGGCAAGTGCGGGGAGCTGATGTCGCCACGAATACCAGAGCTCGGGGAAGCCGTGGCAGAACACCACCGGGAAACCCTTGCCTGCCTCGACGACATGCATCCTGATGCCATTGGTCTCGACGAATTTGTGAACCAGGTCGCTCATCGGATTTTCGACCTCGCGCGATTCGGCCGTCTTAGTTGATAGCGCCAGTCTAATGATAGCGCCGGTCTAGGCATACGGTCGTAGCTCGACCAATAAGACGTGCGCGCAGGGCCGCGCTTGCGCCGCGTGATTCCATTCTGCAACCTCTTTCCGACGGACTCTTAGCGATGGCCGCGTCCAAACTAATTCTCGCCTCGACCTCGCCGCGGCGCAAAGCCTTGCTTGCCGCAGCCGGGGTCGTTTTCGAATCTGGACGAGAGCGGCGTCGAGGAGGAACGCCGTGCAGATGAGGCGGCGGCCGAATTCGCCGTGCGTATGGCCGAGGAGAAGGCGCTCGCTGTGTCGCGGCGCGCCGGCAAAGCGCTGGTGCTGGGCGCAGACACGGTGGTCGAATGCGGCGGCGAAATTCTCGGCAAGCCGCGCGACTCCCCCGACGCGCATCGCATGCTACGCACGCTCTCCGGCCGCTTTCACACCGTGGTGACCGCTTTTGCGCTGGCGCGCGACGGACGCGTCGTCGAAAGCCGCGCGATCGCAAGCCGAGTCCGTTTCCGCGAACTTGGCGACGACGAAATCGATGCCTACGTCCGTACCGGCGAGCCGATGGACAAGGCGGGCGCCTATGGTATCCAGGCCGAGGGTGCGGGCTTAGTCGTGGAGGTCGAGGGCGAGCGCGACAACGTGATGGGACTGCCGGTCGGCGAGGTGCTCGCGGCGCTGCGGCGCAATGGCATCGCGTCGCGCCAGGGGGGACGCTGACGGAAAGCGATGCTGACGCAGGACGAAATCGCCGCGCGCCTTAGCGCTGTGCACGAACGGATCGCGCGCGCGGCCCGGCGCGGCGCGCGCGCCCCGGCTACGGTCAGGCTCGTCCTTGCGAGCAAGACGCAATCGCCCGAGGCGATTCGCGCCGCCTACGCCGCCGGAGCGCGGGAGTTCGGGGAAAATTACGTGCAGGAGGCGGCGGCCAAGCAGGACGCGCTGGCCGATTTGAAGGAGCTGCAATGGCACCTGATCGGCCACCTGCAGACCAACAAGGCGCGCGACGCCGCAAATCGATTCGCGCTCATCCATAGTCTCGACTCCGCCCGCCTGGCCTCCGCGTTGGGCCGCGCGTGTCCCGTTCCGCGCGTGTCGGTGCTCGTCGAAGTGAACTCAGCGCTCGAAAAGTCCAAGAGCGGCGTCGCGGCCTCGGAAGTCGAACGGCTGATTGAAGACGCGCGGGCGACCGTGGAAATCCTCGGCCTGATGACGATTCCGCCGCCGGCGCCCGACCCGGAGCGCTCACGGAGCCACTTCGCCGCGCTGCGCACGATGCGTGATCGGCTTGCGGCGGCGACCGGGCTTGCGCTAAGCGAGCTTTCCATGGGAATGACCGACGATTTCGAGGTGGCGATAGAAGAAGGCGCAACGATCGTGCGCGTGGGTCGCGCGATCTTTGGCGAGCGTGCGGGATGAAAAAACTGGGCTTTATCGGCGCGGGCAACATGGCCGAGGCGCTCGCGCGCGGCCTGGTCGAAAATAAAGTCTTCAAGCCGTCCGAACTTATCGCTTCCGATGTGGACGCGGCGCGGCGGCGCAAGTTCAAGCGCACGTTGAACATTGAGGTCACTACCGACAATCTCGAGGTCCTGACCGCCTCACGGGCCGTGCTCTTCGCGGTGAAACCGCAAACTATCGATGCCGTCCTCACCGAGCTTGCCCCCGCCGGAGGCGATAGCGGCGGCGCGCCGGGCAAGAGCAGGCTCGTTTCCAGGCTCTTCGTATCGATTGCGGCCGGGGTCACGCTGGACCGCCTGGAGAGCGCGCTGGGAGGACGTGCGCGGGTTATCCGCGTGATGCCGAACGCTCCTGCGATGGTTGGTCAGGGCATGGCGGCCCTGGTGTGCGGACGCCACGCGAACCGGGCGGACGAGGCTTTCGCGCTAAAAATCTTCCGCGCCGTCGGCGACGCGGTGGCGCTGAAGGACGAAGCGCTCCTCGACGCGGTGACGGCGCTTTCGGGCAGTGGTCCGGCCTACGTCTATCTGTTCGCCAAGTCGCTGGCCGATGCGGCCGTATCGCAGGGGCTGCCCCCCGACCTGGCGCTCCGGATGGCGCTCCAGACGATTCGCGGCGCGGAGGAGAACATGCGTCGCTCGCCGATGGCGGCCGCCGAGTTGATTCGAATCGTTGCGTCGCCCGGCGGGACCACCGAAGCAGCGCTGAAACAATTAGGCGCGGACGGCTTTTCTGATATCGTGGCGCGTGCCATACAGGCAGCGGCCGAGCGCTCGCGCGAGCTTGGACGCGTCAGCTAAGGCGTCGCGGAGAGTCATCGACCATGCCCGATATCCTGGTAAACACGATTGTATTTGCAGCGACCACGCTGTCCGGACTCCTGCACATCTATATCATCATCGTTATTATCGCGACGCTGCTCACCTGGGTCCATCCCGACCCGTATAACCCCATCGTGCGCACGCTTTATGCGATGACAGAGCCGGTTTTCAATTGGGTTCGCGAGCATCTGCCCGTGTACTTTGGCGGACTCGACCTCTCGCCCATCGTCGTCATCATCGCGGCCGAGTTTGTGCAGCAGGTGTTGATTACGGCGGTGATTCGGGCTGTAACGCCTGCGGCGCCGGTTTACGGCTCGTAGGCGCTATTCAATGGCCGCGAATCTGCCGCCACGGCGCAAAACTGGGCTGCGAGTGGCTTCGCTGGGATGATTCTGGGAAGATAGAAGAAGAAAGAAGCGGATGCGAATTGCCGGCCAATTGTCGCCAGGTAAGGCTAATTGACAAGATTGCGAGGCGTGATTACCTAAAACTAAAGGTCATCAGCGGGAATAAATTCCCTCTCCCGTCCCTGAACTCAAATGCCCATCTACGAGTATCATTGCCCGAAGTGCGGAACGTTCGAGACCATGCAGCGAATCACCGAGCCGTCGCTCAAGCGCTGTCCGACGTGCAAGAGCAAGGTCGAGCGGATGATTTCGAACACCTCGTTCGTGCTCAAGGGAACCGGATGGTACGCCACCGATTACGCCCGCTCAGGCAGCAAATCGAACGACGCGGCGGGGGATAAACCCGGCGACAATTCAAGCGATAAGCCGAGCGGCGAATCGGCGGGAAATGGCACTAACGGTTCCTCGAGCGCGACCGCTTCGTCGGGCTCTTCCGACAAGACTGGATCCTCGGACAAGACCGGCCCGTCGGTCAAGGGATCATCGTCATCTGAAAAGAGCAGCAAAAGCAAAGCTTCAGACTGATTCGGCGGATCTCGCCACAATTCCGCATAATTTCGCATCCAATCCCGGCTCCGTAGAATTATAGCGTTGACTTTTCGAGTCGAGGGAGTTTTGCCTTTTCTTGGGGTGAAGTTGCGCTTACGCAACGCATGGTCGTGCATCTCGACAAAAACCCCGCCATTTAGCTCATTTGTTAGCTGGTACGTGTGATGCTTATCCTAAGCTGCGATCGCTGCAACCGAAAGTAGTCGCATATTTTGGACGAAGAAACCAAACCTCCCTTTCCGCGCGCCTCGTTCGTCTTATGGCTCGCGGTTCTGCTGACCGTGGTGGCTCTGTGGTTCGTTGACGCGCTGCTCAAACCGACCGGGCCTCAACGAAATTTCCGTCGAAAATAAACTTCAGGCTAAATAGCAGACTCGGTCAGTAGCGCAACCGGCGGTTTTTTTGTTTCAATCGCCCGATGCGCGCGCTGCTACTCGATCCTCAACCGATCGTTCGCAACGACTATCCCGACCCAGGGCCCACGCCGGGTGAAAGTATCGTGCGCGTGCGGCTCGCCGGGATCTGCGGCACCGATCTCGAGTTGGCGCGCGGCTACATGTCGTACCGGGGCGTGCCCGGCCATGAGTTCGTTGGCGAAGTCGTCGAGACCGGAACTGCCGCGCTCGCCGGACGGCGCGTGGTTGGCGAGATCAACGCGGCATGCGGACGATGTCTCCGATGCGAGGAGGGCCTGGGACGCCATTGCCCCAACCGCACAGTGCTTGGGATATTGGGCCGGGACGGCGCGTTCGCCGAATTCCTGCGGCTGCCAGACGAAAACCTGCTTCCGCTTCCCGACTCGATATCCGACGAGCTCGGCGTCTTTATCGAGCCGCTGGCAGCGATTTACGAGATTTTCGAGCAGACCAGTTTGCGCCGCGATCACAGGATTGCGGTGCTCGGCGACGGACGGCTCGGCGCACTCGCCGCAATTGTGCTCCGCGCCGAAGGCTACGCACCCGTGCTCGCCGGACATCATCGCGACAAGCTCGATCATCTGGCCGCCATCGGAATTGAAGTACAACTTGAAGATCTACTCGACCCTGGCTTCGACGTAGTTATCGATTGCACCGGATACAGTGCCGGGCTCAACCGGGCGCTCGAGTTGGTGCGCCCGCGGGGCACGGTGATCCTCAAGAGTACGGCCGCCACGGGCGCATCGCTCAACCTGGCCCAGGCCGTGGTCAACGAAATCACGATCGTGGGCTCGCGATGCGGCCGGTTCGCGCCAGCGATCGTCGCGCTCGAGTCGGGCCGAGTCGATCCACGTCCATTGATTTCGATGGTGTTCCCGCTCGACGATGCATTGGCAGCCTTCGCCGCCGCGGGGCACGCGCCAAACTTCAAGGTTTTACTCAAACCCTGATGGCCACGACCGTCGTCATCGGAATCGACACCGGAGGCACGTTCACCGACCTGGTCGCAATCGCGAATGGGCGGCTGCGGGTGCATAAGGTACTCTCGACGCCCGACGATCCCGCGCGTGCCGTTATCACCGGACTTAAAGCGCTGCTTGAAGGAGCGACGCAGGGCCGGGATTCGCGTCCCGATTTGGTCACCTACAGCTCAACCGTCGCGACCAACGCGCTGCTCGAGCGTAAAGGCGCCCGCGTCCTGCTGCTAACCAACGCCGGTTTCGAGGACGTTATCGAAATCGGCCGCCAGAACCGCAGCGAGCTATATTCGCTCGCGCCGGAACGCCCGCAACCGCTGGTGGCGCGTGCGATGCGCCTCGGCGTCGCCGAGCGAACGCACTTCGACGGCAAGGTGGCACTACCCCTCACTGCCGCCGAACTGAACCGCGTGCGGGGCGCCGCCGCGCCGCAGCCGAGCCGATTCGATCGCCGTCTGCCTGCTCCATTCCTATGCCAATGGCGCGAGCGAGCGGCGGCTCGCGCGCGCGCTCACGCCCGTTGGCCTGCCGCTATCGATCTCGCATCGCATCCTCGCCGAGTACCGCGAGTTCGAGCGGCTCTCGACCACGGTGGTCAATGCGTACGTGGCGCCTCGGATGTCCTCCCATCTCGGGCGGCTGGAGCGCGATCTGCACGCCGCGCGTCTGCGCGTGATGCAATCCAACGGCAGCGCGATCGGCGCGAGGCTCGCGCGCGACGAGCCGGTCCGCACGATCCTTTCCGGCCCCGCCGCCGGCGTGATCGGCGCGGCCGCGCTGGTGCGCGCAACTGGCGTCGAGCGCTTCATCACTTTCGATATGGGCGGCACGTCCACGGACGTCTCCCTGTTCGACGGCCGCGCCGCAATCCGCACGCTCAGTTATCCGGGTGGCTACGCCGTCCGCACCCCTGTAATCGACATCCACACAGTCGGCGCGGGCGGCGGATCGATCGCGGCGGTTGACGCCGGCGGCTCGCTCAAGGTCGGTCCACAAAGCGCTGGCGCCGATCCTGGGCCGGCCTGTTATGGACGCGGCGAGGCACCGACCGTCACCGACGCCAACCTGGTCGCTGGGCGGTTAGTGGCCGAGAATTTCCTGGGAGGCGCGATGCGCCTTTACCCGGCGCGCGCCGCAAAGGCGATCGCCGCGCTCGGCCGTGCTATGCACACGAGCGCGACTGGCGCGGCGAGAGGCGTAATACGTGTCGTCAACGCCAACATGGAACGCGCGGTGCGCGTGATCTCCGTAGAGCGCGGCTTCGATCCGCGCGACTTTGCGCTGATGGCGTTCGGTGGCGCGGGACCGATGCACGCCTGCGAACTCGCGCTAGACCTTGGTATCCGGCATATCGTGCTACCGCGCAACCCGGGACTGCTCTGCGCATGGGGAGCGCTGCAGGCGCCGCTCGGACGCGAATACTCGCTTACCGTTCGCGAGACCTCGTCCGATTACCGCCGCCTCGCGGCGCGCGCGGCGCCAATGGTCACGCGCGCTCGGCGTGAACTCGCGGCCGAAGGCGCGCGCCCCGCGCAAATCCGAAGCGAGCTTTTCGCTGACGTGCGCTACCGCGGCCAGTCCTACGAAATCGAGGTGGGGCTCACTTCGCGCTTCGCCGCCGACTTCCACGCCGCACATCGCCGCACCTTCGGTTACGCCGCACCCGAAGCCGCGATCGAAGTCGTAAATTTGCGGCTGCGCGCGACCGCGCCCGGCACCGTCGCCGCGCCCGAGCGCCTTGCGCGCACGCACGGGCGGGCGGCACCCGCGCGTCGCGTCCAGGTCCTCACCGGCGGCCGCACGCGTGCGGTGCCGGTTTACACGCGCGACGCGATCGGCGCGGGCGCCAGGATTCGTGGACCGGCGATCGTGATCGAACTCAGCGCCACCGCCTACGTCGCACCCGAGTTCACGCTGCGCGCCGACGGCTTCGGCAACCTGCACCTGGAGGTATGACTAAGGTGAAGCGCGTCGACAAGAAGCTCGCCAAGAAGCTCGTGAGGAGGCCCGCAATGAAGCTCGACCCGGTGACGCTCGCGGTGATGAACAATCGACTCGCCGCGATCGCAGAGGAGATGGGCGTCGTGCTGGGCCAGACCGGCTTCTCGCCCAACATCAAGGAACGGCACGACTTCTCATGCGCGCTGTTCGATGGGGGCGGCGAACTGGTGGCGCAGGCGGCGCATATTCCGGTCCATCTCGGGTCCACGCCGCTGTCGGTGCGCGCCGCGATCGAGAGGCTGGAGCTTGGCCCGGGCGACGTTGCCGCCGTCAACGATCCGTTCGCCGGCGGAACGCATCTGCCGGACCTCACGTTGGTCGCGCCAATTTTTCTTGGTGATGAGCGCCGTCCGTTCGCGTTTGCCGCCAACCGCGCCCATCACGCCGATATCGGCGGGATGGCGCCCGGCTCAATGGCGCTTTCGACGGAGATTTACCAGGAAGGCTTTCGCCTGCCGCCGGTCCATATCATGCGTGCGGGCAAACCCGCGCGCGACGTGCTGGAACTGTTCTTCGCCAACACGCGAGTGCGCGAGGAACGCGAGGGCGACCTGCGCGCGCAAATCGCGGCACTCAACGTCGGCGCGGAGCGGCTGCGCGGTTTGGTCGCGTTAAGCGGGCGGGCACAGGTAGCCGCGGCAATGACGGCGCTCAAGGATTATGCGGACCGCCTGATGCGCGCGACGCTTCGCGGTCTGCGGCCCGGTCTGTACCGCGCGGTCGACTACCTCGACGACGACGGCGTCGGCACCGGGCCGATCGAAATTCGCGTCGCGATTCGTATTGGCGGCGGACGCGCGATCGTCGACTTCACCGGCTCCGCACCGCAGGTGCGCGGCTCGGTCAATGCCAACTACGCGATCACGCTGTCGGCAACGTTTTATGTGATGAAATGCCTGGCGGCGGAAGCGGTGCCGGCCAATGAAGGGTTGATGCGGCCGATTCGCGTGATCGCGCCGCCCGGCTCGATCGTCAACGCGCTCTCGCCGGCCGCGGTGGCGGGCGGCAACGTCGAAACGTCGCAGCGGATCGTGGACGTGCTGCTACGGGCGCTGGCCGCCGCCGCGCCCGATCGCATCCCCGCGGCAAGCTCCGGCTCGATGTCGAACATGACGCTCGGCGGCTACGACTCGATTCGCGCACGGCATTTCTCGTACTACGAAACGATCGCCGGCGGCGCTGGCGCGGCCCCCGGCCATCCGGGCGCCGCCGGCCTACATACGCACATGACCAACACGCTCAACACGCCGATCGAGGCGCTCGAGGCGTACTACCCGATGCGCATCACCGAGTATCGCATTCGTCGCGGCTCCGGCGGCCGCGGCGCAGCCGCGGGTGGCGACGGACTGGTTCGCGAACTCGAATGCCTGGTGCCGGCGACGCTGAGCCTGCTGACCGATCGGCGCGTCACCGAACCTTGGGGGCTCGCCGGCGGCGGCGCCGGCAAGCCCGGCGCGAACTACCTGGTGCGCGACGGGCGGCGAATAAAATTGCCGGGCAAGGCGAACGAGCGCCTGCTGGCGGGCGAGCGGGTGCGAATCGAGACGCCCGGCGGGGGCGGATGGGGCCGCGCGGCGCGCGGCCCCATCCGCCCCCGCTGACGCCTATGCCTGTCGAGATCCGCAAATGATGCGGGCGCCGGCAGCGAAAGTAACGTGCAGAAGAATACCGTCAGAGGGGAGCGATGCGATTGCGCTCCCGTCGCGCATCGAAGATTACAGCTCGAAGTCGGCTTCCTCGAGAATGCGCGCCGCGCGATATAGAAAGCGATTGCCGAGCACGCCGTCGATCACGCGATGGTCGTACGAGAGCGCCAGATACATCATCGTACGGATCGCGATTGCGTCCTCGCCGTCGCCCTCGATCACCATCGGCCGCTTCTTCATCTCGCCCATCCGCAGAATCCCGACCTGGGGCTGATTGATGATCGCGAAGCCGAACAGATTTCCTTCGCGTCCCGGATTGGTCAGCGTGAAACTCCCGCCCGCAAGATCGTCGGCGGTGATTTTCTTCTCGGCGATCTTGCGCCGCAGCCGCTCGATCTCACGCGCCAGTCCCACCACCGACAGCCCCTCAGCCGCCTTGATCACTGGCACCAGCAGCCCCTCTTCGGTGTCCATCGCGATCCCGAGGTTTATCTGGTGCCGAATGATCAGCGAGTCACCCACCACCGAGGCATTCATCCGCGGAAATTCCTTGAGCGCGCGCACGGTGGCCGCCGCCGCCAGTGGCAGCAGAGTCAGCTGGAAGCCCTCCCGCGCGGCGAAGGCGTCCTTGTGCTGGTTGCGCAATCGCATCACGCGCGTCAAATCGACCTCGGCAAGCGTGCCCACATGCGGCGAGTGGGTCTTGGAGTAGACCATGTGCTCGGCGATGAGCTTGCGCCGCCGCGTGAACGGCTCGACCACGTCGCCCTCGCGAGGCTCATAAACTGGCGGTCGATAGCCCGCTCCGCCAGGCAATCCAACCGGCGCCGTGCTCGGCCGCGCTGCCGCCTGCGCCGAAGGCTGAGCGGCCGCCGCCGCTGGCGCAGCCTGAGCCCCATCCTGTGCCTTCGCATCGCCAGCCGCACCGCCCGATGTGGCAGGCGGTTGCACCTGACCCGCTTGCAGTGCGTCGAGATAGGCGAGCACGTCGCGCTTGCTGACGCGCCCACCCATGCCGGTGCCGGGCACGCGGCTCAGGTCGATTCCGTGTTCCTCGGCCATACGTATGACGACCGGCGAGTAGCGCCGATGCGCCCCTGCGTCGGCGGCTTCGCCGTCGGCGCCGGGCGCACGCGCGGGACGCGGCGCAGCGGCCACGACGGCGGCCGGCTCGGCCGCCGCCATCGCCGCTCCCGCCCCGCCATTGCCGTTGGCGGGCGCCGCATGCGCAGCGCCCGCTGAAGGCTGTGCGGCAGAGTTAGCCGGGGCCGCCGATTGCGGGCGCGGCTCACTCCGCACGGCGCGCAGGGTCGGCGGCGGCTGCTGCGAACGCGCCGGGGACGGCGCGCTCGCAGCAGCCGCCTTGCCGGGCGCAGGCGGGGGTGCGGGCGCAGCCTTCGGCTGCGCCCGCACTCCCGCTCCCGCCTCTTCGATCAGCGCCAGCGGCGCGCCTATCGGCAATGTCTCACCCTCGCCCGCGATCAGTTTCGCGATCACGCCCGCACCCGGCGAGGGAATTTCCGTATCGACCTTGTCGGTCGAAATCTCGCACAGCGGCTGATCCTCCTGGACGCGGTCGCCCTCGCTGACCAGCCACTTGGTCACAGTTCCCTCGACCACGCTCTCGCCCATCTGCGGCATCGTTACTTCGATCGACATGCCGGCCCCTCTGCCCCTAGTACGCCGCGAGCTCGCGGATCGCCTCGACGATCTTGTTGGTGTTGGGAAGGATGTGCTCCTCGAGCGGCGGACTGAACGCGACGTGCGTATCGAGCGCGGCGACGCGCTTTATCGGCCCGTCGAGATAATCGAAGGCGTGCTCGGCGATAATCGCAGCGACCTCGCCGCCGATACCTCCGGTCAGCCGGTCCTCATGCGCGATCAGCACCTTGCCGGTCTTGCGCGCGGTCGCAAGGATCGCCTCGCGATCCAGCGGCAACAGCGTGCGTAGATCGAGCACCTCGACCTTGAGACCATCTTCCTTCTCGACGATTCGCGCCGCGTCGAGCGCCTGATGCATCGTGCCGCCGTAGGTGATGAGCGAAAGGTCGCGCCCTTCCAGCCGCAACTCGGCCGGCCCGATCGGCACCGTGAAATCGCCCTCGGGCAGGTCTTCCTTGACGCTGCGATACAGGCGCTTGTGCTCGAAGTAAATGACCGGGTTGTCATCGCGCACCGCGCTTTTCAGCAGACCTTTGGCGTCGTACGGCGTCGCCGGCGCGACCACCTTCAGTCCGGGGACGCGGGTGAACCACGCCTCGGGGTTTTGCGAATGGAAAAGCGCGCCATGCACGCCCGCGCCCGAGGGCGCGCGCAGCACCAGCGGGCACGAGGCCTTTCCGCCGTGACGATATCGCAGGGTCGCCGCCGTATTGACAATCTGATCGAAGGCGCAGGAGATGAAGTCACCGAACTGCATCTCCAGGACCGGGCGCATTCCGAGGATCGCCGCGCCGATCCCCGCGCCGACGATCAGCGCCTCCGAAATCGGAGTGTCGATCACGCGATCCTCGCCGAAGGCGTCGAGCAGCCCCTCGGTAACTTTAAACGCGCCGCCCAGCTCGCCCACGTCCTCGCCCATCACGAAGACGTTATCGTCGCGCCGCATCTCTTCGTGCAACGCCTGGTTGATCGCTTTCAGATAGGTGACTTCCATCATGCTCCAGCGGTTGAGTTTCGGGGAATCGGTGTTTTGCTACGGACTTTACGACCCGCGATGGTTTCCGCCACCGCCTACGGTGGCGCCCGCGGTGTTGGCAGGTGAGCCGGAGGGCGCGTAGAGGTCTTCAAGCGCTTCCTCGGGCTTGGGCATCGGGCTCTGCTCGGCGAAATCCACCGCAGCCTGGACCACCGCGCGGACTCGCTCGTCTACCTCTTCGCGGATGCGCTTGAGGTCGTGGCCTTTCTTCTCCAGGAAGTACTCGTAGCGCGGAATCGGGTCGCGGCTCTCCCACTCCACCAGCTCTTCCTTGTCGCGATAGAGCGCCGGATCGTGCTCGCTGTGGCCGCGGTAGCGGTAGGTCTTGCACTCGATCAGCGCGGGACCGCCACCCTCGCGCGTGCGGCTCATCACCCGCTCGCTCAGCTCGACTACGGCGAGCAGGTCGTTGCCTGAGACGACATGGCCCTTGAAGCCGTAGGCGGCAGCGCGCGAAGCCACATCCTCGATCGCCATCTGCTTCTCCAGCGGTGTCGAGTAGGCGTAGCGGTTGTTCTCGCAGACAAAAACTACCGGCAGCTTGTGCACCCCGGCAAAGTTCATCGCCTCGTGCACGTCGCCGCGCGAGGCCGCACCCTCGCCGAAGAACGCCACCGCGACATGCTTTTCTTTTTTGATGTGGTACTTGAGGGCCGCGCCGACCGCGACCGGCAGCGATGAACCCAGCATCGAAGTCGATCCGAAAACCGCATGTTCCAGGTCGCCACCGTGCAAAAACGAATCCTTGCCGCGCGAAAGCCCGGTCTCCTTGCCCATCAATTGCGCCATCAGGCGTCCGGGATCGACGCCACGCATCAGGAAAACTCCAAGGTCGCGATGGAGCGGCGCCACCAGGTCGCCCTCCTGCAGCGGCGCGCAGACGCCGGTGACGATCGCCTCCTGACCGGCGCCCGAGTAGACGCCGCCGAGGATCTTGTTCTGCCGGTGAAGCCGCGAGACGCGATCTTCGAAGCCGCGGATAAGCTTCACCCAATAGTAGAGTTGCAGCTCGTATTCGACGCGGGTGGCGCCGTTTGTAGCGGGCGCGCTCGCGCCTTCGACCTCAGCCATCATGGCACCTCAACGATCGGCATCAAACGCCAACAGTATTGCAAGCTTGCGAGTTGTGCAAAAGCGACTTTATCAGGTCGTACGACGGGCTCCTCTCGCAGTTTCATGGCCACACCCGCAGACAGTGGGCTGAGAAGATTGTTTCCGGCTCGGCAGCGCCGCTATCATTTCCGGTCGAGGCGGCCGGCTCGACTTTATCTTCTTCTTAAAGCTATACGCTGCGAGCCGCGGTTGGGAGGGGGATTACGGTCAAGCTATCGGCCAGAGCCGGTCAGCCTGCGGCTGCCAGTCGACGGCCATTTGTTTTATCCGTCCAGCTCGTTGTTGTTCTCCAGATCGTTGTCGTCCTGGTGATATGCATCGTCGGCGCCGCGGACGCGGCCCGGGATGCTTCCGCCCCACCGACCGTCTCCCTCTCGCCCCATGGCACGATAAAGAACGTGCGCCAGGCGGTGGCCCGCTTCTCTCAGCCGATGGTGCCGCTGGGCGACCCGCGCATCACGCGTTTCGCCCTTTCAGATCGATTGCTCCAAGCATGAGGCGGAGCGATGGCACGGAACGGAGCGTTGGATTGACAGCCGGCAGTGGTCCTACGATTTCGACCGCGACCTGCCGGCGGGCGTGCGATGCACCTTCACGCTCGTCCCCGGCGCTGAAGACGCTCAAGGGCGTCGCCGTCGCAAGTCATTCGCCATTCGTCTTTGACACCGGCGGTCCGGCCGTGATCGAGACCAGGCCGTGGATGGGAAGCGGGGATATCGACGAGCATCAGGCCTTTATCCTCGTGCTCGACGCAGAACCGGTCGAGCAAACGGTGCTGGATCACGCCGAGTTCGCGGTCCAGGGGATGCCTCAGCGCGTCGGCGCGAACATCGTAAGCGGCGCTGACCGCGACCTCTTGCTCAAACGCTTCGACGATTTCATCAACCATCGTCCGGCAATCATCCTGCAAGCCCGTCAGGCGTTTCCCGACAACGCGGACGTGAAGCTCATTTGGGGCAAGGGGATCGCGACCACAAGCGGAATTGCGACCGCACAAGATCAGGAGATCAATTTCAAGGTGCGCCCGGCATTCGAAGCGCAGTTCCGATGCGAGCGCGAGAATCCGCAGGCCGCGTGCATCCCGGTAACCCCGATGACGCTTTCGTTTTCGGCTCCGATATCGGCGGAGAATGTCAAACGTATCGCAATCGTCGGCCCCGACGGAACGCGACGGGCTGCGCAACTCCCTGACAGTTCCGACCTGTCCGATATCCGCAGCGTAACCTTCGCCGGTCCCTTCAACGAATCCGCGCAATACACGATCGAAATTCCCGCCGGCTTGACCGACGACACTGGACGCCCACTCGCCAACGCCGCACGCTTTCCGCTGGCGGTGAAGACGGACACGTTTCCGCCACTGGCGAAATTCTCCGCGCGCTTCGGAATTATCGAGGAGGCAGATCCGGTGCTGCCGGTCACCGTGCGCAATCTCGAGCCGCTGCTTCGCGGCGCGAGGCTCAAGACGAGCGGGATGCCCTCGCCCACCGGCGCTCCGGTGAGCGACTTCCTGAGCCGAATCGACGCGCGAGTATTCGGACTTTCCGCTCCCGACTCGCCGGCTGTGCTCTCATGGCTGAGAAAAGTCGCGAGCGCGCCGCGCCAAACTTCGGTCTTCGCGGGTCAAGCGACGGACCCCGCGCCGAAATCCTTTACACTGCCAAGACCCAACGGCGCCAAGGCGTTTGAGGTACTCGGCATCCCGCTCGGCAAACCGGGACTCTACATCGTGGAACTCAAGAGCGCGCGCCTGGGCAGCATACTGTTGGGCAAGAACGCGCCGATGTACGTTCCGACGGCCGCGCTGGTCACTAACCTCTCGGTTCATTTCAAGCAAGGGGCCGCCAATTCGCTGGTCTGGGTGACCACGCTCGAGAACGCGCGCCCGGTTGCCGGCGCGGCAGTGGCGATCGCCGATTGCCACGGCAGTCGGCTTTGGGCCGGCACCACCGACCGTCAGGGGCTCGCGCTGGCGCCCAAAATAGACGCAGTGAGTAATCCTCCGAAATGCGAAGACGTCGCGGCAACCAAGTACGACTTCTACACCACCCAGACCGAAGCGCTGCGCGAGCTCGGCTCAGGGCTGCTGGTGACGGCGCGCCGCGGCGATGACTTCAGCTTCGTCCATTCGAGCTGGCGCTATGGAATCGAGTCGTGGCGCTTTCATCTGCCGCAGGAGTGGAACCCGACAAATCTTTCCGGCGCACACCGTGCTCGACCGGCCAATGTTCAGGGCGGGCGAGACAGTCCACATGAAACACTTCCTGCGTGCCAAGACCGTCGGAGGCTTCGCGATGGTTCCGGCCGCCCGGCGTCCCGCGGTGGTGACGATCCGCGCTACCGGTGGCGACGAGCACTATGACTTTCCGCTCAAATGGAACGCGGCAGGCACGGCCGAGACCACCTGGCCGATTCCCAAGGGAGCGCGCCTCGGCGAGTACTCGGTCACGATGGCGATCAAAGGCGTCGCACAGACGTATCCCAACGAACTCCAGACGGCGGACTTCCGGGTCGAAGAATTTCGCCTGCCGCTGATGAAGGCGGCGATTCGGATGCCGGCGCAAGTTCAGGTCGGAGTCACCAGCATCCCGGTCGATCTCAGCGCGGAGTATCTCTCCGGTGGCGCGGCGAGCGGAATGGCGGTCACGCTGCGCAGTCAGGTTCAACCCGGCGCGTTTGTTTCTTTCCCAGACTTCGAGGATTTCACTTTCGCCAACGGTGAGGTCAAGGAAGGAACGGTCGCCAGTGAACAGTGGTACTCGGGCTTTCCAATTTTCATACCTCCCGGAGTGCATCAGCGCAAAGACCTGACGCTCGACGCCGCCGGCGGCGTGCGCAGCGCGATAACAGACATTGCGCACTCGCCTACGCCCGTCGACGTGCGGGCGGAGTTGGAATACCGCGACCCCAACGGCGAGACGCAGACCGTTTCCAACTCGGTCACAGTCTGGCCCGCGAAATGGCTGGTTGGAATCCGCGCGGACGACTGGGTCTCCTCTCCCGGCCACGTGCGTTTTCGCGTCGCGGTCGTCGCCGAGGGCGGCAAACCGGTCGCCGGTGCTCCGGTCAACGTCGACATCTTCACCCGCAAGACGTTCTCGTACCGCAAACGCCTGGTTGGCGGATTTTACGCCTACGACAACACGATTGAGACCCGTCGCGCAGGCGGCCTGTGCTCCGGCAGGACCGACCGCCGCGGATTGCTCTTGTGCGACGCGAAAACCTCGATCACAGGTTCGGTCGAGGTGCAAGCCTCCGTGCGCGATGACGCCGGCAATTCGAGCGAAGCGTACACCGAAGTCTTTATCCCCGGCGTGGAGCGTTTGTGGTTCGAGGGCCATGACGAAGATCGCATCGACCTGCTGCCCGAGCATCCGCAATACCAGCCGGGCGACCTAGCGCGCTTCCAGGTGCGGATGCCTTTCGCCGAGGCTACCGCGCTGGTCACCGTCGAGCGCGAAGGAATCATCGCGGCGTCGGTGGTGCATCTGTCGGGGCATAACCCGGTCATCACGCTCCCCGTGCGCGATTACGCGCCGAACGTGTTCGTGTCGGTGTTCGCGATCCGCGGCCGGATCGGATCGCCGCAGCCCACCGGCATGCTCGATCTCGCCAAGCCGGCCTTTCGACTAGGAATCGCGGAGATTCGTGTCGGATGGCGCGCTAACCGTTTGAACGTGACCGTTACGCCGGAGCATCGGGTCTACCGTGTACGCGAGAAGGCGCACGTCAGAATCGCGGTCAGGACGGCGACCGGCGCGCCGCCGCCCCCAGGCAGCGAAGTGGCGATCGCCGCGGTCGACCAAGGATTGCTCGAACTCGCGAACAACGAAAGCTGGAAGCTGCTCGACGCGATGATGGGACGGCGCCCCTACCAGGTGGACACGTCGACAGCGCAGATGGAGGTCGTCGGCAAACGGCATTACGGACTGAAGGCGCTGCCGCCCGGCGGAGGCGGCGGCCAACGTATCACGCGCGAGCTGTTCGACACGCTGCTCCTGTGGAAAGCCACGGTGCCGCTGGACGCGGCGGGCAACGCGTCGATCGATGTCCCTCTCAACGATTCGTTGACCAGCTTCCGTATCGTCGCGATCGCGAGCGGCGGCATCAATATGTTCGGTACCGGCGACGCACTCATCCAATCGACGCAGGATCTCATGATCCTGCCGGGAGTCTCGCCGATCATCCGCGCCGGCGATTCGTTCGACGCGGAGTTCACCGTGCGCAACGCCTCCGAGCAGGCCTTCACTGCGGCCGTGAACGCGAAGATCGATGGCGTCGCGAGCATGCCCGCGCCACAGATCCTCGAACTCGCGCCGGGCGAGGGGAAATCGATCGATTGGAAAGTGGCAGTGCCGATGGGCGTGAGCCAACTGCGCTATCGCGTCGATGCGACCTCCATCGCCGGCGGACCATCGGACCATCTGGCGATAATCCAGCGCGTGCTGCCGGTAGTTCCGGTCAGAACTTATCAGGCCACCCTGATGCGATTGGAAAAGCCGATCGCCGAGCCGGTCGCACTGCCCACGGACGCGATCGCCGGTCAGGGTGACGTGGAGGTCGCGCTCAGCCGCTCGCTCAGCGCCGGGCTCGACGGAGTGCGCGAATGGATGCGCGCGTATCCGTATACCTGCCTGGAGCAGCGAGTCTCGCGCGCGGTCGCGCTCGGCGATCCGCTGATGTGGAACAGCATCGCGAGCGACCTGCCGCAATACCTCGACGGCGATGGCCTGCTCAAGTTTTTTCCCGTGATGCGCTATGGCAGCGACGTCCTGACTGCGTACGTTTTCTCGATCGCGCATGAAGGCGGACTCAGAATCCCATCGCAATCCGAAGAGGCGATGGTCCGTGGATTGCGCGGATTTATCGGGGGCACGGTGGTGCGCTATGGCGCGGTGCCGGGAGCCGACTTGCCGCTGCGGAAAATTGCGGCCATCGAGGCGCTATCGAGCGCCGGAGAAGCCAACGCCGCGATGCTCGGCAGCATCATAATCGAACCCAACCTGTGGCCCGACGCGACGGTTATCGAATGGTGGAACATCCTGCTTCGCCTGCACGACATTCCCGACCGCACGCGCCGTCTGGCCGAGGCCGAGCAGATCGTGCGCTCGCGGCTCAATTGGCAGGGTACCGGCGCACATCTTTCGGGCGGCCACTGCTGGTGCCTGATGACCGACGCGGACAGCAATATGCTGCGGCTCGACCTGCTGCTGATCGACAACCAGCTCTGGCATGACGAGGTGCCACGCGTGATGCAGGGCGCGGTGCGGCTGCAATCGCGCGGCGCATGGCAAACTACGATCGCGAATGCGTGGGGCACGCTGGCGGTCGAAAAATTCGCGCGCGCCTTCGAATCGGTACCGGTCAAGGGAACGACCACGGCGTCGCTCGCGGCCGTCTCACAAAAACTCGACTGGGCGCACGATCCCAGCGGCGGAAATTTGATCCTGCGTTGGCCGCCGGCGGAAGCGGATCTGCACGTCGAACATAGCGGCAGCGGAGATCCGTGGGTGCAGATTCGCGCGCGCGCGGCGATTCCGCTCAAGTCGCCGTTTAGCAGCGGCTACCGGATCACTCGAACGCTCAGCGCCGTCGACAGCAATCATGGCGGCGGATGGCGCCGCGGCGACATCGTGCGCGTGCATCTCAAGATCGACGCGCAGACCGACATGACCTGGGTAGTCGTCAACGATCCGCTCCCGGCCGGCGCGTCGCATCTCGGCACCGGGCTGCGCCGCGATTCTTCGATCGCGACCGCGAGCGAAAATATGGGCGCCCAAAATACCACTAACGATTATTACTGGCCCGATTTCACCGAGCGGCCGTTCGACGCCTTCCGTGCCTATTATCAATTTATCCCCAAGGGCACGTTCGAGGTCGAGTACACGATTCGCCTCAATCAGGCCGGCGTTTTCCAAATGCCCACGACTCGCGTGGAAGCGCTCTACGAGCCCGAGATGATGGGCGAACTGCCTAACGCGCCGTTCGTGGTCGCGCCTTGATGCAACGCCAAGCTGCATACGCGACTGCGCTGAGTGCAATCGGCTTTGTCGCCGCGATCGCAATTTGCTGGCCTGCCGTGCCGTCCTTCGACGCAGTGCGCGCGCGATGGCGTCCCTCCGACGCACAATTGCTCGACCGTCACGGCGAGCCGATTCATGAGCTTCGCGTCGACGCGCACGGGCGACGCCTCGCGTGGACTCCGCTCGCGGCCATCTCGCCCGCCCTTCAGCAAGCAGTCATTACTTCCGAGGACCGCCTCTTTTTCGATCATCATGGCGTGGATTTCGTGGCCGTCGCCGCAGCCGCCGCCGGCCGGCTTGCGGGCCGGCGATCGCGCGGCGCGAGCACGCTCACGATGCAGCTTGCCGCGATGCTCGATCCGCAAATCGCGCGAGCCGGTGTGCGGCGGCGCACCGTGATGCAGAAGCTACGTCAGATGCTCGCGGCTTTGGCGCTGGAGCGCCGATGGTCCAAGCCGCAGATTCTCGAAGCCTATCTCAACCTGGTGAGCTACCGCGGCGAGATCGAAGGCGTCGCTGCCGCCGCGCGCGTGATATTCGGCAAGTCGCCCGATGGAATCGACGCAGCGGAGGCTGTCGTGCTGGCCGCGCTGATAAAGGCGCCCAATGCGCCCGCGGCCGCGCTAGAGCGCAGGGCCGAGGCACTACGCATCGCGATGGCCCACCAATCGCTGGCATCTGCCATAAGGGGCGCGCGCGAAGCGTCGAACGCGCAAGTAGCGAGTGCTCAACTATCAAATGCGGAACTATCAAATGCAGTTGCCCGCGCTGTGGTGGCGCGCGCACGCGACTTCACTCGCGTCACCCTTGCGCCGCGCGTAGCCGAGCAACTATTGCGCAACGGCCATCTCACCGCGCAATCCACGCTGGATCGCGATCTGCAGGCTTTCTCGCTCGACGCGCTGCGCCGCCACGTGGCCGAAGTCCACGATCGCAACGTCGACGATGGGGCATTGGTGGTGGTCGAAAATTCCACCGGCGAGGTCTGGGCCTATGTTGGCGGAACCGGCACGCTCTCCAGCGCGCCTTATGTCGACGGCGTGCGCGCGATGCGCCAGCCGGGCTCAGCCCTGAAGCCGTTTCTCTACGCACTCGCGCTCGAACGCCGGCTGCTTACCCCTGCCTCGCTGCTAGCAGACACGCCGCTCGAGTTACCCGAGCAGCGCGGGCTTTACCGGCCACTTGACTACGACCGCGAATTTCGCGGGCTGGTCTCGATGCGCGTGGCGCTGGCGTCGTCGCTCAACGTTCCGGCAGTGAGAACGATCGGCATGGTCGGTGTCGAAACGTTCACCGGGCAATTGCGCGCGCTTGGTTTCGACGGAATCGTCGAGCAGGGCGACTACTACGGCGCCGCGCTCGCGCTAGGCTCGGCAGACGTGCGGCTGTGGGACCTCGTCAATGCCTACCGCACGCTCGCCAACGGCGGCCTCTATTCGGCGATGCGGCTGGTAGGCGGCGCGCCGCCGACGCCTTCGCGGCAAATCTATTCGCCCGCGACCGCATTCCTGATCTCCGACATCCTTGCCGACCGCGCGAGCCGCGCCACCACCTTCGGTCTGGAGAACGCGCTCGCGACCCGCTTTTGGAGCGCGGTCAAAACCGGCACCAGCAAGGACATGCGCGACAACTGGTGCGTCGGCTACACCAGTCGTTTCACGGTCGGCGTGTGGGTCGGAAATTTCTCCGGCGCCTCGATGCATGACGTGAGCGGCATCACCGGCGCCGCACCCGTGTGGCTCGAGGTGATGAACTACCTCGACCAGCGCTTCAGTGGCGGCGCGATTGCTAAGCCTCCGGGCGTAACCGCGCAGATGGTCGACTTCCCAAACGTGGTGGAGCCGGCGCGCAAGGAATGGTTCATCGCGGGCACCGAACCGAATCGCCAGGCCGCCAATCTCGACCGGACTCCACGCATCCTCTCGCCGGCGCCAGACACGGTGATCGCTTTCGATCCCGACATTCCCTTTGCCCGCCAACGCATCGCCTTTGTCGCGAGCGCCGGGGCGAGCGGCTCACACTGGATGCTCGATCATCGGACGCTCGGCCCAGCGGAAGGCGTAGTGCTGTGGACGCCGTCGCCTGGAATTCACACGCTCGCGCTAGCCGATTCTTCCGGCCGCCCCCTGGACACAACGACGTTCAAGGTACGCGGCGAAACTGAACGAAGTTTGCGGGCGTTAGCCAAAAAGCGTATAAGTGCTTCATGGCGCTAATAACAGTGAAATGTTTACTAAGATTTGTGGAAGATCGAAAGATCGTCAGGACAATGACTGGCGGCCTCGCCCTCGCACTTGCCATCGCGCTTCTGGCCTCGGGAGCCAGCGCGCAAACAACGGAACACATCTCGGTCCTGGGCACAGGACTGGCCGCCACTTTCGCCGGTGTCACCTGTCCGAACGGAACCGATAACTGTGCCCTCAACACAATCTCCGGACCGGTCTCGAAAACGATCGGCTCCATCACGTCCGCTGGGACCCTGAGCGTTACGCTCTACAGCGATCAAAGCCCCGCCTCCGTACTCAGAGGTCCCAACACCAACGATTGCTATGCGGCCGAGGGCAGCGGCAGTATCTCCAACGGAACCGGCACGAACATCTTGAAATTCAGGATCTATGGGTTGATTTGTGAATCCTCGATCGTCGGATGCGGCGCCGGACCGCTCTCGTTTTCCGTCAGGACCGGCGTCGGCACCTTTGCGACCGCGACCGGAACCGGGACGTTCAACACTCAGTCCAAATCATGTTTCCATTCTCCCGACGCGCAGGTTGCGATGCAGGGCCTCATCGTTAGGTAGACTCTGGATCGGCAAGACACCACAAACCCTTTAAGCTTAACATTTTGGCCAAACCTGCTGGGAAAGCGGTAGTTTCGCCAACCTCGCAAGTCAAGCTGTCCAGAGCGCGCGGCAGTCTCCGCGCTTCGCGCCCGGTTTGCGGGGGTTGGGAAATTAGCTATAAACTGCGACGCAATGATGACCACGCAGCCCTCATCGGTTGTGGGGCGCTCCGGATCCCCGCAAATTCGCGACATCCTCGACCGTGCGCGCGACGGCGTGCGCCTTGACGAGGCCGATGCGATCGCACTTATCGAGTGCCCTGCGGACGACCTGCCTGAGTTGATGGCTGCCGCGGGCGCGCTTCGCGATCGCGCCAAGGGGCGAGTCGTCACCTACTCGCGCAAAGTTTTTCTGCCGGTCACTAATCTTTGCCGCGACCGCTGCACCTACTGCACGTTTCGCAAGGACCCCGGCGAGCCGGGAGCATGGACGATGACCCCGGCCGAGATTGCGCAATGGTCGCGACGTGGCCGCGCGCTCGGATGCCGCGAGGCGCTGATGTGTCTCGGTGACAAGCCCGAGCTGGCGTTCAAGGAATATCGCGAGACGCTCGCGCGCCTGGGCGCATCGAGCACGATCGATTACGTCGCGCGAGCTTGCGAGGTCGCGCTGGAGGAAGGCCTGCTGCCGCATACCAACGCCGGCATCATGAGCCGCGACGAGATGTTGATGCTGCGGCCGCTCAACGTCAGCATGGGACTGATGCTCGAGAGCGTCTCGAGCCGGCTCCGCGGCCGGGGCCAGGTGCATCAATGGGCTCCCGATAAAGATCCGGCGGTGCGATTACGAATGATTGCAGAGGCCGGTGAGGCGCGCGTCCCGTTCACCACCGGCATTCTGCTCGGGATCGGGGAGACGGCGGCCGAACGGGCACAGAGCCTGATCGCAATTCGCGATCTGAACGAGCGCTTCGGCCATATCCAGGAAGTGATTATCCAGAATTTCCGCGCTAAGCCGGAGATTGCGATGGCGGACGCACCGGAACCCGACGCGATGGAGATGACGCGCGCGATTGCGACCGCGCGAATGGTGCTCGGGCCGAAGATGAATGTGCAGGCGCCGCCCAATCTCTCGCCCAACGAGATCGAGATGTTCCTTGCAGCGGGAATCAACGACTGGGGCGGCATCTCGCCGCTCAGCAAGGATTACGTCAATCCGGAAGCGCCGTGGCCGCATATCGAGCGGCTGGCCGAGCGCTGCACGCGGGCCGGTTTCGATTTGCGCGAGCGGCTCGCAATCTATCCCGAATACGTCGATGATTATTGGGTCGACCCGAAGCTGCGCCCGGCGCTCGCCCGGCACGGCGCGGAGATCGACGGAGGTGCTTCGTGAATCTGCAAGTGCTCCGCGACTATGTCGATGAGATCGAAGCGGCGCCGCTCGGCGCGCTGATGGATAAGGCCAGTCCCGATGTCCGTGCAGCGCTCAAGCGCAGCCGCGAGCGCCAGGAGCTGACGGCCGAAGAGGGCCTTGCGCTCTACACCGCCGACGGCGACGATCTGCGAGCCGCAATCAAATGCGCCGATTTGGCGCGTGCCGAAGACGTCGGCGACGAAGTCACTTACGTCGTCAACCGCAATATCAATTTCACCAACATCTGTTTCGTCGGATGCCAGTTCTGCGGCTTCAAGCGCCAGCGCTGGGAATCCGATGCCTACGATCATTCCGACCAGACCATCCTCAACAAGGTCGGCGACGCGGTGGCGCGCGGCGCAACAGAAATTTGCATGCAGGGCGGAATCAATCCCGAGATGCCCGACTTCAAGTACCGCGACCTGCTCCGAACGATCAAAGGCGGCTATCCGGAGATTCATATCCACGCGTTCTCGCCCATGGAGATCATGTTCGGTGCGCGCCGCGTGCGGATGGAGTATCCGGAATATATTGCGATGCTCCGCGACGCCGGGCTGGGATCAATTCCCGGCACTGCGGCGGAAATCCTGGATGACAGCGTGCGCGAAATCCTGAGCCATAAAAAAGTCGACGTCGCCACCTGGGTCGATATCATCACCAGCGCACATGCGCTCGGCGTGCGGACCACTTCGACGGTAATGTATGGCCACGTCGAAAGCCCGCGCCACGTCGTCAACCACCTGAACCTCCTGCGCGACATCCAGAAGCAGACCCACGGCTTCACTGAGTTCGTGCCGCTGCGTTTCATCCACGAGAACACGGTGCTTTTCCGCAAGGGACTGGTCTCCGAGCCGCCGCCCAAGGGAACGTTGGATTTCCAGATGTACGCGACCTCGCGACTCTTCCTGCGTGGGCAGATCGACAACCTGCAGACTTCATGGGTGAAGCTCGGGGTCGAGCTAGCGGCGCTCACGCTGAAGGCCGGATGCAACGATTTCTCCGGCACGCTGATGGAGGAGAGCATCACGGCACAGGCCGGCGGCGACTCCGGCGAGTTCGTCCCGGTTGACGTAATCGAAGAGCGAGCGCGCGCAATGGGCCGCGTTGCGGTCGAACGCAGCACGCTTTACACCAAGCTCTACGGGAAGAAGGCTCCCAATGGCGCGCGGCCGATCACCACGTCTCCCTCACCAGCCCATCAGGCCGATCACCACGCTTGCGGGGGGAGTGGGGGCGGCTAAGTTTCTGCGCGGCCTGGTGCGCGTGGCCGGGCAGCCGCATCTCAGCATAATCGTCAATACCGGCGACGATGAGGAGTTCTACGGACTCCACGTCTCGCCCGACCTCGACACTATCGTCTACACGCTCGCCGGCGCCTCCAATCCGACGACTGGATGGGGTCTCGAAGGCGAGACCTTCAACACACTCGGCGCGCTCGTTCGTTTCTACGGACAGGCCTGGTTCAACCTTGGCGACCGCGACCTCGCTACGCATCTGTTCCGCAGCCAGCGGATGCGCGACGGCGAGCGTTTGAGCAGCATCACGGCCGAGATCGCGCGGCGCTTCGGCGTGCGCGCGCAGGTGCTGCCGATGAGCAATGACCGCGTGCGCACTTTCGTCAAAGTGCGCGGCCGCGATGCGATGCCGTTCCAGGAATACTTCGTGCGCCGGCGCTTTCGCGGCACGGTCGAGCGAATCGAACTGCGCGGCGCGACGCGCGCGCGGCCGCTTCCCTCCGCGCTCGGCGCGATTCTCGCCTCGGACGCGGTGATTGTCGCACCGTCCAACCCGTTCGTCTCGATCGGGCCGATTCTTGCGCTTCGCGGGATGCGCAAGGCGCTGCGCGGCGTGCGTCCGAACGTCGCCGCGATAAGCCCGATCGTCGGTGGCAAGGCGATCAAAGGTCCGGCCGCCAAGATGCTGCACGCGCTGGGGCATCAGGCTTCCGCGCTGGGCGTAGCACGGCTTTACCGCGATCTGTGCGGGGTCTTCGTGCTCGACAACGTCGACCGGGACGCGGCCGCGGCGGTCGAGAAGCTCGGGATGCGCGCGGTCGTCACCGACACCATCATGGCCGACGAAACGCGTTCGGCCCGCCTGGCGGACGTGGTTCTGCGGGCGCTTGCGGTGTAGTAGGCTGAACAGTCGATGCGACTAAGGGGCGAGTAATGCGATCGGTGACTTTCACCGCAATCGAGGGCATCCCGCTGATCGCCCAGGGCGACAACCTGGGCCAGCTGATTTGCTCGGCGATGATGGCGGGCGACATCAAGCTCGCGCGCGGCGATATCCTGGTCGTATGTCAGAAAATAATCTCGAAGGCCGAGGGACGCACCCGCGAGCTGAACGACATCGAGCCATCCGCGCTGGCGATGGCGTATGCGGCGCGCTGGGAGAAGGATCCACGTGCGGTTGAGCTAGTGCTGCGCCAGACCAGCCGCATCGTGCGGATGGACCACGGAGTCCTGATCGTCGAGACCGGCCCCGGATGGGTCTGCGCTAATGCCGGGATCGACGAGTCCAACAGCATGGCCGATGGGCGGGCGATTCTGCTGCCGGAGGATGCCGACCGCTCGGCCGTACGCATCCGCCAGGAGATTCGCAAAATCACCGGACTCGAAATCGCGGTGCTGGTGACCGATACCTTCGGGCGCCCGTGGCGCGACGGCCTGACCGAGGTCTGCCTGGGAATCGCCGGAATGAATCCGATGCTCGATCTGCGCGGCACCAACGACCTCAGCGGCCGCGAACTGCATCACACGGTGATCGCGATTGCCGACGAAATCGCCGCGGGCGCGGGCCTGCTGATGCCGAAGGCGGGCGCCATCCCGGCCGTGCTGGTGCGTGGCTACTCCTACGAGCCCTGCGAGGGCAGTGCAAAAGTGCTGATTCGCCCCGCCGAGGCCGACCTGTTCCGATGACCCGGGGAGCCTAAGTATCGTGGATCGAAACAAGCTGAGCGGCGCTGCCGCCTCGATCGCGCCGGACGGCGCCGTGGCCAATCCTGCGCGCGTGGTGGAGGCCGATTTGTACCTGGCCGAGGAAAAGCTCGGCGCGCTGCTCGACTCCAACGAGGCGCTGATCTCTGAAATCTGCCACTACCTGGTCGATGGCGCAGGCAAGCGGCTGCGTCCGGCTTTCGTGCTGCTGGTCCATCGCGCCTGCGGCGGCACGGATCGTACCGCGCTCGACGCGATCGACGCCGCGATCGCGATCGAACTGATCCATTCCGCCACGCTCCTGCACGATGACATCATCGACGGCGGGATGCTGCGGCGCGGTAAGCCGTCTGCGCTCGCGCGCTATGGTGCCGCGGCGACCCTGGTCGCCG
The DNA here is from genome assembly GCA_963717045.1 of uncultured delta proteobacterium. Taxonomy (GTDB): domain Bacteria; phylum Desulfobacterota; class Binatia; order Binatales; family Binataceae; genus JAKAVN01. The sequence goes on along the minus strand of CAVQVD010000010.1, from coordinate 258,504 downwards.
GCGACTACCTGTTCTGTCGCGCATTCGAGCTATGCGGGCGATTCGAGGAAAACCTTGTGCGCACGGCGGCGCAGGCCTGCATTCAGTTGACCGAGGGCGAGGTGATGGAGGGGCGGCTTCGGCACAACGCGGCCACCAGCCTCAAAGACTATCTCGCGGTGATTGCACGCAAGACCGCCTCGCTGTTCGCCGCCGGCGGCAAGGTCGCCGCCGACCTTGCGGGCGCGCCCAAGCGGACCATCGATACGATGCAGCATCTCGGAACCTCGGTCGGGATGGCCTTTCAAATGATCGACGATCTGCTCGACATCCTTGGCCCGGAGGAAAAGATCGGAAAGCCGGTCGGATCGGATCTGCGCGCGGGCATTCCTTCGCTGCCGGTGGTACTCGGCGTCGCGGCAAACCCGGAACTGAAGACGATTATCGGCAACGGTACGCCGCTGGAAGGCGCGGCGCTCGAACGTGCGCTCAAGATGCTGCGCGAGCCGAAGCTCCTCGCCGAGGCGCGCACGATGGCGGCCGAGCAGGGACGGGTAGCGATGACCGCGCTGGGCGAACTCGCGCCGTCGGTCTATCGTGAGAGCCTCGCCGCGCTAATCGACGATCAGCTCCACCGCGAAGTGTAGGCGCTGTCGGCGCACCGCGGCGCAAAATAACCCGAGGGGCGCGCGCCATTGCGGCACGCGCCCCTTTTTTGCACCCGGTGAGAGTTTAGTGCGGGGTCAGCGTGCCGAACAGACCGTCCTGCTCCAAAACGAGACCGGTGGTGAAGTACAGCGTCTGCGGGCTGGAGGCTGCGCCGCCGCCGAAAACCAAGGTCCATAATGTGCCGAGCACTATTGTCTTGCCGTGTTGATCCCGCACCCAGTCGATCGTGGCGCCTGTCTTGGGATCCCAAGCGCTGATCTTTCCATTGCCGAAGTTTCCAATCAGTATGTCACCGCTGAAATCGCCGAAGTCGTTCGGCGCCAATACTACGCCCCAGGGCGCATTGAGAATGCCGCGCCTTGCAAAGCGCCTGAGCAAATTGCCGTCAGTGTCGAAAACGTCCACGAAACCCTCGCCTTTGCCCGGAACGGGGTCGTGCTTGGCAGCGTCCTGCATCGCATACGTGATCCAGAGCTGACCATTGATGTTCTGGATGCCGAACGGAGCGAATCCAGACGGAATCTTATGATCGATAAATTTCGCGTTGAGCGTGGCGTCGGCACCGAACGTGCTGTTCCACACCGCAATCTTGCCAGAACGGAAATTTGTGGCGTACAGGAAGATGCCCCTGGTGTTAGTTCCTATCGCGAGGCCCTTGTACACCGGATCGCTGCCGGCGCCGCCATTTACAAAGTTCGGATTGGCGACGACGGTCATAGCCGCAGTCATCGGACTCAGGGCTCCCTGCCAAGCGGCAATCGTTCCGTCCTCGGTGGCCCACATGAAGAGTGCTGGAGCCCCCTGGACCAAAAATGCCATCGGATTGCCGTTCCAAACCATGCCGGAAGGCCCAGGTGCGCCGGGATTCGTGTCACCCGAGGGAGCCGGTATGGTCACCGTGAGCGCAACTTTGGTTCCGTCTCCTAAGTAGAGCGTGGAAACGCCGGCGCCGTTATCCGACACCCAAAAAGGGCCGCCGGGAAAGAACGCAACTCCCCAAGGGTTTAAGAGGCTTGCGTCGGTAAAGTTCGCAGTAGCAGCGGCGGGTTTATCTGAAACGAGATTGGTTTGCACATAGCCGTGCGCGTAGGCGCGCGAAAGCGGCATCAATGCGATCATGCCCGCCACTGCGAGTAATGAGAAAAAACGCTTGTAATTCATTTGTCCGGATCCTCCCTGGTCTCCGTTGATGCAAAAACTCCCCCACCATGGAGGAGTGCACCTTCCGCTATACAACGGAGGTCAGGAGTGCCGGGTTCCGTATTTCTGCTCGGAATTTCTCGCGCCGGTTAACGTTCGGTTACGCGCCACGCGTACGCGAGCAGTTTGAAAGATTCAAAGAAGAAATGAAGCGGCCGCGTGTTACCGCATGCACTTAGAAGCATTCAGAGGAAGACTCACACAACAGCTAGCAAGACCATCGATCGAAATCGAAATCCGGCGGCAATTCGATAAACGCCAGCAGCGCGGGGCCTTCGAGCACGCGCGTCAGATGGCCCTTGCCAGTGAGATCGTCCGGGATGAACGCCGCGCCGGCGCTCCATCGCCGCTTCTCGTTGTCGCTGGTGCCGACTTCGACCACTCCGGACAACACGAAAACGATCTGCCGCGCGGGAGCGTGATGCCAACTCTGATCGAGACCTCGCGGAAGCTCGACGAATCTGACGCTCGGCGAAGTGAACGCATTCGATTGGTGCATCAGGTTGCCGAATGCGTCGAGCCGCTCCAGGTTCACTGGAAGTTCAATTTCCTGGAAACGCGACCCGCCGTCTTCGGTGGCATAGAATCTGGTGATCTTCATAGATGCAACCGATATCACGAACTGCGTTCGGGTGGAGAATGGCCTATGTGGGCGCCATCGACCGCCGCGGCAGCAGCGTGCAATTCACCGACGTGGGAACCTCGGTTGGCGCTATTTTGCGGCAGCCGGAGCGAAGGTGGGCGCGGCGGCGGCGCTAGCGGAGTTCAGTCGTGCCATCGCGGCCTTGAGTTCCGCGCGGCTGGTGCCGAGCGTTCGCAGCGTTGGCAGCACCGCTCGCTCCATGAACGTGCGCGCGCTTATCCCAGCGCCGGTGGTGCGCAAGCGCTCCTGATAGTCGGGAATCAGCCCTTCGCCCGGCATTTTGAAATTCGCAATCACGTAGGCCAGATCGGCAATCGTTCCGTCTCGATCCTCATCCAGTTCAAGCTCGACCGTCGCGCGGTAGAAGCCGGCGTGCGCCGCTTCGTCGCGGCTAAGAAAGAAGAAAATTGCCTCGAGCACTTTGTCGCCCTCGTTCACCGCCTTGTCTTTCTGCGCCTTGTAGGCGAGAAACGTTGCGGATTCCTGGAGCGCGCCGTAACAGGCCATCTGGCGGCGAGTCTGGAAGGGCAGACGCCATACTTTGGACAATATGCGATCTTCGAAGGCCGCGAACTCGGCTTCCGAACGCAAACCCGAGCGTGTCAGATACTCGCGAAACACCAGTCCGTGCTTGGATTCTTCGTAACTCCAGCAGGCCTGGAACCACGCCGCGCCAAACATCGAGCGGGTCAGCTCGACTCCGCCGGCGCTGTAGTCGGGCAGGTAAAGTTCTTCCGCACAGAAGGTTTCGATGCAAGCCGCTTTCTGCTCGTTGCCGGTCGAGCTGTGCAGCATTTCCCATGGCACGTCATTGAACATGTTCCAGCGCCGTTTGGTCTCGGCGACCTCGAAAAACTCGAGGTATGCACGATACATTTTTTCTCGTAGAACGGACGATCCGGTCATAGATGATTCTCTTCTCGGTTGTGACGCAGGCCTCCGCCCAAACAGCTGACTTGGATGCACCCGCGCCCATCTCCTGCCCCGATTCGGCGGAGACCACGGACTCCATCGCGTCAGCCGAGGCGAAATCAGAGAGGTGTGTTCCGCAGGTGACCTCTCTAACCCTATGTCTTCACGATGAAAATGTATAGTACCGCATTCGTTTTGGGATGCACAGATTTTAGTCAACAACTTATGGCAAATTGCGACAATTGCAGTTAACGCATGTTTGCGAGGCGCATGACAGTGGAGAAAAATTGTTTCGGTTGACGGAATACGAATAAAAAGCGAAAATCCGATCTATGGCCGCTTCTCCCTCGATCGGAACTGTCCTATGCGCTTCCGGAATTGCGCCTATCCGCTCTCTCACCGATCGGCAAATAGCTGAATTCTCAGGAGTTTTTCGCGGCCGCGAGCTTACCCGAAAGGATCGGCGCTTGAGCTCAGGTATCGCTGCGCTCGACGTTATCCTGGGCGGCGGCATTGCCCGCGGCCGGGTGAGCGAACTCGTCGGACGGCCCGGGGTTGGACGAACATCGCTGGTCGCCTCTTTCGCCACCATCGCCACCCGGCGCGGCGAGGTCGCGGCGTGGATCGATTCGGCAGGGAGTTTCGACCCGCACAGCATCGCCGCGGCGGGCGCCGACCTTTCGCGAATTCTCTGGGTCGGGGCCGATAGGGCGATGCGTGCGCGCGATCGTAAATCGTCGGCAACTGAATTTACGCGGGCGCGCTCGACCGCCGCTCCACAGGCGTCGCTTAAACCGGTGCTTTTGGCAGCCGAGATGGTCTTGGGCGCGGGCGGTTTCGGCCTGATCGTGATCGATCTTGCCTTCAATACTGGCGGTCATGCGCGAACGCTCACGTTGAGCGCGGCGCTTAGACTGGCGCGCGCGGCCGAGCGCAGCGGCACCGCTGTGATCGTTCTGGCCGAGCGCCGGACGTGCGGAACCTTCGCTGCGCTCAGTCTCGTGCTCGGCCGTATCCGACCCTTCTTCAGCCGCACCGCACCGGACGCTCCGGCGCTGTTCGACGGGATACGGGTCGAGGCATACGTGGCGCGCAACAAGCTCGGCGGCTCGGGCCAGACGGCGGTATGGCACGCACTCGTCGATCCAATGTCTGCCGCGCCAATGTCTGCCGCACCAATCTCGCACCTAAATCTTGTGCAATACCGACTGCCGCGCCGGTCTATGCGCGAGCGACTCGAATCGCCGAGCCTTCCGTGGCGGTGGTACGCCAGTGATCGAACGACGCCTGTCGCCGAAAGCTGCCGTCGCCAGCTCCCCCCAAGCTTCGCGCGATACTCCTTTGCCGTCGCCGTATCGCGTCCTCACCGCCGAGGCTAACGCATCCGCCGCAAGTCCTCGGATCGCATGCATCCTAGTCGCGGATTTTCCACTCGCGGCGGCAATACGCCAGAGTCCCGAGTTGCGCGATCGGCCGCTGGTGCTGATTGAATCCGCCGCCGGACGGCGCGATCCGGCCGGTCTCGCCAACCTGGAATGCCGGTTCGTCTCGGCGCAGGCGCGGGCGATGGGTGTGCGCGTGGGGATGACGGTGGCGCGGGCGCGCGCGGCCGCCACAGGATTGGCTGTGATGAGCCGCTCGCCGGCCGCCGAAGCGTCCGCTGCCGAGGCGCTCGTCGATGTAGCTCTTTCGCTCTCGCCGCTGGTCGAGGCGGGCACCGATGGCGAAGTCTATCTTGAACTCGGCGGTCTCGCGCGGCTCCATCAGCGGCTCCGTTCCAACACACATCGCCAGGGCGCCAGCCCCGGCACTAGTGAATCATCGTCGACGGAAAGTCCGGCTACCGAGACGATTGAGACTGAGCTGGCGCAGGAAGCGTTGGGGCGCGTGGCGCGGCTCGGAATGGAAGCGGCGGTCGGAATCGCGTCGAGCAAGGAGGTCGCACAGCTGGCGGCGCGATGCGGTGGGGCGCGGACGATCGCGGCGGGTCGCGAGGAGGAGTTCCTCAACTGGCTGCCGCTCGATCTGCTCAAGCTCGACCATGACGCCGACCGCGGCAGCGCGGAGCTGGAGCAGACACTGGCGCGATGGGGAATCCGGCGGCTCGGCGAGCTGGCACGGCTGGACATTCGCGCGGTCGGCAGCCGGCTCGGCGCGCGCGCGGTCGAATTGATACGGATCGCGCGCGGAGAGTGCCGCACGCCGCTGATTGCGCGTCGGGCGGCGGAAAATTTCGCCGAGGCGGTCGAACTCGAATGGGGCGTGGACAGCCTCGAGGCGATGGGCTTCGTGATGCGCCCGCTGCTCGAGCGGATGGTCGAGCGGCTCAAGCTGCGCGGGATGGCGGCCGGCGAAATCACGCTCGCGCTCGAACTCGACGGCCGCCGCCGCGACCTCCGCCGCGTCGCCTTGCCCGCGCCAACCAACGAGGCACGCACGCTGCTCGCGCTCATCCTGCTCAACCTCGAGGCCGCGCCACCGACCGCGGCGGTGGAAGCCATCCGTATCACGGTCGAGCCGCGCGCGCCGCGCGTTGCACAGGCCGACATGTTCGCGCCGCCCTGCCCCGCGCCCGAGCGATTGCACGTCACGCTCGCGCGGCTGGCGGCGCTCTGCGGTCCGGGAAAAGTGGGCACGCTGATGCCGCGCAACTCTCATCTGCCGGACGCGGTCGAGCTTGGCCCGTTCGCGCCGCGTCCGGCCGTCGCACCAGCGCGGGCGCTGTCGCAAAACGGCGAAGCGGCGGCTGCGAACCGCGACCTCTCCGCGAAAGCACCTGCGCCCGGCCCGGCGGTGGCGCAATTGACCGTGCGAGCGGTTCGGCCGCCGCATCAGGTTGAGGTGCTATGCACTCGCGGCGACGCACCGGAGTTCGTACGCGGCGCGGACTTCGGCGGGCGCGTGGTCTCGTGCGCCGGACCGTGGCGGATCGCGGCGGCGGAATCGCACCTCGACAATGGCAGCGGCGACAATCATCAGAAAGCGCCCGGCACGGTGCGCGATTATTACGACGTGGCGCTGGAGGACGGCGGGGTGTATCGGATGCTACGCGACTTGCGCTCGGGCGAATGGTACGTCGATGGAATTTACGACTAGTGCAATGTCTCATTAGTAAGTTGCATCAAAGAGCTTGTCATCTGCAACAGCACAAGCCCGACATGAGGCGCGCCGCAAGTGTCAGTAAAATACATAGAGTTGCGGACGCGCAGCGCGTTCAGTTTTCTCGAAGGCTCGGCGTTGCCCGAGGACCTGGTCGATCGCGCCGCGGAACTCGGCTACCCGGCACTGGCGATGGGCGACCGCGACGGATTGTACGGCGCGCCGCGCTTTTACCATGGCGCCGAACGCGCGGGGATACGCGCGATCGTCGGCGCGGAACTGACGCTGATCTGTCTTCGGCCGGAGCGTCGTCCAACCACAATCCAACCGATCAGCGGCTCTACGTGCTGGTGCCGGATCGCGAGCGCTACCGCAATCTGTGCCGGATGATCACCGCTTCCAAGATGCGGCCGCTCAATCCGGTCGAAATCGAGCACGGGCGCGCGCCGAAGTATCCCGCAAAGGGGGAAAGCCGCATTACGTTAAATGATCTCGAACGCTACGGCGCGGGATTGATTTGTCTGGCCGGCGGCGCGCGCAGTCCGCTTGCGCTCGCGCTTACCCGCGGTGACGATCCGCGCGCGCTGTGCGACCGCCTCGGCACGATTTTCGGCCGCGGCAATTTCTATATCGACCTCGGACGCCATCTCGACCCCGCCGAGGAGCGGCTAAATCGGCGGCTCGCCGCGCTCGCCGCGGCGTGCGGAGTTCCGCTGGTTGCAACCAATGACGCCTGCCATATCGGTTCCGACCGCGCGCTGCTTGACGTGCTCAGTTGCATCCGGCTCGGCCTCACGCTGGAGGAGGCGGGCCGGGCGCTATGGGTCAACGCCGAGCGCCGGCTGAAATCGCCATCCGAGATGGCCGCGCTGTTTCGCGATCTTCCCGGAGCGGTCGCTGCCACCAGCGCGATTGCCGAACGCTGCGGGTTCAAGCTCTGCGATCTCGGCTACCGCTTTCCGAGCTATCCACTGCCGCCCGGCGAGACTCCCGACAGCTACCTGCGGTTGCTGGTCGAGGCCGGGGCGCGTGAGCGATGGGGCGCGGCGCCTGGCGCGCGGGTGCTCGGCCAGCTTGCGCACGAGCTCGAAGTAATCGCGCGGCTTGGGCTGGCCGGCTACTTCCTCATCGTCTGGGACATCGTGCAGTTCTGCCGCGAGAGCGCGATCATGGCGCAGGGGCGCGGCTCGGCGGCCAACAGCGCGGTGTGCTATGCGCTCGGGATCACGGCGGTCGACGCGGTCAAGATGGAGCTGTTGTTCGAGCGCTTTCTCTCGGAGGAGCGCGGCGAGTGGCCCGACATCGATATCGATCTGCCGAGCGGCGATCAGCGCGAAAAGGTCATCCAGTACGTCTATCGCCGTTACGGAGAGCGCGGCGCCGCGATGACCGCCAACGTGATCACCTACCGCACGCGGAGCGCCGTGCGCGAAGTCGGCAAGGTGCTGGGCTTCACGCCCGAACACGTCGACCGCCTCGCTCGGCTCAACTACGTTTACGAATTCCGCGACAGCAACGACGAGTTGGCGGAGCTGCTCAAGCGCGGCGGCGTCGACGTCGAGACGCCTCGGCTAAGCCGGCTGGTCACGCTGGTGCGCCAGATCCAGGACCTGCCGCGCCATCTCGGCCAGCATAGCGGCGGAATGGTGATTGGCGCGGGGCCGCTCGACGAAGTCGTACCGCTGGAGCCGGCCTCGATGCCGGGGCGGGTGGTAATCCAGTGGGACAAGGAGGATTGCGCCGACCTCGGGATCATCAAGATCGATCTGCTGGGGCTCGGGATGATGGCCGTGCTGGAGGAGGCGATCCCGCTGGTGCGCCGGAGCGCAGGCGTCGAAGTCGATCTCGCCCATCTGCCGGCCGACGATCCGGCGGTATACGCGATGCTCTCGCGGGCCGACACTATCGGAGTTTTCCAGATCGAGAGCCGCGCGCAGATGGCGACGCTGCCACGGATGCAACCGCGCACGTTCTACGACCTGGTGGTCGAGGTCGCAATCATCCGGCCGGGGCCGATCGTCGGAAAAATGGTCCATCCCTACCTCGATCGGCGCGCCGGCCGCGCACCGGTCGTCTACGACCATCCCTCGCTCGAACCGATTCTGCGCCGCACGCTCGGCGTACCGCTTTTCCAGGAACAGTTGTTGCGGATGGCGATGGCGGTGGCGGGTTTCAGCGGCGGCGAGGCCGAGGAGTTGCGGCGCGCGATGGGCTTCAAGCGCTCGGGGGCGCGAATGGAAAAGCTCGAGCAGCGGATGCGCGAGGGGATGGCGCGCAATGGGATTAGCGGTGCGACCGCCGATCGTATCGTGCAGTCGATCGCCTCGTTCGCGCTCTATGGCTTTCCCGAATCGCATGCCGCCAGCTTCGCGCTCATCGCCTACGCCTCGGCCTGGCTCAAGTGCCATCATGCGGCGGCGTTTTTCGCCGCGATGCTCAACTGTTATCCGCTCGGCTTCTACCATCCCTCGACCCTGGTTAAGGATGCCGAGCGCCACGGCGTGGTGATGGCGCCGATCGACGTGACTCGCTCAGACTGGCGCTGCACGCTGGAACGGATCGAAAGCCCTGAAGGCGCTGAGGGTGTTTTCACCTCTGTCCGAAGTGCTGACAATGCTGAGACTGTTTTTACCTCTCCTTATCCTGGGAGAGGTCGCCGCGAGCGGCGCGAGAGATCTGACTTTGAAAATCTGAATCGTGAGAACGCAAGAAACCTCTCCCCACCCCTCTCCTTGGACAAGGGAGCTTTGCGCGACTCGGCGCGCGGCGCCTTTTCTAACCTCTCCTTGTCCAAGGAGAGGTCCCCGCGAGCATCGCGAGCGGCGGGAGAGGTCAGTCTGAATTCTGCTGCGCCGCAGAAATTTCATGCGGATCTGAAGCGAGCGACGGGACCTCTCCCTCACCCTCTCCTTGGACAAGGAGAGGGGACCAGTAGCTTGGATAAAGAGAGAGAGACAAAGGACAGAAATAAAAAGATTGAAGCCACGCCCTTACCGTCTTCTTCTTCAATGCCCTCGCCCCCTTCGCCGGATCCGAACTCCCGCACCTTCTTTTTTTCTCTAATGCCCTCGCCCCCTTCGGGGGGAGAGGGTCAGGATGAGGGGGCGTTCGCTTTGCGCCTGGGCCTCAAGTACGTCGCGGGACTGCGCGCGGAAACCGGCGCGCGAATCGAGCGCGAGCGCGCGATCCGTCCGTTCGCTTCGATCGCCGATTTCACCGCGCGCGCCGCCCCCAACCGCCGCGAACTCGACGCGCTCGCTTACGCGGGGGCCTTTGCGGCTTTTGGATTAGATCGGCGGGCGGCGCTATGGCAGGCGGCGGCGGTCGAACGCGATCCGCGCGGGCTCTTTGCCGGCGTCGAGCCGGCAGCGGGCGCCGTACCGCTTGCCAGGATGGACGCGATGTCGGAGACCCGCGCCGACTACGCGGCTACCGGCTTAACGGTCGGGCCTCATCTAATGGCGCATATGCGCGAGAAGTTGCGCGCTGGCGGCGTGCTCGCCGCCGCCGAGCTTGCGGAGGTCTCGCATGGCGCGTGGGTTAAAACGGCCGGGGTAGTGATCGTGCGCCAGCGTCCCGGCACTGCCAAGGGATTTTTCTTTATCACGCTGGAAGACGAAACCGGGATATCCAATGCGATAGTCGTTCCCGATCTGTTCCAGGCCAATCGCGCGCTGCTGCACAATTCTTCGGTCCTGATGGTCGAAGGCGTGTTGCAGAAGCAGGACGGAGTGCTCGCGATCCGCGCCCGCCGTTTTAAGGAGTTGCGCCTGGCCTCCTCCCTTCCCCCTTCCCACGATTTCCGCTGACGCCTCTGTCTGTGCATCCGCGTGCCACTTCAGATCTGATCAGCACTTCCGCCGGCAGGCCGAGGTCTCGGCAAGCGCGTCGAATCATCGGCAAAGACATCCGACGCTTCCCGGCCAACACTTCCGAAACACGCGACCGTGTTCCAAACGTCTGCACGAGATCGCTGGGCTTAAGACCCATTTGCTCCATTCGAAACTTGATTGCCTCCACCGGATCAGGCGGCACCGCCGGCGATTTGGCCTGCTCCCACGCTGCAACCAATAGCGCCTGAGCGCGCAGACGCGATATTTCCACATCGGTCTCGGCGCTCATCAAAGATTCCATCAAAGCTTTTGCCGCGCGGTAGTCCCGCTCATTTGCAATCGCTATCACTTCGACTTTCATATCTTCTCCCGCAAGTGGCGCGTTCAAATGTCGCCCACATCGATCTCTCGGAAGCGAATCCGAGGCGCTCGGCGGGGCTTTTTTTGAACCGTGCTCTGAGCTATGAGCAAGCTTGAAAGACGTGGCTGAAAAATCAATTCGTAGCGCTCGCCGCGAGACGTGGTTCGAACTGGAATTGCCGGGGCCGCTCGACCCTTTGGCGTCGCTCGAGATGTTCCGCCGCTCGGGAGATGACCTGCTCGATCGCTGGAACGGCAGAACTTTCCTGCGCACGATCGCGATCGGCGGACGCTCGGTAGCTTTCGCCACCGCCTTCGCGGGAACCCGCGCCCGTCCCGCGGTTCGCGTCACGATCGACGACGGTGCGTGCGCCGACGGAGTCATGAACGCGGTGCGCGCGACGTTCATGCCACCGCCGGACCACTTCGCGGAATTGCGCCGAGCCGACCCGCTCCTCGCCCGCGTCCACGTTCGCTACGGCGGCTTCAGCCCGGTGATGCAGCTAAACCTGCTCGGAGCGCTCGTCCGATGTATCAGCGCGCAACAGGTCAACCTGCGATGGGCTTCCGAGACGCGCCGACGGTTAGCCGAGCGCTTCGGCGACAAACACTACGGTCGGCGGTGAGATCGTTTACAGCCTTAGCGCGGAGCGTCTGGCCGGCGCCGCTCCGGCCGAGATCCGCGCGCTGCAGTTCACCAATCGCAAAGCCGAGTACATCATCGCCGTGGCCCAGGCGATCGCGCGCGACCAGATAAACCTCGAGCGGCTCGCGGCGCTCTCCGACGCCGCGGTTATCGACGAGCTGGTGGCGCTGCGCGGAATCGGGGTGTGGACAGCCGAATGGATTTTGGCACGCACGATGGGTCGGCCACGCGTTGTCGCCGGCGACCTGGGTGTGCGCAAGGCGATCGGGATCGCGTATCGCAATGGCGTGATGCCTTCTGAAGGGGAAGTTCGCGAGCTCACCTCTGCATTGGCGCGAGTCGTCCGCGCACGCGCAGGCGTTGTTGCTGCACGGTCTTGGGGAGAGGGAGCTCGAAGCACTGGCCGCGGCGCGCTGAGCGGCCTATCGCGGCCGCCTAACGCTAAAACAGCGGAATGCGCTATGGTGCGAGACGGATTCGCGCCAAGAAACGCCGGCGCCCCATTGTTCGAGGCATAAGAGCCGCAACGCACTAGGAGAAAGTTCACGATGGCATCAGCGGGTGGGATCGACAGGGAAAAAGCCAAGCAGGTCGCGCAGCAGATCATGGGCGACGTCGGGACCGCGCTGCACGGCGCGATGAGTTTCATCGGCGACCGGCTCGGGCTGTTCAAGGCGATGAAGGACGCCGGACCGCGTCACTGTCGAGCAACTCGCTGCCAAGACCGGGCTCAACCAACGCTACTTGCAGGAATGGCTGAACTCGATGGTCGCCGCGCAGTACCTCGAATACGACACCGCCGCGCACACCTACCTCCTCACGCCCGAATACGCCGTGGCGCTGGCGGAGGAGGGCTCGCCCTACTTCGTCGGCTCGTACTTCCAGGTCGTGCAGGCAACGATGTCGGTCGCGCCCAAGGTGGCAGAGGCGTTCCGCACCGGCGGCGGACTCACCCAGGCCGACTATCCACCGTGGATGTTCGAGGCGACCGAGCGCAATTCCCTGCCGCGCTACCAGTTCAAGCTCGCGCGCAAATGGATTCCGGCGATGCCGCAAGTCGTCGAGCGGCTGCAGCGCGGCGGGGTCGCGGCCGACATTGGTTGCGGCGGCGGGCGCGCGGCGATTCTGATGGCGCAGGCATTCCCGAACGCGCGAGTGTTCGGCTTCGATCTTCATGCCGAGTCTATTGAGCGCGCGCGGCGCAACGCGGCCGCTGCTGGGGTCGCCGATCGCGTAACCTTCGAGGTCGCCAACGGTTCGAAGCTTCCCGCTGGCAAGTTCGACCTCGTCACCACCTTTGACGTTGTCCATGATTCGGTCGACCCTGTCGGGCTGATGAGATCGATCAACCGCTCGCTTAGCCCAGGTGGGACTTACCTGGTGCAGGAGATCAACATCTCGTCAAACGTCGAGGAAAACGTCAAACCGATGGGCAAGCTGGTTTACTCAGTGAGCACGCTCTACTGCATGACTACTTCGCTGGCGCACGGCGGCGCGGGAATTGGCGCCGCGATGGGCGAGCCGAAGGCGCGCGAACTCGCGGCCGCCTCAGGCTTCACGCATTTCCGCAAACTTCCGGTCGAAGACGATTTCGCGGTGCTGTACGAGCTGATGGCGTAGCGGCGCGCGTCGCGCTACACGCGCCGCTACGAGTTCGTCAGGAGGGTGCGATCTCGCCCATCCTGCCATTGCGGTAATCCTCGAACGCCTTCATGATCTCTTCCTTAGTGTTCATCACAAAAGGACCATAGCGCGCGACCGGTTCGCGGAGCGGCGCACCGGCGATCAGGAGGACTTGGAGCGGCTCGTTGGCACTCTCCGGCGCCGCGATCGACACCGCGTCGCCGTCACCCCCGAACATCACCATCTGATGTTCGGTTGCAGCCTTCCCGTCGGGACCGAATTGCCCCTCGCCGCTGAAGACGTAAGCGAAGGCGTTGTACTCGGCAGGCACCGGCTGCACGACGCGCGCGCCGGGCTTGAGCGTAAAGTGCAGGTAGATGATCGGCGTGCGCGTGTCGATAACCGCCTTTTTGCCCATCGACTCGCCCGCGATCACCCGCACCGTCGCCTTGCCGTCAGCGCTGTTGGCGACCGGAATTTCCGCCGCTGGAATCTCCTGGTAATGCGGACGGATCATCTTGTCGCGCCGCGGCAGATTGACCCACAACTGAAAGCCGTGCATTCGGCCGCCCTGGCGCTGAAAGTCCTCAGCCGGCATCTCGGAATGAACCACGCCGGCGCCGGCCGTCATCCATTGAACGTCGCCCGGCCCCAGCCGTCCGGCATTGCCGTGCGAGTCGCGATGTTCCATCTTGCCCGAGATCATATACGTGACGGTCTCGAAGCCGCGATGCGGATGATCGGGAGCGCCCTTGGCCTCGCCCGCGCCGAGCTCCATCGGCCCCATCTCGTCGAGCAGCAGGAACGGATCTAACAGCGCCATCTCCTGGCTTGGGAATGGCCGATTCACCACAAAGCCCGCGCCCTCGAGCTGGCGGCTCGCATTCACGAGATTGGTCACGGAACGGATTTTTTCGTTGGAGGTTGTCATCGCATCGTCTCCTTGCCCTCGAACATAACCATCGTGTCAAGGAGGACGCCCAATGCCAACCTTTGGTGGTTTGGCGCCGGCACTGCGCCGCGGGGCTGACGCTACGCAGCGGCGGGGCGCCTGACGAAATCCGGCATAATCCGGCTCGCGAAAAGATCGAAGGAGCGGCGCGTCTGCGCGGCGGTCAGATTGCCCCATGCAAACGCCAACACCAGGTAGTCGCATCCCGATTCCTCGCAGAACTGCGCCACCTGGTCGCGGACCGAGGTGACCGACCCGCTGAAGCTCGCGCCTACCCGATGAAATAGGTCGTACTCGGGCGGAAAAGCCAGCACCGTGGTGTTGTAGTCGCGCCACAGCTTCTGGAGGTTGGCGTAGAAGACGCGGTAGGTCTCTCGTGCGACGTGTTCGGCCTCGCTGTCGGTGTCGGCAACGTAAATGTGGCGGATCGCGGCGGCGATGGGCCGCGCCAGATGCGGGTTAACGTTCAGCGGACTGCCCGCGCTTTCATGATGATGCTCGCGATACGCGGCCGTGACCCGCTTGACCGACTCCAGCCCGCCGATCGAAGCGATGTTCATGCCGCGGCGCGCCGCGTAGATGGCATTGTCGGGAGAGAGCGCTCCGTACCAGAAGCCCGGATGCGGCTGCTGCAGGGGACGCAACTCCATCGGGACATTGTCGTAGCGGAAATACGGGCCGTGATGCGTCAAGCGCTCGTTGGTCAGTCCCTTGACCAGCACAGCCAGGGCGTCTTCGTAGATGTCGCGCGCGTCATAGAAGGGAATGCGATACTGCGCGTGCTCGAAGGGCGATACGCCACGCCCGACGCCAATTTCGAGCCGTCCGCCGGTCATGTGATCGAGCATGCAGATTTCTTCGACCAAGCGCAGTGGATTGTAGAACGGTAGCAAGTAGACCAGCGTGCCAAGCCGGATATTGCGCGTGCGCTGAGCCGCGGCGGCCAGGAACAAATTGGGGGACGGCGCCATCCCGAGCGGCGTCGCGTGATGCTGAGCCACGTGGTAGCCCCAGATTCCCGCCTGTTCGTATATTTCGACCAAGCGCAGACGCTCCTCGAAAAGCTGACCCAACGGGCCTTCGCTGGAAGTGCGCTCGATGTGATCGAATACTCCCAGATTGATTCGTTCCATTGGCCGGCTCCCCCAGCAGCCTCGATAGCACTATCGCGAGCCGTTGCAAACCGCCGAATTTGACGCGAATTGACCAAGGATGTCAGGGGCATCGCAAGGGTCTATCTCGACGCTGGCTGCGCCGCGGCTTCATGGAGTGCTGCGACCAGCCTGCCCGAGGGCGCTCCGGGACGGTGCGGCTATTCGAGCGCGGATGACGGAATGTAGCCTTCCAGACCGCTGCTCATTTTGATTTTCATATAGCTGAGCGCAACGCCGACTACGTGCACCGCGTGTCCCTGATGCACCTCGAAAACCTTCTTGCCCCAGTGATTGGGCGCATCGAGCACGGGTGCGTTGTGAGTCAGCGTGAAGAGCTTGTCGGCCGGCGTGGCGAGCTCGACCGCTTCCGCCATCACGTAGCCCTCCTGTCCGCTCTTGAGCTTGACGCGCAGGAAGTAATGGGTCGAGCCGGTCACGATCACGAATTTGCCCTTATCGCCCTTCTCGACGTGCGTGCTCCTGTTGCTCGGCTGCGCGTAAATCCAGGTGTCCTCTTTCAGCCGTAGCCTTGCCTGCGCCGGCTCGACGGGAACCGACCTGACGGGAGCGGCCATCGTTTTCGAGGCGAGCACATGATGCGGCGGCGTAACGCGATGATGCGTAGTCACAGGGGCCGGCGGTGGGACCGCCGGCACCTCTCCCTCAGCCGGCGCGATCGTGGTTGCGGGAAGTCCTATCTCGCTTCCAACTGCCGAAGGGGTCTGAGTAGGGGCCGAAGAAGGTAGCGTCAGCCACAAGCCCGCCACCACCAGCGCTATCGTCCACGGCCATGCGTAAGCTCCATGCCCTCGCAACCTCATCTTTACCCCTCCCCCAACTGGCTGATTACACCGTCCTCATTTCAACATGCGCCGCATACGGTGCAGCGCGTCACGTCGCACGGCTTGGTCTGATGCTCGTAGTGCGCCTTCTTGCGCTCGGATGCGAGGAACCATTTCTCGATGTGATGATCGATGAAGTCCCAGGGCAAAATTTCGTTGCGCGCGTAATCTCGCGTGACGAAGAAGTCGGGATCGACGAAGCCTGCTCTCGCCCGCGGCGGACTCGCGCTTGATAGCTTTCAAGCCCTGCCAGATTTCGCCGGGCAGCTCGCGATTTTCAGCGCTGAGGCGCGCCAGGATCGCACCGACCCGGCGATCGCCGCGCGATACCAGGGTCTGGAAGTAAGCTTCACGCGGGGATTCGGCGTCAAGCTCGACGCCGACATCCAGGCGCATCAGGTGAGACCGCACCAGCGCAACCTTGCGCTTGAGCTCTTGCGCGTCGCACATCGCGTCCCACTGAAAAGGCGTCCACGGCTTGGGCACGAAGGGGTTGAGCGAGACGCTGACATGGCCGACGCGGCGGCGTTGCTCGCGCGCGCGAGTGACGATCCGGCCGACCAGCTCGGCGATCGCAGCCACGTCCTCGTCGCGTTCCTCGGGCAGGCCCACCATAAAGTAACACTTCAGGTTCTCGACGCCCTCGCCCATCATTATCTCGGCCGCGTGCAGAATCTCGGGTTCGGTCAGATTTTTGTTGATGACCTTGCGCATCCGCTCGCTGCCGGCCTCAGGCGCGACGGTGACGCTGCGATTGCCATTGCGCGCGAGCGCCGCGGCCAACGCCGGCGAGATGCAATCGGCCTTTAGCGACGACGGCGAGAGCCGTCCGCCGCGATCGGCCACCGCGCCGGCAACCTCCGCCACGCCCGGCACGCTCGCCATCTCGGCGCCGACCAATCCTATAACGCCGCGCTCGGAAAGCCCGCGCGTAGCCTCGGCGATCAAGTTTTCGGGGCTGCGGTATCTAATCGGACGATACATGAAGCCGGCGGCGCAGAAACGGCATCCCCACTGGCAGCCGCGACTCGCCTCGACCAGGTACATGTCGCCGAAGACTGACTCCTCGGTGAGAATCAGCGACGCGGTGGTGAAGCGGTCGAGGTCATGGATCAGCCGGCGATTGACCCGCGGCATTCCCGGCCCGCTGTAATCGACGCGCGAGAGGTGTCCCGCGTCGTCATAGATCGGAGTGAAGTAGTCGGGAAGATATGCACCGTCGACCAACGCGAGCGCGCGCAGGCGCTCAGACCCTTCGAGAGCACTGGCCTCACGGAAGCGTGCGATAAACTCGGGCACCATCTCCTCGCCCTCGCCAATCAGAAAGAGATCGACGAAGTCGGCGATCGGCTCCGGGTTGAGGAACACCGCCGAGCCACCGGCGATGATCAGCGGATAGTTGCGCCCGGCGCGCTCGGCGCGGGTGAGCGGGATGCCCGCCATTCGCAGCATGGTGAGCAGGTTGAGATAGTCGGTCTCGAACGAAATCGAAAAAGCGATCACGTCGAACCCGCCGAGCGGCTCGCCGCGCTCGAAGGAGACCAGGCGCTCGCCACGCGCGCGGATGTACGCGCGCTCGTCGGGATCGGGCAGGAAGGCACGATCGGCAGCGACGCGCGAGTCGGATTCGAAGATATGGTAGACGGCTTGAAATCCGAGATTTGCCATCCCGAGTCGGTAGACGTTGGGATAGACGACGCAGAGCCGGATGTCGCCGCCGCGATGGCGCTCGAAGAGCACTTTTTCGCTGGCGATACGGTCGAGCGCGCGCTTTCTAGGAAACATCGATAAGGCCTTGCGGCCCTATAGAGTTAACGCCTATGGGGCGGCTGGCTCAAGTAGGCGCCGCGGGCCTCAATGTGTATTTGGCCTTCGAAGACGCGAGACGTTCATCCAATTACGCCGATAAGAATTTACGCGACGATGCGATCGGGATGACAATACAGATTGAAGGTGCCGGCGCGGAGAAAGCCGACCAGAGTGATGCCGACTTCTTCAGCCAGCTCGACCGCGAGCGACGAGGGAGCCGAGACCGCGGTCAGAATAGGCACGCCGGCGGCCGCCGCCTTCTGCACGATCTCGAAGCTGAGGCGCCCGCTCACTGCCATCACGGCCGCGTCGAGCGGTAACATCCCGTTCATCAGGGCGTAGCCGACCACCTTGTCCACCGCGTTATGGCGTCCGACGTCTTCACGCAGCACTTTCAGTTGTACGCTTTTTACGGATGTCGCAATCGGGCCGTTCCTGCGCGCGCCGTTCGCTCGCGCCGGAGCACCGCCAGCCGCAACGAACAGCGCGGCGGCGTGCAATCCTCCGGTCGCGGCGAAGACCTCCTGCGCGCGACGCATCATCGGCGAGAGCTCGAGGATGGCGCCGGCCGCTATGGTCATCCGCGAATCGATCGGCGCGATACGGCGCTGGGTCGCCTCGATACTGGTCTTGCCGCATACGCCGCAGCTCGAGGAGATCGCAAAGTTACGCTTGAGGCGCTCGCGCAGGTTGGCCGCCGGAACATTGAGAATGATGTCGACCGCATTGGGGTCGGGCGCGCCTTTGGGGCCGCGGAGTCGTCGAACCTCGCCGAGGTCGGCACGTGATTCGATGAAGCCCTCGGCGAGCAGAAAGCCGGCTACCAATTCCTCGTCGTTGCCCGGCGTGCGCATCGTGAGCGTGAAGCGGCGGCCGCCGAGCCGGATTTCCAGCGGCTCTTCGACTGCGAGCCGCTCGTTCTCGACATCGAAACGTGCGTCGTGAAATTTGCGCGCCGGATGACGCCGGATGCTCCCGGGCGCCGTGGCGGGCCCGGCGTTCTCAGCGGCCCGATTTGCGTGGTCAGGCATTGAGTCATCAGACATTTGAGTCATCGCGGCGGCCGCCTATCCGGCCTTCTTGGCAGAGGCCTCCGCCTCGAGCATGCGAACCGCGTCACGCGCGATCTGGTTGAGGTTCTCGCCGCCTGCGGCGAGGTGCGCGATGATTTCACGGCGCATCCGCGGATCCCAGAAGCTACGCAGATGGTGCTCGGTCGCGGCTACCGCCTCGGCACCGTCCGGCGTGGAGGTCTTGAAGAAGTCAGCGATCTGATTGGCCATCGTGACCAAGTGATGAATGTCCATCGCGACGCGTCCGTACTCTGCGAAAGCGAGCGCTAGCGGCCCGCCGGCGCGTGCGAGTCCGTGCCCCCTACCGTCGCGCCTCGCATGCCGGGCTCGGCGGCCGGCATCACCTGCACGGCAGTCACCTTATATTCGGGACAGTTGGTCGCCCAGTCGGAGTTCTCGGTGGTCACGACGTTGGTGCCAGAGGACTGGTGATGGAAGGTCGTATAGACGACACCGGGCGGCACGCGTTCCGTCACCTGCGCGCGCATCGCGGTTTCACCCGCGCGGCTGCTGATCTTGACCCACGCGCCGTCGCGCACGCCGCGCTCCTCGGCGTCGTGCGGATGGATTTCGAGCACGTCCTCCTGATGCCACGCGACGTTGGCGGTCCGGCGGGTCTGGGTGCCGACATTGTACTGCGATAGGATGCGCCCGGTCGTAAGGATGAGCGGGAAGCGCGGCCCAATTTTCTCGTCGGTCGGGATGTACTCGGTAACCACAAAGTGGCCTTTGCCGCGCACGAAATGCCCGACGTGCATCACCGGAGTGCCGGTGGGCGCTTTGTCGTTGCAGGGCCATTGCACGGAGCCGAGGCGGTCGAGCTTTTCGTAGCTGACGCCGGAGAAGGTCGGTGTCAGGCGCGCGATCTCGTCCATTATTTCCGAGGGATGCGCGTAGTGCATCGGGTAACCGAACGCGGTCGAGAGCTCGCAGGTGACCTCCCAGTCGGCCTTGCCGGCCATCGGCGGCAGCACTTTGCGTACGCGCGAGATTCGCCGCTCGGAGTTGGTAAAGGTACCGTCCTTTTCAAGGAACGACGAGCCGGGCAGAAAAACATGCGCGAACTTCGCGGTCTCGTTGAAGAAGATGTCGTGCACGATCACGCAATCCATCGCGCTCAGCGCGGCGGTCACGTGATGCGTATTAGGGTCGGACTGCGCGATGTCCTCGCCCTGCACGTAAAGCCCTCTGAAGCTGCCGTCGAGCGCCGCATCGAACATGTTGGGAATGCGCAGGCCCGGCTCAGCATCGAGCTTGACGCCCCAAGCCGCCTCGAAACTGCCGCGCATCGCGGTGTCCGAGAGATGCCGGTAGCCGGTCAGCTCGTGCGGAAACGATCCCATGTCGCACGATCCCTGGACGTTGTTCTGTCCGCGCAGCGGATTGACGCCGACGCCCTCACGTCCGAGATTGCCGGTAGCCATCGCGAGGTTCGCCATCCCGAGCACCATCGTGCTGCCCTGGCTATGCTCGGTCACGCCGAGGCCGTAATAGATGACCGCGTTGCCGCCGGTTGCGTAAAGGCGCGCGGCCGCGCAAATCTTTTCCGCGGGCACGCCGGTCACTTTGGCAGCCGCCTCGGGCGAGTTGCGCTCCTCGAGGATAAATTTCTTCCACAGCTCATACGCGGGCCACTCGCAGCGCTCGCGCACGAAATCTTCGCTGCCTAAGCCTTCGCTCAGCACTACATGCGCGAACGCATTGATCAGCGCCACGTTGGTGCCGGGCAGGAGCGGCAGATGGTACACGGCCTCGACATGCGGCGTACGCACGAGATCGATCGTGCGCGGGTCCGCCACGATCAGTTTCGCACCCTCTCGCAGACGCCGCTTCATCAACGAGGCGAATACCGGATGACCGTCGGTCGGGTTGCATCCGATGACCAGGATAACATCGGCCTTGAGCACGGAGTCGAAGTCCTGGGTCCCAGCCGAGGTTCCAAGAGTGGTCTTCAGGCCATAGCCGGTAGGCGAATGGCAGACGCGCGCGCAGGTATCGACATTGTTATTGCCGAAGGCCGCACGCACCATTTTTTGCACCAGGTAGGTTTCCTCGTTGGTGCAGCGAGACGAGGTGATACCGCCGATCGAGCCGGGGCCGAATTCGGACTGGATGTCATGGAGCCGTTTCGCCGCGTAACGGATCGCCTCGTCCCACGACACCGTACGCCACGCGTCACTCGTCTTCCCGCGCACCATCGGCGACAGCACACGGTCCGGATGCGTCGCGTAGCCCCACGCGAAGCGTCCCTTGACGCAGGAGTGGCCGTGATTCGGCATGCCGTCCTTGTTCGGCAGCATGCGCACGACTTCGTCGCCCTTCACTTCCGCCTTGAACGAGCATCCGACGCCGCAATACCCGCAGGTTGTGGTGACCGAGCGCTCGGCCACACCTTTTTCGAGTATCGACTTCTCGACCAGTGCGTCTGTCGGACAGGCTTGCACGCACGCGCCGCACGAAACGCATTCGGATTCGAAGAACGGCTGATGCTGACTAGGCGACACGACCGAGCTGAAGCCGCGTCCATCGATCGTCAGCGCAAAGGTGCCCTGGACCTCCTCGCACGCGCGCACGCATCGCGAGCATACGATGCATCGCGCGGGATCGAAAGCGAAATACGGATTAGAGGCGTCACGCGCGGAGTCGAGATGATTTTTACCCGCGAAACCGTAACGCATCTCGCCCAGCCCGACCGCGTCGGCCATCGCATGCAGTTCGCAATTGCCATTGCCCGCGCACGCCGCCCGGTCCGGCGGATGATCCGACATGTAGAGTTCCATCACACCACGCCGCAGCCGCTCGAGCATCTCGGATTTTGTGCGCACCTTCATCCCGGACTCGACCGGCGTAGTGCAGGACGCCGGATAGCCATTGCGGCCTTCGACCTGGACCAGGCACAGGCGGCATGAGCCGAAGGGTTCGAGCGAGTCGGTTGCGCAGAGTTTGGGAATCGCAACGTCGGCGAGCGCCGCCGCCCGCAACACCGAAGTCCCCTCCGGCACCGTAACCTCGTGGCCATCGACTTCTAGCGTGACAAGTTTGGTCGAGGTTCGGGGCGGCGTTCCATAGTCGCGATCGGTTTGCGATAACACGGCTCAATCTCCTCGCAAAGTGCGTGGATCCAGGCGGCCGATAAAGGCGAGCGTTCCCGGCAGGCGCGATTTCAAAGGTTCAGCCAAGTTCATCCAGTTGATTAAGTTTATCGCGTTCAAGCCGTCCACGCCACGTCGCTGCGGGAGAGGCCGAAGTCCTCGGGAAAATGACGCAGCGCGCTCAGCACCGGCAGCGGCGTCAAGCCGCCTAAGGCGCACAGAGACCCATAAGTCATTGTATCGCAAAGGTCGCGCAACAGCCCAATCGCGGCCGCGCGGTCGCGCGTGCGTACGAGTTCATCGAGTACTTCAGTCCCGCGTGTCGATCCGATCCGGCAGGGCGTGCATTTGCCGCACGACTCGATAGCGCAAAACTCGAACGCCCAGCGCGCCTGCTGCGCGAGGTCGACCGTGTCGTCGAAGACCACAATTCCGCCGTGGCCGACGATTCCCTTCTTCGCAGCGAACGCCTCGTAGTCCATCGGCACGTCGAGCATGCTCGCGGGAAAATAAGCGCCGAGCGGTCCGCCGACCTGCACCGCGCGCAGGGGACGTCCGCTGAAGGTGCCGCCGCCGTAGTCTTCCACTAGATCGCGCAGGGAGACGCCGAAAGCTTTCTCGACCAGGCCGGGATGCCTGATGTTGCCGGCGAGCTGAATCGGCAGCGTGCCGCGCGAGCGGCCCATCCCGTAATCCTTGTAGAAAGCGGCGCCGCGCTCGAGGATTAATGGCACGGTCGCGAGCGAAACGACATTGTTGACGATCGTTGGCTGCCCGAAGAGCCCGGAGAGCGCGGGTACCGGCGGTTTGTAACGCACCATCCCGCGCTTGCCCTCTAGACTCTCGAGCATCGCGGTCTCCTCGCCGCAGATGTAGGCGCCCGCGCCGAGCCGCACCTCGAGATTGAACGTATGCGCACTGCCGGCGATTTTCTCACCCAAGTAGCCGCGCTGGTAGGCCGCTCCTATCGCTTCGTTCAGCGTGCGCAGCGCGTACGGGTACTCCGAGCGCAAGTAGATGTAACCTTGCGTCGCACCTGCGCAGACCGCAGCGATTGTCATGCCTTCGAGCAGGACGAACGGGTCGCCCTCCATAATCATGCGGTCGGAAAACGTGCCCGAGTCCCCCTCGTCGGCGTTGCAGACGACGTATTTCCGGGGCGCGGAGGCCTGCTGCGTAGTGCGCCATTTTATTCCCGCCGGAAAGCCTGCGCCGCCGCGCCCGCGCAATCCCGATTCGGTGATTTCTTCGACGATTTTTCCCGCGGACATCGAAAGCGCGCGCGCGAGACCGCGATAGCCGCCGTGCGCGAGATAATCGTCAAGCGAGACCGGATCGACAATCCCAACGCGCGCGAAGGTCAGCCGCTCCTGGCGCTTGAGATAGTCGATCTCCTCCGTAACGCCGAGGCCCAGGCGATGGTCTGCGCGGGCGCGAGCATCAGCGTCGAGAAAACCGGAATCGAAAAGCGCCGGAACGTCGGCCGGCGCGACCGGACCATAGGCGACGCGGCCGCGCGCGGTCTCGACCTCGACCATCGGCTCCAGCCAGAACATCCCACGCGATCCGTTGCGCACCAGGCGCAGATCGATGTTGCGCCGGACCGCTTCTGTCCGCAATCGCTGCGGCGACCTTGCCCGCGCCGAGTGAGAGCGCGGAAGAGTCCCGCGGGACGTAGACCGTCGCGCTCATCGCCGGTCCGCCTTGCGCTCGGCCAACAGCTCGTCGAAGCGGGACGGACTCACTCGCCCATAAAGCTCATCGTTGAGCACCATCGCCGGCGAGCATCCGCAGTTGCCCAGGCAATACACGGCTTCGAGCGTGAACTCGCCGTCGCGCGTGGTCTCACCGAATCCGACGCCCAAGCGTCCGCGCACGTGTTCGGCAAGCGCCACCGCCCCCATCGCCTGGCACGACTCGGCACGGCACAGCCGAATCACGTTGCGGCCGGGCGGCTGATGGCGAAAATCGTGATAGAAAGTGACGACGCCATGAACCTCGGCGCGCGAGAGATTGAGCGCATGGGCGATTATCGGCACGGCGTCGCGGGGCACGTAGCCGAAACGGTCCTGGATCTCGTGCAGGATCGGCATAAGCGCGCCGGGCTGCTCTTTGAGCCGCGCCGCGATCGCTTCTACTGCCGCCGGGTCAAAGCCATTTCTATTCTGGTCCATGGGCAATTCGGGCCGTCTGCGGTAAGGTTCCGCCAGCGGCGACGCTGTCGTCAAGAGTGTGATCGTAAGGGCGATTGTCCATGTGGGCGAAGTCTCCCGTGATTGCGATGCGGTTGCTATGATATCCGCCAAGGCGGACGCCGGAGACCAACAGTCATGATGCGCGAGTTCAAGTTCGAAGACGATATGCATACGACGCTCGCGTGCGTGCCGATGGCGGTGCGGCGCAAGCTCGACCGGGTCGGAGTAAAAGTTGGACTGGAGCAGTGGAAGGCGCTCGGGCGCGGCGAGCGGCTAGCGATATGCCATCTGCCGGTCGAGCGCCATGAAGAACGCGAGGCGTTGAGGCTGTTCATCAATGAGGCAGTGCTACGCGTTTGCGGCGAGGAGCCGCGCACGCTCGCCGAAGCGCAACGTGCCGTCGCCGACCCGCCCTCGAAACTGCCCGGAGAATCGCCGAGCGCGCCCGCGCAGCCGGCGTGCGGCTGGACCAGGCCGCGTGGGAGCACCTGGACGCCGATGAGCGCTACGCGCTGATCAAGCTCGGCGGCGGCGCCCAGGTGAGCCACAATCTCGCCGCCGCACTCGCCGAATTCGTGCAGCGCTAGTGTCCCGAGTTTAAAGTTCGACGAAGAAATAGTGGTTGAGCGCGCTCGCCTTCCTGCTTGGGTCATCCTGAGCGAAGGCCGCCGGCGTCGAAGGATATCGCGCGCGGCATTCTTATGCCGCGTGATTTGGCCGGTATTTGCGAAACACCACATCAGGTTTTCCTTACTTGCGCGCGAAATGATCGAGCACGGCGCGCTCGGCGCCGAGCTTGAAGCTCGCGCGCAACGCGGCCGTCACGTAGCGCTTGGCGCCGCGCACGGCGCCGATGAGATCCATCCCTAGTGCGAGATAGGCGGCGATCGCCGCCGACAGAGCGCATCCGAGACCATGCGCCCCGCTGCCGGGAATTCGCGCCGTACGCAGCTCGACGAACTCGTGTCCGTCGTAAAAAAGATCGACTGAATGCGCGCGCGCTTCAGGCGACGAGCCGGGATGGCCGCCTTTGATCAGCACTGCGCGCGCGCCCGCCTTGCCGAGCATATTCGCCATCGCGCGAATTGCCGCCGGGCTCGTGCCATCGACGCCGCTCAGCGCCTGCGCCTCGGCCAGGTTGGGCGTAACGATTCGCGCGAGCGGGAGCAGACGCTTTAGCAACGCGCGCTCGCCGGCATGGTCGAGCAGCCGCACGCCGGCACTCGAAATCAGCACCGAATCGACCACGGGCGCGGGCAAACCGAACCGGACGATCGCGTCTGCGACCGCTTCAACGATTTTCGCGGCACCGAGTGCGCCGGTCTTGAGCGCATCGGGGCGGCGCTCGGCAACCAGCGTTTCGATTTGCGCCATGACCATCGCGGCGTCGACCGGCGCCACGCGATTGACCGTCGAACTGTTCTGCGCGATGACGGCGGTTATGGCCGAGTAGCCATAGACCCCGAGCGCGGCGAAGGTTTTCAGGTCGGCCTGAATTCCGGCGCCGCCACCCGGATCGCTGCCGGCGATCGTGAGCGCGACAATTTTTTTACCGACCCGCCTCACGCGGTATTG
The DNA here is from genome assembly GCA_963717045.1 of uncultured delta proteobacterium. Lineage (GTDB taxonomy): Bacteria > Desulfobacterota > Binatia > Binatales > Binataceae > JAKAVN01. The sequence goes on along the minus strand of CAVQVD010000010.1, from coordinate 232,848 downwards.
GGTTTCAGCATAGGCGCATACTCAGCCGTCCAGATCGTCCAGCAATGCCCTGGCGCTCTTCAGGTCGGCGGTGTCAAAGCCCTCGCTAAACCAGCCGTAGATCTCGGCGAGCAGCATCCGCGCCTCGTCACGCTTGCCGTGAGATGTCAGCAGCCGCGAGAGGCTCGTCGCCGCGCGCAGCTCCCAGGATTTCGCGTCCTGACGGCGTGCGCTCGCTACTGCCTGGCGCAAGGCACTCTCCGCCTCTCCGACTGCTCCGGAGTCCTTCAGCAGGAGCAGCTCTCCTCTGATGCGATAGAGCTCTGCCTCGAGATATCGGAGTCCCGTCCTATTCATCAGATCCAACGACTGGGCAATTGCAGCGAGTCCCTCCTCGGGGCGTCCGAGCTTTCCGTAGGCTTCTGCGAGCGTCAATTTCCAGATGCCCGCGACCCCGCCGGTCGTCTCGACCGAAGCCGCACCCCGGCTTAGTTCGGCGATTCCCTCCTCGGCCCGTCCCTCGGCCACCAGCACCTTGCCTCGCAGGTACAATGCCTGAGCCGACCAAAAGAGAAAGCCTCGCTCGCTGGCAAGCGAAGCCAACGCTTCGGTCGATTCCCATGCTGCCCGTTGATCGCCAAGAATGTGATTGAGTTCGGCGGCCTGGTCGAGCGCAAACGCCACGGCATGCGGCCCAGATTGTTGAGCCTCCAGGAGTGCTTCGCGGCTTCTCGCCAAGGCCTGGGCCGGATAGCCGAGGATGAAAAGATCGCGCGACGAATGCGCGATGAGCATCGTTCTGGGCTCACCGATTTGCGAAAACGAAAGCGCCCTCTGAACAAATCCGAGCTCGATTCCCTTGTTACAAAGATCCCGAGCAATACCGAACTCGCCCATGTTTGATAGGGTTTGGGCGAGGGCTGCATAGGCCGCCATCAGCATTGAAGAGTCCTGGACGCGCTCCGCAAGCGCGAGTTGCCGCTCTCCGAGCTCGCGCGCCAGCTCCAACTCCAATCTGAGCAGATGGAAGAACTGCAAGGCATAAGTTATCCAGAAAAGTTGCACCTCTTCACCCAGTTTCTCGCATAAGCTTCTCGCGCGGGCGAACACCAGCGCAACCTGCTCAGCAGCCGGTCCCTTGGTCGCAATCAGATACGGGCCAAGGTCGATTCGTAGATCCAGTTCCTGGCGATCGCGCACTGAACCCTCGGGCAGACTCTCGAGCAGTTCGAGCGCCGCGGTGAAGTGACCGATTGCCTCATCATAAGCCAGACGCGCGGCGGCTTGCCGTCCTGCAAGGTGACGGTATTTCACCGCCTTCCACGCGTTCCCGCTCTGGCCATAGTGATGCGCCAGATCATTTAAGTGATCGTCCAGCCTCTCGGAATAAAGCGCTTCGATCGCCTCTGCAGCGTATTCGTGAAGCTGCTTGCGGCGTCCGAGCAACAGCGTATTGTAGGCGACTTCCAGCGTGAGCGCGTGCTTGAAGATGTACTCCGTTTCGGGAACGGACGGTTGCTCGTAGATGAACTCCGCGAGCTGAAGATCGGAAAGCATGCGGTCCAACTCGCTCTCGGGCTTCTTGACCATCCGCATGATGAGGCCGTACGGAAACTCGCGTCCGACCACCGCGAGCGTCTGCAGCAACTCTTTCTCGTCCGCCGGCAACCGATCGATGCGCGAGGCGACGATCCCCTGCACTGTCGCTGGAACCTTGATTTCCGTTAGAGGCCGGGTGAGTTGCACCGTGCCATTGCGCGCCAGGGTGCCGTCGTCGAACAGCGCCTGGACCATTTCCTCGATAAAGAACGGATTGCCCTCGGTTCGGTCGGCGATCATCCGCCTGAGCGCAGTCAACTCGGCGCTATCGCCGAGCAGCGCCGATAGCAGTTCCTGCGCGTCCTGACTTGCCAACGGATCGAGACGCAATTGCGTATAGTAACTGCGATTGCCCCATTCGTGGCGATATTCAGGACGATAATTTACCAGCAGCAGGACGCGCGCATTGGCTAGCGAGTCAGCGAACAGGTTCAGCCATGCCTGGGTTTCGCCGTCCACCCAATGAAGGTCCTCGAACACGACGATCAGCGGCAAGTTGAGGCTTTCGCGCAGCAAGATTCGTTTGACGGCTTCCTGCGTGCGGCGCCGCCGGGTCTGCAATTCGATCTCGGCAAGTGGATTCTCGCTTTCCTGGATACCGAGCAGCACGAACAGGTATGGCAGTGCGTCTTCGAGGCTCTGGTCGAGGGCGAGCAGTTTGCCGATTACTTTTTCACGGCGTTTGCGGCCGTCGTCAGCGGAGTCGATTCCGAAGTAGCCATGAAGCATTTCGATCACTGGCAGATAGGCCGAGGCCTTGCCGTGTGAGGCCGAATAGGCTTCCAGGATGAGGCAATCGCTTTCAGCCATGGACTTGAACTCGTGGGTCAGGCGCGATTTGCCCACCCCCGCCTCGCCGATTGCAGCGACCACCTGCCCGTGCGCCGCACGCACCAGCTCAAACGCGCGGCGCAGCTGCGCCAATTCGTGCACGCGTCCCACGAATCGCGTAAAACCGCGCCGCGAGGCGGCTTCCAGACGCGTGCGCAATGGTCCAAGGCCCGTCACCTCGAAGACCTCGATCGGCTCGCTCACTCCCTTGACCTGCGCCGGCCCCAGCGCTCGCAGAGCGAAGTAGCCCGCGCACAGCCGCTGAGTCGCCGCGGTCACCGCGATCGAGCCGATCGGCGCGAGCGCCTGCATTCGCGCGGCCAGGCCCGTGCTATGCCCGACCGGTGTGTACTCGGCGTGCTCCCCCGTGTGAATCGAGCGGACGACGACTTCGCCGGTGTTGACTCCCACCCGCACCTGGAGCGGGGCGCGGCCCTGGGCGCGCAGGCTATCGGCATAACGCCGCATCTCCTCCTGCATCCTGAGCGCGGCGTAAAGCGAGCGCTGCGGATGGTCCTCGTGCGCGACCGGTGCGCCGAACAACGCGAACACGCCGTCGCCTGTCGATTGCACGATATGGCCGCCGTAATGATGCGCGGCGTCCATCATCAGCTTGAGCGCCGGATCGACGATCGCGCGTGCCTCCTCGGGATCAAGTCCTCCATCAGGTCCATCGAGCCCTTGATGTCGGCGAAGAGCGCGGTCACGGTTTTGCGCTCGCCCTCGGGCGCGGACGTAGCTTCGTCCTTGGCAAAAGACGTGGCCGCTCGCGAATCAGCAGCCGAGCCCTCGTGCGGCGCTGCGCCAAGCGGGGCGGCACACTGTCCACAGAATTTGAATTGCGGTGGATTTTCCGCGCGGCACCTGGCGCAGATACTAATTATCGGCGCGGCGCAATTGCCGCAGAATTTCATTCCCGCGGGATTGTCCAAGCCGCATCGCGAGCAGATCATCGTGGTGGAATTTCGCTAACTGCCGAACGAATGCAAACGACTATATCACGCTGGCGCAACCATGGGATAATGACGGTTGTGCGAGAGTAATTTGGCTCGGATGCGAGCGCATGGTACTGAAGTAAAGCAATGCAGCCCGACCCGCGAGCGCAACGCGCGATTTTGTAATGTCCTCGACAAGACAGCAGGAGTTCCTCAGCCTTCCGTTCAAGGCCAAGCTCGAGTTTCTGTATGGACTGCCCGCGCGCCAGAAGCGCGACTTGATTTTGTCGGCGCCCGAAGCCGAGCGTCTGGTGCAATCCTTCTCGCCCGAAACGCTCTTTTACACGGTGAAGGAAATCGGCTCGGCCGACTCGGGCGACCTGTTAAGCCTGGCGGTGCCCGAACAGATCCAGGGACTGTTCGATCTCGATTGCTGGACCCGCGACCGTCCGAATCTCGACCGCATGCGCGAATGGATTGAGGCCCTGACCGAGGCCGGGCGCAAACGCATGACCGAGGGGCTGATGGGGCTCGACATGGAAATGATGGCGCTCTTGTTGCGTCAGTATTTCCGGGTCCATCGGCTGGATGATCCGCTGACCGCGGCCGACGTGCCCTCGGACCGTTTCGTGCAATTCGACGAGCACTACATTATCGAGTTCCAGCATCACGACGCGATTCTGCAGCCATTGGTCGACTTTCTAGAAGAAGTCTTCGAGCGCGATTACACCTACTTCGCCACACTGATGGAGGAAATCTACTGGAGCGGTGAAGCCGAACTGGAGGAAGAGGCCTACCAGTTCCGGCGAGCGCGGCTGAACGACCGCGGCTTTCCCGATTTCTTCGAAGCGCAGGACGTATTCGCCTACGTCAATCCGCAGGATTTTCTCAAAATTCGCGCCGGCTACGCCGCGCCGACGCGCGCCGACCTGATGCGCGACGACGAGCTGGTGCCGCACGGGATGGCGCCGGTCTCGGCCGACACCGATCTCTCGCTATTCAACACCGCGCTCATGGCCGGATTTGCCGCTCACGGCCAGCGCCAGCTACGCAGCGAAATGGCGCTGGTGAGCAACCAGGTACTGGTCGCGAGTGCGGTCGACTTCGGCGATCTCGAGGCGGTGCGAGTCGCAGTCGAAAGGACCCATCATTACCTCAACCTGGGACTCGAGCACCTGGCCGGTGGCGACCTCAATAACGCGATCGAGCATCTGCGCGACACGCACCTCAAACTGCTCTTTCGGCTCGGCGTGAGCCTGACCATCGATCTCCGCAAGCGCGCCGAGCAGGTGACCGCCGCGCTCGGCCTCGATCCCGCACGCGCGCGCGAAATCGCTTACCTCGATTCGCCCTATCGCGAGGCCCTGGGCGGGTTCCTCGAGCGCCGCCCACGTTTCTTCGCCGGACTCGAGGAGCAGGGCGCGGTTGTGATGCGTGACTTCGCCGCGATGCGCGATCTGCATCTGGGATATGCGGTGATCGATCAGATTGAAGCGATACGCGATTTGTTCCGTGAACTGCTGGCGATCAATATCGCCGCGCCCGCTTTCCGGGCCGAGACCGCCGGCCGCGAAATCAGGCTCGGCCAGATTCTGATCACGGCATTCGCGCGCGCCGCGCTCGACCGCAAACCGGATCAAAGGCTCACGCCGGCGCCGATCGAAGCGAGCCGCCTCGGCGAACTCTACGCGGCGATAATGACGCCGGGGGGACGGCCCGCGCGGCTGACCGAGGGCTTCCGCCGACTGGTTGACGCCGCACTGGTGGCGCGATTGGACGAGACCGCCCGCGCCCGTTCGGCCGGCTTCGTCGCCTCATGCCTTAGTGTGCTCGAGGAGGATCTCGCCGAGCTCGATCCGCGGGCGATCGATCCGCGCTTTCTGCGGAGCCTTTTGATCCGTCGCGGTTAATCGTGGAGCGTTCTAGCGGCTGGCGCCGCCAGTCTTTTCGCGCTCGATCGTGATCGTGCGGGTCTGCCGTCCGCGCATCACACTGAAGCTCACGTAGGGATCTCTGAACCCGACCATCGCCATCACGAAGTCCGAGGTCCGATGCACGGGATGCTTGTCCACCGCGGTGACGATATCGCCGCACATCAAGCCGGCGCGCGCGGCGAACCCCGAAACCTGAGCCACTAGCACGCCGCTCAGCGCCGGCACTGCGAAATGTCGGGCCAGCGAGGGGCTGAGGTCCTGCACCACGATGTCCTGAGCTGTGATGGTGGCGGGCAGATTTTTGTTCGCTGGCCTTTGATGCTGTATCGCGGTAGCGGACTGGAAGAGGCCCTTGGCCACGAAGATTGGCGCCCCCATCCCCATCGCCAGTGCGATTGCGTCGCTCGGCCGGCTGTCCAGACGCAGTCCCGCGCGATCGAGATAGATGTCGGCATAATAGATTTGATCGTGAACGCTAGTGATGACCACACGGTCAATGTGGTTACCTGTTTGCTCGATCACATCGCGCAGGAGATCCTCGGTCAGCGGACGATCTGGCTTGATCCCGTGCATCTCGAGCATGATTGTGCGCGCCTCTTCGTCGCCAATCATGATCGGAAGCGTATGGGTGTGTGCGGAATCCTCGAGCAGCACGTAGTGCGCGCCGCTGTCGTTGTCGAGTCCCACGTTGGCGACCTCGACCCGCACCTGTCCGGGCGCGGGACTGTCGTCGTTGCTGCGCCGCGCGCATCCGGAGCTTAGCGCCAGAATCGCGGTCAGGACCGCGAAAAGCGCGGCAGCGGCCAGGCTCGCTCTGGGGCGATGCCACATGCGCTTCAGCGTAACCCCCCGCACGGGTCTAACCAACAGGCCCCCTCGTGCCAAGCGGGCCACTCGTTCGAGCCGCCGCCGCGCGAAACCCGCGCGCCACCAGGTAAAGTTCCGAGGAGCCGGGGCGGCTCGCGCGCGTGCGCGTGCGTTCGACTTGGCCAAAGTCGCGCGCAAAGGCCGCGACCGCCTGGTCAAAATCTCCGCCCATGAAAAGCTTCACGACCATCGCGCCACCCGGGCGCAGCAGGGCGCGCGAGCATTCCAAAGCAGCGAGCGCCAGCTCTAGCATCCGCGCCTGGTCGCGCTCGGCCACGCCGCTCAGTTTCGGCGCGAGGTCGCTGGTCACCAGATCGGCGGGCCCTCCAAGCGCTGCCGTCACTGCCCCGACGCTCGCCAGATTCTTTGCGAGATCGCGGATATCGGCTGTTATTGTGGCCACATTGGCCGCAGCCGCAGGACACGCGGCCAGATCGATTCCTACCACCCTGCCCTGCGGTCCCACCGCGGCGGCAAGCATACTCAACCATCCGCCAGGCGCGCATCCGAGGTCCACCACTCGCGCGCCCGGACGCACGAGCCGGAAGCGCGCCAGCAGCTCTTCGATCTTGAAGGCCGCGCGTGATGGAAGGCCGCGCTCACGAGCCTTGCGGTAAAAGCTGTCGTGCGGTTCGTACTTCGCCATCGATTGCAAGCTTAGCAGAGATTGCGGCGGGTCATTTTCGACCATCGCCAGTCGAGCAGCGCCGGCGCAGCAAAAAGATCGCGTTCGGCGCACATTCGTGGTCTTCCGATACGTGCGAATCACGCGGCACGAACGCGAATGCTGTAAAGTAATCCACAGCTTCTGCGGCGTAACTTCGCGCGCAGGGTTTGATGCGCCGCGCGAAGCGGCTATTTTCATCCAGATAAGCGCTTCTCGTTTTTGCCGCCGCGACTTCGTTCCTGCAGGATGCCGCTAGTGATGCTGTCAAAAATTCCGCCACATAATTTGCGCGCAAGAATTTCCGCTAATAATTTCCCCAAAAAATGTTGAACCTCGACGATCTCAATCCCGCCCAGCGCGACGCCGTACTCGCGCCTGACGGGCCGATTCTTATTTTGGCCGGCGCCGGCTCGGGCAAAACTCGCGTACTGACTTACCGTATCGCCCACCTGCTCGCCGAACGCAAGGCGGCGCCCGAGCGGATGCTCGCCGTGACCTTCACCAACAAGGCGGCGGGCGAGATGCGCGAACGAATCGCGACGCTGGTCGGCGAGGATTCGCGCTGGCCGTGGGTGAGCACGTTTCACGCGGCCTGCGCGCGCATCCTGCGCCAGGACGCCGGATCGCTTGGATACCGGCCAAACTTTTCGATCCTCGACGAAGGCGACGCCATGACCGTGATGCGCCGCGTGATCGAAGAGGCGGCTTTGGCGGGTGCGCCCGCGCCCGAAATCGCGCGCGCGCGAATCGAGCAGCTCAAGAACGACGCCATCGGCCCCGCCGCTTTCGCCGCGAGCGTCGGTGGCGACGGCCGCGAGGCCGCGCTCGCCACGATTTACCGGCTCTACCGCGAGCGGCTGCGCGCGATGAATGCGATGGACTTCAGCGACCTGCTGCTCAACGTCCACGAGATCTTCGAGCACGACCCGGGCGTGCTGATGCGATGGCAGTCGCGCGCGGAGCATCTGCTGGTCGACGAATACCAGGACACCAACCGCGTGCAGTACCTGCTGGTGCGTGCGCTCTCCGCTCGCAGTTCGAACCTGTGCGTGGTCGGCGATGAGGATCAATCGATCTACCGCTGGCGCGGCGCCGACATCCGAAACATTCTGGACTTTGAGCGGGATTTTCCGCAGGCGCGCATCTTCAAACTCGAGCAGAACTACCGCTCCACCAAGACCATCCTGGCCGCGGCCGACACCGTCATCCGTAACAATCGCGAGCGCAAGGAAAAGCGCTTATGGACCGAAAACGCCTCGGGCGAGTTGGTCACCTATTTCACAGGCGTAACCGAGCGTGACGAGGCCGACTTCATTGCGCGCGAGATCGGGCGCCTGACTGCCGAGGGTGGCGGCGCCGAACCGGCCGACATTGTGGTCTTCTACCGGGTCAATGCGCAGGCGCGTGTCATTGAAGAGGCGCTGGTGCGGCGGCGCGTTCCGTACTACGTGGTCGGCGGACTGCGCTTCTATGAGCATCGGGAGGTCAAGGACCTGCTCGCGTATCTGCGCGTACTGGCCAACCCGGCCGACGCGGTTAGCGTCGAGCGGATGGTCGGAGCGCCGACCCGCGGGGTGGGCGCCAAGACGCTCGAGGTCGTCGCACAAATCGCCGCCGAGGAGAGCGTGACGGCTTTCGAGGCGCTGGGCCGCCTGGAGACCAACTCGCGCGTGGCGCTGCGTTCGGCCAAGCAAGCGGGCGACTTGTATGGGTGGATGCACGACCTCGCCGAGCGCGCGCCGACGATGAAGGTGCGCGCGATCCTGGACGAGGTGATCGCGCGCGCCGGATTCCTCAGCTATCTTGACGCGATGGCGGATGGCGCGACGCGTCGTCAGAATGTCGCCGAGATGCTATCGGCAGCCGACGCCTTCGACGCGGAGGGACAAAACGGCGGCCTTGCCGATTTCCTCGAGCGTGTGGCCCTGGTCAGCGATGCCGACCAGGTCTCCGGCCGTGGTGGGCGCGCCGCGTTGATGACCCTGCATACCTCCAAGGGACTCGAGTACCCAGTGGTGTTCATCGCGGGAATGGAGGAAGGTTTGTTTCCGCATTTTCGCTCGCATGATGACGGACGCGAAGTCGAAGAGGAGCGCCGCCTGTGCTACGTCGGGATGACGCGGGCCCGGCGGTTGTTGTACCTGACCAACACGCTGACGCGCGAACTCTATGGACAACGCAACGAGTCGCGGCCCTCGCGCTTCCTCGGCGAAATTGATCCCGCGCTGATCACTCGCATCGCGCCCGAGAAGCCGGGCTCAGTGCTCAGGCCACCCGCACGCGGCACTTACGTTGACTACAGCAGCAGCCAAATCTCCGAAGATGGCGAGGCGGGCGACGGCGAACAGCTCGCGGTCGGCGCACAGGTCGTCCATCAGACTTTCGGCCGCGGCGTAGTCCGCCGACGCGAGGGGCGCGGCGATGCGGCCAAGGCGTGGGTACATTTCGAGCGCAGCGGCGTGAAATTGCTGGTGCTGAAATTCGCCAACTTGAGACCCGTTGCCGAGTGATCGACGTTGCCCTATCATTTTTACTTAGTAATAAGGGGGGCGGCGCGCGCCATCGGCGCCGCGGCGTAGCTATGCATCACATGGTACGGCGCGAGATATCGCGCGAGCGATCGCGGTTTTCCTCACGCGTTGGGATCGGATGTGCGGCGGCAGTGGTGGTGGCGTCGATCGCGCTATTCGCGGCGCCCCGACTCGCCCACAGCTGGACCGAGAACGATTTCGAGACCCGGGCGCTGGTCGGCTATCCGATTCCAACCGGACGCGACGATCTGGTCGGTTCGCTGCAAACCTACACCATTCGCAAGGGCGACACGCTGCTCGACGTCGCGCGATGGTATGGTCTCAGCCCGACCGAGGTTTCCAACGCCAACAATCACATGGATTGGTGGTCGCCGCCGGCCGGCAAGCTCATCATTATTCCCACCGAACATATACTGCCTGCCGCGCCTCGCGCCGGGATCGTGATGAACATTCCGGAGATGCGCCTGTACTACTACTATCCCACGCCGATTGGCGGCCGGCGGCGAATTCGCAAGGCCAAATTCACGCACACCGCGTATGCCGAGCCTCGCCATCCGAAAGGGCTCCGGACGAAAAAGTCGCACTCGATCGTCGGCGCGCATCCCACGGTCCTTTACACTTTTCCGGTCGGGCTCGGCCGCTACGACTGGCGCACGCCGACCGGCACCTGGACCATCCGCGATAAAACTCACAATCCGACCTGGGTGGTCCCGGATGACATTTACCAGGAGCATCTCGAACGCGACGGCGAGGCCGAGCACGTAGTCGATGGCGGCGATCCCGACAATCCGCTCGGCCATTATCGGCTAGCGCTGACCCTGCCGATGTATGCGCTGCATGGGACTAACGTCCCGTGGGGTGTTGGGATGGAAGTCAGCCACGGATGCGTGCGGCTGTATCCTGAAGATATCGAGCGCCTCTATAACCACACGTCCGTCGGCACGCCGGGACGCTTCGTGTACCAGCCGATCAAGTACGGATGGCGCGGCGGCTTGCTCTACGTCGAGGTTCACGAGGATCTCTACGGGGTGTACCCGGGGTTATGGCGTTACGCTCTACAGTTGGCGAATAGCCAGGGTCTGCTCCCCAATATTGAGATGATCAAGCTTGAGAAAGCGGTCGAGGAGAAGACCGGCGTGCCGACCTATGTGATGCCGGGGCCGGAGCCGCCGAGCGCGATGCCGCCGACTACGGAAACTGCGAGTTCGATGCCTCTGCCGCCGCCCGGCACCGCGGCATCCGCTCCCGACGCCGATTCCAGTACCGGCAGTTCCGGCAAGGATACCGACACTGAGGGCGATAGCGACGCCGACACCGCAATGGGCAAACCTGCGGCGGCAAACGCGCCCGCAGCGATTCCCGCCGCAGTGATGCCACCTGCCACAATTGCGCCCGCGGCGATGCCGCCTGCGGCAGTAGCGCCCGACGCGATTCCGCCGCCGCCTACGGACAACGCTATCAGGCCCGCACCCGTGGATAGCGCAACAACCGAGGACGGCGAGGAAGATATGAGTGCCCACGGCACCAATGATGAGAGCGGCGGCATCCCCACCAGCGTCACCGGGGCCCCCGGCGCTACCTCAGGCGCCGCCGGGCAAGTGGACGACAGCGACGGCGACAATGCTCCGAGCACCGCCGAGCCCGATAGCGGCGGCGACACCACTCAATGGCGCCGTCTGCCGGCCGGGGCAATGCCGGTCGAGTAGCACGCGGTGCGACAAATTCCTTTTCATCGCCCCTCGATCGGTCCCGCCGAGGAGCGCGAGGTGCTCGACAGCCTGCGCTCTGGATGGATCACCACCGGGCCCAAGGCCAAGCGCTTCGAGAAAGAATTCGCGGCCTATGTCGGCGCGCGCCACGCACTGGCGGTTGCGCATTGCACGGGCGGGCTGCATCTGGCGCTGTTCGCGTTGGGCGTCGGGCCGGGCGACGAAGTTATAACCACGCCGTTCACGTTCACGGCGACGGCCGAGGTGATCGGCTATCTCGGAGCGAAGCCGGTGTTCGTCGATATCGATCCCGACACGCTCAACCTAGACCCGGCGCGGGTCGAGGAAGCGCTCGCAAGCGGCCAGCATCGCCGTGTGCGCGCGATTTTGCCGGTGCACTTCGCCGGTCACGCCTGCGACATGGACCGTCTGCTCGCAATCGGGCGCGGCCACAAACTGAAGATCGTCGAGGACGCAGCGCATGCGGTCGGCTCAGCGCGCCATCTTGAAGGCCGCGGGATGACGCGGATCGGAACCATCGGCGACCTATCCTGCTTCAGTTTTTACGCGACCAAGAACATCACCAGCGCCGAGGGCGGGATGGTGACGACCGAAGATGACACGCTGGCCGAGCGCATCGCGGTCGCGAGCCTGCACGGGATGAATCGCGACGCCTGGAAGCGCTACGACCGCAGCGGCTCGTGGTTTTACGAGATTCACGACACCGGCTTCAAGTACAACCTCTCCGACGTGCACGCCGCGATCGGGGTCGCGCAGCTCGCGCGCGCCGATGAATTCATGCGCCGCCGCATCGCGATCGCTCGGGCCTACAGCGAGGCGCTTCGCGCGGAACCCGCGCTGCAGGTGCCGTATGAGGAGCCGGGAATAGAACACGCCTGGCACCTCTACGTCCTGCGGATACGTCCCGAGCAGCTCCGAGTGGACCGTGCGCAATTCGTCGAGCTCCTGCGCGAGCGCGGCGTCGGCACCTCGGTACACTGCATCCCGCTCCACACGATGCATTTTTACCAGGAGCGCTACGGCTATCGCACCGGTGATTTTCCAGTCGCCGAGGACGTGTACAGCCGATGCCTGTCGTTGCCGATCTATCCCGCGATGAGCGACGAGGACGTCGCTTATGTGATCGAGAACGTACTGGCCCTCGCGCGCGAAAATCGCCGCTGACCCCCCAGTGGGGGGCGTTTCCCTCCTAGTCACTCAGGCGCCGAGTTCATCGAGCAGCGCCTTGGCGTCTTTCAGATCGGCGGTGTCGAAGCCCTCGGTGAACCAGCCGTAGATTTCGGCGAGCATCGCGCGCGCCTCGGCGCGTTTGCCTCGCTTCGTCTAGCAGCCGGGCGAGACTCGTCGTGGCGCGCAACTCCCACATCCTTGCGGTTTGCGTTCGAGCGATCTCTATCGCGCGCCGGAAAGAGCTTTCCGCTTCGACAGACTTGCCTTGAGTCATCAGGGCCGTGCCTGCAATTCGATGAAGCTCCGCAGCGAACTGGCGCTCGCCGGATTTTTCGGTCTGGTGGAGGGCATCACTCACGACATCCAACGCCTCGTCGCAACGCCCAATCGATCTCAACCCTTCCGCGAGTTCGCCAAGGAACCACGGGACCGCAAGCCCTGAACCGAGACTTTGCCATACATCGATTCCGCGTTTGATGGCCTCGACTCCCGGTGTTCCCTCTCCATACTGGACCGCAGCGCAACCCGCCAATATCTCTGCAAGCACCAGGTAATAGGGTAACCCATGCTCGCCGGCCAACGACTTTAACCTCCGACAGTGTTCGACGACCGCATCGGGCTCTCGCCGGAAGAGGTGTAAGTGTCCCGCGAATTGAGTGGCCCTGGCCAGCGTCCGCGGATGAGACTGCATACGCGCCACCTGCATGCAGTCCCTGACAGTCGCCAGTGCCTCATCCGGATAGCCTCGGTAGTGCTGAGTCCAAGCCGCGTAAGCTCTTGAGTACACCGCTGGATCGTCAACGAAGACTTGATATAGACGTTGCCCTGGCTTGCATGCGGCGATCGACCGAGCCAAACGTTCGGCGGCGGTTTCGAGTTGCCCACACCAGAATGCAGTGGTACCCGCGGCGAAATTCGCAAAGGCAAGATGGGAATCGTCCTTGGATTCACGCGCTGATGCGAGAAGCTGCTGTACCAACGCATCGGCCTCGCGATGTTCCGCGCGCACCAAGTGGAAGGTCCATAGTCCCGATAGTGCCTCGAAGAGCGCCGAAGTATCCCCCGCTAGCCGGCAGAGCTCGAGCGCGCGCGTGTAGTTCGCGGCTGTCTCTGAGGAACCCAGACCCTTGACCGCCATCAGACTGGGCCCAATCAAAATTCGGAGTCGCATTTCCTGGAGTCGCCTGGCGTGATCGTCCGGTAACTTCGATGTGAGCTCTAATGCAGCCCCGAGCTGCTCGATTGCGGCGTTGTCGGCGCCCTTGGCAACCGCCTGCTCTCCGGCGAGCTGAAAATATTTGACCGCTTTGCTTTTATCGTTAGCTCGGCTGTAGTGATCCGCGAGTTCAGCGGCGATCTCACTTGCCCGTTCGCCATAGGCAGTCTCTTCGCGCGCGGCAATCCGCCGGTGCAATTCGATCCGATGTCCGGGCGGGATGCGGTCGTACAAAACCTCGCGGTAGAGCGCGTGAAGAAAGCGAACGTTTGACGCGACCGTGCCGTCGGGCCACTCGCTCATACCGCTGGCGGCGACAAACTGCTCGTGGCGCGAGAGCCGCGTGCAGCAGGCCTCGATCTCGCTCACCGGCCGCTCCAGGGCCGCGGCGACGGCGGCAACGGCGAATTCTGCACCGACGACACTCGCGCCCTGCAGCACCGCCTGCTCCTCGGCATCCAGCCGGTCGAGGTTGCGCTCGATCATTTGGCGGATGTTGCGCGGGGCTTCGATCTTGCTCGTATCAAGCAGCGGCCCCTGCGCGACGAGGTAATCCACCACGTTGACCATAAACAGCGCATTGCCGTCGGTGCGCCGGTAGATCGCCGGAGCGAGGCGGCCGTGTTGAGAACTATCATTGGCAAAGCGCAGACCGAGATAGACGGCCACTTCGGCCTCGCTGAGCAGCTTGAGCCGCAGTTCGTGGCAATGACCGTGCAGCTCGAGCTCCTGCTTGAGTGCGCGCAGCCGATGGTCGCCGGCCAGCACCTCGACCGGCCGGTACGTGCCGATTACCAGTAGCTGGGCCGGTTCCGTCCGCCGCGCAATGGCCGCAATCAAGTCGAGTGTCGAGGCGTCGCTCCAATGCAGGTCTTCGAGCAGCAGCACTAGCGGCCTTTCGGCCGTCAGCGCGGCGAGTGCCTCAGCCATCTCGCGCAGCATCCGCTGCTGGGTCAGCCCATGCGTCTCGCCTTGGATGCGAGCGCGCTCCTCCACCGTCAGCAGCGCGGGCAATTGCGCCAGCCAGGCCGGCGCCAGCCGATGCAGCAGTGCCAGCAGACGTGGACCCTCCGCGCCGCGGCCGAGTTGCGTCAGCGCCTCCAGCATCGGCATATAAGGCTCGCCCGCGCCGTACTGCTCGACGCACTGGCCGCGCGCGATCCGCGCTGCTCCGCTCTTTCTCCACCGAATCGAGGAAGGCTCGCACAAAGGTGCTCTTGCCGATGCCCGTCTCGCCCGCGATGAACACCACCCGCCGCTCGCGTTGGCGCACGCTCGCGAACCACTCGTGCAGTTGCGCCAGCTCGCCGTCGCGGCCGACCATCAGCGGGGTAGCCGCTACGGGCGCCGCGAGGGGCGGCACTTTCGCCTCTTTGCGCGCGCGGCGGCCCGGCGCAACGCCGATAAAGCGCGGCGCTTTGTGCCGCCGATGGGCGCGCGCGGCGACCACCGAGATGATTGCGAACAACGTCAGCCCGCCACCGGCCCAATACCAATGACCCAACGGGAAGCGCGAGAAGCGTTCCACATCCGGGACCGATTGTTTGGTCCACACGGCGAAGAGATCTTTGACCGCCAGGCCTGCCGTGACCGCACCGACCGCCGTCCACAGTCGCTTAAAGAGTGGCCATAACCGCCACATCGTGGTCTAGCGTTCTCCGCCGTTGACGCTCAGTTCATCGAGCAAGGCTTTGGCTTCCTTGAGATCAGCGGTGTCGAAGCCCTCGGTGAACCAGCCGTAGATTTCGGCGAGCATCGCGCGCGCCTCTTCGCGCCGGCCCCGTTTTGCGAGCAAGCGGGCGAGGCTCATCGTGGCGCGCAGCTCAAATGATTTGGCGCTCTGCTTGCGCGCAATCTCAATCGCGCGCTCAAAGCAGCGCTGCGCTTGCGCGATATTGGAATTATTCCGCTTTAGCAGCAACTCGCCTCTGAGCCGATGCATCTCAGCCTCGTAGTGACGGATTTCATGTTCATTTGCGGCGGACAGCGCTTCTGTCAAAGCACTTAACCCGTCGTCGAGGCGACCCGCCTTCCTGCACGCCTCGGCCAGCAAGGCAAAGAGCATGCGGCAGCAACGCTCCATTCCCTATCGCGCGAAACGCGGCTAGACCTTCCTGTATCTGCGCAATCCCCTCTTCGTTGTGTCCCTGTTCTGCCATTGCCCAGCCGCGCGTGATGTTCGCTTGAGCCATCCAGTGGGGAAACCCGTGCTCAGCAGAGAGCGCAATCAGACGCTCCGCAGTCTCTTGAGCTGCGCGTGCTTCCCGCCGATATTGACGGAGATAGCCGACAACACCCTCCGCAAAAGCCAGACTAAGGGGATGGGATAGCGCTTGAGCTAACGCGACCGCTTCATCGCCCTTCTTGAGAGCCTGGTCCGGGTAGCCGAGGGTCCACAGAGTCAAGGCCATGTACGACAGGCAACTCACCCCGGTATCATGGCCGATCGCCATCGGCCGCTCGCGATCATAGAGGGAGATCGCCATTTCGAGATGCTCCCTGGCGAGAAGCAATTCTCCCATCGAGAACGAAGTGTCTCCCAGGGCGAGGTGAGCTAACAGCAATAGCGCTGGATCGTGCGCGCTCTGCACCCGGCGCAGAAGCAGTTCGGCAAGCTCATAGGCCTTCCGTAATTCGCCTCGCAAGTAATACACGGCCCACAGTCCAAGCAAGGCGGGAAAAAGCTCCGGAGGGTCACCCAGCCGCTCACAAAGCTCCCGCGTGCGAGTGTAAGCTCGCTCCACTTCCGGCGCGGCCCAGCCTTTAACGGCGATTAACGCTGGACCAAGGGCCAGCTGGAGGCGCAATTCTCGTTGAATGCGGTCGGGGCTGTCCGGCAGCCTCTGGAGCAGATCTATCGCCGCAGCTGAGACTACTGATCGCATCAGCATGCGCAGAGCGCTGCAGCGCTTGCTGCCCTGCGCGCCCGAGATACTCGACCGCCTTGCTGACGTTATCGCTGCGGCTGTAATGATGCGCCAATTGGCTCAGATGGTCGTCCAACTGCTCGGCGAACATCGACTCCAGGGCCTGTCCGGCGCGCTCGTGCAGGAGTTCGCGGCGTCCGATCAGCAGCGAGTTGTAGGCGACCTCCTGCGTGAGCGCATGCTTGAAAATGAACTCAGCATCGGTGAGCGCCGGCTGCTCGTAGATGAACTCGACCGCCCGCAAATCCGCAAGCATCCGCTCCAGTTGCGGCTCCGCCTTGTAGGCCACTTTCCTGATCAGGCCAAGCGGCGACTCCCGGCCGATCACCGCGAGGGTCTGGAGCAGTTCCTTCTGCTCCACCGAAAGCCGGTCGATACGGGAGGCCAGTATGCCCTGCACGGTCGGTGGAAGACGCAGTTGCGAGAGCGAGCGTGCAACCTTCACTGCGCCATTGCGTACCAACGCGCCCTCGTCGAACAGCGCCTGCACCATCTCCTCGATGAAGAACGGATTGCCGCTCGGTGCGCTCGATGATCAGTCGCTTGAGTGCTTCGAGTTCCACGCTTCCACCGAGCAGCGCCGCCAGCATTGCCGCGCCGTTTTCGCCGCCCAGGGGGTCGAGTCTGAGCTGCAGGTAATGGCTCTTGCCAGACCATTCATGGCGGTACTCGGGGCGGTAGTTGACGAGCAGCAGCAAGCGTGCGCCGGCGACGCTGTCCACGAGCAGGTCAAGAAGCTCCTGGGTCTCCGCGTCGATCCAGTGCAGGTCCTCGAAGATCACCACCAGCGGTTGCTTGAGGCTCTCACGGATGACGACGCGCTTGACCGCCTCTAGCGTGCGACGGCGTCGGATCTGCGGGTCCATCTCGGCGAACGGATCGGCGCCTTCCTGTATTCCGAGCAGCTTCAATAGGAACGGCAGCACTTCATTCAGTGCCGGGTCGAGCGCGGCAAGCGTGGCACGGACTTTCTCGCGTCGCGTGGCCGAATCTTCCGCGTCCTGAAGGCCAAAATAGCCGCGCAGCAATTCGAGCACCGGCAGCCAGGCCGACGCCTTGCCGTGCGAGACCGAGTACGCCTCCAGCACTTTGCATCCGTCCGGGACAGTGGCCTTGAACTCGTACATCAGGCGCGACTTGCCCGCGCCCGCTTCGCCAACTGCCGCAACGATCTGCCCGTGCCCCGCCCTGGCTTGCTCCAGCGCGCCCGCCATCGCTGCAATTTCACGCTCGCGCCCGACGAACTTGGTAAGCCCGCGCCGCGCCGAGAGCTGGAAGTGCGTCCGCAGCGGCCCGGCGCGAACCACCTCGTACACTGCAATCGGGGTGTTGAGTCCTTTGAGGACTGCCGGTCCCAGCGCTCGGAACTCGAAGTAGCCCTCGCACAGTCGTTGCGTCGCCTCGCTCGCTGCGATCGAACCCTCGGGCGCTGCGGTCTGCATCCGCGCCGCCAGATTGGTCACATGACCGACAGGCGTGTATTCGGTATGACCTCCGGTCTCGATCGTCCGCACCACCACTTCGCCCGTGTTCACCCCGACGCGGGCTTCAACCGGAATCTTGCCCTCCGCGCGCAAACGGTCGGCGTAGCGATGCAACTCCTCCTGCATCGCCAGCGCCGCGTGCAGTGCGCGCTGCGGATGATCCTCGTGCGCGATGGGCGCGCCAAACAACGCGAAGATGCCGTCGCCGGTCGATTGCGCGACGTAACCGCCATAACGATGCACCGCCGCCATCATAAGCTGCAGCACCGGGTCGACGATCGCGCGAGCCTCCTCGGGATCAAGATCGCGCATCAGCTCGGTCGACCCTTTGATGTCGGCGAACAGCGCTGTGACCGTCTTGCGCTCGCCCTCGGGCAGCGCGTCGGCAGCAGTGCTTGCGGGCAAAAGTGCGGCGGGTCTGTCGGCATTCAGCGCCGCACCGCATGCGCCGCAAAACCTGAAGCGGGGAGGATTGTCGCTACCGCACCTGGGACAGAGTTTGCGCAGGAGTGATCCGCAACTGCCGCAGAACCTGGCCTCGGCTGGATTGTCGTACGCACAGCTTGGACAGAGCATTTCGGCACGCTTGTTTCCCAAGGCACCTCGCTACCTAATATCAGGCAAGCCTGGATGGGGATACGGGGCTCCCGGCGCGATGCGCGGGGCCAGCTTCCGCGCGCATCGTCGATCCTTTAGAATCCAGTAGAATCTTGCGCAAGTGGGGGTTGGCGAGACGTGCGAGCATTGGTTACCGGCGGTGCGGGTTTTCTCGGATCTCATCTGTGCGAGCGCCTGTTGCGCGATGGGCACGACGTCATCTGCCTGGATAATTTTTTCAGCGGCAAGCGCGCCAACATCCAGCATCTCCTGAACCAGCCGGGCTTCGAGTTCATCCGCCACGACATCGTCGAGCCGATCCTGCTCGAGATCGACCGCATATTTCACCTCGCCTGCCCCGCGTCGCCGGTGCACTACCAGTACAACCCCGTCAAAACCATCAAGACCAGCGTGATGGGCACGATCAACATGCTGGGACTGGCCAAACGCGTGCGCGCGCGGATGCTGCTGACTTCGACCAGCGAGGTTTACGGGGATCCCGAACAGCATCCGCAGACCGAGAGCTATTGGGGTCATGTCAATCCGATCGGCGTGCGCTCGTGTTACGACGAAGGCAAGCGAGTCGCCGAGTGCCTGATGATGGACTACCATCGCCAAAACAATGTCGACATTCGTATCGTGCGCATCTTCAACACCTACGGACCGCGCATGGCGATCAACGACGGCCGGGTGGTATCGAACTTCTGCGTGGCGGCGCTGCGCGGCGAGGACCTACCAATCTATAGCGACGGTCGGCAGACGCGATCGTTTGCCTACGTCGATGACATAATCGAAGCGCTGATACGGATGATGAATTCGGAGGGGCACACCGGGCCGATCAATATCGGCAATCCCGACGAGTTCACTATCCTGGAACTCGCCTCGCTTGCGATCGAGCTGTCGCGCAGCGGCTCTAAGCTCGCGTATCATCCGGCGCGGCCGGATGACCCCGTGCGCCGCCGCCCGGACATCAGCCTCGCCAAGGCGCGCCTGGGATGGACGCCGAAAGTCACCGCTTCGCGAGGGTCTGGCACTAACTATCGAACATTTCCGAAAGGAACTCGGCCTCGTATCGGCCTGAAGCGAACCGCTCTCGATTTTCCTGGGCAGACGGAGGAAGCAATTTGTCAACCGCGCTAATCACCGGAGCCTCGAGCGGACTCGGCGAGCAGTTCGCGTACGCGCTCGGACGGGAACACTATGATCTAGTATTAGCAGCGCGGCGCGAGGATCGCCTGGCCGCGGTTGCCGAACGTGCGCGAGCCGCCGGCGCGGGCACAGTGCGTGTTGTCCGCGCCGACCTCGCAGATCGCCAGACGCCGGCGACGTTGTATCAGCAACTCGCGAGCGACGGCATCCAGGTCGACTACCTGGTCAACAATGCGGGCTTCGGCACCAGCGGAAGGTTCCATCTTCTGCCGCAGGAACGCGAACTCGAAGAGATCGAACTCAACGTGACCTCGCTGGTTGCGCTCACCCGCCTGTTTCTGCCCGCGATGGTCGAGCGGCGTCGCGGCACGGTAATCAATGTCGCCTCGACTGCGGCCTTTCAGCCGACGCCCTACATGGCCACCTACGGTGCGACCAAGGCTTTCGTGCTGAGCTTCAGCGAGGCGGTGGCGGCGGAACTCCGCGGAACAGGCGTTACCGTGATGGCGTTCTGTCCGGGGCCGGTACACACCGAATTTCAGAAGGTCGCGAACAACGAGCGGATGCGGTTTCCGTCCTTCATATGGACCGAGGCGGATCGGGTGGTGCACGAAGCGATCGCTGCGGCCGCCAACGGCCGCTCGCTGTGCGTGGCGGGGGCGTTCAACAACGCGATGGTGATCGCGGGCAGGTTCACGCCGCGCGCCCTGTCGAACTACATCAGCAGCACTCTGCTGCGCCCATCTTCGGTGGATAAATAGAACAGACAGATAGATGCGCGACGGCGGCGGTGCGACGCGCGCCTATTGTTTCAGCAGGCTTCGCGCGATGACCATCCGCTGGATCTGCGAAGTGCCCTCGTAGATTTGCAGCAACTTGGCATCGCGCATCAGCTTCTGCACCGGGTAATCATTCATATAGCCGTAGCCGCCGAAGATCTGCACCGCATCGGTGGTGATCTTCATGCAGGCGTCCGCGCTGTACAACTTGGCGTAGCTGGAAATCGCGTTGGGACTCTCGCCGCGATCGACCAGCCATGCCGCCTTGTAGGTCAACAGGCGCATCGCTTCGACCGCTACCGCCATGTCGGCCATCATGAACTGGATTGCCTGAAAGTTCGCGATCGGCTGTCCGAAAGCCTGGCGCTGCTGCGAATATTTGACGCACTCGTCGAGCGCGCGCTGGGCGACGCCGGTCGCGATAGCGCCGATTTCCGGGCGGCTCCGATCGAACGTGGCCATCGCGTACTTGAAGCCCTCTCCTTCGCGGCCAACCAGGGCGTGAGCGGGAATCCGCACCTCGTCGAAGACGATCTCGCCTGTATCGGCTGCACGTTGCCCGAGCTTGCCATGCATCCGCCGACGAGTGATTCCGGAAAGGTTGGCGGGAAAGACGAAGCACGAAATGCCCTTGTGCCTGAGTTTGCGGTCCGAGGTCGCGAACGTCACGTACCAATCCGCCATCGAGCCGTTCGAGATGAAATGCTTGGTGCCGTTGAGCACGAATGAGTCGCCCTCGCGGCGATAGGTGGTACTCATCGCCGCGACGTCGGAGCCGGCGCCCGGCTCGGTGATCGCGAACGCGCAAAACGTTAGTTCTTTGACCAGGCGGCCGAGGTAAGTCGATTTCTGATCCTCGTTGCCGGCCACCACCAGGGGCAGCGTCGCCAGTTCATTGGCGCCGACCGCGTTGGCAATCCCGGAGCATCCGTAGTTCAATTCCTCGATGATGATCGATGAGTCGAGGATGTTGAGTCCGGGGCCGCCCTGCTCGCGCGGCACGCCCAAGTTCATAAGGCCGGCCTTGAAGGCGGCCTCGCAAACGTCGCGCGGGAACGTTTCCTTCTCATCGTATTCGCGCGCGCGCGGAATCATCTCGCGCTCGGCAAACTCGCGCGCGAGCCGGCGCAAATCGTTCTGCTCTTCTGTAAGTTCGAAGCCGATCATCTTTTTAAACGCTCCGCCGAATCGGGCTTTCTTCAGCCGGCCCCGCCAGGGAACTGCCTGAGCTTCCCTGGATTCGCCGTGCATTTACAGCGTACCGATCTTGCTCGAAGCGCGGCTCCAGCGCAAAGCCCTGACGGCGGCGCCGCGCGACGGCTTGTAAAAGGCTCCGGGGCCAACTATGACGGGCTTGCAAGCCGAATCGGCGTCGCGGGTGAATCGCCCGCGCGCGGCGCGGCGCGATTCACCTTAGCCAAGGAGAAAGCGATGTCGTTTACATTGATTGCAAAGATCAAAGCCAAACCGGGGTCCGAAAAGGCGCTCGAGGATGCCTTTCGCGACATGATCAAGAAAGTGCGCGCTGCAGAGCCCGGCTGCCTGACCTACATCCTGCACAAGTCCAACGACGATCCGACCACCTTCGTATGGTACGAGACCTACACGGACGATGCCGCCTTCGCGACGCATCGCAAGACCGACCACATGAAGGAGATGGGCACGCGAATCGCCGACCTGCTCGCTGAAAAGCCCGAACTGCAGTTCCTGACAGAACTGGACCGCAAGTAGAGGCAGCGCCGCCGCAGCCCCTCTTGTGGCGAGCCGGCGCCCACTCGTTGCGACGCGAGGCCGCGGCGTGCGCTCTCGCGCGCGCCCGCGGCTCGCGCATAAGCCATCGCTGCAACGGAGCTTCTCACGATGCCCCGGACCATCCTGATGGGCGACCCTACGTATTTCTCGGTGCTCGGCGGCGCCAATCCACACACCCGCAACGTGCTCGGCATCAGGAAGTCCGTCGACGCGGACCGCGCGCGCAAGCAATGGCACGGACTTGCCCGCGCGCTCATCGCGCATGGCACCGAGGTCTGCGTGATCGAGCCGCATCAGGGAATGAGCGGTCTGGTCTATCCTGCCAATGCCGGCTTCCTGTATCCGCTCGAAGGAAAGACCGGCGGCGACAAGGTCTTCTATCTCGCGCGCCTACTTCCCACGCGCGCCCGCGAGCGCGAGGTCTACCGCCCATTCCTGGAAAAGATGGGCTATCGATGTGCCGAAATTGCGGCGCGCTTCGAGGGCGAGGCGGATTTTTTCCCTGCCGGGCGATTCATGCTTTTCACTCACGGGCGGGTCGAGCGCCAGCGCTTCGTGCCACGGTGGGGAATCCCGCCGTGGCGGCGCGTATATGGCTTCCGTTCGGAATCAGACGCGGCGGAGGAACTCGGGCGTATCGTAAAAGACCGTCCGATACTTTCGCTCGAGCTGTGCCTGGAGGCGCACTATCACGGCGATACCGTGCTCTGCTCGTTTGGGCCGGGACGCGAATTTCTGCTCGCTTACATGGAAGGTATGACGCCCCCATCGCGCGAGCGTTTGCGCGCCGAGTTCGGCGGCAACCTGATTGAACTGGCACAATCCGACGCTGCGCTCTACGCAGCAAACTCATTTCAGGTCGACTACGAAGGTAGGCTCTACCTCTTCATGCCCCAGGGAACGAGCGGCGCGCTGCTCGCCCAAGTGCGCGAGCGCGGAGTTGAGCCGGTGCTGGTCGATGTGAGCGAATTCCTAGCCAAAGGCGGCGGCTCGGTGAAATGCATGATTCTCGATCTCGGCCCGCGCAATGAACAGCCCGACGAACCGGCGGCGGTCGAATTTCGCACCGAAAGATCGTATGAAGTTTTGTTTCCGAATCCGCTGGCACAGTGATGAGCTGGCACAATCCGCTATAGTCCCCTCTCCTCGTCCGAGGATGTCGAGAAACACACAAAGCGCTTCGCGTTGATCTTTCATGTCTCGAGGAGAGGTTAATGAAAGCAGATAAACGTCAGCGTTCGATGATGCCGTCGCGCGAGATGTCCAGCCGCAGCGCGTCCACCCGCAGCAGGTCGTCGGGATGCGCGCGCAGATAATCGGACGTGAAGGTGCCCGCAAGATCGTCGATCATCTGCGTCGCAGCCACCCGCTCGAATCCGAAGCGCAGGAGATATTCCTCGCCGCGGCGGCCGAGTGCGTAGAGCTGCCGCGCGCCCCGCGTATGCGCCGCCTTGCGCCCGGCAGTGACCAGGGCTGCGCCGATCCCGCGCCGGCGCATCGCTTCGGCAACGGCGAGCGAACGTATCACGGCCGCGTCCACGACCGTCTCAATTCCGATGACCCCGACGATCGTTTCGCCAAGCGAAGCCGCAATCCAGCATGCGCCAGCCGCGTCGAGACCACCCGCGATAATACCCGCGGATTCGCCCACGCCGGCAAGGATCGCTTCCACGCCGGCGAGGTCGGCGGTCTGCGCGACGTAGAGTTCGCCGGGTGCGCGGCGGCGGCGGGCAGCTACTTTTTGGCTGGGGGAAATAACTGTGTCCCGGTATCTTCGTCGACCACGGTTATCGCCTTGACCGGACATGCACGTGCCGCCACCACAATAGCCGCATCGGACGCGCCGGTCGGATTGTAAACCTCCGACTTGCCGTCGTCGTCGAGTCGAAAGACGCCGGGCGCCGATTCGACGCAGTCTTCGCTGGAGATGCATTTCACTTTATTGACGGTAGTTTTGAGTTTCGACATCTGGCTCTCCTGCGGCCGGTTCTGCATGAAGAATAGAGTCGCACTCCATGGGCCGCAAGTTTCTCGCTATCGGCACCGACCCTATCTTCGCCGGTTCGCGCCGTCTAAGATTGCGCCGGGATGAGCATTCTCGGTACCGGGATCGACATGATCGAGGTCGAACGCGTCGCGCGCGCTCTCACCCGGCCTCGCACCGGGGAACGCTTTCGCGACCGCGTCTATACTGAGCGCGAGGTCGCCTACTGCGAATCGCGCGGACGGCCTCGTTTTCAGAGCTACGCCGCCCGTTTCGCCGCCAAGGAGGCGGCGATGAAGGCGATGGGCACCGGATGGAATCGCAATGTCGGCTGGCGCGAAATCGAGGTCGTCCGCGAGCGCGGCCAGGCGCCGACGATCGTGCTTTCGGGTAAGGCGGCGGAGTACGCCCGCCGCAAGCGCATCACGGCTTTCCATTTGAGCATCACGCACACCGAGGCGAGCGCGATGGCGCACGTGATTGCCGAAGGTTGAACGGCGCGGCCGCTCGCTCCACGCGGGCTATTTTTTCGGAGCCGCCGGCGGCGCGAGCGGCTGGGTCACCTGAAACTGCTCCGCGCTCATGTCGAACTGACTGAAGTCGGACTCGCGCAGACTGTAGACCGCCGTGCCGGCGCTAGAGCTCGCATAATTTTCAAGCCGCATCACGGTACGCTCGGCCCCCGGCTTTGCCTCGGAGGTATCGGTTTCCGGCGTGGGAGTCGCTGGCACCTGGACCTTGTTCTGAATCTGGGCGAGCTTTGCGGTACCAAGCTGCTTGTCATCCTTGCCGAAGACCACGATCTGCTCGGTCGGCTTGTCCATCGCGAACCTCTGCGGATCGGTCATCGGGTCCTGAACTATTTTGTCGCCCTTCAGATTCGCCAGTTCATCGAGGAAGGTTTGCACCGCTTGGCCGTTCGCGGGTGAAGTTTTGCCACCATCCGTCACCTGCCATTTGCCAGCGGCGTCGTGCGAGAGCGAGTATGGCTTGCCGTGGTTTACGATTTCGAGCCGCCCGATCTTGAGTGAATCGAAGCTCATCACCGTCTTGTCGCGCAAATCGAGCAGGCCGAGATTGACCTTGCTCAACAGCGCGTCCTCGACGGTGTAGACTGAGGAATTGCCGCCGAGTTTGACGTAAACCGCTTTCTTGGATGCCTGCGGCTGCTCCAATCCGAAGAGCAGCGCATGTTCGGTCTTGTCCTTGCCGCTGAACACGGTCACCGCGATCTGCGGATTCTTGAGCCCGTACTGGCCGAGGTCCGTGGGCGCGTCAGTCACGAAATCCCCGATACGCGCGTCGACCAAAGCGGTCAGCATCTGCGCGACTGTGTCGGAGTCGGCCGTATAATGCCCTGGCGACACGATCCGCCACTGCCCGCCCTGTCGATCGATTTCAATCGGGGGGTTGGCTCCGCTGCGCAGCACAATCTGCTCGGCATCGTCCATGTTGAAGGTCATCAGCTCATGCGTGCGCAGGTCGTTGACCTGCTTGGTGATCGCGCTGGCAAAATCGCTGGTGGTCATCAGCACGGCTGGCTGATTGGCGAGCTTCACGTAAACGCCACTGCTGACCGGGCTGACATGGCCAACCAACAGTGTGGGCAGCACACCCTTGTTGTCGCTGGTTACGGTCAGCGTCACCGCGGGCTTGTCGAGGCCGAAGGGCCTAAGGCTATCGGGTTTGTCTTCGATCGTTCGGGTGAGCTGAGCGTTGGCGATGGTTTCGGTCAGGCCGTCGACGGAACTCTGGTCGCCGTCGGTCTTAATCGGCTTGATGATATTCCAGGTGTGGTTGGGATTGCGCACCAGTTCGAGTTCGCTGTCGGGGTAGCGCAGGTCGATTCCGCTGATGTGTTTTGCCTCGAGATTGAGCAGGGTCGGCGGCGGCACCGGACGCGAGCCGAGCAGGATGATGAGCGAATAACCGCCGACCAGCAGGAGAAGGATCAAAACGATAATCGTATTGCGCAAACGCATCGGAGAATGGGGTCGGGCTCCAGCCGCGGCGTCAGTTACGCCGCTCCCACCACACCACGATTCCGAGGATCAGCAACAACTCGGGCAGCAATAGCACGGACGCGACAAAAACAGTGTTGAACTGACTGTCCGTCAGACTGACACGCGAGGCACGCAGCGTACGCGGTCGGATCGCGATGGTGGCGGTCTCGCCGGCCAGCCAATCGACCGTGTTGAGGAAAAAGTCCTGGTTGAAAACCTGCGAGAGATCCTGGTTGTCCGCGAAGTCGGTGTCGCCGTAAACCACCAGCCGCCCGTCGCCGGTGCCCCATTTGAGCTTCTTGTTATCGGCGTCCACCGCGTCCGCGATCGTGATCGGCCCCTTGCGATCCTTCGCACCCGCCTTGAATTTCTGCTCTTTGAAGATCGCTTCGATCTCGGTCGCGGCGATCGAGGTGTCGCTGGTCTGCGCCAACGGCCACGCCAGCAAGCCCGGCTTGGTATCCTTGACCGGCTCGACTGAACGCACCATCGGCCACAGCGTGCGCTTGTTGAATCCGCGGGTGATCGGATGCGGCGGATAAAGCTCGACCAACGGGCTCAGGCCAAGGGTCGGACCCTGGAACAGATGCAACTCCTGGTCGAGCACGATATCGTCTCCGACCGTGAGCCCCCACTGGCTAATCATATTAATAAGCGAGGTCTGCACGGCGGGCTGATCGGCCCGCGGCGGCCGCAGCATCACCAGCGCCCGGCCGCCGTTTTTCAAGTAACTGTCGATAGCGTCAACCTCGGCCGGAAACAGCGGCTTCACCGGCCCAGCCACGATCACCACCACGCAACCCGACGGCACCTTGGGCGTGGTCATCAGCATCAGCGGCTTGACCTCGTAGTTCTCGCCCGCCAGGGCCTGGGCTGCGCGCCCGAAACCAGTGGCGCTGTCCGTGTCGTCGATCGCTGGCTCACCGTGGCCCTGCAGAAAGCAGGCGCCCTTGGTACTCGTGCTGGTGACTTTGATGATGCCGTTGGTGATCGCCTGCTCGGTCGTGTCGCTGACGTTGGTGCCTTGATCGCCGTACTGGATATGAGTCGTCGGCATACGCGTAACGTTATAGCGCGTCGCGATCTCGGGATTCCTCTCGGGATCGATCAACTGAGAACTGATTTTTGGCGAGGCGTAGCTATAGGACTGGTAAAGCGCTTCGCCTTGCGCGTCACGCCCGCCCTGAAAGAAGCCATAAAGTTTGAGCGGCTGCTTGAGCGTGCTCACCACCTTGACCGACTGCGGAGAGAGGCTGAAAACTCGCTCTGCGGTGAGGTCGAAACGGCGATGGTGCAGCGCGAGAATGTAGTTGATCGCGATCAGGAGGCCGACGAAACCCAGCGAGTAAACCGCCGCGTTGGCGCCGTAACGAGTGGCGCGATGGCCCATCAGGGTGCCAAAGGTTTCGCGGCTGGAGGTCGCCCATAGCACGATCGCCAGCACGCCCAGCACCAGGTTGAACAGGAAATACAGCCGCGCACCGGTCAGATAGGCGACCAGCGCAAAGAACAGGAAGACCAGGCCAATCAGGCCGGCCGATGCCATGCTGCGTTGCATGCCGCGCTCCGCCCTACCTATCGCCAACGCGCCGACTCGACCGAGCGCTGGGTCAGAAACAAGGCCACGAAGATCATGGTGCAGAAGTAGACGATATCGCTGGTGTCGATCACGCCATCGACCATCTGGCCGAAATGCTGCGGCAGCGAAAGATAGCGCAGCAGATCGCCGAGGATTCCGCCGCCCGATTGCAGCGGCCACGAGATCACGTAGAGCAGTAGCAGCACGCCGAGACAGCTAATCGCCGCGATGATCTGATTTTGTGTGAGCGACGACGTGAACAGCCCGATCGCCACAAAACATACGCCGAGAAGGGCCAGCGCGACGTAGCCCGCGCCCATCACCCCGACCTCGGGATCGCCGAACACCATCAGGATGATCGGGAAGATCCAGATCAGTGCGACCATGATCAGGATGAATACTGCGGCAGCGATGAACTTGCCGGCAACAATTTCGCCGGTGCGCAGCGGCGCGGTCAGTAGAAACTCGTAGGTGCCAGTGCGCTTTTCCTCGGCGAACGCGCGCATCGTGATCGCCGGCACCAGGATCACCATCACCACCGACATGTTGTGGAGCAGCGGATCGATCACGCGGGCATTGAGGTTGAGATGCTCCAGCGCCTGCGTGCTCGACATCGCCGAGTACACCTGGATCATCTCGTTGAACTGCTTGAGCAGCGCGAAGAAGAACCATCCGGCCAACAGCACGAAGACCGTCAGCACCACGTAGGCGACGGGCTGCACGAAATAGCTCGACAGCTCCTTGCCCGCAATCGTCAGCGCATTTCTCATTGTTACTCAGCCGGGGCCTCGGGCGGTCTTTGCCCATGCCCCGCTCCTACCTCCTCCAGCGTCTCCTCGGCTTCCGCGACGTCGTGCCCTTCCTCTTTCGAGATGGCCTCCAAAAATACGTCTTCGAGCGACTTGCCGGCTGGGAGGCCCCGCAGGCTCTCCTCCAGCACCACGCGCCCGGCATTGATGATTACGACGCGATCGCAGATTTGCGAAACTTCGGGCAGGATGTGCGTCGAAAGGACGATCGTGTGCTGTCCGGCGAGACCGTGGATCAGCCCGCGGATCTCATGGATCTGGCGCGGATCGAGACCGATCGTCGGCTCGTCGAGCACCAGCACCGGTGGATTGTGAATGATTGCCTGCGCCAGGCCCACGCGCTGGCGATAGCCTTTGGAAAGCTGACCGCATATGCGATGGGCCATGTCGGACAGACCGCAAATTTTGAGCACGCGCTCGACCGCGTCGTCGACTTCCGAACGCCGCAGTCCGCGCAGCTTAGCGACGAAACGCAGGTAGGATTCCACCCGCATGTCGGAATAGAGCGGCGGCGTTTCGGGCAAGTAGCCGATCCGCCTGCGCGCTTCCAACGATTCGGTGAAGATGTCGAGGCCATCAACCAATACGGTGCCGGCCGTCGCCGGCATGAAACCTGTGATGATCCGCATCGTAGTGGTTTTGCCGGCGCCGTTGGGGCCGAGGAAGCCAAGGATAGAACCCTGGTCGGCCCTGAAGGAGACGTCGCGCACAGCGATGAAATCACCGTAGCGCTTGGTCAGGTTTTTTACCTCGATCATGCGGATCGCCTCGGCGGCAGCCGCTGCACGGCGCCCAGTCCTAACGGGTTTTGACGACGGAAAGCTCCCGAAGCTTCAATCCGGCCTCGGCAAGCAATCGATTAGTTAATCCGCAGCCGCACTAAGTGTCAATATAAGAAGCAAGCAGGACGCAACGGTTTTGCTTTGACCACTGCTTGGGATAGTTTCACACGCCGATGGCTGAGGAACGGCCGACACTGTATCTGATCGACGGCTCGGGGTATA
The DNA here is from genome assembly GCA_963717045.1 of uncultured delta proteobacterium. Lineage (GTDB taxonomy): Bacteria > Desulfobacterota > Binatia > Binatales > Binataceae > JAKAVN01. The sequence continues at coordinate 203,322 of CAVQVD010000010.1, read as the reverse complement.
TCTTCCGCGCGTTCTTCGCCCTTCCGCAGCTCAACAATTCGCGCGGGCTGCCCACCAACGCCGTTTACGGATTTATCCGGATGCTCTTCAAGTTGCTCAAGGAGGAGCGTCCGCGGCATATCGCCGTGGTCTTCGACTCGCCGCGCAAGACCTTCCGCGACGATCTTTTCGAATCCTACAAGGCCAACCGCGTCGAGGCGCCCAGCGATTTGAGCGTGCAGATACCATACATCCTGCGCGCGGTCGAGGCGTTTCGGATCAAAAGCCTGGTGCTCGAGGGCTACGAGGCCGACGACGTCATCGGCACGCTCGCCGCGCGCGCCGCAACCAAGCGCTTCGCGACCGTGATTGTCACCGAGGACAAGGACTTCATGCAGCTCGTTGGGCCACATGTGACGCTGTGGAACACGATGCGCGACCGGCGCGTCGACGCGCGCGAGGTGCGCGCTCGGCTCGGCGTCGACCCGTCTGCGGTAGTCGACGTGATGGCGCTGATGGGCGATTCAATCGACAACATCAAGGGCGTTCCCGGTGTCGGCGAGAAAACCGCGACCGCGCTGATCAAGCATTTCGGATCGCTCGACAAGCTCTACGCCAATCTCGCGGAGGTCGAAGCCATTTCGGGGCTCCGCGGCGCAAAAAGAGTCGCCGCGCTGCTCGCGGAACATCGCGCCGGCGCCGAGCTTGCGCGCAAACTCGTGAGTATCGACACGGCCGCGCCGATCGAGGCTGAGGTGAGCGCGCTCGATTGGCCTGGTATCGACGATCGTGCGGTAAGTGAATTGCTGCGCGAACTGGAGTTCCAATCGCTCCTGAACGAGCTTACTCCGGCACAAACCTCGTTGCCGACCGGCGGCGCGGCGACCCGCGAGCATGAGGTTACAAGCGACGAGGTGGCGGCCCTGATTGCCCGGCTCGCGCGCGGGCCGCGTCTCGCGCTTCACCTGGAAGATGGCGAGACTCGCTCCGAAACGGCCACGGACGATCCAGACGACGATGGATCGTTTAGAACGGACGATGCGGCGGAAGGCGGCGCCTCGAGCGAAGTTAGCGGCTCGCTGGATTTTGGCGACGACGCTCCGGCGAGCGGCAGCCCTAAAGTGGGCGGAGCCAAAGGGCGCGTGGCGAAAGCCGCCGGAGTATCACCTTCCTCCGGGAGCGGACGGCTGAAGCTCCGCGCAGAGGGTGAAGACGAAACCTACGTGCTACCAGCCGCGAGCATCGCGGCTGCGGCGCCGCTGCTCGCCGCGGCCACTCCGCCCCGAAGCTGCCACGATCTGAAGGAGCATCTGCGGCGTCTCAAGAGCCGCTACGGAGTCGAGCTCGCGGGTGTCGACTTCGACACGATGCTGGCCGGGTTCCTGGTCAACCCGGGGCGGTCCGAACCCTCGCTCATCGATCTCTATCACGACTACCTCGCGCCGTTGGGCGGCAATCGCAATCCCGGATCCGAACCAGAACTCATCGCCGCGCTGCGCCAAGCGCTGATGCCGAAGCTCGCGGAGAACGGCCTCGAATCGCTGTTCAGCGGAATCGAGCTGCCGGTCGCCCGCATCCTGGCTGAGATGGAAGAGACCGGAATCGCGGTGGACGGCGAAGCGCTGAAAGCGATCTCGGCCGAGTTGGGCGCGAAGCTCGAGCGCATGGAGCAGAATTGCTATCTGCTGGCCGGCCGCCAGTTCAATCTCAACTCGCCGATCCAACTGCGCCAGGTGCTGTTCGAGGACCTCAAGCTCTCGGCCAAGGGGCTCAAGAAGACCAAGGGCGGCTTCTCAACCGACGCCGACACGCTGGAGAAACTGGCGGAGGTCCATCCGCTGCCCGGTCAACTGCTCGAGTACCGCGCGATCGCGAAGCTCAAATCGACCTACAGCGACGCGCTGCCGCAGCTTATCGACCCGGTGACCGGGCGGCTCCATACCTCCTTCCATCAGGCGCTGACGGCAACCGGCCGGCTTAGCTCCACTGACCCCAATCTGCAGAACATCCCAACCCGCAGCGAGGAGGGGCGCCGTATCCGGCGCGCCTTTGTCGCCGACCCGGGATGCCTGATGCTCTCGGCCGACTACTCGCAGATCGAACTGCGCGTGCTCGCGCATCTCTCCGGCGATCCGACTCTCATCGATGCTTTTCGCCGCGGAGAGGATATCCATGCGCGCACCGCCGCCGAGGTGCTGGGTAGCAAACCCGCGGATGTGGACCCCGAGGCGCGCCGACGGGCCAAGGTGATCAATTTCGGCATCATCTATGGGATGGGCCCGCAGCGGTTGGCGGGCGAACTTGGAATCAGCCTCAAGGAGGCTTCCGACTACATCAAGCGGTACTTCGAACGGCTGCCCGGAGTTCATACGTACCTGGAAGAATCGCTGGCCCTGGCGCGCGAGCGAGGATGGGTCGCCACGTTGTATGGTCGGCGGCGATACCTGCCCGAGCTGAACTCCCCACAAGGCGGCGCGCGGGCCCAAGCGGAGCGCATCGCCATCAACACGCCGCTTCAGGGAACGGCCGCGGATCTCATTAAGCTCGCGATGATTAGGCTGGAGCGAGCGATCAAAGAGCAAAAATTGACGGCCCGGATGCTTTTACAAGTGCATGACGAGTTGCTTTTGGAACTGCCGCACTCCGAGCGCGAGCCTGTATCGGAGGCGGCTCGGCGGGAGATGGAAGGAGTGGCGGAACTGCGAGTTCCTTTGAAGGTCGAACTCAAATGGGGTCCCAACTGGGCCGAGCTGGAGGGCCGTCGAGGATAATCGGCCTGAATTTTGCCCGATTGACCCGCGTCTAACCCATTGAACAAGCCAAACCGCCAGGACGGGGACGAAGCCGAGCTCATCGAGCGGGCGAAAACGGGGGACACGAAGGCGTTTGGCATCCTGGTCGAGCGTTATCAGAGGCGGGTGGTGGGCGTCGCGATGGCGGTGGTTCACAACCAGGAAGATGCGCTTGAGCTGGCTCAGGAGACTTTCATACGTGCTTTCGCGAACGTCGGCAAATTCGAATCGCGCTCGAGCTTTTCGACCTGGCTCTACCGGATTGCCGCCAACCTCGCAATCGATTTTCGCCGTAGCGAACAGCGCCGTCCGACGATGCGCGGTGAGGAAGCCGAAACAGAGCTCCAGCGGCTGCCAAGCAAGCTCGGCGATTCGTACAGGGAAGCGCAACGGAGCGAACTGGCCCAGCGCATCAAGGGCGCGCTCGACCAGTTGACGCCAGAACATCGGGCCGCGATACTTCTACGCGAGGTTGAAGGCCTGTCTTACGATGAAATAAGCGATGTGTTGCAGTGCCCACGAGGAACCGTGATGAGCCGGTTGCACTACGCCCGCAATCACCTGCGCGAAATCCTCAAAGACTTAGCTGAGGATTAAGGCACCGGGCTCCAGACATTATGGTCCCAAATAATATGGTTCAATGTGATGAGATGGATCCCCTCCTGGGACCTTTCGAAGACGGCGAACTCCCCCCGCATGAGATGCAGGAGGTCGCCCGCCATCTCGCGAGCTGCACTAATTGTGAAAATGTCCTGGCCGGCTATTCCTCGATAGGACGCATCCTCCGTGAGGCCGCGCCGACTCCATCGCTCGAGGGCTTCGCGATGGCCGTGCAGGCCGGTATCGAGCAACTGCGGCCGCCGCTGCTGCGCCGCCTCAGCCGATGGTTCGAAACTCAGCGCGAGCGTTTCGGCAACGGCGCGGCCCTGGCGTTCGCAATGGGGGTCGCGGCGATAGTAACCATCGCGATCACAACTCCGCTCGCTCGCAACATGACCGGCGCGGGTGGCCACAGCGTGCAGTTGGCGGCGCGCGATGCGGTCAAGTCACGCGCAAGGCTGGCCTCCGTCAGCGGCGAGCCCAACACGATCATCTCGAAGCTCGAGACCTCCAACCCCGACGTCGCCGTATGGAGCGAGCCAAGTCAGAACACCACAGTCATATGGCTGCCCGATCAACAACACTGACTATGCATCGTCTGACGATCCCTTCATTTACAGCGCTTCTCGTGATGTTGCTCGCGATGGGCGCTCAGGCACAGCCTACACCGGCGGCTCCGCCGCAAGGCCCGCAGACGCCCCAGACACCTCCTCAGGCGTCAAACGACAAAGCCGCCGCAGTGCGTGCCGGGCAACCCAACAGCATTCAGCATCATCGAGTGATCCTGCTGAGCGTCGATGAAGTGATCGCGGCGGATACAGGTCAGGGAGTCGATGAACGGCTGCTGCCGATGGGCCTGCGGCTGGAATCGATCTTCCGCTACACGACTTACCGCCTCGTCAGCCATCAGGTCGAACGCACCGAGTGCGGACAGAGGGCCGCGTTTGCGTTGCCCGGCGGATGGATCGTGCACGTCGAGCCGAGCGCCGTGCGCGACAACATGATCGCGATGGAGCTGATGCTGTTTCAGGGCGCGCGGCCGGTGATGACCACTGACGTGAGGCTGCGTAATCACGGAATGCTGATCGTGGGCGGACCGCACTACCAGCAGGGGATGTTGATAATTCCAATAGGTGCGGACGCACCCGAACTGGCGATGCCGCCGGGTCCGATCGCGATCAGTCCTGAGGGTACGGTGCCCGAGATGACAGCTCCTCAGGTAGCCGCGCCTGACGCCGGATTTCCCGAGATGGAATCCCCGGACGCCGCCTCTCCCCGCCCGAGCGCTCCCGACAACACTTCACCGCACTAAGTCTCGAGCCCGTAACGTAGCCTTCTTGTGAGCCCTCGCCCGCATCGTTGCGGCAGAGGGTGCGGGTGGGGGTCCCTTAAATTTCCGCTCTGATGCGCCGCTTCTAGCGCGGCGCCATCCGGAGCGCCCCGTCGAGCCGGATCGTCTCGCCGTTGAGCATCGTGTTCTCGACGATATGGCGCGCGAGCGCCGCGTACTCGCTCGGCCGCCCCAGCCGCGACGGAAAGGGGATTGATGCTTCGAGCGCCTTGCGCGCCGGGTCCGGCAACTGACCGAGCATCGGGGTCTCGAAAATTCCCGGCGCGATGGTGCAAACGCGGATACCGAGCGAAGCGAGGTCGCGCGCGATCGGCAAGGTCAAGCTCACCACCCCGCCCTTGGAGGCCGCATAGGCCGCCTGTCCAATTTGGCCGTCGTAGGCCGCGATCGAAGCGGTGTTGATGATCACGCCGCGCTCGCCTTCGCTGTTGGGCTGGTTCTTCGCCATCCGCGCCGCCGCAATCCGAATCGTGTTGAAAGTCCCGACCAGGTTTATCTGAATCACTTTGTTGAATAGCTCGAGCGAGTGCGGCCCGTCTTTAGAAAGCGTGCGCGACGCGCGTCCGATGCCGGCGCAGTTGACCGCGATATGCACCGTGGCGAAATGCTCGGCCGCTTTGGCGACCGCCGCCTCGACTTCGGGCCCCGAAGTGACGTCGGCGGCGACGAACAGCCCTTTGTCGCCGAAGGCGTCGGCGAGTTTCGCGCCGGGCGAAGACGGCAGATCGAGAATCGCGACCTTCGCACCGCGTTCGGCGAATTCATGCGCGGTCGCCGCGCCCAATCCCGAGCCGCCGCCGGTGATTACTGCCACCGCATCTTTGAGATTCATCCGGACCTCCGAACAGATGCTATTTCCCGCCGCGGCGAATCGTAGCTCAGCAGCCCTGCACCGCGCCATCGTGAAGCAGCGTGGAGCGCCAAAACAAACGCTCCGGCGCCCCGCCACCACACAACTTCCAGCCGCTCTACCTCTATTCAGTCCTCTCTCCGAGCCAATCCTACTGGGCTCGCTCTGACGCTCCACCGTGCAATCGCAAGCGTCCCCGGCGGCGCGCATCGCTATTTGAAATACGGAATTACGTGCTTACCCCAGAGCTTTATCGAATCCATGATTTTCTGATGTGGGATGTCGTAGATCTGCATGAAGCACAGCAGTTGCTGGCATCCCGCCTCCTGGTAGCGCTTGACCTTCCTGATGCAGGTGTCCGGGTCGCCGCAGATGATCATGTCGCTTTGATCCATGTGGTCGAAATTGATCGTGGCCGGATCAATGTTCATCATCTCCTTGAGGTACTCGTAGGTGCCGATGTCGGTCCTGCCCGACTGCCACATACCGACCGAGGCGACCGCCTCGAAAGCCCTGTGTGCGTACCATTCCATCGCCGCCTTGGCGGTTTCGCGCGCCTCCTTGTTGGTCTCTGCGCAATGCACCATTGTGAAGGTCGCAGCGCGATCGTTGATGAACTTACCGACCGGCTTGGCCTGCGCGAGGCCGGCGCGGTAGATCCCGATACGCCGCTTGAGCTCCTCGGGATCGACCAGCAGCGTGAACGAGAGCAGACCGATTCCCTTTCGCCCCGCAATCTCATGCGTCTCGGGCCCGGTCGACGCGCACCACAGGGGCGGATGCGGCTTCTGGAACGGCTTGGGGATGATCTCGCGCGGCGGGATCTTGAAATACTTGCCCTCCCACGAGAACACCTCGTTGGTCCACGCGCCGACCACGATGTCGAGCGCCTCTTCCCATAGAGCGCGCGTCTCGCTGGGGTTGATGCCGAAGCCCTCGAGCTCGTCCCTGCTTACCGAGCGCCCGGTACCGAACTCCATCCGCCCCTCGCACAAGAGGTCGACCGTCGCGCCCATCTCGGCCACCCGGATCGGGTGGTTGTACGGGAACGGCAGCAGGCGTACGCCGTGTCCAATCCGAATTTTACTGGTGCGCTGCGAGAGTGCGCCGTAGAGAACCTCGGGCGCTGAACTATAGGCGAACTCGGAGAGGAAGTGATGCTCGACCGACCAGAAGTTGGTGAAGCCAACGCGCTCGGCCTCGACCACCTGCGCAATCACCTGCTGAAAGACGTCGTATTCGGCTCGCGGCCCGTAGGGTTTCTTGAGCTCGATCTCATAGAAGATGCCGAAATCCATCGCCATGACGTCCGCTCCTTTCGCTGCGCGGCTCGGAGCTAGCGCGCAATAGATTTTAGAAATTCATCGAGCGAAGCATTGAACGCCGCCGGCTGCTCGAGCTGATAGAAGTGGCCGATATCCTTGAGCACGGCCAGCTTGGCGTTCGGAATATTGTCGGCCAGAAATTTATTCGCCGCGACTGGGGTCGCCTGGTCCTCCTCGCCCGCGAGCACCAGCGTCGGCCGCTTGATGTCCTTGAGGCGATGCTTGATATTCCAGTTGAAAACGCCATTGGGATCTTTGATCGCTGAATCAAAGACATGGCGCGGCCAGTTGGATTCGAGCATGAAACTCGCCCGCGCCAAGTCCAGGATTTCGGGCCGCTCGCGCTTGGTGCGCGCCGACACCGTGCCCTCCAGGAGCTGATTAAAGGTGGCGTCGCGGTCGCGAACCATCGCCTCCATCACTTCCTTGGGCAGGCCTTCCGACAGCGCCGTGCCGCTGCTCTGGATCACCAGGCCCAGCACGCGTTCGGGGCGCGCGAGACAGAATTGCATCGCAATCATTCCGCCGATCGAGTTGCCGACGATGACCGCCTTGTCGATGTTTGCCGCGTCCATCACTGCCGCGACATCGCTCGCGTGCTCCTGGATCGAATAGCCTTTCGCTGGCTTGTCGGAGCGTCCGTGTCCGCGATGGTCGACCGTCACGCAGGTATTGGTCTGGGCGAAATGGAAAATCTGGAAATACCAGATGTAACCATTGGTCGACCATGGGTGAAGAAACACGATCGGCACGCCGCTTCCCCAACTCTCGTAATAGATTTTGACTCCCTTGTTGTCAGCATAAGCCATCGCGATACCTCCAAATGGCGTTGTAGGGCATTGTCGCGCGTCGCCCTGCTTTTGGTAAATCGGGAACTGCGGCTAGAGCGCGCCCTAGCTCCTGGTTCTCGCTAACACGAAAGCCCAAAGCAGGCAAAGCCGGTCGGACCGGGCGAGCGACGAGTCCATGAATGGCGTTGGCTTTGCCCTGGTTTTTAACGGCGCGGCAAGCTCATGGCGCGGGTCTGATGTTCTGGTTGAGACGGAACAGATTTGTCGGATCATATTTGCTTTTCAGTGCCGCCAGTCGTCGATATTTTTCGGGGCCGTAGGCGGCCTTGATCCGTTCGGCACCCTCGTCGGCCTCATCGCCCAGATAGTTGACGTACACACTGCCGGTCGAGTAAGGCTGCATGGCCTTCCAGAAATCCCGCGCCCATCGCACGCATTCAGCCGCCTCGGCCGCAACAGCGCATTCACCGATACTCATGAAACTGTACTGCACGTCGCGGTGATTGAATGCGGTCGCCTCACCGTCGATACGGCTAACGGCGCCGCCGAGTTGATGTTCGATTAAACCGTGGCACATGGGTGAGGGGCGTCTGGCGCAGTACGCCTCCATGGTGTCGATCGCCTCGTCGCCGATCTCCTTGAGCAAGCTCGACTTCCAATAGTTCTGCAGTCCCGAAGGATAGAAACCGTCGATCAACTTCTGCGCGCTCGTGTAAGGCATGGGTCCGATCTGGTCAATCAAGGGCGGGCCGAGGGCGTTAAGAGGTTTAAGGACCCGCTCGCCCTCCGACACCGGCCCGTTGTAGCAGACGACCATCCCCACGACAGGAGTTCCGTCGGGCAGCGTAATCGCAACGACCGCCGAGGCCAATTCGTCAGGGGCGTTAGAAGTCAAATCGCGGAAGAGCCGAACGGCCGCCTTTGCCCTTGCGAAGGGATAAGCGACGATGCCCGCCAAAACGGTACTGACCGAATGGAGCCGATACTCGAGAGAGGTGACCACGCCAAAATTTCCACCGCCACCGCGCAGTCCCCAGAAAAGGTCCGCGTGCTCCGACGCGCTCGCTGTGAGGAAATGGCCGTCGGCGGTGACGACGTCGGCGGAGATCAGATTGTCGCAGGCGAGGCCATGTTGGCGCGCCAGATAGCCCCATCCGCCGCCGAGCGTAAGCCCGGCGATGCCAGTCGTGGAAATCTGCCCTCCAGTGGTGGCGAGTCCGAAAGCTTGCGTTTCGCGATCGAACTCCGCCCATGTCAGCCCGGGCTCCGCGCGGGCGATGCGGCGTGCAGGATCGACTCGCACGCACTTCATGCCTGAAAGATTCATCATCATTCCGCCGTCGCACGTCGCATTACCGGCGATATTGTGGCCGCCCCCGCGCACAGCCACGAGAAGATCGTGCTCGCGCGCAAAGTTGACGGAGTTGATGACATCGGCAACCCCACTGCAGCAGGCAATCAGTGCCGGCCGTTTGTCGATCATGCCGTTCCAGATCTTGCGCGCCTCGTCATAGCCGGCGTCTGCAGGCCGGAGGAGCGTCCCCCGCAGACCTGCTTTGAAATCCTGGATGGCGGATTCCTTGAGCACCGAGCTCGTAAGATGAGAGCCCCTGGTTGTGGTCACCTGCTGATCGGCCATGACGCGCCTCCTTTTTCGGAAACGACTGTGCCCTCAACTGGCGGAGCCAGGCATCAATTTCAGTGCTGCTCTACGCGCGTAAAGGAAAGAAGTCCAGAGGTCTGGGATATGCTATTCCGGAGTGTCTGTCACTCCGGATCGGTTGCTCCGGGAGGCATCGTCTCAAACTCCGGAAGCGCTCCCGCCATCACGTCCCAAGAGTGACGATCTCGTGCGAACAGCACAGCGTTAGGCTGAAACACAGACGGCGCGTCTAAAGTGCCGACATAGATCGAAACGGCGTCCGGAGCCATTCCGGAGGTTCCGAACAGCAGGCTGCCGCACGTCGGGCAAAAGTGACGGATGGAACTTAACCCGCTGGTTGCACGCACCGTATAGGTCTTCGTCTCGCCCCGAACCGAGAACGACGACTTCGGCATGCCCATTACCGGTACGTGTCCGGTTCCCGATGCTCGTTGGCAATCACGGCAATGACAAAGGACCGCAAACAAGGGGTTCCCCGCAGCCTCATATCGCACCGCTCCGCATAAGCACCCGCCAGTGATCATAAGTCACCTCGAAAACGCCAGCCTCGTGAGAGAGCGCGAGATGAAGATACATGGAACGAACATTGAGGGAGTTTTCCTGCCGGCGATCTCTCGCGACGCTTCCAGCAGCCGCGAGCGGATCTCTTGTAGCCTCAGCCAGCGTTCGCCACTCTCGGCAAAACCTTGGTCGCGAACAGCTCGATCGTTTTCATCAGCCGGTCGTGCGCCATCAGCCCATTGTACATCCAGGCGAAAATCCACGAGACCGGCAGCCGCTGGAGCAGCCGTTCGACCTGGCGCGTCACAGTGTCAACTGTGCCGACAAGCGCGAGCCCGTTCTCGAACAGGTCCGGCGTCTCGCCAGTTTTCGGATCCTCCAACCCCTTGGCGAAGCCGAAGGGCAGAAACCATTCGCGGCCGCAGAAATATCCGCTCTCATGCCAGATCGCGTGCGCTTCCGCGTCGGTATCGGCGATGATGATGTCGCGCAGCACGCCCATCCCCTCTCCCGGCGCGCGGCCCGAGACCTCGGCGTAAACGTCGCACAACTGGCGCTCGAAGGCCGGGAAGAGCGGCGGAATCACCGCGGTCACGCCCTCCTGCGCGCACCATCGGATACTGCGTTCAGAAGACGCGAACGGCTGGAATATAGGCGGATGCGGCTTCTGCACAGGCTTGGGCACCACGCTCACCGCCTTGACGATGCCGTCTTCGACGCCGCTTCCCCACTTGGCCGTGGCCTCGATTGTCCACGGCGTCTCGCCCGGCGGTATGCGCCAGTATTTGCCCTGGTAGCTCAGCAGGTCCTGGGTCCATGCGGCCTTGATGATGCGGAAACATTCCTCGAATGCGGCGCGGTTGGCAGCATCGATCTCGTCGTGCTGATGCGGCTGCGCGCCGTGGATGCCATGAGTCTGCTGAGCCATGATGTCCACCCAGCGGCGTTGGTAGCCGCGCGCGAAACCGGCGTTCGCGCGTCCGCCGGTCATATGGTCGAGCATCGCGATATCCTCGGCCACGCGAATCGGATTATTGGCCGGGAGCACGATTCCGAGTTGGCCGACGCGCAAGCGCTTGGTCTGCATCCCGATGTAGAGGTCGAGCAGCACCGGGTTGTTGGAGAGCTCGAAGCCCTCGGCGTGGAAGTGATGCTCGGTGAAGCTTATCGAATCGTAACCGAGCTCGTCGGCCAGGCGGGCCTGTGCGGAAACCTCGCGCAACATCTGGTCGTACAGTTCGCCGCGGAGTCCAACCATCCCCTGTTCGACCTGCGCCTTGTTACCGACCGACGGAAGATAGAAGAGCGATACTTTCATCGATGCCTCGATTTTTAGGGAACGATTTTTGCGGAACTTGCAAACTTAGCGCTAAGACCGGCGCGAGCGCCGGTTCAATGCGCTCGCGGTCACTTCGCGATTCTTGGCGCGGAGAACCTTTTATCCGCCTGCGGAGCCGGGCGAAATGGGGCAATCTGTCCGCACGCGTCGTGGCGTTTGCCTCATTAGCATGGGCCTATAAGCAGCCAAAGTCGTGGATTCCTTGGACGCGGCACGACGTGATGTGAGCTTGGCAGCGTGGTTCACGACTTGCATTATTGTTTTCAGCATCGGACAAGGCGTATCCAGCTCAGGACTACCTGAGGAGGGATTGGACGGCCCAAATGGAAAATAAAAATCCTGATCCATTCCAGCCAGTTCATAACCTGAATCCGTACAAGCATGTTCAAGGCACCCACCAGATAGAGCGTTTTTTCCGGGTCGCCGCGAGCTTGGACGTGGATAAAACCGACATTAAACGCTACTACGACTTTGTCGACCAGAAAGTGGACGATTTGCTGCTCATAAGTCAGGCCACTGCGAGCGCGAATGGCCGAGATATAGTACAGCCGTGGGACCTTCCTATTACCAAGGGACTTCAAGAGATTATCAGAGATTTCGAGAATCTTGACGTGGACATCGGACTCGAACGTATAGTGGACAAGACCACTCCGATACCACCGCTCGATCGGCCGTTGAGCGAAGAAACGGAGGCGCGTTTGCCCGCAATTGTTGGTGGGTTAAGTCTTGCGCTCGCAAGCACCTTCAAGATTATCGATCCCGATCTGAAGAATCCTGCGACTGAGCACTGGGAGCGCGCTTTTGAAATTTTCGATCAGCTGCTATAGACCGCCGGTGTCCGGGTCTAAAAAAGACGGGCGTTCGATATTTTGATCCGGTGAGCACTTTTTTTCGCGTCGCTGACCAATATTAGGCGTCGCGGCCACGAGCAACCTCCGCGTGCACTATTACTTAGCGGCGCGCGGCTCGGCTGGCTCGCTGGCCGGCCCTGCCAGAGCGGCCGCCGCCTCTTTTTCGATTCGCGTACCCTTGAAGAAATCCGGGTTCATTCCGCCCCAGAACCCGACCGGGTTGGTGAACACGAAGTCGCGAAAATCCCGCTCCTCGATCAGTCCCTCGTCGGCTAGTTCGCGGGCCTCAGGCAGCACCTCACGCATGTCGGGTACGTCGAAGTGCCCGATGTCGGAACCAAAGAGCGTCTTGAGCTTCGCCCCGTAAGGGTTGACGCGCGAGTTGAAGCCCCACGCATTCATCGGATCGTCGGCTTCGCAGCCGAAGTGAAAGTTTCGGCAGAAAAGTTCTCGGATGTCCTCGGCCCGCTCGATTCCGCACGCCGCGAAGTCGTCGTAACGCCCTGCCCCCGGCACTGCGGGCATCCCGCCCTCGTCCTCAAGCCTCCACTGCGCGAGCTTGCCGGTCCACGCCGGGCTCGCATAACGGCCGAACAGCTCGGCCAGACGCGCGCGATCGAGGTTGGCCGGATCGACTTCTGCCAGCGCGCGGGCGTTGCGCTTTTTCCAGTGTCCGACCAGGTCCGCGTACAGGTTGCAGGCCCATCCAACTCCGCCCTCCTGAAAGGCCATCTTGAGCGTCGGAAAACGCCGCGTCACGCCGCCCAGAAACAGCGCCTTGCACACCGCCTCCGCCGAGACCGCGAAATGTCCTATATGGTTGTAAGTGAAATTCGACACCGACACGCGCATCCCGTAGCCGCGCCCGCTGGAGTGGAAGGTCGGCGCGATACCGAGCTCGACGCACTTGGCCCATACCGGGTCGTAGTCATAGGCGCTGTCGAGGCCGAACATATCGAGCCAGGTCGCGTGCCGCGCTAGCTCGGGTGAGCGGCGCGCAGCCGCCGGAATCGGCCGCTTGATGACACTCGCCATCACTACCACCTTGAGCTTGAGCGTCTTCGCCACGTGCTCGAGCTCTTCGATTGCCTCGGCCGGCTCGTTCATGGGAATCACCGCCGCCGGCGTCATCCGGTCTGCGTATGGGGCGAACTGCTCGGCGGCATATGTGTTGAAGGCTCGGCAGGTCGCCCGGCGCAACTCGTCGTTGCCAATGAAGGGTACGGCGAGCGCGGTGGTTGGATAGAGGACGCAGAAGTCCAGGCCGAGCTCGTCGAGGCGCTCGTGCAGCAGCCGCGGAAGCATCGCAGTGGCGCGGTCGAGCGTGTTGCGGGTCGGAAATGACCACCAGCTCTGTTGCGCACGACGTGCGTCGCGACGCTCGTCGAGGGTGAGGGCCAGATCGTGCAGGATTCGTCCGTTGCGCGAGTTGAACGCCTCGAGCATTCCGCGGCCGCCTACGCGCTCGAGGTATTCAGTGATAGCAGGTCCGAATTCGAGCCAATGACCGTCGGAGTCAATTACGGGATGGTTGAGGCGTGCGCGAATCGCCGCGGGATCGGCAACGTGACCGGTCGACATCGTGGTAAGAGCCTCCTTGCCCGACCCGCAACCGCGGATCCAAGGGCGGACGATATCGTTGTACCGATCTGGTTTGGTAACTTTAGCGCCCACCTGTCAAGGGCATGGAGTAGGCAGTGACCGAGCCTCTTGCGTATAGCGACACAACGGGGGGCGCGTGGCGGCCTCACGCCGACGTCTCGACGCAAGGCCGCGCGACGCGGAACTGCGCATCTCAGCGGAGCGACAGCTTAGGGAATAGCGTCTTGAGGTCAACCGGGCTCCTGTCGGCGATCTCTTCCTTGGATTCAGCAACGCGCGCGGCCGCCCTCTCTTCCTCGTTGTCGACGTAAAGTCCTTTTTTCACGAAATAGCGACGCTGCTTTATTGGACTCTCGTCTTCCTCGTCAGGGGCAGGCTCGCTCGCCTCGACGGCTTGTGCAGTCAAGCACTGCGCCGTGGGCATAGTGTCAAGAACCTCCTCGACCACCTGTTCCACGTTCTGAGCGCTGAGTTTAGAGACAATTTTCTTCAGCCAGGACATCTTCCTCTCCTCTCAAAGACAGTTGTAATTAAGGGTTAATCCGGCGAATTCAGCCGATTTCGCGATGGTGGCGGAATCGAAGCTGAGGGGCGGTGAAAAGGAATCAAGAGCGCTGTTTGCTTGTCTAAACATCTAGTACAGCTTTCTAACAGACATATGAGTGCATTTCCATATGTAATGCGCAGAATTCGTCGTTTAAGCATAAATAGTTTCGCATTGAATGTATTAGCTTCTCTCTGTTAGGCTTTGATTGGCTCTATTGTCGGACTATCGCGGTCCCAGTGTTCGTTTGGGCCATCCAAGATTGCTTTCTCTTGCTTCTGTGCTGCATCCCCTTGATTAAAGTCGCCGCAGGCGGGATGAAAGGCTTGGGAGGCACGTACCGATGACATCGAATCTAAAAGGTAAAGTGGCGCTGATCACCGGCGCCGGGTCGGGAATAGGAAGGGCGACCGCCATGGCCTTTGCGCGCGAGGGCGCTAAGGTCGCGGTTGCGGATTATGTACCTGAAGGCGGCGAGCGCACAGTTAAGGAGATCTCAGCGGCTGGCGGAGAGGCTATCTTTATCCACGCCGACGTCGCGGTCGCCACGCAGGTCGAGGCGATGGTGAATCGCGTGGTGCAGACTTGGGGGCGGCTCGACTGCGCGCACAACAACGCGGGCATCGAAGGCCGCATGGCCAATGTCGCCGAATGCACGGAGGAGAATTTCGACCGCGTCATCGCGATCAACCTCAAGGGCGTTTGGCTATGCATGAAGCATGAGATCCCGCAGATGCTCAAGCACGGCGGCGGGGCGATCGTAAATACCGCGTCGGTTGCCGGGCTGGTCGGGTTTCGTGGATTGGTCGCTTACAACGCGTCCAAGGGCGGCGTGGTCATGATGACCAAAACGGCGGCTCTCGAGTACGCGCAACAGGGCATCCGCGTCAACGCGGTATGCCCGGGCGTAATTCGGACGCCAATGGTCGCCAGGATGCTCGACGCGAGCACGCTCGAGACGTACACCGAGAAAGACCTCGAGGCGGCCGAGCCGGTGGGACGGATGGGCAAACCTGAGGAGATCGCGGAAGCGGTCGTATGGCTGTGTTCGGAGGCGTCGTCATTCGTGACTGGACTGCCGATGGCGGTTGACGGAGGCTGGATCGCGCAATAGATGCGCGAGGCGGCTGGGCTGCGGTTTCGTAGCCATTGTCCAGCCGCCTACTTTCATCGTTACTTTTTCACTTTCTCACTTTTCACTTATTCACTTCATTCTCAGTTCTGATCCTTACTGCCTTCGTGTTTCGACGTCTCACTTTTACGGTCTTCGCTGTCTCACTATCGCGCGTTTTTTTGCGTGTGGTCCGGTCGCTGTCTCAGGTTTCAACTTCGCTCGCACGTCTGAACAAGAACTACGAACCCTGAGGCACGACTAGGCCGCAGGTTGGCGCGCGATTTCCAGCCGCCGAAGTAATGGCACTGTGCTTGCTGTTTTTCCTTGCGTCAGAGCGAAACCAGCGAGGTAAGCGATTATGAACGAAGCGACTCCAGTGCTGGATAACAGTCCCGCCGCCGTGACTTTGACCCATCGGCCGCCGTTGGCCCTGGACGACGACAAAGGCCCGTCCGGGAGCGCGAAGCTTCGGACCTATAGTGTACTAAAAGAGCGTCCCGCTGACTTGAATGATATTTTTGTTCCTGCACATCGCCGGTTTATCGAGGCTGCAATTACTTACATTTCGCTCGGCAAACCGCCGGCAGAATTTAGCCGGATAGCTGTTCTTGCGCCTCCGCGCCGTCGTCCCGCCGACGCTGCCCTCGCGACGTATAAGGCGCTTTCCGAACCACCGGACGAATCCGCGGAAGCAATGAAGGTCTTGTCAACGACGACAGCCCCGGAAATGCCGAGCCCTTCGTCAAAGCAGGCTGAAGAAATCGCTTCTCCCGGTGAAGCGTTTGCCGTTACCGTTCCGGCTTTCGGCCGCGAAACCGGGCTTGCACCAACCCCTCACCAGCCTATCGCCGCACGGCGACGTGCTCCTATGGCAATCGATTAAACCTCAACGGGTAGCGCAAACCATTGCGCATACTGAACGCGGCGCGGGGGCTAGCCTCGCCGCACCGATTAAGACTGAATGGCTGACCGAGCGGACCTCCGGCAGTGCCATAGCGTCACAAAAGAGTGTATACTCGCATAGAAGTCGCGTTGCCGAGAGCATTTCAGGGAGAGGATCAGCCGAGGACATGAGAAAGAAGACCGCCTTCAGTGAGAGTCATTTTTGGGAGAATGTGGGGATGCTCGTTTTCGTTCTGGCGGGCCTGGTTGGTCTTTGGTACATGATGACCAACGTGATTGCCTGGTAACTTCGATCCGCGTCTGCGAGAAGTTCGGCGCTCCGGGCGTACTCCTCCACAAAGTCGATTCGCATATTGAGGGCGTGGTCCCCCTGGGTCACGCCAGCCCTCGCCTCAGTCTTGAAAAGTATTCAGAAACAGGAGAAGCGGTTGATGCCGATGTTGTTGCAGGTGATTTCACCGGCGGCGGGCGCAATTGCGCGATGCTCGGGACCGCGCAAAGGCGGCGGCGTCAAGCCTGGCGATCTACTCGCGCGCGGTTCCAATACCTGCACCCGGTTGATGTCGTCGAGGGCGCTCGCGGTATCGCCTTGGCGCGCGGCGAGCAGCGCATTTTTACGCAACTTTTGCGCCTTCGAGAAATTCGCTGATTCCTTGTCCGCGGTCGAGCAGCCGGAGAGAATTAAGAAGAGGATCACGCCCAACCGAAGGCGTCGGCGAGGGTCGGCGCTCATGTCCCGGTCACCACTATTCCTTTGGTAGCATCCCCGCCTTGCGGAGTCCACTTTTCACACATGTCCTCCACCAGCGATAGTAATCGTGCGCGCGCCGAAGACGGCCCGGCTCATCGCCACTTGCGGAACTATGCTCCTGAGCTTTCGTGTTTAGTAATTGTTTGGTCCTGATTTAGTTCCGGGGTCCGTGCGGCGAACGAGGCCATGCGACCTATTATGCCCTCCACGACGACATTCGCGCTCCTGCTGACGCTGGCCGTATGCTCGTGTTCGACGAACGGTTCGGATACGCCGCGGACCCCAGCCCCGGCAAACGAGGCTTCCGATCCGCTGCTGAACTTCAACGGCATATGGGTAGGGTCCTCGACCAGCAGTGCGGGCGGTGGCGCCAAAGCGAAAATCGGCTTCGACATCAAGCGCGAGGGTAACAAGTTCAAAGGCGACTACCGATGCGCGCCGGGCAACGCGGTATGTCGCAACAACGTTCAGCGCGGCTGGGTCCACGGCCAGATCGCCGCCCGCGGTTTTACTGTTTCGGAGGAGGATACGAGCTGGTGCGTGTTCTTCGTGTCCAGATTCCATCCGCCAGCCGCCGAGGGCGAATATACCTGTTATATGAACGGCGGTATCGCGGACCTGGGAGTGTTCGAACTGAAACGCCCGCGGGGTGAGTAGGAGATGTTTGGCGCCGGCGTTTTCAATTTCATCGTCGTATCTGTTAGACCGCAAGTATGAAGCCATACCATGTTGCGGGACTCACGCTGCTCAGCTGGACTTTGCTCCTCACCGAACCGAGTCCGCGCACGATCAAGACCGGCCTTCCAACAAAAGAAGCTTGCGAGAGGGCAAGGGACACCTGGCGAGCCAGTTACAAACGGCAATTGAAGCAGGCGAACGCGAACAACTACCCGAGCCGTCGACGGCGCCTGGCGCAGGCCATACCTCCCACCAAATGCGTCGAGGACGCGAACTTCCCTCCCCCGCATCCCTGATCGGGAGGAATTGGGAGGATAGGACGCCAACTATCCGCCGGCATTTTTATCCGCCGGCATACACATTATTTATCTTCTTGGTTGGCCGCGCGAGCTACGAAGAGCCCCACCACAAATATTACGGCCAAAAATCCCAGTTCGAAGATCAACCAATTGGTTGGATTTGCCATGTGAAGTCACCTACAAGTCAACGATCTCTTGCCGAAGTGAAAAAATGACGGGCCGTGAGGGATTTGAACCTCCGTCCCTCTGATTTCCGTAGTCCCAGGGAATTGATACCACTGAAAATTACGGACCTCCAAAATATAGTCACAATTCGCGCGAAACCCTCGTGCCGTGTGCAAGAAGTGCTATACTCCAAAAAGCGTCATACTCATTGTTCTCTGTGATAGAAGAGAGTAGAACCTCTCTATAATTGCTGGGTATTTTGTCACCTATTTTTGAGAGACACAACCGGGTAAACCTGACTGATCGCTTTTCCGATTCGACTTGTCTCTCAGCGGACAGCGTTTGACGGCGGCACGGCGGTGCGTAACGGATGCTGCGACGGCGCGCGCCGTTTGGTGCCGCGCGCGCATCGAAGGAATCGGACGCGCCCCTCTCGGGTACGTTGAGAGGAGCGCGTCTTTGACAACGAATCAGGCTGCTATTGTCGCAGGTTGGTACCAGAAAAAGAGAAATCGCCAATCGATCCCGATGGGTCGGTGAGCGACGTCGCAAGGAAGTCTACGCGCTTCCCGCCATTGCCGACCACGAAGTGAAAGGTGCCAGTGCTATTGACGGTCGCGCCGGTGCTGTTGAAACTCGCACCTACGCACTTCCCGCCACTGTAGCTGGTAAAAGTGCCGTCACCCGATCCCGTCGCGGGGTCGTAACTCTTAACTGTGCCAACAGTTTGAAATACGGCGACAAAGGGGGGACTAAGGTCGGGGGGGAGGTCGGAGTCGGTCTCCGTGTATGTTTCACACGAGTTTCCCTTTTTATCGTCCGTTTCGTTTCCCACATCAACTACAGTTGTCGGAAAGACTACCGCTTTCGCATCGGCGCAACTTATCAGCGCGAAATTGTTTTTAGGATCAAGGCAAAGGGCAAAAGATCCTTGAGCCGTGTCCGAGTACTTACCGGCGAGTGCTTTAAGAGGAACGCCCTCATCATCACCCGCGTCACCTGCGGCGACTTCCCTGAGACCCTGACTCATGACTAAGACGAAAGCGGCGACCAAGAACACTAAAAGCTTTTTCATTGCCAGTGTCCTCCCTTGCGTCGCTAAGACGCCAGCCACGGTTACTCCTGTGCCAGGCTTAAGGCGAACGGCGCAGTAAAAAGGCTTAGGGTTTTTCTAGTTCGCCGCTCCGTTGATCCATTAACGTCAGCGAACAGCGCCGTGACCATCTTGCGCTCACTTTCGGCTGTCGTCGAAGCGTCTGGCTGCTCGGGTGTGACACGAATAATTAGGAGCCGTCGACAAAGAGGGGAATTTACACTTTGAACAACGCATCGACTTGTACCAAAGTACAATAGCGCCGACTGGAAAACCGGATGAATCTGAGCGAGAGGGCACGGAGCGGATTGACGATGATCAGCAAATCGTTCGTGATGCGTTGCCTGAATACTGGCGGCGCGGCCTATTATCGCAAATCTCGCAGTTTAGCGTCGCAGCCAAACCAGACTAATTCGTTGCCGCGACAGTCCTCTGCGGTGAATGAGGGCAAGGTCGCACCGCCGCGCCAAGCTGTGCGAGATCATCGCAACCCAGCGTATCGAGCTTAGTCCCTTCGCCAAGGTGCTGGGCAAACTGACCGCGCCCCATCTAGTAGTACGTAAGGGTGCGATGTTCGAGGGCCGTTGCACGATGCGATCGGAGAGGTCGTGCGAAGATCGAAAGGTCGAGGATCGAAAGGTCATCGTGTTTCCGACGGATGAGCACGCAGCGGCGCACCCGTTCGGATTCATCTGGATCAGCCGTTTGAACGAAATGCCACGCAGGTTCGGCGAATCGAACAAGTCCTGAACAAGCAGCAGCCGGGCGGCAGTGGCCACTAGCTCTCAACGGGGACAAGACGATTTACATGGGCAATGTGTCACGCATATTTGCTTCCGTCGGCAAATTTCTCCGTCGTGAGCTCGTCGCGGCTTGGCCGGTATTTCTCTTTTTTTTGGTCGGATTCCTGCTCTTGCTTCTGCTCATCAAGTTGGCGCTTGCGAACTTCTCCATCGAGGTGACAGCACTTTCCAAAGCCGTCATCGGCGCCCTGTTGGCTGCCAAGGCGGCGCTCATACTTGACGAGACGCCGCTTGCGCGCCGTCTTGAGCAGTATCGCCGGATCGTTGCAGTCGCTGTTAAGACCATCTTATACGGCTGCATCACACTGCTGCTGGGTTATATGGAACGAATTCTGGACGCGTTACATCGGGTGCACAATTTCGGCGCAGCGGTCCGATACGTGAGTGCCCACGCGAATGTTTATCGGCTTTTCGCTTGGGCACTCGGAATAAGCCTCGTGTTTGCAATCTACTTCGTGTTGTCAGAGATCGATAAACGCCTGGGCGAAGGTGGGCTTCGGGCACTGTTCTTCGAGTCTCCCAAAGTTCACGACGATTCGGGCCGGCACTCGAACCAGGCAATCGTCTGAAACGAAACGGCCGCGCTAAATGCCGGAGACCAAGGTCCTCCTTAATGTCAGTGGCCAACGGAACGAGCGGGCGCCCGTAACAAAGTCGCTGTGAATCCGCTTGCTGGTGGGAGCGTGTCGCAACACGATCCCGTTCAGGCGTAACCGCCGTTGACGCGGATGATTTGTCCGTTGACCCAGCCGCCCGCGCGACCGACCAGGAAGGCTACGACGCCGACGATGTCATCTACTTCGCCGATGCGCCCGAGGGGTCCCATCTTGGCAATTTCTGCGATCAGCTCCTCGCTTTTCCCCTTCAGGAAGAGTTCGGTCGCGACCGGTCCGGGCGCTACCGCATTGACAGTGATCTTTCGTTGACCGAGCTCATTTGCCAGAACCCGCGTAAGACCTTCGACGCCCGCCTTTGAAGCTATGTACGCGCCATACGACGGAAAATTTTTTCCCAGCACACTGCTCGAGAAAACGATGATCCGGCCGCCGTCGACGACGTGATTCGCAGCCTCGCTCATGATCAGATAGCTGCCACGAAGGTTCGTCGCGATTATTTTGTCGAACGCGTCGACGTCGCCCTTCACGATCGGAGCGAGCGTCATGATGCCTGCGCTATTCACGACAACGGTCAAGTCTCCAAACGTCGCCTTCGCTTTCTCAAAAAGCTGCTGGACCTCAATCACCTTCGAGATATCTGCGCCCACAGCGATAGCCTTGCCGCCGGCATGTTCGATGCCCTTGACGACTTCTTCTGCCTTGGCGGCGTTTCCCCCGTAATGCACGACGACTGAAAAGCCGTCCGCTGCCAGACGTTCTGCGATGCCTTTACCGATGCCACCCGATGCGCCGGTCACGATTGCTGTTGCTGCTTTTTGCATCATCTTCTTCCATTCTCTCTTGATTGTTTCGACGATGCCAAGTTGAAGATCGCGGCGTGGCGACAAGCGGATCCTTGGCGAGAAGGCTATGTGATAAACCGCAAGAACCTCTCGCATCTACCGCAAAGAAAACCTGATGATACGCGGGCGCGGTCGGCGCAATTACACTCTATGTACCTCAAGGGGTTTCATCCGTGCATCTGATACCGCCAAGTCGCTGCTGGCTTTTGATGAGTTCACTCGATTCCGAACCTGTAGATCATGTTCAGGGTGAAGAAGTTGATATACGCATTGGTGAACTGGCCCGACACCGTGCCCAGAACCGGACCTCCACTCTGATAGAGCGGCATTTCGCCCATGTACATAAACTCTTCCGCGAACCCGAGTGTGACTTTCTTGCTGTACGCGTACTGCACACCTGCCCCGAAACGGTACTGATCGCCGACCGGAAGACTCACGGTGCGCATCGGGGTGCCGACGGCCGAATTGTCGAACGCAAACCCGCACGACAGCATCCACTGCGGCATAAGCTGGTACTGCGAGCCGGCCGCGATGTGGAACGTATCCTGGAAGTGCAGATTCTTGCTCAGGCTCCTGGGATTCCTGGTATTGATGCTGATGTCCACGAGCCCGAACTGGCTCCAGTTCTGCCAGCCGACGCTGCCGAGCAACGCCCAGCGTTCGGTGATTTTCTGATAAACGTCGCCCATGAGTTGCTGCGGCACTTGCAGTCCTAGATTTGTTTTTGGCGAGCGGAGCTTGTCGTTGCTGATCGCCCTGGTCACCAGCGGCCCCAGGCCTACGAAATGCGGCGCGTCGCTGAAATTCAGATTGACCGGGGTGAGATAGTCGATTCCTATCCGCGTCCCATCGCGCGGCGTGAGCAGTATCCCGACGTTGCCGCCGACGTTCACGGTCCAGTTCTGGTATCTGACCTGTCCGTCGCCGAGCCTGGGGTTGAGAGTGTTGATACCGGCCTTGTTGCGCAGAAATCCCACCATCACGTTGGGACCGCCACCGATTGATAGCCAGTCCGCCGCTCGAAACGCGAGCGACGGTTGAAATGACAACCCGAGCATAGTCGCGCCTTGCAGGCGATATCTGCCGACCCAGTTCTTGTTGTATTCCAAGGGCGCGCCGAAATATGAGTAGCTGCCGAACCCCAACTTCAGATTCGGCGTGAGACTGTGAACGTAAAAGAAGCTTCCGCCGGGCAGCGGCACCGCGGCGTTGCCACCGTTGGTACCCTTGAGAGTAGTCTTGGCGTTGGGGCTGAAGGTGAAATTGCCAAAGTTCGGCACAATTCCGGCGAGTAGTTGCGAATCCTTGAGCTGCGTCATCCCGGCGGGATTGGTAAAGACCGTTCCCGCATCTTGCGCGCGAGCGCCCTGGCCGGCCGACGCCAGTCCGACATCCGGGGTGCCCTGCTCGTACAACATGATCCCGGCGCTCCAGGCAATCGATGGCGCCGCAACGGCTGCTGCAAACACCACGCAAATCGCCGCGACCACGTGCGCGGCAAAGCTGAACCTGTGTGTGGAACGCATTATCACTGATTTCCCTCCCCTCGTGCTCTCAGCTTGCGAGCGCTGCGAGCACCAGCCGCGCGGCGACCTGCCCGGAATCGTATGCCCCGGGCAAGGAGCCGTGTTTAAGAATTGATAGTGCCTCGCCGGCAAAGAAAACCTGATTGCCAACCGGCGTCGCCAGCGCCGTGCGCAACGGCACCGCTCCGGGCAAGGCATACGTGTAAGCGCCAAGGCTATATGGATCGCTCAGCCACGACGAACTTTGGCCTCTCACAAAAGCCGCGCTGACTGCGCTTCCGAACATCGACACCATCGTGGCGAGCGCATGGTCGATGAGCGCCGTGCTGCCAGCCGCGTCGAGGTCTCTCGCGAGGTCGCCGCCAACGATGCACATTCCAACGTGTTTTCCCCACAACTGCGCCTGCACGAAAGTGTTGGCGACTTTGTCGACCAGTGGTGTCGCGAGAGTGTTAATCGTTCCTACGTTGAAGATGTCCTTGTTGAACTGGAGCGCGATTTTCTCGACCACGCCAATCGGCAGGCTGCTGATCGCATCCTGATGCGGCGAAGGCAGTACGGGACTGAAGGTCAGCCGCTCGGACGCGAGAACGCTCAACGGCACGGTGACAATCGCGGTCCTGGCACTAACGATTCCTGCGGGCGTGGTGATCTGGACGCCGCAGGGATTGTCCCAGCTGATCGAACTCACCGGCGTGTTCAACTTGACCGGCACCCCGTTGGCGAAAGTGGAAATGAAGTTACCCATCCCGCTCGGGAGGAGGCGATTATCAGTGGAAGGAACCGTGATCGGCAGCCCGAGCTGCGTCAGGTTGAACAGGTCGAGCGAGCTCAGCACGTCCAAATCGGCGCCGTGCAGGGTGCTTAGGATGCCCGCGCCAAACTTGTACCACTTATCATTGGCAAGCGACGCGGTCGCCGCCGCTGCCGAAATATCGGGGCTCGAGGCTGCCGCTGCATTGATAAGCGCGAGCGTCGAAACAAACTTTGCCTCGGCGGCGATTACGTTGGGATCGCTCGGCGGCAGCGGCGTCGGCGGAGGCGTAATGTCGTAGAAGACCCGCGGAAAAGTGTCGGCGACCGCTTGCAGTCCGCGGCTAGCCGCGATATCGAACAGCGCGTTGTTGGTCTGTCCCCGGCTTCCGCCGCTAAGCGGGGTCACGAAGTTGAACCATTCGGCGCCAAGGTCCACGGGCGTTGCGAAACTGTTGTCGCTGAACGCTCGTCCGCCGACGCGGCCGCGCGCCTCGAGCACGATCACGTTCTTCCCCGCGGCGATCAACGCGCTCGCTGCGCCGAGGCCTCCAATTCCCGCCCCCACGATTGCGCAATCGATAGGGCCGCAGGCCGATGGCGGCTGAGTAGGTGGTGTGTAGTTGCTACCCGAACCGCATCCGAGGCCGAACAACGCCGAGGAAGCCAGCGCGCTTCGCACAAAATCGCGACGGGTAATTCCCGCCACAGTACGTCCGAAAGGAACTCTTCCGATTTCCGCCACGCGTACTCGGCTCCTCTATATGATCATTGCTGGCGATGACGCGCTCGCACGCCGGGCGACAATCATGGGATCATGCCGCATTGAAACATCTTGTTGGCTATGGGCGCCGCTACTTTGTCGATAAAGGCGGCGCGCAGCTGCGGGTCGTCGCGCAGAAGTTGTATGGCTTCCTGTTGCCTCTGCGATTTTGGCTGGCCCCTCTGCTGCCACAACTGATCACATGATGATTGCTGGTATTTCTGAACGACTCGGTTGGCCGCCGCGTCCAGCATTGGATGCTGAGCGTTGGCGACTCCGGCGAACAGTAGCATCGAGGGGACAAGCGCTAATAGGTATCGTGTACTCATGGCGGTTTCCTCCATCACCGTTCAGTTGTTGCAGGTTTCATGTTCGTGGCGTGCGCCGCGTTTCCGCCGAGAAGACTCGCGATGCACCAGACGGTCATCGCCGCGTGCAGTACGACCGCCGGCCACAAGGCGATGCCGACTGGCTGTGACCCAATGCCGTCGGCCCCAAGGACGATGGATGCGCCGAGATTGTAGAGCACCATCGCCGCGACCAATCCTCTCGCGGTGCGAGTTTGTATGTCGACGCGCGCAAGCGAGCAGGCGAAACCCAGCGCTAGGAGCCCGCACCTCCCCGCGCCCCAGCGCTATTGCGGCGGCTGTCTCAAGCGGAGCAGCGAGCAGCAGCCGAACGATGGCGGCAGGTACAACCAACAATGCTAGCCCGGTGTCCGTTTCGATAACGGCGGTGATTGTCAGCAAACGGTTCATCGAGTTTCGCATGCGAGGCAGGCGATCCGTGTGGACTGCCTGCCTCGCGAATATGGGCGTACGGGGTTTAGTTATCCGCGCTCTTCGCGGCATCTTCAGCGGCTTTCTGATCGGTCGGCAGCAACTGCGAGGGCCCGAGCTTGAACGTCAGTTTGTTGATGGTCCCGGTGAAACGGAACGGCAGCTTGTAATCGTCATTCACACCGGTGCGCGTATCGCTCCCAATGTCGAAGGATTCATCGATCGCCATAAGGAACGGGATCGTGTGCGGAATCGTCTTGCGGGCCAGTTCCTTGCCGTCAACCGTGAGTACTCCGGTGCCACCTTTTCCCGCGCCAGGCCCGGCGTATTTGAAATCAAACACGATCGTGTGGTTTCCCGGTTTGAGCCCATCACCTAACCAGTCGTGGCCTCCAACGCCGCCTTCCCAACGATAGTGCCTGAGGTCGAGAAGGTTGTAGTCGAACACCGGTTTGCCCTTGAGCAGGTAGAGGCCGTAGCCAGCGAAGCGCCCGCCGAGGGTCACGATCATTCCTTCGGCTCCACCTTTGGGGATCATCACGTCGGCTGTAATGGTGTAGTCCTTGTCCAAAATGCTGGGAGCATTACCTATGGGAATGCCGGCATTCTCACCCTTGTAGGTGAAAACAGTTTTTCCGGCGACCGCGCTTGGTCGTGGTGTCACTAGCCGCGACAGGGTCGAATTGTCGATTGGGAAGACCTGATACTTCCTTGCCTCCGCAAGGAACAAGGTCTGCATATCCTTCAATTTGTCGGGTTGCTTCGCAGCCAAGTCGTTAAACTCGGAATAATCTTCGGCGATGTTGTAGAGCTCCCACTTGTAGTCATTAACGTCGGGCAGTTTGGCCGTCCCTAATATCCAGGGCGCGACGGGAGGAGTCGTGGCGGCAATCCAACCGTCATGATAGATCGCGCGGTTGGCGAACATCTCGAAGTATTGAGTGTCGTGCTTCGACGGTGCATTGGCATTTGATTTGTCGAACGTGTACGCCATGCTCACGCCTTCAATCGGCTTCTGCTTGATGCCATTGACCTCTTCAGGGGCCTTGATCCCGGTGGCTTCGAGGATGGTCGGAACGACATCGATGACATGGTGAAACTGCGAGCGGATGCCACCGACATCGGTGATGTGACCGGGCCATGAAATCGCCAGACCCTGCCGGGTGCCGCCGAAATGCGACGCTACCTGCTTGGTCCATTTGAACGGCGTATCAAACGCCCACGACCATTGCACCGCCATGTGCGGGTAGGTTTTGGCCGAGCCCCAGTCCGCGTAGTGCAACATCTGCACGGCCTCCGGGAGCGTCAGAATGCCGTTGTAGGCGGTCATCTGGTTGAACGTACCCTCCAAAGTGCCTTCGGCACTGGTGCCATTGTCGCCGACTATGTAGATGATTAGTGTATTGTTGAGCTTGCCCTCGTCCTGAACCTCCTGGATCACGCGCCCAATCTCATGGTCCGTATAGGCGGTATAGGCTGCGAAGACCTCGGCCTCGCGCGCGTAGAGCTTTTTTGGATCAACGAGAGCGAGTCCCACCTCGGCAGCTTCGCGCCACCATACGCGGCCTGCCCATCCGGCCACGGGGTTAACTGGGTATCAGGCGGGATCACGCCAAGCCGTTTCTGGTTGGCGAAGATCTGCTCGCGCAGCTTCTCATAGCCCATATCGAACTTGCCCTTGAACTTGTCGATCCATTCCTTGGTCGGCTGGTGCGGTGAGTGGCTGCCACCGGGCACGTAGTACAGAAAGAACGGCGTGTCGGGTGCGGCAGCGTTTAGAGCGCTCATATATTTGATGGCATCGTCAGCCAGGTCGGTGGTGAGGTTGTAGCCGGGCTTGCCGATCCATGGAAACACCGGGCTTGTATTGCGATAAAGATAGGGCGTCCACTGGTCGGTCTCGCCGCCCATATACCCGTAGAAATACTGGAAACCCATCCCGACCGGCCATTGGTCGAAGGGGCCGGCTTCGCTGTACAGGTAGGTGGGCGTGTTATGGTTTTTGCCGAACCACGACGTGGCATAACCGTTGTCTCGGAGAATCGTGCCGATGGTCGCGTTCTCCGGCCCGATGACAGAGTCATACCCTGGGTAGCCGGTGGACATCTCACCGATCACGCCAAAGCCTACCGAATGATGGTTGCGGCCGGTGATCAATGCCGCGCGCGTGGGCGAGCACAGCGCCGTGGAATGGAATTCCGTGTAACGCAATCCCGCCTGGGCTATACGATCTAGCGCGGGCGTCGCGATGACCCCGCCGAAGGTGCTCGAAACCCCATATCCCTGGTCGTCGGTCATGATGAGAAGAACGTTGGGCGCACCCTTGCGCGGCACCACGCGCGGGGGCCACCACGGCTTGGAATCTTTGGCACTTTCCTTGATCACGCCGCCGAACGGCAGCGGAGGCGGCGGGAGTTGCTTACCGTCAAGCGTCACGGTGACGCTGGGCGACCCCGGCACGCTGTTGATTTGCTGGGCGCACGCGGCGCCCGCGGTCAACAAGAAAGCCGCCGCAACCACCACACCCATGAATACGTTGCGCTGAACACCTTGTCGCGTCCTCATCCCTTACCCCCGTCCTCAAACTCGGCGATGCCAGCTTGGCGAAGCGCCGGAAAGGCGTCTATCCGACCTTAGTCCAATCTATTTTGTGACTGTCGACGCGGAATCAATTGTCAGGGTTGTGCCACTCTGTACACGACTTCGCCATTGCTGAAGACAGGCTCGTAATAGGTCGATCCTGACACGTAGTATGTGACGCCGTTTACCGTGGCCTGATGCGCACCCGACGGCGGTGAAGGCACCATCGCTCCAGCAGGCGGGGCCACTACCTGGTAACCTCCCGCTTGAGCAGGCGCTACGAAACCGCCGTTGGAATAGTAGTACGGCGTCGGACCAGGAGCATAAACTGGGGCGGCCTCCCTGGGTATCGACGCCACCATCGCTCCGACCGCCATACCACCCAAGGCTGCGCCGACGTTGCTTCCGCCGCCACTGTTGTTGTTATAGCCGTTATTGTAGCCGTTGTTGTAACTGCTATTGCAGCAACTCCCATAGGGATTGCTGCTGTACCCATTGTTCTTTTGAAACTGCTGATTCTGACTCTGCGTGTAAGTGGCGGTATTCATCCGGTTAGTGTTCACTTGCGTGGCAGTGTTCATCCTGTTGGTGTTCACCTGGGTCGTGGTGTTCAGCCTATTGGTCTGCTGGTAGTTCTGCGTGGCATCCTTCTGTTGCTGACCTTGAAGCGCGGCCTGTTGCCGTTGACTCTGCTGCTGCGCGGGGTTGTACGAAGAGCTACTCGCAGATTGCGAACTGCTGGAGGAGCTGGAGGGATGATATTGGGAAGCTGACTGCGAACCGCTAGATCGATGATACTGGGACTCTGACTGCGAACTACCCGATGGATGGTAGGCAGACGCCGATTGGGAACTCCCGTAAGAGTGGGAACTGGACTGTGATTGAGAACTTCCGTATGAGTGAGAGCTGGACTGAGAGTAGCTGTTGGCGTGGCTTACATTTCCGCCGCCAAACCCGTCACTGCCGAAGTTATGCGATCCCCCGCCGCCACTTGGGTGATATCCCCCTCCGCCGCCGCCGAATCTCCCGCCGCCGCCTCCGCCACCGCCCCCTGCGAACCTCCCGCCGCCGAAGCCGAGCGCTGCGGGAGCAGTGGCGAGCGCGATTCCGAGAATCACAATAGCCATACGGGCGACCGATCGTCCCCGGGTCAATTGAACCAGTGCGTTGTTCATGGATGCGGCTCCTTCACGTCGACGATTTTTATCCGGACCGCTTTCTTCGGAATTTGAATAGCGAAGCGAGCATCGGCAATCGTTGCGGGGAACTTCCAGTCCGAAATCACTGCGACGTACTGCGGCAGACCGGGCGTCGTACGGTAGTTGATCACGATTTTGCGCGGCAGTGGTTTTCCCGAACGCTGGATCCAAATCTGCCAATCGACGTTGGTTTGCGCGAAAGCCAGGTGATCGCAGGCAACGCCTGCTACGTCGCCTATCCCGACAT
Organism: uncultured delta proteobacterium; assembly: GCA_963717045.1. GTDB lineage: Bacteria > Desulfobacterota > Binatia > Binatales > Binataceae > JAKAVN01. Next base: position 174,022 of record CAVQVD010000010.1, on the reverse strand, counting down.
AACTACCGAAGAGAATCTGTTTGTTCAGATGTTCACACGGATTGCTCAGCGCCAGATCGGCAAGTGGAATCGTAAGATTGTGCATCTCGGCAACGCTATCCAGCATCCCGTCAATCGAAGGCGGCACGGGTGTGCTCGCGTACGTCATAGTGGGAGCGTCGAAGATCGTGAGGGTCTTGCCGTTGTACCAGAGACGCTTGGCTCCGAGATCGCTCTCGTAGTCGACCGCCAGTTCGTTGGGTCTGCGAACCGCAAAATCCGAGGCGCCCGCGAATTGAAGCTTCACATCGGACGGCATCACCTGATCGAAGTTTATTTCCGCATGGAAAGTGAAGGCGTCCGATTGGGCCAACACGGTACAGGCGCGACGCAGGATTTGGCTGGCGTGCGGATCCACTTCGCCACCGGATTCTTGCCGCATGGCCGCGGCTTGCGGCTGTTTGCCAGGAGCGGTCGGCTCGGCCGCGACCGCCAGGCTAGCGACCACGAACACTGTCGCCAGTGCCATCAGGCAACGTGTCACGAACAATTTACTGCTCATCTCCACTTGCTCCGTGTTGGTTTGCTTTCGGAGATATCTTTAAACCGCCCGCGATCCTACGGAATTCGCGTCTGAGCTCGATTGTCTAACAAACGGAGTGGGAGTTGATATTGTACTTTGGATCAATATTCGAGCATTCACCGAAGGCCGGCGTCTTCCCGGATTAATGGCCGAGAATTGCGAGGGCGTTGCGCAGCGGAGCGTCCGAGATCTGCATCAGCCCAGCGAAAGGACTGTCCAGTTCCAGGATCAGGAAGATCGCGCCCGAAACGGAAAGCGCACAGAGCAAAAGAGTAGCAATCACAGTTGCGTTGAGAGGCGCGAACAGGCCGAAACTCGTGAAGATGATGGCGAGCCAGAAAACCATCACCACCAAAAACGGCGTCGGGACGGAGCTGCCAGCCTGCTCCAGCAGCAGCGAACGCATCCGTCCCAGATCGAGGGCCATCTGTAGCGCCTGCCCCTGCATTGCGCGCTGGAAGTCGCTGCGCGGTGCGAGTCCCTGAATCTTTTCGTAGAAACTTGCGCCCCCCGCTCTCATCTGTTGAGAGTCCAGTTTCTCCGATCGGGTCGTCCCCGCCGACCAATTTCGATCCAGTGAGAGGGCGGTACGGCGAAGCACGTCACGGGCTTCTTTGGTCTCGGGACCATAGCGGGCGAGTAGGCGATCGAGTTCGATGATATTAGCGGACAATTGGGTGAATTCGCCCCTCTGAACGTCGAAGGAACTTTTCGCCGACGCGATCAACAGGCCAAGGACCAGTGCGGTCATCGTCGCAATTAGAGCCATCCCGAGTTTCACCACATCTTTGGAATCCGTATCCAGGTGATGCGCAGGCAAAACCTTGCGAAGAAGCATGCCGAACAGCGCTCCTCCAAAAACGCAGGCGAAAACGGTCCAGCTAATTGCCATCGGGCTCACGAAATAGTTTCCTCCTACTTTTTAGCTGCTATTCCTGAATGGAGCCGCTTTTCTCGGCCTTGGCAATACTTGTTCAGGTTCATGGCTTAATGGCTAGCATTGCGAAACCTCACAGATTCTCACGTTATGGGGCAACTTTCGAGCGCCAGAAATCAGGATATAGCAGTGAAAATCCGAATGTGATTGCGTATCTTGGAGCCGGGCCATCGTGCGACATGTTCCAAGCCGGTTCCACGAAACAGTTGACGATCTGGTGGCCGATTGTAAAGACGCGGCCAATCCCAACATCGAGCGGCAGGAGTTGCTGGCCCGTCTCCCAGTCGAAAATAAACTGCGGTTCGGATCTCACGAACCAGCCGTGACCCAGTTGATAGGAAACGAACGGCTGAAGATACAATGCATTCGCCGCAGGCCGAGTGGCATCTCCCGCGAATGATGTGGGATTTTGGGCTAGTACCCCCAGCAGCCACTTCCCCGATGCGAAACCCATGGCCGCTGCGGGTCCGGCCTGCCATTTGCCTTGACCGGTCTTTTTCGTGTTCGCACTGGAGAAAATAAAAGTTGGCCCGACTCCGACAAGCAGGTGATGGCCCGCATCAAGGACTGCTAAATCGAGAAAGCGAACGTCGCCGAATGCAGTCAAATAGTCATTGCGGAGAGGCAGTGTGATCGCTATAGGAATAGTCAATAGCGATAACTGGGGCAGCGGCAGCAATCGATACTCCGGCAAAGGCATCGTCAGGGAGACCAAAAAAGAGTTGCCCTGCCCGTGCAACCGGCCTTGGAATGCCGGCGCGTATGAATCCTGCGTTCTTATCTGAAAGACACTCGAAATTGGCGCGTTAGCCTGATTGACCAGATCTGACTGTGCTTGATTTGTTGAATTGCCACCGGCGGCCCGCGCGGCGGAGGGCCCAATCGCTGCCCCAAGCCACAAAGCCAGTATCAGTGCGATCCCACGATTACTCAATGCAGCCATGATTTCGAAAGCAATATCGCGCCGTTTCGGTAATGCTCGCAACTCATCGCCAATACAGCCCTTGCGGTCATGGATAACGATCAGCGCCGGCAGTCGAAACTCATCAGTTTTCGCCGGTGGAGTGCTTGGTGCTAAGGTCGGCGGTTTGAGGGCTTGCTTGTTGACTCGCAGTCTGGCTCATCTGCATTCCCACCAACCGCGCGACCAGGATCGCCAGATAAAACTGGCCGGTGATTCCTTCGGCCACCGCCGCGTAACGGGCCTGCAAAGTTACCGGAGTGATGTCGCCGAACCCGATGGTCGAGAGCGTAGTCAGGCTGAAGTAGACAAGAATCGGGAAGGCCCGCTGTTCACTCGAAATCGGGGTGGGAGTGGTTCCGAGGCTGAAGGCGAGCGGCTGCAGGTGATACAGCAGGATATAGAAAAGCCCGAAGGTGAATCCGAGCAGGAGATAAACCGAAATCGACATGCTGATGGTTTCGCTGGTGATCTCCCTCTGTCTCAGCACGCCGCGCAATAGATGCCAGGTTATGAAGCTAAAGAGCAGCAGCCACAAGATTGCCTCGCTCAGGTAGAGTGTAGGGTTGGGTACGAGAATGACCGCCAGGCGTGCCACGATCGCGGGCACTGCGAGCGCCCAGCCGATGAGATCGCGTCTTCTTCGCTGCGCCAGAAGAGTTTCTCGCTCGCCTACCAGTTCGTCGACCTGGATGGCATAGAGCGCAAAAAGAAGCAGCATTAAAAGCGCCGTACTGAAGATGGCAGTGGCGAGTCCGCCGTCGCCGATCAATGGCCGCACCATGAACAGAGCTACGATCGCGGCTAACAGCGCGGTGTGTCTGCGCGGTGCGAGGTGACGGCGAAGGGCTTCCCGCAATTGTTCCAAGATGCTGTCCTCTAGCCAATAGCCGAGCAGTCCGTTGGCTACGGCTTATCCTCGGCCTCTGCCCGGATCGCCACGGCGATATCGCCACTCAATCTCGCCAGCGCGCGGCTGTGGGCGGCGGCGAGCGCGTCGAAGCTGTCCCCCTGTACGGTTTCAGGAGCAGTGGTACGACCCGAGTGCGTCTCTCCGCCTGTGGTTCTGCGTACGGTCCACAACGCGTCGAGTAGCGCCGTCTGGCCTGGAACCGATTCGAAGCGCTGCACGTCGATAGTGACGCGATAGTCCGCATCGAAGTTCGCCAGCGGCGCCGCGGCCACGTTTGGCGTACCCAGGAGCTTGACCAGATCGCCGGCGACGACCTGCGCGATAGAGTCGCTGAGCGGCGCGGCCCAGCGATTGAACTCGTCGACATCGACGCGGTTGGGCGCGGTTTGGACCACGAATTCCGATCGATCGACCGCCGCTGGAACCGAAACCGGACCGACCATGATCGAGTTGTGGACGGGCGCCGCACCATCGGCGGCCGCCGTAACGTCAAGCGTGTAGAATCGGGCTGGCGCCGTTGTGCTGCAGCCGGCTGCGGCGGCCACCACCAACGCGAGCGAGACCATCAGATGTCCGATGCGCGGTGTCATCACTTCGCCTCCCCCTTCTTGCCGCGCAGGAGCGCCTCGGGATGGCGCTCAAGATAGTCCGCGAGCACGCGCAGTGCGCGGGCCGCGCGGCTAACCTCCTGCAGGGTGCTGCCAAGTTGCTGAAGCTGCGGGGAATTCGACTCGGTGAGGTTACCCGCGTTGGTGAGCGTGCCCCGTGCGCTCACCAATGTGCCACGCGCGCTGGTGAGCGTGAGATCCAGGTTGGCTAAGACCGTATGCAGGTCGTCGCCGATCTCCTGGAACGGCATCTTATCGAGCTTGTCGATGATATCCGTGACCTTGGTCTCCATCACCTGGAGCTGCCCCGGAATGGTCGGCACCTCCGGCGGGGTCTGCGACCAGTCCACCGTCGCTGGGGCCGCGCCCGGAAAAAAGTCGATTGCTACGTACACAGCGCCGGTCAGCAAGTTCCCGGTCCGTAACTGCGCACGGGCCCCGTGGGCCACCAGCGCGTCGATAAGCCGCCTGCGCATCCGCTCGAGATCCGCACCGGACGTTCCCTCGATGACCCTGACCCCGAGTCTCTGCGGGTCCAGGCGGATAGTCACCGGCACCGAGAACTGGAAGGTCTTCAGATCGATTTGCGCGCGAATGTCCGCGACCTCGCCGATTGGGATGCCGCGGAACTCCACCGGCGCGCCGGGCGCGAGCCCCCGAACCGAGTCCTTGAAGATAAGCCTGTAAGTCTGCGGGCTACGAGCAGCCGGCCTGAAAGCCTCCATCCGATCGCTGAACAGAAGGAATAGGGTGTTCGTGTCGGCTACAGGCAAGACCGCACTGCTTGGAGGCGTTTCGAACGCGATACCGCCAATCAGGATCGACAGCAGCGACTGGGTCTGCACGCTGAGACCGCTCGCCGAGAGCGAGACGTCGATCCCGCTCGCCTGCCAAAAACGCGTATTCGCGGTGACGTACTGATCATAGGGTGCTCTCACAAAGACCTTGATAGTGAAGAACTTGCCATCTTTATCCAAGGCATATGACGCGACCTGACCCACCTGCAGCCGCCGGAAAAACAGCGGCGTGCCGGTGTCCAGCGAACCGAGGTCGGAGGTCTTCAACACGAAGAACCGTCCCGGCGCATTGCCGGTTATCACCGGCGGCGTCTCGAGCGCTACGAACTCGCGCTTGGGCTCCTTCGAAGAGCCGATTTCGATCCCGATATAGGCCCCGGAGATGAGAGTTCCCAACCCGGTCACGTTGGCGCCTGAAATGCGCGGCCGCACCACCCACAGCCGCGTGTCTTCGACCAGAAAGTCCTCGGTCCGGGGCGTCATCTGTGCCGTGGCAATCACGCGCTCGTGATCTTCCGTCAGCCGGATCGCCGTGATCGTACCGATGTCGACGCCGCGGTAGTTGATCTTAGTCTTGCCCGCCTCGAGCCCTTCGGCCGACTGGAACACGATCGTAATCTTCGGCCCTTCGCTGCGAATCCGGGTGACGGCCACCCAGACCCCGAGCGCCGCCGCCAGAATCGGGATGACCCAGACCAGGGAGAGCCGCGTTTTCTTCTTGGGCACCGCCCTTGCCTCGGGGACCGAAGGGATCGGCGGGTCGCGATCAGGCATATTGAACCTCTTTGGAGCTCGTTGCGTCCCAGATCAGCCGCGGGTCGAAGGACTCGACCGCGAGCATCGTCAGCACCACCACAGCCGCGAAGAAAAAAAGGCCGGGTCCGGGCTCTACCGACATCAGTGGCTGGAGTTGGATCAGCGCTGCGGTGAAGGTGTCGACAAACACGTCGACCATCGACCAGCGCCCGATGAACTCGACCATTCGGTAGAGGCGAACCCGCTGCTCGTTGTTCTTGATAGACCCGCGCTGTGAGGTGATCAGCAGGTATGCCAGCGCGAGAATCTTCGCGCTCGGGATCATGATGCTCGCGATGAGCACGATCAGCGACAGCGGCCATCCGGTCGGCGACCACAGTAAGACCACCCCCTGCATGATGGTGTCGGATTCGGCGCCGGCGGCCGTCGTCGTGGTCAACACCGGCAGGACGTTGGCCGGGATGTAACAGACCGCGGCGGCGATCAGGAACGCCCACGTGCGTTGAAAGCTAGCCGTTTTGCGAAAAGTGAGTTCCTCGTCGCAACGCGGGCAGCGCCCCTCCTCCTCGCCAGGCGCGGGGCGTGACAGCAGGCCGCAAGTCTCGCAGCTCTGCAGGCCTTGTTGCATGGCGGTCGGAGCGGCTGTCGGACTCATGACGTCCTCCCGGCCATTCGCTCGCTCGCGCGGTGGCGCCGCGCCCCGTCTTCCGCCCACTGAATCCTTTCCCACACCTCGCGGGAGTCGAAACTCGCCTGCATCCCGGCCAGCATGAAAACCAGCACCCACAAAACGAACAGCGCTATTCCCGGAATCACCGTTGCGTAATCCGCAATCTTGACCAGCGCGACCAGCACCCCCAGCATCATGACCTCGATCATGCTCCAGGTTCGCGTGGTCGGATGATGGCGCAGCAGCGTCCCCACCCATCTCGGCGGGCGCTCGAGATGGGCGCCGAGCACGATCGCCAACATCAGACCGATCTGCAGCGCCGGCGCGATCACAGCGGTCAACAGCACCAGCACCGCGACCATCTGCTGCCCATTGCTCCACAAGTGCTCGGCGCCTCCGATCACGGTAGTGGAGGCCGCGCGCCCGACGATCGTCAGGCCGAGCATCGGAACCGAGTTTGCAACCACGTACAGCAGAGCGGCCCCCAGCGTCAGCGCGAGCGTCCGATTGAGCGAGTCCTCGCGGTGGCGCCACAGCTCCTTGTCGCAGCGCGGACAGCGCGCCGACGCCCCCGGCGGGAGATCCGGCATCCGCTGCAACAGGTCGCAATGCAGACAAGCGACGAGCGCGGAATCGGCGATCGGTTCGTTGTACACGAGGGCTATCGTCGCCTTAGAGCTGAAAGCGCGGGAACAAGAGGGTCGCGCCGAACCGTACGGTGTACATTGGTGTGATATTTGTATACTGCCTGTAGGCCATCCATTCACCGGACACCCAGGTGTTGAGCTCAGGGCCCTCGAACTTCCACACGCGACCGCAGCCCAGGCTGAGGGGAAGGGTGGTCGAACTGCCGTGGCGCCAATTGACGGTCCAGGTTGAGTCCGCGGATTTCACGTACCAGCCGCGACCGAGCGTATATGAGATCAGCGGTTGAAACTGCATCTGGCTCTGCGGCGTCGCTGAGGAATTCGTGTAGGCGAACGAGATGGGGTTCTGGAACAGGAAGCCGACCATCAAGTGCGGGACGCCGCGGTAAGAAACACCGAAGGCGGGGCCGGCTTGCCACGCATGCTTGCCCGCCTTGGAGACTCTTCCCGTAGGAAACACGAAGGTTGGCCCGATGCCCCAGCCGAATCCGGTCTCTTTGGGGTTGGGCCAGTTGGAGAGGAACAAATCGAGCAGCTGCATGTCGGCGTATTCAGTTATGGTTGAACTTCCTCGCGACGTGGCCAGAGTCTGGATTTCGAAAGTCGGCCGGATGATTTGCTTGAAGGGAAAGAGCGAGAACGACTCTACCGGAATAACCGGCCGCAGTTGCACCGTGTTGGTCTGCGCGGTCGTCTGAAAATTCCTGGGAGTATACAGATCCTGCAGTTTCAGTTGAGTGAGAATCGCAGTCGGGTCGTCGACTTCGCGCGCCAGCAGATCTTCCTCGGATTCGCTATTCCCTGAATTGATTCCGAAGCTCTGAGCGTGAGCACTACTCACCAAAATAAAGAGCGCGACAACCATTGGCGAGAGCATTCGAACCGTCATCGAAACCCTGGTCCCTTCCTCTTGCCGCTACCGTTTCGGTACCCGCGAACGCCCCTGAAGGACGCTCGCCGTTAAGGTCATTTCTATTACTGGTCTATTTACTGGCCAGTACCTTTGCTCGCCGCCTCCGCCTGCGCCATCTTTTTCGCCATCTCCGCTTTCACCGCGTCAAGGTTGAAACTCGCGCCCCGCTGCATCGGCGGGTAATCGAGGAAGGTCTTGAGTTCCTTGGCCATCAACTGTTGGACGAACACGAAGCGCCAGAACTGGAACTTGAACCAATCGAAGTATTGCTGCGCGCCGTCTTTCGTTCCATTGTTAGGCCAGCCAGTCCGCTCGAAGGGATCCAGGCGAAGGTTGGTGATATAAGGCACGTCCGGATGGGTCTTATCGCCCAGCCAGCCATTCGGCTGGTCGATGAAACGATATTTATAGTCGTCAATGCGCACCGCACCGACCGTGCTTTCGCCGAGGTAGAAGATTTCATGGCGCGCGGACGGCCCTTTGCCGGTGATGGCCGCCATCTGGTTGTAGCCATCCAGATGATTCTTGTAAGTCCGGTCGCCGATCGTCTTGCCCTTGAGCAATTCTTCGGTGATGTTCGGATTGCCGGCCGCGGCCACGAAGGTCGGAAGCCAGTCCAGGCCGGAGAAGATGCCGTTCTGCACGGAGTCCGCCGGCACATGGCCAGGCCAGCGTAGGATCGCAGGCACACGGAAACCGCCCTCGAGGACTGTGCCCTTCGACTGCGCGAACGGAGTCTGACCGCCATCGGGCCAGGTGAAGACTTCGGTGCCGTTATCCGTGGTGAAGACCACGATGGTGTTGTCGTCGACGCCGATGTCCTTGAGTTTCTTCATCACCAGGCCGACGTCGTCATCGAGCTGGGCCATGCCGGCTTCCTCTTCCGACCAGCCATTTTCAGAGTTGCGCGTCGCTTCATACTTCGGGGAGAGATGCGTGACGATGTGCATGCGCGTCGGGTTGAGCCAGACGAAGAACGGCTTGCCGTCCTTTTGGGCCTTGTCTATGAATTTGATTGCGAGATCGCGAATCTCGTCGTCCACCGTTTCCATCCGTTTCGGATAGAGCGGGCCGGCATCCTCGATCTTCTGCTTGCCGATCTTACCCCAGCGCGGCATCTCGGTGGGGTCATCTTCGTCAGTGGCCCAGCTATGAACCATGTTGCGCGGGCCGACGACATTCAACAGGTTCTGCGGATAGTTGGGATGGGCGGGGTCTTCCATCGCATCCAGGTGATACAAATAGCCGAAGAATTCGTCGAAGCCGTGGACGGTGGGCAGGAATTCATTGCGATCGCCAAGATGGTTCTTGCCGAACTGGCCAGTGGCATAGCCCATGGACTTAAGCACCGTGGCGATGGTCACCGCTTGCGCCGGTATGCCGATCTTGGCACCGGCTTGGCCAACTGTTGTCATGCCGGTGCGGATCGGCAGCTCGCCGGTGATGAAGTTCGCGCGACCTGCCGTGCAGCTTGCCTCGGCGTAGTAATCGGTGAACAACATGCCCTCTTTCGCGAGCTTGTCGAGGTTCGGCGTCCGGCCCGCCATCAGGCCGCGGTGATAGGCCCCGATATTCCACATGCCGATGTCGTCGCCCATAATCACAACGATGTTGGGCTTCTTGTCTTGTGCCCATGCCGAGTGTGCGATCGACAAACCCATGATTGCGGCGAGCGAGAGCATGACCAAATACCATTTGTCTTTCCGACTATGCATTACGATACTCCTCCCGATTTCTTACCTGTCGCTCTCCGATGCTGGCTGTGGCTGGACTCGATCGGTCATCTGTGCCCAGCGAAACCAATCGTTGGTCGAGTTCATTGGCATGATTCTTCATTGATTTGTTGAATGCTCCGCGCTATGGCTGGGCGCTTTCATGGATCGACCAGCCATTAGCCTGTAGCTGCTGGTGCGCGAGCGGAGTCATCTTCGCGGGAATCCACAGCACGCGGTGGTGCAATTCCAACAGTGCGGGGGTCGTCACAAACCCGGCGATGCGCGGCGTCCACGATGCGTAGTCGATCGGGGCGGGCACTATCACGGTGCCATTCTGATCGTGAGCAACCAGCACCCCGGGAGCCTGAATCCTGGTAATCGCACTCTTCTGCTGGCCCCATCGATTGAGCATGTGTAGGGAAGTAGCCAGGAAACGTGCCTGGTACTCGGTCATCACGTTTCCCAGAGTCACCGCTGCGGCGCGACGGCCCGGAATGTCACCGAGACCTATAAGGTCTTCGACCACCGTAACCTGCAGACTCAACGGGACCGCGGAATTGCTAATGAAGGAGGCGATCTCTCCCTCCGATAATCCCACGTTCTGTAGCTTGTGCTGAACGTGCAGAATGAGGTCCCCTTTCGGTTTCTGATAGACCAGGTCGTTGGTGAACTCCGTGCCCGAGATGATGATCGAACCGGGAACCGCCATCATGGCCGCATCGACCGTGAGGCGGGCCGAGAACATGACCCAGGCGACCGAATTCAGCTTCTTCGTGAGAATCGGATCGGAACTGTAGGGATCGACGTGCAACTTCCTCGCCAAGTCGCGACGGACTTGATCATATCCCAACGCGGTCATCGTGGCGTTTGCCGTCTCACCGGCGGCTGCTCCGCTTCCGAAAGAATTTGAGGCAGTCGAAGCTATTTTTTCTGCGCCGAGACTGACGCGGCCAAAAAGACTTCCAATCCCGCTGGGTAGTCCGGTTATCGTATCCATTGGATGGACAACCATGTTTGCCGCGTCCGCAACCGGGCGTTCTGCGCTCTGGGCCAGCGCATTGGCAAATACACCCGTCTTCCGTACGTTATCGAGATATGCGATCGCGGGTATCTCGGACAGCCGTATCTTCAGCAGATCGAGACTTTCCACCCGATAGGTCCCCGCGTCGTTGTGAAATACGGAGGCGTCGGCGACGATCGTGTATTGACCCATCGCGCCATTAGTCGGCACCTGCTGCTCGACGTGATATCCGGGGCCTGACAGCGCACTCGCCGGCAAAAGTTGGCTGGCATTTATAATCGGCGGCTGCTCGAACTGTCCGGCGCTTTGCGCCCACAGCAATTGAGGTACGAGAAAGATCACGGCCGCGAGCGCATAAGCTCCAAGGCGTAGGGTAATGTGGGCTCCCATTCGGGTCGACGAATTAGACTCGATCATTTCTTTCTCCTGCTACGGGCTGTCAATCGGCACAGCTCGAAATTTAGTTGAAATGGCGGCGGGCTCACTACCCCCGCCACATGGCTTCGCCTGCGCGACATTCGCAAAGCGGCGCAGGGTTGTTCTCGTTTGGCAACGCCAAGATTCTACGTTTCGGAAGAGGGGCGCTATTGTACTTTGGTACAATAGCCACCGGGCGCTGCTCGGCGCAGAATCCAGTGGCACGCAATCGTGGGGATGATGCGTGAAGGTCTGTCGCCGAGCCGGTATCGCTAGTTGTCGAAAAGCCCAAGCGCCACCGTAATTGTGGTAGATGACGACGCGTCTATCCGGCGCGCGCTACGAACACAGTTGCTGGCTTTGGGATTCAACGTATTGGTCTGTGAGAGCGCTGAGGAGTTGCTTGCGACCGAGTTTCCGGCCGGTGCCGCGTGTCTGTTGCTGGACGTCTGGATGCCGGGAATGAGCGGGATCGAACTCTGCCGGGGTTTGGCCGCGACAGGTCGAGAGTTGCCGACAATCCTGATGAGCGGGGTTGACGATGAGCGGACTATGGAAATCATGCGCGGAGCGGAGCCGATTGCCTGCTTATTCAAGCCGTTCGATCAGAAACAGTTGACTCGCGCGATCCGGAAGGCGCTCGGTAATGGCTGAATCTGCTCCACGTGACGTCAAGAACCGCGCATAACTCGATCTTACCTAAATCCCCGTAATCATTTCTTATTTGTTTTCTGTCACCAATGTTACCGGGTGACGGTCGCATTAGTGCGATCTTTTGCCATAGGATGCGCATGTAAGTGATCACGTGCTTTCAGCTGCCTGTAGTCTCGCTGCTTTTGGCTGTGCATAAGGGACTTTACCATTAAGAGCGCTTATGCCGCCGTTAGCCCACCAACGGAACAGCCCGATGATGCGTGATCGGGCCTCGCGCGGCATTCAGCCACGTCGCGAGATCGACCGGTTCGAATCGCTTGTTGGCGAACTCTCAGCGTCGATGACGAGGGCTTCAGCTCATGAGGTCGACCGTGAGATCGAAGTTTGGTTAGGAAAGATTAGTCAGGTCTTGGGCCTGGACCGCAGCGGCATCTATGAACGTGATTCGGGTTCCGCCCCCGTGCGCACCACGCATACCTGGAAGCGACCCGGCATTCCTGCCTTACCTCGAGATTTCGACCCGCAGAAGTTTCTAAAAACGACTACTGACTGGGTACTGATGGGTAATCAGCTCGTGTTCTCGTCGCCCAGCGGAATTCCGGCCGAACTGGCCGATGCAAGAGACTTCGCTGCGCGTTACGGCCTTAAAGCTTCGGCCGTGATTCCAATGTGGGCCGGCAACCAGGTGATCGGTGCGGCGGGGTTCGACAAATTCAGCGCAGCCAGAGAATGGCCGACGAAACTGCTCGACCAACTCACCTTGGCAGTGCGGCTCTTCGGCAGTGCGATCGAGCGCAAGCAATCGGAGATAGCGCTACATGCGGCGCGCACCGAACTCAGGGTTGCTTCGCGCCGCAATATGATGAGTGAACTGGTCGCCTCCCTCGTGCACGAAATCAATCAACCCTTGGGCGCAATCCTGAGCAATCTCGGAGGTGTGACGCGCCTGCTGTCGCAGAAGAATCCGCAATTCGCTACGGCCCTGGCGGCGGTCAGCGATGCAATCGAAGACACCAAACGTACGGCAGAAATCATTCGGGGGGTCCGATCCCTGTTCAAGGGAGACGCCGAGCGCAAAATCGAGATGGGCCTCGGGAATCTAATATCCGAAACGGTGAACCTGATCGCCGGTGAGGCTGCGCTGCGAAAGATTCAGGTGCGGCTCGAGATTCCGCCTCCCGCAAGACGGGTCGTCGGAGATCGCGTCCAACTGCAGCAGTGCATTCTGAATCTGCTCATCAATGCCTTCGACGCGATCAGAGAAGCCGGTTCCGACAAAGGCGAGGTTGCGATCGCCGTCGCTCCGGAGAGGGTCGGATGGATGCGGATAAGTGTATGCGATAATGGCGCGGGAATTCCCCCATCGGTCGCCGGCCGTCTGTTCGAGCCTTTCGTAACGACCAAGCGCGAAGGAATGGGATTGGGTCTACTCGTGAGCCGATCGATCATCGAGCACCATGGCGGTAGAATATGGACGACGCCCAACCCCGACCGCGGCACTACGTTCGCCTTCACGCTTCCACTTGCGAAAAGGAAGCAAGCCGGCGTATCGAATCACGCTCGATGAGGTGGCCTCAGACAGCTGTTGGCGGCCTAGCTAGCGAGCTTTGACTAAACGGTGAGGCGGCCAGGCCGATCCGCGGAGCATCGCAGGCGGTGTCAACGAACCGGCGGGAGCATTGCGCGACGGCTCCGCCAGTTTGCTCTGCCAACTTGGGAGGGCAGCCTGCGCCCGAGCGGGGTGAATCTGAAGGACGTCGGCCATACGTACGAGATCGGCGAGCGAGGCAGCGGCCATCTTGCTCATTACCTTTTCTCGATGCGCCTTAACGGTCCTTTCAGTTGTTCCCAGTTCGGCGCCCACCTGCTTGTTCAGGAAACCGGTGGTGATCAGATCGAAGACCTCTCGTTCGCGGGGCGTGAGGTAGCCGTGGCGCTTTTCGAGCTCGATATGCTGGTAATGCTCGGCACGCCGGGTGCGCGAGCGATGGGTTCCTCGGGCTATCGAGCTAAATAGTATTTGATCGTCGATCGGCTTCTCCAGAAAATCCACGGCGCCTTTCCTCATCGCATGCATTCCGAGCGGCAGATCGCCATGGCCGGTGATGAAAACGATCGATGCGTAGGGAATTGTCCGGTTGAGCTCCTCCTGTAGTTCCAAGCCGTTCATTCTTGGCAAATTGATGTCCACCAGGATGCAATCGAAGTCTTTCGCGGTCGCGGCGTTCAGAAATTCCTCTGCGCAAGCATAAGGTTCGACCTCAACACCAGCGGTCGCTAGCTGAAAGACCAGTGCACGGCGCGTCCGCTCGTCGTCTTCAATCGCGGCGACGATGACATTCTGAATCGTCGCCCAGGCTTCAACTGTTTGAAAGTCCTGAGGCTCCATATTTCTAGGGGGCGGCTCAACCGGACGAGTCGGGAGTTTGCCATAGGAAATTGTGTGGGACATCGGTCTGACCTCCGTCCAAAAAAACGATTGCAGCGCTAATTGCTCGTCGAAGGTTGGGCGGTGGTGCCAACCGCGGGAGAACCCGCTCCCAGCGCGACCGCCCGTTCCGTGATCCTTACTGACCAGTAATCCATAGCGGCCTCGGCGTCGCCCCATTGCACCTGCGCCGCGTTGCTCACGGCCATGCCGCCGACGCGCTTGTCGACCGATTCCGCCAGCAATTGTCCGGTGCTCGAATCCGTAGCCTTGAAGGCCGCTTCGGCTGAACCGGCGAAAGCGGCGTGACCGGTCGCCACCGATTGCGCGTAGTTCAATATGCGAGCTTGCGGTATGACCAGGGACACCGACCGCAAACCCGGGGTGGCCCCTTCCGCATTTATAATCGCGACCGCCACGGTGATCACTCCGGGACCCGGCTGGGTGACGATGGTGAAATTCTGCTGCAGGTTCTTTTGCAGCGAGTTGTAGAAATACGAGATCAGCATCTTCTGATTGTCTGGAGACACGCTCGAGTTGGGAGTGTCCCAGAATTCCACGGGCTTCAGCAGGACCTGTTTGTAGGTGCTCCACTGCACGTTGGGCGTGATGTAAACGTAGGCGGCCTGGCCCTCCGCTCCCGGTTGAAGTAGCGAAGCGTCAGTGCCCAGGAACTGCGCCGCGCCGGTTGGAGCGGGCTGGCCGGCCGGCGTTTGCTGTTCTAGTGCAACTTGGCCTTGAGTGGTGGCCGAGCAAGCGGACAGCAGGGTTGCCAAAACTGCCGCAGTCACCAGTCTGAGCGACAATTCTAATCCGCTTCTCTCCGATTTCATTTTGGTTTTCATTGTTAACTCCCCCCGTTGCTCGTTGATAGTAAGCTGCAGATATTCGGTGGCCGCATGAATGCTGCCATGTTGTCCGACAGATAGAAGCTTCGCCAATCGGACCTTGGTCCTATCAGTTCACCGTGTAACCGCGCCCCGTGAGGCACGCCGCCATCGCCCGATGGTAGGCATTGCGCTGGCTTTGCTGTGAATTGGCCGCCGCTTGAGTGTTGACCTGTTGCTGCTGACTTTGCTGAAGCTTTTGATCGCGCCGACGCATTCCTCCAGCCAGCCCGCCCATCGCCGCTCCGGCGGCGGCGCCAGTGCCTGCGTTGCCCGTTATCGCGCCGCCTACCGATCCAAGCGCGGCGCCGCGGGCCGCGCCTCTTATGACATGTCCCTGCGGCGGCAGAGGCTGACTCGTCGCGGGCCGCGTGTCAGAGGCGACCGCCTGGGCTTTGCTCGGATCGAATCCGGTCTGCTTGACCGCCCATGAATGACACTCGTAGCGATCGCGGTCCTGCTGCGCCTGGTTTTGTCCTTTCGCAGGGTAAGCGTAGATATCCTGCGCGCGAGACGATCCGGTCAGGAGCAGGACAGGAAGAGCCACGATGGCGAGCGCCAGTCCAATCTTCCTTTTGTGACAGCCCGAAATGCACTGGGGTTTCATTCTTGTCTCCGTGAAAACATCGATAACTGAAGTTAAAAGCGAACGCGTCTTTGTCATCTTCGAAAGGCGGTCACGAGGCCGAAGCGGCATTTGATTCCGAGTTGTTGGGAGTGCGACGCTGTTTAAGCTCGTTGACGCGCGATGCAATTTCCTTGCTGAGCGTCGCCAGGTCGTTGCTCAACGCTGACGACGCGCTGACCTCGTCGGTGCCCGCGGGCGCTCCGGCAATAGTCTTTGAAGCGTAGAGAATTTTGTTGCTCTGGCCATCTCTGATGATCCAGCTCGCGATCAGCTGCGACTGGCCGTCGCTTGTGGTCTCGAATCGTTGGACCTCGACTTCGATTTGGTAATCGACCTTGGTACTCAGCGACCACGGGTATTTTTCGATCCGCTGGGTGTCCAGCAGCGTTGCAAGATTTTCCGAGAGTACGCGGGTGAAATTTCTATCCAGCGGCTCGGCCCAGCGTCTTTCATCGGACAGGTCGATGCGATTAGGCGCGACGCGCGTCACAACCTCCGGGCGCCGAAGGTAGTCGGGGAACCCGATTGGGCCGACGCCGATGGTGAGCTGCGAATCGGGGCTCGTCGAGGCCGGCTTGGCGGTCGCCCCGGCGCTGTCGGAAACCGGACTCAGGATAAATAACTTGGAGCGGTCAGGTTGAGGCGATAACACAGAGCATCCCGCGGCCATCATCGCGCACGCGCCGAACGCGATCGCTTTCGTCCTGATATTCGTCACGATCATTTGTCCTTGTCCGGCACGTACCTTCCGCGAAGCAAAGCGCTTGGATTGCGCTGCAGATAGTCGGTGAACTCTTCGAGCGAACGCCCGGTGTCGCTCAACTGATCGAGGGTCTGGTTGAGATGCACCGCCAGCGGAGAATTGGGATCGAGTGTCTGCTGAAGTCTGACCAACGCGCCGCGGGTGTCCTTCATGGTTTTGTTGGCTTCGTCGGAGTTCTCTTGCAGGTCCACAATCAGCGGACCAATCTTCGAGTTGGCGCTGTTGAGAATGCTGCGCGCCGAGTAAATTGCCTGGTTCAGATTTGCGATCGTCTCCTTGAGCGACTCCAGCGTGGCCTTGAGTTCCGGAGAACCGGTGAGGGTCTTGATCGAGTTGGCGGCGTCGGTAATCGAGACGACCACGGCTTGGAAGTCGATTTTCTCGAATTTATCCAGCGCCTTGGTTAACCGCTTCTGAAGCTGCTCAAGGTTGGTCGGAACGGTCGGGATCTCCCGGTAGGGCCCGCCTGACTCCAGCGCAAGATTCATTGGCGCACGCGGATGAAGGTCGAGATCGATATACAGGAGCCCGGTCAGGAGACTTTCGGTGGCGAGCTGGGCCCGCAGCCCCTGCTTGATCAAGTCTTCGAATCCCGCGGTTTCGAGCGCCGCACCAGTTCCTCCCCTCGCCACCAGTTGCGATCGATCGAGATCGACGATGACCGGCAATCTCAGATCCTTGACCTCCGGCCGCAACCGTCCCTGCGCGGGCAAAAGCCTGAGCTCTATCGACGCGACCGTGCCGATCTGCACGCCCCTTACCTTGACCGGCGCTCCGACCTTGAGACCGTTGAGATTTCCCTGGAACATGCAGATGAAGCGGATCGGCTTGGTGAACATGCGACCCGAGCCGATTACGATCAGCGCCACTACCAGGATCGCAAAGCTGGCGACCACGAATGCGCCGATGACGGCGGGACTGACGCGTTTAGTCATTACTGCTTACCGAGTCGCCTCCCTCCTGCCCGCGTGTGAGAAACTTTCGCACCCGTGGATCCTTCGAATGCGCGAGCATGTCATGCGGATCGCCGGTCGCGATCTGAGTTCGGGAATCAGCATCCAAAAAGACGCTGTTATTGGCGATGGTGAAGATGCTGGCCAGTTCGTGGGTGACTACCACGATCGTCGCCCCGAGATTCGCGCGCAGTTCGAGAATCAAATCGTCGAGCAGGCGGGAGCTTATCGGGTCGAGGCCGGCGGACGGCTCGTCGAAAAACAGGATGTCCGGATCGAGCGCCATCGCACGCGCCAGCCCGGCGCGTTTTTGCATGCCGCCGCTGATCTCGCTTGGGTAAAAATCCTCGAAGCCTTTGAGCCCGACCAGCGCGAGTTTGAGCGCCGCGATTTCGCGGATCTGCGCCTGCGTAAGATCGGTGAACTCGCCGAGGGGCAGCCCTATGTTTTCCGCCAGCGTCATCGAGCTCCACAGCGCCCCGCTCTGATACAGGATTCCGGACCGTCGCAGCAGACGCTCGCGCTGCTCCGGCTCGGCCCGCGTGAAATTGATGTCCCCATAAATGATCTCTCCGGTGGCCGGATCCTTGAGCCCGATCAGATGGCGCAGCAGCGTGCTCTTGCCGCACCCGCTGCCGCCCATGATGATGAAGATGTCCTTGCGCCGGACCACGAAGTTGAGATCGCGCATCAGGACGAAACTACCGTAGGCCATAGTCAGGTTGCGCACGATGATGTGCGGCTCCGCACTGGTGCCATTCCCGCTAGGGCCGCCGGTTTCCATCGTCCGCTTGCTCAGATACCAAGAAAGTTGAAGACCACGGCGAACAGGCCGCATGCGACAACAATCATAACGATCGCCATCACCACCGCCTGCGTCGCCGCATCACCGACGGCCGATGAGCTGTTACCGCACTGAAAGCCGCGCAGGCAGCCGGCGATCGCGATCAGCACGCCGTAGAAAGTTCCCTTGATGACCCCGCCGAACAGATTGACCAGGGTCAAAGTCGATATCGTCTCCCGCAGGTAGGTGGCGGCGGAGAGCCCGAGCATCGCGACGCCTACGAACATGCCGCCGAGGATTCCGACCAGGTCCGCGAACAAGCATAG
Source organism: uncultured delta proteobacterium (assembly GCA_963717045.1). Classification (GTDB taxonomy): domain Bacteria; phylum Desulfobacterota; class Binatia; order Binatales; family Binataceae; genus JAKAVN01. The sequence goes on along the minus strand of CAVQVD010000010.1, from coordinate 155,682 downwards.
CAGCGGCATCATCAGGATCAACGCGAGCACTCGCGGCAACACAAGAAATTCCAACGGCGAGATGCCCATCGTGGTGAGCGCGTCGATCTCCTGGGTCACCTTCATCGTGCCGAGTTTCGCCGCAAAGGCGGCGCCGGTGCGGCCAGACATGATGATCGCGGTCATCATCGCGGCCATGTCGCGGACCATGCCAATACCAACGAGGTCGGCGACGTAGATTGATGCGCCAAATTGCGAGAGCTGCACAGCGCCCATGAAGGCGAGGATGACGCCGACAAGGAACGAGATCAGCGTGACGATTCCGACAGCGTTCGGGCCACAGTCCTGGATCACTTCGAGCAGATCGATCTTTCTGTAGCGGGCCTTACCGCGTAAGAATTTGGCGAAGGCTATCGTCAATTCGCCGAGGAAGGTCAAAAACTCTCTCGCCGAAAGGCCATAGCCAAGCGTGATGTTTCCGACACGTTCAAGGAAGGAGATGCGCGCGGCCTCGCTTCGCGCGCCTTTCTTTTCGGGAACCGCCTCGGCCAGTTCGAGCAGACGCCGCAAGCCCGCCGGAAGCCCTGCGCGGTCCTCGGCGATGCCGCGCGCGCGGCAGATCTCGCTGATATGGGTAAGCAGCGCGATCAGCCCGCTGTCCCAGTGACTAAGTTGAGCGGTTTCGTATGAAAGCCGCTTGGTGCCCGGCCGCGCAGTGAGTTCGCCAAGCAGCAGCGTTACCGGCGGCAGGTCCCGCTGTAGATGCCAGGGGCCTGAAAGATGCACCACGAGCGTCGACTCATCCGCTCTCTCGAACGATATACGCCCTTGATCGTATCTCTGTGCGACAGCACCCATCGGTCGCGCCTTGGCCTCCTAGACTAAACTGAGACGCTATGATGTCAGCGTAGGAAAGTTGGAAAAATGGGACTTTGGTCTTATAGCGCGGCGGGCAGGTCCGATTTGCCCGGCGCACGGGCGCGACGCGTATGGCCCGCGGCGGCCATGATTGACTTGGCCCTTTGCAAATCCGCGACTATATCAAGAGCTCAGCTTGCCTCTCGCCTTGGAGAAATCCATTCCACTCGGCCTGACGCCCAGCCGCTCGGCCATCACGGCCAGTTCGGCGAGTGATTCGGCCGCCATCTTTCCCATAACGTGGCCGCGGTGCTGCTTTATCGTTTTCTCGGCGACTCCGAGTTCGGCTGCAACCTGCTTGTTAAGCAGGCCGGCTGTGACCAGCGAGAGTACTTGGCGCTCGCGCGCCGTGAGCATCGCGTAGCGAATCTTCAATGAATCGATCTCTGCGTTGGCGGCTTGTAAATTGCGGCTGCGTTCGGTGGCCCGGCGTATGGCCTCGAGCAGCGCGGCCCCTTTGATTGGCTTTTCGAGAAAGTCCACCGCGCCGGCCTTCATTGCACTAACGCTCGTCGGAATACTGCCATGGCCCGTGATGAAGACTATCGAAAGATATGGTTGCTGCGCGCTTAGCATCTGCTGAAACCCGAGCCCGTCCAACCCGGGCATTTGCAGGTCGGACACCACGCAGGAGACAATTTTGCTCTCATCGCTATCCAGGAACTCGTGCGCCGAGGGGAACGCCAGAGCCTGGAGTCCCTTTGCCTCGAGCATCCGTACCAATGATCTCCGAACCGATTCCTCGTCGTCGATAATAGCTATTGAGGTTCTTTGACTCATTGATTGCAGATTACCGTCAAGGATTAGATGCGGTTAGGATGCTCACGTCGAACGGGGAAGAGTTATCTCGAAAGTCGTACCGCGGCCGGGATTTGAGGAAACGCTAAGTCGTCCCCGGTGCGCCTCGACGATCGATCGCGAAATAGCCAGACCCATTCCCATTCCGTTCGGCTTGGTCGTAAAGAAGGCGTCGAAGATTCGCGGCAAGGCGTCCGGTTCGATTCCCCGGCCGGAATCGTGCACGATCAGCTTCAGGCAGCCGGAGTCTTCTTCGTGCGCAGACAACGTGACCTCGCGCGCGTGCTCTTCCGCCTCGGAAACCGCATCGAATGCGTTCAAGAGAAGGTTGATGACCGCCTGCTGTATCTGAACTCGATCGGCGAGGATCGGGCGGAGCGGATGGCGCACATCGACCTGAAGCGACACGTTGCGGATTACCGCATCGCTCCCGATGATTCGGCTGACCTCCGCCAATAGTTCTCCAAGGTCGGTTTCGGAGCGGACAAGCTCCTCCCGCCGGAACAGCGCCCGCAGGCGGCGAATCGTGTCGCCCGCGCGCGCATCGTCGCTGACGATGTCCGCGACCGCTGCCCTGATCTCATCGACATCCGGCCGCGTAGTCTCGAGCATGCTCTGGATCGCTTCGGCGTTGCTCAGAATCGCCGCCAGCGGCTGGTTGATTTCATGCGCCAGCGAAGCCGCCAGTTCACCCATCGTGTTGATGCGCGAGACATAGGTCAGCTGGTTGCGCAGCTTCAACATTTCGGTGACCACGCGCTTTCGCTCCAGTGCGAAGCCGAAAATTTCCGCCACGGTCTGGAGCTGTCGCACCAACTGCGATGGCCAGGAGCGTTCGTGGTACAAGACTCCGAATCCCACCGCTGCGACGACTACTCCACCGACCTTTATCGGTACCATCACGTTGGATTTGGGCCCGTAACGCCGCATACTTTCCCGGTCGACGGCAGCTTCGTCGGGCAGTGCGTCCACGCTCGGCATCACGACCGTCTCCGCGGCCAGCATCTTTCCCTTGACCCACGGCATTAGCGCATTGGCGTCGAGCGATTTACCGATTATCTGCTCGGGCTCGCGCGCCCAGCCGTGGCTGAAGGTAGCCCAGCCATTCGAAGGATTGATTTCGGCGATCGTGCTGCGATCGAGGCCCAGGGCCAGAACGATTCGCTCCAGCCAACGATTGATTTCCCCGTCTATCTTGTCGGTTGTGACCCGTACGAACGCGCCGGCCAACTCGATGATGACTTCTTCAAAGCGGAGCGTCTCAGCGGCCGAAGAGCGAGAGGAGCGCTTGGATTGCCGTCGCGGAACGGCTCGTCTGGATGGCGTAGTTTGCGGCACAACGCGCAAACTCTAACCTTAATCGGTCCACCTTTCCAATGGCGCTATCCTCGATCGAGTCGGAAGGCTAGGCTCGTTTGCTGACCGCAAAAGCCTTGGAAATCGCCTCCAGCAGCGAATCGCGGGTGAATGGCTTAAACAGAACGGCGACCGCGTTCGCGCGCCCCACCAGCTCGCGGGTTCCCTCGTCGATGTGGCCGGTGATCATTATCACCGGCAGTCGGCATCCCGACGCGGCGAGGGTCTCGCAGAGCTGGACTCCATTCATCTCCGGAAGATGCACGTCGACGATCAGGCAAGCGCCGGTTTTCGGAAGCTCGCCCTCGAGGACAGCGCGCGGCCGATCGAAAGCTATGACGCGAAATCCGGCGGATAGCATCAGCCTGCGCATCGCGCGGAGAACTGATAAATCGTCTTCAACCAGAATCAAGGCGGGTTTCGTTTCGCTTACCAAAAACCGATCCGTCCCGAGGGAGCCGGTGTACCGATCATCCCAACCAATCTCAGCATGACCAGATCGGTATGGCCGCGAAACAAGACTTTAGTCGGATTAGGTCCTACGAGATCTCCCAGCGGTCATTCGAGCGCATCGGACCAAGGTCCTATTTAATAGCCACGCTCGCGACTGCAAATATGCGAGCGCGTATTCAGGAGCAATGTCCAGTCCGGTGAAGGTACAGTTGATGCTGCAGAAAAGGTACACCTCGACGGGTACAACCAATTACCTATGCTGGAGGGCAAAAGCGCCGGCGCGCGCAAGGAGTTCTTCTACTTTACCGACGATGGCTCGCTTTCGGCTCTGCGTTACAGTAACTGGAAAATGCTCTTCTCAGTGCAACGCGCGCATGGATTAGAGGTGTGGCAGAATCCGTACATTACCTTGCGGCTCCCGATGCTACTCAATCTGCGGATGGATCCCTTCGAGCGCGCCGAGGAGTCCGAGGACTACCCACGTTGGCGTATCGACAACGCGTGGGCATTCATGCCCGCACAGGCGGTCGTGGCGCAGTTCCTTCAGACTTTCAAAGAATTTCCGCCGCGCGCGAAGCCGGGAAGTTTCAATCTCGATCAAGTGCTGCAAAAGATGCAGCAACCGACCAACGACTAGAGGCGACGAACAAGCGTTAAGGCCGTGCCGTGCTCAGCCGCGACGCACGCTCGGTTCCAATCTCAGTTATCGCCTTGGCCAGGAAGCGAAAGAACCCGAAGACGAAGCCTAGATCCGGTCAGGCGACTGAACCTTCATCGGAGACTTCCATCGCGTCGCCGCCGAACGCGAAATTGCGTCGCTTTCGGACCCTCCTCTTACCGACCGCCGTAATAGTAGCGGCGTTGGTAGTGTCTGTCACGATGCTTCGTGTGCGCCAACGGCCCGATGTATCTCACTCAGCTCCTCATATCGCCACCGCCGCGCCTGCGGCCAACTTCGTAGGCGCGGCCGCCTGTGGCGGGTGCCATGAACGGGAGTTGAAGCTGTGGAGTGGGTCCCATCACCAGCTGGCCATGCAAAAGGCGAGCGACTCCACCATGCTGGGCGACTTCAACAATGCAAGCCTGGCCCATAGCGGCGTTACGTCAAGCTTTTTTCGGCGCGGCGACAGATTCATGGTTCTGACCGACGGCCCGGACGGCGCGCTGCACAATTACGAAATCAAGTACACATTTGGCGTCTATCCGCTGCAGCAGTACCTGATCGAGCTGCCGGGTGGTCGCCTCCAGGCATTTGGGATTGCATGGGACAGTCGCTCTCGCGAAAACGGCGGCCAGCGATGGTTCGATTTGCATCCCGACCGCAAGCTAAGGGCAAGCGACCCACTGCATTGGACCGGACTCGACCAAAACTGGAACTTCATGTGCGCCGACTGTCATTCGACCAACGTGCACAAAAACTATCATTTCGGCACGCGCACTTACTTCACTTCATATGCGGAGATAGACGTTGCCTGCGAGGCGTGCCACGGCCCAGGATCCCACCATGTGGCGTGGGCGGCGAGGAGCGGCGATTGGCGCCGCTACGAAGCGAGCCGTGGTTTGCCCGTCACTCTGGATGAACGCCGCGGCGTCAACTGGAAGATCGATCGTATCACTGGAAATGCCCTGCGCAGCACGCCCCGCCATTCGGAACGCGAAATCGAGATGTGCGCGCGATGCCATTCACGACGAAGCCAGATCCATGAAGACTACGTACATAGTCAGCCGGTGGACGATGATTATCGAGTTTCGCTACTCGACGACAATCTCTATTACCCGGACGGACAGATTAAGGACGAAGTCTACGAGTACGGCTCATTCATTCAGAGCAGGATGTTCCATGCCGGAGTGACCTGCAGTGATTGTCACGAACCGCATAGCCTGAAGCTTCGCGCGGAGGGCAGCGGCGTCTGTCTTCAATGCCACGCGGCACAAAAGTACAATTCCGTGCGGCATCATTTCCACAACGTCGGGACTCCAGGCTCTCAATGCGTGGAATGTCATATGCCGACCCGAACCTACATGGTCGTAGATGCGCGGCGCGATCACAGTATGCGGATTCCACGCCCTGAACTCACGGTAGAGCTCGGCGTTCCGAACGCGTGCAACGGATGCCATAGAGACAGGACGGCAGCTTGGGCAGCCCAGCTAGTGGCAAAGTGGTACGGTCACGAACCCGCAGGGTTTCAACAATTCGCCGAGACGCTTTATGCGGGATCGATAGGAGCGCCGGGAGCTCAAGGATTGCTCGCTAAACTGACCGCGGACCGCCAACAGCCTGCGATCGCTCGCGCGAGCGCGCTCGCGTTGATGGCCGTCGATCCCGGATCTGTCACTGCGGAGCCGATAAGAGATAGTGTGCACGACACTTCACCGATGGTCAGACGCGCCGCTGCCCGCGTCTTGTCTGGCGCTGCCTTGCAGGCGAGCGCCGGCACCGTGGTGCCGCTTCTCAATGACCGAGTGCGCGCGGTAAGAATTGAAGCTGCGGAAGCGCTCGCGGGTGCTCCTGCGGACGCGTTGCCGAAAGGCGCGTCCGCAGCGCTCGAAAAAGCTCTATCCGAGTATGTTGCCGCGCAACAGTTGAACGCGGATCGTCCGGAAGCTCATAGCAATCTCGCGTTGCTGTTCGCCAGAGAGAAACGCTTCGGCGAAGCCAAGGCCGAATTGAACTCCGCCCTGTCGCTCGACCCATCGTTCACCCCCGCGGCCGTGGACCTTGCAGATCTAGATCGCGAGTTGGGGAGCGAAACTGAAGGCGAGCACATATTGCGTGACGCGATTGCTCGTTCGCCGGACGATGCATCGCTCCAGCACGCGCTGGGCCTGTTGCTGGTCCGCCAGGGACGCAGACAGGAGGCGCTCGATCGTCTGGCGGCAGCGGCACGGTTGGACCCGTCCAATGCACGATTCGTATACGTGTACGCGGTCGCGCTCAACGATGCGGGACAGACCGAGCGGGCGCTCATGATGCTTGCGGAAGACTTGAAGAGGCATCCATATGATCGTGACGCGCTTGCGGCCATGACGGATTTTTACCGCAGCGCGGCGAAGCCGCGTCAAGCGATCATCTATGCGAGGCGCCTCGCGGCACTCGAGCCGAACGACGCGCAGGTGCAAAAGCAGCTCATGCAATTAAACGCCGAGGTGCGGCGGTGAGTTCGAGGAGGCTTGGGCTTGGCTCAATAGGTGTCGGCCACGTACTTATAATTTCGGGCCGGCTCTCTGTAGCCGCTGGGCTTTTGTCGCTTCCGCAGTCTAATTCTTTTGCGCAGTACATTTTCGTACGGAATCAGGCTGAGCAGATGCGCGATGCAGTTCAGCCGCGCGCGCCGCTTGTCGTCCGCCTCCACCACGTACCATCGCGCGACTCGGCTGTTCGTCGCGGCCATCATCTCGTCGCACGCACGAGAGTAATCGTACCGGCGTCGATACGATTCGAGATCCATTGGACTGAGTTTCCAGATTTTGCGGACATCATGGATCCGCGCCAGGAACCGCCTGGTCTGCTCCTCCTGAATTAAGTCTCGGCGGATGAAGCTGATCGTGCTCGCCGCACCGTGGGCGTTTGCTGCGGACGCACCGCCGAACTGCTGGCCTCGGCTTGCAACATCTCAATAAAAAGTCTGGCTTGGAGAGAAAGAACCTTTTTTCGGCGCATCACCACCCCATACGTTCGGTCCGGAAAGTACTGCCCCATTGGCGCGACATGCAGATTCTCTCCGCCCGTCAGACAGATCGCAGTCACAATCGATACGCCTAGGTTCAGCTCCACATATTTTTTGATTACTTCCCATCCTCCAGCTTCAAAAAGCACGCGGCACTGCAGATCATGTTGAGTAAAGATCGTCTTCACCAGCCGCCACGTGTTGAGATGACGCGGCGGGAGAATCAGCCCGTATGGACTGATGTCGCGCAGTGTTGGTTTAGTTACTCGGGCCAGCGGATGGCCCCGAGCAGTTATTAACATTTTCGCAAAACTGAAGAGAGGCTGAAAAGAGAGGTCGTCAGGTATCTCAATCATTGAACCGATCCCAACTTCAAATTCATCCGCCCGCAGCATCGCAAGGCCGTCAAGTCCCGTGACGTTGTGGAGACGAAAATGGACCTCTGGATACTTGGTCGAGAAACGCTTTACAAACCTTGGCAGCAGATAGAGCAATGTAGATTCCGCTGCTGCAATGTTGACTTCGCCGCGATTGGGCGTGCCCCGCAACTCGGCGAATGTTCTAGGTAGCGCGTCTATATGCTCGATCAGCGGCAACGCCAATTCGAGCAGCAATTTTCCTTCGGCTGTAAGTCTGATTCGCCCGCGACGCTCGAAAAGAATCGATCCTAGTTCCCGCTCGAGCGCCTGGATTTGGAGCGACACCGAGGGCTGCGTAAGCAACATGCGCTCGGCTGCCTTCGTTATGCTTCCGGTAGTAGCGGCATAACAAAACCCCTTCAGCTGGTGGAGGATATTGAAATTACTTCGGGAAGGGCGCGGCAAGTCCATAGGAGATTCTCATACCACGCTATTAGTTCTCTTGTCTTCCTAAATGATGTCAATGGTGCTTTTTTCAGGGCCAAGCAAGGGGGCCCGCAATGTTTCGTTTGAGCGGCGGCATGACTCATGACCGGTACGAACAAGGCCATCGCGACGGCATGCATACACGTGGGGGGCGGGGAGAATTTTAGACCACACCTCGTTAATCGATCATGGCCGGGGATTAAGACGGCTGAGAGGTCGTGCGCCTCCGCTAGGGAACGCGAGGTAACTGAAGCATTGAAAGGGAGGACGCTGCGCATATTGGAAAAGTAACTTGGAACAAGGGTTTGAGGAGTGAGCGGCCGCTCGGGGGGATAAACAAGATATGGAGAGGGAGCAGATGAGAAGCAAAGGCATCATTCTGGCGCTTGTCGTGTTCGGCGTGGTCGCGCTAACGGCCGGAGAGCCGTGGCGACCGAAAGAGGGCAATAACAATAACACTGACCCGAGCGTGAAGGACGCGGTGGCGATTGTCGGCATTGAGCAGTTGATCAGTAACTACACGGCGTACGCGGACTGGGGGCCGGACGACATCGCACCCGACGGGGAATTGGATCCGACTGTGATCGGCAATCTGTTCACGCCGAACGGGCTCTGGCAAGTGGGGTTCTGGAACGCCGGCAAACCGGTCGTATGCGGCACGGCCGTGGGGCCGGCGGGGGTCGAGAAATATTGGGGGACGACAGTCTCGGCGAGGACTTCGGCCGCATGTCACCACAACCTTCAGAACGTGCAGGTGATGCTGGATCCTGGCGACAGGACCGCGACGGTGCGGGTCACGCAATTGATCTCGATCGGCACCCCGAACTCAACCAACACCAGCGGCACGGCGGCGGTGATCCTAACGGGCCGCTACTACGGCAAGGTTGTCCTCACCGACGAAGGCTGGAGGTTCGCTCGCTGGTTCGCCATCGAGGACCTTCCCACCGCAGCCGTTACTGTATGGAGTGCCCAATGGGCTGCCGTGCCCTCCTCCTTGACCTTCGGTGATGCTCTGCCGCTGATGATTAGGTAGAGGCTTGGCGAACAACCAGAATCCCTGACCTATGCATCGTTACCGAACTGCTGCGCGGTGAAAAAGACAACCCAAAGGCTTGGGAGACAGACATATATGAAGGACCAAAAACTACTTTTCCTCTCGTTCCTTACAGTGGCTGCTTTTGTATTGACTGGCGGTCTGGCTCTGGCTGGAGGAGCTAACACGCCAATCGATCCGGTTAAAACGTGCGGCGTGGGTCCGACGGGGGACATCGTCGCGATTGATCAGCTGTGGGACGCATATGCGCACAATCTTGATGCTGGCGACGCGGAGGGTGTCGCAAACCTGTTTACCGATGGCGGCGGCTACATCCTACTGTACAACAATCGTGTGACTCAGACGTTGGACCCGATGGGATACAGCCCTACGACGACGGGCAATGGTACTAGTGGATCTCCAGGCGGTGGATGCACGGCACTGGGCCACACCGCGATTGTTAACTTCCTCACCAATATCGGTCTGGGCCATGACTACCCACGGGCACAACTCGGTCATCATATCGTTACTAGCAAGTGCATTGACGTGACAGGCGATACGGCTACCATGACGGCCTACTGGAATAGCCTCTCGGGGCCCAACGACGAAGTATCCCCTCCCACGACAACCACGACGGTGTCTGACGGCGGTCAATACGACAATACCTACGTGAGAGTGAACGGAGTCTGGAAGGCTGACCAGAATCGGGTCGTCTTCGATACGAACATCACCAAGTATCCGTGTTTGAACTAAGTCGTCGAACGACGAAGCCGGGGTGCGGGTCGAGCCCGCACCCCCGGCTAGCCCTCAAAATCCACGCGACGTGCTCGGCGAGTCCGACGGGTTCCGCAAGCTGCGCCACGCCGGCGAAAAAGCGCACGGCGATCACGACCGAGCCATCCGCAACGTCTGCCGCCTTTACGGGGTGAAGACTCTCGATGCGCTGCCAGGCGCTATCCGGGCGGTGACGTCGGCGCTGCTCGGTCCCCAGCGTCTGAGAGTTTCCCCACGGTACGATTTGGGGGGCACGACTGCGCGACTCGAGTGTGAGGAGCGGGCGAGGCGTCGAGCGCAGGACAAGGTTCTCTATAGAATCTTGACGTTTACGCGCGATCTCGCATTCCCGCCACGCCTGAATTCTTGGCACAATCTGCGCAGCAATAGATCTTGCCGTCGTGCTCGGCTCCATGACCGATGATTCGACAGCCGCAATGGGCGCATGAGGGTGCCATCGCGTGGATCGCACACTCGAAGCTGTCGAAGGTCAACGTCCTGCCGGCTTGTGTGATCTGGAAAGTCTTGTCGTAGTCGTTGCCGCACACGTCGCATTTCGGCATGGCTAAAACTCCTGCAACCAGAAGATGTTTACTTCACTTGGTTAAAAGACTTGATACCCTGTTCGATCCGCCGTTAGGGCCGCTTGATCTCATGCAGGGTTTGTCCGGAGGATTCCTCATCAGCAGCGATATCTGCGAGGCTAATGATCCCGGCGAGCCCATCATTATCGTCGAGCACGATCATGCGCGACACCTGATGTGACTTCATCAATTCACGGGCTTTAGCAATATCGTCGTCACTGTGGCAGAAAATTGGGGCCGTAGTCATGACATCCGACACCGGAGTCTCCGGCTCCTTTCCTTCCGCCACCAGCCGAATGGCAATGTCTCGGTCAGTAAGCGTTCCCACAATTTTATTGTTTTCGGGGTCACACACCGGAAGGAAGCCGATCTCAGCGTCCCTCATCGTCTTTGCCGCACTACCGACCTCGTCATCTGGACGAACCAATTGAATGTCTTGCTCCATAATTTCGCTGCACTGCATTGATCTTCACTCCTCGACTTCAGATTTGTTTACGTTGCGGATTCTTGCCTATAAAAACCTGCAATCTCTGTACCCACGCAGCAAGAAAACTCTGAGGCCGCCGCCGCGATACAAGTCAGGAAATCAGAGCCGCTCAGCTCGCGGCGGAAGTGCCCGTGGGGAATCGTATCGCGCAGGGTTTGGACCGGGCTGGGCAACTCGGGAACTGAGTGCCTGCGCAGCCGCTGGACGAAGCAGTGAGTTGTACGAAAGTTGTACCGGACTTTTCGAGTTGGCGGTTAAATCGCGATGGCTTTTCGTTAAATCGCGATGGCTTTTCGGTTGTGGTGGTTGGGGATTCAGATCGCTCCGCCAGCCCGCGCTCACAAAGCCAAGCAGTCAGCGAACCCACTCAGCGCAGCGGCAGCATCGGGATGATGGCGTTGATGATACGCCGCTCGGTCCCTCAGCGCAGAGTCACTCGGTTGCGTATAGAGCCGCTGGGCCGCAGTACTGTAAAGCTGTCGGCAGAGCGCGATCGCCGTCGCGCCCGTTGAAGGTCCGTCTTACGATGCAGCGCGCACTTGGGCGAGCAGGTTAGGTTGTTGGAGATGAGGGCTATGAACGGCGCGCCGCAATCGGAGCAGGAGCGGGGATCCCCCGGATTCATTTTGTAAGGCATGGGTTGATTATACCTTGCTTCAAACAGATGGCTAAAATTGGAGCGCGCGGTCTGCCGCCTGGATACTAACCGTGCCTGCCAGACTTTGACCCCGCCACCCCCATCCGCCGAGAAACCTTCACCGCAGAAACCCTCACTGGGTGACCGAGACCGAAAGCGACGAGGCGACTCCGCACGAGGTCACGATGTGGCGAGGCAGCGAAATGGCGACGAAACCGGGTCAGGAGCCGCGTCGATTTGCCACCTACTTGCCAGCTATTCACTTTTGAGGGAGAAAAAAGTGGCGCGCCGTAAGGGATTTGAACCCCTGACCCTCAGATCCGTAGTCTGATGCTCTAATCCGCTGAGCTAACGGCGCGCGCCGGGACAGAAAAATTTCTCACATCGAACGCAGCGCCGCAAGATAGCGCGCAAGCGTCGTCGATGCGCGCCGGTTGAGTATCGCGCGCGCGGCCTAGGGAGCGGGCGCCGCGGGCAGCCACACGGTGACGGTGGTGCCTTCACGCAGCCGGCTCTCCAGGCGCAACTGGCCGCGATGGAGCTGCACGATATGCTTGACGATCGCCAGGCCCAGACCGGTCCCGCCCAATTCGCGCGAGCGCGCCCGGTCGACCCGGTAGAACCGCTCCGTAAGCCGCGGAATGTCCGCCGCCGGAATCCCCTCGCCGCTATCCGCGACCGCGAGTTCGACTCCGTCGCGGGGCTCCTTGCCCGACGGATCGCCGGGACGGGCGGGACGCACTTCAACCGTGACGCGGCCGTCGCGCGGCGTGTACTTGATGGCGTTGTCGATCAGATTGATCATCACCTGATTCAGGCGATCGCGATCGCCCTCGACCTGCACCACCTGGTCGGCGTACCGAGTCTCCAGGGTGACGCCCTGGCGCGCGGCCCGCTCACGCATCAGTTCGACCGCCTCGTCGGCCACACGTCTGACGTCGAGCGCTTCGAGCCGCAGCGGCGAAAGTCCGCGTTCGAGGTCAGAGAGCGTGATCAGGTCATCGATGAGCCGCGCGAGACGTCGCGCCTGACGATCGATGATGCTGAGGAAGCGATGCTGCGTATCGCGGTCATCGACACCGGCGACCAGGGTTTCGGCGTAGCCGCAAAGCGCGCTGAGCGGCGTGCGGATCTCGTGGGTGAGGTTGGCGATGAAATCGGCGCGCACTGTCTCGTATGACTTGAGCTGGGTGATGTCGTGGAAAACCAGCACCCAGGCCGCCGCCGCGCCCGAGGTGGTGCGCACCGGCGCGGCATTGGCGGCGAGATAGCGCGGAGCGGGACTCTGAATCTGAAACTCCGCGCTGACCATCCCGTTGTCCTCCGCCGCGCTCATCGAGCGGGCGACGAATTCCTGCAGGCGCGGGTCGCGACATAGCTCGACGAAGGCGCGACCCCGGTAGTTGCTGTCGGCCGTCGAGCGCGAACATCCGCCGCGCCGCACCGTTGACCAGCACGACTTCGCCGCGCCGCCCCGGTGACCACCACCGCCTCGGTCATGCTGCGCAGGATCGCCTCGAACTCGTCGCGCTGTTCGGCGAGAACCTCGAGTTCGCGCGCCACCGCGTCGGCGGCTTCGAGCAGGCGATGCTCCGCAAGACCCATCGCGTCAGCGCCCGTCGGGCATGCAGATGCGCGGGGGGCCGGCGTTCCTCGAGCGCTGCGGCCGCCTCCTCGACCCGCTCCGTGCTGCGGGTCCAGGCCGCGGCGATCGCGGAGGTCGCCAGGGTGCCGAGGATAAAGCCGGCTGCGAGCGCGCCGATCGCCCACGGCCACGCGAGCCTCCCCGTCGCCGGCAGCACGCCGAGCAGAATCGCCGGCGGCACCAGGGTCAGCAGCACTGCCGCCGCGAGCCGAAGCTTTATCGATTTACCCAATTACCCAAGCGCCTCCGGATTGAAGCGATAGCCGACGCTGCGGACAGTTAGAATCAACTCGGGATTGGCGTCGTCGCGCTCGATATGGCTGGCGCAGACGGCGCACGTGAACGTCGACCGTGCGCGGCTCGACGAAAGTGTCGCGGCCCCACACCAGGTCGAGCAACTGCTCGCGGCTGTAGACCCGCATCGGATGCTGCACGAAAAAACGCAGCAACTCGAACTCGCGCAGCGCCATCTCGTGCCGGTGCCCGTCGACGAACGACCTCGTAAGTTCCGAAATCCATCTTGAGCCGGCCGCGCTCGAAGACCGCCGGCCTCGCCCGGCTCACTGATCAGCCGCGCCCGGCGCAGCAGCGCCCTGATGCGCGCGACCACCTCGCGTGGACTGAACGGCTTGACCACGTAGTCGTCGGCGCCCATCTCGAGGCCGAGCACCCGGTCGACTTCGGCGCCCTTGGCGGTGACCATCAGGATTGGCAGTCGCGGCCGTCGGCGGCTGCGCGCGCATCCGCCGGCACATCTCGAGACCCGACATCCCCGGCAGCATCAAGTCGAGCACCATCAGATCCGGCGCGCGTCGCCCGATGCGATCGAGCGCCTCGGCGCCGTCGCGCGGCCTCTTCGACGATGAAGCCCTCCTGCTCGAGGTTGTAGCGCACCAGTTCGCGGATGTCGGCCTCGTCCTCGACCACGCAGCACTTCGATGACGTGTAGCGCGGTCGCGTCTGGGCTGCGGCCGGATTCATTCATGCTTTTTTTTGTCCATGTGGCGGATGGTCCTGCCCTTCACCATGAAGACCACCATCTCGGCGATATTCGTCGCGTGGTCGGCGATCCGCTCGAGATACTTGGAGATGAACAGCATGCGGGTCGCGCGCGGGATGGTGTGCGGATCCTCGGCCATGTAGCTAAGCAGCTCGCGATAAATCTGATAGTTGAGCTGGTCGACTTCGTCGTCGCGCTCGATCACTTCCTCAGCCAGCTCGGTGTCGTCGCGCATGAAGGCGTCGAGGCTGTCCTTGACCATCGACTGCGCCATCGCCGCCATCCGCGGGATATCGATGTAGGGCTTGAGCTGCGGCTCCTCGTTCAGCTCGACCACGCGCTCGCAGATATTGACGGCGTTGTCGCCGATGCGCTCGAGATCGGTGGTGATTTTGAGGCCGGTGGTGATGAAGCGCAGATCGCTGGCGGCCGGCTGATGCAGGGCGAGCAGCCGGATGCACCGCTCGTCGGTCTCGATGTCCATGCGGTTGACTTCGGCGTCGCGCGCGATGATCTCGCGCGCCTGACCGTGTCGCGATTGACCAGCGCTTCGATCGCTTCGGCGATCTGGCGCTCGACCAGCCCGCCCATCTTGAGCAGACTCGCCGCGCAAGCCGCGCAACTCCTCTTCATACTGGCGGTTGGTATGCTGCGGCTGAGAGTTTTCCATTTGCGCCTCCCCGCGTCCGGCGTTAGCCGAAACGCCCGGTGATATAATCCTCGGTCTCGCGGCGAGTCGGGTTGGTGAAGATCTGCTCGGTCTCGCCGAACTCGATCAGGTCGCCCGCTATACATGAAGGCGGTCAAGTCCGCGGTGCGCGCCGCCTGCTGCATATTATGCGTTACGATCACGATCGTGTAGCTCGCCTTCAGCTCCAGCAGTAGTTCTTCGATACGCGCGGTCGAAATCGGATCGAGCGCCGAGCACGGCTCATCCATCAACAGCACTTCGGGCTCGACCGCGAGCGCACGCGCGACGCACAGGCGCTGCTGCTGTCCGCCGGACAGGCTCGCGCCCGGGGCGGCGCAGCCGATCCTTGACCTCCTCCCACAGGGCCGCCTGGCGCAGGCTTCGCTCGACGATCCGATCGCGCTCGGCGACGCTTGAGCGCGACGCCATTGAGGTTCAGGCCCGCCGCCACGTTGTCCTCAATCGACATGGTTGGAAACGGCGTCGGCTTCTGAAACACCATTCCGATGCGCCGCCGCACCTGCACCGGATCGACCTCCGGCGCGTAGATATTTTCGCCGTCGAGCAGCACTTCGCCCTCGACCCGTCGCGCCGGGAACCACCTCATGCATCCGGTTGAGGCAGCGCACCAGCGTCGATTTGCCGCATCCCGACGGCCCGATGATCGCCGTCAACACGATTGTTCGGCGAAGTCCAGGCTGATGTCATGGAGCGCACGGTCTTCCCGAAATAAGCGCTCAAATGACGTGCGACGAGCTTTGTCCGCCATTGCGTCTATCGTGCGACTCGTGCGCTCCCGCTGGTCATCCATCTTACGCCCAACTCCAGCGCCAGCACGATCGCGGTCAGCACCAGCGCTCCGGCCCACGCCTGACGCTGCCAATCGGCGAAGGGCGAAATCGCATAGGTATAGACCTGCACCGTCAGCGAGGCGATAGGGCTGGACAGCGAAGTCGACCAGAAGCGATTGCCGAAGGCCGTGAACAGCAGCGGCGCGGTCTCGCCGCGACCCGCGCGACCGCCAGAATCACGCCGGTCGCGATTCCGCTGGTCGCCGTGCGCGCCACCACCGACATGTCGTGCGCCATCGCGGCACCCCCAGCGCCAACGCCGCCTCGCGCAATTCGTGCGGCACCAGCAGCATCATCTCTTCGGTGGTGCGCGTCACCAGCGGAATCATGATAATCGCCAGCGCGACCGCGCCCGCGATCGTCGAAAACCCGCCCATCGGCCGCACGACTACCGCGTACGCGAAAATGCCGACCACGATCGACGGCACGCCCATCATCACGTCGGCGGCAAACCGGCCGCGCTGGCGAAGCGGCTGCCGCGATGCTCCGCGAGATAAATGCCCGCCGCCGATCCCGATCGGCACGCCCATCAGGCTCGCGAGGCCGACCAGCTCGAAGGTGCCGACGATCGCATTGGCCATCCCGCCGCCGCTTCTGCCCGACCGGCGCCGGCAGTCTGAGTGAAGAAGGCCAAGTTGAGGCTCGAGGCGCCCTTGAGCAGGTAGGCCGAGCACGAAGAACAGCGGCATCAGTGCGATGACGGTCGCGAGCACGGTCAGGCCCATCATCAAGTTGCTCTTGAGCTTGCGATACGATGGTGCGGCGCGAGCGCACTGCGGATCTGACCGTCATCAGCTCGCCCTCGAAGCGGCGCTGCGTCGCGCCCAGCACCAGCGCGCGCGCGACGACATTGAGAGATCAGCCCGACCACCAGCAGCACCAGGCCCAGCTCGACCAGCGCCGAAAGATACAGCGTGGTGGTCGCCTCGGCGAACTCGTTGGCGATCACGCTGGCCAGCGTGGCCGAAGGCGCGAACAGCGACGCCGAGATCTGAGGCGAATTGCCGATCACCATCGCAACCGCGATAGTTTCGCCCAGCGCGCGACCGAGTCCCAGCATGATCGCGCCGATCACGCCCGAGAGCCGATACGGCAGCACCGCCATCCGCACCATCTCCCAGTGGTCGCGCCCAGCGCCAGCGCCGCCTCGCGCTGGGTCTGCGGCACGACCGCGAAAACGTCGGTGCAGACCGCCGCGATATACGGCATCACCATGATCGCCAGCACGACGCCGCGCGTAAACATGCTCACCGAGATGCGCGGTCCCTTGAAAAAGCGGCAGAAAGCCCAGGTTGCGCCAGAACCGGCTCGACGTGATCGCGCAGCCACGGCCCCAGCACAAAAATCGCCCACAGCCCGTATACCACGCTCGGGAATCGCCGCCAGCAATTCGACCAGGAAGCCGAGCCGCCGGCTGAGCCATACCGGCGCCATCTCGCTCAGGCAAAGCGCGACGCCGAGGCTGAGCGGCACCGCGATCATCAGCGCGAGCGTCGAGGAGACCAGCGTGCCATAGATGAACGGCAGCGCACCGTAGCGATCGTTGACCGGATCCCAATCAGTGCTGATCACGAAACGCAGCCGAACGCCTTGAGCGAGGGCGCAGAATCGACCACCATCGCGACCGTCAGGCCGACCAGGATGCTCAGCCCCACCAGCGTCAGTGCAGAGGGTGATCAGATTGAACAGCCGGTCGCCGAGCCATCTGACGCGAAACGCACCGACGCGTGCAGGGCGCACCGCTGGCCGCTACGTTCTCGTGTGTCCCTTCCAGCCAAGTTCGGCCAAAGTGAAGCCGTTCTTACCGCTCGATCTGAGGCTCGATGCTATCGCCAATCATGAAGCCATAGCCGCCGCGACTAGTAACGACGAATGTTACGGGCGTGTTAACTCGAGGCGAACATTGCGAGGAGAATGCGCGGAGCAGTGCCAAGAATGCGATTATCGTAATCACGCTGACGTTCCCACTGGGCCGAGGAACTTACGGGGACTGATGATCTCAGCGCCACCCATATATGGCCGCAGCACCTCCGGCATCGACGACGCTGCCGTCGGCGCTGCTGATAATTCTCCAACACCGCGATCAGCGTGCGCGGCAGTCCGAGCCCCGAACCGTTGAGCGCGTGCACGAATTCGGTCTTGCCACCCTGTTGCGGCGAAAGCGCATGTTGGCGCGGCGCGGCTGAAAATCCGTGCAATTCGAGCACGAGCTGACTTCCAGCCACTCGCCTGATCCCGGCGCCCACATCTCGACGTCATAGGTCGCGGCGCTCGAAAAGCCCAGGTCGCGCAGTGCACAGCTGCACCACCCGAAACGGAATCTCGAGCCGCCGGCATATCTCGCAGGCGTTCTCGACCAGCTTCTCCAGTTCCTCGTCGGAGCGTCTCCGGCGGCACCAGCTTGACCATCTCGACCTTGTCGAACTGATGGCCGCGCTTGATACCGCGGACGTCGCGCCCGGCCGACATCTTCTCGCGTCGAAAGCAGGGCGTGTACGCCGTCAGATAAACCGGCAGGCGTTCGGCGTTGAGAATTTCGTCGCGGTAGAGATTGGTCAGCGGGACCTCGGCGGTCGGGATGAACCAGTAGTCCTCCTCGATGTCGCGGTACATCGTGTCCTGCGAATTTCGGCAGATGGCCGGTGCCGGTGGCGGAGGCGCTGTTGACCATCAAGGGCGGAATCACTTCGAGGTAGCCCTGCTCGAGCGTTTTGACGTCGAGCATCCAGGCGATAAGCGCACGCTCGAGACGCGCTCCCAGCCCCATCAGCACGTAAAAGCGCGTGCCCGAGAGCTTCACCCCGCGCTCGAAGTCGATAATTCCCAGCCGCTCGCCCAACTCCCAATGCGGCAGCGGTTTGAAGCCGAATTCGGACGGATGGCCTTCGGCGCGAACGACCTTGTTATCGGCCTCGCTCTTGCCCACCGGAACGTAGGGACGCGGCAGGTTGCGCATCCCGAGCATCAACTGTTCGAACTGCCGCTCGACTTCGGTGAGTTCGCGCTCGCCCGCCGAGATGCGATCGCCGAGCGCGCGCATCTCGGCGCGCCGCCGCTCGCGCTCCTCGGGCGATGCTTTGCCCAATTCGCGCGACTCGCGGGTGCGCTGCGCGCGCAAGTCGTCGAGTTCATGCTGCAGGCGCCGCCTGCGGGCGTCGGTCTCCAGTATCTGGTCGACCTCGGCGGCATCGACGCCGCACTTGGCTAGCTCGGCTTTGACGAAATCGGGTTGTTCGCGAATGAGTCGGATATCGAGCATTCAGAAGGCGTCCTTCAGGAGTTCGAGATGGCGCCCGGAGCCGTCTTCAAGGATGGCGACTACGTCGAAGCGCATCGGGCAGTCATGTACGTGATGGCGCTGCGCGTAAACTTCGCCGGCGCGTCTTAAATGGCGCTGCTTGTAGGAGTTCACCGCCTCCTGGGGCATCCCGGCCAGCGCCGTTCGCCGGGTCTTGACCTCGACGAACACGAGAGTCTCGCCATCCATCGCGACCAGGTCGATCTCGACGCCCGCGCCGCGAAAATTGCGCTCCAGTATCCGGTAGCCGCGGCGGCGCAAATGACGCTCCGCGATCCGTTCACCCCGGCGTCCCAGCGCGATCCGATCCAGACCGGCAAACGAACGCCACCCGAAGTCGCGTAGTTTCGAAAGCCCTTCCATCCAGACGCCAAGACGACCGGCGATCTTCACGTCTCACAAAGGTAGGGGTCTCGATGCTCGCTGGCAAGCGGCCAGACCCTGACTTGGCGAACTGCTGATGTTAGGATTGTCGGCGATGGCTGCGGAAAAGATCAGTCTCGAACAGGTCAGGCACGTTGCTCGCCTCGCCCGCCTGGAGCTTACCCCGGCCGAGGAGCAGCGCCTGCAGGTCGAGATGAGCGAGATGCTAGGTTATGTCGACAAGCTCAACGAACTCGACACCGACGCGATCGAGCCGACGGCCCAGGTCGGCGAATCCGGCACGCCGGTGCGCGAGGACGAAGTCACCAATTGCCCCGCGGCCGACGCGATGCTGGCCAACGCGCCAGCGCGCGAGGGTTATTTTTTCAAAGTACCGAAAATTATCGAGTGACATGGGATCCGAGCTGAGCCGGATAACGATTGCCGAGGCGCGCGACGTCTGCGGCGGCGCGAAATCACCTCGCGCGAATTGACTCGCGATTGCCTCGAGCGAATCGCCGCGGTCGAGCCGCGCGTGAACGCATTCATCACGGTATGCGAGGCGCGAGGCGATCGCGCAGGCCGACGCCGCCGACCGCCGTCTCGCCCAGGGCGACGCGCCCGACCTTTGCGGCATCCCGCTCGCCATCAAGGACATCTACTGCACGCGCGGCGTGCGCACGACCTGCGCCTCGAAGATTCTCGACGACTTCATTCCGCCGTTCGACGCCACTGTGATCGCAAAGCTGCGCGCCGCGGGCGCGGTCTTCGTCGGCAAGGCCAACCTCGACGAATTCGCGATGGGATCCTCGACCGAGAACTCGGCCTTCGGCCCGACGCGCAATCCGTACGACCTCGAACGCGTCGCCGGCGGATCGTCGGGCGGATCGGCAGCGGCGGTCGCAGCCGAGGAATGTCTCGCGTGCGCTCGGCACCGACACCGGCGGCTCGATTCGGCTGCCGGCCTCGTTCTGCGGCGTGGTCGGGATCAAACCGACCTATAGCCGCGTTAGCCGCTACGGCGTGATCGCCTACGCTTCGTCGCTCGACCAGGTCGGA
This sequence comes from uncultured delta proteobacterium, assembly GCA_963717045.1. GTDB lineage: Bacteria > Desulfobacterota > Binatia > Binatales > Binataceae > JAKAVN01. The sequence continues at coordinate 135,243 of CAVQVD010000010.1, read as the reverse complement.
CCCTTCGCGCGTACCGTGCGCGATGCTGCGACGGTGTTGCGCACAGTCGCCGGCGCCGACCCGCGCGACTCGACCTGCTCGGCGCGTCCGGTACCCGACTACGAACGCGCGCTCACCGGCGAGGTTCGCGGGACTGCGCATCGGCGTGCCCAGGGAATACTTCGTTGAGGGGATGGAGCCCGCGGTCGAGAGCCGCAGTGCGCGGTTCGCTCAAGGGCTCGAGGCGATGGGCGCGCGGACGGTTGACATTTCGCTGCCCCACACCGGCTACGCGGTTGCGGCGTATTATCTGATTGCCACCGCCGAGGCGAGCGCAAATCTGGCGCGTTACGACGGTGTGCGCTATGGGTTTCGCGCCGCCGCCGACAACAATATCGAACTATACAATCGCACCCGCGCGCAGGGTTTCGGCGCCGAGGTCAAACGGCGCATCATGCTCGGCACTTTCGCGCTCTCGGCCGGCTACTACGACGCCTACTATCTAAAGGGGCAGAAGGTGCGCACGCTCATTCGCCGCGACTTCGAGCGCGCCTTCGAGAGCTGCGATGTCATCGCGGCGCCGGTCGCACCGACCACCGCGTTTCGGCTCGGCGAAAAAACCGACGATCCGCTCAAGATGTATCTCTCCGACATTTTCACCATTTCGGTGAACCTCGCCGGACTGCCCGGGATGTCAGTGCCGTGTGGCGCCGACGGTCGCGGGATGCCGATCGGACTGCAACTGATCGGACCGCCGTTTGGCGAGGAGGCGATACTGCGCGCAGGCGACGCGTGGGAGCGCTCCGGCGGCTTTGCGCCGCGCCCGCCACAGCTCTAGATGCGGCGGCCGATGGACGATCTAAACAATGAGTAACGACGCATACGAAGCGGTAATCGGGCTCGAAGTGCATGCCCATCATGCTGACGCGCTCGAAGCTGTTCTGCGGATGCGCGACGGACTTCGGCGCGCCGCCCAACCATAACGTCTGTCCGGTGTGCATGGGGATGCCCGGAGTGCTGCCAGTACTCAACAGGCATGTGGTCGAACTGGCTATTCGCACGGGCCTTGCGGCACATAGCGAGATCGAGCCGCACTCGGTGTTCGCGCGCAAGAGCTACTTCTATCCCGACCTGCCCAAGGGCTATCAGATTAGCCAGTACGATCAACCGCTATGTCGCGGCGGCTATATCGAGCTTCCGGCGCGCGAAGGTCACGAGCCGCGGCGTATCCGGCTGGTGCGCATCCACCTCGAAGAAGACGCGGGCAAGAATATTCATGCCGAGAACGCGAGCCTGGTCGGATTTCAACCGCTCGGGCGTGCCGCTGATGGAGATCGTCAGCGAGCCGGACATTCGCACGCCCGAAGAGGCCGTCGCCTATCTGCACGAACTGCGCGAGATGTTGCGTTCGCTGGGCGCCTCTGACGGCAAGATGGAGGAAGGCAGCCTGCGATGCGACGTCAACGTCTCGGTGCGCCCGCGCGGCGCGACGGAATTAGGCGCCAGGACCGAGATCAAAAATCTCAACTCGTTCCGCTTCGTCGAGAAGGCTATCGTGTACGAGGTCAACCGGCAGATCGAAGAGGTCGCTGCCGGCCGTCGCATCGCGCAGGAAACCCATCTGTGGGACCCCGAGCGCGAAGTGACGCGCCCGATGCGCTCCAAGGAATTTGCCAATGACTATCGCTATTTCCCCGAGCCGGACCTGCCTCCGCTGATCGTTCCCGCCGACCTGGTCGAAGAGTATCCGCGCCGCGATGCCCGAGATGCCGGTCGAGCGGCGCGCGCGCTACATCGACGAGTTCAAGCTCAGCGCGTACGAGGCTGCCGTGCTCACGGGCGAGCTCGAGGTTGCCGAGTATTTCGAGGCGATGCTACCCGGACTGAGTAATCGCAAAAGCGCGGCCAACTGGGTAATGACCGAGGTCCTGCGCGCGGCCAACGAGTCAGCCAAGCCGCTCGCCGAGGCAGTTCCGAAGCCGCAGGAGACTGGCGCACTGCTCAAGATGGTCGAGAACATCACAGATCAGCCTCAACGCCGCGAAGAGCGCGTTCGCCGCGATGTGCCGTTCGGGCAAGGGCGCGGAGGCAACCGTCGCAGAACTCGGCCTAGCGCAAGTATCCGACGAGACCGCGATCGCGGAAGCCTGCGATCGGGTGCTCGCGGCGGAAAGCGCCAAGCTCGCCGAGTACCGCGCCGGACGCGACAAGCTCTATCGGCTTTTTCGTCGGCGCGGTGATGAAGGCGATGGGCGGCAAGGGAAATCCCAAAGTGGTAAACGAGGTACTGCGCCGCAAGCTCGCGGGATAAAATCTGCCGCAACAAGTCAGGGTCGCTGCAGTTCAGCCTTTGGGCAATCCCAACTGCCGCTCGCCGATGATGTTGCGCTGAATCTCACTGGTCCCGCCCGCGATCGTGTACTGGCGCGAGCTGAGCACCCGGTTGAGCCATCGCGGGGCGTCAGGCACGTCGCCGGTGGGGTCGCCGAGCAGCGCGTGCTGGCCCAGGAGCTCGCTCGCGAAGCGCGCGATCGCGACTCCCAGCTCCGAACCGGCGAGCTTCAACACCGATCCCTCCGGCTCCCGGCTGCAGACCCTTGAGCCGGCGCGTGAGCGAGCGCAGCCGGGTGTACTTGAGCGCCTCGCATTCGGTCATGAATTCGGCCAGCCGCTGGCGAACCCATTCCTGCTCCCACGCCGGGCGCCCGTCGATTCTAATCGCATGCGCCAGTTCCGCGAGCCCGCGCACCTGGGAGGAGTGCCCTCCCCCACCGGCCATCCCGCGCTCGAAGCCGAGCGTGGTCATCGCGACCTTCCATCCTTCATTCTGCGGGCCGATCAAGATTTTTCTTCGGCACCTGGACGTTATCGAAGAAAACCTCGTTGAAGTGGCGATGGCCGTTCATCAGGACCAGCGGCCGGACCTCGATTCCGGGACTCTTCATGTCAACCAGCAAATAGCTGATGCCCTTGTGCTTGGGCGCTTCGGGATCGGTGCGGGTCAGCATGTAGATGCGATCGGAGTATTGCGCGCCCGAGGTCCATACCTTCTGCCCGTTGACCAGAAAGTAGTCGCCCTGGTCTTCGGCGCGACGTCTGCAGTCCGGCGAGGTCGGAACCCGCGCCCGGCTCTGGAGTAGCCCTGGCACCAGATGTCCTCGCCGCTCAGGATCCGCGGAATGTAGTATTTTTTCTGTTCGTCGGTGCCCCAGTACATCATGGTCGGCCCGAGCAACTGGAGGCCCGAATAGCCAGGCAGCACCGGCGCGCGCGCCCGCGAGTATTCCTCGTCGAAGATGATCTGCTCCATCAACGGCGCGGCGCGTCCGCCGTATTCCTTGGGCCAGGCGAGGCCGGCGTAGCCCGCGGCGTTGACCTTGGCCTGCCATAGACGGCGTTTCTCGAAAACTTCGCGGGTGGCCGCAATCCGCTCGTCCATCGCGTCGTCGACGCAGAGCTCGGGCGGCAGATTGGCATGCAGCCATTCGCGCACCTCTTTGCGGAAGGCCTCCTGCTCGGGCGTGTATTCGAAGTCCATTCAAATCGCCTCGTCAAATCGCCTCGTCGGTCGAATGGCCGTCAGTTGAGATTGAAGGCGCGCACCGCGTTGTCCCACAGAATTTTGCGCCTGCTCGCCTGCCCGATGGGCTGGCGCATCATCGCGTCGATTCCCCAGGGGAAAGTTCCGTCGGGATGCGGATAGTCAGTGTCCCACAGGAAATTGTCGTCGCCGACCAGCTCGACCGCCGCCTTCATCGTCGGCTCGTCGCCGCGGAACGCGACCCAGAAGTTGCGCTTGAAGTACTCGGTCGGCGGTTTGGTCAGATATTCGTGCTCGGAGTTGCCGCCGTAGTTCCAGTGCTGCTCCATCCGCTGCAGCCAATATGGCACCCATCCGCCGTCCGCCTCGACGTGTACGACCTTAAGCTTCGGCAATTTCTCCAGCACGCCGTACCAGATGAGTCCCGTCATCGCCGCCATCGCCTCGAACGGATGCGACAGGATATGGCCGCTCACGTGCGTGTTCATCCGGTCGCCGAAAGATGGCACCGACGACGAGGCCGAATCGTGAGTCGAAATCGGGAGACCGAGCCGTTCGACCTCGGTCCACAGCGGCAGGTAGTACTCGTCGAAAATCGAAGAGCCGTCGACCGGGTTGGGCCGGACGTAGAAACTCACCGCGCCCAGTTTGGCTGCGCGATTCGCCTCGGCCACGGCCTTGTCCACATCCTGCATCGGCAGAATCGCGGCGGGTCGCAGGCGCTGAGTATTCGCCGAGCAGTACTCGCTCGCCCAGTTGTTGTAAGCGCGGCAGCACGCGGCGAGAAGCTCCGCGTCATTGAAGCGGCGTCCGAGCATCTGGCCGGCGAAGGTCGGATAGAGTACCTGCACGTCGACGCCCTGCTCGTCCATGTCCTGCAGGCGGCTTTGCGCACTGAAGCCGGTCGAACTCGCGCGTTTGAAACGCTCCATCGCCTTCGCCACGGTCTTGAAAAACGCCGGCGCGGCCATCGGGTACTTGCCCTTCTCGCGGGTGAACGGCTCGCCCTCGACCAAAAAAGTGCGCCGACCCGAGGCGGGCGCGATACCCATCTTCGGCGCCGCGCCCTTGTAGCGATCTTCGATATGCCTCTCCCACAACCAGTCGGGCTCCATCATGTGGCTGTCAACGTCGACGATTTTGTATCCGTCCTTCATCGCGGGCTACCTCTCACTCTCAAGTAATACTTCAACTTCGCAGGCCGTCCGCTGCCAGAGCCGCCGGGGGTTCGCTATCCCTGCGGCACGATAAGGGCCTTGAGTCCCTGGCGCGCCTTCAACAGCTCGAACGCCTCCAGGCCGTGATCCAGATCATAGCGATGCGTGACCATCGGTTTAAGATCGACCGCGCCGCTCGCGACCATCGCAATTGCCCGCCGCCAGGTCTCCGGCGTGCGCACGCGCGAGGGAATGATGCTGACGCCATGGAAAAATAGCGAACGCAGCTCGGTCCCGGCAACGTCGCGCGCCGGCCATCCCAACTCAACCAGCGACCCGCCCTTGCGGACGATGTGGCGCGCCGAGTCGAGGGCACCCGCGGCGTCGAAGACCACGTCGGCCCCGCCTAGTGGCATCAACGCGCGCACCTGCTCGAGCCAGTCGCGGTCGCTCGCACATACTGTCGTGAAACCCATCCGGCGCGCCAGTTCCAGACGCTCGGCGTCCACCTTGAGCCCGGTGATAACGATCGAGGTAACGCCGAGCGCTCGCGCCGAGAGCGCCGCGGAAAGGCCTATCGGCCCCGGCCCTTCGACCACCGCGCTGTCGCCGGCGTGAAGGCCTGAAATCTCCACCGCATGCACGCCGGTGGCGAACGGCTCGAGCATCGCGGCGCTCTCCATGTCCATCGATTTCGGCACCAGCCAGGAGTTGGTGACCGGCGCGATGGAGAACTCGGCAAACGCCCCGCCGAGGCGCGTCGGCGCGTCGCAATAGTTGAAGCGCCCGGCGGTACACGCGGCGCAGCGCCCGCACTGCCCGAATGGATCGAGCGCCACGTGATCGCCCACCTTGAAGCCGCTCACCCGCGAACCGACGTCGACCACTTCGCCGGCCGGCTCATGGCCGAGCACCGCTGGCAAGTGTCCAACGGCGCGCTCGGCGCCGAGTTCCCATTCATAGATGTGAAGGTCGGAGCCGCAGATGCCGCAGGCGGCGACCTTGACCAGCAGTTCGCCCTCGCCCGGACGGGGCACGGGCGTTTCGATAAGTTCGACGCCCGGTGCGGGCCGGGTCTTGGCAATCGCTTTCATCAGTTCACCTCTGTGGTGTCTCTTAATACGACCCGATGCCTGCCGCCGTCAAAGGCGCGCCGGATAGAAAAAAATATTCTCGCGCTGACTCCAGGATGCAGCTGCGCCGACGGTTCAGGTCCAATGACGCATCGGCATTCCTCGATAGCGCATTCGCGGCCGGATGAGGCGGTTATCGGCGTATTGCTCAAGACTATGCGCGATCCATCCCGCCGCGCGGCCGACGGCGAAGACTGCAGCCGGCAAACCGCGCGCAAACCCCAGCATCCGGGCACAGACGGTCAGATAGAAGTCGAGATTCGGACGTAGCCGCTCGCGCCGCCATACGGTTTCCTCCAGACGCAGCGCGGTTTCGAAGAGGCGGCGTCCGCGCCGGCGCGCGATCGTCTGCGGCCTCTTTCTTGAGCAGCACCGCGCGCGGGTCGCCGGCCGGATAAATCGCGTGGCCGAAGCCGGGCGGTAGGCGCCACTTCACACTGAACGCGGCCAGGCATTCCTCCAGGCGCGTCCCGGCGTCGATTTGCCCGAACATCTGTTCGATACGATCGCACGCGCCGCCATGGATTGGACCCGACAGCGAACATAGCGCGGAGAGCACCGAGGCGTAGAGGTCGGCGCCGGTCGAGGCAACGACACGCGCCGCAAAGGTCGAGGCATTAAGCTCGTGCTCGGCGCATGCGACGAGGATGCGATCGAGCGTGGCAATCTCCCACTCGGCCGCCGCCGCATGCAGGCCGACGCCGGCGAGACGTGCGGCCATTCCCGCGCTGCCGCCGGCAAAACCCGCGCGGTCGCGCGCCAACGCCAGCGGCAAAACGCTCATGATCCGCATGCCTTGCTCGACCGTGGGGCGCGTGCCGCGATGACGTTCGAGCGACGCCAGCGCCGGCATCGCGATCTCCAGTCGCAGCAGCGGCGAAGCGTCGTCGCCGACTGCGCGCAGCGCCGCGGCGACCTTGTCCGGCATCTCGGTCCGCGCGATCGCCTGGCGCAGCGCCGCAACCGCGCCGGTCTGCGGCCGCTCACCGTGCCAGAGCAGCAGGCAAACTTCCTCAAAGGATGCCCGCGCGATCAATTCCTCGATCGGGTAGCCGCGATAGGCGAGCCGCCCCTCGATAATCGAACTTACCGCCGACTCGGCGACGATAACGCCGTGGGCCGAGCCGTCGCTCGAGGGCGGCTGGGCGATGGTCACCCATGACGAAGCGTCGGGCAGGCTGCGTCCGCGCCGTCCGCCCTCGGCAGTGGCGAGGTCGCGGAGGGCGTCGATATCGTCGCGGCGGTAAAGCGCCTGGCGCCCAATGCGCCGGCGATAGCTGCGCAGCCATCCGCGGCTGACGTAGGCGTAGAGCGTGCCGAGCTTGACGCCGAGCTGCGCGGCCGCTTCCTCCGCGGTGATCATGCGCGGGCGGTCGGCTTCGCGCGTCGCCATCGCGACTATCACGCCATCGCGTAGCGCCTCGGGTCAAGCCTGAGGCTAAACGCGGCGCAGCACGCCGAGCCAGCGCCCGTAGCATTTCTCGATCGGCTTAGTGAATGAAAGATCCGCGTAGCACGCGACCATCGTGAAATATCCGCAAGCCCGCGCGGCCAATTCGAGCAGGCTCGGCAGCGTGTAGCGCACCGGCACGATGTCGCGCGTGACCACCTGACCGGCGGGAAAATGGATCGTGCATTCCAGCTCGTATATCGAGTGCATCCCCGACGACCATGGGATCGGTCGATGGTACTCGCGCACGTCCACGCGCGTGCCGTCGGCAATGACTTTGCGCCGGCGCCAGAGCTTGCGCGCGCCGACCACCTCGACGCCGTCGTGTCGGTCGATATCGACACAGTAGAGGCCGCCGCGCCCGAGCAATCGACCGACCGAGGACAGATGGGAAAGCAACGCGCGGTTCTCCGTCATGATCGGAAAAGTCTCGGACATGAAGAAGGCGGCGTCGAACGGACGCTCCGGGAGGCGAAAGCGTTCGATCGAGCGGCGGTAGAAACGGATGGGTGCGGCGCCCGCGGCCTTGCGCCCGGCGGCGATCATCGTCGGCGAGCGGTCGATCCCGGCGACTGCGATACCCCCACGTGCCAGGGCCAGGCCGTGCGGTGAATCGCCGCAGGCCACGTCGAGCACGCGACGCACGGGGCGTTCAAGATGGCGGTGCCATACCTTGCGCATGAACTTGACCTCCGCGCCGATCTCGGCCGGCTTCTCCATGTGCACGCGGCGGAAAATAGCTGGGTATTCGTAGATGCTCGGCTCCATCGCGATCGCAGCTTAGCGACGGCGCGGTGCGATCACCAAGCTGCTGCCCCCCGTTCATCGCGGCACACGCTCGACCTTCGATTCGCGGTATATATCGGACGCAACGTGCGTTTGAGATTGTATGCGGGCCACATGATAATGCGCCCGCGCCGCGCAGGGACCGCGCGCGCGATGCGCCGCAACGTAAATAACTCGGGGAGTCGTTAACGCGATGAGCAAGCCGCTTGAAGGCATCAAGGTGATCGAGGTCGGCCAGGAGATCCAGGGACCGTTCGCGGGACTGTTGCTCGCCGACATGGGCGCCAGCGTGATCAAAATCGAGAACCGCGAGACGGGAGACTTGAGCCGCTGGCTGACTTGCGGATTAATTGGCGGACCTGAGGCCAAGAACCAGGACGTCTCGTTCTATTTCACCGCGATGAACCGCGGCAAACGCAGCATCACTCTCGACCTCAAGAAGCCCGGCGGCGTCGCGCTCATCCATCGCCTCGCAAAATCCTGCGACGTGCTGCTCACGAACTACCGGCCGGGCGTGCTCGACCGGCTGGGGCTCGGCTTCGACGACCTGCTCAAGGACAATCCCAAAATCGTTTATGCGCAGGCGAGCTCATGGGGGCCGAAGGGACCGTGGGTCAAGCGGCCGAGTCGCGACACGCTGGCGCAGGCGGCGAGCGGCCTGATGGCGAAGACCGGGATGCCTGAGGATCCGCCGCTGGCCGCGGGAATCGCGGTCGCCGACCATTCGGGAGCGCTCAGTCTGGCGGCGGGCGTGCTCGGCGCGTTGTTCGCCCGCGAGCGGACCGGCAAGGGCCAGCGCGTCGACGCATCAATCTTCGGCACGCTCATAGCGATGCAAGGGTTCGAGCTGGATTTCGTTTCGATGAGCGGCAGGGACAGCTTGCGCGCCGGTCGCGGCCATCAGTTTCTGCATGGCGTCTGGGGCGCTTACCGGACCAGCGACGGGTGGATCTGTATCGCCGGTGTCGACGACAAGCGATGGCCGGATTTCTGCCGCGTGATGGGCATCCAGCATCTCAGAACGATCCTCAGTTCGACAACCCGACGCGCAATTTCCACGGCTGGAAAATGATCGAAGTGCTCGACGCGATTTTTCCGCAAAAGACCACGAAGCAGTGGCTCGACGAATTGACTGCTGTCGATATTTTGGTCACCGAAGTTGCCGATTACCGGATGCTGCTCAACAACGAGCAGGCGCGCGTCAACGGCTATTTGCAGGAACTCGACCATCCGACGGCCGGCCGCGTGCTGGTCTCCGGAACTCCGATTACCTACAACGGCGAAGTGCGAACCGAATCGCCGCCGGCGCCGGAGATGGGACAGCATACGGAGGAAGTGCTGCTCGAGTTCGGCTACTCGTGGGAGGAGATAGCCGCGCTGCGTGACGAGGGAGCCATCTGAGTCGGAACAGCGGCGCCGCCCGCAGCGTTGGACAGCCGTCAAGCGCCGGGTTTAGAATCGCCCGGCGACGGCGGGCCGGAGCGCGATCGGAATCGCGATACGCGAGCGGCATGGCACGTCGGCATTTCACAAACGGAGGACCCCCCGATGGCGAAGTACACATTCGTAGTAATGAGCAATCCGACCACTCCCGGCCAGGAAGCCGAGTACAACGAGTGGTATAACAAAATTCATATCCCGGATGTGCTGAATGTGCCGGGTTTCGTCGCGGCGCAGCGCTTCAAACTTGCCGATGCCCAGTTTGCCGGCGGCAAGCCGGCGCATCGCTACCTGGCGCTTTACGAACTCGAGACCGACGACCCTATGGGAAGTCTCAAAGAGCTGCAAAAGCGCGTCGGAACCGCCGACATGTTCATGAGCGACGCGATCGATATGAAAGGCCTTCTCGCCGCGATGTTTACGCCAGTGGCCGAGCGGGTCCTGGCCAAAGACGTGCAGCGGCCGAGCAGAGCGGCGTAGCGACCCGCGCGTCGCGAGCACGAGGCTCTTTCAGATGTCCGCAACCGACATTGCTGAAATTCGCGCCCGCGAAATTATCGATTCGCGCGGCAATCCCACTATCGAGGTCGACGTGCAGCTCCGCGGCGGCGCGCTCGGCCGCGCCGCCGTGCCCTCGGGCGCCTCCACCGGCGTTCACGAGGCGCTGGAGCTGCGCGACGGCGACCCGCGCCGCTTTGGCGGGAAGGGCGTCACCAAGGCCGTCGCCAACGTCAACGGACCCATCGCCGCCGCGCTCCGCGGCGCCGATGCGGCTGCGCAAAACGCGATCGACGAGCGGCTGATTGCGCTCGACGGCACCGAAAACAAATCCAAACTCGGCGCCAATGCGATGCTCGGGGTATCGCTCGCTGCCGCTCACGCCGCCGCCGCGGCGGCCGGCCTGGCCCTTTATCGCTATCTAAGCCCGAACGCCAGCGTGATGCCCGTGCCGATGATGAACGTGCTCAACGGCGGCAGCCATGCCGACTCCAGCGTCGACATGCAGGAGTTCATGATCGTGCCGCTCGGCGCACCCTCGTTCGCCGATTCGATTCGCGTGGGCGCGGAGGTTTTCCACGCGTTGGCCGGCGTGCTGAAAAAGCGCGGCCAATCAACCAATGTCGGTGACGAAGGCGGCTTCGCTCCCAATCTGCGCAATAACGAGGAGCCGATCGAGGTAATCCTCGAGGCGATCGTGAAGGCCGGGTATCGTCCGGGCGCCGATGTCGCGCTGGCGCTCGATCCGGCTTCCAGCGAATTTTACGAGGACGGCCGCTACGTATTTGCGCGCTCGGATAAAAAGGCGCGTGACTCGGATCAGATGGTCCGCCTGTGGAGCGATTGGATTGAGCGCTACCCGATCGTCTCGATCGAAGATGGACTAGCCGAGGATGACTGGAGCGGATGGCAGACGCTGACGCGGGAGCTGGGCGCGCGCGTGCAGCTGGTCGGCGACGACCTCTTCGTGACCAATCCGAAGCGGCTGGAGCGCGGCATCCGAGAGCACGCCGGCAATTCGATCCTTATCAAGCTCAACCAAATAGGCACGCTCAGCGAAACCCTCCGGACCATCGAGATGGCGCGAGCGGCCGGCTTCACCTGCGTCGTTTCCCATCGCTCGGGCGAGACCGAAGACACGACCATCGCCGACCTTGCCGTCGCCACCGGCGCCGGGCAGATCAAAACCGGCTCGATGAGCCGCGGCGAGCGCACGGCCAAATACAATCGCCTGCTGCGTATCGCTGAGGAACTGGGCGCCCGCGCGTCATGGCCCGGCGCCGCGGCGTTTCGCCGCGGTGGGAGCGCGCGATGAGCGGTCCGGCGCGCCGGCCTCCGGTTGCGGCATTGGTGATCTTCGATGGATGGGGTTTGCGGGCCGAGCGCCAAGCCAACGCGATCGCGATGGCGCGTACTCCCACGATGGATCGGCTGTACCGCACCCAGGCTCATACGGAGATCGACGCCTCGGGCGAAGCGGTCGGCTTGGCGCCAGGCGTGATGGGCAACTCCGAGGTTGGCCATCTCACGATCGGCGCGGGGCGCGTGATTTACCAGGACGTGATGAGGATCTCAAAGGCTATCGAAACCGGGGCTTTCGCCCGCAACGAAGTCCTGGTGGACGCGATTCATCGTGCGCGCGAGAGCGGCGGCACGCTCCATCTATGGGGCTTGCTCTCCGACGCCAGCGTCCACAGCCATATCGATCATCTCATCGCGCTGCTCGAACTCGCAGCTCACGAGGGCCTGCGCAAGATCGCAGTGCACGCGGTGCTCGACGGACGCGACACGCCGCCGCGCTCCGCGCTGCCATACATCGACGTGTTAGAGGCGAAGCTCAAGACGCTCGGATGCGGCAGGGTAGCGACGGTCATCGGCCGCTACTTCGCGATGGACCGCGACAAACGATGGGAGCGCGTGGAGCGCGCCTGGCGCGCGATCGTCCTGGGCGAGGGGATCGTAGAAGACAGCGCGCGAGCGGCGGTCGAACAAGCCTACGCCGCCAACCAGTCCGACGAGTTCGTAGAGCCGCGCGTAATCGCGGGCGGCGCACCGCTTGCGGACGGCGACCAAGTTGTATGTTTCAACTTCCGCGCCGATCGCGCACGCGAGCTGACCGCCGCATTGGCGCTTGAGCATTTCAACGGCTTCGCCCGCCCGCGCTTTCCGCGCGTCGGTTACGTATGCATGACCGAATACGATCGCAGCTTCGGATTGCCGCTCGCCTTCGGGCCAGCGGACGTGAAGAACTCGCTCGCCGAGGTGCTGGCGCGCGCCGGGGTGCGCAACTTACGTATCGCTGAAACCGAAAAGTACGCCCACGTCACGTACTTTCTCAACGGCGGCGCCGAGAAGCCATTCCCGCTCGAGGATCGTGTGCTGATCCCGTCGTCCAAAGTCGCGACCTACGATCTCGAGCCCGCGATGCAGGCAGATAAAATCGCCGAACGTGCGGCGGCCGAAATCGCCGGCGGAAAATTCGGCGTGATCGTAATGAACTTCGCCAATCCAGACATGGTGGGGCATACCGGAAAGCTCGCAGCGACGATCGCGGCGATCGAGACCACCGACGCGGCGCTCGCACAGGTAATCGACGCTGTCGAACGCGCTCATGGAGTCGCGCTCATAACTGCCGATCACGGCAATGCCGAGTTCATGGCCGATCCCGCGACCGGCCAGGCTCATACCGCGCACACTACTTTTCCGGTGCCGCTGATTCTGTTCGACCCGACCTACAAGGGAAAGCTGCGCGCCGGCGGAACGCTGTCAGACGTTGTCCCGACGTTGCTGGGTATGCTTGGAATCGAAACCCCTCCCGACATGACTGGTCACGACCTCCGCATACTGCCGGAATAAAAACGCGTCCGTAGGTTTAATGGTGATCGGGCATATCCCGGCTAACCTGCACGGGCGGCTGATGAGCTCTCCGCCCCGGCGCATTAGCTATACTCGGCAATCATCAGACCCGAGTAGTGAGCGACGCGCGAAAACGCCGGCGAGCTTACCAGCGGACGACTTGCTCGTAGATTTTCGGCAATACGCGCGGCAATGAAGTGATGTCTTCGATAACCAGGTAGCGCGACGGCGCACACATCTGGCGCAGATAGTCGTGGCCGGTGCGATCGACGGTGATACAGAACGGCAGCACCCCTGCCATCTCCAATTCCTTCAGCGCCACCATCGTGTCCTGGATACCGTAAGCGTTAGAGCGCCGGTCGTGCCCGTAGTCGAAGTCCTGCGGAAAGCCGTCGCTCAGCAGAATCATGTGCTTGGCGCGCGAGCTTACGTCCTTGAATTTCTCACGCACATGGCGGATCGCCGCGCCCATCCGGGTCGACCGTTTTGGCTCGACCGCACCCACACGAGCCTTCACTTCGTCCGTCAGCCCCTGGCTGAATTCCTTGATCACGTAAAATTCAACGTTATCGCGGCCGTGACCGGAGAAACCCATGATCGCATAAGAGTCGCCGATTTCCTCGAGCGCCTCCGCCATGATAACCAGCGCTTCCTTGTTGACGTCGATGATGCGGCGCGGACGCTGGCTCTGCTGCGGGCGGCGCTGCCAGGCCTTCATCCAATCGTCGCTGTGGTCGTCAGCGTCGGCGGTGGCCTTGCGCACCTCACGATGGATCGGCTCGTCGGTCGAGGCCGACATGTCGAGCAGAAAGAGCGTGGCGACGTCGCGCGACTCTTTTTTGCGGGCGCTGTAAACGCGCGGATCAGGGCTCTCGCCCATCAGCCGCGACACGCGGGTTTCGACCAGACGCTCGAGATCGAGTTCCTCGCCGTCCTCGAGCCCGCGAACCATCCGATATGAAGCGGGCCGGATGCGCTGGAAGTGGCGGCGCACCTGCGGCAACATCTCGGAGTAGCGCGCCAGCGTCTGAGCGAAAAAATCGTTTTCGTCGCCGGCGAGCGGGACCTCGCGCAGCCGGCACCATCCGCGCCGATAGTCACCAAGTACGTAGTCCCATTCATCGTAGGAATAGTAAGAGTCCTGGTTGCGCCCGTGCATCAGCACCAGACGTCCGTGGTTGGAGGCTGGGCCGATCTCGCCGAGCTGCTCGCGGAGCTCCTCTAGGTCCTGCGCCTGTTTGTTCGTGAGCTGGGTGAGATACATCCCCTCGCCCTCGGCGCCGCCCTCGCCTTCAGCCGGCTTGATCTGCGCACCCTGCTCGAGCAGCTTGCGAATTTCCTCGGGACTGAGCGGGCGGCCGCCGCGGCCCTTGGACTGCTTGCCCGAGACTTCCATCTTAACGTTCTGGTTGGTTTCGCCATCGCTGTCGCCCTCGGCGCCTTCGGGGCCTTCGCCTTCGCCACCTTCGGCGCTGTCGAGATTGCCGATTAAATCGTTGCGCAGCGAGTTGCCGTCTTCATCGAGACCTTCGGCGGCGCCGGCGCGGCGCGCGGCCGCCATCAACTCCTGCAGCCACGAGTAAATCGCCGAAGCCTGGCGCGCGCTGGTCAGCACGCCGGCCCCGGGCGCGCGCAGCGGTGCGAAGAATTCGGCGGCATGTCCGGTGAAACTCTGCGCCGCTGAGTCATTGCCGGCATCCAGGTCGAGCGCGCCGCGCACCAGCATCGTGCTGAGCGCGCGCGGGTTCAGTTTCTCGACTAACGCGCGGTTGAGCTTTGCCATCCGGGGCGCCAGGCCGCGGTAGCGCCGGGCCATCTCGCTGTCGACTCGAGCACTCTCGCACAGGCGCATCAGTGCACCGCCGAGCATCGGGTCGCTGAACGAGGCGACGAAACTTTCGATCGCTTCGACCCCGGTCTCGCCGCGTTCCTCGAAGCCGGGCAAGTCGGCGAGGCAAAGTTTGAACGTGCCGAACTCATGGCGGCCAGCCAGTTGAGCAGCGGTGACGAGATAGTAGTCGTAGGAAAGCGAGGATGAGCCCAGTGCGTCGATCTGCTCGGGCAGATGAATCATCTCGCCCGCCAACAATGGAAAATGAAAGGCCAGCATCGGGCCGCAGTTGGCGATCGAGTCCAGACGAAATTCCTGCGGATACAGCATCCGCATGAACTTCGTCAGCACGCCCTTAATCTCGTGTAGCGCTTGCGGGCGATCCTCGGCCGGAGTGTGAGCCATCGCTTTGATTGTGACAAATCGCGCCCCCGCTATGCAATTTGATTTTCATCCGACAGCAGCGGCGGAACGAACGGATCATTTCTCGTGTTGATAGGCGCACACGTGCGCCGCACGAAGTGTCCGGCTTGACGGCGCGGCGATCGAAGCCTTTAGTACTAAGAGTCATGTTTATTCAAAAGCGCAGTCCATTTCGCCGCCTGGCGTTGCCCTTCCTGCTCGGCGCGCTGCTTTCGAGCGCAGCGCCGAGCCGTGCGCGGGCCGGAATCACCGACGCCGTCAAGACGGAAACTCTGCCTAACGGGCTTCTGGTTTTGGTGCTGGAAAATCACAAGGCGCCGGTGGCCACCTTCAATCTGTTCAGCAAGGTTGGCTCGCGCAACGAAAGTTTCGGCAAGACCGGCATCTCGCATCTGGTCGAGCACTTGAAGTTCCGCGGCACCAAGAAGTATGGCCCCGAGGAGTTCTCCAACATCATCCAGGAGAACGGCGGAATGGATAACGCGTTCACCGGCGCCGACTTCACCGATTACTTCGAGGTTATCAACCGCGATCACCTCGACGTGCCGATCGGCCTGGAGGCCGACCGGATGGCGAACTTCGCTCCTAAGGGCTTTGCTTCCGAGCTCGCGGTGGTGGAAGAGGAACGGCGGATGCGCACCGACGACAATCCGGAGGATGCGTTATCGGAGGCCACCCAGGCGCAAGCGTTCGTCGAGCATCCTTACCACTGGCCGGTAATCGGATGGATGCAGGATATCCAGCGCCTGACTCTGGCCGACGCGCTCCACTATCACAGCGTCTATTATTCGCCGCAAAACGCGATCGCGGTCGCGGTGGGTGACTTCGACGCCGACAAGGTGCTCAAGCAGATCGCCGAATCCTTCGGCCCAATCAAGAACGGCCCCAAGCCGCCGCCCGTGCTCGAGGTCGAACCGCCGCAGCAGGGCGAGCGAAAACTCGTGCTGCGGCATGCGGCCAATCTGCCGGCCTTCGCCGAGGTCTATCACGTGCCCAACTATCGCGCCGGGGGCGCCGACGCCTTCGCTTTGGAAATCGCCTCCGAGCTTCTCTCCGACGGCAAGAGCTCGCGCCTGTACCGCGAAATGGTGCTCGACAAGCGTATGGTGGTCGAGGTCGAGGCCAGCTACGACATGACGTCGTTCGACCCCGGACTGTTCACGTTATCGGCCCAGATGCGGCCGGGTGTTAAGCCCGAAGACGCGCTCGCGGAGGCCGACAAGACAGTGGAGGAGCTCAAGCACGCGCCGGTCGGCGCCGAGGAATTGCAGAAGGCCAAGAACCTTGAGCAGTCGACGTTTGTTTTCGCCCAGGACTCCATCTTCGAGGAGGCGCTGCAGCTCGGCGTCTGGCAGATGCTCGGCGACTACCATCTGATGGACCGGTATCTCGCGGGAATCGACAAGGTCACCGCGGCGGACGTCCAGCGGGTGGTGAAAAAATACCTGGTCGCAGACAATCGAACTCTCGGCGTGCTGGTGCCGACCGGCATCCTGCCCCACGAGGAGGGCGGTGGCGGTGCTGGCGGTATGGTGCATCACTCCCCAGCATTCGGCAGTGATGGTTCGATGCCGAAGACGGCGCCGCTCCGGATCACGCGCGCGGCATCCGTGATAGACGAGGTGACGCGATGAGGCGGCGTGGGCATGCTCTACGCGCGGCGCTGGCCGCCGCCTTCCTGATCGCGGCCTTGGCCGCACCCGCAGCAGCGCTCGAGATCAAGCGCTCGGTGCTCGCCGACGGCGCAGTTCTGCTGGTCTCCGAACAGCATCAACTCCCGATGGTTACGATGACGATCGCGTTTGATGCGGGCGCGCGGCGCGATCCGACAGACAAAGCCGGGCTCGCTTCGCTGACCGCAGCTTCGTTGACGCTCGGCACCAAGGAGCTGAGCGCCACGCAGTTCAACCAGAAAGTGGACTTCATGGGCAGCTCAGTCGCGGTCGGTGCCGGAGAGGACTACGCGCAGGCGAGCTTCACCTCGCTTAAAAAATACCAGGACGAAACCCTCCACCTGCTTGCGGCGGCGCTCACCGAGCCCGCGCTCAGCGACTCCGAAATCACCCGCAAACGCGACGAGCGCGTGGCCGAAATCAAGGCCCGCGAAGAGCAGCCGGACTACGTTGCCGGCGTCACCTTTCACAAGGTGCTTTTCGGCGCCGCTCCGTATGGTCATCCGAGCGAAGGCACCGCCGAGTCGGTGGCGAAGCTCACGCCGCAGGACGTGCGCGACTTTTATCATGCGCAATATAAAGCCGGCAGCGCAGTGATTGCGGTGGTCGGCGACGTCAACGCCGACGAGGTCAAAGCCAAGCTCGAGAAGGCGCTCGACGCGCTCAAGGGCACTGTCCCGCCGCAAGTAGAGCCGCCCGCGCCCGAACGTGCCGCCGGGCATCCATCCAACGCTGATCGACCGCAGCGTGGTGCAGGCGACGATCATGCTGGGCTCCGGCGGTATCGCGCGTTCCAACCCGGATTATTATCGGGTGCAGGTGATGAACTACATACTCGGCGGCGGCGGCTTCGCCTCGCGCCTGATGAAAATTGTGCGCAGCAAGAACGGTCTGGCCTACGGTATCTCGAGCGGATTCGACGCCGGTAAGTTTCCCGGTTCCTTCACGGTCGACACCCAGACCAAGAACAAGAGCACGAACGAGGCACTGCAACTTATTATTGAACAACTACGCGACATGCAGGAGCGTCCGGTCTCGGACGCCGAGCTGGCGTCGGCCAAGAAATATTTGATCGGCAGTTTCCCGCTCAAGCTCGACCGGCAGAGCTCGATCGCGAGCTTCATCTTGCAGGTCGAACTATACGGACTCGGCCTTGACTACGCTGATCGTTACCCGAAGCTCATCGGGGCAGTGACCAAGGACGACGTCCAACGCGTGGCGAAAAAGTATCTGCATCCCGACGCGGAAATCCTGGTCGCGGTTGCCAATCAGAATGAGGCCAAAATCGACGTGGCGAATCTCAACCGCATAGCCGAAGCAGCGCCAGCGACCCCGCCGGCCGCGCGTGTCCCGAGCTCGAGTCCCCCGGCTGTAACCGCGCCCGGCGCGAGCGAGCCTGCACAGCCGGCTCACGGCGGCTGATTGGCCTCTCCGTAGCGCGAGCATTTTTCGTTTGACCACGCGCAGTCCGCGCGTGCACGATACAGTTTCCGCGGCCGCGTCACGACGCGCGCGCTGGTCTTCACCCAAACGGAGCGATCATCGATGGCTAATCAGAGCTGGAAACTCGAGGGCGAGTATTTCGAATCTTGCAACTGCGAACTGCTCTGCCCCTGTCTGCTGACCCAGGCCAAAGCCCGACCGACCGAGGGCCATTGCGACGTGGTGCTGGCCTTCCACATCAACCGTGGTAGTTACGGCAAAACCGATCTTTCCGGACTCAACGCAGTGCAGGCCTTCACCACGCCGGGCCCGATGTCTCAGGGCGGCGGCACCGGCGGCGTTTACGTCGACAGCCGCGCCAACCCCGAACAGCGCGCCGCGCTCGAAGCGATTTTTGCCGGGCAAACCGGTGGGCCTCCCAGCCTGCTCGCTCCGATGATCGCGCATCGCTTGCCGACTAAGACGGCGCAGATCGAGTTCAGCGCCTCGGGCGACACGCGTAAATTGAGCGTCGGCGGCATCAGCGATATAACCGTACAGGGCGTTGCTGGGCGCGACGGCAAGACCGTGTGGCTCGACAACGTAACGCATCCTTATTCCGGTCGTTTGGCCGCTGCCCGCGGCACCACGAGTCATTACCAGGATCATTCGCTCAACTTCGACAACAGCGGACGCAACGGCCATTTCTCCTCGATCGACTGGTCCAACGCCTAGCTCTTCGCTCTGGACCAAAGCGTAGCTCTGCTCAAACCTGCGATGGCTTCCGCAGCTCCCACGACCGATAGTCGCAGAATCGCGCGAACGCTCAGGCTACCCGATCGACTCGCGATTTGGGGCGGCCTCGGCGCGCTCTCAGCGCTCGCCTGGCTGTACTTGTGGCGCATGTCAGCGGGGAGCAGTGGCGCGGCGATGGGTACCATGGCGGGGATGGCGAGCATGGCCGGGATGCCTGGAATGTCGATGCCCTCGGCGTGGTCGCCGGCCGCCTTGTGGCTGACCTTCCTGATGTGGGCGGTGATGATGGTCGCGATGATGCTGCCGAGCGCGACGCCGATGGTCACGATTTACGCGCGCATCGTTCAAGGGCGCGGCACCTCTCCTAGAGTACGGGTGTGGTTATTCGCCGGCAGCTACGTCGCTGTGTGGACCGCGTTCAGCGCGTTCGCGACCGTTGCACAAGCCGCAATGGATCAGGCGGCGGTACTGACCGGCGCGATGCGGGTCGCGCCGCTGATGGGCGGAATTATCCTGGCGCTCGCCGGCGCCTACCAGCTCTCGCCGCTGAAGCACAGATGTCTGCGCCACTGCCAATCGCCTATGGGCTTCCTGATGACGCATTGGCGCGACGGTGCCACCGGCGCGATCGCGATGGGGCTGCAGCATGGAGCGTTGTGCGTGGGATGTTGCTGGATGCTGATGGCGTTGCTGTTCGTCGCGGGCGTAATGAATCTGCTCTGGGTGGCAGTGCTCACGGGTTTCGTGCTGATCGAGCGGGTGACGCGATGGGGCGAAATGCTGGCAACGGTTTCAGGGTTCGCTCTTATCGCCGGGGGCCTCGCGCTGGCAGCCCTCAGTTGACCGCGTTCTGACTTCTGCTGTGGCGGCGGACGCATGAAAACGCCCGCAACTCACACGCCAACGGATGCCGAATTCCGCAAAATCTCCGCTCGGGCCGCCGGTGCTCTATACGGTCGGCCATTCGACACATCCTATCGAACGCTTTCTCGAACTGCTCAGCGAGCATCGCATCGCGATTCTCGCGGACGTTCGCTCTTTTCCGGGTTCGCGCCGATGGCCGCAGTTCAACCAGGAGTCGTTGGCGGAGACGCTAGGCCGCGCCGGCGTCGAGTATCGATGGCTCAAAGGGCTGGGTGGACGGCGCCACGGCAAGCGTGCCGATTCGCCGCACGTGGCATGGACGGTCGCCGCTTTTCGCGCTTACGCGGATTACGCCGATAGCGCTGAATTCGCCGAGGCTCTCGGTGAACTCATGGCAAGCGCGACCGGCGCGCGCACGGCGATCATGTGTTCGGAGGGACTTTGGTGGCAATGCCATCGGCGAATCGTCGCCGACCATTTGACAGTGCGTGGATGGACCGTCGAGCACATTGTGCCTGCCGGCCAGCTTGCGTCGCATCGGCTGCCCGAGTTCGCGTCGGTCGTTGGTGGGCGGATTGTTTACGATGGCGGCCAGCCTGCGCTCCTCAAGTAGCGGGAAGCCCTTCGCTCTCCAACTCATCCGGCGCCGGCGGCTCGGCGGAGGCGTTAGGGCGGCCGCGCTCCCAGGATTTCTTGACGATCGCATAAACCTCGAACGGATCGCATCGCCACGGCAGTACGTAATCCGCGCTGCTGTCGCGAAACGTAACTTTCACGTCGAGATGGCGCTCGGCTTTGCCGCCTACTACGAACAGGCCCACGGACTCGATATCCGCGTAGTTCAGCAAGCGCCGGCGCATCCCTTTCGTCACGCCCAGGTCTTGCTTACCGACCGTCAGCTGGCGTACCGACCGGGTCCGCCACAGCGCGAAAGCTGCTAGCACCAGGACCATCGCGATCGCGCAGAGCAATTGAAGCAGCGGCCGACCGCGTATCCAATAAATGGCGCCGCCCAGCGCTGCGATTAGCGTCGCGGCCGCCGCCAGCATCGGCGCCGAAGGGTCTTGGACGAAATTGTGCGGCAGTTGCACCTCCGGCCATCGATCGGCCAGCATGTCGGCCACGAACTGAACCACCTCATGCGCGTCCTCGAGTTCGTAGGGAAGACTGACCCGCACGCGGCCTTGGGCGTCGCGGAGATCCACCCGTTGATGCGCGCGCACCGGCTCGAGACCGCTTATCTCGGCCCAGGTAATCTGACCGGGACTGGCGTAACGGACGCCATGCTCATCGATAACGACCGGCCAGTTCTTATGGGCGAGCAGAGCTTGCAGTTCGCGCACCATCGTCCACGCGAAAAACAGCCATGCCGCTGCAGAGACCGCGCAGACGAACGCAGTACGCATTTGCGGCCGCGCCCATAGCGTGGCACTGATGACGATCAGAAAAAAAAGACTCGATCCGAGGGCGATCAGATGATCGCGACGAGATGCCTCCTGAACGCGGAACTCCTGGGCTGCCATCTCCTCGGTCCCCCTCCTCAGAGCATCGGTATGCGCGCTATTGCTTGCCGGCGTTGCTGCTCAGGTACTCCAGGATAGTGTGGCGCTCGGCCTGCGTGAGTGGCGCCAGCCCTGTTTGCTGCATTTTCTCCTGCATCAAGTCCACTTGCGTCGCCCACATCGTAGCCGTCATTGAACTCGGATTATAGGGCTGATGACACTGGCCGCATCTCTTAAGATATAGCTGCGCCGCATAAGTGCTCTCGTTCGGTATTTTGCCGTTTTGACATGCTGCAAGCAAAGCCGCCAAACCAACCAAGGCACAGTATGCTAAAGTGATAGTTGAGATTCTTTCCAAAGGCTCCCTCAGCCGCTGGAGTCCCACGCCTGTCAGGTGAATGTTATTGGCGGACCTATCGCTGGTCCGCCAGGCGCGCGGTTGGAATCTGGCGGCGCAATTCAGAGCCGAGGGTCTTAATCAGCGAGCGCCGATCGGAATCCTCAAGCTTCGCTTTGCGCTCAGTCTCGGAACGCATCCAGATCGGCGCCGTCCTCATCGGGTCCGCCTCAAAACGTGGGAAGACGTGCCAGTGGACGTGCGGTTCGAGATTGCCGAGACATTCGTAATTCAGCTTGAGCGGCCGCGTCGCCAATGCGATCGCGCGGCCCACAGCGACCGTCTCGTCAAAGAGCGTGCGAGCGTCGTCGGGCGGCATCAGATGGATTTCGCTCGCGTGGCGTTTGGCGAGCACCACGCAGTAGCCGCGATAGAACTGCGCGTCGCCCAGGATTACGAACGAGTGCGGCAGCTCGGCGACGAAATCCGCGAAATCACTCGCGCGGCATCGTTCGATAAGCGCGCAAATTCCGCACGGCCGCGCGCTGCCGCCGCCGGTCGCGCTTTCGCCGCTCTCATTCGGACGCATCCGCGGCCTCCGGCGTCACCTGCACCAGCTCTATCGCCGAATGCTTCAGCACCTCGCCCACCGTATGCAGCTTGTATTCGCGGCCATAATAAACCGTGCGAACGCCGGTGTTGATCAGAACCTTCAGGCAGTGGATGCAGGGCGTGTGAGTCACGTAAATGTCGGCGTCGCGGATTGCGGCGCCGTTTTTGGCCGCCTGCGTGATCGCGTTGATCTCGGCGTGGATGGTGCGCCAGCAGTTCTGCTCGATTTCGCCGTCCGGCGTGCGCGACTCGTAGATGAGGCAGCCGACCTCGGTGCAATGCGGCATCCCGGCTGGCGATCCGTTGTAGCCCGTGGCCAGGATGCTGCGGTCGCGCACGATTACCGCGCCCACTTTCGCCCGCAGGCAGGTCGAGCGCTCTGCGACCTGCCGCGTGATCGTCATGAAGTACTGATCCCAGCTCGGCCGCTTCCCCCCGCCGCCCATCTCAGAGTCCCTTGAGCCGCACGGAGGCGGGCAAACGCGGCGGTGTCGGACGGTAGGCGACGCTATAGGTATTGTCCTTCGGCTGCTCCTGCGGCGGAGGGTTCTGAGTGCCCGGGGCGTACCATGCCGGCACCGGGCTGAAGGTGACGATAAACAACGCGATCGTCGCCCACGCAAACGCCCTGCGCCGAGGATCGAGCGGCGTGTCCGCGTCGACGGTCGCCGGATGTCCCAGGCCCAGAAAGAAAAGGAACACCACCCAGAACAGCCATCCGCCCCAATATGCCGAGCCCATCGACAAGGGCACTACCACCATCAACACGCACGCTACGATGAACAGCCGCGCGATAGTCCGATGCCACCGGCCGAACAGTGCATAGACTACGTGTCCACCGTCGAGCTGGCCGACCGGCAGCAGGTTGAGCGTGGTCACCAGTAGCCCGATCCATCCGGCGAACGCGATCGGATGCAAATTGACGTTGACTGAGTTGGGGTCGACGCCCAGCACGGCGTAGGAGACCGCCCAGAACAGGATCGAATTGCCGAGCTGAAGTCCGCCGCCGGACGCGTCGAGCGGTGACACGTCGGAGAGCTTGAGCCCGATCGCTACCGCGAGAACCGCCAGCACCGCGCCGGCCCACGGCCCTGCCGCGCCGATATCGAACATCACGCGCCGCGTACGCGCTGGCGATCGCATGCGGATAAACGCGCCGAAGGTCCCGATGAAAAAGATCGACGGGAACGGCGCTGGAATGAAATAGGGCGGGGTCACGTCGACGTTGTTGCGCCGCGCCACCAGGTAATGCCCCATCTCGTGCGCGAACAGGATCAGCATCAACGGGATCGAAAACGATAGTCCCGCGAAGAGATTGCCGAAGGTCGCAAACGGATGCGCCAGCGATACGTACGCGCCAGCCATATCCGCCCCGGCCATCGTGGTGGTCAGCAGCGTCAGCAGAAAAAGCCAGACGTGCAGCCGGGTAACGCCGGACGGCCGCGTGCGCGGAGATCCGATCACTTCCGGCTCGTAAACCGACGCGGGCGTGACCCGTGGGATGTCGGTCAGGACCTGCGATTCGTCGTGTGCGGTGGAGTCATCCATTATTTATTTTTCTGATGCCGGATTGATTGCCGGAGCTTGCGCTCATCACGGGCGGTACGCAGCGGCGGCCGGATGGTTACGATCGCCCCCGGCCCGGCGGCAAAACGCTCCGCCGCGCTGCCGTCGCGCACCGCGATCTCCAGCAGCTCGAAACTTCCGAACGTAGCGAGAGGGACACCTTTGCGGGCGTCGCCATAAGCCTCGAGTATCCGCAGCGGCGCACCTGTGCCGATTTTAACGGAAAGCGGCATATCGGGAAAGCGCGCCTCGAAACGCGCCAGCGCATCGCGCCCGATGTTGCTAACCAGATTGCCGAAGCTATCGACGTAAAGCACTTCGCCGCGCAGCTCCTCGACTCCCTCGCGCGGCTCCGCCAGCTCCAGATGTGTCAGGCCCCCGCGCAACGGCGGCCCGAGCGCCTCAAGTTTGACGCCCCGCCACAGATGCGCCGCCGCAGGCGCGAAGATGTCGCGTCCGTGAAAGGTTGTGCTCACGCGCGCAAGCCGGTAGCGCGGCGTGCGCAACTCGACCGCGCGTGCCGGCCCCGCCTCCTCCAGCGCGAGGGACATCACACCGTTGTCGGGACCGACGAAGCGGGCTCCCGCGCGAGTCTGAACCGCCACCGGGAGCCGCGCCGTGCCTACGCCCGGATCGACCACCACCAGGAACACGGTCCGCGGCGGGAACATCCGCCAACTCTGCGCGAGCGCGATAGCGCCCGCCATAATCGACTGCGCCGGCACGCCATGCGTGATGTCGATCAGCGAGGCGCCGGGCGCGATCGAAGCGATCACTGCTTTCATCGCGCCGACGTAGTGGTCGCGGTAGCCGAAGTCGGTCAGAATCGCGATTGGAGCGTCGCTGCGCGACCGCGTCGTCGTGCGCCGCGCCATCGTCAGCTCCGCCGCCGCGCCGGCCGCGCCAATTCTTCGCGCACCGCGGCGGCGAGAAGTGGAAACATGATCTCGTGATGGCCGGTGAGCGCGATTCCGCGCCCGCCTTTACCACCCGCCGTAGGCCGCTCGACCACGTTGACCCGTGGCCGGTACTGTCGAATAAAATCCATGTCGGCGGCGCACAAGCCGTCGATGCGCCGGCCCCGATTGCGCGCCAGGTTGCGA
Source organism: uncultured delta proteobacterium (assembly GCA_963717045.1). GTDB lineage: Bacteria > Desulfobacterota > Binatia > Binatales > Binataceae > JAKAVN01. The sequence goes on along the minus strand of CAVQVD010000010.1, from coordinate 110,314 downwards.
GCCAGATTGAGCGCTTTGAGGAAAACCTCTGGCATCACCACCGCTGAACCGAGGTTGAGCACAACTCCGCGTTTAAGCGTCGCAACCACCGCGACCAGCCGATGAAAATCTGCCATCGTGGCCTTGCCGATCGCGCCTCCGTCGGCAGCCGGATGCATATGGATTATGTCGGCACCCAACGTGACGTGGACGGTCGCCGGCGCGCCCGCCAGATACGCGGTGGCAAAGATACTGGCGTCGCGGTAACGCAAGCGTGTGCGGACGATCTCGCGGCCCACCACTTCGCCCAGTCCCCTGCCCTCCTCGGCGGCCAAGCGCGCCGCGCGGTTGAGGAACGCCCCGGTCTCCTCGGCCATTCCGAAGCTGCCGTCGCCGAGGCCCGCGCCGACGTCCTCCGAAGTGCGCCCGGCTAAAGCTAACTCAAAGTCGTGGATAATCGCCGCGCCGTTGGTCGCGATCGCGCTCAACACACCGTCGCGCAGCATCCCGCAGATGAGCGGGCTCAAGCCAACCTTCAAGGGATGCGCCCCGGTGAGCATCAGGAAGGTCCGCCCGACGCGACGCGCCGACGCGATTCGACGCGCCAGCTCGCGGAGTTCGGCCGCCGCCAGGGTCTCCGGCAACGCGGCGATAAATTCGCGCATCGTGGCGCCCGCGCCAACCGGTCGAGCAAACTGCGCGCGCTCGACCTTGCGCGATAGCGAGGCCATAGGCTGGGTACGCGCGAGGGCCGGATTTATTGGCTTTATTGGCTTGGTTGGGTGAGAGAGGCGCAGTTTCATCGGTAGCCGAAGCGGTTCCGGCGCTGTGGAGCGGCGGCCCGGGAGCGTGTAAAGTTACCCGATGCTCCGGCGGACGCCAACCGGGTGTGGCGCGCTGGGGTGATCAAATGCCGGGTGGCCTGGCCTTGGGTGGGGACGAGCAGTCGGGAGACGGGAATGGGCGTAACCAAGACTTCCACAGTAAGTAGTCCCATGATCCTTGGCGTAACAGGCGGCACCATTGATGGCGCGGACCTTGAGCTTGAGCGTTGCGCCTCCTCGATAGCGCCGGCCCGCACGCAGGGTGCAGTCGACCGCCGCAACTTCCTCCGGATGGCCGGGGTCGCTGCCGCGGCTGCGGCCTTGGCGCCCGCGAACGCCATCGCGATGAGGACGGCGCCGGCAACCCCGCGCCCCTCAAGTTCTACAATCTGCATACGGGCGAGCAGCTCGATGTCGTCTATTTCGAGAAAGGGCACTACATCCCGCAGGCGCTCGCCAAGATCAATTACATCCTGCGCGACTATCGTGAGAACGCAGTCAAGCCGATAAGTCCGGCACTGCTCGATCTGGTATTCGCAATTCGGCGCAAGCTCCATACAGACGCCGAGGTGCAGATCGTCTCCGGCTATCGCACACCGGAGACTAATGCGATGCTGGCGGCACGCAGCGACGGCGTAGCGCATCACAGCTTGCACATGGACGGCCTAGCGCTGGATTGGCGCGTTCCGGACCGCACGCTCGATCAATTGCATCGCGTGGCGCTGGCGATTCGCGGCGGCGGCGTCGGTTACTATCCGGCCTCAGACTTCGTGCACACCGACGTCGGTCGAGTCCGCTACTGGTAGTTTTTCGGTCTGCTATGAGACTCTGTCGCGGCTGCCGACATGCCACTCGCGAATTTCCCGACGATTATCGTCGCTTTGACTTCGGCCGGCTGACAGACGTTCGATGATGGCCGTTGCTCGTGCTGTGGCTGGTTGGCGCGAGGGCAAGTTTTTTCAAATCAATTTCGTCCGACGGCCGGATGTCAGCCTTCAGCACTTTGTTCATTTCGCTCAGCGCGTAATCGCTTTCATCCGCGCTGTTCGCGGCCACGCAGTCACGCGGGACGTACAACGAATAGTCGCGCATGTATGCGTCATTCGCAGTGAAGAAGACGCAGATATTCGTTGCGATGCCGGACAGGATCAGTGTGTCGACGTGCAGGTATTCGAGTAGAAGATCGAGCGTGGTCGAGTAAAAGCCGGAGTGTTTGGGCTTCAGGACAAAGTAATCGTCGGGCTCAGGTCGCAACCGCTTCGAGATCGTAGCGCCGCGAACCCCTCTGCCCGTGCAATGCTTGAAGATCTGCCGAAAGTCGGACTTCCACTGACCGAAGTTGTCGTTGACATAGATGGAAGGGATGCGATGCCTCTTCGTCCGATGCTTCAGCTCGAGGAGGCTCTTCGTCATCGGGATAGCTTGTTCGAGCAGCTTTTCGGCTTCGGGAAAGTCGAGGTCATTAATTACATCAATGAGCAGCAGTGCGGACTTGGCTCGATGGGGAAAGCTTCCGTGATCTCGCGGCATCTCTCTCCTTTGGCCCTCGTTGATTCTGAATTTACGTTCCGCTTTAAACTTACAACATGGTCGCTTATTTCACGCAAAACATTTGCCATATGAAAAGGGCCAGCGGCAGGCGCTTTGCTTCCGACTCAGACGGTAAGTTCTTCACCATCCGATCGAACCGGTCGTAAACTACAGACGTACGATTTGCGATTCCTCGCGGCGCCGGAGGCTTGAAGCGCGATTGAAATGTCAGGAGAAGTACGGAAGAATCCGGGTCAGAGCGGGCGTAATTCAGCGGTAGAATGCCAGCTTCCCAAGCTGGACGTCGCCGGTTCGATCCCGGCCGCCCGCTCCACCAAATCTCTCGCAACTCTGCTGTACGCCGCGCCTGCGTTGTGATTTTCACAAAGGGGCGCATCGCGAATTTCGTGAGTAACATCCGTTGCTGTGAAATGGCCAGTCAGGGGCTGGCGTGACCGGAGCTCCTGAGCCGCTCTGTGTGCGGACGATGCTGATAAATCTGCGGATGCATCATCGCACGGACGACGGCAGGCAAGGATCGATTCGGGCGGGTACGTTGAGTTCGCATGGTTGTACAAGAGATCCGCCCGCGCTTCGCACAGCGATCAATTCGCTTCCAGGAAGGCGCGCAGCGCATCGCAGCCGGGAATAGTCCCGACCAGCCTTGATGCGTCTCAAGCTCCGCCTCCTAACAGCTATAACCATGCCAACTATATAGCTACAGTAATTTCTATGAGCTGATCTCAAGGGCCCTGTTCACAATCGCCTGCGCTTCGCGAAGTATGACCTGAAGATCCGCCCGGTCTTTAAAACTTTCCGCGTAAATTTTGTAGATGCTCTCGGTTCCCGACGGGCGCGCTGCGAACCAGCCGCTGGCCGTGGTCACCTTGAGGCCGCCGATCGGCGCGTGGTTGCCAGGAGCGCTGGTCAGCTTACTCGTGATCGGCTCACTCGCGAGCTCCGATGCTGTTACCGCTTCAGGAGAGAGCTTTTCCAGCCTCGCCTTTTGCTCCGCCGTCGCGGGAGCGTCAATACGCTCGTACTGGGGGTCGCCGAACTCGGCCGCCAGTTTGCGGTAGTGCTCACCTGGGTCGCTGCCGGTGCGCGCGGTAATCTCAGCGGCAAGCAGGTTAGGTATCAGCCCATCCTTGTCCGTCGTCCACACCGTCCCGTCGCGGCGCAGAAATGTCGCCCCTGAACTCTCTTCACCGCAAAAGCCGACGGTGCCGTCGAGCAGACTCTCGACGAACCACTTGAATCCCACCGGCACTTCAATCAGCCGGCGATTCAGACCGGCTGCCACCCGATCGATGATCGCGCTGCTGACGATGGTCTTGCCGACGGCAACCGCCTCGGACCACTGCGGACGATTCGCGAACAGGTATGAAATGGCGACCGCCAGATAATGATTCGGATCGAGCAGTCCCGCGCTGTGGCTGACGATTCCGTGACGATCGGCATCCGGGTCGCAGGCGAAGGCAATGTCGAACCGGTCTTTCAGTCCGACCATCCGCGCCATCGCGTACCCCGACGAAGGATCCATTCGGATTTGACCGTCCCAATCGACCGTCATGAACCGGAACGTCGGATCTACCGTGCGGTTGACGACCTCGAGGTTGAGCCGGTAGCGTTCGCCGATTGCCTCCCAGTAGGCGACGCTCGCGCCACCCAAAGGATCGACTCCGATATGAATTTTGCTCTCGCCGATTGCCTGCATATCTACCACGGCGGGGAGGTCGCTCAGATAACGGTCCAGATACTCGTGCCGATGAACGTTCGAAGCGATGCGCGCCCGCTCAAACGGCATCCTGACGACATCGCGCAGCTTCTCCGCAATTAGATCGTTCGCCCGCTCCTGGATCCATCCGGTCACCTGATTGTTGGCGGGGCCGCCATGTGGAGGATTGTATTTGAAGCCGCCGAATCGCGGCGGATTGTGGGATGGAGTGATGACGATACCGTCCGCAAGCCCGCGCTTGCGTTCGCGGTTGTAGCAAAGAATAGCATGTGAGATTACGGGAGTCGGAGTGTAGCTATTGTCCGCATCGACCATCGCGTCGACGCGGTTGGCCGCCAGCACTTCCAATGCGCTTTTAAACGCCGGCTCCGAGAGCGCGTGCGTATCGAAACCAATGTAGAGCGGTCCGTCGATACCCTGGTGTTTGCGATAAAGACAAATCGCCTGAGTGATCGCTAAGATATGCGCTTCATTGAATGAACTATCGAGCGAGCATCCGCGATGACCCGAAGTCCCGAACGCCACTCGCTGCGCGGGCACGGACGGATCCGGCCGCGCCGTGTAATAGGCGGCGAGCAGCGCCGGAACGTCGATAAGAATCGAGGGGTCGGCGGGTTTACCTGCAAATGGGCTGATTTTCATAATCGGCACTCTCCACGGGGTCGCTTGACAAGTCTCCGGAGCCCTTGCTCGCTTGGTGCTTGGGACGTAGCTTCAGCGCGGTCATGGGGGAATCGATTTCAAGCACCACCGTCCCGCCCAGACTTGCCAATCAATAGATGTTAATCAACTGCCAAGATACGTTCCGCGCGGTGTTTGTTGCTTCGTAAGCCTTAGCGTAGGCTGCGGGATGCGGTGTGGTACTCGAATCGGTCCTTCCCACGCTGTTCGATCGCATGATCGCTCAAAGCGACCGCGCTAGCTCTGCGCGTATCGCTTCACCGAATGACTAATGCGGCCGAGAACGTTTCGCAGAACGTCGGGGTGAGTCGGTTTCACTAGGTACTCGTCGCAACCCGCCTCTTGAGACAGGCGACGATGCTCTTCCTCTCCATACCCGCTCAACGCGACGATTATCAGGTCTGGCCGGAGGCCTTCCTTACGGATTCGCCGCGCCAACTCAAAACCATCCATTCCTGGCAGGCCGATGTCGAGAAGAACGATATCCGGCTCGAAGGTGCGGAGGCTCCCGAGCGCAACCGGTCCATCTTGGGCGATGCTGACGATGTGGCCGTCGCGCGTGAGGATCAGCCTCAAACTCTGAGCGACATCGTCATTATCTTCGACCACAAGAATGCGCCGGCCCATAGACCGGACCGGTTGGTTGGCTGCTTTTCTGGAAATCTCATTCACCAAAGACCTCACTGTGACCCGGATACGAAGTACAAACACCTCCCGTCCGTGGCTCGACGACTGACGTTCGCGCGCGCCGTGCGGGTCCCTCGCACGTCCCGATCCGCAAGTTCAGCGTGCCATTGCTGCTTTGTCCGCCGCCACGAAGGATCGTCGTTTGCTGGATGGATAGGGCGCCGGGTCGATGCTCTTCCAGGGCCGGGCGGTGATTGCGCTTCCTATCTCATCGACGCAGATAATCATTTGCCGGCCCTGACGAACAAGCAGGTGCTCGCGCTCCAATTGAGCCAGATGCTCGGTCACCCTTGGCCGCGACGCGCCGACGAGGTCGGCAATGTCTTGATGGCTGAAAGACACTCTCAACAGCGCGCCCCGCGACTCCTTGATTCCGAAATCGGAAGCCAGCTCGAGCAGCGTATTGGTAACGCGGTCGCGAAGCCCGAGGTTCAGAAAGCTCGAGCTGCGCAGCAGCAGCCCGTAACTCTGCTGCAAATCGTTCCGATGAAATTTCTTGAACGTCGATCCGACGCTGAGCCGTGTGATGTCGTTGAAAGTGTCCCAGCTAACAGTGCCGACTCGGGAGTCATTGTAGGCCTCACAACCGAAATCGAATCGGCTGAAAGATAGCAACGGGAACTCGGGAATCGGACCCGGCGCAAGCAGGGCCATCGTCACCCGCTCCCCGCGGGCGTTACGGCAGGTCACGCGCGCAATACCCTGTAGCAGGATGTGCGCGTCGGGAGTGAGCGCCGCCTCGCGCAAGATTGTTTGGGAACGTTTGAAGTTGGTGAACACCAGCGCGCCCGCCAGCACTCCGATCTCTGAAGGAGAAAGCCAGGAGAGGGCTTTTAGCCGGGTCAGTCTGTGCAGATCACTCTCGGGAGGATGTCGAGTTTCATTCAAAGTCGCACCGCATTTGGCATATGGTCAGACTATGCCGTGTGCGACGAACTAGCAAACTGATGTTATCGAGGGAACACCATCCGTGTTCCTACTATCGCTTCGCTGGGCACAATTGCTCTGTCCCCCTCTAGGCATAATCCGCCGCGTAACGCCTTTTCTCTTCAGTACTTAAGTCCAAGGGAAGTTTCTCAACAAGAAAGCTCTGCAACCGGCCCAAACAGTCTTTTTGAGGCGGCTTAATCTTCGGAGGCCGACCCTCGCAGAAAAGCGAGTTGCCTGACGCTGTCCGATTACCGCTAATCTCAAGGTTAAGGTTCGATGCGCTTGGTGCTCCACATAACCAATTCATCCACGGGCGCAATGGCTCTGGACATCTTGTGAACATAGAATAAGAGTCCGGCCACCGGCCGTCGGACCAGGTCAGGATCGGCAGATCGGCCGCACCGGCTCCGTCGCTTCGCGGGACCGATGGAGTGACAGTCCGCTGCGCAAAACGGCGCTTCAAAACCTTGTCATCTACGCGATAGCCGCAGCGATCGTGTGGTACGCCGCGCGCGGCGTCTCCTGGAGCCAGGTGACCGACGCCGCGGGCCGCGCCTCGTTGTGGCTCTTTGTCGGCGCGAGTCTCGGCGGCTTTTTATGCTGGTTTATCGGCGAGACGATCCTGTATTCCCGATTGTTCAGCTATTTTCATGGAGCCACCGGCTCGCGGCAGCTGCTTCCAACGATGGCCTCAGTTTATTTCCTTCAAATCATCAATTCCTACGTAGCAAGCGGCGCCTATGTACTCTTTCTACACACCCGCAAACACGCTCCGTGGATGACCGGAATAGGCACTTTGTTGCTTCAGAACTATCTGGACGTGACTCTGCTCGCCCTATTGTCGCTGTTCGCGATCGCTGCCGTGCCGACCTCACCGATTCGCTTCGCCCTCGGCTACGCGGCTGCAGCGCTTGGGGCTGGGTTGTTCATCGCCACGTTCTGGCTAATTTGGGGACCGCACCTGAGCGCTCGCAATTGGCTGCGATGGGTCTATGAGCGGCCGTCTCTGTCGAGTTTTCAGATGGCACGGCCGCCACATTACATAAAGCTGCTTTCTATTCGGTGCCTGATTTTTCTCGGCGCAGGCTTCTCGCTGTATGCGCAGTTCGCAAGTTTTCATATCCGCCTTCCGCTCGCCCAGGCTCTGGCGCTCACACCATTGATAGTGGCGATCGGGAATTCGCCTTTTTCACCGGGAGGAATAGGAACTACTCAACTGGTCTTCACTGTCGGTTTTGCCGGCTTCGCCACCAAGGGCGACTTGTTCGCGCTTTCCCTGGCCGTTACCACTTTCAATCTTTTAGTGCGAATACCGATGGGACTCGTGATGGCTCAGCCACTTATTTCCGAGGGCCTCGAAGTCGAACGCGAACTTATAATCAAGCCTGCGGCCGGCCGGGCCTGAGGATCCGCTATGAGACGGCAAATCGGAAATGTTGCCATATGCCTCGCCATGGCGTTAGTCAGTCCGGGCCGCGCCTTTCCTGCGTCAGCCGCCGACCCATCTCCTGTCGTGGCCGATTCACGGGCACAGAAGCTCGTCGACCAGGTCGCTCGACTGTTTAGCAGCAGATCCAGCATCGCCACGCTGACGATGGAGATCTCCGATGAAAACGGCCCGCGCACCCTCGCGCTGAAACTCTGGTCGTCTGGAGAGCGGGTTCTGGTTCGGATCGACGCACCTCAAGATCAGGCGGGCACCTCGATTCTAAAGGTCGGCCACGACATCTGGTACTATCTTCCCAAAACCAACCGCACGGTCAAGCTTCCCGCTGCGATGACAATGACCTCGTGGATGGGCAGCGCCTTTACCATCGACGATCTGGTGAAAGAGAGTTTCCTGATCCGCGATTACTCCGTTACGACTTCTTATGAAGGATTGCGGCGCACAGTCGCCGTTAATGAATATACTCTGACGCCCAGGCCGGACGCCGCGGTGGTGTGGGGCAAAATCGTCCTGCAGATTCGTCAAGCCAACCATATGCCGGCTTGGCAGGGCTACTATGACGAGGATGGCAAACTGGTCCGTGAATTGACCTTTACCGATTACAAGTTCATGGGTGGGAGGCTGGTTCCGACTCGGTTAATGATGCGTGCAGCCGACAAGCCAGGTGAACAGACCACGGTCGTGTACCAGACCATCAGCTTCGACGTGCCAATCGGCGCACAGATATTTTCCCTGCCTGACCTTGCGCGATGAATATACGGATTCTCCAGCTCGCCTGGCGCAATCTCTGGCGCAATCGGCGGCGCACCTTCATCACCATGGCCGCGATCGCGCTGGGTTACGCCATGTTGATGTTCGTCGCTTGTCTGATGGCTGGTCTGAGATGGCAAATGATTGAGAACGGCACCCGCCTGGTGCTCTCTCAGATCCAGATTCACGCGTCCGGGTATTACCCCAATCGTTCCATTCAGAAGACTTTCGGCGGGCGAAAAGGTACTGACGTGCCTGCGCTACTAGCCGCCATCACTTCCGATTCACGAGTCTATGCCGCGGCACCCCGCGTGTACGGCTATGGCCTGGTAAATTCGGGCCATCGCTCTGACGGGGTGGAACTCCTGGGGGTCGTTCCCGATCAGGAACCGAAAGTCACTGTTCTGGATACCCAGATAGTGAAAGGAAAATACTTGTCCGAGCGGACGCCGATGAGTGTGGTGGTGGGTGACAAGCTAGCCAGCACTATTGGAGTCGAGTTGGGATCGAAGATTGTCCTGTTGACGCAGGCGGCGGACGGTTCGATGGGCAATGACCAGTACTCCGTCGTGGGAGTTTTCCACACCGGCTTGGATGCGCTGGATCGGAGTCTGGTGCTCATGTCGCTTCCTTCTTTACAAAAGCTCTTGAATCTGGAGCCCGGAAGAATTCATGAAGTCGGCATCAAGCTTCGTGACATTACCAGCGCTGCGACAGTGGCTGCGGCGCTGCAGGCGCAACTGGCTACCACCCTACCCGTTCGGGTCATGGCTTGGCCGGAATTGGTTCCCGAGCTGGCGGACTATGTGCAATTCAATCGCAGCATAACTTTCGTTCTGTTTTTCATCTTCTTCCTGCTGGCGGTCATCGGCATCATGAACACCATGCTGATGGCGGTTTTCGAGCGCACTCGTGAGTTAGGCATGTTGATGGCTCTCGGAATGCGGCCGGTCCAGGTGATTGGTCTCATCCTGGCCGAGGCTGCGGCTTTGGCCGCGGCGAGTCTGGTCGTGGGAGCTGCGATTGGCGCGCCGCTGCTTTGGTATCTGCAGACTCACGGCCTGGACCTGGGTGGCGCCACGGGCGAAGTGGTCTCTCTCGCCGGCGTGGTCGTCGGCCATCTGTGGTTCGGTCGACAGGATTATCCTGCATATGGACAAGCGGCCGTGGGCCTGGCCCTCACAGCTCTTGTGTCGGCTATTTATCCTGCGTGGCGGGCCGCTCACTTTCGGCCAACGGAAGCGATCCGTAAGGTATAGCCATTGAGAAGCCTTCCCCTCCTGATGAAAATCAGCTGGCGCAATCTCTGGCGCAATCCCCGCGGTACCATGTTGACCGCACTGGCCCTCGGTTTGGGTCTTGCCCTGTTGCTGATCTCGCTCGGCCTACTCGACGGCGGCCACGAACAGATGGTGGCCGATGGCGTGCGATTGGGTACTGGCCATGTAGTCATTCAAGCGAAGGGGTACCAGGATACTGGGTCGCAAGAGCTGTTGCTGCCTGCTTCGGCAGTTTCTGCGGCCGAAGAGTTGTTGCGGAGCTCGGCCATGACACCTCTCCTGCGCGGCTTTAGTCCCCGGCTGGTGGCTACCGGTCTCCTCAGTTCCGCTGCCAATGCGGCCGGGGTGAGAATCATCGGAGTCATACCACGGCAGGAACAAACCGTATCCATCATTCCTCAGAGAATACTCCGTGGGACTTATCTCAGTGATGCATCGAACTCCGGGGTGGTCATTGGCTCGGAATTGGCCGGCAAGCTCGAAGTGAAGCTGGGTTCCAAAGTAGTGCTTATGACGCAAACATTGCGACAACCTGGGGCTCAGGCCAAGGGCACGGTGGGAGGGGAGATGCAGAGCACACTTTTGCGGGTGAGCGGGATCTTCGCGACCGGCATTCAGGCGGTCGATTCCAACATCATCCATTTGCCGCTTCCACTCGCCCAGAGTTTGCTCGGAGTGCCGGACCATCAGGTGACCCAGGTCGCTCTGGTCCTTGGACAGGAGGGTGATTCGGCGACGGTGGCGAGAACCTTGCGCAAGCAGTTAGGCGCCTCGGTCGAGGTCCTCACCTGGCGCGAGTCCATGCCAATGCTGGCCCAGATACTTCGACTCGACCATGCCTTTAACTACATCATGAACGCGGTAGTATTGGTGATGGTAGGTTTGGGAATACTCAACACTATTTTAATGAGAGTACTGGAGCGCCGTTACGAATTCGGGGTCTGCAAAGCTCTGGGGCTTCGGCCGCAGCAGCTCGCGCTAATGATCGTCGGCGAGTCGCTGGCTTTGACGACGATGAGTCTAGCGCTGGGGTTGCTGCTTGGACTGAGTGTCCAACATTACTTCGCTACCTCCGGGCTGGACCTGCGCCTGGTCTTCAAACCCGGCCTTAACCCCGCTCTGGTTTTCGATCCTATTCTTTATTCGCGCCTGAGCCTCGCCCGCATCTGCTGGTCGGTGGGTATTGTGTTCATGATGGCGACGATTCTCTCATTTTACCCTGCGCTCAAGGCAGCACGCACGGACCTGCCAGACGCGTTGAAAGTGCTTTAGCCAAAGCGGCTTTAGCACACGATCTGGTGCTGCAAAGCACCGCGCGATATGAAATGAACCGGCCTCTACTTTGTCCACACGTTCGAGGCGCGGATGATGAATCAGAGGAAGCAGTAAGATGATCATATTCAAGCAACTCGTTCTCGGTTCGTTTCTCGTCTTCGCGATGCTCAGTCTACAGGCATGTTTTTGGTCTGGCCCCTCCGGGCAGTATGCATCGACAACTCACACTCTGTGCGACAACAATGGCGGTAACTGCCTCGCCTGCGACGATAACCAAAATTGCCACCGCACCGACGCGCAGGACGGAACACCATATGGACCTTCGAGGCATACGGTATGCGACGCCGAGGGCGAGAATTGCTTGAACTGCGATTTGAACAATACCAATTGCCAGTCCACGGCAAGGAGTTATTGGGGATTCATTTTCTAGAGCTGCGACAATGACGCGCAAGCGACTTGAGCCCGGAGCTAAAGGAAAAGCTGCAAGCACGCACTTTCGTCGAGGGTTGGTTGGAGGGCGATGTGGTCGAGTGGGCGGTGGAACTCAATGACGTGAGAAAGACCTACCGCACCGGGCCAATCGAGGTCCCGGCGCTGCGCGGTGTATCGTTACGGATAGCTGCGGGGGAATTCGTGGCCGCGGCTGGTCCTTCGGGCTCCGGCAAGACCACTTTGCTGAATATCATCGGCGGACTCGACCGCGCAGACACCGGAAAGGTATTTGTGGCCGGTCAGAACCTTCAACTCCTGTCTTCCGGCGTATTAGCCGGCCTACGCTTGCATCGCATCGGCTTCGTTTTTCAGACCTACAACCTGATGCCGGTTCTGACCGCCCTGGAAAACGCCGAATTCACCTTGCTGCTGCAGGGCATGCCCGCAGCCGCGCGCAAGAAGAAGGTGCAAAAACTGTTTTCCGAAATTGGACTCGCCGGACTCGAACACCGTCGTCCGGCGGAGTTGTCTGGCGGTCAGCAGCAGCGGGTCGCTGTGGCTCGGGCGATGGTGACCGAACCCGCACTAATTTTGGCCGACGAGCCGACGGCGAATCTGGACTCCGCCACTGCTATTGCCCTCCTTGATGTGATGCAACACCTCAACCGCACTACGGGTACGACTTTCGTTTTTTCCACACACGACCCTCAGGTGATGGAACGGGCTCGCCGTATGATTCGGTTGCGAGACGGCGAGATAGGCAGTGACGATATGCGGGAGGAACCCGAGGATCACGCCGCCGCCCGGAGGAGCTCTGTCTAAAGAGGGCGCTGTTAAAGAAGTCCAACGGCGGGTGGATTTTCGCCGGATGGATTTCTGAGTGACTAATGCCAATCGCCTAGCCGACTGCAGCAAGGACCATTTTTTAGCTTGCATAACGGGTCCGCAGGAGACAAAATGGAATTGGCAGCAACATGGGACTTCCGGTGTGTGCATATCTTGTGGCCTGACCGAAAGTCTTAGCTTCTTACTTGCAGCTGACTTGTAGTGATTGGCTCCTTGGGCGATACGCAACCAATTTAGGGGTGCAAACATGTCCTTGCTTACGCAATCAGCCTCACGCTCACTCGCGGCGGCGACCCTACTCTGTTCGATCTTTTTCGCTGGGCCCTTCGCCTTCGCCTCCGGCGAATTCGCTGCTCCGGCGACCGCAGGCCAACGCGGCCTCGGACTGGAAACTCTGGCGCAGGCTTCCACATCGCCAGCAACGACGGAGCCGGCGGCCCCGGGCCAGAAGGCTGATCCCATCGAGGCCCGTATCAGAGAGTTGCACAGCAGACTTCACATCACGGCCGCTCAGCAGAGCCAATGGGACAAGTTGGTCCAGGTGATGCGCGATAACGCGAAGGCGATGGACGACCTGCAAAAGCAAAGAGCTCGGGACGCAAAGGATATGACAGCTGTCGATGCGGTTAAATCCTATCAGGCGGTCATCGAGGCACACGAAGCCGGCATGGCCAAGTTTGTACCGGCTTTTCAGGCCCTGTATGACAGCATGTCGGATTCCCAGAAGAAGATTGCCGATGCCATGTTTCGTACTAAAGTTCGTACCGCATCAGCCAAAGAGAGCAAGTGATTGAGTCTTCCGATCGACGATATGAGCACTCTTTCATATGCCGGCGTCATACCAGGAGAGCACCCATGGAAAAGTCTACGCTAGTCAGAATTCGGAAGTTCGCGACCGCTATTGGTTTCAGCGTTGTTATCTGTGGCGTTGCTTTGGGACCTGCTTGCGCGGGCGGCCATGGTGATAATAAACATCACGAGGAGCATCGCGAGGTGCGCCACGACGTACACCACAGAGGTCATGATTACGGCTACGTCGCGCCTGCGCCTGATTACTACTATGCTCCGGCGCCCAACTACTACTCTGCACCCGAGCCGTACTATTACGCACCTCAGCCTACTTATGAAGCGCCGCCCCCCCCATCGGGTATCAACCTCTTCTTCGGGCGCTAGAACACTTCGGCTGAAGGAAGGCATTTAGCCTCATCGTCGGGCCGGTCGTAACTGACCGGCCCGGCTGGAGAGCGATGCCGGAGGCGGTATCAAACAGCTCTTGGATAATTAGAAGCCGCCCCGGATAAACTAGAATCAGAAGGTGAGTGATAGCTGCTCAATCTCGGAGCTCAGCTACTCTCGCTATCGCTTTGCCGGAACCAATCTCTCTGCGAGCGTCGCAGCTTTCGGCCTCTCGTGTTTCTGAAAGGTGGTGATCAACGGTGCCGTAATGAGGATCGGTGGTATTCCAGAGACGTAGAAGCGATTGATTGAGTTCGGTCGTGACCTCAGGACCTCCGACGAAGGTGGAGCCCTGCTATCTGAGTAGCCGATAGATAAGGCGGAGTCGCCTCTTAACCGTTGAAGTGTACTGTTTCATGGAATCTAAAAGGCACCTTGCGAGAGCTTAGCCAATCGCCAACCGTGAGCGACCAGCCGTGTCCTTCCACTGCAAGACTTGCCGCGTATCGGGGCATCACGGCGCTCAATTCCCGTAGCGACCAACGCGCCGCTTCGCCGGGATCCGGGCGCGTGCCTAACAAGGCCGCAGCTTCTCCAGGAATCAGCGACACATCGAACTGATCCAGTGCCAGTGAAAGCCCTTCACCTCTGGCTTTGATGTAGGCTTCTTTGCGGGTCCAACAATGAAAGAATGCGCATCTCCGCAGGTCTGCTGGGAGCGCAAAAAGCGTCGAGATCTCTTGGCGCGAGAAAAATCGCCGGGCCACCTGCTCTATTTCCGAATCGGCGCGCATATACTCGAGGTCGATGCCGACCTCCCGACCGGAACTGATTGCAAAAAGGGCTACTCCGTGGGAGTGCGATGCGTTGAAGCGGATGGCTTCCTCGCCCGGCTCCGCGGCCAGCGCAGGCTTTCCATGAGCACCGTAGCGGAATGACAATGATTGCGGTGGCCTGTTCAAATAGTAACTGAGGATGGTCCTGAGTGTTCCGCGAGCAACAATGTAATACTGGCGGTCCCTCTCGAAATAAAACCTGTCCGCTCTCGCTCTTTCATCCGCCGCAAGGTTTCGCAAGAAGCAATCTACCTGCGACGGTGTCTCATCCAGGAGGGCCTGCCAGACATGCACTTGGTCATTCCGCGGAATTGGCGCGTGCGGCGCAAAGGAGCATATGGCGGCTGAAGAGGTTTCGGAAGTTATTTTCATCTGGCCGACGTCACCGCAGCTCATGCGCGAGCGCCGCAAGAAGAAGCGACTCAGTTGTGTTCACAAAGAAGTGGTCGCCTGGAAACATTTTCAACGAAAAGAAGACGCTCGTCTGATCCTGCCAGCCTTCAAGATCGCACCGGGTCACTCTGCGATCGTTCAGGCCGCCAAAGGCGGAGATGGGACAGTCAAGGCGAAAATCCGGCTCGTAGATGTAGTTCTCGTACAACGCGAAATCCGCGCGCAGGACGGGAAGTATGATCTCCATGAGCTCGTCGTTCTCCAATACCCCCGGAGGAGTACCATTGAGGCAGCGAAGTTCCGCCATGAATTTCTTGTACGGTAGAGTGTGAATAGCCAGACTTGGACGAGATAACTGGAGTGCGCGGCTAGAAGAAACAAATACGCTGACGGGATTTACTCCATACTGCCGGCGTAGCTCACGCGCGAGCTCGAAGCTGATCAATGCTCCCAAGCTGTGGCCGAACAGCGCGAAAGGAATGTTTAGAAGTGGAAATAGCGCCTGGCTTACGGCTTGGATGAGTTGAGAGAGCTGAGTAAAGGCACGTTCCATCAGCCGAGGTCCTCGTCCCGGCAGTTGCACCGCGCAGACCTCAACGTGCGCGGGCAAACTGTCGGACCAAGTGCGAAAGACCGACGCGCCTGCGCCCGCATAAGGGAAACAGAACAGACGGAGGCGGGCCTGCGGGCGAGGCTTGCGGCAGAAAATCCAGGCGTCGAACGCGGCCGGGGTCCCAAATTGGCTCACGTGTGTCAGGTGAGCGTGAGCAAGATCGAGTTTTCGATCACGTCCAAGGTTCTTTCCGCCAATCTCATCTAGCTGTCCGCGCGCTCCATCTTCCTTCTTAGAGTCAGCGGCCTCATATCTGTCCACACCTCCTTGATAAAGGCGAGGCATTCCGTTTTGGAACCGCTCTTGCCGGCATCTGTCCAGCCCAAAGGGTTTGCCTTCTCGGCAGGCCAGATCGAGTATTGCTCTTCATGATTCACGACGACTTTGTAAACTTCGTCGTCCTGCCTGTCGTTCGTATTCATTGAGCCACCTTCGTCAAATGGTCATTGAGTTCCCCGTGATTGGCTGCCCATTGCACCCTGGATTGCCCTCGGCTCAGGCAAGTTCGCATGATTTCGGCTAGGGAATCTCTGCACAGGTCGCTATGCGACGACTGCTTGGCATTAAAGTGACGACGATTAGGTGGAGTGACAACCGCGAGCGCGGTCGTTGGTCTGTAGCAAGCGGCCGCGGTGGCTTGCGGTTCGCTCGATTGGGATCACAGCCCGCACCTCAATTCGGTCGGGAGCAACTCACGCCGAAACTGGTAGAGATTGGCCAGGGCAAACATCGTCTGCGCTCGCGCCAGGTTCTTGGCCAGACCGCGATATCTCACTTTGGCGAACCCCCACAGTTGCTTGACTATCCGAAAGGCGTGTTCGCCGCGCGCGCGGGTCCGCGAACGCGCCCGATTGATCAGCCGCCAGCGTTTGCTGAGCGGCCTGCGACTGGGTCGCCGATTGATCCGATAGCGCACTCCCCAACTCTCGAGAAACGCTCGATCGTCTTCTTTCCAGTACGCCTGATCGCCGAAGACTTCCCGCTCCTCTCCGTGCAGCAGGTCCGGCAACTGAGTAATGTCGGCGACTGCGGCGTTGGTCGCTCTCACTGTATGCACGATACCGCGCTTATCCGCTCCGATGTGCAGCTTCATTCCGAAGTGCCAATTCTTGCCCTTGCGGGTCTGCTTCATCTCCGGGTCGCGAGTCGCACTCGCGTTCTTGGTCGAACTCGGCGCCGCGATGATGGTTGCGTCCACGATGGTGCCCGAGCGCAGCAACAGCCGCCGTTCTTCCAGCAGGCCAGTGATCGAATCGAAGATCCCTTGGGTCAACCCATGGCGCTCCAGCAAGTGGCGAAAGCGCAGAATCGTGCTCTCATCCGGCACCACCTCGTCGCCCAACTCCACCCGCGCGAAACGCCGCATCGATTCGCTATCGTAAATCGCATCTTCCGCCTGCGGGTCCGACAGATTGAACCACTGCTGCAGGAAGTAAATCCGCAGCATTTTCTCCATTCCCAGCGGCTGTCGTCCATTGCCCACCTTCGGATAGTGCGGTGCGATCAACCCAAGCAGCCGCGTCCACGGAATCACCGCATCCATCTCGGCCAGAAACCGTTCGCGCCGCGTCACCTTGCCCTTGGCCTGCCATGCCATCGAAGCGAACGTCCGCTGATTAACCATCACCTCACCTCCGCATCCGCAGTTCCACCGATTCCTTTGTACCTGAATCGATCAACCTGTGCAGAGGTTCCCTAGTGCTTCGACGTGGGGCGGATAGACCATAGTTGCGTGATTACCCGGAACGATATGAACTTCCACGCCTTCGGTCGCCCATTTTCTCCAGCCTAAGGACGGATCCAGAGACGTGTTGCCAAGCTCGTCATGGGCCTTGAAAAGCGTAATTCTACCCGGATAGCGACGTAGTACGTAGTTCCGTGTGGCCCTGAAGTCGGCCCTGCACAGTTCGACGAAGGGGCGCGCTTGAGCAGCTTCGACATCCGCGGGCACGAGACCGGTGCTCTTCGCGTGCTATAGCACACGAGTCAACAGCTCCTCCTTTGGGAGGAGCGCAAGAGACTCCTCAGGATCCGGCGAAAGTCCGAAATAGCGTACAAAATCGGCGAGCAACGTAGTCTCGAAATCTTCGTTGTTGAAGTTCTCGTCAGGATTTGGAACCCTTCCGTCTAGTAACGCCAGCAGAGATACCTCCTTTCCTTGCTCGTGTAGCTGCTGTGCCATTTCGAACGCTACGACGCCCCCCATAGACCATCCGCCCAGAAAGTAAGGACCCTCAGCCTGCACAGTCTGCAACGCATCGATATAGTAAGTAGCCATCTCTTCGATACGCGTGTGCGCGCTCTGTCCTTCCTCAAGCCCTCTCGCTTGTAGCCCATAGCATGGTTGGTCGAGCCCGAGAGACCGCGCCAGATGAACGTACGGAAACACATGTCCGCCCGCTGGATGAACCAGGAAAAGAGGTTGCTTGCTACCGCGAGGTTGAATAGCCACCAGCGATGATTGAGACCGGTGCTTTGGCTGATTGCGTACTATATCGGCTAAGTGCTCGACTGTTGCTCCTTGAAACACGCTAGACAGTGGCAGCCTTATGCCGAGCCTTCGCTCGATTAGCGCGAACAAGCGGACCGCTGCCAGAGAATGACCGCCGAGCTCGAAAAAATTATCAGTCACTCCAACAGGCTGAACATTCAAAACCTCCTCCCAGAGCTGGACAAGCTGAATTTCCAGGGTATCCCGAGGCGCTACGAGGACTTTTTCCAAATCGGGACGCGCGCGGTCAGGCACCGGCAGGGCCTCACGATCTATCTTCCCATTGGACATCAAGGGCACGGCCTCGAGCACTACGAAGACGGCGGGCACCATGTATTCGGGAAGTTTCTCCTTCGCAAAGCCGCGCAACTCATCATTTATGGAAGAGAAATCCCGGATGGAAGAGAAATCTTGCCGAACAACGATGTAGGCAATCAGCCGTTTCTCTTCAAGCGCTTCCTTCCTAGCCAGGACAACGGCCTCCCGTACCGCCGGATGCTGGCAGAGTACCCGTTCGATTTCTTCCGGCTCTACCCGGAAGCCGCGAATTTTGACTTGATAGTCAAGACGACCCAGGAAATCGATGTTTCCATCCGTCCGATAGCAGGCCCTATCACCGGTCTTGTATAGCCGAGCGCCGGGCTCGCTACTATAGAGGTGCGGAATGAACTTCGCGGCCGTCAAATCGGGCTGGTTCAGGTAACCCCGCGCGAGACCGGCACCGCCAATGTGCAGTTCACCGGCGACTCCGATCGGAACAGGATTGCAATACTTATCCAGAATGTAGGTTTCTCTATTCGCGAGCGGACGACCGATAGGAATTCTCTGAAAACGTCCGCTCGCGGCAGCCTGGGCCGAACTTTCGAAGGCGGCCGCCGTTATGGTTGTCTCTGTCGGGCCGTACGCATTAATTAAGCGGACCTCGCGCATCGGAGTTTTCCGCCAGCGTTCGAGAGCTTCGGGCGACATCACGTCGCCTCCGACGACGAACAGCCTGGGCCGGCAGGTCGAAACCCGGTCCGGCGTGTCCGCCCACTCTCGCGCTAGTTCCTGCCAATAGGCCGTCGGAAGATTGAGTACGGTGATCCCTGATTCTGAAATAGCTTTATGCAATTCCGTCGGGGGCCATACGTCTGTTCCCGTTAGAACCAGTCTGGCCCCAGTGATGAGTGCGGGCAGGATTTCCTCGAGTGATAAGTCGAAGCTCAATGAAGCAAACTGGAGTATTCTGTCGCTGGATTCCAGTTCGTAGTATCTTTTAATATCGCGGCAATGACTGGCTATCGAGCCGTGTGAAACCCCAACGCCCTTCGGCTGACCCGTGGAGCCGGAAGTGTAAATGACGTAAGCCAGGTTTTCATGCGTGGTGACACTGGTCGGATTTGTCGCGTCTCCTTTTACGTTGTTTTGCCAGCCTGGATCCAGACAAACTATCGTGGCCACATGTTCTGGCAGTCCCGGCACCAAGCGCTCCTGAGTCAACAGCACTGGCATCAGGCTGTCTACAATCATGTGTGCCAGGCGATTTTTCGGATAAGCCGGGTCAAGCGGCACGTAGACTCCGCCTGACTTGAGAATGCCGGCCAACCCGACGATCGTCTCCAGTGAGTGCTCCAAGTGCATTCCGACCGATACTTCCGGACCCACTCCCAGAGTTCGCAGGTGATGAGCCAACTGATTTGCATGGCGGTTCAGTTCTGCATATGTCAGCTCCTTGTCTTCACACTCCACTGCGATCGCGTCAGGGGTTTTCGCAACCTGCGCCTCGAACAGTTGTTGGAGGCACATAAATGGAAGCGCGCCGGTCTCATACGGAAGCGCTGGGGTCTTGCTCTTGTTCCACTCGACCAACAACTGGTGCCGCTCGACTTCGCGTAAAAGCCGCAACTTCGAGAGCCGCTGGTCGGGGTCGGCTACCACCGCCTCTAACAGAAGCTGGAGATGGGCGAGCATACGGCTAATCGTCGCGGCTTCGAACAGGTCGGTGTTGTACACCAATGTTCCGGTCAGCTCCGGCGCGGTATCCGTCATGTGCAAGATCAGATCGAAATGCGCGGTTCCGCTGTCTATCTCGACCGGGCTAAGTGTCATCCCCGGGAGCTCTACCGGCTGCGCCGAATCATTGCGCAGCACGAACATCACCTGAAAAAGCGGGTTGCGGCTCAAGTCCCGATGCAGGTGCAACTCCTCCACCAGTCGCTCGAAAGGCAGGTCCTGATGCGCGTACGCGCCGAGGCACACCTCTCGCGTGCGTCGCAACAGTCGACGAAATTCGGGATTGCCTGAAAGGTCGGTGCGCAGAACCAGCGTGTTGGCGAAGAATCCTATCAGTCCCTCTATTTCCAGCCAGTTACGGTTGGCGACCGGCGTTCCTACGATGACGTCGTCCTGACCGGTATGCCGATGCAACAAAACCTCGAACGCTGCCAGCAAAGTCATAAACAGCGTAACCCCTTCTTGCCGGCTCAGCGCCTTTAGTCCTTCGCTCACGCCTTTGGACAACACCAGCGACTGATGCGCACCTCTGAAGGTCTGAATCGGCGGCCTTGGATGGTCCGTCGGAAGCTCGAGCAAAGGGCTCGCACCGGCCAGTTGCCGCCTCCAATAGGCAAGCTGAGTTTCCAGGATCTCGCCTTGCAACCACTGTCGCTGCCAATGCGCAAAGTCTGCGTATTGGATCGGCAGCGGGGCAAGCGGCGAGGACCTTCCCGAGGAGAAAGCCTCGTATAGCACCGCCATCTCACGAATGAGTATTCCGGTGGACCAGCCGTCGAAGACAATATGATGCATTACGAGGAGTCCTACGTGCTCCTCTTCGCCGAGTCGCAGCAGGGTGAGTCGCAAGAGCGGCCCCCGAACCAAATCGAACGGCCGGCCGGCCTCTTCGGCGGCCAGCCGCCGAACTTCCAGCTCCCGTTCGTTCTCGGACAGCTTCCCCAGGTCCACCAACGATGGCGCTACGGTAAGGCTGGGAGCAATAATCTGCACCGGCGCGCCATCCACTACCGCAAAGGTCGTCCGCAAGGCTTCATGGCGCTTCACTATCTCGTTGAGGCTTCGCTCCAGCGCCACCACATTGAGCGGACCTTTGAGGCGCACGGCGGCGGGAATGTTATAGGCGGCGTCCTCCGGCATCAGCTGATCGATAAACCACAGCCGACGTTGAGCGAACGAGAGCGGCAAATCCCCGCCGCGTGCTACAGGCACTATCGGTGGGGGCCGCAGGTTCGGGCCCGCTCGGCGGACCACGTCGATGTTTTCGGCCAAGCCGGCCACGGTTGGCTTTTCGAATAGCGCGCGCAGCGGTATTTCTACACCAAACGCGTCGCGGATCCGGGACACGACTTGAGTCGCCAGTAAGGAGTGTCCACCTAACTGAAAAAAGTCGTCGTATATACCTATCCGCTCGACATCGAGAACATGCGACCAGATGCCGACCAGTAGCTCTTCAGCCGAAGTCCGAGGCGCCACGTATGCGCGTTCGAGCTCAGGCCACGTTCGGCTGGGCTCCGGCAACGCCCGCCGGTCTATCTTACCGTTAGGCATTAACGGCAACGCGTCGAGTGGCACGAAGACCGCGGGAATCATGTATTCGGGCAGCTTCTCTCTCATAAACACACGCAGATCGTTTGCTGCCGGGCGACGCTCGCATTCGGTGACCAGATACGCAACCAGCCGTTTCTCTTCGAGCGCGTCCTCCTGAGCCACCACGACGGCTTCTCGCACTTCAGGATGGAGATTAAGCGCAGCCTCGATTTCCCCCAGTTCCATACGGTACCCACGAATCTTTACCTGGTAGTCAGTTCGGCCCAGACATTCGATTCGTCCATCGGGCAGATAGCGGGCCAGATCTCCAGTTTTGTACAGCCGGGCACCCATTTCGGCAGTGAAGGGGTGTGCAACGAACTTTTCCGCCGTCAACTCCGGCTGGTTGAGATAGCCGCGCGCCACGCCAGCACCACCTATATGCAACTCACCCTGCACGCCTATCGGGACAGGTTGCAAACGAGAATCCAGAATGTAGATCTGAGTATTATGTATGGGACGGCCAATCGTGACTTCGTCGTCAGGCCCTATTGCGATGGCGGACG
Organism: uncultured delta proteobacterium; assembly: GCA_963717045.1. GTDB lineage: Bacteria > Desulfobacterota > Binatia > Binatales > Binataceae > JAKAVN01. The sequence continues at coordinate 88,315 of CAVQVD010000010.1, read as the reverse complement.
CATTGGCGGTGGCCTCGGTAGGACCGTAGATATTCCAGATCCGGAGTGCGGGCAACTCGGCAAAGGAACTCTCAAGCAGCGCCTGACTGACGTGATCCCCGCCGAACAATACGTATTCGACATTTGCTCGTGGGCTAATTCCGTCGTCGCGATGAATTGCGTGTAGCATCGCTTTCCATAGCGATGGCACGCAGTTGATCCCAGCTCCGGTTCGCTCTCCAAGCGCAGAAAGCAGCGCTGCGGGTTCAGCCGTGACCTCCTCCGGGAGCATCCACACTTCATCTCCGCGCAGGAGCGGCGGAAACAGTTGCTTCAGGCACATATCAAAAGTCAATTTAGTCGTGAGAGGCAGATGCTTAAGCGCACCGGTCGGCAATTTCTCATTTACCCAGCACAGATAGTTGACCAGGCTCCTGTGCTCGACCATCACTCCTTTCGGCTGTCCGCTCGAACCCGAGGTGTAAACCACGTAGGCAAGGTTTTTGGCCGTGATCCGTGCTATTGGATTCTCTTCGCTTTCCAGACCGACTGCATCCCATCCGGAATCCAGGCACAGCACGCGCACTCGATGCATGGGAATACTCGCCGCAAACCGCGCTTGGGTGAGCAGCACTGGCGCGCCGGTATCCTTTAGCATGAAGGCCAGACGTTCTTTCGGATACGCCGGGTCCAACGGTACGTACGCGCCTCCGGCCTTAAGAATCCCGAGCACGCCGACTAGCATCTCCGGACAGCGCGTCACGCAGATGGCCACCGGCACGTCCGGTCCCACGCCCAGGAGCTGCAGGTGACGGGCCAGTTGATTGGCGCGAGCGTTGAGCTGAGCATAGGTCAATTGTTGACGCTCAAACGCAATCGCTACATTGTCAGGTGTGCGCTCGACTTGTTCTTCGAACAACCGGTGGACCGGTTTGTCTTCGGGATAGACCTTCCTGGTGGCGTTGAAATCGACCAACAGTTGCCGTCGCTGAGCGGCGTTCAGAATCTCCAACTCGCAGATGGAGGCCTCGGGATTGCCGACGACACTTTCGATTAGCGTCTGAAGCTGCTCGTTAACGCGATTGATATCCTGAGTACTAAATAGATTCGCGTCGTAGTGAAGCTCGGCAAACAGAGAGCCTTCTCTTTTCACGACGGAGAGTTTCAACTTGAATCTGTCGGCGCAGCTCCGTTGTTTGCGGATTGAAAATGTCAGGCCGGCGCCGCAATAGTCCGCAGGTCGTTCCTGAAACTCGAAAGCGGCGGCGCAAAACGGCGCCGCCTTGTGACCGCAATTAGCTTCCGCGACGTGCTCCCAACTGAAATACTCCTGCCATTCGAGAGCCTCGCGCACTGATACGTTGACCCTCCTCAAGGCTTCGGCGAACTGAAGCTTTCCTTCGAGGCGACAACGAAGCGGCAAGTATTTTGCAAACGGCCCTACGGCTTTTTGGAGACCGTCATATGCGCGGCCATCGCAGGCCATTCCCACAACAAATTCCGGCCCTCCGCAAAAGCGCCAGAGCAGGGCCTGCCAGCAAGTGAGCAGGAATACGGCGGACGAGGCATTATGGCTGCCGACGATCGTTTCGACTTGTGCCCAGGTCTCGGATTGGATCGTGAAGGCGAGCGAGTGTGGCTTGAATTCGAGATGCCGCGACAGTCGTCTTTCACCTGGAAGTTTCACGTTCAGCAAGGGCGACACATCCTGTTTGCGCCAGTAGTCTCTGCCGGCTTTCGTATCCTCTGACTCGATTAGCTGATTCTGCCATTCCGCGAGATCGGCGTACTGAGCTAGTTCGCCGTAGACGTTTTCGGAGTTCTGACGCGTCGCGTAGGCGACGGCAGATTTCCGATACTAGGTTATCGAGCGATTTGGTATCGGCGCATTGCGCAGACGAGTTAATAAGCAGTATGTGCCTGGATGCCGACAAAGTAACCTGGACAACGTGCGAAAGTTTCCCGTTCTCGAAGTCGAAAGACGCCCGGTTGGCCTCCTGACAGAGTGTCTCGATTCGCGCTTCCTGCCGCACGGAATCCCAACCGGCGAGGTTGTAGCTATCGATCGATAGCACAGCGGCATCGATTATCACTTGAATCGGACTACCTATGCTCCCACCGCTATGAAAGGAAGTCCGGAGGATTTCGTGTCGAGACCAGATCTTGCGTAAGACGGCGTTTAGTGCGCCAATGTCGACATTGCCTTCGATCAGGACCGAGCATTGAACGCGATACGGCGAATTGCGATCAAGCTGCTCTAGCGACCACAGATGGTTTTGCTGAGGCGAAAGTCGAAATCCCTCGGAGGCTTTTCCTGTTATGCGGTGTTGCCGCTCCGATTCCGAACTTCTCATAGAGCGCCGTTACGACTCTGTAGCGGTAGTCCAAACGCCCTTCGCCTTACGGTATTCAGCTTCTCGGAGTTAATCTGTCTGCACTGCTTTCGATTTGCGTCCTGTCGCTGCCTGTCCGCCGTTGCGATGATCTCCTTGAGTGCCTTCAGAGTGATCTCGGGCTCTGCGACCACACCACGAAGAAGCGAGTCGAAGTGCTCCGCCATCTGCGTAATCGTGGCCGGATTGAAGAGATCGCTGTTGTACCGTATGGAAACGGCGAGCGAGCTTGGAGTCTCGATCACCAACATCACCAGGTCGAGCGTGGCTGCCCGGCGCTGGAGCGGAAAGGATTCCAGCACCAACCCCCCGGGATTCATACGCAGTCCGGTCTCGCCGGCAGCGAGGGCCGGCGTGCCGTGCTCCGTCAGCCGATGCGCCTTATCCAGTACGAACATGACCTGAGCGAGTGGCGAACGGCTCAGATCCCTGGGCGGCCGCAGTCGCTGGACCAGAGCAAGCGTCGGATAGTCCTGATGTTCGAGGGCAGCGAAGACCGTTTGGCGCACCTGGGCAAGAAATCTCCGAAAGGTCGGATTGCCGGAAAGCTTCGCGCGCAGGATGACGGGATTGGTGAACAGCCCTACGATCGCTTCGAACTCAAAGCGGTTGCGGCCAACCACGGGTGAAGCCACCAGCAGATCGTCCTGACCGCTGAGACAATGGAGCATCACCTGGAACGCTGCCAGAAGGACCATGTAGAGGGTTGCTCCGTTGGCCTTGGCGACAGTCTTGAGTTGGTCGCTCAGTTCATCGTTCAGATTGAAATCGTGCGAGGCTCCGCGATAGGTCTGAATCGGCGGCCGCGGCCGATCGGTAGGAAGATTCAGCACCGGTAAATGACCAGACAATTGTTTGTGCCAGTATCGCCAGAGGCCCTCGCCATCCGCGCCTGCCAGCATTTCGGCCTGCCATCTGACGTGGTCGATATATTGCGCATTCAGCGGAGGCAGGACCGCCGGCAGACCGGCCTTTCGCGCCGGATATAGTACGCCTATCTCATTGAGTATTATCGCCAGCGACCAGAAATCGATCACGATGTGATGCACGGCCAACAAGAGGATGTGCTCCTGTGCCGAGCGAGCGAACAGGCTCACTCTTAGTATCGGCCCTCGTTCCAGGTCGAAAGGTCGATAGGCGTCCGCGATCAGACGGGTATTCAGCTCGTCACCGGTCCAAGATGCCGCGTCAGTTAGCTCGAAATGGACTTTCGGATTTTCGTGGACTTGTTGAACTGGGATGCCGGCGTTCACGGAAAAAGTGGTGCGCAGGGAGGGGTGGCGGTCGACGAGCGTCTGGAACGCGCCGCGCAAAGCGTCAATATCCAGTTCGGAGCAGATACGCGCGGCGAAAGTAACATTATAGACCGTGCTCTCCGGGGCAAGTTGGTACAGGAACCAAATACCCTGTTGATTATAGGATAGTGGGTAAACCGATTGAGAATGGTCGGCTTTTTTTCGCAGCAGCCGCGCGAGCAGCGCTCGTTTTTCGCCTCGCGAAAGGTCGGCCATTCGGGAGGCGCCGCTCATTCACGACCTTCCTCTTTGCTCAACATATCGGTGAGCAACGAATCCACTTCCTCATCCGAAAGCCGATCGAGGTTTTCCAACAGGTGTTCGTTGACGTGGCCGTTTTGCCGTTCCCCGTCGGATTGCATAACCGCGAGAGCTGCTGGCGCTTCGGCCACCTCCGCCGTCAGCTGATCGAGTATTTGCGTCGCCGCCTGCTCGACGCTGGGACCCTGCAGAAATTTCACTATCGGCACGTTGACGCCAAGGTCTATCGCGATCCGATTCTTCAACTCGACCGCCATCAGAGAGTCCAGTCCCAGGTTGCTGAGCGGTTGATGTACGTCCAGCCTGGCCGGGGAGAGCCCAAGCACGCGAGCTACTTGCTGACTCAGGTACGACTGCAATAGCCAGTGGCGCGCTGCTGGTAGCGCCGCCAACACGCCGTCGCGAGTTGGCGCGTGCGTTCGTGCCTGAGCGTCCGCAGGCAGCGGAATTTCGGCCGCAAGTTGAGCGAGCAGTGGCGATCTGGCTCCTGTTGGATAGAACTCGCGGTACTGCCGCCAGTCGACAGGCACTGCGACCACCTGCGTCGAGTTTTGCCGCAGCAGTCGCTGAAGGATCTCCAGGCCCTGCCGGGCTGCGATGCTCCTGATTCCCAGCAGCGCGAGGCGGGCCGCCAGGCGTTTCCCCCCGATGGAGTCCGCAAACCCCAGATCCGCCCACGCGCCCCAGTTAATAGTCAGGGCCGGCTGACCCTGGGCTCGTCGGTGATGCGCCAGAGAGTCAAGAAAGGCGTTGGCAGCGGCGTAGTTACCCTGACCGGGCTGGCCAAAAAGAGAACCCGCGGAGGAGAACAGTACGAAAAAATCCAACGGGGCGTCTTCGAGCAGGCGATGCAGCAGCCAGCCACCCATCACCTTGGGCCGCAAAACCGAATCGAGTGCGGCGGTGTCAAGCTGCAACAGCAGGCCGTCGTGCAGCACTCCCGCCGCGTGTACGACGCCCCGAATCGGCGGAAAGCCTTCGGAACGAAACTCGTCGAGGAAAGTGCGTAATGCAACTTCATCCGCCACGTCTACCGCGCCCAGATGCACGCACGCGCCCATCGCTTCCAGTTCTCGAATGGCGGCAATTCGATGAGCCAGGCGGGTTCCCGCCTCAACCGAACTCCAACTCGCGCGTGGAGGGAGCTTCGAGCGTCCCAACAGAATCAAGCGGCGAGCCCCCTGCTCCACCATCCAGCGCGCAACCAGGAGGCCGAGATCTCCCAGGCCTCCGGTGATTAGATAGCTGCCGTCATGGCGCCATAGCAGTGAAGATTCCGGCGCAACCGATTGACGCCTGCGCACCAGCCGAGCGACGTATCGCCGGCCTTGACGAAACGCAATCTGGTCTTCTCTGTCCGAAGTGGCTATTTCGGAATCGTAGATCCCTGAATTGGAGATTTCCTCATACAACTGATGAGCGGCAGTCTCGTGCGCCGCACGCTGCGAGCCGCCGGGTTCGAGGTCTATTAGACTTTCCGGTAGACTTTCCAGGTCTATCAGTCCTCCCCATAGCGTCGGATGCTCCTGGGCAATGACCCGACCCAGCCCCCAAAGCGGAGCCTGCGCCACGCCCAGGACAGAGGGATCCTCCCCTACAGCCTGAGCGCCCCGCGTCACCAGCCATAGACGAGGGAGCTCACTTCCCTGGAACTCGGCCAGTTCCTGAACCAACGGCAGAACGCTGCCGCATCCGGCTTTTTGAGCTGCTTTAAGCGAGGCTGCGGTGGTCTCTGGCGCGGGAGGAGCGTCGAGACTCCATAGATGGACAATCCCGCGGCAATGAGAATGGCCAGATGGCAGTGCCGCCTCGAAAAGTTGCCGGAGGTCCTCCCGCCGTTCGGGATGGATAAGCAAATGCGCATCGTCCGTATGCTCGTAGTTTTCCCCGCGAGCGACCAGAATGCTCCCTTGTCCCTGCGCCTCGAACACCGCCGCCAGGGCCTCGCCCATGCCACGCTCGTCGGCAAATATCAGCCAGCGTCCTCGGCGAGATGGCGAACTGCTTTCCGAGACTTTTTGTCCCGCCGGCCGCACTGTCTCCGAACGTTCCTGGCACTGCCATTGCAGTTCATAAAGCCAATCGTCCAGATTCTCTTCGACCGGGCGTTGATTATCGTCCCCCAGACGATCAAACCGTATTCCCGCAATCTCGACCACCACCTGCCCCGCATCATCGAGCAGCCGGGCCTCTCCGCCGATCGAATCGGACGCGCGCTCTTGCAGATGGGCGTGACTCCACAGATGCGAGCGCGGCGGACCGAAGACGCGGACCTGGGCAATGTGAGTCGGGATATAAATACCCTGTCGGCCATTTTCTATCGCTCGAGTAGCTACCCCAGCCGCAATAGTCTGTAGGCAGGCGTCCAGGAGTGCCGGATGGAATCGATAAGCCTCGAACTCGGGTTCGTGCGTCTCGGGAACCTGGACTCTGCCCAACACATCTCCGTTGTAGCGCCACAACTGTGAGATGCGTTGAAAAAAAGCACCATAGTCGACGCCATTTTCGCGCAGTTTCGAGTAGTAGTCCTGGCCCGAGAGAGTCTCCGTAGATCCAGCCTGGATCTCCGTCGTCAATTTTTGCCCCAATATCGGAGCGAGGCCGTCGCCGTCCCGCTTCGGACATACCTTGGCACTCGTATGCAGCGTCCACGACCCGCTGGGTTGTTCCGCACCTGTGAATTGTTCCACGCCTGCCGGGCGACTGAAGATCTCGATAGAGGCCGCCGCGTCCGTGGCGCGCGAGAGGATCACCTGCATCGTGCGGCTGGCGGACTCGGGCAGGAAAAGTGCTTTGTGAAATTCGACATCCTTCAGGATGAATGATTGATGCGCGAAGACCTCGCTCCCCGCCGCGAGCGCGATTTCCAAATAGAGTGAAGCAGGCAGTAGCGCCACTCCCTGGAGGCGATGCTCATCCAGATAGTGCAGAGCCCTTTTGTCCAGGACTACTTCCCAGAAATGAGTTTCCGCAGGAAGGGCCGATTTGAAGTAGCGGCCGAGCAGCGGATGCTTGCTCGCATCGGACCGAGCGTTCTGCTCCGCCGCTTGTTCCAATTGAGGAGTCGGCGACGGCTCCATCCAGCAACGCTCCCGTTGCCACGGATACAATGGCAATCGCACGCATCGGCTCGCAGGCGGGTAGAGCCGCGCCCAATCGACCGCAAACCCGAGAGTGTAGAGCGTCCCCAGAGTTCCCAGCATTGTCTCTTGTTCGGCTTCCTCGCGCCGCAGCGAAGCGAGCACGACGCCCTGGTGGCCGAAGTGATTAATCCCTTGCTGGACCGCGCTTAGGAGAATGGGATGAGGACTGACCTCCAGGAAGGTGTCATGTCCGTGTTCCAGTAGCCGCTGCACCGCCGTCGAAAAGAGCACGGGCTCCCGCAGATTCTTAACCCAATGGAGCGGCTTGAATTCCGTCCCATCGGCGAGCGCTCCCGTGACGGTCGAATAGATGGGAATCGTCACGGCCCGTGGATCCAGTCCTTCCAGGGCGCGCAACAAATCGGCGCGCAGTGGCTCCATCTGGGGGCTGTGGGAGGCGAAATCGACTTTGACCATCGCGCAGAAGATGTCGCGGCCGCGCAGTCGATCCAGAATCGTTTCGAGCGCTGCCGGATCTCCAGACAGGACGGTGGCAGAGGGACTGTTGCTTGCGGCAACGGAAACGCGATCTTCGTACCCTTCCAAAGCGCGCTGGGCGTCCTCGAGCGAAAGCTCCACCGCTGCCATCGCTCCGTGCCCGACCGTGGGTCTGATGAGACGGCTCCGCTGGCAGATGATCCGCGCCGCATCTTCGAGACTCAACGCGCCGGCGACGCAAGCCGCCGCGACCTCGCCCATGCTGTGGCCTACCACGGCCTCAGGCTCGACACCCCACGAACGCCAGAGCGCTGCGAGCGCGATTTGGATCGCAAACAGAGCCGGCTGCACGACGTCAATTTCGTTTAAGCGGGATTGCGTCGCATCCGTGACAGTGAGTTGGTCGAGCAGCGACCAATCGCAATGCTGACGCATCGCGCGGTCGCAGCGTTTCACGACTTCGCCGAATACCGGCTCGCGCTCCAGAAGCTTCCGTCCCATGCCGCGCCATTGGGACCCCTGGCCGGGAAACACGAAGACCAGTTTTCGCCGGTGACTTGAAACGAGGCGGCCGGAGGACATGCCGGGGCGCGCCTCGCCCCGCATAAAAGCCTCGAGTCCCGCGCTTAGATGCTCGCGCGAATTGCCCGTCACGGCGAGACGATAGTCATGATGACTGCGGCGCACGCTGGCCGTGTAACAGATGTCGCGCAGCGACGCCGCAGACTCCCGCGCAGTTAGAAAGTCCCGATATGTCCGTGCCAGGGCCTTAAGGGCCTCTGGGCTGCGCGCCGACAGCGTTAGCAAGTATGCCGAGTCGGTTGCAGAGTCGGTTACGTATTTACTATTGAGGATTCGCGACGGCGAATTCCTCGTCGCGCCGTCTCCATTGTGCACTACCACATTGGACCGCGGAGCTTCCTCCAACACCACATGAGCGTTGGTCCCGCCAAATCCGAAGGAACTCACTCCGGCCAGGGCTGGACCCGATTCCTCAGGCCACGGACCACGCTTCGTCTGCACCCGAAGTGGGATCGCTTCAAACGGAATATGAGGATTGGGCTGATTAAAGTGCAGGCTCGGCGGGATCTCGCGATGCTTAAGCGACAGGGCAACCTTGATCAGGCCGGCGATGCCGGCGGCGGCCTCTAGATGTCCGATGTTGGTTTTGACTGAGCCCAAGACGCAAGGCCGTCCGGGCGGGCGGTCGAGGGCGAGCACCGTGCCGAGCGCCTTGGCTTCGATCGGATCGCCCAGGAAGGTGCCCGTGCCGTGCGCCTCGACGTATTGAACGCGGCCGGGCGAGACCCCTGCTCGCCGGTAGGCTTCTCGCAGAACGGCCTCCTGGGCCAGCGGATTGGGCGCCATGAGGCCGTTACTCCGTCCGTCCTGATTCACCGCGCTGCCGCGAATCACCGCGTAAACCGAGTCGCCTTCGGCCAGGGCCTTCGAGAGGGGCTTCAGCACGACGAGACCCGCGCCCTCGCTGCGAACGTAGCCGTTGGCGCGGGAATCGAAGGCCTTACAGCGGCCATCCGGAGCCATCACCCCTGCCTTGCTGAAATTGATCGTAACCATGGGGGCAAGGATCAGGTTCACGCCTCCAGCCAACGCAACAGTGGACTCGCCGTCCCATAGGCTGCGGCAGGCCAGGTGGACCGCAACCAGCGACGAAGAACAGGCGGTATCGACCGCGATACTGGGCCCTCGAAAATCAAACAGGTAGGAGAGGCGGTTGGCGGCGATGCTCAGGGCATTGCCAGTGCCGGCATAAGCGTCGATGCGATAAGGATCGTTCAACTGGATTCGGCCGTAATCGTTGTTCGAGATGCCGATGAACACGCCGGTCGGCGTGCCGGCCAGGCGTTCTCGCACCTGTCCCGCGTCTTCCAGTGCCTCCCATGCCACTTCGAGCAACAGGCGCTGCTGAGGGTCCATCCGCGAAGCTTCTCGCGGCGAGATGCCAAAGAAATGCGGATCGAATCGGTCGACCTGCTCGACGAAGCCGCCCCATCGCGTGCTCATCTTGCCCGGAGTCTGCGGGTCCGGGTCGTAAAAATCATTGACGCTGAAACGCCCGGCCGGAACTTCCGTGATGGCGTCGACGCCGTCGCGCAGCAAGCGCCAGAAGGCCAACGGATCATTGACGCCGGGAAACCGACAGCCGATGCCAGTGATTGCGAGCGGTTCGTGGCTCCCCACGATGGCTTCGTGACTAGCTTGGCCGACTTGGCCAATCCTGATCCCAGACGGCGATGGAGCCAGTGGCTCCGCCAAATGCCGGGCGAGAACCTCGATCGTCGGGCACTCATAGGCCAAATCAGGAGAGAGCTGCCGTCCGAGCCACTCCGCAAGTTCGCCGGAGAGGCTGACCAGCTCCGCCGATCCAAGGCCATAGCTGGCGAACGGCTCGCGGACGTCTATTTCGTGAGGCTCTATTGCGAGCAGTTCCGAAAGCCGCGCGACGATCCAGGCGCTGATGATTTCCGCGGGCGGAGACTCCGAATTGCGGCGTTGGTCACGTTTGTTGCGGTCGGCAAAGCTGCGTAGGTCGCCGTTAGTGGAATTTCCGGCCATCGATTACTCCTCACAGCCTGTCCAGCGTGCCGTTCAGAAAGCTGGCCTTGCACACACGGCGCTGAACCTTGCCACTGGGAGTCCGCGGAATGCTTCCAGCCCTGAGCAGCACCACCATGTGCGCTCGAACGTCGTGCGCCTCCGCCACGGTGCGGCGAATCGCCCGCACCACCGCCTCGACATCCAACGGCGGCCGCCCGTTCGAATGAGCGGGCGGTTCTCCATTATGTGAGACCGGTTGGAATCGACGCTCGACCTCGGCTGCGACGATTAGCCGTTCTGCCAGCGGGTCTTCGTCAAAATCAACCGAAAATGCCGCGCAACACCCAGGCCGCATCGCCGGATGGCTCTGTTCCACCGTCAATTCGATATCCTGCGGATAGACATTGCGGCCGTCGATGATAATCAGGTCCTTCAGGCGGCCAGTAACGAACAACTCGCCGTCGCGTAGAAATCCCAAATCGCCTGTGCGCAGAAACGGCCCTTCGCCTGTGTCTGCAAGGTGGGTCTGGAACGTGCGCTCGGTTTCCTCCGGGCGATTCCAATAGCCGTGCGCGATGGCCGGGCCGGAGACCCAAATTTCACCCACTACGTCCGGCGGGCAAGGAAGCGACGAGTGCGGATCGACAATGACGATTCGGCTGTCGAGCATCGCACGGCCGCAACCTACAAGGGTCCGCGCGTTACTCAGCAGGTCGGCGGTTTCCACGACGCGGTTGTGTTCAAGCGCCGCCACGTCGGCCGTGCAGAGGATCGGCTCCTCGCGCAGCAGTCCGCCCGAAACAATCAAGGTCGCCTCGGCAAGCCCGTAACATGGATAAAAAAAACGCGGACGGAAACCACAGCCTGCAAAGGCCGCGGCGAAACGGTTGAGCGTGTCCGCACGGACCGGCTCGGCGCCATTGTATGCCGCATACCAACTGCTGAGGTCCAAAGATTCGCGCTGCTCTGGAGTCACCCGGCGCACGCACAGTTCGTAGGCGAAGTTGGGACCTCCACTGACCGCCGCTCCGTATCGCGAAATAGCTTGCAGCCATCGCACCGGACGCTGAAGGAAGGACTGCGGCGGCATCAGGAAACACTGCCGTCCCCTGAGCAGTGGCTGGATGATCCCGTTGGTGAGGCCCATGTCGTGGAAAGCCGGCAGCCAGGTCACCGATACAGTGTCGGCCGTGACTTCGAAAGCCCGGTTGATATGCTCCGAGTTGTGGATGAGATTTCCGTGGCTGACCATGACGCCCCGCGGTGTCGTGGTCGAGCCGGAGGTATATTGGAGCAAGGCGAGGCTGTTGCCGGTCGCGCCCGGGTCCTGCCATTCCTGCGCCAGGCCACTGGCGATGTCGTCCGTGGTCAGCCAGCGTATCGTCTGTAGCTCGGGCGTCTGGACGAACAAACTTCCAATCTTTGACAGGATCGACGTCGTGGTCAGCGCAACCGACGACTGAGCGTCCCTGGTGATGGCGCGAAGCCTTGGGAGCGTCCGCTGTGGCTGAGCCATATTTGGCGGCGGCACAGGAACTGCCACGACCCCCGCATATAGGCATCCTAAAAAAGCGGCGATGAACTCGAGCCCAGTCGGATAAAGCAGCAGCGCGCGCTCTCCGCCCGCTCCATAGCTTTGTAGCAACGCACCAATTGCGCGGGCTTGCCGGTCCAAAGCTGCGCAGGTCAGATGTTCCCCTTCTATTTCTCCGTCGAGCAGATAACTGTAGACCCGCTGATTCGGCTGCCGAAGCGCCCGCCACCGAAGAGCTTCGACGAGCGTGGTGAATTCAAAGATCGCTTCGGTAACGTCTCTATTTATCTGCGCCGCTTGCGTTTGGTAGTCCCTTTTTCACTTGAGGCATGCTGAATCAAATTGGTTTTCCACATAGCTTTGTTACTTATGTAACTGGAACACCAGCAAATACGAACGTAAATTGTGCACCTTTCTGCTCGCCTACTTTGTTGCCCATATGGCTGGATGCTTTTTCTAAGCCACACGTCGGACGCGAATTTTAAACGTCGATTTAAGACGTACGAAAACGCCAGAGCGGTTTCACGCTGGACGTGTAGGAAGACCTTACGCCCCCATGAAAGGCATCAGAAGGTGAAGCATGATGCGATGCCGCTGATTTGTGCCGTAGAGAACCTCCAAACGTCGGTTGTCGGCCGGAAACGTTTGTAGACACTAGACTGCCTCGCCTGCGCACCAGCCGCTCGACCAAGCCCATTGGAAATTGTATCCGCCGAGCCATCCCGTAACGTCTACCGCCTCGCCAATGACATAAAGGCCGCGCACTTCGCGCGATTCCATTGTCTTGGAAGACAGCGCGGCCGTATCAACGCCGCCCACCGTCACCTCCGCCTTCGGCCATCCCTCCGACGCTGCCGGAGCGACCTGCCATCGCTTGAGCCGTGCGGCCATCGCGACGAGGCTGCGGTCCGGCAGATTCGCCATCGTCCCGTCAGCCGTCACCGTCTCCGCCGTCGCGTGCGCGAGCCGCGCCGGCAGAATCTCGGCTAGAACGTTCTTCAATTCTGCCCTCGGACGACTGCGCTTGCGTTCGCGCAGGAAGCTTTCAACCTCAAGCCCTGGCGCGAGATCGATCGAGAGTGTGTCGCCCGGGCGCCAGTACGACGAGACCTGGAGAACCGCAGGACCCGAGAGACCGCGATGCGTGAACAGAATATTTTCGCGAAAGGTCTGCCGGCCGCATGAGACGATCGCCTCGACCGACACGCCGCTTAGTGACTGGCACAGCGCGAGCATGTCGCCTGCGAATTTGAGGCCCACCAGCCCAGGCCGCGGCTCGATCACTCCGAGCCCGAAACGGCGCGCGAGGTCGTAGGCGAAGCCGCTCGCGCCCATCTTCGGAATCGAAAGGCCGCCGGTCGCGATCACCAGCGCCGGCGTGGTGAAGCTGCCGCGATCGGTCTCGACGTGGAAACGGTCGGCGCGGGTAACCGCGGTGATTCGATGGCTCGTGCGCAGATCGACCGCGGAAGCCGCACACTCCTTTAGCAGCATCGCGAGGATCTCCCGCGCCGAGCCGTCGCAGAAGAGCTGGCCGAGGGTTTTCTCGTGGTAGCGGATGCGATGGCGCTCGACCATCGCGATAAAGTCGCGTGCGGTGTACCGGCTGAGCGCTGACTTGCAAAAGTGGGGATTGGCCGAGAGAAAGCGCTCGGGGGTAACTTCGAGGTTGGTAAAATTGCAGCGTCCGCCGCCGGAGATCAGAATTTTGGCGCCCGGCTGCGCGCCGTGTTCGAGCAGGAGCACGCGCCGCCCGCGCCGCCCCGCGCCTATCGCGCACATCATCCCGGCCGCGCCGGCGCCCAACACCACGACGTCGAACGCTTCCGTCGTTGAGGCGATCAACCGCTGAGTCCCCGGTTCGGCCACGCGATTCGCTCGTTGAGTTTCGCTTGACAAATGGCGGCGCGGCACGCTGGTATCGGGCGGCCAACTTTCGTGCGGCGGTGCGCGACGATCGCGACCGCAAGGAGAGCAGAGCGATGGAATTCGCAATCGCATATCCGGCCCGTCCGGATGCCTGGAAGGATTTGGTAATCGCTGAGGATCAAGGCTTTACTCATGCCTGGTTTTACGATTCGCAGATGATCTACAGCGACGTTTACGTGTGCCTGGCGATGGCCGCCGAGCATACCAAACGCATCAAGCTCGGCACCGGCGTGGCGATTCCATCCAACCGCATCGAGCCTGTCACCGCGCACTCGATCGCGACCATCAACCTGCTGGCGCCGGGCCGCGCGATGCTGGGTGTCGGCACCGGCTTTACTGGGCGCAATACGATGGGCCTGCCGCCGGTGAAACTCGAGCGGATGCGCGAGTACATCCAGATGTGCCGCAAATTGCTGCGCGGCGAGGAAGTGATGTACCGCGAGGGCAAGCGCGAACGCGCGATCCGCTTTTTGCATCCCAACCACGGCTATATCAATCTGAAAGATCCCATTCCGATACACGTCGCTGCCAACGGGCCCAAGGCGCTCGAACTCACGGGTGAGATCGGCGACGGATGGATCACCGCCCTCTCCGATCCCGATCATATTCGCGCCGACTTCAAGCATATCGAGGCGGGCGCCGCGCGCGCCGGGCGTAAGCTTGGCAATTTTCCCGCGATGCTGCTGACCTCGGCCTGCGTGCTCAAGCCCGGCGAGTCGGCGGCGTCGCCGCGTGCGATTAAGCGGGTCGGACCGTTTGCCGTGGTGTTGCTCCATGCGATGTGGGAGGCGTCCGCGATCACCGCATCGTCAGCTTCGCCGTTTCAAAAGCAATGGGAGCGGTATCGCGACGAGTATGTGGCGAAGATGAAGACACCCGCGGATCGCCGCTACCTCGAAGTTCACGAGGGCCATCTCATCTATCTTAAGCCGGGCGAGGAAAAATATCTCGACGACCAGATAATCCGCGCCAGCACCCTGACGGGAACGGCCGAGGAGATAATCGCCCGCCTGCGGGCGATGGAGGCGGCGGGACTTCGCCAGGTCGCGATCCAGGTGATTTATCCGCAGGGCCGCGAGATGATCGAAGAATTCAGCCGCGAGGTGATCGCGAAATACTGAGCGGCCGTAAGCGATCGCAAGTGGCGCCGGACGTGCGCTGCCCGGCGCCACTATTTTCGCACCGATCTACTCGTAGGTGGTCCGCACGATCAGATGCGCCGAGCCGCCGTCGATCGTCAGCACCGCACCGGTGGTGTAGCTGGCGGCAGGACTTGCGAAGTAGAGCGCCGCACCGACCACTTCCTCCGGCTCTCCGGCGCGCTGCAGCGGAAAACTCTCCTTCGCGCGCTTCGCGAAATCCGCAGTGCGCGACCATCCCTTGCTGATGTCGGTATGAAACGGGCCGCACATGATGCAGTTCACGCGCACCTTGGGGCCGTACTCCTTCGCAAACGCCACGGTCAGAATATTCAAGCCGGCCTTGGCGGCGGCGTAGGGCGCGGTCTCCGGGTCCGGCCGAATCGCCGCAGTCGAGGAGATGTTGACGATCGCGCCACCCTCGCCCGCCGCCATCCGCGATCCGAAGAGCGCCGAGAGCCGAAACGGCCCTTTGAGATTCACGCCGATAATCTTGTCGAACAGCTCCTCGCTGGTCTCGGCCGATGACGGCGCGAGCGGAGAGATGCCGGCGTTATTGATCAGCACGTCCGCCCGTCCCCAGCGCGCGTAAACTTCGTCGACGAGGCGGTTGCAGTCTTCCCATTTTCCGACGTGCACCGCGTGCGCCGAGGCGTCGGCGCCAAGCGCACGGATTTCCTTGACGGTCTGCTCGCAAGTGTCGAGCTTGCGGCTCGCGATCGCGAGCTTGGCGCCGGCCGCTGCGAACCCGAGCGCCATCGAATGGCCGATACCGCGGCTGCCGCCGGTTATCACCACCACCTTGTCGGTGAAATCGTACTGAACAGAAGCGGTCGTCATTGCGCGGCCACCTCGAGTTCGATGCGGTCGGCGAATTTGCGGATTGCGGCTTCGCGCAGCGCCGGAATATGGCTGGTCGGAAACAGACCGGTGGTGCCCTTGTAGTCGCGCAGCACCTGGCGCGCGAGCGTTATCTTGTGCACCTCGGTCGGCCCGTCTGCCAGGCCCATCACGAAACTCTCCATCACCTGCTCGGCGAAAGGCATCTCCGGCGTTACACCGAGCGAGCCGTGAACCTGCAGCGCGCGCACTACGACATCGTGGAACACCTTGGGCATCGCGGCTTTCACGGCGGCGATGTCTTTGCGCACCTTGAGATAGTCCTTGTACTTGTCGATGCGCCACGCGGTGCGCAGCACCAGCAGGCGGAACTGCTCGATGTCGATCCAGGAATCCGCGATCTTTTCCTGCACCATCTGCTTGTCGGCCAAGAGCGAGCCCTGAGTCGTGCGCGAGAGCGCCCGCTCACACATCTGGTCGAAGGATTTGCGGACCTGTCCGATAGTGCGCATCGCGTGGTGAATCCGTCCTCCGCCGAGGCGGGTCTGCGCAACCACGAACCCGCCGCCGCGCGGTCCCAGCAGATGGTCCTTTGGCACGTGGACGTCCTGATAGCGCACGTAGGCGTGGGTGCCGTTAGCCTCCTGGCCGACGCCGACGCTGCGCACGATATTCACGCCTGGAGCGTCGGTCGGCACGATGAAAGTCGAAAGGCGCTTATAGGGCGGCGCGTCAGGATCAGTCACCACCATCGCGACAAGGAATGAGGAGTACTGCGCATTGGAGGAGAACCATTTCTCGCCGTTGATCACCCAATTATCGCCGTGCAGTTCGGCATGTGTGGTGAAGACCTTGGGATCGGCGCCGCCCTGCGGCTCGGTCATCGAGAAGCACGAGACGATCTCGTTGGCGAGCAGCGGTTCGAGGTAACGCTTTTTCTGCTCGGGCGTGCCGTATTTGGCGAGAATCTCCCCGTTGCCGGAATCCGGCGCCTGGCAGCCGAAAACGGTCGGTGCGAAGCGCGAGCGGCCGAGGATTTCGTTCATCAGCGCGAGCTTGACCTGCCCATAGCCCTGGCCGCCGAGGTCGGGCTCGAGATGGCAAGCCCATAGCTTGCGCTTGCGGACCTCGGCTTGGAGCGGGCGAACGAGCTTGTTCCGGTTGGCGTCGCGAACGTCATACGGCGACTCCAGCACGTAATCGAGCGGCTCGACTTCCTCGCGCACGAATTTATCGATCCAATCGAGTTCTTTCTGGAACTCCGGTTCGGTTTCAAAATCCCAGCTCATGATTTAATCCTCCATGGGAATGGCCGGCTCGCTGCGCATCCGGGCGCGGCTCGCGTCAGTGGCCGTTTTTGGCGACTCGTCTTGCCGACTATCGCTGCGGGTCAGATAGCAGGATCGCGCGGAAATTCAAATCAACTATTCAAGCACGAATCCCTCGTAGTCTTTGGCCGCCACTTCATCGACCTTCTTCCGGTAGGTCAGGCTGCCGCCGAGGTACATCAGGACGGTGCGTTTCTTACCTGGAATATTGGCGCCGAAGAACCACGAGTCGGCCTCGGATAAGAGTGTGCCCTCGGCCATTTCATTGACGTGCTCGGTCCACGCCTGTTCCGCCGCGGGGCTGGGCACCATGCGCTTGAGGCCTTTCTCGCGCAGATAGCGGATGCAATCGGTTACCCACTCGACATTCTGCTCGATACACCTGGGCATGTTGCAGAAGGTGGCTCCATTATGCGGCCCGACCAGGGTAAAGAGATTCGGAAAGCCGACGGTCTGAATGCCAAGGTACGTTCGCGGCCCATCGGCCCACTTGTCCTTGAGTGAAAGCCCTCCTTCGCCGCGGATATCGATCCTGGTCAAGGTCCCGGTCACGGCGTCGAAACCGGTCGCATAAATGATTACGTCCAATTCGTACTCGGCATCTTTGGTCTTGACGCCCTTGGGCGTGATTCGCTCGATCGGCGACTCGCGAAGATCGACCAACAAGACGTTGGGCCGATTGAACTGCTCGTAATAGCCGCTCTCCAAAGGAACGCGCTTGGTTCCGAAGGGATGGTTCTTGGGAACGAGCTTTTCCGCGACGACCGGATCCTTGACCCGTTCGCGAATCTTGTTGCGGACGAACTCGGCGAACAATTCGTTGGCCGCCTTGTTGCCCATGATGTCTTTGAAATTGCCGAGCCATTTGGAAAAGCCTGGTTGCGCCCACAGCTCTTCGAACCGCGCCTGTCGTTCTTCCGGAGTCACATCGAAGACCGACCGCGGATCGAAGTCGTGGATAAAGCCGGCAAAGGTTTCGCGCGTTCTTTTGAAAATTTCAGGATAGCTGGCTTTGATTTTGGCCTGAGTTTCGGGATCGATCGGCCCATTGCGCAAGGGCGCGCAATAATTCGCGGTGCGCTGGAACACCGTTAGATGACCTACCTCTTTGGCGATTTCCGTGATGAGCTGGACTGCGGTCGCGCCGGTGCCGATGACGCCGACGCGTTTGCCGGCGAGCTCGACCCGTTCTTTGGGCCATCGCGAGGTGTGAAACGACTCGCCCTTGAAACTCTCGATCCCGGCAAAACCCGGTATGTTGTGGGCCGAAAGAATCCCGACTGCCGTGATTAGAAATCGCGCCCGTGCACGGGCGCCATCGTCGAGCCGGACCTCCCACTGGTTTTCCTTCTCATCGTAGGTGGCCGCGGCTACGTTGGCGTTGAACTGGATGTCACGGCGCAGGTCGAATTTATCGGCCACGTAGTTGAGATAGCGCTCGTTCTCGGGCTGGCCGGAGAAGTGCTCCTTCCAATCCCACTCCTGCAGGAGTTCTTCCGAAAATGAGTATCCATAGGAGTAACTCTCAGAATCGAAACGCGCTCCAGGGTAGCGGTTCCAGTACCACGTGCCGCCCACCCCGCTGCCCGTCTCGTAAACCCGCACGGTGAGTCCGAGTTTGCGCAGACGAATCAGTTGATACAAACCGGAGATTCCAGCGCCGATGACGATAGCGTCAAATTGTTCGACTGGCCCCGCATCTGCTGCCGGCGTGGGCTGTGAATCTGTCATCTTTTCCTCTCCCAGCGTTTGGATTCGTGCTCGAGGTTAATGTCGCACCGACTCTCGCGAATGTCGAGCTTTAGGAATGGCTCGCCTGGCGCTGAGTGCAGGGTTACTAATCTTTCACTAAGTTGAAGACTGAGAATCGAAGAACACCTTTCAAGTATGGTTTTGAGTAGCTGAATCGTGAGACTCAGCGTTTTGCCAGATCCGCTCAACTGGCGACGAAGCGCTCCGCGTAGATGCGCTCGGGGTCGACGCCCAATTCCGCCAGGCGCCGACGCGCCGCTTCAATCATCGGTGGCGGACCGCATAGGTAGGCCGCCGTTTCGGGATCGTTTATCGCGTCGGCGCCGAGCGTATCGACCGGCGTTCCCTGGACGAGCCCCGAACCCGAGTCCTCGACCCGGTCAGCCGAAAGCCGCACGCTTAACTGCGGAATCCACCACTGCCGCAATTCGATTTCGTCGCGATAGAAAAACGTCTTGTCGCTCGCGCAGCCGAAGCTCAGCAGCATCTTCGGCTTCGGGCCGCTCGCGCGCCGTATCTCGTCGATCATCGCGAGAATCGGCGCGAGCCCGGTACCGCCGGCGACGAAGACGCGCAGCCCTCTGCCCGGATGCAGGATGAATGCGCCGAGCGGCCCTTCGACTTCAAGACGCTCGCCCTCGCGCCCCACGCGCAGATATTCCGACATCGCGCCGCCCGGGATGATCCGCACAAGGAATTCCATCTTTGGGAGGTCGCGCTGCGTCGAGCACATCGAGTAAGAGCGCCACTGATCGGCGGTGCCGGGCACTTTGAGTCGTACGTACTGGCCGGCGTGGAACGAAAAGCCGGCGCGGCGCTCGAGCGCGATCACGAGCTTCGCGACCGAGGGTGCCGGCCATTCGACACTGGACACGCGCGCCTCGAAATTGCGGCGCTCCTCCCCATAAATCAGCGAGGCCGGGTAATGCAGTCGCACTACGCTTGGCGCGAGCGCGTGCGAACTGCAGAGCAGGCGCTTACCCTCAGCGATTTCCGACGCGATAAGCGAGAGCGCCCGGTCGCGCACCATCTCGAGATTCCCGCTCACCATCTGCCCAACGCACGTCGAGCAGCTTCCGGAGCGGCACTGATACACCAGCGGCACACCCTGCCGGAGCGCCGCGTCGAGCACGAATTCGTCCGCGCCGGCTTCGATCTCTTTTTCGACGCCGTCCTCGAACCGCAGCATCACGCGCTGAGCGTTAGAACCGGCGGGCGGCGATGTGGAGGTGGTTTCGGTGGGCATCGATGCGGAATGGGGTGCTCGGGTGTAGGCGCTATCGTTCGTTGAGCGGCGCGTCTTGCGATTCGGGCGGTTCCTGGATGCCGCGGTTGAAGCGTGCGGCGACCTTACGCCAGGTGATGGTCGCGGCGTCGAAAGCGCACAGCGACTCGCGGTTCCATCCGTCGCGCCGTTCGTAGAAATCCTGCATCGCCTCGCGCGCGAACAAGTCGTTGTCGTTGAAGTCGCGCAGCGCCAGCGGCTCGAAAAAATTATCGTACAGGTAATCGGCCTCGCGCCGCTCATCTTCGTTGCGGCAGCGGCCGACCAGGATCTCCCAATATTCGTGATGCTTGTCGTCGGTCGGCACGTACCATTCGTACTGCGCCCATCCGGGGCTCGGCCAATGCTCGACCAGCAGGATGCCCGGCAGGACCATCGAGGTGCGCGCGTAATACGAATTTTTCCCGCGCGCGCGCATGTTCACCGCCTTGTTTTCCATGATGAACTTGTATGCGCGCGTGTTGTACATGTTCATTATGCCCTTGGGGCCGTCGGGCTCGTCGATGATCTTGATCGCCCCCTCGCCGATCGGCTCGACTCCAAGCCCGAGCTTGCGGTCGGTCGCCGCGACGATCTGATTGTTCCAGTGGATCAGCAGATGGCCGGGGTCGAAACCGTTCTCGACCGCCAGGCGCCAGTTGGAATTGCCGGTGCGATGGATGCCGCGGACGTAAACGTTCTCGTCGAGGATGTGTGCGACGGCGTTGGCGTCATCGGTGATTCGGATCGGCAGGTCGGCTTCCAGCGGCGGTAGGGGCGCGAAATTCTCGTCACCGACGAAGACGAAGATTATTCCCGCGCGCTCGACCACCGGGTAGGTGCGGACGCGCACCTTGCCGATCAGCGGGTCGTCGGGCGACGCGACGATCGTCTTCAACACCCCGTCGTCGAGGCCGTAAGTAAATCCGTGATACCAGCAGCTCAGGGTGTCGGCGGTCAGGCACATCGGGCGCAGCGACATTTTGACTCCGCGATGAGCGCAGCGATCGCGCAGCGCGTAAACCTTGCCGCGCGAGCGGCGGAGCGCGATGTCATGGCCGGCCATCGTGACGCCCTTGACGCCGTTTTCGCTCAGCTCATCGCTGAAGAGAGCCGGGTACCACGTATTCTTGAAACCCCAGTCCGCCTCGACGTAGGGCGCGTACTGACGGCTGGCCGAAATCGCACTGGAGCCTCGCTCGCTAGCGGCCATGGTCACCTCTCTACTCGCCCGCCGTTTGTGCCAGCGGCAATGCCCCGGCTTCACCTGCGGGACCTCTGCCGGGCACGGCGCGACGCATGTTAGACTCATGGACCGTCGCTTGGGCCGATGTCAACTATGTCCGATTTTCAATCCCGGAGGCGCAAGTCATGCACGAAGTGGTAATCGTTGATGGAGTTCGCACGCCGATCGGCCGCTCCAATAAGGACGGCTATTACAAGGACGTTCGTGCCGACGATCTCTCGGTGATGTGCGTGCGCCGCCTGCTCGAGCGCAATCGCAAACTTGACCCGGCTGAAATTGAGGACGTGGTATGGGGATGCGCCAACCAAACGGGCGAGCAGGGGCTTAATATCGGGCGCATGATCGGCCTGCTGGCGGGATTGCCGGTCGAGGTCGCGGGCACTACGGTAGACCGCCAATGCGGATCGGGCCTGCAGGCGGTTAACTTCGCCGCCTTCGAAATCATGACGGGTGCGGGCGAGGTCGCGATCGCAGGCGGCGTCGAGCACATGAGCCACGT
The DNA here is from genome assembly GCA_963717045.1 of uncultured delta proteobacterium. Taxonomy (GTDB): domain Bacteria; phylum Desulfobacterota; class Binatia; order Binatales; family Binataceae; genus JAKAVN01. The sequence continues at coordinate 66,716 of CAVQVD010000010.1, read as the reverse complement.
GCCGATGGGCTCCGGGTTGCTGCCCAACCCCAAGCTGCTCGATCTGTTTCCCCAGGACATGTTTGTGATGGGGCTGACGGCGGAGCGGCTGGCCGCGATGTACGGAATCACGCGTGAGCAGGCCGACGCGTTCTCGCTGCGCTCGCATCAGCGGGCGATCGCGGCACGCGAACGCTTCAAGGAAGAGATCGTGCCAGTGCGCCTGGAGAGTGGATTGGTCGACGTGGATCAGGGTCCGCGTCCGGACACCAGTATGGAGCGGCTCGCGACGCTGAAACCTTCCTTCAAGCCCGACGGTCAGGTCACCGCCGGTAACTCCTCGCAGATCTGCGACGGCGCTGCCGCGCTCCTGCTGATGAGCGCCGAGCGGGCGCGTGCGCTCGGCCTGAGTCCTATGGCGAGGATTCGCGCCACCGCGGTCGCCGGTGTCAGGCCAGAGATAATGGGATGGGGGCCGGTGCCTGCGACGCACAAGGCGCTCGATCGGGGGAAGCTAAAGCTGGGCGATATAGATCTGGTCGAAATCAACGAGGCGTTCGCGGCACAGGTGCTGGCCTGCAACACCGATCTGAAGATCGACGAGAACCGCCTCAACGTTAACGGAGGCGCGATCGCGTTGGGGCATCCGCTGGGATGCTCGGGAGCGCGGTTAACTGTGACGCTGACGCACGAGATGCGCCGGCGCGGCGCGCAACTGGGGCTGGTAACGATGTGCATCGGGATCGGCCAGGGCATCGCGACGGTACTCGAGCAGGTCTGACGACGAGCGGGGATCGAGACCGGCGGGATTCTGTGATGAAACAAGATTTGACTAAGGTCGAGTTGGACCGCAAGGCCCGCGACGACATCGGCCGGATCACCTCGGGAGGACCGCGCCCGCGGCTGAACGATCTTTATTTTTTCCTGACCACGATCCCGTGGCCGGCCCTCCTACTCATAGTTGTGGGCGTGTTCGGATTGATCAATTGCGTGTTCGCGCTTGGTTATATGATCGACGGCGGCGTGACCAATGCCCGCCGGGGCTCGTTCGCCGACGCCTTCTTTTTCAGTGTGCAGACGATGGCGACGATCGGGTACGGCATGATGGTGCCGCGCTCGTTTGGGTCGAACATAATGGTGAGTATCGAGGCGCTAAGCGGGCTGACGGCACTCGCCGTAGTGACCGGGCTGGTCTTCGCACGCTTCTCGCGTCCGACCGCGCGCGTACGCTTCAGCCGTCTGGTCGCGATCTCGCCGCGCGACGGAGTGCCGTCGCTGATGTTTCGGGCGGTGAATCAGCGCTCGAACCGTATCGTCGAAGCGCAGATACACGTCGTACTGTCGCGCTGGGAAATCACCCGCGAGGGCGATAGCTTGCGCCGTTTCTACGATCTCACGCTCTCGCGCGCCCGCAATTCGCTGTTCTCGCTGAGTTGGACGGTGGTCCATCCGATTATCCCGAGCAGCCCACTGTTTGGCGAAACTGCCGAATCGCTCAAAGCTTCAGGCAGCATGATCATCGCCTCGTTGGTCGGAATGGATGAGTCGTTTCTGCAAAACGTCCACGTGCGCTACGTGTGGGTCGCCGATGAGATAGTCTGGGGCATGCGCTTCACAGACGTCCTCCACGAATTCCCCGACGGTACTTTTTCGATCGATTACTCGCACTTCGACGAGCTCGTGCCAGCGGCGCCGCCGCCGCTCGACGGGGCCGCCTCCGAACGCTAGGATAAAAGGTCGATGGAAGCCCAAGAGATCAAGGAAATGATAGAGCGCGGACTGCCAGGTGCGATGGTCGAAGTGCGCGACTTCACCGGCGGCGGCGATCATTTCGAAGCGCTGGTGGTCACCGAAGCCTTCGAAGGCAAGGGCCTCGTCGAACGCCATCAGGCGATTTACGGCGCGCTGGGCGACGCAATGAAGGCGCGCATCCACGCACTGACGCTCAAAGCGATGACCCCGAGTCAGTATCAGAACCGGAGGTAGGAGTTCAGATGGCCGATCCAATCGAGCGAATTCGTATGGCGATCAATAACGACAAGATCGTCATTTTCATGAAGGGCAATCGCAGCTTTCCGCAATGCGGATTCTCGGCCGCGACGGTCGAGGTGTTCGAAGAACTGGGCGCGCCCTACGCCACGGTCGACGTGCTCGCCGACCAGGAAGTGCGTGATGCGGTCAAGACCTACAGCAACTGGCCGACCATCCCGCAGGTGTTCATCAACGGCAAGTTCGTCGGCGGATGCGACATCGTGCGCGAGTTGCACGCGAGCGGCGAGCTGGAAACGCTGGTGAAAAGCGCAATGGCCGAGAGCGCACACCAGTAACCAAAGCTAGGCGGATCTGAATGACGCCGAGTATCGTTACAACAACGCGTTCGAGGCGCTCGCGCTACGCGATTTAAACGACAAGGATTTCTTCGCGCGCGAGGCGATGCAGGGCTTTTACGAGACCGGCAACGGCTGGAACAAGGAGGGCCTGTGCCGCCTCGATAACGCATTGACCGCGTGGCGCACGGCGTCGCGTTAGAAACGCGGGATCCAGGAAGCGCAGGCTTCTTCGCATCAGATGAACGGTCACGGCAGCAGCGGACGTCGATAGGCGACCGCGTGTGACTCGCATGGCCGACAAGACGCGCAACGTTCCGCTATCGGCCGAGCAGGAGCAGTGGTACGCGACAGCCTGTGAGCGGCTCAATCCGGAGCGGCTGAAAAAGCTGCTGCTCAATCTTATAGACATTCACAGCCCCACCGGCGCCGAGCGGCAGGCGAGCGAATTTATCGCCAGCTACATGCGCGAGCACCTGGGCGAGCACTCCCGCTACCAGGCGATCAGCGAGGACACGGGCAACGCAATCGGCGAGTTGCGGGGCAGCGGCGGCGGCGCCTCGCTCCTGCTCTACGCTCCGATCGACACTCATATCGATGGCGATCCGGAAAAGGACCTGCCGTGGGTCGGCCGGACTTTGCGCGCCGACATGTTGCCGAAGGGTTTCGTGAAAGGCGATCTGGTCTATGGCCTTGGCGCCGCCAATCCGAAGGGAATGGTCGCGAGCCTGGCTGAAATTGCTGTCGCACTGCGCGAAGCGAGCGTGCCAATAAAGGGCGACCTGCAGGTGGGTTTCGCCGGCGGTGGGATGCCCGTCAGTCTGCCGCATCGCCGCAACTACGGAATGAGCGACGGCGTGTATCATCTGCTCACGCGCGGAGTGGCGCCGGATTTCGCGGTGATCATGAAGCCCTGGTGGGCAGTCTTCGCCGAAGAACCCGGGATGTGCTGGTTCAAGGTCTCGGTGCGCGGCACGATGGGCTATTCGGGAATTACGCGCGGCACTCCCGGCTACAGAAGTTCGATCATCCCGGCAGTTCGAGTGATCGAGGAGATCGAGGCCTGGCTCCCGCGATACACCGCCCGTAACACTTCCGGCACGGTGCTTCCGGAGGGCCATATCGCAGCGCTGCGTGCAGGATGGCCTGACAGGCCCGCATTTCCGTCGGCCACAACGGAGATTTATCTCGACGTGCGATGCAATCCGCGCACCACGCCTGGCGAAGTCAAGGCGCAGTTTGCCGAAGCGATGCGTTCGATTCACGAGCGCCATCCGGAGATCGAGTTCGACTGGGAAATGTTCGGTGCCTGTCCGGGCGGCGCAACCGACCCGCAGAACTGGATCGTGCAGTCGAGCTATCGCGGATGGGAGCGAGTGGAAGGGCGACCGCATGGCGACGCGCCGAAGATGGGCGGGCAAACTGACGGCGCACTCATCCGCCGTCTCGGCATCCCGTGCGCACGAATCGGCTATCCGTGGCCGCCGCGCGGTTGTCCGGCTGAGTACAAGGAAGGTCTCGGCGGGATGGGCGTCGCAAGCATCAACGACTTCATCAAATCAGCAAGAGCGATCATGTACGTGGTCGTCGACACGCTGACCCGCTCGCGATCCGATCTGGGATTGTGAGCCGGCCTCGGCGCGTGATCTCGACCCGCCGTCGAGCGTTTCCCGGACAGCTTTCGATAACCGCGGGCACGAAGCAGACTCCCAGCAGCTAAAGGGTTACTTCAAGTCCGTGCGGGTTTTAGGCGTGGTTAAGTCCGAATAGTGTTCACCTATAAGTAAAAAATCGCGGCAGACATAATCTGGCGAAACAAATACGCTGTCACCACTCGGACCTTAGGAGAACACGCTATGGCTATGCGCCTCTCGCAGCGCACTGGAGCGGAGTTTATTGGGACGTTCTGGCTCGTGCTGGGCGGATGCGGCAGCGCAGTGCTGGCCGCAGGCTTTCCGCATCTCGGAATAGGCTTCGCCGGAGTGGCGCTAGCCTTCGGGTTCACGCTGCTGACGATGGCCTACGCTATCGGGCACATTTCCGGATGCCACATCAATCCCGCGGTGAGCTTCGGACTATGGGCGGGCGGCCGCTTTCCCGGTAAGGAACTCGCGCCCTACGTGATCGCGCAGGTGCTGGGCGGAATCTTCGCTGCCGCGGTGCTCTACGTCATCGCCAGCGGCGCTCCCGGCTTCAGCCTCGCCGCCGGCTTCGCGGCCAATGGCTATGGCGCGCACTCGCCCGGCGGTTACAGCCTCACCTCGGCGCTCGTGTGCGAAGTCGTAATGACTCTGATGTTCCTGTTCGTGATTATGGGCGCGACCGATCCGCGCGTTCCACCCGGCTTCGCGCCGATCCCGATCGGTTTGGTGCTGACCTTGATCCATCTGATCAGCATCCCGGTGACCAACACCTCGGTCAATCCGGCACGCAGCACTGGACCAGCGCTGTTCGTGGGCGGATGGGCGATCGATCAACTGTGGCTGTTCTGGGCCGCTCCCATCGGGGGCGCAATGATAGGCGGGACCCTTTATCGATCGCTGATGGACCAATCGCCGCAGGCCGAAGCGGCGCGTCCGCCACGCCCGATCTAGGATATTGGCCGGGTGAACATCCGTTCCAGGGCGGCTGGCACTTCCGCGAGCGTCGCCACGCGATACGGACATATGACGCGCACGCCGACGCCGAGAAAGTGCGCCTTCGCGCCGCTCGCCGCCTCGAGGTCGATCTGGCTGTCGCCGACATACACGGCGCGCTCGGGAGCGACACCCGCGCGTTCCAGGCACAGCCGTACGATGTCGGGTGCGGGCTTCGGAAGGACCTTATCGCGCGCGCTCGCCACCGCGTCGAACACGCCACCGAGTCCGAGGTGGTCGATCAAACCATAGGTCGTGGCCGAGCGGTTGGTTGCGAGCGCCACCCGGTAACTGCGCTTCAATTCGAGCAGGAACGGCCGCAACTCAAACGGTGGGCGCAGCAGCTTGAAGAATGGCGAGAAGTCGATGGTTCGTGCGACCTCGCGCAGCCGCGCGAGCTTGGCCTCGTCCTCGCTCGCGCGCAGCGCGAAGATCTGCATCGCGGCCATGAAAATCCCGGCGCGCTCCTCGTCGGGGCTGAGCGGCGGCTCGCCGACTTCGGCAAAGATAGCGTTGTAGTACGCCGTATTGGATTCGACCGAATCGAACAGCACGCCGTCCGCGTCGAAGATGACCAGTTCAAGCATCGCCAGTGTTAAGCATCGCCAGTAACGTCGTCCTCCATATTGTCTTCCGGTATCATATCTCACACGCGCAGAACCAATCGCAGCCGAAGCTCGGTAGTGGGCGGTTTTGAATTTATCTGATTGGCTCCTTTTGACCGCCAGTTCCGCACTTCACACAAGTGCTGATCCGAAACCCCTGATTTGAGCAATCGCCCGCTTGACCTTGGTCGCAGCCAACACTTCCGCATTTCTTACAGCGGTAGACGGTGCTGAGACATTGGAGCCCTGACTTTTTCTTTCCGGGGCAACTTGCCATTGTTGACTCCTCCTCTACACGCCTGTCATACTCCCCTTATGCCTACCCGAGCAAGCAGAGGCGGTAAGCGCGCCGATCCCATACAGAACGCCCTTCGCGTCGTAGAGGAGTCCGTGGGTGAAGTTCTGAAGCCCGCGGAGGGCAAGAATCCGCACGCGCAAGCGCTATCGGTGCTCGGCGCGGCGAAAGGCGGAAAGGCGCGAGCGGCCGCGCTTTCTAAGAGCCGTCGGATTGAGATTGCTCGGAAAGCGGCAGCGAAGAGGTGGAAGAAGCGTTAGGCATCACTAATCCCAATTCTAGTTGTCCACCGAACCGTTGAATCGTTTTGCGCTCGTACTCTGTGCGATCCGCCGACGACTCTGCCATTTCCAGAACTCTACCTAACTGCATCCTCAATGCTCGCGCGCCGATTTCATTTAAAAACTGAAAGAGTTTTTTCTGTCGGTCTCCGTCCCTGGCCTTTAGTGCCTTGAGCAGCATGTAGATTTTCCCGTTGCTCTTCGCTAGCGGATGATAAATGTGTTGCACGGTAAGATATTTGAAATGCCAAGGTTTCCCGCGAACCGGCACGGGAACGTTATAAAGGCGATGCCACTGTACGTACAGCTCGCTCGGAAATTCCGGCTCGTATTTTTTCGCCTCTTCCTGAACATAGAGCTTGAAGGCTGCGATAACCTCTTCTGTAGAGGGGCTGTATCCGGTTAGCGCATAGACCAATCCCTTGATGCCTGATTTCGCTGAAGCCGTTAGAACTATCTGTGCTTGCCGAACCATTTTGTCGTACCGGCTGCCAGCTAATTTGCCGTCTGCTCGGGCCGCCAAAATGGCCTTGCAAAGATCGATCAGAATGGTCGCGTCGTATCCGAAGGCTTTGGCACTAATCGCATTTCCTGCGGCCGCACCAAACCGTTGAAAAACAATGGGGTTTTCGATTTTTTCGCGTAACTCGCGGCCGATGTGATCAGCCATCGTTTTGCTGTTTACAAATACGCTCAACCTATCGCCGCGTCTGCTAAATCCGATCGCCTCCCCCATGCCTCTCTTACTGATGACGGCCGTTTTCTGCTCGTCATCAAGCACATAGCAATCAACGTCAACACCGAACTCTTCTTGGAAATTACCCTTGCGGAATGCTCGCACTCCCCAACGGGCCGTCGCAGCTTTTGCGGCGATAAGCTTCGCTCTTCTGGTGACAACACCACCGCGCGCGCTATCCCACCTTTAGCGCGTCCCGAAATTTCGGTCTTTCACGATGCAAGTATCCTCCTTGTGCTGCGTTACTTGCATTGTGTAATACTGAGAGGCGCAACGCAAGCATCGCGGGTTTAACTTTATGCTTGCATGGAGACTTGAGACAATGCGTAGCCGAGCAAGCATAATAACGCACATGAACAGATTGTCCCTCGGACGTCGCGCGCAGATTCTCTCCTGTCTCTGCGAGGGGAATTCGGTTCGTGCCACTTGCCGTATGACCGACTCGTCAAAGGACGCAGTGCTGAAACTGGTGGCCGATGCGGGCGTCGGCTTGCTTGGAGTATCAGCGGGAGCATCTGCGCGATCTCCCTTGCAAGCGCGTTCAGTGCGATGAGATTTGGAGCTTTGTCTATGCCAAGGCGAAAAACGTTCCCGCAGAGCATCAAGGACAATTTGGTTACGGAGATGTCTGGACCTGGACCGCGATTGACGCAGATACCAAGCTCGTTCCCTGCTGGCACGTAGGGACTCGCGGAGCGGAAGCAGCAACGTCGTTCATGCGCGACCTCGCGAGTCGTCTCGCGAATCGTGTGCAGCTAACTACGGACGGCCATCATGTCTATTTGAACGCCGTTGATGAAGCGTTTGCCCGAGACATCGACTATGCGATGCTGGTCAAGCACTATGCCGCTACGCCTGAGCGTGAAGTCCGCTACAGTCCGGCAGTCTGCACCGGATGCGAAAAGACGGAGATTCGCGGTCGTCCCGATCCTAAGCACATCAGCACGAGCTACGTGGAACGCCAGAATCTCAACATGAGAATGGGAATGAGACGTTTTACTCGGCTGACAAACGCTTTCTCAAAGAAAGTGGCGAACCACGGGCACGCGGTCGCCCTCTTCTACATGTATTACAATTTCGGGCGCATCCATCAGACCTTGCGCGTCACGCCCGCGATGGCTGCTGGCATGAGCGACCATGTTTGGAGCATGGAAGAGATCGCAGGGCTGATTCCGTGAAAACCGCCCACTACCCGAAGCTCAATAGCGGTTGCAAGATGGAACCTGATTTGCTCCAAGGAATTAACTGATCACGATTCGCCACAATTTTCAAAGGAGAGCGTTAGGTGAAGGCTATCGTTTTTGAACAGACGGGCGACCCCAGCGTGCTCAAGTACGTCGAGGTGCCGAAGCCGGAAGTCGTGCCAGGCACCGTCCTCGTGAAGGTGCATGCCGCCGGAATCAACTTTGCCGACACTTTCTTCATCCGCGGCGAGTACATGATCAAACCGCGGCTGCCCGAGACGCCGGGGATGGAAGCGGCCGGAGTGATCGAAGCGGTCGCGCCCGACGTGAAAGACCTGAAGCCCGGGATGCGCGTGACCTCGATCACGCTGAAGGCTTACGCCGAGTATTGCCTCGTCCGTGCCGCGCAGGTGATCCCGCTGCCCGACTTCGTCAGCTTCGAGGAAGGCGCCGCCTTTCCAATCCAGGTGCTGACCGCGTGGCACATGCTACACACTGCGCATCGGACGGGTCCCGGGCAGACCGTAGTGGTGCACTCGGCGGCAGGCGGCGTCGGAATCGTCGCAGTACAAATCGCCAAAGCGGCCGGCGCCCGGGTGATCGGCACGGTGTCGAACGATTCCAAGACCGCGCTGGTCAAGGAATATGGCGCCGACGAGGTGATCAACTACGTAAGCTCCGACTTTGCCGCCGAGACTATGCGCCTGACCGGAGGGCGCGGCGCCGACCTGATCCTCGACGCGGTGGGCAAGCCGACTTTCGAGCCGGGCCTGAAGTGCCTCGCGCCGTTTGGCCATCTGCTGCTTTACGGACGCGCGGGCGGACCGCCTGACCCTCTCAATGTTTTTCGGCTGTTCGAGAAGGCGACGAAGGTCAGCGGCTTCGTGCTGCCGGTGGTGGTCGGGATACCCGCCGTGATGCGCGAAGGCGTCGAGAAATCCTTCGAGTTGATACGTGAGAAGAAACTCAAGCTGGTCATCGGCAAAATCTTCCCCCTGGCCCAGGCCGCTGAGGCGCTTCGGCTGCTGCAATCGCGCCAATCGGTCGGTAAACTGATTTTGGTGCCTTAGCTCAGATTTCGGCTACCTCTGTGCCGGTGGAGACAAGATGGCCTCGCAGGCAAATCAGCCAGGAGTCGCGCAAGGTCGAGTGGCGCTGGTAGTGGGCGTCGGGCCGGGACTCGGCGCCGCGCTGGTGCGCCGTTTCGCCCAAGGTGGACACGCAGTTGCGATGATCGCGCGCTCGCGCGAGTTCATGGACGACCTCGCCGCCGAGGTCAAGGCGGCCGGCGGCCGCTCGCTACCGGTCACCGCCGACGTCGCCGACGCGGAGCAGATAGCCCGCGCCTTCACCGCTGTGCGCTCTGCTCTCGGAGCGCCCGAAGTTCTCCTGTACAACGCCGGCAGCGGCAATTGGGGAACGATCACCGAGGTCACGCCCCAGCAGTACGAGGACTCATGGCGGACCAACGCCTATGGCGCATTCCTGTGCGCCAAGGAGGCTGTGCCCGACATGATCACGAAACGACGCGGCGTGATGCTGTTCACTGGCGCGACGGCGGGAGTCAAGGCGGGCCCCAAGTCAGCCGCGTTTGGACCCGCCAAGTTCGCGGTACGAGGACTCGCGCAATCGCTCGCGCGCGATCTCGGCCCGCGCGGAATCCATGTCGCCTACGTGAACGTCGATGGCATCATCGACATTCCGCACATCCGCACGCAGATGCCCTCGCTCAAGAATGAGGACCTGCTCAAACCGGCCGCGATCGCCGAAGCCTACTGGTTCCTCGCCAATCAGGACCCGAGCGCGTGGACTCAGGAACTCGACGTGCGGCCGTTCAAGGAGAAATTCTAAAACCGGCGCCTGAGAGCGCCGCGGGAGACTCAGTGAGTCATGCGATGAGTATCCATCCGGCGAGCGGGCGCAAAACGATACGGATCGTCAAGGGACCCGCCAAGGTGATCCCGTTGCCGGTCGGCCGCCGGCCTCGGCGGTATCGGCGCACAGTCGGAATAGGAATCGCATCGCTGGGAATCGCGGCGGCGGGCGCGGCGCTGATATGGATCTACCTCGTGCCACTCGTCAATCTCGCGCCTGACCTCACGGCAGGGATGAACGCGCAGGAGGCCGAAATTTTGCGGCTGGTCAACGACGAGCGCAAGCGCGGTGGCGCGCCGCCGCTTAAGTCCTCACAGCGCCTGGTACTGGCCTCGCGCGGCCACAGCTACGACATGGCGTTGCGCAACTATCTCGGCCACGACGGCCCCGCCGGCGATAATCCCGCCGAGCGAGTGCGCGGCGTCGGCGTTGACTCGGCGGCGCTGGGAGAAAATATCTCGAGGGACCGTGACACCGACCGCGCGAAACTCGCCGAGCGCACGGTCCGCGAATGGCTCGGCAGCCCGGAGCATCGCGCAAACATGCTCTCGCCCGATTTCGCCACCACCGGCGTCGGCATTGCGCACGCCGCCGACGGAACAGCGTACGTCACGCAAGACTTTGCGAAATAGGAACTTCCACTGACCAGACCTACGACCACACGGAATGTCCTGGAACGCCGCGGTGGATGCGTTCAGTGCCTGCAGAATTACTTGTATCTATTTCGTGGCGAGTTCCTGCATCTTGGTTTAAGACTTCTGATGGTGCTTCGGCCTGTCAAAGGACTCGGCCCCTCGCCTTAGTGAACAATTCGCAACTTGGGCGGCGACGTTGAGTTACGGACGATTTCCCGCATAGCGGGTACTCCCGACCTGCCTATTTTCGAAAGGAGTATCGACCTTAGGTCCTCTCTTCCAAAGGTCAAATTGAGAAGGTCGGTGACCTGGCATTTGGGGCAGAGGATTATGATATGCCCATCACGCTTGGGGTCATTGCCATCGAAACAGTCGCAGGTCATCGCGAGCCCGCACCACTCGCAACAAACTCGGTGAAGTTTTCCTGAATTCCTGAACGATTCGCTCATAGGCTTCGCAGCCCTCCATCTGCTACAAGCGCTGGCCGCTGCATAGGATCGAATCCGCGCGACTGGGAATATCGAGGTCCTGTCTTTTACACCCGATCCCTCGAAGTGGCAAAAACTTGGGGAAAGGCGCGAATGTACGGTCGAACTTCTTGTGTGGGAAGCCCTTGGGAGCGAACAACATGTATGAAGCTCAGATCCAACAGGCTCTCGTTGCTCGACTGAATGCTGCCAAAGGCAATCCCGCGTTTCTGACTGGCTTCAAAATCGATCAGGGCACAGGCGACGCTAACACCCTTTATGACCTGATAGGAGACCGACCGTTCGAGACTCTCGTGGACACCAGCGATTTCAATCTTAATCCGGAATTTATGATCGACATCATGGGGAAAAATACTATCGACATCGTTTTGCGTTCGCCGGTACCCCGCCGGAACCGGATTTACATTGAAGTCAAGCGGGACCAGCAACCATTGCGTCGCGGAAAATACGATTCGCAGATTATACGTTATTTTCTACATCTATTATGCATCACGGTAGAAAAACCCGACGGCAAGCCGGATATTCATCGAGCGATGTTGCTGGCCGCTCCATCTGACTGGTTTCAAAAGAGGATAAATCAAGATACGTGGGAATATTTCCTCGACAAGTATACGGACATCGCTCGGCACTTCGATATAACGCTTGGTAAGCTCGAAATCGACGACTTGATCAAGACTCTATCTTAGGGTGACTGAGTCTCCCGCCGCCATTCTCCGCGCCGCCGACGGAACAGCGTACGTCACTCAGGATTTTGCCCAGTAGAGTTTACGAAGACGGATTTTGCTCAACCAAGGGCCTCGAATGTCCGCTCGAGCCATCGCATCACCTTGGCGTGCGCATGAATTTCCGCCTCAGCGATGGGTGTAATCGGAATATTGAGCGCTCCGACCTGCGCCGCCACCGCAACGTCAGCGATCGACAACTCCGGACCGCACAAGAACTGCCCGTCCACCATCGAGTCCAGCCAATCGAGCGCTGCCCGCAACTTTTCGCGCTGCTCGCCGACATTCAAACGTCCCAGCCCCTGCCCTCGCAACTGTCCGCGACTCTGGCGCGCGAAGGTGAGCTTTATGATCGGCCTCAGCGCAGCCGGCACGGGGTCGAAGACCACTGCGGCGAATTTCGAAAACTGCTCCGGGATCTGCCAGCGCTCATAAACGACGTGCCAGTACAGCGATTCGTCGGCCCAATCCTCCACCATCAGGGCGATCGCGCGCGTGCGCGGATCCTGCGGATAGAGCCGCGGTTCGGGATGGCGCGTTTCCAGATGGCGGATGATCTCGCTCGAATCGGTGAGCTTCGTCCCGTCGTCGATCATCACCGGCAGCTTGCCGCGCGGGTTGAGCCTGCGGACCTGGATCGGCGAGGTCGCATTGATGGTATCGAACGGGACGCGCTTGTAGCGCATCGCATCGCGGACCTTGACGCAAAAAGGCGACGCCGATTCCAAATCGCCCAGCGGCCCAAACTGATAAAGCTGGATCTTTTCCATAATGCCTTCCTCTATCACGACGGTTGCGCCTGTCGAACCCGCTTTTCAGGCAACTGGCGCTTCGAGCACCAAGCGCCTAGAATTGAATGCAGCCAGGGACGAAACACGCACAAGGTATTCATCGATGGAACGAGTTGAACTTACTCGCGAATGCGAAGCTGTCCAGGTGCCGCTCGGCAGTCCGATCACCCTGGAGAAAGGCCTCGAAGTCTTCATCACCCAGTCGCTCGGCGGCAGCTTCACCGTACAAGTACCGGCCTACGGCGGTCTCTACCGTATCACCAGCAAGGACGCCGATGCGCTCGGCAAAGATGTAGCGGACGCCACCTCACCATCTGCTGCGTCGGGCGACCTCGAGGCGATGGTGTGGGAGCAGCTCAAGACCTGCTACGACCCCGAGATTCCGGTCAACATAGTGGACCTGGGATTGGTCTACGCGATGGAAGTCGCGCCGATGGACGGGGACACCAAGCGGGTGGACGTCAAGATGACGCTGACCGCGCAGGGCTGCGGGATGGGAGCGTCGATCGCGATCGACGCGCGCCAGAAACTGCTCGCGCTGCCAGGCGTCGGGGAAGCCAACGTCGACTTGGTGTGGGATCCGCCGTGGACCCCGCAGATGATCTCGCCCGAAGGCCGCGAGCGCCTGGGCCTCGATTAAGTTATCAGCTGCTTCAGCCTGACGAAGCCATCACGGCGCGGGCTTCGCCACGGCATTTCGAAGAACGCGGCCTTTTGCGGGCCGCGTTTCTTGGTCCGGGCCGTTGTCGCTTTGGACCGTAGCCGTTTCGCTCTGGACCGTAGTCGAGCTGAGCATATTTGACTTGGCGGCTCGCGTCCGGTAGCTAAGAGGGTTCGGACCAAAGCATGTTTGCAATCGTAAGGACAGGCGGAAAGCAGTACCGCGTCGGCGTGGGCGACCAGATAACGGTCGAACGCATCGTCGGTGACGTCGGCGCCCAAGTAGAACTGGCCGATGTGCTCGCGATCGGTGGCGATGAAACGGTGATTGGCACGCCGGTGGTGCCTGACGCCGCGGTGCGTGCGCGAATCGTGCAGCAGCCGCGTGGCACCAAGGTCATCGTGTTCAAAAAGAAAAAACGCAAGAATTATCGCCGCAAGCGCGGCCATCGCCAGGAACTGACCGTACTCAAGATCGAAGAGATCAAACGGGGCGCCGCCTAGCCTCGATATAAAGCTTTTTCGCCGCCGCAACGCGGCGGCTTATCAGAGGGAGATAGGCTCGTGGCGCATAAGAAAGGACAAGGCTCAACGCGCAACGGCCGCGATAGTCCGGGGCAGCATCGCGGCATCAAGATTTACGCGGGTGAAACGGTTCGCGCCGGCAATATTTTAGTCCGCCAACTCGGCACGCGAGTGCATCCGGGACGCAATGTCGGGATGGGCCGCGATTTCACGCTTTACGCGCTTATCGACGGAGTGGTCAAATACGAGACCTACCGCACCGACAAGCGGCGCGTTCGGATCGAGCCGGCGGCCCCAGCACCGAGCGAATTTAGGGTCGAGGCGGTGACCGAGCCTCCGGCCGAAGCACAAGCCTAGGGCCGGTCGGCTTAGAGTTACGACTTCCAAGCCCCGCGGCCTTTGCCGCGGGGCTTTTTGTTTGTTGATGGGGACGATGCGCGGGCATTGGGCCCGAACGCATGCAAGTCGGCTGAAGAACTCTGCGAGGAAACCGCGATGCGACTCGGACTGCTATACGGCTTTTCTCATTCCCACGACTCGCTCGACCTGGTGCTCGAAGCCGAACGGCTCGGCTACGACTCGGTCTGGACCGGCGAGGCGTGGGGCTCGGACACGATCGTTCCGCTCGCATGGGTCGGCGCGTTGACCAAAAAGATTCGCCTCGGCACTGCCATCATGCAGATGCCGGCGCGGACGCCCGCGATGACGGCGATGACCGCGATGACACTGGACGCGATGTCGGGAGGACGCTTCATCCTGGGCGTCGGGCCGTCCGGTCCGCAAGTGGTCGAGGGCTGGCACGGGGTGCCATACGGCAAGCCTTTAGTGCGCTACCGCGAGTATATCGCTATTCTGCGCAAAATTTTTGCGCGCGAGGCGCCGCTGGAGTTCCAGGGATCAGAGTACCAGGTGCCGTATCGCGGACCCGGCTCGACCGGGCTCGGCAAGCCGCTGCGCTCGATCCTGCACGGCCGGCGTGACATGGAAATCTACATGGCGTCCATCACCCCGAGCGGAGTGGCGCTCGCGGCCGAGATAGCCGACGGCGTAATCCCGGTGTGGATGAATCCGGAGCGCTGGGATCTGTTTAAGCCGAGCCTCGAGCGCGGTTTCAAAAAGGCCGGCGCCGCGCGCAACCCAGACAAATTCGACCTCGCGCCGTTCGTGACCTGCGTGATGGGTCCCGACGTGGCGAAGTGCCGCGAGCCGATCAAACAGAACCTGGCTCTTTATATCGGAGGGATGGGCGCGCGCGACAAGAACTTCTATAACGACTACGCGCGACGCGCCGGCTACGAGGAAGCCGCGAAAAAAATCCAGGAGCTGTTTCTCTCCGGCAAGCGCGACGAGGCTGCCGCGGCGGTGCCCGACAAGCTGGTCGACGAAGTCGCTCTGGTTGGACCGCGCGAGCGGATCGCCGAGCGCGTCGCTGCCTGGAAGGCCTCGCCGGTCAAGACGATGCTTATCGGTACGCGCCAGCTCGAGGCGCTGCGCGCGCTGGCCGAGCTGCTCCTGTAGCAATTACGCACGATCGCGGCACCTTCGATGAAGTTCGTCGATGAAGCGAGGGTCTTCGTGGCCGCCGGCAAGGGCGGCGACGGCGCGATCGCGTTTTTGCGCGAGAAGTATCGCCCGTTCGGGGGACCCGCCGGCGGCGACGGCGGCCGCGGCGGCGATGTTATCTTCGAGGTCAACGAGGGACTCGCGACGCTGCTCGACTTCAAATACAACCCGCGCCTGGTCGCGCGCGACGGTGAGGCAGGCCGCGGCAAACAGCAGTACGGCCACGCCGGCGGCGACTTGGTGGTGCGGGTGCCGCCCGGCACCCTGGTCTTCGACGAGGAAAGCGGCGACCTGCTGGCCGACCTGGTAATGCCGGGAGCGCGCGCGATCGTCGCGCACGGCGGAATGGGCGGCAAGGGCAACATGCACTTCACCACCTCGACCCGCCGCGCTCCGCGAATCGCAACGCCGGGCGGACCGGCCGAGCAGCGTTGGGTCAAAATTGAGCTCCGACTAGTGGCCGACGCCGGCTTGGTCGGACTGCCCAACGCCGGCAAGTCGACGTTGCTCGCCGCCGTCAGCGCGGCGCATCCGAAGATCGCGCCCTACCCTTTCACCACGCTCACGCCCAACCTGGGCCGCGTCCAGCTTGCCGACGGCGGCGGCTTTAGCGTCGCCGACATCCCCGGCCTTATCGAGGGCGCTCATCTCGGCCATGGCCTGGGTATCCGCTTCCTGCGTCATCTCGCGCGCACGCGTGTGCTGATTTACGTGATCGACTTGAGCGCCGATCCTGAACGCGACTTCTTGACCGTGCGCAGCGAGCTCGCGGCGTTCGATCCGATGCTCTCCACGCGTCCGTCACTGATCGTGCTCAACAAACTCGACCTGGTCGGCGCGGAACGCGCGGCCGAGACTGCTCGTGCGATGGCGCCGATCGCGGCCGAACACGCAATCCAGTCAGTCTTCGTCATCTCGGCCGAGCGGCGCATCGGACTCGAGCCGCTGGTCGCCGAGATCGAGCGGCTGCTCGGTCTCGGCGGCCCCGATTGAGACGCGATGTCCCAGGTGAGCTACAAGCAGGACCTGGTCGCGCGTGCGCGCCGGGTCGTCGTGAAGGTCGGTAGCGCGGTTATTTCGGACGCTGGCGGTTTGCGTCCGGAGATCATCGCGAGCCTCGCCGCCGAGGTCGACGCGCAGGTGCGCGCCGGACGCGAGGTCGTGGTGGTGACTTCAGGTGCGATCGTGGCCGGGCGCGCGCGGCTCGAAAAACTCGGCGGCGCGGGCGTCGCGGCGCGCCAGGCGGCGGCCGCGACCGGACAGATCGAGCTGATGGGTGAATGGGCGCGCGCCTTCGGCGCCGTGGGACGCACGGTCGCCCAACTCCTGCTTACCCATCAGGACCTCGCCGAGCGCACCCGGCGCACCAACGCGATTCACACGATCCAGATCCTGCTCGAAGCCGGCGTGGTGCCGATCGTTAACGAGAACGACACCGTCGCAGTCGAAGAAATTCGCATGGGCGACAACGACGTGCTCTCCTCGCTGGTGGCCGGGATGGCGCAGGCGCAACTACTGGTCATCCTGAGCGACGTGGCCGGCGTGCTCACCGGCGATCCGCGCAAGCGGCCCGACGCGCAATTGATCCCGCTCATCACCGACCCAGAGGCCGGGATGCGTGGGCTGGTGGCCGATAGCGCGGGGCCACTCGGAAGCGGCGGGATGGCGACCAAGCTCAAGGCCGCCCAGCAGGCGGCACGCGCTGGAATCGCGGTGATTATCGCGCCGGGGCGCGCAGCGCAGGCGCTCGCCGATGCGCTCGATCCGGTGCGCGAGTGCGGCACGCTGGTGCTGCCCACCCGAACCAGGCTCAAGAGCCGCAAACATTGGATCGCGTTTGCGCTCCGCCCCGCCGGCGCTTTGACGGTCGACCGCGGCGCTGCCGAAGCGTTGCGCAAAAAGGGCCGCAGCCTGCTTCCCTCGGGCATCCGCGCGGTCGCGGGCGAATTCAAAAGCGGCGATTGCGTGAGCCTGCTCGATCACGAGGGTATCGAGTTCGGCCGCGGGCTGGTCAATTATCCTGCCGCCGATATACTGAAGGTTAAGGGGAGGCGTTCCAACGACATCTCGCGCACGCTCGGCTATAAGGTCGCCGATGAGATTATCCATCGCGACAACTTCGCGCTGATCGAAGAACTGGCATGAATCCCCACACGACTTGCTGACGTGAGCCTCGAAACCGAAACACTTGACGCGCTGAGACGCTCGCGTGACGCTGCCCGTGCACTGGCGCTATGCCCCGCCGCGCGAAAGAATCAGGCTCTCGTGTCGCTCGCGGCCATGCTGCGCGAGGAGCGCGGCGCAATTCTCTCTGCCAACGCGGGCGACCTCGATCGCGCGCGGGGATCAGGGATGGCCGGCGCGATGGTCGAACGGCTTGCGCTCGATGACGCGCGAATCGAGGCGATGGCGCTGAGCGTCGAGGCGGTCACGGCCCTGCCCGACCCGGTCGGCGAAGTCATCGCCCGATGGCGGCGACCTAACGGCCTTGAGATTTCGCAGGTCCGCGTGCCGATTGGCGTCATCGCGATCATCTACGAGTCGCGGCCCAACGTCACAGTAGATGCCGCAGTGCTGGGGCTGAAGGCCGGCAACGCGGTAGTGTTGCGCGGCGGCAAAGAGGCGCTCGGCTCTAATGCTTTTTTGGCAGGGCTGATCGCCCAAGCGCTGGAGTCCGCCGGAATCGCGCGCGACGCCGTGACTTTCGTGGAGAATCCCCACCGCGAGGTGATCCAGATTCTCAAGCGCCATCCCGAGGCAATCGATTTGATCATCCCGCGCGGCGGCAAGGCGTTGAAAGAGGCGCTCGCCGGATCGGCCGTGCCGCTGTTGCCGCATTTCGACGGGCTGTGCGTCACCTATGTCGATCGCACGGCGGATCTCAAAATGGCCGAGGAAATCTGCTTCAACGCCAAATGCAGCCGGCCTTCGGTATGCAATGCGATGGAAACCCTGCTGGTGCATCGCGAGGCCGCGCCGCGGTTTCTGCCGCCGCTCGCCGAGCGTATGGAACGCGCAGGCGTGGAACTCCGCGGCTGCGAGCGAACCCGCGCGATCGTGCCCAGCGCGAAGCCGGCCAGCCATAGCGACTGGGATACCGAGTTCCTCGACCTGATTCTCGCGGTGAAGATCGTTGACTCGCTCGACGAGGCACTCGAGCACATCGCACGCCACGGCTCGGGTCTCGCCGACGCGATCGTGACCGCCGACAGCGAAGCCGCCGCGCGCTTTCAACATGAGGTCGATTCGGCGACGGTTTACGTCAATGCTTCGACCCGGTTCACCGACGGGTTCGAGTTCGGTTTCGGCGCGGAGACCGGAATCTCGACCAATCGGCTCCACGCGCGCGGCCCGATGGGCTTGCGCGAACTGACAATCTACAAGTACCTCGTCGCCGGTAACGGACAGGTGCGCAGTTGAAGCTCCGACGAACTTCGAGGCGACGTCGCGGCGCCGCCGCGGCGTTCGCCAAAACTTTTACCACGGCCGTCGCGCGCCGCATTTGAGTTGGACGCCTCCACATCATGCGCGTAGGGCTCCTCGGCGGCAGCTTCAACCCGATCCATTTCGGCCACCTGCGCGCCGCCGAAGAGGTGCGCGAGGCGCTCGCCCTCGACCTGGTTTACTTCGTTCCCGCAGCAGTGCCGCCGCACAAGTCCGCCGAGGGCCTCGCAACGCCCGAGCATCGGCTCGCGATGGTGCGGCTCGCAACCAAGGGCAACCGCCATTTTATGGTGTCGGACGTCGAGATTCGGCGCGCCGGGCGCTCCTACAGTATCGATACGGTGCGCCATTTCCTTGGAACGCTGCGCGCGCCCTCGACGTTGTTTCTGATGATGGGTTCCGACGCCTTTGCCGAGCTGGATACCTGGAAGGATTGCGACGAGCTGGTGCGTTTGAGCTCGGTGGTAGTGCATACGCGTCAGGCGGCCGGCGACAACAATCCGCCGCGAATCTCACTTGCCGCTCTCAAACGCTTTGGTTACAGTAAAGAAGACGATCATTACGTGCATCCTGGCGGCCAGACTCTTTCATTTTTAGCCACGACCATCTTTCCGGTTTCCGCAACCCTGATTCGTGAAAAACTTCATCGCCATCGCTCAGTGCGGTACCTGATGCCGGGCGACGTGGTCGACTATATCCAGCGGCACGGGCTGTACTGACGGCGCCAGTGATTTTTCTTCAACTAGGATCAAAGACGTTCAGTTCGGTATTTGCCGACCAGCGGCGGTTCTGCCGATTTCCGCGTCCCGCGTGAATTCGCAAGACAAAGCCATAGCGGCCGCGCAGGCGGCGCTCGAGAAGAAGGCCTACGACCTCGTCGTGCTCCAGGTCGGTCATCTAAGCTCGATTGCGGACTACTTCCTGATTGCGACCGGCCGCTCCGACGTGCAAGTGCGCGCGATCGCCCGGGGCATCGAGGAACGTTTGCATCTCGAGGGCGAACGCGCACTGTCGATCGAGGGCACCCAGCATGGGCATTGGGCGGTGCTCGACTTCAACGACGTAGTGGTGCACGTGTTCTTCGAAGAGACGCGCGAGTTCTACCGCCTCGAACGCAACTGGCTCGACGCCACTGAAATTCCTCTGCCCGAGCCGTATCGCAGTCAAGCCCGCGATTTGCGTCTGCGCGCGCTCGCCTGAGCGCCCTTTCCCCTTCCCCCTCACACCGCTAACTCATCTCTGACTGCGCCGTTAGCTCGTCACGGTTCCCTCTCTGTGATGCTATTGTCCGTTTGATTGCGCCGAACCAGCTATATTTGCTTAATCCTTCGCGTTTTGAATGCTAAACTTTATATACAGTAAATAAAGAGCCGATTGCGTCTGAGACGACAATACTCTAAGCTAGCCCGCGGCTACGGTCTGTTAATCGTATCAGACCGTATGAGAGGAACGCGTGGCGGTGGGTGGCAGCGATGAGAATTCTCTTGCGTCTCACTCGATAATCATTCTGCGAGTTGTTTCGACGGCCGGCGGCCTGTCCAGCTGCAGGTCTGCGGGGGACGTCAGTCGGCGCCTGATGGCTCGCGTCATCCTCGTCGTTCCGGGAAGTTCAGAACGCGCTTTGGGATCGCCCTTTCCGCCATCCGCCGGAATAACGTTTTAACTTGTCTATTTCTCGTTGCCGGGGGGCATCATGAGCAAGTCGAGGATTCGTCCGCATGAGATTGTTCTAGCCAGCATCCTCGTAACCATGGTTGCGATTCTTTGGGGGTGCTCTGGCGACAGCGATTCGAATTCCACACCCAAAACCATCGACGCAAAAATCGCTGTGACGCCGGGGCCCACGGCCACTCCGACCTCGAACGCCACTGCCACGCCGGCGCAGACTGCCACGCCGACCTCGAGCCCTCGGCCCACCCCAAGCCCGACGCCTATCGCCTGTGATTCGGGTAATCAGTACACATTCGTCAATAAGAATTCATATCCGGTCTGGCTGGGCGAAGAATACCAGGGCGGCGGCGACCTCGCGTCCAACACCATCGCACCACCGGGCAACGTCTGGCGGATGGCTCCTAAGAGCTCCGTGGCTCTGTGTATGCCGGCGAACTGGAGCGGACGCTTCTGGCCGCGCACCGAATGCAACTTCGGCCTGTTCTCCAATGAGGGATCGCATTTCAAGTCCTGCACCGACACCGCCGAGTGTGACTCGGGAAGTATTTGTGTGGGTGAAAGGTGTCTGCTCGACTGCAGCACTGGCGGAACGCCTTACTGCCAGGGAAAAGCCGGGCTTAACAACCCGAGCGCGACTTGTTACTCCCCGGGCGGCGGCATACAAGTCTGCAGTTTTCCAAATGGCACGGTCTGCAAGACCGGCGATTGTTCAGGACTGTACCAGTGCACGGGCGCGTGGGATGACAAGGGCACGGCGGTGATTTCGCGGCAGTCGGGGGCGGCGCCCGCATCGTTGTTCGAGCCGACCTCGAACGGCACGACCAATGTCAATTACGACGTAAGCCTGGTGTCGGGATACAACACGCAAATACAAGTGGCACCTTCCGCGGCCGCGTCGCCCGGTGCAAATTGCTACGTACCGTCATGTGTCAGCGATCTGAACGCGAGTTGCCCGGCCGCTCTCAGGGTCACCCAAGCGCCCTCCACGACGGCGAGTACAATTCCTTGCGGCAGCGGCACTTTTTGTCAGAGCGGATTCTGCGAGAGCGGCACCTGCGTAATCGGGTGCAATGATCCCGGAGACCAGTGTGCGGCGGCTAATCCTCCCGCAGGCCTCATGTGCGACAGCTTCGCGGGGCCGTCTGGTCCGGCCGCTACGCCTACGCCCACTTATCAAAACATGTACACGGCCAAGGGGCCCGACGGCAATTCCATGTCCTCTTGCGGCCAAGCTACGCCCACGTGCTGGGGTCCTGAAGATTGCGCGCCGAACGTGGAGACTTGCGTGACCGGTGTGATCGCGGGCTTTCCCACTGGCCTCGGAATATGCGCCTGGAATCCCCCGATCGGCGGCCTTTATTTCGCTCCCCAGGCCGGTTGCAGCGGCGCCGCCGATGTCGGCAAGCCCTGCGGCAATTACCTCGCCGGATACCCCACAGACGCCCTCGGTTACGTATGTACGACCGCAACCTACAACGGCACTCAGTATGTATGCGTGCCGCAATACAATCCCCCGATAACCGCCCTCGGCGCGCTGGAGCAGCCGAGCGGGCAGACGCCGCTCTACAGCGGCGAGGCGTGCCCGATTAATCCGGCGTGGCTTACCGCGACGACCCAGGCAGGAGGCGGCACTACCCCTTGGTACGAAACCTTCTCCGCCGCCTGCCCGCATGAGTACTCATTTCAGTACGACGACCATTCAGGCGGGTTCGATTGCACCAGCGCAAGCCAGGTTAATATGACGATCACTTTTGGTCCCGTTCCAAGCCCAACTCCGGGTCCGTAACCTTCAAGAAAACAGCCGCTGCCCTGATGCGGAACCGCCGCAAATCCGCGTTAGAGATCCGGTAGCGCCGGCGGAAAGATCAGCGAGGTCGCTGCTCGCCGAGCGCCGTCGCGTCTTTAGTGCCGGATCATGCGGCGGCGTCGCGATGCTCCAGCAAAAATGGCAGCACCGCAGCATTGAACTCACGCGGCCGCTCGAGGTTCGGCAGATGGCCCGCGCGCTCGATGATGGTCAGCCGGGCACCGGCAATCCGCTCGGCCATCGAGCGCGCCAGGGACGGCGGTGTGAGCAGATCGTCCTCGCCCACCACCACGTGCGTCGGAACGCGAATCTTCTCGAGTTCGATTTGTAGTCCCGATTTTGCGCTACCCTCGATAGTCTTGATGTAAGACCCCTTGTGCAGCGAGCACATGCTTTCGACCATGCGCTGAAACGCCGCGGGCGGCGAGGACTTGCTGATTAGCGATTGAGCGACGCCGTCGGCGATATCTTTCAGCTCCTTGCCCGCGAGCAGCGGCTCCAGGCGTAGCCGAATAAACTCGCGGCTCTGCTCAGGGCTCAGGTGGCCAAAGCCGGGCAATGAATCGCAAATCGTCAGTGTTGCCACGCGCTGGGGAAAAAGCGCATGGAAGTCCATCGCGATAAGTCCGCCCATCGAGAGGCCGACCAGATGCGCCTTGCTCGCGCCGAAGTGATCGAGCACACGCGAAAGATCGCGGGCGAAGTCATGGAAATCGAGCGGCCCTTCGTAGTCGTCGCTCATCCCGTAGCCGCGTGCGTCCCACGACGCGGCATGGAAATCATGGCCAAGTTCGGAAAGCTGATTGTGCCAGTTGGTTCGATTGCCACCGATCCCGTGCATGCAAATGACCAGCTTGCCCTCACCCATGTGATCGACCGCAATCCTGGGCGCGGGCGGAACGAGTTCGGTCTTCCATGGTGTCATCTGCGCCATCGATCGACTCCTTTTCGGGTGCAGCTGCGAACTGATGCAACTTTAGCGGCGTTTGCACCGCCATTTGTCGAGCTTCGATGAGTATCCTGTATCGATTCTGCAAAGGTTTGCAACGCCGCGCGCTGCTGGTCATTGCGGAGGCGGCGGCGCTAACATCCTTGTCATGGATCGACGAGGAGCATCGCGGGCCGGTTCCGCGGCCACGAACGGCATAGCTATCACGGACGCCGTTCAGCCGGCCGACCTGCCGCGGCCCGTGTCGGAGCAGTTGCGCCGCAATCCCGCTACCTTCGCCCGCACGTCCTCTCTGATGACCTCGAGCGCCGACGCTAATTTCCTGCACTACATGGTCTCGATCTCGGGCGTAACGCGTGAGGAGAAGGTGCTCGATCTCGCCTGCGGACCCGGAGCATGCGCGCTCGCGTTCGCGCAGCGATGCCGCCGCGCGGTCGGCCTCGACCCTTCGGCAGAGCTGATAGCGCAGGCGCGAGCGGCGGCGGCGCATCGCGGTGTCGCTAACGCCGCATTCATGGTGGGGGAAGTCGAGCGGATGGCTTTTCGCGACGGCACTTTCGACGCCGCCGTGTGCCGCTTCTCATTCCATCACTTCACCGATCCGGCACGCGTGTTCGCCGAAATGGCGCGGGTGGTCGGGCCACGGGGATGGATGGTGGTGGTCGACGTGACCACCTCGGAAGATCCGTCCAAGGCCGCGCTGCACAATCGAGTTGGAGCGGCTATGCGATCCGACGCATGTGCGGACGCTCTCACCATCGGAGTTCGAGCGGATTTTTAGCGCGGTGGGATTCACCGTTGCAATGAAAATCGCGCGCCAGTCGGTAAGCACGGTCGAGCAGTGGACGAGCTTCGGGTGCGCGCCGCCGGAAAATATTCCGATCGTCCGCGCAATACTCGAAGACGCGGTTGACGAGGATCGGCCGGGGCTCGCGCTACAGCGCGACGCCGGCACCATCCGGCTTATGCATACCAGCGTGAGCTTCGTGCTTGAGCGCGAGGGATGATGCTAGGCGCTCCGCGCTACTCGCCGGCGAAATCGATACGTAACCTGTAACAGGGCGGCTCAAGTTACGCCCCGCCAAGTTATGTCCGGCAAAGATAGATCACGGCCGGAGCGCCCAGAATCATCACCCGCTTGACCGACTCGACCCGCACGAAACCCCGGCTAGCGACCTCGCGCATCAGCATCCGCTCCGCCGTCAGCATCACCAGCCGCCCACCCGGCCGCACCACGCGTGCGAACTCCTCGATCAGGCGCGGATAGAGACGGCGGTTCTCCCCATGCGAGCCGTATTTCGTGCCCCACGGCAGATTGGTAACGAGATGGGTCGCAGCGCCTTTGCCGAGCGGCAGTCGTAGCCCATCGCCCTGCGCCAGCCCGATTGGCCGGTAACGCGGTCCGATATTTTCATGCGCGGCCGCGATCGCGCCCGGCTCGCGGTCGAACCCTGCCAGCATCGCATAGCGCCCCAGATGCGCGCGTTCGATCAGAATCGTTCCCGCGCCGCACATAGGATCGACCACAGAGTCGTCCGGGCCGGGGTGGCTGAGCCATCCGAGAGCCGCGGCTACCGAGGCGCGCAGCGAGCCCGGCCGATGCGCGACCTTGTACTCGCGATGGCGCATCCGCTCATCGACCAACCGTACGGTCAGGAACATCTCCGCGCCGAGGAGCGTCGCCCAGAATTCGACGTCAGCGTCGTCGCCTGCCATACGCCATGAATGGTCGCCGCGATCGGCGATACCGCGTTCGACAGCGCGCTGGAAATCGATCCGGCGAAATTCCTGCTCGCCGGCGATGCGCGCGATCACGCGAAAGCCCAGCTTCCGACCGGCGCGGCTGCCGGGGGTCATCCGGACCCGCGCCTCCAGCGCCTCTTCGACATAGGGCGCCTCGTGCGCGGCCGCGCGAATTTTTTCCAGCGCGGCTGGTGCGGTACCGAGCCCGTCGCGATAGCCGACGAGCGCGAACAGATCCTCGATCGTACGCGCCGCGCCAAGCGGGTCGGGACGGGGCGCGCTGAAGATCGTCATTCCGGCGCGCTCGGGCATCAGGCGGCGCCCCAACTCGCGCATCGCGGGACCGCCGCCGCCACGGCCGGCGCCCGCAAGCGTTCCGTAGCGCGAGGCGATCTCTTCCGCTGCAACGTCCTCGAAGCCGGGCTGAGTGTGGGCGATATAAATGTTCGAGGTTAGACGCAGCGCAGGGCCGGCCGGCTGCGCGGTGGCGCGCTCGGCGGGGAGAGCGGGCCTGCCGATCCTGCCGGAGCTGACGGCCTTTTCGCGCCGGTCGAACCTAATGAACTTGTTGAACTTGTTGGATTTGGCGGGATCGGCCGATTTTTCACGCCGATCGAACCTCGGAGTGTTAGCGGCCTTGTCCGACTTTTCAACTCTGCCGCGCTGCTCACGGAGGTCTGGTTTGGCGAGAATGCGCGGCTTCCCGGAACCACCGGACTTGACGGAACTTTCGACCCTGGCAGGCTGGGGAAATTTGAAAGACTTGAAAGGCTTGGCGGTACTCGCAGGACCTTTAAGCCGGTGGCTCCGGACTCGACCACCATCTGGGGCTCTCGAATCGTTAGCCGGCGGAGAACCCTGGTCTCGGCCGGAACCGCGGCGTGCGGCGCACTTACTTGGCGCGAGCCATGTACTCGCGCGTCTCGGTGTTGATCGTGATGGTCTCGCCTTCCTGAACGAAGTGCGGAACTTGCACAACCATTCCGGTATCCATCGTGGCCGGCTTAAGCGTGTTGGTAACGGCTGCGGATCTCATCCCGGGGTCCGTTTGGACGACTTTGAGATTAACGGTTTTGGGCAGTGAGACGTTGAGCGGGGTGGTCTCGTGAAATTCAACTTCAACTTTCAGATTAGGTGTGAGAAAGCCGACCACGTCTTCAATCAATTCTTTGGGTATCGTTATCTGATCGAAAGTCTCAGTGTTCATGAAATGGAAATCGTCACCCTCCTGGTAGAGGAATTCCATCTCGATCTGGCTCAAGATGATGCGCTCGACGCGATCTTCAGAGCGGAAGCGGTTTTCGGTCTGGGTGCCGGTCTTGACGTTGCGCAGCTTGGTCTGGACCATCCCACGCCAGTTGCCCGGCGTGATATGACTTATGGCCATCACTCGCCACAGGCCGTTGTTGTACTCCAGGATCATCCCGGGGCGTAGTTGCGTCGCCTGAATCAGCATCGTCGGTGCACTCGCGAAGTATCGATCGGCTTGGAAGTATCGATCGGCTTGAAAGACCTTAGGTGAATTCCACAGTTTAACGGAACCGCTGCGACCGCGGCAAGCAAGACTCCGCTCTGACGCCCGACGGCATCAGTGACCTGAGGGACTCATCGGCCGCGCGTTGCTGTAGGGATTGATCGGCGCGGCATACGGATTGACGCCATAGGGAACCGCGCCATATGGACTCGCGCCATATGGACTGGCTCCGTACGGATTGATCGGATAGCGCGTGATTCCGGAGGGGCTGATGTTGATCCCGAAGGAGGGGCTCGCGCCGTAGGGAGTCCCATATGGAGCGCCATAAGGACTGCCGTAAGGACTTCCGTAGGGGCTTCCGAAAGGATCCGCCGCGTACGGGTTCATCCCGAAAGGACTGTAGGGATTCATCCCATAGGGCGCGACCACGATCGGCGGTGCCGACGCCACCGCCGGCGGGGTCCCGATCGACGATTCGACGTATTGATTGCCTGCTCCGAACGCGCGAATCGTCGCCGTGCCGCCGTTCATCATGAAGGTCGTATGGAAGTTGCTTAGGTTGGCGCCCCGGCTGACCGGTAGTCGCTTCACCAGTCGCCCGTCGACATAGATTCCCGCGTGATGCACGCCGTGGCCGATTATTTGCCCCGCGATCTGATAGAGGTGCGAGAGCGGATTTACCGGATTCACCGACTCGATGTTTATCTGGACGTTACCCATCGGCCCCCCGACTCCGCCGCTGAGTCCTCCGCCCATTCCTCCAATCGGGCCACTACCGAGTCCGCCACCTACTCCGCCGCTCATTCCGCCAACGTCGTCATCCGCACCCGGGGCAGATCTCCTCCATGCCGTCCCCGCCCACGCCCGACGGTGGCGCGCTCGCGCTCGGAATCTCGGCTGTATTGTCGCCCGAGGTCGCCCCAGCGCCGCGGTCAACCTCGATTCCCGCTTCCGAGCCGGTGCTCGCCATCGCGGTCGAGTTCTCGCCGAAAACCGACGCGGTCGCGACGCGCCCGGCCTGGTCGATGACACGAAGGTTGGTCGAGATGTCGGCGTCGCGGATCGAGAGTTCGAAATCGACTTTCTGACGTCCGATTATGTGATCCACCTTGATTGGCCTGACGCTCTGCGCGCCTTCGTAAATGCCCGCGGACTGGAGCGCGGAGCCCTCGAAATAGCCCTTAAGTTTTGTAACGTCGGCGATGACGCTGCGCGACTCGATCTTGATCGTGGGTCCTACGCTATCTGCGGCGGGAGCTGCGGGCGCGCTCACAACCGCCGCACCCGCTGCAGCGGCCGCGCTCGCCGCAGCAGGTTCGCCTGATGGGGGCGGCGACGCCGAGCCTGGCGTTGCGGATGCGAGCGATGGCGACGCGGGCGGAACGCTCTTTTCGATCGCGGCGAGCTCAAGCTTGAGCGTGTTCCATCGATCCGCTTTGATCGCGCCGCTATGGGCCTTGAGTGCGGCGTCGAGCGACGCGGCGTCGGCGTCGAGCGACGCGACCGCGCGGCGGGCGCCGGCGTTATCGCTCGCGCCCAGCGCCTGGCTAAGCGTCTGCGCATCACCGGCGAAGGTCGCGACCGGCCCTAAAAGCGCCTTGGCACCGGGGTTCGCGTTACCGTCGGCGCCCGGCGCGTTGAGAGAGTTCAGTAACGTGAAGGCTTGATTGCTCAGTTCGGCGGAGGCTGCCTTGGCATCCTCGGCGGCACTGACCGCGGGAACGATGGCGCAGGCTAACGCACACACCGTCGCCCCCAGCAGCGCGCATTTGACTGCCCGCCGCGATCGCGTTGCCATGATCGCGTCCGGCTCGCTAGTCCGTCGCAACATCGACAGTGTCGCTCCTCCGAGGCCAGTATACGTAATCGCCGGCGATGATAGAATCGAAATCATCAAGGCTGGCGAGGGCAGGTTGGGCAGAATATCGAATCGGAACACGGAGTCGAATCGAATTGGACCGAGCAAGTTCCACATCAATCCCGGGTCGCGCGACTAGCCGCCAGGCTGGCGGCAAAGACGGCCCCGAGGCGGATTACGGCGCGCTCAAAGCCGGCGCCGGCGTGCGCCTGTGTTCCGAGCGCACGGTCATCAGAATGACCGGCGACGATCGCGCATCATTCCTGCACGGAATGTGCAGCAACGACATCAAAGGGCTCAAACCGGGCAGCCTGATCGCCGCGCTGTTCCTTACCGAACGCGCCCATCTCATCGCCGAGGCCAACGTGTGGGCGACCGCCGACGCGCTGCTGCTCGAAATGGAGACCTCGCTATGGCCGGCCGTGCGCGCCCACCTCGAGCGTTTCCTGGTCGCTGACGACGTCGAGATCGAAGAAGGCGAAGCCGTCAAATACGACGGCGTCATACAGATTGACGGGCCGCGCGCAGCGGCCGCGGTCGCCGCGGTGTTCGGCGAGCCGGCCTCGCTGCCCGGCGCGTGGCGGTTTGGTGAGGCCGGGGGCGGTGTGCTGATCGCGCAGCTGACGCGATGGGGCGCGCCGGCCTTCACGATACTCGCCCCGCGCGCCGACGCGCCGGGGTTGGTCGCACGGCTGGTCGCGTCTGGCGGCGAGCACGGTGAAGCTCGCCGCGAAGTTTCTGAGGTCAGTGAAGTTCGCGAGCTCACTATCGATGGCGCCGAAATCCTGCGGGTTGAAAGCGGCGCGGCAAGGATCGGCGTTGACACCAACGACAAGACGCTCGCCCTTGAAGCGCGGATGGAACCGGCGATCTCGTTCAGCAAGGGATGCTACATCGGGCAGGAGACGGTCGAGCGGGCGACCGCGCGCGGCGCGCTCAAGCGGCGTTTGATGGGCCTCAAAATCGACGGCGCGCGCGTTCCCGCCGCTGATGCGCGCGTGCTGCTCGCGGGCAAAGAGGTTGGCCGTCTGACCAGCCCGCTCCGCTCGCCGCGATTAGGGGCGCTCGCCCTCGCGGTGCTGCATCACAGCGCCTGGCAGTCCGGCACGGTGGTAAGCGTGCATGACGCTGACGGCGAGCTCGCTGCGACCGTAAGCGAGTTGCCGTTTGCAGGCGATTCAGTTGCGTGACTCATTGAAGAAACTCGTCCGATGCTCTAAGAAAAGGATCGGGGAACCTGCGGGATTGGATTTACGGGATTGGATTTAATAGTGGGGGCCTCGCCAACGAAAATTTCACGACCGGTTTTTTGCGAAGACCGGCGACAGCTATAGGAGTATCAAACGATGGCTAACCAGCTGGGCAAGCGTTATCTGTGCGAAAAATGCGGCACCGAAGTGCTGTGCAACAAGCCAGGGACCGGCGCAATCGAGTGTTGCGACGCCGAAATGAAACTCAAGGAAGCCAAGGCGCTCCCGTCCTCGGATTAAATGTATACCTCTCCTGATCGCAGGAGAGGTCGCCGCGCGCATCGCGAGCGGCGGAGAAGTTAGTCTTAATCGTGCTGAGCCGCAGGGACTTCGAGCGAGGCGTGAAAGTTAGCAAGACCGTCTACCTAACCTCTCTCCCGGACATAGGACGGGGAAAGGGAACATCGCTTCGAGGGGATCCTTCGCTAACGCTCAGGATGACAAAAGGTGAGTTTTTGTTTTTGTTTCATCCTGAACGAAGGTTGCCGAAGTGAAGGATCTACGCGTAGCGATTTTTTGTGTTGATGAATTCTGATGGCTCTCAAAGCTGACCTGGTTCTGCACGAGGGCGCGATCCTGGGCTATCCCGGCTGCGATTCTATCGCGCTCGCCGGGGGCACCATTCTTGCCTTGGGGCCATATGGCGAACTGAAGCAGCTCGTCGGACCGGGCACGCATCTGATTCGGCTCGCAGGACGAGTCGTCGCACCGGGACTAATCGACTCGCATATTCATTTCCTTGAAGGCGCCTCCGCTGCCGCCGGGCTTGGGCTTTGGCGATGCCGTCAACTCGAGGATTTGCTGGCTGCCCTGAGGGTGGCCGCGGGCAAGTCGCCGCCGGGTAACTGGATGCGCGCGTTCGGATGCGACGAGGCGCTGCTGGCCGGGCGCCGCGGTCCAACGCGGGCCGAGCTAGACGCCGCAGTGCCTAAGAATCCGCTACGCCTGCGCCATCAGACGCTCCATGCGTCGTGGCTCAATTCGCGCGCGATAGCCGCACTCGGTCTCGAAGCGCCCGATTTCAAGCCGCCAGAGGGCGCGGTCCTGATGCGCGACGCGACGGGCCGCCTTACGGGTCTGGTGGCCGGGATGGAGAGCTATATTTCGCGGCGGCTGCCGCGCGTCACCCCCGCCGAACTGGAGTCGCGCGCGCGTCTGTTCAGCCGTGAGCTGGCCGCCGCCGGCGTGACCGCATTCACTGACGCGACCGTGCGCAATGGGTCCGAGGAAGTCGCGCTGATGGCGCGTCTGACGAGCTGCCGGGCCGTGGCGCAGCGGGTGGCGATGATGCTCGGGGCGCCTTACCTGGACGCGTTCGCGGAGGCTGGGCGAGTCGCGCACCAGGCCGGAATAACCCTGCTCGCGGTCAAGTTCATGGAGAGCGCGCGCACCGATTATCGGGCAATCGCGCGATGGGTCGCGCGAGCGCGCGAAGCCGGCCTCGACTCGGCCTTCCATTGCACCGAGGTCGAAGAACTCGAGCTCGCGCTCAACTCGCTGGAGACCGCGGCGCGCGGAATGCCGCCGGCGCTCGAGGGCGCGCCGATCTTTCGTATCGAGCATGGCGGCGTGATTACGCCAGAGCAGCTTCAGCGACTGAAGGCGCTGGGCGCGTGGGTGGTGACCAATCCCGGCTTCTTGTACTACCGCGGCGCCAAGTATGTCACCGAGCCCGGCCTGCTACCTTTTGTCTACCGTGCGCGAAGCCTGCTCGATGCGGGAATCGAGCTCGCCGGCGCAACCGACGCGCCCGTAACGCCGGCGCGGCCGCTGATCGCGATTGGCGCGGCCGCGATGCGTTTTTCGCTCGAGGGCTATGAAATCGGTCTAGCCGAGCGGATTTCGATCGAACGGGGCTTCAGGCTTTTCACTACGCAAGCGGCACGCCTGGCGCGGCTTAAGGCCGGCGCTATCGTGCTCGGACATCTGGCCGACCTTATCGTGCTGCCGCGCGATCCGATGACGCTCAAGCCGGCCGATCTGATGAACCTGCCGGTCGATATCACGATCGTCGGCGGACGCGTAATCTACGAGCGCGGGCGGCCCGAAGTTGCGGCCAGTCCGGGCGCCGACCTGTTCTCGGCGTAATTCCGCCGAACGCGTGCCCCCGCTCATCGCCAATGGCTGAGCCGTCGCATCGCATGAACCGCCCGTCGCCTCCGTCGCCGGGCTTCAGCACAATCCGTTTCGAGAAGCGCAATCGGATCGCCTGGATAACCCTAAACCGGCCGCGCCAGCTCAATGCCTACAACGTAGCGATGCGCGACGACCTGTTCGGCGCGCTCAGCGCCGTCCACGACGACCCCGAGGTCCGCGCGATGGTGCTGTGCGGCGCAGGTCCCGCATTTTCAACCGGCGGCGACGTGAGCGAATTCGGCACCGCGCCCTCGCCCACGGTCGCGCGATGGGTCCGCTTTCGGCGCGACGTATGGGGCCGGCTGCGCGCTTTGCCAATCCCCACGATTGCCGCGGTCCATGGCTACGCGGTCGGCGGCGGACTCGAGATGATGCTCCTGTGCGATATCGCAATCGCGGCGGAGGGCGCATCCTTTTGCCTGCCCGAGACGGGACTGGGAATGATACCTGGAGTGGCCGGGACCCAGACTGCCACGCGGCGGTTTGGACCGGGGTGGGCGCTCGATCTCTGCCTGACAGGCCGTTGGTTTGACGCAAAGGAGGCTTTAGCAATAGGTTTGGTCGCCGAAGTCGTGCCCGCGGCGAGGCTGATGAGCGCGGCCGGCGCTCTGGCCCGTGCGCTCAGCCGCATGCCGCGCGAGCGGATAGCGATGGCCAAGCTGGCGATCTGCGACGGCCTGGAGCTGCCGCTCGAGGAAGGGCTGGCGATGGAGCGCCGGCTCGCCCGCAGGCTCGAAAATTTCAAGCTCGAGAAACGAGCACCGGCGGCCATATCCACCCCCAAGAGGACGCGCCGCCCTGGAGGAAACGCAGTACCGTGAATACCGTCAGCTTCATCAGCATTCCGGGTTCGATCGCCCCCGATCAGGAAATCCTGATTTTCGGCGATCGCAGGCTCAACTACGGCCAGCTCAATGAACTGGTCGGTCGCCTGAGCTCGGCCTTCAAGACGCTCGGGCTGAAACCTCGCGACGTAATCGCTGCACTCGACACCAACTCCGACAACTACATCGCCGGTTACTACGCCGCCGCCAAGGCCGGTCTGACCTGGTTGCCGCTCAATTATCGCGCCAAGGACGCGGAGCTCGAGTACATGATCAACACCGCCGGGGCCAAGGTGCTGCTGGCGGGTGACCGTTATCTCGATCTGGTCGCGCGCGTCGCACCCAAGCTAAAGACCGCGAAGGCAGTGGCGTGGGGCGAAGGCCAGGCCGGGATGCCGCGGCTCGCGGATCTGGTCAAGGCGGCCGAGGTCGATGAAAGCGAAGTCGAGGTCGAGGACGAAGACGTCTCGGTCCTGATGTACACCAGCGGCACCACCTCACTGCCCAAGGGCGTGATGCTGCGCTTTCGCGACTTCGCGGCATACGTCACCGCCAACGTCGAAATGGCCGACGGCACCGAGCGCGGCGCCGCACTGGTGTGCGTGCCGTTTTACCACATCGCCGGCACTACGGCGATGATGACCAACCTCTGGACCGGGCGGCGAATGGTAGTGATGCCGCAGTTCGATCCGAAGAGCTGGCTGCAACTGGTCCAGCGCGAAAAGGTCACGCACGCCTTCGTCGTGCCGACCATGATGAAGCAATTGCTGGACGAGCCGTCGTTCGCCAGCACCGATTTCTCGAGCCTCACCAATCTCGCGTACGGCGGCGCAGCGATGCCGATTCAGACGATTCGCCGCGCGATCGAGGCGTTCCCCAAAACCGTCGGCTTCGTCAACGCTTACGGCCAGACCGAAACCACTTCCTCGCTGACCGTGCTCGGCCCCGACGACCATCGTATCGACGGCGACTCCAAAACCGTCGAGCTGAAGCTCAAGCGGCTCAACTCGATCGGCCGGCCGCTGCCGGACGTGGAGGTCGCCGTGCGCGACGACGATGGCAAACTCCTGGCTGCGGAGCAGGTCGGCGAAATCCTCATTCGCACCCCGCGCATCATGAAGGGCTACGCCGGACGCGAGGACGACTCCCGCTTGCCCGAGGGATGGCGCGCGACCGGCGACCTCGGATGGGTCGACAACGAGGGCTACGTGTTCTTCGCCGGACGCAAGGACGACATGATTATCCGCGGTGGCGAAAATATCGCGCCCGCCGAAATCGAGGCCGTCCTGATGAGCCATCCGGAGATCGACGAGGCCGCGGTCATCGGCGTGCCGTCGGTCGAATGGGGGCAAACGGTCAAGGCTTTCGTGGTCAAACGGCCGGGGCAAAACGTCACCGCGTCCGACATCAACGAGTTTTGCCGCACGCGTCTGGCGAGTTTCAAGCGGCCCGAGACAATCGAATTTATCGAAGCGCTGCCCAAGAACCCGCTCGGCAAAATCCTGCGTAAGGAGCTGCGTGACAAAGGCGATACGCCGCGGCCCTGAGCGCTTGGGCCCGGAGCGCACCACCGGCCCGGTCGAAGAGGGCCGGGTCGAAGTCTCGCGCGCCGGCGGCTGCGTCACCGCAACGCTCATCTGGGGGGCCGAGCGCAAGCGCGCGCGTGCTGGCGCTCGTAACGCGCGCGATCGCGCTCCTAGATTGACTGGCGCGATGGCGCGTCAGCTGATCGACCTCGCCGAAGAGGTCGAAGACGACGCGGACGCGCTGATGCTCGCGATTCGCGGCGCGGACAGCGATTTCTGCGCCGGCTTCGAACGCGACGTGGATTCGATGGCGCCAAGCGTGGTCGAATCGATAGCCGTGCTCTCGAAACCAACGCTCGCGATTATCGATGGCGTCGCCGCCGATGAAGGGCTGGAGCTGGCACTCGCGACCGATCTTCGCGTCGCGACGCGTGCTGCGCGCTTCACGATGGGCCAGCTGGGGCGCGACCGGTTGCCGTGCTTCGGAGGCACCCAGCGACTGCCACGGCTTATCGGTGCAGCCCACGCGCTGCGGATGCTGCTTACCGGCGCAACAGTCGATGGCGATGCGGCGATGCGTCTGGGGCTCGTGACCTACGTCGCATCCAGCCCAGCCGGGCTGGAGCGCATGGCAAGCGAAGTCGTGCGCTCGGTCACCAGCCGCGGCCCAATCGCCGCGCGTCTGGCCAAGGAGGCCGTGCGCAAGGGATGCGACCTGACTCTGGATCAAGGTATAAGACTTGAAGAGGATCTGTACGCCTTGCTACAAACCACAGCCGACCGCGCCGAGGGTGTACGGGCTTTCCTCGACAAGCGCAAGCCGCTCTTTCGGGGCGCCTGAACTCGCGCGGCGCATCACATCCAACGGAGCAAGCAACAACGATGGCAAATCAGCTGGGAAAAGTTTACATCTGCGGTAAGTGCGGTTCGCAGGTAATCGTCACTAAAGGTGGCGCCGGCGCGCTCAAATGCTGTGGCGCCCCGATGGAACAAAAGAAGTAGGCATAGCGAGCGGGGTCGGCGATAAGCACCACTACAGTATTGTCGGCTCGTGCGGTTTGTGAAACTGCGTCGGCGCGAGGCATGGTCACTACGGTGAACGCGAAAATCACGCTCAGCTTCGACAACGGGCCTGAGCCCGAAGTGACCGACCACGTCCTCGACGTGCTCCGCGACCACGGCGTGCGTTCGACCTTCTTCGTAATAGGGCAAAAACTCGCAGACCCCGAACGCCGCGCGTGCGCCGAGCGCGCCCGCGCCGAAGGCCACTGGATCGGCAATCACAGCCTGACCCACACCCAGCCGTTTGGCCGGCGTGCGGACCGGGACGGAGCCGAGGACGAAATTGGCCGCGCCCAGCGGATGCTCGGCGCCCTCGCCCATCCCGACCGCTTGTTCCGCCCCTTCGGCGGCGGCGGCGCGCTCGACTCGGGATTGCTCAACCGCAAGGCAGTCGATTACCTGTGCGCCGGTGGCTTCACCTGCGTGCTATGGAACTGCGTGCCGCGCGATTGGGAGGATCCCGACGGATGGGTCGAGCGGGCGCTCGCTCAGTGTCGCGCGATGCCCTGGAGCGTGGTCGTGCTGCATGATCTGCCGACCGGCGCGATGCTCAACCTGGAACGTTTCATCGTCCGCCTGGGTGAAGCCGGCGCCGAAATCGTGCAAGACTTCCCGCCAGCATGCGTGCCGATCCTGCGCGGCCGACTGATGTTTCCGGTCGACCAGTACATCGCCGCCTGAGACATTGTTGTCGCTCGACTCGAGTCCGGAGTTGCCCTTCACTTGGTAATGCAAAGGGCGAAAGACGTCCGTCGCGCCTTTCGCATGGATCGGTGCAGTCGGTTATCGTGGTCGGCGAATCTTTCGTCGAGGCGAGGAGCTTAGCGCATGCTCGGTGCAATTATTATCGGACTAATCGCCGGATGGCTGACCGGCAAGCTAATGCGCGGCGAGGGCTACGGAATCTTCGCCGACATCCTGCTTGGCCTGGTCGGCGCAGTCATTGGAAGCTGGATCTTCAACGCGCTGGGCGTGGTCGTATACGGCAGACTGGGATATTTGGCGATGGCGACCGTGGGTGCGATTGTTCTCGTGAGCATCGTGCACCTGGTTCGCAGCCCCTCGGCGCAGCATTGAACCGCCGCGGTATCGACTACAGATAATCTCATGAGCGCGGTGCGGCCAATCGCAGAGGCGTGGCCGCACCGCGTTGTTATACAGGCGGGTTAATTCTCGCGCGCCCAGTGCGGCGCAGAGATTGGCGTCTGGAAGGTGGTACCGCTCGCCGCCTCACCCATCTCCGTGCAGTCTATCGACTTGCCCGATGGGCCCGACAACGCGCAGAACAGCTGGACCGGCGATCCTGGGCTGGCGGAGCCCGAAGGAGCGCAGTTCGGCACGCTGGTACCGCTGCAGGTCACGGTCTTGCAACTGCTGGTCAGGTTGATCGTGACGAATCCCGCCACTCCGCCGACGGGAGCCCCACTTACCGAGTAGGTTCCGCTGATCGAACAGGTGGACGCGGCGCCGGTGCCCGGAGAGCCGTAGTCCTCATTGAGGAAGCCTGAAACATTTCCCTTGCCATCGCTGAACATTGCGCCTGACACCGCGTACGGGATCGCCGGCGGATTCGGCTCGCTCACCGTGCCCGTAATTGAAGCATCGAAAGCATGGTACGAAGCCACATACCGTCCGTGGAAGTTATGTTCGTTGAAGCCGGCAAACACCGGTCCGCTGCCGACCAGCAGCAATAGCCCGAACCCCGGTATGGCCGCCAGAGCCCAGCGCGCCAGATAGCCAGTTCTGTTCTTCATCCGTATACCTCTTTTCGATTCTCAAATGAGTATCTTTCAGACTAACGCTCTGGCAGTAGCGCGAATCAAGCGAGCCGAGCCGGATTGGGAAATTTGGAGCTCTGCGGCTCGCTGTGCGCGAATTTGATCGGCGAAGGCGGAAAAAGGAATGCGTCCCCCGGCGTCGCCGGGGTACGCATCGTGGAGAATACCGGTGACTACTAGAACGACGGGATGCGCCGGCTGAACGGCTCTTCGGCGATACTCACTGCAGAGGCGACAGTAGCGCGATGGATTAAACAGAATCCTCCCGCGTCGCGGCACGTTCGGAAATCATAACTACGTCGTCACGAGTCTCCGCGCGCCAGAGGCGCCTAAAAGCTCGCACCCATCGTAGTCGGTTTCTCATCCGACGTGTGGCGATCGCCTGGATTGTTCTGCGCGACGGTCACCGGAGTTTCGCGGCCGGTAAACCTCTAAGGCCGTCGCGCGCGGCCCGCTTGACGCTTCGTACCAAGGGGCGAAGGTTTATTTTGGGAGGCCTCCTGAGCCGAATCTCCGCTCTCATGTCGGCGTCGGTTATCGCGACTTGCGGGTGAATCGGGAGATTCGATGTCTCCAGCCAATTTGGCCTTCGTGTGATCGCGCTGCCACTGTTCGATCGCGTCGACACTGAACCGCCAGTCGCTGCCAATGCGAAAGCCCGGCAATCCTCCTGCTCTAAGCAGCCGATAAATCGTGGTCCGATGGATGTTGAGGTATTCGGACAGTTCAGAGACGGTTAGATAACGGCCGCCGATGTTCGGCATGGTTACTCTCCACGGTTTTCGAACGGCCAGCTCTCGCCGCGAGCCCTAGGCTTAAACGCTCGGCGAAAGATGACTCGGTCAGGTGCCATGCACCAGCAGTCCCCTCGCCAACGACGAACGGTGCTTACGATCCAACCCAGGACCCAATTATCCGGAGGATCGAATGTTTTCCTTGATGCAACTACTTGTTTCACAGACGTGATTCTTTTGTTCTCCAAAGACAGCGTAATTGTCGCATATTGACTCAATAGCGTCAATAACGACCTTTCTATAGCTTATTGAAAACATGCCTCTCTAAGACACTGATTCGACTCCTGCGGAACTGCCGCGCCGTATGGGCCAATGTGTGGCTTTTCCAACGCGAGCATCTGATTCGAAGGCGCGTGCGTCAGCGCAATCGAGGCATCACCTCTTTCGCGAATAGGTCCATCGATCGGCGCGCCTTATGCGCCGGCATGCCCGGCAACTGCATCCACATCACCAGATGCGTCACTCGCCCCGCATCCCGATACGTTTGCAAATCGCGCACTACGTCGTCAGGGGTTCCGACAGCCAGTGGCGCCTGAAAAAAACTGAGGCCGGGCGTATTACGCATCTCGCCCGGAGGCGGGACGTTCGAGCGCGAGAAGACGGCTTCGCTCCAGGGCAGATCGTTGGCTTCCTTAAAGCGGCGGTCGTAGGCCGTCATCATGTAGTACAGATGCTGCTCCGCGTCGTCCCACGCCTGCTCCCGCGTCTCGGCCACATACACGGCCCTCAGCTGAGCGATGTAATGGCTCGCCACGTCATGACCGTGGCTGCGCAGCCCCGAATCGTACATCTGCTGGAGGTCGACTCCCCCGCTGCCCGCCAGGTGATAGCCCATGCGCGCGACGCGGGACACCGACTTTTCCGCCATCGCGGCGATCCAGATTGGCGGATAAGGTTTCTGCACCGGCTTGGGCGTCAGATTGACGTTTTTCATCTGGTAGTACTTGCCGTCGAAGGAAAAGTTCTCTTCGGTAAAGCAGCGCCTGATGAGTTCGACTCCTTCTTCGACCCGTCCGCCGCGTTCTCTGCGCGGGATGCCGAAGCTGTCGAACTCGCTCACCACGTAGCCCTGGCCAACGCCCAAATCCAGTCGGCCTTTCGAAAGGATATCGACCGTCGCGGCGTCTTCGGCCACGCGGACCGGGTGATGGAAGGGCAGAATGATGATGAAGGTGCCGAGCCGGATGCGGCTGGTGCGCTGCGCGATGGCGGAGAGTATCGGCAACAGTGACGGCGACCAGGCGTCGTCGTAGAAATGATGCTCGGTGGTCCACACGTGATCGTAGCCGAGTTCCTCGGCGAGAACGGCTTCCTGCAGATGCTCGTCGTAAACCTCGGTTATCGGCCGATGCCATTGAGGAGGGTTTCGAAAAGGCAGAAGAATTCCAAAGTCCATGGGGCGCACTTCTCCTTGCTCTCGATTACGGAGCGTTGAGTTTGCTCGTCGCGTGCCGCCCTTATGCCACAAGTCGGCGCGCGCCAGGTAATGTCGGGAACCTGAACGTTCACACGTTACAGGGCGTGAAATTCGGGATCGGGTTGGTCACAGCCGGACTCGAGAGCTCGCATCCGGGCTCCGGCCCCCGGAATGTTGCTCACGGGAGCGAGAGAGCGTAACGCGCTTCGTTCATCTGCTGCCGATACTCTTTTACCGAGATGATACGCCGGGCGCGCGTGTCCCAGAGAATGTATTTCAAGGCTTTGTGGACCTGAGACAGCTTCACGCGGGTGACGCCCGAAAAAAGATACCGATATTCGTTGTGGGCTTCGGTCAAGCGATAGTTTGGAATTTTGGCGGATAGATGGTGAATGTGATGATAGGCAATATTGGCGGTAAACCAGTTTAACCAGCGGGGCAAAATCAGAAAGCTGGTTCCCTCGATCGCACCGGCGTCATAGTCCCAGAGTCTGCCGTCGCTCGCATAGGAATGCTTAAAATTATGCTGAACAGTGAACAATACGATGCCCGCTCCACCCGCGATCGATACGCTGATTAGATAAATTGTAAAAAACAGGGTCGTACCGAATGCCCAGCACATCAATACCCATATGCCGAGCAGCACGACATTGTTCCAGAACATATGGCAATACTCTTTGCTCGATTGCCAATAGCGCGTTTCAAAACTCGCGGCATGCTCCTTCAGCGACAGGTTTGGCTGCGCAACTTTTCCCTTAACAATATGGCGCACCAGCCCGATACTGCCTTTGAACCAAGTGAAGCGCGGGTTAAAAATCAAATATATAAAGCCGACAAAGGGAGCGACCGCGATGCTGCACTTTAGTCTGTACATGAACTGCTGCGCCCCGGTTAGCGCCGCATATTCATCTACCGACAGCGTGGTGTACGGTCCCCGGTATTTTTCCCAATTGCCGTTGGTCTCATGGTGATGCTGATGATGCTTCGACCATACGTACTGCGGCATCCCTGCAACGACCCCCAAAAGAAAGCCGAATGCGCGATTGAGCCGCGGGGCATGAAACAAACTGCCATGGCCGCATTCGTGCATCAGCGCAAACACGCGCACCGTGAACAGGATGATTAGCACCACTGCAGCGGCGGTAAGCCAGCGCGAGACGTCGATACTCGACACCGCGCCCCACCAAACGAGCGCCAGGGCGACCAGCGCCGTCAGAACCTGCGCCAATGCCTGAAGGTTGTCGGCCTGAGCATAGTCACGAATGATGGTCTGCTTCTGTTCTTTTATGCGGCCGATCGACGACACAATAGAGCCCTCGTCTCGAACTTTTTTTGTGGGAGTGCCACATGGAGAGTCTAGCAAACCAGGAATCAGCTCGGTACCTTGAGTGACACATCACACCGCGTTGAAGCCCTCGCGGCTGAACAGCACTCGCTCCTCGCCTAACCGCTCGCGCATCGCCGCCATCAGCTCGCACTCGGCACCCGGCCTAAACCATCCCTCGTAGCCAAGCCGCGCGTACAACTCGCCCATCTTTAGCGCGCGCGAGCGCCGGCCACCTGAACCGTCGCCGTCGAAGTAGGTATCCACCACGACGCGGTCGGCCGCGCCGTCGGCCAACTCAGCCAGGCGC
Source organism: uncultured delta proteobacterium (assembly GCA_963717045.1). Classification (GTDB taxonomy): domain Bacteria; phylum Desulfobacterota; class Binatia; order Binatales; family Binataceae; genus JAKAVN01. Next base: position 26,047 of record CAVQVD010000010.1, on the reverse strand, counting down.
TCAGGATGGTTCGGCATCATCGGCGACACCGCGAGCTGCACGAACACGCCCGCCGCGCGCAGCCGGCGCGCCGCCGCAAGCCGCCGTGCGATTGACGGCGAAGTCGGCGTTAGCGCGCGGCGCACCTGCTCGTCGTCGGTCTCGACGGTTATCGAAGCGATGAGACGCGGTCCGAGGCGCACCAGCAAATCGAGGTCGCGCTCGATCATCGGGCTCCTCGTCTGCAATAGCAGGCGGCGCGGCGGCCGGCGCACAAACAGTTCCAGCGCGCCGCGCGTAAGCCGCATCCGCCGCTCCATCCCCTGGTACGGATCGGTCGCGCTCGACATGATGACGGCAGCGTGCTCGAGCTTGCCCGATCGCTCCAGCGTACCAAGTTCGCGCGCGAGCAATTCAAGCAGGTTGGACTTGGCGATTACCCACGTACCCCACGGCCCCGCCTGAGCTCGCGCCACGGGCAGCGCCCGCACGTAACAGAAAGGGCATCCGCCGCGGTCACCGAAGGCGCATCCGACATACGGATTGAGCGAGTAGCTGAAGCTTTCGAGAAAGCCCCCGGTAGGAGTGAGCGCGCGCGTCGCCGGCGCGGCCGAGTAGTTGCGCATCAGGCTTTCGTCGCCGCGGTGAAGGGGAAAAGGGAGAAAAAGCCTTCATCGCTGGCGCCGCTTTCCGACCATTGACATAAACTGCGGCTAGGGCACAAACTATGGTCATGCGACGGTTAATTCTGTTTACGGTTCTCGCTCTGGTGCTGGGGATGCCCGCGATGGCGCTTGCGCAGCAGGGCCCGTACAACGACAAGCAGAATCCTAACGAGTACACCGATACCGAAGACGGGCAAGTGCTCAAGGTGGTCAGTTATTTCCTTGCGCCGATCGGCTACGCGCTCGAGTGGGGAATCACGCGCCCGCTACATTACCTCGCGACCAAAACTTCGCTCGCGCCGGTCATGAGCGGCGACACCGAGTATAGCCAGATGTATAACCCCGGCACTAACGTCGCGCCGATCGAGCCCGCGCCTCCGGCCAACACGGCGTCGGCGAGCTCGGCGGGAGACGGTTCCGCGTCCCAGACTTATATCGAACGCACGCCGGTCGGCCCGGCCGTAGTGCCTCAGCCGCTGGCACCGCTGACTTCGCCTCCCGCGCAGCCCGTGCTGCACTGATTTTTCGACGGGCGAGAATTGCAAAGGGCCGCGGACGGGGAACCTCCGCGGCTTTTAGTTTTTGGTTTTCCATGGTTATTTTTACTGACGGGTGGCGCGGCTGTGTGCTGAAACCGCGCTAAGTGATCTTCGTTACAGAAGGAAAAGCATCATGACCGAGAAGATGGCCGAAAAAATCGTCAAGACCGACGAGGAATGGAGAAAACTCCTCACGCCCGAGCAGTACGAGGTCGCGCGCAAAAAAGGCACCGAGCGCGCATTCACCGGCGAGTACTGGGATTTTCATGATCAGGGCGTCTATCTTTGCGTCTGCTGCGGCAACGAACTCTTCAACTCCGAAACCAAGTTCGACTCGGGCTGCGGATGGCCAAGCTTTTACGCGCCCAAGGACGAGAGCAAGGTGGAAAACTCGGTGGACCGGAATTATGGGATGGAACGCACGGAGGTGACGTGCAGCCGCTGCGGCGCGCATCTGGGGCATGTGTTCGACGACGGTCCGAACCCGACCGGCCTGCGCTACTGCATGAACTCGGCCTCGCTGAAATTCGAGAAGAAGGAGAAATAAACATTCGACGTCGCAGCGATGGTCACGAAATCCCTCCTCTTCCTGACTAATCCGCCCGGTCTTGTCCGGTGGGGAGAGGTCAAGAGACCGAATACGCGATCTGGTCGGAGTGGCTGTGGCGCAGCGGAATTCGGATTAATCTCTCCCGCCGCTCGCCGCGGCCACTTTTGTCATCGTGGGCGCAGCGAAGGATCAACGCGCAGCGATTTTGTGTGAATCGACGTGCTTCGCTGAGGAAGGCTGAGGTCAGCTCGCCACCAAACCGGCGGCGCGTGCCCACTGATACTTCGCTCCCAGCACCAGCACCGGCTTCTCGGTCGTATACGGATAGGCGGGGATGTTGTGCTCGAACAACACGCGGCACGCCTCTTCGACCTCGACGTCGCCGACCAGCGAGGCTACGATCGGTTTGTCGATTCCCTTCGTGCGCATCTCTTCGACCACCTCGGTCACCAGTTTCGCGAACACCAGTGGCGGCGTGATGATTGTGTGCCAGTAGCCGAGAATGAGCGCGTGGATGCGCGCGTCCTCCAGCCCCAGGCGAATTGTGTTGCGATAGGTCGTGGGCGGCTCGCCGCCGGTAATGTCGACCGGATTGCCGGCCGCACCGAACGGTGGGATGAATTTGCGAAAGGCCGCGTCGAGGTCGGGCGGCATCTCCATCAGCTTGAGTCCATTATCGACGCATGCGTCGGACAGCAGCACGCCAGAGCCGCCGGCGCCAGTGATGATCAGCACGTTCTCGCCCTTGGGCGTCGCCATTATCGGCAGGCAGCGTGCGAACTCCAGCAGGTCGTTGAGCGCGCGGGCGCGGACCACGCCCGACTGGCGTAGCACGTCCTCATAGATGCGGTCGTTGCCGGCCAGCGCCGCGGTGTGCGAGCGCGCGGCGCGCGCGCCGAGCGCGGTGCGTCCGGCCTTGAGTACGATCACTGGTTTTTTTCGCGACACGCGCCTGGCGACCTCGGCAAACGAGCGGCCGTCCTTCAAGTCCTCGACGTGCATCGCGATCACCTGGGTCGCGTCGTCCTGCTCGAAAAATGTCAGCAGGTCATCCTCGTCGAGGTCGGATTTGTTACCCAACCCGACGATCGCCGAGACCCCCATCCGGGTCGAGCGGCTGAACCCGACGATCGCCATCCCGACCCCGCCGCTTTGCGAGGAGAGCGCCGCCTTGCCCAGCACATCGTAGGGCGTACAGAAGGTCGCGCACAGCTTGCGCGGCAGATAGTAGAAGCCGTAGATGTTCGGGCCCATCAAGCGCACGTTGTATTCCCGCCCGATTTTGACGATTTCGTTTTGCAGTTCTACGTTGCCGGTCTCGGCGAAGCCCGACGGGATCAGCACCGCGCCGGGAATTGTTTTCTCGCCGCACTCCTTGAGCGCGCCGGCCACTAGCGGCGCCGGGATCGCGAACACCGCGACGTCGACGTCGCCGGGTACGTCCTTGACGCTGCGATAGGCCTTGCGCCCCATCACTTCGGCGAGCTTGGGATGGATCGGATAGATTTTCCCCTCGAAGCCGCCGTTGATCAGGTTCTTCATCACCGAATTGCCGATCTTGCCGTCTTCGGCCGAGGCGCCGATAACCGCGATCGCTTTGGGACGCATGATGCGGTTCATCGCGCGCAAGATCTCCTCGCGCGCGGGCCGGTAGCGCTCGGCGGCCGGCGCAAAGTCGAGCAGCACGCGCACGTCCAGCGCCACCGCGCCGTCGGGCCGCGCCAGCACCGGGTTGAGGTCGAGCTCGGCGATTTCCGGAAACTCCGCGGCGAGCTCCGAAACCGTCTCGATGATCGCCGCGAGCGCGCCCTTGTCGATCGGTGCGGCACCGCGCACGCCGTTTAGAATCTCGGCCGCCGCGATCCCGTCGATCATGGAGAGCGCGTCGTCGCGGCTCGCCGGCGCCAGGCGAAACGTGATGTCCTTGAGCACCTCGACCAGCACGCCGCCAATACCGAAGGCCACCACCTTGCCGAAACTTGGGTCGGCCGTGGCGCCGACGATCACCTCCTGACCACCCTCGAGCATCTGCTGGATTTCGACCCCCGCAACCTTCGCGTCGGGCTTGTGGGCGCGCGCGCCGGCGACGATCCTTTCGTAGGCCTGTTCGGCCTCAGCTGCGCTCCGCACGTTGAGCACTACGCCTCCTGCGTCGGTCTTGTGCAGGATGTCGGGTGAGACGATTTTCATCACTACCGGAAAGCCGAGCGCGGCGGCGGCGCGGCCGGCCTCGGCGGCGGACAAGGCCATCGCCGCCTTGGGCAAGGGGATCGCGCATGCCTCGCAGAGCTTCCTGCACTCGGCCGGAGAAAGCGCGCTTCGCCCGCTTGCCTTTGCCGCCTGGATCACCGCCTGCACCGCCGAACGATCGTAACTCATCAGGATTTTGCCTTGTTTTTGCGTTATCTGTGTGACGTAATGAGCGCGCAGGGCTCAACCCTAACGCCGCGCGTGCGCGCGCGTCAAATCGCAGTGTCGCGACGGCCGAGAAAGGGGAACCTCCATGGTTGAAAAGACAATCGAGCTGACCGGCAGTTCGACCGAATCGATCGAGCACGCGGTAGACTTGGCGGTGGCGCGCGCCGCGGTGACTATTTCCGGCGTCCACACGGCCCACGTGACCAATATCGCGGCCGAGGTCGAACGCAACAAGGTCACACGCTGGAAAGTGACGGTGAAGCTGACTTTCCAGGTAAAAGAGCAACTCCACGAGTAACCCGCCCGGGCGCTTCCGATCCGCGATCGGCCATTCCGCCGGCGCCTAAGATCGGAATAGAATCGATTGCAGCGCCGGGCGTTGGCCGGGCGGCAGCGGGCCGACGATTGACGCGGCCACGCGCAAGCGCCGCCCTGAAGGCCTGACACGATGCCAGCCAAAGTAACCGAAGTACAGCGCGGGATTTACGAACTGTTCCTGCCGCTTCCCATGCGGCCGACGATCGTCAACGTGTACCTGATCGACTGCGGCGGCGGTCAGTGGACGCTGGTCGATACCGGCATGAATACGGCGGACAGCGTGGCGACGCTCAAGGACGCCCTCACGCAAGCCGGGACCAGGCTCGAAGACCTAACCGTTTTGCTTGGCACCCATCATCATGTGGACCATTTCGGCGCCTCGGGAACGATCAAGGAGATCAGTCACGCCCGTACCTACCTGCACGAACTCGAAGTCGAGCGGGTCAACCGGATGCTGTCGCTCCCCCCGCCGTCGGCCAATCCCGAGGTGCTAGCGTTTTTCACCGGTCACGGATTTCCGATCGATCGGTACCCGATAGAAGGGATGCGGCCCGTCTGGATGGGCACCGATCAATACAACCCCGTACCGCAACCCGACGCGTTCCTGCATGATGGCGATGTGGTGGCGGTGGGCGAGCGGCGCTTCGAGGTCATCTGGACGCCCGGCCACGCGCCGGGGCACAGCGTTATTTACCTGCGCAAGGAAAAAGTGATGATCGTCGGCGACCACCTGCTGCCGCGTATCACGCCACACGTCGGCATCTACCCTTCGGGACCGACCAATCCACTGAGCGACTTCATCGATTCACAACGCAAGGTCCAGAACTTCGAGGTCGAGTTAGTACTGCCGGCGCACGGCGCCGTGTACCAGGACCATCGCCATCGCGCCAACCAGCTCATCGAACATCATCGCTACCGTGAAGCCGAGATGCTCGACCTAATCAAGCGCACGCCACGCACGGCCTTCGACGTAGCGCAGGAGATTTTCGGCGACGAAGATTGGCCGATTTTCCACGTTATGGCGGCGACATTCGAGACCCTGGCGCATCTTGAGTATTCGCGCGTGGAGGGTCGAGCCCGCCGCCTCGAACACGACGGGCGCATCGTGTGGCAAACCAAGTGATGGCGCGCGCTCCCGGGGTGACCCCGCGAGCGCTTTTCGCGCGCACCGTCTGATAATGAACTATACCGGCGCTGGCGCGCTTTCCTGAATCGGAATCCGCAACGGCATTCTCCCACCGGCGTTGGCCCTGCCCATAGTGTCGAATTCGGCGGGCCGATCATAGCCGAGGCCGTCGCGAGCGATATTGCTGTAGGAAGCCCCGTTACCGTTAGCCTTACTGTTGCCGTTAACCCGACCCTTGCTATCGCTCTTGCCGTTGACCAGCTTGCCGTTAGCCAAAACCGCGAGTTCGGCCTCCAGAGCTGTTGGCTGAGCAAGCATGCGCCCCCGGCGCTTGAGTGGCGCGCTAATCCGACCCACTCCGGTCACTGGCGAGCGGCGCGCCAGGCGCCGGGGATTCATCCCATCCAGTTGCTGTACCCGCCATCGGCGGAGACCCCGGCGCAGGCCAGTCGGCTCGATTCCGAGGGTTTCGCATACCGTCTCAAAGGAAAAGGCGCCGTCGGAGGTGCGATCCACGAACCATGCCTCGGCCTCAAGAAACAGTCGGCGCTGGGCGCGGTTGCGAGAACTAGCGTAAGCCTGATAGCAGCGCATTGCATCCTCTAGCACAGCCAGCATGAGGCGCTTAATTGGACGGACGGAGGAGTCGTCGGAGCGAATGCTATCGTAGTATTGCCCTGGGGTGAGGGCGTCGGGAATCATGATGCTGTCGATAGCGCTGGTTTCCAATTGCATGTTCCTTTGCCCTAAAGTTTGCTGAAAGCGACTATTTGGAGTCACTCGCTGTCAGAGGGCGCAACTTGTAGGAGCAACGTCTGTGCCGAAGCGGCGATAACGCTTCCGTGCGCGCGACAGAGGACTCCGGCCGCGCAGATCCTCTATTTCACGGCCACTTGACCGGAATTTAAGTGATCAATTCCAGGAGTTGCCGATCCATCGCGATTCCTCAGGGCATCAGAAGGGAAAATTTGGACTATTGTAAATGAAAAAATAGCAGGTGCGGCAAATCGGCAGTGTGACGCGATGGATGCGTAGCCACAGCACCGGGGCGAGGAGGGTAGCGTTCTCTATCCCCAGGGCGCCTGGCCGCGTCGCTATCCGAGGCTTGTGCTCGGCGGTACAACGAATTCGAGGAGCAGATTATCGCGAGACTAATTGACGGGGCCGCCGCGCGGTCCGGGTGGGCCGAGCTTGCGTTCTTCGATCTTGAAGGTCAGCACGTCGAACAGACAGGCAATGCGGTCGTCGAGCGCCTCGAGCAGAGTTTGCTTTTCCAGCGGGGTGACGTCGAGGTGAAAGCACAGGAAATTGATCAGGTCGGCGTCGCGCAAACCCTGCTCTTCCACCAATCCGCGCCAAGCCGCGTCCGCGTTCTCGCCGAGAAAGCCGACCAACAGGTCGCGCAGCGAGCCCATCTCCGACGGCTCGAGCCCGAGCAGTCTGCGACCCGACGGACACCATCGGACCTCGGCCTGCCGATAGGAATGAGTTCGGATCTCGTGTACGACCCGAAATTCGCTGACGCCTTCGAGTTGGACATTGTAACGGCCGTCGGGCAGTTTCTCGAGCGAGCTTATCCGGCCGGCGCATCCGATGTTGAAGATGTCAGGGTAGGCGTGGTACTCGCGCTCCCAGTCGCCCTTGAGCATTATCATCCCGACGGTGCCGTGGGTTTGCGCGACGTCGGCGACCATCTCGCGATAGCGCGGCTCGAAAATATGCAGCGGCACCGTCACGCCGGGAAAGAGCACGAAGTTCGGCAGTGGAAAGATCGGAATGATGTCCGGTAACTCGGCCATCGTGCCCCTAACGTTATGGGCGCGCCGCACGCTGGTCAAGGCGACCCCGCCGTGCGAGTTGCCTACTTCTCGCGAACCTCACATCAGAGCACGCAGATTTTCCAGCTCAAGAGAAAGTGCGTAAGTTGTCTTGCGAATGGAAATCGAGGAAATTCAGTTGTGTCTGACCTGTCGCGGCGTCGTTGGACGATCGTTCGGATAGGCTAGCCGGCGAAAGATGGAAAACAACCTGTTCATTGGGGGCAAGTACGTCGCGCCGGCCGGCGGCGCGCGCTTCGCGGATATCGAGCCCGCGACCGAACGCGAACTCGCCCAGGTGGCCGACGCCGGCCCGGAGGACATCGAACGCGCGGTCACCACGGCGCGCGAGGCCGCCGACCGCGGCCCATGGCCGAGGATGAGTGCCGAGGCTCGCGGCCGGATCATCGGCCGGATGGCGGACGGCATCGAAAAACGCGCGCGCGAACTGGGGCAGCTCGAGGCGCGCGACGTTGGCAAACCAATCAGCGAATGCGTCAACCACGACATCGCACGCGCCGCACGCAACCTGCGCTTCTTCGCCAACGCGGCCGAGGCGTGGACCCAGGAGGCGAGCTACGGCGACGCGAAATTTCTCGGCGCCGATCTCAAGTTGGTCAGTCTCACCGAACGGGCGCCGCTCGGCGTCGGCGCGATCATCATTCCATGGAACTCGCCGCTGATGCTCGGCACCTGGAACCTCGGGCCGTGTCTCGCCGCCGGCAACGCGTGCATCTATAAGCCCTCGGAGCTTGCGCCTCTGACGGCGATCGCCCTTGGCGACATCGCTAACGAGGCCGGCCTTCCGCCGGGAGTACTCAATATTCTGCCCGGCCAGGGCGCGGCCGGCGCCGCGCTGGTGGCGCATCCGGGCATCGACGGGATTGCCTTTACCGGTGGCGTCGCGACCGGTAAGCGCGTGATGGCGGCAGCGGCCGAGTCGCTCAAGCGCGTGACGCTGGAGCTCGGCGGCAAGTCGCCCAACGTGGTTTTTGCCGACGCGGATCTGAAACGCGCCGCGGCCGGCGTCGCACGCTCGATCTTCCGCAGCCAGGGACAGTCGTGCGTCGCGGGTTCGCGCCTGCTGGTCGAGCGGAAAATCGCCGACGAGTTTATCGCGATGGTCCTTGACGACATGCGCAAGCTTAAAATCGGCGACCCGCTGAGCGACGACACCGAGTACGGCCCGCTGATCTCGGCCGCGCATCGTAGCCGCGTCGATTCGTTCGTCAAAGACGCGGTCGCCGGCGGTGCCGAGCTGCTCTGTGGCGGCGCGATACCCGAGCACCCCCGTCCCGGCTTCTATTATTTGCCGACGGTGCTCGACCGCCTTCGGGCGGATGCGCGCGCGGTGCGCGAGGAAATTTTCGGCCCGGTGCTGACCGTCGAACGCTTCGACGATGAAGAGCAGGCGGCCGCAATGGCCAACGCGACGCGCTACGGCCTGGCCGCCTACATCTGGACCCGCGAACTGGAACGCGCGCTGCGCGTCGCGGCGCGCCTCAAGACCGGGATGGTGTGGGTCAACAGTTTTTTCCTGCGCGATTTGCGCACGCCGTTTGGCGGTTCGGGCCAGAGCGGCGTGGGCCGCCAGGGCGGACGCTTCAGCCTGGAGTTCTGGACGGAGCCAAAGATGGTTTGTCTCACCTATCCCGAACATCAGGCAGAGCGATGAACCGCTGTGCCGGAGGAGGCCCGCGATGGGCGAAGTCGTAGCCGCAATCTTCACTACCCACGTGCCGCGCCTGATGATTCACGATCCCGAGGCGCGCCGCGCTTACATGGGCAAGAACGTCACCACCTTTTACGACGCGATGGAACAGCTTGAGCGCGAGCGCCTGCGCGCGCTTGAGTTCGACACCTTCGTGCTGATCGACACGCATTGGTTCACCACGCTCGAGTACGTGCTCAACGCGCAACAGCGCCTGCGCGGGCTCTATACGTCGGAAGAGCTGCCGCAGATGATTCACGAGTACGCCTACGACTATGCGGGCGATCCGGAACTGGCCGCGGCGATCGTGGAGGCGGCGCGCGCCGGCGGACTGCGCGCGATCGCGGCGGGCTACCCTACCCTGCCGCTGCATTATCCGACGCTCAACGTGATGCACTATTTCAACCCGAGCGCCGAGCGCCGCGTACTGTCGATGGGCGTATGCCAGACCGCCGGGATTCCCAACGACGTCGCGTTCGGCGCCGCTATGGGCTCCGCGATCCGCAGCTCCGGGCGTCATGTCGTACTGATCGCGGCGGGCGGCATGTCGCATCGCTTTTGGGATTACGACAACGTGCTGCAACACGCGTCGGCCTCGCCCGATGACATCAGCTCACTCGCCAACCGGCTGTACGACGAAAAATTGATGGAGTGGTTCCGCGCGGGGCGCCATGACGAGGTTCTGCGCGCGACGCCCGAGTACCGATCCGAATGCTCGCCCGAGGGACGCTTCTCGCACTACCTTATGATGGCGGGTGCGATGGGCGGCGCCGAATGGAATTGGCGCGGCGAGCAATTCGGACGGTACGAAGCCGCGCTCGGAACCGGACAGGCGATTTTTTATTTCGACCGGCAGAGCACCGCCGCACATCAGGGCGCGCAGGCGCCGGCGGGAGGAGCGAACTGAAATGAAGCTCGTGCACGGAATCCATGCGATGCTGGTGACGCCGTTCACTGCGGACTACAAGATCAATGAAGAGGCGTTGCGCAAGGAAGTGCGATGGGCGCTCGACAACGGCGCCGACGGTATCGTCGCCACTCCTAGTATCGGCGAGTTCCTGCATCTGAACGAAGCCGAACGCACCCGTGCGTTCGAAGTCACGCTGGAAGAGACCCGCAAGCGTCCCGGCGTGCCTGCCACCGCGATGACCTCGGGCGCGACCACGCTCGAGGCACTGCACTTCGCCAAGGTCGCGGCAAAGATGGGTTACGACGCGCAGCAGGTGATCCCGCCGTATTACTGGCGCTGCGGCGAGGCCGAAGTCGAGCGTCATTACCGGATGATCGCGGAGGCCGGCGACCTGCCGTTGGTGGTCTATCACAATCCGGCGCTGAGCAAGTTCAACATCACGCCTAAGTTTGCCGCGCGTCTGGCGACGATTCCCGGCGTGGTCGCGATGAAGGAAGTCCTTACCGACCTTCAGCATCTCGAGGAGCTTTACGACCAGATCGGCTCGCGCATCGAGATTTTCAATACCTTTCGCGCACTGCTGAGCGGCTTGATGCTCGGTGCGGCCGGCGGCTTTATCAACATCTTCGCCGTACCGGCGTCCGCGGCGCTGCTCAAGGCGTACCACGCCGGCGACATCATGCGCGCCCAGGAAATCCAGCGTCGGCTCAACCGATGCTTCCCGCGCGGCGGCGAGGAAGCGCTCGGCCATCTCGGCGTCACCAAGGTCACCGCCTCGGTCGCAACCGGAATCGACATGGGGCCGGCGCGCCCGCCTTACATGGCACCTGAAGATGCGGCCGAGCGGTTGCGCAAACGGCTGCCGCAGTTGCAGGAGATTCTCTGATGGGCGCGCGCTCGGGCAACAACTATTTGAGCGCCATGCGCAAGCTCAAGAGCGAAGTGTGGATTGGCGGCGAGCGCGTCGCCGATCCGACCACGCATCCGGCGTTCAAGGGCGTCACTCGCTCTCTCGCCTCGCTCTATGACATGCAGATCGAGCATCCCGAGGCGATGACCTATCGCGTCGAGGGCGGCGAGCGCGCCGGGCTCTCTTTCATCCAGCCGCAAAGTGCCGATGAGGTGCGCAAACGCGGCGCGATGATGCGTCGATGGGCGGAGTTCAGCGGCGGGATGCTCGGGCGCACGCCCGACTACCTCAACGCGAGCATCGCAGCGATGGCGACCGCGCACGAGTTCTTCGCCGCTGCCGACAAGCGCTTCGGCGACAATATTGTTGAATACTACCGCGCCGCGCGCCGCAACGACTGGTGCGCTACCCACACCCTACTCAATCCGCGCGCGAGCCGCGCCGCCGGATGGGCCGGCCATACCGACGCAGACCTCGCCTTGCGCCTGGTCGAGGAGACTAGCGAGGGAATCGTCGTCAACGGCGCGCGCATGCTCGCGACACTCGGGCCGGCCTCCGAGGAATTGCTGGTCTTCCCCTCGACCGTGCTCAAGGAGGACCCCAGCCAGAAGCCGTTCGCGCTCGCATTCGCGGTACAATGCAACACGCCGGGGCTGAAATTTCTCTGCCGCGACCCATTCGAATCCGACCGATCGCACTTCGACCATCCGCTCGCCTCGCGCTTCGAAGAGATGGATTGCGTCGTCATCTTCAACAACGTGCTGGTGCCGCGGGAGCGCGTATTCGTGTGCGGCGATATGGCGCGATGCAACGCGCTTTACGCCGAGACCGGTGCGGTGGTCAATATGATGCATCAGGTGGTGGTCAAGAACGCGGTCAAGAGCGAATTCATGCTCGGTCTGGCGACGCGGATCGCGCAGGTGAGCGACGCGATGAGCCTGCCGCACGTGCGCGAGCGCCTCGCCGAGATGATCGTCACCACCGAGCTGATGCGCTCGTGCCTGCGCGCCGCGGAGGCGGATGCTGCGCCCGACAAGTGGGGCGAGTACCTGCCGGCGCGCCCGCCGCTCGACGCCGCGCGCAATCTTTTTCCCAAGCTCTATCCGCGCCTCGCCGAGATCATCCAGCTCAACAGCTCCTCGAGCCTGATGGCGACGCCGTCCGAGGCCGACTTCAAAAGCCCCGTTGCGCCCGAGATTGAGCGCTACTTCGGACAGGCCGACGCCGCCGCGCGTGAGCGCGTGGCGCTCTACCGTCTGGCCTGGGACGCCGCGGGCAGCTCATTCGCTGGCCGCCAGGTGCTCTACGAGCGCTTCTTTTTCGGCGACCCGGTCAGGATGGCCAGTGCGTTGGTCGATAACACCGACCTCGCGCCGCTGGTGCAGCGGGTCAAAGATTTCCTGGCGCGCACCGACTAGGCCGCGCCGGGCGATCTCGTCGGCTCCTCTCTGATGGCACGGCTGCGCAAGGCGGCGCGTATGTGGCGCGATCCTGAAAAGCGCGCGCTGGCGATGCGCGTGCTGGTGGCCGAAGACGGTCCTCTATACGCGGACGGTCCTCTATACGCGATAGATCCCGAGCGCCTATTCGGACGGCGCGCGCCGCTGGAGGTCGAACTGGGCGCCGGGCGCGGCGACTTCATCATCGAATACGCGGCCCAGCGTCCCGACCGCGATTTCCTCGCCGTCGAGTTGGCGGCCTCGGTCGCCCGGGTGCTGGCGCTGCGCGCCGCGCGCCGCGGCCTCCCCAACCTGCGCGTGGCGCGAATGGACGCCCGTACGCTGGTCAACCTGATGCTGCCGAACGTGTGCCTGAGCGCCTGCCACGTCTATTTTCCGGACCCCTGGCTCACGCTTTCGCAACAGAAGCATCGGATGTTCTCAAGCGGCTTTGCCGAGCGGCTGAAGCGCGTGCTGGCGCCCGGAGCGATGGTCCACGTGGCGACAGACGTCGAGCCTTACGCCTTGGAGATGTTCGCGATGCTCGCGAGCGCGGAGTTTCGGCGGGTCGAAGTAGTGGCGCCCGGCGCGCGTGCCTCGGGCTTTGGACTCAAATACCTGGCCGCCGGCAAGGCGGTTTTTTCGGCTTCTTTTGCGATGACGTAGCGCCTCTCCAGCTGTGGGCATCCCGATCGGAACGCGCTTGCCTTGACATCTGCCAGCGTTTAGCCTGACCTACAGTTCTAATTATGCGGCGTTTGGATTTCGTACTGGCGGCTTGTTTAGCGCTCTGCGTGTCGGCCTGTGCTGCGCATCAGCAGACTCCGACCGGAGAGAACTATTACTCGTTGGGACAGCAGGCCTTTGCCACCCACGATTACAGAGGCTCGGCGATCTACTTTCAGAAACTGATCGACCAGTATCCCTTCAGCCCCTATGCCGAAGACGCCGAACTGAAGATCGGGCTTTCCCAGTACCAGCTCAAGCACTACGCCGAGGCGATCGCTTCGCTGGGCGACTTCGAAAAGATGCATCCGACCAGCAAGGAGATCGAGCTCGCGTCGTATTACCTGGCGATGGCACATTACGATCAGATTGGGCGTCCCGACCAGGACCAGAGCAACACCGAGCAGGCGCTGCAGCAGTTCCAGATAATCGAACGGCGCTATCCTGAGACGGGCTTCGCCGCGCTGGCCCATCAACAGATCTCCGTCTGCCGCGAGATGCTCGCGCGCCATCAGCTTCTGATCGGAGATTTCTACTACAAGCGGGCCAACTTCCGCGCCGCCGAATCGCGCCTGGCCGAGTTGATGCAGAAGTGGCCTGACACTCCGGTTGGCGACGAAGCGCTCTACCAACTCGGCACCACGCTCAAGAAGGAAGGCAAAAAATACTCCGCCGCGCAGGCCTTCACCGCGGTTTTGCTGCACTATCCCGGCACTATGTACGCGAGCAAGGCCAAGTACGAACTCAAAAAACTGCATCAGCCTGTCGATACCGAAGAAGATCCCTTGCGTCTGGTGCTGACCGAAAGCGGATTTGGCGATACCGACGACGTACAGGTGCGCCAGGGTGACCCAACGGCCATGGCCTCCGCCGATTCCAACGCTTATCCGCCGCTGCCGCTCCTGAAGGCGCCCCCATCGCAACCGGCGGCGCCTGCCGCGGGGCCGCTCCCCGGCTCGACCGCCTCCACCGACAGCGCGCCCGGCAATGCAGGACCCACCGATGGAAGCGCGGCTGACGCAGACGTCGGCGCGGCGGGCCCAGGCGCGGCGAGGGCTGCGGCACCTGCCACAGTTGCCGCGGCCGGCGCGCTCAAGTCCGTGACTCCGGCCGGGCCGGCCACCCTCAACAGGGTCAGGCTCTCCTCGGCTGATCCGCCGCTGTCGGTAATCTTCGATCTGACGGGTCCGGTTGCCTACGACAATCAGCTCCAGGGCGGCTCCAGATCGTCGACCCTTACGATCCACCTGAAAGAGACGAAGCCCGCGAGCGGCCTTGCGACGCACATGGTGTTCGACCGCTCGATCTTTCATGACTGCGATATTCAGACCGACGCCAGCGGTACCACGATAACCGTGAACACCACGCCGGTGTCGCGCTTCGCGGTGGTACCGCTCAATGCTCCGCCGCGCCTGCTGGTCACCTTTACGCCCGAACAAGCACAGCCGACCGGCGCGACCGAGCCGAGCGGCGCGGATTCCGGAAGTTCAATCGACTAGAGATTCCGACGACGTCGGCGCACTAAGACCTTCACGCGGGAGCGCAACCCTCTCGACGAGCGTCAGCCCGAGGGTTGGCCATCCTGAGAGTTTGTGAATTTATCTGCGCGAGCGCCGACGTTCTAAGCGGGGCCGCGAGTGTTGATAAACTATTCGGCGCGCCAGACGGGTTTGCGCTTCTCTAAAAACGCGCGCACCCCTTCCTTGGCGTCCTTGCTCGCGCGCACCGTCCGCCCCAGCTCCAGGATATCGTCATGCCACGCGTCGTTGGATTCGCTCATTGAGCGCCGCATGCTTTTCTTCATCGTGCGCAGCGAGAGCGGCGCGTTTGCCGACACTTTCTCGGCCCACGCGACTGCTGCAGCGTCGAGTTTGTCATTGGCAACCACCTCGTGCACCATCCCCATCGCGAGCGCGCGCTGTGCGTTGACCGGCTCGCCGGTATAGAGAATTTGCGCGGTGTTGGCCGAGCCGATGATCTCGATCAGCTTGCGGATGAAATCGTAAGGCACCAGCAGTCCGACGCGCGCGACCGTCATCCCGATTCGCGCGTCCTCGGCCGCGACTCGCAGATCGCAGTGCAACGCGAGTTCGCATCCGCCTGCCAGCGCGGCCCCCTGCACGGCGGCGATGGTCGGGATCGGAAGCTGTTCGAGGCGGCGGAAGGTGCGCTCAATACTGACCGGGCTGTGCCCGCCTTCGATTCGATCGGCCTCGGCCAAATCGAGTCCGGCGGAGAAGCTCTTGCCGGCGCCGCGCAGAATGACGGCGCGGATTTCCTTGTCTTCTTCGATCGCGGCGAACGCCTTGTCCATCGCCGCAAGCAGCGCCTCGTTGAGCGAGTTGCGTTTCTCGGGGCGGTTGAGCGTGAGGGTAGCGTAATTGGGATGGCGTTCGATCTTGAGAATATCCTCGGCCATGAAAGCGGCTCCTTGAGCTTGCGAATGATGCGGGCGTTATTCGGCCCGAGCATCGCACGACCGCGCGGCGCGCTTCAAGGGTGATGACAATCGAGCAGTGGGTCAGTTTGAAAACTGACCCACTACCGACAATCGCTTCGCGTTGATCATTCACTTCGGCAACCCTCGTTCAGGATGACAACAAGAAACTCGCTTTCTGTCATCCTAAGAGTCAGCGAAGGATCTCCGCGAAGCGATGGATCTTTTTCCACGCGTCAACGGCGCGTTAGGCCACGATGCTGACGAGCTTGTCGGGGACGTAGATGATCTTCCTGGGCGACTTGCCGTCTAAATGACGTGCGACGGCCTCGCTGCCGAGGGCTAGCGCGGTATTGGCCTCCTCCGATCCGCCGGCGGGAACCACGAGGCGGTCGCGCACCTTGCCGTTGACCTGCACCACCACCGTGACCATCTCGTCGCGGGCGAGATCCGCGGAGAACTTCGGCCACGGCTCGAGATGGACCGACGTGGTATGTCCCAGCGCGCGCCACAACTCCTCGGCGATATGGGGCGCCATCGGCGCGAGCATCAGGACGTAGGTCTCGAAGGCGAAGCGGCCGGCGTCCGCGGGCGCGAGCTTCATCAGATAGTTGAGTTGATCCATCAGCGTCGCGAGCGCGGTGTTGAAGCGCAACCGCTCGAGATGATCGGTGACGGTCTGGATCGTTTTGTGCACCCGGCGTGTAGTCTCGACGCTCGGATTGCCCACCGGACTTCCGGCAGCGACGAAGCGGCGCATCGCGTTCCATACCCGTGAGAGATAACGCGCGGTGCCGACCACGCCCTCCTCGTTCCAGTTGGTCGGCTCCTCGAACGGCCCCATGAACAGCTCCCAGAGCCGGAGCGCGTCGGCGCCGTATTTTTCGACCATCGCGTCGGGAGTGACCACGTTGCCCTTGCTCTTGGACATCTTCTGACCATCGGCGGCCCAGATCATTCCCTGGTTGCGCAAGACCGCGAACGGCTCCTTGAACTTCACCAGGCGCGCGTCGAACATCACCTTGGTCCACATCCGCGCGTAAAGCAGATGCATCACGGCGTGCTCGGCGCCGCCGACGTAAAGGTCAACCGGCAACCAGTAATCCACCTTCGCGGGATCGAATGGTCCGCGGTCGTAGTGCGGCGACGCGAAGCGCAGAAAGTACCACGAGGAGCAGGCGAAACCGTCGAGCGTGTCGGTCTCGCGCTCGGCCGGACCGCCGCACTTGGGACAGGTGGTGTTGACGAACTCGGGCGCGTTGGCGAGCGGCGATCGCCCGGTGCCCGAAGGCTGGTAGTCCTTCATATCGGGCAGCATCACCGGAAGCTGTTCCTCGGGGACCGGGACGATCCCGTCGCGCGGACAGTAAACGATCGGGATGGGACATCCCCAGTAGCGCTGGCGTGAGATGAGCCAATCGCGCATCCGGTAGGTGACGGTGGCGCGGCCGATCTCGTGCTCCTCGGCGTACCTGCACACCGCGCGGATCGCGTCGGCGGTCTTCATCCCGTTGAGGTTGAGCTCGGCGTTCGACGAGTTGATGCTGACGCCATAATCCGAGAAGGCGCGTCCGACCGGTGGTGGATTGCCGTCGAGTGGCGCGGTGACCAGCGGAATCTCCAGCCCGTACTTGCGCGCGAATTCGTAGTCGCGCTGATCCTCGCCGGGCGCGCCCATGATCGCGCCTGTGCCGTAACCCATCAGGACGTAGTCAGCAATCCAGATGGGAACTGGTTTGTCGTTGAACAGGTTGCGCGCGTAAGCGCCGGTGAAGACGCCGGTCTTTTCTTTGACCGTCGAGAGCCGTTCGATCTCGGTCTCGCGTCGAGCCTGGGCGGCGTATTCGTCGACCGTGGCACGCTGCTCGGCCGTTGTGATTTCGGCGACCAGCGGATGCTCCGGCGCCAGCACCATGAACGATACGCCGAAAACCGTGTCGGGGCGCGTGGTGAAGAAACGGACCTCCTTGCCTGGATGGCCGTCCACTGGAAAGGCGAGCTCCGCACCCTCGGAGCGCCCGACCCAGTTGCGTTGCATCAGCTTGATTGGCTCGGGCCAATCGAGGCCCTCAAGATCGGCGAGCAGCCGGTCGGCATATGCTGTGATCCTGAAGAACCACTGCTCGAGATCTTTCTTGGTGACCGGCGTATCGGTATGTCTCCAGCAGCATCCGTTTATGACCTGCTCGTTGGCCAGGATGGTGCGGTCCTTCTCGCACCACCATTGCGAGGCGGTAGCGCGAAACGCGAGCCCGCGCTTCAGCATCAGCAGGAAGAACCATTGCGTCCAGCGGTAATACTCGGGCGTGGAGGAATTGATTTCGCGCGTCCAGTCGTAGGCGCATCCGACCAGCTTCAACTGTCGCTTAAAGTTCGCGGCGTAGCGCGGCACCGTTTCCTTGGGATGCAGCCCCTTGAGCAGAGCGTCGTTCTCAGCCGGCAGGCCGAAGGCGTCCCAGCCCATCGCATGCAAGACGTTGAATCCGGCCATCCGCTTGTAGCGTCCGACTACATCGCAAGGAACGTAATTGTGCAGATGCCCGACCGAGAGCCCGTCGCCAGAGGGATAGGGAAACATCTCGAGCACATAAAACTTCGGCCGTTCGCCATCCTCGCGCGTGCGATAGAGATCGGCGCGATCCCATTCGGCCTGCCAGTAGGGCTCGATCTTCCTCGGCTCGTAGCGTTCATCCATCGACATGGCTAAAGTCTCTCCGGTGGTTTAACTTTAGCGCGCGACCTCGTCGGTTAAAACTGGTGGGGGCACAGTGCGCGCCGGCTCGCGTCGCTGTCCGCGCGGCGGCGGCGTCCGTCAGGTCGAGAAAATGGCTGCCGCGCACGATAGCTGTTGATAAGCCTCTTGTCACGAATGTGTCGGGGCGCGACAATGGGCTCATCGACATGTAGCCTGAAGGCGTCCAGATGAACACGCGGAAGGTCAACAACGACGTTCGCAAATGGTTAACCCCTTGGCACTTTGCCGTGTTCGCGATGGGCGCAGTCGCCGGTTCGATCCTGGGCGGGTTCTACGGGGCGGCCTATACAAGCGCCGCGGTCATCGTGACCTGCTGGTTCACCGCGCTGTTGCTGGTCGCTTTCGATCGTACACGGACCCGCGCGCCGCGCTCGGCTATGGCGGGCCGGCGATGGCAATCGCCGACGCATGCGCGCTCCGGCGCCGCCTCTACGCCAACGCCGCCGAACGGACGCCGCGGGACAGGTGCCGCGCTGAGCCTGGACGCTGCGCGGCGCTCGCGTTTGCGCACGATCGCCGGCGGTAAGAGCGAACCGCCCTGGCGTGCATCCTGAGGCCGCAGGCCGGACTCTTCGCGCGCATCTCCGTATCTCGTACTTGACATTGCATACCTGACACGCGCATCTGACATTGCGTACCCGCAACAGGTACCCGGACTGCCCAACTGGAGGTGCACCGCGATGCGAGCCTTCGTGATGAAAGGGATCGGCAAGGTCGGATTCGCCGACAAGCCGATTCCCACTTCCGGTCCCACCGACGCTATCGTCAAAACCACCAAAGCCCTCATCTGCACCTCTGACGTACACACGGTGAACGGCGCGATCGGTCCGCGCGACAACCTTACCTTGGGGCACGAGGCGGTCGGCATCGTTCATCAGGTCGGTGCCGCGGTCAAGCGTTTCAAGCCGGGCGATCATGTCCTGGTGGGCGCGATTACGCCCGAGTGGGGTGACGCGGCCTCGCAGGCAGGACACTCCTCGCAATCGGGCGGGGCGCTCGGCGGATGGAAATTCGCCAATATCAAGGACGGCGTGTTCGCCGAGTACTTCCACGTCAATGAAGCCGACGCCAACATGGCGCATATCCCGTCCGCTGTCGCCGACGACGCCGCAGTCTATTGCTGCGACATGATCTCGACCGGAATGATGGCAGCCGAGAACGCCAGTATTCCTCCCGGCGGCACGGTCGCGGTGTTTGCGCTGGGCCCGGTCGGACTGATGGCGGTGGCGGGAGCTCGAATGCTTGGCGCGGGACTGATCATCGGTGTCGACTCGGTAGCGCGACGCCAGGAACTCGCACGCTCGTACGGCGCGGATGTAACCGTCGATTTTGAGAAGGAAGACGCTGTCGCGCGCGTCATGGAGCTCACTGACGGAGAAGGCGTCGATTCGGCAATTGAGGCGCTAGGCAGCGACGTCTCCTTTCAGAACGCGATCCGGGTCACTAAGCCGGGCGGCACTATCTCCAACGCCGGCTATCATGGCAAGGGTGAGTTCGTGCATATCCCTCGCCTCGAGTGGGGCGTGGGAATGGCGGAGAAGACGATTCGCACGGGACTGTGCCCCGGTGGCCGGCTGCGGATGGAGCGTTTGTTGCGCCTGCTCCAGGGCGGGCGAGTCGATCCAACACGGCTGACCACGCATACGCTCCGCTTCGACGAGTTGGAACGAGCGTTCGAGATGATGGAACGCAAGCTCGACGGAATCATCAAGCCGCTGATTCTGTTCTCGTAAGCAAGCCGGGCTGCAGCCGGTCGGCTCGGTCCCAAAAAAATAACACTCACGTCTCGCGAACGAGACACATTGTATCGTTCATGGGACCTCCTCGTTCGTGCTGGACAACGATCGGCGCATCAGCTGCGCGATTGGGTTCGCTTCGGTATTGGCACGTCCGATGCTCGTGGATTACGTTTGGTAACCTTTGTGACAAACGAGCGACGTAGCGAACAGCATGGGTCCCTCTATTTTGTAAACGCCCGGGGCCGAAACGAGTGCCGTTGCGGATGGAGCCGATGCAAATGGCGGTGATAGTCATGGGCGGCGTGATGGCAGTCGTGGCTGTACCCCTGGTCTATCTCCTGATCGGACGGACTGTGCGACGGCGCGACACGGGCATCGAGCTTAGGCGCGCCGATGAGGAGCTGGCCCGCGCGCGCGAACTGGCGCTCGAAACCGCACGCCTGCGCTCTGAGTTTCTCGACAACATGAGTCATGAAATTCTCACGCCGCTAAATGGTATCGCCGGCATGACCCAGCTCTTGCTGGAAACCGACCTTTCGACGAAGCAGCACGAATACGTCGAGGCCGTGCGGCTGAGCGGCCAGGCCCTACGCGGGATCGTCAACGACGTGCTGGATTTTTCCGCGCTCTCCCAAGGCCAGTACGTCCTTGAGGACGGCGAGTTCGACCCGCAGGATTCGATGGAGAAAGTTGCCGCGCAATTCGCCGGACCGGCGCAACGACACGGCACCAGGCTGACCCTCGAACTCGACCAGGGGCTGCCGGGTCTCGTAACGGGCGACTCGCATCGCCTCGAACAAATCCTGCGTAACCTGGTGAGCAACGCGGTCAAATTCTGCCCCCGCGGGAACATCGCGATGCGCGCCTGCCAAATCGACCAGACCCCTGACGAGGTGACGCTGTCGTTCGAAGTGAGCGACACGGGGATTGGGATCGCGGCAGCAGAGCAGAGCGCGATCTTTCAGCCATTCGCGCAGGTTGATGGATCGACCAGCCGCAAATTTGGCGGCTCGGGATTGGGTCTCGCCATTGTGGCCCAGCTGGTGCGCCAGATGGGCGGCCAAATCGACTTGGAGAGCGAGTTGGGCCGGGGCTCGACCTTCCGCTTCACCGCGCGTCTGGCCAAGACCGTCCGGCAAAGGGCAGAGGATCGTGAGGGAAACGTTGCAGGAGAACTTGCGGAAGGCCTCGCGCGCGCCAATGGCCATGCCGGAAACGGCGAACCGCCGACGATTGCGATCCTCGTCGCCGAGGACAACCCGGTCAATCAGAAACTTGCGCAAAATCAGCTCCATGCACTGGGCTTCGCGGCTGACGTGGTGAGCGGCGGTCAGCAAGCGCTCGAGGCGCTCGAGCTCAAGTCCTACACAATAGTCCTGATGGATTGTCAGATGCCGGGGATGGACGGATACGCGGCGACCGCCGAGATTCGCCGGCGCGAAGCTGCTACGGCACGCCGAACCATCGTGATCGCGATGACCGCCCATGCGCTGAACGGCGCACGGGAGAAATGCCAGGCGGCCGGGATGGATGACTACCTCAGCAAACCGGTGGACATGGACGATCTGGGAGCGGCGCTCAAGCGCTGGACGCAGGGCAAGCGCTGGACGCAAGAATCGTCAGCGAGCACGAACGGGCGCGTGGCGCGCACGCGCGACCGGGATTCGCGCAACGATCCGCAAAATTAGGTTTTTTTGACGTAGCTCCGGAGAGCGTACGAGATAGTCATGGCCGCGCCACCAAAGCTGGCGATGCTCCTCGCGACCTGCGCGCCACGACCGCGTACGATACTGATGCGGGCGCCCTCGCCCGCCGTTTTGGTCTTGAGGCTTAGGTCGTTACCAGCGCCGGTTGCCGCCGCCCCCACCACCGCCGCCGCCCCCACGACCGCCGCGCCCACCGCGATCACCGCCGCCGCCGCTCGGACGGGGGCTTTGCTCGCGAGCCTCATTCACCTTGATGTTGCGGCCCTTGAGTTCGGTACCGTCGAGTTCCGAGATAGCGCGCGCCGCTTCATTGGAATCAGCCATCTGCACAAAGCCAAAGCCTCGCGATTGACCGGAGAACTTGTCGGTAACAACGGCGACATTATCGACCTTGCCCATTTGTCCGAAGAGCGCTTCCAAATCCTCGTTGGTGACAGAAAAGGCCAAATTGCCTACGTACAGCTTTGCGGGCATCTGTGACGTGCCCTCCTCTATTATTCGCCGGAAGCGCTCGGACAGAGAAGCTCGCGAAGGTTGCGGGCTTAAGTGCGGGGTACTAGCCGGTTGCGTTGCTTGTATTCTCCGAAGGTATTGATGTCAAGCTGGTTTCTGCGCACCGTCGCGCAACAGAACAGAAGAGAAATCCGTTCGGTCCCTCAGGTTACACGAGAAACTCTGAATCTGTCGCCGCTCCTATCGAAGATGTTTGTGTGCGGCGAATTCGGGTCGCGCCAAACTGCGCGACGATAAGCGCGCGGCTGAAGGAACCTCGGAGATCGAAAGCATCGCGGCAGCGCGGCGAGCTAACGCCACTGCGCGACCGGCCAGGGACGGGCGTTGCGCGCTTACACCCCCCACCGTGCTGACCTGCGTGATTCGCGATCCAAGGACGAGGTTCATCCGCCACTTCATTCGCCAGATTTTGGCCATCGGGTCGGGCGCTATAGAAGCGGTAATCAAGGCGAGCCCCGCGGCCCACACGGCCATCGCTGCCGGAGTCTCCAAGGGGTCGTCCGATGTGTCGTCGTTCTGAAGAGACTCGTGTTCACGGCTCGCCATTGCCATCGATTCACGGTCGCATGCCTGACGGGCTATCCTATGAGCGGCTCTGGCCGACGCGAAGCTGCGGTCGCGGCCGGCTATCCAGTGCTCCGCCCAAGCGATCCAGTTCTGGTCGAAGTAGACTCTACGGGCTTCGATAATTGCCGCAGACACATAGCGCTGGATCGAAGCGTGGGTCTCGCAAGTGTCGGTTGAATTGCGACGCATTTTTTTCTCCGCTAGTCAGGTTGAGAGTCGAGTAGCCAAGTCGGAGGTCAAGTAGACTATTCCTCGACCGCCAAACTTCGCATCTAGCCGGCCAACGAAGCACTTAACATGCCATTTGATTCTTTAATCTAAATCGAATGCTTTAGGTGGTCTTTAATTGTCAAATGTCGCAATCCTGCAACTCTGTCGTTGCGCAATAGCTGAAGTCACCAATTTGCACCAAAATTGAGCAGTGCGCTGCTCTAAAAGGCTAGTTTTTCGAATCAGCGCAATTTTCGAATAGACGCAATCAGCTGAGAGTGGATAGCGACGGCCAATTCCTTGCCGCTCATGGCGCAGGCTCAGTGACAAAAGGCCTCGCATGCGGGCGCATGCGAGGCCTTTTCCGAAACCGTCTAGCGTGGCGTGAGTGCGCGACGCATGCAGTAGTTAGCCCATCGAATTGCCGACCACCGAAACGAAGCTTACGCAACGACCCGGCTGACCGCCGAGGTTGTGCGTCAGCCCAAGTTTCGGACTCTTCACTTGGCGCTGTGCCGCCTCGCCGCGAAGCTGCAGCCACATCTCGTACATCATGCGCAACCCCGAAGCGCCGATCGGATGGCCGAATGACTTCAGGCCGCCGTCCGGATTAACCGGGAGCTGCCCGTCGAGATCGAAAAATCCTTCCATCACGTCCTGCCACGCGGTCCCACGCGGGCTGAATCCGAGGTCTTCGCACAGCACGAGCTCGGTCGGAGTAAAGCAGTCGTGAACTTCGGCGAGACTAATCTGCTCGCGCGCGTTGGTGATTCCGGCCTGCGCGTAGGCGTCACGCGCTGAAGCGACCACTTCGGGGAACGAGGTGAAATCGTACTCCTGCGAGAGCGGGCCTTCGGCCGGCCCGGCCACGAACGATAGGGCCTTGATGTAGATCGGATTTTTACAGTACTTGTGCGCGTCCTCGGCGCGGACCACGATTGCCGCGGCGGATCCGTCCGAGACGCCGGAGCAATCCATGATGCCGAGCGGGTCGGCAATCTTGGGTGAATTCTTAATCGACTCGAGCGGCACTTCCTTCTGGAACTGCGCCTTAGGATTGCGCGCGCCGTTGCGATGGTTCTTCCAGGCGATACGCGAGAGCACATCCTTCCCCTTGTCGGGGTCGAGTCCGTACTTCTTGAAGTAGGCGGGCGCGAGCAGCGAAAAAAGCGCAGGCGGTGTCATCGCGGCTGGCGTGCCGTCATTGGGCGGATTGGTTACGACCAACCCCGAAAAGCCCGAGTCCTTGAGCTTCTCGACCCCGATCGCCATCGCCACGTCGAACGCCCCGCATGCGACCGCGTAGCAGGCTTGCCGCAGCGCCTCGGAACCGGTCGCGCACATATTCTCGACGCGGGTAACCGGCTTGTATTGAATTTTCAGCGGCTCCGAGAGCGTCAGTCCCGAGATTCCCGAGCCCATCGTGCCGAGCCAGTACGCGTCGACCTCGTCGGGACCGACACCGGCCGACTCGTAGGCTTGGTAGGCCGCATCGACCAGCAGGTCCTCGGTGCCTTTGTCCCAGTGCTCGCCGAACTTGGTACATCCCATTCCGACGATCGCGACGCGGTCTCTGATTCCCTTGCTTGCCATGAAAAAAGCCTCCTGGTGACTAGCGCTTAGGCCGCGCCTTCCAGAAATAGTTGTGCACGCCGTCGGCGGTAAAGAGCCGGCGAAAAGTCATTTCCACTGCGTCGCCGATCGCTACGCGATCGGGTTCGCAATCCGTCATCTCGCACAGGAACCGCCCGCCGCCTTCATAGTCGACCACCGCGTTGACGGTGGGCGGATTGAGCGAATAGGCAAGCCGGTCCACGGCGTAGGTCGCGATTCGCCCGATGCGGTCGGCAAATGCGTACGGTTCCATCTTACCGCGCAGGTGGCACTTTACACATACCAGTTGCGGCGGAAGCTGCGGCGTCCCGCAGGCAGTGCATCGCGAGCCGATTAGTCCGAACTTCCATTTCTCCGAGCGCATCATCGGCGGCGCCGCCGGACGTTCCGGGTCGGGCCGCCGCGGCGGCTCGGTGGGCAGGATTTGCCGCCACTTCAGGTAGTTGCCGTAAGTTACGTCGCCTTTGGACTCGATCATGCGTCCGACCGAACGGGACGGCCTAAACTTCGCCGCCGCCGGCGTCACGCGCAACACGATCGCGTCGGCACCGTCGGCCACCGCGGCCATCAACACCAGGTCGCCCGGCTTGAGCGACGGCAGCGCGGCAGTGAGCAGCAGGCCCGCATGGGCCGCGCCGGTCTGCCCGACGGTGAGCGCGAGCGTGTCGGCGAGCTTCGCCGGGTCAAGCTTCAGCGCGCGTACGATCTCGTCGGCGGCTCGCGGATTAGGCGAATCGAGGATCACGCGCGTAAGCGCCGCGGGAGCCACTCCCGCCTTTTCGAGCACCGACTGAATCGCCTTACCCAGCAATGGCACATAGGCCTGGGCGAGCGCGAAACGCTCCTCCCATGAATGGCCGAAGCGCTCCTCGGGCATTCGCCAGGTGTCGAGGAACTCGCGCGTGAACGAAGCGCTCGCGACGATTTCCGCGATCACGCCGTCGCCCGCGCCCATCACGAACGCCGCCGCTCCGTCGCCGCCGGCCTGTTCGAGGCGGCCTTCGGGTGCCCCCAGCCGGCAATCGGACATCGCAACCAGCGCAAGGCTGCCGTTGCCCGCAGCGTCGGCCGCCTGCAGCAACGCGGAGAGCCCGGCGCGTACCGACCCGGTCAGATCGGCCGCACGGCTTTCGGCCGGCAATTGCGCGGCCGCGCCGACGATAGCCGCGTTGAGCTTTTCGGCGTACGGCGGCGTCGAAGTGGCGAACAGCAGCGTGCGCACTTGGTTGGCACCGATTCCGCGCATCGCGTCGCGCGCCGCCTCGACCGCCATCGAGACGCTGTCCTCATCGAAGCTCGCGACCGAACGCTCGCCCTTGGCAGCTGGGACGCCGAGCACTTCGGCGATGGCCGCGCGCTTGAGGCGCCGGTATGGAATATAGGATCCATATGAAACGA
>CAVQVD010000009.1:0-74763 GCA_963717045.1 uncultured delta proteobacterium | reverse complement strand
ACGGCGAGCGTCTGCAGCAACTCCTTTTCGGCAGCGCTCAGCCGATCGATTCGCGCGGCCAGAATGCCTTGAACAGTCCGCGAATCTCAATGGACGCCAGCGGTCTGGTCAGCTTGACGGCGCCATTGCGCACGAGCGCGCCCTGATCGAATAAGACCTGGACCATTTCCTCCATGAAGAAGGGATTGCCTTCGTCCTCGCGACGATGAGGTCTTTCACGTCCTGCAGTTCGGTGGAGGCGCCGAGGAGATCGGAAAGCAATTCCGCGGCATTTTGATGCCCGAGCGGATCGAGCCGTAACCGAGTGTAGTAGGTCTTGTTTCCCCAGTGATGCTCGTATTCCGGACGATAGTTGAGCATCATCAGAATATGCGCTGTGCCGATGCTATCGGCGAGAACATCGAGCAGCGACTGCGTCTCAGCGTCCATTCAGTGCAGGTCTTCGAAGATGAGCAGCAGGGTGTAGTCGACGCTCTCGCGATGAATCAGGCTCCTGATCGCATCGCGAGTGCGGTGGCGCCTGACCGCGGAATCCATCTCGTCGAGCGGACCTCCACGATCATGCACGCCGAGCAGCGCAAACAGGTACGGCATCGCCTCCTGGAGGGCGCGGTCACGAGTGAACATTCGTCCAGTGATTTTTTCACGCTGCGTACGTTCGTCGTCCTGATCGTCGATGCGGAAATAGCTCTTCAACAACTCGATGACCGGCAGATAGGCGGAGGCGCGTCCGTGAGAGACGGAAAAGGCCTCCATCACGAAAATATTGTTCTGCGACATCGATTTGAATTCGTGAAACAGGCGCGATTTGCCAACGCCCGCTTCGGCAACGACACGACGATCTGGCCATGGCCATCGCGCGCAAGTGCAAGGGCTCGCTTTAGCTGTTCGAGCTCCTGATGGCGGCCCCGAACCCCGATAATCCGCGCTGAGCCGAGACTTGAAGACAGTCCGCAACGCGCCCAAGCCCAGGACCTCGTAGACATTTACCGGTTCGCTCACACCCTTGACGCGCGCAGGGCCGAGCGACTTGAGGTCGAAATAACCCTCCGTCAACTTACGCGTCGCCTCGGTAATCGCGATCGAGCCGGTGGGGGCGAGGGTTTGCATGCGCGCCGCCAGACTCGTTGAGTGGCCGATGGGGGTGTACTCCGTGTGCACGTCGTCGGTGCGGATCGAACGGACCACGACTTCGCCGGTATTGACGCCGACTCGAATCTCGAGTGGAGGATTGCCAGCTTCGCGCAAACGCGACGAATATTTGCGCATCTCGCTCTGCATCCTTAGGGCGGCGTACAATGCGCGATGGGCGTGATCCTCGTAGGCTATGGGCGCGCCGAACAGGGCGAAGATTCCATCGCCGGTGGATTGAACTATGTAGCCGTTGTAGTGATGGACGGAGTCAATCATCAGGTGCAGAGCCGGATCGACGATCGCGCGCGCCTCTTCTGGATCCAGCTCCTCCATCGATCCATCGAACCCTTGATGTCGGCGAAGAGTGCGGTCACCGTCTTGCGCTCCTCGTCGGGGACGTCAGCCAGGGGCCGTTCGGGCGTTATGCGAATAGAGCGATCGGAAGCTCTGCCGTCTCCCGAAGACGCGGGGCGGGCCGGCGTACCAGCCTGGAGAGGGCTGCCGCATTGTCCACAGAATTTGAAGGTCGGCGGATCTCGAATCCACAATGGGAGCAGCGGCTGGCAAAGGGCGCGGCGCAATTGCCGCAAAATTTCATTGCGTCGGGATTCTCAAATCCGCATTTTGAGCAAGATTGCACGCTACAGAATCTATTTGAGTTTCCGGCTCCACCAATCGCTGTCAATCGTGTCGAGCGCGAGGTTTGGGGAACATGAAACCGGACAATCCCACGACATCGCGAATGATTCTCCATCGCTGCGTACGGCTTTGTTAAGCCGAGCTTGCGACGGAACTCGTTAAGATTGGGGTGTCCGACGGCTGCTTCGACTGCGATCGACCAGGAATTGAGACTCTCTATCAGCCCCGACTGCACCTTCGTGGCAAGTGCGACGGCGACACATAGTTCTAACGGACCAGCGAGAATGCGGTCGGGACGAGGATCATGTTCGTAATTGTTGCTTCGAGGGGACCATCTTCTTCGCTCTTCCTACGGGCTTCGAGCCATTCCGGATCATTTAGGAAAGCTCCAAATCTCCGTTCGCGGTCAGCCAGAGATTCCCATTGCAGAATCACGAACAAATCGTTGTTCGACTCTCCGATCGCTACAGTCCAGAACCCGAGCTGCTTGATTCCATGTTTTTCGAACAGTCGCACCGTATCGGTCTCAAACCGTTTCAACAGAGCCGGAAGGCGGCCGGGGAGGCAATGAAGCACGCGCAGCTCATGGATCATGTGACGCTCTCCTCACTGACTATAATTCGACGACCGTTGCAGGCTCGTTAGTACTCAACGGAAGAGCCAGCCGCGGCTTGCCGACGGCCAGCGCATGCCCGTTGCTTGTGCTGAACGACGTCTACTTTGCACCTAGTGACACGAGTGTTGGATTAGGGCCAGGCCGTCAATCTTCGCGTGGCGGGTGACGGCTGGCATGCAGGCTCAGGAGTTCGTCACGCGCAGGAACTCTTCTAGCGCGATCGCTTCGGCGATTTCGTACTCGAACATTCCCTGATCCCGAATGGTGTTCATCGCGTCGAAAGCGGCACGTTCGTTAGGGTACTCCGAGATCCAGATCATGTCATAGCGGCCGAAGGTCACGTAACTGGCGATCAGCCGACCCTGATGCGCGGTGCGGACTTGAGCAACTCGCTCGATCGATTGCGCGAATTCCTTATCGGTCCGGTTTTCGACGAGTTTGACCCCGATTATGTATGTTGGCACTGGTTCTCCTCACGGTTCGAGGCGGCATCTGGTTCGATCACCAATACAATCTCGGCACACCACGGATCTATTGTATTTTTGCTCATACCGATCCTGCTATGCTCCGACGCGTACGACAACCTTGCCGAAGTTGCGTCCCTCGAGCATCCCGATGAAGGCCTCGGGCGCTTTCTCCAGACCGTCGACGATGTCTTCACGATAGCGGATGCGACCGTCCGCGATGCCGGCACCGACCTCGCGCAGGAATTCGGCGTAGTACTGTTCGGCAAATTCGTAGTTGAGGAATCCGCGCAGCGTCAGACTCTTCGACAGTATTTGGCGCATCGTGGCCGGCAGTCGGTCCGTGCCGTCACCGCCACTCGGGCCATTGTACTGGGCAATCAGCCCGCAGACCGGCACACGCGCGAAATTGTTGAGCAATGGCAGCACCGCCTGCCAGATGGCTCCGCCGACATTCTCGAAGTAGACGTCGATACCCTGCGGACAAGCGACCGCGAGGTGTGCCGGAAAATCGGCAGTACGGTGATCGATCGCTGCGTCGAACCGAAGATCATCTTTCACGAAAGCGCATTTCTTCGAGCCGCCGGCGATGCCGACCGTGCGAGCGCCTGCGAGCTTCGCGAGTTGGCCCACCAGCGACCCGACCGGTCCGCTCGCCGCAGCGACAACCACGGTTTCACCGGGCTGCGGTTTGCCGATCAGTCGCAAGCCGGCATAAGCCGTGAAGCCCGGCATGCCGAGCACGCCCAGGCCCGTCGTCACCGGAGCAAAGGCTGGATCGAGCTTGCGGAGACCGGCGCCGTCGGAGAGCGCGTGTGTCCGCCATCCGGTTGGAGCAAGGACGATGTCGCCTTTCGCATAAGCGGGATGGTTTGAGGTGAGCACCTGCGCAACCGTTTCACCAGTCATCACCTCGCCGAGTTGGAGCGGCTTCGCGTAAGACTTCCGGTCATCCATGCGACCACGCATGTAGGGATCGAGCGAGAGATACTGGACGCCAAGCAGGAGTTGCCCGGAAGGCGGCGTCGGAATCGCGGTTTCTTCGAGGCGGAAGTCCGTCAATTTAGGTCTGCCCCACGGCCGGGCAGCCAGAACGATTTGTCGGGCCTTAGCTGTAGTCATGTCGATATCTCAAAAACTCGTTTTGAGAACGATTCGATTGATTGAGGCAGCCACGCCGGTGCGATCGCTAGGAATATGTACGTTAGCAGCCTTCAAAATCGCGATGGGTCCAGGCTTTCTCGCTCTCGATGCGTTGACCGCCAAAGACAAGGCCACCTTCACGTCCTCCGTCTTGAACGGCGGCATGAGGATATCGAACATCGGCTCGCCAAAGCCGGCCGCCGGGTACCGTTCCCAGGCGGCCGATGGAAGTCGCTCAGGCAGTTTCGGGCGGCCAGAAAACCAACGCGCGCACCTCGATACTTTCGCGCGGCGCTGCGTTGGGTGGGCTGTTCGGGTCATCAAATGAGGTATGCGCGGTGAAGCGCGCGCGGCCGTCGTCCTTAGAGTCGTAGCATTTCAGCAAAATCGCCTCGTTCCGCGTCATCCGAGGAAAGTAGTACCAACGATGTTGCGGGTTGTACAGAAAGCCGTACGTTTCGCCCACACGCTCTCGATACACCAAATCGGCCGCCACGCTATCCTCCGCGCTTAGGCTGCGGGCGTCGCAGAGCGCCAGCGGCGAGCTTTCGATCGGACCACGAATCGCGCGCCAGACGTTGATCTCGGCGAAGCGATTCCTGAGCAGGCGGTCGGCTTCTTCCGGCAGATGGTCGCGGACGCGGCGCGGCGCGGATTTGAGAGTATAGTCGTTGTGGACGATCTTGGCCGGCGGGCGCGCGCCTTTTTCTCCGCGTTCCGCGAGCACCGGATTGCGTACGATGTGATCGAAGATCAGTACGCGAACAGCGCCGGTCACCCGCTTGAGCAGGCGCTCGACTTCGGGATAATAGACCGACTTGACCTCATCGGGATCGTAGAAATCCTTGACCGCGGTCTCGTGCGGTGTGAGCACGAAACCGTTGGTGTCGAGCGAGAGCACACCGAGCACTTCGCGCCCGTTGCGAATAGCGACGCTTTGCTCGACGTATTTTCCGGACCGGCGGGGAACTCCCGCTGGCGGATCGTAGGCATAGTTGACCGGCTTCGGTATCGCCCCTGCCAGGTAATTCAGCCGTGCGTTGACGACTTTGATTCCTGCGTGCGCTCGATCTTGGATGCTGGTTTCCATCTCTAAAGCAACCTCCGTTGATTGATTACTATCACTCGCGTCCAAATCGCCGTCGCCTTCGGCTTTGCGTGCGAGTTCGGAATCAGTGCGAAGCCTCTGCGCCAAGGCAGCGACGCGCATCGTTTGTGCGACCGCATCCAAGTCGGGAGCCGGCGGGTCGAGTTGTGATGACGGTTCTTCGCGAAGAATTTCTCGATGAGATTTCAGACCTGGCAGACCGATAGACGAAGCGAAGGAAATCTCCGCATACTGTCGATCGCTTCCATGAGCTGAGTCTCCAGTTCTCCGGCGTCAGAGCCGGCTCGCAAATCGCGACTGCTTTGGCCGTTCGCGAATCGTTCTTCACCGCTATCTTCAATGATTGCCATGGGTCTTGCAGTTGTTATCTGCATATACAAGAACCGGACCAAACAAGGTTGGGCCTGAACCTGAATAAGTCGTGTCCTTGCGGGGATGTGCGAGTGCTGCGGCAACCCGCATTTCGCGATTAATTCGCAGAAGCAAAACAGGCCATCCTCAACTTGGAAGCTAGCGAAACGGCCTGAGTTCGACACTGAATGACCCACGCATCGGTCCTGATTCACCGCGTAGGAGAAATTTCGTCGGCGAGCGCCGTCCCTCGATGAAGAGGTCGTCGCGAACCCGACCCAGTGGAGCGCAGAACATTCGGCTCGCCTACGTTTTTTGTCGGTGACGAAATCTTCTTCGGAAAGGATCGGCTACGTGACGTCGAAGAGCTGATCGCGCAATCGAAGGAATAGCGCGCCGGGTCTGAAATAGCGGCGCGCAAGGTCTCCGGGTCATAAGAACCGTCGGGACGCGCAGCTTTGACGAGCTAACATCCAGGTCGATCGTTAAAAAGGAACCGATAGCAAAAACACCATAGTTGCACGTTTCATCAGCGCCACTTCTTGGCTTTGCGCAGGGCATATTGTCCGCCAGCTTATTGACCGGTGGTAAGGACCATCCGTGACTAGCGTCGCTTCATCGCGCATCATGCGGGCGTACGCTTCTGCGACACGTTCCAGGGGAACAGTCTCGATCATCGGACGTGACGTTCTGGAGCGTGCTAAACGATCAGCGTGTCTTCGGATATCTATGACGGTGCCGGTTAGGCTTCCCTCAAGTGAGCGCGCGCCGAATATAAGCTGAACTGGGTCCACCTGGATCGGTTCGGGCCGTCGCTCCGTACAACGATTAGTCGGCCACTTGCGGGCAAGTCCGGCGATCAATGGTCTCCATTGAGTTAGTGCTCGCGGCGGTCGCGAGAATGACCTTGGCTCCGCCCATGCATCGCAGTGTCGCTGCGGGATCGCGCCATACCATTTGAAGATGTGCCCGTGACTGTCGCGCATGGGCTCTGCACGGAACAAGAACCACCGATATTCTCCGTCGTACCGGCGCAGGCGTGCTTCGAGCGCGCCCGCCTGTCCGGAAAGCTAGCAGCGCGCGCCACCTATCCGTCAGCGGGTCAAGGTCATCGGGATGAACGGCGGTTGTCCATTCCCAGCCAAGTGCCTCGTGAAGCGAGAGACCTGTGTAGTCGAGCCATCGCCGGTTGAGAAATTCGACGGAACCGTCTGGCAGGCTGGACCATGCCATCGCAGGGATCGCATCGATCATCGTTCGGTATGGATCTTCAGAATGGCCCATTTCACCGAATGTGCGGTAACCAAGAAGCGTCTCGCATGACCTCATACACTATGCCACCCGCAGCGAGTCCGTAAAAATGCTGTCCCCAACGATGGGTCGGAAGTAAATGAAGCGCGTTTTCCCGCGCTGGTCGAGTCAGGCGGCGCGGCTGAAGCCTGAATGCTTTGCTGCGAAAACCCCCGTATGACAAAGATTCTGGGACGGCGAAGCATAAGGCGATGCGCACGAACGGGAGGTGCTCACTCACATGCGAATCATCGTGATTGGCGCTGGGATAGGTGGCCTCGTGGCTGCGCTGACGCTTAAGCGCTCCGGCTTCGAGGTTCAGCTCTTCGAACAGGCCTCCGAATTGCGCGAGGTTGGCGCCGGCATCCAGATAAGTCCCAATGCAACTCGAATCCTCCATCGGCTCGGACTTGAGGAGCCTCTGCGCCGATTCGGAGTGCGACCGCACGCGGCCGTGATCCGCCGGTGGGCCGACGGGCACGTGATCGCCCATCAGCCTCTGGCCGGGGCCTGCGAGCGTAACTTCGGCGCCTCCTATTATCATTTCCATCGAGCCGAACTGCTCGACGTTCTTGCCGCGGCAGTGCCAGACGGCGTGCTTCATCTTGACCATCGATGCGTCGGATTGACCCAGAATGGGGACCGTGTCGAAGTGCGATTCCACAACGGCGCGACCGCTGACGCCGACGTTGTCGTTGGCGCAGACGGCATCCATTCAACGGTGCGCGAAGCGATCCTGGGGCCGGAATCGCCGCGCTTTTCGGGACATGTGGCCTATCGAGGGCTGGTTCCGGCTGCGCGCGTGGCGCATCTCAGGATCGAGCTTGTGGCGTCCCTATGGTGGGGGCCGAACCGTCACTTCGTTCACTATTTTGTCGGCGCGAACGCGCGCTACCTCAATTGGGTCGCGATTACTCCTGGCGAATGGCGCCTGGAGTCGTGGACCGCCACGGGCGAGGTGGCCGATGCGCTCAAGGAATTCGAGGGATGGCATCCCGAGGTCCACGCGATTATCGCCGAGGTTGATGCAACCAATCGTTGGGCGCTCTACGACCGTGACCCGCTCCCGCGATGGACCGTTGGACGCGTGACGCTGATGGGCGACGCGGCGCACGCGATGCTTCCCTATATGGCGCAAGGTGCGGTGCAAGCGATCGAGGATGCCGCCGTGCTTGCGAAATGCCTCGAACAAGCCGATGCCCACGCTGCGGAGATCGCCCTGCGGCGTTACGAGCAGACGCGCAAGCCCCGCACATCCCGATGTCAGGAGGGCTCGCGCCGCAACGGCCTCATGTACCACCTTGCCGATGGCGAGGATCAACGAAACCGCGACGCTAACCTGGCGTCGGCCGCAACCGCTCCGCTTCCCCAGAACACCTGGCTCTACGGCCACGACGTCGAAACCGAATTCGAGCAACGCTGAGTCCGCAAACGTTCGCGTGCGACGGGCCGCGTCGAGCGGTAGAGACGATGCATCGTAAAATGAATTCGCGTCACTCTGAGAACTCAAGGATCGGCGATTTCGTCCTCAAATATCGCCGCTCCATCGGGGTAGCACTGCTTCTGATCACCGCCTTCATGGCGTGGAATGCGGCGCACGTCAAGGCGGCGACCAGGTTCGAGAACCTCTTTCCCGCCCAGCATCCCAACGTCCAGCTCTACAATCATTACCAACGGCGCTATGGCGGGGCGCAGACGCTGGTGATGCTGATCCGGGTGCGCAACGGCGACATCTTCAATCTCAGGTTTCTGCAGAAGATCGTCGAAGTTCAAAATGCCGTCAACGCGCTGCCCGCGGTCGACCACAACGGGGTCTTCTCGCTCGCCTCCTACCGGGTTGCGTTTACCGAGGCGGTGCCGGGAGGCCTGACGTCGAAGTGCTTTATGTATCCGCGGCTACCAGCCACGGTGCAGCAGCTCGAGCAACTCAAGCACGATGTGAACGCACATCGCGATCGCCTGATGGGGCTGGTGACACCCGATGACAAGGGTGCGCTGGTGACCGCGGCCTTTAACGCCGACACCATCGACTATGGCCAGCTATTCAATAAAGTTCAGGCGACCGTCCATCGCTACTCCGACGCCAACACCGACATTTATATTGCCGGCCTGCCGGTGATCGTCGGCTGGGGATACCATTATTTCCACGTGATCGCGGTCATCTTCCTCGCCTCGATCGCGTTGATGGTAATGATTCTGTACCTGAGCCTGGGCGAGCGTTCGAGCTGGTGGGCGCCGCTGTTAACCGGCACCTTTTCCGCGCTGTGGGGACTCGGGTTCGTGGGCCTGATGGGCTACAACTTCGACCCCATCATGATGGTCATCCCTTTTATCCTGACTGCGCGCGACCTGAGCCACGGCATCCAATGGCAGGGCCGCTACTACGACGAGCTCGATTTGCTCGACGACAAGTTCGCGGCCTGCGCGGTCACGACCGACGTGATGCTGCCGCCGGGTTTCCTGGCGATCATCGCGGATATCGCCGGCATCATCTTCATCGCTCTGGGCGGTATCCCAGTGCTCAAGGAGATGGGCTTGGCCGGCGCGGTCTGGCTGGCGGGTAGCCTGACGATGGTGTTCCTGTTCCAGCCGATATTCATGAGCTATCTGCCGCGGCCGCGCATCAAGCAGCACCGCTGGAGCGAGCGAATTGGCGCCCCGGGCACGATGCTGGGCGGCGCCATCGAAAAGCTGGTACGCGTGCCGGTGACACCGGGCGCGTTGCGCACCGCGATCCTGGTCGGCGGCGCGCTCTTTATCGTGTGGGGCGTGGCTTCGGGCCAGCACGCCAAGATCGGCTACGTCACACCGGGTACGCCGCTCTATCGCCCCGACTCCAAGGTCAATCGCGACATGTCAGAGATCGGCAAGCTTTTTCCGCTGGACGAGGGATGGATCGTGCTCGAGACTCCCGACTGGCCTTCGCCGCAGTCTTCGATCGGCCCGCCGGTGTTGCGGATGGAGGATGACCTGACCGCCTATCTGATGGGACACGGGCAGGTGGCGGCGGTGGTTTCGTTTTCAAGCAGCATCGTTCGATCGCTCAATCGTCTGCTGCATGACGGTCACCCCAAATTCTACGGACAGCCGGATCTTAGTGCGCTCAATGGCGCAATCTGGTGGATGTTCTATGGCGGCACGGCTCCAGGCGAGATGGAGCGCTTTTTCGCGAACAATCCCGCCGTCACCAACACCTGCATCCGCGTACTGCTGCCTGACCATACCTACGACCGGCTCAACGCGTTGCGCGGGCAGATCGATGATTTTGTAAAGCTGCGGGTCAAGTCCGATCCGCAGCTCAAGAGTGTGAGAGTGCGTTACCTCGGCGGCGTGGCAGGGCTCTATCTGGCGGCCGACGACGTGCTCTATCGCCTCGACCTGATCAACATCACCTTCGTGCTCGCCGCGATTTACATGTTCTGCCTGCTCTCTTTCCGCTCGGCGGTAGCGGCCGCTCTGTTCATCGTCTCGTGCGTGATGGCCAACTTCGGGGCCTTCGTATACATGCGCGCGCGCGGCATCGGACTGACCATCGACACCATTCCAGTCATCTCGCTAGGCATCGGTCTGGGCGTTGACTACGGGATCTATACTGTCGCGCGCATCCGCGACGAGGTCATTGGCGGACGACCGCTCGCGGACGCAATCACCACCGCGCTGCGCACCACCGGCGCGGCCGTGTTCAGCACCTTTGCAGTGATGATCGGCGGGATTCTGCCGTGGGCGTTCTCGCCACTGCTGTTCCACAACGAGATGAGCTTGCTGCTGATTTTCCTGATGGCGACGAACATGATCGCTGGCGTACTCATTCTCCCCTGTTTCATCGCGTGGCGCCGTCCCAGGTTCATCTGCAAGTACGAGAGAGTGCCCGGCGCCGCCGAGTCGGGACGCGCGGCGGGTGGCGGACGGCCGGACTAGCCCCTTGCCGCACAGGGCGTTTGGCTATACAAACGAGCTGAAATAGCAGAGAAATAGATCACGTAGCATTCCTCGCCCGGAGGTTACGCTCGATGGCCCGTATAATCGACGCCGACGGCCATATTGTCGAGCCGCGCAAGCTGTGGGAGGAGTACGTCGAGCCGGAGTTCCGCGATAGCGTCATCCGTGTTGAGCGCAGCCGCGAAGGACTCGATGAGTTCTGGATTAACGGCGAGCGGCGGCGTGGCCCTGGCGGCTCGATCATCGCGTCAGTTATTCCTGGCGGTTATCTCAGCGCCGAACGGACCCGCACCGCCAGCTGGGAAGACATCCTGCCGGGCAGTTGGGATCCGCACGCGCGGATCAAAGTGATTGACGAGGAAGGCATCGACGTCGCCTTCCTCTACCCGTCCTTCTACCTGATCTACGGCGACCACGAGGATCCGCGGCTCGCCGTGGCGGCCTGCCGCGCCTACAACAACTGGATGGCGGATTTCTGCCGCCCTTATCCGAAGCGGCTCCACGGTGTCGCGCCGATGCCAATTCAGGATGTCGACGCCGCAGTGGTCGAGATGCGCCGGGTGGTCAAAGAACTCAACTTTAAGGCCGTATTTATCCGCCCCAATCCATACAACCATCGGCGGCTGAACGACCCCGCGTACGATATTTTCTGGCGCGAAGCGCAGGAACTCGACATCCCCGTGGCGGTGCATTCGAGCTTCGGCACCAAGATGCCCGCGCTTGGGGCGGACCGTTATCTGCAGGACACCTTTTCATTCCACATGGTCTGTCATCCTTTCGAGCAGCAGGCCGCCTGCATGGATGTAATTTGCGGCGGCGTCCTCGAGAGATTTCCGAAGCTCAGAATCGCCTTTCTTGAAGCGGGTGTGGGATGGGCCGGGTACTGGCTCGATCGCATGGACGGCCATTACGAGAAGATGGGACCGATGGCGCCATGGCTCAAAAAACGTCCGACTGAGTATTTCATGGAACAATGCTACTTATCGCTCGATCCGGACGAACGCACGCTTGCTGCGATGTGCGAGCTTGGTCTCGACCGCAATATCCTGTGGGGCTCCGACTTTCCGCATTTCGATTGCACCTATCCCGGCGTAGTCAAGCAGGTCGAAGACGCGCTGAAGATTTTGCCCGCGACGGCGCGTCATAACATCATGACCGCGAATCCGGCGCGATTTTATCGCATAGATACGTAGCGTCGCGTTGATTCGGGCGCCATTTACGGCGTGTGCCCGATTTTCTCGGCCGGTGAACTGGCAGCGGGTCTCTACTACCAGTCCCGCGCCTAGAGGTTGCCTGGAAGCGTCACGAGGGATCTGATCTTCACCCACTGATGCGGTTTTATCACCACCTTCTGATTGCCACCGGGTCCGCGTACGACGTATTGCCCGGGCCGGAGCGGCACACGGAAATTGCCCTCGTCGCAGTCGCCTTTGGCGACCTGGTTGCGGTCGTCGGAGTCGTAGATCCAGATGCACTCCCCCATCACGCCCGAAAGGCTGCCCCCGCCCTTGAGTGCGCCGGAGAAGCCGTAGACTCCGGAGTGCACGGCACTTCCCGCTGCAGATGCAGCACTCGCGCGTTTTACGTCCGGCTTTTTCTGGCACCCGCCGGCGCAAAGCCCAATCGTCAACGCAAACAGTATCGCAGTGGCAATCATGGCGCGGGGCAATTCGGCACGCATGGCTACCTCCTTTTCTGCGGGAAAATGATTCTGCCGACGCGCAATCCAGTGTCTCACGTCTTGACGCTGGTGAGCCTTGCGACGATGTTGACAAGAGGGCGTCCTGTGCGGGACAAATTCCCATTAGGCCAGATTACGAAAACTCCAATTCGAATCGAGGCACCTATGGCTCCCATTCAAGAACAAATCCATAAGTTCAAGTACCCAGGCGCGGTCGACGCCGACGGCCACATCCTCGAAGATGCCACGCTATGGGAAAACTACTGCGAGGCGAAATACAAGCCGATCGCTATCCGCGTGAAGGAAGATCAGGAGGGGCTCGAGTACCTGGAAATCGCCGGCAAACCGTCCCGAGTCTCTCGCAAAGGCAGCTTCGGTAATATCGCGGCGATGGGTGAAGTGACGCGGCAGAAGGGAGCGTTCGATCCGCGCCGAAAATATGGACGGGATGTGCCGCTCGGCGCAGTCGACGCGAAGGATCGGATTAAGCGCCTCGAGCTGGAAGGGCTCGACGCAGCGATCATTTATCCCAGCCTCGGGCTTTCCTGGGAAACCGAATGCGATGATGCTGATTACGCGCAGGCGATGTGCCGCGCTTATAATCGCTGGATCGTGGACTGGTGCTCGCAAAGCCGCGGGCGCTTGGTACCCGTCGCACATCTCTCGCTCGGTGATCCACAAGCCGCCGCCAGCGAATTGGAACGCGCGGTTAAGTCGGGATGCAAGGGCGGCTGGGTAGTCCAGTTCACGATGACCCGCAAGCCACATGGTCATCCCGACCATGACGTGCTGTTTGCCAAAGCTCAGGAACTCGACGTGCCACTGGGAATTCACGTCTCTCTGGAACCGCAATGGGCGTGGCCGGGCCGGTACGATATCGAATACGTCCGCAAACAGCATTTCTTCCTCAACGTTACGGCGTCTGACGCGATCCGCCATGCTCTCACAAGCTTCATTCAATACGGAACGCTGGAGCGATTTCCTAAGCTGAAGCTGGTGATTCTCGAGGTCGGCGCCGGATGGATTAGCTATTGGCTCGACCGCATGGACGCTGTTTACGATAGCGTAATTGGGCGGGGCGTGCCGGCGAAGGAAAAGCCAAGCTTTTATTTTAAGCGCAACTGCTGGGTTTCCGCCGACCCCGACGAGCATTCGTTGCCTGCGATGGTGCAGCTATTGGGCGCAGACAAATTTTTCTGGGCCTCGGACTTCCCGCATCCCGATCATACCGGCAACTATCTGGAGGAGCTCGAAGAACTTGCGGATAAGTTGCCCGATTCTGCGCGTGCCAATGTATTACGCAATAATGTGCTGCGCGTTTACAACATAGACGTCTGAAGCTGTGACTATTTGACCTTCACGCACTCCAGATCACTAGCTAGTGCAGCACTCATTAGTAACTGCGACGGGCTCGCCATATGCCGCGTTCGATCACCCCGCCGCCCTGTAAGCAAAGGTAACGGCCCTCGATCGCGTCGCTCATTGGTCTGCCGTTGAAAATACAATCCGATCCGTCCGGCATCATCACCCGCATCTGGAGGAGGCCGGTACCCACCGTGCCCAGGACCACCTTGCCGGTTTCGTTGGCGTTGCGGCAGTCCATGTTGCCGTAGGCGCACTTGTATAAGCCATTCACCTTTGCGCCGTCCTGCAACAGCGTGAGCGTGATGTCATTGACAGCGCCGCATCGCGTCTCGTCGGGGATGAGCATAGCGCACTCGGCCGAGGTCTCTCCCCGCCATATGCCGGTCACGTCTATCTGGCCCTTACCGACAGTTGCGACAGGCCTCTGTGCGTGCATGGCGGCGTCGCCTTGCGCTGCGGCCGCGGCAGCCGGCGGCTCGTACGCCGGGGCGGCGTGCTGTGGAGCGGTAGCAGTGCATCCTTGGAGCAACAACACGGCGAAAATGAGCGTGACGCTGTTTGGTCTGACGTTCATTGCGCAACCGTGGACGGAACTGCCCTTGGCGATAAGTGCAGCGTCGTCGAACCGAATTTCATCCATGCGCAGGGTTGCGTCAAGCATCAGGCCGCTCGCATAACATTCGGCAGACGTGACACGGTGCAAAGCCGGTCTTGTCTCGTAGCGGTTGGTCGTCTGACGCTGGGAGCGGGAGATTGATGGACGCCTAACCCGCTGATTTTCGCTACCCGGAGGGCTGGCCGGGGCCGCGTCCGAGTGTTCGCGTGTCCACGAATTGTCCGCTTGCCGGGTCATAGATTTCAGCCGTGTTGAGCACCCTGAAGGACACCACCGGCATACCCATGTTGAGTGAGGCGCCTGGTGCGTAGGACGGACGATTGTTGTAGCCGCCAACGATGAAGACCCTGCCGTCATTTAACAGCACTGCGCCCGCCGCCATGCGGAAGTCTTTCATCAGTCCCGTGGGGTGAAACTTGTCGGTTCCGGGATCGAAAATCTCGGCGTTTGCCAGCACGCCCGCGTTGCTCGCTCCGCCGGCCAGCAACACGGCGCCATCAGTGAGCAGAACGGCGACCTGCCGGTAGCGCGCGCGTTGCATCGGGTCCGGAGTGAGCGCGAACTTGCCGATGGCGGAATCATAGAGTTCAGCAGTGCCGAGAGCCTGATCGCTGGCGTCGGTGCCCCCGGCGATAAGCACCCGCCCGTCACGCAGCGTGGTAGCGCTCTGATAGGTACGCGCGACCATCATGTTGCCGGTGGCCTTGAAGGTGTTAGTCGCCGGGTCGTACAACTCGGCGCTCGCGATCGGCTTGTTCTTGTCGCCGATCCCGCCCGCGATCAGCACCTGCCCCCTCAGCGGGCCGGCTGTCATCAGCGTCGCGGTATGCTCGCGACGCGCCGTGGTCATGCTCGCACGCATCATAATTTTGTTGCTGGTGAGGTCGTAGACTCGCTCGAGCTTTCCCGCGGGCGAGAACTTGCCGCTCCTGGGATCGTAAAGCTCCGCGGTATCGAGCGATTGTTCCTCTTGCTTCTCCTGGTTGGCGCCCGCGTAGCCCTCAGAGGTCGATGTTCCCCCGCTGATGAGGACGCGACCGTCGGGCAGCAGCGTGGCGGCGTCGTCGTAACGCGGCTCGGCCATGCTGCCCATCGGGATAAACTTGCCGCTCTTTAGATCGAAGAGGATTGCGCTGTCGAGCGCCTTGCCCATGCGATTTATCCCCCCTGCGATCAGAACGCGGCCGTCCTTGAGCAGGGTCGCGCTATGGTAAGTGCGTTCGGTGGCCATCAGGCCGCTGCCCGCCGGCGTGAAGGCGTCGGTCGCGGGGTTGTAAATTTCCGCGAGATTGGTCGCCGAAGCGTGATTGTCGCCGCCACCCACGATCAGCACTTCGCCATTGGCGAGCAGCGTAACCGTCATCGCAAAGTGCGCATCGATCAATTGGTATGGAGACGGCGTCGACTCGGCCATCGCAAGCACCGCGAACGCGTACGTCGCCATACCGACCAGCAGCAAGATCACAATGCGGCGCGGGAGATAAATCATCGTGCAGGCCCCAAAGTAAACCGGACGTGGCGCTACGCTGCGCCACGTCCGGCCAGATTATCAGACGTACACATCCACTAACGCATCAATTTCATGAGACCGCCGGGAGTCTGATACAACGAGACGTTGTCGTACTGGGTGCCGACGCCGATGTCCGGCGTAAGGTCATTACCTTCGCGATCCGCGGTGAACACGTGACTCGCGTGCTGATTCTGGAGATCCCAGTACTGTTCGATGATTCCACCGAAATACTGCTTCCCCCACTCCGGGTGTAGTTTATCGGTGGCCGGGCTGAGGCCGATATTGACGACCTTCCATAGCTTGTTATTGGCGTCGTACAGATCGAGATGGACATTGGCATAGTAGGCCTGCGTGGTGTACATAATGCGCTTGCCGTAACAGTAGCCCCCCGCCATCGAGGGGACCCGGTGGACATCGGTTACCCACACCGGGACGACCTCCCAATTACCCCACGACGGCCGCGCCCATCCCAGCGGCATATCGTAGTTGTCCGGGAATTTGCCGTCCTCGTGAGTCATGTCGACCAATGCCAGTATTTTCTGGTCGCGCAAAAAGGTGCCCTCGAATACCGAGGCTCCGCCGTTCCATCCCACCCGCTGGTCGTCGTGTGTCATATCGCTGCCAAACAGCGGCGCGCACCGTGCCGAAGTCGAAAGCCGCAGCGAACGGCGTAACGCGGGGATGAAAACGAAGTCATCGGGTTCCGCGTCACGTCCTGCCAGAAGAGAGTAAGGTCGGCAGTGTACTTGGATTCCTCCGGCACTTCGAC
Source organism: uncultured delta proteobacterium (assembly GCA_963717045.1). Taxonomy (GTDB): domain Bacteria; phylum Desulfobacterota; class Binatia; order Binatales; family Binataceae; genus JAKAVN01. The sequence goes on along the minus strand of CAVQVD010000009.1, from coordinate 58,138 downwards.
CATTAGCCACTCGCCGTACCATGCCCCCTCAGCGTGAGGATCCGTGTGCGGGAATCCGGGGAACCAGTTGTAGGCGAGTTGGCGGTAGTCGTAATCGACTCGCGTGCAGGCCTTGCTGCCGTAGCGATCCACCGTGCAGAAAGATGACTCCCCGTTACCCGCCAGGTCAGGGAAACCCGTATATAGGACGCCACCGGGGCGGAAAGTCACGTCGTCCGCGATCTCAGTGCCCTTGTCGGGACCTGTGGGATGCGGAAACGGAACTCCTGAGACGTAGTTCACGATGTTGTACGCGCCATTGGGCAGCTTGACCAGGCGAGTCTGCGCCGAATATTTCTCCACCGCATCCCAGAACTGTTTCGGCAACGGATGGATCGTAGTGGGAGCTACGTTCATCTCGACATCGGCCGGCATCTTCCACGCATACTGACCCGAAAACAGCGCTATCATTCCATCGGGCATGAAGGCCTTATACTGCTGCCAGTTCTGCACAGTGATCTTGGTGCCGGGAGGAATAGTGTCCTCTGCCGCTTGAGCAGCACCCAGCGCAACGGGACACAAGAGCAGACATAGCAGTCCGATTAACAACTTACGTGGCTGTTTGGAAAGTGGGGGTGAGCCCATAGAGAGTAACATAGCTACTCGGGAGATGATTCTCTGCTGAATAGACATTCACGTTCCTCCTGTCGACTGAACTCCTGGCGTCGCAGGGCGGCGCGGTTCAAAAAAAAGGCACGCAACTGGTCATCGGTTTCGGCCTCTCCTACAATGCGCTGAAATTGTACTGGCCAGTGATCGTGACCAGGTTTTGGCCCTTGAACAGGGCGGGGCCCACGTAGTTCATGTCCGAGCCCAGCACGTAGATCACGCCGATCCTGGCAAAATACTTGTTGGTCCACGGCGGGTTAAACTGGATCGATGGAAAGAACGCAAAGGTCGTCCCCTTGGGCTGGTAGATCATGGTCCAGGTCGGCGCGACCGCGTTCCACCAGTACGACGTACCGATATTGAGCAACATGCTAATATCGTTCTTCTGCACAGCCTCGTTGACCAGGGCGCCGTTCGGTCCGTCAATCATGTCGTTGCTGGTATCCAGGTTTATCTGGTCGAGAAACTCGAAATTGGCCGAGAGGTTACCGGTCGTCGTAAGCCATGGCGCGTAAGCCTGGTCGAGGTCCACGGCCACCATCCACGTCAGGATATCTGAGTGCTTAACGGGGTTGGTTCCGCTGGTGCTCCAGGTGCCAAATGGCGCGTGGTTCTGGTACACCGCCTCGGCCCGCGCCACGAGCGGGAAGTGCTCAGCAAGGCTCGGCGGCATGGGCACCGGCCGGTCTATCGTCATACCCGCGTATTGCACAGGTTCGAAGATCGCAGGGAATTGGTTGGTAAAGGGCACCCACGAGATGATCGGGAAATACTGGAAGCTGTTGAAATAGAGGGCCGTGACTTCTGTGCTGCCGATCAGAGTGTGGTACCGCAGACCCTCTTCCATGTTCTGCCAGGTCACTGCGGGTACGTGCCATTGACCGATGACCACCGGGCCGCCTGCGAGGTTGCACAGCCTCTGCCGGTTGGCCGCCACAGGGTTCTTCTGATGGGTCGCTGCGAACAGGCCTTGGAGTTGTGAACAGAAGTAGAAGACGCGCGGCAGCGGCCAACCGAGTATGTTAGAGCCGCCGGGATTCACCGGAAAAGGGTTCCCGTTCAGAGAGAGCTCTCGCCCCGGACTGGCGAAGTTGGTGTAGTGCGCGTCGAACCGGGCGCTTGGCCCATGATTGGCTCCCGGAAAACCATTGTTGACTCGGCCCGCCACGTCGCACTCTCCGCCGTTGTTGCCGGATGCGCTGTAGCGGCCGTCAGGATGGTCGCAGCTGTTCCATATCGGCTGCGCACCGGGGATCAGCACGCCTTCCAAGAAGTTGGAAGTCAGCGGACCCAGGTCAGGCAGATCAACAATCGGATGGAGCATCCACTGTGGGACGCGCGACTGTTCGAGGTTGGCAAAGCCGAAGTTCCAGTTAGTATCCTGCGGATTGACGACGTCGCCCACGCGGAAGGCCAGGGACTGCCCCCACACCACGATCTGATTGCCCGTGTATAACGTCAGCGGCCCAGCGGACATCTTCCACCATGCGTCGCGCACAGTGTACTGATTGTAGAACTCGTTCATCCGGAAAAAAGTCGGACTGAATTTGTTGTTCGCGGTATCAAACGCATACGGCGGCTCGTACACGAACCATTCGCGCATGAAGAAGTCGTTATGCGCGTCAAGGTGGAAATTCTCGTCTGCCTGCAGCCAGGTGCGCATCGTAGCTATATTATTGCGACTCGGCGTGAACTGCTTGAGGTTGGAAGGGTTAATCCACATCCCGTCAGTCTCATTAAGAAATCCCGAGAGATGGAAATTGCTCCAGATGCTCTTTTCCGGCTGGCTCGGAGGATCCGCATGGATAGGCACATTAGATGTCGGCAATCCGCTTTGCGTGTACGTCGGCGCCTGGACCGATGAGCCATCGGCTCGCGAAGATGCAGCGCAGATACCGAGTCCCGCCATCACCAAAGCAGAAAAGACCGCCATTTTTAGCGCAGTCTGCCACCATCTCCGCGAACCAAATTCGGTACCCATAGAGGCCTCCCTAAGGTTGCTTGCTGAACAGACGTTTTGCAGATCATCAACGCTCCTTCTTCGAGACCTAAACCCATTCGCGCTTAAAATGCCGCGACGACACCCTTTTGTCCGTTCTCTGATTTTGGCGTCTGGCCTCCGCCAAAGATAAACCTGGGCCGCGCGATCTGCAGATAGCACGGCAGAATCAGCACGCCCGCAACCATGTTGCACGCCATGAGGAAGATGAGCAGCGTGCTCATCTCGTTATGAAACAGCAACGGTGAAAAAATCCAGGGGAAAATTCCGCCGATCATAACCATGAACGTGCTGAAAACGGCCAGTCCGGTGGTCTTCAAGGCGAGAACGATTGCATCTTCCACCGCCATCCCACCCATCACCTCGTCCCGAATGCGTGACACGGTATAAATTCCGTAGTCCACACCCAGGCCGATACCCAACGAAATGACCGGAATCGTGTCGATAGTCAGACCGATACCCCGTATTCCCATGTATATAAATGCACCGAAATTGGCGAGAACGCATGAGAACAGAAACATGCATCCAGCCACGAAAGAACCGAAGGAGATCACGCAGAACAGGAAGACCACACCGAGCACAAATGTAATATTCAGAAAATCAAGTTGATACAGAATGTCGTTCGCAGCCTGATAGAGTCCTGCGAGGCCTGCCAAATACCATACGTGCACATTCCTCAATTCGGGGTCGTTCTTAACCCGGTCGTCAACGAACTGACCAATCCGGTCGCGCAGGCCGTTGAGTGTGTTGTAGGTGTGGTCCCGCAACAGGATTCGGATGCAGGTATCCTCGTTGGAGCGGTCGGAGATGAATCGCTCCAATTCGCCCGGGGCCGACCCATTCAGAAAGAGGAACCAGAGATTGCCTGATAGCTGCGCCGAGTCCGGGTCGGCGAGGTACTTGGGATGGCCATAGTGGAACATCTGATTGAGCGGGTATGAAATGGTCGACGAGAAGGAGACGACCACGGCGACCCGGGGGTCGTAGTGCAGGAACGAGCGCATGTCGTCAACCATCCTCAGCACTTGAGGTGCCAGGACCGACTGCCCGCCAGAGACCGCGGCGCCAACCATGGCGCCTGTCGGCGGCGTCGTCACGATCACCCACCCCTCCTCAAGCGGGAACTTCTTGCCGATCGCGACAATATCCCGGTTAACCTTGGCATTAGGCCGATAGAGCGGCGTGCCCGGCGTCTTGTAGCCGATGTCCTGACGAATGCTGGCCACGATACCGGCGGCCAGGAAACATAGAGAAAAGGCCAGCAGTCCCGTCCGTGGCAATCCGGGCGTGACCGGTATGTGGACCAGCCACTCGGTGAAAGCCTCGGCCGTCTTGCGCCATCCCCGCTGAGCGCGGACGCGCCTCCGCTCTTTGATCCTGGGAACGGGCAGATAGCTGACGAAAATCGGCTGGAAGATGAAGACCATCGTTAGGCTGCCGGCGAGCCACACCGAACCGGCCAGAGCGATATGCTGGAGGACCGGGATGCCGCCGAAAGAGATGAAGATGATGCCGGCAATGTCAGCCAGAATAGACAGCAAGCCGGGCGGCAGCATGAAGTCGGTGGTCGCCTCGCATGCAGCGTACTTGTCGCCGATCCGGTCGAGTTCGTCATGGAAACGGCCCTGCCACTGAATGCCGTGACTCATGTCGCGCGCGGTCAGAATGAAAGGGATGACCAACATCACGGGATCGAAGTTGTAACCCATCAATCCCACGAACCCGAGGCCCCAGACGGCCGACAGCGCGCCGGTGACGATTGGCGCCCACCATCGCGTACGCTGACCAAGCGTGAGATACAGGATGGCGATCATCGTCGCGACCGCCGCCAGGAACAGCAGGTCTATCAGGTGTTCGTAGTAGTAACCGTAACCGCGGACGATCGGTTCGCCGGCTACGAAGATCTCGTTATTTTCATTCTGATACTTCCTGACGATCTCCTGCACATCCTTGAACAGCTGACGATAGTCCAGCCCCCGCTCGTTGAATGAGGCCATCACCAGCGCGCTCTTGCTGTCGGCGCTAACCAGGTGCGCGATGCGTGCGCGGTTGGAGAAGACGTGGCGCTTAAGCTCCTCGAGGCCGGCCTGCGTGGCAGGCACATCAGGGAACATGAAGGGCTTGATCGTGAGCGAGCCGGGCGCCGCCTCCGCATAGCTCACTCGATAGGAGGCCAGCGAGAGGACCTGGTTGTGGTCCACGCCGGGCAGTCTGTCGACGTCGCGCTGGATACCCTGGACCCGGCGCAGGGTATCGAAGTTAAAGATGTCCCCGTGCTTGACCTGGACCATCACGGCGAGAATTTGGGCACCGCCGTATCTTTTCCACTTCTCGTAGAGCTGGACGTTTGGATGCGTGCGGGGAAAGAACTCGTCGAAGTCGGTGGCTATGCGGACCCGGGTACATTCGTACCCCATGAAGGCGCTGAACAGCAGCAGCACAATGCCGATCGGGGCGCGGAAGCGAAGGACGAATACGCCAATCGGGCCTACGGACTGCCCTTCTTTTATTTTACCGCCTGCCATTTCTCACCCGCGTTGTCCGTCCGCAGGATCAGTCCGTTGAGTCCCACCGCGTAACCCACCTTGCCGAAGAAGGCCAGGGCACTGATGTCATTGAAGGTAGGCCGGTGAACCACCCATTTTCCGGCGGCATCCATCCCGACTAGCCTTCCGCCTGCACCGCCCAGCCAAAACCGCCCTGCCCCCACGGCTGCCGCGTAGGTCGCCACCGTCTCGGGCAGTTTGTTCGGCTCCCAGGTCTTGCCACCATTCGCGGTGGTCAGAACCTCGCCGTCCAAACCGGTAACCAGAGCATGCTGGGGATCGCTGAAGACGATCGAGAAACTGGGGCCGATCGTAAAGTCGCTGGAATTGCCGCCGTGACTCACGCTCCAGGTCTTGCCGCCGTCGACCGTGTGGAGAATCGTCTCGAACTCGCCCACCATCCAGCCGTTCTTGGCATCTGTGTAGTGGACGTCGAAAAGAATTATCGGATCTTTATGCTTGTAGGTATTCCAGTGCTGTCCGCCGTCGACGGTGCTGAGCAACATTCCCTTCGCGCCACACGCGTACGCATGTTGCGCATCAACCGCGGAGACATTGAACAGATTGCTCTCGATACCGGTCTGCTGTCGCGTCCAAGTCTTGCCGCTGTCGCTGGAGTGCAGGACGATTCCCATCTCGCCTGCGATCCATCCGCTTTTGCCGTCTGGTGTGAACTGAATCGCGTACAGGTCGCGGTCTTGGTAGAGGACATTGCCGTCGCGCTCGTGGAGGACCTGCTCGTCCCAGCTCCTGCCATGGTCATCTGAGACCATCAGCAGTGCCTTCGAGCCAACGATGTAGATGCTGCCGTCGGGGCGGATTGCAACGCCGTAGAGCGACTGCCAGGGATGCGCACCGCTCACCATCGTGCCGCCGATCGCGACACTGGACGCGGCCGCGCCAACCATCAAAGCCACCGCTGCGATGGCCCCCGCCAACGCGCGGAACGATTCTCTTCGCGCACGCATAGAGAGCCTTGCCTCGTAGTGCGCCACGCCGGACTGGCCCGTAGAATGAGCCGAAGCTAACTCGTCGTTCAGTCCTTGTTCAGTCCTTCCCCAAGCACTTCCGTTCACAGTGCGCACAAAAGTGCATAGTGTGAACTCTAAGCCCGTCTATCGCGGAAGCATCCGAGATGTCAAACGGCGTTAATGCCGGGTACCGACGGCGGTGCCTGCGACCCGCGCGTCCGCGTTGGCGAATATGCCGTCGAGGCCTCCGACCCAAGGCCAGCAGGTTACCGCGGCGCTCCCGCAGTTATGTCGTTGGGATATTTCGAAACGATCCGCTCCGCGGCGAGGAAGTTATGCATAGCGCCGTCATAGTCGCCGCGAAAATAGGCGCGCTGACCGTCGAGAAACAACTGCTCCATATGTTGCGCACTGGCTCCTGAGTATTGCGTGTGCCAAACATCCTGGGCGACCTTGGTCATAACGGCCTGCACGTCTTCCTTGCGGTATTTCTGCCACTGGCCGCTCTTTTTTCCGAATGGAGCCTGAGCGGTACTCGGTTCGGCCATGGGCGATGGGGGCGCTTGTGCGAACGAAGTGGCTGAATAAACGCTCGCGCCGCAGACCGCTACCATACCCAGCATCGTCAGCTTCAAGCACCTCGACTTCATAGGATCCCTCCTATCCGGCTGAATCCGCGCGTTCGGGTTTGATCAACGCCAAAAACGTTCTAGCTTAGGCCACCATTACGAGCTTGTGACGCTAATCGCAATAGCTCTTCTAGGTCAGGGCGAGACCGTCCAAGGACGATAACTGGGTTCGTGGTGGCGTAGCCGCCAATACTGGGACTGCCTACTGCATCGCACTACTGCATCGCGTCACACAAGCGCTGGGTGTGGCGCATCAGTTTGCATGTGAGTCGGCCGCGAAAACGATCTTCCTATTTTGCGTCCGATTCGCGTTTCGCAAAACTGCATGCGCCCGAGCCGAACTGCTTGACGCTCCCAATCCAGGCCAAAAAACTGGATCTTCCGCGTTTTACGGTTTCGGAAGCAATGGCACGATCGATGCGCTGCATAGACCTGAGAGCGATTTCACGCATCAGTCCAAGGAGGGGTCTTAAGAAGAAATGTTGTTACCGTTTTTTTATCCGAAGCCTGCAGCCTCAGAGCGCGAGACTTCGCTGGAGGAAGAAGCCCAAGATGATGGTTCCATCGATCACAACTTTAGTCCTTGGTTCGGCCATCGTAGCCGTCCTGGCCGCCGTCGACTGGTTCGTGTGGCGTATGACGCCCGTCCGTCGATATCCGCTTTCGCCCGAAGGAACGCGGTTCGCTGAAGACGAAGCGACGGCCTTGAGGAAGGTAGCCTAGTCGCAACCAGACAAATGATCGCGCACGTGACCGCCCGCAGATTGCTTGATCGCGACGTCTCTTTAGCTCACCCTACGCCACTGTCTGCGGTCGCGGAAGCCGCCCTTGGCTAAACTATAAACGCACGATCGACCGGTCGCCGCGCCCGCCCATACCGTTCGGTGCACGCGCTGACATCGAGTCGTCGAAATAGCTCCCTGCCGCAGCCGTTTTAAGGCTGCGGCAGGGTATTGCTGATGCTATTGGACAGGAACCAACTCGACCCGACGGTTCTGAGCGCGTCCCTCGGCCGTCTTATTGGTGGCGACAAAGTTGGTCTTCCCATAGCCGTGCGGGATCAGCCGGCTTTCCGCGATCCCGTGATCCACCAGATATTTCACCACCGCTTCCGCCCGGCGCTCGGACAGCTTCAGGTTGTAGCGCACCGTGCCGATCGCGTCGCAGTAGCCGTTCACATTGACGGTTATGTTCGGATGCGACTTCAGGATTTCCGCGGCCTCATCTAGCACGGCCGCGTCCTGCGGACGGATGTTGTATTTGTCGAAATCGAAGTGCACGCCACGGAGGATTATCTTCTCGCGGCGGCGGCGGCGGCGGTGGTGGTGGTGGCGGCGGCGGCGGCGGTGGTGGTGGCGGCGGAGGCGGTGGCGGCGGTGGAGACGGGCACAGGAGGTAACCTGCCAAACCACCTATCAGGGCGCCGCCTACCACGCCCGCGGGAACAGCCCAGGTGTATTGGTTACGATGGCCGTGAACTGCGACAGTGCCAGCCGCCGCCCCTCCGCCGACCAGTACGCCAGCACCTGCGCCAAGGAGCATGCACTGCTCCTTTTCGCTCATGCCCGTGCCCGTGCATCCGGAGATCATGGATAGAGCGGCGAGCCAAACCACCGACATGCGAGCTTTTCTTCCCAGCATCGGACTCCTCCCTTAAATCCCTGACGAGCGGCGTCAGCTAGTCGCTCGCGAGGCGGTTAGCAGGACAGATTTTGGGCTCTTTGTTACGGTTGTAGCGGATTTCGTCTCGCAGTTGCCTCCTCGCTCACCCCGCCTCTCGGAGTCCTAGTCTTAAACAGGCGGCGTGAAAAGAAGGGAGAGGATGGTTCGAGGCAAGCGCGGTCTTGGCTCACCTCTAATTTCTGTTTTGATTTTCAAGATACCCTGTTCCTAGCAAGTGTCCTGCTCTCTGAAAATACCCGCGCCTTAAATAGAGTCCGCCTCCTTTTGATCCGTCCTCGGAACTACTGCACGGGAAGTTGAGGAATCGGCCTGGTAGCACCGGTCAAGGCGGATTCTCTGGCAGTTACGCGGCTCTGATATCTCAAGTGAGAATTTCTGTATCCAGTAGCTGAATACCAGAACGACCTCAAGGGTTTATTAATTCTCGTGAGTCGTCATGCGCGTTGCGAGACCGAGCGGTCGGCCTAGGCATTCTCATTGATGTCGTTACACGATCAGCGGATTTCGTGCGAGCGCGAGCCGAAGTGCGGCACTCGATCGAGCTATATCCAGGCGAGCGGCTCATACTCAGCTTCGCCTCTCAATAACGCGTGCATAGTAGTGGGGTCGCGCACTACTCCATCGCCACCAAGCAGCCGGGCATTCGGTGCCGATTCCTTCCGTTGGAGAACGTGGCAAACTAAGAATTAGGGACTAGTACAGAAGCCGGCACCCGTGACCGCGCCTTTCGCGACTGTGTCGTCTTCATCAACGCCGTCTCCGCTCACACCGACACCGCCCAATAGCGAATGACTTTTGCAGTCGTACACCGGCGAGCGGCGTGGAGTACGAGACGTCAGCGCGACCGCCTACTTTGTACCCCAGCCTTGTGCGGGGACGATCTGCGGGCTTCGGCGGGCGGCGTCGAATATTTTCACCAAGCCATACTGGCGGCCCAAAGCGGTAGGCGTGAAGGTGATCGTAATCGTGCAAGAGCTGTGTGCACCTAGGATGCCGACGCAGTTGTCTGTCTCGCTGAACTCGGCTGCATTAAGACCCTTGATAGCAATTGAGTTGATTCCAACGGCCACGGTCTCCGGGTTGGTAAGCGTTATCGGGAGTGCCTTGCCGCTTCCCTTCGCGACCGGGCCGAAGATTAGCGCAGCGGGCGAGTGCGGCAGCCTCCCTCTCACCCCGTTGCCAGAGAGATGGAAAATTTGCGGTCGGTTGCGCGCGTTGTCGAAGATTTTCAGCCTGGCGATTCTGAGCCCCAAGCCCGTGGGCGTGAAGGTGAGATTCAGAAAACATCTGAGTCCCGGCGCCATCACCGTCGGACAGGTGGAGGATCGTATTGCGAAGTCATCGGAGTTGCGCCCGACGAACTGCATTTCCTCGAGTGTGATCGGAAGCGCCGGGGAGCCGCTGGGGTTCTTCAGGTAGACCTGGATGGGCGCGCTGGTGGCGCCGGTCACGCCAAACACGGTGTTGGGCAAGGACACCGGGTCGGCCCCAAAGCGCAGCACTCTGATTACGGGCGTCGGAGTGGAAGTTGGCACGGGTGTGGGAGTTGATATGGGTGTGAGCGTCGGAATCGGAGTTGGTGGAGTCGTCGGCGTCGGCCTGGGAGTGGGAGTGCGAGTGGGGACCGGTTTGGGAGTGGGAATGGGAGTCGGACTCGGCTTGGAAGTCGGGGTTGGCTTGGAAGTCGGAGTGGGCTTCGGCGTCGGCGGTGGAGTGCCGTTGTAGGCGGACGCAAACACGGCCATATCGACGCTGCCCCAGCCGGTGACGAGGTCGTAGCCAGCGCCGGCGTTATAACCGCTGACTCCGTTTAGGCTGTTGTTGCCGCTGGTCACGTCCTCGATGCCGTTGGTCAAAAGGCCCGCGTTGGCCAACCTGTAAATGGTCGGATTGAGCAGCCCCAATCGCGAGCCGCCCTGCTGGTTCGCGATCACTCGCGAAAATCCCGCCCATAGCGGCGAGGCCAGGCTGGTGCCGCCCCAGCAACACTGGACCACCGCCGTGCCGCTCGAATCAGCCCCGATGAACACGCCCGGCGACCATGCGATCATCCCCACGTCGGGAACGTCGCGCGCCGAATCGTTGGGCACTCCGGGACCGGATTGCCAGGCGGGCTTCGGGAAAATCAGGCTCGCGCCGCCGCCGCTGGAGTTCCAGGCACTTTCGATTCCGCCCGGCGCCACGCCGACCACACTGATGTCATTGCCGGAGGCGTCGAACTGCGGATTGAAGGTGGTCCCGCCCACGCCGGTGACATGGGGACTCGCCGCCATCTCGCTGGCATTGCGGGTCGTGCCGGTCACGCAGGTGTTGTTGGTTGAATCGTACGCGAGACCCGCCGCGCCCCAGTCGCCCGAGCTGATGAATACCGACTGGCCCTGGCTGGCGGCCTGTGCGAACAGCGTATCCAGTCCGGTGTAGAACGAAGAAGAAGAGCCGCAGAAGATGAAGCTGATGCTGATCGCGCCGCAGGTATTGTCCGTGACGCTGCTTTGGATCGAGGTGTAGAGGCTGCTATCGACGTAGACGTGAATCGGGGTGGCGGGCGCCGTCGCGTGCGCGTAGTCGATGTCGAGCAGCGTTTCCGTCTCGTCTCCGTTGATGCCGGGCGAGCTTCCTCCGGGCAGCACGCGCGCGATGTTGAACGGCGTGAAGCCGAAGGTCGTGGCGAACAAACTCACGGCCGCGTCGAGGTAGTCCGAATCCTCATCCAGCGCGATGCAGTCGGGCGATGCGCTACCGCCATTGCCCGCCGCGATTAGCGGCGCTTCATCGTAAAATGTCTCGACGTCGAACGGACCAAAGGCGGTCGAGCCGCCGCTGGTCACTCCGGGCGAAACCGCGCCCTCGTCATTGGCTCCGGGATGAGCAACATCGGCCAGCGCAAGCGTCGGCCCCTTGGACTCCGCCTCGCCCTCCGTCGGCAAGCGGCGATGGAGACCCGCCGGCATCACCGCATGCATGTTGTCGAGCCCCTGGACCGCCGCGATCACGCCGGCGAACTCGGCCGGTACAGACGGGTCGGCGGCGTTGCCGAAATTCGCGCCGCTCGCGACGATAGTGGTCGCAAACGCGGCCTCGGCCACCGTCACGTTGCCGCTTGCGTCAATCGTGCGGCCGAGCCGGTTGATTGAATCAACCCGCAGGCCCTCACTTTCGAGCCATCGCACCACTGCGTTTGTCTGCGCCCGCGTCGGTCCGAAGCGCTGATTGAACTGGGCCGGCGTAAGCCATCGATGGTATTGGCTGGACGTGGGATTTTGCTGGTCGGCGAGCAGCTGGTCGAGCTTGGCCTGATCGTGAATCGCGAAGACCACCGTGAGATGAAGCCGCATCGCAGGATCCGCATGCACCATCGGACCAAGGCGAGCCATACTACTCGGATGGTTGCCCTTGAGCTTCATCAGCGCGGCGCCGCCCGCCGAAGCACGCCCGCCAGCCATGGCAACAAAAAAGACCATCGCGACCGTAATGAGGACGATTTCGGCTGATCTCAGGCATAGATGATTAGGAACCGCTTTCACTGACACGCTGAGCGACCTCTGCCGCAAGTTGCTAAATAACGGGCCATTAGCGGTGGAATTTCGTAAGCAGGGAATTAACCACAAAGCTTTATCTCAAGCTGTCAGTCAGCGGCTATTTTGAGCGCCTCTCGCTTACAGGACGATATTCGCCCTTTAAACCGTACTAGCTGGTGAAGATCGATGTGACGCCTCTATCATCGCCGAATACGGGATCCTTTAGCTAACGAAGACTTCCTTTGTCTAGTCTTTGATGACATATGGCAATAATTTTCTGAATTGCACACGCTTCGACCTGTTGCCTGGCTGACCTCAATGCCGAGTTTTCGGCGGCTCGCGATGCTTCAGACACTGCAGTCAGACCCGACAAAGCCAGACCCAAAGTAGGCGATCGGCAAGACAGCCGGGTAGGGCCGGACCGGCAGCGAGGCAGGATTGTCAGTTGATGGCGGAGCGCAATGTCCTTGAGCTCCAATTCCGCGCGGCTCCGAAGCCGACCCTGCGGAGCGAATGAAAGAAGCGTCTAAAAGAAGCGTCTAGATGAGGGAGAAGGGCTCTAAGCCGGCGGTATCGCTCCGCGTTGCTCAGTGCATCAAATCGATAAGCCGTCGGGCGACCACCTTGCGGCTGTCGTTTCTAGCTATCGGACCGAGCTGCGCTCCCGCAACGATTACGATTCTGCTCGCCTCCCAATCTCCTGTATTGGGTCGGCTCCCGCCGGACCTCTGGATCCGCGGTTGCTCAGCGCTACGGCCACGTCAGCCGCGCTCCGAGCGCGTGAAGCGCGGCGGGTCGGGCGCCGGCAACCCGGTTTCATCGAAGCATCGGCGGCGTAGTTCCTCGATAGGCGGGCCGCAATCGAACATCGCAATCGTCCCCCGCTCCGCCGCCATCGCTTCGCGTAGCTTGCGCGTTGCAGTCTCGTCCACGGCGAGATCTCCCCCAAGCACGACGCCGTAGCGGCGCGCGCCTACTACGCTCAAGAGTCCGCGCGCGGTCTCGGCGGCGACCAATGCCGGGTCGCGCTTGAGCGGATCGCCCCATCCCCCTCCGCCCCACGTGTTGTAATGCAACAGGTCGCCCGCATTCACTTTCACGTGGTCGCACTTCGAACTCAGCACCTCCGTGGCGCCGTCGATACGAACGATGAATTTACGGCTTCGCGCCCCGGGCAGGCCGCCATTCACGCCCCAGGGGTAAGTGAGCCAGCGATCGTCATGGATCGAAATCTCGCCGGGTTCGAGAAAGCGGTAAACGATCTCGATTCCGTTGCCGCCGCGATGGAGGCCGGGGCCGCCGCTGTCGGCCACCGTCTCGTAACGCTCGATGCGCAGTGGAAAATACGCTTCGAGAAACTCGTTGGGCACGTTGGTGAACGAAGGCCACATCGAGTGCCCGTCGGGGCCGTCGCCCACCGGGCGCCCGGGTATTCCGCCGAAGCCGATTTGGTAGAGCTGGTACCATTCGCCGCGCGAGTCAAACCCCGAGTACATCAGATGCGGCGACGAGGAGAAGCCGGCGGCGCACAGAAACTCCGGCTGACGCTGACCCAGGAGACCGCCGAGCACGTCGAAGATGCGGCCGAGCGCATGCGTGCGGCACGAAAGCGCCGCCGGAAACCGTGGCTTCAGGAGCGAACCGGCGGGAATGTGGACGTCGACCAGGTCGTAGAATCCATCATTGTAGAGAATCTGGGGATCGAAGATCATTATCATGTAGATGCCGAAGAACATGCGCGAGCATGTTCTCGTTGAGGTAGAAGTTTATCGAGCCCTCGGATTGCGGATCGGTCCCGCGCCAGTCGAGCTTGACCCGCTCGCCTATACGCTTCATCGAGCAGCGCAGTTTGTAGGGACCGTAGCCGCGCCCGTCGTCGCAGACGTAATCCTCGAAGACCATCTCCTCTTCCGGGATTGAGCGCTTGATCAGCTCGGCCATCGCGCGCCGGTTTCGTTGGAGCGAGGCTTCCATCGCGGAGACCAACAGATCGACTCCGAAGCGGTCGCACAGCTCGATCACGCGGCGCTCGGCAGTACGGCAGGCGGCGACGATCGCGTTCAAATCGCTCCGATTCCAGTGCGGCATCCGGACCTGATTGAGCACCAGAGCGAGCAGGTCCTCCTGCAGTGCGCCGCTGCGATAGATTTTGATCGGCGGCGCGAGCATCCCTTCCTCGAAAATGCTGGTCGCGTCGGTGGGCAGGCTTCCCGGCACCTTGCCGCCGACATCGGACATGTGGCCGAGCATCGCGGCCCATCCGACCAGCCGCCCGTCGCTATAATAAATAGGCAGCAGCACTAGCCAGTCTGCCGAGTGGCTAATCGCGCCATCGCACTTGTATGGATCCGAAGTAAGAAATATGTCGCCCTCCTCGACCGTACCATCGTAAGCGTCAAGGAAGCCGCCGATGAATGAGCCGAACTGACCGACCACCATGCGGCCCTTGCGCTCGGCGATCATCGGAAACTCGTCGTGCTGCTCGCGAATGCCGGGGGACATCGCGCTTCGGAAAAGCACGGCGTCCATCTCGTAGCGCGCATTGCGCAGCGCGCTTTCGATGATGTCCAGGGTTACCGTGTCGACTTCGAGCGGCCTAAACGGCTCGTGGTTGCGCTCGATAATCCGTGCCTTTTCCATCTTCGGTTCTCCCGCTTATTTTCATGCCTAACGCTGGTGGGGTTGGCCGTCTCTTGCGTGGGGGGGAATTCTATCGTCGCGGACGAATCAGGATGTTGCCGAAGGTGTCCACCTCGCCGAAATAGCCGGGCAGGATGAGCGTGGTGCTGTCCATCTCGGTGACTATTGCCGGACCGTCGAGCACGTTGTTGGCGAGCAATTGCGCGCGATCGTAGAGTTTCGCGACGAGTGAGCGTCCGTGCGCCCAAATCGGACTTTCGCCCTTAAGCGCGGCCCCGGGGTCGGGACCGCCTTCGGCCAGACGGGCTGGTTTGAGCTCGCGGTTCTTCTCCTGCACGATCGCGCGCAGGTTCACGAACTCGTGCTCCACATCGAGGTTGAAGGTGAAAAGGCGGCGATGGATTTCGTCGAAGGCATTGCGCACCGTGTCGATCCCACCGTGCTGGCGAAGGCCGGCTACATCCACTGCGACCGGCACCTCAAATCCTTGCCCGTGATACCGTACGTCCGCCTGGTAGAGGGTAGAGCGAGCTGTGCGCGGCAGTCCTTCCGCGTCGAGCACTGCGCCGGCGTTTTCCGCCAGCCTACCAAGGTTTTCCGCAACGTCGCTCCCGGTCGCTTCGGAGAAGCGGCGGATATAGGTGCATGCGGCTTCGTTGCGCAGCCGCGTAGTGGCGTCGCCGTAAGCGCACAGCACACCCGGACTCGGCGGTATGATCACGGGCCAGCATCCGAGCAGAGCGCCCAGCGCGTTGGCGTGCAGCGGGCCGGCGCCGCCGAAGGCCACCAGCGCAAAGCCGCGCGGATCGTAGCCCTGCTCGACCGAGGCAAGGCGCAGCGCGCCGAACATGTGTTCGTTGACGACATCGATTATTCCCGCCGCCGCTTCCATCAGTCCGATCCCGAGCGCCGAGGCGATCTTTGCGACCGCGCCTTGCGCCGCGCCGCGATCGAGCTTCATCTCGCCGCCGAGCAGATCGACCGGCAGATAACCGAGTATCACGTTGGCGTCGGTAACCGTGGGCTGCGCGCCGCCGCGGCCATAAGCCGCCGGGCCGGGCTCGGCGCCCGCGCTCTCGGGTCCCACCCTCAACGCGCGCGTAAGCGCAGGCACCTTGGCGATCGATCCGCCGCCGGCGCCAACCGATCGGACGTCGAGGGAGGAGACACGCACCGTTACATTGCCGACCATGGTCTCGCGCCGCACACGTGGCTCTCCACGTTCGATGAGACACACGTCGGTCGAGGTGCCGCCCATATCGAGCGTGAGCACGTTGTCGAAGCCGGCCTGTCTGGCGACCCACAACGCGCCGGCGACGCCGCCCGCGGGTCCGCTGAGCAGCATGTTCACCGGCGCTTCCTCTGCCGCCTCGAACGACATCAGTCCGCCGTCGGAGCGCAGCAGCTTGAGGAGCGCGCCGACTCCACGCGATTTGAGCCCGCTCCTGAGACTCGACAGATAGCGCGCCACCGTCGGCCGCACGTAAGAGTTGGCGACAGTAGTAATGGTGCGCTCGTACTCGCGCATCTCGGGTAGAATTTCGCTCGAAAGCGAGAGCGGGAGTTCAGGCGCTTCCTCTTGTGCGATCTCGCGGATGCGCCGCTCGTGCGCGGGGTTCGCGTAGGAGTTGATCAGCGACACGGTAACGGCCTCGACCGCGCGCCGCTTGAGCTTGCTCAGCGCGTCGCGCGCGCTCGCTTCATCCAGTTCGCGCACGATCTCGCCGCGCGCGCCAATCCGCTCGCGAACTTCCATCGTGTCATCAAGCGCCGCGAGCGGCTCGGGTTTGGGCCAGATGATCCATCCCGCAAGACCGCCCGGCACGTAGGAGCGCGCCACTTGAAGAATCTGGCGATATCCCTCGGTCGTGATCAGCCCGACGCGCGCGCCCTTTCCCTCCAGCACGGCATTAGTGGCTACCGTCGTGCCATGCATCAACTCAGTGAGTGCGGACGGCTCGACCCCCGCGCTCACGCATACGCGTCCGATCCCATCCATCACGGCCGCGGCCTGATTGGCCGGCGTCGTGGGTATCTTGGCGCGAAACGTTTCGCCGGTCTCTTCGTTGATTAGGAGCAGGTCGGTGAAAGTCCCACCCACATCTACGCCGAGTCTGTAGGACATTGAGCGGTCTCCAACGATGCGGAATTCCGGCGCTGCCGAGCCTCGACGCTTACAACGACGGCCGGTGACGGGCTTGCCATGGTCCGCGGAGCCATCACAGCGCCAGTTTCAGAGGTACACATACTATCCGTCGTGTTACACGGGACCAGTTAAAAACAGATGATTTTGGCTTTTGAAACGTTCTGCGTGCGCGATTTACCGTCTGGCCGCGTTCTGTTGATGCTGACTATAGCCTGTTCCTCCATACTGTGCTTATTTCGCTTATTTTGGCTTAGATTGCATGCGATTTTTTGTTTGAATATTGCATACAGCTTTGCTTGGATCCGCATAGCAAGCTCGCCAGTTCCCCAACAGGAGTTTCGCGGTGTCCCGCTTAGGAATATCCGAAGCCACAGCCATTACACGCTAAAGGAGAGAGTCGTGAACCGAAACCGCCAGTTCCCGCGCCCAGCGAGAAGTAGGAGTTCAAGTTCTCTTCTGGTGATCGCGCTGATTCTCCTGGTCGCGCCCGCATGTCCTGTTGCGCTGAAGACCGCTTTCGCCGCCGACCCCGCTACCTACACGGTTGACACTTATCAAAACTGGCTCAAGCAGTACGCCGATGCCAAGCCTGATTTTAAAGCGGGCGACATATTGACCGCCAAAGATCTCGCGCGCATGCGGCCCTTAGTTCCGCCCGGTTATCTTGAACAACTGGATTTCCCGAACTTCAAGGCTCAGGTAATCGACGTAATTCCACACACCCCGGCATCCAGCTATCTGCGTTGTACCGAGCAGTACGCCTCGCAGGTCAAGTTGCGCCAGGACGGCGCGATCATGAACTACACTTGTGGCCAGCCCTTTCCGAATGAAGGGCTCAGTACGAGCGATCCGATGGCGGGATTCAAAGCGGCATGGAACTATACTTACCGCTATCTCTATTTTGGCTTCTACGATCTGAGCGTGGACACGGGATTGATTCGGCTGGGGTACAATGTTGGCTCAGGATCTACGAACTTCGTAGCCGCGGCCTCGCCGCCCGGACACTACGTTGCAGACCTTCCGGCATGGAAAACGCCTTTTCCAACCGAAGCTGAGGTGAAAGGCGACTATGGTGGCGCCGACTACCTCGAACGCTACCTGACGCTGTTCTATGCGCGCGTGCCATTCACTCATCTGGCCGACCTCGGCGGTAAGGCGCAACCGTTGCCGGGCGCGGACAAAATCGAGCAGGAGAACTTGACTTACTTTGCTACTCCGTTCGATATTCGTGGGACCGCCTTCATCATATGGCGTTATCTCGAGGACGCTGACAAAGGTGACCCGTATCGGGCCGACGACAGCTGGGCTTACATTCCCAATTTGCGGCGAGTGCGGCGGATCTCGGCCGAAGTGAAATCAGACTCGCTTTTGGGCACCGATATCACGATCGACGATTTCGACGGCTTCAATGACCGGGTGCTCAACTGGGATTGGAAATTCCTCGGCTGGAAGGACACGCTGCAAATCAATGACCCAGGCAACCACTACGTTCGCTACTTCGGTCCGAACAATGTGGTACCCGACGACCAATGGTCAGTAAAAAGGATGGCGGTCACGCTGCGTACACCGAAAAGCACGCGACATCCCTATTCCGCCGTAATCAACTTCTGGGCTGCCGACGCATGGTCGCCGGGCTACCAATTGACCTTTGACCGCAAGGGAAAGCTGTGGAAGGTGATCGAGTGGGAATACAAGTACAGCGAGACGTTCAAGCCAGGCTTCTGGGCCGAGACGATGAATGGCGCGCACGCGGTGATCTGGTGGCATCTGAGCGCAATAGACGTCCAGAATAAGCGCGCAACGGTCTTCCGACAGCAGGGACCCGTGATGGAGAGGTACTCGCCGCAACTGCTGAAGGCGCTGTTCGACCCGGGTGCTCTCGAAACAATCCATCGCTAGCCGGGGGGACTCCTACACGACACGTTGGCGGCGCGATAGGGCAAGCCTGATGCGCGTCGTTGGCCGCTGGCGTGGACTCTGACGAAAGCTTCATAGTCAATGGAAGCTTTGAGCAACGACTTATGACTAATGACCTGCTACTCAAAAATGGCTTGGTAGTCACTCCAACTGGCACGATTCGGGGCGGGCTGGCGGTTGCCGGCGAGCGGATCGTCGGCGTCGGCACGGAAGAGACGCTGGGCAGCGCGCGGCGCGAAATCGACCTCCAAGGCAAAATCGTGATGCCGGGATTGTTCGACCCGCACGTGCATCTGGGTCTCAGCGGCGACTCGTTCAGCGACGACGCGATGGCCACGGATTTCGAGTTCGATACCCGTGAATGCCTGGTCGGGGGTGTCACTACGATCGCCACCACGACCTTGATCGGCCGCGAGCCATTGCCCCAACTTTACTCGCGTGCGATCAAGTGCGGCGAGTCGCGCAGCTGGTGTGACTTCAAGGTCACCTGCGTGGTCAACACGCTCGACCAGGTCAAGCAAATTCCCGCGGTGGCAAGCCAGGGCGGGGTCTCCTACAAGTTCTTCACCGGCTATGCCGGCGAGCAGGCCGAAGGCTTCGGCATGAGCAAGGAGGGGATAAGCCCCGCCTTTTTCTACGAGGCCTGCCGGGCCATTAACACCGCCGGGCGGCCGGTGTTCCCGATGATTCACGCCGAGGATCCTTTTGTGCGCGGGATCTTGATCGACGAACTGAGGCGCCTGGGAAGGCGCGATTACCTCACGGCGTGGGCCGAGAGCAGTCCGGAATGGGCAGAGAGCGTACAGATCTACACTTACGGACTCATCGCAAACCAACTCGGATGCCCGCTCTATCCAGTGCATATCAGCGCCGCGCAGAGCGTCGATACCATCGCCTCGCTCAAGGCTCAGGGCCTTCCAATCGTCGGCGAAACAATCGCTTACTTTCTGTCGACCACCGCGCCCGAGATGGACGCCATCAACGCCGGCGGTAAGGGCAAGATCCAGCCGCCGCTCCGCTTTCAGAGGGACCGCGACCGTCTGTGGCGCGGCATCAAGGACGGCACGCTCTCGGTAATCGGCACCGACAGTCTCACCTATACCGCGAGCTTCAAGGAGCGCGGCGATTTCTGGGACTGCCGCGTCGGCGTGAATAATCAGGTTGCCGATACGCTCGCGCTGATCTTCGACGAAGCCGTGAATCGGCGCGGGATTGATCTCGTCACGATCTCCCGCGCGCTGTCGGAAAACGCGGCCCGGATGTACGGGATCTATCCCAAAAAAGGTGTCATCGCAGTGGGCTCGGACGCTGATCTGGTTGTGGTCGATCCGGACGCCGCAGCCACCCTGGGACGGCATCGCTACCGCGGGCGCACTGACTACTCGCTATGGGAAGGCCGCAAGGTCAGAGGCATCCCGGTGATGACCTTTCTGCGCGGCGAGTTGGTAATGGAGAACGGCGAGATAGTGGGCAAAAAAGGCCTTGGGCAGCCGGTCGCGCAAGTGATGAGGCCACGCGGCCGATAAAGATCGCGCTCGAGCGTCCGCACGGTTTCAACGATTGCTGAGAGGACACACCATGGGCGATGACAAACGGTCAATCTATAAGCGAAGTGGGTTAGGTCACCGGATCGGTTACGGCAAACGGCCCGCATTGCTGGTCGTCGACATGCAGATCGGCTTTACCGCGCCCGAGAAATCGCCGCTGGCCGGCAACCTCGACGCGCAAGTCGCAGCGATAAACAAGCTAATCCCGGCCGCGCGAAAAAAAGGCGTGCCGATTGTCTTCACGGTCGTCGGCTACGATCCTCAGGTGCCCGGGGACGGCGGTCTTTGGCCTGAGAAAGCGCCCTCCCTGCTCGAGCTCAAGCTCGGCTCGGACTTGGTCGAGCTTGATCCACGCATTCATCGAGCGCCCGAAGATCTGCTGTTGCTGAAGAAGTACGCCTCCGCGTTTCTCGGAACGCCGTTGGCCGCAACCTTGGTCACGCGCGGCGTCGACACGCTCATAGTCACGGGATGCACGACCAGCGGATGCGTGCGCGCCAGCGTTGTCGACGCACTCTCGCACGGCTTCAGGCCAATCGTCCCGCACGAAGCAGTCGGCGATCGCGCGGAGGAACCGCACGAGGCCAACCTGTTCGACATTGATAGCAAGTACGGTGACGTGGTGTCGCTCTCGGATGCGCTCGCTTACCTCGAAGAGCTTAAGGCTTAGGTCGCGCGGATGGCCGAGAGTTCTCGGGTCGGGCGGGCTTCTCGCACGCACTTGCTGGAAGCCTGGAAATCGTTTTCGTTCGATCGATTTTATGCTCGAAGGATGGGATGGCACTGAGACAACAACCGGCTTACATGCTTACGGCCGCGGAAATAGTGAAGGCCACCCGCGAGGGTGCTCTTACGACCACTGCCGTCGTGCGCTCGTGTTTCGACCGGATTGAGGCGCTTGAGCCTATGCTTGCGGCTTGGGTAACGCTCGACCAAGAGCGCGCGTACGCTGAGGCCGAAAAGCTTGACGACGAAGCCCGCCGCGGCAGTTTTCGAGGCCCGCTTCACGGCGTACCCGTTGGCGTAAAGGACATTTTCTTCACCCACGCCCTTAGGACCACGGGCGGCTCGCGCGCCTTTGCCGACTATGTGCCTGATTACGACGCGACCACAGTTGCGCGCCTCAAGCGTGCGGGCGCCGTACTCCTGGGCAAGACCGCCACTGCCGAATTCGCTTTCACCGACCCGCCCGCGACGCGAAACCCGTGGAACCTCGAGCATACGCCGGGCGGTTCGAGCAGCGGCTCCGGGGCAGCGGTAGCAGCCAGGATGTGTCCGATCGCGCTCGGCTCGCAGACAGGCGGATCGACAATTCGCCCTGCCGCCTACTGCGGCGTCGTGGGCTTCAAGCCGACTTACGGGCGAGTGAGCTGTCACGGAATGTTTCCACTCGCCGAAAGCTACGATCATGTTGGGATTTTTGCCCGCACGGTCGCCGACGCCGCGTTGGTTCTCGGCGTAATCTCCGGTTACGACCCGCAAGATCCGAACTCGCTCGAGGTTCCCGAGGAAAGCTTTACCGGGGCGCCTGAGGAGTGGCCGAAAGCGCCGCGCATCGGGCTGCTCGGCGGGCTCTTTCACGATAACGCCACGGCGGAGACATGGGCCGGAATCGAACGCCTCGCGGCGCTGCTTGAGCGCGCGGGAGCGCGGCTCGAAAAAGTCGTCCCGCCCCCGAGTACCGGTTCGCTGGTCGACAGCTTCCTGGGCAAAGTCGCGGTCGAAGCGGCAAGCTACCATCAGCGCTATTTCGCTGAGCGCCGTGAACTTTACGGGCCGAGGATCGCGGCATGCGTAGAGCGCGGGCTCAAGACGAGCGCGGTCGAGTACCTGCGCCAGACTCGGGCCGAGCGCGAGTTCAGGCGCGACATTCGCGCGCTTGCTGCGCGCTTCGATGGGCTGCTTGCACCCTCGACCCCGGCGCCCGCGCCGAAGGGTCTGGCGTCGACGGGAGACTTCTCCTTCAACTCTCCGTTCACGATGGCCGGGCTTCCAGTGATCGGGCTTCCGTCGGGACTGAGCGCCGCGGGCCTTCCTATGGGCATTCAGCTCGTGGGCGCGCCGCTCACCGAAGCAAGCTTATTAGGTATTGCCCGCGTCGCCGAGCAGGCGCTGGACTTCAGTAGCGAGCCGACAGCCGTGCCAGCCTAGTCAGTCCAAAGCCGGCGGAGGCACAATTCAAAAGGGAGCAGGCAACTCATGGAGCGCCTCGGTATCGCCTTGGGCTCGGGTCTCTCACCTACCGAAACGGTCGAATGTGTGCGGCTCGCAGAACAGGCGGGTTACGAATCGGCCTGGATCGTCGAAGGCCATGGCGGGGACCAGTTCTCGCTGCTGACGGCGTGCGCTTTCGCGACCAACCGCATCCGACTGGGCACGGCGATCAGCAGCGTTTTCGTGCGCACCGCGCCGACGATCGCGATGGCCGCGGCCTGCGTTGACCATTTCTCCAACGGCCGGTTCGTGCTCGGACTGGGCTCGAGTCACAAGGTGCAGGTCGAGATCGAGCACGGCATCCGCTACGCCGACCCAGTTACGCGCGTGCGCGAGACCGTGGAAGTGGTTCGCGCACTGCTGCGCGACGGCGCGGTCTCATTTCATGGCAAGACGATCACTATCGAGCATTTCGATCTATGGTTCAAACCGGCGCACAATTCGGTGCCGATTTATCTTTCTGCGCTGTTCCCGCAAATGTTGGGTTTGTGCGGCGAAGTCGCCCAAGGGCTTCTGATGGTATTCGCGACACCCGGTTCGCTGAGCACGGCCGTCGAGCATCTATCCGCGGGCGCCGCTAGGGCCGGGCGCGACGTCAAGGAGATTGAAATCGCATCGCTGCTGCCTGCCAGCGTGGCCGAGGATCGAGAAGTGGCCTACGAACGCGCTCGGCCGGTGCTGGCCTTCTACGTCGGTTATTTTCCACGCTACCAAAGGGTCGCCAGAGAAGCAGGGTTTAGCGCCGCGGTCGACTCTATCGTCGAGGCGTCAAAGCGCGGCGATGCCGCGCGCACGCATGCCGCGATTCCGGACGAAATGGTGGCGCGGTTGACGGCTTCCGGCACGCCAGCCGATCTGCGGATGCGGATTGCCGAATATCGGCGCGCAGGGCTGGCGCTGCCGATCTTGATGCCGGTAGCAAGTGGGCCGGATGCAATGCGCGAAGTGGCCGAAACGCTGCGCGCGGGCGCTGCTTGAGGCTCTGAAGCGTGGAACGCAAAGGGTCAGGCCAGTTCCAGCTCGTTCACGTAAACGATGATTCCTACTTCCTTTCGGATCAGCCTGGAAATGGATGGCGGCGCCGGAACTCCTCCGCCATATCTTCCATTGTGCACCAGCGCACACCCGAATGTCCGTTTATGTATTCGATAAGCCGCTCGAGCATGAGGAGTACCTGAGGGCGGCCCGATACGTCGGGATGAATAGTCAGCGGAAATACCGCCCATTCATACTCGCGGTATACCCAGTCGAACTGATCGCGCCATAGCTGCTCGATATCACGCGGGTTGACGAAGCCGTGGCTGTTGGGTGAGGCCTTGATAAACATCATCGGCGGAAGATCGTCGAGGTACCAGTTGCCTGAAATCTCCACTAGATCGACTGCTTTTCCGCGTTTCAGGGGCTTCATCCACTCCGCAGCGGGCTTGGAGTAATCGACTTTGCTCCAGCTTTCCCCGACCCGTGCATAGTAAGGCTCAAAATCATTGTGGCCCTGACTATGGTCGTAGCGAAACCCGTGTTTGAGCAGTAGCTGAGCGGTAACCGGCGACATCTCCCACCACGGCGCCACAAAACCGCGCGGCTTCTTGCCGGCGAGTTTCAGGACCAGGTCTATTGATCGCTCCAGCACGTCTTCTTCCTGGCGCGGAGTCATCGAGATCGGATTTTCATGCGAATAGCCATGCGCGCCGATCTCATGGCCGGCTTGTGCGACCTCGCGCATCTGCTCTGGAAACGTTTCGATCGAATGTCCCGGGATGAACCAGGAAGTTTTGATCTTGTAGCGATCGTACAATCGGAGCAGGCGCGGGGTACCTACTTCGCCGGCGAAAAGCCCACGTGAAATGTCGAACGGCGAATCCTGACCGCCGTACGAGCCGAGCCAGCCCGCAACCGCGTCGACGTCTACACCAAAGCCGCAGAGAATGACTTTATTCGTGGTGCTCATGGTGGTTTTCCCCTATGCAACTGATTATTGCGTGCGAGCGCCTGTGGCAATCTCGCTCGGCGCCGCGTCGGCTCACGCCGCCGGCCGCCTTAGCACCACCGGATCCATCTTGCGCGCGATGAGTTGCCCGTATCCCAGGTTTGCCAGCAGCTTGCCGTTTTCGACGATTGTCTTGCCACGCAGGATGGTGGTCACCGGCCATCCCTCGACCTGCCATCCTTCCCACGGGCTGTAGTCGCTCACGTGAAAGTCCTCGCGGGTAAGCTTCTTCTTGATCGATGGATCGATGAGCACGATATCGGCGTCGCTGCCCGCGGCGATCACTCCCTTGCGTGGATAGAGGCCCAAGATGCGCGCCGCATTGGTCGAGGTCACGTCGGCGAAGCGCTGAAGAGTCATCCCGCGTTTCACCACTCCCTCGGTGTACACGATACCCATTCGCGCCTCGGCGCCGAGATTTCCGCCGGTCACGTTGTCGATCCGTTTGCCCGAAAGCTTGTGATCCAGCGAGGTTGGGAACTCATCGGTCGCGGTAGTGGACACTGCGTCATTAATCAGTCCGTCCCATAGGGCTTTGTTGTCGTCGCGCCCCTTCAACGAAGGATAGGTGTGATAGCAGAAACCGCGAGGCGTTTTGTAATCGTCGGCCGAGAAGCAGGCATAGTGATGGAGAGTTTCGCAATAGATCGGCAGGTTGCGGGCGCGCGCTTCGCCCACTGCCTCCACGCCTTCGCGCGCCGACGTGTGTACGAAATACACTCCAGCACCACTCGCGCGGGCCAGGCGGATCACTCGATCGAAGGCCAGCTCTTCGGAGAGCTTGGTATGGACCAGGTTCATGTTCCATCCTTCGGTCCTACCCTCGGCGGCGAACTTTTCGTAATTGAACTGCACCAGGTCGTCGTCCTCGGCGTGCACCACCATGATGCCGTCATTTTTCGCGACCCTTTCCATCGCGAGCTGGACGCGTCCCATATCGAGCCGCAATCTAACGCGCTTGGGATGCGGCGGCATCACGTCCGTGGTAAAAATCTTGAAGCTTGGAAAGCCCTGCTTGATTACGTCGCCAATCTGATCGAATACGCTGATCGGAAGCGCGCCCATCAACCCAACATGGAAAGAGTAATCGACATATGATTGCCCTTTCCATCTTGCCGCCCGCGTCTCGATTCCCTGGGTTATATCCATCCCCGGCTCGATGAAGCAAAAATCCAGATGCGTGGTCGTTCCCCCAAACGCCATGCCCCGAGTATCTTCCTCCGGCCCCAGCGTGCTCACGCCCGCATCGGGATTGGTCAGGTCGTAAATATCGAGATGGGCGTGGGGTTCGATCCCGCCCGGAACCACGATTTTGCCGCCGGCGTCAATCGTCCGCCCCGCCTGCGGAGCATGCTCGTCGGTTCCGATGAATGCGATCTTTTCGCCCTGCACCCCGACGCTCCACTTGCCAACCCCCTGGGGAGTGACGACCTCACCGCCGCGAATCAGCAGGTCCAACATTTCAGTATGCCTCCCTGGTTAAGCTTCCTGTCAGACGTCTGGTCTAACGGTCTCGCTCGTCTCCATAGTCAGGCCCCACCGCATCACGCCGTCGTGGCCTCCTCGTCGGCGCCGGCACACGCGAAGTACGACCGTATCTGAGCGGTTTCTCAGCCCGCTCCCAATGCCAACATCAGTGCGATTCGCGCCTTGAGACCCGACAGATCTCCGGCCGCAATCACCTCCATCTTCCGCACCACCTCGCCTAATAATGTGTCCACGACACGTAGCCCATGCGTCCGCTGTCGAGCAAGAGAAACGCGCCTATCTTGACCTGAGCCGCAACGCGAGTTCTGCGGGGGCCTGAGCAAAATCACGCAGGGAACCCGCGCCGGTTGGACGCGAAGACGTTTGTGAGAAAGGGACAAGGGACCGGCGCTTTGCTGTCGGGTTGTATTTTCATCACAGCGTTTGCGAGGATGTAGTCAATCCAGGCCTCGAACGATCGGCACGGCGCGCGCCCGCATTCTAGCGGAGAACCAGCTCTGTGCGATTACGGGCCGTAATATGCACAATCACAGTGGAGGAATTCCAGTGGAAAAGCGTACCGTAAAATTCTACAGCGAAGGTGTCCGTGTCGAGGGCGATCTCTACCTGCCCTCCGATTTGAAGGCGGGGGAGCGGCGGCCCGGAATTGTGCTTTGCCATGGGTTTACGGGCCTGCGCGCGTTGATTCTCGGCGACTACGCGAAAGTCTTCGTCGACGCGGGCTTTGTCGCGTTGACCTTCGACTATCGCGGCTTCGGCGGGAGCGAAGGCGAGAAGTGGCGCCTGATTCCGCTCGAACAGATCGACGATATCCGTAACGCAATCAGCTTCTTCGAAGCGCAGCCGCAAGTCGATCCTGAACGGATCGGTCTGTGGGGCACGAGCTTCGGCGGCGCTAATGCGCCCTATGCCGCCGCGGTCGATCCGCGCGTCAAGGCGGTCGTCGGTCAGGTCGGATTCGGCGACGGCGAGCGCTTCATGCTCGACGTTCGCAGTTACGGTGAGCGCGTGGAAATGATGCATAAGCTGGCCGAGGATCGCCGTCGCCGCGCTCTCGAAGGCGTCGGCGAGCGGGTCGATCCGATCGACCTCGCGCTGCGCAGCTCGCAATCGCGCAAGTTCCTGCCGCAGGCGCTCAAGGCCGTGCCCGAGATGAAATGTGATCTCTCGTGGGAGACGGTCGAAAAGACTCTCGAGTACAAGCCAATCGACGTAATCCATCGGATCTCGCCGCGCGCTCTGCTGCTGATTGGTGCGCGCGATGACAACGTCTGTCCGATCGAAGGCTACGAGAAACTCTACGAACGAGCTTGTGAACCAAAGAAGCTCGTGGTGCTGCCCATCGAGCATTACGATATCTACGCGGGCAGATGGTTTGACGAGTCCGCCCGGCTCGCCCGCGAATGGTTCGAGCGGTTCCTGAACTAGGTCGCGTTGTCTGGCGCGCGCGGATTAATCCTTGCGCGCGACGATGTCGGCGGGGAATTGCCGACAGGAGGATGCCTCATGTTGCAGAAGCTATTTCACGTCAATATCTGCGTCCGCGATATGGAGCGGTCGATCCGCTTCTACCAGGATCTGGGTTTCACCAAGGTGAACGATTTCATCCTCGACGATCCGAGCGTCGGCGACGCGCTTGGCCTGAAGGTCAAAAAGCTCCGCGGCGTCTTCATGCGTCTCGGCAACGATCCTAGCTCTCCCGTGCTCGACCTCGTCCAGTTCATCGACCCGCCTCCACAGGGACAGCCCTACCCCACGCTCAACAACATCGGCATCTGCCGCATCGCCTTCACCGTTGATGATATCGACCGAACCTACGCGGATCTGCTGGCACGGAAGGTCCAATGTGTGGCGCCGCTCAAGAAGATCAAGGGACCCAACGGTGCCACGATCGGCGTGGTCTGCTTCAAGGATCCGGATGGCGCGATCCTGGAACTGATCAGCGGAATGTAGCGCGGTAGAGGCAACCACGCGGAGAAAACCATGTCATTGGCGCACAGTACTGTCGTAGTTCTCGGCGGCAGCTCGGGTATCGGCCTTGCCACGGCTAAGGCCGCCAAGGCCGAAGGCGCGCGCGTCGTCGTAACCGGCCGATCCGCCGATCGGCTGGAGTCCGCACAGGCCTTGCTCGGCGCAGACGCCCGCACCGTCGCCCTTGACGTGGCCGACGAGGCCGGTACCCGCATCCTGTTCCAGGAACTCGATCGCGTCGACCACGTTTTCATCACCGCCGGCATGGTCATGCTGGATTCAGGACTTGCGCCCGACAGCGCGTCACTACGGCCCGCGCTCGATACTCGCTTCTGGGGTGCCTTCGCCGCGGCCAAGTACGGCGCCGCCAAGATGCGGGCAGGGGGATCCATCACTTTCATGTCCGGGACTACTGCTAGGCGACCGCTCAAAGGCGCTGCGGTCGCGACTGCCTCGTGCGGCGCGGTCGAAGCGTTTGCACGCGCGCTCGCCGTCGATTTGGCGCCAATTCGCGTGAACACAATTCAACCCGGGTACGTGGACACGCCGATGCTCGACGAATTACTTGGAGAAGCGCGTGATGCAATTAAGGCAGAGGTCTGCACCCACCTACCTGTAAAGCGGATCGGCCGTCCGGAGGAGATAGCCGACGCTGTCCTGTTCCTAATGAAGAACGGATATGTCAACGGCATTACACTGACGGTCGACGGCGGCGGCCTGCTAGTCTAGGCACCGGACCTTAGACCGGGCTCGCCGACCAAGGTGCTGCGTGCCGGCGTGCGGTCGCCTGATCCTCGAAAATAGTTCTTCCCGATCTTTTTCCTTCGTGCGCACGTTGCGCGAGCTGAGGCGGCTGAGTGTGATTTGCGTGTGATGCGCTCGCGGCGGCCGTGGGGTTTGAAACTCAGGCGGCATGACCCGTTGTCTCAGTACCTCATGAATCGCTCCGCGCCAAAGCATCGCGATGCTTGCGGATTGTTTTCAACTTGTGATACCTGCGCTGAGTACTAGTTCAAGTTTCCGCGTTGGGGGAGATAGAACAATGCGTTCAGTTCAATTGGGCCATGGAAAGAGCCCGGTCGTTTTCGCTTGCGCGGCGCTACTCACAGCGTTGATTGTGGGCGTGAGCACATACGCTTCCGCCGCAACGATCTGCGTTAATTCCGGCGGCACTAAGGGATGTCAGTCGTCGATTCAGGCCGCGATTGACTCGGTGACTGCTGCCGGCAGCACCATCGTCATTCTACCTGGCACCTACACCGCCGCTTGTGGCGCCGCGGCATGTTCGGTGGCTTCCATACTCAGCAGTGCCCCCAACGCTTCCAAACTGATCGGGCTTTCCTTGAAATGCCGCGCAGGCGATAGCAAGTCGGCAATACTCGACGCCTCGCATTTGGACCACGGCGTGTATGTAAGCGGCGTTGCCCAGGTCAGGATCGAGGGCTGCGTGGTCAAGAACGCCGGCCGCGAAGGAATTCTCATCGAGAACAGCGACAACGTTCGCATTGCGAATAACGTGGTCAAGAACAACGACCAGGCGATGGGCGAAACTGTTGGCACCGGCGGACCGCCGCCCTGCCCCACGTTCGTTCCACCCGGCGGAGGCGTCAAAGTCTGCTGTCCGGATGCGTTCACCGGGGGGCCGGGAAACTTTCCCGATGACAATGATGACTGCGGTGAGGGAATTCATCTGCGCAGCGTCACCAGCTCGGTCGTCGAGGGCAACTCAGTTCACGACAATATCGGCGGTATCCTGATGACCGATGAGACCGGGCCGAGTCACGGCAATCTGATTGTCAACAACTCCTCCAGCCACAATCGTTCGTTCGGCGGTGACTGCGGGGTCACCCTCGCGTCCCACGTCGGCTGCACCCCCGGTTCCACTGATGCTACCGGATGCATCTCTACGGGCGGCGCGGGCGGCAGCGTATTTCATAACGACGTGGTCGGTAACGTCCTGAACGACAACGGCGCCTCGGGGACCGGGATGTTCGCGAATCCCGGGATACCCCCTGGCTCCGCGACAAAGGCGTACGGCAATGTGATTGCCGACAATGTGATCAAGGGCAACGGCCAGCCTGGGGTTGGTATCCACGTGCACGCCAAAAATGGCAACGCCGATCACAATGTCGTGATCGAAAACGTGATCAGTGGCAACGGCGGCGACGCAGAGGCCAAGCCCGGTTCGCCGCCACCGGGAATTGGGATTGAGGTGCTGAGCAATGGGGCTTTCGGCGCTCCGTTTTCCGCCGCGGCCCCGATCGTCGGTACAATAATCTCCCAGAACAAGGTGTCTGACGAAGACATCGACGTGTGGGTGGGCAACACCGACACGGATGCCGGAGTTTTCCTCAATGACCTCCTCGGGATCTCCGCCAGCGGGGTCGAGAACGCGGGCGGCGGGACCGTGGTCGCCACGGACAACTACTGGGGATGCCCCAAGGGGCCCGGAAAGGCGAACTGCTCAAGCGCCACGGTGACGGGAACAGGAACGATTGTCAGCAACCCGTTCCTGTCGCATCCGGTAAGCCCGGAGAACTAAGTGATCGTCTGAAGGCGCGCGAACAAGGGTGGACCTGTCAGATCAGCGTGGCCGGCGGGCGCACGACGATCTCGTTCACGTCCGCGTCGTTCGGTTGTTCGATTGCGTATTGAATGGCGCGGCAGATAGCGTCAGATTGAATCGCCATCTTGCGATAGGCTCTCATCCGCTCGCGCGCGGTCTCGTCGCTGATGGTGTCGGCAAGTTCCGACTCGACCACCCCTGAGTTGACGCGGGTGCAGCGGATTTTCTCGCTCTCCTTCCGCAGGCCTTCCCAGATCGCTCGCACCGCGAACTTAGTGGCCGCGTAGACGGCGGCTTTGGAGCGAAACGTGTGAAGCACCCGGACGCTTTTGGGCGAGTTACCACCTGAACAAAAAAAGAAGCCAGAGCCTGTAGTCTTTAGGGATTTCAGTCCACGACGATGTAGACTTCCCGCTTCGGCGATTGGGTGAGCAGACCAGACATTCGGTGACTCCACGTCTGGAAGTCGCCACTGCTTGTGAGCTTTCTGATCTGTTCTTCCAACGCGGGGAGGTCGGACGCTTCCTGTTCGAATACGGCGTCGGGAGCACCTAGAGAGGCAAAGTGGGTGTGCAGCACACGCCCCTGGGCGCCGCCGGCGGACCTCACCATGTCGCGCAATTTATTGAGTTCCTGCTCGACCTCGCCGGTCTTGCCAGGAACGGTATGGAAGAGAAGGCGTGATACGTACATCTTCCGCTCCTCCGATTTTCTAGTGGTATCCTGAACCCATATTAGCGCCGCGGCATGATTTAGTCAGCCGTTGGCAGCAAGCGCGCAACATTACCCTCGCGGTGCCACCCACCTCTGGAGCAATGGGCAGCAAATGGTCGCGGTGCTGGTGCTGTTGACCGCCGTGTTCGCACCGGCGCTGCAGATTGGCCTGGATGCTGGCGATCGTGCTCGGCGCCCATCGCGAGCGTCCATCAAGATGGGTGGGGACGTTGCGCGCCATCACCCGGCCACGCGAACCTGGAGCATGATCGAGAGGTCATGATGTTGGGGTGCTGGTCGCGCTGGTCAAAACTGCGGATTACGCGACTGTGATCCCAAGAATGGCGCTTAGGCAGAACCACAGGCGGAGAGACGCACTCCGGTCGTACTACTGCCCGTGAAACCGTACAGGGGGAAGCTTCGACGCGCTCGCCGCCGCCCACAGCCGCGCTGGCGAGATTGAGTGGCGATATCGCTGTGGCGATCCGGGCGGAAGCCGAGGATCGGCAGTAGCCGACCGCTTACCAGGCGCTCAACCAGAGAAAGAGTTTTCAACAGATTGCGGGAAGCCCTTCGCCGTCATCTCGCACCGCGCAGACACGGCGTCCTGCTCGCGACGCTCGTAGCGGCGTTCGCCGTGCGTCCCATGATCGGCGACACCGGGGCCAGCTCCGCCATTTTCGGCGTCGCCCTGCTGTTTCTACTACTGGTGGCTCCCTACAACATCAACGTCGATGAGTTGGTGGGTTAAAGAGGACGGCTGCTAGCTCAAAGCAGGAGACGACCGGCAACCAGCTTCAGTCTCCCCGGACCAGTCGATGCGAGTCGCTATCAAAGTGCTGCGTGGAAAATTCATACAATTCAGCGTCTTCCAACGCCTCCATCTGATGCACCAGCCCAGGTGGAACATCCATGCAATCGCCTGCGTTGAGCTCGAACTCCTCTATAACCTCGGACTCCGGCACTTCCTTGACTCGAATCGTGAGGCGTCCCGCGCGCAGATAGAAGGACTCGGTCTTGAGCTTGTGAAAATGTAGCGAGCAGCGTTTGCCCTTGTCGATCTCTAGAATCTTTCCGCAATATAGATCGCCATTGACAATCCAGACTTCGCGCCCCCAGCCCTTTGGCACAACCCTGATCGGTTTGCGGGCTCGATTCGCTGTTGTCGCTCTCGACATGTTTGCGATCTTCTCCTCACTTCTCTCGGTCAGCACTGACTCTGGCCCTCCTTGTAAGGACGCCCCATATTCGGGACGTTCCCGATTGCGCCACCACCGGCGCCGCTGGTCGCATGACAAATCGCTATCTGACTCGAATTGGAACCCGTGACAACGGGAGCGCCACTCGGCTCAGTCGGTATATTGCCCAGGAATACATTGTTTAGACGGATGTACGATCCCCAACCACCACCGCCGCACGGCCCAGGGCCGCCATCGTTCCGCGCGAGCGCCTGCGGCTTAGAGTGGTCGAACTGAATTTGGCCACCTTCCATCGTAATGCTTCCCCACGCATTGCATGCTTTGCTTGTTACTACCAATGGAGCAGCGGCTGTGCTGTTTACGTATTCGATGTGGTCGCTCGTGAGCCGAGTCGATCCTCCAACCGTTCTCAACCGTCCCTCGTAAAATTAGTCTGGCTACTAGATAAAAGTCGTCGTGAACTAAAAATTGGTTGACACCATGGGGCGGTTGACAATGCGCCATTTCGAAGCGGCAGAAAGCCGCGCGCGTTTCATCAGAATATTAGCTAAGCTTATAGAGGGCGCCGCTCTCGAGGGAAAACACCGCGGCCATCGGAGAACAATCAAGCAGACGGGCCACAGAGACAGCGATCGTTAGCGCAGTTGGCTAGATTGCGGCGCCGCCGCATACACGGGCAAGGTTTCGCCGCTGCTCACGGCAATCGGCGGATAGTCGACCTAGCCGATGATGAGCATCTGGTAGGCGCAGGCAGCCCGATGCGTGACCTCGCGATAGGCGGCGCTAGGAAGTTTCTAGCATCGGGAGCAGGTCGGCAGCGGCGAAAAACAGCGTCGTGTTAGCCTGAACAAAACCACCGGCAGAACTGGCGCAGGGCGATTGGTGCCGATCGCGCACCGGTCACCGTCGTGAGCTAGAGACCCGGAGAATTGGGTGACGTCTTCGTCGCCCGGCGCTTTGGGCGTGGTGTTCGAACGGGAGCGGCGAGCTTTTCAACACCGTCCCCGGCCAGGTTTTCGATCGGTACGCCGGACTGAGCGTGTCGATCAGGCGCTCCACGCGCCGCTCGTTGATCCAGTCATAGGTGGTCTGCCGCGATACCCCGCAATCAGGACGGCATCGAGTCGGAATGTGATGATCCTTCCGATTCACGGTTGTAGCCCCGACTCTAAGTCGCGCGCGAAGCCCGCAGGCGCAGGCGTCGTTCTATATACGCGCAGCCTGACGTTCGGTTCGCGGGTTCGCTCCATCTGCGCATTTCAAATCCAGCTGGCCAACCGATTCAGAGCTAACTCCTGACGTCGAAATTAAATAGGTCGACCCGACTAGAGCGAGCGCTGCGGCGCCGGAGCGTTCGAAGACCGGGTGCGTCAAGTCCACAGCGACCAATCGTGAGTTGTCAGCACGGCGGGGGGCGAAAGCATCACAGCGGGGTACCTGGTATGGAGCGGCAGGGGCACCAGCCGTCGCACCTTGTAGCGCCGCGGCTGATAGCGCTGGAACAGGACGCGCCGACCTCGAGCGGCGCCTTGGGTAGATGGCGACCCACGGGTTAACACGCGACCCAGGGCGGTGAGCACCCACATCTTGTCGACGACCCGCATCTCGGTCGCCTTGCGAGGCGCCGCGCGTTCGTGCGTTGGGTCAGGGCGTGGCAGGCGGCGGCCGGCGCTCGTGATACGAAACATCAAACATGGTGGCGCGGTCCGCAGCGACGGCGTTGGTAGGGCTTCCCAGTCTAACCTTAACCAAGGAGCGCACCAGTCGGTTTGGTAGGGCGACATTGGTACTGGCTCGTGACCCGTCGGGATTGAGGACATTTTCCGTCAGCACAAGAGTGCTCGAGTAATTCAGCTCCAGCTGACTGGCGGTCGCTGAGACTGACGCTCATGCGGCTGTTCGGCCCAGTTACGGGCTTGTCTCGGACCTGAAGGGCAGTGCTTTGGACTGCCAGAATCGACTTCCCGGCCCTTTCGACTGTGACCGTCGCGGATAGCCGATCGCGCACCGATCAAGGTCGTGAACTAGAGCCCGGGAGAATCGGATGAGGTCCTCCTGCCCCGGCGCTTTGGGCGTGGAGTTTGAACGGGGGCGGCCAGCTTTTCAACATCGTCGCCGGCCAGGTTTTCGATCGCCACGCCGGAGGCGCGAGACAGCCTGAGCGCGTCGATCAGACGCTCCACGCGCCGTTCGTTGATCCAGTCATAGATGGTCTGGCGCGATACCCCGCAGATGGTCGCTGCCGCACCCGGCCCGCCTGCCAGCCTGACCGCCGCCGCAACGAGATTAGGCTTGCTTACCCCGGTTCTCCTCACGGTTGTTCGCCGCTCGTCTTTTTGCACGTGAGCACATTTAGGCGCCGGTCGGGTCGGTTGCAAACGCGGAAAATCGCAGGAGACCGACCGGACTGTCTGCCATGAACGACATATATTGCTACAAGATCACGGTTGTCGCAAGACCATTAAACCCCGGCCAGTTATGGGAAATTACGCGGTATTTTGAGGCTTAATTTGATGTCGCTCCGAGTTGACATAAAAGCAAAGCAGAGCTATCTGACATCCAGGCTAAAGGAGGTCCAAATAGGCCATGAAAACCATGCTTAAGCAAAGTTCGCAAAGCCGCCTGGAGGCGCGAGACGGCGTCCTGTGCATCGTCGTGGAAACGCCCTTTAGCGCAGGCGCGTCCGAGGCTTCTTCCCCTGGGATGCGGCAATGGTTCCGGGTCGAGGAGCCCGACGCCAACCCGGCGCTGGTCGCCGGGCGTCCGGTCCGCAACATCGACCCACAGGAGGGGCTTTTCATCGACGAAGAGGGGAACAGCTATCGGTTGGCGGGTGGCGGCCACGCTGAGCCCTTCCACGCTGAGGTCATTCCAGTCGAGGGTGGGCCGGGTACGCGGCTGGAGGCGGGCGCCGCGCCGATGCCGATCAAACAGCGCGGCGGGAATGGTAACGGACTGCCAGGCCGGCGACGCCGCAAAGGAGGGGAGAAGCCCGCCGCCATTGCGAACGATCCGTTTTCAGAGCAGCCGAACCCGCAAGAGCTGAATCTGCGCGAGAAGTTCGCCGAGGTCCGCCGGCGGCTCGGCTATGTCCAGAAGCGCGGGCACAACGAGCGGCATAACTACAGCTACGTGACGGCTGCCGACCTGGCGGGCTCGGTGGGCGACATCCTGGCCGAACTCGGCGTGGTCGTGATTCCGCAGCTCCAGTCGATCTCCACCGAGACCCCGCGCAGCTCCTCCGACCGCATCGCACGGGTGGTCATGAATTACCGGTTCGTCGATGCGAGGTCCGGCGAGGAGCTGAGCGTGAGAGTGGCTGGTGAAGGCGCGGATCCCGGCGACAAGGCGCCCTACAAGGCGATGACCGGAGCGCTCAAGTACGCCCTGCTCCAATCATTTCTGCTGAGCACCGGAGATGACCCCGAGGACGAGCGCGCAAATTCGAGGGCCGCGCTCGGCTCGGAGCGCGTCATCACGCCGGAGCAGGTCCGCGAGCTGCAGGGACTGATCGAGGAGACCGGCACCGAGCTCGAGCGGGTGCTTGCCTACTACCGGATCTCGGCGCTTGGCGAGATGACCGAGAGCTCGTACCGCCGCGCGCTCGACTTGCTCAACCGCAAACTCGCCAAACAGAGCAGCCAGGAGAACGGAACCCATGCCCAGAATTGAGCGGCTGCAACAGAACACGGCGGAGTGGCACCGTTGGCGGCAACAGGGACTCGGCGCCAGCGACGCTCCGGTCATCATGGGCGAGGCGGCCTTCAAAACGCCGCGCATGCTGTGGTCGATAAAAACCGGACGCACGCAGGAAGATGCGGCAGGGCCGGCGGCGCGGCGCGGGCGCGAGCTGGAGCGGCTCGCGCGGCAGGTCTACGAGCAGGAAGTTGGCATCCAGATGGAGCCGCTGTGCCTGGTGCACGACCAACTGGAATGGATGCGCGCATCGCTCGACGGCCTGAGCTTCGACGGTTCAACCGTACTCGAGATCAAGTGCCCCATGAATGTGCGCGACCAGACGCCGCTCAACAGGGAAGCGTGCCTCCGCAGTACTACGCGCAACTGCAGCACGAGCTCGAGGTCTCGCGGGCAGCGGAGGCCCACTACTGGTCGTTCGATGGCAGCGCGGGAAGCCTGGTCAGGGTACGCCCCGACCGCGAATACCTGAAACGGCTCTTGGATGCCGAGGCCGCGTTCTGGCAGCTGGTCAGAGAAAACGTCTGGCCCGAGCCGGCGGGCGGCGAACTCGACCTAAGCGCCGATCCGAAATGGCGCCATGTCGCGCTGCGCTATCGCGAAGCGAAGGTGCGGCTGGAGACAGCAACCGCGGAAGAGCACAAGCTGCGCGCGATGCTCGAGAGCCTCGCGACCGCGCGCAGAACCTTTGGTTGCGGAGTCGAGCTCTTGAGAAGCTCCCGAAGGGGAGCGGTTGACTACGCCGCGATTCCGGAGCTGCGTGGCGTCAATCTGGAGCCCTACCGCAAGCCGCCGGTCTCGGTCGTCAGGATCAACTTTCTCGAGCCCGGCCTCACATAAAACATCGATGGAACAGTTCTTCGGCTTCCGTAACTTCCGCCAGTTCGAGCGCAGTCGCAAAGAGATCAGGCTGCCCTATGACCTGCTCAACGACCTGCGCTTTCGCCAGCTTCCCGACGCCAGCAAGGCGCATCTTATCTGTCTGCTGTTGCTCTCGGCGCGCATGGACAACGTCTTGCCCAATAACCCGCTAAAGCTGGAGCAGCTCATCGGGGCCACGGATTCGGTGGACCTGAGCGCGTTTGCGGACTTTGTCGCCTTCGCCCAAGTGGAAGAACCCACTTACGAAGACCGCTCGGCGAAGCGACGGATTCCCGACCCCGTGCGGGCGGAGGTGCTGCTGCGCGACGGAGCGCGGTGCCGCAGGTGCCGGACGGCAGTCAATCTTGAAGTCGATCACATCATTCCGGTCAGCAAGGGCGGAAGAACCGAAGAGTCGAACCTGCAGACGCTTTGCCGGCGCTGTAACCGGCGCAAATGGAAGAAGCTGGTTGCCCGGCTCTGACTAACAATGAACGACGGAAGCCCACAACCCCGCAGCGTCGCCGCCGAGCTGGCGCTGCTCTTCCTGCGCGAGCTTGAACCCCGAGTGGCAGAAGATCCGGAGCTGCTGGTCTCAACCGAGGCGGTGCTTTCCTTCGCCGCCATCAGGCATGCGGATCCGCTCCAGTGGGAGTACTGGCGGGCGATTCTTGAGAAGTACGAGAAGTCGGACCTGATCGAATACATGCTCCGCCAGCCCGCGCGCATCGAAGACCTGGAGTGGCAATCAAAGGCCGACAGATTGATCGGGCTGGCTTTGGACGCGGGGCTTGAGCTGTTTCATGATCCCGACCAGCAGGGCTGGGCTTCCGTTCGCGTTGACACTCACTGGGAGAACTATCCGATCCGTGCGCGCGCCTTCCAGCTTTTTCTGCTGCGCACTCTATTACCTCAATACCGGCGAGAGCCCTGGGAGTCAGGCGATCCGCGCCGCGGCGGAGTTGTTCGAGGCGCGAGCGCTGTTTGACGGAGAGGAGTGTCCGGTCCACCTGCGAGTGGCCGAGCACGGGGGCAGGCTCTACCTTGACCTCTGCGATCGCGCCTGGCGGGCGGTCGAGATCGATGATGAGGGCTGGCGGGTAGTCGATCGACCGCCGGCGAAATTTCGCCGCACGCGCGGCTCGCAACCGCTGCCCGAACCGGAGCGCGGCGGCAGCCTCGAGGAGCTGCGCCCCTTCTTCAATGTCGATCACCACGGCTGGATATTAATCAGAGCCTTTCTGGTCGCCGCGCTGCGTCCGGGCTTCCCCTTACCTATTCTGGTCGCCAAAGGCGACCAGGGCTCGGGAAAGTCGACCGCGCTGCCGCGTGATCAGTTCGCTCATTGACCCTCGCACTTCCGCGCTCAGAGGTGTCCCTCGCGAGGTTCGCGATCTCACTGCCGCAGCCAGAAACTCCTGGCTCGTGTGTTTCGATAACCTGAGCCGCTTACCGGAGGATCTGGCCGATGCTGCCTGTCGTCTCGCGACCGGCGGCGGCTTCGGTGGCCGCCAACTCTACAGCGATCACGACGAGGCCATCTTCGATGCCACCCGTCCGCTGGTTTTCAACGCCATCCCCGACCTCGGTACCGCGAGGCCTGACTTTCTCGACCGCGCGCTGATCGTCGAGTTTTTGAGTATCACACCCGAGATGCGGCGCGACGAGGCGCAGTTTTGGCGCGAATTCTCGCAGCGACGACCGCGGATCCTGGGTGCCTTGCTCGACGCGGCGGTGACGGGGCTTCGGAATCTCCCGCAGGTCAGGCTCGATCGCCCGCCACGGCTGGCCGACTTTGCGCTATGGGTGAGTGCGTGCGAGGAAGCCTTGGGCATGGAGCCGGGGGAGGCGATGGCGGCCTGCCAGACCAACTGCGCCGAGGCACGCGACCTCGCGCTCGAGGCCTCTCCGCTCTATGGGCCGCTGGCCGAGTTGGCCCGCGAGGGCTTCACCGGGACCGTCGCAGAACTTCATGCCCGGCTTGACTCCATGGTGAGCGACTCGATGCGCCGCTCGGTGCTCTGGCCCAAGGCGCCCAATGGCCTGGGTCATGCGCTCAGGCGCATGGCCACCAACCTCCGCGCCGCAGGAGTCGCGCTTCAGTTCAGCCGCAATGATGTGCAGGGCAGGCGCGTGGTCTCCGTGGTCGCTGCTGCGTAGATTTGGAAAACGCCGTCAGTTGCTGCCAGTCGCCGCCAGTGGTCCTCTGAAGTAGTCGTTTCCCTCGCCACTGACGATCACTGACGACAACTGACGGTCTTTCCGAAAGGAGCTAATCCCATACAGAAGCTCGATCCGAGGTAACAAAACTGCCGGAATAAACGCGCAGGAGTGAGAGCTTGGGCAAGATACGGTGCCGCGCTTGGATGTACTTGGGTGATATGGTAGATGCGACGCGGGATGAATATGGAGGCGATGGCGCGCGGGCTCCATAATTCCGGGAGCGCCAGCGCTCTCTATTTGATTCAGGGACATCGTTCTGGGCTCTTCAGGCAGGCTGCCGCTCTCAACTGCCTACAATACAGAGAATAGTGTAAGTTTCGCACCATCTTAAATTGCCGGAGTCCTAAATTGGCATCGCCGCTACCTCGACGATCATAAGGTACCTGCACGCTTTCAATAATGATCGCGACCACGGACCTTAGTGTCCTGAGCTTGACAGACGTTTACAAAAGTCGCCGACTGATTCGAATATGATCGACAAACCAACACGGGAATGGCTGCATGGCTTCGCCGAATCCGCTAGCAGACCAAACGGCGCCATTCACCGAATTAAGAGCGGTCTGCCTGGATGCACCGGAAGGTCTGAGGCGCGCATGCCGGCAACTGCTTCAATCTCCCCGGATTATACGATGCGAGTCGGTATCAAAGTGCTGCGTGGAAAATTCATACAATTCAGCGTCTTCCAACGCCTCCATCTGATGCACCAGCCCAGGTGGAACATCCATGCAATCGCCTGCGTTGAGCTCGAACTCCTCTATAACCTCGGCCTCCGGCACTTCCTTGACTCGAATCGTGAGGCGTCCCGCGCGCAGATAGAAGGACTCGGTCTTGAGCTTGTGAAAATGTAGTGAGCAGCGTTTGCCCTTGTCGATCTCTAGAATCTTTCCGCAATATAGATCGCCATTGACAATCCAGACTTCGCGCCCCCAGCCCTTTGGCACAACCCTGATCGGTTTGCGTGCTCGATTCTTTGTTGTCGCTCTCGACATGTTTGCGATCCTCTCTTCACTTCTCTCGGTCAGCACTGACTCTGGCCCTCCTTGTAAGGACGCCCTATATTCGGGACGTTCCCGATCGCGCCGCCACCGCCGCCACTGGTCGCATGGCAAATTGCTATCTGACTCGAATTGGAACCCGTGACAACGGGAGCGCCACTCGGCTCAGTCGGTATATTGCCCAGGAATACATTGCTTAGACGGATGTACGATCCCCAACCGCCACCGCCGCACGGCCCAGGGCCGCCATCATTCCGCGCGAGCGCCTGTGGCTTCGCGTGGTCGAACTGAATTTGGCCGCCTTCCATCGTGATGCTTCCCCACGCATTGCATGCCTTGCTTGTCACTACCAATGGAGCAGCGGCCGTGCTGTTTACGTATTCGATGTGGTCGCTCGTGAGCCGAGTCGACCCTCCACCGTTTATAACCGCGGGCCCTGTGAATTCATCAAGCGAAGAGTCAGTGATATTAAATTCGCAACTGTCATTCTCGATACCCTGGTCGCTGTTGAAGAGAGTCCCCGCCTCAAAGCTGATCTGCTCACCAGCGTCCTTCAGAGAGCTGCCGCAATAGAGATCGGTCCGGCAGTCCCATATCGAGGTATTCACAAAATGATTGAGCCAGGAGCCGCTGTGAACTTCATAACCATGGCCGAAGCCGTGTATGTTGTATTGGCGGTACGTCGTCGTCGGCGTGCCGCTCGCGATTCCGACCGTGCTGCTCGCGCGTCCCGGACCAATCATCTGGATATTTTCGAATCGCGCAACATTGCCGGTATACGCGCCGTAGATAAGCGGCTTGAGCGTGAGAGCAGTTTGCCCGCGAGGCAGACTGGAAAAATCAAGCGTCCCGCCTGCGTAGCTTGAAATTCCGACGCAGTCGCTTCTGCTATTTATCAAGCCCGCATTGAGCCTGCATCTGGCTCCGTCAGGAACGAGCACCGTTTGATACCCACTGTCGAGAAAGCCTCTTCCGGCGGCACATCCGGCCCCTGCCGCGTTCAACGCGGCTTGGAACGCCTGAGTATCATCTGTGCTGCCATCGCATCTGGCGCCGAACCTGGTGACCAGAAATGCTGATGTGATGCTCTGACCGCGGGGCATGCCATGGCGCTGACTTTGCGGATACGCCAACGCTGGCAGCGACAGCAGAATCGCTGCAAATCCGATAGCACGAATCAGCCTCTCCGTTCCGCACATCTGCGACGTTCTCCAGCTATTACGAAGCAAGTTTGAAAGCGCGAGCGAAGTTTCTCAAGGCACATATTTGCGTTCGAGCAGCTCACCAATTGTTCAGCAGAAGCCGTTGACAACCGTAGCGTTCGCACTGCACCTAATATAGCCCGGATCGAAATGAAGCCCGGCGATGCTATCAGGCGATCACTTGAAGCCTATCACTCGCAGCGTCGTCGAGCCTTTTCAGGCATTCGTCCAGTACCCTCTCGTACGAAATCGCCTCCATGCATGGCGGGGGGTCAGCAGGCAACTCGAAGCCGAGATACAGATAGCCGGCGCGTGGATCGGGAGAGTCAATCGCAACGGCATTCCTTCCGATAGGCCCCCATCGCTTCGATGAAGCCGGGCCGTGTAATCCAATAACTGGAACTCCAACTGCAGCTGCCAAGTGCATAATGCCGGTGTCGACGGATACGACCATTCGCGAGTTGCTTACCAGGGCTGCCGTTTCGGCAAGGCTCAGTCCTGCGGCATTCCGAATCAGCGCGCGGTACCGTGGATGTAACGCTTTGATCACGTCGTGGTTTGTGCCGTGCTGCGAACGTGCGCCACTCAGAACAATCGCATACCCGTTTGCAGCAAAATGAGTAGCCAGGCGAATCCATCGCTCTGTTGGCCACTCCTTTTCACGGCTGCATGTTCCGCCGGGCCAAAGATGAAATAGTAGATACGGCTCGGAGGTGGCGATGTCAGGATTAGCCGGAACCTTTCGCGAATCAATCATTGGAAGGTGAGTCGCTTCGAGCCCCAGCCCGGCGATGATCCGCCGAAGATTTTCCAGTTCATGCACCGCAGGTGAATGCTCAATCGCTAAATCGTATGCATAGTGCCGATATTGACCTGGAGTGCGAAACCCGACAGTGAATCGCGCGCCGGAAAGCCAGGCGATCACGGCGTTAAGCCTCGGCCACGGCCCGAAGTCTATCAGAAGGTCCAAGCGCTGACTGCGAACGATTCGCGACGCTTCGAGGGGATGATAGATGGGTAGACAAATCACGGAGTCCGTTGCAGGCAAAAGGAGAGCGGTGGAGTAATTCGTATCGCCGGCAAAGTAAGTGATAGATGAACTGGGAAGGCCAGACCGCAGATCTGAGACAACCGCCCCGCTCAGAATGGTATCGCCGATTGCGGCTGTACTGAGTATACCGATTCGATTGATCCGACCCGGCATTTGTCTTTTTTTCCGTAATCCACCCATTAAAGCGACCAGCGGAATGCCGGCAAACCTGTCCACTAGCCTCAGCATACGATTGCCGCGCCCTGGCATCTTCGTGCGAGCTGGCTTGCTCACCACAAACAACCTCTTCAGGTCAACTGTGAATCGATGGCGAACGATGCACGGGAAGGAAGAATTCAGCCGGAAGTGGCAGCATCCCGCTGAGCGTAAGCACGTGCGCATGAGCTTGCTCTTCGCGTAATTACACTGCTTAGGATCGCGAAGGTTTGCCGAGCGCATTTCTCCCAGGTGAATTCCTTCACTCGAGCGTGCCCGTTTTGCCGGAGCTTATCTCTAAGCTGCGGGTCGTCTGCCACCATACTGATTTTTTTTGCGATGTCGTTCGGATCATTCGGATCGCAATAGAGAGCAGCACTGCCACAGACCTCGCGCAGCGCCGGAATTCCCGAAGCCACAACCGGACAGCCGTGAGCCATTGCCTCAAGCGCGGGAAGGCCAAAGCCCTCGTAAAACGACGGGAACAGCAGACAGACCGCACTGCTGTAAAGCCGGGCTAGTTCGCCGAATGTGTCTACGCGGTCTGCGAACCGAACCATCTCGCCGCTATCATCCACAACGGTCAGGCCCGCACTATTGAACCCCCGGTAGGTCGCTCCGGCCATTACGAGTGGCAGCTTCATCTTTTTGTTGACCAAAGCAATTGCGTCTATCGCGCCCTGCGGGTTCTTTCTCTCAGTTAAGGTGCCAACCCACAGCACGAACCGGTCGGAATGCGTTGATAAGTCAGTACTCCCTCCGAACCTTGATGAATTACTATTCACCTCGACTCTGGCTACTAGCTCTGCGCCCGGAGCGCCATGATGGACTGCGTAGATGCGATCCTTGACGATCGGGAACCGCGCCGCGATGTTATGTTTCTCGGACTCGGAGACAGTGATTATCGCATCCGCGTTTCGCAATGCCGCTGGAACCAGGACCCCGTACGTCAATCGGAAAGCCGCAGTGTATGCTTTCGGGTTAAGCCGATAGGCCAGATCGTGGATCGTAACTACTCCGGGGCCAAAGAACGGAGCGAGCAGCGGATGAACGTTTCCGGGTGAAAAGAGCATCCCGCCTCTGGCTTGGAAGGGCAATTCCAATTGCTCCCAGAAATGGCCGCTGAGATACCCGACCTGGCGCAGCGATATGTGCCGGAGCTTCGGCGCCGCAATCGGGCCGCGCGGCGCAAGCACATGAAACTCGACGCTTCGACGATCAATTTCGCCGTTTTCAAGCAATGCGTCCCAGGCCTTGAGAAGCTCGCGAGCATAGCGTTGAACGCCGGTGACCGGCTGCTGCAGAAAGCGCCCGTTGATGTAAATCCTGTCAGGCAAACTCGACTCAGCTTTCAGCGCGCTGCGCGGTTCAGCGCGCTGCGCGAACTCGCCGGATATGGCCGTACGCCTCTCCGAGGTCACCCGCCGCACGGCTTTCAGCACCATTTCGACGCTGACCTCACGCAGGCAGCGCATGCGGTCTGGGTTGGCGCAGTCAGCCGGGTCGCGCAGAAGATAGGTCTCCGCACAAGGACTGCACTCAATACCGCTTGCCGAAACCGCCGTGGCATGTGGCCCTACAGGCGCCCAGCGTCGCGGACTGGCAGACCCGAAGATGCCGACCGTCGGCACGCCCATCGCTGCGCCCAGGTGCATGATGCCGGTATCATTGGAGACCAGGAGCTCACACTCGGAAAGCAGAGCAGCGGTCTTTCCGATCGAACCGAGTCCGGTGGCGTCCACAACAGGTCCGGAATAGCTGGAGCTGAACTGCTCTATCAGTGGACGCTCAGAAGGTTGACCCGTGAGGACGATAAAAAGATTTGGTCTTTGCACGCGCAGCTGCTCCGCAAGTGCCACAAAACGCTCGACCGGCCACCTCCTGTAAGAGCGAGTGGGAGCGCACCCAAGGTGGAATACAATCGATTGCCTAGTCAAACGGCAAGTCTTCGCGCGCATCCACTCCAGCGTCGAGCGCCGCGTCTGATCGTCCAGCGGCAGAGGAATCGTCGAAATCTCCTCTGGGAAATCCCGATCAATTATTCGCATGAGCCGCTTGAACGATGTCCACATCGAGTCCTCTTCGTGAAAACGGAT
Source organism: uncultured delta proteobacterium (assembly GCA_963717045.1). Lineage (GTDB taxonomy): Bacteria > Desulfobacterota > Binatia > Binatales > Binataceae > JAKAVN01. Next base: position 13,436 of record CAVQVD010000009.1, on the reverse strand, counting down.
CGGATGCGTAAGCAGGGTCGCCTTGGCGCTGTCGTTCAATGGTAAGAACCCGGCACGAACCGGTATTCCAGTCGCTCGGATAAAAGCGGCGCCGGCGAGCGAGCCCTGCTCGAAGTCTATAGCGGCTTCATATCTGCGTTTTCGGATGTCTCTGAGAGTCCGTAGGATTGAGCTTGCGCCCAGCGTCCGCTGGTCATACTGATGGAGTTGGTATTCGGAACCGGTCGTTAACACGTCTCGATTTGCGGGCCCGGCGAGGATCCCGATTTCCACGCCAGGATGCCTGCGGCGGAAATGCTCGAGTATCGAGCGAACCATCACGCTATCGCCCAGTCCATGAACCTTCACCGCCAGAATGCGGCGCGGAACCGTTGAAAGCGGCTGCGCGTTATCCGCGCGCGAGTGGCGCAGGACACGCGGCAGCGCGCGCGCGCATGTGGCGGTCAGGGCGGGGCGGCTTGGATCGCTCACTTGGCCCCTCCGGACGACGAGGGAATCACTTGCATGCTGTCGATTGGCAAATGAACTGATTCGGATTGTTGCTTTCTGGTGAGGACCAGGTTTTCGCCCCGCGTGCTGCGCGAAAAACCATGGCCGGCGATTGCCCGTTCCAGCGCATCGGAGCACCTGGCTTCATTCGGTCATGAAGCTCAATAATTATGACGTCCGTCCTTGCCAGCCAGAACTGACATGGAGCTGAGAACACTTCAAGTTCGGCACCTTCTATATCCAGCTTGAGTATGTCTATGTTATCTTGCCCTGAGCGGATACAGATATCGTCAAGCGTGAGCGCGTCCGAGTAGGACGGCTGATTAGTGTCAAGCATCTGATCCGAGCGGAGTTCAGATACTGTACAGGCCCATGATCCTAGAGAGTTATCAACGTGCAGAAGGCCGCGCTCCTTCCATATTGCGGCTTTTAGAGGACGTATTTTTGGGTAGCCTTTAACATTCTCACACAACACCTTGAAATTTGAAGGGTCTGGCTCAACTGCCACGATGTCCGCGTCGGGGTACCTATTGGCGAAATAGATAGAGCCATAGCCGACGTTCGCGCCACCATCAATTACAAACCGCGGCTGCCGTTCTATCGGCAATGCGTAGTCTTCGTCTATAAAGATCTGCTCGAACACTTGCTTATCGGTAGCGTCAAGCCGGATTTTCACGCTGCGCATGATGCCGCGGACCCTAATCGTAACTGAACGGATGCGGAACTTGCCGGCGAGTGCCAGGTACAGCGCTCTGAAGAGACCCAATTTTCTTACATAGCGCCACCAACGGAGGACGCGCCGGAGAAAATGCGCAGCGGCTCGAGGCAAGCTGAAATTTCTTCAGGTATTGCCGGGTCCATTCTGTCATGGGCAACTTCGTCACTGCAGAATCAACAGGTCGCGCGCGGCGGTTAGAAATCCTCGCGAATATCGGTGGTACTGTTTCGCCAAAAGCGCGTGAACGATCGGAAACAATCGGCCACGCTTTTCCCGGGAAAGGTGCGACTGCATAGTCATATGTTCGGCCCAACGGGTCAGGCTTTCCAAATTTCGCTGTGCTAATGGATTGTCAACTAACGTCGATACGCGAGATATGACCTCTTCGACCAGAGGTATGAATTGCGCAATTCTTTCTCTTTCTCGTGTTCTGAATCCTATTCGTCTATGTGATGAAGCAAGAGTCTGGACGCCCGCGATTTGGCTGTGATGAATGCGATGTAGGACAAGGGGAGCCGGAATACAGGCGAGAGTCGATACCGATGCCAAAACAAGGGCAATCCATACGTCACAAAATATGCCGGGCGGAAACTTTCGTGGAAAGGGCAAAATACAAGATTTCAGCGTACCGCGAAAAGAGAGCACGTGGCCAGCGGCGATAAAATGCCTGGCTAAGATGCAAATCGGATCGCTCAAGACGCCTCTAGCTTCGCGTGCGGTTAACCTGGCACTGTCCCACAGCATGATTCCCAGCGGGCGCAGTGTCTCATCCACCAGGGCGGAGTTGCTCACCATCAGACCAATCGGAGGGGATCTTAGAAACTCCTTTTCGATTACCTTCAGCTGCTGCGGCAGACAGACATCGTCGTCGTCGCAGAATACAATCACATCGCCAGAACAAAGTTGTATGGCACGCTCGAGATTGCGTGAATATCCACAATTGGTAGCATTAACATACCTATGCACCGGAAAAGGGGCCCGCGCCGCGAAATCACTGATGATCTCAGCGGATCGATCGGTCGAGCAATCGTCACCGATTATCAGCTCGTTTGGGAGGCGGCTCTGGGCGGCTATGCTCTCGAGCTGCTGTACGAGAAAGCGCTCACGATTGTAGGCAACCAGAGCGATAGATAGCTTTAGATCCTTCAACCCCGCTGCTCCATCCGACTTAGTACGCTGGCCAGAGCTCGAAGGCGTCGCATATTGTGAGGAAGGAGCAAACGCTGAATGAACTCTGAGCTGAAGAAGTATGAGGGCCGAATCGAGGCGATGCGAAAAAGCGCGAGGGCTGCGCCCAATCGGTCGCCATCGCTCATCTGATGAGCGATTTTGGATAGCATCAACCGACAATGAAGATTTCTCGCGTTGCGAATCAACGCCTTACCCCTTGCGCCGTACCGTTGTTTCATCAGAGCGATGAAAATGGGGAGGTTTGGTGCGTACTTATCAGCGCGATCGCCGCTTTGACCTGCTCGGTAAAGAGTAAGCTTGTAGGGAACGTGAACGAACTCGCCCAACTCGCGGAGGAATAATAGAATCGACCACTCCTCGCCTGCTCCAGCTCCTCTAAACGCTTCGCAGAATCCGCCGACCCGCTCGAACATCTCTCGAGGAATCACCAACGAGCTGGGGAGAATTGGCAGGAGAGGCTCCGTGAGCATTTCTTCCATCGAAGGCGCGTGGCCGATCGAAGACCCGTCGTTCTCCGCGTCCCTGTTGTCAAAAAAGCTGTACTCGCTGAAGGCCAGACTCGCCTGAGGGTTCCGCTTCAGCGCGGAAACCATGGTTGCGAGCTTCTCCGGCAACCACATGTCGTCCGAATCTAAGAACGCGAGGTACTTGCCGGTCGAGCGGCGAACGCCTGCGTTGCGAGCCGCACTTACGCCGCGGTTAGACTGAGTAACTACCTGGATTTTTCCGTTATACCCATTCAAGATCGTGGCCGTCGAATCCGTTGCTCCATCGTTTACAACAACAACCTCATGCGCTTCGAAGTCCTGCGATAAGGCACTATTGATTGCTTGGGCGATGCTGCGCTCGGCGTTATAGGCGGGAATTATGGTCGATACCTCTATCATTGAATGTCACCGTCGATTCAGGCCGAAGCAGGCGAGATGTCGCGCTTTCGCGAAAATAGTTGGTGAAGTTGCTTGCGACTCAGCGGAGTCGCGATGAGCGCGACGCTTCCAACGATAGCTGCCGCGGATGCCACGACCAGAGCGGCACTCAGCCGCGAATTCGAATAGCTAATGCGCTCAAATAAGAGTGCCGCAGTGGCTGTGCAGGCGAGAAGAGGAATGCCGACGTCTTCGAATAGCCATGGTTTTAACTCGGACGTAAGCAAACGCCGATGCATGGGGATCACGTCGGTCGTAATGTAGCTGACATTGACGATCAGCCAGACCACAGCCGCGCCGGTAGCGCCTAAGTATCGGGTGAGTATCAGGAGAAGCGGGATACTTACACATAGCGCGAACACGTTTGACCAAAACGCGAGGCGCGTCCAGCCGTACGCGAGTTGCAGAGCATATGGGACACTCACTATGCAACCGAAGGCGGAACCGGCGGTGAGCAGCGCAGCGATGAGCGAGGTTCGCTCTGCGACTAACTGCTTGCCGGTCCAGGCGAAAATCAAAAGCTTGGCGAAGAAGATCACGGTCAGTGCAGCCGGCAGAATAAGTACGGACATTAGCTGGGAGGCGCGATGGTAAAGATCGGCCAGATTGCGCTCATTTCCGGAAGCCACCTGCCGGGAAAAAGCTGGGAAAAAGGCGGCGAAGAGCGGCGAAGAAGCAGCGCTCAGACAGGCGGCGATACGCGACGCCAACATATAGTAGCCGAAAGACTCGAGTGGCAGCATCGCGGTCACGACCACCTTGTCGAGCTGGGAGATCAACAGCCAAAGGAGCGTGTTCGCGCTGGTCCCGCCGGCAAAACGCCATATGCGGCGGACCAGCTCCGGTCGGAAGCGCGGCGTCGGTCCAGATGGAAGACAGCGCCACAGAACGATCGTGAGCACGGCGGTCTGAATGAGGTTGATTGCGATCTGAAAGACGAAAAAAGCGGAAATCGTGGGCGAAACAAATAGGAGCACGAATACGGAACCCAGGCTGCGCAGGTATGCATAGGCCGTACTTACGCCGGAGAGCAGGACCTGTCGCTCGAGACCGGTCAGTCCGCCGCAGTAGAACGTTAAAGGCCATCTGCAGAAAATGAGAATGCCGATTAACATGATGGCCGTGTGCAGCGTATCGTGCGGAAGCTGATCGGTGCGCAGCCAGTGGGCGGAGATCGGCGAGGCGCTCGATATGATGATCCCGCCAATGACGAGACCGATTGCCCAATAGCCAGCTTCGAGAGTGCGTATCAAGTCGCGCGCGTCTTGGGCGCCGCCGGGGCGGGTCGAGCAGGCCGCCATTTCACGGGTGATCGTAGGGCTGAGGCCAAGGTCGACAATATTTGAGATATTTTCGAGCGTCATCCAAACGCCGATGAGGCCATAGCCGGCGACACCGAGAACACGGATGTAGACCGGAACGCATACGAGGCTGATAAGAAGAGACAAACTGTTGCCGCTGAGGTTGGCGAAGAGGTTATGGCGGACAGGGCTGCGCTTCCAGGCGCCAGCCTCTATGCTTGGGACCTCGTTTGTGATTACGGTTGCCACAATCAATTAGCGAAGCACCGCAGACCCGCGCCTTCATCCGTGTTGCAAGGCGCATCGATCACGAGCTCTCGGGAGATCTCGTAATGTCGACGCGCAAACGAACGCGAACTTAGGTCGGAGGAAAGCATCTGAGCCTGTGCATGCGTAGCCATCGCGATTCGCATGCTATCGTCTTCGGCCAGCTCCCGAAGGGTCCGACGCAGGGCCACCGGATCCTGCGGCGGTACGTAGCGGACATCCTCTTCAGAAAAATAGCCCCTGATTCCGCCAGTGTCCGTGCAGACGACCGGCAATCCATGCAGCACTGCTTCGAAAATCACGGTTAGACCGGACGCGTGTAAATTTGGCTTGAGAGGAACGACGGCGAGGTCCGCCCAGGTATACAGTTCCTCCACTTCGCGATCGGAGCTCGGGGCTATCACCTCGATGTTCTGAGCGTGATCGGTCAATCTACGATCTATGCTCTTCGAACCAATCCGGAGCCGGCATCCTGACCATGGTTCGGCTGCGGCGATGAGCGTTTGCCAGTCCCGATGCATGTCATTTCCCAGCGCGACTAATCGCACAGGCCGATGCGCCGCACGACGAACCGGCGCGACCATCGAGTGCCAGCTAACGCCGAACGGCAAGAACTCGCAGCGCATTCGCGGGAACAGTTCGCGGGCTGCATTGAGATTCTCGGGAGAAAGAAAGGTCAGAACATCGGCCTGACTCAGCAGGTATCGGTACAGCCAGCGCCTCGGCGTCGAAAACCGTTGCCATCGATCGAAGAGCCACACATTTTGCGCAATCAGCCTGGGTCGGCGTTCGCGGCGGCGATATTGCCAGAGCGCTAATACCGCGAGATGCTCCAACTCGGTGTGGGTCCACACAATGTCGGCGGCAAAAAGCGCCTTTCGATTGCGCCAAGCATGCACCAGGTCACATCCCAGCAGCCGGCGCATGCTCCGTCGGGCAAGTTCAGTGAGCCGGTTCTCGTTTGTATCTTCGGAGTAGTCGACAACGCAGTCCTTGTTCGCAGCGTGATGGTAGCCGTAAGGAAGTTTCTCGTTGAGACCTGGAATCTCGCCCCTGCTCCAACGCTCCGTCCAACGCTGAGCGCCAAATCCGTGTCCCAGGAATACAAAAACTCGCAACGGATGCTCCGTCGGCGAGCCCCCGGCCGGCAAAGGTGCAGAAACCTGCTTGCTTCTTGTCGTCTGAACTCGCAAGGAATTCCTAAGCCACGCTATGGATGCGCAATACCGTCGGGTATCACGTCCAGCAACAAGATCGGTCGAAAGGCCAGCTGTTCTAAAAGAATTGGTTCACGCGCTACAGCGTTATCACCAGTGAACTCCTGGTTCGCTATGTAAACATACCGACAAACAGCCAACAGGATTCCCCAAGAAACCCAAAGCTGAGGCGCTGTAAATTCGGCACCCGCGATCAAAGCTGCCAAGATCGCGACCGCAAAAGCCCAGCCACAAGCACGTATGCGGGAGGCAAATCTCTCTGTGATCCGACGAGTTGGTGCGTGGCTGGTCAGTGAGCGTGTGACATACAGTAGATAAGAGACCAATACTATACCCGGAATTCCCATGTTGCTGAGAATATAAAAAAACAGTCCGGAAGGCCGATTCGACCCGAGGCCTACGCCCAACCCCACTGTTTCGAAAGCGAGATAAAGTGCGTGGACAGCAGTTGCTCCACGGTCGCGACCCGAACGTGACTGCGACTTTTGCCAGATCACATCATAAAGCACGCGATGGAAATTCGGTAATAGGAATAGTCCTGCGACTAACGCGGCTGCGACAACAGCGAGCGTGAAAAGCATCTTGTAGCCTACCACCCCTCGAATCAGCAGATGTGACATCTGCTTTCCGACGAGCAGCACAAGCACAGTGGCTCCGACCAAATAGCCAGTGGCAGATGTGGTCAACGCCAACATCACGATCCCACTCACGAGCAGACACCAATTGGAAAACGTCACCCGCTCATCGCTCAGCGCAGAAAACAGGAGCAGCGTCGTCCACGTCGCAAAGTAAGTACCCGCGGTGGACGGTTCGGTGAACGTTGCCGACACCCTCCACGCGCCTCCTATATTCTGATCCGTCAATTGTGCCCATGCCAGATTGCTGTTGAAGAAACTCGAGGGATACGGGAGGCCAGTGAGGTGAGCCAAAAGCTGATACGCTCCAACCGCTACCGCGAAGGCACCCGACCAGCGAAACGCTGCGATACAACGTCCGATTTGAATCTCATCAACGCTCTGCCAGAGTATATAAACAATGAAGACGAAGTTGAGTACTAGATATCCTGCTTGAGCTACATTACTCCATGTCCATTGCAATGGGATTGCCGAGACCGCATCCATACCTCCGCGGGGAGAATCGACAAGGGCGCCTGAAAAGATTACAGGCAAGACAATCGCCGACAAGACCCCCCAAAAAACCATTAACAGCAGAGGGCGCACGTAAAGGCATATGGATTCGTCGGGTCCAAAACTTAGCTTACCGCTAAGCCATAGCGGCAGGAAACGAAGGCAGATAAGTAACGTTACGAAGAAGTAGGGACTGACTCCTATCGGGAAAGCGCCGCTTACGTTCAACACCGAGGCGGCTTGCAATACCGATACCGCTATTGCCCAAGGCACTAGATACCGGGGAGCTACGACGAAGATTATAAAGCTGATGACTACGACAATCAGTCCGATGTAAGTTATCGACATGACAAGATCTGGTAATTAGCTGAGCAGGTCCGCCCGACCTTTGTGCCTAGTGGGCACCCTTTCCGCGTAGCACGGTAGGCACCGTTCGTAAGAGTATTTCGAAATCCATCCCCAACGATTGATCTCGGATGTACTCGAGGTCCAGCTCGACACGCTTGTCATAGGCTTGCAGTTCGCTGCGTCCGCTAACCTGCCAATGACCGGTCATTCCAGGCTTAACAGAAAGGAACAGCCCGGCCGCTTCTCCGTATTTTTCGACCTCGGCGGCCACAACAGGTCGCGGACCTACGAGACTCATATCCCCCCTGAGGACATTGAAGAGTTGCGGCAACTCGTCCAGACTCGTTGCACGAAGGAAGTATCCAAGCCGAGTGACACGAGGGTCCTTACCCTTCGGGAGTTTAAAGTTGTTCGCAAGATACTGCGCGTACAAAGCTGGCGAGCTCGTAAGCACTTGCTCTGCGTTCGCTATCATTGTTCGAAATTTAAACAGGTAAAAAGGTCTACCCTTGAGGCCCAACCGTCTTTGACTAAAAAGAACCGGGCCACTTGATGTGAGCTTAATGAGAAGCGCAACCATCGCTATAACCGGTGAGAGTGCAATCAGCAGGACTGCGGATACCACGCAATCACCGAGACGCTTTGCCGCCGCTTGCACACTACCGAGTTGGCCTTTCATTAGGGAAATGATAGGTATTCCCGCGACTTCACTGAGAGATTGATGAAAAAGACTTGTATCCAGCAAGGCAGGTATGATGTGGACGCCTTTGCCCTGTTTCAACATGCGGGGAATATCTTCCAACCCAGTGAGATCGTTCTGCGTTGCATGACCGGTGCCGACTATGAACACGTCATCGATTTGCGGCGCGGAAGAGAGAGCGCCATTCAAAGAGGCGACACTGCCACCTTGAGGCTTAATGAGTACCCGGTAACCCATGGGGTGAGCGCTGGTGAGAAGTTGCGCGAACCTCTCTGACGCGGCGTGGTCGCCCAGGATTACCGCAGTTCTCCAATTGTAACCGAACCGTCTGAGTCTGCGCGCTATCACGATCGTCGCGAGCTGTCGTGACGTGATCAAAATACCCGAAGCGACCAGGAGATAAGCCGTAAACTGCCGACTCACATTCGGTATCTTCAATATAAAAGCACCAGCAACGGTCATAAGCGCCCACAGAACCAGTGTCCGCATTAATTCACGGGCGATAAACGGCAAACGTTCCGTGCGGCGCGAATGGTAAGTTCCGCAATATGATGTCACCGCTGCCCACGACAGGAGAGCGATCAGAAACAAGGCAGCGTACTGTACTTCCCAAGGACCGCTCTCGGGAAAGAAGAAGAGTTTCTCCGAGCTGAGGTGTAACGCGATCTCCCCAGCTACAAGGTAACCACCAACGATACACCCACAATCGGCAGCTCGTTGAAGAGCGCCGGTGGTATGATGTGTGTTTAGCACCTGCTGCAGACCTAGGACACGAAACCTTTATCAAACGTCATGACGATCACTCCCCGGCCTGGAAGATCCTGAACTCTGGAAAAGCAACGCCAATTGCGCGCCATCGCGAGGGGTTCTCGCGGGGACGGGTAACCAGGAACAAGAGTATCCATCTTGGCCTGTCGCAGACCCGCTTTGGCGGTCTCCCCGTACACGACGGCGGAAGTTGGCTCACCCAAGACCGAAAAGATACGTTCCTGAAGAAGCTGCGGATCATAAATTCGCGGGCTAGACAAAACAGGCCGGTGTCCGCTTCTTCATTCCAGTCGTGACTGCTAATCCCGCCCGCCGCGTGAAAGGTGCAAGGCAGCGACATAATCAGGCGACCACCGGGTTTTAGTAACGTCCACATCGTTGCCACAAGGGCTGAATCATTTTTGATTTGGGCTGGCCCTGACATGCTAGTGATCACGTCGAACGATCCTGGCGTCAGTGAAGAGTCCTCAAGAAGTCTGCCTATAATCTCACATCGGGATTCGAGACCCGCTGCATCTAACAGCTGCTGGAATGCTTGCACAGTAGAGCCGTTAGGGTTCACGACTATTGCTCTCGAGATTCGACGGCGCTGCATGAGAAGCAGCGGAAGTAGCCATGGAGAAAGCACATCCAGATAGTCTTTATCACTCCGCTTCTGACGATGTCAGTATTTTCCATGCGAAATCAAATTCGAAGTAGCTTGTCGATTCGAGCGTACCATTGAGTAATCGATACACCAGGGATTTAGGCAGATCTGGCCGCCGTTTGGCCGCCAACGAAACGCCGAAGAGGGTGGAATACCGTTGGAGATAGAGGCCCGGTAAAAAATAAGAATGTGCTGCTAGCCAGTACATCAAGCTCGCCCCAATTTCCGCGATAGGCATTCGGCGTTTGGCCGATGTTGGTGCCAGTTCCCGGAACGAGGCGAGCGTCTAGACCTCCTTCATAGTCACCCTCATTGTTCTTTAATCGGATGCGTCCATTGAGGACTGTAGATGCAGTGACGAACGGGCTTCACAAAATATGTACGAGACACCTGAAGAGCCGGAGAAATGTCGCTGCGGCGACATGCCGCGCTGCAAAATAACTACGTTGTCTGGCGAAAGCTGCAGAACTATCTTAGTGTCAATCGAGCCTTCGCTGAGTCAACCTCGCGTCCTCTAGGCGCTCTCGAGTGCCGGGTAAGCGCGTCGGTAGTATGGATACATCTTCTGATAGGCGGTGTGGCGCCTGTCGACTTTGTTAAGCACTACGCCGTAAATTGTAGCGCCCGCAGCTGTAAGGCGCCTGCAAGCCGAACGAATGACCTGCTTTGGCGTTGTTGCTCCAGCCACGACCACCACCCCGTCCACCATTGTTGCTAATCCTAACGTCTCACTGGAATACATGATTGGAGCTGAATCGAGCAATATAAAATCGTATCCTTTTCCGAGCTGTTGCAGAATTTGGTACATTTTCACCGAAGTAAGTAACTCGCCGGGATTAGGCACCGGCGGTCCGGCTCCGAGCAGAAACAGCCCTTCATGGTCGTCGAGATGCCAGTCGTCCATCCTCCGGATCGCGTTCCTAAACTGCGCGCGATTAACTATTAGGTCACTTAGACCAACGTCGTTCTCTGTGTCCAGGAGCTTATGACAACGCGGAGCACGCAAGTCAGCATCGATGAGAAGGGTGCTGGCTCCAGTATGGGCGAAAGCCAGCGCTGTGCTGACGGCGGTTAGCGTCTTACCTTCGCTAGGTACCGCACTTGCGAAAAGTATGGTCCTTGGCGCGTCGCCTGCGCGTGAGTAGAGGATCGCAGTACGAATGGACTTATAGAAACTCATTCGATGTTCTAAAACAGCGAAGGGGGTTAATCGTCCGTTCGAGGATTCCGTGCGTGCATCGAGGTCATAAGCGCTTGCGGAAAGGGCCGCCGCCAGGGATGGCACGTGAGTAGAGTGGCCCAATTTGTAGAAATCGGGCACCACGCCGAGTTCTGGAAGGTGGAGATAGTTCTCAATTTCTTCGACGCTTTTGAGCCGGTCATCGCATTGCTCCAAGAAGAACGAGAGGCCGACTCCGAACACCATCGCCACGAGCCCGGCGATCGCCAAACTTTTCAGCTTTTTCGGACTTGACGCGAAAAGCGGCACCTGCGCCGGTTCTACGACGCTGACGTTCGGAAGAGGAGCATCACCATTGACGCTTATCTCATGTGCTCGCTGCAATACATCTTGATAGAGTTGACGGTTAGTTTGTACTTCCCGTACGAGGACTGCGTCTTGGAGAGATACGTCATTAAGCTGAAGATCGCGCTGCCGTTCTTCAGCAATTTGCCGCTGAAGATCGTTTTCTCTGGCTACGGCGGCGTTGTAACTTCGTTTTAGCGCTCTGGCGATTGAGGCGATTTCCGCGGTCAGTCGCCGCTCTGCTGCGTCAAGTTTTGCTTTCGCTTCCATGAGAGGCGGGTATTTCGCTCGGTACTTACTTGCGAGCTCGGCGTATTGGGCCTGAAGGCGGTCTACTTCGGGCCTTAGATTTTCGATCATTGGATTGGACACTACGGATGGCAGCGACTCAAAATCGCCTGCTTTTAGGAGTGAAAGCTGAGCCCCGGCTTTGATTCTTTGACTCTGTGCGTCGGTAAGAGCCGAGTTCAGCTCGAGCATCCTCTGCTCGGCAATCCTGTTCTTTTCCTGGTCGTTAATCCCAAACGCTAAAATCCCCCTTCGATTTCGATAGGCGTTGAGTTCGGCTTCGGATCTTTCAACCTTCGCCTTGGTCTCGACAAGTTCTTGCTCGAGAAAGGTGCGAGCGGCTTGCCCTGCCTGTCGGCGAAGATTTTGATTCAGCCGCAGGAAACCTTTGACATGCGCGTTCGCGATTCTGGCGGATAATATGGCGTCGGGACTCTTGAAGGACACGCGGACAAGGCGAGTTCCGATAATCGGCTCGATCGCAATCCTAGACAAGTAGCTATCGATAGCGAATTTAGATGTATCTAAGAATTTGGATTATTCAAGAATGTCGCAGTTGGATCCGAAAGCTCCGGCGTTCCCATCCAGTGGCGCAACCTGGCGTTCAATGAGGTGTATACTCGGGACAGCAAGTTTCCCTTGCTCGTCTGCGCATTGAACAGAGGGATCGTTTCAAGGTTGAGGTCATGAATCACTTGAGCAGCGAGTGCTTCGCTCTTAAGTAGCTCGAATTGCGTTTTGTAGTAGTCGTGATCTTCCGTGTTCTGGATTTGGTCGAGTAGCTGGCTCATATTCAGGATCCGGGGGGCTTCTGGATCGATCTGCAAAATCGCATATGCGCTGAAATTAGGCCTGGCAAGCAGGACAGCTGCTAAAGTGACCGCAAGCACTCCGATCAAAACCACGGCTATAACGCGCCAGCGCGATTTGATTATCGTCCAGCACTCCCACAGGCCGATCCCTACTTCGGCTGGAGATGCGGCTGGGCGATATGCCACATCCCGCTGTATCCCTTGTGACAGCGCTCTCTCTGACAAATATGGCAACAGTCCAGGCATTTCTTTAAAACGCAGGGAAATACATTCCTGTTCCGAACTTGCTCAGCAGCGTTGAAAATGCGTAAGGAACTACACCCAATGCCGACGCTCTGACCAGGACAAGATCTCCGGCTTCAACCGGGACATCCAGCTGGCTACCTTTTTCGACACGTGACAGATCAATCGGTATGACTGTCCGCTGACCATCCGGAGTGCTCCGTAAAATTTCGCCGTTGGAGCTGTACGGCGCGCCCCCGCCGCTGTGACCGCGCCAAGGACCGTCATCCCCGGTGAAACATCAAAGGCTCCCGGCTTTTGGACCCATCCGTAAACGCCCACTTGGCCAGCCGGCGGAATGAGAACCACATCTCCCGGTCGAGCAGGAATATCAAGACAGCCAGCAAAGGCCGGCTTGGCTAAGTCAATTACAATGGTGGAGCCTTTGGTCCGGGAGGTCTGTTTCGGTACCTCCAAGGTGTCGCCGGTCGGCGCGGATCCTGCCAAGCTGGGTGATGGCGCGCGGCAGTTTCGCGATTCGTCGAATGCGTCGTTTCGACCGTTCGGTTCGTCCGCACATGCTACCTTCTGGTAAGATGAGGAACCGCGGTTCATGGCGTTGATGTTCGTCTCCACCGGGAAAAATACCACTCTCTGCGCGGCGCCCTCCCTCATACCTCCTGCCCGTCCTATAATATCGAGAACCGAGTCGGATGGACCTGCAAGTGAATACGCGCCGGGCTTAGCTACCATGCCCATAACCTCGACGCTTCTGCTGTAGTATTGCGAAATGAAAACGTGAACTCTGGGGTGGATTAGGTAATCGCCCACGCGGTCGGAGATCGCCTGTCGAACCTGATCTTCATCCATCCCAGCTACTGCCACGCTTCC
>CAVQVD010000008.1:182500-250683 GCA_963717045.1 uncultured delta proteobacterium | reverse complement strand
TGCGAGAATAGCACGAGTACGGGTATACTGTGGCGAGATAGTACTCGACGCTGAAGGCCATAGTGCGCAGCGTTCGTGAGGATGTGCCAATTAAAGGACGATACTGCTCAGTCTTCTGTTGACGAATTAGGTTTCACCCCGGGGCAGACGCACGGTAAAGGCGGTGCCTTCAGAAGCAGAGGAACTGACCTGAACTGTCCCGTCGTGCGCTTTCGCGATTTCGCGCACAATGAAGAGACCCAAGCCAAGTCCTCTCGACAGCTCAGCAATGTGCTGATTGTGATGCACCAGCGGATCGAAAATCGACTCCAACATATGGTCGGGAATTGGTGTCCCTTGGTTGTTGATTTTGAGAACCACAGACGGGCCTTGGTCTTCAAGTGTCAAATCGACCCGCTTTGCGGAAGTGTGCACCACGGCATTTACCGCCAGATTAGAGACTACTTGTGCCAGCCGTTCGCGATCCCAATTTCCAGTCAAATCACCAAGCCGCTGCAATTCGAAAACAACATCGGCGTGGGACGCCTTAACCTCTTCCAAAGCTTCTTCGCAAACCACCCCAAGATCGACCTTGGCTTTTGTGAGCGGTATCGGTTGACTGGCACGATGGCGCACGAGTACGGCCAGGTCGTCCACTAAGCGAACAATGCGTTTCACCCCTCTAAAAATTCGCGAGACATCGGCGACCTGTGCGTTCTTAAGCGAACCGTCAACGAGCAAATGTTGAGCGGCCAGGTTAATCAGGTTTAGCGGGCTGCGCGCATCATGGGCAAGGATGCCGACAAAACGATCACTGTAATGCGTTGCCTTGTCGGCGAAACGACGGGTAACCTCGGCGATAGCCTGGTCAATAGTCTCGTTGAAGCGGATAACCTCGTCGAGGTCTTGCTCTTCGCTGCTGGGCTTGGTTTGAGCCCACAGCCGCAGGATACTGGCGCGAAGCGCGCGATATTCCGCGATCGCATGTTCAAGCTGGAAGCCGGAGTCAAGCCGGATACTCGCATGTGCAGTGGTTATCCGATCAAGTGTGCCTCCATACGTATCCTTGCCCTGGCTTTTGTCCTGCCGCTGCGCTGAAGTTTGCGGACTCGCCATATCATCAGCCATAGCCTCAAGAATTTCCCGCAGATGGTCGCGCAATGTCGAGACGCTCAAGCTGGCAGCGAACGGCGTCAGGTTTCTTGCGAAGTGCTCCCATTCGCGTTCGATGTCGTTAGGATTATTTCGGACAAAATCACGAAGTCGCATAGGTCCCGCACCAACTCTCCTTCGAGTGTAAACTGACGAGCTTCCTCCCCGGAGTGCATCAGGTGCAAATATTGCACCCGCATTCATTGAGGCTCCGAAAAGCGCCGCTTTTCCCTAGCCGATAACGTTGCGTCGGGTCAATTGGCAGACTAGCCCCGATGCCGCAACGAATTTGGGACTACAGACAAATGCCCCCCTGTTCTGACCATCCTGCTCGTGGATGACGATGAAGACGCGCTCGATTTACTCGGGGACCTGCTGGTTACGCATGGTTATGCGATAGCTACGGCACATGACGGCCAGCAAGCGCTGGATTACTTGCGAGACAATCCCCATCCGTCTCTCATCTTGCTTGACCTCATGATGCCCCGAATGAACGGCTGGGAGTTCCTCGAGCGCAAGGCTCAGAACGATAAATTAGCGGCTCTGCCGGTGATCATCATATCCGGTACCGAAGCTAACAGACCGGCCAATCTTGACGCCGTTCGAAAGGCCTGGAACATCGAAAATCTGCTGAACCTCGTCCGAAAACGTTGCTTAGCAGTGACGTAATTTCGACATTTCACGTAAGAACGCCATCACCCTGTTGATTTTTTGGCTGCCTGGATCGGAATTAATTATTCAGTGAGGCCGTGCTCGCCGGAAACTGCGCTGGGGGCACCGCAATCCTTAGCAGACCCTTGCCACCGAGCGCTCTAGCGACGAGGCATGTATCGAATCAGGCTTTATCACTGTGCCACGAGGGCGTGGATCATCAGTCGCGATGCATTGCGATGGCAAATTGTGATCACCCAACTCAGCCTTATCCAAATCTTTGTCAGCTCCGACCAATGATATCGAACTGGGTTCGCCATTCGGGCATGCGACTCGCGACCCGGAGATGAAGCAGACCCGCAAGGGCAAGAATTGGCACTTCGGAATGAAGCTGCACATCGGAGCGGATAAGCGCGGTATCGTGCATACGGTCAGAGCGACCAACGCCGCAGTCGCCGACATTACTCCGTTGCCGGACCTGCTGCACGGACAGGAGCGAGAAGTCTTCGGCGATCAGGCGTACTGGAAGGAAGACGATCGAGCGTTTCTCGAGAGTTGGGGAGTGCGCTACCGGATCAATCGGCGACCCAGTCGCAGGCCGCTGAGCAAACGCTGGCGGATGATCAACCGGGCGCGTTCGCGGACCTGCGCGCGCGGCGAACACGCCTTTCGGATAGTCAAGTAACTGTGGGGCTTCGCCAAAGTGAGATATCGCGGTCTGGCCAAGAACCTGGCGCGAGCGCAGACTAGGTTTGCCCTGGCCAATCTCTACCAGTTTCGGCGTGAGTTGCTCCCGACCGAATTGCGGGCTGTGATCCCAATCGCGCGAACCGCAAGCCACCGCGACCGCTTGCTACGGACCAACGGCCCCTCGCGCCGTTGTCACTCCACCTAACCGTCGTCACTTTCATGCCAAGCAGTCGTCGCATAGCGACCTGTACAGAGAG
Organism: uncultured delta proteobacterium; assembly: GCA_963717045.1. Classification (GTDB taxonomy): domain Bacteria; phylum Desulfobacterota; class Binatia; order Binatales; family Binataceae; genus JAKAVN01. Next base: position 247,954 of record CAVQVD010000008.1, on the reverse strand, counting down.
TCCCTAATGGCCCATTTCACCGAAAATGCCAGCGATATGGAGGTGAGTCGCTGCGAGCGATCCGATGTGCTTCCCGCCTGCGCAATAGGAAGACCTGCTGTTCCGATGCCCCTGCATATTTCTTTCGATCTACTTCCCGCCGGATCAAGCTTGCTATGTCGAACTCAAGCAATGCTGGTGGCTTTGAGTCAATCTAAACCTCTAACGAGTTTGAGGACGGAAAAAAGTAAAGCTCTCGAACTTTATCTTACACCTTTGTGGAAAATATTTGATCCACCCGTAAAATATCTCAGTTTTTTCAGATCCAGCAGGTGGTCCGATTGTTGCTAGCGTTAGTCTCACCCTAAAAATAAGGAGCAGGTCATGCCGGTAAAACATCCTGCATCAAAACACCATATGAATGCAGCGGAGCGACATCATTAGGCAGCAAAGCATCACCACTCCACAGCGATTCACCATGAAGCGGGAGACCACGACAAAGGCAAAGAGCATTCAAAGAAGGCGCGCCAACATGGCGATGCTGCCGTCGAGCACGGCAAAAAGGGGCACGAAGAATCTAGCAAATGAAAGCCTGATTCGTGGGCTAGCGCGCGCATCACAAGGTTCAAAAGACGCGCTACACTCCCCGTGTCTGGAGCATTGTGTACAGCCAATTCAGACGCCGTTATGGCATTTTTCTCATGATTGCGTTCAGCTCTTTTGGGAGCCTGTACGCCAGAGCGCAGCCTGCAAAACAAAAGGGAGAACAAGAAGAGTCCGACCGCATCAAGCGGCGCCTCAGGGATAATTTCCGATGTGCCTTATGAAGAAAGCTCTCAACATAAATTGTGAGATTTTTTTCAGCATCTCAGTAAGCGCCGCGAACTACACATAGAGACCTCCGAGACTCAGCGTCCGCAAACCCGGCCGTGAGGCCTACGCGCATATTTGCGTAGCTTAGACTGGCAGTTTGGGAGGACGAGGAGCGCGAACGATGTTCGTAGGAGTTATCGGCAGAGTTACGTCGCGAAAACAAAAGCCCTTTCAGAGCGTTACGTATCACATGCTTAAAAACATATTGATCACAGGCGGGGCCGGCTTCATAGGCTCTCATCTTGCTGACGACCTGCTGAAACAGGGACATCGGGTGCGAGTGTTGGATGCTCTCGATCCTCAGGTTCATGGTAAACAAGCGGGACGGCCCTCGTATCTAAGTGCCGAGGTTGAGCTGCTAGTCGGAGATGTGCGCGACAAAGAGATAGTCACTAAGGCTCTCAGAGGCGTCGATGCTGTTTACCACCTGGCGGCGGCGGTCGGGGTCGGTCAGAGCATGTATGAAATCGAACGTTACGTTACGGTCAACAACCGCGGAACGGCGATTTTGCTAGAAGCGCTTATAAATCATCCGGTCGAGCGGCTGATTGTCGCATCCAGCATGAGCATTTATGGCGAAGGGCTCTATCAAACCAGCAGAGATGCTTTGGCTGTTGGTGTGGAGCGGAGTGCGAAGCAGCTAAACGACAAGGAATGGGAACTGCATGATGCTTCAGGTGAGATATTGATTCCTATTCCTACGCCGGAATCCAAAGCACCTTCGCTTCAGTCCGTATACGCTATTTCAAAATATACGCAGGAGCAAATGTGTCTTGCTGTCGGGCGCGCTTACCGCATTCAGACCGTGGCGCTCAGGTTCTTCAACGTGTTCGGCCCTCGCCAGGCCCTTTCCAATCCGTACACAGGCCTGTTGGCGATACTGGCGTCACGTCTCCTCAATGATCGAGCCCCTATCATCTATGAGGACGGACTTCAGCAGCGCGACTTTGTGAACGTCAAGGATATCGCACGCGCCTGTCGCTTAGCCTTGGATCCACAAGCACCCGCGGATGAAATATTCAATATCGGTAGCGGCCAACCCTACACGATCCGCGAAATAGCACGGCGTCTGGCAGCCGCATTGGGCAAAGAACATATTCAACCCGACATTACAGAAAAATACCGCGCTGGCGATGTGCGCAATTGCTTCGCGGACATAGGTAAGTCGCGGCGCCTGCTCGGGTACGAACCTCAGGTGTCTTTCGATGACGGTGTGCGCGAGCTGGTCCGCTGGCTCAAAGGTCAAATTGCTGTCGACCGGGTGCCTGAAGCCGTTGGAGAGCTCAGCGCGAGGGGCCTGGCAATATGAAGGAGCATATTGGAAAGACGGGACGTCGACTCGGTACGCTGCCGAGCCGAAGCGGGGTACAAGGCGCCATTCTGATTACCGGCGGAGCCGGCTTCATCGGGACCAATCTCGCGTATAGGCTTTTGCGTGATGGTCATAAGGTGCTGCTGCTCGATAATTTTTCACGTCGGGGAGTGCGGAGAAACGTCGACTGGTTACTCAGGCTTTATCCGGACAAAGTACGTATTGAAGTTACTGACGTTCGCGATGCTGACGCAGTCCTGAAAGCGGTTAAGAACAGCGTGGCGGTCTTCCATTTTGCGGCTCAAGTAGCGGTGACGAGCAGTCTGAGTGAGCCGATGAACGACTTTCAAATAAATGCTGGCGGCACCCTCAACGTGCTCGAGGCTCTGAGATCTGTTCAGGATTCTCCACCCCTGGTCTTTACCTCCACTAATAAAGTCTATGGGTCGCTCGAAAATGTCCCATTAGTTGAGCGGCAGTCTCGCTACTCTCCTGCCGACAACATGCTCGAGGCCCGAGGCGTAAACGAGCAACAGGCTCTGGATTTTCGCAGTGCATACGGATGCTCGAAAGGCGCCGCAGATCAGTATGTTGTTGACTATTCGCGAAGTTTCGGTTTGCGCACCGTGGTTATGCGCATGAGCTGCATCTATGGGCCGCATCAGTGTGGCACGGAGGATCAGGGTTGGGTTTCTCACGTAGTCGCGAGCGTACTGAATGGCCAACCGCTCACGATCTATGGAGACGGCAAACAGGTGCGTGATCTATTGTTCATTGAAGATTTGATCGACGGATTTCTTCTGGCGTTGCGAAATATCGACCGCCTGAGTGGGCAGACGTTCAACATCGGCGGCGGACCCGCCAATACCTGCAGCCTTCTAGAACTGGTGAACCTGGTCGCTGACCTTGCCGGAGGCCCACCAGGATTACGGTACGGCAGTTGGCGCGCAGGCGATCAAAAGTACTACGTGTCGGATACCTCAAAGTTTTGTGCCGCTACCGGATGGAAACCGCGAGTGGATGTTCGATCAGGTGTCGAGCGCCTGTATCGATGGTTCGAGGAGCAGCTTCACCCTGCCCAGAGTGGGTTTCCAAGGACGGCTGGGGAACAAGGGCAATGATTGCAGCTTCGATCGCAGAACCCCGCACCACGGTTCTCGTGCGAACAGAGATGCCCAACCCGGGCCCGGCTGACGTGAGGATTCGCGTCGAGGGCTGCGGCCTCTGCTCGTCGAGCCTGCCCGTTTGGGAAGGCCGAGACTGGTTTAGGTATCCGCTTTCCGCAGGTGAACCCGGGCACGAAGGTTGGGGAACCATTGACGCACTTGGTTCAGGAGTTGCCGGACTTCAGATCGGCGAGCGGGTTGCGATGGTCTCGTACAGAGCGCTGGCTCAATACGATGTCGCGTCAGCGAACGCAGTGATCAGATTACCCACGCACCTGCCGTCCTCGTTTTTTCCGGGCGAAGCGCTTGGATGTGCCATGAACATTTTCGCGCGTAGCGACATTCGACCTGGTCACACGGTAGCTGTAATCGGGGTGGGTTTTCTCGGGGCCCTCTTGTGCCAGCTCGCGAGCCATGCTGGAGCGAAAGTGATTGGGGTCTCGCGCCGGCCTTTTGCCCTTGCGCTGGCGCGGCAGTTTGGTGCAGCTGAGACCATTAAGCTGGACGAACACTGGAAACGAACCGCAGAGACAATCATGGCCGCAACCGAAGGCAAAGGTTGTGAGCGCGCGATAGAGGCTGTCGGCCAGCAGAGCACGCTCGATTTAGCGGCAGAAGTGCTTTGCGAGCGCGGTCGCCTGACAATCGCGGGTTATCATCAGGATGGCACCCGCCAAGTCAACATGCAGCAATGGAACTGGCGGGGAATCGACGTCGTCAATGCTCACGAGCGCAACGTGGACACATATGTTCAGGGCATCCACGCTGCTGTTAACGCAATCTCGAAGGGGATACTCGATCCTTCGATGCTCTATACTCATAAGTTTGGATTGGACGAGATCGATCAGGCGTTTAGTATGATTAGGCGCCGGCCCGAGGGTTTCGTAAAGGCTCTGATAGTCACGTGAGCACCCGAACGCAGCCGGGCTACGTGTCCCGTAAACCACGTTTGGGTTTTCTCGGCGTCGGATGGATCGCGCGCATGCGCCTGGAAGCACTAACGAACAGCGATGTCGCCACCGTTGCCGCTATTTGGGACCCATCACCCGAAAGCAGACTGTTGGCTACACGAGATATCCCCCGATACGGCAACTGTAGGTGGTCGCGAAGAGCTCTTGCAGATGGATCTGGACGGAGTAGTCATAGCCTCGCCAAGTGCTCTGCACGCAGAACAGGCGATAGAAGCCCTGCGGCACGGACATTCTGTATTTTGCGAAAAGCCATTAGCCTGTACCGCGGTGCAAACGCGCGCTGTGCTGAAGGAGGCGCGGCGCGCGGATCGGCTGCTGGAAATTGATTTCGCTTACCGCTTTACAGCCGGAATGACGAACATTCGCGAACTCATTCATAGCGGCGCCCTGGGTGACATTTACGCCGTGGACCTCACATTCCACAATTCATATGGACCAGACAAGCCATGGTTCTATGATTCTCAGTTGTCAGGTGGTGGCTGCGTCATTGACCTCGGCATCCATCTGATCGACGCGGCGCTATGGGCGCTCGACTTTCCGGCAGCTTCGGTCGCTCGCGCGGATCTATTTGCGCGAGGCAAGCTCCTGCAGAAGCCAGTCGGGAACGATATCGAGGACTATGCTATCGCGACTGTCGAACTGGAGGGCGGCGCGGTGATGCGCCTTGCCTGTTCCTGGCGGCTGCCACTAGGACAGGACGCTCTCATTCACCTTGCGTTTCATGGTACCAACGGTGGCGCGGAGTTTCGCAACATTGACGGATCGTTCTATGAGTTTCGCGCCGAGCTCTATCACGGACGCGAACGCCGGCAGCTGTGCGCGCCACCCGATAGCTGGGGAGGTCGCGCAATTGTGCAGTGGGCGCAGCGGCTATCATCGGACAATCGATTCGATCCCGCGGTCGAAAGTGTACCCAGAGTGGCTGAGATTATCGACGCCATCTATGGCCGCCGAGACGCGAGGGAAATCTGACTATGAGTGTAGTCCATCCCGCTACCGGCCGGGTTTTACCAGCTCGAATTCTGATGACTGCAGATACAGTGGGCGGGGTATGGAGCTATGCGATCGAGCTGTGCCGTGCGCTCAGCGAATGCAACATCGAGGTCGCTTTAGCTACGATGGGTGTTCCGCTCAGCAGCTCACAGTGCGCAGAAGCCGCCCAGGTGCAGAACCTGCAGATCTTTGAAAGCAGTTTCAAGTTGGAGTGGATGAGCGGAGCTTGGCGAGACGTCGAAGACGCTGGTCGCTGGCTGTTGAAGCTCGAACAGTTGGTTGAGCCGGATCTGATTCATGTCAACGGCTACGCTCATGTCAATCTCGCATGGAATGCCCCGAAAGTGTTGGTCGCACACTCGTGCGTGCTTTCGTGGTGGAGGGCGGTTAGGAACGAGAATGCACCTGCCGAATGGCAGCGCTATCGTTCAGAGGTCACGGCGGGACTCAACGCGGCAGACGCCGTAGTTGCGCCCACGCACAGCATGTTGGCGTCTTTGCGACAACTTTATCCGTGGTTGGGCGTTGGGACGCGGATTGTCAACGGCAGATCTTCCGAGGCATTCGTTCCATCTGGCAAATACCCATTTATATTGTGCGCCGGGCGGTTGTGGGACGAAGCCAAGAACTTGGATCTTGTTAAGTGCGTCGCATCGAAGCTTTCGTGGCCCGTCTATGCTGCCGGTGACTGTCGTCATCCCGATGGAGGCCTCGCGGCCGCTAAAGAAGTACGACTGCTGGGCCAGCTCGAACCACAGGTTCTCGCGCGCTGGATGGCGGCCGCGGCGATCTTTGTCGCTCCTGCCAGGTACGAACCCTTCGGGCTCTCAATCCTCGAGGCCGCGCTGTCGAGATGTGCACTGATCTTGGGCGATATCTCAAGTCTGCGAGAAAACTGGAACGGTGCCGCTTCCTTCGTGCCGCTCGACGACCCAGCGGAACTTATTGACGTCATCGAGAACCTCATTTCCAATCGAGCCCGCCGAGAGGAATTGGGTCGTGAAGCGAGAACCCGAGCCATGGAGTTTTCTCGCTCGCGCATGCTCGATGGCTATTTGACTGTTTACTCGCGGCTATTGGATCAAGCATTCCGGATGTCCGAGGAGGCAGCCAATTGAGAATAGTCATTTTCTGTCACTCGCTTATCTCGGACTGGAATCATGGCAATGCGCATTTTTTGCGCGGCATTGCGACGGAGTTGACAGAACGTGGTCATCGCGTCGACCTCTACGAACCGATCAACGCATGGAGCGTCCGCAATCTAGTTGCTGAGTACGGCACCGAACCGTTCAGGCGATTTTATCAAGCGTATCCGAAACTAAGTAGCATCCGCTACGAATTGCACGGATTAGATCTCGAGCGCGAATTGGATGGCGCGGAGCTGGTATTAGTACACGAATGGAATGACCACGAGCTGATCAGGCGCCTGGGCGAGCACCGCGCCCGCACGCGCGGCTATAGATTATTGTTTCATGACACCCATCATCGAGCGGTCTCGGACAGCTCGGCCACTTGGCTGCTAGAGCTGCGTGACTATGATGGAGTGCTGGCATTTGGGCGTGTTCTTCGCGACCTATACCTTGCGAATGGGTTGGCCGCACGAGCCTGGACGTGGCACGAAGCCGCGGACACTCGCATTTTCGCGCCGGCCTCCGATGAAAACCGCAGTGATGATGTCGTTTGGATTGGCAACTGGGGCGACGAAGAACGCACAGCGGAGCTCCGCGAATTCCTGATTCACCCGGTGCAGGAGTTGCGTCTGAGGGCAGCCATCTACGGCGTTCGCTATCCCGAGGCGGCTTTGGCTGAACTGCAGGCGGCAGGATTTGACTATCGTGGCTGGGTTGCGAATTTTGAAGCTCCGAGCGTGTTCGCCCGCTTTAAGGCAACAGTTCATGTTCCTCGGGCTTATTATGTCAGCGCCCTGCCTGGAATTCCCACAATCCGCGTGTTCGAGGCGCTGGCGTGCGGCATTCCTTTGATCTCCGCTCCTTGGGAAGATTCGGAGCACTTGTTCGCGATCGGCAGCGATTTTCTGATGGCGCGACACGGAGAAGATATGATGCGACAGTTGCGCCAGGTTCTTTGCGAGCGAGGCCTGGCAGCCGAACTCGCCTCTCATGGCCTGCGGACTATTCGCGAACGTCATACCTGTGCTCACAGAGTGGACGAACTTCTGGCCATTTATCGGGATCTCCAATCGTCCTTTGAAGATAAGGCGCCGTCGGTAAGTTATGAAATCTAGCGGCCTTAAAATAGCCTTTTTCGGTTCGAGCCTGGTTTCGGCATATTGGAACGGCGCTGCGACGTACTATCGCGGTATCATCCGAGCGCTCTATAATCGCGGCCATCGCACTACGTTCTACGAACCGGACGCTTTCAACCGGCAAGCGCATCGCGACATCCAGGATCCCCCGTGGGCTCGGGTGGTCGTTTATTCGGGCAAGGATGAGGAGGCCGCGCTTGCTACGCTGGAAATGGCTCAAGGCGCAGACTTGATCGTCAAAGCCAGCGGTGTCGGCGTGTTCGACGAACTACTGGAGCACGAGATTCTGAACCTGCGGAGTGAGAGACGCCTTGTGGTATTCTGGGACGCCGACGCTCGGCGACTCTCGATCGGATCGGCGGAATCCAAATGATACTTTCGTCCCGCTGATTCCCAAATACGACTTGGTATTGACGTATGGCGGGGGAGAACCCGTAATTTGCGGCTATGCAGCGCTAGGAGCTAGACGTTGTGTTCCGGTATACAATGCGCTCGATCCGGAAACTCACTTTCCGGTCCCGCCACGTCCGGAGTTCGAGGCCGACTTGAGCTTCGCGGGGAATCGCATGCCTGACCGCGAGCAGCGCGTGGAGGACTTCTTCTTCGGCTGCACGCGGACGCTGCCGAATAGTAGTTATATGTTGGCTGGGAATGGCTGGGCGGATAAACCGAAGCCCCCCAACGTGCGTTATTGGGGGCACTTATATACGAATGACCACAACGCTTTCAACGTCACGCCATTGGCGATCTTGAACATCAATCGAGAAAGCATGGCGCAGTATGGCTTTTCACCACCCACGAGGATTTTTGAGGCGGCGGGCGCGGGCGCCTGCATCATAAGCGACAGCTGGCAAGGGTTGGAGATTTTCCTCGATCCTGGCAAGGAAGTGCTGGTCGCCGGGAACGGGGAAGAAGTCGCGGGACATTTGGGACAAGACTCACGCCGATCTTGAGCGATCGGCTTCGCCGCTCGTGAAAGGATTCTGGCGCAGCACACGTATGTCCACCGCGCTGCGCAGCTCGAGTCATTGCTTGGGGTCTCCAATTCATGAAGGGAGGGACAGGCAAGATTCATAAACGAGATCTCGAGATTGTGATAATCGGGCTGTCCTTTACCTCGTCGTGGGGCAATGGCCATGCGACTACTTATCGCGGACTGGTAAAGGCGCTGGCGCGTCGAGGGCATCGTGTTGTGTTCTTGGAGCATGACGTTCCTTGGTATGCGCGTCACCGGGATTTGGCGAAGCCGCATGGGGCCGAGGTGGCCTTATACCGTGATACAGGCGATTTGATTCACCGCTTCAAGGACACAGTGCGTCGGGCAGACGTGGTAATTATCGGCTCATATACTTATGATGGGATAGCTATTGGCGAATGGTTGATGAACGTGGCTACTGGTGTGACTGCGTTCTATGACATAGATACTCCGGTCACGGTCGCAGGCTTGGCACAGCACAAAACAGACTATGTTTCTCCTGATCTCGTAAAGGCATACCACTTATACCTGTCATTTACCGGCGGACCGATGCTCGATCAGTTGAGCGCTCATTATGGGGCTCGGATGGTACGTCCGTTATATTGCGCCGCAGATCCGGATCTTTATTACCCGGAAGAAGCTTCTACTACGTGGGATCTGGGCTACATGGGTACTTATAGCGTCGATCGCGCTGCTGCATTTGATCGTCTCTTATTGGAGGCGGCACGTCGTTGGCAACATGGGCGCTTGATAGTGGCGGGCCCAATGTACCCGGAACAGACTTTGTGGCCTGCAAACGTGACCTACGTGGAACATGTAGCCCCCGATGAGCACAGACCATTTTATGTCTCGCAGCGTTTCACCTTGAATCTGACCCGGCAGCCTATGCTTCAGGCGGGATATTCGCCTAGCGTGCGGCTGTTCGAGGCGGCTGCTTGTGCCACCCCGATTATCAGCGATCGATGGGACGGCATAGATCGCTTCTTTGAGCCGGGCAGCGAAATCCTCGTCGCCGACGGAGCGACGGAGTCGCTGGAGTACATTCGCGGCATGCCTGAATCACAGCGTGCGGCCATCGGTCGCAGAGCGCGAAAGCGTACGCTCGCGCACCATACCAGTTTTCATCGGGCGCTCGAATTGGAAGGCTATATCGCCGAAGTTGAAAAGTAATCTCCTATGAAGATTGTTATCTTCGGATTGTCGGTCAGCTCGGCCTGGGGCAATGGGCATGCGACGCACTGGCGCGGTCTGTGCCGCGAGCTCGGCAGACGAGGTCATAGAGTAGTTTTCTTTGAACGAGACGTACCATACTATGCCGACCATCGCGATCTGAGAGAGCTGCCCGGCGGACAACTCGTTCTATATAATAGTTGGAAGGAGGTCGTGGGGCTGGCGCGCCACACAATGACCGATGCGGATGTTGGTATAGTCACTTCCTACTGCGCCGACGGGATCGCTGCCTCTGCAATCGTTTTGGATTCGCGCGCCCGCTTGCGTGTGTTTTATGACCTCGACACTCCCGTGACTTTGGCGATGGTCCGTTGCGGCGATAGCTGTCCGTACCTGCCTGACAATGGCCTGGAGGATTTCGACCTGGTCTTCAGCTACACGGGGGGACGGGCGCTGAGCGAACTTAAGTCTAAGCTGGGCGCGCGGCGCGTGGCGACGCTTTACGGCAGCGTTGACCCCTCGGTGCACTACCCAGTTTCGCTGGTGTCCGAGTACCGGTCCGATTTGTCCCATTTGGGGACGTATGCGGAAGATCGCGAGGAGGCACTGCGGGAGCTGCTTATAGAGCCTGCGCTGCGACTGCCGAACTGTCGCTTTCTGATTGGAGGGGCGCAATATCCGACGGTGTTTCCCTGGAACCCCAACATTTTCTATCGGCCGCACATTGCACCAGCGGAACATCCGGCATTTTACTGCTCCTCGAGTCTTACCCTGAACGTGACGCGCCCGGCGATGGCAGAGATGGGCTATTGTCCCTCGAACCGCTTGTTCGAAGCCGCGTCTTGCGGCGTGGCACTGGTCAGCGACGCGTGGGAAGGGCTGGATCAGTTTTTTAAGCCCGGAGTGGAAATTATTGTCGCTCGCCATGCCGATGACGTGGTGCACGCCTTGGGCACGAGTGATGACGAACGCCGCAGGATAGGTATGTATGCGCGCGAGCGCGCGCTCTCGGAACACACTGCCGCTCATCGGGCTGTTGAGATGGAAGAAGCGTTTCATTGCGCGCTTGCTCCGGTTGCTGGCTTGTAGTGGGTCTAGGCACAAGTTCCATGTGGGGCATTATTCCAGCGGCAGGTGTAGGCAGCAGAATGCAGCCGCTCGCATTTTCCAAGGAATTGCTGCCGGTTGGTGGACGCGTAGATGGTAACATGGAGCGGCCGCGCGCAGTCAGCGAATACATCATCGAACGCATGATCGCCGGAGGAGCTGACAAGATTTGCTTTGTCATTTCGCCCGGGAAGTCGGATATCATGGAGTACTACGGGGGCGATATTCAAGGTGCTCTACTCTGTTACGTGATTCAGCCGTATGCCGCAGGATTGTGTGACTCCATCTTCCGCGCGATACCGCTCATTTCTCCAGAGGAGGACGTCGTCGTAGGTTTGCCCGACACTGTTTGGTTTCCGCGAGACGGACTATCTTCGCTATCCGGCGGCGAGCTGTCATTTTTACTTTTTCCGGTCGACAGACCAGACCTATTCGACGCAGTTCTGACCGCCAAGGATGGCCGCGTAACAGAGATTCAGGTCAAAAAAGCCGGCGCGCGCTCCCACTGGATATGGGGCGCTTTCAAAACGAACGGTGCGGTACTCAGAAAACTTCACCTCCTTTGGTGCCGCCGCCAGTGCACGGATATCTACGTAGGGGATCTAATCAATGCTTATTTGGCCGAGAATGGCGCAGTGTTCGGGGTCCACGCAGGTACAGCGTACGTTGACGTTGGAACACTGGATGGATATCGAGAGGCCATGAAACTCCTTAACCAAGAGTCCAGTTTCGGAGAGGCATAACTAGGACGAGCAGCGGAGCTGAAGAGTATGCAGGAATGGACTGTGGAGCAGATCAGCAGCAGGATCACCGAGCTGGGCCAGTGGTTCCACAATTTGAACTTGCGAGGGGTCAAAACAGCACCCAATCATTTTCTGGGAGACTACCCGAGCTCAAAGTGGCAGAGGTTCGAGTGTTCGGTGCAGAGCGATTTGAGCGGCAAGACCGTGCTGGATATTGGATGTAACGCCGGCTTCTATTCGTTGGAAATGAAACGCCGCGGCGCCCGACGGGTCCTGGGGATAGATTCTGATTCCACCTACCTTGCACAGGCGCGGTTTGCGGCGGAGGTTTGCGGACTAGACATAGAATTCCGGGAACTGTCGGTTTACGACATCGACTGCCTAAAGGAACGCTTCGACCTTGTCCTGTTCATGGGCGTGCTCTATCACCTCCGCTACCCGTTACTGGCTCTGGACCTGATTCGCCGTCACGTGATCAAGGATCAGATGCTTTTTCAATCGATGTTGCGGGGAAAGAACGAGGTAGAGCCTCTTGCGCGCGACTATTCTTTCTCGGAAGGCGAGATGTTCAACCGCCCCGGATATCCTAGGTTGCACTTCGTCGAACATCGGTACGCGAACGATTCGACGAACTGGTGGATACCTAATCGCGCATGTGTCGAGGCGATGCTGCGCAGCGCCAGCTTCGAAATTATCGATCGACCGGAAGAAGAGGTATACATCTGTCGAGGCGTCTGATCTGCGAGGGATCGCGGAGGTGGGTATCATCGTGATAGAAGCAGTCATGTTGTGGAACGAGCCGAATAACAAGTCCCATTGGGACCTCGAGGTCGACCCCGACTGGAGAAAATATGCTTTGATGGCGATCCTTGCGGCACAGGCAGTTCGCGCCGAAAATCCCGCTGTACGCCGCGTCCTGGGAGGAATCTCGCCTATCGACCCGGCTTTCATAGCCAACATGCGAGGCCAAGGAGTGCTGGAGGAGATCGACGTTGTAGCCGTGCATGGCTTTCCGCTGGACTGGAATCACTGGATGATCGACGAATGGCCCACCAAGGTGTCGGAGATCCGCGCAGTCGCGCAGCTTCCGATTTGGGTTTCGGAGGTCGGAGTATCCACCTTTGGAGCGGAGGAGGTACAGGTGTTCGGTCTTCAGCGGACTGCGGAGCTTTTGATTGGACGGTCTGAGCGCATTCACTGGTATAGTTTGTATGATCTGCCGCGTGCTTGGCCCGCCACCACGCGGCACCGCGAAGCGGAAGGGTCGTCCTACTATCGCCACTTCCACATGGGACTGCTACGCGAAAACGGTATACCAAAGTTGGCCGCACGGAGATTCGCCGACTACGCTCCAGAAATAGGACTATGCCAATGGTTTCACTTCCAGGACCATCGTCTTGATGATTCTGTGCGATGGATGCGGCGGCTCGGGATCAGACATTTACGCACTGGCTTAAGCTGGGCCGACAGCTTACGACCGCGTGCCCTCGCATGGTTCGACCAGCAGATGAAGGCCTTGGACGAATTCGCAGTTACGTTAACTTACTGTTTCACTCCAGAAACGGAAGGCATAATGCCGCATCATACGAGTGCTCCTCGGTGCCCGGAGGCGTTTGCGGATTTCTGCGCCCGGATGACACGGCGCTACGCTGGTTGACTATCTGGGATTGCTCTGCACTTTGCTCGCGGGCGCCCGCTCTCAAGGATTCTTCTGACGCATAAATACTCGCGCTCGCAAGCTGTCGTATTGAAGCCATGGTTCTCGTTCTTGACTTCGATCGAACACTGAATCGTCTCCGCCCTTCCTGGGTGCGTTCGATTCGCGATCTCGTTCCCCTCGAGCTTAGAAGGGAAAATAATCGCGCTTTATGGGATTGGATAATCGCGCATTTGAGCAAAGTGGATTACCCCCCACACGAGACAGCTATTGAGACGATTAGATTGTTGATGGACGAGGCTTCCATGATCGTGATCAACACGGGGCGTCCCGAAGCATTACGACAAGTGAGCGAGCGATGGGTTGCGCGTTTTCTCCGAATCGATGTGATGTGGATGCGCAATAATGAAGATTTTCGCTCAACGGCAGATGTCAAGCGCGACCATATAGAAGTTCTTCTTCGCTCTCATAACGCTGACGACATATTCGCGTTCGACGATAACGAAGCGGCGATCAAGGCATATAGCGAAGCTGGAATAAACAGTTTACGTGCCCCAGATTGCTGGGCCGATCTGCTAACGGTGATGCGGGGTCGTGCTCTTGACGAGAGTGCCGCAGCCGTATTGAAACGATGCGCCGCAAAGAGCTTGCCGAATTGCCCCAAGTAGCGAAGCGCTTGGAAGAACTTGAATGCTCAGTCGAGAGATGAGTGGCGTTTCGCCATCATAGATCTCTAGAGAACAGAGTCGCTTGGACTGCTACGACCAGACGAGCGACCTGTTACTGGTTCGGACATTGAATAGGCGATTCACAGGTTTCGGAAAATTCGAGGATTTGCGAGTTGACGAACCAGATCGCTGATAACATCCCCCCACTCCCCTGGCGTAGACTGACGAAAGAGACGCATCGTGGGATACCAAGGAGAATCCTGTCTGCCGAGCATCCAACGCCAGTCCGCTGCGTGCGCCAGCATAAGATAGACCGGACGCCCCAACGCTCCGGATAAATGTGCCACGAAGCTGTCAACACTGACAATCAGGTCCATGTTGGTGAGGTCGGCAGCAGTATCCATGATGTCGAATGAGTGCTGTGCCGTATCGTGAATGCGGAAGCGGCTCCGCACACTATCTAATTCTTCGCGCTCCGCACCGCGCTGAAAGGAATAAAATTCGAATTCGCACAAGTTTAGCAGAGGCGAGAGCTGCTCCAGGTGCAACGAGCGCGCCGGATCGTACTGGCTCGCGGCCCACAGCAAGCCGATTTTGGGGCGGTTCGTGGCTGCCAATCGCGTCTGACTCGTCTCCACAACGATCCGATCGAGCGAGACATAGGGTAGCTGAGCCGGGATCGAACTTACCGTACTTCGAAAAACTCGCGGTAATTCCATAATTTCAATCTGCTGATCGCATGTGACACCATCTGATGGAGCATCAGGCCAGGTGATCGTCTCATCGACGCCTTCGACACACTGCACAATGTGCATCATCTCGGGATGTGTCTGTACAATTAGTTTTCTGGCGCGGCGCCGAATCAACGGTGCGTACCTGATGAACTGAATGGCGTCGCCGTAGCCGTGTAAGGTTCTCAGCAAGACCGTCTTGCCGTCGAACGCGGTGCCGTCCCAAAGGCGATTAGGATCCCCGTTCTCGCAGCCGTCGATAAGATCGCTTTCAAGCCACGCCCGCTCGAAATCTCCCATTAACATCCAGCATACCCAACGGCCTGCCGCGCATTTGTCGCGCGCGTGACCATGCTTTTCGGCCACATTGTAGGCATCCAACGCTTCGGCCATGCGACGTCGCTTGATCAAAGCGGCAGCGGCATCCAGGCATTCACAAGAAGGGACAAATTCGCCGAACGCGTTAACGGAGGGCCTCTGCTTCGTTCTTGTATACTGGCTGTTAGCTGGCATATGTCATCTGGAAACCTGACCCATTTATCAAGAGGATACGCGGCGCCCCTTCATCCAGGCGGATCACTGAAACGGATGCGAGACTGATCTCCAGCCTAGCGGCCAGGTCAAATGCTAGACCCAGACAATGCGCGAGAACCGTCCTAATGACATCAGCGTGCGTAACAACCGCGACCAACTGATTTCGATGACGTTGCCGCATCCGTTCGATATCGGTAATTGCTCGACGTTCAACATCGACTATCGATTCCCCCTGTGGAATTCGCGTAACGCTGCGCAACACGTTGTACGCGACCCAGGTTGGATCGTGATCGAGATCTTCGTAGTTGTGCCCGGTCCACTCTCCATAGTCGAGCTCGTTGAAAGCATCTGTGATCTCGATTTTGAGCAGAAACAGCTGCGCTATCTGCCGGGCGGTTTCGATCGCTCGCTCCAGAGGGCTGCTATAGATGGCGCCGATGGCCAGTGTCGCGAGCCCCGACGCCAGCGTCTCTGCCTGTATCTGGCCAAGCGCCGACAGAGGAATATTCGGCTGTCGGCCTGCGATGACATTGGCAGGCGATTCAGACTGAGCGTGACGAATCAATAGTAAAGTCATCATCCGAATCTCTAAGGCATCTTTTCTTAAATATACTGGAATTCGGGAGACATGTGGAAAACTATTCGACCAAGTCTTAAAAGAAGAGCTGATTATCGCGAACTTCAACGACGCGCTGATGAGCGCAGTTGACGAACGGGAGCTGAAAACGGGGGCCATGGATCCACGTGAGACTGCGAATTGGAGAAATATAGCATGTCTGAACTACTTTAGTGTGGATGCCCGCGGGCGCTGGGGATCAATCATATGGTGGTCGCGCGGGTCTGGCGGCGCGCCGGGCTTAAGCCCCATCGGCTGGAGTGCTACATGGCCTCGGATGATCCAGACTTCGAGCGCAAGGCCGCCGATATGATCGGGCTCTATGTCAACCCGCCGCAGCACGCCGCAGTGTTCTGTGTCGATGAGAAGACCGCGATTCAAGCCCTCGATCGCCTCGACCCGGTGCTGCCGCTTAGCCCTGGGCGAGCTGAGCGCCACGGCTTCGAGTACTATCGTCATGGCACGCTCTCGCTGTACGCCGAGCTCAACACCAAAAGCGAGAGCCGCGCCCCTTCTTTGATCCCGTGGCTTTCCGCTTCAGCATTAAGCTCGGAGCTGCGATAACACTCGGTCTCATAGTCGGACTAACCACGCAACGCGCCGATCTCCAAACGATCCTTTGGAGCACCGTGGTAGCAGGACAACCAAACCAATACGGTGCCGTAATCCGAAAGACTCTTCTCCGGCTTGGAGGATGCATCTTGGGCGGGCTTGCGGCCCTCGCCGCGATGATCCTCGTGTCGGAGAATTTCGACTCGCTCCCTCCCTATCTCGTAGCGATATTCGCCGTGGCGATGTTTTCGACCTACATATCGCAAAGCAGCGAGTGGCTGGGCTACGCGGGCATCCAGGCCGGCATCACATTCCTGATTTGCTATGTCGGGCTCGGACCGACCAGCGACGTTTACAAACCGCTCTGGCGCTTCTGGGGTATCGTGCTCGGTGTTCTGACGACAGGATTCGTTTTTCTGCTGTTATGGCCCGAGTATGCGAGCGACAAGGTGATCGAAAGCCTCTCGAAACTGATGCGAACAACGCTCACATTTGGGGAAGAGGTCGCGGAAAGACGGATCACTGAGGAGCGAATCACTGCCGTCGAGCAGCGCGTGAGCGCGAACCTGCTCGAGGTTCTCAACATGGCCGACCAAGCCCGGCTCGAGGGACAGCGTGGTGCCACCAATTCGGCAGCCGCCATCGAGGCCGCGTCTTCCATCGTCCGAATCGCCTACCGATTCGAGGTCATCGCTCGCGGACGAATAGCTGAATCGCCGGTCCCTCAGCACGAGCAGCTACTGGAACACCAAGCGATGTTCGAACAAGCATGCTGCGCCGCTCTTGAGATCCAACTCGCGAAACTTGAGGGGAGCGATTCACCGAAGCATCTGGCTCAGTCGTCCGCCGATCCAACAGTAGATTTGGCCGCGATGTCCGACGATTTGGCCTCTATACACAGCACGCACTTGCCAGGAGAGGAGCAGATCCTTCTGGCGACGCAATTCGAATCATACCGTCGCCTTCCCATCCTCCTCATGAACCTCGATACCTCACTTTCAAGAATCAGGGATTCGTCAGCCGAGCGATAGGAGAAATCGCGAAGATGGGCTACCGCAAGAGATTCGTCGTCGATCCCGGCACCAAGGTCCGGCTCGGCAAGATTGACCCGGCATTCAAAGACAAGCACAAATCGCACGACGCAGCGATGTCGGAAATCCAGAAACACGTTGAGCGCATGGGAAAGCTGCAGTATCTGCTGTACGCCGACGGTAACCAGTCACTGCTGGTCGTTCTGCAGGCGCTCGACGCCGGCGGCAAGGACGGCGTGGTGCGGCACGTGTTCAGCGCCATGAACCCGCAGGGGACGTGGGTCTTTGGCTTCAAGCAGCCCAATAAGCTCGAAGCCGCCCACGACTTCGCCTGGCGCGCACACCTGCGAGCGCCAGGCAAAGGGGAAGTCGTGATCTTCAACCGATCGCACTATGAGGACGTGCTGGTGGTGCGCGTGCACAAGTTGGTCCCGAAGCCAGTGTGGTCGAAACGCTACGAGCTCATCAACGACTTCGAGAAGATGCTTTACGAAAACGGTACGCGCATTCTCAAGTTCTATCTACACATTAGTCCGGAGGAGCAACTGGAACGCTTCAAGCAACGGCTCGATGACCCGCCGCGGCATTGGAAAATCAGCGACCGACTACTCGGAGCGTGAGCTGTGGTCGGACTATATCGAGGCGTTTGAGGACGCTATGGAAAGGACGAGCACCAAGCATGCCCCGTGGTACGTGATCCCGTCCAACCACAAGTGGTTCCGCAACCTGGCCATCTCCGAGATCGTCGCCGATAGGCTGGAGGACATGGATCTGAAGCTGCCGCCAACGCAGGTGGAGATTGCAGAAATTCGCCGCAAGTATCACGCCGCAGCCGAGCAGCAGGTGCGGCGAGGACACAAGCCGCCCAAGGCAAGCGAAGAGAAGTAAGGGCACGGAAAGGCTCGGCAAATGCATCGCCGTTCCGAACCGGCGCTTGGCGCTTGGAGCCCTCAGAGCTATCGAAGGATTGTTAATCCTCGGCGCTCGTCCGCGTGCGATTCGAAAATGCCCGATCGGCCGCGCGCATTCCCCTAGACGTCGTTACACCGATCACGTAAAAGCGCGAGCGTCATTGATCTCGGGCTTTCGTATCTGATCGGGGAGCAAGGGGTATCTGCGATCTCGATCGCCAGTGACGTGAGATCGATGTGCGAACGCCTCTCGATGGCGAACCGCGAAAGCAACCCCAGATCGTTCAATGAACCCAGAACCCTACGACTTACAGTCACTCCGAGCACAACCTGCGCCATTTCATGCGTCTCACGTTCTATCGCATATGATGGGACGCCCACGCATTCCAAGACCGATAGCACTTGTTCCTGAAACCTGATTGCGAAAGAGGATCGGTCCTTCGCTTCGACGAACACCGGAAGCAGAGAGCGTTCGCTTACGCAAATGACAAGTCGCAAGCGTTTCGTGAAGAGCAGATTCGCATACCAATCGCCGAGGCCCGTAGTCGGATGAATGCCCTCTGCAGGACCTTGGGCATGAAGATATTTGAGAAGCTTGCGAGTGCATCGGATGGTGAGCACTTGCGTGGGTTCCTCTTATCTCTGCTCGTTACCAGGAGCGCTATTCTCGGATTCGTGGAGCGTCGCGAGCTTTGCTGCACTCTCCTTGAGCATCGCTTCGTCGGCGACCTTGTAGCGCTGATAAATCGATTCCGTGCGTGGCCGACCATCACCATAGCAGCCGAGCGCGAGATGCCCGCCCGTTCGAGATTGCGAACTGCGGTCCGCCGGAAATCGTGGGGCACCTTTCCTATTATACCGGCACGCTGGCAAGCTAATGCCCAAGCTTTCCGAAAGTCCTTTATCGGCTTCCCGTTATGATGGAATAACCATGGAATGATCCGGCCGGTTTTGCGCTCAAGCTCGTTGACCTCTTCAAGCCGGGTAGCGGGGAAGATGCGCATTGCCGGCGTGAGTGGAAATTTGCGCTCTTCCCCGCTACCCGTTTCTTCCAATTTCCACTCACGCCGGGAATGCGCGAGCTGCTGGTCGGCTAAGAATCTCCGACTTGATGCGCCAGCCGGTGATGTAGGCGGTCTGGATCACGGGCTTTAGATATTCGGGTAGCTTCTCCAGCACGGCCCGGTACTGATCGGCCTCGAAGAACCGCTTCGGCTGGTTTTCCTCGTAAAGCGTCGAGATTTCCGGCCTGAAAGCGACCATCCCAGCTTTTTGTGCGAGCCGGAAAGCATGCCTCAAAGCCGCTAGTTCCCGGTTGATCGTCGCGCTAGCCGCACCTTGCTCCTGTCGCCAGCTTATGTGGCTCGCGATGAGATCGCTCGTGATCTCGACCGCGTGGACGCCGTCGAAAAATCCGCGCAGATGGCCCAACGCGTCCTCCACACGTTCAAGACTACGGCGCGCATTAGCCTGATAGTCGTCAAGCAGAATTCGCGCGAGGTCCTCGAACGTGGCCTTGCCTGCCCTCGGGCCCACAGGCTTGCCTTGCGCTGCTGCCGCCGACCGCCGCTGGAGGAGTTTTTCCGCGTCCGTTCGATCGCGGGACCCGGAGGACTCACGGAATTGCCTGCCCCGGACAGAGTATTGAACCCACCAAGTGGAGACCGCCTTCCGCTCGCCGGTGCCTTTGTCTACGTATGTAGGCCGGTATACCAGCCCGGCCCCACAACTTTTCTTCATCCGTTCCATGCCGATCCGCTGGTCCGTATTTACGCCAAGTCTTACTCCGTAGCGCCTTTGGCCGCGGGATTCCGAGCGCAAGTGAGCGGTTTGGTTAAAAGCGCTCAGCGCTCAAAATCCTCCGTGCGCAAGCACATGCGGGTTCAAGTCCCGCCCTCGGCACCACATTTTTCCGTCGGGAAGCAGCCGTGCTTTTTCACTAGCTCAGTAGCATCTGCTTTTCCGACTGGCATATCGCTTGCACATTAGCGCCAACGAGCCGTTCGAATGTGCTCCCTGATGAATTTGGTGCTTTTCAGAGAGATACACCCACATCAACGGTGAATTATTATAATCGGAGATTACAATGAACACGGCGCAAACTGCTGATAATGCCATAAAGGAAACGGCTGCCACCTACATGCGAAACGTTGGAGTAGATTTGAATTTCGAGCGGCTTGAGAGATCAATTCGGGAAAAACCTCTTGCCGCCGCCGGACTAGCCGCCGGCGCCGGTTTCATCCTAGGTGGAGGCATGGCGACACGGCCGGCTCTGGCACTTCTAGCCCTGTTTGGTCGCAAAGCAGCAAGAGATACGGCGGCGAGCTTTATGAAGAGCATGGTGTCGCCGGGAAAATATCGGCCTCGAGCAGCGCAATCGGTGTCTCATTAGTGTGCCGCCGAAACGCCGCCGCAAAAATGCGATGTGAACCTGGACTATAGCAGCTACTTTTCGAAGTTATGGCTCCATAGGAATACGTGCGAAGGACGCCTGTTACCGGGCTATCCCGTCAGACTCCTCATTTGGCTCAGGGGAAACCGATTCGACCAGGCGCTTAGCAGCTTCCCCGCGCATATTTCTTTCCCAGTTATCCAGCTGATCATCACTAGCGGTCCAACCCGGCAGGTCTATCATTAGATATTCCCCGAGCCCGCCGAGAAACGGCTCATAGGTGGCCCGGAACTTCGCCAGCATCAATTCCGCATCAGGTTCGACCAACCTCAGACCCGATTCCTCCAACGATGCTTTGACCCGCTGAAACTCTTCCGAATGTAAGCGCGTTTTGCCGATAGCGACTTGTGAAATACCCAGTACCTGCGATAAATCGATTATTGCGAGCCGGGCGACCGAAAATGACATCCGAGCCTGAAAGGTGCCGACGTCCTCGAATCCCACCATGATCAACGAACAGGTATCCATAATCGCGGTCAACGCAGCCAGCCACGATAGATTCGGATACTGCGAGCGGTAATAAACGAGCATCGGATACGACATGTGAGATTCGAGAAGTTCGGCGGCCCATAATTCCCATTCGCGCAGCAATCCCTGCAAAGATTCCAAACTCCGTCCATCGGCATGTCGTTTCAGAAGTGTGGTTGCGGTTGGCGGTGAGCCGGCACGCTCGTCGAGGAGCATGACATGCGCCTCTCGACGAGCGAACAGTTGATACAGCACAGGTAGATAGCCGATCACCAGGGCTAAAAACCCCAGACCGCACCCGGCCTCGAGGACCGCTGCCGCCTTCATTCCGGGGGTTCGCGGGACGAGATCGCCATATCCCACAGTGAAAAATGTAATCCCGCTGAAGTACAAACCGTGGAGCAATGAGGATAGCGTGTGATCGCGAGAAAACGACTGATGTATAAGTGCGAATCCGGCTATTAACCCGCCGACCCAGAAGCAGATTAGTAGGACGAGTGAGAATGGACCGTAGACGCCGATGAACTTGGCGCGCTGTCTCAGAGGAACCGTGCTCGCCACCACGGACCAGGATTTCCATGTCCAGTGGAAGAATAGCCGCACCAGCCTGAAACGGCGCTTCACAGGCAACGGCAGAAGCATCACCTCGAAAGCCTCCCACAAAATGGAGAGCACAATCATAATCCCGAGTAACAGGAAAGAAACGAGCATGCTGTGATTATAATGCCGAAACTGGAAAGAAGGAATGCACAGAAAACACGCACGCAGCACGCGAGCAACCAACTCAAATATCAGTACTACCGCTAAGCGCCATGCAGCAGCCCCCATCCTGCTAAGCGAATACAACTGAAATCTTGGGTAGTCATTTTTACATAGTCCGCTGACATTCCATTCTGGAGCCGCCCAATCCCTTCTGGCAACTCTTCCTTCTTTGGTTCCAGGCCGGCTCGCTCCTCCCCGTGGCAGGTAAATTGCTTTACCCAGTCGGGGTAGGGTTCTCGGACGGAGTCGACGTGGAGAGTCGATCGAGATTCTCTTTGTTCTGTTCGGCGCTCTAAGAAAGCATGAAATGATCAGAGATCTATCTTCCGTTGTAGTAGCGATACCCGTTAAGGACGAGGCGGAGCATATTGCCAAATGCTTGTACGCTTTGTCCCAGCAATCAGGACATTCGCAATACCAAGTACTACTTTTGTTGAACAATTGTAGTGACGACACCGCCGCAATCGTTAGAGAACTGGCTCCCAGTCTGCCCATCCCGATAAGGCAAATACAGGTTACCTTACCCCCAGAACACGCCACTGCGGGCTTCGCACGCCGCTTGGCTTTCGAGGCCGCGGCACGTTGTGTCAAATCGGGAGGGATCTTACTAACCACCGACGCTGACGCGTGCGTTTATCCCAATTGGATCGAGGCGAATCTTGTCGAACTACGGAAAGGTGTAGATGCGGTCGCCGGTCGCATTGAGATCGATCCTGTCGACGCCGCTCTAATACCGTCGAAGCTGCATGAGGATGACGCGCGCGAATGCGCATACGCCGCCTTGTTGGATGAGATCAACGCTCGGCTAGATCCAAACGCATTCGACCCCTGGCCTCACCACAGCGAGCATTCGGGCGCCAGCATTGCTGTAACGGCTGATGCATACAGGCGGGCAGGCGGTATTCCTGCGGTGGCGTTGGGGGAAGACCGCGCCTTCTGTGATGCCCTCCGGCGCGTCGATGCTCGCATCCGGCATTCGACCGAAGCTCGCGTCGTTGTTTCGGGGCGAATTCTTGGGCGTGCCGTCGGCGGCATGGCGGATACGATCCGACGCCGAATGATCAAGCCCGACGAAATGCTAGATGCTGGCCTCGAACCTGCTTTCGATGCAGCTTTGCGCGCCCGTATGCGAAGATTTGTTCGTATGACATGGTCGGCCCGAGACGCTTTAAATTCTTTCGTGCCTCTACTGTCAAAGGCACTGATGTTGCGTTCCGAGGAACTCAGCACACTCTTTTCGCTGCCGCATTTCGGTGCCGCTTGGGCAAACATCGAAATGAGAAGCGCCAGGCTTGCGAAGAAAAGAGTCCCGGTGAGGGATCTTGAGCTTCAAACGGAACGAGCTCGTAGCATTTTGCAAGCTTGTGCTGAAAAGAGATTTAATTCGGCTTTACTCGCGTCAGCAAATCTAGGCGATATTCCGGCTCTCGGTGGTGCAGTATCGGATAGAGTTCGCCTTTGCACGCCCCTAAATACCAGTCGACCGCTTCGTCCCCCTGACATGGATAGTCAGTTTGGCCGGTCCAATGCACCAGTAGAATCAGACCGCCTCGCCTCGAGCTGATCATAGAGCGCGCGGCAGCGACACGGATATCCTCGGCACTGAGATAATAGAGCACCTCGGATAAGACGATTAGGTCGAATCGCTCTGCCGGCCACTGCACGGGAATTTGCATGCGTTCGATGTTCACCTGTTTCAAAGCTTTGCAGTTTTGCCGGGCTTGTTGCAGAGCCTGCTCTACCACGTCGACCGCCAATAGCGAGTCGCATTGGGGCGCGAGTTGCCGGGTGAATATCCCGATCGAGCAACCGACCTCGAAAGCGGCATGGAATCGGCGGCCGCTTAGCGCTGCAAGTGTGTCGGCATATTTGCGGCGCTCATAATCGCTGCTCGCAAACCGCCAGGGGTCACGATCCTTGGCATACAGATCTTCAAAGTATGTAGGGCTCAGCGTCTGGCGATTTGTGCTCATGACGTCCGAAGAAAAACTTCGTAGGGCTGATCGAATACTGAAAGGAGGTCGGACGGCAGTCGAAAGCCGTTAGGATCATCGTTTATCAAGTCCGAATATTGCGAAGCGTGAGCGGC
Organism: uncultured delta proteobacterium; assembly: GCA_963717045.1. Lineage (GTDB taxonomy): Bacteria > Desulfobacterota > Binatia > Binatales > Binataceae > JAKAVN01. The sequence continues at coordinate 223,927 of CAVQVD010000008.1, read as the reverse complement.
TATCGCTCGACGCTTCAATTCCAGGTGCGCATGAATGTCCAGCCGCCAGCCTTCCACTGATATGTCCGGTAGCAATGCCTCGTCTTCCAACAGCCAGCCCCAGACAGGATAAGACAGAAGTGCGGCTCCCGTCAGCTTCGCGGCGGCGCGTGCGATCACTTGCGCAGCCTCGTGATCACAATGCGGATCGTAGAGCCAAGTTGCGCAGATGGTTCGACATTCGTTGTCCCGCATCAGACCTGCAATAGTGCTAACAGTTGCATCGAATTCCGGCCCCGACTGCGGGGTCGCAGTGTCGCGCAGGCGCAAGAAATGCAGTCGCTCGGCGGGAAGTCCGAGAACGGTTACCGCCTGGAGCGCTTCATGCTCGCGCAAATCACCCAGCCGCGCAGAAGGGTAGCTTTGTGACGAGGGATGCGATCCACTCCCGTCAGTGACGATTACAACCACCGGAGGCCGGCCTCTTGCCGTTAGTGCGGTGATAAGGCCGCCGCAGCCGAGGGTCTCGTCGTCAGCATGCGGAGCCAGAACCATCACGGTGCCGTCGTCTGCGAATGAATCAACTCCGACAAGCGGAAGAGTTCGAAGGCGAGAAAGAATATCTGCGGCGCGGGTCATGATGCCAGCTGACCGAGTCCCCCATGCTCGAAGAACCAGCTCGCGGCTTCGGTTAAGGCTTCATCGGGCGCTGGCTGACGCAGGTATGTTCCCAAGTCGCGCATCAGCCGTTCGATGGGACTCGGCTGGAGAAAGGCTGCCAAGCCGAGAGAGCGCTGAGCGAGCCTCATCGCGTCCATTGTAGCGGTCTCGATCGCAATGCGTTCCAAGTTCACGAAAGCAGTTTTTTCTTCCGGCTGCGCGTGTTCACCCTCGGCGATCAAAGCTGCTCTGCGACACCACATTCGCGCGGTCTCCTGCGCGATAATCATTCGCCCCATCCGCGCCTGTTGATGAGGATCGCCAGATCTTCCACGCTTCACGAGTTGCATCCGGGCCTCTTCGATCAAAGCCTCCAGGCCACCCAGGGTCACCGCGGATGTTCGCCAGGCCCCGGCCGAGAAAGCTGGCTCTTTGGTGTAGTCACCCGGCCGCCCCACGAATGCGTCCGAAGGTATGCGAAAGCCGTCAAAAGTGATCCTTCCGGTAACGGCGGCTCGCATCCCCTGCAGGCGAAATTCCATCCGCTCGGTACGCTGTCCGCCTTCTAGAGAAAGCAGCAGCATCCGCGTTTCGCCGTTTTCTGTCTTTGCCGTAACAACCGCCCGGGTCGCGTATCCAACCGCAGAGCAAACACATTTACTTCCGCTCAAAGCGGTACCGACAACTCGCAAACCTTCTGGCGGTTCGGTGTTCCAGATTGCGAATAGATGACCTTCGCGAGCGTCCTGCGAGGCCTTGGCAAGCTGTTCTTTGGTACCATACAGCGCTATCAACGCTACTGCGTTGACGTGCCCTTCGAATACGCGCCCCACTGCAAGATTTCCACGCCCTATCAGACGGAGAAGGTCCAACAGCCCCAGTGCGCCTGCGGGCTCGGTTCCAAATCCCAACCCGCCAAAGCGCTCGGGCACAACCGCGGACAATGCTCCGACCGCGCGGAGGCTGGCGAAGTCGGCGACAGGAAACTCACTTTCGCGGTCTAGCTGCTCGGCATGACACTGCATTTCCGATATCATTTCAGTCACTTGGGTTAGTAACTGCTGAGATCGGATGATCGCATCATTGGCGATTTTCATCTTTTCACTTGGCACGCGCGATCAGGAGCATGTTAGAGCATCATGCATATACGTACATCAACCCACCCGAGGGCCACGGGACCGCGGCCTGCAGCTCACGAGCGCGAAGACCTTAACAGAAAGAGAATAGTCAGTCAGTAGCTCAATTGAGCCGGCGCATGGCCGCCCTCTTCCTGCACGTCTTGTATGAACTTGTGACGGAGCGTCTTATCCGTCTGCACCAACATCATTACGTGTTTGTACTGCACGGGCTCCATGCCGGCGCTTTTGATAGCGTTCATTTTTTCAGACTCGCTCAACGGCTTGACGGCAGAGAGACGCTGAACGGGTACATAAGCTGCAGCCGTCTGGCGCAGCATCGGGTTGGGGACCGCGTCCGGATTGTTCGCCGCTCGCGGATTGTCGGCAGTCGCCCCACCATGCTTCTGAGGGTAGTCGCTATTCATTTGGGCGAATACCGGAAACGAGAGAACTGTAGTGTTGATGAGCACTGCGCAAATTGCGCTGCAAAGGCGCCTGGACTTCATGAGTGTGACCTCGAATTAGCTTTTTAGACTGTTCCGTCCCAACAGGGGCTCTCCCACTAGGTGGAAATGCATAGGATGTTCCAGAGAAAAAGCTGCGCAATTTCACGGCTCAAGTCCGAAAAACCGTTGGTAAAGTCGATAAGAAAAATATGTCTTTGCTGAGAGTCAGTATGGTTCGGTGGGTACTCTGAAACTATTACTGTTGCATCTTCTCCTTACTTTCACATCGGTAGGGCGGGAGCCGTCTATAATGCGAAGGCGACGAAAATCTCGCATTGAAATCGCAGGCATCACGGCTGGCCTGTGCCAGCTTTCGGTAAGCCGCTAGCTCAGGTTCTCCCCGCGGAGCTCACCGAATCAGCAAGCGCGGTAGGCGACCGTTCGTCCTCCTCGGGCCAAGTCGAGTTAAGAAAACAAGATAATAGCGCCTCTGGCTCCGGCCAGAACGGCGGCAAGCGGGCGCCTCCGCGCGAGGTCTATCTGGCCGCCGAGAATGCGGTTGGAGTCAGGATCTCGTTGGTGATCGAGTTTACTAAAGGGCCGTTTTCTTCACTTTTCCGCCGCGCTTCGATCCATTCGGGATCGCTCTGAAAAGTCGCAAACTTCTTTTCGCGGTCGGCTAACGACTCCCATTGGAGGATGTAGATTAGATCTTGATTGGATTCCCCGATCGCGACCGTCCAAAAACCAAGCTGTCGAAAGCCATGCTTCTCGAACAGCCGCATCGTGGTGTTTTCGAAGCGCTTCAACAGCGCGGGAAGGCGGCCAGGAATGCAATGGTAGGTCCTTAATTCATAAATCATGCGGTGTCACCATGCGCGAATCGGTTTGCGAAGGTAAACGATTAGGCGAACTGGCATCGCGATGTCAACGTCTCTCAACGATTAGTGAGACAGCAACCCCAGCCGCATGCGGCCGTACAGCTCGCCCGAGGCGTCAAAATCGATGCTCGCGTGTTGCGCGCCCACGTTGACGTTCCGGAACGCGGTCTGAAGCGGGCTCGAGGTGTAAACTCCGTGTGCGCCGGAGCCCGCGAAAAGGCGCGTCACCGCCCGTCTGCACAGTTCCGCGCCATAGGCAGCCTGCCATTTGACCCGAGCCCGGTAGTTCATATCGGTCGCACCTTCGCCGGTCTGTATAACTTCTTCCAATACGCCGAGCGCGTCCTGCACCATCAAATCGGCGCACTGAATCTCGCCCGCAGCTTCGGCAAGCCGGATCTGCGTCGGGGCGTGTTCGGCCTTGCGCGCACCTGTCACGATCACGCGCCGCTCCCTGGTCCGATCGACGAATTTCGCGAGCGCGAATTTAGCCGAACCGAGGATCGCGTTGGTCACCGAAAGCGAAAGCATCGAATCGGAGGACACGCGGTAAAGGTTAGTTGCGTGCTTCAGCGAATAAGGCGAGTCACCTCTCATCATGGCACGAGTATCGACCGTTCTTCCCGCGGGAACAAAGATGTCATGTGCGACCACGTCCTTGCTGCCAGTTCCCGCAAGCCCGAGCACATGCCAGGTGTCGTCGACGTCGATTTCCTTGGTCGGCACCACTACGTGCACACCCGGACCGCCGGTAGCCGCATCCGCGCAGCCGAGCATTACCCAGTTAGAGCGATCGACTCCGCTGCAAAACTGCCATCGCCCGTTGACCCGATAGCCGCCGTCGATCTTGTCCGCCTTACCTTGCCAGGCGAGCGTACCTGCTACCAGTCCGTCGCGCCCGCCGCCAAATATGTCGTCCTGCGCCTGTTCGGGAAACGTGCCGAGACAAAAGTGGTGAGCACACATCACCATCAGCACCCAGCCGCTGGTCGGGCAGGTCTCGGATACGGTGGTGACCGCGCCCGCCAGGGTCCGCAAACCTAGCTCGTATCCTCCTACGCGGGAGGGCTGCGGGATGCGAAACAAACCCGCATCGACCATTGCCTTCATACTCGCGGGCACCAGGCTGCGAGCCTCGACGCAGGCCTGCGCGTTCTCCGCGAGAATTGGCAGGACACTATCGACGCGGCGGTTGATTTCTTCAGCCGTAACTTTCATCATCGCGGACCTCACGGAACACTAATATGCTAGCATCCTACAAACACATGCAATGAAATAACGCAGCGGCGGAAGGCGCCTGCAAATGGCTGAACCGATTTTCCCCAAAAGCGAGTTCGAGTCGCGTTACGAACGAGCCCGTACGCTCATGGCCGAGGCCGGCTTTCGCGCGCTTATCGGCTATAGCCCGGGAAACCAATTCTGGCTCAGCGGCTTTCGCGGCAGCGCCGGGGCTGGACGAATCTCAGAATATACGCAGCAGGTGGTCTTGCCCAAAGTGGTGCTTCCTTTGACTGGCGAGCCCGCTTTGACCGGCCTTCCGGCAATCGCCGAGGCCTACGCGCAAGAGACTCACATTGACGACATCCGGCCGGTGACGTCCCCTGCCGATCGGCCGCGTATGATCCGCCAAATCCTGGAGAGCCGCGGTATTCGCTCTGGAGCGGTGGGGCTCGACATCGGCTCAGCCTCGGGCATCGGCGCGGACGAACTCGACGTGATGCGCCGAGAACTGAGTGGCTTCGACCTGCTCGATGCCAGCAAGCTGTTCTGGCGCTTGCGCATGATCAAGACGCCAGCCGAGATCGCATGCATGCGCCGAGCGGTCGAAATCCAGAACGCCGCCTTCAAGACCTTCTGCGGACGAATCTCCCGCAAGATGACGGAATCCGACCTCTTGTTCGAGATGCTATCGTGCCAGCGGGAAGCAGGAGCCAGTGAGATGGGTATGGTGCTCTCGACCACGCATCCGACCGGTGCCATTTTCGGCGCTCAGATCGCGGGCCGTACGATGCGGCCTGGCGACTTGCAATGGTTCGACGCCGGCGCGACCTGCAACGGGTATACTTGCGACTTCGACATTCTTATCGCCTGGAGTGAGGCGACCGCAGCTCAGATCAAGACGCATACTCAGCTCAAAGAGGTTTATCAGGAGGCCATGCGAGCGTGGCGCCCGGGCCGTCCAGTCGCCGAGATCGCACGGGATACCATCGCTGTGATCGAAAAACATGGCGCCAAGGATCTGTTACAGGGCAGTTTCCTGGGCCATTGCCTCGGTGCGGAAGTGGTCGAGCGTCCCTGGTTCGGAACCCGATCGCCCAAAGGGCTAACCTTGAAACCGGGCATGATCATTTCTCCCGAATGGGTGATAGCCACTGCGCTGGGGAATTTACTGTGGGAGAGAAATTTCCTGGTGACCGCGGACGGCCTGGAAGAACTCAGCAAGATTACCGACGAGTTGACCGTGATTACCGACTGAGCGCGGGTACGAGCCTCGGCAACCGCGAAAGACACTCGCGGGCGCTCATATCTGGTAGATGAAGACCTTGTTTTCGCGCGGGCTGAGGTAGACTTGCGTACCGCATTCCAGTCCAAGGGCCCGAAAACGGTCGTGGTCGATCTCGACCTGCACCTGATCTCCCCAGCGGCTGCAGAGTTCGATCTTGACCTTGGGGCCGGCCGCATGAATATGCGTGATGGCGGCTGGGAACGACGCTTTGCCGTTGGGCTCCAGATGTATATCCAGAAGATGGGGCCGCACATAGACCCTCGCGGATTTGCCATTGGATCCGGCGAGATCGTGGCCGTTGACCGCGATCGGCATTTCCCGAACATATAGTTTGCCATCGCGCACGCGCCCATGAAAAATGTTTACCTTGCCCAGAAAATCATAGACGAATGGCGTCGCGCGGCACCGCTGGTACAATTCCTCGGCCGGAATGCCAACCTGCTCGATCTTTCCCTCGTTGAGAACCACGACGCGGCTCGCAAGTTCGAGCGCCTCTTCTTGATCGTGCGTGACGAAAGACGCTGGTGATACGGAGCTCTTCGTGCAACCGTTCTAAGCCATCGCCGCAGCTCCCTCGCGGACCTTCGCGTCGAGCGCTCCAAACGGCTCGTCGAGCAGCAGCACTTTGGGCTCGACCGCCAACGCCCGCGCGAGCGCGATCCCGCTGGCGCTGTCCACCCCGAAGCTGCGACGGATAGCGGCCGCCGGCCCATTCCAGTTGCACCAGCTTGAGCAATTGATTGACGCGCTCGAGTTATCTCGGGTTCCGCTGGCCGGCGGACTCTCTTCGAGGCGCACGCGCAGTCCGAAGGCGACGTTTTCGAAAACCGTCATGTGACGAAAAAGTGCGTAGTGCTGGAACACAAAGCCGACGCCGCCGCTCGCGCGCGCTGCGGCCAGTCGCTTCTTCCCCTCCAGATGCACGGTGCCGGAGTCGGGAATATCGAGCCCGGCAATGATACGGAGCAGCGTAGTCTTTCCCGATCCTGACGGCCCCAACAGGCGATCAGCTCGCCGTTATCCAATCTCGCAGGCTCACGTCATCGAGCGCCACAAAGCCGCCGAACCGACTTGTTGATATTGCGGACCTCGATGCTCATGCCGCCCTTGGATCTTGATGCTCTTCGATTTGCTCCCATCTTCTACGGATTTAACGGACTCATCGACTGCGCCGCCGAGCATCCGTTTGGCAATGAGCGTTACCAATGCAAGCAAAGTAAGTAGCGAGGCCACCGCAAATGAGGCCGAGAATGCGTAATCGTTGTACAGAATCTCGACGTAAAGCGGCATCGTGTCCGTCAAGCCCCGGATATGGCCCGAGACCACCGAGACCGCCCCGAATTCGCCCATCGCGCGCGCGTTGCAGATGACCACTCCATAGAGCAGACCCCACTTGATGTTGGGCAGGGTCACGCGCCACAGCGTCTGCCATCCGCTCGCGCCCAGGGTCAACGCGGCGAGTTCCTCTTCAATGCCCAAAGCTTCCATGACGGGTATCAGTTCGCGCGCGACAAACGGAAAGGTCACGAAAATGGTCGCCAGGATAATTCCCGGCACTGCGAAGTAACATGGATTCTGCGCGCTAGCAGCCAGGGCCCGATTACCCCATGGGCACCGAACAACAGAACATAGACCATGCCCGCGATTACCGGCGATACAGCGAACGGCAGATCGATCAGCGTGGTCAGCAGATTCTTGCCGCGAAACTCGAAGCGCGTAATCGCCCACGCGGCGGCGATTCCAAAGACCGTATTGAGTGGGACCGCAATGGCCGCGACCAACAGCGTCAGCCGAATCGCACTCCGCGCTTCGGGACTCGTGACCGCCGCGAGGTAAACGCCAATTCCCTGGCGCAAGCCTCGGTGAAAACCGCGATCAAAGGAATGATCAGGAACACCGCGACGAAGACCTCGCCACGCCAATAATCAGTCGGCGGGCCCACGCCGGCTCAGTGGTTGCCCGGCGCATCCGGGCGCGCGCGTCGTCATGCAGCGTAGCGCGAGGCTTCGCACCTCCAGACACGCTCGTATTCGGCTCAGACCACGACACGTCCGGCGCTCCATCTTTGCAGCAGATTGATAAGAAACAATATCGTGAACGAAAGAACGAGGATTACGAGTGCGATCGCGGTCGCGCTCTGGTAGTCGAACTGCTCGAGCTCGGTGGCGATGAGCAGAGGCACCACCTCGGTACGCATCGGCATATTGCCCGAAATGAATACTACCGAGCCGTATTCGCCGAGTGCGCGGGCAAACGCCAGCGCGAATCCGGTGAGCATCGCCGGCATCAGAACCGGCGCGATGACGCGCCTGAAGGTCTGAATCCGAGTCGCGCCAAGGGTTGCCGCGGCTTCCTCCAGTTCGGCCTCGAGATCCTGCAACACCGGCTGAACCGTGCGGACCACGAATGGCAGTCCGATAAAAGTGAGCGCCACCACGACTCCGAGCGGCGTGAACGCGACTTTTATTCCGAGTGGCGCGAGCAACCGCCCGATCCAGCCGTTTTCCGCGTACAGCGCGGTCAAGGTGATTCCCGCCACCGAGGTCGGGAGCGCAAAAGGCAGATCAACCAGCGCGTCCACGAGTCCACGCAAGGGAAAGCGGTACCGCACCAGCGCCCAAGCCACGATCACTCCGAAAATCGAATTGATCGTGGCTCCGGCCAACGACGCTCCGATACTCAATCGGTACGCCGCGAGCACGCGTGGCGAAAGAACGACTTGCCAGAACCGATCCCATCCCATCGTGCTGGTCTTGAGCACTATCGTCGAGAGCGGAATCAGCGCGATCAGACTCAGATACACGACGGTATAGCCCATCGTCAGGCCAAAGCCCGGAACCACGCTGCGCCTGCGCTCCGTTTTCTGCATCGAAAAATCCAGGCTTTTTGCACCAATCCTGATCAGGGCTGGTAGATCTGGTCGAATACACCGCCGTCGGCGAAGTGCACCTGTTGGGCCTTCTGCCACCCTCCGAACACTTTGTCCACGGTGAAGAGCTGTATGTTCGGAAACTGAGAGCCGTATTTGCTGGCCACTGCGGAGAGCCGCGGCCGGTAGAAATGCTTGGCCGCGATCTCCTGGGCTTCCGGCGTATATAGATATTCCAGATATGCTTCGGCCACCTTGCCGGTTCCGTGCCGGGCGGCCACTTTGTCGACCAGCGCGACCGGCGGTTCGGCCAGTATGCTGCTCGATGGATAAACGACCTCGAACTGGCCGTTTCCAAATTGGCCGATCGCAAGATGGGCCTCGTTTTCCCAGGAGAGCAGGACGTCGCCGATCCCGCGCTGCGCGAAGGTCGTGGTCGAACCGCGCGCGCCCGAATCGAGCACCGGCACGTTCTTATAGAGCCTCGTCACGAACTCCCTGCGCTTTGGCCGGGCTTCCGCCCGGCGCCTGCAAGGCGTAGCCCCACGCGGCGAGATAGGCCCATCGCGCGCCGCCGGAGGTTTTCGGATTCGGCACGATGACCGATACTCCTGGCTTCACAAGGTCGGGCCAGTCTTTGATGCCCTTGGGATTTCCCTTGCGCACCAGAAGCACGATGGTGGACGTGTAGGGCGTGCTGTTGTACGGCAGCCGGCTCTGCCAGTTCGCGGGCAGCAGGCCGGCCTTTTCGCTTATCGCGTCGATATCGTAAGCCAGACCCAGAGTCACCACGTCCGCTTCCAGGCCGTCGATCACGGCGCGCGCCTGCTTGCCTGATCCTCCATTGGAAAGGTTGACGCTTAGGTCTTCGCCGGTTTTGGCTTTCCACTGTTTTGCGAACTTGATGTCGATATCGTCGTAAAGCTCGCGCGTCGGATCATACGAAACATTGAGAATCGTCTGGCCGGCGTGCGCCTTGCCGGGCCGCAGGAGCGGCCCGGCAATTATCAGTGCCATTGCGAATGAAAATCGTGCAATACGTTGCGCTCTCATATTATTCGGGCTTGCTTAGTAACTGAACTCCACGTTGGCGAAGATCGAATGCGTATCACGCTGCACCATGTCCGGGATGCTGCCGGTCTTGGGCAGCGTCTGGCCGTTGAAAGTGCCGCCGGGCGAGTAGCCGAACGGTTTGAGCACCGAGATCGGGATCGATTGCTGGCTATGATAGTAGGAGAGGTTCTGCGAATCGATCGCGAACCGTAGGTACTCGTTGTACTGGTAGCTCACACCGAAGACCCAGCGATAAAAATCCAGAGGATTGCTCGCGAACTGCGTGTTGGGCTGCAACCACTGGAACATGCCGAACAGTGTGATCGGAGTTTCCGGGATGTGAAAGTGGCCGAAGAAATCGGCGCCCAGTTGCTGCGCCTGGCCATTGTTCAGGATCGCCGTTTGGGCCGCTGCCTGCGGCCCGTAGGTGTTAAGCAAGGGATAGCAAGGCTGGATGAGCTTGCCTTTCACGATGGTAGTCGTGCCGTTGCCGCAAGTGTTGCCGGCAAAGGTTCCCGAAGTGATCGCCTTGCCGGTCGGAAATCCGAACGCGTCGGCCGGACCGCCGCCGGACCACAAGTTGGAAGCCTGGAACGCGTTGTGGCCGGAATCGAACTCGCCCGCGATATTCCAGTTCGTAGCGGCGTAGTGAACCAGCATCGCAATCCTCTGGATATGCGCGTTGGCGCCCTTTAACGCTGTCGGAAGGTCAGCGGTGTCGGGTGCCGTGTTGCCGTAGCCGTAGTTGTAGAAGCTCGTTATCCCAAGACCGTCGTAACGCCAGTTCGCGCCGAAGGGAAAAAACGTCGCACGTGCCATCACCTGCTTGGTGTCGGTCTGTTCGAAAGTCTTGTAGCTGGCGTTGGTGTAAACGCCAATCCCGTAATCCAGGTACTCCTTCTCTCCATATCTGACCGGTCCTTCCATCGACACACCGGTCTGCGCCGAGGAAAGGCCGAGGAAATTCCACGGTGAGGAGTTGACGAAGCGAAATCCATAGAGATTCTCTTCCCATTCGACGAAAGGATTTGAGATCACCCCCAGCGAAAGCGTCCCACCCCTGAGAGTCGGAACGCTCATTCCATAGCCCGTTGTAGGTCACGCTCGCGTACTTCAGGCGCAGTCCGAAGTTACCATCCAGATTGCTGGCAAATCCCGTCGTCTGGCCGATCTTGTCGTTCGATGAACCGATCGTCTTGTAGACATCCGGCGTAAGCCGCGCTGACCAGTTTTCGGTGGGAAAGAAGAAAAAGTTCAGGTACGCCCGGGTGAGGTCGAACGAGTTGTACTTATTGTTGCCCGGACCTGGGGCGGTGAGGTTCTCCTGTTCTTGCGGCTGAAAACCGGTGTTGGTGTAGAACCGATAATCGCCGAAGATGACCGCTCCCAGCCGGAACTTGTCATGGAAGTCGTCCATGTAGCTCTTCCAAGCCGGCTGCATCTCGTTGACCTGCTGCGCCAGCACCTGATTCTGCTCCTGTAGCTGGGTGGTGCTCTGCTGGACTCGGGCGCTGATTTGCTCGTTGGTTCTGGCCTCGACCTTCTTCTCGACCTGCTGCTCGATCGCGGCCGAGTCAGCCGTGCCTAGCGACAACGGTACGCGCCCCCTGCCGGGCCGGACGAAGACCTGCCCGGTGCGCTGATCGACCCACAGTTTTACCGCACCGCTGCCCGAATCCTGCGCGGCCGCGCGTGGCGCTCCCACCGCGGCGACTCCCAATATCGTGATGATCCCAAGCGCCAGGGTGAATAACCTGTTGCGTTTCATTAACCCTCTTCTCCACGGCGTTCTGCCGTTGTGCCGACCGACCGGTCGACGCAGCCTGCGGGGCATCGAACCGGCCAAAGGCTGCGAGGCGACCTGCTCTACCGCCACGGGCGGCGGCGCTGTCGTTGTGGTGGTTAAAAGATTTCGTTGAGCCGCCTAGCTGCCAACTCGGGCCCGGTAGAGCTGGAAGCTGGTGTAGACCTTGCCGTCCAGGCAAGCCCATCGGCTGGGCGATGAGATCGCGACGATCGCGCAGTCCTGCACCCGTATCCACGACGGCACCTTCACTGCCTGTTGCTTCGCGGTCAGTCTCATCCCGGTTGTGGCGACGAACCGCGGAGCCCCGTGCTGCGCCGAGACCGGGCCAGGCTTTGCTGGGGGCGGCGGACCCCATCCGGCCGTCGACGCACAACCGGCGGCGAGCAGTGCGAAAGCGCCGTGCAGCAACCTCAGTCCCTTTGGCGGAATTCTCGTCATCTCTTTTCCCTTTCGTGTCTTCGAAAATTTGCTCGTTCGACCGCGCATGTACCCGAAGAGGCAATTAATCAATTAGATCGCTCGGATAACTCGATTTATTGAAAAGCATCCAGTGTGTCAAGCAGAATTGAATAGCTGACTTGTAAGACCGGATTGATTGTTTATTTACTTGACTAAAATGACATTCTTAGTCATCTTTTATCTCTATGGCTCCAATACCCCAAACCGAGGCGCCCTCCTTGGGAGACCGTCCTCAAGCGCAACTCGGTGGAGCGCCTCAAGCGCGAGCTCTTTCCGCTCGACCTACCGCAGCAATGGAACCGGCTGGTGGAGACGCCCTACGAGGCGTTGCCCGAAACCGATGTGGTAAGGCTGCAATGGTTTGGGCTCTATCACGACAAACCCAAGCTCGGCAGCTTCATGATGCGGGTCAAAATTCCGGGCGGCCTTCTACGGCCCGCCGGTCTGCGGCTCATGGGCGAGCTTAGCCGCGAGTACGGCCGCGATCAGGGCGAGCTAACGACCCGCCAGAACATCCAGCTTCACTACATCGGGCTCGAGCATTTTCCGAAGATTGCCGATCGCCTGCGCGCGGAGGGGCTGACTACGCTCGGCGCCTGCGGCGACGCAGTGCGCAATGTCACCGGATGTCCGGTCGCCGGGATTGATCGGCGCGAGCTGTTCGACGCCACGGACCTGGTGGCTGAGGTGGCGCGTTTTTTCTCTGGCAACCGCGAGTACTCGGACCTGCCACGCAAGCACAAGATCACGATTTCGACCTGCCCCACCGGATGCAACGCTCCTGAGATCAATTGCATCGCGATGGTCGGCACCGCGCTTGAAGGCGCGGACGGATTCGCAGTGCGCGTAGGCGGCGGCCAATCCTCGACCCCGCGGCTCGCACGTCATCTGGGCGTTTTCGTTCCGCGCGAACACACCCTCGAAGTGCTCCGCGCAATCGTCGACGTATGGCGGCTCAGCACGCGGTATCGGATATCGCGGGTCAAAGCGCGCCTGAAGTTCATGATCGACGACTATGGTGTGACCGAGTTCCGCCGCCTGGTCGAGGAGCGGCTGGGTCGCAAACTGCCCGATCTTGCCGAGCCGCCGATGCTCGAGGGCGACAACGATCACATCGGCGTGTATGCGCAGAAGCAGGACGGACTTCATTACGCGGGCTTTCCGGTCAAGCTCGGGTTCATGAGCGGCAGTCAGATGATCGGGCTAGCCGACCTCGCCAGCGAAATCGGCGGCGACGTCCGCCTGACGCGTCGGCAGAACTTTATTTTGACCGCGATTCCCACAAGGCGGCTCGACGAAATAATCGGCCGCGTTGGTGAGCTCGGCTTTCCACTCGAATCCGGCGGCGCGTATGCGGCGTCGGTCGGATGCATCGGCGATCCGCACTGCAATTACGCGGTGACGCCGACCAAGCCCAAGTTGGAATCGATCCTGGAGCGTCTCGCGCGCGAATTCGGCCCCGCCGCGTCGGGACTCGCGATCAATCTCGACGGCTGCCCTCACGCTTGCGGCCATCACTGGACCGGCGATATCGGCCTGCAGGGGACAACCGGGCGCGGACCGCGCGGCGAGCCGATCGAGGCTTATGACATCATCCTGCGCGGCGGCCTGGGGCGGAATGCAGCAATCGGCAAACCCCTGTTGCGCCGCGTGCCCTCGGGACTGGTCGAAGATACTGTGTCGCGCCTGGCCGGCGCTTATTTTGACGGGCGCGAGGCCTCCGAATCCTTTCAGGATTTCTGCGTTCGGCACTCGGACGACGAGCTGATTGCTATTGGCCGGGGAGCCGGCCCGAACATCGCCTGAACACCCAAAGCTTCAGTACAGGGGTACGACACCGATGAACCAGGGCTTTGACGAGACGGATTCGCGACTGATGATGGACGAGCTCGAGGCTGGCGAGGCAGCGGTCGAGCTGGACGACAAGACGCCGCAGGAGGTTCTCGGCTGGAGCATCGATCGTTTCGGTTCGCGTCTGGCAATCTGTTCCAGCTTTCAGGCCGAGGGATGTGCGCTCATCGACATGGCCGCCAGGATCGATCCCAAGGTGCGCGTCTTCACGATCGATACCGGGCGCCTGCCGGCAGAGACGATCGCGGTGATGGAACGCATCCGCGAGCGGTATGGAATCGCGATTGAAGTTCAGAAACCCGATAGCGCGATAGTCGACACGATGGTGACCCGGCATGGCGGCCCCGACTTCTTCTATCGCGAAGTCAACCTGCGCCTGCTCTGCTGCCAGGTGCGCAAGGTATTGCCGTTGCGCAACGCACTCATCGGCTGCGACGCCTGGGTAACAGGTTTGCGGCGCGACCAGTGGGCCACCCGCTCGAACATCCGCAAAATCGAAATCGACCACGACCACGGCGGGATCGTGAAGGTCTCGCCGCTTGCGGATTGGGACGAGGAAGAGGTCTGGGACTACATCCGCGCCAACAACGTGCCCTACAACGCGCTTTACGACCGCGGCTATGCGTCGATCGGATGCGCTCCATGCACGCGCGCGGTCGAGCCGGGCGCCGATCCGCGCTCGGGACGATGGTGGTGGGAGAAAGGTGCGCCGAAGGAATGCGGGATGCATTGTGCGATCGAGACCGGCGGCTTTGAGCACGAACTCGCGGCCCTGCTCGGCGACGCCAGCCAGGGATGATGCGCCAGAGATGATGCGCCAGAGATGATGATGGATACCAGCGATGAACGGGCCGACTCTTCCGCCCTCGAATTGGACGACCTCGGGGCGGCGCTGATTGCCCCTGAAGTCGCGCGAATGGTGGACGCGGCAGCGGATTCCGCATCCCGGCCCCGCTATGAGGAACTGGCCGCGGCAGTAGCCAATCGCCAACTTGGTCCGGAGCATCAAACAATTGTGGCAGCGCTGCTCGAGCTGCTGATCAACAGCGGACGGCTGCGCAATCAAAGTGGGCCCACCGCCGAAGCGGTCGCGCGAGCTCTCTACCGCGGCACCGGACCTGGCAAGGCCGCAGCGGCCTCGGCCGCGGCGCTCGGCACGGCGCTCGCAAACCTGAAGGGGCAGCGGATTGAGAACTTCGCCGCGTCGTTGCGCGGCCCGGGATCGTTCGCGCTCTCACTCGAAACCACGGACTTTCAGCTAGTCATTCGTATCGATCCCTCAGGATGTTCGATCGATAGCCTTGAAGTCAATTTGGGCTGAGGCGCATCGCCCCACACATCGCCGATGGACTGGTTTCCGATTTTCCTCGACCTGAAGAGCGCGCCATGCCTGGTCGTTGGCGGCGGCCCGGTAGCCGCGCGCAAGGCCTCGCAACTCGCCCGCGCCGGCGCACGCGTGCAGGTGGTCGCGCGCCGAATTGGAGACGAGGTTCGCGCGATGGCCGAGTGCGGAATGCTCGAAGCGTCGGTTTGCGGCTTCGAGGCCTCGGCGCTCGATGGGATGCGCCTGGTGGTGGCGGCAACTGACGATCGTGAGCTCAACCGCAGCGTCGCCGAAGAGGCCCGCCGCCGCGCGATTCCCGCCAACGTCGTGGACGACGCGGAACTGTCGAGCTTCATCATGCCGGCGATCATTGATCGCTCGCCATTGATCGTGGCGATCGGCACCTCCGGTACGGCGCCTGTGCTCGCGCGAACGGTCAAGACCACGATCGAAGCGATACTCCCGGCACGGCTCGGCCGACTGGCCGCGATGATGGGCCGCACGCGCTCGACGGTGGCTCGCACGATCGCCAGTCCGGCCGCGCGGCGTAGGCTCTGGGAACGGGTGGTCGCGGGGCCGGTCGCAACGCGCGCATATGCCGGCGACGATGCGGGCGCTGAGCAGTTGCTGCTCGAGGAGATGCGCCGCACGGCCGCGGCCGCTCCGCCGGCCGGCGAAGTGTATATCGTGGGCGCGGGTCCGGGCGATCCGAATCTGCTGACCCTGCGCGCGCTGCAACTGATGCAGCAGGCCGACGTGGTGCTGCACGACCGCCTGGTCCCGGCTGAAATTCTGGCGCTAGTGCGGCGCGAGGCCGAAGTGCTCGACGTCGGCAAGCGATGCGGCGAGCATCATCTGAGCCAGGCCGAGATCAACCGAATGATGGTAGCGATGGCGCGAGCGGGCAAGCGCGTGGTGCGGCTCAAAGGAGGCGATCCCTCGATCTTCGGGCGGTTAGGAGAGGAACTCGAAGCGTTGGCCGCTGCGGGAATTCCCTACCAGGTTGTACCGGGGATCACCGCGGCAACTGGATGCGCTGCCTACGCCGGCATACCGCTAACCCATCGCGACTATTCTTCGCAATGCGTTCTGGTGACCGCTCGCGGGAAAGACGACTCAAACGAGCCCGACTGGGAGGCCCTGGCGCGCCCCGGTCAGACTTTGGTCTTTTATATGTCGCGCTTGGAGGCCGAAACGATCTGCCGCAAGCTTATCGATCACGGTTTGTCCCCTGCTACGGGTGCGGCGCTCGTCGTTGACGGAACGCGGATGTCACAGGAAGTAATCGTGGCGACCGTCGCTACGTTGCCGCACGTCCTGGCGGCACGCAGAATCACCGCGCCCGCGCTGATAATCGTCGGCGAGGTGGCGCGTCTCCATCAGCGGCTTTCATGGTTCGGTCAGATTCCGCAGCCTGCGCGCGCGCCTCTTGATCACGCGGCGGCCGGAACGGCGTAGCCGAATAGCAGAGTTTCGCCGCCGATTTGATTCTGTAACGATCCCGTGGGTGCGCGAACGGGACATCGTTCGATGGTCATAATTCTGATCGGAGTGGCAGGCTCGGGAAAAACCACGGTTGGCCGTATCCTGGCGGCGCGGCTTGGATGCGAGTTCCACGACGCCGATGATCTTCATTCGCCCGAGAATCGGGAAAAGATGAGTCACGGTCTCGCGCTCAGTGATCAGGATCGATTGCCGTGGCTGCTCGCCGTCAGAAATCTCGTGCAACGATGTCTCGCGGAGAATCGGGACGCGGTTATCGCGTGTTCAGCGCTCCGACAAAGCTATCGTGATTTGCTGGTCGTCGATAAGGCGAAGGTCAAGTTGGTGTATCTGAAGGGATCGCCGGCGCTCATTGCGCAGCGGCTCGCGCAACGTTCTGGCCACTTTTTCGACCCGCGCCTGCTGCAGAGCCAGTTCGACACGCTGGAAGAGCCGCAAGATCCGATGGAGGCGACCGTCGTCGACATTTCCAAGACTCCGGAGCAGGTTGTCGACGCGATTCGCGCCCGGCTGAATCTGTGAACCATCCCGGCGACCGAATATGATGTTACCTGTTCGCGCGATAGCGGGAGAAAACTTTCACAAATTGAACATCGACGGAGTTATGGGAAAAAATTCGCACAACCGCAACATGCTGGGCGCGTCGCCGTCGCTCTCGCGAGACCGACATTTCAGGCTTTGCGTGGGGATGACGCTGCTTTGGTGCGCGACGGTGCTATTCGCGGTCCCTAACCTCGCAAATGCGGTCCAGCCGGTATCGCACTTCAACACACTCGGTGCGACCGCGGCTCTACCGACAGGGGCTTTGTGCGCGAGCCTGATCTCTGCAACGCCGGAAACAATCCCGGGCAACGTGCCCTTCAATCACACGGTTCCCATCGCGGCGCAGCTTGCGTTGTTCTATCAGCATCCGGTGTGGTCCGGACCATCCGCCTCGGACTTCGCCCGCGTCGACGGCAACTACACCGGCTCGACGGATATGATCTTGCGCTGGGCGGCGTGCAAATGGGGCATCGATGAAGATGTAGTGCGCGCGCAGGCGTGGACCGAAAGCAAATGGATACAAGGCGGACCGAATCCCGGCGATGGGGGCGGCGACAAGCGGACTTCGATGAGTCAATGCGTGCAGGGCGGCTTCACCGCACTCTGGAATTACCAGTGTCCCGGCTGTTGCTGGACGTCGTGGGGTATTCTCCAAACCAAGGTCTACTATGAGTGGGGCACCTGGCCGATGATCAAGGACTCCACCGCCTTCAACGCGGACTATCGCTATGCCGATCAGCGCGCCTGCATGAATGGCGATTACTCCAGTTACTTCGGCAGCAGCGCGCAGCAGCCTAACAGCTATGCGGCCGACGTCGCGTCGGGCAATCTCGATCGCGTTTTATGGGGCTGCATCGGGAAGCACTTCTCCGGTTCATGGTACGACCCTCAAGCCCTCGGCTATATCAACGAGACGAAGGGCTACCTGACCACGAAGCCGTGGCTGAGACGATAAGGTCGGCCGCGCCGGCTTATCATCTGCCGTCTGCTCAGCGCCGCGTGAGCTTGTCCACCGCGTCACGCTCCTCGGCGCTCAGCCTCCATTCTGCCGCCTTGACGTTCTGGCTCACCTGCTCGGGAGTAGTGGCGCCGCAAATCACGCTTGAGTTCTGCGGCTCCGACACCAGCCATCCAACCGCGAGTTCGAGCAGCGTATGACCGCGCTCGCGCGCGAATTTCTCGAGCTTTTCCAGCAAATCGAAGTTAGGTTCGGTCAGCGTCCGCGTCGCGATCCGTTCCATCAGCGCCATCCGCGTGCCCTTGGGCAGCTCCGCGCCGCGCGTATACTTGCCGGTCAGGAAGCCGCTCGCGAGTGGAAAAAACGGCAGGATACCGACCCCGAAATGGCGGCAGGCTGGCAGCAGTTCGCGCTCGATATCGCGATTGAGGAGGCTGTATTCGTTTTGCGCCGAGATATAGGCCGGCAGGCCGCGAGCGTGCGATATCCCTAGCGCCTCGGCCAATTGCCAGGCGGCAAAATTGCTGCATCCGATGTAGCGGACTTTGCCGGCGTGAACCAGATCGGCAAGCGCCTCCAGCGTCTCTTCCTGCGGAGTCTCAGCATCGGGCGTGTGAAGCTGGTAGAGGTCGATGTAATCCGTGTTCAGGCGCCGGAGACTGTCCTCGGCGGCGGCCATCACGTAACGCCGCGACGCGCCATGCATATAAGGCCCGTCGCCCATCGACATCCCGAACTTGCTCGCCACCACGACTTCGCGGCGGCGTTTTCCCAGAGCCTTGCCGAGCAATTCTTCCGAGCCTCCGCGGTTGCCGTAGATGTCGGCGGTGTCGAAGAGCGTAACGCCCTCGTCTAGCGCGCGATGCACGATCGCCTTGGTCGATTCGGCGTCGCACTTGATTGCGAAATTGTTGCAGCCGAGGCCCACGGCCGAAACCTTGAGCCCGGACCTTCCCATGTTGCGATATTCCACGAGCCTCTCTCTTTCCTTCGCAGTTATTTATCGAAGATCGCGAGCGGCAACAGCGCCGAGACAACGAAATTGGGCACGTCAACCACTTCGCTCAGCCGCAAGTCCACCGCCACACTGCAAATCGCATAAGCCTGCTGCCGGCTCCAGCCGCGCTCCATCAGCAGCGCGATCATGTTCATCAGCGCGTGACGCGCCGCCATGCTGGCGTTTTCCGATTCGTTGACGCCGTCGCGGATGCACATCCCGGTGGTGGCGAGAAACCGCTTCGGCGCTGCCAGTTCAGGCGGCAAAAAATAGTCGTCGCGCTCGAAGCGCGGGAAGCGAATCTGGTGGCGCGCCGCCTCGCCCTTGCG
The DNA here is from genome assembly GCA_963717045.1 of uncultured delta proteobacterium. GTDB lineage: Bacteria > Desulfobacterota > Binatia > Binatales > Binataceae > JAKAVN01. Next base: position 204,644 of record CAVQVD010000008.1, on the reverse strand, counting down.
CAGCGCGAACTTCATCACCACCGACGCGCACATCTCCACCGCGGTACCGCAGGATTCGCCGTCGCCCTGCGCAAAGTGCGCATCGCCCACCGAAAACAGCGCTCCCGGAACGAATACCGGCAGCAACAAACGCGCGCCGGCGCTCAATTGCTTGATGTCGAGATTGCCGCCATTCTCGCGCGGCGGAATCGTGCGCAGGCCCTCCGAAGCGATCGGCTCGCGCGCGGGCACCGCGCCCGCCACGTCAGGCGGCAGGACAAAGCCGCCCCGCTCGCGCAGATTCTCTTCGCGCCGCAGCATCTCGCGCCGCAACTCTTCCGATGGCGCGACGCCGATCGTCCCCATGAACGAACCGTCACGCAAGCGCACTCCGGGAAGCTCGGCTGAAGTGGCCCAGCCGTCCGCGATCCGCCACTTCACGATGAAAGGGTCAGGAAATTCATCGCGCAGAAACCCGAACCCCGGCATCTGGATCGTGAAGCCCCAGTTGGCAGGCTTGAGCTCGCGAATATCCACTTCGAGCAAGTCGCCCGGCTCAGCCCCTTTGACGAATACCGGCCCGGTGAGTGGATGCACCACGCCCATGTCCACCTTGAGCAGGTCGGCGGCGGTGCTTGACGCGGTGACCTGCCCGTCGAGCGCGTCCCGGGTCTCGAGCTCGACCTCCTCGCCGGGTTCGGCTTCGAGCGCGGGCGGGATGTCACCGTGCCAGCGATTGTGGCCCTTTGCCGGCTCTTCGGCGCATCGGACACCATAGTTCAGCTTGATACTTTTCATCGGATATCCCGCCTTCAGATTTATCCCGTTTCTTGCGCCGCCACGGTAGCATTTAATCGCGCGCCAGCCATCGACATCCTTGAGCAAGCGATTTGCGAGCCATTTCTCTCGATACAATCCTCCGTTTAATACTCACATAATAGTCTGTTCTCTGAAACGTCAAGTAATACTATCGATTTCGGCTCTTCGATCCCGTATTTACAATGATGTGTACTGCAAGAGCCAATCGGTCATCGAGGCAGATCCGAGATGGAAGGGGTCGGGTTAGACCGCTTCCCATCGTCAGGGTGGGCCGAATGGCTCGCCCGCGCCGCCGTACTGCCGGCGGCGACAACCACCTATTACCGCTCGATCTGGATTTCCGACCTGCATCTCGGCACGCCACGTTGCAAGGCCGAAGCGCTATTCGATTTCCTGCGCCATCATCAGGCCGACAATCTCTACCTGGTCGGTGACATCGTCGACGGCTGGGTGCTCGGCCCTTCGTGGTACTGGAGTCCCGCGCAGACCGCGGTGATCGAAGAGATCGCCGCGTGGCGCCGGCGCGGCACGCGAGTAGTGTTTTTGCCCGGCAACCACGACGAGTTGAGCACCGAGCTGATCCAATCTTTTTTTGGCCCAATACCCATTGTGAGCGAGTTGATTCATCAGACTGCCGAGGGGCGCCGGATGCTCGTCATCCACGGCCATCAGTTCGACGGGTCGCTCAACCCCAATCGCTGGTTTCTCAGGATGGGCAACCAGGCCTATCTGACCGCGATGCGCGTGGACCGCTGGTACAACGGCGAGGGCGCACAGCGGCGGGAGCGCAAGGGTCCGATCTCCTCCTATCTCAAGGGAGGAGTAAAAAAGGCAGTCGAGTACCTGACCGACTTCAGCGATCGTGCGGTGTCCGAGACCGCCCACCGGCACAGGGCCGACGGCGTAATCTGCGGCCACGTTCATCGCCCGGAGCAGCGCCTGATCGGACCCATCTGGTACATCAACGACGGCGACTGGGTGAGTAGTTGCACCGCGGTTGCGGAGAGCCGCAACGGAGTGCTCGCGCTCCTACGATGGGATCGCGCGCGGAGCCGTCGCGCCGGGTGCGAGCCCGCGGTGCCTGAGGCGGCGCTGTCATGAACCTCGCGAGCGCGTTGCCGGCGGCGGGGCGCGAAGCGCAGATCGATCTCATCTTCTTCGACGCCGGCGGAGGCCATCGAGCCTCCGCCACCGCGCTTAAGACGCTCGCCGACCAGCAGCGTCGCGGTTGGCAAATCCGGATGGTCAACCTGCGCGACATTCTTGAACCGATCGACGTTTTCCATCGCTTGACCGGCGTCCGGGTCGAGGATCTCTATAACCGGATGCTCAAATATGGACTGACTATTGGGACCGGGCCGATGCTGCGCGCCGTCCAGTTCCTGATTCGACGGATGCATCCGCGCAATGTGGCGCTTCTGTCAAGCTATTGGCAGCAGCGCCGCCCCGATCTGGTAGTGTCGTTGATACCCAATTTCAACCGCGCGATCTTCGAGGGTCTACGCCTTTCGGACAGGGCGCGGAGCCGCCGCGCAACCCCAATGGTCACCATTCTCACCGACCTTGCCGACTGCCCGCCTCATTTCTGGATCGAGCGCCAGGAGCAATACCTCATCTGCGGCACTGCCAAAGCGGCTGAGCAGGCACTGACGATGGGGTATCCGCCGAGGCGCGTGCTGCGCACTTCGGGGATGATCGTGCGGCCCGAGTTTTATAGCAGCCCGCCTATCAGCCGGGAACAAGAGCGCCGCCGGCTCGGCTTGCGCCCCGATCTGCCGACTGGCCTCGTGATGTTCGGAGGATTTGGCTCGCGCCGGATGCTGACGATCGCGCGCCGCGTGGCGGAGGCCGCGGTGAGAACCCAGCTAATCTTTCTATGCGGCCACAACCAGCGGTTGCGCGCGCAGCTTTCGGCGATGAAGCTGCCGTTTCCTTGCCACGTCGAAGGCTTTACCCGCGACATTCCCCGCCTGATGCAATTGAGTGACTACTTCGTCGGCAAGCCGGGTCCCGGCAGCGTCAGTGAGGCGCTGGTAATGGATCTCCCGGTGATCGTCGAGAGCAACGCGCGGACCATGGTGCAGGAGCGTTACAATACCGAATGGATCGAGCGGCATCAGTTCGGCGTCGTGCTGCGCTCCTTCAACGAAATCTCGGCCGGAATCAAACAGATGCTCGATCCGCCGCGCCTCATGCAGCTTCGCTCCAGCGTTGGCGCGCTAAACAACCGTGCAGTGTTCGAAATCCCCGACTTGCTCGAGACGCTCATCGCCGCCGCGCCCGGCGAATCTGAGCCCGCTGCATTCCAAGCGCTCGCCTGATAGGGAAGGCGCCTGGAGGGCGCCAGGACGATGAAATTTCCGAACGGGTTTCTCTGGGGCACAGCAACCGCAGCGCATCAGGTCGAAGGAAGCAATATAAACTGCGATTCATGGCTGCTCGAGCATCTCAACAGCACCATCTACACCGAATCTTCGGGCGACGCCTGCGACCACTACCATCGCTACGCCGACGATATGGCGCTGCTCGCAACGCTCGGCTTCAACGCGTACCGCTTCTCGATCGAATGGGCGCGCATCGAGCCTGAAGAGGGCGAATTTTCGCTGGCACAACTCGAGCACTACCGGCGGATGCTGGCAGCTTGCCGGCAACACGGGCTCAAGGCTGTCCTAACGCTGCATCATTTCACCTCGCCGCGGTGGCTGGCCGCGCGCGGCGGATGGGAATCGCGCGAGACCGCGCGACTGTTCGCACGCTATTGCGAACGAACCGTCGGTCATCTTGGCGATCTCGTGGACCTCGCCTGCACGATCAACGAACTCAACCTCGGAGTTTACCTCCATCAGACGGGAATACTTCATAGCGACGAGACTATCCTGCGCTCGCCAATGCGGGCCGCGGGGGCGCGTGCGCTGGGGGTCGAACCGAAAATGTTTTCGAGCTTTCCGTTTTGCGCGCGCGCCCGATCGCGCGAGGTCTTGCTGGAGGCCCATCGCCTCGGCGTTCAGGCACTGCGCGCCGGACCTGGAAAGTTTCCGATCGGTATGACGCTTGCGATGCGGGATATGCAGGCCATCGCGGGCGGCGAGCATCTCCGTGACCGCGCCCGTCACGATGCGGAGGATATATTTCTCGAAGCGGCGCGGCACGACGATTTCATCGGCGTGCAATGCTATGCCCGTCAGCGCTTCGGCCCGCACGGTATACTGCCTCCGGAAACCGGGGTCGAATTCACCCAGATGGGCTACGAGTTCTGGCCCGAGGCGCTCGAGGCGACAATTCGATATGCGAGCGCCAGTACCCAGCTGCCAATCATCGTGACCGAAAACGGCGTGGCCACGGACGACGACACCCGCAGAATCGCCTTCGTCAAGCGGGCGATGGCCGGGGTCGCGCGATGCATCAGCGACAAGATAGACGTGCGTGGGTACTTCTACTGGTCCGCGCTCGACAACTTCGAATGGCTATTCGGTTACCATCCGAAATTCGGTCTGATCGCTGTCGATCGGGAAACCCAGCGCCGGACGGTCAAGCCGAGCGCGGAATGGTTGGGACGCATCGCACGGGCCAACGAGATTTAGCCCGGCATCGCGTACGAAGTCGCCGATCGCCGTTTCCTAGATCAAGTCGGCGAGTCGCGTCAACGAGGGTAGTACGGCGGAAGCTTGGCGTCGACGTTGACCCACACCGATTTGGGACTGGTGTATTCCTCGATCGACTCGATACCGAGGTCGCGGCCGTAGCCGGAGCTGCGCACTCCGCCGAATGGCGATCCGGGGTTGGCCCGCTTGTAGCAGTTTATCCAGACCATCCCGGTGATGATTTGCCGGGCCACGCGATGCGCGCGCGAAAGATTCGTAGTCCATAGGCCTCCGCCGAGGCCGTAGACCGTGTCGTTGGCGATGCCGATCACTTCGTCTTCTTCCTTGAACGTAGTGACCGTCACGAAGGGGCCGAATACTTCTTCCTGGCACACGCGATCCTTCGGCCGCGCGCGGACCACGGTCGGCATCACGTAGCATCCCTTCGTCAGTTCGGCATCGGCGGGCGCCTTGCCGCCGAGCAGGATTTCGCCGCCCTCTTCGCGCGCAACCTTGCAATAGGAGAGCACGCGGTCGCGATGCGCCAGCGAGGTCAGCGGCCCCATCTCGGTCTGCGGGTCGAGCGGATTGCCGAGCTTGATCGAGGCCGCGAGCTTCAGAAAGCGGTCGAGAAACTGGTCCGCGATCTTTTCGTGCAGCAGCAGCCGCGAGCCCGCGATACAGGCCTGCCCCTGGTTGTGAAAGATCGCAAACGCGCTGCCGTTGAGCGCCGCGTCCAGGTCGGCATCGTCGAACACGATATTGGCGCCCTTGCCGCCTAGCTCGAGTTGGACGCGCTTGAGGTTGCCGGAGGAAGCCTGCACGATTCTGCGCCCGGTAGCGGTCGATCCGGTGAACGCGATTTTCTGGACCTGCGGATGCTCGGCGAGGTACTGGCCGGCAACATTGCCGTAGCCGGGCAGGATATTGACGACGCCCGGCGGAAAGCCGACCTCCCGCATCAACTCCGCGATCTTCAAGGAACTGAGCGGCGTCAGTTCGGCCGGCTTCATCACCACGCAATTGCCCGCGGCCAGCGCCGGCCCCATCTTCCAACTCGTGAACATGATCGGAAAGTTCCACGGCACGATCTGGCCCACCACGCCCAGCGGCTCACGCTCGACATAATTGAGAAAGCCGGGGTCCACCGGCACCAGATGTCCCTGAAGCTTGTCCGCCATTCCCCCGAAGTAGCGGAAGGTCGCAGCCGTGCGCGGCACGTCGAGCATCCGCGTGTCGCGGATCGGATGACCGGTGTCTGTCGATTCGACCTGCGCCAGCTCTTCGGTCCTGGCTTCGATCGCGTCGGCGAGCTTCAACAACAGCCTCCCGCGGTCAGCCGCCGCAAGCCCGCGCCACGCGGGAAACGCCTTGGCCGCGGCCGTGACGGCTTTGTCGATATCGGCCTGCCGGGCCTCGGCCACGTCAGCGATTTTCGAGTTGTCGTGCGGATTGAAAACTTCGATTTTGCCGCGCGCGTCGGCTTCGACGAATTCACCCGCGATGAATAGCTTGTTCTGCAACTGCATATTCTTTACTTCCGATCCCTATGAAACCCTGAGACAGATTCACCCGGAGCCGCGCGCCGCCGGCCGCTCGCGGAGGATTCTCCGCGACTAGAAATCCACCGGGTTCGATTTCAGGCGCTTCTTGGCATATAACTCGGGCAACTGCGCGTCGTTGTTCTCCCACACCAGCAGAATCGAGCGCTTGGGCGAATAACCCTGATGGCGGATGTCAGCCGGCATCGCCGAGACGTCGCCCGCCTTCATCACTACGCGGGCTCGCGGCTCACCGGTATCGCGGTCGCTCACGTCCCATTGAATCTCGTCGGTCAACTGCACGAACCACTCGACGCGGTCGTTGCCGTGGATGACCGGCAGCATGTACTCCTCGGTGGTCGCGCAGATCAGGCTATCCTTGACCGCTGCGCATACCGACGGATTCCAGGTCACGTCGGAGCGCGACACGTAGCCGAAAAAATTGAAAGCGTGGACTTCGTTCTCGAAGCCCGGCTCGGCGTGAACCTCGGGCTCGTCCTGCGCGACGTCGGCCAGCTGGCGGTTGACCGGCTTGCCGCTCGCGTCGGAGCGCAGAGGAATGTCATCCTTCATCCCGACCATCCGCTTGGCAGTCAGGCGCTTGCGCGTAATCGCCTCAGTGTTGCTGCCGTGCTTGGGACCGAAGGCGCTGCCGGTCTCCTGCGGTGCGGCGAACGGGTCGAACCCCTCGTTGGTCCAGTCTTCCAGCAGCGCCTCGAACATCGCCTTTACGTCGTCGCTCTTGAAATTCTCGACCTGCTGCCGGTTCTGCTTGCGGTAGCCGCTGTTGTAGAGCCCGGCGAAAACGTCGACGTTGCCGTAATGATTGGTGGTGCCGAAGACGTTGTCGAAATTGACCGTGCCGTAGAAAAAGCTCCACGCCAGATCGCGGATCATCGCGCGCAGGAACACGTCGACCGGCATCGAATGAGTACCGCCAAGCCACGCGATGTGCGCGAAATACTCATCGCGATCGAACTTGAATCCGCCAAGCGCGAAACTCCGATAGCCAAAATCGTTGACTGCGTTTTCAGACCGTTTGGATTCCGCCATTACTCAGTCTCCTTCGCAGCAGCAGGCTTCTCTTCGCAGGGCTTCTCTTCGGCCGACATATGTCCTTAACTTTGGACAGATTACTCTACTTCTGGCAGATGTCCCGCCAGCGCTCGAGCGTGAGGTCGCCGAGCACGCTCTGGAGCAGGATCACGCCCGGTTTGGCCGCGTGGAATTGATATGCCGCGCCCTTGGGCAGCAGCGCCATATGCCCGCGTCGTGCCACGATATGGCCCATCCGCTTGCCCTTGGGCGTACCCTCCAGCATCGTGGTCCCCTCGTGCTCTTCGGCCACTGCGGGCGTATCAAGTTTGACGAGGCGAATCTCGACCTCGCCGTCCATGATGATTGCCGACTCGTCGTGCGAGGCGGTGTACCAGGGCGAAGTTCCCTCGGCCCTTATGGCTTCGAGCACGTACTTGAGGTTTTTGCCGACCGCGACCTTTTCGTACGGCTCGGATTTCGACGCTACCTCGAAGATATTCGAGAAGGCGTAGTTGCGGGGATCATCATTGATGACCTCGACGCCGCCCTTCTCGTAGTGCTCGAGGGATCCGAAACGCGTCCCGCGCCGCATCGTTTTCGAAGCTCGCGGATCTTGCCCATCTTGCATATCGCGTGAATCCTCCCCGTCGCGTTGCTCGGTTGCTATGGCCGACAACGACGCATCGCGTAATCTAAAAGCATCCGTAGCACTTTGTCATAGTGGATGCCAAACCAGGTATGCAGCGGGAAAAGAGAAAGGGGCGATTCGATGAACCGCCCCTTTCCGCAATCGAAAATGAATCGCGCTGAAGTCTACGCGGCGCGCGCAGGCTCGACCGGCAGCTTGAGTTCGGCCGGTTCCGGCAGCGGCGCGGTTTTCCATTTCTTAAGCTCGGGCATCACGTGTTTCGCGAAGCACTTGATATTGCGCTCGGCCTCGTCGAATGGCATCCCGGCGTAGCTGAAGTTGCCAAGGATACCGTTGTTATCGATCGTCTCCTGCATGAACTTGAGTTTCTCGAGCACTTCGGCCGGCGTTCCGAAGGGCATCAGCGCGGCAAAATCCTTGGCCGCGCTGTCCATCCCGTGACGCGCGATGTATTTGCTGACTCCGCTGTAGAACTCGTAGCTCTTGTTCTGGCCGAATTTCTCCGAAGTCATTTCGTAGTGCTTCATCGCCGTGTGGTAGTAGTCAGTGATGTACTTCATACCCAGCTCTTGAGCGCGGCTGCGGTCCTCGTCGACGAAGATGAACCCGCCCGAGAGCGGCGGCGGCGGCTCGGTCCCATTAACCTCGCGCCAAACCTTGTGATAGACCTCGAAGTCCTTCTTGACCGCGTCCCACGGTTTCTGCGGAATCACCAGCACGCCGACACCGAGCCGCGCCATGATCGGCATCGACTCGGGCGAGACCGCCGCGGCATAGCTGCGGCCGCGGAACGAACGCGCCGGGAAGGGCCGGATCTCGCGCCGGGGCTGATTGGTGTGGCGGCCGCCTTCCATGTAGCCCTTCTCCAGGGCGTTGAGCACCAGTTCGGCATACTCGACGAAGAGATTGCGGCCCTCGTTCTGATCGAGGCGGAAACCCTCGTACTCGATTCGCGCAAGCCCCCGGCCCAGGCCGAGGATCAAGCGGCCGTTGGAGAGATGATCGAGCAGCGAGGCCTGCTCAGCGACCCGAATTGGATCGTGCCACGGCAGCACGACCACCATCGATCCCAGCTTCACATGCTTGGTCTTGCCCGCCATGTACGACAGGAACTGCAGCACGTCGGGGCACATAGTGTAATCGTCGAAGTGATGCTCGACCGACCACACTGAGTCGAATCCGAGTGGCTCGGCCATCTCGGCAAGCCGCAATTCGTTGCGGTAAACCTCGGCGTCGGAAAGCGCGTTGTTGGGATTTTGAAAAGCTGCTCCATAGCCTACGTGCATGGCGTTCTCCTAATGTGAATGTTGGGCGCGGTCGTGGTCCGGGTACGGCCACCGTGCCGTCACGTTCCGCGAGGGCCTTTATATTATGTAGCGCAGTCAGGCCCTGTCTTTCCAGACGCCAATTTCGCGCCGGACGCCGATTTCGCGCCAGACGCCGATTTCGCAATTAGTGCTGGACGGTGCCAGTAAATATCGTAGATATAGTGATCCGACTACGTTTTCGCTACGAAGCGTCCGCCGCAAGAATGTGTCCGCGCCGCGTTCGTGAGCCAATTGGCGCATCACCGCTAGCGGCCATGGGCCACTGCCGCATCGCTATGAGAGAGAGCGTGCCGCTTGACGCGTCACAGGAGAGAAGGAGCGCTTGATGCTGCTCGACAACGCCAAAGGAAATTTCAAATTCGTCCGCGGCTATGGCGCGCCGTTTTCGTCAGGCGCGCTCGCCAACCCCGGATTCGATATCGTTCACGCGAGCTTCAAACCGTTGGCCAGATTGGCCGACGGCTATGGGCTCATCGAGCGCCACATGCGCCAAGTGAGCCGTCCGTTAAATGCATTGTGCGGTATCGAGCTGCGAATTCCCGCGGCACTCACGCCCGCCGGCTTCGATGAGTTTAATCGCCCATATATCGAGCGCCTCACGGCGTGGGATCTCATAGTCGACGGGCTCAACCCGGTCGCGCGCACTAATGTCGCGCCGGCCACGATCCCGCTCGCGGAGCCATCGCTCTATGGCTTCTACTACACGGTTCCGGCCGTGGGCGCGGCGCGACCAGCCTTTGTGCTCGCGGGCGTGCCCGAGGTGGCCTCGCGCGAGGGCGGGAAAAGAGAAGTCGTTGCGGCCGGTGACGTCTCGCTCGAGGGACTGCGGCGCAAGAACGCCTGCATCATGGAAGCGCTCGGCGGGCTTTTGCGCGAGATGAATCTTAACTGGAGCGAGGCTTCGGCGGTGAACCTCTACACCGTTCATGACCTGCACCCGCTGTTCGCGACCGAGCTTCTGCCGGCCCTCGGAACGGCCGCATATCGTGGCATCCGATGGCACTATGCGAGGCCGCCGGTGCTCGGGCTGGAGCTGGAAATCGACGGCTACGCGGCGCGCGAGGAACTGGTGCTCGCGCCCTGAGCGCTGACTCGCCAACGGACGGGTGTTCGACTTTTAGCGCAGTGTCACTTTGGTGACACTCCTTGTCTCATTTGCCAGCGTTCCATTCGCCTCTGAACGGCTACTTCATCCTTCATCAGGCGCGTCTTTCGGGCATCGCTCTTGCTGTCCTTAGGCAGCGCCCGATGTGGCGCGTCGTATGGGACTTGTTTCAGGAATCCACTGGCCGCATGCGCGTGCCGCCTCGACTCCGCACGAACCGGCTGAGGCGGCGGCCTCTCCCGCGCAGCTAAAGGAACTCTCGGCGACCGGCAACGAGTATTGGGGCGCTCGGATGCTTCCAGTCAGTGCGGCAATAATCGTCGTCTTTCAGTCCGCGTACCTCCTCAACGAGCTGAACTCCTCCGGCCTCAACCCCGGAACTGGACGCATACATCTACTCAACATCGGCATCCCCGTCATTGCATTCGTTTCGAGCTTCAATGCCCGCTCGGCGCGCCATTGGCGAGGAACCATGCTGGCGATGTCCTGGGGGGTAATCGGTGGCACTGCCGCGATCAACGTCCTCCGCCATGAGGACGTCCCTTTGTTCATCGTGGCGTTGCTCTTTGCGACCGGCACCGGTTGTCTTGTTCCATGGAGCGAACGTTGGCAGGCGGCGTTGAACGTCTTTGCGGTGGCGGCCTTTGCTGCCGACGAAGCGTTGATACCGGCGCACGATCCATACCTTTACTTCCGCTGGCTGGGAATGCTGAGCGCCGTCATGATCGCTCAGTTGGCGGCGCATCTCACCGGGCTCTATCGAAGTCGCCTGAGCACGCGCTACGAGGCGCTGACGCAGAGCGAACGGCGAACTGCAGTGGGCGAGGCCAAGCTGCGCAAAATTTTCGAGTCGACCAGCGATGCGATTGCGATCTTCAGCCTGGTCGACGATCGAACTCTCGAGGTCAACAGCGAGTTCAGCCGAGTCACTGGATATAGCCGCGAAGAAGCGCTCAGCGCGCGCCACGGCAAACTACCGTTGTGGAGAAATGAAGAGCAGCGCCGCCGCTTCGTTCGCGAGCTGAAAGACAATGGCATCCTGCGCAACATGGAAGCCCAGGTGCTCAATCGCCACGGCGCGCTCGCACCGTTTCTGCTTTCGGGCTCGACCGTCGAGCTTGACGGCGAGTTGTGCGCCATCGTGATGGCGCGCGACATCGCCACCCTGAAGCATACGCAGAACGACCTGGTGGCCGCGCGCGAGCAGGCGCTCAGCGCGCTGCGCGCCAAGTCTGAGTTTCTCTCCATCATGTCGCACGAGATCCGCACGCCAATGAATGCCGTGCTCGGCATGGCCGAAGTGCTGTCGGAAACCAGGCTGGACCGCGATCAGCTGCGCTACCTCGAGGTCATGCGTTTCAACGGCGGCGCGCTGCTCATCCTGCTCGACGACATTCTCGACTTGGCCAAGATTGAGAGCGGCCGCCTCCGGCTCGAGCATACCGAATTCGAGCTCGGCGACCTGGTCGAAAAGACTCTCGAGACGCTCGCCGTGCGAGCGCATGGCAAGGGACTGGAGCTGATAGCGCGGATTGCGCCCGGCACAGCGACGCGGCGATGGGGCGATCCGCTCAGGCTCCGCCAGGTGTTGATAAATCTGCTCGGCAACGCGATCAAATTCACCGAACTCGGCGCGGTCGAATTGACCGTCACAGGCGAAAGCGGCGGCGAGGCCGGCGTCGTGCGTTTCTCGGTCGCGGACACCGGCATTGGAATCAAGCCCGCCGAGCTCGGCACGATCTTCTCCAACTTCACGCAGGCCGACTCCTCCAATACTCGCAAGTATGGGGGCAGCGGGCTCGGCCTGGCGCTCGCCGTGCGGCTAGTGGAACTGATGGGCGGGCGGGTCGCGGTCGAAAGCGAGCCGGGCAAGGGCAGCACATTTCATTTCACCACACCGCTGGAGGTCTCCAACACAGTGAGCGACGCCATTCCGACCCACGACCTCCGCGGCCTGAGCGCCCTGGTCGCCGATCGCAACGCCACCAACCGGCGCATCTTCGTAGAAACGCTCGGAGAATGCGGCGCAACGGTCGCCGAGGCGTCCACGGTTGAGGAGACAATCGCGGCCCTGGGCGAAGCGCTTCGCTTCGGGCGACCGTTCGACCTTGTGTTCGGCGATTGCCAGATGCCGGGAATCGAACAGGTCGAGCGTCTGGCAAAAGACGGATGCGCCTGCGGCGCAGCGATGATTATCCCGATGCTGACCACCGACGATCTGAACTCAAAACTCGCGCGCGTGCGCCGCTTGGGCTTCCAGAGCCATTTACTCAAGCCAGTGCGCCGCGCGGATCTGCTCGAGGTCATTTCGCGCGCCGCGCTTAACCTCAAGCATGGACGTGCACCCGGACCACGACGCCGCGAGCCCGCCACTAATACCGCGACGTTGCCCGCGGCGCCGACCTCCGCACCCGCGCCAGCCGATCTCCCCACCACCACACAGCCATTGCGTATCCTGCTCGCCGAGGATTCGCCCGACAATCGGCTGCTGATCGCGGCATACTTTAAGCGCCTTCCCTACCAGGTCGAAACGGCAGAAAACGGCAAGATCGCGGTCGAGAAATTCATCTCTGGCCGCTACGACCTGGTCCTGATGGACATCCAGATGCCGGTGATGGACGGATATACGGCGGTGCGTACGATCCGCGCCTGGGAGACGGAGCATCGGCGGCCTCCGACGCCGATCCTGGCCTTGACCGCCTCGACTCTCGACAACGATATCCGGCGCGCTTTCGAGGTGGGCTGCAATACGCACATCGCCAAGCCCGTGCGCAAGGTGACCCTGCTTGCCGCGATCGATGAAACTCTCGCCCTGGTCGCCGCCGGCGCCGCCAAGCTCGCGCAGACCGCGCCCGGCGCAACCTCCGGAGGCACCGCGCCGGGACCCGCGCAGACGCGGGTCAACGGCGTCCCGCACTGAGCGCAGCCGGCTCACGCGCCGCGCTACGAACCGCTTCCCGCATTCAGCCGCGCCGCGACGGGAGTCCCCGCAACGGCGTGAGCCGTCGCGGGAACCCCGGTCGCGGCCAGCCCGCGCATCACGGGTTGAGTGCGGAGCTGCAATTGCCTACTTTCTCTGCCAGAGCGTCGGCGCCGGGGACCTGCGCCGCTATGCGGCGCAGGTCCCCCAACGCCGACGTGCCCTAACAGTGAACAATTCGCCCGCGCCAATTCTCAACGATCGCTCCGCCGCACAGCGCGGCCTTACCGCCGGCGCCGACGGCAAGGCCGCTTTCGTGCGCGCGATGTTTGCGCGCATCGTCCCACGTTACGACCTCGTCAACCGCCTGATGACGATGGGACTCGACCGCCGATGGCGCCGCGAGACGGCCGCGATAACCCGGCCTTCCGGCGCTTTCGCGCTCGACATCGCAACCGGCACCGGCGACCTCGCGCTCGAGCTCGCGCGCCAGGGAGCGCGCCGCGTGGTCGGCGCGGACTTCTGCGCCGACATGCTAAGCGCGGCGGTCGTCAAGACGGTGCGGGCAGGGATTGCCGACAAGATAACTTTCGCCGCGGGCGACACCACGCGCCTGCCGTTTCGCGACGATACCTTCGATTGCATCGTCAACGGCTTCATGTTGCGCAACGTAACCGACTTGCCCGCGGCGTTCGGCGAACTCGCCCGCGTGCTCAAGCCGGGCGGCCGGCTTGCCTGCCTCGATCTCACGCCACCGCGTGGCCCGCTGCACGGCCTGTTCGGCTTCTATATCGGTCGCATTGTGCCGCTGTTGGGCGGGGCGGTTAGCGGCCACTACTTCGCCTACCGATGGCTCGGCCAGTCGCTGCGCCCGCATCCCGACGCCGACACGATGGCTGTGATCATGCGCGCGGCCGGACTAGGAGAAGTCGGCTATCGTCTGACTGGCTTCGGGACGGTTGCAATCCACCATGCCGTCAAGCCGGCGGCGACGGAGCGCTCCGGCCGTGGCGAGCGCGACGCGCGCGATGGTAGCATTGAGAGCGATGGACACAGCGCTGCTTGAATGGTGCCGGCGGCTAATCGCATGCCGCAGCGTCACGACAGAGGGCACTCGGCAAATCGCCGGATTGTGCGCCTCCGAGATGCTTGCGCCTGCCGGAATCGCCGCGCGCCTCATTCCCTCGTCTCACGAGGGCAGCGAGCAGGTTACCCTTCTCGCGACAATCCGAGGCCGCGACTCGTCGCTGAAGTCGATCGTGCTCAACACCCATCTCGACACTGTGCCGCCAGGCGCGCCGGAGCTTTGGACCGCATGCGGCGGCGACCCGTTCCTCGCACGCATCGACGGCGACCAAATTTACGGACTGGGCACGGCCGATACCAAGCTCGACTTTGCCGCCAAAGTCTTCGCACTGATGGCGGTGGGCACGCCGCGGCGCGACGTTTACCTGGTCGGCAGTTTTGGCGAGGAACATGGCCTTACCGGGGCGAAAGAAATCGTCGAGGCCGCGCTACTGCCGGCGGGTGCGATGGCTTTCGTGGGCGAGCCATCGCGTCTGCAGGTCGTCACCGCGCACAAGGGCCTGATGGTTTTCGAGCTGAAACTGGCTTTCACGCCGCTACGGGTGGAGGAACCGATGCAGGCGCGGCGGCTGACGTTCGGCGGCAAGGCCGCCCATTCCAGCACACCGGCGCTGGGCACCAACGCGATTGAAGTCGCACTCGAAGCGCTAGCGATCAATCTCAAACTCAACCTGGCAGCGATCTCGGGTGGCACTGCGGTCAATGTGGTTCCGGCGCGATGCGAGGCCGTGATTGCAACCGACGCCACGCTCGATCCTCTGATCGGCGGCGCGATAGAGGCGACCGACTACGTGGGAAAAATCGCGGACATCATTCCGCCCGAGGTGGTTACTACGACGATCCGATTCATCGGCGCCTTAAAAAAATATGCCGACGGCGGTGGAAGCTTCGAGCCCGATTACGCGGCGCCAACGATGACCTGCAATCCCGGCGTGATCCGATCCGCATCCGGTGAGGTGACGATGGAGTTCGAGTTGCGACCGCCGCCCGGGCTGGCGCTGCAAGAAGTTCGCATGGGAGTCGGTCGGGTGGCCGAAGAGATTTCGCGGAGTGCTGCGGGCGTGTCGGTGGCAGTGCGCGAAAAGCGCGCCAATCCGGGCTTCCGCGCCGCGGCGGCGAGCGGGACGGTCGAGATTGCGATGGGCGCGCTGGCACGCGCGGGACTGGCGCTTAACTCGGGTGTGAAGTCGGGATGCACGGAGGCGGGAATTTACGCCGCGGCGGGACTCGAACCGATAGTGATCGGACCGGGGCCATCGACCGGCGTAATCCACGCCCCCAACGAGTACAACTTTCTTTCCGACATCGAAGGGGCGGTGAATTTCTACCGCGCGTTGCTCGAAATGTAGTAAGAAGCTGAAGCTAGGGCAGCGGCACGGCATCGACCGACGCGCCCTCGCGAAGGCCCAACGCCTCGATCGCGCTCGCCGGCGCTAGCAGGCGTCCTTCCTCTTCTTCCAGCGCGCTCGCCTGTACCGCGCGAAAGCCCCGGCGCGAATTTTCATGGGCGACCATGTATAGCCGCGCGTGCTCGGCGGGCGGCTCGCCCGCCCGCAATTTAAGCGTGCGCCGCTGCCGGACCGGAATCAGTTCGGTGGTGGGGGCGCCGTAGTACGGACCGCCGTCGAAGGGATCGATATGGTTGAGAAACTTCATTCCCGCCTGCTCCAGGAGCCTGACTGCGCCGCGGCTCTCCTCCCGCACCGCTCCAATAGCCGCCCGTACCTCGTCCGGCAACAAAAAGGTGTAGAGCGGCGCGTCGGGAAACAGGGCGGGGATGAACTCCTTGTCGCGCATGGATAGCCGGTCGGCGTCGCGAAACGACAGCCCGGTCACGCGGCGCCCGTAGTGATCCCAGAAAATGTTGCCGCGATCGCCGAGAGTCGGCGGCAGCATTTCGGCGATCACGCTGTCCTGGAAGCGCTTGAGATGGCGTCCAATATAAGCAAAGCGTACCCACGAGAGTTGCTTGCCGATGCGCTCCGGGCGATGGCGCATCGCCTTGGTAACGATAAGTCCGCCGGTCTCGGTCGGTCCGTCCATCGAATGTCGCAGCCGCAGGTACGTATGCCGAAACATCTTGCGCAGCCGCGCGGAGTACCGCTCGTCGCTGTCGATTTCGAGGTAATAGTGCGGACTTTGCGGCGTGCCGTGCTGCCCGATGATCATCGAGGCGCCGGCAATCTCTCGCGTCGCAGTCTCTTCGGCGCAGAAGATGTAGACCGCCCGAGCATGGCTGGAGACTCGTCCGCGAAACGAATTCGCCGAGCGGGCGAGCATCTCGGCCATTTCCGTGGAATCCGTAGGGAGGTTGATCGAATCGAGCTCGCGCGCCAGCCGCACCAGGCGGCGATGGTCGGTGGCACGGGCCTCGCGGATGAGAAACGCCGGCTGCGCAACATCCATGGCAAGCGGATACTACCACGGCGGTGCGGCGCCGCGGATTTCCTTCGCGACTCCGTGGCATGATCGCCGAGCGCTGCTTGGCGCGGGATAGGCCTGCCAGAACGTCGATAATCACGGCCTAAGATCGAGCGCCCTGCCATGCCAAAGGCCAAGTTGAATTAGGCTCTTGGGTCGGATAGTTTCTGGACTCGGGCCGGAGTTGGCCGGCCGCATTTAGGAGGTGTGGTGTGATGGAGTTGCCGAAGTGCCAGAAGTGTAACAATGGCACTCTGATCCCACTTTCGGATTACGGTCAGGAAGGCGCTTCGGTCATTTTCAAAGCCTGGGTCTGCACTAATCCCGAGTGCGGCTTTAGTCTGCGAGTCGACAAGGGTGAAGTGACCTACGGCAAGCGGATCGAAACCAAACATTAGCGCCTGCACAGCCGAACGTGACATCGCAAGGGGCGGCCCCGCCGGGCCGCCTCTTTTTAGTCCCGTCTCGCGAGTCGCTTGCCACCGATCGCCGCGAGTTGGTGCCCGCCGTCCATCCGATATATAAAGCGCTGCTAAGGAGCGCGTGCTCCCGCGCCGAGCTTTTTCGCCACGGAGGTCACAGATGAGCGGACGCTTCTATCGCTCCCAGCCGATCGGCTCCCTGCTCCGCCCCGAATATCTGCGCGAGGCGCGGCGCGCGCTGCGCGCGGCTGAGATTTCTGCGGCCCGCTACAAGAGGATTGAGGATCGCGCCGTGGACGAAGCGCTCGCCCTGCAGGAGGCGGTCGGCCTCGATATCATCAACGACGGCGAACAGCGGCGCATGAGCTTTCTCGGCTCGCTGCTGGAGTGCACCGAGGGCCTCTCGCGCAGTTCGGCCGTCACCCAGCCCTGGCATGAAGACGACGACCGCGTGGTCAACCTCTCGCTCGGGCTCGCGGTCACCGGCAAGGTCCGGCGGCGCCGTTCGCTAGCGACCGAGGAATTCGTTTACGCACGCGCCCGCGCACGACGGCCGATCAAGATGACGCTGCCGAGCCCGATGATGTTGAAGATGTTCTGGTCGCCGGACGAATCGACTGCCGCCTATCGCGACCCGTTCGATATGTTCGCCGATTGCGCGATTGTTATCCGCGAAGAAATCGCCGAGTTGGCGCGTCTTGGATGCGATTACATCCAGATCGACGCTCCCGAACTGGCCAACCTGGTGGACCCAGAGGTGCGGCGTACGGTCTTCGAGGAACGCGGCATCGATCCCAAGCGGATGCTCGCCGAAGGTGTGGAAATTCTCGACTCGCTCGCCGGCCATCCCGACGTGACCTTCGGACTGCATCTGTGCCGCGGCAATAATGACGGCCGCTGGCTGGCTCGCGGCGGCTACGATTCGATCTCGCGCGAGGTCTTTCAGCGCGCGCGCGGTTACGACGAATTCCTGCTCGAGTACGACGACGCACGCTCGGGCTCTTTCGCGCCGCTGGCCGACGTGCCGCGCGACAAGCGCGTCGTGCTCGGCCTGGTGACCACCAAGCGCAATCTGCTCGAATCGGCCGACGAACTCAACCGCCGTATCGACGACGCGGCGCAGTATTTCCCGCGCGATCAGCTCGCGCTCTCGACGCAGTGCGGCTTCGCTTCCGGAATCAAGGGCAATCCGATCGACCCCGCGATGCAGATGCATAAGCTGGCGCTGGTCGCCGACGTCGCTCACCGTGTGTGGGGCTGATTCGTATTCACGTGGCGAGCGTCGTGGCTCGCCGTGTACCGGCTAGCGATAGTAATGTCCTGTTCGAGACTTCCTCATGGAGTTGCGATAGCTTGCAAGTATCCGCCGTGCCTCCGCTGCGCTCGTTGTTGTTCCTCGTAATCGCGCTGGTAATCCCCGGCTGCTCCGCTCAGCATACGCCCCAGGCGCCGCCCGCATCCGCCCGCGCGCCCGACCGCTTTATCTATGTCTCCGCACAGGATGTGCCCAGCGAGTGCTATCACGACCTAGGCAGCGTGACTTTCACCGAGCCCTTCACCGACGCCGCGATGGACGGCGACGGCGTGCGGACGGCGACCAGGCTGCGGACGATCGCGCTCGAGAAGTACCCCGATGAAGCCGACGCGGTAATTAACGTACGCACCGAGCAGAACGACGTCGGCACGGTGGTGACGGTGACGGGCGAAGTGATCGAGCTGCAACAAGGGCACACGGTCGAATGCGCGATGCGCAAAGCGCCCGGCGTCCTCGATCGCACCGCGGCCGTGGCGGCCGGCGGAATGCTCGGCGCAGTGGCAGGCGGATTGATCCCTGGCGCCGGCACGACCGGCGTGATGGGCGGAGCGGCGGCTGGCGTGGCTACGGTCGGTACCTACATGGCCGTCGAGCAACATCGGGAAACGCAGCGTCAGCAGGAGCAATTGAAGAGCCAACTAGCGGCGCAGCAAACCCAGATCGCGCACCTGCTGGCGAAGCGCTCGAGCCTGCAGAAGTGCGTGAATAATGATGTCCCGCTCGCGAAATGCCAAATCAACGACACCATCGCGGCCGCGAGCGATTCTTCCAATCCCGCCGGCGCTCCTTCTTATGAAACCGAGCAGCCGCAATTCGAGCTTCAGAAACAGATCCAGCAACAGCAGGGCTACATTCGAAGGCTAGGAGATCAGATTTTCGAGCTGCAGCAACAGATAGGCCGCCACTGATCCAGCGATGAGCTTGGAATGGTTAAGACGTTTTAACCCTGGCATTGAAGAAGTCCGGATGAATAAAGCTTCCAGGCTGAGAAATATTCCGGTGGTCGTGCTCTCGGCGATGGGTGAAACGGTACAACCGATCGAGGCCGACCATCTTTTGCGCAAACCGGTCGATTGCGAAAAGCTCATCTCGGTCATCGAACGCTTTCGCCGCCGAACGCCCACCTGAGCCTGGGCCTGTGAGTCTCGCCCTCACTTCGACATGGGCGACGCTCCAGTCCGAGGCCGAGTATCCTTAAAATTCGGCCTTGAAGGTGTCGCGCAGGCCGCTCGCGTAGGAGACTCGCACCGGCCTGATGCTGATCATCCTTAGCCCGTCGTTTTTGAAGAACGGTTCTTCAAACGGATTCTTCTTGAGGAACATCGCCTTGAGCGATTCCCACTCGGCGCTGCCGCGCGCCACGTCGCTCGCGATCCCTTGCATCCACGCCCGCACTATCTCGAACGTCGGCACCTTGCCGACGTCACGATTGTCAACCAGCACGGTGGCCTCGGGATGCTTGAGCAGGTTCTGATACTTATCCACGTTCGCGCCCATGATGAACACCAGATCGAATTCCGGCGTCTCGGCGAACGCCTGCAGATTGGCGGTCGGCCACTTTTCACCCTGGGTGACCAGCACGGCCACGTGTTCCAGCGCGAGCAGCGCGGCAAGTTTATCTTTCTGGGATGCGTCCAAGGCCATGACGATGACTCCTCGGTTAGATGCTACTGCTGTTTTTCGAAAACTTCCTTCGCCACGAACGCGGCGGTCATCGCCGTCGGCCACCCGGAGTAGAAGGCCATATGGGTGATAATTTCCGAGATCTCCGTCTTGGTGACGCCGTTGCCGAGCGCGCGCTCGATATGCACTCGAAGCTGCTCCGGTCGATACAGGGCGACCAGCGCCGCTACGGTTATGAGGCTGCGGTCGCGCTTGGAGAGCTCGGTCCGCTCCCAGACGTCGCCGAAGACGACTTTATCCGTGAGCTCGATCAGCTTGGGAACCGTCGAGCGGACTTTTTCGCGGGGCGAATCCAGGGGAGACTTTGCGGATGACGATGCCATTGGTTTAGTTCCTCCGATCATTTTGGAATATTCGGCGGCCTCGATATAGACCCGCCGCGTTGGGATCGAAACGATCTGTATCGCCGTCATGCGCAAACGACAAGGGACAGATTTTTCGGTTCTCTCGATACGATGGCGAACATCTGTTGCGAAATATGGTGTAAAAACATGATGAGACTGGAACCTCTGATTGCCGCCGGCGTGCTCGCCTCCACCGCGCTGACCGATGCAGTGTATGTGCTTTTCAACGCGGCCGTAGCGCAACGCCGTCGCCTCGGAGCCGCGACCTGGAGCAGCATCTGGTATCTGCTCTCCGCCTTCGCGGTAATCAGCTACACGCACAACCCAGGCTATGTAATCTTCGCAGCGGGCGGCTCCTGGATCGGCGCATTCTGCGCGATGACCTGGCTTGGCCGCGGAGCGGAAGCGTCGCCATCAACTCTGCGCCGAAGCGGAACTCACGGCGATTTGTAAAGGTCCGCGAAGGTGTGCGCCACCGCGGATCCGGTTTAGCGCAGGCCACGAGCCTTCGCCGAAAGAAAAAGCGGAGCATCAGGTTTGATGCTCCGCTGCGGGATAGTTTCCCGGCCGCGTCCTACTCTCCCATGCCGCCATCGGGCACAGTACCATCGGCGCTGAGGGGCTTAACTGCCGTGTTCGGGATGGGAACGGGTGTTACACCCTCGCTGTGGCGACCGGAAAATTTGCCGTCTGACTCTACAGACGGGCGAAATTTCCGACTAACTGAATAAGTAGGGATCTACGAGCAGCAGCTTCATCAAGCCAGAGAGCAAGCAAGCGGACTGGCAGTCTTCGATGCGGGCTACGGCCCGGCGACGATCGCGATAACCATCGTCGCCTCTCAAGCCCACCTAAATGGGTTTGAGATTGGCGGTCAAGCCGCACGGCCGATTAGTACCGGTCAGCTCCACGTCTTGCGACGCTTCCACCTCCGGCCTATCAACCTCCTTGTCTAGAAGGGGCCTTTAGGACCTTACGGTCGGGATACCTAATCTTGGGGTGGGCTTCCCGCTTATATGCTTTCAGCGGTTATCCCGTCCGGACATGGCTACCCGGCAATGCGGCTGGCGCCACAACCGATACACCAGCGGTCCGTTCGTCCCGGTCCTCTCGTACTAAGGACAACACCCCTCAAGTATCCTGCGCCCACGGCGGATAGGGACCGAACTGTCTCACGACGTTCTGAACCCAGCTCGCGTGCCACTTTAATCGGCGAACAGCCGAACCCTTGGGAGCTACTCCACCCCCAGGATGTGACGAGCCGACATCGAGGTGCCAAACCTCCCCGTCTATGTGAACTATTGGGGGAGATAAGCCTGTTATCCCCGGCGTACCTTTTGTCCGATTAGCGATGGCCCTTCCATACGGGACCACCGGATCACTATGACCTGCTTTCGCACCTGCTCGAGCCGTCGCTCTCGCAGTTAAGCCCTCTTATGCCATTACACTCAACGGCTGGTTTCCACTCAGCCTGAGAGGACCTTCGCGCGCCTCCGTTACATTTTGGGAGGCGACCGCCCCAGTCAAACTACCCACCATGCAGTGTCCCACACCCGGTAAGAGTGTTGGTTAGAACCCAAGAGCTACAAGGGTGGTATTTCAAGGTTGGCTCCACCGGAGCTAGCGCCCCGGTTTCATAGCCTCCCACCTATCCTACACAAGCAACCCCTAAGTTCACTGCAAAGCTATAGTAAAGGTGCACAGGGTCTTTCCGTCCTGCCGCGGGTACCCGGTATCTTCACCGAGAGTGCAGTTTCGCTGAGTCCGTGGTCGAGACAGTTGGGAAGTCGTTACGCCATTCGTGCAGGTCGGAACTTACCCGACAAGGAATTTCGCTACCTTAGGACCGTTATAGTTACGGCCGCCGTTTACCGGGGCTTCGGTTCCCCGCTTCGCCCTTGCGAGCTGACGAG
>CAVQVD010000008.1:0-177500 GCA_963717045.1 uncultured delta proteobacterium | reverse complement strand
GCGGTGCGTCGTAGCGATCCGCGCGCGCTCGTCCGTGATCTCGGCTTCCAGTCGCGAGAGCCTTGAGTGCAGCGCCTCGGCGTGCCGATGCATCCGGGCGGCGCGATGGGCCGCCTGGCTGGTGAACTCCAGCATGACGATGACGCAACCCAGCGCGAGCGACATCGCCATGCCCGAGAGCGCACGCCACCACGCTGCTGCATCGCGTTTGCGCGGCGGCATGGGTTCGATGGCCTGCGACCGATGAGCTTGCGCCGCCTCTACGTCGACAGACGCGTCCTTGACCTGCTGCATTATCCTCGCGCCAGAGCGCCTTTATTATCAGATGCTCTTTCCGCTAAAGATATACAGTCGTCTGATGCAAAAAATACAAGACCTGCACGTTATCACCACCGAGACCCTGGTGGCGCCACGCCTGCTCAAGGAGCGGCTCGCCATCGATGACCGTATCGCCCTCACCGTGGTCGAGGCGCGCCAGACCGTCCGGCGAATCATCCGCGGCGAGGACTCGCGCCTGATGTGCATCGTGGGGCCCTGCTCGATCCATGACCCGGCTGCCGCACTGGATTACGCCGAGCGGCTGGCCGCGCTGCGCGCGCGGCTTGAGGACCGGCTGTTCATCGTGATGCGCGTGTACTTCGAAAAACCGCGCACCACGGTCGGCTGGAAGGGCATGATCAACGACCCACACATGGACGATTCGTGCGACATGCGCGAGGGGCTCTTCCGCGCGCGCCGCCTGCTGCTCGACATCAACGCGCTCGGGCTGCCGGCCGGGACTGAGATGCTAGACCCGATCACTCCCCAGTATATCGCCGACCTGGTCTCCTGGACGGCAATCGGCGCCCGCACCACCGAATCGCAGACCCATCGCGAGATGGCGAGCGGACTTTCGATGCCGGTCGGCTTCAAGAACAGCACCGAGGGCAATCTGCAGGTCGCGGTCAACGCGATCGAGTCGGCACGCCGCCCGCACTCCTTTATCGGCATCACGCAGGACGGCATGACGGCGATTGTGCGCACCGCCGGCAATCCCGACACCCACGTGGTGCTGCGCGGCGGGCGCACGCCCAACTACGACGCGGCGAGCATCGACGAATGCTGCCGCATCCTGCGCGCCGCGGGGCTGGAGCCGCGCGTGATGGTCGACTGCTCGCACGCGCAGACCAGCAAGGACTATCGCAAACAGCCCGAAGTTTTCGCCGCGCTCTGCGAGCAGGTTCGCTCGGGCAGCCGCGCAATCATGGGCGTGATGCTCGAGAGCTTTATCAATCCCGGCAACCAACCCCTCGTGGCCGACCGCTCCCAACTCAAGTACGGCGTCTCGGTGACCGACCCGTGTATCGACTGGCCGACAACCGAGCGATGCCTGCTCGAAGCGGCTGAGGCGCTTGCGCCGTTGAGCCACCTGCATGCTGCCGCGCTCGAGCGCTAACCGGTCGTAGCCGCCTCCCTGGAGCACCGCTCTCGCCCGCTTCTCTGTCCGCGCTTTTTTTGGCGCGCGGTGTTCGAGGCGTCGGAATGATCACGCCAATAGTTAGCGCGTCCGCACCTCCACGGCGTGCACTCGCGCGAGGAGCCGCGGGTAACACTTCTGTGCGGTCGCCAGATCTGCGGCTGTAGCGCCTCCAAATCCACCAATGATCAGCACGCGCGCGCTTCCACACTGGTCGCCCATACTCACCACGTCGGCACGGCGATCGGACGCGAGGTAGTAACGCACCACGTTCACTTTGTAGCGATTGTAAACCGCGATCCGATCGCCTCGTGCGGTTTCCCGCGATGCAAGCGACGTCGCTTCGCGCCAGCCGAGCTCATGATAGTTCCTCAGCCAGTAGTGTATCGCCGGGGCCGAAAGACCGACGATCAGCAGGACCAGCGCGATGCGCAAGGCGGCGCTCCGCAAAGCCGCCGCCCCCTGCCCCGCCAGTGCGAACATTCCAAGGAAGGCGATCAGCACATAGCGCGGAAATTCCATCGGTCGAATGAGGTAAGTGACGGCGAATGCCGCCAGCAGCGGCCCGGCCATCCAAACCGCACAAAAAAACGAAGCGAAGCGCGCCGACCGCCAATGCCGCCAAATCCCGAAGATTCCCAGAACTGCGAAGACCCAGAATAACGCGGGGCTGTTAGCCGAGTCGCACAACGTCGTGAATGGCCACGAGATTGGCTGTACTTTTATCCAGTTGACCGCCCCCATCCGCACGGCTAGCGCTGAATCGGAGAACACCATAGGCAACAATGGAGCGAGCAATGCGACCCCGGCTGTCACCGCAACCCCGGGGCGCACAATTTCCAGCCGACCGGCTCGCGCGCCGGTCCATCGAGCCGCCAGCAGGCAACCGAGCCATAGGGCTTCGGCGCACAGCAGGAAACTGGAACTATAATTGATGGCGATCATCGCCGCGGTTAGAATCGCGGTGCCGATATAGTCCGCTAATGTACCCCGGCGCTGCGCGCGCACGAAAAAAATGATTTGCAGCAGTTCACTCGCGAGTAGTAGTGGAAATTCGCGCGCGGTGCGGTCTGACACGACCATCATGAGATTCGTGGCATAGATTAGCGCCGCGAACGCGCCCGCCAGTTCGCCAGTTGAACCGGCTGATTCGTCGCCCAACGAACGAAACACCTCGCGCACGGCGACAAAGACCAGCACGATCACCACCGTTCCGATCACCGCCGACAGCCGTCGCATCGAGGCCACGCTGTCCCCGAAGACGCCGATCCATCCGTGCAGCAGGAGATCGTAAGGCGGAAGCTTGCCGCCATTCTCGATCCGCGGCTCCGCGACTATCACCGCCGCTAAGGTCGGCGCGGTAGCACCCGCCCACGCAGTACCTTCGTCGCCGCTCAAATCCCAACGGTTGATCCGATGGAAACGGTAGTGCGCGCCAAGAATCACGGCGACAGCCAGCAGGGCCATCGAAAACAGCCGCGCCGAGTGCGCAGCGTCCTCAATCACTTTCTTGACAGAGAAACTCACGGGCGGCTTTGTTATACCGGAACCGGCAAGGATTTTTCATCCGGCACCAAGTCGCGGGTCTGGCGCTCTTTTGGCCGGCGATGAAGCCCGAACATTATGGCTGGGATGTTAAACTCGGACCGTTTAGCAGCGCCTGAGATTGAGATCGCCAGACACAGCGGAGAGTAAGCGGGCCTGGCGGCGCGTCCCCGCGAGGCATCCACGCCTCGCCGCGCTGCTTATCTACCTGGCCTTCTCGATCTTGCTCTTCGGTCGCGCGGCCGCGCCTCACTTCAGCACCATCTACCTGGGACGCGGAATCGATCAGGCGTTCTTTATCTGGTGCCTGGTGTGGTGGCCCTATGCGATCGCGCACCACCTGAATCCGTTCGTCACCAAGCTCATTTTCGCGCCGGTGGGCTTCAACTTGACCTGGTCGACCTCTATTCCCCTGCTGAGCCTGCTTGCGTTGCCACTGACCTCGACGATGGGGCCGATTGCGGCCTTCAATCTGCTCTGCGTGGTTTTCCCGGCGCTCACGGCCTCGACTGCCTTTCTGCTCTGCTATGACCTCACCAAACGTTTCGGGCCTTCGTTGCTCGGCGGCTACATCTTTGGATTTTCCTCCTACATGCTGGCGCAGATGTTCGGTGGTCATCTGAATTTGCTGGCAGCGTTTCTCCTCCCGCTCGCAGTGTCCCTGGTGCTGGCGCGGCTACAGGCGCGTATTGGATCACGAACTTTCTCGTTAGCGATGTTAACGCTGATGACCGCGCAGTTTCTGATCACGACGGAGATTCTCGCCACGATGACGGTCTTCGGCGCGCTGGCGCTGGCGGCGGCGTGGGCGATGGGCGAGCGCGATCTCCGCCAGCGCATCGCGGAGCTGGCGCCGCCGATTTTTTTCGCTTACCTGGGCACCGCGATACTCGTCAGCCCGTTCCTTTACTACCTCCTCGCCGGTTTTCGCACGATACCTATTTACTCCCCGAGCTGGCACTCGACCGACCTGTTGAACTTCCTCGTGCCCACCCGAATGGTCGCCCTGGGAGCGTCGATCGATCCATTTCGGCGCATCGCCGACGCCTTCACCAGCAGTCTCTCCGAGCAAGGCGGCTACATTGGATTGCCGCTGCTCGCGATCGCTATATGGTTTACGCTCGAGAGCCGGCGGACGTTCGCGGCGAGGCTGCTCGCCGTAATGTTGATAGTCACTGTAATAGGCGCGATGGGGCCGCGGCTCCACGTTAGCGGTCAGAGCTATTTCAAGCTCCCGTGGTCGCTGCTCCATCGCGCGCCGCTTTTGGACCAGGCGCTGCCGTTGCGCTTTACGGTTTATGTGTTCCTAATCCTCGCGGTGATCGCGGCGATATGGCTGGCGGCACCATTTCGAGGCCGGCTGACATGCGCGATCGCCGGCGCTCTGATGTTCGTCTCGCTCTTCCCCAATCCGTCGGCGCATACGTGGGCCCAGCCGGACATGGTCGCGCCCGCGCCCGCTTTTTTTACCAGCGGGGCGTATCGGCGCTATATCGCGCCGGGCGAGATCGTCGCGACGCTGCCCTATGCTCGCGGCGAGGCCGACGCCTCGATGATGTGGCAGGCGCTGAGCGGGATGTATTTTCGCATTGCGGGCGGGTATCCGGCGCTGAGTCCCGTCTCCTTTCTTCGCTGGCCGATCGTGCGTTCCGCAAATCAGCTCGCTACCATTCCAGAACCGGCCGATCAGTGGAAAGCCTTCGCCGCAAATCATGACGTGACGGCCGCGATCAAGGGCGATGTTGCCATGCCGGCGGATTTTCCATCCATCGATCCGATCATCGCGACCCTCGGAAGTCCGATCGTAACCGCGGGCGGAGTCACCCTCTACCGCGTGTCGTCCGCGACCCTCGCTCCTTATCGCGGACTCGACTGGATCCGGATGGAGGCGCTTGCCGATGCGCAACGCTTCGAGGCTCTACTGATCGCCGCGCAAGCCTACCTCGCTTCGGGCGCCGACCCCGCCGGACTTTCACCCTCCAGCGCCGCGAGGATGGGGCATCTGCCCGCGGCGTGGCTAACCTTACCCTCGCGGGGCAGTGACTATCGACTGTATATGCGAACGGAATCCGATGGACTAATCACGGTAGGTTTGATGGGCACGCAGGAGGGATTGCGTCCGCTGATCGATCGCTATGGCCGATACGCGCGGCGTGTTCAGTTTTCTCATCGCCGGCAGCGGGAAACCACTCCGTCGCGGATCGCTCCAGGCACTTATTACTATCAATTTAATATGTCGTTCGATCGCTCGGGACTCGAGCGCGCCGCCGCTATGGCGCTCAGAGAGCCGGCGCGGCTGGTTTTCGGCTCCAAATCTCACTCGACGGAATCCACGCCGGTCCATCCTATCCACTAACACGAATCGTTCGGCCACGATCTCTCCGCGCCGATCGAAATACCTATTGGCATACGTATGGCGCTGAGTATCGGCGACAGTCGCGGGTTGTTACTATCGAACTCTGGTCGCTCGGAAATTCCCGGCGAGCAAATGCCCGATATAACACCCGTCCCCCGCCTCTTTGACCGTCAGACCGCGGGCGCATTTCTGCTCTATCTTGCGTTGTCGGTGCTGATTTTCGGACGCGCCGTGATCGGCCATCCGGCGAACGTGTATGTCGGGCGCGGCCCTGATCCGCAACTCTATATCTGGTTCATGGCCTGGTGGGCGCATGCGATCTCGCACGGGCTCAACCCGTTCCTCACCAGCGTTATTTGGACTCCCTCCGGCGTCAATCTCGCCTGGACCGCCAACATGCCGCTCGCGGCGTGGCTGGTCTATCCAATCACGCGCGGCTTCGGGCCCATCGTCTCGTACAATCTGCTCTGTCTTCTGGCGCCGGCGACCGCGGGATGGAGCGCGTTCGTGCTTTGCCGCTACGTGGTGCGCCAATGGTGGCCGGCGATGTTCGGCGGGATGCTCTTCGCCTTCTCCCCGTATGTGCTGAGCCGGATGCTCGGCAACATGGATCTGATCCTGGTATGGCCGGTACCGCTCGCCGTGTATGTGACGCTGCGGCGCTTCGACGATAGCCTCAGTTCGGCGGGCTTCGTCGCGGCGCTGGGGATTCTCATCGCCGCGCAGTTTTTGCTGTTCGCCGAGATCGTCGCCAGCGCGACCCTGTTTGGCGCGATCGCAGTTGCGCTAGCGATGCCCGCGATGGCATCGCTAGAGCGCCGTCGCCTGCTCGCGGCCGCCACGCCGATCGCTGCGGCTTACGCCGTCGCGGCGGTTATCGTCGCGCCGTACCTCTACTATATGTTCGCTTTCCCGACTCATTCGGGAGAGATTTTTTCGCCGTGGCATTTTGCGATCGACCTCGCCAGCTTCGTCGTCCCGACCACCGTCAACCAGCTTGGCCGCTTGCCACTCTTCGCACCGATTGCGCATCAGTTCCGCGCCGAGATGGCCGAGACCGGCGCTTACCTCGGAATGCCGCTGCTCGCGATCGTGATCCTGTTCGCGCGCGAGCGCTGGAACACGCCGGGCGGCAGATTTCTCATCCACATGCTCATAGTGATCTGCGTGCTCGCGATGGGTCCGCGGCTCGAATTGGTCGGACGGATCGCGATCGGGCTGCCGGGCTCCGTACTCGGCCACTTGCCGCTGCTGAACAAGGCGCTACCCGCTCGCTTCATGATGTACGCCTATCTGACGCTGGCCGTAATGCTCGCGATATGGCTTGGTGGAGAAAGCGGACGTAGCGCGCGGCGCTGGACGCTCGGTCTGGCGATCGTGCCCTTCATGCTCCCCAATCTTTCCGCAACCTACTGGGTAACGCCGGCCGCGATCCCGGCTTTCTTCAGCACCGGCCTCTATAAGCAATACCTCACGCCGGGCGAGACCGTGGTCGTCCTGCCCTACGGAATACTCGGCGAGGCGATGCTATGGCAGGCGACGACCGACATGTATTTCCGGATGGCGGAAGGCTACGTGACTTTCGCGCCTCCGGTTCCCGAGGAGCATAGCCGATGGCCGATCGTCGCGGGGCTTTACCAGCTAACAGGTGTGCCCGCGGCCGGCGAGCAACTGAAAGCGTATCTGGCTAATCACGGCGTCGAGGCGGTGATCGTCGGCCCGCGTCGCCAATACCGCGTCGGTTCGATCGACGGCCGCCCCACCGCCGCCACCTGGCTGCGGGCGCCAACGCTCGCGCCCGAGCGCGACGCGACTTCTGCGATGCTCGGCTCGCTGGGTGTACCGGCAATCGAGGTCGGAGGCGTCACGCTCTATCGACTGACGCCGCAAACGCTCGCGTCCTATCGCAAGCTAACCGCGCTCGCGATGGAACAGCGGGCCGAGCAGGCACGTTTCGAGGCGCTGCTGCTCGCGGCTCAACGCTACCTTGAAGGGGGTGGCGACCTCACGTTGCTGAGCCCCGAGCATGCGCAGCAACTTGGCCTGCTGCCGCAAGGATGGTTCGGCGGAACGTTCCTGAGCTCCGGCGACTCCAATCCTGCTTTTCATTCGGGAGTGGTCCTGCGAGCCGCTGGAGCTGATGGTATAGCGGTGGGCGTCGAGGGCTGGTACGATGCGCTTCGGCCAATTATGCGGCGCTATGACACCTATGCAACTCGAATCTATTTTCCGTACCCGGCGCCGCTATCGTCAGTTGCGACGCCGCCCGGGCCCGCGACCCGCGAAACCCCGGCTGTCCTGGTACTAACCTTCGACCGCGCCAGCATGGACCGCGCCGCCGCGTTCGCGAGACTAGGCTGGGCTGCCGATTCCGAGCCGGCACCTTCGTCAAGCCGGGAGATGACGGCGCGGCCTGTTTGATGACTAAGGGGGGAGGATGGGCGGGCAGGAGCGAACCCAGCCTGAGGGTGAAGATCATTCGGCATATCGAACGCTTGCCTCGAGATCCTGCGGGCAGCTTTTCGATCGTCAGGCGATCGCTGCTTTTCTATCCTACTTGGCGCTGTCGGTTCTGATTTTCGGCCGCGGCGTGCTTGCTCATCCGGCGACCGCCTATATCGGTCAAGGTCCGGATCCGCAGGTGTACATCTGGTTTCTGGCCTGGTGGGCCCACGCCATTTCGCATCACCTTAACCCTTTCTTCCCCACGGTGGTCTGGGCGCCCTCTGGTGGCAACTTGGCATGGGCCTGTGATTTTCCACTGGCAGCGTGCCTACTCTATCCGATTACTCGACTATGGGGACCGATCGTTTCGAGCAACGTTTTGCATCTGATCGCCCCGCCGCTAGCAGGATGGTCCTCGTTCGTGCTCTGCCGCTACCTGGTGCAGCGTTTTTGGCCAGCATGGCTTGGCGGATGCACTCTTCGCTTTCTCGCCGCCATGCTGACCGGGATGACCGACGGCCTATTACTCATGCTGGTTTTTCCGGTGCCGCTTGCGGTCTGGGCAACGTTGCGCCGCCTCGCAGGCGAACTCAAGCGCGCGAGGGTTCCTCGTCAACTCTGGTCGCTCCTGCTGGTCGCACAATTCCTGCTGTCGCTCGAAATTCTTCGCGAGCGCTCGCCGCTCTTCGGCGCGATCGCGTTCTGCCTCGCCGCCCGGCTCGTCATCCGCTGACAAGTACGTACAACTTCGTTCAGCGGCGTTGTCGATCAGCCTCGGCATACGCGATCAGTGCGTTGATTCTTATCGCCATATCTGTATTATATGCTCGCATTCGGGCTGCTGCCCGAGCTGATTTATCTTCCCTCCTTGGCGCAATGCGCATCGACCTAGTCAACTTTTTTGTCCCGACCAGTCTAAATCAGCTTGGCAGATATTCCGCTGCTTTCAAATCGATACGCATCGACTTTCTTGCCCTCCTTTACGATTGCCGGCGGCTATATTGGCCTGCCGTTGCTCGCGATCGTCGGCTTATTCGCGCGCGAGCGCTGGCACGACCGACAAAGCCAGATTCATGGTGTATATGTTGGCTAATCGCCTGCATTCTCGCGATGGGGCCATTCCTGCGAGATCATGGGCCATCGGCTCGCTGCCGCTTCCCGGCGCGGCGCTGGCGGGCTTGCCGCTTATTGACAAAGCGCAGCCCGGACGTTTGATGACATATGCCTTTCTGGCTTCAGCCGTGATTGTCGCGATGTGGCTTGCCGAGAAAGGCGGAGCCGAAGAGGGCTGCGCTGGGCACTCGGCTCTGGCGATCGTGCCATTCATGCTGCCCAATCTGTCTGCGTCATTCTGGGCAACGCCGGCCGAAATTCCTGCCTTCTTCAGCAGTGGTCTGTATCAGTCAATACCTCGCACCAGGCCAAACCGTGATGGTGTTGCCCTACGGATACTTTGGCGAAGGAATGCTGTGGCAAGCGGTAACGGATATGTATTTCCGGATGGCCGGGGGTTACTTGTCAGCGGTGCCGCCAGTCCCAAGCAGAGCATAGGCGCTGGCCGATCATGACCGGGTTGTTACAATATTGCCGCTGTAGTGCCCGACGCTGGCGATCAATTGAAAGCCTACTTGGCCAATCACGACGTCGGCGCCGTCATCGTCGGACCGCGCACGCAATACCTTGTTCGGCGCATCGGCAGCCAGCCAACCATCGACACTTTTGCTGCGGTGGCCGACGCTCGACCGGGAGCGCATAGCGACGGAGAAGTTGCTCGCCTCGTTAGAACACTCAACCGCTGGATATTGGCGGCATTACGCTCTACCGGATCGCGCCGGAGACCCTAGCGCCCGTATCGTCACTTGACCGCGCTTGAGATGCAGCGGCGTGCAGCCCGCGCACGTTTCGAGGCGCTGCTCCTCGGCGCCGAGCGGTATCTCGCGCAAGGCGGCGATCCCGCGTTGCTTACCCCCGAGCGCGCACAGCAGCTCGGCGTGCTCCCGCAAGATTGGTTCGGCGGCGCGCGTTTACTGTCCGCGTCAACCCCTTATTTCATTCCGGGGTCGTCCTCGGCCCATCGAAGCCCGCCGGAATCGCAGTGGGAGTGGAGGGCACCGTACGATGAGCTCAAGCCGATAATCGAAGCTTATGGGGCCAATGCCAGTCGAACCTATTTTCCGAACACTGAGCCGCTTTCGCCCGCTTCGGCGCCGCGCGAGCCGGCGATGATGGCGATGACGTTCGATCGCACGGGGCTGGAACGCGCCGCGACGGTGGCAATCCAGCGCCAGAACGGCCGATATGCATCCGACGCCGCAGCGCGGGCGAGAAATGAGAGCGTTCGGCCCGTTTACGAATGGAGGAGGCCTGCAGGAGATGCGGCGAGCGAAGCCAGCAGGCGCGCGGAAATGATTCGGCATATCGACGCGCCTGAATTGAGGACCGCCCGCGCGGCTCTTCGACCGGCAGGCCGCGGCTGCGTTTCTTTCCTACCTGGCGTTGTCGCTCCTGATATTCGGACGCGGTCTGCTCGCTGATCCAGCGGCGGCTATATCGGCCGCGGCCCTGACGCACTACAAACATCTGGTTTTTGGGCTGGTGGGCCCACGCCATTGCGCATCATCTTAATCCTTTCGTGACTATCGCAGTTTGGGCGCCGTCGGGTGTCAACCTTGCCTGGACCACCGACCTTTCCACTGGCAAGTTGTCTCTTCTATCCGGTTACGCGGCTTTATGGGGCAATCGTCGCCTGCAATGTCGCGCATCTGATCGGTCCGCCGTTAGCGGGATGGTCCGCGTTCGTGCTTTGCCGCTACGTGGTTTACCGCTTCTGGCCCGCGTGGTTTGGCGGATGCCTCTTCGCCTTCTCACCTTACATGCTGACCGCGATGATCGGCGGTGGCCTCTTCATGCTGGTTTTTCGGTGCCGCTCGGGGTCTGGGCAACCTTGCGCCGTCTCGTCGGGCGAAATGGAGACGCGAGCTTCGTAGCGATCGCTGTCGCTCCTGCTCGTCTCGCAATTTCTGCTGTCGGTCGAAATTTTCGCGACCGCTGCGCTCTTCGGATCGATAGCGATAGCGCTTGCCGTGCGCTCGGCCTCCGGATGAGGAGTACTCGCGGCTGATCTCGGCGGCATGGTCGATAGGTGCGGCCTACGTGATCAGTGCGGTGATCTTATCGCCTTACTTGTATTACATGTTCGCCTTGGGAGTGCCCGAAGGAATTCGATCTTCTCGCCTAAGAACAATGCGGCCGACCTTCTGAATTTTCTCGTTCCGACCAATCGTCAATGAGCTTGGCCGTCTGTCACTGTTTCAGCACGATCGCATCCTATTTCTCGCGCAGCTCTGTCAGAGAGCCGCGCTTACATGGGACTGCCGCTGCTGGCGCTCATCGTACTATTCACTCGCGAGCGTTGGCACGACCGTGAGCAAATTCGTTG
The DNA here is from genome assembly GCA_963717045.1 of uncultured delta proteobacterium. Classification (GTDB taxonomy): domain Bacteria; phylum Desulfobacterota; class Binatia; order Binatales; family Binataceae; genus JAKAVN01. The sequence continues at coordinate 166,259 of CAVQVD010000008.1, read as the reverse complement.
TGTGTATGTTCACCTCCGCCTGTGTCCTCGCGATGGGACCGTTGCTCGAGGTCGCGGGCCATATCATCATGCCGCTTCCGGGCGCGGCTCTTGCTGCCCTGCCGTTCATCGACAAGGCGCTACCAGGGCGCTTCATGATGTACGCCTATCTGGCCGCCGCAGTATTGGTCGCCATGTGGCTGGCGGCGGAGGGGAAACGACCAGCGCTCCGCTGGGTACTAGGCCTCGCGATCATCGCATTCATGCTGCCGGCTCTCTCTGTGTCGCTATGGACCACGCCCGTCGACATGCCCTCTTTTTTCACCAGCGGCGCCTACAGGCAATTCATCACGCCAGGCCAAACCGTTATGATTCTGCCTTATGGATTCCTTGGCGAGGGGGATCTATGGCAGGTGGCAACGAATATGTATTTTCGGATGCCGGGCGGGTATGTCGGCTACGCGGTGCCGATTCCTGGCGGAGCATAGTGGGTGGCCGATCATGGCCGGGCTTTATAATGTCGCGGGAGTTCCAGAGGCCGGCAATCAACTAAAGGCCTACCTGGCTAGTCACGACGTAAGCGCCGTCATAGTTGGACGTCGCACCAACTATATCGTCGCGCGTATGGGTAACCGGCGCATCATCGATACGTGGCTACTGTGGCCCACCATTGACCGTGAGCGAATTCCGACGGAGAAGTTGCTTGCCTCGTTGAACACTCAACCGGTCAATATCGGCGGCGTCACGTTATACCGGATCGCGCCGCAGACCCTCGCTCCATATCGCAATCTGACCGCGCTGGTGATGCAGCGTCGCATGGCTCGTGCGCGATTCGAAGCACTGCTGCTCAGCACGCAGCGCTACTTAGCGCAAGGCGGCGACCCGGTGTCGTTGAGCCCCGAGCGCGCGCAGCACCTCGGCCTGCTGCCACAGGACTGGTTCGGCGGTGCGGCGTTCACGGCTACCGACGCCAATCCCCATTACTTTAATTTCAAAGTTGTCCTTGGCCCGTCGCAGGACGGCCGTATAGCCGTCGGAATCGAGGGCTTGTACGATACGCTCCAGCCAATAATCGGGACCTACGGCATAGATGCGAGCAAAATATATTTTCCCTACCCTGTTCCGTTTTCGTCCGCTTCGGTGCCGCACAAGCCGGCGATGATGGTGATGACGTTCGATCGCGCGGGACTGGAGCGCGCGGTCGCAGCCGCGCGGCATGACGCGGCCGGTTCCCGTGCCGCACAGCCATCGCACGGAGATCGCAGGTTTGCCGGGGCGGCTCGGTGAGGAGGAGGCTCGGACGATGCGCAGATCGAGAGACTCTGCCAGCCGGCGCGCATGAATGATTCGGCGTACCGGCGTAGCTGACATAAGACCTGTCGTGCAGCTCTTCGGCCTTAAGGCCGCTGGTGCGTTTCTGTCTTACTTGGCATTGACAATCTTGATCTTCGGGCGCGGCGTCCTCGTTCATCCGGCAAGCGCTTACATTGGCCGCGGCCCCGATCCGCAGCTTTACATCTGGTTTCAAGCTTGGTGGGCCTATGCGATTTCGCATCATCTGAACCCTTTCCTGACCACCGCGATCTGGGCGCCCTCAGGTGTCAATCTCGCATGGGCCACCGACTTTCCACTGGCGACCTACCTGCTTTACCCAGTTACCCGGCTCTACGGGCCAATCGTCCCCTGCAATGTTTTGCATCTGCTCGCCCCTCCGCTCGCGGGATGGTCCACGTTCGTGCTCTGTCGCTCTCTGGTGCATCGCTTCTGGCCGGCGTGGATCGGCGGATGCATCTTTGCTTTCTCGCCATACATGCTGACCGGGATGGTTGACGGCGTGTTCCTCATGCTGGTCTTTCCGCTGACGCTCGGTGTTTGGGCTACGTTGCGCCGCCTTATGGGTCAGCTCAAGGCGCAAAGGTTCGTGGTAATTTTGGCCGCGTTGCTCGTTGTGCAGTTCCTGGTGTCACCCGAGATCTATGCCAGCGCGGCGTTCCTGGGCACGATCGCGCTCGCACTGGCGTTCCGGATGGCCGGCGCCGAGGAACGGGAGCCGCTGCTCTCGGTGGGCATGTGGATCATTCTGGCCTACGCGATCAGCGCGGTGCTTCTGCTGCCTTATCTCTATTACATGTTCGCGTTCGGGGCTCCGAGCGGGGTTTTCTTCTCGCCCTGGCGTACCTCTATCGATTTGTTTAACTTTTTCGTGCCCACCATCAACAATCAGCTAGGTAAGCTTCCCATCTTCGGCGCAATCGCCCACCAGTTTCTAAATGAGCTTTCCGAGTCCGGCGGCTACCTGGGGCTGCCACTGATCGCGGTCATCGCGATGTTCGCGCACGAGCGCTGGCATGATCGTAACTGCAGATTCATGGTCTATATGCTCGCCTGCGCCTGCGTGCTCGCGATGGGACCGTTGCTAGAGATCGCGGGTTATCGCCTGCTGCCACTTCCCGCCGCAGCCCTGGCAATCGTACCGATCATCGACAAGGCGATGCCCGCTCGCTTCATGATGTATGCCTACCTGGCGGCGGCGGTCATGGTCGCGATGTGGCTCACCGAAGAAGACGGACGAAGAAAGCTGCGGTGGGCGCTGGGTCTAGCGATCATCCCCTTCATGCTGCCAAACTTGTCAACGTCGTTCTGGACAACTCCGGCTGAGATCCCCCCCTTTTTCAGCGGTGGTCTCTATCGTCAATACCTCACACAGGGGCAAACCGTGATGATACTGCCCTACGGATTGTTCGGCGAAGGTATGTTGTGGCAGGCGGCGACTAATATGTATTTTCAAGCTGCGGGCGGATGGGGATTCGAACCGCCAATACCCGAGGAGCATAGCGGCTGGCCAATCATGTCGGGGCTTTACAATATTGCAGGCGTGCCCGATGCCGGAAATCAATTGAAAGCCTACTTGGCCAATCACGGCGTGAGCACCGTGATCCTCGGGCCTCGGACTCAATACCTGGTCTTGCGCCTGGGCAGTCAACGTACTGCTGCGACCTGGCTGCGATGGCCGACGCTCGATCGCGAGCGAAGCGCCACGGACAGGCTGCTCGCCTCGCTGAATACCCCACCGCTCGAGGTCGGCGGCATCACCCTATACCGCATTCCACTCGAAGTGCTGGCGCCGTATCGCCAATTGACCGCGCTCGAGATGCAACGGCGGGCCGCCAGCGCGCGCTTCGACGCACTGCTGCTCGGGGCTGAGCGCTATATTTCGCAGGACCGTAATCCAGCCGACCTTACGCCCCAGGTAGTCCAAGCGCTCGATTTGGTGCCGCTCGAGTGGTTCGGCGGCGAACCGTTTCCCAGCCACGACCACGTCGGCAACCCGATTTTCCATCTCGAATCGATTCTCAGGGCGACGAAGAACAACTCTATCGAGATCGGACTTGAAGGGCAGCTTCGCGGCGCTGAAGCCGATAATCGATCGCTACGCCGCCCAGGCATCTGCGATCTATTTTCCCTACCCTTCGCGCCTGACGGCTCCGAAAGCGAGCTTGACCAGCGACCCCGCCATGATGGTCATGGAGTTCGACCGTGCGGGACTGGCTCGCGCAGCCGCGGAAGCTGCAACCGGCCATGACGGGACGCGGGTACCGACGGTGGCGTTGTCCACTACACACGTCCGGTCCATCCCTGTATCCCCTGTATCAACCAACTCGGGAAATTCCGTCAAAGCGAGCACCTCGGGTGATAGACAACCCTCAAACTGATTTGCAACTGACTCCTCGGCTGTTGGAGGGCCTCTCTCCCAACGGGCCGACCGATCCAATCGCCTACTACAAACGTCCGCTGATTGGGCGATTCTTTCGCGAACGAATCAATCTCGGATTGCGCATGATCGCCGGTCGCCGCTATGCCAGAGCACTCGAGGTCGGCTACGGAGCCGGCGCGGTGCTGCTCGCAATCGCCGCCAATGTGGACGATCTGCATGGCATCGACCTCGACGCTGACCCCGCGCCGGTCCGCGCATGGCTCGCAAGCCACGGACGTACCGCCAGGCTGATCCAAGGCAGTGTTTATGAGTTGCCTTATGAGACGGCTGAGTTCGACCTCGCAGTCAGCTTCTCGGTCTTCGAGCATCTGCATCAGTACGAGCGCGGACTCGGCGAGGTAGCGCGGGTACTCAAGCCCGGAGGCCGTTTTCTTCTTGGCATGCCGGCGGTGAACAGGATAATGGAGGTGGGCTTCCGCGCAATCGGATTCAAGGAAATCAACGATCATCACGTCACCACGCCGCGAGCCGTGGCCACCGCCTTCGATCGCGCCGGCTTGCGCGTGACGCAACACGCGCGGCTGCGGCTGATTCCCGGCCTGCCGCTGTATTTCAACTGGCTGCTCGAGAAGGCCACCTGATAAGCGCATTGCATCAATCGGACCACGCGCTCGCGATGGCAGCGACGGCAGAAGGGATCCGGCAGCCCCGCCTTGCGTTCGACCTTCGAGGTATTTCCGCACTTGTCGTTTATTTCGTGCTGGCCATGTTTTTTATTGCTCGCGGCCTCGGTGGGCGCTGGTCGACTGCATTTATAGGCAAGGGCGTCGATCCGCCTCAGTTGATGTGGCTGATGGCGTGGTGGCCGCACGCCTTCGCATACGGTCTTAATCCGCTTTTCACAGACGCGATCTGGGCCCCCCGCGGCGCCAATCTCGCCTGGACCACCTCGATGCCGCTAGCAAGCCTGATTGCGGCCGTTCCGATCGCTATCAGGGGACCGGCTCCAATTTACAATCTGCTTTGCCCGCTCGCGCTCGCATTGGCCGCTTGGACTGCGTTCGTGCTGTGTCGCTATCTGACCGGTGCGTATTACGCTTCGCTGACCGGCGGCTACGTCTTTGGCTTTTCCGCTTACATGCTCGGGCAGACCCTTGCCCACCTAGACTTGCTGTGGGTTTTTCCGATCCCGCTGTTCACGCTGCTGCTGATTCGGGGCTTTCGGGCGGATATCGGGTGGCGCGTGCTGGTCGCGGGACTGGCGCTGGTGCTGGCTGCGCAGTTTCTGATGTTCATCGAGTTGTTCGCGACCATGACGCTTTTCGCGGGCATCGCACTCATCGTAATGCTCGCCGCCGGTTCGAGCGCCGAGAAGACGCGGGCGGTGAATCTTTTGCCGACCGTCGCGCTCAGCTATGCAATCGCGCTCGCGGCTTTGAGCCCGCTCTTTTATTTCATGGTGGCTCTCGGCTACGAGCCCGGCGCGCAGCATCCCGCGCTGCTCTACTCGACCGATTTGCTGAACCTGGCGATCCCAACTTCCACCATGGCGCTCGGCCGCGTGGCTTCAGTGCATGCGATCGCTGGTCATTTTCTCGGCTATATCTTCGAGGCCGGCGGCTATATCGGCGTTCCGCTGACGCTGATCGCCGCAGCGTTCGCGCGCTGTCGTTGGAGCGCAGGATGGGGCCGATCGTTGGTCCTGGTACTGGTCTTTGCCATCATACTCTCGCTCGGACCGTTCCTGGTCGTCGGTGGGAGGCCGATTATTCCACTCCCCGGCTTGGCGCTCGGCGCGCTGCCGCTTATTGGCAAGGCGCTGCCAGGACGCCTGATGTTATATGCGTTTCTGACGCTCGCTATCATCACCGCGCTATGGCTGAGAGTGGTGCCGCGCCGGTATGGGTCCGCATGATGGCCGCGCTTGCGGTCGTGGCCTCGATGATGCCGAACCTTTCTATGAATTTCTGGACATCATCGATCGACGTACCACCCTTCTTCCGAGAAGCGCGCTACGCGAAATATCTTACGCCCGCGGAGACGCTCGTTGTGTTGCCTTACGGGATCAACGGCAACAGTATGATGTGGCAATTGCAAAGCGGATGGTACTTCAGGATGGCAGGGGGCTATGCCGGCAACCCTCCGCTTGAATTTCGTCAGTGGCCGATAGTGAGAGTGTTCTATCGGGTCGGCACGGTCGCGCTTCCCGCCGCCGGCGATCAGCTCAAGGCCTTCCTCGCCACGCATAGCGCCACCGCCGTTTTGGTCGACGATCGCGAAGCTGACATATGGCGTCCGCTGATGGAAACTCTGGGCGCGCCGCCAATCGAGGCGGGCGGAATGACAATTTACCGCGTCTCCCCCGCGGAGCTCGCCGCGTGGCGCAACACGAGCGCACTTACGATGGAGACGCGGCTCGACCAAGCGCGCTTCGCGGCGCTCGTGCTCGCGGCCGAGACTTACCTGCACGAAGACCGTCCACCGGCCGCGCTTAATCCCGCTGAAGTGTCCAGGCTCGGACTGATGCCGGCAGGATGGATCGTAGTGCCTGAAAAAGTCGAGCCGCCCTGGGACGAAGGCGGGATGAATCTGCCGCGCCATCCGAGCGATCCGCACCAGCTCGGCGACCTATGGCTCGGGGTCGACGAGCAGCGCCGTATCGAAATCGGCGTCGTCGGCTGGAATTCCGCGCTGCGCACGGTGCTGACCGAGTATCGCGCCGATGCGATCGGCTTTGTCCCGCGGTATCTAGGTGAGGCGCCGCGCGGCGCGGAGTACGATCTTCGGGATCGGCTGGTGCTGACCTTCAACGCTGAAGGCCTCGCTCGCGCGGCCGCACGGGCTCGCGCCGACCTGGGTTCTGGGGCGGGCCCCCCGCGCTTATCGCAATGAGCGCATCTGGCGCGGGGACGACAGGCGTCTCGGGACTTCGCGACGGTGCCGCCGCATTGCTGATTTATCTAGGGCTCTCAGTACTCTTTTTCGGCCGATTACTTGGTGGCGGCCTGTCCTCGTTCTACGTCGGCAATGGTCCCGACCCGCCGCAGTCGATCTGGTTTCTCGCCTGGTGGGCGCACGCCCTGGCCAATCGCGTCAACCCGTTCTTCACGCATGCCGTTTGGGCGCCCGGCGGCTTCAATCTCGCCTGGACCACCAACATCCCGCTCGCCGGGTGGCTGATGCTTCCGGTGACCCACACCTTGGGCGCGGTGGCCGCGTACAACATTCTTTGCCTGCTCTGTCCGGCGCTAGTCGGATGGGCCGCATTCGTGCTGTGCCGCCACGTCGTAGGCGAGTTCGTACCGGCGCTTTTCGGCGGCTTCGTATTCGGCTTTTCGCCGTATGTAATCTGCAAGCTGCTCGGGGACATCGATCTTGCCCTGGTTCCGATGCTCCCGCTCGCGGTATACCTGGCGTTGCGCGCGTTTGACCAGACCATCACCAGGCGGACGTTCATCGTCCTGCTCGCGTTGGTCCTCGTCGCGCAGTTTCTACTCTTTATCGAGACCTTCGCGACCATGTCGATGAGCGCCGCGATCGCAATCGCGATCGCCCTAGCGGTAACTGGCGAGAGCGACCGCAGCCGTATCCGCGCCCTCATCGCGGCAATCGCACTCAGCTACGCGGTCGCGATGGCTCTGCTCCTGCCCTATCTCTACTATCTGTTTGCCTTCGGATTTCCGCACGGCGCGATCTGGTCTACCGACACCGGCTCGGTCGATTTGCTTAACTTCCTGGTGCCCGTGCCCACCAACGCGCTTGGGCGCTTGAGTGCGACACGCGCATTCGCGATGAATTTCCGCGCCGGGATCTATGATACCGACGCCTATCTCGGCCTGACGCTGGTGGTCGTGCTCGCGATGGCATGGCGGCGATGGCACCAGCCCGCGGTACGGCTGCTGGTCCTTTTCTCCGCGGCAATCGGCGTGCTCGCGATGGGATCCTGGATGCAGGTGGGCGGCCACTTCGTCGTGCCGATGCCTTGGATGATCGTGTCGGCGCTACCGCTCATCGGCAAGGCGATGCCCGCGCGGCTGGCGGTATACATGTTTCTGGCGATCGCGATTCTATGCGCGATGTGGATGAGCGCGAGGCCGCGGGGCGCGCGGGATCGCACAGCGCTCAGATGGCTCGCAGGAATGCTGATCGCGCTTTCGCTCCTGCCTGGTCTCGACGCCTCGTTCTGGGCCACGACCCTGGCAACGCCCGAGTTCTTCTCCACCGGCCTCTATCGCCGCTATCTCCAGCCGAGCGAGACCGTGGTCATTTTGCCCTACGGCTTCGAGGGCGACGGAATGCTTTGGCAGGCTCTGAGCGGATTTCACTTCCGGATGGCCGGTGGGTACACGGGATTCGCGCCCCCAATTCCCGCCGAATACGAGCGCTGGCCAATTATCGGCGCGCTATACGACGTGGCGCCGATTCCCGATGCGGGCGGCCAGTTCAAGGCGTTCCTGAAAAGCCACGACGTCGGGGCGGTGATTTTCGCTGGCAAAGGCGATCATGCGATCGACGTAAGCCATGCGGCCGGACCGGGCATCTGGAATCGCGGGCCGATTACGCCGCGCGACCGCGAGGTCTGGCGAATGATCCTTGACGGCCTAGGCGTCCCGGCGCAGACCGTCGGCGGGGTCACGATTTATCAACTGCCCGCGCAGATACGGGCGCAATGGCCCAGCGACGATCCGGTCACGCTCCAGGCACGTGCTGCTGCCGTCCGCTTCGACACGCTACTCTCCGCGGCCTACGGTTACGTCGCCAGCGGCCGCAGGCTCGCTGACCTGTCGCCGCTCGCTGCCCAGCAGGCGAGCCTGCTGCCACCCAATTGGATTGGTGGTCCTCTGCTGCGCAGCGCTCAAACGCCGGGCCTGATGCTTGATGGCCTGATGCTCGCGCCCTGGCGATCGCATCGCATCGCGCTCGGCGTCCAGGGATCGTACCTCGCGATCGAACCGATCATCGACAAGTACCGTCCGTACGCGGCGGCGATCTATTTTCCCTATCCGCGCAAACTCACTGCGGCGCCGCCACAAGGCGACGATCCCGGATTGATGACGATGGTGTTCGAGGTCGATCAGCTTGCGCGCGCAGCCCACGCGGCTGCGCCGCCCGAAAGCGCTCGTCAGGCGGCGAGGCCAAATGTGTTAGGCGACGCCTCTCCGTCGAAACGGTAACTCCCGCAACGCACGTGGCGACTCGCGACACCGCGTTCAACGCTTGCGTACTTCGACCAGCCGCAACCGTCCAACGACCAGCGGGTCGCAATCCCGTAGCGCCGCGAGTTGCGCGGGCGCTAGCAGTTCCGCTCCGCTCAGGATTAGTACGCGCTGGTGCATCTCGCATTGCCCGCCGGCCGCCTCGACACTTTCCCGTCGCTCGGGCGGCAAGTAGTAGCGCACCACGTTCACTGCGTAGTCGGGCTCCACTGCGATTGTGCCGCCGGGGGCGCCGTCGCGAGCGCAAGCGCGGTCGCCTCGCGCCATTGAACATACTGCGGCTTGATGAAGTCGCGGCGCACATGGTCGAGTGACAGCATCACGATCAGCGCGACCAATCCGAGACGCCAGCTGACATCTTCGATCGACGCGAGCCCGATCCCCGCCAGGATAAAGAATGCGACCACGCTCGAGATCACGTAGCGCATTTCCTCGAACGGAGTGAACGCGTACGAGACGGCCATCACGAGCGCCATCGGAGCAAGCATCCACCACAGCACGAAGCCAAGCGCTGCGCCGCCACCGTCGCGCGCCATCCGCCATCCTCCGTATATCGCCATTGGCAGCAGAAGCATGAACGGCGCCTTGCCCGAAGCGCTGCGCAGCATCTCAAGCGGCCACCAGGGCGGCCGCAGATGAGACCAGTTGAGCACGCCGGCGTGCACGACGACGATCGAAGTGCGGCCCGCCATCGGCGCCATCGGTGCCAGCAGCGCAAGCCCAGTGCAAAGCGCGAGCGCCGGCGACAACACATGGACTTCGTGCATGGCGCTCGCACGAGCGCCATTGAGCCTCCGGACCGCCACCCACGCGAGCCACATCGCCTCGGCCGCGATGAGCAGAGCTGCCGTGAAGTTGGAGGCGATTGCGAGTGCGCTAAAAACCGCCGCACCGGCGAGGCTGGCGATACGTTCGCGGCGGCGCACGCGCACCGATGTCGCGCGCAGAAAGCAGACGACCTGAGCCAGTTCGAGGACCAGCGTCAGCGGATACATCCGGACCGTTCGCGCCTCATCGATCAGCGTTAGATTGACGGCGGCAATCAGCGCCGCGAGTGCGGCGCAAAGCTCGGCGCGCCGGATGTCCTCCCCCCAACCGAGATCGACTATCAACTCGCGCGTGGCCGCGAAAATCAGGCCGATCGCGAGCGTCCCGAGCACGGCCGAAAACGCGCGCATCGCCAACAAGCCGTCGCCAAAGAGGCCGACCCATTCATGCAACACGATGTCATACAGCGCGAGCTTGCCCGGGTCGAGCACCCGTTGGCGTTCGACGACTGCCCGAAGATCGGGCGCCGTCGAACCCGCCCACGCCGCGGCCTCGTCGGCGCTGAGCTCGGCGTTGCCCAAACGGTAAAAGCGCAGGCCCGCGCCGAGCGTGAGAGCAAGCGCGAGCAGCGCCAGTACCTGCGTCCGGCCCATCAGCGTGCGCGGACCTCCACCAACTGTAACCGCGCAACCAGCCGCGGGTAACACTTCTCCATCGCGGCAATCTGATCCGCGCCCAAAATATCCCGGCCGCTCAGAATCAGCACCCGTGGCGGCCCGCGCGTTCTCTCCCCGCACGCGGGCGCGTCGCTCGGTGCGGAGGTAATAGCGCACCACGCACAACTCGTGCTTGCCGTGATTCTGATCGGACTCTCACTGGGCCGGACGCGCCATGCGATCCCGAGGACGGCCGACATCCCGCGCATCGCGCGAACACCGTCGCCGAAAATTTCAATCCATCCATGCAGCAAGAGATCGTAGAGCGGCAGCTTACCCGGGTCGAGTCGAAGCTCCATCGCCACCACCTCAATTACGCGAGGCGCGGAAGCGGCCGCCCACGAGGCCCCTTCATCGACGTTGAGATCCGACGATCCCAATTGCTGAAAGCGTAGAATTGCGCCGAAAATCAGTGCAAACGCGAGCAGTCCAAACGCGAGCGCGCGACGCGAGCGCAAGACCCCCACCGCCGCCTGCGCGGTGCTGGAGGCCGCGATCCGGTTGACGACGGACACACCCATGCTAAGCCGGTTCAGCGCGCACGCACTTCAACCCGGCGGAGATCAGCGAGAACACCGCCCACGAAAACGCCGCCACCGCGAACATCGGAACCAGCAGCCAGCTCGAGAAAAATCCTGGCGCCGATTGCGGGCCACTCCATCGCAGCCATATGCCGAAGCCGGACAGCGCCGCCAATGGCGCGAACAGTACCCAGCCCGTCCATTGCTCGAGCATCACCACGGCGACCAGAGCGGAGGTGGCTTTATCCACTCGATGATGCCGCCGTGAAACCGAGGCAGTCACGCTCGAAGCCACCGCGAGCAGCAACGGCACCAGCATCGCCATCCCGGCTGCGACCGAGAGGCCAGCTGAAGACCGAGCCGATGGAAGCGTACGCTTGCTCCGGTGACGAGAGCAACGGCAACAATGCGCGCGCGAGCCAATAATGCTCAGTCGAAGAAGATGGTCGGGCCGGAGCCCGCTCCCGGACCGCGCGCTCCTCGGCCATCGCGCTCAGCCCTGGCGGCGGCCGGCGCGCAGCTTCTCGCTAATCAGAAGCGCACCGAGCGCGGCGCTCGAGCGCACCGGGTAGGTGTCGGGACGCTCGATGCTCTTGTAGCGAGCATCAAGCCGAGCGAAGGACTCCAGGAAGCGCTCGCGCGCCTCGCTCAACCGAGGCCGCGCGCCGATTCGATGGCCGTCGGCGAACACCCGCTCGAGCATCGGATGTACCGACGCGGGCGTCGGGCGAAACTCGTGCTCGACGTTGTCTGGGCTTTCCTCGAAAAGTCCGACCACGTCGGCTTGAAAGTTTCCGGCTGAATTGCGCGCGCGAAAGACCTGCTTGCGGCCGGGCAGCGTGACTTTCTCGCTCGAGGTTTTGAGTCGCGGCTCGCCACGATACTCGACCAGCTTGTAGGCCACGTCGAGCGCGGGCGCATCGGCGCTCACCGCCATCGCGGTGCCCACGCCGAAAGCATCGATTGGCGCGCCAGCCTTGACCAGCTCGGCGATGCGGTATTCGTCGAGATTGCCGCTGGCAAAGATCGGCACGTCGGAAAGACCGCGCCGATCGAGCAGGCGGCGCGCGCGTTTGCTTAGCTCGAGCAGATCGCCGCTGTCGAGCCGGATACCCTGAAGCTTGACGCCTTTGTCCCGCAGCTCCAGCGCCACAGTGGCTGCGTTCTCGACCCCGCGCATCGTGTCATACGTGTCGACCAGCAACGTGCTGAGCCGCGGGAAGACCTTGACGTAACTGTCAAAGGCCTCGCGCTCCCGCTCGTGCGCCATCACGTAGCTGTGCGCCATCGTGCCGTACAGCGGAATCCCGTAGCGCATTCCGGCCAGCACGTCGGAGGTGCCGGCGAACCCGGCCAGATAGCTGGAGCGCGCCGCGACCAGGCCAGCATCGGCGCCCTGACTGCGGCGCAGCCCGAAATCAACCAGCCGCCGCCCGCCGGCCGCCGCCAGAACGCGTGCCGCCTTGCTCGTGATGAGCGAACCAAGGCCGACCTGGTTGAGCACCAGGGTCTCGAGGAGCTGCGCCTCGATCAGCGGCGCACGTATTTCCAGAATCGGCTCGGTGGCGAAGAAGATCGTTCCTTCGGGCATCGCCCACACTTCGCCGCTGAAACGTAGCTGGCCCAGATAGCTCAGAAACTCGGGAGTGAACAGCCTGAGCGATTCGACATATTCGAGCATCCGCGGCGCGAAGTGGAACTGTTCGAGCGCTTCGAGCAGACGATCCAGCCCGGCCGCCACCAGGAAGCCCCGCCGCGGCGGCAGCCGGCGCGTGAACATGCTGAAGCAGGCGGCGTCGTTGTTGCCGCTGGCGAAAAATGCCGCGGCCATCGTGAGCAGATAGAAGTCGGTGAGGAGGGGGACTTCGTCGGCGTCCAGGCGCAGGTCGATCGGCATCTCAGGCTCAGCGCGGCGGCATCGGCGGCGTTGGCGGTGGCGGCTCCGGCGACGGCGACGGACCAGCGGCCAACACTCGACTCTCCTCGGGCGGTCGCCGCTCGCGCAGGATGTCCGACATGCGGCGCAGGCGGGCGCTCACAAGATGGTTGATGGTCCCTGGCTCCTCCAGTGTGCCCGCGCGCGTGCCGGTCAGGATCTCGATTCCCTGGTCTACGGTGTCGACCGGGTAAACGTGGAAGCGGCCGCTCGCGACTGCCTCCACCGTCTCCGGGTCGAGCATCAGATTGTTGACGTTGGCGCGCGGCAGCAGCACGCCCTGCGTACCGCTCAGCCCGGTCGCCTTGCACACGCGATAGAAGCCCTCGATTTTCTCATTGGCGCCGCCGATCGCCTGCACGGCGCCATATTGATCTACCGACCCAGTCACGGCCAGGTCCTGGCGCAGCGGCACACCGCTCAGCGCCGAGAGCAGCACGTAGAGTTCGGTCGAGCTGGCGCTATCGCCGTCGATCCCGGAATAAGACTGCTCGAACGCGATGCTCGCGGTCATCGCGGCCGGCAGCTGCTGACCGAAGCGCTGGCGGAAGAAACCGCTGAGGATCATCATGCCCTTGTCGTGGGTCGATCCAGACAGCCGCGCCTCGCGCTCTATGTTGATCACGCCGGCCTGGCCGAGCGCAACGGTCGCGGTGATGCGCGAGGGGCGGCCGAAACTGTAGCCGCCGGCATCAAGCACCGCGAGTCCGTTGACCTGGCCTGCTAGCCGGCCCTCGAGATGAACGACAAGCGTGCCGTTGGCAATCAGCCGGCGGATTTCTTCTTCGATGAAGTTCAGCCGCAGGATGCGCTCGTTGAGCGCGCGATCGACATGGCGCGCACTCACCTGCGAGTCGTGGGCTTCGCGCGCATAGTACGCCGCCTCGCGCGCGAGATCGTCGATCGGCTCCATAACGCTGGATAGCCGATTGCGATCGCCCGCCTGCCGCATCCCGAACTCCACGATGCGCGCCAGCGCGCTGCCGTCGAACTCGGGTAAGCCCTCGCTCTTCGCCAGTGCGGCGACGCGCGCGGCATAGTGACGCGCGGCCTCCACGTCGGCATCGACCAGCGGCCGCAGCTCGGCCTTGACCTTGAACAGTTCGGTAAACTCCGGGTCGTAAAAGTACAATAGATTGTAGAGGTAGGGACCGCCGGTGACGATCACCTTGGCCGCCACTTCAATCGGCTCGGGCTTGAGTCCGCTCACCATAAAGAAAGGAAACGGCTCGAGGGTTTCCAGCGTCATGCGGCCGGTCTTGAGCGTGCGCTTGAGAGCTTTCCACACCCCAGGCTCGACGATCGCGTCTTCCAAATCGAAGAACAGAAACCCGCCGTGCGCCTTGACCAGCGAGCCGCCGATGATGCGAGTGAAGTTGGTCGCGCTGCGGCCGGTCGGATCGACCCAGCGTTCGATAGTGCCGAACAGGTTGCGGTAGGTGGGTGCGTCCTCGACGATCACCGGCGCCCCGCTGCGCCCGGAATTATCGACTACCACGTTGACCTGGTACTCGAAGAACCGGGCTTCGTCGGCGCTGTCCGGGCGCTGCGGCACCGGCGGGCGCGTAGCGCCGTCGGAGCCCGGCTCGGTGGCCTCGCGAAAGCGCTCGAGATGGTCGAGCATATGCTCGGCGACCTGGTCCAGATACGCCGTGACAGCCGGGCTTTCGAAGCGCGCTTTGAGCGCGGCGATAGCGGGTGCGATAAGGCGTGCGGCGAAGGTCCGTTCGATCTGGCGGATTTCCTCGATCAGCTCGCGCATCAACTCCTGCTGATGCATCGTCATGGTGGCGAAGAGGTCGGCGAGCTCGCTCTGCGCCTTGCTCAGCCGTTCGCGCTCCTGCTCGGGAAGATCCTTCATCTTGCGACTGAGCTCGTCGGGCGATTCGGGCACCTTGCCGTCGATAAGCGGAATGAACACGACCTGGCCGGTCGGCGTGCCCTGGATTGCGAAGCCGCGTTCGCGCGCGGCGGTTTCGAGCTGAGTGAATAACTCCTGGGCGCGGCGGTTGTACTTCTCGCGCAAGGCCTTGCGCTCCTGGTCGAAGTCCTCGCGACGAAAGGCCTTGGGCAGTTGCTCGATCAGGAAGCTCACGAGATCGCGCATGCCCTCGCGCAGCTCGGCGCCCTGCCCAGCACGCAGGTAAATCGCGACCGGCGATTCGGGACTCTTGAAGTTGTTGACGTAGACCCAGTCCCCCGGCGTCGGCATCGTCGCCGCCCGTTGCTTAAGGAGGCGGACTATCGATTCGCGCTCGCGCCGCGAGCGGACGCGGGTCGCGAATACGTTATAGCCGGGCGCACCGATTCCGATCGCCATCCGCACCGCGTCGAGCGCGCGCTGCTGGCCCAGCAGCTCGTGATCGCCGTCGCGCGCGACTTTGACCAATTCCTCGGAGCTGAGCGGAGAGTGGCCGCGCAGCTCATTCGCGCCGAGTTCGACCGGCGGGGCCGCGGCCTGGAGCGCCCGCTCCTGCGGCGCCGGCGCCGACTTGTTGTCGTCCCCCTCGGTCATAACGCTTCCTTTTTAATCAGGGTTTTACTGCACTTTGACGCGACGACCGCGCAGCTTGGGCAGCACGATCGTAAGCATGCCGCCCGCCCAGCGCGCCATCGTGCGCTCGCGATCGACCGGTTGCGCAAAAGTCATCCTGCGCTCGACGGCCGGACGCGCGCCGGCCGGGATTCGGACTAACAAACCCGCGTCGCTGACCTCGACGTGGATAACCTCCGGGTCCTCGACGGCAGCCTCGACCCGCACCTCGTACTCCTCGCCGCGATCGACCACGACGGCGCCCCCCAAAGCAGCCGCTCCGCCGCGCCATCGCCCGAGCCACTCATCGAAGAGTTCGTCGCAGGCGCGCTCGAACTCACGCAACGCTATCGTGTCGGAGCGCTTCATGGTAACCGCATCCTGTGGTCCCGAT
Source organism: uncultured delta proteobacterium (assembly GCA_963717045.1). Lineage (GTDB taxonomy): Bacteria > Desulfobacterota > Binatia > Binatales > Binataceae > JAKAVN01. The sequence continues at coordinate 150,481 of CAVQVD010000008.1, read as the reverse complement.
TTTAGTGCGCCGCGGCGTTCCGAATCCACCCCACCGGGCGCTTGCCCAACGCGTCATCACCAGCGTATGGTCTGTGAACCGTGCCCGAACTCAACAAAATTCTGCTCGCCACCGATTTCTCGGAAGACTCGCTTAACGCGCAGCGCCTGGCTGAAGAGATTGCGCGCAAGTTCGGCTCCGAGATTATCGTGCTGCATGTCGACCAACCGTTGCCGCCCGTGATGGTGAGCGAACTGGGCCCGGCTTTCGACGTTAGCGCGATGAACCAGATCGCCGAAGAGCAGCGGCTGAATGCGCAACGCGAAATCGACAAAATCGTGACCCACCTTCGCGACGCGCAGATTAAAGCGCGCAGTCTGATGCGCGTCGGCGCTCCATTTCTCGAGATTATCCGCGCCGCGCAGACCGAGAACGCCGACCTAATCGTGCTCGGAACCCACGGCCGCACTGGCCTCGCCCATGTGCTGCTTGGCAGCGTGGCCGAGCGCGTGGTGCAGAAGGCCGGATGCGCGGTGCTGACCGTGCGCCATCCTGATCGCCGTTTCAAGCATCCGCTGGACAAGTAGCCGACAAGCAAACGTTTCGTACGCGCTGCATAAGCGTATCGACGCGCGCTAGCGCCCGACGAATCGCGGCGCCCGTTTCTCCTGAAAGGCGCGGATGCCCTCCTTGAAATCCTCCGAATGCGTCATCATCGCAATCGATTCGTTTTCCTCGGCCAGCGCCGTGCCCAGGTCGCCCGACAGATGGTGATAGATGAGCCGTTTGGCATGGGCGACTCCGAGTGGCGAGCAGTTGGTAGCAATCTCGCCCGCCAGCTCCAGCGCCGTCGGCATCAATTGCTCATGCTCGACCACCCGGCTCACCAAGCCCATCCGTAGCGCCTCGTCCCCGTCGACCAGCCGTCCACTTAGGGCCAGGTCGAGCGCGTTGGAGAGCCCCACGATTCGCGGCAGCAGCCAACTCGCGCCGTGCTCGATCGCGAGGCCCCGGCGCACGAAGATCAGCCCCATCCGCGCGCGCTCCGAGGCGATCCGGATGTCATGATACAGGGCGGTCGTGAAGCCCATGCCGACACAGGCACCGTTGATCGCACCGATCACGGGTTTGCGCAAGCCAGCGATCCATGAAAAGCGCTGACGGAAGTCCGCGCGTGTCTCGCCGGTGCCGGCGACCTCGCCCGAGACCGCCTGGACGGCCGAGGTCGTACCGTCAGCGACGCGGTTCAGCGCGCCCATGTCGGCACCCGCGCAATAGGCTTTGCCCGCGCCGGTAATCACGACTGCGCCGACCTTGTCGTCGCGCTCCGAATCCAGCAGCGCTTCGCGCAGTTCGGATTCCATCCGAGCGGTCCAGGCATTGAGCCGCGCGGGGCGGTTAAGCGTGATCACGGCAACGCGATTGGCTTTTTCGTAGATGATTTCGTCGAATCCCATTGGCGTGCCTCCCTGACTGGATTGCGCCGTGCCCGAAACGCTGAGGTGGCATCGATCAAAGCACTTCGGTGGCGCAAAATCTAACCGTCGATACGTGTTACCGACGATAGCTTCGCCGACGGCGCTGAAGCGCGCGCCATCTTTCTTTGGGGCAATGACGCTGTTAGAAAAGCGGGATGTTTTCCGTTCAAGTTTGTTTCGCCATCGCGGCTGCGTCAATGCGCCGGCGCACTCCGACGATGCGGCGCGCGCGCACTCTGATTAGCCGCGTCCTATGGGCGGCAATCGCAATAGGCGCGATCGGCGCCGTGCCGGTTCCCGCCCTCGCCGTCGAAGCGCATCGCGCGATGGTGGTGGCGGAAAGCGCGCCGGCCGCGAGCGCCGGAATCGAAATCTTAAGCCGTGGCGGCAATGCAGTCGACGCCGCCGTCGCGACCGCACTCGCGGTCGGCGTAACCAACCCGGCCTCGTGCGGAATTGGTGGCGGCGGATTCATGCTCATCTATCTGGCCCGCACCCGCAGCTTCTACGCGCTCGACTACCGCGAACGCGCGCCGCTGGCTGCCAGAGCGACGATGTACGTGCGCAATGGCAAAATCGACGAGGATCTGGCGCAATCGGGGCCGCTGGCGGTCGCGGTGCCCGGCGAAATCGCAGGCCTGGATGCAGCGCTCCGGCGCTTCGGCACAATCGGGTTTTCCGCGGCCGCGGCCCCAGCCATCAGGTTGGCGGAGCAGGGCTTTCCGGTCAGCGCGCATCTGGTAGAGGACATCGCGCGCACTGCCGCGCAGATAGCTAACGATCCTGGTTTGAAGGCGACCTACCTAACGTCCTCGGGCGCACCGCCCAAGCCCGGCGACATCTTGCATGAGAAAGCACTGGCCGCAACGCTGCGCTCGCTCGGCGACGATCCGGTCACGCATTTTTACCGGGGCGAGATCGCGCGCACGCTTGTCGGATGGATGAAGATGCACGGCGGTCTGATCAGCGCCGAAGACCTCGCGCAGTACCGGCCTGTATGGCGCACGCCGCTGCATCGCGCCTATCGCGGCTTCGAGGTCTGGACGATGCCGCCGCCATCCTCGGGCGGCGTGGTGTTGGAAATTCTCGGCATGCTCGGCGGCGCGCCGGTTTCCGGCCTGGGCGTCGATTCGCCGCCCTACCTGGCGCGGCTCATCGAAGTGATGCGTGAGGGTTTTATCGATCGCGCGCAGTACGCCGACCCGGACTTCGTCCGGGTGCCAATCGACGTGCTGCTCTCGCAGCGCCATATAGATGAGGCGCTTCGGCGCGCGCTACATCGCGGCGCCCCTGCGCACCTCGCGCCGGCCGCCGACCACGGCACCGCCAATCTGCTGGTGGTCGACAAGGATGGCAACGTGGCCGCCGTCACCACCACGATCAATACGATCTTCGGCGCGAAAATGATGGTCGCGAGTCTTGGCCTGGTGCTCAACGACGAGATGGACGACTTCGCGGCGGGGCCGGGCGTGCCCAACGTTTTCAAGCTAGAGGGCGCTGTGGCCAACGAAATCGCGCCCGGCAAGCGACCGCTCTCGAGTATGTCGCCGATAATCGTGATGCAACGCGGGCGGCCAGTGCTGACAGCCGGCGCCTCAGGCGGTCCTACGATCATCAGCGGGGTCTTGCAGGTTACGCTCAACGTGCTCGATTTCCATCTCGGGCCGGAAGCCGCGGTCGGCGAACCGCGGGTGCATGAGCAGGCTGCGCCCGACGTGGTGTTCGTGGAATCCGCGATGCCGGCGGCAACGCGCCGCGCGCTCGCGCAAATGGGCTACCGGCTGAAAGAAGTGCCGTCACTCGGCGCGGTCGGCGCGATCACGATCGCGCCGGGCGATCTGAATGGCGCCTACGACCCGCGCAAGGGCGGCGGCGCCGCAGGTCTGTAGCGGAGCGTTCTGCGCTCGGGCATAGCTGCACAGCGGCAGCCTGAACGGTACACTTGGGCGTCGTGTCTGAGCCCGCGCCTATCGATCCCCCCTTCATTCCGACCAGCGGGTCGGCGCCCGCGGCGGCGGCCGCACCTTGGCGCTCGCCGGCGATCGAGTTGTGCGCGCTCCTTGCGCTCGCGTCCGCGGTCTTCTTTTTCCATCTCGGCAGTTACGGTCTGTGGGAGCCCGATGAGGCGCGCTATGCAGAGATCGCGCGCGAGATGCTGGCCGCCCGCAATTTCATCGTGCCGCATCTCAACTACGTCGCTTACGTCGAGAAGCCGCCGCTGCTCTACTGGCTCGGCGCGATGTGGATGGCGCTCTTCGGGGTCAATGAATTCGCCGCGCGACTGACCCCGGCGCTCTCCGCGCTCGCCGGCGTCGCGATGACCTGGCTATTCGTGCGCCGTACGATGGGCCGCGGGCGGGCACTGCTGGCCGGCGCGATTCTCACCACCTCGACGCTTTATGCGTTGATGGCGCAGGTGCTGACCACCGACATGCTCCTCGCAGCAGCGGTCACGGTGGCGCTGTTCGCGCTATACCTGCATTGGAGCGAGGGCGGGCGCTGGTGCTGGCTCGGCTACGCAGCAATCGCGATGGGCCTACTCACCAAAGGCCCGGTGGCCGCGGCGATTCCGATCATTACGCTCGCGATCTTTCTTTGGTGGCAGGGCGATTTGCGTGGCGCGATCGGACGCTTTCATGCGCTCGCCGGTGGCGCGATGGTGATGTTGATCGCCGCGCCATGGTTCATCGCAATTGCGGTCCGCGAGCCCGGCTTCGTCGATTTCTATTTCGTCGGCGAGCATCTGCGCCGCTTCTTCGAGTCCAGTTACAGCCACGGCGAGCCCTTCTATTATTATCTGCCGGTGCTGGCGGCCGGGATGATGCCGTGGACGCTGATGACCCCGTTCATCGCATGGCGCGCGCTGGTGCGCACGTCCGCGGGGCGTTTCTGTATCGTCGCCGCTGCGGTCGTAATCGGGATGTTTTCGGGGGCCAGCGCCAAGCTCATCCCCTACATCCTGCCCGCGGCCGCGCCGATCGCGGTGCTGCTGGCCGACGGAATTTACTCGCGCGCTTTCGCGGCCAAGGCGCAGGCCGGCGCTGAAGCGCCCGGCGTGCGCCTTCGCTTCGCCGCGGTGGGCGGTATCCTGAGCCTGCTCGGAATCGCGATGCTGGTGGCGGCCATGACGGCCCCGCTCTTCAGCAGCCCGTACGTCGTCGCCGCGCGGCCGGCGCTATACGCGCTCGGCCTCATCGGAGCGGCGGGCGGCGCGCTAGTGGCTGAAGTCTTTCGCCACTGGCGCCTTGACGCGGGACTCGCGGCGATGGTGCTGGTGTCGGCCATTGCCTTGGGCGCAGGAAGCTACGTCCGGCTGGAGGCGGAGCCGTTGCGTTCATACGCGGCGCTCGCGCGCATGGTGGAGAAGCGCGCGCCGGACGCGACGCTCATCTGTTATCCTCGCTACGTCCAGGCGCTGCCGTTCTACACCCGCCGCCGCGTCATCCTGGTTGGCGCGCCGACCGAACTCACCTTTGGTAAGACGCACGCGGCCGACGCGGGCCGCTACTTTTTCAGTTCGGAGGGCGATGTGGTCCGACTCTGGAACATGCCGGGGCCGGTGGTCCTGGTGATCGACGAACGTGAGCTGAACAAGCTGCGCGAGCGGCTGGGAGAATTCACCGTGATCGGATCCGAATGGCGCAAGCGCGCAGTTCTAAAAGCCAGTGAGCCACACTATGCAAGCTGAACCGGCACTCGACGTATCGCCCGCGCAGCCGCCCGCAACTCCAACCGCTCGCAAAGGCCACCCGGTGCTCGGCTTCGCACTGCGCGCCGGCGCGGGACTGCTGATCGTCACGCTGCTGCTTCGGCACTATGACGTGCGCCCGGTGCTCCATCAGCTTGTCCGCGAGCGGCTCGCATTCTTCCTCACGGCGGTCGGACTGTACGTGGCCGGGCAGGTAATGTCGGCTTATCGATGGAAACTGCTTGGCGCGATCTTAAAAATTCCCACGCCCTTCATCGATTACCTCAGCTACGCGTTCATCGGAATGTTCACCAACATTTTCGTGCCGGGGCTGGTCGGTGGTGACGCGTTGCGGGCCGTCTATCTCGGCCGGCGCCATCAGCGGCTGGCGGACGCGATCGCCTCGGTCGCCGCCGACCGTATTGTGGGGCTTATCGGGCTGTTCTGGTTGGCCGCCACCGCGGCCGCCGCTCTCAGCGTCAAGTTGCCGCGCTCGGTGACACTGCCAACGATCGCGGTCGGAGCGATTTCACTGGCCGGGTTCGCCGCGCTGCCGCTGATCGGCAAGCTGGCGGCTCGGATGCCCGCGCGGATCGCGAGCGTCGCGGCGACTATCGCGCCCTATCTGCACCGGCCGCTGGCGATGATGCCCGCGATCGGATTGTCGATCGCGCTGCAGCTATCGCTCGCGGTATGTCAATGGATCCTCGCGCGCGGGCTCGGTTTATCGGCGCCGCTGACGCTGTTCGTGCTCTGTGTACCGATCGCCAACGTGTTTGCGAGCCTGCCGGTGACGTTCAACGGCCTGGGCGTCCGGGAGACTGCGTACCTGATGCTGTTCGGGATGGCCGGGATGGCTAAGGCGGACGCGATCGCGCTGGGGCTGTTATGGTTTGCGGCGACGGTGCTGGGCAATCTGACGGGCGTGGTGGCCTTCATCCTTACAGAGACGCCGCCGCTGCGTGCGTCGTCAGAAGAGCTCTCTTAACGACGTAAGCTCGCCTGCCGCCTCATACGCCATCAGTGCGCGCTCATGGCCTGCCTAACGGTTCCGCAGTCCCGGTGGTGCTGCTCTCTGGATTGCCGCAGGTCTCGCGAGCACGGGCACCGAGCTGCGCGGGGGTCATCTCGCGATGCTCATAGACGTACGCGATCTCGCGATGGATTCCCGCGCGCAGACTGCCGGCAGTGTCCGCGGACAGCGTGTTCCCGACCGTAAGCCGATAGAGCTTGCCGTTGGGGTTATCGATGCTCGCGAGCTGCGATTGCTCCGTCACTCCCTGGTCGCGCAGCTTTGCCGTTTGTTGGACGAGCGCCCCCACAAGCGTGCACGCCATCGCGCCCTTGTCTTCGGCCGGAGCTTTGACCTCGCGAGCGCCCTCGCTCGCCGCGCCCTGGCCGGGGTCCGAGGGCACTTGTTCCCATTCATCGCTCGCGACGAGCGCTGGCATCGCCACCAGCGCCACTATCAGTCCTGCAATTGCGATCGCTGTACCCCGCATTTAAGGAACCCTATCGCGCACCCGGCGAGAGAACAATTACCGCCGTCCGTATGAACATCAAAAAGACGTTTTTCCTCGCTTGCCTTTTTTTGAATCCGCTCCGCCCGCCTGCGCTTCGAGGTGGAACTTGTGCAACAGTCGATGAACCAACGGTGCGAGCAGAAGTCCGGCGATACTGATGATCGCAAGACCGCTATATAGCGCGAAGAACGAAGCAAACAGCTTGCCGCCCGTGCTCCGCAATGGATCGACCGGACCCATCCCGCCCAGAATCATTGAGGCGTTGAGCAGCGCATCAATCCAGGGCAGCCCCTCGATGAAGTGATAGCCGAAGACTCCGAGCGCGAGCGACCCGGCGAGCACGATGCCCGCGGCCAGGCTCCATCGCGCCATGCGCCTCAGAAAAAGCGGTCGTGGCAGCACACGGTCATGGCGGCGCTCAAAGTCCATCACGCGCTATGAGCTTAGATGATCGAACGAACTGCCACATCCTCAGCGGATACAGCGCGAGAACAAACTTTTTCGCCGGGTCATTCGTGACCGAACGATCTTGCCTGTGCCCCCGGCGGTTTGTATAGTCGCACTAACCAGTCGGACAGGCTCGTGGAGACGACCAGAATATGGACGTGATGAAGACGCTTTTCCTGAACCCTCCCTCCTACGAAGACTTCGACGGCGGTGCGGGATCGCGCTATCAGGCTACACGCGAGGTCTGGTCGTTCTGGTATCCGACCTGGCTGGCTTATCCGGCTGGGATGATTCCAGGAGCGCGTCTGCTCGACGCTCCGCCCCACGGGTACGACCTCAAGCACACGGTAGAAGAGGCGAAGAATTACGACTTCGTGGTGCTGCACACCTCGACACCGTCGTTGCGGATGGACGCGCGGACGGCCGAAGCTATTAAGGCGGCCAATCCCGATTGCATCATCGCTTTCGTCGGCGGTCATCCCACCGCCCAACCCGAGGAGACCCTCAAGATTTCATCCGCTATCGACATCGCCGGCCGCCGCGAGTTCGACCACTCGATGGTCGAGGTGGCACAGGGTTGGGATTGGAGCAAGGTGGGCGGAATTTCGTATCGCAAGAACGGCGCGATTCATCACAACCCAGACCGCGCCCAGCTCACCAATGAGGAGCTGGACAAGCTGCCGTTCGTCACCGAAGTCTACGAAAACAATCTCGACTATCTGAAATACAACAGTCCCTACTGCCAGTACCCGTACGTCTCGATGTACACGGGGCGCGGATGCCCGGCGCGCTGCACTTTTTGCCTGTGGCCGCAGGTCACGCAGGGCCATCGCTACCGCGTGCGCAGTCCCGAAAATGTTTACGAAGAAGTGGTAGCGATGAAGAGCAAGTTTCCTAAGATGAAGGAGCTGTTCTTCGACGACGATACGTTCACTGCCGATCCGGGGCGCGCGCGCAAGATCGCGCAGCTGATCAAGCCGCTCGGCATCACCTGGTCGACCAACTCGCGCGCCAACGTCGATTACGAGACCCTCAAGGTACTCAAGGATGGAGGGCTGCGCCTGTTCGTGGTCGGCTATGAAAGCGGGAACGACCAGATCCTCAAGAACATAAAAAAAGGCGTCAGACTCGATCGCGCGCGTCGCTTCACGCGCGACTGCCACGAAATCGGGATCCTGATTCACGGCACCTTCATCCTCGGTCTGCCGGGCGAGACTCGCGATACCATCCAGGAAACGATGCGCTTCGCGCGCGAGATGGATTGCGAGACTATCCAGGTCTCGCTGGCCTCGCCCTATCCGGGCACCGAGCTTTACAATTACGTGGTCAAGAACGGTTACCTGGCGGTCGACCCGTTGCTCGACGAGTCCGGCTATCAGAAGTGTACGATCCAATATCCGGGACTGAGTAATGACGAAATCTACGGCGCGGTCGAGCGCTTCTACCGCAGCTTCTACTTTCGCCCGCGTTACATTTTCAAGGCGGTGCGCAAGATGGTGAGCTCGCGCGAGGAATGCAAGCGGTTACTCAAAGAGGGCGGACAGTTCCTCTCGACGATGCGCCAGCGGCGCGCGCATACCTCGGCCGCGCAGCAGGCTTCGGCGTAGTCGCGTCCGACGTGCGCGCGGCTCCTATCCCGTCACGAAGCCGCGCGTCGGCCCGCTCGCGCGGCGTCTCGTCGGAAGAGGCGAACCCGCCCGGTAGCGGCGCGGTTTTGTCCTCTTCCTTCGCCTCGCCCACCCAGGTGCCTCGCGCACGAGCTACCGCGATCGTTTCGTGACTACTCTAGTGCTTTCGCTCGCGACCTTGGGTGTCGTGTGTTCGATGGTCTACTACGCGGCCTCGCTAGTGGTGGCGATGCGCTTTGCCGCCCAGATCTCCGACCCTGCTCCGCCGCTCCCGAAGCCAGCACCGCGCATTGCCGTGCTGAAGCCGCTCTCCGGCCTCAGTCCGAGCCTGCTCGCCAACCTCGCGAGCTACCTGGAAAGCGGTTATCCTCGCGCCGACTTCTTCTTCGCGGTACCCAGCTACGAAGATCGCGCCGCCGAGGCGCCGGTCGCGCTGCGCTCGCAGTACCCTTACGCCAGCATCACGCTCATCGTCGGTGATGAGGCCGGAGTTGCCAACCGCAAGATCGCCAAAGTCATCCGCATGGCCGAGCGCGCCGAACGAGCCGACGCTTTTGTGCTCAGCGACGCCGACATCTCGGTCGAGCGCGGCCATCTGGAGCGTCTCATCGGTGAATTGTTTGCCGACGATCGCGTGGGTCTGGTGACTTGCGCATACCGCGCACGGCCGACCGGCTCATTCGCCTCGCGCTTGGCCGCGCTCTTCGTCAACACCGATTTCGCACCAATGGTGATGCTGGCGGTCGCAATCGAACCGTTGCGCTATGCTTTCGGCGCCACCATCGCAGTTCGGCGCGCGGCTCTGGAAGCGGCCGGCGGCATGCGTCCGCTCGGCGACAAGCTCGCCGACGATTTCGAGCTGGGCCGTGCGGTGGTCGAAAGCGGATGGAAGGCGAAGCTCTCGCGCTCGCTCGTCACCTCGGCTTCCGAGGAACGAGATTTCGGCGAGTTCTGGCGGCGCAAGCTGCGCTGGGCGCGCACCTACCGCACCATGCGCCCGCTCAGCCTGCTTACCATTTTGATCAACGGACCTTTGTGGGCGCTTGTGATGCTCGCCGTGACCCGCGCCCGCCCGGCAGCGATCGCCGTTTGCGCGGCCATAATCGGCGCGCGCCTCGCGACTTCGGCGCTGATTCTGGCCCGCACCCTCAAGTGCCCCGACCTGCTGCGCGACGTGTGGCTGGTCCCGCTGAAGGATCTCGTGATGGCGGCAATCTGGGCCGTCAGTCTGGTGGGCAATGAGGTGGCATGGGGCGGCCGGCGTTTCACCGTCTCACGTGACGGCGTGATGCGCGAAATCGCCGATGGCTAGCGCACGCGACGCACTCGCGTGGAACCTCACGCTGGGGCTCGTCGCCGACCTGCTTCTCTCGTTTGGGCTGCTGATGATGAAAATCCGCGCGAACGCGCTCCCGACGGCGCGCGGGCGCGGCACGTTCAGCGCAGTGATAGCGTGGATTCGCGACCCGGTATGGATCGGAGGGCTCGCGGTACAGGCCGCCGGCTATGCGTTGTATATGGTCGCTCTCGCGGGCGCGCCGGTTTCGATGATGGCCGTTGCGATGCAGGGCGGTATCGCGCTGTTCGTCGTACTCGCGGTGGTCTTCCTGGGCGAGCGCGCGCGCATCTGGGAATGGCTCGGGATCGTCACGTTCCTGTTAGCGGCACTGATGCTAGCGGCTTCGCTCGGGGCAGGTGCGGTTCAAGGCGCGGTCGACACTGGCGCGCTCGCAATAACCTCCGTGATCGCGGGCGCAATTACGATCGCGCTGCTAACCGTGCCAGCGTTGCGCCAAAGCGGCGCGGCGACCGCGATCGCATCTGGAATCGCATTAGGGTTCGCCGGCCTTTATACCAAACCGCTCGCCGACCGTTTAGCCGCAGCCCCGAACTTCGCCGCGCTCGGAGCGGGACTGGTAGCGAGCCCTTATACTTACCTGACCATCATGACTAATGTGGCGGGGCTGGTGATGCTGCAGAACTCGTTTGCGATGGGGCGCGGGATCATCGCGATGCCGCTCTCTTCCACGATCTCCAACGTGGTTCCGATCGCGGGTGGAATTGCGATCTTCGGCGAGCGATTTCCCGAGCGACCCATTCGCCGCGGCAATGCGTGCCGGCGCGTTCGCGCTGACCCTCGCGGCCAGCGCGGCCCTCGCTGCCGGTGACCTCGGCGCCGCCGCCTCTCGCTAGTGTCCAGGTCGCATACCGGCTTACAAACATTCAGCGCCCGGCCTGTTGTATATTATCGTGCATGCGGGCGCCGCCGTTTTGGTGGAATCCATTCCCGCTCCTGAAATTGTAAGGTGACGCGATGCTTCATACTCCGATTTGCGACTATTTCGGTATCGAGTATCCAATCCTGCTGGCCGGGATGGGCGGCGTCGCCATGCATCGGCTGGTCGCGGCGGTTTCCAACGCGGGCGGTCTCGGAGTGATCGGCGCGGCCGGATGCTCGCCCGCGGAGCTGCGCGAGGAAATCCGCCGCACGCGCGAACTCACCGACAAGCCGTTCGCGGTTGACCTGCTCGCGCCGATTCCGGACCTGATACGGCCTCACATGCCGGTCCTGATCGAGGAGCAAGTGAAAATCTTCGTCGCCGGCCTGGCTGTCCCCGCCGAGTTCATCCGCACCATGCACGAGCATGGAATGAAGGTACTCGTGATGTGCGGCAAGGTGCATCACGGCGAAAAGGCCGAGCAGGCGGGCGCCGACTTGGTCGTCGCGCAGGGCTCGGAAGCCGGCGGACATACCGGCGAGATCGGAATGATGTCGCTGGTTCCTCAGATGATCCGGGCGGTCCGCCTGCCGGTGCTCGCCGCCGGTGGGATCGCGCACGGCAGCCAGGCCGCCGCCGCGCTGACCCTCGGAGCGCAGGGCGTCGTTATCGGTACGCGCTTCATCGCGACTCCCGAAGCGCAGGCGGCCCCGGTCTATCGCGATGCGATCGTGCGCGCGCGCGACGATTCCACCCTGCGCACGCGCTGCTACACGGGCAAGCCGTGCCGCGTCATCCGCACCGCCTACGCGCTCGAGTGGGAACGCGAGCCGGCGAAAATCAGGCCGTTCCCGGAACAGGTGAGAGTTTCGTATCGCAATGGCGTGATGGGTTTTTCCGGACGCGAGGGCCAGACGGCAGATCCCGAGCGCACGTTCATGCCGACCGGCCAGGGCGCCGGCCTGATCGACAGCATCAAGCCAGCCGCCGAAGTGTTCGCGGACCTGTTGCGCGAGACCGAGGAGAGCCTGCGCGGCGCGCAATCGCTGCTCGGCGGGAGATCGCAACCGCCCTAGCCGCGCCGCGCTATTCCTTCTTTTCCTTGCCCGCGGCTTTTGGCCCGCGCGAGCAGCGCAACCCCGCCCACCCCCGCAACCAGCAAAGCGGATGCTCGGGAAAGTCTCTTCATCGCACTCGCTCCCCTGTGTCAGCGGCGAGGGCGCACCTCGCCCGTTGCGCGACGATGCTATCGTGGCGCTGAAATTTGTCAGCGTCGGGATTTGGGTCTGGCGGTAGGTGCGGCCTTTTTACGCGCCGCCATCTTGGCCTTGACCGGCTTCGGCTTGGCGGCTGCTTTGCGAGCGGGAGTCGGGCGAGCGGCGGCTTTGGCGGTAGGGGCGTCGAGACGGATCGCGGTGAAGTAGCGCGATGCGAATTTCCAGCGGTCGCCCACCTTGACGTATTCGTCGAGATAGTAACCGGCTCCGATCCATTCCATGTTGCGATTTTCGCTTCGGAGATCGAGGTAGCATCGCCCGGTCGCGCGGCCATAATAGCCCAGCTCGACCACATGGTTATGGATGTAGGGTCGCGGCTTCAACCTTGCTAGATCTTCGGCGTACTTCTTAAGCAGGGCCTCGCGCCCTTTATTGACGCTTTCGGAATCGGGCGTCTTGACCGTGAACGATCCGTCGGCGGCAAACAGGTCGACGATTCCGGCGACATCGCCTCGCCACACGCAATCGCAGTAGCGCACGGGCAGATCACGAATCTCTTCGCGGTCAATGAGTTCGGCGAGCGTTTCTTCGACAGTCTTCATCGCACGGAGTCCTCCCCTGAAGCGCCAACCTCCCGCCTCGAGCCGCGTATCGTACTGCGCGCATCATAGCGGCTCCCGACCGCTTTGCAAGGAAGGTGCGCCGCGCCGTTCAGTCGCGCGGCGCCTCGAACCACAATACTCCGAGCGGTGGCAGCGTGATGGCGATGGAGTTCGGTAGGCCATTGCATGGAACGGGCTCGGCCGAGACGCCGCCCTCGTTGCCGACGTTGCTGCCGCCCCAGACCTCGGCGTCGCTATTAAGAATCTCGCGGTAATAGCCGGGACGCGGCACGCCGACTCGGTAGTTGTGGCGGACCACCGGAGAGAAATTGCCGACGAAGAGCAGGCGCTGGCCATTGGCCGGGGCGATCCGCATAAATGCAATCATATTATCTTCGGCGTTGTCGGCGGCGATCCATTCGAAGCCCGCATGGTCGTGGTCGGCCTCCCACAGCGCCGGCTGCGACCGATAGAGCCGGTTGAGCTCGCCAACCAGTGCCTGGAGTCCGCGATGCTCGCTACCCTGCAGCACGTCCCAATCGAGGCTTTCATCGTGGTTCCACTCTTTCCACTGGCCGAACTCGCTGCCCATGAAGAGCAGCTTTTTGCCCGGCCGCGCCCACATGTAACCATAGAGCGCGCGCAGGTTGGCGAATTTTTGCCAGCGGTCGCCCGGCATCTTCGAGAGCAGCGAAGCCTTGCCGTGAACCACCTCGTCGTGCGAGAGCGGGAGCACAAAATTCTCGTTCCACGCGTACAGCATGCCGAAGGTCAGGTCGCGATGCTCCCAGCGGCGATGGACTGGATCCTTGGAGAAATAATTCAGCGTGTCGTGCATCCACCCCATGTCCCACTTGAAGCTGAAGCCCAAACCGCCGACGTAAGTCGGCCGGCTGACGGCCGGCCACGAGGTCGACTCCTCGGCCAGAGTCACGACGCCCGGATTTCGCGCGTACGCCTGCTCGTTCAACAGGCGCAGGAAAGCGACCGCTTCCAGATTCTCACGCCCGCCATGAACATTGGGGATCCATTCGCCCTCGCGACGCGCGTAGTCGAGATAAAGCATCGAGGCGACCGCGTCGACGCGCAGGCCGTCGGCATGAAATTCACGCAACCAGCATTCGGCACTGCCCAGCAGGAAGTTGCGCACCTCGGTGCGGCCGAAGTTGAAAACGTAAGTGCCCCACTCGGGGTGGAATCCCAGGCGCGGGTCGAGATGCTCGTAGAGCGCGGTGCCGTCGAAGCGCGCGAGCGCGAAGTTGTCGGTGGGAAAGTGCCCCGGCACCCAGTCGAGGATAACCCCGATGCCGCGGCGATGGAGATAGTCGACGAAAAAACGGAAATCGTCGGGGGTGCCGAAACGCGCCGTTGGGGCGAAGTAACCGCTCACCTGGTAGCCCCACGAGCCGCTGAACGGATGCTCCATCACCGGCATCAGCTCGACGTGGGTAAAGCCGAGTTCGCTCACGTAATCGGCGAGCGCGGGACCGAGCTCGCGATAAGTCAGCCAACGGTTGCGCTCCTCCGCCACGCGCCGCCACGATCCGAGATGGACTTCATAGATCGAAATTGGCGTGTGTAGCGCGTCGCGCGCCGCGCGCTCAGCCATCCAATGTTCGTCCTCGAAGTGGTAACGGGATTGATAAATTATCGACGCGGTCGCCGGCGGCTGCTCCAGCGCCGCGGCCCACGGATCGGTCTTCAAATACGGCGGCCCTTCGTGCGGACGAATTTCATACTTGTAGCGCGCACCGGCCTCGAGCTCCGGGATGAACAGCTCCCAAATACCCGTGCCGCCCATCGACCGCATCATGTGGATGCGGCCGTCCCACGCGTTAAAGTCGCCTACCACGCTGAGGCCGCGCGCATTAGGCGCCCAGACCGCGAACGCCACGCCGGCGACCCCGCCCAGCTCGCGCGCATGCGCACCGAACACTTCGTAGGAACGCTCGTGTTTGAGTTCACCGAGCAGGTAAAGGTCGAGATCGCCGATCGTTGGCAGGAAGCAGTACGGATCGTGAATCGTGGCTGAAGTGCCGCCGCGAAAGAAAATCTCAAGGCGGTAGCCAAACAGCTCGCGCCGTCCTGCGAGCCGGATTTCGAAGAGTCCCGCCTCATCAATACGCGTCATTTCGCGGCCGCGCTCCTCGCCCTCGATCAGCAACGCGATGCGCTCGGCGTCGGGCCTAAACGCGCGCACTACCACGGCGTCGGGCTCCAGGTGGGCACCGAGAATCGAATGCGGGTCGAGATGCTCGAGCGCAACCAGACGCTCAAAATCCGGCGCCGTTCGAGGTGCTGCGGACGCGATACCAGTCTCAGTCACGGATTCGCTTCCCATGGGCTTCTCTGGATGCCCTTCGCTAGACCGTCCCGCTGAGAATCTGGCTGATGCCCTGCATAGGAATCTCCAGCCAGTCGGGGCGGTTGTTCAGTTCGTAGCCCAGCTCGTAGACCGCTTTGTCGAGCAAAAAGGCGTCGAGCAGAATTCTCAGTTCCTCGCGATCGCGAGGAATGAACTCCGCCTCGCCCGCAGTGTTCAAGTATTCCTTTAAATAAGCCCACGAAGCCCAGACCTGCCACAGTCGTGCCCACGGCCCCAGCGCCTCGAGCACGCTCGGACTAAGAGTCCCGGCCCGCAAATGGTCGAGCATCGAACCCATCGCCGCGTAATGGAACGAGCGCAGCATCCCGGACACGTCGCGCAGCGCCGAGCGCTTGCGTCGCCGTTCGCTCAGCGGACGCGCCGGTTCACCTTCAAAATCGATTATGGCGAAGTCTTTGCCCGCATGCAGCACCTGGCCGAGATGCAGGTCGCCGTGAGTGCGGATGCGCGCGACGGTAAATCTGCGCCGCAGATATTCCTCGAATCGCGCGGTTACGAGCTCCTGGTTGGAGAGCAGACCGCTCGCCTTCGCCTGTTCGGCTTCCGGCAGCAAGGTCTGGCGCGCACGCAGCAGGCGAAAGACCTGGCCCGCGAGGTTGCGCATCGACTGATATTCGGAGCGCTGATATAGCGGCGAATAAAGCTCCGGGGCAAAGTTGGGATCATCGGTCGCCGCGGCCAAAGCGATATGCAGTTCTGCGGTGCGCCGTCCGAGCAACCCAGCCGTTTCCAGAAACGCGCCGATGGCCTCCGTGACCATTGGGCTCGGCTGATCCTCGGCAACCAGCTTTACCAGTGGTTTAGCCGGCAACTCAACCGCGCGGTCCTTTTGCGTCAGCGCTCGCTCGAAATACTGGCTCAGCTCGCCCTGTGCATGCGTCCAGGCGTCGCCCTGGTTCGGAATGAAGCCATGGAGCACGCCAACGGTG
This sequence comes from uncultured delta proteobacterium, assembly GCA_963717045.1. GTDB lineage: Bacteria > Desulfobacterota > Binatia > Binatales > Binataceae > JAKAVN01. The sequence goes on along the minus strand of CAVQVD010000008.1, from coordinate 134,385 downwards.
CGCGGCTCATCGCGTCCGGTCTGGTATTCCAACCATCCCGCGAGCGGCGGCGTGTGGGCGAAGTGCGCATGTGCGTCGAGCATGCGGCCGACTTCGAGGTCCGGGTTGATGCCCGGATCGAGCATACGAAAGAGCTTCAGGATCAGACGGTCGCCATAAATCACCGAAGAGTTGGTCTGCTCGGCCTTGAGCGCGCGTGGCTCGCATGGGGTTTCGCGGTCACCCCGCAAGCCGCGCCACGCCGGCACGGCCGTCGCGATAAGCTCGCCGCTCTGACCGTGCAGGCGGCGGCGCCGCTCGACCAGCTCAAGCACGGCGCTGGCAAAGCGCGGGTCGGCCGAGGCCTCGTAGAGCCGGCCTTCGACCACCTTGCCGCGCGCGCCGCCAAGACGCAGATGGGCCACGGTCAGCTCCGGATGCTCCTCCGGCGGTGCGGCACCGTCGACTCCCAGAGCGAGCGGTATAACGTAGGTCTCGGGCTCGGCGTTGCCGTACTCGACGTTGGCCAGCACCAGATGGGCTCCGCCGGGTCCCTCGACCAGCTCCATCGTGTCTGTCACGTTGACCTTTTTTATCGAGCGCGCCTTGCTCCGGAACCATCGGCATCGCGGCAGAAAGTCCGGCATCGCCTTGGCCAGCATCTCCCAGCCCTCGCCGCCCATGAAGCCTTCCCATCCAGCCGGGGTCTCGATGCGCGCGACCTCGTTGCTCGCGACCTCGACCACGGCCGGCGCATGGCGCGGCGGCTGGATCGAGAACCAATCGAAAAGATGGGGCCCGAGCGTGAGCATGTAGGGCTTTTCGGTGATGACAGGAAAATCGGTGCGTCCGAATAACTCCACCGGTACCATGCCCTTGAAGCGCGCAAGATCGAGTTCGACGAACTGCACGAACCGCGAGAGATTCGCGACCACCAGGATGCGCTCGTCCTGGTAGAGGCGCAGGAAGGCGAGCACGCGGGGATTTTCGGGACTTAGGAACTCGACCGTGCCGCGGCCGAAGGCCTTGAACTGTTTACGCAGCGCGATCACCCGGCGCATCCACCACAGCATCGAGTGCAGGTTGTGTTCCTGGTTCTCCACGTTGACGGTCTGGTAGTGGTACTCGTGATCGATAATCACCGGCAGAATAAGCCGCTGCGGATCGGTGCCCGAAAAGCCCGAATTGCGATCACCGCTCCACTGCATCGGCGTGCGCACGCCGTCGCGGTCGCCAAGATAGATGTTGTCGCCCATCCCGATTTCGTCGCCGTAATAGATGACCGGCGTGCCGGGCAGCGACAGCAACAGGCCGTTCATCAATTCCATGGCGCGGCGATTGTTGCCGAGTAGCGGCGCCAGCCTGCGCCGGATGCCCAGGTTGACCCGCATCCGCGACTCGCGCGCATACGCGCGATACATGAAGTCGCGCTCCTCCTCGGTCACCATCTCGAGCGTCAGCTCGTCATGATTGCGGAGAAAGATCGCCCACTGGCAAGACTCATCGATCGGCGGCGTCTGCGCCCAGATGTCCGTCAGCGGAAACCGATCCTCCATCCGCACCGCCATGAACATCCGCGGCATGATCGGAAAATGGAACGCCATGTGGCATTCCTTGCCGCCTTCGAGATAAGTGACCGCGTCCTCAGGCCATTGATTGGCCTCCGCGAGCAGCATCCGATTGGGAAAGTTCGCGTCCACGTGACGCCGTAGATCGCGCAGGAAGGCGTGGGTCTCGGGCAGATTCTCGCAGGTGGTGCCCTCGCGCTCGAACAGGTAAGGCACCGCATCGAGCCGCAGCCCGTCGACCCCCATCCCGAACCAGAAGTGAACCGCACGAAAGGCCGCTCGCTTGAGCGCCGGATTATCATAGTTGAGATCCGGCTGATGTGAGTAGAAGCGATGCCAATAGTAGGCCTTCGCCACCGGATCCCAGGTCCAGTTCGACAGCTCGAAGTCTTTGAAGATGACCCGCGCCTCTTTGTAGCGCTCGGGCGTATCGCTCCAGACGTAAAAGTCGCGGTACGGACTGCCCGGCGGCGAGCGGCGCGCGCGCTGGAACCAGGGATGCTGGTCGGAGGTATGGTTGAGCACCAGCTCCGTCACCACCCGTAGTCCGCGCTCGTGCGCCGCACGGAGGAAATTCCTGAAATCATGCAGGGTACCGCAGTCGGGATGCACGCCGGTGTAGTCGGAGATGTCGTAGCCGTCATCGCGCATCGGCGACGGATAGAACGGGAGCAACCAGATCGTCGTGATTCCGAGATCGCGCAGATAGTCGAGCTTCTGCGTCAGGCCCGGAAAATCCCCCACCCCGTCGCCATTGCTGTCGTAGAACGAGCGCACGCGCAGCTCGTAAAAGATTGCATCCTTATACCACAGCGGATCGTTGGAAAGTGCCTCGTTCTTGCCGTTCTTCATGTGGGTTTCGTAACCAACAAAATGTGGGCCGGCTCGATCGCTGGATCAAGCCGCACGTAGTTGCGCTCGCCCCAGGTCCATGACGACCCCGTCAACAGGTCTGTCACGCCGTAGCTCTGTCCTGGCGCCACTCCCACCGCATCCGGCGGCACGACCGCAGTGCAGTAGTGCGGCGTGCCCGGGTCGAGATTGACGGCCACCAGGATAACGTTACTGCCTTCGGGAGTGGACTTGACGTAGAACAGGATCTGGTCGCTGTCGGTTTCCAGGAAGCGCAGATTGGTAAACAGGGCGAGGCAGCGATTCTCGCGCCGGATTGCGTTAACGCGCGCGATAAACTCATTGATGTTGCCGGGAGCGTGCCAGTCGCGGGTGCGAATCTCGTACTTCTCCGAATTCAGATAGTCTTCGGTTCCTGGCACTCCCTGGTTCTCACACAATTCATATCCACTATATACGCCATAGGACGGCGATAGCGTCGCCGCCAGCACCAGGCGCATTTTGAACGCCGGCCGCCCATAACGCTGCAAGATCGGACTCAGGATGTCGGGAGTGTTGGTGAAGAAATTGGGCCGAAAGAAATCGCTCACTGGTGGCCGGCTCAATTCGGTCAGGTACTCGATCAATTCCGCTTTATTATTGCGCCAGGTGAAGTAAGTATATGACTGGGTAAAGCCGGCCTTGGCCAGCGCCATCATCACCTTGGGCCGGGTAAACGCCTCGGCCAGGAAAATCGTTTCCGGATAGCGCTTTTGCACATCTCCGATAAGCCCGTGCCAGAACTCGATCGGCTTGGTATGCGGGTTGTCGACCCGGAATATCCGCACTCCATGGCCAATCCAGAACAGCACCACTTCCTTGACCGCCTCCATCAACGCTCCGGCCGCCGGCCCTTCGAAATCTAGCGGATAGATGTCCTGGTACTCCTTGGGCGGGTTCTCTGCGTATTTGATCGAACCGTCGGGCCGGTGGCGGAACCATTCGGGATGCTCGCGCACCCACGGATGATCGGGCGAGCATTGGATCGCGAAGTCGAGAGCGACTTCGAGTCCCAGGCGCCGGGCCGCCGACACGAAATGATCGAAATCGTCGAGACCGCCGAGCGCAGGGTCGACCGCCGTATGCCCGCCGGCCTCGCTGCCGATCGCCCACGGACTGCCGGGACTGTCGGGCAGCGGGTTCAGCGAGTTATTGGGCCCCTTGCGATGAGTATGGCCGATCGGATGAATGGGCGCGAGATAAACCACGTCGAAGCCGAGGTCGTGGATTTCGGGCAGCCGGCGCTCGGCTTCGCGCAGCGTGGCCGCGCGCCCCGGAGTGCCGCCTTGAGAGCGCGGAAACATCTCGTACCATGCACCGCAGCGCGCCAGTGGCCGGTCCGCGACGATTTCCAGCAACGGCCGGTATTCGGTCGCGCTCGCGCGCTCACCCCACCGCGCCATCAAGCTGAGAAACTGTTCATTCGAGACAATCTCTACTGCCTCCTGCGGCTCACCCAGCGCGCGCAAGCGTTCGAGCGCCGTGTCAATCGCGGCGCGTTCGGCGTCTTTAGCCCGACGCCCGCCGGATTCGATAAACGCAATTCCTTCGAGCAGATCGGAGGCAACGTCCCGCCCCGCTTCAGCTTTTTTTCTGAAGCCCCGCTCCCACGAGGCGAAAAGGTCGGTCCAGGCTTCTATTGTGAAGAGATAGCGGGTGTTGCGATCGAGCGGAAATTCCCCGCGCCAGCGGTCGTTATCCACGAGCACCATCGGCGATTCCGAAAACTGCAGTTGGTCCGCGGGCCGCCATTTGATCACGGCGTGCAGGACGTAGTCGCCGTCCCGAAAAATATCGGCCTCTACCACGCACGGTTCGCCCATCACGCGCTTTGCGGGATAACGTCCGCAGTCGACGATTGGAGTAACCGATTCGATAACGTGATACCGGAAAGAAGGCTGCGGTTCGGCGGCTGGCGCGGCTTGAACTTCACCGGATGCAGCGGGGGAGCTGCGTGATGTACTGCTGGAGGTGGTGAAACGCTTCGCCATCGTGGCTTCCTCGAACAAATGTCCTGACGATGCAACCGGGCTAAGCAACTATCTTCGCATCCGGAGCAAGACGAATCGAGCGGGTCTGCAAAAGCATTTTCTAAGACGCTCATAGTCGGCGCGGGTATACGTAAAGCTCTTGATGGTCGCCAAGCGGCGGTGTATGCGCTCTTAGAGAGTCGCAAAATCTGCTGCGCCATCCACGCGTGCGCATTTTCCCGGTGTCCACTGCGCAATGAGGTGTTTTCAAATGGTGTCTTCCAAGTCCAGCGCTCAAGGCATTGCACCTGCCGGCCTCGAGCTCGCGTTCTACTGGTGAGCGGCTCGGCTGGGAGGCCATGCGACGCGCTTTTTCGCCGCGCGTTTTTAGGCTATCCAGATGATCGGTGGTGATCATGGCCGACGCTGCTGAGACAATAAAACTCTATTACGACTTCAAGAGCCCGTTCACCTACCTGGCGATGGAGCCAGCGTACCGGCTCGAGGAAACCCGTCGCGTTCGTCTGCGCTTCATTCCGCTCGAACTAGCGGTGCGCGAAGCGTATGGCGGCGACCTCGAACAGCGCGCGCAGCGCGACTGGGACAAAGTACGCTACCTGTATATGGACGTTCGCCGCTTCGCCAACGAGCGCGGGATAATTATCCGCGGCCCACAAAAGATTTTCGACTCGCGCCTCGCGCTGATGAGCGGCGTGTATGCGGATCGTCACGGCCGCTTCCGTCCATATGCGGAAAGAGTGTTCCAGCGCTTTTTTAAGCGCGAACTCAATATTGAAGATTTCGACGCGCTCGCCGCCGTGATGGCCGAAGTCGGCCTCGATGCCGCGGGCTTCCGGCATTACGCCGATAACGAGGGGCCTGGCGATTTGCGAGCCGCCGCCGCCGAAGCCGAACGCGACGGCGTGTTCGGCGTCCCCACCTTCAACGTCGCGGGCGAGCTTTTTTGGGGCAACGATCGCGTCGAGTGGGTTATAAAAAAACTCGACCGAATGAAGCTTGGGCGCACGCGCGCCGCATAAACCGACCTTTCGAGACGGAGACTGCGATGCGACCGATACCGGTGGGAACCAAGGGCAGTTACAGTATCACCGTGGAAAAAAAAGATTTGGCGGGCACGATGGAGCCGTCGCTGCCGCCGGTGATGGCCACCTGCGTGATGAGCCTGATGATGGAGATGGCTGCGATCGACGCGATGCAACCCTATATGGAGCCCGGCGAAATGTCGGTCGGCGCCGTGGTCAACGTGCAGCATCTCGCCGCCACTCCCGAGGGGCACAAGGTCACCGCCTATGCCGAGGTGACCAAGGTCGACGGGCGGCGCATCGAATTCAAGGTGCGCGCGGCTGACGAGATGGACGAGATCGGATCCGGAACGCATACCCGCGCGGTGGCGGATCGCGCTAAGTTCGACGAACGTCTGAAGAAAAAGATCAAGCAGTCCTAGGAGCTCACGGAACGGAGCGGGATGGAAACGACCAGCGTGTTTGACAGCAACGAGGTGTATGTCGGCCGCGACTACGGCGGCGGCGAATACGAAATCACACCGGACCTGGTGGAACGCTATATCGCGGGCACCGGCGATGACAATCCATGGTATCGTGGCCCCTCGCCGCTCGGCGGTCCGGTAGCGCCGGCGCTGATCGTGCATTCGGCGGTCTTCCACACTCAGGACTGGTACCTGCCTAACGTTTACGGCAATCTTCACGCGCGCCAGGAATTCGATTTTCTGGCACCCGTGATGGTGGGCGAGCGGCTGCACTCGCGTTCCATTATCGTTGACCGCTACATCAAGCGGGACCGCGAGTATGTGGTCAACGAGACGCTGATTTTCAATTCCGACGGAGCGGTGGTGACGCGCGGCCGCACCCATCAGAGCTTCCTGCTGCCCGAACATGCCGCGGGCCCATTCGCGGTCGACAAGTCGCGCGAGCGCGACTCGGCCCGTGCTTTCAAAGTCGGGGAGCGCGGCGGCGAGCCGATCGAATCGCCGATGATCCATGTGAGCGAAGCGATGTGCATGGCATTCTCGGGGCCGGCGATCAACTACCATACCGACCGCGACGCGGCGCGCAAACTCGGCTTTCCAGAAATCGTAGTGCAGGGCATGCTCTCGGTATGTTTGGCCGGCGCGATGATGACGCGGCGCTTCGGAGTTGGCTTTCTGTGCGGCGGACGCTTCGACTTACGCCTGGTCAACGTGCTGTGGGCCAACGAAACGAGCGCCGCCCGCGGCCGCATACTGGAGCGTCGGCGCGAAGGCGCGCGCAACCGCGCCGAAGTCGAGGTATGGTGCGAAAAGTCCGACGGCACCAAGACGGCCGTCGGCATGGGTAGCGCGCTGGAACTCTGAGCGCGCCCGTGAAAATCCAGGCGACTTGCTAACAGCGGCGCCCAGGCGCAGGAAACTAATCACATGGCGGCAAAATACGATCGTATTCAAAAGCTTCGTTTCGAGGGCGCGGTCGACGCCGACGGGCATATCCTGGAGGCGGCCGATCTGTGGGAGAACTACCTGGAGGCGAAGTACAAACCGATGGCGCTCCGGATCAAGCGCGACGACCACGGCACGCAATACCTGGAAATCGCAGGGCGTCCGTCGAAGATCACGCGCGGCCCGGTATTCGCGCGAATGTGCTCGATGGGCACGCCGCGCGACCGGCATGACGATATCGATCAGCTAAGCTACGGCGAGAATCCTCCTCTCGGCGCGCTCAACGCGCGCGATCGCGTCACGCGGCTCGACCTTGAGGGGCTGCGCGCCGCCTTCCTGTATCCGACGCTCAGCCTGTTCTGGGAAACCGAATGCGATGACGTCGAATTAGCTCAGGCCTATACGCGCGCCTACAACCGCTGGATCGTGGACTTCTGCGCCGACAGCGGCGGACGTCTGGTCCCGATCGCCCATCTCTCGCTCGGCGACCCCGAGGCCGCCGCCGCTGAACTCGAGCGCGCGGTGCGCGACGGATGCAAAGGGTCGTGGATCGCGCAATTCACGATGACCCGCAAGCCGCACGCCCATCCCGATCACGACGTGGTCTTCGCCAAGGCGCAAGACCTCGGCGTGCCCTTCGGACTTCATCCCACGCTCGAGCCGGTATGGGCATTGCCGGGGCGCTATGAGTACAAGTACGTGCGCGAGCATCCGACCTTCCTTAACGTCACCGCCTCGGACGCGATCCGCCACGCGTTCACCAGCTTCTTTCATTTCGGCACTTTCGACAGGTTCCCGCGCTTAAAGCTGGTGGTGCTTGAAGTCGGCGGAGGATGGGTCAGTTACTGGCTCGACCGCCTCGATGCGGTTTACGAGACGCTGGTCGGACGCGCGATACCGCTGCAACACAAGCCGAGCGAATATTTTCAGCGCCAATGCTGGGTCTCCGCCGATCCCGACGAGCACTCGTTGCCCGCGATGGTCGAGCTGTGCGGCGAGGACAAATTCTTCTGGGCTTCCGACTTTCCGCATCCCGACCACACCGGCGTTTATATCGGGGAGCTGGAAGAGATGGCCGCGAAACTCAGCGACGGAGCGCGACGCAAGGTGCTGGGCGACAACGTGATGCGCGTGTACGGCTGTGAGGTGTGACAACGAGGAAGAGCCGCTAACGGATTTACCGAATGGCTGCGGGATTCAATATACGCAGACCGGCAAAATATCTACGGTAAAAACCTCGATCGCGGGTGAGGAGACGATCGGCCGTGACCAGGGCGTGTGCGCCGATCAGAAAATCCGCCGCGATCCGATTGCGGGAACCTCCACCCGCGCGGTACCTGCGCCAACTTTGCGCTGCCTTAATCGCCGCCTCTTCAGTCAGCGGAGAGAACGAGGCAGTCAGCTTGTTCATCGCCTCTCGAAAACGCACAGCATCATCAAATACCGTGGCGGTCTCCGCCCACACCACCTCCGAAGCGACCAACCCTCCCTCGCTCAGACAGCGCCGCAGCGCATCCGCGGAGGCCGGGGCAAACTTCGGATCGGCGCCGAACACGTCTAGCAGCACATTGGTATCGATGGCGGTGATCACTGGCGGCCGCGAAGCTGCGCCAAAATACTGTCAGCGTCGATTTTCTTGCCGAGACAGCCGTACACCTCGCTAACCGGATCCGCACCGCCACTTTTGACCGCGACGAGGCGTCCGTCTTCTTCGCTGAATTCCAGGACTGTGCCCGGCTTTACGCCGAGCCTTTCCCTTAGTCGTTTCGGGATTGTCACCTGGCCACGTTCGGCAACGCGTGCCTTCATACTTTTCATGTATGAAATTATGATTTAATAGCGTGAATTCTTCAAACGGACCCTCGCAAGCATCTAAAACTCCGAAGATCGGCGAGGCTGGTGAGGCGTGGGAAGCGGCGCCGTCACGCTCATTTTCCGATGAAGCGCCCGGGCCGTCGTTCGGCGACCGCCTTGATGCCCTCGCGATGGTCCTCGGTGCGCATCAGCCAATCCTGCTCGACGAACTCGATGTCCGTTTGCGCCTGCACGGCCTCGGCCAGTTCCCGGCGTACGGTGGCACGAGTTGAGACGACGGCGAGCGGGGCGTTCTCGGCAATCTCGGCCGCGAGTTTCATCGCCGCCTCGCGCAGGCTTTCCGGTTCGACCAATACGTCGGCGAGACCCCACGCATAAGCCTCTTCTCCGGTTACGCGACGGCCGGTAAGAAACATCAGGTTGGCCTTCTGGACGCCTATCAGCCGCGGCAGCGTATAAGTGAGGCCGAAGCCCGGATGGAACCCGATTTTGACGAAGTTCGCGGCGAAGCGCGCCTCGGGCGAAGCGACCCGGAAATCCGGCACCAGCGCGAGTCCGAGGCCGCCGCCGATTGCCGGTCCCTGAATTGCCCCGACCATCGGTTTCTTGCAGCTGAATAGCCTCACCGCCTCTGAATAGAGCGGGTTGCGCTTCTCCGTGCCGGCTTCGACTCCGGTCGCCGCCCGATTGGCGAAATTGGCGCCGGCGCAAAATGATCTTCCCTCGGCGCACAGAACCGACGCACGGCACGCGGCATCTTCGTCCAGCGCGTTGAACGCATTGGCAAGGTCGCGGATGAGCTGAACGTCGAAAAAATTATGCGGCGGGCGATGAATCTCGACCGACGCCACGTAGTCCTTCACCGCGACCGACACGTCGCCATATCTCGATTCCGTCATCTTGCTCTCCCGCTCAAATCAAATCGTGATTGCGCCTCAGGGGCTACAGGATGGCTAAGTTCCGGGTTTTGCTCAAGGCAATTCCGCTTGCCAAAAACCTCGCGCCGCGCTCAATATTCGGCACCGCGTACAGTTGGGAGGAGCTCATGGATTTCGCCATTACCGAAGAGCATCGCATGATGGTGGACAGCGTTCGCCAGTTTCGCGAAAAGGAGCTGATGCCGCTTGAAAAGGAATTCCTGCTCAAGGGCAAGCTCGACATCGAGGTCCGCCACGGCCTCGAGCGCAAGGGACGCGAAGCGGGCTTCTGGGCGCTCGAAGTGCCGGCCGAGTTCGGCGGTAACAATGTCGGCCAGCTCGCGATGTGCCTAATCAACGAGGAGCTGTTCAAGCATCCCGCAATGTTCGAGTTCGGCGGCAGCCCCGAACCGGCCCTTTACCTGTGCAACGACGAGCAGAAACAGCGATTCTTCTATCCGATCATCAACGGCGAGAAGCACAGTTGCTACGCCTTCACCGAGCCCGACGCCGGGTCAGACCTGGCGCGGGTCCGGACCAGCGCCGTGCGCGACGGCGACCGCTGGATCATCAATGGCACCAAGACTTTCATCTCGTACGTCGAAGGCGCCGATTTCGTCATCCTGTTCACCACCTCAAACCCCAAGATGGGAGCTCGGGGGATCACCTGCTTCCTGGTCGATATGGGGACGCCGGGCTTCAAAATCGCGCGCGAGATTCCCACGATGGGCGACAATTGGGATCCCCATGAGCTGCAATTCACCGATTGCGCTGTCCCCGATGCGAACCGGCTGGGCGAAGCTGACGGGGGCTTTGCGGTGGCGGACTATCAGCTCACCCACGGGCGGCTGAAGATCGGCGCCTTTCAGCTTGGAATCGCGGCGCGCTCGATTGAGATGGCGGTCGAATGGGCCAAGCAGCGCACCACCTGGGGCAAACCGATCGCCAGCCGTCAGGCTATTCAGTGGATGCTCGCCGATTCCGAGGTCGAGCTGGAAGCGGCGCGGCTGCTGGTCTATCGCGCTGGGTGGATGGCCGACGCCAAGCAAAAGATCCGCAACGAGGCGTTTATCGCCAAACTCTACGCGACCGAGATGGCGCAACGCGTCACCGACCGCTGCATCCAGATTTTCGGTGGTCTCGGCTACACCCGCGAGCTGCCGATTCAGAGTTTTTTCCGCCAGGTGCGGGTCTGGCGCATCGGCCATGGCACCGCCGAAATCCATCGCTGGATGATCGCGCGCAACATGCTCGGCCAATCATCTCGAGATTAAGAGGGGGCGATACATGACTATTTCGATTCCCGATCTATGCGAAGAACTCAAACGCCACGTGGGGCGGAGCGAACGGAGCGACCTCGGGATCATCCGCAAGGAAGCGTTTCAACGCTTCGCCGTTGCCGCCGACAACCTCAACCCGGTGTTCTTCGAGGCCGAGTCGGCGAGAGCCGCCGGCTATTCCGACGCCGTCGCGCCGCCGCTTTACTTGAGCGCCGTACGCAACTGGCAAGCCGGGCCGCCGCAGGATTCGCTCCGTCCCGACGGCACTACCAGCCACGAATTCGCATTTCTTCCGCTCGAGGGAATGCGCATCATGGGCGGCGGCCAGGATCTCGAGCTGCACGCGCCGGTGACCGACGGCACACGGGTGTCCATGGAACTGCGGCTTGACGGCGTCGAATTAAAGCAGGGTCGATCCGGCGATCTGCTGCTGATCAAGGTGACGCAGATTTATCGCGACGCCGCCGACCGCCCGCTCGTGACCTGCCGCGAAACCTTTATTGCCCGCTGACCGGGGAGGGCACGACCATGCATGGCCATCAGCTTTGCTTCGAGGATGTAAAGACGGGCACCGCGCTAACGCCTCTGGTCAAGCGGCCGACCACCGTTCAGCTTTTCCGCTTCAGCGCGGTGACCTGGAACGCGCATCGGATTCACTTCGACAAACCGTACGCGATGACCGAAGGTTACCCTGACGTCCTGGTGCAGGCCCATCTGCATGGAAGTTTTCTTTACCAGACAGTCGCCGATTGGGCCGGACCGCGGGCGCGAGTGAGCAGGTTCCGCTGGCAGAACCGCGGGATCGCGATCGCGGGCGACGAACTCACCTGCTCCGGCACGGTGGCGAAAGCGGAGGACGGGGCGGTCGAGTGCGAACTCGAAGAGCGCAATCAGAAGGGCGAGCTGTGCGCGTCCGGATGGGCGCGAGTCGACCTTCCTCGGCGCGGCTGAAGCCGTAGGCTTAGGCGCTCGAAGCGACCTTTTTCACCTCTCCTTGGCCCAGGCCAACGGGTGGAGTTCGTTGACAGATGTGGGGAAGAAGATCCGTCGCTTCGCGGAGATCCTTCGCTGACGCTCAGGATGACAAAAGGGCAGACATCTTTGTTGGTTGTCATCCTGAACGAAGGTTGCCGAAGTGAAGGATCAACGCGAAGCGATTTTTCTGTTTATCGACATCCTCGTTCACAAGGAGAGGGACCAGAAGGGAGCCTGCCAACTTTGCAAAGCTCCTTGGATAAGGAGAGGGCATTAAACAGCAGGTGATAAAGCAGCACGACAAAAAAAGGCCCGGCGGCTGAAGCCACCGGGCCTTTGCTATCGATAGGGTTTGCGGCGGCCTAGTTGACCGTCCAGGTATCGCCCTGGCGCAGCAATTTTTGCGGATCGCCCACTCCCATCTTGGTGCGCGCTTCCTCGAGCTGCCTGTTCATCGCGGCGTCGTAGGTCGGACGCGGGACACAGTAGAAGACCCCGACCGGCGTCGGCATCGGCGGCTCGAAATTTGCCAGCATGAAGGCCAGTGCCAGATTGCTCTCGTCATGCACGACGAGATCGCTCTCGCTCACGCCATTGCCGAGCTGCGCGACCTCGGGACGCATCCCGTTCATGCGTATGCCGCGGTCGCGGTTTTTGCCGAAGATGAGCGGCTTGCCGTGCTCGAGCACGAGCTGATAGTCGGCCTTGATACTTTTGTCGCTCACTTCCTTGAACGCGTCATCGTTGAAGATGTTGCAGTTCTGAAGAATCTCGACGAACGACGCGCCGCGATTCGCGTGGGCGCGCTTTAGAACCTCGCCGAGATGCTTCTGCTCGACGTCGATCGTGCGGGCGACGAAGGCCGCGTGCGCGCCGAGCGCGACCGTGATCGGGTTGAAGGGAAAATCAACCGAGCCGGCCGGCGAGGATTTGGTGACCTTGCCCACTTCCGAGGTCGGCGAGTACTGGCCCTTGGTGAGGCCATAGATCTTGTTGTTGAAGAGCAGAATTTTGAGATCGACGTTGCGGCGCAGCACGTGAATCAGATGGTTACCGCCGATCGATAGGCCGTCGCCGTCGCCGGTGACCACCCACACGTCGAGCTCCGGCCGCGTGACTTTCAGCCCGGTCGCGACCGCGGGCGCGCGGCCGTGAATGGTATGGAAGCCGTAAGTGTTCATGTAGTAGGGAAAGCGGCTGGAACATCCGATGCCCGAGATGAAGACGGTGTTCTCGCGCGCGACGCCTAGTTCGGGCATTATCTTTTGCACCTGGGACAGGATTGCGTAATCGCCGCATCCGGGGCACCAGCGCACTTCCTGGTCGGAGACGAAATCCTTGCGGGTCAAAGCACTAGCCATTTCTGTCAGCCCTCCAGTGCGCGCAGAATGCGGTTGGTCAGTTCGCTGACCTTGAACGGACGGCCCTGGATTTTGTTGCACCCAATCGCGTCGATCAGGTAATCCGCGCGCACCATCTTCAGCAGTTGTCCCATGTTCATCTCGGCGACCATCACCTTGTGAAACATCCGCAACTTATCGCCAAGGTCGCTCGGCAGCGGATTGAGATAGCGCAAGTGGATGTGCGAGACGTTCTTGCCCTTCGCGCGCAGTTGCTTAACCGCCTCGCGAATCGGCCCGAAGGTCGAGCCCCATCCGAGCATCAGCAGCTCGCCGCCGCCCGCATCGCCGAAAATTTCGAGCGGTGGAATCTCGCGCGCGATGCCGGCGATTTTGCGCGCCCGCTGCCGCACCATCAGCTCATTGTTAGCCGGCGAGTAACTGATATTGCCGGTCTGGTCCTCAGTCGATAAACCGCCGAGCCGATGCTCCAGGCCGGGTGTGCCGGGCACTGCCCACGGCCGCGACATCGTCTCGGGGTCGCGCGTATAAGGCATGTAGCCATTGGGATCGGTGCGGAACTCGACCTTGATCTCGGGCAGCTTGCTTACGTCGGGCACCAGCCATGGCTCGGCGCCGTTAGCGAGCTGACCGTCGGTGAGCAGGATTACCGGCGTCATGTACCTGGTCGCGATACGCACGGCCTCGTAGGCGCAGTCGAAGCAATCACCCGGGGTCGCCGCCGCGATAATCGGGATCGGCGATTCGCCATGCCGCCCATACATCGCCATCAACAGGTCGGCCTGCTCAGGCTTAGTCGGCATTCCGGTGGACGGGCCCGCCCGCTGAATGTCCGTGATCACGACTGGCAGTTCGGTCTTGACCGCGAGGCCCACCGCCTCGGCCTTGAGATTCATCCCCGGTCCCGAGGTCGTGGTGATCGCGATTGCGCCGCCGAAGGCCGCACCGATCGCGGAGGCCATACCGGCAATCTCGTCCTCGGCCTGGAAGGTATACACCGGAAAATTCTTGAAACCGGCGAGTTCGTGAAGCACGTCGCTCGCGGGCGTAATCGGATAGGAGCCGAGAAACAGCGGGCGCTTGGCGCGACACGCGGCCACCACAAAGCCGAGCGCGGTTGCGCTGTTGCCGGTGATGTTGCGGTAAAATCCCGACGCTATCCGGGCCGGGTCCACCACGTAGGAGCTCGCAAAAGCCTCGGTCGTTTCGCCGTAATTGTAGCCCGCCTTGAGCGCTTTCACGTTGGCGGCCAACACCTCGGGCGTCTTCCGGAAGCGGCCGGCCAACCAGCTCTCGGTGCTCTCTATCGGACGCTGATAAAGCCACGACACCAGGCCGAGCACGAACAGGTTGCGGCAGCGCATCACCGCCCGGTTGTTGAGCCCCGAGTCTCGAAGCGCCAGCGTCGTCATCTTGGTGACGTCGACCTGGAAGACCTGGTACTTGTCGAGCGAGTGATCGGTGAGCGGATTGGAGGTGAAGCCCGCGCGTTTGAGGTTGGAATCGCTAAACGCCGCAACGTCCGCGATGATCACGCCGTTGGGCGGAACATCGTCGAGGTTGGCCTTGAGCGCCGCCGGATTCATCGCGACCAGCACGTTGGGCTCGTCGCCGGCGGTGAAGATTTCGCTGCTGGAGAAATTGATCTGAAAGCCGCTGACGCCGGCCAGGGTGCCCGCGGGAGCGCGGATTTCAGCCGGAAAATCGGGCAGAGTAGCGATGTCGTTGCCGGCCAACGCCGATTCGGTGGTGAATTGCATACCGGCGAGCTGCATTCCGTCGCCCGAATCGCCAGCGAAACGAATGACGACGTGGTCGACCTTCTCGCGGCGCTTGTGTCCCGCACCGCCGCCGGCGAGGCTGTGCGATTCCGCGGCTTGCCCGGCTGCCTCAGGTGGTAGAGCCATTGTTGTTCAAACTCCTTCGCTACATGGCCGCCGGCCGACGACTTCTGGGGTCATAGCCGAGGCCACGGTCCTTATGCCATCCAGAACTATAGCTAATAACAAAAAACAGCGAAAGGGTGCGATACTTAAGCGCCCGCCTAACGAATCGTGAACGCCCGCTCATTCCCACGATAATCGGACCACTCCTCCTCCACCCCGGTTACGCGTGCCAAGGGCGGACCTTGATGGGCCCACGCAGCGAGGATCTTTAGCTCACGGCGCGGCCCCTCGGCAACGATCTCGACGTCACCGTTGGCCAGATTCCTGACCCATCCGCGAAGCCCCAGTTGGCGCGCCTCATCCGCGGCCGCTTGCCGGAAAAAATACCCCCTGCACTCGGCCATGCACCAGCAGCCTGAGCCGCGCCAGATCGGGTCGGGGACATTGTACGAACGCCCTCAGCGGCGTCCCTCCCCGCCGAGCATCGCCGTCAATGCCTGCTCGTCGAGCGTCTTGACCCCCAGCTCGGTCGCCTTGCGCAGCTTGGAGCCCGCCTCCGCGCCGGCCACGACGAAGTCGGTCTTGCGGCTGACTGTGGAGGTCACGCGGCCGCCGGCAGCGCGAATCTTCTGCTCCGCCTCTTCGCGCGTCATCGTCTCGAGCGTCCCGGTCAGCACGAAGCTCTTGTCGCGGAGCGCGGCGCGCCCGTCCCTGGACGGCGCCTGGAGTGGCTTGAGGTCGAGATGCTTCATCAGGCGCTCGACCGCTTTGCGATTGCGCGGCTCGTCGAAATACTCGCGGATGGAGCGTGCGACCTCGTCGCCGATATCGCGAACGGCTCGCAAGTCATCCTCGCTCGCGACTTTCAACGCATCGATGGTCTTGAAGCGCAACGCGAGCGAGCGCGCCGTACTCTCGCCTACGTGGCGAATTCCAAGTCCATTGATAAAACGGTCGAGCGTGCGATGGCGCGAGCGCTCGATCGCGTCGAACAGGTTTTGCGCGCTCTTCTCGGCCATCCGCTCCAGCCGGGCGAGCTGCTCGCGGGTCACCCCGTACAGATCGTCGAGCTCCTTCACCATCCCGGTTTCAACCAACTGGCCGACCAGCTTGTCGCCCAGGCCATCGATATCCATGCAGGCCTTGGACGCGTAATGGCGAATCGACTCGCGCACGCGGGCCGGACAATTGACGTTGACGCAGAAGTAGCCGACCTCGCCCTCCTCGTGCACGATCGCGCCGCCGCACTCCGGGCAATGCGCCGGCATCTGGAACTCCTTCGCCCGCGGCTTGCCCTCCTTGGTCACGCGCACGACGTAGGGAATCACGTCACCGGCGCGTTCAATCAACACCGTGTCGCCTTCGCGGACGTCCTTGCGCCGAATTTCGTCGAGGTTGTGCAGTGACGCGTTGGAAATCGTCACCCCGGCGAGCGCCACCGGCTCGAGTTGAGCGACCGGCGTGAGCGAGCCGATGCGCCCGACGTAAACGGCAATCTTGTTGACCCGGGTCTCGGCCTGCTGGGCTTTGAACTTGAACGCGACCGCCCATCGCGGCGAGCGCGAGACCTCGCCCAACTGCTCCTGTAGCGCGAGCGAGTTGACCTTGGCGACCACGCCGTCGGCTTCGTAGTCGAGCTGATGGCGCTGCTCGGAAATCCGCGTGTGGAATTCCAATACCTCGTCGACGCCGTGGCAGACTTTCGTCAGCGGATTGATCTTGAGTCCCAGCGACTTTATTTCCTGGAGAAATTCCCACTGGGTATGGTAGCTAACGCCCTCGATCGCGCCCGGCGTATGGCAGAAGATGTCGAGCGGACGCGCGGCGCTGATTTTTGGATCAAGCTGGCGCAGCGACCCGGCTGCCGCATTGCGCGGGTTCGCAAATGGCGGCTCGCCTGCCGCCACGCGCTCGTTGTTGAGCCGCTCGAAGGCCCGCCGCGGCAGGATCACTTCGCCCCGCACCTCGAGCAGATGCGGCACCTGGCTGTGCGCCGGATGGATCAGCCGCAGTGGCACGCTCTTGATCGTGCGGATGTTTTGCGTCACGTCCTCGCCATTGACGCCGTCGCCGCGGGTCGAACCCACGGCTAGCTGGCCGTCCTCGTAAACCAGCTCGACCGCGAGGCCATCGAGCTTGACCTCGGCGACGTACTCGATTTCGGTCTCGCTATGGAGAAAGCGCTTGATCCGGCGGTCGAACTCGCGCATCTCCTCGGCGTCCATCGCGTTGGCGAGCGACATCATCATTCGGCGATGGACGACGACGGCGAATTTTTCGCTCGGCTTCGCGCCGACGCGTTGGGTGGGCGAGTCGGGCGTGAGCAGTTCGGGATGTTCGGCCTCGAGCGCCTCGAGACGACGCATCAGGGCGTCGTACTCGGCATCGGTCAGTTCGGGATTGTCGAGGACGTAGTAGAGATGATTGTGGCGGTTAATCTGCGCGCGAAGGTCTTCAATTTCCGCCCGCGCGCGCTTGAGATCATCCTTGGGCATCGCCGGTTAAATTGCGGTGGATCGATTCAGCGCCGGGCGTAGCCCATCGCGTCGAGGAAATCCTCGAGCCTCGGAAAGCGCATGTACATGTTGGTTCGCTTCTGCGCGCCGATCGTCGTACTCGATTCCGGCGAATACGCGTGCCCCGGATAGACCACGGTCGTGTCGGGAAGGCTCCGCAGCGTGCGGTTGAGACTGTAGTACATCGCTTCCGGGTCCGAGCCGGGCAGGTCCACCCGGCCGCACGAATTGACGAACAACGTATCGCCCGAGACCAGGTTGCCCTCGACGAGGAAGCATTGCGATCCCGGCGTATGCCCGGGCGTGTGCAGAAAAGTGACCGTTAGATCGCCAAGCTTGAGCGTGTCGCCGGCGTCCATCTTGACCAGGTCTGAGTCGCTTAGCCCAGCGACCTTGCGCGTGCCCTCGGCCTCCGCCTTGTTGACGTAAACCTTGGCCTTCACTCGCTCGAGCATTCGCGCCGTACCCTCGATATTCATCCCCGCCATGCTGCCGCCAAGATGGTCGGGATGGTAGTGGGTTATCAGGATGTGCTCGATTTCCATCCCGTAGCGCTCGGCCCATTTGATGATCTTGTCGACGTCCCAGGCGGGATCGACCACGGCGGCCTTGCGCGTCACCGGGTCGCCAATCAGATAGACGAAGTTGGCCATCGGGCCCACCTGGGCCTGATGAAGGATAAGCCGCTCTGCTTCCGCCATGGAGGTCTAACTCTCTCCGCGCGACTCCCCTAGAGCAGGAATTTCAGCCCGCGCGACCGCTTCGATTACCCGCCAAGCAGTCGATACAGTTCACCGCAATTCAAATTTAGCGATTGTTGCGGCGCGGCGCATCCTTACCCAGGCTGTCCACGCCCTCGGCCGTCGCGGCTCGGCGCTTTGCCGCCACCGCCTCGCGCGGATCGATTCGCAGGCCCCGGTCCCACAGGAACTCGGGCTCGTCCAGGCGCTTGGCAACCCATCGCGATTGCACGAACAGATGGTCGCTCAGGCGATTGACATAAACCAGGAGATGATCGTTGATTGCCTCCACGCGCTTCAGCGCCCAGCACACGCGCTCGGCACGTCTGCATACCGTGCGCGCCTGGTGCAGAAAGGCATTCAGGAGGCCGCCGCCTGGAAGCGTGAAGGATTTGAGCGGCTGCAGCTCCTGCTGCATCCGGTCCATCTCCTCCTCGAGCTTCTTCGATTCGGCCGCGCTTATCTTGTGCATCCCGGCGTATTCGGCGGGCGGCGGCGTCGCCAGTTCGGAGCCGACGTCGAACAGCTCGTTCTGTATACGGCGCAGGCTCTCGGAGTACCATCCGTAGTCTTTGCCGAAGCGGCGCTTGTAGTCGGGAAGATAGCTGCGCACGATGCCGACGATAGAGTTCAGCTCGTCGATCGTACCGTAAGCCTGCAAACGGGCGCTTTCCTTGGGCACGCGCGCGCCGCCGACCAACGCGGTCAGGCCGCGGTCGCCGCTGCGGGTGTAAATCCGTGTCAGCCGAATCGCCATGCTGTCGTAGTTTTTTGAGTGCGCAATTCCTGTTGAGCGTAACGTGTGCGCTTTAACGTCCGCGTCAGAGCCCGGCCTTGCCCCGCAACGACTGATAGCTATTGTCGCTGACCTCGGTCGAGACTGGCAGCCCCGCGTCACGCCATCCGGCAATCACGACCTGTCCGGCAGCGTCGCGTGCGCCGCCGAATCCGCCGCGCACGTTGGTGAGGTGGGTGTAGCCGGCCGCTTCCAACAGCTCGCACGCGCGTTGTGAGCGTCCGCCTGCGAGGCATCCAACCACCAGCTTCTTTCCAAGCGGCAAGGTCTTCGCCACCACGTCGACGAATTCGCCGTTGAGCTCCATCTGGCCGGGTCCCTTGATGAAGACCACAGGGACGTTGATTGCGCCCGCGGGATGGCCCTGAGCGAATTCGGACTCGGTGCGGACGTCGAGGTAAATCGCGTCGGGATTGTTTTTGAGTATCTCGTGAGCCTGCGGGGGCTCCACCTGATTGATTGGCATCGTAGGGACCAAAACCTCCGTCTAAGAATCGCACGTTCGCGATCGCAGAGCGTGCTAAGGCTTATGTTTGGAAGTTCGCGCCGGGGCGGCCACGTGACAGCTTGCGCGCCGAAGCGATCGCCGTTCACCCCGTCCTCGACACAGTCATTCCAGGACGCGGCCATTCCCGCACGCAGTCATCGCCGGCGATAGATCGCGAATTCTTCCTCAAACCTTGCGGCGCGCTCCTGGGCCGAGCTCAAGCGTTGGGTGCGCAGGAAAAACTGCACCAGCTCCTCATGACTCACCTGCCCGGCAGGACTCGCCACTTCCACCAGCTCTTCGATAAGGCTGGGGAACTTCTCACTCGGGATATAATAATGCGCCCAGCCGAAGTTGCAGTGACGATGCAAAATTCTGGCTATCGCCTTCTCTAAAAGTTCGCGACTGCTCATGCACACGATACCGTCCAGGGTTCGCAGGGCGAGCCCGGCCTGCCTTTGATACGGCGCGGCGGGTCGGCGGGTCTGCGCTGGCTAGTTATCGCAGACGCGGCGCGCGTCGCACAAGTCCCCGTCAGCTCGCCTTCTCCAACTTGGAGGATTCCTCGGCCTCGGTCTCGTAGTCGGCCCACACGATCCTGCGGTAGTCGAAACGCGCGCCCGCGATCAGGTTGAACTTGATGACCTCGAAATACGGCGACAGGTCGAAATCGCGCGGCGTGACCAGCGAGGGTGAAATCATGTGATAAAGCCCGGGCGGAAGCTTCGGCGTTTTCGAGATCAACCGGCCCAGGCGGTGCGACGCATCGTGAACGACCGGATTGCCTTCGGGCAGCAGCTCAATCCGGGGCACGATGGGAAATCGAACCTTATCGAAGCACTCGGCAATCATGCTCGAGCAGATGGCGCGAGTCGGATCGCCGCTGCCAAAGCGCAAAGCCGTGTGGCGAAAACGTGCCGGCACCAAGCTTACCGGAAGAAAGTAGCGCGCGAGGTCCAATGCGTTTCGCAGATCGTATGTTCGCCCGACACTCGCCAGCACCTCATCCATCACGACCCTCAAGTCGGATTCAGAGAGGCGGTACGGGCGGCAGATGCGGATGTTGAACTTGCGGTAGTTCGCCAGCGGCGTCATCACCACTCCGCTCTGCACCAGCGCCTCGACCACCATGTAGTTGGCTTCTTCGCCGTATTCCTTGGCGAGCGTGAGCCGCAGTTCCGGGTCGCGCTTGATCGCCTCGTCGCCGATGTAGAGCGCCGAGTGCGACCACGAACTCTGGGTCAGGTATTTAATAACCTCGCTGATTCGCTCGTTACCCTCGACCAGGATAACGTCGCCCTTACGAACCTGACGCTTCAACTCAGCCAGATCGTTGGGATAAACCAGGGTATATCGCTTAAGCGGCTTGGTGAGCTGACGGACCGCGAATCGTATCAGCGCCTGGCGCACGCGGCGAAATGGTTCCAACAGTACGGATGCGCCCATCGGGCAACCGCCTCGGGGCCGAAGCGCCTGCGGACGCGCCGCGGCCACTAACCGTTAGTATACGAGGCGTCAGCTTATCGAAACAAGTGCGAACCTGGCGGCGGGGAATAGGCATAAGTCCCCGCAGAATAGACTCAGCTCCTGAAGGATCCGACGATCCCGTAATACGGTACGGTCAGCGTCGTCTGTTGTGGGTCGTCGGTGCGGATGGTCAGGGCGCCACGAATCTGGCCGTCGGGAGTATTGGGCCGAAGCGCCACCGTGAGCTTGTATTCCTTGCCCGGCATCACCGGGGCCACCTGTGCGACGACACTGTTACTCGTGCTGTCCACGCCGAGCACCTTTATGGTGTGGTTGCCCTGGTTGGTGAGCCGCACGATTCTCACGGCACCCTGATGATGCGGCAGAATACCGAAGGAAACCTGGTTCGGCTTTACGGTCAGATCGCCGGTCACGACGCCGAGAATCGCGACTCTGAGCGGCGCCCGGCTGGTCTCGATTCGTAGCGTATCGCTGATCGGTCCGGGCGGCATCGACGGCGACAGCGCGACGTGCAACAACGCTCCCGGCTTGCCGTCGGTACGTGCCGACTCGGTCACCTTGATGTACGGACTCTCGTTTTTCACCGAGTTAACCGCGAACCGCGTGCCGCCGACCATGTCGCTGACGACGACGTCGCGGGCGGCCGCGCTGCCGTGATGGACGCTGCCGAAATCTATGTCCATCGGCTGGGCCGCCACTTGCGGCTTGATCACGCCTTCTAATTTCAACTGTAGCGACGCGTTGGTCGGATCGTTGGTCGTCAAGGTGACCACGGAGAGACTGTGGCCTTGCTCGAAGCGCGTGTCGACGGAGGCCGGGATGGTCGCGACTTCGCCGGGGGCCAGGATGGTCTTACTTGGCTTGGCGGCGGTGCATCCGCAAGAAGAGGTGACGTTCCTGATCTCGAGCGGCGCGTTGCCCACGTTCTTGATCATGAAGACGTGGTTTAGCGGCGGGCCGCTCAGCGCCGTACCGAAATTGTAGGACGGCTGGGCGACCTCGGCTTTGGGCGTTCCAGCCGTGGCCGCGCCCGGCTCCTGCCCGAGCAGTCCCGAACCCGCGGCGGGCAAGTCGGCGGCCACGACATAGCGCGCCGGCATCGCAGAGAGCGCACCGATCGCGAGCAGCGCGGCCATCGCCAAAGCTGAGGAGACGTTGGTCTTCATAAGGGGAAATGCCTGGAACAACATGTTGGCCTGAAAATGAATCCGGCTCAACGGCCCGCGGCGCGAACGGCCTCGGCCGGATGCGCCTCGCGCTCGAAACGGCTCAGAAAATCGGTCGCGAACTCGCCGCGCAGAAAATCAGCGTCCTGCAGAATCCGCAGATGGAGCGGGATGTTGGTCTTGATCCCATCGACCAGGTACTCGCGCAGAGCCGCCCGCGCGCGCATCACCACTCCCGCGCGATCGCCGGCGTGCACAATCAGTTTGGCGATCAATGGATCGTACTGCACCGGCACGCGATAGCCGTCGTACAGGGCGGACTCGACTCGAACTCCAAGTCCGCCGGGAGCATGATGGTTCGAAACCACGCCGGGCGATGGCAGGTGAGTGTCGGGATCCTCGGCATAAATCCGGAACTCCATCGCCGCGCCATTGATCGCGACCTGGCGCTGTTTGAGACGCAGTTGCTCGCCCATCGCGAGCGCCAGGCTCTCCCGCACCAGATCGACCCCGGTCACCATCTCGGTCACACCATGCTCGACCTGGATGCGCGTGTTCATCTCGATGAAGTAGAAATTGCCGTCGGGGGCGAGCAGGAACTCGACCGTGCCGACGTTGGAATAGCCAACAACCTGCGCGGCCCGCACTGCCGCCTTGCCCATCTTCTCGCGCAGCCGCGCCGTCATCACCGGACACGGCGCCTCTTCGAGCACTTTCTGATGGCGCCGCTGGATCGAGCAGTCGCGCTCGCCCATGTGAATCACGTTGCGATGGGTGTCGGCGAGGATCTGGAACTCGACGTGCCGCGCGTGCTCGAGGTACTTCTCCAGATACATCGTGCGCGATCCGAACGCGGCCTCGCTCTCGGCGCGCGCCAGCGCGAACAGCCGGGTCAGTTCCTTTTCGTCGCGCGCGACGCGCATCCCCTTGCCGCCGCCGCCCGCCGCCGCCTTGATCAGCACCGGGAAACCGAGGCGTCGGGCGTCTACCAGCGCCTCGCGCACTTCGGTCACGCCCTTGCCCTCGCTCCCGGGCAGGACCGGCACGCCGGCGCGAACCATGATGCGCCGCGCGCGCGGCTTGTCACCCATGAGGCGAATATGACGCGCGAGCGGGCCGACGAAATGCACACCCGAACGGCGGCAGGCTTCGGCGAAGTCGCCGTTTTCCGACAGGAAGCCGTAGCCGGGATGGACCGCGTCGGCGCCGTAGGTCAGCGCCGTGCTGATGATTGCCGGGATGTTAAGATAGCTGTCCTCGGCCGCAGCCGGCCCGATACAGATCGCTTCGTCGGCCATCCGCACGTGCAGCGCGTCCTTGTCGGCCGTCGAATAAATCGCCAGTGTGGCGATATCCAGTTCGCGGCAGGCGCGCAGGATCCGGATGGCGATCGTGCCGCGATTGGCTATCAATAATTTCTTGAACATGGCGCGGGCGCTTATATCGGGCGCGGCCTCAGCCCGCCTCGATTATCATCAAGGGCTGCCCGTATTCGACGGGTTGGCCGTTCTCGCAAAGTATCTTGGCCAGCTTACCACCAATCTCGGCCTCGATCTCGTTCATCATCTTCATCGCTTCGATAATGCACAGCACCTGACCCTTGCGCACGCCATCGCCCTCCTCCACGAAAGGGTCTGAATCCGGTGACGACGCGCGATAGAACGTACCCACCATCGGGCTTTGCACGTAACGATGGCCGGGGCCGAGTTCGGGTGCTGACGGCGGCCGCGTGTTCGAAGTCGGACCGCCGAGACCCACCGCCGCCGCCGCTTCGACGGCCACTCGCACCGCGCCAGGCTTGGCAACGGTGGCGGCAGGCCCGTCCTGCTGGTGGGCGGAATTGGCCGCGCGCACCAGACGCACTTTGCCCTTCTTGTCTTCTATTTCAAGCTCGCTCAAACCGAAATCTCGCATCAGGGCGAGCAGAGCTTTTATTTCTCGCAATTCCATCGACGCTCCAGGGGTACGGCGTAGGGCGCTTCGCGTTACGCTAGGGCGAAGGTTCGCGTCAAGCGCTCGCGACCGCACGTTCAGCCTCAATCATCCGCTTAACGCCGCGCAGCGCCATAAGGTAGCCCTCCGCGCCAAATCCCATAATCCGGCCGACCACGATGCCCGCGATGGTCGAGTGATGACGAAACGGCTCACGCTTATAAACATTGGAGAGATGTACTTCGATGGTCGGCAGGTCGCAGGCGGTGATCGCGTCGCGAATCGCCACGCTGGTATGCGTGTACGCGGCGGGATTTATTACCAGCACCCGCACGCGCCCGCGCGCTTGCTGGATGCGGTCGACAATCGCCCCTTCGCTGTTCGACTGAAAGGTCTCAACCTTAAGGCCTAGCTCACGTCCCAACTGCTTCAGCGATCGGTCAATGTCATCCAGGCTCGTGCGGCCGTAAATTTCCGGCTCCCGCTGGCCGAGCAAATTCAAGTTCGGCCCATGGATAACCAGCACTGTCGCAGGCGCCCGGGACTCGTCGCCAGCGACTGCTTTAGGAGCCCCCGCTTTGCCGGTCGTCGCCATCTATGGCGGCATTCAACCCTACCGACCTACTGCTTTCAAGCAAGCGCCGACGGACGCATCAACAGCGCGGCGAGGTTAGAACTGTCAAACCACCACTAGTCGTCCGGATTGTCATCTTGGCGTGTTCTGCGCGCCAACGCGGCCTGATAAACCTCGCGCCGGCTGCGGCCGCCCAGCCGCGCCATAATCGCACTCGCCTGTTTGAGCGAAAGTCCGGCATCGCACAGCATCTCGACCGTGAGCGCGGCAGCCGTCATCGTATCTGCGCTGGCGGCCTGACCTGCCGAATCCTGCGCACCCCGCTCTTGCACGCTCCGCTCGCGACCAGTTCCCGCCACTACCAGCGTAATCTCGCCGCGTGCGGGGTTCGCGGTGAACCGCGCCGCTAGCTCACCCAGGCTCGCGCGCACCACTTCTTCGTAAGTCTTGCCGATTTCGCGCGCGACCACGGCCTCGCGGTCCGCACCGAAAATATCGGCCATCTCAGTCAGCGTAGGGCCAAGGCGGCGTGCCGCCTCGAAGAACACCATCGTGCGCCGCTCGCGGCCGAGCGCCTTAATTCATTTCGGCGGGATGCGGGTTTCGAAGATAGAAATCCCTCAAAGGTGAAGCGGTCGGTGGGAAGCCCGGCTATCGAGAGCGCTGCGATGACGGCCGAGGGACCAGGAATCGCGCCAACCCGGATTTCGGCATCGAGCGTCTCGCGCACTAGTCTGAAGCCGGGGTCGGAGATGGCTGGTGTGCCTGCGTCGGTCACCAGCGCGATCTGCTCGCCGCGGCGCATTCGCTCGACCAGCTCGGGGGCCCGGCGCTCCTCATTGTGCTCGAAATAACTAAGCGTCGGCGTGCGAATCGCGTGTGCGGCGAGTAGCGGCGCGATTCGCCGCGTATCCTCGCACGCGATTAAATCGACTTTCGCCAGGATAGCGAGTGCGCGCGGGCTCAGGTCGCCGACATCGCCGATCGGCATCGCGACGACATAAAGAGTTCCCGCCACGGGGCGCGGAATTGAGTTATCTTGGGATATTTTCCGGACCGATCGTGCTGTTGGCCTTGCGCGCGGCAACGACGCTCAGATGCATCAGGCCGAGCAATCCAAGCATCAGGACTGTCTCGAAAGATGCACTTCCGACAAAGCCGGCAATTCCTGAAAGCAAGCCGAAGAGCAGGGTGAACATTACGGAAGACATATCATCTCCTCCGATCTGGCGATGCGCCCCCTGCATGCGCCGACTGGCATCAGACACTCAATCGCAAATCTCACTACTTAGTATACCTTATACGAGCTATCAGACTACAGAATTTATACTCTGAGACGACAAAATCACTGGGACAGTTCACTTTCACCTCTTCGTGGCTCCTTTAGGTGAGTCTTATCATCCGATGACCAGTGGTATAGCCGCCATCGACGACTACGGCTTGCCCGGTGATAAAAGACGCATCTTGCGAGCATAAGAATAGCGCCACCCGCGCGATCTCCTCGGGCTCTCCGGCACGTCCCAGAAGATGCATCGCGTCGAACATCTGATGCGCTCGTGCGCGCTTCTCGGGCGTCAGATTGTCGAAGCCGCTCTCGTAGAGCGGCGTTTCGATCGAACCCGGACAGATGCAGTTGACGCGAATTCCATGGTCTGCGTAATCCATCGCGAGCGACTTGGTCAGCAGGATCACGCCGGCCTTGGCCGCGCAGTACGCGGCCATCTGTCGGAAGCCCTCGATCCCAGCGACCGAGGCGGTGCTCAGGATCGCGCCACCCCGTTTCATCAACTCGGGCAATGCGTATTTGCATCCGAGAAAGACGCCCTTCAAATCGACGTCGATCGTGCGATCCCATTCCTCTTCGGTCAGCAGATGGGTGCGGCGCGCGAAGCCGATGCCGGCGTTGTTGTATAAGATGTCGAGACAACCGAAGCGGCCAACCGTGTCGGCCACCATCCGTTCGGTGTCGGCGGCCTGTGAGACGTCGGCGCGAATCGCGATCGCCTCACCTCCGCCCTTCGTGATCTCGGCGACCACCGCGCGAGCGTTATCCTCGGCACGGTCGACCACCGAGACCTTCGCGCCCTCCAATGCGAACATTAGCGCAGTGGCGCGTCCGATCCCCGATCCGGCGCCCGTGATCAATGCGATCTTCCCGTTAAGCTTGCCCATTTCCATCTGACTCCGTTTGATTCGCTGCGATGTTCCCGGGCATCACGCCCCGGCGCTATAGCATCTAGCCCGCGATCATTCGCGCATCAAGCGCGCGCGCTTTGTTTTCTCCGGCGGGGCGTTCTGGATTTCAATGTAACGGTATGCGTAGTATGCTTGTGATCGTGGCGATCAGATCCTTCAGTTCCGCGGACACTGAAGCGTTCTGGCACGGGGCTCGAGTGGCGCGGTTTCAGAATTTTGCGAAGGTTGCGATCAGGAAGCTGCAAATGCTCGACGCCGCCACCACTCTCGGCGCACTCGCGGCGGTGCCCGGAAATAGGGTGGAACCGCTCAAAGGAAGTCGCCTGCGACAGCACAGCATAAGAATCAACGACCAATGGCGGCTTTGCTTTGAGTGGCGACAGCCCGACGCTTACG
Source organism: uncultured delta proteobacterium (assembly GCA_963717045.1). Taxonomy (GTDB): domain Bacteria; phylum Desulfobacterota; class Binatia; order Binatales; family Binataceae; genus JAKAVN01. Next base: position 107,000 of record CAVQVD010000008.1, on the reverse strand, counting down.
ACGTGGAAATCACCAATCATTATTCCTAGGAGCACAACACGATGGCTCGAAACAAACGGCAGATTCCGCTGGCTCATCCCGGCGAGATTTTGAACGAGGAGTTTCTCAAGCCACTGGGTTTGACGATCAATGCGCTTGCGCTGGTCTTGCGCGTGCCGAGCAACCGGCTCTACGCGATCGTCGAAGGTGAGCGTGGCGTCAGCGCTGATACGGCGCTGCGCCTGGGTCGCTACTTCGCCACCGGTCCCGAGTTCTGGGTCAACCTGCAGGCACGCTACGACCTCGAAAGCTTAAGGGAGAACACGGGGCGGAAATTGAGCGCCAGGTGCAACCTCGCCAGGCGTAAAACGCACGCTAGCCTTTACGACGGGCCAGTGAAGAAGTGCATCGAGCGATCGGCGAACGCGATGATTGGCGTCCAATACAATCCCAGCACGACCGTCGCGCACGCCAGCACGCCCATCAGGCCGTAGTTCCACGGCTCGAACGTTACCGGCGTTTCGTCGCCGCGCGGCTCTTCGAGAAACATCATCCTGATCGGGGCCATGTAGTAGTAGAGCGAGACCGTCGAATTCAGAATGCCAATCACCGCCAGCACGTAAAACTTTGAACGGATGACCGCGGCGAAAATGTAGAACTTCCCGATAAAGCCGATGGTAGCAGGGATGCCGGTAAGCGAGAGCAGAAAGATGGCCAGCGCGATCGCGGGAACCGCGCCGCCGCGCCACGCGAGACCGCGGTAGGCCTCTAGGTCCTCGCGCCCGGTCGCGTTGGCGACGATCATCACGACCAGAAAAGCGCCCGCGTCCATCACGTAGTAGGCGAACAGGTAAAACAGCATCGCGCGGACGCCGTCGTTGGTCAAAATCACCACGCCCATCAGCGCGTAGCCCGCCTGCGCGATCGAGGAATAGGCGAGCAGGCGCTTCATGTTGGTCTGCTGGAGCGCGGCGAGGTTACCGAGCGTCATTGTGATCACGCATACGACCAGCAGCAGTTGCGGCCAGTCGACGCCGTCAATCGGCTGCCAGTTCCCGCCTGCCCCGAGGCGCGACATCGCGGGGTAGAAGAACCGCGTCAGCAACGCGAAGCCGGCCGCCTTCGATCCCACCGCGAGGAAGGTGGTGACCGGAATCGGCGCACCGGTATAGACGTCGGGCGCCCACATGTGAAACGGCACCGAGGCGATCTTGTACCCGAGCCCAGCCAGGATCAGCACCAGCGCGATGAACACGGTCAGCACCGGCAGATGACCGGGCGCGGTCAACGTCTGGTTGATTGCGCCGAAGTCGAGCGAGCCGGCGATTCCGAAAATCCAGCTCATACCGTAAACCATCGTGCCCGAGGCGACGCCGCCGTAGATCAGATATTTTAATGCGGCCTCCTGCGAGCGGCGGTTGCGGCGCAAAAAGCCCGTCAGAATGTAGGAAGTCAGGCTGACAAACTCCAGCGCAAGATACGCCATCAGGAGGTTCGTCGCCTCCGCCATCAGGAACATCCCGAGCGTGCTGGCGAGCAGAATGGCGTAGTACTCGCCCTGATCGCAGTGGCGGACCTCCTCGGAGCCGATCGACATCCAAACCGCGACCAGCGCCGCCAACGCGATCAGCGCCCGGAAATAAACCGCGAAGGCGTCGAACACCAGCATCCGATGGAACAGCCATGCGCCGCGCTGCGCCGGCTCGATCGCTATCAACACCAGGGCTCCGGCCGTGATGATCAGCGCGATATCGCCGAGCGGCGTTTTGTCGCGCAGGATCAGATCGATAACCACCAGCACGATCACCCCTGCCGTGAGGAGCAGTTCGGGCAGGAAATGGCTCAGGCTTGCGAGATTGCCGAGGTCCATCGTTAGTCCGCGCGTTAATCTGCCGTTAATCCGTCCGCGTGCGCCGATCGCCGCTCAACGCACCGTCGCGGACGCCGGCGCATGCGCCATCAGCACGACCTGGTTGACGTGATTGAGCGATGCGCCGATCAGATCGAGTATGGCGTGCGGATAGACGCCGAGGATAATCACGATGATCGCGAGCGGGACCAGAGTGAAGGCTTCACGCAGAGTCAGGTCGCTGAGGTCCTTGTATTTTTCGTTGAGCGGGCCGAGATAAATTCGCTGGAAGGTCCACAGCATATAGCCGGCGGTCAGAATTGCGGTGCCGGCCCCCAGCACCGTCATCACCGGATAGCGCTGCCATGCGCCTATCAGCACCAGGACTTCGGAGATGAAAGCCGATAGCCCGGGAAGCCCCATCGCGGCGAAAAACGCAAAGCCGGTCAACGCGGCATACACCGGCATCTGGCTGGCGAGGCCGCCGAAGTCGGCGATCTCGCGATGATGCGCGCGGTCGTAAATCACCCCGACCAGCAGAAAGAGCATCGCCGTGATGGTGCCGTGGTTGAACATCTGCAGCACCGCGCCGTTGATCCCGGCCGTGGTCAGCGCCGCCATCCCCAGCATCACGTAACCCATGTGGCTGAGCGAGGAATAGGCAATGAGCTTCTTGTAGTCGGTCTGCGCCATCGCGCACAGTGCGCCGTACACGATGTTGATCGTGCCGATCACGCCGAGCAGCCAAAAGGCGAACTCGTGGCTGGCGGCCGGCAGGATCGAAAAATTGATGCGCAGAATGCCGTACGTGCCCATTTTGAGCAGCACGCCGGCCAGGATGACACTGATGGCAGTGGGCGCCTCGACGTGCGCGTCGGGTAGCCAGGTGTGGAACGGGAAGGCCGGAATTTTGATCGCGAAGCCGATGAACAGCGCGATCCACGCCAAGCGCTGAAAGGTCATCGAGTAGTGGGCCGCATTGGCGGCGAGCTCGATCATGTCGAAAGTCGGCGTCGCACCGTAATAATACAGCCCCAGCATCGCGAGCAGGATCAGCACCGAACCGAGCAGGGTGTAGAGAAAAAACTTGATCGCGGCATACTCGCGCCGCGAGCCACCCCAGATGCCGATGAGAAAGTACATCGGCAGCAGCATCACCTCCCAGAATATGTAGAACAGGAAAAAATCGAGTGCGACGAAAACGCCCATCATGCCTGTGTCGAGCAGCAGCAGTAGCGCATAGTAGCCGCGCTCGCCGCGATCGATGCTGAAGCTCGCGAATACCGAAATGAAGCAGATGATCGCGGTCAGCAAGACCATCGAGATGCTGATCCCATCAACTCCGAGGAAGTAGAAGATGTGATAGGCGGGAATCCAGGCCCGATGCTCGGGGAATTGAATTGCGGCGGTCGTGGTATCGAAGTGGGCGTAGAGCCATCCGGCGATAAGCAGTTGCGGAAAGGTGAAGGCGGCCGCGATCCAGCGGATGAACTTCTCCTGCCCCTTGGGGCAGAGCAGGATCAGTGCCATCCCGGCGAGTGGAATGAAGGTGATCAGGGTCAGCGGATGAGTCATCGTCGGCTACCCGTCGCGGCTTTCGGGTTTACCGCTCCTGCCCGCATCCGCCTCACGTCCGCAACACCGCGCGGACGATCAGAGCGAAGGTAACCGCCGCCAGGATTCCGTAGAGATAGCCGTTGATCGAACCGGTCTGAAGCCGGCGCATCCGCTGGCCCGCGTCCAGCGTCACGTTGGAAGCGAGATTGACCAGCCCGTCGACCACGTAGCGGTCGAGCAGTCCAGAGAGCCACGAACTGAAAACAGTCAGCGTGGCAGCGAAGTTGACGATCCAATCGATAATGTGAACGTCGAACCAGGCCGCGGCTTGCGATGCTTTAAGGGTCGCGGCCACAGGGCCCGCCTCGTACGCCTCGTCCACGTAGTATTTGTTGAGAATCGTGCGGTAGAGCGCTCCGCCCCACAACTCAGTTACCCAATCGAATGAGTTTGAGCTTTGTCGATAGATAAGATCGGCAAGGAACCATCCCGCAGCCACCATCGCGAGCGACAGCATCGCGAATCCGGCTTCGACGCTCCGGCTCTCTGTCGCGGATTCGATCACCTGGCGCGTCGCCGGCGAGGCGAACACCGGCGCAAGGAAATTTGCGAACGGATGGCCGAACGGATCGAAGCGTTCGATGAAGCCGGGCAACATTATGAAGCCGCCCACCACCGACAACGCGCCGAGCACTACCAGAGCGAACGTCATCGAGGGCGGCGATTCGTGGAGATGATGCTCTTGTTCGTGAGTGCCATGGAACTCGCCGAAAAAAGTCAGGTACACCTGGCGGAACATGTAGAACGCTGTGATTCCCGCGCCGAGCCACAAAAGAGCCCATAACAACGGATGTCCGTGGGCAAAGCTGTCCCAGATAATTGCGTCCTTCGACATGAAGCCCGCGAACGGCGGGACGCCGCAAAGAGCAAGCGTCGCAGCGAGAAACGTCCAGAATGTGATCGGCAGCCGCTCGCGCAGGCCGCCCATCAGCCGCATGTCCTGCACTCCGCCCATCGCATGGATCACCGAACCCGCGCCGAGGAACAAACAGGCTTTGAAAAATGCGTGCGTCATCAGGTGAAAGACGCCGTCCACATAGGCGCCCACGCCGACCGCGGCGAACATGTAACCGAGCTGGCTCACGGTCGAGTAGGCCAGCACCTTCTTGATGTCGTTCTGGGTGGTGCCGATCGTCGCCGCGAGGAACGCGGTCAGTGTTCCGACCGTCGCAATCACCAGCATCGTCGCCGGCGCCATCGAGAACAAAAAATTGAGCCGCGCCACCATGTACACGCCCGCTGTTACCATCGTGGCGGCGTGGATCAACGCGCTCACCGGCGTCGGTCCCGCCATCGCGTCAGGCAGCCACACGTGCAGCGGAATTTGCGCCGACTTGCCGGTCGCGCCCGCGAATAACAGCAGGGTCACGAACGTGACCAGCGACATCCCAAAGTAGCCGGGCATACCGGCGAGTGCGGGCCCCCAGTGCGCGACCTCCCGAATGACCAGGGTCGGATGGCCGAGCGCGCCAAGTCCGTTGAATAGCGAATACAGGGCGACTACGAACGCCCAGTCGCCCACGCGATTGACAATAAAGGCTTTATTCCCGGCACTGGTGTTCGCGAGATCCTTGTACCAGAAGCCAATAAGCGCGAACGAGCACAGACCCACGCCCTCCCAACCGACGAACATCAGAAACAAATTGTCCGCCAGCACCAGCACCAGCATCGCGAACGTGAACAAATTAAGCCACGCAAAGAAGCGCCAGTAGGACTCGTCCTCGTGCATGTAGCCAGTCGAATAGATGTGAATGAGGCCGCCGACGCCGGTTATGATCAGCACCATCAGCATCGAAAGCGGATCGAGCCAGAATGCGATGTCGAGCCGCAGCGGACCAACGTGAATCCATTGCCAGAGATGGTCGAACATGAAGCGATGGGCGGGCGCGATCGCGAGCATCGCGGCCCATGCGTACACGGCGAGTGCGAAGGCCGCAGCCACCGTTCCGCATCCCACGATGCTTATCGAGCGCTTCCCAAGCCCGCGCTGTAGATGAGGGCCGGCAAAAAAGTTTACCGCCGCGCCAAGCAGCGGCAGCAATACGATCCAGCGCACGAAATCGACCGCAAGCGGATGCTCCATCGCGCTAGAGCCTCACCTCAACCCCACCGCAATCGCGCCGAGCCAACCGAAAGCGGATCGCCAACGGGATCGCGTCGATATAAACAGAACGCGCGGCGAAAACAAGGGCGGCTAACCGCTGAGCGTCTCGGCCGCATCGACATCGATTGTCCGCAGGTTCTGGTAGATGGCCAGGATCACGGCGAGCCCGATCACGGCCTCAGCCGCGGCCAGCATGATGACGAAGATCGCGAAAACCTGCCCGTCGTAGCGGGCGCCCCCGAAATAGGCGAAGGCTAGATAGTTGACGTTCGCCCCGTTGAGGATGAGTTCGATGCCCATCAGGATGCCGATCGCGTTGCGCCGCGTGAGCACGCAATACATGCCGAGCAAAAACAGAATCAGCCCCAGGACGAGAAAATGGTCGAGCGTGATTCCGCCGCTCACGGTCAATCCCCTGTCCTCTCGGCGCCCTCTTCCACCGACGTTGCGACCGGGCGCATCACGGGATCCTGACGCGAGATTACGACGGCGCCGATCAACGCCGCCAACAGAACCATCGACGCAACTTCGAACGGCAGCACGTAAGCGCCAAGGAACGCGTTGCCGACGCCGTAGGTTGTCGGCGAAACGCCGACCGTAGGCGCGAGATGCCACGGCGTCCGCAACGTCGCGTATAGCATCACCGCTCCCGCGAGCGCGGTCACGAGCAAGCCTGTGACCGGGCCCGCCGCGCGGTTCGAAACGGCGACGTCGCCGATCCCCTGCGTGAGCATTACGGCGAAAATCGTAAGCACCACGATCCCGCCAACGTAGAGCAGCACCTGAACCATCGCGACGAAATCGGCGGCGAGCAAAATATAAATTCCGGCGACGCCCATCAGGGCGCCGACCAGCGCGAATGCCGAGTAAACGATGTTACGCGAGAATGCGACCAGCGCGGCGAAACCAACGGTGATCGCGGCGACGACGTAGAAGATGATCTGCGCTGCGAGCGAGTTGAGCATCTGGCGATCGGCTGCGCTCGGCCGCGAGGGCTACGCGGTCGGCTCCGGCTCGTCCTTGCTCGGACTGGAGCCGCTGGCCGGGGTAGCGGTCGGCGGCTCGGCCGCCTTCGATTCGACCGCGGTGGCGGACTCGGCGGGCGTCGACGCGCCCGCCGAGTCCGCCGCCGCTCCGGTGTTCGCGGGGTCGGCGTCCGCCGCGCTCCGCGCGACGGATGCCGACCCCGTCGCAGGGGCAGTAGCAGGAGCCGCTGCTGCGGCGGGCTTCGCCGCAGCGGGGGCAGCACCTGCTGTGCGCGGCACGGGCGCCGGAGCGGGTGCCGTTGGCTTCGCCGCGGCCCCCGCTGCGCCGGCTGCGGTGGGCGGCTTGCCGCTGCCCGGCTGCGCCCATTCATCGACGTAGCGCATACCGCGCTCGAGTAGTTGGCCAACGCGCGCGTCGGGCTCGGGTCCTTTCTTGACCTTGTAGGCCACCACCGGCTCGGGCACGTAGCGCCGAATCAGGCTCTCGAGCGAGAAGTCAGCGCCTTCGAACTCGGTCGTATGGTGGATCGAGCCGGTCGGACAGGGCTCGCTGCAGAGACCGCAGTACATGCACTTGGCTATATCGATGTCGAACTGCGAGATCGTCAGTTCGCGCGTCTGCGCGTTCTTCTCGCATACAATCACGATGCAATCGATCGGGCAGGCGCGTTCGCAGGCGAGGCATCCCGTGCAAATCTCCAGGTCGACGTCGAGGATACCGCGATAGCGGAAGGGCAGCATGTCCTGCACGCGGACTGGTGTGCGGTCGGGATATTGGATGGTGTACGGACGGCGAATCAGATGCGACGCACTAACCGCCATCCCGTCGAAGATGGTGAAGACTGCGTCCTTGATATGGCGAAAGTATTCGGTTGCCGCTCCCATCGTTTCGCGCCGCGTGCCCTCGACCTTATCGCTCGCTGGATCACCCGCTCAGATCGTCGGATGCAGGTACATCTCCATCCGCGAGCGTTTGAGATAGTACATCACGCGCTGAATAAACAGCACGGCGATCGCCACGCCCAGCGCGAACATCACATAGCCGGCTATGCGGTTGCCGTCGGGCCAGATCGCCACCCACACCGCCGTGCCGATCATGTTGATGAAGGCAATCGGCACGAAAAACTTCCAGCATAGCGACATCATCTGGTCGATTCGCACCCGCGGCAGTGTCGCCCGCACCCACATCGAGGTGAAAACCAGAAACAACACCTTGACGTTGAAGATCGACAGTTCGAGCACGTTCATCACGACTGGGCTCGAACTCAACCGCGGCGCTTCCCATCCGCCAAGATACAAGGTGGCGATAAGCGCGCCGGCGATGAACATGTTGCCCCACTCGGCGAAGAAGAAGAGGAGGTAGCGCATTCCGCTGTACTCGGTCGCGAAACCTGCGACCAGCTCGGACTCGGCTTCCGGCAAGTCGAACGGCGTGCGATTGCCTTCGGCCAGCGCCGACACGTAAAGCACGATCGCCGCGACAAAGCAGAACGGGTTCGAGAACAGGAACCAGTGATACGGCTCCCATCCCTGAGCCCGAATGATCCCCTGCATCGAAAGCGTGCCGGTGATCAACACCACCGGGAAAATCGACATTCCGGCCGGAATCTCGTAACTGATGATCTGCGCCGCCGAACGAATTCCGCCGATTAGCGACCACTTGTTGTCCGACGCCCAGCCGGCCATCAGCACGCCGACCACCGTCAGCGCGGTTATCGCTGTGAAGTAGAGAACCCCGACGTTAAGGTCGGCAAGGATGAGCGCCGAGGAAAAAGGCATCACCGCCCACGGCAGCACAAAACCGAGCACGACCAGGTACGGGGCGAACTTGAACAGCCGCGCGTCGGCCTCGTCTGGGATGATGTCTTCCTTGAGCACGTGCTTGGCGCCGTCGGCGAGCCATTGCAGCGAGCCGTTGGGGCCGACCCGGTTGGGCCCAACGCGCGACTGGATGCGCGCCCACACGCGGCGCTCGACCCAGCTCACGATTCCTGCAAAGGGAAAGGCGACCCCAAGGAAGACCACAGCACTCAGCGCGAAGACGAAAGCCCCGTAAACCAAATCCCGCGGCGGATTTTTCCCGAACTCGCCGGCCGCGATCAAGCTATCAATCCAGTGTTGCATTGGCCCAGTGTTGCATCGGCGCCCTAGCGATCGATCTCCGGCGCGATAACGTCAAGACTCGCAATTAGCACTACCAGGTCTGCGATCATCAGCCCGCGGCTCAGCTTCTGGATGATACCCATCGCGGCGAACGAGCCGGTACGCACGTGGACACGCCACGGATAGCCACTGCCGTCGCTCACGACGTACCATCCCTGGTCGCCGCGCGCGCTTTCCACGCGCACCTGGCATTCGCCCGCCGGCGGCCGAAAATTGCGCACGACCTTGGCCAACACCGGACCGTCGGGCATCCGCGTTAGCGCCTGGCGCAGAATCTTCGCCGACTCCTTCATCTCGTAGATCCGCATCATGTAGCGGTCCATCGAGTCGCCGACCGTGCCCCACTCTCCATGCCCGAGCGGAACGTCGAACTCGAAGTCAGAGTAAGCCGAGTAAGGCATGTCCTTGCGCACGTCCCATTTGATCCCGCAGGCGCGCAGGTTGGGTCCGACCAGGTTGTAGTTGATCGCTTCCTCGGCACTTATCGGGGCGACGTTGGCGAGGCGCTGGATGCAAATCTTGTTATAGGAGAAGAGCGCATTGTACTCGGCGAGAATCGGATCAAGATGATCGAGGTAGGCGAGCGCTTTTTCGCGCCAGCCCGGTGGCAGGTCCCAAGCCACGCCGCCGATTCGCATATAGTTGAAAGTCAGCCGCGCGCCGCACAACTCCTCGATCAGATCGTTGATCATCTCGCGCTCGCGCAGTGCGTGCAAAAAAGGCGTCATCGCCCCGATATCCATCCCCATCAGGCCGACCGTGAGCAGATGCGACGCGATACGGTTGAATTCCGTGGAGATCACCCGGCAGTACTCGCCGCGCCGCGGCACCTCGATTCCGGCGAGCTTCTCGCACGCCATCCCCCAGCCCTGATTGGTGAACATCGCGCACACGTAATCGACGCGGTCAGTGTACGGCATGAAGCCGTGATAGCCGACCTTCTCTGCGATCTTCTCGATCGAGCGATGCAGGTAGCCGACGTCGGGCACCGCCTCGCGCATCACTTCGCCGTCGGCACGAATGACGAAGCGCAACACCCCGTGAGTCGAGGGATGCTGCGGCCCCATGTTGAGGGTCATTTCCTCGGTGCGCAGCGTTGGCTCGATGGTATCGTTCATTTTTTCTTCAGCTGATCCAGGCGGACGATCGGACTTTCGCGCACGGTCGAGATGCCGTGGTACTCCTGCGGCTCGACGAAGTCCTTGCGCAACGGATGGCCGGGCCAATCCTCGGGCATCAAGATGCGCCGCAGATCGCTATGGCCTTCAAAGGTGACGCCCACCAAATCGAAGATTTCGCGTTCCATCCAGTTGGCCGATTTCCAGATGCTCTCGACGGTCGTCACCCGCGGCTCTTCGCGCGGAAGCTTGATTTTGAGCACCGCGCCATGGCGATGGCTGTACGAGAACAGATGGTAAACGACCTCGACGTGGTCCTTGTAATCGACGCCGGTCTCGTTCGACAGGCAATCCATCGCAAACTCCGGCTCTTCGCGCAGGTAACGGCAGATTTCCACCAGCGCGGCCGGATCGATCACGGCAAACGGGTCGGCCTTCTTCTCGATCGTCTCCAGAACCCGCTCGCCGAAGCGCTCCTTGAGTCGCTCGTATATCTGGAGCGGCTCCATCGTCGACGGCGGTTACGCGGCAGCGCCCTTGGCGCCCGGCGCCTTAGCGAGCCAGCGTTCGGTCATGATCTTTTCCTGCAGCTTCAGCAGGCCCTCGGTCAGGGCCTCGGGACGTGGCGGGCATCCGGGCACATAAACGTCGACCGGGATGACCTTGTCGACGCCATCGCAGACCGAGTAGGCGAGCTGAAACAGCCCGCCGCAGTTCGAGCAGCTGCCCATCGAGATAACGTACTTCGGATCAGGCATCTGGTCATACAAGAGCCGCGTGCGCAGCGCCATCTTGAGCGTCAATGTGCCGGCGATAATCATCAGGTCCGATTGCCGCGCCGAAGCGCGCGGAGTCGCGCCGAAGCGCTCGATATCGGCTCGGGGGCCGCCCGTATGCATCAGCTCGATCGCGCAGCAGGCCAGTCCGAAAAGCATGTACCAGATGCTCGACTTGCGCATCCAGTTGATGAGCTCGTCGGTTTTGGCGGTCAGGACATAGTCCGGCAGGCTGTTGAGCAACGGCATTTTAAGAGACCTTCCTGCTTCCAGTCTATGCTATCAGTCGGGGACTTGCTTGACCCATTCGAGGTCGTGCTTGACCCACACGTAGGCGAGCCCTACGAACAGGATCAGCAGAAAAATGAGCAGTTCCCCAAGCGCGAACAACCGCTGGCCACGGCGCACCCAGTCGGAGAATACCGCGGCTACCGGATAGATAAAGGCGACTTCGACTTCGAAAATTACGAAGACGAGAGCGATTAAGTAAAAGCGAACGTTGAAATTTATCCAGGCACGGCCGGTCGGCGGCTCCCCGCACTCGTAGGCCATCAGCTTGCGCGCGTGTGGATTGTTCGGCGCCAGTAGTTTTTGCAGACCGATCAACAGCGCCGAGACGCTAAGCGCCAGAATCGTAAGGACAAGCGCGACGCTAAACTGAAAGTACATCTTGAACCTGCAGGCTCATCTGGAGAGCCCGCTCCTTCTCCCGATCCTCATGTAATGCTCGAGGATCCCGACTGTCAACATGATTCGTGCTTCACGATGGCTCGTGCTTCACGGGCGGAAACGGCCGCGCAACACGAATTCCTCCTGAGGCTTGCGCACGCGCGGCGCAAGCTCGCGCTGGCGAAGCGATTCGGGAAGCGTCGCCGGGTCGCCCGCGTAACCAGCCGCGATGGCGGCGACCGGCTCGTAACCCTCGGGCACGCCGTAAAGCTCGCGCACCTTTTCGGGATAGAAACCGGCCATCGGATGCACGAACACGCCCATCGCCAACGCCTGAAGGATCATCTGCGCCGTCGCGAGGCCGACGTCGTGGATCGCGTGCCGGTTCGGCTTGCCGGTTTCCGTCATGGCACGAGTGTCAACGGCCTTGCCTTCGGGAACAAAAATGCGCGTGAAGTTGAGCCGCGCGACCGAAACCATCAGCACCGGCGCATGCGAGGCCCAGACCTGGTTGCCCTCGACGAGACAACTCAGCAGGCGCGCGAATTCGGTCGCCTCGTCGCGAGTGGCGACGATGAAACTCCACGGCTGCTCGTTGAAGCACGAGGCTGACCAGCGCGCCGCCTCGAACATGCTCGCGAGTTTCTCCGGCTCGACCGCACGCTCGGCGAACGCCCGCGGGCTCCATCGCCGCCGCAGCAACTCCTCGATCGGGTGGGCGGTGTCTGCCGGCTTTTCCATCGGTCAGATGATCGTGGTGCTGGCGGGCTCTTCAATCACGCGGTTTTCGATATGCCCGATCCGCTCGATTTCGATTCGCACCACGTCGCCGGGCTTGAGCCATCGGGGCGGCTTCATCCCCAAGGCCACTCCCGCAGGCGTTCCGGTCGAGATGATTAGGCCCGGCTCCAGCGTGCATACGGTCGAGAGCGTCTCGATAATCGAGAAGCAATCGAAGATCAGGTTGCGCGTGTTCGAGTGCTGGCGCTCCTCGCCATTGACGAGCGTGCGTAGTTCGAGCGTATGCGGATCGCCGATCTCGTCTGCCGTCACGATCCACGGTCCGGTCGGACCATGGGTGTCCCACGACTTGCCGAGCGTCATCGTGGCAGATTTTCGCTGCCAGTCGCGCACGCTCACGTCGTCGACGATCAGGTAGCCGCCGATAACCTCGTGAGCGCGCTCGCGCGGTACGTGGCGGCAACGCCGCCCTATCACCAGGCCGAGTTCGCCCTCGTAATCCAGCGCTTCCGAGGCCCGCGGCCGATGAATCGGGTCGTAGGGCCCGTTGACGCAGGTGATCTGTTTATTGAAGAAGATTGGAAAGGTTGGACGTTCGCGGCCGGTTTCTCCGATATGGTCGGCGTAGTTGAGCCCGATCGCGAGAAACTCCGGCGGACGCCGGATCGGCGCCTCCAGTTTCACTTGCGCCAAAGTGATTCGGTTTTTGCCCGCTGCCGCCGCACTACGCGCGCGATCCATCGCGCCGGCACCGGCCGCCAGCAGCGCCGACATCTCGCGCGGCAACTCTGGCGCCGCGGCGGCAAGATCGACCATCGTGTCGTCAACCACGACTCCGATTCGCGTGCTTCCCTGATGGGTGAAAGTTGCGAGCTTCATCGCCTTCTCCCTGCTCGCGCGATCGGGCGAGCGCCGAATGGGCCGGGCCGGTCGAGGCCGTGGCGCGCCGTGAACATCGAACTATGAAGTCGCTTGCGCACCTGTCACTTCAAGCGCTTGAAAATTGCATCGAGCATCTCGGCGCGCAGCCACGCGCCGTGTTTGTCCGCGCACGCCATCATCGCGATGCCGTCGCGAGTCTCGGCCACCAAAGGCTTACGGCACTCCGGGCACAGCGCGGCCTCGCCCTTTTTGCGCAGCTTCTCGAGCAATTCCTGGTCGCGCTGATGGGCCCACTGTTCCTCGCGCGCGCGTTCGACGTCGTGAAGCTTGTCGCCGTACCGATCTTTTTCGTCCATCTTCTTCTCGTCCGCCTTTCAGCCCTATTGATGAGGCGCCGCGCGCGTTTCTTCCTAGAGCATATCTTTGACCAGCTTGCCGCTGCGCGCTTTTTCGACCGTCTCTTCGAACTTGCTCCCCAGGTCCGCGCCCATCTCTTTTGCGCGCTTCTTGGCCCAAAGCCCAACATTGCGCGAGTCGCGATAGAACGATTCGTCGCGCGGCTTTGAGGTATCGAACTCCGCCAGCCGCGACGTCTCGCTCGAAACCACCGCGAATGACGACATCACGCGCTTAAGCCGTCCGGCCCCGCATGTCGGACAGGCCAGCCGCTCGCGTCGCCGCGAACCCATCACTACGTGCGAGCTTACCCGCGCGCAGGCCGCGCATTCGTACTCGTAGATCGGCATCTAACGATGACAATAACGCCGCCGATTGAAGTGGGCAAACCGCCGTCCTGCGATCCGCGACCTTGCAATCCGGTCGAACCGTCAGCTTGGACACGAGGCCCCCCCATCCATTTGGCATTGAACTCCAGCCGTTGCTAGCATCGCGCGACAGGCCTGCCATAACTCGCCAAATTTTCGTAAAGGAGAGCTAACGATGAAGCTTTACGACACCAAGATGGCGCCCAATCCGCGCCGCGTGCGAATTTTCCTGGCCGAAAAAGGCATCCAGGTTCCCGACGAGCAGGTCGACCTCGCCAAAGCGCAGAATCGCGCTCCGGAGTTCCTGAAGATCAATCCCTTCGGCGGAGTGCCGGTGCTGCAACTCGACGACGGCACCAACCTGGCCGAGTCGGTTGCGATCTGCCGCTACTTCGAGGAGACCCATCCCGAGCCGCGCCTGATGGGAATCGACGCGCGCGACAGGGCTATAGTCGAGATGTGGCAGCGGCGGATGGAACAGCAACTGTTCGCGATGGTGAGCGGAGCTTTTCGCAATACCTCGGACTTCTTCAAGGGACGCATCCCGCAGGTGCCCGAGTACGGCGAGGTCTGCCGGCAGGCGGCGGAGAGGGCGTTCGGGACGCTCGACGGTTTTCTGGGGAGTAGCAAATTCATCGCGGGCGAGCGTTACACGATCGCCGACATCACGGCGCTGGTGGCGATCGATTTCGCCAAGTTGATCAAGCTGCGCATAACGCCAGAACAGAAAAACCTCGCGCGATGGCACGAGGCGGTGTCCTCGCGTCCGAGCGCCAAAGCTTAAGATTTTTGCAAGGTGGATTCCGCAAGGAACGGGGCCAGCGTTTTTTCCGCTGGCCCTGTGCCGCTAGCCCTGATCGGCGCCCAGGTTTATCAATGGCGAAGCGCCGGCCGCTCGCGCGCCTGGCCAATCCTCTATAGAGGTGGCAGCCGTGGATCGAATAGATTTAGGTAGTTCAGTAGCCCCATAACGTACCAGGAGGCCGTGACCGGTTCTGAGGCGGTGCTCGGCAGGGGGCGTTGCGTGCGCCAATCCACCGCTTCTCCGGGCGGCATATATCCAACGTTGGTGACACTGGCGTACCACTGGAGCCGCTTCAGAGCCATGTTGTCGAGGCCGATCCAGTGCTCGAGCATGTCCATATACATGTCCATCTGCGGCCAGCTAGGTAATATCGCAGTGGCCTCGAATTCACCGCCGGGGCTAAAAGGGCTTGTATAGTCGAAAGTGTCGTCTTGGTATCGTCCGATGCCGAGTTGGTCGCTGGTATTGGTGAGTGTCGAAAGGACTACCTCGCGCTGCGAAAGGACTCGCGGGTTGCTTGCCTGAACCAGGCCGAAGACCCAGACGAGGTCTGTCGAGGAGTCCACACGGCTGTCCGTCGTGCAGTCGGGATTGGTGGCGCGGTTCCAGTGACCCTCAGAGTCGTTCCAGAGCCCAGGGCAGGGCTGGGATGATGCTGTCTGGTTAATTGCCTTGTTAATCTGGCCTGCGGCGTTGAGCCACTTTACCGCATTGTCAACATCCCCCGTCTTCTGAGCCAGAAGACGAGCGGCATTGAGCCCGGAGGCGTAAGTCACCTGCGTGAAGGTGTTGCGCGCGAAGGCCTCTTCCCAGATAGAAAAATCCTCGGGGCCGAAGTTGAAATCGTCAATGTTGCTACTGATGTAATCGGCTGTCCGAGTCACCGCATCGTAGACTGAGGACGGTCCCTGACCGATGCTCGCGATGGAGCCGGTCAGGAACTTGCTGGCCGCCTGCGGGTTCTGCGCGTTTAACAGCCGCCAGGTATGGTACACGCCGATAATGAAGAGACCGAGCGAGTCATTCTCGGGCTGTACGAACGGGATCGGGAACTTCTGATGCCAGTAGCTGTAATTCGTGTACCAGGTGCCGCGCGGGAAATTCTGCGTGCTCCCGTCCTCCTGCACCGATGCCATCCACTGGTAGTACTTGATTGCTTCATCTAAGTGGCCCGCGGCTGCCAGCCCCATGGCTGTTTGCGCCGAGTCGCGAGCCCAGACCTTGAAAGCGTAGCTCGGGCTCGTTGAGGCAACGAACGGTCCGAACTGGGGCTGCTGCGACTGTTTGTCGGTAATAAGCGCTTTGATGTATGACTCGCGGAGGCCTGGATCCGGTGTCTGGACCTGCTTGCCTTTTTTTAGCCAGGATTGATACGCGCTCTGCGTCTGAGTGAACCAGAACTTAGGCGTCGTCGGCTTACGCGCCGCCTGGGCCACATTCTGTGCGTCCGCGAGGCTCGATGTAATCGCGTAGAAAAAATAGTACTGCTGGCTGCTGCCGGGGCCGAGGACGACCTGCTTCCACAGCGCAAGCCCGAGGTCCGACGAGGTCATCTGATCCACGTTCGGGGGCGGGGTGGGCTGGTCAACGGTTTTCATCTCCGACACGACTGCGAGGGGGAATTGGTCTAGCTCGGAGACCGGCTGGAAGACTCGGTGCGCGTCCTCCACCTGAAAGGCGCCAAAGACGAGGAAGGTCCCGTTGGAGGCGCTCATGTCGGCGATCCATGCATTCAACTCCGGATGCCACTGGGCCGTCATGTTCTGGATCGGCTGGTTGGGCGCCGGCTCGGTGAGGCCCGTGCCGGCCAGGTTGTTTCCGTCCTTCACTGCGTTAAGCGCGCCCTTATTATGGAGTTGGACCACTTCCGTAAAGCGCGCGCTGACGCTCTTATTGTCTTGCGGCAAGATGTTGTTGGTCAGCGTGTATCGGACGACCATGAAGTGCTGATTCGGCACCATCGCGTATGACTTTTCAATCTGGATGGGAAGGCCAAGTTCAGTCTCACCCAGGTACTCGACATGCAGGATTCCGCCGTCGTCGAAGCACATTACCGACGGAAATGTTTGCGGCATTGCCGGGTCAACGGGCGGGAAAACGGGAGCGTTGTCTCCTGTGACCTGGCCGCTCGACTGGCAGGTGGTGGGCGGCTTGTCGGGGCCAATTTGTCCTCCGCCGCCGACGACATCCGCCCCGAAGAAGGCCGTAGCGCCGTCGATCTGATTAGTGGCCCAGTCGGCGGAGTTGTTCAGCGCCGACATGTATGGACCTAAGATTTCCGGGTCGGACTTGTTCAGCTGTCTTGCGTAATGGACCGCGAGAGTGTCGCTCCAATTGTTCATGAACAGACTGCGAACGGTTTCGGAGGATGGCAGTGTTCCCTGGGGCGTCTGACTCAGCGCATTCGTCGCGAACGTCGTACTGACAAGGATCCCGATGAGACATGAGAGCCAACGAATTCACCTTTACACGATTCATTTTGCTTACTCCTTAAACCGTTCGCTGATGATATGTGGACTTCCGGCTAACTCAGCTGCCGGGGTTCGGCGTAGGAGTTCCACTCGGCGAAGGAGTTCCGCTCGGCGGAGGGATTTCGGCGACACCCGGAAGTACGATCGCGCGGCCGGACAGGGCGTTTAATGTGACGCTTAGTTGACTGTCGCTTGATACGGTTCCGGCGTTTTGGTTAGCGATGATGTCAAGAGCCGTCTGTCCCGCGGTCGATGCCGCCGGAATTCCCGGAATGTTGCTGAGATCAACCTTGATCGACGTGTTGCTGCGCCCGTAGTTGAGAGCCGTGATCGCCAAGCCCTTGGAATTGGGTAGGCTCATGATCAGCACGCACACCGCGGTGTTGCCGACATCCGGCACCACGAGCAGCTGGCCTTGGTCAATGCTGTACTGCTTGCGCACCGCGAGCATCTGCAGGATTTGGCTGGCGAACGAATTGGGAGACTTGAGCTGATCGGGCACGGAGCCATAAAGAGCCACGGCTTTCGGCAGCCCGAGCACCGCCGACTTGGTCGCGCTGGGGTTCTCGTCGAGCAGATCCACGGCGCCGCGGTTAATCCAGCGCCAGTCGCCACCCGCGGTCAGGGTGGGGGAGATGCTCGTCACGGGGACGGGCAACGCGCCCACGAGGTCCCAGGCCGAAATGCCGAAAATTCCCGGCTGCATCGCATTGGCAAGGGCGACGAGGAAATGTGCTTGCTGAATCAGCGCCACCTGTTCGGGGGTGGCATGATAGGGGTCCTGGATGCCAAGCGCTGGCGCGATGAAGCCGGCGAACGTGGTCGCGACCCCGTCCTGCACGGGGCGGTAGAGCTTGTTGTAAGGCACGGAGCCGACCGTCGAGCGCATCTGCTGGAGGATCTGCTGCTTGAGCTGTGCGCCGTTCACAGTCTTACCCTCGAACTGGATATTGCCTCGGGACCCGAGATCGATGAGCTGATAGGTGATCTCGTCGTGGTTCTGCAAATCGTGAAATAGGGTGCCGTCCTGCACCCCACCCTGCAGGAGCAGGTTAAAGGCAAGCCGCAACGGGAACGCATCACCCGTGATCAATGGATGCAGGACCTGGGCGCGTGTGAAGAAGTCGTACGATATGTCAGGGCCGTTCGTGCTGAATTGCACGAGCTGCGGGATTGGAACGTTCAGCTCCTGGAACGACCAACCGCCGAGCTTGCGGATCGCGAACGCGAGATAATTCGTACCGTTGATCGACTCAGGATCCAGGTAGGTAATCGCCATATTACTGTTCGGATTGGGGTCGAGCCCCAGGAAAGGTGCGGCGTCTAGCCTCAGGACTCGCACTCCACGATCCAGGATATTCCGGCCGGCATCGCCGAACTGGTAGCGCTCTGCTGCGTTAGAGGGATCCAACCAGTCCATTGTCGCTTCCGTCGGCTTGAAGATGTGGAGGTAAACCCATCGGCGCGTTTTGCCGTCGACGCCGACCACCGGAGGGGTAGCACTCCAACTGCTCCAGGTCGCGGCTTCTGGATTGGCATCGGCGGAAGGGACAATGCCGGGGATGTACCCTTTCTGCTTCAGTTGCACGGCTTGGTCATCGGTAACGAGGGCGGTCTGGCAGGGCTCACTGACCGTGGGCAAGAGCCCCCAATCGCTCTGGGCGATTTCGACCATGCTATAAAGGCCGGGGTAATCCTGGTATGCCATTTGGGCGAGCTGGAAGTCGGATCCAAGACCGGTGTGAAGAGGTACCAGGTCGCTGCCGATGATCGCCCCGTGCTGCTCGGCGACGCTGAACATTTGCTTGAACTCGGCCTCGGTTCCGAACTGCGGGTCGAGGTCCAGCGAAATGCGGTCGAACCAGCCGTCTGTCGTCGGGGTGAAAGTCGTTCCGCAGATTCCGCCCGCGCGCTCGACCGGCTCGGTATGTTGCAACGTGATCCCGAGGTCCTGCAAGGTGGTCCAGTACTGTGGGTCCGCCCACGTGCCGAAGACGGACGCGCCCGGCTTCGGGATCACGGAGGCGGGATAGTAAAGAAACCAGACCGAAGCCGTCTGTACCACGCGGTCCGGCTCTGGCGAGCCATACGCGTTATCCCACTGCTTACCCATGCCGGAGATCTGCTCGGCCACCTGGTCGGCTTGGAAGAGCACCGACTGCTGTACCAAAAAGTTGAGGTCGGCGGTCACCTTGTTGGGAGTGGATTGCTGCGACCAGCTGGTCTGATGACCGGCGACAATAGCGTAGACTGCGATGGCGGTGGAGATGCTGGCGATCAACGCCAGCCTGCGGAGGCGACGATGTTCCGTAATGTAGCGCATGGCTAATATCCTTCTCCATACTCATAGAAAATTTGAGTAATAAGCAGCCGTTACCGCAGGGTCCGGGCGTGATCCTGGGCGAGAAGCGAAAGTCACTCTGTAGGCAAACACGTGCGGCTCGTAAATGTCGTCGCGTACGAGAAAAGGCTCAACGGTCAGGCATCAGAACTATTCGACATCGCGCCTTCCAATTCTTCATCCGCTCATAAGAGTTCGGTCGCGCGCTCAATTACCCGCGCACGACCGTGTGAACTCTCGGTTGCCACATTGTTGACTGCGCTGCACATGCGTCAGGGATGTGCGGGCGAGGCTTCGTCGGAATTCGTGTTGGCATTTAAGTGCTGGCAACTGTCTATATCCGCATAGCCACTTTCGTAATCGATAGATAGTCGCAGGTTGACTACTTACCCGTTTTGGATCTGAGACGCTCCTCGGTTTGCATCTCACTCCTCCACCCGGCACTGCGTTCGCCGCGATCTGGCAACGCCGTAGCTTGCCAGAGCAGGAGCAATTCTCAGCCCGTGTCTTGAGCGCGGTTAATGCGCATCAGGTTGGCTTAATCTTGACGCTGCGAGGAAACGCGCTTGTGGACCTTGTCTCTACACTGGTGCGGCAGATGACCCACCCAATTAATAGAAACTCAGGGTTGGGATTTTACGGGCGGGCTCTACGAGCAAGCAGGCGATAATTGAATTGCTAAGTGCCGAGACTTAAGAGTGTAACAATAGCTTCGCGTTGATCTCCGCACTCTGGCGGGGCTGTGCGTGAGTTCATGTTAGGTTTCTGTCTTAGATGTGTGTTGTGTGCTTAACTCAGCGCCAAATCTGATCGTCTTGCGCTGCTCTTTGTACCCATCAGCACGGCGGCGTACGCCCGGATATCAGGGGGAAAGGGTGGCAACGTGTCCGCGATGATAAATTTGGTTCGCATCATCGGTGGCAGCGTCGGCATTTTCCTGGTCGAGACGATGGATTCCATTGGCGCGACCTGGATGCTCGGCGTCACTTGTCTCGTGATGATTCCGACGGCTCTGCTGCTTAAGAACAACGCCCAGTAGGGGTCACAGGTCAGCGAGATCTAAGGATTAACCAACGTAAATCGGAGCGAACCTCACGACGAATTGGGCGGAGCCGCATGGTGGATGGGTTTACAACTGCGATAAGAGGATGCTCGGAGGCGACCTCGAAAGCGCCTTCAGCAAACAGCGCGACCTTGTTATTTCATGGCGTAGACTTGTTATTTCATGGCGTCGATCATTCCATGCAGGTGAGCCGCCGCCCTTTCGACATCGAAATGTTTGTACTGCCCGGCGCGACTTTCAGCGGAAAGCACCCCACAACGATGTACCTTTTCAAAATCGCCATAAGGAAACTTGTATCTTTTTTTGGTATCCTCAGGTTCCGCATCGTCGATCCCCAAGTGCCATTTCGCGTATTCACGATACCCGTGTGCCTCAATAAACTCGTTTTCCTCCTCGGTCGATGGTTGGTGCTCGCTCCACGCGTCCCTTTCATCGAACACATACTTCTTGTCTGCTATGAGTTCTTTGGCGTAGTCATACGCATTGTTGTTGAGTTTCGTTGCCATAATGATTGTCCGGCTGGAAAAACTGATAACGTTAACGGAGCATTTCCGGTTCTTTATACATTATCGCCTTCTATTTCCGGCGATAACGTTTGAACTCAGCAAACTTCCTTTGTCCGGTTGCTGAGATTTCTTTCTATGCAGCTGATAGTGATCTCGATTGCTGCACTTGACGCAACTTTGGTAAAACATTTCGACCGTATTCTCTAATGAACGCATTCTGGTCCGGGCCTGCTGAATGGAAGAAGAGCTGATCAAAACCGAGGTCAATGTATTGCTGGGCAAACTTAACGTGAGCCTCCGGACTCGCCGAAATGCATCCCGCCTTTCTTATCGTATCGGCGCCCACCGCTTTGCCGTTTTCCTCGGACATCTTCGGCGTGTATATCCTTTCGTTAAAGAGCGCTGGTAAGTAGGTTCCTGCCCAGTAAGCCTTCCTAATCTCGATGGCTTTCTCCTCATCATCGATATACGCAACACTCAGTTCGACCAAACGGGGCATCTTCGATGGATCCTTGCCCGCTTCTATTGCTCCTGCCTCAAAATTCTCGATGATGCTGCGATAGGTTGCTGGGTCTTTGCCACCTACCGTGATCATCCCATCGCCATATTTTCCAGCGAAATGAGCACTACCGGGAGCCAACGTAGAGATGTAGAGCGGGATGGGTTCATCCGGCCGCGTGTACAGCTTTGCTTGTCGTGTTTGATAGTAAACACCCCTGTGCGTGACTTTTTCCCCCGTCCACAATTTCCGAATCAACTCGATGGCCTCGGCCATCCGTGACTGCCGGAGCTTATAGTCCGGCCATTGACCGGTAGCCGAATACTCGTTCAGCGCTTCGCCCGTCCCGATCCCAAGGTAAGACCGACCTGGGGCGAAACAAGCCAGAGTCGCCGACGCCTGCGCCATCGTGACCGGATGATATCTCAGGATAGGACAGGTCACCCCTGTGCCTAACTTGATCTTGCTGGTCGTAACCGCTGCCGCTCCGAGCCAAGTCCATACGAAGCATGCCTGACCTCTTTCGGCCCATGGGTGAAAATGATCACTGGCGTCGATTGAATCGAATCCCGCCTCTTCGGCGGCGACCGCATACTCGAGAAGTTCATTCGGCGGATATTGTTCTGTTCCGGCTTTCCAACCTAACTGCAGCATCTTTAATTCTCCCGTCCTAACCGGGCCTCGGTCATTCTCCGGAATAACAGGCGTAGAAACGCATATTTCGCGCCAGAACATCGGAAATAATGCACGCCAAGGGCGTGAAGGAACGGACCGACTCGACAACTCAGACTCGAACGGGCGGCGGCCGTCTCGCTTATGTCACTTTCTTAGCACTAACACCGGGTTGGCATGACTCTGGCTCAGAATTGAGTCTGGCTGACAGAAGATAGGAGCTCTACCGCGGAAAAAATTTCCCGATAGCATCCCATGGACGACCTAACGCAAGCGCGACTGCAGATGGTTCGCCATCAGATTGCCGGACGCGGAATTCGTAATCCTGCGGTGCTCGAAGCTATGCGCAATGTTCCACGGGAGTTTTTTGTCCCTCCTCACCTCGCGGAGTTCGCTTATCTCGATACACCCCTCCCGATCGAAGCTGGACAGACGATCTCGCAGCCCTACATCGTCGCGTTGATGATCGAGAGTGCGGCACCACGCCCAAGCGATCGAGCCCTCGAAATTGGAACCGGCTCTGGATACGGCGCAGCCATTCTTTCCCGGCTGGTCGCCAAGGTTTACACCATCGAGCGGCATGAAGAGCTTGTTGAGCTGGCCCGCAAACGCTTCGCCGAACTCGGTTATACGAATATTGAGGTTCTGCATGGCGATGGCTCCATGGGGTGGCCTGAGCATGCCCCTTATGACGTGATTATTGTGACAGCCGGTGGTCCGCAGGTGCCAAAGCCTCTGCTCGAACAGCTCGCGGAGGGCGGTCGCCTCATCATTCCGGTGGGGGACGTGCCACGCCTGCAACATCTGGTGCGAGTCACGCGCGTCGGACCGGACAAATTCGACGATGAGGATCTTGGGGAGGTGCAGTTCGTTCCATTGATTGGAGCGGAGGGCTGGGATCCCGGCGTCGCAGTGCCTCAGCGACCCTCCTCTCCGGGTACCATCGCGAAACTTATCGGCGAAGATGCGGAGCCTATCGATGACATTGAGCACAACGAGATCGGCCCGCTGCTGGACCGGATCGGTGATGCGCGTGTCGTGCTGCTTGGGGAAGCAACTCACGGAACTTCAGAGTTCTACCGGATGCGGGCGCGCATCACCAAGGAACTGATCTTACGTCGTGGGTTTCAGTTCGTCGCGATAGAAGCAGATTGGCCCGATGCGGCACGGATCAATCAGTACATCCGCCATGCTCCGGCCAGACCGGATCAGTGGAAGGCTTTCGCCCGGTTCCCGACCTGGATGTGGCGAAATCATGAGGCCTTGGAGTTAGTTGAATGGCTGCGCGCCCATAATGCCGAAGTTCGCGATCCAGAGCACCACGTCAGTTTTTATGGGCTGGATCTCTACAGTCTTTTCACTTCGATAAATGCCGTAATCGCGTATCTGCACAAAGTTGACCCGGCGCTCGCTGAGATGGCGCGGAACAGATATGCGATGCCTGACGCCTTGGGAGCAGGAGCCGGCGGCCTACGGGAGGGCAGTGCTGAGCGGGGAGTACCAAGACTGTGAAGTAGCGGTGACTACGGTGCTCCGCGACATGCTGGAGCGTCGAATTGAGTACTCCAAGCGCGACGGCGATCGCTTTTTCGACGCTATCCAGAATGCTCGACTGGTGGCCGATGCAGAGCGCTACTACCGGCTTATGTATTACGGATCTGTCGACTCGTGGAATCTGCGCGATCAACACATGTTCGAGACTCTCGCGCGGATTTTTGACTTCCATGGCCCCGCCAGCAAGGGAATCGTCTGGGCGCACAACTCCCACGTCGGCAATGCGGCCGCTACGGAGATGGGTGCGCGAGGCGAATACAATATTGGACAGTTATGTCGTGCGCGCTTTGCCAAGTCCGCGTTTCTGCTGGGCTTTGGCACAGACCACGGAACCGTCGCAGCGGCGTCGGACTGGGATGGTCCAATGGAGTTCAAACAGATACTGCCGTCCCATGAAGCCAGTTATGAGCGGCTATGCCACGATTCCCGCATGGAAGCATTCATGCTGCATCTCAGGAATCCCAGAAGGCCTTCCTTGCGAGAAGAACTCATGACCCCGCGCCTCGAGCGCGCAATCGGAGTTATATACAGGCCTGAGTCCGAACTCATGAGCCACTACTTCCAGGCCCGTCTTCCGCAGCAATTCGATGAGTTCATCTGGTTCGACGAGACACACGCCGTATCGCCACTTCCATCTGTTGTCGCTGCCGGGGTTCCAGAGACTTTTCCGTTCGGCGTGTAAATCGCCTGGATCACGGCGGCGGTGCGAGTTCATAGAGCGCGGGCGGGCCGCCGCCGCCAATAAGGCCCGGATTGCATCACTAGTTTTAGTCGGCCGCGCAGCGCTGGAGCGAGGTCGCGAAAGCTCGCTCGGCCGCGCTACCACGTACACCGGCCGACCCGAGCCCAGGTCAGCAGCCAGGACCGACGGATTGGCCAGGTCCAGGCCCGAGATGCCGCGGCCGTAGTAGAATGACAATTCATAATCGTGACCCCATGGAATGTAGAGCGGCGAGGCGTCGGTCCGGCGATGAACCTGCTGCGCGAACGTCTTCAGCGAGCGCGCGCGGGCAGACTCGGTTTTGAGCGTGCCTGCAAAAAGCGTTGAGCCGGCGAGCGCAATCGCCGCCAGCCCCGCACCCGACCACAGCGGCCGGCGGACCGACAGCCCGGTAAATACAGCGAGCGCGCCGGCGATCGAGCCAGCGGCAAAAATAGCGAACGGCGGCGTCCAGATAACGCATGCCGTTCAGAAACAGTTTGAGAAAATTGGCGTCGCTTGATTGTAACCTGGCGGAAAACCCGGCGAGCAGGCGCGGCTGACGAGCCACCATCAGAGGCGCCGACGACCAGCGCGACGTACGCGGCCGCGATTGCCGCCGCGGTGAGGTCGCGAACTCTGCCCGAGGGCGAACTGCTGCGCTCGGGAACGATCGCCGCGCCCGTAAAGAGCGCGGCGAACAGGATCGCCAGCGGCGGCATGGCGGGCAGAATGTAGTCATCGCGCTTGGAGCTGGCGATCGAAAAAAAACCCAGCACCGCCAACACCAGGCTCAATTGAAAAAGCAGCGGGTTGCGCGCGCGCTCATCGCCATCGCGCCGCCACAGCGCAATCGCCAGCGCTCCGCACAACATGCTCTGCGGCAGCGCGCCGCCGAACATTCGGGCCGCGATATACCACAACGGCCGCGACGCCTCGCCCGTCCCGCCCATCGCCGAAGGCATGAAATGGCCGAAATTCTCCGAGAGAAACACTCCGATCACGAGCTTTCCACCCCCGATAAAAGCCGGGACGTACCAGCACGCCGCGATCGCTAGGGCCAAGGCGATCATCAGCCACGGCCATCCGCGAGCCAGTACCTCGAGCGGAGAGCGCCTGAGCAGCAGCAGATAGATGAGGCCCGCCAAACCGATCAGCGCGATCGCGACCGGCCCCTTCGTCAGCACCGCAAGTCCCAGCAGAATGCCGCCGACTATTGGTACGGCGCGGGAATCGCCGTCCTTCCCCTCGAGCAGCCGATAGACGCAGCACCACGCCGCGAAAAGCAGCAGCGACAGCAACATGTCCGTAAGATCGAGCGTCGCACGCGAAGCGAAACCATAAGTGCCAAGCACGAAAGCGAGCGCGAGCCATCCGGTGCTCTCGCCGAGGAATGCGGCGCTCCAGCGCATCGTCGCGACCGCAAGCAGGATGCCCGCGGCGAGTGCAACAAGGCGCGCGCCGACCTCGTCCACACGCACAACGCCGCTCTTCACGGCGAGCGCCGACAGCCAATAGTAGAGCGGCGGTTTGCGGTCGATTCCGCCGTAATCGTCCCGCGGCAGCAACCACTGCCCGCGCTGGACAATTGCCTGAATCCATTGCGCCGATTGTGGTTCCTGGTCCTTCTCGAAGGGCGCGCCGATGCCGAGGCTAAGCACCACCGCCGACGCAACCAACGCGGCCACCACCGCTCGATGCACTCCCGGATGTGGCCGCAACTCGATCGCCGTCGGCTGAACGCCGCTAACCGCCGACACCCGACGCCACACGGCCGCGGCTCTTAAGCGGCGCGGCCCATCGATACTCAACTCCGCTCGCCGCGTCGAACATCGCGACGTCCATCGCTTCGGCATTGTGCGCGTAACCCAACCTGCCGCGTCGATCGATCATGACCACGCCCGCCTGGCCGCCGGTCAGGGCGATGAGCTCGGCGATCGCATGCTCGGCGACGCGGCGCGGATCGCCGCGCCGCAGCGCCGCTACCGCCTCGCGGCAGAGCGTGGCCTTCATGATGGACTCGCCCTGCCCCGTCGCGGAGGCCGCGCCAAGCGCGTCGGCGAAGGTCCCGGCGCCGATTATGGCCGAATCGCCGACCCGTCCGGGCAGTTTGCCGCTGACTCCTCCGGTCGAAGTCGCCGCGGCAAGTCTGCCCGCCACGTCGAGCGCGACTGCGCCGACGGTACCGAAGCGGCCGGGACCCCCGCCCATGGCGGCGGTCCCGGCCGCTTCGGCGCGACGCTCCACCGCGGCACGCCATCGCTCGCGCGCACGCTGCGTCACCAGCTCTTCGGGGCGGCAAAGGGGGATTCCGGCGCGGCGCGCGAGGCGCTCCGCGCCCGCACCGGCCATCAGAATATGCGGCGTAAGCTCCATCACTGCGCGCGCGAGCAGGATGGGGTTGCGTACGCGGGTGATGCCGGCAACCGCACCTGCGCGCAATTCCGCGCGCAGCCGCGCCGCACTCGCGGCAGTGCGGCCGCCGCTGTCCGCCGCCGCGGCCGCACCGCGGCGCGGCCTCAGCGGCGGCAGGGCCTCCATTACCGACGCGTCCATCTCGACCGTTCCCTCGCTCGTCAGCAGCGAACCTACGCCGGCGTTGAACAGCGGATGGTCCTCCAGGGCGCGGACGGTGGCGATGACAGCTTCGAGCGCGCTGCCGCCGGCGCGCAAAACCTCCGCGCCGGCGGCGACCGCCGCCAGCATTCCGCGCCGTCGCTCGGGACGCTCCGTCGCCGGACCGCGGCCGCCCGCGCCGCCATGCGCAATTAGCGCCGGAGTTATACGCGCGTGTTCCACTATCCCACGTCAATCAGCCGGGCGACGCGCCCAGATAAAGAGCCGGCGGAAGTTGAAAATCAAAGGTCCGCGCCTCCCGTATGCGCGCTCCAGACGCGCAGTTAAAGCCTCGACGAAGGGCTCGCGCACTGCGGCATCAAGCAGATCCAAGTAACGGCGCAACACGGTTGCGCGGCACCATTCGACGATCTCGGCCGGCGAACCCATCGGATGATGAAACGTGTGGTAGTAACAATCGACGCCGTCGAAACCCATCTCTTCAAGCATCCGAGCGTAAACCTCGGGTGCGGCGACCGTGGCGGAGGGCGGTTTGACGCCGGCGAGAGCCGCGCGCCACGGTTCCTCGTGCGCCATCGCGTTGAGACTGACCTGCGCCGTTTCATGATCGTTGGCGGGCATCTGCACCACCAGGCGGCCGCCGGGCACTAGCGCGTCGAAACAGCGGTTGAAGATTTCACGATGATCGCTTAGCCATTGGAGCGCCGCGTTGGAGAAGGTCATCGAGAAAGCGCCGGAATGTTCGTGCCGTCCGTTGAATTCGCGAATATCGCCCAGCACAAAGCTCAGCCGTTCGCGCAGAACGGGTTCGAGACCTTCATGCAATTTGAGTGCGCGATCGATCATCGCCGGCGACGAGTCGATCCCGACCGTGAAGTCGCCAGCGCCAAAACGGCGCGCGAGTTCGACCGTGTTCTCGCCAGTGCCGCAGCCCAAGTCAACGATCCCGACCTACGATGCGCCGCTCTGCGCCCCCGGATTCGAGCCGCGCCATCATCGTGTCGAAGGGCTCGGCGCGATAACGGCGAAACCTGTGATAGAGGTCGGGATTCCAGTCGGCCATCGCCGCACCATCAATCATGGAGCATAAGAGGCGCCGCCGGAATGAACAAGCATTCGCTGGCACGAGCGACGCTCCGCCGGCGCGAGCGTAAAAGAACGGCTGCCCGCGATCAGTAGCCGAGCGCCGGGTCGACCTGGTTGAGCAGCGGCTGGCCGGCGACGAAGCGGCGCAGGTTGTCGGCGAACAACTCGCAGCAGGCTTCGACGTAACCCTTGAAAGCACCCGACATGTGGGGCGTCAGAATCGTGTTTTCCATCGCCCACAGTGGACTCTCCGGCTCCAGCGGCTCGCGCTCGAAGACGTCGAGTCCGGCGCCACCGATACGGCCGGCGCGCAGCGCCTCAACCAGCGCGTCCTGGTCGACGACCTCGCCGCGTCCAACGTTGACCAGGTAGGCATGCGGCCTCATCGCGGCAAGCTCACGCTCGCCGATAAATCCGCGCGTCGACTCAGTGAGCGGTAGCGTCACTGTTACGTAGTCGCATTCGGCGAGCATCTCCATGCGCTCGCCGGGGCCATAGAAGCGTTCGGGGATGCTGCCGTCTGGATCGCCCAGCCCTGCCGGCATCCATCCTTCATCCCGACGGCTAGCCGGATTGCGCTTGAGTGCGATCACTCGCATTCCGAGCGCCCGTCCGAGCCGCGCCGTCTCCCGCCCGATCGAGCCGTAACCGATCAGTCCCAGGGTATGGCCGCGCATCGCGTCAACCATCGACATGAAATCTCCCGAGCGCCGCCATTCGCGATTCATCTGCGCACGAATGAGGAGGTGCAGCTTGTGCGCAAACGCCAGCATCGATGCGATGGAGTACTCGGCCATCGTGGCGGCATGAATTCCGCTGGACGTGGTCAACGCGACCCCAGCGCCCACCTGGCCCTTCAGCGCATGATCCGCGCCGGCGCTCAGGAGCTGAATCCATTTGAGCTGCGGCGCCATACGCATCGTCTCAGGCGGCACGCGGAAGGTGAACAGCACATCGCAGCCGCTGGCGGATCCGAGCAGCTCCGCCATCTCTTCGACGGTGCGGCACTGGCGATCAACGATTTCGGCGCCGGGAGCGGCCGCCTCGAGGAGGGTGCGCTGCGCCGGCCTCAGCCCAACTGTAGAAACGATTTTCATGACCGATTCATCGCCACTTTGCCGCTTTCACTTCTTCTTGACGGCTTCGACGTCGATCGACACCGATACCTCGTCGCCGACCATGGCGCCACCAGTCTCGATCATTTTGTTCCAGGTGAGTCCGAAGGCCTTGCGGCTGATCTTGGTGGTGGCGGAGGCGCCGGCGCGCGTGTTGCCATAGGGATCCTTGATTGGAGCCGTCGGTCCCTCGACCGCGAGCGTGACCTCCCTGGTGACGCCATGCAAGGTGAGGTCTCCGATGACTTTCCACTTGCCGGGGCCGGCCGCCTCGATCTTCCTGGACTTGAAGGTCATCGTGGGATATTTGGCGACGTCGAGAAAGTTGGCGCTCTTGAGGTCGGCGTCGCGGTCGGAAGAGCGCGTGTCGATCGACGAGGTATCGATAGTCACGTCGATCGCGACCGATGAGGGATCTCTGTCCTTGGCAGATATAGTCCCCGCGAACTTGTCGAACTGGCCCCTGACGCTCGAGATTGTCATGTGCCGCACGCTAAAACCGACGGTGCTGTGAGTTGGATCGATTTGCCACGTATCCGCCAATGCGGCGAGCGGAGCGGCGGCTACCAGTACCAGTGCAATCAAGCTTCGCGAGATCCAATTTTTCATCGACCCTCCCAGCTGTTACGCCGCCCATCGCGGTCTTTGTTTCCTTCGACCCCAACAGGCAGTAACAGTCTAGGCGGCTTCCAGCAACACCACGGCGGCGGCGGACATCCCCTCGCCGCGCCCAAGCGCGCCCAAGCCTTCGGGACTTGCGGCCTTGACGTTGAGCAGCGCCGGCTCCACGCCCATCGCGCCCGCCAACCGCTCGCGCATCGCGTCGACGTAAGGCGCAAGGCGCGGGCGCTGCGCGAAAATCGTAAGGTCGGCATTGACCAGGCGCCATCCGCGTCCGCTTGCGAGCTTCCATACTTCGGCGAGAAGGGCAAGGCTGTCGGCGTCCTTGAGGCGGGGATCGCTATCGGGAAAGTGACGGCCAAGGTCGCCCTCGCCCAGCGCTCCGAGGATCGCGTTGGCCAGCGCATGCGCCGCAACGTCGGCGTCGGAGTGTCCATCGAGCCCCGCGTCGTGGGGGATCGTTATCCCGCCGAGCCTGAGCACGCGGCCAACGCGTAGCGGATGGAAATCGAAGCCCTGCCCCACCCTAAGCCGCATCGCTCGTGTCCATTAACGTCCGTGACAGTTCGTTCAGGATGTGCAGGCGCGCCGACGGCACCGGGCGCGTTGACAATAAGCTGATCGGGGGCCAAGCTTTTACGCAATCCGTTGCCAGCATTCCAGGAGGGGACGTGGCCGCACCCGCATTCGTCAAAAATCCGAGGTTCATTGGCGGCACGATCGTCGTCCTGTGGGTCGTTTACGTCGTTTACTGGAATTATCAGCTCGCGCCGATAAACGTGCACCTATTTCCGTTCCTCAGGCCGGCGCAGATTAGCGTCTCCCTGGTAATCATCGGGGCTGGCCTGTTCGGCTGCCTCGCCACGCTGATCGTTCAGCTACTCTGGCGCAGGGGCCGCTCGAAGAACGGCTCGGTTGCCCACACGGCACCCGCGGACATCGGCAGCAGCAACACCGTCGTCTGAATGCCGGCCTTGAGCATGGTCTCGTCGGCCGGGCCCAACCAACAACGCGTCGGCACGAGCGAGCGAGCTCAGAATTCCCGATCCCTGGTTACCGGTCGGCGTCGCATAAAGTTCGCCGCCCTCGCGCCGCAAGCGCACGCGCACGAACTCAGTCAGATCCTTCGCCGTCCGAATATCCACCGCGCAGCGCGCTGCCACTCGCGGCAATCCGAGGTCGCTCCGCCCGCCCATCCTTAGCAGCGCGGGACGTGCGTAGAGGTAGAAACACACCATCGTCGAGACCGGGTTCCCCGGCAGGCCGAAAATCGGCCGGCCATCGACGATACCGAACTTGAGCGGACGGCCGGGCCTTTGCGCGACCCCGTGAAAGAGCTGGCGCATGCCCAAATCGTCGAGCGCGCCCTTAACGTGATCGAATTGGCCGACGGACACGCCGCCGGTCGAAAGCACAACGTCGAAGGCAAGGGCCTCGGTCAGGCGCGCTCGGATTTCTTCGGGCCGATCGCGCGCGACTTTGAGGATGATAGGCTTGCCGCCCGCTTCTCGCACGGCGCCAGCGAGTGCGTAGGCGCTCGAATTGACGACCTGCGCTCCGGTCGGAATCTGGTCGACATCGACCAGCTCGTCACCGGTCGCGACAATCGCGACGCGCGGACGGCGATAGGCGTCGATCATCGAGCGGTTGAGCGAGGCGAGCATTCCGAGGTCGGCCGCGCCGAGACGCTTGCCGGCTTCCATCACCAACTCGCCCTGCCGCAAATCTTCGCCGCGCGGGCGGATGAAGGTACGCGGCTCGGCGGTGGACATAATCTCGACCATGTCGCCATCGGCGCGGGTCTGCTCGACCGGAATGATAGCGTCGGCGCCGTCTGCCACCGGCGCGCCAGTCATGGTGCGAATCGCGGTGCCAGCCTCGACCCGGACCCCAGGCATTGCGCCGGCCGCCACGGTGCCCAGAACGCGCAGGCGCGCGGGGTTCGACGCGCTGGCCTGCGCCACGTCAGCGGCGCGAACGGCGTAGCCATCCATAGCAGAGTTGTCGAAGCCAGGGATGTCGCGCGACGAGCGGATTTCCTCGGCCAGCACCCGGCCGAGCGCGCCAAGAATTGGCGCTCGCTCGATTCCGAGGGGGGCTACGTTTTCGAGCACCAGTTGCAGGGCTTCGTCCGCGGAAATCATTAATCGAACCTTAACCCGCGGCCGATGGGAGCGCCAGCTAGAATGATTACAGACTTGTGAGAAAGGGGACGTCGTCGAAATTAATCGATACGGATGGGGCCGGGATCAAACATCAGCGTGGCATCGGCGTCGCGCGCGTCGGCGCTTTCCTCGAGCGGGAGCCGCAACTCGTAACTCGGGCCGGGCGGCACCCGGTCGTGCAGGATAGCCGGGTTGTACTCGCGCAGAACCGGCACCGAGACGCCTTCTTGCCGCGCGACTCGAGAGAGCAGAGTACCGCCCTTCACCTGAACCACGCGGAACTGGCCGGGCTCAGAATAGTTGACCGGCTCCAGGCCGTAGCGCTCGGGCTGATTGGCGATAATCGCCACCGCCATGAAACGGTTGAGCAACGATCGGGTAGTGTACGGCAGATGCGAGGTCAGATTGACGTAATCGACGCCACGAAGCGACCAGTAGTCGTTCATCGCCGTTTGACCCCGGTTCCAGCCAACCAGCGCCACGCGCCAGTCGCCAACCTCGTCGTGCAGAGCGGCCAGATACTCGGCCGCCGCATGGGTCGATTTGATGGGATCGCGCCGCTCATCGACGTACCGGTTCACCTTGAGATCGAAACGTCGCGCGGTCGCCACGCTGAGCTGCCACGGCCCGGCACCCTTGCTGGAAAACAAACTTTCTGCAAACGAGAGATAAACCAGCTCCGGCGGGAGGTCATGGCTTTCCAGCACCTTAACCATGGCCGAGAGATAACGACGGCTACGCCGGAATGACTCTCTGATACCCCCGTTGTGTTCGGTGAAATCGTCGACGTAGCGCTGGACGGTCTCATTAAGAACCAGCGGGAATGGTGGCACCTTGTGCGGCTCGCTCCGGACGTAGGGGATGCCTTCGGCAAGATCTATCGCGGCCTCCATATCGGGATCCGCTTTGGACTGCGAGGTCGTGACCGGTTGTTTTGAGGTAGCAGGGTGCTGGTCACCGCCAACCGACGTCGGCGTGATTAGTGTGAAGCTGTCGCCAGGGTTCAACGCGACGTCAGTGGACGAAGTTGACACACAACCGGTTAGGAGCGCGCCCATCAAACCAACCATGACTAGCGATATGAAAAATTTCCCCTGCATGGACGACCAGAACCTTGCAGGGCAAAACCCTATCGGCCACCCGGGGCCACAAGCAACCCCTCCTACCGTGGTTTATTGGCAAAAAAACTAATAACGTTAATCTATCAAATTAGAGAGCATCTGGTTGTTTGTCATCCATTAACGCTATTCTTAGGCTCTCGCGTGCTTTGTGATACGGTCCGATTTGGTCGCCGTCGCCATGCGCAAGCCCCCCTCGCTTCCGACCGGTCTCTGGCGCGAAATCGTCGACAGCTTGAGCGACGCTGTCGTGGTTTTCGATCCCGCGCTCGCTCCGATAGCGATGAACCCGGCCGCTGAGACGCTATTCGGCGTCTCACATCTCAATGAAATCGCAGTAGGTGCTCTGCTGCGGAACAACGAATGGCTTCTGCGGATGGTCGAGAACTGCTTGACCAGTGGACAGGACCTCGCCGACGCGGAGGCGAGGCTCAGTCTGAGCTCGCGAGTAGCGTCGGTCAGCGCCGAGGTAGCGCCGCTGCTGGCCGCCGGCGGAACCAGTCGCGGCGCGGTAGTGTTACTGCACGACCTCGCACTCTATCGCGGTGCTGCGCAGGCGCTTAGCACCATGGAGCTTGATCTGAGGTTGTCTCCTGCCGGGCTCGCGCATGAGGTGAAAAACCCGCTGACCGGCATCAAGGGCGCAGCCGAGTTGTTGGCGGGTCGCCTGGGCGCCGATCCGCGCGCTCAGCAGTATTGCGGGCTCATCCTGGAGGGTGTCAACCGCATCACGGCGCTGGTCGAGCAAGTACTTGCGGCGAGCTCTCCCCAGCGGCTTAGCTTCGAGCCGGTCAATATCCATCGCGTGCTTCACCAGGCGCTCAGGATGGCCGGGCTGCATCCGCATCCGCCGGACGGCGTGACTGTCGAGCAGCTTTTCGACCCAAGTCTGCCCGAGATTAGCGCCGACGCCGCGGCACTCGAGCGCATCTTTCTCAACCTGGTACGCAACGCCGCCGAGGCAATTGGCGCGGGTGGCACGATCCGGCTACGGACGCGGATGGAAACCGAGTTTCGCCTGAGCGCCGAGGGCCGCCGCCGCCAATTCCTGCGGGTGGAGGTGAGCGACAGCGGTCGCGGCATGAGCGCGACCGAGATGGCGCAGCTCTTCACCCCGTTCTTCACCACTAAGCCCTCGGGCACCGGCCTCGGACTTGTGCTGAGCCGGCGAATCGTCGCGGCCCATGGCGGGAAGCTGTGGGCGGAAGCGGGTGGTATAAGCTCTTCCCACCCGACGCCAGCAATTCACGTTGCGGGGCCTCATACGGGCCATCCGCATCCGGGTAATCTCGAAGAGCATCGAGCACGAGGGATGACCTTCAAAGTGACGCTGCCGGTGGGTCCGCGCGATCCCGAACCATCGGAGGCGGCGTAGAGGTAGTCTGCGCGGGGAGCGCGTAGGAGGCATAGGAGGATGGATGGGGTTTTGCAGCCGTTGCCGCTTCCGCCGATACTGTTACCATGGAACATTCGATGAATGAGCCGGAACAAAATCTCCACAGCCCCGCCGAGACGCGCGCGATTCGCGCGCTGATTGCCGACGACGACCCGGCCATCCGCCTGGTTCTGCGCCATCGGCTGGAGGCCGAGGGTTGGCGCGTCGAGGAAGCCGCCGACAGCGATGGCGCGCTCGAGGCCTTGAGCGGCGGCCGCTTCGACGTCGCCCTGGTCGATATCATCATGCCCGGGATGGGCGGCCTGGAAGTGCTGACGACCGCACGCGAACAGGGATGCACTACGCCCATTGTGGTGATTACCGCGGCCAGCACGATGAACAATGCGATCGAGGCGCTCAAGCGCGGCGCTCGCGACTATCTGACCAAGCCGTTCGAGAACCTCGACCTTGTGGTGTCGACCGTGGCCCGCGCGGCCGAGACAGCGGCGCAGGCCTCCGAAATCGAAAGAGTGAAGAAGGAACTCGACCGCAAACTGGTAGGCGGCGAGATTATCGGGCGCAGCGCGGCGATCCAGGAAGTCTACAAGCTCATCGGGCGAGTCGTCAGCAACGACAAGATCGACGTGGTGCTGGTCAGCGGCGAGAGCGGCACCGGCAAGGAACTGGTAGCGCGCGCAATCCACGTCAAGGCGCGTCGGCGCGAACCCTTCATCCCGGTCAATTGCTCGGCGATCCCGCACGGCCTGGTCGAAAGCGAGCTGTTCGGCCATGAGCGGGGCTCGTTCACTGGCGCGGCCGAGCGCCGCGCAGGCAAGTTCGAGGTAGCCGGCGCGGGCACGCTGTTCCTCGATGAGATTGGCGATCTGCCGCTGGAGCTGCAGCCCAAGTTGCTACGGGTGCTGCAGG
This sequence comes from uncultured delta proteobacterium, assembly GCA_963717045.1. GTDB lineage: Bacteria > Desulfobacterota > Binatia > Binatales > Binataceae > JAKAVN01. The sequence goes on along the minus strand of CAVQVD010000008.1, from coordinate 71,757 downwards.
ATCGCGAATTCACCCGGGTCGGCGGCTTCGAGACCCAGCGTCTGCAAGCTCGCATCATCGCGGCCACCAACCAGGACCTCGAAACGGCGGTAGCAGCGCGCCAGTTTCGCGAGGACCTGTATTTTCGTTTGCGCGTCATCCTGATTCACCTGCCGCCGCTGCGCCACCGCCGTGAGGACATCCCCGAGCTGACCGATTTCTTCGTCGCCAAGGCGGTCAGCGAGATGGGATCGCGGGTGACCGCGGTCAGCCCCGACGCGCGTGCGAAACTGCAGGCTTATGACTGGCCGGGTAACGTGCGCGAGCTCGAGAACACGATGCTACGCGCGGCGCTGCTCGCCTCGGGCAATACCATTCGCGCCGACGATATCTCGCTCGCGCGCAGCCCGTCTGCGGCCGCCGGCGCTAGCGCCGAAGGCGACAGCGCAGACACTTTCGCCGCGTTGATCGGACGCCGCGTCGCCCAGCATCTCGAAAAGATCAATGGCGAGGAGCCGCGCGGGCTCTATCAGAAGCTGGTGGTCGAGATCGAACGCCCGCTCATAGAGCAGGCGATGCGCCGGGCGGAGGGCAATCAGGTTCGCGCCGCGCGCATTCTGGGGCTCAACCGCAACACGCTGCGCAAGAAGCTGGTCGATCTCGGAATCGCGACCCGCAAACTCCCCTTCGATTAGCCGCGCGCTCCGCGGCTCGCGAAGAAATGAAACTTTCCTCGCATTTCTATGCGATGGTCGATCCGGCGGCCGGTCACGAGCCAGTCGCGCTCGCGCGTATCCTGCTCGATGCTGGGGCGCGAGTGATGCAACTGCGGCTTAAGCACGCGTCCAGCCGCGACCTGCTCACGGCGGCACGCGAGATAGCCGCGAGTTGTCGCGAGCGCGGGGCGATGCTGATCGTTGACGACCGCGTGGACGTCGCGATGCTGGCCGGGGCCGCGGGCGTCCATCTCGGCCAGGAAGATCTGCCTCTGGAGGCCGCGCGCCGGTTAACTGGCCCCGACATGATCGTTGGAGTCTCGACCCATAGCGTCGAACAGGCGCTCGCCGCCGAGCACGGCGGTGCCGACTACATCGGGTTCGGCCCGCTCTACCCGGGCGGATTGCGCAACAACGCGATGGGCAAGGGGCTCGCGATGTTACGCGAAGTCCGAGCGGCGGTGCGGATTCCGATCGTCGCTATCGGCGGCATCACCGAGGCGACGGTGCCCGAGGCGCTCGCGGCCGGCGCAGACGCCTGCGCGATCATCACCGACGTGGTGCGCGCCTCCGATGTCGCGGCCAAAGTCCGTGCAATACTGGATTTGAATCGTTCGCCTTGAATCAAACAACGAGGTCCTGGCGATGGGCAAACTACAGGACAAGGTTGCGCTTATCACCGGTTCCAGTTCGGGTATCGGACGCGGTATCGCGATCGCGTTCGCGGCTGAGGGCGCCAAGGTCATCGTCAACTATCCGGTCGAGTCCGAGGCGCAAAACGCAGCCGCGGTCCGCACCGAGATCGAACGCGTGGGTGTGCAAGCGCTCGACCTGCGGGCGGACGTTTCGGTCGAGCACGAAGCGCAGACGCTGGTTGACACCGTGCTGAGGAATTTCGGGCGCATCGATATTTTGGTGAACAACGCCGGCATCGGCAATGTCGCGCGGGTCGAGGCGATGACGCCGAGCCAATGGGACCGGATGATCGCGGTCAACCTGCGCAGCGTATTCCTGTGTACGCATTTCGTGCTGCCAATAATGTATAGGCAGGACTACGGCAGGATCATCAGCACCGCCTCGCAGCTCGCTTACAAGGGCAGCGCAGGACTTGCGCACTACTGTGCGGCCAAGGCGGGGATCATCGCGTTTACGCGCTCGCTCTCGCACGAGATCGGCACGAGCAACATCACCGCCAACTGCGTCGCGCCCGGCGCCACGCAGACCAGGATGGTCGAGGGCCTCGACAAGCACCTGATGGAGTCGCTAGTCGCTTCGATTCCCAAGGGACGCCTGGCGACGGTGGATGAGATCGTGCCGGCTTACGTGTTTCTGGCTTCCGAAGAGGCGCGCCATTTCGTGGGACAATGCCTGAGCCCCAACGGCGGGGACGTGATGCTCTAACCGCGCTCGTCAAAGGGCGCTGCCAGCCGAATCTCTCACTACGCCAGCGGCGCGAGGCGGTGCCTGATGACTTCTTGCGCCTCGGCCGCAATCCGCCTCACGATCTCGCCCGCAGGTGCGATGTCGTCGACCAGCCCGCACGATGTGCCCGCGTAAAAGGCGAACTCGTCGAGCTCGCCCTCCAGATACTCGGCCGGCGGCATCACGGTGTATTTCACCAGCGGCGGCATCGCCATTCCGGCGTGCCGCAGCGTGCCTATCACCTTGCCCTCGCCCGGGCGCTTGCCGCTCTCGGGCCGCCCCGCCCGCTCCCACTCTTCATAGACAGCGGTGCGCAGCACGCGATGCGCCGCGTCGGGCCATCCCATGTCATAGAGCTTCGTGTGTACGGTGTCCTCGGCGCGCGCTCTCACAATGCGGTCTTTATATTGTGGATGCGCGGCCGATTCATGCGAGGCGAGCAGCCGCGTCCCGAAAACCGCGCCGTCCGCGCCCAGCGCGAGCGCCGCGGCGAGTCCACGGCCGTCGGCCAGGCCGCCCGCCGCGAGCATCGGCAGGTCACCGATCGCGTCGCGCACCTGCCCCACCAGGACCAGCGTCGAAGTAAGTCCGCGCACATGGCCGCCGGCCTCAACGCCCTGCGCGATAATCAGGTCGGCCCCGGCACGCTTTGCGTCGGCCGCCTCCTCCGCCGAGCCGCACTGCCAGATGACCTTTTTGCCCGCGTCTTTGAAGCGCGAGATGTATTCGGCGGGGGCGCCCCAAAAGAGCGTCACCGCGTCGACCGGCGCGGCAGCGGCGGCCTCGGCCACTCCAGGCTGAAGAAACGGAATCAACACGTTGCAGGCGAGCGGTTTTTTGGTCAGCCGACGCGCGGCGGCGATCTCATTGTGGATTCCCTCAGGCGTAAAGCCGGCCAGAGCTACGGTGCCCATTCCACCGGCCTCGGAAACCGCGGCGGCCAGATCCGCGAGCGCGATCGTTCCCATCCCGGCCAGCATGATTGGCAGCTCGACGCCGAACGCCTCGCAGAACCTGGTCTTCAACATGTCACGCGAGCCTCCCTGCGAGCCCTCCTGCAAAGCTCCCTGATCGGCCGAATCCGGCTCAAAAGCGTCCTGCCCCTACGGCATGCCCGGCGGCCGGGCCACGGATTTCGGCTGCGACGTATCAGGATTGAACCAAGGGTCAAGTGGCTCTCCGGCAGACGGTGCGGCCTCCGCGGGCGCTGGAGCGTAGGTATCGCCCGCTTCGCCGGTCGCAGGAGCGGAGGCGTCGGCCGCTTGTCCGGCCGCAGGAGCGGAGGCATCGGCCGCTTGCCCGGCCGCGGGAGCGGACGAGTCGTCGCCGGCGGGCGTACCAGCCTCGTCGTCGTTGCCGCTTGCCTGCGCGTCGGGCGGAGTGACGGGATCGTCAGCATTGCGGGGGTTCTTGATGATGCGCACTGGGAAGCCATTCAGCTCATGCGGCAGCTGGCGCATCTGTTCCGTGACAACGTCCGCATGAAGTTCAATTTCGGGCCCCCCGGCGGACTGCTCTCCCACCCCGACATCGGTTACCCCGGGAATCGAGGACAGCCAGTCCGCGTAGTAATCCTTCACTTTGGCGACATCTTCGAGGTCGCTTTGCGCACGCGCGCTTGTGCATACGCAAAGCACAGCCGCGGACACTATCAGAGTCGCCATTTTCAGTAAGCGCATGACCTAACCTCTCGAATGCTGCTCCGTCGCGATTTCCTCCCATCACCGCTCCTTTTCCATTGTGAGACTTTATGTCGGCTTCGGATAGCCCCGCCGTAACATCCGAATCCTATGCGATTGCCCTCTAACGGCCCTTGAATGTGGGTTGGCGCTTTTCCAGGAACGCCTTGACCGCCTCTTTATGATCCTCGGTGCGCCCGGTGAGCGTCTGGCCGACCGCTTCGCGGTCGAGCAGCGTGCGAAAGTCAGCGGTGAGGGCGGCGTTGATGTTGGCCTTCATGTAGCCATAGGCGATAACCGGCCCTGAGGCGATTCGCTTGGCCAGCGCGCCCGCCTCGGCCATCAGAGAGGCCACCGGCACCACGCGATTGACCAATCCGAGCGCAAGCGCCTGGTTGGCCTCGATCGGATCGGCGAGGAAATAGAATTCCTTGGCGCGCGCCGGTCCGACCAGCCGCGTCATCAGCCAGGTCCCGCCGAAGTCGCCGGAGAACCCGACCCGTGCGAAGGCGGTAATGAGTCGTGCGGAGTCGGCGGCAATTCGGAGGTCGCAGGCGAGCGCGATACTGAGCCCCGCGCCGGCGGCCGCGCCGTTGATCGCAGCGATTGTCGGCTTGGGCAGCTCGTGCAGCATCAGGCTTACTTCTTCGGCGCGGCGCAACCCGGCCATCCGCTGCTCGACGGTCTGCTCGACCCCATTGCCGCCGCCGCCTTCGTTGCGATCGCGCATCCGGCTCACGTCACCCCCCGAGCAGAAGCCACGCCCCGCGCCGCTAAGCAGGACGCATCGCACCTCCGAATCATGCGCCGCGCGGCCAAGTTCTTCGAGCAGCCCAGCGATCATCTGATCGCTCAGCGCGTTGAGCTTGTCGGGTTGATTCAGCGTCAGATGCAACACGCCGTCGCGGCGCTCGGCCAACAGATGCTCGTTTGCCATAAAAATCCTCGCAGGTTATTCGCTATTTTTTGTCGGGTGACGACTGGCGGACATATCCCATGGATCACCCAGATCTGGCAAATCCCACGCTACGCGATCCTGGTCCTGGCGGCCCTCGTGAAAGTCCGGGCGGCCCTGTGAAAAATTCGAAACCGTTCCGGCTGGAAATCTCTTGTGCTGCGGTAAATAGTTTGCAATAGAGATTTACAGCGACGTAAGGACAACGATAGAAGATAGGCGGGTCCGCCAACAACTAACGAACTGCGCTCAACCTTATCCAGGTAGGCAACTATGCGAACCTCCATCGTCCTGCTCTGCGCCTTCGCAATTGGACTCGCCCTCCATCTGTTAGTTGAAGCCGATCATCGCCCCGCCCCGCCGCGTGGCGCACCGATTACGTCGCCAGCCCAGACGGATATTCCGCCCGTCTGAATCTGACATCGCGGCGTTGAGCCGCAGCGGTCTGCACAACTATCTCTGCGCCGGAGGCGCGACGATGGGCTCAGATCGTGTGCTACTTCAGGCGAGCCAATCTGTCGAGCGCTTCGGCGACCGCCTGCGTTCCGTCGAGGTCGTGGCCGAAGGCCGCCGCCGCGTTGAACATCGATTGCATCAGCGCAAGGCCCGGCAGCGCCAGACCGCCCTCACGCGCGGCGTCGGCGACCAGGCGCAAGTCCTTGCGGATGAGCTTGATGAAAAACCCGGGGCGCCAGTCGTGCGCGATTATCTTGGGCCCGAGGTTGGCGAGCTGCCACGAACCGGCCGCGCCCGCACCGATCGCCTCGAGCACGCGCGCGCGATCCAATCCGCCGCTCTCGGCGAGCGCCAGCGCCTCGGCCGCGGCCTCCAGCGCCAGCGCGACCGCGATCTGATTGGCGAGCTTGGTCATCTGTCCCGCGCCCGGCGATCCCATGTAAGTGACGCGACGGCCGAGCTTCTCGAACAACGGGAGCGCGCGCTTGTAGGCCGGCTCGGCTCCACCAACCATGATTGTGAGCGTGCCCTCGATAGCTCCGCTTTCGCCGCCAGAAACAGGAGCGTCGAGGTACTCCACGCCGGCCTTTGCCAGCCGTTCGGCGATCGTGCGCTCGGCGGCGGGCGCCACCGTGCTCATGTCGATCACGGTCTGTCCCTTGTGCAGCACCGGTTCGATCCGCGCGACGACGTTTTCCACGTCGGGCGTATCGGGCACCATGATGAAGACCGTCTCGGCACCGCGCGCGGCGGCGGCCGGGTCGGCCGCGACGATGACCTCGGAGCCCTCGGCGGCGAGCGTCGCTGCTCTTTTAGGGGTGCGGTTATAGAGGCGCAGGCGATGGCCCGCGCGCATCAGGTTGCGCGCCATCGGCGCGCCCATAATTCCGGTTCCAATCCACGCGATTTCCATCGGAGTCGAGTCCCCGTGAGGAAGTGGTGCTGTTCGCTCACGATCGAATCTACTTCGCCGCACGGCTGGCGCAAAACGAGCTGAAACGGGGATGCCGGCGCACCAAGACGGGCGCGAAGAAAGGCCGCGAGGGCTGGGTGAAAAAAAGGGGCCGGACGCTCTTGGCGTCCGGCCCCGTTGGGTTGCTTAAGACGGCGCCGCTTCCTTACGCGGCCGCTTTATCTTGACCCGCCTGGCCCTGCTCCTCCGCGATCGATCCGCGCTTGGAGAGCGCGACCGCGATCGCGAGCATCAGGACGGAAAACGCGGTCACTGCGACGCGAGTCCAACTGAAGGAGATCTCGATCGCGGTGAACGGTGCGGCCAGGATGCCGACCAGGTTCATCACCTTGATCATCGGGTTGAGCGCCGGGCCGGCGGTGTCCTTAAAAGGATCGCCGACGGTGTCGCCCACGACGGTCGCCTTGTGGACCTCTGTGCCCTTACCGCCGAGGAAGCCGTCCTCGACTTTTTTCTTGGCGTTGTCCCAGTTGGCGCCGGCGTTGGCCATGAAGACCGCGAGTAGTTGCCCGGTCACGATAGTACCGGCGAGAAATCCGCCGAGCGCGCCCGCGTCAAGTCCGAAACCGACCATCAGCGGCGCGAACACGGCGAGGATGCCGGGGCCGAGCAGCTCCTTCTGCGCGCTCGCGGTGACGATATCCACGCAGCGGGCGTAATCGGGCTTTTCCTTGTACTCCATGATGCCCGGATGCTCGCGGAACTGGCGGCGCACCTCGAACACCACCTGGTAAGCCGCGCGGCTCACCGCCTTGATCGCGAAGGCGCTGAACAGAAACGGCACCGCGCCGCCGATCATCAGGCCGACGAACACGGTCGGCATGTTGACCTGCACCCCGATAAGCCCGATGTGCGATTCGTCGATGAAGGAGCGGAACAGCGAAACCGCCGCGATGACGGCGGTCGCGATCGCGAGGCCCTTGGTCAGGGCCTTGGTGGTGTTGCCGATCGCATCCATCCACGACAGCGTGCGCGAGGCCTCTTCCTGATGGATACCGCCCATCTCAAAGATGCCGTGCGCGTTATCGGTGATCGGTCCGTAGGTGTCCATCGCGAGAATGAAACCGGTGGTGGTCAGCAGGCCCAGGCCAGTCAGCGCGATCCCGTAGAACTGCAGCGCCAGCGAGCCGTGAAAAATGACCATCGCGCCGATGATGCACAGCACGATAACCACCAGCGCCCATACCGAGGACTCCAGTCCCTCGGCCATCCCCGACAGGATGAGCGTCGCCGGGCCGGTGCGCGCCGCGTAGGCGGTCTCGGTCACCGGACCACGCTCGGGATGAGTAAAGTAGTTGGTCAGCCACAAGGTGACGACCGCGAGAATGATGCCGAGCGTCGCGCACCAGGCGAAGCGCCAATCGGGCCTGCCAGTGTTCGGGTCGGTCAGATAGAGCCAGTTGACGATGAAAAAACCGACCACCGAGGCGATGGCCGAGGTCATGTAGCCGATGTTGATCGGGCGCATCGGGTCGAGCATCTTGCCCGGCGGCACGCGCACCGCGACGATGCCGAGGATCGAGGAGAATACGCCGACCGCGCGCAGGATGAGTGCGAAGATGATGAGCTTCATCGCAAACGCGCCGGCCATCGCTCCCGGGTATAGGTCGGTAAAGTCTTTCTCGCTGAGCGCGTAAGCCGCGAGAATAATCGCCGCGACCAGGGTGACTTCATACGACTCGAACACGTCGGCCGCCATCCCGGCGCAATCGCCGACGTTGTCGCCGACGTTGTCCGCGATCGTCGCGGCGTTGCGCGGATCATCCTCGGGGATCCCCGCCTCGACCTTGCCGACCAGATCGCCGCCGACGTCCGCCGCCTTGGTGTATATGCCTCCGCCCACGCGCATGAAGAGTGCGGCCAGCGAGCCGCCGAAGCCGAACCCGATCAGCACCTTCATCGCGTTTTCCTGGAAGACCAGGAAGATGATGGTCGCGCCGAGCAGTCCGAAGCCGACCGTAAACATGCCCGAGACGCCGCCGGCCTTGAACGCGATCTCCATCGCATCCTTGAAGCTGGTGAGCGCGGCGTTGGCGCTGCGGACGTTGCCCTTGACGGCGAGCTTCATCCCGACCAGGCCGGCGCCGTAGGAGGCGCTGACGCCCATCAGAAAAGCGACCGCGATTCCGATCGCGAGGGTCAGGTTGTCCGGGTAAACGTGACGGTACATAAAGAAGAGGGCGAGCGCGATTATGATCACGAACCAGATCATGGTTTTGACCTGGCGCCTCATGTAGGCCATCGCCCCTTCCTCGACCGCGTCGGCGACGTCGGTCATCGACTTGGCGCCGGGGCTGGCGGCGAGCACGGTGCGCGCCAGCGACCATCCGTAGAGCAGTGCGACAAGTGCGGAGGCCAGCACCGCCCATAAGATAACCAGCTGATTGCCGGTCAGGTGCGGCAGAACAATATTGGCTTCGCTCATCTGAGTTTGGATCTCCTGAAATTTTACGCTGCGGCTCCGCGGCCGGACCAAACCGGCGATGCATAACTCCCTGGTCTCAAGAGCGGCAACCGGCGGCGCATAGTTATTTAGATCAGCCGACGAATTCTAGGGATTATCTGGGTTTAAGTCCAGCCATCAGGCCAGCCATTCAGGTAAGCCTACTTCAACGCCATCGCCGCGAAAATCGCGATCGGCAAATCGAAATCGCTGCCAATCGCGGATATCATGCGTGGATATCTTGCGCGGATAATTATGCGATCCTAATTCGTTATCTATGCAATCGTAAATCGTCACCGTAAATGCCGAGGTGGCCCGCTTTGTCACGGGTTTCTGCCGCCACACGATTGATTGTGCCGTGCGGCATGTGTTTAGTTGAATCTCCGACGGACACCAACACACCAACTATGAACGTCAATCTTGAGAGCCCTTCGGCGCTTCGGCGCAAACTAACCATCGAACTCGAACCGGCCGAGATCAAGACCGAGCTCGACCGCACTTACAACGATCTCCGGCGCAACGTGGTGCTCAAGGGCTTCCGCCCCGGGCATGCGCCGCGCACCATGCTCGAGCGTCTGTTCGGCGACCGGGTCCGCGGCGAGATCGTGCAAAAGCTGATCAAAGAATACACCGACAAGGCGCTCGAAGAGCAGAACCTAAAGCCGCTCCTGCCGCCCGAAATCGTCACCGAAGAGAGCGACCTCGCGAAAACGCTGCGCTTCAGCGCGACCTTCGATTTGCGGCCCGAAATAGTGGTGAGCGATTACCAGGGTCTGCGGATGCCGCGGGCGCAGGTCGAGGTCAGCGACGAAGAGTTGCAAAAGACGCTGGAGGAGCTGCGCGAGCGCTCGGCCACGCTCAAGAAGGTCGAAGACCGCACCCGCGTCGAGCGCGGCGACCTGGTGTTGGCGGAAATCGAGGGCTTCGTTGACGGCAAAGCGCTCGACGGCGCCAAGATCGCCCAGCGCATCCTCGAAGTCTCGCCCGAGCGGCTCGCCCACGGGCTTGACGAGGTGCTGGCCGGGGCCGAAGTCGGCCATCCGGCACACGCGACGCGCAGCTACGCGGACGACTATGCCGAGAAAGATCTCGCCGGCAAGACGGTCGACTGGCGCGCGGCGGTCAAGGAAATCTACACCAAGGTAGTGCCGGCGCTCGACGACGAATTCGCCAAGGACCTGGGCGACGTCGGCTCGCTCGACGAGTTGCGCGAGAAGGTGCGCGAGCAGCTCATGCAGCGCGCGCATGAGGAAGCCGACATGCGGGCCCGCCAGGGACTACTCGACCTCATCATCGAGCGTAATCCGGTCGAGGTGCCGCAGTCGCTCGACGATCGCGAGCGCGCACTGATGGAGTCCGAGATGATGGGGGCGCTGGTCGGAGCGGGGATGTCGCGCGAGGCCGCAGGCGAACGGGTGAGCGGTAGCGCCGACGAGATTCGCACGCGGGCGCATAAGCGCGCGCTCAGCTCGCTCATCGTCGACGCCATCGCCGAGCAGGAAAAAATCGAGGTCAGCGACGACGAACTGGCCGCGCGCGTCGCGCATATGGTGACACGAAGCTCCGCACGCGAGCGCGATCACGTGGCCGAGCACTACCGCTCCGAGGAGCATCGCGCGCAGCTTCAGCAGGCGATGCGCCGCGAGAAGACGCTCGACGCTTTGCTCGAGCGCGCGCAATCGGAGACCGGCGACGCGGGCGGCGAAGCGCCTTCGGACGCACAAGCCTAGCGGTCCCCTTCGGATTTCAGGTTGCCGCGCTATCCCAAACTGGTTAGACTTTTAGTTCGGGTGGCTGCACTGAGAAATCATTACCGGCCGCGCCGGGCTGGGACTGTATGAGCAACCTGGTCCCGATCGTCGTCGAACAGACCGGCCGCGGCGAGCGGTCCTACGACATATACTCTCGCCTGCTTAAAGATCGAATCGTCTTTCTCGGCACCGAAGTAAATGACGACGTCGCCAACCTGGTGACCGCACAGTTCCTGTTCCTGGAATCCGAGGATCCGGAAAAAGAGATAAGCTTCTACATCAACTCGCCAGGTGGCTCGGTCACCGCGGGACTCGCGATTTATGATACAATGCAATTCATAAAGCCTCCCGTTTCCACCCTGTGCCTGGGACAGGCGGCGAGCATGGGAGCGGTGCTGTTGACGGCTGGGCACAAGGGACGTCGTTACGCGTTGCCGCATTCACGGATTATGATTCATCAGCCGCTCGGCGGCGCGCAGGGTCAGGCGACTGACCTGGAAATTCAGGCGCGCGAGATTTTGCGCATGCGCGAGGAGCTCAACAACATCTTCGTGCGCCACTCGGGACAGAAGCTGAGCAAGATCGAAAAGGATACCGACCGCGATATGTTTATGTCGCCCGAGCAGGCGGTTGAATACGGACTGATCGATGAGGTAATCGTTAGACGAGGGTCCTCCAAGTGAAGGGCGGCGGGAGGCAGTAAATGGCCAAGCATGACGACCGCTCGGGCAACCTGGTCTGCTCGTTTTGTGGCAAGAGCCAGGATGAAGTCCGCAAGCTGATTGCGGGCCCGACGGTTTATATTTGCGACGAGTGCATCGACCTCTGCAACGACATCATCGCCGAGGAAACTGACAGCGAAGAGGCCTTCAGCCAAACCTCCGCGGTGCCCAAGCCGGCCGAGATCAAGCGCGTACTCGACCAATACGTGATTGGCCAGGAGCGGGCCAAAAAAATTCTCTCGGTCGCGGTCCACAACCACTATAAGCGCATCGATTCCCAGATGGTGACCGGCGAGGTCGAACTGCAGAAGTCCAATATTCTGCTGATCGGCCCGACCGGCGTCGGCAAAACCCTGCTGGCGCAAACCCTGGCGCGTTTTCTACAGGTGCCATTCACCATCGCGGACGCGACCTCGCTAACCGAGGCCGGCTACGTCGGCGAGGACGTCGAGAACATCATCCTGTCGCTGCTGCAAAACGCCGACTACGACATCGAGCGCTGTCAGCGCGGCATCGTCTACATCGACGAAATCGACAAGATTGCGCGCAAGGGCGACAATCCCTCGATCACGCGCGATGTCTCGGGCGAAGGCGTGCAGCAGGCCCTGCTCAAGATCGTCGAGGGCACCATGGCGAGCGTGCCACCTAAGGGCGGCCGCAAGCATCCGCAGCAGGAGTTCCTGCAAGTCGACACCACCAACATCCTGTTCATCTGCGGCGGCGCCTTCGTGGGCCTGGACGACATCATCCGCCGGCGCATCGCAGGCAAGACGATGGGCTTTCGGGCCGACCTCTCCCATCGCGATTCCAAAACGGTCTCCGAGCTGCTCAACGAGGTGCAGCCCGAGGACCTGCTCAAGTTCGGACTGATCCCGGAATTCGTCGGACGTCTGCCGGTAATCGCGACTCTCGGCGAACTCGACGAGGACGCGCTAGTGCGGATTCTCACCGAGCCCAAAAACGCACTGGTGCGCCAGTATCAGAAACTGTTCGATATGGAGAACGTCCACCTTAAATTCACCCAGGGGGCGCTGCGCGCGATTGCGCGCGAGGCGCTCAAGCGCAAGTCGGGCGCCCGCGGCCTGCGCGCTATAATGGAAGCGATCATGGTGGACCTAATGTACGAGATTCCCTCACAGCCCAACATTAAGGAGGTTCTGATTTCCGAGGAGGTGGTCACGCAGAAGGAACAGCCGTTGCTGGTCTATCAGAAAACCGCTGAAACCGCCTGACATCTCAGGAAATCGATAACCGAATGCTTTTTCGCAACGACAAGGATAAGAACGATAAGAAAGACGGTCGCGACGGGCACCTGGGAGAAACAGTCCCGCTTCTGCCCTTGCGCGAGTTGATCGTCTTCCCGCACCAGGTTTACCCGATCTTCGTCGGCCGCCAGAAGTCGATCAAGGCTCTGGAAGCTGCCGAAGCGCGTAAACAGCCCATTCTGCTGGTGGCGCAAAAGGACGCCAAAGTTTCCGAGCCGGGTCCGCAGGACATCTATGCCACGGGTACGCTCGGCGTGGTGGTGCAGTTGCTGCGCCTACCCGACGGCACCGTTAAGGCACTGCTCGAGGGCAAACGCCGCGCGCGCATCGTGCGCTACGCGGCCGAAGAGGAATACTTCCAGGTCGAAGTCGAGCCGATCGAAGAGGTCTACGATCGCACCACCGAGGTCGAGGCGCTGATCCGTTCGGTCAACACGACGTTCGACAACTACGTGCGTTTGAATAAGAAGATCCCGCCCGAGATGGTGACCTCGATTGCGTCGGTCGACGATCCCGCGTACCTGGCCGACAAGCTGGTCGAACACCTGGGAATCAAGCTCGAAGACAAGCAGGCTCTGCTCGAGTGCTCAAATCCGGCCGAGCGTCTGGAAAAGATCCTCGGCTACATGCGCTCCGAACTCGAAATACTGGAGGTCGAAAAACGCATCCGCTCCCGGGTCAAGAAGCAGATGGAGAAGACCCAGAAGGAGTACTACCTCAACGAGCAGATGCGGGCGATTCAGAAGGAATTGGGCGAGAAAGACGAATTCAAGAACGAGATCCAGGAGCTCGAAGAGAAGCTGCGCCAGAAGAAGATGCCGGCCGAGGCGCGCGAAAAATGCGAGCGCGAGATCAAAAAGCTCAAGATGATGTCGCCAATGTCGGCCGAAGCGACCGTGGTGCGCAATTATCTCGACTGGTTCCTCGCCCTGCCCTGGTTCGAGTACACCGAGGACAAGCTCGACATCAAAGAGGCCGAGCGCATCCTCGAGGAAGACCACTACGGGCTGGACAAGGTTAAGCAGCGCATTCTTGAATACCTTGCAGTGCAGACGCTGGTCGGCCAGATGAAGGGGCCCATCCTCTGCCTGGTCGGGCCTCCGGGAGTCGGCAAAACCTCGCTCGGAAAATCGATCGCGCGCGCCACCGGACGCAAGTTCGTGCGCGTCTCGCTTGGCGGAGTACGCGACGAGGCGGAAATCCGCGGTCATCGGCGTACCTACATCGGCGCGCTGCCCGGCAAGATCATCCAATCGATGCGCAAGGCGAGTTCGGGCAATCCCGTGATGCTGCTCGACGAAGTCGACAAGATGTCGACTGACTTCCGCGGCGACCCGTCCTCGGCGCTGCTAGAGGTGCTCGACCCCGAGCAGAACTGCACCTTCAACGACCACTACCTCGATTGCGACTACGATCTGGCCAAGGCGATGTTCGTCACCACGGCCAATACGCTCGAGCGCATCCCGCGCCCATTGCAGGATCGGATGGAGATCATCCGGATTCCGGGCTACACCGAGACCGAGAAGCTCAACATCGCCAAGCGCTACCTGGTGCGAAAGCAGCGTGAGGCCAACGGCCTGAAGGAGGAGAACATCGAGTTCTCGGACCAGGCGATCCTGCAGGTTATCCGGCTCTACACGCGAGAGGCCGGCGTGCGCAATCTCGAGCGCGAGATCGCCTCGATCTGCCGTAAGGTCGCTGTCGAAGTGGTTAAGACTGATCGCAACGCGCACGTCCGCGTTTCCGCGTCCAGCCTGGCCAAACAGCTCGGGCCGCCGCGCTTCCGCTATGGGATGGCCGAGACCGAGCCGCAGATTGGTGTCGCGACCGGCCTTGCCTGGACTGAGATGGGCGGCGAGCTGCTCGGCGTCGAGGTCACCATCGTGCCCGGGCGCGGTAAACTTACCGTCACCGGCCAACTCGGCGAAGTGATGCAGGAGAGTGCTCAGGCGGCGATGTCGTACATCCGTTCGCGCGCGGACGCGCTTGGTTTGGCGTCCAACTTCTACCAGAAAATCGACATTCATATTCACATTCCCGAGGGCGCGACACCCAAGGACGGCCCCTCAGCCGGAATCACGCTGGCAACGGCGCTAGCCTCGGCACTGTGCCGCGTTCCAGTGCGCAACGACTTGGCGATGACCGGTGAAATAACGCTGCGCGGACGCGTGCTGCCGATCGGTGGCCTCAAGGAAAAGATCCTCGCGGCGCATCGTGGCGGCGTGAAAATCGTGCTCATCCCCAAGGAAAATGCCAAGGATGTGGATGATATACCGGCGCCGATTCTGAAGAATGTGACTCTCATCCAGGTTGAGCACATGGACGAGGTTCTGCGCCATGCCCTGGTGTTGGCGGATCCCGAAGCGTTCTTCAAGATCAAGCCGGTGGCTATCAACTACAGCGCGGTGCCGGAGAGCAAGGAAGAGATAGGGGATGACGAACCGGAGGATGATTCCACCATCCCCTCACCTACGAATTTGTCCTGAGGCTCGGCAACGGGAAGAGCATCCGCAAATTGTCGGAAACGCTTGCCGATCGGGGAATACTGACGCAGCCCACGCACTATCACTACTCGGGAGCGTCGAGACAGTGATGCGTCAGGATTGCCGTGCGATGGAGCGGGCTAAAAAGCAGAAGGGTAACCGTGGGGGGCTGGACGAATAAATGACAAAGGCCGAACTAATCGAGGGGCTTGCCAACAAGCTGAATCTCAACAAAGCCGACGCCGAGAAGGCGGTTAACCTTTTGCTCGACGACATCGTTGCAGCGCTCAAGCAGGGCGACCGCGTTAACATCTCGGGTTTCGGCACGTTTTCGGTTTCGGAACGGGCCTCGCGGGTTGGACGCAATCCGAAAACTGGCGAGGCGATCCAGATTTCCGCCAGTCGCTCGGCCAAGTTCCGCGCCGGTAAGCAGCTCAAGGATTCGCTCAATGACGCGGCGCCCGAAGGCGGCTCTCAGGCTAATCCACCGTCGGCCTGAGTCCGCGGGAGTAGGCAATTTGGCGATGACGCCGCATCCGCAAGGATGCGGCGTCCGTTTATGAAGAGCATGGCAGCCGCTGCCAGAAGCAAAAGCAATCGACGCTGACACTACGGTAATTATGCGAATTGCGGCGAGTTGCCAATTGACTTATAAGCTGGGGACCTGGCGAGGCTTGTGTATCTCGAGGGCGGTTAGCTCAGCGGTAGAGCATCGGCCTTACAAGCCGAGGGTCGCAGGTTCGAAACCTGCACCGCCCACCAATCAGATATTCACTATTGATTTCGTCGGACCATGAGAGCGGCTATTGGCGAGAAAGAGCGTCATTCGAAACTTGGAGATGCTGGTGTGAGACTTGCTCGGCTCTAAGAAAGTCTAACGACATTGATTAGCCTCTTCACGATTAGGAGGTCTAAGCACTCGAATGCCTGATCTAGACTACGATGACGCCGCGATTCAGCCATATAGTCAAAACCCCTTTGTTCGCGTCTTAAAGATTCCGATCTCAATTTCTTTTTACGCCTTCCGCGAAGCGCGGCGGTTCGTCTCGCGGTTGCTCGGGAGACGAACGCCAGGGGTGGCGGCGGCAATCTGCTACCACCAGGTGTTTGCTGAGGACCGCGCGCGGTTTGCCCGCCAGATGGATCACCTGCTGCGTTGGACCGTACCGCTTCGCGCTGATCATTCCGAACTTCTCCTGGACGGGGAGCGGTGCGCGATTGTGACCGCGGACGATGGGTGGGTAAGTTTCGTCCAGAATGCTCTTCCGGAATTACGCTGCCGAAATATTCCAGTAGCAATTTTCGTCATCACCGGACGGATGGGCGACAGCATGGGCGAGGCTGCGGACCGCATAATGTCCGAACAGCAGTTGCTCGAGCTACAGCCCGACATCGCACGAGGCTTGCTCATCATTGGATCCCATACCAGCACACACGCGCGCGTGACGACCCTAGATGAAAGCGAGGCCTTGCGCGAACTTACCGGGTCACGCGCCCGCTTGGAGCAACTACTCGACCGTGAAGTGGATCTTTTTTGCTTCCCCTTCGGCAGCAGTAGCGCGGAAACCATCGAGCTTTGTCGCGCAGCCTGCTACAGACGCACATTCCTTTCGATTCCGTCGCCGGCACTATCCGATCCGCATGAGTTTGTAACTGGGAGGGTCCGCGTCGATCCCAGCGATTGGCTAGTCGAGTTTCATCTTAAATTAATGGGTGCCTACGAATGGGTGCCGGTCGCCATAATGCTTAAGCGCCGACTGCTGGAGGCTCTGCACATGCGCGGCACTTCGCGCGATTCAGTCGCTAAGGTGCGCGAGTCGAATTCAGTCGTGCCAAAGATTGCTTCAGAATCTTAGACCAGCAACCCGCCGGCGCAACTGAGCGCTGCTTCAACGTGTCTTGATAACGGACAGTGGGCCCCTGATGTTGTCGCCCACGCCTGCGCACGTTGTTCCCGGGGCACGCACATGCGACCGGCCCCAGTCGTATGGAGGTGGGATCTTGCGATCCGATCCCACCTCCAAAGCTATTGGCGAGCCGAGCTTCTAAAGATTAGTACGATTGTCCTTGGCCACGGACGCCTCTCCAGTATAAGAGATATCCTCCGCGCCATTTTTCTTCAGGATCTCTTTCGCACGATCACGTTCTGCGGCGTCCTCGGTATGGACTGACAGAAGAATGTTTCCATCCTTGACCTTCCCTTCGTATCTTTTCGCCTCATACTCCGGGATTCCCATACCGATGAGAGCACCAGTTATGCCTCCAGCTGCCGCACCCCCGGCAGCGCCGGCCAACGCTGCCATGATTGGACCCGCTGCGATGAAAGGTCCAAGCCCTGGAATTGCCAGTGCTCCGATCCCCACCATCCAGCCCAAAGCTCCCCCAATAACGGCGCCGCCGGTCGCGCCCGTCGCAGCGCCTTCCGGGGCCTTCGTATGCTGCTCGTGAGCGAAATCCTTAGTTCCTTGCTTATCGGGGAACAGGACCGAAATGTCATTCTCCGAAAACCCAGCCGCTCTCAACTGATCAGCTATAGCGGCTGCCTGGGCCTCACTTCTTGCTATTCCGAATACTGCTTTTGCCATATCATCTCCTGATTATTGGCCTTTGACTTCGAGTTGGTCGTTGACATTGCCTACGCCGGCGATTGCCTTAGCTTTACTCGCGATCGCAACTTTTTCACCCTCGGTCTTGACGGGCCCGCGCAATGTGACGCTACCGTTGGAGCTGATGATTTTGACGTTATGCGCCAGGACGGAAAGCGAAGAGTCCTTGACCACCGCGCGGCGAATCTTTCGCGTGAGCTCCACGTCGCCTTTAGCGTTCGATTGTTGGTCCGCAGTCATAGATCCAGGGGCGCGATCTCTCGTATTTACTGCTGAATTGTCAGGCGCTGTTACCGCCGAGTTCTGGGCTCTGCTAACCCCCAGCAACCCCAAAAGTGCCGCAGATAGCACAAACGCGAATGCAGTTTGTTTCAAGGATACTCACCTCCATGTTTTTAAAGTAAATGAGTGACTAGGTACCATATAACAAGTACAGACACAGGAACTCCCAGTAGCCAAGCAATACCGTAGCGCATCCTCATACCTCCATCTGGTTTTGCAGCCGATTTTAGACAGCTGTTATTATAGAGCGGTTAAATCCCTTTTCGTCCTACGCCACAATGACCATCGACGATGAGCCCACATTTCCATCGTCTTCCGCTCAGATATTGTTAAGTCAGCAAGGATAATGCCATAGCCTTTGAGCCACACGACGGCATATGATCCGAGACGAAATTCTGCACAGTACTTAATTTGCTATGTATTTTCTTGTGTGGTTAATCTCATGGTTATGAGGTATCAGAGATCGACGGCACAGTGTAAATCTTCCAAGCCCTTTATTACTCACGGCATTCGAGACGTGGCACTGAGGTCCTGAAAATAAACGAAGTTCGATATGGCCCGAATCTTCCTTTTCTTTATCCCGCAAGAGTCGTAGTCTTATAAAAGTCCTAATCGTAGTGAGGTGGCTTCAGTGAATGACGATTACTTGAGACGTGTACGTCTTCGCGCATATCTAATTTGGGAACGCGAGGGACGCCCTGAAGGGCGCGAAGTTGATCATTGGCTTGCAGCCGAAGGTGAAATCGCGAAAGAAGAGGACGCCGCCGGTTTGCGTGCGGGGCGCTCCTATGACGAAGGAGTCAGGGCTTTCGAGAGATCCGGACGAGTTCAGAAAGCAGCCGAAGAGGCGCGGGAAGCCCTCAATACTTCCGAAAAGGACGAACTCGACAGAGCGCAGGAAATAGGCCGTCGCGCGGGCAAGGGCGACGATGCGGGCGGAAAACGATAGCCTCCCCGGTACTGCCCGAAGCGCAGTTCTTCAACGAATCTCCGGTGTGGTACCGTGAGGAGACTTCAGCCCAGATATTTTTCAGTGACTATCCCGGGGGGTAGTCGCTTATAGGTTTATCAGCGACTACCCCGCGGTGTCCAATGTCCGACTACGACATTTTCTCGAGAAGCGATTTTAGGTCTTCGGCATGTTCTTCTTCCACCTTAAGAATGTCTTCGATCATCTTGCGGGTGGTCGGATCATCATTGCCCAGCCAACGCACGATCTCCGAGTAGGATTCGATAGCTATTCGTTCCGCGAACAAATCTTCTTTCATCATCGAAACTAAGTCGCTGCCTTCGGCGTACTCGGAATGACTGCGCGTTAGGAGCCCCTCAGGATTGAAGTTGGGCGCTCCATTGAGCTGAGTTATACGAGTAGCGATCCAATCGGCATGCTCCTGCTCCTCATTCGCATGCTGAAGGAATTCAGCCCTGACGCCCTCGGAATTAATGCCCGTGGCCATATAATAATGACGGCGATAGCGCAGGACGCAGACTAACTCGGTCGCAAGTACTTCGTTCAGCACCTTGATAACGGCCTTCACATCGGCTTTGTAATTCCCCGTTACCGCTCCTTGTTCCATATGCGCGCGGGCGCGTTGCTTAATTTTTGCGAGGTCAGCTACGAATTCGCTCATGAGTAACTCCTTTGTTATCAGGCATCGATGGACTGCTGCCAAGACCCACGAGAATCATAGCGGGCCCTCCGGTCAATTACACGAGATTTGGGCACCGAATTATTCGTCGTACATTTCGTCTTCTTCAGGCTCTTCCGTTTCTTCCGCGTCCTGAGCTTGATGTGCCGCTTCCGTTGCAAGCTTTGTCAGCGTTTTCTGATTCCAGGCGACATGATCGCCCTCTTGTTTGCGTACTTCCCGGACGGCACGGCTCACCGCCTTCTTCAAATCGCGATCCCCGATCTCATCCATTAGAGATCCGAGCATCTCCCAATTCCAATGGTCCTTGGTCTCGGCCAGCACCAGATTCTCGATATTGTTAAGGTCGGCCATCTCTTCGGGAACTTCAGCACTGATCAGGCCCTGGGCCTTATGTTCGGCCGCCTGTGCACCGGGACTTGCACTGTTTTCATCGGCGCCCGAGGCGCTTAAAAGTTCTTCGCACAGCTCGACATGACGTTCGGTCTGTTCGTGAAATTGTTCCAGCTTGGTGCGAAGTTCGTCGTGCGCCAGTTCTTCGAGAGCCTTTTCGTACAATTGCACTCCACCCCGTTCCACGGCCAACATCTCCGACAAGAAGTTGTGTAGCCATTCCGAATTTAGACTGGCGCTCCCTTTGCCCTTGGAGCGGCTACCGCTCGATCGGCTTGCTGTCGAACGGCTTGACGAGCTATTACGCGAATCGCCATTAGTACTTTTCTTCATATCCTACTCCGATTAAAAAGACTGTTGTCGGCGGTCGTCCTCAAACGAAAGGGCACGCCCACCGAATCTGCTGATAACTATTGCGAGATTGCTACTCACGCTAAAACGACGCAAAGGTTGTACCGCTCTTCCTTCGCCTTCTGCACGACCTTCGAATCATCTTAAAATCTATAAAAGGGCGTTTAACTGCAAGATTCTACCAACTATCTCCGGTCTGGATAGGAAAGCGAATACTTTCATTCTATGTCGCGAATTGAATTGCGTTGCCGTGAAACCGTTCGTCTGGTTCCGGCAACATCTGCTGAGCTTCGACATCTCCCAGGGCTGTCGGGGCAGGAACATAATGAAGCTTTTCCACGGAGGTGACTTTAATACATGGGTTTTTATGCCTGTTCCTCGGTGGGTGCGGCCTTTGGCCATTCTCAAAGCAAACGCCGCCTGGATGTGGCATCCAGGCGGCGCATCAATACCACGGACTAGTTCAACTAATCCTTGTTGTTAGCCGCATTCTCGCGGCTTCCAATCATCTTGTCATCGCGACGTAGGTTCTGCGCCATCTTCAGATGGGCCTCCAGAACTGGAATCGTCTCATCGATATAGACCCGGACATCGGGGTCGCCTGCAAGTTCACTTTTCGCGTGGCGAAAGGAAGCGATTGCCTTCTCATGGTCGCGAATATCCATCGCAAGGAAGGTATCGTTAAACTTCGCCCCTTTAAGATTCTCCAGCTGGTCCATGGCCGCCTTGTTCTTCTCATACGAGCCGAGCGTGATCTTTTTTTGGTTCGCTAAGGCCTCCACCGCGGACTGGTTGGCTTTGTGATCCCCCTGCATGGTGTCTGCCATGGTGACCAAGGCTTGGTTATCGCCGGCTTTGCTCCTCAGTTCCTTTGCCATGTCTTGTTCTTCGTTGTTCATTTGGTTGGCTTGATTGAGGAGCGTGGTGAGACCTGCGGGTTCGGCTGACAAGATAGGCGGAGCGGCAAACGCTAACAAGAAAGCAGAGGACACAATCGCTGTAGAGGTTTTCATCGTCTATCTCCTATTGAATTAGTAATTCCATAACTGTCTTCAACTGCGCGCTTATCAAAACGGACCGTTCGAGGATAAATCCTGACCGGAATTGACTTTGCCGCCGGGACTTTACTGCGTTCCGCGTGATGCCAGAGGGGAATCAACACGTTAGCCTCTGGATAATATGCTCCGACGCAGCCCTCGGGTATGTCGTATGTCACGACATGCAGACCATCCAATGTACGGTCGACTCCGTCGTCACTCGCGGTCGCAACGGTAACATCTTCTCCATTTGTGAGCCCGAGCCGTACAATGTCATTGCGATTCATCAGTAGAACATCGCGCGTGCCGCGAATGCCTCGCAGGCGATCATCGTAGCCATAGATTGTAGTATTGAATTGATCGTTGCTACGAAGTGTGATCATTCGGAATATGTCGCTACCCTCCGCCGGCATGTCGCGATCTTCGCGTAAGCTTTTCGGAGGGATGAGATTGGCCTTGCCCGTCTTGGTCTTCCACTGCCGTTCGCGCGCCGGAATTTTCCGCTGGAACCCGGCGGGCCGCCACATTCTGGTGTTGAAATCCGAAAAATTCTCCGGATAAGTGGTCTCAATCGCATGACGCACGCGGCTGTAATCTGCGCACCAGCTATCCCAGTCGACCTTGGGGTTTGACGACAAGATCGCCTTCGCGATTCCGGCGACTATGCGAGGCTCAGACAGTAAATGTTGGCTCGCAGGTTTCTGGAACCCACGTGAGGCGTGAAAGAAGCCTGTGCTGTCTTCTGTGGAAACCGCTTGTACCCCAGTCGCCTGACGATCGATCTCAGTTCGGCCAAGACACGGCAGAATGTATGAGGTATGACCGTGTATCAGATGGCTCCGATTCAACTTGGTCGAGATTGAGACTGTGAGCCGCAGCTTTTGCCACGCTGCTTCCATCTTCTCCCGATCTGGAATGGCCCTCACGAAATTGCCGCCCAGCATTACGAATGCCGTAACCCGACCGTCAACAATGCCTTCGCAAGCCTCAACCGTATCCATCCCCTTTTCTCGCGGGGGCTCGAAGCCAAATTGCTCGGCGAGTTTGTCCAGTGGAACGAGTTCCGGCTTTTCGGTGATCCCCACCGTACGCTGACCCTGCACATTAGAGTGCCCGCGAACAGGACAGATTCCCGCTCCAGGTTTGCCGATGTTTCCGCGCAGTAGTAGCAGATTCGCGAGCATCTGCACGGCTTCAACCCCCGCCCGATGTTGGGTCAAGCCCATGCCATAAATCCCGATTACCCTCTCGGCGCGCGCGTAGACAGCCGCCGCCGCTTCGATAGCGGAGCGACTCAACCCCGCCCGCCGCTCGAGGTCTGGCCAGGAATGTTGTCGCGCGTTTTCGGCGAAAGCGTCGAAGCCATGAACGTGTTCAGCAATGAACGTATGGTCGAGAACCCCCGCTCGTCCGTTACTCCTGCTGTGGTCGTCCATCTCAATCAGGGACTTACAAATACCCATGATCGCAGCTATATCGCCGCCCGCTTTAAGTTGGTGATACTGCGTACTGATTTTGGTCGACGCGCCAGTCAACATTTGCGAGGGCGATTGAGGATTAGTGAAACGTTCCAGTCCGCGTTCGCGCAAGGGATTGAAGGTGATAATTTGCACGCCGCGTCCGGCAGCATCTTGTAACTGATGCATCATTCGCGGGCTATTGCTGCCGACATTTTGGCCGAAAAAAAAGATGCAATCGGTTTTCTCGAAATCGTCGAGTGCGACTGTACCGACCGGAACGCCAATACTCTCCGGCAAAGCGACGGAGGTGCTTTCGTGGCACATATTCGAGCAATCGGGAAGGTTGTTACTCCCATATAGTCGCACCATCAGTGCGTACATATAGGAAGTCTCGAGAGCTGCGCGGCCAGAGGTATAAAATACTACCGAACGGGGATCGCTGGTTCGCAGCTTTTCTCCTATGTCCTGGAAAGCCTCTTCCCATCGGACGGGCAGATATTTATCGCTGCCTCTATCCCAGCGCAGGGGGTGAGTCAGCCGGCCCTGCCGTTCCAGGTTGTGGTCGGTCCACCCCAGCAGTTCGTGCACCGTGTGCTTCGCAAAGAAATCAGGGTTCGCGCGATGGGCATCGGCTTCCCAAGCTGTGGCTTTTGCCCCGTTCTCACAGACTTCCAAGAGGCGCGATTTTGGTTTCGCCCATGCGCAGCTCACGCATGCGAACCCCTTGTGTTTGTTCTGGTGCAGTAACAGGCGAGCGCCGCTCAAGGGCACCCTTTCGCGTAGCAGTGCCGTAGCAACCGCCTTAGCCGATCCCCAACCGCCGGCAGGGCCACTGTATGAAGCTGTGCCTGGGCGACGCCGCTTCGAAAGGCGACTCCGCTTCGAAACTAGTTCTGCCCCGAGCACAAACAGGGCTCCGATGAACAAAGGACCGATTGGAAATCCTGAACGGTTCGATAAAAGACTAGGTACTTTCGACATTGCTCTGAAGTTTTTTTAGGAAAGCGCTGGGTTTCGATAGTTTTCAGTGCCTATCACGAGGATACGCAATACACGCGCCACACTTTTTCGAATTCGCGCGACCCCCCGAAGGCGCAGAACAGCAATCCGGAAGAAAAGCGCGATCCAAGAGCAATTTTTGAACAGTTGGCATTCCCTTTGCTGTCCTGAAGCAGGCGAGACTCACTTGCCGAGTTGTATATGAGGCGGATTAGCGGAGTGCCAAACAATAAACTTTCGGCGTATCGCTCAAAACGCGATTTCAGCAAAACCGGCGAGCCCCGGGGTGAGCCTGGGGGCGAGCCTTCGAAACGCTTGCGGTATGTCATTCAGAAGCACGCCGCCTCACGATTACACTATGACTTGCGGCTTGAACTAGACGGCGTTTTCAAGTCGTGGGCGGTGACGCGAGGGCCTTCACTCGATCCACGTGACAAGCGTCTGGCGGTCGAAGTGGAAGATCATCCCCTCGAATACGGCGATTTCGAGGGCACAATCCCAAAAGGTGAGTACGGTGGAGGCACCGTACAGTTGTGGGACCGGGGGTACTGGACGCCAGAAGGCGACAGTCCGCCGCAAACCGCGCTGCAAGCTGGTAACCTGAAGTTTCGTTTGGACGGCCAGAGACTGCATGGAAGTTGGGTCCTGGTGCGGATGAAAGACCGCAGCGGCCGTAAGAAGAATAATTGGCTGCTGATCAAGCATCGCGACGAATTCGCACGCGAGGGTGACGGCGACGCACTATTACGCGAAGACCGGTCGGTTGCCTCCGGGCGCCCTATGGCTTCAATCGCGGCGGGGAAAGGCCGGGGACCAAGGCCATTCATGACCAAGTCGTCAAGGACCGCCGCGCCGGACAGCGTCTGGGAATCCAACGATCGGCGCGAGGTCCGATCGAGCGCCTCGGAGGGCACCGTGGCAGAGAAACCAGTATCGGCGACGTCTCGACAATCCACACCCGGCGACCCGACTGTGATGGGGGTTCCGATTTCCAAGCCGGACAAGGCGCTGTGGCCCGACGACGGGAATGGCAAGCCCATCACGAAAATCGATTTGGCTCGTTACTACGAGGCGGTTGGGCCGTGGATGATCCGGCATCTGAAGGGTCGGCCGTGCTCGATCATACGCGCTCCTGACGGGATCGGCGGCGAGCACTTCTTTCAACGCCATGCGATGCCGGGCTGGTCAAAATTATTCGCGATGACCAAAGTCTCTGGCATCGAGAAACCCTACCTGCAGATAGACGCGGTGCCGGCTTTGGCGGCGGCCGCGCAAGTTGCCGTCGTAGAGTTACACCCCTGGAACTGCCAGCCGGGGCAACCGGAAGTGCCAGGCCGGCTCGTCTTCGATTTCGATCCAGCACCTAATGTCGATTTTGCGGCGGTGATGGAGGGTGCGCGAGAGCTACGCGACCGCTTGGAGGCGCTCGGTCTGATCGGTTTCTGCAAAACTACTGGTGGCAAGGGTATACACGTGGTGACCCCGCTTTTGGATGTCAAAAAAGAAAAATTGACGTGGTCTGCCGCCAAAGCGTTCGCGCGCGAGCTCTGCGAGCAAATGGCCGCGGACAATCCGACTCGCTATCTGATCAACATGTCCAAGAACGCTCGCACTGGCAAAATATATCTCGACTACTTGCGCAACGATCGGATGGCGAGCGCCATAGCGCCGCTTTCACCTCGCGCTCGGGACCGTGCCCCAGTGTCGATGCCGTTGCTGTGGACCCAGTTGCGATCAGGGCTGGATCCCCAACGGTTCACACTGCGGACAGTGCCCGGGCTGCTCGCCAAAAGCAGCGCGTGGCAGGACTACTGCGAGGCCGAACGTCCGCTGACGCCGGCGATCAAACGGCTGGGCAAAGCCAGGGCTGCCTAGACCTTTGCCGCGCGCAGCGACGAAATCGAAGGATCGTGGAGTCGCGTCACTCGCGGTGCCGCTGAATACACTTCCAATGGAAGCGCGCCTGGTGAGCGAGTTGCCGCGAGAACCTGGTTGGCAGTACGAGCCGAAATGGGACGGTTTTCGATGCCTTGCATTTCGCGGCGGCGGCGAAGTCGAGCTCCGGGCCAAATCAGGCAAGACTTTGTCGCGCTATTTTCCCGAGGTTGTCGCGATGCTCGCAGCACTCGCACCGGAACGCTTTGTCCTGGACGGAGAACTCGCGATTCCGCTTGGCGATACGCTATCGTTCGACGCACTACAGGCGCGGTTGCATCCCGCAGAGAGCCGCGTGCGCAAGCTGGCGGCTGAGACGCCCGCGATTTTCATACTATTCGATTGCCTGATGGCTGCAGACGGGGTGAGTCTAATCGATGCCCCGCTGAAGGAACGCCGGGCAGCGCTCGAGCATTTGTTTGTGTCCGTCGGTCGCGAGCGGCGGCTCAAGCTGACTCCATTCACGCGCGATTTTCGTCAGGCTCAGCAATGGCTGGATCGCGCGGGTGGCGCGCTCGACGGTATTGTCGCCAAACGCATGGACGGCCCCTACCAGCCCGGCGAGCGAGCGATGTTGAAGGTCAAGCGGATGCGCACAGCGGATTGTGTCGTTGGAGGCTTTCGTTACGAGCAGGGCAGCCGCCAGGTTGGGTCATTGTTACTCGGCCTCTACAATAAAGACGGCAAGCTCGATCACGTTGGGTTCACCTCATCGATCGCTAACGCGGATCGTCCGGCTCTCACCCGGCGGCTGGAGTCCATGATCGAGGAACCCGGCTTCACTGGAAATGCGCCGGGTGGTCCCAGCCGATGGAGTACCGAACGCAGCGGCGAATGGGAGCCGCTACGTCCCGAGCTGGTTGTCGAGGTTCGCTACGATCATGTAAGCGCAAACCGGTTTCGTCACGGTACGCGGCTTACCCGATGGCGTCCCGACAAGGCGCCTCAGCAATGCACGTTCGATCAGCTGGAAGCCGAAGCTGCTCCCGCCAAACTAGTGGCGGAGACGCTCGCATCACGGCGACAGTAACGCCGAACGCAATGCAGTCCGTTTCGATTTGGCCGCGGTAAGCGACGCTTTGAGCGCGGCTTTAAGTGTAGCGCCGCACGTGGTGTCGCGGGGCCGTGCGGCCAGCAAGCGAATAACCTCGCGTTCGACCGTCGAGACAGAGGCTTGCGTTTCTGGCGCACCCGGCCCCTTGAGCTTCAGCGCCCCGTCCAGATAGTTCTCGAGCACCATCGGATGGATGTAGGATTTACGGCACACTGCCGGCGTGTTACCCAGCTGTTCCGCGACTTGCTTGACTATCTGCAAAGACCCTTTCTTGGTCGGTTTTTCTTCGTTCAATTCAAGGGCAGCGAGCACTGCAAGGTTGGTGGCTGCCCAAGTTCTGAAATCTTTTGCAGTGATTTCGCGGCCCGAGACCTCTCGCAGATAGTCGTTCACGTCGCCAGAGTCGATACTGTGTCGGGTGCCATCCTCGTCGAGGTATTGGAACAACTCCGAACCCGCGAGGTCGCGGCAATTTTTAATTATTCGGGCGAGCTTTCGGTCAGTCACTACGCTGTGATGCTGTATGCCGCTCTTGGCGCGAAAATCCAGCTCGATACGCTCGCGAGAAACTCGCACGTGGCGATTCCTGAGCGTCGTAAGACCGAAGCTTTCGTTGTGCCGCGCATACTCGGAATTGCCGACCCGCGCGAACGTCCGTTCCATCAGACGCACTACAGCAGCCAATACTTTTTCGCGCGGTAAGCCGGGCTTGGCAAGGTCGGCTTCGACCCGACGGCGGATCTCGCTCAGGGCGCGGCCAAAAACCAACATGTGCTCGAACTTGGTCTCATCGCGCACGCTTCGCCATTGAGAGTGATAGCGATATTGCTTGCGGCCGCGCGAATCGCGTCCAGTCGCCTGAATGTGACCATTGCGATGTGGGCAGATCCAGACGGCGGTCCATGCCGGCGGCACCGCGATCGCACGGATACGCGAGAGTTCGCCGCGATCATTGATGGTCGAGCCCTGCGAGTTGCGATAGACGAACCCGTCCTTGGTACGCTCCCTGGTAATTCCTGGCTGACGATCGCTGACGTAACGCAGGTGCGCCGCTTTGGCGGCCGCCATCACGGCATCCTCACTGAGCGCGGGACGATCGATCGGCACCACTGAGATGGCCGAATTTCCCATCGTAACCTAACCGCCTTTCAGAACCGAGGAGGGAAGATGACGCGCGATCTTTTTGAGATCCGCGACGAAGCGGTCCATTTCCACGTGCCGCGATTCCGCGTCAGGCGCCCGCAAGATCGACGAAGGATGAACTGTCGCAGTAATCAGAGGAGCGAGCGTAGATTTCAGCAATTCCCCGCGCTGCTGCGAAACCAAAAATTTCCTTGATATCAGAGCTTGTGCGGCCGTCGCGCCGAGACAGACAATAACCTTTGGCTTGACCGCTCTGATTTCGGCGTCCAACCAAGGGCGGCAGGCTGCGATTTCCTGCGCGTTCGGCTTTTTGTGAATCCTGAGCTTTCCGCGTTGTATCGAGTTGAAGTGTTTGACGATGTTGGTGACGTAAACACGGTCGCGCATGATACCGGCTCTCGCAAGTGCCTCATCCAGCAGCCTTCCCGCCGGCCCGACGAACGGACGGCCCTCGAGGTCTTCGCTATTGCCCGGCTGCTCACCAACGAGCATCACCTCGGCGTGCGGCCCCCCTTCGCCAAACACGACCTGAGTCGCGCGCTCCCAGATATCGCAGCCGCGGCAGAGCTGCGCCTGCGCGCGGAGCTCGGTTAGCGAAGCGTTTGGCGCGATCAGCTGATCAGGAGCCGCGCGGCGGTCCTGTTTCTTTCCGGCATGCGTAATCATCAATGTCGGCGGTGAACCGTACGCAATCTGAAGTGAAGCCCTTCCGCTACATCTGTCTCACACTTGGGGCGGCACCACGACACTCTTACGAATGTCATTACTCGCTTCAATTGCGACCGTAGGACGCATTTCTTGTTGGGAGACTGAGACACGACGATCGTCAACGAGTCGATAGTAGATCCGCTCGTAATTGGCGGTCATGACGTCGGCAGTGAATCGAGTCTCGAATTCTTCCCGACACTTTTGCCTGGATAGGGTGGGAATCTTCCCGACTGCTGAAACGAAACTGTCCAGGTCGGTTGCTAAAAATCCCGTCACTCCGTCACGTAGAACCTCGGGCACCGAGCCGCAAGGCTTGGCGATAATCGGGGTGCCGCAAGCGAGCGCCTCGATCATCACGAGTCCGAACGGCTCCGGCCAATCGACCGGGAAAAGCAGCGCTGCCGCGTTGCCGAGAAATTCGCTCTTTTCGTGCTCGCCTATTTCACCAATGAACTCGACGTTCCCGCCGCCGAGCAATGGACGAATTGTCGATTCGAAGTATGCACGATCCACGTCGTCGACTTTCGCTGCGATCCTCAGCGGAATGCCGGCACGCCGAGCGACCTCGATCGCCAGATCAGGGCGTTTTTCTGGGGCGATGCGGCCGAGAAATGCCAGATACTTTCCGGGCTCCGCACTGAATCGAAGCGGGCGCCGGGGCAGGCCATGATAAACGGTGTTCATCCAATTGAGTTCAGGCAGCGGCGCGCGCTGAGCATTACTTATCGATATGACAGGTATCTCTGAGTAGTAACGATAGACGTCTAGGAGTTCCTTGATGTCGAGGCGGCCGTGCAGCGTGGTTACGGTCGGTGTCTTCACCAGTCGGGCGAATGGGAAGCTCCAGTAGTCGAGGTGACAATGGATGATGTCAAAGCGCTCGGCATTGTCGAACACCTCGCTGAGCATCGCCAGGTGAAAGCTGGACCCCCAGGGAACGAGTCCAGACGCCCTTAAGGATGCCGGTTGCATCGACTCGATATTCGCGGTGACGGTCGAATCGCCCGAAGCAAATAGCGTCACCTCATGCCCGCGCTGAACCAATTCCTCGGTCAAATAAGCAACCACCCGCTCGGTGCCCCCATAGAGCTTTGGAGGAACGCTTTCGTATAAAGGGGCGACTTGCGCAATACGTAAACGACGATGAGGGTTCTTCAGCATGTGATCTAAATCTCAGTTGTTTAGCCGTGGGGCCTGTCTCCGAGGCCGCTCCCGCATAAGCCGGCATGACTTGCAGCGGCATCGCGCTTTCCTCGCTCACGGTGCCCTCACGCTGCGTCTGTGACGGCGCATCGCTTCCCATTTGGAGTTCCAAGCTGTCGCTTTCCGAAGTTCTAAGGTGTCGCTTCCACCCCACAACAAACCCGCCGCTCAAGGAAAACCAGGTAGGTTTAAACTAGGGTTCATCTCCACAGGAGGCGTCTGTTACACGAAGGTAATGCAAAACCCAAGCCGCATGCTAAGATGGCCTCACGCATTCCAAATAAGGCTTATTAGCTCAACAATAGAAAAAAAGACTTTAAAAGTAGGCTATTCTCTTCGCGAATTTCGGCGGGAAGGAACCGGTGAAGTCGGTACATCGGTTACGATTCGATTCGAAACGAGAGGGAGAGGAGCCTTAGCTGGCATTTCTTTTGCGGATTGCTGACGCGCCTTCGGGAGCACAGTGAGCGACCTCGATCACCGAGATCTCCACGGCACCACAAAGTACGCATGACTTATGGCAGGAACCGAACCAAAGGCAGGGACTGAACCAAGGACTCAGGACGCGTTAAATGAAAGCCGCATTTTGGTCCTCGGCGTCCAAGTCCTACTGGGTTTTCAATATTCGAGCGTGCTTGAGCCGGCTTTCGCAAGCTTTCCTAGAACGTCGCAGCTCCTGGACTTGGTAGCGTTGGCTCTGCTGGGAATTGCCTTTGGTTTATTTGCAGCACCCGCGCCGAATCACCTTCTGGTGTGGTCGGATCACGAAGGCGCTGAACTCCAGAGGTTCGTTACTCTAGCGGTCGGGATTGCGTTGATGCCGTTCGCGGGAGCACTGGCGATCGATGTTTACCTAGCAGGGGCTCGGGGCGCCGGAACCTTTAGCGGGATCGTAATGGGAATTGCGACCTTTCTTTGCGCGATATTTTTCTGGTATGGGCTCGAAGCGATTCGGCTCAAGACCATGGGCCATCGTAGTCGGGCCGGAGGACAGTCGATGGCTTCGAATGATCCGAGTACCGAGGAAAAAATACAGCATGCTTTGACCGATGCTCGCGTCGTACTTCCGGGCGCCCAGGCCTTGCTGGGCTTCCAGTTGATTGGAGTATTTTTGGGAGGCTTTTCAGGCCTGCCAATCTCATTGCGATATGTCCATCTGACGAGTTTGAGTCTGGTAACACTCAGCACGATTCTGCTGATGACGCCAGCTGCTTACCACCGTCTTGTAGACGAAGGCGAACCTTCGGAAGATTTTTATCGCCTCGCCAAACGCGCCGTTCTTCTTTCTATGATACCGCTCGCGGCCGGCATTTGCGGAGACTTCTTTATCGTCGCCAGAAAAGTGAGCGCATCGCTGACATTCGCGAGTTTAGCGACGGGCGCCCTCGCCGCCATGTTCGCTATTTTGTGGTTCGGAATCGGCTTGATTAAATGGAAAAGGGGCGATCTGTCGGGAATCTAGGCCTCGCCCCTTTTCCCGGGGAGAGTCGAGCGGGTTTCGTCAGGGGTTGGTATAGGTGCTGGTAGTGCGCTTCTCCACGACGCCATTCTGATCGGTGGTTGTAGTGGTGGTTGAGCTTTGAGCCGGAGAAGCAGGCTCGACCGCAACGGGGGTCGACTCTTTGGTGTAGGAGAAGCACCCGGTCGACAAAAAACATGCTCCTGCTGACCACAACAACACAATAGCTATTCCTGCACGTTTCATCACGTATGACCTCTTTCCAGATAAAAATATGATAGCAGCACAGCTACTATTTAAGACGGGGAATCCGCACCCCGCTTATTGGACCGATAATTCCGAAAATTTGTAATACCCAGACCAGCACGACTACGAACACGACGACGTTGAGCAGACTTTTGATCCCGCCCGCCATCGGTATGTACGTGTTGATGAGCCACAGGATAAGTCCCACCACGACGAGCACGATAACAATGTCGACTAAGGTCATGGATGGGACCTCCCATAGGCATCTGGACGTTGCTGCAGTCCGATGCTCGAATGCCGCAAACCAGCCGCCAGATTAAGGGCCAGCTAAACCGCTGCGCGTCCCGCGATTAAGCCGACGAGAAACAGCACGATGAAAACGAAAAATAGCACGCGAGCGATTCCCGCCGCGGTGCCCGCAATCCCTCCGAACCCCAAGACGCCGGCAATTATGGCAATGACGAGAAACACCAGAGCCCAGTGAAGCATGATCGTAACCTCCATCGTAAGGTGTTGTTGCCAATGAGTGCAAGTGGAATGCCAGAACGCGGGAATCAACGGTGGCCTTTAAACACGTTTTATTGAGGTGGGCGGCCTAGCAATAGGAAAACGCCAGTGAATTTTTTTCCTCCCTAATAGCTTTTCTTGGAAAGGCTCAACCGTTCCTCATCCAGATCGAGGTGTTTGCGAATCGTGGGCTTGGGTATCTATTTGGAGTGTCTATGGCGAGGGAGCTGACCGACTCAATCCAACTAAAACAGGAAACGACAGCGATAAGCTGCTCTCCTGGATTTTTCATCAGTCGGAAGCTATAAGCGGACTTGCGGCTAGCTGTCACAATAATGGTTCAAATAAACGTGCGGTGGCTTCTTTGAGGCGCTCGCGCAAGCCCCGACCTTTCCATTGGTCGAGCTCAATCTGCTTGGAGCTTTCCATATCACTTTTGAAGGTCTGGTTCATCTGCGATCCGAATGAGTGACCAAGGATGATGGCATTGATCTCGTTGTCGCGCGCGATGCTCCACCAATCGAGATTCGACGTGCCTACCGTGGACCAGACCCCGTCGATGGTCGCCGTCTTCGCATGCAACATCTCGCCCTGCCACTCGTAAATCTTTACTCCAGCTTCAAGTAACTCCTCGTAATGGGACCGTTGTGCCGATACGATCAGTGCCACGTCGCTTTGACTCGGGAGCAGAAGACGCATGTCCACGCCTCGACGAGCCGCGCGCTCGAGCGCGTGCACCATCTGGCGGTCAGGCGTGAAGTACGCGTCTGTGATATACACGTTCATCTCGGAATTAATTATTGCCGAGACCAGGGTCACATAGATCACGCTGAATTGTTCCGGCACGCTGGCGATTACCCTGACTATCTGTTTCCCCTCGGCTTGCAGTCGAGGAAAGTAATTACGAGGGCTAAGCGGTGGCCCCATCTGGTAGCGCCATTCGTCGATAAACAGCCGTTGGACTATCGCCACAACTGGACCGGCAAGCTCGATATCGGTGTCGCGCCAGTCTTCCAGTCGCACCTTTGTTCTTCTGATGCGAAGCCCGCTTGCGTAAACCTCCGAGATGTTGATCCCACCGGTGAAAGCAACGCGCCCATCAATGATGAGAATCTTGCGATGGTTGCGATGGAAAGGCGACCATCGTAGGCCGGCCTCGAACGGATTCAATGGGCGGTATTCCAGCACCGCAATACCGTTATGCCGCATGCGCTCGAAAAAGCTTGCAGAGGTCAGGAACGACCCCCAACTGTCGTATATGAGGTTGACCTGCACTCCATGGCGCTGCCGCTCTATCAATGCGTCTGCAAACATCTGACCGATTGGTCCGTCGGAAAATGTGAACATGTCCATATTGATGCTGTCGCGAGCATTGTGAATCGCGGCCAGCATCGCACGATATGTCGCTGCAGCGTTTTGTAAAAGTGTGACTTTGTTACCGACCACCAGCGGAATATTGCTGAGCGCTTGCTCGAGCGCGAGATAGCGCCCGAGAATATCGGATGGGGCATGCTGATGCTCTTCCATCCTCTTAATGATTTGCTTGCCCTGCTCCTCGCTGAGCGGCCCAGCAGCCCCCACAAACCTGGGATTCTCCAGATACAATATCTTGGTATGGATCAGCGCTCTGATGTTAGGAGCTGTGGCGCAGCCGGTAAGAAGTCCGGCCAACATAAAGAACAAGAGTGGTACGCCCTGTCTGTTAACGCGCACTCTGTCTCCAGGTGAGCCTCGTCGGACCGCTTCAAAGCGCGAACTCAGATATCCTCTCGACGGCCCCTCGCGCAGACCCTCCTCCCGCCCACACTGCCTTCCAGACAACGGGCTCTGCGTATATCTTTCGAGAAAGAAGGCAAGCTTGACCGAGTCGCCATTCGGGGTCCTCGGGTCCCAGTTTTGGTCGGCAAGAGGTAAGCCAGACTCCAGCAAGAAGTAATACACCTGTTCCGGGAGAAGTAGGCGTTTTGCCTCGTTGTGGCAATTCAGTCAGTGACACCGCGGAAAAAATCGTTGTTTCGAGGGATACAGAAGAGCTATGCCATGAGAGAGGGACGAACAGGCTCGCCTTTTTTAGCTCGTCGTAGCAGCTAAAACGGGCAGAAATCCTTGCTTGGCCACGCGAACCCACCTGTTGCGAAATCGACGCTCTTCGTGAAATGCTGCGTAACTATTTTAAAGTCGATTCGGTAAAAACCTCGGCTGACTGAGGGGCTTTCGGAAGAAGAACGTTAACTGCCTGTGCGCTCCGAACTGTTGTAAGGTTGCACGCGACGGACAATGGCGACCAATCCGAGCGACTTGGCCGACAAGGCTTCCGCTAACCCGGCGGCTGAAAAAACCCTTAACCATAACGACCAGCTGGGAACGGATCCACGCGATAAATTGATCGCCGAATTGCGCGAAGCCGTCCGCGCTCGCGATGACTTCCTTGCGGTGGCTGCGCATGAATTGCGCAACCCTCTGACGCCGATTCTGCTTTCCGTCCAGCTCATCCGTGGAGATTTTGAGCGGTCCGGAAGAGACAGCCCCGAGCTCAATCGGCTGGAGCGCCTCATCAACCACTTCGCAACTCGTACGACAATGCTTCTCGAAGTGGCCCAGATCAGCTCAAACAAATTCCATCTAGAGTCTTGCGAGTTGGATTTGTCGGAACTCACCAAAGTTCTCGTCGAGGACTACATGCCTCTGGTCCGTCGCAGCGGCTCCGCGCTTACTACCGACATTGAGCCCGGAATAATCGCCCACCTTGACAGACTCGCTTTCTCCGAAATCGTGGAAAATCTGCTTTCCAACGCGGTCAAGTATGGCGATCACAAACCAATAGAGGTTACCTTGACGGCGGAAACCGAGTTGGTCCGGTTAATCGTTCGAGATCACGGACTCGGCATCGACAGCAAAGACAAAGACCGAATTTTCGAGCGGTTTGAAAGGGTTGTCGGCCGCGAGGGACGCAGCGGTTTCGGAATAGGACTCTGGCTAACACGTAAACTGGCGGAGGGAATGGGCGGCTCTATTGAGGTTGACGCCAAGCCTGGGGTTGGCTCTGTCTTTGTTGTCACCCTGCCGTTACAGCTTGGGAAAATAGATGAATAGTAAAGATTCTCATCAGCTTACGCGGGTTCCATCAGGCGTGAAGGGCCTTGATGATGTTCTTCAAGGCGGTTTCTTTGGCGGTGGACTATATATCATCGAAGGCGAGCCAGGGGTCGGCAAGACCATCCTGGGCAATCAAATTTGCTTCAATCAAGCAGCTTCAGGAAAAAAAGTTCTCTATGTGACTCTGATCGCCGAAACCGTCGCGCGCATGCTGCTCAACATGCAAACTCTCACGCTCTTCAAAGAAGAGTATGTCGGCGAGGCCATAGTGTATGTCAGTGGATTCAGCGCTTTAAAGGAGAAAGGCCTGAACGGACTGCTCTATCTGTTGCGAAAAGAAGTTTCTTCGCGCAAAGCGAGCGTCTTGATCGTGGATGGTTTCGCGTCAGCTTCCGACCACGCGCGTTCCCACGAAGAATTGAAGCTTTTCGTGCAGCAATTACAAACTCAGGCCGATGCCGCCGATTGCACGGTCTTCCTGCTAACCAATCCTACTGAGCATACGCCTTCTTCCGAGGAAACGATGGTGGATGGCATCATTACCCTCAAAACCACCATTCACGAGTGGCGCTCTGCGCGCGAGCTTTGCGTGCGGAAGTTTCGCGGTAGCAGTTATTTGCAGGGGGTGCATTCATACATCATCAACCAGGACGGCGTCACCGTTTATCCCCGTCTCGAGACGCTCATCAGCCCGGAGGCTGATGTGAATGGCGAATTGGAAAGGATCTCGTCGGGCAATTCGCGGCTGGACGAGATGCTCGGCGGGGGTCTCCCCGCGCGTTCAGCAACGATGCTGATTGGGCCTTCGGGTGCAGGAAAAACTACTTTGGGCTTGCAATTTTTATCCG
The DNA here is from genome assembly GCA_963717045.1 of uncultured delta proteobacterium. GTDB lineage: Bacteria > Desulfobacterota > Binatia > Binatales > Binataceae > JAKAVN01. The sequence continues at coordinate 35,937 of CAVQVD010000008.1, read as the reverse complement.
TGTCCAGTCCTGAGGAACCGGGTCTTATTCTCGGATTTTATGAAACCCCTGCGCGTATTTACCAGAAGGCGAAAGCCACGTGGCCTCCGCTTACTCAACAACTCGACGCGGGTCATGTGCGAATTCTTTGGCAGGCGCCAACCGATCAATATTTAGACGAACTTGCCGATCGCATGCTGCGCGACGTCAAGCGGAGGAAGGTGAAACGTCTGCTGATCGACGGTCTCGGCGGTTTCAAAAAAGCGCTGCGCTCCCGGCCCATCGAGCCGTACTTTTCTGCGTTGGTCCATGAATTGCGTGCCCACGGGGTCACCACAATTTGCACGGCGGAGGTGATGGAGATAGTAGGCCCGACTATCACGGTGCCGCTCCACGGCCTTTCCGACGTGACGGACAATCATATCGTGTTGCGGTTCGTGGAAGCGGGCGCGAGTCTGTACCGGTTAATGTCCATACTGAAAGTGCGTGACAGCGCTTTCGATTCCGATTTGCGTCAAGTCTATTTCTCCGCAAACGGCATCGAACTGGCCGAAAATTCGGCAAGTGCCAAGTCGATTCTGTCTCGCGCTCCGGCAGACCCGGAACGTAGCGTCACCCAAGAATAAGAAATGCGTCGCGGCAAATGGAGAAAAATTCAAATGATGCTTCGGCAGGCAAAACTGTTCTCATCGTTGACGACGAATTCGGAATACTCGAAGTCCTCGAGTCTATCCTGAGCGATGCGGGTTTCAAGGTGACGACCGCGGTCAATGGCCAGGACGCGCTAGTTCATCTGCAAGACAACGTGCCAGACCTGGTTATTGTCGACTATATGATGCCACTTTTGAATGGAGCCGGCGTGATCGAAGCGATGCGCGCCAACGGCAGACTGAGCGCTGTCCCGGTGATCCTTATTAGTGCCTTACCTGAGAGGACCATCAGCGAACGTTGTGTCGGTTACCAGGCATTCGTGCGCAAGCCTTTCAAAAGTGAGCGCCTGATGGAGGAAATTTCAAGACTGCTAGATCATTCGTCGCCGTGACTGAAGTCGACCGCTGCTAGAGTCAGTCTTCGGACAAAATTCTATTCAGCTCGTTAAGATCAGGGGGTTTCGGCAAATAGTGGTCGAACCCCGCTTGCATGAAAGTCTCGCTATCTTCCGCGTTACCGTAGCCAGTCACTGCAACTAGACGGGAATTTCGGGTGCCGGGGATTTCACGCAGTTTTCGCGCTAATTCATAGCCATTCATGTCCGGCAATCCAATATCGATTACGCATGCGTCCGGCTTGTGTTCCGAGACCACGCGAAGCGCCTCTGACGCATCTCGCGCCTCTATGACTTCGTAGCCGTTCAGTTTCAGCAGTTCGGACAGACTAGCGAGTTGATCCGGATTATCCTCGACCAACAGAACCCTGCGGGCTCGCGGTTGCGAGGTCTCTTGCGCAGCCATGTCTGGCAGCGGCAAACGCACCACGAATTCCGCGCCTTTGCCTACACCCGCGCTGTGGGCTTCGATTGTTCCGTCGTGCATCTCGACCAGAATCTTGGCCAAAGCCAATCCTACACCGAGTCCAGTATTTACGCCTTGCGAAGACTCTTCACCTTGAAGAAACATTTTGAACAGCTGCGGCAGCAGGTCGGCGCTAATCCCAACCCCGCTGTCTCGCACGCTCAGAACGACGGTTTCATCCTCCTGCGCCAGGCGAACCTCGATGGTCCCTTCGGCAGGAGTAAACTTGATCGAATTGCTTAGCAGATTAACCAGGACCTGCACGATGCGTGTAGCGTCGGCGAACACAAACATAGGCCGTTCGGGAAGATCAACGCTGATTTTTAACTGCTGAGTCTGGAAATCGGTCTGAAAAGTTTCCAAAGCGTGCTGTATTGCTTTGCGCAGATCGACCAGCTTGCGCCGAAGTTTAAGTTTGCCGTAACGGAAGCGGCTCATGTCCAGCAAATCATCAATCAGGATTGCCTGGTGGCGCGCCTGACGTTCGATTCGCTCGACCGCTTTTTCCATCCGGCCATCGGTGGGCTGCAACTGCTTCAGCAACTGCGTGGACAGCAGGATGGGCGATACCTGATTGCGCAATTCGTGGGAAAGCGTAACCAGGAAACGATCGCGCTGGGCGTGAAGTTGCTTGGCTTCGTCTTGAGCCGAATTTCGCTCCTCCTCGGCGGCCGCAATGTATTGGGCGACCGAGACGTTCATGCTGCGATCAACTATGTCAACTATAGCCTTGCGGCTTCGATCGAGTGCCTCACCCTTGATATTTGAGCCGACTATTGTCTGAACACTGTCGGCCAACACGCGGCGGAAGGTCTGAAGCTCGCGCAGAACCTGAACCACTGAGTATCCTAAACTACGTCGTTGACGCCCATGTTGAGCAGCTTCCCCTTCGACGCTTTCGACCGATTGGCCACGGAGCAATTTGATGACCTTCTCGGCGAGCGCGGGAAAATGATCGGTAAATTCCTGATCCTCCAGATCGCGGATGAACTCGGGCTGGTCGGGATCCTGGCGAACCTCCTCCCGCCACCGGACTATTATCTCTCGCTTCAGGTCCTGTAACGGATCGGGAATCGCATTTTTTCTGGTGGACACTGGACACCCTGGGCCGGCTGTTCTCGCGGTTACCGAAGAGATGTTCCTACAGCTTACATTCTTGCAGCAATGGCCGTGCCTTGTAAAATAATAGAGCTCCTCGACGACGCCATGATGGGTTTTCCACTCTCAAATACGGACGTGCTGGCGCGATCGGAAGAATTTGCACAGGAATGAGCCGTATTTGGGAATCTCCACTGCCTTTTATTTGCCGGCTCACCTCGCGAAGAAGAGTGGGTCCCCCGTTTCGGCCTCGATTCCGCTCAGGTCAGTGTTTGCGTTCCGTTATCGGCCTGCTACCTTCGCCGGGCTTGCCTCCCGTTTCACCGATTTCTACCTCATCGTCGGCAATTTCCTGTGCCGGCTGATCGGTCTTATCTGTGATCGGAGATTTTTTCTTGGGATTGTCCGCTTCCTTTTTACGATCGGTCCCTTTTGGACTTTCAGTCATTGGAAAAATCCCCTATATTAAATGTCTGCGAACTTAGTATCGAAGAAAATGAGCATAACGTAGATACACAGAGAATAGCCACACGAATCGCGATACCTGTTCCCTTCAGCACTATATAACAAGGCGCCAGCGTAGTTTTTCAGTCATTCTCGATGTACTCTAGATTAGTCGGGATCGACATACGAATCGAGTCCGAATTTGATCCAGCCCAACGGTGGCCCTTTCCGTCGCCTTCGACCCGCAACACAGAGAGAACAGAGTTTCTATTTTTGGCCTACCCTCCGGACATCGCGCGAGCACTGGTGCTGAATGCCGGACGCAAAAGGACATGTCGATGAGCCGGCGTCAGCTACTGAGTCCGTCCAAGGGAGTGCGAAGCTTGAGTCTGCTCGCCGGATATATTGCGGGTGAGATTTTTTCCGTCTACGCGATTTTCATCGCGCACACCATGAATCCGGTGAGTTACCGGCTCGTCCAGGATAATCTGAAGCTTAGCGCGATCTACGGTAGGTATCAGGAATTTTGCGATCTCGATGGGCTGGCGTTCACCCTGGCGGCGTCGTGCGTCGTGGGCGCGATGGCATGGCTAACCGTGCGAGGGATTGCCTCGACGATGCTGCCGCAAATTGTTTCTGGAGTCATCCCTAGCGCGCGCATCGAGTGAGCGAGTTGCGGTCCCCCGTTGACCGCACGCGGCACCGTATGTGGGGCGCTGCTTACTTGATTTTGGGGAGGTTGACGAACACCGCGGCCGCCACGACCGAAGTCCATAGCCCCTCGCGATCACCGATTGCCGACTGCGTGACGTTGCGCGTCGTGACGATCTTGTCCGAGACTTTCCAGATGTCCTTGCGCTCGTCGTAGCTGGCGTTGGGATCGAAGTCGACGCCCAGGATAGTGGCGAGCATTGTGGCGGCGAGGTCTTCGGCATAGTCGCCCGCCTTCTGGTCGGTTTCGCCGAAGCTCTTGTGCTCCGAAAGATAGCCGTACTGATCCTTGTCAGCTGGAATCGCGAGACCGACCGACGACGCAATCAGGCGATGCGGTTCGTTGGTGGCGTTATCGTACATCACGGCGTAAACGATCTGGCCGGGTTTCAGATGCTTGAGTCCTTCCTGGATCGGAATGACTTTGCATCCGGGAGGAAAAATCGAGCTCACTCGCACGAGGTTGAACTCCGCGATGCGGGCGTCGCGCAGCGCGAGCTCGAATGAAGTGAGCTTCTCGCTATGGCGTCCCACGCCCTTGGTCAGAAAAATCGCGTCTCCAATCGGCCCCATCTATTGTTCCTCGATTTCGCTTCGCCACTTCACCGGCTTTCATTTGGCCTACGCCGGCGTTATGCATCCCTTCAAGGATATAGCGGCCGATTGCCGCCACATCAACGTTGCCGCAAAATTACGCTTCCATTTCGCTGCCGTGATCGATGCAAGCGCCATCGCCAGACGCCGCACACTCATTAAAGCAATGGTCGTCCGGCCGCTCAATTGGTAAGCATCGAATTTGCGAGCGCGACGTGAAATGTGGTACGCGCCCCTATCTGGACAGTCACTTGGAAACCGTGGCGGGTTGACCGCGCGAACGGTCATCAGGCCCCGCCAATGGAGGACCGGCGCATGATTTCACTCAAAGATTACACCGCCCACGATGGGCTCGGATTGGCGGACCTGGTCGCCCGCAAAGAAGTGACGACCGACGAACTTGCCGCCGCCGCGCTCGAGGCTGTGGCCAAGGTAAATCCGCGAATCAACGCCGTGTTGCACACCCTTCCGGGAGCCGCCGCAGAGAGTCGCGACGGTCTTCCTCATGGTCCATTCGCCGGTGTGCCATTCATGATCAAAGAGCTTGTGCTGCATGCTAAGGGTGTGCGGTGCGAGATGGGCTCGAAGCTCGTCGAGGGCTTTGTCCCCGACGCCGATACCGAGTTGATGGCGCGTTTTCGGCGCGCCGGCCTGAGGCTCGCCGGCACAACGCAGACGCCCGAGTTCGGCTATAATCCCACCACCGAGACCCGCGCCTTCGGCCCGGTGCATAATCCGTGGGACCTCGGGCGCAGCGCCGGCGGCTCCAGCGGTGGCTCAGGCGCAGCGGTTGCAGCAGGCATCGTACCGATCGCTCACGCCAATGACGGCGGCGGCTCGATCCGAATTCCGGCCTCGTGCAACGGCTTGGTTGGGCTCAAGCCATCGCGCGACCGCATCCCGTCGGGCCCTGACTATGGCGATCTGCTCTGTGGCCTGGCTTGCGAGTTCGTGTTGACTCGCAGCGTGCGCGACGCCGCTGCGTTGCTCGATGCAGTGGCCGGTCCCGACACCGGCGCTCCGGGTCATCCGGTGCCTCCCGTCCGTCCCTACCGCGAACAGATCGCCACTGCGCCGGGCCGCCTGCGAATCGCGTGGACAACGACGCCGGCTTCAGGAGATAAAGTTGATCCGGAATGCGAAAAAGCTGTCCATGAAACGGTGCGCCTGCTCGAAAGTCTCGGCCACACCCTGATCGAGGATCGCCCGCGCTACGACTGGGAGGCGTTCCTGGAAAACGCGCACGTCATCTGGTCCGTCTTCACCGTCACCTCGATCGATTTTGCCTCGGCCGTGAGCAACCGCAAACCAGGGCCGGACAATCTCGAAGCGGTTACGCTCGCCTGCTACGAGGACGGCAAGCGCTACTCGGGGACGGATCTGGTCAACGCGATGGCGTACGGCAACCTGGTCTCGCGCCAGGTCGGCGCCTTTTTCAATCAGGTCGACCTGCTGGTGACACCCACTATCGCGCAATTGCCCGCGCCGCTAGGCGAAATAAACCAGGACCGCAAAGGCATGGCCGCGATGGAGTGGACGCGACAGATTTTCTCCTACGTGCCCTTCACGCCGCTCTTCAACTTCACTGGTCAACCGGCTATCTCGCTCCCGCTGCATTGGAGCGCAAACGGGCTTCCAGTCGGCGTGCAGATAGCCGGTCGCTTCGGCGATGAAGCGACGCTGCTCCGGCTGGCCGCGCAACTTGAACAGGCTCGACCGTGGGCCGCTAGACGACCGCCGGTGCACGCGGCGGCCTGACGATTTCAGCTAAGGAGCGCGATCCGCGCGACCACCCGGTCGACGAAAGCGCCCGCCGATCCCAGGTACGCGACTGGATCGGTCAGCCGATCGATTTGTTGCTCGCTCAGGTGTCGGCGGATCTCGGCGTCATCGCGCAGCGCGGCGCTTAGCGTTCTGCCGTCGGCGATCGCGCGATCCGAAACGCGCTTAAGTGCATGATGCGCCGCCGCGCGACCCATCATCGGCGCAAGTCCGGTCGAAACCGCCTCGGCCATAATCAGGCCGCCGCCAAGCTCCAGGTTGCGGCGCATCCGCGTCGCATCGATCGTCATTCCTTCGGCGATCGCGAGCGCATGCGCCGTCGCACCCGCGCAAAGCACGAAGCACTGTGGCAGCGCGAGCGCCTCGCTCTGCCATGGGCCGGTCGCGCGCTCATGGTCCTGCGTCATCGCGGTAAGCATCAGGGGCACCAGCGCGTGCACCCCGCGCGCGGCGGCAATGATGTACTCGGCGGCGACCGGATTACGCTTTTGCGGCATAGTGCTCGAACCGCCGCGGCCCGCCGTGTACGGCTCGAAGACTTCGGCCACTTCGGTCTGCATCAGAAGCGCCAAGTCGAGCGCGAACTTCGAGAGGCTGCCGCATACCAGCCCAATCAGCGCGGCAATTTCGGCCATCGTGTCGCGCACGACATGCCAAGGCAAATCCGGCACACCCAATCCAAGCTCCTGCGCGAGCGCCTCCGCCACCGCCACTCCGTTTGCGCCGAGCGCGGCGAGCGTTCCCGCTGCGCCTCCGAATTGCACGACGAGAGTGCGCCTCGCAGCCTGGTCGAGCCGTTCGACGTGAGTCGGTAGCGGTGACGCCCATACCGCGCACTTGAGTCCGAAGGTTATCGGCACCGCCTGCTGCAGATGCGTGCGCCCGGCCATCGGCGTGTCGCGATACTCACTCGCGCGCTTCGCCAAAGTGCGGGCGAGCGCGACCAGGTCGCGGCGCAAATACTCGAGCGCCTGGCGCATTTGCAACACTATCGCGGTGTCGAGAATATCCTGCGTGGTCGCGCCAAGATGGATGTAGCGCGCGGCCTCCTCACCTGCGGCGCGGCCGAGCTCGCTCACTAGCGCGGGCACCGGCATGCCAGTCTCACGCGTGCCCTCGGCGATACGCTCGATCCGCAGGTTTTCGACCCGTGCCGCGCGAGTAATCGCTTCGGCGACCTCCGGCGGCACTAGCCCGAGTCTGGCCTCGGCTCGCGCCAGCGCGGCTTCGACGTCCAGCATCAGTTGGAGGTACGTCGCATCGGAAAACAACGCGCGCATTTCGTCCGTCCCCCACAGCGCGCCGAAAATTTCCGAGTCCGCCGGATGAACGCTCATGGTCGATGCCCGGTAAACTGCAAACACACCGCCTATACATCGAGGAACACGGTCTCGTTTTCGCCTTGCAACACGATGTCGAAGTGGAAGACGCGTTCTGCCGCGCCGCCGTCCTCTGCGCGTGCGATCAGCGTCGCCCCGCGCGCGACAGGTAGCGCGCTCAGCAGCGGATCGGAGTCGTTGAGCGGCTCGCCGGGAAAATAGATCCGCGTGACTAGTCGCTTCAGGAGTCCGCGCGCAAAGATGGAAACGCTGATGTGCGGCGCCTGCGGTGCGTCACCCCTGCCCGTAACTGGGCCCGGCTTGATCGTGCGCAGGTGGAAGCGGCCGTCCTGATCCGTGGCAGTACGGCCGAAGCCGTGGAACTGGGGATCAATCGGCCTTTGTGCGTGACCGTTTTCCTGACGATCTTCGGGATGGTCATAGCGACCGGCAGCGTTGGCCTGCCAAACTTCGACCATCGCATCGCCAACAGGCGCGCCGTCGCCGTCGAGCACGCGCCCCTCGATTATGACGCGCTCGCCAGCGGCACCACGCCCGGCAAGGTCGTTCCACCCCTCGTGCAGCAGCGCGCGGTGAAAAAACGGTCCGATGGTTTGCGACGGTGTGACAGAGCGGCTCATCGCGCTCTCCCGTAAGCGTCGCGTTCGTGCGGAGTCGCGTTACGCCCGCGCAAAACGATATCGAAGCGATAGCCTAGCGCGCGCTCGGGGATGGTCGCCTCGAGATCGAAGGCGCAGACCAGCCGCTCGCGCGCCGCCCGGTCCGGCACGCTCTGATAAATCGGATCGAGTTCGAGCAGGGGATCGCCGGGAAAATACATCTGGGTAATGAGGCGGGTCGCGAAACCGGGACCGAAGAGGCTGAAGTGAATATGCTGTGGTCGCCACGCGTTGTGATGATTTTTCCACGGATACGCGCGCCGGCTTGATCGTTGCGAAGCGGTAGACGCCATCGTTGCCGGTCACGACGCGGCCGACCCCGGAAAAATGCGGGTCGAGCGGCGCGTCGTGCTGATCGAAGTCGTGCGCGTAGCGGCCGGCAGAGTTCGCCTGCCAGATCTCGAGCAGCGCGTTGGTGAGCGGGCGTCCGCCTTCATCGAGCACGCGGCCAGTCACGATTATGCGCTCGCCCAGCGCCTCACCACCGTCAAAACGTGTGAGATCGGCATCGCCAGCGCCGACCAGCTCGGCGCCGAGACGCGGCCCCGTGATCTCGGAGAGCGTATGTTCGATTCGAATCGGCGGATGCCTCGGCACCCGCTTGTGCGTGCTCGTATAGGCGCCGTGGTCGTATGGCGGATCGATTCCGTCTGCGATACGCCGGTAGCCCAGGACCGTACTCATCTCTGATCCTTCTGCATCATCGTCTCGTTGAGTCACAGCGGACGACAGATCACATTGAGCACCGCTTGGCGGCGTTCCTCGCGTACCGCGTGCAGCGCGCGGCGCAGCGCCGCAGGCAATTCCTTCGGATCGCTCACTGCCTCGCCGTGACCGCCGTATGCCTGCGCGAACATCTCGTACGCCGGCTGCATCCCGAAGCGCACGAACGGCATCTCTCCGGTGCGCATCGACCATCCTTCGGGATGCACGCTCTGCACGGCGCGATGCACCGCGCCCCATCCGCCATTGTTCGCGATGATTGTTAAAGTCGGCAGGCCCAGCGCCGCCGAGGCCAGATGACATGCGGTTGGCACGCTGAAGATGTAGCTGCCGTCGCCCACAACCGCGACCACCGTTTTCTCTGGAGCGCCCAGCTTCACACCGAGCGCTGCACCTACGCCCCATCCAAGATATCCCGCCGTGGAGTGGCCGAACTGCGTGCCGGGAGTGTCGAGCGTGATATGGCGCAGGCTCAAATCGTACTCGTTGATGAAAACCATCGAGTCGTCGCGCACGCGATCCAGACAGTGGGCGAGCCATTCGAGCGTTATGTGCCGATGCCCCGCGGCCGCCTCGATCTCCGCCTGCGTCGCCGCGACCAGCCGCTGATGCTGCTGCGCGATCCGCGCCGCGCGCCGTTCGATCGCGCTCTGATGTGCCGCGCGCATCGGGGCCAGTGACTCGGTCAGCATCGGCAGCGCTACGGCCGAATCGGCCTGCACGGCGAGATCGGAAGGAAATCCCCAGATCGGGTAACGATCGTAAATCGGGTTGACGCCAAGATGGATGATTTTCGCTCCGGCGCCGGGACTGCGCAAATGCGGAATCCACGGGACGTCGGTATCTATCACGATGATCAGATCGGCGTCGTCCAGATAGGGTGCGGGATCGTAGCCGAGATGAAGCGGATGGTTATTGGGAAAGTTTACGTACGCAGGGTTGGGATGCTCGACGACGGGCAACGCGAACGACTCGGCCATGGCGATAAGACTCGCAACCGCGGCGGGATTGCGCCCCAACATCCGCGTGATGATGAGCGGCCGTTCGGCGGCTGCGATCATCTGCGCCATTGCGGTCAGCGCTTCCGGAGACGGCGCCGGCGGCATCACGGGCGACTCGATTTCCTTGGGCGAGTAGCTGAATTCGCGATGCTCCTCGGCCAGCACTTCACGCGGCAGGCTCAGATAAACCGGGCCGCGCGGCTCTGCCATGGCGACCGCGAACGCGCGGCGCATCACGGCCTCGAGCTGCGCGAAATTGCGCAGCTCGTAATCCCACTTGACGAACTCGCGCACTATAGAGCCCTGGTCGAACGACTCCTGTCCCCAATGGATAAGCGTGTCGCGGCTGCCGGGCATCCCGGACTCGCCAAGCGGCGTACGGCCGGCACACAACACCAGGGGCACGTTGGAGCGAAACGCATTCATCAGGGCGCCGAGCGCGTTGGCCGTACCGGGCGTGGTATGGACCATCGCCACCGCCGGTTCGCCGGTGACAAGGTAATAGCCATGCGCCATGCTGACAGCGCAACATTCGTGCGCGACCATCATCGCGCGCGGCGTTGACTTGCCATCGACGGCTCGTTTGGAGAATGCGTCGATGATTGAGGCGAAGTCCGTTCCCGCGTTGCCGATCAGGTAGCGCACGCCCAGCGCTTCGAGCATTTCGAGGAAGGCTTGCGCGGTGTTCTCGACCGCGACCGTCTTGCGTGTGCTCATCGTGACCGCCTGCGTCCCTGGTATTCGATATCGCTTTCTGAGCCGGAAAGCATACCCTCGCGCAACGGCGCTTGCGACCCATTGGCGGCGCGCTACGATCGATGGAAGATTGCACCCAATGAAGAATTGCACGACGACGCGCCGCATCATCGCACAGCGCGGCGTTCGCGATGCGTGCGCAATCCTCCTGGCGCTGGCTCTCGCCGTCGCCTGCACGACCTGCGCTGCTTCCCCCGCCGTGGCCAATTCGCCTGGCTCCCCATGGCGGCCGATCGTGCTCAAGGGCGCGGCGATGCCGCAGCTCCTCGGCAGCGCCGAGAGCCATCTCGAGGTCCTCGCGCTCCATGATGGACGACTCGTGCCGATTCCCTTCCAGGTCGATGAAGTGCTGCCCGACGGCCGTTACGCGCTCGCTGCCGGACCCGAGCCGCTGGCCGATGACAGCCCGGGAATTCTCGATCGTGACGATGAAGTCGCGATGATGCTTTCCGACCTTGGCGATCGCGCATCGCCAGCGCAACGCGAACTTCCGGCGGGCGCGCTCGAGATAGAAACTTCCGCCGCCGCAAGCGGCGCCCGCCGGTACGCCTATATCGCGGCCGTGCCGTCGCCGCGCCTCAGTCCCGTCTCCTACGTCAACTACGATCCGATCCACAGTCGTATCGAGGGCGGAAGTTATCGGATGACCTTGCGCGGCGATTTTCCGATTGGGCTGGAACTCAAAAATGATCGCGGCAATCTCTCTCCAAGTCTCATCGAGAGTTCGCAGGTGCAGGTGACCGCGCGAGTGCTGATGCTGTTCAAGCTGCGGCTCAGCGCGAATGGCGTGAGCAATCGCCTGCTGGCATGGCGCAGCGGCCCGATCCGCCTCATCCGGCGCGTGAGTCATTCGGTCAAGCTGATTTTCGGTGTGAGAACACCGCAGGTGCTCAGCGAGGAGATCTTTTACCGCGAGTACGCCGAGGATTCATTCGTCGCGCGGGTGCCCTGGGTGCCGCGCATATTTTTCGGCGACGTACGAGTGCGAGCGTGGCTCGATTTCGCGGGGCTTGATGGCTTCACGCTGGCGTGGTCGGGGATGGAGCGTCCGCCAATCGAGGTGAGGAGGGGAAGCGTCGGGATGGCGGCGGAGATCCGGGATCCGCCGCAGCTGAAATGGCTCGCGCTCAAGGGCGGCGGCAAGATCGTGATGCAGACCTTCACGCCTTCACCCGATTTCGCCGTCCTTCGACGCCAGCTTTACTACTGTGATGCGGTGGAGGAATCGCGGCAAGCGTCTCCGGATTGCGGCGGCGCCGCGCTGCGAATCGGCTACTTGATCACCGGATGGGAAAACCTCGCGCCCGGATTCCATCGTGTCGATTCGGTATTGATGGTTCTACCCGATGGCGCCGAAGCGGCTACGCTCACACGCGAGCTTACGACGCAGCCGCAGGTGAGCGTTCACAGGGCACGACCTTTGGCCCATCACGCTCAGCGAATCGTGCCGAGCTGGCGCAGCAGCGGCATGATCTCGCGCTCAAAACGCAGGGTGTCCTCGTAATACGAGAGGAATACCATCAGCAGCCCGTCCATGCCCGAGCGGTAGAGCCGGTCGAGGCTTTCGGCGACCTGCTCGCGAGTGCCGAAGATCGGCAAACCGCCTCCGCCGAGGGCGAACATCTCGAGCGTGAAGTTGTCGAACGAGCCGCTCTGCGGAATCAGGCCGCGCGCCCAATTCTCGGCCGCCTCACGATCCATCTGCTCCAGTATACGGCGGCGCTCGTCGTTCGCCTCGCGCTCGGTCTCGCGCCAGACCACCAGGGGAAAGCAACAGCACCGGACGCTGCGGCCGTGACGCGCTGCGCGAGTTTGGAAATCGGCGGTGATACCCGCGCTCGCTTCCAGCGACGGCGGAGAGATAAACGCCCAATCGCACAGGCGGGCCACCAGCTCGCGCGCCTCTTCCGACACCCCGGCGTTGGCGATTGGCGGATGGGGTTTTCGAGTCGGTTGCGGCATAACCCAGCCGTCACGAATGCGGTACCATTTCGATTCGTGATTGAAGGTGCCGGGCTCCGTGGTCCACAAGCCCTTGATGATTTCGATATAGGCCGCCGTGCGCTGATAGCGTTCGGTGTGCGGTAGAACTTCGATCCCCATCATGCCGAACTCGCGTTCGCTCCATCCGCTGACCACGTTGAGGCCCCAGCGTCCTTTTCCGATGTGGTCGAGCGTCGCACCCATCTTGGCTGCGACGACTGGATGAAAGATCGGCACGTGCACGGTGGAGAAGACCTGGATGCGTTCGGTGATCGCCAGCAACGCGCCCGCCCAGGTCATGGTCTCGAGCGAGGTGCCGAGGAAATCGGTCTTGCCGCCGTAGCCTTTCCACTTGGCGACCGGAAAAAGGAAATCGAAGCCGGCGGCCTCGGCGGCGCGCGCGATCTGCGCATTCGACTCGTACGTCCAGTCGTCCGGCACCGGCTTGTAGGTGGTAATCGAGTACGCGTTGCTGCAATTGGGCATGAAAAGGCCCAGCCCGAGCGGCCCGCGCTGTTCTCTATCGGAAGCCGCGGCCGACGAAACTGCTGCGGTTGAAGAAATCTGACTCATCGCTAACTCATGCCGCGCGGCTGCCCGACCTTGGCGACCAGGTCGGTCATATCGTCGGCATGCTCTCCTGTTGGATCTTGAGAATGTCTTCTATTATGCGCGCGTCGCCGTGTCGTCAATGCCGAGCGATAGCTCGGCCGGGCGGGTTGAGCAGCGGGTCCCGAATCGCATCAAACGCTCCATTCCGCGAGCAGAGAGCATGGGCCGCGGAAGGAAATATTCGGTTGGAAGCTCAGCTTTTGTTTAGGGACAAGGTTCATTTTCGGAAAACGGACGCTGAATTCCTCCAGCACGATGCGAGCCTCAAGCCGCCCGAGCGGGGCGCCAAGGCAAAAATGCGGCCCGTGTCCGAAAGCCAGATTTTGATTGGCGTTGTCGCGATGAATATCGAACCGCTCGGGATCGGCAAAGACCGCGGGATCGCGGTTGGCGGAGCCGATGAGCAGAAGCAGGTTCGCATCCCGCGGCACTGCCACCCCGCCGATTTCCACCGCCTGGGTAGTTCTGCGGCGCCACGCGATCACCGACGAATCAATGCGCAGCACCTCCTCGATCGCATTTGGAATCAGCCCCGGGTCGCGACGAATCTCCTCCCAGGTCGAGCGATGAGTGAGCAGCCGGAGGAAAGCATTGCCGAGCAGCGCGGTCGTCGTTTCATGCCCGGCGGTGAGCAGCCCGTAAACGATGGTCGTCACCTCCGCCGGGGTTAAGGCAGGGAGATCGCCCTCGCGCGCGAGCAACAGGTCAGTGGTAAAGTCCTCGCGGGGTTCGGCGGCGCGCGCGGCTACCAGCTGCTCGGCATAGCGCCAGAACTCCGCCATTCCGCGCGCGAGGCGGCACTGCTCCTCTGCGCTCGGACGGCCAAACGTAAACAGGATCCGGTTCTGCGAGCCGGCTTTCACCCCGGGCACGTCCTCATCCGGGATTCCGAGCACACGAAATATAACCAGTGCAGGCAATTCCCAGGCAAAATCGCCGATCAGATCCGCGCGTCCGCGTTCGAAGTATCTGTCGCAAAACCTGACCACCAGTTCGCGCACGAACGGCTCCATCGCGGCCACGCGTCGGGGTTTAAAAGCCACGTTGGCGAGCCGCCGAACTCGCGTGTGCGCCGGGGGATCGACGTTGGTCAACGTCGGGATCGGCCTGAAACCACCTTCATCGAGAATTTTGTCGGCAGCAGGGCAGGCCGGCTGAATGAGCGAAAGCGCATTTGACGCGGAGAACACTGCGGGCGTCGCAAAGATTTGCCGCACGTCGCGATAGCGCGTGACGACCCAGTAGTTGATCCCCGGGCTAAAGAAAACCGCGGTCGCGCGTCGCACCTCCTCGAAAAAAGGATATGGATCGGCCAAATAGGGATCGCGAAACGGATCAAAGCCTTCGCTCAACCTATCGACTTCCTTTGGGTGCATGGCTGTCATCGCACCACATCCTGGTTGAATCTTCCCGATCGGCTCTAAGACGCGAGAACCTCAATCGCGCGAAGGATTCTGGAGCGGCGCTCTTCGGGATCGGCCGCGAACGATTCCGGCTGCAGCGCGGTCGCGGTCACGCCTGCGCTGGCGTATTCAGCAAGCCGCGCGCGGCAATGCTCGGGGCTGCCGAAGACATAAATCTCTTCGAGCATCCGATCGGGTACGGCAGCCAGCGCGGCCTTGCGATCACCCGCATTCCAGGCGTTGGCGGCAGTGGTGGCCTCGTGTTCGAAGCCGATCTCACGGAAAAAATTGTTGTACGTCGGTACGGTCATGTAGGCGGTCAGATGGCGGCGCAGTTCGGCGCGCAGCGCATCGTTGTCGTCATCTACTCCGACGAAGATCCGGCAAACGACGTCGAGCGGCGCGCTGTCGTCCTTGCCGGCGGCGCGTTGACCTTCGCGCACGTGTTCGATCATCGCGGGCAGGGTGGCCGGGGTGATGAAGTTGGTGATCAGCCCGTCGCCGATTTCGCCCACCAGACGGAGCATCTTCTCGCCCTGCGCGCCGAGGTAGATCGGCGGCGGCGTGTCCAGCCTGACGTTCATGCGAAAGCCGTTGACCTGCACGGTCTTGCCCTTGAGCATGACCTTTTCGCGATTGAACGCGCTGCGGATTGCGGCGACGGTTTCACGCACTCGGGTCAGCGGATGCTCGAACGGCACGCCCATCCATTGCTGGACGATAACCGGCGTCGAGGTTCCCAGACCCAGGATGAACCGGCCACCCGAAAGCTGCTGCACGGTCGCCGCCGACATTGCCATCAAAGCCGGCGGCCTGGTGAAAACCGGCACGATAGCGGTGCCCAAACGCATGTTGGGCGCGAGCATCGCCGCCGCCGCCAACGGAGCGAAGGCCTCGGTCGCATACGATTCGAACGACCACGCGTCGTCATAGCCGCAACGCTCGGCCGTGCGCACCAGATCGACGAAGTGCTGGTTCTGGAAAGGTTCAAGTGGAATCGTGATTCCCTGTCTCATCGGTTGGTGTCTACTCCATGACCGCGTTGTCAGATCCGGCTCTTCGCGCGTCACGTTCTTAATACATGGCCGGACGCCTTGAGGCCAATCATCGGCGGACCCAAAGGCATCTCACGGCAGTCGGTCTCGCGGGGTTGTGGACGATGACGGAATCGCCGCTTACCAGGCAAAAGCGGTTTGCCACTCGCTGTCGGCGTGAATAGGATGCGGCACCTGCGGCGCTTCGCGTTCGGCGCCGCGCGATGCGAAACGATGCGTCCCAGAACTGAATCACCCGAAGCAGTCGTGCCGGCCAGCGATCATGGCCTGCGCGGCGGACTCTTTACGCTTGTTCAGGTGCTTCCGTTCGATCGTATCTTTGATCGCATTCTGCCGACCGAGCCGGATTCTCCGCAAGCCTGGACGATAGCGTTCGCCGCCTTTGTCTCGATGTTCACCACCTTCGGCCTGGTTTACAGCTTCGGCGCCTTCGTCAAGCCGATGTCCGCGGAGTTCCATTCCAGCCGCGCCGCGATTTCGGCGGTCTTCTCGATTACCGCGTTCATCTATTTTATCTTCGGTGCCGCCGCAGGCCATATTTCAGATCGTATTGGACCGCGTCCGGTAATAGTCGCGAGCGCGCTGTTCATGGGCACAGGTCTCGTGCTGACCTCCAGGATCAATCATTTGTGGCTGAGCTACCTCACTTACGGCATTGGCGTCGGGCTCGGAGTCGCCTGCGGATACGCGCCCATGGTTGCGGTTGTCAGCGGATGGTTCGTGCGTCGGCGCAACACGGCGCTTGGAATCGCGGTCTCGGGCATCGGCTTCGGCACCATCGTGGGCGCGCCGCTGGCCGCGAAGTGCATCCCGCTCTACGGATGGCGCGCCACGTATGTATTGTTCGGCATGCTGAGCGCCTCGCTGCTGCTGCTCGCTGCGGCGCTGGCGAAACGGCCGCCGATCGCACGCGGCAAGAGCGGAACCACCACAGGCGAGGCGCTTCGCACACCGGCCTTCCTGCTGCTCTACGCGTCGTCGTTTCTGTGTTCGGTGCCGCTTTTCGTGCCGTTCGTGTTTTTACCCGCCTTCGCACGCGACCTGGGAGTTAGCGCGGTCTCGAGCGCCGCGCTGATCGGCGTCATCGGCATCGGGAGCGTGTGCGGACGGCTCTGTCTCGGCGCGTTCGCCGATCGGTTGGGTTTGATCGGCCTTTATCTCTTGTGCTTCCTGCTGCAGGCGCTGAGCTACCTTATCTGGCTGGGGGCGCACTCCTACCTGACGCTGGTGATCTTCGCGCTGGTGATTGGCACCGGCTACGGCGGCTACTCCGCGCTGGCGCCGACAGTGCTCGCGCAATTCTTCGGCACCCGGAATCTCGGCGGGCTCGTCGGCACGCTTTATACCAGCAACGCGTTCGGCACACTGATCGGGCCGCCGCTCGCCGGCCTCATTATCGATTGGACGGGAGGATATCGATGGGCCATCGCGGCGGCGTTCGCGATGGCCACCGCCGCGTTCCTCGTTTTGCTGCCGCTGCCGAACTGCGAGCTTCCCGATCCCGTGCCTCAGAAGATCGGGTGATTCTGTATCGGCTTGTATTTCGGATAGCCGGCAGAGACGCCGTACTCCATCACGCCGTAGCCAACCGCGTTGCCGTCGCGCACTTCGATCACGTGATCGCTAAGCGTGCGCACGAGGCGGCGGACCTCCGGGTCACGCAGGTCCCATCGGTCGTGCTCGACGTGGAGCGGCCCCTTGTCGTCGCCCTGCGTCCATCCGCGCAGTCCGCCATACATTCCTGACTTCAGATAGTAGCGTCCGGGCAGCATCTTTATCTGCACGCTCCGTTTGGCACCACCGGCGAATGTCATCTCGAATTCGGCGCGGTCGATGGTCTGGCCGAGCGGATCGTCCGCCCAAGCAATCTCGTGCGACACGTCAGTAATCCGGCGGCGCCGGTCCGCCTGCTGTCCGAGCGGGAGAACCTCCTCGCCGGTGATGTAGATGAAATCGCCGGGCGCGCGCTCGTTGAAGTACCATTGCAAGCCGTGGTCGGCGAACTGGATCGTCGACCAGCTGAACAACAGCGGCGGAAAATAGGACAGCGGGGGCTTGGTCTCGTCCGTATGCAATTCGGCGCGGATGCCCCAGGAGCGGTCGCGCTGTCCCCACCAGGTCTCGGGCTTCAGTTCGTAGCGCTTGCCGCCCGCCTTGATCCATCCGGAGTACCGCCCGACTTGTTGCGCGCGCGCGATCTGCTCGGCGACGCGGCCGTGGCGACGGCGGAAATGTGGCTCTTCTTCGTGCGGATTCAGGGTGGCGTGGAACTCGATGTCGAAGCTCAATCCCGAGTCGTTCTCCGCCAGCACGATTCGATGGCGGCGCAGGCCCTCGAGCACGTGGATTTGCAGCGGCCCGACGCGCGTCAGCAGCGGGTCCGGGCGCAGCCTGCGCGACATCCGGATGTTGTGCTGCACGTTGTCGATGGTTACGCCGGCAAACGCATCCATCACGTTCTTGTTGGGGTAGTAGCCAAGGCCGATGTCGAAGATGATGTCGCCGGCAGGCGCGGGATGCCCCGTGTACCACATGCGCTCCATCCATGCCGGGTCGCTGGTACCGACGTGGTCGAAAGTGGTGGGAAGCTGATGACCGATGAAATCGTCCTGCGCTGTTAGCATTTTCCTGCCCTTGTGTTCTTACGCGTTCGCTCCGCGCGAGATTTCTGCGAACAGTGGATTCGCGGTCAGCGCGAGTTCGCGCTTGACCGCCTCGCGCATGTAGTTAGCCAGTGTTTCCTCGACCGATTTCGCGACCGCGGGGTCGAGTGCGGCGCGATGCTCGGCTAGCCATTTGAGCGCGCCGCAGACCTCACCCTCTAGCCTATCGCGGCGCGCTTCCAACTCTTTCGTGTCGAGCACGACCGAAGCGACGGACGGCGGCTCGTAGGCCGGAGGGCGTTCGACTTGTCCGCGGCACAACTCGTCCACCTGCCCGAGCGCCGTCTCCTGCAGGACGACCTGTGCGAGCGTGACCTCACGCGACCATTCCAGGCGCGGGCGCATGTTGCGCAGCAAATCCATCACCGCAAAGGCCTGGCCGCGAGCGTAAGCGTCGTCGATGCGCGGAATGATTTCGTGCTCGAACGCGATAACGATCCCGTCTATGAGCCGATCAAGTGAATTGTTCATGGTGTCTCGCCCGACAATAGCCTTTCCAACTGCGCCAGCAGGCGCCATAGCTGCGCGCCCATCGTAGCCATCCGCAGATCGTCGAAGTCCCCGCCCTCGAAGCAGTTCGCCGCGCCGACATGGATTACGGCCAGCGTGAAGGTGCCGAATATCTCGTAGAAGTTGACCGCACGCGGATCGACTACGATTCCGCTCAGCTCCTGGTAGCGCCGGTAAAGCTCGTCGCGCGCGATCAGATGACACATCAGCGGCGAGCGGCCGCGAAACGCGCGCATGCACATCCAACCGAGATCCTGATGTGGGTCGCCGAGATGAACCAGCTCCCAATCGAGCATCGCGCTGATGCGTCCGTTGAGCACCAGGAAGTTGCCAATCCGGTAATCGCCGTGAATCACGCTGATGCGCGGCGCGCGCGGGCTGTTTGCACGAAGCCACAGCAGCCCCCATTCCAGAATCGGGTAAGGCCGCCGCTCGTGCCGTCTCAAGTATCGCTCCCAAAAATCGATCTGCGCCCCTGCCGCCTCGGCTACGTCCCGGGCGCCAGCGAGCGCCTCGGCCGGCGTGCCACGCCACTCGAAGCTATGCAGACGCGCGAGTCCCGCCACGAACTGCTCGCCGAGCGTCGCGCGCGTGGCGTCGTCGAAAGCGCTGCCGCCGCCCGGCACCCATGGCAGCGGCGCCTCGCCCTCGACCTTCTCCATCAGGAAGAACGGTGCCCCGAGAACCTCGTGCGAATCGGTGTACCAGTAGACGCGCGGAACCGGAACCCCGCTGTGCGCGAGCGCCTTGAGTGCAACGAACTGGGGGACCGCACTGTAGGGCGCAAAAATGCCATCGGGCGGGCCGATACGCGCGATCAGCTTGCGATGCTGTGGCTTGCCACCCTCCTGCCACGTCGCCTCGAAGCCGTAAGTCAGCCACGAGAACCCCACGGAGTAGCGGGTCAGCTCACCAACCGTGACCGGCCCGCCGGTCTGCTTCTCGATGAAGGCGGTCAGGCGCTCGCGCAACTCTGTCTCGACCGGTTGATACATGAACGTTGTTCGGAATTTACTCTTTTCACGGCCGGGCGCGACGATTGGCGCTTCTGAACGCGCGGCGAAAAACTAGCAAACCACTACCGCTCCAGAAAGTACATCCCAGGGTTCTAAAAGCAGGCCCGCGATGTGCATTGTGAAGGACGGTTCGCAGCGCCGCTCGAATTCTGTTTCGCATACGCCTGAAATTCGCGGCAACATTGCGAAGTGCAGATTTCACATCCATGCGAAGTGCAATCATGCGTGCGCTTGCGAAATGAAAAGGTGCCCACTTTCTCACGATTTTCTGTCTGGCATATCTCGTGCGTTTACCCGAGGCATGTGGGACTTGATCTTCGTTGTGGCAACGGTGGCCTTCTTCGCCGTGAGCCTCGCCTACGTCGAGGGGTGTCAAAGGCTATGAGCACTTGGGAATTGATCCTGGGGTCGGCCGGAGCCCTACTCCTGACCATTTATCTGGTCTACGCATTGCTGCGCCCCGAACGATTCTAGGGGCCGTTTCCCGCGAGGCACACGTCATGTTCTGGAACGCAGTTTTCCAGGTTGGGATTTTTTTAGCCCTCGTCACGGCGCTGAGCGTGCCGCTCGGGCTTTATATGGCCAGGGTCTTCGCGCACGAACCGACTTTTCTCGATCCGGTGCTCGCGCCGGTCGAGCGCCTCATCTATCGCCTGTGCCGAGTACGGCCCGCGGCCGAGATGACCTGGGTCGAATACGCGATCGCGATGCTGCTTTTCAGCATGGTCGGGATGCTGGTGCTGTATGCGATGGAGCGGCTGCAGGCGTTTCTGCCGCTCAATCCGCAGAAGTTCCCCGGCGTGGCGCCCGACCTCGCCTTCAACACGGCGGCGAGCTTCACCACCAACACCAACTGGCAAGCCTACGCCGGCGAGTCGACGATGAGTTATCTGACTCAGATGGCCGGGCTCGCGTTTCACAATTTCGTCTCGGCCGCGGCCGGCATCGCGATCGCAATCGCGGTGATTCGCGGTTTCGTGCGCCGCAACTCCAAAACCCTGGGGAATTTCTGGGTCGACCTGACTCGTGCGACGCTATGGGTGTTACTGCCGATCTCGTTCGTTTTCGCCCTCGTCCTGGTCTGGCAGGGAGTTCCGCAGAATTTCAGTCCCTACGTCCACGCCAAAACGGTCGAGGGGGCCGAACAGGTGATCGCCGAGGGGCCGGTGGCCTCGCAGGAGATTATCAAGGAACTCGGCACCAACGGCGGCGGCTTCTTCAATACCAACTCGGCCCATCCATATGAAAATCCGACACGGCTGACGGACCTGCTGGAACTCGTCGCGATTTTCGCGATTGGCGCAGGCCTGACTCACACCTTCGGCCAGATGGCGGGCGACCGCCGCCAGGGATGGGCGCTGTTCGGCGTGATGGCAATCATGTTTTTGATGGGCGTCGCGCCGGCGATCTGGGCCGAACAGCGTGGCAATCCGCAGTTCGCCGCTATGGGCCTCAATCAAAACGCGAGCGCGGGACAGTCCGGCGGCAATATGGAGGGCAAAGAGACCCGCTTCGGCACCATCGATTCGGCGCTGTGGGCGACGGTGACCACCGACACCTCCTGCGGCGCGGTCAACGCGATGCACGACAGCTTCACCCCGCTGGGTGGCTTGATCCCGCTGGTCAACATCCAGATCGGCGAGATTATTTTCGGCGGCGTCGGCTCGGGACTCTACGGGATGCTGGTGATGGCAGTGCTGTCGGTGTTCATCGCGGGCCTGATGGTCGGGCGCACGCCGGAGTACCTGGGCAAAAAGATCGAAGGCCGCGAGATGAAGCTCGCGATGCTTTTCATTCTGATCTTTCCCACCGTGATTCTGCTCCCAACAGCGGTTGCGATCGCAACCAAGGCAGGACTGGCCGGCATCAGCAATCCCGGCCCGCACGGCTTCTCACAAATTCTGTACGCTTACTCCGAAGCCTCGGCCAACAACGGCTCCGCCTTCGGTGGATTGAACGCGAACAGCTTCTTCTACAACACAACGCTGGCCTTCGTGATGCTGTTCGGCCGCTTCATGATGAAAATCCCGGTGCTCGCGCTGGCTGGCTCGCTGGCGGGAAAACGGGTGGCGCCGCCGAGCGCCGGCACTTTTCCGACCAATGGCGCGATTTTCGTCGTCCTGCTGATCGGCGTGATCCTGATCGTCGCGGCGCTGACGTTCTTCCCGGCCGACGCGCTGGGCCCGATCGTCGAGCACCTGGCGATGATGCAAGGCAAGCTCTACTAGGAGAGGAGTGGAATCTCGATGAGCGAACGCAAAGCCGCGGCGCTGTGGGACAGCCACATCGTCAAAGGCGCACTGGTCGATTCCCTGCGCAAGTTCGACCCGCGTATCCAGGCGCGCAATCCGGTGATGTTCGTGGTCGAAGTGACCGCCCTCGCGGTGACCGTGATCCTGTGCCGTGATTTCTTCCTCGGGCGCGGGGCGCTCGCCGCCTTCGAGTTCCAGATCGCGCTGTGGCTGTGGTTCACGGTGCTGTTCGCGAATTTTGCCGAGGCGATGGCCGAGGGCCGCGGCAAGGCCCAGGCCGACAACCTGCGCAAGACCCGTACCGAGACCCAGGCCAAGCTGGTGAGCGCCGGCGGCGGCATCGAATTGATAGCGGCGACCAAACTCATACGCGGCGACGTGGTGCTGGTCGAGGCCGGCGATATAATTCCCGGCGACGGCGAAGTGATCGAGGGTATCGCGGCGGTCAACGAGGCCGCGATAACCGGCGAGTCCGCTCCGGTCATCCGCGAAAGCGGCGGCGATCGCAGCGCGGTCACTGGCGGCACCACGGTTATCTCCGACCACATCAAGGTGCGCATCACCGCCAATCCGGGCGAGACCTTCCTCGACCGCATGATCGCGCTGGTCGAGGGCGCGCAGCGCCAGAAGACGCCCAACGAAATCGCGCTCAGCATTCTGCTCGCCGGCCTGACGATCATTTTTATGCTGGTGTGCGTGAGCCTTTACCCATACGCGCGCTATGGCGGCACCTCGCTCTCGCTGCCGGTGCTGGTGGCTTTGCTGGTGTGCCTGATCCCGACCACCATCGGTGGCCTGCTTTCCGCTATCGGCATCGCCGGGATGGATCGGCTGGTCCAGCACAACGTGCTCGCGATGTCGGGCCGCGCGGTCGAGGCCGCCGGGGACGTCGATACATTGCTGCTCGATAAGACCGGCACCATCACGCTGGGCAATCGGATGGCGACTGAATTCATCCCGGTCCTGGACGTACGCGTGGAGATACTTGCCGACGCCGCGCAACTGGCGTCGCTCGCAGACGAGACGCCCGAGGGCCGCTCGATCGTGGTGCTGGCCAAGCGCGAGTACAGTCTGCGTGGGCGCGAGCTGGCGGAAAAGGACGCGCAGTTCATCCCATTCTCGGCGCAGACCCGGATGAGCGGAGTCGACCTCAACGGTCGAAGAATCCGCAAGGGGGCCGGTGACCAGGTGATAAAGTTCGCGCGCGACGCCGGCGGTCAGGCGCCGGCCGAACTGGCCGGCATCATCGAGCGTATCGCGCGCAGCGGCGGAACGCCGCTGGTGGTCGCCGACAACGGGCAAATCCTCGGCGTGATCCATCTGAAGGACATCATCAAGGAGGGTATCCGCGAGCGTTTCGCGCGGCTGCGCGCGATGGGCCTGCGCACAGTGATGATCACTGGTGACAATCCGCTGACCGCGGCGGCGATCGCACACGAAGCTGGCGTCGACGACTTTCGCGCCGAGGCCACGCCGGAAACCAAGCTCGCGCTGATTCGCGAGGAGCAGTTGCAGGGCAAGCTGGTGGCGATGATCGGCGACGGCACCAACGACGCACCGGCGCTGGCCCAGGCGGACGTCGGGATTGCCATGAATGCGGGCACCCAGGCGGCGCGCGAGGCCGGCAACATGGTCGACCTCGACTCGAATCCGACCAAGATCATGGAGGTGGTCGAGATCGGCAAGCAATTGCTGATCACTCGCGGCGCGCTGACCACCTTTTCGATCGCCAATGACGTCGCCAAGTATTTTGCAATCATCCCGGCGATGTTTGTGATCGGCTATCCCGAGCTGCAGACGCTCAACATCATGCGTCTGGCGACTCCCGAGAGCGCAATTCTCTCGGCCGTCATCTTCAACGCGCTGATCATCGTCGCGCTGATTCCGCTGGCGCTGCGCGGCGTGGCGTATCGGCCGCTAGGCGCCGCCGCGATTTTGACCCGCAACCTGCTGATCTATGGGCTCGGCGGCGTAATCGTGCCGTTCATCGGGATCAAGGTCATCGATCTCTTTGTGACCGCGTTCCATCTCGCGTGAGGAAATGAAACCAATGCGCACGCTGATAACCGCAATCGCGATGACAATCGCGCTGACCTTGTTGACCGGGATCGTTTATCCGCTCGTGGTCTGGGGAATCGCACAGGTGCTTTTCCCCTGGCAGGCGAATGGAAGCCTGATCGTCCGTGACGGACACTCGGTCGGCTCCGAGCTAATCGGACAGAATTTCGCCGCCCCGCGATATTTCCACCCCCGCCCCTCCGCCGCCGGAGACAAGGGCTACGACGCGAGCAACTCCAGCGGCTCCAACCTGGGCCCTACTAACCGCAAGCTTATCGATACGACCAAGGCCGCGCTGCACAAGGTGCTCGAGGAAAATCCAGGAGCATCGCCGGAGCTGGTGCCGATGGACCTGGTTACCGCGTCGGCCAGCGGACTGGATCCGGAGATTTCTCCTGCGGCGGCTGAGCTCCAGGTACTGCGGGTCGCGAAGGCCCGCAGCCTCAGCGAGGCGATGGTTCGCGACGTGG
This sequence comes from uncultured delta proteobacterium, assembly GCA_963717045.1. Classification (GTDB taxonomy): domain Bacteria; phylum Desulfobacterota; class Binatia; order Binatales; family Binataceae; genus JAKAVN01. The sequence continues at coordinate 11,317 of CAVQVD010000008.1, read as the reverse complement.
TGCACGATAACGTGCGGCCGCGCTTCGCCGGAATCTTCGGCGAGCCGGGTATCAATGTTCTGGATCTCAACCTGGCCATGGACCGGATGGCCACGTCGGCGCGCTGAGACCGAGTGGCGTTGGGCATATATACTCTTGCCGCTATGGCTGAGGAGCGCCCCGCGCCCGAATCCTTTCTCGACCTCGTCGCCGAGCAGCGCAAGGGACGGCTCAAGATTTACGTCGGCGCCGCGGCCGGTGTCGGTAAGACCTGGCGGATGCTCGAAGAGGCGCACGAGCTGCGCGATAAAAGTGTGGATGTTGTGCTCGGCTTCATCGAAACGCATGGCCGTGCCGACACGATGGCCAAGGTCGGAGACCTGGAAGTGGTGCCGCGCCGCAAGCTCGACTATCGCGGGGTTGCGATGGAGGAGATGGACGTCGACGCGATCCTGGCGCGCAAGCCGGAACTCGCCGTGGTCGACGAACTCGCGCACACCAACGTCGCCGGTTCCAAGCATGAAAAACGCTACCAGGACATCGAGGAGCTGCTCACCGCGGGAATCAACGTGATCACCGCGATGAATATCCAGCACGTCGAGAGCCTCAACCCGATGATCAAACGGCTGACCGGCGTGGAGGTTCGCGAAACGGTTCCGGACTCGTTTCTCGCCCGCGCCGACCAGGTGGTCAATGTCGATGTCACCGTCGAGGCGCTTCGCGAGCGACTTCGCGAGGGTAAAATCTATCCTTCGGCGCAGATCGAACACGCGCTCAAAAACTTTTTCAAGCCGGGTAACCTCGCCTCGCTGCGCGAGATCGCGCTGCGCGAGGTCGCGCGCGGACTCAGCCGTCAGCGTGAAAACCGCGAGGCGCTTCAGCGCGAAGGCGGGCGGCGCACGCTGCCCACCGAGCGGGTAATGGTGGGACTGTCTTCGAATGCGCACGACCGAGGGATGCTCCTGCGCAAGGCCTGCCGCATCGCGGGACAGCTCGGCGCCGACTGGTACGCGGTGCACGTCGAGACGCCGTCCGAGGCGGTCAGCCGCATCAGCACCCGCGACTTCGTCAAGCTGCTCGAAAATATCAACCTGGCCGGCGACCTCGGTGCCGAGACCGTGTGGCTCAAGTCCGAAGACGTGGTAGCCGCGATGCTGGAGTTCGCTCGCGAACACGGGGTTACCAAGATCGTACTTGGCCGCACGCATCAGCCCTTGTGGCGCCGCCTGCTCAGGGGCGACGTGACGAAAAAATTGCTCAGCGCCGCGAACGATTTCGACGTCGAGATCGTGGGCGGCGACGGCACCGACGATCCGCGCAAGGAACCATGAGTACGCCATCGCTCCGCACGCGCATCCGCAACATCAGCCTGACCCTGGTCATCCTGGTGATTGGGCTCGGTCTGTACGCCCTGCCCCGCGTTTACCGGCTCGGCACATCGATTCGTGAGACTCTCCATCGCAACTACATCAGCATCGAGGCCGCACAGCACATGCACGAAGCTCTGCGGACTCTGCAGCTCGCCGAGCGCGACGGCCACGCACACGACGCGGTCGCCAGCTCTCGCGCCAAGTTCCTGCACTGGATGGATATCGAGAACCATGATTTCACTGAGCAGGGCGAGCCCGAGCTGGCGCACGATATCCAAATGCGCGGGCGGAAACTGTTCGATGAAGTGGAGGCCGCGCCGTCCGGAGCGCGCCATGACCGCGAGTTCGATGAACTGCACGCGCGCTTAAACGATCTGATCGCGATGAATCAGGCCGCGATGTGGCGCGCGGATAGCCGCGCAGTAGGGCTAGGCCGGCGCCTCACCTACGAATTCGCAGCGGGCCTCTTCGTCCTGCTGGTGACGGGCATCGCATTTTCATGGGCCCTTGGATGGGCTCTGGCACGGCCGCTCACGGAGTTGGCTGAGCGGCTGCGCGGGATCAGCCAGCGGCACGCCCAGGTGCGTCTGGGGCCCCAGCCGCTGGCCGAGCTCGACGCCGTGGCACGCGAGTTCAACCAGATGGCCGAGCAGCTCGAACAATACGAGAAACTTAACGTGGAGCGTCTGCTGTATGAGAAGCGCAAGACCGAGGCGATCATCGAAAGCCTCGAGGACGGCGTGGTACTAATCGACACGGCGGGAATCGTCACGCATATCAACGAGATCGCCGCGCTCATCATGGACATCGAGCCCAGCGACGCGCTGGGCAGTCCGTTCGACGATCTCAGCAGCAACTCACCGCACTACCGCCGCGTCCGCGACGCCCTTCGCGGCCTGAGGCGCGCGGCGCCCGACGGGCCTCGCACCGAGGTCCAACTGCACATTCGCGGTCGCGATCATTCCTACGTGCTGAAGCCGATCGCACTCCAGCGCACCGAGGGCGCCGCGCTCGGCACCCTGCTCATCCTGCAGGACGTCACGTATCTGCGCGACCAGGACCGCGCGCGCAGCAACCTGGTCGAAACATTGTCGCACGAGCTGCGCACGCCGCTCACCTCGCTCGCGCTTTCGGCGCAACTGCTGCAGCGTGAGGAGGCGACGCTGGATCCGAGGCAGCGCGAGTTCTTGCGTACGATTCTCGAGGAATGCGCGCGGATGAAACAGCTCACCGACAACCTGCTCAACCTCGCGCGCGGCGAGCTGGCCTCGATCTCGCTCAAGCGCGAGCGCCTCGACCTCGCGCGCGTCACTCAGGAGGTTGCGGGACGCTTTCGCCTGCAGGCCGAGGACAAGCACGTCGCGCTGGAGCGCAATATCGCGGAAGTCCCGCCAGTCAGCGGCGACCCGGTCAAGCTTTCATGGGTGGTGTCGAACCTGATTGGCAACGCGCTGCGCTATACTCCTCAAGGTGGACGAATCGAAGTGATGACCGGATGGGCCGACGACACGGTGCGCCTGGAGGTCGCCGACTCCGGCCCGGGCATCGCTCCCGAGCTGCGTGACTACGTCTTCGAGCGTTTCGCGCAATATGGCGATGGCGCGGAGAAAGGATCGGCGGGTTTGGGACTCGCGATCGTCAAGGACATCGTGGTGGCGCATGGCGGACGGATTTTCGTGACCGGCAACACTCCGACGGGCAGCCGTTTCGTGGTCCAGTTGCCGGCATCGCGGGAGGCATGATGGCTCGGCTACTGATAGTCGATGACGAGAAGAATATCCGCGCCAACCTGGCGTCGTTCTTCCAGTCGCTCGGGCACGACGCGCAGACCGCTGAAAGCGGTCGCGAGGCGCGCGCGATGATCGAGGCGACGCCGTTCGATTTGGTGCTGACGGATTTCCGGATGGCCGAGATGAACGGGCTCGAGTTGCTGATCGAGATCAGAAAGCGGCGCCCCGAAAGCCTGGTGATCCTGATGACGGCCTACGCCACGGTCGAGAACGCGGTCGCCGCGATGAAGGCCGGCGCCTTCGACTACGTGACCAAGCCATTCTCGCTCGATCAGATCCAGCATCTGGCCGACCGCGCCCTGCAGCTCCAGGGATTGCGCGCGGAGAATCGCGCGCTGCGCAACGCGATCGACGAAAGTCCGCTGCTGGAGTCGAGTAGCTCCGCGATGGTCCGCCTGATGGAGACCAGCCGGCAGGCTGCGGCGAGCGAAGCGACGGTGCTGCTTGAGCGGCGAGAGCGGCACCGGCAAAAACGTACTCGCGCGCCAAATCCATCGATGGAGTCCGCGCCACGAGCGCCCCTTCGTGGTCGTCAACTGCACCACGCTTTCCGAAGAACTGCTCGAGAGCGAACTGTTCGGCCACATGCGCGGCGCGTTTACCGGCGCAATCAAGGACAAGCCGGGGCGGCTCGAAGCGGCCGACGGCGGCACAGTTTTCCTGGACGAGATTGCCGACCTGTCGGCCACGCTGCAAACCAAATTCCTGCGCTTCGTGCAGGAACAGAGCTTCGAGCGAGTGGGCGGCGACCGCACCATCCACGTCGATATCCGCATCATCGCGGCCTCCAACCGCGACCTGCGATCGGAGGTCGCGGCGCGCCATTTCCGCGATGACCTTTCTACCGGCTCAACGTGATTACGTTTCGGTTCCGCCGCTGCGCGAGCGGCGCGAAGACATCCTGCCGCTCGCCGAATGGATGCTGAAATCCGCTCCCCATCCGCAACCGGCGCTCGCCGATGCGCTCGCGCCGGGGGCCGCCGCCGCGATCACCAAGTATCAACTGGCCCGGCAACGTGCGCGAGTTGCGCAATTCCCTTGAGCGCGCCGCGGTGCTCTGTCGCGAGCGACGTGATCGCACCCGAGGACTGCCCGATTCGCTTTTCCGCGAGCCGCCGAACAACATGCAGGCCGGAGCGTCGCATGCGGCGAGTCTCGAGGAGATCGAGCGCGAGCACATCCGTCGCGTGCTTGGGGAGAGCCCGACCTTGGACGAAGCGGCGGCCACGCTCGGGATCAACGTGACCACGCTGTGGCGCAAGCGTAAGCGTTACGGCGCCGACTGAGCGAGCCCGCCATCTTACCGGCTCGCGCTTAGCGGAATGCCGGGATTACCATTTCGGCCATGTCGCGGAACACCTTGCGCTGATAATCCGCGGTCGGCAGCATCGTGATTTCCTTGATTCCGGCCTTCTCCAGCGTACGAATGCGATGGACAATCTCTTCGGGCGTACCGACGATGCATACTCCCGCGATTGCCTCGGGCGTGATGAAGCGCCGCTCCTCGGGCACCAGGAACGTGCAGTGACCTTCGTGGAGTTGGCGGAAGCGCGCATTCTCGGGGCAGGCTGAAGTTCTTCACCCGCTTTAAATAGTCGTCCCAGATGTTTTTGAAGAACGGCGGAATCAGTTCATCCTTCTCGCCGCGTTGTTTCCAGATCTCGTAGGCGAAATGTATCGTGCACGCCACCTGCGACCCGGTCTCGTTGACCACTCGTTCGTCGCTGAGCTTTTCGCCAGGCCGCAGCACGCACGCCGTGGTCAGGCAGCTAGTGTAAAAATCCGCACCGATTTTGCGCCCGGCCTCCTTGGTGCCCGCCTCGACCAACTGCATCGACTGCTGGAAGGCTTCGGGATTGCCGGTCACCGTGATCCAGCCGTCGCCGTATTCGCCGGTCGCGCGCAAAGCCTTGGGCCCGTTGGCGGCAACGTAAATCGGAATCGGATGGTCGAGGTTGATGAGTAGCGGTCGCGATGGATAAATTTAATTTCTCGCGTCTTCCCGGCGTAGGTGTAGTCGACTTCCTTACCCTCGAGCAGCGTGCGCACCACGCGCAAGTATTCGCGGAACTCACGCGGCGGCATCGGATCCTGCCCGATCACGCGCATCGCCGTGTGACCGGTACCGATACCGAGAAAGACGCGCCCCGGGGCAAGCTGGGCGATGCTCGCGATTGAGTGTGCAGTTACCGGAGCGATCCGGGTGCCGGCAATCGCAACCCCGGTGCCAAGCCTGATGCGCTTCGTGTTAACCGCCGCCAGCGCTAGCGTCGCGTAGCAATCCGACCAGATCATTTGCGAATCGGGTACCCAGCCGGTGTCGAGCCGAGCTCTTCCGCGTAGCGAATCATTTCCCATTTGTCGATATGGGTGTCGAACATGACTCCGAAATTTATCGACGAACCTCTCTCTCTGTTTTTTGTGCGACCCGGCTGAGCAGCCGGATTGGCCGTCAAAGTTTATGTACAATTTTTCGGCTCGGGAGCAAACCCCAGGCCCAACGTTGCACTTGATGCACAGCATGGTGCACATGTCGGCGACGAAGGCGGCCGCGCGCGTCATCGAGGTGTCCGGCGTCATCAAATGGTTCGATGTCGCCAAGGGCTATGGCTTCATCGTTCCGGATAACGGCATGGCCGACGTGCTGCTGCATGTGACCTGCCTGCGCCGCGACGGCTATCAGACCGCCTATGAAGGCGCGCGCGTGGTCTGCGAGGTGCTGGCGCGGCCGAAAGGCCTGCAAGCCTTTCGCGTCCTCTCCATGGACGAATCGACGGCGATCCATCCGGCGCAGATGCCACCGCCGCGAACCCATGTTACTGTGGCGCCGACGAGTGGTCTCGAACGGGCACAGGTCAAATGGTTCAATCGGCTTCGCGGCTTCGGTTTCCTCACGCGCGGGGAGGGGACGCCGGACATTTTCGTCCACATGGAAACGCTGCGCCGGTTCGGCTTGACCGAACTGCGCCCCGGCCAATTCGTCCTGGTGCGCTATCGGTCCGGGCCCGAAGGGCATGATGGCGGCCGAAGTTCGCCCCGAGAGCGGCTCGCTGGGACCCGCCTCGCATTAGCGGCGCTGCGGCTCGCCTCTGCTCGCGATGCGCGGCGCGATTGCCGCACCTTGCCGCGGGATCTGCTTGTTGCCGGCTTGCGCCATGCTTGCCGCGCTCGCGCCGGCGCGGGCGGCCGGCAGGACGACGATCGAGATCGTCAGCAACTCGGCGTCCATGCCGTTTACCGTCGAACTTGCGACCAACGACGCGGAGCGCGAGCGCGGCCTGATGTTCCGCAAGGATGCCGGAGGGCCACGGCATGCTGTTCGACTTCAAGCACGACAGCCGGTCGCGTTCTGGATGCACAACACCTACATCTCGCTCGACATGATCTTCATCGCGCGGCGACGGACACATCGTGCGCATCGCCGAAAATGCCAAGCCGATGTCGGATCGACTGATTCCCTCCGGCGGCCCGGTGCGCGGCGGTGCTTGAAGTGATTGCCGGCACCGCGCGCAAGCTCGGCATCGCGGCGGGCGACCAGGTCACCGGTTCGATCTTCGGCCAGACGGCCGCTGACGGCGGCGGCCCGGTGGGCTCGGCTTGCTGGCTTGCTGGCAACGCGAAACATGTATCCAGAGCCGCGACCGGCGGGGTATGGCGCAGCCTGGTAGCGCGGCAGTTTTGGGTACTGCAGGTCGCAGGTTCAAATCCTGCTGCCCCGACCAGCTGCCCCTTGGTTCATCGCGTTTCCCGAGGTGATTTTGACGCGATCTGCCGATCTAAGCTGATGAGAACGATCCATGACCGCCCGCATCTACAAACCGGCACGCACCGCGATGCAGTCGGGCACCGCCAAGACCAAGGAATGGGTGCTCGATTACGAGCCCGAGCAGCCGCGCACGGTCGAGCCGCTGATGGGCTGGACCAGCACCGGCGACATGAAGCAGCAATGCGGCTGTACTTCGACACCAAGGAAGAGGCCATCGCGTATTGCGAGCGCGACGGCATCGCCTATCAGGTGTTCGAGAGCAAGCCGCCGAAGCGCGCAGCGCATCTCCTATTCCGACAATTTCGCCTACCCGCGGCGCGAGCGCCTGGACGCACTGAGAGCGGCCGCGGACGCGCGGCTTCAGGCCGGCCGCTTTTCCGGCCTGCGCGCGGCGTCGGGGTACTGCGGCTTTTGCGACGCGGCGCGCTGGCGCAGCAGCGAGATGAAACGCTCCTCCGGCATCGGCTGGCCGAGCAGGAAGCCCTGGCCGTAATCGCAGCCCATGCTGACCAACGCCAGCGCGTCGGACGCCTTCTCGATGCCGATCGCCACGGCGATGCTGCCGAAATTGTGCGCGAGGTCGATCACGGTCTTGCACAGCGGCGCATTGACTTTGTCGGTGCCGCAATCGGTGACGAAGACGCGGTCGAGCTTGAGCTCGGCGAACGGCAGCTCCTTGAGCCGCACCAGCGAGGAATAGCCGCGGCCGAAATCGTCGATCGCGAGATTGACGTTGAGCGGCTGCGAGTTTCTTGGTGATGTCGGCCGCCAGCGCGAGATCGGTGACGATCTGCTCTTCCGTCACGTCGATGATCAGGCCCGGCCACTTTTCGAACTGCGGCCGATAGGTCTGCACGATGTCGGCCACGGCGACCTTGACCAGCGCTTTGACCGGAATGTTGACCGCGATGCCGCAGATTGACGCCGAGCTTGGCGAAGTTGAGTCCGGCTTGCAGCGCCTGCGCCAAGGCCTGCTCGGACAGCGTGACCAGGCTCGCCTCGCTGGCGCCGGGCATGAACGCGCTCGGCATCAGCACGCCGTGCTGCGGATGGCGCGCGCGCGCGAAGGCCTCGGCGCCGACGAGCTGCTTTTTGCGCAGATCGATCTTCGGCTGGTACCAGAACTCGATCCAGTCGTTGCGCAAGGCCTCGTCGAGATCGATGCGGCCGGCGACCGCCGGCGGGTGGCCGAGCTTAAGGTCCTGCAGAATTTTCAGGATGACGCTGGTCTCGAACGGCTTTTTCAGCACCGGCAGCATTTGCAGGCGTTGCTGCTCGCCGATGCTCTTGACGTGCGCGAGCACGGCCGAGCCGCGGCTGCTCATGAGCTGCACGTAGCCGCGATAGCCGCGCGCGCCGAGCGCGACGACGCATTCGATGGCTTCGGCGGATTCCAGCGCGATGTTGAGGAAGACGAGATCGGGCGTGCGCTGCGCCAGCGCCGCACGCAGCGCCTGGCCGTCGGCGAATTCCTCGGTATCGATGCCGGCGCCGTGAAGAATGAGCGACAGGAAATGGCGGATGCTCGCATCGGTGTCGATGACGAAGCAGAGCGGGGCGCGGGCCTCGCCGGCGTGCGCCGGGCAGCTGGCGGCGCGCGATTGCGCGGGTGGCGCGGCTGCGGCGGCTTGCGATCATCGCCAGGGCCTTGCGCCCGCATGGCGGGAATGCGCATCATTGTTAGAACGTGCTTAACCATGACGGTTTCGACATGCATTGACGCAAATGTCGTTAATCGCCGGTTTCGGCGGCCGCGGATGCGATCGCAAGCCATCGACGGGCCGGCCGCGACGTTCGCCTTGCAGGACGGCCATGACGCCGGTAGCAGGCCGGCCTATGAGGATGCCGGCCCGGTGTGCTAGCGTGACGAATCGCTGCTGCTGCGGCCGCTGCGCGCATGCGGCGCGAGCCAAGACAGCAACGCCATCGGGGAGACGAAGATGCCGAAGAAAGATTCCAGCACTGAAGCTCAACCGCCGCAAATTCCTCGCCGCGGCGGCCGTCGCGGGCGCAGCCGGCGCCGTCGCCCCCGCCAAGGCCGCCGCAACCGCGCCGCAGGAGCCGCAGCGGTTGCCGTCGGCCTGCCGCCGAATGCCCATGTCGCCGCGGCCGAGACCGGCACGCCGCAGATGCCGGCGCGCGACAACGGCACGCCCGGCTCCGACTTCATGGTCGACGTCATCAAGACGCTCGACATCAAATATCTGCCGGCCAATCCGGCTTCGAGCTATCGCGGCATGCACGAGTCGCTGATCAATTACGGCAAGAACACGATGCCGGAATTCCTCACCTGCATGCACGAGGAATCCGGCGTCGCCATGTGCCACGGCTACTTCAAGGCGACCGGCAAGCCGCTGATGACGCTGGTCCACGGCATGGTCGGCCTGCAGCACGCCACCATGGCGGTCTATAACGCCTGGTGCGACCGCGTTCCGGTGCTCATCGTCGGCGGCAATGATCTCGACGCCGCGCACCGTCGCGCCGGGCGTGCCGACCTTCCATTCCGGCGCAGGACATCAACGCGATCGTGCGCGACTACACCAAATGGGACGACACTCCGGTCTCGGCGCAGCATTTCGCGCAATCGTTCGTGCGCATGTACAAGATCGCGACCACGCCGCCCTATGGCCCGGTGATGATGGCGCTTGACGGCGGCCTGCAGACCGAGCCGATCCGCGATTTCGGCGAACAGCTCTATATCCCGAAATTCTTCCCGAGCGCGCCGCCGCAGGGCGATTCCGGCGCGGTGAAGGAAGCCGCGCGTCTTCTCGCCAATGCCGAACGGCCCGTCATCGTGGTCGATCGCGCGGCGCGCACGCCGAATGGCGTCGAGCTTCTGGTCGAGCTCGCCGAACTGCTGCAGGCGCCGGTGGTCGACCAGGGCAACCGGATGAATTTCCCGAACACCCATTATCTCAGCCGGCCGGCGAATGTGATCGCGCAGGCCGACGTCGTCATCGGCATGGAACTCTCGGACTACTGGGACACGGTGAACGGCTTTGTCGACAACGGCGATGACGGCATCGGCCACAACGTCACCAAGATCAAGCCGGGCACCAAGCTGATCAGCATCAGTTCGGTCGATCTGCTCACCAAGTCGAACTACCAGGACTTCCAGCGCTTCCAGAGCATCGACGTTTCGATGCCGGGCGACGCCGAGGCGACGCTGCCGTCGCTGATCGAAGCCGTGAAGTCGGCGATCTCGCAGCGATCGCAAGGATGCGATGGCCAAGCGCGGCGACGGCATCCGCCAGGCCCATGCCAAGGGCCTCGACGCCACCAAGCAGGCGGCCGCCATCGCCTGGGACGCGAGCCCGATCAACACGGCGCGGCTGGTGATGGAGACTCTATGCGCAGATCAAGGATCTCGACTGGTCGCTGGTCTCGACCTCCGGCAACACCAGCAACTGGGCCAACCGGCTGTGGCCGATGGAGAAGCACTACCAGTGGCTCGGCTCTTCGGGCGGCTACGGCGTCGGCTATGGCGCGCCGGCTTCGGTCGGCGCCGCGCTCGGCAACCGCGACCAAGGCCGCTTCTCGGTCTCGATCCAGTCCGACGGCGACCTGATGTATGCGCCGGGCGTGCTGTGGACCGCGGCGCGGCACAAAATCCCGCTGCTCGCGGTCATGCACAACAACCGCGGCTATCATCAGGAGGTCATGCACGTGCAGCGGCTGTCCAACTTCCGCAACCGCGTCGCCAATATCGGCAATGACCTCGGCGCCGATCGGCACCAGCATCATGAATCCCGACATCCAGTATCATAAGCTCGCGAAATCGATGGGATGGTGGGCGAAGGGCCCGATCATCGACCCGGCCGATCTCGGTCCGGCGATCAAGGAAGCGGTCGCCGTGGTCAAATCCGGCCAGCCGGCGCTGGTCAATGTCATGACGCAGCCGCGCTGAGGAGGGTGTTCCATGCGTTTTCGTTCGTGTTCGTGGCGCCGGCTGGCTGGCGCTAGCGGCTGCGCCGGCGGCAGGTTTTGCGGCGGCACGGCATCGCGGCGCGGCCGCATGCCGAGAAGGGCAAGACCGCCTTCATCCAGCACGGCTGCTGGCAATGCCACGACTTTGACGGCCAGGGTTCGGTCGCGACCAGCAACGGCAGGGTCATCGCGCGCACGGCAATTGCCGCTCGATGCGTTCATCTCCTTCGTGCGCACGACCAACGGCGCCATGCCGCCGTACCGGCCGGCGGTCTTCGCGACGAGGAACTCGACGACATCTACGCCTATCTGCAATCGCTGCCGGAGCCGAAGGCGGCGAGCGATATCCCGCTGCTGAACAACGCGCGCTCGCAGTAACGAGCCCGCTGCGCCTTAATTCGATTTAATTGAACCGGATTAAGGCCCAGATTTTTCATCGCGCATGATCTTTTCCGAAAACCGGAAGCCCACTTTTCGCGATCATG
>CAVQVD010000007.1:0-140542 GCA_963717045.1 uncultured delta proteobacterium | reverse complement strand
CCTCCGCGCGGCCGGCGGGCGAGACCTCGGCGAAGCCCGCCGTGATCACCACCACGCCATGCACATGGGCGCGGGCGCAGTCTTCGATCGCGCCATGCACCAGTTCGGCGGGCACTGCGATTAGGGCGAGGTCGACCGGCGCGCCAATCGCCGCCACGCTCGGGTAGCATCGCAGGCCCATCACCTCGGCGGCCGCGGGGTTCACCGGGTACACCGGCCCGTTGAATCCGGCGCGCATCAGATTGGCGACCAGCATGCCGCCGAGCTTCTCGTGCGAGCGCGACGCGCCAATCACCGCCACCGAGCGCGGGTGGAGCAGTTTGCGGATGCTCTCGGCGGCCGCGGTCCAGTTGCGCAGGTCGCTCGCCTGCCGCGACGCCTCGGTCTCTCCGGTCGGGAAGCTCAGATGTACGACGCCCGCATCGGTCGAACGCTTCACGCGGAAGCCGCTCTTGGCGAGGACCTCGAGCATCCGGTTGTTGTCGCCCAACACGTCAGCCTGAAACTCGGTGATTTCTGCCGCGCGCGCGACGCGTCCGAGATGGTCGAGCAGAAGCGTGCCGACGCCGCGGCCCTGATGCTCGTCGAGTACGGCCAAAGCGACTTCGGCGCGCCCCGGTCCCGTGGTGACGTAGCGGCCGACGCCGATAAAGCGTTCGTCGCCGTCCGTGCGCAACGTCGCCACCAGGGCGACATGGTTCGCGAAATCGATTTCGGTGAAGCGGACGAGGTCCTGATCGGTCAACGAACGCTTCAGACCGAAGAAGCGATGGTAGATCGAGTCCTGGCTCATGTGGCGGAACTGATCGAGCAGGCGATCCTTGTCGTCGGCGCGAATGGCGCGGATGTAAGTCGAGGCGCCGTCGCGCAGGACCTCGTGCGCGGAGTAGGTTCGTGCTTCCGCAGTGGTGTCGTCGCTCACCTGGTTAATCGTCCGTCGTTGCCCGATTATTTCGAGCGGTCAGCGAGCGCGATTTGCAGATCTTTGGGCAGTACCGAGGCGCGCACGAATACCCATCCTTCCATCAGGCGGCGCGCACTGCGGTACACGGTGGTGCTTTCGGCAACCCATCGATGACTTTCGCCGTCACTCTCGCGTCTGACCGTGGCGCCGACCACTGTCACGCCAGAGGGCTGAGCGATTCGCACAGCGTCATCGGGTGAGGCGCTTCGGCGCGTGAGTCGGTTCACAATAGTGCCTTCGATTCGCGACGCGACCGCAAGACACATTGCGCCGGTCAGCGGCACGGCGCGATGGGGCTGCCCGATCGAGATCATGCGCACGGTTATGTCGGCGTCCTCCGCGGCCAGCGTCTCACCCGCAAGCGTTCTCGCGTCGCACGCCGGGGCGACCATCGCGACCTTCGGTATGCTTGGGATGCGCGCGGCGGCTTCGGCGGTCTTCGCGATACCCATCCGGAGGCTCGCGGCAATCCTGATGGCCTCGAGACGCCGCAACAACTCGCAGTTGGCTTCCAGCTCCTCAGGCATTTCGATTCCACTTGCGCCGAGCGCTTCGGCGGAAACGAACACGCACGGATTCGCCGCATCCACCATCGAGACCTCAATTCTGCGCGTGCCGTTGATATCGAGGGTGTCCATCGGACTTTCGGTCGGCAGCAACTTTCCGGTACCGGCGCCACCGGGCTCGAGGAAATCCAGGCGAATCGGCGCTCCGCTGCCGGCGACGCCGGGAAGTCTGAAATCGCCATCGACAGCCGCGCGGCCAGCATGGAGTGGAAAGTGTGCGACGATCAGTTTGCAGGTATTGGTGTTGTGGATTCGTACCGTGGCCTCTTCGGCCGCACCTGCTACGCTGACCAGCCCCTCGTCGACCGCGAACGGACCGACGGCGGACGACATGTTGCCGCAGTTGCCGCTGTAGTCGACCGCCGGGCCTTTCACCGAGACTTGCGCGAAGGTGTAATCGACGTCGGCGCCCGTGTGAGTCGAGGGCCCAATCACGCAAATCTTCGAGAGCGATGAAATTCCGCCGCCCATGCCGTCGAGCTGGCGTCCGTTGGGGTCGGGGCTGCCGATCGCGCCGAGAAAGATCGGCCCCCATAGCTCGCGCTCCGCGGGCAAATCGGCCGCGCGAAACATCACGGCCTTGCTGGTGCCGCCGCGCATGAAGACCGCGCGTATCCTGAGTTGATTCACGGCAGCACTATTTCGCTACGAAGTGACGCGGGCCGCGGCGCTCGCGCTGCGCCCGGCAATCCGGCCGAAGACCGCGCCCGACATCAGTCCCGACCCGCCGGGGTAATTGTTATGGAACAGGCCGCCGACCATCTCGCCGCACGCGAACAGCCCCGGAATTGGATCCCAGTCGGTGCCGATAACCTGCGCCTGATCGCTGACCTTCACGCCGCCGAATGAGAACGTGATCCCGCCGGTCACCGGGTAGGCGTAGTAGGGAGGCGTGTCGAGCCTTTGCGCCCAGTTCGATTTCGCGAGCGCCAAGCCCTCCGTATGCATCCCGTCGCGCACGCCCGGATTGAATGAACCGTGCCCGGCAGCGGCATTGTATTCGATTAGCGTGCGCGTCGCGGCGGTGCGATCGAGTGCGAGCGCGGCGACCAGGCCGTCGAGCGTATCGGCCACCTGCGGCCGGCCGGTCGAGTAGCGCGGCTCGAGCAGAGCGAGCGTTTTGCTGTCAAAGATTTGCCAGGCGACGGTGCCCGGTTGGTTGAGGATCGTCCCGCCGAACTTGGCGTAGGTGTAAAGGTTTTGATCCTCGCCTTCATCTACAAAACGCAGGCCCACCTTGTTAAGCATCACGCCGTAGACATAGGAGAGGCGATTAGTCTTGTCGGTAAGCTCGCGATCGCCATAGGGTGGAGCCTCAGCGTCGATCGGCGTTGCATGACATCCGCTCCATTGCCCCCACGGCATCGCGCCGATCTCCATCGCCATGCGCAGCCCGTCGCCCTGGTTATGCCGGGTGCCGCGCACGCGCGCGTGATCCCATGGGCGGCCGAGGTACTGCGCGCGCCACGCCATGTTGGCCTCGAAGCCGCCGCATCCGAGCACCACGGCGCCCGCGCTGATCTCACGAATCCCCTCGGCGTCGCGCATCAGCACGCCGCAAACGCGCCCCTTGCGATCCTGCACCAGGCGTTGCGCCGGCGAGCCGTAGTGGATTTCAACGCCTGCGCGGCGCGCGATATTGAACCACATCCGCGAAAGTCCTACGCCCTCGTGCGCGGCGCGCACGATCGCGCCCTTGGGCCATTTGATCACGCTGCCGACGCGAACGCCGCTCAGCGACAGTGCGAGCTCGAAGGCCATCCCCTGGCCGGCCATCCAGCACACCGTCTCGTACGAATTTGCGATCAGGATTTGCGAGAGCTCCGGGTCGGTGCGCCCGTCGGTCACGCGCGCAAGGTCCTCGCGAAAGGCGTCGGCGGGATAGGCTTCGATTCCCTCCATGAAGCCCGGGACCTCCCGCGCCTTGGGCACCAGGCTCAGCAGATCGTCGGGTCGGTTGAAAGCGAAGCGGAAGAGGCCGCCGCTGAAATGGGTGTTGCCGCCGCGATCCTGCTCGGGCGCCTTCTCCAGCACCAGCACGCGCTCCGCGCCCGCGCTGCGTGCCGAGACACTGGCGGCAAGCGCCGCGTTGCCCGCTCCGATAACGATAACGTCGTAGTCCGCCATACCCGCCGTTTTATTCCCTCTCCTTGACCTTGTCTAAGGAGTCGATAAACAGAAGAAGCGCTTGGCGAAACAGAAAGCGCTTCGCGGAGATCCTTCGCTGACACTCAGGATGACAAAAGGCCAGGCTTTTTTTGTCATCCTGAACGAGGGTTGCCGAAGTGAAGGATCAACGCGAGGCGATTTTTCTGTTTATCGGCTCCTTGTCTAAGGAGAGAGTTCGGAAGAGGTCACGGATCCAACCGGGCAGCTATAATGCGCCTGGAGCGCGCCGGCGCGAGGCGGCACAGGAGGGCACTCGAATGACGTGGCTTACGCAACCAGATAGTGCGGCGCCAGCCGGCGAGCGGCTGGCGAACCTGTGGGACCGACCGGGCATTTTGGCGATTCCCGGCGTGCATAACGGACTCGCCGCGATGCTCGCGCGGCGGGCGGGCTTCGAGGCGCTCTATCTCTCGGGCGCGGCTCTTAGCGCGAGCATGGGCCTCGCCGACCTCGGCGTCATGACGGTCGAGGAATTGACGATGTTCTCGCGGACGATCTGCCGCGCCGCAGGATTGCCGCTGGTCGTCGATGCCGACACGGGCTACGGCGGCATTCTCAACGTGATGCGCGTGGTGCGCGAACTCGAGGACGCTGGCGCGGCGGCGATCCAGATCGAAGATCAGCTGCTGCCCAAGAAGTGTGGCCATCTAAATGACAAGCTGCTGGCCGACGCCCGAAGACGCGGCGGCGCGGATCGCGGCGGCGCGCCGCGCGCGCCGGCACCTCCGCATAATCGCACGCACAGACGCCGCGGCCTCTGAGGGAATCGACGCGACGCTCAAGCGCGCGCGGCTTTACCTCGAGGCCGGCGCAGACGCAATTTTTCCCGAAGCGCTGACCGACGCGGAGATGTTTCGGCGCTTCGCCCGCGAGATTGATGCGCCGCTGCTCGCCAACATGACTGAATTCGGCCGCACGCCGTACTTCACGGCGCGGCAGTTCGAAGAGTTCGGTTTCAAGATGGTCATCTGGCCCGTCTCGTCGTTGCGGGTCGCGGCAAAGGCGATGGGCGAGTTGTACGCGGAGCTTAGATCGAAAGGCACGGCCGAAGCGATGCTCGAGCGAATGCAGACGCGAGCGGAGTTGTACGAGACGATTGGTTATCGCGACTACGAAAGCCTGGATGCGTCAGTCGCGGCGAGCGTCGTCCCGCCAGACGTGCGCGGCCGTCGTTAGTGCTGAGGGCAGTCGTCACACTCCGATCGCGCTATACTCGCGCCATTCTTGATCTGTTTTTTGATCTATCTTTGATCGATGGGGAGCCGCGATGTCTTCCTCCTATGACGTAGTCGTGGTCGGCGCGGGCAACGCCGCCTTGTGCGCGGCGCTCGCCGCGCGCGAATCGGGCGTGAGCGTACTGGTGCTCGAATGCGCGCCCGAGGCCGAGCGCGGCGGCAACAGTCGCTTCACCGCGGGCGCGATGCGCGTCGCCTATAACGGCGTCGACGACCTCGCGCAGCTGATGCCCGACCTCACCGACGAGGACAAGGCGCGCACCGACTTCGGCGCGTATACCGAAGATCAGTTCTTCGATGATCTTGCACGCGTGACTCAGTACCGCACCAGTCCGGAACTGGCAGAACTGCTGGTGCGCCGCAGCTTCGAGACCTTGATGTGGATGCGCACCAAGGGCGTGCGCTTTCAGCCAATCTACGGTCGGCAGGCGTTCAACGTAGGTGGACGTTTCAAGTTCTGGGGCGGTCTCACGGTCGAGGCGTGGGGCGGCGGGCCGGGACTCGTCGACGCGCTACATGCGGCCGCGGCGCATCACGGAATCGAGGTTTGGTATCGCAGCCGCGCGCTCGAACTCGAGCAGGACGACCACGGCGTGAGCGGCGTCGCGATCCGGCGCGAGGGACACACGATGATCGTCCCAGCGAAGGCCGTGGTGCTCGCCGCGGGCGGCTTCGAGGCCAACGCCGAGTGGCGCGCGCGCTACCTAGGGACCGGATGGGATCTGGCCAAGGTGCGCGGCACGCGTTTTAACACCGGTGACGGAATCCGGATGGCGCTCGAGATCGGCGCGATGCCCTACGGCAACTGGTCAGGATGCCATGCCGTGGGATGGGACCGTAACGCGCCGGAGTTCGGCGACTTGAGCGTCGGCGACGGTTTTCAGAAGCACAGCTACCCATTCGGAATTATGGTCAACGGGCGCGGCCGGCGCTTCGTCGATGAGGGTGCCGACTTCCGAAACTACACCTACGCCAAGTATGGCCGCGTGATTCTCGAGCAGCCGGGTCAGTTCGCCTGGCAGGTCTTCGATCAGAAGGTGACACATCTGTTGCGCGACGAATACCGGATCAAGCGCGTGACCAGGGTCAGCGCCAACACGCTGGAGGCGCTGGCGGGCAAGCTCGAAGACGTCGACGCGGCGGCCTTCCTCGACGAGGTGAGAACCTACAACGCCGCCGTCGAGACGGGCGTCGAATTCAATCCGAATATCAAGGACGGACGGCGGACGCGCGGCCTCGCGGTCGACAAGACCAACTGGGCCAATATGATTGACACGCCGCCGTTCGAAGCCTACGCGGTGACCTGCGGAGTGACGTTCACGTTCGGCGGCCTGCGCGTCGATCAGGAGGCGCGCGTGATCAACAACGACGGCGATCCGATCGGCGGGCTCGCGGCGGCAGGCGAGCTGGTCGGCGGACTTTTTTACTTCAACTATCCGGGTGGCACCGGTCTGATGTCGGGCTCGGTGTTCGGACGGCTCGCTGGGAGCAGCGCCGCGCGCGCCGCGCTCGAACGCAAGTGAACTCCCGCGCTGGCCGTGATACTCTGCAGAAGTCATGAAGGCGCAAGCGGCACGTGAGACGCACGAGGCGGAACGCGACTACTACGATTGGCTGCGCCAGCAATCCAAGATACTGCGCGAACACCAGCCCGCTTTTTTGGATTGGCGGAATCTGGCCGAGGAACTCGAGGCAATGGCGCGGAGCGAGGAACGCGGCCTCGGAAGCCAGCTAGAACGCCTGCTCATGCATCTTCTGAAATGGGCCTACCAGCCCGACGAAAGAAGCGGGAGCTGGGAAGCCTCGATCGACAATGCCCGCGACGCAATCGAGGAATGCCTGGAAGTCTCCCCGAGCCTGGCCGGCAAACTTGCCGGGCTTACCGAGCGCGCGTACCGCCGCGCGCGGCGCACGACCGGCGCGGAAATGGGACTCGACAAGCGACAGTGGAGCAGGCTTTTGCCAGAGGCGTGTCCCTGGTCAGTCGACCGCGTGCGGGACGCTCGGTTCTGGCCCGCTGCCGCCAGCCGTTCCAACGGCCACAAGCGGTAGCATCTACAAGAAACCGCTCGCCGCTTTGCACGCGACTATTTGCGGCCATTCAGCAGACGCGTGACGATGTTCTTGTATTCCTTAGCCATCGGCGAGCGGTAAAACCGCTGGCGCGTGAAGTACGGGTCGCCCGCGTAGAACCATTCGTATTGCAACTGGCGGCTGCCGAACTGCTCGCCGATCATGTCCCACGCTAGTTTGAAGAGCTGCACGCGGTCGCGCGCCGAGGAGTCCTTGCCGCGCAGATATTTTTCCAGGTAGCCCGCGATCTCGGGATTGGCGAAATCTTTTTCGCTGGGCGTCATGATGAGCCCGCTGCCGCTCAACTCGCGAATCACCTGGATTGCACGCACCTGGCATTGCGGGATCAGCACCCATAGCGTCGCCGCGACCGCTCGATGCGCCAACTTATCGCGACTGGCCGCGGCAACCTCCGCCGCCGCCGCACGCACCAATCCGCCTACCAGCTCGACGTTGGCGATAAGCTCGCCCAACTGCGCCTGCACGTGAACCGCCTCGGTGCGGCCGATGGCCTCGGCGATGTGGCAAGCGAGTCCCGCCAGCAGCTTCAGTTTCGCCAGGCCGCGGATGCATCCCTGAAGCTGCGCGTAACCTGGCCGGCGCACCAGGATGCTGTTGAAGATCGCGATGTCGCGGTAGATGAACATCCGCTCCCACGGCACCGTCACGTCGTCGAAGACCGCGAGCGCGTCTTCTTCGTCATAGTGCGAGCTGAGCGGGCGGTCGAAGTCACTGCGTCCGGCGTCGTAGGGCTCGCGGCAGACGAACTTCAACCCCTGCATATCGCACGGGATCGCGAAGCAAAGCGTGTAGTCCTCTTCGCCTTCGCGGCGCGGATAGAACGGGCCGACCCATAGCTCGTTGGCGAACGGCGCCAGCGTCGAGAGCATCTTGGCCCCGCGCACAACCACGCCGGCGGAAGTTTCCCGCACCACGCGCAGCACCAGGAAGGGATCGGACTGCTCGGCGGGTCCGCGCGAACGGTCCACCTGCGGATCAAGGAGCGTATGCGTCAGGCACCAGTCGCGCTCACGGCATTCCTCGTGGTAGCGCCGCATGTTCTCGGCGAATCGCGGGTCGCGCACGCCCAAGTCGGCGACGCCGCTTGCGAGATCGGTCAGCAATGCGTTGCAGAAATCCGGCATCCGCCCCATCAGACCGTAGGTGAAATCGGCGCGCGTTTGCTCGGCCCGAATGCGCCACTCCACCTGTTCGACCGATCCGGCCATCAGGAAACTCGCCGCTACCCGATCGCCGCTGGTGGGCGAGCGAAAGGTCAGTTCCTCAGGGTGCTCGTGCTGAAAGTCGTAGAGCGACGCGAGCGTCGCGACGATACCTTGGAACGGCGGATGGGCGGTTACGTCCTTGACCCGCTCACCGCCGACATAGATGGTGCGCCCGTCGCGCAGGCTCTCGACGAATTCCTTGCCGTTGCGGATTCCCATCTGCTCTTCCGACGCCGCCTAGTGCGCCTTTTCGGCGCGTGCGAAGGGCGCGAAATAATCGCGCAAGCTTGGCTCTTCGGGCGCGAAGTCGAGCTTGTCGAGTCCGAAGTACGGATCTCTCATCTGCGCTATTTCCTCGGGCGAATTGTCCACGTACACCTCGAGCTGATTGCCGTCGGGGTCGAGAAAGTAGATGCTCCGCGTTACACCGTGATTGACGGTAAAGCTGATCGGCACTCCGCGCTCCTTGAATTCGCGATACGCGTCGCGCAAGTCCTCCATGTTCTTCAGGCGGAAGGCGCAATGCGCGAGCCCCACGTCGCCCGGCTTGGGCGCGCCGGCCTGCTCGCCGACTTCGGCCAGCGCGATCTCGTGATGGTCGCGGCGATTGCTCGCCAGGAACAGCATCTTTACCTGCGGCAGTTCCTTCATCACTTCGAGCCCCAGGACTTCAGTGTAGAAAGGCCGCGAGCGCTCGAGGCTGCGCACCTTGAGTACGATATGGCCGATACGATCCGGACGAATCATCGCTGTCCCCTCCCACGCTTCGTTAGTGAAGGTTATAAAGGCGTTTCGCGCCGCCCGCTAGTACCGCGGCTTCGGTCGCCGGCGGCATCCCCATCTTCTTGATCATCTTGGCCGCGCCCCAGAAGCCGTCGAGATGCGGATAGTCAGTTGCCCACAGGATAGTGTCGGCGCCGAAATAGTCGGCGAGCACCTTGAGGCTGCCTTCGACCGGCTCGAACGAGACGAAACACTGGCGGCGATAGATCTCGCTCGGCCGCATCGAGAGCCCCGTGTCGTTCATCCCCTTATCGTCGAAATGCCGGTCCATCCGATCGAGCCATCCGGCCATCCAGCCGCCGCCCGATTCCAGAAACGCAACGCGCAGGCGTGGGAACTTGTCGCACACCCCGCACATGATCATGCTGGTCGACGCCGCCATCATCTCAAACGTATGCGCGACCGCGTGGCGCACCGCGCCGCCGCGTTTGAAGCGATCCATCGCAAGCGTCTCCTGGCCGCTCTCAGCGCCGCCGTGAATGCCGATGGCGAAGTCGAGTTGCTGCGCCACCTCCCACAGTGGATAGTAGGCGCGGTCGTGGAGCGGGCGGTCGTTGTACGGATTGGGCCGCACGAAGCCGGTGCGAAAGCCCAATTGGCGCCGGGCGAAACCCACCTCATCCATGATCTGCTCGACCGAGGATTGCATCGGCAGCATCGCCGCGCCGAACAGCCGTTCAGGATACGGCCTACAGTAATCCGCGAGCCATCGATTGTATGCACGGCAGGCTGCGGCCGCAGCGTCCGGGTCCTTCATCCCGCCCAGGAACAGGCCGAGGCTGGGGTAGAGGAACACCGCGTCGATGCCTTCGCGATCCATGTCGACGATGCGTGCGTGCGGGTCGAAACCACCCTTGCGCCCTTCTAGGTATGGCGTGCAGGTGTCCACCTCGCCATCGCGCGAGCCGATCGAACCGAGCAGGCCGAGCGTCGCCGGCTCCTTGCCGCGCCGGCGCAGGCCGAAGTCGAAGTTTTCATCGACGAAGAAGCTCTCGTTGCCTTCGCCGTCGATTATCAGCTTGGGGCATTGGTCGCGGTATTTGGGTTCGATATACCGTTCCCACAAATCGGGCGGCTCCAGAATATGGCCGTCCGCGTCGATGACGTTGTACTCGCGGGTCATCACATACACCTCGCTGCGGAAGACACTCGGCCCGGAGCTTAGCAAAGTGGCGCGCGGGAGACACACAGGAAGGCTGGCCTTCTGCACAGCAATAAGAGGGCCCCTCGGGAGCGGCGCGCCGGTTAGCCCCACACATCGCGCGCGACCTCGACGCACAGCCGGATTTTCGCTGCCTCGTCCTCGACGGTGACCTTGTTGCCCGGCGCGGTGCTGGCGAAGCCGCATTGCGGGCTAATCGAGAGCTGGTCGAGATCGATGTATTTCGCGGCCTCCTCGATACGCATCGCGAGCAGCTCTTTGGGTTCGAGTTCGGGCGACTTGGATGTGACCAGTCCCAGCACCACCGTCTTATGTTTGGGAACCAGGCGCAGCGGCTCGAAAGTGCCGGCGCGCGGCGTGTCATATTCGAGAAAATAGGAATCGACGTTGATTTTGTTGAATAGGGTATCGGCGACCAGGTCGTAGCCGCCCTCGGCGCTCCAGTGGCTCTGGTTGTTGCCCCGACAGATGTGCATCGCGAGATGCATCCCGGTCGGGCGTCCGGCGAACGCGGCATTCATGATCTCGGGGTAGGTTTGGAGCAGCAGCTTGCGGCCGTCGTCGCCGCGGCGCTTTAGATAGGGCCAACTCGACGCGTCGCTCAACGAGGCGAGGGTGGTCTCGTCGATCTGCACGTAAGGGCATCCGGCCTCGAAAAGGGAGGCGAGCTCCTTGCGAAAGGCGTCGACGATATCCTCCCAGAAAAGATCGAGGTCGGGATAAGCCTCGCGGCTGATGTGCTCGCGGCCGGCACGGAGATGCAGGATGGTGGGCGAGGGGATGGTCATCTTGGGTGTGCGCGAGGTGAGCGAGCGAAGAAACCTGAACTCAGCCGCATGTATCGGCGCTTTCCACTTGAGCCGCGCGCCGACGGTTGGAATTATCAGCGGCAGCTTGTGGCCGTGGCGATCGACGAAGGCCCACTCCTGGCCCGAAGTGTCGTAAGTCGCCGCGACCCCGCCCAAGCCGCCGTAGAAGCCCATGTAAAAGACCGCGCGCCGGTACTCGCCGTCGGTTATAGACTGGAGCCCGAGGCTTTCCTGAAATTTGACGACGTCGCGAATCGCGTCGTCCTCGATCGCTTGGAGTTCCGCGGCCGAGATTTTGCCCATTTCGCGATCGGCGCGCGCGTTCAGCAGATGCGGCGGCCGCAGAAAGCTACCGACGTGGTCGGCGCGAAACGGCGGATTGTGCGGTGCGCGCGTCATACGTCACCTCCCGCGCCGGAACCGATCCGTCCCGGCACCTCACGATCAGTTCGAGCGTGATTCGTCCATATCCTAAGACTCGGGGAGTGCGATTGAAAATAAAAACCGCCATCGCGGCGGCGCTACGTTTTCGGCTGCGCGCTTGCGCGGCGGGTTTGCGCGGGTGAACTCTTAGACCATGAGTTGCGTGCCGAGTCCGATTAGTGGCTGAAACCGGATTTCGCTCCATCCGACACGATGGACTCCCGCAGCCCGAGCGACCGCCGTGGCGACCGCGATGGCTCAACCGCAACCTGGTATGCCTGTTTACCGGACGCGGGCTGCGCAGCGCCACGCAAGCCTACCTGGTGATCGTGGTGCCGCTTTATCTTGCGGCACTTGGCTATGATGCGACGCACATCGGCGCGATGTTCGCGATAGTGGCGATAGCCAGTGCTGTGATGGCCGCGCTCACCGGGATCATGTCGGACCGCTTCGGGCGCAAGGCGATGCTGATCGTTATCTCACTGATGACTGCGGCGGGCGGCGTCGTGTTTGCCTTCGCGCGCAGCTTCGTCGTGTTGACGGTAGCCGCCGCGCTGGGCACGATCGGTCGCGGCGGCGGGGCCGGAAGCGCCGGTGCGTTTGGCCCGTACTATCCGGCGGAGCAACCACTCATCGCCGAACAGGTATCCGACTTCGATCGCACTACGGTTTTCGGCGCGCTGTCCTTCGTTGCGGTGCTCGGTGGCGCGGCCGGATCGCTGCTCGCGTGGGCGCCGCGGCTGATGCAACAGGCTCTCGGGTTGCCGATCATCGAGGGCTACCGGGCGCTGTTCATCCTGACCGCCATCATCGGACTCGCTATGGTAGCGGTGGTGATACCGGTGCGCGAACGGCCTCACGCCGGGACTTATCAGCCGGACGCCAGGGGCATTCCGCAGGCCTCTCGTCGTTCCGAGAGGCTGGTGCTCGGGCTCTCGCCAGCGTCGTGGCGGTTGGTCTCGCGTTTCATGGTCACCGCCGCGACCAATGGGCTTGCGATCGGGATGCTTGGACCGCTGCTGGTTTACTGGTTCTATCGGAGTTATGGCGTCGATGCGGCCCAGATCGGCAGGCTGTACTTCGTGCTCAACCTGATTGCCGCGGCGCCTTATCTGCTGGCCGGACGGATGGCTGCGCGATTCGGTTCGGTTAATGCGGTCGTCGTGTGTCGTGCGATCGCCTCCATCCTGCTCGGAGTGATGGTGGTGATGCCGAGCTTCTGGCTGGCCGGCCTGTTGTATGGCGCGCGAATGATCTTCAACACGCTCTCTATTCCGGTGCGCCAGTCATTCCTGATGGGAGTGATCCCGCCGGCCGAGCGCTCCGCCGCCGCTGGGATGGCCAGCTTCCCCGCTCAGGTGGGCTCGTCGATAAGCCCTTACCTGGCGGGGCACCTGATGCAGCAGGTGGCGCTGGAGTTACCGTTGGAACTGGCCGCGCTGCTCCAGGCGCTGAACGCGGCGCTGTATTATTTATTTTTTCACGCGGTGCGGCCGCCCGAAGAAATCAGCACCGACGCCGGCGATCTACTCTAACCATTTCGACCGGCGCCGGTGCTTCCAGAAAAACCGACGATTCGAGGTAGCGGCCTATGGCGGTGGCTACCCCACCGCCTTTTCAAGGTTGTCTTCGTTACGCGGCCAGGCGGGGTGAATTATTGCCGGTCTGCACCTGGGGCTGCGCGCCGGACAGATCCGCTGCCACTGCGGCGTCCCGCTTCGCGAAGCGTCCGGGCTCGAGCAGATAACCTAGCACTGAGCCGATAACAGACATGATCACAATACCGAGTAGAAGGACTGGAACTGAATTAATCATCTCATCGCCTCCCGTTTATGAAACCCCGCGCCGACACTTTCGTGAATCCTGATTTACCTACGCCGCCTCGCGATCCGCAGAACGCTGAACTAGTGCCCTCGAGCGGACTGTCCCATTTTTCCCGCTCTCCGGACGGCATGCGATCGCGCACACTGACGGCAGCCCGAACATTCCCATCGGATCGGCCTGACGCGGATTGAACATCGATCCGAACAACACGACCGCCGCGCCGACCAGAATCAAACCCAAAGTAGCCATCTGAATCAAAGTCCCGATTATCACGATTCCGTTCTCCCTCTAACGCTTGCTCATGCTTAGAGCATTGAGCGTGCCATCGACCTGGCACGACCAATAGGTGGAAGTAATCGTGATTATCGGCGGGATTTTGAGCGCCGCGCAGTTTTGCGCAGGCGGGAGGCTGCATGCGAACCTTTGCGAAACGCGAATCGGACGCGAAACGGGAAAGCTACGCGACAGATCGCGAATGGCGATGCCCGCGCATCAATTTATACGTCGCTGCCAACCGCGTGTTACGCGAGTCATGATCCGAGCCGGACCTGTTACTGCGCGCATTGATTCAGCAGCGACTCTTGATAGCCGCGCTGCCGCTGGCTGGACGCGCGCGACACGGCGAGTAATCTTTGGCTGCCAAGGGCCGAGCGCGTCGCGCTCGCCAAAATGGGTGGGTAAGTGACCGAAACGGCCGAGCAAATCGAACTTCTGATCGAGGGCACTTTGGACCAACTGCTCTACGTCAACGAGCAGAGCGGCTATGCGGTCGCGGTGCTCGAGCGCAGCGACGAAGACTTGCGCCGGCGCGTCACTGTGGTCGGCAGCCTGGCCGGGCTCGACGTGGGCGCGGGTTTGCGCCTCCGCGGGCGCTTCGAGCGTCATCCCAAGTACGGAGAACAGTTCCGGGTCGAGGATTTCGAGACTGTTCGGCCGGCTTCCGTAGCCGCGCTCGAGCGCTATCTGGCCGGCGAGATAAAAGGCGTCGGCCCGGCTCTCGCGCGTCGGATAGCCGAGCATTTCGGCGAGACGCTGCCGGCTGTGCTCGACGAGACGCCCGAGCGCCTGAGTGAAGTGAGCGGCTTGGGCAAGGTGGTAATCGCGCGAATCATCACTGCTTGGCGCGACTCCTCGGGACTCCGCGAACTCACGGTTTTTCTGCGCGGCAACGGAATCGCTGCCGGCCATGCCCGGCGCATCCACAAGATGTACGGGCGCGAATCGCTCGAGACGGTGCGCCGCGATCCTTACGTCCTCGCACGCACGATCGCCGGTATCGGATTTCGCACCGCCGACTTAGTGGCCGAGAAGCTTGGTATCCCCAAAAACTCGATCCAGCGCGCGCGCGCCGCAGTGGTCTTTCTGCTCGAACGGATGGCCGAGGAAGGGCACGTGTTCGCGCCCTTCGGCTATCTCGAGCATCAGTTCGGCACGGGACTCGAGATGGATCCGCAGCTCGCGGCGCAGGCGGTCGAGGAACTGGTCGAGACCGGCGAACTGATGACCGAGGATCTCGGCGGCGACGGTAATCGCGCCATCTATCTGCGGCGCTTGCACGACGCCGAGAAGGCAGTGGCCGAACGCCTGCGACGCCTCACACAGGGGCGTCCGATGGGCCGTGCGGTGGTCGAGCGTGCGATGGAAGCGGCGGGGAGCGCCGGCGGCGTCGAGCTTTCGGCCGAGCAACGCTCGGCGCTGCGATGTGCCCTCAAGAGCAAGGTCACGGTGATTACTGGCGGCCCCGGCACCGGCAAGACCACGCTCCTCCGATCACTGCTCGCGGCGCTTTCCAGCGCCGGCGTCAAGGCGACGCTCGCCGCGCCCACGGGACGCGCCGCGCGACGGCTTGCAGAGACTTGCGGCCGCGAAGCCAAGACTATCCATCGCTTGCTCGAATACTCGCCCGAAACCAGCGGTTTCATCCGCGGCGAAGCTTTTCCGTTGCGCACCACCTGGCTGGTTATCGATGAGGCCTCGATGATGGATCTCGAGCTGGCGTCGAGCCTGCTCGCGGCGCTTCCGCCCGATTGCTCGCTGCTGCTGGTTGGCGATCGCGACCAGTTGCCGTCGGTCGGACCCGGGAGCGTGCTCAAGGACGTGATCGCTTCGGGATTGGTGCCGGTGGTCGAGCTGAAGCAGATTTATCGCCAGGCGCGGGCAAGTCTGATCGTCGCCAACGCTCATCGCCTAAACCGCGGCGAAATGCCTGAGACCGCCAACGATCCCGAGGGTGATTTCTTTTTCTTCGAGCGCGGCGCGCCGGAGGACATCGTCGCGACCATCAAGCAGCTCGTGCAGCATCGGCTGCTCGGCGATCGCTTCGAGCTGCGCGACCCGCGCGAAATCCAGGTGCTGGCGCCGATGAACCGCGGGCCGCTCGGCGCCCATGCGCTCAATCATGAGCTGCAAGGTCTGCTCAACCCGGGCGGCCGCGAAATTCGCGCCGGCGATCGGGCACTGCGGGTGGGCGATCGCGTGATTCAGTTGCGCAACAACTACGACAAGCTGGTCTTCAATGGCGAAATCGGACGCACCGTGGCGGTCGATCCCGAGCGCGGCCGCGTCGGGGTCGCCTTCGAGGACAACCACGCCGAATACGATCTCGCCGAGCTTGACGAACTGGCGCTGGCGTACGCCATCTCCGTGCACAAGAGCCAGGGCAGCCAGTATCCTGCGGTCGTCATCCCGCTCCATCCGAGCCACTACCTGATGCTGCGGCGCAACCTGCTCTACACGGCGATTACGCGCGCCGAGCGGGTATGCGTGGTGGTCGGCACGCGAAGCGCCTTGATGCAGGCGGTGCGCAACGTCGACGAGCGCCGCCGCTTCAGCCGCCTGGCCGAGCGCCTTAGGATCGATTAGTCAGCAAATGACTTCCTCTCTCTCGAAATCTTCTTGGTAGCAGGTCTCCTTCTAGACCCTCTCCTTGTCCTTAAATGTCCTCATCCTTGTCCAAGGAGAGGGTTAGGGAGAGGTCCCGCGATCGATTTCCGCAACCGCTCGAAATGACTGTGGCACAGCGGAATTCAGCCTGACGTCTGCCGCCGCTCGCGATGCTCGCGGCGACTCTCCTTGGACTTCGTCAAGGAGAAATTAAGGCTTTGCCGCTGCAGCGACGAGCAAGCGGCGATCAGTGGGATGCTTTGCGTTCGCGCGGGGGGCGGCGGCGCGCGCCGCGCTCCGGAGCGAGGGCGGCCAGCGCTTCGAGAATCGCCGCGGCTTCGGCGCGGATCGCCTCGAAGTCGCCGCCGCGCTCCGCCACGATGCGAGCGACCTCTGCGGTAGTGCGCGTGTAATCGTTCTTGAAGCTTCGGTTGAGCTCTTTCCATGGAATCCCGGCGAGCGCGCGGGTAGCCTCGGCGCTCGCCGGTAGCGTTCCACGCGCGATCAGCACTGCGATCGCTGGATAGCCGAGGTAGCCCTGCCAGTACGAGGCGTTGTCGTTGGAGCTTAGCTCGCGGCCGTCAGCCGATATCTCGACGCTGTAGGTTTTCGCGGCGTCGGATGAGACGACCTCCCATCTTGCAGGCGGCGCATCATGATTGATTGCGCGTGCGCGCGCGTCATCGATTGCACGCACGCGTCCGTCGCCGACCGCGCCGATCGCCTCGTAAACTTTAATCGGCGGCGGTATTTTCCACTTTTCCACTGACACTTCCGGCGCGGCTCCGCTGTTGCGGCTAAGTCCGCTGGCGCGCCACTTCATTTCTTATTGAGCCGCAAGCCCGGAATGGCTTTCTCCCACTCGGGATCTTTTGACAGTACCGGAAAGCCAGAACCGATCTGGATCAGCACGCCGTGCGACGAGCGGGGCGAGATGAAAGCCTCGCAGGAGGTAGGCGAATGGTCCTTCTCCTGCACCACCCGCACCCCCGCTTTCTTCATTTCGGCAATGCGCGCCTTTGTCTCGGGCACGTCGAGAGTTATGTGATGCACGCCTTCGCCATGCTCCGCGATGAATTTGTGCATGAACGAATCCTCGCTCACCGGCTCGAGCAATTCGATTATCGTTCCGGCGAAGTCGAATTCGGCGAAGCGAAAGCCAGCCTCCGGCCGTTCATACTCGTATATGAAGGTCGCGCCGAGCACGCCTTCGTAGAACTTGCGCGCCTCCGCGATGCTTTTGACCGCGATCCCGATGTGATCGAGTTTGCCGATCGGCTGCTTGCTCATTTTCTAATCAAGTCTCCCACCTGGCCTCTCATCATCTCCGCCCTTCATCTCAGCCTTTCATCGGCACTTCGTCGGTCACCATGAAGACACAGTTGGCGAGGTCGAGGAATTTGTGCTCGTCTGGCCGCACGACTTCGAGGTAACGCGGCTCCGCGAAAGCCTTCTTCACTTCGTCGAGGTTGTCGGCCCACAGTTCCGCGTAGCCATCGTAAGGGCCTGATCCGCCCGGCGTGTCGGACAGGCCGGTGTCGATCGCATGGCTCTGAACGTACTTGCGAAAATGGCGCATCAGTTCCGGCACGCCCAGGACCAGCGGTCCGTGCACGTCCTTCCAGTAGCGATGGAATTCCCCGGCGCTCATCCCGGGTTTCCGCTTGAGCATCACTGCGACCTTTACCATTGGAGCACCTCCGTCGTTTTTCACCTTTGCGGCTTTCTTAGCACAGAATCGGGACAACCGGGCGGCCAGGGAACATCATGGATCGAGCCCCTACAACTCTCTCCCGCTATCTGGCACGATTGTCGGATAGCCGTTACGATGGAAACCGCCTGACCCCCAATAAATGAAGGATCTGATCGTATCTATCCTGAACGCCGCTATCGAGCGCGCGCGCGCCGCCGGCCAACTCTCAACCGTGTCCCCCGCCGCCGCGAGCGTCGAGGCGCCCAAGGACCCGGCCCACGGTGACGCAGCCAGCAACGTGGCGCTAATGATGGCTCGGAGCGAAAAAAAACCGCCGCGTGCGATTGCCGAGATCATCCGCGCCCACCTGGAACTCCCCCCCGAGGTCGCGGAGGCGAACGTGGCGGGTGCGGGATTTCTCAATTTTCGGATGGCGCCGGCGTTCTGGCATGGCGAGTTGCGCCGTGCCGCCGCTGAAGGCGAGCGCTTCTGGCGCCCGCAGATTGGAGCCGCTCGCAAAGTGCAGGTCGAGTTTCTCTCGGCCAATCCCACCGGGCCGCTCACCGTCGGTCACGGACGCAACGCCGTGCTGGGCGACACGCTTGCCCGGATGCACGAGGCGACCGGGTTCATCGTCACGCGCGAATATTATTTCAACAACGGCGGCCGGCAGATGCGGCTGCTCGGCGAATCCGTGCGCGCCCGTTATCTCGAAGAGATCGGCCGTCCCGCCTCGATGCCCGAGGACGGCTACCAGGGCGAATACATCCGTGAGATCGCGCATGAGCTAGTCGCACGCCATGGCGAGGCGCTCGCCGACGCGGCCGATGAAACAAAGGCTTTGGAAGTCTTCCGCGCCAGCGCCGAGGAGGCGATCTTTGCCGACATCCGCCGCACCTGCGAGCGCCTGGGCATCCGCTTCGACGTTTACACCAACGAACTCGATCTGATCCGCGGCGGACAAGTTGACGCGGTAGTCGAGGGCCTGCGCGAGCGCGGTCTTATTGCCGAATACGACGGCGCGGTGTGGCTTAAGGGCGAGCCGCTGGGCCTGCCCAAGGATCGCGTGCTTGTGCGCTCGGGGCCGGGACGGGAGCCGACCTACCGCACGCCAGACATCGCCTACCATATAGAAAAGCTCCGGCGCGGCTTCGACAACGTGATCGATGTTTTCGGCGCTGACCATATCGCGGAGCATCAGGGCGTGCTGGCGGCGGTCAAGGCACTGGGCCACGACGTCTCGCCGATTCACGCGATCATTTACCAGTTCGTGACGCTCACGCGCGGTGGCGAGAAGGTCAAGATGTCAACGCGCAAGGCGACCTACGTCACTCTGGACGAACTGGTGGAGGAGGTCGGCGCCGACGTTGTGCGCTTTTTTTTCCTCTTTCGCAAGCACGACAGCCATCTCGACTTCGACCTCGATCTGGCCAAGCGCCAGGCGCCCGAGAACCCGGTATTTTATGTGCAATACGCGCATGCGCGCCTGGCCAGTGTCTTTCGTGAGGCCGAGAAAAAAGGGATTTGCCTTCCCGCGGACCTTTCCTCGATCGACCTCGGGCCGCTTTCGGAGGAGGAACTCGGTCTTGCGCGCAAGCTGATCGACCTGCCCGAGGTCGTGCGCGGTGCGGTCGAGGCCCTGGAGCCGCATCGCGTGCCATTCTATCTGCTGGAGCTAGCGGGCGATTTCCACCGCTACTACAATAAGCCGTCAAATCGTATAATCAGCGAACAACGCGAACTGAGTCTCGCGCGGCTATATCTCGCACGACTGATCATGGATGGAATCAGAAGCGGACTCGATCTGTTGGGCGTGAGCGCTCCCGATCGCATGTGAGCGGGCCGCGGATCGACTATCAAGACTCGGATCAATGTGAGTGAAGACGTATGCGCTTTGAAATCGGACCGGGCGGCGGATTTGTCATCCTAGTGGGATTGCTGGGGCTTTCGGCCGCAGTATTTTTCTTAGGCATGATCTCCGGGCGCGAGATGGCACAGAGCGGGCAAAGCCAGAGCCAGTTTGCGACCGTGTATCCGATGCCCGCCGGGGCACCAGCGATACCCGGCGTCGCGCCCGCAGCGCAGGCCGACGTGCCGACTGCGCCGCCGCCGGCCGCTCCTGTCGCCGCGACGACGCCCAGGCCGTCTTCGCGAACCGGCGTAGCGTCCGAGAATATTCCGTCTGCCGCACTGCCCAAGCCGCCGTCCGCACAAAAGGCGCCGCCGCGTTCCACACTAGCGAGCGTCCCACCGGCGCATCGGTCCGCGCCCGCCGCCGAGGAGTCCGATACCTATTCTTCGGCGCCGTCCAACGAGGCGGACACCGGCACGGAAGAGGGCACGGCCAGCGCGCCGCCGCCGAGTGTCGGGACCCGTCACAAGGGGTACAACATTGTAATCGACGCCGCGATGGACCGTTCGGCAGCGAATCGGATGGCTTCGCGGCTGCTCGGACTCGGCTACACCTCGCATATCGTGCCCAGTAATCTTAATGGCCAGACCTGGTATCGGGTTCAGGTCGGACCGTATCCGACCTCGGAGGAAGCGCGTGCGGCACAGTCGCAGTTGCGCGCGGCTTACACCGCTCGCTACATCAATCGCGTGGGCGCGGGCGGCACAACAGCGGCGACCGGCGCGGGCCCGACGAACACCGACGCGAGCGATTCTGGAACGGACGATACCGGCTCGGACGACGGCGCTGGCGGGAATGCTGCGCCCTCGGATTGACAAGCAGCGCGGCGGCTGGCTAACTAAAGCAGACATGGAAGCGATGACCCTGAAGCTCGAGGCTGGATTGCGTCGGTGGTGGTATGCCATCGCGCTCGCCTGCGCTCCGGGGTCGTAATTCAACGATCAGCAGGGTTGTCGAAGGGGCCGCGGGCGATGAGTCCGGCGGCCTTTTTCTTTTTCGTCTTTGGTTGTTCGCTTTTCACTTACAACTTTCACGGGCACTGCGGACTTTCGCATGTGGGATGAATACGGTTTGGGAGAGGGCGATGCTTAAGCCAAACGAGCGCGAGTTCGAGGCCTTGGCCGCGCAGGGTTACAACCTGATTCCGGTGTGGCGCGAGATTGCCGCCGACCTCGAGACGCCGGTCAGCGCCTTTCTCAAGGTCGCGCGCGGCGACTACGCCTTCTTGTTGGAGAGTGTGCAAGGCGGGGAGAAGTGGGGGCGTTACACCTTTCTAGGTTCGGAGCCCGCGATGGTGCTGCGCGGACGGGGCGCACGGTTGGATCTCACGCGGCCGGGGCGCAGCGTCGAGGTGCGCTCGGTCAAGAGTCCGCTCGAGGGCTTGCGCGATGAGATGCGCCGTTTTCGCGCCTATCAGTCGCCGGAGTTGCCGCGTTTCTTCGGCGGCGCAGTCGGCTTTCTCGCCTACGATATCGTGCGTTACTTTGAGCGCTTGCCCTCGCACGCGCACGACGAACTCGGCACGCCTGATCTCTACCTGATGCTGACTGACACGGTGCTGATTTTCGACAACGTGCGCCAGACGCTCAAGATAGTGGCCAACGTCGCGGTCGAGGATTATCCCTCGACCGGCGCCGCATATCGCGCCGCGGCGTCCAAGGTCGACGAGCTGATTGCGCGGCTCGACGCTCCCGCCAAGGCGCCGCGCCTGGACAGCGCGGCGGCCAATCTCAACGGCGACGCAGCAAAACTTGTTTCCAACCAGACCCGCGAGGGCTACATGGCGATGGTCGAGGCGGCCAAGGAGTACATCGCGGCCGGCGACGTCATCCAGGTGGTGCCCTCGCAGCGTTTCGAAGCGCCGCTCGCGAGTCATCCGTTCAACCTGTACCGCAGCCTGCGCACGATCAATCCTTCGCCCTACATGTTTTACCTGCGGCTCGACGATCACACGCTGGTCGGCGCGTCGCCCGAGGTGATGGTGCGGGTGGAGGGGCGCGATATCACGCTCCGGCCGATCGCGGGGACGCGTCGGCGTGGGGCGACCGAGGCCGAAGACCGCGAGCTTGAGCGCGAGCTGCTGGCCGACCCCAAGGAACGCGCCGAGCACGTGATGCTGGTCGATCTCGGACGCAACGACGTCGGCCGGGTCGCGGAAATCGGCTCGGTCGAAGTGACCGAGCTGATGACGGTCGAGCGCTACTCGCACGTAATGCATATCGTGTCCAACGTGCGCGGGCGGCTGCGCGAAGGCTGCGACGCTTACGACGCGTTTCGCGCTACCTTTCCGCAGGGCACGGTGTCGGGCGCGCCGAAAATCCGCGCGATGGAAATAATCGACGAACTCGAACCGGTGCGCCGCGGGGTTTACGCCGGCGCGGTCGGCTACTTCAGTTACACCGGCAACACGGACACCGCGATCGCGTTACGCACCATTCTGGTCAAGAACGGCCGCGTCTATATCCAGGCCGGCGGCGGCGTGGTCGCCGACTCCGATCCGGCCGCCGAGTACGAGGAATCGGTCAACAAGGCGCGCGCGATGGTTCGGGCGCTCGGCGCGGCGCGCGCCTTCGAGAGTGCCGGCGGGAGCGAGTGAGCCGTGGCGCGCATACCGACGCGGATATTGATGCGAATATTAATGATCGACAACTACGACTCGTTCACCTACAACCTGGTGCAGTACCTGGGTGAGTTGGGCGCCGAGCTGGAAGTCAGACGCAATGATGCGATTGATGTTGCCGGAGTGCGCGCGCTGGCTCCGCAAGCGATCGTGATCTCGCCGGGCCCCTGCACTCCCAAGGAGGCGGGCATCTCGGTGCCGCTGCTGCGCGAGATGGCGGGCGAACTGCCGATTCTGGGCGTCTGCCTGGGCCATCAATGCATCGGCGAAGCCTTCGGCGGAAAAGTCGTGCGCGCGGGACGCCTGATGCATGGCAAGACCTCGCCCATCCTGCACGACGGCAGGGGAATCTTCGCCGGCTTGCCGCGTCCGTTCGACGCGATGCGCTATCATTCGCTGCTGGTCGCGGCCGACTCGATTCCGGAGTGCCTGGAAGTCAGCGCGCGCACGGCGGAGGGCGAAGTGATGGGCCTGCGTCATCGCACGCTCGCGGTCGAGGGCATCCAGTTCCATCCCGAATCGATCGGCACACCCGACGGCAAAAGGTTGCTCGCAAATTTCTTACGGATGGTCGGTCCGTGAGCGAGTTGCGAGAAGCATTTGCCGCGGTGCTCGCCGGCTGCTCGCTCGACGACGCCCGTGCCGAGCGTGTGATGGGCGAAATCTTCGACGGTGAGCCCCCCGAAGCGCTGGTCGCCGGCTTCCTCGTAGCGCTCAAGCTCAAGGGCGAGTCCGCCGCCGAGCTTACCGGCGGTGCGCGAGCGATGCGCGCGCGGGCGCGTGCGCTCGACCTCAACAGCGGCAACGTGCTCGATACGGCCGGAACCGGCGGCGACGCCGCTGGCACGTTCAACATCTCGACCGGCGCGGCGCTTGTAGCGGCGGCGGCCGGCGTGCCGGTCGCGAAGCATGGCAATCGCGCGATCAGCGGACGGGTCGGCGCCGCCGACGTGCTCGAGCGCTTGGGAATCAAGATCGATCTCGACCCCGAGGGCGTGCAACGATGCCTTCGCGTTGCCGGATGCTGTTTCATCTTCGCGCCGGCGTACCATCCGGTACTCGCCCGCCTGGCCGGGCTGCGGCGCGCGCTCGGCGTGCGCACGGTGTTCAACCTGATTGCGCCGCTCAGCAATCCGGCGCGTCCGCGCCGCCAGTTGCTCGGAGTTGCCGAGCCGCGGTTGGTGCGCCTGATGGCCGAGGCGCTGGCCGCACTCGGAGTTGACCACGCGATGGTGGTGCATGGAGAAGACGGACTCGACGAGTTGTCGCTCGCCGCGCCGACGCGAGTCGCCGAGGTGCGCGGTACCGCGATAAGCGAATTCGAGGTGCGACCGCGCGAACTGGGCTTCGAGCCCGGCAGTGCGGCGGAACTGATGGTCACCGACGCGGAGCATGCGACCGAAGTCCTGCGTCGCACGCTTGCGGGCGCAGATGGGCCGGCGCAAGATGTGCTCGCGCTCAATGCCGCCGCCGCGATTTATGTCGGCGGTCGTGCGACGTCGCTCAAAGAAGGTGTCGCGATGGCGCGCGAGGTTCTGGTCGCCGGCCGGGCGCTTGAGGTGGTGGAACGGATGAGGCGGGCGAGTCACGGAGAGACGCCATGAGTTCAAGTTCCGCTTCAACTTCGGCTGCGAGTTCGATTTTGGAGCGAATCTTCGCCGCCAAGCGCGCCGAACTAGAAGCGGAACGAGCCGCCACGCCGCTCGAGGCGGTTCGCGAAGCAGCGCGACACGCGCCCGCGGTGCGCGATTTTCTCGTCGCCTTACGGTCGCGTCGTCCGGCGATCATCGCCGAGATCAAGCGAGCCTCGCCGAGCAAGGGTGATATCCTGCCCGGCTTGGATCCAGTTAGCGTGGCGCGCGACTACGCGCTCTCGGGCGCGGCTGCGATTTCGGTCCTGACCGACCGTCACTTTAAAGGCTCACTTGAGGATTTGAGGGGCGTGCGGGCGGCCGTCGATTTGCCGCTCTTGCGCAAGGATTTCATCTTCGACGTCTACCAGCTTCATCAGGCGCGCGCGGCAGGCGCCGACTGCATCCTGCTGATTGCAGCGATGCTCCAGGAGGCCGACCTGCATGCGCTTTACGCGGCGGCGCGTGAGCTGGGTCTTCAAGTGCTGGTTGAAGTTCATAATCAGGTTGAATTACGCGCAGCCGATGTTGCAGGTGCGGAAATCATCGGGATCAACAATCGCGACCTGCATACCTTCGTGACAGATATCGCCGTCACCGAGCGGTTGCTCCAGGATTATCAAGCTGGCTATCGCGGTGCGGCGCTGGTGGTCTCGGAAAGTGGCATCGATACGCCCGAAGATATCCGCCGGCTTGACCGCGCCGGAGCGCGCGCTTTTCTGGTCGGCGAGAGCTTGCTGCGCGGCGGCCATCCGCGCCCCAAACTCGAAGCGCTGTGTTCTGCGCTGACGCGGACCGAAGCGTAGGGTGTCGATGGCGGTGCGGATAAAGGTCTGCGGCATCACTCGATGCGAGGACGCCGAGCTGGCTGTCAGTCTGGGAGCGGATTTCATCGGGCTCAACTTCTATCCGCCGAGCCCGCGCTGCCTCACGATCGAGTCCGCGGCGCCGATTTCACGTGCGGTCAAGGGACGCGCGCGGCTGGTGGGCGTTTTCGTCAATGCCGCGCGGGCTTATATAGAAGAGCACCTGGAATCGCTGGAGCTCGAACTGCTTCAGTTTCATGGCGACGAAGATGACGATGCTCTGCGAGGATGGCGGGTGCCGGTGATTCGTGCGCTGCGGCTTCGCTCGGATGAGGCGCTCGACGCGTCCGAGCTCCACGAAATCAAGGCCGACTTCATTTTGATCGACACCTTTCATCCGCAGCTTTTCGGCGGCACCGGCCGAGCGCGGCGGCTCGACGCGCTGGGCGACTTGGATCTAAGCCGCGTGTTCGTCTCGGGCGGCCTCACGCCGGATAACGTGGCCGTCGCCGCTGCGCTAAATCCCTACGCGATCGATGTCGCCAGCGGGGTCGAGACAGCGGCCGGAATCAAAGACGCCAGCAAACTCGGAAGTTTCATCGCCAACGCCAGATCTTCGGCCGTCGAGCCAGGCTCTCCCTTAGGACCCAGACCCCGTAATGCAAAGCTACCCCGATAAACGCGGACGCTTCGGCGAGTTCGGCGGCCGCTACGTCGCGGAAACGCTGATGCCGGCGCTTGCCGAACTGGAGCACGCCTACCGTGCGGCGCGGCGCGACCCAGCCTTCCGCGCTGAGCTCGAGCGGTACGCGCGCGAGTACGTCGGCCGGCCCACGCCGCTTTACCTCGCTGCCAATCTGACCGCGAAACTCGGCGGCGCAAAAATCTACCTCAAGCGCGAAGACCTCTGTCATACCGGCGCGCACAAAGTGAACAACACGCTCGGGCAGGCGCTACTCGCGGTGCGGATGGGCAAGCCGCGAATCACCGCCGAGACCGGTGCCGGACAACACGGGGTGGCGACGGCGACGATGGCGGCGCTGTTCCGGCGCGAGTGCGAGGTCTTCATGGGCAGCGTCGACGTCGAGCGCCAGTCGCTCAACGTCTTTCGCATGAAACTGCTGGGCGCGAAAGTAACCGCGGTCGAGGCCGGCAGCCGCAGCCTCAAGGACGCGCTCAACGAGGCGCTGCGCGACTGGATCGCCACCGTCGCTAACACCTACTACCTGATTGGCACCGCCGCCGGGCCGCATCCGTACCCGCTGATCGTGCGCGACTTCCAATCCGTGATCGGACGGGAGGCGCGCCGCCAGATCCTCAAGCACGAGGGCCGGCTGCCCGACGCTTTGGTCGCTTGCGTCAACGGCGGCTCGAACGCGATCGGGCTCTTCTATCCGTTTATCGCGGACCAGGACGTGCGTATGTATGGCGTCGAAGCGGGTGGACTGGGGCTGAACGGTTCGGCGCATGCGGCAACGATCACGGCCGGCAGTGTCGGCGTGCTGCATGGAAATCGCACCTACCTGTTGCAGGACGAACTCGGCCAGATTCGCGAGACCCATTCGATCGCAGCCGGCCTCGACTATCCCGGTGTCGGTCCGGAACTCGCATGGCTTAAGACGAGTGGCCGTGCGGAGTACGCGGCGGTCACCGACGCTGAGGCGCTCGAAGCGCTGCGCCTGCTCTCCGAGAGCGAGGGAATAATTCCGGCGCTGGAGAGCGCGCATGCGGTTGCGCACGCGGCGCGGCTTGCGCCCTCGATGGGCAAGGACCGGGTGATGATCGTCAATCTCTCGGGGCGCGGCGACAAGGACATGCAGACCGTCGCGCGCGCGTTGGGAGTGACGCTGTGAGCGAACCCTCGACGGCGAAGAAACCGGCGGGACGAATCGAAAAGAAATTCGCCGAGCTGCGCGCGCGCGGCGAAGCCGCGCTGATTCCTTTTATCGTCGCCGGCGACCCGAACCTCGAAGCCACGCGCGCGCTGGTGCTCGAACTGGAAGGACGCGGCGCCGACCTGATCGAACTCGGCGTGCCTTTTTCCGATCCGATGGCGGACGGCCCGGCCAATCAGCGTGCGCTCGCCCGCGGCCTTGCCTCGGGTGCCTCGCTGGCGGCGATCCTCGCGACGGTGAGCGAAGTTCGTCGCGAGAGCCAGATTCCGATCGTGCTGTTCGGCTACTTCAACCCGATCCTGCACTACGGATGCGAGCGGCTGTGCGCGGACGCCGCGCGTGCGGGCGTCGACGGCTTGCTCGCGGTCGACCTGCCGCCCGAAGAGGCGGCCGAGCTTTCGCGACCGGCCCGCGTTCACGGTCTCGACGTCATCTATCTGCTCGCGCCCACCACACCGGTCGAACGTGTGCGCACGATCGCGAACGCTGGCAGCGGCTTTCTCTACTATGTCGCAGTGACCGGAGTGACCGGCACGCGCACCAGCCTTGCCGCCGGCCTCGAGTCGCGCGTGAGGGCGCTGCGTACGGTGACCGACCTTCCGATTGGGGTCGGCTTCGGCATCTCGACCGCTGCGCAGGCGGGCGAGGTCGCCGGATACGCCGACGCGGTCGTGGTCGGAAGCGCGCTCTCGTTGATAATCGAGCGTGAGGGCGCAGGTCCCGGCCTCGGAGCGGCGGTGGGAGAGGCGGTCGGCGCGATGAAAAACGCGATGCGCGTGGCGCGCGGACTCGGGCGCGCTGGCGGAGGCTGAGCGATGGCGGAACGCGAGCGGGATGGTCGGACTGTCGGGGCGTCGAGCGCCGCCGACGATAACATGTGGGTAAAATGCCCCGGATGCCGTGAAATATCTTTTCGCAAGGAGGTTGAGCGCAATCTCAACGTCTGCCCCAAGTGCGGATTCCATCATCGGCTTACCGTCGAGCAGCGTCTCTCAATTACGATCGATCGCGGTACCTGGCGCGAGCTCTTCCAGGACCTTGCGGTCGGGGACCCCCTTGAGTTCCACGACTCCAAACCCTATCCCCAGCGACTCGAACAGGCGCGGCGCACCTCGGGGCGCAACGATGCGGTGGTCACCGGCGTCGGCAAGATGGAAGGGCATCCGGTGGCGCTCGCGGTAATGGACTTTGCCTTCATGGGCGGCAGCATGGGCACCGTGGTGGGCGAAAAGATCGCGCGGCTTATCGACCATGCGGTCAAGCTAGGCCTGGGCGTGGTGGTGTTCTGCTCATCGGGCGGCGCGCGCATGCAGGAGGGCGTGCTTTCATTGATGCAGATGGCGAAGGTGGCGGGCGCTATTGGGCGGCTGCGCGACGCGCATCTGCCGTATCTCGCTGTGTTGTGTGATCCGACCACCGGGGGCGTGGCGGCGTCGTTCGCGATGCTGGGCGATCTGGACTTGGCTGAACCGGGCGCTTTGATCGGTTTCGCCGGGCGCCGGGTGATCGAGCAGACCACTAACCAGGTATTGCCCGAGGGCTTTCAGAGCGCCGAGTTTCTGCTCGTGCATGGAATGCTCGACGCGATTGTGCCGCGCGCGCAGATGCGCGCGACGCTGGCGCGTCTGCTCGGAATGCTCGTCGGGCGGGCGAAAACACGCGGCCGCCGCCGCAAGTCTACGCAGGCATAGTGCGGCGCAATGGTCGCGCCGATTGATGTAATACGGATTAGGTTGGGATTCCCTGGTGGCGGCTCGGCTTAGATTTGGAGCTGGCCCGCGGTAAAATCGGCTCGCGATGCGACGGCTCTCAAAAACTCTGGACTGGCTCTACTCGCTCGAGGGACGCGGCGAGATTTACAAGCTCGAACGCATGGACCAGGCGCTCGCGCTGATCGGCAACCCGCATCGGCGCCTACGCGCGGTCCATATTGCCGGCACCAAGGGCAAGGGCTCGGTGGCCGCGATGCTCGACGCTATCGCGAGGGCGGCCGGACTGCGCTGCGGACTTTATACCAAGCCGCACCTGGTGCATCTGACCGAGCGCACCCGGATCAACGGGGCCGAGATGCCAGCGCGTCTGATGCTGGAATATATCGAGCGGCTACGGTCGATTTACGAGCGCGCCGATCTCGCGCTCACCTTCTTCGAGTTCACGGTTGCGCTGATGTTCCTCTATTTCGCCGAGGCGGAAGTCGACCTGGCGATTGTCGAGACCGGACTTGGCGGACGACTGGACTCGACCAACGTGGTCACCCCGCTGGTCAGCGTCATAACGCCGATCGGATTCGACCACATGGATCGCCTTGGCCACACGATCGCGGCGATCGCGGCCGAGAAGGGCGGCATCATCAAGCCCGGCGTTCCGGTCGTTATCGGCGCGCGCGACCCGGAGGCGCGCCGGGTGCTGACTTCTATAGCCACTCAATGCCGGAGCCCGGTCCGGATGTCCGATCGCGACTTCTCTTTTCGCTCGCTCGCTCCCGCCCATTTGCTTGACTATTTCGGACTGGCGGCTTAAGCTTGAGCGAGTCGAGTTGGGAGTAGCCGGGCCGTTTCAACATGAGAACGCCGCCATCGCGCTGGGGGCGGTCGAGGCGCTACGGGCGCAAGGTTGGCGGTTGGAGGAGCGGGCGGTACGAGAGGGACTAAAGGAGCTGCGCTGGCCGGGACGTTTCGACGTGGTGTCGCGCAGGCCGTTGGTCATTCTCGATTGCGCTCACAACGAACTAAGTATCGGAGCGCTGCTCGAAACGATCGCCGTGGAGCTGGGTCCGCAGGTCAAGCCCCGGCTGATTTTCGGCTGTCTCGAGGACAAACAATGGGCGAAGATGGCGGCGATGCTGGCGCCACGCGTGCGTGACGTAACGTTGACAAGAGTGCGGCCGAAGCGTCCGCTCGAGCCTGAGAATCTGCTGCCGCTCTTTTCCGCGCAGGTGCCCGCGCGCGTGGTGCGCGATCCGCGTCGCGCAGTGGAACAGGTGATAGCCGAGAGCGGACCGGACGAGGTTATCGTGGTGACCGGCTCCGTTTACCTGATTGGCGAGGTCTATCCGCACTTTCTCAAGCGACAGGGCCGTCGAGGTCTATTTCCAGAAGCTGTCATGTAGGGCGCGCTGCGGATAATTTTCCGTGAGCGGCAGCGTCGGGGGGCCATTTCCTGAAGTTATTAGGTAAAGGGCTGCTGATAGTATCGATCGCGTTCGCGGCCGCAGCCGTGCTCGCCTTGCCACGCGCTCATGCGCAGGCATCGAAGCCGGCCACGACAATGATGCTGCAGTCCCATCATGGCTCCGTCGAAGTAACCGGTCGCAAGTTCGAGTACGACTACAAGACCGATTCCTTCGTGGTCAAAGGAGACGCGGTAGTCAACCAGGCCGCCACCACGCTGACCGGCGATCGCATCAGCCTCATGCGCCGGACGCATCAGGCCGCGGCCTACGGCCACGTACATCTGGTGGATCCTGAGGGACAGATGTACGGCTCCGAGGGGCACGTCAACTGGCAGGACGAGACCATCGAGCTGACTAACGGCAAAATGCTTGCGGCCAATCACACCTATCGCCTCGAAGGGAAAAAGATTTTCAAGCGCAACGGTCAGCACTACCAGGTCACCGACGGATTTTTCACTACTTGCGGATGCGGTGGCGACAGGCCGGACTGGTCGATTGCGGGCGCCGATATCGACCTGCACATGGGCCAACAGGGCGTGGCGCGCAATGCCCATTTTGACGTGCTGGGGTATCCGGTGGTGCCGCTACCGTATGCGCTTTTCCCGGCCGATAGTTCGCGTCGGACTGGCTTCCTGAGTCCGCGCGTCGGTTACTCGAGCCTGCGCGGCGCGCAGTATCTGCAACCATTCTATTGGGCGATCAACAAGAGCTCGGACGCGACTTTCGCGCTCGATGTCGAAACCAGCAAGCGCGCGGGACTGCTCGGCGAATACCGGTTGCAAAACGGTCTCGACGATTATCTTCGTGTTGATACGGCGTACTTCAATGAGGGGCTGCGCTCCCAGGCCTCGCGCGTCAACGACGTTGTCGACACCCAGCTTGCCGACCGGCACATTCCGATCGACCGCTACAACATCATCGGAACCATGCGCGAGCATATCGACGACAACCTGGTCGCGTATGGCGATGCGATTTCGGTCAGCGACAGCCTCTATCTGCGCGAGATGAATATCTGGACGCTGTCAAAGGGCTTCGGCAACGGCTTCAACACGATGCGCGACGCGCCTTCGCACTTTGGCCTTATCGATAGCTTCGAGGACGGCTACGCGAAGCTGGGCGGCACGTGGAACCAGGACCTGATCCAGCCGCAGGAATTCGCCTTGCAGACGCTGCCGGAGTTTTTGCTGAGCGGGCGGCGTGAACTCTTCGGCGGACTCGCCTACGCCGACTACGACATTCAGGCCGACAACTTCTGGCGTTCCTCGGGAGTCACCGGCGTGCGCCTAGACGTCAATCCTCAATTAACCGTGCCGTGGCGTTTGGGCCAATACATTTTTGGCTGGGGCGGCGTCGGCATGCACGAGACGGTATACGACGTTTCGGGGGATCAGATCACAGTCATTCCGGTGGGGACCAATGGGCTCCTCTATAACAACGGTCTCAAGCTCGGACCTCTCGTCAGCGGCGGGCTCAGTTCGCGTGAGTTGCCTTATGCCAACTTTGGCGCTCAGACCATCGTCGAGAAGATTTACCACGTCAACTGGAAAACGATCGACAAAATCAAACATACCATAGAGCCCTTCGCCTATTACAACTACATCCCGAACGTCGATCAGAGCGACTTACCCCTCTTCGACCAGCTTGATCGAATCAATGCCCGCAGCCTCCTGACCTTCGGTGTCACTTCGCGGATTTATGCCCACGCCGCTTCAAATCTGGCGATGCCGCAAGGCGACATCGCGCAGAGCAACGCCGCGGAGGACGAGGAAGAAGGGCAATTAGGGGGCATCACCCCTCTACCCGCGGCTCCCGGGATGGCGCGCGAGTTGGCCGAGTTCACGCTTATGCAGGCCTACGACACCGACCACGCGATCGCCAAGGGCAGCTCGCAATGGTCCGACCTCGAGGGTTCGGCGCTGATCCTGGCGACCAACTGGCTTTCGATGGGATCGCAGCTTGGTTACGACCCGCGCGACAATCGCGTCACCTACTCGAGCATATACTTCACGATGCAACCGCCCTGGAAACCTTACACGCCTCCGACTCTCTACATGGGCCGTTCGCTTTCCGGTTCTTTCCTGCAGGTCTCTTACAACTACATCGCGCCCGGCCCGACCGCCGCACAGCCGGGCATCAATTCGAACTTCTTTGAGTTCGTCACCTTGCGCGCCTATTACGATCTGATCGACCGTGTCGGCCTGTTCGTCGCCCCCTCTTATGACATCGCGAACTCCAAGGAGCTTTCCACCGAGTACGGCGTGCGTATCAAATCGCCTTGCGACTGCTGGTCGGTCGACGTCGGGATAAGCCAATCGATCAACCCGAGCGAAACTGCCGTGCAGTTCATGGTGACGCTCGGTGGAATCGGCTCGATCGGCCAAAATCCTTTCGGGCGCAGTCCCTTCCAACACGCGACGAGCGTGATGCCCAACCTGTAGATTCCGCATCCCGGGGCTTTGCTGCTCTCGCCCATCTGGAACAGCGCGAATGCCTTTCGGGCCGCGCTTTTCGGGCTTGCGGCGGCTTCGCATCGGGCGCCATTGCCATATAATCGAGATCTTGGCCTTGCCGCGGCGCGTGCGCCGAGCGCCTCGCGTCGCCGGCACGAGCACGATTCATGAGCACTATCTTGTCCGCGATCATTCACTTCGTTGAGCGCACCGCGGCCATCGCGCGTACCGGACTCGCGTTCAGCTCCCATGGCTTCGACGCCGAGCGCTACGAAGAGCTATTGCGCGAGGCGGCCGTGATGCGAGCGGCGCTCGACGGCGCGAGCCCCACCGACGCCGCCGAGCTTTTGCGGCGCTGGCGCGCCGAAGTGCGCGACGGTTATGACGGCTATGTCACGGCGGCCTCGGGCTGCGGCGTAATCGCGTTCAACCACTGCGGCGAGGTGCTGATGATCCGGCGCCCCAACGACCGATGGTGGTATCCCACCGGCTTTTGCGAGATTGGGATGTCTCCGGCGGAGAACGCGGCCAAGGAGGCCGCCGAGGAGACCGGTTTAGTTGTGCGGCCGCTTTATCTGATGGCGATGATCGACAGCCGCAAGGCCGGCTCC
Organism: uncultured delta proteobacterium; assembly: GCA_963717045.1. Taxonomy (GTDB): domain Bacteria; phylum Desulfobacterota; class Binatia; order Binatales; family Binataceae; genus JAKAVN01. The sequence continues at coordinate 107,635 of CAVQVD010000007.1, read as the reverse complement.
GCCCATCGCCACATCTACTCGCACCTGTTCTACTGCCGGATAGAGGGCGGCGAGCTCAGGCCCAATCCGCTCGAAGCCCTGGAGGCGGCCTTCTTCCCATTGGAGCGACTGCCCGAGCCGCTTCACGGGGTGGACCGCAAATGGATAGGGCTCGCGCGCGAATTCCATTTCGAGGGTCGCCGCGAGACCTACTTCGATCCGCTCGACTGACGGCGTCGGGCGGCTCCGCGGGCCAATGGGGGCAGGCGGTCTCGACTGCGCGATGGCCTAATCTAGTGGAAGCGGTCGCTACCAACCCATCAATCGGCTCAAGACGAAAGCGGCAATCAGTGCGAGTCCGAACTCGAATTGCAATTGCCCCGAGCGGGCCATCGCGCGGTTGTGGGCCTCAGCGTCGGTCTCTCCGGAAACCAGCCGCACCTGATCGATCGCTCGCGGCAGCGTAACCAGCACCAAGATCGACGGCCACGGGAGTACTCGAAGCAGCACGCTCGCCAACACGATCACATATGCCAGCGTGTCGCAGGTGACGAGTTCGACCAGCGCGGCTCTGCGACCGATTATTGCGGCCATCGTCCACTTACCGTGCCTGCGATCGTTTTCGATGTCGCGCAGGTTGTTGACCTGTAACAGACTCGAGCACAGCAGCCCCATCGAAATTCCAACCAGCAACGAAGTCCATGAAAAGCCGAGCGCCTGCACATAGTAACCGCCCAGCACGTAGCCGGGCCCCATCAGCGCGAAAACCAAGAAATCGCCTAATCCATGATAGGCCAGGCTGAGCGGCTCAGCGGTGTAAAAGTACGAACCGAATGCGCCAATCAGTCCGAGCATGAGCACCGGCCATCCGCAGGCATAGACCAGCGTCAAGCCCAGCGCCGCGCCAGCCGCGAAGGTCGCAAGACCGGCCCGATGAATCTGCTCCGCGGTGAGCAGCCCCTGCTGAATCACCAAGGCGGGACCGAAGGCGTCGGGCGCTTCCCAATTGTCGAGGTCGGTACCTTTGATGAAATCGTAGTAGTCGTTGATGAAGTTCGCGGCAGCCTGCAAAAGCATCGCGGCCGCCGCAGCCGCGAGGTATTTCGGCAGCGAAAGGCTCGCCCCCTTATAAAACGCGAGGAACGAACCCACGCTCACGCTCATAAACGGCATCCCGAGCGTGAAGGCGCGGCTCGCCTGCAACCAAATCCGAATCCGTCCGGGGCGCATCCGACCCGGAGGCGATAGCACTCCCGCCTGATCCATCGCGCTGTTCGCCCTCGCTGATAAGATCGTCCGCGACAGATATTTGCCCGGACGCTTTCCAGTCAGCGATCTTAGTGCGGGCGGGTTTCCAAGGCTACAGCCGCGCCGCAGCCGAGCGGCGGAGCGATACGACCGCTCTTTACCTCCCTAGCGATCGGCGCTAAAGCCCAACGATGTCTTTGACTACTTACAAGCCGAGACGCTTTCGGCTGCAACGTTCCGAGCTCGCGGTGCCCGCCACCTCGCCACATTTCTTCGCCAAAGCGGTTGCGAGCGAGGCCGACGTGATCTTCCTCGACCTGGAGGACGCGGTCGCACCCGAACAGAAGGTCAACGCCCGCAACCGCGCTATCGCCGCGCTCAACGAGATCGACTGGCGCCGGAAGACGGTCGCCGTGCGCGTCAACGGCCTCGATACGCCGTGGGCCTTCCGCGATATCTACGAGATCGCCCAGCGCTGTCCGCGCCTGGACCTGTTCATGCTGCCCAAGGTCGGCACCCCGTTCGACGTGCAATTCGTCGATGCGCTGCTTGGCCAAATCGAACGCGAGATAGGCCGCATCGATCCTTTCGGACTGGAAATTCTGATCGAAACCGCTCTAGGGATGTCGAATGTGGAGCAGATAGCGGCGAGCTGCGAGCGGCTCGAGGCGATGATCTTCGGTATCGGAGACTATTCGATCAGCATGCAAACTGGCGAGGTCGTCTTCGGAGCGCCCAATCCTCGCTACTCGATTCTGACTGGCGCCGACGCCGACGGGTTACGTTCGCGCCATTGGAACGATCAATGGCACTTCGCGTTGGCGCGGATGACCAATGCCTGCCGCGCCTACGGGCTGCGGGCAATCGACGGTCCTTTCGTCGACTTTGCGGACGGCGAAGGCTATAGCGCCTGCGCCGGGCGCGCAGCCACGCTGGGACTCGAGGGCAAATGGGCGATTCATCCGAGCCAGGTGACGCTCGCCAACGAAATCTTTTCGCCGTCGAACGAGCAGATCGCGTGGGCCGGGCGTTTGCTCGAGGCGATGAATGAAGCCACGGCGGCCGGACGTGGTGCCGCCAGCGTCGACGGCAAGATGATCGACATGGCTCATCTCAAGGTGGCAGAAATTATTCAACGCAAGTGCGACGCGATCGCCGCTAGCCGCTTGAAGTGAGTGGCCACGGCCGAGGCGCGTCCGATCAGGAAGAAATTCTGGCCGTGCGCGCGAGCACGCCGTGCTTGCGCTCGGGAACGGCGGCAGTTGTCGGAACGCCAGCGCCGATCCGCGACAGTGGAAGCGCCGGCTTCTCGGAGCCCTCATCGGACAGCAGGATGTAGTGCTTGCCCTCGCGGGCGAGCACCCGGTTCTGGACCATCTCTGCGATAAGGCGGCTTACCATCGGCCGCGAACTGCCGATCATTTCGGCCCAGTCATCGTGGCCGAGTTCGAGCGTCAGAAGCGTTCCGCGCGCTTCTTTGACGCCGAAGCGTGCCGCCACCTCGTTGAGCATCGCCTCCAGCCGCTCGCGATACGAGAGCGTCATCAGCGAAGCATAACGATGCACGACCGAGCCCCAAAAAGTATTGAGACGCTCGAAAAGCGCGACCAGCGTGGTGTGGTCGGACTCGCCGAGGAGCTTGAGGATGCGCTGGCGGCTGATTATCGCGACTGCGCAGTTGGTGAGCGCCTGCGCTTCGAATGCCTGGCAATGCCGGCCCTTGGAATCCACCCGGTCCACGTAGCCGATTATGTCGCCGGGTCCGGCGAGTTCCACCAGGAACCTCCGCCCGTCCGGTTGTGCGCAATGCACCTTGACTACTCCGTTGATGATGAGCATCAGTACGTCGCCGGGCGCCCCCTGCAGGAACAGGCGGAAGCGCCGAGCATAGCGAGCGACGATGTTGTCATTGATGAGGTCGTCGACGATCTCGTTCGGTACTCCAGCTTGACGCACCCGCCAGCCCAGACGGCTCCGATCCTCATTCAACGAGTTGATAGCTCCCACCATAAGACGATCCTCTACAGGCAGAGGCAGCCGAGCGGCTCTCCGCCGGAACAGGTCCGTATTCACCGCGTCGAGTAATTGGCGCCATCATTGTCATCGGACGGAGCCACCGGAAAATCCGGTGTTCCGCGCGCGCCGAATCGTGGCAAATACAAGAGCGTTTCATCAGCGTCAGCTATGTGCCTGGTGGGCTATGACGCGCCAGGGTCGTCTAAGATTGCCGTAGCGAACTAGGCTTTTTTTCAGATGCTTAAAAGATCTCTGCTTCTGTCTTTAATTTCGTTGTGATCGTTGTGTTGTTTAGGCGGCGGTCGCCGTTAGTCTTGTTCTTCTGAACATGGGCCGAGCTTAGTTACATTTGCCCAACTTTGGTAGGGCATCCGACCGAGGTTCGATCAAACGTGAAGATGCTGTCTTGATTCGTTAAATTTGCCTAATTTAGCAGGCTATTGCTGCTATTCGCCAAATATTGAACAAGCCTTTCGGAGTAAATCTCCGATCGTTTTGGCGGCGACAGACGCTAATTTACGCTATTCTTGACCTTTCAAGACCTACGCGCCGTGAATTCTGCCCTTCCAGGCACGAAAAGTTACCCAACTGTTGTCAAATAACTTGGTCTGCGGGGGCAGCGAGGCGGCGAGCGACGCTCAGCAACAACTCCCATGTCTCGCGCACGTCGGCGGACGTAGTGCGCGCGTTGCCGATCGCGAACCGGATCGCGACCCGCTCGCTTAGCCGGGTGGTCGAGAGAAAGGCGAACCCGCTGCGGTTGATCTCGTCCACCAGGCGCTGATTGTGCTGGTCCAGTGCGCTGGGGCTTTGTGCAAGCTGAGGGGGCAGATGACGGAAGCACACCACCGAGAGCGGATGCGGCGCCAGCGTCTGGAAGTCGCCGGCCTCGCCGATCCATCGCGCGAGCTCCTGCGCCCAGGCGACATGATTGCGGATTATCTCGACCATCCTGCGCCGACCGTACGCGCGCAGAACGAACCAGAGCTTGAGGCCGCGAAAACGCCGGCCCAGCTGCACGCCGTAATCCATGTAGTTCCGCACTTCGCTTTCGGGCGTCTCGAGATAGGCTGGGATCAGGCTGAACGCTCGCCGCAGCAGCGGCTCGTGTGGGGTATAGAGAACCGAAAGATCGACCGGCACGAACATCCATTTGTGCGGATTGACCACCAACGAGTCGGCCGCTTCGGCGCCGTCGAGCAGCCAGCGCAGCTCCGGCACGATGGCCGCTGGCCCCGCGTAAGCGGCGTCAACGTGCAGCCATACGCGACGCTCGCGGCAGACCCTGGCGATTGCGGCTATCGGATCGACCGAGGTGGTCGAGGTGGTGCCCACGGTTGCCGCCACGGCCATCGGCAGGAAACCCCGCGCGCAGTCATCGGCGATTGCGTGGTCGAGCGCCGCCGGATCCATCCTGAAGGCGGCATCCGTCGCGACTTTGACCACGTTTTCCCGGCCCACTCCGAGCAGGATCGCGTCCTTCTCGATATGGGAGTGGGTCTGGTCGGTGCAGTAAATGCGCAGGCGAGGAAGGTCGCGGCCGGTACTGCCGAGATTGCGCACGTCGAGCCCGAGCGACTCGCGCGCGGCCGCTAGCGCGTGTAATCCCGAGACGCTCGCGGTGTCATATACCACGCCGAAAAAGCTCGGCGGCAGTCCGAGCGCATCGCGCAGCCACTTGAGCGCGACCTCTTCGACCTCGGTCGCGGCTGGCGACGTCCGCCACAGCATCCCGTTTACATTGAGCGCCGCGGCGAGCAACTCGGCGAGCACGGCCGGCTCCGAGCCGGTGATGGAGAAGTACGCAAAGAAGCGAGGATGATTCCAGTGCGTGATGCCGGGGACGACGATGCGCTCGAAGTCGTCGAGCAGGGCGTCGAAGTCCTCGCCCTCCTCGGGCATCGCGGACGACATCGCGGCAGCGACCTCGCCCGGGCGAACTTGCGAGAAGACCGGAAAATCCCGCGTGTGCTCGAAATAACGGGCGACCCACGCGGACGCGCGCTCCAACGCCTCGGCGAATTTGCGTTCGTCCATACTCTCGCGGCGGCGGCGCTGCCCGGCCGGCGGCGCTTCTATTCGCCGTCTCCTCCGTCAGTGTCGAGTAGATGGAGCCGCTGGGGCATCGCTCGCAAGCTGGTCGTCGGGAAGAGCAAAGCCTTCGGCTTTCAGCCGCTTAACCAGGAGCTCGCGGGTCTCGATGATGCGAATCAGTTGATGCGGCCGGTCCCTGGCGATCTCGGCCGCGGTGTAGGGCTTGAAATCCGCCGGCATCTCAGCCTTGTTGAAGGTGAACAGCAGCCAGTTGAGGACCTCGGCGATCTCGGCATCGCTGAGCGTCGACGCCGCGACGCCCGGCACCTCGACGAGGTATTCGCGCCCGCCGGGCACATGTAGAAAATCCGCCATCGAGTCGGCCAGGCGCGGAACGGTGCCGGGAATACCCTCGGCGCGCGGCTTGTGACAACCCCAGCAGTTGAGGGTGTACAGTTCGGCCGGCGAGCCACCGGCCAGTGCGGTGCTGGCCATCGAGAGCGCCGCAATCAGCACAGCGAGGGCGCGAGGTTTCATCGTGGAGACAGTCCCCTTATTTGCCGGCCTTACTCCCCCAGGTCCTTGATCAGCGCGTCGCGCTCGGAGTGAACGGCCGCCGCATTAAGCTTCTTCGCGCGCTCCGCTTTGACTTCGTCCGCGGAGACCGGCTTGAAGTCCTTGGGCAGCAGGTTCGAGTTGAGGCCAGTGAGCACGTAGGTAACAACGTCGGCGACGTCCTGGTCGTTCAGTTGCGGCCATGGCGGCATGTCACCCTCGAAGCTGTCGCCGCCGGCCTCGATCTTGCCACCCATGCCGAACGACACCACGTCGATAATGTACGCGCGGCCTCCCTTGAGCGCCACGTATCGTCCCACCGATCCGGTGAGCGGCGGATAGACCGAGGGGGCGCCCTTACCGTCCGGCTGATGGCACACGGCGCAGTTCGAGATGAATATCCCCTTGCCGTCCGCTTGTGCCATGCCCGGACGAGCAGTGAGCGCAAGAGCGCATGTGGCAGCGATCAACCAGATCCGGAAGGTCAGGTTTTCAGACCGAGGCGGACGGCGGTCGTGCAGTTGACCACGTAGGATGAAGGTTTCGTTCCGAAGCACCAGATCACTCCGTTATCCAGTTGCGTTCTGTAAATGGGCATGTCGCCCTTGTTGTTTTCGCAGAAACAACGGCCGCAGACATCTTTGCCGCAGCAATCGCGATAGCCAATAATGTATTCCTTGCCGTCATTCGGATCGCGGCAGGTGCCGACCCACGAGGTGGGCGACATGATAGTGCCGGCGGGACACTCGGTATGGCTGCCGCCGCAGCAGCCGCACAGGTTACCGTCGAAGCCGCAGTAACGCCAGTAGTCGCAGGTCGCGGGATCGTCGGTGCGTCCGGTGCCGCTCGGGCCCATCGTCATCTGCGCCTGGGCACTTCCCATCACGCGATCGATCGGCAGCAGTGGCAGGACCATGCCGCCGAGCATCAGTTTGCCCATCCGAGCCAGAAAGCCGCGTCGCGAGGTGCGTTGCGCAACCGTACGGGTGAGTTGCTCCATCAGGGAGTCCATGGTTCGTCTCCTCGCTTACTTGCGCCCGAGCTTGCCGGCGGCGGCAAGCGGCTGGACGTCGTGGTTGAGCGCGTGGTCATCGGTATGGTCGTGAGCGTGCTCGTGCGCATGATCGTGAGTGCCGTCGTGCGCTTGGTCATGCTCATGCTCGTGGTCATGCGGCTCGTGGCCTTCGGATTGCCTGGATTGCAGGAACTGCTGGATCGACGGAACTCCCATCTGCTTGGCCTCGATCAGACTCTCCAGATGTTCGCGCGTGTTGAGTAATCCCTTCGCTCTGATCACGCCGGCGTCGTCGATCATCACGCCGTAGGGCAGCTTGCCGATTCGGTAGGTCATTCCGACGTCGGCCGAGAGCACGTATGGGAAATCTTCGAGATGCTGCACGCGAATGAAGCGTTCGTGCTCAACCGCCTCGCCGTCGCTGGTGAGGACGACGTCGAGCCAGGAGTTCTCGGTCTGCTGGATCGATTTGACGATAGGCAGCAACTTTTTGCACACCGGACAGGTTGGAGAGAGGAAGAAGAGCAACATGCTGCGGCCGCGCGCGCCGCCGATCCTCATAGGTGTGCCGCGGCGCAGATCTTTGACCTCAAACAGCGGGGCAGCCTCACCCTCCTTGGGCCCACGGTCGAGCGTTAGCGCGCCCATCGGTGCGATACGCTCGTGCAGGACTCCGACCTGGCGCAACAGCGCCAGCATCATCACTGCCATCGACAGCACGAGCACCCACAACAGAACCTGCGATACTACCAACGCTTCAAGCATTTAACGCACCCAGCGCGCGAAGCCCAGGGGCGTTCGCTATTAAGTAGTTGGCTGCAGTGTAGAGCACCACCACAGTGGCGGCCGCCATGCCGGCGGTCGCGAGGTCGAGGAAATCCAGCGGTCGCGCGCCCGTCGGCATCAGTGCGATCGCCAGCAGCGCGAACAGCGCGCCATTGCGCAACAGCAGCCACCAGCTTAGCCGTTGGCGCAACGCTGGGCCGAAACATCCGCAATCTATATCCGTACGGCCCCGCGCCAGGTTGATCACGATTGCGCCGGTGAAGATGCCGAGCAGCACGATCAAAACCAGCGCCGCGGACGCGCGGATGGGGCTCAGCAGCAGGCCTAGCGCAGCGCCGCACTCGAGCACCGGCGCGATCCAGGCAAACGGCGTCGCGAGCCATTCCGGAATCAGGCGGTAATTCGTCACCGCGCCGCGAAAGGCCTCGAGGTCATAGAACTTGAGTGCGCCGGACACGGCAAAGATCATCGCGGCTGCGGCGACGGCCATCCATCCGAGCACTGGGTCGATATGCGGCATCAATCTCCGTGCGTAATCTCCGAGCCGGAACTCAGAGCCCGTACATCTCCCATGGCACTCCCGACATCTGGGAAAGCGCGCCAAGATACTTGCCGTCCAATGCCGAAAACGCCTGCATCGAAGCTCCCATAGCATTCAGCGTGAACAATGTCGGGGAGTCGTCCTGAGTGACCAGAATCGCATTGGCCTGCTGGGGCAGCACGATCCGGTCGATGCGCTTTTGCGTCTTCACATCGTACACCCAAACTTCAGTGCCCGGGTTCTTGTGCGTCCAATCACCGCCGCCCTGATGCATCAGCACGAACAGCCGCCCCTTGCCGGCATTGCCCGAGATCGGCTCGTACCCGCCTGGCAGCCATCCCGCGCGCTTTTCGTCGTCGCCTAGCAGCGACCAGGGCTGACCCGGCTCCGCCGGGTTCGACCCGAGGCCCATCGGATAGACCATCCCATGGTAGCTGACGAAGTAAGCATCATCGCCGACCCGCGCCGGCACACCGAAGACGGGATCCTTCTCGATGTCGAAGAACGGCTTCGCGGTGCGTTTTTGCGCCGTGGACTTGCCGTTGTCGTCGAACTCCGTGGTCATCATAGAGCCGTCGCTGCACACCGAGACGAAGCGGCGCGGTCCCGCAACCAGAACTTCGGCGCAACCTGAAGTTTCAATCTCGCTTGCGACGCTGCGGTTCAGTATGTCGACCACACTGACGGAAGTGGCCGGCGTCACGTTGGCGACCAGCACGAAGCGGCCGTCCGGCGTGACCGACATCTGGGAGCTGTCCGGAATCGAGAGCTGGCGCTTAGTCGGGAGTATCACTTCACCGACCGGCGCCAGGTGGCGAGCGTCGTAGATAGTCAGCACGTCGGTGCGATCACCCCGCGCACCCCGCGAATAATAAGTATCGGCCATGTAGAACTGCTTGTGGTCGGGCGCTACCGCGAACGCGCTGACTATCCCGCCGGTCATCTGGCCGAGTACCTGAAGAGAATCGCCGTCGACCGCGAACACGCTGGTGACCTCCAGCGTGCCACTGAACGGGTTCATCACGAATACCCAGTGCGGTGCGGCAAGCGGCAACTCGCGTACCTTGACGCCTTCCTCGGGCGGCATTTGGGCCCGCGCGCCGGAACCACACCAGGCCGACAGGCCGATCAGAATCGCGATGATTAATGCGGCCCGTTTCGCCATCTCAGTTGCTCCCATCCCGGTTCAAGTTTGTCATTCCCGAGTCTAGCTGCGTCCTTTGATCGGCTGGAAGTTGTACTGGAACTGCATGTACAAAAGACTCTTGCCTTTGAAGACGCCCCCGGCAAACGAGTTCAGCCGGTCGTTGCCGAGGATGCCCACGTACCCCAACGTGGCAAAGTACTTGTTGGTCCACGGCGGAGTAACTACCAGGGTCGGGAACAGCAGCGTCGTGTTGCCCGAGGGATTCCAGATCATGGTGTAGGTCGGCAGGATCGCACCCCACCAAAAGCTGGTATTCACACTGAACAGTATCTGCTCCTCGTTGTGGCGCCAGCGTTCGGCGTAGAAGTCGTAGACCAGGTTCTTGCCGTAATTGAGAATCGTGAAGTTGTTCCATTCCAGGTTGGCGGTCAGGGTGCCGGTCGAGGTTAACCATGGTGCGTACAACCCGTCCAGGTCGAGTGCGACCAGGGTGTTAAGCGTTTCCTTGTCGACAACACCATTGCTAACTCCCACATCAGTCGTGTTGAACGGCGTCCGGTCCTGCCAAATCCCTTCGGTCCTGAGCACGAGCGGTACGCTCGAGAGGAACTCCCCCGGCAAATAAATCGGCCGGTTCAGGGTCGCGCCGACGTCGTTGAACTGTGGGAAACTGGCCTGGAGGAATTGAGGGCCCCCAGGTTTGCCCACCACGTAAAATGGTGCGCCGGGCGTCCCACCTTCATTGAACTGATGGCCATGCCAATAGATTAAGGTGATCTCGGCGTTCTTCACCAGGGTGTGAAGCCGGATACCCTCCGTCGAGCTGCCCAGCGTATCGCTTGGCAGATGGTAACCGAAGAACGGCGAGGAGAAGTTATTAAAGCCGGACACCGTGCAGTGCCGGCCAACAAAGCCCCCGCACAATTGAGGGAAGGCGGTCATGCTGGCAGGCACGCCGGGCGTTCCGACCAGGAATGGAGTCGGCTGCGTCTGAAAACGTGCCGACGCGACCGAGGTGAATGGCGCCAGCAGCGAGACCGAACCCGCGACGTCGTGCTGTCCGTCATACCAGTTGCTGTGCGGATTGGAGGACTGGTTCGGAGTGTCGACCTGAGGGTTGTACATCGGCTGCCAGACCGGCGTCCAGACTCCCTCGATGAAGTTGTTGGTCAACGCTCCCCAACTCGGAAGGTTTACGATTGGATGGACCATCCACAAGGGCAGCCGCGACTGCTCGAGATTGGAGAAGCCGAAATTCCAGGTGAAGTCCTGCGGGTTGATAACGTCGCCCACGCGAAAGGCCAGCGACTCGCCCCAGGTCACGATCTGCCGTCCCACGAACAGGGTCAGCGGCCCATTCACGGATTTCCAGTACGCGTCTCTGACATTGTACTGGTCGTAATAGTCCTGCATGTCGTTAAGGCGGCTTTTGTACTCAAAGGGATACGGCGGTTCGTAAACTCCCCAAGCGCGGACGAAAAACCGGTTGTCGCCGTTCAGAATGTAGTTGATGTCCAACTGGACCCAGTCGCGCTGGGTGGCTAGAGAATTCTTGTTCTTCTGAAAGCGAATGGCGCTTGAGTTCACCCACATTCCTGTGGTGTTGCTGATGAACCCCGACACGGACAAGCCCTGCAGCCAGCCCGGATTCTCGCTAACGTCGATAAACGGTGCGGCGCTGCCCATCAGTGCGCTCTTGTAAAACGGCTCCGTGGATGCTGGCGAGCCCCCCGCCGTCTGCGCCAGCGCGGCGCCTCCGCCTGCGCCGATCGATAGCAGCGCGGCTGTCATCGCCGCGGCTAGAAGCAGTCCAGAACGCTTCATTAAATTGGATTTCATACCTCTACCCCTCCGAGGCTCGTGGCTATGCACCGTCCCGCACGTGCGCCTTTTCGACGCACGGACGCAGCGCCGCATCTCGTTTTAGCTTGATGCCGCAGCCATCGTTTCCTTGCGTAGATCTTCCTCCCCAACACCACCGAAAATGAAGCGCGGACGCGCCCATGCTATATACGCCGGCAATATCAAGAGTCCCACGATCACATTGGTCGACATCAGGATGATCAGCAATACGCTCATCTCGTTATGAAACAGCACCGGCGAAAAAACCCATGGCGCCAGCCCGCCGACGATGACTGAGAAGGTCGCGAGTACGGCCGCCCCGGTGCCTCTGAGCGCGGTTGTGATCGCATCCTCCAGCCGCCGACCCTCCGCACACTCGTCGCAGATGCGCGAGACGGCGTAGATGCCGTAGTCGACTCCCAGTCCGATACCCAGCGAAATGACCGGGATAGTATCAATCGTGATGCCAATATCCGCGAGCCGCATGTAGATGAACGCGGCAAAGTTCGCGGCGATACACGAGACCACGAATAGCACGCCCGCCACTAGCGAGCGGTAGACCACGGCGCAGAACAAAAACACCACCCCTAGCACGAAGGTGATGTTGATGAAGTCGAGTTGATAGAGCACGTCGTTGGCCGCGGCGTACAACCCCGCGATTCCTCCGAGGTACACGATCTCGACTTTCTTGTATGCGGGATCCCATTTGGCGCGCCGCTGCACGAACTCGGCCAACTTGGCCTGGAGGTTATTGAGGGTCGCATAGGTGTGGTCCGAGAGCAGGACCCGCAGGATGCCGTCGTTGGTATTCAAGTTGACCCACTGATCGGCTTCTCCCGGCGCGGTCCCTTGCATGAACAGGAAGTACAGGCCCATCGCGTCGTCCGCGGTACGCGGCACTGCCAGGTATTTCGGATGGCCATAGTGGAACATCTGGTTGTACGGCTCGATGATGTCCGGCGCGACCGAAATGATGCTCGAAACCTCCGGATCCTGCAGCATGAACCGTCCGAGATCGCGTTGCAGCCGGATCACGTCGGGCGACAGCAGGTCGGGCGTGTAGGCGGCGCTGATGGTCGTTGCGGCGCGCGCGCGCACGATTACCCAACCCTCGTCCAGCGGGAACACTTGCCGGACCGCGTTGATTTCCTGATTGACTTTGGCGTTGTGCCGGTAAAGTGGCGTGCCCGGTTCCGTGTAGCCGATCTTGGCCCGGATGCCGGCGACGAAACCGACCACGATCAACACGCCGACCGCGATCAAAGCGCCTTCGCGCGCATATCCCGGGGTGATCGGGAACTCGACCAGCCTGTCCGCAACCGGCGCCAGCCATCCCCGTTTCACCTTGCGTGCGGGCAGCGGCTTGGGCGTCGGCAGATAGCTCATCATGATGGGCTGGAAGATGAAGACCATCGTGAGACTGCCGCCCAGCCATACCGCACCCGAGGAGGCGACGTGCTGGAGCGACGGGATGCCGCCAAAAGAGATGAAAACGATGCCCGCGATGTCCGCGAGAATCGACAACAGGCCCGGAGGCAGCATCAAGGTGGTGGTAACTTCGCACGCGGCCATCTTGTTGTGGCCGTGGGTCTCGAGCTCATCGTAATACCGCCCTTGCCATTGGATGCCGTGGCTCATGTCGCGGGCGGTCAAGATGAACCGTATCACCAGCATCACGGGATCGAATTCGTAGCCCTGCATCCCGATGAAGCCGAGTCCCCAAATAGTCGACAGCAGGCCAGTGATGAGTGGCGCCCACCAGGTGCTGCGGCCTTTGAAGAAGATGTACAGGATGAGGATCATGATGCCGTCGGAGATGAAGAAGATGGTCACGAGCACGGGCAGATAGTAATATCCGTAGCCGCGAATCATCGGTTCGCCGGCGGCGTAGACTACCGTGTTGTCATCCTGATACTTGGCGATGAGCGCCTGAATCTTGTTGAACACCTCGTGATAGTTGAGGCGGCCTTCATAGAACGACGCCATTATCGCCGCGCTTCGCCCGTCGTCGCTCACCAGGCTCCGCATCTCCAGGCGATGAATGAAAATCTGGCGCTTAATTTCCTGTATTCCCTCGTCCGAGGTCGGCACGTTGGGATACATGTAGGCCTTGTAGACGAGATTGCCAGGCAGCGCGACTGCGTATCTGACGCGGAAGGACCCGAGGGAACGGATCGACTGATGGTTGACCTGGGGCAGCAGGTCGACATCGTAGGTCATGTCCTGGATCTTTCGGAGCGTCTTGTAGTTGTAGATGTCGCCGTGCTTCACCTGCACCATCAGGGTCAGGCGCTGCGCTCCGCCGTAGCGTTCATAGTCGTGGTAGAGCTGAACGTAGGGATGGTGTTTGGGAAAGAAATCGATGAAGCTGGTGCCGATGGTCAGCCTGCTCGCGTAATACCCGAAGACGCCCGTAATCAGAAGCAAGGCTATCCCAATTATTGCGCGGTAGCGCAGTATGAATCGGCCCATCACTTTCCTGTTACCACTGCCCAGTGCGCGCCGCTGTCGGCGGTATGCACGATCGTGCCGCCAAGCCCGACGGCGACTCCGTTACTTCCATCAACGGCGAGATCCGCGAGGCTGAAAACCGTCGGCGTCTGCACGGTAGGTGCGGCGCCGGCGCCAAGCCCGATGCGCAGCAACGCACCGCCGTCGCCTGAACCCCATAACTCGGATGGAGCGGAGCTTGACGTCCCGCCAACGTAAATCACGCTGTACATTGGGGCAGCCGAAGGCACGGTGACCGGTTGCCAGCTCGCGCCGCCGTTGTCGGTGCGCAGCAGCGTGCCGCCCTGTCCGGCCGCCCATCCGTGTTGCGCGTCGCTGAAACGAATCGCAAATAGCGCCGGCAGTTTAAAGTTGGCGCGCTTACCGCCAATCTGCGGCGTCCAGGTCTTACCCCCGTCGGTGGTATGCATGATGGTTTCGAACTCGCCCACCGCCCATCCGTTCTGCGCGTCGGCGAACGCGATATCGAGAAAAATGAGACCGCTTTTCAGGTTCTGTAAGTGCCAATGCGCACCGCCGTCGGTCGTTCCCATCAGCAGACCGTTAGTCCCGGAAGCGTAAGCGGTTTTGGAGTCCACGACCGCGATTCGAAAGATGTTCTCGGTGGTACCGCTGGTCTGGGAGTTCCAGGTCTCGCCACCATCGGTGGTTTTGAGAATTAGCCCGCTCTCACCGCCGATCCAACCGGTCTGTCCGCCATTGGCGAAGCGGATGCTGTACAAGTCGAACCAGGATAGATCGCCGCGCTCGGCAATCGCGCGCCGCGACCAACTCAGGCCGCCATCGGTCGAAGTCAGCAGGGCGCCCTCTGTGCCGACGATGTAGCATTTGCCCGACGGCAGGAATGAAACACTGAAGAAAGAATCCCAGGGTTTAACCAGATTGCGTCTGCTCTCGGAGACCGGTGCAGCGGCCGTCGCCACCGGAGCCGGGAACCGCCCAAATAGCGCCAGCAGTACCAGCAGGGCCAGGCCATATCGAATCGCGCGCAGGCCCCCCCATCTGTTCGCAGCCGGGTCGGCCCGAGCCGGGTCTGTACGCGAGATCTGCGGCTCTGACTCTTCCGGCGCTGGCAAACCCATCAAACATTCACTCCCGAGTGCGCGTATTCTTCCGCTGGACCGCAGGTCAGTTCCTCTCGGCGCTACTGCATAATCTTCATCAAGCCGTCAGGCTGCGCGTACCGGCCGATGTTTGAGAACCCCTGGGCATCGCACTCGTGGTCCACGCATACGTGCAGGCCGATAAACACTGTCGCGTGCTGATCCTGGAAATTCACGACATAGCCCGTGTTGGGTCCGGTTATAGTCACCTCCTGACCCTCCAAGCCAAGACCGGGAAGAATCGCCGGATAGGCAAACACGACGATCCACTTGTAGAGGTTTCCCGCCCGATCCCACACTTCCGTGTGGTCGGGAAAATAGTTTTCCTTGTCGAGGTACAACAGGCGCTTGCCGTAGCAGTAACCGCGGGACTGCGAGGGAAGCCGCGTCATCTGCAGCATATATACATCGCGGACCTCCCATTGTCCCGAACCAGGATTCGGAAAGGGAACTACGCCTTTGAGACCAAAGTAATAGTACCGGGGGTCGAGCGAGGTCGGCGTGCCGCAGGTATCGAAGCTCGCGGGCGCGCCATGCATCAGGGTCAGAATCTTCTTTTCCCCGATTAACTGGTTGTCGAACAGGTTCCCCATTCGCGGAGCGCCCTCCTGGGCATCCTCGTAGGTGAAATCTGTTCCAAACAGAGGCGCGCAGCGCGCGGCCTGAGAGACCCGCAGTGAGCGCCGGAGACTTGGGATGTACTCGTAAAGCTCGTCAACCCGGGAAGGATCGTTCCAGGTCATGTCGACTGACGCGAAATACTTGCCTTGCTCGGGAGCGGTCTGCTCGAAATACGCTGCAAAGAAGTAACCGTTGTTGCCGGGAATCTCCTTCGGGTACCCAGGTTCACTCAGATGCGTCAGCTGCGAAAAAACGATATTGGAATCGGCGGTGCGGGTGAAGTTCGCGTACTTGTCCAGAGTATAGGAGCAGTTCGGGGCCTCCTCCACGACCGGGGCGGGGCGGTAGTAATTGTTGTAATACATTTTCGCGCCCAATTCGGCCTTGTCGCCGGCCATCGGATTGGCGAACGGAAATCCGCTTTCGTACCCCTTCGGCACGTACCCGCCATCGGAATTCTTTATCAGAGAGGTCTGGCTACCGTACTTCTCGGTGTCTTCTCTAAAGGGCTTGGGTGGGAAAAGGTGACGCGTGGGACCCACGTCGAGTTCGACACCCTGCGGCATGTGCCAGAAAAGGTCGCCCTTGAAAAGATGGACCATGCTTTCGGGCATGAACTGCTGATACTGTTGCCAATTCGCCTGGGTGATCTTGGTCCCGATGGGTATTCCGTTTTCGTATCCCTTATCGGCCAGCCAGGGAGCGGGCTGCGCGTGAACGGGCGTGGTCAGCACCCCCAGCATCAGAGCGAGAGACAGCAATCCGGCAACCGCGGATAAACGTCGAGCCATGGCCATAACCCCTTCCCCGTCTAGAGGCCTCTCATCACGGGAATTTAACGAAGACTCAGAATCTCTCGTTCAATTCACATCTGCGGCGGAAAGCAACCCGGGTGCCAACTGAAGTCCGCCGATTATTCATAACAATTTCGCTACCCAGTCGTTCAACCTGCTCGCCCGCCGAGCGCTTGCCCGACACTAAGGCAGCGCGCGATAACAGATCTTCACGCACACCTAACTCGCCGGACTTACGGACGTAACATCGTTGTCAAGGCGAAAACCTACCGCACGGTCGCTTAACAATCAAACCGATCTAGCCGCCTTATGATCGAGGACGACGAGCCAAACTGGCCGCCTGAGCAGCATGCTTCAATCCGCAGTAGGCCTCAGCTTCTTAGCTCATTCAGACGTGGTCGCCAAGAGCTAATCCCACGACGTGTATTTCGCATAGTTAAATTCCGATTTGATCAAATTTGCTCCTGCGCTGAAGATCTCCTGCTAGACTGCGGCTCACGTACGCCGGTTGACGAGCGGCGGCAAAGAAGTCAAAACGCCTCTTGGCGATGTCGCGCGGGGTGAGGCGCGACGCGGCTCAGCGCGGCGAAGGAAGCGCGGCGAAGGAAGATTGATTGGCGCATCGCAGGACGGCGGAAAGTTTCCTGACCTGGTTCCTGACTTGGGTGGCAGCGCTATCGCTTTTGGCAAGCACGCTCGCGATGGCCGCGGGCGGCGAGATTTTCGCAGCGGATGACGCTGCGGCGCCTCTGCCGCAAGCCGATGCGGTCGGCACGACCCATTCGGGCCCGCCCGCCGGGCGGCGGGCACCTCACTACGTCGGAACCGTGTACTGTTATGCCTGCCATCAGGAACTGTCGCTCGAATTCGCCCGCACCAAGATGGGCAGGCTGTTTTTGGTAGAACCGCAAAACGACCTCGAGCGCAAGGGCTGCGAGGGATGCCATGGGCCGGCCAGCGATCACGCCGAGTCGGGCGGCGGTCTGAGTGTGGGCGGAATGGCGGAGTTCCGAATCGATCATGGACAATCGATCGAGCGCAACAATGGGGCGTGCCTCGAGTGTCATGACGAGGCCTTCTGGCATCACGGCAAACACCATGGTCTGCGCGGGATGGCCTGCTTCGACTGCCATGTCGTGATGGTTCGCATGAGCCCGACCTTCCAGCTCGCGCCCGCCGCCGCCGGCCAGGACTGGAATCGCGGGCGCACCTGGCGCGACGCCGCGCTAGTGGGTCTGCTTGCGGGGGCGGTGTTTGGCGGATGGCGCCGCCTGAAGCTGCGACGGCGACGCAACGGCTGAGCGACGGCATCTACGATGGACTGGATCACATTCGCGCGCGGCCCCGCACTGCACTGGGCGCTCGCAATCATGGTCTTCGGCTTTTGCTGGCGCCTGGGCGCCTTCGTCTTCAGTCCGCAGGAGCACGACCTCTACTGGGCCCGCAAACGCTTTTGGCTCGGGCGCGGGCATTGGCAGGCCGAGAGCTACGTCATGCACGTGGGTCTGCTGATCGTGCTCTTTGGCTTCGCCCCGCACATCCTGCTGGTGAGCGATCTTACGGGCGTCAGTTGGCCCGGCTTGCCGGTTGGCCTGGTCTGGTTTGCCGCCTCGGTCACGGTGGTCGCGCTGGTCGCCGTGCTGCTCCATCGTCCGCCCGACGAGGCGCGCTCCACCTGGCGCGAGCGGCTCGACGAGTATTTCAGTGGGCTCGTAGTGCTGATGCCGCTCGCGACCGGGATGCTCGCCTTTCCCCACCTGGGGGGCGCCTCACTCACGCGCCCTTACGCCGCCTTGCTGACGGCCCATCTGCTGAGCGTCGAGTTCCTGATGATTTGGCTGCCATTCGGGCGCTTGGCGCACCTGGTGATGATGCCACTATTGCGGGGCACCGCTCGCGCGCTGGAATTGCTAAGGGTGTGGAGCTGAGCCCGCGGCGTCGCGGCGAATCGCGGGTTGCGATCCGGGCGCCTGCGCGCTAGCAAAGACAGGGCGTATGCCTGATACCTTGAGCGCGGCACGCAAATCGATAATCGGTCCTCACGGGTGAAAGTCTCTCGCCAATCTCGCCAAGTCTCTCGGCTAGTCTCATGGAAACCCTCTCAATGGACCGCGCTGGCCGCTCTCGCGATGCTCGCCGGATGCGCGGCTGGCGAGCCGCAGCAAAATACCCCTTCCAACGCCGAACCCGTGGCACAGGCCTCGCCGGGCGCCGACGCCGGCGCTGCCCATCAGGCGGGTTTCTCCGGGCTTTGGGAGGGAACCTCGACCAGCAGTTGTATGCCGCTTCAGCCTGACGCAATGCGCTGCAACGCGGTGGTGAATATCACGCTTCAGATGTTTCAGCAGGGCTCCGCGCTCACCGGCCATTATACCTGCACTACCGGTACGATGGTCTGTCGCGACTCGAATAGCACCGGCACGATCGCCGACGGCAGAGTGCGCGCGGCCGGGGTGGATATGCGTGTGATGATGCCCGATGGATCGAGCTGTTTGTTCAACGGCAGATCTTCTGCAGATAGTTCGCAGAACAAATTGATCGGTTCGTACTTCTGCATGCAAGGCGGAGGCTATATCGAGCAAGGGCGGTTCCAGGTCGAACGCAGTTACTGACGATCCTGCCTCCGAGCGTGTAAGTTGCGCGCTATCCGCCTGCCCGACCGTCGCGGCCGCGAAACGGCGCGCTACGGAATCAGCACCGCGCGGCCCTTGACCTTGCCGGCCACCAAGTCGTGCAGGGCTGCGTTCGCGTCGCTCAGTCTATACTCCCGGGTAGTGAGCGTCACCTTGCCGCGGTCGGCGAGCGCCATCAGTTCGACGAGATCGGGATAGGTGCCGACGAGATTGCCCACGATAGTTTTCTCGGTCGCGACCATCTCCATCGTGGGAATTTCGATTTTGCCCCCGTAACCCACCACGTAGTAGTAGCCGGCGTTGGCCGTCATCTTGAGCCCATTGGCGACTGCGTTACCCTCGCCCACAAAATCGATTACGGCCTGCGCTCCGCCACCGCCAGTGAGTTGCTGGACCGCCTCGACTTCGTTGCCGTCGGCCTTTACCGTGTGATCGGCGCCGCATTCGCGGGCCAGGCCGAGAGCGAGGTCAGAGCGATCGACCACGATGATCGAGGCCGCGCACAGCGCTCGCAGGGCCTGGATGCCAATATGGCCGAGGCCGCCCGCACCGATCACCACCGCCCATTCGCCGGGTAGCAGATGGCGCGAGGCCTTTTTCGCCGCATGGTAGGCGGTGATGCCCGCATCGGCGTGGGGCGCGACGTCCTTGGGTGCGAGCGTCTGGGGCAGCTTGATCAGCGAACGCATACTGGTCTTGAGCAATTCCGCATAGCCGCCGTTGGAATCCAGCCCGGGAAACGCGCCGCCGCCGTGCATATCGTTACCGCGACGTGCGGCCAAGGTCTCGCCCGTGCTGGCAAGCGGATGGCAGATGACCGGGTCGCCACGTTTGACGATCTCGACCGCGCTGCCGACCTCCTCGATCCAGCCCGCGTTCTCGTGCCCCATGATGTAAGGCAGTTGGACGGGAATCATACTGCGCCACAGTCCTTCGATCACGTGCAGGTCGGTGCGGCACACGCCGGCGCCGCCGATGCGCACGATTACGTCGGTGGGCTTTTCGACTTTCGGCTCCGGCACTTCCTCATAACGAACGAAGTCGGGCCGTTTCAGCGCTTCATCGTAGTTGTGAAGAACCGCAGCTTTCATTTTACGAACCGCCTTTAGCTCGAGCCTTTCGAGCCCACCCTCGCCCAACTGCCGTTTACACCTGAGGTGCGTCGAGGGTCAACACGCGGCGCCCGCTAGAGCTCCATCTGCTCGAGTGTCTTTCCGCGCGTCTCCGGAGCGAAGAACAGGATCAGCACCGCGCCCAGGAGCGGCCCAATCGCACATAGAGAGGCCGCATTTCCCAGTCCGCCCACCAGCAGCGACATCGTCCCCACCAGGACCGGACTGATGAACCAGGCCAACTGGCCGAGGGTCTGGATGGTCGTGCTGTACCCGGCCGCGCGTATCTCGGTGGGGAATAGCTCGGCCGACAGGGCCGAGGTCGCGGTCCGTGCGCCTTGATAGGTGAACATCGTTGCCATGAACCCCAGCAGAATCGCGTGATGCGCCGAGGACTGGAACAGCACGATCATCGAAACACCGGCGCTGAGATAAAAGAGGCTGGTCGTTAGCCGGCGTCCGACCAGATCGAGCAGGTACCCGCAAAGAATCGTGCCCACCGTCGCCATCAAATAGGCCACGATGATCGCCGACCCGACCTGGGCCGAAGTCCAGTGATGGTCGCGCTTGGCGAAGAGGCTGAAGTAGGTGATCGTGGGACCGCCGACGAACCCGACGCTGTTGGCCAAAAGGGCGACCAGTATCAGGCGTCCGCGGTAGGGGCCGCTGAACATCCTGATCTGTGCGCGAACCCCCTCGCGCCAGTTCGGGTGAACGGCCAGCGTGGCGCGATGCGCGAGGAAGCGCGCGGTTTCCCGCACGTACTGGCGGAGAAACGCGACCAGCAAAATCGGCGCGATCCCGAGCAGGTACATCCCGCGCCATCCCCATGCCGACTCGGCCACATAGCCATACAGCGAGCCCGCGACGGCGACTCCGACGAACGCCGCCATGTGAAACCCGGCGATCGCTCGGCCTCGCAACTCATCGGGGAATTCCTCGCTGATTATGATGATCGCCATCCCGAACTCGCTCGCCAGAAATACCTGCGAGCAGCTCTGGAACAACGTGAAACTGAAGAGCCCGCGCGAGAGCCCCGTGAACAGGGTGAAGAGCCCGTAGCCGAGCACGGTCACCGAGATCACCGGTTTGCGCCCTACCCGATCCGAGCTGGAGATCACCAGGAACGACAGCACGGTGCCGAAGCGGACGATCGAAGCGATCAAACCGATCGCCTCGTTGCCCAAATGAAAGGTCGCGGCGATATCGGGCGTGCAGAGATGGAAAATAGTGATGTCGTAGCCTTCGAAGATCGTCGCCGGGATCAGCAGGCCGAGCAGCTGGAACAGGTACGAGCGAGGATGCCGCGGAATGCCCGACGCTGGCGGATCTACGCTGGACGCCACTGCGGCCTGGCGATGCGCCTGCGCGTCATCCATCGTTGACCACCCGCGCGTTGATCACCCGCGCGTTGGCAGTTCCCGGGCTGGCTGCCCGCGCGCGCTCGACTCGCGCGTCTGCAATTCGCACTCTCGCCACAGTCATCTCGACATTCACCATACCGCCGTGCTTCAGCGTTCCGTCCCGCACATGAGGCGCGCCACTGGGCGCCGCCGACTAAATAGCATGCGCCCCAGCCAGTACCGATTCCAACCCCTCTCGCCGCTCTTGCCGGAGGCTGATTAACGCTTCTTGCCGGGGGGTGGTTAACGCTCGACCTCTTGCGCCACGCCTCTCTCGCGCGCGGTTTCGCGCACCGCGGTCACGATCATCCGCTTGCCGAACAGCAGCGCGGGAGAGAAAACGTGGCGCATGATTTCCGCCGTTAATTCGGGCGGCGCGACCGCGCGTTGATGCTGTCGCGCCTTGCGGGCAAACGCGCCAACCGCGGCGCGCGAAGCCGCGTACATCGCCGGCACGATCGGGGCGAGCGCGATCGACGACGGGCTGAAGCGATCGGTATAGACCTCGATCGTGCCAAGCCCCGCCAAGCGCATCAGGTAACGCAGACGGAAATAGTCGATAAGAAAAATGTGGCCATGGTAGAAACGATTGCCCGAGTGCGCGCGCAGAGTCTCGACCTCGTTGGCCAGCCCGCGGCGCATCGTTCGCTGTCCGGTAAGCAGCGCGCTAAGCCGTGCGCCGAGATGCATGATGTTTGGCGTGGTCAGCACCAGGCGGCCGCCGGGACGCAGCACCCGGGCGCATTCGCGCACGAAGCTCGACTGGTGTTCGAAATGCTCGATACCCTCGCGCGAGAGCACGGCGTCGAAGGCGCCGGTGCGAAAGGGCAGCAGCGCATTGCAGTCGGCGCGGACCCATCGCGGCGTCGGCGTACCGGCGGTCGGCGGGAAAAGGTCGGCCGAGACGACCTCGAAGCCCATCCGCTCGAGGCGGGCCGATTCGCCGCCCGCGCCGGCCGGAACGTCGAGCAGCAGGGGGGTGCGCTCGATTCGATTTGATAACTGTCGATCGAATAGCTTGAAAAAATCGATCCGCGCGCGCCGCTTTTCACTCACAGGGGACAAGGCTTTAGCCGAGCCGCCCCTTCCGCGCAATCGCCCGCGCGTGATGCGATACGTATGCGAGTTGGGCGGACGGCAAAGTTTCCGAGATTTTTTTTGAGGCAGTGTTCCGAGCGGCGGCAGAATTCGTGCGGGCAGGATTCGTACGGAAAGACTTCGTATTGATACCGTCGCCCCTATAGCGGAATAATCATCGGCTGAGCCCCCTACATGGAAGCTTCACTAGCAACAGGCGCGCCGCGAGCCTCGCGCGCTGCGCAAACCTCCACCGATCCCGCAATCGAAGTTGGCGGGCTCGACTTCAGCTATGGCGATCGCCGGGCGCTCCGCGATGTCGAATTCACTATCGCGCGGGGCGAGATCTTCGGCTTTTTGGGCCCCAATGGCGGCGGCAAGAGCACTCTGTTCCGGCTGCTCTCGACGCTGGTGCCGATTCAGTCCGGCAGCGCACGCATCCTGAATTGCGACCTCCGCGGCGAGACGCAGGCGCTTAGGCGCAAAATCGGGGTGGTCTTTCAGAGTCCCAGCCTCGATGGCAAACTGACCGTGACCGAGAATCTCACCATCCACGGCAATCTGTACGGGATGCGCGGCGCGCGGCTCAAGGAGCGTGCGGAGGCGATGCTGGCGCGGCTCGAGGTAAGCGACCGCGCGGGCGACCTCGCCGAGACGCTCTCGGGCGGACTGCGCCGCCGCGTCGAGTTGGCCAAGGCGCTGCTGCACGAGCCCGAAGTGCTGCTGCTTGACGAGCCGAGCACCGGCCTCGATCCTGCGGCGCGGCGCGAGTTCTTCAACCTGCTCGCGCACTTGCGTGACAGCGACGGCGTCACCGTCGTGCTCACAACCCATTACATGGAAGAGGCCGAGCGCTGCGATCGGATCGGCATCCTCGATCAAGGCGTGCTGGTGGCGATCGCGCCGCCGGGTGAACTCAAGCAACGGGTCGGCGGCGACGTGATGGTGATAAGCGCGCCGGCCCCCGAGGCGTTGGCGCAGAAGATTGCCCGTCAGTTCCAGGTCAGCACGACGTTGGTCGACGGCACGGTCCGCATCGAACGGCCGCGCGGACACGAACTGGTGGCGCGGCTGATCGACGAATTCGGCGGCGAGATCGAGTCGGTGACCTTCGGCCGGCCCACGCTGGAGGACGTTTTCGTCCATCTGACGGGCCGTCGTTTCGTCACTCGCCCGCGCGCGGAGGACGGCCACTGATGGGCCGGGTCGCCTTGCAGATCTGGACGCTCTGGTGGCGCGAGATCGTGCGCTTTCGCCGCCAGCGCAGCGTGATCATCGGCTCGTTCGTCCAGCCGCTGATTTTCTGGGTGCTGATCGGATGGGGCTTCCGGGCATCGTTCAAGCCGAGCGGGATGCCCTCGGGGATCGATTACGTCCAGTACTTCTACCCCGGCGTAATCATGCTGGTGCTGCTGTTCACGGCGATTTTCGCCACCATCGCGACAGTCGACGATCGCCGCCAGGGATTTCTGCAAGGGGTGCTGGTGGCGCCGATCGCGCGCGACACGGTGGTCGCAGGCCAGGCGTTGGGCGGCGCCACGCTCGCGCTGTTCCAAGGATGCGTGTTTCTGGCGCTCGCGCCGCTCGCCGGAATTCATCTGGGCGGCGCGGCGGTGACCGCGTCAATCGCCGTGATGGCGATAATCGCGTTCGCGTTCAACTGTATCGGGCTCTTGATTGCATGGCGGATCGAATCGACCCGCGGCTTCCATCTGATCATGAACTCGATCCTCGTGCCGATCTGGTTTTTGTCCGGAGCGTTCTTTCCCGCCGCCGGTGCGCCGGCCTGGCTGCGTTGGATCATGTGGCTCAACCCGCTGACCTACGGGATGGCGGCGCTGAGACGCGCGCTCTACCTGGCCGAGCCGCATACGCTCGGCGCACTGCCGGGCGCGGCGTTGTCGGTCGGAATCAGCGTAGCGTTCGCGGCGGCCGCGATGTGGGCTGCGGCGCGCGTCGCCCAGCGGAGCCAGGTCGCCGCCGGCTGAGTGCGGGTTGCGCCGCCGCGCTTTGGCCACCGCAAACGCCGCGCCATTTTCTAATCCTGACTCTGGACGGATCAAAAATTAAGCTTCGCGATCGCACGCGGAGATCCCCGCTTCGAGGCTCAGATTTGCGCGGAGCCGCCGTCGACGAATAATTCCGTGCCAGTGACGAAGCTGCTATCGTCCGACGCGAGAAAAACCGCGGCACGCGCGATTTCGTCGGGCGTGCCCAAGCGACCCAGCGGCACACTGGCGACGAGGCTTTCCTTGAGCTCTTCACCTGCTCCTTGCGCAAGACCGTCCAGGCCGGGCGTGGCGATCGGACCCGGACTGATCGCGTTTACCCGGACCTTCTGTTCCTTTAAATCTAGAATCCAGGTGCGCGCGAACGAGCGCACCGCGGCCTTGGTCGCGCTGTAAACGCTCAACGCCGGATTCCCGGTGGACGCCACGATCGAGGCGTTCAGGATGATCGATGCACCGTCAGTAATCAGAGGCAAAGCCTTTTGCACCGTGAACAGCAATCCCTTGACGTTCGTGTCGAAGGTCTTGTCGAAATGTTCCTCGGTGATCTGTCCCAGCGGTGCGATCTCGGCGATACCGGCGTTGGCGAATAGTATGTCGATGCGGCCCTTCTTGGCCTTTACTGCCGCGTATAGCCGGTCGAGATCGGCGATCTTGGCAACGTCACCCTGAACGCCGAAGACGTTGTCGCCGATTTCCTTAACCGCGGCGTCGAGTTGCTCCTGCCGGCGTCCGGTAATGAAGACATACGCGCCCTCCGCGACAAATCGCTTCGCCGTTGCCAGCCCGATGCCGCTGTTTCCGCCAGTAACAACTGCCACCTTACCTTCGAGTTTTCCGCTCATTATGATTGTTCCTTACTTGGTTTCTTTGGATGTTACATGTCGATCTGATCGAAGCGAATCGCGTCAGAACGTCCGAGCCGCTTGCGCCGGTAGCTGACGCCCTTCGGCGAGATCGCCACGCAGCGTCATGCAGGTGCTGGAAGCGCGAGCCACCAGCCGCCTTTGGTCGTCGATGATGTTGCACTCGACCAGGCCCACGATTCGACCCGCTCGAACTATGTTGGCCTCAGCGCGCAGCTTCCCTTTCCAGACCGGCCGCAAAAAATTGATCTTCAGTTCCAGGGTGGCGAAGCTTTCGCCATCGGCAACAGTACTGTAGGCCACGCCCATCGCGGCATCGGCGATATCGCACAGCACTCCGCCGTGAAGCGTACCCATCGGATTCGCATAACGTTCGGTAGCCTCGAATTCCACGGTAGCGTGACCGTCCGCGGCGTTACTCAATTTAAGCCCGAGCAGCTTTCCGATCGGTGCAGGGAAGTCCTGTTGGTTGAAACCCTGCGACTGCTCACCATTCGTTCCTGATGTGACAACCGACATTTTTCATCTCCAAATTTCTAGTGTGCTGCGCCGCCTGCCTTGCCTATGTCGAAACGCCGGATGAGGAACGCCAGCGGCAGGCCCGCCAGCACCACAACGCCCAGCAGCCGAAAACAATCCATGAACGCCAGCATCGTCGCCTGTTGCGTCATCATGTTGCCCACGAGCCCATACGCCTGATGAATTGCATCTGGAGTGCTCGCGCCGCGCGTCACCAGGATATGGCTCGAAGTCTGTACAAACTGTCGGACCGTGCCGTCGGCCGAGGTTAGATTGCTGACCAACACGCTCTGGTGATACTCCGTCCGCCGCTCAAGCATCGTTGTGACAAAAGCAATTCCGAAACTGCCGCCCCAGTTGCGGCACAGGTTGGTCAGGCTCGACCCTTTGTTGTTTTTGTTTTTGGGTAAATACGAATACGCGAGCTGGCTCACCGGCACGAACATGAATGCATAGCCAAAACCTTGCAGGCACCGGGCTAGCGCGAAATGGAAATAGTCAGTCTGCGTCGTCATGCCGCTGTAGTAGAGAAACGAGAGCGCGGCGATGGTAAAGCTCGCGCCGAGCAGGCGCTTGGCGCCGATTCGCGGAACTATCCGGACCACGAACGGAGCGAGCAGGGTGATTACCGCCGCGCCCGGTCCCAGGACCAGGCCCGCGTCGGTGGCCGTATATCCGAACAGCGTCTGCAGCATCTCGGGTATCAGCACGGTGCTGCCGAAGAGTCCGAAGGCGAACAGAAAATAGTACAGGTTGGCGATCGCGAAGTTGCGTTCGCGCAGCAGTGTCAACTCGACCACCGGATCGTCATGGCGCCATTCCCACCAAATCGCGATCGCAATAGCCACAAGAGCAATAGCCAGAAAGGCCGCGATGAAATGACTTTCCAGCCAGTCGTCGCGCTCACCCCGGTCCAGCACCACCTCGAGAAAGGCAAATCCGATCGCGATCAGGCTGATTCCGACGTAGTCAACCCGAAGACGGCCGCCACGCCGAGCCTGTTTCCGTTCTTCGGTAAATTCGACGCGGATCATGGACCAGCCGGCTCGACAGCAGCAGCGACAGCAATCCGATCGGAACATTGATGAAGAAGACCCATCGCCACGAGAAGTTGTCGGTTATCCATCCGCCCAGCGGCGGCCCGATAGCTGGCGCGGTTACAATCGCCATGCTGTAAAGCGCGAAAGCCCCGCCGAGCTTCTCCTTGGGAAAGGTGTCGACCAGAATCGCCTGCTCGACGGGCGCCAGGCCGCCGCCGCCAACTCCCTGGAGTATGCGGAAAAAAATCAGCAGTCCAAGGCTGGGCGCGAATCCGCAGAGTAACGAGGTCGTGGTGAATAGCGCGACGCACATCATGTAGTAGCGTTTGCGCCCGACCGCGCGGCTGAGCCACGCGCTCATCGGAAGGATGATCGCGTTCGCGACCAGGTAACTCGTCAGTACCCAGGTGCTTTCGTCGTAGCTGGTTCCGAGGCCGCCGGCGATGTGCGGCAGGGAGACGTTCGAGATGCTGGTGTCGAGCAACTCCATGAACGTCGCCATCGTCACGGTTAGCGCGATCGCCCAGGGGTTGTGCGCCCGCGGTATGTTGGGCGCTTGGACCGGCGCCGCCGCGGCTCGCGCCGCGTCGCGTGATGCGCTTAGCGCAGCCATACCTTGGGCTCCACCGACATTCCGGGATGCAGCAGATGATCGGGATCCTGGCCGACAGCGAACTCGATTCGCACCGGCAAGCGCTGAACGACTTTTACATAATTGCCGGTCGCATTTTCAGAAGGAAGGAGGCTGAACCGGTCGCCGCTCGCGCCAGGCAGATTCCTTACCCACCCCTCGTAACTGCGCCCGAAGGTGTCGACATGGACGATGGCGCGCTGGCCGCGATGCATCCGGGACAGTTGCGTCTCTTTGAAATTCGCGGTCACCCATATCTCATCAGTCTCAGTGACGAACATCAGGGTTTGTCCGGGCTGGATGCGAGAGCCCAGTTCGACGCTGCGTTTGCCGACGATGCCATTGGCCGGCGCGTAAATATTTGTGTAACTAAGGTTGAGCAGAGCCTGATCCAGCGCTGCTTTGGCGGCATGGACGTCGGCCTCGCGCGCGGCAATCGTTCTGAACGCTGAGCCCGCCGTCTCGCGATCGTAATCGACTTTCGCCGCATCGACGCGCGCCGTCGCGAAGTATTGATCATATTCGTTCTGCGCTACGACTTGGCGTTCGAGCAGCACGGCAAATCTTTGGGCATCCCTCTGCGCCTTGAAACTCGCCGCATCGTCTTCGCGAATGTTCGCCAGCGCGGCGGCATAGTCCTGCTTCGCCGAAGCGACGCGTGCGAGCGCCAGTTCCAGCCGCGCCTTTGCTTGACTGACCGCGACCTCGTAGTCGCGAGGATCGATTTCGACCAGCAGCTCGCCCGCTCTAACACGGTCATCGTCCTCCGCGTGGACGCGGATGACGGTGCCGTCGATACGAGAACTTAGCGGATCGATATGGCCGTCGATCTGAGCATCATCAGTGGACTCGAAGGATTGCAGATAGTTCCACGCAAATGGCGCGACCGCACCCGCCACAACCAGCAACAGAGCAACCAGCAGAACTCGCCGGATGGTGCGCTTGGACCTCCGGCCGCCGCCGGGCGCACCAGGTTCCGACTCAGGCGCATCGGTCAACTTGATGCGTCTATTCCGCTCATCGCCGTCATCCTGCCTGAGCGCTTCCAGCGGACGCTCAGAATCCAGATGCTCGTCTGGCACCTCCGGATCGAGCTGAGAATCCAGCTCCTTAGCATTCAAGCCGACTCGCAAATCGCGACCGGATTGGCCATCCGCGAACCGCGCCCCGCTGTTATCTTCAATCAAAGTACCCACGTTCACCGCCAGTTACTTGCATATACAAGCGTCGTGCCAAAAAAATCTACTGGCGGAGCGGGCGGAGAACCGACTTGAGGACGGCGACGCTCGGCGGCGTTTTTGCCTCGCGCTAGCGAGCCGCGAAAGATTCCGACAAGGCCGGCTCGAATTTCTTCAGGTAGGGCGCGAGATCTGGAGCGAACGCCCGATGTTCGCGGAGCCTGGCGAAGTGCGCGAAGGCCCGTGGGAACTGCGCGCCGACTCCGCGATGCAGAATCGGTTCGAACCCCTTCTTCTCGAGTTCGCCGGTTCTTGCGCTCTCGTTGGAGAATAAACTCAACTCGGCCGCGAAGCAGATGTCGGCCAGGGAGATGTTATCGCCGACCAGGTACTCGCGGTCGGGCGATAGACCCTGGTTGATCCCGGCTGCGTATACCGCGAAGCCATCGCGGGCTCTTGAATGAATCTCCGGCGTAACCGCGCCGTTAATCAACCCCAGCAGGTAAATCTGCGAATCGCGGGCGAAAACCAGACTCGCGTCCAGAAAGCTGTCTATGCGGGAGGCTTCGTATGGGTCGCGTCCGTATAGTGGAAACCTGCTTTCGCCAAGTCGGGCGACGGCTCGCATGATGCTGTTCGATTCGAAGATGCCGACTTTGCCGTCCGGGCTGAAGGCCGCCGGTACGGTGCCGAACGGATGCGCTTCCATGAACGCGCTGGTCTTGTGCAGAGCGCCTGTGAAGCCGACTTTGCCGGCCGCGGCGCTGTCGCTGCGCAGGGCTTGTTCTTCGCCGGAGAGCGGTCGCGCGTCGAAGTCCCACAGCCAGGACTGGAGTTCTTTCGGCGAGCTGCCTCGCACATCGATCTCGACCCCGCAAAGACGCGCGGCGATCGTGGCTTTCCAGATGCGCGGATTAGGCAGATAGGAAAAAATTCTCAGTTCACTCATTCTCTCTCTCCCGGTGACTACCAGGTTTCGCCGAACGGCCTTATCTCCACGTTGAACGACCAGGCGCTACGATCCTGATGCGCGACGTGCCAGATTTCGTCCGCGATGGCGGTCGGTTTGATGAAAAATGCGTCCGGGGCGTCGGGCCAGCGCTTGCGCGTCCATTCCAGATCGATAACCGCATCGATTAGTACGTAGGCGACGTGCACGCCCTTGGGCCCGAGCTCGCGCGCGATCGATTCCGCGAGAATTCGTTGGGCTGCCTTGGTCGGCGCGAAACCCGCAAAGCCGGCTTTGCCGCGAAGCGCGGAGGTATTGCCGCTCGCGATGATAGCGCCTTTTCCTGCGGTGACCATCGCAGGCGCGAGCCGCCGCGCGAGATGCAGCAGCGCCATCGTATTGACCTGGAAATTCCGGTTGAGGATTTCAGGATCGATTTGCATGAAGTTTCCGAAAGCGCCGCCGACCGCGTTATGGACCAAGACGGTCGGTGCTCCGAGTTCAGTACGGACCGCCTCGATTGTAGCGTCGAGTTGCGTCTCGTCGGTGACGTCGCAAGGATACGCGCGCGCACCAGGAAGCTCGCGCTCCAGCATCGCCAGCCGCTCCCGATTGCGCGCGAGCATCGCGACCGCATACCCGCCTTGGGCAAAGCGGCGCGAAATCGCCGCCCCGGTGCCCGGACCAACGCCGGTCACGATCGCCACTGGATTGGTAGTAGCCACTTGTTTTCCTTCTTCTCTATTTTGAGTTGGCGGCGACCGGTTCGAGTCATTGGGGAGCAGAAGTGACCGCGGATTTGACAGATTGACGGTAAAGGACGCGGCCGCGTTCCAGGCGCGCAATGTCATCGCCGCCATAGCCCAACGCGCCGAGGATAGCGGCGTTGTCCGCTCCAAGCATGGGCGCCAGTGCATGGACGCTGGCAGGCGTGTGATCGAAAAGCGCCGCCGGCCGCGGCATCCGCACTTTGCCGAAGCTCTCGCTCTGAAATTCCTCGAGGATGTGATTTTCACGCACCTGTCGATCTTCGAGGAGCTCAAAACGGCTCAGGACCGGCGCCGAAGGAACATCGTTGCTGAGCAGCCGTGACAGTATTTCGCTCGCAGTCCACTTCTCTATCTCGGCGGCCACAATCTCCCGCCGTTCCACCGCGTGTCGCGTGCGATCGTGCGCCGTCTTGAAACGAGGGTCGTCGATCAGATCCTGCCGGTTGAGCGCCCGGCACATGCCCGCCCACTCGTCGTCGGACAGTGCGGCCGCGGTGAGGTAGCGGTCCTGTGCTGCGAACACCAGGTCGGGCCCGAGTTCGCCGTCGGAGGGATCGGTCTCGTCACCTACAAACGTCAGGCTGGTCATCGCGTCGGGCCATAGATAGGAAATCATCGCATCCAGCATCGCAATCCGGACATGCTGCCCCTGCCCGGATTTTTGTCGGGCGAAAAGCGCGGCGGTTATCGCCTGCGCTGCGGTCAAGGCCGTGGTGTTGTCGGCGATAATGGTTCTGACCATCCGCGGACGTCCCGTGTCTCTGTCGCGCTGAACGTCCGCCAGCCCGGAGAGCGCCTGAATCACCGGATCGTAGGCCCGCTGGCCCGCATACGGCCCGCTCTCGCCAAAGCCGCTTATCGATACATAGACGAGGTCCTTGCGGATACCGCGTACGGCCTCCTCTCCGAGTCCGACGCGTTCGGCGGCTCCAGGACGGAAGTTATGAATCAGAACGTCAGCCGTGGCGATTAGTTTTTTGACGATCTCGAGGCCCTCGGCCGCTTTAAGATCGACCGCCAGCGAGCGCTTGTTCCGATTGCAGCACAGGAAGAAGGCGGACATCCCCCTGCGGCTCTGGCTCAAGTGGCGCATGAGGTCGCCACGCGGCGGCTCGATCTTGATGACTTCCGCGCCTTGGTCCGCAAGCATCATGGTCGCAACCGGACCCGCAACCATGGTCGTAAAGTCCAATATTCGAACGCCTTCCAAAGGTCCTGACATTTTGTTTCACCGGCGGCCCGATTGGTCATTCATTGGGCAAAGTTCCTTCTGAGCGCCGCCCGATAAGCCGGGCGTTGAGCGACGCGTTCGCGATAGTGCGAGAACGTCTCACCTAGTGGAAGCTTGCTCGACACTGCCCAATCAAGACAGGTCATCAAAAGGATGTCTGCGGGGCTGAATCGATCGCCGAGTAGATATGGGCCCCCGCTCTCGACTCGTGGCGCCATCGCGTCGAGGTTGTGCAGGAAGTATTTCTTTGCCGATTCGACCGCGATCGGCGCCTCGCCATACACGTGTTGCAGCGCCTCGTGACGGCGCACGACGTAGAGCGAAGCCGCGTCGAGTTCGGACACGATGAAGTAGCACCATTCGTTCAGTGTTGCCCGACTGCTGGCGTTACTCGGAACGTATAACTCTTTGGGATTGGCGAAGGTCTCGTTGAGATACTGGATAATCGCGGCACTTTCGGTCAACACAAACGATCCGTGGCGCAGCACCGGTATTTTGTGTCTTGGATTAAGCTGCTTGAATTCGTCGGTCTGAGTTTCGCCAGTGCGCGCCTGCACCGGATGAAACTCGTACTCAAGTCCGAGTTCCAGCAGCATCCAGTGGGCGCGCATGGTGCGCCCCGTACCGGCTCCCCATAAAGTCAAATCGTGCGCCATGACTGTTTGCCGAGGGCTTCGCGGCTAAAACTTCTCTCTGAATGGTCTGACGTCGAGCTCGTGACTCCAGGCGCTGCGATCCTGGTGTGCGAGATACCAGAACGCGTCGGCGATCGCGGATGGCTTGAGGAAATCCTCGTCTTTTCCGTCGGGGCGGAATTGTCTGAGTAATGGCATGTCGATTCCGCCGTCCACGTTGACATAGGCGACGTGGACGCCTTGCGGATGAAGGTCACGCGCCATCACTTGTGTGAGTCCGCGCAGAGCGAATTTCGCCGGGGCGAACGCCGCCGAGTTTGGCCATGGCCGGATGCCCGCGGTCGCGCCGGTGAATAGCATCGAACCGCTGCCGCGCTCGAGCATCTGGGGCGCAAGCTGCCGCGCCCACAGGAAGGCGCCAAACGTGTGCAGCCGCCAGGTCTCCTCGAACACCTCGGGCGTGGTTTCCAGCAACCGGCCCATCGGCCGCCGGCCGCCATTGTAAATCAGAATTTCGATCGGCCCGAGCTCGCGGCCGATTCGCTCATGCGCGGCCGCGATTTCGGCCTCGATCGTGGCGTCGCTCTGCACAGGCAGCGCCACGCCGCCGGCCGCTGCGATCTCGTCCGCGACACTCGCGATCACGCTCGCGCCTCTTGCCACCAGCGCGATTTTATAACCAGCGGCGAAGCGGCGGGCGAGCGCCGCACCGAGGCCTTCGCCGACCCCGACTACCACGCAGACTTTGTTCAGAGGAAGCTCTTTGGAAACGCTCATGATGCTCGCTGGCCCGGCGCGTTTGCGTCGCGGCCAACCCGTCCCTTCTGGATGCGGCCATGGATTCGGGTTATTGGATTTCAGTCATGCGCTACAACAAGTGGAAGATCTTCCGCACAGCTGATGGCGCATTTTCCCGATTGATGACGCGCGTAATGTCTAGTATATTAATGGCGATCGTAATCAAACAAGTCAAGAGAGCGAGACAGCGAGGCAAACGGATGAGGGTATCGAGGGAGCGGGCGGCACGTAACCGGGAAGAAATCCTGACTTCAGCCGCACGCCTGTTCCGGCAACGCGGCATTGGTGCGACCGGCGTCGATTCGATAACCGAAGCCGCCGGTCTTACTCACGGCGGTCTCTACAGCCAGTTCGGGTCCAAGCAGGCGATCGTGGCCGAGGCGATTCGTTTCGCGCTGGCGGGGTCCAAACGCAAATGGCGGCGAGCCGCGCAAGGGAAGTCGGAAGAGCAGGCGTTTACTGACATTGTGAGCAGCTACTTGTCGCCTGCCCATCGGGACGCGAGGGGTAAGGGATGCTTGGTCGCGGCCCTGAGCGGAGACATCGCCAGGGAGCCGCTGACCGTTCGTGAGGCTTTCACCGGAGAGTTGAATGACGCTCTGGATTTTCTCGCCGGCCTGATGCCGGCCGGCGGGAGATCGCACCGCCGGGAGGACGCGATTGCGGCGTTTGCCTGTATGGTCGGCGCGCTCATTCTTGCACGGGCGGTCAGTGACGAAAGTCTTTCGAGACGGATACTGAAAGCCGCGGCGAAGCGCGTCGGCAAGGTTGCCAAAGTGAGGGCCGCGAGCGACCGCGGCTCCCAGGCCGACAGCCGGCACGAGTCAACGGCTTCGCGGTGCGAGGGGCACGGATAGCTAGCGGCGCGACGACCGATCATTTGGTCGGCCAGTGCCACCTTGACCAAGGAGAAATGTCCGTGGAACAGAGGAACGCCGCTGCGGCGGTGATCGGAGCCGGCGATTACATCGGCGCCGCGATCGCAAAGAAATTCGCAGCCGAAGGCTTCATGGTGGTGGCTGGACGTCGCGATGGCGAGAAGCTCGCGCCACTGGTCGCGGATATCGAGGCCTCAGGCGGTCGAATTTTCGCGCGCTCGCTCGACGCCCGCAAGGAGGATGACGTCGGCGCCTTCCTGAGGGATGCAGACCAGCGGGCACCGCTCGAGGTCTGCATTTTCAATGTTGGAGCCAACGTTAATTTTCCGCTGGTGGACACGACGGAGCGAGTCTTCCGCAAGGTCTGGGAGATGGCTTGCTATTCGGGATTTCTCGCCGCCAGAGAGGCCGCCCGCCTGATGTTGCCGCACGGACAGGGATGCATCTTTTTCACCGGCGCCACGGCGAGCCTGCGTGGCGGCGTCGGATACGCGGCCTTTGCCAGTGCGAAATTCGGTCTCCGCGCCGTCGCGCAAAGTTGCGCGCGGGAACTTGGGCCGAAGAATATCCACGTCGCCCATCTCATTATCGACGCGGGAGTCGACACCGCATGGGTGCGCGAACGGATAAGCGAGAGCGAGGGAGAAGATGCTGTGAAGAATCTCGAGCCCGGCCGGCTCATGAGCCCCGCCGCGGTCGCGGAGGCGTATTGGCAGCTCTACTGCCAGCCTCGCGACGCGTGGACCTTCGAGCAAGAGATCCGTCCGTTTGCCGAGAAGTGGTGAGTCACCGGGCACCAGTTTCGCCACTGCCGTAAGACTTGGAGCGGCGTCACTGCGGGCCGCGTCGCCGTGATAGCTCGGCAAATCTCCGACGGGCCGCGCGACCAATTCACGGCAACCCCGAGACTTAAGCTCTGCGAGATTGCGAAATGAAATCCATCGGGCTTTTTGCAACAGGGTCGAAGGCAGATACGGGCCTCAAGTCCTGATTCCGCCGCCAGTTTGAAGGCTGCTTTCCGGTACGCAATTTGCGCCTGGGTCTTCTCATGAACCTATGGCGTATATCTGCGAATCCGCGGCGAGCGATTCGGCTCAAACATGACTTCGCGATCGGGCCACAGCGTTACAGCGAACTGTTTGGGCGGCCGGCGCGCCTGTACTATTGCATCCGATGCAAATGGCGCTTCATGGTCTGCGGGTGTAAAGTCGCGGTCCTGGACGGAGATGGAAGGCCGTTGGTCGGCGAAGAAAGCCTCCGGCGATTCAATACCCTCGGGGACGGCCCCTGTCCGGTGCTCGAAGCCTTCGTATCGGCGGCATTGGCCGAGGCCGACACCTTACGTTTACGATTCCGCGGCAGACTTGATGAACCTGGCTATCCGGTTGCGACTCAGATGCCTGCCCGGTCTGGCGAGCCTCGGCCCCAGCTACGTGTTCTTAGCCGGGCACGAGAAGCATTGGGGCGGTAGTAGCGGCGCTGCCATTAGAAAATGCACTGCCTGCGAGCGGCTCATAGCGGCTGATCCCAAAGCTCGGACCGGCGTCGATTCAGTCTGTTGGTCTAGGCAATTGAAAGTGACCCGCTTTTAAGCCGCGCCGTTCTCGACCACCTTCCAACTGACCGCGCTCACCCCGGGTTCGAGACTCAATCGGCTTATCACTTGCTCGAGCAGCGTGTCGTTGCGATCCGCCACGATCAGATTCGCCTGAACCTGAACTTTGTTGTTACCATCAAGATCCTCGCTGTCGAGCGCCTGCAGCCTCATGGCGGCGTTATTGACCCCGTACAAAAGCAACGTTCGGACATGTGCCTCGTCTTCGCTGCGGCATACCACCGAGCACATATAGTGAGTCTCGACTTCGGTGTTTTGCAGGGGCTGGCGATTTATCTTCATTGCCACGGGCCGCAGCAAGACATTAGCGCCTATGATCGATAGGGCGCCGATGGAAGCCTCCGGCAGGAAACCCCAGCCTGCCAGACAGCCAATCGCCGCGGCGCACCACAGGGTGGCGGCGGTGTTGAGTCCTCGAACCGTGAAGCCCTCGCGCAAGATTACGCCACCGCCGAGGAATCCGATCCCCGACACAACATAGGAAACTACGCGCGTAGGGCTGGACTCCCCCGGGATCATGGTTCCAAGCATCACGAACAACGCGGCGCCGGTCGAGACCAGCGCGTTGGTTCTAAGACCCGCCATCCGCTGGCGCCACTGTCGCTCGACTCCGATCGCGGCGCCGAGAAATTGCGCCAGCATGAGCCGGATGAGGAATTGTACCCAGGGCATCACCACTCTCCGTTCGTTAAAGGCCTCGACGGACTCGACCGGATGCGTCGTGGCCCCCAATATATTATACCCCCTATAGTATCGGTTTTCTTTGGGCATAGTGATTGGAATGCGGCACACGATCAAAGAGAAGACCAGGCGGCTGCTAACCAGAGTACATCTGGTTCGCCGCCAGATCGAGGCATTCGAGCCAACCCCACCAACAGGTCACTGGACGGTCTGCATAGCGCCTGAGCCTACGACATGCGTCCGAGTCCGGACGCGATTTGTTGCAAGGCTCGCTTCCTACTGGTAGTGAACGGGCGTTCCTCTGTATGCTCATCGAGTCGTGGGGAGGGGCCGTCCCGATGGCGCAGGCGCAGTATTTTCTCGAGCCGTCCCTGGCCGAGCGTATCTTCAACCGCCTCTTTGGCCTCGCGGTCGGTTTCGGCCTGGGCCTGAGGCACAACTACCTGCTCGAAGTGAGAGGGCGCACCAGCGGTAGGATTTTTTCCGCGCCTGTCGACCTGCTCGAGTTTAATGGGCGTCGCTACCTGGTCGCGCCGCGCGGCGAGACCAATTGGGTGCGCAATGCCCGCGCGGCGGGGCGAGTCACCCTGCGCAAGGGGCACCGGTCCGAGGAGTTCGCGGTGCGCGAGGTTGGGTTGCCCGAGCGTCCCGAGTTGCTGAAGGCCTACCTCGACCGCTTTGCACCGACCGTCCAGCGCTATTTTCCGCTTCCTCGCCAATCTCCCGCTTCGGAGTTCGTGTCGATCGCCGAGCGCTACCCGGTGTTCGAACTGAGTTCGCTCATCGAGCGGCCCGCAAGTGGCTGATATCGCGCAGACCAAGCGCCACCGGGAGCAGACGCCTGCGCCACCGCCGCTCGCGGATGCGGCCGCCGCCGCGCGCCGCCGGCGGGTCATCGGATGCGTAGTCGTTTTGATGCTCTACCAGGGCTTCAACATCGCGATCCTGGGAACCGCCGCGTCGTGGATCGCGGAGAGCTTTGGTCTCGGCCAATCCGGGATCGCGAGCACATTTGCCTGGGTCTCGCTGAGTGCACTCGGCGCGCTCGGGCTGGCGCGGATGGCCGATCGGGTCGGGCGCCGGCGCGTCGTGCTGTGGTCGATGCTCGGGACACCACTGAGCGCTCTCGGTGCGGCGCTGGCGCCGCGGGTCGGATGGCTCATCGTCTGTTCGATTTTCATGTTCGCGTTTTTGGGCGCGACTATTGCCATCGGTGTCGTGATGATGGCCGAGGAACTGGCGGTCAAGGATCGAGCTAAGGGCCAGAGCTACGCCGCGTTGGCCGGCGCGATGGGTGCGGGGCTCTGCATCCTGGCGATGCCGATCCTGGCGCGCACTGTCTATAGCTGGCGCCTGCTGTTCGGGATTTCGGCGCTCGGCCTGGTACTGTGGCCGGCGATGGCGCGCCTGATTCCGGAGAGCCGGCGATGGGAGCGTGCGGCCGCTGCGGGCGTTCCCGCCAAAACCAGCTTCTACGCGGTTTTCCAACCGGCCTATCGCAGCCGCTCAGTCGTGTTGCTTCTGTGTTCGCTGCTCGGCGCGATCGCGGCCACCGGCTCCGACAGTTGGACGTATTTTCACGCGGTGACGGTGGTTCATCTGTCGCCCGCCGCGACCAGCACACTCATTCTCGCCGGCGGCGGAATCGGCCTCCTGGGTTTCGGGTGCGGCGCGTGGGCTTGCGAGTATTTCGGCCGCGTAAGGACCGTGGCGGTGATGTGGCCGCTCGCGGCGATGGGCGTGCTCGGTTACTACTGGGGTCCGCCGGCGCATTTCACGCAGCCGGCGCTATGGCTCGGCGCCGCCTTTGCCTGGCGCAGCCTGATGGGCAACGGAGTGATGGTAGCGGCCAACTCGGCGGCGACCGAGCTTTTCCCCACCGCACTGCGCGGCACGATCATCGGATGGTTCGCGATTACCAACTCGCTCGGCGCGCTCATCTCGCATACGACGGTAGCGCTGCTCGCCGGTCCGCTGGGCGGACTCTCGGTCGTGGTGGGATATCTGGCGCTGGCCGGATTGCCCGGCGCGCTCCTGTTCGCGGTTTTTATCGACGAGACGCGCGGGATGACGCTCGAGGCCGCCTCGGGCGAGACTCTTCCCGCGCCTTAGCCACCGAGTCCGTTATGACCGTCGAACAATGGATCGACCTCAGGTGCCATCCGTCAACACGTCCTCAGACGGTGCGCGCCATCCGGGTGCTCGTACGCCGATCCGTAAGCGCTGAACTCGAGATGACCTTCCGCCTCGACGGAAATATTCCTCGGATCAGCGTCCCTTCGCCGGGCGTGCCGCGCATCGCTACACAGCTCTGGCAGCACACCTGCTTCGAAGCCTTCATCGCGGTGGAAGGGCAACCGGCGTACCACGAGTTTAACTTCGCCCCGTCGGGGGAATGGGCCGTCTACGCCTTCAGCGGCTATCGCAACGGCGGTCCTTTCGCGAACGAAATGACGCGCCCGCACATCGCCGTGCGCTCTACTGACAGCCGGCTTGAGCTCGACACCCTTATCCGGCTCGATTGCCTGTCTGCCACTTACCCGCGTGCGACTCTTCGTATCGGGCTCTCGGCGGTCATCGAGGCGAGCGATGGGCTCTCGTACTGGGCGCTTCGCCATCCAACGGACAAAGCGGATTTTCATGACGCCGATGGATTTGCCCTGTTGCTGGAGCCGCCAAATCCCGAGTGGTAGGTCTCGACCGCCGTGAAGTTCGGCATCGACCGCGCCCAAGTGCCGCGACTGGGTAATAGAGAAATTGGAGACGCGTGAGCAGGTCGAAAGCGCATGCTAGAATGACTTTCGATGAAGCACGCGCAACCACGAGGTCTCAGCCGGCGTCGCGTGGAGCAGCTTCTATCGAAAACGAAGTATGAACGTTCCGCCGTTAGCCGAATTGACGTTCTCTCCCGCCAATTCCTTGGATATCCCTACAAACCAAATCCGCTGATTGGATCTGCCGGCACAGCCGAAGTGTTCACGGCTTCCCTCGATGAATTCGACTGTGTCACCTACATCGAAACGATCGTGGCGCTCGCCCGCGCTTACAAGGTTGATGACTTCATCGAGTGGCTGCGAAAGATTCGGTATGAACGAGGCCGCATTCAATGGGAAAAGCGCAATCACTATATGACGCTCTGGATTCGCAACAATGTACGCAAAGGGATAGTCAGGCCGGTTTCAATGCCCGCTGTCCCGACACGCAGCAGAGAACGCGTTCTGAATATTGTACCCGGACTCGCTGCACAGCGGACTCGCGTGAAATGTGTACCGAAGGAGG
This sequence comes from uncultured delta proteobacterium, assembly GCA_963717045.1. Taxonomy (GTDB): domain Bacteria; phylum Desulfobacterota; class Binatia; order Binatales; family Binataceae; genus JAKAVN01. The sequence goes on along the minus strand of CAVQVD010000007.1, from coordinate 68,139 downwards.
GAGTGCCACGGCTAGATCCGCATCTGCAGAGCGGTGACCTGATTTTTTTTGTGTCTACACGCAAGAATCTCGATGTGTTTCATGCTGGAATCATCGTGCGCAATGGCCAAAGACTTTTCATGCGTCACGCGTCGCGCAGCCAGGGCTCTGTCGTGGAACAGGAATTGAGCGAGTTTCTCGAGGCAAATCGGATGGCTGGCGTCATTGTCGTGCGGCCGCAAGGGGTGACGCGACGCATTGCGCTCAGCAGCTAAGATGATGCTGTGGGGTGGAGTGTGAACATCGTTTATCCAAACGACTACTCATCCGCGAGTATTCAGGGACTCCTCGACGCTGCGGATTCCGATGTTCTCTTTCTCGGTGATCCGCGTGTAAACATCGAGCCCGGACCGCGCATGTTCGATCGAATGGCGCAGGTGATACGTGAAACCGGCGCCGGCTGGGTTTATGCCGACGCAGCAGGCCATCCTCGTATCGACTATCAACGTGGGAGCATCCGCGACGGTTTCGACTTTGGCCCGGTGGTAGCTGTGTCGGTCAAGGCTGCGCGTCAGTCAGGAATCGACGGGACTCAGTCAGGAATCGACGGGACGTGGAAATGGGGAGGACTATACGACCTGCGGTTAAGGATCTCCGAAAAATACGCCATCGTGAGGATTCCCGAACCGTTGTACAGTGCGTCGATGAGTGATGCACGGCCGACGGATCAAAAGCAATTCGACTATGTGGATCCGCGCAATCGCGATCACCAAATCGAAATGGAGCGCATTGCGACGGCGCATCTCAAACGAATCGGCGCCTGGTTGCGGCCTCACTTCGAGAAAGTTCCGGCTGCAGCGGAAACATTTCCAGTAAAAGCCAGCGTTATCATTCCGGTTCGGAATCGTGAGCGGACAATTCTCGACGCCGTTCAAAGCGCCCTGGTTCAGAGCGCTGATTTTGAATTCAACGTGATCGTCGTGGATAACCATTCGACGGATCGGACCACAGAGATGCTGCGCGGTATCAGGGATTCGCGCTTCAAAAACATCGTTCCCGAACGCCGGGACCTTGGAATCGGCGGATGCTGGAACGAGGCGATTTACTCCAAAGCCTGCGGACAATACGCCGTCCAACTTGATTCTGACGACCTGTACATCAACGATGGCGTCCTTCGTCGGATTGTTGCCGAACTTGAAGCTGGATCTTATGCGATGGTGATAGGCTCCTATTCGATGGTTGATTTTTCGCTGAAAGAGATCCCGCCGGGTCTAATCGATCACCGTGAGTGGAGTCGCGAGAACGGAAGAAACAATGCACTCCGTGTTAATGGTCTTGGCGCGCCGCGCGCATTCAATACATCGGTTTTGCGCCGTATCGGATTTCCGAATGTCAGTTATGGCGAGGATTACGCTGTAGCGTTGCGCATCAGCCGTGATTATGAGATCGCCCGGATCTATGAGTCCGTTTACCTTTGTCGCCGTTGGGAAGGTAATAGCGACAGTGCCCTGCCTCTCGAAGTTGCGAATCGATACGATCTATACAAGGACTGGCTCCGAACTATCGAGATTCAGGCTCGAATGCGGGGATGATTCACGAAATAGAAGAACTTTTTGAGCGGCAGTTGCAGATATGGCCGCAGTTCGCGAAAGGTATTGAAGGCCTCGCGCGGGCGAAAACACGGCCGGTACGGATCGATTGGTTCGACATCTTCATCCGTCACATTCCCCATCGTGTGGGTAGTACAACGGCGTCTGTCGACCGGGAGTCGGTTGCGAAACGCCCCTGCTTCCTATGTGCGGGGAATCTGCCCTCGGAGGAAGAGGGTCTGCAGTTCGGAAAGGACTTCACGGTCTACTGCAATCCGTTTCCGATCGTGGATCATCACCTGACAATTGTTCACAGAGAACACGGCTTGCAGCACATCGCGAACCAGTTCGGAAATATGCTGGACCTTGCGGCAACCCTGCCTGGATATTTCGTCATCTATAACGGTCCGGAATGCGGAGCATCCGCACCAGACCACATGCACTTTCAGGCAGGCTCGCGAGGATTGTTTCCGATCGAGAAGGAAACCGCTGGACTGACTAACATCACTGTTCCAAATTACGCGAGAAATGTGTTCCTACTTCGTGGACGGCATCGATCTGCTTTAATTCGTCGAACGGATCGTATCATCGAGCTGCTCGCGGAAACCAGCGACAAACGAGCAGAACCGATGGTCAACATCGCTGTCTTTCATGAGAGAGGGGAGTGGGTCACGTATGTGTTTCCGCGCAAAAAACATCGGCCAGAGGTCTTTCACACGGGCGAACTGACGGTGAGTCCGGCATCGATTGATTTGTGTGGAGTATTTGTTGTGCCTGTGGCACAAGATTTCGAAAGAATCACGGGTGACGCTATTGCCGCAATTTTTCGAGAGGTCACTTTGCCTGACGATCAGTTTCAGGAGATTGCCGATAAGCTGGAGAGTGAGCCTTGAACGTATCTGTGGGGCTGATCGAACGACAGTCCGCTGTTGAAGTCGAATTGACGGGCACGTTTACTGATACTTCCGGCAAGCCGTACACTCCCGGACGATACGTATTCGCTTCTGAAGTTATACTCACTCCGTCGGACCTGGCATCGTGCGCGTTTGCGCTGGACGACGTCACGATTGGAATCGGATTTCATTGGGAACGCAAGGAGCGCCAGGTATTCCGTGGGGTTTGTCGCCTCGTGAAACGACAATCCGCGCTGACGGTGATTAATGAGGTTTCGCTCGAAGAGTATGTCACAAGCGTTATCTCATCCGAGATGAGCGCGTCCTGTCCTCTCGAACTGCTGAAAGCTCACGCGGTGATTTCGCGCAGTTGGCTGTGGTTTCCGAAAGCAAATCCCCCTCCCTTTGCGAGAGGGCAGAGTCAGAGTCTCAATTCTCACGAAATACTTCGCTGGTACGGCCGCGAAGCGCATCCGGATTTCGATGTATGTGCCGATGACCACTGCCAGCGGTATCAGGGCATCACGAAGGCGTTCTCTCCAGCTGTAGCAGAAGCGGTTCGCGCGACGGCCGGCGAGTTTCTCCGCTACAACGGCACTATCTGCGACGCACGGTTTTCCAAGTCCTGCGGCGGAGTAACCGAGCGCTATGCGACCGCTTGGGAAGATGAAGATATTCCCTATCTTAGATCTGTTTACGACGGGCCGGCGCAATCTTGCTCTTACAGTCCTGACGCATGGATACGCTCAAACCCGCCGGCTTACTGCAATACCGACGATTCGGAACTCCTCGCGCGCGTTCTCCCAGGATTCGATCAGGAGACCAGAGATTTCTATCGCTGGCGGGTCACGTACACGCCCGAAGAACTCGCTGATCTGATCGCATCCAGGCTTGCAGTGAGCCTTGGTTCGATTCGCGACGTGCAGGCGCTCGCTCGCGGACCTTCAGGCCGAATATATCGGGTGAAGATCACCGGGGAACACGACTACATCATTCTGGGTAAAGAACTGGAAATTCGCCGCGCTTTATCGCGCACGCATCTTTATAGCTCTGCATTCGTCGTAGACAAAGAGTCCGGCCGCTTTGTCTTGAGAGGAGCCGGCTGGGGACATGGTGTCGGCCTATGCCAGATCGGCGCGGCTGTGATGGCAAGCGAGGGCAAGACCTACACAGAAATCTTGCAGCATTACTATCGTGGGACCACTGTCAGCGTCTGATGTCCGCAGCTTTAATACACATCAGGATGAACCGACGCTGGATACCCAGTACGCCCACGAGGCACCACTGAAACCTCCTCACGCTCCGAGCCACCACGAATCGCCACGGTATTAAGTAGAACGGCGTCAGGGAGAGTCGATCCCCTAACCGCGTCGAATGTCCTCACTTGCACTCGCTCATGGAGTAAAGCTATAGGCGGGCTGCCGGACTCCGGTCGGGGGTAGGCGGCACGGAGAAGCCAATGGATCCAATAAGAAAGCTCGATCGTTCAGTGAAGGGGAGGGCGGTACTAATCACCGGAGCGGCCAGTGGGATGGGTCGCGCAACGGCTCATTTGTTCGCTGCGGAAGGCGCGCTCGTCGCGATTACCGATGTCAATGAAACCGGGCTCGCGCGCGTGCTCGACGAGATCACCTCTGAGGGTGGAAACGCGCACGGCTGGCGTCTCGACGTTCTCGACCATGACGATATTAAACGCGTTGTGGACGACGCGGCGCGGCATTTCGGCCGGCTTGATATCCTCATCAACAATGCGGGATTCGGAGCGTTTCATCCGATCGATGCGATCGGTTACGACGAGGTCTGGGATCGTGCGATCAACGGGATGCTCACCGCGCAGCAGCGGCTCGTTCGCGCGGCGCTACCGCACCTGCGCAAATCGGACGCGGCACGAATCGTCAATATCGCCTCTACCGAAGGACTCGGCGCTACGCCGGGAGATAGTCCGTATGTAGCCGCGAAGACGGGGGTGATCGGTCTCACGCATGCGCTCGCTGTTGATCTCGGCTCGGAGGGCATCACAGTCAACTGTATCTGCCCAGGCCCCATACGGACGAGTCTGACCGACGCCATACCGGAAGAACACAAAATGATCTTTGCCAGGCGGCGCACGGCGCTGAAACGCTACGGCTACCCGGAGGAAGTCGCACATGTCACCTTCAGTTTGTGCCTGCCCGCGGCCTCATATCTGACTGGTGCGGTGATCCCTGTAGATGGAGGATTGACGATCCGGAACGCGTGACAAGAGACGGCATTGGTCGTGGAGGCTTGCTTGATCGTTGCCGGCCACTGCACCTTCCGCTGGGAAGTTCGGACTTTTTTGCGCTATAGATTTCATTCTAACGTGGTCGCCAGTTTTTGGAGGCTCATCCGGCGCGAGCGGATTGGTCGCCTGGCATCTGTGCTGGCGAGGTGAAGTTTGTGAGAGCGTTGCCCTCGGCGCCTATGGAACCGCTGCGGCGCTCCGAAACGACATTACAGTCGAATGAAGGAGGGAGTCGTATGAACGTCGGACTCATGTTCTCGTTTCGCAATCCACCTAAATGGAAGAAGCCTTGGGCGGACGTTTACGAATCGCAGCTCGAACAGGCGAAGCTCGCCGAAGATCTCGGCTACGACACGGTTTGGCTGACCGAGCACCACTTCGCCGAGGACGGGTACTCGCCGTCCCTGATGACGCTTGCGGGCGCAGTCGCCGCCAAGACTCGCCGAGTTCGTATCGGTACATTCCTGCTGCTACTGCCGCTCCACAATGCCGTTCGCGTTGCAGAGGACGCTGCGACGGTCGATGTCATTTCGCGGGGACGCTTCGATCTCGGTATCGGCAAGGGATACGCGAGGCACGAGTTTCTCGGCTATGGGATTCCGAGCAAGGAGCGTGCGTCGCGCTTCGAAGAAGGCATCGACGTGATGCGCGGTATCTGGACCCAGGAGCCGTTCTCCTTCCAGGGAAAGCACTACAACCTGAAGGACATTCGACTTACGCCAAAACCTGTACAGCAGCCGTACCCACCGCTGTGGGTGGGCGCTCTCAATCCAAAGGCTGTGGATCGCGCGGCACGACTCGGCTGCCACTATCTCGGTGTGGGCGATACCTCCGCTTACGACGACGCTCTGCGACGGCATGGCCGAAATCCGTCCGACTTCAGCGTGGCGCAACTCGTCTGGGTGCATCTTGCTCCCTCGAAAGAGCAAGCGTGGGACGAAGTCCAGGATCACGTGCACTGGATGCTCACGGTCTACGGCAAGTGGCTGAAGGACGCCGGTGAGCTTCAGGGCCCTCCCACGCTGTTCAATCCGCCCCCGGCCTCCGAGCTGCGCCGCACGACCGATCCGCTGCTGTTCACTCCGATCGTGGGCAACTCCCAAGATGTCGCGCAAGGCCTGGAGCAGTTCACTCGTAGGGTGCGGACGACTCATCTCGTACTCGGCATGCATTTCCCTGGCATCGACCCGAAGCTCGCCAAGCGCTCGATGGAGACCTTCGCGCGAGAGCTTCTGCCCAGCTTCAAAGAGAAGCGCCAGTAATGGGAGCCCATGGCAGGCGTTCGCGCAATTCCTTGGTCGGTGATATGGCTTTCCGGTGGGGGGCGCCGCTCGGTCGGTGCTCTGATTTAGGGAGGCACAACACATGGAATATCGTCCGTTCGGTCAAACCGACATCAAAATATCTGCGATAGGTTTCGGCTGCTGGGAAATCGGCGGCGGATACGGAAGTATCGAAGAAACCGAGTTCGTCAAAGCAATCAATCGGGCGCTCGACGTTGGATTCAACAGTTTCGATACCGCCGAGGCCTATGGCATGGGTGCGTCGGAAAAATCGCTGGCCAAAGCCCTCGGATCGCGGCGCAAAGAGGCTGTGATCACAACAAAATTCGGGGTCGGATATCCGGATAAGCCGAACTACCGCGACAGCTCGCGCCAGCGCTTGATGGAATCAATCGAAAAGAGCCTTACGGCGCTCAACACCGATTACGTCGATGTTTACCTGATCCACTGGCCCGACCGGACTGTCCCCTTCGAAGAGACGATGGGCGCGCTCGACGAGCTCGTGAAACAGGGCAAAGTCCGCGCGGTCGGGCTCTCAAACTTCAAGTTTGACGAAATCAAGCGTTGCATGGCCGCGCGCCGTGTCGACGTAGTGCAGTACTGCTGGAATATGTTCGACCGGCGGATGCAGACCGAGATTTTTCCTTACTGCGAAGAGAACAAGATCGGAGTGATGGCGTACGGATCGCTGGCCTATGGAATGCTGACCGGCACGCTCAGCGAAGAGAAGGCATTCGAAAAAGGTGACTGGCGCGCGAAACGCGGACAATTGATGAACCTGAACCTGTTTCAGCATCTGTTTGGTCCTGAGCACTTCCTCAAGAATCTGCGGGCGGTCGAGGAACTGAAAGCGGTGGCGACGCGCTACGGCAAGACCATGCCGCAACTTGCTTTGCGGTGGACGCTGTCAAACCCAGTAATCAGCACCGCACTGGTCGGATGCCGGAGTCCCAAGGAGGTCGACGACAATGTCGGCGCATTGGGATGGTCGATATCCGATGCCGACATGAAGGAGATCGATACGATTTTCGCCCGGCACGGGGCGGTCACCATGCCAGACGTCTGGCTGGAGACTATTTAGGGATATCCAACCAATCTGCGTGAGTCGGGGACCAATGGAGGCGGGTCATGCCAGTTCAGAAATTCGCACCGATGGCAAAGAATTTTCCGATCTTCGACTGCGACGCTCATGTCACGGAGCCGCCGTGGCTGTGGGAGCGCGCCAAGGACTGGCTTACCAAGGACGAGCTCGAAGCGCTCAAGAACACGATCTGGTTCGACCCCGAGAGTGAGCAGCTGATCGTAAATGGCAAAGCCGGAACCGGACTCGGATCGCAGCGAATCCATGGCACGGCTGGAACGGTTAACGTACTTTCCCTGGCCGGACCGGGCCTCAAGCACGATATTCAACGTGCGTTGAACGTGCGCAATCTCAACGGTGACACCGCGCTAACCGCGGAACAGGCGGATTATCTCGATCACAAGGGATCGTACGAGCCCAAGCCACGCCTGAGAGACATGGACGTCCAGGGGATCGATCAGGTGATGATCATTCCTACCGACATCGACACTTATCCGTGGCTGCAAAACGCGGTCGGCGCTAAGGCGATGTGCAAGGCGTACAACGACTGGGCTTATGAATATTGCCAGGAGAACCCGGATCGTCTGTTCTTCGCGGCGATGTTGCCGATGCAAGATCCCAAGTTCGCCCAGCAGGAGATTTATCGCGTCGCGGCCAAGGGCTGCCGCGTCGGGCTGGTCCGCCCGATCGATGCCATGGGCAATTATCCGATTCAGCCCAAGTACGACCGCGTGTGGCGCGCGATGGAGGAAACGGGTGTGGTCTACGGGATGCATCCGTTCCCGGCCTTCGGGTCACTTAAGCCGCCCGGATACACCGAGCAGCATTCGGGCGCAGAACTAATCGCCCTTACCGCTTCAACGGCAGGCCTGCCTCACTCCTTCCTGATAAACGTGCAGGATTTCCAGGCGGAGGCCTCACTATGGGTAGCGATGGTACTGATGTCGGGCTTCTTCGAGCGCTACTCCAAACTCAGGGCTGCGGTTTTTGAGGCCTCCTCGACCTGGCTGAGCTTCATCCTGGACGAGTGCGACAAGCATTATCGGCTCTACCGCAATGATCGCCAACTGCCGCCGCTGAAGCGTCTGCCGCGCGAGACCTTTTTCGAGCATTGCGTCACCGGCTTCGAAGGCGACGAAGCCCCGCCTTCGCGCTTGCCGGAGTTTTACGAGAACATCCTGGCGTGGTCGTCTGACGTCTACCATCACGATGGCGACGACGTGTGGCGGGCGATCGAGACCATGCGTAAGTGCGAGCTTCCGGAGAAGTATCAGGCGAAGTTCCTGGGTGAGAACGCACGCAAGCTGTATAGAATCGATACGCCGACAGACTTCATCCGTGACAGGGTAACTGAGATCGAGCGACCCGATTGGTGGCCAACGGAGAAAGAGGTGAAGGCGTCACTCAAACCGGAGGCCTCTGTTCTGCGGACCCGAGCCGAATTCTCCCCGGGCGTCGGCGGCGGCCGCTAAATCGAGAGGAAGTCAGTCATGGCCAACAAGCGCTACCCGGTCTTTGATGGCGATTCTCACGTTGTGGAACCGCCGGAACTTTGGACTAAGTACCTGGAGCCTGAATACCGCACTTTAGGCAAACATGCTCTCTGGCGCGAAGAAGGGAAGCTCGGCTCCTATCTCAAAGTTAATGGCAAGGTTTTCCGGGATACGGGAAACTCAAATATTCCGCGTCACGCGATCTGGAGACCCGGGATGACCTGGGACAAAGTCGGTGAGCTCGATCCGCGTCGGCGTCATCCGATTTCCGAAGGGGCTTCAAACCCTGAAGCTCGCCTGCGCGACATGGATGCGATGGGTATCGACCAGGCCTTTCTCTATCCGACCTGGTTTGCCGAGGGCTTCCATCTGGTTGAGGATCCGGACGTGGCGTATGCGCTCGCGCGCGCGTACAACAACTGGATCGCGGACTTCTGCAGCACCGCGCCAGACCGGCTGTTTGCGGGGGCGATGGTCCCGCTCCAGAACATGGATTACACGGTAGAGGAGCTTCGCCGCGTCGCCAAGATTCCATGTTTCCGCGGCGCTTTCATCCGGCCCATGTTTATCGAAGGGCATTACTTCACTCATCCCTACTATGATCCCTTGTGGGCCGAGCTGGAAAGCCTCGGGATTACTGCGGCGGTGCATTCCACGACTGGATTGTGGAATCCCGAATGGACGTCACACGGACCATTTTTTGAGAAAGTAAAAGACCGATTAAATCAGCGATCGATCGTTGCTGAGGCGGGAGGCGGGCCACATGCCGGAGGTGGCGGAGATCAGGGTTTCACATTCGTCGCATCACCGCCCCTCGGTCATCCGATCGCTCCAATTCTATCGTACTGGCTCGACAATCATATGTTCGTCGCGTCGACCTTGATCGGCTTCACGGTGATGCAGCGCTATCCGAAAATGAAAGTGGTGGTCGCACATGGCAAAGCTTCATGGATGGAGGAAGTGCTCGAGAAGATGGAGGCCTCGACCCGCACGATCCCGCTGCTCCATTATTATCCTGTCCGCACGGACACCGAGGAGTTATGGAAGGAAGGTCGTGTGATGCTCGGTTTCGATGCCGAAGAGCGCCTGATCCAGAAACTGCCAAACGACTTCGCCGAAAAGGTCGTTTGGGGATCTCGTTATCCGCATCACGATACCACCACGGCGATCGAGGCTATCGAAACGCTCACGCGCGCCCGGGTTGATGAACCGATTCTCGCCCGCATGTTTGGCGGTAACGCTGCCGAACAGTTCGGCGTTGATCTTGCGCGGAAGGTGAACAACTAGTCCGACAGTGTCCTCCATTTATCGAAGTTTCCGCCAGGCGCTTTGGGATCGCACGCGCGCTTGCCTGAACCGATAGTGCATCACGCGCGGAGTGGCGGGCGTCCCAGGACGATTCCGCCGTCCACCGCCATCACCTGCCCGGTAATATTGGCTGCTCGATTCGAGCACAGAAATGCTACCGTGTTGCCGATATCCTCAGGCGTCTGCTCTCGCCCCAGCGGGGTCAGTGTGCGCACCGTCATGTCAAATGTACCGCGCGCGCGCTCGGCGCCGCCTCCAATCGCAGTTCCCAACTCTTCCCAGATTTTTGTGTAAATCAGACCGGGTGCGACCGCATTAACGCGGATTCCCTTTGGTCCCAGCTGCAGCGCCAGCGTCCGGGTATAGGAAATGACCGCGGCCTTTGCCGCCGCGTACGCAGCCAGAAACGGCGTCGCCAGCATTCCCGCAATTGACGACGTATTGCAAACCGCGCTGCCCGAGACCATCCGCGGCACGATTTCCCTGGACACGATGTAAACTGAATTAAGATTCAGCTCAACGTAGCGTCGCCAGATCTCTACACTGTGCCACTCGGCGTCCCGCCCGCTCTCAAACCATCCCGACTCTCCGCCACCCGCGTTGTTGCATAACACGTCTGGATGCGGTCCGAACTTAGCGGTAATTTTCTCTACCACGGCATGGATCTGCGTTTCGTCAGTCACGTCGCCGTCGAAACCTTCGACCCGATCCGCAATGTCCGCCGGCGCTGGCACGAGCGCGCGATCGATGACTGCTATCCGATCCACCACCTCTTCGGTGAGCAGCGCACGCACGATCCCAAGACCGAGCCCGCGGGCACCGCCCGTCACAATTGCGTATTTCATGACGCCTCCTTACAAGCGCTGTTGCCCCGCGGTGTTGTGCGCGGCGCGCCCAATTCTACCGCTTATTTAGCAAAAGGAATCGCTGATCAAAATCTGATCAGGCAGGTTCATTTCCCCTGACGTGCCGTCCATTTCCCTGCTCGCGTCAGCAGGGAAATGGGCGGCGGGGGACTGAACCAGAAAGTCAGCTTCAGGAGCCAGGAAATTTCCGCTTATGGGTGATGTAATTCTCCCATGACCAGGCTCAGGAAGGATCGATCGCTCGCGTGAGAGCAATATATACCGTGCCTTGCGGTAAAAGTAGATACGACTCCGCAAACCGCCGCATGCTAAGAATTAGTCCGTGTTCATTGCTTTCGACTATTCCAGCCTCACGTGACCTGCACTCTGGCGGACCTCGCCTTCGCATCGTCGGCCTTTGGAAGAACGATCCGCAGCAGTCCGTTCTTGTATGTCGCGGTCGCCCTTCTTACATCCACCTGGGAGGGGAGGGGGATTATCCGCGTGAAAGCACCGAACCTGCGCTCGGCGAAGTAGTGGTCCCGGCCTTGCTCTTCGTTTTCGACTTTCTTCTGACCGCGCAAAATCAACCGATCGTCTGTGGCCTCAACTTTGAAATCCCCGGGCTCCATTCCGGGCATCTCCGCCCGCACCACTATCTCGTCCTCCGTTTCTTGAACGTCGATTGACGGATCACCGTTACCAAAGAAGAACGGAGGTTGCTGATGCTCAGTCTTAGTCAGGCTTCGCCGTTTCAATCGATGCAACCAGCGATTCACAGCATCATGAAGGTTCGCCCGAAGCTCGCCTATAACACTTCGGCGAGATGAATCTGTTTTCTCCCCTCCTGTGTCCGCAGCTGACCGACGCAACGAGCGGCCAAAGGTGATCGGAAGATCCTCTCGCGCGTAGTTCACATTGCGCGATAACAGCTGAGCCATATTCTGTCCTCCTGACCATGGCTGCGCGTACGAAACCTGAACTTCGGAGCGCCTCGATTTCAGTTGACCTTGACCTCGATTTGCTTGGGCTTCGCTTTCTCAGACATCGGGAGATGCAGCATCAGGACGCCGTGCTTCATCTCGGCTTTGATCTTATCCGTGGCAATGTCGTCGCTCAGCTCAAATTCGCGAAAGAACCCAGGCAAATCAAATTCACGGTAGACAGGTTCTCCGGGAACGGTATGCTCGGCTGTTCCTTGAATGGTGAGCTTGCCATCGTGAACCTGCACTTCGAGGCCTTCTTTGGAAACTCCGGGCAGATCGGCCATCAGGATCAACTCTCCTGGAGCCTCATAGATGTCCACCGGCGGCCGTAGATGGCGTTCTTCGGCGCGGGTGATTTCCGAATCGCCGTTTGATTGCGACCCGTGCGAGCCGTTCGGAGCCGATATCGTTTTCTCTGCCATGGCATTTTCCTCTTGCATGTTTTCAGACTGGGACCCTGAAATTCAGGACACCTGCACATTGATTTGCTTCGGTTTTGCTCTTTCAGATTTGGGTAATGTGATCAGCAGTAGCCCGTTCTTGTATTCAGCGTTGACCTTTCCGTCGTCGATTTCGACCGGCAAGGTAATCGTTCGCACGAATTTGCCGTGCGCTCGCTCCTCGCGATGGAAAGCTTCGGGCTTGACTTCGTCGGGCGCACCCTTCTTCTCTCCGGATATGGTCAAAGTGTTGTGCACGACCGTGAGGTTTAGCGAGCTGGGATCTACCCCTGGAGCCATCGCTTCGACGTAAAGATTATCCTTATCCTCACTGACGTTGACCAACGGATATGCGCGGGCCAACCGCCCCGGCAGAAAGGCCGCGCGGGAAAACGGTCCCGCGAAAGGGACAAAATTCTCGAACGCACGATCGATCTCCCGGTGCAATGCATCCATCTCCTGCGATGCGTTTTGAGCCATTTGTGTTTCCTCCTCGTCGTCGGCAAGTCTCATGATGGACAGTGCCGTCCGTCGCCACAATCAGACGCAAACAACGCGCCGAAGGCTGAAACTTAAAGGCGAACGGTGGGGGTGGCGACGAATGACGTGGACGGCACGATGGTTGCGCGGAGTCTAGCGCGGCAATAATCCTGCAAGCGGCGGCGGAGTCCGCACTAAGAACGGAGGGAGTGGAACAATGCCTCACCCCATCGAACCATGTCCGTGTGGATCGCTTAAGTTGTACAAGGACTGCTGCGGCAAAGCTAAGTCACCTGTCAGGCGCAGCCGCTCTACCGAATCGGAAGTCCACGGAACAGAGACGGCTCGTTGTCCTGTGGAATCACCTCTACAGACGGTGAGGCGGATGCTACACCAGACTGCTCAAATTCTCGCGGCTCTGTTGTTCCGATCGTCCCAACCTGCAGTTGGGCTCAGCCCTTACGAAATCACTTGCTGAGTTGCTCCAGTGTGGTTTCGGTAATATCGGATTCGGAAATTTTCGAATAGTTGCGCCCGTCATGGCTGAACGTTTTGAATGCATCAATCGGTGCCGTATTGTTCGATGCCGAATTGTTGCGTAAGTCGTGGACTCTGAGAAACCGACACTTCGACTAACTACACGGTCAAGGCTCTATGCCACGCCGTTCCCCCACAGGACTTAGCGCATGCAGACCTACGACAATCTGTTTTGGATGCTGCTCTGGTTTTTCTTCATGGCGTCTGCGATTCAGCCATACCTCCAGCAACGCGCGGTTGAGGTCGCCCGCAAGCGTAAAATCGCGAAGTTTGAGCGAAAGCGAGGCTCACGCGTGATCGTAATGGTTCATCGAGAGGAGACCATGCGGTGGCTGGGAATCCCAATCGTCCGTTATATCGATATCAATGACTCTGAAGATATCCTCCGCGCCATACGGATGACCGATTCGGATGTGCCCATCGATTTAATACTTCACACGCCCGGCGGATTGGTGCTTGCTGCACTTCAAATCGCCCGAGCACTTCGCGAACATTCCGCGAAAGTGACTGCCTTCGTGCCACACTACGCGATGTCAGGCGGCACACTCATCTGCTTGGCCGCCAATGAGATCGTGATGTCATCGCACGCCGTTCTGGGCCCCATAGATCCACAGCTCGGGGAGTTTCCTGCCGCGTCGTTGCTCAAAGTCGTCGAGCAGAAGCCAATAGCGAAGATCGCTGACCGAACGCTTGTTTTCGCCGACGTCGGCAGGAAGGCAACTGATCAAGTCAGGGCCGCGGCCCATGAGCTGCTGGAAGGTAGATTGCTCCAGGGGCGAGCAGACGAGCTAGCACGTAAGCTGACCGAAGGAACCTGGACGCATGACTATCCGATCTCTGCAGCCGAAGCGAAGTCAATGGGCCTCAACGTCAGTACGGAGATTCCGGTCGAGATATTGGACCTTCTTTCGTTGTACCCGCAACCGATGCGTACCCAGGGTGGAGTTGAGTATTTACCCGGCCCGCGGCAGCGTCAGTCAGCCCGCCGAGCTTGAAAGCTGAAATGGCGCGCGGACGGTGTTGATAAACTCAGGTTCTGCAGATGTTCCGGAGTCTGACATTGCTCGTTAGAGGTTATTGACGTGGTGTTTCCTCCATTTCTTTTCGTATTCGTGGCGATCTGCTTTCTCTTCCTGCTAGGGCTATTCGTTCTAATCCAGTTCGAGGTGATAAGTTATGCATTTACGGTTCTAGGTTTGCCGCCCAGGCTTGCTTTACTTGCCCTGCTCGTAAGTCTGATCGGCAGTTACGTGAATATTCCCCTCTACACTGTTCGATCAGGCCCAACGCCGCCCATGGATACTGCGAACAATTATGGAGTGATCTACTCAATTCCATTCGAATATGGTCACGGAACCATCGTTGCTATAAACGTCGGCGGCGCTCTTGTGCCTATTTTTATTTCCCTCTACACCTTGTTGAGAATACCTGAGGCGGTTCTGCCTTCCATATTTGGAACGGCGATTGTTGCGATGGTTACTCACCAGTTCGCCTATCCGCTGCGGGGTCTAGGAATTGCGGTTCCACTATTCATTCCGCCACTTGCGGCTGCACTCGTTGCGCTTTTCCTCGGAAAGACGATGCGCGTATCGCGTACCACTCATATCATCGCGTATGTGAGCGGCACCCTTGGCACACTCATCGGAGCCGATCTGATGAACCTGAACAGAATCGCTGATCTCGGGGCCCCTGTGGCTTCGATAGGTGGTGCCGGCACTTTCGACGGCGTGTTTCTGACCGGAATTGTCGCGATTCTTCTTGCTGGTTCGAGAGAACCCGTCCCTACACATAATGTGTCTCGAACAAGCACAAACTAGCCAGCGTTTTACAGAGCGCCTGGAGAATGCATTTATCTCAATCAGAATGAGCTTCTGACGCCGATCTCGTCTAAGTGAAACAGAAGGGCCGCCGGGTCCTCATAGACTCGATATGCCCCGGTCCTTTCCAGCTCATCATGCCCATAGCCGCCGGAGAGAAGTCCGACGCCAAGAGCGCGTGCCCGCCTGGCTGCGAGCATATCCCAGATACTATCACCGACTATTACAGCTGCTGTTGCGTCTACGCCGAGGCGCCTCATTGCCTCAACGAACAGATCGGGATCCGGTTTCGCATGACGCACGTCATCGCGAGTTACGATCGTCGCGGTGCCGGGTATGCCCAGCAACTCGATAGAAGGCGCCGCCGCTTCTCCTCGACCGCTTGTCGCAATCGCCCATGGAATACTGGCCTCGGTCAGATAACTCAGCAACTGCTTCGCGCCAGGCAACGGGCGTACCTGGTTGATGCGCCGCATGTAGGCTTGTTGGTGAAGCTGCTGCAGGCGCGCAGTCGCGCCTGGGTCCAATTCTCTGTTCGTCTCTCGCAGCAATGCTTTGGCAAATAACCCACCGCTCATCCCAATCTTTCTATGTATTCGCCACACAGAGAGATCGATGCCCTCCTGTTGCAGCGCTTCGTACCACGCCAGCACGTGCTGATAGACGCTGTCAACGAGGGTTCCGTCAAGATCAAACACTACTCCGATTGATGAGTCCATAGAATTGGGCGCTTGTTGCCTTTCGCAGCTACATGGAGGTCCTCGTCTTTGCGCAGCACGATTCAGCTCCTCCTCCTTCCTGCTATCATGCACGTCTTGCGAAAAGGATGCATACATAGATGGCGATGCTTAGATCAGATTGACCATCAGCGCCGGCATCTTCCGGCATTCAACAAGTCGCCCAGCCATTCGGCTGTTACTTTCCAAATGCGACGGACCTTTTGCCTGAGATGTCGCCGAGCCCAATCCAGATCAAGACTGCCGTCTGGAAAGAATAATACTGTGAGAAGGGGAGCTTCGCCCACCACTACATGCCTGCAGGGTTATGCCTGATACATTTCCCACCCGCTCGCGAGCATTCCAAGCTCGTCGTGGAGGCGGGGGAGCCTCGATAACGTAATTTTCAATTACTAACCTTGATTTTGTTCTCGACTTGCGACACGCCCGGTGCAGCCCAAGCTGCCAGCTCAGCCTCCTCACGCTCGGCCCAGGAACGAACGGTGCCACTAAGGATGACTTTGCCTCCCTCAGTTTCCACTGTAATCCGATTCGCGTCGAGCTGAGCGCTACGCTTCAGCGCCTCCTCGATCTTTGCGCGAATCTCGGTCGGTGACACTTTCGGCGTGACGATGAGCGCGTTGGTGACCCCTTTAACGCCTGGTAAATTGCGGACGTCACTTTCGGCAGCTGACTTCTGATAATAATAATCGACCGTTCCTTCCAGAGTAATCCAGCCGCGTTCGACGATGACCTTTATGCGATCAGCGGGCACTCGGGTGTCATTCTTAAGTGCTGTTCGTGCCGCTTCAGCGATATCCGGGTCGGTGCGCTCATCCGGCAATTTGACCTCGATGTTATTCACTAATGCCAAGACGCCGGCGACCCGTTTCGCTATACGCTCCGCACGCCATTTGTCGGCGTATCTGGTGACATATCCGGTCAATGTCACCACTCCGTCTTTAGCCGCGACTCCGATGTTCCGAGCGTCAATGCTGGGATCCCACTCAAGCTCGTGCACAACATCGTGACGCAACTCCGAGTCTGTCTTCATATTTACTTCCTCCGGATCGTATATTTTCCCCGAAGTCATGAGTATGCGTGTTCTGTGCCAGCGCCGGACGCATCGAAGGTGATTGGCTCCTTCGATTGGTCGTCGTCGAATAAGTACACACAGAAACCTGGCCTGTTTACCAATGAGGTTTCCAGGCGACAGAAATTCTCGAGCAAGGAAGTCTCGAGAATGCGTAGAGGCTCCTCTACTGCGGTGAGGCGGGTGCTACACCACCCTGCTCCTTAGTCATCCGCGGCAGTCAGACGGGTACTGCTGACATCTCGGCTGTCGCAAAAAGATGTTTGGCGGTCACGAAGCCACCACGACACCGGCGGCAGCCATCCGGAGCCGGAAAGTGGTGGACTTCGAGTCGCTTTCCTTAGAACGGTTCACACCGGAGCAACATAGTTACCTGGATTGGCCAAAAAGTCAGCTTTTATATCGGGATGCTCATTGAAGAAGCTGGCCAGCTCACGATGCTGTCTGAGAAATCTGGGACTAGCGGCCAGCTTCGGATTTCTACTTAAGGCTTTAATGATGTCGGGATGATCGTTTGCGAACTCATCGAAAGCCTTATATCGGTCCATTGGCAGGTCCGAAGGGTCAGCAGGTTTAAAAATGATCTCCGTATTGCCGCTCTGTATTACTTTTTCCTGCCCAAGAGCGGGGATTGCGAACATAATCAGCCAGAGCCCGAGTGTGCAAAACCAAAGTATCCTTTTCATTGGTAGACCTCCTCTATATCGACACGTCAACGGCCAGAGCGACGGAGGCTGCCGTCCATCGGTTAACGGCCGGCTCGGTGGTGCCGGGTCCCTAACCCTCGCAAAGAACACGCCTGAAGAATGTGCGGCTGGGGTCGCGAGGTTCACGGCGCTACGTTTTCATGGTGAATGATGTCGGTTGGCGGGTCCCGAACTTGTGCCGCCGATCAGTTGTGCGATCGCATCTTCAAGCACGAACGCCGATTGCGTGTAGCGCAGCGAGTCACCATTTTTGAGCATTCGATCGCCCGCGCCAGGCGTAATCGAGACGTACTTGTCACCGATAATTCCGTTGGTCTTGATTGCAGCGATAGCATCGCTATCGACCTCGACTCCCTTTTTCAGATACATCGAGACGTCCGCGCGACCATTGTGGAGTGAGACGCCGACGACCTTGCCGACTGGAACTCCCGCGATTTCAACCGGGTCGCCGACTTTGAGCCCGGAGATATCGTCGAAATCAGCGTGAATTATGTATCCCGGGGCGGGAGAGAGCTCCATCGACGCTAGCCTGAACGATAAATATGCCAGCGCCGCGATGCCGACTAAGATGAAGGTCCCGACCATCAATCGGGTGGTTCGACTCGCGTACATCGAGTCCTACCTTCCAGCGATGGCCGCAACCCGAAAGCTCGGTGACTCCTCCTCACCCGACGCCTTGCCGGCAAGGAATCGCTTGAAGTTTTGGTTGTCGGAAGACATGACCTCGGGCACACTTCCTACCAGTTCCATCTTGCCGTCGTGCATGAAGGCAATTTGATCTGATACCTCGAACACCTGCGGCACATCGTGACTCACCATCACTACAGTGAGCCCGAAGTTCTGCTGAGTGCGCCGCACCAATTGGTGGATAGAACTAGTCCGCGTCGGGTCGAGGCCGGTCGTCGGCTCGTCGAGCATAAGAATTTTCGGCCGGTGGATGAGTGCGCGGGCGAGCGCAACGCGTTTTTGCATCCCGCCACTCAATTCCGACGGATATTTGTTCTCCATTCCCTCAAGGCCGACCTGCCGCAGCATCTCAAAAACTCTTTGGGCTATCTCGTCGCGAGTCATCCGAGTCTTTTCGACCAGCGGAAAGGCAACATTCTCAAACACGGTCATCGAGTCGAACAGCGCGCCAGCTTGGAACAGCACCCCGAACTTCTCCCTCACCGCGTCTAGAGCGCGCGAACTCAAGCGAGTTACATCGACGCCATCGATAATTATCTGGCCGGAATCCGGGCGGAGCAGCAGCATTAAATGCTTCAACAGTACGGTCTTGCCACATCCGCTGGGGCCAACGATCGTCGTGATCTTGCTCCGCGGGCAATCGAGGTTGACTCCCTTGAGGACCTGCTGCGAACCGAAACTGCGGCGCAAGTCGCGCACGATAATTATCGCATCGGCTTCTTCACCTCTGGTGGTCATCGGGCATCAGCACTTGGGCGCCAAATCTTCTCAGCAGCATTGAAGGCCCACACCTACAAGGCACCGTCATCTGCGCTTTCGGCAGACGCCGCTACAAGTTATGTATTCAGCTACGCATTCGTCCATACAGGCACGATACTCAGGATCCAGAATTCTCTGAGACGTCCAAGCAACGCCGCAGCGCTCCGAACAAGCCGCTTGACGACTCCCGCATGCCACCAAACACGCACTTGGCGTCGACTGACCCGCCGGCAAGTCGTCCGAATATACGGTGGTTGAAAACGCGCATAACGCAAGCGCGCAGACGGCAATTCGCTTCAGCTTCATAAGACCGGATTCTCCTTCTTCCGGTACCTGGTGCCCTGAGCTGATTCGCGCCTGTTGACGCGCGGGTTGGCCAACCCGCGAAAACCCTACTCTGTTGCCATCTGCTGCTCGAGCCGCTCGATCATCCGGCGTTGACGCTCAATCTCCGCCTGTTGCTCTTGGAGCATATTCTGAGTCTGCTGGTTTGCTATTTCCTGGTTCTGAAGCGCGTTGCCGACAGCAAACCCGCCGAGCCCTCCCAGCGCGCCGCCGATGGCGGCGCCTGCGCCTGGTGAACCCACCGATGCACCGATTATCGCACCGGTCGCGGAGCCGAGTACGCCACCAGCCAGAGTTCCTTGCTCGCGCGTGCTCAAGGGCTGGCCCGAGCAGCCATTTAGGACTACGAACAAGACGACGGTCAGTAGTCCAACGCGTGCCGATCGATGTGGCGGGCACATTTCAATTCTCCCGAGACGGCGCATCTGCCTTGGTCTGGCTTACTGACTCCGTGACGGTTGTCCAGAACGGATGATTCGCAACCTCTGGCAGGCGCTTCGGATCGAAGAGGTCCGCCGGGACATGTTTGTCGTAGATCACCTTTGTCACGTCGATCTCGGAACTACTGCCCGCATTCACGTTGTTCAGTACAATTTTTGTAATGGTTGGGATGCCGTTGACCATCTCCACTGCGCAATGTTCGACCTTGAAGAGGCGGCCGGCGAGGTCGTAAAAGTCGCGCTCCACGGGCAACAGCGTATCGGTCGCGACGTAGCTTATGACCTTGGAGTAATAGGGATGATTTATTGGATGATCTTCGAGTTTGTAGACTTGCTTTCCGTTACGGGTCTCGATGCCTACCAACTTCTCACCGCCACCGCCCAGACGGACAAAGCCCAGATCCTGATAGCTGAAATCGGTAGCAAAAAAGGCGTCGTAGCCCTCTACCGGTGTGAACTCGAGGACACGTCTCGTAGCGGGAAGGTAAGCATATTTGACCGCCGAGGTAGCACCCGGTTGTTCTCGGTCGAGAAAGGCCATGCCTTTTGCGTCGGGCGGCGCCAGCACCACGGTTAGTATCCAGTGAGCGCCTTTCGCATTCCCGTTCGCCTGGACTAACTTCCACTCCGCCGCCGGTTTGCCGTCGCTGATGACTTTGAGCGTCATCAGCCGCACGGCGTCGTTAGGACCTTGGAGCCCCTGCTTCATGTGCTGCACGATCGTGGCCACGTCAGGACCAGCGGCGGCGACAGGTGAGCTAAGCATGGAGAGCACGATAGCCAGAGGTAGAACCAGTATTTTCATACGCGCAGTCCTCGCTCCGATTAAGATTTTCGGTTGAAGTGATCTGACGTTGGTATCTCCCGGATCAATTCGGCGTTTGTTGTCAGCGCGGCGAAGCAGTCGACACAGGGAGTCCGGCGATGGTCTTGCCGTTCTCGTCGGCCAGCGCAAGGCCCGGCGAACCGTCAGCTTTCAGGTGAAGTTCCGCTCTATCCCTGCCATTTTGGTCAAACAATGCGAGCGCCGGCTGACCACTAGCCGCCACGCCAAGTCCTGCGCGCGCCTTTCCTGACAGGTCATACAGCGTCAGGCTGGTCTCACCATCCTGAGCGACGGTAAGCCCCGCTAGCTGATGTCCATTCGCGCCGTAAAGCGCGAGACCATCTCGACCTTCGAGGCCGTCGCCCAGCACGACGCGCCGCTTGCCCTCGCTGTCGTAAAATGCGATCGCGGCGCCACCTCGTGCTCTTACCGTCAGCTCAGCTCGGCTTTTACCGCTCGCATCGTATAGCGCTATCGCCCCAGTACCGTCCTGCGTTACCTCGACGACGCCGCGCTTGCTTCCGCTAGAGTTGACAAGCTCAAACCTCTCAGCCGCTAGCACTTTGGTGTGCCGCCCGGCCGCAATCGCGACTCCCTGAACAGGCAACAGTTGGGCACTGAGCGCGCCACCGAGAATGCCGCCAACTAGAAGAACGAGCACATGATATGAGCGCTCCGATACCCGCATGAGCATTAACTCCTCGCGATTTCTGAAATCTAAAGTCGCTCTCGTTGAACATAACTGTGGACCTGTCCCCACAGTTGTTGCGGTGTATGCCACACTTCGACAGACGTGGCGAGGGAATACTCATGCGCACGCGACGCCGAACGAGGCTTTACACACCGTAATTCAACCCCTACGCAAGGCTGATGCCCGCGCTACATGCAGTCAGAAATCCTGGGTTCATGGCAGGGTCGCGCCGCCGTAATTTGCTAAAAACAAAGAGAGATCAGTGCTGACTCCCTCTGGCATGAAAGGCGCACGGTTCAACTTTCGAAAGACCGCGAACCACGCCTGCGGCATGACGCGCGACTAATCGTCAATCCAATTGTCCAGTTATGATAAGGAGCACAATTAAATGGTTCCAAATAATAAAACGCTTTTAGGTGGAGCGCATTCGGACACCGTATCCGAGCCTTCCCATCCAAAAAGAAGACCGGGTAAAGCGGCTGCCGCTGCTCGGATGACACAAGCGAACGACATCCCAGTGACAATGTTGGCAGCGGCGATCGATCACTTCGGGCCACCTGAAGAGTTAAAAATCCACGAGATGCCGGTTCCGATTCTGGATGAGCGCGAGGTGCTGATCAGAGTTCATACGGCGGGTGTCGGCGGGTGGGACGCCGAGATGCGTAGCGGCGCTTGGGCTCCAGAGAATCCGAGCTTTCCGTTGGTGCTGGGCACTGATGGTGCGGGCATCGTCGCAGCGATGGGGTCGCATGTCCGCCGCTTTGAGGTCGGCAACTCAGTTTATTCTTACTCGTTCAATAACCCAAAAGGCGGTTTCTACGCGGAGTACGTCGCGGTTGAGGCGGAAAAGGCCGCGCCAATACCAAGCAACCTGGATCTCGAGCACGCCGGCGCAATACCCACCACTGGGCTGACTGCGCTCCAGGGTATCGACAACGCACTGCGTCTCAGGGCGGGCGAAAGCATTATCATCCACGGCGCTTCGGGAGGCGTGGGAACCATGGCGGTCCAGTTTGCGAAGCTTCGCGGAGCACGAGTGCTCGCGACCGCATCAGGGCGCGACGGCGTGGCGCTGGTGCTCAAGCTGGGGGCCGACGTCGGGGTGGATGGGAGACATGACAACATATTGGAGGCCGCACGCCTGTTCGCGCCCAAGGGGGTCGATGCGATATTGGCTATGGCTGGCGGCGAGGCACTTGAATCGTGCTTGGATGCTTTGAGGGATCGCGGAAGAGTTGCGTATCCAAATGGGATTGAGCCAGAGCCGAGGCGGCGGCCTGGAATCCGGATAACCTCCTACGACGCTGTGGCCGGAGCCCGCGAATTCAAGCATTTAAATGAAGCCGTTGAAGGGTGCGACCTTCAAGTGCCGATTGCGGATGCGTACCCGCTCGTCGACGCCCGCAAAGCCCACGAACGCATCGAGGAAGGCCATGTGCTAGGCAAGATTGTACTCCGTATAAGTTAGCTCGCGCGTGCTAAGATTCTAACTCTGCTTTTTCTCACTCTTTTCGGCCTGATGGTACTGTTGCGCAATTTTCTTGAGGTCCACCTTCGGCGGGGGAAATTTCATTTTCAACCCTTCGAGCAGTTCCACAACGATCTGTGAAACGACGAGGTTGCGAAACCATTTATGATTCGATGGAACGATGAACCAGGGCGCATGCTCCGTGCTACATTCGCTCAAAGCACGTTCGTAAGCCTCCATGTATTTGTCCCAATATTCGCGCTCAGTGTAGTCACTTTCGTTGATTTTCCATTGCTTGGTGGGATCGTCGAGTCGCTCCTTGAAACGACGTAGTTGCTCATCTTTGCTTATGTGGAGAAAGAATTTCAAAATGTGCGTACCGTTGTCGGCCAGATGTTTTTCGAAGTTGTTTATCTCCAGGTAACGTCGCGGCCAGAGGTCTGGCGGAGCGAGTTTGTGTACCCGAGGAACTATCACGTCCTCATATTGTGATCGGTTGAAGATCGCAACTCTGCCTCTGCCCGGCGCGGCCTTGTGAATACGCCAGAGGTAATCGTGCGAGGCTTCCTCGGGCGACGGTACTTTGAAGCTCTGAACCTGGCAGCCCATCGGATTCATCGCTCCGAGGACATGCTTGATTGTGCCGTCCTTCCCTCCGGCATCCATTGCCTGAAGGCAAATCAGCAGTGAGCGCTTATCCTCGGCGTACATCAGATACTGCAGGTCGCGCAGCTTTTCAGCGTATTTCGCGGTCTCTTCCTTTGCCGAATCCCCGTTTTCATGCTTGTCCTTGAAGCTCGGATCGATCTTGTCCAGACTTACCTTGCTTCCCGGTTGCACTCGGAATTTCTTAAAATAATCCATCGATTGCTCCCCTCAGGTGCGTCCGGCGTTCCTGGTTTCGAGCACGGGAGCCGGAATCAGTGCGGCCGATCAATGCCGCCTTCGGCATACCCCGCCAAAGTGCGCGCCAGAGCCTGGATGGCAGCTTAGGTTACAGCTGCTCAATCGGCAGCGTTGCCCGCAACGACGACTCTCTGTACGCGAAATCTCGCGGGATCCAGGCGATGCTTGCGAAGCAGGCGGTAGAATGTCTTCCGATCGAGGTCAGCGGCCTCCGCGGCTTTGGAAACATTGCCCTCGTGGCGATCGAGTGTGCTTCGCAGGTACGATGCTTCGAACAGACTGAGATATTGAGTTTTTGCCGCGCCGAAGCCGAGTTCGCACGACTCGATACCAGCGGCGGATTCCACAAACATGCCCGATGAGCGATCGGCTACCTGCGACATTTCAGTTGGAAGATCGCGCATCGTGATGACGCAGTCCTCTGCCAATACGCACATCCGTCTCACGACGTTCTGAAGTTCGCGCACGTTTCCGGGCCAGGTATAGGACTCAAGCGCACAAAGCACTTCAGCATCGAAACTCTTCGTCATACCGGTGTCGCGCTCGCAGCAACCCTCCAAAACCCAATTTACCAGAAGCGCGACGTCCCCATGGCGCTCACGCAAGGGTGGCAATTGAATCGGAATGACATTCAGCCGAAAAAGGAGATCATCGCGGAATTCTTTTTCTTTCACGCGCTTGTTCAGATCACGGTTGGTCGCCGCGACCATCCGTACGTCGAACTTAATCGGCCGCGTACCACCGAGGCGGCGATGCGCTTTTTCCTGCAGGGCGCGCAGCAGCTTTGCCTGGAGCGCGATCGGCAGCTCTCCGACCTCGTCAAGAAAAAGCGTCCCACCGTTGGCCGTTTCCATAAGACCGGGTTTGGCAGTCATCGCGCCGGTGAACGCGCCTTTCTCGTAGCCAAAAAGTTCGGCTTCGAGAAGGTTCTCCGGCAATGCGGCGCAATCGACTGCGACGAATGGATGCGCCGCGCGAGCGCTGTTTTCATGGATCGCTTTCGCAGCGAGTTCTTTGCCGGTTCCCGATTCTCCGTACAGGAGAATGCTGGCCTCCGAACGCGCGGCCCTCAGCACCAAACCCAAAGCGTTGTTCAGCGTGGCGCTCGCGCCTACCATTCCCATCCGGGCGGGAAGCGAAGACGGTCTTGCGCGATTGAGAGCAACCGGCTGAGGCGTTATCTGACCGACGGCTTGATCCGCCTCGACCTTGGCGGCAACGGTCTTCAGAAGTTGGACGGCCGCGTCGAGCGTATCGAAGGTTGTGACTGCGACAACCGATTCCCGACCCAAGAGCGATTGTAGTTGAGTACTCTCAGTTAGGCCGCGTTCCAGTAAGAGGAGCGCGGGACACAGAGAATCCACGACCGCCAACGCCTCGTCGTATCCTGCCGCTATAGTGCAATGATACCCATAGGACGAGAGCACCTCTTTCCCGGCTTCGGCTGCCGTCCGGTCCTTGTGAAGGATAAGCGCTTGTGGTGCCATCATTAGCCACCTCAGGAGGATGAGAACGTAGAGAGACCGTTTTTCCCCAGGCCACCTAGAGCAATCCAGCTCCGCATAGTCGCGATGCGCCGGATATCCCCATCCGCTAGTTTCGAATTCCGACTTCGATGACGGATTTCACTGCGTCAAGCAGCGCATCCTCGCTGAACGGCTTAGATAGAAAATCCACGGCGCCCTCTCGCAAGGCTTGTGCGCGCGCGTTCTCGTCGCCATAGGCAGTAATGAAAACGACAGGAATCTGATGGCGAACAGAGGCCAACCGCCGCTGCAGTTCCAAGCCGTCCATTCCGGGCATTTGCACATCAAGGATCAAGCAGGAGACTTCGCACACATTGGGAAAATCTAAAAAATCTTTCCCCCCGCCAAACAGCTTGGTCAGGAACCCCATCGATCGAAATAAGCTTCCGACCGCAGTTCGCACCGACTCATCATCGTCGACTATCGCTACGAGCGGGCGCGGAGCAGTGTTGTCTTCCACGCCCGCGGTCTCGGTCAGGTCGGTATCTGTCTGTTTCATGAAAATAAAATATCGCCGCAAGCGGACGGTTTCTATTATACGTTGGTATGTGAAGACTAACCCTCAGCCGTATGAACCCCGAGTCTTTCCGCCATCCGGACTAGTTCGGCCAGGGAACCCGCTCCCATCTTTTGCATGACCTGGCCACGCTGCGTCTTGACCGTTATTTCACTGGTCCCCAACTCCGCCGCGACCTGTTTGTTGAGCAGACCCGAGACGACGAATTGCATCACTTCCCGTTCGCGGCGCGTGAGAGTGTCATAACGTTCGCGCAGATCTTCAGTTAGCCCCCGTTCACTTCGCCCGGCACGATCGCGCTCGAGCGCCTGCTGGATCGCATCGAGCAGATCCTGATCGCGAAAAGGTTTAGTCAAAAATTCCACGGCGCCGGCCTTCATCGCCTTCACCGACATCGGGATGTCGCCGTGACCGGTCATGAAAATAATCGGAATCCGGATATCAGCGTCCGCCAACTTGCGTTGGAGTTCGAGGCCACTGAAGCCCGGCAGTCTGACGTCAAGCACGATGCAGCCCGGGAGATCGTTACGTTTGCTGCTCAGAAACTCCTGCGCGGACGCATAGCTCTCGACGTGCAAGCCTACAGAGCGGATCAAGCTCTGTATCGCCTCGCGGACGGACGCGTCGTCGTCGACCACATACACCAAGGAATCCGGCTTGCTCATAGTGACGCACCGTCGGCCGGAATCATGAATTGAAACGTGGCGCCATGGTCCACATTCCGCTCTGCCCACAGCCTGCCCCCGTGCGCCGTTACGATCGAACGGCCGATCGAGAGTCCCATGCCCATGCCTTCGGCCTTGGTAGAAAAAAACGTCTCGAAGAGCCGATCGCGGTTCTCCTGGCTGATCCCGATTCCGCTGTCTCGCACGGCGACGAGCACGCCCACTGAATCATGTAACGATTCAGACATTATCGACAGTTCGCGAGGCCGGTCATCGATCGCACTCATGGCTTCGATGCCGTTGAGCAGCAAATTCAGTAGCAGCTGTTGCAATTGGACTCGATCAGCGAGCAGGGCCGGCGGATCTCTCGCCAGTTCGGTCCTCAGCACCACCTGATGCCGGCCCAACTCGTGGCGCACTAACGGCACGGTGTCGAGAATAAGATTGTTAATATCCACCCATCCCTTCTGCGGAGGAGATTTCCTTACGAAAGCTCGGATCTCCTTGATCAGGTTACTCGCCCTGTTTCCTTCGCTGATCATTCGAGACACTGCCGCCTGGGCCTCTTCGAGATTCGGTGCCTCGAAGGCGAGCCAGCGTCTGCACGCGTTGCCGTTGGTTATGATAGCGGTGAGCGGCTGATTCACCTCATGAGCGATGGAAGCTACGAGTTCGCCCATCGATGTTACTCGCGTAACGCGAGCGAGCTCGCTTTGCGCGATGTGTAAGGCTTCCTGGGCGCGCTGGCGTTCGGCGATTTCATCGCGCAGTTCTTCGTTGGCATGTGCAAGTTCACCGGTGCGTACTCGCACCCTTACTTCCAATTCGTCATGCGTGCGCTGTAGTACCTTCTCGATTCGGCATCGCTCTTCGATCTCGCTTTCGAGTTTAAGGTTGGTCGTCCGAAGTTCCGTCGGACTGGGAAGGGCCAAGGCCTTGGGGAATAACTTCACCAGCATTGCCGCTGTCACTATCGATACCACAGCGGTAAGCGCCTTGATGATTCCGGAGAGCCGATATACAGGGTCCCAAAGCGTCAACACTTCCATTAAGTGAGTCGTGCCACACCCGAAGATAAAGACGCCAAACATCACAAATATCCAATTGAACGGAAGGTCTTTGCGCTTACGCACGAAATAAATAAGAAACAGCGGTATCACATAGTAAGATAGCGCTATGAGCCCGTCCGATATCGCATGCAACCAGACAATTTCCGGCTTCCAGAGGTAGCAGGCCCCGTGCGGCATGAAATCCGATGAAAACAACTTGGTGAGAAATTCACTCATGGCACGCCTCTGGCTGTCCCCAGCGCCATTGTTGAGTGATCCGCGATGCTATCGCACAGCGGGACGTATCCTTCGCCTGCAATTGTTAACACTGAATAAAATTGGTCCTTGCGGAGGAGCTGTCCGCAAACCATACAAGGCTCGAAGATGGTGAACGGGAATTAGTCTTAACGCCTTGCGAGCAACACGTACAGAACCAATCATCCCTTCAGAGGACGAGGTCTGCGCTGTCGCTGACCCTGTGGCTAAAGGTGACCGAATCTGAATGCTGTCTCCTTTAATATCACGATAAGTGCTCTGCGACAATCCGAGGCTCAGGCCGAAGCTGCGGGTTAACCTCGCGGCCGGCAGGTGTGGCATCTACCTCACAGCTCCGAAGTAAAAATCCACATTTCATCGTCCTCCATTCGTAAATTTCCGATTGCTGGCAGACTCTCGAGAAACTGACACGCATCCGCCAGCCTCGGCGCGTTGTTTGCGTGACGCTATCGTGTCGAGAAAGGTGATCGCTCGTGGCGAAGCGCAACCTTTACGCAACACTCGCAGTACCGATGCGAGCGGGCCCGGTTGAGATTTGGCTCGCGTATCAACGAATGGTGTTCACCATCGATCCTGATACAGGCATGCGCCCAGACGCTGAACGCTTTCGTGAGGTTCAGAATGCCTATCGTATCCTGAGCAATCCGGTGCGGCGTCGCGCTCACGATATCGAGCTGTCGATGGGCCGACTGCCTCTATCGGCCGAAACGCCTCGGTGGAGACCGCCGGTCATCATTTCGGACGATTTTCTGACAATGAAACCGTCACTCGAAGAACTACGCGATCACGTCGCGCAAAACTTTGTGGGGTATCGCCGCAAGAGTACTGGACCGCACACAGCGCTTGGCTTTGAAGCGATGTTGCGACGCGAGGACGCGCGTTTTGGATGCCACTTGCCGGTAAGCCTTACCGAAGGCCCGCCCCAGGTTTTATTTGAGATTCCGCAAGACACACACGACGGTGAACAATTCGAGATGGATTTGAGCGGAATTGGAATTCACAACTTGACGCTTCGGGTTCGAATCGTGGTCCTGTGAAAGCTTTTATCGAACCTCCGACGAAGTGATCCGGCCTCGAGCAATAATATGACTCAATCGAGAGACCCGTTTGAAGGAGGTAATAGCTCCTTGCTGAAAAAGAACTACTACCTGACTCTCGGCGGCCGCATGGCCGAACATGGCAATGGGCTCAGACATGCATTCTGCGAGTTGGTAAAGCACTACCATCCGGACAGCGTGGGGGCCAACGGCACTCCTTTTTTTCAGGAAATCGTCGAAGCGTATCGCTTCTTGTCCGACTCTGACCGGCGAGAGAATTATACGAGAGGGCTGTCCCATGCCGGAGCATTCACGGACAGCGCGACCGCGTTGCCGCTTCCCGATCTCGATTCGCGCCCCGAGCCCGCGCTGCCAGCCCCCGCCCGCTTCCTAAGTCATCCTCTCGTATCGTGGCCTTCTCTTGAACTGGTCCGTGAGCGGGTATTGAGAAATTTTCTGCATGCCCAGCCACCGGAGCAGGTCCGCACCGAAGCAATCGATATCCAGGTCTCGCTCACACCGGAAGATACGGCGACGGGCGGGATCGTGATGATTGAAGCTCCCGGCTACTATCCGTGCGCATTGTGTCGGGGAGCAGGACAGGTAGGGGGCTTCCCCTGCCGGGTATGCGATGAACTGGGAGTAGTCGAAGAAAAGGAAATGATCCCGGTAGCGATTCCCTCGATGCTTGGAAGCTACCAGCAGATGGAGATTCCGCTGCGCGGTCTCGGCATCCACAACTTCTATTTACGCCTACATTTCAACGTCGTACCGCAATGAATTCGTTGGCATCTTGTTAACGCGCATCTGGCGTCACCGGTATGGAGAACAAGCTGAGCGTCAGGACTTGACGTTCTGGAACGGGGTAGGTCTCGGGAATGAAAGCGTCACGCGCGACGGAATCAAATGCCTCAGGGAGGCTATGGACTACGCGCAGACGCCGAAAAGTCAGACGCTTAAACGGCATCGCGCAAAGAGCAGAACACTGAAAGGCGAGGGAGACATTCATGGAAACAGCAGTAGATGAGGAGACCGCAGCAAACCGCGCATCGGCGCTGAGCGCAGGCACCCCGGCGCCGGACTTCAAGTTGCGGAGCACGCCGGACCAATTCCTTTCCTTGAGCGATGTTCGCGGCCAGCCCGTGATTCTCGCGTTTTACCCCGCGGACTGGAGCCCGGTGTGCGGCGATCAGTTGGCGCTGTACAACGAGGTATTGCCGGAGTTTCGGCGTTTCAACGCTGCCCTGATCGGCATCTCCGTTGACGGCGCCTGGTGCCACGCAGCTTACGCCAAGGACCGCAAGCTGCACTTTCCGCTCCTCGCTGACTTCGAACCAAAAGGAGATGTCGCGCGCCGCTACGGCGTGTACCGGTCCCAAGACGGCGTATGCGAACGTGCATTGTTTGTAATCGATTCCGATGGAACGATTCGATGGAGTTACGTATCGCCTATCGGTATAAATCCCGGCGCTGACGGTATTCTCAATGCCCTCGAAAGTCTTCCCTCATCAAAGCAGGAGGCAACTTATGCTCACCCCACCCGTTAGCGCACGAGATCATGTCCTGGGCCCGCCGGACGCTGGCATCGTTCTATGCGAATACGGCGACTTCGAATGTCCTTTTTGCGCCGAGGCGGAGCCGGTCCTGAAAGCGCTGCGTCGTACGCTGCAGCAGACTCTACTCTTTGCGTTTCGGCACTTCCCGTTGGCTGAGGCGCATCCCCACGCCTTCCACGCTGCGGAAGCAGCCGAGGCGGCCGGCGCCCAGGGGTTGTTCTGGCAGATGCATGACTATTTGTTCACGCATCAGTATGCACTCGAGGATCCTGATCTGGTCGAATACGCTGCCGCGGTTGGCTGCGACGTAGATCGATTCGTCCGCGAGATGACCGAAAATCGCTATGCACCGCGTGTGCGCGAAGATTTCCTTAGTGGAATTCGCAGCGGCGTCAACGGTACTCCGTCACTCTTCATCAACGGGCTGCGCTACGACGGCCCCCGCGACTTCGACTCGTTGCTGGCGGTTATCGAACAGGTGGCAGCCTAGGATAAAGACACAATGAGCCGCGGATGAGGAGACCAAAATGAGTGAATTCGTCGCCGATCTCAAGACAATCAAAGAGCGTGCGCGCAGGCATATGGAGCAGGGCGCGGTGACTGAGAACTACAGGGCTGACCGCGAGGCCGTGCTCAAGGTCTTGAACGACGTGCTCGCCACTGAGATTGTCTGCGTTCTGCGCTACAAGCGGCACTACTTCATGGCCGTCGGTCTCAATTCGGAGGGTGCCAAATCCGAATTTCAGCAACACGCCAGTGAAGAGCAGCAACATGCGGACTGGATCGCGACGCGCATCACTCAACTCAACGGCGCACCCGACTTCAACCCTGAAGGACTATCGTCGCGGGCGCATTCCGAGTACGCCGAAGGCACTGATTTGATCTCGATGATCAGAGAAGATCTATTCGCTGAACGGATCGCGATCGAGTCGTATTCGGAAATAGTGCGATGGATCGGCGGCGACGATCCGACGTCACGCAAAATAATCGAGGACATCCTCAAGATGGAAGAGGAACATGCCGAGGACTTGAAATCGCTACTCGAAAAGATGTCGTAGCCGGATCGTCCTTCGCAACGAATGGCCTGTTGACAGACCTCCGCACCTCCGCTTCAGCGGCTATCGTGCTCAGGGCGCCCATCCCGCGAGCCATTACAAGACCGTCGCAGTCACCGGCCGCGCGAACTAGGCTGCTTAATGTTGGCGAGCTTTCGGGTGCTCCAGGTCAACCCAAGCTTTTCCCAAACTTTTCCCAACCTTTTATTTGATGCAGATCGCGCCTTTTATTTGACGTAGATCACGCCGAACTGGTTGTCGGTCACGTGACCCGCTTCGTCCATCGTGAAGTTCGACGTGATATAGCCACTCGCGCCGGCAAATTGCCCCTCACCGCCATCGACCCGCCAGGTCACGGCCCCCGACTTGAGCTTCGGCTCCGGGCTGTCGGCGAGATAACCTTGTCCCACCGTGCTGAAGCGCAAACGATGATTGCCATCGCCGAAGCGGATGGTGCCCGATTCCAGAAATGACGTGTCGCCGGTGACCGTCACTTCCGACTCAAACGAGGCCTTGCCGCCGGCCGCAGGCTGCACGCTGCCGTGCACACCTTCCGAGCCGATCACGGTGGTTAGCGTGCAGCTCGGCGAACTCGTCGTAGCCTTGAGCACGTTCGGCGATCCGCCAGGCCCACCCTGTCCCTTGAACTGCATTGCGTAAATGACCTGTTTCATAACTCAGTCTCCTCCGTGATGGTTTCCCGCGCCGTGGCGGGTGAGTAACTGCAATCCGTGAAAACGAAAATTGGTGTTTCCGTCCTGCGCTTCGCTCGCCGAGGCCAGGAATTTAGTAATCGATCGGTCTGATAGTGTACTTGTAAAGATCCTTCCAATAGCGCTCCAGAACGCTATCGTCCGCGCAGCGCGTACATTCCATATCCATATCAGACACGGTAATCAGGCCTTTCTTGATTAGTGTTTCCGCGTAAGCGCCGCGATCGATGAGCTTGGTGGCTCCGCGCTCCGCGGCGATTTGCCGGCGCAGGCGCTCGGTTAGCTCGGCATCGACCACGAAGCTCACCGGGTCGACTGCCACGCCATAATCGTCGCGGGCGCTCTGCGGAGAGACCAAGCGACGAACCACATCGATTCGTACCTCCTCGATCTCGCGCTCCAACGGATTTCCCCAACCGCCGCCACCGGGCGTCGCCAGGCGCACCGTGTCGCCTGCCTTAATCGGTACGACGTCCCGGCTGAAGTAGACGTACTCCTCGCGCGCCGTGCCGGGATTTTTGACCGAATATCCGGGTGCGCCGGGCTTGCCGCCTTTGATACCGATACAGCCGAACGCGGTGCGCTCAGTCACCGTGAGGTAAAAGCCGTCGACCAGGCTGCGCAGCTCCTTGATGTAACCGAGTCCGCCCCGGTATTTGCCGGCGCCGCCGGAATCGCAAGCCAAGCCGACGCGTTCGATCACCACTGGAAAGCGCTGCTCGATGAACTCGGCGGGCAGGTTCTTGGAATAGGGAACCAGGTCGACCGCGTCAGTGCCGTCGGCGTAGGGACGCGCGCCCGATCCAGCGCCGAAAATCTCGCGCAACAGAAACAGCTTGCCTTGAGCGTCGCGCCCGCAGAATCCATAGATCTGGATGTTCTGCATGTCGGCCACCACCTGGCCGTCAAACGCCTTGGCCATCG
This sequence comes from uncultured delta proteobacterium, assembly GCA_963717045.1. Taxonomy (GTDB): domain Bacteria; phylum Desulfobacterota; class Binatia; order Binatales; family Binataceae; genus JAKAVN01. The sequence continues at coordinate 35,189 of CAVQVD010000007.1, read as the reverse complement.
CCACGGTGTAGGCACTGATGGTGCGCAGCATACAGGTCATGCGGCTGACCACCGGCGCGGGAAATTCCGCACTGAGCACTGTTCGCTTGGGTACATAGCAGCGAAAGACCTGGCTCACACCGTCGTTGACGATCACGCCGGGAATCTGTGCCTTGAAAAATGCGCCCAGCCATTTCGAATAGTGACGGCCGTCGAGCGGCCAGTTGACCGGTCCTTGGGTCTGCGGGCTGGTGCCGTCGAAGTCCAGGATTATTTTTTCCGGATACTTGCGTACGGTTAGCTTCAATTTCACCGGCTTGTCCAGCGTAAGGCCGTCGTTTTCGACGAAATCCTCGCCCACGAACTCGCCGTCGGGTACCATCGGCAATCCCTCACTGCGCAGCACCTCGGCGCAGCGATCGATGATCGCGTAAAACGCCGCTTCGACCCGGTCGCCGCCGAAGCGCTCGCATAGCTCACGCACCCGCCGTTTGATGACCTCGTTGGCACCGACGAAGGCGTCGATATCGCCGCGCATGTCTTCGGGAAAGCGGCTGTTGCGGAGCAGGATATCGTAGACGCCCGCCTGCAAGACCCGGCCGGAATAGAGCTTGACCGGCGGACAAATGGTCCCTTCCTCGAAGATACTGGTCGAGGTGTTGGGCCACGAACCCGGTACTCGCCCGCCCACGTCATTGACGTGACCGAAAATCTGCGCGAACGCGATCAACCGGCCGTCCCAGAAAATAGGCGTGACCACGCAGTAGTCGGGCAGATGGCCGATGGTGCCGGCGGACCCGTAGACATCGTTGTAGATGAAAACGTCGCCCTCGGCGATTTGGTCGAGAGGGAACTTCATCCGTATCGGATCGGCAGTGGCCGCCCATGAGACCCGGGAAACCGACAGGCAATCGGCCGAGTTGAGGGACGCGCGATAGTCATGCTGTTCGCGTACGATCGTGGAGCGGGCGGCCCGCTCCACCGCCGCTTCGGCTTCGACTATGGCGGCGTCCACGCCCCCGTCGACAATGTCGACGAGGATCGGATCCAGGCCGGCGCGCAGCTCTTTGATTCGCCGTGCGGCTTCGGGATCCATCGTGACCTGTCCATAACGGAAGGGCGCGTAATCGGCGAAGGCGCGCGCCTCGTCGGCCTTGTCGTAGTAGGTCTGGGACATCTTCCGCGTATCTGACATATGACTTCTCTTTTCTCCCCGGCCTCAGAGTGTGCGGCAGCCGCGCGGCTCAGCTTCGGGAAATGATCAGATTGCCGAAAGGATCGATCTTGCCCTGCCATCCCGGCTCAATAACTGTGGTCGAGTCGTATTGCTCGACAATCGAGGGGCCGATGACGGTATTTCCCGCCAGCATCAGCTCTCGGGCATATATCGGACAGTCGGCGGTCTCCCGGCCCTGGTTTACATGGATACGCCCTGTGGCTTTGAGTGCGGGGCGGGCATCGGGCCCTCCCACGCGCAGTTCGGATACCGGCGGCCGCTTGATCAGGCCAAGTCCGGTGACCCCGATGTTGACCAGCTCCGCCACCTCCTTGCCCTCGTACGAATAGCCATAGAGGTCGCGATGATTTGCATGAAAAGTCGCTATCGCTTTAGCGATAGCGCCGGCCAGGGTTTCGCCGCGCTCACGCGCAACCAGCGGCACGCGTAACTCGTAGCCCTGCCCGGCATAGCGAAGATCGGCGAATTGGTTCAGGCGAACCTGATCGAGCGCGATTCCGCCGCGAGTAAGGCGCTCGCGGATGCGCACTTCGAGCTCGTGCAGCTCGCGCCCAATCTGGTCGAGGTCGAGTTGATCCTCACGTTGCACATCGGTGTGTACCAGGTCGACCCGCACATCTGTCAGCAGCAAGCCGTGCGCGGAAGCCACGCCCGGGTTAGGTGGCACTATCACCTTGTGCATCCCCAGCCACTCGGCCAGATAACACGCGTGCAGCGGGCCAGCACCGCCGAAGGCGACCAAAGAGTATTCGCGCGGATCGCGGCCTCGTTTGACCGAGACGGTGCGAATTCCGGCCGCGACGTTTTCCATCGCGACCCGCAGGACACCTTCGGCGGCTGCGGTCACGCTGAGGCCCAGAGCCGCTGCTATCGGTTCCATAGCGCGGACGGCCTTGTCGCGATCAAGCCGCAAGGCGCCGCCCGCCAGGCCCTGCAGAATGCGGCCCAGTATGATGTTAGCGTCGGTCACCGTCGCGTCCGTGCCACCGCGCCCATAGCAGGCGGGGCCGGGAGTAGAGCCTGCGCTTTGCGGCCCCACTCTAAGGCTGCGACCACCCGCCATCCATGCGATCGAACCGCCGCCGGCGCCCACCGTGTGCAGATCGATCATGGGCGTTTTGACGTCATAGATACCGACCTTACCTTCGGTCAGCATGCGCGGCGTGCCCTCTTCGACCAGGCAGATGTCGGTCGAGGTGCCACCCATGTCGAGGGTGATCACATTCGCGGAGCCCGCAAGCTGCGCATAGTGGGTGGCGGCGACCACTCCTGCTGCCGGGCCGGAGAGCGCGGCAGCGATGGGGAGGTTGGAGATTTCCTGCGCCTGCGCCAGCCCGCCGCTGGAGCGCATGATGCGAAAGGGGGCGTCTATCCCGCGCCCCTGCAGGGCGGTCTCGATCCGCTCATGATAGGTGGATAGCAACGGCATCAGGGCCGTGTTGAGGCAGGTGGTGTTGGTCCGTTCGTACTCACGATACTCGCGCAGAATTTCCGAAGAAATCGAAATGCGGCATTCGGGATAGACCTCGGCGATGAGGTCGCGGACGTGCTCCTCGTGGCTTGGGTCACGATAAGCGTGGAGCAGCGAAACCGCGATCGCATGAACTCCCGACTGTTTGAACTCACGGGCGAACTCACGAATCTGATCGGGGTCCACGGGGCGGACCTCACGACCGGCGACATCCATTCGCGCGCTGGTCTCGCGCACCAGTTCGAGCGGCACGACGCGCGGCGGCTTGATCCAGGTCGTGATGTCGCCGAATTCTCCTGGCACAGTCTGGCGCGCGCATTCCAGCACCTCGCGGTAGCCGCCGGTGACGATCAGCCCCAGCACGTCGTACTTGCGCTCGAGGATTGCGTTGGTGGCCACCGTGGTGCCGTGGAAAACCCCACTTATCTCGGCGGGCGAAATTTTTGCGGCGGCGCGAATCTCATCTACCCCTTCGATGAATCCCTTGGAAGGATCTTCCGAGGTCGTGCGCACCTTGAGCAAGTGAATGCGACCGCTCGCCTCGTCGAGCGCAACGAGATCCGTGAAAGTTCCGCCAATATCGATTGCCAAGCGCCAAGCCATCGCTCCTCCTGACTTGTTTGCCATCATTTCCGCGGGTTCGGTTCACGGCTGAGCGCCAGCATCCCGACCCGGTCCATCGTGACTTGCCATCCGGGCGGGACAACCAAAGTCGCATCCTGCTGCTCGATGACCGCAGGCCCCGGCGTCCGCGAGCCTTCGCCAAGATCCTCCGCCGCATAGATTGCACACCGGCAGTCCGCTCCCGTCTCGACAAAAAAAACGTCCCGCTGAGCGCGCGGCTGCGCCTGCGCTCGCTTCGGGATCTCGGGCAGCCGTGGCCGCGCAATCAGACCCCTGCCGGACACGCGCAAAGCTACTAACTCGACTTCGTGATCGGTCGGCCGCGAAAACCCGAAACGCGCGATGAAGCGCTCGCGAAATCGCGCTGCGGCCTCGGCAAGCATTTCGCGGCTATCGAAGTGCCGCGTCAGCGGTATAGTGAGTTCGGTCGCGAGTCCAGCGAAACGGAAATCGGCACTGCGATCGAGTTGGCGCCGCTGCTCGGCAATTCGCTCGCGATCCAGTTCGGCGCTCACCTCACGCTCGAGCTCCGCAAGCGTCCGCTCGATCAGCTTCAGATTAGGCTGTCCCATCGGCTCCATGACGCTGCACCCACGAATCGTCTGAAAGTCCGCGGCCAGCAGACCCAGTGCCGCCGCCAAACCCGGCTTGGGCGGGAGCAGCACTCGATCCATCCCGAGCAGGGTGGCAAGATGCGCGGCGTGCAATCCCGCCGCTCCGCCCATCGCCATCAGAACGAACCCGCTTGCTTCCAGGCCGGCGAGGGCGAGCATGCGGCGAACCGCCGAACATAACTGTTGGGAAGCGATTTCGACGATCCCGCAGGCCACGCGCCGGGGATCGAGTCCGCGATCCTGCGCCAGGCGAGTGAGCGCGGCGTTCGCGGCCGCCCGTGACAGTTCAAGTGTGCCGCCCGCCAGGACTTCGGGCAGCCGGCCGAGCATCAGGTGGGCATCGGTGATGGTTGCCTCCACGCCGCCGGTTTCATAGCAAGCAGGTCCCGGCATAGCGCCCGCACTGCGCGGTCCTACGCACAAGCCGCCGGTCGAGCCCCAGCCGGCGATCGAGCCGCCGCCGGTCGCAATCGAGCGAACGTCGACCGCCGCGCTGAAAAGCGGATAGCCTGCCACGGAGCGAACCACCTTGGCTTCGAATTCGTGGCCTTCGATAAGGCCGATGTCCGCCGACGTACCGCCCATGTCGAGCGTTACTCAGATCGCTATGGCCGGCCAAGCTGCCCAGCCAGGCTGCTCCCACCACGGCCGCGCTCGGACCGGAAAGGGCCGTATCGAGCGGTCGCTCCAGCGCTCCGCGCGCGCTGGTCAAGCCGCCGCTGGCCTGCATGACCATCAGGGGAGCATCGCCCGGCACCGAGCGTCCGTTCTCGAACGCGCCTCGATGCGTGAGATCTGCAAGATAGGCCGCCATCAGGGACTTGAGCGCCGCGTTCGCGCTGGTGGCGGCGGTGCGCGCATACTCGGCCGCACGCCGGCTAATCTCGCACGAGAGCAGGACCTGCGCCCCGGCAATTTCCTCGCTGAGGATTTGTTTGACGCGCAGTTCGTGGATCGGGTTGGCGTAGCTGTGCAGAAGAGAGACGGCGATGGCGGTGATGCCGCTGTTTCGAAATCCTAGCGCGGCACGCCTTATCGATTCTTCGTCCAGGCCACGGCTCACGCTGCCGTCGGCGGCAATTCGCTCATCGACTTCCTGAACCAGTTCGAGCGGCACAATTGGCTTGCCATTTCGGCGCGGCTCGCCCGGTTGCGAATCAGTGTCAGCGCCGCCGCCAACGCCCAGAATTTCGCGGAAGCCGCGCGTGACGATCAGCCCAATGGCGGGTAGCTTTCCCTCCAGCAGTGCGTTGGTCGCTAGCGTGGTGCTGTGAAGCAAGGTCGCGTCGCGTGCGCCATGCGGCGTCACCCGAGCTATCGCCGCGGCTATCGCGGCGCGCGGATCGCCTCCGCTGTTCGGCACTTTCGCCCATCGCAGCCCGCCTGCTGGATCCAGCGCAAGTGCGTCTACGAAGGTGCCACCGACGTCGACGGCGATTCTCGTCGCGGCCGATCTCAAACTTCACTCCATCGGCGCGCTATCGTTTCATAGATGTTCGCGGCCGCTTCAATCATGTCCACCGGGCAATACTCATCGGTCTGATGCGCTAGCGTCATATCGCCCGGTCCAAGGATTACCGTCGGAGCGCCATCGAAGGCCGGCTTGAGTGCAGCGGCATCGGTAAAGTACGGCGCACCGCGAGCCTCCAGCTTCTCTCCGACAATCGGCTCCATGAGTTCGAAGATTTCCCGGATCCAAGGCTCGCCGGCGTCGGTCCATACACCTGGCACATTAACCACCGGAGTCACGGTTACCTGATCGCCCAGGTAGGCCTTGATGCGGCTGAGGAGCGTGTTGTGGTCCTGGCCGGGGATCGTGCGGATATCGATCGTAAACTCCGCGCGGTCGGGCACTGAGTTCAGATTCATGCCGCCCTTCATCGTCCCGACATTGAGCGTGGGAGCGCCCAGCAATGGATGGGGAGCGACGTCGAAATTGAATCGTTCGATCGCGCCGATCGCGCGCGCCGCCTTATAGATCGCGTTCACCCCGAGATGGGGCATCGAGCCGTGAACGGTAACACCCGTCGCGACGGCCTGGAGCCAGAGCGCGCCTCGATGGCCGACGATTGGATAGTTGGAAGTCGGCTCGGCGATAACCAGGGCGCGCGCATCTCGCACGGCCTGGGTTCGCGCAAGATCGAAGCTGCCCTGGCAGCCCGTCTCTTCGCCGGCCACAGAAACGAACAGCACGTCGGCCTTGCCCCGTGGCAGCCGAGCCAATTGGAGCGCGGTCCAAACATATGCCGCGACGCCGGCCTTCATGTCCGTCGTACCACGGCCGTAAATCTTCCCGCCTGAAATTTCACCGGCGAAAGGTTCCTTGCTCCAAGGTTTGGCGCCAAGCGGCACAGTGTCGAGGTGGCCGCCGAAGCAAATCGGAGCCTTTCCACCGGCACCCGCAAGCCGCGCAACGACGCTGGTCCGGCCATCGGCGAACTCGTGATAGCTAACCTGCAGACCCGCATCCTGCAGCAATTTGCCGACGTACTGTGCGCATTCGAGTTCCCGTCCGGGCGGATTCATACTCTCGATCTGGACCAGCGCACGAGTGATTTCGAGCGGTGTCTTGTTCGTAGCCATAACGTTCGCTCCTGCTCGTGCCCGGCCGAGCCTTTGCACGTTCGACAGATCCTCGGCCTGCTCAAGCCTCCGTTATATGTAGGAAGCCTGAGATTGTCCACCCGAAGCTGCTGACCCGGATGGACCAACGTGGTGGAGGACGGCTCCTCGATAATCAGCGGGCCGGACGCGGTGAAATTCGGGGGCAGCAGTTCGCGTTCGAGGACGACCGCCTCATGGCTGCCCTCCTCGGCGAATTCGACAATGCGCTCGCCTTTGCGGGCCGCCTGTGCCGAGCGCCCCTCGGCGCTTATCCGACCAAGCTGCGGGCGCGGCACCCGTTCAATGGCGGTGAGGCGGAAAGTGACAAACTCGACCGGCGTCTCGAGTAGACGAAAGGTGTAGGTGCGCTCGTGCATATCGTGAAAGTCGCGCAGAATACCTTCTACCGTGGCAAGCTCGATATTTACCGGAACCGTTACGGAATGCTCCTGACCCAGATAGCGAAGGTCGATTCTGTACTCGAAAGTAAGCGCACGTTCCACCGGATGCTGCTCGGTGCGATGCGACACCTGCGCTTCGCGTCGGAGGCTCTCGAACAGCTCCTGAATTTCGTGAATTCCGATTGACTCGGCGCGCCGCAGCGAAGTCTGCGTGAAATCTCGCCGCGGCTCGGTCACCAGCATTCCCCACGCCGAAAACAGACCGGGGTAAAGCGGAACGACAATTGATTTGACTCCGAGTTCGCGACCCAGCGCCCCCGCATGCATCGCGCCACCACCGCCGCCCACCACCAGGACGAAGTCCCTTGGATCGTGGCCACGTTGGATCGAGACCAGCTTGAGAGCCTCGATCATGCTCGCATCGACCAGCCGTATAACGGCAACGGCCGCCTCAATCACACTGCTTCCGAGCCTGTCCGCGATCTTGCGCATGGCCCGTTTGGCCCGCTCAATATCGAGTTTGAGGCGGCCTGCCGCGAAGTAGTCGGGATTCAAAACCCCGCTAATTAGCTTCGCGTCCGTCACCGTTGGTTCTTCGCCCCCAAGGGCATAGCAAGCCGGACCCGGATCGGCGCCGGCACTTAGAGGGCCCACGCGCAATAAGCCGGCAGCATCGAACCAGGCGATCGAACCGCCGCCTGCTCCAATCTCAACGATATCGACGACCGGCACTCTGACCGGATAACCGAAGCGGTTGCGATCGTGTTCAAGCTTGTACTCGGTGGTGAACTTCGGCTGACCATCTTCTATCGTCGAACACTTGGCCGTCGTCCCTCCGATGTCTAGGTAAATGACATTGGGTTCACCACAAAGACGACCTACCAGTACTCCACCATTGACGCCTGCGGCGGGCCCGGATTCGATGAGGGTGATGGGGTGCTCCTTGGCCCATTCAAAACTGGCCGTTCCACCGTTGGACTGCATCGCAGAGAAGGGACATCGAATCCCAACATCGGCGAGCGCAGATTGGAGCCGTCCGAAATACTGCTGCACGATCGGTTGCACGTACGCATTGAGCACTGCCGTGTTGGCTCGCTCATACTCGCGCCACTCGCGCGTAATCTCATGCGAGGCGGTAATCGCAACCTCCGGCAATCTCTCGCGCAGATAAGTTGCGCAGGCGGCTTCATGCTCCGGAGCCGCGTAGCTGTGCAGAAACTGGATAGCGATCGCCTCGATACCCTCGGCGCGGCATTGCACGATTATCGGATCGAGGTCCTCAATATGGAGCTGCTCGAGTTCCTTGCCCCGGGCGTCGACTCGCTCGCGAACTTCAAAGCGATACCTGCGGCGCACAAATGGCGCTTCTTTCTCGAAGCGAAGATTGTAAAGATCGGGACGATTCCCGCGAGCTATCTCCAGCACGTCGCGAAAACCAGCGGTGGTGATGAGCGCCGTTTTGGCGCCCTTGCGCTCCGTGATGACGTTGATGACGGTGGTGCCGCCGTGAACGAAAAACCCCACCTCGCCGGGAGCGATTTGTGAGAGCCGGATGGTATCGATCACGCCCTGTGTGAGTTCGCGAGGGGTGGTCAGCGACTTCGCTATGCCCAGGTCACCCGTCGCTTCATTAAAGTAGACGAGGTCAGTGAAGGTGCCGCCGATATCAGAGGCCAGCCGCCACACGTGCGCGCTCCATCAGCCCGTCACGCAGTTTGCGAGTCGCGGCCTCGTTCAATGTCCCCTGAGGTCCTACGACGACGCCGTATTGGGTGCGAGCCTGGCGCGCTGTGATATAGCCGTCGCGCACATCCTCCAACACCTGTAGTGCAGGTCGAGTCAAAGGATCGCCGCATCCGCCACCGCCACCGGTAACCTCCTTGACCCGGTCGCCCGGTTGCAGAGTGGTAATGGGCTTGCGTGCGCCTCGCCAGCGTTTTCCATTACTCAGTACTTCGAAATAGTTGCACGACCCTTCTCCGCCGCTATCGAGACCCCAGGGACGTTCGATAGAGCGTCCGTAACTTGCCGAAAGTAAAGTATTGGGAGCCAACATTTCGTACTCGCGCACCGAGCCAAAGCCCCCGCGGAAACGGCCCGCACCTACGCCACCCTCGACGTTTAGCCCGTATCCCACCACTCGCAGAGGGAATTTGGCTTCGAGCAGTTCCAGGGAGTAATTGAAGGTGTCCCCGTTCGTGATGGCGCTCACGACGCTTGCGCCGTCTCTCAGATCGGTCGCTCCCCAACCGACCATACTTGGTTCCACCAGCACGAATGTTTCACCACCGACGGGATCATGACCTGCGAGGACCGTCACACATAGGCTGTTCGCGCTGCCTGCACTGAACCGCCCGGGCACCAGTGGGGCCAGCGCCTTCCACGCCAGTTCGGAAGCCTGTCCCGTGCCTTCGTAGTACCAGCCTACCGGGGCGGGCGGTACGGCCGTGAACACCGTTCCCTCAGGCGCGATCACTTTCATCGGTTTGAAGTAGCCCTCGTTGGAGGGCGCGCGCGGATCGACGAGCGCTTTGAAAACGGTTTTGACTGCTGAAAAAAGGCCACCAGAGGAGCAGTTAACGGGGCCCGTAAGTTGCGGGCAGCATTCTGAGTAATCGAACGTCATCTCGTCGCCTTCAATCCGCACTTTGACCTTGACTGGGAAACGTTCGTTTCTGATCCCGTCACCGTCGATCCAGTCGGTCGCTTCGTAGATACCGTCGGGCAAGGCAGCGACCGCGGCGCGGCTCAGCTTCTCGCTGGTCTCGATAATATGGCGGAAAGCCTCGCGCACCGTGGCGCTGCCGTATTTCGCGCACAGCTCCTGCATCCGGCGGTCTGCGATTCTTACCGAGGCCAGTTCCGCATTAAGATCGCCGAGCGACATCTTCGGCAGACGCACGTTCGCCGCGATGGTCTCGAACATATCGTCCTGTCGTCTGCCCTCGTTGTAGAGCCGAACCCCGACGAAGCGAATACCCTCTTGATAAATCTCGGTAGCGTCCGCGGGCAGTGAGCCGGCCATCTTGCCACCAACGTCCGTCCAATGCGCGATGGAGATCGCGAAGCCGAGCAGTTCATCATTTACGAAGGTGGGCTTGATTATGGCGACATCGTTCAGATGTGTCCCTCCCTCGTAAGGGTTGTTGCTCATGTAGATGTCTCCAGGACGTATCTGGCCGGCGTACTTGCGTCTCACTACATCGACATGCAAAGCGAACGTGCCGGTGAAGACAGTTATCCCATTGGTTTGAGCGACGAGCTGCCCCTCCGGATCGCAGAAGCCACACGCGAAGTCCAAGACTTCATAGATGACCGGGCTCATCGCCGTCCGCGCGAGCACGATTCCCATTTCATCCGCCAGCGCTAGAAGCTTGCCACGGATTATCTCGAGGGTGACGGTGTCCACCGGCCGTTGCCTGACACGATATTGCGTTGCTGCTTGAGGCTCAGGTTCGAGCATCGTTGACGTGTCTTCTATATCCATTACTCGGCTCCTTCAGAGGCTCGCCGATACCCTCAGTTTCAGCAACTGGTAGTCGCCGGAGGTCTGTGAGATTTCTAAGCTCTCGGGCGCTCCCTACCGATGCAATTGTTCTAGCTTGCTGAGGTCGAACAGGCGGTCCGTATCAGCAGCTGATAGTACGGGATGTCCTCCGGCATAGCCGGGAATAATGGTCGCGTGCTTATTCTGAACATCCGTCGCCACCACGCCGTTAAATCCATCGCCCGAATCCCTTTATTGTCGCGAGCGAATCTCTGGGTATCCTCGGAAAACCTGTATTGCCAGATGTTGGTCTTCCAAAGATGTTTCGCCTTATCGAACGGAAAGTGGTACAGGCAGTATCCGGTCTGGGTGTCTATGAACATGATCGCGGCGCTGTACGTATGGCGGTACTTTGGTTCTCTCAATATTACAGCGGTTTTCCGTAACCTGTACCAATCATCCGGGATAGTGCCCATTGGACCATAATAATGTTCGAAATCATCCTTGATCCCTATAGTACCCAGGACATCCTTGAAGCCCAGGAACGTCCATTTCCAATCCAGAACGCGAGCGTTGAACCCCCAGAAATCATCGAGCGTGAAGTCCGTGCCCAAAAGTGAGTCTGACTTCACCTCTGTTGAAATTCGACGTACGCGTCGCAAGACCGGAATATAGGCCCACGAGTCGTCCGCTCGATGCGGATCGAGATATCGGATCTGCACGAACGCAGTACCGCGAATATCGAACGGTGAGAAAAACCCGTCCCATTCTTTGAACTCTATGTCTTTGGCGCCGGGCAGTGGCAGATATCCCCTGGTCGGGGTATCCATAAACTCAGCGATATGGCTGTATTGAAAAAGTTGAAAGATACCTTCGATGACACGTTCTACGTTCCCGCCACCCCCGAAGTAATGACCAATATCGGGCGGGGCATATCCGGTCTTGTCGGAAGCGTTAACAAACCAATCGGTAGGTGGTTGCGTGTGCTCCCAGGCGGAATGAGTACCACCCGGCCGTACGAGCACCCATGCGTTTAGATTACGTACACCCCATGCCCGGGGTCTCCAGTTGTAGTTCCATGCCTCTTTGACCCCGGCCATAGGATCTTCTAATCGAATCTGGCTCAAAGGGAAGGGTTGGCCACAGACGTAGTTGATCAGTTCTCCGTCAGGACCCAATTTCGTTTGTGAACTGTACTTTTCAGTACAATCCATATAGGCCTGGCTCGGGTTCATGTTCTCCGGTGGAGCGATCGGCACATGCAGATCGGAGAAGTTGAGCATCTCGTAGAAGCCGGGAGGCATAAAGGCGCGCAGTTTGCCGACATCTTTCTGGGTTAGCGTCTCGCCAGGTTTGAAGTCTGGTTTGGCGTCCTGGTACTGCTTGAGCCAGTCCGTATAATTCTTGACGGTATAGGTCTTGAGTTGATCCGGGATTCCGTCTCCGGCGGGAGGAGGCGGCTGATCCTGCGCATAGGCGAAGAATCCAGAGATGCAGATAAGCAGGATCGCTACAGGCAAAGCCGCTATCGTCTGGCTCAGGAAGCGCGCAAGTGTCACGCGAGTTGTTGACCAACGGTTATCGAAAAACAAATCGGCAATCTGATTCATCGCTCTCTCCTCACCAGGCGATATAAACTCTCCGCGATCTCCGTGAGTACTACTTCCTGTTTGTTGTTTGTTCATGCGACTGTCTCCGCGACCAAATTCGAGAGTTTATTGCGCCAGTCGTATAGCCAGACGCTGCATGCCTCACTCGGGGAGAGTCCGCCGGCCGCGTGTGTCGCGAACCCGACTATGCGATTATTCGCGGTGCATCGAACTGTTCATTGATCCGCTGAAGCTTTGGCTGTTTCTGCCTGCCAACTGGGCGCCGATATGCCCGCCCGCTGCGCATCGATCGCGTCTACCTCGTGTGAGCGACCGTGTTCTCGTGAGGTTTCGCACGAGTCGCGGAGTTCAACAGCAAGGGATGTGCCCGGCCTATTTCGGGATCTCCGTGGCGTCGTAGATCTCGCCAAGGGTTGCGAACCATCCTCCCTTGTCCGCGATATACTCAATCAACTCTTCGAGCCGCGAGATCATGTGGGCTCTGCCGATGGTCTGCGGATGAGTCGTAACGACATAGCAGGCGCCGGTTTCATTCTTGAGCGCGTAGTCAAAAATCGCTTTCCAGCGATCGAAGATTCCCACCGCCGGGTTCATACCTTCCTGCTTGCCGGTGATGTATTCCTCGGGAGGAAAATCGTCGAGATACCATGAGACGGGGATCTCGAGAACCTTGCTCGACGCGCCGAAAACATTTCCTTTGTCCGCATGTATTTCGACCCGCCGGATCACGTATGGATGGAAATCGTTACCCATCAAGCTGCTGTCGGCAGAGAACCCATACTCTTCCAGGATCGACAGTGTATTGGGACTGAAATCCCAGTACGGTGACCGGTACACCCGCGGCTTCACGCCGATGCGCGCAAGTGCCTCCAAACCCATCTCCATGACCTTGGTTTCTTCTGCGAGGCTCATCGGCGTCGGGTTTTCATGGACGTAGCCATGATGGCCGACTTCGTGTCCGGCACTGACTATCTCACGGCACAGTTCAGGCCAGGTATCCACGGTGTGACCCGGAATGCACCAACTCGTCTTGATCCGATGCTTGTCGAACAGCTTTAGGAGGCGCGGAACGGCGACTTCCGCACCGAACTCACCGCGCGACATATACGCCGGTGAGGTCAGGTTGAAAGAGCCTATCCAGATCGCTTGAGCGTCAAAGTCGCAGCCAATATTGACCGCAATCTTTTTCCCATCCGGGATTTTTACCTTGCCAGATACCTGAGGCATCGAAACCCCTCCTCGTTTTGCTTGAGAGCTATCCGACTAAACCTGTGCCACTTATTTCGTCACGCTTGCGTGTTCGGGACCTTCTAAGCCACTCTTGCTCGATACTCTCTTGGTCGACATCTTTTCCGGTTTGTAGGGCGGGTACCGCTTGTACATCGGTGCTCTTCGGATACGGTCGTTGAAAGTGGTTGCGGCGCCGGTTTTGCGATTCTCGTACAGCGGATCGATGTCGACCGCTGCAGTTATGACCATCTGCTTGTTCGTTGTCGCTTCCGCTACGATGCCATTTGGATTCCACGGTTTGTCGCAGGGACTGAGAATCGAACTGCGGCCATAACCTGGCGGAAGCGGTGCGCCGGCGTCCCCGATCGTGCAGCAATGGACAAGGTAGATCTGGTTTTCGATACAACGCGCCTGGGCACAATGTCTGACGCGCCAGAAGCCCGCCTCTGAAAACGTGAACGAGGGGCAAAGGATCACTTCGGCGCCATTGTAGGCGAGGATCCGGCATACTTCGGGAATTTCGGCTTCGTAGCAGATGGCGACGCCCACTTTTGCGGGGCCGACGTCCCAGACTTCCAGCGTGTCCCCCTCGGTCGTCTGCCATTGCGATTCAGCCGGGAAGATATGGGTCTTCTTGTGGGTCAGCTCTCGGCCTTCCGGCGTAAAGAGGTGTGCCACATTGAAGTAGAGATCGCCTTGCTTCTCGAGATGTGACCCGGCAAGCACGAACTGCTTACGGCTGGTCGCGATTTGATGGAACAACTCGCGGTAACGCGGGGTAAACTCGACAATGCGGGTGAGATCCGCCACCGAGGAAGCGTCCGGATAGGACGTCACAAGTCCTACGGTAAACAGTTCAGGAAACAGTACGTAATCGCTATCGCGGGGCACCTCGGCCATAGCGGCCTCGATTCGCGTCCGAAAATCGTCGAAGCCGCCCCGCGCAATTGGAAACTGACACGCCGAAATTTTTGCCGTACGCATCGCGCTCCTCCTGGACCCCGTTTTTCGGCTTACACGCTTCAGCCTAGTTCGCGGATCCGGTGAAATCGATTTCTGTCAAAAAAACTTTCACTGGAACCTACTGCTAACAGCGCCGTGCAAAGCTCTGAGGATCTTCTATCGTAAGGCCTACCCACTATCGTAAGGCTCACCCCCACTCGGTGAGAAACCCATCGAAATAGCGGAAGGCTGCGTGTGACGGCCGAGCCTTCGTTATTGGCTGTGGGTCCTCTCCCCCGGAAGTAGCAGACGAAACATCGGATAACACAGACCTCTCTCACGTGTAAAGACGTGAGAAAAAAAGATTCTCCTGCGTAAACAGATTTGCGCATGATTTCACGAGAAGCGCGACTGTAGCCGCTTTCAGAAATGCCATTTACTGATGATTTGAGGCGGCCGTGCTGAAAACAAAGATTCTCGTGAAGCAAATCTCATAATCACCATACGTCTTTAATTACGACAATATAGCTCACGATCTCATGCGTGCAGAGCTAAATTTTAGCGTTCTCGTTTCACCCGTCACAGTAAAAGCTCAAAGGTGAAACGCGTTCGCACGTAACGCCCTTCAGGGGCGTTCCGGCCGCAAGGTAGTTGGCGGCCGAGGTCTGTAGTTATGGGTTAAAAGCGAGGCAAAGAACATGAACTGAGGGGGAGAAAAGTCCGCGATGATGTTGCCTCTCCCTCGCCTTGCGGCGCCGCCCGCTCCTAGGGCATATTCCTGCACGGTCGTTCTTCCATGCCTAGTAAAAAATCGCTTAGCTCCAAAGCCGCGGCGCAAGAAGTAACTCTTCGAAAGTATCTCGGGCGCGCACTCCGCGAGCACCGGCGCCAACACGCTTTGACGATCAGTCAGGTGGCCGAGTTAGCTCGTATCAGCTCCGGGATGTTGAGCAAAATTGAGAATGGGCAGGTAGCGCCGACACTCGACGTGATCGAGCGTACCAGCACGGCGCTCGGCTTGACTCTGGGGCAACTCTTTCAGAAATATGCGGTACCGGATGGAAGTGCTCAGCAGGTAAAGGCTGGTCAAGGCATGGAGGTGGTCCGTGTAGGCACCAAGCGAGGCCATACGTACCACTTGCTGGCTTATGGGCGGGGGCCCAGAAAGCTGTTCGAGCCTTTCCTCATAACGATGAATGATGAGAGCGAGGCCTTTCCTTCCTTTCAGCATGAAGGGACTGAGTTCATCTACATGCTGCAGGGGAAGATTGCTTATAGGCACGGTCGCAACACGTACCGGTTGGAACCTGGAGATTCATTGACCTTTGCCGGCGACGTGCTTCACGGACCCGAACATCTAATCGAGGTGCCGATTCGGTTTTTGTCGATAATCATCTACGCCGACAGCAACACTGAGAAGCTATAGCGACCGCAGTTCCCGCAACTATAGTTATTGCCGTCGCGCACATGTCTTGCGCAATTGCGACAGCGCGCTCCCAGGCTACGTGCTAGCGAAGGAAGCCCTAAAGACGAGAGTCCAGGAGTTAACTTCGGGGAATTTTCCGTTTCTTCCGATACTGGATCAAGCTCCAAATCAACACGCAACACACTGCCCGCGTTGCCTGGATATAAAGCCAGCCGATACCGAAAAATTTACAGTCAGGAAAGTTTGTGTACAAGCTTTTGCAAATTGAACCGCAGCCATGCTATCGACATTTTATCCGACAGTGAGGTGGGGACGAATAGCAGCCTTGCCGTCCTCGCGATCCTGTCGGCGGTAGTTTTTCACAAATCGAAGGTCGAATGAGAGTTTGCCGCGCCTTTGTTTTCCAAGGAGCGCCGCTTGGCGAGAAGGAGGTCCGCAAATGTCGGACACGTTCACGAGACTCGCGCTCAAGGGCGAGCCATACGACATCGGCTATCAACACGGAAGGCGGCTCGCGTATGCGATCGCCGACAACGTGGAGGTTTACTTCACCTTATTCAAGCATTACGCGGGCCTCGATAGACAGGCGGTGTTCGGGCGTGCCGCCGATTTCGTACGCCTGATCGGCGCATTCGACGAAGATCTGATGACGGAAATCCGAGGCATTGCCGAGGGCTCCGGGAAATCGCTCGAAGAGATTGTGGCGCTCAACTCGCGCACCGAGATCATGTTCAGGGAGGGCGCGCATCTTCTGCACGGTGAGTGCACGTCGATGGCCGCCACCCCGGAGGCAACTCTCTCCCAGCACACCCTGACAGCGCAGAACTGGGATTGGATGCCGCGAATCCAGCCTAACTGCGTGCTCCTCGAGCTCGAGCAACGCGGCAAACCGAAGGTTCTAACCTTCACGGAAGCCGGCTTCGTTGGGAAGATCGGGATGAACAACGCGGGGCTCGGCCTGTGCTGCAATCTACTGGTCACTCCACAGACGCGCCCAGGTATTCCGTTCCACGTTCTATGTCGCCGAATCCTTGACTCTTCGTCTATCGGCGAGGCCATCGGTGTTTTGATGACGAGTGAGAGCGGCGCCAGCGGAAACTTTCTCCTCGCTCATGCAGAGGGTGAAGCGATAGACATCGAGAAGACTCCGACCGGTACGGAGTATCTATATGGAAGTACCGGAGTACTGGCCCACACGAATCACTTCGAATCACGGCTGGTAGTCGAAGACCAGGGGCGCAAGCTTCTACCGGACAGCATACTGCGCTATTGCCGCGCAGGTAAGCTCCTGGGCCGCTCTACTGGCGAGATCGAAATATCCACGCTGCAGTCCATATTGCGGGATCACGTCAATCGCCCCAGCTCGATCTGCCGGCACCCTGATCTGCGAGCACACGAACTCGAGCGGCTACAGACCAATGCCTCTATCGTGATGGATCTGAGTGATGGGGTGATGTTCATTCGCAAAGGGCAGCCCTGCGAGGGGCAATATCAAATCGAGAGACTCGACGAAGGGGGTGTCGAGCCGCATATGCTGTCGCACTGAGGATCAACTGCGAAAGGACCTAAAGCCGAATGCACCAGCAGCACCGCTGCCGAGCATGCCGAACGGAGTATATATATGGCTATCACGATGCCCAAGGGAAAACGGTTCGCGGTTTGCTTCACTTTCGATGTCGACGTGACCAGCCTATGGCTGGGATGTTTCAAGTTTCATACGATGAATCCGCTCTCGCGAGGCGAGTTTGGCATTCGTTACGGCCTTGGACGAATATTGGATCTGCTTGACAAGTATGACATCAAGGCGACTTTCTATGTACCTGGCCACACCGCAATTCACCATGGGAAGGAAGTGCGGGAGATCGCCGAACGCGGACATGATATCGGTTCTCATGGAATGTATCATCAGCCCAAAGAGGTTGGTCTTCTCGGCAGCGACACGAGCACTGAGGATAAGCGAAACTATCTGAAGCAGCAGATCGAGGCGATCGAAAAAGCCACCGGAGTACATCCGGTCGGATTCCGATCGCCAATCGGAGACTACGGGCCGGATATGCCTGCGCTGTTGCTCGAGGAAGGTTACCTATACGATAGCTCACTCCAAGGTAGCGACTTTATTCCCTATCGGCTCAGGATTGGTGACAATTACCAGTTCGAGGAGCCCTATGACATCACGTTCGGCAAGCCTTCGAAGATCGTAGAGATTCCCTGGATGTGGGACCTCGACGACTTTCCGCATTTCGAATTCATGTCTTACTATCTCGATCACAATAACGGCTGGTATGGCCAAGCGCCGTTGTCGAGCCCGGAAAAGGTCAAAGAGGTGTTCCTGGGGCATTTCGATTTCATGTACGAGAGCATCCCGGGCGGCGTGTATACGACAGCACAGCACCCGCAGTGCTCCGGCAGGGGGATGCGACTCAAATGCTTCGAAGACATGATCGAGCACATGCGCAAGCCAGACGTCTGGTTCACCACTCATCGGGAGATAGCGGAAAACTTCGTCGACTAAGCCTCCATCTCGATGTGTAATAGGTAGAGCATTACCTAACAGTAAGCTGAGGAGTCGAGCGATGAAGAGAGTCGAGAGAGACCCGGAGAAATTCCGCTATGTTTTCAGTAACAAGTTCAACCCTGTCCTTGAAGTCAAACCCGGCGAGGAGTTCATTCTGGAAACTGAAGACGCTTTCGGCGGGAAGATAAAGCAAAGTACAGACCTGCCAGTGGCGCAGCTCCTGCCGGGGCTTCATCGCATGCCCCCATATCTAAATCCTCTCGTCGGCCCTGTCTACATTGACGGAGCCGAGCGGGGTGACATCATCGCGGTAGGCATTCATGAGATCGAGCCACAGGACCAGGGTGTATCGGTAGTCATCAGCGGCTTTGGTCCGCTGGCGGATTCGGCCAGTTGGCCCGACTGCCACGGCCCGTATACACGCGTTCTGCAGTACGAGCGAGGCGCCACCGGACATTTCCGCGACGGCCGGGTCATCTTCAATGAGCGCTTATCCTGGCCGATGGCCCCGTTCATG
The DNA here is from genome assembly GCA_963717045.1 of uncultured delta proteobacterium. Taxonomy (GTDB): domain Bacteria; phylum Desulfobacterota; class Binatia; order Binatales; family Binataceae; genus JAKAVN01. The sequence continues at coordinate 16,532 of CAVQVD010000007.1, read as the reverse complement.
GGATGTATCGGAGTGGCGCCGGATTTTGAGGAAGTGTCGTCGTTAGTGGGGCCGTATGACGGACAGGCGGTGGGCGGTTTCGGCGGCAATTGGGATTCACGCGAGGTCAAACAAGGAAATCGTATTTATCTGCCGGTCTACAATGAAGGCGCCCTTCTCTATCTGGGAGACATGCATGCCTCGCAGGGGGATGCCGAATGGACCGGAGTGGCCGTGGAGACACGGGGAGAACTGCGCATCAGTTGCGAGCTGATTAAGAAAAAAAGCGTTCCTTATCCGCGGATCGAGACCCCGCGGTCCATTATACAATTGAATAACGGTAGGCCACTGGAGCGATCTATCAGTCAGGCTTGGATCTGGATGATGAGCTGGCTGGTTGATGAATACAAGTTCAGCCAAATCGACGCATATCAATTCATATCGTGCTGTCCTGATGCGCGGATAAACGTTTATCAGATGATCCCCGATAACTGGTACACTGTCGGAGTCGAAATACCCAAAACTTACCTGATGTAGGGCCGCGCATTTCGAGGAATTCCCGAGGATTTTGCGATGAACGCAAGCCCGGTAGAGGGTCGTACGAGCGATGCCAGCAAACGAAAAGAAGTCAGCCAAGCATTCAGGGATGACACGAGAATCTGCCAAAGCCTTTCTCGAGGCTAACCAGATAAAATTCGTCCTTGCCCAGTTCGTGGATATCCACGGCGTGGCAAAGACAAAAGCAGTTCCGGTCGAACATTTCGAGGACATCATCCTGGAGGATGGTGCGGGCTTTGCCGGTTTCGCGGTGTGGGGCATGGGACAGGAGCCCCATGATCCCGACTACATGGCGGTCGGCGATCTCAACACCCTGACGCTGATGCCCTGGCAACCGGGTTACGCAAGAATCGTTTGTGATGGCAGGATTAAGGGCAAGCCGTGGCCGTTCGACAGCCGCTTCGTTCTGAAGGAACAAATCCGCCGCCTAAGCGAGCGCGGGTGGACGCTGAATTCCGGAATGGAACCGGAGTTCATGCTCTTTGCCCGGCGCCAAGACGGTTCCGTCGCGCCGGCCGATGAAACTGACCGACTGGACAAGCCTTGCTACGATTATAAAGGGTTGGCGCGGAACCGGGCGTTCATCGAGCGGCTGGTCGACGCATTGAAACGAGCGGGCTTCGACGTTTACCAAGTTGACCATGAAGACGCGAACGGTCAATTTGAGGTGAACTTCACTTATACCGACTGCCTGACCACTGCTGATCGCATGGTATTCTTCCGCATGGCGGCGGGCGAGATCGCCCGTGAGCTTGGATTGCTCTGCTCGTTCATGCCTAAACCGCTATCGGATCGAACTGGCAGCGGAATGCACATGCACGCGTCCTTGGCCGATGCCAAAAATCCCAATCTCTTTCTGGATCGCTCCGACGGCCGCAAGCTTGGCCTGTCGCAATTAGCCTACCAATTTCTCGGCGGCATAATGGCGCATGCTCCTGCCCTCACCGCGCTAGTCGCTCCGACAGTGAATTCGTACAAACGGTTGGTAGTGGGACGGTCGTTTTCAGGGGCAACTTGGGCTCCGGCTTATATATCGTACGGCGACAACAATCGAAGCTGCATGGTGCGCATACCATACGGAAGATTGGAAATCAGGCTGATTGATTCGAGCGCCAATCCGTACCTGGCCACAGCCGGAATCATCGCGGCAGGACTCGACGGTGTGGATCGGAAGCTGGATCCCGGCGAACCACATAACTTCAATCATTACGAACTCGGTGAGGTGGAACTGCGCTCCCGTGGGATACAGACCCTTCCACAGAGCCTGCCAGAGGCGCTCGACGCTCTGCAGGCAGATCAACTTTTCCATGAGATGCTGGGGGCAGAGTTTGTGGCCGAGTTTATCAGACTCAAACGTATGGAATGGGTAGATTACCATCGGCATGTATCAGACTGGGAAGTGAAGAGGTATCTCGAGTTTTACTGAGACGAGCGGGAGGGTCGATTGCGTGTGCGGAATAATAGGATTGATGGCCAAAAAGGAAGAGCTGCGCCAGTCGCTCGGCGAGTTGGTCCTGCCGATGTTCGACTGTATGGCAGAGCGCGGACCGGACTCGGCCGGCCTGGCGGTTTTTGGCACGGCGATAGAGCCGCCGCGGCGCCGCTTTAGTTTATTCAGTGAGCGCAATGGCTATGACTGGACTGGCCTTAAAAAATCGCTGGATAAGGATCTAGGCTGCCATGCCGAGATCGTCACGCGCGACAACCACGCGGAAATAATCGCGGCGCTTGAGAACGACTCGCTCAGGCAATGGATCAAGCGGCGTGGTAACGGTGTACGTGTGCTGGCGGTGGGGCATTCGATCGAGCTGTTCAAGGACGTGGGGCGGCCCGACGAAGTAGCCAGGCGCTATGGATTCTCGGCCCTGCGCGGCACGCATTGCGTCGGCCATACCAGGATGGCGACCGAGTCCCAGGTCTCGCCGGCACACGCGCATCCGTTCACGGCGGGCGAGGATTTTTGCCTTGTGCACAACGGCTCGCTGTCGAATCCATACAGCCTGCGCCGTCTATTGGAGGAAGAGAACCTCGAATTCGAAACCGACAATGATAGCGAAGCCGCCTGCCGCTTCTTGCAGTGGCGCATGCGCCAGGGCGACACGATCGAACAGGCGCTCGGTGCGGCGCTGGAGAAAATCGACGGCTTTTACACTTTTTTGATCGGAACGGCCCAGCAGATGGTTCTGATACGGGACCCGTTCGCCTGCAAACCGGCGGTGGTCGCAGAGACCGACCAATACGTCGCGATATCTTCGGAGTTTCGATCGCTGGCGCATCTGCCCGGAATAGCGGAGGCCAACATCTTCGAACCACTTCCCGAACAGATCTATGTATGGAGGGTCGCGGCGTGAAGCCTGTCCGGCTCGATCTGTCCACCACGAGCGTCCGCGAGCTCAATGATTACTTGCATCATCGGCTGGTCGACGAAGGCGTGGGAGTAGTCGAGATTGTGAATCCCAACGGCATGCACAATATCGCGGTCGGCCTGGATTGCCCGGTCGAGGTGCACGTGCGGGGCAACGCCGGCTACTTCGTCGGCGGCATGAACAAGCAGGCTCACATCCACGTGTACGGCAACGTGGGATGGAGCGTGGCCGAGAACATCATGTCGGGCAGCGTGCGCATTAAGGGGAACGCCTCCGAGTGCACGGCCGCCTCGGGCCACGGCGGCTTGGTAGTGATCGAGGGCGACAGTTCCTCGCGTTGCGGAATTTCCATGAAGGGCTGCGACATCGTAGTCGGTGGGTCGGTCGGCCACATGTCCGGGTTCATGGCGCAGGCGGGAAATCTGCTGGTCTGTGGCGATGCCGGCGCGCATCTGGGTGACTCTTTGTACGAGGCAGTGATTTACGTGCGCGGCAAAATCGATAGCCTTGGCGCCGATGCACGCGAGGAACCGATGACCGGGGCCGACTACGCCAAGGTGGGACAGTTACTCAAGCGAGCTGAATTCGAGATCTCGTCCAAACATTTCAAGCGGGTGGCTTCGGCGCGCACGCTGTATCACTGGAACGCTGAAGCGCATCAGGAGTATTGAGCGCCCAATGCCACTCAAGCATCTTGAAGAAAGTTCGACGCTCAACGCTGAGGCGCTCGAATATATTAATCGCGCCGCCGAGCGCGGACTTTATGAGATCAGAGGCCTGGGCGCCAAGCGCAAGCTCCCGACCTTTGATGACCTGGTCTTCCTTACCGCTTCGCTCTCACGGTATCCACTGGAAGGCTATCGCGAAAGGTGTGTGACCAGGACAGTTCTTGGAACGCGTTACGCCAAGAAGCCGATCGAGCTCGCAATACCGATAACTGTTGCCGGGATGAGCTTCGGCGCGTTGTCGGCCCGTGCCAAGGAGGCGATCGGCCGCGCTGCTACGGCGGTCGGCACTTCGACTACCACTGGCGACGGCGGCATGACGGCCGAGGAGCGCGACTCTTCGAAGACCCTGGTCTACCAATGTTTGCCTTCACGCTATGGATTCAACCCAGACGATCTTCGGAAAGCCGATGCGATCGAAGTCGTGGTTGGGCAAGGCGCGAAGCCGGGAGGCGGCGGCGTTTTGCTCGGACAAAAAATCAGTCCGAGAGTCGCCGCGATGCGGACTTTGCCCGAGGGGATCGACCAGCGCTCTGCATGCCGGCATCCTGACTGGACGGGCTGCGACGACCTGACCATCAAAATTGCCGAGCTGCGCGAGATTACTGACTGGCGAGTGCCTATCTACGTCAAGATGGGCGCTTCCCGCGTCTTCAACGACGTCAAGCTCGCCATCAAAAGTGGCGCCGACGTGATCGTGGTCGACGGCATGCAGGCCGGCACGGCGGCTACTCAGCAGGTATTCATCGAGCATGCGGGAATACCTACTTTGCCGGCGCTACGCGAAGCGGTCGAAGCTCTGGAAGAAATGAAGATGGTGGGCAAGGTTCAGCTCATCGTTTCGGGTGGCATCCGGAGCGGCGCCGACGTCGCGAAGGCGCTCGCGATGGGGGCCGACGCGGTTTCAATTGGACAAGCGGCGTTGGTGGCGCTCGGATGCAATTCGCCGCGCTGTGCCGATGGCGGCGCGCACCGGGACGTCACTGCCGACTATGAACGTCTCGGTACCGCCGCGGGCTACTGCCATCACTGCCACACAGGACTGTGCCCTGTGGGCGTTACCACCCAAGCGCCGCAGCTTGAAATCAGGCTTGATCCGGAGGAGGGGGCACAGCGACTGCGCAACTACCTCAACGTGATGAACATGGAACTGACCACGCTCGCGCGCGCCTGCGGCAAATCCGACGTCCATCATCTTGAGCGCGAGGACCTTGCGGCGCTTACTATCGAGGCGGCAGCAATGGCAAAGATCAAGTTGGCAGGAACGAACTGGATACCAGGATTCAAGAGCGGCTCCGGCTCTGACTGAACGATCGGAGAACCGGGCGGCGCAAAAGAATGAGCCTCAAGCGAGATTTGGCAAGCGCCTTGTCGCGCAATGGCAGCAACGGCGCGAGGCGCCAACTGCGATTACCCAGGCGCTATTCGGCGTGGAGTCTGCTACGCCACGGACTGACGGGTGAAGATTGGCCGCGAGCGTGGCGCACGCACGATTTCAAAAAATCCTACGACGTCGTCATCATCGGGGCTGGTGTACACGGACTGGCAACCGCCTACTACCTGGCCAGAAACCACGGCATTACCAACGTCGCGGTGCTGGATCGGGGCTATATGGGCGGCGGCAATTCGGGCCGCAATACCGCGATCGTTCGCTCCAACTACTTAACCCCCGAAGGCGTGCGTTTCTATAACCGCTCGGTGAAGTTGTACGAGGCGCTCGCCTCCGAGTTGAATTTCAACGTGATGTTCTCACAGTCCGGCCATCTCACTTTGGCCCACACCGACAGTTCGCTGCGCACGATGCGCTGGCGGGCTGAGGTCAACAAGCTCGAGGGTGTCCGATCCGAAGTCATCGATCCGCAGGAAATCAAGCGACTAGTACCGGCTCTGGACGTTTCGCAAGACGTGCGATACCCGATTCTCGGAGCGCTCTATCACGCGCCCGGCGGAATCATCCGCCACGACGCAGTCAACTGGGGTTACGCGCGCGGGGCCGATGCCGCGGGCATCCATATTCATCAGAAAACCGAGGTGACCGGGATCGACGTCGAGAATGACCGCGTCGTGTCGGTGAGAACCACACGGGGCAACATTGCCACCAGACACGTGCTCAACTGCACCGCGGGATGGTGCGGCGTAGTGGCTGCGATGGCGGGGGTGACGCTTCCGATAGTGACCTTTCCGCTACAGGCGGCAGTCACCGAACCGATCAGGCATTTCCTGAACGCCGTAATAGTTTCGGGCACACTGCATGTTTACGTTAGCCAGACCGATCGAGGAGAGTTAGTTTTCGGCGCCAGTGTCGATCCGTTCGGATCGTATTCGATGCGCGGTTCGCTGGAGTTCACCGAGGAGCTGGCCGGCCAAGTGCTTGAGCTTATTCCGTCTATCGCCAAGGTCCGGCTGGTGCGTCAATGGGCCGGGCTGTGCGACATGACGCCAGATTTTTCACCGGTTATGGGCATTACCCCAGTTGAGGGGTTCTACCTCGACGTTGGATGGGGCACCTACGGCTTCAAAGCCGGCCCAGTATCTGGTGAAACGATGGCGCAGTTGGTCGCGAGCGGAAAGACACCTGAGCTGATCGCACCGTTCAGTCTCGCGCGATTTACTGAGGGCCACTTGGTGGGAGAAAAGGGCGCGGCGTCGGTGGGTCATTGAGCTAAGGCGCTCGAGCCAGCGTTCCCGGAAAGAAATAGTCAATGATACTGGTACCATGTCCATACTGCGGTCCTCGCAATGCCTCGGAATTTCGCTGGGGCGGCGAAATCAAGCCGCGTCCCGACCCTAACAACACCACCAAAGAGCAATGGCGCGACTACCTGTACTTCAGACGCAACGCGGCCGGATGGATTACGGAGACTTGGTGCCATCAGGCAGGATGCGGCCGATATTTTCGCAGCGAACGCGATACGGTCACCAACGAGATTCGCGCCACTTATGTTGGGCGCGAACCGGAGCCTGCCTCTGCGAGCCCCGAACCGGAGCCGCCGGCGCAGAGTGACAGCGAGATCCGTTCGGTCGAGCGCCGATGACCGCGTCAATGACTAATCGTCTCGCGTCGCAGCCGGGCGAGGTTATCAAGCGAGACGAGCGCCTCAGCTTCACCTGGAACGGCGCAGCGTTTCCTGCCTTTGCGGGAGACACGATCGCATCAGCGCTCGCGGCCTGCGGCGTGCGCGTCTTTTCGCGCAGCTACAAATACCATCGCCCGCACGGAATTCTGACCGCTGACTATCTCGATCCTTGCTGCACGGTGCAGGTTGGGGACGAGCCCAACGTGCGTGGTGCGCATCGATTGGCGAAGGACGGGATGGACGTCAGAGCTCAGAACGCATGGCCTTCGCTGAGATTTGACCTCAAAGCCGCAAACCGGCTGATGGCCAGGTTCATGGGACCCGGCTTTTACTACAAGACGTTCATGTGGCCTCGACGCTGGTGGCCCTTCTACGAGCGCTTCCTCAGACGCTTCATTGCGGGAGGAGAAATCGATCCGCAGGCTGAACACGGTTACTACGATAAGCGGTATGCGCACCCGGACGTACTCGTCGCCGGCGGCGGTCCCGCCGGTATGGCGGCCGCCGTGGCGGCGGCAAACGCCGGCGCGCGGGTGATGTTGGTGGAGGAGGGACACCAACTTGGTGGCCATCTGCGATGGGGCGATGAAACTCAGTTGAGAGTGCTGGATCAACTTCGCCGCGAAGTGGAGGCTCGCCCGGAGATCGAGGTACTGACCGACTCCGTGGTTACGGGTCGCTACGACGGCAACTGGGTAGCGGTCGTCCAGCGAAATCTCCCGGGAGTCATCGAACGCCTCATCAAGGCGCGCGCCAAGGCTTTGATCGTTGCGCCTGGCCTGATCGAGCGTCCGTACGTGTTCGAGGGAAACGATCTGCCGGGCGTGATGCTGTCAGGCGCGGTGCGGCGCTTGGTTAATCTCTACGCCGTCAAGCCTGGTACGCGGGCGGTGGTCTTCACCGCCAATGACGAGGGTGATCGAGCGGTCGTGGACCTTCGGCGCGCAAACGTGGAGGTGGCGGCGATCGTCGATGCCCGACGCGGAGACGGCATCGTGCGGGCATACGGGCGCAGCGAAGTGCGCGGCGTCGAGTTGGCCAACGGCGCCCGGGTAGGTTGCGATCTGCTGGTGATCGCCGCGGGTTGGACCGCTCCCGGCCTTCTGCTGAACATGGCCGGGGACCGGCCAAGATACGAGCCCGCAGCCGCTCGTTTCTTTCCAGGCGGCAAGCTTTCCAACGATGTTTTTGCGGCTGGAGGGCTCGCCGGCGATGGTTCGACACAGGAGTTGATCAGTCATGCTCAGGCGGTCGGCCAGGCGGCAGCCGCTCGCGCAGGCTACGGATCGCGACCCGCGATCCCGCAACTCGCAATACACAATCATCTCCCGCTGTTCCGTAACCATACTCACGGAACAGTGGATTGGTGCGAGGACGTGTCTTCCGCGGACCTGTGCTCCGCCGTAAAGGAGGGCTACGACTCCATCGAGTTGGTCAAGCGATATACCACTTCAACGATGGGCCCTACCCAGGGAAAGCTGGAAACTATCAACACGATGGCGATCGTGGCCGAGACGTTGGGGCAAACGATCGAGGAAACCGGAACGACGGTCTGGCGGCCTCCGTACGCGCCAATCACTCTTGGAGGGTTGGCGGGGCGGCGTATGGAACCGACGCACGTCTCCCCGATGCAGTCGTGGCACGAGGCTCACAAAGCGACGCCGCTCGTCGCCGGACGGTGGATTCGCCCGGAGCACTACGGCGATCCACAGGCGGAAGTTTCCAACACACGCACCAATGTCGGCATCATCGACGTGACCCCGTTGGGCAAGTACCTATTGCACGGCCCTGACACCGTCAAATTGCTCAACCTCCTATACGTCAACGAATGGTCGGCGCTCGCGGCAGGATCCGCCCAGTACGGCCTGATGTGTGGCGAAGACGGTGTGGTGTTCGATGACGGCGTCACGGCTCGGATGGCCGCCGATGAGTATTTCATGACTACTACTTCGTCGGGCGCGGCCGCCGTCGGGCAATGGATCGAATCCTGGCTACAAGGTTCCAGTGACAATTGGCGCGTGCACGTCGTTCCTGCCACGGATGCTTTCGCATCGATGAACGTCGCGGGTCCTAAATCTGCTGAACTGCTTCAGCGGGTGACCCAGGAAGTTGACTTGCATACCACGGCCTTTCCGTACATGGGAGCGCGCAAAGGGCGTGTTGCCGGCGTCGACGGTTGCTATTTGCTGCGCTTGGGATTCACTGGAGAGTTGAGCTACGAGCTGCATGTGCCAGCCAGCTATGGGCTGTACGTGTGGGAAGCGCTGATCGAAGGCGGACATGATCTTGGGATCAAACCATTCGGCATCGAAGCGCAGCGCGTCATGCGGCTGGAAAAGGGTCACGTCATCGTCGGACAGGATACCGATGGACTGACGCAGGCGCTGAGTCTTGGGCTTAGGAAATTCGTAAAGCTTGCAAAAAGCGATTTCATCGGCAAATCCGAACTCGAATGGCAGACGCAACGCAATGACTATCCGCGGCTGATCGGCTTATGGCCAAGCGACCCCGGCCTGGTTCCTCCTGAGGCAAGCCTGATAGTCAAAGGCTGCACGATCGTGGGGCGGATTACGTCGAGCCGGATGTCGCCGACGTTGCAGCGTTCAATCTGCATGGCCCTGTTGCGCGAGGATTTGTCGCGGGCCGGTACCTCGCTGGAGATTCGACTGCCCGACGGCCGGCTCGTGGCAGCGCAGGTTGCCGAGCGGCGAGTCCCCTTCGATCCGCAAGGGACAAGACTGCGTGGCTGAAACAACCCCCATCGCACGGAGTCCCATAACTCAGGCGCCGCCTGTCACGCTGGACGCTGGATGGGAGGTATCAGCCAGGCGTAGCTTGGCGGCACTGCGACTGATCGATTGCACGCCATGCCAGAAATTTCTGATACGTACAGCTACAGGGAGCGCCGCTGCCCGCATGCTGGGTGTGGCCCCGGGCCGCGCAACTCATGACGATTCCCGGCGCCTGGTAGCCGGAATAGGTCACGAAGAATGGCTAATGGTCGGACCCCCTGGCCTGTCCTTACCTTCGCACCTCACGGCCAGTACCGACGGTGGTTTCGAACTAGTAACTATCGTGGAGGTTACTCACGCTCGGGCGCTGATACGGATCGTCGGTAAGGACAGTGAGAAGGTTATGTCCAAACTGTGTGGCATCGACTTTAGTGACAAGATTAGTCCCGATAACACTGCATTGCGCACTTCAATGGCCGGGCTTGTGGTCGAAATAGTGCGTAACGATCTCGCCAATCGTTCACCTGATAATGCGGGCTCTGATGCGACTGCCCTCAGCTACTTAATCCTTTGCGAACGTTCAGCGGGGCAGTATCTATTCGACGTCCTGCTGGACGCAGGCAAAGAGTTTGGCATTGATATAGAAGGTTTCGGAAGCAGCGGGCTGTGAGGAAAAAACTGTAGTTTGTTTCTGTTTTGACATCGATGCGATGGCGTTGGGGCTAGGGTTTTTGGACGGGCTTTTGCGCCGATTGGCCAGCTAATGTACCTGCATACAGATTCGTTGGGCTGCGACTAATGTATTACGCAGAAGCATGGCGACGGTCATAGGACCGACGCCGCCTGGAACGGGAGTGATGAAACTGGCCCGCCGTCGAGCCACTTCGAACTCGACGTCGCCCAGGACTCCATTCGGGGTGCGTGTGATTCCCACGTCTATTACGACTGCACCAGGTCGAATCCACTCGCCCCGGATAAGGCCCGCTTTGCCAACCGCAGACACCAACACTTCAGCGCCCGCGACCTCCGAGGCCAGGTCACGAGTGAATTCGTGGCACAACACGAGGGTTGCGCCACGTTCCAGCAGAAGGTGAACGAGTGGCTTCCCGACCAGCACGCTGAGCCCGACGATAACAACTCGCTTTCCTGTGAGGTCGACGCCGGTCTTATCGATCAGCTCCACTACTCCCAGTGGTGTGCAGGGTCGCAGTCCGGGTTCGCCGGCGAGTAGCCGCGCCTGACTGATGGGACTCAAACCGTCCACGTCCTTGTCCGGAACAATCTCGGCTAGCGCGGGCTTCTCCAGTGCTGGGTCAGGAAGCGGAAGTTGAACCAGGATGCCGTGTACTTCGGGATCCCGGTTGAGGCGATAAATGAGATGTACCAACTGATCTTCGGTGATACGAGTAGGTAATCGATGAACGGATGAGGCGATTCCAACGCGCTCGCACGCACGTCGCTTCGTCTCGACGTAGACGCTGGAAGCAGGATCGTCGCCTACCATGATGGCCGCCAGACCGGGTCTTACGCCATACTCGCTCAGCAGACGCTCGATTTCGCACCGCACTTGGTCGTGCACGTCGCGAGCGATCGCCTGACCGTCCAGGATTTTCCCCAGCGGCCCTTCCTCCAGTGACGGATGATAACCGGTCGGGCTCAGTCGAAGACGACTGTCTTGTTGGCATACGCAAGAACCCGTCTATCCAAGTGAAGTCGTACTGCCCGCGCCAGTACGATCCGCTCGAGGTCGCGTCCCTTCCTGATCAAATCTTCGAGTGTATCGCGGTGCGTCACGCGTACGACGTCCTGCTCGATGATCGGTCCCGCATCGAGCACCGGGGTTACGTAGTGGCTGGTCGCCCCGATGAGCTTGACTCCTCGCTCGAATGCTCGGGCATACGGGCTGGAACCGATGAACGCCGGTAGAAAAGAATGATGTATATTAATGATGCGGTTGGGATAGTGAGCGATGAATTTATCGCTGACGACCTGCATATAGCGAGCAAAGATGACAAGATCGACGCCCAGCGAGGACAGAAGCTCAAGTTCCTTTGCTTCCTCGGTAGGCTTGTTATGCGCAGTGATCGGAAAATGGTGATACGGGATGGCCTCGCGCTCCACCATGCTTTTAAGATCGAGATGATTGCTGATTACGGCGACGACACTACCCGGGAATTCCCCGATAGACCAGCGATGCAGTAGATCGACGAGGCAATGGCCAAGGGTGGAAACGAAAACAGCAACCGCCGGATGCTCGTCGGAGAAGCGCAGTTGCCATTCCATACCATAGGCCTCGGCCAGCGGCCTGAACGACGCGGCAATCTCACCGGACGGGATCGTGAAGTCATCGAGTTGCCATTCGACCCGGGAAAAGAAGTAGTGAGTCTCGAAATCGATGTGATGGTCGGCGTGAAGAATGTTGCCACCATTGCTCGAGATGAAATCGGCGATGCTGCGCACCAAACCTTTGCGGTCGGGACACTTCATCAGGAGGGTGGCAGTTCGAGGCGACGTTTGGCTGTTGCGAGGCATTATAGCGTTTTCGGCGCTCTCAATCGGGTCCAGCCCGGCTGATTCCGTCGAGTACTAAGTTTTCGTTTCCAGCCGGTTGGCCTAGCTGGAGCGCCTGGTTTCGACAATTCTCAGGAAATTCCGATGTAAGATCTTTGAATACTTACGGAAGTCCTCGATTCGCTCGATCGTCTGCTGTTCCAAACGTCGCGGACCATCTGTTCCGGCGATCTTCTCGAGCGACTCACGATATTCTGGAATCTGGCCCCACTCCTGGACCGTGCATTCAGTTGGCTCCATGTGATATTGCACGCCGTAAGCAATTTCTCCGCAACGAGAAAGATTGGATCGCGCAATGGGCGCTGCTCGCGAGCACGACGCAGCCATCCGGCACCCGTTCGACGGCGGCTCCGTGCCATTGGAGCACCGGAAGGACCGGCGGGAGATCGCGAAAAAGTGGCGCGGCCGCACCAGCGGGGCTGAGAGTGACTTCACATACGCCGATTTCCGGAACGTCCATCTTTTTGACCATTCCGCCGAGCGCGTCTGCCAACAGTTGATGTCCCAGGCAGACACCGAGAAACGGTTTTTTTCGTTCGCATACCCATGACCTGATAGCGGCCTTTTCAGCGACGAGCCACGGATGCTCGCGCTCCTGCCAGACATCCATGGGACCGCCAAATGCCATGAGCGCATCAAAGCCGTCCAAGTTTGGAATGGCTTCTCCTTCATCAAGCTCGATCGCGCGCCACTCGATTCCATCGGCTGCAAAGAATTCACGAAAGATCGCGGGATGCTCCACTCGCGCGTGCTGAAAAATCAGAAACTTCATTCAGATACCCTAAGCTCGGTGGGTTTTTGTATATTCATGGATTGCTAAGCTTCTCATGCGTATGCGTGGCTCGATTCGCGGCGTGTAGCCAGTCCTACGACAGGTCCATTTTTTCCTTTCTGATGCGCCGGCGTCTAATTCGAGCATCGTACTCGTATCACTGCGTGATCTTCAACGAGAGGCATCTGCGCCGCGTCCTCTCGTCATATGTCGATCACTACCACCGAACCCGCACCCATCTGTCCTCGACAAAGACTGCGCAACGATCCAACCGCCCAGGTCGGAAGAGTCGTCATGACCCCGAAACTCGTTGGCTTGCATCACGCCGACGCGCGGCTCGCTGCCTGACTGATAACGGCTCCCACTAACCGACCGCGGTCGGCGGCCCCTAGTCGTTTGAGGTCTCCGTATCTCAGGTGCGATCTCGAACCCGGTCGGTCAAATTGATGCAACCCTTCACTCCTTCTCTTCGATTCGATGGCAATTCTCATCGACTGCTCATTTGAATGTTCTGGATCCAATTTTAGGTAGAGAAAGGTCTGTCTATTCGGGCCTTTCCGAGCAGGCTCTCCTGCACTATCGTGCTGAGTTTTGGCTTAAGTCGATGTAAGCGATGTCAATACCTATTTTTACATTCTTTTAGACTGTAAACATTTGCTTTATTCACAGCTATTGCATTTGCAAATAGCTAAATAGCGTTTGATTCTTTGCTATTTTTTGAAGTTATGACAAGAATTATCACGTGATTCATTTGTATTACACTGTTTTATAATTGATTTACATCTTTTGACTGCTTTACTGGGATGAATGCATGACATTGCGAGCTGCTGTGACACTGAGCGGCAGTCAATTCACTACTGCGGGGGATGCAATGAAACAACGCCTTAACTTGGCGATTTTGTTGGTGGTCTCGTTTTCTTTATGCAGAGGACTGACAGTGCAAGCTCAGATGCGAACTATAATCGCAGGTCCCTCGCTTAAGGGTGCTGGATACGCCCTTCCCAAGCGCGTACTTGTTCGAGGAACACGTCGTCGATCGACCCCGACCCCAAGTCCTTCGCCAACACCCACACGAACGCCAAGACCCACACGAACGCCAACACCCACACGAACGCCAAGACCCACACGAACGCCAAGACCCACACGAACGCCAACACCCACACGAACGCCAATCCCAACTCCATCGCCAACACCGACCCCTGCTCCCAGTCCCACGCCTGGCGGAATTGCGCCCACAAAGGCTAACGATTTCTTGAACCGCCTTGGCGTCGACACGCACATCATCCAGGGCGTTGATTCGACGGCGCAGGTCATCCCGAGTCTCCAGTACACTGGAATACGCAACATCCGGGATGACGCGACCCATGATCCTGCGATGTTCGCCAACCTGTGCGACGTTCACGCGGCAACCGGGGCAATGGTGGATGAGTTACCGATTATCGACTCGGAATCTAACGATATCCCGGATACTCTCACCGAATATGAATCCCTGGCGGCATGTGGAGCTATGTTGGCCGCGGAAGGACCGAACGAACCTAATAATTTCAACTTCAGCTATAATGGCACAACGTGCTCTATGAGTACCGGCTTTGCTGCCTGCGCTCAGTATCAGCGCGATCTGTATAAGGCCATCAAGAACGATCCAAAACTAGCCGGAAAGCCAGTATGGTCCATGACTGAGCCGGGCGCAGAGCCGGACAATCAAGGTCTTCAGTATCTGACCATTCCTGGTGGTGCCGGTGCACTGCAGCCGAGAGGAACCGTTTACGCCGACGTCGCCAACCTCCACAACTACGTGCGGGGTAACGGTCAGAACGCGCTCGAAGACAACCAAGCCTGGTTCGCAGAGTCTGATGGGGCTTCTCAAGGGCCTTGGGACGGACTGGATGGCGAATTCCTTAATCAAACTTGGGACATGCGATTTTCAGCCGCACCATACTCAGCAGGTCCGGGGTTGCCCAGGGTCACCACCGAAACTGGGTGGGCCACGGACGGATCTGTAACGCCGGACCAGCAAGGCAAGCTGCTGGTCAACCTGTATCTGTCAGCCGCGAAGCGGAATTGGTTATACACCTTCATCTACAGGATGTTCGATGATACATGGGCGACCTATGGAATATACGCCCTCGATCATACGACCCCGAAACCGGCTGCCATTTACATCCACAACATGACAACCATCTTAAGTGACACTTCGTCAAACTTCACTCCTGCCGCGCTTAACTATTCTATTCCTGGTGAGCCCGCCACGGTTCATGATCTGCTTATCCAGAAGAGTGATGGCACCTACGTGCTAGCGGTCTGGGGTGATCAGGTAGCCGGGGAGTCAGCTAACGTCATCATCAACCTGGGCCGAACGCTCCCAATGGTCAATGTTTATGATGTGACAAAGGGAACGAGTCCGATTCAGACTCTCAGCAACATCAGCTCGGTGCTGTTGACCCTGACTGACCACGCATTTTTTATCGAGTTCTAGCCAAGGCTCGCCTCGCGATGATGATGGTGTGAGAGCGTCGCGTTGAATGGATTTATCCTATTCGCATCTCGCGGTACTCGGGCGGGAGCGCTACGACGTAATCTCATCAATCGTTGAGGAGTTCAGAAGCGCGGAGTAAGTTCATCCGCTGCCCGCCTCTATTGCAGACGCCTATACGATGGGCAGCGTTAGCACCTCGAATTTTCTGAATGATTATAGTTGCGAGGTTAAAGTGAGTTAAACGCGAAGTGTACATATGGCACAAAGGCTGCTCAATCATCTTTACAAGCAGGTGAATTCCTTGTTTTTCTAAGCGTAATGATATTTGTGACGTGGCAGGATTAAGCATGCTGAAATCGATTAAACGCAATTAGCCGCACATGAGCCTAAAGGTAAACACAATTATTGTTGAAGGATGACAATTCAGGGGATTGACCTGGTTGAGACATTGCGGTTCATTAGAGCATCAACATCGCTTATTGACTCGCGGTTGAGAGAATTAGGAGCAGGGGAGTCTCATCCGACGGGCTGATTCGAGCGAGTCGCGGGCAATCGCTTTGCGATCCCTCGCCCCAGTTCGTCCAAGCCCGAAGGCCCCTGTATCCCGTGATATCAGCATTTTCAACTTTGCACTTTCAAGATAATGTCTGAGTGGCACCTCATTCGCACGAAATCCGGTAAGGAGCATAAGGTTCGAGAGCGGCTAGCGTCCGAGATTTCGGAGCTTTTTTTGCCTCTTTTTAAAACCCGAACACGCCGCCGGGAAAAGTTTGTAGAGAGCGTAGTGCCACTTTTCCCCTGTTATCTATTCGGCCAGTTTGATGTCCAATCACAATACCGTCGAGTAAGGTACACGCCCGGCATCCGCGAGGTGCTCAGCGCCGGCGGCGAATTGTTAATAGTGCCGCGTAACATCATCGACGATCTCAAGCAGCGATGCGCGGGCGGACCTGTCGAGATTCCTCAGCAACCTCTCATAAGCGGCGAGCGCGTGCGAGTCGTGGAAGGGCCTTTCCGCGGTATTGACGCAGTATTCGAGGGTTATTTGCCGGGAAACGAAAGAGTTCGGATTCTGCTCTCTTCGTTCAGCAATGCTGGACCTCGCGTGGTCCTTTCTTCTTCGTCAGTAGCCGAACACGCCGAATACTGAATCGAATGTGTATCTGACTTTTAATAATTCATCGAGGATTTTAATTCATCGAGCGTTTGGCCATTATCGGATCCCAGACCGCGGCACGTGCTAAGTTGTGTGGACGCCATTGTCGCCGCGGCAAAT
>CAVQVD010000006.1:0-271035 GCA_963717045.1 uncultured delta proteobacterium | reverse complement strand
GGCTCAAAAATCGAATTTCCAGCATGACGATCGGAAACAGCATCAGTACTACAAGCATCGACTGCTTCCAGCTCTCGGGAGACTCGCTACTCGTGGCGTCAGTCGGAACCCACCCGGAAAACGAGCTTGGTAGACGGTGATGCTCCCACGACTGCACAAGTTCGTCATGCTGGCGGAGTAACGCTTTGCGCACGTCCGAACTGAGCCAGAGGTCGAGCTGTTCGGGGGTCGCAAAACGCACCAGCGTTGTCCAATAGTGCTGGCGCGGGGACGCGGGGGGTTGCAGATATCCGCCTCGATAGCCAGGAAATTGGGCCTCTGCTTGATGAATTTTCTCCGCCCACGCCTGATAATCGTGGTCTTTGCCCGGTTTTACATAAGTGGTGACCACTTCAGTGACAACACCATTAGCCACACCGTCTGTAATCTCATCTTCGCGCAGGCCGCCTCCATCACCGCCCTCTACGAGCGCAGAAGCTTCGCGAAAAAGGCGCTCATGCAATTCAGAAGCACGCCACGCTTGTAGATCGCTGACGTTGTGAAAACGCTGAACGACCCGCCACTCCAACTCGCCCGGCGCGGGCGCATTCACTTCGGCACTAACAAAACCGGCGACACTCATCGGTGCGGTCGACATTCTCGCATGCCAGGACGAGAAGCTGGCTTCGTCACCCGGACGCAGCCGCATTGTCGTTACCAGCGCGGCGGTGAATGAAGGATTGTGTGCTTCGATTATCGCCGCGCTCATCGCGAGCACTCCAACAGTTCGAACCTATTTGTGCTTGTTGTCAGTCGGGACCGAATCTTCGTCATATGAATTCCCCCCGTGCTTCTCATAGATTCGCCGGTAAATGCGATCAGGCGCTAGGGGAAGGTCACCAAAACGAATCCCCGTCGCATCGGCCAACGCGTTGGCGAGCGCTGGAGCAATTGGATTGATCGGAGCCTCGCTCATGCTCTTGGCTCCGAGTGGACCGAACGCATCATAGGTGTGTGCGAAGTAGACATCGCTCCGAGGAATATCCGCGAACGCCGGGATCCGGTAGTTCCGAAACGAAGGGTTGACTATCTGGCCCTGATCGTCGAAGACCATCTTCTCGCTCAGCGCCCATCCGAGTCCCTGCGCGATCGCGCCT
Source organism: uncultured delta proteobacterium (assembly GCA_963717045.1). Lineage (GTDB taxonomy): Bacteria > Desulfobacterota > Binatia > Binatales > Binataceae > JAKAVN01. Next base: position 269,899 of record CAVQVD010000006.1, on the reverse strand, counting down.
TTGACCTGGCCGCGAAGTTGTAGAGGATCGACTACCACCCCCGCATCCGCGGCGGCACGCTCTTCAGAATGACTATTTCTCCGGTGACACGATGCACTGCAATGCGGAAGCCGTGACAATTGAACGCGACGCTACGTGGGGTGCCATAAGCCTTGCGTACCACTTCCAACTTCTGGCCGGCTTTTTCCGCCGCAATGAAAAGCTCCGTAAGAGGAACCGCGTCCCATCACAGTTGACACTGTCGAGGGCTATGAGGCAGTTCTCGCGATCTTTGCCGGACAACTTAGCCGCAAGATCGAGGATGCGGTCGCGGAGTTTCTTTTTTGCAAACAGTATCACCTTGCAGCGGCAGCAGACCAGACCCGCGCTGCCGAACGGACCGGTATCGTAGCCAGTTCGATCGGTGTCGGACTGAGTGAAAGTCACGCGGGAGGGAAGTGTTCCCAGGATCGTTGCGATGATTTGCTGGCGAACCGTGGTCGAGCCGTTGCCGAACTCTGGGGCGCCGATTGACAGATGGAAGTGGCCGTTGGCCTCCAGGCTCAGCCGCGCTTGATCGATGTTTGGTGGGAGGCAGCACGCGATCACTCCGATCGCGGCGCCTTGGCCGAACAGCCAGTCTGGTCCCTTCGGGGTATCGACGTCATCGCGCTGCTTCAGCGCCTTATCGACGATGTCTTTGCACTGGTCGAGACAGTAGCTCCGTACTCCAGGTCTTCGGGCTCATCGTTACGAACAAAAGGATCGGCGGCTGGACGACGTTGCGCCGCCGGAACTAAGTGGATCCATCCGATGCCGCGAGCCTCATCGATCGTGGATTCGATCGCGAAGATAGTACGGGAAAGGCCGTATCCGCAAAAAGCCCCCCGAAGGAACCGTGTTGGTATACACAGAGTACGCGTCAATCTTCTTGTTCGCACAGCGATAGATTGAGGTCGATTCACCGGTCGAATGGGACCGCGCGCTCCGCGCCATGCCCGCCGTACCCTCCCGTGTTGTAAACGTACCCGATATGAAGGGCAGTCAGGCGGCCGTCGCCAGTCGCGCCGGCTTTGACCTGCAGACGGGCCGGATGCCGCGTGGTGCAGGCGATCATTTCTTCCTCTGGCGTGAACTCAAGCTTTACCGGACGGCCGGTGACCATCCTCGCAAGCGCGCAGATGTCTTCTGTTTTAGGACTTCCTGTTTGCCGCCGAAGCCGCCGCCTACACGCTCGCAGAACACCCTTATCGCACTCTCGGGTGGCCCGACAGGTAGCTGAGTTTGCGCCGGGCGGGAAATGGAACCTGAGAGCTGGTGCGCACGTTCAAACGATTTCCGCATCGAGCCAGGCAATCGAGCAGTGTGTCTCGAGCTGCGCATGCTGGGCGCGCTCGGTCGATATTTGGCTTCATACACGAAATCGGACTGGGCAAACCCCTCTTCAACGTTGCCGACGCGGCCATGCAGCTCCAGCACTATGTTGCGCTCGGAGTGCTGAATTCCGACGTCGGCGCCCTTGTCGCCGTGAATCGCCGGAGCGCCTGGTCGCATTGCTTCGTCCGGATCGAAAACTGCCGGGAGAATTTCATACTGAACGTCGAGAGCGTGACACCCTTCGGTAGCTGTGCTCTCGGTCTCCGCTACCACCGCTGCGATGCGCTGCCCGACGTGGCGGACTACGTTGTCGAGCATGTACGTATCCTGCGGACTGGCCTTCTCATCGTCGTGCGCCGCGGTACTGTACGGTCTACGCGGCACATCTTCCCACGTCAGAACGGCATGCACGCCGGGCACCGCGAGCGCGCGGGTTTTATCGATCGACACGATACGTGCATGAGCATGAGGCGATCTGAGCAGCTTCAGATGCAACAATCCCTCGATATGAGTATCGAGCGTGTACCGCGCCTTGCCGGTCACGATGTCGTATGCTGCGGGCGCCCGCACGCTGATTCCAACCGCGGCCCCTTCCGCCGCCTCTTCGATAGACTTCACGCCGTGAATCGCATCGTCGATCGCCTGGTAGCCAGTGCATCGGCAGAGATTGCCCTTCATCGCCCACGGAATGTCCAGGCGGTCTTCTTCGCTGAGGCTCGCGACGGTCATGACCGCTCCGGCGGTGCAGAAGCCGCATTGAAAACCGGCCGCATCCACGAACGCTTGCTGGACCGGATGCAAATCGCCGTTGCGCGCGAGACCTTCTATAGTGGTTACTTCGTGGCCTTCAGCTCGGAAGGCGGGAATGAGGCAGCTATGCACCGGCTTGCCATCGAGCCAGACGGTACACGCGCCGCAATCACCGGCGTCGCAACCCTTCTTCACCCCGAACCATCCCATGTCGCGCAGAAAAGTACGCAGACATTGGCCCGGCTGTGGTTGTTCGGAGAAATTTTTGCCGTTGACTACGTAGCTCATGGCTATTTGGCGCCCAGGTCGCGGCGGATCTCTTCGGCAAAATGGAAAGTCATGTGTTTGCGATAGTCCGGAGCTCCGTGAACATCGTCAAAGAACACCGGAATCTCCCGCTCCAGGCGTGTCCGCAAGGTATGCGCATCGGGAACCTGCTGAAAACCGAATCGATGCGGCCGATCTGTCGATGCGGATACGGTCAGCGTGAACATCCCGTCGTGCGGACTCACCGTGCCTATGATCAGGACGCTCGAACGACCCAGATGGGTGAGTGACATGCGGCGAAACGCCGTGCGCTTGCGCATCGCGCTCGCGGGTAAATCGATTCGGCGCAACAAATCACCGGCTTGGAGAACATTCTTATGGTTACCAGTAACGAAATTCTCTATCGGGACTTTGCGCTCGGAGCCATCTCGCTGACGAATCACGCACACGCCTTCAAGCCCGGCCGCGAGAGAAATCATCGGACCTGCAGGCAGCGACATGCAGACGTTTCCGCCAACCGTGGCAGTGTTCCAAATCTTGAACGAGGATAGGAACGACCGACAGCACTGATGGATCAGTGGCGCAGCGATCCAGTCCGCGGGTAGTTCAAGAGCGTTCAGCTGCGCGACAGTGCAAGTGGCGGCAATCTCGAGTCCACCCCTCGTAACGGCGAGAGGCTTCCATCCCAGACTTTGCAGATCAATCAGTCGCCGCAGTTGCGGCTGTGGTTCCGAGAAGAGCCAGGTGCCGCCAGCCAGCCATGCGTCTCCCTCGATCCAATCTATTGGCTCAGAACCATCCTGCTGCGCCTGCTTAATCTCTTTGATAGTCACCAAGTCCATAGCAAGGTCTCTGGTGTACACGGGCGGTAGACTTCGCGTCTGTTAGCTACGCACTGTTTTCAACTATTAAATAGTTCTAGATTATTTTCACTATAAAATAAAGTGTAAAACACCTATGCAAATAATTTTGTAGGCGATTGACTCTTTTTATACATTTTTGACTCTGTTATAACCTCTGAAGCTTCTCGAAAGCAGTTTAGAGGCACATTGGATTCCGAGCATTGTTGGTCTAATCGCGTTGCCGTTACGAGCGACAATCAAACAAAGAGGGAGGAGATTAGATGAACCGCAAATTCATGGAAGAAGCAGCGCGCCTGGCTTCCGAATCGGTCGAGAAGGGCTGGGCGGCCCGTTCGGAGCGGTGATCGTGAAAGATGGGGAGATTATCGGGCGAGGGCAGAATCGGGTGCTGCTTACCGGATGCCCCGTGTATCACGCCGAAGTCACGGCGATCATCGACGCGTCAGCGCGGCTGAACCCTAAGGGGCTGCTAGGAAGTGAGTATGGCGCAGGCACGATGCTCGAGATGATCGCGCGGCCGCCCGGATCGCCCGATTTGGTGACGGAACGCGCCAAGATGCTGAAAGGGTGCGAAATCTACATCAACGGCGCGCCGTGCCCAATGTGCATGAGCGCTATCTACTGGTCGCGCATAGACAGGCTGTATTTCGGCGCGAGTCTGAGGATACGAATGGCATCGGCTTCTCTGATGCTTTCCAGTACGAAGACTTCGTGCGTCCATGGGAAGATCGCAAAGGGATTAAAGTGACGCCGAACTTTGAACGAGAGGTGGGCCTCACAGCTTATAAGGTCTGGATGAACAAGAAAGACCGCCATCCTTACTGAGCTATGTCAACCGGTGGTGCGTGTCCGCGCGCCACCGGTTGGATTGCATGCGCTGTTAGCTCGTTTAGCGACTTGCCACCGCTTCAGTGCCCATCGAAATCAGGCTGCTTGCGCGGATGCGCCTCGGCGAACGCGGGGATCGCCATGCAGGCGTCGTAGATACGCATGACCCGTTTGAAGGGCTCGAGATTGGCGTCGAAGAGCTGCGCCGGGTCACTTGCGTCACCAGGCAGATATCGGCGATGGTCGGGCTGTCTCCGTGGCAGAACCTGCCCGCCGGGTTCTTCTCCGCGAGCAGCTCCTCGATCGCTTGCGGCCCGGCGAGCGGATCATTCGCCGTATGCGGACTGACCATCCCGGGGGGGTATGATCGAGCAACTGGGCGCGGCCGAAAGCGCCGCTAGCCCGAACCCGGGAGGGCGTAAGATGAGCCAACACGAGCATCTCGGGGGCTGTCATTGCGGAAATCTTCGCTGGACGCTGCGTTCGGAGCTTTCGCTGGCGCAACTGCCGGTGCGGACCTGCGGATGCCGCTTCTGCCGCAAGCATGGTCTGCTGACGACCTCCGATCCGCAGGGCGAGATGGGTTTTATCTTGACCAATCATTCAGCGGTCCTCCGCTATCGTTTTGGCACTGAAACCGCGGACTTCCTGATGTGCGGTCGCTGCGGAGTCTATGTTGGCGCGCAGATGGAGGAGGCGGGGCGCTATTATGCGATCGCCAATTTGCGCACGCTTGAGGGTGAGGGCGAGTTCGGAATGGTGCAGCCGATGGATTACTCGCGTGAAGGTGTCAATGAACGCCTTACGCGGCGCGCCAGCCGCTGGACGCCATTGCGCACTCCGGTCTGAAGTTGCATGAACGGTTCGCCGCATCGTTTTGCAGTCGCCGAGCGAAGGGTCGCCTGATCCGCAAAATACCCGTCCCGCTTAGCGCTTCGAGTGGCGCGGTACGAACCGTTAAAGATAGGACTCATCTGATGATCGTAGTCACCGTCACTATCGTCGAACGCGATTACGATAGCCATGCTTTCCCACTGCCACGTCTTCTCGAGTGCGTTGATTGTCTGCACTAGGAACACCTGCTCGTGCCGGTCTCCGTTAATATCGACCTTCCGCTCGCGTTTTTTTTGCTCAGTCAAGGGTCGTCTTTCCGAGCTGAGAATAAAAACTCGCATTGTCCCAGTACGCAGTGATCCCTGTGATCATTTTTCTTTCATCTACTTTCAACAGAAAGGCATGAGGCAGCTCGTAGTGCTCGCCTTTGCTGGGGATATTCAGGAAATCTTTCCGCTGTGTGCCCCCGATCATCACCTCGGCTGCCACGTTCCGCTCGTCCCCAAATATCGATTGCACTGTGACATGCAGGTCCGGAAATGCGTCGATGAGTCCAGACCAAATGGCCTTGCCTACTTGGCTGGCTTTGCCTTGTCCCCGCTCTCCCATAGGCACGTAGCGCAGTTGAGCTCCTTCGCTGCAGAGGTTTACCATTCTCTCCACCTGATGGTTGTTATATGCCTCAAAAAATGAAAGTGTCGCATCTATAGCAGTATTCGTGCTCTCTACTGTCGCAGACATAATAGTTCTCCTTGTTGGTGTGCTTGCCATCTTCCAATTGTGCAGATCTAGTGCCACAGAGCAGTGAGGGGTTTTAGATCCTCGAGCCATCAGCGATCAGAGTCGTTTCTTATCGGCGCCGAATTCCTCGTCCGCAGAGAAATCGAAGTGGCGCGGCATCACTCGACATGTGAGCTCTCTCCGGTGCCGATGAGGCGGGCGCATCGCCCCTATACGCGCGCTTTTTGCGGTCATCCCAGGAGAATGCTTCAAACCTGGGACTCGTTGGCGGAATGGCCCACACAGACCAGGTGCGTAGGCGCCAAGGATTTCCGTGAGTCGGCGAGGATAGAAGACGAAGGGATTTTCGCGGCCAAATCCGAACCGGCGTTGTGATGAGGTTAGCTATACTCAACACTTTAGGTCTCTCACCGGAACTTTTGCTGTTGAGGGAAGGTTCAGATCAATAGCGTCCGAATAAATCCTGAACGGCGCTCCTCAATAGGCTCTCGGGCGCAAGCGAAAAAGGCACAAATCATGAAACCGGGAAAATTACTCGCCGGGGCAGCGTTCGCGATCCTCTTTGCAGGATGCGCCGTGGGACACGATTCAGGGACACAGCAAACCGGGCTGGCCCAGAGCGATGTCTCCAGGTACGTCGCCGCAATGTCGGAACAACCCGGACAGGTGGCGCTCAAGCATCAGTGCGGGCACGAACGTTCCTGGACTCGCCTCGAGGGAATGAGCACGGAAAACGAGTGAGGGTCAGTGTCCAGAACGTTTCGCTTGGTTGCTGGGTAGCCGCAAGCACTCTAGGTTCCCCCCCGGTTGTCCGGCCGCTCCTTCGCGAAGGACACCGAGCCTGCGCCCTCCGGAGAAAGTTGGCGAAATGTCCCGTGATCGCCGGCTGCGCCGATTCTTCAGGACGAGGCCATGAAGGGCAGCCGGTTCCTTCGATCCCGTCAGTCCGGGTACTCGGCCGAACCCTGCACCCACAGGAATGACTGGATGTCGATCATGTCTCGCGGCCTGAGATCACTCAGGTCCCGCCGGACGACCCGAGCGAATTCGAGGACCTGCTTGTAGGTCTCCCACGACGGCCGCGAGTTGTACGTGAGGTGGTAGCCGTACGCTTGGGCGGCCGCTCGCGTGACAGTCGGCTTGTAGAAGAAGTGGATCATAGGCAGTGCGATGAATCCAAATACGGTCACGAGTGGCCAGGTACGCACGCGCGTCTTCGGGCGCGGCAGCGAATTGACCACCCCGCACCAGCGGTCGAATCTCTCATCGTCGGGAGCCTCGCCGTATATGAAGTCATAGAGTCCTCGCGCGAACGCGCGCGCGCCGGCCTTCGACCTGACGGCGTCGCGCAGGGCCATTTTCTCGAACGAGAAGATCAGATGGGTACGCGACTCTATTTTTACAGCGCGCATCGCTGCCTCTTCGTACTCGTCCGCCCGCAATAGCGCCGCGAACTCGTCGTGATTGAGGCGTGCGTTCCAACTCCGGTGCGCCTCGACCTTGTAGCCCCGCTCCCAGGCGAGGTAGTTTTCGTCACGGAACCCGTTGGGAAAGTAGCGGAGAAATTTTCGGCGGCATTTCAGCGCGTTTGTCGATTGTCGAGCGATTAAATTTTCGTCCGGTTCGGACTTAACGGTACGCGAGCCACGTACGTCCATGTTTGCCTCCCGGAGTGCGCCGCAGGCGCCTCAAGGAAGACTTGGCTGTCGACTAGCTGACAGTCTTGAGCCACTTACCAGCGCGGCAAACCCGCCAATCCTCCGAAATCCCTGAGCAGCCGTGCCTCGGCCTGTCCTTGCATGAACTCGAGCCGAGCACCAAAAGTCTCCGCCACATCCCCTATGACGTCGCGAAGATTAACCTGCTTTGGGTCTTCTCCCGGACAGTATGCATCGACCTGCTCGCGATCGTGGAATACCAAGCCATTCTTGCACTGCCATACTGGCACATCGAGATGCCATGGAGCGGCGACTATATACAGCCGGTCCATCACCAGGTTGTTTAGAACGGTAGGCACGGTCCATCTTCCACGGTCGCGAATCTCGTCGAGAAGGGCCAGTTCCTCGGCTTCTCTGCTCTTTTCGATTTCGGGCATGACTCGGTTCAAGACTTCACCCGCACTGGCGGTTTGCTTTGGAATAGAGGGGACGTGGCCAGCAACCCGGTCTCTCAGCTTGCGAGACAGATATTGCTCGAAGAAGTGAGTGTCTTCAGTCGGTCCCATTAGAAGCAGCCGGTCGATATGCCAGGCCTCGACGAGGTGTTCCAGCGAATGGGCTGCGCGTTTGAAGAAGCGCACTTCCCAAGCTTCGATATGCCGCGCGTATCGATCGCCACTGGCGCCGCCGCGCAGCACGACTCCCTGCACGAAATGTTGAGCAGGACGAGGAGGCGGAGGTGGCTTTTCGCCGCTGAGATCCAGGAACGCATTGGCGACTTCCTCGATCTCACCCAGATACACTTCGAAGAACCGCCACCGCGACTGATCGCTGTACACAACTCCTTGACGCTTTGCTTCATCGACCAGATACAGAAACGGGAACGTGTATGGATCCCCCCAGCGAACGTCGACGCGGCCGTGTCGGAGGTCGACCAGCGGGAGATCCAACTGAATCTTATATATCTCGAGCAGATCGTCGGCTGCGAACAGCGCGCAACTGCGTCCCTCGATCCGCACATCTGTCAGTTTCTCGATGATTTGTTTCGGGAGATCACGCGGAAGCGGAATTTCTTTCAACGCGTCTTTTATCCGGCGAAGCCACGCGCGACCCGCATTCTCCGGATTGCCTGGATTTATATCGGCGTATAGCGAAAGCATCGGAGCGGCGTGAGGTACGAGGACTCGCTTCACATAATCGATATCTACTTTTCGCAGCACGATTTTTCCTCAGCTTCGGGCGCAAGACGTCTGCCACTCGTTGTCCATTCGGAACGTCCCTAAACCGCAACGATTGTGCCAGCCGATGCGGAACGGTCGGACGTCATTCATTTGATTTGAGCCGCAACTTTTTCAGACGTGTACTAAGCGTGGTCGGTCTCATTCCGAGCAACTCGGCGGCGCCACCATCTCGATCTGCTCGAGCACCCGCCGCATGCTGGCACTCTTGGCCAAAATCGATCCCGCATCAGCAGCGATCCTGACCTCATCGCGCAGGTATTCGTTCTCGGGCTCGAGACGCTGACGCAGGCGATCGATTTCGTCGAACGCTTTGGCATTGGAGATCGTGACCGCAGCGGCAGTTGCAAAAAGCCGCAACCAATCAAACTCAACTTCGCTGATCAGACTGCGGCTGAATACTCCGAAGGCGCCCACTCGCAGACCGCGGAAGAGCAATGGATGCGCCGCGAAACTTTTTATTCTCTCGTTCTTTGCCCAGTCCGGCTTTTCGATCCAGTAATGGTCTTCCGCAATTGTGATGAGCGTCGGCTTCTCACTGGCATTCATCTCGATGATCTTGATTCCACCGTTGTGAAACTCGCCGTCCAGCCGCGACCAATCTTCATTGCGGTAAGCCGCGCTGATAGGCCGTCCCGCACTTGCCCTCAGATGCAGTCGTTCCAACTGGTCGTGGGTGCCCGGTCTTCGCTGGCAGACATCGCAGACGCGGTCCGGGCCGAGCAGCCACACGCGCGCCAATGCGACGTTTCCACTTTCCGAGACTCCACTCACGATTCGCTCGAGCAAAACCTTGAGCGATCGCTCCTGGCTCGCGGCAACCGCAACGGCCTGAAGAGCCTCGAACCGCATCGGCACCACACGAAACTTTGTCCAATGTAAAGAACATCTTTCGCGGTCCAGACGAAAAATCGTTGCGAGGGACAAATCCTCGATCAAAAAAGCCAAGCATTATCAATACTTTGTTTTAAGAGTGGGACTGGCACACCTTTCGCTATTACGTACGGTGAGGTGAAATAGCGATTCTGAGCAAGTCTTCATCTGCTATGCTTAGCAATCTTGGTCGCTTCGCGGCCGCTTTGATGCGGCGCCGATCTGCATGGTTAGGATTCGTCATGTTCGTCCTGCCGCCGGCCGAGCGGCTCGTATACCCAAAGATGTTGCCGGCAGAAGACGATGTGTGGCTGTCGATCGCCGGTGCGCTTCTACTCCTTTGGGCAGCGTTTCGTGCATGGGAAGAGCAACCATCCGCGATTTCACTGGAAAATGATCCCCCGCCGGTCCAACCGAAACGTCGCTCTTTGAATTCCGATCAGCGCGTCGCACTTCTCGGCGCGCTCAAGAATTCCGGGGAACCTTTCCGAATCATTCTCGTCTATCATCATCTCAACCACGAAACAGAGGAGTACGCGAACCAATTCTCCGCCGCCTTATCGCCGGAGCGATTCGCCGGTGATGCCATACCCACGGACGATCTTCCCGCCGATCTGGAAGGCGTCGTAGTGAGGGTTCAACGTTTCTCCACTATGCCGGTTGGCGCCCAGAGACTCGTCGACGCGTTGACCGCAGCGGGCATCGATCACCGGGTTGCGCTCTTGACTGGACAACGCGCCGCTCTCGCTCCATCCGACTACTTCGATTTGGCGATCGGCCGATGAAGTGAGAGCTGCGATTACTCCTTTGCCATCTAGCCGCATGCCCGATGTGTACGAAATCGCTCTGGTTCCATGCGATGCTTTCGAAGCAGACGGTAGAACGTTTTCCGATCGACACCTGCCGCCTCGGCCGCCTGGGAAACATTCCCCCCGTGACGGTCGAGCGTGCCCCGCAGATACGAAGCTTCGAATAGGTTGAGATATTGAGTTTTGGCCGCGCTGAATGCCAGCTCGCATGATTCGATATCGGAAGCCGTCTCCGCGAACACACCCGATGAGTGATCCTGGTTGGGCAAAAGTTCCGCTGGAAGATCGCGTGTAGTGATAAGGCTGCCTTCCACCATCACGCACATCCTCCGGACGACATTCTGAAGTTCGCGGATATTTCCGGGCCAGGTGTAGGATTCGAGAATATCAAGAACCGCGGGATCGAAACTCTTGGGGATGTCTGTTTCGCGTTCGCAGTAGCTGTCCAGCAACCAGTCGGCGAGAAGGTGCACGTCGCCGTGACGCTCGCGCAAGGGCGGCAGCCGGATCGGAATGACGTCGAGCCGAAACAGGAGATCTTCCCGGAATGCTCCTTCTTTCACGCTCTTATGCAGATCGCGGTTGGTGGCCGCGACGATTCGTGCATCGAACTTGATAGTTCTGGTCCCACCGAGGCGGCGATGCTCTTTTTCCTGGAGGGCGCGCAGCAGCTTTGCCTGGAACCCTAGCGGCATCTCGCCGACCTCGTCGAGGAACAGAGTGCCGCCGTCCGCCATCTCCATCAGGCCGGGCTTTGGAGTCATCGCGCCGGTGTAAGCACCTTTTTCGTAGCCAAAGAGTTCGGCTTCGAGCAGGTTCTCGGGCAACGCGGCACAATCAACTGGGACGAAAGCACGTGCCCCGCGCGGGCTGCTTGAATGGATCGCTTTCGCGGCGAGTTCCTTACCGGTGCCCGATTCTCCGTACAGCAGAATACCGGCTTCGGAGCGCGCGGCCTTCTTCATCACCGTCGAGGCTTCCGTCAGCGCAGCGCTCGCGCCAACCATCCCCAGCCAGCTGGGAGGCGGCGGTTTTGCCCTACTGTCCCCGAGCGATTGCGAGAGAGATTTCGCAGTGCCGACGGAATGATTCCCTTCGGTCTTCAGGAACTGCGCTGCCGCGTCGAGCGCATCGAAGGTTGTGATCGCGACAACGGCTTCGCTACTCTGAAAGATGCGAGGTTGGGCAGCTTCGATAGCGCTGCGCTCCAGCACGACCAGAGCGGGGCCGTTGCGGTCGGAGCCAAGCAGCGCCAAGGCTTCGTCGAAGCCGCCTGCGATTGTGCAATGATACCCGCAGGACGCGAGCACTTGTTTTTCGGCTTCAGCCGCCGTGCGGTCTTTGTGAACGATAAGCGCTTGTGGTGCCATGATGATACCATCTCCAGGATTGAGAACGTTCAGAGACCTCATTTCCCAAAGTCATATCGAGCGGTTCCAGCTCCACATCCGTTTCCCGATGCGCCGGACTTTCCCAATCTCCCACTAGTTTCCGATTCCGACTTCAATCGCCGATTGCACTGCGCCGAGCAGTGCGTCCTCGCTGAACGGTTTGGATAAGAAGCTCACTGCGCCTCCCCGCAGTGCCCGTTCGCGCGCATTTTTCTCGCTGAAGGCGGTAATAAAGACGATCGGGATCGGATGGGAAGCCATAGCCAGCCTCCGCTGCAGCTCGAGGCCGTCCATTCCCGGCATTTGTACGTCGAGGACCAGGCAGGAAAAATCGCGCAGGTGGGGAGCGCCTAGAAACTCCTCCCCCCTGCCGAACAGCTCGGTCCTGAACCCCATCGATCGGAACAAGCTTCCGACCGCCTCACGGACCGACTCATCATCGTCGACAATAGCGACCAATGCCTGCTGGGGAGATTTTCCCTGTGCAGGTGCGGTTACCTTCGAGCGAGCACTTGTCTTCTTCATGGAAGAAAAGTATCGCGGCATGCGAGCTCGCGCTATTATACGTTGGTATTCAGGGTCTAATCCCGTAGTATCTGCATACTGACCCGTTCCGACATCCCGACTAGTTCGCCAGCGAATCCCAACCCATCTTTTGCATTAATCTGGCCGCGCCACGTTTTTATCGTGATTTCACTGGTCCTGCGAATCAACATTGAATCGCCCCGCAACCAACGAGTCGTCGTCAACCACGAACACGACGGAATCAGGCCAGCTTTCCGGCTTGCTCATAATGACCTTCAGCAGCAGCCGGAATCGTGAATCGAAAAGTCGCTCCATGATCAGGATTCGTCTCTGCCCACAGCCTGCCTCCGTGTGCGTTGATGATCGAACGTCCGATCGACAGTCCCATTCCCATGCCCTCGGCCTTGGTGGTAAAGAATGTCTCGAAAATCCGATCGTTGCTCTGCGGATTCAGTCCCGTGCCGCCGTCCCGCACCGCAACGAGCACGCCCACCGGGTCTTGCGACGATTCCGACGAGATCGTCAGTTCGCGAGACCGGCCGTCGATCTCATTCATTGCTTCGATGCCGTTCATCATCAGATTCAGCAGCACTTGCTGCAATTGCACTCGGTCCGCCATCAGGACCGGCAAATCGTCGGCCAGGTTGGTATGCAGCGCCACGTGATTCCGTTCCATTTCCTTATTGACCAGTGGCAAAGTCTCACGAATAAGATTGTTTATGTCCACTTGGTTCTTCTGCGGCGGAGATTTCTTTACAAATGCGCGGATCTCCTTGATGAGGTCACTGGCCCGGTTTCCTTGGCTGATCATTCGAGTCACCGTCGCCCGAGCTTCTTCCAGGTTCGGTGTCTCGCCAGCGAGCCAGCGCTGGCACGCATTACCGTTGGTGATGATGGCGGTGAGCGGCTGATTCACCTCATGCGCGATCGAAGCCATCAGCTCACCCATCGAAGTGATGCGAGTAACGTGGGCGAGTTCGGCCTGCGCCGTGTGCAATGCCTCCTGCGCATTTTGGCGTTCGACGATCTCATCGCGTAGTTTTTCGTTGGCGTTGGCGAGTTCGGCGGTACGCTCTCGCACCCTGATTTCCAATTCGTCATGCGCACGCTTCAATGCCTCCTCGACCTGGCGCCGCTCCTTGATTTCATTTTCGAGCTTGAGGTTGGCCGTCCGCAGTTGCGTCGGACTGGGAAGCGTAAGCGCTTGGGGAATCAATGTCACGAGCATTCCCGCTGTCGCTATCGACACAACCGCCGTCAGCGCTTTGATGACTCCGGCGAGCCTGTAGACGGGGTGCCAGAGAGTTACCACTTCCATAAGATGCGTGGTTCCGCATCCAAAAATGAAGAGGCCAAACATCACAAAAATCCAGTTGAATGGAAGATCCTTCCGCTTGACGACGAAATAGATCAGAAAGACCGGAATCAGATAGTAGGAAAGTGTGATGAACCCGTCCGATATCGCATGGAGCCAGACAATTTCCGGTCTCCAAAGATAGCAAGCACCATGCGGCATGAAATCCGGCGAAAACAGTTTGGAGAGGAATTCACTCACGATGCATTTCCCCCTTTTAGCCTGAGCGCCGCTTGCTTTGCTAGCCGGCGGCGGTATCAGCTTGGACTGGGTGCGAAGATCTACCTGATTTGGCGATCGAAGCGCCGCAAAACTGCGAAATCATCGCGGCCCAAGTGTGGCATCCACCCCACCATTGTGGAGCGAATTCCACAAGGCCGAGTTCCTTGTGCGATCCGAAAGTGATGGAAAGCGACGATTATTGAATGGCGGAACGCTTGCCGAACAGGATGTTTGGGAGGATTCAAGCGGAGCAGAATTCCGACGCAGCGTTGGTGGTAATGTGCTTACCGCCGCCACAGCAAAGTCCGCGCCGAGCATTGATTTTCGCACGACGCATAGCGCTTTTCGACGGATCCGCGTCGGTGTCGGCGCGAAGGTCGGCTCCGCGATAGGTTCCCGCCCCCACTCTTTTATTAGGGGTACAATCGAACTCCAACCGTAAGCTAGGAACGGTTAGTCACGCCTTTCGTGAGAAGTACGCACAATTCTGACTTCGGCGCGTTGTTTGCTTTCGGCATCACCCTGACGGGGCAGACCTGCCGGTCGTGCATAACACGCTAACGATGTGAGGCGAAAAGAAAAGTCCGCCGGGCGACATGAAGCCCGATGTTCCATCGCGAGGAGCGGGCGAGCGGCAAGTTCGCGCAAACGATCCCGCCATTGCCCACCGCCCAAGCGCGTTTTTTGTTCGCCTAACAAGGAGACCGATATGGCGACTATATCAGCAGAACATATTGAAATTGACATCGAAGAATTGGCGGACAGTCTTACGCGCTATTGGTGGGTTTTCCTTCTCAGGGGCCTGCTCGCCGTAGCTTTCGGGGTGATAGCCTTTGCCTGGCCGGGACTGACACTGGCAGCGCTGGTGATCTTTTTCGGCGCCTACGCCTTCGTTGACGGGGCGTTCCTGATAGGCGGGACGATCGCGGCATGGCGCCACATGGAAAATCATTGGCTGCCGATGCTGCAAGGGTCTTTGGGAATAGCTGTCGGCATTTTGACCTACCTTAATCCCGCAATCACCGCGTTGGGGCTGCTCATTTACATTGCCGCGTGGAGTCTCGCGACCGGAGTACTAGAAATTGTGGCAGCAGTTGAACTGCGCAAAGTCATCAAAGGAGAAATATGGTTGTTGCTTAGTGGCATCGCGTCAATCGTCTTTTCCTTTCTCCTGATGCTGTTTCCTGGGGCCGGAGCATTAGGACTGGTGTGGATCATCGCGAGTTACGCGATCATCTTCGGCGTCTTGTTGATGGGCCTCAGCTTTAAGCTTTTCAGACGACAATGGAGCGGCGCACTGCACCACCATCGGGTAAAAGCGTTCGCGACTTGATTGGCCAAACCCTCGTGCGAGCGGGTGCCGAGCAGAGCGCGATATAGGCGCGTTCCTGCAGGCACGCCGCCCCGCTCGATCAGTTCGTTTTAGCAAACGCTAGGTTTGGAATCTGCAGTCCGGGCTGGTCCTGGCAGGCCCTAAAACCTGGCGACGCAATCTCGTTAGTCGCTCCACTGCTAAATCTGTAACAGCCGAAATCGCGATCGCGCGCGACGAAGTGCCGCTGCGCCAATATCGAGTCGAGTCATCCGACCCGCTTCAGCCCAGATCACGCCGCGCTTCGCAGAATTCGCTCGAACCGCTTGTGTTATAGCTGTCGATTGAAAGTGCGATGCTACCTGGAGCATTATGGGATTCAGAGACAGAGAGATTCAAAATTAAGGGTAATGTCCAGTTGCTACGGTTTCTACCGTGGAGCGGTTCAATAGATGGCCCACACCTGAGGAAGGACCAGATGATAAAACTTGTTGTCATGATTAAACGCAAGCCTGGTATGTCAAAGGAAGACTTTGACCGCTATTGGAGTGGTCCCCATGCAGAGCAGGTTCTCGGGTGCGCCGATTTCAAACGACACATACGACGATATGTGCAGTCGCATGTAGTGACGCGCGACGGAATAAAACTTCCGTGGGGTGTATCAGAGTACGATGGACAGGCTGAACTGTGCTTTGACAGCGTCGAAGAGATGAACGCCGCATTCAACGAGCCCCGTTTTTTGGCGGAAGTTCACCCCGATGACGCAACCTTCATCGACATGGAAGGGTGTAAGCTCATGGTCGTTGAGGAAATTCCCAAAGTGGCGTGACAGATATCCACTGAAAAGCCGGTTCCCGTAATTCGAATTATGGGCACTATGACCGTAAGCCCTCCGAGCACGAGCCGCGCCACGTTCGACGAGCTTTACTAGCTCCCTGACCCTGTCGTCTCACACGATAACAAGCCCCACAGGCCCTGCGAATGGTCCGCCGGCCTCACCCCTAGCGAACAGCGATATTCGCTGCGAAAATCGTGTGAAATGAAAATATCGCGGCGAGAATTTGTGCGGCGGGTCGGCATCTTGGGCGGCGTCGGCGCCGCTCACGTCGCGATGGAGGCTCTTGGCCTAGCGCCTGTATCGGTCTCTTATGCGGGCCCGCCATCGCTGCCGCCCGAGTCAGGCAAGGGAGTCAAAATCGTGATTCTCGGTGCGGGGATGGCCGGGCTCACGGCGGGCTATGAACTTCGAAAGGCCGGCTACGACGTTACGATTCTGGAGGCTCGCGATCGAGTCGGCGGACGGAACTGGACGATCCGGCGCGGTACGCGCGTTAAGCTGAACGATGTCGCTGAGCAGCGGTGCACATTCGATGACGGCCTCTACTTCAATGCAGGCCCGGCGCGCATTCCCAGCCACCATCAAGCGGTCCTGGGCTATTGCCGCGAATTCGGAGTCGAGCTGCAGGTCGAGGTCAACAGCAACCGGAGTGCGCTATTACTTAACGACAGCGTGAACAAGGGACGGCCACTCCAGCAGCGGCAGGTAGTCAACGATACGCGCGGACACGTCTCTGAATTGCTGGCGAAAGCGATCAAGCGCGGTGCGCTCGATCAGGAGATGACGGCCGCAGATAAAGAGCGAGTCGTGGACTTCTTGCGAGTCTACGGCGACCTTTCTCCAGATCTTTTCTACAAGGGTTCGACTCGTTCAGGCTTTCGCACTCTTCCGGGCGCCAGCTCCGACGCGGGAGTGCTCCGCGATCCGATCGACTTGCGTTTGCTGCTGGATGAGAACCTATGGACCGGCGTTCT
Organism: uncultured delta proteobacterium; assembly: GCA_963717045.1. GTDB lineage: Bacteria > Desulfobacterota > Binatia > Binatales > Binataceae > JAKAVN01. Next base: position 253,066 of record CAVQVD010000006.1, on the reverse strand, counting down.
GTTCGAGGACATGTTCGTGATGCAGGCGACGATGTTGCAGCCGGTAGGAGGCATGGACCGGATTCCCGCAGCATTCCAGAGGCGGCTCCATTCCCGAATCCGGCTCGGGGCACAGGTTAGCGAGATCCGCAAGCTGTCCGACGGAGTGCGGATTGTCTACCATGACCGGAGCGCCGGCGGACCGATTTCGATAACGGCCGAGTACGCTATCGTAACGATTCCTCTGCCAGTGCTTGCCAGGATTGAAAACGACTTCTCTCCGCACTTCAGACAAGCGATTGCGAATACCGCGTATGACAATGCGGTCAAAATCGCATGGCAGTCTCCTCGCTTCTGGGAGACCGGGGATCACATCTACGGCGGGATTTCGTTCGTTAGGGGCGACACCAGGCTGGTCTGGTACCCGAGCGATGGCTTCCAAAATCCGAACGGGATCCTGCTCGGATGCTACAATACCGGCGATGACGCGAAGCGGTTTGGCGCGCTGCCCCTTGTTGACCAATTCGGTCGATCACTGGCTGCAGTGAACAACCTCCATCCCGGGCACGGCTCCGACCTTCTCCATCCGGTGGCCGTCGCCTGGCAGAACGTGCCTTTCAGCATGGGTCCCTGGGTTCATTGGCCGGAAGGTCCAAGCGCGGAATATAAACTGCTAAACCAGCCTGACGATCGCATTTATCTGGCAGGTGAACATCTAAGCCATGTCAACGGCTGGCAGGAGGGCGCGGTGCTTTCAGCCCATCGCGTCGTGTCCGAGATCTGCCAGCGCGTCCGTACAGCGCGAGCATGATTCGATGGAAACGGGAGAACCGCTCCATCGCTTCATGAACACCACCAGGTGATTGAGGCTTTCGCGCCGGCTGAGGAGTATGCGACCGCTGGCGTCATCACCACTGAGTATGCGAAAATCCCGGGAATCCGAAGAGAAAGTAAGTCTGTCGTAGTCGTGCCGCCACGGAAGATTATCGATCAAACACTCCGGGGACGTGGCCCTGAACCGCTGTGAGATCACGTCACAAGGGCGTCTGCCACTCGAGCCCGAAATCGCTCATGGTAGCCGTGCGATTTTAGGATAACATTTTGCAACTGCTGCTCGAGCAGCACTGGTTCGGAGCGCTAAACTCAAGTACGAAGTCATCTGTGCTCTGCTCAGATGGAAAGTAAAAGGAGATTGGCCAAAATGACACCGACTCGTTCCGACAATCTATTCATTCTAGCGTTTGTGATTTTGGCGATATCTGTACTTTCGCCCCGTATAGTGTTCGCACAGCAGAAGCTGGGTTACGCCCCCGGGACGGGGTTCCTACATCAGGAACTTGCGGTTCTGCCACGGCGACGATGGCAAGGGAGACGGACCTAGCTGCCGAGTTAAACGAAAGCCGGCCGATCTTACTCAGCTTGCGAAGAAAAATAACGGCACGTTCCCGATAGCGACGGGTGACCAGAATCCTGGATGGCAGTGAAGTAATTCCAGGCCACGGAACCCGTCAAAAGCCGGTCTGGGGTCACGAGTTCGGCGCAGCCGAGGATAGCGGCGGGGGGACAACGCGGCCACAAACAGTCGCGAGCGAACGCATCCAGCTGATACTTCGATACCTGGAATCTATTCAAGAGAAATAGGCCCGTGAACGAGTGTCCTTCGGTCAGTAGCTGATTGAGGTCGGAGTATTCTCCAGATTACGGCCGAATCAGATCTTGGTTCTCCGCAGTCCGAGCGCCTTCGTCGGCGTTGATTCCCTGGGCCACGGCTCGCTGGTCGAAATCTCCAAAAAACTGAGCAAAGAATAATTCTTCGCTCTCCAGTTCTTTGTCGCGCTGCCTGATGGCGTCCTCGATGCTCTTCTGTCGGCGCTGGAGGTAGCCATTTCGCACGGCGGCATAGAGGTCAAGAGATGCATCTTCGACGTCCTGATATAGTTTCAGATTGGCCGCGCGATCGTTAACAGTCTTCGCGGCTGCGCGTCCGAAATCCGCGCCGAAGGGAGTAACGAACCAGGAGAGCGGATCCAGCAGCGAGTCGACTGCGTACCCGATTCCGTCGCGGACCGTCAGCGGCGGCAACAACGGGAGCACGAGGTAGGGTCCCGGCCCCGCGCCATACACGCCGAGGGTTTGTCCGGCGTCTGCGTCGCTTTCCTCCAGACCCGCGCGCGAGGCTACATCGACAAAGCCCGCGACTCCGACCGTCGTATTGAGCAGAAACCGCGCCACTTCGCTACCGGCTTCCTCGAACCTGGCCTGAAACACCTCATTCACCAGCCGGTCAGGCATCGCCAGGTTATGAAATGCATTTGCCAAGCCCTGGCGCATCGGGTCCGGTATCTTCGCCCAAACGGTCGCGACGGGCTTCAGCGCGTAGCGATCCAGCACGTCGTGGTTGAACCAGAACGTCTTTTCGTTGAAACGCTCCCACGGGTCGTAATCCATCCCATCGGTCGCATCTGCCGTCCGAAATTCCGCCTCCGGAGCGGTGGACGGAGCAACGTCCGAGAGCTGACTGGCTCGTTCACCGGGTCCTTCTCTTCGCACGCTACAGCCAAGAAGAGTGATGCTGGCAACCGTTACAACCACAACCGCGACCCACCAACCCGAGTTACAGTGGGTATGTGACACAATGGTCTCCTTGTCCGGACTTGGCCGGACCGATGAGGATAGATTCGTCATAAGGCACTAACGCGGCGTCACGAACCGACGCCGTCTCCATGGCGGAAGAAGCGCAGTCCGATCAGGAAAGACACGAACCCATACGCAAAAAGAATAAGAAGCTTGGGTGAAACTTCCGCCAGTCCCTTGTCGCGAAGTATTACGTCCTGAACGGCGAACATCGACCAGGTGGTCACAGCACCATTGGCAGCGGTCTGCATCCATTTTGGCAAGTCGTAGAGCGGCCAGAAGAGTCCCCCGAGTGCCGCGAGGACGAATACTACAGACAGACCAACGGGTATAGCTTGCTCCCGAGTGCGCACGAAGCCCGCAACGATGGCAGCAAAGCATGTCATCGAGAAGACGACCGCGGTCACCACCAGTGACAATGCAACCGGCGAGTGGCCAAGCGTGAGGCCATATATGAAATGGCCGAATAGCAATAGGACTAGTAGTTGTGCGATGCCGACAATGAGACGCGCCAGCAGCTTGCCGCCGAGCAGCGCCGTTGAAGACACCGGAGCGATCGAGAGCCGTCTGTTGGTGCCCCAAACTTCTTCCTCCCGCAGGTCGAGCGAGACGCTGAAGATGAGAGTGAGCAGGACAAACATTAGGCTAAAGCCCGGAATATTCTGTTCGAGCGAGGAAAACGAGGGCCGGTTTCCGGTGATGCTATGCTCCTGCACAGTGAGTAGCTCTTGGCTAAAGGGATCGCCCAACGACGCAGTCTCGCGGTCAGCGAGCAACATGATGACCTTGATCGCTTCCAGTTCCTGCCACTGGGCAGGATCAGTAAGCAGTTCGACGGTTGAAGGCTTTTGCGTAAGGTAACGCTTGCTCAATTCCGGCGGTAGAATGAGAGCGGCAGGAGCGTCGTTCTCATCGGCTACCAAGTGCTTGGCAGCGGAGCGGGTTACCTCACGCACGTTCAGGTGCTTGCGAAAGATCTTGATCAGCGCGGCGGCTACCGGCCCCTGATCTTCATTGACTATTGGAAAGAGGATGCTGTCGCTCCCGTCGCCGGACTGGGTTGCGCTAGCGACAACCAGAATGACCACCATCGGAACGATGAGCAATGACACCAAAGCGAAACGATCACGACCAATCAGGCGGAGATCTTTGAGCATGACGGCAAATATCTTCATATTGCTAGGCTCCGCCACCGCTACTGCCGTATTTCCTTTGCATCAGGTTGAGCACATCTTCCACCGAATCCCGGGATAGTAAGTGATCAAGCTGGCTGCCCAGATTGGCGGTCAGACTTACGTCTTCGACCGTGATCCTGGTCACCAGCCAATGCTCGCCTTCGGGTCTAAGCTGATAGACAACACTAAATTCATCGCGAGGTGTGACGATCTTGGTGTTGACGCTTGCCTCGCCGTGCTGGCTCGTCTCACCGACATAGACGAAGTTGGGCTTCTCGAAAAGCAGCAATTCTTGAACATAGGTTCGCTGAAAAAGCTGGCGAAAGAGAACGAGGAAGTCCTTCTGCTGTTGAGGAGTGAAGCTCGACCAATGCTTACCGAGCGCTGCCCGACCCATCGTGTCGGTGTCGAGAAAGTTCCTGAAGAGGCTCGACAAAGCAGCCAGCTTGTCATTGTGCGTTTGATCGCTGCCAACAATAGCGCGCGCTTGCTCGAGCGTAGCGCGCGTGTACTCGAGCGGACTGGCTGCCAATACCGGGGCAACCAGGCAGAGCCAAACAGCTAAGGCGATTAGCTTGACGCGCGTCAATCGCGAAGCTCCGTAGTGGTCAGTCGCAGAAAGAGATGCTCGAGGCTGATGGGCGCAATTTTCAAATGCACCGGCTGCCTGGATCGGCTGATGATCTTCTGCAGCGGCTCGAGGAGATGAGTGGCGCTTCTGACAAACAGACGAACTATCCCATCGGTGCGCTCGACGCGGGACACCCCTCCCGCAGCTTCGAGCGCGGCGAAGTCAGTTCCGAGCGGCAGGCCCCGCAGTTCGATGGTCTCCCTGCACTCCAGATTGGCGAGAAGAGCGTCCAGGGTGCCCATCGCAACGAGCTTTCCCTGGTTCATGATTCCAAGGCGGTCGCACAATCCTTCCGCTTCCTCCATGTAGTGCGTGGTGTAGAGAATAGCCGTACCGGCTTCGCGCAGGTGGCGAATAATCTCGAAAATGTACTCCCGCGATTGTAGATCTACTCCGGCGGTTGGCTCGTCGAGCAAGAGGATTCGCGGGCTATGCACCAAAGCCGCGGCGAGATTTAGACGCCGCTTCATCCCGCCAGAAAACGTACCCGCGTAATCGTCGTGGCGCTTTTCCAATCCGACGAGGAGCAGCAGTTCACCGATCCGCCTTTCGAGTATCGCTCTGCTTACGCCATAGATTCGTCCAAAGAAGCGCAGATTTTCCGCTGCGGTTAGCATTGGATAGATCGCGATGTCCTGGGGTGCGATTCCAATCATGCGGCGAACAATCTTAGGTTCCTTGCGTATGCTGTGATCGAACAGCGTTGCATCACCGCCAGACGGCGCTCGCTCCGTCGCTAGGATCGATATTACGGTGGTTTTTCCCGCGCCATTCGGGCCGAGCAGGCCAAAAACTTCTCCCTCACGGACATCGAAACTGACCCCTGCCACAGCGTCGATCTCGCCATAGCGCCTCTGAAGCGAGTCGACCCGTAACGCGACGGGTTTCAGCGGCTGATGACTCGGGGTAAGTACGGAAGACAACAGGGACAGGCGAACAGGAGAGCGAGATGAGTATCCTCCGGCATGTGGCACGTTTGGTAACCCTGCTATCTCTGTCATCTCGAACTCCGATGAACGGATTTCACCTCGCCAACGCGCAAGAAACCCGTCTTCCAGCTTTCGGCTTTGCGGAACGCCAAAAGCCTGCATAGCTATAAGCGTGAAAAATAGGGTCCCATTCTGTGCGGGCCCGCTTCACCGCAGTCTGTACTGCTGGCCGGAACGATATTCGGGATAGGTCAAAGGCTCCCCGGCTGGCCCTTCACGAGGGTCGACGGGCCCGAGGTGACTCCCGGTCTGCCGCCGTATGCGTCTTCGATTTGTCGAGCTGCTGCCTTGCGAATCACTGGAAAAACAAGTGTCTCGTGACGCTCGATATGCCTGTCGAGCAAATTGGTTAAGGCCACGAAGGCGCGAGCTTGAGAAACCGCAGGCTCATCTTCCTTTTGTATACCGGACTCAACCTGCCTCACGAGCTCCCGAATCTCGCGCTGCTCACGCGACAGCTCTCCGACAAAATCAAATCCGCTAGTGAGCTGAAGCCCGCCCCACCAGAACACCACGGCGTTTTCAAGCTCGAGATGAAGCCATAGATCGGATTTGAGGCTAGACCATGCTTGCGTCGCACGCTCGTGAGATTTGCTATTCAAGGGATCCGAAGCCAAGGATGCCGATGCAGCGCCTAAGGTCATCAGTGCGTCGTTAAACCTTCGATGCTCGAGTGCGAGGCAGTTAACGATCGTATTGATCATTTGACCTTCGAAGTTAGAGTCTAAGGCGAAAATTGTATCGCACGGTGTTTTCTTCATCTTGTTTTCACTTGACTATGGCTAAACGCAACTGATGTGCCATCCATTCAGGGTAGCGATGTTCACAATCGGCCCCGAAAATCCACATACTTTCCGTGCAAACGCTAATGTGCGCTCAAAAACCTTCGCGAGCTGCGAATCCGACGCGAATTATGCGCACAACCGCGTGGTCCGACCGGCGTCAGATTTGTCACGCAGATGATCAGCAGCTTGTGGACGTTGACCGCGCGATGCATGGCTCGACAGTAACGGCCCTGACGCTGCGCGGCTTCCAGCATCAGCAGCAGATCCTCGTGCGTTGGCCGTATCACGATCGACTTTGAGTCCTTCAGGATTGAGCTGGCTTGCCAGCGGCAGATAAAAGCTCGCGCGCAGGTAGCGGATGAAGCGCTCAACCTTGCCCTTGGTTTTCGCCCGATACGGCCGGCACAGGCGCGGCACGAAGCCATGATGATGTGCGAAGCCGGAGGGTCGAAGTGGATACGAAGTCAAATTAGGCTACCGGGCGCTGGAAATTAAGAACGGTGGCCGCGTGAGGCTGATGTCTCGGGACGAGAACGATCTCTGCGCTCAATTTCCTATACTGACGGAGGCTCTTGCAAACCTTCCGGACGAAACCATCGTAGACGGCGCAATTGTAGCTCTCGACGAAAAAGGACGACCTTCATTCAACGCGTCAATCCTTGGTTCTCTCGAAGATTGGTAACATCAGTGATTGGGGGAGCGCCAAACATGCGGGAATATTCGCGACTGAATTGCGACGCGCTTTCATAGCCGACGCGATAAGCCGCGCTTGCCGCGTCCGTGCCTTCCACCAACAACAAGCGTCGCGCTTCCAGCAGGCGTAGGCGTTTCTGATATTGCAGCGGGCTCATGGTCGTCGCTTCTTTGAAATGAAAGTGGAAAGACGACGGGGCTCATATGGGCCATTTCTGCCAGGCCTTCCACAACTGCTCTTGGGCGCGTCGGCCTGGCCGACGATATCGGCGGCGTGGTCGCTTCCTTGCTGGCGGACGACGATTTCTGGATCACGGGTCAGCGAATGGAAGCCCCCGGCGGCCGTTCCTCTGAAACAGGAGTCCTCCCCATCGGAGACGCAGAAGCAGACCGCGCCAGCATTGCTGCCATAGCGGCTTTCGGCAAAATTGGAACAATATTTTCCTGTCCTTTCCAGTCGCAAACCAAAAGGAAATCATCCTCATGAACGTTGCGTCGCTCGAAGAGGCATGCGCCCTGCTAGCGACGCTGCCTTTTGGGCAAGCGAAGCTCATGGAGTTCGATCTCATGAAGCTTGGTCCGCTCAGCCCGCTCCACCTGCTGCTCACCGAAGGCTGGGCGACAGACCGCGCGGTCCATCTGCGAATGAGCGCAGAAAAATAGCGGCATTAAGGTCGACCTAGGTCAGTTCTGCCCTGGATGCGGTAAGGAGATACTGGCCGAGTACATCCCAGTTAGAGGTCGTAACTACCAAAGGCCGCTGATTCCTTGGAGCGCAAACAGATATGGAAGAGTGCCCATTGCGTGCGTTGCTCTACGGTACGGACGCGGATTGTATGTTTCAGTTGGTAAATGGAGCTTGGTTCCTGCTATCCGGGTAGGTATACTTTAAGTCTTAAGGAGATCAAAATTGGACCTAGCGAGAATTGTCTCAGAACTAAAGAGCGAAAGAGACCGGATAAGTCGCGCAATAAAATTACTCGAGGATGAGGCTACGACTACCAGAAGGACTGTTATGCCTGTTAAGACGGCAACTTCCAGGAAACGAGGTCGTGGCCTCACACCAGCCGGTAGAAAAAGGCTGTCAGAGGCGATGAAGAAGCGCTGGGCAGACAGGAAGAAGAGGAGTTCCTAGTTTAAACGATCTTTAGGGGCGACCTGCGAGAATAACGCACAACCGAAAGTCCACGACTACGCGGCGTGCGTGACCGACCCGGAAAGCCCTCTCCTTTGCGGGAAAGGCCTCTCTTATATTGCCGTGTAGTTAGCCGGACGGAGTTCGGGATTCGTTGGGCACGGTATTGCCAAGGCCGCCGTTTATGCTTATTGCGGTCGGCGGCCTTGCTTTTGCGGCAGGAAAATACAGGGGATTGTCTCATTTTGAGCCCACTTCGGCGGTTCTTCGAACCCGAAAGCCGTCTATAGGCTGCTATTTTGCTCCCAGTTCCCTACTCATCGGAACAGCGAATCTCTGATGGGGATCAGGAAAAGAAGTTGCGCGATCGGCCCAAGATAGCGTTACATCTCGATTGGGCAAGATGGGAACATGCTGTAGTGGCAGCCATCATCGCCCAAATACCGGATCTTTCCGCGGGCCGGAGTATCACAAGCCCTTGCCATCCCGAGCGCGTTCGAACCTAGTGCGTAGTCCTTTTGGTTGGCACGACATCTTCCGAAACAGAGCTATGACGTAGGCCCCGTGTCGGCCACAATTGAGCAACAAGCCCGTCTTGCCTATCGAACGAATAACCGATCGTCCGAATCGACCATTGCTCGTCATTGATGGCGATTCGTTTGCGCATCGCGCCTACCACGGAATTCCTAAGTCGATCCGCCGGCATGGCAATAAAGGCGGAGGCGCAATCGTGGGCTTCGCGAATTTTCTGCTGCGACTGTACGACAGCGAGCGCCCCCGTGCTGTGCTGGTCGCCTGGGATACGCTGGATGTGCCGACCTACCGTCATCGCGTGTTCGCGGCCTACCAAAGCGGGCGTCAATTTGACCCCGAGCTTTGCGATCAACTTAACGTCTTGCCGCAATTCGTCACTGCTTGCGGATTTGTATGCGCGAAAACTCCAGGTTACGAGGCTGATGATTTCTTGGCCGCTGCTGTAGCCAAGGAAGAGCAACGCGGCGGAAAGACAATTGTGGCGACCGGGGACCGCGATGCTTTTCAGCTTGCCTCGGAATTGACGACCATTGTCCAGCCTGTTCGCGCTGGTGAAATGGCACGTATCGGACCCAAGGAAGTATACGAACGATACGGTGTCCAACCTAAACAGGTGCCCGATTTCATTGCGCTCCGCGGCGACCCATCGGACAGGCTGCCGGGTGCTCCGGGCGTCGGGCCCAAAGGTGCAGCGGGCCTTCTGCGTACATACGGCACCCTCGAACACGCGCTCGAGCAGGGTAGATTCAAGGATCAGGCGGACAAGCTGCGCGTCTACCGCTGGATAGCGACAATGGACAGATCTGCGCCTCTCCCTTCTCTAGAAGACCGGACGCCGACCTGGGCGAAAGCGTCCGCGCTCGCTAAAGAATGGGAACTGAATCGTCTGGCCGAGCGCCTGGACGCGCTAACTCAGGGTGCTTGATTTAGCCGCGATTGCGGGTAATCCGAGAATTGGACTGCATTACGATTGGACTGCATCGGTTCGGTAGCAACGGTTTCCTGCCTTATTTGTGATCGAGAAACCAGGATTGTTGGGTCATGATGAACGGGTCTGGGGTGACACTGATCTCGCCACGGAAAGGATAGTCGAGAGCGATGATCAGCACTACGACAAGAGATAGCGTAGCTGCCATCGTTGCGGTCATCGCGATATGCATGGCGAAGCTTTCGAAGCCGAAGAGGTAAGTGTAACCAGTAGTAATCGCGGCGCCAAGGAAGACGATCCACCAGATTACGCCAGGAATATGCCCTTCGACCGCGGAGAGGCGACTGCTGCGTGCTCGGTAGAGCTCGTTCCAGCTCTTGAGGAGCTCGGCCTCGATCATCGCCTCACCCAAGTTTCGCGGTTGGATCGTAGCGATCGCGTTATCGAGTTCACGCAGAGGTTTCCACCCCTGGTCGGGGACCCTGCCAGCCCGCTGGATCGGCCATTCTTCGTCTATGACAGCACTGACGTAACGCCTTACAGCATCTCGGATCTCGTTTCCCTTGGCCTCTGGTAAGCCCTGAGTATCGAGGTAGATGCCGCCAGCATAGTCGGATTCGGCCTCAACGATATCGGATGCCTTGCTGAAAGATTCCCACGTCGCAATGGCGATAAAGGCCAGCAAAACTGCATATAACACACCGATCACGGCAATGGTGAAGCCGGCAAGATCGTTGTGAGCCCGGCGCAATTTGACGTGCACCAATCTGTGAAAGACTAGTAACCCGCCACATGCGAGGGCCGTAAAGCCCGCAACCAGGATACTTCCCCACAGCCAGGTTGGATTGTTGTAGATCCAATCTACGATCATGCCCCCTCCTTTAACCCACGACGCCTGATTTACATTGCCGCGTTGCAAAGCGGTTCTTCAATTCTCGTTTTTCCGATGCACACGGATTGTCATCATGCCAGGCTGGGGACGGTACCGCAGCCCGGACACTAGAAACCCGCAGCTTAGCCTGGAACATGGCTTCGCCAGAAAGTTGGTCTCCCTGCCCAGCGCTGAAAGTACGATTCTCCGGTGTCCCTGAAGCGCGCACATCCCCCTTACACTGGTGATTTCTCTCGCCATTTCGGAGAATAGGAGAGTTCGAAAGCGGTCGGTGTTCGGACCTCTCAATCAGGTAAGGAGACAATCATGAGCCAAATGTGCCCCGTCGTTCATTTCGAAATGCCCGCCGAAGACCGGCAGCGCATGGCAAAGTTCTACCAAAATGCGTTTGGCTGGCAGACGCAGATGCTTGGAGAGGAAATGGGCAACTATGTCCTTGCCACGACAACTGAAACTGACGAAACCGGGCCGAAGAAATCAGGCGCGATCAATGGCGGCTTTTTCCCCAAAAAGCCCGACTGGCCGGCGCAACACCCCTCAGTCGTCATCGCGGTCGGCGATATGCAGGCCGCGATCAAAAAAGTAGCCGAAGCCGGCGGCCAGGTACTAGGCCAGCCAATGGAGATACCGGGTGTCGGCCTGTACGTCTCATTCTTTGACTCTGAACGGAATCGGGTGAGCATGCTGCAGCCGAATCCGCGCCGTGGGCATGCGCCGAAGTCGGAATAGGAATAACCCGATTTTTTCGTGGCGCCCTTGGCGCGGTGGGTTGACCACTGCGACCAATTCCCGGCTGTCACGAGTACAGTGATCCCGAGCGGCTCTCGCCGCCTCCGCGAAACGGGCCCATGCCGCTCTCATCTTCGCGGCGTTGGGTGACGAGACCCGCTTGCACCTCGTCGCTAGACTCTGCAAGGAAGGGCCCCTGTCGGTCACGCGCCTTACGGTCGACGCGGCGGTCTCGCGTCAGGCAATCACAAAACATCTGCATGCTCTGGAGAAGGCTGGGCTGGCGCGCGGCTTCCGGGCGGGCCGGGAACGCATCTGGGAGCTTCGAGTGAACCGCCTCCTTGAGGTGCAACGTTACCTCGACCAGATATCGCAGCAGTGGAAGGCGGCGCTCGATCGACTGCGCGCCTTCGTAGAAGAGCAGGAGCAATAATGAAGAGCAATGCGGGTTGAGGACGCGACGATGGGTCGTTCATTATGTCGAACTGTGCACCGCAGCGATTGGTCGTGCGTTAATGGCTGTCGGTTACGATCATGATGCGCATGGGTCTAGCGCTCCGCCAACGTCTGGCTCGCTTACGTCAGCCGAGAATCGCGCGGCGGCGCTCCAGGCTGGCAGCGGGCCAGAGCTTTCGCGAATCGTAATAGGCCTCGAAATTCGGAACGCCCTCAGGCAGTGTCACCCACGGTAGTTTCGAACGGACATAAATGTGGACGTCCGGAGGAATCGCCGCCGGGTCGTCGAGAGTGCCGACGCGGACGAAACGGAGAGTTGCGAGTCCGCTGTATTCGCTCCACATCGCGGTTTGACAACTGGCGCAGCGAAAAATCCGATGCGGTCGGCCGCTGTCGGTGGGCATCGCGACGGGGCGGAGATCGCCAGCTAGCAGCACGACTCGGTCGGTCTCGATCAGCGCGTTGATCACGAATGCGCTTCCCGTCTGCCGCTGACAATCGCGGCAGTGGCAACAATGAACGAACATCGGCGCGCTAGCGAGCCGATATCTCACTGCTCCACAGGCGCAACCGCCTTCCGGATTACTCTTGTCGCGTTCCATCGGACTGACCTCTTAGAAATATTTGTCTCTGTTTTCGTCGCTTCGTTCGGGACGTTCCTCGATGGTCGATCGCGCGGGCCGAAGAACACCGCGACTCTCACTTCGGTATCTTCCCTCCGTTCTCGTCACGCTCAGTATGTCGGACCTGCTTGGCAGTACGGATTGCCTGGGGCCGCAGAAAGCGCTCAATCAGCAACTTCAACATAGCTGACGCAGCCTTCACGTCGAACGTGGAATCCCTAACAGCGCCGAGACGGTTAAGGCCGAAAATGATGCTGTGGACGACCGCAGCTACGCTTTCCGGATCAAGCGCGGGATCTACCTGTTCATGCTTTTGACCTTCACGAAGCAGGCCGCTTAGAAATTGCCGCACAAGGCCGTCCGCCCGAGAAACAATTTTCGCGATAGCCGGGTTACGCGCGCTTTCGGCTCTCATCTCTAGACCAAGCGAAGTGCCGTGGGCGCGGACGTCCTTCATGCGTTGATCCAACCACCCGCAGATGGCGGTAACGAAATCTGCATTTGGTGTCAGTCTCAGTTCGCCGACGATCTCTGCCTCTTGCTGCAGGCGCATTTCAAAGATGCCTTCCACGATTGCTTCCTTGCTGTCGAAATAGTGGTAGAGGTGCCCCGGGCTCATTCGCGCCGCCGCGCATATGTCGCCGATACTGGCGCCTCTGAAGCCATCTCGTTGGAAGCATCCTTCCGCGGCCTCTAGGATGTGCCGGCGCTTTTCATCATATTTGGCCTGATCAACCTTCCGCATCGGTTCTCTCCAAAACTTAGAGCATTCACTCTAGCATTGCTTGACATCGTGGTCGACTCTCGGTTATAAAATAGTTCGAGCACTCAATCTATTAATTCACCAAGGGAGTTTTAGCATGAATTTTCTGTGTTCAGGGGCTTTCGTACGTGCCGTTTCGACTGGGGCTGTGGCGCTATACCAGCACTTGGGACCGGCCCAACATCACCTGCTTCGGCCAGTCTTTGGCCTGTGCTGGAACGCGCTGGGTCTTGGCAACGAATTATTCGCGCGGCGCCATCGCTATCCCCGTGAAATCCGCAGTGCTCATTGCTGGAGGCTTGCTCGATCTCACGGATCGCCGCTCACCTTCGAGGTTTGGACCTGTCAGGGAACTTGGGTCTGGCATGTAGTCAATCCGGAAAGCAACGGCGGCATGATCGGCGCGGCCGCGACCCAGACGGAAGCGATCCGCGAGGCTCGTTGGTCGATCGAAGAGATGTCAGCCGGCCGAACGCGAGTTGCGGCTGCGCAGCTCACTGGCGATGCCGCCGTGATCGAGGAATCCAAGCTGAATCCGGCGCCATCATCCTCTGCGGCCTCCTGGTGGAGTCAAGAAGATGCGGCGACTCTAACTGCAACTGTCGGCCCTCTACCGCCAAACGCGAATCCCAATCCTCGGCGCGGCGCCCTCCGCCGAGATGGTCGCGTGCCGTTTGCGCAGCGACCCGGACAGATAGTGCGAACCTATCGGACGATTCGACCATAACCCCGCGCATCGACGGATGCGCACCCGGAGAATTCCCCTGATGCGGGACCATTGTCGGACTTGTTGGCCGTGAATCGTCACGCACAGACCCGGCTGGCTTTGTAAACACACACCATTCGCAGGAGGAGACTACTATGAGTTGGAAATTTCAACTGGCAGGTTTTCTGATGATCGTGGCGAGCGGACTGAGCGCCTGCGCCTCAAGTCAAAATCCGATGGGAAGGCCGCGCGGAGCTGTTATTGCACCTGACAGTTCAGCGGCACGCCAATTGCCGGGTGAGGAGGTCTACTCAGAAGAGCGCGCCGACCCTCTGGAACCATTCAACCAAGCCATGCTCACATTCAACCGCAAAGCTGATGATTGGGTATTGCACCCTGTCGCCGCCAAATGGGCCTACATTATGCCGGAGCCGGCTCGCGCCAGCGTCAGTCGCTTTTTCAAGAATGTCGGTGTGGTCCCGCGTTTTGCGAATGACTTGTTTCAATTCCAGTTCAGACAGGGGAGCACAGAAATGGCGCGCTTCGGAATCAATAGCACTCTGGGTGTCGCTGGATTGTTCGATCCCGCTGACAAATGGTTTGGTCTCAAGCAGGAAGACAATGATTTTGGGCTAACGCTGGCAAAATACGGCGTGGGTGAAGGCCCATATGTCGTGCTGCCACTGTTAGGACCTTCCACCGTGCGTGACGCGCTCGGCGGGTTTGCGGACGGCGCGATGAATCCCGTGAATTACGTCGTTAGCGGCGCTCCACTGTATGAAGTTGCCGCAAAAGCCGTCTCTACCGTCAATACCCGTTCACAGAACCTGGAGACGTTTGATGATGTAGACCGATACTCCATTGATCTTTACGGGGCCGTTCAGGACGCATACTTGCAGCGTCGTCGGCAGCAGGAAAATCGGGTTCGATCCGGCGAGTGAAAAACTACATTTACGACGATTTGGTGCCACAGGCTGGCACTGTCAAGGAGCGATCGACGAAGACCTCGAGCTTCCGACGTGAATTGATCTTCTTCGGGACGATAGCCTTCATGTAGATCACCTCGGGTGGGACGAGGTGATGCTACATGTTGATGGCGTCCATTCGGCTTCCGGCTGAAACCTTGCTGCTGCTACAGAATGAAGCTGATCTTGCCGTGCGGGCGTAGAGCCTCGTTATCGAGGATCGCTCTGCGCTCGCGGATCTTTAGTTCCTTGCCGAAGCGGACGAGCTTATAGTCATAGCGCCCGACGTAAGTATCCACCATCTCGTAGCGCATCCGGTAAACTGCGAAGTTGGCGGTCACTAGGATACTCTCGCCCTCGGCGCCGGGAATGCGCACGTTGGTTATCATCCGCCGAGTGCGGGAACGAGGATTTTCCGCCCACGCTGACTTGCCGAGAAGCTGCTTCACGCGCGATCTGATGCGCAGCGCGTCGTCGGCGATGAGGTACAACGTATTGCGCTCGTCGCCTTCGGGCGCGTCAGTGGATGGAACCTGGTAGATGGCGTCATCGGTCAGCATCTCCAGCCACTCCTCCAGCCTCCATTCGTCGAGCAGTGCAGCTTCGCGGTACAGCAGATCCTCGACCTCTTGCCGGCTTGGCAATGCTATCGCGCTCATGCTGCTTTCCTCGCGCGCAGTGCGTCCGATTCCGTCATGAGCTGATTCCATCGCCGCCAAAAAGTGCGCAACTGAAGGTCGTCAGTGGAGAGTGGCTGCTCGGATTTCATGCCGCGCGAGAGATCCGACCATTCGACCTCGCGATTCGCGAAGCCGCGCTGACACGATTCGAGCATCTCGACGTCGTCCGGTGTGGCAAATCCGCCCGGCCCGAGGAATGTCAGAAAGTTGTCGAGCCGCAGCGCAGAGTCTTCGGCGCTTTCGTCGATCGGAGCGAGGGCCCACGCGTCGACTTCCATGTAGTCAGGCGAAGTCGGATAAAAGGTCCGAATCGTGATCGCCATGATGTCGTTGATGACCAGGTTGGGGAAGATCACCAGGTTGCGGCTGGTCTCGCAGATAAGCTGGGCGCGCTCCTTGCCGAAGCGCGCGTCGAAGCGGCGCCGCAGCTTCTCGAAGTGCGCCTTGCGATGCTCGCCGAACGGCGGCGCCCACTGCGCGATCGGCCTTCCCCACGGGACCTGAAATTCTATGACCGCGTGGCCATTGCCGAGATCGACCGCCCGCTGATGCGTGCCGAAGTTCCTCACGTCCACGCCAGCGTCCTTGAGGAAGTTGAAATATCGCTGATGGACCGGCATCGCATGGTACCCATCGACGCTGTTCTCGGGCATCAGCTTCCAGTTGGCCCGCGCACTGTAAGATTGCTGGCCCGCGACGATTTTCATTCCGACTTCCGACTGGTCTGCGACCAGGTCGAGATATTCTCGCGCACCGGCTAGATAGTCGTAGAGACTGTCAGCCTCGGGATCGAAGCAGGCAAAGATAAAACCGCGATAAGCGTCGAGCTGCGCGGGCGAGGCCAGCCTCAGCTTGTCGCGAGAGAACGCTTCGCTATACGATTCTTCACCCGGCACGCCGACGAGCTGCCCACGCGAATTAAACGTCCACGCGTGATAAGGGCATTGAAACGTCCTTGCGTTGCCCGATTTTTGCCGGCATACCTGAGCGCCGCGATGCGTACAGGTGTTGAGCAGCACTCGAATGACCCTGTCGTCGCCGCGCACCAGTACTATCGGCCGACCGGCAACGGTCCGCGCTCGATAGTCGCCGGGATGCGGAACTTCAGATTCGTGCCCGACGTAAATCCAGCATCTGCCGAAGAGGCGCGCGCGCTCCTCCTCGAGGCATTCCGGATCGGTGTACGCGCGCCGATTCACGCGGAACAGCCCCGCTCCCTGATCGTCGATTATGTAAGTGATGTCCTTTTTCTCCACAACGAATCTCCTTGTGACACGCCATCGGCCGCGTTCGCTTTTCAAACGGCTGCAGCGGACGCGGTGTTGAATTCCAAAAGTTCTCCCCGTTTGACTAGCGGCAAATCATAGGGCGTGAAGACTGGCTTCACAGATTCGCGGTCCGCAACTGAGACGTGAAAAGTGGAATACAAGGGTGTGCAGGCTAGAATTATCGAAGGTACGATTCGCGAAGACGGGAATTGGTGGATTCGCCTCCTGCTCGAGGTGACCTCTGGCCAAATACAGCATCATTCGGCACTTTCTTGTCGACAATGCCCTGCCGTGCGCTCGGAAGTATCCCGGGGTGAAGGTTCCGCGCGCGGGAGTAGAGGATCTTGATTTCCTCACTGCCGCAAAGATGCACCGATAGGGCAACGAGCAGCATCCCAATGCCAACAATACATACGCCTTTCCATTGCATGCTGCCCCATCCATAGGCACCGAGGCTGGCGCCAAGTGCACCGCCACCAAAAAATGACGTCATGTAGACAGTGTTCACCCGGCTCGGCGCCTCAGGCAGTAAACTGTAAATTTTCGTTTGATTTGAAACCTGACTAGCCTGAACACCGGCATCCAGAAAAATCACCCCGACGATTAGAGCGGAAAGGACGTGACCAAAGAGCCACAGCCCGATGAACGATATGAGCGACGTGAGCAGACCAAGATTGAGGCCAAAATTTGCGCCTCTGCGATCGGCCAGCCGACCGATGACTGGGGCTGCAGCCGCACCAATTGCACCGACCAGACCGAAGAAGCCCGCCGCACGCTCACCGTAGTGATATGGCGGAGCCTCGAGAAAGAAGATCAATGAAACCCAGAATGCGTTCAGAGCGCCGAACATCATCGCGCCAATTAGCGATGACTCGCGGAGCAGAGGCTGCTCTCGCACGATGGTAATCAAGGAGCGCAGCAGTTCACGATACGTGATTACTTCGGACGGAGGGCATTCGGGAAGGATGGAATTGACGCTGATAGTGAGCGTAATCATCAGAGCCGTCGCGATCCAATACATCATCCGCCAGCCCAGTTCCGCGGCCACGAACCCGCTGACCGTTCGCGCCAGCAAGGTGCCGAGTATCATCCCGCTGAGCACGATACCGACAATTTTGCCGCGTTCCTGCGAGCGAGCAGCTTGTGCCGCAAACGGAAGAATTAAGTGCTGGACAATTGAAGCCGATCCGAGGAGCAAGCTCGCGATAGCGAGGCAGGCGAAGTTCGGCGCCAACGCCACAGCTGCAGCGGCCACTGCGGCGAACGCGCTAGCCGCTACGATCAGACTGCGACGCT
Source organism: uncultured delta proteobacterium (assembly GCA_963717045.1). GTDB lineage: Bacteria > Desulfobacterota > Binatia > Binatales > Binataceae > JAKAVN01. Next base: position 235,205 of record CAVQVD010000006.1, on the reverse strand, counting down.
CGAACATGTCTCCGAGCGGCACGAACAGAACCATCCCGAGAATAAGACCGATCAGTGTAAAAGCTGGAATGTAACCCGCCGCGTGTCCGACGCCGAAGGTCTGTCCCATTTGCCCAAGCAAGGGTTGGCTGTAATAAAGGTTGGCGACACTTATTCCCGACGCCACTGCCATCGCGAGTACGGTGATTCCAGTTATTTGGTGAAGGTCCGGGCAATCAGAGTCGAGCTGATCTGAGTACTTCGAATCCGGCGAACGGGCTTCGCGTGACGGTACCTTATTATTGGCCATCGCGGCTCTCATATGCAGAGCGCGGGAATGCGACCACCATAAAATCCCCAGAGCGTCTTGTTCCATGACTCACGGCCGTCAATTCTCGCAATAGCTTTTCTAACGACGGCAGCACTGCGGGCTTCTTGAATTCCACCGCTCGCTCCGCTTAGGGGGCGTGAAAACTCGCTTCACAGGTCTCGCACGCGGCAGATGAGCCGTGAAAAGTGGAAGCACAGAGGCGTGGAGCTTCCGTCGTCGCGGATGATAAGATCGGTGGCAACTCGTTCTTTCCAAGAAAATGTTGACGCACCTACCGCGATTGTCGAGTGCTTGAGTCTCCGCCGGCGTGGCGACACCAGAGTCTAGAAACCTAAATCACTCAACCCTGGATGGTCGTCCGGGCGACGCCCGAGAGGCCAATGGTACTTACGCTCTGAGTCGAGGATCGGAAGGTCATTGATGCACGCGAGACGTACGCGCATCAGACCGCTTTCATCGAATTCCCAATTCTCGTTCCCATACGAACGAAACCAATTTCCGGAGTCATCGTGCCACTCGTAGGCAAAGCGCACCGCGATCCTGTTGTTAGTGAAGGCCCAGAGCTCTTTGATTAACCGGTAGTCGAGCTCCTTTGTCCATTTGCGCGCAAGGAATGAGACGATCTCTTGCTGTCCATTCACAAATTCCGCACGATTTCTCCAGCGCGAGTCCCGCGTGTAGGCGAGGGCCACTTTTTCCGGATCGCGGGAATTCCAGCTGTCCTCCGCGAGACGAACCTTCTGGATAGCGGTGTCACGAGTAAACGGGGGTACTACGGATTGTGTGGCCATATTTTTCTCCTTTTATTTCGAATCCTTGGCCAGGACGCCCAAAATGACCTTTAGCTATCGGCGCGACTCTGTGGCCAGGACCGTTCATCCGGTCGGGCTTAGAGCTTCGCGCCGACATCGCTCTGGTGTCTAAGTTCTCGATCAAGGATCGAGCGTCGTGTATCGCTTGGTCCTCTGTCGCCGCCGCACCGATAGTGCCGCCATTGCTGTGCGGACTGTCGATAAGCCACAGCCAGCCTTGACGGTTCTCCCATACCTTGAAACCGATTTCCAAGTGACTACGGCGGTCTTTTGTTACCGTCAACTCACTGTCTACGTATTGCACATAGTAGCGGCTGAATGTCAGGTTAAAGATCAGATGCTTTGACATCGAATCGCGCGAAGGCTCGACGTCTTCCACCGCCGTGCGCCAGATTCGCCAAACTGACTTAGAAGTTTGCGTTCAGAACCGGAGCTCAGGCAGTTTTGCAACTGCTTCCACCGTCAGACGCAAGAGATCCATAGCCGCCGGCATATCTGGCCTCATCGACCCGGCACACGTGGCCGTCCTGTGGTAGAATTCGCCATCGACCATGCGCAGATTCGTCACTCTGCGAATGCGAAACGAATGGGCTCTTTCACCGCATACCGGGCATCTGATAACCCGTGGGAGGAGAATTCCTTCGTGGTTAGAGCGATCATTCTGTGCAGTCACGATCCCTCCCTGAACTAACGGCCGAGCCGCGATCGAGCGGTCCTGCATGGCTGCCAGTCACTACGCCCCCGCCTTCTTTGATCTTTATGGCGTCGGGGATTACTGATGAAAACCCAGAACGCGTCGTAAAACTCACGGATTTTGTCCAGGTCAAGTGTGGAGAGATAGTGGCCGGCGTGGGAGGATGCTTTATGACTCATGGCCACCACTCGGTGCGTTAGCTTCTCTGACGACGGCAGCTCTATGGTTTTCTTGAATTCCACAGTTCGTTCCGGTTTGAGGGCGTGAAAACTCGCTTCACACATGTGGCGTGGTCGACTCGAACGTGAAAAATGACTTCATAACCGGCGTGTGTACGCTCGGCTTGCCGCCGACGGTACGATTCGCGGGTCGCGGTTCACCAACATTTGGGCGTGAACGGATACTCGGTACTGGCTCGCCGATGCCAGCCGAGAAGAGGAGAATGTTGCGGCCGGGGAACGGAGCGCGACACAGAATGTAACCGATCGCTGCTCCGTTTCGAACTCACCTATATCGGCGCATCCAAAACATCGATCTAATCACGAAGTGCTTCGCGTTCTGCATTATTGCGCGCGCGTGAAATCTCCTGACAGATTCGTAAGAGTTCCTGATAAAGATCACGTACGAGTCATTACCTTGGTTTGCTGACGACGGTATCTCCGGTAGTCTTGTTGAAGTCCATCAGTTGCCTCCGCTTGAGAGGCTGAAAACTCGCTTCACAGATTTTCGCTAGATCTCCAACTCAGGCGTGAAAAATGCCTTCATCACATGTGCGTGAGCGCAGGATGCTGTCGATGATGCGCTCGGTTGCCTACCCGGTTTTACGGAAAATGGACCGAACAACCTATAGAAACTCAGATGGCACGCGAGATGCGTAGCGCTCGATCTGCCGCGGCGGCTATCGGCGCGCCGGTACCGAGCGTCCGTTCTGAGCAGAAGGCGGTCTTCCGCAAAGAGGGCGAGTTCTGGACCGTCGCCTACGGCGGGAATGCCTTTCGCCTGAGGGACACCAGGGGGCTCGGGTACCTTGCGCATTTGCTGCGTCATCCGGGGGTCGAATTCCACGTGCTCGATCTGTTCGGAGGAATTGCAGGCCAGCGCGAGGAGGACGAAAGCAATCAGTCGGTGCACGGATTATCTCGGGGTGTTGAGGATCTAAAGAAGGCCGGGATCCATATCACTGGTCTGGGCGACGCGGGCGAGATGCTCGACGATCAGGCCAAGGTCGCTTACAGGCGCCGGCTCTCCGAGCTGCGGGAAGAACTGGAAGGCGCCAAGGAGCTAGGAAACGTCGAGCGCGCCGAGAAAGCGGAAGAGGAAATCGATGCGCTGACCAGCGAACTCTCGCGCGCCGTAGGGCTTGGTGGACGCAATCGCCGAGCAGCGTCAGCATCGGAACGCGCCCGGCAGACCATCACCAAGACAATCAAGTCTGTAGCCGAAAGAATCGCGCAGAGCGATGCCCAGCTTGCCGATATCCTGTCGCGATGCATCAGGACCGGTACCTTCTGCTCCTATCGGCCCGATCCCGATTTTCCGATTGCCTGGGAATTCTCAAGGACCAGCACAGAGCAAGCAGAACAACCGACTGCATCCGGCGATCAGGTTTCTGCGCGCTCGGATCGCTCGCGGAACCTGCCGATTATGCTCGATGTCTCTCCGTTCTCGCTTGCCGCACGGACCGCGTTCGTCGGACGGGAAGGCGAGTGCAACGCGATTCACGCAATCATCGATCGCGCGCTGAGCGGGCAGGGCTCGCTGACTATGCTCGCGGGCGGACCCGGTCGGGGGAAGAGCCGCTTGGCGATGGAGATGGCGGAATATGCGTCGCGCGTTGGCTTCAAATGCCTGGTCGGACACTGCTACGAAAGAGACGAACCGTTTCCCTATCTTCCGTTCGTCGAGATCATTGAAAGCGGTCTGGCGCAGGCAGCAAGTCTGGATGACTTCCGTCGGCGGATGGGGGACAGTGCGCCCGAATTTGCCCAAATCGCTCCCAGCCTTCGACGAGTTTTTCCGGATATTCCGCAGCCACTGGAACTGCCACCGGCGCAGAAGCGCGGCTATCTTTTCCAGAGCTTGTCAGAAGGGCTGGCGCGCGCGACTCGAACACGTTCGTGCTTGTACATACTCGAGGACCTTCACTGGGCCGACGAATCGACGCTGGCTCTTTTGACTCATCTGGCTAATCGCGTAACCCAGCTCCCGGTCGTAATCATTGGGACCTATCGGGATATATATGCGGATGATAATCCAGCGTTGACCAGAACTCTGGAAGAGCTGATTCGGCTGGGAATCCGGCGGCTGAAGCTCAGCGGCTTATCAAAAGAAGCCGTCGCGCAGATGCTAAACGCGCTGAGCAAGCGGCAGGCGCCGGAAAGTCTGGTGAATGCCATATTTGATCGAAGCCAGGGAAATCCGTTCTTCGTCGAGGAGCTTTACCGGCATCTGCTCGAGGATGGAAAACCCTTTGATGCGGCCGGCCAATTCCGCACTGACTTCAAGATCGACGAAATCGACGTTCCGGAAAACGTGCGGCTGATCATTGGCCGCCGCCTTGAGCGGCTCAACGAGAATGAAAAGCGAGTGCTCGCAGCCGCCGCTGTAATCGGGCGCAGTTTCAGCTTTCGACTTCTGACTGGGATCAGCCGGATCGACGTTGATGAGCTTTTTACGGTCATTGAGAAGGCGCAGCAGATGGGAATAATCGTCCCGAGCGCCGAGGGACCGGAGAGGCCGTACAGCTTCGGCCATGAACTTGTCCGTCAGACGCTACTTGCCGGCATCTCGGTTCCGCGCCAACAACGACTGCACGCGGAGGTCGCCATCGCGATCGAACAGCTCTATCCCGACGCTGTGGACGAGCGTGCCGGAGATATCGCCGATCATCTCCGCAAAGCAGGTTCGTTCGCCGAACGCCGGAGATTGGTCCATTATCTGACGCTTGCAGGAAAGGGTGCACTTGAGGCTGCAGCCTTTGAGGAAGCCAGGCGCAGTTTCCTTTCCGCCTTGTCGCATCTAACAGATGTTGACGTGAGAGAGAGGGCTGACTTGTTGGCGAGCATCGCATTTGCCGAGCGGGGTCTCGAGCATTGGGAGGCCGCGTGCGCCAATCTGCAAGAAGCGCTGGACACCTACGTCACTCTTGGCGATAGGGAGATGATCGCGAGGAGCTGTACCGAGTTGAGCGTGGCTTTTGTCTGGGCCGGTCGCCTGCAGGAAGCAATCGAAACGGCTCGTCGCGGTCTTACGTATCTTGAGGCAGATGTTAGCGCCGACCGGGCGCGTCTTCTCGCTGTCCTCGGGCAGTTCCACGCGTGCGCTGGAACCTATGAGCCAGCCCATGAGGCGCTCAGTGAAGCGTTGGACATTGCATCCCAGCTCTCTGATTCAAAGCTTATGGCTGAACTGTTTGGTGCCCGATCGGTAGTAAATTACCTGTTCCTTCGGTTGAGAGAAGCCGCCGCGGATGGTGAGAGAGCGGGCGGATCAGAAGCCCCTGCCTGGGACCGCGCCGTTCAGTTGCAAGTTCTTTGTCAGACATTTCTGACGCTCGGACGCATCGAAGAAGGGGCAAAAATCTTAGACGAACTGGAATCCCGGGCGACGAAGATCGGCCAATCCTACTCGATCGCGCGCTGCTCGATCACGCGAGCCTGGCTAGAATTTGGCAAGGCGGCCGACCTCGCCAAACTCCAAACCGCCCTCCAGCAGGCTTTGAAGTCTAATCTGAAGGTATCGTTTGTCGACTGGGACGTCTTCTCCGAGAGGGAGCTAAGCTTGGTCGACTACTTTCGCGGAAACTGGGAGAGCGCCCTGTTCCATGCTCAGGAGTCATTTAGACTGGAAGTAGAGAGCTCTATCCTGGGAAGCGGTGTCGGCACGCTTTTTCGACAGATGGCTTACGCCGGCGATCGCACCGGCGCGCTCGCAATCCTTGATGAAAAGCGCGGGTGGCTGCCAATAAGCGGCCGACCGAACACCAGCGGTTCGTGGTCGATGCTCGCGCTCGTGATTGAGGGGCTCGTCATCCTCGGCGAGCATTCTCAAGCTGCGCAGCTTTATCCCCTAGCTCGTGAGTTGGCCGACACTGGAGCGGTCGCGCTTTGGCAAATCTTCCGCTTCACGCATACGATCGCTGGTATTGCGGCGGCAGCGGCGCATGAGTGGGAAGCCGCGGAAGATTATTTTCAAACCGCGCTGCGACAGGCGGAATTCGTTCCCCACCGCGTCGAACAGGCGGAGATACGCCGCTTCCACGCAATGATGCTCATGGATCGCGCCGCCCCCGGCGATCGCGAAAGAGCGCGCAGGTTACTTCGCCAGGCGGGGGAGACTTACGATCAGATCGGCATGCGCGCCCACCGCGAGATTACACAGACCCTGCTCGACTAGGCGTCCGCGTCTCTCTAATACTCTCCAGCCGGATTCGTGGTGAGCCGCGATCGCTCAAATCCCACGAGCGGTGGCAAGCCGAGCACACATACCTTCTATACAGTCATTTTCCATGTCCGAGGTGTGGACACGCGAGCTTTTGTGCAGCGTGCTATCACGCTTTCCGTTGTGAGTGACCGATAGCCAAATTCCGGACGCGACCGGCCCGTTTACAGTTTATTCAGTTGCGGGCGGATAGCAGTGGCTAAATTGATCGGCCTGTGAGCTGACGCTCTGCCGCCGTGATGCCAGTCTGCTAGCAGGGAATACCGAATCTGTGAAGCGAGTTTTCACGCCCTGACAATGCTCCTGACAAGTGGAGAAAACTGATGGAATTTAATATGTACAAAGGAGAATGCCATTGACCATCAACGCTCGTGTGCATCAAGAGACTCTTTGGACTACCAACACTCAGCAGACCCCGTTTAGACCAGCTCCTCTTTTGAAGCGGGGCAAATTTTTTGGACGGCTGCGCTTCGAGCAGCTACAAGAACGTATCGAGCCGCTCCGGCGCGCGCTGCTTCACCATCCAGTTTACGACGCGGTCGACTCGGTCGGTCGGTTGCGTGATTTCATGCAGATTCATGTTTTCGCGGTCTGGGATTTCATGTCGCTAGTGAAGCGGCTGCAAAGCGAGGTGACTGTCCAGCGGCTGCCCTGGATGCCGCCAGCCAGCGCTCAGATCGCTCGGTTCGCAAATGAAGTCGTGCTCGGCGAAGAAAGCGATCTAGGTCCGGATAAGAAGCCGACGAGCCACTTCGAGTTGTATCTCCGCGCGATGGATGAGATAGGTGCCGATACTCAGGTGGTGACAACCTTCATGCAGAAGATAGACCAGGGCGAACACTGGTCTATCGCTCTCAAGGAATTGGAGGTCCCTGCCAGCATAACCGATTTCGTGGAGGAGACCTTGAACTGTGCGCTTCACGGCTCAGTAGTCGAGGTGGCGGCTTATTTCTTCTTCGGCCGTGAGGACATAATTCCCGACATGTTCCTACGGCTGCTCAAGCTCTGGGACCATGGGGAAGTAGAAGTCCCGTACTTTGCTTACTACCTGAAACGGCATATCGAACTAGATGGAGATAGCCATGGCCCCTGGGCACGAGAAATGCTGATCAGCTTAGCCGGGGAGGACGAGAGCAGCTGGAAACAGGCGACTTGTGCGGCGGAGCGGGCCATCACCAGCCGCATCAAACTTTGGGACGGCGTTCAAGCCCATCTTAATAAAACGCCAACGGAGCAGCATCGAATCGCTTAGCAGAAAGTCACCGCATCTCGCTTGAATCACCATGCAGCCCATCAGTCTTTCCACTTCTCAGAGAATCGCTCGAAATCCGCGCCCGTGCGGACGATTTGCGATTGCGGATGGACCCGGAGAACGTCTCTTACGGCGATATTCGCCGGAATCAAGCGAAAGTTATCCGCGCGCGATTTTGCTAGGTGAGTCAAAATGAATATAGCGAGAATGGAGTAGAATCATGAAAATCGGAATCATCGGCACGGGCGCGGTCGGAACTGCCTGCGCCTTCGCAACTGTTATGCGTGGCTGCGCGAGCGAACTCGTATTGCTCGACCGTGACCGTAAGCGCGCGCTGGGCGTTGTCACCGATCTCCAATATGGCGCTGTTTTATCGCCTGCGGTCACGTTAATCGAAGGTGACTACCCAGAATTGACCGGCGCGGACCTGGTTATGATTACCGCTGGCATCAATGAACGCGCTGGCGGTGCCACCGATCGCCGGGACCCGAGCGGCCGGTTGCGGCTGTTGGATGCCAACGCCACCGTCTATCGCGATATCGTGCCACGCCTTCTCAAGGCCGCACCGGAGGCGATGATTCTCGTGGTGACAGATCCACCTGATCCGCTGGCAGATCTCGCTCGCCAATTAGGAGGACATGACCGAGTGCTCAGCACCGGCACTTTCCTGGACAGCTTACGTTTCCAATTTCATCTGGCCAAACGCCTCGAGGTCAGTCCTGCCACGGTGGAAGCTATGGTGATAGGTGAGCACGGAACGTCGGAGGTTTTCCTGTGGTCCGGAGCGCGCGTCGGCGGGATGCCGGTTGACCAGGCGATTGCCAGCCAGAGCGGCGACCTTGCCGCGGTACGGCAAGCAGTGGAGCAAGAAGTGCGTTACGCCAACATTACTATCATCGAGGGAATCGGCGCCAGTCAGTTGGGAATCGGGATGGTCTCGGCGCGCATCGCGGAAATTGTGGTACGAGACGAGCGGGCGGTAGTCCCGATTGGCGTGTTCAATCCCAAGTTCGGAATTACGCTCTCAATGCCAGGAATTTTAGGCCGCAATGGTGTCAGCCGAATTCTGGAACCCGCGATGAGCGAGGAAGAGCTCCAAGGATTACAGCGGAGTGCGGATACGCTCGAAGCTGCGAGCAAGCGGATTGGCGCACTGGTCGATACTTAGTTGAGGAGCGCCCGGACGATCTCGATGTGGCGGGGCATTCCGATCTGCGTGTAGCTCTCCAGCGCTTCTCTGAGCAGCGTTTGCGCCTTTTCGCGATCACCTGGAGCGCCGCGATCCTGCAGCATCATCGCGTGGAAGCGACGTATCTCGGCCTGTTCAAGACGATGAGGAAAAGCTTCGGCCTGCTGCATTGCGATCTGAAAATGGTCTTCGGCGGCTTCCCACTGATGAGCCGCTGTCGCGGCCACACCCGCAATCGTTTGCGTGAAGCGGAAGATTCCCCAAAGCGTTACCGCTCCGGTGCCGACCAACTCACAAGCGATCGGGTAAAGCTGCGCACCTTGCGAATGCTCGCCGAGCATGACGAGACCCTCAATCACCAGCGCGAGCATCAACCACGAACCCGCGATGTTCGGTTGGCCGCCACGAGGCAGAAGCGCGCGCTGTTCATCAAGGATTGCTAGCGCGCCATCGCGATCGCCTGCATAAGTCAGCTGTCGAAAAAACGTTCCAACGCCGAACCCTTCGATAGAGCTCCGCGGCTCTCGACGGCGCGAGGCTTGGGCATGCAACAGAGCGTTCGCCCACTTTCCGCGAAGGAAATCTACCAGACTTAGTTGCGCCTCGGACAGAACTTCCAGGTGGGCAATTGATGCCTCCTGGTTAGATTTCCGCACTCGCTGAAAGCCAGCTTCGAGTTTGGCCAAGTCCGGCGCTTTACCAAAATCTATCCAGGCTCGCGTGCTGAGGCAGAACGCTACCGAGAGAGATTGCCCTATCTTCCTCGCCAGAGGTTCAAGCTCGTCCGCGATTCTCACCGCCTCTTCCAGGCGCCCAAGATCTAGCAATGCCAGATGCAGACAAAGCAGCTGCAGGGCCCGCTGCCAAGGAGGCAAGTCCGATCCACCCAGTTCTTCGCTTAGTAGCCCGTCTGTGGCAGTCTCCCGTAACCGAAAGAATTGGAAATCTATTATCGACCGAACACCAAGCAATCCGGCCTCAAGCTTTGGATCGGAGAGCCGGGAGGCAATGTTCAACGCTTCGCGCAACGCCTCTTGCGCCGGTTCATAGGCTGTGGCGAGTGCATGGGCCTGCCCGAGGCTAGCGAAAAGACGCATCCGGTGTGCGCTAATATCCGCCTGAAAGTCAGCGAGCCCGCGATGAGCTGTTTCAATCGCTTCCTGGAAGCGGCCAGCCGAGATAAGAGCACCAGTCAACTTGGTAAAACTTCTCCCGACCATCTCGCGATCATCGAGGTTGATGTAAATTTCGAGCACTTTACGCAGATGGGCTATCGCTGCGTCCCATTGATCAAGCCCACGCTCGGCCATCGCCAGGCTCGCCAACACGTCAGCCCTTTGTCTTGGGTCAACGGCGCCTTGATATGATAGGGCAGATTGGAAACTGCGTCGCGCTTCCTCAAATGCGGCGGCATCGAGTGCGCTCTTGCCTGCCAGAGTCAGATAACGGACCAGTTTCCGACCGTCACCGAATGATCCCGCTTTGAGAAGATGATTCGCGATCTCTCCGGCGCGCTCGTTAACGGCATCAGGATTGAGCCGCACGAGCGCTTCGGCGACGCTCGCGTGCATTCGCTGTCGGCGGGGGGCTGAAATGGCGGCAAGCACCGTCTGTCGCACAAGTTCATGTCTAAAGGTAAACGGTCTCTCTGGCCCCTCGGAGCTCGGGACGATTATCCCCATCTCCTGCGCCTTCTCGATGACGGTAAAGAGTTCGTCGACGTCGATCTGGCTTACCGCAGTCAGAAGTTGAAAGCTGAAACTGCGCCCGATCACCGCGGCAGCCGCTAGCGAACGCCTTTCATTCTCCTCCAGTCGCTCCAGACGGCGGCTGATGATTAACCGCACATTTTCCGGAACGTCGATTTCGTCGATTTTGATGTCCGAACGGAATTGACCGGCCGCGTCGAACAGTTTCCCCTCTTCAACCAGATGCCGGTACACCTCCTCGACGAAGAATGGATATCCCTGGCTTTCCTCGTAGATAAGATTCAGAAGACTCTCCGGAGCCTCGCGCCCGCTTAGCCCATGTAACATGTGCGCGACGGCGTCTTTCGATAGACCGCCCAGCTTTTGCGGACGGACACCCATCCGAATCAGTTCTTCGAGAGTTCTGACCAACGCTGGATTGCTGTCCGAATATCCACTGCGGTAGGTCCCAATAATCACAGCCGGGAGCTTGGAAATGCGATTGGCGATATACATCACAAGCGCCAGCGTGGATTCGTCGGCCCAATGAAGATCTTCAAGCACAAGTAACTGCGGACGCAATCGAGCCACGCGAGCCAGCGCCTCTGAAAAGCCCTGGAAAAGATAGCGGCGTTGCTGCGCAGGCGGCAGTTCCAGCGGTTGCGGAAGATCGGGAAAAACTCGCCGAAGACTTGGAGCGATCTGGGCGAGTTCAGCCGCGTTGTCGCCAATTCGTCGGCGGTAATCATCCAGGCTCGCTGCCTGCGCCAGATTACCTTCGATGATCTCGGCGAACGGGAGATAGGGAAAAGGTTCGTCTCTTTCGTAGCAGTGCCCGACGGAGCATCGGAAGCCGACGCCCGACGCGTACTCCGCCGTCTCCATCGCCAAGCGCGTCTTACCCACGCCGGGACCATCCCAGAGCATGACAACCGATCCGTGGCCGGTTCGCGCACGATCGATGACCGCGCGAATCGTGCTGCCTTCAGTTTCTCGCCCAACGAATGCGCTTCGTTCGGCGAGCGAGAACGGCGAAACATCGAGCACCACCGGCGCAGCCTGCCGAGGATCGGTCCGTGCTGGAGCGGGATCGCCACTTGAGCTTGGTGGCTGGTCTGTTGGCTCGATGGTTGTATCTGAATCTGTGGCCGCGAATTCCCACGCAATCGGGAAATCGGGCTGCGGCTGATAAGAGCAGAAGGTGCCCGTCTTGACGCATCGCGAGAAGATGTCCCCCAGCGCGGCATCGCTCTGCACGATCCTTTCCACCACCGCCTTGATCGTCTTGGTGATGCTCTGTCGGGCTCGTTCCGAAGCCGACGCCGCCCGCCGATTACGCCCACCGAGTCCCACGGCGCGCGAGAGTTCTCTCGTCAGTGCGTCGATCTCCTGTTCTGCCTGCTCGGCGCGCTCGACGTTTTCCAGCTCCTTGGCTTCCTCCAACTCTTCGCGCAGCTCGGAAAGCCGCCGTTTGTAGGCGACCTTGGCTTGCTCGTCGAGCATCTCACCCGCGTCACCCAGCCTCGTGATATGGATCCCTGCCTTTTCGAGATCCTCATCCCCCCGCGGCAAGCTTTGCACCGATTGATTGGTTCCGTCCTCCTCGCGATGGCTGGCAATTCCACCCACCAGATCGAGCACGTGGAATTCAACTGTGGGGTGCCGCAGCAGATGGGCAAGGTACCCGAGCCCCTTAGAGTCCTTTAGACGAAAGGAATTCCCACGATGCCCGACGGTCCAGTACTCGCCGTCTTTGCGGAACACCCCCTTTCGCGCGACACGAATGCTTCTCCCCGCATCGCCGAGACCAGCCGAGCCAGGTCGACCGCTTCGGGTCTCACGTGTCATCTGAAAACCTTCTCTAGGCTTTTCGGCAAATTTGTGGTGGCCGGAAATCCTACCATCTAGCGCAACCCCAGCATACCGCTTTTGTGCGGTTGTTATTCGCTCATCGAAATCGGAATACGACCGCGGTTGCACGGGCATGTGCAGCAGCGAGAGGGAGAAGCCAATGGGAGGAGGTGCGCCGCAGCTCTGCTAGCGGAGAGCGTCAAGCTACAACGGAAGGAAAGCGCCCTGTCAGCCTGATAAAATCTCAGACGATGCGCAGGAGGCGTCAAACCCTCCCGATGCTATATTCGCCAAAGAGGTGAACCTTGGAGAAACCCCCGGGCACCAAACAATTTCATCGAGCGATCAAAGCGTATGAGGACATGCGGTTCCTCGAAAGCAAGGACGCGCGCGCGTTGCGCATCTTGGCCGAGTATCTGGAGCCGCTGTCGCGCTTCAAACGCTACGGAGTGCGGGACACAATCGTGTTCATGGGGTCGGCGCGGCTGGTGTCGCGCCAGACCGCCGAGGCTGCGCTAGCCGAGGCGGAAGAGGTGGGGAGCGGCGTGGCGGCAGCGCGCACCGCCCTTGAGCTCTCGATCTACTACGAGGCAGCGCGCGAGCTCGCGCATAGGCTGACGAGTTGGTCGAAGAAGCTCGACCACGATGAGCGCCGCTTCGTCGTCTGCACCGGCGGCGGTCCTGGCATCATGGAGGCGGCAAACCGCGGCGCCTCGGAAGCGAAGGGGCTCAACATTGGCTTGACCATATCGATCCCCAATGACGAGTTCGACAACCCCTATGTCAGCCGCGAGCTACACATTCATTTCCACTATTTCTTCATGCGCAAGTTCTGGTTCGTCTATCTCGCCAAGGCGGTAGTGCTGTTCCCCGGAGGTTTCGGTACGCTCGACGAGTTCTTTGAGATGCTCACGCTGGTGCAAACGCGCAAGATGAAGAAGCGCATGCCGATCGTACTGTTCGGGACGAAGTACTGGAACGAGGTGTTGAACTTCGACGCGCTGGCGAAATACGGCACAATCAGCCCCGGTGATGCCGAGCTCTTCCACCGGACTGATTCCGTTGACGAGGCCTACGACATCATCACCCGCGGCCTCACTGAGGACGCGCTGGGAAACCCCGGTGCGAAGCTTTAGCCGACAGTTGTGTGCCAATTTACACCCGAATCTCTGCGCCTATCAGTACATAGTGGTGAGCGAGGGTTCGAATCGATTCCGCTCGTGCGCGCCTTGTCACGCCTCCTTGTCGGCGGGTCCGGGGCACAGCTCTTCGGCCCGTGCCACTACTTCGTCGTCGTCGATTGTCATGTGATACGCATCCCCGTTCCGTTGGGTCTGGACAATCCCTTTGCCCGAACCTGGGCAGAGGAAAAGCACTATCCGTTCGCTGCTGACCGACAAGGCGTGGCTTAGCTTGGGGTGTTGGGCACTGAACAAGTGAGGTCAAAGACAAGCGAGCGTTCGTTTTAGTTTCCGCTGTAGTTCGCGCGCCTCCTATGCACGCGTCGCAGGCTTGACGCAAGTCTGCTACAGGTGCAGAGCTTTGTTTATGACCCAACGCGACGAGGAGGAGAGCGAATGCCGACCTATATTTTGCTCAGCACATTGACACCCGAGGGACGCCGCACACTACACAGTGATCCGGATCGCATGGAGCAGGTAAACCAAGAAATCACCGACTTCGGCTGCCGGGTAGTCGCCCAATATGCAGTGTTAGGCAGCTACGACTTTATTACTATCGTCGAGGCCGCCGACAACGAGACCGTTGCTCATCTATCAGTCGACCTGGGCTCGCGCGGTACAGTCAACGTGGTGACGCTTCCGGCGATTGCCACTTCGGAACTGCGGGCAAAGTTGAAAGGGCCGAAGCAGATGGGCCGCTCCGCGCGTGCGTGATCGCTGTGTGCCGCTGCCACCCGTGAACGCACCATGGAGAGCCTTATGATCAGCGAAACCCTTTTGAAGGCACTTCAAGAGAGGATGCGAAAGCTGAGCGGAATCAGTTCGACGCATACGGTGCATAGCGCCGAACTTAGGGCAGCTCTGGAGCGCGCCAGGCTGGCCGAAGCGACCGAAACAGTTCGGCGAGCCGAGGCTATCAAAGAGAGTCAGCGATTGATGGCGGAAATCAAGGAGCTGCGTGATCACATCGAGGACCTCATGCACAGCCCAGAAGATCCCACCCTTGTATCCGGTCTGAAGGAAGAATTGACAGAATTGGAAAGCATGCGGCGTGAAATCGATCGGCAAATCGAACTATCGAGTTCACATCGTCACGAGGCCGTCGAAAACGCCGCCAGAGAACTCGAGTCCGCAGAGCAGGCACGCAGGCACATCGTTGACCAGGCGATGAGGCTACGTGAACATATTGAGAAGCTTTCGCACAGCTGACGGTTTGTGTATCTCCTTCCCCTAAGAGCAAAGGCACGTCTTTGGTCGCGGGCTGATCCAACCAGTGGCGCCGGCATAGTCCGCGCGTATTCAAAGCTGGCACTGATTGTATTCAGCTAATTTTGCCGAATTGACTCCATTTGACGCTGATCCCGGCGCCGTCTCACGCACAATGGTCGGCTCGTACCTGCTCACCGCGCCCGCCTCATACCGTCGCCATGAGTCGCTACTTTGCTTTTTTAGTCGTTAAGTGAGCTTGACAAGCAACGCTCCGGATGTAATGAGGAGATCGATCGGGACCTTAGAAAAGAATCCCGATCAGCAGCAGGATGCCTGCTTTCGGCGCCAGGAGCTTCGATTCGAAAGCGCCTGCCGGTGTTTGTGAGCAGCTTGATCGGGGGGGATAAATGGACGCATCACCAGGCGCGGCGAGGAGCACAATCCTGCGCCAAAGTGACGAATCTTACGAGAACACCCGGCCCGAGAATCTTTCTGAGCTCAGCGACGATTCCGAGCTCAGTGAAAATATCGAGCGCCAGAACGAGGCAAAGTGGGCTGCCCGGCTGGTTGGCGCCGGATCTCTGCTCACTCTTGTTTACGAGACTGCATTCCTCGTTCTGGATCGCCGCTTTCTATCACTTTCTGATCCGTCCGTTCTGATTTTTCATTCCGTCAATATCGCTCTGTTCCTGCTGGCTGTATTCATGGTCGCGCGAGTCGGTCCATGGATGCGTCGTCACTGGAAAACGGTCGCATTCTCATTCAGTTCCTTGATGATAGTCAGTTCGGCGTGCATTGCCGTAAAGACTGGGGAAAACGAGCCACTGGCGCTTGCTCTGATTCTGTTCCTGGCAGGTACCGGTCCTTTTCTGTGTTGGGGCGAGAAAATCCAGGGCTTGCTGTCGCTTATCGCAATTTCGTCTTTTGCTGTCGTCAGTCGAATTCTTCCCGCGCGAGTCGATTGGTATCAGTGGTTGGGCGTCTTAATAGGAGCCGCTATCGGTCTGTTTTCAACAGCGCTGGAACGGCGGCAACGGCGTGCGAAGCGTCGAGCGGAGGAAAATTTGCTCAAAAGCCGCGAAATGCTAGTTGCGCAAGAGCGAATGCGGATCGCTGGGCAACTCGCCGCGGGAATTGCGCATGACCTGAATAACACATTGAATGTCATTCAACTAAGGTTTGCACTAGTCGTCCAAGATGAGGAGGTAGTCGCCAAACATGGCGTTCGCCTCGAAGCGATTAGTCGTGCCATAGAGGACGCCGCCCAAACAGTCGCGCGCGTGCGGGAATTGGGCATGCGACGGGTTGCCGGCCGCAGCGAAGTGGTGCAGCTCGCGGAAATTGTAGGCCAGGCAATTGATCTGACCACCACTAGCATAGAGGGAAGATACTTAATTAACGGCAAGGCCATTCGGATCGCATCGTGCCTGCAGCCGGGCCTACCTCAGGTGAGGGGACCGGCTTCCGAGTTAAGGCAGGTCTTTCTGAATCTTCTCTTAAACGCGAGCGATGCGATGCCGCAAGGCGGTACCATCCGCATCGACTCAGAGGTCGAACGGGATACCGTAACAGTGAGGATTTGTGACCAGGGGACCGGTATCGCGCCCCAGGACCTAGAGAGAATTTTTGAGCCATTCTTTACCACCAAGGGACCGCGCGGAACCGGCTTGGGTTTGTCGCTCGCGCGCAAGGTGATGGAGACGATTGGCGGTAGCATAGCCGCGAGCAACCATCCGGCGGGTGATGGAGCCGTGTTCACATTAAAGTTTCCTATCGCCAGGCCTTTGAACTCCGGGATCCAAGCGCATGAACATGCGACATGTTCCTATCGCCACCTATTTCTTATAGTCGACGATGACGCCGAGAACCTTGATGCACTTAGGGAAGTGCTAATCTCGAGCGGCCATTCGGTCGACACCGCCAGGTCGGGATCTGAGGCGCTCGAAAAGCTTCGTCTGCGATCGGATTACGATGTGGTTCTATGCGATTCGAATATGCCTGGCCCCAGCGGGTGGGACGTAGCTCGTCAGTCATCTGAACTCGCTTCCACTCCTGAGTTTTTCATCATCACCGGATGGGATGCCCAGGCGCGACCCGCCTTTCCCCCCGACAGCAGAGTATCTGCGATTCTGTCGAAGCCGATCGGTCTGGAAGATATCGATAGCATCGTCGAGACGTTAGATCTAAAGCGCTCCCGGAAGCAGGTTTCTGGGCGATAACCGGCCGTTCTCACGGAAAGCGGAAAGCGTCCACCTGATTAGTCCCGAAAGGATCTGAATGTGGCAGATCTTAGGGGTTTGGCTCGGTCGAAGACCCTAATCTGCATCTCTCGCGGCGTCTTATCTCCTAAGACGACAGGGCATCCAGTGCTCGTTGGAGCCGGCCTCGCACTGTGCGGGCCCGGTAACTAGTTATGTTCACATACTATCTGCCAAGCCGCTCCAAGGCTTCAATAGTACAAAAGTCTTCAAGGAGCCGCTAGGATATTCACGGAGTTTTTTCAGTAACGCTGCGTTCGCTTAGCAGCTTGCGCTGAAGGTTCAAACAATACTTAGCGCAGTCTGTATCTTTTCATCTTCTTTTGAAGAGCGACGCGAGAAACGCCGAGAGCGACCGCTGCGTGCGAGACGTTACCTGCATGTTCGCCAAGGATCTGCGAAATGAACCGCGCCTCAAAGGCTGCTCGCGCGTGCTGCAAAGAGGTTGCCGCGGGTGTGTTGTTTTCCGAAGAAGGCTGGCCGGTCAACGCTGATGCTTGGTTCTCTTCGCTCTGGCTAGGTGCGGCGTCGGATTTGGCTGCGGTGGCGCCGCCGTAGACCTCTGCCGGCCTAAGCCCTGGAGAAAGCTGATGAACGGTTATCGTTTCACCATCCGCGGCCAGCGCCACCACGCGCTCGATTTCGTTTTGCAGTTCGCGCACATTTCCAACCCAATCGGCGTGCGAGAGCATGTCGATTGCCGACGCATCGAAGCAGCGAACGCTCTTGCGATGGCGCTCACAGGCTAGCTCGAGAAACCGCGCGGCGAGAAAGGGAATATCCTCCCTTCGCTCACGCAAAGGGGGAAGCCGAATTGGGAAAGCCGCTAACCTATAGTAAAGATCTTGCCGAAAGGCGCGAGCGGCCTGCGCCGCCTTAAGATCTCGATTAGTCACGGAGATCACTCTTACGTCTATTTTAGTGGATCTCGTATCGCCCACCGATGTCACTTCATTCTCTTGGAGAACGCGAAGCAGCTTGGCCTGCATGGCGAGCGGCATCTCGCCAATCTCGTCAAGCAATATGACACCGCCGTTTGCGGCTCTGAACAAGCCTGGTCGGTCGTCAGTCGCGCCTGTGAATGCGCCGCGACGATGTCCGAAGAGTTCGCTCTCGAGCAGTGCTTCCGGTAGAGCTGCGCAATTTAGGGCGACGAAGGGCGCATCAGCGCGCGCGCTGGCGCGATGGATGCCGCGAGCGACCAGCTCCTTGCCGGTACCAGTCTCGCCTTCGATCAAAACTGGAATTGAGGAACAGGCGGCCCCCTCCATCAGGCGGAAAACCTCAGCCATAGCAGGACTAACTGCGATGATCTCTGCGAAGCGATCTTGGCGCGCCAGGTCGCGACGTAGTGCGCCAATCTGAACCCGGAGCCGCTCTGCCGAAGCTTTTACTTCGCCGAACCGACGAGCGTTTTGGATTGCAACTCCGATACTGAGTGCCAATCCCTCAAGAAGCGCGAGGTCGGTGTTGTTAAAAGCGTCTCTTCCACGAGGGTTGACCGCTTCAATAACGCCCAAACTCGCTTCGCCATTCAACAATGGAGCTGCGAGTAGCGACCTCGTAGTAACTCCAGTTTCCCGATCGACGCCTGGATAAAAACGGCAATCGGACTGCGCGGCGTCCACTCTCTCGGCTCGGCCAGTTCGCAATACCGTGCCCGCAAGGCCCGCATCGGCCGGAATTCTTACCCCGACCAATCGCCGGGCGACTTCGGGTTCCTCTTCCGAGACATAGGGGAAGTAGAGCTCGTTGCGTTCTTCATCGAGCAGCAGCACGGAAACTCCGCCCGCGTCCAACACTTCGCGGCACTTGGAAACGACTAACGGGATGAGCTCCTCAAGTCCAAGATGGGCCGTGAACATGTTGCCAAGTTCATAGATCATCCTGTCGCGAGTGCTATCACTCGAAAGATTCATCGCCTTGGCGTCAAGCGCGAAATGCTCGTCCTGGTTGACACGTAAAATAGACATCAAGACTAAGTGTTCATGTCACGCTGTATTCAGTTCAAACGAGGTATTGATGGGAATACACCTATGCCATATCGGTTTCCCGGCTTTGCCAAATTCGCGCGTAGACTTCAGGTATGAGTACTAGGAGATCGGACGCCTCGTTGAGGCTAGGGGCAGAGCGATACTCTACGCTTTAGACGCTATACGCTCATATTACACTTGTAGCAAGCTGCTACCGTCCATTGTGGGTGGCGAAGGATCGGACCATCTCACCCGACAACAAAAGTTGATAGCGTTGTGTGTGACACAACCTAAAGAATGCATTCTTTGTGATTGTCAAACGATTGTATGAAGCTGCACGTATCGCGCCGAGGCCCTTGACTGGACCGCTATCCGCTCCCAAGACCGAGTGATACAAGAAGCCCTAACCGATCGGTCTACTTGTAAGTCGATGGTCTGCAAGAATTGCTCGGCGGAAAATCCTCAGGGTGCGAAGTTCTGCATCCAGTGCGCAGCTCCGTTCGAGCACCGATGTCGAAAGTGCGCTGCCGAAAACCCACTCGAAGCCAGGTTCTGCGCACAATGTGCGGCGCCACTCGACTCTGCCGGTCCGAATAGTGCGTGGACTGAACCTCGTGATAGCGTAACCGGCGAGCGGCGCCATCTGACGGTGCTTTTTCTGCGACCTGGTCGGCTCGACGGATATGGCTAGCCATCTCGATCCCGAGGAGTGGCGGGAGGTCGTTGCCGGGTACCATCATGCCGCAGCGCAGGCGATCGAGCGCTTTGGCGGGCATGTCGCTCAGTACCTCGGCGACGGCGTGATGGCATTCTTCGGCTATCCCGAGGCCCAAGTTTTGGCTCAGGCTTCCTGCTTTGCGGCCATACACATCTTGGTCCGTGGGGACGGCAGAGCGGCGCAAAAGCACGCCGAAGAGGCGATGGCGCTCACCGAAGCATTCGGATACCCGAGCCTGTCGGCACACTGGCGGTCACCTGCCAAAGCGGAGCAGTGTTTCCGCACAGCGATCGAAATCGCGCGGCGACAAAGTGCGAGACCAGAGGAGTTGCGCGCGACGACAAGTCTCGCGCGGCTGCTCAAAGACCAGGGCCGCCGCGACGAAGCTCGCACGATGCTCGCCGAAATCTACGGCTGGTTCACCGAAGGCTTCGACACGGCCGATCTGAAAGACGCCAAGGCCTGCCTCCGATCTTCGCGGCCTGCCGATCCCCGCTCGTAGAACGACTCGGTGCAAGCAGGGCGAGAGGAAACTTTGGCGCAAACATGTTTATCACGACATCGAGCACAACACGGATGCCGCGTTGATGGCACGATTTGATGAAGAACTTCGCGTCCACTGGGTTGCCAATGGGCCACCTAGCAGCGTCACGAAATCTGGTGCTCTTCGATCGTCCTCTCAGCACCGCCACCGGTTGGGAATCGGAGTCTTAGCGACTGGTTTCCAGTTTCGATCGCCAGGTATCGATCGTCTCTATGTTGAACCGCCAATCGCTGCCAATGCGGAACGCCGGGATCTCTCGGCGTTTGAGCAGCCGATAAACGGTGGACGGATGTACATGCAAATAGCGCGATACCTCCTCCAACGTCATCACCTTAGCCGTTCGTGTCTCCAGAGCATTGTCTATCTTGTCAGTCATAACGTTTTGTTGTCTTCGTGGATCGAGCGTTTCAGTTGGCATGGCCGCCCCCCGCTCCTAACCATTCCTGTGCAAAACTGTGCGGATAAATGGTTGGTCATTGCACCCTGCGAATAATCCCAAACGGTGACCAAAAAGAGTTCGGCTTGGCTCCCAGTCGTCAACTCAACAAGAAGTTATCAGAACTCCACTTTTAGTCAAATCCGGGTCAAGATTCGCTCGCAGCGGCGAACTCAACCACAAGGCGAATGTAGAACGTAAATAGACCAATCGGCCAGTAGCTGAGTTTAATTGTCCTCAGGCTGTCGGATCAGCGTCAGAACGGCCAAGAACTCGCGCTCGGTGAGAACGTATCCGAGCAGGCTAAGGTGCTTCAAAGCCTGAATCTCGCGCGCCGTGATATGGTACCTGGCACGCAGAGTCTTGGAGCTTACGAATCGTTGCCACGCTTTAGCCGGATCTTCCAGGGGAACCAGGTCAGCGCTGCTCCCCAACAGCGATTTTGCCTCGGGATGCGCGAGGAGAAATAGATGCTGCGGATCCAATTCCAATACATCAGCGAGATGTTTGATCAGCGCAAAGGATGGTTTACGACGTCCACTCTCAAGATAAGCGACGTGACTTCCTTTTACCCCGAGCATCTCGGCCAATTGGCGCTGCGTCAGACCTCGCGCCTGACGTCGGTGCTTCACTATCTCGCCCAGTGTCTTAGGTGACTTCATAAGTTGTATTCGTTGAACAAGGCTCGCCTTAACTGAGTGTAGTGAACAACGGCAGCTAGGTATTGGAGTCGCTTTTCAGCGGATAAGCCAGATTCAAAAGCGAGCCCATATTCATGGCGGAAATAATCGATGATTTTTGATGACAGTGGTCCTCTAGATCTTGGGTAAGCGCCTTTCAACCTGCTTTTCTCAGAGGTATCAAAAAAGGCTTGAGCCATCTCCGCGGGGAAGGTCCCCACGCTTACTAAGATGTCAGCTGCGAGCTCCACTGGGTCAGCGAGATGTTCGGCATAGCCGGTGTAAAGCAGAAACCGACCTGGCTCTTTGTACGAATCAAAAATTTCGGCGGTCAGATGATGGCCCATTTCATGAGAGAACGCGAGGCCCATCGCTACCGGATGGTGGGCGGTGTTGACGCAAATGAGGGGACGTTTGGAAGCAGGGGCTTTTTTTACATAAAAGCCCATGAGTGCAAGCCCTTGCGGCGATGAGATGTGAGCCAATCGAAAGTCAACGCCTAAGCGAGCCCACCGGGTTATGAATTCCCGAGGAGGACCAATCCTGAATGACCGGCGATTCAGGTGGGGCCATACCCATCGCCGTCCTTCTGCAATTATGCCCTGAATCTCGCAGCGGCCGAAAAGCATTTTAAGGGAAGAACCGTAGTCGTGCTTCGACAAAAACCGGATCTCCTCAACGGCGCCTGTGAAGATAAGTGACTGCTCGTGCTCGACCGGACCCGTCGACGCCAATATGTCAACGATCAAACCGTCCAGAGCTGAGAGGCGTGGCTTAACACCCATAGGATCACGTTGGGTCGAAAATTCGACGTGACTTCGCCGCGACTCCGATATCTCGGCTGGCCATGACAAGGTAAAGGCTTGCCATTTCTTTAAACATGTCGGCCTAATAGTCAGCAAAAGTTGACGATCTGTCAACAGGCTGAGCCGGGCTTATGAAGCATGTCTTAGCTAGGGGCAGGGCCGATGTGCGCCCGTGATCGTCGGCGCACATGCCCTCCGCCTTATCGATTAGCGCCTAGTCGACCCACCAGCTGTGGCCGTAACAAGGCCGACTCTGGCGTGCTCTCAGATTTCGACCTCAGTGAACGCTTTTCTGCCCGGAAATCGGGGTTTGCCTCCGCGCGTGCCCCACCGTTGCCTCCGCCGGCAGGTCCCGTCGGTCTTTTTCAACCAATTTATTCTTACCAATAGAGGTGTTGCGATGGAAATGCGCCTTTTGACTACGAAATCTGAGCTCGAACTCTTTGGACAACGCGTAACGGAGGCGCGTGCCAAGCACGGTGGCATCTTCAGAGAAGTATTTGGAATGCGGTTCGACAATAGAGCTCGTCTGGCATCGGCGAATCTGTACGCGTTATTCGAAAACGAAAGCGACTCCGCCGAAAAAATGGTTGCCGGAATCGCACTGCATAATCTTCAGGTATTTCCGCAAAGTTGCTCGGAACCCGACCTCGGCCATCTGCCGCCTCAATCGGTCCTCGAGTGCAGCGATCATTGGTCGCTTTCCAAAGGAGCAGGGATGCGCGCTTGGCATGGCGCTGCAATTCAGGTTGTACGCCTCCAAGCCTGCGCGGTTCTCGCCTACCTGGCCGTTGGATCGTCGGACCATATGGGATTCTATTCTGCGATGGGGTTCGTCAAGGCGGGGAAGCCGGTCGAATACCCATTCGTAGAAACGCTCGACGGGACCAAACCGCTCGTGCAGCCTGTGATTTTGGAAGGCAGAGCATTGCAAAAATTAACTACAGGCGTTTCAGCGCTGAGCGTCAAGACGCTAGACGATCACCGTATAGTGCGGTTCTCGAATTCTGCACGGCTACGTCCGTATCTCCAGCAACCCACATTTCCTCAATCTCAACAATCTGCCGTGCCTTTCGCATCAGATGGCGGGAGCAATGCCAGCACAATACTGCAGCGCCTAGTTGTCGAAGAGGCTTAACTGCTTCGGCCGATCTCGGCGCCCTCAGACAACCCTTGTTCGCGTTGATACTAACTATTTAAACCGATCACATCGTTATGAGGGAAAAAGATGAACAGCGAAATAATAGATGGCGGCCAAGCTCAAAACGGAGCGTTCCCCAACGCGGCCGGAGTATCCTTCAACCTAAGCAAGCAAGAAATAGTTGAATTGTCCAAGGTTAGATCATCACTGAGCTGCCTCCACATTGCTGCTGAATGGGGAATGATTCTGAGCACGATATACATCTGCCACAGGGTCCGTAGTCCGCTTTTTTACTTGCTCGCTGTCGCATTCGTCGGGGCCAGGCAACATGCTCTTCTGATTCTAATGCACGACGGCGTTCACTACCGACTGTTTCGGAATAGATGGCTCAACGATTGGGTGACTGAAATCCTTTTGGCGTGGCCGAATTTGATTTCGGCACGGGCTTACCGTCGAAACCACTTTGCTCATCATCTTTATTTGAATACGGACAAAGACCCTGACTGGGCTCGTAAACAAGAAAATCCCGACTGGTTGTTTCCAAAGGGCTGGAATTATCTTCTGTGCTTACTAGTTCGGGATTTGTCAGGTCTGGGCGCTATAGTGTTTCTTAAAACCGTCCGTTCTGTTTCGGCTGGAGACACGAGTGTCGGCAAAGGATTCACATATTCACGGTATGGGTTTTACTTCGCAATTGGATCGATACTAATTTGGGCGAACGCGGTAGGACTGTTTATTCTGTATTGGTGTGTACCTATGTTCACGTGGTTGATGTTTATTTTTCGCTTGCGCAGTATCGCCGAACATTCAGCCATAAATCATCACAATGAGAATGCGGCTACTCGGACCACTTGCGCTTCCTTGATTGAGCGAGTATTCATAGCGCCCAAAAACGTCAACTATCACATTGAACATCACTTATATCCAAGCGTCCCTTTCTATCGTTTACCTCAACTCCACGCACTACTGCTTTCAAAGCCAGGGTACCGCGATGCTGCCCATTTGACTAGAACCTATTGGGGTGTTCTGCAGGAGGCGGCAGGATCACAGCTTTGTTTCGTTTCCGCCTTAAATACACATTGTGGAAAAGGTGAGTTTCGGGGAATCTCTTAGCTGGAAGCTCAGCTTGTACGTGAGTCCGCGGACAGGCAGGCGGCAGTGCCCAATTGGGGCGTTGTCAGCCCGTGGCGCCGTCGCGTACACGCAACCGCGGAATTGACGCCTTGGAATGTTGATCTCCTATGTATACTCAGGGAGGGCCTCTTGTCTTTCTAACTGATGTACTTTGCTGCGATAAACACTGCAGTGTTATCCGGCATACGCATTGTCATCGATGTTCACCTTTAGTCGCCTGCTGACAGGCTGATTTGGCCTGCTCCCCCAAAGCCCTTGCTTATTGGAACAGCCGAGAAACTCTAGGAACGCGACAACATTTACGACTTTCGGCCTCCGACGTTGGCTAGTGGGCCCTCAGACGCGCCCGTTCGTATTTTTGGCGGTGCTTCCGGCGTGTTTTGTTCTGTCGTGCCGCAGGCCGAGCAATTCTCGTGCTGGAACCGCCGGTGCGCGTGAAGGGTGTCGTCGTAGACGCCACCGTCTTGCCCAGCCTGAATCATCTCGATCGCCACAAGGGAACATGCGATGTGCTCCAGGGCGTTAGCGGCGCGGTTAAGCATCTTTTTTATGTCCGGCTCGTCGTCTGGCATCGCACTCTCCACAAGGAGAATTCTCAAGCATGCCTAACTCCGGGAGTTAGCGTTCGGAACTCCTGGATGCGCGAAACCGCAGCATCCTTCGCCTCCCAACTGCAACGTCATGAAAGCTCAAAGCGATGGCAGAAGCAAATGCTAATGCAATTAGCTAAGATTCGGTGCCAACAGAACGGAATAAAGACAAAGGCGCGAGGAAAGTTATCCGTATAATCTTTACGACCATTGTTACACTATAATCACCTACCTAAGGCAACAATATAGTTAAATACGCGCCATTAACGAGTCCTTAGAGTGCGACCGCAGCACGCGAGAGCGCAAGTCAGAAAGCCGTAAAAGTTTGGATAAAGGTCAAAAAGCTGTCCATAACCTCATTTGACGTCGTTAAGTTGCCTCTCCTAACCATCTGTCAGCAGAGCTAACTCGAAGTTGAGGGTGCAGGGATCGGCCATTCGACTTCTCCGGCAAGTGGGTCTCTCTGCCGGACGTGTTTGGGTGAGTTTACCCCAGGATTGAACAACCCTGCATGCTTCAACTCCATCACTGGCGGTGACGTCACAAGGTGATATAAATAGTTAATGGCTCTTATCTCCGCTCATCCTGACAGCCAGTTAGCGTCTGCTAACTCAAGGTTAGCGGCTTCGCCGGAGTGCTTCCTACACAAAAGGCCCGAACTCCTTGTGACCGATAGGAGCTTCTAGATGAAGAACGATCTGGTCGATGTGGGTTTGATCGGTGACACTGTAGTCGTGGCCGCTATCTGCCACGAAGTCGGCTCCAGCGGGGCCCTCTTAGTTTGCAATGGCTGCAGAGACATCGAGGCGCTGATTGCCGGGATCCTCGTGATCGAAGAGGACAAGGAGGCCTGGGCGCTGTGCGGAGCATGTATACGAAGGCTACGCCTCGAAGGGGCCGTCGCATGAGCGGCGAGCCGGCCGTTGTCAGCTTTAAGTGATATTGAAAACTCCGTCGGGCGCTCGAATCGGTTAACCTTGCTCGCTCCACAGCTGCCCCAGGTTCGGCGTCACACGCCGCATGGCTTCCGCATCCTCTCACGAAGCGTTCGCGGAAGGGTTTCGCTTCTCTTCGCTTTCAGGCTAACGCGTGCTAAAGTGCGCTTTTACGGCAATAAGCCAACCAAATGGAGTCGGGGCAACTATGAGCGGAGACGCTCAGGCTCAAGCGCTACGCGTTCGTATGTATGTACTCTGCTCCGTGTGCGCGCATCTACTCGATCTAGCTGAGGGGAATCGGCCGCAGCGGGATGTCGAAAGCGCGGACCTTGTCCGACACGCAGCCGAGGAGCACGCTTTTTGGCTGGAAATGCTCGGCATAGCAGACGCGTAGACCAGCTCTCGAGTGATCTGGTCCGCGTACTGCGCGCGCCAGCCTAAAGAGGGAAGACCCGGCCGCTTCCGACGGGATCTTTCGAGACTCTCCCTAGCCCTCCCCATAGCGTTTCGGAGCGCGCGGCTATTGCTGGGCATTGGTGCCCTTGTCCATTACGCGCTGCTTACGTCGCGGAGAGCAACGGGATACTGGAGCTTAGAACCAACCGGTCGCGTTGTTCCCCAGGGTACCTTTTCCTCAGCCAGTTGCATCCTTAAATTTTTATGCTGGGCGTAATCGGCAAATTAGAACGACCGCCGCGAGGTCATGGTTTATGTCCAATTAAAACGTGTTTCATTGCGTTGCATTCATGCAACTTGCTGCGCGTTTATGCGTTGCAATCCTTTCAGAGTTTATAGAACTCAATTGAATTAATTCATCACCTTCACGGCACGTAAGATGCAACAAGGCGTGTGAGCTTCACCGGGGACACTTTTGTATGCAGAGGACACATGCCTTGAAAGTCCAATGTAACGGCGGCAAGGGTCAAGTCGCGGTTGCTTTGATCCTGATTATGACGGTCGTGCTCGGCGCGATTGGGCTCGGCGCCGATATGGCCCTCCTTTATTTCAACTGGGTCATCCTCCAAAAGGCGGTCGATGCGGCCGCTCTGGCGGGAGCCGGCTACCTTGAAAGCGACTCATCCGTAGTGCCCCAGGCAATTAGCGCCGCAGTTACCTACGCAGAAAACAACGGCATAAAGAGCAGCGAATTGGTCACTGATGGGAGCGGCAACCAGGCTTACGTTCCGTCTCCCTATACGACCATCACGGTGACCGCCAGGCGCACGGTGCCCTACGCCTTTTTCAAATTGATCGGACTGTCGAATGGCACCGTGGCCGCTACGGCGACCGCCCAGATGCCGTTAGCGCCCGGCTGCGTGAACTGCTCCAGCGCAATCGCTACGCCTGCTCCCGGCAGCCAGCCTACCGTCACCCCGGGAAACATTTGCAGCGCGATTGGTCAATGTGACGTGCTTCCCATCGGTCTGGACTCTACGACGACTTATGTTTCGGGCGAGACGCTTGCGCTCCGCAAGGACACGGTGGGTCCTGGTAACTGGGGCTCGTTGGCGCTAGGCGGCAACGGCGGCGCAAACGAGCGCACCAACATCGGCGACGGGTATCAGGGCCCACTTGCTATTGGCCAATGGGTTGACACCGAGCCTGGAAAGTCAGTCGGCCCCGTCAACCAGGGCTTCAGCGATCGAATGTCGCAGGCGGCGAGCGAGTTTCCCAGCGGGACCGCCGCCAACCATAGCCCCAACGATCCGCGCGCGGTCATTATTCCGATGGTCGTCTGGGGCAGCCCGAATGGAAAAAGCCAGGTCCAGATAACGGCGTTCGCCGCGATATGGATCAACTCGGAGAGTGGCGGCACGATTTCGGCCACCTTCATCGACCAGGAGGCCTTCAACAGCACCGGCTCCGCGAGCGCGCCATTTGCCGGCGCCCGCGGACGACCGCTACTGATCAAGTAGATCGGTCAGGTTACCGGATCGGCGGCGCGTCACCGTATTCGCATTGTCGGTTTGGCGCGATATCGCGGCGCCGTCCCTTGGATGCTTCCAACAGATTGTCCACCGCAACTTCGGCCATCTTGAGCCGCGTCGCGCGGCTCGCGCTCCTGATGTGCGGTGTCCCTATTACGGTGGGCAACTCGAACAGCGAATCTCATTCGATAAGCGACATCCATTTTACTATAGTCGGGTTTCGCCGACCGCCTTGTGCCCCGCGCGCCCATCAGATGGACGCAGTTTCCCGACGCATCCGACGGCATCACCGTCCTCGACGCCAGTGCTTTCTTCCCGAGCATCCCGCTCTTGAGGCATGCCGTGCATGCCGTACCTCTCCTCGAAGAGATCGAGCAGTTCCTCACAGCTGTTGGCCATCCTGAAACCCCGCGCTGACAGGTTCCAAAGCAAACTGGGAATGAGCGCCATAGCTGAACCGCAAATTGAGGTCAATGGTGACCACATTTTGTTGCCCCTTGGAGTCGCCTCAACAAGGGTGAACGCAACTGCGATGCCCACAAACATATCCAGTCACTTAAAGGATTTTTTCCGGCGGACTGCTGCGCCTGCTTAGCATCTTCGTCGAAGCTGCTAACGATCGTTAGCGGAGGCCATATCTTTTCATCTTTTTCTTTTTAGCAGACACCCGCGTGAGAGTCGGATCCGGCTGGTCCTCCTCGAGCCAATTCAAGATAGCGGTCGAGTCAGGTATCACCGTGCCATTAGCCAGCAGCACTGGAACCTGAGAGGAAATTTCGCGGGTTGCTAGGGAGATAAGCGGACACCTTCGAGAATGAGCAATGACAGACACCTGATCTGCCGTGCACCCTCAAGCGCAATGATGGATCAATAATTCGCGCGCCGGGTATTTTTTGAGGAATCTCAGGATGATACAAGATGGTGTCCGTGTCTGACTTTTAGATAAGGCGCATGCGTTGCACCAAGTGCGGGACCGAAAGCACGACGCGCAGGAAGTTCTGCGCCGCGTGTGGCAGTCCGCTCTCCCGTCGCTGTCCGAAGTGTAGCGCGGAAAATGCCCCAACATCGGCGTTTTGTGAGGACTGTGGCGCTGCGCTCGCTGGTAACACGGCATCTGCCCCTGTCAGTTCACCTCAAGCAGCATCGACGGCTCCCAATATTCGTGTCACGCCGGAACAGCCGGAGGCTTTGGCTTCCACCGAGGGGGAGCGCAAGACCGTCACGGCGCTGTTCGCAGACATCAAGGGCTCAATGGAGTTGATCGAGAACCTCGACCCCGAAGAGGCGCGCGCTATCGTCGATCCGGCGCTGAAGCTGATGATGGATGCAGTCCATCATTATGGCGGCTATGTAGCGCAATCCACCGGAGACGGGATCTTCGCCCTCTTCGGAGCGCCAGCAGCGCACGAGGACCATCCGCAGTGCGCGCTTTACGCGGCGCTTCGAATGCTGGACGAGATGCGCCGCTACTCGACGAAGCTGCGCGAGGCCGGCAACTTGCCGATCGAAGCCCGTATCGGGGTAAACACCGGCGAAGTGGTGGTCCGTTCGATTGCGACTGGCGAGGGCCATGCGGAATACACACCTATCGGGCATTCGACCAGCCTCGCGGCACGAATGCAGGCGCTGGCACCCACCGGCTCGATCGCTATAGCCGATGCGACGCGCAAACTTTGCGAAGGGTACTTCACTTTCAAGCCGCTCGGCCCGATTAGGGTCAAGGGGGTCAGCGAGGCGGTCAACGTGTACGAGGTGACCGGGCTGGGGCCGCTACGCACGCGGTTGCAACGCGCGGTAGGGCGCGGACTGACCAAGTTCGTCGGGCGCGAGCGCGAGATGGAGGCGCTTCGGCATGCGGAGGACCTGGCGCAGCACGGGCACGGGCAGATCGTCGCAGCGATTGCGGAGCCTGGAGTCGGCAAGTCGCGCCTGTTCTTCGAGTTCAAGGTCAAGAATCGGTCCGGCTGGATGGTATTGGAGGCGTTCTCGGTCTCGCACGGCAAGGCGACCGCCTATCTGCCGGTGCTCGAGCTGCTGAATTCCTACTTCGCAATATCTGACGAAGATGATGCGCACAAGCGGCGAGAAAAGATTCGTGGCAGGGTCCTAACTTTGGATCGAGCTCTGGAGGACACGGTGCCATACCTGTTCGCGCTGCTCGGGCTGAAGGAGGCCGACGACGCGCTAACCCAGATGGACGCGCAGGTGCTGCGTCGGCGCATGCACGAGGCGATCAAACGTATTCTTTTGCGCGAATCGCTCAATCAACCGCTCCTGGTGACTTTCGAGGACCTGCAGTGGATCGATGGCGAGACCCAGGCCTTGCTCAATGTGCTGGTGGATTCGATCGGCACCGCGCGGATCCTGCTGCTAGTTAGCTATCGTCCCGAGTACCAGCATCAGTGGGGCAGCCGCACCTACTACACGCAGCTCAGGCTTGACCCGCTCGGGCGCGGGAGCGCCGAGGAGCTGCTGACCTCGCTCCTGGGCGACGGCAATGATCTGGCACCACTCAAGCGCCTCATAATCGAGAAGACCGAGGGCACGCCGTTTTTCATGGAAGAGACGGTGCAGGTGCTGCTCGATGGGGGTGCGCTGGTGCGCAACGGCACGGTGAAGCTCACCAAGCCGCTGGCCGAATTGAAGATTCCGCCGACGGTACAAGCAATTCTCGCATCGCGCATCGATCGGTTGCCGTTCGATGCCAAGGAGCTGCTGCAGACGCTGGCCGTCATCGGGCGTGAATTTCCACTGTCATTGATTCGTGCGGTGGTCACGAAATCCGACGACGAAATCAACCGCCTGCTCAATGACCTGCAATTGGGCGAGTTCATTTACGAGCAGCCGGCGTTGGGCGACACCGAATACATGTTCAAGCACGCTCTGGTCCGGGACGCAGCCTATGCCTCACTCCTGCGGACAACACGCCGCCAGCTACACAGTCGCATCGCCGACGCCCTCAAGGCTCAATTTCCCGATACCGCTGCGCTGGACCCGGAGTTGTTGGCACGCCACTATACCGAAGCAGGCCGAGCGCTCGATGGCATCGAGTACTGGTTGCGGGCTGGCCGCCGAGCCGCCGAACGCTCGGCCAACCAGGAAGCGATCGGGCATCTGAGAAATGGGCTGAGACTATGCGAGACGCTGCCCGAATCAACCGAGCGCTCGCGGCGGGAACTTGCTTTACAACAAGCGTTGAGCGGTCCCCTGATGGCGACGACGGGCTGGGGCTCCGAGGAATCAGCAAGGACTTATGCTCGGGCACGTGAGCTCTGTGCAGTGCTGGGTGAGACCGAGCAACTGTTCCCAGTCTTTGTTGGGCAATGGATCAATCATCTGTCGGGCGGCGAGCTCCAAACCGCTCGTGAGGTGGCGACACAGTTTCTCAGTCTGGCCGAGCAGCATGGGGACACGGCCGCCATCATGAATGGTCACCGCATGCTTGGTTGGACGGCCTTGCTCCTCGGCGACCTCGCGGAGGTCCGGCCCAACATCGACAAAGCGCTCGAACTATACGTTCCCGAGAAACACGGCCCGCTGCGCTTTCGCTACGTACACGATGGCCGCGTTGCCGGCTACTGTTGTCTTGTCTGCTACCAGTGGCTTACCGGATTCCCGGAGCAAGCGGTCGCGACGGGCGAGGCGGCCATTGCCTATGGCCGCCACCTGAAACAAGCGAACACTTTGACATTTGCGCTGTTTCAAGTCGGGCTCCTGGCTGCGATGGAAGGCGATGCCCTCGCGGCCGAGCGATGCACGAAGGAATTGCTTGCATTGTCCCACGAGCAGGGATTCCGACTGCATGAGATCTGGGGTCAAGCGATCGCGGGCTGGGCTATCGGAAAAATCGGTAGGCGTGCGGAGGGAATGTCGCAGCTCCGGCAGGCAATCCAGCACCTCATGAAGAGCGGGCGGAGGGTGTATCTGCCTCTCTATCTGGGATTGCTCGCGGACCTCCAGATCGAGAGCGGAGAGCTCGATAGCGCCCTGCAGTCACTCGAGACAGCCAAGGAGCTGATCGAACGAACGCACGAGAAATGGTGGGAGGCCGATCTTCACCGCCTCACAGGCGAAGCGTTGCTTGCGCGAGGACCGGGGTACCGGGAGGACGCCGAAACCCATTTGAAAGAGGCTTTTGATCTGGCTCGAGCCGCAGGGGCCAAATCGCTGCAGCTGCGCGCCGCCACCCGGCTCGCTCGGCTAATGAATGAACGCGGGCAGCGCGCCGATGCGCGTGCTTTGCTCGACGCGAGCTACCGCGAGTTCAGCGAAGGCTTTGCTACCGCCGACTTGCTAGAGGCCCAAGCCCTTCTCAGATCGATCTCCTGAACGAACGACCGCCACTGGTAAGGAACCGGTCTTCGCCAACTCGTGGAACTCGAGAATCTCCTCGGCAGCGCGAGCGATCATATTCGAAGTCTGGATGACGCTAACACCGATAAGCCCTTGCTGCTCTCGGGTCAGCGGCAGCGAATCCAGGAGCGCATCGAGCGCATCATTATGCGCAGGCTCCAGAACGGCGTGCCGGAAGAAGCTTCGAAACGCCTCGCGTGGCAACCCGGTCTCGGCGACTGTGCGCTCTACTAGCTCCGCGCTAGGGGGCTCTGATTCCACAACCAGAATGTAGCCCAGCAGGGCGACCGGATGATGGTGGAAGATCCAGTAGTATTGCGCACCCACCAATGCGGCTACGGTCGGAGGTGGCATCCGCGCGAGTATCTCCGCCCGCGAGCAGCCTAGGGCTTCAAGATCTTCGAGCAACCAGTTGTCGTGACCGGTCTCCTGAGGTATCTGCCGAACGAAATACTCGATCAGCGGAACAGAAACAGGATCGACTGCGGTCATCGCCCGCAATCGATCGGCAGCGGCATTCATGAGCGGCACGCTGGCGCGCGCCATGCTGTGGATGCTGAACAGCATGGCGGGGTATAGCTCGGAAATGTCGCGCGACTCCCACAGGTTCTTGCTAGCTTCGCGCAGTCGCGCACCCATCAGCCGTCGCTTGAGATGAATCTGCTTGCTGAGCTCCATTGGGAAAATCGCTGCCAGCTGACCATGCCTAGTCTAAACCCCCAGTCGCCTAGTCTAGAAACCCATAGCATTGATCAAAGCATCGAAGTTCGACTGGTTGGTCCCCGAAAGTCTTGCATGAACGCTCAGGAGCGTCTGGAACTCGCACTCTGTGAGACTATCGATCAAGTCCATTACCGCCTGAACCGGAGACGGCTTGAGGATGCCAGCGTTTTGCAATTGTTGAATTCTTGAGAGCTGAGCCATGCTACTTCTCCTCGATGGGCGACAGCTTTGTCGAGAATTTAGAATGTCTAGCTTATCCGCTTGATTGTCGCTTATCACTTAATAGAGTAATATGCAAGCTGAAATGCTCAAGTTTGGTTGGTTTCATGTAAATAGCCCATCAAGTCACGGGGTATAGCTCGGAAATGTCGCGCGACTCCCACAGTCTCTTGCTAGTTCGCGCAGTCGCGCGCCCATCAACCGTCGCTTGAGATGAATCTGTTTGCTGAACTCCATTGGGAAGATCCACGCGAGCTAGCACAATCCGCTTGGGCTAAAAACCGGCCTTTATGATCGTCTGATCGAAAATTTGCTGGCTAGCGGGATCAATTTTTGCGCGAGCGGTCAGGATTGCATGGAACTCGTCATCTGTGAGGTTTCCTATCAACTCCGCTGCGTCGCTTAGCACGTCCTTAGCGTCTTTGATGATCCCCGCGTTTTTCAACTGATCAATTCTTGAGATAGCCATGCTACTTCTCCTCGATGGGCGACAGCATTGTCTATTATTTCGGGAGTCTAGCTCATACGCGCTTCATCAACGCGCGTCATCAACGCGCGTCATCAACGCGCGTCATCAACGCGCGTCATCAACGCGCGTCATCAACGCGCGTCATCAACGCGCGTCATCAACGCGCGTCATCAACGCGCGTCATCAACGCGCGTCATCAACGCGCGTCATCAACGCGCGTCAAATTCCGGCTAGCATTTAATAGAGTAATATGCAAACTGAATACTCTAGTTTGGTGCGCTTCATGTGAATAGCCCATCAACTTTCGTACAGAATGAGCCATAACGCTAACTCTGCCGCGAGTGTGAGATGGCGCACTGCTTGAACAAGAAGGCAGGGTCTCCCTGGGAGTTCGGCCCCAGTCCCAAGATCATGCCGCCTGCGAGCCGGATCACGCCGCCAGAGGAGACCGAGCGGCGTATTGTCCCTCTTCTGGCGCGGATTCCGGTAACGAGAATAGCGGACTTGACGCCTCTCGATGAGATCCGTCTGCCAGTGTTTACTGTGGTCACACCCTTGGCTAAGGACCTCACGACGCACATGGGCAAAGGGATTGATGCCACCAGCGCGCGCGTCAGTGCGTTGATGGAAGCGGTGGAGCGAATCTCGGCGGAGACGGCGCCGACCGCTATGACTGTCCACTCGAGCTTCGCCGAATTGATCCGTACATCGGACCACCGGCCGCTTGACCCGATAGCCTTCACGCTGCCGGACGACACAAGGTACACGCCCGAGCGCACCTTCACCTGGATCGAGAGTCAGGATCTCTTGTCCGGGGAAGCCGTGCTGATGCCGACGGACCTTGTGTTGAACCCTCCGTTCGAGGGGATCCTCCAAGACGTCGATACCAATGGCCTCGCTTCGGGGAATACCTATCTTGAGGCAGTAGTGCACGGGCTTGGCGAGGTAATCGAAAGAGACGTCGACAGCCAGCTAGCGTTCATGTCCCTGTTCTGCGATCCAGACGACCCTCAACCGTCGTTTGCGGCGGTGGATCCCGCGAGTCTGCCGCTGCCGGCGGCTGGCTGGATCGAGCGATTGCGATCGCAGGCGCTCGATGTGGTTATTCAAGAGGTTACCAACGATATCGGCGTAGCGAGCTTTCTCACGCTGGTGAGTGATTACAAATACCCAACGCCCTCAGGATTGGCCACGCAGCATTTCGCCGGCTGGGGGACGGCCCCCGATGCCGAGCTCGCGCTCTTGAGGTCGCTCACGGAAGCGGTTCAGTCACGCCTGGGTATCATCCAAGCAGCCCGTGACTCCTTCAACACTACCCACCTCGGGATGCGTATGGCCACGCGCGGTTACCACCGCCGCCTTCTACAGGAAGGTTGTCGAATCCCACTTTCAGAGGTGACCTCGTTTCGGAGTGCGGACCTACGCGAGGATCTTCGTTTCTTGTTGAAGCGGTTGGTCGCGGTAGGCGTCGAACAGGTAATCGTGACCGACGTTAGTCGCCCGGACCTCGGGATCCCGGTCGTTCGAGTTCGAGTGCCGGGGCTGGCGACGTTCGGCGTCAACCAACGTCGAGTGGGATGGAGATGCCTGCGGCATCTACTCTAGAGTATTGCGTCACAATTCGCGCGGCATAATAACGATTTTCGCGTATGCTCTCGACGGAAATGTTATTCGGGCCAAATTCCTAAGCTGTTCATCGAGACCGCGGAGGCTTCCGACATTCTCGCAAAAAGTGACGCACTCTCTGACAAAGATTAATGAGACTCAATCGGTGTGTGGCGCACGCCACGAGCCCATGCACCAACGGCCGACCATGCAAATAGCCCCAATCGTATATCTGGGCCCAAGTCTGCCGAGATCCGACGCTGAAGCGGCGCTACCCGGCTGTGATTTGAGAGCGCCGATTCGCCGCGGCGATTTGTACCGAGACCGCTTGGGCGGCGGCTCGGTCTTTGTGATCATCGACGGCGTTTTTCATCAAGAGCCGGCGGTCCCTCCGCGAGAAATCCTCGACGTGCTCGAGGACGGGGCGTTGATCGTCGGCGCCTCGAGCATGGGCGCTCTGCGGGCGGCTGAGT
Organism: uncultured delta proteobacterium; assembly: GCA_963717045.1. Classification (GTDB taxonomy): domain Bacteria; phylum Desulfobacterota; class Binatia; order Binatales; family Binataceae; genus JAKAVN01. The sequence continues at coordinate 199,591 of CAVQVD010000006.1, read as the reverse complement.
GCTGGCCAGCGGGCATGCGTGGTGTGGGCACGATCTACCGCTTGTACCGTCGCGGCGCCCTGGGATCCGATGACGAGGTCATTCTCATCTATTCATCCGACGGTAGTGGCTACCAGTCTCGCTCGGTTCCTCTCATCAACGTGCGTTACGCGCTGTCGCGCGCGTTTCGCAAAGGTCGCATAGATCTCCCTGCGGCAGAGCGCGTCGTAGCCTCGGCGCAGCGCTTGTATTTTTCTGAGCGGTGCTGGCCGGTGATCCTGTCGAACGCCGGCGTGCTCGACCCCGACGGTGAGTTGCAGACGCTGGTTTCTTCGCTGGACCTGAAGAGAGAAGACGCAGCACGGTGCTTGCGCACAGTCGCTCGCTGGCTGGCAGACGCCCCTGTCCTTGCCGAGCGGCCGCGCCGGCTTAGCATGGCATTCATCCCTTCAGAAGTACGCCGGCAACGCGATTACGACGCTTTGGCTGGCTTGGATCGCGAAGAGGTGAAGCGCGATCTAAGCCGCTGGCAACTGATCAGCGGTCGCTATAGCCGGCACCTGCTTCGCATTGCCGCGGTGGACCCCGAGGTCGGGTTGGCAGAGCGGCTGAAAAAGAAGTGCGCCCTTGCGCCGCTACTGGCGGAGCTCGCCCATCGTCGCCATAGCGAAAGCGGGTCGAATGGTAACGCGGAGAGTCGGGCTAACGTTCGCACCGCCGCGCTTGCGTTGGTGCTCCTGGAATCGTGGAAGGCACTCGCTGTCGATCAACAGGCGTTTGCCGAGGCGCTCTGGGCGGAGCTCTCGGCAAGCGGCGAGCTCGACGCGGAGATCTTCCGTTGGCGAGCCGTCCGCGATGCCGCACGAGTAGCTCGAGGCCGCGGACTGAGCACGCAAGCCCGAGATCAATTTCTGGCGGAGTCCGAGATTGCCCACGCCCACGGCTTTCATTCTTGGCAGGACTTGCAACAGGCTTCGACTCTCGCGCCTTACCCGTGGTCGGACTTCGTCGCCTACCGCGACGAGCTGGCTCTGGCCAAGCGGCTGCGGCAAGAGCTGTTCAATCCATGACCGTAGCGTCAAACGATCCAATTTCCGCCATTGGAGACTTGCTCACCCGAATTCTAGACGCTGCGATTGGCGAGCCCTTGGCCGGCAATGCGCTCCGATGACGTATCGCGAGCAGCTAAAGTGGCTTGAAGACCCACGCTCTAAAACGCGAGATCGAGCGACCGCCCCCGGAGGCAACTGCATTCCTCAGTCCAGGTTGTCCTCGACTGGCTATCTGCACAGAATGCTGGCGATATCAAATCGTACGTTCGAAGCCTGATTAAGCACACCGAAACCCTCAGCACTCAGGTAGAGCGTAGAGCGTCTTCACGCTTTCATGCAGCTTCATCGAAAGAGGCGAAGCTTCGGGCGCCGGCGACGGCGCTGCCTTCCCGTCCAGGTTCGCCTCAGCCAGAGGTCAGCTTCGTCTACCGCTCCGTGAAAGATGGCAGCACCGAGGTTGTGCGCTAGATTGTCGCAAGCGTAGGCTCGGAGTAACCGAAATTCTCCCGGAATTGGGCCGAATTCACCCAGACGGCCTAAGGAAACCCCGATGCCACGTGAGACTCGGAACCTTCCCCCTCCCTCGGCCAGTTTGCGCCCTAAGGCGACCGGTTCCCATTCGTCAGAAAAGGGGGTGTTCCGCAAAGAGGGCGAGTACTGGACCGTCAGCCATCGTGGGAATTCCTTTCGTCTAAAGGACTCTAAAGGGCTCGGGTACCTCGCCCATCTGCTGCGTCATCCTGCGGTCGAATTCCATGTGCTTGATTTGGCAGGTGGAATCGCAGGCCAGCGCGACGATGACGAGACCAGTCGGTCCGCGCATCGCTTGCCGCGCGGAGATGAGGATCTCGAAAAGGCGGGGATCCATATCGGCAGTTTGGGTGACGCAGGCGAGATGCTCGACGAGCAAGCCAGGGTCGCCTACAAGCGCCGCCTCTCCGAGCTGCGGGAAGAATTGGAAGAAGCCAAGGAGCTTGGAAACGTCGAGCGCGCCGAAACGGCAGAGCAGGAGATCGACGCACTGACGAGAGAACTCTCGCGTGCGGTGGGACTGGGAGGACGTAATCGGCGGGCGGCGTCCGCTTCGGAACGAGCCCGCCAGAGCATCACCAAGACGATCAAGTTGGTACTGGACAGAATCGCGCAAAGTGATGCCGCGTTGGGGGACATGTTCTCGCGATGCATCAAGACGGGCACCTTCTGCTCCTATCAGCCGGATCCCAATTTCCCGATTGCTTGGGAATTCGCGGCCACGGATTCAGATACAAGCATCGAGCCAACAGAGCAGCAGCCAAGCTCAAGTGGCCATCCCGCTCCAGCACGGACCGATCATTGGCAGGCTGCGCCGGTGGTGCTGGATGTTTCGCCGTTCTCGCTCGCCGAACGAACCGCATTCGTTGGGCGAGAAACTGAAGGCAGCACGATTCGCGCGGTCATCGATCGTGCGCGAACTGGCCACGGATCGGTCGTCATGCTCTGGGATGGTCCGGGCGTGGGTAAGAGCCGCCTCGCGATGGAGATGGCGGAGTACGCGTCGCGCATTGGCTTCCGATGCTCTGTCGGGCGCTGTTACGAAAGAGATGAACCCTATCCTTACCTCCCGTTCGCCGAGATCATCGAAGGTAATCTGGCGCAGGCAGCGAGCCTGGATGACTACCGCGGGCAGATGGGGCCCTACGCAGCGGAAATGGCTCAGATCGCGCCAAGCCTTCGGCGAATTTTCCCCGATCTTCCGAAACCGCTGGAACTGCCGGCTGCGCAACAGCGCGGCTATCTTTTCCAAAGCTTTTCAGAGGCGCTGGCCCGCGTGGCCCGAACCCGTCCACAGTTACTTATACTTGAAGATCTTCATTGGGCCGACGAATCGACGCTCGCGCTTTTGATTTATCTGTCCAATCGCATCGCCCAGCTCCCGGCAGTGATTATTGGGACGTACCGCAGCGGATATTCGGAAGACAATCCGGCGTTGGTCAGAACTCTGGAAGAGCTGATTCGGATGGGTGTCCGTCCGCAAAAGCTGGGCGGTCTATCAAAAGACGCCGTCGCGCAGATGTTACATGGGCTAAGCCGGCGCGAGGCTCCGGAGAGTCTTCTGAATCTCATCTACGAGGAAAGTGAGGGATATCCATTCTTCGTCGAAGAGGTATACCGCCACCTGATCGAGGGGGGGAAACTCTTTGACGCGGCCGGTCAATTTCGCACTGAACTCAAGCTCGACGAAGAGGACGTTCCAGAAAATGTCCGGTTGATCATCGGTCGCCGCCTAAAGCGGTTCGAAGAGAACGAAAAGCGGGTGCTGGCGGCCGCCGCACTCATCGGGCGCAGTTTCAGCTTTCAACTTCTGACTGCGGCAAGCCAGATCGATGTTGACGAACTCTTCACCATCGTCGAGAAGGCGCAAAAGATGGGGATGATCGTCCCGAGCTCCGAGGGGCCGGAGAGACCGTTTACCTTTAGACATGAACTTGTGCGACAGACCCTGCTTGCCGGCATTTCAGTCCCCCGCCAACAGCGAGTGCACGCCAGGGTCGCCGAAGCGATCGAGCGGCTCAATCCTCATGCCGTTAACGAGCGCGCCGGAGAGATCGCTGACCATCTCATCAAATCGGGATCATTCGGTGACAGTCGAAAACTAGTCCGTTATCTGACTCTGGCAGGCAAGAGGGCGCTTGAGGCAGCAGCATTTGAGGAAGCGCGGCGGAGTTTCGTGTCTGCCCTGTCGTATCGAGGCGCCGTTGACCCAAGAGAAAGAGCCGACCTGTTGGCGAGCCTTGCGATGGCCGAGCAAGGTCTTGAGTTGTGGGACGCGGTGTTTGCCAATCTCCGTGAAGCGCTCGACATTTACGTCAATCTCGGGGATCGAGATATGGTCGGGAGAAGCTTTACCGAGTTGACTGATGCCTATATCTCGGCTGGCAACTTCCAGGGAGCAGCCCAGACAGCCCGTCGCGGGCTCGCCTACCTTGAGGCTGATGTTAGCGCAAACCGCGGGCATCTTCTGGCTTCCTTGGCCCACGCCCTTGCCGCAGCCGTCACCGGCTATAAACCGGCCAACGAGGCGCTGCGGGAGGCATTGAACATTGCTTCCCAACTCTCCGATCAAAGGCTCGAGGCGAGAGTGCTCGGTGCCCGATCGTTAGTAAATTTAAATTTCTTTCGGTTGAAGGAGGCTGCTGAAGACGGCCTTCTCAGCGAACAACTAGGTGGATCAGAAACGCCTCTCTGGCAGCACGCCCAACAGTTGCGAGTCCTGCTTCAAGCATTGCTATGTCTTGGACGCTTGGAAGAGGCACTGAGAATCGCAGACGAGCTTGAACCTCTGGCGAAGAAGATCGGACAATCTTTCGCGGTCGCATTCTGCCTCAGCACGCGAGCATGGGCCGAATTTGGTAAAGTGCCCGACCTCGCCAAACTCGAAACTGGCTTTCAGCAGGTTTCGAAATTTGACCAAAAGGTGTGGGCTCCCTTCTGGGAAGTTCTCTCCGACGTACAACTAAGCCTTGTAGACTATGTTCGCGGGAATTGGGCAGGTGCTCTGTCGCATGCCCAAGTAGCCTCACGCGCCGATCCCAGGACGAGCTCAATTCATGGATTCCCCGAGGGAACGCTGTTTCGCCAGATGGCGTACGCGGGCGATCGCGCTGGCGCAATGGCAATCCTTCACAAAAATCGCGCGCTGCTCGCCATAAGCGGCCAACAGAACATCAGAGGTTCATGGTGGATGCTTGCGCTTGTAATCGAGGGCCTCGTCATGCTCGGCGAACATTCGCAAGCTGGGCAGCTTTACCCGCTCGCTCGTGAGTTGATTGGGACTGGAGCGGTTGTGCTGTGGCCGACCTTTCGCTTCACACAAACGATCGCGGGTGTCGCCGCGACGGCGGCACGTCAGTGGGAAGCCGCTGAAGAGCATTTTCAGATCGCAATGCAGCATGCCGAAGCTGTTCCAGATCGTCTTGAACAGGCCGAGATACGTCGCTTCAACGCGATGATGCTGCAGGGTCGCGCCGCTCCAGGTGATCGCGAAAAAGCGGAAACGCTGCTCAGAGAAGCGCTGGAGAGCTACACGCAGATCGGAATGCCCCGCCATATCGAGATGGCTCGGGCGCTCCTCAACTAAGTATCGACCAGTGCGCCAATCCGCTTGCTCGCGGCTTTGAGTCTATCAGCGCTCCGCTCCAGCTTTGAAGTTCTTCCTCGGTCATGGCGGGTTCCAGAATCCGGCTGACACCGCTGCGCCTAAAATTCCATCTTCCGCCACCCCGATTCGGTTCGGGCTGTCATTCATCCATGCAGGTCGAAAAGACGGAGTCGCACTTTCGTGCGGCGATTTTTCACGTCTGCCATGGAAGACGTACTCGCACCAGGGAGGTTCAAACAAGGTGGACAGCCTTACCGGAAATGTAAAAATGTCGAGGAGAAGAGCCCTTCGAGACCTTTTAACGCGCGCCCAAGTCGCTCATGGAGAGCGGTTGGCTGGGCTATACGCCATCTGCTCCGACGACCGCGTATCGAGCCCGGGTGACGAAATGGACGTCGCGAGTGAGCACGCAGAGGCCGAAACCCATGCCCGCTTGATCGAACATCGATGGTCAAGCCAGGCAGTCCTGGATGACGCTCTCGAGCGACTTCGTCGTGGGCTCTATGGCATCTGCGAAGAGTGTGGCGAAGAGATTTCTCTGGAACGGTTATCCGTCATTCCTTTCACGGCCTACTGCATAGATTGCCAGCATCAGCGCGAAAACAAGAAAGCCACGGTCCTCGAACATACCGAAAGCTGAGGTCGAGGTGGTTTAGAGCCGTGTCGGGGCGATCAGGTGTGACACGATCGGCGGTTCCGAGCCGATGTGAAATGATCTTGCATGCAGTTCGATGTCGCTGTCGCTGACGGTGAGCCGGTTGTGCTGGCGCAGATGCTCGCCCCAGGTTTCGGACATGAAGGTCTCGACATAGCGACTCGGGTCGGTGGCATCACTGAAGAGGCCCCACATAACCGCGCCATCCCGGCGACGGATCGGTTCGAGGGCGCGCATCGCGTGCTCGAACTCGGCAGCGCGCGAGGGATCAATCCGATACTCTACGCAGATCATCACCGGCCCTTGCTCGGGAGGAATTTCCCCATAAACTTGCGGCGTTTGCCAGTGCACCCATGGCTCTGGGTCGAAACGCTCGGCGCCTTTGAGCGAAAACCGGAGCGCTATCGCTACATTGAGGAGCAGAAACAATCCTGCTAGTTCGAACGCGTTGCGAATCCCGGTATGGGATGCCACGTAACCCCATCCGACGCTGCCAAGCGCTAGTCCGCCCTGCAGCGCGAGTAGGTACAACGAGAGCGCGCGTGCCCGCACCCAGGATGGAAGCGCGATTTGCGCCGCGCTGTTGAACATCGTGGTAGTGGCAACCCAGGCCGCACCCGCGAGAAAGGTTGCGATCCATAGCTGGTGTACGTCGCGCGCCGACGCCATGATGAAGTCCGCAGCAGCGAAGGTTATACCGCCGCCGATTGCGATTTGGTCGGTCGAAAATGCGCGGAGCAGCCTAGGTAAGGCGGCGCCGCAGCCGGCGGCGCCGAGACCGAAAAATGCAATGACAATTCCGTAGCCAGGTGCGTCCAGATGAAAATCGACGCGCACGACTAGAGGCAGCGCCGCCCACAAGACGCTGGTTCCGAGCGCGAACGTGAAGCTTCGTGCCAGAACCGCACGCAGCGCGGGCGAATAGCGAACATAGCGCATACCCGCGCGGATGGCGCCGAGCACGCGTTCGGCAGGCAGCATGCTCTTTTTGCGCTCCCGCCGCCATGAAACCAGCATGCAGATGATCCCGACGAAGGACGCGGCGTTAGCGAGAAAGGCCGCTCCTACGCCCCAGGCATTTACCACCACTCCGCCGATAACCGGTCCAACGCCGCGCGCAAGATTGAACTGCATATTGTTGAGCGTTACCGCGTCGCGAATCTCTTCTCGCGCGACCATCTCCGGAATGATTGCCTGCCACGCGGGGCCATTGAGCGCCGCGCCCAAACCAATCGAGAAGCTGAGTCCCACGAGGATCCATGGGGTCGTAAGATGAAGCACGGTGAGAATGCCGAGAGTTCCCGCTGACGCGAGCATCCAGATTTGCGCAACTATCAACAGTCGTTTTCTATCGGCTATATCCGCAAGAGCACCGGCGACTAGCCCGAGGAGAAAATAAGGCAGATTCACGGCGGTCTGGATCAGCGAGACCATCAATGGTGACGGGTCGAGTGACGTCATCAGCCATGACGCGCCGACATCCTGCATCCAGGTTCCGACATTCGATGCGAACGCTGTCGCGAGCAACGCGCAAAAAATTGGATGACGCAGCGGAGCGAAAACTCCCGCCGCCCCGCGCGTGCTTGGCTTTGGCTTCGCGCCGGTGCCGCTTGACGCCTCGATGTGAGTAGAAGATGCCAAAGCAGACGCTACTGTGAGCTAGTCCGGAATCTCCGGTTCGATGCTTCGGATGCTGGTAGTCCTAGGTTATTCTCGCACCGACCTGCAACTGCTCGCAAAGCCTCACTGTTTCTATGCTCGCTTGACGAAAGCGAAATTCATTTTCCCTTTTCAGAGCCGCAACGATGAAATGAGGCACACGATTTGTCGTCTGGCCACGCATCATTTGAAGCGGCAGGGTTCGCCGATCGTAGCCGGGGCCGCTACTTGAACCAGCATCAACACCGCCGGAGCGTCTCCGACGCTTCCTGACAGATGCCCATTCTCGCCCTTGGCATCCGGCTTGGTCCTCTGGTCTTCGCCGAACGAGAGATTGCCGGGCTCCATCTCGACACGTTTGCCATCCATGGTCTGAACGAACCAGCGGCCGGAGAGGGGAATGATCCATTGCGGCTTTGGATTCTTGTGCCAGTTTCCTACCCAACCGCGCGGGCAGGACAGTCACGATTGTATTTGATGCCGCGGGTTTCATGAGGTCTTGCCAGGACGGCGAGGCAGGGGGGCTAAGGCTCTTCAGCTCGAAATCCCGCAACTCGCAGCGACTCTGATGACTGATGCCATTCTTGTCCGTCCACACATGCCAATAGCCAACGGTTGGGGAATTATCCTGGGCTATCGCCTGCGTTGATAGCGCCAGCAAAGCCATTGCCGCGAGGGCGACTATGTGCAATCGCATGAATTCATATCCTTATGAGAGACTGCTTCTGAATCATAAATCCTAAACCGAGAGAGCAGTCGCAGCAGCGGCTCGGTCGCATTAGGGTCGCGCCTATTTTCGAGGCGATTTCCATTTACTCAGCGCCCGTGCCCACCGCGATGAGCACCACCACCGTGAAACCCACCGCCGTGGAAACCACCGAAGTGGCCCGCATGTGCAAAACCGTGGAAATTCGACGGATGTCCGAACTCATGGCCTTCCTAGCAGCTGCGGAAAAAGGCCGGCTCGTTCGGCGCTCCTGGTTTCAGTCCGTTTTCAGGGTTTTCGGAAAATTTCATGTCAGGCTGCGAATTGTTCACGAGTGGGCGGTGCCATGAACTCGGGTCCGACCGGATCCTTGACTGCGTTGCGGACGATACGATCAACCTCTAGTAGAGCCTTCGCGTCCAGCCGCCAGCCCATCACTTCGGCGATAGGATCAAGTTGCTCGCTGCGGCGCGCGCCCCAGAGAGCGACGCTCACACCAGGCTGATCGAGAACCCACCGCACCGCGAGATGAATCACCTTCTTCCCGTAAATATCGCGAGCAAACAAACTCAACTTTTCCACCGCTTCGAGGTAACGCTTATAACGAGGTGATTGGAACTTCGGGTCTGTCTTTCGCAGGTCGTCGCCGAGGAACGTCGTGTCGGAACGCATACGGCCGCTCAGCAAGCCGCGGCAAATCGAACCATATGCCAGAACCGCGATCTGAGACCGTCGGCAATAAGGCAGGATATCTGCTTCAATTTCGCGCTCGAAAAGGTTATACGGAGGCTGAACGGTATGAATCGGGGCGATCGACCGGAACCGCTCCATCTCCGCCACCGAAAAGTTGCTCACCCCGATCGCCCGGATTTTTCCCTGTCGGTAAAGTGCCTGCATCGCTTCGGCGGTTTCTTCGACAGGCGTGGCGGGATCGGGCCAGTGGACCTGATAGATATCGATGACATCGGTTCGCAAGCGCTTGAGCGAGTCCTCAATCTCGGTGAATATCCGCTTGCGGCTCGCTTCACGAAAAGGCTGTCCATTGCGCCAGTTCAGACCCACTTTAGTCGCGAGCACCACGCGCTGACGCAAGCCGTCGCGCGCGAGCGCACGGCCAACAATCTCCTCGGAGTGTCCGAATCCATAGACCGGCGCGGTGTCGATCAGTGTGATACCGTGGTCGACTGCGGACTGAATGGTTCGGATCGATTCCTCGTCATTGCTGCCACCCCACATCCATCCACCCATCGCCCACGTCCCGAGACCGATGCGCGAACACTGAAGATCAGCGCCGATGATTCTAACGGTTTCCATATTTTTTCCTTTGACCTGATGCTTTGTCTGGTAAAGCGCTGCAGCGGCGTCAGGATTGCGTCGCCTGAAGTCTCTGCACCCGAGGACTATTCCGTTTCCTGTTGCTGTTTGAGCTGCTCGATTTGACGACGCTGTTGCTCGAGTGCCCGTTGCTGCTCATCGATTTGGGATTGCGTCTGTTTCTGGGTGTTCTCCTGATTCTGCAGTTCGTTTCCGACGAGGAAACCGCCGCCCGCGCCGAGCGCACCGCCGATCGCGGCGCCCGCTCCTGGCGCCCCGACCGCCGCGCCAATTATCGCACCGGTTCCGGCTCCTATCAGGGCGCCGATTCCCGTGCCCTTTTCGCGCGTCGAGAGCGGCTGGCCTGAGCATCCAATCACCGCCAGCGCCATGACCACGGCAAACCCGCGCGCGATTTTTTTCATGGTTGGTATTCTCATTGTTGGATTTCTCCCTGGTCCATTGGAAATCGTCGGCGGCTGACGCTCCAACTAAACCCGTTCGGGCAAGGCCATGAGGTCCTTTTCTCCTGAAGTTATTGCTGTTGTGCCCGCGCTGTAATCTCGGCCGGCAGACCCGCAATCGTCTTACCGTTTTCATCGGCGAGAGCGAGACCAGGTTTGTCCTTGGAATTGATATTCAGTTCCGCGCGATCGTTCCCTTTTTGATCGAACAGAACCAGCGCGGGACAGCCGTTTGCGGCCACTCCGAGTCCCACGCGGGCGCGCCCGGTGTTCGAATCGTAGAGTGTCAAGTTCGCCTGATTGTCCGACGTCGCTGTCAGGGTCGCAAGTTGCCTACCGTTACTGCCGTAAATGGCTAATCCGTTTCGGCCTTGGCTGGCCTCTCCGACAAGCACGCGGCGTGAGCCGTTCTCGTCATAGAAGCCCACTGAAGCTCCGCCGTCTTGAGCGACGCGAAACTCAGCACGATCGCGGCCGCTGCCGTCGAACATCATAAGGTCCGCCATTCCGCGCGTAGTCACCTTGAGCACGGCCCGCTTGCTGCCGCTGTTATCCACAAGTTCGAACTGCTCTGCGCGTAACATGCGGGTTTGATGCGCCGCGATGGCCACAGCCGGAGCGAATTCCATCGCTGCGACACCGCCAAAGAAACCGGCTGTCAGCGCCATTGCCGCATAGAGCCATTTCCGTCCAATTATCATGTCGACTCCTCCTTTCCTGATGTTCTTTTCAAGCTGCTTCGAATCACACACATGGAAATACCTCATCAACATCACTGGCCCTGACCAAGTTCCTCGAGTTCCTCCGGAAACACCGCGCACTCACCTCGTTGCGTGGTGGAGATATGGGTACCGAAATCAGATGGCGTGCTCGCGGAGCGATCGAACGCCGCAAGCGCCGACAGGACCAGTATGGGTAACAGCAAAACCCACACGCCCAAGCGCGGTGTTGTCGCCCCCGACAATAATGCGCCGGCCAGGAACCCGGCCCAGATGCCCGCCAGCAGGCGAGCCCGGTGCAGATGTGTATCCCACGATCCTTGGCTGTCAGGGAGGGGCGCATGCCTGAACGCCAGCGCGAGGTGCATCCCGAGCCTGCTCAACGTCCCAGTCACAAAGGTCAGGCTCACCGATTGCGCGCCGACCCGTGAGAGTGCGGCATTCATAGCGCCCATCGCGAAACTGATCACCGCAATGCCAACCCCATCGGATAATAAGCCAAGTCGCGTGAGGCCGATGATCAACGCCAGCGACGACGCGACCATGCCGAAAACCACACGCCGTATCCGACGCACCGCAGAATGCGCGAGCAAAACTCCTGCGAGGGAACCACCCACGAAGAAAATGATTGCCAGGGCCGAGGGCGCTGCTGCCCCAAAATGGCCTTGTCCGGTCTGATAACCGGTCTGCGTGGTATTTCCACTCATGAATGACAAGTAGGTGTTGTAGGTGATGATGCCGTAGGCATCCAGGAAGCCGGCGATCATAGAGAGACCGGCGGCCAACCATTCCTGACGCTCCGCGGCGAAGCGTAATGATCGCAATCTGCGGACCGATGATTCAGAGACAAGCGATTCGTTGACAGGCATTTTACGCAGGTGGCCTCCGCACGCATCTCGGCAGTGTCCACTGTGGCCGAAAACGGCACCACGATGCGCCATCTACCCTGGCAGCTTTGTTAGCCCTGACCCATCTCCGCGAGCTCCTCCGGAAACACCATGCAGTCGCCCCCTGCCTGCCATCTCACCTTCACCAGGGTCCGACCCATGTTACGTATAATGGCCATAACCGTCACCTCTTCGCTGGGACGGTGCACTTCGCCGCTACGTGGATCTCTCACCCATTTCACGAGAGTCGCTGTATTCACCATGGTCTTTCTCCCGATTGATGACCGAGCAACCATTCCACTCATCAAGGCGAGAAATAGTAAGTCGCGTTTGGGGCGGCCATTTCTCACGCCCCAAGGTTTCGTGCGGCCATTTCTCACGCCCCAAGGTGGGAATTAACGGAGATTTGGCGATGACAAGTGAAACAATATTGCGCGTTTGGTACGGCAAGCGCTGGGGGATGCGACAATCTTTCAAAGACATCAACAATTTTGACGGAGCGGCGGATTTTGCTGCCTTGATCGTGGCCGACAGAATCGAGGTTGTCCGCCAGACGGATGCCTTGCCGGCCGCCGGTATCGCCGCATGACAACACGATCGAGCCTCGCAGAGTTGCTCACGGATCCCGGCTCTTCCGCGCCGGCGATAGTCTCGACCTCTCCTTTGGTGGTCGTGAGCTATAAGGCTCTGGCAGGACAGATTGAGAGATTGTCCGGAGGACTGAGGAATGCCGGACTGAAGCCGGGCGACAGCCTTGCGATTGTACTGCCTAACAGCCTGGAGTTTCTTGTCATATTTCTCGCACTGACTCACGCCAGGTTGATCGCTGCACCTCTCAATCCGGCCGACAAGCCGGACGAATTACGCTTTTTGATGGAAGACGCTCAAGTGCGAGCGGTGGTTGCCGAAGGGGCCAACGTCGCCGTGAGAGAAGCCGCCGCCGGCCTTGGTTTGCCCATATGGCAACCGCGCGTTGACTCGCGCGGCGTCGTGGAACTGCCAGAACTGCCGCAAGGGTCGCGCACCAGTCTCGACGCTCCTAACCCGGACGATGTCGCGCTTTTCGCCTATACCAGTGGCACAACGGGCCGGCCCAAATGCGTACCGCTCACCCACGCCAACGTGCTCTGGTCATCGCGCAATATCGCTGAGCATTATGCCTTGACCGCCGCCGACCGCAGCTTGGTGGTGTTACCGCTGTTCCACGGTCATGGTTTAATCGGCGCCACATTGTCGACCCTGGCCTCGGGAGGCTGCGTACTCGTACCCCCGCGCTTTTCAGCCTCCGGGTTCTGGAGGCTATTCGGCGAGCATCGGGCGACCTGGTATTCCGCCGTGCCTACTATTCATCAAGTGCTTCTGGCCAGGGCGGACAGCGACGGCGCGCCTCACAGCGGCCCACGATTCATCCGCTCATGTTCAGCTCCATTGGCTCCAACGATTCTGACAAACCTAGAGAACCGCTTCGGAGCCCCCGTCCTGGAAGCGTACGGAATGACGGAGGCGTCGCATCAAGTCGCCACTAATCCGTTACCGCCTCTCGTGCACAAGCCCGGCACCGTCGGGCTCAGCGCGGAAATTTCGATCATCGATGAGAACGGCCGGCATCTGGCGGCAAAGTCTTCCGGCGAGGTGGTAGTACGCGGCCCCAACGTGATGCGCGGCTATCGCAACAACCCCGAGGCTAATGCTGCGGCCTTTACTGATGGATGGTTTCGAACTGGGGACATCGGCGAAGTTGATAACGACGGCTACCTCGCCCTGATCGGCCGCATCAAGGAGTTGATCAATCGCGGCGGAGAGAAAATCTCACCTGAGGAAGTAGAGAAAGTGTTGCTCCAGCACCCCGCGGTAGCCGAGGCCGCTGTTTTCGGAGTGCCTGACCCCAAGTACGGTGAAGAAGTCTCCGCTGCCGTGGTACCAAGAGGTGCCGCCACCGCAGAACAACTCCAAAGGTACTGTAGGACTCGCCTGGCCGACTTCAAAGTGCCCAAGCGGATCCATTTGGTCTCGGCGATAACCAAGAACGCGATGGGCAAAGTCCAGCGCCGCGACCTGACAGCTTCGTTCTCCTGAAAGACCGAGCGCACACCTTTCGTGCGGCCAACTGTCACGCCCGTCTCAACGTAAATTCGTACCAAAGGAGGGTTTGATCATGGCGCTGCCACTCGAAGGAATCAAAGTTATTGACTTCACGGGCGTACAGGCCGGACCGGCATGCACGCAGTTGTTGGCGTGGTTCGGCGCGGACGTGCTGAAAGTCGAGCGACCGGGCGTTGGAGACGTGACGCGCCGCCAATTGCGGGACATCGCCGATTTGGATGCGTTGTACTTTATCACGCTCAATAGCAACAAGAAGTCGCTGACTCTGAACACCAAGACGCCGGAAGGCAAGGCAATCCTGGAGAAGCTGATCCGCGAGGCCGACGTGCTGGTCGAGAATTTCGCGCCCGGTGCGATGGACCGGATGGGCTTCACCTGGGAGCACATTCAAGAACTCAACCCGCGGATCATTTTCGGATCGATCAAGGGCTTCAGCGAAGGTTCGCCCTACGAGGACCTCAAAGTTTATGACAACGTGGCGCAGTGCGCCGGCGGCGCCGCCTCGACGACGGGATTTTGGGACGGCCCGCCGACGGTCAGCGGTGCGGCGCTTGGAGACAGCAATACCGGGATGCATCTGGCGATCGGTATCCTGACCGCGTTGATCGGCCGCGCGAAAACCGGCAAGGGCCAGAAAGTCGCAGTGTCGATGCAGGATGCGGTGCTGAATCTGTGCCGCGTCAAGCTACGGGATCAGGAACGGCTGGATCACGTCGGCTATCTGGAAGAGTACCCGCAGTATCCGAACGGAAAGTTTGGCGATGCGGTTCCGCGCGGCGGTAACGCGGGCGGCGGGGGCCAGCCGGGCTGGGTACTCAAGTGCAAGGGCTGGCAAACCGATCCGAACGCCTACATCTATTTCACGATCCAGGAGCAGAATTGGGTGCGGACCTGCGAGGCCATCGGCAAGCCGCAATGGGCGAATGATCCTGCCTACGCCACCGCTAAAGCGCGGCAGTCCAAGATCTTCGATATCTTTGCCGAAATTGAGAAATGGCTGGCTGACAAGACCAAGTTCGACGCGGTCGAAATTCTGCGCAAGTTCGACGTGCCATGCGGACCGGTTCTATCGATGAAGGAAATCGAAAACGATCCTGCCCTGCGCGCCAGCGGCTCGATCGTCGAGGTGGAGGAGGAGAAGCGCGGCAAGTATCTGACTGTCGGCAGCCCGATCAAGTTCTCCGACTTCACCCCAAAGATCACCGGCGCCCCGCTGCTGGGAGAGCATACCGACGAGGTGCTGAAACAGCTCGGCTACCGCGCGGAACAGATCGCCAAGATGCACAGTGACAAGATCGTCTGAGCACCGGCCAAATTCCCGCGCTCGATGGCGCACACGGTCCGAAGTTTTTACTCATTGAAAGGTGTTTCACATGCCAAACGAAATTAAATCTCCCTCCATCACCGACGGGTTTCATCTTGTGGTCGATGCCCTGAGACTCAATGGAATCGACACCATCTACGGCGTCGCCGGTATTCCGATTACGGATTTGGCTCGTCTCGCGCAAGCGGAAGGGCTGCGCTACATCGGCTTTCGTCATGAACAATCCGCCGGAAACGCAGCGGCGATCGCCGGCTATCTGACCAAGAAGCCGGGGATCTGTCTCACAGTGTCCGCCCCGGGCTTTCTGAACGGCATGGTGGCACTTGCCAATGCGACCACCAACGGCTTCCCGATGATCCAGATCAGCGGGTCGAGCGACAGGGCGATCGTCGATCTCCAGCAAGGCGACTACGAAGAACTCGATCAGATGAACGCGGCGAAGCCATACGCAAAAGCGGCTTTCCGCATCAACAAACCCGAAGATATCGGCATTGGAGTTGCGCGCGCCATACACGCAGCGGTGTCGGGGCGGCCGGGTGGCGTCTACCTCGATCTGACCGCCGAAGTCCTTAGCGCGACCCTCGATACTGATGCGGCCAACCAATCGCTGCTACGCGTAGTCGAACCAGCGCCCCGCTACATCCCCGACCCCGAGTCGATAAAACGCGCCCTCGACTTGCTGGCGAGCGCTCAGCGTCCGCTCATCATTCTCGGCAAAGGCGCCGCATACGCACAGGCTGACGACGACATTCGGTCGTTCGTCGAGATGACCGGAATCCCATATGTGCCGATGTCGATGGCGAAAGGCCTCCTGCCTGACAACCACAAACAATCGGCGGCGGCCGCACGATCCCTCGTTCTCTCCCAAGCCGATGTAGTGATGCTGATCGGAGCGCGCCTGAACTGGCTTCTCGCACAAGGCAAAGGCCCGCGTTGGTCCCCAACGGCACATTTCGTGCAGGTCGATATTTCACCGACTGAGATCGATAGCAACCGCGCCATCGCCGCACCGGTCGTAGCCGACATCGGCTCAGCCATGTCGGCATTCCTTGCCGTGCTCAAGCCTGGACAGATCCAGCCGAAGGCCGCATGGCTAGACGCGATCGCCGAGCGCAAACAGCACAACACCGAGCGCATGGCGGCCCACCTTAACGCCGCTCCCAACCCGATGGACTTCTACAGTGCACTTCGTGCGATCCGCGATGTCCTGGCCAACAAGCCGGACCTCTACGTCGTCAATGAAGGGGCGAACACGCTCGATTTCGGTCGCGACATCATCGACATGCACCAACCTCGCAAACGTCTCGACAGCGGAACGTGGGGAGTGATGGGCATCGGCATGGGTTATGCCATCGGCGCGGCCGTGGTGAGCGGCAAGCCTGTCGTCGCTATCGAAGGCGACAGCGCGTTCGGCTTCAGCGGAATGGAGATCGAGACCATTTGCCGTTACCATCTGCCGATCGTCGTCGTGATCTTCAACAACGGCGGCATCTACCGCGGCGACGACGTCAACCGCAGCGGAAGCGACGATCCCTCACCGACCGTCCTCATGAAGAACGCGCGCTACGACAAACTCATCGAGGCGTTCGACGGCACAGGTCATCATGTTACTGATCCACGAAGTCTCACCAAGGCTCTCACCGACTCCCTCGCGTCAGGCAAGCCCGCACTCATCAACTGCGTCATCGATCCCACGGCAGGCACCGAGAGCGGTCATTTACAGAGTCTAAACCCGCAGAGTCAGGTCGGCACCGCAAAAACGAACTAGAGGAGAACAACCACAAGTAGCCAACTTTCTCGTCGCGGAGAGGAGCAATCGCCCAGGACTGGGAATCGCCTCCTTCTGACTGGGTAAAATCTGTGGAACGGACGTGTTCCGATGTCTCATATAATCGATGAGATCCGAACTGACCTTTTACGGACCAGACTTGCGAGGACGCTGATAAGGCGGACGGTCGGGCTTGGCTTCGTCGCAGGCTTCGTCAACACGGTTGGGTTTTTCGATCTGCACGTCTACCCGGGCATTATGACTGGCAACACCGTGCAACTCGGAATATCACTGGCGCGAAGCGATTGGTACCTATTTGTGCTGACTGGATTGACGGTCGCGTCTTTCTTCGTGGGTGGGATCGCGGGAAGCGTCATTAGACGCCACCTCAGGCGGCCACCGCTTGAGCTGATCATTATGGCTGTTCTGCTCCTGGCTGCTACTCCAGTCCGAACGAAGGCTAACGACGCAGTTCCGGTTGAGCTTGGACTTCTGGCGATGGCAATGGCCATGCAGGGCGAGACCGTGTCACGGATTGGGACGGTCTCTATTCAGACCGTCGTTGTAACCAATAATTTGGTGCATTTCGCGGACGCACTCGTGGGGCGATTCCTTTCGGCTCCCGCAGCCACAGAGGGACAGGACACCCATTCTCGTCCTACCGTTACAGAGGTCGCGATCCCTGGCTGCGCCTGGGCGAGCTATTCGATCGGGGCCTGCGCCGGCGCTCTCGCGATCGTTGAGGTGCGCGCGCCGCTCCTGTGTCCAATTTTTGTTGTCGTTCTATTGGTAGTGGACATGCTAGTGCACGCCGAACCTCAGCGTGGTGTCCAGATGGCGGGCGCTAGTCCGCCGGCGGGCCGATCCGGCGGTCAGTAGGCGAGACTCCATGTTGACTTTTAAGAAAACCCTCAGAAGGCCTGAAATGAAAACGGGTCTCGGCCCGTCCAGTTGCTTCGACGAGGCTCTAGCGGCGTGCAGTCCTCGTGTACTGCTTTCTCTACTGATGCTGAGCGTGCTTGCGGGTAACCACAGCGCCCAGGCGGGGGAATGGGAACTCCAGGGATTTACGATCGCGGAATCGACCCCCGTCTTCGAACGCACTGCGATCTCCACGGCAGGAGAACCCAACCCCAACAACCAGGGTCAGCTTGCGACCAAGCACAACACGCTGGATTACATGAGCACGATGGTAGAGCCGCAAGTCGTGGTCGCACTTAAACCATGGCGCGCAAGGCAATTGGGGCTCGACGCTACGGCGTTTTACTTTCAGGGTTTTGCATGGTGGGACAAAGCGCCATTCCTCGATTCCGCATTGAACCGCGCCAACCAGTCCGCGCCGAGTTTCAACCGGTATGCTGGCGATGGGTGGTCGTTGAACTCGTTTGGCACGAAAGAATTGCTGGCCGAGGTGATGGACGCCTACCTCGATCTCCGCAAGGATTTCGGTCCCGTGAGTGTCGGCTTGCGCCTGGGCAAGGAGCGGCAGGAGAACGGTAATGAACTCGATCGATTGTTCCACGTTGCTAATGTTATAGATTCGCTCGATTTTCGGCGCGACGTGATCTTTCCGAACCCTTTTGGAAGTTTCGACTCGTTTGTTATCGGACAATGGACGGCTCAGCCGACACTGTATTTCAACAACCTGCCGCGGTGGCGTCTGAGCGATTCATGGATAAGTGCCTGGGTAAGTCAGTTCCAGCCCGACTACTTTCCGGCGCCCGGAGTTGCTACCAGCATCCTTCCCTCGAACCTGGTTTTCCACAATGGGAACACGAACAAGGCGGTGTATGGCACAATTGCCGCGACGACCATCGCCGACGTCTTGGATCTGAAGCTCAATTACTACCACGTCGCACAGGGCTTCGGCGTCTCTTACACTCCACCTGGGTTCGGCCCGTGCGGACCACGCGGTGCGGCCGGCGAGCCGTCCCTCAACTGCCAGAGGCGGATATTTCCGACGGACGACGTAGTCGGAGGGACGTTCAACTATCACATTCAAGACCTGGCGAGCGCTGTGGGCCACTCCTTACTTAGCGGAGGCTCCTTCGGAGGGGAGATCGAATACCGGCCTACCATGACTTTCGCAAACCCGGGAACCCAAACCGGCACGCCCTTTATCAAGGAAGGCAATCTCGCGTTCGTGCTGTCCTTTCGCAACTCCTGGCCTTTGTTCAGTGAAGAGTACCGAACGTTCGGATTGTGGGCCTATCAGTACGATAGCAATGCCAACCCGATCACCGAGTCCTATCTGCCTGGGAAAGGCGATCCCAATGGCCTGGATCTTATGGATATCTTCGTAGCGCAACCGCTGCCGCATGGCTTCACTGTCGCGGCCGCGGCGATGCCGAGCTGCTTCGGCGATGGAAGCCTGCGCGCGTATGGAGAACTCGACTACAAGCCGGCAGCCAATTGGATTTTCAGCGTCATGTACGACTACTGGGGCGGCTCGGCTACCAACCCTAGTTCACAATGGGGGCCCTTTTCGAGCTTTGATCAACTTGTAATTGACGTTGGCTACACGTTTTAGAGCATAGCATGTTCGAACGCGTTGTATGGCGAAAGCGCAAACCCCGAAGCGCATGGACGGCGTTCGGATTGCTGCTATGCCTCGTTCTCGGAGCAGTCGGATGCGCGACGCGATCGCAAACTCACCAAGCTCAGGACATTTCGCGCTATTCGAATAGCAACATGTATTGCCGTGACGACAACTATTCGCCGCAGCTAATCCCCCTTCTGCCGGAGTGCAAGCCTGACCCGCCCGGTAGTACAGTCTACCAACAGGCTACGACGGTGTGGACATACAATCGTGCGGGTTTCAGATAATCTTTACGCGAAGCCTCTCGCAAAGTTTTCCGGTGCATCAACTGCGTCATCGATCCCACGGCAGGCACCGAGAGCGGTCATTTGCAGAATCTGAACCCCCAGAGCCAGGTCGGCAACGAAAAAGGAAGAGTAGAAGAACGACCGTGACCAGCCAGGAAGACACCAGAAGACATCTCCGCTGGTTTCGTAACCGTGGCGCGAATTAGTTTTCTTTCTAAAAGTACCAGGTAGACAAAATGGCCTCTGTCCCACAAGCCATCCGTATTTGGGAAGGCAACTCAACTCAGCAAGGCGCGACCTGGGATGGCCTCGGAGTTAATTTCAGCCTGTTCTCAGCCAACGCCACGAAAGTCGAACTGTGTCTGTTCGATCAGAACGGAACGCAGGAAATCCAGCGAATTGAGTTGCCCGAATACACTGACGAGATCTGGCACGGATATTTGCCCGACGCAGCACCAGGAACGGTATATGCGTACCGCGTGCACGGCCCCTATGAACCCGAAAAAGGGCATCGGTTCAATTCCAACAAGCTGGTCCTGGATCCCTATGCGAAGGCGCATATCGGCCAACTAAAATGGGGTCCTGAGCTGTTCGGTTATACGCTGGGCGCTCAGGGAGACGATCTCACCTTTGATAAGCGGGATAACGCGCCGCTGATGCCGAAGTGCGTCGTAGTCGATCCCGCGTTCACTTGGGCTCGTGACCGCAGACCCACAATACCATGGGATCGAACGATTATTTACGAGCTGCACGTCAAAGGTTTCACAAAGCGTAATTCGAAGGTCCCGGAAAACCTTCGTGGCAGCTTCGCGGGTTTGGCGCGTAAGGAAGTCATCGACTACATCAGAAGCTTGGGTGTGACTTCCGTCGAGTTGCTTCCTATCCACTCCTTCGTCAACGATAGCCTGTTGCTCGACAAGAGACTGACTAATTATTGGGGATACAACACTATCGGTTTCTTCGCGGCCGATCCGCGCTACTTAGCAAGCGGAGCGATCACCGAATTCAAACAGATGGTCGCTCATTTCCATGATGCGGGTCTGGAGATCATCCTCGACGTAGTTTACAACCACACTGCGGAGGGGAATGAACGTGGACCGACCCTTTCGTTCAGGGGCATAGATAACGCTTCTTACTATCGCCTGCTGCCCGACAAGCCTCGCTACTACATCAACGACACTGGCACTGGCAATACCATGAACCTGAGCCATCCGCGCGTACTGCAGATGGTCACCGATAGCTTGCGCTATTGGATAACAGAAATGCACGTCGACGGTTTCCGCTTCGATTTGGGGACCATTCTCGGACGCGACGGCGCAGGTTTCGACCAGGGCGGTGGCTTTCTGGACAGCTGCCGGCAGGACCCGTTGCTGAGCCAGGTGAAACTAATCGCAGAACCATGGGATTGCGGACCGGGAGGGTACCAGGTGGGGTCTTTTCCGCCCGGCTGGGCCGAGTGGAACGATCGCTATCGCGACACGGTCAGAAGTTTTTGGAAAGGAGATGAAGGGAAAGCGGCGGAAATGGCTTCGCGCCTGGCCGCTTCGGCCGATCTGTTTAATAAAAGGGGCCGCAAACCGTGGGCGAGTGTTAATTTTATCACCGCCCACGACGGCTTTACGTTAAACGACCTGGTGTCCTACAGCGACAAGCATAACGAAGCCAACGGCGAGAATAACCGGGATGGCACGTCAAACAATCTTTCCTGGAATTGCGGGGCGGAGGGTCCCACCGAGGATCGTGAAATCAACAAACTCCGCGAGCGGCAGAAGCGCAATATGCTTGCGACGCTGTTCTTTTCACAAGGGACGCCGATGCTTCTGGGCGGCGACGAGTTCGGCCGGACTCAAAAGGGCAACAACAACGCCTATTGCCAGGACGACGAAATCAGCTGGGTGGACTGGGAGGGAATCAAAGAAGAGGGGCAGTCGTTGATTCTTTTCACCCGCAAGCTGCTGCGTTTGCGCCATTCTCTCCCCATCCTTCGACGCGGCCGCTTTCTCACGGCGGAATACAACCCAGGACTGGAGGTCAAAGACGTCACCTGGATCAATGCATCAGGCAGAGAGATGCAAAAGAGTGACTGGGAGGACGGCAAGATGCATTGCTTCGGCATGCTAATCGATGGAAGGGCTCAAACTAGCGGAATCAAGCGAAGGGCTTCCGACGTTACCCTGCTGATCGTGATCAACGGCTATTACGACTCGGTCAAATTCACTCTGCCCGAATTCGTCGGCGGTGACCAATGGCTGACCTTTATCGACACCAACGACCCCGAGCGCAGCGAAGCGTCAACTCTAAAGACAGGGGAGGAGTACGAAGTCACTGGCCGGTCGTTGCTTTTGCTTGCTGCGCTAACCAGCGGCGAGCCGGTCAAGGTGATCTGGCGTCTCGCGCTCGATCTGTTGCGCGGGGACACTGAAGTAAAAGAAATGCAGTCGCAATTCGTGACGCCATCTTTCACGCCTCATTACTAGTAGATGCTCGCGAGAGATGGGCACGTTAACGCGGAGTATCAATTATGAAACCGAAGTTAATCCTAAACGCTGCGTCGCGCATCACTGTACTTGGATTGGTGTTAGCGACCGCCGTCATTAGCTCTTGCTCGACCGCGGTGCGGGACACCCCTGGCGCCACGGCGGACGCTCCCGATCCGCTGCTCGACTTTACAGGCCTTTGGAAAGGAACCTCCACGAGTGACATGAACGCGGCCAAGGTGCGGATCACTTTTGATATAAAGCGTGAAGGCGATCAGCTCAAAGGGTCCTACCGATGCGCACCGTTGAATGCAGTCTGCCGCGACAACCTTGATCGCGGCCGATTAAGCGGCACCATCCGCGCGCGCGGATTCACCGTCGCTATGGAAAATACGGGATGGTGCACCTTCATGCTTGACAAACTCGACCCGCCGGTCGGAAGCGGCGAGTACACCTGCTACATGAATGGCATGCTTGCGGACGAAGGGACCTTCGACATCAGGGGATAGTCGATGTCGGAGGCCGCACCTAGCTAGCCTTATCCGCGGTACCCTTTTCCGCCGAGCTCAGGCGAGGTCGAAGCGATCAAGGTTCGTCACCTTGGTCCACGCCGCCGCGAAGTCTTTCACAAACTTCTCCTTCGAGTCCGCACACGCATAGACTTCCGCGAGTGCTCGGAGCTCAGAGTGCGCACCGAAGATCAGATCGACACGGGTGCCGGTCCACTTGACCTCATTCGTCTTCCGATCGCGCCCCTCGTACACGCCTTCAGAGCCAGCGGACGGCTGCCATTGCGTGCTCATGTCGAGAAGGTTGACGAAGAAGTCGTTCGTCAAAGTCTCGGGTCGTTTGGTGAAGACGCCGTGTTTGGACTGCCCAAAGTTGGCATTCAGGGCGCGCATGCCGCCGACGAGAACCGTCATCTCGGGGGCAGTCAGCGTCAGCAACTGCGCCCGATCCACCAGCAGTTCCTCAGCGGGTACCGGGTGTCCCTTGCGGAGGTAGCTAATGAACCCGTCTGCGGTAGGCTCAAGTACGGCGAATGATTCCACATCGGTCTGCTGCTGCGAAGCGTCCGTACGCCCGGGCGAGAAGGGAACCTTTACCTCGTACCCGGCCTTTTTCGCAGCTTGCTCGACCGCTGTATTGCCGCCCAAAACGATCAGATCAGCAAGCGAGACCTTTTTCCTCGCCGGACTGAGAAGCGTTAAACTCCTTTTGCATCGCTTCGAGCGCCTGCAGGGCCTTCGCCAGTACGGCCGGCTGGTTCACTTCCCAATCCTTTTGCGGTGCAAGGCGAATGCGCGCCCCGTTTGCTCCACCCCGCTTGTCGGAGCCGCGGAACGTCGCCGCCGCCGCCCAAGCCGTCGAGACGAGCTGGGAAACGGACAGTCCAGACGCGAGGATTTTCGCCTTCAGAGCAGCAATGTCCCGATCCCCGATCAATTCATGATCGACTGGAGGAACAGGGTCTTGCCACAGCAATTGGGCTCTTTCGGAACGAGCGGGCCGAGATAACGCGCGATCGGACCCATGTCGCGGTGCGTCAGCTTATACCAAGCCTTGGCGAAAGCGTCTGCGAACTGATCCGGATGCTCGTAGAAGCGCCTTGAAATTTTTTCGTAAGCAGGGTCGAGGCGCAAAGAGAGGTCAGTGGTCAGCATTGATGGCGACCGTGACGCTTCGACTTGTCGAAGGGATCCGGCACCGTGCCGTGCGCTGGCGCCATTCTTCGGTCTCCACTGATTGGCGCCGGCCGGGCTCTTGGTCAGTTCCCATTCGTAGCTGAACAGGTGCTTGAAGTAATCGTTGCTCCACTTCGTTGGCGTCGTGGTCCAGATGACTTCGATGCCGCTGGTGATCGCGTCACCCGCTTTGCCTGTGCCAAATCGGTTCTTCCAGCCGAGCCCCTGATGCTCAATGGGGCGGCTTCCGGCTCTGGGCCGACATTCGAGTCCGGAGCAGCACCGTGGGTTTTACCGAAGGTGTGCCCGCCGGCAATCAGTGCGACCGTTTCTTCGTCGTTCATCGCCATGCGGCGGAACGTCTCGCGGATATCCCGTGCTGCAGCGACTGGGTCCGGTTTTCCATTGGGCCCTTCCGGATTCACATAAATCAAGCCCATCTGAACCGCGCCGAAGGGATTCGCGAGCTCGCGATCACCGCTGTAGCGTTCGTCTCCTAGCCACTTGCGCTCAGTCCCCCAGTAAACCTCATCGGCTTCCCATACATCCTCGCGCCCGCCGCCAAAACCGAAAGTCTTGAAGCCCATCGACTCAAGGGCGACGTTACCGGCGAGAATCATAAGGTCGGCCCAGGAGATTTTCCGGCCGTACTTCTCCTTTATCGGCCAGAGCAGCCGGCGCGCCTTATCGAGGTTCGCATTGTCTGGCCAGCTACCGAGCGGTGCGAAACGCTGCTGGCCAGCTCCGGCGCCACCGCGGCCGTCGGCGATGCGGTACGTACCCGCGGCGTGCCACGCCATTCGAATGAAAAGTCCGCCGTAGTGGCCGAAATCGGCCGGCCACCAATCCTGCGAGTCCGTCATCAAGGCATGAAGGTCCTTGATCACGGCATTCAGGTCGAGGCTTTTGAATTCTTCAGCGTAATTGAACTCCTTGCCCATGGGATCGGATTGGGGGGAGTTCTGGCGTAAAACCTTGATGTTAAGCTGATTCGGCCACCAGTCCGCATTCGTCGGGCCACTACCCGCATTGTGTCTGCGGACGCCCGTAAACGGACATTTACCCTCGGAGAGATCGTGATCAATTGCCATATTGTTGTCCTCCTGATTTTCGTTCAGGAAATTGTCTCGTCTGTTTCCTCTCTCTGCGAGCCCTGACGCTTCTCCTCAGACTCATCGAGGGGTCTCAGATTGCTGTCGTGGGAGCGGTGGGGCGTGCATTCGCTTCTCGGCAAGTTGGCATCGCCTGCAGAGAGCATCAATTTCTACCGAACAGCGCAGCAGTGCGAACTGTCCGAGGCTGGTTCTACCCTCGAGAAGCTTGTCCACTTCCGGTATCTCTATGTCATGTACCCGTCTGCATCGGACGCAAAGGACGTGGTGATGAGGCTCCACGTTGCCGTCATAGCGCGCAAAATCGTGCAGGACCGTTAACTTGCGCGCCTCTCCCACTTCGCAAAATTGCTCCAGAATCCGATGGACCGTGGCCAATGATACGTGGGGATGCGTGCGACGTACTGCCGCACAAATCTCGTGGGGGCTCGGATGGTTCTCCGAAGCGAGCAGGGCCCGTATGACTGCGAGCCGCTGGGGTGTGACGGCAATCCCCCGCTTACGACACCGCGCGACGAACTCGCCGAGTCGTTGAACTGAGTACCGCTCACGCGACCGCCGATCCACCAGCCGGAGTTCTCGCATAAACCACTCCTGGCCTACCAACGACACTGAACGCGACCGACAACCAGCTCCCGGGAAAAAGGAGATGACGGCTGACAGGTTGGATAATCTGCAGGTTCAGCCGATACCTGCCCTCACCTGCAACTAACTACTAAGGCGTACAGCACATCATGTAAGATTGTCAACCTTCGGGTCTCAGGCAAACTCGTAACGCAATTTTGGCCGCTGTTCGCACTTCGCCAGGCGGCCGTTTGCGGTGAGGTCAAGGTCAGGAAGCTATCGCGCACGCGAGCTCAATTTCTTAACCGGGGCGTCATTTGATCTCTTGGAGGCACTGCTTGATCTTCTCAAAATCGGGAAGATCGCGGGATCAGGGCAATGTAGCTATAACGGATGGTGCCTTCCCGATCACATAGGCAGCACGCCTGCTAACGCCTTTGAATCCTCCGAACTCATCGTTCAAACACTGATAGTCGCGGCAGACCCCGCGGTTGTAGTCGCTCAGAAGTGCGAACGGAAGCCGCGGGTCGTTCCGCCAAGCCGCGAGCACAAACGGGCTGTCTGTGGAAATGCCAAAGACACTGCAGTCGAGATCTTCATGGCCGCGATAATTCCAAGCATCGATTCGGAGGGCACAAACGGCGGCATGGCATCTAAGGGCATTGAGGGGTATGACTGAGGTATTTACGGGTGTGACGGAGAGCGGATCATGATCAAGACATTCCGATCTCGTGGCGCCGAACTGCTGTTTGCCAGAAAATCCGTTGCGTTGTTTCAAGCCATTGAGCTGGCGCAAGGTGTCGAGCTAATGGTCCGGAGAAAACTGGCACAATTGAACGCGGCCGCAGAGCTCCGCGATCTGGCCGTGCCACCGGAAAACTGTCTAGAACCGGTAACACGCGAGAGAAAGAGTCAGCACAGTATTCGAATCAGTCATGCCTGGCAGCTCTGTTTCGTGTGGCGAAGCCATGATGCGTACGACGTTGATTTAGTCCGCAGCAATGTTCCTGGAAATCTGGTGGTCGCCGAAAAAGAAAGTGACTTGCTACCGCCCATTCATCCTGGCGATATCCTGTTGCAGGATTTCACGAGACCGCACCTGATTAGCATCAATGAACTCGCCTTGGCGATGCGCTTGCCGCCGACTCAGATTGGTGCCGTCATTCATGGGAAACTTGGCATCACGGCTGATGCGGCCTTTGGGCTCGGATCGTTCTTTGGTACCACCGCAGAGCTGTGGCTGAACTTGCAGCGGGACTACGATTTGCAGGTTGCCGAAAGCGCCAAGCTCGCCGCAATCGGCTGAGATGTCAATACGCGGACCGGCAAATGACTAAGCTGGTTGCCACTCGGCGAGCGAGCGCACCCGGCCGGACGCAATTTCTGGAGGGAACTCACGACCGGAGAGCTGTCGCGGGATAATAAATTCCTTCCAGCTGCCGCACCCACCACGTGCCTGTGGCTTCTTTTTCTTCACGGCTGGAATAGCGATAGTTATAAAGCAAGGCGCGCACGTAGAGAGGCGGTTTATCAGGAAACGGATTGCTGCCGAGCAGCGCCGTCACCTCGGGCGAATCTTCCAACAACCGCTGCAAGAACCGCAGAAACCAGGGATTTTGCGACGCTGTACCCAGAGCGGCAAACCACATCTGCCAGTCGAGGCGCGGCTGGTGCGGAATGTTCCATAGCGGTGACCGCCTGACGTCGCCCGGTTTGTATTTGAACGTGTATTCGTGCCAGTGAAGGCCATCATCCGAGCCCTCGATAATGATTTCCGGCCGGGCAGTAGTCATCACCGCAAACAACCCGTATGTATTGACGAGACACAGCGGCGCGATTTCACCGTTGATCCACATTGCCGGGGCGGAGATTCGGCCGCCGAACGCCGCATGAATCTGTACAAAACTGACGAACACAATAAACAGCGCGAACGCTCCGGCGGCAAAAGAAACGATTTTTCCAGGCTTGATATCCCGGACGTGGTGTTGCACGAACCGGGTTAGGCGTTGCGGAACAACCTTGCGCAGCGCAGCATCGTCAAACAGCACCAGGCATAAAGCCATGGCCAGGAGATTGAAAAAAGTGTAGTTGCCGGTTAGAAAGATCAACGTTTCCAGCAACAAAATGCCGAACGCCGCAACGAACCTCAGTCGCCGCGGGCAGAAA
Organism: uncultured delta proteobacterium; assembly: GCA_963717045.1. GTDB lineage: Bacteria > Desulfobacterota > Binatia > Binatales > Binataceae > JAKAVN01. The sequence goes on along the minus strand of CAVQVD010000006.1, from coordinate 171,993 downwards.
ATCAGAAACGGCAGGCCCAGTTCGATGCCAAAGGTTGCCGCCGTTGACGCTGTGAGTACGCCCTGCGGCAGGTGATGGGCGTACCAGGCCAGTGGAGTCGGTAACGGCTGGGTCTGAAAATAGTAGGAGAGCGCGGAGAGGTTAGCCCATGTGGGGTCGCCGCTCAGAAGTTTGACCGAACCCGAAAGAAACATGAAGCGGAATAGCAGCCAGCGAAGCAGCCATATGCCTGGCTTTGTCGCCATGCTCAGAAAAAGCGCGAGGAAGCCAGATTCGAGCAAAAGCACATCCCACTGAAAGCCCATAAAAATTTGACCGGCATAGAAGAGCGAGAGATAAAGCGCATAGAGAAAAAACAAGCTTAAACGCGGCACGATGTTGAAAATCAGGAGCAGCGACAGCGCTGCTCCCGCCCAGCATGTGGCCCGAATGGCAAAATCGCTTTGGTCCAGCCAGAACACCATCGGAAACCACCAGTAGCGTTCTAAACCGAGCTGTGCCCGGATGGCGCCGGTGAAGTCGGACAGCGGCAGGATCCCGTGGTTGCCGATTAATCCCAACGCCTGCACGCCAAATGAAACAAAGGCGGCAAGATAGATCAGCCCTATCGCTCGTAGGAAAAGCCAGGAAACCAGATCGAAACGCGGCGGCTCATAGTCGCGCCCCCATAACCACAGGCTCGGGCGGTAAAGCGCGTAACGATGCGAAGCGACAAAAGCGTAGATGAGCTCGGCGATTGCTGCAAAACCGGGAAGATGCCGATAAAGCGTCAGCCAGAAGCCTTTGCCGCTTGCATGACTTAAAGTAAGGAGGCTGGCTTCGGCGCCGCTCGCGATTTTCCCATCGGGTGCTACGTATTGGACGGCACGCTGGAACGCGGCCAGAGGAATTTCCGGATAATGTGCGGCGACTTCCTGGTACGGCGCATAAGTCACGCTATGACCGGTAAGTCTCTGCCAATAGCGCGCCCAGTAGATGCAGAATCGGCAATCGCCGTCATAGATCAGCAGCGGCTCGCGACGGACCGTGTTTGTTGTTTGCATCGCGCCAGATCATCCTGAAGACTAAAAGAGAGTCGTGGCGGCCCCTAAATCCGGAGGGTGTCATTGGTTTCTACCAAACTACACCAGTGCCCAGCAGTCCACTTCCAGTCCTGGAGATACTATCTTCGGATTTGGCTTTTCGGCAGCGGCAGGTTGGGTTCAGTCTCGCCGTGGAACGTAGCTCAAGACGAAAAAGGGCCGAGCCGTTTCGGGCCGGTCCTTCATCTCACGTCGTGGTCAAACTATTTCTTGACCTTCGCCTTCCTTGCCCGTGTCGCTGATCCATAGCGTTTGCTAAAACACTTGCGGCATCGGCGATCTCGCCGCTTGATGAAACTCGGAGCCGGTTGATGGCGATGTCCTCGCGTGTAAGGCCTTTGATGTTGAGCGCGATGCGAACGCGGAACGCCGCCTGCGAGCGCCAAAAAGTATAAAGCTTCATCTAATCCTCCCGCGTCTTCTGCGTTAAACATTTTACTTTTTTGATCGGAGGCAACGCGACCACCTTCCGTCTGTTGCCATTCATCGGCACCTTGATTTTTAGCAGCTTTGTCGCATTGGGCGCCGATGATCGCCGCCTTGTTGGCGAGCGAATTCTGACCCGATCCCTTCTTGGCGGGACATCACCGGGTTACTGCAGCGCGAATCGTGCGCTTCGTGGGAAGCGCAGCGGCCCGCCACGTTCAAACTTTTGAGGAATATTCGCCGTTGTGATCTGGCAGACGCAGGCAAATCGCGCCAAGTTCGCCGGCATGCGTATAGACGAATTCGCGCGGCAGGTTGAGCGCGCGTGCCAGCTCGCCGACCGTCATGGGGAATGGAGGGGCGTCGAATAGATCTGCGGTCGAAGCGAAATAAATTAGTCTTGACTAATGAATTAGCGACCGCTAATGTATTGGCATGACGCAGATGACGACTGTGGACGCCGTGATCCGCACCCTGGCTGACCCCACGCGGCGTGCCGTATTCGAGCGGATCGTGAAGTCCGAAGAGATAACCGTGGCCGAACTGACGCGCGGCAGCGGCGTCACGCAATCGGCCATCTCACAGCACCTGCGGTCTCTGAAGCAGGCAGGTCTGATCGCCGACCGGCCAGAGGGCCGCAATGTCCATTATCGCGCCGACCCCAAGGGGCTTGCGCCGCTCGTCGACTGGATGGCGCTCTACGCCGTCTTCTGGCGCGAGCGCTTTGCCAATCTCAGAACACTCTTAAAGGAGATCGATCCATGACCGAGGCCCCAATGAATACGGCCACGCAGGACATCGTCGTCGAGGAGGTCCTTCCGCACGCGCCGGAGACGATCTGGAAAACTTTGACGACCGGCGAAATGATCGACCGTTGGTTGATGAAGTCTACGGGGTTTGAACCCGTCGAAGGCGCGCGCTTCACATTGCAGACCACGCCGGCCGGCGCATGGGATGGCGTGATCCATTGCGAGGTGCTCGAAGTGATGCCGTAACGAGCGCCTGTCCTATTCGTGGAGAGGCGGGCATGATGGCAATGCGGAGTACGGCTCGCGCCTCGACACGGTCGTCACTTGGACTCTCGCCAAGGTCGAAGGCGGCACGAGGCTGCGTGTCGTGCATTCCGGCTTCGTACTGCCGAAGAACGCCACCGCATTCCGGAATTTGAGCGAAGGCTGGAAGAAGGTGGTGGGCAAAATCGGCGCCATTTCCGGCGGGCGCGCACACTGACCGCCACGGCTCTAGCCAAACGATTTCAAAATCGACAACTGGAACTAAAGCCGCATCGAGCAAAGGAGACAACGATGACCGACCACAAGACTGGAACACGTGAGGAGTGGCTTGCGGCCCGGCTGGAGCTGCTAGAGGCCGAGAAGGAGCTAACGCGCCGCGGCGACGAGTTGGCGCGGCGACGTCAGGAATTGCCGTGGGTCCGGATCGACAAGGAGTATCGATTCGAGACCGACCAGGGGAGCGCCTCGCTGAAAGACCTCTTCCGAGGGCGCTCGCAGCTCCTCGTCTACCACTTCATGTTCGGGCCCGACTACACGGCGGGGTGTCCGTCCTGCTCAGCGATCGCAGACGGGTTCGACGGCTTCGTCGTCCACCTGGCCAACCACGACGTCACGCTTTCGGCGGTGTCGCGGGCGCCGATCGCCAAGCTGCAGGCGTACAAGCGGCGGATGGGATGGGCGTTTCCCTGGGCGTCCTCGCTCGGCAGCGACTTCAACTTTGACTTCAACGTCTCAGTCACCGAGCAGCAACAGCGCGAGGGGGCCGTCGAATACAACTACCGGCGCGGGGCGGCGTCGCAGTTAGGCGATGGCGAGCAGCCCGAGATACCCTCGCGCGCGACACCCGAAGGGGCCGCTAAGGGCGCTGCCATGACCGGCACCGACGTAGCCACCTACGCGCGGGAGAGGCCGGGCATGAGCACGTTCGTGCTCGAGGACGGCGTCGTCTACCACACCTATTCGACCTATTCGCGCGGACTGGACGGCCTCTGGGGCGCGTACCAGTGGCTCGACCGCGCCCCCAATGGGCGCAACGAGACAGGCTACTGGTGGCGCCGCCACGACGAGTACAACAAGGGCTGAGCGATTTCGCGGGTAGATCTCACGGCCCATGTCTTCCGAGCGAGAGATGGCGTCGTCTATCACACGTACTCGTGCCACTAGCGTGGCCTTGAGACGTAGATACACCGTTTTGGTGACGAGGTAATCAAGCCCGCCAGGAGCATCCGGGCTAAAGGCGGCTCGGCCACGTCACCGAGTCCAACCTGATCCAACGAGCAACAGGCCGACGCCGGCTCCTCGACGTTCATCCCGCTCAGCGCGATCACGAGGACGGCTTCTGCTACCTGCCTGTTCTCTGCGCGGATCCTGCCGCGGGTGTCAGCGCTACTGCGGCTTCCGATGTCAGCAGGAGAAAGGTCAGTGTCTCTTGCAGATATAGGGTGACGGTCGTATCGGAGTGGCTCGAATAGCCAATCGAAACGTCCTGGCCGATGTGTAAGTCGAAGTCGCCGCCGCGGGTGGTAAGGACAAAGGCTCCCGCGATCGCCGGGGCCCAGATAATTTCCTCGTTGAGAAGCCGCTGGATGTGCTGAATCACTGGATATCCGTGGTCGCTGGCCTCGCTTAAGGCGGTGTAAGCGTCTGTTCCCAGGACTACCGAATATGGACCGTTGACCCCGACTAGACGCAACTGGCTCAGCGCTTCGGCTATCACGTTGGGATACTCAACCACGCTACCGGGCAGGGTAGCGACGGGATTGCTGGTACCTTGGCGGATGCCCTCGATTCCGGCGGCGGCGTAGCCTTCGAAGATCGCGCGGTCTTCGGCAAAGGCTGTCCGCATTGCCGCATCCTTAAGTGGCTGCCAGTCCGAGTCATTGGCGCCTCGCTCCACGTCGTCAATCGCCTGGCGATCAAGTTCGAATGGGACGCGCAACTCCACCAGGCTCTTCACCTCGCGCTGACGGGCGGCGATTCCTTCTCCCGGCGCTTCGATTTTGTGCAAATGGCCCGTGCCGACCGCGGCCAGCATGACGCCGCCGGGCTCCTTGACGTCCACTACACGGCGGCCTGCGAGGTAACGCTTTAGGGTGCGCGCAGCCTCCTGCTCGATTTGAGCCCACGCACCGTCGGAGATTGGAGCGAGCTCGCGGTGGAGGTTATTCATCGTTTTCCATCTCTTCATTCATCCTGGGATTCTCCTTTGAGAGAGCCTATGCCAAGCGAACCGTCGCCCGCCGGCGGAGCAGGAGGTGGAGATTCGGTCTCCGAGGCACCAGGAGCGGCAGCCGCGACAGCGGGCGCGTCGGGTGTCACGGTCTCGAGGAATGAGAGCGAAGGTACGAAAAACAGGCTGCCAGTGACCGCACGGCTAAAGTCCAACAGCCGATCGTAATTGCCCGGTGGCCGCCCGATGAACATATTCTGCAGCATTTGCTCGGTCGTGCGAGGCGAGCGGGCGTAGCCGATGAAGTAGGTGCCAAACTCGCCTTGACCAGCCCGGCCGAAGGCCATGTTTTCGCGGAGAATCTTGATCTCCTTGCCGTCCTCGACGATCGTCGTCAGCGCATTGTGCGCAGAGGTCGGTTTGACCGCATCGTCCAACTCGACATCGGAGAGTTTGCTGCGGCCGATGATCCGTTCCTGGACCTCCGTGGGCAGTGCGTTCCATCCGGCGAGATCGTGCAGATACTTCTGTACGATGACGTAGCTTCCGCCCGCGAACGCGGGGTCTTCCTCACCTATCAGCGCAGCGTCGACCGCCGCTTGGTCCGTGGGGTTTTCCGTGCCATCGACAAAGCCGAGCAGATCGCGGTCATCGAAATAGCGAAAGCCGTAGACCTCGTCCGCGGTGGCGACTGCGTCACCCAACTTCGCCATGATCTGAGTCGCCAACTCGAAGGCGATGTCGAGGCGCTCGGCGCGAATGTGGAAAAGCAGATCGCCCGGCGTGGACACGGCATGTCGCGCGCCGGCGCGGATTTCGCGGAGGGGATGGAGCTCGGCGGGTCTCGGCTCTGCGAAGAGCCTGTCCCACGCGTCGGATCCAAAGCCGATGACGCAGGACAGCTTTCCTTCCAGGTCGCGGAAGCCCACGGCGCGTATCAGCTTCGGCAGGTCTCCGCACAACGAACGGACGCTCTTCAGGCTTTCGACGTCTGGGTTCACCGTTAGGACCAGAAATATTGTGGTGCGGGTGAGCGGCGCAACCACGGGCTGTGGCGTGACGCGGGAGGGGCTCGCCGCTGCTGCGGTGGTCATCGAGCCTGCGTCGGACATCGTGATGTCCAATCGTCATTGAATCGTAAACGTGAAATTGAAGGTTGAAGCACGCGCGTCTTAAGAAAATCAGGGTTTCTCGTCGGCGCAGATCATGGCACGAGCAAGATTCGAATTCCAAGCGCAGCCAGAAGATGCGGCGGTGACCTGAAGACGGGCATCGATAGAGGCCCATTGCGATTCACAGCCGCACGCCGGTATTAAATTATGTTTACGATGGATGAAGGCCGCGGCGAAGCAACAGCAGAAGGTGTGATCCGAGTTGACTCGCATGCAGGCTACTTCACGCCACAGCCACTCCCAGAACTGCACCTGGGATTTCTGAAGCTGGCTCGAGCTAGCTCTTGATGAATGCCAACAGGTCGGAATTGATCGTGTCCGCTTGCGTGGTAGGCATGCCGTGCGGAAAGCCCTTGTACGTCTTCAGCGTTCCGTTCTTCAGTAGTTTCGCTGACAACGGCCCGGCAGCAGCGTAGGGAACGATCTGATCATCGTCCCCATGCATTACCAGCACCGGTACCGTGATCTTCTTGAGATCGTCGGTGAAATCGGTCTGTGAGAAGGCAACGATGCCATCATAGTGTGCCTTCGCTCCGCCCATCATGCCCTGACGCCACCAGTTTTGAATGATTGCTTCTGAGGCTTTCACGCCCGGTCGGTTGTAGCCGTAGAAAGGCCCCGCCGGCACGTCGCGATAGAATTGCGAACGATTGGCGGCGAGTTGTGCCTGCAGGTCATCGAACACCTCCTTGGGAAGGCCGAGCGGATTGGCCGCCGTCTTCACCATGAGCGGCGGCACCGCACTGATGAGCGCCGCCTTGGCCACCCGGCTTTCGCCATGCCGTCCCAGATAGTGCGCCACCTCGCCGCCGCCGGTGGAGTGACCGACATGCACGGCATTCTTCAGGTCGAGATGAGCGGTAAGCGCCGCAAGATCGTCTGCATAATGATCCATGTCGTGACCGTCGCCGGTTTGCGTGGACCGGCCGTGGCCGCGGCGGTCATGGGCTATGACGCGATAGCCGTGACGCAGGAAGAACAGCATTTGCGTGTCCCAGTCATCTGCCGACAGCGGCCACCCATGGCTGAACACGATGGGCTGACCCTTGCCCCAGTCCTTGTAGAAGATCTCAACGCCCTCTTTGGTCGTTATGATAGGCATAGCATTGTCTCCTTGCTTGAGTTCATTGGGCTACTATGCGCGCCACGGCGCGGCCGATGCTCTGCCGCTCCACGGCGCTGGAAGGGCGCGAAGATTGTCGGATGGACTGCCTCACGGTCGCGCAGCCTACCACCACGGGAGTATCAGATCGCCTTTCGGGTGACCAGTAGGCAGCCGAGCTGGCAAGGCAGGTTCCCCAGAGACGGCCCCCCTCCGTGGAGCGAAAACGGATTCGGACAGAGTGACCAAAGTGGGGACAGACGCGGCCATCCGCATCAGACGCCCGCTGCCACCGTGTACCCTGAGCCGCAGAGCCCGATCCACAACTCTTGCCAATTCCTCCGATCGTCGAAAAATTCGGCTCCGTGTTGCACGCCGCGTAGCGTGATGCTCGCCTCACGTGAGACGATCATTGCGCGGCGGGCGGTATCCGTTCCCGTTAGATCGGCCGTTGGATTTCTCTGTCGACCATCGTAGCGCTCGAGTTTCCCGTACAGAGTCCGACGAGGGACTCCCAAGATCTCCGATGCTCGGGCATTATTTCCATCGACAAACGTGATGGTGCGGCGGATGAGTTCGCGTTCGACCTCATCAAGCGGGGACCCCAGGAAGCCTCTGAAGTAGCCTTCGTGGTTCGCGAACGTTCTAATCTCTTCGGCCAACTCGTTAAGGGAAATTCGCACATGCGCGCACTTAGTGAGCGAACACGTCGGCTTTTCAGACTTAGTAATGGCTGAACAATTGAGCCATCTCTATGGCGGCTGCCTCGACTGCGCTGTATGCGAGAAAATGCCTCAAATCTGAGACTCGCTGGGGGATGACGCGGTCTATAGCGAACTGAACTCTGCGGAGTCGTAAACCGGTTAACTAGTCACGATCAGCGTCACTACCAATCCGACTCCGACTCCTGAGTGGATCGCTGGGGCAGTTGACTGACGCCTTTCCTTGGGACGAAGCGCCAAATCATCTGATTCGCGACCGCGACGGTGTCTTCGGCCCAGCCTACACCCATCGCATTCGTGCAATCGGGATCCGCGATCATCCGATCGCGCCGCGCTCGCCGTGGCAGAACGGCTAGGTCGAGCGCCTCATCGTCTCGATCCGGCGCGAAAGCCTCGATCAGCTGGTAGTGTTCGACGAAGCGCATTTGCGTCGCTTTCTGAGGAATTACTCTTCCTATTACAACCACATCCGGACGCATCTCTCATTGGACAAGAATGCGCCGGATCCTCGGCGCCCCCAGAAGCTCGGCTCCATCGCAGCCATTGCATTTCTGGGTGGGCTGCATCATCAATATGTCAGGGTTAGGTTTTGACTAAGGACAGCCCACGAAACGCCGATCTTTGCTCCAAACCTGCGTGCATACGCCGGTCCGTTCCGCCATAATGCGCGCGGCGAGAATTTCCTCAATAAGTCAGAACTTCAATATCGCTTCTGCCGGCCGGCCCCCGAATCGGGTAGCCCACGGAGGTTCGTACCTGAGGCACGGAGTGCAAATGGGGCAGAAATCCAACCCGCTCAGTGGCAATCACCAAGGGGCTGACTTGCTCTATGCCGACCCGTAGAGACAGATACTCTCTTATGGGCAGCGGAGCGAGCATCGCCTCTATATGCGCCGGGCCCAGCTCACTGGTTCTTTTGGTTGAACGATAGGCGTTTATTCAGGGCAAGCCGGATTAACGAGCGACAATAAGATTTACGCTGTCTACCTCGACGCGCCTGGGATGACTGGAGAGTGTTGTGTTGAATAAAATCTTCGTGACCTTTTTCGCCCTGATGCTATCAGCGGAGATATCGACCGCTTGCTTAGCAGAAGACCAATATACCAACACCGCGAAGGTGGCACGCGAAGAAGCAGCGTCCGCTCTCGCCGCCGGAGCGTTTAGCGTGACACTTGCCGTTGTCGCCGACGGGAAGATCGTTTATAAGAATGCGTTCGGCAAAATTGGTCCTCAAAAATCCAGAGATCCCGACGTCAATACCCAGTATAATGGAGGCTCCATCGGTAAGGTATTTACTGCGGTCGCCATGTTGCAACTACGCGAGCAGCGCACAATCGATCTGGACGAACCAGTCACAGAGTATCTGCCCGAGTTCCGGATGAACGATGAACGCTACGGTCAGATTACCATTCGAACGTTGCTCAATCATGCTGCAGGGATACCGGCGACCAACTACTATAGGATTGACGCCACACAGAAAGACCCCAACTATGTCAGCCAAACATTGGCGGTGTTGCGAATTAGCGGCTTAAAGAGCGACCCGGGTGACATCAGTACCTATTGTAACGATTGCTTCACCGTTGCCCAGGCAGTGATTGAACGGATGTCCCGCATGCGATTTGCCGATTATATAAATAGCGAGATTTTTGCCCGCGCGGGTATGAATAACTCCAGTTACTATTTCAAGCAAGGTAATCAGAACATAGCGACGATTTACAGTACCGATCTTCGAAGTGGTATACTAGCGCCAGAATACCTGAATGGGCTCGGTACGGGCGGGATTTCCACCACCGCGGTGGACCTCTGCCTTTTCGCGCAAGCGCTCGGCGACGGTAAACTGCTTGATTCTGAGTCGATAGACGAACTTGAACAAAGGCAGGGCGGCCGGCTTGGGTCGGGCCCGCCTTTGGGTTTTGTCGGACTCGGTTGGGATGGTGTTTCCGTACCCGAGTTTGCCGTCAGGGGAATTACCGTGCTTTCCAAGGGTGGGGATACGGCTTTCTTCCATAGTCAATTGTATGTCGCGCCCAGGGAAAACCTGGCGGTGGCGGCGATCCTTGCGGGGCCCGTCACTTTACACTTCAACGTCCCCGACATGGCTAAAAGCGTTACCTGGGCAGCCCTTGAAGACAAGGGCGTCGTATCGAAAGCACCCAGCACGCCGGTAACATCGCCCCAGCCAGTCCCTATTCCCAGGGAATTGTATAAGTTTGCGGGGATATACGGCGGGTCGGATTCCATCGGACGCTTTACCTTCGACAAAAAGGCGAACACGCTCAACATATCGGGGTACACAAATGACGGGTTCGATACTGGAAGTATTTATCAGTATGGGGACGACGGCCGATTCCATCGCGGAAATCTGAGTTTCTCATTAGCGGTCGCGCCGGACGGCGTGAAGCTCTGGCAGCGCAACCTCGACAATAATGGAAATGTGGAGGTCGTGGGAGAAAGCATCAGCAAAGACGAAAGCGCGGATACGTCCGAGTTTCGTGATATGACCTGGGTGCTGCGCAATTTGTCGGCCGATGATTATGGTACGCTTGGGTGGGGACTTTATAAGACCAGCGTGATCGAGACGCTCCCAGGCGTCATTTACCTACATCCGGGAACTCCGGGGGTCTACACAGCATACGGCCTGAATGACAGATATACAGGCAGAGCGATCCTGCGCTATGCGAGAGATCAGGTAGATGTCAAGATCATTTACAAGGACGGCGAGAAAATACTGACAACGGGCGCTTTCCAGTTTGTTGACGTTAAAACCGTATCACCTTTGCAGGACTCGGAAGAGATCACCATCGGCGGCGATGGCCAGAATGTTGCCCGAAGATTCGTATCCGGAACCTCTTTTGCGAGCACGATTCCTGCCGATGGACGGATACTGATATATTCGCCGGATGGGGCCAATAAATTTGACAGTTTGGTCATGAGTAATGGCACGGTAGGAGTGAAACCTGATTCTTTTATTGTCTTTATAGGCAAGCCGAGAGCCGTCTTTCAGACTCAAACAAGGTGAACAAACCAGGGGGCGAAGCAGCAATACCGCTCGCCGCCAGCGGTCCTCTGTCCGCGGTGATCACACCCTGGTGACAGGAGTTTTACAGGACCAGGACGACCCGCACCCGGCCCGAAATCAAGCATCGTTGAACGTCGAAGTCGTTGTCCCTATTGAAAACTCGGAAACTATCGAAAAGTCGGTAGTGGGTCAGTTTGAAATCCGCTCCGGTGGGATAGGGGAACCATGTACCGCACGCGGCGAGACGCGATGTCTTTGTCCGCGTACCACTTGAACTATGATCACTGCTACCAGCCCGACCAATAGAGGCCCCAAAAAGTAAAGAGTCATCCAGAGCCCTTCCCGCTTGAACCAGAGCCCCTCACGCTTGAAGTGCTTTTTCATTGTCCCATTTGTCCACGATCCCTACGATGTCCTCAAGCGACCATAGCCTGTCGGTCACTCCCGCTTCCATCGCAGGCGTTACTCTAAGTGTCTGATGAACGCGCCCGAAATTGTAATACATGGAGTAAAGCGCCAGCGCGTGCTTGTGGTTGTCGAGCTTCTTGCTGAATCCGTTGGTCAGCCGAGTAAAGCGTCGCATGCCAGCATGGCAGTTAACTGCGATGCCCGTGAACACTTCGGGCCTGTAAAGCTCGTTGCCCCGATAAGTCCTACGTTTAGTAGCGGAAATGTTCTGCCTGTCGGAGAAGAAACTGATCTGCTTCGCGCGTCTTACAAAATCGAATGTGACGAAGGCGAGTGGAGAAACTTCATCCAAGAACCGACTAGCCAACAGAAGCTCTTTCTGTACGGCGAAATCGCCTACACGGATATCTGGGAGGACAAATGGGTTACCGGCCTTTGCATGGGTGTTTGACATAATGAAACAGCGAATGCGCATAGCCACCGAGCAAGAAACACCAGAGTATAACTTCCCGCCCCGCAAGAAAGAGCAAGAGAAAAAGGATGCTCCGCCTAAGGGGCTTTTGACAAAGCTTTGGCGCTTCAGACCAAAATGACCCACTACGAAAAGTCTAGCCATCTATCTAGTCCGGCCATAGTGTGTTACGGGCATGCTCGCATTCAGCTCGGCGCTTCTTTCATGGCTCGCTGGTCGGTTTCGCAGCCGCGCGGAATTGGAGCTCGAGGTCATTGCGCTCCGCCACCAATTGGCATCTTGCATCGCCAGCGTCCCGGCCGCACCCGGCTTTCCCCGCTCGATCGCCTACTTTGGATCTGGCTCTACCGGGTCTGGCCGCGGTGCCTGAACATCATGGTGTTGGTGAAGCCGGCCACCGTGGTCCGCTGGCACCGTCAAGGCTTCCGGCTCTATTGGCGCTGGCGCTCAAGGTCTGGACGGCCGTCAATAGGTCGCGAAGTTCGTGATCTGATCCGCCAGATAAACAGTGCCAATCCACTCTGTGCGCCCCGCATCCACGGCGAGCTGTTAAAGCTCGGCAGGCCCCACAATCATCAACATCGCCAGCTGCCGCTGCTCTTCACCCCCCATCTGCCGCTCCCTCCACCAATCCGATTAGCCACTCAGACGAACTATATCGCAATGACATTCAGACGTTTATCAACAGCCTGCTGGAAGAGATCGGCCCTGCAGTATTCGCTTCACCGTATCAATCTCGGCGCAGAGACCAGACTCGGACGGCCGCAGGTGCGCGGGATAGAATTCAAGCCGTCGATTGAGACAACGGCGAAGAAGGACGAGAAGCGAACCCCGAGCCTGTGGACAAAGACAAACACTAGCCCAACCCGGCTAAGGATGGACCATTGTAGTGATAGTCCTGGCGACACGCCTGCATCAGCGCGCGCATATCTTGCCGGAGTTCCTCGAGCGTCGGCCGCCCAACAAACCACCAACCATCATAGATCGCGTGGATCGTCAGGTCAGGAGCCAGGGAAAAGGTATAGGGAAGGGCGACCAGGCCGTGTCTGAAATCCGGTGGCGTCACTTCCACGATATCGAGCTGCCGGATGGCCTGACGCTCGTGGTCACTGAGAAACGTATACGTCGCAGCCAGTCCGGAGCGGAAAGCCGCGCTGACTTCTGGCGGGTCGGTGCTGACGACGGCCAGCTTACAGTAGTTGACCTGCAAGTCCTCCTGTAATTCGACGAAGCGCCGCAACTGCAGCGCGCATTTCGGTCACCAATAGCCACGGTAGAAGCTCAGGATCAGCGGAAAGCCACCCGCCAGTTCAGACAGCGTGATCGGTTGCTGCCGATGGTCGGGGAGTGTCAAATCCGGGAATCGTTTACCCACAGAGAGATCGGAATGCATAGGCATCTCCTTTCATGGCATGGCAATGGCCAATGGCGGCTGAGCGGTTTTCCTAGCGTGACCGAAACAACGCCACCAGGAAATAGCGCCGAGCGTCAAACCAGGTACGACGCAGAACGAGATTGGCCCGGTATCCTAAGTCACGGACTTCGTCCGCAGTATACTTATACGAACTTTCCGTATGAATAGTCTCATCTTTGCGAAACGATATGGCTTGCTCGATGTTGACGATGGGCACTTGCTGAAGCAGCCGACTGCGGAGGTGCATCTCAATACGCCCCCTCTCAGCGTTGTAAAAGGCCACGTGCTCAAAGCTTTGCGGGTCAAACCGCCCGCCAAGTTCATAATTAATACGGTGGAGGACATTCTGGTTGAACGCGGCCGTGACGCCTTGGGCGTCGTCATAGGCCGGGACGAGGATCGCGGGCGATTTTTTCAGGTCGATGCCCAGGAGAAAGACGTCCTCAGGTCCCAGAATGGCCGCCGTGCGCCGGAGGAACTCGACACTTTCTTCAGGCGTGAAGTTCCCCAGACTGGACCCGAAAAAGGCCACGGCTTTCTTCTCCAGTTGAAACGCCTGAATGACCTCCGGTTCTCCCGCGAAATCGGTATGCATGGCACGAATCTCAATATGGGTATATTCCTGCAGGAGTCGGTTGGCCGTGTTCCATAGGATTTCTCGAGAAATGTCTACCGGACAATAGCGAAACGGTTGCCCCGCCCATTCATACGCCGTGAGGAGGTGACGGGTCTTTCTGGCATACCCGGAGCCGAACTCCACCAGCGCCAGGTGACCAATCTCGGCATGTATCTCAGCGGCATAGGTGCTGAGAATCTCCAGTTCTGCCCGGTAGAGATAGTATTCGGGCAAGGCGCAAATCTGCTCGTAGAGTTGGGAGCCCCGCTCGTCATAAAAATACTTCGGCGGCAGCCATTTTTGTGGGGCGGTTAGGCCAAAGGCCACGTCCCGCGCAAAGGTGTGCCGATGCACCGCTACATCCATGTCATGAAACTGAAATCGCTTGTTGGGTATGGCCTCGGTCTCCATGGCTATCCTTTACTACGATCTCAAACCCATCGTGGTGGGGGACCCTGAGCGTCGTCATCCGAGCTATGATGTGGTTCGTCGCCCTGGCTTCTGCAGCTCGTTGACTCGCCTGGACAAATTCAAAGGCGCGCTGGCCCACTTTGGGGCGTACAGCTTACTCCCGGGTCGTTCTGGCGAGCCGGATCCCCATGAATTGCCATCGGGCATCGGCAGGGAAAAAGTTCCGATAGGTGGGCCGGATATGCGAGACCGAGGTCGCACACGACCCGCCGCGCAACACAAACTGGTTGGCCATAAATTTGCCGTTATACTCCCCCAGCGCGTCTGGTGATGCGGTGTACCCGGGATAGGGGGAATAGTGACTTTGGGTCCACTCCCAGACGTCTCCAAACATTTGGAGCAGCGGGATAGCGGTATCGATCTGGCTGATGGGGACGGGATGGAAGGTTTGGTGCTCAACGAAATTACCCCTGATCGGTAGGGGCATCGCCGCAACTTCCCATTCGGCCTCGGTGGGCAAGCGCGCATCGGCCCAGCGTGCGTAGGCGTCCGCTTCGTAGTAACTGACATGACACACGGGTTCGGCTTCCCGCACGGGTCGCATCCCGGCAAGGGTCATCATCCACCAGGTGCCATCCCGCTGTTCCCAATACAGCGGGGCCTGCCACCCTTCGCGCTGGACCGTATCCCAACCCATGGACAGCCACAACTCCGGCCGTTCATACCCCCCATCGGCCATGAAGGCCAAATACTCCCCGTTGGTGACCAGCCGCGACGCCAACTCGAACCGCTCGACAAAGCTCCGATGCCGAGGGAACTCATTATCGAAGGCGAATCTCTGACCATCGTGGCCAATCCAGTAGACGCCTTCGAGAAAGCTCACCCATCGGAGTGGGCCCACCGTCGGCACACGTGTCGGGATGTCGGAGGTTACATACGCAGGTCGCAGGGGATTGCAGGCGAAGTTGTATTTCACATCGGTCAAGAGGAGTTCTTGATGCTGTTGTTCATGGTGCAAGCCGAGCTCGACGACCGGAGACCAGCGCTCGAGCGTCTCGCCATGCAAACCTTCCAAAAAGGCGGTCATATGCTGGTCCACATAGGCTCGATAGCGATAGACCTCCTCAACGGTTGGACGTGAGAGTAGCCCCCGTTTGGGTCGGCAATGCCGCTCACCAGCCGCCACGTAATAGGAATTGAAGAGATACGCATAGGAGGCATGCGGCGATGTATAGCGCGGAGAGGCCAGGGCCAGAATAAAGGTTTCGAAAAACCAACTCGTGTGTGCCAGATGCCACTTAGGGGGGCTCACATCCGGCATGGCCTGAATGACGTAATCTTCCGTCATCAAATGCTGGCAGAGCCGGTCGGTAAACTGTCGCACCTGATGGTAACGCTTGACAAGCGCCTCCTGGTTGGCAGTCTCACCGAGACCGTTGAGGTCAGTCGCGCGATGAATACTGTCATTAATGGGCACAGTCCTCTCCTCTCCCACTGTTCAAGCTCCTCAGGACATCCGGTCTGATGTAAAGACGCCAATCCCGGATAATCGCGTCCTCAGCCTCGCGATTCTCGCACGAGATCCATTAACTCGCCAAAGCTGTCGATGACATGGTCCGGCGCGCACTGCAATAGCGCTTCCCGCGTGCCAAAGCCGTAGGTGACGGCACAGGTCTTGGTGCCAGCCGCCTTCCCCGCGAGGACATCGGCAGGGGTATCGCCGACCATCAGGGCGCGCGGTGGCGCACAGTGTAATGCGGCGAGGGCTGCGAGTATCGTGTCGGGGGCGGGCTTGAGGCGCAGACCAAGGCTACCACCCTGGATGTGCTGGAAGAAGGGGATGAGGGCGAGCCGCCGCAAGACGATCTCCGCTTGCCCTGACTCTTTGGTGGTGACGACGCCGAGCGTGAAGGTGGACAAGGCCTGTAAGGTGAGGATAACCCCAGGGTAGGGTTGGGTCAGACGGGCGTCCTGCCTGGTATACGTGCGGCGGTATTCGGTCAGGAAGGTGCTGAGCAGCGAAGGTGACAGCATAGCCCCGAGCTCGCTGAGCATCTTGGCGAGTGGCTTGCCGATGTGCTGGGCAATCGCGGTGGCGCTGGGCGGGATCCCACCAACCACGGTCCGCCAGGCGTGCTGAAAAGCCACAGCGATGTCCCGCTGGGAATCGACCAGCGTGCCATCGAGGTCACACAAGATGGTGGTGGTCGTCATGATCTCGCCTCGCGCCCAAGCCTCCTCTTTCATGCCCCTATCAAGGCATTACACTCAGGCCATCGCCTCCCGCTGCAGGCTGGGGATAACGCCGAAGGCACGGCATACGTCGGCAGCTACAATTTCAGCAGTGTCGAGGAATACTAACAATGGCTGCGCGCGTTGGTGGAAATATCTATTCGTTACCATCGCGGCTGATTGGCGAACGGGTCACCGTACTCGATCGGCATATAATCCGAACGCTGGTGCGCAAGCTCTGGGCCGTTTGCCCCGTGGGCGTGAATAGCTATTTCCAAGCGTAAGTGGCCAATGGTGCGGGAGCAAACAAATCTGGCAGCGGGGATAAATGACCCGCCAAACACCGCACCCCGCCGCTGGGCGGCGAGAAAGAAACTACCTAAATTAGCGGTGAAACGCAGGCGAACTGGTCAATTAACCTTGGCGACAACTGGCAAGAATAATTGTCGCGATCGGAAAAACAATTCACGCGGTACACTCTAAAATCGGTGCCCCATGCGCAACGCCATATTCTATCTCACGTACAATGGGCTTTATAATTTCACCAATGGCATCGGCACGCAAACACAGCTCCTGATCAGCGGCCTCGAAGTGCTGCGGGAGATGCTGGTCAGACGGTATGGCCCCATCGATGTGCATGTGGTCTGCCCCTCGCCCGATGCGCACACCTGGGGTTATGATCACGCCTTCTTTCAGCGGCAGCAAGAACGTCTCGCGCCACTCGGTGGGCACGTGCACCTCATTCCGTACAAGCGGGAACCCACCCAAGATCTCTGGGAAATCCCTTCCTGGAAGGCCCTCTGTCAGAACGTCGCACCGCTGTTGCATACCCAAGCGGCGGCCTATGAGCGGTCGTTGATCATCTGTGTGGACCAGCCCTGGTTGCAGACGCCTTATGCGCTTGGAATGGGCCAGAGCCTGCCGCGTCAGGTCGATATGCTCTTGGTGCTCTATAGCACCGCGTTTATCCGGGACTGGGAGACGCCGGACGCGGCAGAGGTTGCCTGGGAACAGGAAGGGCTTGAGGCGTCACAGCCCGGTTCGCGGGTAGCGCTTGCCGACATTTGCCCGTCCTCTACCTCGCACCTCAAGACGCACTTCCGGGTGTCGGCGGGACAGTTCGCGCCTTACACTTCGAGCATCCTCGTGGATGACCCCACCTTTGTCTTACAGGACGAGACAGTCGTGCGCACAACGCTGCAGGCCTATGGCATCCCCCTCGATGCGGATCTGGTGCTGGCATTTGGCAGAGCTGCACCGATCAAAGGATTTGAGCGGCTCATTCCCGCCCTTGCGCCGCTGCGTGACCGGGTGCATTTCGTGCTCATCTCGGTACCCTACATCAATGACGACTCACAACAGCGGGTGTATGATCAACTGCTGCAACAGCACGCCATACGGGCAACCCACATCAAGGTGTTTGCGCGTGATTTACCCCGTGCCCTGTGCCAATGGGCTCGGACAAAAATAGTGGTGGTCCCGTCCCGACACGAAACCTTCTCCAATATCCCGCTCGAAGTCGCGCTGTGGGCACGGGAAAAGGGGCCAGTCATTGTGGCCTCGACCGCCGGTGGATTCGTTGATCAAATCGAGCCAGGTACCACGGGATTTCTTGTCGATATCTTGTCCTGTCAGCACGTCACCCAGACGCTCCAACAAGTGCTCGATCTCTCCCCAGAGGCCCAGGCCATCATTCGGCATCGGGCGCATCAACGGGTTGTCCAGACTTACGACTTCATACACAATTTTCCGGCGACCCTCCGTTGGTTTTGGCGGAGGGAGCCTCGGAGACCGGGCCAGCACGCGCGCTGAAGCTGACAGCGGCATGGGTGGGCCAGCGCGAGTCACCGGCGTGGAGGATGCTGCGAGGGTTTTTTGCCATAAGCGTGCTGACTGCCGTCAGCTTCTCAGGGGAACTGAGCCGGCCGGCCGTCTGGCTCCAGGATGGCGTTCAGGCGCTGGCACAAGGCGATGACCTCATCAGCATAGCCAGGAAACCAGGCATGCATCCACATGGGACGCTCGAAAAACGCCTGCGGCGGCTGCTCCGGGTGTCGAATGCCAACGCGCATCACCAACCCGCTGGCGTTGATGAAACTCACCTCGTCCAGCAAGCGCCCGGGCGCCGTAAACCCGATCGCAATGGAGCATAAGGCCGCGATACCCCCCAGCGACGCCGCGACACCTCGCAGGCAAAAGGCCTGAGTGCGGGCCCGTACCTCTGCTGGCAAAGCCAGTAAAACCGTACGCATCGTCAGGCCGGAAAAGACCGTATCATCAACCACCGCCAGGGAGGATACCGTATCAAGAGGCGGTAGCTGTTGCGCTAAGGGGATCCCGGTAGTCGTGACGACGTTGTAGCCGCCGTGGCCGTCTTCTTCACGGGTGATGTCCACACGCGAGATCTTGGGGAACCAGCCTGTGCGCGCGTGTAGTTGTTGCGCGACACGTTCACCGGCTCGGCCGATGCCGATCGCCAGCGCAAAGGGGGCATACTTGCCGTGCGCCAGTAATGGCGCCATTTGAGACTCGAGAGTGAGCAGCACCACACGCCTTGGATCCCGGCACACAAGCGCGAAGAACTCCCGCGTGAGATGCCAGGCCGGCGATGCCTGTCCGTGCTGCCGGGAGACATAATCGCTGAGATCGTCGTGAATATATAATAGCTTCGGGGTCGGCGCGGCGTAGGGCTCAGTATCCCTCATGGTTCCTCATCTCCCTTCGCGGCGGCAGCGGGCGCCGCTCCCATGGCTGCTCGGGATACGTCCGAGGGGTGCTATTATAGCGCCATCGCATGGCGGAGTGGTTAGCCTGTTTCCGACGATGGATGATCTCCAGCGGCATCGCAATCCGCAGCCGGAGCACCTCCGTCAGAGACTATCGTTTGAAAAGTACAGGACCCAGCATGCCAAGCAGCGACATGCCCCTTTTCCCGAACTGTAAAGGGGTACAATTCATGAAAAAGATCGCCGTAATAATACCAAGCTATAACAATCGCCAATCGTATGAGCGTAACCTTTCTTCTGTCGTTGCCCAAAATTATCACGACTTTCGCGTTATCTATGTCGATGACTGCTCTTCGGATAGGACAGGCGAACTGGTAGAGCAGTTTATAGCAGACCGTAATTCAGGCAATTTGATCCATTTGATTCGTAATCCTGTTCGCATTGGGGCCCTGCAAAATCTATATGACACGATTCACATGTGCGATGATGACGAAATCGTGATTCTTTTGGACGGCGACGACTGGTTTGCACATAATGGAGTTCTTAAGAAACTCAATGAAGTATATGCTAATCCAGATTGTTGGATGACTTATGGTCAGTATCGATCATGGCCAGATAATATGATCGGATATTCAAGAGAGATACCTTCTGACATTATAGAAACTAATAACTTTCGGGAAAATGAATGGTGCTCTTCTCATCTTCGTAGCTTCTATGCCTGGCTATTTAAATTGATAAAAATGGAAGATTTGATCAGTCCATGTGGCGCTTTCTACCATATGGCTTGGGACCAGGCGATAATGTTTCCCATGCTGGAAATGTCAGGGCATCGAGCTAAATTCATCGGTGAGGTGCTGTATATTTATAATGCGGCAAATCCGATCAATGACTGCAAGGTCGATCGCCAATTGCAGCGAAGTCTTGAAACGGTAATCCGCATGCAAAAACGATATGATCGCCTTAAATGAACCGGTCGCGAGTTACGGACACAGCAGAGTGCCCTCCTGAAGCCGTGATTAATCACGGCCCGGGGGTACGGAGATTCAAAGAGCAACCTGGACGGCTCGCGGCGTCGCTGATGAATTCGAGATGTCAGCCCTATCATGCACCGCCTTCCTTGGAGATTGTTTTGTCGAGTTCACTGCTTATAGCCATAGTTCCTCTGAACAACGTCATAGCATAAGCCGCAGGCGCGGACTGCCGCCGCTGAAAATTGGATCGGAACCGCAGTTTGACCAGTCGGTGAGAATTGCGGGAGCCTCCGCGCTGTTCAACCTCAGTTCCGGCAGTCCTACAGTCGCCTTTTATTGGCGGGGCAGCGCAGGACCAGTCGCTACGGACGCACCTCGTAATACGCGTTAATCGGATTCTCGAAATCGCGCGTTCTGAAGCGCGTGAACCCGGCTTCCGCTGTCATCTTGCGCGCGACCGGTTCGGGAAATCCCAACGTGCCGAGGCCCAGACCGCCCGGTTCCGACAACGCCGAGGACATGCAACAGAGTACCGAGAATCCGTACATCACCGGCGCAAGCGGATTATCCTTGAGATTTTCCTCGAACGTCGGGTGGCCGTGAACGTCAGCGATTAGCCAGGTGCCGTCGTGCTTAATCGCCTTGCGTATCGCCTGCATCACAAGGTCCGGCCGCGTCATATCGTGCAGGCAATCGAAGGTCGTGATGAAATCGTGACTCGCATCACCGGGGAGCGGATCGACGCTAGCATCGTGAAAGGCGATGTTCTTAATACCTGCCTGCTTCGCACTCTCCGAGGCGCTGGAGAGCGGGATCTTCGCGATATCGTACCCGTGGAAGTCGGATCGCGGGTAGGCCTTCGCCATCTCGATCAGTGCGACTCCGGCGCCGCATCCAACGTCGGCGACTTTGGCTCCGGTCTGCAGCTTGGCGACGACTCCATCGAGTTTCGGCAGCGCGCTCGGGACGAGTTGTGTGCGGAACCACGGGGCCAGCAGCCGCTCGACGCCGCGATTCACTTCCGGGCCGAGCTGGTCGTAGGTCAGTCCCATGCCGCTCTTGAATGATTCGGGCAGCAGATTGAGCACGGCCATCTGCTGCGGCAGAGCACAGAATCCGCCGGCGAGAAAGAACGGGCTGTTCTCGTTCGCCAAAACTAAGGCGCTTTCGGGACTCAGCTCAAAACGTCCTTCGCCTTTGTAGTCGACAAGACTGGCCGCTGCCTGCCCATAAAGCCATTCGCGAATCCACCGTTCATGCAGCCCGGTCTTGCGCGCCAGGTCTTCGCTGGTCATTGCGCCTCCGCCATCCAATGCCTGATACAGCCCCATCCGGTCGCCCAGATAGATCATCGCCGAGACCAGAGCACCGCCGAGCACGTCGAAAACGTGCTCAGCGGTCTTCTTCGCTTTTTCAATGTCGATCTTCTCTGATGTGCTATTCATATCAACCTAAATCTCCACGTGGAATCTGCTTCTCCTACACTCGCGAATCAAGGCCTGTCAATCCAGCCAACTTTAGACTCTCGGATGTCGTCACTCGTCTCTCGGAATCAGAAAATAAATACTGAACTCGTTTTCGCTGGGGGATTATCGTTATCGCGACGTCTTGGCGCGATGTTATCGCTCGGCCTCTTCGGCGCGATCGCTGTGCATTTGGACTGTGCATTTTTGGTGCTCACGGCGAAATTAGAGACACGCGGCGTTCTCTTTGAGAGGTATTTAATCGTCTGGCAACCCGCATGCTGGCTCACGACATGATGTATTCCGGGTCTACTACTGAAACCCGATTGGATGAGACCAGAGTTGCCAATCGCGCGGCCAGTCCTATTGGTTCGTTTATCAAAAAACGACCCGACGCAGGAGTGGTTCTGCCAATTTTAACTGGGGCAAACTGCCACATACGGGTGGCAAATCGCTACACAGCTCTCTGCCTTGTTACGAAAGAGGATGATCCGCGGAGGCCTCGGTGACAACCTGGTCCTCGCTCAGAACTGAACAAGAATCAAAGTACGTCATGCGGATCCGCAATGCCGACGGACGGGCTATTGCCGCTCAAACCTGGCGCGAAGCCCTTTCTAGTCGGGAAGTTGTTCCTTACATCAGTCTTCCATTCCGCAGGCCACGCCGAAACCTCGCGTGGCATCGCAATGTCCGGGAAGTTTTCCGTTCCTCACTGGCGTTGGCCGATTTCGACGTTCGCCTGCTTCATGGCGCAGAACTTGCGGCAAGAGGAGCGGGCAGTTGAAAAGCGTGCCGGTCCCGCAAAATGCTCGTCCCGAGCAGGAGAGGCATAATCTTTTGGCCTGATCCCAAGAAAGGCACCTGCGCGCGCAGTGTGCACATGGATTCGTTTGCTGCTGTGCCGGAAACCTATCACGAAAGGCTCAACCGGCGATAAGGACCTGTAAAGAGCGACGAGCAGAGTCGATCGAACAATGACAACAATGGAGAATAATGCTTTTGCACGATTTGTCATTCCGAATGTCCTGACACCTGGTCAGTACTATGATCGTGTGCATCGCGACGATCACGAAACGCGAGCTGTCAAGCGGCTCATGTTGGCTGTGCTGTCAGATGCGGTGCGCTGCTTCCGAGCTTACAATAACGCTCGAGACTGCACTGAGCGTCTGAGGTTCGCCGAAGCCGAAGCGTGGTTTTTAGACCATAAGGCTGAAGGGCCCTTCGCCTTTGTAACCATTTGCGAGTCACTCGGATTTGAACCCGATTGCATGCGCGAAGGCATTCGTCAATTCGGTTCGCAGCCCGTCGCTGGTACTAAGTTAGGCCGTCTGGGCTGGCGATCGCCCGCCAATCGTACGCGGCCAACAGTCTCGTCAATCCGTCCACGGCACCGACAATGTAGGACCGTTAAGGGCGGAACCGAGGCTATAACGGAAAGTCAACGGCCCACCGCTGATGCACTTGCGCTTGATGTCCCTAAAAAACTGCGCGCTAGCGAGCGAGGAACGCCCGCCTAGAGGGTTTGCTGATCGGAGCTGATCGCGGCCCCAGCATGTTTCATGCTTTGGTCATTAGCTGCCCATTTGCGCAACTGGCTAGCGTATACTCGGGACCTCGCGGTACCGCTTCATAATGTCAGCTCGAAACAGGTGACGCTTTGTCACGCTCTCCCGCGAAATCGTCTACGTTTCGCACTTCGTGAAGGAGTTGCTGTGTAGCCCTAGTGGCACGGACGTTGCTGAAGCTCTACTTGGTTAGAAACGAACAAGTGACCAAAGCCACGATTTTGCCAGGCACGATGACCGCAATGATCATCGAGATCGGCACTCTGCTAGGCGGGGCAGTCCGGTATGCTTCGCAGCTCTCATCATCGCTGCGAGACCCAACTTTGGAGATTACCGGGCTGATGGGGCATTGAATGAGCGAAGGGCACGCATCCGAACCGGCGAGGATATTAGATGGCATACGGTCTACAGCAAGCAAGACGTCTCGTGGTGTTTGTCGTGGGCGTTACGGTGTTGCTTTTGGGCATAGTGTTACTGATTGCGCCCGGGCCTGGTCTCGTCACGGTTGCAGCTGGCTTGGTGATCCTGGCGACCGAGTTCGTGTGGGCGCGTCAGGTTCTCAAGCGATTTCGGCGGGAAGGTGGCAAGATTCGGGATTTGCTGTTCGGAAGTAAGTGGGCCAGCCGCTCCACAAGAGCTGGGCCAGATAAAGGGAGCGCGAGATCAGAGCACAATTGCACGCTCGGGGTCGAAAGTAAGCGGGCTTAGAGATGCTTCAACTATCCGATTCAGAATTGGAAGGTTCTTCTAGTTTGCGTTAAGGAGTCTTTGAGATCGATCCTCACGATAGTTTGCGGCTACTATTATGTAAGCGAGTCGAGCACGTCGCGAGGTTGCTTTCGGGACCAGCGGCACGCCACAAGCGACCAGCTTATAAGCAGTCCCCTAACAACCCTAAAGAGTACGAGACGATCCCTTCGTTGGTCTCGTGGTATGTGGCTGTCTTCAATATCGAAGGTCTAGCGGCATATTCCACGCAAAAGCGGACTCTGATCGTGAGCGTGACATAACGGGCGGCCGTGGAAGGTTTAACCAGCAAGCGTGCTCTCGATTCGGAATCCAACAAAAAGAATTCGGCCCGCGGAGGCAGCCGGTCGGAAGCGGCCTAATGCACCGGAATGCACAAAAACCGCATGGCTAAGTCCCGAAGACAGTCGCTCTACTTGGGGGCAAAAACTGAGACGTGTTAGTTGATAACCTGCTGGCGATCGCGACATTGGTTTTTCTCGAGGCGGTCCTTTCCGGCGACAATGCGGTAGTTCTGGCCATTCTGACCAGGCCTCTGCCCGAATACCTACGGCGCAAGGCGCTTTTCTATGGACTCGGGGGCGCGCTCGTTTTGCGCGCGGGTTCAGTTCTTGTGGCGAAGTGGTTGATTGGGCTCTGGTGGGTCCAGGGAGTCGCGGCGCTGTTGCTTGGCTATCTCTCGGTGCGACATTTGATCGCTGGAGCATCCACGGGTGGCGTTCTGACAGCGCGATTCTCGGGCCGCACGTTTTGGAGCACAGTGGCCATGATAGAGTTAGCCGATTTCGCCTTCGCGCTGGATTCGGTCTTAATCGCCGTGGCTCTTTCGGAGCATCTCTGGGTCATCTACACGGGTGCCGCGATTGGCATTGCTGCGATGCGCTTCGCCGCCGGCTTAACGCTGGCGCTCCTCGTTCGCTTTCCGCAGATTGAGGTCGCCGCCTACACCCTAGTCGGATGGACCGCTACGAAGTTGTTGGTTTCAGCTCTAGGCGAATCGACCGTGCTGCAATCGATGGAACTGCCCGAACCTCTAATGCCGCAGTGGTTATTTTGGCTTGGCGCGATCCTCATCATCATAGCCGGTGCATACCTTGCCTACAGAGGGAGGCCGCGCCCGAGACTCGCCAAGTCGGCCCGCGAGTCCGTGGCCGCTTTCACACACGAGTCGCGGTGATTTGGGCGGATCGTGTGTGGGAAGCGAGTTGAATCGAACTATTAAAGTATGGTTGGCACTTCCCTCCATCGGACTGCGTCGGGATTTATCGAGTCAGGCCGTGCTGATCTATCGAACCCATCTATGCTGATTTGTTTCGCTAGTCAGCTTTCTTGCCAGGCGGTAACTGTTCCGAAGGTTCTGGCTCCTCCAACTTGCGATACAAAGTCTTGCGATCGATCTGCAGAATTGCTGCCGCCTCGCGCTTGTTGCCGTTAACCGACTCCAGAACGGCCCGCACGTACTCACGCTCCAGTAGACCAAGGCTCAGACGTCGGTCCACGGCCTCCTCGATCGCTCGCCTTGGCGACGCGTCGTATCCGGCGACCTTCAGCGGTAGGTCCTTGATTGTTAGTTTGTCGTCACGGCATAGGACGATGGCGCGTTGTATTGCATTCTGCAGTTCACGAATATTCCCGGGCCAACGGTAACGCATCAGGCACGTCATCGCATCTGTATCGAGTTCGGGCACAGCCTTGCCCGCTTCGGCACTTGCGTGCGACAGGAGCCGTTTGACAAGCAACGGGATGTCTTCGGGCCGCTCGCGCAAGGGCGGTACCGCCAACGTGAAAGTGGCCAGTCGATAATAGAGGTCGGATCTGAATCGTCCCCGTTCCATCATCTCCTCCAGGTCGGAGTTGGTGGCGGCGACAATGCGCACGTCGACCGGAGTTTCTTCAGTTGCACCTACCGGCCGTACTCTTTTGTCCTCAAGGACGCGCAGCAGTTTGGTCTGCAAGGTTAGCGGCATCTCGCCGATCTCGTCCAGGAACAGCGTCCCACCATGCGCCGCCACGAATAGCCCAGTTTTGCCTTGGCGAGCATCGGTGAAAGCTCCACGTACGTGGCCAAACAGCTCGCTCTCGATCAAGTTTTCGGGAATAGCCGCGCAGTTGATCGGTACGAAGGGGCTTTTGCGGCGCGAGCTCTCGAAATGCAGCGCACGAGCCAACAAATCCTTGCCCGTGCCGCTCTCGCCAGTGATCAGCACACCGGCGGTGCTGTCGGCGATCTGCTGCAGCATTTTCAGCACTGCCACCATGCGTGGATTCGCGGCGATGATGCTGGGAAGACCGTAGCTGTGTGCGAGCTCGCCACGCAGCCGTTTCACCTCCTGGCGGAGCTGGCGATTCTCGAGCGCTCGCGAAACAACCAGCAGCAGCTCGTCGTTGCTGAAGGGTTTGGTGAGATAGTCGAAGGCACCCAACTTCATCGATTCGACCGCAGTCTGGATCGAACCGAAGGCAGTTATCATGATCACCGGTAGATTGGGCGCGATGCGCTTCAACTCCAGTTGCAGATGATGGCCGCTCATACCGCTCATCCGAAGGTCCGATACCAGAACGTCAGGATTCTCCAGCTTCACGAGCGCCAGAGCGTCGGCCCCCGTATTAGTTCCGATCGATCGGTAGCCTGCCTGGCGCAGCACGTCACATAGGACATCCGCCATCTCGCGGTCGTCATCAACCACCACCACTGACGCTTGTGCTTCACTCATGTCCCGCTGTTGGCAATCCGGCCGACTCCCGAGTCCGTCCGCGATAGCAGCGGAGCTAACGGTATTGTCACGAAAAAGCGCGTCCCGTCGGGTGCGGTTTCGAAGCTTATCTCACCCTCATGATCGCGCATAATCGATTGGCTGATCGCAAGGCCCATCCCTGTTCCCTTGCCGGGTTCTTTAGTGGTGAAGAATGGGTCGAATACGCGCGAGCGGTCCTCCGCCGCTACGCCCGGTCCGGTATCCGCGAAAGTGATGCGAGCGGAGCGGCCCTCCTCGGCGCCGGACTGGGCCAGTACGCGGAGCATGCCTCCGCTAGCGGCCATCGCATCCAGGGCGTTCACGGCGAGATTCACGAATACCTGCTGGAGCTGGTCGGCGTCACACTGGACGGTCAGCGGTTGATAGCCCAGTTCAACGATCAACTGAATGTTGCGGCGCGCCGCTTCGGTTTCCACCAGGCTCAGCGCGTGCTGCACGATTCCGCGCAAGTCGCAGACAGCACGTGTCGACTCCCGGCCGCGGGCGTAGTCGAGAAGCATTCGCACGATTCGCGAGATCCGGTCGATTTGCCTGATGATTATCTCAAGATCGTCTTGAAACTTCCGAGCGCCGGGCCCGTTTTGCGCCAGATACTCGGCGCGCGCACGTATTACTCCCATTGGCGTGCCGATCTCGTGAGCGAGGCCCGAGGCAAGGGTGCCGATCGTGGCAAGTCGATCCGCATGCTGGAGCCGGCGCTCGAGTTCCAACTCGCGTCGATGTCGCTCGATAAGATCCGCACCGGCCCTGGTAAGTTGCTGATCGAGGCGGCGAAACTCTTCGCTCAAGAGCTTGACTTCGTCACCACCGATGCCGCTGCCTAACTCGTCGGCGTCGGAGAATCGGGTCATTCGGCGCGACAATTCGCTTAGTGGGTTGGAAACGTAGTGCCGAACCGCGAGCGGTATGATGACGGCTATGATAGTGACCACCACTATTGCTGCGGCTACCGAGCCCAACGTCCGTGATTTAAAATCCTCACTGATATCCGACCAGTCCTGTGCGACGAGCAGGTGGCCAACAATCATTTGGTCCGGCCGCTTCAGGGAGGCAAGTCGGCAGAACCAGCGGCGGCCGTCGGCTGCAGTTTCGAACTCGACGAAGCCAAGGGAATCTGATCGGCCAAACTGGTCGGCGGATGGAACAAGACCATGTGGAAAGCCGGTCGCTGCGTACACCAGCTTGCCCTCGCTGCCGAACAATGCTCCGACGGTCCCCTCGATACTCAACCGCTGGAGCACGTCCTCGATTTGATCCAATTCATGCTCGCGCATGTCGTTCTCGAGCGCAGGTACGAGAGCGCGGCTAGTCGCGCGGGTTTCGCGCTTTAGATCGTCGATGTAGATTCGGGTGGCACGTGAGGTGCTCCAGTAGGTATAGATTGCGACAACTGGCGTCAGCGACAGTAGCAGCACTAGAGTCAGGCGTGTACCGACCTTCACAGGCCCCATTATAGCGACAGATCCACGAGAGCGCTCGTGGATCGGGCGGCTGAGCAAGGCCGAGGGTGAGAGCTTTGACCACAACGTTGTTATCGGCCGTCCTAGCCTGTTCATCGGGAGGTTAGTACCGCCGTTCACGGATCGCGCAGCCGCGTACTGCCGTCCGGCTGAAGTACCCGTTGCCGCTCGCGACTGAAGGAGGTAACACCCCGCTTCAGCCACGCGGGACGTGCGCGTGTTCGGGCCAGTGTCTCGAACACGCGTAGCGGCTCGCCGAGATCGTTCCAATACACACCACTGACTTTGAGCACCCCTAGTTTCCTCGGATTGCGCGCCAAAACCTCCGTTGAGAAATTGCTGAACGGCGAAAAATTGTAAAGAGTCCTGAGCGCTTCTTCCCGCGCGGGTCTATCGAGCGGCCGCAGGGCGGTGAAGAATCGCGAAGAGAGTTCCGGGAGAGCCTTCACCGTCAGTAAGATGAAGCTAGAAAGCTTGCCGACCATAATTAAGGTGTTCCACAGGCAACCTTGCTCCCACAGCATGCGGTAAACCTGCGCCGGCGTCTTCTCCCAGAAGCGCCTTACTTGCGCAATCTCGCTACCCGGCCGTATCG
Organism: uncultured delta proteobacterium; assembly: GCA_963717045.1. Taxonomy (GTDB): domain Bacteria; phylum Desulfobacterota; class Binatia; order Binatales; family Binataceae; genus JAKAVN01. The sequence goes on along the minus strand of CAVQVD010000006.1, from coordinate 143,451 downwards.
GCTCATCAGGTTCGATCCAGCCGTACCCGGATTCAGCACGGTCGGGCGTCATACCCAATAGCAGAATCATACCCGGGCTCTCGCTCACCGAATGGAAGGCGAGATCCACATAGCCCATAATAACGTTGTCGTTGTCTACGAAGTGATCCGAAGGAAATATCGCCACAGAAGCGCAGGGATTCAGCTCGCACAGTCGGCAGAGCGCGTACAGGATTGCGGCCGTCGTGCCGCGATTTTGAGGCTGCACGACGAGGTTCTCCGCCCAGGCGCCTTTCAACAGCGGCAAGTAGAACCGTTCGTGCGCACGGTTGACTACAGTCAGTATTCGGCTGGGCGGCACAAGTAGCGAAACTCGCCTGCGGGTTTGCCCGAGCAAAGTGGTGCGTCCAAAAATACGACAAAACTGTTTCGGCACTGAGCATCCGCTTATCCGGCGACACAACGGCATCATCCGCGAACCGTTGCCTCCCGCCAGGATGACTGCCCATCGCTCATGCAGATTCGCGTTCAGTCTGCAATTCATGTTGAAAGTTCAACCAGAGATTAGACTACGATATGGTTCGGTTTGAGATTGCTGCCAACCAGGTCTCGCGCGATCACCGTTGCTAGACTCGTTACCTGCTGCATGGCGGTTCCCGGTCTGTCACAAGATCCAATTGAGCCAAACAATACCTAGCAATCGCGCTGCCAGTCGTACGGTACATTGATCAAAAGGAGAGTCGGCTCCAGCCGCGTCGTAAGAGGCCGCGCCAATTTTCGGTTAGGGGCAAACTGCCACATACCGTGTGGCAGATCGCTACATCAGCAGATTTTGCACCTGTATCGAAAAGGCGATGATGCGGGGCCTCGAAATAAGACAACAAACAGAAAAATACCTGTTTGACGATTCGCCTGCCTTACGGCGCAGAACTTGCGTGACGAGCAGCAGTCGAAAGCATGTACCTTCCGAGAGCTGATAGTTGGGTGGTGAGGTGGAGTCGGGTTTTTCGAATTTTCAGCAGCTGGCGATGTTTTATAAATTAACTATCGTAATCGCCGCGGTTCTGCTAACGCATGCCGCGCCGATCCACGCAGCCGATCCGCGCGAGGTGACGCTGGCGGATGCGGTAGCGCTTGCGATGCGCAGCAGCCCCGATCTGGCGGCCGCTGCGCGCGAGCTAAACATCGCACGTGCAGAGATCGAGCGCGCGAACTATATAAGCCAGTTCAACCCGTACCTGGACTCGTTGGGTGACTATCGGTTGCGTGCGGGCACCTCGAACTCGCAGGATTGGCGCGCCGGCCTAGCCCAGGAATTGGAGATTTTCGGGCAGCCGGCCGCGCGTCGCAAAGCCTCCCGACTGGGATACGAGCGCACACGGCTTGAAGTCGAAAACCAGGCTCGCCTGCTGACCGCGGCAGTGCGGAACACTTTTTACGGAGCGCTACGGGTACGCCGACAAGTCGAACTCCTATCCGAAGTAAACGACCTCGACCGCCGTCTGCTGGAGGCCTCGAGAAGCCGACTTGAGGCCGGCGAGATCGGTCAGATTGAAGCCAACCTCGCGCGCGTACGCTACGGCCAAAGCAAATTGAGCCTTATCCAGGGACGCCAACGTTACCTTCTTGAGCGCTCGAGCCTAGGCCGCCTGCTCGGCGGGGCAGCCGGACCCGAACCCGCCCCTGTCGGCGCGATTGAGCCGCGCCAGGAGATGGCGAACCTGATCAAACTGCTTGACCTCGCCAGGCATAAGCGCCCGGATCTCAAGGCCGCCGAGGTCGAGGTAACGCGGCTTGCAGCGGAGTCGGAATTGAACCGCAAACTCGCGTTGCCCAACCCGACGGTCGGCGCGTTCGGCGGTCATGAGTTGAACGCCGAACGTTTCGTCGGCATCTCGATCGGAATTCCGCTACCTCTCTTCAATCGCCGTCAAGCCGAGGCGACCGCTCTTGCGGGCCGCACAGCTCAAGCCAGGGAGCGCCAGCGCGCGACCGAACTGAACGTCGAACGCGAGGTCCGCGATGCGCTGTTGAATTACCGCACCGCTCAAGCCGTGCTCGAGGTGAACAACCAGGACGTCGTCATACCGGCAAGCGAGAGTTTGCAACTGCTCGAGGCAGCGTTCCAGGCCGGCAAAATGGATCTGCTGAGCCTCTCGGTTGCGGAGCGTCAGGCGGTAGAAGCGCGGATGGGATACATCGACGCCTGGTACGGCCTGGTTAGCTCGCAAGTCGCACTCGAACTGGCTACGGGCGGAACGGGATGAAGGGAGGAGCAGCGGTGATTTTGCTCGCGGCTGCTCTGATGGCGACGTCTCGTACGTCGGGCGCCAGGCAGGCCACAATGCCGGCCGACGGCATCATCGCGGTCTCCGTGAACTCCGAGGCGGCGCGCCACATCGCGGTGGCCGCGGTACAGCGCAAGAAGATCGCCGGTTATATCAGTGCAACCGCGACGGTGGAACCCAACGCCAATGCTGTCGCCGAGATCGCTACGCGGATTCCGGCCCGCGTCATGCGCCTCATCGCTGAGCCCGGCCAATCCGTTACGCCCGGCCAGCCGCTTGCGCTGCTCAGCAGCGTGGAGCTTGGCATGGCCAAAACGCAATACCTCAAAACTCGCTCGCTTGAGCGGATTGCCGCTCAGAATCTTCGGCGCGAGGAAGAACTTTACGCGAAGAAGATCACGCCGATGAAGGACCTACTCGCTGCGCGCGCCAACCATGACACGGCGCTTGCCGAGTACAAGGCTGCTCGCGAGACGTTGAGCCTTCTCATTGCGCCGGATGAACTCGAACATCTCGAGTGGTCGCATAATAGCCGTCCGCTGTCGGAGTTTTCGCTGACCTCGCCGATTGCCGGAACACTGGTGCGGCGCAATCTCACACTCGGTGAGGCGGTCGATCGCGATCGTCCGCTGATGACGGTCATCGACCTGGATCGCATGTGGGTAACGACCAACGTCTTTGAGCACGACCTAGGCGGGCTCCGCGTTGGGGCCAAGGCGCTGCTCAGAGTCGATGCTTACCCGGGCCGCCTCTTCGAGGGCCACGTCTTTTATGTCGGCGACGAGCTCGACAATAGGACCCGCACCGTCGCGGCGCGAATCGAAGTGCCTAACCCCGACCATCTGCTGAAATCCGGGATGTTTGCGCATGCCGACATCCAGGACAATAACAGCGGTACCGTGGCGACGGCCGTACCACTCTCGGCGGTCTACGACATCGATGGCGGCCGGCTGGCGTTCGTCGCTATGGGGCAGGACAGATTCGTCGCGCGCAGGCTTAAACTCGGGGTGGTTGGGGATACGGAGGCCGAGGTCATCAGCGGCTTGAGCGAGGGCGAGCAAGTCGTGGTGCGTGGCGGGCTGGCGCTCAAAGCACTGCTACTCAATCACACGTCAAGCAGGCAGCGATGACGCGACGACTCTTCGAAGTAGCGCTCGGCAACCGCTTGATGACGATAATGCTGGTCGTTATCTTCGTCGCGATCGGAGTGCGTGCGATGGTGGCGTTGCCAATCGACGCCTCGCCTGACGTCACGCCCAACGTCGTCACGATCGTCACCGAAGCGCCGGGTCTCGGCCCGGTCGAAGTCGAGAAGCTCATCACCTTTCCGGTCGAGGTCACGATGCGCGGGCTGCCGGGGATCAAGGAGATCCGTTCAATCTCGCGGTTCGGCCTTTCCTCGGTTTCGGTCTATTTCGAGGAGCAGCTCGACATCTACTTCGCTCGCCGCCTTGTGATGGAGCGGCTTCCGTCGGCGGCCGCGATGATCCCGACAGGCTACGGGCCGCCCGAGATGACTCCCGTTTCGACCACCCTAGGAGAGATCTTTCAGTTTGAGGTTGTCGATCCGCAACGCTCGCTGATGGACCTGCGATCAATCCTCGACTGGCAGATAGCGCCGCGCCTCAAGGAGGTCCCGGGGGTCGTCGAGATCAACAGTTTCGGAGGCGAACTCAAGACCTACGAGGTGGAACTCCGGCCCGAGGCGTTGGTGGCCTACGGACTATCGCTGCAGGATGTCTTCCACGCCCTCGAAGCCAACAACCTGAGCGCCGGTGGGGGCTATATAGTCCGCAATGGTGAGCAACAGGTTATCCGCGGCTCGGGTATGATCACGTCGCTCGCCGACGTCGGCAATATCGTGGTCGGAAGCCACCATGGTGTGCCGATCTACATCAGTAATCTGGGGCGGGCCGTCTTCGCTCCAATGATCAGACAGGGCGCGGTCACACGCGATGGCAAGGGCGAGACTGTCGCAGGCGTGGTGATGCTGCTCATTGGTCAGAACTCACGAACCGTCGTCGACCGCGTCAAAGCCAAGCTTTCGCAGATCGAGCGCGATTTGCCGCCTGGTGTGAAAATCGTTCCCTACTATGACCGCGCCGATTTGATCCGCCGAACGATCAGCACGGTTGCGCACAATCTTGCCGAAGGCGCGATCATGGTCTCGGTACTGCTTTTCCTCTTCCTCGGCGATATCCGCGCCAGCCTGATCGTCGCCGCAGTCATCCCTCTCTCTCTGCTGGCGGCCTTCGTCGGGATGAATTGGATAGGGGTATCGGGAAATCTCATGAGTCTCGGCGCAATTGACTTCGGACTCATCGTTGACGGCTCGGTTGTCATGATGGAGAACATCCATCGGCGGCTTGCCGCCGGCGACCGGCCCGGCACCTCGATGGCTCATCGTGTATTCGAAGCCGGCGGCGAAGTGCTGCGCCCGATCGTCTTCGCGATCACCATAATCATAGTCGTCTACCTGCCAATCCTGAGCTTCCGCGAAGTCGAGGGAAAGATGTTCCGGCCGATGGCACTGACGGTCATTTTCGCGCTCTGCGGCTCTCTCATATTCGCGCTTACGCTGGTACCTGTGCTGGCATCGCTGCTTCTGCGCCCCGGTGTCCATCGCGACCCTTGGCTGGGCCGCCTCGCGAACCGGCTGCATGAGAAATTGAGCCGCGTAGCGTCGCGTTGGCCGCGCCAAATCGTGATCGCGACCGCCGCAATCCTTGTACTGAGCTTCGCGTTGGCGCCGCTGCTTGGAACCGAGTTCATCCCCACCCTGGATGAGGGAACGATCAACCTGGACGCGATGCAGGTGCCGAGCATCTCGCTCGAAGACGCAGTCCGCAACGCGACCGCGGCCGAGAAGGCGATGCTGGAACTACCGGAGGTCGCTCGCGTTGTGAGTCGAATCGGCCGGCCCGAGATCGCAACCGACACCATTGGTCCGGACGAGAGCGACGTGTACGTGTTCTTGAAGCCGCGCGACCAATGGCGCGTCCGCAGCCGCGATCAGTTGATCGACGAGATTCAGCGCAAGCTCAACCAGTACGTGCCGGAGATGCAATTCGCCTTTTCGCAACCGATCGAGTCGCGGGTCAACGACATGATCGCCGGCGTCAAAGGCGACGTCGCGGTTCATATCTATGGCGACGACATGGCCGGGATGCTGAGAATCGGGGAGCAAATCAGGGAACTCTTGCGCGGATTGCCAGGCGCGGCCGACCTCAAGATGATTCCGCGCACCGGCCTGCCTTCGGTCAATATACAGGTCGACCGCGCCGCTGTCGCACGCTATGGGATTAATGTCTCCGATGTCCTCGAAGCGGTGGCGACGATTGGCGGCCGGGTGGTAGGCCAGGTAGTCGAAGGACAGGCCCGCTATCCGCTTCAGGTGCGCTTCGACCGAGCTGCGCGCGTTGACCTAGGTGCGATCGAAGACATTCAGGTTGGGGCGCCGGATGGCACCCTGATTCCGCTCGCCCAACTGGCCCATCTGAAGGTCAGCGAAGGACCGGTCGCCATATGGCGGCAGAACCTGACGCGCCGCATCACCGTCGCTGCCAACGTGCGCGGCACCGACCTCGGAAGTTTTGTCGCGGCGGCCCGGTCCGCAATCGAGCAGCAGGTCCACCTGCCTCGCGGATGGTACCTTGAGTGGGGCGGCCAGTATGAAAATCTGCAACGCGCCTCGCACCGGCTCATGGTGTTGGTGCCCGCGTCGTTGATTCTGATTCTCGTCCTTCTTTACAACACGTTCAGCTCGATGAGGATAGGGCTAATGATCTTCGGCAATGTCCTGCTCGCCGCTTCGGGTGGAATTCTCGCCCTGCTGGTGCGCGGACTAACCTTCTCGATCACGGCGGGCGTGGGGTTCATCACACTCTTTGGCGTTTCAGTGCTGAACGGCGTTGTGCTGGTCTCGGAGGTCAATCGTCTGCGCGAGATCGGCCATCCTACTGCAGAGGCGCTCACCCTGGCCTCGCGCGAGCGGCTCAGACCTATCCTGATGGCGTCACTGGTTGCGCTGTTCGGGTTTGTCCCAATGGCGCTGTCAAATGGCTCGGGCGCGGAGGTGCAGCGCCCGCTCGCGACGGTCGTCATAGGCGGGCTCATGACGTCGACGCCCTTCACGCTTTATGTCCTGCCAATTGTCTACGGCTGGTTCGTTCCGGATACTGACGCATCCGCGTTGCGATCGCAGCCTCCCGCCGAATCCTGACATCCCCGGTCGTGCTCCTTATCGCCGGCGAGAGCTTGAGCGAGTTAAGCTCCACATCTCGTGCCGCTCGGCAGAACATGGCGAACACTTCAAGAGAAGTTGTAGTCAGTATGCGCGCCGCTCTAACCGCCAGAAATTCTGAATGCTCGTAACACAAGCGATCATCGCCCCAGCGTGAGAATCGTGGCCAAATGCCTACGCGCTGGGAATTTCGCCACACAGTCGAAGCGTCTGACGAGGTGCCGCACATCTACTGATTGGCACGGCGTTCGCTTCACTTTTCGGAAGTCCGCAGGTGCGGAAATCACTAGTGTATTGAGAGGAAAGAATGATGAAACGCTACCTGCCATTCGCCGCGATGTTCGCGATGCTGGCGACGGCGGCCCCATTATCGGTTTGGGCTGATGCAGCTGAGCCCGTTCCGTCCGCTATTAGCCATTACATCCACAACGCTCGTACGCCCGAGGATCACGAAGCTATCGCGGCTCATTTTGATTCGGAGGCGGTACAGGCGACGGCGACGGCAGAACAGTACAGCGAGTTCAACTGTCATCACTCGAAGGCAACCGAGCTTCAGAAGAGCGGTGCGCGGTTTGTCGAGATTGCCGCGAAGCGGCATTGCCGGAAGATGCTTAGGTACTACCTGAACAAGGCCGAGGAAAACCGCGCGCTCGCCGAATACCATCGCAACCTCGCCAACAATTTGCGTTCGAGCGCCCGGTAATTCGATCGACTGCGGATCTAGGATGTTCAACTGGGGCTCCTCCTAGTTCGTCGCCGTCCACCTCCTCTTTGCACGTGAAAACAGGAACAGGATTATCGACTATCAGTGAAAAAGGTCGATGGCCGCCGCGCGCACAGCTGACCGAATCGGCGAGCAGACTACCGACTTGGCCGGCTAGAGCCGAATGCACTTGAACCGCGCGCGACTGGGTTCAGCCATGGTGTCGGGCGCCTACAAAAGGAAACGCCTGCGCCCGTCCGTTTTCCGCGTGAACTTCCACGAGAGGCGAATTGCCCCAGGCCGTGGGAGAAACTCTACACGTTCGGGATCCGCGCGCTGTGAGGGCCTCAGAAAGTGCGATGCTCGCCGACTGCCTACCGAGCGCCCGCCCTTGGCACACTAACTGCGTTACGACGCTCATATCATTATCGAACGAAGTCGGATGGGTGCCACTTACTTCAGGGACAAGGAAGCCTTCTGCGGCGACACACGACATGCTGACCTTAAAAGACCTCGACAGATGCCGGAGGACTAGCGCGACAATAGTGGCGGCAGTTCTTCTTGTCACACTGCTTGGCTCGCTCGGCCAGGCATTGGGGCAACAGCACGAACACCACACGCCGCGCCCGTCCATCACCAATAAGCAAGGCTCCGTCCTTGAGCTGCCGAGAACGTTGGGCAACCAGAATAGCAGCTCGCTCACCATCTCACGGCAGAAATCACAGCCCTTTGAGGGGTTACGGACGCGATCTCATGCGTTGCGCAAACAACCGGGCTATAAACAAGTGACGTTAACTGTGACGGATCGGAACGGTCGCTATGTTACTGGTCTGCAAAAGGGCGATTTCCGTATCTATGTCGACGATATCGGCCGGCCAGTCGAGTTCCTGCAGCAGGACTACGACACCCCCGTATCGATCGGAATTCTGGCCGATACGTCGGGCAGTATGCGCTACAAAATCGAGCGACTGCGAGCGGCGATCGCGCAGTTCATCCTCAATCTCAACAGTCGCGACGACATGTTTCTGATCGCATTCTCGAACCGTACTTTTCTGCTCCAGCCATTTACAAATAATCACTATCTCGCGAAAAGTCGGCTCGCGCTCTTGCATGCCTATGGCCAAACCGCACTATTCGACGCCATTGTCAACGGGCTATTCATGGTCGCAAACGGGCAACACGACAAAAAGGCGCTGCTGGTGGTGACCGACGGGGTCGATAACGCAAGCGTCGCGACACTACAACAGGTGATCGACCATGCTCGGCAAAGGGCGGTACTAATTTATTCTATAGGAATCGGCAACCCAAACTTGGATAGTGATAGTGGCTCCCGAATTACTATTGGTCCGCTGATGTTCGACTCCCTTATGAATCGCGTCGACACTGAGACGCTCACAGCACTATCGACTGATAGCGGAGCGCGTACCTTCTTGGTGCGAGAGCTCACCGATGACAAGCTGCTCCGCCAATATTGCGAAGCTATCGCCAGCGAGTTGCGTGAGCAGTACACGATGGGCTTCGTGGTGCCGGATCCCGATCGCGTGAGCTATCGCCGCCTCCGCGTCGACGTACCGAGCAAGCCGGAACTTTCGGTGAGGGTGCGCAGGGGAGTTGCAGTCGGTCCGATGACCGAATATGCCGGGTCTGACTAAAGCAGTAGACAAGGCGCAATGGGAAAGTAGTTCTTGTTTGATACCTCTCTCTGGTCGGTTCACCAACGAAATTGCGTCGTTGTGTTAAAAAGCAATGAGAAACATGAAACGGAACTCCGGTCATTCGGGCGAAAGCTTCGAACGAGTTGACCCGTTCGTTACTCTCTAAGGACCTTGGCGCTGGGAAAAATCTATACAGGTTGAGCCAGATATGGTCGCAGAGAAAAAGGCCCTACGCGAACTCAGATGTGCCGTGTGCGGCGACTTGTTCAGAAGCGAGACTGCTCAGCAATGCTCGGTCAAACAGAAAGATTTGGAGCTGACACGCGAAACGGCCCGGAGACATGGATGGTGGCACGCAATCAACCGCGACGGAACAGAAGTCGGTTGGGTGTGCCGCGCGTGTTGGAAAGCGCTCGCGGGAACGGGCTGAACTGGCATGATCCTCTCCGTCGCGGTTTTCGGGATTGCGATCGGAGGGACTTCGGCTTTTGCTCAAGAAAACCTAAGTTCTCCACCCGCCCGCCAGTCGATTCTTGGGGCGGGTGAGTCTACGAAGCTTGTCGGCTCGGATACTCTGAATGGAGCAAAGCACGCAGGCGAAGGAATCGTCACTGCGCTGCGAGATACGAAGATCACCGCGAAGGTGAAGGCCGCGCTGCTCGTAGACAAGCTTACCGGGAATTCTCACATCTATGTCAATACGTTGTCTGGCGTTGTGACGCTTAGCGGTAGTGTACTATCGCCTTGGGTTGCTGCGCGCGCGGAGCAGCTCGCCAAGCAAACTGAAGGGGTTAAGGGGAGTGGTCAATAATTTGAAACTTTCGGGAACGGAGGTATCGCGCTGCGCTCAGAGTCCGCAATCGCCTGCCGCGAAGCGTTGATGAAGTCCATCGCGACTTGCTGTCGGCGTTGAACGGCGGCACCGGGCGCTTGAAACTATACGAAGCGAACGTCCGCTCTTCACCAACAGAGCGCTTGTCGCCGACAACGATCGGATGTATCAACGAATCGGATGTCCGGAGACCCGGCTCCAGCGAATTCTGAAGATCCTTTCGTTGGTCAAATTGGGCTGGCGCTCAACTGGCAAATGCGGCTGTGGCTGGCCTCTGGGCTAGCTTAACCTCTCAATTGCAGGCTGGAGGGAATAACGATGAGTAGGAACGGGTTGGTTGTGCTGCCTGGACAAGAACTCGTCTGGCAAATGGAGCCGGATAGAACGGCCAGCTTCAAGTTGTTAAGCGAACAGACAAGTAACAGCGTTGCGATTTTCGAGGAATTAATTCCGAGTGGTTTTGGAACGGCACTTCACCTCCATCACACCAGCGACGAGGCCATGTGCGTCTTGAGCGGAGATTTCTCGTTCAAGATTGGAGATTCCGTTTCTCGTGGCAGTGCGGGCACGTGGGCATTCATGCCGAGGGAAACACCGCACGCTTGGAAGAACAGTGGCGCCAAGGCGGGGCGTGCGCTCTTCATGTTCACGCCGGCCGACGCAGGGAAGCTGTTCGAGGAGTTAAGACGATTGCAGCTCCCATTTATGACCGCTGATCCAGCGGTCCTTGCGCCACTGCTTCAGCGATATGGGTGGGAGATCGTTGGACCTGATCCGCTTTGAAGAAGGCCGAAGCTCGCTCCGCACAGGCTACGCCACCCTCTCGGCCATCCAATCGGCCCCAATTACATTGTATTGGCTCGACGGAGCGGTTGCCGACACGGGCAAACCGCCGCTTTATTGAGAGCCAAAGTGCGAAGGACGCCGCTTTCGCGCGCAACTTCGGTGCATCGGTGGGCGAGCCACCGCACAGCTATCTGACGCGCTGGCGCATGGGTATTGCTGCACAGTTGCTTGAGGAAACCCGACCTGCGACTCAGCGAGATCGCGCCGCGCGTCGGCTATCGATCGGAGTTTTCGTTCAGCCGCGCTTTCAAGCTAGCTCGTGGAGTCTCGCCAATTCAGTACCGCCACGCAACGCCGAGTCGTTCGAGGCGGTCACAGACATGAGATTACTTGCGGGGTTCGAAAGGTCTATCAAACAGCGCCGTGCGGTGCTTGCCGCGCTCGCCGAGCGGAGTTTCGCGCCGGCTTCGGGTGGCGGGGCTACACTCTCAAATTCGATCGTCGGCAGCGCGCGCAGCCGTAGCACGTGGCGATCGCGCCGACGAGTCGAGACTACGGCAACGTCGATAACCACGATCGCGCGCGCCAGTTTCGGATTCTGCGCGGCAAAGGCGAGCGTCGCGATCCCGCCCATGCTATGGCCGCGCGGACAATCGCGTGCACGTAATCCCACGGCTACAAATTAGTGAGCCGGCAGAGCATCGGGTAAGAGCGCTAGGGCTGCTCTCGCGCAATCTTCGTCATTCTTTACCGTGGGCGCCCCGCTCAGACCGATCGCCCCGACAACTTCTCCGTTCACCTTAATGGGAAACCCTCCACCCCACGCCGCCACACGCGCAAGCGTCGGGATGCCGGCCAAAAGCGACGGGTCGCCCTGGATAAAGTTGAAAAAGTCCTGCGTGGAGACGCCGAACAGAGCTGTGTACGCCTTATTCTGCGCCATCTCGATGCAAAGGATCGGAGCCCCATCCATCCGGCCAAAGGCCTTGAGATTGCCGCCGTCATCGAGAATCGCTACGTTCTCGGTAACGCCAAGTTTTCTAGCTTTCGCCAACGCTTCATCCACCATTTTCTGTGCCAGCTCATAAGAGATGCTGTGTTTCTTCACTACGTTAGTCATTGGATACCTTCCTCCACTCGATAATGTATTGCGTGTTGATCCTTCTCCACCGGTCCTTACGCGATCAAATCGTGACTACGATCTTGCCGAACTGCCCGCTCGCTTCGAGATAACGGTGCGCATCGACAATCTTGTCGAACGGAAAGACCCTGTCGATGATTGGTTTCAGCGTGCCCTTCTCCAAACCGTTGATCACGAAATCGACTGCCGCCTTCTGCCGTTCCGGATTTCCGCTGGTGGCCCAGATGTTGTGCCCTTTTATCGTCAGGATCTTCGCGATTAGGGCGAGCGGAGGAACAGTTGTGGCTTGATCGCTTAACGCGCCGTAGAGATAGAGGATACCCTGGAACGACATCGCTTTTATAAGTTCCAAAAGCGTCGGTCCGCCGACCGGGTCGAACACGACACGGGCGCCCTGTCCTCCGGTGATTTCGTTGATCTGTTTGACTAAATCCTCTTCCTCGGTCGCGATAACATACTTCGCGCCCGCATCGATGAGCTGCTTTCGCTTCGCACTCGTACGCGTGAGCGCAATCGACTTCGCGCCGACGGAATTGGCGATCTGAATTGCCGCAAGCCCCACGCTGCTCGACGCACCGGGAATCACCACGGCGTCTTGTGACGTGATTTTCGCATCCTCGATCAGCGCGCCATACGCGGTAACAAACATCATCCAAATCGAGGCGGCTTCGACTGATGACAGCCCTTTCGGATGCTTAACCACCGCATGGATGGGTGCGAGCACGACCTCGCCATACATTCCGTATTGATTCATCGAGAATGACGGAATCGTATTGACTTCATCGCCAACGGCAATCGTGGTGACATCCTTGCCGACCGAATCGACGGTGCCCACCGCTTCATAGCCAAGCCGGGCGGGGAACTTAACAGGCTCGATGTACTTATCTTCGCGCCACATCGACTCGGCACGATTGAGTCCAATGGCTTTCACCCGAATGCGCACTTGCCCCGGTCCCGCTTCGGGAATATCGACATTCTTAAACTTCAAAACCTCAGGCCCTCCGGCCTCTGAAAACTCTACGACGCGTGACATATAAGAACCTCACTTTCCTGTTGATTTTCACGAACATGACCTGCCCTCATCGGACAAGTTTTGCGGCTCATTCGTGAGCAGTTGGCACAACCCATGGCCCCACTCCGGCAAAGCGCGCGGGTGTGATTCGCGTGATCCAACCCGGAATATTGCGCATGGCGGCCGGTGGATAGACTGCGTTCGGTCCGAGGTAAAGGCGCCCGAGGCGCTGCAAAAGATCAAATGCGCCGCCTTCGGTCACGCGTGCGTCGCCGTAAACCACGAGGTATTCGCGCAATCCTTGTGCGTTAGTGGCGTCACTTAGCATTGACAGCGCTACTCGCGGATCGCGCCGAATATTTTTCACCTTCTGATAAGTAGGCAGATGCAGGTGGCCGATGACAAAATCCTCACCCTCGACTCCGACCCAAACGACCGTGACCTGCGGACCACCCGTCGAATTGAGCGTCGTCAGATGGGCGAAAGGCGCCTTTGCGATCAGTTCACGTATTGATTCAGGTATCTTCATCTGCTTTCTCCTGCCGAAACTTTGCGGCAATGTCTGGTGCTGGTGCCCACATTGTCATTCTCCAGACACTCTTAGTCAGCCAGCATTCCTCCATCCACTGGGATAGACGCACCGGTCATATAAGAGGCGTTCGCGGAGGCGACAAAGACGATTACGTGAGCGATCTCCTCCGGCTTAGCGAGACGTTTGACCGGCACGGTCGAGACAAGTGCAGCCTTATTTTCATCTGTATTGGTGAAGCGTGTGAGCATACCCGTGTCCGTGGTGCCCGGAGCCACTACGTTTACGCGAACGCCGGTCCCCGCGACTTCCAGTGCGGCTGACTTAGTCATTCCTTCCACCGCATGTTTACTCGCCACGTAAACAGATGCTCCTGCAGCGCCGATGCTCCCATAGGCCGATGAAACATTGACTATGCTCCCGCTGCCTTGCGGCAGCATCGCGCGCAGCTCATGCTTCATGCTCAGCAGCGTACCGAGAACGTTGGTATCGAAGGTGGCCGCGTAGCTTTCGGCGGACTGCTCCGTCACCGGGCCAAGCTTGCCTTCGGTTCCAGCGGCATTTACAGCCACATCCAGGCGTCCAAAGCGCGTGACGGTCCTATTGATCAGGTGGCGCACCTCGTCCTCGTGGCGTACGTCGGCACGCCAATACTCCGCTTCAATGCCGATCTCGCGGAGTTCAGCGACCAATTTCTGGCCGGCTTCGTCGCGGCGACCCGCGATAACGATGCGCGCGCCTTCTTTCGCGAAGGCTAGGGCGGTCGCTCGTCCAATGCCCGTGAGGGCGCCAGTGATCAAAACAACGGGGGTATTCATGGATACTCTTTCAATTTATTTTTTGTTGGCGGTTTCCTGTTCCCTGGCGATCCACTCGCGTATGTAGGCCGAGCAAATGAAGGAGTTGAATGCCCTCTGACTCGCACAGGCTTAGGAATCGGAGCACGCCCCAAGTCCTGATGACTACTGATATTTACGGTCTGGGCGCATAGGCGAACTCAAACTTCAGGCCGTCGAGATCCGTGAAATAGACGGCGAAGTATCCGGGCGAGTAAGGATACTCCGCAGGCGCGTCGAGTACTGTCGCTCCCATTTGCTTTAAGAGCTCGTACATTTTGTCAACGTCGGATCGGTCCTCAGCAGTGAAGGCCATATGATTAAATCCAGAAGCGTTTCGATCGTGTAGCCTGTGCGCAAATTCTCCTTTCGACGGACGGATCGATATTGAGTAGCCTGGTCCGACCCATGCCCTAAGTCGTGTCTTCATCGCCTGCTGGGTTGCTTCCGGAACTTCGACGCGTTTGAAGCCGATGAACTCAAATACTTTGTTGTAAAACTCTGTCGAGCGCTCCAGGTCGCTAACCGTCAGTGCAATATGACTGATACTTCCGCGAGCCATCGCGTGCCTCCTGAGTTATTCTTTTTCACGCATTCGTTAAGCGGAGCCCGAAAAACCCTAGCGCGCCGTTTTGCCGCCGTCCGCGGCGAAAGTCGCACCGGTGCTGAAAGATGCCTTGTCGGACGCGAGAAACACGATCAGTTGGGCAATCTCTTCGGGCTTGCCCATCCGTTGGAGCGGCACTCCGCCACCAAGCCCGCTTTCCGGTCGTCAGTGCCGGTAAACCGGGTCAACATGCCGGTATCGATGGGTCCGGGAGCAACGACATTGACGCGGACACCAAACTCCGCCGCCTCGAGCGCTGCCGACCGCGTAAGCCCTTCGACGGCGTGCTTGCTGGCTGCGTAGAGTGACGCGCCCGCGGCGCCCAGGTGGCCATAGGTGGACGACACATTGACGATGCTGCCGTGACGCTCAGGAAGCATCACGCGCAGTTCGTGCTTCATACTCAATAGTGTGCCGAGAACGTTGGTGTCGAAGGTCGCCGCGTAGCTCTCGGCGGTTTGCTCCGTTACCGGACCGGGCTTGCCTTCGGTTCCGGCGGCGTTTACCGCCACATCCAGGCGACCGAAGCGTGCCACGGCCTCATCGACCAGGTTTCGTACGTCGTCCTCGTGGCGTACATCGGCATTCACGTATTCCGCCTCCGCGTCGAGTCCGCGGAGCTCCGTCACCAGATTTCGGCCGACTTCGTCGCGTCGACCCGCGACAACGATGCGCGCACCCTCTTTCGCGAAGGCCAGGGCGGTGGCTCGTCCAATGCCCGTGAGCGCGCCAGTGATCAAAACAATGCGGGACATTCATCGGATACTCCTTCCATTTATTTTTTGTTGGGTGTTTCTCGTTCCCTGACGATCCACTCGCGTATGTACGCTGAGCAGTTCAGCAATTGGATGCCCTCTGACTCGCAGCTGCCCAGGAACCGGACCGCGTCCGCATCCACGAGCGACACTTCTCCGAGTTCCAGCACAATCTTGGGCACGCACGCGGTGATTTGTGCGTTCAATTCACTGAGGTGCTCCGCTCGAATTCGGCCTATCAGCTTAATAATCGTGCCGTGCTCGCCAGGAGTCTTCTCAATCTTCAGCGTCACGCGTGTTCGTTAGTGCAACCGGCGGGCCGTTCGGAAGTGTTGGAATAACTGGGGTCGCGCGCGACAACGTTGCCGTATTCTCGGCAATTGCCCAGTTCTGGGCGAGAATTGTGTGATTCTTCGTCCTACAATCTCACCCCGTGACGACGGGCGCTCGCCCAGAAATGTGCGACGTGCTTCGGGCCGTCTAGCTGGTCTTAAATCGATGCTTGTTGATACCGAGGCTCAGGATTCTTGCGTCAAGCGTTTGGCGCGGAATTCCCAGCTTGCGGGCTGCCCCGGATGGGCCTGAGACTCGGCCCTGGCATTGCGCCAGTGCAGTTTCGATCATTTGTCTCTCACGCTCGACGAGCGTCGTAACCAAAGGAACGACAGGGTCGGATACTGGAGAGGATGCTCGCTTCAGCCATGCCTCATCAACCGAGAATATTTCCCCATCGCAAAGGATAACGGCTCGCTCGATGACATTTTGTAGCTCGCGAATGTTCCCCGGCCAGTCGTACGCTTGAAACAGCTGGAACGTCTTGTTCGTTATGTCGCTGAAGTTCTTGCCGGCCTTTTTCGCATAACGATCGATGAAGTATTCGACCAGTAGCGGAATGTCGTCCACTCGTTCCCGTAGGGACGGCAGGTGGATTGGAAAAACATTAAGTCTGTAGAAGAGATCCTGACGGAACGTACCGGCATCGACTGCAGACTTCAGGTCGCGGTTCGTGGCGACGAGCACGCGCACGTCGACGGCAAGCGGTTGACTGCTCCCGACGCGTTCAAACTCTCGCTCCTGCAGCACGCGGAGCAGGGCGATCTGCGCCTCGATAGAAAGGTCGCCAATCTCATCAAGAAAAATAGTTCCACCGTCGGCCGCTTCAAAGCGTCCAATGCGCCTTTGTAGTGCCCCGGTGAAGGCGCCTTTCTCGTGGCCAAAAAGCTCGGACGTAATCAGCGAAGGCGAAATCGCCGCACAGTTCACGCGGATGAATGCCCGCGCCGAACGATTCGATCGTTTGTGAACCGCGCGAGCAATCAGTTCCTTTCCGGTTCCGGTTTCACCCGAAATGAGCACGGTGGAATCAGTCGGGGCGACTTTCGCCACCTGCGCCAGCACCTGACGTAGCGCCGCAGAGGAGCCAACGATTTCCTCGAACATCGAGGAGCGGTCGATCTCTTCGCGCAACGCGACGTTTTCGTTTCTGGTCCTTTCTTCTGCCCGTTTGCGATCTTCGATGTCGGTTCCGGTCGCATACCATCGCACCAGGCGTCCCTGTTCGTCGTGGAACGGGTTGTAGCGGATAAGGAACCAGCGATACTGGCCATCATGCCTCAGCGCTCGTTGTTCGATTTCGAACGGAACGCCGCGTGAAAGGGCGGCTTGGCGATCCTCGCGCAGCCGCTCGATATCTTCCGGATGAAAGATCCGGGCACGGAAATCCGAGGCTGGTCACATCTTCGATGGTCAGGCCGGTATAGTCGAGCACTGCCTGGTTCGCGTAGATCGGAACACCGTCCGCGACTCTGGACAACGATGGTCTGCGCTATAGCATCGGTAATCCGGCGAAGCTCGCGCTCGTCCTGCCGCAATTTCTCTTCCGCACGTTTGCGGTCTTCAATGTCGGTACTGCTGCCATACCAGTAGACGATTTTGCCTGTCTCGTCGCGAAGGGGAACCGCGCGGATGAGGAACCATCGATATTCGCCATCGAAACGCCGCAGACGCGCTTCGAACTCACCCGGTTCGCCCGACGCCACGATTGACTGAAACTTGTCAAGTAGTTGCTCGAGGTCTTCGGGATGATATGCAACTCTCCATCCCCAACCGTGCTCTGCTCCCTCGGACAGGCCCGTATAGTCATGCCATCGTTGGTTATGGAATTCATTGGAACCATCTGGCAGAGTGCACCACACCAGCGCGGGGATCGTGTCGACCATCACTCGGATATTTGTCTTCGGATTTCTGCATCGCGTCGACGGGGTTTCGCTAGTTCTGGAGAGATGTAATCTATGACATCAGAAGCCGCTGCGAGAAGCGGCGGCCTCCAAACGGGGTCATTGGAGAGCGAACCGTGCGCTCCGTGGGAAGCGTAGCGGTCCGCCGCGTTCGAACTTCGATGAATGGCGACCGTTGGCGTCTGGCAGACGCAGGCAAATCGCGCCAAGTTCAGCGGCATGCCGGTAAACAAAGTCGCGCGGCACGCCGAGCGCTCGCGCCAGTTCACCGATCGTCATGAGCCGATTGTTAGCTTCCCGAAATCGACATTCCACCCGCTGCTGCTTTCCGGCACTTCTCCGACTGGTGTGACGAGCGCCGGCTGGAGTTGGCGGAAATCCAAGTTGACACCAGAGTTCAGCAACTCATCGAAGGCGAGTCAACCATCGCCTGCACCGTTAGAAGTTCCGCGCGATCCGAAATGAGATTGCGGGCGATCAGAATTTTTCCTTGAACGGGCGGACTTCGAGTTCCATCGTCCAAGCGCTCGGATCCTGGTGCGCGAGATGCCAGTAGGTCTCTGCGATCGCCTCGGGCTTGAGAAAGTCGCCGTCTTGCAGACTCGGCTTCAATCCACGCGCCTCAGGGATGTCGATGCTACCATCCACGTTGATCCACGCCACGTGGATGCCTCTCGGACCAAGGTCGCGCGCGAGTGATTGCGCCAAGCCGCGCATCGCGAACTTCGCGGGTCCAAACGAGACCGACTTCGGCCCAGCCTTCACGCCGGCGGTCGCCCCTGTGAAGAGCATTGTTCCGCGGCCGCGCGCAATCATAGCGGGCGCAACTTCCTTGGCTGCGACAAATGCCCCGAAGGCGTTGACCCGCCAGTCTGCTTCGTACTGATCGGGCGTGATTTCCGAGATAGCTCCGAAGGTGCCGCTGCCGGCATTGTAAAGGAGCACGTCGGGCTCGCCGAGATCCTTGCGAATGGCGCTAAACGCGTCGGTTATTTGCGTGCGGTCGCTGACATCGCAACTGAGATCGAGCACGGTGGCCCCTCCTTGCCGGATCTCGCGGGCGAGTGCTTTCAGATAGTCCGCTTTGCGCGCGAGCATGGCGACAGCATAGGTCGGAGCGAAGCGTCGGACGAGTGAAGCGCCGAGTCCTGGACCAACTCCAGTAACGACCGCGACAGGCTTCTTCGGCTGATTATCCATTTACTTCTCCTTTGTGTCTGAGGGCCGAGCGCCTACTCACCAGGTGTACGTTCTTAGCCTCACTGGCTGTGCATTTTTCGCCGATGATGCTCGGGGAGGACCGTGTGTGCCGCAGAGGCCACCGTCGGGCGCAAACATGGGGCATCCGGTAACTGGAAGTTCTACTGATCAGCCGGCCAGAAGACCAGCGCACGGACTTCGATGCTTTCGCGCGGCGCTGCCTTGGGCGGGCTGTTCGGGTCATCAAACGAGGTATGCGCGGTGAAGCGTGCGCGGCCGTCGTCCTTGGAGTCATAGCACTTCAGTAGGACTGCTTCGTTGCGTTCCAACCGCGGAAAGTAGTACCAGCGATGCTTCGGATTGTAGAGGAAGCCGTAGATTTCGCCCACACGGTCCCGATAGACCAGATCAATCGGCACGATATCCTCCGCGCCCAGGCTGCGGGCGTCGCACAGCGCGAGAGGCGAACTTTCGATCGGTCCGCGAATCGCGCGCCAGACGTTGATTTCGGCGAAGCGATTCTTGAGCAGGCGATCAGCTTCCTCCGGCAGAAGATCGCGGACGCGGCGCGGCGCGGATTTGAAGGTATAGTCGTTGTGCACGAACTTGGCCGGAGAACGAGCGCCCTTTTCGCCCCGTTCCGCGAGCAACGGATTTCGAACAATGTGATCGAACATCACTACGCGCTCGGCGCCAGTTACCCGCTTCAACAGGCGCTCGACTTCGGGGTAGTAAACGGACTTGACCTCATCGGAATCGTAAAAGTCCTTGACCGCAGTTTCGTGCTCTGTGAGCACGAAACCGTTGGTGTCGAGCGACAGTTTACTGAGCTCTTCGCGGCCGTTGCGGACAACGACGCTTTGCTCAACGTATTTTCCAGACCGGCGTGGGACTCCAGCCGGCGGATCGTAGGCATAGTTGACCGGCTTCGGTATCGCCTCCGCCAAGTAATTCAAGCGTGCGTTGACAACTTCGATTCCTGCGCCTGTTTGCTCTTGGATGCTCGTTTCCATCTTTAAATAACCTCCGTTGATTGTTTGCTAACCCTCGCGTTGAAACATGGAGAAAGCGAAAGAAGTCGTAAGCACTATCGATCGTGTCCATCAATTGAGTCTCCACGTCCCCGGCGTCGGAGCAAACCTGCAAATCGCGACTGTTTTGGCTCTTCGCGAACTGCTCTTCGTCGCTAACTTCAATGACGTTGTTCATTTTCTTGTCGTACGTGTTGTATATACAAGAATGGGGCCAATAAATTCTCTCTTCCGACCATTTCAACTGGCGGGATCCGGATTCTCAACTAGGGTTGAGAGTCAGCGTTCATTTTGTTTGATCGAACTGATTCTTCCTGGTCGGACCATCCAAGTTCACTGCAGGAGCGTCGAGAAGAGCAAACGCTTAAATCGGTCGGTAGGGACTGCGGTACGCTCCGCCTTGGATTGGAGGATCGCGCCCTGCAACGACGCAATCAGGAAGCCGGCGAGCTCATCGCAGTCGTTCTTGCGTGATAGGTCGCCACTTTTCACAGCCGCTCTCAAACAATACGCGACCGACTGGCGCATCTCCTCGAAGATTTGAACTATCCGCTTCCTGATCATTTCGCTGTGCTCGCTCGCCTCGGCGCTAAAGTTGCCGACGAGACATCCGTTTCGCCAACCGTTGCGCTTAAGATAGTTGATCTGTGCATCGACGAAGGCGCGCAAGCGCTTAAGCGGCGGAAGCGCCTCATTGTGAAGAGTCTCATGAATCATCGCGCGTGTGCCTTCGAAATAAAGATCGAGGATTTCGAGGCAAAAGGCTTCTTTCGAAACGAAGTGATTGGTGAACGATCCCTGCGGCACCTTCGCCGCTTCAACTATGTCGCGGACGCTCGCACCCGCGAACCCGCGCTCGTGCACGACGCGAAGGCCCTCAGTCAGTATTTTTTCGCGATTCGACGGCTTACCCATGATTTAATATGTACGTTCGTATTACAAACGTCAAGAAACCTTGGATCAGTCTGCCGCCTCTGATGCCTCAGTTGGGGCCACGCTTTGGCGCCTAACGGCCGTTGAATTGCGGCGGTCGCTTGGCCAGAAAGGCGGCAATCCCTTCTTGCACATCAGCGGTTCCAGCCATATCCGTAAGCCATTCGGTCTCAAACTCCATCTGCTCGGCAAGTGAAGTGTTCGTCGCGCCGTAAAGGAGATGTTTGACTCCTTCGTAAGCCCGCGTGGGGCCCTTAGCCATTTCCGCAACGAGCGTCTGAGCGTGAGGCATGAGCTGGTCATCCGGTATTACCCGCGTGACGAGACCCATCGTTTCCGCCTCGCGCGCGCTTAGCACGCGATTGGTTAATGCCAGTTCGAGCGTGCGCCGCAGGCCAATGATCCGCGGAAGGTAATAGGTCGAGGAGCCGTCAGGCGTCAGGCCGATTTGCGTGTACGCCATGGTGAAGCGGGCCGACTCGCTAGCCAGAACGATATCGCCGGCGCACGCCAGGCTCATCCCTCCGCCACCGGCGGTGCCATTGACCGCCATCACCACGGGCGCGCGCATTCGGGCGAAGCGATGGATGGCCTGATGCAGAAACAGCGTAAGACGCCGGTAATAGGCGGGCAGACGGCTGGGCTCCTGCGCCGCGAAGGACTTCACGTCCCCGCCGCTGCAGAATGCCCGTCCGGCGCCAGTGATCAGAACAGCCCGCAAGTCGCTGCTCTGTTCGCACTCAAAAGCGGCTTCGTAGAATTCACGCGACATTTCCAGGTTCATCGCATTGGAGACTTCAGGACGGTTCAACGTTATATGAGCAACGTGCTCGCGAACCTCGAATAACAGGGTCTTTGGGGTTTCCATTTGTCAGTACTCCAAAAGGTAACAGGCAACCTTCGTTGATGATCGTTCACTGTGGAGAGAGTCTTCCAGCAGTCGTTCGTCGGGCAGCGGGACGCGAATCGGATCGCAGCGGCATTACGCATACATGGTTCGCGCCGGCGTCAATTTGAGCGTGGATCTGGTCCATGATCTTGTCCTCGCTGCCCCACGCGACAACTGCGCCTATCTGCGATCGCTGCCTCGATTTGCCAGTTCCGCCGCTGTGAACCCTTGTGCGATAAGGAGGCGGCGATAGTTCTCCTGGTTGACGTAAAAGTTGAGATGCTCGCGGGCACGGTGAGGTGCTGGTTGAAGATTAGGGGTACGCCGCCGGTCTTGCCGAAACGGCGATAGGCGAAGCGGATGCCGCTAGCCTCAACG
The DNA here is from genome assembly GCA_963717045.1 of uncultured delta proteobacterium. GTDB lineage: Bacteria > Desulfobacterota > Binatia > Binatales > Binataceae > JAKAVN01. Next base: position 121,417 of record CAVQVD010000006.1, on the reverse strand, counting down.
AACTGTGTCGGTACGGTCTGATGTGTGTGAGCGGTCATCTGATCTCTTCTTCCTGTTGCGGATTACCGGCGCCGCCCGTGATACGTCCATCGACGACGAAGAACACAAGGCTAGGCCGCCGCATTGGCTATTCTCACAAGCTGCTTCCCGAAATTCTCGCCGGTAAACAGCCGGATGAACGCTCGTGGGGCATGCTCGAGGCCGACCGCGACGTCCTCCTTCTGCACGAGTTTGCCTTCGCGATGCCAGCGGCCGAGCGCCTCGAAGGCCTCGGGCTCACGCTCGGGATAATCAATCCCGCTGAATCCCACGATGCGCCCGCGCCTTGCCACAAGGTTGGGGTAGTTCGCCGGGCCCGGCTGTGGCACGGAGGCGTCGTAGATCGAGATCGAACCGCACAGCGCGATCCGCGCCTTGAGGTTGATACGTGCGAGTACCTCGTTAAGCACGGCGCCGCCAACGTTGTCGAAGAAGACGTCGATCCCATTGGGACAAAGCGCCGAAAGTCGAGCGCGGAGATCTTCGCTCTTGTACTCGATAGCGGCGTCGAAGTGGGCCTCGTTGACGAGCCAATCGCATTTTTCTTTGCTGCCCGCCGTACCGATCACGCGGCAGCCTTTGATTTTGGCGATCTGACCGGCGACAGAACCCGTGGCACCAGCCGCTCCCGAGACCACAACTGTTTCACCGGCTTTGACCTGTCCGATCTCGGTTATCCCGAAATACGCTGTTAGGCCGTTGATGCCGAACAGGCTCAACGCGAGGTTGGGAGGCACGCCGGGTGGAACCTTGTGCATCCCGCCGAAGATTTCTCCGTCGGTCGCGACATAGTCCTGCCAGCCGAAGCTGCCTCGGACGATGTCACCCGCCTTGAAATCAGGATGACGCGACTCGAGTATCTGCCCGACAGCAAAGGATGCCATGACGTCGCCAATCGGAATCTTTGGTATGTAGGAGTCGCGCCACATCCAGATGCGCTGCGCGGGATCGACCGACAGCCACAGATTTCGAACCAGCACTTGTCCCTCAGAAGGTTGGGGAATTGATGCCTCGTGCCAGCGGAACTCTTTGCCGGTCAATTTGCCAACGGGGCGAGCGTCCAAAATCCATTGACGGTTCTTGCCAGGGGCCTTGGTGGTCGGAACATCGTGGGCGTCCATTTGCGGGTGCTCCTTCGTTTTGAGGATTCAGCAAAGGCTTTCCGGACACTATGTACGTCCGTATTACAGGCCGTCAAGGGCGGTGCGCATCCAGCAGAAACTCCTGCCGATCGCGTCAGCTTTCGACTTGCCCGGCTATTAGCGGCGAAGGGTCCGCACGAAATTGGCGACGGCCCCGCCGATCTCAGTCGGACTGTCCTCCTGGACGAAATGGATGCCCTTCACCGTGACTTCCGTTTGATTCGGCCAGGTGCGGCAAAACTCGCGCTGACGGCCATGGTCGAGCGCGCCAGGGTCCGTATGGAAATAAAGTTTCGGCACCTGGCTCTGCGCGAGCCATTGACTGTAGTCGCTGACAATCTTCACCACATCGGCCGGTTCACCATCGAGCGGAATCTGGCGCGGCCAGGTTAGTGTCGGCCGGCGATCCTCACCTGGATTTACGAAAGGTCTGCGATAGTGATCCATCTCGGCGCTGGAAAGCTGGCGGATCACGCTGCCCGGTAACACTCGCTCCACGAACGCGTTGTCGCGCAAGATCATGTCCTCGCCGGCGGGAGAGCGAAAGGCGCGGAAGGTACTACGGGCACGTTCGGGAAAGTCGCTCCATGCCATGGGCATCACGATAGCTTCCATATAGGCGAGTCCCTGGACGCGATCGCGATGCTGATTCGCCCATTCGAAGCCGAGCGCGGAGCCCCAGTCATGGAGAACGAAGATGACGTCGTTACCCAGTTTGAGTTCCTCCCAAAAGGCAAAGAGAAAGTCCCGTTGCTCGGCGTAGGTGTAACGATCGGGACCGGAATTAGGCAGCTTGTCCGAGTCGCCCATACCGATCAGGTCGCATGCGATTAAACGGCCAAGACCGCGGCAAGCCGGCATCACATTGCGCCACAGATACGAGGAGGTGGGATTCCCGTGCTGAAAGACGATCGGTGCGCCTTGACCTTCGTCGATACAGGCCATTCGCCTGCCCTTGATTTCGAAAAATTTCTTTGCTGCGAAAGGCTTGCTGCTGTCGCTCATTGCCGTCGCTCCTTCCGTCTTCGTTTTGCGATTTGAAACAAAAGCTTCTGACAATATGTACGTCCGTCCTGATTCTGCGTCAAGAACCATTCTGCTCAGCGGCCGCTGAATTGCGGCGGTCGCTTGGCCAGAAACGCGGCGATACCTTCCTGTCCTTTTGCGCTGCGCGGCACATTCGTGAAGCGCTTTGGCACACTCCACTTCTTTTTCTAATTCTCTCGCCTGTGGTCTGACCGCTCGCCCGCCGATTTCACGGGATAGGACTGCCTTCATCGACTAGTCGCCGGTTAGATCGGATCCCCTTTCATTCCTTGATAGGTCCGCCACACGTTCCATCGATGGAGGCCGGCGCGGAACGCTACGAATTGAGCCACCAAAGGCGAGTTGGAGCCCGCGGTGTCCTGCGTGTATTTTTCCGCGAGCGGAGTGGCGCCTATCGCTTCCTCCAGGCTCAGGCCGGCCCGGATGGCTTTTCGCACAGACTCGATCAACTCACTCAGATAGGTTAGATAACGGCTCAGGATCGGGCCCGAAGTCAGCAACCCGTGCCCAGGAACAATTGTCCCCACCTCGAGCGTGTGCGTGAACTTTGCGATCGTCTCCAGGTAGTCGCCCGCCCCACCTTCGATCAGAAAGGGAATGTTCCCCTCACCGACGATTAGGTTGCCTGTCCAAGCGACCCGGGCCTCGGGCACATAGACGACAGTGTCGCCGGGCGTATTGCCGTGACCCAAGTGGTAGAGCTCCACCACCCGGCCGCCCAAATCCAACTCCAGGTACTCATCAAGGACCAAATCCGGAAGACGTAGTCGTACATCGCTGAACACCGTCCGGTCGTTGTCCACGTACGGCAGCAAAAACTGTTTCTCTCGCTCAAAATTCCGCATGATCTCGGCGGTCTTCTGCTGGGCTACGATCAGCGTCTCTTGGGGGAAGGCGGAGTTCCCGAACGTGTGGTCGCCATGGTAATTGGTGTTGACCACGTAGAGGATTGGTTTCTTGGTTACCTGCCGCACAGCGGTCTGGATCAGCCCGGCCATCGCGCCATTGATGTGCGCATCGATCACGAGGACGCCATGCTCGCCCACTACAAAGCCACTGTTGTCCACTGGCGGCTTGCTGGAAAGCAGACCGTAGACACCAGGCGCCAGCTCCTTCGTTTCGAGCCGCGCACCGGTGGGGTTGAGCGGTGGCGGAATAAAACCCTGTGGAGCTTGGACCAGGACCTCCGGCGGTGCCAACACCGCTGGGACCAGAGGACTTAACCCCGCGTGAGCTGCCTTGCTAATGCCCTTCATAATTGCCTCCTGTGCTTTAGTGTCATGCTGGTACAACAAAGTTACGAACAAGCCGGTGACAAACTCTTGGATTGGTCTGCGATGCCGAGCGAATTTGTGAAATTGCGTGCTCTCCGTGATTCGAACCGGGGCAGATGGGGGTCACGCAAATGTCCAGGCAATCGTTCATCGGCATCGATTTGCTCGGGTAGGAGCTGAGACCCGCGCTGTTGCCATTCACGCTCGCGGTTTTCTGTGGGTTGGCCGAACCTCCCGGGAAATTCTTCTGGCGTCACTTCTGAGCACCGTTCAACAACGTTCACCGCATTGAGCTGAGTCTCCGGTTGCGTCGCGTCTGAGTTGACTCGCAAATCGCGACTGACTTGGCCGTTCGCGAACTGGTCTCCGTTATTTTCAATGATGTTCTTCATTTTTCTGCAGCTTGTTCTTGTATATACAAGAGTTGGGCCAAAAAAAGTTTGGGCCAGCTTACGAAAGGGCGGACTTCAGCGTAGTGACGCCGTTCGTTCTAAACGCTGACTACTTCTTGTCGACTTGCCGCCAGTCTGGAACGCACTTGCTCGCCTTTTGCCTTGACGATCCGATCGACGGCGAAGAACGGGATCTTTTCCCGATGATTCAATGGACCGCCGATGGTCGGGCCGATCGCCGGCGCCGCCACAACCACCATCCCATACATTGCAAACGCGGTACCCAATTACTCGGGCGGAAACGCGTCCCTCAGAATTTCATTTCTGTGCGGTATCGCACCCTCGCTCGGTATGCTCATCCTGTTTCGCTGTTCTGCAGGGAGCCGCGGGCGGCGGGCTGCAATCCTGTATCGCAGGCGATCGATTCGCTTCGGGCGCAAGCGCTACTACATGGCGTCACCAGAGGTTCTGAGGATGCTCAGTCACCCACACAGTCGGTTCCACTGACATTCCAGGGCGCAGCCGGCAGTCCAGATCCACGCCCGGGTAGAGGCGAGTCCTCACCGGCAATCGCTGCACGACCTTGACGTAGTTGCCGGTCGCGTTTTCTGGAGGCAGCAGGCTGTCAAGCTCGCCCGTCGCGCCTGGAATTCCTTCGACGTAGCCGTTGTAGTCGCGCCCTGTAGTATCGACGTGAACCGTGACGGGCTCACCGGGACGCATCTTCCGCAACTGGGTCTCGCGGAAATCAGCGGCGATCCAGATATCATTGAGAGGAACTAGAGTGAGTAGTTGCTCGCCGGGTTGGACGCGCTGGCCGACCTGTTCCATCGGCCAAGGCGTCCTCGCTGGATCAAATCGTGACCACGATCTTGCCGATCTGACCACTCGCTTCGAGATAACGGTGCGCATCGACAATCTTGTCGAATGGAAAGACCCTGTCGATCACAGGCTTCAGGGTGCCTTTGTCTAATCCATTGATCACAAAATCCACGGCCGCCTTTTGGCGTGCGGGATCGCCGCTGGTGACCCAGATGTTGTAGCCTTTGATGGTGATGATCTTTCCGATGAGATCGAGCACGGGAAGACTCGTGACTTGATCGCTCAGCGCGCCATACAGATAAAGGAGCCCCTGGAACGACATTGCTTTGATAAGCTTCGAGAGCGTCGGTCCGCCGACCGGGTCGAACACGACGCGGGCGCCCTGTCGTCCAGTGATTTTTTCGATCTCCTCCAGCAAATCCTCTTCTTCCGTTGCGATGACATACTTGGCGCCCGCGGCCGTGAGCTGCTTTCGCTTCGCATTCGTACGCGTGAGCGCGATCGACTTCGCGCCGACGGAATTGGCAATTTGAATTGCTGCAAGCCCCACGCTGCTCGACGCGCCGGGAATGACCACGGCGTCTTGTGAGGTGATCTTCGCATCGTCGATCAGCGCGCCATACGCAGTAACAAACATCATCCAAATCGAGGCGGCTTCGACTGGTGACAGTCCTTGCGGATGCTTAACCACCGCATGAATGGGTGCGAGCACGACCTCACCGTACATCCCGTACTGATTCATCGAGAACGATGGAATCGTGTTGACCTCATCGCCAACGGCAATCGTGGTGACATCCTTGCCGACCGAATCCACGGTGCCCACCGCTTCATAACCAAGCCGCGCGGGGAACTTAACAGGCTCGATGTACTTATCTTCGCGCCACATCGACTCGGCACGATTCAATCCAATGGCTTTCACCCGAATGCGCACTTGGCCGGGTCCCGCTTCCGGAACATCGACGTTCTTGAACCTCAATACCTCAGGCCCTCCGGGCTCTGAAAACTCTACGACGCGTGACATATTAAACCCTCGCTTTACTGTTGGTGATGACGATTCTCAGGCACTTGCTTCTTTCGCGAAGGCGAGGGCGGTGGCGCGGCCGATTCCTGTGAGTGCGCCAGTTATCAAAACAACGGGAGTGTTCATTTGCGGCTACTCCTTCGCCTGCGGATTCGGAAACCTTCAAAGACGTACGTCCGTATTGTTGTTGTTGTCAAGAGCAACCGCGCGCTCAGCAGAAGTTCGAGCTGATCGCTTCCAACAACTCCTTTATTTCTTCTTTCCTTCGGACTCGAATATCAGTGTGAACGTAAGTAACAGCCCGTCGCCATTGTTCTGAAATACGTTGACCGTAGCGAGAACCCTTGAGCGACAGCGATGCTCGTGTCTTCCCGTTCAAACCAGCATCATCGAACCAGCCTGCATGCGAGTGGATTCAGCAGTTTGTCTTAGGCGATAAAGCTCGTGGACTTTGGTGCTGCTAGCTGCCGTCCATCCACTGAGTCGTGATTGCAGCTCGACATAAAACGACTCTGATAGACTTGCGATCGGCCCAACGCTGCCTCTCCCTGGATCATACTTGATCTGAAAGCTGAACTCGCCTGTCAGAACTCGTTGCCCTGGTTCGACGCGCCAGGAAGATATGAGAGCTTTGGCAGCTGTGCTGCCGGCGAAGTTCAGGATGCCGATTTCTAGGAGACTCTCATCCACGATCAAGTCATTGACCGCCTTCACGTAGGCATCCGGGTCGGGGTCTCCTCCACGGTATCGCAGCGCGGGGAAAGCCTCTGCAAGCCTACCGTACGGAACGCCCTCCAGTTCAGATGGTCCGAGGAGTTTGCACCCATGCCAGAATATGCGCCTGATGCCGTGGTCACTGTGCAATGACGGCAGAACCTGCTCCTTGAACCTGACTGTGTGAGGAATTTCGGCGACTGGCCGTGGATCTACACTTTCTGTCGTGTGGCGATCCGGATGGCGAAATTTGAAAACCAACTCTTGATGAGCTGAATGGTCCCGAGCGAGAAATATGCGCTTTCGCAGCACGAAGTTGTTTCTATAGAGATCGAGCTTGTTAGTGTCGTAAAAGATCACGGTTCGGAAGCGGGTCTGCTTGGGCGAGTTGGGTTCGGAGAATCCAACACCCGTAACATCCGCGGCCCGGCGCACGATACGCCAGATTTCCTCGAGAGCTTTGGGGTCAGCCAGGCGCTGCTGATCGAGCGGAAGCTTAAACTTCCGGTACACGAGCGCGCGCGCGTTGATTGCGGTCTGTCGCGAGATGGTCACGAACGAACCCCGCCGAATCAGTTTCTCGCTTGAGTCGGAGCTAGAAGCGTGCCAGAGAGATTTCCAACGAAGCCTAGCCGCCTAAGACGAGAGATTAACTGCCCGAGAGGGATCTCGTGCGAAGAAGAAGGCGTGAGCTTTAAGTCTGTGGCTGCAAGAAAGATCATGAGCATTGCTAACATAAAGAGCGATGAGCGATCGGTCCAAATTCTAGTAGCGAGAACGAGGAGGGTCGCTGGTGCAAAGGTTGCGTATGCAACGAATAGGCGCGATGCTCGAGTGCGACAGGATGATCTCAAAGCAAATCGCGAAACGATGGGCAATTTGCGAGGAAATTCGGCTGAAGCCAGACATGAACCCGGAAGTAGAGTTTCTCTTCGGCTATCGCAGCCCCTTCAGCTATCTCGCCAATCTGCAGATCGAGAAGTTCGCCAAATGTAACGGCGCGGCAGTTACCTACACCCCTATTCTGCTCGGCGCGGTGAAGGCGACCGGTAATGCGTCGCCGATGACGGTTCCAGCGAAGGGACGCTACATGGCGATCGAGTTGCGGCGCTGGGCGGCACGCTATGGCGTTGCCTTCAAACCAGATCCTCACGGGTTTATGTCTAACACGCTGCGGCTGATGCGCGGTGCCATAGCGGCACAAGCAAACGGGTGGTTCGCTCTCTACTACCGGGCCACATGGGCCGAAGCGGAGAGCCTTCGCGACGACACGGTATTGCGAGAATTATTGGAAAACGTCGGCGTCCCGGCGACCACGCTAATGGCCGGCATCGAGCGCCGAAAGGTAAAGGACCGATTGCGTCAGAAGACCGACCGCCGTAGATGGAGCCTTTTTTATGCGGGCGAGCGCTCCTTCGGTGTTGTGCCGGCATCTTGAGATGCCGGCACAACCAACCGTTTAGATTGTGAACTCATGACCGGTAGAGCGTCTTTGCGCTGTCATGCAGCTTCATCGAAAAAGGCGAAGCGGCATATTTGTCAGTTACGACTTCAATGTATGCTGCAGTATTCGCTTGTTCCGCAACTCGTAATGCCTGATCGAATTCCCCGCATGTGGTGACGCAAGCTGTGAACCAGCCGCCGCAGCCAAGCGCGTGCGGTAGGTCGGAGTAATGCCATGAAGCCAAATCGTTGTAAGCAATGCCGGGGTTCTTGCAAAAAAGTCGTTCGATCAGATAGCCAGAATTGTTAAGCACGAACACGATGGGTTTCAGATCGCGACGTCCGGACTGACTAATCTCCTGCGCGGTAAGCTGGTGAGATCTCTCGCCCGTCACCAAAATCAAACGACGGTCCGGGGATGCTACTGCGGCGGCAAAGGCGGCTGGTGTTGCCCAACCAATCGAGCCCCACAGGGTCTGATTATGGAACCTCGCACCTTTGGGCACGAGGGCAAAGACTAGTCCTATTGAAGATGTACCCATCTCGGCAACGAGGATATCGTTGGGTGTCAGGACGTGTGCCCAGCGAGCATAGAGCGCCTCTGCCGTAATCGGGTCACTGCCACTGCCCACCACGGCCGCGAGCGAACCAGGCTGAATCGGTGACTTTCCACTAGGCTTCTTTAGACGCCGCGTCAGTTCAGCAAGGATATCCTTCATTTCAACGCTCGGATAAACCTTCGATCCAACCTGCGTACGATGATGACGGAATATCTATAGTCTCCTCCGGATCCAGGCGTGCGGTAAAGGCGCTAGTATTGAAGACCGACATGATGGCTCCGATGAGCAGGACTCAGTCGCACGATTCCACGAAACTCCGGACTGACTCGTCCATGAGCCTGCCGTCATACATGCCTACGTAGTAAGGCTGCTGCTCCTCAAGGACCCATTTATCCGCAAACATCGTGGCGAACGGTAGGCCGGAAGCATTAACAAAGGATTGCAGCTCCTCTCGCAGCCCGCCCGGGCTGCAAGAAGTCCCGGCAGGATGCACGCGGTACTGGCTCCTTCCAGAGCTGCGACGATGGCATCAGTCGCCGACCGGAGCGTTGTGGGGTCGCTCTTCGGCGGATCCAACGGCTGTGCTTTGCCCAGCGCCGTCTGGTTCGCGAGATCCGCGGGAAAAGGCCATATAGACTGGCCGGCGATGATAGAGCGCCTCAGCGATCAACCGCTCGGTCTCGTAGGCAACGTTCTGGGGCGTCATGATTGCGCTCGCGCAAACCACGGGCTCCGACATTTTCCGAAAGAGATCAAACTCACCATTGCCTAGTGTGTGATGCATCAGCGCGCGGCCCGCTTGCGTAGGCATGTTCGGCATACCAACCAGGTGAAAAACGGGGAGATGCTCGGCAGATGCGACGGCAATGGCATTGATCGCACTCAATTCGCCTACTCCATAGGTTGTACTGACTGCGCCAATGCCATGAAATGCGTGCATAGCCCTCGGCCGCGTACGCAGCGTTAAGCTCATCGCAACATCCGACCCATTGTATTTCCGGAAAGTTTACGATGGCATCTCCTACGGGAAAAGCGTAGTCTCCCGGAACTCCGAAGACTTCGGATATTCCAATGGCCTTTAGTCGCGCGAGAACGTGTTCAATGACGGTTACAGACATAGTAATTCTCCTGTTACGTAGTAGTTAGTTAAGATGTCTCTTTCCTTGGCGCGGGCCTATGTGTAAACACGCGACATCAGATCGAGTTCTCCTCAAAGAGCCGCGACTCGAGAGCCGAATCGAGATACGCTCGGACTTCTACAATTGTGTCTCCGACGAACCGGCACACCCTGCAGTTGCTCGCCTGGTCTGTGGTCCCGGCCAAAATTGCCTTGGATTAGGCTAGTCAGTTTAGAAATCATAGTTGTTGGACTCGCGCTTCTGCATCGTCAGGACTTTACGTAAGCGCCGCGCTGTGCGTTTCGCGGCGCTGTCTGCGGCAGGAGAGAGCAACGACTGTGCGGGCTCGTTCGAGGAGAGGACCCGGGTAACGACAGGGCTCTTTTCCGCTCCTGAGGCGCTGAACTGCGTAATAGGTTGCAGGTGTAACTTGTTACAGGTGCAACATCTGGTCGAGAGTGCTAAGGTTTCGGCGGTCTATTTGGCGATCGAACAGCGCAATGCTGAGTGGGAGAAACGCCACGCTTAGCGCAATATCAATAGTTGTGAACGATGCCACTTCGTTCACCGAAAGCGAACGCGAGCGCAACTGGGACGATGTCGTTCGTTCCAGGAGGGAGCCGAAATTGCCCAACTGATTCGTGATTCGTGGATGCGAAGTCGCGCCGCGTTTCAAATAGATCCGGCGCTAAAGCGAAGCCCCACAGTTCTGGCCGAGGACGAAGCCCGTGTTGACACCCCCGGTGCCACTAGTGCTCGCGGAGGGCAATAACTGCGCGAAATTGACGGATATTTTGCCGGGTTTAATCCGTGCGTTAACAACGGAGAGTATGTTCGCCTCTAATTCGCAGTGATTCGGACCCGCCGGAGATTCTGGGGGGCCGCCTTGCCTGGGTTTTTAGGGGCGTCCATCCTCACCATTGCGGCGCGGCAGCCCACGCATTGCCGACCACCTGCACACGCCTCAGTTGCCGGCGCATCACCACTCGCCCGCCGCCATCCGCACCGCGCACGGCGAACACATCCTTCGCCAAGTCGACCCCGATCGTTGTAACTTCCTTCTTGTTTTGTTCGGATGTTGCTCTGCACATCCTGAGCCCATTGCGAGGCCGTGTATAAGCGGGGGGGGTCCATATCATCAGTCTTGAAGTTTGCCCGTTCTCCTGAACGATAAGCGAAATTGCCGCGTGTGCGCGGATCCGCGTCCACAAAGAGGAGCTTCGCTCTCGGCCATCGAGATAGCTTTCCCCGCGTCGGGCGGGCGGCGGCGAGCCCCGGTGCAGGTGGGGTACGTCGGGGCCGATCCGAGGCGAAGTCGACTCCCGAGGCGTGATCGAATCGCACTCGAGAGCCGCTCCGGTAGGGTATCCACGATATGTTCCAACCTCTTCGCCGGCCCGCGGATTGCTTAACGGAGTGCCATAGTTCGCGGGCGCGGGAGCTTGAGATGACGACGACGATCCCAGAGGTGCTAGCGGATTTGTCGCGTGTTCGCGCGCGGGCCACAGCGTCAGCGGTCGCGCTGTCCTGCGGCGGGCGCGACACCAGCTACGGCGCGCTCGACGAGCGATCCTCACGGGTGGCGACCGGGCTCCTCGCCGTCGGATGCCGCCCGGCGGCCCGAATCGCCTATCTCGGCAAGAACTCCGACTCTTACTTCGAGATCCTGCTCGGGGCTGCGAAGGCGCGCGTCGCACTTGTTGCCGTCAACTGGCGCCTGGCGCGACCGGAGATCGAGTACGTGCTGGGCGACAGCGGCGCCAGGATCCTGGTCGTGGACCCAGACCTCGCGCCGACGGTCGAGGCGATGCGCGGACGTCTCCCCGCGCTTGAGCGCGTCCTCGTGCTGGGAGCCGACGGGGCAGGTGGGGATTACGCGACCTGGCGCGACGCGCAGCGGGCGGAGGACCCGAAGCTGCGGGTCGAGCCCACGGACACGGTTCTCCAGATGTACAGCAGCGGCACGACCGGGCGGCCAAAGGGGGTCGAGATTCCGCAGATGGCATTTGCGCCGCTCCGGCGAGCGGAGCGCGAGCTCGGCGCTTGGGCGACGTTCGTGGCGGGCGCTTCCAATCTTGTCGTCATGCCGACCTTCCACATGTTGGGCACGGGGCTCGCGCTCACCGCCCTTTACGGAGGTGCCCGCTGTGTGGTGCTTCGCGTCGCGGACGCGGGCGAGACGCTCCGACTAATCCCGGCGGAACAGGTCACGCACCTGACCGTCGCGCCGGCGTTCCTGAGCCTCCTTCTCGAGCATCCGCGTTGCGACGAGACCGACCTCTCCTCGCTTCAACTAATTATCTACGCGGGCTCGCCAATCTCGCCGTCGCTTCTCCAGCGCGCCGCGGCGGTCTTCCGTTGCGACTTCATCCAGTACTACGGTGCCACCGAGACCACCGGCGAAGTCACCTGCCTCGGTCCAGACGATCACCGCGGCACGCGCCCCGAGCGCCTGCGGTCCTGCGGCCGTCCCTTGCCGGGGGTCGAGCTACGGATCGTCGGCAGCGATGGACGCGAGCTCCCCGCTGGTGAGGTTGGCGAGATCCAAGTCCGCACGGCCTCGCTGATGAAGGGATACTGGAACCTCCCTGATGCGACCGCGGACGCGCTCGTCGACGGTTGGTACCGGACTGGCGACGCGGCGTTCCGCGACGATGAAGGCTACGTCACGATCGTCGATCGACTGAAAGACATGGTCGTGACCGGAGGCGAAAACGTATATACGGCCGAGGTCGAAGCCGCGCTCTTTCTCGACCCAGCGGTCGCGGACGTCGCCGTGATCGGCGTTCCGGACCCGCGGTGGGGCGAGGCTGTGAAGGGTGTGGTGGTGCCGAGACCCGGCGGCGAGAAGGACGCGGGCGCGATCCTGGCTCGGCTGCGTGGTCGTCTCGCCAGTTACAAGATTCCCAAATCGATTGACTTCGTCGAAGCACTGCCGCGGAACGCGTCCGGCAAAATCCTCAAGCGCGAGCTGCGGGCGCCTTACTGGAAAGATCACGACCGCGGTGTGGCGTAGAGAAGCGGGCAATGAAGATCGGCATCTCACCCGACGCCATCCGCAACGCCCCGCTGGCCGCCGCGGCGGCACATGAGCCTCCGACTGTTTCCGCGCGCTACCGTCCTCGGTACTGCGGGCGTCGCTTCTCGCGGAAGGCGCGGCAGCCCTCGTTGGCGTCCTCGGAGCTGACGACGCGGACGATCGCCACGGCCTCGTCCTCCATCTGCGCTTCGATCGGTCGACTGAAGCCGTCGGACACGAGCCGCTTGCAAGCCCCGAGCGCGACCGTCGGCGCGTTCGCGAGGCCGCCCGCAATCTCGGCCGTTCGCGCCGCGAGCTCCGCGTCGGGGACCACCCAATTCGCGAAGCCCCAGGCCTGGGCCTCCGCCGCCGTGAAGAACCGATTGGTGTAGAGCAACTCGAGCGTCCGTCGCGGGCCGATGATGCGCGGCAGGGACGAGGACGAGCCGCCATCCATCGACAGCCCGATGCCCGTCCAGGCGAGACGAAACGTCGTGCTCGCAGCGACGAGCACGACGTCGCACGCGGCGAGCAACGCCACACCGCCCCCGATCGTCATGCCGTGGGCGACCCCGAGGACGGGGACCTCGATCCGCGCGAGGCGGGTGATCGCGTTGTGGAACCGCGTGGCGAGGTCGCGCAGCAGTCGCGGGCGATTCGCTGTGCCCGCATCCACAAACATGTCGACGTCGGCGCCGAAGCAGAAATTCTTCCCTTCGCCGCGCAACACCACGGCGCGAATCCCGTCCTCGGTGGCAAGCTGACAGGTTGCGTCGGCGAGCTCGGCCAGCAGCTCGGGGGTGAAAGTGTTGCCGTGCGACGGCCGGTCGAGGACGATCTCGGCGATCGGCGGATGGGGCTCGTAGCGGATCGTTTGGTAGGTCGCACTCATCTTTCCGCACCTCCGGGCGACGTTCAGACCACCGGGACGAAATCGCGCTTGCGCGCTCCACACATCGGACACGACCAGTTATCGGGAATGTCCTCGAACGCCGTGCCCGGTGGGATCCCGCCGTCGGGGTCGCCTCGCTCGGGGTCGTAGACATACCCGCACGATTCGCAGATCCATCGCGTCGCGGTTTCTGCGTTGGTCGACGATGGCATCATCCGGCGCAAGCGGACGTGGTCCGCTTCCTCCATGATCCTTTCAGGGACAGCACGCCATTCATGAAGTTCGAGAGCAGCATCGTGGGCTCGCCGACCTCCAGGTCAGGCATGCGGTTAGTGAACTGCCGCAGGATCGACTTGATCATCTGGCGGCCGAGCGCCGCCCCGAGGCAATAGTGTGGCCCGTTGCCGAAACTCAGGTGGCGGTTGGGCGAGCGCAGGATGTCGAAGCGGTCGGGTTCGAGGAACGCACGCTCGTCGCGATTGCCCGAGCAGTACCAGAGCACGACTTTGTCGCCGGCCTTGATTGTGACGCCGTGGAGCTCGACGTCCCTGAGGGCGGTGCGCCGGAAGTGCATGAGCGGCGGCGACCACCGCAGCAACTCCTCCACCGCGCCGTCGATGCGCCCGTCGAAATCCTCGCGCAGTAGCGCCTTCTGGTCGGGGTGACGCTGCAGATTGAGCACGGCGTGCGCCATGGCGTGCCGAGACGTGTCGTTCGCCGCGCCCACGAGCAGCGTGAAGAACGCCCCCATCTCCGCCTCGGTCATGCGCTGCCCCTCGAACTGCGCCTGCACGACCCAGGACATCAGGTTGTCGTCGGGCTCGCGACGGCAGCGGTCGGCCTCCTCGTACGCGATCGTCATGATCCGTTGTGCGGCGTCCTGAAAGACCGCGAGCGGCGGCCCGATGTGCGCGTAGGTCGGATCGGCCCACGCCCCAAGCTGCTCGGCGCCTTCGATAAGCACCTTGCGCCGACGGACGTCCTTGATCCCGACGAAGACCTCGGCGAACACGAGGCCCGGAAGCTGTTTGAAGACCAGCTCGCAGAGATCCCCATCCCCGAGCGGTGCCACCTCGTCCACGATCCGCGTTGCCATCGCGTCGATCTGCTGTTCCATGCGACGGATGTTGCGCGGGCTGAACGCCGCCTGCGTGATGTTGCGCAGTTGCTGATGGCGCGTATCGTCCATGACGATGAAGGACAGGATCGTCTCGAGCTGCGGGAAGTCGTCGAGAAACACCCCCTCGGCCGACGAGAATACCTTGGCGTTTCGCGAGATCTCTTTGATGTCCTCGTAGCGGACGATCGCCCAGAAGCCCTTCGCGTTCTCGAGCCCGGGGGCCAGCGGCTCCGGCGGACGATGCCAGGACACCGGCTCGTGGTCGCGCAACCACCGGAAGGCACGCTCGCGGTCCTCGTAAGGCCGCGCCCAAAACTCGAGGGAGCTCAGATCAATGTGCTCGTGCATTTTCCTCCTCGGAGCATCGGGAGTGCGAGATGCTGTCCTCAGAGCGCGGAGCAAGAGCGATGCCGACGACGACGCTCGGAGCGGCCATAATATCTCCGCTTGCCCCGAGCTGCGATCGATTCGAACCTCGGGGTCGAGTCAGCAGCGAGTCGGGAGCGACTCACCCGCGGCGGTCGGCCGGCCGTTATTCCACGCAAACGAGCCTCGGCCGGCTTGGCTTGCCCCTTGCGTGGTAGCGAGGAGGACGGCAGTTGATCACCGAGCATGCCGACGAAGGAAGGATCGTTGTCATGGATGAAAAACTCAGTTTACGATACCAGCTCCTAAGCGCCTGGTGCGGCCCTGCATTTCTGCTCACCTTTATTGTGTTCTGGGGGATTGTTGGCACGAATCTGCCCGCCCCTGTTTCACCGGCGCTGAATCCGCATGACGTGGCAGTGCGCTACCTGGGCTCGTGGACGCAGATGCGGGTCGGGTTCGGCATTTCGCTGATTACCGTCGTGCTCTATTTGCCTTGGACGGCACTCCTGGCGGTGCAGATGGCCCGGATCGAGGGGCGCTTTCCTGTTCTATCCCTGCTGCAATTGCTGGGTGGTGGGTTGACCGTATTAGTAGTCTCGCTCAGCGCCGTGTTCTGGGCGGTGGCGGCGTTCCGGCCGGAGCGTACTCCCTCTGAGATGCAGTTGCTCAATGATCTCGGTTGGCTCTGCATTGATCTGCAATATGCCTGCACGACGCTGCAGATGTATGCTGCTGCCGCGGTCGGTCTGGCGGATAAGCGCCCAACGCGCCTGTTCCCGCGCTGGGTGTGCTGGCTGACGATTTTCTGCGGCACCAGCTTTTTCCCAGCGACGCTGACCGGCGTGACCACGACCGGCGCCTTCGCTTGGGATGGGGTGGGGAGCTATTACTTTCCGTATTTCTGCTGGCTCTGTTGGTATGGCGTCGCCAGCCTGTACATGATCCTGGAAGTGCGCCGCCGTATGGCCGGGGTGGCAGACTCAGGACTCGACCGCGCCGTACTCCGCCACGCAGACCGCCTGGCACACAAAAAAGCCCATGGACGATCGGAGAACCGCCTGAGCTTCCGGCATGGCACGGCCTGCGATGTCTGACGGGGCAATGCCTCCAGCGGCGACAGACAGGAGCGAAGGTGTGACCGTGAGTATCGAATCTCCAGCGAAGCCCGCGCCGCGGACACGGCCTCTCGAAGGAATCCGTGTCCTCGATCTCTCGCGCTTCATCGCCGGGCCCTACATCGGACGACTCCTGGCCGACCTCGGCGCCGACGTGGTCAAGGTCGAGCCGCCCGAGGGCGACGTCACTCGTCTCTTCGGCGTCGTGCGCAACGGCCTGTCCGGTCTCTATGTCCAGCAAAACGCCGGCAAGCGGAACCTGTGTGTGGACCTCAAATCCGCTGGCGGCAGCGCGCTCGTCCTCTCGCTCGCCGAACACGCGGACGTCGTCATCGAGAACTTCCGACCGGGCGTGATTGCGCGGCTCGGTATCGGTTGGAACGAGCTCTCCGCCGCGAACCCGCGGCTGATCCTGGTTTCGATCTCGGGCTTCGGTCAAGAAGGACCCGAATCGCAGCGGCAAGCGTATGCGCCGATCATCCATGCGGAATCGGGCTGGATCGGTCGGAAGCTCGAGCTGCTGGGCGAAGCGCCGCGCGACTCGGTAATGAGCTTCGCCGATTCGATCGCCGGACTGCACGGGATGGTCGGATTGCTCTCCGCGCTCCACATGCGCGAACGCACCGGCCGTGGGCAGCACGTCGACGTCGCCATGCTCGACGCATGGCATGCAACGGACGACTATCTCCACTACCTCCTTGACGGGGCCGAAAAACCCGTCCTGCAGGGAGGCGAGGTGTTCGACGCACCGGGCGGGTTGCTCATGCTCAACCGAACCCTGCCGCACGTTTGGAAGCTTCTGAAGAATGCTAACGATCTCGATCTCCGAGGAGCCGGAGGACGCTGACGTGCCGACGAAGGAGCGCTACCGCCGCGAGGCCGTCCTCCGCTGGATGGCTTCGTTCCCCGACCGGGACACATTGAAGCGTGCGCTGGAGGACGCCAACCTCGCGTGGGGGGACGTCCGGACGTCGGCGACGGTGCTCGGGTCGCCCACGGTCACCGCGCGCGGCGTGGTCGCCGTCGTGGAGGACGACGAGGGCAACGTGCGGTTGGTCGCGCAGACCCCCTACCGTTTCTCCGGCGCCGACTCGGGCGTGAATGGGCCGGCGCCGAGGCTCGGCCAGCACAATGGGCGGGTACTGCGCGACTGGCTCGGTCTCGACGACGGCGCGGTCACCGCGCTGGTTGAGCAACGAGTCCTCGCAGATGAAAAGGGGCCGTCGTGAGTATCCGCGCCGCGATTGTCGGCATCGGCGAAACGGAATACGTCCGCGGCGCCGGGTCGACGCCGGTCGAGATGATGGTCGAGGCGGCCCACGCCGCGCTCGCCGATGCCGGACTTCGTGGACGCGATCTCGACGGCATCATCCCACCGCCCGTCTACACGACCGCCGAAGAGCTGGCCACGACGCTCGGCGTCGTCGATCTTCGCCACGCGGTCACGGTGGAGATGGGCGGCGCCTCGCCAGTTGCGGCGATCGGACACGCCGCCCGTGCCGTGACCGAAGGGATCGCGTCGGCTGTTCTTGTCGTCGTAGGCTGGAACGGCTACACGGCGATGCGACCGAAGCCCGGGGCGCGTCGCGTGCGCGTTCCCGAGTTTCAGGCCACGGTGCGAGCATTTCGCGACTTCTACCGCCCCTATGGAGCCGTGTTGCCGGTCCAGGTCTATTCCTGGATCGCGACCCGCTACCAGCGGCTCTACGGCGTCCCGCCGGATGCGCCGGGCACGGTCGCGGTCGCAATGCGAAAGCACGCGCGCATGAACCCGAAAGCGGTGATGCGCGAGAAGCCGCTCACGATGGAGGACTATCTGGCCTCGCGCTGGGTGAGTGAGCCAATGCGGCTCTACGACTGCTGCCTCGAGACCGACGGTGCCTGTGCGGTCATCGTCACGTCGACCGAGCGCGCCCGCGACCTCGCCAAGCCGCCGGTGGCGGTGCTCGGTGCGGCCGAAGGCCATCCCTACCCAGCCGACGACATTCCTGCACGTACAGACATGCTCAAGATCGGGCTCCACGACGCCGGTCCGCGGGCCCTTGCAGAAGCGGGGGTCCAGGCTGCTTCCGCCGATCTCCTCGGCATCTACGACTGCTTCACCTGGACGGTACTCTGGCAGATTCGAGGCGCTCGGCCTGTGCAGGCGCGGAGAGGCCAAGGACTGGGTGCGAGGCGGGCGTATCGAGCTCGGCGGCGAGATGCCCATCAACGTGAACGGCGGGTTACTCTCGGAGGCGCACGTGTGGGGACTCAACAATGTCGTCGAGGTCGTGCGGCAACTCCGCCACGACGCCGGGGCCCGCCAGGTCGCGAACGCGGAGCTTGCAATCGTCACCGGGTACGGCGACCTCGGCGACGGGTCGTGCGCCGTGCTCGCCAGGAGCGCCTGAGTTTGAACGTGGAACGGATGTCGAAGAGACCCCTGCCGTCGCCCGACGACCCCTTGGTCGGCGAATTCTGGGAGCATCGCAACCGCGAGGAGCTCCGCTTCCAGCGTTGTGCCGAGTGCCGCACGTGGCGACACCTGCCACGCTTCGCTTGTGCAGAATGCGGCTCGCACCGATGGACCTGGGAGATCTCGAGCGGGCGCGGCCGGCTCCACTCCTGGACGATCACCCATCAGCCGCTCATGCGCGACTTCGCCGAGCCCGTTCCCTACGCGGTCGTCGTCATCGAGATGGAGGAGGGTGTGCGGATCGTGAGCGGCGTGCGCGGGCTCGAGCTCTCGAGGCTCGATCTCGACCTTCCCGTCGAGGTCGTTTTCGAAACGGTAGCCGAAGGCGTTCGCTTCCCCTTCTTCCGGCCGCGCCCGGACTGACCACGGAGTCCCGCATGTCCAACCTGCTCGTCCAACAACGTGGCCCCATCCTTCAGATCACGTTCAACCGTCCCGACAAGAAGAACGCCGTGACGCCTGAAATGGTCGTCGGCCTTGCGCGCGCCTGGACGCGGCTACGCGACGACCCCGAACTCAGGGTCGCAATCTTGACCGGGGTCGGCGACGCATTCTGCGCCGGCGCCGATCTCGGCCGTTTGATCCCGCTTTTGAGCAAAGCGCGGCCGCCGGAAGACGAGTTCGATCGTGCGATGGTCGCCGAGCGGTCTATTTTCCAAACGGCATTCCTCCGCCGCTTCGAGATCTGGAAGCCGATCATAGCGGCTGTGAACGGTGCGGCGCTCGCAGGCGGTATGGAGATCCTCCAGGCCAGCGACATCCGACTCGCTGTCCCGGAAGCAACGTTCGGTCTCCCCGAGCCGAAGCGAGGCATCATTCCGGGCGGCGGCTCGACGGTGCGCCTGGCGCGACAGATTCCCTACGCCGCGGCGATGCGCATCCTCCTCACCGGTGCACCGATTTCCGCCGAAGCGGCACTCCGCTGCGGTTTCGTCAACGAAATCGTGCCGCGCGAAGAGCTCCTCGAAGCCGCATATGCGATTGCCGGAGACATTGCCGAGAACGCACCGCTCGCGGTGCAGAAGATCAAGGAGTCGGTAGTGCGAAGTTCCGGACTCCCCTTCGACGACGCGTTCGCGATTGAGGACGAGGCGGTGACGACGGTGCTGCGCTCGGAGGACGCCAAGGAGGGGCCCCGCGCCTTCATCGAAAGACGCAAGCCCGAGTTCAAGGGGCGATGAGGACCGGCGTCGTGAAACCGACGTAACAGCGCGGCTTGCGCATCCTGAGCATCTCTCGGAGTCGGCTGAATGCGTCGGTTGGCCGGAGCTAGCGGACATAGGCGGAAGGCGCAAACGGGCTCACCGCGATTGACGCTGCGGCTCGAGGCGGACGAGAATGGGGGAATGGCCGAGCCGAACGTCGATGACCCCCGAGTCGTCGGGCAGGTAGACGGAGCGCGGATTGCCGAGCTCGAGCGCTCGCTCGCCGCGATTCGGGCGCTGAACGACGCTGTATTTGTCTCCTCTTATGACGGAATCGCCGTCCTCGATAGCGAAGGGGTCTACCTCGAGGTCAACACCGCATACGAGCGTATGACGGGGATTCCGCGCGAACGCTGGATTGGCCGGCGGGTCGAGGAGATGCAGCGCCTGCCCGACGTGCCGAAGCAATCGGCGACGCTCCAGGTACTGTCGACCAAACGACCCGCGACGACGCTGGTCAACACCCGCGGCGGCGAACTCGTGATGATCACCGCAAGCCCACACTTCGGTTCTGACGGTGAGATGCGAAACGTGATCCAGAACATGCGCAACATCACGCAGTTGAACATCCTCAAGTTCCAACTCGAGAAAGCGCGCGGCTCGGCGAAGCTGCTCGATCTCAGGAAGGCGCGTAGACACTGGCTCGAATCGCAGCTCGCAGCCGCGGCGATCGATGAGCTCGTCGTCGCAAGCCCGGTGATGGAGAATCTCCTTTCCACCGCGGCGGAGATCGCGGACTTCGATTCGACCGTTCTCATCGACGGCGAGACGGGGACTGGGAAGGGGATGATCGCCCGCTTCCTGCATCGTCTGTCGCGTCGCGCCGGCAAGCCATTCGTCGAGGTCAATTGCGGCGCGCTCCCCGAAAACCTTGTCGAGTCGGAGCTGTTCGGGCACGAAGCCGGGGCGTTCACCGGATCGCTGCGCACTGGCAAGAAGGGCCAGTTCGAACTGGCGAACGGCGGTACTATCTTCCTTGACGAGTCGGCGAGCTGTCAGTCGCCTCGCAGGCCAAGCTACTCAAGGTCCTCGACGGCAAAGAGATCCGCCCACTTGGCGGGACGTCGGCGCGGCAGCTCGACGTACGCGTTATTTGCGCCACCAACCGCAACCTCCGCGAACTCGTGGCGAAGCGGGAGTTCCGCGAAGATCTGCTCTATCGGATCGAGGTCATTCTTCTCCATGTGCCGCCGCTCCGCGAACGCCCAGAGGAAAAGAAGGCGCTCCTTTACGCGATGCTCGAGCACTTCAACAAGAAGTTCGGGCGCGACAAGGTGCTGGCGCTTGAAGCTGTAGCCGCGTTTTCGAGCTACGAGTTTCCGGGTAACGTTCGCGAGCTCAAAAACCTGGTCGAGCGCCTGGTGACAACGACGCGCGAGAGGAAATTCGGGTCGAGGATCTTCCTCCGCAAATTCAGACCCTCGCGTCCGGCCCCGCCGCGGTCGCCGTTCGCGATGCGATCGTCGAGGAATCAATCGCTGAGGTGGTTGATTACCGCGAACGTCTCGAAAAGCTCGAACGCCAGATGCTCCATCACTTCGCGCGTTCATGCCGCTCTACCTACGAGATCGCCCGACGGACCAAGCTCACGCAGTCGACGGTCGTGCGTAAGCTGCGGAAGTACGGGCTCAGCGCCGGAGACTCGTCCGGCTCCTGACGGCGGACTTCGGCGGGCCTCCGACACCGATTCATCTTCGACTCGCGAAGCGGGCCCGACTCATGCCGCAGCCGCGATCGCGCTCTCTGCGAGAGGGCCGGTTGGTCCGTTCATTGCTCTGAAACCTCAAGGGGTCGGAGTGTGGTGCGCTGACGATCAAGTGGCAGAGAAAGGAGAGTCGACATGGAATTCGAAGACATTCTCTATGAGGCGGCGGACGGCGTCGCTACCATCACGATCAACCGGCCCCGGCAGATGAATGCATTCCGCGGCCAGACGGTTAACGAGCTCGTTCAAGCGTTCCATGAAGCTTGGCGCGATCGTAGCGTCGGCTGCGTGATCCTCACCGGTGCGGGCGAGAAGGCCTTCTGCGTGGGGGGCGATCAGACGACCCGGGAGGAAGGCGGCTATAAGGGCAAGCCCTCGCGATCGGATTTGGGACTCGACATCGAGGACCTTCACTCGGTGATCCGCGACATACCCAAGCCCGTGATCGCCGCCGTGAACGGCTACGCGATAGGCGGTGGACACGTGCTCCACGTGCTCTGCGATCTCACGATCGCATCCGATAATGCGAAGTTCGGCCAAGTGGGCCCAAAGGTCGGAAGCGTGGATCCAGGCTTCGGCACCATGTACCTCGCTCGCATCGTCGGCGAAAAGAAGGCTCGCGAGTTCTGGTATCTGTGCGAGCAGTATACGGCCGAGGATTGCCGTCAGATAGGCCTCGTAAACAAGGTCGTTCCGGCCTCCCAGCTTATGAACGAAGCGCGTGTATGGGCCCTGAAGATCGCCGGCATGAGCCCGACGGCGATAACGCTTGCCAAGGCCTCGTTCAACGCACCCAGCGAGGAGATTCGCGGCATCGGCGCCGTAGCGCTACGCGGACTCGCGCTTTACTACGGGACTGAGGAGGCGCTGGAAGGCAAGAACGCGTTCCTCGAGAAGCGGCCGCCGGAGTTCGCCAAGTTCCGTCGTTGAAACCAGGTTCCGTCGTTGAAAAATGAGCAAAGAGAACGGACGAACGGTCAATGACCCATGAACGTTGCAGATTTGGGAACGGGAACATCGGAAAGAAAGATGCTATGAGACCAACCTTTGCTGAGATCCGCTCTCGTTTTGAAGCGGAACGTCAAGCCGCCGGGCAGCTTCGAACCGCCAGCGACCTTCCTCGTTCATACGAAGAAATCAGCCCGCAATGGCTTACGCGTGTTCTTGCCGACGATCATCCAGGCGCGAGGGTTGTGTCTCACAGTTTAGGCGAGCCCGACGAGGGGACGTCGAGCCGCAGGCAAATCTTTGTCGATTGGAACGAAGCCGGCAAGCGCGCGGGACTCCCTGCCAGCGTGTTCTGCAAGGGAACGCAAAGACTCGAGAGCCGTTATCTGCTCGGCATGAACGGCGGCATCGAGGCCGAGGTCACATTCTACAATGTCGTCCGCGGCGGGCTGGCGATTGAGGCCCCTCGTCCCCTGTTTGCCCGCTTCGATCCGCTGACATTCAACTCCATCATCATTCTCGAAGACCTGACGGCACGGGTGGAGTTCGGCAAGCACGCGATGAAGATGCCGCTTGAGCGAGCCCAGAGCCAGATGAGACTGCTCGCGGCTCTTCATTCGAAGTACTACGAGAGCCCGGAGCTGGTCTCGACGCTATCGCGGTTCAATGACTGGGAGGACTACTTTGCCGTCACGGTCGAAGAAGCCGGATTCGGTGAGGCTTGCCAGCGCGGCTTCGAAGAGGCCGAGGCGGTGATTCCGCCGGCATTGTTCCGACGCGCGCGCGAGATCTGGCCAGCTACACTTAAGTCGGTAGCGCGTCATCGTGAGCTGCCGCGAACGTTTCTGCATTCCGACCCCCATCTCAAGAACTGGTATGTCAGCGCCGGCGGTGAGATGGGTCTCAATGACTGGCAGTGTGCGTGCAAGGGCAACTGGGGCCGAGACGTTTCGTACGCCATCACCACGTCGCTCACGACCGAGAACCGCCGTGCGTGGGAGCAGGATCTCCTCCGCCTCTACCTCGAGTCGCTCGCGGCGGCGGGAGGACCGAAAGTGAGGTTCGACGATGCCTGGACTATCTATCGTCAACAAACGTTCTCGGCGCTTGCTTGGTGGACGGGAACTCTCGGACAACCACCGGACGCGCCGATTATGCAGCCACGGGAGAGTTCGATTGAGTTCATCGGACGGATGACGCGTGCGATCGACGACCTGGACGCGCTGCGGAGCTTCAGTGCTAAGTGAGCCTCTGCGACGAAGGAATGAGCCGCCGTTTTGCTATCACCGCCCTGCACGCACCTGGAACGAGCGTCGGCGCCGTAGTTCGCAAGTCGGAATTGACTCGGCGGCCGGAACCGTGGCCGTAGATCCTCATCAGAAGAGAGCCTCGATCGCCTTGGCGCGCCCCTTGCTCAGTGTATCAACGTGCGCCGCGATATTTTCAATCAGGAACACGAACTCTTTCGTGATCAGATTAAGCGGTTCCTTGAAAAGGAGGTTGTACCGAAGATCCCTCACTGGAACGAGACTGGAATCTGCGACCGCGAGACGTGGCGCCGGCTCGGTGCGCAAGGCTTTGTCGCGCCGAGCGCTCCCGTGGAATATGGCGGCTCGGGCGTTGACTTCCTCTACGATGCGATCGTCATCGAGGAACTCGCCCACGTGCGCGCGCACGCGCTAATGGTGAGCCTTCATTCCGGTGTCTGCCTGCCCTACATAGCGACGTTCGGCACCGAGGCGCAGAAGCACAAGTATTTGCCTGGAATCATAAGGGGCGAGATCCTGCTTGGCATCTGCATGAGCGAACCATCGGCCGGATCCGACCTGCAAAACATCAGTACCGCAGCGATACACGACGGCGACGCTTACGTGCTGAACGGCTCGAAGACTTTCATCTCACACGGGCAGCTCGGTGATCTCTTCATTGTCGCAGCCAAGACCGATCCGAAGGCGACTCCTGCGTACGCCGGGATCAGCCTCATCCTGGTCGAGGCGACGGCGCCCGGATTCCGCCGCGGGCGAAAGCTCGACAAGATCGGATTGCGCGGCCAAGACACGAGCGAGATCTTCTTCGAAGACTGCCGCGTTCCGCGTGCAAACCTGCTCGGCCCGAAAGAAGGGCTCGGCTTCCCGATGCTGATGGAGAAGCTCCAGCAGGAGCGGTTAGTGATCTCGCTGGCTGCTGTGGCCTGGTGCCGGCGCGCGCTCGACGACACGATCGCATACGTCAAGCAGCGCAGGGCGTTCGGTCGCGCGATTGCGGACTTCCAGAACACACAGTTCCGGCTCGCCGAGCTTGCGACGGAAGTCGAAATGGGGCGAGTGTTCGTCGACCGGCTGCTCGCGGCGCACGTTCGCGGGAACGACCTCGTAACGGAGGTGAGTATGGCGAAGTGGTGGACAACGGAACTCCTGCGCCGTCTTACGGGACAATGCCTGCAGCTCCACGGAGGCTATGGCTTCATACGAGAGTACCCGATCTCGGAGGACTACGCCGATGCGGCTGTACAAACCATTTACGCGGGAACGAACGAGATCATGAAGGTGATAATCGCGCGAAGGATGGGTCTGTTGTCATGAGAAGCAGACGATGAAAGACCTAGGATTTACAGAAACACAACAGGCGATCCGATCGACGATCCGCGAATACCTCGAGCGCGAAGTCGAACCCCTCGTCGCGGAGATGGAGGCGGAGCGCCCTCCTTCCCTACGTGCCGATCCGCCGGATGGTGGCGGCGCTCGGGTTCGGCGCTGATGGCGAGCTCACCCAGATGATCAAGGATTCTCCTCCGGAGGAGATGCTCAAGTTCTTCGTGCCCCGGATCCTGTCGATCGAGATGTCGCGCATCTGTGCGGGCATGGCGCTCAGTCACGGCGCGAGCCTCGGGCTCTGCGCTGGCAACGTGCTGTCGAAGGGAACACCGGAACAGAAGGAACGCTTTGCCGGCCCGCTCCTGGGCTTCGAGAAGATCGGCGCTTGGGCGCTTACCGAGCCGCAGGCGGGATCATCCGCGATCCGCGACATGCGGACGACTGCGGTCCGTGACGGCGATCACTGGGTATTGAACGGTTCGAAGACCTTTATCACCAACGCGCCCTATGCCGACACATTCATCATCTATGCGAAGGTGCTCGACAACGGGCGGCAGCGGCCAGAGGCGTTCATTTGCGAGCGCTGCGATCCCGGCCTTGAGACCGGCAAGCCGTTCCACAAGATGGGCTTTCGCTCGAGCCCCACGGGTGAGGTGTTTCTCTCGGATTGCCGCATCCCCGCTGATCGCATCCTGGGCGGCGGCGAGCAGAGGACGAACGTGAAGGAGAGGCTGTCGCGGGAGCGCGTCGGACTCACGGCGATCTCTTACGGCATCATGGAACGCGCGTTCGACCTCGCGCTCCAGTACAGCCGCGACCGGAACCAGGGCGGCCAGCCGATCGGCCGGTACCAGCTCATCCAGCGTCGGCTCGCGCGGATGTACACCGCGCTCTCGAACTGCCGCCAGATCGTATATGGCGACATCTGGGCCGGAAAGCGCATCGATGTTTCGCCCGCTGATGCGAGTGTCGGTAAGCTCTACGTCGCCGAGATGTCGACCTACGTCTGTCAGGAAGCGATCCACGTGCTCGCCGGCAACGGCTATATGGAGGAGTACGTCGTTGAGCGCCTTTTCCGCGACGCCAAGCTCATCGAGCTCGGCGGAGGCACGACCGAGATCCAGGAGCTCACCGCCGGCCGCTGGTTGGTTGAAAACTACCAGATCTGAAAAAAGGTCAGGCAGGAGGGCGGTTCATGAGAGGACTTACGGGCAAGGTCGCAATGGTCACCGGTGCGGCATGCGGTATCGGTTAGCGATCGCGAGCCGCTTGGCAGAGGAGGGCACGAAGATTGCCATCGCGGACATAAACGGCGATGGTGCTGCTCACGCAGCGGAGCGAATTGGCGGGGCAGCGATGGGCGTCCGTGTCGACGTCACCGACACCGCATCCATCGCGGTCGGTGTCGCGGCGGTCGTCGAACGCCTCGGCACAATTGACGTGCTTGTCAACAACGCTGGTTGGGACAAGGTCGAGTCTTTCGTGAAGAGCGAGGAAGCGACCTGGGACACGGTCATCGCGATTAACTTGAAGGGACCAATCGCCTGCGTCCGGGCCGTTCTAGACTCGATGATCGAGAGGCGTTCGGGGAAGATTGTCAGCATCTCCTCCGACGCGGGTCGAGTCGGATCTGCGGGGGAGGCGGTGTATGCGGGCGCGAAAGCCGGGATCATCGGTTTTTCGAAGACGCTGGCGCGCGAGCTCGCCCGCTACGGGATCAACGTCAATGTCGTCTGCCCAGGGCCCACGAATACGCCGCTCTTCCACGAGATGGCAGGTGGGAACGAGAAGCTCGCCGCGTCGCTCAAACAGGCGATTCCGCTCGGCCGTCTCGGCGAGCCCGAGGATCTCGCGGGCGCCGTTGCGTTCCTCGCTTCTGACGACGCCTCCTTCGTGACGGGTCAAACGCTCTCCGTGAGCGGCGGCCTCACGATGATTTGAGGCAAGTTCGACCGAGATTTGGCGATTGCTTAAGGTGTCAATCCATTGTGTCCCGGATGCATTCCATAGCCACGACAAAGGGGTGATGAGAATGACTACCAAACAAAGTCTAAAATACCAATTACTCGCCGCGCAGTGCGGTTTTGCGTTCGAAATTCTCTATACGATTTTCTGGGGGTGGATGGCACACAACCTGCCGCCTGCCTCGCCCAATCTGAGCGCGCAAGCACTCGCCACGCACTTTGCGCTGCATCACAACGCGATCCTGCTCGGGAACAGCGTGGCCGCGTTGGTCGGCGTTCTGTGGATCCCGTGGACGGCCCAGCTCACCATAGCAATGTGGCGAATCGAAGGGTCGAGCCCAGTTTTGACGATCATCCAGCTAATCGGGGGCGCGATTACCGCTTGGGTAGTGATGTTTGGCCCCGCGATATGGGCGACTGCAGCGTTCCGGCCGGAGATTGATCCTAGCACCGTCCGGACGCTGAACGACCTGGGCTTTATCTTATTTAATATCACCTACGCTGCCACTTCGGTGCAGGCCATCGCAGCCGGTCTGGTCGGCCTGGCGGATAAAAGTGCGCGTCCCGTGTTCCCGCGTTGGGTAAGTGGCTGGGCGATCTTTGCGGGCATCAGCTTTGTTCCGCTCACCGTGATGCCCTTCTTCAAGACGGGTCCGCTGGCGTGGAACGGTGCCATTTCGTTTTGGGCCCTGTTCGGAACCTATTTCTTCTGGACCTCCTCGATGGGTATTTGCATGGCGAAGGACGCCAGCAGGAGGCTGCGCGAGGAGAGCGACCTGAATATGTCGCGCAAGCAGAAGTTGGGTAGTGCCATCGCTTCGGCCTGACCAAGCAATGCCTATTCTGTTCAAGGTAGCGGACGGGACAGCACGGAATTCATGTTCATGTTCACGATGGCCAGACGCGGGTAGTGGATGAGACGTCGAGGTACGAGCGCGAGGTCGAGCGCTACTCGGCACTCTGGTGCAGGCCGTCAGCCAATCCGAATTCTCGGACCCTGCGTCGAGCTATACCTGGATAGCAACCGAGCTTGAGCGCCATGTTTGCAAACCGCTCGGCGTCGGTGCGAGTCTGTATCAGGATTCAAAATGGACGTTCTGGGCTACACCGAAAAGGAGCGCGAAGGATGAACAAACCAAAGTTTCTAATAGTTGCAACGGCTTTGGCCACGGTTCTGATGGTCGCCTTTTTTAACACAGCGCCGACACAAGCCCAAACGTCCAGCGGCCATGCGTCGCACCAAAGCCAAATTTATGGAGCTGTTCAGACCGCGAACATGGCCGCCGGTAACCAGATCCGGATGGACGACGTAACGATCCTCGTGCGCAAGGTCAAAGAAGGAAGATTGGGGAAAGTAGTAGGCTTTAGCGAGATTAAAAATGGAAAGTATGTCGTCGATATGGGGAGATCTTCCAGCGGGAAAATATGTAGTAATGATAGACCCCGGCGCTAGTGACTATATGCAGGGCGAGAGATTGATAGAGTATCCAGGGCCGGGGGCAGCAAAAGGCAGAACTGGACTATATCCACTGAACAAATAGCAATTCCTTCGCTCGAATAGAGCCCCATCGAGTCTCGCTCGGATGACACGAGCCGGCGAGGCGTCCAACTGCGCATGTTCGCGTGTCAGCAGCGGACCGGAGTGGGACGAATTGTTGATCTTGCTCGGACTGGAGAGTGCGGGGTCACAAGCGGCACTGTCGTGCTCGGCAACTGCCGAAAGACCAGACCAAGCGGAATTAGAGACGTTATCTGGGTCCATGCGCAATCGGAAATCGCGCGCAGACGCGCGCTTTTCCGGCTATTTCTCCGGTAAGTACCAAAACTGAAGGACTGGATGGTGAGTGAAGTGAATTCGAACTGTCGGTACCGATTTGTGAACTCAGACGACAGCATCGGGTTAAGCTTTGAGACATCGAGACGAACTGCAAAGCGCTATTGACCTGCAGATAGTCCGAGCGGTCGGAGACTGTTAATGGATCCTGGCTTTCTCTAGCTCATATTTTGCAACACCACAAAGCCATGGGCTGGGATCACGGCGTCGATTCGGCCGCCGTTCACTTGCAACGTGGCGCCCCCGTTCCCGACGTCTTCAATGGCCGCGAAGCCCCGCACACCCAGCGATTTCGTTCATCTCTCCAGAGAATGCGGAAGGTTAAGGACCGGCTGGCGGATGGTGCAGTCAACTGCGAACCAGTCTCCTTGGTCAAATTCCCTGATCACCAGGGAAAATACAGGGAATTCCCGGTTTTGAGACTCCGCAATGTGTTGATCGTTGCGAAAAAGCAGATATTCGCCGGACACTTAGCTAGCAATTCCCTGCTCAAACTTAACAGGGAATTGATTTCCGTCGAACAGGGAGTCGACTCCGGGATCAGGGAAAAAATTGCCCGATCAGCGATTATCGGTCGGCAGGTAGCAGGCTCCTGTTTTACGACCATCGCAGCGCGGCTGATACTATCGCTCGACTATGACTTTGGAACGTTGCGAGCGCGGAGTTTGGCGGCGATGGCGGCATCTCGCCTACGATGGCTTCGGACTCCGTTTTTCTGGTTGTCCCTGCTGAAAACTCGGAAAGCATCGAAAAGTCTGGCGATTTATCTTCCCCGGCCGTAGTGTCACGGCATGCACGCATTCAGCTCGGCGCTTCTTTCATGGCTCGCTGGCCGGTTTCGCGGCCGCGTGGAATTGGAGCTCGAGGTCATTGCGCTCCGCCACCAACTGGCAGTCCTGCGTCGCCAGCGTCCCGGCCGCACCTGGCTCTCCGCGTTCGATCGCCTACTCTGGGTCTGGCTCTACCGGGCCTGGCCGCAGTGCCTGAACGTCATGCTGTTGGTGAAGCCGGCCACCGTGGTCCGCTGGCACCGTCAAGGCTTTCGGCTCTATTGGCGCTGGCGCTCAAGGTCTGGACGGCCGTCAGTAGATCGCGAAGTTCGTGATCTGATCCGGCAGATGAACAGTGCTAACCCGCTCTGGGGTGCGCCGCGTATCCACGGCGAGCTGTTGAAGCTCGGCATTAACGTCAGCCAAGCCACGGTCGCAAAGTACATGGTGCGACGAATCGGAACGCCTTCACCGACATGGCGTAGCTTTCTGCGCAACGAAGCAATCGGCATCGCCGCCATCGACATGTTCGTCGCCGTGTCGGCCTCGTTTCGACTGCTCTACGTCATGATCATCCTGGCTCACGGTCGCAGAAGGATTGTGCGGTTCGATGTTACGCAGCATCCCACGGCAGCGTGGCTTGCGCAGCAAGTAATTGAAGCGTTCCCGTGGGAGACAGCTCCTCGCTTTCTGCTGCGCGACCGCGACGCCTCGTACGGCTCGGTCTTCAGCAACCGGGTTGCGGCGATGGGAATCACTGAAGTGGCCACGGCACCACGCTCACCGTGGCAGAATCCTTACGTCGAGCGCGGGATCGGCTCGATCCGGCGGGAATGCCTTGACCACGTCATCATCTTTAACGAACGCCATTTGCGCCGCGTCCTTTCATCATACGTGGACTATTACCACCTGACCCGAACGCATCTCTCGCTCGACAAGGATTGTCCGCACTCGCGCTACGTCCAACCACCGCGGAGCGGTCGAGTCATCGCCATCCCGCAAGTCGGCGGGTTGCACCATCGCTACCAGCGCCTCGCGGCCTGACCGCACCGACTACTGCTTGCCATTGGTTGCGCCGCGGCCGGCACCGCACGGTCTGCGAATCCTCGTATGGATGGCGTTTAGATCTGGATCGCGCGACAGCCGCTTATAGTACAGGCTACGCCGTGCGCCGGTTCATCGCAGCTGGTCGCCCTTGACTTCTTACCTGTTCCGATTTTTGTTGGGAGAGAATTTTCAGCAGGGACAGGTTGACGGCTTCAGTCGCTGCTGACGGCCGGCCGGGATGCGGGTGGGGTGACGTTGGCGCTCGCCGATTGGGTCTCGGCGTGCCTCGGGGAAGCGAGATGCAGAATCCACGCACCCGCGATCGAGCCGGCGACGAAGTATCCGGCGGACAACGCGATCATCGCCCGAAACGCGCGCGGGGAGCGGTGCCAGCGCAGGCGGATGTAGAGCGCGCCGGACACGACCAGAGTGAAAGCGATGACGACCGCGGCTTTCATCGTCAGACGTGTTCCTCGCGCTGCAAATTAAAAGGCTCGAAAACTCCCTAGAATTCGGACTTCCATCTGCTTAGCCTCTTGTACGAGGGCGATTTGTCGCCCGCGTACTGGACCAGCGAAGCTGATGTACAGAGTTTTCCCCTTCAGATTGTGGAAGTATTGGTCGTCATACTGCACCCCGCCGCCACCGGCACCGTAGTAGTAGAAAGTCTCGTCACCGACTTGTAGCGGTTCTGGCGGGGATTCGATACCTGTCGGAGCGTCCTTGACGAAGCTCTCAAGCACAAAGGGCTTATCGTCGAGTTGAATAAATATGTAGGCGTCCTCGTCCTCGGATCCAGTCCGCCGCCCCAAAGATAAGCACTCGTCCCTCCTCAACGGTCTTACGCCGGTAATCGGAATAGTCAGGTTTGCCCGAATAATTTCCGAGCCATATCGGCCCATCTCCTGCGCTCGTACACAGAAGGATACGAAAGGCAAAAATCGTGAACCCGGTCTACGTAGGTTTTCCAGCCGTGCGGAGCGCGCGTGGTGCAAGAATTGCTGCCCTTCTCAGTTGAAAGCTGCGATACCAAGCACCGCATCTCTTCAATCTCAAGACCCTCTTCGCAGGGATGCGCGTGCCTTGCAGAAGGTGTCTGTGCCAGGAATAACGTGCCGGAAGCAACCAGCACGAGTACGAAAGCGAAGGCAACGACGGTGGCTTTCGGCGAGGTCAACATCGGCTTAGCGCGAGCCCAGCGGGACGAGCCCAGCACGAACCCGCGGTTCGCCGTAATGCAACGGTTCTCGCGCTCGCGCGCGAACATCATCGCCGGCGTGAGCTCCGCGATGCCCATACGCTTCGGCCACGATTGCCGGGCCCGAAGATGGAGAAATCGTACTCCGAGTTCGACGCGCTACGCCAGGGAGCATACCCTCCCGTCTACTAACTGGAACGTGCTCATGCGCCTCTACGGCCCGCTCCAGCCGTGGTTCGACAAGACGTGGGAGTCAGTAGAGAGGAAGAGGCTTGGTGATGGCTATGGACAAAACTACGAAAGGCAAACGGGCGCGGGCTTCGATTCTCCTCGCTCCGCCAAGCAGTCTTCCGTACTCGGCGTTCTCAGAACCTCTTCATTGACCGAACCCGGCTATGTCCGAACTCCTCGCGAAATCTTTTCGAGAGCTTCTTCTTGTGCTTGCGAATCAGGCCGCGGTCAATGACGACGTCACGTTCATAAGTAACACCATCAATTTCGATTCTACCGAAGTGAAATTTGCCGAAGTCCATTGCGGAGTTCCCCGCTTCACGTCAAACATCCCCACTCGCACCGTACCCGTACTCATTATACCTGATCGATGCCAGACAAGTAGAGAGTTCCCTTGCGACGCCGCGTGACATGTGCCGGCAACTTGCTGTCACGATGTTTCACTATATTCTCGAAGTCTCCATTTCTGGCCCGTTTAATTCATGCCGCGGTCGTACCACTCACGTCGGCATATCGAGACTGGCGACTGACTCCGGCAATTCCAATTCTCAAGCTCTCGCTCCGTCAGCGACGCAAGGGTGCGACGAATGGTTCATCGCGCCGGCCTTGCGCTTGTTTCGGAATCCGAGGCTCACGCATAGTTTCAGAGGTGCAATCAGGATGCTGGCGGCTTGTATAGGACGGCGTTCTTAACACAGTGCTTTCGGTCCTCAGCAAGCCAAGTTTCATACCAAAACCAATGCCCCTCCACGTACGTGCCGAACTGGTACCTGGGGTTTTTCGCGTCCTTCTCCTTCCATAGGTCGATGTGCTGCGTCATGCCGAAATAAGTAAAGCCTTCCGCCTTCATTTGTTTGACGATTGTTCCGGCCGGTATTTCGTCTTTTCGTTCTCGCGAAGTAGCACCTGATTTATGGCGACAGCCGTTTCACTGTCTGCAGCCACCATTTCAATAACTTTGTCGGCGCTAGCCTTTGTATTGGAAGTCTTTCGAATGAATGCAACGCGATAGAGAATCACGATCATTATAGTCTTCCTGCGAGAGTCCATTTTCGATTGCGCCACAAACGATCGAATGTGCGCTGGGAGATCCACTTCAGCCAGTAGTTCCTTCGCAGCACGTTCCGAGATGCCGGCGAATTGAATGCTGAATGCCTGTTCTGAGTCCAAAGATTACTTTTCTTCAAAAAGCTTCTTGATGCAGGAGTTGAAATTCAAGGCCGCAGCTTGGAACTTTGCACTCACTTGATCATCAATGCGTGTCGTCATCTGATGCTCGATCTCGTGGCGCAATCCGACCAAAAATCTCAGATTATTTTTAAGAACCTGTTCTAGAGGGCAGTCTCGGCAAGCTAAACACTCCTCCAGGCCCCAATACCTGATAGCCCCGATTTCGTTCGCAGAAAGCGACGTCTCCGCCCGCCCGGCGTTGAACTGTCGATATTCGATTCCCTTCCTACGGTAGTAGGCATGAAGCAAATATGTCCAAGCAATGATCGTCGTTACGATGAACAGTTCGGACTTAAATTCGACGTGCGGATTGTTGAAAATCTGAACAGCCGTGAGCATCGCCTCGCGAGCTTTCTTCAGCAGTTCGTTAGCGAGGGAACCGAAACGTCGCTTCCGCGCCATGCCATCAGTTCATACCCTTCGCTCCTCTCAAGAAGCAATTCTAAGGAGTTTCGCAAGGGCGCTGGAGCCTACTTTCGGAGTCCAAGCCGGGGCAATTTTTACAGCTTTGTTGGCTGGCCTGCACCCCGAAAACTCCGCCAATTTGAGGTAGAGTCCGTCGCCTGATGACCTGCCCCGCGAAAGTATACCGACCGGCGG
This sequence comes from uncultured delta proteobacterium, assembly GCA_963717045.1. Lineage (GTDB taxonomy): Bacteria > Desulfobacterota > Binatia > Binatales > Binataceae > JAKAVN01. The sequence continues at coordinate 87,546 of CAVQVD010000006.1, read as the reverse complement.
TAGAGATTTCGGCCTGATGTGGTCGGTTGTACCGGTGTTTCCGGCATTTATCGCACTCAACAGACTCAATTGACAACCTCTAGCAACTTGCTCGTTCCCGCTGGCGTTCCGGGATGCCCCGTGTCGCGGTCTCTGCAAAGGGTTTTTGCCGGACCTGATGACTTCCCGCGCCTGCGGCGCGGCCTGGACCATTTGGATCAGTACTCAGGCTCGACCGATAGCAAAAGCGAGCACCGTCAGCCATCCCCCGAACCGGCTGGCGTCCCTGTATGCGTGCGAAAATAGACGGGCGTCAATCGAGTGGGCAGAGTGATCTTCCATTCATCGCGGATGATCGGCATCGCAACTGCCATGCTCGGCCCGAACACCTCCACGGCCGGGTGGGGGTACTGTGGGCGTTCACCGCGACGCCGAAGATCGCGCCGCCGCTCATGCCGTGGGGGGCCGGTGCCGCTACGCGCAGGCGCGTTTTTTGAATCTCGATTGCGCTGCCTGCTAAATGAGACACGCAATTGGACCGAAAAGGCGTCTCCGCACTTGATGCGGTTTGCCTCCGCCATTCACTTAGCTCGCATGACCCCCAACCGGCGTTCACCGGTTTGGCCGAACCAGCGATAATGTCACGCAGCCTATCCCTCATATCACGCATCTTTGCGCTCCGACGGTCGAGTTCCGCGCCCTGTGACTTTAGTTCTGAAACGGCTGCTTCGATCGCCCTTGTTCCTTCGTCGAAAACTGCTTGCGCTTTGTCGGGATCGGCCATCACGGCATCGATCGCGTTGCAGTAGGTTTGCGAGCGATTTTTCTTCGGGTCGAGTTTCAGGTCGCGCTCAAGGATGAGGCGCGCAGCCATAGCAAGCTGGAAGCGGAACGGCTTCCACTCGGTCGTCATCCTTCGGTTGCGGAACATGAATTCCAAACGATATGCGATATACGCAGCCGTGTAATAAGAATGCACTTCGTGGTCGGAGGAGAAGATCTCCTTTCCAATCAGCGGTGTCAGATCTTTATAATACCGGCCAACTTGGTTCGGTCGTTGTAGGAAAACTGATGCGTACATCTTCAACAGCAGATCCTTCGTGACGATCCGGACCTTCTCGATGCCCGCGATCGTGTTGAACTGCCCGGGACGACGCTCATAGTAAAGCCGCCGATCGCCCGTCCTCGATTCGAAGTAGATCTCAATCGCCTTGTGGATGGGGTCGAGCGCCCAAAAGCTCTCTGATCCACCTTGTTCTGCTGATTTGACGCAATGATTACTTGGCGAGTGACCTCCTCATCTTCGGTCGCAACAATTTTAATCGGGATCATAGTACCTTGGTTGGGTCGACAGAATTGGCGGCGATCACGTGGCTGGTCTGGCAGCCATTGACGATTTGGAAGTCTTCAAGCGTAAACTGCGGCCCAACTCGCTGCAGCTTACGTTTAACAATAGTGACGCCGTTATTGAGGAGCGGGAACTCGATGCTGGTGTTCGAGAGCAGCGTGGCCGCGATCGACTTATTGACCGGCGTATCGCCCTGAAAATCGCGGATATTGTCGAAAAACAGCCGGCGCCGGACGTTCCCATCGTCGTCGGTGATCACCTTGAGGTATTCTGAGATGGACAGCAGCCCGATGTAGGACTCACGCACATTCGGAATTTCAGGAAGCGACAGGTTTTGCCCAAAGCTGATCGTGACACGGAAGGGGTTCTTCGTCTGGAAACAGAGCTTCTGCAACCTCGTAGCATCAACCGGGTGGAATGCCGCAGCCGAGAAGATGTGAAGAGCGGTAGTTGGGCGAGGAAGCCGTCGCGGATCGCGCAGAGGTTCTTGTCGTTCGTCCAGGTGCCGGTGGTCGCATAGTAAAGGGCGATTCTCGGCAAGCCCCGGACGAACTTCGCCGCCGCCTAGTATAGACGGTTCTTGATTCGCTGCAGCTCAAGGATACGCTCGTTCTGCTTGAAACTCGCCTCGTCCTTGAAGAAGTCAAGCGCCGCCTGAAAGAATTTCGACATCTCGCCGGCGTCGAAGGACGAGCTTGTCTTCGCCTGCACGAAAAGGAACTGCACCTGCAGTACCGGGTTGTGCGCAATGACGTCTTCAAGCTGCTCCTCGTCGTCAACGATGGCATCGTTGACGATAATGGCGAGACCATCAATGCCGAACTCTCCTGGGCCCGTGGCAATCAGGCTGAAATCAAACTCCTCGGGATAGATATCGGAGACAACAATGTAATTGACGAACGCTTCAAACTGTTCCGGCTGGCTGCCCTTCAATCTTTTGACTCTCGGCGAATGCCTTGAGCAGGCTCTGTGTAACAACGTCCATGAAGCCCCCCGTTGGTACTGACTAACAGGCGATGCTGAGCTAAACTTGCACGCTTGTGCTGGCGATGAAAGCGGCGATAATATCCGCACTGGGCGGTAGCTTTCCCTCTCGATAGGTATGGTACGCAGCCTCGCTATTCCGGCTGACGTCGCAGATAAATTACGCCGTCAAGGGGCAAAAGATCCGAATGTGACGATGGCTCGGCGAGCAAGCTCAATCCGCCTTTCATCCAAAATCGATTTTAGCTCCGGATTTAAACGTTTTCTAGACCAAATGGCTAGACCGATCCCCTTTTCAGCCGCGCGGGTAAGACTCATCGGCTGCCGCCCTTGCACAATAAACTCGGTGACATCCGGCGCCAGGAAGGCCAGGCAGATCAGACGCCTTTCCGGAACTGACCGATCGAACTCGCGATGTGCCCGAGCGACGCTTCAACACGGCAGATCGATGGGATAATGCCCGAACCGCTGTTGGAATCGAGTAGCGGCTCGATAATCATTTAGGCGGCCTGCTTTCGATTATCAACTCCTAGGCGGCCTGCTTTCGATTATCAACTCCGCGATCGAACGCAGCATCATGAGCGCGCAGCGTGGCATGGAGCTTCGCCAGTGTAATCTCGGATTTCTCCCCGCCGTAGACTCGCCTGCACCGAACACATGACTGCTTAGTGCTGCCATAGGCCCGAATCGGCCTCGCTCCCGTCCAGCATCCTGATCACCCGGTTGTATAGTTGCTGCGTCGATCGGAAATCAACGTCCTAGCGCCGCTGCTGTGCATAGTCAGTGTGCGAAGTCGGGCAGTGGCGGCTCGAAAACGCAGCAGCGAGGCGGCCGGAGCCACTGGGAATGGGTGTGCGGGCGCTAACGTTTTCTCATCAACTGGGCCGAAGGCGATCGGTAAATCCCTTCCGTTTGGGCCATTTTTGTGGTCGTCTTTTTTCCAGACCACAAGTCTGCCGATATGTATCCGGCGGTACATGGATTAAGCGAATCAATGCGCGCTATGATGACGCTGGCGCGGCGCGTTCAAACGAACTGAACGCGCATCCCACACATCCCGAGCATGATGACCGTCGCAACGAGCCCGGCGACGACCGCGCCGCCGATCATGAATGGGTCGGCGAACGCCCTGCTGACGCCATGCGTCATCATGATCCGACGCGCGCCGGCCGCAAGATGCGCGAGGACGAAGAATGCGCCGAACCAATAATGCGGCACGAGGCGGATGTTCCAACTGTCCTTGACGAGTCCGCTGGGCGCGCCCGTCGCGAAGCCCCATCCCGTATCGATGCCAAGATATGACCGTGCGAATATGAAGACTGAGTCCATGTGGCCCAGCACGTAAAACGCGAGATAGACGCCTGACGCGATCTGGAAGGTGCGGAAGCGATCGCTGGGCGCCGCGGTCAGCCGCCAAACAAAGCAGAGCCCCGTGCCAACCTGGAAGAGGAAGAGCGCGACCACCAACGGCTGCAGGATATCGTTGCGGTACACGTGGCGGAACACTTTCATAACCGCATCGTACGTCCGTTCGCCCGCGGGGAACATCAAGTGGTTGGCCATGTGGAGCGCCAGGAAGAGCATGACAAGAGCGAGCGCCGACACGCCGTGGGCGACGCGCAACGGTGCCGGGACGGAGCGTGGCGCGACCACCGCCGGCACGCTGTTGTCGGAGCGCAGTAGAAGCGCGAGCGCGATCGCCCAGCATGCGACCCAGAGCCAGGTGTCAGGCACCGGATCGTGCAGCATGGTGAGAACGACGCCGACGAAGGTGAACAATGTCGGCGCCGCGACGGCAAGAAGCGCCGTGCGCTTTGCGTGCAATTGCGCCACAGTCGGACGATCGATCTCGTAGAAGGACATGGCGGCGAGAATAGCGATCAGCGGCGTCGCAAAGGCCAGGACGAGGCACGTCGTGGCGCTCAGCCAAGATAAGGTAGAGACATCCGACGCGACGAATTGCGCAACGCTGGTGTTGAAGCCCTCAAGGGAGAAGGGGTAGAGCAGCGCCGCGAGCGGCGGCACCAGCATAGGGAGCCGCCCCATGGTGGCGGTGTCGCCCCCGGTCTTGGAATGAGCTATGATCGACATGATTCCTCTCTTAGCGTCGCAGGGTCTCCTCACCCTACGACCTGCGCTGTTTGTTGCCGAACTCGGTCGATCAACCAGACCGTGAGCATTACGCTCGTTGAACGCCTTGCCGCTACGTCCTTCACTGTGCGGACCGGACGTTTTCAAAAACGAGTCGGCTACACAGAAAAATAATTAAGTGATGTGGGCTCCGAAGCACGGGCGATCCCTCTCGTTGCTAGACGCAAAGACTACTATCTTAGACGCGCGCGTTCCTTGAAATCTTTCGATGAGCAAGGGAAACGCCGATGACCAGCCATGCGCGCGTGTGGCTGGCGCGCTCGTTCAGGAAAGGCCCAGGACGGAGCCATTGGTATTGTGCTGTCGTGGCCCGGCTTGCCCCTCGCGGTCATCTGCCGGCCCTCCATGGTGGTCAAGGCGTAAGGACGATGGCCCCACCGGCGTTGCCGCCGGTTGCCTGGGCGAGTGCCTGGGCGGCGTCGGCGAGACGGTAGCTGGCGGCGATAGGAATCTCAAGCAGCCCGTCCCCGAGTTGCTGCGCGAGTTTGCGCAGCTGGTTTCCGTCCGCGCGTACGTAGATGCTGGAGACCGTGACGCCGCGCTGCTGGCTGGGCGGGTCTGGGGTGATGGTCGCCAGCCGTCCTCCGTCGGCGACCGCGCGGATCGCGCTGGCGGCACTGCCGCTTGCCGCGTTGACTACGGAGGCCACTCCGTGGCCTCCCGTTATCGCGCGGACTTGTTCGGGCCATTCTTGGTCGTGGTAGTCGATCACCTGGCGCGCCCCCAGCGCGCTTACACGCCGATGGCTTGCGGGGCCTGCCGTCGCGATGACCTGCGCGCCGCGCAACGAGCCGAGGGCTACCAGCAGGCCGCCGGTGACTCCGCCGGCTCCGTGGACCAGAAGCTGCTCACCGGCGCGAATGTTCAGCGCGTCGCCGAGAACTTGTTCGGCGGTGAGCGCGGGTACCGGGAAGGCGGCCGCTACCTCCCAGCTGACACCTTGCGGCTTGCGGGCGAGCAGCGCCGCCGGGGCGATAAGGCGGGGCGCCCAGGTCCCCTGGTCTCGCAGCGGCACGGGATGCATCATCACCGCGTCCCCAGGCGTCCAGTCAGCGACCGCTGGTCCCGCGGCCAGCAGTATGCCGGCTGCCTCCACGCCTAGCGCCATCGGCGGCTTGGCACCCACGTCCCAGCCGCCGGTACGGACGAACTCATCCCAGTTGCCCACGCCGGCTGCCCTCACCTCGAGCAGCACCTCGTCCCCGGCCAGCGGCCGCGGCTCGTCCACCTCGATCATGTCAACCCGGGCACCGACCCGGCGAATTCCAGCTACCTGCATCTCTGCGCCCCCTCTGACAATTACGTTTTTTTGGAAGGACCCCAATCGGAAAGTAGCGAAGTCTCAAATGCAAGCCCCCGGAAGCGTTGATTCGTTCGCCTGTCAGCCACCCCGCACCATCCGAGGCAAGAAAAACGATGACCGGCGCGATTTCCTCCGGTTTGCCTAATCTCGCGCCGAGCGGAGTCGCCGATGCTCCAGCAGTTCCCGCTTCACTGTCGACGAACACGCTATTTCTGTTGCCTTCGGTATCAACCAGACCGGGGCAACGACATTAACCCGGATGTTCCGCAGCCCCAGCTCCTTGGCCAATGTCATCGCGAGCGTGTTCACCGCACCCTTGGTCGCCGAATAGAGCGACGAGTTCGGCACGGGATTCTCACTTGCGATCGAGCTGATATTGATGATGCTGCCTCCACTTGCCGGGAAATGCTTCACTTCCTGGATAGTAAGGATCTGTCTTTACGGGGAACGACCCGTTCAACCGCGTTTTGTGCGTTCACTATACCTATTGAAATAGAGATCACGATTTTTACTCCTCGGCGCCTGGTTCATCGCGCCGGAACGTTAGCCAACAGTTGATTCAATCCTTCGGACATTGTGGGATGCGTCAGGATCGCATCGCGCAAAACCGTGTAAGGCAGATGGCCGAGTATCGCGGTCTGCATCGCAGCCATCTGCTCGCTCGCCTCGAAGCCGAATGCGGTGAAGCCGAGAATTTCGTCGCTGTTCTTCGCCACCAGCACCTTCATCAAGCCGCGCGGCTCAGACACGGTCTTCGTACGACGCACCTCGGCCATCGGCATCTTTGCCAGTCGATACTCGATGCCGTCGCTACGCGCCTCGGCTTCATTTTTTCCGACCCGCGCCAGTTCGGGATCGGTGAACATGCAGAATGAGATTAGACGATTACTGGCGGTGCGGTTACCGCCGTTAAGGTTCGCGTGAACGATGCTGAAGTCGTCGTACCCGACGTGGGTGAACTGAGGACTGCCAGCGCAATCGCCCATCGCCCAGATGTTTTCCGCGGTGGTTTCCAGCCGTTCATTAGTTTTGATGTAACCGCGCTCGTCGAGCTGAACGCCGGTTTTATCCAGATCGATTCCGTCGGTGTTCGCCTTGCGGCCGGCCGCGACGAGAAGATCCGTTCCTTCGACACCGCGATCTTCGCGCGTGTCATTGACGTAGACTTGGACGTGAGTGCCGGAATGTCCCTCGACGCGGCGAACCTTGGAGTTCAGAAGGACTTCGATTCGCTCATCGACGAACAAATCCTTGAGCGCGGCGCCGACATCAGGATCCTCGCGACTGGCGAGCTGCGAACCTTCTTCGATCACGGTTACTTCCGAGCCGAATCGACGAAAAGCCTGCGATAGTTCGAGGCCCACGTAACCTCCGCCGAGCACGATCAGATGTGTGGGCAAGCGATCGAGCTCCAGCGCCTCGACATGCGTCATTGGCGTAGCTTCGGCCAGGCAGGGCACTTCGGGGATTGCGGCGCGCGAACCAAGGTCGAGAAACACGCGGTCTCCCTGGATGGATCTCGTGCCTCCATCGCGTAGCTCGATCTCCACGGTGCGGAAAGCGACGAATCGCGCAATGCCATAGATCAATTCCGTGCCGCTGGCTTCGGTATGCTCTTCGTGTGCCTTGCGCAGCTCGCGGACCATCGCGCGCTTGCGGCGCTGGACGGCCGCCATGTCGACGCTCAGGGAGTCCGTCTTGAGGCCGAACTCCATTCCGCGCCGGGCCAGTGAGATGACTTTTGCAGACCAGATCAGGTTCTTGCTCGGAAGGCACGCGACGTTGGGACAGGCGCCGCCGAGCAGACCTCGCTCGACGATTGCGGTTTTGCGGTGCGCGTCGCGCGTCCACGCAGCAACTTTGCCCGCTATTCCGCTGCCGATAATCACGTCGTCATACTTCTCAACGTTAGCCATTTGATTCGCCTCCCTGACCGGATGTCTCGCTCGATTCATTCTTCGGAAAGTCGATTGGTACGCGCGCGATGTGGCTCATGTAGTTCTCGAAAATGTTCAGTGCGATGTTGGCAACCGTCTCGACGATTTCGACGTCGCTCAAACCGGCAGCACGGGCGCGCGCGAGGTCTCCATCGGTGAGTTCCCCGCGCTGAACGACGATGCTGCGCGCCAGTTTGAGGATGGCATCCGTTCTGGTGTTGGCCGCGCTAGCACGAATAGCATCGCCGATTTCTGCTTGACTGAGCCCGATTTTCGCGGCTAGAGCCGTGTGCTCGTTCAAGCAGTAAGCGCAAAGGTTGCTCTCGGCGATGGCGAGCGCGAGTTGCTCGCGAGTTTTTTCGTCGAGGGCTCCGTGGGCCAGCGCCGCGCTGAGACCCATCAGTCCTTCAAGCGCCGCCGGCGCGTTCGCAAGAACACGGAACAGGTTCGGCACAAACGCGAATTTGGTTACCATCTCCGCGAAGAGTTTCCTGATAGCGCCGGTTGCAGGATCGGGATCGACTAGCTGAACGCGATTCTGTTCTTTGGATCCTCTCATCGTCGCCTCTAGGCTCGCTGCTCGATTAAGCGCAACTCTCGTGCCAAGTGGTGCGCTACCAAAAGGCGCGTAACAGCAAGTTCTGGGTGGTTCACGGAGTGCGCTGGTTCCGAAAAATCGTAAAATCAGGATCGCGTGCTGATGGAGCAGGAAAAGACGCGGCTCGAGGCCCACAATGCTTACCTGCTCGATGAAATCCGCAGCGAACAAAAATTCGGCGACATCGTTGTGGCGAGCGTTGGTCTGAGAAAGGTTATGCAGCAGGCTCAACTCGTCGCGCCGACCGATGCTACCGTCCTGATCACGGGGAAAGCGGTACGGGAAAGGAGCTGGTCGCGCGCGCCATCCACGAACAGAGTGCGCGACGCGAACGTCCTTTGATCAAACTGAATTGCAGCGCGGTACCGCAAGGTCTCTTCGAGAGCGAGTTCTTTGGCATGTCAAGGGTGCCTTTACCGGTGCGCTCAAAGACAAGCCCGGCCGCTCGGAACTCGCCAATGGCGGTACTCTATTCCTCGATGAAATCGGCGAAGTGCCGCTCGCGATGCAAACCAAGCTGCTCCGCGTGTTGCAGGAGCAGGAGCTTGAACGGGACGGCGACACCAGCACGCGCAAGGTTAACGTACGGGTCATCGCCGCATCCAACCGCGATCTCAAGAAGCAAGTCGACCAAGGTCGCTTTCGGCAGGATCTTTTCTACCGTTTGAGCGTCTTTCCAATCGAGTTCCCGCCGCTTCGAGAACGCGGCGACGACATTACGCCGCTCGTTGCAATCTTCGTGAAACAGAGCGCACAGGGGATGAATCGTGAGTGAGCAACGCAGAACTTGATCAGCTAACTTCCTACCGTTGACCCGGCAACGTACGCGAGCTGCAAAACACGGTCGAGCGCGCCATCATTCCCTGGCGCGAGGGTCCGCTCAAATTCGACCTGCCCGCCTCGCCGGCACTCCAAGATACCGAGCAGCAGCCCACGCCGGCCGCGGACGCCGCGACCCCTACCCGCGACGAATGAAGCGGCAAGAGCGCGAAACCATTATAAGCGCCCTGAAGCAAACCAGCGGAAAGCTCTCTGGACCAACGGGTGCAGCGGAATTGCTTGGTATGAAATCGTCGAGCCTGACGTCGCGAATCTCGTCCTTGGGCATCAATCGCAGGGCACTCAACTGACGTAGCCAATCGTTGTCACTCGCGACAAGGGCGAAAGTCGTAGGTAGAAGAACCGAAGGCCGCGGGTTCGAATCCCGCAGGGGTGCCGGTTTTCCCGCGAAGTGACGAATCGCGGTAACCTGCGCCGGCTCCAGGACAGCGGTTGCCGGAGGAATGCGGCCTCCTTACCGAAAAGGGTCTCCCCGGTTTCCACACCTATGAAGGCTGGGCGAGCTTTGACCGGAGTGATACGGCTGCCGGGCTTGGGGCGGCAGCCGGTCGGCCCGAATATATTCCCATCTATAGCGAAGAGCTCCTGAAAGGAGTCCCATTGTCGGCATTACTTGCCCAAGATTGGTTTTCTGAGGTGAACAATTACTCGTTGGTGAAACCCACGACCGGACAATTCACCAGAATTCCGGTCGTCCTAACCGGCCCTCCGCCGGGGCTTACCAACAAGCCTGCTTCGCTTTTAGCTGTAAGGTCGTCACCGTCAGTGACGAGTTTTCGTTGATTCTTTTCGATTGCCTCTTTGGTCCACTCGGCCAACTGAACATCCCACATCGGTGAATATCCCGCACTGATCTCCTTGAACTGTGCAAGGATGTCGAGTGAAGGCCCTTCGCCCTTGAGCGCGCTGTCGAGCCCTTGGCGCTCAGGGTCGTTCCGGCCTGTTCTGCCATTTACGATCGTATAGATGATCTCCGTCGCGCCGCTTTTGAGGATGTCGCTTTCGGCAGGCGCAAAGGTAGATGCCTCGAGCGCTGCTGATCTCTCGGAGTTGGCGTCGAAGCTGAGGTACCGCAAGTGCCTGCCGTCCGCAAATCCGAAGCGCAACTTCAAGTCGACGGTGCCATTGTCAGGGCAGATGTTTGCCACCGAGTCGGTCACAACTGAGTAATCCGGATTGCCTCCGCAGAACGAGATTTTCTCTGGTCCGACGTTGAACCCGATCATGGGAGCGTTGAAAACAATGTCGTTACGGTTTGCCACCCGAACCAATGGGCTGTAATGCGCATCCCCGACGGACCCGGCTCTCGCCAACCTAGGAGGGAAGAAGTTCGGCGCCTTTCCTGCCGTCAACGTTTGAACTGGTGAGAAATCAACCCGCCCCGATTTAAAGGTGAAGTTGTTGGACTCATCCATTTCCGCAACCCGCGTACTCGGGAGGTCTTTTGCCTTACTAAGGCTCGGCGCCCATGTGAGGCCCATCTTCCTGGAAGTGTCGAGATCGCTTACGTCGGTGAGAACGAACCAAACAATCTCTCCGGAGGAAAGGCGACCGCGATGAAGCGGCAATCTTACCACTTCTCTTGCAAGATCGACTTGGCCTGACGTGAGAAACAGCTTCGTGATGTTTGCCGCCGAACTCGCCTTCATCAGGAGAAAGGACACCGAAAGGGCCATTGCCGGCGCGCAAACGTATTTTCCAAGAAGTTCACTTGATTTCATGACCGCTCCTTTGACAAGACGTACGCGCGGTACACCCCGAGTCCTCACGGACGAACGCGGATGATCGTCTTCCCGCTGATCCGCTCGGTCGGATTGAAAGCGGCGACGGCATCGTCGAGGGTCGCGATGTTGCCGATGTTCGTCCGCAGTCGTCCGTCCCGCATCCGCTGAACGATCTCACCAAGCTGGGCGCGATCGGGCACGAGAACAAAGTCGATCGCCAGGCCGTCGGCGGGCCGCGCCTCGGGCGGCCCGACGATGGACACCAGTGTTCCTCCGGCTCGAATCAGGCCTGCGGACCGCTTCCCGATGTCGCCGCCGATGACGTCGAACACCAGATTGACTTCGCCGACGTCTTCCAGGGCGTCGTTGTCGAGGTCGACGAACTCCTGCGCGCCGAAGTCGAGCACCGTCTGACGGTCGGCGGCGCGTCCGGTACCGATGACGTAGGCGCCGGCCTCTTGTGCGAGTTGCGTCACCATCGACCCGACTGCGCCGGCCGCGCCGTGCACGAGGACGCTCTGCCCCGCCTGAAGACGGCCATGCTCGAACAGTCCCTGCCACGCAGTCAGGCCCGGCATCGCCACGCTCGCGCCCACCGTGAAGTCGACGTCGCCCGGCAGCGGCGCGAGGTTGCGTGCCTCGACGGCCACATACTCCGCCAGGGTGCCGCCGCGATACGAGTCCGAGAGGCCGAAAACTCGCTGTCCCACCGACAGCCCCGTTGTGCCGTAGCCGAGAGCGGTGACCACTCCGGCCAGCTCCTGCCCGGGAATCGATGGTGTTCGGTCACGGTCGAGGCGATCGGTCCAGGTCGAGGGCCACGTCAGCTCACCCGAAGTGAATCCCGACGCATGAACCTGAACGACGACGTCGTTTATCGCTGCCTGCGGCTCGGGCCGCTCTACCAGCTTCATCCCGGCCGTTCCCGCAGCCTGGTCCGTCACAACGATTGCCTTCATGATAATTTTCCCATTGGTCATTTGTCTCTTTGTTGGAAATGTTGCGGGTCTGGAAGCCCGTTCGACATCTAAAAAGGCAGGAATGCAGTCTACCTCGATGTCGAACCTTCGAACCCGCCGTTCAAGGCACGGACGTTGACGAAAATCCGCGCGGTCGGGTCCTTCGGGAAGTACCGCCTAAAGACTTCGTTAACCGCCGGGAAAATCTCGACTGATGTGACGTAGACGTTGACTTTCAGGATGTTCTCCAGGATGATCCCGCCGTCTCTACACAGAGCTTCAACTGTTCCAGCACGAGCTCTGTCTGGCGTTCGATTGGACCGACACAGATCTCTCGCGTGTCGGGTTCGGAAGGCGGAGTACCGATGACATAGATCGTGTTCCCGTGCCGGGTGACGGTCGAAGTCGGCGCTTTCTACTTCTCCAAATAGTAGGCTAAGGGCTCGCACGGACAATTTCCCTTTTCATCGGTGGTTCTCCAGCTGCTCGCTGTTAAAAACATCGTTGACTGTCCCTCTGGCCGTCAGCCAACCAAGCCATCGAAAGAGCCTGAATTGAGCGGTGTGGTTCGCCCGGATCGAGCGCGACGTCATCGCCCGTGCCGTCTTCACCTCCGTCCCCAATTTGCGCCGAAAGCCCGGTTGGACATCCGCCAATACATCAAGACTCCCAATACGCTGTCCCGGCCACGCAGAGCCATTTTCCATCCCGCCGTTGGTAGTCATCAGTGTATCGGCCCTGACGTTGTACACCGTCGGCCGTTCGCAAGGTGATGTGTGCATGGATAATCGCGAAATCACCCAGTAACCGAATTTTCACCTCGTCCGCTTTTAGCTCGGTAAATGGTCTGGGCGCAGCCGTCATATCCAGAAATTGATTTTTGTCGCGCAGCAAGAAGTCGGGCAGCGAGACCATGAAATCCTCAGCTAGTATTTGTTCCAAGCGTCGCACATCGCCATTCTGAGCCGACGCCAAGAAGTCAGAGTTCAATTGCGTTAGAATCTCGAGATCGCTTTTGGTGTTTGTGGTATCCGGCATATAGTGTCTCCTTGAGAAGCAGCCACGTTCAGCGCGGCGCTGTGTCCAACAATTTCCTCGAAGTTAACGAAATCGGCCTTTGATCCCCGCGTGCCTAGCCAATCTTCCAGGATCTTCAGTGGATTGATCGGCTTCATAAGCGCTGAAGAAATCCTTCCGCTTTGGGGCCTAAGGCTATTTCGAGCAATGCGCGTGCCGTTAAGAAACCTGGAACAAAGGGGCAATGCTGAAAAATCGCAGCCCCGCTGAACGCACGGAGACTCAAAATTGAACGAAATCTCGTGAAAACTCACGATCAGTCGTTTGACTTTTCTCTAGCCGCGATCTTGCCCTAAAATCTTTGGCCGCCCAGATCCTAGCGTCAACCCGTGAACCCTCGCAGCACGGATGAGATCATTCGGCATCAAGCGCGGACCGCAACGGATTCTGAGTCCGGCCCGCCGATCACTTTGCGGGCAGAAACTTGGTCAAATTCTGGCCATGCGGCGCGATCATGAAAACGAGCAACTTCGCTGACGCAGTCGCACTGGCATTCTTTGAAACCACGTGATGTTGATGCGGCGCCTCCGACCACATCTGGCCGGTCGTGTAGATCTGCGGCGGCTGATCGTCGAGTTGTGAGACCACAGCGCCCTTCAGAACGTATGCGTATGTATGCCCCGGATGTTCGTGCGCAGGCGTCGACCCGTTCGGTGGATAGTCGACGCTGAGTACAGTTATATCCGTTCCAGGCTGATCTGCGAGGGCTTGGGTCATCAATACGTACACTGTGCCCACAGAAGCCGGTAGAGCCTGGGCGTGCGCGCGGGTCGTAAGTCCGAGAAGAGAAGCTGCGATTATGACGGGAAAGATGAGTTGCTTCACGTGACTACCTCACTTTCAATCGCGGGTCGCTGGACGCGACACGCGGTGCAGCATCCATGGCGGCCCGCGCGTCTCCGATGCAGCTGAGCATCATGGGCTATGACCCTGGCCGCTTCCGTTCATAGCCGCGGAACGTGTGTTGGCAGTGGGACACATCGTCGAACAGGCGGAGTCTGACCCAATCTGACACCGGCGCCGAAAAGTCCAGCCGAAGACGCCCTAGGGAAGGCTCTGCACAGGTCGCTGTGCGGAGCGATTGGTTGAAGTGGTCATGACAATCGGGTTCAACGAACGGAGATCGAGTGATGGTTGGTCGTGCGATAGTCGCCACAGAGACTGCTTGCTGCCCGAGGTTTCCTCACAGCGCACACCTGGCCCCTGCTGGGAGCAGCTGTCTGCGGACCTGGTAGAGGTTGGCCAGCGCAAACATGGTCTGCGCGCGCGCCAGGTTCTTGGCCAAGCCGCGGTATCTCACTTTGGCGAAGCCCCACAGTTGCTTGACTACTCCGAAAGGCGTGTTCGCCGCGCGCCCGGGTCCGCGAGCGCGCCCGGTTGATCATCCGCCAGCGCTCGCTCAACGGCCGCTGGGAGGTAGGACGCCGATTGATCCGGTAGCGCACTCCCCAAGCCTCGAGAAACTTTCGATCGTCTTCCTTCCAGTACGCCTGATCGCCGAACACCTCCCGCTCCTGCCCGTGCAGCAGCTCAGGCATCTGGGTGATGTCGGCTACGCTGGCAGCGGTCGCTCTCACCGTATGGACGATACCGCGCTTATCCGCTCCGATGTGCAGCTTCATCCCGAAGTGCCAGTTGCGGCCCTTGCGAGTCTGCTTCATCTCGGGGTCGCGGCTCGCACTGGCGTTCTTGGTCGAACTCGGCGCCGCGATGATGGTCGCGTCCACGATGGTTCCCGAGCGCAGCAACAGCCGCCGTTCTTCCAGCAGGCCGGTGATCGCATCGAAGATCGCCTGGGTCAGCCCGTGCTGCTCCAGCAGGTGGCGAAAGCGCAGAATCGTGGTCTCGTCCGGCACCACCTCGTCGCCCAGCTCAACCCGCGCAAAGCGCCGCATCGACTCGCTGTCGTAGATCGCATCTTCGGCCTGCGGGTCCGACAGATTGAACCACTGCTGCAGGAAGTAAATCCGCAGCATCTTCTCCAGTCCCAAAGGCTGGCGACCTTGGCCGGCTTTGGGGTAGTGCGGTTCGATCAGCCTGACCAGCCGCGGCCACGGAATCACCGCATCCATCTCGGCCAGGAACCGCTCGCGCCGGGTGACTTTGCCCTTTCCATTCCACGCCATCGACGCGAACGTCCGCTGATTACCCATCCCCACTCCTCCACACCTGCCGACCCAACTAATTGTTTATACAAGAACCGCAACACTTGTGCAGAGCTTCCCTAGCTCGCGTGCTGTAGAGCGACAATCCAATATCAGCCGAGAAGCGGTGATACGAACATCTGGAAGCGTGACATGGAGTTCTCCCTGGAACGAAATCAGCGAACGCGGAGAACAATTTTCCCGCGTAGGTGCCCCCGAGAACCTGCCTCGTAGGCGCGGCGTGCCGCCGATAGAGGAAATGTTTCTGAGACAATTGGTTTCAGACTCCCGTCCTCGACCAGCTTTGCAAGTTCGACAAGCTGGCCGCGATTCGGCTCGACGATAAAGAACTTCCCTCTCACTCCGAAGCGCTCGGCCTGCGCGGCCGGCGGCTCCTCAGCTACCGATATCAACGCGCCTCCGCGTCGAACGACTCGCCACGAACGGTCAAGCGTCTCGCCACCGACCGTGTCGAGGACCAGGTCGACGTCCTTGAGGTTTTGCTCGAAGGGTCTGCGATCGTATTCGAGAACGGAATCAGCACCCAAGCTCTTAACGAAATCAGCATTAACCGCAGAACAGGTGGCAATGGTTTCCGCGCCCAAATGCTTTGCCAGCTGAACAGCAAAACTGCCGACCCCACCGGCTCCGCCGTGGATCAGGACGCGCTGTCCCGCGCGGAGAAACGCGTGGGTACGAAATGCCTGCCACGCCGTAAGTGCGGACAATGGAATCGCAGCCGCGTGAAGATGGTCCACGCTCCGCGGCTTGGGCGCCAGTTCGGCGACCTTGGCGATCGCGAATTCCGCCGCCGCGCCATCGCGAAAGAAGTCTATCAGCCCGTAAACCTCGTCTCCGGCCGCGATGTTCAAGGCGTCGGTTCCCACTTTCGCTACTACGCCCGAGATTTCATGCGAAGGGATGATGGGGAGACGGCTCTTGCCCTGTTCGTCGGTCCAGGTTGGTTCCCACGTAAGCTCGGTCGGAGTAATGGCAGCTGCGTGCACTTCGACCAGCACCTCGCCACTATCAGGGGCGGGGCGGGCGACGGGTTCATAGACGAGAGTTTCCAGACCACCTCGATGGTGGCTACGAATCGCGTTCATTGTTTGAGTTGCTTTCATGATGACGGTCTCCAAATTCGAACGTGAGTAGTGCATCGATGCGGAGCGGGTACCGGTCTTCGGCCGCGAAAAACAAAGCGCCACACAAAGCCGATAGAACCGAGTAGTCGCGCCCCTTTTTTATCTAGACCTGTATCGCCTTCAGTGATTCACCCAACAACCAAACTGATGCTCCCAAATAAACGACGTCCTTTAGCAGGAACTGACCCGGCATTGCCGACAACGCAGGAAAGCCTAAGCTTGGCTCCCATCCGGGAGTCGAGAAGAGAAAGGAGAGGGTGGTCGTAAAGAGCCCGATCGCAAGGATGCTACCTACCGCGGACGCCTTAGGAAAGACCGATCGCAGAGCGATGAGCAAGGCAGTTCCTATCTCGAGAAACCCAAGTATCGTCGAGAATGCGCGTACGCTCAAAAAATCATAGACCCAGCTTAGCAGCGGGCTATGGGCTACGAGTGGCTGAATGCCCATAGCTTTGTACGCTGTGAATTTCATGCCGCCAATCCACGCGAGTATCAGTACCACTCCCCATCGAACTATCGCCTTGCCCACGTCCTCGATGGCAATGACCCGCTCAACAGCGGTCCGCGCTTGCATTATTCCAAGCGAAACAGAGCCCATCGCATCTACCTCCTGGCTCTTATCTTCTCATCTCACTACTTCAACATGTTCCGTGCCAACGCCGTGCCGCGAGGCCCAGACGAGGATCCGCCGTCAAATTTAGTCAGAAAGAACATATTGCGGGTCACCGTTAAGAAGACGAATACTTCTTCGAAAATATTAACGAGTACTCGGGTTCGGCAATGAAAACCCTGGCTGCATTCATATGCACCCTGTGCACTGCAGCGCGTCCCCGACGTCACGTCGCTGCGGGCACAGAGGCTTGTTTCTCGAGAGAGTCTGCATGATCTAGTGTGCTGATTCGAGCGGCGGATAGCCGTGAACGTAAACCCAATCGGTAGCTTGCGCCGGCACATGACACATTTTGCAGTTGGTTTGAAAGCTCGTCGATGTAGTCTTCAAAGGATTGTCAGCATCGAACCAAGACCAGATCCATCCTTCACCCCACAAGGGATTGCTAGGGGGAATGCTTTTGCTCTCCTTCACCATCACGAACCACCCCTTCAGTGTCTGGGCACGGCTAACAACACCTGTCTGCATCTCTCCGGTAGCGGCTTGATATACCTCCTTCACCAGCACTGAGCCGTCTGGAAAACGCTCGTTCTTGCGATACCCAGCAATGGTACCTGGGGAGGCGTAGACAATATGCATCTGGTTTGGGTTCTGGCCAGGGCCGTCCGCTACCGCCCAACTACCCAAGAACTGGTAGGACGTCCGATAATGAGCTGGTACTCGGAGTTTGCCGCTTGTGTCAACCACCCCGTTTGTTTCTGAGTCACTGGCTGCTGTGCCCATCTGCGCGAACGTGGCGAATGAACACAGCACCAGCAGCCCTACGATAGTGATACTTGGGAACTTAATGAGTTTCGTGGTACTATCCTCCGTTTTGGTGGCTTGGCATCAAAGGAATCGTAGATTAGTGGCGCATCAGCGGCCCAGGCATCGGGTTCGGTTGTAGTATTTGATAAAATTGGGTCCAGACTTCGTCCTTTTGCGCACTTTGGATATGGCAAAAGGCGCAGGCGTCTTTAGGCTGTGCCTTGGTCATCGAAGCTTTGGGTTCGTGATGATTAAAATCGAAGTATCCCCAATTTCCGGTGTTTGCATAACGTTTGGAGTCCTTCACTGTCACGTCGGCACCGTTGAAAGCCCCTGGAAAATAACCTCTTCCTGAGGGTTCTGTGCGAGAACCGTCTTCTTTAAATTGAGGAGGCGGCAGAGTTAGCTGCAACTCCTTGAACATGATCGTCCCTTCTGGAAATTCATGAGTCTTTTTGTATTCTTCGTATGCCCACGGTTGCATGTAGACGTTGTGGTATTCAGGGAAGTTTGCCTGGGGCTTGTTTAGTGCATTTGGCGTGAGTGGTGCGCCGACAAATACCCAGGTGCGCCAGATGTTATCGGGAGGCAGTTTCAACTCGTCGGAGGCCGTATACTGTGGAAGATAACGTGAGTCGTTGGTCTCAGCTGTCACAAACGATCGTGAAAACACAATCGTTGCTATTACGGCCGCAAGAATCGTCAGTACTGCTGTGGTTGTCTTGATAATAGCTCTAGTCACTGCGGAATTCCTCCTTATTACTACGACGAATTAACAATTGTATGTGTACCGTAGTGCGCGTGTCTCTTACTTGCTAACCGCCGGAACGCGCTGCGATCGAACCATGCTTTAGTGTCCCGCGCGACCGAGCCGCACGAGAATCTTTGAAGACACCGTCGACTTCCTCACCCTGTCTCACTAGGCATGTCCCCGGTGCGGGTGCGAAGCTGCGGACAGGATGACTGAGTTGCCAAGTAAACGGCGTGCCACTTCGGTGGCACTCTCGACATCTTTGGCGCGGCGCAGTTCATATAATATTTGGCGGAGGATGCTGTTGGTTATATTTCGGCTCAGCGTCTCGACATGCGCGCGACGGTGTTCTGGTAACTCAGTAAGCCAACCACGATGGCGCCGTAGCTCTGCTTCGCGCAACGCTTCGACATTGGCGCGGATATCTTTGGCTAGCCTGACTAGAACAATAGGGGTCGTTTGGGGCGACGACTCCAACTCGCATTTCCCGGTCACTTCCACCTTAATTACCTCCTTTCCGACTATGCGGCCGTTTCCAGGTTCGAACGTATACTCGCCCGAACCTTCTTTGGAGCTTTGATTTAGGCTCAACGTTTCGAGCAGCCGTATCGACCTTGCTCACCGGAAGTGCGAACACATTGAGAGACAGTGCCTTGCTCAACGTCGAGGGAGCACGACCGGATGCTTTAGCAAGCCGGATGCCGATCTTGACGACCGGGGGCGATGGGCCGGCCGGCCTCGATCTTAAGGGCATTTGGGCGGCTACCAACGAAACCTCAGAAGTACTCACGAGTATTCGTGCGTGAGATCGCGAATTGTCGCGATCACTAGCCGCGTAATTTTTCGAAGCAGAGGAAAGTTAGATGATGTCGCTACAAGGCGCCCAACTGTGTTGGCTTAACGGTCGGCCAAATTCTTGCTGGCGGATGGATGGAGTTTACTCACGCCTCGGGTTAGGGGGTCCATGTGATATGAAATGACGCTCGCTTACTATTGACGATTGCATAATATAGTTGCAATGGAAACAGGTCCGCTTTGCTCCGAGAAAGCCATCACCAGCATGGGCCGGCGACGCATCCGTCGCAGCTGTCGAGCGTGATAGCTGAGCTGGCTGAAGTCGTGCGGGCAGAAGTTAGGCAGCTCGTGATGTGTCCAATAACCCAGATGTACTCCACCGGATTGAGTTCCGGAGCATAGGCCGGCAGGTAGTCGAGCGTCAGGCGGCCCCGCTGGCCAGCGACAAACTCCCCGACCAGGTGGCTGCGATGAGTCTTGGAGCGATCCCAGATTACCAGCAGTCGGCCCGGCAGATGACGCAGCAGATGGGCAAGGAAGTCCACCACCTGCGGGGCTCGGATGGTTCTTTGGTAGAGCCGGAAATAGAAGTTCCACCACGTGATGCCGGCGATGGCCGAGAGCACCTTCCAGTTGAAATGATATTGCAGCACTGGGGTCTGTCCGCGCGGGGCCCAGGTGCGCACCCGATGGGGTCGCTCGCTCAGCCCCCTCTCGTCGATGAAGACGATGGTGCGCCGCTCGCCGAGCGCTTTTTTTTAAGCCGTGGCCAGCGCACTCGCTTCCAGTACCGAATCGCCTCCTCGTCGCGCTCCAGCGCCCGTCCGGTGGGTCGCTGGCAGCTCCACCCGAGCTGGCGCAAGATGCGCCAAACGTGGGCTTCGTGATAGCGCACCTCGCACTGGTCCTCGATCAGTGCACGCACCCGGCCCGCGGTCCACAGCCCGCTGGCGTAGCCGAGCGCCTCGGGACCGCGTCTGAGCGCCTGCTCGATCTTGCGCAGTTGGCTCGCGCTCAGTTTGGGCTTACGCCCGGCCCGTCCAGCCTGCTTCAACCCCGCCCGACCGGACTGCGCAAGCTGCCGCGCCCAGCGAATCACCGATTGCCGATGGACGCCCAGGCGCCGCGCCACTTCACTCTGGCTCACGCCCTGCTTGAGCAACTGCGCGGCTTCCATCCGCCGCCGTTCCAGTCCCTCAAAGTCCCGCCGCACACCCGCTGCATTACCCATAGCAGCAAAGCTATCATATGTATCTATATTATGCAAGAGTCAAATAGTTTGCATTCGCTGCAGCAGAGATGCTCGCTTCCAATCTAGGAGCTTCCTGTTTTCTGGACACGAATGTCAGCTCCATGTCACCGGCCGTCTGTCGGTTCGTCCAGTATTCCGCTTGGAGAGTCCAGCCTTGGGAAGAGGTGTGAAGCCGCATTACCACAGAGCCGAGATGAACATCGCTTCGTTGACGCAGGCTCACCCTCGGCGTGTTCTGGTAGTTGTAACTCAAGATCGCTTCGCCCGCCCAGTTAGGCGAACCGCTCTACTTGATCTCCAATGAGCCGCAGTTGCTCCGCTACGGCGAGCGGATTAACCAGCGTTCGGTAAATTATGAAGCACTGTGCGGAAAGCGCCTGTGGTCATCGACGCGGCGGGAAGTCAATTTACTAGTCCGAGCATTTCGCGATTCAAACCCAAGGCCGCCATGCGCGAAGAGAAGGTAGAGGGCTTCATCCCGAGCAATTCCGCCGCGCCGCGGGATCCTGAAATCTTGCCCTTCGTTTGCTTAAGAGCGGCGATGATCGCGTCCCGTTCTTGACGCTTCAACTCCGCGCGCGTAAGAAGGGCGTGCTGTCTCCGCGGCCCAGAAACGCCCGGTTGAGTAACAGCGCCAGAATTCTCGTTCGTCGGCGAAACGGGAAGATCAAGGGATAATAGACCTTCTTGCCACATGATGATGCTGCGTTCGATCACGTTCTGAAGCTGACGCACATTACCGGGCCATTCGTAGGAGGTAAGTTGTGTGAGTGCCTCCTGCGTGATTCTCGGTGCGGGACGATTCATGCGCTGGGCGACCTGCCCGATGAAATAGGCGGCAAGTGGAGCGATGTCTTCGGGGCGCTCACGCAGCGCCGGAACCTCGATCGGAAAAACTCGCAGACGATAGAAGAGATCCTGGCGGAAGCGCCCCGCGTCCACCTCGCTGGTCAGATTGCGATTGGTCGCCGCGATGACGCGAACGTTGACCTTACGAGTATGTGTGTCGCCGATGCGCTCTAGCTCTTGCTCCTGCAGGACCCGCAGCAGCTTGGCTTGCATTGCGAGCGGTACTTCACCGATCTCGTCTAGGAACAGTGTGCCGCCATCGGCGAGCTCGAAGCGCCCGGGCCTATCCTTGAGCGCGCCGGTAAATGAACCCCTGACATGGCCAAAAAACTCACTCTCGAAGAGACTGTCCGGTATTGCGCTGCAATTCAACTTGATAAGCGGCTGGCCGTTGCGCGCGCTATGCTCGTGAATGGCACGAGCTACGAGTTCCTTGCCAGTGCCGCTTTCGCCCGTAATAATCACTGTGGCGTTGGTCGGTGCCACCAGCTTAACTTTCTCCATCACTCTGCGCATACCGACGCTGCTACCAATAATGTTATGCTCGCTGCGGATCTCATCGAGTAGATAGGCATTCTGCGCCTCAACTCGACTCTTTTGCTTTATCAACACGCTTTCCGTGATATCGATGAACATGCTGCGCCAATAATTGCCGCCAGGCTCCGGACGGCACCACCATCTGACCCACAGCGGTCTGCCGTCGTCCTTGCGCTGCAGTTCGAGAACAACTCCCTTTTCACCAGTACCGCTTGCCAGCATCGGAAGCGCATCGCGGAAGCGGCGTTGAGCCTCCGGGGTGTCGGGAAAGAAGGAAGTTCCGAGCATCCCTTCGATCTCTCCAGGCTTAACGCCGAGAATGTTCATCGCGATGCGATTGGCTCGGAAGATACGGGTGTCAGGTCCCTGGTGCAGATATGCGATAGGTGCCTCGTCAAAAAGATCGCGGAATCGTTCCTCACTTTCTGACAGTGCGGCGCGGCTCCGTTCGATCGCCTCCAGTGACTCGACGGTCTTATAGGCTGCCGACGCGAATCGTCCCAGACTCTCGAGCAGCCGTAGGTCTTCGGCGTCGAACTCACGTTGCGGATCGTGAGACATCGCCCAGATCGTGCCGACCACCTTGCCTGCTACGTCGAATGGGACGAGCAAAGCCTGCTCGGCCAGAGGCTTAGCGCTGGCGAGATATGGGTAACGACGTTCAAAATGTGAAAAGAGAAGCGGGGTGTGGCGGTCGAGGATATCGCTGCACGGACCGAAGTCGCGCGGCGTGCCACCGCCGATATGCGGCGCCCATACACCCGCAATCGCAGCCCAGTAAAATCGCTCGCCATCTTTGGTTAGGAGGCTGAGGCCGGCTGAGCCTGCGTGGAGACCCTCCAAAATCTTGTCGGCGAGAGTCTGAAGAATCGTCCGAGGCGAATCAGTCATAGCTTGGGCTAACGATACTAGGATTCGGCTCTCTGTCTCGTAATCGGCATGGCGCTGGCAAGGCTGACCCAATCGCTCAGTGCGCAGAACGGATTCCAAGGGCGCCTTGGCTTCAACTTTCCGGTCGTCCATGGTCTCTTACTCCAATAGGCTGCTATTCCGGCGATCAACCGCTAACGACAACTGCTCCTCCCTTGAGCAGTCGGTATGCTCGCATCAGCGCTTCCAGCTATTCCCGCTCGAATGTCGAGAAATACAATCACGGGTGCGTTCGCGCGTGTTGCGCGCCGGCGATGTGCGCCGCGCCAGGCTGATCTTGATGCTGTCCGAGGCAAGTCATGGTCAGACATCGAACAAGCTTTGGTTGCTCATAAAGCCTCCTTGATATTCGAAGCTTGGACGCTGTGTCCGCTACGTCGAAGCTGTCCCTTTCGGACCCGCGATGCCGAGGCTGCGGGGTCTGGAATGCATCGGAATACCCAGGCGGAAGGGAGCCTGATGATGCGAGCGTCAGGTAATGGTGGCGGGCGAGCACTCGAAATCCCCAAGTGCCTTGACGCTTGGACCCCGCCCCGCAGCAATCCCGCAGCGCCAACAGGCGTACTTACATCAGAGACAGCGAGTATTCTGGCGGATCGGCGTTTGCAATTGCAAACCCTCACGACAAAGTTTTTCATCACGCCGGGCGCAAAGCCGCAGGGCCTTGCTACCATCGTTCGTGACAGGTGAGACGCAGGCAAGCTACAGGGTTATTGCAGTCCTGCAACGTGGACCGCTTGTATCACGGTCTTGGAGATGCCGAAAAAGCTCAGGTTTGGCCCGGACCAGCCTTGGCACATCAACTGCGTGTTTACTGCCTATGGTCAAGGGTTTGGGACAAAAAGCCGAACCCGACGAGGAAGCCCTCTTCAGGCAAAGAGTTCGTCAGTTCGTCAAGGCAAAATATGGGTCGCTCGACCGGTTTCAAAGTGAAACCGGCTTTTCGAAAGGCCACCTCTCTCAAATCCTGGGCGGCAAGCGCAGCCCCTCACTTAGCACGATAGTAAGATTGGCCAGAGCCCTTGGGATTAGGGTCGCCGACTTTTTCATTAGTGAACCCAGGACGATTCGGTAGACTTTTTTGCTTTAGCAGATTCGCTCGGCCCTCTCGGCGAGATTTTCCAGTTTGAGGTCTTAGACCCGCATCGCTCCCTGATGAACTTGCGTTCCATTCTCGACTGGAGCATCGCGCCACGGCTCAACGAAGCCCCGGGGGTAGTCGAGGTCAATAGCTACGGCGGCGAACTCAAGACCTGCCAGGTCGCGCTTCGCCCAGATGCTCTGGTCGCCTACGGCATTTCATTGAAGGACGTTTTCAATGTAACCGCCGGCGGCGCTCCAATTGTTGCGCTCCAGCGCCTGGAAGGCGCGTACGAGTTCGAAGTACCGCTTCGCAATTCGATGCCTTCTTCAGTCAAAGAGATATCTTGGATTTCATCCCAAAGTCAGCATTCAGGTCTCGCGGAGTAGACGGTCGAAATGACAGGGGAACGGACAAACCGACCGCGTGTCATGAAACACCTTCGCGCAATAGACTCGACCCGAACCCACACGCCTGATGTAGATTTCGGCGGCCACCAACATCCCCAGAAGGAGCTAGAAAATAAATCCAGATGCCCCGCCATATCCAGGCGAATAGAGCTGACGAAAAAGACCTTGCCGGATTAACGCTAAACCCTGAGATGGAAGGGCTTAACGTGAAATACGAGATCGTAAATAGCGCCACCAGTATCGGACTAAAACGGGCAAAACGCCGATGATTCGATGCGTAGAGTGCGATGCTGATGAAGAGTCCCGACAATACAAACTCGGCGATGAAAGCGACAGGTTCTCCATAAATTCCAGGGAGCGTCACAAAGTATCTTACCGGGTCGGCAGAAAGTCGTTCGCCCAGGAACTGGTGCGCGACCAAGACGCCGCCGACTGCGCCAAGGAACTGGGCCGCCACGTAGCAAACAGCATCCCAGCGGTGTATTCGGCGGAGCCAAAGATAGGCGAGCGTGACCGACGGATTAAAATGAGCTCCCGTCCGACGACCAAATGGCGAACAGATGATTAGAAACGTCGTCATCGCGATTGCCATTCCCATCAGAAGTGATCCCATTCCGCGCGAGATCGCGAACGCCTTTAATGGGGAATCGTTGCCGTAAATTAATGTGCCAAAGGTGCACGTGCTCAGCATCACAGAAGCAATCTCCGAGCCCTCCATCAGATACTCTCGCCAGTGCACAGTAAGTGCATCTGCCAACGTGGCCGACGGTGCGAGCGTGGTCACCGGGAAGTGGATCGCAGGTGCCGAATTGAAGCTCTGAGAATTGTGCTCCTGGCGCATACAAGAAGCGATCAGCCGCTGATCGATTCCCCAATTGGCTCGCTTATGATGTCGACTACAAGCTTAGGTGCAGTAACGATTGGCGCGTGGTCTACAGGATGGGATCCCACCCGGGCGTGCATCCGGTCCGCCATAAAGGGCTGCGTGTCGTGGAAGATCACGCGGTCCTGCTCCGCGATGAGAAACCAGGTAGAGCGGTCTTTCCAGAGTGGACGATTCACAGGTACCGTGATGCATGCGGGCGAAATTGGCCGCTGAACCGCGAAAAGCAGCGCCATGCCTCGTGCGGCGGATAGATCAGCCTATGATCCCTTAGCGTGTCCTGCTTCAAAAACAGCACGTCGACCTGATCAGCTTGTGCGCCTCATTGTGATAGCGATGGCCGATTTCGGCGAGGTCGAACGCAAAGCCCCCTAGTATTCTATGATCTCCCCCAAAGCAGCGTCTCGTGTCGGTAATCGATAGAGCCACGTTTCGAGCAGCGCGATGTAGAGAACTCGCCAGAGGAACCGATACTTTTCATCGAGCATCGCCATCGGTTTCCGCCACCCTGGCTGCCTGAGCGACGCCGGCGAACTTGGAAAACCCTTGCGCCGGAAGCGGATCCAAAACAACCCGATTATCATGTACCCGAGGAATATATGGGAAGGCGCAGTATGGCCAAGCCGGGATCGGATATACGCTCCCGACCGCCGGAAACAGCAGCATCAGGGCCGCCAGGCCCTCGACGTGGGTGATCGTGCTACTCGGCGCCGAATTGACCGCTGCCTTTGAGCGTCGCAACCAGCCGTTCATCGCGGACCATTGGGGCCAGAGCGAGCCCTGGCCGTGGTGCTGCGGCTGGGAGAGCGGATGGCTGGCCGGCGAGGCACTGTGATACCGGAGAGTCTGGCCGCGGAGCTGAAAATCTACCAGGAGGTCCTGGTCGAAGTGTTCAGGCGGCTGGAGCGCGCCGGGAGCGTGATCCAAGTTGGTGGTGACGGCTGCGAGCGACGACTGTTCCTCGCGCGCGACTCCGTGACGCTCGGACTCAACGAGGTGCTGGAGTGCGTCAGAGGCGGCGGACCAGCCGTGGCTGCAAACGACGCCCGCGTGGCTGCGATGATGGATCGTCTCCGAGCAGCCGAGCGTGAGGCGCTCGGTGCGATCACGGTGAGGGATCTTGTCGAGCATCCGGTGACGGCCGGCGTCTCGACGAAGGCGCCAGCGCGCGCGCTCGGGTAAACTAGCTAAAACGATGCTGAAGCGAATCTCGAAAGCTGTGCACTGATTCGAGCCGCGGCGCGGTTATGAGTAGCTTTTAGTGACCATCGCGGTCCTATTCGTATTGCTCTGTACAGGCGGCGTTGCTGTTGCCAAGAGCACCGACGAACTTTCGCTCGAGACGGAATGGAAGGTTGACCATATAACGTTCAAGGGCAAAAACGCCTTGTCCGATCGTTTTCAGATCGACTTCGGCATGACCCGATGTGGTCGTCCAAGGCGTCGCGCCGCCGACCGCGCCTGTGCCGGAGCCTACCACGTTGAACGCTTCCGGAATCCCGAAAATTCGGTGCCATTGCACCTCTTGGGCCTGGGCCCGGCCCGAACTGAATCCGATCAGCCAAGCCGTGGCGAAGAGCGCCGCCGTTCCTACCCTCAGAAGTTTCAAGAATTTCATGCTCGTCCCTCGCTGGAGGATTGCTTATGTGCACAGCTTCGCAGAAGAGCAACACCGGAAAGGTAACGAAAGTTCCCCTAAGGGAAGAGGCCGAATGCCTCCTCGCCCCTCCAGGCGCTGGCCGATGCGGTTGAGGCGGTTTACACGTCCGACGAATCAAAACGGCGCTTCGAGATTCTCGCCGGCAGGTGTTTATCCGGTTCAAGGCGCTGGTGATGGGGCCATCGGTCTTGGCGTGCGCAGAGCGGCACGACAACCTCCAAGCAATCTACAAGAAGTTCGAAGAGCGCCGCGATCCACCGTCCTAAAGAAGCTTGCACTTCCTCTTCCCTCTTCCGCTCCACCAACTCGCGGATGTTCTGCAGTGCGGTGCTCTTTCGTTTCACTTCTTCGCGAACTCATCGTCGGTGTAGACAAAGCGGGTACCGGCCGGAAATCGCAGCCCGAAACGCTCGGCGAGAACCTCGAGCACGACCTGATCGTCAGCCAGAATCATTTCCGACGTCGAATCCGGACGCCGTTCGATGAGCCGGCGGTTCATCAATGCATATCGAACATCAGCGCCAGGCCGCGCAACAAAAATCATGTGCACGAATGGAGAGTGCGAATGGGTTGAGATGTAGTAGTTGGCTACTTCGTAGTCGACTGGATGCGCCTCTTCCAGCGTGAAGGCATACAGATCTAGCCATTCGTCGCTGCGGCGCGACTGTAGCACATGAAACGGACCATCGGTGACGATGCGATAGGTCCAACTGAACTGCATCGCCGGCTGATCGATCCTGAGCGGAATCGGCAGCAGCAATCCCTCGCCGCCGAACCCGACATCGGCAAGATAACACTCGCCCGCGATGTCGACCGCGAGGAGCATGTGAGTGCGCGGCGTGATTTTCTGCGATCCCATCCGCACTCTAGCCGCGAGCCGCGTGACACGAAAGCCAAGCTCCTCCAACGCTCCGGCGAACAGCGCGTTCTGCTCGAAGCAGTAGCCACCTCGACGTCCCTGAATCAGTTTGGCCGCGAGGCTTTCGAGATCGAGCTTGATTGGTTTACCCATCAGCACGTCGAGGTTTTCGAAGGCGATATGTGTCGCATGAGCGAGATGGAGCGCCTGCAGCGTAGCGAGATTCGGTGCGAGTTCGCCCTTATACTCGATGCGTCCAGTGTAGGCTTTCAAGTCGATTGGCATAGTTCACGGAATCTAGCAGCAGACGACTTTGCGGTGAAGTTTAGGCCGCTACGCGGTGCCAACGCGTAGGGCAAGTCGAAGACACCCTGGAAGTCCAAATATATGAGAACGGCGCATGGAATGGACATTGGGTGCCTCAGGTGGGACGAGTCTCGTGAAAGTCACCCTGCTGCGCGGTCAACCTCGTCGACTCGGAGAACTGCTCCGCGTGGTTGTGTCTCCGGTCGATGGAAGCTGTCTGATAGCGACCGGCATGCTTTTATGGAGGGGCTTTGCCGCCTGGAAAAATCGTGCTGGAGAGAAGGCGTTTGTCGGAGCGAAAAGGCGCGAACAGAGCGCTTGGGGATTCCAAGTGGGATATCGTGCTCCGCATGTTTTTATCCATTTGACAATGTACTTCATCATTCATTCTTCTAATGCCGCCACTTTGTATAAAGCAGGACATAAATTCGTAGATTCGGCGGGACAGGCAGCTGAAGCCTTTCGACAGCTGGCCGGCAAAGCTACCTACCGGACTCCTCTTCATCCTCGGCGTCATAGGTGTTGGATTTTTGGGTGGCCATCATCACGACCGCGCCGCCTATGATCTTTGCCTGAGCCTGGGCCTACCGACTCCAGGAGCCGGCCTTCGGACGTCTCAAGCCATGACCCGTCGACTGCTGGCGCGGATCGCCAATGGAGCTGCCGCCAGGAACTCACTCGTCGATAGTCAGATCCGCAGCACAGACCGGAACAATCCTGGTGCGCGAATGGCAGGGAAGCACGCATTCGGGTTACGATGCTCGACGAGAATCGACCAGAAAACAGGACGATGACGAGGGGGGCGCTGCTATCTGCGCGTAGAGGCGCCGCCGGTGGTCACACTCACCTGCTAGTGTCGGTTGAAAACCTACGGGTCGCGGATGAAGCGGTCCCACGGATAGCTGGAGCGCTTGGCAGGCGGGAGCGCTCCGTAGCCGAGCGCTCGCGTCGGCGGCGCGGCCGACGATTTCATCGAGCCGCGGGATTCCCTTGCGCGCGCAATACGCTTCCAGCCCCGCGAGCATCTCGCCCATAACTCCCGCGCCGTGGGTCAGTACAGCGCTCGCGATTTCCACGCCGCGCGCGCCACTCAGGAGCGCCCTGATGACGTCGTCGCCGATACGCACGCCGTTGGTTGCGAGTAGCGGAGTTCCCGGTGGGAGCGCCTTGAAGCATCTGCTGATCCAGTAGAGCGTCAACGGCAGCGCCCATCGGCCGCCGATCGCGCCGGCCGATCCGAGAATCGGTTGCATCGTTTCGATATCCGGCATGAAGCCCTGGAAACGGCCCATCAGGACCAGCATGTCGGCGCCGGCCGCGATCGCGCGCTCAGCCAGCGCGAGCGGATCGGCGGTCTGCGCTGTGAGCTTCACGGTAAGCGGGACCGTGGTCGCTTCCCGCACCGCTCGAACGTAATCGTGGACAGCTTCAGCATCGCCGACCTGACGCACCGCGCCATCGACGGCCTCGCGGCCATGCGGCGCGCTCAAATTGAGCTCGATCCATCGGAGCCCCGCAGCTTCCATCGCGGCCGCGATACGCGCCGCCGGCGCGGCGGCGGCAACCGTGATGCTACCCGCCACGTAGGCGTCATGCGTGCGCGCTTCGCGGTCCGCGCGCGCCAGCATCGCGAGCCACTGATCGAGCGGCGCCTGCGCTAGTCCGGAGCGGCAGAACAACGAGGCGTCAACCTCCGCCCACTCCCACGGCGAAATAGTCCATCCCGAATTGAGCATCACGTATTCCGCGATATCGAGTTGGCGGGCCGCTCCGGGCGCTTCGTTGACCGACTTCGCGATCACGGCTCCGGCTCCGGCTTGCAGCGCGGCTTGAATTCCCTCGAGCGTCATCGTGAACTCCGAGGATGCACAGATGATAGGGTTTTTCAGCCGGATACGGCCGAGGTCGGCGCTTAGGTCGGTCATGGCATCCTCGTTCCGGAGCTCGAATAGCGGACGCGCGTTGCACAAACGATGCGCCGCGCGCCCTCCGGCTGTCAAATCCCGGGGGGCACAGTGAATCAGTTTTCGCGATGGCGTAGCACGCTGACCGGTCGTTGACAGCTATCCGTCGGCTGGCGTAAATGGCTAGAGGTAAGCACCATTGCGGGCGTCAAATCTGCAATCAGCGTCAACGCGTTAAACAGGCAGCAACCAGGATAATTCGGCGCGATAGTTCGACACGATGATTCGGAAAGCAGCTCGCAGAGTAGTTCGCACTGCGCCGCGGAGCGGCGCCTTAGCGGGGCTACCGCGCCGCGGGACCGGACGCGGCTCCACGGTCGCGGTGGTGGAGCGGCTCGCTGCGATTTTTGCTCTCTTTACCGGCGGCATCCCGGAGATGCATCTGCGCGACATTACGGGCGCGCTCGGGCTGCGGCGCTCGACCACCCATCGCTACCTCAACTCGCTGGTGCGCGCGGGACTGCTGCGCCAGGTTCGCGTCAGCACGTACGGTCTCGGGCCGCTTTTGATCCAGCTCGGCGCGACCGCGGTCGGCGCGTTGCGCGTGGTCAATCTCGGCGAGAACTATCTGCAACGGCTGGTCGAAGAAGGCGGCGAGACGGCCGTGATGAGCATCTGGGGCGGCCATGGACCGGTGGTCGTGCGCGTGCGCGAGCCGCTGAGCAAGCTGATCCAGATTCGAGTCGCGGTTGGCTCAGCGCTGCCGATAGCGTCGGCACAGGGTACGATCTTTCTGGCGTGGCATCGCGATGCCGCCGCTGTGCGCAACCTGCTCGAGCATCTTGCGCCCGCGCAGCGCGCCGAGCTGATACGCGAGATTGAATCCGTTCGCCAGAACAAGGTCGCGATCAGCGCGCAGGTGGTCGACGGAATTCGCACTGTGGCGGTGCCGGTTTTCGATCACGAAGCGGTGGCGGCGACGCTTGCCTTCGTCGGCACCACCGCCGGGATTCCCGCCGATCCCAACTCGGGACTGGTCGCGGCATTGCGAGAAGCGGCGTCACGGCTTTCGCGCGAACTCGGCTACGCCGGCGGCATCGAGGCTGAGGAGCGCGCATCGAAATGAGCACGCACGACGCAAACGTTTACGAAATCAGCCGGCTGCTGTACGACCTGCGTAACCCGGCCAATCGCGAGGCCGTTCGTGCCGATCCCCAGGCGTATTTCGCGCGCTACGTGATCGGTGAGCGCGGGACGCATCTTTTGATGAACCGCGACTGGCAGGGATTGGTCGATGCCGGCGTCACCGTCTATCTGCTCACGAAGCTTGGCGCCGCGCTGGGAGTCAGCTTGCCCGAGATGGGCGCCGCGATGCGCGGGATGAGCAACGAGGAATTCCAGCGCTTCATCGAGGAGCAGAACAAACGCAATCGTCCGCTCGCCTTGTTGCCGGACGGGACGCAGCCGGAGAAGCCATAGGAGGAGCGGCACGATGGCGACGATCGTTGCGGGGCTGGGATGCTCGCATGCGCCTTCGATCGCGCATGACTACGATAGCGGCGCGTCGCGCGAGCCGGGAATGAAACCGCTGTTCGACGCTTTCGCGCAGGCAGCGCGATGGCTGGCGGAGCGACGCCCCGACGCGCTGGTAGTGATCTACAACGATCACGTGGACAACTACTTTTTTGACGCCTGGTCGACCTTCGCGATCGGCGTCGCTAGCGAATACCAGATTGCCGACGAAGGATGGGGGCCGCGGCGGTTTGCACCGGTGCCGGGCCATCGCGCGCTCGCCCGCCACCTCGCCGTGCAACTGCTCGACGGCGGTTTCGACCTGACGACTTCGCATCGGATGGAACTCGACCATGGATTTCTTTCACCGATGCCGATGATCGACGAAGGCTGGCACGTGCCGGTGGTGCCGATGACGATCAACGTTGTGCTCGATCCGCTGCCGGCGCCGGCGCGCTGCTGGGCGCTGGGTGAGGCCGTGGGCGCGGCGATCAAATCCTATCCGGAAGGCCTGCGCGTGGCGGTGATCGGCACCGGCGGTCTGTCGCATCAATTGACCGGCCCCAACTTCGGCAAGGTGTTCGCCAAGTGGGATCGCGAATTCCTCGCACTGCTCGATCGCGCGCCCTCGAGTCTCGCCCACTATACGATGGCTGATTTTGCGCGCTTGGGTGGTGAGCATTCGATCGAAGTCGTGCAGTGGCTGGCGATGCGAGCGGCGCTGCCCGAGCGGAGCCGGATGGAATTCAACTACTACTATCCGTTCGGTTTGATGGGCTACGCGATCGCCGCCTTCCGTCCCGCTTAGAGGGCGCGCCGCGCGAACAAAGGAGAGCGCGATGGCAATCAGAACCGGGGGGCAGTTTCTCGACTCATTGCGCGACGATCGGCAAATCTGGCTCGCAGGCGAGCGCGTCAGCGACATCGTGTCGCATCCGCGCCTTGGCCCGGCCGCGCGTACGCTGGCCGAGCTTTACGACTTGCAGCATCGCGCCGACCTGGAGGAGCAATTGACCTACCCATCGCCGACCACGGGCGATCGCATCGGTCTCACCTTTATCGAGCCTGCCTCGGAGAGCGATTTGATACGACGGCGCGCGACGGTGAAGACTTGGATGGATTGGTGCGGCGGGATGATGGGCCGCACGCCGGACTTCATGAACATCCACATCACCGGCTTCGGATCGGCGCACCAATATTTTGCGCGCGGCGGCAAGCAGTTCGGACGGAATATACGCGGCTATTACGAATTCCTGCGTGAGCGCGACCTCTGCCTGACGCACACGCTGCTCAGCCCCACCGTCGACAAGTCGAAACCGGTGCAGAACCAGCCGCCCGGCGTGGCGGCCGCGATCGTTAAGGAGACCGACGCGGGAATCGTGGTCAATGGCGCGCGCTCGGTCGCGACACTGGCGCCGTTCGCCAACGAGATCGCGGTCTTTCCATCGACCTATCTGCAGAACTCGGAGGAAGCGCGGCCCTACGCGTTCGCGTTCTGCATTCCGATGGCTACGCCAGGCCTGCGCTTCATCTGCCGGCCCTCGCTGACCGAGACCGCGGGCCCGCCGGGCGACCATCCGTTCTCCTCGCGAATGGACGAGATGGATTGCGTCGCGATGTTCGATCACGTGCTGGTGCCGTGGGAGCGAGTGTTCGCCGCCCGCGACGTCGCGCTGATCAACGGCCTGTTCGTCGAGACCGGATGCATCAACCAGCTCATGCATCAGTTCGCGATCAAGAACCTGGCCAAGGCCGAGTTTCTGCTGGGTATGGCGCTCAACATGTCCGACGCGGTGAACTCGCGCGCCGACAACGTGCAGAATCTGCTCGCGGAAATGATCAATACCGTCGAACTGTTGCGCGCGGCGATACGCGCCGCTGAGGCGGATCACATTCGGGGGCCCGCCGGCACCGTGCTGCCCAACGCTGAGCCGCTATGGACCGTGCGCCTGCTCTTCCCGCAACTCTATCCGCGCCTGGTCGAGATCGTGCAGATGCTCGGCTCGAGCAACCTGGTGATGATGCCCTCGCTGGCGGAGTTCGCAGGCGAGCGCGCCGACGACGTGGCGCTCTATTGCCAGGGCGTCGGCATTTCGGCCGAGCAGCGGGTGCGGCTCTTTCGTCTCGCGTGGGATGTCTCGTGCTCGTCGTTCGCGGGCCGCCAGACACTCTACGAGCGCTTCTTCTCAGGCGACCCGTGGCGGCTCGGCATCGCGCGCTACCAGGGCTATCCGCTTAAGGATTCGCTCAAGCAGCGCGTATGGGATTTCATCGCGCGCGCCGGTCAGGCTCACGGCGCGAGTGCGAAGAGCGATTGAGGCGCAGGAGGAAGCACGGTGGATTTTGGGCTCCTGATGATGCCCGACGCGGCCGCCGCGGCAGCGCAAGCGCGCCTCGCCGAGACACACGGCTTCACCCACTACTGGCTCGCCGATTCGGAGCTGATGGGCGCCGACCCTTACGTCGCGCTGGCGGCGGCCGCGCTCGCGACCAAACGCATCGTGCTCGGCACCGGGGTCGCGATCGCCGGGACGCGTATCGCGCCGGTGACCGCGTGTGCGATCGCTTCGGTGGGCGCGCTCGCGCCGGGCCGTGTCGTGCTCGGCCTGGGTACCGGCAACAGCGCGCGGCGCGCGATGGGGATGCCGCCATATCGCGTGAGCCAATTGCGCGAGCACGTACGCGTGGTGCGCGGATTGCTCGGCGGCGGCGACGTGGATTATCGCGAAGGCGAGCTGAACCGCTCGATTCGTTTTTTCCACCAGCAACTTCAGCTCGTCAACACACGCGACCGGATCCCGATCTACGTCGCGGGCAACGCGCCCAAGGCGATGGAGCTTGCGGGTGAGATGGGCGACGGGTTCATCACGTCACGCACCAATACGGTCGAAGGATGGCGCGAGACATGGGCACGGGCGAGCGCGAGCGCGGAGCGAGCTGGCCGCAATCCGCGGGAGCTTTACACGATGCTGCTCACGGCGGCGTGCCTGCTCGCGCCGGGCGAGAGCTATGACTCGCCGCGGGTGCGGGCGGAGGCGGGACCGTGGGCGATGGTCGCGCTGCACGCGCTTTATGAAAGCGTCAAAAGCGTTGATGGCGCGCCTGCGCCGATTCGCGCGACGTTCGCGGCCTACAAGGAATACGCCGACCGCCGTTTGGCGAACAACCCGGCCTACTACATGGAGCTACACGACGGCCATGGGATGTACATGCAGCCGGAGGAGGAACGCTTCGTGACCGCGGAGCTCATACGCCACGCCACGATGACCGCAACGCCAGAGGACTTGAGCCTGCGCCTGCGCGCTCTGGAAGTCGAAGGCGTGCGCCAGGTCGCTTTCATCCCCACTCCCGCAAGCGTCGAGAGCTTTGTGCGACAGCTCGGCGAGAAGGTCATTACGCGCCTCTAGCCGACCAGTCTCTATTAAAAATTCCATCTGAACCGGGATTTGAGCGGCTGCTAGAACTGCTATCGAATTGATGCGCTCAAACGAGACGTGCTGCGATCCGAACCACAAGCGGCTGACCCTGAGCGAGATCGCGAAACCCTCAATGCGGGCCACCGTCGGATCAGGATTGGTTCGTTCGTAATGCTGATGCCGTTTCAGGACCCGCTGCGGATAGCCGAGGACGGGGCCTGCGTCGACAATTGGTCCAACGGGCGTCTGGAGCTTGGAGTGGGACAGGGGCTACCGGATCGACGAATTCTCCGGGTTCTGCATGCCAGGCCTGAACGTACGGCTCGCATGGCTGAAGGTGTTCATCTGGTCGACCGGCTGTGGACCAGGCGAAGCGGCGGCAGCTCTGCGGGCAGATCCCGCGCTACTTCGAGCATTGGCCCGCGGGTACCAGTGGTTCGGCGAACTGGCGGCAGGAACTTCGGTGTCGACCGGACAGATCGCAGCCCGAGAGGGTGTCAGCGACAGCTATGTGCGCCATCTGGTGCCGCTCGCGCTGCTCGCTCCAGCAATCGTGGAAGGCATCTGTGCAGGGCGGCAAAGCGTCTGCCTCTCCGCCGAGCGTCTGAAGACCCAGGCTGGTGTTCCGATCGAATGGGACGCCCAGCAGCGGCTTTTTGCGGATTAGAGAGCCGCGCCTCTTCGCTTCCGACCACCAAGGACCATCAATCTAGCGAACGGAGAAGCGTAAGGGCGCGATCGGACAGAATCCGCTCGTGGCACCGAATCTCTTCTGAACAGAGAGGAATCGGGGCGAATTGGCGATTTGCAAGATTGGTCGCTATCTCCGCTGCCACGAGCCGAGCGAATCAGGCCGCCGGGGGCGCGTATTTCGATCATCTCCGGACCAATGTAAACGGAGAAGGACTCGATGGCGGAGGGAAGTGAATTCGAACCGTCGGTACCGGTTTCTGAGCTTCAGAGACGGCATCATGTTAAAATTTGCGGCGGCCAGACGAATTGTCCTGATCGTGCGAGACTCCGATGCGGTCGACGCTATTGTCGCGACGTTCAGCGGAAGCATTTCGCCGAGCGCGCCAAGGACTTCGCTTCGGCCTGCCCCTTGTAGCCGTTGCTATGAAGGCAGCCTATCTCCAAGAGCTTCGACGGTCAGAGGCCATGCCAACCAGTGCGGTCATCAGCTTGCTCCGCGCAATGCCTTGAGCAGTACTTTTCGCCCGGGCAGCGTTGCCGAGGGCTGCCGCCCGACACGCGATTGCAATACCTATATGCGCAAACATCTGGTGATTGGATCAGGTCCGCGAGATTGACCAGGCGGGCTGCTGCGGCACGCACCGAATCTGCAAGTTTTGCGCGCTCCCTAGATGAGGTGGTGCACCTGTCATGGAACAATAGGATCCGGCCCCGCATGTTCATGGTCGGGATATTCACGAGATCTGCAGTCAACCGCTCGAGCGACCGAGGGACTGCACTGGAAGCGTCCTGTGTCTTCCGCGATTCCTTAAGCACCCGCAGCGCCCCGCGCTGCGGGTCGTCAGCTGTAGCGGCCTTGACCTGTTCTGCCGCGGAAAGCTCCGTCAGAGTTGACGCGGTTGAAACCCGCAGAAGCCCGCGGTCCACCGCTACGACCAGTTCTGACGCGCCCTTGTTGAGCACGTTGGTTGCCCGTTGGACCGAGGCGCGGCTGACCTTCAACCGCTGGGCTGCTTCGGCCTGCGAGGTAGGCGCCTCAATTGATGCACCTCGGGCGCGGTCCTGGCGCACGCCGTCGGGGAGGTTGGCGAGCCGGGCCGCGATCATCGCCCGCTGGCTCTCATTTAAGTGTCGGCGTTCAACATTGCGCGAGAGCACGAAGGCAAGCGGTGTGTCGCCTTCGTGGCGCGGGACCCATCGTTCGAACCGCGGTTCAATTCCAGCCACCTTGCATGCGCGATAGCGATTACGTCCATCTAGAATCGTGCCTTCGAGCACAATGATGGGCTCGCAGAGTCCATGAGTGCGGATGTCTCTAACCAATGACTCGAACTCGGGGCCGCCGAGCAGGGGCAAAAGATTAGCCGCCGAATGAAACGCCAGCACCGTATCGCGCTCCTCCACCCTTCTCCCTCTCTTCCAGCGAGCAGCCCCGCACCGTCTAAGACGCTAGATTCTGCATAATCGGTATATGTCCTCGCCCTTCGCGCTAAGGACGCAACTGCAGTCCCCAACAAGCGCTCAAAATTGATTACATTGTTCGCGTCATGATCTCCTCGTGCAGTGAGTGCCGCGGTGGTATCGCTGCAGACTGCCAAGCTACTCAGCAAGCCTTCGGGCTTCGCGCTAGAAGATAGATGGCTATAGCGCGATCCATCTGGGAGAGTAGGAGAAGCAGCGCAAAAGGTGCTAACCTCGGCCCAGTGACTAGGGGCAGAAAGTTCGCCGCCCGGTAGAAGTCCCGCACCGTCTCCTGCTCCGGCTTCGTGCCTCGCCCCCTTCCCTGCCGCGCACCGCCTCAACCCCGGCAGAAATTGTTGGGCAGTTTAGAGTGAACCTTTGAATAGATATCCATTATCGCCTGATCATCAATCGTTCTGCCTCGTTGTGCATTCGCCCGGCTACACTATTATCTGCTCGCACCTAGCTGGACTTGACGTCATCCTTCGACCAGCTCCGGGCTCAGACCATGCTGCGACAGCCGTTCGAGTGCAACTGCCAGGTAGGCGGGATCCAGCTCGCAGCCATAGCCGATACGGCCGAGTTGGTGCGCGGCGACAATGGTCGAACCGCTGCCCAAGAAGGGATCATAGATGAGCTCACCGGGCTGACTGCTGTTGACCACCATGCGGGCGATTAACTCCACTGGTTTGGTGGTAGGGTGCATGACGCTGACCAGCGGTCGCTCGATCTGAAAAACAGAGTCTTGGGTACGACCGCCCGCAAAGAAATGCGGACCGTTTTCGAGCCAGCCATAAAGGATCGGTTCGTGGCGGTAGTGATAGTCGCTTCGCCCCAACACGAATGTTTGTTTCAGCCAAACCAGGCAATGCCGATAAGCGAAACCACCGTCCTCGAGGCCTTGAATAAAGTGTTTGAGGAAAACGCTGGGCACGGTCGCGTAAATTGCGGCCCCGGGGATCGTGTGCTTGCGGGCCAGCGCAAGAGCGGCGGCAAACAACTTCTGAAGTTCGGCCGGTGCCAGCGAATCGTTCTCGACGGGGCGTCGCCCGGGACCACCGCCGTGTTGGTTTACCCAGTCGGTCTTCGCTCCGTAGCTGACCCCGTATGGAGGATCTGTCCAGATCATTCGGCAGAGTCCACCATCGACCCACAAGCGCTCGATGAGAGCTTCGTCGCGGGCATCGCCGCAGACCAGGCGGTGGCGGTCGATGTGCCAGAGCTGGCCGAGTTGCGTCCTCCATTTAGCCCTGAGCTCGTCGGCGCGCTCGGCGGTGACCTCGGCCTCGTCGGTTTGCGTTGGATAGAGAGCTGACCACAATCGCGGACCGGCCACGTTCTCCAGCAACGCCTGGACCGCCGCGCTCCCGCTTCGCACTTTTTGGAGCAGCGCCTCGAGCGCCTGCGGGTCCGCTCGCGCCATGCCGGCCAACGGATCGAGCGTCGCCAAGACCAGGTTCGCCTCTTCTTCATCGAGGTCGACAACCAGAACTGGGGCTAGCGCATCTGGTGTGGTTAGCGCCCGAGCATGGCCGTCGATCAATTGCAATTCTCCATTCGGCAGCTCGCGGGCGATTAGCGCGTCGGCATAACCGACCTGGTTCAAGAGCCCGCGCAGTGCCACGATCTGTGATTGCGGATGGCGCCTCCAATTCTTCGGGTTGGGTATCAGATCCCTCGCTCGCACCCGCCGCAGCTCTCTAATCCGGTCCCGTACCTGGATCGGAGCGACGGTCGCTGATCGATGTGTCGTTGCCTCCTTTGTTCCAGATTGATGGTCATCATGTTGATCCGTTTCTGATTCCGCCATCTCAATTGTTCCCTCATTATTCAAAACCGAACGCGTCCTTATTAATTCTGACTTGATTGAAGCGCGGTAAACTGGCTACTTATTCTTCACCTCCTTCCCTCGTGTCTCATCTTCTCCCTGTCTTGTGCTCAGTGATTCGTTCCTCTGAGAATGTTCAGTTAGTGGTTGGGTACCTGTTAGAGTAACCGCCGTAGTTTCTATGGCCGGCGTGGCCGGCAGAATTGTATAACCGGGCGGCATGCATCCATGTTCGATCATTATTCCGACCGCGGCCGCTAACATATTTTCGAATCCGGCAGGCAGCGGTTTCGGTTTTTCGGCCGGCTCCACAATAGGAAAGTTGGAAATTTGTGTTGATTTTAGACCATTAATTCCGGCCTGATGTTCAAGTACACGGACCGCCGAGACTATAGATTTTGGATCTCCTTTCTGAATGGCAGGTTGAAGCGCCAAGAGCATTTCCTCACAGCGCTGCGTCTGAAGTCGACGCAATTTGTCGACCGCGAGTCGAGGCTCCCGGTTCAGCCCTCGTTGAAACGCTTTGTGACACGCCGCAATGGAAAGCTTATAACCGGTTGGGAATATGACGCCCCTGGGCAATGGCGTCATCGGAAGCTGTTCGCCACGACCGACAGCTGTAATCTGGCGCGCGATCGCCGCGAAGGGCAGCCCGAGCTGTTTCAAACGAAGAGCCTCGGCCTCAATCCAACGAGCGATCAAAGTTGAGTTCGACACTCTAAAGGGCCTATTGTTATTACGAAATGTCCCGTCAGGGTTGCGACGCGGCATATCCCACCACCTCGCTCCAATCAGCACTGAGTTGAGAACATCCGGCCGAACGACATTCGCGAGAATTCACCGAAAACAGATTGACAAAGAATTGCGGGACCCGCGAGGCCTCTGTATCCTTTGTCAACGATGTCGGACAGGATACCGTTACCCACTCAGCGCCATTGGTGGGCGACCAAGGCGCGAGAGATGGGGAGGCACCTGGGCAGCTCGCAGAAGGCGCGGCTTAGATGGTTGGTGGCGCACTTCGCGGCGCCGCCAGGTAAGGCCGCGACTGCGCCTCCCAACACGACCGAAGTGGTCTCGTTTCTGATATTTCAGAACGGAGCTGCGTTCTACGCAGCGAGCATGCCGCGGCTTCGCCCGGCGGATCTGGTAGACCTTGCGCGGCAGGTGAGCGACGGCCTTGCTCGGGTCGTCGACGGTGAACAATGGAAGGTCGAAGTCAGGGAGCGGCTCGATCGGATCCTGGTGCGTCGAACGAGGGTCCGCGATATTGAACCCGATGAACCCTACCGTGCCCGCACCACTTGGCAGCCGCGGTCACCGCGCGCGCTTTCAACCGTTTTCCTGCTCGTCGCGGGAGACCTTATAGAACGTCAACAGCGCTGGCTCGCTCGCTGCCATCGGGAGGACTGCAGGCGAATCTTCGTGCGCGACGATGTGCGGCAAAACTACTGCTCATCTAAATGCTCTCAGACAGAGCGCACCCGGCGCTTCAGGGCAACTAAGAGCTCATGACTTCGCCCTCTCATTTTCGCCGTCCCGGTTATTCGCCGTTTATTTGGTCCCACATATTAGCATTTCTAATATTACTCTGACGACGCAAGCCATGCCAAAGGCTCTCCATGCAGCGAGGATCAACCGCCCCATGGAGGCAACCAAGAATGCCGGAAAGGACCTACTGTGCATATTAGCCGCGCTTCAACGGCGGAGAGCAGTTCGCGTCGGACTGAACCATCCGCCAATCAGTCCGTCAGTCTCGGTACTTCCCGGAGAATCGCAATTAGAAAGCGAAATGTAACAGCGACTGGCGGATCTGCTGGAGCGCGACGAGATAGATGGCCTGGTTGACGATACGACCATCGCGCAACTGAGCGGCATTTTGTATGAAACGGATTCGCACGGCCGGCTGATAAATCGAGTCCAAAGAAAAAGCGCGCCAGCGCGGTGTGAGCTCTCCCGATCGTGCGGAGGCACTATGCTCGCACTGGGTATACCGTTTCAAGTTATGGAATTCCGTACGTCAAGAGATCTTTCAGATCCCAATTCACCTTTTTACGATGGATCAGACGACGACGATCTCCCCTTTGAGCGCCGACGATGGGATATCTTGGCGGGCAATTTTCGACGGGGAAGGATTAAAGGTGTGTGGTGGCCGCACGAGCACGGCTAAGCATCGAGGCCTGCACCCGACGTACCTACACCTACAAGTAGAATCGGTTGACGATTGACAACCTCGCGCAAGCTGACGGGCGAACCAACTCGCCCCGAATGTGCGACGCATGTCCTTAAGAAGCGCCTAGGTGCCCGTGACTCGAGCGATTCGGCTGGCGACTCGGGATAGGAGGAGGATGGTCCAGATACTGCCGTACCTCCCGGATGCCATCAGCCGCGCCTCGATAACTCGCCGTCGATATCAATGCTCTTCTTTATGAGCGTATGTCCGCCACATTCTGAACAACGCCTCCATTCGAGCCGCGGCATCTCGCCTCAGGGTCGCGGATCCCGACTGTTAGCGGCCGATAGGACCTCCAGACGAGAGAGAGACCATTTGCGGATCTTGCGATGAAGCGTCACCCGCGAAACACCGATCCGGCGGGCCGCCTCAGCCACGTTACCCAGGCATTCGCCGAGCACCGAAACAATGCGAGCGCGCTCCGACGTGTCGCTCTCTCCGACGCTGACCGCTCCAGAGCCCTTAGCCAGAGCGCGCATTTCATCCGGCAGATGTTCTGCCCCGATGATACGACTACGCGCCATTATCGCCGCCCTATTGATCGCGTTGCGCAGTTCCCGCACGTTACCTGGCCACGGATAAGCTGTAAGAGTTTTGACGGCGCTCTCGCTCAGGAAACGCACCTGCCCGGGTAGTTCGTCGAGAAAACGGCTGGCCAGGATCGGAAGGTCGTCGGGCCGCTCGCGAAGGGCTGGAAGCCTGATCACCATCCCGTTGAGACGATAGAATAAATCAGAACGAAAGCGACCAGCCCTAACCTCGGCGGGCAGTTCACAGTTTGTCGCAGCGATCACGCGCACATCGACTCGTCGGGGCGTGCCCGCACCGACGCGGAGTACTTCCTTCTCCTGTAGCACCCGTAGCAGCGCCGCTTGGGCGCGTGGTGAAAGCTCGCTCACTTCGTCCAGGAATATTGTTCCGCGATGAGCCTGCTCGAATCTGCCGGCATTACCTCCTCGACGGGCGCCAGTGAATGCGCCATCCTCGTAGCCGAAGAATTCGGCGTCAACGAGTCCCTCGGGAATTGCCCCACAGTTAACCGCTATGAAGGGGGCGGTTGAGCGCTTGCTCGCATTGTGGATCGATTGTGCAAGCATCTCCTTACCGGTACCTGACTCACCGGTCACAAGTACCGGCAGATCGCTTGTCGCAACTGTTTGGGCGAGTGCGATCGCATCTGCCATACGTGGCGATGAGGCTACAATATCGTCGAAAATGTAGCGCGCATCGCTTGGATT
Organism: uncultured delta proteobacterium; assembly: GCA_963717045.1. Taxonomy (GTDB): domain Bacteria; phylum Desulfobacterota; class Binatia; order Binatales; family Binataceae; genus JAKAVN01. The sequence continues at coordinate 45,345 of CAVQVD010000006.1, read as the reverse complement.
TCTGATCGCGCGAAGGTCAGCTACTGTGTCGCTGCGGTAGGTTCGGGTCTGCGCCGGGTTGCCGAGCGGCAAGACGAGGATTGCACCAATCAGGTTGCGATTTCGGAAAACCGGAGACGTTACCACTCGGAGCGGCCGTGATAACGCCTGCGAGTTGAAAACTTGCTCATAATCCTCGGAATGTTCGTCACAGTGCTTCAACGCCGCCCTCATAGTCGGCTTGAGGTCGTTGAACAGGGATTGGCCGCCCGAACCAGAGCACTTGGCGAGCAACCGCTCGGCCGCTGCAGTCAACCGGACAACCCGGCCGCGACGGTCGATAGCCAGAATCGCGTCAGCCGGAAGGCGGCTAGCTCGTTCGAATAAAGCGTCGCTAAGCACCTTCTCTTCGAGCGAGAATTCGAGCATTAGCCGTTGTTCGATGAGCGTCGCGGTCGAATACACGGCCAGCAACGTGTGTGGGTGGACACCTTCCTTAAAACTCGCGAAATTGATCACAGCGATGATTTCGTCACTCAAAGGATCCCGAATCGGAGCGGCGGTGCAGACAGTTCGCTGCCAAGCCTGAACATAGTGCTCGGCTCCGACAATCTGGATAGCGCACTTCTTGGCCAGCGCCGTGCCGACCCCGTTCGTACCGGCAGCCTGCTCCCCCCAGTTACCGCCAGTGCGGAAATTTATCTCGTCCAACTTTTCGATGACCCGCCAGTGCCCGATAGTGGAAAGCACGTAGCCCTCGGCGTCGCATAGCGCGACCACGTTCTCTGTATTACGCAACCCCTCTGTGATCTGTTCCAGGAATGGCAGGCCCAGCCGCAACGGTTCCAAGCGTTCTCTTCGTGTGCGGGATTCTTCCTCGCTCAGAATTGTCGGGCTTTGCTTGAGCGCCGGATCTATATGGAATTTGTCACGACTTCGCTGCCACGAATCAAGGATGAACGGCGCGATGTTCGGCCCTGTCCTACCAGAGAGGAAATCGTCCCAAGCGCATTGGCGGTCCTTGTCTGTGAGCTCCGCGGCCTCTTTTATAACTATGGGGCTTCCTATCCGCATCGCTTTCCTCCTACTTGGGTTGAGGCTGCTCTCCGTCTCGAGTGTCAGAGCGAAATTTGGAGGACGACCGTTCGGATAGAGAGGGTTGTTGCTGCGAAGCGAGCTCATGAGTTGAGTTCAACGTCCTGCGATTCAGACCTAGGGCCGCGATGCGCGACGCCAGTGTCGTCGGCTTGATGTCGAGCAATTCTGCCGCCCCGCCTGGTCCGTAGACCTTGCCGTTCGTTTGCTTAAGGGCGGAGGCAATCGCGTCGCGTTCCTGACGTTTCAACTCCTCGCGCGTGAGCAGCGCTTGCTTTGCGGGCGGCTTGGCATATTCGCCAGAATTCGCGGTTGTCCGCGCGGCGGGGACATCAAAAATAAGTGGATCTTCTTTCCACAGGATGATGCTGCGCTCGATGACGTTCTGAAGTTGCCGCACGTTGCCAGGCCAATCGTAGGAGGTGAGTTGAGTGAGTGCCGCTTCGGTGATTCGCGGCTCAGGACGATTCATCCGCCGCGCGCTTTGCTTGATGAAATGTGCGGCGAGTGGCGCGATGTCCTCGAGGCGCCCACGCAACGGCGGGACTTCGATCGGAAAAACCCGCAAACGATAGAAGAGATCCTGGCGGAAGCGGCCCTCATCAAGCTCCTTTGTCAAGTCGCGATTGGTAGCCGCGATGACGCGAACACTGACCTTGCGGGTGCGCGTGTCGCCGATGCGTTCGAGCTCCCGCTCCTGCAAAACGCGCAGCAGCTTCGCCTGCATCGCAAGCGGCACTTCGCCTATTTCGTCGAGGAACAAGGTGCCGCCGTCGGCGCGTTCGAAATGACCAGGCTTGTCTTTGAGGGCACCCGTAAACGCACCTCTCACGTGCCCAAAGAATTCGCTCTCGAAGAGACTTTCGGGCACCGCGCTGCAATTCAATTTGACTAGGGGCCGGCCATTGCGCGCACTATGTTCGTGGATGGCTTGGGCAACCAGTTCTTTGCCCGTACCGCTTTCTCCGGTGATCAGCACCGTGGCATCGGTTGGCGCCACGAGCTGAATCTGCCGCATCACTTTGCGCATACCGGAGCTCTCCCCGATGAAGTCGCCAAAGTTCTGTTCGCGGATTTCGTCGAGCGTATACGCGTTCTGGGTTTCGAGCCGCGCCTTTTCCTGCTCCATCAGCACCCGGTCCGTAATGTCGATGAACATGGAGCGCGTGTACTTACCGCCGGGCTCCGGCCTGGACCACCACTCGACCCATAGCGGCCGCCCGTCGTCCCTGCGGCGCAGTTCGAGTACACCCCACCTCGTATCGGTCCCACGTCGCATCGACTCGTGCGCGTCGCGTAGAAGGCGTTGAGCGTCCGGAGTATCGGGGATGAGCGAATTTCCGAATATCCCTGCGACCTCCTCGGGCTTGACGCCGAGGATCCTCATCGCGGCGCGGTTCGCGTGTATCCAATGGGAATCAATGCCCTCATACAGGTACGCGATTGGCGCCTCCTCGAAGAGATCGCGAAAGCGTTTCTCGCTTTGGGCCAACCGCTCGTTCGGCCGGCGCTGCTCGCTATCTGAGGAATCGGCCTCGCCAGCTTCTAGAGCAAGCGACTTAGTGTCCCCTTCGTCTGGTCCGCTGAACGGCGTTAGCTTCTCGAGATTCAAAGGGCCGGCTTGCGATTGGTACCGAGCAACCTCGGCGGGGCAAGCAACTGAAGTCATCGCAGAATCGAGCACCGGCCATGGTGTTGATAGGTTTTCATAGACTTGTCGTTTGCACATGTGAAAATTCCTCCGCCGGACCACCCTTCTGTGCCAGACGGGCGCCGGTAAACAGCTAAGTGCGACAAGCTGCCGACAGATTGACCGGCCTCGCTCCATAATCCGCGAACCTTGCGCGTCGTGCTCGGCCCACCATCCCCTTTAATGCCGTTTGTTGGGAGAACGGACAAAAAGCCAAAAAATCTCCGCTTTTCTCCGCGCGCGCGTCTGAAGTCAAGACCCTGGCAATCAACCGCAGTGCTGAGATAATATTCGTTGTGTTCTATTCCGCAGAACAGCAGGAACATTCCGGCCGCAATTTGGGGAATTGAATGGATGGGGCCCTATGAAGCAGGGACCGTCATTTACCGAACTCATCGATAGGCTCAACGGCGGCGATGAAGAAGCGGCCGCCCAAGTGGTAAAGGAGTTCGAGCCCGCCATCCGGCGGGAACTCCGGTTCCGCCTGCGCGATAGCCGTGCCCGTCTCGAGTTGGATTCCATGGACATTTCCCAATCGGTTCTGAGTAATTTCTTCGTGCGAGTGGCCGCCCGCCAGTACGACCTCAAGGAGCCGGGGGATTTTGTCAGGCTGCTGGTTACAATGACCCGCAACAAGGTTGCGGAAAGATTACGGAGTGAACATCGCCAGCGCCGGGACAGTCGTCGTACCGTGCATGGCGTGGAGAATTTGGCGTTGGTGAGCCAGGAGCCATCACCAAGCCGAGTGCTGCAGGGCAAGGAACTCCTTCAGCAGGTGCGGGAACGTCTTGGCAACGAGGAACGTCAACTCGTGAACCTGCGTTGCCAAGGTTTAAGCTGGGACGAAGTCGCCCGCGCGGTAGGTGGCAGCGCGGACGCGCGGCGTAAACAACTGGCGCGGGCGATCGACGACCTCGTCCATAAATTGGAGCTCGATTAGTGTTAGCGCGCTTGACCTTATGCGCCGGCCGGTTCGATTGCGACGAACTCTGCCGGGACGCAGCGCGATGCAGCGATGGGGCTGCATGAATTTCCAGGAGAGCTTCATTTCACGACAATAACCAAACCCGCGAGGCATCCTTCGCATGTTGGGCGTGATTTTCTTCCTCCTACAGGGACACATGGAGAGGCGCCTGGGAGCTTCGAGCTGGAGCCGGGTCATCACCCTCGCCAATCTCCCGGCCAAAGCCTATTCACCAGTGGCGGAATATCCCGACAGCGAGGCTATGGCGCTGATGGCGGCCGCTAGCCAACTCGCCGGACTGCCCTTGGCGGACTTTCTTGAAGAATTCGGTGAGGCCCTGGCTCCCGATCTGCTCGCGATGCATCCCGGGTTGGTGCGGCCCGAATGGAAGACCCTCGACCTAGTGATGAACGCCGAGGAGCTTATCCATGCTGTGGTTCGCCGCAGGAATCCGGTGGCTAAGCCGCCTGTGCTCAAATGCGCGCGTTATTCCGAAGATGAAGTGCAACTCGTGTACGCATCGCCACGCAAATTATGTCATATCGCCAAAGGAATCGTTCGCGGTATTGCTAGGCACTATCAAGAAGAGGTTTCAATCAACGATCAGGCCTGCATGGAAGCCGGGGATCCTTTCTGCGCGATTCAGATCAAGTTAATAGCAACCGATGCTTCCTCGGTCGCGCCCTCCGGTTCTCGTCACGGCCGAACGACCTGCTGCCTCAGATGCTGATTCGGTTGACGGACAGGAGTCGAAACACAGCCTATCGGCACAATTTTCCGCCATGTGGCGTCAAGCAGAACGGCCGGACCTCAGCACGTTCCTGGCCTGGGCAGGCCAGATTACCCCCGAGCAACTTTCGCAAATACTGTGCGTTGATCAACGAGAACGGTGGTTGCGCGGTGAGCGTCCCGAGACCGAATATTATCTGGATTTATTCCGCTCCTCGCAGTCCAGCTCTGAGTACGCGGTCGATATCCTCTATAACGAGTTTCTGGTGCGGCGGGAGATCGGCGAGGCGCCCACAGTCGGACGAATATCGCGACCGCTTCCCCGAGCTGGTCGAGCAATTACAAGTTCAGCTCAGTCTCAGGGATGCTCTGGAGACGGCCATCTCCGCGGAAAAAGCACCAGCCGGAAAGCAACCGTCAGCTTATCGAGTACGATCCAGTGGACGCCTCCGTCCGGATACGAGATTTTGGGTGAACTTGGCCGCGGCGGCATGGGCATAGTGTACAAAGCCCGCCAAATCGTCCTGCAGCGCCTCGTCGCGATCAAAGTGATCGCAGTCGACCTCGCGGCGGAAGCCGGAATCCTCGCCCGGTTTCAACGCGAGCGGTTCCTGCTGGCGCAGTTAACGCATCCAAATCTGGTAGCGGCATATGATGCCGGAGAGTCTGGCGGACTTCAGTATTTTGTAATGGAGTTTGTCGACGGAATGAGTTTCGCGACGTTGGTCAAGGAACTGGGGACGTTGCCGTTGGTGGAAGCCTGCGAGATGATTCGGCAAGCGGCGGTTGGCTCTTCAACACATTCATGAGCATGGACTCGTTCATCGGGACGTCAAGCCTTCCAACCTGCTTTTGACGCCGAGTGGGACGGTGAAGCTAATCGATTTGGGCCTCGCGCGCGTTGAACCGGGGCCGGCGCAGGACGGAAGCATTATTACCAATCTCCAGACCTTGGGTACGTTCGATTATATAGCGCCGGAACAGTGTGAAGATAGTCACTCGGTTGATATCCGTGCTGATATCTACAGTCTGGGCTGTACGTTGTACGAGCTCTTGACGGGGCAAGCGCCATTTGCGGCCTTTGGATCCGTCCTGATGAAAATCAGGGCGCATGCTTTGGAGCCGATAACGCCAATTCAACAATGCCGAGCCGATGTACCCGTGCAATTGGCCGCCATCATACAAAGAATGCTGGCCAAGGACCGCAAGGATCGCTTTGGCACGCCGGCTGACGTCGCCGCAGCGTTGCAGCCCTTTGCGGCCGGTGCAAATCTTTCCGGGCTGCTACGGTTGCCGGTCGAGAGACTAAATTGATCGCACGCTCGACCCATTTTAGTCCGGCGACCTGCCTCGCAAATAATCGCAGCTCAATCTGATCCATCGCCAGCGCGATGTGGCCGAAAGCGGCATCCGACGACGTATCGAGGATTCGGTGCCGCCGGGACCCGTTTAGCCAGTTCGTGTCGTTTTCAGGCAGCAACGCACTCATCGCACTCAAGCCCCCGGCCAACCACGAGTTTCGTACACAGCCAACGACGAATCGTGGTCTCGCGATCGTTCGTAATCAGGTCGTTGTTCGCCGTTCTTAGAAAGATCTCGGTCTTTTCGCGAGCCTTGTTGCATCCGGGGCTTGGCATGCAACGTGTTGTGTGCATGGCTGCCCACGTTGCAACCGAAAACTCGCGTCAATTGAGCACTAACCGAGCACGTACTGTGCTCATCCTCACGGCGAAAGCGCGGAATAGATTCGCCCAACGACCGCCGCCTGACCCCGATCGAAGGGACGAGTCACCAAGCAGAAGTAGCATTGCGCGTCGATCACTCAACAGCGTCACAGCGCGATTGGAAGCCTTGGCAGGGCTGAACTTCGATACGCGCCATGGCGAAAGTCTTCGCCTGCTCGGGCTTAACGGCGCCAGCAAGACCACCTCGATTTCAATCCTTGCCTCCGAGCAGCGTCCGTCGGCCGGCGACACGCTGCTATTGAGCCACAGTATTCGCGGCGAGCGGCAAGAGGTTCGCCAGATGATAGGCGTAGCGCCCTAGGAAATCGTACTTTACCCAATGCTGAGCGGGCGGAGAATCTCCGTTTCTTCGGTGGCGTTTACGACGTGAGAGGAGTGGACCTTGCGAGAACCGCTGCACAAGATCATCAGCCGTGACAGAACCGCTCGCCTCTGAATTGCGCCGATTGGTCTCGACAATTTCTTCCTCTAGTTGACCATCAGAGAGGTTCGCGAAAAAGCGAAGCGTGCTGATCGTCCTCTTGATCTGGCTTGTGCTGGTTGCGCCCGCGAAGGCCGCGACTCCGCTCGTACGATTCTTGAGCATGCGCGCACGATAGTAGCTGGCGATCAGACTCACAACGAAAAGTCTGCCGCCCTCTCAGTCGCTTCTGGCAGCGCTTCACATCGGATCTTGGCGGCAGGCTTGATCGCGTCGCGATCGAGCACATTGAAGTCGAATGAGTACGTCTGCGCGTTGAACGGCTCTCAGGGGTCGTAGTCCATCGTCTCGCTCTCATCGGGTACGCGAAATGAAGTGGGTGAATCCGCGTGAAGCTCGACCAATTTCGTCCGGAGGCCTCGCGTCCCATCGCGTCGGTATCGAGAAACTTGCCGAATAGGTACCTCGTATTGCGGAACTTGGCGCCGCTGACCGTGCGCGATGCCATCGGCCACGCCGCCGACTCGTTCATGGACCCGTTTTCCTACTTCGTCGCGCCCATATTTGCGGACTTGGGTCGCAGCACGGGATACACGATCAATCAACGCGCGACCAACATGACTGAGTACAGCGACCTAGAGGACACTTCATTCGATCTCTACCCTGCGCTGCGAAACGGTTACCTCCAACGACGCCAGAAGTCGAATGACACACCTGTAGCGGTTAACACGTGCAACCCTGTTACCTCGCTTTTAAAGTTGGGCTCAATAAAAGCGCCTGGCTACGCAGAAAGCCGCACGGCACAGACCTTGCTGAATGGCGTAGGTGCATCGGCCCGACTGGTCCTGCGCGACGAGCCACTAGGCGTGTCGAACGTTTCTAAACTGTACGCCGCCTGCGTGATGCCTGCAGAGCGATCCTATACGACACGCACTATTGGAGGGGTCCGATTATGATTCGCATCACCATATCGCTAAACAACGCGCAGGCCGCGCGAATCAGTGTTGAAGGCCAAATCGTAAACGGAACCGCGTGTCAGGTTCACGCTGCCTGTACGGAGCATTTGGAGTCCGGTCGATCGGTTGAGTTAATCCTCGCGGGAGTCTCGTTCGTCGACCGGGCCGGCCTGGAGTGCCTGCGCGCATTGCGGGAACAGGGTCTGGAACTCATAGATTGTTCTGGGTTTCTGCAGGAGTTGTTGCGGTCCCAGGTGGCCTCCCCGGAGGGCCAAAGCTCAGCTGCTGATACTGACGCCGACCTGATTGCGCGACTGCGTACAGGTGACGCCGAGGCGTTCGAGAGAATGGTACGGTTATATGGGAGTCGGATGTTGGCGACTGCGACTCGCCTGCTCGGTAACGATGCGGATGCACAGGATGCCACGCAAGAGGCGCTCTTGGCGGCGTACCGCGCGATAGATCGATTTGAGGGCAATTCCATGGTCTCGACGTGGCTACATCGCATTGTGGTTAACATCTCATTGGGGCGGCTGCGCCGGAAGCGCCGCAACCCGGAAGAATCGATTGATCATCTCTTGCCCCGCTTCGAAGAGACCGGGGAATGGGCCGATGCCAGCGGGCTTTCGCCCGGTATGAGTGAAGCCTTGATTGAATCGAGTCAGACGCGCGCGATGGTTCGCGCGTGCATCGAGCGCTTACCCGTGCAGCACCGCGCAATCTTGCTCGCACGTGATATCGAAGAGCTGAACACTAGTGAAGCGGCGGAACTGTTCAGCATCAGTATCACGACGGCAAAGGCTCGCCTCCATCGTGCTCGTCAGGCGCTCAAAACATTGATCGAGCGTGAAAGCTCATCGAGTAGCGACAAACCGTCCGGCATCGCGCCAAGCTCCACAAAGCGCTGAAAGAGATCGCCAAAGCAGTCATGCGCTAACGTCATCACTGCAGATCGCTCATATAAAATGCAGCAATGCTTCAATTGAGGGCGAATCCTGTGGCCAAATGGGGCATCTAACAGAAATACGTCGACGGTCGAAGGTGGAAGATGTCCATTAAGAAGACTCATATGAGAGCGAGCGTCGTGATTCGCAAGAATCGTGACTTGAACGATCATAGTCATGATAAGAAGCACCTCTCGTGCAATATTGTGACCAGAATGCTGAGCTACGAACGATCAGATGATGCTGTGATGCCAGTGGTTCTGAGATCAAGTGAAAGACGGGCCTGAATCCGGTTGAGAATTGCCGGCATCAGACGCTCATGGCACGAACTACTTGAGAAGGAAATCACAGTGAGTTCAATTTCCCCAGGAATAATGAGCGCAGAAGCAGCTGTTGAACAGGACGTCACCCTCGAAGATGTGGGCAAAGAAATATTGCGATGGGGGTTGGTGGTCGTGGTGGGATGGATCGGGGCGATGAAGTTCACGGCGTACGAAGCGATGGGCATTCAACCGCTCGTTGCTCACAGCCCTCTGCTGGATTGGACGTACAATTTTCTCAGCGTTCGCTCCTTCTCGACCATGCTCGGCTTCATCGAAATAGGAACGGCCGCACTTATCGCGCTGCGATCCGTATCACCCAAGGCCTCGGCCATCGGAAGTTTCCTCGCGATTGGACTCTTTTTGACGACCCTTTCCTTCCTCTTTTCTACACCCGGATGGGAACCAAGCCTGGGTGGTTTCCCAGCCTTGTCTGCGCTCCCTGGTCAATTTCTGCTCAAGGACATTGTGCTGTTGGGTGCGTCAGTTTGGTCGTTAGGCGAATCGCTAAGGGCGGTGGAGGCCCAGCTCTTCGTTGAAGGGGGCCTTTAGATGGAAAAGACAGTAAAGGACTCGGACTCTGTCACTTGGCAGGAACTTCTGATCGTCGCCCTTGCCTGGACCCTCATTCTGCTCGTCAGCTTTCCGAGATAAGAGATCATGCGCCTTGCCTATGCTGCCTGCTGCTTTGCTCGCCTCCCGTGGGCTTGCCGTAACGTCGAAGTTGCGCTCCTTCCGGTAGAGGCCCGAGACGAGTCTGACTGACACCTGTAGTGATTCGTCGAGCCTCCATCTCCGGCTTTCGCTGCTCATTCGCTGCAGCGTTCGTCGTACAGCGATTCACCGCGCGGCTGACTGACTAGCGCTTCGCGCCTAGGAATAATATTAAAAAGCGGGGACCGGCACTTAATCGACACTGAATTAGAAAACATGAAGCCTACGATGGCCTGCGTTACGTCGTTGAACGAATCATGCTGCTTCTTTTCCCGTCATTCGTCGAGCTGGTTACTTTAGCCAGCCATCAGCCTCAAAAACAAGGCTCGTGGTGCGAAGCCTGACGACCGCCTACAAGCATCGTTTGATTCCAGTCGAGCTATGCGCTGTCTTCGTTGCGGACCTGACGCTCGATGGTTTGTTGATCAATTGAATCTTTCGCCAAGGCGTGCGACGGTCAATTAACGCCTATGGCCGAGATAGTAAATGCGTTGCCGTGATTTCGTCAGGCTGATCGGGAGACGGCTCGACGGTGACTTGAACGCCGGCCAGGCCGCCCGATTCGACCAACACGATTTGTGGTGTGAGCAATGCTCCTCATACTTCGAGGGATACAAAAAGACTATCAAGGCGTCGAAACTGGCGTTCGGAGCGTCAACCGAAGACAACCGTGAAGATTCGTCGGAAGAGATCCCGGAACGGTTGGTCAACAGAATTCTGGACGCTCACCATCGAACACGCAGTACTTCCGGCTAACCCAAGGTCGCGTCGACTTCCGAGTCACGGAAGTCGGGGCTATGCGGGTCGTATCAGACTCTGCTGGCAGAAATGACGCCGTAGTACGGCGCACGACGAGAAGCGCCGTCTTTTTCGCACCGTTCCTTCTTCGGGGGACGCAGAAATTACTCGAATATCAATGCGAGCGGCTCTGCTCGCAGCATTCGCTCCAAAGGTTGAGCTTCCTAAGTACACATCGCTGCATGTCGGACCGAGTAGCCCGATTCTCGCCAGACCCTGATCGCAGTTTCGTTATGGCGCGAGTAACCATTCAGGCGCTCGAGTCGTCTAACTGAGTACTTCGAGTACGAGACTCTGACGCCGCTCAAGAGGCTTCCTGAGTGCAATATTGACACGAGCGAATTCGACGATCGTGGGCAGCCAAAGTAAGGTTGCCCTTGGCGAGACGGCGGCCGTTGCTCCCCCCAGCGGCCGCCGTCAAAGCCATGGTTAGCAATTGTAAGCAGAGGGAAGATCAGGAGTCCCGATCCGAAGTTTGTTTTGAACTAATGTTCTCGCTCGGAGAGGGCTCGGCGAGTACGGACGTACCCGGACCAATCTGTTCGGCATCTAAGAGTGGTGCTTTCTGCGATATGCGAGAGTTGAGCAAACCATCATTGTATGAGCACGCACCATCGGAGGGGCCAGAATGTGAAGTCGAATCTGCCAGCGGCCACTGCCTGCCACTGCGGGAAGTGGCCACGCCGGTAGGGCGCAAGCTCTCGAAGGTCGCGTTGCGAGTCGATGGATTGAGCAAGCGCTACGGCGCTATCGACGCCGTGACGGATGTTACTTTCGACATTCGCCAGGGCGAAGTTTTCGGATTGCTAGGTCTCAACGGCGCGGGCAAGACGACGTTGATTTCAATGCTCGCCACCGACCGGCGTCCGTCGGGCGGCGATGCGTACCTGTTCGGGCGCCGCATCACTAAGGAACAGCGAGCGGTTCGGGCGATGATCGGCGTCGCGCCTCAGGAACTCGCAATATACCCAATGTTGACCGTGGCCGAAAATCTCCGCTTCTTCGGACGCATATATGGTGTCGGGCGGTCCGAGCTCGCAAGCCGAATTGAAGAGCTGCTCAACTTCGTCGGCCTGGAAGGCCGCGGCAATGACCTCGTCACGACGTTGTCTGGCGGCATGAAGCGCCGTCTGAATCTTGCGGTCGCGCTGGTGCATCGGCCAAAACTCATCCTGCTGGATGAGCCTACTGTCGGCGTCGATCCGCAATCACGGGAGCAGATCCTGAAAATTATACGCCGTCTGCGCGACAATGGCGACGCTGTCTTGTACACGACGCACTATATGGACGAGGCTGAAGGATTGTGCGACCGCCTGGGAATCATGACCGACGGAAAGCTTGTCGCCGTCGGTACCCTTGCCGCACTCCTCACCAACCATGTGTTTTCGGAGATTATCGAGCTGAGCGGGCTGCCATCCAGAATCGATCTCGGCGCGATCCAGGTTTTGGATGGAGTCTGGCGCGTTGAGCACGTCGATGGCGTGCTGCGGCTGTTCGTCAAGCGCGGGGCAGATCTTCTCGGGCCGCTGCAAAAGATTATTAGTCGCTCTGACCGCAACGTGCGGCTCAAGATAGCGCCGATCGGTCTAGAGAATCTCTTTCTTCACCTCACCGGCAAGGAGCTTCGCGTTTGATGCGCACCCTGCCGGTCGCTCTGGCAGTCTGGCTCCTTTTGGCCGCCGCGGCTAAGGCTATGAGCCCACTCGTGTACACACGCACGATTCTCGGGCAGGCGCGCGCGATCGTCGCAGGCAGCCAGTCTCACAATGAGAAGCTAGCTGCCCTATCGACCCTATTCAACGATTTTCTCGACACCGACGCGATGGGTCAGGAGGCGCTCGGACAGCGTTGGTCAAGCTTCACGCCCGCGCAGCAGAAGGAGTTCCTCCGCCTGTTCCGCGTGTTGCTTCAGCGGACCTATGTTCAGAAACTTCTGCTCTTCGAGAATCCGGAATTCGTCTACGCGGGCGAACGGCTCACCGGCACCGGGGCGATCGTCGATACCAAGATCATCACCCCACGCGATCAGTTCGACATCAGTTACCGTCTGAGACCAGCCGGTGATACCTGGCTAGGAACCGCGATCACGGTCGAAGACGTGAGTCTGACCGCAAACCTGGGCAGCCAGCTCAACGATCTCCTTTCACGGATGAGCGTCGACGACCTGCTCACGCTAATGCGACGCAAGTACGGCAAAAGCGGCGGGGAGGCATAGCCGTGAAGACACTTCTCGTGATGCTGAAAGATCTCCGGCTCATTGCCCGCGACCGCTTCGGACTCGTGGCGCTTCTGGTCGTCCCGATCGTCGTGATAATGGTCGTGGCCGCCGCTACCCAATCTGACGAGGGCACCAAGAGCATTCTGTTTCCCGTTGTCAACGAGGATCAGGGGCCCGTTGCGACCGCGCTGATCCGCGCCTTTCGCGAGCATCTTGATGTGCGCGCAGTTTCGCTCGCGAGAGCGCGGCATCTGGTCGCGGAGTCCAACGACGCTCCCGCCGCGCTCATTCTGCCGCCCGAATTGAGCAAGCGTTACCTCGCGGAAAAGCCGTCCACCGTGAACTTGCTCACCGATCCTGCACAGTGGCGCGAGCTTGAGGCAATCAAAGTGGTGATGCTGCTTGCCGATCGCGAGACCGCGTCGCTCGGCGATCCGTTCAGCCAGGAATTGCTCACGGTGCGGGAACGTAGCATTACGGGAGCCCATGTCTCCTTCTCCTCGCTCGAACAGAACATCCCGGGTTTCAGCCTGATGTTCGTCTTGCTCACTCTGATCTTCAGCGTGTCGCTCGCCTTGCGCGAGGAGGAAGTGTGGGGCACGAGCGCGCGCCTTTCCGTCGCACCATTGCCGCCAGCATCGCTGCTTGGCGGAAAGCTGCTGGCGCGCCTCGTCGTCGGCACGGCTCAATTGTTGCTGCTTCTACTGTTTGGTCACTTTGTTTACGGTCTCAGGCTCGGCCACTCACCGGTCGGGGTCCTTCTGGTCGCGACCGCGGTGGTCGCTTCGATGACCTGCTTCGCCGCCGTCGTCGCCGCCTTCGTGCGCACGCGTGAGCAGGCGATTCCGGTGGGTCTGGCCGTGGCATTCGTGCTGGCGTCATTTGGTGGACTGTTCTGGCCGCTCTATGACTTGCCTAAATCGATCCAGGCGATCGCGCGGCTACTTCTGACGACATGGTCGATGTCCGCCATTCAGGACGTGATGCTTCGTGACCGTAGCGTGGTTGGGGTTTCACCTGAGCTCCTCGTGCTGGTTAGCTATGGTCTCGTGTCCTTTCTCATCGGATTGCGTCTGTTCCACTATGGAGACGGCGCCCGTTCGTGATGGAGCATTGCACATTGAACGATGACGTCGAGTCTCCTGCACGTACTAGAACACAACCGGTGCCATCCGCGCGTAGTCGTTCGTTTCCACAGCTGGTGCTCGTGGCCGTATTGCTAGTGAGTATCAGCCTGCCTGGATGCTCTGCGCAAAACGGCGCTTCCCGAATCCGCTCCGCACGCGACGAGCAAGCCATGATCGCGTCAGACTTGTCATATCCGCTTCGGCCACCTGATCCGGGACAGGGGATAGACTACGATCCTTGGGAGTCGTTCAACGAGGAGACGTTTGCCTTCAACTTCAACGTTCTCGATCGTTATGCGCTGAAGCCCGCCGCCAAGATTTGGTCGGAAGTGCTGCCAAGACCGATGCGTCAGAGTTTGGCCAACGCGTTTGATAACCTGGCAATGCCGAGGCGCTTCGTGAACAAAGTTCTGCAAGGAAGGCTGCCCGGAGCAGGCGAGGAGCTCGCGCGATTTCTGCTCAACGCAACTGTTGGTCTTGCCGGATTGTTCGACGTCGCCTCGCGCCTGGGTCTCGAGAAAAGCGACGCGGACACCGGGCAGACCCTTGGCCTTTATGGTGTGAACCCCGGGCCCTACCTGATATTGCCGTTCTTGCCTCCGCTGACCGTGCGCGATGCCATCGGCTACGCGGCCGACTCATTCATGGACCCGCTCTCCTACTTTGTCACGCCTTTGCTGGCGAACGTGGGTCGCAGCGCCGCGAACACGATTAACCAACGCGCGGACAACATGACGCTGTACCAAGACGTCGAGGATACTTCGCTCGACCTATACGCAGCAGTGCGCAACGGTTATCTCCAGCGGCGCCGCAAGTCCATCGAAGGTGCCATTCGCGATCGAGACCGAACCTGGGAAAGCATCTCCGACCCTTTCGACGCTCAGAGTAAGTACAGGTTCGCGACGCGCTCGCAATGTTTGGATGATCCGCTTCCGGCAAGTCGAACCCAGTAGCGCGGACCCCATTCGCAATCCGATCACCATCGTCTCAGTTCGCCAATGACCTTACTCGAACTGAAGCATCCGAATTGCGAGACCTCCAATGGCGGCGACCTCCAGGAGAGTCTTCAGTCCGTATCCGATTGGCCGCGGCGGCATCTAAGTTTCATTGGTGAACATCGACCATTCCGTGGGTGTCTCGGGAGGAAAGTCAATCAGGACAAAAGCCACCCAATCATGAGCAGCCGAATCGACAACACTCGACAATTACTTTCTATCTGAGTACGGGAGAAGACAGCCATGAGCAAAAGGAAGACGAGAATTACGGCGTTCCTATCACTCTTTGCAGTTGGGGCTCTGGTGGCGATGATTTCGCAATCATTTGCAAATGAAGCCCCGACTGAGCCGCGCTATGTGGCGCAGTACACCGCATCCGGCGAAATGCTTCTTCCGAAGGATAACATCTGGCGCACATGGGTCTTTGTCGGAGCACCGACAACCCCCAATGCACTCAACGGTGGCAAGGCAAATTTTCCGGAATTTCACAACGTCTATATCCAACCCTGGGCATACGCGATGTATAAGAAAACGAATGTATTTCCTGAAGGAACAATCATGGCCAAGGAGTTGCAACTCACTTTGGGACCCGCCGAAAATCCCGATGGCTCGCGCACGGAGCCTTCAGGAAGAGGGTATTTTCCCGGCGCCTTCAACGGCATGGATGTGACCGTCAAGGATTCCAAGCGCTTTGCGGCCACGGGCGGGTGGGGCTACTTCGATTTCAATCATTTCGAACCGAAGGCTCTGACTGCCAAGGTGGAGGCGAGAGATAAATGCGCCTTTTGCCATATGGCCAGCGCCAAGAAGGATGAGGTTTGGACGCAGTTCTATCGCATATTGGACAAGTAATTTTGCGCGCCTGACGTCCTCTCGCGTGGATGGAGATCTAAGCCATGAGAATCATAAGCATCGTAGGTATCAGCGTCGTAGGGTTGTTGGGGGTGGTCTCAGTGGCTGCTTATGGTCAGATGGGCATGAGCAAAGCGAATAACAATCATACGGCGACCAACAATCAGAAGTTGGAAGCGGTGGTAGACGCGAATGGCAATCTACGGGTGCCAGCCGATTACCGCACGTCCTACCAGTTCCTGGGTAGCTGGGCGGTGGCGGATGGTAAGGGCCAGCCTCCAACTCAGATTCACGTGGTTTATGCATCGCCCGGCACGATTGCGGTATATAGCAAAGATGGGCGTTTTCCCGACGGCGCGGTGTTGGTTAAAGAGGTATATCAAGCGGCTACCGGACCGATGAAGACGGGCACCGTCAGTCGTGCTCAAAAATTGAAGGGCTGGTTTGTGATGGTAAAGGACAGAAAGGACAGCCATCCTGGCAATCCTCTGTGGGGCGACGGTTGGGGCTGGTCGTGGTTCGATGCTGACAAACCTTTAAAGACTACATCGACAAATTACAAAGCGAATTGTCTGCCCTGCCATGTACCGGCGCGAGCTACCGATTGGATTTATGTCCAAGGATATCCCCCGATAAAGCACGCACATTAGCGGGGCGCGGCTTCGAAATTACCGGTTGTTATGCGCAATCGTGGTCGCCTGGAGTAGTTTCGACTGAGATGGCACACTCGCTGATTATCGTCGGAATAAACCATCGCACGGCTGGGGTGGAGGTTCGCGAGCGCGTGGCATTTCGCGAGGAGGAACTGGTGCCGGCGCTGGATAGGCTGAAACTGCTGGCGCCCTCGGTGAGCGAGGCTGCGATTATTTCCACATGTAACCGCGTTGAAATCATAGCGGTGGCTGACGATCCGCAATCGGCCGCCAACGAACTGATCGGATTCTTGGCCGCAGAACGGCACGTGGAGCCCGATCTGTTTACCGACGCTCTCTATCGCTTCGAGGGACGCGAGGCCGCGCGTCATCTGTTTCGCGTCAGCACTAGTCTGGATTCGATGGTGATCGGCGAGCCCCAGATCTTGGGTCAGCTCAAGGAAGCCTACGTGCGGGCGGCCGAGGCCGAAACCGTGGGAATCGTGCTGCATGGCGCCTTCCATCGTGCGTTTTCCGCCGCCAAGAAGGTTCGCGAGCGGACCCTTATTGGCCACGGCACGGTGTCAATCAGCTCCGCGGCTGTCAACCTCGCCAAGCGGATTTTCGACACCTTTGAAGACAAGTCCGTGCTGCTGCTTGGCGCGGGCAAGATGGCAGAGATTACCGCGCGCCAACTGATTAGCCTCGGCACGGGATCACTGATCATCGCGAACCGCACCCTCGATCGCGCCGTGGATCTGGCGCATAAGCTGGGCGGCACCGCTGTGCCGTTTAACAGCTACCGGCCATATCTGAAGATCGCCGACGTTGTGATTGGTTCGCTCGCCACCAGTCGTCCGCTGCTTACGCGCGACGAGATCGAAAGCGTTCTGCACGAGCGTAGATACCGGCCGATGTTCCTCATCGATCTGGGGGTGCCGCGCAACTTCCAACAAGGGCTGAACGATCTGGACAATGTCTACCTATACAATATCGACGACCTTTCAGTCGTGACCGACGACACGCGCCAGGAGCGCGAGCGCGAGGTGCAAAAGGCGGAAACGATCATGGAAATCGAGTTGGAATCGTTCTCGCGATGGTTTGCGGGTCTTGAGCTAGTACCGGCAATCAAAGACATCCGCGCCAATATCGAACGGCTGCGCGAAATCGAACTCCGGCGGCATCGCGGTTGGCTGGCCGGCCTGCCCGATGGCGAGCGAGCGCATATCGAAGCGCTAAGTCGCGGCATCGTCAACAAGATTCTCCATCAAATCCTCTCCGAACTGCACCGCAACAACGGAGTCGTTGAAGGCATCTACGCCGCCGCCGTCGCTCGCCGCTTGCTTGGCAGCGAGATGTTGGCCGATTGAATCAAGCCCGTTGTCACGCGCCATCAATCGCCACTGCAGAGCATAGAGAGAGAGTTTGCGTGAGACTCGATTACTCATTAGCTGCCGAACCGCGAGGCACTTCCGTCAGCCGTCGCCAGGATACCGACACCGACAAACTCAATCGTACCCTCGGCCCACGGGCAAAACCGCCGGAGGAGCAAGTCGAGCGCCGGGCTTCGGCCGCGAGCTGAGATCGCTCATGCGGTAGACCGAGGGAGAGATCGCATCTTCGGACCAGACGGTTTGCGGGAACGAGCGCGAAAAGCACGCTCGATGGCAGGGAATGGTCGATGTCACGTCTAAGATGGTTTATTTTCGGCGTCGTCTTTACCTGCGTTGCGCTCGCGCTGAGTGCGTTTCTCTATGTACAAGAAGGCGGCGTCCAGATGGCCGTCGACTCGCCCGAGTTTCCTTTCGAAGAGACGCTCGCCGGTATGGCGTTGCATGCAAGCTTCGCCGGATCGTTGCACGTCCAAAGCCCCTTGCCGCTCAGTACCGATAATCTCACTGGCGGAGCACAAACGTTCAAAATTTACTGCGAGGGTTGCCACGGCCTATCGGGTGAACCCTCCGATATAGCGAAGAGAATGTTTCCGCACCCGCCTCAGCTTCTCGAGTCGAAAGAAATGGTGACCACCGAGCCAGTGGGTCAGATTTACTGGATAGTGACGAACGGCATTCGCCTCACCGGAATGCCTGAATTCAACACCGTGTTATCGGAAACGCAGCGCTGGCAGGTCGCGATGATGCTGAAACACGCCGACACACTTCCTCCTGCAGCTGAGGCGGTCTTGAGCGCGCATTAATTCTTTTCGCAAGCGTTGCAGGGTGGGCGGTATCGGGAGATCCTGTTCCGAGGTTTTACGGCCGGGGGCTGAGGTGCGCGTAAATATCAGTCGCGCGGTTCCGGCTAAATCTGATCAGGATTCGCGACGCAGTGGCCCAGGCATGTCAAAAGGTAAAAGTTACGTGAAGGCGGATTGCTCGTCAGCTGCCAAGCCGTTGGTACCCCGCGTCAAGCAACGGCAGGACAAACGCCAGGCCTGGCGCAGTCTTCCTCTGCTTTTAGCTTTTCTCGCGATCGTGGCTTCGCTATTCGTGGATGCTCGGAATGGAGCGGCGGCTGTTGATCTATTGAGGATCCATGGTCAGCCGGTGACAGTCACCGTGACCACGCAAAACCGAGAGCAGGTTTGGAACTGGTTCGATCCTGGAACGGTAAAAGGAGGAGGAGACGAGAATCAATACCATTTTCTTGGTAGTTGGATCCGGGGTGCAGCCAGCTACCAACTCGATGGCGTGAAAGGGTTCGCTGAGCTGATGAGCCCCTTCTTTCTGAACCTGCCAGACAGCGCAATCGCGCCGTCTCCTCAGGGGCCCATGGGCCTCGGCGCTCTCTACTACCAACCACACCGCAAGGCGAACGACGCGAGCGTTTTTCTTAAGCAGGCGTACCTCGAACTCGGGAACGCACTTCTCAAAGGCTTCAACTTGAAAGGAGGGCGCTTCGAGTTTTTCGATGGGTCCGAATATCAGCCGCCGGGACTCGCTCCGGAACTCAAGTGGCTCCTCCTTAATCGAATAGCGCAACGTCTGGTCGCCAACTTTGGTTTCAGTGACGCGATGCGCTCATTCGACGGAGCTACGGCCGCCTACGGGAACGAGAAGTGGCAGGCAACACTGATGTACGGTGTGCCGACAAAAGGTGTTTTTGACCTCAATGGGATGGACGAAATACGCAATATGGATCTCGTCTATGCTTCGCTCAACGCTGGACCGAAACTTTCCGCATCCGAGTTTTGGGGTGAATCCCTTTGTCGCATGTTTTACGTTTATTACAACGACACGCGCGGCCTTCGCCTGGTTGACAACAGAGCGCTGAGCGGCTCGAACGCCGACACCGGCCCAATCTCGATCGACACCGTCGGAGCCGATTATATCCGCGCGGGGCAGGCCGGCCCGGGTGTGGCCGATCTGCTGGTGTGGACCGCGGGACAATTCGGTTCGTGGGGCAGCCAAAGCCAGCGAGCTTACGCAGTGGTTGCCGAAGCCGGCTATCGTCTCGAACAGACCGCGTGGAAGCCGTGGCTCCGCTTCGGCTACACTTTGGGTTCCGGTGATCGCAATCCCAAGGACTCGACCCACAGTACGTTCTTTCAGATCTTGCCCACACCCCGGATGTATGCGTTCTTTCCGTTCTTCAACATGATGAACGTGAATGACGCCATGGGACAGTTGGTGCTAAGCCCGCTTCCGCAAATCGAAATCCAAACGTCCGTCCATGGATTGTGGCTCGACTCCAACAATGACCTTTGGTATTCGGGCGGCGGCGCCTACAACAATACCATCTTCGGCTATGCTGGACGGTCTAGCTTCGGTCACACTTACCTTGCGACTTTGGGCGATTGCCAGTTCACATGGGAAGTAAACCGTCACATCACGGTTCAGCTTTACTATGGCCACGCCTTCGGCGACGCCACGATCGGAGCGATCTATCCGGCGGGCCGCGGAGGTGACTTTGGCTTTATCCAGACGACTTGGACATTGTAGGCCCCTACCCGATGACACGGCTGCCGCCGAGCCCTGGGTAGAATCGATGCGTCGAGCCGTTGTGGCTGCCAACCCTTCTTCGAGCCGGTGATAAGTCTGCTGCGAGCATTAGATCAGCGAAGCGACGTACCATATCTGGAAGAAAACAATACTCGGGGCTGAGGCTGAGCGACTGCGCGGCACAGACAGTCGAGCGAGTAAAAAAGCCGGCGCACAAAGGGCTGGTCGCGCGTTTTTCACCGGATTAGGGACATTCCGCAACGGATCGTCCAGAAAAATTGTGAGACCTCGCCGTGGGAGCAAGCTCGGACGCTATAGCCAAACCGTCTTCGCACTCAGCATTGACGCTCACGTTGCGGACCCAGATGCGCGAAAAGATTGCATCGCGCGACCGCGTGACGGCACAGCGGGCAACCCGGTCCGATGAAAGATGTTGGGACAAACTTTGTCGCCTGCCGCCTGCTCGACGAGCGCTGGTTTCAGGCGTTTATGATGAGTCATCAGTCCACGCACGAGTTCCTACTCCTTCTCGCCGGCAACTCATTGACTGCAACGCCACAGGGTGGCTTAGGCGCTACCGGAAGTAATTGCCTCGCGCGGTTCGCTGACGACGCTCACCGTCGATAACACGGCTAATTAGCCGAGAGCCGGACCCCGACGAGAGCCTTCAGTGCGTATCCGCTTGGCTCCGGCGGCATCTAAGCTTCATAGGTGCGACATCGACAATTCCGCAGATGTCTCGGGAGGTAAGTCGAACAAAAAAGCCATCTGATCATGAGTGGCCGATCCACAACGATAAACAATCACTTCCTAGAGATCGTAAGTACGGGAGAATATAGACATGAGCAAAAAGCTTATGGCAATGACAGGGCTACTAGCACTCTTTGCGATTACGGCACTGGGGGTAGCAATTTCGCAATCATTTGCGAATGAGGCACCCGGCGAGCCGCACTATGTGCCGCAGTACACCGCGTCCGGCGAGCTGATTTTGCCAAAGGACAATGTTTGGCGCGATTGGTTCTATGTCGGATCGCCGTTGACCCCTAACGCGCTCAATAAGGGCGCGGCAGCTTTCCCGGAATTTCACAACGTCTACATCGAGCCGGGAGCATACGCGATATACAAGAAAACCAATGAATTTCCCGAAGGAACAGTCATGTTCAAAGAGTTGCAGTTTACTTTGGGACCCGCCGAAAATCCCGATGGCTCACGCACGGAACCTTCGGGCAGAGGGTATTTTCCCGGTCCCTTCAACGGCGCTGAAATGAGCGTTAAGGACTCCAAGCGCTTTGCGGCCACGGGAGGCTGGGGGTACTTCGATTTCGGTCATCACGAACCGAAGGATTCGACTGCCAAGGTGGAGGCGAAGGATAAATGCGCCTTTTGCCACATCGCCAGCGCCAAGAAAGATTTGGTGTGGACACAGTTCTATCCTTCGCTGGACAAGTGATTGTGGGTGCCCAACGTCGTCGCGCCTGGAAGGAGATTCAAGCCATGAAAATGCTCAGTATCGCAAGCGTCGGCATCGTAGGTTTGTCAGCAATGCTCTCATTGGTGGCTTATGGGCAAATGAGCATGGGCGCGGCGACCAACGACCGAAAGGCGACGCAGGCGGTGGTCGACGCGAATGGCCGATTACCGCACCCGGTCGAGTTTTGGAGATTAGCACCTCAAGCTGGATGATCAGATCAATAGGATTTCTGAGACGCTCGCGTGCGCAACCTCGAAGTAATCACGTTCAGCATAAATCGAACTGACAGGGTAAAAGAACATGCCTTCGAAGTTGCGTTTCATGGTTGGGGCAAGCCTCATTGTGCTCGCGATCGGCTACCTCATCACCGCCGCAGTTCGTAACACATCCGAGTATTACCTCACGGTCGACGAGGTCTGCGCTCGCGAGTCCCAACTGAGCGGCCAGATGCTGCGGGTGGCCGGGCGGGTCAAGCCCGGCACGATTAGCTGGGACCCGGCGACGCTGACGCTGGCTTCTGCGATCGTTGCGCCGCCCAATCCCGACGGCTCGCCGGTCAGACCTGTCGCCGCCGCCGAGCCGG
Organism: uncultured delta proteobacterium; assembly: GCA_963717045.1. Taxonomy (GTDB): domain Bacteria; phylum Desulfobacterota; class Binatia; order Binatales; family Binataceae; genus JAKAVN01. The sequence continues at coordinate 23,171 of CAVQVD010000006.1, read as the reverse complement.
TGGAATTTCGCGTGATTGCGCGCGGCGAGCCCAAGCCCGACATGTTCGCGGCCGGACGCGACGTGATCGTCGAGGGCCGGCTTGCCGCCAACGGCACTATCGAGGCCCGCCAGGTGCTCACTTCCTGTCCGTCGAAGTACGTACCCAAGCAGGCCAAGTGAAGGTGAGAGTGAAAGTGAAATGCCATTCATAGGTCAGCTCGCTCTCGCGCTCGCGCTTTTGGTCGCGATCTATTCGATCGGCGCCAATCTGCTCGGCACCCGTCGTAACTCGCCCGACCTGCTGCTGAGCGCCCGCCATGCGTTGTGGGCGATGTGCGCGATGGTGACGGTGGCAGTGCTGGCGCTATGGACGGGCCTGCTGACCAACGATTTTTCGCTGGAGTACGTCGCCTCGTACTCCAGCATTCACGCTTCCGATTCAGTACAAGTTCGCGGCGCTATGGGGCGGGCAGCAGGGCTCGCTGCTGTTCTGGACCTGGCTGCTGTCGATTTTCACCTCGATCGCGATTTTCCAGAACCGCCGGCGCAATCCCGAGATCACGCCGTGGGCCCTTATCGTGCTGGCCGGCGTCGCGATCTTTTTTCTCGGGATGCTGAATTTCGTCACCCGCCCGTTCGATTTGCTGGCGGCCGTCCCGCCCGACGGCTCCGACCTCAACCCGCTGCTGCAGAACTACTGGATGGCGATCCATCCGCCGTCGCTCTATACCGGCTACGTCAGCGCCGCGGTGCCGTTCGCGTTTGCGTGCGGCGCGCTGATCACGCGCAAGCTCGACGACGGCTGGATTCGCACCACGCGGCGCTGGGCGATCTTCTCGTGGTTCTTTCTTACGCTCGGCAACCTGTTCGGCGCGCGCTGGGCCTACGAGGTCCTGGGCTGGGGCGGTTACTGGGCGTGGGACCCGGTCGAAAACGCCGCCTTCATGCCGTGGCTGGTGATGACCGCCTATCTGCATTCGGTGATGATCCAGGAACGCAAGGACATGCTGAAGGTATGGAACCTCGCGCTCATCGGGATGGCCTTCATGCTCACGCTGTTCGGCACTTTTCTGACTCGCAGCGGCGTGATTTCCTCGGTCCATTCGTTCACGCAATCGGGCCTTGGGCCATACTTCCTGACGTTTCTGATCGTCGTCGTCGTCGGCTACACGGCGCTGCTGCTGAGCCGCGTCAAGGATTTGAAAAGCCCGGCCGAATTCGAATCCTATCTCTCGCGCGAGGCCGCGTTTCTGTTCAACAACCTGATGCTGGTCGGAATCGCGTTCGCGGTGTTCTGGGGCACGGTCTTCCCGGTTCTTTCGGAGGCGGTGCGCGGGGTCAAGATCACCGTCGGGCCGCCCTTCTTCAATAAGGTCAACGGGCCGCTCGCGCTCGGCCTGATCTTCCTGATGGGCGTGGGGCCGCTGATCGCCTGGCGGCGCACCTCGCCGCAGACCCTGCTGCGGACTTTCGCTGGCGCCGGCTGATCGATGGGCGTCGGCGCGGGCGTGGTCGTTTTCGCGATGGGGCTGCGGCAATGGTACGTGCTGACCGCGCTTTCGCTGGCGGCCTTCGCGCTCGGCACGATCTTGGTCGAGTTCCGCCGCGGCGTGAGTGCGCGGCGCCATCTGGTGCATGAAACCCCGGCGCGCGCGCTGGTCAATCTGGTCGGCAAGAACAATCGCCGCTACGGCGGCTATATCATCCACCTCGGTGTGGTCTTCGCCTTTATCGGAATCGTCGCCTCGTCGTTCTTCAGGACCGAGGTCAAACGCAGCGTGCGCAAGGGGCAGAGCTTCAGTATCGGCGCGTACGACATGACCTACCTCGGACTCAAGGCCGTCGAGACCGCGCATCTCGAAGACTTGGCGCGCGCCTGGCCGTATACAGCGGCGGCACGTGACGATTGCCACGATGGCGCCCGCCAAGCTCTTCTACAAACGTCCGCAACAGCCTGCCACGCGCGTCGCGATTCGCTCCACGCCGCTCGCCGACCTCTATATCGTGCTGGCGGGTGTCGACGATCAGAGCGGACTTGCCACCTTCGAGGTTTTTCTCACGCCGCTGGTTTTCTGGCTCTGGGCGGGCGGCCTGATGATGGCGATCGGCACCGTGGTCGTGATGTGGCCCAACGTGCGCGAGCGCGCCGCGCTGGCCGTGGCGCTCGGCCGCGATGAAGCGCTTGGCGCCGAGCCCGTGCCCGGAGGCGATTGAGCCGGTGAACTTCGCACGGAGATTCGCCAACCCGACGCTGCTCACGGCGCTCGCCGCGCTGGCGGCGACGATGGTGATGGCTATGGCGCTGATGGGGCCGACGCGTTCGGCGCGCGCGGCCGCTCCCAGCGGACAGGAGATCGCGGAGGGCCTGACCTGCCAGTGCGGATGCGGCCTGACGGTCGCCAACTGCAACCATCCCAATTGCAGCTTCTCGGTGCCGATGCGTCAGCGTATCGACACGATGCTCGCGCACGGGATGGGGCGCGCCGAAATCATCGCCTACTTCCGCAAGCAGTATGGCGAGAAGATTCTCTCCGCGCCGACCACGCAGGGTTTCAACCTGCTCGCCTGGACGATGCCGTTCGTGGCGCTGATAGCGGGCGGCGGTCTGGTGGTCCTGATGATGGGGCGCTGGCGCGGCGGACCTTCCTCGGCTCCGCCATCGCCGAACGATTCAGGCTCGGGCGGCTCGGACAAATCCGGAAATTCCGACCAGCCTGGCAATTCGATTAAGTCCGACAAATTCGATCCCGCGCTGCGCGAGCGCCTGGAACGCGAACTGCGGGAGCGCCGCTGAGCCGTGCTCTATCTCGCCGCCCTGCTGATCGTCGTGAGCGTGGCGCTGTTCGTCGCGGCGCCGTTGGGCGGCGGCCTGCTGGCGACCCGGCGCGCCGGACGCGATGCGGCCGAGGCCGAGCGGCTCGAGCACGAGCGGGGCGCTCGCGATGCAGGGGCTGCGCGAGCTGGAGTTCGATCGCGAGATGGGCAAGCTTTCCGAGCCCGACTACGCGGTGCTGCGCGAGGGCCTGATGGCGCGCGCGCTCGGCGCGAGCGCAGCGCTGGAGCGCCTGCATGCGGCAATCGCGCCCGCACCGGAAACGGCCGCGGCGCGTCCGCGGCTGGTCAAATCCGCAGCGGTGGCCGCGACGGCGCCGGCTGCGCCCTCGCGCATCCGCTTCTGCCCGCAATGCGGCGGCGAAGTTGCTGCGGGAAAGTTCTGCAGCGAATGCGGCGCGCCGCTTTCCGTATCGGCGCGCGCCGCGGCGCGGGCCGATCGATGACCGCGGCGCTGATCGAGGCACGCGCGCTGGGCAAAAGTTTCGGTCCGACGCCGATCCTGCGCGACGTAAACCTCACCGTCGAAGCGGGCCGCGGCGCCGGCGTAATCGGCGCCAATGGCGCGGGGAAATCGACCCTCATCCGGCTGCTCGCCGGCCTCTCGGCGCCAAGCCTGGGCGTCGCGATGCTGTTCGGAGAGCCGGCGCGCTCGCTTAAGCCCGAGCTTCGCCGCCGCGTCGGCCTGCTGAGCCATCAGAGCTTTCTCTATCCCAACCTGACCGCGCGCGAGAACCTTGAATTCTACGCGACGCTCTATGGCGTCGAGGGCGCACCAGCGGCGGCCGTCGAATGGCTGGAGCGGGTCGCGCTTGGCGCGGCCGCCGATGCGCGGGTGCGCGGGTTTTCACGCGGGATGGAGCAGCGGCTCGCGCTCGCGCGCGCGATGATCGCGCGGCCCGACGTGCTGATGCTCGACGAGCCGTTCGCGGCGCTCGACGCCGACGGCGCGGCGCTCGCCGCCGCCCTGGTGCGCGAAGCGATGGACCGCGGATGTGCCGTGCTGGCGAGCGCCCATTCGGCGAGCGCGCTGGAGGAGTTGGGCTTCTCGGTCTGGACGCTCAGCCGCGGGAGGCTGCTACGCGCGGAGGCCGCGGCGGTGCGGCCGAGCGCGGCGCGCCTACCGCCGGCGCGGCAAGTGTCGTGAGAGTTTTGAGATTGGCGAGGTCACGGTGAGATTCGCGAGGCCATGGTGAGTTCCTTCACTGCCGTTCTGCGCAAGGACCTGCTGCTCGAAGTGCGCGGCGGCCAGAGCACGGTCGCGCTGGGCGCGCTCTCGCTGCTCGTGCTGGTGGTGCTGGTGTTCGCCTTCAATCCTGGCGGTGGCGAGCAGGGCGCCGAGGCCGCGGCCGGTTCGCTGTGGGTCGCGCTGGTGTTCTCCGGGATGCTGGGGGCGACGCGCGCGGTCAGCGCCGAGAGCGAAAACGGCTGTCTGCGGGCGCTGCTGCTCAGCCCGCTCGATCGCGCCGCGCTCTATGCGGCGAAGCTTGCCGCGGCATTCATCTTCATGGCGGTGGCGGAGGCCGCCTCGATCATTCTGATGGTGCTGTTCTTCAATCTGGAGTTCGACGCCCGCGTGATGCGCCTGGTGCCCGCGGTGCTGCTCGGCGCGCTCGGTTTCGCCGCGCTCGCGACGCTGCTGGCAAGCATTTCCTCTCGCCTGCGCGGGGGCGACCTGGTGCTGCCGCTGCTGGCGGTGCCGATGTTCGTGCCGGCGCTTATCGCGGGGGTCAAGGCGAGTGCGGCGGCGCTGGGCGGCGCGCCGTTGAGCGAGTTTGCAGTGTGGCTCAAAGTGCTGGTCGCTTTCGACGTCATGTTCGTCGCCGCCGGCTACTTGTTGTTCGAATATGTCGCGGGTGAGGAGTGAGGGCGGCGCCGTCGTGATTACGTCTCGAGACCTTTTCATCATGAATGGACGTGGAGTCAGGCTGGGGCTCGGCCTCGTCACTCTGGCGCTGATGCTCGCGGCGCTCTACATGGTCTTTGTCTACGTGCCTACCGAGGCCGACCTGGGAATCGTGCAGCGCATCTTCTACTTCCACGTGCCCTGCGCGTGGGTCGCCTTCGCTTCCTTCGCGCTGGTGGCGATCGCCGGCATTTTTTACCTGTGGCTCGGCCAGCAGGTATGGGACGACCTGGGCTATGCCGCGGCCGAGACCGGGATGGTCTTCTGCACGCTTGTACTGGTGACGGGATCGATTTGGGCCAAGCCTATCTGGGGCGCGTGGTGGACCTGGGACTCGCGCCTGACGACCACGCTAATCCTGTGGCTGCTGTATGGCGGGTACCTGATGCTGCGTGCGATGGCGGGTGATTCCGAGCAGGGCGCGCGCTTCGGCGCGGTGGTGGGAATCGTCGCCGCGATCGACGTGCCGATCGTGATCGTCTCGGTGCGGCTGTGGCGCACGATTCATCCGGCGGTGCTGGTCACCCGCCAGGGCGGCCATGGGCTCCAGGACCCGCGAATGGTCGCGACGCTGCTGGTCTCGCTCGCCGCGTTTACCGCGCTCTTCATCTGGATTCTGTGCCTGCGTTTCGTCACCCTGCGAATGCATACGCGGCTCGGCGCGCTCGCGCGTTCGCTGGCGCTGGCCGAAGCCGCCGCGCAAGATTCATGACGCTGATGCGAGGATGAGTTCGCCGATGGACAACCTGAGCTATTTGTTCGCCGCCTACACGATAATCTTCGCGGTGATCTTCGCTTACGCCATGTTCATCTGGCGCCGCCAGGTGGCGTTGGAGGCTGAGTTGCACGCAGTCGAGAAACGGATCGAGGCACTCGGCAAGGTCGCCGGCGTTGTCGAGGGCGCCCGGGTAGACGCGCGTCCGGGCACTTGAGGGGATCACAAAGATGCACTGGCGGATGCCCGGGCCTGCCAGCTGATCGAAGCCTGGCGACGCGATTAACAACGAGAGTCGTTCTCGCATCGCTCTCATGATTTTCCCGCCCACGGAATATGCTTCGCCCTCGTCAATCACGCTTCCACGAACACGCGGACCCTGACACAACCTGAAGCATATGGACCGCAGAGGCGTCGTGGCGATGGCCGCGGGCTGGTAATCGGAGGCGTTCTGATTGCCGCTTGGCGCAGCAGTATGCTGCGACAAATCACCGCGCTGCTCGTGCCACGGGATAGCGGGTTGTTGGATCGCGGACATAATCACGTCGACGAGGCCATCAACGCAGGGAGCAGTCTGTGAAGCATCGGCTTCAAAAACAATGGATTCGGCCCGCACGGTCGTGGAAGGGCGGAACTTTGGCCACGCGTAGCTACCTGTTGCTGCTCGCGATCGTGAGTCTGGCGGCAGAGTCGACGCTGCTGGCACCAAGGGTCTAAGAAATCGAATGGTCGAAGAGATAAAACGGAAATTCGGGATAAGGATGGCCTCCGTACTCCGTATCGGTTCGCGTCCCAGCCGCCTCGCGCTCACGCAAGCCGAGTTGGTCCGAAACAAGCTCGCGGCGCTCGTCCCATCCGTGAGAATCGAGATCGTCCCGATCCGCACCAGCGGCGACCGGACGGCCACGGCGCCGCTCGCCCAGGTCGGTGGCAAGGGGCTCTTCATCAAGGAACTGGAGCAGGCGCTCGTCGATGGCCGTATCGACGCGGCCGTGCATTCGATGAAAGACCTGCCGGCCCAACTCGCCCCCGGTTTCCGTATCGCCGCAGTGCCCGAGCGCGCCGACCCGCGCGACGCGTTGCTTTCGCGCGACGGCGGCTCGATCGCAGCGCTGCCGCGCGGCGCCCGGCTCGGCACCTCGTCCGCGCGCCGGCGCTTCGCGGCGCTTCGCCTGCGTCCCGACCTCGAGATCGTCGCGCTGCGCGGCAACGTCGACACGCGTCTCGCGCGCCTCGCCGCGGGCGACTTCGACGCTATCATCCTCGCGATGGCGGGGCTGATGCGGCTTGAGCGGGGAGAGCGCGACGCTGCCGACGGCGGCGTCGCGCTCTCCCCGCTCAACGCCCGCAACTTCGTCCCATGCGGCGGCCAGGGCGCCCTCTGTATCGAAGCACTCGCGAGCCGACCCGTTGCCGGCTCGCCCGAGCTCGAGGCCGCGGTCGCAGCGCTCGACGATCCGCGGGCTCATCTCGAAGTCGCCGCCGAGCGCGCCTTCCTGGCGGCGCTCGGCGCCTCGTGCGTGTCGCCGGTCGGCGTGTTCGCGACGCTCCACGCGAGCACGCTCGCGATGCGCGCGCTCGTCTTCAGTGTCGACGGCGCGCGTCACATGACCGACGAGATCTTCGACGACGTGGCAGATGGAGCGCCCGGCGCGTCGCCCGAGCGCGCCGCCACGATCGGCGCGCGGCTGGCCGAGCGGATGCTCGCGGGCGGCGCGCGCGCGCTGATCGCGGCCGGCGAGCCGAGGGCGCGGCCTGAGTCGGCCGCATCGACGCCGCTTCAGGGACGGCAAGTCGTGATCACGCGCGCGCGCGAGGCCGGCGGCTCCTTCGCCGCCGGATTGCGCGCGCTCGGTAGCGAGGTAACGGAATTTCCGACCATCGAGATCTTCGCGCCCGACAGCTACGCCGGGGTCGACGCAGCGCTCGAGCGTCTAGCGTTTTTCGATTGGATGATCTTCACCAGCGTAACTGGCGTCGAGCGAATGCTCGAGCGGATGAGAACATGCGGAGTCGATCTGCGCGCGCTGAGCGACGCGAAGCTCGGCGCGATCGGCCCTGCCACGGCCGCGCGCCTGACCGAACATGGGCTGACGGTCACCGCTATGCCGCGCGAGTATCGCGCCGAGGCGATTGTCGAAGGGCTCGGCGCCGACCGTATCCGCGGCGCGCGAATCCTGATACCCCGCGCGCAGGTCGCGCGCGAGGTGTTGCCGGGGATGCTGAGGGCGGCCGGCGCGCGCGAGGTCGTCGTCGCGCCGGTCTACAAGACCGTGAAACCCACGAACGCGCCGATCGGGCGCGTGCGCGAGATGGCGATGGCGGGAACGATCGACCTCGTAGCCTTCACCAGCTCGAGCACAGTAACGAACTTCTGCGAGATGCTCGGAGCCGAAGTAGCCCGCGGTCTCAAGGCCGCGGCGATTGGGCCGATAACCGCCGAGACCGCGCACGCCGCAGGTCTCGAAGTCGTCGCGCAACCGCGCGAGTACACGGTTGCGGCACTGATCGCCGCGATTCGCGACTACCTTGTCGTCAACGACAAATAAATGCGCATTCCGTCCAGCGGCTCGCGGATGTAAATAGAGACGTTGCTGAAATTGAAATCGGAGAAGTCGCCGGCCAGGGGTCCCCGATCGTCACGGGGCGATTGGAAATAGATCGTCGCTTGGTCGAGTCGATACGTCGAACGATCACGGGAGCGCCGAATACGGCCGGACCGAGTGTCAGACACACAAAAGTCGTGGTCTTCAGGTATCGAGTCGGTGGAAGGTCTTTAGGTCGTTCGCTGTCTTGAAATGGCCGCGTCACACACAAAATTATGCGAGTACTCGTCGCGTCTCAATGTCCCGGCTGCCCCCACGAGGCCGGGACGGGTCTCTACGACTTTCTGAAAATGTCAGCGACTTGAACGTCGAGGGCTCGGGCGAGTTTCACGATTGTGGTCAGCGAAGGGCTACGTTTACCGTTCAGAATCTGCGACAGGCGTCCCCTTGGAGAAATCTGTTTCAAGATAGAAGCGGTCGAGCGAGCCGTACTTCTGGATGACGATCTCGCGCAGCCTTCGGCGGAAAGAGCCTCCTCGTTTGCCACATCGCGCGTGTACCAGAAGGCGGCCGGCGCGGCGTTTGCAATTGCAAACGCCTAAAGAATCGTGACTTAGATCAAGCGGGCTAAAATGCGTCCGTTTCTTGGCGGTCAGAGACGAGCCAGGCAAGTAAAACGGGCCGGCAGAACCATCAGTGAAGCGAAACGACGCTCGGTTGTCGGCTGTCCCCACCTCGTGACGCGAGGCGAGGCTTCGCGTTCACGATGTGCCATTGCGGCCGTTGCGATATGTGTGTCCGTTGTTGTGCGCGTTCACTTCGCGCTCGTTGTAGCGCTCAAGCCGGTTGTAGAGGTTCTGGCGTGCCCCCCGAAAAACCCCGCGAATTGCCGTAGAGTTCATCAGCGCAAGGAGATGGACAGATGAAGGGCAGCCGCTTCAGTGAGGAGCAAATCAATTGGGGTTTTGCGAGAGCAGAAGCCGGATTGAAAACCGCAGAGTATGCCGGCGGCACGGGATCGCAGAAGCGACACTTTACATCTATGGACGGCTCCCCCGTGGCAAGAAGGTTTCGGGTCCTGTTCTGACGAGATCGATTGCAAACATCTATCCGGCGTCACCACTTAACGGCGCGCCCAAATGGGAAATCCGCTCACACTCTCCTCGACAAGTGGTCGGCCTCGAGGGCCATTGTACAAGACAGGGTTTGAGTGTGCCGGTTCGATCCGTCAGTCCATTTTTCGATCCTTCAAGTAACCTCGCTCAACCCTCACGCATCAGCGCGATACGGCTCACCACTCATCAGCACGGCCCAGATGACCCGTGCGTTCTTGTTGGCGACCGCGACCGTCGCGCGGTTATAACCGCGCCGCTGGCGAAGCTCGTTGACCCATATACTTCTGGAGTCTGTTTTTCTCACTGCTGTGCGGACAACTGCGCGCGCACCGTGTACGAGTAGCGTCCTCAAGTGCTGACTGCCGCGTTTGGTGATACCCATCATTACTTTGCGATCGCCACTCGAATGCTGACGCGGTACCAGCCCGAGCCACGCTGCCAGGTGGCGGCCGTTCTTGAAGTCGGATCCGTTGCCGATTGCCGCCATCATTGCGGTTGCAGTCTTCGGCCCGATTCCTCTGATCTTCGCTATCCGCTGACAGACATCGCTGGCTTTGAAGATGGCGGTGATCTTGCGATCGAAAGCTTTGATGCGTTCGTCGATTTGAAGCATGAAAGCGTACAGGCTCGAGACGATCTCTCGCATCATATCCGTCAGTTCATCGTTGGATTCCGACAAGATTTTCGGGATGATCCGCCGCGCCCGTGTGGCAGAGACCGCAATCGCTATCCACGATCGAGCAGAAGTCCGCGCATCTGGCTGATCAATGCGATTCGATGATTGACCAGCCGCTGCCGCGCGCGGTGGAGCGCCTGGATGTCCTGTTGTTCGAGGGTCTTCTTCGCCACGAACCGCATGTTCCGTTGCTGTACCGCGGTGCAGATCGCCTCTGCGTCATTGCTGTCGTTCTTTTGCCGGCGGACGAATGGCTTCACATACTGCGGGAGCCATGATCTTCACCGCGTGACCGAGCTTCTCGAACTGCCGCTGCCAAGAGAACGCACCGGTGGAGGCTTCGATGCCGATGACGCACGACTCCAGTTCGCCAAGGACCTTCAGCAGCTGTTCGCGGCGAACCCGACGTACCAATACGGGGCGTCCCTTCCGGTCGACACCGTGTAGTTGGAAGACATTCTTTGCCAAGTCGATACCCAGTGTATGAACTTTCATTGCTGACCTCCCTCTCGATCGTTGTTAGCCATTCATGCGATCAGCGAGAGGAAGCCGTCCATCCCATTAAGTGGAAGGCGAAGTACGGCGGCATGGAAGTGGCCGATGCGCGGCGGCTAAAGGGACTCGAGGAGGAGAACCGGCGCCTCAAGAAGCTGCTGGCTGAAGCCATGCTGGATAATGCCGCGCTCAAGGACATCCTGGGAAAAAACGGCTGAAGCCTGCGGTACGGCGCTTGGCAATGGCCCGGGTGATCGAGCAGCACGGGTTGAGCAAGCGCCGCGCGTGCAGGCTGATCGGGATCGATCATTCGGTTTTGCGCTATCAGCCCAGGCGCTCGAACGACACAGAGCTGCGCAACCTATTGCGCGAACTGGCCGCGCAGCGGCGGCGCTTCGGCTATCGCAGATTGGGCTGGTTACTCACTCGCCAGGGGCATGTGATGAATCACAAGAAGCTGTACCGGCTTTACCGCGAGGAGAAGTTGATGGTGCGCCGGCGTGGCGGCCGCAAGCGCGCGTTGGGCACGCGCGCGCCGATGTTGTTGCCGGACACGATCAATCGGCGCTGGAGCCTCGACTTCGTCTCGGATACGTTGAGCGACGGCCGCCGCTTCCGTATCCTAATGCATCGTCGACGACTTTAGCCGCGAGTGCCTGGCCACAGTGGCCGACACCTCATTGAGCGGGGTCCGTGTGATGCGCGAGCTCGACCGCCTCACGCTCGAGCGGGCCACGCCCACGATGATCGTCAGCGATGATGGAACGGAACTAACTAGTGCCGCCATCCTCAAATGGGCGGCCGATCACGTCGCGTGGCATTAAATCCAGCCGGGCAAGCCAGTGCAAAACGCCTTCATCGAAAGTTTTACTAGCAGGCTGCGTGATGAATGCCTAAACGAACACCTGTTCTGGAGCCTGGCGCGAGCGCGCGAGATCATCGAAGCCTGGCGCTACGACTACAACTGCGTTCGGCCCCATTCGAGTCTCGGCGCATTAACGCCGATGGAGTTTGCCGCACAGCAAGAGGACGGTCCGCCTGAGCAAGCTCAGGGCTCCGCGGCCCGTCCCCTTGTTCCGCCGCCCCACCTGGGGCAAAACGTTAACCCGGAACTTACTCATAAACGCGGGTAAATCGGAGGGCACGCCACCTTCTCTCTAGTTATTATTGGTCTACTCTTCCGTTTTTGGGTCATTTGACGCCGGAAACATTCGATCGGATACACAATCAACCCACTCAGACCACATATTTGTCATTAGTTCAGAACCACTGAAGATAGAGTAGTGCGGCAATAGAATACGATTCATCGGGCGAACTAGCCTAACTTGAGAAGAAGGCACAAGACGCGGCAAGGCAGGAATCAGAAGCCTCGGACCGCATCTAATTCGTGCTTCGTCGCAGGTTCGACCTGGGCGCTCTTGGACAACGCTTATCACTGGACGACACCGGTGGTAACTATCGAGGCCTAGACCAACTGTTTAGCTTTATTGTAAACGATATTCGCTACCGTGTTCTGAAGATCCGGTTCAGCGGTGAGTGCCTTCATCACGAAGGAGCTTAGGGCATGCCGAGAATTTATCGAGGCGTTGCCGGACTATCGATATAACGAACTCAGGCCTCGAGAACCTAGGTGCGCTGAGGAACATCCTGCCGGTTCTGAGAAGTATGCCGCCTATCGACGAGTATACGAACGATTATAGCGTTGCCGGATCGCCTCCATGAAAACAAACGTTCTCTTAATGTTGTCCAGAAATAGTGAAAGCGTGCGGTCGACCTTAACGAATTCCGATGGCTTTCGCGGAATTATTGTGAGAATTCTATCTCAACCCCCGAACTGTTCTTCTCGATCCGGTTTCACTACGCATTGAGCCGACTTCCCTGGTCAGATCTCACCAGCGTAAGCCCCTTTTCCCGAAACGCCTTCCGGGCCACTAACTGCGACGTGGCAATCGAGGCGGCAGAACGGTGCGGCGGTTAGCCGGCACGCGGCGGGGTAGCCCTCGACCCGGTTGCCCCACGCGCTCCATCGCTTGACATTTGAGTAGCCATTTCCTCAATTGTGACGGTTCGATTCCGACCAGATAGCATACGTTTTCGAAGGAAAATGGTCCGTGCTCGCGAGAGGCGAAAACCCATTCACGAGCCTCGTCAAAATCAGATCTGCGGCTTGGCCGCAGACTGTCAGGGTTGGCCTGAAGAACGCGTATCGCATCAAGCAAGACGGCGAAGGCAAGGCGCTTCATCGGCTCTATCCGTTCGTCTGTGATATTGGCGCGGCCAGGAAAGAATTGTGAAGGCAAGATGCTTACGTTACCAAAAATCGCATCGTAGGCGAATTCACGCATGAGATTCCTCCGATATCCGCCGGGTCTGCCTGGCGCGTGCTCGACATCGTCATGAAGCCGATCCCCGGTCGCGTCAGAATTGTGCCGGCACTCCCCGGAAGAGGGCCACGAGACCCTCCGCCATAGTCGGATGGGTCATAATTGCATCGCGAAGAGCCATGTAGGGCAGACCTGCGGCGATGGCGAGCTGAACAGTCGCCATGACCTCGCCGGCCCTGGGGCTGAATGCTGTAAACCCGAGAATGCGGTCGCTGTCCTCGGCGACCAAGGCTTTGTAGAAGCCGCGTGGCTCGGAGAGCGTCCAGGTGCGGCGCACTGCCGTAACCGGGATCTTTGTGAGTCGGTACGCGATTCCGCGACTCTTCGCCTGCGACTCGTTCAGACCGACGCGAGCCAACTCAGGATCAGTGAAGAGACAGAAGGGCTCCAGGCGGCCAGTGGTAACGCGGCCGATGCCGGCGAGGTTGTCGCGGATCACGCGGAAGTCGTCGTGGGCGATGTGCGTAAAATTAGCGCTGCCGGCGCAGTCGCCCACAGCCCATACGCCTGGCGCCGTGGTCCGGAGTCGCTCGTCGACCTTGACGAAGCCCCGTTCATCCAGTTCCACACCGGCGGAGTCCAAGCCTATACCTTCAGTATTAGGAATCCGGCCGCTGGCGACAAGGAGGTCCGAACCGTCGATTACCTGCTTCGCCGTGTCGCCGATAGCGTGGAGTCTCACGGACTCACCAGACCGCCCCTCTACTCGATTGACGCGCACGCCCGTCCTGACCTCGATTCCATCGTCGTCGAAGAGCTCCCGTAGGGCCTCGGAGACGTCGCTATCCTCGCCGTGGGCCAGAGTGTCGTTCCGCTCGACGACGGTCACGCGGCTGCCGAAGCGTCGAAAGGCTTGGGCCATTTCGAGTCCTACATAGCCGCCCCCGAGGACGACGAGATGCTTCGGGATGCGGTCCAATTCGAGAGCCTCTACGTGCGTCATCGGTCGCGCCTGGGCGAGGCCCTCTATTGGTTCAATTCGCGCACGTGAGCCCGTGCTGATCACAACGACATCCCCGCGGAGAACGCGCATCACGCCGTTGGCGGTCACCACCTCGATCGTCCTCGGTCCGACGAAGCGGCCCTGCCCCATGACGAGCTCGGCGTCGTTTTCCCGGTACCGCTGGTGATGTGCCACGATCAACCCATCGATCATTCTCCGCTTGCGGTCGCGGACGGCGAGCATATCGACGCTCCAGTCGCCCGGCGCGATGCCGAACTCGGCGGCCCTGCGGAAATAGCTGACAATCTCCGCGCTGCGGATTATGTTCTTGCTCGGGAGGCAAGCGATGTTAGGGCAGGAGCCTCCAACATACCTTCGTTCGACGACCACCGCGCGCTTACTTTGCGAGCCTAACGACCAGGCGATGAACTTGCCCGCCTCGCCGCTGCCGAGTACCACCAGGTCGTATTCTTCGGGACGCGACATGTTTTTCCCCAAGGAGTTCGCTGGATGAACCTCAGTTCGAACAACAACAACGGGTCCCACGACCGCTAATCGAACCGCTCCGTCACAGCGTTCGTAAACACCACTGCTGGGTCGGCCGATCTGACGTCTAGCCTAAGCTCGGGCAGCGACGATCTCGATCTCAAGCAGGAACTCAGGCCGCACAAGTTGAGGAATGATCATGAGCATCGAGGCGGGTCGCGCATCGCCGAGGAAACGTGTTCGCACCTTTCCATAGGACCGGATGTCTTCGGCGCGTGTCAGATATTGTGTGACCTTCACAATATCAGCGACCGTCATACCAGCGAGCTCTAGCATACGCAGGACATGTTGCCAGGCGCGCTCGGCTTGGCCCGAGATGTCCCGGGAAGATCGCCGGTGGTCGAAAGTCCAGGCGTGCCAGATGTCAGCAGCCAACGCAGGTTGGGACGAGCTTCGATCGCATCGCTATAAGCAGCAATCAGGCTCGCAACACCGATATCATGGATGGTGTGGGTCATTCTGCTTGCTCCTCCGACTCGGGATAGTATTTTTAACGTTTTGATTCCGAGTGGGTATTTCCCTGCTCCGAGCGGAGACGTGATTTCGGAATAGAACGCTCGATGAGCCTCTTGAGCCACCAGGCGTATAGAATTTGCCACTAATAGCCCGCGTGCCGGGCGGCGGATCTGTTACTTTGATTGATCACTAAGTGTTCGATCTTCATAGTTATACCGATAGTTATCAAACCATCTCTTAGATGCCGGCGACGCCTGCTCGGTTACGATCGCCGAAATCTTCACAACCCAGCCGTCCACCTTCCCAACTCAATGACACCGCGCTGCGAGCGATTGTTGAAGCTGTCGAGGCGAAGGAGGTGGGTCGGTCAGCTAACCAGAGTGACCCAAAACCCGAAAAGCGAGCCACGGATAAGTTGAGTTAGGCGCGGCAGGCGTGGTTCTCTGGACGCGATCGAGGAGGGTCCGAAGGTGGCGAAAAAGGGACATTCTGAGGAGCAGATTCTGCGCGCGTTGCGGCAAGCCGAGAGCGGGACCAGGGTGACTGACATCTGTCGCGAGCATGGGATCAGCGAAGCGACCCAACTCGGCTCTTATATGAGGGGTACTTCACGTGAACGGCCCCAGCATTGGAAACGGTCGCCATTTTGGCCGTTGTGCTCTCACACGCCCCCGCGCGCTCTCACGTCTGCTCGAACGAGGCGCCCGCACGCGTCCTCGACAGCCGTGAATGCGCGCAAGCCGCCATCGGTTGTACCAATCCGCTCACTTCTTCGCCCGCACTCCGTGGGGGACGACAGTCTCCTGCTCGGCGCTCGTGTAAGGTGTGCCAAAGTACGGGAAGACGCTGCGCGTTCGGGTTCTGTCAGGTGCGACACCGTCACCAAGGGCAGTGTTAGTAGCTAGAGTCAAGATCAGATCCATGACATCGTCGGTGAGCGCACGCCCGTTCAGGCTCACAAAATCGAAAGCGGCGACCGTATCGAGTTCATAGGGCATAGTGGTTGGGCAAAGTCGGGCGACCAGTCGCCTCGCATAGTCGCTCGGGTCGGCGGCTGACCCCGCGAGCGTGGTCAACTGCTCCGCCAACTGACTGATGTGTCTTGAAAACCGCCCAGGATCGTCAGCCGGGGTTGAGTGATTATAGTCCTCCCTGAGTGTCTGGTCTGACAGAAACACATGCGTCAAAAGAGGCAATCCATAACGTGAAACCTGAACCTCTGGAGCGTGACCTACCAACGACACGGTCGCCCAGGCACGCACTCTCCCTTTTCCGACCAGTCCTATCGGGAACTCGATGACGATAGCGGTGACATTCCGTTTGGCAAAATAGTTCTGGCGATTCTGGAAAGCCTTCGGATTGAACCTTCCCTCCTTTAGCAATGCGCCTCGGAAGGCCTCAAGCGCTGCGGCATCGCCTGCGAACATGTCAGGCGTCAGGCCAGCAAACACTGATACCCCGCTCTGCGTGTTGAGTGTTTCGTTAGTACGACCAGCAGCGATCACTTCTCCTTCCACACCAAGAAGCGCAGATAGGCCGGTGGCTCGGCGCACTTCGAAATTCTGCACATGCTTGTGGGCTTCGCCGCCGACGTCACGGACGGCGCCGAACCGGATCTTGAATGTCACCTCTTCGCGGGCATCGTCGTTTAGATCAATCCGAAAGGCGTAGAGCGCATCCTCTCGGAAAGTATCGGGGGCCGACAGGCCTGCATCTGGATTGACCGTCATCGCCATGACCATTGAGCCAGGACGGCCGCGGAACAGGTAAAAGTCGCAAATGTTGATGCGCGGGTCTTCTCGAGCGGTCGCTGTATCAAAATGATGTGACACTATGCACTCCGCAAATGGCAGTCTGAGGCATCTTTAAAGGAAAGTCCCAAAGGATTAGATGCCGCGATGGCCGAAAGGTTATAGTGGGTCCCAAATAACTGATGGCCTACTAAGCTGGTTTCGAAGCGACAGTCGTGTCTGTATCCAATTCGTTGCGCCGACATCTAAATCTCATTGACGCGACATCGATCCCGTTCGCAGGTCTCTTGGGAGGAAAGGGGAAGCCGTTGCTCAGGCCCGGCCGGTCCACGACAGTTATCAATTACTTCTTGGATTCCCTGTTCAGGCGAAGCCTCCACATTTTATCTTGATTTCAGACCGCGTAACCCACTCGGACCGCGCAATCCTGTGCCGACGGGATTGCCGCCGTGCGGTCGCAAGTGGCAAAGCCCAACGCCTTTCCGACGATGTTCCAATATTTGGATAGCCGCCGGCTGGCTGGATAAACGCGAGCCCGGCTTGTGATGGCGAAACAGTGCTGGCGCAGCTTTTGCTGATGCGTCATGTCAACCAAGACGAGTCTCAACGATAAGCACGCCGAGGACGAGCCACATCATGTCGACTTTGTGGGCTGTCCCCGCATCGGCCGGGCTCCGACCGCACCATATCCTAGCCTTTCTTACAGATGCGCGCTGCTCTGTGCGCGTCGTGGAGGTTAGACTGTTTGGAAGCGACTCGTTTTACAACCGCGCGCCTATTGCCTGCCGACGCTGGGAACCCAGCGGTAATTTGGCTGATACCGCCAACGAAATCTGGGAATACATTGCTGACAACCGGGCTGTTCATGCGACATTCGTAGCGGCAGATTAAAAGTCCAATGCACCCGTAACGGCTAGATGGCAAATCGCATCGGTCGCTGCGACACCGAGCCCCCGGCCAAAAAAACCTCCTTTGCAGGTTCGCGGGTGAACGATTTCTACCCGCCGCTTCCTAACGTTGCCCTATGCGGCCACCCTGCATTAAACAAGGTTTCGGCTGACCGCGATCTCGCCCATGAGCGCGGGCGGCATAGTCACTGCTTCGATTTTGAGCTTTCGGTTACACGAGGTAACACACGGCACGCGCCGTAAGTCGCGCGCGTGAGACCACCAGCGCGAGCAAGATTCAAAGCAGCACGAACGCAATGATCGGAAAGCACCGGCCACGAGTTCGGTCGCGCTCCAGCGCGGCGATTCGATGGCACAACTCGATCGCTTCCAACACCTTCGCCGGCCTGAAGTGCGACACTTGCCTCCGGTGACGCCGCCCGCTTGTTGTTCGGACAAGGCAGTTACGCGAAGATGGCGATGGGCAGCTCGCTCAATGAATCTTACCGACGAACAGCACGCCATTTGCCAAGCTGGGCGCGATCTGGATGTGGGCTCGTCGCTGAAGATTCAAGCCTTTGCCGGCACCGGCAAAACCACCACGCTTGCGGCAATTGCTGATTCGCTCGCCCAGCGCAAGTTTCTTTGCCTTGTGTTCAACCGTGCGGCCGCGGTTGAAGCAGAACATAAGATGCCGTCCAATGTGATGGTACGTACCGCACATGCGCTCGCCTTCAGAAGCGTCGGCTATGTCTACAAGTCACGTCTGACAGGGAACCCTTGGGCTTGGTTTCCATACCTGAAAGAGAAAATGCCCCGTGCTCTCGATTCAGTCGTGCGTATGGGAAGGGACACGACTTCTGCCGGAGCCTTGATAATCCGAATCCTGGAGCAATTCCTGAGAACAACGGACGGCGCAATCGGGGCGATTCACGCTCCCTATGGGTGTGACGACAATGTCGCGGCGACTGCGGGCTATGCTGCTGAAGCCCTGTGGAAGAACATTTGCAAGCACAACAGCACCGCACCGGTCACCCACGATTGCTATTTGAAACTCTTCTATTTGCAAGCCCGAGGGCTCGCGCCGCGGGATTGGACCGTTATGCTCGATGAGGCGCAGGACGCGGACCCGGTGATTTTGGGCTTACTCGAACGTCACCAAGGTGCGCGCATAGTCGTTGGAGACAAGTATCAGCAACTCTACCAGTGGCGGGGAGCGGTAAACGCGCTTAGCCAAATGCGTTCGGATAACGAGGAACTTTCGCTTACGCGAACGTTTAGATTCGGTGCGGGCGCAGCCGAATGGGCGAACCGGGTGCTCGAAATCATTGGCGAGAAGTTACGCATAACTCCCGCGCCGCACCGGACCACCGTCAGCATAGAAGACAAGTCAGTAACGGTTGACGCGCTACTGGCGCGCACCAACGCGGGTCGTGCGATGGCCTTGAGCAGCGCTGGATCAACCTTACGGCGAATCTCGTCCTTGCCCGCCAGGATGGGGCCTCTTCCCCCAAGGTCTTTGCTATCCGCTTCACCTGGCGGTGCACTGCTGCGACCGGTAGCGGGGCTTTTGCAGCGCCAGGCCTTCAACGGCTGCGGACGGTCTACCGTGCTTCGAAGGGAGCGCGCCGAGCTAGAGACCGTCAAGGCGAGTTGTTCAGAATCTCCTCGACACAGACTGCGCCGCAGTACGGCGCAGTTCTGAACAACTCGCTTGGCTATACGGCCTCTAGCTCGGCGCGCTCCCTTCGAAGCCACGGTAGACCGTCCGCGAGCTTGAACCACTTAAGCTTGCGACTCGTCCAGATATGACCCTGCGGAGGAAAGGCCTCAGGGTCATCAAGGCTGACGGTAGTAGTGACATCGATCTTCTTTCCTTCATAACTGGTGTGCCGATATGTCAACGGCGTGCCGCAGCGTCCACAAAAGGTTCGCGTGGCCTGCGGCGACGAGTTCTATTCCGTCGGCCGGCGCGCGGTGAAGACGAAATGTTCCGAGCTGACCGTTAGAAGAAGTGCTTATCGACGAAGTCGTCCCACATAGAATCCCAAGCGCGTTTCTGCATCTCCCGGCTTATGAAAGCCTTGCTCGAACAACAGCTTAACTCTTTCTTGGGCGGTCGGCCGCGCGATCGAAGTCAGGCAAGCATCCCACCCGGCTGCGATTTCGACATCGGGCGGCAAGCTGGCCGCGTTCACAAGGCGCTTGGTATTGGCGATCGCCCACTTGTCGTACGAGGCGATCCGAGTCGCGAGCGCATCGACAAAATCGTCCAGGTCGGCATCCGGCAACGACCGATTCACATAACCATAAAGCTCAGCTAGTTCACCTCCGATGTCGTCCGAGCCCAAGAGGACTTCCAGGGCGCGTCCTCTTCCGATCAGTCGCGGCAGTCGCGCCATGGGTCCCCCGCCGGCGACGAGTCCGACACCCACTTCCCACTGCGACAGAACAGCTTTTTCTCGGCTCGCGAAACTCATGTCGCAGGCAAGTGCAATCTCACTCCCGTTTCCGGTCGCCCGCCCCCGGATCAAAGCAATCGACACAAAGGCCGCGCGAGTCAGCCGCACCAGGATGTCCGGCCACGCCTCCAGGCCGGTGGGGCCTTGAGGTATGCTGGTCAGCTCCTCGAGTTTCGCGAGGAAATCGGAGTGATTAAGAAAGAAGCCTTCGACAGCACTCTCAAAGACGACAACCTTAACTTGCTCGTCGGTTTCGAGCTCCGTCATGACTTCCTTGAATTGCAGAACAAATTCCGGACCCATGAGGTTGAGTGGCGGGTTGTCAAATGTGACTCGGCAATAGGCTGGTGACGACCGAGCCAGCCGTACCTGTGCAGTCTTCGTTGTTGAGTTCACTGGGTCCTCCTATGCGTCGACACGGCCATGTCCTGAAACGTGTTGAAATTGAAGTGGCGGCAATCCTCGCCCGATCGGAAGATCGGGTGGGTTTTCAAGGAGGACGCCGCCACGGGAAAGACTGGCAGGAGCAGGGTCGAGGAGCAAACCGAGGGAAGCAGCGGTATCTGCCGCTCAGGGAATTTTTTCGCGAAGCGCTGTGGGACGCGGTGGTAGTTTCGGGCTTCGCTTTTGCACAAGAGCAGCTGGAAGCCGAACGCGCGGCGCTTTGCGGGCCGCGTTACGCGCACGACCCCGAGCGCGCCGCGATGCGCGCGGGACACGCGCCGAGTTCGCTGACCGTCGGTGGCCGGCGCGCGGAGATTAATCGGCCGCGGGTGCGCAGCGGCGACGGTCACGAGCTTTTCCTGCCGAGTTGGCAGGCGTGGAGTGCGCCCGACCCGCTGGAGCAGCGCGCGGTTGAGCAAATGGTGTGGGGAGTCTCGAGCCGACACTACCCGCGCTCACTGGAGCCGCTGCGGGAGATCGGCATGCGTGGGTGACACTTCCAGGCAATGCTGAATGCGTTAGTGGGCCCGCTCGGCCTGTCGCTCCGCCTGTTCGCTGGGCAGAGCGGTCTCTGCAACGCGCACCGCGATCAGAGGCTCAGAAACCGCCACCATCTTGTACAGGACGGATGCGATCGCCGCGCCGATGAGTGGGGCGACGATGAACAGCCAAAGCTGGCTCAATGCCCATCCACCAACGAACACCGCGGGCCCAATACTGCGGGCTGGATTGACCGAAGTATTGGTCACCGGAATCCCCACTAGATGGATCAAAACGAGTACGATGCCGATCGGGATTCCGGCGAATCCGACCGGCGCCTTAATATCGGTCGTGCCTAAAACGGTAAAGACGAGGAAGAACGTCAGTACCACTTCGGCCACGAATGCTGCCGTCAGATTATAACCGCCAGGCGAATGAGCGCCATAACCGTTGGCGGCGAACCCCGCAGTGGACGGATCGTAGCCGGCGCTGGTTCCTCGGGCGATGATCAGGAAACGCTGCCGCGACAATCGCGCCGGCAATCTGCGCAATGACGTAACCGGGGACATGCTTAGCTTCGAATTTGCCACTGAGCAACAATCCGAATGTTACGGCCGGATTGATATGGCATCCGGATACCGGTCCGATTCGTAAGCCATCACCAAGAGTGAAAAGCCGAAGGCAAATGCGACGCCCTCGAAGCCAATGTGGCTGCCGGCAAGGACCGCGGCACCGCAGCCGCCAAAAACGAGTACGAAAGTACCTATCAGTTCAGCTGCATATCGTTTCATACACCCTCCGAAGATTTCGCACCGATAGCATTAGCGAAAACGTAATAGGTTGAAAACTCCCGACGAGCCCGCACGATCTTGCTCGCATTTCGACCTCGAGGCTGCGGCCGAACCGTTCTTTAAGAAGACGCCCTTCCACCCTGTTGCTGAAATATTTCGTCAATCTCACACGTGGCGCAACCGCGAATCGGCTGACGAGCCGTTCGCTCAGACTGCAAAAGCTTCTCCGATAAGTTTTTTTCGAAGTCACCGCACACATGTCCGGCGCTTTTCACAAGCGATTTCAGATGATGCCTGCTAACATTTCCTAAATGCGTGAGGACCTTCGCACCCTAACCAATAAGCGCATTCGGTTTTCTCGCCGCCGTCGCCGCAGCGTGTTCCCCGAGCATTACGCGTACCGATCTAATAACCCGTACCTCGTTTGACAACGCCAAGCTTTCTACGTTTCGGGGAGGGCGCGCTATTGTTCTTTGTGGTACAATAGCCACCGGGCGATGTTCGGCGCAGACTCCAGTGGCGCTCAATCGTGCGGGCGCGACACCCATGTCGCGCGAGCGAGCTTGCCTTGATTCACCGCGATACTAGACAGCCGTGGACGGTGGACGAGCTTGGCCGCGAGGTGGGTCTCGGCGTTCGGCGTTGGCCGACCGTTTTACCCGCCTGATCGGCATGCCGCTGATGCAGTACGTTACGAGTTGGCGCATGCAGGTTGCGACGCAAAAGCTGCGGAACACCAGCGCGTCGCTTGCTCAGGTGGCCGACATGGTCGGCTACGAATCCGAGGCCGCGTTTTCCCGCGCCTTCAAGAAGGCGATCGGTACGGCGCCGGCCACCTGGCGACGTGCGCATAGGTAAGCAGCCGAGCGCCCGAATTGTTCGGCATCCGGTCGAGCCACCTGTTATGACGGAAATGCGAATGTCCGGGACTTCAATCTAAGCAGCACCCGTTGAGCGTTGTGCAGTATTAACGATTGCGCGAGCACTCGCGCCATATCACGCTGGCCCGAAAACTCTCTCCAGGGGAGGAACACAATATTTGAGATTGCACGCACTTTTTCGATGAATGACGCAACGAAGCAGAAACATCAGAGACGGTAATCCATCACGCTGTCGCAGTCGTCAGAGGGAGAGAAGCTATGAAAAGGATATTCAGAACGACGATCACGGCTACTTTCGTTGTTGTGTTGCTTGGGATGGGTTTCGTCTCGAAGGCGGCCGCACAGTGCGGGCCTTTCGGCTCGTCCAACGTAGAAATATCCAGCCACAGTTGTTGGGCGGGACAGCCTCAATTCATTGATGCTTCGTTCGCACATGAGAACAAGAGCGAGCACATCGTGGGATTCTGGTAGGCGAAGTTTGTTTCTGAGGGGAAGCTCCGGCATAGCGGACGGTACGCTGATTGACAGTCCAGTCGTGCAGTGGCATGCCGATGCAACCGAAACATGAATTCCACGCGTGTCCCGGTTACTCAGAGTTTCTGTTTGGGGGTATGGCGCAAAACCGGAAAGTTGCGCTACGAGCTAAACCACTTTGCACTGGGTTTCGATACCAGCGGGAATTTTGTGGCCCGACTCAAACTTCTCCAAGAAGTAGCCGGTAAAGTTACTGCAATACGCACTACCGTGGATAGCACTGTGAATCAGGTGTTCTGAGCGTCAACCACTGCTAGGGGCTTGACTCTCAGGAACGCTGCCCGGCATTCCAGTTTAGGGTGCTGCTGGCTGCGCCGATCGCCGCGGACGTATGGGAAGGGTCGGT
>CAVQVD010000005.1:0-219573 GCA_963717045.1 uncultured delta proteobacterium | reverse complement strand
TTGTGGTCGTCGCACATGATAAAAGCCATCGTCAAAACATCCCCTTGCGAATCCGACCACGCTAGCCGAAAGCGCCGCACCTGTCAGCCCGCACGGTTTACCGATCGCGTGCGGTTTGTGATAGTCGATTTCGATAAGCGATTGGGCTGAAGCAGCCATTGGAGCATGTTGCGATGAGTCTTAAAGGAACTGCCGCCGTGGTCGGAATCGGCGAACTCAAGCCCACCCGGGAGGCACCGCCAGAGGCTACCGCGCTCGGCCTGATGTCTAATGCGGCGGCCGAGGCGATCGCCGACGCGGGGCTCGAGACCAAAGACATCGACGGCTTTCTATGCGGGATGGCTTTCGCAGATGCCGGGATGCTCTATCCCGCAAGCGTCGCGGAGGTGATGGGAATCAATCCGCGGATGCTCAACCAGGTCGATATCGGAGGCGCGAGCCCGGCCGGGATGGTGTGGCGGGCAGCGGCAGCGATTCAGGCAGGCATGTGTCAGGCGGTGCTATGCGTCGTCGGTGACCTCAACAAGTTCGGCGACCAGAAACCGCCAGTCATCTCGGTACAGCGCGAATTCGAAGCGCCGTATGGAAATATCGGCGCGAATTGCGGCTACGCGATGATCGCGAATCGTCACATGTACGAATACGGCACCACGGCGCAGCAGATGGCGAAGGTCGCGGTCGATCAGCGCCGGAGCGCGGTCAAGAATCCGCTCGCGACGTTCAACGACCGCGAGCTCACGATCGACGACGTACTCAATTCGCGGATGATCGTCGATCCGCTCCATCTTTTCGAAATCGTCAGTCCGTGCAGCGGCGGATCGGCGGTGGTGGTGGCGTCGCCCGAGATCGCGCGGCGCACCAAGCATCAGCCGGCCTGGCTGCTCGGCGCCGGCGAATACTCCAATCACGCGAGCATCACTTATGCGCCGTCGCTGACCGACTCGCCCGTGAAAGTCGCGGCCGAGACGGCGTTCAAAATGGCCGGCGTCGCGCACAAGGATATAGATCTGGTCTGCCCGTACGACTGTTACACCATCACGGTGATAGTGACGCTCGAAGATGCCGGGTTCTGCAAAAAAGGACAGGGTGGCGCCTTCGTGCAGGAACACGATCTGTCGTACGCCGGCGATTTTCCCTGTAACACCCACGGCGGCCAGCTCTCTTTCGGACAGCCGGGCCTTGGCGGCGGGATGAGCCACGTGACCGAGGCGGTACGCCAGTTGATGGGCCGCGGTGGCGAGCGCCAGGTCAAAGACGCCCGACTGGCCTACGTCAATGGCAACGGCGGCATCATGAGCGAGCAGGCAAGCCTAATCCTGGAGCGGCGTTCATGAGCGGCGAATACATCAAGCCCCTGCCCAAGCCGACGGCAACCAGCCGCCCGTTCTGGGAGGCCGCACGGCGCCATGAGCTGAGCCTTCAGCGCTGTGGTGCCTGCAAGGCGTTTGTCTATTATCCGCGCGAACGATGCCCGCATTGCTTTTCGGACCGGCTCGGATGGGAGCGCGTAAGCGGGCGCGGCAAGGTCTATAGCTATACGGTGGTGCGCCGCGCCTCGAGCCATTCGTTTGCCGACCGGCCGTACGTATTGGCGATCGTCGAATTGGAGGAAGGGCCGCGGATGACCAGCAATATCGTCGCCGCACCTGAGAGCGTGAAGGTCGGGATGCCGGTGGTAGTAGAGTTCGACGACGTAACTCCCGAACATACGCTGGTCAAGTTCAAGCCGGCCTGAACGCCGCCGCCATTTTTCGGGACCGGCTACTGGATTCCTCGTTCCGCTCGAAGTGGTATTGTCGCCTGCTTTCAGAGGGCCGCTCTCAAGCGGCCCCTACACCGGAATACCCGATTTCGATTATGTTGGGGCCGTTCGTGAACGGCCCTCTTAGTAGCGAAGCGAGCGCGGCACCTCTATGCGAGCAGCACCGCGACAATTCCGGTCAGAAAGATTCCGTCGAAGGTTCCGGCGCCTCCGATCGACGCGACCGGCGCGCCCAGTTCGCTAATCCGCCCCAGGTTCATCAGATCGGCGCCGATGAGCGTTCCCATCACGCCGCTTATATAGGCGATGGCGTCGGCATGATGGGGGATGCCGGCGCTCAGCAGCCATCCCATCAACGCCGCGATGATCGGCGGGATGAACATCGGAGTGGCGATTCCCACCCCCGGAATCGGCCGCGCCGAGCGATGCACCACTAAAGACACGATTGCGGTTCCCACCAGAGCTCGGAGGAACACTGCCGGGTCGGCCGCTAATATCCATGCACAGATGCAGAGCGGCACGATCGCGCCGCCCACGTTGATCGCCACCACTGTCGAATGTCCCGTCGCCAGATGCCTCGGTACCCGGTAACGCATCCCGTAGTAGCCGACGACGTCGGGTGAGGGAGGCTCGGCGGCGCGGCTCTGGATCCGCGAGATCGGAATGTTGATATAGCTGCCGAGCAGGCTGACGATCAGCGCCCAGAAGGCCGCGTGCGGCGGCAGGCCCAGCGCATTGAAAGCGTAGTTTATAGCGCCGAGCTCGAGCAGTACGAACACGAACATTAGCGCGAAGAAGAAGATTATCGCGTACAGAAACAGAAATGGGGCGAAGAACATGGTCAGCGATAATACCAATACGCCGGCCCCGTCGCACGCGCCTATACCCGCGCTTTAATTGCCGCGGCTCTTGTGCGCGGCGCGGCGGCGGGTAAGATCGCGCGCTAGACGCCATGAATCAAACCGAACGCGATGAACTGCTCACGCTGCTCGCTCGCGAGTCCTACTTCGAGCGCTCCGCCGCGCTCACGCTCGCCTCCGGGCGATCGTCGAACTACTACATCGATTGCAAGCGCACGCTCTATCTGCCACGAGGCGCGTATCTTGCCGGTGAACTGATGCTCGAGATCGTGCTGGCCGAGGGCGTCGAGCAGATCGGCGGGATGGCCGCCGGGGCGCTGCCGGTGACCGACGCGCTGATCCTCGCGGCGCATCATCACGGCGCCAAGCTGCGCGGCTTCTTCGTGCGCAAGGAGATCAAGGCGCACGGTTTGCAACAACAAATCGAAGGTGCGTTTCGACGCGATCTGCGTGCGGCGGTGATCGACGACACGATCACCACCGGCGGCTCGAGTCTCCAGGCCGCCGCCGCGCTCAAGGACGCCGGCGCCACGGTCGCGCATGCCTTCGCGCTGGTCGACCGTGGCGAAGGCGCGGCCGCTGCCTTCGCCGCGGCCGGCCTGAAGTACCGATGGCTCTTCACCGCCGAGGAAGTGCGCGCCGAGCGCGCACGAATCGGCGGTGGCTGAACGCCCACGCCGCGGCGCGACGCGGGCCGAGGGTGCCGGCAGGGCGGTTTGGGCGCGTGCCGCGGATGCGGAGGCGGCGATGCGAGTCGCGTCGCTTGGCGGCGCGACTCGCATCGCCGCCGTCCTCGGCGATCCGGTCGAGCATTCGCTCTCGCCAGCGATGCATAACGCGGCGTATGCCGCGTTGGGGATGGACCGCGTGTACGTGGCCTTTCACGTAACGGCCCCGATGCTCGCGGTAGCGTTGCGCTCGCTTCCCGCCCTCGGAATCGTCGGAGTCAACCTGACCGTGCCGCACAAGGAACGGGCGTTCAGGATCGTCACGAAGCTGAGCGCCGAGGCGCGAATGCTCGGCGCGATCAATTGCGTCGTGAATCGGCCGTCAGGCCTTTATGGCGACAACACCGACGCGCGCGGATTGGAGCGCGACCTCGAAGCTCTAGACGTAGTACTCGGAGGTGCAACGGCGGTCGTGATTGGCGCGGGCGGCGCAGCCGCCTCCGCGGTGGTCGCCTGCCTGCGCCGCGGCGCGGGCGAGATCGTGATTGCGAATCGCACGCCCGCGCGAGCCGCCGCGCTGGCGCGGCGCTTGAGCGCGCGGCTTCCGCGCGCGCTAGGCGCTGCGGCGATATCGGTTCGCGGACTCGACGCGCTGACCGACGTCGCGCTTATCGGACGCGCGGCGATCGTCATCAACGCCACCCCGATGGGGCTCACCCAGGCGCGCTTTGCGCGAATCGATTACGCGCGCACGCGGCGCGACTGTTTCTTTTACGACCTGATCTACGCCGCACAGCCAACCGCTTTTTTGCGGCCGGCTATCGCCTTGGGGCGGCGGACCGCCGATGGAGCCGGAATGCTGGTGAATCAAGGTGAACTGGCGTTCGAGTTATTCAACGGCGTGGCGCCACCGCCGGGCGTGATGCGCCGCGCGCTCTTAGAGCGCCTGGGCCGCGATGATCACCGCCCCTGACGGTGTGCCGCTTTCCTGAGCCCTCGCCCGCGTTGCGCGCGGGAGAGGGTAGGGTGAGGGTCCATCATCCAGCACGCTCGTTGCGAAGTGGGTGACTTAGAATTTAGCTTCTGGTGCCGGGCAGGGACTGGGAAGTAGCGCGTGGCGAGCAGACAGTCCGGCCGCGCCTAGCCGAACATCTCTTTGAGCTTGTCGACGAAGCCCTTGGAGAGCGGATGGTTGACGGCTTCGCCGTCGATGCCCGCGAATTCCTCGAGTAACTCGCGCTGGCGCGCGGTCAACCGCCGGGGTGTCTCGACCACCATCCGCACGAGCTGGTCGCCGCGCCCATAGCCGTGCAGGTCGGGAAAGCCCTTGCCCTTTAACCGGAAGACCTTGCCCGATTGCGTGCCGGCCTGGATTTTCAGCTTGACCTTGCCGTCGAGCGTTGGCACTTCGACTTCGGTGCCGAGCGCGGCCTGTGGAAAGCTCACGGGCATTTCGATGATGACGTCGTTGTCCTGGCGCACGAAAAGATCGTGCTCTTTGACGTGGACCACCACGTAGAGGTCGCCCGACGGCCCGCCGCTCCACCCAGCCTCGCCTTCGCCGCGCAGTTTCAAACGCGAACCGTTGTCGACCCCTGGCGGTATCCTTACCGAGAGCGACTCGGGGCGTCGAATTCGTCCCTGGCCCTGGCACTTGGGACAGGGGTCGGCGATGATCGTGCCCTCGCCGCGGCATTGACCACAGGTGGTGGCGATGGAAAAGAAGCCCTGCTGCGTGCGGACCTGTCCGGTGCCCCGGCAGTTGGGGCAGGTGCGAGCGCCCTCGGTGCCGCCGCGCGCCCGGGTTCCATTGCATGCGTCGCAGGTTGCCAGGCGTTGGAACTTGATCAGTTTTTCCGAGCCGCGCGCCGCTTCCTCGAATTCAACCTCGAGGTCATAACGCAAATCGTCGCCACGCCGTGAGCGCGAGCGAGTGCGTCCGCGCCCGGTGCCGAAGAAGTCGCCGAAAATGTCGGAGAAGACTTCCTCGAAGCCCTGAGTGAACTCGAAGCCGAAGCCGGTTCCCTGCGGACCCTGAAACGCGGCGTGCCCGTAGCGATCATACTGCGCGCGGCGTTCCGCGTCGGACAGCACCTGGTACGCTTCGTTGAGTTCTTTGAAGCGCTCCTCGGCCTGTTTGTCGCCCGGGTTGCGATCGGGATGCGACTGAATCGCCAGGCGGCGGTAAGCTTTCTTGAGATCCTCTTCGCCGACGTTACGTTCGACTCCGAGGACCTCGTAATAGTCGCGTTTCTTGGCCTGAGAGGGCATTGCCGCGATTCTAGACTACACCGCGGCCAAAAGTAAGCGGACCTCGACGCCTTGTGTTATAGGTTCGCGCCGAGGTCCCTTGTTCTGCCATCGCGATGCAGCCGCCGGCTACTTCACTTCCTTGAAGTCGGCGTCGACCACGTCCTCCTTCTTCTCTTCATGCGGGTGGTTCCCTGCCTCACCTGCGCCGCCGGTTGCATTGCCGTCGTCTCCGGTAGGACCACCAGCGCCGGCCTGGGCGCCCGCACCTTGGCGGCTCTTGCTGTACATCATTTCCGCGAGCTTATGCGACGCTGCCATCAGGGCCTCGGTGGTGCGATTGATCTCATCGAGGTCCTTGGACTCCAGCTTCTCGCGGGCTGCCGCGAGCGCGTCCTCGATCGACTTGCGGGTCGCTTCGTCGAGCGCGGCTCCGTTATCCTTCAGCGTCTTTTCGGTGGTGTAGACCAGGTTGTCGAGCTTGTTGTGCGCCTCGGCCAACTGACGCCGCTGACGGTCTTCGGCCGCATGTTGCTCGGCTTCGCTGACCATCCGCTTGATCTCTTCCTCGTTCAGTCCCGAAGAGGCAGTGATCTTTATCGACTGCTCCTTGTTGGTGCCGAGATCCTTGGCGTGCACGTTGACTATACCGTTAGCGTCGATATCGAAGGTGACTTCGATCTGGGGCAAGCCGCGCTGAGCTGGTGGAATCCCAATCAGGTCGAACTGGCCGAGCAGCTTATTGTCGGAGGCCATCTCGCGCTCGCCCTGAAAGACCCGGATGGTGACTGCCGTCTGATTATCCTGGGCAGTCGAGAAAATCTGGCTCTTGCGGGTCGGGATAGTCGTGTTTTTCTCGATGAGCTTCGTGAACACGCCACCCAGCGTCTCGATCCCCAGCGATAGGGGCGTTACGTCGAGCAGCAGGACGTCTTTGACCTCGCCTTTCAGCACGCCGGCCTGGATGGCCGCGCCTATCGCCACCACCTCGTCCGGGTTGACGCCCTTGTGGCCTTCTTTACCGAATACCTTGCGCACCCGCTCCTGGACCGCCGGCATCCGGGTCATCCCGCCCACCAGCACGATCTCGTTGATGTCGCTGGCACGCAGACCCGCATCTTTCAACGCGGTGACACAGGGTTGCTCGAGCCGATCGAGCAGGTCGGAGCACAGCGCCTCGAGCTT
Source organism: uncultured delta proteobacterium (assembly GCA_963717045.1). Lineage (GTDB taxonomy): Bacteria > Desulfobacterota > Binatia > Binatales > Binataceae > JAKAVN01. Next base: position 212,848 of record CAVQVD010000005.1, on the reverse strand, counting down.
GGCGCGCGTAAGCTTGATGTTTAGATGTTTGGGGCCCGACTGGTCGGCGGTGATGAAGGGCAGATTGATGTCGGTCTCCATCACGGTGGAGAGCTCCATCTTGGCCTTCTCAGCCGCTTCCTTTAGCCGCTGCAAAGCCATGCGATCCGAGCGCAGGTCGATTCCCTGATCCTTCCGGAACTCGTCCGCCAGATAGTCGATGACGCGCTGGTCGAAGTCCTCGCCGCCAAGAAAAGTGTCGCCGTTGGTCGCCTTGACCTCGAACACGCCGTCGCCGATCTCCAGGATCGACACGTCGAAGGTGCCACCGCCGAGATCGAAAACCGCGATCTTTTCGTCCTTTTTCTTGTCCAGTCCGTAGGCGAGCGAGGCGGCGGTCGGCTCGTTGATGATACGGAGCACGCTCAGCCCGGCGATGCGGCCGGCGTCCTTGGTCGCCTGGCGCTGGCTATCGTTGAAGTAAGCGGGCACCGTGATAACGGCCTCGGTTACCTTCTCGCCAAGGTAATCTTCGGCCGTTTGCTTCATTTTCTGCAGGATGAAAGCGGAAATCTCGGGCGGACTGTACTTCTTGCCGCGAATCTCCACCCAGGCGGCGCCGTCCTCGTTGCGCACCACCTTGTAAGGCAGCACTTTTATCGCCTTCTGCACCTCGGGATCGTCAAACCGCCGCCCCATCAAGCGCTTTATCGCGAACACCGTATTGGTCGGGTTAGTGATCGCTTGGCGGCGCGCGATTTGCCCCACCAGTCGCTCCCCCGAATCCGTAAAGGCGACCACCGAGGGGGTGGTCCGGGCGCCCTCTGAGTTTGGGATAACGACGGGGTCGCCACCCTCCATTACCGCAACGCAGCTATTGGTCGTCCCGAGGTCGATTCCGATTACTTTTGCCATGATTTTAAGAAGCCTCTAAATCTTCAGATAATCATCATTCAGCTATTTTCAACGCCGCCGCCGCTCTGCTCACCATTTTTTCGCGAGGGACCGTCACTCGACGGAGCCTTGGCGACTGCCACCCGTGCCGGACGCAGCACACGATCGCCGACCTGGTAGCCGCGATGGAACTCGCTGATGACCGTGTTGGGTGGATGCTCGCCGCTTTCGACGTGGTCGACGGCCTCATGAAACTGAGGATCGAACGGCTGACCCACCGATTCCCGCGGAGTCACGCCATTGGCGCGCAGGAACTCCAGTAGCGAGCGCAGCACCATCTCGACCCCTTCAACGATCGGCTTGCCGTTGCCGCCCCCACGTGCAGCCTCGACGGCGCGTTCAAGGTTATCGGTGATCGGCAGCAGGTCGCGCAGGAGTTTCTCGCGCTGGAGCCGCACACTCTCCTCACTCTGCTGGCGCATCCGCTTGCGGATGTTTTCGGTGTCGGCGAGCGCCCGAAGATACTTGTCCCTGAGCTCGGCGATTTCCTTATCTTTGTTGGCGAGTTGCTCGCGAATCCCGGCCGCCTCTGAAGCGTCAGGGGTGGCTACATCATCAGGGCTGAGATCGATTGGGCTCTGACCCGGGTCGTTTGGCGCGGGTCCGCTTTCGTCGTGGCCCAGGCTCCATTCGGGCGCGGACTCTTGACGGTGATTTTTTTCGTCTTTGTTTTTGCTCATGTGACGTAAGTTACGCAGTGATCACTGCGGAGAGCGCAACTTCCAGATTTCTTAGAAACAACGTAAGCATTATTCGCTGCGATGCCAGCCCGCTGACGGATTTACTCTCGCGCTCCAGACCTCGGCCGCCTCAACGCCTCGACTGTCCCCCACACCTTTTGTACCCCCAGCTTTGTCCCGGTCAGGAGAGATCCGCTTCCACGCCGATTTTTGGCAGTCGTCGGGATTATGTCCTCTTAAGTGCCACAATTCCGCCACTCTTCTCGGCTAATTCACGTCATTCTCGTCCATGGCTCGTTTCGGGTCGATGCACCGCTTTTTGCAAAGAATAAGCGAAAGCCGGATGCGCCTTTAACGGTCCCGTTAGGTCTCAACGGCTCCAAAGGAACTGCTATGCCGACACGGCAACGACACGCGCACGAAAACGGAATCTACGAGACCTACCTGCCGGCCCTGTTGGTAGCTGTCACGCTAGTGATAGCAGGATGCGGTGGCGGCGGCGGCGGAAACAGACCCAAGCCTGCCCCGACCGCTACTCAGACGATCGCTCCAACCCCGGCGCCAACCCAATCTCCGGCGCCTCCGTCACCCACGCCGAGACCGACTGCCACGCCCACGCCGAGACCGACTGCTACGCCGACGCCGACACCGACCCCTACTCCGACTCCCGTGCCATCTCCCGCCGTCATTTCGGTCATCCCGGCTCTGCCGGGATGCGCAGGCGAGGGAGTGCCGATCAATCGAAAGATCGCGGTGAGCTTCAATCAAGCGATGGATCCTACGACCATCACTGCCGCGACCTTCACGCTGACCGGGCCGGGCGTAACTCCCATACTCGGCACCGTGACTTACGATTCCTCGAACAATACCGCAATCTTTGCTCCCACGGGCGGCTTGCTTCCGGTCAGCACCACATTCACCGGAACGATTACCACCGGAGCCAAAAGTGCCGGCGAGGTTCCACTGACCAGCGATTTTGTATGGACCTTCACAACCAGCGCGGATTCGGACACGACCGCGCCGACCGTCCTATCCACAAATCCAATTAATCTTGCCGTCGGCGTGGCTACCAACCATAAAATCTCCGCAACCTTCAGCGAAGGAATGGACCCCACGACGATCAGCGGGTCGACCTTTACAGTCAGCGGTCCCGGCACAACCCCGGTCGCAGGCGTCGTCACTTATTCGATCGTTGGGGCAACCGCGACGTTTACGCCGAACAGCAATCTGGCGGCGGGCGTGTCGTACACGGCGAAAATTGGGACCGGAGTCAAGGACCTGTCAGGACATCCGTTGGCGGCTGCCTTCATATGGACCTTCACAGCTGGTACGGGACCGAACACCATCGCGCCGACAGTCACTTCGACCAGTCCTGCTGATGGCGCACCCTCAGTCGCCCCTAACGCAGGAATCAACGCAACGTTCAGCAAGGCGATGGACCCTTCGACACTCAACGCGGCAACCTTCACCCTGACGGGACCCGGGGCGACCCCGGTGGTCGGAAAAATCACCTACAACGCGACGTTCGGGATAGTCACATTTACTCCCACCACTGCTCTTGCGACTGGTGCTCTATTTACTGCCACGATCGCGGCCGCGGCTGACGACCTCGAAGGCAATGGCTTGGCCACGGACTTTTCATGGAGCTTCACTACGGGATCGACCGCGAGTCTTTTGCCGGTAGATCTGGGAGCGGCCTCCGGGTTCCAGGCCATGGCTCAAGCCGCGGTCACTAACTCCGGACCGACAGTAATCGTCGGCGATCTGGGTCTTACGCCAGGCACTTCGGTGACCGGATTCCCTCCTGGAGTAGTGAACGGGACGATTCAGATTAACACACCGTCCGCGGACGCGGCCCTGGCGTCCCTGATGGCCGCATATGACGACGCGGCCGGCCGGATAGGATCGAGCACTGTGGCCGAAAACCTTGCCGGCCTCACCCTCCCTCCGGGCCTCTACAAATCTGCGGCGACTTCGTTCGAGATAACCGGAGGCAATCTCACTTTGGACGCCCAAGGTGACGCGAATGCTATCTGGATCTTCCAGATGCCGGCGTCCACCCTCACCCTGACCACGCCTAGCTGTCGCGTTATCCTGGCCAACGGTGCGCAGTTTTCCAACGTCTTTTGGCAGGTCGGCAGCTCCGCGACAGTTGGAGCAGGCTGCGTCCTTAATGGAAATGTACTTGCCGACACGTCTATCACCCTGGTCAGTGGCGCCACATTGCACGGCCGCGCGCTAGGAGGTGCAGTTGCTAACACCGGCGCGGTCACACTGGATTCCAATAGCGCGTCGGTGGCCGGAGGGTGCAACCAGTAAGACTCACGCGTCAGACGGCGCGAGACCGAGTATGGTGACAAAAATGATCTGAATAGTCACTTTGGAATGACTATTCAGTAGAGCGGATCGTGATTTATAAGATGTACTTAGAACATGACGTACCGGAGCGGATTCCGTCGTGCGACGGCTCCGCTCCGGTTATTCGCTCTTAAGCCCGCAACCTCCGTTTTTTTAGATTATGACTTCTAAGGAGTTGCGGACCAACTTGCGGACGTTGCTCAATGCTCGACTTGCGGACCGTTGCTCAATGCTCGTCATGTTCGTGACCGTGCTCGCGCGACGCAACCCGAACCGGAGTGATGCTCTTGCACCTCACGATGGTTGTTCTGAACCCGCCGGTCTCGATCATTCGATTCGTGATGGTCATAATCACGCCGTGGCGCATACCCGTAGGCTGGCGCTCGCGTATATCCATAGGCTGGGGCATATCCGTAATTTGGGGCATATCCGTAGGCTGGCGCCGGGGCGTATCCATAGGGTTCCGGTTGCGAGTAGTACCGATGTCCGCCGTAAAAGCATGCCTGCAGTGAAACTGCTCCGACCGCCAAAATCAGCGCTTTCAAGACCGAGATTCTGCTCCTCTTCATAACTGTTGTCCTCGCCTTTAAGGGAGCATCAAGGGTGCCAGCCGAAGAATGCCTAGATAGCTAGGGTTTCGCGAATCGCGAGGCTCGGAATAACCCTGATCTGTGAAGACGCTACTCCAAAAAGTACATCGCCTGAGTCGTCTCGTGCTGACCTGTACCGGAGAGCGAGCGCTGTTTTACAGTCCGGCCGGCTTTTTGTACTGTGGGCGCAACCGGCTTCGAGCCTGAGCGTATCCGGCCGCCCAACGTATGGAGGTTTGCAACGATGCCCGATAAACCGCGGATGCTAGAAGGCTATCGAGTTCTCGATTTCACCCAGTTCGTCGCCGGGCCGACCTGCACCCGGGTACTTGCCGAAATGGGGGCGGAGGTCATCAAGGTCGAACTCGCGCCTTCCGGCGACCGCGTGCGCGCCGCCGGCCTCAAGCCGCTTTCGCCCGAATACAAGGACTCCAGCCAGAGCAGCTATTACTTCCAGCATAACCACAGCAAGCTCAGCCTTGCGGTGGACATCAACAAGCCTGGGGCGCGCGAGCTCATCTATTCCATGATCCCGAAGATCGACGTGGTGGTGGAAAACTACGCCCCGGGGATTATCAAAAAGATGGGTTTCGGGTACGACGAACTGCGCAAGCGCAATCCGAAGATCATCATGTGCTCGATCTCCGCGCTCGGGCAGAGTGGCCCACTAGCCTACAAGGTCGGCTACGACTACATGGGGCAGGCCTACGCCGCGATAACCGACGGCATCGGCGAGGCCGATCGGCCGCCGGCGATCGTCACGATGGCAATTGGCGACGTGTCGACCGGGATGTCGGCGGCGATGGCGGTGGGCTTTGCGCTACTGCATCGCGAGCGCACCGGCGAGGGCCAATACATGGACGCCTCCATCCTCGACACCTACTTTCACATGCACGAGGCCAATGTGCCGATGGTCTCGCTGCGTGGCGGCAAATACCGGCCCACCCGCAGCGGTTCGCAGCATCCGGGCGGAGGACCCACCGGGATTTTCCGCTACCGGGGCGACCAGTACGTTTTCCTGGCCGTGATGCCCCATCAGTGGCCGCAGATGGTGCGCGCGATGGGGAAGCCGGAGCTGGCGAGCGACCCGCGCTTTCGCAGCGCCCGCGGACGGCGCGACAATAACGAAGCGCTGAAGGTGATCATCGAGGAATGGCTTGGCGGCTTTGCCACGCGCGACGACGCTCTAGCCTCGCTCGATAAGGAACGCGTCGCCTGCGCGCCGGTGCTCTCGCTCAACGAGGCGATGGAGCATCCGCACCTGCGCGCGCGTAACACTGTGCGCCGGGTGAAGGATCGGTTCCTCGGCGAATTGGACATCCCGGGCGTTCCGGTCAAGTTCTCGGCTTGGCCCGACAAGCTCGATCTTCGGGCAGCGCTGCTCGGTGAAGACAACGAACGCGTGCTGCATGAGGTGCTCGAGCTGCCTGAGGAACGGATCAGGGCCTTGTACTCCGAGGGCGTGCTGGTGCGCGACCCGGCACTCGAGCCGCAGCCGCAAACCCAGGCGTCTTAGCCGCGTTCCGTTTTTAGCCGCTTCGGGCCTCAGCCGCGTTCGAGGATCGTCGCCAGCTCTCGCAACAGCGCGGCGCCGTCGCCGCGCCATGCGCTGCCGTGCATGCACGCCAGCACCGAGGGCTCGGTGGCGGCGAGCCGCTCGAGCAGCGCGCCCGCATTGCGCGAGTGCGAGAAATAGTCCAGATGCGAGCGAAGCACCTCACTTGGCCCGAGGATGTCAGTCTCGGTAAGCGGCGCCGGCTTGCTGCCCGGCTGCGTGAACAGATCGCCGCAGAGCAGCGTGCGCGTGCGCTGTTCCATCAAGTAGCCGCATTCCCATCCATGCGGCATGTGCGGCATATCCAGCCACGTGACCTCGTGCGTGCCGAGGACGAGAGTCTCGCCGTCGGCCATCTCGCGCGGCGCGCGGTCGGCAAAGTCGCGCACCGAGGTCATCGCCGCGATTCGTCCGCAAAGCGGCGCCGCGTTGGGCGCCGCCGCCAGCCATTCATTGAGCGAGCCGCATTCGTCGGCTTCGAAATGCGACAGCGCAACAAAGCGCAGGCGCGTCAGTGGAATCACCGAGGCGACCGCTTCGCGCACGAGCGGGAAAATCCGGCGCCCTCCCATGTGAAACAAAAGCGGGTCATCGTCGACGATCAAGTATTGGTTGAAAGTGAATCCGCCCGGGATCGCATCGATCGGCGTGCTGACCCGGTAAATCCCCTCGGCGACTTCATTGACGTTGGTCCCGGATCGCGCGTTAGTAACCGGCATCTAAGTCCTCCGCGTGGCACGCTTTCGCGGCCGCGGCGAAATCACTCGCTGACAACCTCCAGCATACGCCGACGATCAGCCGGTCGGCCATCTGTTTGACACACGGCGCAAGGCGGAGTTACACCCCGAATGATCCCGTGATCCACGCAGAGTGGGATAACCGGGCGCCCTGAGCGGCAGCCCGCACACGAATCGAACACGGAGGATGCTGCCATGGCCGAGAACCCACCTTCACGAATCATCGCGGTCACGGATATCGAGTGGAAGCGGCATGAGACGCTGCCGGGCTTGCGGCAGAAGGCGCTATGGTCGGACCCCGCAACCGAGCGACGCGCCGTGTTGACCCGCTTCGAGCCGGGCGCGAGCCTGCCGATGCATCGTCATAACGGCGACGAAATTCTGTACGTGATCGAGGGCGCGATCGCGGACGAGAGCGGCACGGTCAGCGCAGGTAACATGGGCTACCGGCCAAACGGCTGCGTACACAACGTGAGCAGCAGGAACGGAGCGACCGTGCTGGCACTTGTCACCGGCGGAATCGAGGCCGCAAAGGAACTGGGCGGCGCGCCGCGCTCGCAGATCTTCGCGGTCAGCGAGCTTCCCTGGCGCGACACGATCCCCGGCGTCCGACAGAAACTGATTTGGGAGGACAAGGCGACCAACCGGCGCGCAATACTGGCGCTGTTCGAACCGGGCGCTAAGCTGCCGCGCCATCGTCACACCGGTGAGGAATTGCTCTACATGGTCGAAGGCTCGCACGCCGATGAGAGCGGCGAAGTCGCGACCGGCAACATGAGCATCCGGCCCAATGGCTGCACGCACAGCGTGAATTCGCGCAACGGCGCGATCTCGCTCGCGTTCCTCTGGGGCGGCATCGAGATGGTGTAGGCCGAGATTAAGGCCAAGCGACATGACTGATGAAGCATTCAAACTCGAAGAAACGACGATTGCGGACGTCCATCAAGCCTTTCGCCGTCGGAGCCTCACGTGCCGGCAACTCGTTCAATGTTACATCGATCGTATCGAAGCGTACGACAGGAAGGGGCCGTCGCTCAATTCGATAGTGAACGTAAACCAGAACGCCCTTGCTGAAGCGGATCGGCTCGACGATGTCCTTTCGCGCAGCGGGACGTTCGTGGGCCCGCTCCATGGTATTCCCGTCGTCGTCAAGGATCAGGCCGAAACCGCGGGTATCGCCACGACATTCGGTTCGATCGCGCTGGATGGGTATGTCCCTCAGCATGACGCGACCGCAATCGCCAGGCTGAAGGAGGCGGGAGCGATTATCCTGGCCAAATCCACGATGCCGGACTTTGCGACTTCGTGGTTTGGCTTTTCGTCGAAAAGCGGCGAAACCAAGAATCCCTACGCGCTGGACCGTGATCCCGGCGGTTCGAGCAGCGGCACCGGCGCCGCTGTGGCGGCAAACCTGGCAACGGTCGGAATCGGCGAGGACACCGGTGGCTCAATCCGCGTGCCCGCCAGCTTCAACAATCTGGTAGGCGTTCGTGTAACGCCGGGCTTGATCAGCCGGACGGGCATGTCGCCGCTGGTCGTTTTTCAGGACACCGCAGGGCCGATGACGCGTACGGTGACCGACGCCGCGATCTTGCTCGATGCGCTAGTGGGATACGATCCCAAGGACCCCTACACGTCGGCTTATGTGATCGCCGGGCACGCGGGAAGCTATACCCAGCATCTCGATCGCGACGGATTGAGGGGCGTCCGGATCGGCATCCTGACCGAGGCATTTGGGAGCGAGACCGATCCGGAAGCTGGCCAAGTCAACGCGCTAGTCAGGGCAGCCATCAAGCGGATGGAGGCGTCGGGGGCCGAGTTCGTCGAGATAGGCATGCCCGGCCTGATGGAACGTATCGTCGACACGTCCCTCTATCTGTTGCACTCACGGCATGACATCGACCAGTTCCTCGGGGCGCGGCCGGAACTTCCCTACCATACGATTGGCGGGATACATGCGGCAAAGAAATACCATCCCGTCCTCGATCTGTTTGACCTAATCGTTCAGGGTCCGGTGCGTCCCGCGGACGATCCCGAGTATTTTCGCAAACTCGCAGCGCGCGAGGACTTCCAGCGGGATGTGGTCAATATGCTCGCGAAAAAAAGCTTGATCGCGATGTGCTTCCCGTGTGTTCAGGTCTTGCCGCCGACCAAGAACGAGGTGAAGAGCGGCAAGTGGACGACTTTGGGCTTCCCAACCAACACTTTGATCGCGTCACAAGCATGGATGCCGTCGATATGCGTGCCTGCGGGCTTCACCGACATGGGCCTACCGGTAGGAATGGAAATAGTCGTGAATCCCTATCATGAGCCGGATCTGTTCAAGTTGGGATACGCATTCGAACAGATAACACGCCATCGCAGGGCCCCAGAGAGCGCAACGGTTTAGGGCGGACGAAGAATCGGCCTGGTATGCGGGCCGCTGCGATCAGATCTTCTGCTTGGTAGCGCGCCAGTCGGCGAGAAATTTTTCCAGCCCCATGTCGGTCAGCGGATGATGCAGGATCTGCTTCATCACAGCGAAGGGCAGGGTCGCGACGTGCGCGCCCATCTCGGCCGCGCGCTGCAAATGAGCCGGCGTGCGAATCGAAGCCACCAGCACCTGCGTCGGGTAGCCGTAGTTGCGCAGGATACGCACCAGCTGCTCGACCATCGCGATCCCGTCGTGGCCGACGTCATCGAGGCGTCCGACGAAGGGCGAGACATAGGTCGCGCCGCATTTGGCCGCCGCTAGCCCTTGCAGCGGACTGAACGCTAGGGTCACGTTGACCTTGATGCCGCGGTTGCTGAGCGCGCGCGTGGCTTTCAGACCTTCGATGATGAGCGGGCATTTGACCACGATGTTGGGATGCAGGCGCGCCAGACGCTCGCCCTCCTCGAGCATCGCTGCCGCGTCGGTCGATACGACCTCGGCGCTGACCGGGCCGTTCACGGCATCGCAAATCTCGAGCAACACGTCGGCATAGGGCCGCCCGGTTTTAGCCAGCAGGCTCGGGTTGGTAGTCACGCCATCGACCAGGCCCCAGCTTGCAGCCTCGCGAATCTCGTTGACATCGGCCGTGTCGATAAAGAACTTCATCGCGAAACCACTCCTCCCCCCGCGGCGGACGGCGCCCTCAGCAGGTCCGCCCGCGCGAGCGTAACCCGATGCGGCGACTTGAGCGCCGCGAGCATTTCCGAAATCGAAGCGTTGAGCTTCGGATGGATCAGCGCGGGCGCGAGCTCGCTCATCGGCGCCAGCACGAAACGCCGCTCGTGCAGGCGCGGATGCGGCACCTTGAGCGTGCGGGTGTCGACAATCTCGTTGTCGAAGAACAGCAGGTCAAGGTCGATGATGCGCGGGCGGTACTTGGCGCGGCTGTTGGCGGGCTTCTTGCCACGCACCCGCTTGCGCCCCATCAAGCGTTCTATCGCGAGCAACCGGCGCATCAGGGCATCGGGCGCAAGCTCGGTCTCGACTTCGACCACGCCGTTTATGAAGGCGCCCTTGATATCGCCGACCGGCTCGGTCTCGTAGATCGAGGACTGGCGCACCACCCGCGTAGTGGGCAGGGCCGCGATACGCTGGACGGCCTCACGATAGTTGGCCGCCCTGTCGCCGAGATTCGTCCCGAAACCGATGAAAGCCCTATGGGGCATCCTCTCCGTTTAAAACCGCAACGCCTTGATTCGTTCCACAGCCTCTTGCAACCGATCGCTCGCCACCGTCAAAGAAAAGCGAACGAACCCCTCGCCACCCTTGCCGAATCCCGACCCTGGCGTTACCACCACGCCGGTTTCCTTAATCACGCGTTCGGTGAAGGACACCGAGGTATAACCCTTGGGAACCTCGGCCCAGATATAGAAGGTCGCACGCGGCCGCGCGCATTCCAGCCCCAGGCTCCGCACCGCATCGACCATCAGGTCGCGCCTTTTCTGATAAATGGCGCAGTATTCGTGCAGCGTTTCCTCGCTGCCCTCCAGGGCCGCGATCGCCGCCTCCTGTATCGCCTGGAAGACGCCCGAATCGATGTTGGTCTTGACTTTACCCATCGCACCGACGGCCGCCGCGTTGCCGACCACAAAGCCGACCCGCCATCCGGTCATCGAGTAGGTCTTGGAGAGCGAATGGAACTCGACTGCGCATTCGCGAGCGCCGTCCACTTCGAGCACGCTCGGCGCGCTGTAGCCGTCGAACGCAATCTCGGAGTACGCGAAATCGTGAGCCAGGATGATGTTGTGCTTGAGGCAGAAATCGACCGCGTCTTTCAAGAAGGCGCGCTCGGCAGTCGCCGCGGTCGGGTTGTTTGGATAATTGATCCACATCAGCTTGGCGCGATTCGCGACTTCTTTAGGGATCGCGGCAAGGTCCGGCAGGAAGGCATTTTGCTTGCTGAGCCGCATGAAGTAGGGCTCGCCGCCATTGAACACGCATCCCGAGTAATAGACCGGGTAGCCGGGGTCCGGGATGAGCACGACGTCGCCGGGATCGACAACTGCGGTGGGGAAGTTGGCGATTCCCTCTTTCGAGCCGAGCAAGGCGCAGACCTCACGGGCCGGGTCGAGCTTTACCTCGAAACGGCGCCGGTACCATCCCGCAGCGGCAGCGCGATAGCGCTCGAGCCCTTCGTAATCGGGATAGCGATGATTGACGGGATCATTGGCGGCCGCCTGCAGACGCGCAACTATGTGGGCGGGCGTGGGCAGGTCGGGGTCGCCGATACCGAGGCTGATCACATCGACGCCTCGTTGCTGGACCTCTTTTTTCAGACGGTCGAGTTCGGCAAATAGATATGGCGGTAGCAGTCCGAGTCTGGCGGCGGGCTTTATCTGCACCTTTGTGAGCGGTCTCCGGATTTCAGATCGTACACTATTTACCATACTTGGTCCGCAGCACAAACATCGCTCGACTGCGCATGCCCACAAGCCGTTCGCCGTCGCTGTGGGCAACTTCGCCTCTTGCGTTCTACGGCTAGGGCGGGGCTCACGGCGATGTTCTTAGCCTTTTGAGCGGGGATCAGGACCGCTTGCGATTAGCTGCGGTTGCGCGCCGCGCAAACCGAAAATTCTTTTTCGGTCATTACTTTCCCTTGCCGAACGCATCGAGCAATGTTAGTAATCTTGCCGTTTGCGGTTTTGTAATCCTGGCTTGCATGAGACCTGAGAGTTCGAGAGTGAAGCGCGCGGCCAAGCCGGTCGATTCCGTGTGCAGGCAGTACAGCCGCGCGCACGGTAGTGTCCGGTGCGCATCGCGGCTCGGGGTGGCTGTGCTGGGCTCGGTCCTAAGGGGAGCGCCGAACCGGATTTGAAATGAATCTGAATCTGAACCGCACATTGCTCGCGCTGGCCCTGCTGATGTTTGCCAGTGGAGTGGGCGTGATCGCCTTCTCACAGCGGCCGTGGGCTCCGCGCTACGACGTTCAGCAGCCGATCCCCTTCAGCCATCGTATCCACGCCGGAGTCAACAAGATTCCCTGCCAGTACTGTCACGAGTACGCACGGCGCTCCACGACCTCGGGTGTGCCGCCGGTGCAGCGCTGCGTGGGATGTCATGGCAGCCAGAAAAGCGGTGGCTTGTTGCCGGTGACGCGTCCCTGGACCGATAATACGCAGTCCAACTTCGAGATCCGCTGGAACCGGGTCTATACCTTGCCCGACTTTGTCCGCTTCACCCATCGGCCGCACATCAACGCCGGTCTGGCTTGTCAGACCTGTCACGGTCCGGTGGAGACGATGGAAAGGATACAGCCGGTGCATGAGATCAACATGGGCTTCTGCATCGACTGCCATACCAAGCGCGGAGCCACTCAGGACTGCTACGTCTGCCATCATTAGAGGAGCCGAGAGGGACCATCCACATGTCAGAGGGCTTGTCCAGGCGGTCGTTTATCAAGCTCGCCGCCACCGCCGGAGCAGCGGCGGCGATACCGGGATGCGAGCCGGCCGCGCGCAACCTGATTCCTTACGTCGTTCCCGACGAAAACGTCATCCCAGGCATGCCGACCTTCTATGCGACGGTATGCACCGAGTGTCCCGCCGGATGCGGGTTGGTGGCGCGCGTGCGCGAGGGCCGGGTGGTCAAGCTGGAGGGCAATCCGGCCGATCCGATAAGCCAGGGTTCGATCTGCGCCCGCGGTCAGGCCGGACTGCAGGAGGTTTACAATCCCGACCGCCTGTCGCGCCCTCAGCGCCGTGCCAAGGACGGATCGTTCGAGCCCGCTGACTGGGACGACGCGCTCAAGACTTTCAACGAACGCCTAGGCTCCGCGGCCAAGGCCGGCAAGGACCGGGTCGCGTTCATTAGCGGACCGCTCGGCCCGACCCAAACAAACATCGCGAAGCTGTGGCTCGCCACCTACGGTTCGAGCCGGATGGTGACCTACGAGCGGCTCGCCGACAACGCTGCGCGCGCCGCGGCCAAGGCCAGCTTCGGGCGGAGCGACCTGCCTATCTATCGGATCGATCAGGCCGACGCCCTCATCTCCTTCGGGGCCGATTTCCTGAGCACCTGGGTCTCGCCGGTCGAATTCCATCGCCAGTACGCCGCCTTCCGCACGCCCAAGCAGCGCCGCGGACAGTTGACCCTCGCGCGGGCTACCTACGTAGGCCCTGTTATGACCATGACGGCGGCCAAGTGCGACGAGTGGGTCGCCACGAATCCGGGCGACGAGGCGGCGGTCGCGTTGAGCGTGCTAAACGTGCTGGTCAAGCAGGGATGGGTATCGCGCAACGCGGGCGTCGATCTCGATGCGCTGCGCAAGCTGGCCGCTGACTACGAGCCGGCGGCGGTGGCGCAAAAGACCGGTGTGTCGGCCGAAGCGATCACCCGGATGGGCGAGTCGCTTGGCCAAGCCGAACGCTCGATCGCGATGGCCGGAACAGACGACCCGGCGCTCCATAACGCGGTCGCGATCCTCAACGCGGTCACCGGCAATATCGGCAAGACCGTGGTTTTTGCTGATAAAGCGCCACCGCCTGCGAGTTCGCCCGGCGATGTCGAGGAACTGGTCAAGTCGATGGCGGCGGGCGAAATCGACGTGCTGGTGGTCGCCGGCGGCAATCCGCTGTTTTCGATGCCGGGCGCGAAGAAATTCAAAGATGCGATGGACAAAGTCGGTTTCGTGGTTTGGATGGGCACAGTGCCCGACGAAACGGCGGCGGCGGCCCACCTGCGCATCCCGGTCGACCACGCGCTGGAGACCTGGCACGATACGCAGCCGCGCGCCGGCGTGTATGGCCTGGGACAGCCGGTGATGCAGCGCGTATTCGATTCGCGTCCGCTCGGCGACCTGCTGCTCACGTCGGCCCACGCCGGAGGCGCCAAGGCCGAAAAGATTCCATGGGAAAGCGCGGCTGACGCAGTTAACGCGGCATGGCAGCAGTTGGGTTCCAAGGCCGGCGGAACGTTCGACGAATTCTGGGAGAAGGCGCGTCGCGAAGGTGGCCACTATGAGAAGGTCACGGCCGCTGCGGTCCATCTCGACCGCGAGATTTTCCAGACCAATGTGACGGCGCCCGGGGTGGCGGCCGGGCTTACGCTGGTTGCCGTGCCGCACATCTTTTTCTACGACGGCCGCGGCGCCAACAAGCCGTGGCTGCAGGAGATCCCTGAGCCGGTAACGCAACTGGTGTGGGACGCGTGGGTGCAGATTCATCCCGATACCGCGCGCAGCCTGGGAATTTCGCAAAACGGAATCGTCGAGCTGCGCTCGGAAGCCGGGGCGATTGCGGTACCCGCGATGATCTCCGAACACGTCCGTCCCGACGTGCTCGCCGTGCCGACCGGACAGGGCCATACGGCCTACGGACGCTATGCCAACGGCAAGGGCGCCAACGTCTGGTCAGTGCTGCCGGGGTGGGAGAGAACGGTCTCGGTCAAGGTGCGTCCGACCGGCGACGTGCGCCGTTTGGTCTCGCCGCTGTTTCGAGCCGATCAGATGGAGCGCGGTATCGTGCAGTCCGTCAGTATCGATGACCTCGCTAAGGGCGTGTTGCCTCCCTCGGACGAGCCCAAGCCGCCGCAGCCCTACGAAATGTATGCGCCCTTCGACTACCCGGTGCACAAGTGGGCGATGACCGTGGATGCCAATGCGTGCACCGGATGCAGCGCCTGCGTCGCCGCCTGCTACGCCGAAAACAATCTGCACGTGGTGGGCAAAGACTACGTCGAGATGGGCCGCGTGATGTCGTGGATCCGGGTCGAGCGCTATTTTCCGCCCAAGGAAAAGGCTGAGGAGGCGCCGCTGATGCAGGTGGCGCCGATGCTCTGTCAGCAGTGCGACCGCGCACCCTGCGAGCCCGTGTGCCCGGTGTTCGCCTCGGCGCATACCAAGGAAGGGCTCAATCAGCAGATCTATAATCGCTGCGTTGGCACCCGCTATTGCAATAACAATTGTCCGTATAAGGTGCGGCGCTTCAACTGGTCGTTACCCGAATGGGACGAGCCGCTGAACTTGCAGCTCAACCCCGACGTGGGCGTGCGCGGCGCGGGTGTGATGGAGAAGTGCTCCTTCTGCATCCAGCGCATCACTTACGCCGAGCTTAATGCGCTTATCGAGAAGCGTCCGGTGCGCGACGGCGAGATTCAACCGGCTTGTGTGCAGGCCTGCCCCTCTAAGGCGATGACTTTCGGTGACGAGGACGATCCTCAGAGCGCGATGATGCGCCGGCGGATCGACAACAAGCTTCGCAGGTACCTGGTGCTGGAAGAGATCAACGTCGGACCCAACGTGACCTACCTGCGCGATATCTATCAGACGAGAGGAAAAGCGTAAGTGGCTGCCGCCGTGAAGGATATCAACCTGGATCCGACGTTTGCGGATATCGACCGCAGCGTGCGCGCGATCCTGGAGCCGCCGGGCTGGAGATACTGGCTCTGGATCGGCTTTCTGCTAACGCTGGTCCTCATTGGGACCGGGCTATGGACCAATCAGATCTATAATGGCCTGCAGGTGACCGGTTTGGGCGACCCGGTGATGTGGGCGGTGTATATCACCAACTTCGTCTTCTGGGTCGGTATTGCGCACTCGGGCACCCTGATCTCGGCTATCCTTTTTCTCTTCCGCACGCGCTGGCGCACTGCGGTCTACCGTGCCGCCGAGACCATGACCATTTTCGCGGTCGCCACGGCCGGACTGTTCCCGGTCATCCATCTGGGCCGTCCGTGGTTCTTCTACTGGCTCGCGCCATACCCCAATGAACGTTTTCTGCAGCCCGACTTTCGCTCGCCGCTGACCTGGGACTTCTTCGCCATCAGTACCTATCTCACGATCAGCTCCTTGTTCTGGTTCACCGGGCTCATCCCGGACGTGGCCAACGTGCGCGAAGTGGCCACCGGATGGCGCAAGAAGCTCTACACGATCGTCGCGCTCGGTTGGCAGGGCAGCGATCGCCAATGGCGTCACTTCTCGATGGCGTACCTGTTGCTCGCAGGCTTGGCGACGCCGCTGGTGCTCTCGGTGCACAGCGTGGTCAGCTGGGATTTCGCGATGGCGCAGTTGCCCGGCTGGCACAGCACGATTTTCGCGCCCTACTTCGTGGCCGGCGCAATCTTTTCGGGCGTCGCGATGGTGCTCACGCTGCTCATCCCGATGCGCTGGGTGATGGGCTTGGAGGATCTGATCACGCCTTGGCATCTGGACAACCTAGCGAAGGTGATTTTGCTGACTTCGCTAGTCGTGAGCTACGCCTACGTGGTCGAGTCGTTCATGACCTGGTACAGCCAGGATCCGATCGAACTGATGACCTTCCATATGCGCTATTTCGGGCCGTGGGGATGGATGTACTGGGTGATGGTCTCGTGCAACTGCCTGATTCCGCTCGCGCTCTTTTCGCCGCGCATCCGCACCAGTCCGGTCCCGCTTTTCATTATCACGATCTTCGTCAACATCGGGATGTGGTTCGAACGGTTCGTGATTATCGCCGGTTCGCTGGCGACCAATTTCGAGCCTTCGCAGTGGCGTTTCTGGCATCCGTCGCTGACTGAAATGGGAATCACCGTGGGAGCCTTCGCGTGGTTCGTGATGCTGTTTTCGCTGTTCGCCCGATTCATGCCGATCATTTCGATGACGGAGTTGAAGGAGGGCATTACCTGGCTCAAGCAGGCGCTGCGCCAGGGATATGCCAAGGCAGCATGAGTGCAGAAGTCGAGCTAGTCGGGGCGTTTACCGACGAGGAGCGGCTGGTCCACTGCATCGGACAGCTCAAAGCCGCGCAGACGCGGTTTCGCGTTTTTTCGCCGATCCCGAGCGAGCACATCAACAAGGCCATCTATGAGCGGTCGAGTTTTGTGCGCTGGTTCGTGCTGCTCGGGGGAATCACCGGGATTGTCACCGCCTTCGTGATGACGATCGGCACTTCGCTGGAGTGGAATCTGGTCACCGGCGGTAAGCCGATCGCCTCGGTGCCTCCCTACATGATCATCGCGTTCGAGCTGATGGTGCTGTTCGGCGGCATTTCGGCGCTGACCAGCTGGGTGCTGCTCGCCAATCTGCCGACCTTCGAGCCGCTCAGCGGTTATCGTGCGCGTTTTTCGAGCGACGAGTTCGGCCTGGTCGTGCGATGTCCCGAAGAGGACGCACCGCGCTTCGAGTCAATGTTGCGCGACGCCGGCGCTCAGGAGATCACGCGTGAGGCGGCGTAGAGCCATAATTTCCCGCACCCGACGAGCCCCGGAATCACGAGCGCTGGAACAACCATGAGCCCTAACTCTGAGACCGCTTTGCACCGCTCCGGCGCTTCGGGACCACCCCCGGCGTTCGATTTGCCGTCGCAGCCGATGGCTTTGATCGCGATCGTGTTTATCGCGGCGGGGCTGATCGCGTTTATCCTCGCGGCTACGCACGGCCTCGCCCAGCGCGCCTGGGAAGCGTTCCTGGTCAATCTACTGTTTTGGCTCGGGGTCGCGCAGGGTGGGGTGGTCGCATCCGCCGCCTTTTACCTCACGCAGGGACGGTGGGCGGGGCGCGCGCACTATCGCCTGGCCGAGGCCTTCAGCGGCTTCCTTATCCCCGGCTTCGTGCTGTTCTGGTTCTTGTTTTTCGGCCGCGAATTGATCTTTCCCTGGATTCGGCATCCGATCCCCGCCAAGACGACGTGGCTCAATGTGCCGTTCCTGTTCGCGCGCGACGGTATAGCGCTCGCCGTGATGACCTTTCTGAGCCGGTCGTTTCTGGAGGTCTCGCGCAGCGAGGAGGCGCGTAGATGGGCGGCGACCTCGGGCGACATCTTGATGCCGCCGCCGAGGATACGCCGTCTGGCGCCCGCGGTGTGTATCTGCTTCGCCTTTGTGTATTCGTTACTCGCTTTCGACCTGGTGATGTCGCTGTCGCCGCTGTGGCATTCAACGCTGTTTGGTTGGTGGTTTTTCGCCGGGGCGTTCTGGAGCGCCATCGTCACGATGGCGTTGACGGCGGTGTATCTGCGGCGCGTGCTGGGCCCGGGAAACATTTTCACCCAAGGTCACATCATGCGTGATCTGGGCCTGATGGTATTTGCGTTTTCAGTTTTCTGGTTTTACACGCTGTTCGCGCAGTATATCGTGATCTGGTATGCCGACATCCCGATGGAAACCTTCTTCATCGCGCTGCGGGTGCATTATCTGCCTTGGGCATTCATGTCCTGGATGACGGTGTGCCTTGTATGGGCTATCCCATTCGTCACTCTACTGGGCATCCGGCCCAAGAAAACGCCGGCAATCCTGGGAACTGTGGCGGCGCTCGGGATGGTCGGCATCTGGTCTGAAATTTACGTGCTGGTCGTGCCCTCGCTCTCCCCGCGGACAATTCCGCTGGGGTGGGTCGAAATTCTGGTCACGGCCGGATTCCTTGGCGCTTTTTGGCTATGCTCCTTTCCCGGCTTGAAATTGGCAGCGGCGGCCGCAATGGAGCCGATCGGAGAGTCGCACTGATGAAGCCGCGGGTTCGCTTCACCTACAGGGCTTCGCGTATGGGCGCTCTTGCGGCGCTGGTCGCGGGTATTGCGGGATGCTCGACAAAATACCCGATGGACACGCTCAGCAACGGGTCCGATTTCGCGCGGCGGATCCACTCGATGTACGTGTTCGTGAACTGGATCGACTTCGTCATCATGCTGATCGTGCTGGCCGTGATGTTCCTGGCGATTTTCTGGTTCTCGACCCGTGTCGGAGAGCCGGGCGAACCGTCCACGGTAACCTCTGACATCCGGCTCGAGGTCGCCTGGACCGCGATTCCCGCGCTCATCCTCGTTTGCATCACGGTACCGACGGTTCGCACTATCTGGGCGACCCAGCCCGACCATTGGCCGGCCGACGCGCTGACGATCAAGGTAATCGCGCACCAATGGTGGTGGGAGTTCCAGTACCCTCAGTATGGTATCGACACCGCGGACGAGGTGCACTTGCAGGCCGGCCGTGTGGTGCATTTCTCGATGCAGTCGGCAGACATCATTCATAGTTTCTGGATCCCGGCGCTGGGCGGCAAACGCGACGTGGTTCCCGGGCAGATCAATTCGATCACGTACACGCCCGATCATCTCGGCGAGTTTTACGGACAGTGCGTCGAGTTTTGTGGCGACTCGCACGCCAACATGCGCCTGCGCGGTTTCGTCCAGAACAAGGACGACTTCGACGAGTGGGTCAAGCACCAGCAGGCCGGCCCAGTGACCCCGACGGGTGGCTCGGCCGCGGCGGGCGCACAGATTTTCGCCAACGCACCGTGCGCGATATGCCACACGGTCAAGGGTCTATCGGGCTTTTCGAAACAATACACTGGTGACTTCAAGGGCCCCGATCTGACGCACTTCGGCTCGCGCTCGACGCTGGCGGGCAGTATTCTCGACAATACGCCGGAAAATTTGGCGAGATGGATTCAGGATCCGGACAAGGTTAAACCCGGCGCCAACATGCCGACGCTCGGATTGAAGGGCAAGGACCTGAACGACCTGGTCGCCTATCTCGAAAGCCTGAAGTAGGTAGAGGGCAATGGCTGCGCAACCCAAACAGCTTACGCTGGAACACTCCAATAACTACCTGACTAGCGAGCCAGGGATTTACAGTTGGCTTACTACCGTCGATCACAAGCGGGTCGCGATCCTTTATGGCATTGCGTCGCTTTTCTTCATGCTGATCGGCGGGCTGGAAGCGATGGCCATCCGCACGCAGCTCGCGGTGCCGAACAACACCTTTCTGTCGGCCAACGTCTACAACCAGATGTTCACGATGCACGGCACAACCATGATTTTCATGGTGGTAATGCCGCTCGAGCTGGGATTTTTTGCGAACTTTCTTATTCCGCTGCAGATCGGCGCCCGTGACGTCGCTTTTCCGCGGCTCAACGCGCTGAGCTTCTGGGTCTTCCTGTTCGGCGCATTGTTCATGAACTTCGGCTGGCTCAGCCTCGCGCTGCCCGACGGTGGATGGTTCGGCTACGCCAATCTGACCGAGCGCTACTACTCACCCGGGATCAACATCGACCTGTGGAACATCGGCCTCATCATCCTGGGAATTTCGACCCTGCTGAGCGGTCTCAACTTCTTCGTGACCATCGTCAATATGCGCGCTCCGGGCATGACCTTCATGCGCATGCCGATGTTCATGTGGGCGATGTTGGTGACCACCATCCTCATTCTGCTCGCCTTCCCATGTCTGACGGTGGGCCTGCTGTTCCTGTTCCTCGACCGCTTCGTCGGCACGCACTTCTACCTGGTCGAACTCGGCGCCACGCCGATCCTGTGGCAGCATCTGTTCTGGCTATTCGGGCATCCCGAAGTCTACATCATGGCGCTGCCGGCGTTCGGGATGATGTCGGAGATTCTGCCGGTGTTCTCGCGCAAGCCCCTGTTCGGTTACGCCGGAATGGCGTACTCGATGGTGCTGATCGGCTTTTTGTCTTACGGCGTGTGGGGCCACCATATGTTCGCGACCGGAATGGGCCCGGTGGCGGACTCGACCTTTGCGATCACCACGATGCTGATTGCGATTCCCACCGGGATTAAGGTTTTCAGCTGGTGCGCTACCGTGTGGGGCGGCTCGTTGCGGATGAAGGCAGCGTTCTACTTTGGCATTGCCGCGGTCCTCGAATTCACCCTCGGCGGGTTGAGCGGAGTCATGCACGCGGCAGTTCCGATCGATCTTCAGCAGACCGATACTTACTTCGTGGTCGCGCATTTCCACTACGTGCTGTTTGGCGGCATGATGTTCGCGATTCTGGGCGGCTTTTATTACTGGTGGCCCAAGATCACGGGCCGGATGATGAACGAGACCGTGGGCAAGTGGCAATTTTGGCTGACGATCATCGGCTTCAACGGCACTTTCTTCCCGATGCACTTTCTTGGTGTCTGGGGGATGCCGCGGCGCATCTACACCTACGCGCCAGGAATGGGATGGGATTTTTGGAACGGCTTCGAAACCGGCTGTGCCTACCTGTTGTTCATTACTTTTGCGCTCTTCGGTTACAACATTATCTGGAGCCTGTTTTTCGGCGAGAAGGCGGATGCCGACCCGTGGGACGCCCGCACGCTGGAGTGGGCGACTTCGTCGCCGCCGCCGGCCTACAACTTTGAAAACATCCCCGCGGTCCGGGGCCGCGACGCGTTCTGGGTCGAGAAGTATGGCGTGATGGTCGAAGGGCATGGCCACGGCAGTATGCCCGCGCACGGCGAGACTTCGGGAGCCGGAGTCCCCGTGGTCGCAGAGCATCACGATATTTCCGGACACGGGACGCCGCACATGCCCGCGCCGTCGTTGTATCCGCTATTGTTCGCGCTTGGCCTGGTGGTGGGCGGGGCTGGCGCGATGATGAACTGGATCAGGATCGACGTGCTCGCTGCGCTATTGCTCTTCTTCGCGATCATCGGGATGGCTTTCGAATACCCGGACCACGGCGAAGAGCATCCTCATCAGGATCCTCCAACTTACCCCGGCGTCGACCATCGCAAGGCCGGAATGTGGGCGTTTCTCGGCTCCGAGTGCGTCTTCTTCGCCTGCCTCATCTCGACCTACATGGTTTACAAGCCGCGCAACGTTGGTGTCGGCGCCGAAGTGCTGAACATCCCGCTGACCTCGTTCAGCACTTTCATATTGCTGATGTCGAGCTTCCTGATGGTGCTGGCGCTCGCCGCAACTCAACGCGGCGATCAGAAGTGGTCGACCATATGGCTTTCCGGGACCGCATTCTTCGGACTGATATTCCTGGGTGGCCAATACTATGAGTTTTCAACCCTCTTTTTGCATGACCATCTCTCGATGCAGGGGAGCATCTTCGGCCAGACCTTTTACACTCTGGTCGGTACGCATGGCACTCACGTGGCCATCGGCGTCATCTGGCTGATAGTGGTGGCGGTCGCTTCGGCCACCGGCAGGGCAGGCAAGTCGAGAGCGCTCTCGGTCGAAATCGTGGGTTTGTACTGGCACTTCGTTGACGTGGTTTGGATCCTGATTTTCACTTTGATCTACCTAATGAGGTCGGTGGCTCACGCATGAGCGAGAACGTAGCGGCGGCTGGACACGAACATATTGCGGCTGGCGAGCACGAAGCCGGACATCCGGGGCCGGCGCTCTACGCGATCATCGCGGTCGCATTGGTGATCCTGACTTTCATGGAGCTGGCGGTTTATTACGTCAGCTTTTTGCAGCCGCTGCTGGTGCCGATTCTGATCCTGCTGGCGATCGCCAAGTTCCTGCTGGTCGGCGGCTTTTACATGCATCTTTATTACGACCAGAAAATCTTCACGATCTTCTTCGTCTTCCCGCTGATCCTGGCATGTTTCATCGGCGCTGCCCTGTTGATGATTTTCTCCGCACTAGAGGGTCGTCTGACTTTTTGAATTTAGTTCGGCGCTGCGAATAGCGCGGCTCCGCTTGTAGGGATTTCAAATGGATCTATCCGCGGCGATCGGTATCGTTCTGCTGGCGGTGCTCTATATGCTTGCGGCCCGGCAGCTTAAGCGACGGCCGACCCAGCGCCAGGTGTTTTTCTTCTGCCTGCTTGTGCTCGCGATGATCATCACCTTCGGGCCGCTCGACGAACTGGGAGACGCACGATCGTTTTGGGCGCACATGCTCGAGCACTCGTTCCAGAGCTGGATCATTCCGCCGCTACTCCTTCTTTCGGTACCGGACTGGATGTTCCGGCCGATTCTGATGAGCCGTCCAATCCGGCCGCTCGCGCACTTTTTCAGTAACCCGGTGGTCGCATTCGTGACCTTCACTACGGTCTACGTCTTCGCTCACGATCCGCCGATCTTCAACCTGATGACCACGAATGACAACGTTCACATTGCGGTGCACATCGCTTTCATGGTCGCCGGCACCATCCTGTTCTGGCCGCTGCTCAGCCCGATGCCGGAGTTTCCAAGGCTCAACTACCCAGCGCAGATTCTCTATCTGTTCCTGCTTATGGTTCCGATGACGGCGGTGGCGGCGCCGATAACGCTGGCGGAATCGGTCACCTATCCGTGGTACGCCGTCACGCCTCATCCGTTCGGTATCTCGCCGATGCAGGATCAGGTGATAGGCGGAATTCTGATGTGGGTTGCCGACAGCTTTTACTTGATGCTGATATCGACGCTTATCTTCTTCCGTTGGGCGCGCGACGAGGAAGTCGAAGTCCCGGCGATAAATCTGCGCCGTCCGCCCGAATTGCGCGTCCTGCGCCCCTCACGCAGCGTCCGCGCCTGAAACGCGTTAAACTTCAGCCAAACTTCCCCCCAGCCTCCGCCAACTTCTGAAACGATAGGCGCCGCTGGCGCACTGTCCAGCGCATCCGATTTTTCCTGCTTCCCTCACGTACGCACAGGGCATATTGCTGGAGAAAGGGCGCCTACCCGAGCGCCGCAAGAGGTATGTCGCGCTCTTGCGCTATCGCCGGCTTGCTCCGGAAGAGAGTGTTGCTCTATTCCGGAGCGCGGCGCTCTTGTTTCCACGCTCGCCGGCAAGGAGGGTCTGATGAGTCAGAAAACACGTGTGATAGTTGACGGTGCGGTGGCGGGCGTAATTGGTGCGTTCGTGATTGCGCTGTGGTACCTAATTTTCGACGCTGCCAGGGGTCAGCCCTTCGGCTCTCCTGGCGCCTGGATGGATACGATGTTCGGCCCCGGCGGGGCGGGCCTGATTCTCGGCAAGCTGGTTTTCCATTTTGGCGTTTTCGCGCTTATCGGAATGGTAGCCGCCGTGATACTCGCAACTGCCGAGACCAACGAGACGTTCTTTCCGACCATGATGGTCCTGGTCCCGGTCTTCGAGGTCTTCTGCATTTTGCTCCTGATGCTGATCGGGCCTTCGGCGCGGGTCTCGCTACCGTGGTGGAAATTTCTGATCGGTGCCCTGATGGCGACCTCGGCGATGATGGCGTTCTTTCTCGAACGACATCCGACTCTGGCGCGTCATCTGGAGGGCCCCTGGACGGGAGTGGCGCGCGAGGGCGCGGTGGCCGGCGTGATCGGCGCGGCAGTGGTCGCAATCTGGTTTCTCATCTGCGACATTGCGGCGGGCGAGGTCTTTCGCACGCCGGCGGTCCTGGGAGCCGCAATCTTTCAGGGCATCTTCGATCCAGCGGCGGTGCATGTGACACTGCCTCTGGTGCTGGGCTACACGGCGCTGCATTTTTTCGCGTTCATGATGTTCGGAATTGGTACCGCGCTGCTCCTGCTCGCGGCCGAATACGAGCCGGTGTTCGCGCTGGCGGCGATTTTCCTGCTGGCGATCTTCGAAATCTTTTTCGTCGGTGCGTTGGCGGCCTTCGATCAGGCAGCGCTCACCGCGCTGGGATTCTGGAAGATCCTGGCGGGCAATGTGCTGGCGATGGTCGCGATGCTGGCTTACTTCGAAACTCACCATCGCGGATGGTGGGTACGCTTTCGCGGCCGCTGGGAGGATTTGCAGGGGAAAAGCGAGCACGGCTCGAGCACTCCAAGGCTGCGCCGCAACTAGAAAATCGAATGGGGGGCGCGCACGAGCGCGCCGCCCTCAACCTGCAATCGGAGTTACAGCCCCAACACGTCGCGCATCGAGTAGAGCCCGGCCGGCTGCTTTTCCAGCCATGCTGCCGCGCGGAGCGCTCCCCGCGCCAGCGAGTCCCTGCTCTGGGCACGATGGACAAGCTCAAGCCGCTCGCCCTGGCCGCCAAATATGACAGTGTGGTCGCCCACCGCGTCGCCCGCCCGCAGAGCCATCATCGCGATCTTTCCGGCCGGACGCACGCCGGTGATTCCCTCGCGGCCGTAGATTGCGTTGTCGGCAAAGTCCTGGCCGCGCGCGGCAGCGATGATGCGTCCCAGCGCCACGGCGGTTCCACTGGGGGCGTCGACCTTGGTGCGATGATGAATCTCGAGCACTTCGGCGTCGAAGTCCGGCAGCGTTTTGGCGACCTCGGCGACTATCTTCATTAGCACGTTGACCCCGACGCTCATGTTGGGTGCGATCACGGTCCGCGTGCGCGGCGCGATTTCGCGGGCCCGCGCTTCCATTTCGGGTGTGAAGCCGGTGGTACCGAGGACGATCGCCGCGCCGGCCTTGGCGGCGACTTCGAGATGATCGAGCGCCGCTTTTGCGATGGTGAAGTCCAGGGTGACGGTGTCCGGCTTAGCGATCGCGGCGTAGTCCGCGGTTATCGATACGCCGAGCGGCCCGACGCCGGCGAGTGTACCCGCGTCGCTGCCGATCGCTGGGACACCGGGAGCCTCAACCGCGCCGACCAGACGATGCGCGCGGTCGGCCGCGATGAGCGAAGTCAGCAGGCGGCCCATCCGGCCCGCTGCGCCAGCCACAATCAGGTTGGCCATCGTGCCTCTCAGTTTTTTGCGCGCCGGCGGCGCTAGTGGCTCGATGCGGCGCGGAACGACTGGCTCGATTCTTAGTCGCGTAATCTCGCCTAAAGCTCGCTAAGCGCTTGCGGCCGCAGGCGCGGCGGGCGCCGCCGCCGCGTTTGCTTTGCCGTGCTTGGCGGTCCAGTGTTCTTCACAGAGGCTGCCGCGGGCGCGCTTTTTACGGCACTTCTCGAAGGTGCAGGTTTTGTAGCGCGCCTTGGGCATCTCGCCGTGGCGCCAGAGCCGGTAGTGCATGCGGCAATAGCCCCTCGCGACTACCTCGCGGTTACAATCCGTGGCCTTGCAGGTTCCCTTATTCGCCATTAACTCTCTTCTCTCAATGTTTTCTTTTCCGAACACCGCACCCTGAGTCCGGCCGCTTCAGAATTCGGCCTTCAGTTCGCGGTTCAGCAGTTCCTCGACCATAGCGTTTGCAGACGCCCCTTCATAGAGCACCTGACAGACCGCCGCGACAATCGGCATATCCACGCCCATTCGCTTGGCCAGCCTGCTTATCGAGCGCGCGTTGGAGACGCCTTCGGCTACCGGATGACCAGGTGCCGTCCGGGCCGCGATACCAGCAACGCTTTCGCCCCGGCCAATTTTGATTCCGAGCGCACGGTTGCGTGATAGATCGCCAGTGCAGGTCAGCACAAGGTCGCCGAGCCCTGCGAGGCCATAGATTGTCTCGGCGCGTGCGCCGGCTCGCAGCCCGAGGCGGGTCAGCTCGGCCAGGCCGCGGGTGACTAGCGCGGCGCGCGCGCTCGCGCCGAGGGCGAGGCCGTCGCTGATTCCCGCGGCGATCGCGATTACATTCTTGGCGGCGCCCGCCAGCTCAACTCCGTCCACGTCGACGCTTCGATAGACCCGTAGCGTGCGCGAGGCGAACAGCTCCTGCACGGAGCGTGAGACTGCCTCGTCGCGCGAAGCCGCTACCACTGCGGCCGGCTTGCCGCGTGCCACCTCCGCAGCGAATGATGGCCCCGAGAGTACCGCCAGCTTCCTCACCGCCGGAGCGACCTCGGCCAGCATCGCAGTCATCGTCTCGAGCGAGTCATCTTCGACCCCCTTGGTGACGCTGATAAGCGTCGTGCCGGCGCCGAGCGCCGGGCCGACCGGAGTCATCGCCGCTCGTGCAAAACGCGACGGCACCGCCATCAGGACGGTCTGGCTCACGCCCGCCGTCTCCGCCCACCTGTCGCTCAACTCGATTGATTGCGGCAGTGCGACGCCGGGCAGGTAGTCTGCGTTCTCGCGGCGCGCGCGCATCGCCGTGAGGTGATCGGTGCGCCGCGCGCACAGGGTCACGCGATGCCCTCCGCTGGCGAGTCCGGTGGCTAGCGCGGTGCCCCAGGCGCCCGCTCCCAAAACCGCTATCGTGCTCATCCTGTTATGCGCTGCGCCGACGCCGCGTAGCCTCCGTCATCGCCATACGGTTGCTATACGACCGACCCGATAATTCGGTACACGGGCTCGAGCTCGCGGTAAGCGTCGAGCAGCTCCGCGCGGTCCAGGCGTAGCGCGTCGCGAACGGTCCACCCGAACCCGAGGTCCAGCGCGCCGGTCTTTTTGCCCAGCCCTTCGGCGAGCGCCGCGAAAAGCTCGTCGTCGGCCGCCCTCTTGGCCGGCAGCGCGTTGAAATCCCAGTTATTGTAGAGAGCGACTCGCGTTCCGCGCAGCGACTTCGCGAGCTGGGCGGCATGGCTCTTGAGCCCGCGGGCCATTTCCACGCGCCCGTCGGCCTCAGATTTGACCACCATGCGTGCGTGCAGTCCCGCGCCCGAGATGCAGAGCGCCAGGTATCCGTAGCGTTTGTAGCCCTTGGGCGACGGCCCGAAGGCGGCCCATGTTTCGGGCGGTGGATTGACGGTGCGCCGCCCGTGTCTGGCGACGTGGGGGAAGAATTCCAGATGGAATTTGCGCGCCAGCTCGGGCGCCAGCTCATTGCCGAGCTTAACCAACCTGGGCCGCACGCGCGTATATATCTCCTGCATGCGCGCGCTGAAGCCTGCGACTTTGAACACGGCGAAATCGGTCGGCGTGAAACCCAGCCCTGCCATCGCTCTCTAGCGGGACGCGCGGTGGCCAACGATCGCGGCCTCCCAGTTGCGTCCGTCGAAACGCTCGACTTTAAGCGCCGCCGGGTCAACGCCGTCAAGACATCGCGCGTTGACATCGATTTTGTCCGGGTCGGAGCGCGGAATGTAAAACGCCGCGACGCCGCAATTGGGACAGAAATGATGCTTCGCGATACCGGTGTTGAAGGTGTAGGTCGAGACATTTTCCATCGGCGTCTGGAGGCGGAAGCTCTCGCGCGGGACGATCCAGTGCAAGTAGCCCTTCTTCGTACAGATCGAGCAGTTACATTCGCTGACGCGTTCGGGACTGCCCTCGACCTCGAAAGCGATCCGCCCGCAATGGCAGCCGCCGCGAGAATTTGAGCTTGTTGCATTCATAGAATGTGAACCCCCGCTGCCGCGCCCGACTCTTGGGAATTGATGAAATAGCGTCGCGAAAAGAAGCTTAGTCCGTTTCGCGGCCTGTCCCAAACTTGAGCGGATGATTGGCCTGACGATTACAATTGCGGCGGATTTACGCTACACAATCGAAGGGAAACAGCGGCGAGTTTGTTCGCAAAGCGAGTCGCTAAACAAACCACGCAGGATTGGCCGTAGGTTACATGTCCCCAGGCAGGACCGCACACCATGGACTTCAGCTACACTCCGGACGAGGAAGCTTTTCGGCTGCGCGCCCGTCAATGGCTCGAGGCGAACGCGCCGCGCGACATCGCTGACCGCGGCTTTTCGCTACCGACCGACCCCGATTCGATCCAGACGCTGAGGGACTGGCAGCGCCGGCTCTTCGAGGCCGGCTTCCTCGGCCTTTCGTGGCCGGCCGAGTACGGTGGCCAGGGCAAGACCATCGTCTACAGCGCTATTTTCAACGAAGAGATAGCGCGGGCGCGCGCCCCGTCGCCGCTTAATCTGATCGGGCTCTCGATGGCTGGGCCGACGATCCTGGAGCATGGGACCGACGAGCAGCAGCGCCGCTTTGTGTCGAAGATTCTCTCGTGCGAGGAAATCTGGTGCCAGGGATTCTCTGAACCCGGTTCAGGCTCCGACCTGGCGGCGCTGAACAGTCGGGCTGAGCTTGCGGGCGACGAGTTCGTCATCAATGGCGCGAAGGTCTGGACCTCGCACGGACAAATCGCCGACTGGTGCATGCTGCTGGTCCGCACGGAACCCGATGCGCCCAAGCATCGCGGGCTCAGCTATCTGCTGGTCGATATGCACAGCCCCGGCGTCACCGTGCGCCCGCTGCGCCAGATGACCGGCGAGGAGGAATTCAACCAGCTCTTCTTCGACGACGTGCGCGTGCCGCGCAAAAATCTGCTCGGGCCACAGGGCGGCGGATGGGGCGTCGCGCTAACCACGCTGATGAACGAACGGGCCACGCTTTCGCTCTCGATCGTGGCGCGCTTCGGCAACACCTTCGACGATCTGAAGCGTCTCGCTCTGCACGCGCTCGAAGAGCATACGACGCCGCTCAGCCCGGAGAGCATCCGCCAGGCGCTGGCGCAGTTTTATATCGACGTCGAATCGATGAAGTATCTTGCGTACCGTAATTTCTCGCGCCTTTTGCGCGGCGGCACGCCGGGCCCTGAGGGCTCGATCTCCAAGCTGATGTGGAGCGAACTCAATCAGCGGATGCACGAGTTTGCGCTCGCCGTGCAGGGTCCGCACGCCATGCTCGAGGAAGGATCGCCGCACGCGGTCGAGGGCGGACGATGGCAGTATGGGGCGCTGCGCTCGCGGGGCAACACGATCGAGGAGGGCACCTCCGAAATCCAGCGCAGCATCATCGCCGAGCGACTGCTCGGGATGCCCAAGGGATACTGAGCGCTCCCCGCGCGAGCCGCTGGTACGCGAGGAACCAGAGCGACAGCAGAGTGGTGCCGATTCCGACCGCGAACGGATAGGCAAGCGTCGGCTTATCCATCACCAGCGGCAGCAGGGCGACGGCCAGCGCCGGCGGCACGTGAAGGGCACACATCCGCAGCACCGCGATTCCCCAGGCCATGCTGCAGGCCGCGGCAAGCGGCGTCACGCCGAGAAAGCGCCACGATACGAAACCGCCCAGCGCGGTGAGGAAGCACGCGAGCGGCAGTCGCAGCGGTTTGTCCGCCCACGGGCAGATCGCGGTGTGCCCGAGCATTTCGAATCCGATCACCACCAGCGGCGGAAACAGAATGAAGCGAAGACCGGTCAGCTTCACGAAAAAGACCGCGACCGCGACGAACGCCATCAGGACTATTAGCCATCCGTAGCCGTGCGGCGGCATTTCGATCAAATCGTCGATCGAATCTTCGCTCGAAACGTTGCGTAAATCGCTTCCAGGACTACCGCGAGGGTCGTCTGCTCGTGCGGGTGTCGTGGCCACTACATGCTCGGCGCAGTATTTTTTCCAAGCCACGGAGAGCCCCGCGAGCAATACTGTTCCGAGTGCAATCGCCGGGGGGTACCACCAACTCTTCACCCCCAGCACCAGCGGCAGCAGGCCTGCGGAGATTGCCGGCGCCACCGGCGAGCGCAAGGCAAGGATGACTGCGATCGCGCCGGCGACCGTCAGCAAAACCGACAGGTATCCGTACGGGAGATTTCGCGTGAAGGCGACGCCGACCACCCCGGTCAGCACGGGAGTGATTGCGAGCAGTGCCGGCGCGTTGGCCCAGGTGCCGCGCGGCCGCGTCATCACGTCGTGCGAGAGCGCGCCTAGCTCGGGGAACAAAACATAGAAAGCGCCGGTTGCGCAGGCTATCTCGGCAATGATCGCGATGTACACGAGCGCAATCAACTCTCCGATGAGCCGGTAAAATCCATGAAGCGGCGAAAGGACAGCGCCGCTTTCGCGGTTCACGAGTGGTCGCGCGTTGGATCGCGCGTGAGGTTATGAAGAGCGCTCAACTTACGATACCAATAACATATAATGGGCTTCCGGATGACTATGAAGCGTATGCGCTATGCAAAGTAATTTGCATCCGACTCTGCGGCCCGGGCAAGAGTCCGCGCCG
Source organism: uncultured delta proteobacterium (assembly GCA_963717045.1). GTDB lineage: Bacteria > Desulfobacterota > Binatia > Binatales > Binataceae > JAKAVN01. The sequence goes on along the minus strand of CAVQVD010000005.1, from coordinate 182,162 downwards.
AGTTTCGACAAGATGCTGAGCCGGTATGGCTTCGGCTATTTGACGCGCGCCAAGACTGTTACGCTGCAGGTCAACGTCGGCAAGCTCTGCAACCAGGCGTGCCATCACTGCCACGTCGATGCCGGCCCCGCCCGCATCGAACGAATGGAGTATGCGACGGCGGAGCGCGTCCTCGAGCTGCTCGCGCGCAGCCCGGATGTCCGCACGCTCGACGTGACGGGCGGCGCGCCGGAGCTCAACGAGAATTTTCGGATGCTGGTCGAGGGCGCGCGCCGCGCAGAGCGCGAGGTGATGGTCCGATGCAACCTCACCGTGATGTTCGAGCCCGGGATGGAACGGCTCGGCGAATTCTACCGCGACAATCGCGTGGTGTTGGTCTGCTCGCTGCCGTGCTACAGCGCCGCGAATGTCGAGCGCCAGCGCGGGCGCGGGGTCTTCGAGAAAAGTATCGCGGCGCTGCGCACCCTGAACGCCCTAGGCTATGGCGCGGGCACCTTCGAGCTCAGCCTGGTCTATAATCCCGTGGGGCCCGCGCTGCCACCGCCACAGGCCGCGCTCGAAGCCGACTATCGTCGGGAGCTCGGCGCCCACGGCGTTCGCTTCAATCGCCTGCTGACGATCACCAACATGCCGATCGCGCGCTTCGCCCATCAGTTGCATCAATGGAACAAGCACGCGGAATACATGGGGCTGCTCGTCAATCATTTCAATCCGAATACAGTAGAGGGCTTGATGTGCCGCGCGCTGGTGAGCGTCGGATGGGACGGGCGGCTCTACGATTGCGACTTCAACCAGATGCTCGAGATGCCCATTGGCGCGGCGGCCAGACGCAAGGCGTTGACAGTGTGGGACATCGACAATCTCGACACGCTCACCGGCGCGTCGATCGCGACCGGTGCGCACTGCTTCGGATGTACGGCGGGCGCGGGCTCCAGTTGCGGAGGCGCCCTGGTCGATTCATAAGCAATTCAGAGGACGGAATGGCTGACTTTACGATCGAAGGAACCTGCGATCCGCGGTTCGCGCGCGTGCGCGAGGCGTTCACTGAAAATTTCGGAAGCCGCCGCGAGACCGGCGCGTCGGTGGCGATCGCGCTCGACGGCGTTATCGTCGCGGATTTGTGGGGAGGATGGGCCGACAAGGCGCGGACGCGGCCGTGGACGCGCGACATGATCGTCAACGTCTACTCGACTACCAAGGGGCTCACCGCCATCTGCGCCCATCGGCTGGCGGGCGAAGGTCGGCTCGATCTCGACGCGCCAGTTGCGAACTACTGGCCCGAGTTCGCCGCGAATGGGAAGAATCGAATCACCGTCCGCCATCTGCTGAACCATCGCGCTGGCCTTCCTGCGATTCGCAAACCGCTGGTGCCCGAGGATCTTTACGACTGGCGAACGATGACCGACGCACTCGCGGCCGAGGAGCCATGGTGGGAGCCTGGCAGCAGGCACGGCTATCATGCGATCACCTTCGGCTACCTGGTCGGCGAGGTGATCCGACGGATCACCGGCAAGAGAGTCGGTAGCTATTTCAGAGACGAAATCGCGGCGCCTCTGCAAATCGATGCGCATATCGGGCTGGAGGCGCACGATGACAGCCGCGTCGCCGAGATGATCGGCGCGCCGCCGCCCGCGCCGGGCGAATTCAATCTGTTCGCCGAAATGGCCAAGAATCCGGAGTCGGTGACCGCGAAGACGTTTATGAACCCGATGGTGCTCTCGATGGCGATGGTGAACTCACGCGAATGGCGAGGCGCAGAAATTCCAGCCGCCAACGGCCATACTAATGGGCGCGCGCTCGCGCGGCTGTATGGCGCGCTCGCGCGCGGCGGCGAAGTAGATGGCGTGCGTGTGATGGAAGCTCGCGAGATCCCTGCCTGCTATGTCGAGGAGTCGTACGGCCGTGACGAGGTGCTGATGATTCCGACGCGTTTTTCGTCCGGCTTCATGCTTTCGCAGCCGGGCGAAGAGATGGGACCCAACGCGAGTGCGTTTGGCCATCCCGGCGCCGGCGGATCGCTCGGCTTCGCGGACCCCAAGGCGAAAATCGGGTTCGGCTACGCAATGAACAGGATGGGCGGGGGAATCCTGCTCGATCCACGCGCCAAGGCTCTGATCGCCGCCGCCTACGCGTCGTTCTGAGCGCGAGAAAAACCCGACATCGCCATAGCCAATCGCGACGTTGGAAAAGGGCGGCTAATCCGCTATTCATAATTTGATTAGAAGCATTTTATGACAGCCTGTTGGTGAAGGTTTTCCGCGATGCTGCTTACCTGGTTTCCGATTCTCGTGACGCTCGCGGTCGCGGCGCTGGTCGTCGGCGGCATGGTCACTATCAACCGCCTGACCGGTCCGCGGAGTCTCAGCAAAATAAAGAGCGAGCCGTTCGAGTGCGGCAACCCTCCATCCGGCCCGGCATGGGGCCGCTTCTCGGTACACTTCTACCTGACCGCGCTGCTGTTTGTGGTCTTCGACGTCGAAGTAGTGTTCCTCTATCCCTGGGCCGTCGAGTTGCGCCACCTCGGAATGTTCGGCCTGGTCGAAGCGCTGGTCTTCATTGGAATTCTGGCGGTCGGTCTCGTGTATGCCTGGCAGCGCGGCGCGCTGGATTGGACTTGAGCGAGGCGGCGGCGCCGCATAAAAGCAACGTCGGCTGCCAGCCTCGGTTGCCAGGTTAGGCCGAGTCCATGCCCCCGACCTATCCGACCGCCCAAGATCCTACCGCGTCCGATCCGACGACCGAATCCGCCCTGTTTGCATCTCCATTCGAAGCCGGCGCCGCGCCGCGCCGCGTGCTGATCGTTTTGCTCGGAGCGATCGGCGACGTAGTGCGCGCGCTGCCGCTGCTAGGACGGCTGCGCCGTTCCTGGCCGGCCACGCATATTGCGTGGGCGGTCGAGCCCAAGTCGCAGGCCGTGCTGGAAGGCCATCCCTGGCTCGACGAGCTGATCGTTTACGATCGCCGCCGCGCGCCGTTTTCGTTTCTGCCATTCCTGGTCCGTGCGCGCGCGGGTCATTTCGATCTGACGCTCGACCTGCAGCGCCATCTCAAGAGCGGAATTGTTTCGATCGCTTCCGGAGCCCGCATGCGCGTCGGCTTCGATCGCTCCAACGGCAAGGAGTTCAACTATCTATTTTCGACCCGGCGGATCGCGCCGCAGCCGCCGATGCGCCTCAAGCTGATGCAATACCAGGCCTTCGCGGATGTGCTCGGCCTCGCGGCGGCGCCGATCGAGTTCGGCCTCGTCGCTTCGGCGGCCGCGCGCGCGCGTGCGACGGCGATGCTCGAGGGTGCGATGCGTCCTCTGTTGGCCATCATCCTCGGTTCGTCATGGCCGAGCCGGCTCTATTTTGCCGACTCGATCGCCGCCGTGATTCGTGAGATGGCCGTGGCGCGCGGGGAACGCCCTGCATTATTTCCGGTGCTGATCGGAAGCGGCCGCGACGAGGTGGCGCTGGCCGACCAGGTAATCGCGCACCTCGCAAGCGCGCCCGCGCTCAACTTGCCCGTACTAAATCTGGCCGGCCGCACCAGCTTGCGCGATTTGGTTGCGATCTTCGGCGAATGCGCCGCGGCGTTCGGCCCCGATTCGGGACCGATGCATATTGCGGCGGCGGCCGGATGTCCTGTCGTTTCGCTGTGGGGCGCGACGGCGGCCGAACGCTCGGCGCCGTGGGGATTTGCCGACCTGGCGCTGAGTGGCGCGATCCCGTGCCATCCATGCTATCTCCGCGAGTGCCCGATCGGTCGCGAATGTATGCGCCGCGTCGCTCCGTCCGAGGTCGCGGCCGCTCTGGGACGCGCGTTGGCGGCGCCGCGCGCCAACCGCGCGCTTACGGACGACCCGTCGCGTCCGCTTCTTTCCGCTTACTCAGCGGATAGCGCAAACGAGTCTGCGCGGCAGGGCCACGGGCGTTCATGACGTTGGGCGCGCATGCGCGTGTCGAGCGCGACGGATGGTCGCTGCTGCTGGCGCCCGCGCTGGCGGAACTTCCCTCGAGGCTCGGCCTGGAGCTTATCGAGAATGCGCTTAAAATTGCCGGCGGCGCGGGCAATCCGCCTTTGAGGCGCTCGCGCCATGCCTCGACCTACCAGATTCGGATCGGCACGCCGCTCTCGGGCGAGACCGAGGTCTTCGTCAAGCTGCTCGACGCACCGCAGGGTCTCAAGGCGATTCGCCGGCTGGTACTGCGGCCGCGCGCCGAGCGCATGCAGGCGATTCTCGACGCGCTGGTCGGAGCAGGCTTCACGGTGGCGCCGATATTGATGCTCGGGGACGAGCGCGGCAGCGGACGCACCATGATGGTGACGGCGCGCGTGGCGGGTGAACCACTGCCGCGCGTTTTGCGGCGTGTGGCCGATGCGCCGGCGCGCCGGCGCGATTTGCTGCGCGCTCTCGGTGCCGAAGTCGCACGGCTCCATCATGCGGGCTTTATCCACGGCGACCTGACGCCCCATAACATCTTTGTCGCAGACGGGCCGCCAGTGCGTTTCAGTCTGATCGATCACGAACGCACGGCCGAGCCGCGTCTTGACTGGGAGCGGCGGCGGCTGCGCAACCTGGTGCAGCTTTGCCGTTTCGACCTCAAAGGGATGGGCCGCACTGACCGCCTGCGGATTATCGATGCCTATGCTCATGCGATGAGTGCTGCACCGCGCCGTCTGATCAGGCGGGTTGCAACGATGCTGCGCGCTCGCCAGCTACGCGATATTCTGAGCCGCACCGGCGAGTCTGCGCGCGACGGTTCGTCGCAGCGTGCAGGGTGAAAGCCAGGACGGATACTTGGAGCGCGGAAGGGATCGGTGGAGGGGGAGGGAACAATGGATGGGGCAGCGAAAATTTCTGTTGTGATTCCGGTCTATAACGAAGCCGCCACGATTGGCGAAGTCATCCGACGCGTGCTGGATTGTGGCTTCGACACCGAAGTTATCGTGGTCGACGACGCTTCGACCGACGACACTGCCAAATACCTGCGGTCGCTCGAACATCCGCAGATCCATTGCTTCTATCATGCGGTCAATCGCGGTAAGGGCGCGGCGCTGCGCACCGGCTTCGCGGCGGCGCGCAATCCGTTCGTCCTGGTCCAGGACGCTGACCTCGAATACGATCCGCGAGACTATAAACCGCTGCTCGAGGCGCTCCTTGACGGGCGCGCGGACATGGTTTACGGATCGCGCTTTCTCGGCGGACCGCATCGCGTGCTGTTTTTCTGGCATTACGTGGGTAACCGCATGCTGACGCTGGTTTCCGATCTGATGTGCAATCTCAACCTGACCGACATGGAAACCGGGATGAAGGCGTTCCGGCGCGACAAGCTGATGGCGCTCAAGCTGAGCGCCGACCGCTTCACCTTCGAGCCCGAGATAACCGCTAAGGCGGCGCGCGCCAAATGGCGCATCTATGAAGTGCCGATCTCGTACTCGGGGCGCACTTACGCGGAGGGCAAAAAGATCGGCTGGCGCGATGCGATCGCCGCGGTCGCGGCGATTCTCTATTACCGGTTCGCCGATTGAGCATGGCTCTTTCGCCCGCGGCCGAGGCGAGCACGCCCGCGGCGCAGCTGAGTATCGCCGGCGTCGATCCTGAACGCAATTTCGCCGGCGGCGAAACCCAGGTACTTGGGCTCACGCTCGAGCTCAGCGCGATGGGTCATCGAGCTGAGCTGCTGTGCGATCCGGCGGGCGAACTGTGGCAGCGCGCACGGAGGGCGGGCGTTACCTGCCGTACGCTGCGTATCCGCAACGCGCTCGACGTGGCGGCGGTCGCCGCGTTACGGCGCATCCTCCGCCACGGGCGCTACGACATAGTGCACTTCCATACTTCGCGGGCGCATGCGATGGCGCCGTGGGTGCGCAGCCTCACGCGGGCGGCAGTGGTGACGCGGCGGATGGACTACGTGCCCAACCGGCTGTTCGCGCGATGGCTATACGGCCGCCGCGCGGTCGATGGCGTCGCGGCGATTTCAACCGCAGTCGCCGACGCGCTCGCGCGCGCCGGAGTCGCGCGCGAGCGTATCTCGGCGATTCCGAGCGGCGTCGACTGCGCGCATTTTCGTCCGCCGTCGGTGGACGAACGCGCGAAGGCGCGCGCCGCGCTGGGCCTCGGCGACGCCGACCGCACCGTCGGCGCGGTCGGCGCGCTGGAGCCGCGCAAGGGCCATCGCTATCTGCTGGAAGCGATGGCCCTGCTGGCGGCTGCCGATGCCTTGGGCGGCGCCGCCCCCCGCAGCATCGTCGCGCTCATCGCGGGCGACGGGTCGCTTCGCGACCCGCTCGCGGCGGAGATCAGGCGCCGCGGTCTGGAAGGCGTGGTCAGGATGGTCGGCCGAGTCGAGGACGCGCGCGCGATACTCTGGGCGCTCGATATTTTCGCGATGCCGTCGCTCAGTGAGGGGCTCGGCGTTGCGCTGCTTGAGGCTATGGCCTGCGGACTTCCAGCCGTGGCCTCGCGCGTCGGCGGGATTGTCGACGCGGTAGACGAGGGCCGCACAGGGATGCTGCTCGCGCCGGGCGACGCGCACGGGCTGACCGGCGCGTTGGCGCATTTGAGCGCCGAGGCGTCGACGCGGAGCGCGATGGGAGTGGCGGCACGAGCCTTGGCGGTCGAGCGCTTTTCGATGACCGCGATGGCGCGGCGAACGGTTGAGCTTTATCGGGCTTGCCTTCAGACTGGGGCGGCGGGAAAAGCCATGGGGGATCGAAGCTAGATGCGCAGCATGACGGGCTTTGGAAGGGCGGAGATCGAACGAGGAAAAGTGCGCGTTGCGGCCGAAGTGCGCACGCTCAATCAGCGTTTTTTCGAGCTGAAGCTCAATCTGCCGCGTTCCTGGGGCGAGCACGAGGCCGAAATCCGTAAGCTGGTCCAGGGCGTTATCGCGCGCGGCCGAGTCGAGCTCTTTGTCCGCTGCACGCCGCTGGGCCCACCACCCACCACGCTACGTGTGAATGACCGGCTCGCGGCGCTCTACGTCAAGGAACTCGGCCGGCTCGGGCGCAGTCTCGGTCTTTCCGGCAAGCCGGGGGTCGACGTCCTGCTGCATCGCCCCGAGATTTTCCAGGTCAGCGAAGAGGAGACCGACCCCCGCCCCGGCGTGCAACTGGCGTTCGCCGCGATTGCGCGCGCACTCAAAGCGCTCGAAACCGACCGCAAGCGCGAGGGCAAAGCATTGCGCACGGACTTCATCGGTCGAATAAAAACAATTACCGAGGCGGTGCCCCAGATCGAACGACTGGCGGAAGCATCGCGCAGCGAAATTCTGGCGAATTTCCAGACCCGTCTGCGCGATCTCATCGGTGATCTGGCGCTCAACGAGAAGCGGCTTTTCGAGGAAGCCTCCGACGCCGCCCAGCGCGCCGATATCACAGAGGAAGTGACACGCCTGCGAACTCATCTGCGCGGGCTTCGCGAGCTGGTGGAAAGCGAAGGAGCGGTGGGTAAGCAGATAGAGTTCCTGCTGCAGGAGGTCAATCGCGAAATCAACACGATGGGCGCGAAATCGCAAAGCGCGGACCTCTCGCGCGTGACCGTCGGACTTAAGGGCGAGGTCGAAAAGATGCGCGAGCAGGTGCAGAACGTCGAGTAGGGAGGGAATAACCCTTGATTGCAAAGGGCTTGCGGCTTTTGTAGGCTTGATTATGGAGCATAGGGGGGCGCCCCGTCGCGGGATAATTTTTATCCTTTCGGCCCCTTCCGGGGCCGGCAAGACAACTATCTCTCGCGCGGCGCTCAAGGCGATCAGCGGCCTGGAAGCGTCCGTGTCGCTGACCACGCGAAGGCCACGCAATGGCGAGGCCGAAGGAACTGACTACCTTTTTGTGAGCGAGGAGGAATTCATCCGCCGGCGCGAGGCTGACGAATTGGCGGAGTGGGCCCGCGTCTTCGAGGCTTCCTACGGGACGCCCCGCGCGAGGCTCAACGAATCAGTCGCCGCCGGACACGACATCCTGCTCGACATCGACATCCAAGGCGCGCGCCAGATCAAAGCCAGCTATCCGCAAGACGCGGTCACAATTTTCGTCCTCCCGCCGAGCTTTCACGAACTTGAAGGGCGGCTGCGCAAGCGCGCAACCGAGAACGAGGCCGCGATCGCCGAGCGATTGCGGCGGGCGCAGGAGGAAGCGAAGGCCTTTCCCGAATACGACTACCTGATAATCAACGCAGACCTCGAAGATTCACTGACTCAACTCAAGGCCGTGGTGGAAGCGGAGCGGTTGAGAGTGACACGCCTGCGCGAGGACTTCGCAGCGTGGAAGAATTAGCCGTCGCCGCCAGCGAGCCCGCGGAGCTCGAACACCTCCTGCGGCGGATCCACGCTTACAATCCGCAGGCGGACACCCAGCTAATCCGGCGCGCCTACGAATACTCGGCGCGGATGCATGCCGAGCAGAAGCGGGAATCGGGTGAGCCGTACGTCACCCATCCACTCAACGTCGCGCTGATCATTGCCCAGCTCAAGCTCGACCTGCCATCGATCATCACCGGCCTTCTACACGACGTGGTAGAGGACACCATGGCTTCGCTCGACGAGGTGCGCGACCTCTTCGGCAGTGAGGTCGCCACGCTGGTCGACGGCGTCACCAAAGTTTCGAAGATCACGTTTTCCAGCCGCGCCGAGAAGCAGGCCGAGAATTTCCGCAAGATGGTGATCGCGATGGCGCACGACATCCGCGTCGTGCTGATCAAGCTCGCCGATCGCCTGCACAACATGCGCACGCTTTCTCATCTGGCGCGCGACCGCCAGGAGGAGATCGCGCACGAGACGCTCGAGATCTATGCCCCGATCGCGCATCGGCTCGGCATCTACTGGCTCAAGTCCGAACTCGAGGACGCGTCCTTTCGCTACATCAATCCGACCGCTTTCGCCACGCTGAAGGCCCATGTCGCGCGCACGATGGCCGAGAGCGAAGAGTACATCAGCGCAGTGATCGGGATCATCGTGAAGCGTCTGCAAGAGGCAGGGGTCGAGGCCGAGGTCACCGGGCGGCCCAAAAACATTTATTCGATCCATCGCAAGATGCAGGAGGAAGGACTGCACTTCGATCAGGTCTATGACCTGGTCGCCTTCCGCATCATCGTCGCCACGCTGCGCGAGTGTTATGAGGCGCTAGGCGTGGCGCACGCCAGTTGGAAACCGATTCCCGGCCGCTTCAAAGATTACATCGCGCTGCCCAAGGTGAACATGTACCAGTCGCTGCATACCACGGTGATTGGGCCGCAGGGGCAGCGGATGGAAGTGCAGATTCGGACCGCCGAAATGCACAAGGTGGCCGAGGAAGGAATCGCCGCGCATTGGAGTTACAAGGAAGGCGGCACCAGCGAACTGCGCGACACCGAGCGCTTCGCATGGCTGCGCCGTCTTATCGAGTGGCAGCAGAACCTCAAGGACCCGCAAGAATTTCTCTCCACTGTCAAGGATGACCTCTTCCCCGAAGAGGTCTTTGTTTTTACGCCCAAGGGCGACGTGCTCGATTTTCCGCAAGGCGCGACCGTGATCGATTTCGCCTACCGCATCCACTCCCAGGTGGGTCAGCATCTGAGTTCCGCGCGCGCCAACGGCAGGATGGTGCCGCTGCGCTATCGGCTTAAGTCCGGCGATACGATCGAAGTCGTCGCCTCGGAGCGTCAGAGCCCGGGCAAGGACTGGATGAGCTTCGCGGTCACCGCGCGCGCCAAAAGCCGCATCCGCCAGTGGCTGCGCGCGCAGCAGGCCGATCGTTCGATCAAATGGGGCATCACGCTTATCGACCGCGAACTCGAGCCGCTGGGGCTGTCGGTCGCGCAATTGCGTCCCGGCAAGCGCTTCGATCCGGTGCTCAAGGAATTTTCCTACCGGGACATCGACAGCCTTCTGGCCGCGGTCGGCTACGGCATCATCACTGCGGCGCAATTGCTGGCCAAGCTGCTAAGCGCCGACGAACTGAAGCTCTACCGCGCCGAGAAGTCGCCCGCTCCGCCGCCGGAGTCGGACAACGGACGGACGACGCGCGATACGCGACGCGCGCCGAGCGGCAACGCGGTAATCGTCTCGGGCGTGGGCGACATGCTGGTGCGGTTCGCGCGATGCTGCAGCCCGCTGCCCGGCGAGGAGATCATCGGCTTCATTACGCGTGGCCGCGGCGTCACGGTGCATCTCAAAGGTTGCGCGCATGCGATGGTGAGCGATCCGCAGCGCCGCGTGCCGGTGGTATGGAAAGACGGCGAAGATAGTCCGCGGCCGATTCGGCTCGAGGTGCTGAGCATCGATCAGCCGGGGCTGCTGGCTGCGATGTCTAAGACCATCGCCTCGGCCGGAGTTAACATCTCGACCGCCGAGGTCAAGGCCGCCGGCAACGATGGGCGCGCGTTATCGGTATTCGAGCTGAGCGTCGGCAGCGCACGTCAGCTCAATGGTCTTATCCATCAGATCGCCGCGATCGACGGTGTGATGCGGGTTGCGCGAGTGGGGATGGGCGGCACCAATGGCTATCGCGTCTAGATTGCCCGTTTTTTTTCGTTAGGTCCCTATCCGGAGTCATCGATGAAACATCAGATTGCGACGCGCTCGGCGCCCGCCGCGATCGGTCCTTATTCGCAGGCGATCGAAGACGGCGAATGGGTGTTCTGCTCGGGGCAGATCGGAATTGACTCGATGAGCGGCCGGCTGGTGGAGGGCGGGATCGAACATGAGACGCGTCGAGTGATGGAGAACCTGCGCGAAGTGTTGGCCGCAGGGAATCTTCAATTCGCTGATGTCGTGAAGACCACGATCTATCTGGTTGACCTTGCCGAATTCGACATCGTCAATCGCATCTATGGCGAGCATCTAAGCGCGCCTTACCCGGCGCGCGCGACCGTGCAGGTGGCGGCGCTGCCGCGTGGCGCGCGGGTCGAAATCGACGCGGTCGCGCGCAAGCGCTCTTAGAGCGCCAGTTTCCGCAGGACTTACACAGGGGGAGGCGGGGCTTTCACCATCGGTTGCGTGCCATCGTCCAGCTTTCCGTTAAAGCTCGCAGTCGATCCTTGCGGATGTAACCGGCCGCCCGGACTTTCGTCTATGGGAAAGCGCAAGTCGGAAAAAAGCTATCTGCGGCAAAGGGTTCGCCGCTGAGTCGGCCGGATAGCCCGGGCATCTTCAGGAAGCCTGTTGCCGAGAAGTGCCGACATGCGGGGGGAGGGCCGGCTCGGATGAGTACGAAACGCGTCGTCTATGCGGGCTCGCTCGCGATATTGGCGGGTCTGCTTTCGGCCTGTGCCACCGCGAAGCCGCCCGAGGCAACCATCCCCAAGCCTGCGCCGAGCGCATCCCGCTCCGCCGGGCATATCTATGTCACCGCGGACACGCTCGACACGGCCTGCTACCAGAAAATTGGAGAAGTCAGCTACGTCGAGCCCTTCTCGGCGGCGGTCACGGATCCCGAGCTCCTTGGCGTAGCGGACGAGCTACGAAAGGTCGCGGTCGAAAAATACCCAAATCGGATCGACGCGATAATCAACGTGCATACGGAAGATCACGACATTGGCAGCGAGGTCCTGGTCAGCGGCGACGCAGTGCAACTCGCGCCGCCAAGCACGATCGACTGCAAGCTCCCGGACAAGATAGCCGCCGCGTTCGTCAGTTTCGCGACAAGCTCCCAATCGCGCGGTCTCCGACGTGGGGCCACTAGCGGCTCGCGTTACAACGGTCCGGCGGGCACCACCAACACGGCCGCCGAGGCGGAAGGAAGCTCCGGCATCGATTCGGGAAAACAGATCAAGGAGGGTCTGCGCCGCGCGATGATCGCCACGATGCCTGGTCAGACGCAGGTGAACGAGTCGGCGCTTGCCGATCAGGCCGAGTTACAGCAGGCGGAGATCAAGCATTTGCGCAAGCAAATCGATCAGATTATCGATGGGCGATGCGAGGAGGCGGACGTCTCAGCCGCTCAATGTGCTGCGATGCGCAAGGATGCTGAACTCGCGCAGCCGCATGAAATGGTTGCGGTCGCCAATAAGGACGCCGCCGATCAAAACCCGAGCGTGTTCGAAATCCAGAATCTGATTCAGGCGCAGACCGAGCTAATCGCCAAGCTTCGCCGCGAGGTCGCTGATCTGAACGATACGGCACACGAATCACCCAGCGCCAACCCCTCGAACTAACGCCGCGTCCCATTTAATAAGTTGCATTCCAAGAGCTGGTCACTTCAGGCGGTTTGGGGTTACCCTCAAAACGCCGATGATCCAGTCGCGCGCCGTGTGAGTTCGCCGCCGCAATTGGGGCAGACGTGATTGTAGCCCTCTCCGCACTCCGGACAGAAAGTGCATTGGAAGGCGCAGCACACGGCTTCGGCCGTCAGCGTGAGCGGCGTGTGGCATTTCTCGCATTCCTCTTTGGGTGTGCTCATCAGGCGCAGCAGCTTGGCGTTCGCCTCCTCGCGCTCAGCCGCGGTGACCAAGGCCTCGCGTGCTTTGATGTTGCGCTCGGCGTGAGCCCATGCGCGATAAATCGAGGCTCCGCCATGTTCCAGCCGCGCCAGGAGCGCCATCTGCTCCAGGCGATCGCGGCCCTCGAACAGCGACGCCATCACCTGCTCGGGCGGGACACTTTCTTTATCTTTCATCTGGCCCCTCCTTGTTACGATCTTAAGACGCGGTGAATCCAAAGTCGCGCGAACCTGGCCACTCAGGCGAAATTCAAAATCGATAATGCGGCGCTATCAAGAAAGTCTCCGCGCGGATCGAGCTTGCGCGCCGAGCGCATCAGGCGCGCCGCAATATGCCGGCGAGCCGCGCCATCTACGGGGCGATCGTGAAGTCGTGCCTTGTCGAGGTCGAGAATGATCACGGCGAAACTTTCGCCGCGCGGTGTTACGAAAAGGTTGTCGAGGTTGAGGTCGGGATGCTGCAGGCCTTCCCGCAGCATCGTTTCGACCGCCTCGCGCGCGCGCGCGAGCACGTAGGCGCGCACGCTGGCATCGTCGTCGGTGCGCATGAACTCCCATAGAGTCATACCGGCGGCGGCGCGCGTGATGAAAATGCCGCGGTAGAGGCCCGGTGCGATCCATCGCACTGCCGCGCCCATCGGCTCGGCCAGCGGTACGCCGCGGCGCGCTGCTTCCACAGCGACCCTGAGCTCCGTGAGCGGCCGCGGATGGAGTCCGAAGTAGAGATCGTCCAGCAACAGGCGCATCGCTCCGCCACGCCGCGAGCGGCGCACGAACAGTTCCGGCACGCCGGACAACGCGAGCCGGAAGCCGCTGCCGCGATTGCCGGCACCGGGCGCGCTCGCAGCGGCAAGCTCGCGAAGCGCTAGCGCGAGGGCGGTCGCATGAGGCGCCAGGTCATCGCGCAAATAAAGCTGGTAAGGGCCTGCGAGTATTCGCGGGAACTCGCGCGAGAAGGGGACGGACGAAACGGGCTGTTTCGCGACATTCATCACACGGCGGCCGCGGGTTGACTCCGCCGCGCGCACGGCGCGGATAGGTGCGCCAAGGTTTGCGGCTTTTTCAATGCTTCACTTTACCGCCTGCGCTTCCTCGATCAGCATGATCGGAATGTCGTCCTTGATCGGGTAGAGCAGATGGCAGGTTTCGCAGAGGAGCCCGTCCTGCTTGTCGGTCACGCGCAAGTCGCCCTTGCATTTAGGGCAGGCCAGAATATCGAGCAGTTCCTGGCTAACGGCCATGTTTGCCCAAAGCCTCCTTTGCTTGAGGGTCGCGATCGCCGCTCACTGCGTCGCGCGGATGAGCGCGCTCGGCCACGATCATCTCGACCAGGCGAATTTCGTCGTCAAGATCCATCACGACTTCGAGCCGTAGAGCGTACAGCGAATCGCGCTCGAACGGAAACCGCTCGAGCTTCACCAGGTCCTTTTCGGTGGTGATGAATGCGGCGCCCCCGCGCCCGGCGGCGACGATAGTGTGCCAGTCGGCCGCCGTGTACACATGATGGTCCGGATATTCGAGTACGCCGACCAAATCGATATCCATCTCACGCAACATGCGATAAAAGTCGCGGGCATCGGCAAGTCCGCTGACTGCCACCACCCGCCGGCCCATCAGGGACAACGACGTTTCGCTCCATCGCGCCGCCACGCCGGCAGGAGAAACCAGCGCTCGGGGCCTGAGCGCGGCGCGGAGCAGGCGAGGATGCTCCGCGATAGCGCTCGGTATCGCTTCGGCCGCGCCCTCGGCCCGGCTCTCGCCGATCGCAATCACCGCGTTGGCGCGACGCGCGGCCAGCAGGGGCTCGCGCATCGGGCCCGCCGGCAACAGCCATCCATTGCCTACTCCGCGCGCGGCGTTCATCAACAGCAGATCGACGTCGCGCCGCAGCCGCACGTGCTGAAAAGCGTCGTCGAGCACCACGGCGTCGAGCGGGCCAAGCCGTCCCTCGATGAGCTCGATACCGTCGATACGCCGGCGCGCGACCGCAATCGGCCCGGCGAACGATTTCGCCATCATCACCGCTTCGTCGCCCGCTTCGTCAGGGCCGGCGAGCAGTCGCTCGCCATCGCAGACCAGAGTCGCGCGTTCGGCGCTTGGCGCGCGCCCCCATCCGCGGCTCACGATCGCGACTCGCAGCCCTCGCATCCGCAAGCGCGAGGCAAGGAACAGTGTGAACGGCGTCTTGGAGTTACCGCCCAGCGTCAGATTGCCGACGCTCACCACCAGCGGCCGCGCGCGCCGGTTCATCCTGCGCCACCACAATCCGCGCGCCGCCAGCGCAACCCGATAAGCGCCGGCCGCAGGCACCAGCGTGGCCCATAACAGCCGCTCGTGAAGCGCGAGGTCGTGCTGCCACAGCCTCTCCAGGCGCGATCGATTCGGCGGTGCTGGCGTGGAATCGGTCATCACTTTACACGGTCATGTGTTGGGCTACACGGTCATGGTTCAGGCTACATTAACGAGCGGCCGCAGACGCATCAGGGTTGCGGCGACGCCCCCCGCCATCCGCTCCACCACCCCGTAAGCGCGGCGTCCCGCGGCGAGCCGCTCACACTCATCACCGAGAAAAGCCGTCACAGTTGCTGCGAGTTCAGCGGCATCGCCCACTACCGCTCCTGCCCGCGCCTCGAGCAGAGCGGAGGCAATCGCGCGCTGATTCTCATGGAAGGGCCCGAACAGCACCGGTACGCCGGCGGCGGCTGGCTCGGCCAGGCTCTGCCCCCCGCGCCCGACTATCAAGCTGCCGCCGACAAATGCGACGGTGGCGCGTCCGTACGTAGCGCGCAACTCGCCCATCGTATCGAGCAGCAGCACGCGGGTGGATGCGCCAGTCGTGTTCGGCGTGCTCGCCTTCGAGTACTCGAGCCCGGCGGCGCGCATGAGTGCTTCCACTTCGGCAACGCGCTCGAGATGACGCGGCGCGAGGACGAGGGCGAGCCGATCGAAGCGGGTACGCAGTTCACGCCACGCCTTGATCACGATTTGCTCCTCGCCCGGCGCAGTCGAGCCTGCAACCAGCAGAGGGCATCCGGGCGCGAACGTCTGAAGCTCCGGGCGCAGCGCCGGGGCACCCAAGCTGCCAGAGATCGAACTTGGTGTTGCCGGTCACGATGACGCGTGCTCGCCGGCGCGCCCAGCGCGAGAAAGCGGCGCGCGTCGTCATCGGTTTGGGCGAGAACGAGATCGGCCGAGGAGAGCGCCTCGCGCAGCAGCGGGCGAATGTAGCGGTAGCGGCCAAGCGCCCGCTCCGAGACGCGGCCGTTGACGATTGCGATACGCGCGCCGGCGCGACGGGACTCGATGAAGTAGTTCGGCCACAACTCGGTCTCGGCGATCAACACCAGCGTCGGACGGATCGCGTCCAGAAACGGGCGCAGCGCGCGGCGGCAATCGAGTGGCGCGAGGAGATATGCGCGCGCGCCGGGAATCGAGCGCCGTGCCGCCTCGCGTCCGGCGGCGGTCATCGACGTGACGACCAGCGTCGCCTCGGGCCACTCGCCCACAATCGCGGCGATGACGGCGCGCAGCGCTCCCACTTCGCCAACCGACGCCGCATGCGCCCAGATTCGCGGCGCGCCGGAAGTTGCCGCGCCATCGCCGGCCCACGCTAGACCCATGCGCGCGCGCCGCGTCGCCACGTCGCCAGCCGCCCCGCTAAGCGCAAGCGCCAGCGGCAGTGCCGGGTACCAGAGCGCGTTGTACAAGTGACGGAGCATCCCGATATGGCCTAGTTACAGACTCTTCCAGACACTCCAGGAAACCTCCTTCAAAGCGAAAAAACCCTTTGACTGTATGCCTAAATCGCTCTTTCGCCCCGTCTTCGTTGATCTACGAGCCTGGGCGGTACGGATACCCCGACGGAGCACCCGAGCACCCGCGGATCGCGCCGATCAAAAAACATCCCATATAGAAAACTGGCGCGCCGCGCGGTCCGCATTCCCCTTGTCACTCTACGTGCCCAGGCTCTGCGGGCAGAGCCAGTCCGTGCGATCCGGATATGGCACGCCCGGAAGCGAAAAGCGATTCTCGTATAAAATTTGTCTCGAAAATTTTGAGGCTACTGATTAGGAAAGTCGGCACGCGAAAGTTGTACACGCGGGAACTTCCCCGCAATGCCCCCGGTTTGGTTTGTGGGGATTCTCATCATTTCTCGGAGGCACCAGGATGAGCACGACTTGGCCCTATCCAGGCTCGATCACAGTTGTCTGCTCCATAAATGATCACGAGCGCTGCAAAGGCAACTGTTCCTGCGACTGCCACTTGCAAGGCCACGCGATACCCGCGGCGATGCGGCTTACGACACCTCAAGAGATTCGTTTCGAACGGCAACTGACTGACTGAGCGGCAACGACGGTCCGACCAACGTGCTGCCGCACGCGACGCCCACCTCTCAGGACTGACGCATACCCTGAAAAGCGTCATAATCGTCACCCATGGCCGACGAAGAAGCGATCCGGCGGAAGCAGCTGCAGAAGGTCGCGTATCCGCCGAACACCTCCTCGATCGAGCGCTCGCCTCGATGGAACGTCTAACCGAAATCGCCGAGGCAATGACACGCCGGCTCGAGGAGCTGCTGAAGATCTAGGCTGTGTTTATGGCCGACTGGATTCTGGCTGCTGCGCCAGTGGCGAGTTTAGTTCTGCTGTGGCAGCAGAACCGGATTTTGTCACGGCAAGGCCCAGCCGCACCGGAGAAGCCTGAAATGCGGCGCTATTGGCCCATGTTGGCGATGTTCCTGATGGATGTGTGGGATTTGCGCCGCGGTTAGCGTTGATATCTACATCCGTGATCATCGAGCGAGAAAATGGAGCGATAACATGGTCGTAATTTGGACCAAGACGTATGAGGACCAAACAGTTCAACTTGATGGGTATGATTACGAGGATTGCACGTTTAAGAACGTGAGTTTTGACTATGAGGGTACAGGGCCACTCGCATAATAAACGGACACCCGAGTGGCTCGATCAGAGTAGTGTCGAGAGATTTTCTAGTCAATCAAGTGCTAGACATTGCGGCGGCTGAAATCGATTAAAGGGAATAGATAATAACTTTACTTGTTCAGAGCTACCGCCAACGCCTGCACCATGAATGGTATGCAGGATTGGTATTCAGTAGGGGCGAAATGGGAACCCTGAGTTGAATCGGCTCGCCGGCGTGCTCTCGCTTGCTCTGAAGCGCCCGCCAGTTACCGCGCCCCGCAATGAGGCTGCTGCCTCGGTCTTCGGACAAAGTTTAGCCCGTCGCAGCTAGCGCGAGGCTTAGGCATGCGGCTTTTCATAGGGGTCTCTAACCGGATATCCAGCACTAAATCGGATTCTTGCGCCATGGAAGACGAATGTAGCTGCGTCTTCATCTGCATCAGCCACCTGAATATTTACGCTGTAAGGAATGGTCGCATCGTCCAATAGGTTCGTAGCAGCTTGCACCTCTTCTGAGATACTGCGGCCATTAGCTGCCTCAATTTTGATAGTTCTCATAGCGTCACGATAGTCTCTATACGACGTTTGTTCTATTGCAGTCGGTTCGGCAGCATGGCGGGTGCTTCATCCCTCACATCTAGCAGTGTCAGAGACTCAGTTAGCTCCGGCAGGGCGATGATCCCGTTGACCTAAACGTAAGGCCAATCTGGGTATCCGCAGTATCGCAGCACCCGCGAAAAACCCCGGAGCCTCGTACGCGAGCCGCGCGGTCGCCTCGTCGCATCGTCGCGCCAGGCGCGCGGAGCCAGGCCTACGATCTCGACGCGCTGCGCACGATGCAGGTCAAGGCGGATTACCTGGAGCGTGCGGTCGCGGGCGGATGGTGGGTTTCGTTCGCGCATGACGATCGAGTTCTGGCGGCGCAGATGCGCAACGATCGCGGGCGGCTCGCATTGGGCGAGTCGATCGCGATGCCGGCGCTCGAGCGCGCACAAGAGTGACCTGACGGTGCAACGTTTTTTGAAGCGTTTTCGAAGGAAGTGCGACGCTTGCAGGGCTATCACATAGTCAGTGGGACAGCCGCTAATGTTATTGTTGTGGATAGTTGGCTTCGCGGTCAGGACTTAGGCGAGGCGGCGCATTGATCGCGTAGCGAGTTAGGTTATGCTGATTCGCATAGGAAGGCACGTCGATTAGAGAAGCTTCCAAGCGGGTTTCTGCGCGACTAACCATTCTCGACAGGCGGAGCCTAGAGCTAGCTAGGTTTGGGTGGGGTCGGATGGTGACGGGGTTACCCGATAGGTGAGACACTTGGTCAGGTCATGCACTGAGACTCCTCGGAGCCTCGTCAGCGCTGGCGGTCTCCTTATCTCCCCCGTCACCTTCCAACTCCGCATCATTACAACTGTAATCAACATCATCAAGAGGTTTTGGAGCAACTGAACGACTGAACAGCGAAGCAACCCGGCCCTGCGCTCGACGGCCTGCTTCCTCGTGATCACGTCTTCTTCATCAACTCGTCGATCCGCTGTGTCACAGTCTGGGCGATCTCGCTGAGATGCTCTATCGAAGCGAGCGCGTGACCGAACAGTAGCTCGGATGAGGCGTGGTCCCCGGTGGCCGCGACGCGAGCGGCCGCAAGTTCCCGGTTGGTCTCGTTGGTGACCGCTCTTAACGTCTGCAAATGTCCGGCTATTTCTCGTCGAGCGTGCCGCGATAGATGGCCGATCGCAACATCGCAACTCGCCGCGAGTGCGGGGCACGTCTCTCCAAAGTAGCGCAACATCTCCTCGGCCAAGAGGCTCCGCTGACCCTCGGTCCAGTCTTGCATGACTGAGTCCCCCAGCCGGCGACCTTACTACTGCGCCTGTGATATCTCTCGTTTATTCGACCTCTCTGGACTGGGGGATATGTGGATGAAGCTGTGCATATCCTGTGGCTACGCTATCGAGAACGACTAACCTAGCCCTCTGCCCCTATTAATTCATCCCGTGGGCAAGTGACGGTAGCCTCTGTGGATAGTCGATGGCCAGCCAAGCTTGAACTTTCCCGAGGCCCTCGTGCCGAGTCGAGTGATCGCTTCGTCGCATCGTTGCCGGTTTATGGAGTCTGCCTGATCGCGTCGGAGATTTCTCCGAGGCGCGCCAATATGAAGTACCAGAGCCAGCACAACCCGAGCACTGCACTCGAGCCGTACAGCGCCCACGCGAGCCACTGCCAGAACAACTTCGGCTCGCCACCATTGTAAGCGCCTTTCGGGAGCGGCTTCCCTGTAAAGTCTGTCAGTTGCGAAAACGACACGGCATTCCAGCAACGGTCTACTGTCGCGCGTGCGTCAAGGTCATAATCCGAATAGCTGAAGCCCAGGTCCTTCTCGATAAGTTCAAGGTCGTTTGCCGATAGGGTAGTCGCGTCTGGCGGAGACAGTAGCCTGTCGCTCTTGGCCACCGGTCCGAGGCGGACGATCAGGCTAATGCAGCGCCACCGGTCGGCCTCCGCCTCGTATCTGTTGTCAAGCCAGAAGCCTAGCAGTGCGCAAGATGCAACGACCGCTAGGACGAGCGCGCTTCTCAGGAAGTTGCTGAGGCGTAGATGAAGACGGGGCCGCATTGGGTACAAAATTCCGGCGAGCGCCGTGTCGGCCGAAGCCCACAGGCCGGACACCGAGCCAGCATGAATCGCAAGAGCTGCAATCCCGGCCGGGCTGTGCTGCCAGCCATGGCGGTTAGCCTTAGTTTAACAGCCAGCCCTTATTCTTTTCTCTCAGCGCGATCTCCGCGGCCCGTTTCAACATGCGGTCTGCTAACTCTAACCGACCTCGCTTGATCTCGACGGTGGAAAGATCCCGGAGCTTCCGTGCCGTCTCAAGTTGCTGTAGGTGAGCGGTGACCTCAAACTCCAATGCCGTATTCACTATTTCCCATCCTCCTGAGCGCCGGCGCACCGCCGGCTCATTCCAGCCTATAGTCCCGGGAAGACTTCGCAACATCAGGCCATTGACTCGTCCACAAGGAGCGCCATTGCCTCACTACTCACCGCTCGCGCCCATTGTCCTCACTCATGACGCCAGATTTGCCACCAGCGTGCTCCGGCAATTTGCTCGCCCGTCAGTCCGATCTCTGCGTACAAGGCCGACAGCGCCTCTATTCGCGCGGAATCAAAGTCCGATATTCTGAAACCGCCAAGTTCTAGGGGATAGGAATACGCGCGTATTAGTCCGTTGAGCCTGTCAAACCTACTATTAGTCTGCTTCGAAAACAAAGATCGAATCTCAAGCCCGAGCGCGTCCCAGCGGCGGAGGATTTCATTGTCGGCGGCGTCTGTTTCCGTCCTTTTTTCTTCCTGGATCTTTAAGAGGCGCTCTTGGAGTTGAATTATTAGTTTGGCACAACGTTCGATAGTCGCAAGGGAAAGTTCCGCATGGCGTTGACGACGCCAGAAATAATGCTGTAGCAGCGGCGTCAGCACGATGGCCAGCAAAGCCGACCCGAAACCTACAATTGCGGACACAAACGCGAACATACTCACCACCTTACCGTCCGGTCGGCTCAGTCGCGATGCTATGCGGCAACTGTGCCTCTCTGCGACACGATGGAAACGAGTCCCGGCTTGGCGGACCATCTGTAAACCAAGTCGACCACCTTTCGCGTCTCATCGTCGCGAATGAGTATCTTTAACGCCTTGGCCTCGCTGCGGTATTGAAAGGAAAGTAGCCCGCTAGCGCCTCGGCTTCGCAGGCCTGATCTTCGGACGCCCCCGGAGATCCAGCCGCCAAGAACGCGGTTACGAGTTGCTTGAAGGTCAATTCGGGTTTCATAACATTTGCTCCTTTTCCGAGTTTGATTGGCCGCTTCGCCTAGAACAGTGCCGCAATCCGTGCAGCTGAGGCCGCCTCCACCGACAAGAGCGCAATGACTGCAGACGCGCAGGCAAAGCACGCGCCGGCGAAGCAAAAGGCCGTCCGAAAGGCCATCCGCGGAAGCTCGTACGCTGCCTTAGCCCGTCGCTTGATGCGCCCCGCTAAGCGCGAGCGACAGCGGCAGCGCCGGGTACCAGAGCGCGTTGTACAAGTGACGGAGCATCTTACGGCTTTGTGACGGAGAATCGGAACTGTTCATCGGCGCGAGGATCCCATTCTGATGAGATCGTGCGCCGAGTGCCGATTCCTATAATCGTCTTGGCATCAAGCTCGATTCGATGCGAGACGGAAGTCAGCGGCGGAACAGTGTCGATTCGCCGATCGGCAGTCCGAGCGCATAGCGGCGCAGCCAGTCCAGCGCTACCTGCGCGGTCAGAATCTTGATCCAGTCGCGATTGCCGCGTAACTGGTAGCGGCGCGCGGCCTGGGTTCCATTTCCCACCAACGCGATACAAACCGTCCCCACCGGATGTTCAGCAGTGCCGCCGTCGGGCCCCGCGACCCCGGAGGTTGCGATCGCGACGTCGGCGCCCGCGCGTTCGCGTGCTCCGGCGGCCATCTCGAGCACGCATTGCTCGCTTACCGCGCCATGCTGCTTGAGCGTTTCCGCGCGCACCCCCAGCAATCCGGTCTTGAGGTCGTTGGAGTAGGTCACGAAGTCGCCCTGGAAGAACTTCGAGCTGCCGGGAACGTTGGTCAGACGATGGCCGATGAGGCCGCCGGTGCAGGATTCGGCGACTGCGAGCTTGAAATTGCGCTCCGTCAGCAATCGCGCGACGACCTGTTCCATCGAGGCGTCGCCCTCCGCATAGATATAATCCGCGATGCGCTTGCGAACGCGCTCGCTTAGTTCCTCGAGCTTGCGTTCGGCCTCGCCCGGCTTGCCCTCGACCGTGACGCGCAGTGAAATTTGTGGGAAGGCCGCGCGAAATGCGACCCGCGCCTCCTCAGGTTTGATCAGACCCGCGACCGCCTCGTCCAGGCCCGATTCGCTGATGCCGAAGGTCTGGAAGACCCGCACGGCGTAGATGGTATCGCTGCCGCGGTTTTTTCTGAGCCACGGGAGGACGCTATCCTCCATCATCGGTTTCATCTCGCGCGGCACCCCCGGCAGCACGACCAGGTGAGCGGTATGGCCGTCGGCCTGCGGCACCGCCATGCGAAAGCCCGGCGCGGTGCCGAGCGGGTTGCGGATGACCTCGGAGGTTTCCGGCAGGTCGGCCTGCTTGAGATTGTTCTCGGGCATCACGCGGTTGATCGACGCGAAGATGCGTTTCATGTGGTCGACGCTTTCCTGGTCGCGAACCAGTTTCTTGCCGGTGATGCGCCCCACGGTCTCGTTGGTCAGGTCGTCGGCGGTCGGTCCGATTCCGCCAGTCGAGATGACCACGTCGGCCATCGTCATCGCGGCCTTCCACGCCCATTCCAACCGCTCGGGAACGTCGCCCACGGTCAGCACGGCGACGACCTCGATACCGGCCTCCGCGAGCTTGTCGGCGATGTAATTGGAATTGGTGTCCACTATCCGGCCGGTGGTGATTTCATCTCCGGTGGAAAGAATGACCGCCTCATGAATCATCGATGGCTCCTTACCCGCGCGCCGGGCTGGCGAAATCCGCCGCATGCGGCGCTAAAGCGAAACTATCAGCGCGAGCCCGTGCAGCACGAGGTTCGCATATATGGCCGCTACCACATCGTCAAGCATCACCGCGATGCCGCCTCGCATCCGGCGATCGATGAGCCCCGCAGGCTCGGGCTTCAGTATGTCGAACAGGCGAAAGAGGGCGAACCCAGCACCGAACGCGATCCAGTCTGCCGCCGGGCAGAGATACATGGTTAGCGCCATTCCCACGATCTCATCAATCACGATATGCGAGCTGTCGTGCTGATCGAGAAGCTTCTCGGCGCGTTCCGAAAGCCAGCATCCCCCGACGAACAGCGCCGCGATGAGCCCCAGTGCGGCGAGCGACGACCGATGCTCCAGTGGAACCGTGACGCTCCACGCCAGTGCCAACCCCACCACCGAGCCGGCGGTGCCTGGAGCGAACGGTGCGTAGCCGGTATAAAAACCGCTCGCCAGGAAAAGTATCAGCTTGCGCACGGGTTAGCTGGGACTTAATCAGATCTTAGTCGGGACGCACGGGTATCGGCGTCTCCTCGGCTTCCACAGCCACCGAGCGCACCCCCTCGACCGTGCTCGCGACCTGGTTGGCGAGCTCGTCCCACGGCGGTACCAGTCCCGGTCCGCGCACCTGCACGGCGCCCAGGGTGCACAAAACTTCGATCGGCGCGTGGCCGAGCTTGGGATGCGCATGGCAGGCGGCGCGCACCTGGGCCGCGGTCGCTGTGTCGCGCATCTGCTGCCATTGGTCGGCACTGATCCGCGCATCAATCTGCTCGGCGCATGCGGCAAGGCCCGAGGCGCTGATGTCCAGCGGCGCGCCGTAGCCATTGACCACGATGTCGTAGGAAGCGGCGTCGTCGATATCGACGCCCATCAGAGTCTGGATGCGCGCGCGCACCTCGCGGTCGTGGTCGCGCACCCGCCGTTGCGCGGCTACCTGGGCAAGACTTTCCTTTTCGGCCACCAGTTTGACCCGATCGTCAAAAGGGCCGACGACACGGACCTTAAGCCCGCATCCGTAGGGCGGCATGAACACCGCCGCGGTCTGGCTGACCGCGACGAGCCGGTCCTGCGCCATCTCGCGGAGCAGATTGGCGCGGAAAAAAGAGACGAAGCGCGTGCTCTCGGTCTTCAGACGGGACCAGAAGTGCGGCTGGCGCTCGTCGAGCACTACCAGCTGGTCGGCGGTGACGTTGTAGATGCGCGAGACCTGCGCGATCAAATCCTCTCGGCTCATGAAGCGGTAGCCGAGCCGTTTGGCCACCAGATGCGCGAGGTCGGTGCCGCGCGAGCCAAGCTGCTGACTGATAGCAATGATCGCCATCGGCGGTCTCCCCAGCCGGCGCGAGTGTATCGCCGCGTTAAGTTAGGTCCCCAGCGCAATCTTAAATGCTCCCCGGTAGCGTGGCAAACCGCGTCGCGATGGCTTTGTGCGGCGCGGGCGGCTAGGATTTTTGCGCCGTCCGCGCCGCATGTATCACAACGCGGCCGGGCCTTCTTAGGCGGAACTCCAGGAGATGACGTGGCGAGCGCGGTGCTCGCTCTCGCTGGCACGGACCAGGATTAGCGATGGCTCTACGTAAATCACGACTTGGTGGCGCACCGATCAATCCCGCGCCGGTGCGCGGCGACATGACCGCTGCGGAACTGATCGATACCGCGTTCCTCGCCTACAACGGACGGCGCTTGCGCGAGGCTTGCCGGCTGTTCACGGAAAAAATGCTCGAGCCCGACGTGTTGGTCGGCATGAGCATCACCGGCGCCCTTACGCCGGCGGGTCTGGGGATGTCGTGTCTCATCCCGCTTATCGAAAACGGCTTCGTCGATTGGGCGGTTTCGACCGGCGCCAATCTCTATCACGATACGCACTTCGCGCTGGGCCTGCAGATGTTCCAGGGATCGGCCGAGGCCGACGACGTGGCGCTGCACAAGGCCGGCGTGGTCAGGATCTACGACATCTTCTTCGACTATCGCGTGCTGCTCTCGACCGACGCTTTCTTCCGCCAAATTGCTCGGCAGGAAGAGTTCCAGCATCCGATGAGCAGCGCCGAATTTCATCATCGCGCCGGCCGCTACGTGGCCGAACGCGAGCGCGTGCTTAAACTGCACAGCCGTTCGATGCTGGCGGCGGCGCACCAATGCGCGGTGCCGGTTTATACGTCGTCGCCCGGCGATTCGTCGATTGGGATGAACCTGGCGCTGCTCGAAGTCGAGGGCTATGGCCTGCGCCTGGATCCTCTCGCCGACGTCAACGAGACCGCGTCGATTGTGTACGCTGCCAAGGCCGCAGGAATGAAAAGCGCGGTGTTCATCCTGGGCGGCGGCTCGCCCAAGAATTTCGTCCTGCAGACCGAGCCGCAAATCCAGGAAGTGATGGGCGTCGCGGAAAAAGGCCACGACTATTTTCTCCAGGTGACAGACGCGCGTCCCGACACCGGCGGGCTGAGCGGCGCCACGCCATCAGAGGCCGTGAGCTGGGGCAAGATCGATCCTAACCGCCTGCCCGATTCGGTGGTCTGCTACGTCGATTCGACGGTGGCGCTGCCGCTCATCACGGCTTACGCGCTCGCGCGCCGCAAGCCGCGCCGGCTGCGCCGGCTGTACGATGAGCGCGAGGCGATGATGACGCGGCTGCGCACTGCCTACGAGCGCGTCCGCCGCAAGCGCTTGCGCCGCGGCGAATCGTGAGGGCGCGATGAATAAAACAGCGGGCGGCGAGCTCGCGCGGGAACTCGAGCACGCGCGGCGGGCGGCTCTGGAAGCTGGCGAGATCCTCCGCCGCTATTTCCGCGATTGCGGCTACGAGGTCGGCTCGAAAGGCCGCGACAACCCGGTGACCTCGGCCGACCTGGAGGCCGACGCCGCCCTGCGCGAGCATCTGAGCCGCGCCTTTCCCGAATACGGATGGCTTTCCGAAGAGACCGCCGACAATGCCGCGCGGCTCTCGCGCCGCCGCGTGTGGATTGTCGATCCGCTCGACGGGACCAAGGAGTTCATCAAGGGAATCCCCGAGTTCGTCGTCGCCATAGCGCTCGCCGAGGACGGCGTGCCGGTGCTCGGGGTGACTTACAATCCGATTAAGCGCGAGATGTTCTGGGCCGCGCGCGGCGCCGGATGCTATCTCGACGACACTCCTGTGCACGTGACCGCCGCAGCCGGCCTTGCCGGCTCGGTGGTGCTAGCCAGCCGCAGCGAGACGGCGCGCGGCGAGTGGGGCGCTTACCAGGACAAGATCGTTTCCCACCCGATCGGCAGCGTTGCCTATAAGGTCGCGCTGGTCGCGGCCGGCAAGGCCGACGGGACCTTTACCGCGACCCCCAAGAGCGAATGGGACGTCGCCTCGGGCGCCGCTCTGATCGCCGAGGCAGGTGGCGTGATGACTGACATTCATGGGGATCCGATTCGTTTCAATCGCAAGCAGGTCAAGCTCGACGGTTTCATTGCCGCGGGTCCGGCGCTGCACGCCGCATTGAGCAAGCTGCTGATCAAGAACAAGCCGCAGACCAGGAAATAGACTACCGACGCGAGCCGCAGCTCCCGGGGAGGCCGTCGCCGCTAGATCTTGCGCTCACCGCTCGCCCAGAGGTCGAACGCGACTAGTCCCACCAGATAGACGGCGGCGGCAAGATAGAAGACGCCCGAGAACGAGCCGGTCGCTTGTACGACGAAGCCGGTGAGAGCGACGCCGATGATTCCCGGCACAGTGGCGAAGGTGTTCGAAATGCCCATCAGGATCCCCGCATAACGGGGCGCGACGTCCAGGTGGTTGACGCCCCATCCGCCCATCCCAATCGCGGTGCCGCCGATCGATACCGTCGCGAGCATCACCGCCGCGGCGGCCGAGTGCGCAAAAGGCATCGCGCATACCGCTGCCGCGCCGAGCCCAAAAGCGATCGTCTGCAGCGTCTTGCGCACCGCCGTCATCCGCATCCCGCGCCGCTGCAAGGCGTCGGCGAGCCATCCGCTGCAATTGCCGACTACGAAGGCCGCCAGGTACGGCACCACCGCCATCACTCCGAGTTCCTTGAGCGGCACATGAAAAGTGTGATCGAGATAGCTCGGCAGCCACAGCAGCAGGATGTAGAAGCCGAAGTTGTTACATAGATGCGCCATCGTGATCGCCCACACCGCAGGCTCTCGACAGATTTTGCCCCATGGGATCGCCTCCGCCGCCGCGACCTCGGACCGCCCCGCGCGAATCTCGGCCATCTCAGCGGCGTTCACGCCGGGCGAGTCCTCGGGCCAGTCGGCCGCCTTCCACCACCACAGCGCGAGCCACAAAAGGCCCACGAGTCCCGAAACATAGAACACCGCCTCCCATCCGTAGGCGATTATTAGCGGCGGGCTTGCGAGCAGCGCGATGATCGTGCCGAGCGCGGTGCCGCTCAGATGCAGCGAGATCGCGCGGGCCCGTTCGGAGGCCGGCGTCCAGCGCGCGGCGATCGAATGGATCGCGGGAAAGTTGACCGCCTCACCCGCGCCGAGCGCGGCGCGCGTAAGAAGGAGCAGCCCAAAAGACGCGGTCGCGATCGGCGTCAGGAAAGTCGCTATCGACCACAGCGCCACACCAACCCCCAACACGCGCTTGCCGCCGAAACGATCGGCAAGCAATCCGCCGGGTAGCTGGAACCATAGATAGCCCCAGAAGAACGACGACAGGACCAGGCCGCGCTCGGCTTCGCTGTAACCTTTGGCGTGGGCGAGCGGGATGATCGCGATCGAGATGTTTACGCGGTCGACGTAGCAGAGCACGGTCGAGAGCGCGAACAGGATAATGACCGTGTAGCGCCGCGGCCAGCGCACCGCCATCGCAATCGTGGCTTCGGCTGGGAATGAATCGGGCATCACAGGGATTCCTGCCGAGCTTAATTAGGCGGCGCGGACATTACCACCTGCGACGGTCAGGGGCTCAGCGCCAGGCGAATAGCGTTGAGGATATAGATGAAGTCGCGTGGCGTGCGCGCCTCGCCCATCGCCGCGACCCGCTCCAACACCTCCATCTCCTCGGCGCTGATGTTATGTGCACGCCGAATGCGCTCGTCGCGTCGGAACTCCTCCCAGGCCGAGCGGTGGCCGCCGCCGTTTTTGCCAACGGTCAGCAGATCGCGTGCGCGCGGATTGGCGAGGAAGTACAGTTCGCGGCTCTGCAGGCCTAACACTTCGCTTAGACGCGCGATCACTTTCTCCGACGGATGGCGCTTGCCGGCTTCGAGATGACCGATATAAGGAGTCGAGGTCTTGATCCGCCGGGCGACGTCTTCCTGTGTCAGATCGAGTTGGCGTCGGCGTTCGCGGATGACTGCGCCGAAAGTTCGCTGAGTCGCTTTTCGCATCGGAGTTCCTTTGCTGCGGCGGATCGACGAGCGCGCCCATCAATTACCGTAAGGATTGCGCCCCTGGTTGAGATAAAGGGAAAAATCCGCGACCGAACCCGCCGTGTGCGCCGGGCCGCGAAAATGTTCGCGCGCACCGGCGGCGAGCGGGCCAACCTGGAGCCGATCCTCGCCGAGCGCCCGCCCCGCACGGTCGTAGTAATGGATTTCCAGCTCGAGCGTCGCGGGAAGCGCGCTCGTGTTGCGCAGTTCGCCCGCGACGAAAACGTTATCGCCGTCGCGCTCGAGATGCCTCTCGGTAACCTTTATCGGCTGCACGTGCGCCAGCAGAGCGAACACGATAGCGACGAACGCCATCGCTCCCAGCAGGATGAAAAGCCTGTCCTTGCGCATGGCCGCCGCCGTCCCCCTCCGGAGCGATCAGTACGAACGTGGCAGATGCAGCACGTGCTCGCTTATCGTATTGAGCACCATCTCTTGCGAGACCGGCGCGATCTTCAGCATCCGGCACTCGCGAAAATACCGCTCCACGTCGTACTCGCGCATGTAGCCGTAACCGCCTAGCGTCTGCACCGCGCGATCGCAGGCT
Source organism: uncultured delta proteobacterium (assembly GCA_963717045.1). GTDB lineage: Bacteria > Desulfobacterota > Binatia > Binatales > Binataceae > JAKAVN01. Next base: position 153,376 of record CAVQVD010000005.1, on the reverse strand, counting down.
TCGAAGCTGGCATCGGCGGCGCGCAGCTTGGCGATGTTGGCTTCGGGTCCGCAGGGCTTGCGATGGTCGAACAGCCAAGCCGCCTTCATGGTCATCAGCTCGGCCACTTCAAGCTTGGAGTATGCGTCGGCGAGCGGATGCGCGATGGCCTGGTTTTGACCGATCGGGCGTCCGAACACGATCCGCTCCTTGGCGTAGCGCACGGCCTTGTCAACCGCAGCGCGTCCGATCCCGATAGCTTCCGAGGCAATAAGGATGCGCTCCGGGTTGAGCCCGTCGAGCAGGTAGCGAAAACCCTTGCCTTCCTCGCCGATCAGATCGGCGGCCGAGACCTTGAGGTTGTCGATGAAGAGCATGTTGGTGTCGACCGCATGACGGCCGAGCTTAAGGAGTTCGCGCACCTCGATAGCGTCGCGGTCGAGGTCGGCGAAGAACAGGCTCATGCCCTCGGTCTTCTTCGCCACCTGTTCGAACGGTGTGGTGCGCGTCAGCAGCAGCATCTTGTGCGCTTCCTGGGCCTTGGTGGTGAAGACCTTGCGCCCGTTGATCACATAGTTATCGCCCTCGCGCCGGGCGAAGGTCTTGATATGCGTGATGTCGTTGCCGGCGTCGGGCTCGGTGACCGCAAAAGCGGCGTGCAGCTCGCCGCTAACCACGCGCGGCAAATGGCGGCGCTTCATCTCCTCGGTCCCATGCATCACGATCGGCGTGAGGCCGAAAATCGACAGATGGATCGCGCTGGCGGCGTTCATCGCGCCGGCGTACGCGACCTCGCGCATCACCAAGGCGGCCTCGGTGATGCCTAGGCCGCTGCCGCCGAATTCCTCGGGAATCGCCACACCAAGATAACCGGCCTTGGCCACGGCCTGGTAAAAGTCGTGCGGGAATTCATGCGCGGCGTCCTTGGCGCGCCAATACTCATCGTCGAAGCGCGCGCACAGTGCGCGCACACCCTGCACGATTTCCTGCTGCGCCTCGGTCAGATCGAAATCCATGTCACCATCCGTTAGAAATCAAATCCTGCTTGTAGAAAGTAAAGTCCTGCTTGCAAGAGGCCACTGCAACTGTGGGCATCTTAACGGCCCACTGCATTATTACAACCCGAACGCGGCCACGCCAAAGCGCTCGTATCGGTCTGGCGGCGTTCGACTGCACTTAGGCTCTCATTTATAAGAATCGGATGCGTTCGCTGCCACCCGCAATTCCGGAAACGATTCGGTCGCGATGAATTCCGCGGTCGGCATGGCGCTGATCGGACTGTTGCTCGTCGGTCCGGTTCTCTCGCGCACGATCGAAGAACATATAGAAATATTCTTTTTTGCGATCGGTTTGCTCTCGATGACGCTTGCGGGAACGTGGCGATGGGAGGTCGCGCGCCATGTCGCCGCGGTGCCGGTCGGGATCACGACGGCCGTGATCGTCGCGGACATCGTCTTCGGCCGAATGCGCGTGATTATGGATCGCGCGCTTAGCGGGATGCAGGAGCGGGTCGCGCGGCCGCTTTTGTGCGGCAGTGCCGTCTTCGCTATTGCGATGCTCTCGGCGCTGCTCACGGCGATCGTGGCGGCGCTGATGCTGGCCGAAATGGTCGAGCTGATGCGCTTTGGTCCACGTGCGCGCCTGCGGGTCACGGTGGCGGGGTGTTTCGCAATCGGGATGGGATCGTCGTTGACGCCGCTGGGCGGCCCGCTTTCCACGCTCGCCTCGAGCGGTCTCGGGATGGACTTCGGTGGCCTTTTCGCGCTGCTCGCGCCCTATGTGTTGCCAGGCGTTCTGGTCTGCGCAATTGTGGCGGGGCTCTTTGCGCGCGGCGGTAATGAAGCCAGTGCCGCCGCAGCGGCGCCCATCCTTCCGCTCATCGGCGAGTCCGTCATGCGCGCCTTCATCCGGGGGTTCGAGATATATGTCTTCATCGCAGGCCTGGTGCTGATTGGCTACGCCTTCGCCCCGCTGGCGACACGTTACGTACCGATGCTCGGGCCCGCAGCCCTGTACTGGGCCAACACGGTTTCAGCGGCGATGGACAACGCGACGCTGGTCGCGTTGGAAATTCATGCGATGGACCCGGCGCGGGCGCGCCAGGCGATAATCGCGCTGCTACTGGCGGGCGGGATGCTGATCCCGGGCAACATTCCCAACATCGTCGCCGCCGCCGCGTTGCAAATCGGCGCGGGCGCTTGGGCGAAAGTCGGAATTCCGATGGGCTTGGTTCTCCTTGGCATCTACTTTGCGTTGCTGCAAATCTCAGGATGACGCGCCCGCGTTGGCGATTTGTTAGCGGCCGATTGTCCCTGCAAAACGCAGCCGTCGGCAATGGCGCGCAACCACGCGGACTGCTATCGAGTTCACTGGTTCGGCACGGTGATGCCCAAACAGGCGTCAGGCTGGTGTGCGATTTTGGCTGAGGTGCTAACTAAGAGGGGGCGTTGCGTTAGGTGAATTTTCGTGACACAAAGCGTTGGATGCCGCCGCGCCCGGATTGCACGGCGGTGCTCGCCGCGCGTAACAAATCCTGTGATCGCTCCTCCGACGAACTAAAGCGCGGATGGTCTTAATCCTAAACGGAAATACGGGCTGCCGTCCCTAAAGCGGCCAGGAGGGTTACGCGTTCGATGACTCCCAAACAAATTCTCCAAATGATCAAGGACAAGGGCGCTACGTCCGTCGACCTGAAGTTCATGGACCTGTTGGGGCAGTGGCAGCACTTCACTACGCCGATAAGCGAATTCCACGACGAATCGCCCTTCGACGAAGGGTTGGGATTTGATGGCTCGTCGATTCGTGGCTGGCAGTCGATCGACAACAGCGACATGCTGGTCATCCCCGACCCCAATACCGCGGTGATGGATCCTTTTACCAAAGAGCCCACGCTCACGATGATCTGCGACATTTCCGATCCGATCACCCGCGCCGACTACTCGCGCGACCCGCGCAACGTCGCGCGCAAAGCCGAGGCCTATTTGAAATCTACGGGTGTCGGCGATACCGCTTATTTCGGCCCCGAGCCCGAGTTTTTCATCTTCAACGGGATCCGCTACGACAGCAACCAGCAATCGAGCTACTACCATATCGAGTCCGAGGAAGGCATCTGGAACAGTGGACGTGAGGGCGCCAACCTCGGCTATAAGCCGCGTTACAAGGAAGGTTACTTCCCGGTGCCGCCCAACGACAGCCTGCAGGACATCCGCGGCGAGATGGTGCGCGAGATGGAAAACGTCGGCATCCGGGTCGAAAAGCACCATCACGAAGTCGCCACCGCCGGTCAGGCCGAAATCGACATGCGCTTTCAGTCGCTGGTGAAAATGGCCGACTGGCTCACCTGGTACAAGTACATCTGCAAGAACGTCGCGCTCCGCCACGGCATGACGGTGACGTTCATGCCCAAGCCGATTTTCGGCGACAACGGCTCCGGGATGCATACGCATCAGAGCATCTGGAAGGGCGAGTCGCCGCTGTTCGCGGGCTCGGGTTACGCCGGGATGTCGGAGCTGGCGTTGCACTACATCGCCGGCATCCTGCATCACGCGCCAGCGCTGGCCGCCTTCACCAATCCAGGCACTAACTCGTATCGCCGCCTGGTGCCGGGCTTCGAGGCCCCAATCAACCTCGCTTATTCCAGCCGCAACCGCTCGGCCGCCGTGCGCATCCCGATGTATTCGCCGTCGCCCAAGGCCAAGCGGATCGAGGTACGTTTCCCCGACCCGACCTGCAATCCATACCTGGCCTTCTCGGCTATGCTGATGGCGGGTCTCGACGGCATTCAACGCCGCCTCGATCCGGGCCAGCCGCTGGATAAGGACATCTATGCGCTGACGCCGGCCGAACTGGCCGAAGTGCCTAACATGCCGCCTTCGCTGGAGGCCGCGCTCGACAATCTCAAGCGCAGCCATGAATTCCTGCTCAAGGGCGACGTCTTCACGGAAGATCTGATCGAGACCTGGATCGATTACAAAATGTCGCGCGAGGTCAGTCAGACGCGCCTGCGGCCGCATCCGTACGAGTTCGCGTTATACTACGACGCGTGAGCGCACGGTGATCACGAAGCGCGGCGTTCCCGCCGCGCTAAAAGCAAAATAGATCGTGAGGGGCGGCGGACAATCGGTCCGCCGCCCCTTTCTTTTCATCCGCGGACTCCTCATTCGCGGATGTAACCCCAATGCGATCGAACTCTTGCGTGGCGGGCGTGTTGCAGGCGTGTTGCCGATTATAGTTTGATCTAGTGTGCGGCTCGCGTCCTCCGCGAGGAGGCGCGGGCCGCACACTAGTACCCGATGCATCCACTGCGCAAACCCACCAGCGCGAGCACGAGCGCCGCCGCGCGCCGCCCGTCGGGCGGGCGCGGCGGCGCTCGTGCTCGCGCTCACGGTTAGCGTCTGCGCGAGCGCAGGCGCGATGCGCCGTGGGTGGGCGGCGGAGAATCCGCCGCCGCCCACCCACGCAAGCGCCACGGCAGCCGCCATACGCGGCGGACCGCCGGGCGGCTCCGCGCGTCCGGCCGCGGACGCGTCAGCCGCGCCGGGCGCGCACGCCGCCGCGATCCAGCCGAGTGCTGCGGCAACGCCGCGAGCGCCAGCGCAGCGCGCCGCCGCGCCGCCACCCGACGAGCGCGCCGGTGTCCTCAACTTTCTCGGCGAGACCATCGCCTGGTATCGCGATCTCGCCATCGAAAGTCGACTCGAGCTAGAGCCGGCTGAGATGCTTTATCTGGATGACGACCGCCAGATGGCGCTCCAGGTCGTGAAGCTCGCCTTTCAATACGCACATGCGATGGCCGCGCTGCTGAAATCCGAGAAGCCGCTTGCGGTCCCATCCCCCGCGCCGAGCGGCGCCGCCGGTGCCCCAGGAAAGGCCGGTACCGTAGCGCTGCCTGGGCTCGCTGCCCTGATGGCTAAGGCGCAGGAGCAACGGAACAACCTCGACCAGCTCAAGCAGCAGGCCGCACAGCTCAAAGCCGCGGCCGCGCGCGCCCGCGGCACTCATCGCGCTGAGCTCGGGCGCCAGCTCGCCACCCTTGAGAGCCAGATCGAACTCGCGCAGTCGCGCCTGGATTCCTACAACTCACTGGTCCAGTTCGAGACCACCGCCGTCTCTCTCGGCAATCAGGGCCATGGTTTGTCCAATCAGATCGACGCGCTGGAACGCAGCGTCCCGGAGTTGAACGCGTCGCCCAGGGGCCTTGCGGCAGCACCGGCGCCAGCGTCCCCGTTGGCTGGGGCCTCGACTGGTAACACGGTGCAACGCGCGGTGTCGCAGGATAACGGTCTGCTGGGCACGGTGGAAGCGTTGATCAGCCTGGGGCGGGAAAAAGCGCGCTCACCGACCGCATCAAGGAAACCCGCGGGTTGGGAGCGACGGTCGATGCCGCGCGTGCGCCGTTGATCGCACGCCTGCGCGATCTCAACGCGCGTGCCGACGCCCTCGCGGCGCAGCCCGCCGGGGACGACTTGGCTGCCAACCGCGTGCGCAAGCAACAATTCGATGAGTTGATCGCTCGGCACAAAGCGATCGCCGACGCTTTGATGCCGCTCGCCAAGCAGGGCGTGGTCCTGCAGCTATACGTCGCAAGTCTCCAGCAATGGATCGGCGCGGTCGAGCAGCGCTCGGACAACCAGTTGCACCGCCTCATCATCAGATTTTCCGCGCTCGGCGTGCTCTTGTTGGCGATTTTCGTCGCCTCCTTCATCTGGCGCAGCTTGACCTTCCGCTACGTGCAGGATCTGCGTCGCCGGCGCCAGTTGCTTCAGTTGCGCAAGCTGACGATGGCGTTGGTCATCGGGATGGTGCTGATCTTCGACTTCGCGAGCCAGTTGGGCACGCTGGCGACCGTGATGGGGCTCGCGGCGGCAGGCGTCGCACTCGCGCTCCAGAACGTGATTCTGTCATTTGCGGGTTATTTCTTTGTCACCGGCCGCTATGGCATCCGGGTCGGCGATCGTATCCAGATCGCCGGCATCAGCGGCGACGTGATCGATATCGGACTGTTCAAGCTCGCGCTGATGGAGTTGGCGGGCGACGGAAACTCGCGCCAACCGACCGGGCGGGTGGTTATCTTCCCCAACTCGGTCGTTTTTCAGAGCAATGGCAACTTCTTCAAGCAGGCTCCCGGCACCAGCTTCGTGTGGAATGAATTCCGCCTGACGCTGTCACCGGAATGCGACTATCGGCTGGCCGAAAAACGACTGCTCGAGGTAGTCGAGGACGTTTACGCGCGCTACCGAGACACCGTCCAGCGCCAATACAGCGCGCTCGAACTCGACCTCAGCATGAAATTCGAGTCGCCGCGTCCGCAGAGTCGGCTCCGGCTTGGCCCCAACGGCATCGAGCTGACGATTCGTTATCCGGCCGACACCCGTTACGCAGTACAGGTCGCCGACGAGATTTCACGCCGCGCGCTCGACGCGATCTCGCACGATCCCGCGCTCTCGCTCTCGATGCCTGGTACGCCGAACCTTACGCCCATGGCGGTGCCGCGACCGCCGGTGACCGAAGCCGCGGAGCCGTCGTCGCCTAGTGCCCCCGATAAACGCGACGCGCCGCACGAGGGCGAGCCTGCGATGGTCCCGGCGGGGGCCGAAGTCATAGTCCAGCCGCGGATGCCCGAGCCTTCGACGCCCGAGCCGCGCCCGCCGGAAAAGAGCTGATGGGCGCGCCCCCTCCTCGCCGAGTCGAATCGAAGTAAAGGCTGCGGACGAAAGATCCTACTGCCGGACCGTCAAGGGAACGCCGTCGTCATCCGGCGCACGGGCCAGCGCACGCGCGATCAGCCAAAGGCCGGTAAGCAGCAGCGCCAATGAAACAGCGGCGCCCGCCGCGCGCGGAATTCTCACGGCCGGAAGCATCCACCACCAAAGGTTGACGATTCTAAGCGTGCGCGAACTCTCGACTCTGGTAGCGAGCGGAGCAGTGCCCGCCTGACGCATGAAGGTGCCGACCTGGTCCGCGTTTCGGTACGCATCTTCGGTCTCGCGCCACGCGGCGCCCCACATTCGAAAAAGGGGCGCGGAGCTGAGGCTCCATTCTTGTGCCCGTACGCTCACCTTTGCGGCGGCCGCTTCCTGATAATAGCGCGCGTAGAAAGACACCAGGTTGGGTGAGTTTATGATGAAGCCGGCGACGCTCAAGGCGACGAGCAGCCATCGCCGCCGCCGCTGGAGGAGACCGGCGAGCGCCATCAGGCCCGGCAACGCTGGGAGCAGCAGCCGCGGTCCCCACGACCATCCCCCGGCCCAAAATGTCCAGATCGAATGCTCGGCCAGGTAGGCGCCGGCCACGGCCAGGATAAGCGCGCTTTCCCATCGTCTGAAATTCGCAGTGCTCACCGCCGCCACAGCGATAAGCGGCGGGCAATACCAGAGCAATCCCCGGCCCGGTGAGATCAGAAGTCCAGCGATAGCGTATGGTATTACGCGCAACGCAAATGCGCCCGGCTGTCCGAAGTCGAACGGGTTGGCGAAGCGCGCCCAGTTATAGGCGAAGTAAATCAGCAAGCCCGCGAGCGTTGCGCAAAATGGCGCGATCCAGCGGCGTGCCGGCTGCCCCCTGCACAGTAGATAGGCGCCAAGGCAGGGCCCCAGCACTATCCCGGTAGGCTTGGCCAGCACCGCCAGCATTGCTGCGGCGGCTGCGGCGCCGTCCTCATGTGGACTATCGCCCAGCGTAAAGTAAATTCCGGCCACCGTCAGCAGCGCGAGCAAGGGATCCGCGAAAAAGTCGCGAGTGTAGACCATCGCGATAGTGCCGAAGGCGTAGGCCAACGACGCGACTATCGCACCCCGGGTAGTGGCGCCGAGGCGCCGCGCCAGCATCGCCACTAGCCATGCGGTCACGGCAGCGAGGATGGGCGATAGCGTCAAGGCGAAAACGGCGGCCACATAGTGCTGTGGCAGACCCAGGTGACGGCTGACAAAGACTCCTGCGGCTACCGGCGGCAGCGCCAAAATCGACAGCAATGGATACCAACTCGAATAGTACATGCCGTGGCGCCCGATCGCGCCCAATCCAGCGGCCGGTACTGTAAAACCATGTCCGGTTATTAGCGATTCGGCTACCGCGAGCATCGAGTTGCCATCGACCGGATAGATCACCGCAGGAAAAAACGCCAGATAGGCCAGGCAGATTCCGGCCGCACAAAGCAGCGGGACATTTGGCGTTCGCCCGCGAGGAATTTTCATTATTGGTTATCGGTAGCAAGAAGTCGGCTCGCCGCCGCGGGTAAACCGAAGGTCAGGCGGTGCGGCGCCGTTTCCCGCGTGGTCCGCGCAAACCAGTATGCCGCCAGATAAGCGACCGCGGCGGCCGCGAAGCTATACTCGGTGGCAATATCAAACAATGTGCCGCCAAACCAGTGGTAATGCTGCAAGATACTCAGAGGATAGTTCGAAAACGCCAGCAAGTAACTGGCGACGGCGGCATAGATCACCCGCGGCGTAGCGTCCCCCTGGCGCGCAGCTTCGGCAATCGCGGCGAAGGGTACCGATAGCATGACGAGATAATGGCCATGAGCGGTCGGCGAGAGAAGGATCATCGCCACCACCCACAATGATAGAGATCGCCAACCGCGCGCGGATTCAGGACCTGCCGTGGCGGCGATAGTCAGCACGAGCACAGTGAACTCCACGGCCGCCACCGCCGCAACCCTCATAATTTCGAGGCGATGAGCTGGCAAGGCGCCTTCTCTGCACCAGAACAGGCGTGACACGAACGCGTTGATCGAAAGGTTATCCGGATGCGCGAGAAGCATTCTGCCATTGGTAAAGTTCCAGGTATTGAAAAATGAAAGACAATGGGCCAGACCTATACTCCACATTGTGGCCGCGCCGATAAGCACACCGCCAATCACCATCCAGAGCAGCGCGCGCCATTTTCGGTCGCACACTAAATAGAGGGCCAGCGTCCATGGATATGCCTTAATGGTCGTCGCCAAGGCGAGGCTGAAGCCGGCGCCGCAGTTCCATCCCCGCCTGAGGCAGCACATCGCCAGGACTATCAGCAGCGGTATCACGTTCTGCGTATTCGCAAAAGCAAACAGTTCGTAGGTCGGAGGATAAATGAACATCAACGCGCAAAACAAAAGAATCTGCGGCGGGTTGAACGATGTCTCGCTGACTAATAGCAGGCCGAGCGCGAGTATCAGGGATATCAGCGAAAAGCCGGTCCAGGCCCAATAGGCCGCGAGTGGGCTGAGCCTGGTCAATGGCTCGAAGCACAGCAGAAACGTTGGTGGCTGGTTCGAGACATGGTTGACGCCTATATCCAGCCCGAAGGTATGCGCCAGCGAGTCGAATCTGACCGCATAAGGATTCGATCCCCGGCGCAGCGTTAGCGCGGCGACGTAGAAATGGTTGAAGTCCGTGAAGTTCGGCGGCGCCGGCAGTTTGAAAATGGCGAAGCGGATCGCATAGCCGAGTACCATGAGCCACAACAGCATAAGGACTCGAGGGCGCGTCAAAGCCGAGGTCACGCGCGGTAGAAAGCCAGCGGCCAGCGAATGCCTTCGCCGCCGAACTATAAGGCTCAGGTTATTTGTCGACGGTCGATCGTATGCCGGTACAGTAGAATTGTGAGGAACGGGACGTTTCGCCGGCGCCGCACAAACCTCCCCGCTCGACAGGCTATCCGCAGGGGTCATGCAGCGGCGGGCGGGCTACGGAACGCAGAGCCAGACGTTGTTAAGTCCGTTAATCCACGCCCCGGTCTTGGCGCCACTACTGGTACAAGCGACGGGTGGATTCGCCGGCGGGTCGCAATCGATGCAATAACGGCGGGCTCCATTAGCTACGCTGCCCGGCAAATCGGCGAACTTCACGCCCAGGTCCTGGCTGCCCGCGCTTTCGTTCAGCCACCAGGACTTGCCTGCGTTGGTGAGCGCGATACCGCTCGGCTGTACTACGTCGCGCACGGCAACGGGCGAGGTTGGATTTGCAATTACGTTGAGCAGTTCAGCCGGAGTGCCCCCGCCAAACTGAGTTCCCGCCACGATGAAGGGTGCGCCGCCATTGATCGCAAGATATGCATTCCCTGTACCGCCGCTAGACAACTGTCCGCCGTTAATAACGACCGGCGCATAACCTCCGTTGGAATAGACCGCGGCGAGATTGTTGGGCGCCGCAGCCTCCATGTCGAGTTCGGGGCTGTCCAGCAAGGCCTGGGCTTGCACGAAATATAATGGATATACGGCGAATCCGCGGTCGGTGAAATCGGGCACGATATAATGTCCAGAGCCTGTCCCCTGCCCGATGCAGGAATACTGCCCGTCGCACTGCAGGTGGTCATACAAGTTATTATTCGACTGATTGAGAAACAGGAATCCGACATTGGTCTTTTGAAACGGGACGACGGCGCAGAACACGCGGCGTATCGTATCTTGATAGTCGTTATCCGCCAGATTGATACATGTGCGTCCCGCACCTTCGATATTGATATTCTCGATGGTCGAGTTCAGCATCCAGGTCGCCCATATGCCGTTGTCGCCAAGTGAAAGATTGCCGATGTAGAGTGGGTTGAGATCGGCTCCTCCGTCCGAAGTTTCTATTGGGATGAAAACGTTTTTGCCACTGGGTTGGTTATACCCCTCCAAGGTACCGGTCGGCGTGCCATTAGGATAGTTGAGCACGAATATAGTATTGCCATCTGTAGCGAATTTCGCGGTCGGCGGGGTGAAATTTGACGTATAACGGGCGATGCTGGAAACGCGCAGGGCGTCATAGTAAGCAGGGAGAAGCGGCTGTGTCGCTTGCATACCCGGATAAACCTGCACGCCTTGATCGGCAATCATGAAGCTTTCATAGGGCAGTACGGTCCAGGTACCGGAGGCCCCCGCACTCTTGATCAATACGCCGTCGAGAAAGAGCCTTGCGGTCGTTCCGTCATAGGTGACTGAAGCGTGATGGGTTATCCCGGGCGTGGCATTGGCATTGCTGCCACTCGCCTGCAACGAGATTCGCGAGGTGCCGATGTCCACTAGCGCATTCAGACAATTGTGAGTACAGGATCCGTTCCCATCGGCAAGATACATTTCTAGCGCAGGTTGGTTGCTGGTTTCGGGGGCGCCGCCCTCCATGCCCACCATGAAAAAGTTTGCCCCGCCGCTCGTCGGAAGAATGGAATTGAACTCGAACTCGACCGTGAACGCCGACAACCCGTTGATATAGCCATCGTTGGGGCCGCCGGGGTTGCCAATCTCCGCCGTCGCGTTGTTCGACCCGAAACCGGCGCCCGGCCACATCTCCGGGCTTACCGCGTCGAGCGCCGAGCCGCTGCCGCTCGCGAGCTGAGTCCCGATCATCGCGAGTTGCCAGGTGCAGGTGTGGTCGCTAACTGTGCCGCCCTGCGCGGCCGGCCAGATCGGATGGCTGCCGCTGCCGGAGGTGCACGCCGAGGCGGTCTGAACTTCGACGTTGCCGTTTGAGTCGAGGAGTTCCTTGTACTGCGCATAGCTACGCGAAGCGGTCCAGGCCGCGGTAACGCTGGAAGCGAGCGGCGGCTTCCATCCGGTCTCCGCACCCTGTGCGATGATCGTCGGGCCAAGGTAGTTCTGGCAAATCTGGGTCTGCTGCCACCCGCCGCCGTTGAACTTGAGCGAGCAGTTGAGCAGGATCGGCGCGCTGGTCCTGTAACACAGTCCGCCCGGCGTAGCCGGCAGATAGACCTCCGGCTTGTTGCTGCCCACGGCGGCGCAGCTCGCGTTGACCGCCGCCTGGATGGCCGCGGTGTCATCGGTCGAACCGTCGCCCTTTGCGAGGTACGGCGGGGCCTTGACGTTGATCGCGCCGTTGACATGGCCGTTGATGTTCGCGCTTTCATCAATGACGGTGAAGGGCGCGGTCGCACCGTTGCCGACTTTGATCCCGTTGCCCGGCACCAGCAATTCGCGAGATTGCGCGTCGCCTGCCTGATCGGCCTGTATGCTGGAGGCCGCGACGATGTTGTGGCCGCTGGCATTGAGATCCTGCTCGAGCGAACCGGCCGCGCAGGCCCAGGCGCCCCGCGAGCCCATCGCCCACGCCCCGGCCCCGCCGGCGCTGCATGGGCTGGTCGCATGGCAATCCTTGCACCAGAGAAGAAGCCCGTCCTGCTCGGCCGGCAAAGTGGCGAAGGTCAGGGCGACAATCTGCGGCGCGATTGACTGTGCCCCGGATAGGCGCTGGTTGATCGCCTGGCGGAAATTGAAGCCGGCGCCGATTCCGGTGAAGTTCGGAATCGGCTGGTATTGGGCCGCCGCCGCACCGGCCATCACGGTCATCGCCACGAGTGATCCGAGAAACATTTTTGATAGCGATTTACGCATAATGTGAAACCGTCAGAATCCAATTGCTAGCCATGAGAACCCATTGCTCTGCTCGTCGCCCAGGCCGGCCCGCTGCAGCAGGATTCCTGGAACGTCGAGCACGAAAGTTGCCCCGGAAACGCCGTAGCTGATCACCGACGCGGCAGTGTTGCCGCCGACCGTGCTGTAATAAACGTTGGTTGCCAGCGGCGGCAGCAGAATCGCATTGGGAAATGGAATCGGCCAGCTTACCGTGAATTGCGTATCGTTGGGGATGCTCTGTTGGGCAAGCGCATAGTAACCCCATTGAATGATCGCGATCGCCGACCCGCGGCTAACGTCAGTCAGTGGGATTTTCAGATACCCCGCAGTTTTGAGCGAGCCGGTAAAGCCGGCGACGAAACTTTGCAGCGTGCCGATGTTCGCGATGTTGGTGTTCTGCCGCCCGTGTAAAAATGCCGTGCGGTTGGCGAGTTGCTGATGGGGCTCATTGCTCACCCCGATTCCGCTGAAACTCGCGCCCGCTCCCGCACCCTCAACAGGATCGGTTTGCTGAATTGCGTAGATCTCGTTGGCGGTAAATTCCGGACTGTCGATAAGCGTTGCCATCATTTCACCTCAGAGCGTGAAGCTCCAGGCACCTCAGAACGTGAAGGTCCAGGTGCCCTGATAATTCGCCGAGCCGTTGAAGGCGAAAGCCGGCACTATCGCATGCGCCAGCATCGGCGATGGTGCGGTGTGCAGCGCGACCAACGTCCAGACCGCGCCGCCGTCGCTGGTAGTGGCGCTCAGCGCCGTCGCCCAGGTGGGCGCTCCCGCGGCGCTGGTGCCGGCCGTCGTACAGCGCTGGATATTGCCGTTGGCGTCTGCGATCAGATTGCCTGCCGTCCAGGCCGTCGAGGCCGCCCAGGTGGGATTCGCCGTGCCGATAGCGGCTGGCATCACGGCGGCCGAGCCATTGGCGAACAGACCCACCTCCTGCACGGTAATCCCGAGCGCGCCGTAGTCGGCGGTCGCCGTCAGCGCGTAGTTGAACTGCACGCTGCCGGAGCTGGGGAACGTATGCGCGCCCACCGCGTTGTAGTACTTGGGCGCTGCGCCTACATCAGTATCGTTTACGGTGGGCGCGGCGGCACTCGAGCCGAAGCCGACCGCCAGCGCGTATTCGCCCGCCGTGACGCCGGCCATCAGATTGGCCAGCGCCGGGAGACCCGCATTGACGAACAGATTGCGGCATTCCCATACCATCGCGCCGCGGCTGAAAAGTCTGACTATTCCCGTTGGCCGTTTTACTATTGCTTTATCCATTTGCTGAAATAGGCACTCCATTCGCGATTACGCCCGAGTCGGCCACCGCCGGCTCGTGGGCACCGTATGTTATTCCGATATGGTAATAATGCCGGTTGTACACTGGCGCGATGGTCCGCCGCTCCGACAGCGGCGCCAGTGGTGCGGTCAACAGGTCGCTTGGTGCGGGCACGTCGTCGACCGTGCCGGTGAAATCGCTCGGCGTCGGTGCTGCGTCGCCGAGCGGCACCGCCTCGAAGACCAAGGCGTCAAGCCAGCTTCGTGCCGGCTTGAAGAAGTTCACCGCAGCGACGATCCGCGCCGGATCGTTCGCGCCGACGGTCTGCCCGGCCATCAGGTTGACCACCACCCGGAACACCGCCCAGCCTTCTGAGGACGGCCACGCGCTACCGCCCCAGCTCGCCTGTCCCTCAAGGAAGCCGACACTGCTCCAGCCGAGCGCCGACAATGCCTGCGCAATCGAAAAGGCCGTGCCACGTACCCGATGCAGGGGAATCGCGGCTTGCAGCAGCGCTCGCCACGAGTCGAAATCGGTCGGTCCGGCGCTGCCCGACGACGACAACAAGGTGTCGATATCCGTCAGCGTATCGACGTCGGTTAATGCGTCGATGCTCTCGCCCGAGGTGCTCGCCGCGAGCTGCCATTGCGGATCGAGCATGTCGAATTGCCAGGCCAGGAAAATCAGCGCCGAATCCGGGGCCGAGTCGAGCCGATAGACCAGCAGCGGTGTAAGGTCGAGCGCGTCGAGGCGTCCGATGGTTGTCAGCAGCGAGCGCGAACGCAGGTCGTCGATCGACGGCGGTAACTGGAGCTGCGCCATCAGTTTAACCGCATTTGCCGGTGCGCCTGCGCCGCCGCATGACCTGGTCGTCGATGGCCCCGCGATTCCTTCGCTCCGAAATACATGTGCGGCTCCGGCTCGGGCTCGGGAATCGGCTTGCCGATGTCGAACCGTGCGATTAACTCGGCGGCCTCCGCCGCGCTGCGCTTATGTTCGGCGATGAGATGCGTTCGCACCGCGCCCGTCATGCACAACTCGCTCCGGCATAGCGGGCAATACAGCTTGATTGTCGCGTCCATCACGAATGCTCCGCGGCGATCGCCTGGGCCAGCGTCACCGCCGTGCAGTTTGCCCACTGCCCGGCACTGAGCTGCGTGTACGCGGGTTGAGTCAGCACCACCTGATAGACTCCAGGGACAGATAGGGCCGCCACAATCTCGCTTGGAACGATGTCGCGCTGGATGCGAGCGGCCAGGTTGAGCGCGATGTCCTGTGCGGCAGCGTTGACCGCGGCCATAGTCGAGATCGGTTCGGCGTCCGCGAACAGCGTGACCGTACCCGCAATCTGGTAATCGAATTCGCTAACCGCAAGCGCGATAACCGTGTCAGTCAGCGGCCGCACGTCATCCGCTCCAAGCGCCTGCTGCACCTTGGCCAGCAGTGCCGAATTCGCAACGCCCGTGATGTTTGGCGAAGCCGCCGGCTGCGCCGTAATTGGTCCGGTCAGAATGTATACCTGGACCGTGCCGGGTGCCGGCGACACGACGTTGACGTCGATGATCGACGGATCTACGCCGAGCGCGAAAAACCGATACGCGCCCGCTGGACCGGCGACGCTAAACTGGTTGGGCGCGGCCTGGATGCGCGTGCGCAGATGATCGTCGGTCTCGGGCGCCGAGCCTCCGCCGGTCGTGACGGTATTACTCACCGAAGCAATCAGCACGTTGGGACTGAGCAGCACGTTGACCTGTCCGGGCAGGTAGCCGTTCGCATTGGGGCCGGCCGTGGTACAGGTCGCGGTGATGCTCGCGACCGTGGTTGCGGCAGGCACGATCAGGTCGGCGCCCGTGGCGAAAACGAATTGACCATCGATCGTGCCGCCCTGCGTGCCGGCGGGGATCGTATACGGAAGCGTGAGCGCGTTTTGCAGCGTGAACTGCAGAGTCGTAACCGCGCCCTGGGCGCCGAGCCGGCTCACCCCGAGCAGCTGCCCGAGGTAATCGATCATCGGAAAGACCGCGAAGGCGAGTAGGTTCTGTTGTCCGGCGTACTGGATCGCGTTACGGACCAAAGACTCACGGTAAACGTATAAGTTGATCAGCAGGCGTTCGACCTGCGCCGGCTGCAGCGTGCGGCCGGCCGCGGACTGGAAGGCCGCAACCATGTCGGCCAGGATCAGGTTGGGGTTCAGCCCATCGGCGTCGTTGACGAACGTCGGTGGCGGCAGATTCGGTATTCCCGCTCCCATGTGAATTTCCTTCGCCTAAGGCCGCGCAGGTGTGCGCGGGTCGCGCCTTGCTATGCCGGCTGTCTCGCGCTCGCCAGTGCGATCGTCGTGTTCTGCGTTGGGCTGGACGCCGCGCCCAGGTTGAGCTGCCACGCCACCGTGATTTCCACGTGCGCTCCGGGTTGCGTAACGACGCCGGTCAGAGGCGCGGTCGTGACCGAGAGCACCTTCACTCGCGGCTCCCACTGAGTAATCGATTGAGTAACTTCGCGGACCACCGCCGGTCCGGCCTGGCTAATCGGTGCGTCGATATATTTCCAGAGGTCGGTGCCGAAGGTCGGACGCAACACGTCTGTGCCCTTGGGCGTGGTCAGAATGATCGCGATGCACTGGTTTACGTCCCCGACACCAGCGACCACATTGCCGATCCCCGACCCAGGCTGTCCCGGCGTATCGAGCATCAACGACCAGTCGGCCGACTGGATGTCCAATAGCGTGATTGCTCCGGCGGGCATTTAGGTGATGCTCCTTTTGCAGCCATCATGAGCAGAAGCTGCCGGAGTCGAAGGATCTCGCGCGGTCCTTCGCGCGCCTCTTGATGCGCGCTGCAACACAGCGCGAGATCCTTCACCTCGTTTAGGATGACCGAAGGCACTCATGACATCTGCTGGCTCGGCGGTGTCGAGTTTCCGCCCTGCGGGTCCTGATGGGTATGTCCGTTGTAAGTGTTGATAATTCCGTCCACCGAATCGCTGTGCGCTGAAGTGATCAAGTTGATTCCGCCCGCAGCATGAACGGTGATGTTGCCGCTGCCGTCGATCGCGACTGACGCGCCATTGGCGCTGAGGTTAAGCGTCGCTCCGCTGGGTAGACTCACGACGAGCGCGTGCGCGGCGCGATCGTATTCCATGTTCGCGCCGTCCTTGAACGAGATGTGGTACTTATCGGCGCTTTGTACCGGCGGGATGTCGGCGCTCGAGTATATTGCTCCCAGCACCGCGCCCGCCTCGTCATACTGGTCCATCAGACAAACTACCTGCTCGCCGACATCGGGTATCCAGTAGCTCTTGTCGTGTTGTGTCTTCGTAAACAGAATCGGTAGCCAGTACGAAAGCATCTGATCGCGATCCGGAAATACGACACGCACCCGGGCACCCTGGATGTCCTGCTGTTTCACCAAGCCTGCTCGAAACATGTTTGCCGCCTCATTCGTGCGTGAGCGCCGCCGGGCGCTACGAAAGCATTCTTAGTTCGGCTTCGGTGACATAGCCGGTGGCGCGCGAAAGCCGATGCTGCGCGCGTTCGACCATGTAACTCCCGTCCATAACGTCCCATCCGGAAAGCGCGACGACATTGCCGGCCACCAGTAAGGTCGTGCCCGGCGCGACGAGCCGGCACATCACCCTCAAACGGTTGGCTTCGTGCAGGGCAGCGCTCGCCCGGTCCAGAGCCTGCTGCCCATTCTCGCAGCGCGCCGCCACTTTCAGCACGTCGCCGGTCGCCACCGCGGGAATGGCTTGGGCGGTTTGCGTGTATAACTGCTTGCTGGCCGGGTCGAAGTAGGCGGCTTGAGCCTGTTTGTAAATTCGATGAGTCTTGGCTACGAAACTGAAGTGCTCGACCGCGTTGCGATAGAGCGTCAGTGCCGCCGGCTGAGCCTCGAGGCTGGCGCGCGAGTAGAAAACTAGTTGCGCTCCGCGCACCGTGAAATCGTAGTCGTGCTCGATCGCGATGCGATGAAGAAATTCGAGGTCGGTCTCCTGCTTTTGCGTGATACGCAGATAGCTCACGTCGAGCTGATTGGACGCCCCGACCACGGTCATCCCGTGCCGCGCCGCGATCGACGCCGCGATTTGCAGCAGCGTCTGATTTTCGTAACCGAAGCTGTTGCGGGTGCGAAGAGAGGGAGTGATCCAGGCCGGGAGGCAGCGCAGGTGGAACACGTCGGGTGGCCCCTCGACTTCGAGGTCGTCGACCTGAAACTCGCCGCACGGCAGCAGCAACTCGCCGCTGTAGCCAATCAGCAGACTGACTAAATCGCCCTGCTGCGGAAACCACGGCCCTTGCCAGCGCCGCTCGCGGTCCTCCAGCGTTATTTCAAGCTCCCCGCTACGTCCGCCGAGCTCATCTACGTGGCTGATGGAAAGCACCATGTGCGAAATATCGGCGGTGATATTCACCCCACTGTAAGTCAGTATCCAATCGGGGGAGCGTACCGGGTATGCAATCGGAGAGCTCATCGATTCACATTCCGCGTCGTCGTTGCGGGCGGACCGGATATCATTGGTTGCTTCGCCTCTATGCGTAAACCGCCGTCGTGGCGGCAGTTTTCCATGGCGGCAGGTCGGCGGTGAGAACGTTTTGTTGCTGAATGATCGGAATCGCCAGCGCGATTCCCGCCTCGAATGCCGGCTCGATGGGAACTCCGGGGTTGGCCATGATGATGATGCTGTAGTTCGTGGGATCTCCGTAGTATTGCCACGCGAGCAAGTCCCATCGCTCGCCAGCATAGGTGACATGCTGGATAAACTGCGGCGCGCTCATTGCTGGGACCTCACGATCACGTTGACGGGCACGTCGGCATAGGAAAGATTGGGGCCACTCGGACCTGCCGGCAGTGGATTATTCACCAGCGCCGAGACGCCGGGCTGGTTGAAAGTTGGCGTCGCATAGCTGACTGAGGGGGCGCCGGCTCCAAGCGGCAAGGCGGGGGTACTATAGCTAATCGCGACCGACGCGATCCCGAGCGGTACCGAGGACAGTCGCGGGGGCGCGCCCGGATCGAACTCAGAGCCAGGCGCCCACTCGCGAAGCTTGGTTCGCACACGGATTGCAATCGGAGTGGCGTCCGCGCCGAGTTGAACATCGCTGGTCGCGACCGATTCCACCACGAAGAAGCCGCGGAAGGTTCCGTTGCCGAGCACCAGCGCGCGTGCCTGATGGTCATTCGCGGCGGTCAGCATCGCCTCGAGTTGCGCCGCCGGGTCGGTGAAAGAGGCATGGAAGAGCATCGCGAGCGTGATGCTTTCCAGTTCGGCGGCGAGCCATTGCAGGCGCGGGCGGTCCTCCACCACCCTATGTTCAGCGTAGTCGAAGCGCCGGCTCGACTCGAAGGTCTCGGGCGAGCCGATCACCTGGAATGAGATTTCACCTAGTAGTGCGAACATAACAGTTATGGATGCCTATCCCTGCTGGTTCGCGGGTCGAGCCTGGAAATCTCTGCGCTGCTGCCGGACAATTTCGCGCTGCAGCGCCTGATGCAGCTCACGGCCGTGGCGCTCGAGAATTTCCATTACGCGCCGCTTGAGCGCGGCGGGGTCGGCCGCGTCTTCGGAATGGATAGTCACCTGAGGCGCGAAGTTGATCACGATCGCATGCTGCGCCATGCGCGCTTTGGATAAGGAGATGGCACGATGACTTGTACTAGTGTTTGGAATGAGCGACGACGCGAAAGCGCCAGAGGGCGAACTCGCGAATATTAAAGGTGCTGCTAATGCGACAGCCGTCGTGGCTCGCCTGGCCGCACGGAGCATCGGCGCCGTTAGAGCGTCACCTGCGGCGTGCTCGACCGCTAGCGTGCGGCTCACGTCGCGCGATGTTGCTATCCCAATGGCTATTCCGCGCGACGCGTTGGGAAGTATTGCTGTGAAACTGGCGATCGAATTGACTGCATATGCAGCCGCGCTTCTAAATGTATCGGCGACCCACTTCATCAAGTGAGCAACCATTTTATCCGCCGACGAGATCCAGCGCGACAGCAGGCGTTTGGCGGCGTCCCAATGTCGGTATAATTCGTACGCGGCAACGTCGAGCGCGACGCCGATAGCGGCCAGTAAGGCTTCGAGGACGAAGTATGAAGTGAGCGGGAGCGCCGCGAGCATCGCACCAAAGTTCGCCGTGGTGACGAGCCAGCGGAACGCGAACACGGGGCTCAGTGACAGCCTCAAGCCCTCTCGAAAAGGCTCGATCATTGCCCCCTTTATAAGTTTAACTGTCGAACCGAGGACCCATAGGGCTCCCAAGACATAGACCACTAGCTTCTTTAGAGTGGACACAATTGTATTGTTCTTCAGGAACTCTGCCACTCCGTTGATTATCTGGGCCCCGCGTACAAGGGCGCGCCTGAGAACTGGTGTGAATGGAGCAGCGACTTGTCGTAAGAGTTGTGCCACGCCCTGTCTGGCATTTATTAGCGGATCCGTTTGTGCGTCGTCGTGGTGAACTGGGTTTCCTTGGTGCGTTCGTCGATTGTGCGAGGGAGAAACGACAAGAGAGCGATACATAATCGCGAATCTGTCCAAAAATCCCTTGAAATTAGGAAAGGAAGCGTCGCGCCCAGGAGCTTTGGAGGAGCGATGACGGCGCCCAGTCTTTTCTAGCTTCGCTGGCTCATCGTAGAGTGATGAATCTGGTCTGTTTGACTTGGCGATGGCTGGAGTCGTTCGCCCGCTGTTAGCCACTATGCCGGACGCGATGCCGAGGCGTGCACTCAATGATGATGCGCCGCGCAGATGTGGGTTCAACACGGGTCCCTTCGTCGCGCGCGTAATGTGGCGGAAGTTACTGACTGCCTGCCGAACGGCACCAGCCCCAGCAAGTGCGCGCTTCACCTCGAACGTATTCTCTGTTAGGGCCATAAAGGAATAATCTTTAGGTATGCAGATTCAGATAAAGTGCGACTTAATCTATGTCAGCAGGCGCGGTAGACCATAATACAGTCGGCGTTAGCCGCCCAGTCACGTTCTCTGGCTCGCATAGCACGAATGTGAACCGGCGCGTGGTGCATACCGAACGTAGTATCTGTCGAAATCATGGGCGATAACTGTTCACACGCTGCCGTCGTTACGCTCGCTCATCGCTTTGTCGGCCGCATGGTGGTAATCGGCAACCGCCGCCATCCAGAACTCGAGCTCTTCGAACTCCATCGCCGCTAGTTCTCCGACGCCGAAACCGAACCGGACGAGTCCCGCGAAGCCGCCGGCGCTGGGGAGTCCTGCGCCGGCTCGGGAAAATTTGCTCCGGTTACCTCCGCCTGCAGCACCAGCACGTCGCCCAGGTCCATTTCGACCACGTCCTCGTATACGATCGGCGCGCTGTCGATTTGCGTCAGTTCGGCGATCAGAGCAAATACCACGGCGGTGGGATCGGGATTGCCGGCGACCGCGCGCTGTGCGCGCATCAGGTCGCGTCCCTTGCCTCTGCGGATGACTGCGTTCCTGCCGGACGGCAGCGCAATGCTGCGCAGTTGCGAAGCCGCTGCGGACTGCTCGGATGGTGGTGTTTCGGCCATGAGTCGTCTCCGGGAAGCGCCAATTAGTGTTAGAGAAACGGCCGCTCACGAGCGAGCTGATACGACAGTTCCTACGACGCTCTAGCCGCCCAGGTTCGAGCGGAAAGTGCTGAGCTGGTCGACGCCGTTGACCACGTATATGTTCGCCATCACGTCGAACAGGAAAATCTGCGTGCCGCCGATATACAGTTCGGAGTGATATACGGAAATCAAAGACGTGGTATCCACTCCCTCGTGGAGCTTAAAGTTCATTGCCCCAGCGTCCTTGAAGATGCCGGTCATTAGATAGACCAGCGGCTGTTGCTGAGTCCGTCCCTGGCTGGTGTAGGTCTCGAGGTTGCTCCGGACTTGGAAGTAGTGAGCCTGGAAGGGGCTATTGAGTACCGTCTCTGCCTCGGTATAGATCGATGCCCACTTGATTTTGGCCTCGAGCTTATCCACTCCGGCCCAGAACTCCGCCGACCCCGCCATTCCCAATCCCTTGTGCTCGACCATCTTGTGTTTGGGTTTGGCGACCTCGATTTCCTCAGCGCGGCCCAACAGCCCGATGCCGTCGATGTAAACGTTCGCGTTGGTGATTCGATTTACGGAAAGATTTGCCATTACGATAAGCCTCGTCGGGTTCGGCGCACGCGGCGCCCGCAGTCCAATTGGTATTGCTTTATGCGTTGAGCGTGACTGCGGTCAGCGCGCTGGTGTTGCCGAGCCCGCTCAGCAAGGTGGTGTCGATATAAACGTTGAAGGTCAGGCGCTCGGCCGGCGGCGGCGGCATCACGTCGATGCCGAACACCAGCTGTCCGGCGGCGATTTGGCTTGAAGGGTTCTCGGCCGGGTTGTAGCTGGCGGAGCCCGCAACCAGCGCGCCGCGCCCGATGAGCCCGCGGATGAAGGCGTTGACGCTGGCCAGGATCGCCGATATGAGTGCGTTGCTGATCGGCTGGTCGATGAACTGAAGCATCGCGAGCTCGACCGATTCCTCGATCACGTCCATCGTGCGGCGCACGCTGATGAAGTTGTTGGGCGTGGTGTAGGTCGGGTAGGCGGCTGAGCGATTGCCCCATACGCGCAGGCCAGTCCCGAAGGCATTGAACACTGTCAGGATGCCCTGGGCGTTGAGATTGTTGACGTCGCTCGCCGCGTCCAGTACCGAAGCGTAGAGCGTTACGTCGGGCCCTAGTGGACCACTCATCTGAGTATTGGAAGGCGACCACCAGTAGCCCTGCTGAAGGTCCTTGGCCGCGATCGTTCCTGCCACCCACTGCGAGTAGGGTCCGACCGCGATGATGTTGGCCGCGCTCTGCACGGGGGTGCCGGCCGAATTAAGCGTGACGCCGCCCGGTATCAGACCCAGGTCGTAGAATTTCTCCTGCGGGTAGCAGAGCACGGCGCGGTCCGAGCTTGTGTCGAACACGTTGCCGGCGACGCCCCGATTGGCGATCGCGGTGGCCGGAGAGATCGATGGTGGAGAGTCGAGCAGCGCTATCGCACGGATCGTCAGCGCCGTCGAAACGAGCGCACTGGCGGTCGCGGGATCTTGCGAGAAGCCCGGCGCGATCAGAATCTTGGGAAAGAATCCCATCGTGCCATAGGTCGTCCGCAGAGCCTGGATTCCCGTGTACATGGTGCCGGTGACCGAGCCGACGACGTCGCTGTCCTGCACTTTGCTCGGGTCGGCGTAACTGAACGAGACGCTGAGCGCTTCGCCAGTGGTGATCGCGCCGCCCGCCTTTTGCGTGACGATTCCGTTTATAGGATCGAGCGTATAGTCAGTACCGTTGATATAGGTAGCAGAGCCGGCCCCATTTTTGACGACCACATTCCATACGCCCATGTGCCCGAGGTTGAGCACCTGCGGCCCGGAAGCCGGCAGCGCCATCGCCTGGGCCGTGATGGCGGTGTAGTGAAGGTAAGGATTGAACACGTTGACCACGATCACCTGACCGGCGCCTTGGGCCTGGATCGCCGCGAGCGCGTAAGGAATCGTGTAGCCCTGGATCACGGGCCCAAAGGCGGCCGCCGAGCCGGCGATATTCGGATTCGCGGTGAAATTGACCAGTGTGGGCGCCTGCAATAGCGTGCCGGAGAGGGTTACGAGCTTCCAGGCTGCAGTGCCGTCGGCGGTGATAGCGTTGAGCGCGGTCGCCCAGGTCGGCGCCGCCGTGCCAGTGGTGCCGGCGGTGGAGCACTGCTGGACGTTACCGTTGGGATCGACCACTTGCTGCCCGGCTGCGATCACGCAACTGGCCTGCCACATCGCCGGCGCGCCCACGGCCGCCCACAGCGGCGCGGAGCCGACCAGGCCGATCACTGCCGACTTGACGACCGTGATCGGGACCGGGCCGGTGGAAATTTCGATCGTTTCAATTCCATGTAGAAAACTGGCTGGCATCTTCTTTCACCTTCTTTTAATGCCTGCGGGATGTGCCGCTTCGTTGCTTCTAGTTGGTCGGCGTGGTCGGCGACGAGGAGCCGCCGGTGACTGCGGTGACCGAGTCGGAGTAGCTATAAGTGATATCGACCATGGCGCCGGGTGCGATCGCACCGGCAGCGGCGCGCGTGATAGTTCCGTTGACCGCGTCCAGCGTGTAGTCGGTCCCGGCGAAATAGGAATTGCCGCCGCCAAGCGGAGTCACCACGAGGTTGGCAACATTGCCCGCCGGTAACTCGATGAGATCCTGCGAGTTGAATGTGTAGGCGGCTTGCGCGGCGACCCTGATGGTTTGGCCGCCGTCCTCCAGCGCCGTGCCTCTGATGAAGAGCGGGAAGTTGTCCTGCGTCGACGCCTCAAGCGCCATCGTCTCGAGTGCGTAGAGGGCCGACCAGGTCCACACGCCGCCTTGCGGGTCGCGGCCCACGAACTGTTCCCGTATCGGGAACATTTTACGGCATCCGGGCACGCGCCAGCCGGTCAGTGCGGCGCGAATAGCTTCGAGCAGCGCGTAGGCGCCGGGGTTCGGTCCCGACGGATCGCCCCCGAAACTCCATCCGAGGTCGCGCACCAACAGGGTTATCTCAAATTCGAGGCGGCGCGCCTGTACGACCGCGGCCGTGTCGATCAACGTCCCGTAAGTCGCGCCACGCCACGCCACCAGGGCCGCGCCGATGCGATGGGTGAGGCGGTAGGCGGCTGGCTTGTCGGGAAATTGCGCGATTTCGATCGCGCTCACCTGCGCGCGAAGCTGCGCCGCTATCGCCGACTCGATGGTCGCGATATCGAGCGGCGTGGGCGGCGCGAAAATCTGACCGGCCCAGGCACTGTCCAGCGTTACACCCATCGTCAGAAGCCCTTCAGGTTGCCGCGGCTGAATACGCGCTGCGGCAGCGTGCCCGAGCGATCACCGCCGGCTTCGGTGATCACCGACCCTGCGGCCTCGGACGGCTCCCGGTTGTCGGGCGCGAGGCCCAGCGTGAGGGTACCGTCGGCGACCCGTATCAGGAGAGCGAGTGCATCTTCGTAACGCCGTCGCGCCTCGGACAAGTCATGCAATGGGCGCAGCGCCTGCAATCGATACATCGCGATGTCGCAGGTCAGGCGCGCCAGCACGGCGGGAGGATCAGTAAGAGGCAGAGTGAAACGGCTTTCCAGGTAGCCGTCAATTTCTGAAGAGGCGTCGGCGATCGCTTGTTGCAGGACCGTCTGATCGACGACGGTCTGGGTCGGATCCTCGTTGGTCAGTTGCACCAGATCGCGATTCGGGTAGCGTGCGATCATGTCTGAGGGCTGTGCGTAAACCATGGCCGATTTCCTTGTCGCTTGCTCTCGCCCGCACGCGAGGCGGGCGGCCCGGGACGGAGCCTTGCAGCTTCCGTCCCGGGCTCGATCGGGAGGAGAGGGCTAGGCGAGGTACTCGCTGACGATCAGGTCGGCGCTGTTGCGCCAGATGTTGGTGGTGGGTACGGAAGAGCTTGCGCCGGCGCCGGCCATGAACTCCGAGTTGAGCAGTTGGCGCCCGACCTCCTCGAGCGACGGCGGCACCAGCAGGTAGACGCCCTTGCGGCTGGACAGCGCCCCGAACGGCGCGCCGCCGTCGGTTTTGACCGAGCGCATTGCCGCGCGCGCCGCGCCGTAATTGGCCGGATTGCTGAGATCGGTGTTGCTCGCGTAACAGAGCTGCCACAGTCCCACGCCGGTGTTGGCGCGGCCGTCGACGCCGTAGCGGAATTCGCGGCGATTAAAGACCCCCTCGTCGGTCAGCGTGTTCATCCGCGTGACTGCGTACTCGCGGCGCAGCTGGAAGATGAACGGCCGGATGGGTCGCGAGGCGTCGATCAGGAACCAGTAGGCGCCGCTGCCGGTCGAGTTGATATTGGCGACCTGCGTCGGTGCATTACCCATTGGGCCCACCGGATGAGAGGCTGAGAAAAAAGCCTGGCCGTCGTACCCGAGCACGGATGAGGGAGTGTTCACGGCCGCCTTGATGGTCGAAAAGAGCAACATGTCGGGATGGACTTTGGTGTCCCAGCCGAGCTGCTCGATGACCGGCTCGTAGACGCCATAGGTGTCGTCCTCGACGTCGTTGCGGTCGATACCGACGGTGTCCTCGAAGTTCTTGTTGACGATCGTGTAGGCGTGAGCCTCGAGCGCCTGGATCACACGGCTGCCGAGCCACTCACGGAACTTGGTAGTGCGGCCGAGCCACGGATAGGTGGTTTGCCGCGAGCCCGAGCGCACGATCGAGGCGATCTGCTCGTAATAACTGGGTGGCGTTTCGAACCCGCGCTGAAAGATAACGTCGAAGCCGGTGAATAGTGCGTTGAGATTTGCTGCGCTGATTTCCATCGTTACTACCGTGTGGGCCCGCGGCGCGGCCGCGAGCGGCTGGAGCGTTGGGTGATCGTCTAGACGGCGAGTGCCGACTGATGCCAGAAGTCGACCCAGACCTGGCCGCTGGAGTCGAGATTGATGATGGTGCCTGCGACGCTGCGCGCGGAGGCGCCCCAGTTGTACGAGACCAGCACCGTGGCAGCGGCTGCGATCGTGCCGCCGCTCGGCGGTAGCATGATCAGCCCCGCCTGGTAATCGACTACGTAGTCGCTGCCCTCGGTATAGGTAGTGCCGGCGGGCGAAGAAGTCACCACGACCTTGGAGATGTTCTCGTGGCCGGTGCTGATGATCTGCGCGCTGGTCGAAGCGGGAAACGTATGGGACTGCGCACTGACTGCGGTCGCACCCGAACCGTCGCTGAGCGAGACCGAGTTGTCGTCGACGGCGAAGCAAAGCATCCCGACCTGCGGCTGCGCGATAGATCCGTCGTTGATCGCGTACAGAAAAACGCCGCGCGCGCACATCACCGAGATCGCGCCCGCCGCGCCAGCCGCCAGATTGGACCCGGGAATTGTCACCGACGACGTGTTTACCGCGTCCTGTCCCGGCGCCCCGAGATACATTCGCTCGGCGCGGCCGACAATCCGCAGGCCCGCGGCAGAAGCGGCCGGCACCGCGTTGCCGTTGGCGTTGAGCGCCACCATCGAGCCCAGATAGACGGTGGTATTAGCCTCGACCGGGTAAACTTGCATCCGCCCGAAGTCGGACATCTCAGGCGTGTTGCGTGAGCTGGTTAGAGCCGCCATTTCGTCACCTCTTTGAATCCTGCCTTTGCCTGACCGGCCACGATAAGCGCGACCTCCGGTCTATTCGTTGCCGCGGTCGAGCCGCAGGAAATCGCCTCGGCCGGAGCGTTTGCGTCCCAGGTACGACTCGGGGCTCAACCCGAGTTGCGCGCAGATCGCGGTTTCGGTGGCGGTCAGCGCGACCGTCGCGGCGAGCGCCGGCGGCGCGAGGTGCGCCGCGGACGCGCTCTCGAAGCCGCCTGCAAAGGCAGCGGGCTGGCGAGCGGCGAAGGCCGCGAAGCCCTTGAAATCCGCCTGGCAGTAGGAGATTGCCCATTGGCGCTGCGCCGGAATCAGCTTGCCCGCTTTAATCGCATCCTCGACTGCGCGTTCGGCTCGTTCGCCGGCGCGTTCGGCACGCAACTGGTTCAGCTCTCCGAGCACGCGCTGGAACTGCGCTACCGCGACGTAGCGCGCCGGGTCGGCGCCGGCCTGCATCGCATCGGCCTCATCGTCGTCCGCCGCGTCATCGCCGCGCGTGCCATCACTGTCCTTTTCAT
Organism: uncultured delta proteobacterium; assembly: GCA_963717045.1. Taxonomy (GTDB): domain Bacteria; phylum Desulfobacterota; class Binatia; order Binatales; family Binataceae; genus JAKAVN01. The sequence continues at coordinate 126,175 of CAVQVD010000005.1, read as the reverse complement.
CCTCGTCGTCATCGTCATCGCCGCCGACGCGTCCGCGGAGCGCGCGCACGGCGGCGAGCGCGTCCTCGGGCGAGGCGTCATCCTCGAGTTCCAGCATTTCGCACAACTGCTGCAGCAACGTGTCCATCGCTTTGTCACCTTCGCGGTGCGGCGCAAGCCCTGCGCCTGCACGCGCCGAGATCGCAGTCAAATAAAGATTCGGATTATTGGTGAGACCCGCGCGCAAGAGCCGCGTAACCGTGCCGTCGGGCGAGTACTGGAAGACTGGCGAAATGTAGCGGTACTCGCGCGAGGTTATGGCCTTCGCGCCATGCGGGGTCCATTCAACGCGGCCCCACAATGCACCCTCGCGCTCCTGAAATTCCCGGATCCATCCGGCGGCCGGGGCGGGACGGCCCTTGGGCGCGGCGAAGTCGGTTGCATGGTCGTAATCGATCGGCACCCCGGCTTTAAGCCCGAGCGCCTCGGTCGCCGCGATTACGCGACCCGTAGCGGCGAGTCGGAAGGGACCACGTCCGTCGCGCCCGCTGAACTCGCCCGCCGGGATCAGCATTATCCATTCGGGCGGCGCGCTGGATGAGAGGTCGGCGTCCTCGATCGCGGTGCCATGAACTGCGAGCGGGCCGCTCCGTCCGAGATGCTCTGTGGTTTTGAATTGCGTAACGTCCATCGCGCGGGATTGTGCCCGAGTTCGCGAATCCGCATAAGGGTGAAATATTTCACCCCCAAGGCGCGGGCGTGCGAGGCGCGATCAGAGAGCGCGGTGAGCGGCGGTTGAAAAATCGCAAAAGGATGGTCGCCGGGAAGGTGGCTAAAAAAACAGGGTGGCGCGCATTGCGCGAGCCACCCTGGGCGGTGATTCAGTTTGCGGGCGCGAGCCGCACCCGGCGGATCAGATCTGGCTGCTTACCGCGTCCTCGCGCGTCGTCGGCGCGGGGCGCTTTTCCATCGGAGTCCATTGCCGAAGAACTTCGCCGATGTAAATCTGGCGCGGCCGCGCGATCTTCTGCTCCGGATCGCGCACCATCTCGGCCCACTGCGCCATCCATCCCGAGGTCCGCGGAATCGCGAACAGCACCGGGAACATGGTCATCGGAAAACCCATCGCCTGGTAGATGATCCCGGTGTAGAAATCGACGTTCGGGTAGAGGCGATGCGAGACGAAGTATTCGTCCTCGAGTCCGATTTTCTCCAGCTCCAGCGCTATATCGATAAGCGGGTTGCGGCCGGTGACCTCGAAGACCTCGTAGGCGAGCCGCTTCACGATTTTCGCGCGCGGATCGTAACTCTTGTACACGCGATGGCCGAAGCCCATCATCTTGCGCTCGCCGGCTTTGACGGTCTTGATGAATTCGGGCACGCGCTTGACCGAGCCGATCTCGGTTAGCATCCGGATCACCGCCTCGTTCGCGCCCCCGTGCAATGGCCCGTAGAGCGCTGCGGTGGCTGCCGCGACCGCCGAGTAAGGATCGACCTGCGAGCTTCCGACCGAGCGCATGGCGTTGGCCGAGCAATTCTGTTCGTGATCGGCGTGCAGGATGAACAGGATGTCGAGCGCGCGCTCGAGCGTCGGATTCGGCTTGTAACGCAGCTCGGTCATCTTGAACAGCATCGAGAGGAAGTTGCCGGCATAGCTGAGTTCGTTGTCAGGATAGACGTAGGGCAGGCCGCGCGTATGGCGATAGGCCCATGCCGCCAGCGTCGGCAGCTTGCCGATCAGCCGGCGCGTCTGCAGCCGACGCGATTCGAGGTTCAGGATTTCCTTGGCGTCCGGATAGAACGTCGACATCGCGCCGATCGTCCCCACCAGCATTCCCATCGGATGGGCGTCGTAGCGGAAGCCCTGCATGAAGTTTTTTAGATTCTCGTGCACCATCGTGTGGGTCTTGATGTTCTCTTCCCAGGCGCGATAGTGCTGCTCGTTGGGCAGCTCGCCCTTGACCACCAGGTAGGCGACCTCGAGGTAATTGCTGTGTTCGGCGAGTTCCTCGATCGGGTAGCCGCGGTAGCGCAGGATGCCTTTTTCGCCGTCGATGAAGGTCACCTTGCTCCTGCACGAAGCGGTGTTGGTGAAGGCCGGGTCATAGGACATCAGGCCAAAATCCTCGGGGCCGGTTTTGATGTCACGCAGCCTGGCGGCGCGAATCGCGCCGCCGTCCTCTATTGGAATCTCGTACTGTTTCCCGGTGCGGTTGTCGGTCACGGAGAGCGTATTTTTTGCCATGGGCTTTTCCCTTACGATCGCGAAACTTTCTTCAGACTGGAGTCTTGCCCGAACGGCCATCCAAGACAAGTCTGCCAATCAACATACATACAGTTGAGATAGGAACGCCGCGCAAAGCCCGCACCCGCGCGCGTTGGTCGGCTCTCGCTGCGCCCACGAGTCGAAGTATTTAGCGATTGCGCCGCTTAGAGGATTGTTCGATCATCTATCCAGCCGCCGCATCATACCCGATCGATGCCTCGTGTTGGTGAAATTTACTCCCCGTCAAAACGCATCCCGAAGAGGCGGCGGAGTCTCTCTTTCGAGCTGATCGCGATTGCAATCGTAGGCATCCTGCTGAGCGCCCATACGCAGGCGTTTGGACTTACCGTCGCCGACCTCGACCCGTCGCATCATTACAAGCTGGAACATATCGATCTTTCGGGAGAGCGCGTTTTCTCACGCGACACCCTGCTCTCCGCGATCACGTTGAAAGAGCGTCCCTGGTATCAGATCTGGAAGCCGTCCCCCGACTTCGATCCGGACGCGTTCACGCACGACCTGGCTCGTATCAAACGCTTCTATGAGGCCCATGGATACTACAGAGCCCGCGTAAACTACGATCTCACGGTCAGCGAAAATAGAGTGACCCCTCATATAATCATCAACGAGGGCGACCCTACCAGAGTGGCGACGATCGACATCGAAGTCCCGAGCAACTCACCTCGACCGCAACAACTGGATCGATCGTTCAGGCTGCCTTTAAAGCAAAATGACGTCTTCGCCGAAGATGCTTATCAGGCGGGCGCACGTGACCTGCTCAATCTGTATACGACTCATTCGTACGCCCGCGCCAAAGTGTGGCGCCACGCAGTGGTCGAGGTCGGATCGCTTCAGGCGCGGGTTAGATATGACGTTAATCCGGGTGGCCGCTGCGTCTTCGGCAACACCAAAATCGAGGGTCTCCAGAAAGTCGAGCCGGAGCTTGTCGAAGAGCAGTTGACCTATAAACCCGGGGAGCCATTCGATTCGCGTAAGCTGGCCGAATCGCGAGCAGCCATCGTTAAGCTCAATCTTTTCAGCGCGGTCGATGTCGAAGAGGAAAACAAACCGACCGATCAGTCCGTCGTGCCGATCACGATTTCGCTCCGTGAAGGGCCTAAACACTCGCTCAGCGCCGGAATAGGCTACAACACCCAGACGCAATTGAATGCGACCATCGCCTGGACCGACTACAATTTTCTTGGCGGTGGCCGTCAGCTGTCGGTCAGCGGGATCTATTCCAATATCACGAGTACGTTCGACCTCAAGCTCCTGCAGCCTCGTCTATTCTCGCCCGACTCGAGTCTGACCCTTGAGGCTTCCCAGCAGCAGCAAACTTACCAGACCTACACCGGCAATATTTCAGGCTTCGACCCGCATTTCGATTACAAGTTTTCGTCGTCGCTTACGGCGTTCGCCGGATGGCGGCTCGAGTACCTGAAGTTCAACTCGGTTAACGCGTCCACCATCAAGGCGATTGGCGGCTTCCGGCGCTCGGGCATCCTTTCCGGTCCATTTGCCGGGGTGACCTTCAACAATACAGAGAATCCTTTCAATCCGCAGCGCGGAGAGATCATCACACTCTTGGGAAACTTCTCGGACCACAGCTTGGGCGCCGACTATCGTTATTGGCGCGTACTTACCCAAGCAAAAAAATATCACTTAATCGGATGGCGCACGGTGCTCGCGACGCGCCTGGAGGTCGGCCTATCCAATACCTTGGGCAGCATCGGCGATGTTCCTTTATCGGAACGCTTCTACTCGGGCGGCGAGGGTAGTGTTCGCGGTTACGGACTGAGGCGTATAGGCCCCTTGAGCGCCAGCGACGATCCGCTGGGAGGCCTGAGTCTGATCGAAGGATCGGTCGAACTACGTCGCCCGCTGTTCTGGAAGCTCAACGGCGCGCTGTTCTTCGACTGCGGTCAGGTTGCGACGAAAGCATACGACCTGCGCGTCGACGCTCTCCAGTGTGGCTACGGCCCGGCGGCAGGGCTCAATTCCCCGGTAGGCCCGATCAACTTTTATCTCGGATTTCCCACCCAGAAGCCCCGCGGCGACAGCTTCTGGCAGTTCTATTTCAGTATCGGACAATACTTCTGAGCGATGAATCGTTTCGTCAGAAACGTGATGCGAGTGTTTCTGATACTCGCTTTTTTCGCCGCGCTCGTCATTGTCGCAGCACTGATCTACGTTCGTACCAACTCTTTTGCCCGGCTTCTCCAGAGCCGGGTGAGCGATATTCTGGCTACTGAGTTTCGTGGCCAGATAACGCTCGGCAAGATCGATAGCTCCGGCTGGGGCGTGTTTGTAATTCATAGGCTGACTATCGAATACGGTGGCGAGACAATAGTCCAGATTCCGCGAATCCAACTCGGTTACTCTCTGATTCCACTCTTATGGCGCGAGGCGCGAATCGAAATCATTGCCGACGGTCCGGCGATAAATCTACAGCGCGAGCGTGACGGCGAATGGAACCTGATGAAGGCGCTGGCCGCGAAATCACCAGTTCGCAGTTCAGGCCCGAGCGCATTCACCATCGATCTTGATAAAATTGGCGTTCGCAAAGCGATGATCGATCTGGCGCCGCAGGGAGCCAATGGTCCTCATTATCGTTTCGAAGACGCCGACCTCGCGGCACGTATAGCGATCGAAGCAGCCGGCCTCAAAGCCGACCTCACCGAGCTGCGAAGCCGCGCCTCTGCGCCGGGATTGCCGCCGATGGCACTGGACGCGGCGCTTTCCTACCGCACTGCTAACGGCCAGGCGAAAATTAGAATCGCGACTCTCCGACTGACTACTCAAGCTTCGGCGGTTTCGATCGCGGGTAACCTGCGCGACCTTAAGACGTTGCGCACCGATCTGGTCGTAGCGATCGATAAGCTGGGCGCTGCCGATTTGGCGGCGATCCTGCCCGACTATCCGCTGCGCAATGATCTCAGGGGACGCATCAACCTGAAGGGCACTCTCAACGCGATGCGTGCGAACGCCGCTCTGGCTTCGGGCCTCGCCCGGCTCCAGGCAAACCTCGAAGCCGACCTCACGCATAAAGCTCTACCTTTTAACGCCGATGTGTCGCTCACTCAGCTCGACCTGAATACGCTGACATTGCCGCACAAGCTGAGCGGCGTGCTGGCTATAGCGGTCAACGCTCGAGGCGAAGGAGCGGATCTTCAAACCTTACTCGCGCAGACACGAATGAACATTGAAGGCTTGCGAGCGGGAGCTACCGACGTAGGAAACGTAGAGCTCACTGGCGACGCACAGAATGGGAATGTTCGATTCGCTGGAAATGTCAGTAAAGGGCGGGAGGGTCTGAAACTCGACGGCGCCGCGATGGTAGTCGGGAATTCCCAATATAACGTTGTAATCGAGACAAAACATGTCAACGCCGCCGGCATTATGCAATCGGCGCCGGCGACCGACCTCAACAGTCGAATGGCTATTCGGGGGAGCGGCAGAGATCCACGAAAAATCGACGCCAGTATCGACTTCCGCGCGACCGACTCGGCACTCGCGCACGTTCCCGTCGAGAGTGCGATTCGCGCGCGAATCAAAGCTGGTACGGTCGAGATTTATGAAGCGAATGTTCTCAGTCAGAGTACCACGGTCATCCTCAAGGGCAGCGCCGGAATCTTCTCCAGCGCCGGAACCCGGCTGTCGTACCAGGTGCGCGCCGGACGCATCGCCCCGTGGCTCAAGCTAGCCGGAACGAATGGCGACGGCAGTCTTATTCTCGACGGCTCTGTCTCAGGGAGCTTGCGGGGCGCGAAAGGTCCCGCGTTGCGTGCGGTGGGCAATCTGGATCTGCAGTCTGTGCGCTTATCGAAGGTGAGTGCCGCCAGCGGTCACGCAAGCTATGACTTCCAGGGAATCGGACAGCGTGGATGGCCGCGAGGTGACGCGAACGCGGATTTTATCGCGCTGGAAGCGAATGGAATAAAACTGCGAGCGGTCGCCGCGGATGCGCGGATTGGTGGCGGACCATCGCCTCACCTTGCTGTCGCGATGACCATTCGCGACGAGAATAACAATCTTAATCGTCTCGCCGCGACCGTCGCTTATCAATCGAATCGGATTGCGGGCAGTCTCGACCAACTGGTTCTGATGCTCCCAGATGGTGCTTGGCACCTGACGCAGCCGGCGCGGTTTACCAAAGACAAGCGGCACGTCGCGGTGAGCGACTTCGCGCTCGAAAATGGCTTTCGACAGCTCACGCTGGACGCGGACATCGCATTCGCGGGCGCTCAGAAGGTCGCACTGCACGCGCGCGCCATAGACTTTGCGATGTTGAAGCCGCTGATGGCTCGGGGGCAACGAATCGCAGGCAATCTTTCCGCGGACGTCATGGTAGGCGGAACCTCGGCAGCGCCGTCGATCGACGCGAATATTGCCGCTAACGGCTTGCAGATGAATTCGCAGCGGTTGGGCAATGTAAATGCGATCGCCAATTACAAACCATCGACTGCGACACTCGATCTGACGCTTCATCAGGACCAGAGCCATCAGCTCAGGCTGAGCGGCGACATTCCCGTAAGCCTCGACTGGTCTCACGGTTTCGCCGCCAGGATCGGTAGCAACGAACAGTTGCGACTGTTCAGCGCCGGAATACGCCTCTCACCGTTTGCTGGCATTGCGCCACGCACGCTGAGAAATGCCGCCGGCCTGTTGCAGGCTGATCTGGAACTAAGCGGGCCGCCGCTCCATCCCACGGCAAACGGCACTATAGCTATTGCCGGAGCTGGGGGTGACATCGTTCCGATTGGCGTTAAGGTCACCGATCTTGAGGTACGCTTGATGGTTTCGCCGACCAGTATCGAACTGGTCGAGTTGTCGGCGAAAGCCGGTGACGGAACGCTTAGCGGCAACGGTTCCATCGCTCTTCGGGAAAACTACTCGCTCGGTCCGATCGATGCGACGGTTAGGGCGCATCGATGGCCCGCGGTCGCCACCACGCGGTACAACGCGATAATCGACGCAGAGCTTCATGCGAGCGGCACCCTGGGCGCGCCGCTCCTCCAGGGACAAATCGATGTCGGCGACACGACTATCCATCCAGACCTGGATTTTTTGAGCGGATCCTCGGTGCCCCCGCCGGACAATACGATCGTTGTCATTCGACCCGGGCAAAGGATTTCGCCGGTCAGCAGCCAAATGCGGTCCGATACTATCGGCGGAGTTTCGTCTGGTCAGCAACCCAACACTCCGACGTTCGAAAATCTGGCCATCGATGTGAAAGTCAATATCCATCGAAACACCTGGATCCGTCATGAGAACGCGCAGGTGGAACTGGATGGTAACTTGAATATCAAGAAGCGCCGAGGCGGTCCGATTAGAGTGGTTGGCGAAGTGGATACCGTCCGAGGATGGCTGCAGTTTCATGGCAAACGCTTTACGCTCGCAAGCGGCCAGATTCTTTTCACCGGCGGAACCCAAATCGATCCATCGCTCAATGTCGACGCGCAGTATGCGGTATCTAATTACACGATAGATGTGATTGTCTCAGGCACGGCCTCCAAGCCGGAAGTCAAACTGCAAAGCCAGCCCCAGCTTCAGCAAGCCGACATCCTGTCGCTAATCCTTTTCGGTACGACGACCAGTCAGCTTGGGCAGGGACAAAAAACGACAATACAGCAAGAGGCGGCGTCGATGGCGGCCGGGGCTGCGGGTCAGGCGATCTCCGAATCATTGGGTCTCGCATCGCTCGGCGTAAACGTGAATGGGGAATCGGTCGGACTCGGTCATTACCTGAATGAAAATACCTACGTTTCGTTCTCGCCCAGCCTCGGCGCAAACGGCAGCCAGACGCCCTCCAAGGTCGCTTCGATAGAATATTTTCTCAAGCGATGGCTGACGCTCACCACGTCCACTATGTCCGACGGTTCGAGCGAGGTGTTTCTAAAGGTGAACAAACGATTTTGAATTCAGCCGCGCGCATGTTCGACGGGCTTCCCGGTTCCAGGCACGGGCGGCCGTGTGGGTCACGGTATATGGCGTCGCGCGTCCCGGCGTGGCACGCTGTCGGACTATGAATCGCTCCGCCAGTTGCCGATCACAGAGCGGCACAATTCTGTTCGGCAGAAACTACCGGGAAAGACGTCACGATGATTGACCGACTGATGACGTCGCTTTCCGCGTTGATCATCGCGACCATCTCGACGATGGGATACGGCGGAATCGTGCTGTTGATGGCGATCGAGAGCGCCTGCGTGCCGTTACCGTCGGAAGTCACGATGCCATTTGCGGGGTATCTGGCGGCGACCGGCCGCTTCGATCTCAACCTGGTCGCGATTGCCGGGGCGGTAGGATGTTTGCTGGGCTCGTACGTGGCGTACTTCGTGGGCGCGAGCGGCGGGCGCCGGCTGCTGTTGAAATATGGACGGTACATCCTGATCGCGCCGCACGAAATCGAACTCGCGGATCGCTTTTTCGATCGCTGGGGCTCGCTCGCGGTTTTCATCAGCCGTTTGCTCCCTGTAGTCCGCACCTTTATCGCGCTGCCCGCGGGAGTGGCGCGGATGCGCCTGGTCCCTTTCACGATCTATACGCTGTTGGGCTCTTACATCTGGTGTTTAGCGCTGGCGTGGGCCGGGATGAAGCTCGGACAGCATTGGGACCATCTCGGGCCGTACTTTCATCGCTTCGACGGTGCCATCGCCATACTGTTGATCGTGGGCGCCGCCGCGGTGCTGTACAATCGGATCAAAGGGATCGCGTCGGCGCCCGCACCCGAATGACTATCTGGCCGCCCGTCGCGAATGCGAGGCTCAAGGACTTCTTACCATGGCAGAACAGACTAGTCCCGACGACCTGACCGAAGTCTTCTCCAGCGTCGATTCGACGCAGGTGCAAATGGCTCACGACCTGCTCGACGGCAGCGGAATCGAGAGCTTTATTTTCGACGACGAGTCCTCGCGGCTGCTCGGCAGCACCCCCGCGGTAACCGCGCGCCTGATGGTGCATGCGGCCGACGCCGACGAAGCCCGCACGCGTCTCAAGGAACTCGGCTTCGTGGTGTAGGCTACCGGCGTTCGGGAGATTCGATCGTATCCGCGAAACCGCGGAGCGCCGCCGCGATGAACGCGCGCACGCGCGCCGGATCCTTCTTTCCGCGCATTCCCGGCACGTCGGTATGCGTGAATGAATCGACGCCCCACGGCCGTACCGCAGCAATCGCCTGCGCCACGTTGTCCGCCGAGAGTCCGCCCGCGAGAATTATCGGAATGTGCGAGCGATCGGCGACCGCGCGGGCTACCGACCAGTCGTGCGTTTCGCCAGTTGTGCCCTTCGCGCCGGAATCGAGCATCAGGTAATCGACGGCCTCCCGATGAGCATCCGCCTCGGCAATCGTCTCGCCGGCGCGCACCGCGATCGCGCGGAGCAACCCGACCGGCGCGACCCGCTTGCGAATCCATGCGCAGTCCTCGGGCTCGATTTCGCGCGCGGCGATATGCACGACGTCGGGCTGCACCGCGTCGACCATCGCGCAAATTTCGTCACGATCGTCGCTTAACGAGAGCGCCACGCCGCGGGCGCGCGGCCGCACCGCGGCCAGAATTTCGCGCGCCACGGCTGCTTCGATTCCCTCGGCGACTACTCCGGGCTCGGCGACCACTACGCCGACCATATGGGCGCCGGCTTCCGCGGTCATGATGGCGTCGGCGATCGAGGTCATGCTGTAAATTTGAATTATCATTTTTCCACCAACACTCGCGGCGCCGAGTATTCGATCCTAGCGAGTTGCCTCTTCACCCTTACCCTCTCGCCCAGAAGGGAGCGAGGGCAAGAAGAAGCGGGCGTTCACGCGGGGCGCACGACTTGGCGCTCGAACGCCTCGGCCATCGCGGCCACCGTGTCGGCCTCGGTGACGGCCTTGTCGTCGCGGATGCGGACGATGCGTGCAAAGCGCAGCGCCATCCCGCTCTCGTATTGCGGGCTGCGCTGGATATCGCTGAAGGCGACTTCGACCACAACTTCGGGCCGCACGAAGACGGTGCTGCGCGTTTCGTCGGCCTTTAGCGCGAGCAGCCGCGCCGTCATCTGCTCAAATTGATCGTCGGTCAGCCCCTTGAACGTCTTGCCGACTTCGACGAAGCCCCCGCGTTCCGGATCGCGGGCCGCGAGATGATAGTTCGAGAGCCATCCATGGCGGCGCCCGTAGCCCCAGTCGGCGGCGACGATTACGAGGTCGAGCGTGTGCGCGTGCTTGATCTTGAGCCAGCCCCGGCCGCGCGCGCCCGGCGTGTAGCGGCTCGCCAGCGCCTTGGCCATCACGCCCTCGTAACCCGCGGCGACAGCGGCCGCATAGAAGCTCTCGGCCTCCGCCAGATCAGCCGGGATGATTCGGTCGGCGAGCGCAAAACCGGCGGACTCGGCGAGACCGGCTAGTTCGCCGTAACGATCTTCGTATGGCCGATCGATCCACAACTCGCCGTCGAGCGCGAGCAGGTCGAATACGAACAGCCGCACGGGCTGCTCGAGGCGCAGCCGCTCGACTTCACGGATGCGCCCGAAGCGGCGCATCACTTCCTGAAAGGCGAGCGGGCGTCCCTCCGGGTCGACCGCGATCACTTCGCCGTCGAGGATCGAGTGGCGGTCGCCCAGGCGCTTCGCCGCCTCGGCGACCTCAGGCAGGCTAGGAGTGATTTCGTTGAGGCGGCGTGAAAAGATTCGCACGCCGCCCGGCGCGTGATCGATCTGCACGCGCGCGCCATCGATCTTGCGTTCGAGGGCGAAGCGCGGGCCGAGAATCGCGAACGCGTCGGCGACCGCGCGCGCCGGCTGCGCGAGCATCGGACGCAGTGCCCGCGCGTGGGCGACGGCAGATGCGGCGGCGGGCGCGCGCGCGCTCGCCGCCGCATCTGCCGCATCTGGCGCGCCGCTGGCGGGGCTGGCGGTTTCGCCGTCAGCCCCGCCAGCGGCGCTTCCCGGCCTGGCGCCGGCGCTCGCGCCGGCGCCGCCCACCGCGACGTGGGACGGTTGGCGCAGGGACTGCGCCAGCCGTCCCACGTCGCCCTCGAGCATGTGCATCCGGCGCACTTCGTCCACCCGGCGCCCGCCCATCTTCGCCAGCGCCTCGAGCATCAGGCCCTCACTCAGGCCATGGCGCATCTCGCCTATCAGCACTTTGGCCGCGTACTTCGCCTCGAGCGCGGTCATCCGGGCGAACAGGCCGCTCAGCATCTCGAGCTTGAGCCGCCGCGAACTGCGTCCCTCAATCTCCGCAATTTCCTCAAAGGTCCGGCTCACCTCGGCGAGCGTCAGCGTCGGCTCCGGCTCGTCGCGCCGAAGCCGCATCACCATCTCGATCGCCTCGCCGAAGTCGGCTGCGGCAGTGAAGATGTCTTCGCCCTGATCCTCGCCACCGCCGAGCGCGGCGGCAATTTTCCACACGGCGCGTCCGCTTACGTTGAGGCGCGTCTCGCGGCCCTGCTCGAGCGCGCGGCCGACCATGAAACGCGCGGCGATCGCGCTCTCCGCGGGTGTCAGCCGGGCGAGAAAGTCGGCCGCGATCGCGGCTATCTGGAGGCGGCTCTGGGTCTGGCCGAGCGACTGGCAGACCTCGGCGAAAGCGAAGAATGAGCCCACTTCCGGGGACTCAGCCCGAGGTTCCTCCGCGCGCGTTTGGCCCGGAAGCTTTCCTAGCGACATAGTACAGCCACGGAGAATCTCGATCTTCGTTTACCACCCTACCATGTATGTCGTAGGCGCGTGTGCCATGGAATGCGAGTTCCTGGAGTTGCGCCATCTGAGACCGGATGCTGCAGTAGTAGCTGAAGACCGAATAGTAAAGGCCTCCATCGTTCATGATCGCATAATCGTTCTCAAACACCTCAAAGCGTCGCAGCCGCCAGTGACGCGGCTGGAATACCAGGGCCCAGAAACAGCTCTTTAGAAAGGGCAGCGTCCAACTCTTATCGTGGAATCTCCAGGGCGGCTTGCCCGCGTTCTTCCATTCGCGATTGTGGCTTGAGAAGGCGAAGATGCCATCCGGCCTAAGCACCCGGTGGATTTCGCGCAAAGCCTGCAACCGATCCTGGTGCGAGATGTGATCGAGACCATTGAACGAGAACAGGGCGAAGTCAAACGCGCAGTCAGCGAAGCGGCTCATATCACGCACATCGCATACGTATAGGGACTCCAGGTGTAACCTGCTTCTAGCTCGCTCGACCAACACGGGAGAGTAATCGATGCCGGTGTAGTCGGGGCTTATCTTCAGCAGGAAGGGCGTGGTGCGTCCGCCGCCGATTCCGATGTCCAGCAGCTTTCTGTTTTTGATTTCCGGCGCCAGCTCGTCCAGGATGACGCTCTCGGCTTCGAGGAGAGTCGACGCGCGGTCGTAAAATTTTTTTGCCGCGCCGCTCGAGAAGGCCCGCTGATTGAGCCAGTCGATCACGGTTCGAGGCATGAGCCTTTCTCTGTTGCTCGGACGAACCTGCTCGCCCACGTTGTTCTCGAAGCTTTTTTCTCTGCCAGTTTCGGCAGAACGTGACGCCTGCGCTGTCATTGTTTCCACTCGGGTAAGACTTTTTTACTGAGTCGTGGCCTTCTCGGGCAAGGCGTTCCTACTCGCGCAAATCCTATGCCATGCCGAAGAACGCCTGGCCCCGCGCGTCGCCAGAGGACGTCTGAGGGACGTCTGGAGTGGAGATCTTTTCTGGTTGGAGCTGTTTCAGGCCGAAATGGCGCGCATGGGTTCCCGCGCCGGCGTCGCGTCGGCTTCGGGTTTGCGAAAGCGCATGATGAGCTCGCTCTTCAGGATGTAGGCGGTGTCTTCGTAGATGAAGCCGTGACGCTCGAGAATTTCGGCGAGGCGAGTGCGGGTGTAGTGCGTGATGTGTTCGTCCTTGTAGCCGCCGGGCTGCAGCAGACCATAGAGCGGCTCAATCGTGCGCCATCCGATCGTGGCGTAGTCGGGCGTGCCGATTACCAGCATCCCACCGGGCCGCAGTACGCGCTTCATCTCGGTGAACAACACTTCGTCGTACGGTATGTGCTCGATCACTTGCGAGCTGATCACGCAATCGAAACTCCGGTCACGAAACGGCAGCGCGAAGGCCGAGCCGCGCACCAGCGGTATTCCGTAGCGGCGCAGAAAGCGCACCTTGCTCTGGCTGTAGTCCATCCCGACCGCGTTGTTGAGGCTCTGGATGATGATGCTAGAGCCGCAACCGGCGTCGAGAATGCGGCCGGCGTTGCGCGTCCACGAGACCGTAATCGCGTGGCGGCGGCGCTGCCAATAGCGTTGCAGCGGGATGAAGCCGTAGAAGCCGCGCTCGTCGTAGTCAGCGGACGCGATCGAGTTGCGCAGCCGCCATAGCCCGAGCGACGAACGCAGGATGTCCAGCCCGAACCGCAGCATCCGCGCATGCGAGCGCCCAGCCTCGCGCGGAAAATAGGTGAACGGCACCTCGGTCACGCTAAAGCCCTGGGCCCACGCCTTGACCAGGATTTCCTCCTGGACCTCGAAGTTGTTGCTCGTAAGTTCGAGGCCTTCGACCGCCGCGCGCCGGTACAGCCGAAACCCACTGGATAGGTCGCCGATCGGGACGCTCAGCAATCGGCGCAGAAATCCATTGAGCACGTAGCTCGAAAAGCGCCGGGTCAGATCGGTATAGGCGACCCCGCCGCGCACGTAGCGCGAGGCGATGACGATGTCGGCGCGCTCGCGCGCCCGCCACATCTTGGCCACGAATGCCGGGTCATGCGACATGTCGGCGTCGAGCGTCAACAGGTACGCGCCGCGCGCCTCGGCAAAACCGGTGGTCAGCGCCCCAGCGTAGCCGCGCCGTCGTTCAGACACCACCCGCGCGCCCAGTTCGGTGGCGATCTCGCGGGTCCCGTCCGTGGAGCCCCCATCGACTACGATGACCTCGTACTCGAGATGGAAGTACTCGGCGATTTCGTCCAGCCGGGGAATCAGCGCGCGCAGGTTCTCGCGCTCGTCCATCACCGGCAGGATGACCGATAGATCGATAGCCATGGCTACAATGAATTAGTCGGAATCGGAGGCGAATGGAACAGCCTATGGTTAATAACTCCGCTCGCCTTGATTCTCAATCGCGTCACACCGTACCTTTGAGTACGCCAGGGCGGCGGCAGGGGGAGGCGGACGATGGACGTGTGTGGCAATTTCCAATTCAGATTGACGATAGTTGCGATCGCTTTGGTGGCGGCGATGCTCGCGCTGAGCGCGCCGCCCGCCGCCGCTGCCCGGCGTATCCGGCGCGCGCCTGCGGAGGTTTCCGCGGTGCCGCTCGACAAGATCCACGTGCTCGGCGATCGGCCGGCGCCCTTTGGGCTCAACGCCAAGGAGGCGATGATGATCGACGCGCGCTCGGGAGCGACGCTCTACGCCTACAACGAGCACGACAGAATCCAGCCCGCCAGCCTGGCGAAGCTGATGACCTTTTACCTGGCCCTCAAGGCTCTGCACCAGGGGCGCATCACGCCCGACACGATGGTCACGGTGAGCGAGAAGGCGTGGCGGCTCTCGATGGACAGCACGGTGTCGCGGATGTTCCTGCAGGTCGGGCAGCGAGTCTCGGTCAACGACCTGCTGTTCGGCCTGATGGTGTCGTCGGGCAACGACGCCGCGGTCGCGCTGGCCGAGTACCTGGCGGGCTCGACCGACGCATTCACGCAGCAGATGAATCAGCAGGCGAGGGAGCTCCGGCTGGACGAGACGCACTTCGAGAATCCCGACGGGTTGCCGGTGCCCGAGATGTACACCACCGCCTCCGATATGGTGAAACTTGGCCGTGCGATAACCCAGCGCTTTCCCGACGCGGTCAAATACACCGGCGCAAAGGACTTCACTTTCGACAAGATTCATCAGCCCAATTTCAACGCGCTGCTGTTCTACGACGCGCGGGTCAATGGACTTAAGACTGGCCACGTCGAGGAGGCCGGCTACCATCTGGTCGCGAGCGCGCATACGGATGCGATGGACCTGATCTCGGCAGTGCTCGGGACGCCTTCAGCCTCCGCACGGCGGGTCGAGACCGAGAAGCTGCTCGATTGGGCCTTCCGGACTTTTGCCAGCGTGCGGCCCGACTGGCATAAGGCACTGCCCGAGCGAATGACCGTGTATGGCGGCGCGGCTGACACGGTCGCGGTGGCGCCGGCAGAGGTTCCGTACGTCACGGTCGAGCACGGACAGGAGGGCAGGGTCACCCTAACCGGCACATTGGACGCGAAATACCTGGTCGCGCCGATCCACAAGGGCCAACAGGTCGGAGCGTTGGTGCTGATGGTGGATAGCAAGCCCCAGTCGAAGATCCCGATGCTGGCGACCGCGGCGGTCCCACCCGGCGGACTATTCAAGCGGATGATCGATCGTCTGCGGATGCGCCTGTAACGGTGGCCGCTCAGTAGGCGAAAAACGGTCCCACGCCGGCGCCCCGGGTCGTCCGCCCGTCGATTCCCGTGTACACGTTGCGGCCGAAGAAGAACGGCAGCCCGAAGTCGAAGAAGCCGCCGCCAAAAGCCCCGGCCACGTTGTAGAAGGCCTTGTTGCCGGTCGCTGCCAGCCCGAGGGCATTGGACACGCTGAAAGAGACCCATCCGCTCGCACTGCCCGCCCGCCCGGTATTTATCGCGCCCTGCACCAGCAGGTTCGACGGACAGTAGAATCCCGCAGCCAGCGACGGGTCGCATTGCGGGATCGCTCCGTTGTCGAAGAACAGCGCGTTGGAGCCGGTGTCGATGAAGCCATCCATACTAACGTTGTTGTAGGTGGTGCCGATATTGCCAGACTCGTCGGCCTTGTAGACAAATGCTCCACTTAGTTGGTTGTTGGGCCGCGTGTTGATCCCGAGCACGAGATTGCCCGTGACCCGCGGCGTGCCCATAAACGGAATGTTCGGCAGTTTCATCACGACGCCGTTGTTGTCGATGGGCAGCAGCGCGACCGGATTCTGCACCTGTGCGGAGTTGGCTACCGGCGTGACTGCGCAGCCGCCGGCCGAGCACTGGAAATACATTGAGGGATTCTCCGCTCCCAGCTTCGCGCAGACGCCGCCGCAATCGGCCCCGAACAATCCCACCCCAAGGATTCCGTTATAGCCGACTTGCGCGGGGCTCTGGGCCACCGGCGGGCCGTTCTTGCACGCCGCCGGCATCACCGAATAGCTCGGGTTGATGATCTGAATCGGCACCTTCGAGATGACCGGCTCGCCGCCGAGCTTCACGTCGGCATACGCTACCCTGCCCCAGGTCGAGATCGTACCGAACTGCACGCATTCCGCGACCACGTGGCCATTGGAGGCGGTCTCCGTGGTCAGGGCCAGATGATTGACCTGCCCGAAAATCCTGAGCCCGAAAGACCCGGTGTCGACCATGATGCCGCTGATGGTCTCGCAGTTGCTCGTTCCGCTGCGGCAAATCGTCACACTGGTGAAGGGACCGTTGAAGTAATTCCCATACATCCCGGCCCAAACGTTGGTTTTCAGCACGTTGGGCTGAGCCGTGGCTGCCGCCTCAGGCACCTCCATCGCCGCTGCGCCCGCGGGGCTTCGAGAAAGACCGTGGACGGCGCATATTGCCAGTGTCGCCATCAGCGCGGCTGCGAGCCTGAATCCCTGGCGGCGCATCACTGGATCTCCGACTGCTCGACGCCCCGCGGCAGCATCACCGGCAGCAAGGCGCGGCCCCACATGTCGCGCATATGTCCGGCGGTCTCCACCTTCACGTCGCTCCCGCGAACGGACGCATGATGAAGTCCGTAGGTCATCAGCCCGCCGGCGTTGGCGGCGTCCTGGTACTGCGCAAAGTACGACCCGAGCAGGGTCGACAGATCGGGCGGTCTGCGCCCACGCCAGGTCACTGCGAAAATCCTTCCGTCAGGGGCGACGTATTCGTTGACCGCGATTCCCATTGCGGTGGTCATCCGCTCGACCGTGTAGGCCGTGAGCGCGGGTGCGTTGGGCGCGTAACGCGATTCCTGCCGAACGGCGCTCGCCTTGAAAGACGCGGCGTCGGCAGTGACCGAGTCAGCGGTTTCACCCAGCGCCGCGTGAGCAGGCGCTCCGACCAGCAGCAACGCAAAGCTGATGAAAGCGGATATGGCGGTAGAGTAAGGTTTTGTCATGGCAACGTTTCTCTACTGAAGACTCTGTAATGGATGGTTAGACATGTCAACTAATCAGCACGGCCTGTGAAGCTATCTTGTGCTTTGATGGCTTGTATTACCTATTGTTTGCCGGCGTTCGGCAAAGTGTGGCCGAATTTCGGACGATCTCGAGTAGTTAATGCGCAAGAGACGAGCCAGCGTCTCAACGAGACTTTCTCGCTCTCCGCGTGAGGGATTTGTGCTTCGGCAGGATTACCGTCAGCATGCTTCGGTAGTCTGCGGGTAAGTAAACGCTACAATTAGTTATTCAAGGCCCCATCGCACGTTTCCCCGGAAAGCTGTCTCGCAATTGAGACATCAAAGGGCTTCGAGACAGCCGGCGCGCTGTTAGTAGCGCACCTGCAGATAGATCACGCGACCTCAACCGCAAAGCCATACCCCGTTAACATCGTCACGCCACCTTTTGAAAGCGAGCGTTAAAAAATGACCCCGAAGGAGACGACAGGAATGGCACAGCACGAGGGCGCGGAGCATCACAAGAAGGCGGCCGAACACCACGGACATGCGGCGCGGCATCACTCGGAAGCCGCCAAGCATCATGAGGCGGGCGATCACGAAGCGGCAGGGCATCACGCTCACGCCGCGCATGGACACCAGGTTCAGGCGACTCATCATGCGAAAGAGGCGGCAAAACATCACGCCGCCACGCATGGAGGCGATGAATAGCCGGCTCACCCGCAATCGCCGGGTCAGTGGACGCTTAATCTCCGGCTTTCCACGCCGATTTCAGCAGAGTTAAGGCGTCTCCGTAAAAGCTTTCGGGATATCGATCAGCTCGGCAGGCCGCTCATCACCTTGATGAAATGCGCGATGGGTTCAGCCGCAAGCGTCTGAGCCTCATTAGCGGGCGGGGCCTTTTGACCGATCTCCTGATCCGCCGGCGGTTGGATCGTGTCGAGCGCCGGGGCAGAGCCGTTACCGTTTACAGCCTGCTCGTTCGGGCGGGGTTCAGCCTCCGTCGGCGCTTGAGGTGGCCTTGCTCGACAATACCCCGCTACCCAATCGTCGAGCGCTGAAGTTCCGATATTCTGGTTAGTGCTCGTCAGCAGCCGCCTTATCCGTTCTCTCGAATGTGCCTGCTCGCGATCCGATTTGTGGAGCAGCGCCGCGACTATCCGCGCATGCTTCAACAGGAATTCGGGCTCCGCCACCGCCTCGGTGGTCAGCCGAAAGAGTTCCGCCCGATCATGCCAGGAGCCGAGCTCGTCCTGCAGCGACTTCAGCAAGCCGAGCGCCGCTTGCGTGTCATCCGCGCCCAGGTCGCGCACCAGCTCGATGCGATAGCGCAATTGTTTCGTCCGTATGCGAAAGTCGTGAATCTTGGCGGCATCGAGGCCGTCGCATGCGAGCGCCAGGGCCTGACGCCACTGGGCATGGCCCGCGGCCACGGACGGAGCCAAAACTTCCGCGGCGACTCCCGAGACGTCCCGCGGCCCACTTGGCGCAAGCTCGTCGATAAACCTCTGGGCGCGATGCGCCAGCGTGAAGAGCTTCCGGTTCGCGAGCCTGCGCCGCGCGCGACGTATCTCGCGGGTGCGCCTGTTCAGCGCCAGCGCGCGGACCATATCGCAGACACGCTTCTCCTCTGGATTTCGAATCCTTCGCGCCTTGCGCTCCAGCAGATCGATCAGGACATCGCAGTCGCGCCATCCCCCCAGCGATCGCCGGGCGCGTCGTAGAGCGCGGACCATCGTGAGGGCTTGCGTGAGGGCTTGCGTGCGGGCTTGCGGGGGAACTGTCGGCCCGGGAGCGAGGGTGACCACTACCTGCTGCAGGCGCCGGCTGCAGACGCGTAAATCGTGGACCGCTTCATCGGAGTCCTCAGCGAGCACCTCGAGCAGGAGCGAGCTGAACTTTCGCATCCGCTCGCGCAGCAAATCCTCGAGCTTCCCCCGACCCTCGATATGGCTGGCGGAGGGCCTGCGTGGACGCCCAACCGTCGACGTCGTGGACCTTGTGGTGGACAGATTCGTCACCTCCCGATAACCACAAGTTAACCAAAACATAACGGCAAATCACCCCACCTCCCTGGGTCGAGACGCCCCCGCAGGCATTACCGCGAGGCAGTTTTTTTAGCTCTTTGACTGGCACTCCTTGGGTTTCCCCACATCATCGATGAACGATGCGCGAGTCGGGTGGAGCTTTCGTGCGCAGCTTCCGAGACCACATGTCGTGGTCCTATGGCTCTAAGGCTTGGATAGGAAGGAAAAAAATATAGAAGGCACGCCAAGACACCAGATTCGATCGCGCTGTGCGTATGCCTTCCGTTCACTGGCTAGCATTACAGACGGTCCATTCTACCGAGTCGAATTATCATTGCTTGAATGAAATCATCTTAGCTAGAGTTAGATTACAAAGTCCGATCGAAGCTCCGCAGCGTCCCTACGCGGAACAAATAGCGCGAATTGGCGGACATCAAGCACGAACGTTGATCCTCTTATTCCCTGGTCGCGACCACCATAACCATCAAGTGAGAAGCAGAATGAAAACCACCTTGACCGCAGCCTTAATTGGCCTCGGGCTGCTAATTGCGACCAGTAGCGCTTGGGCACAGTCCCAAACTTGTATGGCGGTATCGGCAACCGTTGGCTGTAAGCCTGAGGCCAACGCAGCTTTGATGATCTCCGGTGGTGAGAGCCCCAGGTGCCAATTGGGCAATATCAGCGACGTTTACGTTGTCACGGTAAGCACTTTCGTTAACCCGGAGCAGCGTACGTACATCCGCAGCGCGCAGGGCTGCGTAGTGCTGCCAATTACGGCAGCAATCGGGACGCGCATAAAGATAACTGGAGTCTTGCAAGACACTGGCGCACAGCCGGGAGCCCCCGGTCTTCCCGACAGCCCGGTTAACGTCAGTGAATCGTGCTTCAATGTTGAGGGGTTCTCCGTCGGTTTGGCAGCTAATAGTCAATCCGAGTTCGACCCTCAACTTGCCGCCAATATCATTAACGCGCAGGGCTTCGGTTTCTTGTGGTATGACTCAGACAATGACCTGAAACCGGGGCCATATAGTTACACGGTTGTGGGTTGCTCAGGGCACGCTTGTCCCACTACCACCACCTATTTCAACACCGACGGTTCACCGGGTACGCAACCAGCCTGCGCAGTACTGGATCCGCTCGCATGAAAAACTCGGATTACGAAATCGTCCAGATGCTGCGCGGACACGCTGAGTCCCTGTAGCAAGCGACCAGCGCGACAGGCGCCAGCGGCGGCGCAGTGGGGCAGGACGGCGATGCCCCGAGGCGGCCCTCCCCCCGCGGGCCCGCTCTATCGGTCCGCCTGGCCTGATTTTGTGACTTTCTCCCGCGCTACTTGACCATTATTTCGCCGGACATTCCGGACATCTCATGCGCCGCACAAACGTATTTGTATGTGCCAGGTACCGTGAACGTGTGAGTATAACTCTCTCCAGGCTGTATAAAATGAGAGTCGAACGGCTTGGCACCCGACGGATTCGTTACGTCAGTAGCGATAATTGCTGAAGACGGGTCACTGGTCGCATGATGGACCGAGTTGCCGACGTTCTCCCACTTGACGGTATCGCCAGCCTTGATCGTGATGAGCGCCGGCTGAAAGCTCACCGGCATATCGAGCATCTTGATAACGACCGTTGGATCGGGCGCGGCGCTGAGCGCTCTCCCGTTGAAGCTGAACACGAGCAAGATTGTCAGCGAGATTATCACCGCGGTAAACGCCGTGTAATACATCGCCCGGCGTGAAGATAAAAGAAGACCGCGAATCCTGATTGAGTATTTTCCGAGCGCGTCAAAACCTCTCATAAGCTTACCTCCAAATTGGTTTATTGGTCGTCTTGAGTCAGGGTGCCTGTCGAATCAGCGTGCCTGCTTCAGAAATTCCTTGATCGCTCGCATGTCCTTGGCCGGCATAATGGATTGTGTACGCATATGCATGGTTATGGCGTCCCACTGAGCGGGTGAGAATTGCGATCCCGGCCTGGCGTTATGACATTGAGCGCAATAGACCGGCCACAGCCGCGCGCCTTCGACGAAAAGCTCCCGCTGCGGTCCCGCCTGTTGTTCACTCGCGAAGATGCTGGGCCCGAGCGTGAACAAAGCGGCAATCACGATCACAAAACTGACTATTTGTTTTAGCCTGGCTGACTGCATATCGTCCGAACTTAGAATCCAATCGCCAACTGGGTGAGGAACGCGCGGTCGTTGGGAGTGGCTCCAGCGGGTCGGGCAGTGGGAGTGTTCGCGCCATTAAAGGTGAATATCGTGCCGCCGGCGCGCGGCAACTCGAAATCGAACTCGTTTTGCCACACGATCGACGGCTCAATCCAGTAATCGACGCCCAGCGCCACTTCACGTGCGTGCGGAGAAAACACCGACGGCGAACCGCTGAATCCGATTCCTGGAACCGTCGATACTTCATCTGACACAATCGCGCGTTGATTCACGCCCGAATAGCGTGCCAATAACTCCAGGCGATGAACTGCATTGTCCATCTCTTCGCCGAGATGAAGCGACGGCAAATGCTGAAGGAAATAGCCAGCCTGTAGATACCAGCCCTGCCGGTTGTCGGCGCCCGAGCCAGCGGGCATTTGTCTATACGTCTGGACGAACTCTCCCCGCGCCTGAAGATCCTTCCTTAGATAGGCGAAATCCACGCCCCACGAATTGAACCAGTGTGAGCCGAGCCATTTCCCGTCGTAAGTCGACGCTCCTAATTCCAGACGGCCAAAGGAGGTATCCAAAGGAAGTGGATAGACTCGAATGCGAGTGCCGAAGGCTCTGCCGTTGGTATTGAGCGCGATATTGTTTTGAGGGTTGAGCGTCTGGCCAACAACCGGGGTAGGCAACGCGGAATCGAAGCTGGGACCGTTCGCCACCCATGCCGTATAGTCGAAATCCTGACCCAGCGCGCCCCACTGAAAGGATCCACGGGCCTGCACGCCAATATCCGTGGGTGGAACTACAGCCTCCGCACCATAGAGCAATGGCGCAGTGATGAAGCGATTGACCCACAAAGGACCTTGATCTTCATACCAATCACCGAATGGTTGATCGAAAATGCCGGCGTTTATTTCCAGGTAATCGTTCAGAAATATTTGAGCGGTGGCGACTGGAAGTTCGAAATCCGCAGCCGAACCATTAGGCAGACTGGCTGCGATCGAACCTTCAAACAGAATCCAGTCGTTGAGCCGATAAAGTGCGATTGGCTGGAACGTCAATGAAAAAGTGTTGTGACTGGTCTTGCGGTCGTAGATGAAGCTGCCCGCCGCGTCTCCGGCCAGCGTGAACTGATGCGTTCCCAAATAGCGGCTCATCGCGGAGCTGAAATCCCTCGTCGGATCTTGCGCCGCCACCTGGTCCTGCAGTTGCTGAATACGTTCGGTGGTTTCGCTTTTGAGCTTGGAGTTGCTGACTTCCAACTGCTGAGCGGCACCGCTGAGTTTCTGGTCGCGCGACTCCACGATACCTAGTTGGTTTTCGAGCTTCCGGATCACTATTTCGTCGCTTTGCATCCGGCGGAGCTGCGACGCCTCGTCGCTTTTAAGCTTTCCGATCTCCCGACGGAGCTGGCGAAGATCTTCATGTTCAGTTCCGTCCTGTGCCATCGCTACATTCAAAAAAACCAGCATCGCCATCACGGTAAACGCAAGGGTGACGGTAAACGGAAGGACGGCGAATAAAAAACCTCGTGTCGCAGCCCCTCGGAAGAGGGCAGACGTCCTGAGCATTGGAACCTTTCCCTCTCCGGGGTGGTTGTTTCTGGTAATCGATAGCCAGGGCCCGCGATCGCGAGCTCCAGCTTTCAGTAGGTTCTTGCGGTCAAGGGCGACCAAGGTTACACGGACTCGAAAACAAAGTATTTGGCAGAATCAGGCGCCGGGCGCGGAAGGTTCGAATTGCGCATCGGCGGATTGATAGCAGCGATATGGCTCAGCGGCTGTCTCGCTCGGGAATAAGCGCGGAAGCTCCTTATGTTCAGAAGATGTGAGCAGAACGTAGTCGATCGCGGATGGTCTCGGCTGATGGAGCGTGCTCAGGAGGGTGACCGAGAAGCTTTTCGCGCGTTACTGGTTGAGATTGGTCCCGTGATCGTCCGATTCCTGCGCCGCCGGGTCGGCGACAGCAACGATCTTGAAGATGTCTGCCAGGAGGTGCTACTGGCGATCTATGAATCCCGCCACACCTATGAACCTGGCCGGCCTGTGGAACCCTGGATGTTTGCGATTGCGCGATTCGTAGCGGCGAATCATTACAAGCGATATCGGTCGCGCACTGGTTGGCGGGATAAATTTTCTAATGCGCCGCAAGAAGCCTGCATCGCCGAGCCTGGCGCAGGCCTCGAACTCCGCCAGGCCGTTTACCAGCTTCCGCAATCCCAGCTCGAGGCGCTTTTCATGACCAAGATCGAGGGCCTCTCGTTGACGGAAGTGTCCGCGCGCACCGGCGCCAGCGTGGGCACGTTGAAAGTTCGAGTACATAGGGCGCACAAATCCCTGAAGGAATCATTGACGGAGTAACGGCTTGAGTGGATGAGCAAGGAACAAGCGGACCGCGACTCGATGCGATGCTCGATCGCGTAGTCGGCAAATTCGATTCGACCAGAAGGCTGTGGCCGGTCAGCGCCAGACTGAGTCTTTGGCTGGCACTCGAACTGGCAATCCTGACGTTCGTCGGCCTCACTGCTCCGCGACCCGATCTTGAAACTCAGCTAGGAAATCTACGCTACGCACTTGAACTCTCGACCCTCCTCTCGATGGGTACGCTGGCGGCCGTGCTGGCTCTGAGAAGCGCGATACCGGGCCGGGAGGCGACCAGAAATGAACTTTTGATGATTTCAACGCTTGCGATGGTCGCGGTGGCCTTGGTCTGGGGTGAATCACAACCGCCAGTGCGGCTCGACCAATTCATGCAGAAGGGTATCAAATGCGTCGGTTGCGAGACGCTGCTCGCAGCCCTCCCTTGGTTCGTTCTGTTTTGGGCCGTACGGCGAGGCGCACCGTTAGTAGCAGGCACGGCCGGTGGATTGGTCGGGCTGGCGGCTTTTTCATTCGCATTCGCCGCCACCCGTCTGGGATGTCCTATCGATTCTCCCTTGCATCTCCTGACATGGCATGTGCTGCCGCTCGCTGTCGGAACATGTGTTTCGGCTTTGCTCGGCATCGCATGGCTGCAAAGTAGAGCGTGGACTGGTCCGCGCCGACACATCTTCCCGGATGACCTGCTTGACTGATCCGTTTCATCGTGAGGCGGTCTCTACGCTAGCCAGATCAACGCCAGCCAGATCGATAGCTCCAGCAGATCAATAGCGACAGCACGCCGTTCTCCGGCCACGACCTCCATTGGGTGCTCCGCGGCACAAGGCGCTGGGAACAGAACCGTTCCAGCGCGTGTTTTACTCGATCGACTTCAAAGATGCGCGATCCATGTTTCGCCGGGCGCAGTGCCCGCTATTCAGGGGAGAACTTACTATGAAGACTCACGCTCGTTGGCGGCAATTATCCGCCCTGAATTTAGTAATTTTAGTCCTGGCAGTGTGGTCCGCACACGCAGGCGCGAGTGAGTTCATAAGCTCGTTTCATACCGTCAGTCCGGTCGGGAGCACCGTGCCAGGCAACGGCGACGTCAATCCCTATGGTGTCGCCGTCGTGCCCAGAACTATAGGCAAGCTGGTGGCCGGCAACATCCTGGTCAGCAACTTCAACAACGCCGCAAATGCCCAGGGCCAGGGTACGACGATCGTTCAGCTTACGCCGGGTGGGGCGCAGACTCTGTTCGCGCAGTTGAGCCCGACGCTGCATGGATGCCCTGGCGGAGTCGGATTGACTACCGCGCTGACCGTCCTGAAGCGCGGATGGGTGATCGTCGGCAGTCTGCCCACCAGCGGCACCGCCACACCGCTCACCTTCACCGGCGCGGGCTGCCTAATCGTGCTGAACGCCAAGGGTAAGGTGGTCGAGACGGTCGCGGGCAAGGCGGCGCATATAGATGGACCGTGGGATATGGCCAGTTTCGACCAAGGCGGCGTCGCAACGCTTTTCGTCACGAACGTGCTCAACGGTGGCGTGACCACTGGTGTGAACGCACAAGGTAATGGCCCGGTCGTCAACGCCGGAACGGTGATACGCCTGGTGGTGTTGGTCCCGCAGCAGGGAGATGGGCCTCCAACCTTCGTGGATAGCACCATAATTGGTTCGAGCTTTGCCGAGCAGGCCAATGGCGCGGCATTAATCATCGGCCCCACCGGATTGGGATTCAGTACGCAAACCGGCCAGCTATATGTGGCAGATACGCTCAGCAACCGGATTGCCGCTATCCCGAACGCGCTCACCCGCACGACGACGGCATTCTCCGGCAAGGACGTGACCTCGAACGGCGGCTTGAACCAGCCCTTGGGAATGGTGATTGCGCCCAACGGCGATGTCGTGACCGTCAACGGGGCCGACGGCAACATCATCGAGACGACGCCTGCCGGCGCTCAGTTTGCGCCGGTCTCACTAATAGCTAATGGCGGCGGCGATCTGTTCGGCTTCGTGATCGCTCCCGGCAACACCAGCATCTATTTCGTGAATGACGGCAACAACACCCTGATGCTATTTCATTAGAATGGCGACGTCTGGCGCTTCCTGTGGCGCCAGACGCCCCGCCTGAATGCGATCGCTGGCCAGGAGCATGTGTCTCTTTGGTAGTGTCCTAATTAGGGCAAGAATACACTTGACTGGACCAATCTGGTTAAGTGCCTGCAACGTGGCAGGCCGGGCGAATCCCTCCGTGCATCCTTAACTTGACAAACTGGCTCGAATCTGCGTATAACTTAACTCGTGCTGATGTTAAGTTATGGGAGGCGGAGGGCGGATTTGAAATCAATTGCTGAAACGCTCGATGCGGTCCTCATAAAGCATTTCTACGGGCCTGTTGCTGAGCAATCCATCATCGCGATCTATCAAGCTTATGGGGCAGCAACGGAGCTAACCGCATCAACTTTCATGAAAGAGGAAGCCCACGATGTACTCCCTCAGATTCGGCACGCTTTCGTGGAGCAGATCTGGAAGACGCAGCTGAAGATCCTTCCAGGGGTCGGGTCAATGTTTCAACTGCAACAGAAAAAGGCGGCGGATCTACGCCAAGGCTACCTGTGGCGACAAACTCGTGCTTACCGAATCGACAGCCGACGCATCATGGTGCCTGCCTCGACATGCAGTTTTTCGAGGCAGGGTTCGCCAGTCTTCAACTTCGCCTGTTTGATAGGCAACAAGAAGCTGCCGACTATCTAACCTACGGGATTATTACGCATGGGCCTTCTCATGCCGCGCTGTCCGAATTGCCTTTGAGGTTTTGCCAAATCGGATTTCCCGACAGGGAGTACAGGGGGTTCGTCCATCGCGTCGATCTGCTACGCGTTTACGCGTCGCTGTTTCGTAAGTTACAGGCCCATGAGGAAATTGTTATCGGCGAAGCCACAGCGGAGCTGCTTGAGAATATCAAGCGTGGGAAAAAGGCATCGTGAAGAATGGAACCCCTGGCTTTATAGGTGATCGCCTACGTCAGGGTCGCGAAGCACGCAGCCTTACAGTCACGGCCTTGGCGGAAATCATTGGCGTTACAAAGGCCGCCGTATCGCAGTACGAGAGCGGGGCGCAATCATCACCGCGTCCGGATGTAATGCGAAGAATTGAGCAGGTTCTTAGTCTGCCTTCGCAGTTTTTTTTGCGTCCTCCGCCGGTCAAATCACGATCTACATGTTTACCGTTCGCAAGCCGCGGCTACAAAAACGCAGCGGACGCGCGCTGAAACTCGTCACGGATGGTGGAAAGAGATCGTTCAGTACCTTCGCGGCTTCGTGAAGTTTCCTAAGCCCGATGTGCCACAGTTTGATTTGCCAAAAAATCTAGCGGTCTAGCCCCCGAGCGCATTGAAGAATTGGCTCAGCGAACTCGCGAATTTTGGCAACTAGGCGAAGCTCCAATTAGCAATTGCTGCTGGTTGCTTGAGAACAAGGGAGTGATAGCGACGCGAGATCGGCTGGGAGCCGACACGCTTGATTCCTTTTCAGAATGGGATGAAATAAGCGATACGCCTTATGTGTTTCTAGGTTCCGAAAAGGCGTCCGCTGTTAGAGGCCGCCTTAGCGCAGCGCACGAACTCGGACACGTAATTCTGCACTCACGTATAGATGGCGCGAGCGAAATTGACCACCATACTCGTGAAGAGCAGGCAAATTACTTCGCTGGTGCATTTTTGTTGCCACCACGTGCGTTTGCCAGAGACATGCGCGCGCCAACATTGGAGTCTTTTTATCATCTAAAGCCTAAGTGGAAGGTTGCGATCGGCGCGATGATAAAGCGGGCCGAACATTTGGGTTTTGTCTCTGAGTCCGAAGTGAGACGACTGTGGATATTGCTTGCTCGTAAGGGGTGGCGAACACACGAGCCGTTCGATGATCAGTTGGAGATCGAAGAACCCAAGGTTTGCAAAAATGCCGTTGAGCTCTTGTTCAACGAGAGAGTTCTACGAAGTCAGATTTGCTTGAACAGGGATTCGCAGGACAAGATGATGTCGAAGCACTTTTGTGCCTACCCAAGGGTTATCTGACACAGAGCGCCGATCCGGTTCGAGCCGCAGTCGTCCAATTAAAAGACCGGCAGCGCACTTTAGCCAGTGTCTCGAACACTGTACCGGGCAAGGTTGTCCAGTTTAGAGAAAAACCTTCCAATGTATAAAAACGACGCCGCCAATGTTACGAGCATTGGCGGCGCTTCAAGCATTTACCGCCCCTGGCCGGGCAGAGGACGGTGATGCTCAGTGCGGATTTGCTTCGGCGCGTTTATAGCCTAGCGCCTCTTTGCCGAGGTACGCAACTCTTTCTTTTCGGCACGCTCGTGCTGATACTTGCTGCTCGTCGATTTCCGACTTTGGCACGGCCACGATCCGGCGCGCGAACTCGCGGAAACGCTCGTAAGGCGATAATTCCTTGGATTCTTTCGAGTCCTTCACGAGCCGAAGTTTACCACGCCCGCCCCGTCCTCGTCGCCGTCTATAAAAGGGACCCCGGCTTATCTAGCTTGCCGGTTAGCTCTTTGTATGTCAGGCGGCGTCCGGTTACGTTGCTCAGCGTTTCGCGGAAACGGATCGCGTCCACAGTCTTACGGTTACTATAGCCGAATGCCTGTTCGTCCAGATACCGGAATAGGTGGAACGGCTCGACGCTGACGTAGGTTCCTTTCAGGCCACGCTTGAGCAGGGACCAAAAGTTTTCGATCCCGTTTGTGTGAACGCTTCCCTATAGCGGTGAACCACTTGTCGAGACCGATAGGCGAATCCTCGAAGATGGTTCCGACCTTGAGCGAGAACTTCCGGCGCGGGTGCTTTGTGTAGCACTCCAGACTCGTCCACTCGGTAGGTACACAACCTTTTCCGACTTGCAATATGGACACCGGACCTTGCCGTCCGGCCAGCGCAAGTCGATCATTGTGCGCTGACAGTTATTGAAGTCGTTGAAGTAGAGGATCGCGTCTTGAAGAGTTTGCGGCGTCTACACACAATCTAGCAAACGAGCGTGGTCCAGTCAAGTATATTATCGCCCTAATTAGGACACTCCCGTCTCCTTGGGGCCGGTTGCGCGCCGCTTATTTATAGGCCCACAGAGGCGTCGACTGACTGACTCCGGAGATGCTCTTCCCCTCGATTCCGACGAATACCTTGCGGCCGAGAAAAAACGGCAGTCCCCAATCGAACATGTCCGAACCGGCGGCGTTTGCGCCCAAGTCGAAAAAGGCCGCATTGTCGGTCGCGAACAGATTGTTTGCGTTGGTGATATCGAAATTGACCTGACCCTTGGCGAGCCCATCAAAACCGGTGTTGGTTGCTTGTTGGCCGGTCAGCGCGCCCGGGCAGTACCATACCGACCCGGAGCATTTCGGCAGAGCGGGATTATCATAGAAGAAGCCGTTGGAGCCGCTATCGATAAAACCCGTTAGCGGCCGGCCGCGGAACACGGTCGTGAAGTTGAGATTGGCGTCGGCCGTATAAATCTTGAAGGTGTCAGGAATCTGGTTATTGGCCTCGGTGTTGATTCCGAAGATCAATTGACCCGTTAGCTTCGCGGCGCCGCTAACCGGCGGCAGCGGGAAATTCAAAAGCACGCCGTTGTTATCGACCGGCAGCAGCGCGACCGGGTTTTGCACCTGGTCGGCGAGTGGTTGCGAGGCCAGCGTGCAGCCTGTCGTACTGCATGTGTAGTAGTTGGTGAAGCTGCCGTCATATTGCATCAGGCCCACGCCGAGGATGCCGTTGAAGTTCAGTTGTTGCGGGCTCCGCGCTATCTGCGCGCCGCTCGCCGCCGAGCAGTTCGCTACCCCGCTGCCGGCGAATGGGAAGTCGGGATTGATGATCTGCACCGGCAGACTTGGAATCGTCGGTTCGCCGGCGAGCGTCACGTCGGCCGTCGCGACCCGTCCCCAGGTGGTCAGTGAGCCGAAAAACGCGCATTCGGCGATCCTGTCGGTCCCCGACGTTTGTACCGGGAGATGGATGTTAAGCGCCTGCGCAAAAATTCTCAGCCCGAACGATCCAGTATCGAGCAGCAGGCCACTGATTATCTGGCACTGGGTCGTGCTGCCGGGCACGCATACTTTGATCGCGCCGAAGAGCTGGTCGACGCCATTGCCGGTTAGTCCATGATTGACGTTGGCGTTCATCATGTTGCTGGCAGCCGCGAAAGCCGGAGGCGCAGCTCCCAGCACAGCCAGCACCGCCGCGATCGCCACGAAAGCTCTCCCGCTGCGCAGCCTCATTTGATCTCCGATGGACTGACGCCCGCGGGCAGTCCGGCGGGAAGATAAGCCCGCCCCCACATGAAGCCCATATGGCCCGCAGTCTCAACCGTCACGTCGGTCGCGTGCACCGACGACGCATGAAGTCCGAGCGGACTCGGCGCGCCGGCGTTGGCCGCGTCGCTATATTGTTTGAAATACGTCCCGAGCAGCGTCGCGACATTGGGCGGCTTCGGTCCGCGCCAGGTAACCGCAAACACCGTCCCGCTTTGGCCGACATATTCGCTCACCACGGTGCCGTTCGGAGTGGTGAGCTGCTCGACGCTGAAATTGCCCGACGCGGGGGCGTTCTGCGACGGCACTCCAGAGGGCGCCTGCGCAGAGATCCCGCCAGCAGTCGCGTTCAATTGAGCTGCATCGGTGTCGATCGACGCGGCTGTCTCGCCCAGCGTGGCGCGGGCAGTGGAAAGCGATCCCGGAAAGACCAAAATGCCACCCACCAGCACGACATCCAAAAAAGGTCGAATTTTCATTTATCTGAGCCCACTCGAAACTCTAACTTCCCGGAGATACACGCCCGCAACGTGTGACGGAACCCTCGCTGTGAAGCGCAGGGTTATCAAAGAAGGAACATTGGAGACCTCAAACGACAAAGCTTTGCGGGCATCTAAAAACCCTGCAAAGGAATTATCAAGCGTTTTACAGGGACAATGAGGAATATTTATCGTTTTACCATCTCTAGTAGTTGCACTAGATGCTGAAAGATGTTTAGATGTGATTCAAGATGCTTCAGAGTGAGGCATCGCCGAAATGCGAAGAACGCGAAAAGCATCAGGAACCAAGGCAAAAGTGCGACACCGATCAGCGCAAGGCCCTGCGCACCGATGCTGGGGCTGCGGCGCATCGCCCGGCCTACCGGCGGTCTGTTCGGTGGAACGGCGAGGTGATCGGGACCGCCAAAGGCGGCCGTCGATGACGCTCGCACGCGCTGAAAATATCGCTTCCCCGCCCCCGTAACTCCGTCCTTTACCCCCAGTGGCGTGGTTCGCTGACCCCGGCCGCGCCACGACCCCAACCCGCCGCCGCGCGCCCCCCGACGCGCGGCGGCGGGCGCCTCCCTCCTCCTGCTTATTGGTACCGCGACTGCCCCTGCTCGATCGTGCCGACGGCCCGCCGCTGGCTTTATGGCGCATCCTTAATGTTTCATGTTCGCGCATGATTCATGTCGCGCACGATCGATTTATGTCGCGCGAGATGCCGAAGTTATACGATGGAGGCGGCTTTTGGGTTGCCCCCCTTGCGGGTGTTCATCCGGGCCAGATAATCCTTCCTTCACGAAAAGGGGCAAAAGATGATCAATAAGGACCGTTGGAACAATCTTGTCATGGGGATCGTGGGCGGCGTCGTTGGCGCGCTAGTGACTGGCGCGGGCCTATCCGGCAGGCTTTGGCCAGGTGCGGCTGCCGAGGCCGCAACGCGTCATCACGTGCGGGCGATCGAAGCCGGGCAGTTTATTCTCGTCGACGATATGGGCATCAAGCGGGCCGAACTCGCGATAGTGCGCGGACAGCCGCTGCTGGAATTCTACGGACCGACCGGCAGGACCGAGCGCGCTTCGATTGGCGTGGATTTGAAGGGCACGGCGCGCGCCCGCTTTTATTCCAGTACCGGAATATCGCAGGCCGCGCTCGGGGTTACCGGCGAAGGCCGCGCAGGCCTCGCGTTGCTCGATCGCCTGCAGCATCTGCGCGCCACCTTCGACGTCGCGATCGGCGGCCAACCGACGCTGCGGCTCTACGATGAAAAGGGCGCCCGCATGGGCTTGGATATCACGGAGGCCGGATCACCGGGCTTCGCGCTGCTCGATCCCGATGGCAAGACACGCGCAGCGATAGTGCTGAGCAACGACAACACCCCTTCGCTGACCTTCTACGGGGCTGACGGCAACCCGATCAAAACGCTGCCGTAGTGCCGCCGCGCTGCAAGGAAGCTTCGCCGGCGCTCGCGCGCATGGCGCGTGAGCGCGCATGGCGCGGATGACCCGGGGCACCACGCCCCGGCTCATCCGCGCCGCCCTCCTCAGCGCCCCGAGGCGCGACACGGACGCGCTCCGAGCGCGTCCGTGTCGCGCCTCGGGCACGCTGGCGGTTCCGGCGGGGGGACGCGCCGCGCTACGCGCGTCGCCCTGCCGCCGCGGCCGGCTCCAGCAGCGGCTCGTCGGCTGCCGGATGCGGCAGCCCGAGCCGCTGCAGTACCGCGCTCTGGCCGACCTGCAGGCCGCGGTCGACCAGCTCGGCCACTATGTCCGCGAACAACTTGACGTCGTTGTCGGCGCTCAATCCCAGGGCAATTTGCGGATAACGGCGCTGCGGCCCCAGGTTGAGATCGACGATCGGCCGCACCAGGTCGCGCGTCAGCGTGGCGCCGAGGCGCCGCGCGTCGGACTCCATGATGTCGCGGCGTACCGCGTCGTGTACCTGCGCCGCCGCCCGCGAGCCGCCGCCCTCGCGCGGCGTCTCGGTGGTTAGCGTCTGGCCGAGCACCGCCTTGCTCACCTGCTTGTCCAGGTACTCGCAAAAGCGCTCGTAAACTTCGGCGCCGCCGGCTCCGCGAGTCTCGACGAACTCGATCAGCATCGATTCGGGAATTATCGCGGCCGCGTCGGTGCCGATATTGGCGACCGCGCTCAGCAGTGCTTGCTTGTCGGCCTCGGTCGCCCCGGGGCTATATTTGCCGAGCCTGAGCGGCTGGCCAAAAATCTCCGCGAACGTGACCCAGTCCTTCAGCACATAGTTCTTGAAGAGATAAGCCCATCCCGCCGCCCGCGCGAGTCCGCCGCGCACCGGCAAGCCGGCCTTGGCCTTGGCCACGTGCACGATAAACTTGTACGGCGCCAGCGGCGCGGTGAGGGGCTGGATCCCGATACGAGCGTCGCTGCCACTGACGCTGCCGGCCGACCATCGCGAGCGATAATGCGCCGCGTTCGGTCGATACATCTTCGCCGACGCGACCGGTGCGGCGTCGGCCGGTGCGAGCGGCCCTTCGGCGCGAAGCGTGCGCACCAGCAGTTCCTCGCCCGAGATCCAGTCGAATATGAACCAGCGCGGATCGCGCCAGACCAGCCGCTTGGGGATCCACTCGCGCCCGGCCGTGTCCCAGATAATCTCGGTCGCCGAGAAGCCCTTGCCGATAGCGTCGAGGATGTCGTACAGCACGCTCTCGAGGTCGAGCGCGCCACCGCCGACGAAGTCGCGCACCAGGTCCGCCGCGCGCTGGTCCTCGGCCGCTTCCGAGGCCGGCGTGACGATCAGTTCGGCGCCTGCGACCGCCTGTTTGCGGGTGCCGATCACGGCCAGGTAGTGCAGGTCCTTTTCCTCCATCTCCTCGGCCAGTTCGAGATAGAGATAAGGATCGCCGGCTTCGGCCTCGCGCTGGATCGCGATCAGTTTCTCGGGCGTCAGCCCGGCCGACGGATGCATCATCGAGTAGATGTTGCGCACGCCGGCCATGGTGGGGGCGGCCTGCTCTTCGCGCAGTTGTGCGGTGTCGACCTCGCGCCCGTATGCGTCATACAACGTCATGTTTTTTCACCTTGTTGCGAAACCTGCAGATTCCCTTTCCTTGTCCAAGGAGAGGGCGAGGGAGAGGTGCAATGTTTGAGTTTCGCCATCTGCTCGAAGCATCTGTGGCGCAGTGGAATTCGGGCTGACCTCTCCCGCCGCTCGCGAGGCTCGCGGCGACCTCTCCCTTGTCCAAGGAGAGGTTAAGCGCCGCGACATTCAAAATCAGCGACGGAGGAGTTTCCATGCATTCTCACATTCCCGCCCACGCCCGCGCGCGGCTGCCGCGCACTGTCAGCGGCGGCGCTTCGCTCTCGTCGGGCGGACCGAACGGATCGCGCGCGCCGCGCGCGAAGCTCATCGCAGCGGAGCGCCGCGGCGCCGCTGTGTATGCGGATTCCTGGGCCCGGATACTGCTCGCGTAGTAGGCGAGCGCGCCGGCGATCGCCGCGTCGCCATGGCGTCCCTTCTGATCGCGCCGCTCGGACACGTGCGCGTAGCCGTGTTCGATTTCGAGCGCGCGATGGTCGGCCAAAATTTCCGCATCGCGCGGCAATTCGACCATGCCGTCTTCGAACGCCGCCTTGTAGCGCGGCATGTTCTCACGGTACCACTGCGCGGAGAGCATCACCTGTTCGACTCGCGCGCCGTAGCGCTGGCGCGCGATCTCGGCCAGGTATTGTCCGTTGCCGCGAGCGTCCAGCGCGCCGCCGATTAGGCGCGGCAGCCGGTCGACGATATAGAACAGAATCTGTTCCTGCTGGCGAAACGGCACCCGCCGCAGCTCGACCACGAACGGCGTGCGCCGCACCAGGTTGGGCGCGATCTGCAGCGGCCAGAAAACGCTCAAGTCGCCGTTGCGCCCGAAGTCCTCGCCGAAACAGCTCATCAGGTTGTCCAGCCGCTTAAGCGCCGGGTCTAGGTTGCGCTCGCACCATTCGCGCGCCGCGCCCGCCCGATATTCCTCAGGACGTTCGCTGAACTCCTCCGCCACTTCCCAGCGCAACACCGGCACTCCCGCGCGCATCCGGCTCTCGACCAGCATCGAGCTCAAAAATGCGCCCGAACTTGCGCGCGGCACGCACAGCAGCTCCTCGCCCGCCGCGTCGCCGTACTCGGCGAATATTCGCGCGCGCCACTCGCGCTCGGACGCCGCGCTAAAGCGGCGGCCCGCCTTCTCGCAAATTCGATAGTACAGTCCCTCGGCCAGCGCATCGTCGAGCGTCACGCGATGGAGCGCGAACGGCCGCCGTCCGGCGCGGATATCGTTGACCAGCTCGTTGAATGGATTTGCGGCGCCGTTGTGAGTCGAGATCACACGCACCAGGCCGCCCCACATGGTGAAAGCCAGCGCGGCCTTCAGCAGTTCGGGGAGGTTGTCGTGGAAGGCGGCCTCGTCGATCACGGCGCGTCCCTGTTTGCCGCGCAGGTTGGAGGGGCGTGAGCTGAGCGCGACGATTTTGTGTCCGGAGGCAAAGCGGATGCGATAGGCGAGCAGGTCGCGGCGCTCGTCCTCGAGCACGATCTCTTCGATCGCCGCCGCGGCCTTGTTGAACTGACGCGCCCACGCGGCCGCGGTCTCGACGAACTCGCGCGCCATGTCGCGGTTGTAGCCGAGATACCAGGTGTCCATCCCGGCCGTGGCCGCGGCGCTGAGCGCGGCGTCCGCCGCCTCGGCCCAGGTGATACCCACCCGCCGCGATTTCTCCGCGACCTTGACCGCGGCGTCGTCGGCGATCCAGCGCACCTGGTAGGGCAGGAGCACGTCGCGCGCGACGGTGTGAATCATGCTCGGCGCGATTTTTTGCTCGCCGGCCAACTCGATGACCTTGTCTTTGTTCCGATCTTTAATCTTGTTTTTGATCCCGTCCTTGACCTTGACCTCGGGGCCAGTCTGGTCGTCAGGTGTGCCGTCGGCCTTGCCGTCGAGGTTGCTACGCGACCGCGCCTTTGACGGCGAATCGCCGTAGGTCCGCGCGCTTGTACGCTTGCTGTTCATTTTTTTCACCAACCTCGCGACGCGCGTCTGGCTCCCTCCCCCGTGTCTTGGGGGAGGGTTGGGGTGGGGGTCGAGCGAGGAAGCGCCGGAGGTCTGCTCTTTGCGCTTCCTCGTCCTGACTCCGCCGATAGCTCGGGCGAGGGCCCACAGATGAGCTCGGAAAGGAGCGGCGCGATCGAATTAGTCATTACTCACTCCGCAAGGCCTCGTCGCTTCAATCTCGGCACCGCTCCGAATCTTCACCTCTCCTTATCCTAGGAGAGGTCGCCGCCGAGCCTTGCGCTGCGGCGGGAGAGGTCAGACCGAAGTTTTGAATCAAAAAAACTCAGAAAACCTCTCCCTAGCCCTCTCCTTGGACAAGGAGAGGGGCACAGAAGAGTAGTCTCGGGGTGGAGCCGCGCGATCGAATTAGTCATTTGTCGCTCCGCGATCCTGCTGTCGCTCCGCCTCGCCCCGCGATTCTGCGTCGCTCCGCGCCTCATCGATCACGGCTGCTTCGTCTGCGGCTTTCACCCACTCCTGATTCGCGGCGGCGCTCTCCGCCAACGGCCTTGGCGGCGGCGTACCGCCGCTCGTCGCCGGCAACTCGGCTATTTCGAGCAGCGCCGCGCGGATCCGCTTCTCGGCCGCGGCCGACAATCCGCCGCGTACGCCCCTGCGCGCGGCCGCGACCACCTTGCGCTCGGCTGCCAGCACCCGCTTTCCGATCCCGTTGCGCATCTCTTCGGCCGCCCGGCGCATCTGCACCGAGGAGCGGCAGATCGACGCGACGTTGCGCGCGAGCGCGTTCACGTCGACTTTCTGCGGATCGACTTCCTTGAGTTCGACCAGCACGCGAAAGAGATCGCCCTGCACCAGGCGCATCAGGCCCTCGTTTACCGTGTCGTCGGCCGCACCCGCGGCTTCGACCACCGCGCGTGCCTGCGAGGTCGCTAGCTTGAGTACCTCGAGCCTGTGTTCCAATGCTTTGCCGTGGCGATGGAGTGAGGTGGGACTGATGTAATAACCGTTTTCGTTTAGCCACCGCGAGAGCCCGCGATAATCCGAGAAGCGGCCTTCCACCAGCCGCCGCTCGAATTCGGTTCGCAGTTCCACGGGGAGCTTTTTTATCTTGCCGCTGTACGTAGGCCTTTTCGGGCTGGCTGCGGATGCGTCTGCTTCAACAGTCACGTCGCGCCTCCGAAGTTGCGGTTTTTTGCTGACACTGGCGCTGGGCCTTTTTCAGCAACATTCGCATCCGCGCCGCTTGGGTCATCCTGAGCGAAGCGATGTCCGCGAGCGGAGTCGCGAGCGGATTCGCAGACTCTCACAATGAATTCACAAACTCTCAGGATGACCCATGGGATCAAAACGGAAGGGTCGAAAAAACTCTCCGCCCGAGTTGCGCCACGCTCCTTGGACAAGAGAGCTTTGCGAGATTCGGCGCGCAGCGCTTTTTCCAACCTCTCCTTGACCAAGGAGAGGTCGCCGCGCGCCTCGCGAGCGGCGGGAGAGGTCAGTCTGCATTCAGTTGTGCCAGAGGCGCTTCGAGCGGGTTGTAAGAGTCGATCGCAGGACCTCTCCCTGACCCTCTCCTTGGACAAGGAGAGGGACCAGAAGGGACCCTGCCAGTTATGCAAAGCTCTCTTGGACAAGGAGAGTAAGTTGGGACGTGGGGCAGTCCTCGCTTTGGCCCGGATGACTCCCATCCCCATTCTCACCAGTACTTGCGCGGGCGCGCGATTCCGGCCGGCACCGACGCGGTGTACTCGACCACGTCGACCCCGCTCGCGGTCAGCCGCGCGTACCAGGTCTCGTTGTCCTCGCCCTCGATTTCGAGCAGGCCGCGATCGCGCAGGTAGCTAAGCTCGCGGCGCAGCGCATTGAGCGTAATCGCGAGCTTGATGTCGGCCAGCACGCGCCACACGATACTTTCGGAGACCGCGATCGGGCGGCCGGCGTCGAGCACGCGCAGGATTCGCCAGCGGGCCTCCTCGCGTTGCCTCTGCTCCAGGTTCATCGCATCCATCTCTTTCACCGTTTCCCGTCTCACCGTCTCACCGTCACACTCGCTCCGCGTCGTCACATCAATTCGCCCGCACCGGCCGCGTCGCGATAGTCGCCGCCGCGTAGCGCGCCGCTACTGCGCCTGGATTCGCTCGGCGACCCGCTCCTTCAGTTCGGTTATCTCGGCCCGCAATTCGGCCCGCATCGCGTCCAGCTTGGCGTCGAGCGTGCTCGAAAAACGAATCCAGTCCTCGCGCCGCACGTACTCCAGCGGCAACTGCGCCTTGAGCTTCATCACTTCGCGCTCGACCTCGTGCGAAAAGTCGCTGCCCTCGCGCTTGAGCGAGGCCATCTGCTCCGCGGTGGTGCTTTCATGCCGCTCGAAGAGCCAGCGCAGCGTTCCCGCATTCAGTGCGATGAAAGCCATCAGCGCCGCCGCCATCGCCCCCAGCGCGTCCCAACTCATCATTAGCGTTCGGGCTCCGTGCGCGACTTCAGTGCCAGCGCCCCCGCCATCGCCAGCAACACCATCCCGAGCCCGCGCCCATAGGCGTCCGCGTCGCCGGGCGTGAAGCGCCAGGTCGCCACCACCTGCACTACCCAGAACAGCACGTACATCAGCGCCCCCAACACGCCGATCACCCTTCCCGCGTCGTAGGTCAGGTTGTCCTTGCCGGTCAGACAGTCACTCACAAACTTCATTGCATCTGCTCCACTTGCGACCGCGGCGCCGGCGTCGCCGCCGCAGTACTACCGGGGACGCGCGCGCATCCCGCAAGCACCGCGTCGCGCTCGCGCACGGCACCTTTCAGGATCGCCACTGCGGCCGCATACGCGCGCATCGTGTCGGCTGGCGGTGACGCCGGCACGAGCCCGGCGATCGGCAATGCGGGGTCGGCAAGGGCCGGCGCCGGACATGGCGTTTCATGCAGCACCGGCACCTGCACTATCAGTGGTCGCACCGTCGGTGCGGCTGGGGCTCCCGCAGCGCATCCGGCGACCACGAATCCGAAGACAAGCGCGGCCATCGCGCCGAAAGCTTTTTTCACTAACACTCCCGGCTCTGCTCCGAAGTCGCGGCTTTTTGCGCGGCCCGAACTGGCGCCTTTTCCACCGACAATCGCATTGCTGCTTCGCTCCCTGCGATTTTTCCTTTTTGCCCTCGAGCGGTGGCAGAGGTCAGTCTGAATTCCGTTGTGCCACAGTCGTTTCGAGCGGGTTGCAAAAGTCGACCGTGGGACCTCTCCCTAACCCTCTCCTTGGACAAGGAGAGGGGACCAGAAGGGGCCTGCCGGTTATGCAAAGCTCTCTTGTCCAAAGAGGTGGGGTTCGGACGCAAGGTGCCTTTGACTCCCTCCCCCGTGTCTTGGGGGAGGGTTGGGGTGGGGGTCGAGCGACGAAGCGCGAGGCGACGAAGCACGAGGCGACGAAGCACGACGATTGTGCTTTGGCGCTTCCTCGCATAGCGGCGCTCAAGAATTACCATCGGCCGAGCTCCGTCGCCTGCGCGTTGCCCCATCGGATCGCCGCCGCGCAGCCGGTGTCGATCCGTGCGCGCTCGAGCGCCTGCGCGCCGCTCGTCGCCGTGCGCATCACCGCCACCCCTTTCGCGGCGGCGGCGCCTCGCGCGCCGCCGCGTCCCGCGCGCTTTGATCGAGTTGCGTTCGCAACTTCGCCACCGCCGAGTTCTGGGTCGCGATCGCGCTCTGCAGCGCCGTGTTGCTGGCTTCGGCGTCGGCCAGCGAGGCGCTCAGATGGGTAACCTCGGCGCGCGCGGCGTCGCGCTGATGCACCAGCAGCGCGCGGTAACCGAGCACCGCCGCGATCAGCAGCGCCACTGCCGCCGGCTTCCATAACTGACCCGCCAACAAAGGAAGCATCGCCTTGTCCTCCCCGCCGCCGCGCGCGTCCTGGCTCAGCTCTGGGGCGCGGTAGCGATAGCAGCCGCAGCCACCGGCGCCACGCTCGCGCCCATCGCCACGCCGGCCGCGTGCAATGGAGTCGCAAAGGTTGCCGCGGTCACGGCAGGAGAGCTAACCGCCGCCGGATGCGATCCGATCTCGACCGCCGCGGCCACCGTGGCCGCACCGTGATCGTCGACCGCTTGCGCATGCTTATCGACCGCGGCTGCCAGCCTTTCGACCGCGGCCGCATGATGCTCCAGCGCGGCCGCCTGCGCCGCCGCCGCCGTGGCCGCGGTCGGCGCGGTCGGCGCGATCGCGGCGGGCGCGACGGCCGGCTGCACGGTCGCCGCCGCTACCTGGACCGGCCCGGTCGAGTGATTGGTGTTGGGCGCGGCGGTCGAACTCGAGGACGCGCCGGAGCCGATCACCTTCTGTTCGAGCGTCGAGAGCCGCAGCTGCACCGCACTTAGCGCCGCCCGCATCTCCGCCATCATCCAGCGTCCGGCGAGCGCGCCCACTGCAAAGCCGCCCACCGCGACCGTCGCGTAACCTGCTGCCATTTCCGGATCGATATTCATTTTTTCACCAACACTCCCGTCGCCGCTCCGATGTCGCGGCTTTTTTCATCGACACTCGCGGCGCGCTCCGCTCTCGGCGCTGGTGCGCTGCTGGTCGCCTTGTTGTTTGACAGCCATCTCTTTCATCAACACCCGTGGCGCCGCTCCGCTGTCGCGGCTCGGCATGTCGAGCATCGCCGCATTGATTCCCGCCCGTCACTCGTATGCTCGATTCAACCATCCAGTAAGGAACTCCCGGTCGCCGCCAGCCCGCCGTCCGCGCTCGAGCGCCGCCAGCGCGCGATAGTAGCCGGCCGCTTCGGCCCGCAGCGCCGCGATCAGCGCGAGCTGATCGGCCGCAGCCGCCGCCGTAGTCGTCGCGCGGCCGAGCGTCCCGTCTTCCGTAACCCGGCGGCCACATGCCCGGAGCGCGCGCTGGAGACAGCGGACCGCGTGATCGGGGCCGATATTCACCGCCAGGTCGAACAGCTTCGCCGCGATCGGCCCGGGCAATTCGCTATAGCTGTACCGCTGCCACCAATCGCGGTAGTAAATCGCGACCGCCTCGGCCCGCGTCAGCGCCGCGATGTCGACGTCGGGATATTCGCGCCTGGTGATTCCGAATTTGGTTTCGCCGCCGGGGTCGGCGGGATTGTCGACGTAACCGCCTTCGTCGCCGAGCAGGCGGGCGACCGCGCGCTCGAAGGCCGGCGGATAGTTGTTTGGTTTTTGGGTCTGCGTGCTGCCTCGGAGATCCATCGCGGACGGATTCTCGCAGCCCCGCGCGATTCGCATAAGGGTGAAATATTTCACCCCTAAGCGTGTGCAAAATAGCTAAAGACTGAGCTTTCAGCGTGCAAGGCAGGGAACAGCGGTAGTGGAGCGGCGGACCAGGGCCAGTGAAATATTTGGCGATTATGTTGCAGTTGACACAGCCCGAAATTCGCGCTAAGATCTCATGGACACGAAAGTTGAAGCCGGAAAGCCGCTGACCACGAAGCCGAGCATGACGCTTGCGCAGGTCCGCGAGCGGTTCAAAACCGAAGACGATTGCAAGGCGTTCATTAAGGCTTCGCGCTGGCCTGACGGCGTGCGCTGCCCGCGCTGCGACAACAAAAAGGTTGCGGAGCTAGCCAAGCGCCCTTGGCATTGGCAGTGCCGTCAGTGTGCGAAGAACGGCTATCGATTCTCCGTCACGACGGGTACGGTTTTCGAGAATACGAAATATCCGCTCCGCACATGGTTCGAGGTCGGCTATCTAATGTGCCAGAGCAAGAAGGGGATCAAGCGCGCTGCAAATCCATCGCCAGATCGGCAGCGGCGATTCTTACCGAACTGCGTGGTTCATGTGTCATCGGCTTCGCGCTGCGATGAAGAACGAAGAGTTTAGGAAGCTAACCGGCAAAGTCGAAATCGACGAAACCTACGTTGGGGATCAACGCGAACCGCCCTTTGAGCAAAAGGTTCGAGCTAAAGGGACGCGGCGCAGTCGGTAAGACTACCGTCATCGGCGCAATCTCGCGTAAGGGCAACGTCGTGGCGAAGGTTATCGAGAACACTTCGACCGCGACCATGACGCGATTTGTGCGCCAGACCGTAGACAGCAAAGTCACCTTGGTCGCGACGGATGAAGGCGCGGGCTACCAGCGGCTAGCGCCAGAGTTTCCGCATCAGACGGTCGATCACAAAGCTCTTGAATACGTGCGCGGCGAGGTCCACACGAACAATATCGAGGGCTTTTGGAGCCTGCTAAAGCGGGGCGTGATCGGCACGTTCCACAACGTCAGCAAGGATTACTTGCCGCTCTATCTGAACGAGTTTGCGTTTCGCCACAACGAGCGCCAGAACCCTGACATTTTCAAAGGCGGTTGCCACACAGGGGGTTTCGGGAGTGTGTGTACTTCACTCAATTGAAACTTTCTCAATTAGCTCGCAGACGCCTCGCGCGAGTACCCAACGCCCGGAAAAAACCGCGACATCGGAGGCGGCGGCGCGGGTCGGTGAAAAAGGCGAAACTAGTATTCGGGCGCGGCGGCATCGACGGTCGTGGCATCGGGAGATGCAGCTATCGCAGCCATCGGAATCAGAAGAATCCGTATCTCTCTAAAGGAAATTGAACAGCCGCAGGCGCTGTTCCACCACCTCGCTCACGCTTTGAACCACCGCCGGCCAAATCCTGCCAGAAAGTTCTACTTCCAGTCTGTCTCACCCAAGGGGAAGCTTATGGTCCAGCGTGGCGCGGCTCTGATTATCGATCCCCGGCGTATCACGCCGCGATCGGCAAAAACTTCGGGCCATCACTTGCGCAAGGCCTCGAAGTGCTATCGCTGCGAGACGCAGATCAGAAGCTGGCCCTCAAGGCCCGCTGAACGATGCGACCGGATCGCGGCAGCCTCGGGGGAGGACGTAATCTTCAGGAATTCCGCCGCCGAAGGATATTGAACGAGCGCCGCTCTGTCCCAGAGTCCCTCGACTTCGCCAATCGTAAGGTACTTGACGGCGCTGTCAAAGAGAAATTTGCCGCCACCGCGCTCGACGATCTTGCGCATTGTCTCGATGTAAATATCGAAGGCCTGCTCTCCTGTAAGGTCAGTCTCACGCCCATCGGAGTACTGCGCCTTGGCGCGGAATTTGAGGAGGTTGAGCATGACAATTGGTTGGGGCGACGAATCGTTGCGGAGCACCTCGATCTGACCTGTTACGGGGTACAGAGCGTTTTCGACTTCCATCTTGTTTTTCCTCGCGAGCTCAGATTCCCAAGGCTGATAACGTGGAATGCGGTGTGCCAGCCGTAGGCTAAAACTACTACTTAAGTAAAAGGCGAAACCAGTGTTCGGGCGCGGCGGCATCGACGGTCGCGGCATCGGGAGATGCAGCTAGCGCAGCCATCGGAATCAGAAGAATCCGTATCTCTCTAAAGGAAATTGAACAGCCGCAGGCGCTGTTCCACCACCTCGCTCACTCCTCGAACCACCGCCGGCAAAATCTTGTAGGGCACAACCTCGCCCGGGCTGGCGCCTAGCGCCGCCTCCATTCCGCGCCGCCAGGCCAGTCTTAACTCGGTGTTGACATGCACGATCGTGATGCCCGCTTTGATCGCCCTTTGAAAATCACCGTCGTTGGTGCCCGAGCCGCCATGCAGCGTCATCAGGACACCGGCGGCTTTTGCGATCTCTTCAATGCGGCCGATGTCCAGGCGCTTCTGCGCGGTCCCGGCCACCATGCTCTGAAGCAAACCGTGCATGTTGCCCACCGCAGGCGCC
Organism: uncultured delta proteobacterium; assembly: GCA_963717045.1. Classification (GTDB taxonomy): domain Bacteria; phylum Desulfobacterota; class Binatia; order Binatales; family Binataceae; genus JAKAVN01. The sequence goes on along the minus strand of CAVQVD010000005.1, from coordinate 82,783 downwards.
AGAACATCGACCCCGGTCGCATCGACGAACTCGCGCGCTTCGTCGGGTGTCGTTAACGCGCCGAGCCCTTCCGGGATCTTCTCGAGAATTGAGGACGAGGTACCTATATAACCAATCTCTCCTTCAACCACGATTGTGGGATCGATTGACTTAATTGCCTGGACGGCTTTTTTGGTCTGCTCGACGTTTTGCTTGAACGGCATGGACGAACCGTCAAAGATAATTTCGTCGAAGCCTGCCCTGGCGGCCTCTTCCGCTCTCGCGATCGAATGAGTGTGATCGGCGTTGAGGAAAATTTCCAGGCCGGTCTCGTCACGCACGCTTGCGACCAGTGCGGAGGCTTGCCGGACGCCCACGAAATCGCGTTCGCCCTCCGAGACTCCAAGCATTACGGGAACCTTAAGCTTACGGGCGACGTCTACCACCGCCTTGAAGGCCACCAGCTCAGAAAAATTAAAATGACCGACGGCCGTCTGTTTGCGTCGCGCTTCTTTAAGAACCTCGATCAACTTTCTCATCGGCTTGCTCCGAGTAGTACTTCGCGTGCGCGCCAGGGGCGAAATTCCGAAAGGAGTTGGCTGGCTTTAGACTTAGGACCACCTGTACCCGAGCGCCGGCGACCCGCTAGAACATGCAATTAGAACACCCAATTGAGACTCACCCCAAAGTCGCCGGACGCGGTCTTTCCAGACGTTCGATCGGTACTCCGTGTCGGGTGTCCAGACTAGATAGGCGCCGCGAAGGTTGCTAAACCTCGCGCGCGGGCGCGGCCGCATCGACCGGCGCGGCGGCGGCCGCGGCCATTGGAATCCTCTCCCACTCTGACGGCACGCACATCAGCGAAATGATTACGCCCAGGATCGAAATCACCGCGCACATCTCGAACGCGCGCGCATAACTCGCGGTGAGATCATAAATAGCGCCGGCGATCAGCGGCCCGAGCGCGAGACCCAACGTGAACGGAAATCCCACCAGTCCCATCAGCGAGCCGTAGCGCTTGACGCCGAGCGATTCGGCCACCACCAGCGGCGACAGCACGATCGGCCCCGCGACGATCAGGCCGAAGACCAGCACGAACATCCCCAGCATCGTGGCTTGGCCCGCCGCCAGCAGCAGTATCAGGCTGAGCGCGAGCAATCCGAAGGCCAGCGCGAGCGCGCGGCGGCCGCCGATACGGTCCGCCACCACGCCCATCAGCGGCTGTCCGATCGTCGCGAACAACAGCACCAGGCTGAGCGCCAACGCGGCGACCGCATCTCGGTAACCGATCCCGGAAAGATAGGCCACCATGTGCACGAAGGCGCCGACGCCGGCCAGCGGAAAGAGAAACTGCGCCAGCACGATCATCCAGAACGACCGCGTGCGCAGCGCCTCGGCCACCTCCAGCCCCGGAACGTCCGCGAAGAGGTCGCGGCCACGTGAGGTCTCGGCCGTCGCGGCCTGCATCTCGGCACGTCTTGGCGTGAGCCTCGGGCGGATGACTCCGCACCAGCGCGAGCACCAGTGGCGTGACGACTACGAACATCGGCGCCGCAAGCACCAGCTCCCCGGCGCGCCATCCCCATTTCGCGATCGCATAGCCGACCAGCGGCGCCATCACCATCCCGCCGAGCGACTGCCCGCCCATCACGATCCCGAGCGCGATACCGCGGCGCTCGCCGAACCAGTTGGAGATAACCAGCGCGGTGGGTACGAAGGTCGAGAAGCCGAGTCCCAGGCCGAGCGTCGTGTACGCGGCCAGCATCGGCGCGAACGAACTTGCGCGGCTCGCCGCGACCAGCCCCACGCCCGAGAGAACCGCCCCGATTGCGATGATGGTGCGCGCTTCGATTCGTTCCAGAAGCTTTCCCGCCAGCGGCGAACTGACTCCCGAGGCCAGCGCGAGCACCGCGAACAGCATCGACACTTGAGTGCGGCCCCAGCCGAACTGCTTGAGCAGTGGTGCGATGAAAAGCCCCGCGGTGTTGTAACCCGAACCCCAAAGCAGGAACAGCGAGAGGAAGAGGCATCCGGCGATCAGCCAACCCTGACGTTCGCGGCTCGTCATGCGACCCTCCGAACAAACCCGGGCTATCGGACGTTGCGCCGGCCTGTGTTCGAGCCGGCCGAGAAAAATCCGCGTCGCCCCGCGTCAGCGTCTTGCACGCTTATCACCGTGGCGGCCGAAGCGATACATCTACATGCGCAAATCCGATCCGTGGCCGATGAGCCGCACGCGCCGCTATGCGTCAGAGGAACCGGCGTCGGTACAAATAGCGCGGCGCGCGTCGGCCAGAACCTGGAATACGCGCCGGCGCGTGCAGCTGAGCGTGCGCGCGATCTCCTCTACGCTGCGCCCCGCGGCGCGCAAGGCCAGGATTTGGGTGCGCCGGGGCGGCGGCTTGGGCAACTCCACGCGCTCGCCGCCGAAGGTCTGGGCAAGCTTCATCGCCGCGCCCTCGCCGACCGCGCGCGCCAATGCGTCGTTGGCGCACGGGCTATGTGGGACGTACAGGCGAGTGCCTCCGAATCTGGCGATCAGCTTCGCGGCCGCCTCTTCTCCAATGATTTCGACGATGAACCCCAGCATGGATGTTTACCTCCGTCCGGGTTTCGATTCGCCTGCGGCCCAGCGTCATTCTCATCCGCCCACCTGTAGCAGTGCGAAAGGATCCTCTGATTTAGCTGCTCCTCGATCGTTGCAACCGCGGCCCAGGACCGGTCGTACGCGGTTCGTATTGAAGCGCAGATGTTCAACATTGAAACACTGGCGTTACACCTCGGAAGTCGGCACCGAGCACATCGCGTTGGGGTTCGCGCCGCATAATTGGCGCTCGCCGCCATCGCAGTGTCGCTCCACTCGGAAACCCATCTCGAAAAACGCATGAGGTCTCAGGCGGCTTGCGCGGATTTGTGAGCCGCCGTGGTCAGCTCGTGCGCGATCCGGTCGAGCAGCCGGCCGAAGTCGGCGTCGTCCAGGCGGCGGCGCGCCACCACGTTGCAGGCATGGATGACGCTCGTGTGATCGCGGGCGAAAGCCAAGCCGATACGGGGAAACGAAGCTGCCTGCCGCCGCCGCCCCGTCCATCCGCCGCCCGCCAGTTCGCGGCTGAGATACATCGCCACCTGGCGCGCCCCGGCCAGCCGATGGCGCCGCTTGCGCGAGAGCATCTCACCGATGCTGAGGCAGAACGCGCGCGCCACGGCGTGCTGGACATCCGGAATCGAAATACAACCCGGCCGGTCTTCCATGACAATCAATCCTCCTGTGATCAGCGCCAATCGCGTGAAGCGAACACTTGTTGGATGGCTCGGGGCACGCTAATTGCGTATTCGGGCATCCGGGCGGCGGATCGAAACTCCATGGCGTGCGGTGCGCCGCTTGCGTTCGAGTAGTAGAGGGCGTGATAGTGCAGCGCTCACGGGTTAACATGTGTTCGGAGATCGCAGTCGGCAGGATTCCGGATGGGCGACTAAAATAGCCCATAAAAATGACTCAGCGAGTAATTTTACTAGCCATAGCCACGGGCATTTATCCCACAGTAGGAGGATAATGTCAACGACAGTAGGAGCGACTGAGGAAGAGTTCCGCCGGCGACTGCGCTTGATCATGCAACAGTTCGGGTCTGTTGCCGATCTCGCGCGGGCCGTAGGAGTATCGGACAACGCTATCTATAAGTGGGTCTCCGGACGCGGACAGCCAAGTATGATCAGTTTGGTCAATCTGGCGCGCGCCGCCCGAGTCTCGATCGAGTGGCTGGCGACGGGACAGGAAGCGTCCAAGGGTGATCCGCAAAATACAGAATCCAGCGACTACGTATATATGCCGCGCAATTCAGTGCGCAGCCCGGTCGGTCGCGGGACCGTGCAGAGCCGCCAGATTGTCGACTATGTGGCGCTCAAGACCGAGTGGCTGAGCCGCCGTATCGGTATCGATCCGAAGAGTCTGATTCTGGTCGAAGCGGTAAGCGATTCGATGACCCCGACGATCGACGAGGGTGACCTGGTGCTGGTCGATTTGCGCGATCCACGCTTTCGCCATGACGGCATTTACGTGCTGCGCGCGGGCGGGGATTTGTCGATCAAGCGCATCCAGCGCCGTCCCGACGGCAAGTTGATCATCCGCAGCGACAACGCCGCCTATGAGCCCACGGTCGTAGCCGCCGATAGCATCAACGTGGTGGGCCACGCGATCTGGATAGCCGGACGGCTGTGAAAGCTCGCCACCTGATGAGCGCGACGCGAGAGACCGCAGAGTTTCAGCTGACGGACGCTACACTATTCCGCTGTTGCCTTGCGGGTTCGCACCTCATGCAAGAGTAGATAAATCCTACACGATGGCGGTCGGTTCTTACAGAACACCGCCCACCCTCCTTCAAGCCCCTCTTTCTCACAATTCTCTACGAGGTCTCTCGTGCGCCGTGTTTTTACGCGGCCCGCCGAGCCGAGAGCGTTGGCTGAAGCCGACCGCGGTACCTTATAGTCTAAGAGCCGCAACTGGACGATCCGTGGTCGAGCGCGGCGCGAGAGATTCGGAGCGCAATGATTGCACGCGAGCATCACTACGTACCCAGCCTCGACGGTCTGCGCGCGGTCTGCATCGCGGGCGTGCTTTTCATTCATATGCCGCCGCCGACCGGCCATCCCTGGCTTGAAGCCATACGCAGCCGCGGCTGGTATGGCGTCGACATGTTTTTCATCCTGAGCGGATTCCTGATTACGTGGATCCTCGCGGTCGAGGCCGAGGCCAGCGGGACGGTCAGTCTGGGACGTTTCTATAGGGCGCGGACGCTGCGACTGCTGCCGGCTTACCTGTCGACGATTGCGCTGGTGCTCGCAGGCTCGCATCTGTTTGGAATCGCGCCGGGAAATCGATTTTACCGGCTGGCGGATCTGTGGCCGCTCTTTCTCTCGTACACGCTCAACATCTGGATGGCGGCGACGGCGATCTGGCCCTGGGGCGTCAGCCATTTCTGGTCGCTGTGCGTTGAGGAGCACTTCTATCTGTCGTGGTCCGCGGTCATGAAACGCTGGGGTGTGCGGACCGTCCTGCGCATATCGCTGGTGGCGATCCCGACGGTCGCAGCGTATCGAATCGGATGGTACCTGTGGATGAACCACGGCCATCTCGCCGACCCTTCGAGGGCCTCCTTTTTCAGGATCTACTACGCGACCGATACGCGAATCGACGCGATCCTGGTGGGCTGCGCGCTCGCGCTGGCGGTGCGCGAGTCGCGTCTGGAACGCCTCTGGCTGCGGCTGGAGTCCACCGCGTTGTTTCCGTCGCTCGCGCTGCTCGCTACGATCGGCACCGTTGCGTGGGTCACGCAGTACCGATGGCGCATCGAGACTTTCGGTTACACGGTGATGGCGATTGTGTCGAGCACGCTGCTGCTCGCAATTTTCCTGCAGCCGCGGTGCTGGATTGCCCGGCTGCTGGCGACGCGTCCGCTGGTTGGTGTTGGGCGCATCTCGTATGGCGTCTATCTGATTCACGCTCCGTTGCTGGCCGGATTGGAAGTTAAGCTCCGCTTCTCCGCGCAGTACATCGAACCTTCCCGCTATCTTCCGGTGCTGGGGCTCTTGACGGTCGGTTCGATAGGCGCGGCCGCGCTGCACTATCGCTTTGTCGAGCGGCGGTTCCTTGCCCTGCGTGGTCCGCGCCCCTTTCTCACGAATTCGCGCGCGGCGCCGCCGGCTCCAAACCTCACAAATGAGCCTCCCGACAAGACGGCCCTCAAAAGGGATCGGCGCGCGGGACTGGAAAAATGCGCCATTTCCGAATAGAAAGCTTGAGAGCCGAAGCTTGAGAGTCGAAAAACTCAATTGCCGCCGGGAAGCAGATGCACAGCGACTCGGTAGGTTCAGCAAAATTTCGGCAGAATGTTACGCCAGCCAGCGTGGCGGCTGACGGGCGCGAAGTGAAACTCGTGCTCTCGGAGTAATAATCATATCTCCGCAGGAGTCCCGAGGTCCTCGGAGGTCTGGCAGCGCCAGGTCGGACGCGACCGGTCGTTCGCAGCGATGGGAACGCCAGGAAGCGATCTTAGAAAGGATGCAGGAGAACTGGAATGGCTAAACGGTCGGGATCCCTTGTCGCCGCGCTGCTGGCGGGCGTGATCGCGTGGTGCGGGCCCGGCGTGCTCGCGCAGATGCCGCCGAATGAACAGGTTACCGTCCTCCAATTGCCGCCCGCCTCGCCGCATTGGGTCGCGACGATGGCTCCGCTGGCAGGCTCGATAATGCTGACTCCGATCGTGCTGATAAACGGAGACACGCAGCAGGTACTCGGCAACATTTCGGGCGGCTTGGCCGCGATGTTCGCGGTGTCGCCCGATCACAAACATTTTTACACCGCGGACACTTTCTATTCGCGCGGCACGCAAGGCGATCGCACTGACGTGCTTTCGATTTATGACGCTACGCATCTCTCTCGCGTCGGCGAGATACCGCTCTCGACCAAGCGCCAGCTCGCGCTTGCCGACCCGACCTCCATGGGGGTGACCCCGGACGGGCGCTTCGCACTGATGCTGAACCTTACTCCCGCGACCTCGGTTACCGCGGTCGATCTGGAAAATAAAAAAGTGGCCGGCGAGATTCAGACGCCCGGCTGCTCTGAAGTGCTAATCCTGGGGGACCGTCAATTCGCTTCGGTATGCGCCGACGGCTCGATGCTGACCACGGATTTCGATGACAGCGCCAACGCGACCGCGCAAAAGCGCACAGCCAAGCCGTTCTTTGACGTTGAGAAAGATCCGGTCTTCCAGCTGCCAGCGATTATCGACAAGAAGGCCTATTTCGTAAGCTACCATGGGATGGTCTACCCGATGGATCTCGACGCGAGTCCGGCGCAGCCGGCAGATGCCTGGTCGATGCTGAGCGACCAGGAAAAGAAGCAAGGCTGGCGGCCGGGCGGATGGCAGCCGGTGGCGGCCTATGCGCCGGGTCATCTGATTTTCGTGCTGATGCATCAAGGCGGTGAGTGGACGCAAAAGGTGGGTGGGCCGGAGGTATGGGCGTACGATGTCAACGAGCACAAGCGCGTGTCCAGGATTCCGCTGCCGCTGCTGTCCAACGCTATCCGGGTGAGCCAGGATGACAATCCGTTGCTGTTCGCGCTGGTGACGAGCGAGTCGAAGCTTCAGGTTCTTTCGGCCCTCAAAGGGAGATACCTGGGCACGGTCAACGAGGTCAGCCAACATCCTTACACGATGTTCGGCCTCTAGCGGTCGAGCATGCGGTCCATCAACCGCATGCGATACATCTGGCATGGCGGGACAGGTGAGGCTATCGACGGGATTCGCGAGCTTTGCGGATTCGCGGAGTCGAGATGACAGGATGGGAAGCGCGCATCGGAGACCAGCCCCGCAGATTCCGGGCGCGCTCCACTAAACAGGAGACGGCGAATGGACGCACTGGTTGAACGACTCTCACGGACGGTAGCGCAGCGCACTTCACGGCGCGGCTTTCTGGGTTACCTCGGCAAGGCGCTGGTAGGTGGGATGATGATCCCGCTGTTGCCGATCAATCGGGTGGTGGAGCAGGCCGCGGCGCAGATGGGCGAGAACGGAACGGGCGAGAACGGAACAGCCGCCGAGGGCGAGGGTGGCGATATCACTAGTTGCGACTACTGGCGCTACTGCGGCTTCGACGGATATTTGTGCAGTTGTTGCGGCGGCGCGTTGACCTCGTGTCCGCCGGGAACGGTGTCTTCGCCGACGTCGTGGGTGGGGACTTGCCAGCATCCCACCGATGGCAAGGAATACATCATCGCCTATCGAGACTGCTGCGGTAAGGACGTATGTAACCGCTGCTTCTGTGACAACAATAAGGGACAGGTACCGATCTATCGGCCGCAGTTGGACAACGACATTATCTGGTGCTTCGGGGCTAAAAACTTCGCCTACCACTGCACCACGGCGATTCGGCTGGGCGCCAAGACCTGACCTTAGACCGGAGCGCCTGCCTGAGCGCCTGACGTGATAGCGCGGGAGAGCGGGGGCTCGCCGTCCAGAGGCTGAAAGCGTCGCCGCAGCTTAAGCAAAAAGAACGGGGGCCGTGCGTTACGCGCCCCCGCTTTTTTCACGCTGCCGAGACAGCTGGCTGCTTCACAGCCTCCGGATATCTTCGAACATCATGAGACCGACGCAGGCGCCGGGCTGGCATCGGCGCGAAGCCGCCTGCTGCCCGGCGCACACGGTTGCGCTATTCGCTCGCGGTCTTGGATCCCGGGCGAGCGAGCGGAACGATCTGGGCGATGTCGCACTGGATCATAGCGCTCAGCTTGTTGTCGATCTGGTAAAAACGGGTGGTGTTGATCGAAGAGACGGCGGCGCGGAACTTGGGCACGAACTCCTTTTGCACGTCGAGGCGCGCCTGCCTGATCGCAATCACTTCGTCGAGCTTTCTGGAAGCGTCGCCCTCGGTCAGCGTCTGATAGTGTTCGGCGTATTCCTTGACCTCGGCGGCATGCCGGTCATCGAGCTTATCCATCTTGGCTTCGTAAGCGTTGTAGAGCGGCCAGAAAGCCTTCGCCTGATCGGCCGTCAGGTTCATGTTGGCCCCGACGATCGCCTTGCGATCGGCGCGCGCGGCCGCGATATCGAGCTGCCGTTGTGACTTGTTAGTACCCCCAGAATCGTTTTGAGCTGACGCGGAGTGAACTACACCGAGCGTGCAGAAAACCGCGAGTGCCACGCCGGCGGCGAGATGCTTGATAGCGCTCATCAGAAATCTCCTCCCTCGAAGCGTCCCGCCGGAGGGTTTTTAGCAAATGTCGGCGGAGGCGTCCGGGAGAAGCTATCCGAAGCGCCGACCGTGCTCAAGCGAAAAACAGGGCATCGTCGACTATTGACCCGATCCGCCCGTTCCGTCAAACCGGTTCCGTCGCAGCGCAATCCTCTGCCACGACTAAGCTCCTGCAGATTGCTCATTGTGGCGTTGTAAGATCTTCTTCGCTTTTTCCAGTTCGCGCTTACGGCTCGAGGTCAGACCCTTCCCAGCCCGATTGATGAACATTTGAATCATCCTGATCGCCGAGCCGAGACCACCTGGCGAGACACTCTTTCGCGCCATGGTTCGGGCGACTTCGGCGGCGGGTTTCGTAAAAGTTCCTTTCGGTGGGAAAGTAGATTCCGTTTTGACGTTTTTGGACCACTTTCGCTTGCGCTTAGGCTGGCGTTTTTCCGCCATGTTCTCCTCCGTCACAGAATCGCAAGATTGGAGATTTAGATGCAATCTTCAAACCGCCGTCATCGAAAAGACGTGCTCGCGCCGTATGCTTCGGGGGTTACCGCGACCGGCTCGGTCGGGCCTTCCCCAAATCGCTCGAAGGAAGCGCTTGTGCATGTCGGCATCTAATTTGCTCCGCTACTCGCGCGAGCTCTCGAAAAACTGAGCCGCCGAAAATCTAGCAGCAAGGAAGGTGAACCATGCCGGAGCAGGACACCATCAGGCGAGCGCGTCGGGACGCGGCCGAGGGCAAATCACCCTCGACTCAGGCTGGCGAATTCGTACGCGAGGAAATCGAACACGTGCGCGAAGAAAAACACGGCGCGAGGTCCGCCAAGCAGGCAATCGCTATCGGCCTCTCCAAGGCGCGCCGTGCCGGAGTGAAGCTGCCGCCGCCAGATAGCTCGAAAACTTCCGCGAAGACACGTCGGAAGGCCGAGTTGGATTCAAAATCGGCTCAGAAGCCGCATAAGCCTGCAAAAAAACGATCGCGTGCCGTCACCGCGGCGCTGAAACGCGAGGGTAAGAACGCCGGGTCTTCGAGCGCTCTCGGACGGCAAACACGAAAGGCGGCTGCGCGCAGGACGAAAAAAGATCGTTCCGCCTCGGCCAAGAAAGCTGCGCGGACGCGTAAGCGGCGCTGAAAATCCAACCGATCGAAAGGCGCCCGTAAAGTAAATTCCGCGACGAATACCGAGGGCTGTTGGTATGGAGAACTCCATCGTAGTGTGCGTCGTCGAAACGCCGAAGGAAAGTCGGCTCAAGTTCAAATACGATCAGGCGCTCGGCCTCTACAAAGTGGATCGGGTTCTGCCTAAAGGATTGCGCTTTCCGTTTAATTTCGGGTTTGTTCCGCAGACCCGAGCACCGGACGGCGATCCAACGGATATTCTGTTGGTCATGGACGAGATCCTTTTCCCGGGATGCTGTCTTGATTGCCGACTTCTGGGAGTGGTTCAGGCGGAACAGTCGGAGCATGGCCAAATCTATCGAAACGATCGCATTTTGGCCGTCTCGGTCAAAGATCCTAACGCGCCGAAAGCTCTGAACGAATTGGACGAGAACTTCGTCACGGACGTGGAACGTTTCTTCGCGACCTACCACCAAGCCGAGGGCAATCAATTCAGGGTATTAGGTACCGGCGATGCCAATGAGGCTTTGGAATTGGTAAGGCGGACGCGCACGGGTGATAAAAACGGCAAGTGAAAATCGGCGACCTTGACCCGAATGGATCGTAATGTGTATAGCGCGAAGGAACTGCGACGTGCTTTCACGCGACGAGCGCGCAAGTTCCGCCGGGTATTAAGCAAGGGCCGCGCGCAAGTACTGCGTAGCTGCGACGCTGAAGCAATTCACGATCTGCGCGTCGCGACGCGACGCCTCCAGACGCTGGTTGATCTAAAAACTCTTTCGAAGCCCGACAAAAAGGCCGCGAAGCTGCGCAAGCGGATGAAAGCGCTCCGCCATGCGCTCGGAAGACGGCGCGACGTAGACGTTCTTCTCGAAAAATTGCGCGAGCGCGCCCGTAACACGGCGAGTGCAGCGCGTCGGCGTCTTCTGCGATCACTGGTTCGGCAGCTGGCGCCGGAACGGAAACGCATCGATCGGGAGATGCGCGCCGAAGTTAAGAAAGCGAGCGGAAGTAAGCTTGGACATTTGGTGCGTCGGGCCCTGGACGTTCGGCGTGACAAGAATCTGACTTTCGAGACCCTGAACAGTGCGGTCCGGCGAGCCGAACAAAACTGGCTTACTACCATCGACGCCGCCAGGAAGCGCGACGACTCCGCCAGATTTCATGACGTGCGGATCAAAACCAAGACGCTGCGCTATATGCTCGAGCAGGTATCACAATTTGTCGGAATCCCCGACGTCGACGCGATCATCGAGTGGCTGAAGGAGATTCAGGACGAGTTAGGAGAGTGGCACGACGCCGTGGAAGAATGCCGCCGAGTTACCGAGCTGTTATCCAAGGATGCGGATTACCAGACCGACAATACTGCGACGGCTCTGATTAAATCGCTAAGAGATCGAACGGAGGCAAGTACAAATTTCGTGCGCACTCGGATTGAGTCTCTTCGCGATACCTGGTCCAGGCGTAAAGGTATCTTGCTCTCCCTTCCGGGTCGAAAAAAGCGGATGGCTGCGGTTTCTTGATTCGCTCTGTCGATCGTCGCGGCGCAAGCGGCACTGACTATTTCTTCTTGCAAAAGGTATGGATGAAGACCACCAAGTCGTGAATTTCCGCGTCGGAGAGCCCGTCGCTCCAACTCGGCATGTCCCCCGGCAGGCCGACCGCGGCGCCGCCGCCTTTGATCACCTTGAACATCGTATCGTCCGAGATCTTCTGCATCGCGGCGCAATCGGTGTAGTCCTGCGGCTTGGTCGCCAGCGACGCGGCCGAAGGTCCATCGCCATGTCCCTCGCTCCCATGGCATTTCGCGCAAAAGGCGGTGTAGTTGTCCTGGGCGCTGTCGGCACGCGCGGGCACTCTCGCGAGCGCGAGAATTGCCGCAATGCTCAGCAACGTCAGCAGAGTCTTCATTCGCCGCATCGTTTTCCTTTCGTTGGTTGTGAGTAGCTGAGCCCATGTCGGTTAATGCGAACGCTTGAGGTACTCGGTCATCGCCCGGGCATCGTTGGCCGGGAGGTTCGCCTGGGTCCGCATATGCATCATGATCGCGTCCCACTGAGCCGGTGAGAACTCGGAGCCCGGACGTGCGTTGTGGCATTGCGCGCAATAGACCGGCCATAGTTTCGCGCCCAGCTTGAACATCTGGCGCTGCTGCTGCTGTTCGTTTTCCGCCGCCAGCGCCTTTCCGGCGGCGAGCGCCAGCAGCACGATCGCGACGAGTCGAATCACGATGCTCTTGCTTAGTGTCATCACTGTCGTGCCGGCCTCCCTCGCGCCTCAGAAACCGACCGCGAATTGGGTCAGGATCGCGCGGTCGTTGGGCGTGGCGCCAAAGCTGCTTGCGGTCGGCGTGCTCGCGCCGTTGAAGGAGAAGAGTGTGCCGCCTGCATGGGGCACTTCGAAATCGACCTCGGTCTGCCATACGATCGCCGGCGCAATCCAGTAATCAAGGCCGAGCGCAACCTCACGTGGGTGCGGCACAAAGATCGAGGGCGAGCCATTGAAGCCGAGGGCTGGGGTAGTTGAAATCTCTTCGGCCACGACAGCGCGCTGGTTGACTCCGGAGTAGCGCACCAGCGGTTCGAGCTTGGCGAGGTACTGGTCGAATTCCCCCAAGCCGGGAATGTGCAGTCCGTTGAGAAAGTAACCGGCCTGGAAATACCATCCCTGGCGATTATCGGGACCGGATCCCGCCGGCATCTGCCTGTAGGCAGTCAAGTACTCTCCGCGCGCTTGAAGATTCCCCCGAAGATAGTTGAAGTCCACGTCCCAGGCGTTAAGCCACAGGCCGTTTTGCCACTTCCCGTTGTAAGTCGAGGCGCCCAGCTCCAGCCGTCCCAGGTTGCTGTCGAGCGGGAACGGATAGACGCGGAACCGCCCGCCGTATGCCTTGCCGTTGGTGTTGGTGGTGATGTTGGTGAAGCCGTTGATCGTCTGCCCGATGACGGGCTGCGGCAAGGAGGAATCATAGCTCGGCCCGTTGGCTACCCAAAGCGTGTAATCGGCGTCCTGCCCAACTTGGCCCCACTGATACGCGCCGCGCAACTGCATCCCGATATCGCTCGGCGGCACCAGCGACTCGACTCCGAAGGGCAGAGGCGCGGTGATGAAGCGGTTGATCCAGAACGGCCCCTGGGTTTCGAGCCAGTCGCCGAAGGGCTGGTCGAAGGCACCCAGTACCACCTCCATGTAGTCATTGAGGAATATCTGGGCGGTGTCGACCGCCGAGCTAAACGAGGCGCCTGAACTGCCTGGACTGAACGAGGCAGTGAAGGTGCCTTCGAACGCTAGCCAGTCGTTGAGGCGATAGAGCACGAGCGGGCTGAAGTTGACTGCGTAAGTATTCTGGCCGGCTTGGCGGTCATAGATGAAATCGGCGGCCGCCCCGCCGGTGAGCGTGAACTGAGTCGAGCCCCAATAACCGCCAAGCCACCTGGCGATTTGCGACTGTGACGGCCCGGCCGCCACCTGGGCTTGGACCTGTCTCAGCTCTTCGGCGGTCCTGGTCTGCAACTGCTGATTGCTGGTCTGCAGTTGCTGAGTATTGGTTTGAAGTTGCTGATTGGTCGTGCGGATCTGACTGTCCTGCGATCGTACCTGGTCGAGATCCTGTTCGAGTTTTTCGATAAGCCGGCGGTCGCGCGCGCGGTCCGCGCGCAACTGACGCAACTCGCGTTGGACCTGCCTGAGCGCTTTGGCCTGCGCCTCCGCGTCATCTGCCAACGCTCTCGGCGCGGCAGCCAAAGTGGCTAGTGCGACGACTACCACCGTCAAAGCCGCCAGCGCCAGGAACCTAGCTCCAGCCTTTGTAGAGGCCATAACCCCCCCCTACATGTACGATGCGACTTGACTATAGCCACGTCGCCGCAGACGGGGCAATAAGCCTATTGCACGAAGCTTGCAAAAACCCGTTTTCTGCTCGGCAACATGGCCGAACGGGTGATCCGAGAGTCGTCACGCCAGCGCTGGTGGTCACGCCGCAGGCGGACGCGCCACCATTATCATTACCAGACCAACTTTACCTGCTTCTCACACATTCCACTCAAGTCAACCGCTACACTCATCATGGCGGCGTACCCAGAATTGCGGATTGCTGTGGCCGGCTTCATCGCGGCCCTTGGGAACCAGGTCAAGGTAGTGATAGGCGCCGTTTAACGTGTCAACGCCGCGCGCGTAACACGAATAGGTATGGAACACGTCTTTATTCGAATCCCAACAAGCTTTGCTTGCCTTCAGGTCCGTCGAAAACGTAGTTCTTGTCGACCCGTTCCCAAGGCAATTCACGACGTTCTTTGCTCAGTTGATCGCGAAGCCACGTGAATTCCTTTTCCCCTGCGAGCAGCTTCTTGCGGGCCTCGAGCCATTCACCGTGCGAAACGACTTTATGGTTTTGCATCATAGGACCGCGCTGTTCGTTGATTTGCGTAACCTCTGCGATTAGTCGGCCTTCTCCAGCAGCGAGCGAAGCTCGGCGAGTTTTACGGGCCAATCGGAGGACGTTCGCTCTCTCGTGCCCGGATCAGTATCGCCGGTGTGCATCAGCGTCAGCCCGTGTGCCGCGCTCGATCGGATCGAGCCGAAACTCGACGCGAGTCGGATCTTCCAATTCTGGAAGGACGCCACCACCAGACAATCCGCCGCGGTGGCTCCAGTACGCCGGTAAGATGAAAGAAGTCAGTCTATGCGGCCGCGCCCATGATCAGTTGGAAGATCTGGATGATCGCGGGGCCGAGAATGATGATCATCATCGCGGGCAGAATCAGCAGCACGAGCGGCAGCAGCATCTTGACCGAGCTTTTCTGCGCCGCCTCCTCGGCCATCAGGCGTCGCTTGGCGCTGAGCAGTTCGGCGGCCGCGCGCAAGGAAGGCCCCAGGCGGCCGCCGATTTCCTTGCTCTGGATGAAAACCGCGCCGATTGCCTTGAGATCGTCGACGCCGGTCCGCTCGCTGAGGTTGCGCATACTGTCCTCGAGCGAAATTCCCGCGCTCATCTCGGCCGCCGCGGTAGCCAGTTCTTTGCCAAGCACGCGGCCCTGCCGCGCCGTCTCGCGGCCGACGACCCTGATCGCTTCGAGCAGCCCCTGTCCGGCCTCCAGCGTCACTACCAGCAGATCGAGGATGGCGGGCAGTTCGTGCAGAATAGTAAGTTGACGCTTGCGGCCCAAGCGCTTGACGATATTGCCGGGCAATAGAGCAGCCGATCACCGCACCGCCCAGAAGAGCCGGAATCCGCCATCGCGGATAAAAGTGCGCCAGCACCAGGCCAGCCAGAACCACCAGCACCAGAGAAAGCATCCGTGCCGCGCGATAGACCGCCAACTGCTCGACCTGGTTGAAGCCGGCCCGAGTCAGAGCGATATGGGTTTGTCGGACCTCGGGCGCATTCTGATCGGCGTCGGCGGTTCGTGTGACCCACCATCCGAGCAACTGTCCCCAGAGGCCGCCCCATTGAAGCGATGGGCGGGCGATGCTGCTCGAGCCGTCCACGGGAACGCGCTCGCGCACCCAGGAAGGTTGCGGCTGCTGCACCGTGAAGCCGAAATACAGCGCCATCACAGTGGCCATCTCGAGTAAGAAGACGGTAATGGCAATCATATAGGACATGCTAGTAATTCACCCGCGCGATTCTGCGCATCACTAAGTAGGCAATTATGTCAAGCACGATCGCGGTCTCGAGCATTTTTTGCCCGTAATGGTTATGGAAAAGCGGGCGCGAATAGTCCGGATTGATGAAGCTGAAGGCCCCGAGCACGATGAACGGAAGCAAGGTGACGATGACCGCGCTCGCCCGCGATTGCGCGGTGAGCGCGCGCAATTGGTGCTCGGCCCGCTGGCGGTTGCGCATCCCTTCTGAGACATGCTCGAAGACCTCGGCCAGGCTGTTGCCGACGTCGGTCTGGACCCGGACCGCGGCGACCAGGAAGCCCAATTCTTCGACCGGCGCGCGCTGGTACATCGCCTCCAGCGCGAGCGGCAGGGTCATCCCGAGTTGGACCTGCTCGACGATGACGCGGAGCTCGCTGGAGATGGGCTCGGGCAGATTTTGCCCTGCCATCTGGAGCGCCCGCAGCATCGTGTGTCCCGACTCCAGCGCGGACTTGAGCAGATCGATGAGATACGGCAATTGCTCGCCGAGCAGCTTGAGCCGCTGTCTGCTTTTTTTGCGCGCGTAGAAGAACGGCAGCGTGGAGGTCGCGACGCCGAAGATCAGGGCCCCGGAAACGCTCAGCCACTTACCCGAGACGAAGGTGCCCACAACCAGTAGCAGCGGTATCGCAAGCAGCATCGGCACGCTCGCCTCGCGCATCGTCTCACTGAGATAGATACCGAGCCACGGCAGCGCCCTTAGCCGGGCAAGCACGCGCACCACCTCGTCCTTGGGAGGGCCCCACGTAAGCTGCGCGGCTGTGCCTTTGACCGTCGAATTTCCGAGCCGCCGTTCGAGAATCCGTTCTTGATTGAGCTGCTGTCTTCGCCGGACGATGTAGTACGCGACCGGTGGGCTCATCAGCAGCACGAAGCAGACGAATGTGACTAGATCGGTCATGTACTACTTAGTCATTCTGTTGCTGAGCGAGCGTATTGCCAAGCGTTCTATCATTGAGTAATTATCTCGGCGCGTAATCGGCTCGTCGTTATCATTGCAGATCGCGCGGCGCGAGCATCGACGGAGGAACTGCGAAGCCGGCGGCCTCGAAGCGCTCGGTATAGAAGGGACGCGTGCCGGTGGTTCTGAAATGGCCGAGTACCTCGCCGGTCGGGTCGACCCCGGTGCGCACGTATTCGAACAGGTCCTGGGTCAGCACCGTGTCGCCTTCCATCCCGGTAATTTCGGTTATCTTGATAATCTTGCGAGTACCGTCGGAGTGACGCGCGAGCTGGATGATTAAGTTGATCGAGTTGGCGATATATTGATGCATCGCCTTCTCGGGCAGCGCCACGCCCGACAGCAGCATCATCATCTCGAGGCGTCCCAGCGAGTCGCGCGGAGTGTTGGCATGGATCGTCGCCATCGAACCATCGTGCCCGGTCGACATCGCCTGCAGCATGTCGAGCACTTCGGCGCCGCGCACTTCGCCGACGATCACGCGGTCGGGGCGCATCCGCAGCGTGTTGCGGAACAGTTCGCGCTGCGTAACTTCGCCCTTGCCCTCGACGTTGGGCGGGCGGGTCTCCAACCGGAAAACCTGGGGCTGCTGCAAGGCGAGTTCGGCAGCGTCTTCGATCGTGATGATGCGTTGGTCTTCGGGGATGTAGGTCGAGAGGCAGTTCAGCAGGGTGGTCTTGCCGCTGCCGGTGCCTCCGCTGATCAGGATGTTGAGCCGGGTGAGCACCGCGATGCGCACGAAGTCGGCCATTTCCTGGGTAACGGTGCCGTTGGTGATCAGATCTTCCATCCGGTAGCTATGCCCGCCGAAGCGGCGGATGCACAATCCGGGACCGTCAATCGCGAGCGGCGGTATGATGGCGTGCACGCGCGAGCCGTCGGGCAGCCGCGCATCAACCATCGGCGAGGCCTCGTCGATACGCCGTCCGACGCGCGACACTATCCGGTTAATGACGCTCATCAGGTGCTGATCGTCGCGGAACCGCACCGTGGTCTTATAGATTTTGCCGTTGCGTTCAATCCATACGCTGCGGTAGCCATTGACGAGGATGTCGGAAATGTCGTTGTCCTGGAGCAGCGGCTCGAGCGGGCCGAGACCCAGCATGTCGCTGGTGGTGGCTTCGATCAGCCGCTCCCGATCGGCCTCGGCCAGCAGCAGATGATCTTGCTCGACCAGATCGTCGATGACCGCGTTGACCTGCGAGAGCAGCGGCGCATAGCCTGCGTCTTCGAGCTTAGTGACGTCGATTTTTTTGAGCAGGAGGTCCTGGATTCTGCCCTTGAGCGCCTGGAAACGCTCCTTGCCCGCGTCCTTGGCGGGAAAATCCGTTTGTTGACGCGTGTCGGTCGCGAAAAGCGAAGGCCCGGACGCTAAGGGTGTCCCCTGCCCGTCGGCTTGCAGACGATCTATGAGACCCATCGCCGGCGCGCTTCCCTAACGGCCCATCGCGGTCATCAGTTTGGAGAAAACGCCGGGCTTGCGCGCGCCGTTAGTGGCCTGTGGCGCGCCAATCAGAGTTTCCGCTAGTTGATCGACTGCGAGCAGCAGCGGCGATCCCGCCTCCAGCGATGAGAGTCCGTCGCCTTGCGCCTCGGCCGCCGCTAGCGCCGCCGGATCGTGGGGAACGGAGAAGGCCACGGGCCGATGCAATGCGGCTTCGATCTTCTCGCGTGAGACGGCATGCGAAGGGCGATAATGGTTGAGCAGCAGGTCGAGCGTGACGTGCTTGAGATTCAGCCGATCGAACAGGTCAAGGAAGCGCTGCGCTGCGCGCACGGCGGTTATCGACTGCTCGAGCACGTACAGCACGTTCCCCGCCCGTTCCCAGGCCGCGACCGAGCCTTCGTTCACGTGATGGCCGCAATCAATCAGCACGTAGTCGAACAGCTGCAGCATCACTCCGATGGTCGCCTCGATGGTGCCCGGCGAGACCATTTCGCCGTCCTCGATTCGCTTGGGCGCGCTCAAAAGGTACAGTCCCGAGGCGTGCTTGCTGGTGGCCGATTCCAGGCGGATCGAATCGACGCTGGTAGTCGGATCGGCAAGCTCGCCGATCGAATGAATACTTTCGAGATCGAGGATCGCCGCGAGCGCGGCCGACTGAAAGCCGAGGTCGACCAGCGCGACCTGCTTTTGCGTGAGCCGGCGAAGGACGAGTCCCAACGCGACCGTAAGGCTGCTGACGCCGACCCCGCCCGATACGCTGACCAGCGCGAAGGCCGCTTTGCTCGCCCGTCCGCCGCCGCTCCGATTCATTTCGCTGACCGTCCATAGCGAACGCGCGAGGTCGACGGGGTCAAGCGGCATGAACAGCACTTCATTGGCGCCCGCGCTCAAGGCGGCGCGCACGGATTCGGGTGTGCGCCGGGCGACCACGGCCGTCACTTGCGACCAGTTGTGACTCAGCACCCACGGTCGCAACTCCTCCTCCCACATGTCGACGTCTTCGTCGAGCACTATCATCAGGACGCGCACCGCGTCGCTTTGCGGCGGGGCCTGACCGGGGGCGGATATCTCGGCCATTTCTATCCTGAGGTCGGTAAGCGCGGCCAGCGATTCGCGCAGTGCGGTGCGCTGCGCCGAGCTGCCGCCGGCGAGCGAGATATTGAAGCTGCCTCGCCGCCGGTAGTGAGCGGTGCTGAGGCCGTTGCCGTTGTGTTGATCTGAATTCATTCCCCCTCCGGCTCACACTCACACGACGATGTCCGCGCG
Organism: uncultured delta proteobacterium; assembly: GCA_963717045.1. Classification (GTDB taxonomy): domain Bacteria; phylum Desulfobacterota; class Binatia; order Binatales; family Binataceae; genus JAKAVN01. Next base: position 63,622 of record CAVQVD010000005.1, on the reverse strand, counting down.
TACGCGCCCGTTCGCTTGGTCTGTTCGCTAGTCCGAGTACTAGCTATTCGATGTAGCTAGCTATTCGCTGGTCATGGTCTCGCTGACCGAGAGTTGACTGGGAAAGGTAACCCCGAAGAAGGTAGTGCCCAAAAAGAGCTTGGTCTGGAGGTTGTAGACGACCGTAACAGTCACCGCGCTGCCGGTGATGCGGGGAACCGTGGCGGGCGAGAGGGCCACCGGTTGCAGGCCGGAATCGCTGATGAGCGGCGACGCGGTGCCAGTCAGGTAGGTGCCGACCGAACCCCGGGCGGCGCTCGGATTGAGCGACGCATAGCGCGCGCAAGAGATCGCCGCCTGATTGACGGCGAGCGCCGCGCCCCCGACCACTACCATCTGTACTACGCCAAGCATCAGGAGCAAAAAAACCGGAATGATAAGTGCGAACTCGACCATCGTCTGACCGGAGGCGGTCTGCGCATCGGACCCCTCGAGCCTGCTTTCAGCGACATGCGCACCATGATCATATGTGGCGGCAGCAGTGCGATCTGTCCCGCGGGCGATCCATTCCGCGTTCGATCGCGATACGGTGTCTCGATTCTCGGCATGACTGATCTTCGGCAATGTAGACAAAGTTGGCATCGTCAAGCTGAGGGGGAGCATGATCTATACCAGCGAGACGACTAGTCAATTCAGGAAGTCGCCAGGATAGTCATTCTAAAGTGTGTAATTGGATCGCTCCTTGCACCATAGCGCCGTGGGAGAAATGGATCGACATGGGTGTGACGACAAAGCACGCACGGGCAACGCGCGGACGGCGCGGCCAGATCATGGTCATTCTTGCGCTGGCGGCAGTTGCATTAGTCGGCGTGGCCGCGCTGGGAATCGACGTCTTCTATATCTATTGGAATAAGAATCGGCTCCAGAGCGGCACCGACGCCGCGGCTTTGGCGGGCGCGACCTACTTCAGCGGCGTTACCTTCACCGGAAATGGATTGTGCCTTTACCCGAGCGCGGCGCAGAACGCGGCCTGCACATATGCGCTCAATAATGGCGTCTTAATGACCGAGCTAACCAGTGTGGTTGCCAACGCGAGCGCGGAATCGATGACGGTGAGTGCGACCCGCACCGTGTCCGCGCTGTTTGCTAAGGTCGTGGGGATCCAAAACTTTACCGTGAGCGCCACTTCCGTGGCGGTCCTGCAGGGACTTTCGTCCGCCAGCGGCATCGCCCCGATTGGCCTCGATTCGACCACTACCTTCACGCTCGGGCAGGCAATCACTTTGCACAATGGGAATTGCGGCGCCGGCTGCTGGGATGGACTAGCCCTCAAGAGTGCGGACAACGGCAATAGCGGCGGCAATGCATTCAGACAGAATCTCGGCTCAGGATGCGCCTGCACGGTCAACGTAGGCGACACCCTGTCGAGCGAGCCTGGCGCCAAGGTCGGTCCGATCGATCAAGGGGTAAGCGACCGCGTAGCCGCAGGGCAAGCCTCGGACCCCAGCGGCACCTGGTCGTCACACACCTTGAGCGACGCTCGTGTGACGGTGGTACCGGTGGTCAACTGGGCGGGTTGCAACGGCAACTGTTCAGTGCCGGTGGTCGGATTTGCAGAGATATGGATCTCAGGTACGAGCGGTTCGGATATCACCGCGGTATTCATTCGCCAGGTCGCGGCGGGCACTCCGGGAACGGGCGGAACGAACATGGGCGCAGTTCACGCTCAGCTAACTAAATGAGTAATGCGAGATAACAGGGGATCCGCAATAAGATTTGGACCAGAAAGCATTGGCGCGCGGGGCCCTTACGAGTACAGACGCGCCGGAGCCTCGAGCCCGCGTCTGTCGGTAGCTCTCTATGAGGCGCACGAATGTTGACGTTACCGGCGTTAATAATAGACGATTCACCGTTTGCCCGAAAAATCATCCGTCATCATCTGGTCAAGCTCGGCTTCGATGTCGTGGGCGAAGCCGATAATGCTGCGCAGGGCCTGAGACTCTTCAGAGAGCTTAAGCCGAGGTTGGTTACGTTGGATGTGATGATGCCCGAGCGTGAGGGCACCAGCAGCCTCGCGGCTTTCCGCACGATCAGAAGCGAAGCGCCCGAGACCGCGGTGGTGGTAGTGAGCGCGGTGCCGTTCGAGAAGACACGCGATACGTTTTTGAACGAAGGCGCAACGGCCTACGTGATCAAGCCGTTCAGCCAGTTTTCCTTCGAGCCAGTGCGGCAAAAGCTGCAGCGAATCTTTCCGGCGGCGGTCACGTAACCAACCGATCGCTACGAAGGTTACGAGCCTAGATGGGGTCAGACTCAGGCCGCGAAAACCAATATGACGGGAAAATGTACTTCTGGAAAGCAAATGAATACTGATTTCCCCGACACGGGCAACGACTGTCCGGTCAATCTGGACGTCATCCAGAATCTGCACGACGAGGGTGAAAACCTGCTGGGCGCGCTGGTCGAAATGTTTATCAGCGAGGTTCCCCGCCAGTTAGCTACGCTCGAGGCTGCCCTGGCAAAAAAAGACCCGGGGGCGGTCAGACTCACTGCGCATACGCTGAAGTGTACGGGCGCCAACTTTGGCGCCACGCGGATGCTGGGGCTCGCTGGCGAGATCGAGGAAAAAGGTCGCAACGGCTCGCTCGAAGGCGCCTTGGCGCTACTGGTCCTGTTGCGTGCCGAATGCGCTCGGGTGCGCGAGGCGCTCGAAGCCGTAGTACGTTAGCTTCTCCCCGCTCCGCTGAATAACTCCGTACGTTCGATATCCACCTCGACGTACCCTTTGGACATCCCGCGTTCGAAGGCGTCCCTCACACTTTCGCACTGTTGCCGTAACCTGCCGAAGGCGTCATGATTTGCGCCGCCCGGGCTCGCGTCCGATTGCTGCTATTTCGCTACAGAGAGAGGCACGACGATGGATGAACGGATGCTCCTGCCAACCACCGTGGTCGGTAGCTACCCGCAGCCCGATTGGCTAATCGACCGCGATAACCTCGCCAAACGGCCGCCGCCGCGGGTGCGCGCACACGAGGTGTGGCGAGTTCCGCCGCCGTGGCTCGAGCAGGCCCAGGACGACGCGACTATCGTCGCTATTCACGAGATGGAAACTGCCGGCGTCGATATCATCAGCGATGGCGAGATGCGTCGCGAGAGCTACTCCAACCGGCTCGCCAACGCGCTCGGCGGAATTGACCGCGAACGTCCGGGCACCGCAATCAGCCGGAGCGGGCGCCCCGACGTGGTGCCGCTGGTCTCGGGTCCGATTCGCAGGCTCGCTCCGGTCGAAGTGCGCGATCTCTCTTTTTTGCGCGCCCACACCACGCACAAGGTGAAGATCACGCTCCCCGGGCCGTTCACGATGACTCAGCAGGCCGAAAACGCCTACTACCCCGATGACGAGTCGCTCGCGATGGCCTACGCGGAAGCAGTTAACGAAGAGATCAAAGGCCTCTTCGCGGCCGGTGCCGACGTGGTGCAGATCGACGAGCCCTACATGCAGGCGCGCCCGGAGTTGGCGCGGCGCTACGGCCTGCACGCGCTCAACCGAGCGCTTGCGGGCGTCCGCGGCACGACTGCGGTGCATCTGTGCTTTGGCTATGCCTACATCATGAAGGACAAGCCGGCCGGCTACTCGTTCTTGCCCGAACTCGAGAACTGCCTCGCCGACCAGATATCGATCGAGGCCGCGCAGCCCAAACTCGATCTGTCGATTCTGAAAGAGCTGCCTTCCAAGACAATCATTCTGGGCGTGCTCGACCTCGATGATTCCGCAGTCGAGAGCGCAGCCACGGTAGCCGGCCGCATCCGCGCGGCGCTTGAGGTCGTCGCGCCCGAGCGACTGGTGATCGCGCCCGATTGCGGGATGAAATATATCGCGCGCGAGATCGCACAAGCGAAACTGAGGGCGATGGTCGAGGGCGCGCGCATCGTGCGCGCTGAACTCGCAATGGGAACCCGGAGGACCACTGGCGCTTGAGCGCGCTTGTCCGGGACGCGTCGGTAGAGCGGCCCAAGTCGATGCGCCGCCGCGCTCAACCCTCGGCCGCGCTCAGCCTTCGGCAAGGACCGCGCGCGCCGCTTGCTCGACGACTGTGCCCTTGAAGAAATTCGGATTGTTGCCCGCCCACAGCCTGACCGGGTTGGCGAATACGAAATCGCGAAAGTCAGCCTCGCTTACCAGTTCTTCCTCGACCAGTTCCCAGGCCTCGGTCAGCACGTCGGTCATGTCAGGGACGTCGAAGTGGCCGATATCGGAGCCAAAGACCGCGTTCAGCCGCGCGTGGTATGGATTTGCTTTCGTATTAAAGGCCCAGGCGTTGGCCGCGTCGTCCGCCTCGCAGCCGAAATAAAAATTGGGAATGAAGAGATCGCGAATCTGCTTCCGGGCGTTCGATAGCGCAAGCCTCGAAGTCGTCAAGCGACGCGTTCGGGTCGGCGGTCCGCGGCGAGTACGCTTCGCCCTCGGGTTTCCAGCGCTCCAGCTTATCGGCCAACAGCTTGCCCCCGTAGCGCAAAAACAGTTGAGCCAGCGCCTCGCGGTTGAGGTTGGCGGGGTCGATATCCTCCAGCGCCTTGGGATTGCGTTTTTTCCAATGGCCGATCAGATCGCTGTAGAGTCCGCAGGCCCATCCCACGCCACCTTCGAGGAAAGCGAACTTCAGCTTCGGAAAGCGCCGCGTCACGCCGCCCAGAAACAGCGCCTTGCATATGGCCTCGCCGGCAACGCCGAAATGTCCGATGTGGTTGTACACGGCGTTGGAGGGCGAGATGCGCGTGCCGACGCCCTTGGAAACCGTGTGAAAGGTGGGCACCACGCCCAGCTCCTGGCATTTCGCCCAGACCGGGTCGTAGTCGTACTCGCTGTCGAGCGCGAGCATGTCGAGCCACTGTGCGTATGGATTGGGCTCGCCGCCGGGACCGATGGCCGCGCGGATCGGACGGCGCAGGAGGCTCGGCATCATCGCTACTTTAAGCCCCAGCGTCCTGACGGCGTACTCCAGTTCGACGATCGCCTCGTCGGGCGTATACATCGGAATCATCGCCACCGGAGTCAGGCGATCGGCGAACTCGCGAAACTGCTCGGCCGAGTATCGATTGAACGCGCGGCAGGTTGCCTTGCGCGTCTCCTCGTCGGCGATGAACGGGATGCGCAGCGCCGCGGTCGGATAGAGCACCGCGAAATCCATCCCCATCTCGTCCAGCCGCTGGTATAAGAGCTTCGGCAGCATCGAGGTGGCGCGGTCGAGCGTGTTCTTCGTCGGCACGCCCCACCATACGGGCTGATCCAGGCGGCGCTCGCGCCGCTCCTTCAATGGGATCGTGAGATGCCATCCTTCGTAGGGCCGGTTCCTGAAGCCCTCGGCAGCCCGCGTTCCTCCGACCTCCTTGAGATAATCCATCAGATCGGGCCCGAACTCGACCCAATGGCCGTCGGAATCGATCACGGGATGGCTCAAGCGAGCGCGCAGGGCAGCCGATTCGGAAGCTTGATTCGTTGACATCGCAGATCCTCCAACTGGATCCGTCATCTAGCCGCACATGAGCTGCGCTGTCCAGTACGCGCGCGGGCGTTCGTGAAACTCCACAGCGAGCGGAAGCTGTGATAGATGGCACTTACGCGGCAAACGCGAATCGGTTCTCGGGGAGATGACAACATGGCTGCTGCAGATGCGAATTCCGCGATGCTTGCGGGATGCCGGGTTCTCGACTTCACGCAGTACCTCGCCGGGCCCACGGTCACGCGGCTGATGGCCGAGATGGGCGCGGATATCATCAAGGTGGAACTGGCGCCGATGGGCGATCCGTCGCGGCTGCTGCCGACCGTCAAAAATGGCCGCAGTGGCTATTTCGTACAACAGAATCGAGGCAAGAAGAGCCTCTGCCTGGACTTCGGCAAGCCGGAATCGCTCGAGGTCCTGCGCGCACTGGTTCCCAAGGTGGATATCGTGGTCGAGAACTTTGGGCCCGGCGTGATGCAAAAGCGCGGGCTCGATTATGATTCGCTCAAGCTGATCAATCCGCGTCTCATCATGGCGTCGCTCTCGGCCTTCGGGCGCAAGAGTCCGCTTTCGCACAAGACCGGTTACGACATGATCGCGCAGGCATTTTCTGGCCTGATGCATATGACCGGAGAGCCGGACGGACCGCCTACTTTCGTCGGGATCGGTGTGGCCGACGTGGGAAGTGGAGTTCATACCTTCGCCGCATTGGGATACGCACTTTACAATCGGGAGAAAACCGGCGTCGGCCAATATATAGACATCGCGATGGTTGACACGCTCTACCATATGCAGGATTTCGGCCTGCAGAGTAATGCGATTACCGGTGGCGAGTTCATTCCCAACCGGATGGGCCGATACCACAACCAGATCTGCCCGGCTGGAGTCTACAAGGGGCCGCAGGGATGGATTTTCATTCTGGTGCTCGATCGTCAGTGGGCGAACATGGCTAAGGCGATGGGCCGCCCGGAGCTTCGCGACGATCCGCGCTTCGCTACTGGCGCCGACCGGGTCAAGAACCGTGACGTGCTCAACCCGATCGTCGAGGAATGGCTATCGTCGCTACCCAGCGACGACGCCGCGGTGGCCGTGCTGGAGGAAAACCGCGTCGCCTGCGCCCCGGTGCTTTCGGTCATCGACACGATGAAGCATCCCTACTTCAAGGCGCGCGACATGGTACGCAAGGTGCGCGATCCAATTCTGGGCGAAGTGACGATTCCCGGCTTTCCGTTGAAATTTTCTGCCTATCCGGATCTGCCGGACATCCAGGCTCCGCTGTTGGGCGAGCATGGTGCCCAGGTGCTAAAGGACGTGCTGGAGTACTCCGATGCTCAGATTGCGAAGCTCAAGGAGGGCGGGGTGCTGTTCAGTGAGAATCGATAGGCCGGCCGATGAGCTGGATCAATCTTCGAGATATACAGGTTAGATTGCCTTCGGGTCGACTTTGCCTGCCAGGATATGCAGCGCCTCGAATAGGTAGTAGCTGCCGAATATCAATTCGTTCTGCGCAGCCGCGTCGAGGCTGCGCGAATCCGGCCGCTGATTGAAGCATCCCTCGGTGAGAATGCCTGGCACTCGGCGGTCCGAAGCGCCGACCGGAGTAAGGTATCGTTCGACCAGGGCCGTCACGGTTGCTTCTGCATAGCGGCGATAGCCTTCGCGCTTAAGCGGATCGGCGAGCACTCCGAGTTTCAGCATCGCACAAGCCATCGCGGCGGTCGCGGCGGTATCGCGCTCGACTCGAGGGATGTGTGGATCGTCGAAATCCCAGAACGCGACATGATCGGATGGCGCATGAGCGATCCACCAATCGGCGCCGCGCTCTGCCGCCTCGAGCCATCGGGTCTCCGCCGGCTCGCGCGCGTAGCTCATCGCGGACAACAGAACGCCCCAGCTTTGTGCGCGGCCCCAGGTGCTGATGTCGCTGTAGCCTTTGTGAGTGTAGTGGCGAATCACGGCGCCGCTTTGCGGATCGAGCGAGCTTGACTGGATGAACGATCCGTCGCCGCGCAAGTGCAGCTCGATGACCCGGCTGGCATGGCTTCGCGCGGCCTCGCGCATTCGGGTGTCGCCGGTCTCGCGCGCGGCCCAGAACAGGAAGGGTGACGCGAAGAGGCTGTCGATGCTGCTCTCGGCCGGGCCGATCCGCGAGCCCTCCTCGGCCTCGGCGCCGAGCGGTATCAGTCCAAGCGCCGGATTATAGAGGCGCATGAGACTCGCGGCGGCTTCCAGCGCCATTTCGCGCGCGGCGAGGTCGTTCAGAAGAATGTGTCCTAGGCTGCCGCCGTAGTAAAAGGGTATCGCCTTGAAGACGCTCGCCGAAGCGATTCGCCGACGCAGCCGCTCGGCCCATTGCCGCGCCCACAGGCCATAGCGTTCCTCCCCCGTGCCGCGGCAGGCGAGCCAGAGCATCGCGACCCAAAAGCCCCCCGTCCAATCGCCGTCCGCGGTTACGGTCCATCGGCCGCTTTGCGGATCGGCCCAGTGCGGGAAGCTCTCGCCGACACGGCCGGCAGTATCGCGCAGGCGCGTCAGCATCCGGTCGATCGCTTCGTTCCAAACCGCGGGTTCCATATGGGGCTTCTTTGTTGCGAGTCGCGCGAACGCTCGCCGCGGGGCTACTGGCCGAGCAGTTCGCGCAGGACATCGAGACGCAATTCAAGTTGCGCGCCGAGCCACAGAGCATGCTCAGCATGGTCGCGATATCCGTCGTCGGTGTTCGGGTGGATCAGGATCGAAAGTCCGCCGTGATTGAGCATCAGCCACGGCACCACGCGCGCGAACTCGCTGTTGGCAAAACTGACCTGGTACATCGGGAGCGGATGCGGTCCGACCGGTTTGTCACGCCAATTACCCATCGCGACTTCGAACCTTTGCTGCAGCGCCTCGCGCAACTCGGCGGCGGCGGCGCGCTCGACCGCGCCCGAGTAATAGACGTGGGCGTGATAACTTCCGATCTTCGCGGTATCGCTGATGGCTTCCATCGCAATGTCTCCGTCCCTCATTGCGAGTCGCTGCGAATGAGGATTTTTTCGACGCGCGTCCGCGCCTCTTGCTAAGTATGCACCTATATTTCGACTCGGCCCAACGAACCTAAATCGGCGACTACCGCAGCCGGCTGGCGCACGCATCCCCTTCCATATAGGCTCGCGGCGTCGAAAAAAGAAGGCGGCCGCAACTTTCGTTGCCGCCGCCTTTGAGCGGGCCGCTCTTGTGATGTCAGTTTGCGCACCGGCCGCGCCTGGCCCGAGAGCGCGCGTGTCCCGCGAATCTCAGGGAGTGACGATAGCAGTCAGATTCAGCGTCAGATTACTCCCGGTAAGCGCCGGGGAATATGTTCCGGTGGCCGTTCCGAATCCGGTGATGCCACTTATAAGTCCCAATGGCGGGACCTCCAGCGTAGCGCTCGTCAATGCACCGCCCCCCGAGAAGCTCAGGGGCAAGCCTGGCGCAAGTGGCTGGCATAGGGAAGCGAAGAACTCGATCGTCGCCATGTCGGATCCGTTAGTCTGAGTATACTCAATCTCGCCCCACGCTGGCCTGCAGCCAGGATGGCTCGTTGCTCGCGTGGCGTCGACTGATACCGCGACTTGAGTCGTGCCCGGCGGAATAGTCAGAAGGCCTCCCGTTGCGGCGTGAAGCGAAGTCTTTGTCGCCGTGTAGCAGATACACGTGTCGGTGGCCGGACACAGCTTCGGGTAGGGCAAAGACGTGCAAGTGCCAGACGAGGTTGCGACTCGGAAGTGGCCTTTCACGGTGAACGTTGCATTAATGGCGAGCACTGGCGAGGCGCCGAACGCCAGAATCGCTATTGTCAACATGTGAGGTGGCGTAGCGGATCTTGGTTGTGGCGGCAGATGCCTGGGTTGCGCCCAAGCCCAACCAGAACGCAGCGAACCCAATAGCAAGTCGATTCATCCCATTTACCTCCCGGTTGTAAATGCTGATCGAGTCGCGGCCAGGCCGCTTGTTCATGACTTTGAACAATATGTCGAGCAGGAGAGTTAACCAAGTGCTCTGCCTAAGTCAAACGAGGATAGCTCACTTTGGAACGTTTAACGTTGAGTTCATCCTCGATTGTAATTTGCCTCGCCGAGCCGCATAGAATTAGTCTTTCGCCAATAGGGAGGCGCTAATCATGAAAGTCCAGGACGCGGTGAATATCGACGATTTGCGCCGGCTAGCCAAGCGGCGACTTCCGCGCATCGCTTTCGATTTCATCGAGGGCGGGGTCGAGGACGAACACTGCCTGTTGGCCAACGAGAGCAGCTTCGCGCGCCATCGCCTGGTGCCCCGCTACATGGTCGATACCTCGCGGCGCGATCAGTCCGTGGAGCTGTTCGGCCACAGTTACGCTAGTCCGTTTGGGATCGCGCCGACCGGGATGGCGGCGCTTTTTCGCGCCGATGCGGATCTCATTCTCGCGCGCGCGGCTGCGGCGGCGAATATCCCGTTCATAATGTCGGGCGCTTCCACCGCGTCGATCGAGGCGGCGGCACAGGTCGCACCCGCGCATACCTGGTATCAGCTCTACGCGGCGCGCGACAGAAAGATTTCCGAAGATATGATCCGGCGCGCGGACGCCGCCGGCCTCAGCACCCTGGTGCTGACGGTCGATGTGCCGATATCTTCCAAGCGCGAGCGCAACCAGCGCAACGGCTTCGAGCTGCCGCTCAAGCTCAAATGGTCGAAGTCGCTGGAGGCCCTGATGCATCCGCAATGGATCGCCAGCTACCTGCGCCGCGGGATACCGCGGTTCGATAACTGGGCGCCCTATGCTGCGCCCGGCGCGGACGCCAAGGCGATCGCCGCCTTCGTGGCGCGGCAAATCCCGTGCAGCGTGACCTGGCAGGACCTCGAGAACTTCCGTCGCCTATGGCCGCGCCAGCTGGTGGTCAAAGGGATAATGCATCCGGATGACGCCGCGCGCGCGGTGCAAATGGGGGTCGACGGAATCATGGTCTCAAATCACGGCGGGCGTCAGCTCGATCAGGCGCCGGCTCCGCTCGAGATGCTGCCGGCGATCTGCGCCGCAGTCGCGGACAAGGCCGCGGTGATGCTGGATAGCGGGGTGCGGCGGGGCGCCGACGTCCTGACCGCGCTATGCCTGGGAGCGCGGTTCGTTTTCGTCGGCCGCGCGACCCTCTACGGCGCCGCCGCGGGCGGCCTTCCGGGGGCGCACAAGGCGATCGACATATTGCGCAAGGAGATCGATCTCGTGATGGGCCAAATCGGATGCCCGAGCCTCGACGGGCTTGACCCCGGGTTCCTGCTGCAACCGGAGGCCGCTTCGGCGCGTATTGGATCATATGCGGAGCCCGACCGCGCTCCCGGTCGCGAGCAGCGCCGATGGGCGGATAAAGTCGCTCGTGGATAGTCGTTTCCCGATTCGGGCCCAATCAGAGAGCGCGTAATCGAGGAACAGCAGGCGCAGTGCAACGATGAGAGCTGGATTTCTTCCGGGACTAATGTTCCTCACCGGCGCTGCGCTGGCCTACGGATGCAGCGTTCAGCAGCAGGCGGTCGCTCCCGCGCCGGCCGAGACGGCCGCGCAACCGCTGCCCTTCAAGGGTCGTCTGGCCGAGGGCGATGCGAGCGCGGTTCCGGCAGCAGTCGCGATGTCTCTCTCCAGCACGTCGCCGGTGACATTTTCCTATCGCGAGGAACTGACCCACGACGATTACCACATTCCGCTCATCGTCACCGCGCTCGATCCGGTTACCTACGTCGGGGCTCCGATGGGCGATCTGGGCGTGACCGCCTTTGCGTCATTGTCGATCACCGACGGCGATCGGGTGCTCGGCGACTATACCGCCAAGGTTCACGTCTCACGGTCCTACACTTTGTACAAGGAACCGACCCATCGCGAAGTCGAGGAGGCCGCGCGTGCCGCGGTGCGCGAAAAGATCGACCAGAAGCTCTACCGCGACGCCGGCCGCCTGGCGCAGGAAGTCGCCACGGCGGGCGGCCAGACCGCGGCTCCCGCGGTAGACAGGTGAACCGCCGCGTCGCGGCAATCTTGCTCGGTACCTTGCTCGGAATCCTGCTCGGGGCCGCGACACTATCGATTGCCGGATGTGCGGTGCAGGGCAATCCGTTCGAAAAAGCTTCGGCGCCGCCCAACAACGCGGTCATCTACGTCTACCGGCCCTATCATTACGGCTCTTCACTGTTGCGCCCCGCAGTTACCTGTGGCGAGGACAGCGCGCGTATCGGTCCTGGCGGCTATCACGCCTTCGTCGTGCCCAACAACTCCGGACAGATCCTTTGCAGCATCGAGGGCGCCGAGACTTCCGATCAGGTCGAGATTGACGGGCAGACCCGCGTCTTCTACATCCGCGAAGAGTTCGGATGGGGCGTGCTGAGCGGCCATCCGCATCTCAATCCGGTCGATACCGACCAGGCGCACACCGAGATCGAGCACTGCTGCGTGCAGGAGCCCTGAGCGCCGCCGCGCCTAAACTTCCCAACCGAGTGACTGACTTGCCGCTTTGCTTTCCCGTCGATTGGGGCGTCGCGAAACTGACGCCTTCTGTCCGCTCTCGTTATCCAGCAGCCCCTTCTGGTCCCTCTCCTTGTCCAAGGAGAGGGTTAGGGAGAGGTGCCGCGATCAACTTTTGCAGCACCGCTCGAAGCGCCTTTGGCGCAGCGAAATTCAGATTGACCTCTCCCGCTGCTCGCGATGCTCGCGGCGACCTCTCATTGGTCAGTTGAGGTTAAAAGGCGCCCGTCGAAGTGGGGCGGCGCGATCGATCATCGGGCAACGGCGGCGGTGGGACGTGCGCGCGCCGAGAGTATCGCACAAATCTTTTCCGCGATAAGCTCCCCCGCCACTCGATGACCGTCGGCGTTCCAATGGCCCACCCCCAGCTTGGTTTCCTTGAAGCCGGTCAGGAACACATGATGCTCGTCGGCGTAGGCCTGCATCGGAGCTGCCAGGTTCAGCACCTCGAAACCCTCGCGCTCGCCGAGCGCCTTGATTCGCTGGTCGGGATAGAAAATGTCGGTCGAGTGGTAAGTCTTCAAGTAATAGCTGCGCACGGTCGGCGACGGATAGATTTGCGGCGGATTGGCGAGTGTCAGCACCAACAACGGAACGTGATGCGCCGACGTGTCGCGCGCGATCATCGTGATGATACGCTCGGTGACCCGCCACGCGTCCCGCCATACCGGCGTGGCCGGCGCATTGTAGATGTTGTCCTCGAGTCCCGCCTCATGCCCAAGTGGCGCCGGCTGTAGTGCGGCGGCCGGCACGAAGTCGTAAGGATTCACGTGCGCAGCAGGCGGCGGCGTAGGCGTAGAGGATGCAGCCGCTGCGGCAGTCGAGCGGGCGGCTTCGTGCGCTTTTATTTTCGAACGGATTTCGCTCTTGGCGTCGCCGAGGAGATTGAGCACCTGCGAGTGGCGCGATTCGAAACGCATCATGCACGACAGATAAAACCATCGCGAGCGCTCGAACGGTCCCCCCAGCACCAGCTTGCCGTCGTCAAAGACGTAGAAGGGACGGCACTTGTCGCTCTCCAGGACGGTCGAGTTGTTGCGGAGGTCGTTGCCAGAAAAAAAAGCCAACACCACAAGGTCGGGCGAATACTGCCAGACGTGCCGGCGCAGCGTGACCAACTCCTGCGCCGTTCCGTAGGCGTCGGTCCCGAAGTCCATCACCTGGACTCGCTTGCGCGAAAGCCCATTGCAGCCGCCGAGTGCGTGCTCGGCCACCGCGCAGAAGGTCTCGTCGTAGGCGACCTGCGGCGCCTCGGTGAATGAGTCGCCGACCACCGCAATCCGCAGCGTGTCCGGCGGCTTGGCGATCGTCCATTCGGGCCCGCGAAAACCGGCCCGGTTGACGCGCACGAAGCCGGCGCCCTCGTCGCGCTGCCATCCGGAGGCGCCCGGCTTGAGGCCCCATCCGCGATACGCGTCCCAGGTGTAGAGGCTCGGCTTGGCCAAGCCGCTCACGCGCACTGCGGCCTCGGCGACCAGGAATGCGATCGCCACGCCAGCCAGCGCCAGTGCGAGATCGGCGGCGATACGCTTTTTTCTGCTCACCGGCCTAGAACAGGGTGTAGATAAAGGGGGCGACGGTCGAGAATTCGGCGATCGCAATCATCAGGCTCAGAATCAGCAGTGTGCCGATCAGCGGCACCAGCCAAAACTTCTTGCGGGCGCTCGCAAACCCCCACAGGTCTCTCAGCAGATCCAGCATCGATAAGCTTCTCCGTCAGGGGATACTAACCGGTAAGGCGTTTCCGCTGAATACGCCGTCCCGATGAAACGGATTCAGAAGGGCTTCTCCATCGCATGCGGCGAACTCGGCTGCTCGGCACCCGGTAGCTCTCGCACTTGGGATCGAATCGGCGCTTCATCCGGTCGCGGCCGAACACCCGCATTACGAGGCTGAACGGCGTTATCACGATCATGAAAATCAGGGTCAAGGATCACCCGCGTGTTGAACCATCCGAGTGCGTGACCTAAGCGCGTCCACCATCGATGCACGAGTGTGAGACTGCGCGGCCAGCAAAGCGCCGCCAGCCACAGGACCGCGGCGACGATCCATGGCCAACGCGCGGTCGGGCGATGGCGCAGCAGGGGCAGCACGCCGAAGAGCGCCGCGAACAGCGCTCCCAGCACCAGGCCGAAATTGCGCAACTCCGAGTTGGGTAGTTGCTCCGCGCGCCCCTGCTCTCGGCTCCATCGCCGCGGGTCAGTCCAGCTCGAACTCGCGCTTCCAGCTTTCGTCGCGCGGGCGTTCGGGCTGCTCGGTCTTGGCTAACACGAAGTCTTCCAGCACCAGGACATCCATCTCAGTGCGCATGAAACATCGGTACGCGTCTTCGGGTGTGCAGACGATCGGCTCGCCGCGCACGTTGAAGGAGGTGTTGACCAGCACGGCGCATCCGGTGCGGTCGGCGAAGCGCTCGATCAACCCATGGAAGCGCGGATTGGTGTGCGCGTCGACGCTCTGGATTCGCGCCGAGTAATCGACGTGAGTCACGGCGGGGAGGGTAGAGCGCGGCACGTTGAGTTTGTCGATACCGAACAGCTTGTGCTGCTCGTCGCTCATCGGCTGGCGCAGATCCTCGCGCACGTTAGCGACTAACGCCATGTAGGGGCTTGGCCGATCGAGCTCGAAATAATCCGCCGTGCGCTCCACCAGCACCGCCGGAGCGAACGGGCGGAACGATTCACGGTACTTGATCTTGAGGTTCATCACCGATTGCATTTTCGAGTTGCGCGGGTCGCCCAGGATCGAGCGGTTGCCAAGCGCACGCGGCCCGAACTCCATGCGCCCCTGAAACCATCCGACCACCGCGCCTTCAGCCAGCATCGCGGCGACCGTTTCGAGCAGCTCGGCTTCGGGCAAGCGGCGATAGCGCGCGCCGGCGCGGTCGAGCGCGTCTTTTATTTCGGCTTCGGCAAAGCTGGGTCCCAGAAAGGAACCGTGCATCCGATCGTCGCCGTTGACCTCGCGTGGGGCGTCGCCGTGCAGATGCCATCCGGCGAGCGCCGCGCCGACCGCGCCGCCGGCGTCGCCTGCGGCGGGCTGGATCCAGATGTCGCGGAAGGTTTCCTCGCGCAGCAGACGGCCGTTTGCGACGCAGTTGAGCGCCACGCCGCCAGCAAGGCAGAGATAGTCGGCGTCAAGCTCGCGGCGCGCCGTCAGCGCCAGGCGTGAGACCACATGCTCGGTGACTTTTTGGATAGACGCGGCGAGGTCCATCTCGCGCTGGGTCAGCGGCGATTCGGGTTTGCGCGGCGGTCCGCCGAAGAGCGCGTCGAAGCGTCCGTTGGTCATCGTGAGGCCGGTGACGTAGTTGAAATATTCGGTGTTGAGGCGAAAGGTGCCGTCGGCCTTGACGTCGATCAGATGTTCGAGAATCGCGCCAGCGAAGCGCGGCTCGCCATAAGGCGCGAGGCCCATCACTTTGTACTCGCCCGAGTTAACCCGGAAACCGGTATAATACGTGAAGGCCGAATAGAGTAGGCCGAGCGAGTGCGGAAAATCGATCTGCCACTGCGGCGTCAGCCGGTTGCCCTCGCCGAGCCACAACGAGGTCGTCGCCCACTCGCCCACTCCGTCGAGACAGAGCACTGCGGCGCGCCAGAAAGGACTGGCGAAAAAAGCTGAAGCAGCATGGGCCTGATGATGCTCGGTGAAGAGCAGCGGCGGAAGATCGTTGAGCTTGCCGCCGTCGAGCGCGGCGAGTTCGCGCTTGAGCGCCGAGCGCAGGTTGAGCTTCTCCTTGAGCCAAACCGGCATCGCGGTCAGAAACGAACCCAGGCCGCGCGGCGCATAGCCCAGGTAGGTCTCCATCATGCGTTCGAACTTAACCCAGGGCTTGTCATAGAAGACGATCGAGTCGAGGTCCTCGAGCCTTAGGCCGGCCGAGCCCAGGCACCAGGCGGCGGCACGACTCGGAAAGGCAGCATCGTGCTTTTTGCGCGTGAAACGCTCCTCCTGCGCGGCGGCCACGATTTCACCGTCGCAGAGAAGCGCGGCCGCGCTATCGTGGTAATAGGCGGAGAGACCGAGGATTCGTTTCGCCATCATTTCGCGCTGCGGCGCGGGTATACCTGTAACGCCACTGCGGCGCAGGGTAGGGCGCGGCTTCGCTTTCGCTTGACGATCTAAGTTACACGAACGCGGGCTCGCGCCAAACTGGGCGTGGCACATGCTGATTATGCATTGCGCGCGCAGCCCGTGAACCTTACAATGGAAGCAGCGTAACGGCTGAAGCGAGTCGCAGGGCTTGCCCAACAATGGGGGCGAACCGGGTTCGACGGAAACAAGAAAGCCGTGGTCGCACGCCGGGGTGCTGTTGTCCCGTAAAACAAACAGACTGCGAAATTTACCCGCAGACAATAACGGTTACGCTCTGGCGGCCTAAGGGCCGCTAGCGTCCCGCCGCTGTTCGCCCATGACAGCGGGTCGGGGCGTCATTTAGTGGGCTAGGGAAACGCCGTCGGCCACTTGGGCGCGACCCCGAAACGCAAAGTGGCTGGCCACCTCGAAGCCCGTCTGCGGGCGTCGAGATGGCGAGATTAAATCGCGGAATAAGCGTGTAGTGGCCACCGCTCGGCGGTTTTCGGACGGGGGTTCAATTCCCCCCGCCTCCACCATTTTCTCCTGCGCGTTAGACCTCGCCGGGCCTCCTGCCTCTCGCTTGGCTGTCGGACTACGGAAACGTCCCGCCGGAATCCACGCTTACGGACGCTCGATCTCCTAATCGGGTGATATCAAAAGTCGCCCACTGCTGAACGCGAATCGCGCAGTTGCTGGAACAGCTCAAACGAGCTGCGTTCAACCCAGTTATGACAGAGCTTTCCATCTTCTCGCACTGCCCAAACGGCGATGCCGGTGAAGGAAATAGGTTGCTGGTCTGCCGGAGTACCCAGTATCCCGTTGTTCTTCCCGGCAATTCGCCATCTTGAGGCAACTCGGCTCCCATCCTCATTCTGGAATGTTTCAATCACCTCAAATTGAAGATCGTTGATCTTCGCCATAAAGGCAGCGGCCCATTCCTTGAACTTTGTCCTGGAAACGACATCGACACCGCCGGTGGTAATCACAAAATCCTCGATCACGAAGTCGTCGATCGCGGCGGGGTTGCGAGCTTTCCACACGCGTTCCCAGAACTCCTCAACGATCTTGACTGAATTCATCGTCCTTACACGCCCTTTCCCCGTTTGTCGCGAAAATCAGCTACACCGCCTGAAGCGCTGAAGCGCTTTGGATGCGCGACAGCCGATATCTTTCACGGCTTCCCCCGATTTCAGCGAAACGCGGGGATCACCTCGGACGCGAAGAGCTCGAGATGCGTTTGAGCCCATCGCGGCGGCAATCCAGGCGGTAGCGTCCACGAATAGAAGTGTGTGATGGGGACGTTGTTGGCGAAGTCCCTAATCAGTTTTATCGCGGTGTCGGGGTCGACCACCTGAAGCAGCCCACTTTTGCGCAGCTGTTCCCGATCACGCAGATGCTCGGAAAGTGGACTGAGTCCCGCCGCAGAAAGCCATGCTGAGTAATTGTTCGCCTGATAGATGATATGGTCGGCGGCTTCGGCGAAGGTCTTCTCAGGATCGTTGGATACGATGAGGCACCAAAAGGCGCTTGCGAATCGAATGTTCTCGGTGGGTCGGTTCTGCTTCTTCAACTCGGCTACATATTGGTCGTACACGTCGCGGGTCGCGCCTGGCACTGTGAAACCATCGCCGAAGCGAGCAGCGCGCCGCAGGGCAGCTGGAGTGAAGCCACCCAGCCATATTGGAGGATAGGGCTTCTGGATAGGCTCGGGCGTCACCTTGACGTTCTTGAAGTCGAAGAAATCGCTCTTGTAGGTGACCGTCTCTCCACTGAGAAGGCGCCGAATGATGTCGAGCGATTGGTTGGTTCGCGACCCGCGTTCCCTGAAGGACACACCAAAGCTGTCGAACTCTTCCAGCTTAAAGCCGACCCCGACGCCGAGCTCAAAGCGGCCGCCTGAGATGACATCGACTACTGCTATATCCTCGGCGAGGCGTACTGGATTGTGAAAAGGCATGAGGAGCACGCCCGACGAAATGCGAATCCGTTTTGTTCGAGCGGCGATCGCGGCAGCCATCGGCATAATCGAAGGCAGATAGCCGTCTTCGATGAAGTGATGCTCTGACAACCAAACATCATCGAATCCGTGGTTCTCGCCCCACGCGATCTGATCGAGGGTTTCCGCGTAGAGTCGGTCCGAGGGCTGGTGCCACTGCGATGGGTTTCGGAAATCGTACCAAAGACCAAAGCGTATTTTTCGATTATCCCGACTCATGGCTTACATCTCCTAACTACCTTCCGTTTGTTGGAGGACGCTGGCTTTGACACTCAGAGAAAGTTTTAGTGTAAGCCGCCGGAAGCGTTGATTCGTTCGCCTGTCAGCCACGCCGCATCGTCTGAGGCGAGAAAAACAATGACTGGCGCGATTTCCTCCGGCTTGCCAAATCTTGCGGCTAGCGGGGTAGCCGCTGCGCCCGCTTTTCCCTCCGCACTACCGACAAAGCCGCTGCTGCGATTGCCTTCCGTATCAACGAGACCTGGGG
Source organism: uncultured delta proteobacterium (assembly GCA_963717045.1). GTDB lineage: Bacteria > Desulfobacterota > Binatia > Binatales > Binataceae > JAKAVN01. Next base: position 45,077 of record CAVQVD010000005.1, on the reverse strand, counting down.
CGACGGTATTTACGCGGATGTTGCGGGGTCCGAGCTCTTTCGCCAGCGCCTTTGTGATCGTGTCAATGGCTCCTTTGGTTGCGGCGTAGAGACATGAATTCGGCACCGGATTCTCGCTGGCGATGGAACTGAGATTGATAATGCTGCCGCCACTGGACGGGAAATATCTCAGCGCTTCCTGCGTCGCGAGAATCGTCCCGAGCACATTGATGTCGAATTCGCGATGGAACTCGCTTTCCGTGATCGCTTCGAACGGTTCGAATTGAAAGACGCCGGCATTGTTCACCAGCACATTCACCGACCCGAAGACTTCCTTTGTCTTCTCGAACATGCGCTTTACGTCGGCCGCTTTGGAAACGTCAGCCTGAATCGCGCTCGCTTTGCCGCCTTCGCGTGTTATCTGCGACACTAGGCGCTCGGCTCCTTCTTTTCCTGAGGAGTAGATGACCGCGACTGCAGCTCCTTCAGCCGCGAGCGCCTTGGCCACAGCAGCTCCAATTCCTTTGGATGCTCCGGTTACGATTGCCACCCTGCCAGCTAATTTTTTCATATCAATGTCCCTCTCGTTCGAAATTGGATTTAGTATCACTCGGGCCCTTTACGCGATATTTCTGTCTGCCCCAGATGGTTTTTCGCTTGTGGCTGTGGCTGAAGAAACAGTCTCTCGGTATGCGACCAGTGAAAGTCTCAATAAATCCTGCTTCAGCAGATAGAAAGACACGGCAAGCAGGACGAAGTCCTTCATCAAGAAGGCGACTTTCTCCGTCATTGCGGGAAAGCCACCGGCAGAGGCTGCCCAGCCATCGGGCATAAACGGAATGATCGTGGTGGTACCCACGAATGACGCGATGCCACCGAGCGCGCCAAGAACGCCAGCTGTCTTGTTCCAGAATCCTATGAATATCAGTGCTCCAAAGGTCCATTCCGAGACGCCGAGGAACCAGCAAGCACCTCTGACTCCGAAAACTGGATACATCCAGGAGATGAGCGGCCCGTTACTGATGTATGGAATGAGCGCTTGGGCCTCATACTCGAACCACTTCTGATATCCAAAGAAGAGGAATATCAGGACCATCGACGCCCGGAGCACGTGATAGTCGATTTCGCTGCGAAGGATACCTAACCTGTCGCACAATTTGATGAGATAGTTCATTGGTCGCTCCTCCTCGGAACTCATCGGACTGGAACGTTAGCCACTAACTGGCTCAGTCCTTCGGACATCGTCGGATGAGTCAGGATTGCATCGCGCAAAACCGAGTAGGGTAGGTGACCGAGCATCGCAGTTTGCATCGCGACCATCAGCTCGCTCGCTTCGAATCCGAACGCGGTGAAGCCGAGAATCTCGTCGCTGTCTTTGCCGACGAGTACCTTCATGAAGCCGCGCTGCTCGGAGACCGTTTTCGTCCGCAGTACTTCGGCCATCGGCATCTTCGCCGTCCGATATTCGATGCCGTCGCGGCGCGCTTCGACTTCATTCTTTCCGACACGTGCCAGTTCCGGGTCGGTGAACATGCAAAAGGGAATCAAGCGATTGCGGTATGTGCGATTGCCGCCGCTTAGGTTCGCGTGAACGATGTTGTAGTCGTCGAGGCCGACGTGTGTGAATTGTGGACTGCCCGCGCAATCGCCCATCGCCCAGATGTTTTCCGCGGTGGTTTCCAGCCGCTCATTGGTCTTGATGTAACCGCGCTCGTCGAGCTGAACGCCGGTTTTATCGAGACCGATTCCGTCGCTGTTTGCCTTGCGGCCGGTCGCGACGAGAAGATCCGTGCCCTCGATAGCGCGATCGCCGCGCGAGTCATTGACGTACACTCGAACGCGATCGCCTGAATGTCTCTCGACGCGGCGAACCTTGGAGTCCAGCAGAACCTCGATTCCCTCATCGACGAACAAGTCCTTGAGCGCTGCCGCGATATCGGGATCTTCCTGCTTCGCGAGTTGCGCACCGTGTTCGATCACGGTCACATCCGAGCCGAATCGACGAAACGCCTGCGATAGTTCGAGGCCCACGTACCCGCCGCCGAGCACAATCAAATGCCTGGGCAAGCGATCGAGCTCCAGCGCCTCGACATGCGTCATCGGCGTAGCCTCAGCCAGGCCGGGCACTTCGAGAATCGCGGCGCGCGATCCGAGGTCGAGAAACACGCGGTGTCCCTCGATTGTTCTTTTGCCACCGTCGCGAAGCTCGATTTCCACCGTGCGACGGGCGACGAATCGCGCAATGCCATAAATCAATTCGGCGCCGCTGCTTTTGGTGTGATTGGCGTGTATCTCGCGCAGTTCTCTGACCATCGTGCGTTTTCGCGTTTGAACAGCCGCCATGTCGACGCTCAACGAATCAGTCTTGAGCCCGAACTCCATGCCGCGCCGAGCCAGGGAGATTACCCTGGCGGACCAGATCAGGTTCTTGCTTGGCTGGCAGGCGACGTTGGGACAGGCGCCACCGAGCAGCAGCCAGCGCTCTACAATTACCGTTCGACGACGGCTATCGCGGGTCCATGCGGTAAATTTGCCAGCGATTCCGCTGCCGATAATCAAGTCGTCATATTTCTCAACGTTAGCCATTTGATTCGCCTCCCTAATCGGACGTCTCGCGAGATTGGCTTTGCGGAAAGTCGATTGGGACCCGCGCGACGTGGCTCATGTAATTCTCGAAGATATTCAGCGCTACGTTGGCGACCGTCTCGACGATTTCGCCGTCGCTCAAACCGCCGGCACGCGCGCGCCCGAGGTCTGCGTCGGAGAGTTCACCACGCTGGACGACGATGCTGCGGGCGAGCTTGAGGATGGCATCGGTTCTGGCATCGGCCGCGCTCGCCCGAATCGCGTCGTCGATTTCAGCCTGATTCAGTCCGATTTTCGCAGCCATCGCCGTGTGCGCACTCAAGCAGTAAGGGCACAGGTTGCTCTCGGCAATCGCCAACGCGAGCTGCTCGCGAACTTTTTCATCGAGGGCTCCGCGGGCGAGTGCCGAACCTAGGCCCATGAGTCCTTCAAGCGCTGCTGGCGCAGTCGCAAGAACGCGAAACAGATTCGGCACCAGCGCGAATTTCGTGCGTATCTCTGCGAAGAGTCGCCTGATCGCGCCGGTTGCCTGATCGGGATCAACTGGCTGGATGCGATTCTGGTCTCTGGATCCGCTCATCGTCGCCTCTCGGCTGATTGCTCGAGATCCAAACACAGCTTTCGTGCCAAGCGGCGCGGTGCCGAAAAGCGCGTCAGCACGGAGTTTTCCGGGTGGTAAGCGAAAACCGCTGGACTACGAAGAATCGTAAAATTACGATTCTTCGCTAGTTCGTGCGCCGCTCGAACATCTTAGTTTAGTGTGTACTTGCCATCATGCGCTGTTACTCCCAAAATGGGCGCTGCGAGCAGATTGTTGGCAAATGAACTCAGCGTCGCTCGCTTCGTGTCCACATTCGGGTCGAGGCCCTGAGGAGTAAGAGATGCCCAAAAGCGATTACGCTGCATTTCACTCGCTTGACCCTTTCTTCGCAGTGGCCATGGAGGGACTCTCAAAATTCGTAGACGGTGAACACTATTTCGACACCCTCTCCGATGATGTTCTATTTGAGTTTCTCTATGATTTTCCGGGTTGGCCGCGGGTAACGCGAGGCCGTGCCAATCTGATATCGCTCTATTCCGGATACGGTAACAACATTCGGCTCGATCGTGGCGATTCGCTTGTCGTGCATTCTTCCGAGAACGGCCGCGTCGTGACCCTCGAGTACGAAGTACATGGGAAGGTGCTTGGCAACGGCGCATCGTATGACAACAGGTTCGTCTCGATAGCCAGTATTGAGAACCGCAAGATCGTGCGTTGGCGAGATTATATGGATTCGCTTGCCGCATGGAAGGCGTTGAACAAGCCCGTCTAACAGCAAGTATCCGCTTCAAATACTTTCGATAACCGGAACGCACCGCAATTTGGCGCGCTGCTGTGCCAGCGTCAGAGTCCGATAAGACGAATCCCGTATTAAATGTCTTTGGCAACAACAATTAGTTGAAAGAATTCGCGCTTAGTTGGAACTTCGTGTCTCGCCCGGATCATTCGACGAATCTCGACCTCACGTCCGCCGATCGGATTGGGCAGGGTTACTTCGTCCGAACCATCGGTACCGATGGCGGCGATGAAGCGGTAGCAAGCATCACGGACACGACGGGGAATGATCCGTAAGATGCAAACCACGACCTTGCTCGAAGTGCTGGAAAAAAAGAACATTGAGAGACGAGCGACAACCGACACTACGACTCTGCGATCGCGCCCCGGCGCCAGAGCTGCTAGCTGGTCGGGCGTTGATGCGATGAAAACCACACTCCCCGAGAACGAGGCTGAGCGCTTGAACGCGCTCCGGCGGTACCAAATCCTCGACACGCCGCCGGAACCTGCCTTCGACCGTATCGCTGAGATGGCGGCGAATTTCTTCCACGTGCCAATGGCTGGTGTGAGTTTGGTGGACGAGGATCGTATTTGGTTCAAGTCGCGGCTTGGCATCGAGGCCAGTCAGACAGCGCGCGACGCTGGGCTATGTTCTACGGCGATGCTCTCACAGGGGGTTTTTCATCTGCGGGATGCCGCTCACGACCAGCGCGCAACTGCCCATTCGCTGGTCCACGACCTCGGCATCCGCTTCTACGCAGGTGCTCCCCTTCGCACCGAGCAAGGCCTGAATCTTGGGACAGTGTGGGTGATCGACCAGAAGCCGCGTGAGCTGGCATCGGGCGAGGCAGAAATGCTCCGGGCGTTGGCGGCACTCGCCATGAATCAGATGGAACTGCGACTTTACGCAGAGAAGGTCGCTCGGCTGGAACGCGCTGAACGAACGGTCGGCGAGCAACTGCGTGAGGCGAACGAGCGCCTGGCCCAAAGCGAGGAACGCTTTCGCGACCTTTTTGAAGAGGCGCCCATCGCTTACGTGTACGGGGACAATGATACCCGTATTCTCCAAGCCAATAGCGCTGCGATGAAAATGTTCGGGCTCAAGCCCGAGGAGATTCCTGGAGTATTTGGGACGTCTCTGGTCCCCGATACCCCGGACGCTAAACGTCGTCTGCGTGACGGTCGTGAGCTCATCAGTCGCGGGATCTACCCGAAGGGGCTCGTGCTCGAGTTGCGCCGCAGGGACGACGGCAGACCACTATGGGTAGAGTGGTGGTACAGTCCGATGCCTGGTGGCAAGCTTGTCAGCTCCATGTTCATGGACATCACTGACCGGGTCCTGATGGAACAGGAAAAGGCGCGGCTTGAGGCCCAAAATGCTTACCTGCTCGACGAAATTCGCACCGAACAGAATTTCGGCGACATCATCGGGGGAAGTTCCGGCCTGAGAAAGGTGATGCAGCAGGTTCAACTCGTTGCGCCGACCGATGCTACCGTCCTGATCACCGGGGAAAGCGGTACGGGAAAGGAGCTCGTCGCGCGGGCCATCCACGAGCAAAGCGCGCGACGCGAACGCCCTCTGATCAAACTGAATTGCAGCGCGGTGCCTGAAGGTCTTTTCGAGAGCGAGTTCTTTGGGCACGTAAAAGGGGCGTTTACAGGCGCACTCAAGGACAAGCCGGGCCGTTTTGAACTGGCCGATGGCGGTACGTTATTTCTCGATGAAATCGGCGAAGTGCCGCTCGCGATGCAAGCCAAGCTGCTCCGCGTGTTACAGGAACAGGAGCTTGAACGGGTCGGCGACACCCGCACGCGCAAGGTTAATGTACGGGTCATCGCCGCATCCAATCGGAACCTAAAGAAGGAGGTCGACGAGGGTCGCTTTCGCCAGGACCTCTTCTACCGGCTCAGCGTTTTCCCTATCGAGGTCCCGCCGCTCAGAGAGCGCCGCGAGGACATAGCTCCCCTTGTCGCTAATTTCATCCGCCAAAGCGCGCGCCGGATGAATCGTCCTGAGCCCCAGCTCAGCAAGGCGGCCCTGGACCGACTCGTGTCCTACCCCTGGCCTGGTAATGTGCGTGAACTTCAAAACACGGTCGAGCGCGCCATCATCCTGTGGCGGGAGGGTCCGCTCACCTTCGACCTACCCGCCTCGCCGGCACGCCAAAATACTGAGCAGCAGCACAAACCAGCCGCGGACGCCGCGCTCCTTACCCGCGACGAATTAAAGCGGCAGGAGCGCGAGACGATTATAAACGCCCTAAAGCAGACCAACGGAAAGGTCTCTGGACCAGAGGGTGCAGCGGAATTGCTGGCCATGAAGCCCTCGACATTGGCGTCGCGCATCTCCGCCCTGGGCATCACTCGCAGGACGCTGAACTGAAGACCCTTGCTTCCTCGCCGCACCGGTCGCGACCGCTGTCCCCCACACACGCCCAATATGCGTCAGCGGTGATGTCCATGCTGGCAAGAGCCGTTTCTCACGAGCTCATTACCTATTGCGAGGCCTTGCCAGGTTTCGCGCTGTCCTTTTAGCCGACCGGACCCGGTCCGGTTTTCCGGGATTATCAGGGCTTTTTTCGGCCGTTTTGGGACCGCCGTCATCCTCCGGTAACCGATGAAACTGGTTGATTTTGCAGGAAAATCAGGGACTTTCTCGGCAGTGGACTTCGGATCCCGTGGGCGGTTCAATCCCCCCGCTCCACCATTTTCTCTGGAATAGTCTCCGATGTCCGATTTGATCTTCGGAAGGGTCAAACGGCTACTTGTCGGGATGTCGGCATCGTTTCCTGCTCTGATTCTAGTACTTGCCCTCGACCAGGATTCCGGCGGCGCGAAGGTCGGCGATTTCCTTGTCGCCGCGGCCCAGCCAATCACGCAGGATTTCGTCGTTGTGCTGTCCGAGCGTTGCCGCTTCGAGCGGCAGGGTTCCCGGAATCTCCGAGAACCTCAGCGGCATCCCCGGAATATCGAATTTGCCCGCGATGGGATCTTCGATCGTGCGGACCGTGCCGCGCGCGCGTAGATGCGGATGGTTGACGGTCTCTTCTATCGACAACACTGGCGCCGAGGGTACTGAGTGCTTTTGCATGTGCGTGACGGCGCTGTCGCGATCGGGGAAGGTAGCGAGCCAATCTTCGATCAGTTTGATCATTTCGGCCCGATTGGCGAGGCGTCCCGCGTCAGTACCCATTTTCGCGTCATCGACCAGATCAAGCCGGCCCATCGCCTTGCAGAGATCTTTCCAGTGATGAAGAAAGGCCATAATGACAACCCATCCGCCATTGGTCTTGAAGACGCCCGCCGGCGCGACGTAGTTGACATGCGGTCCCTGGCGCGTGGGCTTGAGCTGCCCGTTACTGCCGCTGTACTGATGCACGCTGACCTCATGGCAGTGGTAGTAAACATCCAGCAAGCCAACGTCGAGATGCTGTCCTTTGCCGGTGCGATCGCGATAACGCAACGCGGCGAGGATCGCGAGCGCTCCGTGGACGCCAGTATTGACGTCGCCGACGGCGACCAGCGGAATGTAAGGGGTGCCGCCCGCCTCACCGATCATCGAGGTCACGCCGGAATAGGCTTGCGCGATAAAATCGTACCCGGGTAGCTGCGCCAACGGGCCGGTCTGGCCGAGCGCGGAAATCGAGCAGAGGATGATATCCGGGCGCATCTCGCGGAGCCGTGCGAAGCCGAGTCCGATCTCCTGCATCGTGCCCGGTTTGAAGTTTTCCACGACCACATCGACTTTGGGGATGAGTGCGGTAACGATCGCCATTCCGCGCGGATCGCGCAGATTCACGCAAAGACTCTTTTTGCCACGATTCTGCTGTACGTAGTAGAGACTGCGTTCGTTCCGCAGCTTCGACATCCGGCGCACCATATCGCCGTCCGGCGCCGACTCGACCTTGATGACCTCGGCCCCCATCTCGGCGAGCATCCGAGTGCAGCTTGGTCCAGCAAGCGCACGCGAGAGATCGAGCACCTTGAGCCCCGTCAGAGCATGTTCTGTTGCAGCAGCCATCAGCCTTTCCTCACTCGCAGGTGGTCCTGAATCGCAGGTGGTCCTGGGATTCAGTCGGGATTTCCATTGTCAATCCCTATTTAACGTCACTCCAACAGGCGGTTTGCAAATGGAAACTCGAGCCCGGTCATAGTGCAGGAGGGATTCCAGCGGCGCCGCAACGGACCGATTCTGCCTCGCGTCGGCGCAAACGATACGAAATGGGCGCCTCTCCTGCTTTGTGAAGCCGCGCCAAGCGGGACGATCGTGGTTTCCATCAGCGTAGCTATTGCGGTCGAGCTCGCGTCTTCAGCATACCCCAACTCCGCCGCCTCCTCGTCCCAGGCAATCCGGCCTCGGGTTCCGTGTCTTAGAACTTCAAAAGCGACTGTTTATCTCGATTGCATAAAGGTCCGCATTAACGATTGTTGAATCCGTTGAAAAAAGTACAGTCCGCCCTTGACAAGCAATAAAAGGCTGTTAAGAATAGATAAGCCTAAATAGGATGAGGTGAGGTGTGTTGGGATGATGATACGGAATAATAGATGACAAAAGAGGTCAATGGGCATGTTTCGACCATTCAGTCTCTCTAAGGGCCAGATCGCGGTCGTTTTAATGTTGATGATGACCGTTCTCCTTGGTTCTATTGGGCTCGGCGCTGATATCGCCGTGCTTTACTACAATTGGGTGACGCTCCAGAAGGCCGCCGACGCCGCGGCGCTCGCGGGCGCCTCGCAGCTAACCGGCGATCCGACAACCACCACCAATTCCGCGGTCGTCAGCACTGGAACTCAGTACGCACAAACCAACGGTGTCACCCACGCTTCCGACACCATCCTCGTATCGCCCGCCAGCGACGACAAATCCGTAAGCGTCTACCTCTCGCGCCAGGTCCCCTACTACTTCCTGCAGTTGGTTGGTCTAAAGTCGGGCAAAGTGACTGCGAAAGCGACCGCCGGCGTTCTGCCGGTCAACGGAGTCTGCGGAGCGGCCCCATTTGGGCTGCCTTGCAAGCAGAACTGTAGCGGCAACGAATGTTATGGCCAGAATGTCTCGCCGGGATCCGGCGACGCAACCTGCGGGGGAGCCTACCAGTTCAACAAGACCAACCTGTCCGCTGGGACTCAGATACAACTGAAGTCGGATCAGAGCATTACCGGCGTTCCGGGAAATTGGGATCCGCTGGCTATCGGAGGAAGTGGCGCTTCAGTTTACCGCTCGAACATCGCGAACGGGGAATCCCAGGTCCTCAAGGCCGGGCAGTCGATACCGACAGAGACTGGAAATATAGTCGGCCCCACCGCCCAAGGCTTCAGCGACCGCGGCCTGAACCTCCCAAATTCGACGGTCGCGACCGTTCCTGCGTCACCTTACACTTATCTCACGGCAACTGACCCGCACGTCGTGGTTGTGCCTCTGGTCGACTTCACGGCGGCCGGCAAAAACGGCAAGACCAGCGTGCCCGTGCTGGATTTCGTCACGCTCTACGTGACTGGACTGGTGGGAAACAACAACACTGTCGTCGCGACGGTAATTCCCCCTCTGGCGACTTGCAGCACCGGAACCACATCGAGTCAGGTCGACGGCACCGGGCTCAAAGTAGTCCTGTGCTCCGACAGCGGCTGTCCGTCAGCCAGTGCGTGGCCGAGTATGTGAGGAGATGTGCAACTCTCCGTCGAGACAGGGCACGGCGGCGCGCCAGAAAGGACTGGCGAAAAAAGCTGAAGCGGCATGGGCCTGATGATGCTCGGTGAAGAGCAGCGGCGGAAGATCGTTGAGCTTGCCGCCGTCGAGCGCGGCGAGTTCGCGCTTGAGCGCCGAGCGCAGGTTGAGCTTCTCCTTCAGCCAAACCGGCATCGCGGTCAGAAACGAACTCAGGCCGCGCGGCGCATAGCCCAGGTAGGTCTCCATCATGCGTTCGAACTTAACCCAGGGCTTGTCATAGAAGACGATCGAGTCGAGGTCCTCGAGCCTTAGGCCGGCCGAGCCCAGGCACCAGGCGGCGGCGCGACTCGGAAAGGCAGCATCGTGCTTTTTGCGCGTGAAACGCTCCTCCTGCGCGGCGGCCACGATTTCACCGTCGCAGAGAAGCGCGGCCGCGCTATTGTGGTAATAGGCAGAGAGACCGAGGATTCGCGGCGCGGGTATACCTTTAAAGCCACCCTCCATTCGCTCTGGGCTTAGCGTTATTGCCCGTCTCAATTGGGAAGTGGTGTGAACAAAAACACGATGTTCAGCTTTGATTACACTCCATGATTTGAGCAGTCGCCCCCACCCCTCAATGTGAAAAAACGAACCGTTAGTAGGCGAACGTTGAAAGGTTCATCTAGCCCGCATGCGTCGGATCATCTGTCGCCCGCAGCAAGGCATGCATTCTATGCGAGGCCTGAGCCCGGGGCAGAGGCGTTGTCAGCGCACGGCGGCTATCTTCACGTGCACGGCAATCTCGTGGTTCACGTTGACAAAGCGCCGGCGGCGGACACCGAAAAGTTGATTGCCGATCTTCGTCGCGCGGTGCGCTCGAGCGGCCCGTCAACCGGACGCGGCTGGTACCGAGTCGGTTGCGACCCACGGCTATCCCCTGAGCGGTAGATAGAGGAGATCGATGAAGACCAACACGATCAGTCTGCGCCAGGGCTACGGACGGCAGCGGTTCAACGGCGGGACGCTTCCGTTTAGCCGGGTGGCCAAGAGGCGCGCCGTGCCGGTCGGCGCGCCGACATAGATTTGCGAGCCGGTATGCAGGTTGGCCGTCGCGTGATTGCAGTTTTTGAAGAAGGATTTCTGGCAAGGGTACGGACCGACGATCTGGTAGCCAACCAGCGCCGTGGCCGGGTCGGCCACGGTAATAGGGCAAGAACAGATGATCTCGCTGGCAGTCAGGTTCCCGTTGAAACCGGGAAAGGAATGCCCCTCGCTACTTGTGAAGCACAACCCTCCATCGCACTGCGCGTATGCTCCATTGGAAGTGCTGGCCGGGCAGGCGTAAAGGGCCTCGTTTCCGTCCGGGGCGATGACCGAGTCGGGTACACTGAAGGTACTTACCATGTAGCCGTTTGCTGCACCCTCGGCGTTCACCGAGCAGACGTTCTCGCCATTATCGAAAGCGTAGGACAGGCTGATGCTGTCACCCGACTCCACATCGCACTTGCAGTAAGCGACATCGTCCAATACAAAACAGCTTGCGGTGGCGCAAAGCGCGTAAGTCTGACCGGAGCAGACTGTAAACTTGGGGGAAGTTGATCCGGTCGCAGCGTTTTCGGCGTAAGCCGGGCCAAAAGCCGCCACCATCAAGGCAAACCCGCCGCCGATCACCAAGCAAATAATTGCAACATTTTTCATCTATGAAATCGCCTTATCCTCTTTTTGACTTTCCAATTCCAACTGGTTCGGTAGCTTAACGGGAATTTCCTTTTTGACTTTCGAACAACTCGTCTCATAGATCGAACAGCTTTCCTCGGCAAGGTTTTAGCCGATTTTGTTCCGCAGTGTTCCCAGTAGTGCGGGGAGGGGCCGGTTTCGCGTCGGGCGGGCCCCCGACGGCTGAAGATGCCGTTTTCCCCATCGATTCTGGCGACACTTCTCCCTGCGTCTCCGGCATCGTCATCGAAATTTGCTCCGCTTTGCGCTCACTTTATCCCGCCGGCGACGGCAGCATCGCGATCTTCGCCAGCATGCCCGCGAACAGCCGCCGCGTCAGATGGCTCTCCGCCAGCATCAACCAATAGTAGCGTGCATGTTGGATGAGCCGTGCGCCGGTCTTCACCAACCGCTGCTGCAAGCTGGTCAGCGACCAGGTAGCGACCCGCGTCGGCAGCGCCAGCCGCCGCCACAAGTTGCCCAGGTTGTAGGCGATTACACTGAGCCACAGTCGCACCTCGTTGGCCCGGAAGCGATGGCACGACAAGCCGCGTCATCGCGGCCGCCTGCTTGCCTTCCTTGATCCACTGCTCGGCTGTCCCGCGCTTGTTGTAGAAGCGCACCACGGCCCGGTTTGAAGTCCCAAGATTGGTCACGATGAACCCCACGCGGGGAAACAATTCCCCGCAATGGAATTCGACTTTCGCCACCACCCGCCGGGCCATCGTCCAACTCGCTGCCCGATAGAGAAAGCTTTTGTACCGCACGACCGGCTTGTGGCTCGGCCGTCCCACTGGCCGGGTCAACAACTCCGTAATCGTCCGCTGCAGATGGTCGTTCGCTGGTAGGCGGATCGCGTACTTAACTTCTCGCTCTTCCAGCGCCTCGTAGAGCTCCGGCTTGGCAAAGGCTGCGTCGCCGCGGAAAGCCACTTCCTCGCCCTGCGCCAGCTGCCGGTCGATCTCGGGCAGCAGCAGTTCTTCCCAACCGTCGGCGCTGTGGACGTTGCCGGGCCGTAACTTGGCGGCCAGGCAGTCGCCTTCACGATTGAACAGCAACAGCGGATGATAACAGGTAGACTCGAAGTGGCCGTTGTAAGCACTCTGCTCCTGCCGGCCATGGACCCGGACTTCGGTGCTGTCCATATCAAGCACTACCCGCCGCGGTGAATCGATGGCCTCTGCCCTTGGCGAGCAACTCCCGGTTGAGCGCAGCCAGCCCGGCAAGGTTCTCTTCTTGCGTCAGCACTTCGGTCTCGAACGACTGCAACCGCGAGGTCAAGGCCGCACCGCGCTCCCAGATCTTCCGCGAGCCGATCAGCCGGAAGGTCGGATCCTGAGAAAGGCGCGCGGCGTCGTTCACATCCTCATACCCGGCCAACCGGCTATAGATCGACTGCCGCAACAGATCGGCCAGAGGCAATTGGATATTCTTGCCCCGCCGGGAATCGCTCAAGTGGCGGTCCATGAGTTCGCTCAAGCCGAGACGTTCATCCAGCTCGCGCACCAGAACTAATCCACCGTCCGAGGTCACCCGTGACCCTTGGAAGTCGACCTTCAACGAACTATTGAACGAGAGCTGAAACGGCCGATTTTGTGTCTCACCCACCGCCTCGCCACCTCCGCACCGCTCCGATCCCATCCAAACCCACGTCCATCAGCGCGTTTATCGCATTTTATCAAATTGCTAGTTCACTGAGAAAATGGAAATCTGGGCTCAATAGCTGACCACCACCGATACGCTGTCCTGGTAGTTGCCGGCCGAAGCGTTCTGATCTCCGAAGAGGCGTCCATAGACCGGAATACTCACCTCATTTCCGCTGACGGGGGAATTTACTATATATGCTTGGCTGCCCCCGGTACCGTCGCCCCACACCTGCGTGCCGGCAGCGTCGAGATACAAGTTATACTCGATCGCATTCTTTCCCTGGCCGATATGGCGGGCTTTGAAGGAGCCCGATACGCCAGTCGTTAGACCGATAGTCAACCGCTTGTGAGCGCCCGAGCATCGATAGTGAAGCATCCCCACGGTGGCAGCATCTCTGTGCCGCAGGGGATCATACGTCCCGAAAGCCACCGGCGTCGCGGCGACCTCGCAAAATCCGCTCGACGTGACAGGGCCTGAGGCGTGGGTGACGGTCGGAAGCGTCAAAGTCAGAGTTATCGTCATAATAACGGATAGTGAGAATCTGGATTGGAGTCGCCTCATTGTTTGGTGCATGTGACTATCCCCATTTTGTGCAACGATTCCTTGAATTCCGGAACAACCATATCGAACGAACACGTCCCATCTTTATATTCGACCAGAGCTTTGAGTGTTCCCACTGGCACATCCTCGAAATAGAATGCGCCATCGTCCCCGATGGGCGAGATTTGCTGAGGCTTGGAAGACACCGTCAACTGGCCGTTGGCTGGAACTATTTTCGTGCTGCCAGCCATGACAACGATCTCGCCCGTGATTTGATGAATTCTGTGGACCGGAAAGGCAATCACCGCCCCTCCTCGATAGGGAACGGCGACGGTTTTTTGCGTAGCACCGACGCTGTAGTTAAGCGGGATATCCTTGTCGTTGATGCCGAGTTGGTTTCCGAAGTACGGCAGCAGGTTGGGATAGAGACAATCGCCGGCGCGGTCGGTCTTGCCGACCGATTGATTGCTCCATTCGCATTCCACATTGCTCGCACCCGGCACTTTTACCAGTGCAAAACCGTTTTGGACTGGTCTGGTCAGAAATACTCTGTCGCCGAGCGCGATGATCCCTCCGGCCGCCGTTAGCGTACCGGAGTTCTGCCCGCCCAAATGGTTATAATCGCCCTCGTAGTAGCCCTTGTCGGTCTGATACTGCACTATCCCGGCCTGCTGCGATGTACCGCTGCTGCCGCCTTGCGCCTGGAGCATGTAACCGTACCCCGGTCCGAACGGCAGGCTTTTTTGGAGAGACCCGATCGCCGTGCTTGCGGATTGCTCGTGTGCGTAGGACACCGTAGCCGTCGTGACATTGCCGAGATAGTAGCTCAACCCGAGAAACGCTTGATTCGCGGGCAACTGATTACCCGGTAATTCATGGCCAAGGGAGACCGACATACTGGCCCGTTCGCTGAGGGTGACAAACATGGAGACCAATATCTGATGCAGCGTCGAGCCGCCAGCTTCAACGTTTCGGCTGCGCGAATAAATATGCTGAAGGCCGAGGGATACTTTGCCCAAGCTGTAGTTGAGCGATGAATTGGTCTGCATAATCGGTCGATCGGTCGAAGGTAAAAGACTGAGGTTTGAATAGTGCGGCGACATCCATTGTAATTGGGTATCCACACCGAACCGTGGCGAAATGTATTGGTAGAGAAACGATGCAGCCGCACCGTTTCCGCCCTGTTGCCTGTCTTCGCTTGCCGCGAGCGCCAATTGGGCGACTCCTAATGAGGAGCCGACTGTTACCTGGGGACCTCCGCTGATTAAGTTGCTGGTAGCCTCCAGGCGATAGCCCGGCGTGAACCATGAGGTGACGCCGATGCTATGGCTGGCCGAGAGTGCCAAAGGGCCGTATGCCCAACTGCTGGTGCCCAGATTGTTACGTAACTCGCCGACACTGTACTGATAGCTATTCAATCCCGGTTGCAAGAGCGTAGCTCCCACGTAGAAGGGAGCGTTGATCACCTGGCTGCCACCGAAAGCGTTCCTGATAACCACCTGCGTATTGGAAACACCGGACAAACCGGGAATCTGCTGCAAGTTGAATTGACCAGGGGCGAGCTGAACCTGCTTGATCAGTACACCATTGCGGTACACGTAAGCGGTGGAGGGCGAGGTTACCGAACCCGATATGCTTTGCGTCGGAAACTGGATGAAGTACGGATTGAGGCTGAAATTCTTTTGTAAAGTGAGACCTCCTATGAACGGGCCTCCGCCAAGCACGGGCGCATTCAACGCTATGTCTCCCAAGGTCAATCGACGAAGATTGACACGGTCGTCCCATACAACGTTGGTAAGTCCCCGCACTAAATTGGACATGTCGAGCGAGAGGCCGCTGTAGAAAAGCAGATGGTCGATGGTCACTCCGCTTTCGAAGAAACCGGAGACCGAGTTGAGATTCGCGGTCGTTACGGAATAGTTCATAAACCCAGCCGGGTCGCTTCTGAATTCCATGTCTGGCGGCGCACCGAGCGCTATGTCCAGACTCGACGATTTGAAGCTGCCGGTTGATGCGGTCACGCTTACTGACAGGTTTTTCTGATCGAACTCGTAGCGGAAATCCGGAGCGAGCGCCGCCAGCGAAACGAAGCTCTCACTACCGAAAGTCTCGTGCTTAGCTGAGGACACGTTCAAACCAGCTTTCTCCAGATCCTTGACCGCAAGCAGCACGTCGTGGGGCCTAAGAACCGCCATCACCGTACCGCAGTCGATGCTGTTCACTGATAGCGCGAGAAAGGCGCGCTGGTCGTCGGCCCAAGCTCCTGACCCTGAGACCGCCATGATGAAAAACACCAGCGCGCTGGCTAAGACCGTCGCCGATGAGCCGATCGCATGCCGCGACCGGCATTGTATTGCCGAACAATATTCCAAAGCCGCCCCCCTTTTGGCCTGGAAAAACGCTCTTCGCCGCAGAGCTTTAGTGCGCGATAGTGTTTTCCCTGCCCACCTCGTGCAATTCCCTCCGCGTTCTAATTTTTGGCACAGTTCGCGGTGGTGATTGGCAATTCGCTGTGCAAGTTGCTGTGGTCGACTTCCACCAACAGGTTCAGACGATTAACCCGAGAGCATTCTGGCCCGGACACCGGCAATTCATAGTTTCGCGATCCGCCGGCGAGCACGTACCAGCCTTGGGTGGTTTTCGAAAACACGGGTTGTGCACTGGTGCCGAATCCCTCTACGCGCAGAGACTTGATCCGGAAATGTGCGTTGCCAGAGTTCTTTACCGTGAAGCTCAGCGTGCTGTTTCTGAGCGCCAGCGAGCTGATGCTGGCCTGCGCGGTGGGCGCGGGCGGCTCTACAAATACTGGAATTCGGAGATTGGTCAGAACGTCCACAACCGTGGTGCGCTCGCTATTTCCCACGCGACGGGGCGCCTCGAATGATTTCAACTGATGCATCACCAGGCGGTAAGTTTTCTCGCTTTCTATGGCTGGCTCGATCGTGCCGACCCGTATGTTCTGAGCCTGATGAGGCGCCAGATCGAAAAGTTGGGGAAAAAAAATGACGTCGTCGGTCGGCGTCAGCACCATCTGGCCGTCCGGCCGCTCGTCCCATCGATATGCTTTAAGCTGAAAGCGTAACGGAACGTCGTCCTGGTTGGTCATGACGATGGTTTGACTGCGTTCGCCGCGGCCGAGTGTCACGTCCATCGGTGATACGGCAAAGTTGGCGGCGTACGCCGGAGCGGCCAAACTAATGACCGCCCCGGCAATTACCGCCATCAATCCGCGCACGTTGGGTACCTTCGTGTGCATGATTAGTGTGTAGCGAGAGTTGCCCTGTTTACGGAGTTACGTCGATGGTGACCGTATCGGTATAACTACCGGCGGGCTTATTCTGGGCTTGCGGGATCGAGCCGTAGACGGTGAGGGTCTGCGGGAGACCAGTTCCGGTGGGGGCCGTAACTTTGTTCGTCGAATCATCCCACGCGGTCGAGTAGCCACTATTCGAATAGAGGTTATAGGCCAGCGTGGCGGGGCCGTCGCTCATGTACCTCTGGCTGCCTGACGGCTGCCCACCCAAGCCGAGTCCGACCAAAGCACCAGCGTCACCGGTCGTGCACGTCACCGCGATACTGCCTGTGGAGTGCGCATCAGTGGTTGCGTTGGCGACCACCGGGTCGTAAGTGAAGCTCAGCGCGGTGACCGTGCCAATGCTGCACGTGTTGGTGATGGTGGCGCTAATCGGCAGATCCGTAGCGATGGCCGCTCCGCCCAGCATCAAGGCCATCGAAGCGCCGATGCCCGCCGTTCTCATGAAGTTCCTGATTCGCATTAAGTATCCTCCTCCCTCTGCTGTTTGTTTTTCGCTCGGCTTCGCCGAGGCACTTATGTGCACGAGAATGTGTAATAAGCAGTTCTTATGCCATCAGGTCTGTTTAGCTTAAGTCAGCCAAATGCCGCTATCCCTTCGCCTACCGTCGAAGTATCGCTAGCTGATGCTAGCTTTGTTGCGTTTACACTACACAATTATCAGTCAAATGGTGTTTCGAGTGACTTCTAGTGAGAAATTGCGTCAGCTTTGTCTGCACGCTTCTCTACTTGACTTTACGAAGGCGTAATATAGAGCGCTCAGGCGTTGCCGCTTTCATCTGTCTGTGCTATTTAGACTGATATAGCGAAAGACAGCTAGATTGAGGCTGGCATGGCTCAATGTGAAGATCGCGTTCGCAGCGAGCGCCTTGCTACTCTGGATCTCTACATCTAGCGGGGAGTCATTCATGCGGTTCCTACTCACAGCATCCCTAGTGTTTGTGCTGCTTCCTCCTGCTGCGAACGCGGGGATGAGCAGGGGGACCCTGCGGGTCTCCGCGCAAGTGATTAACAATTGCGTGGCCGATGTTCCTTCGTCCGTGGTCCTACCGGCGTACGATGGAACTCAGGTGCGGTCACGTGCCGACTTACGACTCAGATGCACCAAGGGCGCGTCGCCCATCATCAGTATCGGCAGTCTGTCGGCCGCAAAGGGAGCACCGCGCGCGCTGGTGGGAACGAATGGCAGCCAACTTTCGTATGATGTCTTTTCGGATCGCGGATACCGTGAGGTCTGGGATTCGGTCACCGGGAAAACTGCAGATGGGCTGACGTATACGTCGTACACTCTTTATCTGGAGATACCCTCCGGGCAGACGGCCCCACAGGGAACCTACACGGGCGACATCGAGATAGCTGTCGATCCTGGGACGCGAATCGCCCGACATTACGTCGTCCCGGTTTCCAGCGGTGCGCCTTAGAGATCTTTGCGCCGGCGCCTGTTCGACAACGCAGGGTCAGCAGTCTTAGCGAGTTACTGGTCCTCGACTCGCTTACGAGCGTCCCGAGCTCCGCGCGGGCGGTGTTGTACTCCGTGACAGCCTTGCGCGAGAACTCTCCTCCATGCGCTTGAAACTGCCAGCCATTGCTCCTGGCCGCGAAGCCCAAGTTGCCGGACAAGTGCCTGCAAACTTGTTGGTGGTGCCTTTGGTCGACTTTACGGCGGCCGGCAAGAACGGCAAGAGCAGCATGCCCGTGCTGGATTTCGTCACGCTCCAGGTGACTGGACTGGTGGGCAATAACACCATCGTCGCGGCGGTAATTCTCCCTCTGGCGACTTGCAGCACTGGAACCACATCGAGTCAGGTCGAGGGCACCGGCCTCAAAGTAGTCCTGTGCTCCGACAGCGGCTGTCCGTCAGCCAGTGGGTGGCCGGGTCTGTGAGGGAGATGCGCAACTCTGCGGCGAGCAGGCGACCAGCATGCCATTCGAAGTGCATCATGCGACTTGAAGTGCCGCAGGCGATTTAAAGTGTTCGTCCGAACGCTCTGAAGCTCAGAAACGTGCGGCGCCGGAGCAATCCTCCGGCGCCGTATTTTTTTCGCCCGTTTCCAAGAACCACTCAGGCTAAGTCTGCGTTAGCTCGAGCTCTCCGTGGTGATGCCCTTCGCTTCGATTCGTCCGGCGCGCTCTCGTTTAACGCGGACCGGAATCGGCATCATTGCAGATCGGATTTCTTCAACCTCGGCGGAATCCGTGCCGGTCGGAAGGCCGGCCTCGTAACTCTTCAACTGATTGTAGAGAGTCTTGATCGTGACGCCGAGGATTTCCGCCGCCTTTATCCGGTTGCCGCCGGTGGCCTTGAGCGTCTGGAGCATAAGCTGTCGTTTGGCGGCATCCAAAGACATTCCCACGTGGATGTTCAGAACATCACGCGAGTTTCTGCTGGTTTTGATCTCCTCCGAAAGATCCGCGATCGAGATCATCGGGCCTTGTGTAACCACCAGCGCGCGTTCGATCACATTGCGCAACTGCCTTACATTTCCAGGCCAGCGTTGCGACTTGAGCAACTCGAGACATTCGGCTTCAATGCCTACAATCTGACGCGCGCCCGGCGGCGAAAGTTGTCGCAGGAAAGCTTCGATCAGAGCCGGCAAATCCTCGAGGCGCTCGCGCAGACTCGGCAGCACAATCGAAAAAACATTGAGTCGATAGTAAAGGTCTTCCCGGAATTTTCCTTCACGGAGGCGCTTTTCCAGGTTGCGATTGGTCGCGGCCAGCACTCGTACATCGACCGGCACCTCGCAACTGCCACCCAGGCGACGGATCTTGCGTTCTTCGATGACGCGCAGAAGTTTGGCCTGCAGTTCAGGCCTCATCTCGGCGATCTCGTCGAGGAGCAGCGTCCCCCCGTTAGCGAGTTCGAAGCAGCCTTCGCGGCGGCGATCAGCGCCCGTGAATGCCCCGCGCTCATGGCCGAACAACTCACTTTCCATCAGAGTCTCGGGTAATGCGGCGCAGTTGATGCCAACGTAGGGCCCGTATGCTCGAGCAGAAAGCTCATGAATCGTGCGAGCGACCAATTCTTTGCCGGTGCCGCTTTCGCCGACGATTATGACCGACGCGTTCGTCGGCGCAACTTGTTCGATCGACGCTATAACGCGTCGCATCGGGAGCGATTGCCCAATAAGAGGCTTATGAGGAGCAGGTGGTATCAGGCGCCCGGGCAAAT
Source organism: uncultured delta proteobacterium (assembly GCA_963717045.1). Taxonomy (GTDB): domain Bacteria; phylum Desulfobacterota; class Binatia; order Binatales; family Binataceae; genus JAKAVN01. The sequence continues at coordinate 25,165 of CAVQVD010000005.1, read as the reverse complement.
GCTGGGTTTCCCTACTGATGCTAAGATCTGCTTGCATTTGCAAGATACTTCTCCGCTCGCCGTACTGTCGCGAGCTCGCCCGAGCAGTCAGAGGCTTCCTCTGACCAGCTACTACAATCACAGCTTGGGACAAAAGCGTAAATCACGCCATAATCCCCGCCTGAGACGCTTTAAGACCGTGAACTATGCTCTACACGTCTTATATTGCATCAAGCGGGCACTGTCAATCCTAACGGCCTTTGATACGCAGCATGCTCCAAATTAACCTTCTTTTTGTCCCACAACGATTAACAGCCAATTAAAAATGTGATCGCGTTGGGCTGCCTTTTCTGAGTTCCCTACGCTTCAAGTCGATGCGTACACATTTCCTGCTCCTTGCCCACGAGGAATACGAAACCTTGCGGCGACATCCCGATTTTAGCGAGGGCTTGCGGAGGCCGTCCCGGCCTTTTAAGGTTCTGACGCAGATGTTCGAAGCGGCCCGGGGGATGATCGCATGGTCGAATTCGAAATGACCGGAGCAGGCTGCGCCCGCAATCTGCGCAATCTATACAATTTGTTAGTCGTAACGGCCGCGCTGGGGATGCTCATATTTGCGGCGACCGTGAGCGCCCAGCCTACTGGCCAGCCAACGCTACACGCTGCCACCCAAGACAAGCAGAGCAAGAACGACAAGCCAGCACCAAAGCGCCGCGTCATCCCAGTGACGATCGCCAAGGGCGAGACCTACACGATAAGCGGCCTGGAAAAGGGCGCCAACACCAAGTCGAAGGCGGGCAGGAATCCCAATGCGCTCAGCATTCAGCCGCAATCCTCGGGCGACATCGTACTGCTCGGCACTGAGGGCGGTAGCTGGAAAATCGACGCGACGCTCGCCACTGGCGAGAAGGTCACTTACGACGTGAAGGTCAAGGCGGAAGCGCCGCCGATCAATTCGCTCGCTCCCGGCACGGCTCCGCCCGCGATGTCTCCGTAGCGAGTTCGACGCGCTCGCAAATCCCTAGTTCACGCGCGGCGGAAGCACCAGGATTTGACCGTTCATCTCCGGCTGATGCACGGCGCATCGGAAGGCGAACAGGCCCTCGCGATGGAAGGTGTAGATGTACGAGATCTTCGAGAGCGGCGTGAGCCGCAAATGCATCAGCGGATGCCCGGGCCGATCCTCGAGCATAAAATCATGATCGTCGTCGGGCTGTAAGTTCCACAGCGTTATCTGGGTCGGCTCTTCGCGATGTACTGCGATGAAGCCCGGCGAGAAGGCATAGACTTCGCCGAAGTGTTCGATGGTCTGCTTGGGCCCGGTCTCCTTCACCGCGACCGCCTCGGTCAGCACGACGATACTGGCGGCGGCGGCGGTGGCACTGCTTGCCACTGTCACGATCTTGGAGGCGGCAGCGTCGGGCATGAAGTAGCGCGCCGTACCGGCTGCGCCGGACATCGTGTCGGCAGCGCGGGCGACCACTACGACGCCGAGCAGGACCGCCGCGGCGCAGACGACAGCCCTACAGACGGCTCGATAAGCTTGCGGGAAACGCTGTGCGCGCGGATGAGAGAATGAGTCGCAGTTCTGTGGCATACGTATTCCTCGATAGCGATCACCGCAGAGACGGCCGTCGTGTTGCGTACCGGATCCGGTTAGGATCTTAGGCGATGTCGGATGATTTTCGCATATCAAGCGCGGGGCGCCTCGTGCTCGTTACGGGTGGCGCCGGCTTCATCGGATCGCATCTGGTTGACGCATTACTCCAGCGTGGACTTGCGGTCCGCGTACTTGACAACCTGCGCACCGGCAGCCGCCAGAATCTCAACCCGCGGGCCGAACTTATCGAGGCGGATATCCGCGAGCCCGCCGCGATCGAGCCGGCCTTTGCCGGCGTGAATTGCGTATTTCATACGGCAGCGCTGCCGCGCGTGGGGCTTTCGATCGAACGGCCGCTGGAGACTCATCTGGTTAACGTGGTCGGCACGCTTAACGTGCTGCTCGCGGCGCGCGCGGCGGGCGTGCGTCGCGTAGTCTACTCGGGGTCCTCGTCAGTTTACGGCGAGCAGCCGCGATTGCCGCACAGCGAGACGATGACGCCCAATCCGCTGAGCCCCTATGCGTTGCAGAAACTCGTGGGTGAGGAATACGTGCGGATGTTTCATCGTCTGTACGGGCTGGGTGCGGTCGTGTTGCGTTACTTCAGCGTGTACGGTCCGCGGATGGATTTGGAGGGAGCGTACGCGACGGTTATCGGAGCGTTCCTGCGTGCGCGGCGCGAGGGGCGGCCGCTCGAAATTCGCGGCGACGGCGGACAGCGGCGCGATTTCACTCACGTACGCGACGTGGTGCAGGCCAATCTGGCCGCGATGGATTGCGCGCTGGAGGACGGCAGCGCGATCAACGTCGGGCACGGCGAGGCGCTCAGCGTGAATCGAATCGCGGAGCTCATCGGTGGGCCACGGGTAAACGTCGCGCCGCGAGCGGGCGAGCCGCGCGACACGCTAGCCGATCTTGCGCGCAGCCGCGCTATTCTCGACTGGAGCCCCGAGGTTGAGACGGAAGACGGAGTACGCGAACTGATGCGGCTGTACGGGCTGTAACTGCAAGCTCCGCGTTACGATAGCCTGCATTTCAGTACGCGAGCTCTGTATCTGGGGAAGCTCGATTGGTTTCGCCTCTCCTCATCTTAGGAGAGGTCGCCGAGAGCATCGCGACCGGCGCGCAACTTCGAGCGATGGCGAAGGTTGGGGTGCAGCACCTCTCCCTAACCCTCTCCTTGGACAAGGAGAGGGGATCACTAGCTACGCGCGCTTTCGTCAGTAGGGTTTGCTCGTTAGTACGCGCTCGGCTGTGAGCGCTGCGATGCGCTCGTCGGGATAGCCGAGATACTTGCGCAGGATCAGTTCGTTGTGTTCCCCGAGCAGCGGCGCCTGAAGGTTGGCCGGGCTTGGAAATTCCGAGAAGCGAATCGGGAAACCGGGAACCTTCATGTCGCCCAGAACACGGTCGTGTATCTCGGCCACGGTGCCGCGTTCGCGCAGATGCGGATGGTTCATCGCTTCCTCGAGCGTACGAATCGGCGCGACCGGAATACGCGCCGCGCGCATCGCCGCCAGCGATTTATCGTCGTCGGCCATCGAGGCCAGCCACGTCTCGACCACCTCGGTCACGGCATCGCGGTTTCTGACCCGTGCCGCAAGTTCGGCGAAGCGCGGATCGCGCGCGAGTTCCGCACGGCCCATCACCTCGCAGAACTGCGCCCAATGCCGATCCATCCAAGCCATGACGATGAAGTAAATCTTGTGGCCTTTGAAAACGCCGCAAGGGCTGAGCCCCGGATAGTAACGGCCGGAGCGCTCGACACGCGCGGCCCCGCCGCTCGCCGTCAACAGCTCCACGCCCATGTCCTGGTAACCGAAGTAGGAGTCGAGCAGCGAGACATCGATGTATTGACCGACGCCCGAGCGCTCGCGATGGAGCAGCGCACAGGCGATCGCGCCCATCCCATGCACGCCGGTGCTGACGTCGCCGATCGCCATCAGCGGAATCACCGGCGGCCCGTCCTTGTCGCCGATCATTCCAGTAACGCCGGCGTAGGCCTGGCCGATCAAGTCGAAACCGGGATCTTCCGCGAGCGGTCCGGTCTGTCCGAAGGTGGATACCGAGCACATTACGATCCGCGGATTGAGTTTACTTACTTCGGGATAGTCGAAACCAAGGCGCGCGATCGCGCCGGGCGCGAAATTCTCGACCAACACGTCGACCTGCTTTACCAGCTCGCGCAGGATGGCGATGCCCTCGGGATGACGCGCATCCAGGCAGAGACTCATCTTGCCCAGGTTGTGCTGGACGTAGTAGCCGCTGCGGTTGTCGCGTACGTAAGGGATGAGTCGCGAGCGGTCGCCGTCGGGCGCGAGTTCGACCTTGATTACCTCGGCGCCCATCGCGGCCATCAGCCGCGTCACGGTCGGCCCCGCGACGAACTGGGTGAAATCAAGGACCTTGTAGCCTTCGAGCACGTGTCGGAACTGACCTGAAGCCATCGATTACTCTCCCGCCGAAGGCGTACTGGTGCGACTCAAGATGCTGTAGCAAGGGGCGCGCGCGCTTCGCAATCCCGAGTTGCGAATGGGACGGCGGCGGGTTCGCACGCGTCAGTGCGCGGCCCAGCCGCCGTCGCGGCTCCAGCGCTACGCCGCCTGCGGCCGGAAGATTCCGGTCTCGCTCCGCGAGGCCGACGTCGCCGGCAGCACGCGCACCGGCAGGATCACCAGGCTTAGGCCGTGTACCTGCAGCCAGCGCTGCAGTTCGAGGGCGGTATGGTTGTGCAGGAATCGGCTGATGTAGCCTTCCAGCTCGGCCTCGAAGATTAGCTTGCCGGCGAAGAAGACCGCCTGCGGAAACTCGTGCGCGACTTCCAGGCAGAGCTTGCGCAGTTCCACGACTACGTCGGGGCCGATGCTTACGCGCAGCTCGGAATGCAGGCCCAGGTCGGTGCCGAAGCGGCAGTATTCGCTAAGATCATCGGCCACCTGCTGTTCGAGCTGCTTGACCTCTTCGGGACCCTTCATCCGCGAAGACTCGACTTCACCAACACCGACGAAGATCACGTTGCGATACTGGTCGCGAAACAGGCGGCGTAATGTCAGCAGGGTCGCCAGTCCGAGGCCGTTGAAGCCGTTGACCAGCAGCACGGCGGTCGGCGCGGTGCGGTCGTACTGCTCGGGCGGGCTTTCCTTGGCGGCGAATAGTTCGGGCAGGATGTCGGCCTCGAGCTGTTCGATCGCGCGGCTGATGTATCGATAGTGATGGCGCACCATGTAGCATAGCGCGACCAGCGCGCCGGTTATTACCACCGTCACCCAGCCGCCCTCGTCGAACTTCAGCGTCACCGTCAGCATCAGGATGAGCGCCGTGAACGTGCATCCGATGCCGTTAATCGCGAGCTTGCGCACCCAGTGCGGCTCGCGCTTGCGCTCCTGCCACCAGTGCACGCTCATCCCGAGCTGGGAGAGCGTGAACGTGACGAACACGTTGATCGCATAGAGCACGACCAGCAAATTGACCCGCGCATGCGTGAACACCAGGATTGCGATCGCCGCCAGCCCCATCGCGAATACTCCGTCCTGGGTCACCAGGCGGGAACTGAGTTGTGCGAAGCGCCGCGGCAGCCAGCGGTCCACCGCCATCGTCGCCAGCACGCGCGGCCCGTCGATAAAGCCGGTCTGCGCGGCAACGAACAGCAACGCGCCCTCGGTAATCAGAGTGAAGGTGACGATGGGCACCCCGACGGGCAGTCCCAGCAGCTTCCAGTTGTTCGCCACCCGCTCGAACAGTACGGCGTTGAGCGTCTGGCCATGAACCGGGGAGACGTTGAACAGCAGGTAGCAAACCAGGATGCCGCCGGCGAGTCCGCTAGCGAGACCGCCATGTAGAGCATCGTGCGCTTGCCGGTCGCTGTGCGCGGCTCGCGCAGAATCGGCAGGCCGTTGCTGACCGCCTCGATTCCGGTGTAGGTGCCGGCCGCCCATGCTGTAGGCACGGAAGAAGATGATCGCCAGCCCCAGCACGCCCATCGAGCTGATCGCCGGTATGCACCTGGTTGATGGCGTCGCGGGTGATCGTCGGCAGCTCCGGGCTCCTGACCAGGAGCGCATAGCCGACCAGCCAAACGTGCATCACCACGAAGGCGAGAAAGATCGGCAGCAGCGAAAGGACCGATTCCTTTACGCCCCGCAGATTCATCCCGACCATCAGCACGACCACGATCAGGCAGAGCCAGAACTTTAGCCACAGGCAATTGGTAGGCATGAAACTAAAGATGGCGTCGGCGCCGCTCGCGATCGAGATCGCGATCGTCAAAACGTAATCGACCACCAGGGCACATCCCGATATCAGCCCCGGATAAGGCCCTAACAGTTTGGTCGCTACCAGGTAGCCGCCGCCGCCCGATGGAAACAGGTCTATCGTCTGCGAGTACGAAGCCGAGATGATGAACACGGTCAGCGCCGTCATTATCGCCAGGAACACCGCCAGATACTGATCGTGGCCGAGCGCTGAGGAACGCCTCCTCAGGTCCGTAACACGACGAACTGAGTCCATCGGAGCCGAGACCGACCCAGGCCAGAAACGCAACTAGCGAAAGGCTATGGAAAATTCCGGGATCGCGGACGTCGCGAGGCGGTCCGATGATGACGTCGGTAAGGGTGCGTTTGCTACCGCTATTTGGGCCGTTGCTGAGCGTGTGTTTGGCGCTATTTGGCCCGTCGCTGCCGGATTGTGTTCCCATCGTTTATATCGGAGCGCTTCTCCTATTAGCGGGGCAGTCTAGACGCAAACCCAAGGGCTGGCCAGATGCGTTTTCAAGCCTGCGGAATCATTGCTGAATCAATCGGATAAGCGGCGCGCTCGAGGCCCAGGCTATAGCGCGCGGCGTCGATCAGATTCTGCATCAACGCCAGCACTGTCATCGGACCGGTGCCGCCAGGATTCAGGGTTATCCAACCGGCGACCTCCTTTACCTGGTCGAAATCGACGTCGCCAACGAATTTGCCCGGCCCTACGCGCCGGAAGCCCACGTCGATCACGCATGCGCCCGGCTTCACCATGTCCGCGGTTATCAGATACGGACAGCCGCTGTCGGCGCCCGCACAGGACACCACGATCTCGGCGTTGCGGCAGATGGTGGCGAGGTCGCGGGTGTGGCGATGGCACCAGGTGACGGTTGCGTTGTACATCCTGCCACCCAGGATAAGAGCCAGTGGCTTACCGGCGATATCGCTCCGCCCGATAACCGCCACGCGCGCACCTTCTACCGGCACGCCGTACCAGCCGAGCAGCGTCAGCACGCCGCGCGGAGTGCATGGGATGAAACGGCCCAACTGCGCGCGATAGAAGTCGCTCACGTTCATCGCGCCCACCGCGTCTACGTCCTTGGCGGGATCGATCGCGTCGAACAGCCGGTAACGGTCGACCTTCTCCGGCACCGGCAGTTGCAGCAAGATACCGACCACCGACGAATCGGCATTGAGCCGCGCAATCTCTTCCAGCAGACGCTCGGTGCTCGCCTCCTCGGCGGTCATCGTGACCATCCGGCTCTCGAATCCGAGTTCCTCGGCGAAGCGGCGTTTGTTGCGGACGTACTGGCGCGAAGCCGGATCATCGCCGACCAACACAGCCGCGAGCGCGGGAGTGCAATGGTAGCGCTCCTTGAGTTCGCGCGCGTGACGCTCGAGCTCCGGGCGGAGGCGGCGGCTGACTTCGCGCCCGTCCATAATTGTCGCGGCCATTCGATGCGGGTCCTTACGATATTTCTCTACGATATTTCTCTTGGCGATTATTTGCCGACGATACTTTCCAAGTGACGGCGGGCGATACCGCTTCTCGGGTAGTCTTCGGTCATATAGTACCGTTGCGGCGGGAGCAAATCGCTCTATTGCCGTGCCGGCGATGTGAATACGCGATGGCGGATAAGCTGTGGGTGAACTGCCTCGCGCCGCCTCGTTGGCTACCCGGCCCTCTGCTAGACTACGAACTCGCATGGAAGCGCTGAGACGTACCACCTTGTTCGAGCTGCATCGGCGGCTCGGCGCCCGGATGACCGCGTTCGGCGGTTTCGAGATGCCAGTCAGCTACGCGGGAATAATCGACGAGCATCTCGCCGTGCGCTCGTGCGCCGGGATCTTCGACCTGGGCCACATGGGCGAGTTCGAGGTGGCCGGCGCGCCGGCGCTGGAGTTGCTCGAACGCGCGATGACCAACTCTGCGGCGCGGCTGGAAGTCGGCCGCGCGCAATACACGTTGATGTGCACGCCCGAAGGCGGCACGATCGACGACCTGATCGTGTACCGCCTCGAAGACGCGCGCTTTATGCTGTGCGTCAACGCCTCCAACATCGCGGCTGATCGCGAATGGCTGCTCGGACTCGGCGCGAAAGACGCAGGCTTTCGCGACACGAGCCAAGATACCGGGCTGGTCGCCGTTCAAGGACCTCAGGCACGCGAGATTCTACAGCCGCTCTGCCGCGCGCCGCTCGCCGCGATGCAGCGGTTCGCGGTGATCGAGACAGAAGTCGCGGGTCTGAGATGTATCGTCGCGCGCACCGGCTACACCGGCGAGGATGGTTTCGAGCTTTTCACCCCGGCTCCCGGCGCCGAGAAGCTGTTCAGCGCGATTCTCGAGGCCGGTGCGCCGGCGGGGATGATGCCCTGCGGGCTTGGCGCGCGCGACACGCTCCGGATGGAAGCGGGGCTGCCGCTTTATGGCCACGAGCTTGATCGCGCCACCTCGCCACTCGAGGCAGGACTCGAGACATTCGTGAAACTCGACCGCGATTTCGTCGGCTCCACCGCACTCGCCGCGCAGCATCGCGACGGGCTCAAGCGGCGCCTGGTTGGAATCCGCACCGAGGACGGCCGCAGCGTCGCCCGTCAGAGCTACAAGATTTTCGCAGGCGAGCGCCAGGTTGGAACGATGACGAGCGGAACTTTCGCCCCAAGTTTCAACAGGCCGCTGGGAATGGCGTACCTGGATACGGCGGCAGGATCCCCGGAGTCGGGCACGCCGGGTTCAATTGAGGTCGAAATTCGTAATCGCCGGATAGGCGCCGCGGTCACGGGGTTGCCATTTTACCGCCGCGCCAAGACCAGTACACAGAAGAGTAATTTATAGTCGTACCCGGTTAATAGCGAAACCCAACTTAGTATCGTAATCGCCACGAAATGACGACGGAGTACATACTCAGCCGATGAGATTCTTTGCCCATACTGAAGCCGACGTCCGCGCGATGCTCGACACGGTCGGCGCGCAGGGCCTCGACGATTTGATCGCGCACGTTCCCGCCCCCTTGCGCGCGAGCGCGGCCATAAACCTGGCACCAGGGAAGAACGAGGCGGAAATCGCCGCCGAACTCGGAGCGCTGGCCGCCCGCAATACCGGCGCGAGCGCCTATGCAAACTTCCTCGGTTTTGGCGCCTACCGTCATCATGTGCCGGCCGCCGTTCGCGCGATTGCCGCGCGCGCCGAGTTCGCCACCAGCTATACGCCGTATCAGCCCGAGGCGAGCCAGGGTACCACCGAAGCGATTTTCGAATTCCAGACCATGATCACCCAACTCACGGGCCTGGAGGTCGCCAACGCCAGCATGTACGACGGCGCTTCCGCCACCGCCGAGGCGGTCCTGATGGCGCATCGGGTGACGCCCAAGCGGACGCGGGTCGCGCTAGCGCGCTCGTTATGGCCCGACTATCGCGACACAGTGCGCACTTACCTGAGCGCGCTGGAACATCTCGAACTGGTTGAAGTGCCGTTCGAATCGCAAAGCGGAGCGATCGATCTCACCGCGCTGGAGCGCCTCGCCGACGATCGGCTGCTATGCACGGTGGTCGGTTATCCCAACGCATTTGGAATCGTCGAGCCGCTGGGTGAGGCCGCCGCGCTCACCAGACGCGCCGGCGCGATCGCTATCTCCGTCACGGCCGAGCCGCTGGCGCTGGGCCTTCTGAAGTCGCCCGGCGAACTCGGAGCCGACATCGCCGTCGGCGAAGGACAGAGCTTCGGTCTCGCGCCGCAGTTCGGCGGTCCCGGAGTCGGATTCATGGCGGCCCGGACGGCGCATCTGCGGCAGATGCCCGGGCGGCTAGTGGGCGAGACGCACGATCGCTTCGGGCGTCGCGCGTGGTGCCTGACGCTGGCCACGCGCGAGCAGCATATCCGGCGCGAGCGTGCGACTTCGAACATTTGCACCAACCATTCGCTGTGTGCGCTCGCGGCGACCGTGTACCTGGCGATGATGGGGCGGCGGGGGTTGCGCGAGCTGGCCTCGCGCAACGTCGAGCTGGCCCATCAGGCGGCCACGACGCTCGCGGCCGCCGGGATAGCCGCGCGTTTCGGCGCGCCATTTTTCAACGAGTTTGTGGTTAACGCGGGCGACCCGACAACGGTGCTCGCGCGCGCCGAGCGGGCCGGAATCCTGGCCGGCGTCACGCTCGGCGGCTATTGGCCCGAGCTCGGCGGCGCGCTGCTAGTCAGTGTCACCGAGATGAATACTCATTCCGAGTTCGAGCGGCTCGCCGGTGCGCTTGCCGGGGAAAATTGATGGCGGGGGAGAGGAAGATGGCGACGGCGGGCAATATCTCGCGCGATATCGAGACCGAGCACGATATCGAAAAGACACAAGCGGCACCCGTCGCGGCAGCGCCGGAGTTGCCGGACTCGCGGATTGCGGATTGCGCAGCGTCGCGCTGCTGTTCGAGGAGTCTGCGGCCGGACGATCCGGCGCGGACGTTGCCGCGCGCGCCGCTGGCGAACCCGACGCGACCGCGATTTTAGGCGCGAAGCTTTGCCGCGACGATATCCACGGGTTTCCGGAACTCAGTGAGCCGCAGGTGATGCGCCATTTTCTGCGCCTCTCGCAGCTCAACTTCGGGCAGGCGCTCCAGTTTTATCCCCTCGGCTCGTGCACGATGAAATATAATCCCGTGATCAACGACGAGCTGGCGGCGCTGACCGGCTTTGCCGGGCTCCATCCGATGACCCCGGTGCATCTGGCCGCCGGTGCGCTCGAACTGATGGCGCGTCTCGAGGCGGCGCTCGCCGAAATAACCGGGATGGACGCCGTGTCGCTCCATCCGGCGGCTGGCGCGCAGGGCGAGCTTGCGGGACTGCTGATGATTCGCGCGTATCATCGCAAGTGCGGCGCCGCGCGTCACCGGGTGATAATTCCGGACACCGCGCACGGCACCAACCCGGCGAGTTGCGCGCTGGCGGGGTTCGAGGTCGCGGTCGCCAAGTCGAATCGGCGCGGCTTCCTGGAAGTTGCCGAGATTCGCCGGCTGCTAAGCGACGACGTTGCGGCGCTGATGGTGACCAATCCCAACACGCTCGGAATTTTCGAACCAGAGATTGTCGCGATCGCGGAGGCGCTGCACGAGCGCGGTGCGCTGCTCTACCTCGACGGCGCCAACATGAACGCGCTGATGGGCGTCGCCAAGCCGGGCCACATGGGCGCCGACGTCGTGCAGCTCAATCTGCACAAGACCTTTTCGACTCCGCACGGCGGCGGCGGCCCCGGTGCGGGTCCGGTCGCCGTGAAGAAGCATCTCGAACCTTTTTTGCCGCTGCCGCGTCTGCGCAAGGACGGCGAGGCCTGGCGTTTTGATTATGACCGTCCCGACTCGATCGGGCGGCTACGCGCCTTCCACGGCAATTTCGGGATGCTGGTGCGGGCCTACGCGTTTATTCTCGCGCTCGGGGGCAATGGGCTGACCGAGGCGAGCCGGTTTGCGATACTGGCCGCCAACTATCTGCGCAAGCGGCTGGAGCCGCATTATCCGAGCGCGACCGCGGAGCCCTCGATGCACGAGTGCGTGCTGACTCACGAGCTGGAAAAGCGCGCCGGCGTGAACACGCTCGATATCGCCAAGCGGTTGCTGGATTTCGGAATCCATCCACCGACGATCTATTTCCCGCTGGTGGTGCATGGCGCGCTGATGATCGAGCCGACCGAAACCGAAACCCGCGAGACGCTCGACACTTTTGTCGACGCCATGGAGCGGATTTACGCAGAGGCGCTGAGCAATCCCGAAATGGTGCGCACCGCGCCGCATACGCTCTGGCTTTCGCGCGTGGACGAGGCGCACGCGGCGCGCCGCCCCGTGCTCCGCTGGCAGCCGAAAGAGAAGTAAAGGCGAGTAAATCGAACAGCGGTTTCGTCTCGGCGGGTTCGTCTCGGTTGGCGATCGCCACTATTTGTTCTTCCCATAACTAAAAGCTCATGGGTATTTAATCCTGTTGGATGGGGCGGAGCATAAAATGTTCGCCAGCAGGAGGCGGCTTTTATGTTTACAAGACAGTCGCTGCCGGTCTTCGTCCTGGCGATCGGAGGGCTGATTCTTCTTGGCTGCGGAAACCAAAGGCAGGTTCCCAGCAACCTGGCGGGGGCCCCAAACCAGACCTCGAGTAAGATCGATCCAGTAGCGGATGCCAACGTGGTCGCTGCGGCGCCTGGATCTCCAGTGATCGCCGATGTGGGTTCGTCCGGCGCGCAAGAGCACGATGCGCAACTTGTGATCCCCAATCCGCGGCAGCATGTTTTGTCATCAGGATTTCCCGCCCGCGATTACTGACCTCACTGGCGCGGGGCTTCATTCACCGGCGTGCAGATTTATCGCTGAGCATGACCGGCATGGTCGAAGCCTATGAGGCTGCGAGAGTCTTGGCGCGAGCGTAGTCCTCGGGCGTGTTGATATTGAAGCAGCTAAGCGCCTCAGGGTCGGCGCGGCGGTATTCGGCCTCCGATATGATGCGAGTCCTCACTGCGTCGGTGATTGCGCTCAGGCGGTACTCGCCGCGCGCGAGCATCGTCTCCAGCGCGTCGGCGCATCGCCGGCGATACACCGCATGTAGCAGCTGTATCTGCTCACCGACCCGAGGAATCACGGCGTCGTACCCGTCGATGAAGGAAAGCATCCACGATGCGACTTCCGAACGAAGCATCGGCAGGTCGCACGAGCAGCCGAACGCAAGCTCGTGACGCGCCGCGCGTAGCCCTCGCGCCAGCGCGCCGACCGGTCCCTGGTAAGCATTGTCGTCATGCACGATCGTCGCCCCGGCGAGTGACGGCAGCTCGATCGCTTCCGATTCAGGAGCTGCGACCACTACGATGTCGTCGAAGGCGCCCGCGAGTTCGACCACAGTCCGCTCGATCAGCGTCGCGCCGCCCATTCGGAGCGTGGCCTTCGGCTGGCCCATCCGCGAGCTGCGGCCGCCTGCCAAAATGATCGCGCTGGCGGATTTGGAGACTAGGCTTTTACCGGGGTCGCCCACCTCGCCAGTTTAGCAGACCGTCGGGCGATACTCCGGCGCGCGATACTCCGGCCGCGGGGCGTGCGAATGATTTTGCCGCGAGCGTCGCGGCCCGTTATTGTCGTTCGCACGTGGCAATCAAGCACTCACCGCTGATCGCGCAGTACCTCAACGTCAAGCAGAAGGTGCCTGATGCCATCCTGTTTTTTCGTCTCGGCGATTTCTACGAGATGATGTTCGAGGATGCCGAGGTCGGCGCGCGCGTACTCGATATACAACTCACCTCGCGCTCCAAGGACGGCGTGCCGCTTTGCGGAGTGCCGTACCATTCCGCCGAACCGTATATCGCCAAGCTGCTCAAGGCCGGATTGAAGGTCGCTATCTGCGAGCAAACGCAGCCTCAATCCCAGCCACGCTCGCGTTTGACCCTCGCTTCTGCCGGAAACTCGCCAGGTTCGGAGGAGCCATTTCAATTGACGTCGCCGCGCGGCCTGATGCCGCGTCAGATCGTGCGGGTGATCACGCCGGGCACGGTGGGCGAGGAGACCGTGCTGGCCGCGGGCGAAAAAAGCTTTCTGCTCGCGCTGGGCGCGGGCCGGGCGGGCGAGGACGGATTCCCGCTGGCGGCGGTCGACGTTTCGACCGGGGAATTCGTCGCAACGCGCATCGCCGGAGTGGTCGGAGTGCGCGAGGAGATCGCGCGAATCGCGCCGCGCGAAATTATCGCGCCCAAGGGCGATAGTGCGCTCGCCGCGCTGCTCGAAAGCGTTGATTGCCCGGTCACCTGGCTGGACGGCGCCGGCTTCGGCGCCGGGAGGGCACGCGAGGCGTTAGGCGCGCGTTTCGGCGCCGAGGCGGCTGGCGCGCTGGACGAGGCGCTCGGAGAAGCGGCGGGCGCCGCGCTGCTCTATGTGGAGGAAACTTTCGGACGCGAGCTGGCCCATCTGCGCGCGCCGCATCTCTATCGCGCCGCCGAGTACATGCTGGTCGACGAGGTCAGCCGGCGTCATCTTGAACTGGTGCTCTCCTCCGACGGCACGCGGCGAGGCTCACTGCTGTCGGTACTCGACGAGACGCTGACGCCGGTCGGCGCGCGCGCCTTGCAGAACTGGATCGTGTACCCCCTGCTCGATCTTGACGCGATCTGCGCGCGCCACGACGCGGTCGAGGAACTGTTCGAGACCGATCTCGGCGGCGATGTCGCCGACGCGCTGCGCCGGATTGGCGACCTCGAACGGCTGGCAGGCCGAATCGGAAGCTTGCGCGCCTCGCCGCGTGACTGCCTCAAGCTGGAACAGGCGCTGCGCGCGGTCGGCACGCTGCGCGGTGCCCTCCAGCGATGCCAAACCACGCTCATCCGCGATCTTGCGGCGCGAATGACGCCGCTGCCCGAGCTGGCCGCGCGTATCGACGCTACGATCGGCGACGAGCCGCCGGTGAATCCGCGCGACGGGAATGTGATTCGAAGCGGCACCAGCCCCGAGGTCGACGAGCTGCGCACGCTCGCCTCCGACGCGCGCGGCGTGATCGCACGCCTTGAAGCGAGCGAACGAGCGCGCAGCAATATCCCCTCGCTCAAGGTCCGCTACAATCAGGTCTTCGGCTACTACATCGAGGTGACCAAGACCAACCTCGACCGCGTGCCCGTCGATTACGAGCGCAAGCAGACGCTGGTCGGCGCGGAACGCTTCACCACCGCCGCGCTCAAGGAGCTCGAACGCAAGATCCTCGGCGCCGAGTCGGGGCTGAAGGAACTCGAGTTGAGGCTCTTCACCACGCTGCTGCGCGATCTCGCGATGCAGGCCGCACCGATCCTGGCGACCGCAGCCGCGGTGGGCGAGTTCGACGCCCTGCTCGCCCTGGCGGCGGTGGCGCGGCGGCGAGGCTACGTGCGGCCGCGCATGAACTCGGGACTCTCGCTTTCGATCCGCGACGGCCGCCATCCGGTACTCGAGGCCGCGATGCGCGCTGGCGAATTCGTGCCCAATGATCTCCAGACAGATCCCGACGAGCGCCAGCTCCTGCTAATCACCGGGCCCAACATGGCAGGCAAGTCGACTTACCTGCGACAGGTGGCGCTTAGCGTCATCATGGCGCAGATGGGGAGCTTCGTGCCCGCGACCGAGGCGACTTTGGGGCTGGTCGATCGCGTGCTGACCCGAATCGGCGCGCGCGACGATCTGCGCCGCGGCGAGTCGACCTTCATGGTCGAGATGCGCGAAACGGCGCGCCTGCTGCTGGGCCTCGACCAGCGGAGTCTGCTGCTGCTCGACGAGGTCGGCCGCGGCACCAGCACGTTTGACGGACTCGCGATCGCCTGGGCGTTGGCCGAGCATCTGCACGACCACACGCGAGCCAAAGTGCTCTTCGCTACCCATTTCCATGAACTGACCGACCTTGCGCGCGAGCGTTCGCGCGTGAAGAATCTCAGCATGGCGGTGCGCGAGTGGGACGGAGAGGTGCTGTTCTTGCGACGCGTGGTCGAGCAGCCGGCCAGCCGCAGCTACGGAATCGAAGTCGCTCGGCTCGCCGGATTGCCAGAAAGCGTGGTCGCGCGCGCGCGCCAGATCCTGATCAATCTCGAGATGGGCGAGCTGGATGAATCGGGGCAGGCCCGTCTGGCGCGGCGTCCGGATGCGCCAGGCGGCGTCGCGCAACTTGGACTTTTCACGCCGGCGGAGCGCCGCGTGATTGATGAACTGAAAATGCTCGAGATCGATCGGCTGACTCCGGTCGAGGCGCTCAATACGCTGGCGCGCGCGCTCGATCGGCTCAAGCAAGGCGGCGGCTAGACTAGACTCAGCAGCACTCGTCGGGCGCCGGAACGGCAGCGGGGTGGCGGATTGCAGAGGGTTTCGCGCTGGACGCGGACATTAGCGGCAGTGGCCGCCGTGTTCGCAGTTGGTAGGGCGAGCGCCCGCGCCGCCGTGATCGACTCTGCCTCAGTTGTCCAAAGCGGCGCAATCGTCGAGCTGCATTTCGGGCTTCGCGGCAAAGGCCTTGGCTGGGCGCTCAGCGCGCATGGCGACGAGCTCTGGATCGATCTTGCGCATACTCGTATCGATCTTCCGCCGCGTCCGCTTTATGGCCGCGAGCGCGCGCCGGTCTTGTCCGTGCGCGCGATCGATCCGGGCGGGATGCGATCGCGACTGGTGATCCAGGTCGCTGGCAAGACCGATTACGCGGTCGGCAAATTGCCGCACGAATTGCTGATAAGGCTGGCGCCGGCGGGCCAGGCTCCGGGCCTGGCCGCGCCGGTGCTGGTGGGTAGCGAGCGCGGGCGAGCGGGCGGCCGCAGGCCGCCCGCTCGCCCCGGCGCCTCCAGGCGCCGATGCGCCGCCGCAGGCGGCGCATCGGCTCGAACCGCCGGCGCGACTGTCGTCCGCCGCAATCGCGGCGGGCGACAGTCGCGCCCCGCAGGTGGCGGTGCTATCTCCGCCCGCCCCGCAGGGGCGGGCGGAGATAGCGCCGGCCGGCGCGCGAGCCCGGCGACCGCGGCTACGTTGCGACAGCCCGTGGTCGTCATCGACCCCGGGCATGGCGGGTTCGACTCCGGCACCGACGCGGGCGCGCCGCTGCTCGAGAAAGACCTCGCGTTGCAGATCGCGCTCCGCGTCAAGGGTGAACTCGCGCGTCGCGGGTTTGACGCGATACTCACTCGCACGGGTGACTATTTCGTTACGCTCGCCGACCGTACGGCGCTAGCCAACAAGATCGGCGCCGACCTGTTTGTCTCGATTCATCTCAACTCGAGTCCGTCGGCGGCGACCACCGGAATCGAGACCTACTATCTCGACAATACGGAGGACCGGGCCACGATTCGCTTGGCCGCGATGGAAAACGCGAGCGGAGGCGCCTATGGCACGGCGGCGGGGGGCGACCTAAACTACATCCTGAGTGATATGCGTCAGCAATATAAGGCCAACGAATCAGTCGCTCTGGCCTCGATGATCGAGGCGCAGACCGCGGCCGACCTCGACGCGTCGACAGGGTTACAGGTGAGCGCCCTGGGCGCGATGCGCGGCCCATTCTACGTGTTGGTGGGCGCGCGAATGCCGGCCGTGCTGGTCGAGTGCGGCTTTCTCTCGAATCGCGAGGAGGCCGCACGTTTGGCGTCCGCGCAATATCAGCAGGTGCTGGCGCAAGGCATCGCTGAGGCGGTTGTCCACTATTTCAACGCCGACGCCGCAGTGGGCAATCTGTGAGCGAAGCGCCGGTTTCAGCTTTCGGCGAAGAGGCCGCGACGATTGCGGCGTCCGCGGTCGTGGCGGCCTCCCCAATCGCCCGCGACGAGGATTCGCTATACGCGGAGTTCAAAAGCGGTGAGCGACCCGGCCAGGCGGTGCGCGCGTGGCTGATTGCGGTGCGCCAGGAGCTCGCGCGGCGCCATCTCGCGGGCGCGGGCGGTATGGAAATCGTTCGCGAGTACACCGGATGCATCGACCGGATGGTGCGGGCGCTCTATCGTTACGCCGAGCACCATCATTCGCGGCGCTTCTCGCGCTTGAATCAGCGCCTGGCAGTCATCGCGCGCGGCGGCTACGGCCGCGGCGAACTCAATCCGCAGTCCGACATCGATCTTCTTTTTCTGCACGACTACAAGCCCGGACCGTACGCCGAGGTGGTGACGGAGATAATTCTCCACGCGCTGTGGGACGCCGGTCTCACGGTTGGTCAGGCGGTGCGCAATGCGCGTGAATCCGTGCGTTGGGCCAACAATGATCTGAAGGAGAAGACTGCGATACTCGACATCCGCTTTCTCGCGGGTGACGAGAAGCTGTGGGCTGCGTTCGACCAGATGCTGATCGACGAGGTCCTCAATCGTAACCAGCAGAAGTTCTTTGAGGCCAAGCTTCAGGAAAGCCGCGACCGCCATCGCCACTATGGCGACTCGATCTACTTGCTCGAGCCGCAGATCAAGGAAGGCGAGGGAGGGCTCCGCGACCTGCACACTGCGCTGTGGCTGGCCAAGGTTAAGTACAAGGTGCACTCGCTGCCAGAGCTGGTGCAAAAGGCGATCATCAGCGAATCCGAACTCGAAGAGGTGGTGCGCGCGGAGGACTTTCTGTACCGCGTGCGCAATTCCCTGCATTTCTTGAGCGGTCGCCATCACGACCAGCTTACTTTCGAGTACCAGGAGCAGATCGCTCCGCTGCTTGGGTTCACCGCCACCGATGCCTCAGGCAGCGCGTCTTCCGCCTTGATGCGCGCTTACTATGCGCAAGCCGCTGCCATCCATCGTTTCTCCGAGGGACTCATCGCGCGGGTCACCGAGGATCCGACGGCCGGGCGTTTCATGCGGCGCACCGGCGGGCGCCAGATTCGTCCCGGGGTGTTGATCCAGGGACGCCTGCTCGCCATCGCGGAGAAAGACTTCTTCGTTCGCGCGCCGATCAACCTCGTCACCATCTTCGCCGATTGCCAGGCCCACGGCGTGGAGCTCTCAGGGAGCGCCTATCAGCAGGTGCGCGACAGCCTCGGGCTCATCGACGACGCCTTTCGATGGGACCCGCGGACCGGGATGGCGCTGATGGGGATCATGTCGGGCCGTCAGCGCGTGGCCGAGACGCTGGAGGCGATGCATCGCGCGGGCGTCCTGGGCGCGGTGATTCCCGAGTTCGGCAATCTCTATGCGCGCGTGCTGCACGACCTTTACCACATCTATACAGTCGATCGGCATTCGCTGGCCGCGGTGCGCGAGCTCGAGCGTCTGCGCGCGGGCGAGTTCAAGGACAGCAACCCGCTGCTGACCGAGGTCGCGCGCGAGGTCACAGCGCTGCCGCTTATTTTTCTGGCTCTAGTCCTGCACGACATTGGCAAAGGCTACGGCCACGACCATCATGAACGCGGCGCGCTGCTGACGGCCGAGGTCTCGCGCCGGCTGGGGCTGGACGGCGAGGAGACAGACCTGGTGGTGTTCCTGGTGCGCAACCACCTGATGATGTCGCAGGTGGCGCAGAAAGGAGACGTCGAAGACCTGCGCACAGTCGAAGAGTTTGCACGCGCCGCGGGCTCGATCGATCGGCTGAAGGCGCTCTACCTGATGACCTTCGCCGATATGCGCGCGGTGGCGCCGAACGTCTACAACAACTGGCGCGACATGCTGCTGAGCGACCTCTACATGCGCACGCTCAGGATCCTCGAGCAGGGCGATCGCGAGGCGGTCGATCCGGCGCGCCGGCTCGCTCTGGTCAAAGCCGCGGTGCTCGAACGGATCGGCTCACTGGGTGCGCCGCCCGCGGAACTCGCGGCCTTTCTCGACCTGATGCCGGAGCGCTATTTCCTCACCGTTTCCGAAGACGATATCCCGATCCATTTCGAGCTGATGCGAGCGCTGGACGGCCAGGGCTTGATCTGTCGCCATCGCCATTTTCCCGAACTCGAGTTCAGCGAGTTTATCGTATCAACGCGCGACCAGCCCGGTCTGTTCTCGAAGATCGCCGGCGTGCTCACCGCCAACAACCTCAACATTCTCTCCGCGCGCATCACGACGCGCGCCGACGATCTGGCGCTCGACGTGTTTCGCGTGTCGCATGGCGCTGGCGGGATGGCGATGGAAGAGGAGCGATGGTCGCGGGTCGAGCGCGACCTCGAAGCAGTGCTGGCTGGACAGCGCGACCTCGAAGCGATGGTGGCCGGAGCGCAGCGCTCGCGTGTGGCCGGGCGCAAGTTTCTGCGCCGCGTGGCGACCGAGATCACAGTCGATAACCGCAGCTCCGAGCAATACACGGTGGTCGACGTCTTCACCCAGGACCGGGTCGGGTTGCTGTTCGCGATTACGCACGCGCTATTCAAGCTCGGGATGGTGATCCATCTGGCGCGCATCTCGACTAATGCCGATCAGGCGCTCGACGTTTTCTACATCAGCGATTCGAGCGGCGGAAAAATCATCGATCTGGAGGCGATGCGGGGCTTGCGCGCGGCACTGGTCGAGCGACTTGACGACGTCCCGGCGGAGAATGGAAACGCGTGAACGCTCGATTCAGCCCCGGGACGCTTGCGCGCGCGGATCGCTCCGCGAGCGCGGTCGCGCAGGACGGGGATTGCGGTTGGGACCAGATAGTCGAGCGCCATCTCGACCGCCTGCGGATCGAACGCGGGCTCGGCAACAACTCGGTGCAGGCCTACGCGCGCGACCTCCGCGACTTCCAGCAGCACTGCCGCGATCATCAAGTCGAGCCCGCAGCGCTTGAGGCGCGTGTCGTCAGCGGCTATCTGGAAGCGATGGGCCGTCGCGGGATGTCGGTGGCGAGCCAGCGGCGCCATCTCGCGAGCATCCGCGGCCTCGCGCGCGAGATGCTTGACCAGAAGATCATCGAGCACGATCCAGCCGCCGCAATCAAGCTCCGGCCGCATCCCCGGCCGCTCCCGCGCACGCTTGGACGGAGCGACCTGGAGATGCTGCTCGACGCGATCGACACCACGACGCTTCGCGGCAAGCGCGACCGCGCGATGCTCGAGCTCGGGTACGGATGCGGGCTGCGAGTTTCGGAGCTGGTCGGGCTCAAGGCCGGCCAGGTCAATATCGCCGAGCGGATCGTGATCGTGTTAGGCAAGGGCGGCAAGGAACGGATCGTGCCGATCGGATCAGCCGCGCTGCGTGCGCTCAAGAGTTATCTAGTCGCGCGCAACGAGGAACCGCGAAAAACCGCGCGCGCGCCGCGTCCATCGCCGGCGCTATTCACGAGCCGGCTGGGGCGCGCGATGACGCGTCAGGGGTTTTTCAAGGGGCTCAAAGGATGGACGGTCGCGGAGCCTCGCCTTTCGTGGGTCAGCCCGCACACGCTACGCCACTGCTTCGCGACCCACCTGCTGGAAGGCGGTGCGGATTTGCGCGCGGTGCAGGAGATGCTCGGCCACAGCGACATCTCGACCACCCAGATCTATACCCATCTGTCCAGAAGGCATTTGCGTAAGGTCCATCGCACGCATCATCCACGGGCGGCGCGAGCCGACGTGTCCTGAAGACTTCCGAAAAGCGAGACCAGTTTGTCAAAGCTCAGCGAATTTATCGTTACGCTCTCGATCTGGGCCGTCCCCACGGTGTTCGCGATCGTTCTGCACGAGGTGATGCACGGTTATGTCGCGAACATGTTGGGCGACGACACCGCGGCGCGCGCCGGGCGCCTCACGCTCAATCCTCTGAACCATATCGATCCGATCGGCACCGTCATCATGCCCGCCGTGTTGCTGTTTCTGCATCTGCCGGTCTTTGGCTACGCCAAGCCGGTGCCGGTGGATTTCCGGCGTCTGCGGCCGCCGCGAGCCGGGATGATCGCGGTGGCCGCGGCCGGTCCATTGACCAACCTGGTGCTGGCGGTCGCGAGCGCCTTTGTGGCCCGGATGCTCGTGCCATACGTCAATGCGCCGTGGGGCGAGGCGGTCGCGCTGCCTATCATCTACATGATGCAGGCTTCGGTGCTGATCAACGTACTGCTCGCGGTTTTCAATTTGCTGCCGCTACTGCCGCTAGACGGCGGCCGGGTGCTGGTGGGGATTTTGCCGCTGCCCGCGGCGCGGGCCTTCGCGCGTCTTGAACCGTATGGACTTCTGATATTATTCGCGTTGTTGTATACGAACGCGGTGGGCGTGGTTATCGATCCGGTCATTAAGCTGATCACGCGGGTGCTGCTGTGAGCGAAGGCGGTTCACAGGAGGCCGCGCTGCGTGCCGAAAGCGCGGCGGGGCCGCGCTTTCGCCTGCCGATCTATGAAGGGCCGCTTGATCTGTTGCTCCATCTTATTAAGCGGGCCGAACTCGACGCGCGCGATGTTACTGCCAGCGTCATTACCGAGCAATACCTCGCCTATCTGGAACTGCTCGACTCGTTCAACCTCGACGTGGCCGGCGAGTACCTGGTGATGGCGGCGACGCTGCTGCTGATCAAATCGTTCGCGCTGCTGCCTCATGCGGGGACCGAGGAATTGGAGGAGGCCGAGGATCTCAAGCGCGACCTCGTCGCCCGCCTGCTCGAGTACCAGCGCTACCGCGAAGCCGCCGAGAAGCTCGGCGCGCGCGCGCTTTTGGGCCGCGACGTCTTCGCCACGCCGGGCGAGAAGCTGCCCGAGCCGTCTTCCGAAGAGGACGGCGCCGCGCCGCGCCTCAACGTATCGCTCTTCGACCTGGTCGAGGCGATGGCGGCGGTGCTGAAGCGGTTAACCGATACCACGCCACGACAGATGGCGCTGCGCGACATTCCGGTCGCAGAGTGCATCCCGCGCATTATCGCGGCGCTCGAGCAGGGCGGCGGTGCGGTGGAATTCACGGCACTGTTCGAGAATTTTCACGATCTGAACGATCGTCCGGTGCTGATCGCGACATTCATGGCGCTGCTAGAGCTGATTCGCCAAGGGCGGGTGAGTGCCCGCCAGGAGCGGCGCTTCGGTCCGATTCTGCTGGAGCGACGCGAGCAGCCGGCTTCCGGCGAAACGCCGCCGGCGCCTGCGGGCGAGCAACCGTGAACGAGCATCACGAGATGGATTGGCTCGTTCATTTTATAATGGCGACGGCGAGCGCCTGAGCAGCGGCGGGCGGGAGTGGGATGGAAGAGGAACGGCTCAAGGCGATCCTGGAAAGCCTGCTTTTTGCGGCCGGCGAGCCGGTGCCGCTCGCGCGCCTGGCGGCGGTATTGGATAACGTCGCACGCGACGCGATCAAGAAAGCCCTGAGCGAAATGCTCCTCGGCTACGGCGGGGGCGGCCGCGGCGTGGTGCTCGAAGAGGTTGCGGGCGGTTACCAGTTGCGCACGCCCAAGGAGCACGCGCTGTACGTGCGCAAACTGCTCGCCGCGAAGCCGCCGCGGCTTAGCCGACCACTGCTCGAGACGCTCGCGATCATCGCGTATCGCCAGCCGGTCACCCGTCCGGAAATCGAGCAGTTGCGCGGGGTCGATTCGGGCGGCGTACTCGAAACTCTCCTCGAGCGTCGGCTGGTGCGAATCGACGGGCGGAAGGAGGCGCCGGGCCGTCCGATCATGTACGCGACCTCGCCGGAGTTTCTCGAGATCTTTGGACTGCGCGATCTCTGACGGCCTGCCCGACCTCGAAGAGTTCAAGGAGCTGGAGGAGCGCGACGCGCAGCAAGCGTCCGACCCGCAGCAAGCGTTTGACGTGCAGCAAGAGTTTGACGCGCAGCAAGAGTTTGCTATGCCCGGCGCGGAGATGTTGCCCGCCGCGGCGGGCGACATCTCCGCGCCGGACAGCGCCGTCGACAATTCCGCCGCCGCGCGGGAAGGCTCGGGCGGCGATACGCCGCCCGAGCCTTCCCGCGCCGGAGAAGAATCGGCGCCGGCTAGCGGCGCCGAAGGCCGGGACACGGCGGCGCGAGCTGGCGACGCGCAAAGCGCGTCGCCAGCTCGCACTCGCGACGACGAGCCGCAGTAGGTCGTCGCGCGGTAACCTAACCCCCGGCCTCTTCCCTTGAGGGAAGGGGCCGGGGGTTAGGTCGGTCGCGATATACAGCCTGAAGCGACAACTGAAAATGCGGACCGGCAACATCGTAACAGGGCAAAAGATTGGTGCGGCATGTTGGCCAAAGTTAAGACGATCGCGGCGGCCTGCTTGAACCCGCCGGACCGGATGTTCATTTGCTAGATATGCCTGGGTGTCGGCTGCAGGCGCATACGTGCGTCGACCACTATCGCGCCCTTGCCTGGCGGCAGCACCTTAAGTGGATTCAGCTCCATTTCGGTCAGTTCGGGAATCGCCTCGACCAGCGCCGAAACGCGCTGCAATACCGCGACCAGCGCCTCGCGGTCGCCCGGCGCGGCCCCACGGTAGCCGTCGAGTAAACGGGCTGTTCGGAGCGAGGCCAACATCTCTCGCGCATCTATTTCCGTGACCGGGCTCAGGCGGAACGCGACGTCATGGATCAGCTCGACCATCGCGCCGCCGAGGCCGCACACTACCAGCGGCCCGAAAGTCGGATCGGTGGTGACGCCGACCAACGCCTCGATACCGCCCGCGACTTCGCGTTGTAGCAGCATGCCTTCGAGCGCGGCGCCGGCGGCGCGTGCCCGCTCGGCCAACGTAACCGCGGCTTCGGCCACCGCCACCGGTGAATGCAATCCCATGATCACGCCGCCGATATCGCTCTTGTGCGTGACCGTGGGTGCGATCATTTTGGCGACTAGCGGATAGCCGACACTATCGGCGATTTGCGGCGCGTCGGCGACCGAAGTGCGCTCCGATAGCGCAACTTCGATTCCGGCGGCGCGCAGGACCATCGCGACCTCCTCCGGGGCAAGCCAGATCGGGCCACCCGCGTCCTTGAGCGCGCGATCGACCACCGCGCGCACCGCGCTCGTCGCGAATGGACTGAGTTCGAGCGCCGCACCACGCGGCCGCTCGCGCCATCGCGCATACCGATGCGCGGCCGCAAGCACCATCGCGGCGTTTTCCGGAAACGCATATGACGGAAGCTGGCCGCGCGCGCCGGCGCTAAGCACCGGCGGCGGCCATCGTGAGGATAGGAACACGGTGAGCACCGGCTTGTGCGCCGGCACTTGGGATGCGCCGCGTGCGATTGCATCGGCGACGATGCCGCGCGGCGCTTCGGTGACCGGAATATAGACCGCGACTACCGAATCCACGTTGGGGTCGGCGCCGACCGCGGCGATCGCGCGTTCGTATTCCGATGGGCCGGCGGTCGCGGTCAGGTCGATCGGATTGCCGAACGCAGCGCGCGTCGGCAGGAACGACCGCAACGTATCCATCGTGGCGTCGGTAAGCCGCGGCAGCACGAGACCCTGTGCTTCGCACGCGTCGGCGAGCAGGATTCCCGGGCCGCCGGCGTTGGTTACGACGCCGACGCGCGGGCCGGCCGGCACCGGTTGCGTCGAGAGCATCGCAACAACGTCGAACAATTCCATCAACGTGTTCGTGCGGATCACGCCGGCCTGCTCGAACAGCGCTTCGACGGCGACGTCAAGATTGGCCAGCGCGGCGCTATGGCTGGAGGCGGCGCGCCGTCCTGCCGCCGAGCGCCCGGACTTGACCGCCACGATCGGGCGGCGGCGCGCGACCTCGGGCGCGAGGCGCGCGAACTTACGCGGATTGCCGACGCTCTCGAGATAAAGCACGACCACGCCGGTGCGCGAGTCGTCGAGCCAGTAGGCGAGCAGATCGTTGTTGGAGACGTCGGAGCGGTTGCCGGCCGAGACGAAAGTCGAAATACCGAGCCCGCGGCTCTTCATATAATCGAGGATCGCGATTCCCAGCGCGCCGCTTTGCGAATACATCCCGATGTTGCCCGGCGGCGGCGCGGTTGGCGCGAAGGTCCCGTCCAGCCGCACCGCCGGATCGGTATTGAGCACGCCCATGCAGTTCGGTCCCACCATTCGCATTCCCGACGCGCGCACCGTCTCGAACAGCCGTTCCT
>CAVQVD010000004.1:0-253696 GCA_963717045.1 uncultured delta proteobacterium | reverse complement strand
TGGTGCGCGCCAGTAACGCGTCAATCGCTACTGACTTGTCCTCAATGCTGACAGTGGTCCGGTGCGGCGCGGGCATTATGCGTAATTTCTCGCCAATGATTTCGAGCACCCGATTGGCCCATTCGGCCGCGCCTGCACCGAATCTGAATGTTCGCGTAAGAGAGAGTTCCGCACTATCCGAACGCATTCGGCTAAGCGCGTTGACCGCTCCCCGCCACTGGTAGAGTTGCTGATACTTGTCGCCAACGACTATGCGCGCTCCTTTGTGACGTTCAAGAAGGCCCAAAATCACCGGGTCCGCGTCTTGCGCCTCATCGAGCATGACGGTCCAATCGCGCGGCGCGAGCTCCCTGCCTTGCAAATAAAAGAGCTTCAAATAGCAATCGTGGGTTACCGGCGCGGTGCTGTTGTGCTTGCAAATGTTCTTCCATAAGGCCTCCGCAGCATAGCCTGCAGTTGCCGCGACATTGTCGTCACACCAATAGGGAGCGTGAATCGCCCCGATTGCGCCATCCGTTGTTCTCAGGAATTGCTCCAGCATTCGGACTATCAAGGCCCCGGCAGAAGTCGCGTCTCTTCCCATGCGTACGACTGAATCGAGAGCACGAGGCATCTTCTCTTTCAGGTATGGAAACCAGGCCCAAGGGCTGCTTGCCAAACGTGACTTGTAAACATAGCCGACACTTTTGAAGGCGAGCGCATGCGCGGTCCGCACCATCACATTTGAGGGCATTTTACGTTCCGCTTCATCCGCGGCCGCACGGTTGAACACGAGGTAAAGAAACTTGCGCCGGGCAAGCGACTCAGCAATTGCTGCAAGCGTGGTGGTTTTGCCGGTGCCGGCAAAGGCTTGAATCTTCAGCGACGAGCCCACATCCAGATCACGCGCAGCTTGGCAAATGCCGTGTTGTTCGTCGGTAAGATTCATTGAGCGACGCTGCCCGTCGCCATCTTTGCGTAACTGCTTGATCCGAACAACAAACGGGTGGCGTCACCTGACGCAAGTGTTGCACTTCAGGCCCGCGGTGGTGTTGGAAGCGATCGAGTTGCGCCATCGAATCGCCGCGCCGCCGATTTCGCAGAGTTGGTGGCAGCGGAGAACGCCAATTTCGTATTCAGACACTCTTTTTTTTAGCGTCCGTGGAACGAGTCCCTTCGGCATTGTTGCTGGTTGCCGGTGTGGCGCCCATATCCTGTACTGCGCGCCGGCGATCCAGCTAATGTCGCGGTTATGTCGCATGAAGATTTCGATCGTTCGCGAGCCGGCGCGCTGGCTTGATCTAAGGGCTACTGTTCCATCCGGCAAGTTGGGCATATTCGCTGCCGAACGAATCTCAGCTCAGTCTGGGGCCGAGTTTCATTGTAGTGCTTTCGCTATGCCGATCTTCAACTTGGCATAGTAGCGCGACATGAACCAGTTTCGTCTTCAGACACTCGTCCTTTAGTGTCCGTCGAACGAATCCAGTTCGCATTGTCGCTGGTTTGCCGGCGTGGCGCCCGTATCCTGTACTGCGGGCGAGCGATCCGGCTAATGTCGCGGTTATGTCACACGAAGATTTCGATCGCTCGCGAGCCGCCTCGCTCGCTCGTCAGGTGGGGGTTGATTTCGGAGCCGCGCTCACAGTGGCACTGGCCTATATTGGCGATCGGCTCGGGCTTTTCCGCCTGATGGCGGCTGGCGCGCCGATGACCTCGGCGCAAATGGCCGAGCACGCCGGTATCAGCGAACGCTATGTCCGCGAATGGGCCGCGACCATGGCGGCGGCTGGGTATCTCGAATATTGCTCCGCCGACGCGACCTTCCGGATGTCCCGCGAGCAGGCGATGGTGCTGGCAAACGAGGACAACACCTTCTTCACCGGCGGCGCCTTCCAGTACGCGGTCGCCTGTTACCGTCAGATCGGCAGGTTGACCGAGGCCTTTCGCAACGGCGGCGGCGTGCCGTTCGCCGATTTCGGGCCGGAGATCGTCGAAGCGATCGAACGATTGTTCCACGCCGGGTACGAGGCCTGGGTAGCCGATCAATGGATTCCGGCTGCGCCCGACCTCAAAGCGAAACTCGAGATAGGAGCCGATGTCGCCGAGGTCGGATGCGGCGCCGGCCAATGTATCGTGCCGGTCGCCGCAGGCTATCCGCATTCGCGCTTCACCGGCTATGACATTGACGCCACGTCGATAGCGCGAGCGCGGGCAAAGGCGGCGAGTGCGGGAGTAGGCGATCGTCTTGTCTTTGAGCAGCTCGCCGCGGAGAACATTCCCACCGCCGACCGCTTCGACCTGGTGATGGCCTTCAATTGCATCCATGATATGGCGAATCCTCGAGGCGCGCTCGCCAATATCCAGCGCGCGCTCAAGTCAGGCGGCGTCCTGATGTGGTCGGAGGCGGACGCTTCGGACCAGCTCGAGGAAAACCTGACGCCAGTTGGCCGGACCATGTACGGCGCCAGCACCATGCATTGCATGACAGTATCGCTGGCTCAGGGCGGCGAAGGCTTGGGCGCAGTGATCGGCGAGAGTCTTGCCTGCGAACTGGCGCGCGAGGCGGGTTTCGCCGCATTCGAGCGGCTGCCGATCAAAAACCCGTTCCATCAGATTTTCCTCGCCCGTAAATAAACCGGGTTCGCCGTGTTTGCGAGAGCGCCTCCGCTCGGCGGCCGCAGTCATTCGTTTCTAAATGTGAGTCCGGGGAGAGACACGTGGACGCCGTAGAAAGGCCGGGCGGATCACCGAACGTGTTCAGTGTTTCGAGCAGGCGCGAGAGCGTGCGCGGGTGGGCGGCACTCTGGTACATCTGACACACTCAGGTCATTTTCATAAAATTCGCGGGAGAAGCTCAACCGTATGCGCGCAATCAAGTATGGAGAGGGATGGACCAGGCGTCACTTTATGGGGCAGCTCGCCAAGGGCATAGCGGCAGCGGGACTGCTCGCGCCGTTGTTCGATGTTATTGGTCGCAACGGCGAATGCACGGCGGCTTACCCGCCGGAGTTGCTTTCGATCGAAGCGTACACCAAGGGCAAGCTCAAGGCGGGCGACGTACTCGATGCGAATAATGTGGATCTCGTCAAAGATTTACTAGACGAGGTTGCCTACTGGCAGGTCAAATACGACAAACGGACCATCGATCTGATCGCGACTGAGACCGACGTGACGAAACTTTGTGCGCCCTCGTACGTGGAGGCGACTATACGCAACAAGGGGGTTCACCAAATTGGGGCCGACGGCAATGTTTGGACCAAGGAAGGCAAACCCTGGATCGGCGGCAATCCCTTTCCGCAAGCAAAGACGGCGCAAGAATTGCTGCTTCAGAACGCGCTCACCTCATCCACATTGTATTATGACAGCGCCGCGTATGCCTCCCGAGAGTGGGAAACCACTGCGGACGGCGATGTCAACTATTCCTACGACTACATCTTCGTCGGATATCGAACGGTCGGCCGCATAACGCTGGACCCGAAACCTTACCATCCAGGCCACGAGACCGAGCTGCGAAGAAACAGCCTTTTTATGACTGCTCCGCAGGACATGAATGGAATCGCGTCGCTGGAAATCTGGTCATACGACCAACATAAGCTACCGACGGTGCACGCGTACTCGCCAGAAACCAAGCGGCTTAGATCGGTCCCCGACAGCTCACGCTTCGAGACGAGCATGCCGGGCGCCGCATGGTTTGCCAGTGATGTCGCCGGCGCAGGCGATCCTGTTTATACCTGGGGCGACTTCAAAATCATCGGTCAAGGACCATTTTTGGCCGCCACGCATGGCAACTGTCACTTCGGATATCCGAACTGGGAGGTGCCCCTGGTGGGCGGAAAGAATGGCAAGAAGTACTTTCGCACTTTCATGGAATTAGTACCCGAGGGTTATGTAGTCGAGATGAAGCCGTTGGGGTATCCGAACTGCCCATATAGCAAGAAGCGCAGTTGGTTCGATGCTCGGACTGGCATCGTGCCGCTGATTGTCACGTATGATCGGGAGGGTAAGGCGTTCCACCAGTCCGAATGGTTTTATGATTACGTGGTGAAGAAGCCTGGAATGCAGTGGCCCGTCGGAATGCCAGACAGCTTCTGGGCCAGTTATCTCAACATGCACATGTACGATATGAAAAGCGGACGGATGTCGCGCATGGGAATAGTCCCGGAAATCTCCGGCGGTTTAGTGTCCAGCATCAACAACCCGAGACTATACAACCAGTTCTGCACCCTAGAGGCGATTCGGACCCAGGGGCGATAGGAACCTGATTTTATATGCCGGACCAGCGTTCTAGCAGAAATGATCACGGTACCCTCAGCGTCCACGCGCCGCCGTGCCGTTCAATCAAGCCGGCCGTGTCGATAACGTGATGCTCGCGGGGCATACCTCAATCCCTCAAACATGGTGATTTCGAATGCCATCTCGATCTCTATTCAGGCTACGTGCATGAGTTCAAACAGGAGCATGCGCCGTTGGTCGATGAGAAGATCCGCAAAGAGACCACACTGACCGGAACTCCCGAGGAGCTTGTAAAGCGGGTCAAAGCGATGCGGCGCCTGGGAGTGAAGCAGATCGCGGTGCACGGCGGTACCCGCGCAGGGGCACCGAAGGTGATCACCGATTTTGCGAAGTATGTTATTGGTGGTTGTCGTGGATCCCGATTGGTGGAGAATCTTGGCCAGTAAGATGGCAACATTATTAAAGCGTACGCGGCGGCAGCGGAGCGAGAGGCCACTTGTTTAGCGCCGGCTGCGATAGTGTAAACGACTAAATGGAAGGACTGTTAGATCGTTAATCGGAGGGGCCCGAGATGACTTATAACGGTAAGTGTCACTGCGGCAAGATCGCGTTCGACGTAGAAGGCGACCTCACGGAAATCATAGAGTGTAACTGTTCCATCTGCTACGAATCCGGGTACCTCCATTGGATGATCGACCCCTCCCAGCTGCGAATCAAAACTCCATTGAAAGACGCTTCGCTTTATCAATGGGGCACAGGGCAGGCTCGACACTACTTTTGCCCAAAATGCGGTGTGGCGGTTTTGCGCAATCCCCGCACTTCACCCGATACTAAATTTTCGGTCAATGTCCGCTGTCTTGCGGGGGTTGACGTGTCGAAGCTAAAGGTTACGCAATTCGATGGTCGCAACAAGCTTAAGGTTTAAGGAAAGATTATCGCAGCTCAAAACTCAGACCGTGACGTAGCAATTATGCACCTCACCCCTCTCGCCAAGAATCGCCAATCGGGGCTGGCCGTCGGATTCCGCCATGGGCGGTTGCCAGAAACGGGCCGGCAAGCCGGTCCGACTGGGAGGTGCTGCGCAGAAACAGGGACTCCACCATGGACTTCGGCAAATTTCACTTCGGTAGAATCGAAATTGATGGCGTTATTTATGAACGTGACGTCGTCATTGACCGCGGCAGGATTCGCAAGCGCAAGAAGAAGCCGTCAAAAAAATTCCGCGAGAAGTTCGGACATACCCCGGTCTCGGTCGAGGAAGAGCTACCCTGGAATTGCCAACGCCTCGTGGTCGGCACGGGAAGATATGGGTCGCTTCCGGTGATGGACGAAGTAAAACTCGAGGCGCGTCGCCGACAAGTCGATCTGCTGATTTTGCCCACGGACGAAGCTATCGAAACACTTGCCAACCGATCCAAGAGAACAAATGCCATTCTCCACGTGACGTGCTGATCAATCCGCGCCGCGTTGCTAGACCAAGCGAATCATTAAACGGCAGAGATGGGCGCAGCTTTCCTTTGCGCTCAAGCGGCGAGCAAAGAATCGGAGCGGTGCGGTTCCACGCTTTACCGTATCGCCGGCTATTTCAAGGACGGGTTCGACGCCTTCAAGAATTTTCCCGTCGATTTCTGCCGTGGCGACACTGAGCAGGTTGTGGCTTCTCAAAACCTGGTCCACCAAAAAAGCAACAGGCTGATTCGCGCGTGATCGCGATCTTGGTGAGGCCCAGCTTCGGAGGGTGGGCTTCGCACCGCAACGGCGATGGGCGGAGGATTGCTGCGCGGTTGCTGGAGGCCACCATATACTGCGGCGAGTCGAGGCACTCGGTGCATCGCGGCTAAGCTCGTGCCGGGCGGACCGCAGACCGATTCTCCGAGCGTTGGGGGCGGACGGTTGGCGACTGAGGCCACGCCTGAGCTCAACACTGACCGTCGCAACCTTTGCAGTCGCGGACCGCATCAGCTTGGCCCAGTAGGGGCGAACCTGCAGGCCCGCGCATCCCCGCGAGCGCGTCTCAGAATACTGGCCAAAGCACAGGCTTGATTGCGCAAGAAGCTCCGCCACGACTGGGTTGGCCGTCTGGCTGGTGCAGGCAGATAGCGTGAGACGGTGGCTTGGGAAACCGTGTATCCGAGCATGAGAAGCTCACCGTGGATTCGTGGCGCACCCCAGAGGAAGTTCTCCAGGGCCATTTGTCGTATCAGATTGCGCACCTCACCGGAGATCTGCGGACGCCCACCTCGCCAGCGACTCGAGGACCGATATCGCAGCACGCTAACCAACCGTTACGGCGCCAGCGCAAGACGGTCTCGGGCTGAACGATCATCAGGCTTTCGCGCCATTGCGGCCACCAGCGCGACAGCAAGATCCAGAACAGCCGATCGATGCGACGGGAGAATGGGCGCCGAGTTCGGCTGCGCTCCAGCACGGCAATTTGGTGGCGCAGGGCGATCGCCTCCAGCAACAGCGCGGTGCGCGTTCGGGGTTCGGTTCGGGCGACCAGACCCGCTCTGCTGGTCGGCGTGGCCATGAAGGCAGGCTATCGCCACAGCGCCACAAGAGTGAAACCACCAATGAATCCGTGCGGATTAAGCTTTGAGGAGGGACAGGCGAATCTCAAGCGCGCATGTCCGACAGCCTACAGCTACCCGTGCGCGGATCCCACCAGCACCTTTCAGTGCCAGGTACCGGCGCGAGCAATATGCTCGGATACAAGGTCGTCTTTATGAACAGTGCCGCGGCCGCCGATGCCGTGAGGCGCTAGGTCCTCGCGCAACCAATCCACACCCTACTCTTTGGCGCTGCGCTCAGCTTCTTCAAAGCGCTTACGCGCGAGCTCGAAGATTCCCCAATCGCCCGAGTTCCATGTGACGGTTAGCTTGCACGCACTAATTTTCCAGCCGTCCGGGGTCCGCACGAAGCGATTCGTATAATAACCGAACATAGTCTGATCGGCGTCGCCCGTTTCGTTCGGCAGATAATGGCGTGCCTGCACGTATGCAACGCAGGTGGCTTCGTCGCCTTCGATCGTGATCACATGGTTCGTGATCATGTGTTGCGCGGCCTTGAGCCCGGTCAGGAAGCGGCGTGCGGCTTCGACGAATCTATCGGCATTGCCTCGGCGCGGCTGACCACCGAAAACCGAAGTGAAGTCGGTATCTATTTCATCGGTGAAACACGAACGATAGAGTACCCAGTCCCGAGTATCGTCCACCGCGGATAGCGGAGCTGAACGTCGCTTATCGCGAGACGATCGAGCAGGTAGGTTAACTTCGCTTCATCGATATTCGCCATGGGCCGACCATATAGCTGAAAGACAAGAAATGACCAGGGCCAAACTTGGAGACGGACGTCAGTCGGTAGCGGCGTCGAAGTCGGTTCCCATGGAAACTTCGCGCCAGTCGTCCAGATCATGACGGACCGCCGCGAGCTTGTTGGTTACCCGCTCGACCGCGTCCCCTCCAAGTACCAGCCGCAGGGGCGGGTGCAGCGACTCAATTGCCTTTATAATCGCACGCGCCGCCTTGCGTGGATCGCCCGGCTGCTTTCCGTTGCGCTCTGCGATGGTCTTGATAGTGCTGCCCGCCGTATCCGCATAATCCGCGATCGTCGCTTTCGCGGTCCGCATCGAGTCGTTCAGGAAATCGGTGCGAAAATAGCCCGGCTCGACAATGAGGACACGGATACCAAGCGGAGCCAGCTCCTGCGCCAGCGCTTCTGATAAGCCCTCGAGGGCGAATTTGCTGGCATTGTATGCGCCGGCGCCGGGTGTTCCGGTGAAGCCCCCTACTGAGGAAATATTGACGATCCAGCCCGCGCGTTGTGCGCGCAGAGTAGGCAGCAGCGCGCGTATAACTTCGCGTGCGCCGAAAAAGTTGGTTTTGAAAACGTCTTCGAGTTCGAGAGCATCGAGTTCCTCGACAGCGCCCATCAAACCGTAACCGGCGTTATTGACGATTACATCGATCTTGCCGAACCGCGCAACCGCCGTGTCCGCAGCGCGCTGGATAGATGCTCTATCTGTCACATCTATCGAGACGGCGAAAACTCGATCCGAAGGCCCCAGAACCTGCTCGGCGCGGCTTGCGTTACGCGCCGCTGCGACCACGGCGTCGCCTTTTTCAAGCACCGCTTGTGCGATCGCGAAACCCAACCCGCGTGACGCGCCAGTTACGAACCAAACCTGCGAGGCCATTTGTCGGACGCTCCTTATTTAAGCGGGATTTCCGTTTTGACTCTCCGACCCCAATTCCCCTATAGGCCGGACGACCTCTCTCTGCAAGGTTGTTTGCCACGGTGTTTTCAGCGGCGCCGGGAGGGGCCAGTTTAGCATCTGGTGGGCACGCAACGCCTGGAGATGCCTTTCTTGCGAACGGTTCCGCAGACACTTTTCCCTGCGCCCCTAGCGTCGTCATCGAATGATGCGGAAATCTGATATTCGGTCTACTCTGCACCACTAGTCTATCTTGAGCCGAGGGAGCTGGAGGACTCGCAGCGCACCGATGCTGACATCATCGCCATTCGGCTTCCCGGATCAGATCGACGAACCCTCTTCCTCACCGATGTCTATAGTGACCTGTGTGTGGCGAATTGCTGATTTGTGTCAAAAATCAGTAATTCGCCACACACACGCAACCTATAGCGCGGGGTGCGCACGAGGGAAATGAACTGGAAGACAAGCGCCTTGGCCCTGCGGGACTCGAAGGACGTGAGACTGAAGATTCGGGTCTCTCGGACAAAGCAACGGCACGTTGAAAGGCTGGCTTCTTTGGTCGGGAATACTTGGCAAATGTATTCAACCAGCTGGAAAACTTATTTCATCGACCAAGTATACAAGACGTGCAGGGTCCTGAAGTGTTCCATCGTACATGGAATGCTGCATCATATGTGATCACCATGCTCCTGGTCCAAATCGTCGGCCAAGGCCACGGTAGCCCCGCGGTCCGTCAATAAACGGTGCGTCAAACGGATCTTGTTCATCCCAGGACGACGGCCACCGTCGCTCCGACCGTACCGGTATGTACGCGTACTCATGGCGATTCGCCGCAAGGTAGTTGAACGCGCCACACGCCGCGTCGACCTGGTCGTCGTGCTCATATTCGCGCTCGTCGGGGCTGAACTGCTCACATTCCTCGAGGAATTCGTCGTTCCACGCTCCCCGCAGGAGCTTGATGTTGCCAGCCTCGGCCGCCGCACGAAACGGTTGCGACCTTTCGAATTTGCTTCCCTTGACTTGGTCGGCGTTTACCGAATAACCGAGCAGGGCACCGCGCTGCATCGAGTTGATCCAAAGCGCGCTGCCGCTGCCGGGTTCCTGTTGCAGAACGATGCGGATGCTACGGCTGTCCTGGCCGGCGATGTTAGCGATGAAAGTCTCGACCTCATGCGGCGTGGCCTGGGTGCGCGCCACGTGTAGGATGAAACTCACACCGTTGCGTGCGAGTGCGTACTTTACACCCACAGTGAAGTCACTGGTCTTTTTCTTCTGGTACGCAGTGTCCCAATATCGAACGATCGACAGATCCGCCGGTGGTGCATCGACAACCTCGAACCATTCGCGCTTAAGCACGCCGCGCAACGAGCGCGCCTCCCAGTCGCCCTTCAGAATGCGGTCGCGAGTGACCGGGTCAAGGTTGAGGAGCGACTTGGTATAATCCTCGCGGTTGATGAAAGGGTTGTCGTCGAGCCGCGCCGGCACGAAAAGGCGGTCGCCGGCGGAGGCACCGAGCCGCGCGACAAACCTGCGTTTGACCCATTCGTGACCCATATTGCCGGGATTTGACGCCGAGCGCATGCGCAGCGGGATATGCGCCGCCGGTAGGTGCGCTGCATTCAGCTGCTGGCGCTCTATGTGATACAAACGGAGCAGTCGTTCGACTGCTGATTGTGAAGGGTTTCACGATGTTGGTTGTAGTCGTCGAGCCCGCAGAGGGGACATGCTGGCGCACGCAACCGAGCGAACAAGTCGAGGTACTGCTTTTCTAAAAATTGGGTCAATTCATCTAGGCCAATGAAGTTGAACTCGGCTGATGCGTAGCGGTCCACGTCGCGTGCCGCGTCGAGGTAGCCGAAGCTGAGTGTCGCGCCACTCGCGAAAGTCCAGCGCTTCTTCGCTTCATCCCAATGCGCGTCGTCGCGCCGATCGAGCCACGCGTGTGCGCGGTCCATCAGGGCATTGGGCATAGCCAGGTCGGGAAGGTTGCGCCGAATAATGAGCGCATGGTAGCCGGGCACATCGACGTATTGGAGCGCCGCCATTAGCAGCGCGTCTGACTTGCCGCCACCGCCTGCGCCGCCATAGAAGGCCTCCAGGCAGTCGAGCAGCAGAAACGCCGCTTGGCGCGGCGTCGGAGTGTGTGGAATGAACCGAGTGAGACGCGGCTGGAACAAGTCGAGATGGGACGGCAGCATCTTTTTACTCTTCACTGTGTTCTCATACGCTCCCGTTTAGCAATTAGCGTTTGTCGGTGATTGACGAGGACGCGGTTGGGCTCGCCGTCTCAGCCGGCTACACCGAGGACCTGATCCACGTAGCCGATATCCTTCAGGATCTCGCGATTTCAGCCGCACGAGCTCTCCTTTGGTCCGCTGATTGCGCGGGCGGAAGAGGAGCTTCAACAGTCGCGGAGCGAGAGGACTCGAGACGGGCTTCGATCAGTGGGATTTGGTTGAGCAACAATAATTGAATTGAGCGGTGATCGCCCGACGCCGCTTTATTGACGATCTGTTTTAGGATCGCTTGTTTTTTGCTGATTGTTTTCCGGCGTCCGTTCTCCGTCACGATTACCGGCTCGCTGAGCGCCTCGTTCAAGAGCGTTGCCGAGTTCTTAGCACCTTGCGGGCGCCCTTTGAGATTACCGGAGTGACCTTTCTTGAACCGCGTGTGACGCGGCGGCTTGCCGTAGCCCACCATATAATCGGAGTCTCGCTCAGAGGGCATCGCAGTTCCTCACCTTCGCTTCGATTTCGTTGAAGGATCGACCCGACGCGTGACGGGCGCTCCCGCGCGTGAAGGCCTGCCAGCGTCGGATGACGGTGTCAACGTAGAGTGGATCGAGCTCGAGGCCATAACAGCGCCGGCCGGTGCGCTCCGCCGCAATCACAGTGGTGCCACTGCCCAGGAACCCGTCCATTACGATGTCGCCCCGCGCGGTGCAGTCCATGATTGCGTCGGCGACCAGAGCCACCGGCTTCACCGTTGGGTGAAGCGCAAGGAGGTTGCCCTCCTCAGCTGGAGTGCCGTGAACTCGGATACATCCAGACATTGGCGCGGTCACGGCCGTACTGCCCGAGCTGAATGTTGTTGCGATGAGGCGCGCGGCCGTGCTTGAAGACCAAGACCAGTTCGTGGCGGCTCCGATAGAACGCCCCCATGCCGGTGTGGTTCTTGACCCAAACGCAAAGATTCTTGAGCTCGGTGTAGACTGTCTTGCCCGCGGCCAGCAGCTCGCCCAGGTGCCGCCAGTCGATACATATAAAGTGGAGCGAGCCCTCCGCACTCTGGTGTGCGTGGAGCGAGAGGACCTTGGTGAGAAACTCGGCGAACTCAGCCTCCTTCATCTCGCCGGAGGCCATCGCGAACTCGCGGTGGTGGACCGCGCCCAGCCCGCTCACGTTACCCTTGATCGGCACGTTGTAGGGCGGGTCGGTAAAGACCATCGCCGCCTTCTTGCGCTGCATGAGAACCGCATACGCAGCCTTATCAAGCGCGCTTCCGCAATAGACCCGCTGGTCATCGAGCAGCCACAGATCTCCGGGACGACTTACGGCCGGTCCCGGCCCACAGGCAGGCATCGCATCGGCGGTATCTTCATCACTTTCCGAGGCGGGCGTAAGAGCCTCGATGCGGAGGTCGATCTCGCCCATCTCGAAGCCGGTTAACTCCAGACTAAAGTCGAGGTCTAGCAGCGACAATTCTTTCAGCTGTTCGGCGAGAAGTGGCTCGTCCCAAAAAGAATTATCGGTCAAACGGTTATCGGCAATCGTAAAAGCTCTGACTTGCGCCTCGCTTAGGTGATCTACACAGATGGTGGGCGCCTCGCTTAGGCCGAGATGTTGGGCCGCCATGATCCGGCCGTGTCCCGCGATTACTCTGCTGCCTCCATCGATCAGCACCGGTGTGATAAAGCCAAAGGCCTCGATGCTGCGCGCGATCTGTTTGATCTGCCTGGGAGTATGGCGGCGGGGATTTTTCGGATCGAGCTCGAGCTTGGCGATCCGCCTGTAGATGACTGCGAGTCGGCTAGTATCACCGCGCAGCTTCGCGTGACCCGCCGTGCCTACCTTTTTCACCGTGCATTCGGGCGTCATGTTCACACCGACCCGTTGATGACGAGATTTCGAGGATGAGTGCTGACTACAGTTACGGGCAGATCGACTTTCAAATTGTCTCCCGAACGTGCACTTCGCTGCGCGATCACGCTTCTCATTTGTTCCAAAGTATTTGAAATCTACGAGTTCTGAAGCTATCATATACGGTATCTCGTTCATCACACAACAGGATCATCTGCATGAAAAAAACGCCTCGTCAGCCTCCGCCTCCGCGACCCGAGAAGGTCGACCTAGAAAATTCGGCTTTCATCCTTCGCCTGGAGGAAATCGCTTCCCGGTTTCGCAGCAGAGCAGCCTTCGCGCAGGCAGCCAACATCCCGGCCAGTTCCCTCCAGAGCTATTTCGAAAGCGCTGAGCCGAGTCGGCTCACGCTGGCGGCTCTGGCTGACGCGGGAGGAGTTTCGCTCGAGTGGCTCATACGTGGTCGAGGATACAGGGAGCCGCACCCGCAGGTTCCTGAGGGCTATGCCGAAATCCCTTTCTATGACGTCCGGAAGGCGGGCGGATACGTTTACCCTCTCGTCACAGAGGAGGTCGCCGACCTTCTCTATCTGAAGCTAGACTGGTTCAGCTATCCGGACTTGAACCCGAAGAAGCTATTCGTCGTGGAAGCGACCGAATCACTCGTGCCGGAAATCCAAGAAAGAGATCGGGTGGTCGTAGACCGATCCTGGCATACGATATGGAGCGACCCAACTGCCGGAATCCCGAAGGGGATCTATCTGGTCTCCCAGCAAGCGAAGCTCTCGATTCGACGTGTGATGAGCGCTTCTAAGGGTGTGCTAGAAATCTCCCAGCCGCGTTCGGCAAAATCAGAACGGATTAAGGTGGGCGAGAACGGCTTCACCGTGCATGGCCTCATCATCTGGTACGGCAGAGCGTTGCCGCCGCGGCACGCGGTTGGCTAATTTCGGAGCAACAGATAGAAATGGGGCGTTGTGGCTGTGACCTTGCCCAGCTACGGATTCCACGGCAGATTTACAATCAGCGTCAGCTCACTGTTCCTGCTTATTACGTTGTCGACCTAGATGATAGCCGGATTTTCGCCAGCTTTGGTTCACCCCCTCGGCACCTGATGCACTAGCCGCAGATGGCTCAGTCCTTTGCGCCAGCGTCGATCTCTTTTCTCGAGCTAGCGCGCCCACACCTACGACAGATCCAGCTCTCCGGAGCGGTCGCGCCTGTGCAGGGATCGCCAAACAGCGATCCTCCCTTTGCTCTTTTGCTCACTCGCGGCCAATGGCTGACTCCTGGACGACCCTAGGGCCCGTCAGAGTACCAACTATTGAGTTCCGCTTAATATAGTGACATTACCGGTATTCTGTGTTAAGCTGGAGGCATGGGATTTCCAGCAGGGGTAGGCAGGGACTTCGAAGCGCTGGAGCGGCGCCGCATGCGCGCGGGGAGTCTGCTTGCGAAAGGGCTGAGCCAGTCGGAAGTAGCGCGCCGGGTGGGCGCGCACCGGCAGTCGGTGAGTAAGTGGGCGGCCGAGTTGCAGGCCAAGGGGCGTGCTGGGCTGAAGAAGGCTGGCCGTGCCGGACGCAAGCCGCGACTGAGTGCGGAGCAGATCAATCAGATCGAGCGCGGACTCAAACGCGGGCCGCAAGCGCTGGGGTATGAAACCAGCCTGTGGACTGCGAACCGGGTAGTCCATCTGATCGAGCAGGAATGCAGGGTGATTTATCATCCGGGGCACGTGTGGAAGATCCTGCGGCGGCTCGGATGGAGTTGCCAGCGACCGGCGGGCCGGGCTCTGGAGCGCGATGATAAAGCCATCCAGCGCTGGAAGAAGGAGCGCTGGCCAGAGTTAAAAAAAAGGCCAAAAATCAAGGCCGGATCATAGTTTTCATCGACGAGAGCGGGCTCAGCGAGCGGCCCCATCGCTGCCGCACTTGGGCGCCGCGGGGACAAACCCCGGTGCTGCAATACCACTTCAACTGGAAAACTCTGTCGGCGATGGCGGGGGTGACGTGGTGGAACTTTTACTTTCGGCTCTTTCCCGGTGCCATCAAAAGTCCGCAAGTGGTCGAATTCCTCCGCCATCTAATGCGCCATCTGCCGGGCAAGCTGCTGATCATTTGGGACGGCCTGCGCAGTCATCACAGCCACTTGGTGTGGGACTTTGTCCGCCAACCGCGCGGACGGTTATGGCTGGAATTCCTTCCCGCCTATGCTCCCGAACTCAATCCGGTGGAGTATCTGTGGTCGCACTGGAAACAGCACGAACTACCCAACTTCTGCCCGAGCACCTTCGCGCAGTTGAGCCTGCATGCTCGTCGCGCGCTCAAGCGGATGCGCCGCAGACCCACTCTGGTGATGGCCTTCTGGCAGCAAGCGCAACTGTTTCCATTGTAAGTATATTATGCGAAGCTCAATAGGCTCCGTCACGGGGGCTAGTTTGACCGTCGATCTATTCTTCAAGCCATAGATCCTCCGCTGGGAGCACAACACCCGCCGAGACTTCTTGGCGGTCCGCAACCAAGAGGGGAAATGGTTCTGGCTCGCGCAATAGGGGGCTGATGTCAGTCAATCAGGGCGAGCGTTTACCGCCGGGCCTGGGCCGGTTGAACCGGCGCCACGCCTCGCCGTGCGCGTGCTCGGCTGGCGTCAGGTCGGCTTCGCGTCGCCAGCCGGGCCGCCACATCGATCGACGACGAGCGCGGAGTTGAGCAGCGCCTTTAGAAATTTATCTGCGGCTGCGCGGCTCACCAAAATTAGGCTATGTGCGACTCGATCCATTCTAAGTCTTTGCGGGCGTGGAGTGATCGTCTATTGCCTTCCCTGCGGCAAGGCCAGAAACCAGTTCCTCAGTTCTTTGTCCAGCGGAGCGGAGACAAATTCGCCTGTCGAGGTGCGTACCAGCATCCGCAAGAATCGGACAGTCAGCCACCGCGGTCTCGGGATCAGCCCCTTGAAGAGTGCCGACTGTTTGGCGGACGCCAAAACTTCTAACGGCACTGAGAAACTGACTTGGTCACCATCTTGAAGCCGCGCAGGAATCTGCGCTGACAGCGGCGCCTCGCCCGGCATCTGAAAAACAACACGGCTGCGTATCAATCGGCTTTTCCAGATCAGTCCCGTTACGGTTACGACCCGTCGTCCGATATTGGTCACAGTTATGATCACAAAGTCAGGTTCCTGCGAGACCCGCTCGTAAATCTGCCTTTCGAGTAGGATTTTGGCGATACCGGCATCGACTCTCAGACGAACGCGCGTATCTCGAAGCGCCAGCCACAGAGAGACGATCACAGCCCCCAGCGTGCCGATGGCAGTTAGCAAGCCCGAAACGCTATTGATGAGATTCCAGTCAAGACTGCGTGGCATTCTACCGCACCAACGATTCTAGTAAGGCGTCCAACTTTTCCCCGCTCAACGTGCTTTAGGAGTTTCTGCGCCACCGCTTCGATAGCAGACCAGTGCTGGATTACCAATTCCTTTGCTTTGCGCTCGGCGCTCCCAAGATCTTCGTCTTTGCAGTCCGGCCTCTGGTTCAGCTTGCAAAACGCCTTTCGCGCGATCTCGTAGTCAATGCGAGCTCAGGCAGCACCTCCTGCTTGTAACCGGCGGGATCGTAGCGCTCCTGCGCCGCCGGCCCGGCCAGCGCAATCAACAGGCATTGCTCCGAGTACGCGAAATTCTCGGCGAGACATTCGGGAACGTCCGTATACCCTTCGCGCTCTACGCCCCAGAGGCACATGCGCCCGCGCGTCACTTTCTTCACAGTCAGCCCGAGACGGCGAGCTATAACCGCGTGCCCCGCCTCGTGATGAGCGACGACGGCTCTATCGATGGGCGACGCTAGGATGTTTTGGGCTCAGGCTAGTTCTCCGTCGCAGACCGCCTCTCTTCCATCGAGAGGACTGTCGTTGCTCTATCGGTCTCGGTGTCGCTTGCAAAATTCGGGCAGCCGGGCATGATGCCGGCAGTCCGATGCTTCAGTTGCCGCGCCGCCGCCGCATGGCGTCCACCGCGCTGCGCAATTGGGTTGCGCAAGCGTCGGCAACCGACGCCGGGTCGGTGAAGTTCGACACGATATGCACGGCCAGAGCAGCCGTCAGACCCTCGGCAATAGCCCGGCAGTCGGCGAGATTCTGCGCAGCCGTGTCCGGCTTGCGTTCGCGCTCGCGCTGGATGGTCCGCCATCCCGGAGGGTCACCCTCCTTGGCGCGATCGAAGTCCAGGGTCCCCTTTCCGGCCGCGAGGCCATGCCACCCCCCAAAACGCGAGGAGGATTCGCGCGTGGGTCCTACTCCTCCGGGAACTTTAACGAAATCTGGAACTGCGATGCGCGCACGCGCAACACAAATGTGGCGCGTGGTTTATTTGCGCGATGGTCCCCCTGGGCCCAGGCTTCCGGCCAAGGATACCTCTAAGGCCGTCGCGCGCGGCCTCGCCGCCTGACCAAAGACTTCGCGCGTCGAGCGGACGCTCGTCAGGAGTCATCTGCGGGGTGCCGCTCTGCTGGAATTCTAATCATTGAACATTTTTACGCATTAATTAGACCTGTAATAACCTTACAATGCCATTCAGACTACATGCTTCGTTGGACTCTGTCTACAATATCTATTCATATCTATGATACCTAAAATGAGGCAAAGGCATGCGGGACGCCACTCCGGCGTCATCATCGCCATCTCGCGTGGGCAGGCAGAGAGTTTTGTTTCGGAAAAAGCTGGCCCTATTGCTACTCGGTGGCTTTAGGAATCCCCGCCGCTCTTTGTCCTGCTACGCCTGCAGCGTCGAAGGGCGCGCGCGGCGAGAGGTTTTATTAATTTCGGCGACATCGACACGCCCGTGCAGGACATAAGGTAAGATGTCAAAAATTTCACCCAACGCTTCCATGCCGCGCTAAGTATGACTGGACGGCAGGTGCGATCTGCTATTGATCGCGCGACTTTCATCATAGACCCAGCGATAAACCATGAGTAGCCGAAATAGCGGCGACGCGCAGACAGGGCCATGGCGTTCGTCAAATCGGACGGACGGGCTGGAAGCGAACGTCGCGCCGCCCAAAAAGGAGACTTACTTATGACGACCTTTTTGCGAAAAGCTCTTCCATTGTTCGGATCATGCAGCCTGCTCCTGCTGACGTTAGCTGGCACGGCGAGGGCCACCCCTACTGCGCCCGAGATTGATCCAAGCCTGTGGGGCAGTGGCTTGGCGCTTTTGGCTGGCGGCGTACTGGTCGTTATGGAACGATACCGACGCCGTCGCTAAAGATTGTCACTGAGTGGGTCGAAAGCTAAGTCGTTCGGCATGCTCAGCAGTCTTATACGTATACATTGGTTTGCTTGCTAATCGCTCGTTCTGAGTGGCGCGAGGAACGAGTCACTAGCGAGGCTGCGATTCGGCATCCGTCGGCTCCACGAGGCCGTAGCCGCGGCCGGCCGCTGTTCGCACCCGCCTGCCATGAATTGGTTGCGGTCCAGCCCATCTGTTTAGCCACCTTCTCGGCTTGCGCGTATCTCAAACAGTAAGCGACGCCGGCGTGACGGCTTTCTTAGCGGCTCTCTTGAGTTGCCCTGTGCCGCTCCGCGGCGTAAATCTAAAGCCCAGCGCCAGGAAGCACGCGCCGGAATCGTCACAGGCGTTGAGTCGCAGCGCGTAAGGTTCACCGTACGATGCGTCGCGTGTTGCGAAAATCGCAAGCAAATTCCGGTTCAGACTCGTTGCTAAAAGTGCAAAGACTATTCATTCGAATGCTTCTCGTTCTCGTGCCGGCAGGAATCCTGGGGGCGGCGAATATCCAGATCGCTCGCGCAGCGAGCAGCGCCAGCCTGCCGCCGGGGGTGCTGCAACAAGCGCCCGCACTTAACCAGATCGGCAAGGGGTCGCAAAGCTATTTCGGACTGAGGGTGTACCACGTCACGCTCTGGGCAGCGAACGATCGATGGAATCCCGAGGAACCACACGCACTCGACCTCGAGTCCAACCGCGCCATATCTAAGGATCAACTCACCGATGCCGGAATGAGCGAGATGGATCGGTTGGGACTCGGGAATTCTCAGCAGCGACACACATGGCGCAAAGAGATGGAACGGGTTCTGCCTTCGGTGAATCGGGGCGACCAACTCGTCGTCTTTTGCGCACCGAATCACAAGACCTTCTTTTTCTACAATGGCCGCGAGCATGGGGAGATTGATGACCCGGCTTTCGGCGCTGCATTTTTTGGCATCTGGCTCGATCCGCGCTCGAAAAACCCGTCACTCCGGAAGTCGCTACTGAACCACTAGCCGGGGCTAAAACTTCAGAACGCTTCGGGTTTTGACGGATAGTTATTTCCTAGGATAGCGGCCCGTCGAACCCGTAGCGTGGGCTCTGAACTATCGCGCGGGCCGATCTTCGGCTAGTGCAGTTAGAGCGTTGGGAAGTCTCGCCGCAGCGACGACCGCCTCCTTCCATTGCGCCAATGCCGTCACGCGATAGGGCTCTAGAAATTCGATCAGCTTCGGGCTCGGCTCACGTGTCCCGTAGCCCGGCCGGCCGCTGTTCGCACCCGCCTGCCATGAATTGGTTGCGGTCCAGCCCATCTGTTTAGCCACCTTCTCGGCTTGCGCGTATCTCAAACAGTAAGCGACGGGCGCGTCGGCAAGGTTCCAAACGTAGACCAATAGCAAGTTAGGAAATGTTTCGAACCGCCGTTGAACGTCGAACGATTTCTGGCTGGAAGCTTTCACCTGTATCGGGCAGGCGATGAATCGACCGCGGTCCAGAAATGCGATGAGGTCTATGCCGTGATCGCGCTCGGGTCGAGCCACCTCAACGCCAGCAAGATAGAGCTGGCTGACCAGCCAGTTTCGGCCTGCAATTTCAACGACCTGACTGTCGCGATCTTTGCTTTCCATTTTCATTTCTCCTACTTGAGGCGCGGGTCGTCACTGGCGACGCACTCCGCGAACATAAAATCCCGATAGGCCGGCTCCAGCATGTTCAAGGCCTCTTTCTGTCGCGAGTCCTCAAAGAAAGAGCTTCGG
This sequence comes from uncultured delta proteobacterium, assembly GCA_963717045.1. Lineage (GTDB taxonomy): Bacteria > Desulfobacterota > Binatia > Binatales > Binataceae > JAKAVN01. The sequence goes on along the minus strand of CAVQVD010000004.1, from coordinate 234,179 downwards.
GAATCCTCGCAGTCGTCGGCGGTATCGAAACCTCGAACGATGTGCCACTTGCGCAACGGTGCCTTGTAGGCGACATTCGGAGGCAGCGTCGACGGTGGGGTCATTAAATACCAGCCGACCAGGGCGAGCGCGGCGGCGTGTGATTTATTTCTCGCATAGATGCTGTTGCAGTAAGGCGCGGGTGCGCATGGGGATCCGCCTGTTTGTAGGGTTGGCCCGCCATGTGGCGCGGTAGGCGTTTGGTCTCATCCTGGGGCCCGGCCGCCGGTGTGGCGCCGTGTGCGCCGTTGCGCGGAGGCCCGCTAGTAACAAGTTCAGTCCTGCTATCGCTAAACGCTTCAGAACTTTGCTCTCCTCGTGTTGTCGTGGTGAAACACTATTTTGCCCTGCTTGACGAATCCAAGCAAGCTTTCGCTGGTCTGGGTTCCGATTTGCATAAGTTTGTGATTCGACTAAGTGAAGGGGTCAGGAGGAGAGGAGAGCGGGCGATCCTCCACATGTGGCATGCGACTTAATATTCAGTAATCTTATCGCTTCCTGAGCGCTTCCAGTTCCTCTAGTGTGCGCGGCCAGTCGTCGTGCAACAGGCGCGAGAACGCGCGGTCGGCGAGCAGGCGGCCGCCGGTCTGGCATTGCGCGCAATAGTTAGTCTCGTTGCTCGCATAGCGTATCCGTTGAATCTTAGCCCCGCAGCGCGGACACGGCTTCCCGTAGCGCCCATGCACGGCCATCTCGGGCCGAAACGCGGTCACCTTCTCGGGAAACCCGCCATCCGACTCGGCGCGAAGGCGGTCGGTCCATTCGATCAGAGTCGTGCGAGTCGCTTCGTATAGGCGCTCGATTTCCTGCGCGCTCAGCTTTTGCGTCATCGCGATTGGCGAAAGCTGCGCACGATGCAATATCTCGTCGGAATATGCGTTGCCGATGCCGCTGAAAATGTGCGGGTCCGTAAGCGAGCGCTTGAGCGTGTGATTGGACGCGCGCAGAGCGGCAGTGAATGCGTCGAGACTCGCGTCCAGCGGTTCGATACCGCCGGCGCTCAGTGATTGCAGGCCGCCTTCTCCCCTGACCACGTGAAGAGAGGCGCGGCGCTGCGTGCCCGCTTCCGTGAGCCACAACCATCCGCTATCGAACTCGAACGCGGCCAGCACATTTCTGTTGCCAAGTTTGGGTGCGGCAGCGCCCCAATGCAGCCGCCCGGCGATTTTCAGATGCAGTACGATCCATAAGTCGCCGCCAACGCCAATTGCGATCTGCTTGCCCAGCCGCCGAACCTCGCGGACCTTCGTGTCTTCAGCCGCGCTTAGCGGTGGGTCGGCGGTACGCAGCAGAAATGGCGATTTAACGGTTGCGCGAGTCAATTTGTGTCCGAGGATGCGGGTCTGCAATGCCTCGATGTATACGCTGACATCAGGTAGTTCCGGCATCGGAGTGCTCGCACGCCTGAGCGCCAGGTTCGGCGCCGCTGTGTTACGCTTTGCCCTGAATCACGGATGAAAAGGACGGCCCATGAACTACTTTGTGGCCAAGACTGAACCCGGAACTTATTCGATCGACGATCTCGAGCGGGAGAAACGCACGACGTGGGACGGCGTTACCAATTCGCAGGCGGTCCGCGCGATCCGCACTATGCGCCCGGGCGATAAGGTGTTCATCTATCACAGCGGTGGCTCGTCCAGCGTCGTCGGGCTGAGCGTCGTAAGGTCTGAGCCGCGCGACGACCCGACGAATCCGAAGTCGGCGGTGGTCGATTTGGAGTTCGCCGGTCGCCTCGATCCGCCCGTGACGCTCGCGGAGATCAAGCAGTCGGGCAAATTCAAGGACTGGGCGCTGGTGCGGCAAGGGCGCCTCTCGACCATGTCCGCCCCGGAGAATTTCGTGGCCTGGATGCGCGAGCGGTATCCCAAGGTCGATATTTGATCTCGTGCTATTTCAAATAGTCTTTGGCAGTTTGCTCCAGCGCGCGCTCGGCATTTTTGCGGTCGAGCACCGGGGCTAGAATGAGCCGATGAGCGCCTGCCTCGGCATATTCCGCCAACGCCCGTTTCGGGTCCTGCGGTTGCAATTCGGGTTGCTGCAGAAAGGTCATCGAAATTTCGAGCTGCTTAAAATCGCGGCCCGCCTCGGCACATAACTGTTTCATCATGGCCAGGTCGCTAGCCAGGTCCTTTGGCGGCAATGCCACCGGCATCCATCCGTCGCCGATCGCGACCGTGTCGTGGATCGCGCGTTCGCGTTTCCAGTTGAGCCCGCCGGCTCCGATGAAGATCGGGGGGTGCGGCTTGTGCGCAGGTTTCGGATTGCATATCACCGGCGGGAATTTCAGAAACCGGCCTTCGAAAGTCGCCTCCGGCCTAGTCCAGAGCTCTTTCATCGCACGCAAGTATTCGCGCGCGATCGGCCAGCGCCGCGGAAAGTCGACGCCCATGATTTCGGACTCCTCCGCCTGCCATCCCGCGCCAATGCCGAAAAGAAACCGGCCGCCCGAGAAGTAATCCAGAGTCGCAACTTCCTTTGCCAGGGCTAGCGGATGACGTTCCGGCACCAAACAGATCGCGGTGCCCAGCTTCAGCGTGCGAGTCACCGAAGACATCATTCCCAGCAGCACGAACGGGTCGGGAAAGCGCGTGTACACATCGGGAATTTTGCCGTCGAGCGCAGGGTAAGGCACCTTGGTATGGACCGGAATGATCGCGTGCTCGGGAACCCAGACGGATTCGAATCCCAGTTCCTCGCATCTGCGCGCGACCGAGACCGGATCCAGTGTGTGTTCCGAGACCATCGCGAATATTCCGATTTTCATTTGGTTCCTCCGAAGTGTTCGTCAAAACTTCAGCTTGACTTCCAACGCATGAACCGCGCGCGCTCGGGTCATCGTCAGTAGGATCGCGGCAGCCCCAGCAAATGTTCGGCGACATAGCTCAAGACCAGGTTGTTGGAGATCGGAGCAGTCCGGTAAAGGCGCGCCTCACGCCATTTGCGTTCGACGTGATACTGCTTGGCAAAACCGTACCCGCCCAGAGTATTCATCGCGGCCTCGCCGGCCTCCCATGCGGCCTCTGTCGCCAGGTACTTTGCCATGTTGGCTTCGCCGCCGCACGGCAGGTTGGCGTCGAAGAGAGTCGCGGCCTTGAGGCGCATCAGTGAGGCCGCTTCGACTGAGATGTGAGCTCTGGCGATCGGAAATTGCACGCCCTGGTTCATCCCAATCGCGCGATCGAATACCTTGCGCTCATTGCCATAGCTGACCGCGTGCTCCACGAACCAGCGGCCGTCGCCTATTGATTCGCTCGCGACCAGGATGCGTTCGGCGTTGAGCGAGCTCAGCAAATATTGGAAGCCTTTGCCCTCTTCTCCGATGAGCGCTTCGCGAGGCACGGTCAGGTTGTCGATGAAAAGCTGGTTGGTGCCGTGATTAATCATGGTCGCGATGGGCACGGCTTTGATCGCGTCGCCATACTCGCGCAGGTCCACCAAGAACAAGCTCATGCCATCGGTCTTCCTTTTTACCTCGTTGTACGGAGTCGTGCGCGTCAGCAGCAATAGCATGTCGGAATGCTGATAGCGGGAGGTGAAAATCTTGCTGCCATTGATTACGTAGTTATCGCCAGCGCGCCGCGCAAAGGTCTTGATCCTAGGCGTCTCGGAACCCGCGTCAGGCTCGGTCACGCCGAAAGCCTGCAACCGCAACTCGCCCGAAGCGATACGCGGGAGGTAACGCCGCTTCTGCTCCTCGCTGCCATGTTTGAGCACCGAGGCCATCGTGTACATCTGTGCGTGACAGGCAGCGGCGTTGCCGCCGGAGTGGTTTATCTCCTCGAGTATTATCGAACCGTCGAGCATCGTCAGCCCGGCTCCGCCGTATTCCTGCGGGATGAACGCGGCAAGCCATCCGGCCTCGCTGAGCGTGCGCACGAACTCCTCGGGATAGGCGCCGCGTTCGTCGCACTCGCGCCAGTATTCGTCGCCAAATCGAGCGCACAGGCTCGATACCGCCTGGCGAATCTCCCGCTGGGCGCTTGAAAACTCGAAATCCATCGATGCCTCGTTCCTAGTGCCAAGCCGCAATCATTTGCGAAAGGCCGGAATCACGTGCTTCGCCAGGTCACGGAACGGCCCTTCAGCGAAGTCCGGACCGGGCACGATGTTTATCTCCTTGATGCCGATTCTTTCCAGCTCACGAATTTGCGCGATTATCTCCTCCGGCGTTCCGACGAGTCCGGTCGCTCTGATCGCGTCTGGCGTGACGTAGCGCCGTTCCTCCGGCTGCACGAAAGTCGCATGGCCATCATGAATCTGACGGAACCGCGCATTTTCCGGCAGGGTATAACTATCCACTCGCTTTACGTAGTCTTCCCAGACACCGCGGAAGTAGGGTGGAATCAGCGCGTCGTTTTTTCCTTCCTTCTTCCAGATCTCATAGAAGAAATGCAGCTCGCAGGTCACCCACGGGCCGGTTTCATCGATGACGCGCTCACTGGTGAGCCGTTCGCCTGGCTTGAGCACCGAAGCGGCGGTGAAGAGCACCACGTGGAAGTCCGAGCCGACTTTGCGGCCGACCGCCTGCGCCCCAGCCCGGATATGCGAGAGGCGGGATTCCAGGTCTTCGGTGGTTCTGCCGATCGTTGTCCATCCGTCGCCATAAGCTCCGGCAGCCTCGCATGCCTTGGGGCCATTGGCCGCGACGTAGATCGGAATGTGATTGTCGAGATTGATGAAGTGGCGGTCGCGATGAAGGAATTTAATCTCCCGCGTCTTTCCGCGATAAGTGTAGTCGACAGCCTTGCCGTCGAGCAGTTCGCGGGTCACCCGCAGGTATTCCCTGAAGTCCTTGACCCCGATCGGATCCTGCCCCATCACGCGCATCGCCGTATGACCGGTGCCAATTCCCAGGAACACCCGGCCAGGGGCGATCTGGTTGATCGATGCTATGGAATGCGCGGTCACCGGCGCGATTCGCGTGCCGGCGATCGCCACTCCGGTGCCGATCTTGATCCGCTTCGTGCTCGCGGCCGCCAATGCCATAGTCGCGTAGCAGTCGGACCAAATCATCTGCGAATCCGGCACCCACGCGCGATCGTACCCGAGCTCCTCCGCCAGCCGGATTTGCTCGGGCGATTTTCCAATATGAGTTATTACGGTTACACCAAATTCCATTAAATTTTCCTTTGTGGCTATACGCGGACCGATTCGTCGCGTTGGGGTGCTCGCTTGAGGGCGTTCAGATCGACCAGAGAATCGCGCTGCGTGCCTGCAGTATACGGACGCGACCCGGGTTCGCGCTCGAACGGATCAACGATACCCAGTTCCTTGGCAATCTCGCGCATCGCCGGCAGCACTTCCTGGCCGAGCAGGCGCGTGCTCGTCATCCGCTGCTCCAGCGTCAGCGGCCCCTGCGCCTGAAACAATCCGAAAATGCCGGGATGCAGCACCTCCATGATCAGGCGCAGCTTGGGAAGCACCGACTTCGGAGTGCCGATGATAATTTGCAGGCCGTCCTGGGCCTTCTGATAGGTCCCGTAGATTTTACGCTTGGCTTCCTCGAGGCTGACTTCGCCGCGGCGCAACTTGCCGCGCGTGTCTTTCCCGTGATGATGATCTTCGCCGCTCTCCTTGAGCTTCTCGCTGGTAAGGCCGAGAAAGCCGTAGTCGGATGCCTGGCGTGCGAGGCGGCGCGTCGCTTCCTTGGAGTTGTAGCCAGGCGGCAAGGTCCATTCGGGTCGCGAGAAATTCGCGGCGCCACCGCCGAAGAGTGCGGCCTTGCCCAGCGCCTGCGCCTTCTCTTCCGTCTCGGCGACGAAGATCTGCTGCAAGTAGCCGAAATTTTCAGTCCCGGCCATGTAGCCTTCCTGCATCGCCGTGTCGCCGTAGAGATTCCACAATTCGACCGTCGATTGCAGTGCGGTTCCCAGACCGATGTACGGATAACGATGCTGCGCGCACCATACGACGGTCTCTGGACTGATTACGCCGGGAATCCAGATCGGCGGCCGCGGTTTCTGATACGGCAGGACCCACGGATTGACGAAGCGATAAGTGAAATGTTTGCCCTCCCATCGAAACGGCCCCGGACGCGTCCATGCGGCGATGACGACGTCGTGGGCCTCATTGAAATACTCGCGATTGTAGGCCGGATTGGCGTTGTTGAAGATCTGTTCGCTGCCGGCTCCGCGGACCCATCCAGGCACCAGGCGGCCTTTGGAAATCAGATCGATTTCCGCCAGCTCCTCCGCCATGCGAAGCGGATTTCTCAGCGTCGGCAGCGGATTGCCCAGCAGCACGATGCGAACCTTCTTGGTAATTCGCGCGAGAATGGCGGCTTCGACGTTCATCACCGCACCCATGCAGAACGGGGTGCCATGATGTTCGTTGAGCATCACGCCATCGAAGCCCATCTCCTCGGCATAGACCGCTTCGTCGAGGTATTCGTTGTACAGCCGCGACCCGACTTCGCGATCGAAAAAGCGATTTGGAACTCCGAAGAAACTCCGGTTTTTGATTACCTCGTCCTCCGGAACTTCACGGTAAGGACGTTCGGTGAAATACATTATATGCATGGCTTGTCTCCTTCAGGCTCACGCTATAGTCCGGCTCAGGCCAGGAACTCTTTGATCAGTTTGACGAACTCGGCCGACCGTTCGATTTCCGGCCGATGGCCGCAATCGTCAAAAATCGTCAGTCGCGTTTCAGTATTCTTGAGCGCCTGCTGATAGGCTTGCGCGGCGCTCACCGGGACCAATGCGTCCTCACGGCCCCATACGATCTGTGTCGGCAGCCCGCTCACACTCTGCAGAAAATAGGGCAGGTTGGGGTTATGAAGAATCGGCTCCCACGCTATGCGCGCGGTCTCAGTGCGCGCGTCCTCGAAGGCCTCGAATTGCGCGGGTGTCCGCTCGCCACCGTAGAGCTTGCTAAACTCGGGCGTGGTCTCCGGATCGTGGATACTCAGGTTGAGCGGCGTGCGCTGGGTGACCACGAAGATGTCAAAGATCTCGCCTTCGGGTGGTTTTATGCCCAACGGCGCGACCAGCACCATTTTTCGGAACTGTCGCGGGTTGGCGGTCGCCATTTCGGCTGCGGCCCATCCGCCGAGCGAGAATCCGATGACGTCGACCGGCCCGAGATTCATATCGCGCAGCATCCATGAGTAAAACAGCCCCAATTCGTGGATGTTGCGGATCGATTCGATGCGCGGCGACTTGCCGAAGCCGGGCTGAATCGGAATCAGGATTGTACGTTCCCTGGCAAGCTCCGTATGCCAGTTTAGCCATCCTGGATGCCCCATCTCTTCGTGCAGGACGAGCAGGGGTTTTCCTCGTCCGCCTTTGATGATTGCGAGGTCAGTCCCCGCTACGTGGGTGATTTCCTCGGACCAATCCGCCATCTGGTGAACCTCCGTTAGTGCAGCGCGGTCAGCGCCGAGTGGTCGCGTCCGCCTGCGACATCTTTAAACCACATTTTCCATTATCTCCGCCAACGCGGAACCGAGGCAAACCCGGGGTAGAAACCGCCGGGTGTCAGACTGGCACATGCATCTGCAGTTGCCTCCCGCATTTGCAGCGCTCGTTCACGGTCATCTAGACTCCGTTGGTCGTAGACTCCCCTCGTCGGCATTGCCGCGAAAGAGAAGTCGCCGCGATCGAGGTGCGCATGAGTTTGAACGATCCCAAGTCCGGCCTGGTGATCAACGATAGTCACTTCGACGAGCAGTTTCCGCTAACTCCGATCGATGACTACATGATCCATCAGACTCCCGATCCCATTCGCGTGGTATGGTCAACCGACCCACGAATCTACGAGCGCTTTTGGGTCATCTGTCATGATAACAAGGGCGAACTGCTGCTGGTTACCGGCGCCAGCTTCTATCCGAATCTGGATACCGCCGAAGCTTACGCAATCGTCAATTTCAGGGGCCAGCATATTTCCGTGCGCGCGTTTCGGCGTCTCGGTGCCGACCGCATGAACATGGACATCGGCCCGATCAAACCCAGAATAATTCAGGGGATGCGGCTTTGGCACTACGTGCTGGAGGAAAACGATTGGGGTATCAGTTACGACCTGCATTGGCACGACACCCGGCGGCAGGTCTACCATGCTTCATCAGGATCGGTTGCCGAGGGTTCGCCGCGCGGCCGGCGCGCCGACATCACCGCGGGATTCGAGGGCTTCGGCATCGCTGAGGGCTGGGTAAAAGTAGGTGGAGAGCGGATCGAAGTCACTCGGGAGACCAGCGGGGGGACGCGCGATCGCCATTGGGGTGTCGGCCGCGGCGTGGGCGGTCCCAATCTTCAGCCCGGCCGCAAGATGCACGCCGGATGGATCGGAGGCAACTGGGTATCCTTCAAGGACTTCGCAATCTGGGGCAATACGATCCTTTATAACTTTGGCGATCCTCGCCCGAGTATGGGCAAGATCGTGAAGACCGAGCGGCGGTTGAGGTTCGAGCCGGATACCCAGATCTTTCTCGAAGGTATCATTGACTACACGTTGGAAACCGGAGAAGTGAAGCAGGTGCATTACCGGCGCTTCGGACATCAAACCGCATATATGCGGTGCGGAATGTACGGCGGCACCCCCGACAAGAGCATTTTCCAGGGCCAGTATGTCGGTGACAATGTTGTCGAAGGTGATCAATACGACGTTACCAAGGCGGAGGTTCGCAGCCGTCTAACGGGCCTCAACGAGCATCATTGCGAAGTTACCTGTGATGGCGAGACCACCACCGGCATCCTTCAACCCCTTGAGCCCGACGCCTACAATGCTTGCGCACGCGGCCGGCCGGGATGGAGCTTTCTTAAGTGAGCGTTGCGTCGGCCGCCGCGGTTGAGAGCCTGGTCTCGGGCCTGAAACAGTTCCTTGCGGCTAACCTGGACGGCGCGGAGAAGATCCGGATAGACAACGTAGCTCCCATCACAGCAGGCAATGCCCGCCAGGCGTGGGAGTTCGACGTTCGATGGCTCGAGCGCGGCGAGGAACGAAAGGTCAGTTGCGTGATGTTGCGCAAGGCCGAGGCCGGACAACTCGAGACCGACCTGTTCCGCGAATTCAGAATAATCGACGCGCTTCGGGAGAGCGGAGTTCCGGTTGCACGAGCGCTTTGGATAGATAGCGAGGGCAGATGGCTCGAGCGGCCGGCTTTCATAATGGAGAAGGTGGCGGGCGCGACGGATTTACCGGCGCTGCTGAAGCCCGAAAGGGCTGAGAGCAGCCGGGCTATCGCACAACAGTTGGCATCGATAGCCGCCATGCTTCATACCCTCGATTGGACGAGACTAGGCGTGGATTTCCTGCCCGCCACCACGCGTGAGACAGCGGCAGCACAGCAGATCTCGTATTGGGAATCGCTGTTTCTGAAGCACCGGATGGAGCCGCATCCGGTTATGACCGCCGCATTCATCTGGCTGAAGGACCATCAGCCGATTGCTTCCAGAATTAGCATCGTCCACGGCGATTTCCGCTTCGGGAATTTTCTCTATGAGGACGAACGCATCAATGCGATGCTGGACTGGGAGATGGTGCACCTTGGCGACCCGGTCGAGGATCTCGCCTGGGCATATCGCTCGCTGTGGGGGCCGCAGGCGTTTCTTTCGCTGGATGAATTCGTCGGGCGCTACACAGAATTGAGCGGCATACCGGTTCCTTCCGAGACCCTGCTGTTCTATCGGCTACTCGGCGAAGTAAAGCACAGCATCATCTCCTTGACCGGCGCGCGCTCGTTCTTCGATGGAAGGACACGAAACTTGTTCCTCGCCGATCGCGCCTCGACCATAACCGGCTATCTGATGCAATTTATGAATTGGCTGCCGGGCTAACGCGATTTTAATCTGGGAATCCGTTGTGACAAAACCTACGATCGGCGATTTGCTGAACGGAGTGGCTATCAGCCTGCGCGAATCGGTATTGCCCGAAATACCGGCGGGGCCAACCAGGCGTCAGATCCAGGTCGCCATCAGTATCATCCGCCGCGTCTCTGGGGTGTGGGATAAAATCGGACCGTACCTGTTCGCAGACAATAGGGACATGGAGGAGACTCTGCGGCAGGTATGCGGGATGCTCGAGCGGGCCGAAGCAAACGGAACTGGCCTCGATCTAGAGCCGCTGCGGCAAAGACTTCACGCCGCGACCGATCGCAATTGTCGACTCTGCCGCAGAATATCCGTCGCCCGCCGCGCTCGCAGAACGCAACGTGGAACTGCAGGGCTTGCTGGTCGAACTGCAGGAAGGCCTGCACCAATCGTTATCGACGGCTAGCGCCGAACGAACAGAGATCGCGGCAGTGCTGCGAATGCTGTTCCGACGGATACTGGAGCGCGAACTCGCCATAACGGCCTTGCCCGCGCGAAACTGACGTCGCGACCTAATGCGGATGCTTGACGCTCTTACGATCTTCCTCGTCGGCCTCGATCGCATGACCCACGCACCATTGCACCATCCACCGGGTTGTAATCTCGTCGGAGAGGCTCAATCCCTCATCGTTGACCGCCCATGTGCGATGGTTGACGGTCATGTGGCCGAATTTGCGTCCGCAACTCCTGCAGGTAAATCCTAAGCGCGATCCCCCGCCCGGTGTCAGCGACTCGAGAGTTTTCACTTTCCAGTCATGACTGTCCCAGGGGTTTCTGCCTCTTTGTGTCTGCATTATTCTCCCGTGCCGCTTGCTTGGATCGTATAAGTGACTTCGCCGGTGACTAGTTTTGTTCCCGTAACGGTCCGGGATGAATTCGAATCCGCTTGCCCTTTAGATCGGCATGATTCAGCCATTTGATCGCATGAAGCGCGTCGTCGAGTTTTTCCATATCGACGCAACCGAAGCCGCGCGATTTTCCCGACGACTTGTCAGTAACCACCAGGACGCCGCGCACTTTACCCGCCCGGGAAAAGTACTCCTCGACGTCGTCGCGGGTCACCGCATTTGCCAGATTGTCGAAATAGACTCTAGGCATCGCTTCGTAGCCCTCTCGATGTGTAAGACTTTCGATCAATTATTATCTTATATGGCTTGGCCTCCTAGCACCATCAGGCATGAAAAACTCAACATTATCGGGACGTTTTCAGCTCGAGCGAAGTCAGCCAAAACGCGGCTTGGCACTTTATGGCCTTGCTTGCGACGCATTTGGCACGCGAATTGACAGACAATCATTTACCAGAATAGCTTCACAAGCGTGCGCTGCGATTCTTCGGCGACTCCGGGATAAACTGTGGTGAACGACGACGCATTTGCGATAGCCGTCCGACGGCGCTGGATTCCTTAATGACCGCTCAGCCGCAATCACTCGCGAGCTACTTCGATTCGGAAATCGCCAAGGTGCTCGGCGCCTGCACCGCGTGCGGCAAATGTGTCGAGGTGTGCCCGGTCGTTCCATACGCCGGCCTTGATGATGCCGATCCCAAGGCGGTCGCGCATGGAGTGATTGACTTTCTCGCGCATCGCGCGCCGCTCGCGGGCCCTTCCGCCACCTTTGCGCACGCGTGCAATGGATGCGGTGAATGCATTCCCGCTTGTCCCGAAGGCGTCAATCCGCGCAAGATGCTGGTGCTGGCCAACACGATACACTCCGGCGAGCGAACCGAGACGCCGCAGCTCTTCCGCAAGATGTCGCGCGCTATCCGGCTGATGGCAGGGATGCAGTTATTGCCGGCCGAGTTCGCGCGCGTACTCAATCCGCCCCGGCGCAGTCAGGCGGAGATGGTTTTTTACCTGGGATGCAACGCGCTGCGCACACCGCATCTTCTTTTCAATGCGATGTATGTGCTGGACGCGTTGGGCGCCGATTATGAGGTCGTCGGCGGCCCCGGATCGTGCTGCGGAATCGTGCAGTCGAAGTGGGAAGGCGAACTTGGCAAAGGCGAGCGCATGATCAACGCGACGCTCACGCGCTTCGAGGGGCTAAGCCCCGAGAAGGTGCTGAGCTGGTGCCCGTCGTGCAACCTGCATATCGGCGAGACGCTGGCCGGATTTCACTCGACAAGTTTCGAGTTTGGCCACTTCACCACCTATCTCGCCGACCATCTCGACGAGCTGCGCGCAAAGTTCGTGCGCCCGCTGCCGCTAAAGGCGGTGCTGCACGCGCACGTCGGGTTGGCCGATTTGGGAGCGAACGTAGCGCGAGTGCTGGCGGCGATTCCTGGGCTGGAGCTTACGGACACGGTGCTGGAATCGGGCTACACCTGCGGCGGCTCGGGATGCGCGCGAGTGCCTGAGATGATGAAAAAAGAACACGCGCAGTTGATCGATCGCGTTCGCGAGACGCAGGCCGACGTGCTCGTGACCTTTTACCACAACTGTCACGCCTCCTTCGTACGTGCCGAAAGCGAGGGCGCCTTTCGCGTGCTCAACTACACCGACCTGCTGGTCGAGGCGTTAGGCGCGGCGCCGCACCAGGACGTTTTCAAGCGACTGCGACTGATCGACGACTGGAAGATGATCGTCGATGAAGCCGAGCCTTACCTGCGTGCCAACGGCGTCGATTTCGATCGCGAATTTCTCGAGAAGATATTGCCTGACGTGTTCCGGATGGCCGAGTTCACCGGCGGCCTCGATTGCTTCGCCTCGCGCACCTGACGCGCCGCGGTTTCGACCTTCTGAATTAATGCTTGCCGTAATCGAGCGGCACGCCCTTGCGCTGCGCGTAGATGTAAGCTTCGAGCGCACGCAACTTCGGATCGTTAGGGTCGAGCGCCTTGCCTTTGATTGGATTTTCGATACACCAATCGATCATATCGCGCAGCAACGCGACCCGCTGGAGCTGGACTTGATACTTGGGGTAGGTCTCGGGATGAGTATTGGCGGCATCGGGATGACACATGTCGCAGCTTACTCCTATAGTGCCGCCGGCCGCCTTGGCGTCGTGAAAAATTTGTTTGCCATAGGTGACGAATTTATCGGTCTCGGCTTTCCAGACCCGATAATCGCGCGGCTGAAAACTGGCATACGTATCGCCCTGCTGAACTGCCAGCGAAGGCGCGGCAGCCGGTACCTTTTCTGCCGAGTTCCCTCCTTTAGGGGATAGACCGCCTGGCGCTCCCATCGACCCCTGGGTCGCGGGGGAGGCCTGGGCGACTTCCCAGCGCTCGCCGGGATGCTGGCGCCTCCACGTGGCCATCAACTCGTCGCTGACAGCTTGAGCCTGCGCGCGCGACATCGTCTGTCCGGGCTTCAGATTTTTGACTTCGATACTGGTTTTTCCGTCGCAGAGCATCACGACCGTACCGCCAGCCTTCGCCACGGGAAGGTCGTGAGTTGCTGTCTGCTGTGCATGCGACCGCGCCACCCGGACCATGAGGCCAGCGGCCGAGATCGTGGTTCCCAAGATGAGGAGGACTATTCGCCTGGAGATCATTGTCGCCTCGTCGAAAAGTAGAAGGGTTGAGCGTGGGCGGCAATCAATAGCTTGCGAACTGTGGCGCGGGCGGCCGATAGAGTTTGCCTTGCGATCGCAGGTATTGCGCTCGCACCGTGACCGGGTTGCGATCCCACAGGTTATACATCATGTCCGCTAGTCCCTCCTTGCTGACCTTGAGCTGACCGTCACCGAGACCGTCGAGCTGGTCGTAGGGGTCTGCGCGATTCATCTGCACCGTCAGCGGGGGCAAGCCCTCGGGCGCGTAAGGCCACGGCCACGCAGTCGAAAGCATTCCATAGAAACTGATGTTATCGATCTGATTGAAGAGCATCTGATGCGTATGGCCATGGATTACGGTGACCGATCGGTAGGGCTTGAGTATCGCCTGCACCTGTTCGGCGTCTTCGGTCCAGAAATTCCAGTTGCGGTAGTACTTGTAGAGTGGGGAGTGCGAAAAGACGAGCAGCGGCGTGGTGGTCGGAACCTTGGCAAGGTCGCGCTTGAGCCAAGCGCGCTGTGGCTCGCCTACTTCAAAGCGCGACTGAATCGGGTTGTCCAACCCCGCGACGATTTGCATGCGCTCGGCCGGGGTCAGCTTGCGCGCGGTCCAGAAATCCTTCTCATGCACGCTCATCAGGACAACCACGTGAACGCCCTTCCAGTCGAACGAGTAGTTGGGCGGACCAAACAGCTCTTGCCATTTCTCGCCCATGTCATAGAACCAGTCGTGCTCGCCGACCATCATCTTGACCGGAGCCTTGAGCATCGAGAGCACGCCCTTGCCTTGCTCCAGCTCCTCGGCACGTCCCAGTTGCGCCAGGTCACCGCCGAACAGCACGAAGTCGGGCTGCGGATCGAGCGCGTTGACGTCCTCGACCGCTTTGACCGCTCCCTTGACGAAACGCTGATTGAGTGTCCGCACGTACATGTGCGTGTCGGAAATGTAGGCGAAGGTGAACGGCGGAGTTCCCGAAGCGCCTGTTGCGCTGAGACGTTTTGTCCAGAGCGGCCTCGGCCACGTTCACGAGTTGGAACGTGTGCGGTGGCACCAGGCCCTTCGCCATCACCGCGCCGGCGCTGGCCGCAAGGACCTTCAGGAACGTTCGGCGGTCAAGCCGCGCAGCCCGCGCAGCACCGTATCGCGGTCTTCCATGTACTTGGTTTCGATGCTCTTGTGCCGCGCAGCCATAGCTTGGTTCCCTCGTCGATGAATGTTTGTCAGTAGCCGCCAAGTAACGCGGGATTCTCTGCGTCCTGCGGCGGGGTCATGTCCCCAAATGGTCCCTTGAAGCCGGGTCCCTGGCCGCTTTTGCCCATCGCGGCGGCTTCGTCGCGCTGAGGACGATCGGTATTGGCGCGCGCGCGCTGCTTATGTAGCTCCTCCTTCGCCGCGCTTGCGTATTCTGGGCTGGTCAAAGTCGCCAGAAAGGCGACCAGGTCGTCTTCTTCGGATTCGGTTAGTCCAAGCGGCAGCAGGCCACCGTCGAGATAGGGGTTCTGGACGCCGCCTTTGTTGTAGTGGTCCAGAACGTCCCAGAGCGTCTGCTGCGAACCGTCGTGGAAGTAGGGTTGAGTCACCAGCAGGTTGCGCAAGCCCATCGTTCGAAAGCCGCCAATATCGTGCGGCTGTTTGGTAACCAGGAAGCGCCCCAATCCGCTCATGTCAGTCTGGATTGCGAGGCGGTCGAGTTGCTGCAGGCCGCCGCCGCCCCCCGCGATCAGGACCAACGCTTTGCGCGCCAGCGGAACGAAGTCGGACTTGTGCGCGGACACACCAATATTATGAAAACGATTATCGGTGAACAGCGGCTGCGTCGGGTTCCATCCGTGACAGGTCATGCAACGGCCTTTGCCGTTGAACAGCGCCCATCCGCGCTTGGCGCTGGCGTTGATGGCGCCCGGGTCGCCCGCCGTAAACCGATCGAAGGCCGTATCGAAGGCGGTCTGCGTGCGTTCATAAGCCGCGATCGCCTTCTCGATATTGTCTATCGTGACCACGCCGTTAAATACCGTCTTGAATGACTGCTGATAGTCGGAAATCGCCTTCACTTTCGCGACTACGTCGTCGAAGTTTTTGTTGCCCATCTCGATCGGATTGAGAATTGGACCCTCGATCTGTTTCTCGAGTGTGGGTGCTCGACCGTCCCAAAACTGGAGCGTATTGAACAGCGCGTTCAAAACCGTCGGGGCGTTGCGCTGTCCGAAGGCGTGATGAATACCCATCGAGGTTGGGAGCTGATCGGTGAAGCCTTTGGCAGGTGCGTGGCAGTGATCGCACGAGACCGTGCCATCGGCTGAGAGACGATCGTCGAAGAAAAGCTTTCGGCCAAGCTCGACCTTCTCTGGCGTCTGCGGATTATCCGCCGGTACTATCCATGAGTAGAGCAGAGCAGGAAAGCCGACCTGGTGCTGTGGCTTGGGCGCGGCTAGCGGTGCTGCCTCATTTGCTGCTGTCCTCAGCGCAATCGAGAGCGCGCCGACTATCAGCGCGCAGACAATTAAAGAGATGAACAGCCTGGTTCTCACTGCCTCCTCCTGATGGGTTGGCCCGAACCTCAAGTTCTCAAGCCACCCTGATATGAGGCCTAATGCCGCTCGCGAAACCTATGAAATTCGATTTTGGGTCACTCAAAAGTTCACTCGCATCTAGCATAGAACTGAATGCTCTCGCAAAAGTTCCAGAGCGCAGTCGCTCACGATTTCGCGATCGCCTTCCCGATCGACGAACATGATGCCTCGCACAGCTCAGGTGTCACTCAGCCTGTCACCAGCCACACGGGGTCGCCCACGCGGATATGCCCGGGAACGCCGACCGCCGCGAACAGCCCGACGTAGGCGCCATGATGCTGTGCGGCGGTGCGCAGGATCGCCGGGTCAGCCGCAAGATCGTCCTGCGGATGGATGGTCATCGCACAGCGGAGCGCCGGGCGCATCGCGACGATTCGCACGCCGCCATCTCCGACCTCAAGTTCGCCAGCGAGCCATCCGTCCTCGACGAAGCCTTCCGGTTCGGCGCCCGTGTCGACGTAAACGTTGGGACGAAAGCGTCGCAGATCGAAATCGGACGGACAGAGGCGGCGGAGATGTTCCAGCGTGCCGCTCGCGAGGACGTGCAGGACGTCCTCGTCGTAGAGATCGCGCGGCGGCAGAAAGGCGCGGCCTTCTCTTATCTCCTCGATCTCCGCCATCGTTAGCGGCGCGTCGCCGCGCGGGCGCTCCAGGCGCACCGGATGCCGGAACAGCTCTGAAAGCGCTCTCGTCGACGCCGGGATCGTCGGCGTGGATCGCAGTGCCGTCTGGAAGTTCGATTCGCACGCGCGCCGGTGCACCGCCGGCCGGCTCGCGCTCGCATACGGCGCGCAACTGGAGCATCGAGGCCCACATTCGCGCGCTCATGATCGAGCCGTACTTGAGCTCTCGCATCGCATAGACTCGATCGCCCACAGCCCCGCGCTCGGTGAGCGCCATCACGTGGAGGCGCTCGCCTCGCATCGACTTGACCGGGTAGCGCCACAGCTCGGAGACGGTTGCGATTTGTCTTCTCATCGCACGCTCGCGCCCTCGCTCGGACATCGAACGATTTTAGCTGACGGCTCCCGCACCCTCGCGTCACGCGCCCGGTGGACGTTCGTCGCTCGCAAAGCGTTCGAGCACGTTGCCCGTGATGCGCGAGATGTTGTTGTTGTAGTTGTTATGCGAAAGGCTTCCGCACCACGCGATTGAGCTGGCGGAAAAGACCGCGCCGCCGCCCGCCGTCGGATAGTACACGATATCGCCGCGCACGCCGGGGTCCTGCCGCCCGCCCGAGCCCGGGTAGTTAAAAGAAATCTCCTCGACCACGCGCAGGTAGTGGTCGCTATGTCCCTCGGAGCTCGCGACCAGCATCGCGTTCGGCGGTGTGCCGAGAGTCAGGTCGTAACGATCGACTTCATGTCCCGCGGCGCCGCCGCCCACCAGCCCGAAGTTGCCCAACAGTTCCTCTTCGCCGACGCCGTCGAAAATAAAGCGCGCGTTGGCGTCCAAACTGTCGGGCATCCGGCGAAAGTACGACGAACGGTCGAAGCCTTGCGCCGCGAAACCAACCCCCACCAGCTTTTGCGGCGCGCGCGCGCGATTGCGCCATACTCCGCCGCGCTCGCCGGTGGTGCTGTGAAAGTACTCGCCCGGCTGCGCCTGCCATGCGCGCGATCCACCTTCCCCCTTGCGCACCTCAACCAGGTACGGCTTGTCAGGATGATACGAGGTGATCCAGTAGAAACCGTTGCCGCCCAGATACATCATTCGCCCGCCCGACGTCAGGTAGGACTCCCACGCGTCGAGCATCGCGGACGAATAGTATTCCGGATGCGATCCGGTGAGCACGACCTTGTAATCGCGGAGCAGCGCGGCGCCCTCACGATGCAAATCCTCGTCGGTGATGACGTCGTAACGGAAGCCCTTGGCGTTTAGCCAGTCGACCAGGTGAAGGTCGGCCGCCAGACCCCATAGCGTTCCGCCGAAGCGATGATGCGGCCGCATGTTGGGAATCGGGCGCAGCCGCGACACATAGCAGACACCGCTGCCGTCGGAATGATGGTCGTATGTCGAGAGCCCGAATTCCGGATGTTGATATAGGTAGATGTCCTCTGAGTCCAGCACCGTTGTGTGGCCGATGATCGATTCTATGCCCTCGCCAAAGCTCAGATGCTCATTTGAGTAGGCGAGGTAGGATGCGGTCGGGACCAGAAATGCGATCTTCGCGGTGGGACCGTCAGCCGGCGGGCGCACGATGAACGGGATGTAGTCGACCGAGTCGCCGACGCTGACACGCGCGGCGTAAACGTCGGAGCGCATCGAGTCCGGGACCGTCAACTCGAAATCCATCTGCCAGCCGGCATCCTCGAGATCATCGTCGTGGAAGTGGATCGCGCCGTACTCGGCGGGCGCGTGGATGAAATGTTCCTCGCGGCCGCTCCAGTTATGGCCGGTCATCGCGCGCGCGGGGGCGTTGATGCAGCGTCCGTGCAGATCGTTGCCCGAGGCGTCGGTGACACGGTCGGTGGCGATGCCGTCTCGGCCGATCCCATCGGCGAAGTCCCAGCGCGCGATCAGTCCGCGGCTGTCCGGCTCGCCGCCCCAGGCTAGTTCGTCCAGTTGCGCCTCGCCCAGCGCATGGCCATAGACGCGCGGGCGGTCGATCTTGCCGTTATAGTGGCCGTCCACGATGAGGGCTCCTGAAGCCGTGGTGCCCTTCGCCCAACCGGCGATCACGGTCGGCGACGGTGAGTGGAAGGTGACCAGCTCGGAGGTGCTCGCGTGCATCATGGCGGGCGGCAACATCGCGACCCGCCCAACCAGCGAATTGACCGCATTGATGACCGGGGTCAGATGCACGATGGTCCGACCGGTCGCGCCGTTGTAGCTCGCGCCGGCCGAATACCACACGCCGGCGGTCAAAGGCTCCGGCGCGGCGGTCTGCACCAGGTGTCCCGCGCCGTCGCCCAGCCATAGCGCGAGCCGCCGCCGCTCATCGATCACCAGGGCCCATCCGCTTCGCCGTTCCGGATCGCAACGCGTGATGATTCCCTGCACCCCCTTGGACGGCGTGGTCGCCATGATGAAGGCGTGAACCGAGATCGATTGTCCCACATCCAGGAGCCCGCCCGGATCATCCACCACGATATGCGAGCCGGCGTAAGTCGGTTGAAGCCGTCCCGGATACTCGCCACTGACCCGCGACGCGACCGTTTCCTCCTTGGGGCCGGGACCGGCGGGATTGGCGTCGCCATTGATCAGGCGGACGATTTCCGCGCGATAACGCTCGGCGCCTTCCACGCTTACCATGAAGCGGATGCGCTCGCCGGGCCTGACGCTAATCTGGTCGCTATATCCGTGAATCCGGGCCGTTGCCATCGCGATGTTCTCCGTTGGGCGTCGCGGTTTGCGGGCGAGTTGCTAGTCGTGCATCGTTTGTTCGACGTATATCAGGAACACGGCGTGCGCCGCTTTGGCTTCCGAGTTGTAGTTGCGCTCGTCGACGAACACCGGCGCCTGGCCGGGGACGCTCATTCGTGCGACCCGCCATTGTTTGAACGGCCGCGTGCAGACAATCACGTGGCGATCCAGCAGGTTGGGGCGGCGGAAGTAGTTGAGTACGCGCTCAAGCGCGTCGCTGTGAATGGCGACCGGGTCGCGCTTGTGTTCCGCGATTATCTTTCTCGTGAGCAGCGGGCGGAGCGACTCGCGCATCCGCCTGTCCCATCGGGCAAAGGCAATCCGGTTGCGATCGATTGGGGCGCCTTCAGTGTCGGCCATCGTGTATCCGCTCCTTGAGCGTGCGATCGCGGGTTCAGCGACGGCAATAGCGAAAATCCTGACAGAAGTCACCCGAAACGCGAGCGGAAAGTTTCCCGAACGGCGACGCTCCGAGGGAGCACTGAGGCACGCTTTCGATAGACATCTTCAGCGAGATCGATCTGGCGAAGGGAAGGGCCATGCCAACATGCGATTGTTAGCTTATGGAAAAGGCGGATGCACCCGATGCGCACCGGATCATAGCGCGCCGGATTCTACTAAGCGCGGATTCGACTTCGCGCCCATCACGAATTGGGGGCGACCCGTCCGATGGGCACTCGGGCCACGGGCTAACCCGACGTCACGAGTCTGCGGGCGGGCTGGTTCGTAGTTCAGTCCGCTCGGATGGCATTCTTCAGCCAGCGGTCTCAGTTTACCCAGACTGTCGGACCCCACACACTGAAATGATCGCTTCAAGATCTTCTGTGCGATTGCTCTCGAATCGCAGGTCAATCCACTCTGCTATTCCTTCTGCTAGATCGGCGGCAGTGCGCTCGCTGTTCGACCACGAATCGAAAGCGATAATGCGACCGCCGGGCTTCGCTACGCTGACCTCAATTGCGAAGGCGTTCCGTTTCTCCGCACCGACGAACGACCGTACAGCGCCGCGCCAGTCGTCCTGAGACAGTGGGAGGTACAAAACCGCGCTGGCTCGATTACCCATAAAAGCCTCTTTGGACAAGTGGTCGACTACCAGAGTTCCTGTATAGCAAAATCGCGGCAATTAAAGTCAAGTCTGCATAAAAGATGCGACTTAATATGACAAATTGTTTCGTGCGCTCTATGTAGAGCTTGTTCGCTAAAGTAGTCTGGTCACGCCCGAAGTAAGCTTATCAGTGCCATGATGTGCCTTTGTTCGCATGGCGATTCTGCAGAAAAAAAGCGACCGGGAGCGACGATTTGGATAGGAAGCTGCGGCGCGAAGCAGTGGGGCGGGCCTACGATGCGCCGGGCGAGGTTTCGAGGCTGTTCAGAATGGAGCCCAGTCGTCTCCGTGTCGACGCAGGCGAGATAGTGACGCCGCCAATTTCCAGAGGTTCATCTGCGGCTCCCAATGATGCTTGGGCGCAATTAATCCAGCGCCCAGTCCGCAATTGGCGCGATCAGTCGAACTAGGGGAGGGCGGTGCGGCGCTAGCGCTCCTCGGCCCCCTCGAAGTAGCCGGCTTCGGGAGCGTAGTTCTCGAAGCGGGTGAACTGACTGATGTAGGTCAGCTTGGCGGTGTCGGTAGGTCCGTTGCGTTGCTTGGCCACAATAACCTCGGCCACACCCGGTTCCTTGCTGTCGCGATGGTACATCTCGTCGCGATAGATGAAAGCGATGACGTCGGCGTCCTGCTCGATGGCGCCCGACTCGCGCAAATCGGCGAGCAGCGGGCGGCGGTCGGGACGCGTCTCAACCTGGCGGTTGAGCTGCGAAAGCGCGATCACCGGGACGCGGAGTTCTTTGGCCAGCGCCTTGAGCGAGCGCGAGATCTCGGCGATCTCCTTCTCGCGCGACTCTCCTGGCCGCGCCGCGCGCATCAGTTGCAGATAATCGACGATGATCAGCCCCAGGTTGGCGCTCGAGTCGCGCGCCAGGCGACGGCATTTCGCCTTCAGTACGATCGCCGAGGTGTCTGAGCTGTCGTCGATGAAGATCGGCGCCTCGGCCAGGCGCGCCGCGGCCACCGCGAGCTTGGGAAAATCGCGCTCGCCGAGGTACCCTGCGCGCGCCTTCGAGCTGTCCACCCGCGCCTCTGAGCACAACAGCCGTAGCACCAGCTGCTCCTTGGACATTTCGAGCGAAAAGAAGGCGACGCCGCGGCGCGGCTCGGCCTCGGTCGCAGCGTACGCCGCAATGTTAAGCGCGAGCGCCGTCTTGCCCATCGAAGGGCGCGCAGCAATGACGACGAGGTCGGCTGGCTGCAGACCCGCGGTAATGCGATCGAGGTCGGTGAAGCCGGTCGGTACCCCGGTCACCATCTCCTTGCGCTCGTAGAGCCGCTCGATGATCTTCAGTGACTCGCGCGTCAGCTCGTGCATCGTATGGAACGACGCCCGGATGCGACGCTCGGAAATTTCGAAGATCTTGTGCTCGGCCTCGTCGAGGAACTCGTCCACCCGCGAGGGAGCGTCGTAGGCGGAAGAGGCAATTTCGGTCGCGGTCGAGGCGAGCGCGCGCAGCACTGCCTTCTCGCGCACGATGCGCGCGTAATGCGCGACGTTGGATGCGGTCGGTACGCAGGCGGCGAGTTCGGCGATGTAGGCGGGGCCGCCGATCGCCTCGAGCTTGCCGCGCGTGCGCAGCGCGTCCGTCATGGTTATCGCGTCGACCGGCTGGTTGCGATCCGACAGCTCGGTCATCACGCGGAAGATCTCGCGATGCGACTCGCGATAGAAATCGTCGGGATTGAGGACTTCGAGGGCCTGGTTGATGGCCTCGTTCTCGAGCAGAACTGCGCCGAGCACCGATTGCTCGGCCTCGAGATTCTGTGGAGGAACGCGTCTTAGAATATCGTCCGTGGATACCGCCGCCACAACCAACCCCTCTCCGCTCCAACCGCCCGTTACCGAGAATCAAGTATCAGGAATGCCATGGCTGCGGACAAGTAGCTGGCGCGCAAATGTCGCGCAGACGCCGAAGGAGCGTGAACAGACTGTCAACATGAACGATGTGGATACGAAGAAACTAGCGGCGCGCGACGCGTCGCCGCTCCGGCTCGCGAACCGCGATAGGTCCGGCGGCAACCCCGAACAGAAAACCTCCGACGTGCGCCCACCAGGCAACGCCGCCCATCAATGAGCCGTTCGCTCCGCTGGAAATTCCCCAGTAGAGCTGCGCCGCGAACCATATGATCAGATAGAGCACCGCCGGAACGCGGAAGAAAAATGGCGGAATGAAGGTGAGGATGCTGCCGCGCGGATAGAGGATGAAGTAGGCGCCGAGTATGCCCGCGATTGCGCCGCTCGCGCCGATCACCGGCACCATCGATTGCGGGGCCATCACAACTGTCGCAGCGGCCGAGGCGATTCCGCTCAACAGGTAGAACGACAGGTAATGCGCCGGGCCGGTCCGCTCCTCGACCGCCGGGCCGAAGATGAACAGATAGAGCATGTTGCCGGCGACGTGCCCCACGCCGCCGTGGATAAACATGGAGGTTAGGACTGTGAACGGCGGCCATAGATGGCCGTGAGCGTTCAGCAACACGGCGCCGTGCAGATGCGCGCGCGCGAGCAGCGCCGGAACCATCGCATAGCGCGTAACGAACGCGTCCAGACGGCCGCCGAGCGAGAGCTCGTGGATGAACACGCCGAAATTGGCCGCGATCAGCAGCGTATTGACGGGGCTCAGCCGACGACCGGCGACGTTGTCGCGCAGCGGGATCATTGCGGCGCCCGCCTCAGGCCCCGGTACGCCGCTCCGCCCCTAGCCGGGCCAGGGCTTGCCGTAGCTGTCGAGACAGGTGACCTCGTTTACCGGCAGCCGGCGGACGGGTCCGAACTTGTCGCGCGGATATCCGATCGGCATAAGAGCGAACGTCGATACCTCCGCGGGAAGCCCGACGATCGCTTTGACCTCGTCCTCGAAGAAGGCATGGATTGTTGTAAGAACGGTCCCGAGTCCGAAGGCGCGGCACGCCAGGATGATGTTCTGCACGGCGGGGTAGATGCTCGCACCCTGAGTGCGCGCGGCTTTCGCCATCGCACTTTGTACCTCGGGGCTGAGCGCGCCCGCTGCCGCGCCGGGCGGCGCTGACTTGAGGCAGGCGAGCAGCAACACCGGCGCCTCGTGCATGTGGTCGAACAGATAGGTCACGGAACTCATGAAGCGGCGGTATTGCTCTTCGGTGAAGTGGCTGGGGCGCGGACGTTCGGCGTAGAGCGCGGTCAAAATCTGCGACGCCTTCTTGTAGATGGCGCCAAGTTGGCGGCGCTTCTCCGCGTCCTTGACCACGACGAAGAGCCAACTCTGCGCGTTGCTTCCCGAGGGCGCGCGAATCCCCGCGTCGAGCACTTTGGTCATCACGTCGTCGGGCACCGGGTCGGGTTTGAAGCGCCTCAGCGCCCGCGCCGTGTACATCGCCTCGAACAGTCCTATCTCTGCCATCGCAGTAGCTAAGCTCCTTTCGCCGTGGTCCGCGCGGCTGCCCTCCCATTATCACGGAGCGCGCCGCGAAATCGAACCGGCGGCGTTCTAGTCTGCGCGAATCAACTTATGCTTGATCGCGTAACGCACCATCGCGGCCGTCGATTTCGCCTTGAGCTTCTGCTTGAGGTTGTCGCGATGGACCTGCGCGGTCTTGGGGCTGATATTGAGGCTCGCGGCGATATCCTTGCTGGTCGCGCCTTCGCCGATGAGGCTCAGCACTTCGCGCTCGCGCCGCGTGAGCTTTACTGCGGGAACTGCGCTGCCATCGTTCGCTGCGCTGCGCGTGTTTTTGAGCCGTGCGAGCACGGCCGGCGTCACCGCGGCGCTCAGATAGCGCCGCCCCGCGGCGACCGCGCGCAACGCGCTGAGCAACTCGGCGGCAGCGTCTGTTTTGACCAGGTAGCCGGCGGCTCCGGCCTCGACCATCGCTTCTATCACGTACTCCTCGTCGTCATGTTGGCTCAGGACGACGACCTTGGAGGACGGTGCTTCTCGCGCCAGGCGATGCGCCGCGTTGAGGCCGCCCACCCCCGGCATCCCGACGTCCAGCAGCACGATATTGGGATGTGTGCGCGCGGCGAGCGCCACCGCTTCTTCGCCACTTGCCGCTTCACCGACGACGTCGCATTCGCGCTCGAGCACAACGCGCAAAGCCTCGCGAAACAGGCGATGATCGTCGGCGATGAGGACGCTGATGCGCTCGTTGCCCATCGCCACCTGCCGCTATTCGACTGGAATCTCGGCCATCAGCCGGGTCATCCCGCGGACCGACTCGACCCGGAGCGCGCCGCCTATAAACTCGAGTCGCTCGGCAAGTCCACCCAATCCCGTTCCGCCGTCAGCGTCTGCGCCGGGTTCTATTCCGCGGCCGTTATCGCTGACCGTGAGGCGCGCGACGCCGGCCTCGCGCTCGACAAGAATCTCGGCGCGCGTCGCGCGGGCGTGACGGACGATATTGGCCAACGCTTCGCGCGCTACCTGATAGCAGACCTGGCGCACGCCAGCGGGCAGGCGATTGGCCGCGGCGACGCCTTTGAGCTGGGTCGTCATGCCGCCCGCCGCGAGACGGTCGAGCTCGGCGCGCAGCGACGCGCCGAGCGTGCGCTTGCCGAGTTCCGCCGGTCGCAGCTCGCGTAGCCGCACCCGCAATTCCGCCTCGAGCCGCTCGAAGATGACGCGCGCTTCGTCACGTCCGCCCTCGAGCGCCAGGCGCGCGGCGGCGAGAAGTTGGGCCTGATCGTCGTGTAGATCGCGCGCGATTCGGGCGCGCTCGGCCTCAACCGCGCCGAATAGCCGGGTGCCGAGCGCGCGCACCAGCTCGCGCATCTGTGCCGCGTGCTCGGCCGCAACCCATCCGGCGCTCACCGGGCTAAGCCGCGCGGCCATCGCCTCGGCGCGCTCGCGCGCCGCCGCTTCCAGCGGTTTGGCGCTGGCGAGCGCGATCGCGCCGCCCTCGAACGGCACGCAGAGGTAGTCCGCGAAGCCTTTGAACAGGCGATCCTCGTGGAACGCGCCGGCGCGCCGCGCTCCGGCGCTGCGCACGACAGTCGCTCGCCGGCGCATCGCGTCGGCGAGCGCGCTTTTCCCGTCCAGGCTGAGCGCCGCGGTGCTCAGCGAGCGCGCCGAGGCGGCGGCGACGCGAGGTACGGCGCCGCCGTCCTTGGCTAGCGCCACGATCCACGCCGCAAACGGTCCGGTCGCCGCGAAGAGCCGACCCAGGCCAGCCCAACGCTCGCGCGGCGCGAATTTGAGCGCGGCGGCGAGCGCACGCTCAGCGCGGCCATTGTCGCCGCGCTCGCGCCGGGCCGCCGCGCGCTCGATGGCGAGCCGCTCGGTCGCGGACGCGGCCCGATCGCGCCAGAACCATAGCGAGGCCGCCTCTTCGCTGAGCTCGATTTCAGCCAGCGCCTGGCGTCGCACCAGATGCAGCAGCGCTTCGCTCTGGGAGGGCAGCACGCCCAACGGAACCAGCATCACGATGCTCGCGCGCGCGGTTGGCGAAGCCGAAGATGAGACGCCGTAGGCCTCGAGGCGGGTCTGAACCGGAAGCGCCCGGCCGCATCGGAGCGCGACTTCCGCGGCGCTCATTTTGAGCATCGCGCCCAGCGTCGCGCCGTTGCCGCCGCGTCCGTCAGTCGCGCCCTCGCGCGAGAGCATCCCGAGAATCGCCCACAGGGCCGGCTCCCATCCGGGATCGGCAGGTGCGTAAGCGGCACCGGTATCGCTCGCGCGCTGCCATGAGATGAGACATGCGCCGCCCCCGGACGTGACCGCCGCGAGTGCGGCCAGGGCGTTCATTCGGCCGGCGAGCGAATCGGCCGGCGCCGCGTAGCCCATGGCCCCGGCGTCAGCGCGGCTGAGCACAGATCGGTCGGTCACCTTTGCTCTCCCCCCTGCGGCGTGCGATCGAGCCTGCTGATTAGCACAGGCTAATGCACGCCGACTGACTAATGATGAGCCCCGTCTGCGGGCTGTCCGAGTTCCGCGCCAAGTTGTTGCATCTCCGTGCCGAACTGAGCCCAGTCGCCGGTCCTGAGCGCGGCCAGGGCGCGGCTGTAATGCAGGCTGGCGCCCGCAAGGCCGCCTTTGCCTGCTGGCGGGCGATTCGCTGCGCCAGACCCCGCGGCCGCGGTGACCGCCTGCGCTGCGGACGAGGCCGCCTGTGAGACGGTTGGCGGCGGGACTGGGGCCGGTCCGGTGAAGAGCGCGTTCAGCGCGCCCCCGAGATCACTGCCCATCACGATCCGGTCGCTGTAAGCGACGATGACGCGCTGCAATTCCGGCAGTTGGCCGTTTTCCGCGCGTATGTAGAGCGGCTCGACGTAGAGCAACGCGTTTTCGATTGGGAAAACCAGCAGATTACCCAGGATGACCTTCGAGCCCATCTGGTTCCATAACGAGTACTGCTGGGAGATGTCGGGGTTCTGGTTGATCCGCGCCTGGATCTGGTAAGGGCCGTAGAACAGCTTGTCCTTGGAGAAGGCGAACTCGAAGAGATGGCCATAATCGACGCCATCGCAGCGCGCGGCCATCCAAGAAATCATATTGTCGCGCACCGTGCCCCGGCTCTCCGGCACCATCGGCAGCATCAGTATGTATTCGTCGTGGGTCTCCCCCGGGAGCCGCATGATTACGTAGTAGGGCTGCATCGGGACGGTCTCATCGGCGTAATTCTCGCGCGGGAAGCCCCACTGGTCCTCGCGGTTGTAAAACACCGCGGGGTCGGTCATGTGGTAGGTGCGATAGATGTCGGCCTGGATCAGGAAATAGTCTTCGGGATACCGGACGTGCTGGCGCAAATCGCCGGGCATGGCCGACATCGGCTTGAACATCGCAGGGAAGATTCGCTCCCAGGTCCGGATGATCGGATCCGTGGGGTCGGCGACGTAAAAATCGGCCGCCCCAGTGTACGCATCGATCACCACCTTGACCGAGTTGCGGATGTAGTTGATGCCCTCGGAGTTGCGCTGGGAATAGGGAAAATGGTCGCTGGTGGTGTAACAGTCGACAATCCAGACCAAATGGCCGTCGTGCAGCACCATGTAAGGATCGCGGTCCTGGCCCAGGAACGGCGCTAGGCGCGCGACGCGGTCGCTGATGTTGCGCCGGATCATGATGCGGCTGCCGGCGACGATGTTGCTGGTCACCAGCAGGTTGATATCGCGATAGAAGTAGCTGAACAGCAGCCGTCGTATCAGCCCGCTGACCGGCACGCCGCCGCTGCCTTTGTAGTATGAGTAGACATTGTCGGCGCCTAGTGGGTAGTCGAATTCAGGCGTCGCCGCCTTGACGATCACGTAGCTGTCTGGCTCCTGGCCGAAGTAGATAGCGGGCTGCGGCAACTTGAACCCGACGTCGGATTCCGCCGGGATGTT
This sequence comes from uncultured delta proteobacterium, assembly GCA_963717045.1. Taxonomy (GTDB): domain Bacteria; phylum Desulfobacterota; class Binatia; order Binatales; family Binataceae; genus JAKAVN01. The sequence goes on along the minus strand of CAVQVD010000004.1, from coordinate 206,497 downwards.
CTTGATATAAAAAACCGGCAGTCCTTCGCTGTCCTTGGCATTGACCGGGCTCATCGTGATGCCGCTGCCGTGGGTGAACTTGAGATGGCGGTTGACCCAGGTCTGCGCGTTCTCGGGCAGCAGCGAGATGTTGAGCTCGCGCGGCGAGAGCATCACCTCGGTGTATTTGCCTTGGATCCAATAACGGTCGATGTCTACGTCCAGGAAATCGTAGTACAGCCGGATTTCCTGCAGCTGGCGATAGGTCGCGAGCAGCGGCCGCGGGTCCCATAGCCGGATATTGTTGATGGTGGCCGCGTCCTTTTCGAGCGAGGCCCGGGTCAGCGTGCCGTTGCCGTTGAACTGCCGCACGTCGACGCTGTCGAGATGGTAGGCCATTCGAGTGAGCGCGATATTACGCTCGAGGTAGGGCTTCTCGACCCGCAGTTCATCAGGTTTGACGTAGAGCTTTTCGATTACTGGCTGGACCAGGTTGAGCAGGATCGCAGGGGCGAACAGCACGATCGCGGCAATCACCGGCAGCCTGAGTCCGCGCTGTCCGAGGTTGCCCAAGCTGACCGCGGCGGCCACCAACGACAGCACCACCAGCAACCACAGTCCCGGCTCCCAGAGCACATGATCGACATAGCGCAGCCCATAGACCACGCTGTTGCTATGCAGCAGCAGCTCTGGACGGGCGAGCCAGTAGTTCATCGCGCGCTGCACGAAGAACATCGCGAGCAGCACGGAGAAATGCGCCGCGGCGCCGCGCGAGATGCGCGGTGGCGAGTCGCGAAAATCCACCGCGCCACGCGCCCAGTACACGATCCCGGTCACCGCGGCGGTCAAGAACAGGATCAGCATAAACAGGTCGCGCCAATCCTCGAGTAGCGGCAGCGTGAAGACATAGAAAGCAAGGTTCTTGCCGAGAGCCGGATCGGTACGGGCAAAAGGCGCGGCGTAAAACCCCTTCAGATAGGTGTCCCATGACGACGCTTCGCCCGAGGCCGCGAACAGGCCAAGCAGAGCCGCGGCCCCGATAACGAGCAGCCGCCAGGGAATCCGGTCGCCGAGCGCACGAATCAGCTCGGGCAGATTGACCTCGGTCATCTCCTCCGAGCGGCGCACGATGCGCAACCGCTCGCGCTCCTGGCTCAGGCCCAAAGCGACGAAACCACTGACGCAAATCGCGACGAACACGATCAACCATATTGCCGCGAAAATCGTGATCTGCGCGCCGAGTTGAGTCAGAAAGACCGAGCGGTAGCCGAGCACGCCGAACCACAAGAGGTCGACCAGCAGCTCGTCGGCGAGTCCCAGAACAATCAGGATGACGATAATGATCGCGGCGAGGCCAAACAGGATAATCCGCGGTCGCATCTATATGGGCTCCTCCCGCGCTAGACGCCGCGCGCAACGTCGCTAACGTGCTGGCGCACCACATCGGGCGGGCACAGCCAGATGAAGACCTTAAGGCAGATGAAACCGACCAGGATCCAGTCAAGTTCGCCGATGATCGGAATGAAGTCGAGCTCGATCAGCGGTGGCGAGATCAATGCGAGCAGGCCCAGGAAGGGCACCGCCTTGGCCAGCAGCGAGACCCGCGCGTCATGCATCAGACGCCAGAACACGCGGACGAACTGGGGCAGAAACATTATCAGCCCGCGCATCTGCAGCGGGCCCATCAATTGCATTCTGAGAAGTCTGCTAAACACGGCTTGGTCTTCCTTTATACTCCACCCCGGCCTCCGGCCCAAGGTCCGAGCGAATTAGGGGAGCCGGGGCGCCAATCTGCTACACTGAGACAGAGGACGGAGAGGAGGACCCGCGGTTGAAACGACATATGTCGATGGGCGACTTTCTGCTCGCCTACCTGCGCAAGATCGGCGCGACTCACGTTTTTGGCATTCCCGGCGACCTCGCCCTTAAACTGTTTTTCGCTCTGGGCCGGCGCGAGGGGCCGCAGATCATGACCTTCTCGCACGAGCCAGGGGTGGGATTTGCGGCCGACGGCTACGCGCGCGCCACCGGCAAAATCGGCGTTATCTGCGTGACCTACGGCGCCGGCGGCCACAACATGGTCAATCCAGTAGCCGGCTCGTTTTCCGAACGGGTACCGCTGCTCATCCTGTCGGGAGGCCCCGGCGAGGAGGAACGCAAGCTGGGCACGCTGATTCACCATCAGGCGCGCGAAATAGAATCCCAGCATCGCATCTACCAGGAAGTCACTTGCGCCTCGGCCGTATTGACCGATCCGCGCCGCGCTGCGAGCCAGCTTCACGACGTGGTGCGCGCGATCTGGGCCGAGCAGCGCCCGGGCTATATCGAAATCCATCGCGACATGGTCGATCGCGAAATCGAGGTGCCGGAGGCGCTGCTGGAATGGGACGGTCATCTGCACTTCCATGAATCCGACGCGCGCCGGCTCGAAGAGGCCGCTCGCGAGACCGCCGCGATGTTCAACGAAAGCCGCAAGCCGGTGCTGATCGCGGGCATCGAGATCCATCGCTATAAGGCTGCGCGCGACCTGGTCGAACTGGCCGAGCAGATGGGCGCACCGGTGATGACCACGGTGCTCGGCAAGGGCGCCTTCCCGATGGACCATCCGCTTTACATGGGCGTTCACGTCGGACCGATCAGCCCGCCGCCCATCGTTGCACGGATGGACGAGGCGGATTTCGTGCTGAACCTCGGATGCCTCAAGACCGACATGAATTTCGGCAATCGCCCGCCGCACATCATTGAGGGCAAGTCGGTATGGGCCGTCGACCGGCGGGTCGACGTCAAGTACCACAGCTATATGAACGTCGGCGTGTGGGATTTCGTGCGCGCGCTGCGCAAGCAGAGCATCCAGCGCCACGACGAGACCGTGCGCTACGCCGACAATCTGCGCGAGGCTATCGGTACCCCCAATGGCGGCGGCGCTGCGCTTCGAGTTGGTGAGATCCTGACGGTGGTCAATGAGTTTCTCGCCGCGCATAAGCGCTACATGGTGGTGGCGGAGTCGGGCGACATGCTGTTCGGCGGACTGGACGTGCGCGTACCGCATAGCGGCACTTACCTGGCGCAGGGTTTTTATGCCTCGATGGGTTTCGCGGTGCCGGCGGCGCTAGGCGCGCAAATCGGGTCGGGCCTGCGTCCGATCGTGCTCTGTGGCGACGGCGGTTTCCAGATGACCGGGCCGGAGATCTCGCACGCACCGGCCTTCGGCGCCAATCCGATCGTGATCGTAATCAACAATGGCGGATGGGGCATCTTCCGGCCGGTGGCGAGCGAGCGGCGCGACCTGCTCGATATTCCAGCGTGGCCGTATGCGCGACTGGGCGAGGACTGGGGTGGAGCGGGCTTCGAGGTCCACGATCCGGCCGAATTGCGGAGCGCTCTCGAAGCGGCACATCGCGGCACCGCGTTTGCGATCATCGACGCCAAGGTCGGACGCGACGATCTCTCGCCGGTCACCGTAAAGTACATCCAGGCCGCCGCTGAGCGCTCGCAGGCACCGCCCGCCGAGCGCCGCAACGGCGGTCTCGGGCATCACAGCCGCTCGCGCTCTTGAATCGCGCGGCATTCGCCACGTTGGCTTCGAGTTGCCACCGATGAGCGACTACGAAAACCCAGCCCGCGATTTTCGCTGGGACGTGCCGGAGTATTTCAATTTCGGCGCGGCTATCGACCACTTTGGCGCGGAGCCGGGGCGCCCCGCGCTATTATGCGAGGACCAGGACGGTAACCGCGCGCGCCTGTGCTTCGCCGATATTCGCGACCATTCCAGCCGCATCGCCAACGTGCTGGCGGCCATCGGGGTCAAGCCGGGCGACGCGGTGATGATCGCGCTGCCGCGTATCACGCTGTGGCAAGCGGCGTACGTGGGCGCGCTCAAGGCCGGGGCGATAGTGATCCCGTGCGGCTCGGCGCTGCGCGACAAGGACCTCGTTTATCGCGCCAATCATTGCGGCGCGGTCGCGATCGTCGCCGGGGTCGCGAGCGCTGACCTTATCGGCGATCTGCGCAGCCGATGCCCGACGCTCAAGCACTTTCTCATCACGGGCAGCCCGCGCAGCGGATGGCTCGGTTTGCGCGATTCGATGGCGAAAGCGTCGGCCAAGTTCACGCCGGTGCGCACGCGCGCGAGCGATCCCGCGATTTGCCTCTACACTTCCGGTACCACGCACAATCCTATGGCCGTGTTGCACAGCCACGCGCACACCTGGTGCCATCGCTATACCGGTAGTCACTGGCTCGACGTGCGGCCGGGCGAACTGCACTGGGCGACGGCGGACACGGGATGGGCGAAGGCGGGATACAGCGTGTTGTTCGGCCCGTGGATGAACGGCGCGGCCGTCTTCATGTACAACGGCGGTCTAGAGCCGCGAAGGCAGCTTGAGCTGCTCGCCCGCTACTCGATCGCGACGCTGTGCGCGACGCCAACGGAGTACCGGATGCTGATGAAGGAGGACTTCGAGCGCGAGCAATTGCCGGCGCTCCGTCATTGCGCTTCTACCGGCGAAAAGCTCGATCCAGAGGTCCTCGGCGCCTGGCGCGATCGTTTGCAGCTCACGATCCATGACGGTTACGGACAGGCCGAGACCGCTGTCGTCGCGGCCAACATGCCAGGGATGGAGGTCAAGGCGGGTTCGATGGGGCGGCCGTTTCCCGGCCATGACGTTCGCGTTCTCGACGCCGAAAGCAGGGAGATGGGAGATGGCGAGGTAGGCGAGATCGCGCTTCGGATAAGCCCCGAGCGTCCGCCGTCGCTGATGCTGGAGTACTGGAGAAATCCCGAGGCGAACGCCGCCGCGTTTCGCGCCGACTACTACTTTACCGGCGACCTCGCCACGCGCGATAGCGAAGGCTATTTATGGTCCGCAGGGCGCGCCGACGACTTGATCATTTCGGCTGGCTACCGAATCAGTCCCGTCGAAATCGAAAGCGCGCTGCTGCAGCATCCGGCGGTTGTCGAATCGGCGGCGGTTGCGAGTCCCGAACCGGGGCGCGGCGCGATCGTGAAGGCTTTCGTCAAGCTCAAGGCCGGTGTTGAGCCGAGCTTCGCGACCGCGCGCGAGCTCCAGGAGCACGTCAAGCGAGTCGCCGCGCCGTACCTGGTCCCGCGCGACGTCGAATTCGTAGCCGAACTGCCCAAAACCGCCAGCGGCAAGCTCCGGCGAGGAGAGCTTCGCAAGGCCGAAAAGGCGCGCACCCGCGCCGGTTGAAGAGCCAGCTTTCCGATATCGGTCCCGCGATCAGGATTTGCGCGGGCCGCGCTCGAGCATGTTTAGCTTGCCGGCAAAGTCTTCGAGGTCAACCTCAGTCGTCTCGAGCAGCCGAGCCACCATGCCCCAAAAACCGATCGAGAGAATCAGCTCGACCAGTTCCGCGGTGCCGAGATGCTTCTTGAGCGCTTCGAGCGTCTGCTTGCGGCCCTTGACGTTGCGCGTGACCTCGTCGGTGAGCGTGAGCACCAGCCGCTCGATCTCGTTGAAGCACTTGGTGCCCTCCCAGTCTTCCATTGTCGCCAGCTGTTCGTCGCTCACCCCGCAAGCCTTGGCGATCGGCACATGCTGGGTCCATTCGTAGACCGAGCCGGTGAGCTTGGCGGTGCGCAGGATCGCAATCTCGCGCAGCTTCGCGTCGAGCTTCGCGCGCGTCAGTAGGGCGTGGCCCAGGCGCGAGAAATTTTGAAACACCGGGTCGCTGCTGTTGGCGATCATTCGCGCGACGTTCATCTTGCGCGGGGTGTTGCCCAAAATTTCGCGGGTTTTTTCGGAAGCTTTGGATTCGTCGACGTACGGTAGCAGCGCCATCGCGTCTGTTCCTCCGTTGTGCGCCGATCAGATTGTGCCCAAGTTGTTGCGCGAGTTTTGGGGATCCGATCGCCCGCTCGTTTTGAGCGAAGCCTAGTCCCGAAGCACGCGGCGACGCAAACCGAGGCCGCCGCAGTAAGACGCTTTTCACCTGCATCAAGCGCGCACGTCAGGGTCCGGCGCCCTTTGATTCATCCACCAGTGGACGAGATACGCGGCCAGGGCGATCAACCCCAAGCCGAGCGCAAGCCATCGTGCGCCCCAGTGTATGAACCCAACCACGCGCCAGACCTCGTCACCCACCAGGTACCCGATCGTCACCATGAGCGAGCACCAGATGAGCGCTCCCGTCACGTTCCATCCGAGGAAACGCAAAAACGGCATCCCCGCCGCTCCCGCCATCGGCCCCGCCAAAAAGCGCGCGCCCGCGATAAACCGCGCCATGAAAACCGCCTTGCTACCGTGCTGATCGAAAAACCGGCGCAGCCGCTCGATTCGCCGGCGCACAAACTCGAATCTGGCCGAGAGGCGCTCGAGCAGATGCTGGCCGCCAGTGCGTCCGATCAGGAAGCCGCAGCAGTCGCCGGTGACCGCGCTCGCCACTGACACCGCGTAAACCGCTTCCAGACGAAGCATATGGCGCGCGGCGAGAAAGCCCGCCGCGATAAGCACGCTTTCTTCGGGCACCGGCACACCCAGGTTGCCGACGAAGACAAAGATGAAGATTCCAAGATAGCCCCAGGTTGCGAGCAGGTTGGGAAGTTCGGCCGGGTTGGTGAGGTGATGCATAAGGGGTTCGAGCTTCGCCCGCGCCACTCCCTACGTCGTTCAAGCTTGCCCGAATCAGCATGCCAAGGTAAGGGGACGCTGTCCGTGACGCAATCCATTGCGCGAATGTGAAGCAAGGCAAAGCGTTCCAACTCGCGAACGCGGCCTATGAACTGATCTTGCCTATCGCGGAGCGCTGCGGTCTAGCTATCGCGATTGGTGAGGTTGGGGCGCGGCGGCGAGGCTGGAAGGGCGAAGTTGCGGCCGTTGATCAGCCATTTGCCATCATTGAAATTCGCGCGGCAGACGTAGTTCGCGCCGTCACGGGCAAGGATGCCGCTTTGTTCGAGTTGCCTGAGTTGATTCGGATTGCTCAATTCCGCAAGAAAGCCGAGCGGCGCCACGAACTCGGCAGCGGCATGTCCATACTTGCGCCACGCTTGCGCGACCATCCCCTTGCGATCGGGATTGACGGTTTTTATCAGCGGGTCGTTGGCGAGGTCCGGAGAGATTTCGAACGTGGCCTTACCGACCGCCTCGCCACCGGGATCCGCGGCGTGCAGAGCGATAGACAGAACCGGTGACCCCTTCACTATCGCAACGAAGAGGTCGACGATTTTTTCCTGAAGCATCCGCGACTGCGTCTGTTGCCCATATGGCGACGGCGAAATGGCCGCTACCGCTGTTTTGAATTGTTCGAACGGTTCTGGCGGGATGTTGCCGACCTCCGCCACCAGGCTTATCGGCCCGAGCTTCAATGACCGGACGGCGATACTTTCGACCGACACCGTCTCGCGCGCGTCGAGCCGACCATTTTTAATCTCCGTCAGGGCAGAAAGGGCAATGTCCTGCAGCAGACCGCTAGCCGGGGCGCGTGCGCCGCTGGCGACGACGCTATAATTCACGCGACCTATCTTGAAGGCTCCGTTACCGAGCCACAGTCCGTTGCCGTGGCGATGCGACTCGCCGCGTATCGTCAGATCGGCCACTCCGGCTTCGCCGAACGCGCCGGTGGCTGTGATGCCGGGAGCGTCGCCATGGATCGTGTACGAGTCCTGCGACAGGCGCACTTTCAGATTGAAGCCGCCGAATTTCGTGGTGAACTTGTGGGCCGAATCGTCGCGCTCCGTCGCCGCGCGAGAAATATAGCTGTCCAGCGCGCCGTTCATTGCGACGACCGTCGAGATGACGATCGGTGCGTCGCCAAAGAATTTGTCGAGCTGATTCTGAAGTGCGGATGGCGGATCGGTATCGACGACCGCCGCGACCGGAAAAGCCGGATGCCATCCGTCGTAAAATCCGAGCGGCCCATGATGCACGTGCTGGACGAAAGTGATCGCGCCACGGCCTGCTATGACACTGACGGTGGCTTGCGAGGAGAACCATCCGCGGCGGTACGAATCGAGCCGAACGGCATGGCCCGCGCCGGCCAATTGAGAGATCGAGTCGCGATAAATTCGCTCGGCGCGCCGCCCGAACAACGCTGGAACCACGATCACGGCACCGAGGCATAACGCGGCGACGATGTACGCGGTGCGGGCCTGCCCGCGTGCATCCGTACGGTAGGAGTCAAACATGGCAATAAGCGCTATCAGCCGACACTCGCCTGAACAAGATGGATTACTTGCGCAAGCCCACAACTCGCCGGCTCAAGCGTTGGCCCCGCCTCCATAAAATGCGCTATTGAAATATTCTCTGGCGTGGGCTTTTGATCGCGAACGTTGCCGGCGAACGGCGAAACGTGGCCGAGCCGAACCGCCGCCTCCTAAGGTCGCCATGGAACTAGAAGAACTCGAACGAAGACTCCACGTTCTGGAAGATGTCGAAGAGATCAAGCGGCTCAAGGCGCGCTACGCGGCGCTCTGCGACAATAATTACGAATGCGACGGAATCGCAGCGCTGTTCACGCCCGACGGGGTGTGGGACGGCGGCCGTTTAGGCCGCGCCGAGGGCCGCGAAGCTATCCGCGCCTTCTTCGCCAAAGCGCCCGAAGCTATTCCGTTTGCGATTCATAACGTGATGAATCCGCTCATCGAGGTCAGCGGCGACTCCGCACGCGGGAGCTGGTACCTGTTGCAGCCGCTGACGATGGCCAAAGGCAACCGGGCGGCGTGGCTCGCCGGTCATTACGAGGAAGAATACGTGCGCACGGCTGAGGGATGGCAGTTTCGGCGGCTCAAGTTCATCCCCATTTTCATGACTCCATACGAAGAAGGCTGGGCGAAGAAAAAATTCATATGATGGCGGAGCAACGCTCCGTTCCACCGGTTGCAAAGGAGGATGCGTGATGGCACTGGCAGGACAGGTAACCAATCCCGAACGCCTGGAAGGACGGGACGTAACTTTCCAGAGCGACGGCACCGCGATGAACGCCTACCTGGTGAGGCCTCGCGAGCCAGGCTCATATCCCGGCATTATCGTGATTCATGAGGCTTGGGGTGTGGTCGAACACATCCGCGACGTGGCGCGGCGCTTCGCCAACCTCGGCTACATCGTCCTCGCACCCGACCTCTACACCCGGGTCGGCGCGCCCAAGCCCGACGACCCGATGAATGTCGTGCTCAGCCGGATGCTGGCGCTGTCCGACGAGCAACTGGTACGCGACGTTGACCAAGCCGTCACCCGGCTCGAAGCCGAGCCCGGAATGGCCGGCAGAATCGGTTGTGTCGGATTTTGTATGGGTGGCCGCACCACGCTGCTTTACGCGTGCAGCAGCCAGCGGCTAAGCGCGGCGATCGATTGCTGGGGCGGCGGCATCACCGCCGACGCCGCGCCCGTTACCCCGCAGCGTCCCACACCGATCGTCGACCTGATACCGCGCCTGAGCTGCCCGCTCTACGTGGTTTGCGGGGAGGAGGACACCAACCCCTCGCCCGCGCAAATCGAGGTCTTGCGCCAGCGCCTGGAGCAGCATGGCAAGACCTTCATCATCGACATGTTCAAGGGTGCAGGCCACGCATTTTTCGCCGACTACCGGCCGAGCTACCGCGAGAAGGCGGCATTCGAACTGTGGCCGAAGATGGTGTCGTTCTTCGACACCTATCTCAAAGCCAACAAGTGAGATCTGCTTAAGGCCAAAAATTAATTCTGCCTCACGAGCGGGGCCGCGTTACTTAAGCGCGCGCATCGAGAAGCCCCGCTCGTTATAACAGAGCAGCGAGCGCTTGCCCTGGAGCGTGGTCTCGAGCACAACTTCGCGTCCCCACAGGCGGGCCACGTAGGCGAGAGTTTTTTCGCCGTACTCGAGCTGGAGATCGCGGCCGTCGTGAGCATGCTTGAGGTAGAGCGTGCGGTTCTGGCCGAAGTCCCCATCCTCGACCTTGATCACGGGAATCGAACTGGCGCCGACGTTGCGGATGAGCGTATCTTTGACCTCGCGCCAGCCTTCCTCGTCCGAAACCTTATCCACCACCAAATCGTCGCCGCGCGCCTCGTACTTGAACAGGTCCATGTCGCGCATCAGCTCTTCCGTCAGAAAGCGGCGCAAAAATGAACTGTCGCGCTCGGTCTCGCGCACCTCGAAAATCTTGGCGTCGCCGCTTTTAACCGGCGGGCCGTCGCGCTTGATTTCCTCGGGGGTCGGATTGGTGTGGCGGCGATAGATGTCCTCCCATATTTTAAACCCGAGATAATAGGGGTTGATCTGGCCGGGAATCGGGCGCACGACCTGGTTATGGCGCACGATAAATTCCAGGTGCAAACCCTGGTCTAATTCGAGCGACTCGACGATCCGCTTGTGCCAGTAGCTCGCCCATCCCTCGTTCATGATCTTGGTCTCGAGCATCGGGAGAAAATACTTGGCTTCCTCATCGACTATGGTGAGCAGGTCTTTTTCCCACTCGGCGAGGAACGGGTTGTGGTCGCGGATGAACAGCAGCAGATCCTCGTCGGGCTCGACCGGCACCTTGTGCACGTCGGGTTCCTGGACCTCTTCGCGCGCATGGATACGATAGAAAGGATCGGCCCTAGGATGAGCCGCTTCCACCAGCCGTTCGAGTTGCTCGCTGTGGCTGAGCTTGCGGATCGCCAGGTTGCGCCGGCATTGCCAACTGAGCGCGTGCGCGGCATCGAGCAGGTGTTCGACCTTCTCGACGCCGATCGACGGATCTTCCGCGTAATGCCGCACGCGCAGCGCATGGGCCTTGAACAGCTCGATTGTCAACGAGGCGCGGGTCGAGCGGTAAGTGAAATTGTTCTTGAAGAAATCGTTATGGCCGTAAACGTGCGCGATAGTCAGGATCTGAAGCAGCAGCGTATTATCGCGCATCAGGTAGGCCAGAGCCGGGTCGGAGTTGATGACCATCTCGTAGGGCAGGCCGCTCACCCCGTGATCGTATAGCGTCTTGAGCTTTTCGTAGGACTTGCCATACGACCAGTGCGGGTAATGCGAGGGCATCCCGGAATACGCCATGTATCCCAGCATCCCGAAGTGGTCGCACAGTTCGAACTCCTGCGTGAAACAGTCGAGCCCGAACTCGGCGACCTTGTCGCGGATGCGCGCGTCCCATTCGACCAGGTCCTTGAGTTCGTAGTTCGCCATCGCAGTTTTGGTCCGGACTATCGCTGATTCAGATTGATCGCTTTGATGCGGATTGAGGTCTAATCCAAAGACTATTCTTTGATCCGATCTTTGGCGAGGAAGGCCTTGAAGGAGGGCCAGATATCCTCTTTGCGCTCGATCAGCACCGAATGGAAATTGGACGCCTCGAGCCGGCGGAACACGTTGAGCATCGACGATTCATAGTAGCGCGACCCGAGCGGCTTGATCTCGCCATAGCCGAACAGATTGCAGAGCTCGGACAATTCCTTGGCCGATTTCAGCGCCGCCGGATTGTCGGAATCGAAGTTGTCGCCGTCGGAACAGTGAAAGGCGTAAATGTTCCACAACGAAGGATGGTAGCGCTCATTGATGATCTCGAGCGCCTTCAAATAGCCCGACGAGATGAAGGTCCCGCCCGCTTCGCCCTTGTGGAAAAACTCTTCCTCGCTGACTTCGCGGGCCTCGGTGTGATGAGCGATGAAGACGATTTCGACATTGCGATAGCGCGTCGCGATGAACTGATAGAGCATGAAGAAGAAGCTCCGGGCGAGGTACTTCTTCATCGTGTCCATCGAGCCCGAGGTGTCCATGATGCACATCACGACCGCGTTGGACTCTTCCTTGGTGTCGGTTTCGACGTGGCGATAGCGGAGGTCGTCCTGATGGAAAGGGTAACGCCGCTCGTCCGCCTCTTCCGCTGCCGCTTCTTCGCCGCCGGTGTCGGCTTCGAGTTCGGCGTTCTCCGCGATCTCCAACTCGCGCTCGGCCGCGTGGCGATGGCGCGCGGCGAGAATCCGCATCACGCGCTGTCGCGCAGTGCGGCGCTTGTCCAGCCGGATACGGATACCGACGTGGCGGTACCCCTTGCGTTTGAACGAGCGGTCGGAAGGAATCTGGCGCAGCGCGCGCCGCTCGAGATTGGGCAGTTCGAGATCCTCGAACATGATCTCGATCAGTTCATCGAGCGTGACGTCGGTCTCGTAATAATCGACCCCGGGGCGGTCACCGGCCTGGCCGTCGCCTTTACCTTGGCCGTCCTTGCCGGTCTTGCCCACGACCTGGCCGGGACGCGTGTCACCCTGACCTTGTCCGGCGCCGGGCGCGTTCTCGCCATAGATAAAGCGGTATTCTTTGATCCCGCGCAGCGGGACCTTGATGATGCGGTCGCGATCTTTTCCGATGATCGATTCTTCGGCGATGATGTCCGCGATATTTTCGCGGATCGACTCGCGGACCTTCTGGCGATGGCGCGCGCGATCGCCGGCCGAGCGGTCGGAGTGCTCCGCGTCAGAGCGGCTGTATTCGCGAAAAATGCTGTCCATAGCCATTTTCGGATTCTTTTGGTTCGCCCGTTTGCTCAGCCATTATACGCCGCGAGCATGGGTCTGGCGTAGCATCACGCGGCGTCCCCAGCATCAGGGTGCGGCGGAGGAACGGACCCTTAGGTCGGTTCTTCCGCCGCGCGCGCCCTCATTCGCTGATGCTCCAGAGCCTCAGTCCTTCCAGAGATTGTTGGCGGCGTACTTGAGCACCACGTCGACGCACGATTCGCAGTAGCCGTTCTCCAGCAGGTTGCGGACCATCGCGCCGTACTTCTCGGCCTGCTCTTCATCGCGGGTGCGGGCCTTGGTGATAATCCGCGAGATGTCGCGCACCGAGGTCATCAGTTTCTTTTCGATCGCCTCCTTAAGCGGCTCGTAGCTGCGATAGCTCACCTTTTCGCCGCGCCTCGACGTTGACCACAGGTACGCGATCACTTCCTGACGGAAACCGTCGGCAGTCGAGCCGATGATCGCTATCTGCTCTTCGATCGATTTCAGGAAGCCCTCGTCCGGCGGCAGTTCTTCCTTGGTGTTGCGGTCGCGCACCTTGGTCTTGTTGACGTAGGCCTCGGCGTGGTCGAGATAATTCTGGAACAGCGCTTCGGCCTGCTCCTGGTAGGAGTAAACGAAAGCGCGCGTGATCTCCTTCTCGAGCAGCTCGAGATACTCCTTGTGCAGCGTATCCTGAAGGAACTCGAGGTACTGCTTGCGACTGTCGTCGGGCAGGTCGCCTTCCTTGACCATTCCGATCAGCGCCTCGCGCACGTTGATCGGATTGATGCAGTTGCCGGTGACGTTGTCGGAGAGCGCGTTGTCGAGCGCTTTCATGATGAAACGGGTCGAGATGCCCGACATCCCTTCGCGCTTTGCGTCTTCCTTGAGCTCGGCCACGTCGATTTTTTTGGTCCGTCCCTTTTCGACCACCTCTTCGCCGTTGTACAGCCGAAGCTTGGTCATCAGATCGCACTTCGAGGTCGGCTCCAGCCGCGAAAGCATCGCGAACATCGAGGCCAGCTCCAGCGTGTGCGGCGCGACGTGGGCGCGGAAGTCCGAGTTACGGATGATCTTCTGGTAGATCTTCACTTCTTCGGAAAGCCGCAAATTGTATGGAACCTTAATCACGACGATACGATCGAGGATCGCTTCGTTGGTGTGGTCGGCTTTGAATTTCTGCCACTCGGCCTCGTTGGAGTGGGCCAGGATACAGGTGTCGACGTAGACCATGCCGTGACGGCCGGGCGCCGGGATGACCTTCTCCTGCGTCGCCGTGATCATCGCGTGCAGATACTCGGTCTCGTTCTTGAACACCTCGATGAACTCGACCAAGCCGCGGTTGCCGACGTTGAGCGCGCCGTTGAGCTCGAGCACTCGCGGATCACCCTCGGAGTACTGGTCGAGCTTCGAGATGTCCTCCGAGCCGATCAGCACTGAAGTGTCCTGGTTGTTTGGATCCACCGGCGGCACTACACCGATGCCGGTGCGATTGCGCTTGGAGAAGCTGCGGGTTTCGATCGGCACTTCCTCGTAGCGTTGGCCGAACTCCTCCTTGAGCCGATAGCGGCATACCGGGCACAGGTCGCCCTCGATGTGCACGCCGAGCATTTTCTCGAATTCGCGCCGCAGGTGGCGCGGAATCAAATGCAGCGGCTCCTCGTGCATCGGGCAGCCTTCGATCGAATACACCGGGCTCGCTTGCTCGAGACCGCGCTGGACGCGCTCGACCAGCGAGCTTTTGCCCGATCCGACCGGCCCCATCAGGTACAGCACCTGGCGGCTCTCCTCGCCCTTGAGCGAGGCCGAATGAAAATAGCGCACGAGCTGCGCGATAGTACGTTCTATACCGAAGAACTCGTCGGCAAAGAAGTGATAAATCTTCACCGGCTCGTCTTTGTACAGCCGCTTGGTGCGCGGATCGTCGGACTCCTGAATATTGTGCATGCCGCTCGAAATGATCAGGTCGTAGATGCGCGCATGAGAAAGCTTGGTGAACGTCGGATCGGCCTTTACGATTTCCAGGTACTCGAGCAGCGTTCCACGCCACTGCTTCGATTCACGCGAGGCCCGGTCTTGCTTGATCACGCGCTCGAAATCATTGACTGCGGTCATCAGCAGACTCCTTGTTTGAGAAGGCAACTATTGGAATTTCTAGAAGATGAGAAGACAGAGAGGACGATTCTTTGGTTGAGGCGCATCCTATGCGAATCAGCATAACCTAACTCGTTACGCGATCAATGCGCCGCCTCGCCCAAATTCTGTTCGCGAAGCCAGTTATCCACAACAATAATATTAGCGGCTGTCCCACTGCTATGCGATAGCCCCGCAAGCGCCGCAGTTCTTCCAAAAACGCTACAAAAAACGTTGAACTGTCAGGTCACTCTTGTGCACGCTCGAGCGACGGCATCGCAATCGACTCGCCCAATCGCCAGGCGCCCGCGATCGTTGCGCACCTGCGCCGCCAGCACTCGATCGTCATGCGCGAACGAAACCCACCATCCGCCCGCGACCGCACGCTCCAGGTAATCCGCCTTGACCTGCATCGTGCGCAGCGCGTCCAGATCGTAGGACTGATTCCACGGACCCTTCATGTGCGAGCGGGTCGGCACGATGTCCGCCAGATGCACGAAGCATCCGCCGTCACCGGCGCTCACCTGCACAACCTGATGGTCGAGGGTGTGGCCGGCGGTCACGCGCAAGTCTAGCCCCGGCATCAACTCGAGGTCGCCCTGCAGCGGCTCCAGCGCGTTTTGCAGCGGCGCAAGACACTCCTCTATATGACGATATGCGGCACGCAATCGTTCATTGCCCGTTGCGCGCGCGATTTCCAACTCCCCGCGCTGCACCATCACCTTGGCCCGCGGGAACGCCGCCTCCAGCACCCCCGAAGGCCGCCGCCGCACGATTCCCCCGCAGTGATCGAAGTGCAGATGCGACAGCACCACGTGGGTCACGTCACCCGGCTCCATCCCGAGCGCTCTGAGTCCGTCCGGCAGCCAGCCCTCGCCGTGATCGAAAATTTTGCGCTCGACCGAACTCAAGCGGTTGCCGATTCCGGTGTCGACCAGCACCGCGTTGCCGCCGCGCATGATGAGCGGACAGGTGAGGTTGAGCCGGATGCGGTTGTGGTCGTCAGCCGGATGGTCGCGTTGCCATAGCTCTCGTGGCACTACGCCGAACATGCATCCGCCGTCGTTGCGCCACAGTCCGTCGCTTAGCATCGCGATTTCGAATTCGCCGATTTTTATTCTCGCCGGCCCTTCCATCTTTTTAACCAACACTTTCGACGCGAGTCCGTTGTCGAGTGCCGCTCGTCACGCGCTTCCCGCGAGCCACAAGCCGAGCATCAGAGCAACTGCGCCCATAGTCGCCATCGCACCGTACAGCCCCAGGAGCCGCCGTTCGCCGGCGTCGGGCGCCTCGAACCAAGCCTTGCCGTCGCTCCCCATGCGAGCGCCAGCGCGATGGCCATCCCGCCCAGCAAAAGCAGCTTCGCGCCCAGCACTTCCACGAAAGCCGCGGGAAGCTTGAAGTGAAGATCGCGCGCGACGTAGATGAAGTTCGCGATCCCGCTCAGCGGCAGAATCAGGATCGCGGCCAGGTTCAGCCGATTGAGCACGGGCGCGACGCGCGCCGCCAACCCGGCGCGCTCGGCGCCGGTCGTAGCGCCGGCGGCCAGCACGAAGCTCAGGCAGACCGCTACGCATAGTGCGCCGCAGAGCACGTGAATCCATAGAATGGCGCTCCTCAGCATCGTCGACGCTCACACTAGCGAAGGCGCGATGGTTGTTGAAATCGGGATTTTGCACTAACAAAGGCGTACGGACCCGGGGACTTGCGCCAGATGGTTCCGTCAATCGGCGCGATAACGAATCGCCAAGCGGCGGCCATAAAAAGCGCGCCGCGAAAGTTGGTAAAAAAATGTTCGACGCCTATATCGAAGCCTGCGAGTTGCGCGAGTTGGTGCGCAAAAAAGAAATCCGCCCGCGCGAAGTCGCGGAATTTTATCTGGCGCGCATCGAGCGGCTAAATCCCACCCTTGGCGCATATATGACAGTTGCCGCCGAGCGCGCGCTTGCCGACGCTACGCGCCTGGAGCAGGCGAGCGCCGCCGAAGCGGCCGCGATGCCACTCTTTGGCGTCGCCTACTCGCTCAAGGACCTGACCTGGACCCGTGACATCCGGACCACGATGGGCTCGAAGAACTACGAGAATTTTCGCCCGCGCGCCGACGCCGAGTTGGCGGTGCGCTTGCGAAATGCCGGTGGAATCCTGCTCGGCAAAACCACCACGCCCGAACTCGGCGGCCGCCCGACCACCGAGGGCGGCCTATGTCCGCCGGCGCATAATCCATGGAATCTCGAATTCAGCGCTGGCGGCTCCAGCGGCGGCGCCGCGGCGCAGGTAGCGGCCGGGATGGGTCCGCTGGCCGAAGGCACTGACGGCGGCGGTTCGATTCGCATACCCGCGGCCTGTTGCGGAGTGGTAGGGCTGAAGCCCTCGCGCGGGCGCATCAGCTTTGCCCCGGTGATGGGCGAGGGATGGGCCGGGTTCGCGACCGAGGGACCGATCGCGCGTTCGGTGCGCGACGCCGCATTGATGCTCGACGTGATGGCGGGTCCGGTCCTGGGCGACCCGTACTGGGCGCCGCCGCCGGCCAAACCGTTCGTGAGCGCCGTGACGGATCGGCCACAAGGGCTTCGGTTGGCACTCATCGCGGAAAGCGCGCTCGGCCCGGTTGACCCCGAGATCCGCGGCGCGCTCGAGCGCGCGTGCGAGGTCTTTCGCGCGATGGGTCACAGCGTTGAGCCGGTCGACGTCGACCCGGCAAAACGTCTCGCCGATTACACGCGGATCGCGATCAGCGCCGGCCTCGCCTCTGTCCCAATCAAGGACCCGGATGCGATGGATCCGGTTGTCCGTCGGGCGTGGGAGTACGGCAAGCGGCTCTCCGCCACCGACTACTTGGGAGCGGTGGCCCGGATGCACAACACCTCGCGCGAGATCGTGCAGGCGTTGGCGCCCTACGACGCGACGCTCGCGCCGACGCTCCCCAGCGCAGCACCGCGGCTGGGGATGCCGACCGAGAAGTTCGACGAGCAGCTCTATCCATTTATCCAGTTCACGTTTCCGTTCAACGCGACCGGACAACCGGCCTTCTCGCTGCCGAACGGATTCACGAAATCGGGGCTGCCGATCGGATTGCAGATAGTCGGCCGGCCCGCAGACGAACTCGGTATTATCGCGCTCGCCGCAGCGTTTGAAGAGGCGCGGCCGTGGCGCAACCAACGTCCGCCGTTGGAGTAAACGCGCGTCAGCCGTGACCGAGCATCGATTTGATCTGCCGCACGTAATTGATATTCGGGTAGCCGCCAATCGCGAGTTCGCCGATGGCATCCAGGACGGCGCGCGCATCGATCGATTCGACGGCGACGCTCTGCACCACCGAGCCTTCAATCTCGACCTCGACGAACTCCGCCGCGCAGCCGCCGAACTCGTATCGGCGCCGTGCCTTTGCGAGTTCCACCGCGGCGAGACGGGGATGCGGTTTGACGACTGTCGCCACGAACGCCTCGGCGGTGAAAAGCTGCCATCGCACTTCCAGCGGCTCGACGCGCAGAGCCGGGAAAATCCTTTCCACAATTAGCTCCGTGTCGATCGGAAAGTCCGCCTTAAGGTAAGGGTTCCACTGCTCGAGATTTTGCTCAGTGCGCAGCAGAACCTTGATGTCCATCGCGCCGCCTCTGATTTTCGCGTTGGTGTCGTCAGTCGCGTCCGACAAGATATAGGTTTCGCGGGATTCCCGCGTGGGCTGCGGCCCGCAGAGCTTTTCCAGCCGCTCACTTACCTCTGCGAGCGACGCCGCCCAAATCCTGAATTCGTAACGGGGCCCGCTCGTCTCGCCCGCGCTCTTCGATCCCGCCGATGCCATCGTCAGATGTCCCTGTAATCAATGTTACCCACAGCTTCGACAATGGCCAGAGTGTTTCTAATCCGCAATTAACCGCCTGTTTGGATTGAGGTTTAACCGTTCATTAATGAAGCCGGAACACTCCCATAATCGATTCGATGTTTGGCTGAAGGAGGCAGCGAGGCCGCTATGTGGCTCTTACATACGAAATCGAGGTGCTCGGACGGCTCACGGGCTTTGTCTTTCCTATGAGTTACCGAAGATTCTCCAAGGATCCGAGCTCCACGGGCACGCCGGAGGTGGCGGTGGTGGCGGAAAAAGCGGAAGTAACAATGGCCGTGCGGGCCAGGGTCCTGCTGGTCGAGGATGAAGACGATATCCGGGAATTGATCAACTATAGCCTTGCGCAGGCCGGCCTCGAAGTCGAAGAGGCGAGCGACGGAGCCGAGGCGCTGGAGAAACTGCGCGCGTTCGCGCCCGACCTGGTCATACTGGACCTGATGCTGCCCGGGATGCCCGGACTCGAGGTTTGCCAGCGGCTGCGCTCCCGCGCGGACACAGCACAGCTGCCGATCATGGTCGTGAGCGCCAAGTCGAACCCTTCCGATAAAGCGCTCGGACTGGCGATGGGGGCGGACGACTACGTCACCAAGCCTTTTAGCCCGCGCGATTTGCTGTTGCGCGCGATCGCGCTACTGGCAGTTCGATAGGACTGCGCCCATCGAGTGCTACGACGCGCCGTCTCGCGTCAGCCGCGAAAATGCGGCATCACTTTGCTCGCAAACAACTCCAGGTGCTCGTACATCTTTTTCGGCGGATAACCCGGCGGCAGGGTCCAGGTATAATAGCGCTCGATCGGGATGCGCGAGGCGTAGCCGCGAATAAGTTCGATAGCCTGCTCGGGAGTGGCCACGTTGAGCAGGCCGCTCTTGCGCAATTCTTCCACCGAATTCATGTGCGGAAAGAAATCCTGTCCCGAATCGCCCATCCATTTCGCGTATAGGTTGATCTGGTAGAGCACGTGCGGCGCCAGCTCGCGCCAGGTTTTATCGGGATCGTTCGCGACCACCAGCCATACATGCCCGGCGATCACGTGCGCGCTCGCGGGATCCTTGCCCAGCGCGCGTAGCTCGGCCACGTAGTTGTCATAGGCGGGCCGCACCTCGTTGATCGCAATGTAGCCATCGCCGTAGCGCGCCGCGCGTCGGGTCGCCCCTGCCGCGAAACCGCCGACCCAGATCGGCGGGCGCGGCTTCTGCACTGGCTCGGGCGAGACCCGCGCTCCTTCGATATGGAAGTGCTTGCCGTGAAAAGTGAGCGTCTCGCCCTCCCATAGGCGGCGAATGATCTCCAACGCCTCGTTCATCCGCCCGGCGCGTTCCTTGTATTTCAGCCCCAGCCCCTCGAATTCCCCGGCCCGATAGCCCAATCCGGCGCCTAACTCGAAGCGCCCGTCCGACAGGATATCCACCGTGGCGCCGTCCTCCGCCAGCCGCACCGGATCGTACATGGGCAGCAGCACTACCGACGTGCCGATCCTGATTTTCTTGGTCTTCATCGCGACCGCCGCGGCGATGGGCATCATCGCTGGCGAGTAGCCGTCGTCGACGAAATGGTGCTCGCTCAGCCAGAGGTCGTCGTAACCAATACTCTCGCCCCAGGCGATCAATTCAAGGGTTTCAGCGTAAAGGTCCTTGTAGGGACGGCGCCATTGCGGAGGATTGCGGAAATCGACCCAAAGGCCAAAGCGCAGTCGCGGATTTTGCGGCGCAGTAGGCATCGTAGCACCTCGAATTGGCGTTGACGCTCTTGCAAATGCGCGTCTTTAACGAACGCATGTCTCACAAATTCTGCAGAAATGCCAGAACGGCAATTATCTATACGAAGACGGTCACCTGTAACCAAGCGTCGGCATAACGACCTCGAGCAGGATCAGGATCACGACAATTACCTCGAGCAAAAGCACGCGCTCGTCGCGCGCGACTTCAGCCAGCAGCTCCAATGCTTCCTGCACACCGCGCAGCTTGACCTCGAGCGCCCGGTAGCGGTCGACCAGATCGAACTCGGCCCGGAGATCGCCATAGATTCGATCCATTTCCGGGTCGTCCCACGCCGCGTCGGGCTTGTCCAGGAGATGAAGAACGGAGAGCACTTCGCTGCGGGTCGAGATCGCCTCGCCGATGAAACGATGGAGCGGGCGCGTGCGCAGTGACACGGTCCCACGCCGTTCCAGGCGCTCGACGAAAGTGGCGGTGCGGGTGAAAAGGCGGTCGACGATTCGTTCGTAGTATTCCATGGCCGCGCTCTGCGCCACGATTAGCGAGACGATGCCTGCCCGCGCGGGTGTGAGGCGGTTAACTCGGAGCGTGCCGTCGACGATACCGGTGGAGAAGCTGGGATCCTCGAGCACCGAGTAGTCTTCACGGATTACCTGCGCCGTAAGCTTCAGCCCCATGCTGAAGAGCCGCGCCAGCTCGGCTTCCCGGCGCTCGGTCGGGAGGTCGTAGGACACCACCGCGCCGAAGGGGAAGACGAAAATGCCACCTTCCGGCTCTATCGGCGCGTATAGCTCATGGGCGGAAATTTTCGCCTGCGGGAAAACCGCAGCAACTTGCTTGAGTACGAGGTTTTCTTCGAAAGCGATCGCGTAGAACTGGTGAAGCCGGGGCGCCATCGCCCCATGGTTGCCGCGCGGGGCGCCGCCGCACAAGCCTCAGGTCGCGGGCTCAGCCGCTGATACGGCTTAAGTACCCGAGCAGCGCGTCGCGTATCGGAAGCTGATTCTTGTAGCCGCGCATCTCGGCCGGCACTTTGTCCAGCGCTTGCGCCAACCCGCGCGCCACCGACGGCAGGCCTTCCAACACGGAGAGCGGACGGATGTAGGTTCGAATGGTGAACAGAACGTCGCCCGAGCGCGGCAATCTGCGCAGGCTCTGCCGTTCCGATCTGATCCACAACTTGCGGCCCGCGTTCTCCGCAGTGATGTCGCTGTTCTGGCCCTGCGCGAACCGTCTCTGTTTCAGATAGAGGTCGGGAGCGTCGACGATGCTCCAGTTGGATCGCCACGAGGGCTTGTGCGCTTTGAGCCCTACCATGTAACGGTCCGACGGTGCTGCGAGTTTCTCATCGTAGCCGGGAACGGCATGATGAATCCCGGCCATCGGCAGCCCGAATTTTTCGGTCAGCTCCCAGCGCAGCGGAAAGCACACCGAGCCGGCGCTGAGCAGGTAGGTGCCCTTGCCGTCGGGGCTCATCAGGCAGAGGTCTTCCTGGATCAGGCGTCCCGCCAGATCGAGCGGAGCGGCACTGAAGTCGCCGACGCGCCAGGTTTCACCATTGATGAGATTTTCGATCCGGGTATCCGCCTCGAGACCGTCGTCCGCGCTTCGAGATGCTGCGGCGCGCGAGATACGAAAGAACTTCGGATAGTAAGTCGCCAGGTGCTCCAGCAGCATCTCCAGTACTTCGGCTTGGCCGCGTTCGCTGCCTGGCAACGCGCAGAACACCATCGCGTAGTCGTCCGCAAGCGGCGCGCTTTTTCGCGCATCTCGGCCGCATAGTGCTCGTCGATGTCGAGCCAGGTCTCCTCGGCCATCGGCACCAGCCCGAGCGCGAGGCTATAGTTGCCTTCTGCGAACGGGTAGCGCATGTACTTGCCCAACAGCGCCCCATTCTCCGCGGAGATATCTTTGATGAACTCGCTCATCGTTCAAGAAACACGACTTTAGTAGCTCTCTGTCGAGTGGTCGAGTCCTACTCGCCAAGATCATTTTTCGCCAAGATCATTCCTTCGCAGAGAGCCGCGGTGGATTTATAGAACACGCATCGAAGTGGCCCTTTGCATGAGCCGTCGCACGAAACTAGATTTGTACGGTCTCATGGAACCTTCCTCCAGAAAATCCGCAGCGGCGGGAGCTTTGCGAGCCGGATGTCTCAACTTTACCGAGCTCTCGGCCATTTCGGTTGCGAACATCGGGCCGACGATCGTCGCCGCGCTGATCGTTCCGTTGATGTACGCCAACGCCGGCAACGGGAGCTGGCTCGCTTACCTGTTCGGCACGGTGATGCTGCTGTTCGTGACCTTGAACCTGAATCAATTCGCGCGCCGCTCGGCCGCGACCGGTTCGATGCACGCCTACACGGTGATGGGGCTTGGAGCGACGGCCGGCGGTATCTCGGGATGGTGCCTGGTGTGGGCCTATCTATTCGACGGAATTGCCGGGGTGGCCGGTTTCGCGATCTTCGGCAACGCGCTGCTAGGGATGCTCGGGGTTCATGTCCCGAACATACTGATGTTCGCGATCCTGTGCGGCGTAATC
The DNA here is from genome assembly GCA_963717045.1 of uncultured delta proteobacterium. Classification (GTDB taxonomy): domain Bacteria; phylum Desulfobacterota; class Binatia; order Binatales; family Binataceae; genus JAKAVN01. The sequence goes on along the minus strand of CAVQVD010000004.1, from coordinate 183,863 downwards.
TGGTTCCTCGCTTATGAAGACATCCAGATTTCGAGCCTGGTGATGCTGTTACTCGAAGCCCTGTCGATCGCGATGATCCTGATTCTCTGCGCCCTGGTGTTATCCAGGCATAAGCTCGCACTGGACACTGCGCAGCTTCATCTAAAGGGAGCGTCACTCTCCGGGATCGCGATGGGGGTGAATATCGCGGTCTTCAGCCTGGTAGGCTTCGAGAACGCCACTGCGTTTGGCGAAGAGGCTAAGGATCCGCTGGTCACGATTCCACGCGTGCTGATCGTAAACCTGGTGCTGACCGGTCTTTTTTTCGTGCTGGTATCTTACACCGAAATACTGGGTTTCGTCGGTTACAAGACGCCGCTCGATAAGGTCGACACACCCCTCAACATCCTGGCTCAGATCGTGGGGATGCCCGCGATGGTCGTGCCGTTGTCGCTGGCGGTGGTCGTGAGCTGCTTCTCGGGCGGCCTCGCGTGTCTCAATTCAGGCGCGCGGATTCTGTACTCGCTGAGCCGCCACGGCATCCTTCATTCGTCTGTGGGCGCCGCGCATAGCGTCCACGAAACACCTTACGTCGCGGTTACGATCATGGCCGCGATGCTCTTCGCCGTGCCGGCCGCAATGTTGCTCGTACCGGGGACGCAGCCATTCGATGTGGTCGGTTACGCGGGCACCCTGACCGCATTCGGATTCATCGGCGCATATTTCCTGGTCTCGGTCGCGGCGCCTGCATATCTTAAACGCGAGGGCATCGTTCGCGGCCGCGACTACGCACTTGCGGGCGCGGCGGCCCTGCTGCTGCTGTTTCCCGCGGTCGGCAGCGTGTATCCAGTTCCCGCGTGGCCGTACCGCGCCTTCCCCTACACATTTCTGGCGTATGTGATAGTCGGTTTGGTCTGGATCCTTTTCCGGCTTAAAGGCATTTCCGAATTCGCCGGCGGAAAGCTCCCGCCACCAGTCGCGCAGCCCGAAGGCGATACGTTGAACTGAGGGAGGAGCGTCAGTGATGAGTGGCCTCGAAGAAATCGTCCGCACCACCTGCCCGCGCGATTGCTACGACACCTGCGGGGTGAGCGTTCACAAGCGCAACGGCGCGATCGAATCGGTGCGCGGCGACCCCGCGCATTTCGTAAGCCAGGGCCAGCTCTGCGCAAAATGCTCGATCGGCTACAACAACGAATGGATCGACCCGAGCGTGCGCCTGACCCGGCCGTTGCGCCGGATCGGCCGCAAGGGCGAAGGCCATTTCGAGCCGGTGTCCTGGGACGATGCGCTGGGTGCGATCGCCGATCGGCTCAAGCGAATCGTCGCGAGCCCGGGACCCCAAGCGATTCTAAATACGCACTACAGCGGCACCATCTCGCTCATCGCCTACCTCTTTCCGACGCGTTTCTTCACCCGGCTCGGCGCGACCGAGGTCAGCCCCGACACGATTTGCAACATGGCCGGGCACGTCGCCTTGCACTACGTCTATGGCACTTCGGTGAGCGGCTTCGATCCGCGCACCGGCGACGATGCCGCCTGCATTCTCGTATGGGGCGCGAATCCCGCCGCTTCGGGACCGCACGTACAGGAGCACTGGATCGCGAAGCTTCCGGGCAAGGTGGTCGTGATCGATCCGGTCCGCACGGCGGCGGCCGAGGCCGCGGACCTCCATCTGCAACCGTTCCCCGGAAGCGACGCGGCGCTGGCCTTTTCGATGCTTCACGTCATCCGGCGCGAGGGTCTGGTCGATCGCGATTTCGTCAGCCGGCACACGGTCGGATGGGACGAGCTCGAACCGACGCTCGCGCAATGTACGCCGCAATGGGGCGAGGCCGCGACCGGTGTGCCCGCCCGCCTGATCGAGGAGACGGCGCGTCTCTATGGCCGCGGACCGTCGCTGTTATGGATGGGGCAGGCGCTCCAGCGTCAGCCGACCGGCGGCAACGTGATGCGCGCGTGCTCGATTCTTCCGGCGGTCACCGGCAATATCGGCAAACCCGGCGCAGGTTTCGTCTACCTTAATTTCGACCTGGCGCAACGCGGGATCGACGCTGAATATCTGACAGCGCCGCATCTCGCTAAGGGCGCGGTGCCGTCAATCAGTCAGATGGACCTTGCCGCCACGCTTGAAGATCCAGCACGGGCGCAGGCCTTGATGTGCTGGAACATCAATATCGCGGCATCCAACCCCCAGCAGGAGCGTTTGCGCAAGGCGCTGATGCGCGAGGACTTGATGACCGTCGTGTTGGATTTGTTCCCGACCGACACCACCGACTTTGCAGACTTCGTGCTACCGGCGGCGAGCTTCCTGGAATTCGACGATCTCGTTGCAAGCTACTTTCATCTGACGCTTTCGGCGCAGGTCAAGGCAGCGGAACCGATGGGCGAGGCGCTGCCCAATTCGGAAATATTTCGTCGTCTGGCCCGCGCGATGGACTTCAGCGATCCCGAACTGCACGAGAGCGATTCCGAAATCATTGCTACGCTTTTGAAGCGCGCAAACCTCGAGGAGGATTTCCGCGCGTTCGCCGCACGAGCGCCCGTGCATGTTCCCGCCGAGCCGGCGATCCAGTTTCGCGATCTGACCTTCCCCACGCCCAGCGGACGGATCGAAATCGCCTCCGCGAGCGCCGCCGCCGACGGCCATCCACGCCTTCCGCTGCCGCTCGCCGATCCCAGGCCGGCCCGGGAACGGTTGCGATTGCTCTCGCCATCTTCAGCGTGGAGCCTGAACGACAGCTTTTCGAACGTGGCTAAAATAGCCGCCCACGTGGGTCCCGCCGCGATCGCGATGCATCCGGCGGACGCTGCCGGCGCGCGGCCTCGCCGAGGGCGACCAGGCGATGGTGGCGAACGAAACCGGCCGACTGGTGATGCGCGTCACCTTGACCGAGAACCTGCCGCGCGGCGTCGTGCTGTCGCACAAGGGCCGCTGGCCCAAGCAGGAACCCGGACAGAGCAACGTGAACGTGCTGAACCCCGGGCGCAAATCCGACATGGGGGAAAGCACCAGCGTGCATGCCGTGGAAGTGACCGTCGGTCCGTTGGTCGTCGGCCTGAGAGGCGATTCCTTTGACCTCGTTTGAGTGGACCGCTAGCATCGGCGCGTGTCCTGGCGAATCGGAATAGACGTAGGCGGAACTTTTACCGACCTCTTCGCGGTCAGTGAAGAGAGCGGCGAAACTCGCACGGCCAAGGTTCTCGGCACCAAGCATCGGCTGGTCGAAAGCGTGCTCGGCGCGCTCAAGCAAACCGGCATTAATCCAGGCGAAGTCGCGGAAATCGTTCACGGCAGCACGACCGCCACCAATGCGCTAATCGAGCGCAATTTTCCGACCGCGGCGATGATCACCACCGAAGGTTTTCGCGACACGATCGAGATTGGCCGTCAGCGCCGCGAGCGCCTTTACGATCCGTACCAGGTGAAGGAGCGGCCGCTCATTCCGCGCCGCCTGCGTCTGGCGCTGAACGAGCGGATGTCCGCGCAGGGCGAAATAGTCCGCCCGCTGGACGAAGCGGCGGCGCGCGAGGTGATTACAATCGCGCTAGCGGCGGGCGCCGAAACGATCGCTGTTTGCTTCATCAACGCCTACGTCGACGGCCGCCACGAACGGCGAGTGCGCGAACTGATAAACGAAGCCGCGCCGCATATTCCGCGTCGCCATTTCAAGCGAGACCCGCCCACAGTTTCGCGAGCTCGGCCGCTTCATGACCACGGTCGTCCGCGCCGTTTTACTGCCGGTGATGGCCGGTTATCTCCAGGACCTCGCGCACGAACTCGCCCAATGGGGCTTCAAGGGCTCGCTGCTCATCATCAAGTCCAATGGCGGCGTGATGGGCGTCGCCTCCGCGATCGAGCGGCCCGAGGAGCTAATCGAATCGGGGCCGGCTGGCGGCGTGGCCTACGCCAGTGCGCTCTCGCGCTCGATGCGCGAGGCCGCGAAAATCATCCATACCGACATGGGCGGCACGTCGTTCGACGTCGCAGTGGTCGAGGACGGCGAAGGGCTCATCACCAACTCCTACGAGTTGCGCTGGGAGATGCCGATCATTACGCCGATGCTCGACATCAGGAGCATCGGCGCCGGCGGCGGCTCGATCGCCTGGATCGACGACGGCGGATCGTTGCGGGTCGGACCGCGGAGCGCCGGATCCGATCCCGGTCCCGCCTGTTATGGCAAAGGCGCCAAACAAGCGACCGTCACCGATGCCAACCTGCTGCTCGGACGGCTGGAGCCGACGCTTGGCGGCAAGATGATTCTCGACCGCGAGGCCGCACATCGCGCCGTCGCCGAAATCGGCAAGCAAGTGGGATTGGAGCCTATCGCGGCGGCCGAAGGTATCGTTTCGATCTGCACCGAGAACATGGCGCAGGCGATTCGTCTGGCCCTGGCCGAGCGCGGACGCGACCCGCGTGATTTCGCGCTTGCCAGCTCGGGCGGCGCGGGAGCGATGCATGCCTGCTGGATCGCGCGCTCGCTGGGAATTCCGGTCGTAATCGTTCCCGCGTATGCCGGCGTCGCGTCGGCCTATGGGGCCACCCGGATGGATTTGCGGCACGACCTCGAGCGCTTTTTCTACTCGCCGGTCGCCGATACCGACCCCGGCCAGCTCGAGCAGCGGTACCGCGCGCTCGAGGAAGAGGGCCGCGCGCTTTTATCGCGCGAAGGTATCGCGCTCACCGCGATCCGGCTCAAGCGCACCGCGCAGATGCGCTACGTCGGTCAGAGCTACGAAGTCCTGACGCCGATTCCGGACCTCATCGGGTCGGCGCTCGACGAGGTGAGGGCCAATTTCCACAAGTCCCATCTGCGCGAATACGGCGTCGCCTCGGAGGAGTTCGAGCCCGCCTTCGTCAGCCTGGGCGTGACCGCGGTGGGAGTGGTGGCGGGACACGGAACGCGCGACTCGCAGCCGGTTCCCGCCGGCGCCCGAAAGCGCGATACTGGAAATGTGATCAAGGGCGAGCGCGATGTTATTTTCGACGGCAAGGCCATCCGGACCGCGCTCTACGATGCTGCGGCCTTGCGTCCGGGGCACAAGATCCAAGGGCCCGCGATAATCGAGCACGAACATTCGTGTACCACGCTCGCCCCCGCAAGTTCGGCGATGGTGGACGCGGAGGGCAATCTGTCCATAACGGTCTGAGGGAGTGCTGATGAATACCTCGAGTGAAAATGGCAAGCGGCTTGACCCGGTGACCTTCGAAGTACTGCGCAGCTCCTTCGAGTACGTTTGCGGCCGGATGAGCACGGTGCTGCAGAAGGCCGCCTTCTCGCCGATCATGTACGACATGGTCGATTTCTCGAACGCCATCTACAACGAACGGCTCGAGCTGCTCGGCCAGACCGCGAATTGCCCGGTGCACATCGCGGCGATGCATTTTTCGGCGCAGGCTTCCGTAAACCATTTCGGCTTTGAGAGCCTCCGCCCCGGCGACATCTTCCTGCTCAACGATCCCTATGATGGCGGTACGCATCTGAATGACATGACCTTCACGATGCCGATCTTTTTCGAAGGCGACATTATGGGCTTCGCCGTTTCGCGCGGCCATTGGACCGACGTCGGCGGCGGCGCGGCCGGCGGCCAGGCTTTCGGAACTCATATCGCCGGCGAAGGTCTGCGGCTGCCGCCGCTCCGCATGTACGAGAACTATCGCATCAACGACGACCTGCTGCGGATCATCGTCGCCAACACGCGCACTCCTCAATACATCAAGGGCGACCTGCAAGCCCATCTCGCGGCGCTGCGCGTGGCCGAGGCGGAACTGCAGCGGATCGCGGGGCGCTATGGGATGGAAACCGTGCGCCAGGGAATGCGCGAGGTGCTCGACTACACGGAGCGCCTCACTCGCAATGCGATTCGCGAGATTCCCAACGGCACCTACCACGCGGTCGACTTCGCCGACACCGACGGCATCAGCGACGAGCCGGTGCGAGTCGAGGTCACGCTCAAGGTTGAGGACGACCGGATCGTGGTGGATTTCGAAGGCAGCGACCGGCCAGTTGCGGGCGGGATAAATTCGCCGATGGCTAATACCTATTCGGCGGTCTATTACTCGCTGAAGTTTTTTCTCTCCCCCGACGCGCCGGCCAACGCGGGCAGCTTCCGTCCGATCGAGATTCGGCTGCCCGAGCAGAGCTGGCTCAACGCAAAGTGGCCCTCACCGACGATCGGCTGCACCACTCTCACCTCTTCCAAAATCACAGCGGCCATCTGGAAGGCGCTCTCCGATGCGATTCCCGATCGCGCGGTGGCGCCAACTTTTGCCGAATGCAACTGGTTCGTGTGTTCAGTCAAGGATCCCACGAGCGGAGAGAATTTCGTGTTCTCGGATCTGCCGGCGGGCGGATGGGGCGGCACTCCGCGCCACGACGGCATGAACGTGACCCAGGATCCGCTGGGCAACTGCGCGAACCTTTCGGCCGAGGTCGCGGAACTGCTCTTTCCGATCCGCTACGAAGCTTTTGATCTGCGCGCCGATTCCGCCGGCGCGGGCCGCAACCGCGGCGGACTCGGTTCGCGGATGGTGATCACGATGCTTGGCTCCTCGGAGGTCTCGATCGAGACCTCGCGCACCCGGACCGGCACCCCCGGAGTCGCGGGCGGCGGCGATAGCGTGGCGCAGCGGATAGCGCGGCTGACCGTGGACGGCAAGCTCGACGTCATCGGCGGCATCTCGCCTGACGGTGAATGGCACAATCCGCTGCGCGGCAAGCGCCTGGAAGCGGGCGATCGATTCGAAGTGCTCACCACCGGTGGCGGCGGTTGGGGCGACCCGATGCTGCGCGAACCGGCGCGGGTGCTGGAGGATCTTCTCGACGGCTACGTGACGCCTGCGGATGCGCGTGACAAGTACGGGGTAGTCCTCGATTCCCAATCGAAAGCGATCGACGGCGAAGCGACGAAGCGCGAACGCGCAAACCATCGTGACGCCAACGGCGAAGCTGCCGCCAAAGCCGCAATCAGACCCGAAGGACTTGCTGCAGCCGGACGCTAAAGAGCCGCGCTGGTCGATTCGCGCAAAGAAGATTCCACAGCATAGGACTCAGTGAGAGCCTGGCGCGTCCACGCGAGCGCCGGGCTTTCGCTAAACACTGCAGGAAAAACTGTTGATCAGGGATCGCACGCCTGAAAGGGAAGTCCTTTCTTCGTCGAAGATTTTCTGGCTATTGCAGGCTCTGGGGTTTTGCGCGCTTATCGCGTTGCTGCTCTTCGGATGCGCGGGCCGAGCGGATATCGCCGCCTTCTGGGAATATCTGTTCGTTTGTGTCGCGGGCTTCTCGGTTGCCGCATTGCTTATTGACCCGGAGCTTTTGCAGGAGCGTGTAAGGCCCGGCGGAGAACCGCTGAAATTCCGGTATTATGCGCTGCTCGCCCCGCCGATGGCGCATTGGTCTATCGCCGGCCTTGATGTTGGCCGATTGAATTGGTCAGATTCCGTGCCGCAAGGTCTTCAGGTTCTCGGGCTGACGATTTTCGCTGCGGCGCTCGCGTTGATGATCTGGGCGATGCGGGTCAATCGCTTCTTTTCCACCGTGGTGCGCTTGCAGGAGGACCGCGGGCATGAGTTGGTAACCGGCGGTCCCTACCGTTGGGTCAGGCACCCCGGCTACATCGCTGGATTGCTGCTTTGCTTGTCGAGCGGAGTCGCCCTGGGCTCTTGGCTTTCGATGTTGCCCGCGATTGCGTGCATACCTTTGCTCGTGCGCCGCACGGTCGCCGAAGATCGTTTTCTGAAGGAAAATCTCACGGGATACTCGGCTTATACGGACGCGGTACGCTACCGGTTGGTGCCGGGAATCTGGTAGTAGCAGATTTTCCAACGGAGGTTCTCATGAAGATCGGATACATGCCCGATACGCACAACGGCGCCTATGACCAGCCGCTTCCCTCGCGCGAGACGGTCGCCGATTTCGCCGAGCAGTTGCTCCAAGAAGGAGAGCAGGCCGAGCGTAGCGGCTTCGACGGCGTGTTTTTTCCGGAACGTCACGCCCGCACCGAGTGTCTGTTTCCGCCACCGCTGATCATCATGGCCGCCCTGGCCGCACGCACCAAACGGGTCGATCTCGGCACGATGGTGTTGCAGCCGCCGTTGTACAATCCGATGCATCTCGCCGAAGACGTGGCGATGGTCGATAACCTCTCGCGCGGGCGGGTCAGGCTCGGCGTGGGAATGGGCTACCATCCCGACTACTTCAATCTGTTTGGCGAACCGCACAAGCAGCGCTTCTCGCGTTTCGAGGAGTCGCTCGAAATTCTTCGCGGCGCCTGGTCGAGTACCGGCAAGTATTCGTTCCACGGCAAGCGCTATCACTTCGACAACGTAATGCTCTCGCCCAAGCCGTATCAAAGTGGCGGCCCGCCGCTCTGGATCGGCGCAGCCTATCCGGAAGCGATCAAACGTGCCGGGCGTCTGGGCGACGCCTGGGCGATTCTGCCGTTCTGGGATTCGTACGAAACGCTGCGGGCACAGGCCGACCTCTATCGCGAAGAAGCCGCGAAGCATGGCCGGCGCGCAATGGTTGTCCTGATGCGCGACGGATGGGTCGCGAGGACGCAGGAGGAAGCGGAGCGCACCTTCGGCGAGCTGTGGGTGCAGGACATGCTTTACTACTATCGCTACGGTCTGTTGACGCCGAATCCGGAGTTCCAGAGCGAAGCCGATTTCACCGTCGCGAAGATGCGCAAGTTCCTGGTGCTAGGCGATCCCGCGACCTGCGTCGAGCGCGCCAAATACTGGTGCGACGCGCTCGGCGCCGACTACCTAATCATCCGGAGCCGCGTCCCGCTCGGCCCGCGCCGCTCCGAGACAATGCAATGCCTCCAGCTCTTCGGCGAGGAGGTTCTGCCGCATCTGCGATAGGCGCGCGCCGTCCGCGAGCCGGTCACTTGTACCGCGGTAACAGCTCCTTGCCGAAAACTTCGACCTGTCGTCTCGACTCCGCGAGCGGCAGCAATCCCTGGTCGCCTTGCCAGACGAACCATTCCGGATGGGCGTTCTCGACCAGCGCGTCCATACTGCGCCGCACGTCTTCGACGCTGCCCAGGTAAGCGAAATCCGCCCGCTCCATGCGCGCGATGGTCGCTTCTTCGGCCGGCAGCATCTTCTTGCCGTATTTGACGTCGTCTTCAGGCTCGCGCCACGCTTCGAAGAAGCCGAAATGGTAGAAGAATTCGCGGAAAGCAGTTCCGACTACTCCTTCCTCCGCGAGCTTCTGGGCTTTCGCATGATTGTCCGCCAGGTACACGGCGCGCAGCACCCCGACGCTCTCGCCCAGCTTCAGTTGCCGGCCAGCCTTTTTCCCCTCCTCCTGGTATGCCTCGACCAGTTTGCGGAGCTGCGGCGGCTGCGAGATCAGGATGGTTGGCGTGATTCCCTCGCGCGCGCACCAACGCACCGTCTCTTCGCTGATCGAAAAAGCCTGGAACAGAGGAGGATGCGGCTTCTGATACGGCTTCGGCACGACGTTGATTTTCTGGATGCGCCCCTGTTCGTCGACCTCGCCGGGGAAGCCGTACTTGCGGGTCCATTCATGCGGCGGCCACTGAATACCCTCTTGCGGCGAGGGATATTCGTAGTACTTGCCCTTGAAGCGGAAAGGCTCGTCGCCCCACGCCAGCTTGAGAAACCGGAAAACCTCTTCGAAGGCCTCGCGGTTGATACGGTCGGTTTCGCTCTTATCGCTGGCGGTCGCGGTCACGTGGATCTTCTGCGCCATCTGGTTGAGCCAGCGCGCCTGGTAACCGCGCGCGAAGCCCACGAAGGTCCTGCCCTTAGTCAACTGATCAAGCCACGCAATTTCGAGCGCCAGGCGCAACGGGTTCCATCCCGGCAGAACGTAGCCGATGGGGCCGACCTTGATGCGCTTGGTGTTTTGAATCACGTGCTGCGTGAGGACCGGCAGGCTGCCCATCTCCAGTCCCTCGCTGTGAAGATGATGCTCAGGGAAGCACACCGCGTCGAAGCCCACTTCCTCCGCAAGTTGAGCGATTTCCACCACCTCTTCAATCATCCGCTGCCATCGGTCCGTGCGGTTCGCGATGGGGCGTAGAGCGCGCCGCTCCTCGAGCGTTGCCGGGATGCTGGGGAGAAAAAAGTACATGAACTTCATCGCGATTTGCCTCCAACGAGTGCTTGAACGGTCTTCGCGGATAATACTCCCTTCATTCCGAAATGCCACCGGAAAGGAGGCGTCGGATCGCTGCTGGAAACACGCGGGGAGGCCGGCTGGCTAGTGCGCGAGGTTTGTTAGACGGCGCCCGGTTTGCGTAGTCTGGGCGATACCCGGGCGTCTGGCTGGTGACTACGAGAACGGCGGCGCGCCGCGGTAAAATTGCTACAGGAGCGCCGCCGTTGGATTTCGAAATACCCGCCGAAATTGCCGCGTACCTTGTCGAACTGGACCGGTTCATCGAACGCGAAATCAAGCCGCTCGAACGCGAGAACGACAACGTCCGCTTCTTCGACCATCGCCGCGAATGGGCCCGCACGGACTTCGAGCGGGGCGGCCTGCCGCGCCATGAGTGGGAGGACTTGCTGGCCGAGATGCGGCGGCGCGCCGACCGGGCCGGGCACTATCGCTTTGCGCTGCCCCGGGAATACGGAGGCAAGGACGGCTCCAACCTCGCTATGGCGATCATACGGGAGCATCTCGCGGCCAAGGGCCTGGGCCTCCACAACGATCTTCAGAACGAAAGCTCGATCGTCGGCAACCTGCCGACGGTCCTGATGTTCCGCGACTTCGGCACCGCGGAACAGAAGGACACGTTCATCCCGGGAATTCTCGATGGCTCGATCAGCGTCGCGTTCGGCTTGACCGAGCCGAATCACGGCTCCGACGCCACTTGGATGGAGACGCGCGCCGTGCGCGACGGTGACGGCTGGCGTATCAATGGCGCGAAAATCTGGAACACGGGGCTGCACGTCGCGACCCATGACTTCGTGTTCGCGCGAACCAGCGGGCGCGACGGCGGCGCCAAGGGCATCGCCTGCTTTATCGTTCCGGTGAAGAGCGAGGGTTTCAAAATCGAGGAATATCTCTGGACCTTCAACATGCCGACCGACCATCCGCGAATCTCGCTCACGGACGTATATGTTCCGGGCGACGCGACGCTTGGCGATCCTGAGAACGGTCTCGAAGTCGCGCAGCATTTCGTCCATGAGAATCGTATCCGGCAAGCGGCGTCCTCGCTGGGCGCCGCGCAATATTGCATCGACGAAAGCGTCAGGTACGCGAAGGAGCGCAAGCCGTTCGGCCGGCCGCTTGCCACCAATCAGGCCATCCAGTGGCCGCTGGTCGAGCATCAGACCGAGGCCGCGATGCTCCGCGCACTGATTCACAAGACCGCGTGGGAAATGGATCGCATGTCCAAGCCCGAGGTCGCAGAGAAGCTGTCAGACAAGGTTGCGATGTGCAACTATCGCGCGAACCGCCTGGTCTGTGAGGCCGCCGATCGCGCGATGCAAATCCACGGGGGCATGGGCTATTCGCGTCACAAGCCGTTCGAGCACATCTATCGGCATCACCGGCGGTATCGAATTACCGAAGGCGCGGAAGAGATACAGATACGGCGCGTCGCCCAGGTGATGTTCGGCTTCGGAAGCCGGGCGCGCGACTGAATAAGCGGCGCCGGCCCTGCGGACTTGCTGCATGAGCGATGACGATTTTCTGAATCTGGACGACTTTGCGGTTCGGCTCGAAGCCGCTCTCGCGCGCCACACGGGCAAGCAGGCAAAAGTGCATGACCTGCGGCGGCTGACCGGCGGCGCCAATAGGACCACGATGTCGTTCGACGCGAGCGACGCCGCGGGCGATGCAGTCGGATCGCGCCGGCAGTACATACTTCAGCTCGGTGCGCAGAGCCTCGATCCGGTGGCCGGGATGATGCCGCAAATAGCTCCCGCCGAGCAGGCGCGCCTGATGATCGCGGCCGACCGCGTCGGCGCACCGGCGCCGCGGGTCGTCGCGATCCTGGAGCCTGCGGACCTCCTCGGCGAAGGTTACATCACTGAGCGCGTTGCGGGAGAGACCCTCGGCTCGCGAATTGCGCGCGACGAGCGGTTCGCGGCGGCGCGGCGCGTGATGGCGCGGCAATGCGGCGAGATTCTCGCCGCCGTCCATCGCATCGATTCGGCCGAGGCGCCGTTTCTCACGAAACAGGACGGCGCCGAACACGTTGCGGCGCATCGCGAGGTCGTCGATCATTACGGCTTCAAATTGCCCGGGCTCGACCTGGCACTGCGATGGGCGGCCGAGAACGTGCCGCGCAATCAGCGCCTGGCCGTTTTGCACGGCGACTTTCGCATGGGAAATTTGATCGTGGGCGAGGACGGCATTCGCTGCATCCTCGATTGGGAACTCGCGCAACGCGGTGATCCGATGCAGGATCTCGGATGGCTATGCATCAGGACCTGGCGTTTCGGCGGCGCGGGCCCAGTCGGTGGATTCGGCTCGCGCGAGGACCTTTTCGCCGCATATGAGAAGGCGAGTGGCCATCCCGTCGATCCCGGGCACGTCAGATTTTGGGAGGCGTTCGGCAACGTCAAGTGGGCGGTCGATTGCCTGCTCCTTGGAACGCGAGGCGTGGAAGAAGTCGGTGTCGAACGTTGTGCAATCGGAAGGCGTATAGAAGAGCCGCTCTGGGATTTTTTCAATCTGATCGAAAACCGCGAATAGCTCAGCAATTAAGTCAGGACGCAATTTGAGGAAATGATATGCCGCAGAGTATGCCAAGCGCACCCATTCTTCTGACCGCGGCGGTGAAATATCTCGAAGAAGATCTGCTTCCGAGCCTGACCGGATACCATCGCTTCAAGACCCGGGTCACGGCAAATGTGCTGAACATTGTCAGGCGGGAACTCGAGTTGCGGGAGGCGCAGTCCGAGGACGAACGCGAGCGTCTACGCGCGCTGGTCGGTCACGATGGGGACAGCGAAACTCTCAGCCGGGAATTGTCCGAACTAATTCGCAATGGTGCTCTCGACTCGAATGACCCCAACCTGCGGGCGCACGTGCGCAAGTCGTTGGCCGACGCGCTTGCGATAAATAATCCGAAATGGCCCGGGCGGTAGCTGAAAAAGCACGCCGGACGGAACAAATCAGTGCGCAGCCGCAGCTTGGCCAACCCCGAGCGCGATGACCGGTTGAGTAGTCTCACGATTTGCTTGCGCGACTGTCGTGTTCATCCACGTTTCCGCCGCGGCCGCTTGCACCACGCCCTTTTCATCGACCGGCAGACCGGCCAGGCGCGCGCACTCGACAAAACTGTTAAACGACCGATCCTTCTCCAGTCCCAGGACGCAGTCGCCTTGCGCATGTGTCAGCAGGATGGGGCCCTTGCCGGCATGCGAGAAGGCCGGAAAAAACGGTTCGAGACCCGCCTTTTCGTAACAGCCCCGACCAATCAACCGATTCTCGATCCATTTGGCTTCGGCGATATGTTTGTAGCACTGATCCATCATCAGGCCATGACCGCATCCGAGCATATGGTAGGTCTCGTGACGCGCGACCTTGGAAGGTGAGAACCACGGACTCATCAGTACCTGGTTCAGGCTTGCAATTCGGTCGATCACATACCCGCGCGTCATCGTGTAATCGTCTACTTCGCCGAGCACTTCGGGAGCACCGTAGGCCTCGGGCACCGACCACAGCACGTCGAGCACATTGCGATTGACGAAGTACATGGCGCGGTCGCACCCGGGCGGGATTCGCCGCATCGCTATTTTGCTGGCGATCTGCCAGTGGAAGAATTCGCTCATCGGGCGCGACAGGCTCGTGTATGAGACCAGTTTGACGGACAGATTGTACTCAGACGCTTCGTTCTGGTTCCAATAATCCTCGAGCGTCGCCTGGGCGTCGCGCTGGCTGATTCCATCGTCGAGCATCGCGCAGACTCGCAGCGTCTGGGGAGGCCCAAAGTCGGTCTGCGCACGAACCGAGGGCCTTTCCATTCCAATGCTCGTTATAAAGCATCCGCTGGTCCCTAGCAGGCAGACACCCAGCCCCAGCGAGGAGAGAAGAATCGTGGATCTGCTGGACCTGCTGAGCATCGTGGCCTCCTGCGGCGGAAGCCAAAAAAGGGTCATCCGCCCCGGTCACAACGCTAGCTTCGTGCCACGGAGAGAAGCCGTGCAGGCTAGATAGTAGCTATTCTTCCAAGCGTCTTATGGCAAGCTGATCGCAGATTTAGAGTTGTAGTTACACTTATTTTGAGAAATGACGGGTATACATCTCTAAATCATTTATGAAGCCAATGGCCGCCGACTGCAACTGGAAAAAAAGAAAAGCTATTTATGCCGATTACCTGTGCTTGCGCTGCAAGCAGCGTTGGATGGACGACCCAGAGACTAAAGTAGGTTGAACCGTACGCCGCAGATCATCACCTGGTCTTCACTGACTTTTCGTCCGCGCTGGGCTGCCGCCTCCAACAGACGGGTGTGATCGGGGACGACGATGTCGAGAGCGCCCAGACCCTCGCCGCGGCCGTCTATCGCTTCGACGAAGCGCACGCTCGCGTTCTCTAGAGGCAGTTCAAGACGACCTCGCGAATCCTTGCGCAGTGGGAGCTCGACGATACTGCTCCAGCGTTCCGCCAGGGCGTGCGGGTCGGCTGATTGCAGCTCGACCGCGCTGTAATATTTGACGACGTCGGTATGCATCATGCTGACCCATTCGCTACCGTCGGCGGGTGTCCAATGGCCCTCGGGCTCGCCCTTCGCGTCCCAATCGATCTCGAAGAAGGCGCCGCCAGTGTCGGCGGGATGCAGTTGCATGCCGTGAAACGATTTGCCCTCGTGCTCCCACGCGATGCGCACGTTGAGCGCGGCGGCGCGGGCTTTGCGCGCGAGTTGCGTCTCGTGCGTGTCGCACTGGCAAATCACCATGTAGCCACCGTCTCCGTTGCGGCGCTTCAGATAGCGTCCGGCGGCCGTGTTCTCTTTAACCGGCGCGACCACTTCGAGGAAATTACCGCAAATCGGCATCAGCGAGTTTTTCAGCCCAAAGGCCGCTACCGCCGGGTCTACAAAGCAGACGTCGATGGCGAAGATGGCCTTGAAGTCATCGATTACCGGTTCGAGCTTTTCCGCTACCAGGCAAATCTGGCGAAGCCGTATCGACATCTGAAGCCTCCTTGCCGCGCGCGCAGCGAGTTGCGCTGCCGCAATCCGGAACCTGCCGAAACGATACATCGAGTCTTGCCTGCCAGGCCAGCGATGCTTTTCGGCGCCGGGCAATTTGAGCTAGAGTCTGACCAATCAGGACGCGGGAGCCTGTCCCTTACGAGGTGGTGAAATGGAAGTTGGAGTATTTTATCTGCCGAGCATCGGCAACAAGACTGAGATAAGCGCGGGGATGGCGGGTAGGCGCACCGACCTTTACCAGCGGATGCTCGGCAATCTGGCCGAGCAGGCCCGTTACCTCGACGAGCACGGCTACTACGGCGTCGCCTTCACCGAGCATCATTTCCATATCGAGGGTGAAGAGGTTTCCACCAATCCGATTCTGCTCGACATGTTCCTGGGAATGCAGACCAAACGGCTGCGGGTCGGGCAACTTGGGCTGGTCCTCCCGTGCCACAATCCGCTTCGCATTGCCGAGGATGTCGCGATTCTCGACCAGGTGACCAAGGGCAGGGCGTTCGCCGGATTCGCGCGCGGTTACCAACCGCGATGGGTCAATACGCTGGGCCAGCACTACACCGGACTCGCCGACAATGCGACCGATCCCGAGGGTTACGAGAAACTCAAGAAAGAGCTCTACGAAGAGCACTTCGATATCATCATGAAGGCCTGGACCAACCCGACCTTCAGCCATCACGGCAAGCATTGGCAGATACCGCCGCCCGGCGTTTTCTGGCCCGCGCACGAGGTCACGCGCAAGTACGGCCGCGGCGTCGATGACAAGGGCATGCTGGTGGAGATAGGAACGGTGCCGGAGACCTATCAGAAGCCACATCCGCCGCTGTTCCAGCCCTTCAGTTTTTCGGAGTCTTCGGTAAGGTGGGCGTCGCAGCACAATGTGGTGCCGATCACGATCGTGTGCGACAAGGAAATCTGCACCGGGCAATTCAAGGCCTGTCAGGATGGCGCCGCGCAGGCGGGCAAGAAGTTCAGCTTCGGCCAGGGCATCGGCATAACCCGCGAAATGGTGGTTGCAGATACCGACGAGGAGGCGATTGCGATCGCACGCGAGGCCGGCTGCTTCATCTGGACCAAGTTTTTCGAGCCGTTCGGCTTCAACGCCGCGATCGCCCGGCCCGGCGAAAACTACAAGGACGTGCCCAACACATTCGAGTCCATGTGCGATCGCGGACTGACGATCTGCGGCAGCCCGGATACGGTGTCGCGCAAACTGGAGCGGCTGTTCAAGGATCTGCCCGCAGAATATTTCTGGGCCTACATCTATAACGAGTTGGTGCCGCAAAAAGCGGCGATGCGCACGCTGGAACTGCTGACCACCAAGGTGCTGCCCCGCTTCACCGACAAGATTCGATGACATTTCGCCCACGGCCCCAGGGTGATGATGATTTCACCCTGGGGCCGTCGCGTACCACGGGCGTCGCGCTTGGAAAATGGCCGCGCGACGCAGCCGCCGTATATCCTATTCGCGGACTGATTCGGGGAATCTGCTCTGAAGCAACCGCTGGATCACGGCAAAGAGCATCGCGGTTGACACACCGAACATCAGCATTCCGTCGGCCGCTTCGAGCGGCCCCAACAGTTTCCACGCCGCCGACATGACTACATCGCCGTAACCCAGCGTAGTGTAGTTCTCTGCTGAGGAATAAAAGGCCGCCGCGAAGTCCGGGAATTCTCCGCATACCTCGAACACCGCCGCCCATGTCCCAATCTCAACCATGTGCGCGGCGAGCGCTAGCAATGTGGCTCCCGCCACGATGATAACGTCCCTCCAGAAGCGGACCCCGGCATACCCGAGCCGGCGCTCGCGACGCATGAAATGAACAATCGTTGTCAGGGCCAGGGCGTGGATGAGGACCGTGGAGCAGGTCGTCGCTGCGCCCACCGCCAAAGGCACGAGGACATCTACGCCATCGCGGGACAAAGCCACCTAGCCCTCGTGCTCACGCGCGGGCAGATTCCGAAGGCTCGCGCAAAGTCAGGCTCATAGCGAAGCCCAGCGCCGGCACCAGCGCAAGCAGGGTCATCGACATGCGCAGTCCGTAGTGATCGGCGATCGCGCCGAACGCCGGCATCAACAGGCCGCCGACCGTCATCGAGAGCCCCAGCGTCACTCCCGCGGCCAACCCTATCCGATCCGGCAAATATTCCTGGGCCATAACGACTACCACGCTGGTGGACGCCGCGAGCGCAATTCCCACCGGAACCAGGAGCAAGCCCGCCGCGGTCAGGCGAATAGCGCTCAGGAACACGAACAGCAACGGAGAGAGGGCGGCCAGCGAGAGCACGACTACGACCTTGCGCCCGTAACGATCCGCCATACGTCCACCGATTAGCGTGCCGGTTACCACTGCGGTCAACATGGTAGCCAGTGCATAGCCGCCTCCGGCCTTAGAGCCATGCAGCACGTGGGACCAGTAGAGCGGGATGAACGTATTGAGTCCGAAAAACACGATCGAGCGCAGGATCACGACGATCGTGAGTCGTACGAACGCGCTCCACTGCTCGCGGCCTTCAACCGCAGCGGATCGCGCGGTGCCCTGCTTGCGAGGGACGCGCTCGAGCGCGAGGCGCGGTAGCTGGTAAGTCACCGCGGCCGACATGATCAGGACCGGTAGCGCGAGCAGCAACGCGCCGCGAGTGCCGAAAGCGATCAGAGTTGGTGTGATCAGCAGAGGCCCGGCCGCAAAGCCCGCCATCCCGCCTACTGTGAAGAGACTCATCGAGGTGGCCGCGCGTGCGCCGCCGAGATACCTGACCCGGCGCGCGGCCTCGGGATGAAAGGCGGAGATGCCCATGCCGCTCGAGGCGATTGCGGCGAAGATCAGGCCATAGCTGTGCGTCAGACCGGTGAGCGCGACTCCGAGGCCGGCGAAACTGAGTCCTACCGGAATCAGCCAGGGCGAGGATCGCCGATCCGCCAGTAGTCCGAACAGCGGCTGCGCCACCGACGAAAAAAGCGTCTGTGCGAGCACCAGCCCCGCCGCCGCGGCGTAGCTCAGATGATAGGCCGCGATAAAAAACGGCAGCATGGCAGGCACTACGCCCTGATTGATGTCGTCGGAGAAATGACAGGCGGAAAGCAGTGCGATCGATTTGTAGTCGGGCGTTTCAGCCTTGGGCGCGGCGGCCGGTATTTCGGGCGCGGAACTCACGAGTCCCTCTATCTGGCAGAAGATCGCAAGCTCTAGCAAACGTCACACACCCTCGATCCGCGCAGCCTGTGCGCATTCGCAATCAATTGGTATTGCGCCCGGCTGATCGATTTGGAAATGTCACCGTGTCGAGCGAACCCGCCGGGATTATACGTGAGGTGCGCGTGAGGCACGCGTTAGGCACGATGGACGCGAACAAAGCCACTGATTTGACTCCGCTCGCTGAGCGATGGCTGCGCGATTTCAACGAAGCGCCCTGGCGCAGGTACATCCGCGCGCTCGAAGAGCGCGGACGGCTGGCGGAGGTCGACGGAATCATGGTCGACGCCGCAACTTTGTTCGAGACCCGCTTTCGCTGCGATACCAGAACCTGCGCCGGCATCGATCGAAGCCCCGGTATCGAATCCTGCTGCACCGACTATGACGTCGAGATCACACCCGAAGAGCACGCGAGAATCGTCGAGAAGGGCGACGCGATTGTCGAACTGTTGCAGCGTTACGATGGCGAGCGGGTGACGCCGGGACGCATGATCAGCGAATTTTTTCTGGAGTCGCATACGATTTCGCTGGCCAAGGAAAAGGGCCGATGCGCCTTTTCCTACCGCGATGGCAGCGGCCAGCTGCGCTGCGGAATCCATTCCTTGGCGCTGGAAAAGGGCATCCCCGTACCTTCGATTAAACCGCTCGCTTGCGTGTTGTTTCCGATCGTCATCTATCGCTTCGAGAACGGCGAGACCTTGCTCACCGCGACTTCGCGCGAGACCGCGTCGCTGTTCGGGCGAGAGAAGGATTCCGAACTCCCTTGTTTGCGGATGCAACAGGGCGACCCGATGTTCGTCGAATGTCGGATGGCTATCGAGGCCGGCTTCGGCGAAAGCTTCTATCAGCGCCTTGTCCTGGCGGCGCACCAGTTCGGAGCCAAGTCCGGGCCGCAATCCGGCCCCACGTTGGGGTCCAAGTCGAGGCAGGCCCCGCGCGGCCCGGCCTAGCCCGGGCGGACTTCCGGCTGATGCCGGGCGCCTGATCGAGCTGGTTGTCGCGGCGAGCCCAGGGAATAGCTGACGAATATTGCTGCACCGCGCGACTACCGTCGTTACGTAACCGTATGGCAGCCCCTTCGTATCTGATAAACGGAGGAGCTGATTTATGGATGCAGCAAATGCTTCGATTGCGTCCGCGAAAAAGGCCTTGATCCAAGCTCAAGCCCGGAAGGTCTGGCGTTATTGCGTCGGGGCGCTGGCGCTCGTAACGGCGCTTACGCTCGGCGGATGCTACGGGCCGCCGCTCAGCCCACGCGCTGAAGGTACGCTGATTGGCGGAGCGGTCGGCGTTGGAGGTGGGGCACTGGTTGGATCGTCAGTTGGTTCTCCTCTGGCAGGTGCCGCGATTGGCGGGCTCGGGGGCGCCGGTGTTGGCTACCTGATCGGCAATCATATCCAAAATCAGGAATACGGTTACGGTGGATATGGCGGTTATGGCA
Source organism: uncultured delta proteobacterium (assembly GCA_963717045.1). Classification (GTDB taxonomy): domain Bacteria; phylum Desulfobacterota; class Binatia; order Binatales; family Binataceae; genus JAKAVN01. Next base: position 164,104 of record CAVQVD010000004.1, on the reverse strand, counting down.
ATTACGGTAGGTACGGCTATTGAGTAAGATTGGCGATCTAAAAGCGAATACGAATGTTGCCAGGCTGCGCCGGTGCCTTTCAGCACGGCGCAGTCTGTTTCTTGCGCGACTTGTTTTTTATCTGCACAAATCTTCGTCAATCCTCCGCTACAGTCTCCTCACTTTTAGCGGTACAGCTTTTCACGTTACTGGTTAGATCCGCCTTTGATTTGGATCTCAGGCAAGCCGGCGATGATTTTGCCTTTTCCATCGAGTAACGCGAGTCCGGGTGTGCCGTCGGACCTGAGACTCAGTTCGGCCCGATCCGCGCCGTTCTGGTCGAGCAATACGAGTGCGGGCTCGCCCTTGGCGGCGACCCCAAGCCCGACTCGCGCGCGTCCCGTATTCGCATCGTACAGCGTAAGAGAGCTCTCGCCCGTCGGCAGCGATCCCAAGGCCGCCACCTGCTTGCCCTGGCGGCCGAAGATCCTGAGGCCGGAGCGTCCGTCGGCCCCTTCTCCGAACACTGCGAGTTCATGGCCATTCTGATCGAAGAAGCCCAGGCCTGCGCTGCCTGCCGCGGCAACTCGCAATTCGACGCGGTCTTTGCCGCTCCCATCTTTGAGCGAGAGCGTGGATAGTCCGTCCTCCGCGACCTGCATCGTCCCTCGTTGCCTGCCGCCGCTGTCGACCATGACGAACTTTTCGGCGGTGACGGTCTTTGAATGTCGCACGGCAGCCATCGCTGAAGAATCGCTGGGCCAGAGATGGCCACTGAGAAATCCTCCCAAAGTCGCGCTTGCGAACATAAGGAACGTTTGAGAGCAGAATTTTTTCAGGTTCACCATGGATCTCCTTTGATCGGTCTTCGTCTAAGCGAGAAGGATCGGCCCGAGTCGTTTCTAGACCGCCGAACCGCTGCGATTTGGCCGCAAGCTATCTTTCCTATCATGACGCATTGGAACCCAGACCTAATCTGAGCTGTGTCCTGTTACGGCAATTATTACCGTATTCGGAACGATTTACCGAGCTTCGTGCAGCAGAAGCGACTATGAACATGCTTCGGCATCTATGGTTTCGCCACAGCTTCTTTCTGGCACTGCGTTTGCTCTCAACAGTGCGGCCTTAGTGCCTACTCTTTTAGGCACAAAATTGAGGGGTTTCGACGTGTCCTATCACGCCAATGCGGGAGGATTGGGGCAGCCGCAACGAGCCAGACGCACCTTAACGGCAGTGATTTCGAGGCAAATATGGCTAAGCGGATTCCTATCCTTGCGTATCATTCGATTCTTCAGGAAGGGCGCGGGGCTCTGCCCGATAGCTGGCAGCCGCTACACACAGTCCCATATCGGTCTTTCTGTACGCAACTTGATCTGCTGAAGACCGGAAATTGGGGGACACTCCCAGTCGAGGCTCTTAACGATCCCTCGATTTGGAATTCTCGCATCAAGCAGGTTCTGATAACCTTTGATGACGGGCATGACAGCGACCTTTTGGCCGCCGCGGCACTTGCAGTGAGAGGTTTCACGGCAGCCTTTTTCATCCCTTGGGCGCATATTGGACAAGCGCATTTTCTCGATCGAAGCGGAGTCAAGCAGCTCAATCGCGACGGCTTCAGAATCGGCTCGCATGGGATGACCCATTGCCGCCTGACCGCCATCAGCAAGGAACAGTTGTGGCAAGAGCTGACCGAGTCAAAAGCCCGTCTCGAAGACCTGGTGGGATTGCCCGTAAGGGATCTCGCGATCCCGTTTGGGAGCTATAATCAAAGAGTGATCGACACGGCGCTGAGCGCCGGGTATGCGAATATTATGACTTCTGACATCGGACAGGCGATGCGTGCCTCAAAAAGCAGGGGCTTCCCCCGTCTTCCAGTGAAATCCTTCACTACGTCGGCGGACCTGCTCACGCTCGTCGGTGGAAGCGCTTTTGCGGTTTTCCGTTGGCGCCTGGCGAAAGTCCTGGCGCAGCGCGTGCGGGTTTGTTTCGGATCGTATGCTTGAACCGGGTCTTTTTCCTTCCGCTGCCCCGGCACGAGCTATCTCGCGGCCGGTCTTGCTGGGGTTTATTTCCGTCGTTGTGGTCCTGGTTCTGCTGGGGCTCAACGACCGTTCTCCGTACCTGTTCGCCGCGATCGCCGCGATCGTCGCACCTGTCGTACTTTTCTATGGAGTCACATTTACGGCGCGGCATCATGACTGGTTAATTTTTCCGCTCGCGCTGATGTTTCTGCTGATCGATATCTCCCTTCTGAACGAGCAGCTCCGCTCCGGGTTCCATTACGCGACACTGGTTTTCTTCTGCCTCCCGGCCCTCCCAACAGTATGGCGCTCCGGCGTTCTTCGCACCGGTGTCTTCAGGCTCTATCTCATATTTTTCCTGTGGGCGGCGGTCACCGTCAGCTATTCGCTCGTGCCGATATATTCGTTCGCTCGCCTTATGGACGCGGCGTTAGTGATGATCGCGCTTGTCGCTTGCGTGCTCGAAATCCGCCAGCCCGAAGACGTGACGCGGCTGCTGCTTCGTTTTCTGATGGCCTGCGGCGTTATCCTGATAATGTCGGCGGTAGCCTTCGTGGTGATGCCACATTCCACGGCTTGGCAAACTCCGCAAGAGAGCTATACGCCCGACCAGTTGGCGGATTTGCTCAAAATGGGCAAGAGTGTCAGCGGAATCGACCGCTTTCGCGGACTGTTGGACAACCCCAACGATCTTGGCTCCTTGATGCTTATCGTCATCGGCACGGTCATCGCGAGCTGGCGAGACGCGGCCAGGCGTGAGCGGATGCTGATGGGCGCAATGGTCGCGGCGACCGTCGTTTTCGACGTGCTGGCCGACTCGCGTTCAGCCTTCGTCGCGATTGCGGTCGGCGGCGCGCTGTACATGATGTGGAAATGGGGTCTTCGCGGAGTGCTTCTATTCGCGGGTGGGTTGGCGTTGGCGGCGGTGATCATGATGAACACTGGCCTGTCCGCCTATGTTGGACGGGGTGACGTCACCACGCTGACCGGCCGCACCGATATGTGGGCCTTTGTAATTCAACAGATTCGGGAACATCCGATTCTCGGCTATGGCTACGAAGTCAGTGGAGCCGTGTTCGAGAGCAAGTACTTTCCTTTGTGGTGGGGTCCGTGGGACCTGGGGCCCCATAGTTCCTTGCACAACGGTTATCTGACCCATGCGATCGGAGTTGGCATTCCGGCAACAGCGTTGTGGCTGTACATCATTCTGCGGCCGTGGGTGTTTGTGCTCCGCCAGAAGGAAGATCCCTGGAACCTCAAGCCGATGTTTTTCTTTATTGTCATTCCCATACTTATCGGCAACTTTTCAGAGCAACTACTGGGTGATTTCGGCGGTGCGATAGTAGCTTGTTTGTTCGGCCTGGTCTGGGCGATCGCCGAACGATATCGTTTGCTTACGCTGCGGAAAATCGAGACCGAACGGAAAATCACCAGAGCCGCTCTGCCCAAAGCCGTGAGTGCGCTCGCCTCTGCTTGAGGGGCGATTCGCCTACCTATTCAGGAGTCGAGGAACTGCTAGATGGTGATTATCGATCGCAAACTGGGAGGACTCCTTCCCTACAAGACAGTTTTTTTCCCCAGCGATGCGCTACTTGCCGAGCAGACTGAACGCTCGAAGCCGACTCAACTGTCGAGATTATTTTGGACTGCGACTGAGCTTAAGAGAGCAAGTTGCGTCGTCAGACACCAGCCAAGCGCAACCATTTGTGTGGATCTGAACGGCACGGCCGACACGCTTTCCAAAGGGGTCAACAAAAACACTCGCTATGAGATCAGACAGGCCGAAAAATTGGGTCAGCGGCTCAGAATTGGCCGCAACGGCAACGAGCGGACCGAGCAGTTTCTGGCAATCTACAACGATTTGGTCCGTGCGAAGCCGGAATTAGTGACCATCAACCATCATGCTTTGAACCGATACGAGGGCCATGCAGATACCTTCATCGTATATTTGGACGAACGGCCGGTGTGCGGGCATGTGCTGCTGCGCGACACCGAAATAGGCCGTGCGCGGCTGCTGTATTCGGCCAGCCGGCGCTTTGAGGATCGTGAAGCAGCGCGCCTCTGTGGCATCCTGAATCGCTTCCTCCACTGGCATGAAATATGTGCGTACCAGGAGGAGAAATTTAAGATTTACGATCTTGGCGGGATCCTGGAAGACATGACCAACGGGATAACGCAATTCAAAATGTCATTCGGCGGACAGATCGTCAAAGAACATACTTATGTATGTGCCGGTCTCCCTTGGGTTGGACGGACGGCACAGGCCATTTTCGAGAATCTGTCGAAGCGGGGCCGCCGATGGCGTCCGTTGGCGGCGCCCGCCAGTCAGGCTCTCGAAAGTGGCGAGCCTCGGCTCCGCAAACTATTCTAGGCTGAAGTCCTCTTTCCTGCGCCTGAAAACCTCACAGGCCCCGACTGACCGGTCACCATGCAAGAATCCGCCGGAGGCGGGGCCGCTGATGCCCTTCCAGCGTTTAGCGGCGGCCACGTCACGTGGCTCGCAAGGATCGTATGGGCGCGCCAGATGGACCATCTTCTGAGGTGGACTCAGCCGATCCGAGCTGATCGTGTCCAACTTTTGTTAGGAAGGGCGCGACACTTTAGTCCTGAAAGGACGGTCGCTGGATGACCTTTTGATGGTTCCTGGTCGTAACTTTTGCGGCGGCTGGAACTTTAGGGACCTGCTAAGTGTTTTTGGTTGTCATGGGACCGCGAGGAGCCATGACCATCAGGCTCGTGTCGCACGCTTCGGTCATCGTCAACTGCTCGGACGTCAAAATCTGGACCGATCCGTGGCTGATCAGCAAAGCATTCAATGACTCGTGGACGTTATGGCCTCAGCCGGAGTTCTCGGGCTCAATGCTGGAAGGGGTGCAATATCTATGGCTTTCACATGAGCATCCGGATCACCTGAACTTCCCGAGTCTGGGGTCGCTCGCGCGCGATTTCAAGGAGCGCGTGACCGTGTTGTTCCAGGACAACAACCCCGAGCGAATCTTCACGCCGCTGCGCAAGCTCGGATTTCAAAGCTTCCAGGTATTAACGCATCGACGCATGACACCGCTCACTTCTCAGACGTCCGTGTACTGCTATCGTGTTGGAACGCTCGATTCATGTCTGGGCATCAAGAGTGACGGTCAGACTGTGCTCAACGTTAACGATGCTCGCTTGAATTCGGCTGACTACGGAAGAATCTTGTACGACCTTGGCCGCGTTGATGCCGTGTTGAATCAATTCTCTATCGCGGGTAAGGACTCGATCGTAAATTACGAAGAGCACGCTCCGGCTGCTTCCAGAAACGTGCTCGAGAGCGTTTCCGCCGATCACCAAGGTTTGGGTGCGAAGGTAACGCTACCCTTTGCCAGCTTCATGTACTTTTCGTCGATCGATAACAAGGACATGAATACCTTTGCGAACAAACCGCGCGACGTTTTTGAGTTTTTCCAGAGCCGACGACAGGAAATCGTGGTACTTTATTCCGGCGATGAGTACCGCCTGAACCAAGCTCATGATTCCTCAACGGCGCTCGCGCGGTATGAGGAAGTGTATTCTAAGCTCAGGTCGGTCGCTTACGACGTTCCTCCAGTGGTAGAACTTCCTCAGATCGCTAATGCGTTTCATACTTTGGTTCAAAACCTGCGAGCGAGATTTCCGCAATTTTTGCTCCGTATGCTGCGGCCGCTTCGCGTCCGAATTCCGGATCTGGCTACAACAGTAGAGTTCGGAATAGCGAACGATGCGATTACCGAAGCGGAGAGAGACGCACCCCCCAATGTTATAATCTACTCGCAGCCTCTATATTACTGCTTAGCTCAGACATGGGGCATGGGGACACTAACGATATCTGGTCGGTTTACTCTGTTGAGCAATCAGCGCAACTGGAAGGCCCATAAGGCGCTCTTGGCGTTGAACAATGCGGAGGTGTATTTGCGACCACGCTACTTGCTTCGGCGCCACAACTGGATGTACCTGAAGGACCGTCTGAACGGAATGTGGCGCTACACGGCGAGAACGCGATCGCGTCTGCGGAAAGCCCCCAGTCAATCGTTTCCGGCGTGAACGTAGGCATGTGCCCGACCGGAACGCCCGCTAGGAAACGTTGGATGGCGATAACGCCCGCGCGAGATGAGGAGCGCCTGCTTCCCGGGTTAATCGCCTCGATGGAGGCGCAAAACGTCCGGCCCGACCGGTGGATTCTCATCGACGATGGCTCAGTGGATAGGACTCTGAGCCTCGCCCAGGAAGCCGCCGCCAGGTGCTCCTGGATTGAAGTCCATCATCTGGACCGGCGCGCGGATCGCGCACCAGGCGGCGAGTCGGTCGTGATGAGGTTTCTGCCGTGCGACCAACGTGCAGACTACGACTTCATTTTGCGACTGGATGCAGACCTGACCTTCGGCCCGGAGATGGCGGAACTGCTAATCGCCGAATTCGACAAGAACCCGCGACTAGGTATCGCCGGCGCCGTGCTGTATGAGCCGTCTGGCTCAGGTTGGCGCGAGATCAGAATGCCAAGATTCCACACGCGCGGCGCGGCGAAAATGTATTCCACCAAGTGCTTTGACGCTATCGGCGGGCTACAGGCTGGAATTGGTTGGGATACCATCGACGGAGCGCAGGCGATGATGCTTGGCTTCGAGCCCCGCAATTTTCGCCATATTGTCGCGTACCATCATCGCCCGCAAGGCGCAGCCGGCGGAATCCTGCGGGGCAGATTTGGCACTGGACGAACTGCGTATGTTCTCGGCTACTCGCCGATCTTTATGGTCGCGCGGGCCGCTGCTAACGCGCTCCAATCTCCGCCAATCATTGGCAGCATCATGCTGCTCGCGGGGTACCTGGAGGGCTACTTTCGGCGCCTGCCCCGAAGCGCGTCGCCTGAGCTCGTAAAGTTCATTCGACGCCAACAGTTACGACGGCTGCTGATGCTCGAGTCGACCTGGCAATGACGCAGTTCAAAATGTCATTCGGCGGGCAGATCTTCAAAGAACATACTTAGTTTGCGGCGGTGCAGCCTGCGCGCGCCTGGTTGCTAACGATGAGAGAGCAGGTCGCCATCACGCTTGTGAGATTCGCGTCTTACTGATTTGCGCTTGCGAGGAGCGGTCCCGGCTGATTGCAGATCACGCGCGCGCATCGAGTTGGACTCGAGAATCCCATCCAGTAACGGAGAGCCGGCAACCTTGCGCAGCAATTGAATGTTGGGGATGACGCAGTGGCCGCCGATAACCCCCGGAAAGTAGCGGGTTCGGGGCAGGAACGGGACTTCCTCGAAAAAGTTAATCGCCTCTTCGTACTCTGCGCCCACGCGACGCGCATAGCGGTCGAGGTCCTGGGCAAACGCTATCTGCACGCCGAAGTAAGTCGTCTCGGCAAGCTTGGCCAACTCCAGCGTCTCTGGCTTGTTCATCCGCCGCGATTTCATTCCAGCGCTCTCGAAGTGACGCTGGGCGCGGGTGGCGATTTCTTCGTCGGCCGCCGCCACGAACTTGACGTAGCGCAACATATCCTCCGCCATCCGTACGTGCTTGCCGCGCACCGGACTGTAGGCCATCGGTTTGCCAGTGCGGCGCGCGAGCGCGCTGGTGGTTCCGGGCAGCACGGTGCTGTTGATGATTGTAAGTGCGGGATCGAAGCGCTCGACGTAGCCGGCTACCGCGGTTTCGAATTGCGTGCTCGAAATGAATGGAATGCAGACGTGCATCACGCCGATCGCCACGTCGAATTCGCGCGGCTCGATATCGTGGCGCAGCACTGGCGATCGGCGTTCGATCACTTCCGCCAGCGCCGCGCCTACTTCTCCCAGTCCAACAATCAGAGTCTCCCCGTGCTCCACTTCGTTCCCTCCTCGGTCTTTGTGGCGTTGCCTCACGCCGCTCGCTCCGGATGATCGTATCGAGCCGGCGCCGGAGGCTTTTGCAGAAGCGCGTCAATCGCGTCGTAGTATTCCGCGCGTTGACCAGGCCAGCCTATCCGTTCCAACGCCCGGCGAGCATTGTGCGCCAGCTCGATACGGTGCGCTCGATCGCGATAGAGTTCCTCGATCGCGGCCGCCAGCCCTTCGGTATCACCCGGTTCGAAGAATCTTACCTCACGTTCGCTGAAGTAGTGCTCGATAGTGCGCAAGCGGGCCGCAATGGTCGGGATGCCCAGCGCCATATAGTCTAGCAGCTTGACCGGAAGCATGAGATGGGTCGCGTTGCTGGCTCGATTGGGCACCAGGCCGAGGTCGGCCGCGGCCAGAAGTCGCGGCAAGTCCTGGACCGGAACCTGATCGACAAACGTTATGCATTGCTCAAGCTGCTTGCGCTTAACGAGCGCCTTGGCCTCCTCGAGATAATCGCCTGTTCCGATGACCATCATCCGCAAGCCTGGTATTCGCGGATGGACCAGGGCCACCGCCTCAATCGCGATGTCCAGCCCCAGTCGACGAGTCAACGTACCGTGACAAGCCACGAGGAAGGAGCCGTCCGCACTCTCGCGCCGCTCCGGAATGGCGGAAAAGAGCGCCGGGTCGGGAGCGTTCATCACCGTCCTGATCTTGTGCTCGGGAATGCCCGCGCGTATCAGACGTGCGCGATGCAGCGCGTGCACCGCCAGCACCGTGTCGGCGAAGCGAGCGCTGGTGCGCTCCTCCAGCATCAGCATGCGCGCGCCAAGCGCGCCGCGCCGCCCGCCGAATTTGTCCTGATACAGCTCAGGCATAGTGTCATGCACGTCGAGCACGATCCGTGTGCCAAGCAGCTTGGCCGGGAGCGCGCACAACACTGCCGCGTCGGGCATGGTGCAGACGATCGCGACATCATAGCGTTCGACCATGCTGAGACGCATCGCGGCCCACGACGCTTTGGCAAAGAATCGCAGGTAGCTACGCATGTAACTAGAACGGCTGGCGCCCCGGTAGCGCGGCATCCGCAGGCCGATCACGTTGACTCCCTGAAGCATGCCGTTATGCCCGCTATCGAGACAGATGACGTCTATATGATCGCCCCGTTCGGCCAGCGCCTCCGCATGGCGCTTGACCCGGCCATCGTGGACGTAGGTTGTGTAAGCGATGAGCAGAATACGAGCCACAGAACGCTCCTAAATCACCAGCGGTTGTTCGCTGAGCCGCAGCGCGGTCGCGCGTTCGGCCCCGAGACCGGTTATGCTCGGCCGTCCGTTGTCGATGTCGAGCTCTAGTCGCGCTCGCTGCTTCCACCATTCGGCTACCTCGGACGGTAGCGCGCGCCACGCTGTCTCGATATCGGCAAGCCGCTTGATCAGTTCCTCATAAGCCTGGAGATAGATGCCATGGCCGCAATAGTCGGGATGGGTGAGGGTAAGGATCATTCCGCCCAGTGAGGCAATCCATTTTGCCTTCATCGACCATACCGGCAATGGACTGCGGTGGAGCAGATGAATCAACGTATGATCCTGCGGCAGCGTATAGGGCAGTTCAATCAGGCGCGACAAATGGAACGGGAACAGACTGCAGGTACCGCCAGGTTGCGGTTCATAGGGATCTGTGTCCGAGAAGCTGGAGTCGAAGTCGAAGTCCATGCTGGCGATTGCCTGCGGATCGCGCAGCGTCGAAGGCGAGCGGAAGCCGCGCAGGTGGTGTTCGGCGGCGAGCCGCTCAAGGATCGGCGCGAGCTCGGAAAAGTCGCGTTCGCTACGGAACAGGCGTCCGTCATGGCACAGGCCGTGGGCCCCGAACTCGAACCCGCGCGCACGCAATGCCTCAACTCTTTGCCAATCGATCGGATATTGCGCTAGCGGCAAATTCCAGGCCGAGCGAAAGCCATGTCGCTCTTCGAGCTCGGCGATCCGTTCCATCCGATCAAAGCCCTTCGAACTTTCCACGTCATGGGTGAGTACGACGCAGCATTTTGCCTGATTCGGCCAAAACCCGATGTGCCACCCATCGTTCACGCCCTGGAGCTCCAGGCTCTGTTTCAACCAGTCGCGCCAGAACTCAATGAGCGCGCTTTCGCAAGGCCAGCGCGGAAAGTCCAGCGGCGTGCGCGCGCGCACCGCCGCCCGATTGAGGCGATGACGTAAGGCTTGGGGAATGAGTCGCTTGATTCGATAGTACGCACGCATAGCGGAGGGCGGATGACGATCGATCTCCGGCAGATACCGCTCGAACAGCATCCTCTCCGCGGCGGCCTCCGACGGCAGGATCGTCTCTTCCAGGGGCTTGCGCCACTGCTCGGGCAGCTTCCAGAAACTGAATGCGTCGTTGCGCGCAAGGACGTGGGCCTCCTGGCCGCTTGTCGCGAGCGCCGCCTGATCCACCGGCATCTTGAGTCCTATCGCCATAGTGACTCCATCAAGAGAAGCCTGCGTAGCTGTTGCCGACGAACGAATCTAATGGTCGTAGGCGAGACCGGTCGCGGAGACCGCTGCATGGCGGCTTCGAGATAACCCGCCACAAGTCCCACGCCGCCGACCAATGGTGGCCACTTGAGCCCAGTCCGCAGCGCGCGCGCCATCAGGAACACCGGCGAGTAGCCGACGTTGTACGCGGCCCGCCCGGCCGCTTTGCGGCCTCGCCACAGGCCGCCGGCGGCGCCCTGCGGACGATGATGATAAGCGCGGATGTGGCGGAAATTGCGGGTGCCGAAGCCGAGCATCATCGCCCGCACTTCGTCTATCGTGTCCCAGCCCAAGCCGGCTTCGAGCCCGCCGATCGCGGCGAAGCACGCGCTCGAATAAAACTTCGCGGCGCCGCGCGTGTGGAACGACGGCGCCGGCACTTCGGCCCAGCGCGAACCGCTCAACTCGTACAGCGTCGGTCCAACGATGCCAAGGCGCGGGTCCCTTTCCAATTCGTCCAGCAGCAACTTGGCAAACTGCGGCTTGAAGGTAAGGTCGGCGTCCAGGCGTAGGATTGCGTCGCAGCCTTCCCATGCCTCGCGCGGCAGAAAACCCATAATCACCGATTCGCCGCCCGGCGCGCGAACGCCGTTGCGCGGCAGATGTTTGGGCTCGATCCACGGATGATGGCGCGCGGCCTGATCGAGAATCTCACCCGTGCGGTCCGAAGAACCGTCATCGATTACGATCCAGCGGTCGGGGCGGCGCGTCTGCGCAACCATCGCGGTGAGCAGCCGCGGCAGAAACCGTTCCTCATCGCGTGCGGGCGTTATGGCGATATAATTTTTCATCCTAGGCAACCATCGGTGGTGTCACGAGGTTCAAGCCTGTGCCTGAGACGGCTTGGGCGGCGCTGACGGCACAAACGCCTTGCCGATCAGGTCCACCGCATTGGAGCGCTCAAGCCACAGATACACTAAGGCCGGCGCCGCGACCGCCGCTATCAGGACTGTCGACTCTCTCGCTCCGGCGAGAGTGACGGCCGTTTTTGCGACTACGGTCGCCAGCGCGCAAACCGCTGTCAGGCGCAATGCCGGGCCGCTCGAGTAGATGAGGTCGCGCAAGGTGAGCCCAATCAGCGCGCACGCGATCGCCTGACCGACAATGCTCACCACCGTTTCGACCACACTCATTCCGAGGCTCACGCCGAACAGTCCCCATCGCTCGACCCCAAGCACCGTGATTACGAGCAAGGTGAGCCGCACCCCGTGGAGATACATGTCGAGAGCTGGACGATTCTTGCTGTAGAACACCGAGCCTATTCCCAACCGCAGACCGCAAAACGCCAAGCCGGTCGCGAGTAACCGCATCGGCAGAGCCGAGGGCACCCATTGGGGGCCATAAACCGTGCGCAGGATTTCCGGAGCCGCGATCGCTGCACAAGCGGCTATTGGCAACACCACTCGCGCCATGTAGTCGAAAAAATCGAGATAGGCGCGGGACAGTGCTTCATGGTCATCCTGCAACTGGCAGAACGCGGGGAATGTCACGCGTCCGGCAATTCGATACAGACGATCGGGCACGAACCGCAGAAGATCCCACGCCATGGCGTAAAAGCCCAGCGCCGTGCTGCCGAGCAACCGCCCGACCAGCAGGTAGTCCGCATTCGACGAAAGTACATACATGATGCGGCTGCCCCAGGCGCTGACCGAGAATCGGGCAAAGTCACGTGCGGCTTGTCTGGTCGGCAGCCCGCGGGGCAGGTGCGGGTCCGCCGCCCAGATCGCGATTGCGTGCGCAGCGAAGCGCGCGGCGAGGCCCGCGGGCAGGCTCCATACCGGCATCCTGCGCCACACCATCAGGAGCGCGACGGAGATAAAAGCCACTTCCGCAAAAACATCCGCGGCCGCCAGCGCGCTGAAGTTGAGTACCCGCCGCAAACGGGCGCTCGGGACCACCGCCGTCGCATCGAGCAGGACCGGAATGCACAGCAGCCGTGTGCCGCCGGTGAGACTCGGCATATCCATCACCGCGGCGATGAAAGGCGCCGCCACATACAAAATAAGAACGGCGCCGAGCGCCGTTATCATGCTCAGCCACCAGGCCGTGGCCTCATGCGCCGGCGTTATCTCCTTGCGCTGGACCAAGGCGTCCGGAATGCCTGCGTCATTGCTCAGTGCCGCAAAAACGCTGACGACCAGAAGCACTCTGAATACGCCGAACTGCTCGGGTCCGAGCGCGCGCGCCAGGACCACGAAGCCCCCCAGGCGCACCGCCTGCACGGCGAATTCGGCGATTACGTTGTCGCGCACACTGCGCGCAACTGCCTGCCAGAGCGAGCGGCGTTCCTCGGCCGAGCCCGGCTCGACAATCTGCGGGGTGGACGATTCGCTCACACTCCTCCTCCGCGCAGGAGCGCTGGCAGGGTTCTCGCCAGGATTCGCAAATCGCCCGTGAAGGACCAGCCTTGGAGATATTGCACGTCGAGCTGAACCATCTCGTCGAAGGACAGATGATTGCGCCCGCTGACCTGCCATAGGCCGGTTATCCCCGGGGCCGCCTGGAGTCGTCGCAGATGCCACGGCTCGTAGAGCTCGAGCTCGTAGGGCAGCGCCGGGCGGGGTCCGATGAGGCTCATCTCGCCGCGGATCACGTTGATGAGTTGCGGCAGCTCATCGATGCTGAAACGGCGCAGCCAGCGGCCAATCGGTGTGACGCGCTGATCGTTGGTGATCTTGAACACGCGCTCGCCGCCGGAGCCGTTTTGCGCCGCGGAGGCGCCCTGGCGGATCCACTGCCGGACGTAGTCCCGATGCGACGAATCGTCGGCGGTCGATCGCATCGTGCGCAATTTGAGCATGTTGAAGGTCCGGCCGCGCAGACCAACTCGCGTCTGACGGAACAGGATTGGAGCGCCGTCGAAGAGCCAGGTGGCCAGAGCGCCCGCAAGCAGAAAGGGCGCTGCGACAACCAGGAGGATCGTTCCCGCGGCCACGTCGAACGCGCGCTTGAGCGCGTAGTTTAGGCCCTCGATGTTCGACCCGCGCGGACTGATAAGCGGGACCACGCCAAACATATCGACCCGCAAACCTCCATTGGGCCACTTTGATACCCAAGGCATCAGCCACCAGCGGACGCGCTGTTGCTCACACAGTCCGATGATTCGTTCATGCTGCTCGCGCGGCGCGTCGGGCAGCACGATGGCTGCTTCGAGGCAGGGGTAAAGCTCGGCAATTTCATCGATGCGGTCGGCAGAGCCAAACACCGGGAAGCCGCGGTATTGTCGCATCTCGCAGTCGTCCTCGAGGAATCCCACCATCTCATATGGTGTCATCTCGTCGAGAATTCGGTCGCACAGATAGCGCGCAAACCGGTTGCATCCGATCAGCACTAGCGGGATGGCGTTCTTGGGATTGGCGTAGAAGCGCCGGATGCATCGTCGCGTCGCCGTCCGCTCGATCACCACGGCCGGGATGCTGAGCAGGAAGCCCAGGGTCACGGTGAGCCGCGACATATCCACGTGCCCCAGGAACCCGACGGCCACTGTCAGCAAGGCCGCGTATGAGCACCCGCGTACGATGCTGCCCAATTCCTGCAGGCCCCCGTTGCGCATTCGGTAGAGGTCGCAGGCGCGGAAGACCAATACCCACAAGAAGACCACGGCGATCACGCCAAGGCCCAACAGTGCGGGATTGCCGCGCAGCAGGCGCGTTTCCATCGCGCCCGACGGATCGTGCAGCATCAAGGCCGCCGCGAAGGCGGCGAGCAGTGCTACTCCGTCACAGGCCGCGAACAGCGCCTTCTGTCTTTGCAATTCGCCGGCAAACATGCCTCACTCGCCGCGCTCCGGGGGAGCAGCAGAGACAGTGGCATTTCGGCGATGTTCCCCGGCGAATATGGTTGGACGATTCTGCAGAGCCTGGAGCACAGTCTCGGCTACCTGGCGCACCTCGAGATCGGTCAAATGCGGATGCATTGGCAGCGACAATTCGGTGTCCGCGATCTGTTCGCTCACCGGAAAGTCCATGGGCCGGTAACCAAGATCGCGGCAGGCCGGCTGCAAATGCAGCGGCACGGGATAGTGGATACCGCATTCGATGTTTCTCGCAAGTAGCGCCTGCCGAATCACGTCGCGCCGGCGGCTGCGCACGGCGAAGAGGTGATAAACCGATAAGAATCCCTCGGGTTCCGTAGGCAGCACGAGGTCCGCGCCTTCGAGCAGCTCACGATACTGTTCCGCGATCTCGCGCCGACGCCTGTTCCAGTCCGGCAGCCGCTCGAGCTTGGCCCGTAGCACCACTGCCTGGATTGCGTCGAGGCGCGAATTATAACCATAGTCCTGATGCGCATAGTGCGAGATGCGCCCGTGGTCGCGCAGCATCGTGATGCGTTCCGCTAAATCTTCGTCATCGGTCACGACCGCGCCTCCGTCGCCCCATGCACCAAGGTTTTTGCCCGGGTAGAAGCTGAAGCATCCGGCCGCACCGAGAGTTCCGGCGTAGCGCCAGCGCTGACCGTCGTGAAGTGAGGCGCCGTGTGCCTGGCACGCGTCCTCGACGATTCGCAGGCCGAACTCAAGCGCGATCTCCTGGATCTCGCGCATCGCCGCCGGGAGGCCGTAGAGATGCACTGGAACGATCGCCCGCAAGCCATGAGGCGACCGCGGCCGCCGCTTTTCGAGGTGCCGGCGTAGCGCGCGCGGGTCGATGTTGCAGGTCTCGGGGTCTATATCGACCAAGGTCGGCTGCGCGCCGGTTTGACGGATCGCTGCCGCCGTTGCGATGAAAGTCATGGGCGTCGTGATCACTTCGGTGCCGGGACCTACGCCAACCGCGAGCAGCGCGAGACGCAACGCGTCCGTGCCGTTGGCGACTGAGATCGCGCGGCGCACCCCGAGAAAGGCCGCGAACTCTTCCTCGAAGGCTTTTACATGCGGGCCGCCGATATAACCGGCGTTAAGATGTATCTTGACCAGTTCGCTTTCGACGCGCTCGCGGACTTCAGCGGTCTGCGATACCAGATCAGCAAATTTAATCTGCATTCGACTCTCCGTTAACAGGATTAGAGGATTCTGTGTTGCCTGGAACAAGCGACCGGAGCACTCGAGCCGGAACTCCCGCTACCACCGCTCCCGGCGGCACGTCGCGCGTCACGACCGCGCCAGCCCCAATCATCGCGCGCGCACCGATTTCGACTCCGCATAGGATCACACAGCCGCTTCCAATCGACGCGCCGCGCCGCACCACCGTACCTTCCATCTGCCAATCACTCTCGGATTGCGGCAGACCTTCTTCAGTGGTCGCACGAGGAATGCGGTCGTTGATGAAGACCACGCCGTGACCGACGAAAACCTCGTCTTCGATCGTCACCCCGGAACAGATGAAGGTGTGGCTTGAGATCTTGCAGCGCCGGCCAATCGTGGCGTCGCGTTGTACTTCGACAAAGGCGCCCAGTCGCGTCTCCCCACCGATCTCGCAGCCGTATAGGTTGACGAAGGGGCTCAACCGCACGTCGGGACCGAGCCTGACGTCGTCGGCGACGCAGGCAAACCGGGGCATTGAATCATCAACGCTCATGCTCTTCATACCGCAGGCATTTCGATCGGAATTCTGCTGCCGCCGTTTTTCAGCGAGAGGTTCGCCGCGTGAAGCACGCTAACCACGCGCGCGCCCGAGAGCCCGCTGGTGCGCGGCGTATTGCCGGTGCGAATGCAGTCAGCGAAGTGTTCGCATTCGGTTTTGAGCGGTTCCGTCTCCTCGATCAACGGGATCTGGATGTCGCCGTATCGGTAAGAGAACTGGAAATCGCCGAAAGTATCGTAGTAGCGATTGACGTCGACGCCCTTGTCGTAGATTCGAATCTTTTCCTGCAAGGCCGTGTCGTCATAGACCAGCATTTTACGCGAGCCTACGACGGTGGTGCGGCGAATCTTATTGGGGTCGAGCCAGCTAACGTGGACGAATGCGATCACGTTATCGGCAAAGTGCAAGCCCAGTAACGCTACGTCTTCGATCCCTTGCCGATAGTGACTCTGTCCCTGGCAGCTCACCGACTCCGGCATCCGCCCCATGATCATGAGGATGATCGAGATGTCGTGCGTGGCGAGGTCCCAAACCACATTTACGTCGTGCTGGAACAATCCAAGGTTGGCCCGGATCGAGCTCACGTAGAAAACCTCGCCCAGTTCGCCGGCCGAGATCACTTCGTGAATCTTGAGCACCGGAGCGCTGTACTCGAAAGTATGCCCAGCCATCAGCACGCCACCGCGTTGGCGTGCGATCCGCATCAACTCGCCCGCCTCGCCCGGTGACATTGCAAGCGGCTTCTCGACCAGCACTGACTTGCCCGCCTCCAGCACCCGGCGCGCCATCGGGTAATGGCTACTGACCGGGGTTGCGATGATCACTCCCTCGATCTCCGGATCCGCAAGAACGTCCTCGAAGCTCAAATCGGTCTCGGCCCCTGGATAGAGGCTACGGATACGTTCGCGGCGGCCGTAATCGAGATCGCAGGCGATCACTCGATCTGCGCATCGCAGTTGATAAAAGTTGCGCACCCAGTTCGGACCCCAATAGCCGAGGCCGACTACGGCGACTCCGCCGAGGGTCCGCGACGGATGGATAGCGGCCGCGCCGTTGCTGATGGCGGTCTGCGAGGCCGCAAGCTCTGTCGCACTAACAAGTTGACTCATGATCCCAACAGTCTCCGTATTGGTTGCGCAACCGGATCGGTTGCATCGTTAAGAATTACGCCGGCCGGTGGACGACTCGCTGCGCGCAGCGCGCTGGCAGTTGTGGCTAGCTCGCGCCGCTCCGTATGCCCCTGGCGCACTACGATGAGAAGTGGGTCGTCCGGCCGCGCCAGCGGCAGCATTCGCGCGTCAAGCCGGGTAACGCCGAGATCTATAATCACGGCGGGATACTCGCCTAGCAGCGCTTCGAACTCTTCAAACAACTGCCGCTGTGAATCCGGGCTCGACAGGCAGCAGGTCACCAGTTCCAATCGCGGCCACTCGGTCGCGCGGATCTGCAATGCCCCGTCGAGCACCAGTTCTGGCGCTCTGCGGCCGGGAGGCTGAAACAGGCGATGCAGCGATGGATGCCGCAAGTGCGCATCGACCAGCATCGTCCGCAGACCCAGGCGCTGGCTGATATCGATTGCGATCGCAGTCGCCACTGTCGAGGCGCCGTCGCCGGGACGGCAGCCGGTTACCAGCAGCCGCGTAGACCGCTCGATGACCGCCAAAGGCGCGAGCCGTTCGGTCAGATTGCGAATCGCGCTCGCGCGCGCCACGGCGGCCGGGACGTGCTCGAGTATCGGAAGCGGGACCAGCGAATGTGCTGCAGCGCCCCGGCTCAATACCGCGCTATCGACCTCTTCGTTTTCCGTTTGATCCTGATCCTCGAACTCATTGGGGCGGTTGATCGCCTCGTAGTACTTGCTCATAGTTGCGCACCGGCTAGGGAATATAGGGTGTTGCTAGTTGAGATAGTCTGCTCGTGATCCATGGCGGTGCGATCAGGCCTCGTTGCGAAGGATGGCGATGGTAGTCACACCGCTGGCTTCTTCGACCGCTGCCGGTGAATAGATTCTGGGGTCGCGTTGCTCTTCCCAATACGCCGCGGCGAGTCCCGCGACTGCGCCTAAGGCCGCTCCGGCCAGGAGATTCAGCCAAATGATCGGAAAAACCGGTGACAAGGGTTGCGTCGGCGATTGCGCGAGGCTTACGTTGAGAATCTTGCTCAGATTGAGGCCCTGCGCTGCGCGCGCTTCTTCGCTCTTGTGCACGTAGGCGAGATACGCTTCCTTATCACTCGCGACCTGGCGCGCGAGCCTTTCGATCTGCAGCCCGTTGTTCACCATATCGGTGAGCTGTTGGCGCATGGCGTCGATCTGCGCCTCGAGCACCTGCTGGCTCGCCCTTAGAGACGCCGCATTGGCCTCGGCCTGCTGCAGGCCTTGGTCGACTGTGACCCAGACCGGATTGAGGTCGGTGCTGGACTCCTGGACCTCGAGATGATTTTCGTGATCCAGAATCCGATGCGCGGCCGATAGTTTCGCGTCGATCTCAGTTATACGTTTGCTCGTCGGCTGATAGCGGCTGAGCAGATCGGCCCGCTCCGACTCCAGGCGCATCACTTCCGGTTTGATCTGCTGCAGCGCCATGTTTTGAACGGAGCGTGTTTCCTTGTTGATCTGCTGCGGCTGAGCGCGGAGTTCCTGCGTCAGCGACGCGACCTGCTGTTGGGCCGAAGCCAGGTCGCTCACGGTTTTCGCGTCCTGAATCTGCAAGTCGGAAAGCCGGGTGACCAGCGCCTGCTTCTGACCGTCGAGACTGGTGATTCCGGTCTTAACCTGGAATTGACGGAGTTTTTCCTCCGATTCATTTAGCCGCGCGTCGAGCTGCTTGGCCTGCTGGTTGAAGAATTCCACCGCTTCGGGGTCGTTCGAGAGACCTGCATGGTATTCCTGATATTGGCTAATCAGTCGGGAGAGAAAGTCGTGCGCCCAACGGGAGTCGTGGGCGCTGAAATCCACTTCAATGATATTGGAGCGCTTGACCACCGAAATCGCCAGGTGGTGCGCCAACTTGAGCGCCCACTGGTCGCGGGCGTCCACCGCAGGCGCGTTGTGCAGTAATCGATAGCCGCTGCTCGGAAGCTGCAGGGCCAGGCCCACCGTGTCCTGCATCAGACTTGCGCCCGCGGTCTCGCGCGGCAGCGGCAGACCCACGATGGCCTCTTTGATCAGATGTACACTCGCCAACAATTCGACTTCCGAATTGAGATCCTGCTCGCTGACCGGATTGGCCACGATCCCGGGATTTTGCGAAGACTCGGTCTGCAGGCCTGGCGAGACCAGCAACTGCGCGCGGTTGTCCTGGACGAAAATCTTGGCCGTCGATTGGTAGATCGGTGGCCACAAGAGTGTGCCGAGCGCCACTAATCCGAAGATGATCCCGGCGGTCTCCAGGAAAGCAGTTTTGCGCCGGAATAGAAGTTCAATCCAGTAGTTTAAATCGCGCCATCCCATGGTAGTCCGATCCTCCGCGCAACCTCTGCGCAAATCCTTCGAGACCCCGGTCAGAACCCGGGAGTCAGCGACAAATATGGCTGGACAGGCAGCAGGTCACGGACGTACTGCTTGACAAACAGATCCATGTTCGCAATCCGGCTCCGCGGCACCACGATCACGTCGTAGGGGAGCAGCGCCGCATCCTCGCCCTTGCCTGGATTGTCGACCGCGTTAGCCAAGTCGAGCCGTTCTCCTGTGGGGCGGCCGCAAGCATCGCGGCGGATTAACACTACGTCGTCATCGGCCGCGTCGGGCGTAACCCCGCCAGCGTCCGCCAGCGCTTGCAACGCGGTCATTCCGGGAGCCAAGGGGAACGCGCCCGGACGGTTCACTTGGCCCTGGACGAAGACCTGACGGCCAGGCATGTTCTTGACGATGACCGCGGCGTCCGGCGAGCGCAGTTCGGTCATGTAGCCTTTGTTGATTTCTTGGGCCAGGTCTGCCGGTGTCATTCCGGCGGCCGCGAGCGACCCAATGAGTGGCAGCGTTATCCTTCCGTCAGGCCCGACTGGAGCCTCAGCATTGAATTCTGGGTTCAGATAAAAGTTGATCGCCAGCCGATCACCGCGCTGAATATGATAGTTCTGCTGATCGCCTGCCGACTGGATCGCGGCATTGTCAGCGCACTGTTCGGGCGCTAAGTTCGCGACCTGGGGTGCGCCCTGTGTGTCCCCATGTGAGGACGCCGAAGACGAGCATGAGTAAAAAAACAAGGCGCATAGCGCCACGCCAAGCGTCCCCCACGGCACCGCAAACTGTAGGCTCGACGCCTCTCTGCTTCGCGCCTTAACTCGCGCATCAGCGAAGATGCGGCACGTAAGCGACGATTTCTTCATAATCCTCTTCTTGTCCCACTCGCGACGAATGTGCCTTTAGAAGGCAAAGCTCATGCCGTAGTGCTAGGACTGAATCCCGCATGTTTTCCGCGGCAGGTTACAATTACGACCGAACACTAGGGGAAATTGTTACTTTGCTAACGAGTAACGTTTACCGAATATAGCTTCAGTAGCCAAATGATAGACCTAAGCTGTCAATCAGAGAATGATTACGATTGAAGGAGCTTCTTTGAGATGTGCTTAGTAGCTACTTAACATGCAGTGACCAATTATGGCACATGTTCGATTGAGATAGTTTTTCGCGTCTTCCATTGATTAAAGATGTGTATCAGCGAAGCTTCACGAGTATAGATGTTTACGCACGTTTATTGTTGCGAACGGCGCGATCGCTATCAGAAACGTTCAAACACGGGGGTTACAGCGACGGGCGATTGCTCCTAACATTGTTCAGTACGTATCTGTCGGCGAGATCGTTACCGCTGTGCGGTCGAGTCCGTTGTCAAATCGTTACGAACTTTTTTGACGCCGCTGGTCTCTTGCGCGAGCCGTTGGGCAGTCGCCGCAGTGTCAGCTGAAGGAACTGTTCCTGAGAGCGTTACGACGCCTGCCACGGTCTTAACGTGGATGTCGCGGCCGGACGTGAGCTTGTTTTCGTGCAAGGCGGTTTTGACCTTGGCTGTAATAGCCGTATCGGACAAGGCCGTGGCGGTGCCATGATATGCGTGCTTGATTGCCTGGCCAGTATCGGATGCTGCATTCTCCATAGACTCTCCCGCTCGATGCATCGATTGACTACCTGACGCATTGTCTTCCTGTGCGAAGACGGGCGCTCCTGCGAACATCCCCAGAACCAGGACACATGCCAGGATTTTCACTGAAATGGCGGTTTTCATTAAATGACCTCCTTGATGATCTCCGAAATGGTCTCCGAGAAAACTGTCACGTGCTTCCTAGGTTCCGCAAAACGAGTGCCATCAAAAATCGTTAGAACAAGGGTCTTTAACGAAGGGCTATGCAAATTGTTCAAGCTTCCTGAGTAAAAAATCGAATTTATCGAACGGCTCGCCGATCGCGGAAGTCGCGGCGCGCGAAAAAATCAATGAGGCTCAGCGATAATTGACACAGAAGTTCTGTGGCAAGCTGTGGCATAAAGGCCTCGTGCGCCGGGCACACCTATTGCTGTCAGAATAATTCGTTCCTAAAGCAGGATGGATGGTTGAAAGCAGCTCTGCGCCGGAGGTGACCCTCCGGCCGCGCAATCAAAAGGTGCGGAGTAAAGACAAAAAATGCTGTACTGGGCGGTCATTTGCCTAGTCGTCGCGATAGTGGCTGGGGTTCTCGGATTCGGTGGCATTGCCGGGACCGCCACGAATATGGCGAGGATTCTCTTCATAGTATTTCTCATTCTCTTCGTCGTCAGTATGGTTCTGCGGAGACCCGTTTAACGTTTGTTGCGGCGCTTAGACAGGGCTAACCTTAGAGACGGCAAATGTTCAGCGGAAAAACTAGTGAAGCGACGTCGCTCAATATACATACGCCTGAATTTGTCTCAGTTGGAACATAGTATGCATCGTGTTTGAATGAAGCAGTTTCACAAACCCAAAGGAGATTCGAAATGGATAAAGTAGAGAAAATGACTAATGACGCGGCGAACTACGCGAGCGATACGATGGATAGGGCCCGAGATATGGGGCGCGAGGCGCTGGACAAAGGAACACAGAATGCTCGTGAATATGTATCCAAGGGCCTCGACTATGCAGGCGAAGCGTCTGATGGCCTTGCTGAGTTCGTTCAGCGTCAGCCCTGGATTGCGCTAGCAGGAGCATTCGTTGTCGGATACGTCGCAGCGAAAGCACTACGGCAGCTGTCGTTGTAATTGCAGCGGTTTAACTGTGAATTCGGCAACGACATCGCAACCCGAAGCGATTGATTTCGACCGGTTGGCGATGAAGGTGAAAGAGCGGCCCCTGCGAGCCCTTACTTTGTCCGCCGGAGCGGGTTTTGTGCTCGGCGGGGGATTACGCAGCCGTATGGGCCTTGCGTTGGGGCTGTTCATAGGACGCTCCTTCGCGGGCACCGCGCTCGTCAATGCGATCGAGGCTCTATCGGATCAAAATGGAAGACAACATCGACCGACTCAGGGACGAACTGGAAGAAGCGCGGCAAAGCCTTCATCAAACCGTGACTGAGGTCAACCAGAAGGTTGAAGAGGTTACTACGCAATTCCAGCCCAGTCACGTTGTGGAAAAATACCCGTTATGGTCTGTATGCATCGCCGGCGCATTGGGATTTATATCTGGCAATCGGAGCAGCGCGACGTTGCCAATTCTCGTCCTGGGAGGATTGCTCGGAGCGGCGCTGAGTGAGGTATGGGACGATGGATCCGGTAGTACAGACACGAAACTATCAGCGTAGTGCTTCCGGCAACGGCTCAGAGCAGTGGGCGACACTGCTGAGCCGGGTGCTCGAGGACCTCTCCCGGATAATTCGACTCGAGCTGGAGCTTCTGGAGGCGAGAGTCACTCCCTCAGTGGCGGCCATGGGAGAGCGGCTGATCGCGAGTCTGGTATTGGTGTGCGCCGGCGCGGTAGCCGGCTGCTGCATACTGGCGGCGCTTATTTTGTTACTGCATCAGTGGATTCCGTGGTGGCAGGCTTTCGGTGTCGGCGGTCTGGTTACGATGGTTTGTGGACTTATCGTCTATGCGAACCTCAGTAGGCCGGCGGCATCCGCCAAGGGCGAAGACAATTTGCGCGCAGAGGTCGGGGTAACGGGAGTAGCGGCTTCCGAGCGATAGTTCCTCCTAGCCGGTTTCACGATCTGCAACCTTGGGCACTTGTTAAGCCTAGGTATGCCCGCTGCCTACGGTCGGTGCGGGTGTGCCGGGCTGCGAAGCGAACCCTTCGGGCAGGTCGTGGACCGGCGAGATGGCGATTGGCAGAATCTGGCCTTTGTCGAACATCTCCTGGGTCGGCCGATGCAGTCCGAGTCGAGCCATCAGATAGCGCTTTGGATAGTCCTCGACTATCTTGCGGGAGACTGTGGGATCAGAGGTTATTCGCGCCGTGCCGATAAAAGCTGGACCGTGTTTCTTGCCGATCCATACGATCACGGGGCTGCCACGGCGAATTCTTTTTGCCTTCCAGGTGGTGGGCTGCGTCTGAATAAGCACCAGATTGTCCGGCGATAGTGTGAACCACACCGGAGCAGGTGTGCTCTGGTTGCCGTCTTTGCGCACCGTTGCGATGTAGAGCACGCTGGCGTTTGAGAGCGCGTCTAGATCGCGTTGCGAAATATGAGCGTTCATTTTTGCGGCGCCCGCTTCTGATTGTGCAAAGACATTCGTCAGCGCGATGGCGGGCGCCATCACTAAACCCATTGCGGCCGCGCCCCACGCGATCACCTGGCGTCGCGTGGGTGCCTTGATGATAGTCTGGGCTACGCTATGCCCGCATCCGTTAGATGTCCGATTCACCGTTCCTCCTTCGGCCGCGGCCCTTCTAATTTCCTTCCAGTCGCGGATCATCCATCGAAACGCACCGAGCTTCCTTGACCGCTTCGGCATCGCCTGTTCGGCCCTCCTGAATCGCGCGAGAACTCAATGATGCCTGAGTCTGTTTGCACTGTTCCCGCGTGGGGGCGCCTCCCTCAATTTTCCACTTCGATAACGCGGCTGAGGTATCGTAGTGACTAGTGGATAGCGGCGGCGGTGTGATCAGAAACCAGCCGGTGAGCGTGACCGCGACGATATCTCGAAGCTTCATGCACGCTTATCGATCACCTCAAAGAAGCTGTCAAGCCAGGCGGGCGCGACTTCCACTCAGCGTCAAAGCCAGCCTGGTCGCCGGAGAAGCCTAAAATTTCGACCATTTCATCCGGGGTCACCGCGCCGCCGTCCATCAGTATTGAGCCCAAGCCATCCGTCGCGTATCCCGACGGTGCCCGGCGGAACGTCATCGGTCACACGCGCTCGGGCGTGCATCCCGCCTCGCTGATTGTAAATGCGGATTTCGTCGCCATCGTTCACGCTACGCTCAAACGCGTTGTGGGGAGATCCATAGCACTGGCTCGGGGTCGGCAGCGGCGAGCGTTGGCAGCGCGCGGCCGTGATCGTAAAAGCCATGAAACTGCGTCAGTGTACGTCTCTGGCGCAACCTGAGCGAGTACCGCTCCGCCTTGAGAACTTCGTGCACCGGCAGCGGCGGCAGTCCCAGCCCTTTCGCCCGTTCCGAGTTCTCGCTATGAGCATCGGTACAGCTTGTCCGGAGGATTTCGAGAACATAGAATTCCTCGGCGAGCATATTCCGTACAGGTAACTTGCACCGCTATGAGACTTCGACCACTTTGACCGAATGCTATTCCGCATCAAACACCTCATCCACTATACCTACGAAAAGCCCGCTTCACATTCGCATAATGAGGTACGGCTCGCGCCCCTCGAGGCGGCGGATCAAAAGCGCATCGCCTTCAGTCTCGACATAAAACCGGCGGCCACGATCACCGAGTATCGGGACTCTTTCGGCAACCTTGCGCACTCGATCGACATCGAACCGCCTCACACTGAGCTGGTAATCGCGGCGAATTCCGTAGTTGACCGCCTCGTGCCGCCTGCTCAACCGTCGCCCCGAGTTAGTATCGGTGATTATCTTGCCGGCGACTCCGCGAGGATCGAGCATTACGGGGAATTTCTGAATCCGAGCCGCTACGTGCCATTCAGCGATCGCTTGCGAAAGTTATTCTGGTCCGTCCGTCCCGAGCTATCCGAAGACATTACGGCGTACACCGAGCGCATGATCCTCTACGTGCGCAATCAATTTGACTATGACGGCGCCACCACTCATGTCCATTCCACAGTTGACGATATACTCACTTCAGGCGGTGGAGTATGTCAGGATTTCGCGCACCTGAGCATCGGCCTGCTCCGCCTGGCCGGAATTCCGGCCCGTTATGTCTCGGGCTATTTCGCGCCTGATCCCAATCGGGACGCCAACTCCGCGCCTCCCGCGTTGGCAAGCCATGCCTGGATCGAGGCACTTTTGCCCGGTACAGGCTGGAGCGGTTTCGATCCGACATATCGGACACATACCGTCATCCGCCATATTCGAGTCGCGGTAGGCAGAGATTACAACGATTTGCCGCCAGTCTCGGGTGTTTACGAGAGCTCTGGGGGTGGGCGGCGGATGTCCCACAAGCTGCTCGTTAGCCCAGCGAGCCAACATCACTCGGATGATTTCAGAGCTTGAGGCTAGCGCTTAGGATCTGATTTCCTCAACCCCGTCCAATCGCTTAGAGAGATCGATTGGGTCGCCGACCGCGACCTCGCAGGGATCGACCTGGTACGCCCAGACCTCGAAATTGGTCAGGCGGGCGGGTCCATACACAGTGGCAAAAGCGCACTCGACCGCATCGAGGCCTTGCGCGATCTTTATTCGACCAATTCGGGGCTCGTTGTAGCGCGCATCGAAGACATGCCATCGGCCGCCAAGATACACTTCGCTGTAGGCGTGAAAATCCATCGGACTTCCGGGATCCACATGTCCGATGTCCGGCAGATGACCGGTGACGTATCGCGCAGGTATGTTAAGCGCCCGGCACAGCGCGATCGTGCAATGAGCGAAGTCGCGACAAACACCGTAGCCTCGCTCGATCACTTGCGCGGCCGAAATGTCCGGTCTTCCCGAACCGAAGCGATACTCGATGTTATGATGAACCCAGTCTGAGATGGCCTGCACGCGCTGACCGGCATCGAAGATGTGACCAAACTTGTCCTGAGCGAATGCAAATAGCCTGTCGGAGTCGCAATACCGGCTCGGCAGTATGTAACGCAATAATTCCGGCTGAAGCGTGGCGATCGAGGGGGCCTCACCGATCTGGTCGGACCTGTCAAATGCCGGCGACACCTCCACCAGCGCGTCGTGTAGAATTCGATTGAGTCCGGTCTCGAGAATCACCCGATGAGCGACGTTGCTCTCGGCGTCGGCGAACACTTCAGACTTCACTGCGCGGCCGAAGTCGATATTTTCGTGCCGTATGGGCAGGTCGGTATCGCGACGTGGATTAACCAGCAGTATGGCGGTTGCCGACGAGTCGCACTCGAAATGAATATTACAGCCTACGCGAACCGTGAGCATCTGACACCTTCAAAATATCACTCGATCCGCTAGCCGGAGTTGCGCACCCGATCGAAGAAATCGGCGAACAATGACAGATATTGCGGGTGCCGCTCCGGATGATATTGCACCCCTACTGCAAAGTCGTGTGAGCGCAGCCGCGCCTGTTCCACTATTCCGTCCTTTGCCGACCAGGCCTCGACCTCGAGTCCGTCGGCCAAGATTGCGAGTGCCTGGTGATGCGAGCTATTCACCGCGGCGAAGCGGTGAACCGCATTCGCGGTATGTCGGAGCGGCTGGAGGTTCTCGGTTTCGCTATTGTCATGATCGGGAATATCGATGTGCAGGGTTCCGCCCATCGCGACGTTCAGCACTTGCAGCCCACGGCAGATCGCCAGGACTGGCTTCCCCGACAACAGCATCGCGCCGATCGCGGTGAATTCCCATTCATCGCGCGCGTAATCGGTATCCACAATCAGCGAGGGCCGATCAATTGGCTGGCGCAGGAAGCCGCACGAAATGTCGCCGCCGCCGGTCAGCAGCAACGCATCCATGCGGCCCAAATCGACCCGATGCGAACGAGCGTTATACACCGTCAGATGTGGATAGCGATTGAATATTGGCGAAAACCAACGTTCGTCGCATTGGCGAATCCAGGTCGCAATACTCGCCATTCTAATTCGGCTGGAAACACTGAGACAAAAACAACATCGCGGCGATATTGTCGCAAAATCCACACGGTTGCCGCAAGTGACGAGCAGCGATAGCTTGGTGGACTGCTTCGAGCAATCGCCAAAGCGCGTGGTTTTAACCACGTCAGCCTGGAGCCCACCGGTCCGGATGGAGCAGACAAGATGGGAAAGATTTCCTACCGCGTGAGGCCGGAAACGGCGGTTCTGACCAGGGGTTTCGATCCGCACTTGTCGGTCGGATCGGCAAGACCCCCCGTCTATCGCAGCTCAACCTATGTATTCTCAAGCCCCGAGGCCGCCGAGCGCGCCTTCGGTATCGTGCTCGGCCGCGTTCAACCGCTTCCCGAAGAGAGCCCGGAGCTGATCTATGCCCGGCTGAACCATCCTAACGCCGAAATTCTGGAAGATCAGCTTGTTCCGTTGGAGCGCGGGGCCGCAGCCGCGGCGGTATTCAATTCAGGTATGGCCGCGATTTTCACCGTCCTGCTCGGGTTGCTTGAGCGAGACAGCGCGCTGATCTATACGCAGCCACTCTATGGCGGAACGCAGAACCTGATTCACGAGATAATCGAGCCGCTGGGATTCATCGCGCGACCCGTGAAGGCGGGCGATACGCAGGCGCTCGCCGACGCGATAACGCACACCGACAACCTTAAGCTCGTGCTGATCGAGACGCCTTCTAACCCGACGCTCAGCATGACCGATATAGCCGCTGCGGCTTCCGCCGTACGGTTGCGTCCCAACCGTCCACTTCTGGCAGTCGATAACACGCTGCTTGGGCCGACCTTCCAGCATCCCATCGTTCACGGCGCCGATCTCGTGATCTACTCTGCGACCAAATTCCTCGGCGGGTTCAGCGACTTGCTGGCGGGCGTGGTGATGACGGTGGAGCCGGAGCTTGTACAGCGCCTCCGTGGCATGCGCGCGATGCTCGGCAATATTCTTCAGGCTGATGAATGCTGGATCCTGGACTCGCGCCTCTCGACGGTGGCTTTGCGAATGAATCGGCAGAGTAAAAACGCGCAGAGAATCGCTGAGCATCTGGTGGATCATCCGCGGGTGCGGCGCGTCTTATACCCCTCGCTACTCAGAGACCCAGAGCAGATAAGAATTCGTGATCTACAGACAGACTTTCCCGGCTCGCTGCTGTCGCTCCAAATCGACGGCGGAAAGGCTGGAGCGTTCGACTTTCTTCGCAGGTTGGGTATCGGAAAAAACGCCGTGAGCCTAGGTGGCGTAGAGACCCTGGTCTGTCATCCGATGACCACGACTCACAGCGAGCTTACTCCATCGGAGCTGGAGCTTGGCGGTATCACTGAAGATTTGGTGCGAATCTCGGTGGGGACGGAGCATTGGCGCGATTTGTTGGAAGATTTCACGCGGGCACTTGATAAGGGCTGATCGTTGTATCGGCTCGCGATGATCCTTGCCTCATCGAATGTGAAAATTTCGCGGCCGCTGGGCCCCAGTGAGGCACAGCACCTTTTTCCTTCGTCAACGTCTTCGAGGCTCTGGCAGCCTCTAAGCACTTCCCTTAAGTGGCATCCTCGGTTATCACCTGTGCATGATTGAAGAAGGCGACCAACAAAACGCCACCCACGGTATTTCCGATCAGGACGGGAGTGAGAAAGCTACCCATCACACCGCGCCACGACAAGATGCCCCTTGCAACCAGAAAAAACCCATCGACCGATCCGGCTATTCCATGTGGTAGCCTGCCGAGCGAAACCAGGTAAGTCATGACAACGATGATAAACGCGCGCGAGGAATCGGCCCCGGGCATCATCCAGACCATCAACGCGATCAACCAGCCGGCGACTATTCCGCGGACCAATAACGTGGTCCATCCAGCTGATACGGTGGCGCGGGCAATTTCGACGAAAGCGCTGTTCACCTCAGGCTGAAAAAAATTGAAACTCGCCAGCGCCCATGCAAAGACGCATCCCCCGACCAGATTTGCTGCGAGCACAACCCCCCATAGCCGTAGCACCTGCAGCAGCGTCGCCAGATCGCGTACAGTCAGCAGCGGCAGCATGACGGTCAGAGTATTCTCCGTGTAAAGCTGCTGACGCCCGAGGATCACGGCGAGAAAGCCGACACTGTAGCCGAGGTCGGTCACCAAAGGCCGCCAACTCGTATCTGCGAGATGGGCTCGGAGCAATCCGCTCGCGACGAGCGAGAAACCGATGGAAAGCCCGGCCGCCAGGCCGGACCAGGTGAGCGCACTGACTGGCCGCCGCAACTCGTTTTCGCCCTCGGCGCGAATCGCTTCATGAATGACAGCCGCACGGGGAGCAGTGCGTTCTTCGGCGACGCGACGTTCGGACTGACTAAGCTCCGTTGCGGGTTCGCCAATCGCGTCCTCTGAAGGAGTGCTAGTCGATTGTCCCGCGTCGGGATCTTTCATTGCGTAATTCCGAAGGGACCGTTCCGGTAAATAGCTTCAGACGTTAGAGTTTCCAGTAAACTATATCGATTGGCACCGTCAGCCAGCCTTTGCCGCTGTACACGAAACTCGCTGCGCTGAACGAGGGCGGCGAGAGTGTGGCTTTCGCATCGTTCGAGAACCCATAACCTTTTGTGGGCAAACCTATAAAATTGAAATCCATCTTGCCATTCATATTGGTATCATCGAGTACGGTGACAGCGTAGGTCCCTGCGGGGAGATTGGGGAAGTCGCATACGGCCACGTGATTGTGCTTCTTGACCCAAAGTCCGCGCAGCTGTTTCGCTTCGACGCGCGGGAAGCCGTCCGGACTGTTGTAAATCGAGCATCCGACGCGGCCGTCGTCATTGCGCAAACCCTTCACCACTACGCGAATTCCGCTGTCGGCCGCGGCGCACAACGAGGTCGCAAGCGGGAGGAACAGCGATAGCACGAGTGCGGCGGCCAGCGATAAGGATCTTTTCATATGACTACTTCTGTTCGAGTCCGGCTTTAAGCTGACGCTGGTAGGCCTCGCTGTCAAAGTGTCCCCGTGATTCGACAATCAGCCCGTCAATATCAATCTCCCATTCCTCGTATCCGCTGACGCAAACTCGATTCTCCGTCCCGGCAGGCCCGGTACTGGTGCCGACGAGCGTCCAACGGTAAACCGCGCGATCGCCCTGAACGAGGACCTCGTCCATGGTCACACACAGGTCCGGAAAAGTAGCCATAAACTCCTGCGCAACGGCCGCGATCGCTCTCCGGCCCACCGCCGGAGCATCATCGTTCACGCGAAGCGAGCCGTTCGGGGAGTAGAACTCTGCCACTCTTGCGGGGTCTTTGCTGCACCAGGCTTCGGTATAACGAGCTCCAAGATCACGCAACTGAGACAGCTCCATTTTCATGGGATTCTATCCATTGAGTACCGCGCACGTCTTGATTTAGCGGCTCGGATCGAGCCGCATCTGCGGCTTGTTTCAGCGGCTTCCGTGACGCAGCAGCAAGCCAGGCATCAGCTTCGTCGGTTGGCCATCGACTAACGTGACCTCGCCATTCACCATGATGTAGCGGTAGCCGCGCGCGCGTTGCACGCGCCGCCACTCATCACCGGGAAGGTCGTGCACCACCGCGCCCGGTTCGAGTCCCAAGCGGTCGTAGTCGTACATCACAATATCGGCGGCATATCCCTTGCGCAGCACGCCGCGGTCCGAAAGCCCCGCACACATGGCCGGCCACGCGCTGAGTTTCCAATGCGCCTCCTCGAGGCTGAGCATGCTCTGGTCGCGAGCAAACGAGGCCAGGAACTCGGTCGGATAGCGTCCGCCGCAGAAGAATTTGGTATGCGCTCCGCCATCGGAGAGACCCGGGATGGTGTACGGATAGTTGACGATCTCCTTTAGCAGGTCGAGGCGGGTATGCGGCGGCGGAGCATCGAACACGGTACGAAGTTCATCGGCGATCGCGATTTCAAGCATTATATCGACGATGTGCCTGTTCATTTTTGCGCCGGCATCCTTCAGAGTAAGACCCTCCAGGTGCTTGAACCGAGAAGAATAAATCTCCTCGATTACGAAATTCTCCAGATCGCCGGTCACCATCCGCTGACCGTCGGCGTAATCCCTCAGTTTGGCGCGGCGCCGTGGGTCACTCAGTTTCGCCAGCCGCTCTTTAGTGCTGCCCAATGTGGCCTCGCGCCAGGCGGCGGAGTCGTCAAACAGGTTCCAGTCGGCAAAGGTGAAAGTGAAGCTGGTCGTGTTGGTATGCGCTTGAGGATAGACGCGCAATCCCTGCGCATGGCAGTGGTCGAACCAGGCGATCAGGAAGCGATGAATTTGCGGCTCGCGGTCGAATGAAATTAGCGCCTGATAAAGCAGCGGGCGTCGGCTCAGCTCGGCGAGCGTCTCGACCTCCTTGAGATCGTGAAAAGGATCTGCGGTAGCCATGGACAGTTGCATGAAGCCCGAATTGCGCCGGCCCAGTTCGCGCGCGAGGTTGCGGCAGGTCTCGTCACCCATCACATCGGTGACCATCGGCGTGCCGTCATAGTCGCGTTGGACTGAAACCGGACCGTCGGGGTGCAAGCGCTGCGCCGACCATCCGCAGCCGCCGGCGTCCATCGCCTCGTTAAAAAGACGAACGATCTCGCGTTCTTCGACGGCTGTTGGAGCGCGACTCTTGGCCTCCTCGGCGCTTCCTATCACCCAAGTAATGAGAGGACCGAGCGGGACACACGGCAGCAGATTGATGCCCTTGGGCTGGCGTTCCAAGCTGTCGAGAAACTGCGGAAACGTAACCCAGTCCCAGGGCAAGCCGGCCTTCATGGAGGCATACGGGATGCACTCGAGGCGAGTCATCGTGAGCATCGCTCGCTCGCGCTGTTCCGGGCGCACTGGGGCGAAGCCGAAGCCGCAATTGCCGATCGCGACCGAGGTTACGCCATGCCATCCAGAAATCGAGCAGTGAGGATCCCAAAACACCTGCGCGTCGTAGTGGGTGTGCAGGTCGATGAATCCAGGTGCCACAATTAGACCGGAAGCATCGATCTCGCTCGCACAGTCACCAGCGCCGAGCCTGCCGATGTCAGCGATCCGGCCGCCCTTGATTCCAATGTCGCCTCTATAGCGGGGTGCGCGAGTCCCATCGACGATCATTCCATTCCTAACGACCGTGTCGAACCTGGACATTCCGCTACTTGCTCGCCTCGCGCTCGGCACCTAAGCGCCATCGGCAATCATCCAGCCGTTTAGTTTTCATTGTCGACAAGGCTCCCATTAGCATCGGGTGGTTTGCAAACGCAAGTTTTGAAAAGCTGGGGAATATCTGGCGCCCTCGAGCCCACGGATTTAGTCTTCGTAGCGCGCCGCAGGAGTTTCAGATGAGGTAGCGCGTCGCCTGACGAATGATGCCTCGTTGGGATCGCCTTTGATTAATGTCGAAATGAATTTCTTGGCGTCCGCGAAGCTGATATGCGGCGGCAGCGGCGGCACATCAGGATCGGTGATCGCCTCCAGAACACAGGGACAATTGTCGGCCAAGCCTCGTTCCAGGCATTACCAAGGTCATCCGGCCAGTCCACGCGAACACCCTTTAAACCGAGAGACTCGGCGTATTTGGCATACGGAAAATCCGGGATATCTTGAGAGGCCTCGAATTTAGGCGTGCCGCTCATGACCCGTGGCTCCCAGGTTACTTGGTTGAGGTCGTTATTATGCAGTACCAAGACAATCAAGCGTGGGTTGCTCCACTCGCGCCAGTATTTCCAAGCCATTGCGGTCAAACGAATGCTAATAGCACTGGCTCGACAATTGCTCTTGTCGTAAGACGGGTTTTCCGAAGATGTAATACGCCATGGGAGAGACCGGCCAGACCTAATAATACGCCATGGGAGAGACCGGCCAGATCTAAAATGATGGGGGAAGCTTTGCCATGAAAACTATAAAGACCGTAATTTTTGATGTCGATGGGACTCTGGTCGATACCGTGGATCTTCATGCGATGGCGTGGTGCGAAACCTTCAAGCACTTTGGTTACGAGATTTCCTTCGAGGCAATGCGCCAACAGATCGGAAAAGGTGGAGACCAACTGCTGCCGGTCTTTCTGTCAGAAAAAGAGATCGCTCGCCGCGGCGCGGCTATCGCGGAGTGGCGCGCTGAACTATATAAACGCAAATATCTTCCGCGAGCGCGAGCGTTTCCGCGAGTGCGCGAGCTGTTCGCGCGAATCAGATCACTCGATCAACAGACTGCCTTGGCTTCATCTTGC
Organism: uncultured delta proteobacterium; assembly: GCA_963717045.1. Classification (GTDB taxonomy): domain Bacteria; phylum Desulfobacterota; class Binatia; order Binatales; family Binataceae; genus JAKAVN01. Next base: position 130,900 of record CAVQVD010000004.1, on the reverse strand, counting down.
AAGAGTGACGAGCTCCAAACGTATAAGGCAGTGGCCCGGATTGAGGACCTGGTCACGACGGAAACGACCGCCGACGACGCCGAGAAATCTAAACCGCATTCAGATATTTTTCGTGCGGTTTTGGATCGGCTAAAACCGATCGAGCCCGAGGAAGCTTTCGTGGTAGGAGACTCGCCTTACGATGCCCAGGCAGCAGGAAAGATCGCGCTCCCCGCGGTGGGCGTGCTATGTGGCGGCTTCCCGGAAGAGCAGCTTCGGGCGGCTGGTTGCGGCGCCATATTTGCCGATCCTGCAGATATGCTTGACCGTTATGACGATCTGCTCAGGACGCTCCATTGAACCTAGTGGGACCAACTGTTCACCGACGGCGACTTTTCATCGCAGGAACGAACCGGGCAAAGGCATGTCATCAAAGACAGTTCAGCTCGACGCCACTTCTTGGTATCCTCTTCGCCCTCCTGGCTAATGGATGCAGTTCGTGGGGCAAACCTCCGGCGCGACACGTTTCTTTAAAAGAGGTTAGCGGCTTTGGTTCCAACCCGGGGGAACTGCAGATGTTCAGATACGTGCCCCCGTCTTCAAAAAATTCAAAACCTGCGCTGATAGTGGCTTTGCACGGGTGCACCCAGAACGCCCAGGACTACGCAGATCATTCTGGATGGCCGGAACTGGCCGACCGCATGGGGTTTCTGCTGATTTTTCCTCAGCAGTCGCTCGTCAACAATCCTGCGAGGTGCTTTAACTGGTTTGAATCTAGAAACAGCCGGCGCGACTCTGGCGAAGCCTTATCTATTGAGCAGATGGTCGAGCGGATGAAGCGGGATTACCGGTTTGATTCCAAACGCATCTACATAACTGGCCTATCCGCCGGCGGAGCCATGACTAGCGTCATGCTCGCGACCTACCCTGACATTTTCGCGGGCGGCGCAATTATGTCGGGAGTCGCTTATGGCTGCGCGACAAAATTGGGCGAGGCGTTCACCTGCATGCAATCGAGGCTCGAAAGAACGCCCAAGGAATGGGGCGACCTGGTCCGGAGCGCATCGAACAAAACATCCTGGCCCATCGTATCCATATGGCAGGGTATGGCAGACAAAGTCATAGCCCCGATTAATGCTCAGGAGGAAGTGGAGCAGTGGACCGACGTTCATGGTGTCGCGCAGAAAGCCGCCAAAGCCGACAAGGTTAGCGGCTATCCGCATCAGGTGTTCTACGCTCCCGATGGGAAAGCCGTCGTTGAATTGTACTCGATTACCAACATGGGACATGGCCAAGCCGTCGATCCCGGCACGGCGCCTGAACAGTGTGGCGCCCCCGAAGCGTTCTTTCCGGACGTACGCATCTGCGCTGCTTACTACGCCTGCAAATTCTGGGGCCTGGTTCACTAGTGCGCCCCCCAAATGCAAATGCGTTGTCCTTTCTACTCCTAAGAATTCCGCTTGACGAAGCTCAGCGCGCCTGCGTGGGGCGCCTGAAAAACAAATCGAACAGGGCTCCTTTACCCATCGCTCGGTCGATCTCTTCCATGGTCAGATAGACGGAGACGAGGAGACTGATTAGGAGCACACAGCCAAGAAAGCGATCGAGATTGGCGTTCGCGATTACGGCGTTGACTCCGGCGCGAAAGTCGCCCGCGATGCGAGCGCTGTGGACGATCCGTTCGCTGATTCCAAACACGATCACTGCCGATCCATAGATTAAGGTTTTGCAGACAACCACCACAGCTCGTGGCTGAGTACTGACGCGTCGACCAGATGCGGCCCAGTCCATCACCAGCACCACCTTGCCGAGAATCAGAGCGCCGACTGCGGCTTTCGAAAATGCGTAGAATTCGATCGAGTATTGCGAGATGAAAAGTTTGAGCAGCAACAGGATCAGCATCAAGGTCACGAAGAAAAAAAGAACCGTGGGCAAGATCTCGAAAAACTCACCGATCAACCGTCGTGTTATCATCTTCGATCCAATCGTCAGACGGCTCTGGAGTGTACTATTCGCCATGGCTGCTGAAATACCTCACGTCATTTCAGTATCGAATGCCTGCGGCAGAAATCAGTAGTCATTTTAGCAATTAGCAATGGATCCTCGAACATCGGATAGTGACCGATGCTTTTGAGGTAAGCCACCTCGGCATTTTTCAAGAGCTTAACGGTTTCTTCGACTAGCGGCTTAGGCACCCAGAAATCGTCTTCGCCACATACCACCAGCATCGGACATTCGACCGCGCCGAGCAGTGCGCGGACGTCGTGAGTCGCCCAAGCCACCAGGTCACCCACGGCGCTGACCTGCGGGCCTCGATGCTGCCAGCGCAGCTCAAGAATTTTTTCCGCCGAACAGTTGCGATTGAGCGACTCGGTCGCCGCTCGCTCGAGCTGATCCTGCCATCCCGGTCCCCAGGAAGGATAAGTCACACCGGCAGGACTTGGAAAAGTTGGCGAACGGGAAAGACCCTCCATCGGGATTCCCGCAGCCATCTCGCGCCAGTGGTGCGCGGCGTAATCGAGCGTTATATCGCCGCCGATCGAGCATCCCATGATCACTGGCTTCTTCAACCCGAGAGTATTTGCGAAGTCGTGAACGAACTCGGAGTGTTCGTGGATCGTGCGATGAGGCGTCCAGTTGACCGGGTAAGAGCGGAAATGACCCGGAAGATCCAGCGCATAGGCGTGAAAGCCGCGCTCGGCGAGCAACGGCAACAGGTAGGTGTATTCCAGTGAGCACGCGCCGGCAGTATGAACGCAGATTATCGGACAGCCCTCGCCAATCTCATCGTAGAAAATCCTGGTGTCGTTGACTTTGACGTAGCGGCCTCGAATGTCTTCGGTGCTTGCCATAATTCCGATTCCCTTAACGCGCGTTCGCGCGCACGCAATCGCGCAGGACGTAGGCCATTTGGAACATCGCTTCAGTGAGCCGCCCGGCTTCGAGCAGATTTCCTTCGGTGCGGATTTCGACGTGAAGCGCGCCCGCCGTCGAAAGTGTCGGATCGTCCTCGAAGTAACGTTTGCCGGGATAGGTCAGATCCGCCCACAGCCTTTGCCCGCTGGTGAGCAATTTCCAGGACGCTTCGCTGCCCGAGAATTTGAATGTGTAGCCGAAAGGAGGAACGGTGGGCTGATGGTCGATGACTTTGCCCTTGTAAATCTTCAACCACAACAAATCGGTGCCGACTTCGAGCAGAACGGATCCGTCAAACCATTGCGCCTGTTCGTTGAAGACCGGATGCCCGTTGAGCGCGGAAACGAAGCGCTCCTGGAGCGCGCGATCAGCTAAAAATGACATCACGTACCTCCGTTGTATCGCTGATCGGCTAGCCTAGTCGTACGTTCGTATGGCGGAAGCACTATGACGCTTCCAGGAGTTTCGGCTGTGATTTCAAAGCTGTTCCCATGCAAGCAGTGCCGCTGGCTCCAACTATGCGGGAGAATAGTTATGTCTGGCCCAGCGCGCAATCGAAAGGTTTACGGGGCATTTGCCCAATTTGTCCGCATTCCAATAACGCCTCCGTGTTATGCCAAGCGACGGATGGAAGGCGTCAGAGCATGCTATATTTCTCCAATTCGCGGGCTGCCGCGCTTACTGCATGCCCATGATCGGTGCGGAAAAGTCTCGAGCTCAGACTCTGGGCGAGTCAGTTGCGAAGCGCGGTCTGTCGGTACATGTGGCAGCGATTGTCCAGACTTTGTTGATCCGATTATCGCATTTCGGTTGATGCGAACTAGGCGAAGCAATTCATCAGCTCGAGGAGAGCTTGGATTCCACTAAATCTTCCCGACATCTGGAACGGCCGTGCCAATCGTTGTGAGTATTGTTCCGGCGTGAGCTAGTTCATGTTCATCCGCCGTGACCACGCACTTATCTGGCGGCGGCGAAATCGGCCTCGTCGGTTTCGGACGAACCGCGGGGCTTGCGAGTGTTTTTATCGACGAGATGCGCGGGAACGTTCGCGGCCGCCTCGGGCAGACTCTTCGCCGGGCCTTACGCGGTCTCCAGTTCCGTCTCGACGAAGTCCCTGGCGCGGGGGTCCCATCGGAAAACCGCCGCCCGCGCGAATTTTCCCGCGCGCACGGAGAGCACGACGTGAACGGTATCGGGATAGTCCGGTTCGCCGGGATCGAACGAGCAGGCCTGGGCGCGGTCAGTCGCCGAGAAATAGGCGTCGTGGTCGGGATGCGAATGATAGACGGCGATGAGCTTGAGCTGGCGGCGGTCGACCTCGTTCAGGACCGCTAGATGCTCGCGCGGCTCCATCAGGAAGGCGGTGCGTGCATCGCGTGCGAATGCGACCGGATCTTCGGCGTGCTTGCGGTTCTGAATGTTGGTTATCGGGCGGACTTCCTCGATCGCCTCCACGTGGGAGGGGGCGTCGTCGCCGATGATGAAACCGCAGCACTCGAACGGGAACTCGCGTTCGGCCTGTGCTATGACCAGATCGAAACAGGCTTTTCGGATGGTGACAGAGTTCATCAGTATTTCGCCGAGCGCCGGCTTTTCCACAGCGCGGACGGAAGCGCCCGGCCGTGGAAAATTTATCCGCTCGGCCGCGTCGGCACAACCGCGGTGCTAGCGTGCGCCGGGCCGCCCGATAGAAGGATCATACGGTAATATTGCGAGTTGACTTGCCCGGAGGCCGGGCGCGCTGTAGGAAATAGGCGATAAGGAAGGCAGGAAATGGAACCGACAGCGATTCGTCTTGCAGGAGTAGAGTTGAGATCCTCGGTCATGAACGCCTCGGGGCCACATTCCGCCGAGCGTGGCGAAATCTACGAACTCGCCGAGCAACACCGAGGCGCCCTGGTGTTCAAGTCGTGCAACATTGCCGGTCTCGAAGCGCCCGAGAATTTGAAGAACCATGGCGTTGAGCATTTTGCCGCGATTGCGCGTGAACTCGTGCCGCGTCATAAGACGATCATTGCAAGCGTAGTTGGCAACACGGAAGACGAGATCGTCAAGGTCGCAGGCATCCTCGACCGCGCCGGAGTCAAAATTGTCGAACTCAATCTCGCCGACGACTACGTCATGACCTCAGTTGCGCCCTTTGCCTCATACGAACGCCTCAAGGAGTTGATCGGACGGGTGCGCAGCGAAATCGGAGCGGCACTGGCGATAAAGCTCCCGCCAAAAACCGGCTCGATCGAGCCCGCCGCGCTCGCCGACCTGCTCAAGCAGACCAGCGTCGGCGTCGCCGTGTGCGCAAACGATCTGCCCAAGGATTTGGAGGTCGATATAGCCACCGGCCGCATCAAGGGCACCCTACGTCCGCTTTCGCAGGCGCATGCGTTCTGGCAGCTCGCCGATGGCATATATGATGTGGTGGCGGTCGGCGGAATCAATACGGGGCGCGACGCTTATGTCGCGCATCTAACTGGCGCCAAGGCGGTCGGCGTTGGCTCGGCCCTGATGAAGGAGGGCGCGGGCGCGCTCGGACGCATCGATCGCGAACTGGACGGGATGCTCCAGAAGGGCGCCAAGCGCTCGGTTAGCGAGATACTCGGCCTCGCGCACTTCGAGGATTAGTGATCACACTGCGCTCCCGCTCTCCGGTCGCGGTGGATGCGAAGTCGAGCGCATGCCAAGTCCGGGCGCGCGCGACGAACGCGCGCAGTCGCAGCGCCTACTTGCTCAATTTCTCGCGGCTCTGATAGCTTCGGCGCACGGCTGCGCGGGCAGGGCGCGGCCGCCTCAGCTAAGTTTTCCCGTCCCCGTCGTCTAGCTCGGCCTAGGACACCGGCCTTTCACGTCGGTAACACGGGTTCAAATCCCGTCGGGGACGCCAGGTTTTTGCTCTCTGAAGAGTTGGTGCCAAATAGGTGCCATTGTTGGCGCCTGTGCCGTCGAGCTTCAGCTGATTAACGATCCCAGAGACGTAGCAAGGCTTCATCGTCTATTTCCCCTTGAGGCGCGGGTCGTCGCTGGCAATACACTGAGAGCTCTCCAGTTGGTAGAACTGTATTCGGTTCCTTTCGTCGGAAGGGTTGGCGACCAGTTCTGTCTTTGCAACTTTGTCGAATGCGACCAACCCCCGCTCACATTCGACTGCGCTATCGTGTACCGAAAAAACTGTCCACTTGGACAAAGGCGCGTCTAAATCGACTGGCACGCTACTATGAATTACCGATGGCGGGACCATCAGATACCAGCCGACCAGGGTAAGCGCAGCTGCTTGGCGGGTCATCCTCGGAGAACTCTTCACGATCATCACACGCGGGCAGTTCCAGCGATTGTCGTGAGATTGGCGGCCGGCCCGGCGCGTACCTGACGCAGAGGTACGGTTCCGACATGCCCGCTGCCCGATTCATCGTACTATTGCCGGTACGTTGTGTAACAGTCCTCGACTGTGAGCGCCCACGGGGTCAGGACTGACGGTCTCGCCTTCGTTCCCGTGAGTGTTGCTATTGCGGTGTCAGGGTTGGAGATGCCAGTGCCGATGTCCCCCTCCGAAAAAATTAACTGTCGCAGTAAGCTGCAGATTGATCCTCGAACCGGCACGACGCTGAAGGTCGCTCTTCGTTCGAAGATTACAGGATTATTAAATGTCAAGGACGTGATCATTCTGCTCCACTAGCAGGGGAATAGAACGTCAAATTTCCGCATATGAAGCGTTTAGAATTTAGCGCTGATGAGACAGCGCCTAGCGGCGCCTTGGTTCGTCCCTTCACCTATAAGCTTCAAGTCCGCATTAAATGAATCTATTGCGACCTATTTACAGCAGAAGAAGAGGATGCGTATTCTGATCGGGTCAACCTCAGGTCGGTTCGCGTCGAGTAGCGCAAATGCGGAGAACGTCGCGTCGGAGAGCGGATCGATCCGCACCTCGGTCCACGCCAAGGTCGTGGCTTTCGACTGCGCAGTCGACAATACGGTTTGCGCCCCTGGCAGGTCTTTTCTCAGCCACGCAGGGTAAACGCCGACGGGCAGACGAAGCGACCGTAGAGAGTTTCGATGAACCGCTCGAAGATACGCTCCGAAGCGACGCTGAGATTAGTCCGCCCCTATTGTCAGATCCTATCGCGTCTACGGATCCATCCGTAGCGACGGAGACCGTACCGACGGAGAACGTGCCATTGAAGACCGCCGCTCTTCCGCAGTCCGGACTTAGCGATAGCCAGCGCGTCGTTCTGTTTCTGCCTGATCCAGTCACTGAAGATGACCTGCTGAAAGAGAATCTAAAGCGTGCCGCGACTTTCAGGCGGCGTCGGCTCGGCCGTGGTCGTTCTCGATGGCTAGCGGAAAATGCCGGGGTCATTGTGTTCGCGATTGCCCTTCTCGCTCTGGCATGGATCGTCGCCACTGGCTAGGCGTTCGCTGACTCGCCCTGCATCCTTTCATACGCCATGTCTCGATCCGGTGGTACGGGAATTCTCTGTGCTCGCCCCGCAGACGCGTTGCGGCTCTGAAAAGTCTCCTGGATCCAAAACCTGGCTGGAACATCGCGTTTGCGAATCGCCTGCGGTTAGTGCGAGTCTGAATTCGGATTCAAACAGAAAACCCCAGATGAAATACTCTGGAAAGGAGAAAGTCGATGGAGCGCATCAGCAAGGTTCCCCTGGAGCGTCTTGACCCGGAAATCAAGGCGATTATGCGTGCGAGCGACGAAGCGCTGGGGGGATCGGAGTGGATTCAGTACTTTGCGCACACGCCTGATCTGTATAAGCAATTCGTTCAATTTTACTATACCCACATCATGAATGACGGCGCCGGGATCAGCGTCAAGCTCACCGAGCTGATTCGGCATAAAGTAGCTGAATACAATCAGTGCCAGCTTTGAATACGCGCGGACTATGCCTCGGCGAGGCAACAGGGACTTACCGACGAGATGCTGGCGGCGCTTCCAACTTTCGAGCAGAGTACATTGTTCACTCCCCGCGAAAAGGCGGCGATCAAGTTTGCTGAAGTGCTGGCTGGGGACCATCTGAAGACTTCCGACGAATTGTTTATCCGCCTGCGCGAGCATTTTTCGGAAAGTGAGATTCTTCAGCTGGGCTGGAGAATCGCAATGTTTATTGGATACGGACGGCTGGTCTTTGCCTTGGGCCTGCAGGACGTGGGAAAGCTGTGCTTTCTGCCGGAAAGACATTCCGGGATGCGGCAGGCAGAGGGATCGAAATAAGTCCGGCAGAATAGGCTGGAGCCGTAGCGGCCGCTTTGCCGCGATCGCAGCAGCTCCGTGAGCAGCGCAGCGAGAACTCCGAGCCGAAAGGAGATGGCTACGCAAGCCGCAAAAACGCAAGCCGCAAAAACGATCGTCCGCGGAGCGTGTCCGCACGACTGTCCCGATACCTGCGCGATGCTGGTTACGGTAGACAATGGCCGCGCCGTCGCAGTACGCGGCGATCCCGAGCATCCGTTCACCCGCGGTGGGCTATGCGTAAAGGTCAATGACTATACCGAGCGCGTTTACAGTCCCGACCGCGTGCTGTATCCCTTGCGGCGCATCGGGCCAAAGGGCAGCGGGAAGTTCGAACGGATTGGTTGGGACGCGGCGCTGGACGAGATCGCGAACCGCTTTAGGGCAATTATCGACGAACACGGCTCTCAGGCGATCCTGCCTTACAGCTATCTCGGTACCGAGGGTCTGCTCAACGGCCTCAACGTCGGCGATGCGTTCTTCAACCGTCTGGGCGCCTCGATTAGCGAGCGCACCTTCTGCGCTTCCGGCGCGATAACCGGCTACATCATGACGGTAGGGCCGACGCCCGGAACAGATCCTGAGAGCCTCGTCCACTCGCGCTACATCATAATCTGGGCCTGCAACGTAATCAGCACCAATCTTCATCTCTGGCCGATCATTGCGGAAGCGCGGCGGCGCGGCGCGAAGGTGGTTGTGATCGATCCGATGCGCAATCGCACCGCGGAAGAGGCCGACTGGCATCTGCCGATCCGCCCCGGCACCGACGGCGCGCTGGCGCTCGGGATGATCAACGTAATCATCAATGAGAATTTGATCGACAATGACTATGTGGAGAAATACACAGTAGGCTATTCGGAGTTGAAGAGGCGCGCGGAGGAATATCCGCCCGAGTTGGTTTCCAATATCACGGGTATCCCCGCCGCGGATATCGTGCAACTCGCGCGCGAATACGCGAGCGCGCAACCGGCGGCGATTCGTTTCGGTGTCGGAATCGAGCGTCAGCCCGGCGGCGGCCAATGCGTACGGGCGATCTCGTGCCTGCCGGCGCTGGTTGGCGCGTGGCGCAAGCCCGGCGGCGGCCTGGTCTTCATGCCGAACTTCGCCTTCCCAATCAAATACAACGTGCTGATGCGCCCGGATTTCATCCGGCCCGGTACCCGGCATATCAATCAGTATCACTTGGGCGCCGCGTTGAATGGCGAGCTCGGCCTTGCGCCGCCGCTTAAAGCGCTATTCGTCTACAACTCGAACCCGTTGGTGGTGGCGCCCGACCAGGATCGAATCGTGACCGGCCTCGAGCGCGAGGACCTGTTCACGGTCGTGAGCGAACAGTTCATCACGGACACGGCTGATTTCGCCGATATCGTGCTGCCCGCGACGACTCAGCTCGAGCAGTTAGACCTGATGTTCTCCTGGGGACACCTGTACTTGACGCTCAACATGCCGGCGATCGCCCCGCTCGGCGAGGCGGTCCCGAACACCGAGCTCTTCCGGCGCCTCGCGGCGCGGATGGGATTTGACGACCCGTGCTTCAAGCGCACCGATGAAGATACTCTGTTGGAGATTACCGACTGGAGCTCGCCCGCTCTAAGTGGCGTCGACCTCGACCTGCTCAAGCGCGACGGCTATGCGCGGCTTAAAATCGGCACACCAGATACCTTTGCTCCGCATGCCGAGGGCAAGTTTCCGACCGCTTCGGGAAAGACCGAGTTCGTTTCCTCGATGGCGGCGCGTGGGAATTTCGTGTTGCCGCTTTTTCGCCAGGGATCGACCCAGTTCGAGCCGGACGGCTTTGCATCGGACAGGTTTGAATCGGATCAGTCCGAGCCGGCCGGTGTAGTGGATCCGCTGCCAACCTATATCGCCCGGCGGGAGTCCGCCGAAACCAATCCCGCTCTGGCGAGCCGCTATCCACTTAGTATCATTTCCCCCAAGTCGCACGCTTTTCTGAATTCCTGCTACGCGAATCTGCCGCGCCAGCGCCGGATTGCCGGCGAACCGGGCGTGACGATTCATCCCGAGGACGCCGCCAAACGGGGCATCGCCGAGGCGCAAGCGGTGCGGGTTTTCAACGATCGCGGCTCCTTTGAGGCGCTCGCTCATCTGAGCGATGCCGTGAGGCCGGGAGTACTGGTCGCGCCGCTGGGGCATTGGCGCAAGTTCAGCCGCTCGAACAGCACCGTCAATGCGGCGAATTCGTCCGTGCTGGCCGACCTCGGCAATGCGCCAACGTTCTCCGACAATTTGGTCGAAGTCGAAGCGGCGGAATAGCCTCAGGACGAGATCCGGCGGCGCGATCGCTGTCGCACGCGTTCTCGCGGTTTTTGGACTGGGCTTGGCTGCCTACCTGTTATTGATGAAACGAGCGCATGGGCAAGTCGCCCCGTCCTGTGATATGTGAGGCCAATCTGGTTTTAAGGAGAGAACTATGAAGATAGGTTTTTTCGCCGTCGGAATCGGCCATCTGTCGCAGCCCGACATGGTAAAGACCGTCGCCGTCCACGCTGAGCGCTTGAACTTCGCCACCGTATGGGCGCCCGAGCACGTGGTGCTGCTCGATAAACACATCTCCAAGTATCCTTACTCGAAGGGCGAATTCCCGCTGCCCACCGATACAGCGTTCGCCGACCCGTTCGTCACGCTGGCCTACGCCGCCGCTTATACCACGCGCGTCAAGCTGGTCACCGGGATCTGCCTGGTGCCCGAGCACAACCCGGTCGTGTTGGCCAAGGTGGTCGCGACGCTCGATCAGCTGAGCGGCGGACGCTTTACGCTGGGCGTGGGAGTCGGATGGCTGGAGGAAGAGTTCAACGCGGTCGGCGTGCCGTGGGAGCGGCGCGCGCAACGCACCCGCGAGTGCATCGACGCGATGCGCACTCTCTGGCGCGACGCACATAGCAGCTACCAGGGAGAGTTCGTCAAATTCGACAACGTTCGCAGCTACCCCAAGCCGGTTCGCGGCGAGGTGCCGATATGGTTCGGCGGCGAGAGCGGCCCGGCGCTCAAGCGCGTCGCCGAGTATGGAAACGGATGGTGCGGATTCAACTTGTCTCCGGGCGAGGCGGCCGACAAGATGAAGCACCTCGATCAGTTGGTCAAGGCAGCAGGGCGCAAGCGGTCCGATATTTATGTAGCTCTGTCGCCCTATACCAAGCCAATCACCAAAGACGATCTCAAGCGTTATCGCGACGCCGGAGTCGACGAACTGGGGCTACTCGACTTCAACCCGCCCTCGAACGAGCGCGACCTGATCGCCAAAATGGAACAGATGGCGCGCGAGTGGGTTGAACCCGCCTCTAAAGTGTAGTCTTTCCAAAGTTTCACTCGAGGATCGATGAAGGGCCCGGTCTCGCCTGTTCCACACGAGACCGGGCCATCGCTACGTGCATTCGCACCGGAGTGCGCAGATGAATTGCCTCGCTTAAAATGCGCCCTTACCATGAAACGAATGACACGTCAGGACGTATCTCTAAGTGACCTTGAGTAACGGCCGGCTTCATGACTCGCGTGGAAAGTGGAAAAAGCACAAGTGGACGGCGCCCTAGATAGTGAAAACGTGCCGGACGGATGCGAGGCCAGCGCCGCATCGGTTCCACGCCGCCTGAAGCTACGAAGCTGGCTGGTGCGGATGCTCAGGTTCAGGTTCGAGCTGATCCTGATCCTCGCTCTGGGCGGGCTTGCCCTTGGTTCTGGAATGCGCGCGGCTCCGCTGGTCGATTGGGACGAAGCGACGTATGCCGAGGTGGCGCATGAAGCGATCGTCAACCATAACTATGTCGACTTCACCTGGAACGGAAAGGCCTACGTAAAAAAGCCGCCGCTGCTGTTCTGGGCGCTGATTGGTTCGTTCAAGACGCTCGGCGAAAGCGAGTTCGCGGCGCGCTTGCCTTCGGTGGCCGCTGGTCTGGCGACGCTACTGCTGATCTACCTGACCGCCGCGGGCGTCGCCGGACGGCTCGCCGGAACGCTGGCGGCGTTAGCGCCGTTGCAGTTTTACTTTTTCGTTGCCCGTGGCGGACGCGACTGCGCGACTGACGCGCCATTGCTTTTTTTCCTAACACTCGCGCTCTATGCGCTACTTCACGCGCGCGAGAACCAGCGCTTTTGTGCGCTGGCCGGCGTGGCCAGCGGTCTTGCGATCCTGAGCAAAGGGCTGGCAGGGACGATTCCGCTGATAGTTGCACCGCTGGCCGTGTTTGTACTGCCCGGTTTCGAGGCGATCGGTATCGCCGGTCTCGTCGTTATCGTCGGCTGCGCGGTCGCGGTCGCGGCTCCCTGGTACCTGTACGAGGGGCTGACCAATCCGCTTTTCTGGACCAGTTTCGTCCATGAGGAGACGGTCGCACGCATAACCCGGCATCTCGAAGACGAGACCCATTCCGGATGGTACACGCTGCAAGGGTTCGGCAAGGAAATATATTTTCTCTGGCCGCTCATCCTGCCGGCAGGCGCATTCGCGGTCGCCGCGATAGGGCGCCGAACGGTACGTGATGCGCTGGTCAGTGGAACGCGCCGGTTGAGATCGATCAGCCCCGCGACGAGTCTGTGGATCGTGTGGCTCGCGGTTGCGCTGGGTGCTGCCTGCGCCGTGCAGACCAAACTGCCGTGGTATGTGATGCCGGCGTTCGTACCGACGGTGCTCTTGGCGGGAACGCTCGCCGCTCGGGCGCTGGAATATCGGGGACCGATGAGGGGCGCCGTTGCAGGCCTCGGCGCTCTCGCGCTGGGGATAGTACTCGTCAATGCACCGACGCGCTGGCGAGGGATCTCCTACACGCATAATGACCAGCGCCTGCGCAGCACGCCAAGCTACACGATGGGGATCAAGGCGCGTCGCACTGCGGCGCTGCGCGGCGGTGGCAATATCTACTTCGCCGGGATCGAACTGCCGACCCTGGTTTATTACAGCGAGATGCACTGCGAGTTCATCAAAGCTACGGGCGGCCTCGAGGCGATCATGGATCCGGGCGCGGGCGCATCTCTGCCGCTGGATGCCAACGATCTGGCGCTCGTCGATCCGCAGGGCGACCTGGTGCCGATCGCCAACCTCCAAAGCGAATGGGCGCTGAATGGTCCCGACGCTCCCCGGTAACACTGACTCTTTTTCAACTCCCCGTTCCGCGCGTTGACGTCTGCTTGTCCCCGCTCTCGTCGGGCACTCTCCGGCGGGTTTGCAATTGCACCTGAAGATTGCTGTAGACTGCGGACGGCTTCGCCCACGCGCGCGCCCGACCGCGCGCGCAATCACGCGCCCGTAGGTGCGTACCACGGAGGGGACGCTCGCCATGTTGAAAAGCGAAAAGCGCATTCTCACCACCCATGTTGGAAGTTTGCCGCGCAATCCGAAGTTGACCGAGTTGCTGCTGGGGCAGGAGCGTGGCGAGGCGATCGATGAAAAGCTGCTCGATCGCGAAGCCGAAGCCGCCGTCGCGCACGTGGTCGAGCGACAGCTAACCGCTGGCATCGACATCGGCAACGACGGCGAGCAGCCGCGGGTCGGCTTTCAGACGTACGTCCCGCAGCGGATGAAAGGCTTCGGCGGTGAAAGCCAACGGCCGACGCCATGGGACATGCGCGAATTTCCCCAGTACGTCGAAGTCATGCGGCGTCGCGGAATGCTCGGCGGCGCCAAGGTCTTCAATGCGCCGCAGGCGATTGGCGCGCTCAGTTACGAAGATCTTGGCGCGGTGCGCAGAGAATGCGACATGTTCGATAAGTCGGCCGCTGGAAAATTTCCCGAACGCTTCATGACCGCGGCGGCGCCGGGCATCATTGCGACCACCATGCTCAACGGAGGGTATTTCGACACTCACGAGCGCTACGTCATGGCGGTCGCCGACGAAATTCGCAAGGAATACGAATACATCCATTCCCGCGGCTATATCCTCCAGCTCGACGCGCCAGATCTCGCAATGGAGCGCACGTTCCTCTACCAGGACAAGTCCGTCGCCGAGTTCGTCAAAATCGTCGAGCTGCATATCGCCGCGGTCAATCGCGCCATCGTCAATATCCCGCCCGATCGCGTGCGCCTACACGTATGCTGGGGTAACTACGACGGCCCGCACATGCACGACGTTCCAGCCGACGCTATCCTGCCCGCGATCTACCAGGCTCGCGTCGGCGCACTGGCGCTCGAAGGCGCCAATCCGGCCCATGCTCACGAGTACAAGGTGCTGGGCAAGCTGCGCCCGCCCGAAGGGATGCTCATCATCCCGGGAGTTGTCGATTCGACGTCCTGCTTCGTCGAACATCCAGAGGTCGTGGCCGACCGGATTTGCCGGGTGGCCGAGGCGGTCGGCGATCCCAAGCGTGTGATCGCCGGCGTCGATTGCGGTTTCGGCACCTTTGCGGCGTGGGAGATGGTCCCGGAGGACATCGTGTGGGCCAAGCTCGGCGCGCTGCGCAAGGGCGCGGACCTCGCAACCCGCCGTCTGTGGGGTTAGGCGAGCATAAACGCCGGAGAATTGTGCGCCGCTCAGTGCGGGAACAGATGGGCGAATACGTGCGGCAGTAGCATATAGGTGAGGCCGCCGGCCAGCACCAGCAGGGCTGGGTTGATATGCCGCCAGAGCAGCAGCACGAAGATTGACGCGGCAATCATCAGACTCGTCAGATTAAAGATCGATAGCCGCGCGATGGCGTAAGTGCCCGCGAGCATCAGGCCAATTGCCACTGGCGCCATGCCGTGCTGAACTGCCGTCCGCCATGGCGAGTCCTTGAAATGCACCCACAGCCGGTTCGCGATCAGAGTGAGAATGCAATCGGGGAGGAAGAACGCCAGGCCCACCACCAGCGCGCCCGTCGCGCCCGCTATCTTTTTACCGATTAGCAGCACCATCAGCATGTTCGGTCCGGGCGCGACTTGGCCAAGACTGTAGATATCGCGGAACTGGCCCTTGGTGACCCAATGAAATACATCGACCGTCATGTGCTCCATCTCTGGCAGCACCGCGGTGCCTCCTCCGACCGCGAGAATTGCCAGCAGCATGAACACCCAGGTCAGATTGAAGAGTTTCCCCATCGCCGTCGGTTCCGGTTGCGCCTCAGTGTCGTAAGCGGAGGTTCCGCCGATGGCCCAAGCGCTCGCGGAGCTGTCGGGCGCGTTCCGGCATTGCCCTATGCGCGGCCCCCGGCCGGTAAAGCAATACGGCGGCCGTTCCGACCACCAACAGCACAATGTAAAGTGGAATGTGTGGATATGCTGACCGACACGAACGTCGCCGCGACAGATGCGAATCGAGCGGTCTGACGAACTGCTTGTGTCCGAGTTGCAGCGTCACCGTGCTCAGCAGTCCAACCGCCGCCGCCGCCACTCCGGTCAGGAAGGCCTTTATCTGGGGGTTGTGAGATTGCTCTTGCCAGAAAGCGCCGAGCCCCATGATGACGATCACTCCGGGCAGCACCAGAACCGTCACCGCCACGAACGCGCCGGCGACGCCGCGCAGGTTGTCGCCGATGATTACGCTCATGTTGACCGCGTTCAGCCCAGGCAGGGTCTGGCTTATCTCGAGCGCGTCGAGAAAAGCCTCGTCATCGAGCCACTTGGTGTCGCTGACCGTATACTCGCGCAGATAGGCGACCACGCCGCCGCCGAAACTTATCGCCCCGGCCGTCAGGAAGGTCCAGAAAATCATTCCCAGAGAAACTCGCGCACCCACTCCCGCCTCAGCCACCGCACTCGCCTCATTCATGGTGGTTGACCGGCTTGCGGCCCATGCCGTAAACCATCGCGGTCTTGGTCGTGCCGAGCGCGACCCAATCGCTACATTCCATCTGGATGTCGTTGAACAACTTCTCCGAAAGCTCGCGCGGCTTGCGATGTAGCGAGGCCAAGCCCTGGAATTTCAATTGGTAGCCAAACTCCGCGATCATGTCGCGCCCGGTCGAACGGTTGCGCCACACCGCCACCGAGGCCTTGCACTGCGCCTTGCCGCCGAAGTCCAGATCGCCGAGATGAACCAGCGTTTCGTCCACGGTAACGTCGTTGACGATTCCCATTGTGGCCTTTGGATTGGCGCTGCGCACGGTTTGCAGGGCGGGAAAGACCTGCGAGATGATTTCGAAACGCTGGGTCAGGATGACGTTGGGCGTGTCGAGTTCGCAGCCGTTAGCATATAGCATCCGCATTCCGGGGAGCTTGTCCTTGAGCTGGAGGATCTCCTCTTTGAACTTGATGTTGTAAATGCAGGGCAGCAGTGGATGCATGTCGACCGCGGCCGCGGCCTTCGCTTCAGGATGGCGGTAGCGGATGGTTAGTTCGAAGTTTGGCTCGGGATGACCCTTCTTGAAGAAGGTCCGCTTACGCAGGATGAAGCCGTCAGTGTAGAGTTTGAAATGCGGTGTGTCGTAGAAGACCACCTCGCGCATGTGCGGTTCGTGCTTGTCCGATTTCTCCAGGTGAACTCCGAGCTGCTTGGCGACGTGATGGGCATGCTTGTAGAACTTGTGAAAGCCGTCCTCGTCGGAGAAGCGCTCCGGCTTGAGCAGCAGCTTGTATTCGCGATAGTGGATCTGTTCTTCTGCATTCGATCCGCCCATTTCCGACTTGTGATTTTCCGCTTCGTGGCCCATGATTCCGCGCTGCTCCTCCGATCCTGCTGAAAACAAGTACGCCAATACCGCGCGAATACTCTTAATGACCTTGATCGAACTTTAGACGACGTTGCACCGCCTATCTGCCCCTCAACTCCACGGGCAGGCGCGGCATTGCCGCCCATCATAAAGTCCCCACTCCAGTATGACGGATCCGAGTATCAGTACGAACTAGCTCCCCGTCAATGCCCTGCTCCGCGGCCGGACGACCCTGGCAAAGGTCGGCGTTGCTGGTCACTGGGCGTAGTGCTTGGCCCTGTCTTCGTAGCGCGCCGTTTATTTTAATCTAGATTGCTATAAGCCGACCGAGTAGAGATGTCGGAATGGACTCCCCACTGTTCCGTGCTCCTACCCTTGAAGAGCAAATAGGATCCCTTCAACCGGGCGATCATGTGTGTGTGATCTCTCGCGGCGAGTCTTTGACCCGTTCTGTCATTGTTCCTTTCGTGCGGCGCTGCCTCGCCCGAAGAGAAATGTGCTTCTACGTACTCGGCGAACGCGCAGAGGAAGAAGTCGCTGCCCGAGCTTGCACAGGCGGGAATCGACGTTGAACAGGCCCGTGGACAGGGGGCCCTCATGTTCCTTAAAAGCCGTGAATACATGCCACTGGAGAAGTTCGCCCCGGCTGCATTTATCGCATTGTTTGCGGAAAGGGCCCAGCAGGCGTTGAATGCTGGTTTTTATGGCGTGGGTTTCATAGTTGAAATGATTTGGGGTCTGGAACTGGATCTTTCGCTTGAAGAGCTGATCGAATATGAGTCGCGTCTGAGCAGGGAGTTTTTTCCGAACGCGCCCGCCAGTGCCCTTTGCATCTACGACCGACGGCGTCTTTCCGCGGAATACCTTCAAGCCGCGCTTCGTCACCATCCCCTGGCCGTCGTCGACGATACGCTTATCTCCGATCCCTTCTACCAAGCGCCGGAGCTGGATGCGGAGGCGTCTGAAACGGCCAAGGTGGACTGGATGGTAAGCCAGCTCGTCCATCGAGCTAAGGATACTGCGGAGCTCCGCCGCAGCCAGGCTCGCTTTCGCGCGCTTATCGAAAACGCATCTGATGGCATCACCGTACTCGACGCCGATGGAATGATTTTTTACGAAGGCCCGTCGTCTGAACGCCTGTTGGGCTACAAGCCGGAGGAAATGGTGGGGCGCTACGTGAGAGAGTTCATCAGCCAGGAGGATGTTGCTCCTCTGATGGACAAGTTGCGCCGTGCTATCGAGAATCCGGAAGAGATTCAGATGATGCGCCTGCGCGCGCTACATCGCGACGGGCCAATCATCAATGTCGAAACCGTTGGCAGGCGACTGCGAGATCCGGCCGATCCTCCCTGCGCGGTGTTCAACTGGCGCGATATCAATGAGCGGGTTCTCTTCGAGCAAGCACTGGAGCGTGCGCGCGACGCGGCGCTGGAGGCCTCACGTCTCAAGTCAGCATTCATAGCGAACGTGAGTCACGAGATCCGTACACCGCTGAACGTAATCACCGGGTATACGGAACTAATCGTTGACCATCTCGCCGAACAGCACGATGAAACTGCGAAAGATTACGTGGAGGGAACCCAGCGTGCCTGCGCACGCCTACTCCGCACCCTTGGCAATATTCTGGACATCTCTAAAATAGAGGCTGGCGGATTCACTCCGGCGCCGACGCAGTTGGAGGTCGGCCGTTTGCTGGAGTCCCTGCTTACGGATTTCCGAGTTATAGCTGAGCGCAAGGGCGTTGCTCTGACCCGTACGATAGATGCGCCCGGCGCCAGCGTATTTTTCGACGAGTACTGTCTGACGCAAGCCCTTACGAACCTGCTCGACAATGCCCTCAGGTTTACCAACCACGGAGTAATCAGTTGCCGTTTGTATAGAGCCGCCGAAGGGACGCTTTGCCTCGATATCAGGGACACGGGGATTGGGGTCAGCGAGGAGTACCTGCCGCAATTATTTGAACCGTTTTCGCAGGAACGTTCAGGTCCCACGCGGCAATTTCAAGGCTCGGGTTTAGGGCTGGCGCTCGTGCGCAAGTACCTGGAAATGAACGGAGCCAGGATCTCGGTACGGACTGAAAAGGGTAGGGGGACGGCATTTACCATCCATTTCTCGCGAGAAAGCGAAGCCGGAAATCGTTCGCAGCAGCGCTCCCAGGAACAACTCGAACAAGCCACCTCGCGCCCGGCAATATTGCTCGTGGAAGATGACGTTGACACTCACGCATATATGCGCGCTGTCTTGCGAAGAAAATATGATCTACTGATTGCAGGCTCTCGTGAAGAGATGCAGCAGGTGCTTGAGGTACGTCCCGAGATTACTCTCGTCCTGATGAATATTGAATTGGGCATGGAAGAGGATGGACTGGCTCTTACGCGGTATCTGCGTGGACAGGAACCTTGGAGACGGATTCCGATTCTAGCGGTGAGTGGATTCACTACGCCCGAAGATCAAGCGCGCGCGCTTGAGGCCGGCTGTGATGAGTACCTCTCCAAGCCGATAACCCGTCAGAACCTCTTGGCGAAAATCGAGGCGCTGATTTTGCGTCGGCCCTCGCCCTGATGATTTGCGGCTTCGCTGGAGAAACTCGAACGCCGCGGGGTGATCTGCCCCTGATGCTGGTTAAAGTTTGATTTCGCTCAAGAACGGCCTCAGCGTTTCGACCAGCCCGCGCGGGTTGTCGCCCTGCACCGTATGCGCCGCATTCTCAACCCGCGCCCAGCGTCCGTCGGGCAGCGCGCTTGCGAAACTTGCCGCACTCTCATCCGTCAGCACGTCGCTCTTCGCACCGCGCAGCACCAGCGTCGGACAGGTGATGTGGGATATTTCGTTCATGATCTCGGCTTGCCGCGCACGCATCGATTCGGGTGTTGGGTGCACCCGATTGGGGTCGTGCTTCCAGGTCCACTTGCCGCTCGGCAGCTCGCGCAGATTGTGCAGCAGGCTGCGGCGTAACAGTGCAGGATTGCGCAGCGGATTGAACGCCATCGCGCGCTCCACGAACGCATCGACCGAATCCAGTTCGCGGTCCTGCGCGAGAAAATTGCGGATGCGCGCGGTGCCGCTGGGATTCAGCTCGGGCGCGATATCGACCAGCACCAGCCCGGCCATCCGGCGCGCGAACTTCGCCGCATATGCCATCGCCGCAAATCCGCCCATCGAATGGCCGACCACCAGCGGGCGCTTGAGCTTGAGTTTTTCGATGAAGTGCTCGATGTCGCGCACCTGGCTCGGCAGACTGTAGTCGCCGACCGGCGACCATTCGCTGTCGCCATGGCCGCGCTGGTCGAGCGCGATGCAGTGGTACTCGTCTCGCAGCGTCAGGCACACGAGGTCCCAGGTATGCGCGTTGAGCCCGCCGCCGTGCAGGAAAAGTATCGGATGGCGTTCCGCGTTACCCCAGTCAAGGTAATGGAACCGCATCCGGTTCACCACGACGTCGTGGTCCTCGGGAAGGGCAAGGCGCGGCACTTCGAGCCCGGCGACCTCGGCGGCCAGCTTCAGGTGCTCGAGTTGTTCGGATGTTTCCAGCATGAGCTTTTGTCCTCGCGATCATTTCGTTGTGCGTCCGTTACTCGGATCGCCCACAGTTTCATTTTATTTGTTTATCAAGGCGTGCGCTGCACCCGCCAGCACGAATCGCACTTAATCCATCTGTAATCGGATTGGTCGCCGTGTTGGCCGCCGTTGGCTTGCAATATGCCGCGCGCGAAGGTTAGGCTTTCCGCGTCCGAGTCGGCATTTGATTTGGTCGGCATTCGATTTGCCACGCGGCGTGATGAGCTCACACGGTATCGCCGGGGGTTGGTGTGGCTATGCCCGGGACGTACACCTCCAACGCTTTCACTCTCGCACCGGCCTCGCCACAAGCGGCCGCGATTTCAAACCTGTTCGTCGGCACGCTGATTTTTCTCAGCGCGATCCTCGCGCTAGTCACGTTTCTCGTTATCTACGCGGTGATCCGCTATCGCGATCGTCCCGGAGCTCAGGAGGCGCTACAGACCTTCGGCTGGCGAAAAATCGAAATCATCTGGACCGCGGTGCCGATTCTTTCACTGGCCGTTTTGTTCGTCTTCATGGTGCGGACCATGAGCGTGAGCGATCCGCCGACCGCCGACGCCAAGCCGGACCTCAGGATCGTCGCTCATCAATGGTGGTGGGAAGTTTACTACCTCAAGTCCGGCGTGGTCGCCGCCAACGAGATACATATCCCGGTCGGAAAACGGCTGCTCGTCGATTTTCGCTCGGCCGATGTGATCCACGATTTCTGGGTGCCCGCCCTGGGGCGCAAAATCGACATCATACCGGGCCACCCTAATCGCCTGTGGATCGAGGCCGACCACGGCGGCACCTACCTCGGCGCGTGCGCCGAGTTCTGCGGCAACGAGCATGCGTGGATGCGCATTATGGTGATCGCGGATCCGTCCGAGGAGTTCGCGGCCTGGATAAAGCAGCAGGCGGGCATTCCACCCAAGCCCGTCACGGCGGATGAGCAACTCGGCGCGAAGATTTACCGCGAGCGCATCTGCACCAACTGTCACCTGCGCAGCGTGGGCCCTGACCTTACGCATATCGCCAGCCGTCGCACGCTGGCGGCGGGCGCGCTCGAGAACTCGCCGCAAAACCTCGCGGCCTGGCTGCACGATCCCAACGATTTCAAGCCCGGCAGCAACATGCCCAACTTCAAGCTGAGCGACGACGAGGTCCGCGCCCTGGTCGCGTACCTGGAGACGCAAAAATGAAAGAAGTGGCGATTCCGGAAGCGCTCGGTCGGCGAATCGTTCGAGCTCGAAGCGCGCGAAGGCTGGCTGAGCTGGGTCTCCTCAGTCGATCACAAGCAGCTCGGCATCATGTACCTGCTCGGCGCGTTCTTCTTTTTCCTGGTCGCCGGCGTGCTCGCCCTGCTAATGCGCGTGCAACTCGCTGTGCCAAATAACCACTTCCTTAGCCCGGAGGTCTTCAACCAGTTCTTTACGATGCATGGCACCACGATGATCTTCCTGGTGGTGGTGCCGCTGCTGGTCGGGTTCGCGACGTACATGGTGCCGCTGATGATTGGCGCGCGCGACATGGCCTTTCCGCGGCTCAATGCGCTCAGCTTCTGGGTGCAGATTTTCGGCGGCCTGATGCTCTATTTCAGCTTCGCCACCAGCGGAATCAATGGCGGCGCGCCCGCAGTGGGATGGTTCTCGTACGCGCCACTCAGCGAGACCGCCTATTCCTACGGCCCGGGCGTGAACTACTGGATACTCGGCCTGCTCGGGATCGGCGTGGGCACGCTCACCGCCGGGATCAACCTGATGGCGACCATCATCTCGATGCGCGCTCCCGGAATGAGCATCACGCGTGTGCCTCTGTTCGTCTGGATGACCCTGATAACCGGCTTCCTCATAGTCGTGGTGATGCCGATACTCAATGCGGGTCTGGTTATGCTCCTTGCCGACCGGCTGCTCAACGCGCATTTCTTTCGTGCCGACACCGGCGGTTCGGCGGTGCTGTGGCAGCACGTCTTCTGGGCCTTCGGCCATCCTGAGGTCTACATCATGGTCCTGCCCGCCTTCGGAATCATCTCCGAGGTTATCCCTGTGTTCTCGGGCAAGCCGATTTACGGCTACGATTTCGTCGCCGCCTCGACTCTGGCGATCGCGTTCCTGAGCCTCACCGTGTGGGCGCATCACATGTTCGCGGTCGGACTCGGCCATCGCGTTCGATCTGGTCTTTGCCATCTGCAGCATGGCGATCGCGGTACCCACCGGAATCAAGATTTTCAACTGGACCGCGACGATGTACCAGGGGCGGGTGCGCTTCACCACCGCGATGCTGTTCGCGGTCAGCTTCCTCCTGATGTTCACGATCGGCGGCCTCTCGGGCATAGCGTTCGCGGTGGTCCCGATCGACTGGCAGTTGACCGACAGCTATTTCGTGGTCGCGCACTTCCACTATGTGCTGTTTGGCGGCACCGCCTTCGCGCTCTTCGCCGGCGTCTACTACTGGTTTCCGAAAATCACCGGCCGGATGCTCGACGAGCGTTGGGGCAAGGTCCATTTCTGGCTGACGTTCATCGGCTTCAACCTGACTTTCATGATCCAGCACGTGCTCGGGATGCTCGGGATGCCGCGGCGGGTGTTCACTTATCCCGCGCTGCCCGGATGGGAAGCCATGAACATGATCTCGACCATCGGCGCGTTCGTGCTCGCATTCGCGGTGCTGATTCTCATGATCAACGTCGTAACCTCGCTCCGCTCAGGAAAAATAGCGGGCGACAATCCCTGGAATGCGTGGACGCTGGAGTGGGCGACCACCTCCCCGCCGCCGCCGGAGAACTTCACGCACGGCGTGCCGCCGATTCGCGGGCGCAGGCCGCTGTGGGACCTGGCTCATCCGGATCGCACCGACGAAATGATGACAAAGCTGGCGGGATGAGCGACGGCGATGCCTGATAAGACTAAGGTCGGAGTCGGTTTGTTTCTTTTCTCTGAGGCGTGGTTTTTCTTGACCCTGCTAATCGCGTACGCGTTCTTCCACTCGCTGCCTGCCGACGGGCCGAGCGCCGCCAGCAGCCTCAATGTGATGCACACGCTCGCGTTCAGCATCTGCCTGTTCCTGAGCAGCGCGACGATCCATATGGCCGCGCGCAGCTTCAGGGCCGGCGATCGGAGCGGCGTCTCACTCTGGCTCGCACTGACTTTGGCGCTGGGCGCGATCTTTCTCTTCGGCCAGACGCGCGAATACCTGGGGCTCTTCGCGCACGGCATCACGATCAGCACCAACCTGTTCGGCTCGACGTTCTTCACGCTCACCGGATTTCATGGCCTGCACGTGCTGATGGGCCTCGTGGCACTGGGCGCACTGCTCGGTATCGCGATGAGCGGGCGGCTCGGTGAGATCAAGCCGTCTGGCTTCGAATCCGTCGCCATGTACTGGCATTTCGTCGACGCGGTGTGGGTCGTCATCTTCACCGCGGTCTATCTCTGGCCGCTTATCGCATAGCGGCGGCAATTCCCTGAGAGGCGTGAAGAATCGCGAATAGCAAGATGGGCGAGATACTGCGAGCGTGGGACCCGGACCTATCCGTGCTGATTGGATGCGCGGTGCTGCTCGCGGCCTACTTTGGCACACATCGCGGTGATTTCTCCCGCGCTGGATGGTTTGTCGCCGGCGTGTCTGTGATGTTGTTCGCGCTGATCTCGCCGCTCGACACGCTGGGCGACGAATATCTTTTCAGCGCCCACATGTTCCAGCATCTGCTGCTTGAATTGGCGCTGCCGCCACTGCTCCTTCTCGGTATCACGCCGCGCTTCGCACGGGCGGTTATCGATTACCGCCCGCTCGGCCGTATCGAGCGCGTGCTCGGGAACCCGATTGTCGCTTGGACGCTCGGAATCGCGACGCTCGCGGCGTGGCATCTGCCATGGCTCTTCGATGCGGCGCTCGGCAACGAATACGTTCATATCGTCGAGCATCTTTGCTTCATGGTGACTGCGACCATCTTTTGGTGGCCGGTCCTCGCGCCGCTGCCGCAGTGCCGGATATCGCCGCTGGGGGCGCAGGTCTACCTGCTTGGCGGTGCGATGGCGAATAGCGTGCTCGGCATCTTGCTGACCTTCGCGCCCGCCGGACTCTACGCGCCTTATCTGCATCCAGCCGATTCATTGCATGTCGCGGCACTCCTGCGAACCGGATGGGGCCTGACGCCGTCGCTCGACCAGCAGGTGGGCGGGCTTCTGATGTGGGTTGGCGGCGGCTTCGTGTTCCTGGCGGTGATGGTCGTGCTCTTTCTGCGATGGTTCGGCATGGCCGAGACGGACGGCATCGCGCCCGCCGCGGCGGGTCTGTAGGAGATGATCGGATGGCCCCAGAAGAAAGATCTCAACCGCATGACGGCGAAACGCCAGGATGGAGCACGCCGTTGCCCGAGAAGACCCCGCCGTCGACCTATGCGCCGGCCTTCCTCGCGCTCGGGATAACGTTTTTGCTTTTCGGAGTACTCAGTTCCTATGTATTTTCCGCCGCAGGTGTCGCTCTGATGGCAGTGTCCATTAGCAAGTGGGTGGGAGAATTGTTACATGGCGAGTGAAACCCAACGGCCCAGCCGGGGCGAAGCGTTGAGCCCCGAACGACGCCGCTTCATGGGGCGGCTCAGTATCGCGCTTTCCGCCGTCGCCGCCGCGATCGTCGGCATCCCGGTCGTCGGTTTCATCCTTGGCCCGCTGATCACCAGTGAGCCGGACGTTTGGCGCACGGTCGGACCAATCGACAAGTTCAAGGCCGGCGAGACCGTGAAAGTCAGCTTTCTCGACCCGTCGCCGATGGCCTGGGCGGGCGTGACCGCGATGACTGCGGCGTGGCTGCGGCGTCTGGAGTCCGGCGGCTTTGTCGCTTTCGCGCTCAACTGCGCGCATCTCGGATGTCCCGTGCGATGGCTGCCGAAAGCCGACTTGTTCATGTGTCCATGCCACGGCGGCGTTTACTACGCCGACGGCAGTGTGGCCGCCGGTCCGCCACCGCACGGGCTGTTCCAGTACCCGGTCCGGGTGCGCGATGGGCAGGTCGAAATTCTTGCCAGTGCGGTTCCGATCGAATAGCCGCGCGCGGGAGAATGGTGGTGATAAGAAAGATCTTCGACGAGGCGATCGATGCTTTCGAAGAGCGCACCGGCCTGATCAAGTTTTTCGGCGACGTAATGCGTCATCCGGTGCCGCCCAACACCGGATGGTGGTACGTGTTCGGCAGCGCGGTGCTGGTCGCCTTTATGATGCAGGTGGTCACGGGGATCGCGCTGGCGACACGCTATATCGGCTCATCGGGGGAAGCCTACCAGGTCCTCGAATTCATCACGTACAAGGCGGTGCTGGGAAACTTCCTGCGCGGGATGCACTTCTTCGGCGCCTCGGCGATGATTCTGCTGGTCGGCATCCACATGATCCAGGTCTTCCTGATGGGCTGTTACAAGTACCCGCGGGAATTCAACTGGGTCAGCGGTGTGATGCTGCTGTTCGTGACGGTCGCGATGGGCTTCAGCGGCCAACTGCTGCGCTGGGACCAGACCGCGGTGTGGGCCACGGTGCTCGCAGCCGAGATGCTGGGGCGCACGCCGTTCATCGGGACGTACCTCGCGCGCTTTCTGCTCGGGGGCAAAACGCTCGGCGGGGCGACGCTCAGCCGCTTCTTCGCGTTTCACGTATTCTTCCTGCCGGCCGCGATCTTCGCGCTGGTAGCACTGCATCTTTATCTCGTGATCCATGACGGGATCTCGGCGCCGCCGGTGCCCGGGGAAAAGGTCAATCCCAAAACCTATCGCGCCGAATACGAAAAACTGCTCGAGGAGCGCGGCGTCCCGTTCTGGCCCGACGCCGCCTGGCGCGACGTGGTGGTCGCGGTCGGCGTGGTCATGACCATCGCGGCGCTGGCCTTCTTTGTCGGCCCGCCCAATCTCGGCAAGCCTCCTAACCCGAGCCTGCTCGCCAACGACCCGGCGCCGGACTGGTACATGCTGTGGTACTACGCGGTGCTGGCCCTGCTGCCGCGCGGGATGGAGTCGGTGTTCATGGTAGCGGCGCCTGTGGCCGCGATCGTTTTTCTGCTGCTGGTGCCGGTGCTGTGGAACAAGGGCGAGCGTCATCCTTCGCGCCGCCCGTGGGCAGTCGCGGCCGTCCTCATGATCGTGCTGAGCATCATCGGGTTCTGGATTGAAGGATCGATTGCGCCATGGTCGCCGAAATTCGACGCGCAGCCGTTGCCTGCCGACCTCGTGGGCACAACCAGCGCTCCGATTGTCATGGGGGCGCAGCTTTTTCATGACAAGGCATGCGAGTTCTGCCATACGGTCGACGGTCAAGGCGGAATGCGCGGCCCCGACCTGACCGACGTGGCTCATCGGCTGAGCGTAAATGATCTCCGAATTAAAATTGCCAACGGCGGCGGCAACATGCCATCGTTCGCGGGAGTCCTGACCCACGACGATCTCGACAACCTGGTGGCTTTCCTCGAGTCGCGAGTGACGCTACCGCCAGCGAAGACCGCGAGCGCTGCCGGCGACGGCGTTGCAAGCGGGTCCAGCAGCGCCGCCGGCTCCGCCTCAATGGCGCAGATTGGGCAGCGCGCGCGCCATTGACGGACTGCAAAGCTGAACGTCGGCGGCAGTTGCGGCTTTGGCGGATCGCGAGCGGTCCGGCTTTATTCGACGCTGGCGTCAGCCTTTGCCCTCGCCGCCAGTTCGCGTAAACTCCTGCGCACGAGCCGTTAGCTCAGGCCGGTAGAGCATCTGACTTTTAATCAGAGGGTCCTGGGTTCAAGTCCCAGACGGCTCACCCTTAAAATTTGGATTGCGCGGGCTTAGTTCCCGATCACATCTCGATCGCGGTCGACGTGATTACTTTGGCCGGGCCCCATCTCGACTGCACGCTGTCATAAGTATCGGTACGGGGAATATCTGAGTCCGAAACCCACCTGGCAGTTTCGGCCTACTGCAACAGGATCGGATGCAGCTGTCCGAAGGTGTTGACACTGGAAGGAACTGACGTGATTGGCACGGTTCCCAAAAAATAGGCGTCGAGCGTCTTGTTGGCGCCTTTACTCGTGTACGATTGCAACCACATCAAAGCAAAACCCATCACTGGGAGTTGCACCGAGCTTCCAGTTGCGCCAGTGAAATCGACCAAGGGCACGGCGACTATCCTTGGATCGTACGCCGGAACCGTCGAGAGGGTGGGGTTGGTTACGGTGCCATTGATTGCGATGCCTGTGTCGACGCGAACTCCGACACCGGTTGCGGTAGGGCCATTCACCTGGCCGGTTTCAGCACTAACGGTACTTCCTATGGAACCCTGGTAACCGTTAATGAGATTGGTCTCAAACTGCGACGCGCCTGAAGCACCAAGTGCGAGCCGCCCCCAATTACCGGGTCCAAGGCTCCAGCTGCCTCCATTGCCGTTCGCTCCCCCTTGGACCAGATGGTAGAGCGTGCCTGCTGTGTAATTGCAATTGCCGGTCGAGCATGGCAAACCCACCGGGATAAGACCGCGTGCCTGCTCGGTATTTTGCTGAAGTCCGGCCTTCGCTATCGGGCTCACTGTTCCAGAACTGACGCCCACCAGTTTTAGAAAATAATATGGGACCGTGCGCGATGTCGTCATGGTGATCGACATGTTGTCGGCCGCCACTGTATTGCTAACTATTTCGCTCGTCTTCATCCCGTTGCTGGTCGCGTAACCGCTCGCCGTAGTTGTTGCTGTCGAAGTATGGTTCGGCAGGTAACCCGCTCCTGCGAGCACTGCAGAGTCCGCCGCTTTCTGCAAAATTCCCCAGTGGAAGTACAGGAGACCTATATCTGATCCGAGCCCAATAACGCCCAATAAGGGAAAAATCGCAAGAATCAGAGCGACAGCTATCTGGCCTCGTGGTTTCAAATGGATTCTTCCTCTAAAGGGTTGATGAGGCATAGGCCAATTCAGATCGTGTCAGAACGCTTACATCCTGATCTCAAAGGAGCGCTTTCGGAGGAAACATCTGTAACGTGCAACGGGAATACGAGCAATCGTTTGCAGGCTCGAGAACTGATTTCACTACGGCTTCGTTTATATAAACGCTCTTTAGAATGTTGATGACAAGCATAGCATTCTATAGAGAGAAGCGTCAACGATCTGGTTCGTCACCTTCTTGCCGTGACCGACACAAGCCGGGATTGGGCCCAACAATGCAGCCGGGCAGAAGTCCTCTTCCTACGACGGCTCCCCAATGGCGGAAGAACTCGGACGAGTCAATGGATGGGGCGCGACAACAATTTGCGATGGGAAATCCGTAGCGATCTGAAATGGTCGAGATCTCGCGGAATAGAGGGGCTGGCTCCTGGCCAGCTAAGCCAGGTCTGCTGACGAGCCGGACAAAGAAGCGCTTGGCGCTGCGGGGCGTGAACGCCGAATCCCGGAAGAAGAAAAGCCCCCGGAGTCAGCTCCAGGGGCCTTTGGGCCTGCTTTGCCGCAGGTCCTCGATTTTAAGCCTTCTTTACGCGCTGGTCAGAGCGGAGTCAACGCCACTGGCGAGCGAACCGATGTTGTTGCCCAGGGCGCGGTAGGTGCCGTAAACCACGACCGCGATGGCGGCGAGGATAAGCGCATATTCCGTCATCGTCTGGCCACGGGTATGGCGAACGACTGACTCGCGGGCGCGGATGAACATCTTCGTCACTGATTCCATTTTCATATCTCCTCTTTTAAAACCCATTATGGGCACCGTTGAAGCTATATTTTTTGTCTTACCTTGTCTAGAGATGTAAACGGAATATTGGACATCTAAAAGCTGCCTTAGACAGCTAAGTGGCGGATTATAGTTTTAGCAACCTATATTATTCATAAGCTGGCAGTGACTTCTGTGGGCAGCCGTTTTCTCGGTTCATGCAATCGCAGCCGTCCCGCCGCGCCGGCCAGCGTAGAGAGTCAGCGAGGCTCAAGGGAGGTAAAATCGCTGATGGGTTGACGAGGCGAGGCAACAACTGTTGTCTATGAACGGCTACGCCGATCCGCGCTGACCAGCGTTGAAAATCTTCTGCAAATGCCGCGGACAGCGCCGACGAGCGTCTCGTTAGAGGAAGAGCACATGACTACCAGTTTAGGGCATCATGCAGTTGTGATCGGCGGTAGCATGGCGGGACTCATGAGCGCGGCAGTGCTCGCTGACTACTTCGACCGCGTCACTGTTTTCGAGCGCGACCAGATCGAAGATCGGCCCATGCTCCACAAGTCGGTCCCGCAAGGCAATCATATCCACGCCTTGTTGCTCAGCGGACAGCATATGATGTCGCTGCTCTATCCCGGCTTTACCGAGGAACTGAAACGCCTCGGCGCGGTGCGTTTCAGACCGGGAATCGACGTCGCCTTTTGCGGCCCCAATGGCAAGGGCTACAACGGGACCGGGTCTGTCAGGGAACCTCGCGACCTCGGGCTCGAGGGCCACATCATGAGCCGCGGCCTGCTCGAATATCACGTTCGACGCCGGACGGTCGCGCTAGCGAACGTGAGGCTCGAGACTGAGGCCGCGATCGAAGGCCTGCTACATGATGGCGGACGCGTTCGCGGCGTGCGCCGCAATGGTGAGACGGGCGCACAGTCGGTCGAGGCTGACTTGGTAATCGACGCTGGCGGGCGCACTTCGCATGCTTCACGATGGCTGCTCGAGATGGGAGTTCCTACGCCCGAGGAAACCACCATCGGTGTCGACTTTGCCTATACCAGCACCAAATATCGCAAACCCGACCTCGCTGACAAAGCGGAGCCGTTGCTGCTCGTCGGCGGGCCGCCCCCCGAACACACCAGGGCGGCAGGGCTGTTCGAGATCGAAGACCGCACCTGGCACGTGAGTCTGGCGGGCCGCTTCGGTGACTATCCCCCTACCGACGAAGCCGGATTTCTAGCCTTTGCGAAATCTCTGCCCTCCCCAAGGCTCTATGAGCTGATCAAGGACGCCGAACGCATCGCCGGCATCACCCATCATCGGTTCCCGACCAGTATCTGGCGACACTACGAACGGCTGCGGGTTTTTCCGGCGGGATTTTTGATTCTGGGAGACGCAATCTGCAGTTTCAATCCGGTCTATGGGCAGGGCATGAGCTCGGCCGCACTGCAGGCGCAGGCGCTGCAGAAGGTTTTGTACGATCACGCGGCCCAAGCTCGCGGGCTCGACGGACTGGCGTCGGCCTTTTTCCCGAAAGCGGCGCAAGCGGTTAGCGCGCCGTGGACTTTGGCCGCGAACTTCGACTTTGCTTATCCCCAGACCCGGGGCGAGCGCCCGCCCGGCCTGGCCGAAGGCGCAGGCTATTTCGCGGCGCTCGATTCACTGCAGGCCGAGGACATCGACGTGCAGCGCCTGGTCACGGAAGTCTTTCAGCTCACCAAGCCGCTATCGGCTTTGCGCGACGAACCACTACTCAGTCGGATTCTGGCGCGCCTGCAACAACAGCAGCGGAATCGCGCCTGACGAGAGGGGAGGCTACCGACCAATCGATGCGCCGCTGCCGCCACGTAACTAATCGCAATCGCGCGAGAACTTGAAGCCAGGAACTTCGGCCGATGAGGGTCCGGTCGGAAACGACCTGCCGGCTGGCGTTTGTTGCCGCAGAAGGCGCGCCATGCTGTCTTTATACGCCTGATGAATTGGGTCTCGATCGTCAGGCGGGAGGGGCCGGCACCGTGGCCGAGGGCAGCGCTCGGGGAATAAAAAAGGCTGTTGACCCTGGGCGACTCGAACGCAGCAGGATACGCGCACAGTTGATGGAGCGCGTGCAGCGCGGGGATGGGGATGCCTGCCGCCTCTTGCTCGACGACGTAGGACCCGCCGTGACCCGTTTCCTGCGAACGCGAGTCGCCGGCGATGAAGTGGAAGACGTTTATCAGGAGATTTTCATGGCGCTGTTCCAGGCGCGCCATACGTACGAGGCCGGCCGGCCGCTGGAGCCATGGCTTTTTGCGATCGCACGCAACATTGCTGCCGACCATTTGCGCCGGCGTTGGTCACGGGCGAGCTGGGAGGAGTTGACGGCCGACCTGCCCGAACGTGCGGCAGGTGATTCGCCCGCGCCCTCGCCCGATATCGAAGGTCTGCTGACCAGGCTGCCGCCCGCGCAGCGCGAGGCGTTCGCGATGCTCAAGCTTCAGGGAATGACGCTTCAGGCCGCGGCCGGGCGCGCCGGTATCTCGGTCGGCGCGTTGAAGGTCCGGGCGCATCGCGCTTACAAGGCGTTGCGGAAAATGATCGGCGGAGAGGGTGAAAGTGACAGTGGCTGAGGCGCAGCGAATGACGCACGCGGAGCATCATCGTTTGCTGGTCGACGCGCTCGCCGAGGCGATCACGCCGGTGCGGCCGTTGTGGCCGGTGCGCGTGCGTCTGGGGCTTTGGCTGTTGCTCGAATCGATCGTGCTGCTGTGGGTGGCGACCCATACGAGCAATGACTTCGCGCGCAAGTTCCGTCATCTCGACTACGCACTCGAGGTGGCTTTTTTTGTCGTCGCCGCGACGATTGCGGCGACGCTGGCGCTCCGCGCAGCTATCCCGGGGCGACCAATCAGTCCGCGCGAAGTCGCGCTATCGATCGTGTTGGTGATGGCGGGAACCATACTGGTGCTGGTCGGTGAGCCGATGCGCACCGGCTATACGATCGGCGAATTTATGCACGTCGGAATAGCCTGCGCCGTGCGAGACCTGCGTTCTCGCTGCGCTGCCGTGGGCGGCGCTCTGGTGGGCCGTCAAGCGCGGCGCTCCGCTTCACGCCGCCACGGCCGGATTGTGGACCGGAGCGGCCGCACTGCTTTTCGCCTTCGCGCTAATGCGCATCAAATGCCCGCTCGACGAGCCTTTGCATCTCCTTACCTGGCATCTGCTGCCCGTATTTGTGCTGACCGCGATCTCGGCGTTGGCCGGCGCCGCGTGGCTCCGCTTTCGCCCGCGCGGTCAACCGACTTAACTTTCGATGTAACTTTGGCCTCTTGCGGGAGAACGATACTGTAAGGAAGCGCGTCCCCGAAGGTAAATCGAAGACCGGGGCCCGCGGGCAATTCGCCATGATGAATCGTAGTCGGTCCCGGATTTTCTCGTTGCCCTGGACTCTCCTCAGGCTCGCACTTCTCGCGCTCGCCGTGCTCGCGGCGGTTGACGCCATATCGAGCCAGGCGGCTGAAAACATGTCGCAAAGCACCCGCAAGCAACAGATGGCGGTCTTCGCCGGCGGATGCTTTTGGGGCGTGGACGCCGTCTTCAAGCACGTCAAGGGCGTGGACCGGGTGGTCTCTGGCTATGCAGGCGGAGGCGCCTCGACCGCGCAGTACGAGACGGTGAGCACCGGGACCACCGGCCACGCGGAGTCCGTGGAGGTTACCTACGATCCGTCGCGGGTGTCCTATAACGACCTGCTCGAGGTGTTCTTCGCCGCGCACGATCCGACGGAACTCAACCGCCAGGGACCGGATGAGGGAACGCAATACCGTTCGGCGGTTTTCTATACTACTGCGGATCAAAAGAAGGCCGCCGACGCCTACATCGCCAAGCTCGATCGGGCGAAGGCTTACTCCGATCCGATCGTAACCCAGGTAGTTGCGCTGAAGGGTTTTTATCCCGCCGAAGCGTACCATCAGGACTATCTGGAGCAGCATCCTGACAATCCTTACATCGTGATCAACGACCTGCCCAAGCTCGCGCTGCTGCGCGAGAAATTTCCCCAGCTCTACAAGCCGTAAGAACCCTCGCGGCCGAAAAAGCACGTCGGTGGTTGTCGCCGACGCTCGCCTCTCCGCGCCTGAATGCTAACGCTGAGTAAGTCGCTCATGCTACGCTGCGCGGCTTGAGAGGTCAGATGAAAGCAATCTTTGAACGCTTTGCGCCGATGGTCGCGGCGCTTGTGGGCGTAGCATTTTGTCAGGTTATGAGCGCGCTCGCCCAGATGCCGCCCCAGGAACAGGTCACCATCCTGCAACTGCCGCCGGTCTCCCCGCACTGGATTGCGATGGCATCGTTCGGTGATTCGATCATGGTCACGCCGATTACACTTATCGATGGCGATTCTTTGCAGGTGCTGGGCACGATCACCGGCGGGTTGACCAGCATGTTCGCCGCCTCACCCGATCACAAACATTTTTACACCGCGGACACCTTTTACTCGCGCGCGATTCGTGGCGATCGCACCGATACGGTGACGATCTACGATGCGCGCAAACTCGCACCGTCCTCGGAAATCGTGATTCCCAACAAGCGTCAGCTCGCCGTCCAGGATACCACCGCGATGAGCGTAACGCCGGACGGACGGTTCCTGCTTTACTCGAACTTGACTCCGGCGACCTCGGTCACCGCGGTCGATCTGCAAGGCAACAAAGTCGCCGGTGAAATCCAGACTCCGGGCTGCTCCGAAATTCTTGTGCTCGGGCCCCGCGAGTTCGCCTCGGTATGCGCCGATGGTTCTATGCTAACTACAAAATTAGACGACGAGGCCAAGATCACCGAGCAAGACCGTACTACCAAGCCGTTCTTCGACGTCGAAAAGGATCCGGTTTTCGCCGTGCCGGCGATAGTTGGCGAGCAGGCTTACTTCGTCAGCTACCACGGCGTGGTCTATCCGATGGATATGTCGTTCAGCCCGCCAAGCGCGGGCAGGTCGTGGCCGCTGATGACCGACCAGGAAAAGCAGGAGGGATGGCGTCCCGGCGGACGGCAGCCGGTGGCGTGGTATGCGCGGGAGCAGCTTATGTTCGTTCTCATGCATCGGGGCGGCGAGTGGACGCAGAAGAAAGCCGGAACCGAAGTGTGGGTATTCAACCTGAGCCAGCATAGCCGCGTCGGACGGATTCCGCTGCCGGTGGAAGCGAACTCGATCCAGCTGACCCAGGACAGCAAGCCGCTTCTGTTCGCGGCCTCGATACACGAAGGTGTAATACAGGTATTTTCCGCGCTTGGCGGCAGGTACCAGGGCAAGATCGAGGAAATGGGCGAGCCGTTCACGCTATATGGGCTGTAAGCCGAAGCTGAGCCCCTGAAGGCTTTAGCAGCGAAGGAGAGGTGCGATGGAAATCGGCAAACTGGGTGCGTTTTGTTTCATGGATGCGATGCCTGCGCCGGAGAGCGCCGCGTTTTGCCGCCGGGTCGAGCGGATGGGTTACAAGGTCATCTGGTCGCCCGAGGCCTGGGGGCGCGAGCCGTTCGCGCACGGCGGCTACCTACTCGCGAATACCGAGAGCCTGATCTATGCGACAGGTATCGCGAATGTCTGGGTGCGCGATCCGATGACGATGGCGGTGGCGGCCAAGACGCTGGCCGAACTCGCGCCTGACCGTTTCATCCTCGGCATCGGCGTGAGCCATCGCTCGCTGGTCGAAGATTTGCGCGGACACAAGTACGTCAAACCTTTCAGCTACCTGAGCGAGTACATCCTGCAGATGAAATCGGCGCTCTACAAAGCCGTCGCGCCAAAGGTCGAGCCGCCGCTGGTGATCGCGGCGCTACATCCAAAATCGCTCGCCCTGGCCGCGCGCGAAGCGCATGGCACGCATACCTACATGTGTCTTCCACCGCATACCAGGCAGGCGCGCGCACTGATGGGACCCGACAAATGGGTATGCGCAAGCGTGGTCGTCATTCTCGAACGTGACGCCGCCAAGGCGCGCGCCCGTGCCCGCGAGCATCTGAGCTTTTATGCCAACCAGGATAACTATCGCCGCATCCTGATCGCCCAGGGCTTCTCGGCGGAGGACTTCGAGCACGGATGCAGCGACCGTCTGATCGACGCGGTGGTCGCCTGGGGCAGTGAGGACAAGATCAAGGAACGGATCGATGCGCAGTTGGCGGCCGGCGCGAATCACGTCTGCCTGATGCCGCTGCGTTGCGACGATGTTCCGTTACCCGACGAGCGCGCGCTGGAAGCGTTTGCCCCGCGCTGACTAATCCGCAGACGCCGAGACGATCAGCGGTCCGTGTGGCGTCTCTGCCTTGGCGGGGTGTCAGCGGTTGGCCTCGTCGGCCAGTGCGCCCTGCTAACCGTGCGATGGATTAGTTCGGTGCATTCTCATCGTGGCCGGTTTCGCGACTCGATTCTTTTTGCACCGACTGGACGGTGCGATCGGGTCCGTAAGTGAGGTGATACACCGTGAGCTGCCGTTCGGTCTCATGGATCCGAGCCTGGTGCACGACCGTCGCGATTCCGCCCGTGAACACTCCGGCAGCTATATTGCGGGCGTAAGTTTTTGGCTTTACGAATTTTGAGCCATCCGGATTAAACTCGTAAACGTCCTCTTCCTGGCCGCTCTGATTGCTGATTTTGTTTGGCGTCCCGAACGCGGCGGTGATCTTGTCCCGAGATACGCCTACTTTCAGCAGACTCGGATCCTCGCGCACGGAGGTGTCTTTCATGGTGGCGTTTTGCTCGAACGCGGTCGGGCTAAGACGTTGGGCCGGGTCGAAGCGCGACGAAGATGAATCGGTTCCCTGCGATTGCTGCGATCGCATCGACTGTAACCTCGAAGCAAGGCATCCGGCCAACGCGATTATCGGGAGTGCGAGCAATATTCTCATCAAGATGGATTTTCCCCTTCAGTCGATTGCCATTTGGAATATCGAGGCAGGCTCGCAACGTTCACTCGAGCGAGAGATCGGCGCGCGTCGTCTTGCCGTTATCCTTGATCCCGTCGGCGTTGAGCTTGGGCGGCGCCACGTTTAGCCGCGCCGAATCGATCTTAGCGCTTAGCGCCTTGCGAACCGCATTGGCGCGCGCTTCGGCAAGCTGCTTGAGATCGGCGTCGGTGACCTTGATGTTGGCCATCATCAGCTTCTTCATCTCGTCCGCCGGCAGCGATTTGTCGAGCCCGAGCAGATCGCGGGGCTTGTCGAATTTCGCTGCCTTGTAGGCCCGCTTTAAGTATTTGTTGTATTCGTCGGGCGTGACCTGAACGCTCGCCAGGTCGACGCCGGCCGGATTTTTGTCGTTGTCCAGCAGCTTCTGTTTGGCGACGCTTTGCGCGACTAGCGCCTCGGGCAGGCTTTGACGATCGAACTTCGGATCGACCCGTCCGCAGATGCTGAGCTTCAGCGCCGGCCGCGCCTGCAAGGCCTTCGCGACCGTCGCGAGCTTGCCTTCAGCGACCGGAGTCAAGCTCGCCCACCCGGGAGAGAACGCCACGTAGTTCAGATCCTGGCCGCTTGCGCCACCAGCGCCGACCGCCGAAGCGATCAGGTTAAAGGGCGAAGTCACCGCTTTAACGAGGATGCCCATGATAGCGTGCAGCAGGATGCTGCCGATGCTGAATTGCGGATCGGAAAGCGAGCCTGAGACCGGCAGATGGAGATCGATCTGGCCCTTTGAATTCTTGAGTATCGCGACCGCTAGGCGGATAGGCAGGTTGATCGCGTTAGGGCTTTCGACCTTGTCGCCGAAGGTGAGTTGGTCGATGAAAATGTGGTTTTCGGCGGTTAGCTTCTGCTGGTCGAGCAGGTAGCGCACGTCGACTGTCAGCGTCCCGTTGGTTATCGGATAGCCAGTGTATTTGGTCGAGTAGGCAGAGAGATCGGTCAACTGGACGTTCTCGGCCTTGGCTTTGATATCGACGAACGCCAAAGGGGTGAGCGGATTGATCGAACCGTTGATTGTCAGCGGCGAGCTGCCATTGACCTGCCCGTCGAGTTCTACCTCGGCCGGCGTGGTCGAACCGGTGCCGAACGATCCTACCTTGCCGCTAACCTGGGTGAGGTCGGCCGTGTAATTGGGCTTGATGAAGTTGTCGGTGTAGTTGACCTGGCCACCGTGAAGCGAAATCCGCCCCACCGCGACATTGGCTGGAAGCGGAACCGGACTGGGCGCTGCGGCCGGGCTCGCGACCGTAGTGGGACCGTTGCTCGCCGCGGCCGGATTTGGCGTGGGCGATGCGGTCGGCGTCGGCGTCAGCGTAGGCGACGGTGTTCCTCCGACACTGCCCGGCGCTCCGTGCGCGCGCGTGAGCGAGGTCCTCGCCTCCTCCGGACTCGTTGTCACGTCGCGCAAGTTCAGGCGGCCGTCGCCATTGAGAATGAGGCGCGCGTAGAAGTTGCCCAGGTCGAGCGCCGCCACGTGAACCTTGGGTGGTCCTGAGCCCAGGCTGAAATTGATTCCGTTCGCGCTGAAAGAGTTCCAGCGCAGAAAACTCTCATTGGTAACTTTGTCGATCATCCGCACGCTGCCGAGCGCGGCGTCGCCGCGGTAGCTCAGGCGCACTCCCTTGGGTGCTTCGGACATTCCGAGGACGCCGTTCATAGTCAGGGCTGCATTGGCGATAGTGGTGTTGAGATGGCTGGTGACGTAGGGATCGAACGGCGCCAGGTTGATGCGCCGCGTGACGAGACGCAAATCGAGCTTGAGCGGAGCTGGTGCAGCCGTCCCGGTAACCTTGAAGCTGCCTTTGCGGTCGAGAATGCCGTCGAGGTCGAGCGTGATCGGCTTGGAGAGATCGTCCGAGACATTTTTGAGATGCAGATTTAACGGCACGACAGCGATCGCAACCTTGCGCGGCATCGCGTCGTCCTCGACCTGAATTTCAGTCTTTTCGATCGCTACGGAGGCGACCTGGTAGCGCCAAGAGCCGGCTCCAGATCCAGGTGCAGGCGTCGGCGCAGGAGTTGGGAGCGCGCGTGCGACGCTTCTCCTGCTTGCGTGCCTTCGCGCGCGCTCCGCCGCGCGGCCTTCGCGCATCGACGGTTCTTTCTCGCGGAGTTTCGATGAGCCGCGTGCGGTCCCGGTTGCGGCGGCTGGGGTCGGTGTCGGCGATGCGGCGGCCCCACGCATCAGCGAGGCGAGGCTCAACTGGCCGTTCCGATCGCGCCGCACGAACAGATGTAGTCCGTCGGAGCGCACTTCGGTGATGGTCGCCTGATGCGCGGCGAGATCGACTTGCCCGATCGAGGCGCTCAGCTTGTTCCATCCGATCGGACTTACAGTTTCGTTAGGTGCGCGCAACTCGAACTTGTCCATCGAGATGCTCGCGGGCGCCGCATGCACGTTGAAACGTCCGCTGGCGAAAATCGTTTTTACGTTGGCGTGCGCACTCAGCTTGCCGGACGCGACGGTCGCGGCGAGCATCGGCTCGGCGAACCCCTGCAATGCCGGCAGATCGATCGTGGCGAGCGTGACGTCCGTTGTCACCTGCGAATGCGCGAGGTCGATTGCTCCTTTGACCGCGAGCGAACCGCCGCCGCCAAGCGTCGTGCCCACCTCGAAAGGAGCAGGCGCTTTCTGCCCGACAGTACGCAGGTCCTTGAGCCCGACGTGAAGCCCGTTTAGCGCGAGCTTTGCCGGCGGCGCGACGCTGTTGTCGGTAACCTCAATCGTGGCGTTGGTGAGTTCCAGCGCGTCCATCGAAAAGTCGGCAGGAGCCGCCGGCTTGGCCGGGGGCGCCGCTGGCTGCGGTGTCTGCACTGCCGAGAGCGGCGCGTTAGCGGTCAATTGCGCTGTGTTAGCCGCAGTCGTCGGCGTGGGGGCGGGCGTCTTAGTCGGGACGGTAGTCTGGGGCGCAGCAGGCGTCTTTACCGCCAGCGGGGTCTTCACGACGGACGGCTGCGCCGCCGCGAGACTCGCGGCGGCCGGGCTGGGCGCAGCGCTGGCCGCGGCGGGACTCGCGGCGGAGTTAGTCGAGGCAGACCTGGCGGCGGGAGTCGCGGTGGCCAGAGCCGCGGCAGAACTAGCAGGACTAGCCGTGCCCACGGCCGTGATGGGGCTCGCCACGGCCTGAGCGGCGGCACGGGATTTGGCAGCATGAGCAGCCGGGGCAGATTTGCTGACCGCCATCGAGGCCAGGTTGATGGTGCCGTCGTGGTTGCGAACCACGTGAACCGTCAGGCCGTCGAGATATATTTTGCCCAGGTGAGTAACGCTCTCCAGCGGTTTGATCTCGCTCAACACCACTGCCAGGTGGTTGAATCCTGCGAGAGGCGCATCGGCGCTATCGCGCACGTCGAGCTGATCTACCGCCAACTCACCGCTCACGCGAATTTCGGGGGCGCTCGCCGCGTTGACGAAGTGTACCTGCAATTGTGAGGACAGCGTTCCCTGCGCGACCTTCAACGGCAACTTCTCCGGCACGTAAGCGATGTAGAGCGGCAGACTCAGCCGATGAAGGTTAAGATTGACTACAGACTCAGGCGGAACGGCGAACGGCTTGGCCTTGCCGGCGATTCGCAATGGGCTGCCGTCGACCACCATCTGGAGCAGCGGTTGGACGAAGATGTTCACGTCCGCTGGCAGGTTGGCGATAAACGGCACGTCAAGCTCGAGGTGTTCGAGCGCATGTTTCTCGTTCAACACCTTGTCGTCGAAATGGACTTCGCCCTCGTGAATTTGAATGTTGGATACCGCGAAGCGCTGCGGCTTGGCAGGGACGCTCGGCACGGGCGTGGGAACGGGGGTTGGTCCGGAACTTTCGAGCAGGTCGGAAAAATTGAAGCGTTGCTCGGCCGTGCGCACAATATGGATAGCCGGCCGATCGACCGCAACTTCGCGCACTACCGGCGCCAGCCGGAATAGCGAACTCCACGAAACCCTGACCTGGATGCGCCCGATGTCGATGAAGCGCTCGGACGCGTCGCGATCGCCGATGTGCAGTTTTTTAACGTCGAGCCGCAGCGTGTAAGGGTTGAAGCGAACCCGTTTCATGCTGACGGGGCGGTGGAGACTGGTGGCGATGCGGCCGGCGACAACGTATTGCGCGAGCAGCGGCACGCCGATGAAGCCCAGCAGACTGAAGAGCACGAGCACGATCGCAACCGTCGTGCGAGTGCGGCGCATCCACCGCGATCCGCCAAGACCGATTCGGCCCCACGTCGCGGTCCAGAAGCGCTGCGCGCTATTCCTTAGCCTGTCGATCACCGATGCGACACCATTTATAGATGCGCCGCTCCATCCTTAAATTCTGCGTTGCCGCTCTGAATTCTGCGTTGCGCCACGTGAACCGAAAACCCAGCGCGGATTTTCACTGCTCTGGTTCGTTTCATCGGGCTAAAATACTCGCAATATCGCGTCATATAGATGCATGTATGTTTACGAATGGTCAAACAGCAGAGTCTCTTAAAGATATATTTCACGATCTTTTCTTCATCCGCACCCTGTCGATCTTACGTTTTCGCAGATGCTGACGGTCCATTCGACGCCGTGACGGATTGCCCGCGTTTCGCGATTGGGTAAAGCTAAAGAACACGCTGAAATTTAACTCGCGACCGCCATGTGCGGGGCAGAGGATTACCCAATGTCCGCTACTCTTTCGACCCGGCAAGTGGAATTGATGGACGCCTATTGGCGAGCCTGCAATTACCTCTCTGTCGGAATGCTCTACCTCCGCGACAATCCGCTGCTCAAGCAACCGCTCTCGCCCGAGCACATCAAGCGCCGTCTGCTCGGGCATTGGGGCTCGGATCCGGGACAGAGTTTCATCTGGGTTCACCTGAACCGGCTCATCCGTGAGTATGACCTCAACGTGCTTTACATCTCGGGTCCCGGTCATGGCGCGCCCGCGTCGCTCGCCAACGGCTACCTGGAAGGAACCTACTCGGAGGTCTATCCCGATCGCAGCCAGGATGAGGAAGGCCTGAAGCAGTTCTTCAAGCTCTTTTCGTTTCCCGGAGGAATCGGCAGTCATTGCACTCCGGAAACTCCGGGCTCGATTCATGAGGGCGGCGAACTGGGATACAGCCTGTCTCATGCCTACGGCGCCGCGTTCGACAACCCCGATCTGATCGTCGCCGCCGTGGTGGGCGACGGTGAGGCGGAGACCGGGCCACTGGCGACCTCCTGGCATTCGAACAAATTTCTCAATCCGATCCGCGACGGCGCCGTGCTGCCGATTCTGCATCTCAACGGCTACAAGATTGCCAATCCCACGATCCTCGCGCGCATCCCCGCCGAGGAACTCGAGCATCTCTTCGTCGGTTATGGCTACCAACCTTATGTCGTCGAGGGCGATGATCCGCCGGCGATGCATCAGCTTATGGCGTCCACGCTCGAACGCTGCGTCCTCGCGATTCGCGCGATCCAGGAAGAGGCGCGAAAAAGCCGAGTGCCGCGCCGGCCGCGTTGGCCGATGATAATTCTGCGCACGCCGAAAGGCTGGACCGCGCCGAAAGAGGTCGACGGCCATCGGGTCGAGGGTTACTGGCGGGCGCATCAGGTGCCCATAACCGACGTCCTTTCGAATCCCGCACATCTGAAACTGCTCGAGCAATGGATGCTGAGCTATCGGCCGCACGATCTATTCGACGCGAGCGGCCGGCTGATTCCTGAGCTCAGGGCGCTCGCGCCGATAGGCAACCGCCGTATCAGCGCCAATCCGCATGCAAACGGCGGCCTCCTGCGCCGGCCATTGCGCCTACCGGACTTTCGCGACTATCGGGTCGAGGTCGCCCGGGCGGGGCAGTCCATGGCGGAAAACACTTATGTGCTCGGGCAGTTTCTGCGCGACGTGATGCGCGACAATATGGACAACTTCCGGGTCTTCGGTCCCGACGAAACTGCGTCGAATCGATTGCAGGCGATCTACGAAGCGACGGGCAAAACCTGGCTCGCCGAAATGAAACCCGAGGACGCCGATGGCGGCGCGCTCGCTCCCGACGGACGGGTCATGGAGATGCTGAGCGAGCATACGCTCGAGGGCTGGATGGAAGGTTACGTGCTCACCGGGAGGCACGTTCTCTTCAATACCTACGAGGCGTTCGCGCACATCGTGGACTCGATGGTCAATCAGCACGCCAAGTGGCTGGAGAAGGCGAAAGGCGAAGTTCCCTGGCGCGCGTCGGTTTCCTCGCTCAACATCCTGATCAGTTCCACCGTGTGGCGTCAGGATCATAACGGCTTCACTCATCAGGATCCCGGGTTCATCGACGTGGTCACCAACAAGAGCCCACGGGTGACGCGAATCTATCTGCCACCCGACGCTAACTGTCTGCTGAGCGTCGCGGATCATTGCCTGCGCAGCACCGACTACGTCAACGTCATCGTCGCCGACAAGCAGCCGCATCCGGAGTTTCTCGATATCGAGTCGGCGGTCAACCATTGCAGAAAGGGAATCGGGCTTTGGTCATGGGCCAGCACCGACGAGGGCGGCGAGCCCGACGTGGTGATCGCGAGCGCGGGGGACATCGCGACTATTGAGGCGCTCGCGGCAGTGGCGATCCTGCGAGAGAAATTTCCCGAGCTGAAGATCCGCTTCGTCAACGTGGTGGACCTGTTCAAGCTTGAACCGAGCAACGAGCATCCGCACGGCCTCAGCGACCGCGACTTTGACAGCCTGTTCACGCTCGATAAGCCGGTCATTTTCAATTTCCACGGATACGCGTCGCTGATTCACAAACTCGCCTACCGCAGGGCCAATCATGCCAACCTGCACGTGCGCGGCTACAAAGAGTTCGGGAGCATCAACACGCCGCTCCAGCTCGCGATCGAAAACCAGACCGACCGCTTCAGCCTCGCGATCGACGCGATCGATCGCGTGCCGCGGCTTCAGACCACCGGCGCTCACGTCAAGGACTGGCTGAAGGACCAAATCGGCGACAGCCTCGACTACGCGTTTGCCAACGGGATCGACAAGCCCGAGATTCGCGATTGGAAGTGGCCGTACTGAAGCTCGCAGGAACATGCCCGGAATACATCGGAGGCCTCACGCGTGGTGAACGCTTCGCACGTCATACTTTCTGTGAACAGCGGCTCCTCCTCGGAAAAGCTTGCGCTCCATCAGCTTTCCGAAGAAGGAGAAAAATTACTCGCCTACGGAGCAGCCGAGGGAATCGGGGTCAGCGATGGGCGGCTTTGGATTCGGGATGGCCAGGCGAAGATGCTCAGCGATGTCGCACGCAACTTTCCGCGGCCGGCGGACGCCCTGGAGGCTCTCTTCGAGGGCATGGATCGTCTGCGCCTGCCGCGCCCCGACGCGATAGGCCATCGCCTGGTGCATGGCGGTCCGCATCACTTCGCCCCGGAGCGCGTTACGCCTCAGCTGATACAGGAGTTGCGAGCCCTGAT
Source organism: uncultured delta proteobacterium (assembly GCA_963717045.1). Lineage (GTDB taxonomy): Bacteria > Desulfobacterota > Binatia > Binatales > Binataceae > JAKAVN01. Next base: position 87,701 of record CAVQVD010000004.1, on the reverse strand, counting down.
TCCTTTTGCGCCGCTGCACCTGCCGGACGAGATCTCGGGAATCGAGGCGCTGGCGACGCGCTTTCCAGACCGTCCGCAAGTGGCGTGCTTCGACACCGGCTTCCATCGAGCGATGCCCAAGGTGGCGCGCCGCTTCGCGTTACCTCGCGCATTGTGGGACGAAGGGATCTTCCGCTACGGCTTTCACGGAATCTCTTACGAATACATCATGGAGACGCTCGGACGCACGGTCCCCGGACGCATCGTAATCGGGCATCTTGGAAATGGCGCCAGCATGGTGGCCGTGCGCGACGGGCGTGCGGCCGACACCACGATGGGATTTACGCCGACCGGCGGGTTTATGATGGGCACCCGCAGCGGCGACCTGGATCCCGGGCTGATGGTTTATCTTATCAATCAGCGAGGCTATGATGGCCGCCGCCTGGAGCGGCTCGTCAATCACGAATCCGGACTGCTCGGCGTCTCCGCGATCACCTCCGACGTAAAGACACTGCTCGAGAAAAGGGCAGCTGAGCCGAATGCCGCGCTGGCGATCGATATGTTCTGCTATCAGGTGCGCAAGCAGATAGGGGCGCTAGCGGCCGTGCTCGGTGGTCTCGATCTGCTGGTTTTTACCGGCGGCATCGGAGAACGGGCCGCGGCAATCAGGCTGGAGGTGTGTCGCGGGCTCGAGTACCTGGGAATCAGCGTGGACCCGCAGCGCAACGACGCGCACTCGGATCTTATCAGTTCGCCAGAATTCAGCTCAGCGGCTGGCAAATGTATGGTGCGCGTGATTCCGACCAACGAGGATCTGATGATCGCACGTCACACGCGGCGGCTCATTTTCGCCGCCGCGTGACGTTCTGCCGCCATCGGCGGTACTGCTGCGGCGAGAAAAACCCCACCGCCGAGGTTCAGGAAAGTTCAGGAACCGGAGACCTCAGACTCTTTGCCATTATTGTCGATCAGACGTTCAACCAATCCAGTAAGCTGCTTGCGGTAGAACGGCTTCGGAACGTAGTCGTCGCATCCGGCTTCGATCGCGCGCCGGAGGTCATCGCCGGTCGAGCAGGCGGTCAGCGCGACGATCGGGATGACCTTCCAACGGTCTTCGCCGCGCAGATGCTTTGTGAGCGCAACCCCGTCCTCGTCGCCCTCGAGCTTGAGATCCATCAGGATCAGGCTCATACGCTCGGGATATGCCTCGAGTTGACGCCGCATCTCTTCGCCCGATGAAGCAGTGATGACTTCGTACTTGGGTTCGAGGATATATCGGAGCAGGGTCTGGGCATCTGGTTCATCCTCGACCACCAGCACTCGCAGGCGGCGTTGTTTGGGGCGAAACAGCTCGACTACCAACTGATCCCGCTCCAGTTCTAAAATTTCCCGCGCGCTGCTACTTTTCGAAGAGCCGACGCTCATGGGGTCCCCCTGGGTTTTTTCGTTATGCACGGAGTTCACGCCTCACCGCGTACCGGAAGCCGACAGCCATCACCCCGCCCATCCAAACCCACCACCAAGTTGTCACACTCACCGGCGTCCCTCCCAACTATCAACAGCAAAACGGATGCCGTTCGCTGTCTGATCCGAGTGCTTAATGAATCCTTTGCTTTCCAAGGCTATTTATCTGTATCTCGGCAGCAGGTGGATAGTTTTGTGTTTGCTGCATGCCACTAAACTTGGCACCCATCACTGACTAAACCTTCCTGCGCTCGGCCGTTAGCAGGCTGCTTGTTGATGGCCCAGCACGAATTCTCGAAGCACTTTTGCGAAGTTCTCATTGACGCAAACCATAGTCCTTCATTTTCTTTTGCAGCGCGGCCCGCGAGAGTCCCAGAGCGATGGCGGCGCGCGACACATTGCCGTGATGATGGTCGAGCGCCTTGGCAATGTAGTCGGCCTCGAAGGCCGCCCGCGCCCGGCGGAGCGGACCCTTGGCGTCTTCGTTTTGGGGCGCCGAGCTTGCGGAGACGGCCGCGATGGCCTGGCGCACGCGATTCGGCGCCGCATGGTTCGGCGACGCGCCGTTGCCGATGCCGCCCTGCGCACGAAGCGCGGCGGAAAGATGTTCGGGCGTGACGCTCGCGCTTGCCGGCGCCAGCGCTACAGCGCGCTCGATCTCGTTGCGCAGTTCCCGCACATTGCCGGGCCAGTCGTACCTGGTCAGCAACTCGATCGCAGCGGGATCGAAGCCTGCGATGGGCTTGCGCTGCTGCTCGGCTGCGATTGCGAGAAAGCGAGTTGCTAAAAGCGCGACGTCCTCGCGGCGCTCCCGCAGTGGGGGCAGCGCTATCGGGAAAACCGCCAGGCGATAATACAAGTCTTCGCGGAACCTGCCCGCCGCAACCTCAGCCTTGAGATTGCGATTAGTCGCTGACAACACGCGCACGTCGACCTTGCGCGGAAAGCTGTCGCCTAGCGGCACAACTTCCTGTTCCTCGAGCACGCGCAGCAACTTGGCCTGCATCGGCAGCGGCATATCCGCGACTTCGTCGAGAAACACCACGCCGCCTGCGGCCGCACGGAACAGTCCGGGATTGTCGCGGATAGCGCCGGTAAACGCGCCACGCCGATGGCCGAAGAGTTCGCTTTCGAGAAGCGGCTCGGGCATCGCGGCGCAATTGAGCGCGAGAAAGGGATGGTCGCTGCGCGCGCTCGCGCGATGCAATCCGCGCGCGACCAGTTCCTTGCCGGTGCCGGTCTCGCCATGGATGAGCACCGTAATCGACGACGCGGCGGCGGTCTCCATCAACCGCAGCACTTCGGACATCGCCGGCCCGGTACCGACTATTTCAGTGAAAGCATCGTGCCGCGCGAGATCGCGGCGCAACGCACCGACTTGCGTCTGCAGGCTAGCCTCGGACTCCCGCACTTGCGTGTAGAGCCGCGCATTTTCGATCGCGATCGCGATGCTGCCTGAAATGGCCTCGAGAAACGCTAGGTCGTCTTTGGTGAACCCTTCCGCGCCGCGTCCGTTCACCACCTCGACCACGCCGATCGTTCCCTGGCGCGTGGAAAGCGGCGCAGCGAGAACGTTGCGGGTGACAAGCCCGGTGAGTTTATCGATTCCGTGGTAAAGCCGGGGATCGTTCTGAGCGTCGTTGACTACTAGTGCTTTGCCGCTTTTCAAGGCGGTCGCGGCTATACCAAGCTCAGCCGAAAAACGAAGACGCGCGAGCCGTTCCGCTACTTCCGGATCTTCCTCAGAGATGTACGGGAAATAGAGTTCCTTGCGCTCGTCATCGAGTAGCAGAACGGAAGCGCCCTCGGCGTCGAGCGCTTCGCGACACTTGTTCACTACCAAAGGGATCAGTTGATCGATCTCAATCCGTGCGGCGAATGCGCACCCAAGATCGTAGAGTAGACGGAAGCGTACCTCCTCGTCCATCGCGCGTGAGCCCCCCGCTCACAAGTTTGCCCGGTTACTACCTTGGAGAGCAAATGCATTGTGCGCCAAATACTTGTTCTCGTGGACAATTTTCCAAATCGCTAATCGCACCTTCATTAGGCACAGTTGGTTTTTATAACGCGCCGTGACTCCAGCAGCGGCTCATTCCTCTTGCACATTTACGGCCTGCGGGCCGAACTTTTTGAGCGAAGCGCCAGTTTTGAGCATCACGAAGGGGGCGAATCTGGCCAATTATCCGAAGGCGGCCCGGAAGGGTTGCGCCGCGATCCCGGCGGGGCGGGCGCCGAGAAATCGTCATGCGCGCGAGGGCGAATCCATCCGAAGCGCCGCCGCACTGCGGCTACCAGATTGCTCACCAACGCCGCCAACACGATGATTGCGAGAATCGCGATCACCAGCAATGCGAAGCCGGCGTAGAGTTGCATCGCCGCGGCCATTTTTATTTAGTGTGCGCGCTTCTCATGGCTTAGTTTGGTTCTGGCGTTTGTGTGCCTATTCTCGTTTGTATGCTCATTCGGCCGCCGCGCGCTTGAGTGGATGTTTGCGCTTCCAATCGCGCGCCACTTCAGCCATGGTCGTGAAGCTCACCCCAACGCGCTCCTTCATATGCTCCACCAGCCGGTTGAGCATTAACAAGCGGTGGCCGCGGCCGATGACCTGCGGATGCATCGTCAGGCAATACACACCTTCACCAACGAAGTCGCACAGGTAATCGAAATCGCCCGCCCATCGCTCGTAAACCTGCGAAGGTGAGGAGAGCCCCTGATTCACGCCGTAAAGCCACTCGAAGGCAGGGAAGTCATCGAGCCCCCAGGTTACTGGAAGTTCGACCATCTCGACCTCGCGTCCAAAGATGTAGGGACCGTCCTTGGCCGGAACGTCGCCCAGACGGCAATAGTATGGGGTGTAGTCATTACCCATCAGGCTGCTGTCGTAAAGAAAACCGCGCTCGAGCAGGAGGCTGAGCGAGTTCGGACTGAGATCCCAGGCCGGAGATCGAAATCCCTCTGGCGGTTTTCCAGTGATCCGCCGAATTGTTTCGGTGCCGCGGTCGAGGACGCGTTGTTCCTCGTCGAGGGTGAGCGAAATCGGATTTTCGTGGCAGTAGTTGTGATGGCCTATTTCATGTCCCGCGTCGGCCACCCGGCGCACCAGATCGGGATACGTGTCGATAGTGTGACCGGGTATGAACCACGTCGACAAGATATTCCATTGTGCCAGCAGCTTTAGCAGCCGTTCGGTCGCGACCGCGCCGAACTCGCCGCGTGAGATCGCACTCGGCGAAGTTGCTTTCAGGCTGCCAAGCCATACCGAGATCGCGTCGAAGTCGAACGACAGGCAAACGGAGACGTTTGTGGCCATTCTCTTTTCCTTAGGCGCGGACTGCCGCCTTAGATGCGGTAGAACGAGGCGGCGTTGTCACACAGAATCTTTTCAACCGAGCGCTCCGGCAGGGCCGCTAGCAGTTCGCGCGTGGTGCTAACCGGATGGACGAAGCCCTCGGCGTGTGGGTAGTCGGAGCCGATGAAGAAGCGATCGTCGCCCGCAAACTGCACCATCAGCGGGAACATTCGCTCTTCGGGATTCGCGCTGACCCAGATGTTGCGCGCGAAATACTCGGCGGCTGAATGTTTCATTCCACAGGTGTGTCCAAGGTACTTGTATCGGTAATCGATACGTTCTAGCCATTCGCCGACCCATCCGGCCATCGACTCGATCGTGCCTACACGCAGGCGTGGGAAGCGCTCGAACACGCCGTCGTACATCATCGAGGTCAGCGCCATACGCGGGTCCTGCACGTTCATCATCGTGATGTACATGAAGCCGGGATTGCCGGTGCGGTACCACTGGCTGCCGGTGTAGTTGGGATGGCCAACGAGATGGATACCGACGGCGAGATCGAGTTCCTGCGCCGCGGCCCAGATTGGATCGAAGTCGGGATTGCCGAAGCTGCGCCCGGAGATTGGCGCAGCGCCGACGAAAATGATACGGCATCCCAGCCGCGCCACGCGCTCCATTTCGCGCACGGCCAGTGCCGCGTCGCGCATCGAGATATGCGCAGCCGGAAACAATCGATCCTTATGGCCGGCTACGAGTTCGAAAGCCCAGGTGTTGTACGCGCGGCTGAGCGCGTCCGCAAGTCCCGGGTCGTCGACCGAGCTTTCCCACAAAAGCCCCATCGTGGGGTAGAGCACCTGCGCGGCGAAGCCTTCCTGATCGAGGTAGCCGATCCGCAAATCCATGTCCTGCCATTGCTGGCTCGCGACCCGATAGCGGTCGAAGTCACTGATGTCACGGCCCTCCTCTTTCTGGCCGTATCCTGCGCAGGCGCTCATCAGTTCGTCGAGGTCGGCCATCCGCATTGGCCGGCGGTCGACGACGAGCCCTGTAACCCGGCCACTCGAATCGACGTCTACATGAACGGTGCGATCGCGCCAGGCTGGATCGATATACCGCTCGAAGAGGTCGAGTGGTTCGATAAAGTGACTGTCTCCGTCGATTACCCGCATGCGGCGCGCACTCCGTGATTCTCTTCATTCCCATAGCGCGTTCCAGCCCGTGCTGAAAAGCGGGTCTTTAACACTCATGAGGCAAGCGTTCCTGCGGAGCGAGCTATGAGCGCCGGGATCTATCGGGAGGTTCGAACGACTTTCCGCTTAGAGATGTCTAGGCAGGTTAACCCGTGTGTTGTGATACAGGAACGTCTTCGGCTAAAGTGGCGGGATTATGAGCGAAGTTAACAAAGCGGGGGAAATCATCAGCTCTGCGGAATCGCCGCCTAACGGCGCAGTCGACGACACGATCATCATCGGGGCAGGTCCAGCAGGCTTGACTGCGGCGCACGAGCTCTCGGCCGCTGGGAGGCCGGTTGTGGTGGTCGAACAGGATCCGCAACACGTCGGCGGGATAGCCCGCACCGTAAGCTATAAAGGATTCCGCTTCGACATCGGCGGTCACCGATTCTTCTCCAAAAATGCCGAGATTGAAAAGCTCTGGGGCGACATCCTGGGCGATCGGATGCTCGAGCGCGAACGGTTGTCGCGCATCTACTACAAGGGCCGATTTTTCAAATATCCGCTCGAGACCTGGGACGCGCTGAGCCAGCTTGGCCTGTTCCAGTCCGCCGCCTGCATGATGAGTTACCTGGCGGCCCGCGTATGGCCGAAGCGCGAGATTCGCAGCTTCGAGGACTGGGTGGTCAACGCTTTCGGCCGGCGGCTGTACGAGACATTCTTCCGCAGCTACACCGAGAAGGTTTGGGGTATCCCGTGCAGTGAGATCAGCGCCGACTGGGCGGCCCAGCGCATCAAGGACCTCTCGATGCGCGTGCTGATTCGCCGCGCGCTTGGGTTAGGTTCGCGCAACGGTCCGGTCATCAAGACTCTGATCGATCGCTTTCGCTACCCGATGCATGGTCCCGGCGAAATGTGGGAGCAGTTGGCGAAGACCGTTCAAAGTCGTGGCACCGCGCTCAAGATGGGTGAATCGGTGGTCGCGATTCAACGCCGTGAAAGCGGCGTAAGCTCGGTGACCACGGCCGCCGCCGACGGCGGCAGGCAGACTTACACCGGCAGCCATTTCATCTCGACGATGCCAATACGCGAGCTTATTGGCGCGCTCGATCCGCCGGCGCCGCCCGAGGTCGCACAAGCGGCCCGCAGCCTCAGGTATCGCGACTTCATAACCGTCGCGCTAATCCTCGATGAGCCGGAACTTTTCCCCGACAACTGGATCTACATCCACGAGCCCGGCGTAAGCGTCGGCCGCATCCAGAATTTCAAGAACTGGAGTCCGGGGATGGTGCCGGACCCGCGATACACCGTGCTGGGGCTTGAATACTTCTGCTTCGATTCGGATTCGATGTGGAACTCGCCCGACGCGGATCTGGTCGCGCTGGGCACCCGCGAGCTCGCGAAGCTCGGACTGGCCACGGAAGCGCAGGTGGTTGATGGAACGGTGGTCCGCCAGCGCGCCGCGTACCCGGTCTACGACGGAGAATATCGCCGCGCGGTCGACGTGATCCGGGAATTCATCGAGCGCGAGATGCCCAATCTGCAATTGGTTGGCCGCAACGGCATGCACAAGTACAACAACCAGGACCATGCGATGATGACCGGGCTGATGGCCGCGCGAAACATCATGGGCGCGTCCTACGACCTTTGGCGGGTCAATTCAGACGCGCAATATCTGGAAGAAGACGGCGGCGCAGAGCAGGGCTCGCGGATGGTCCCGCGCCGTGTTGAAGCTGAGCCCGATTCGCCGACAAACGCGGCTGTGGAGACCGCGCCCAGCCACTGAACTGAATCAGCCGGAAGTCAGTCGCAAGCGAGTCCTCGCGAGCAAGGCGGAGACCTGTCGTTAGTGTTTGAGCGCCGCAGGTGCGACCGAAACATGCCTTGAAGAAGGCTTCGGTATCGGAGGCATTTTGAGCAACTCGGCCGCCCGCGCGAGTTGCTCGCGAGTAAAGGTCATCAGTAGAAGTCCGTCCGCTTGCGACTGGGGCAGCACAGCGTGTGGCTCCAGTCTGTGTGGGTAGGGAAAGTAGATCTCGCTGGCGATCCCGTGGAGTCTTTCTACCAACGGAGCGACCGCCGGGTACCACGCGAACTCTCCCACGCTCGCACGATCGCAGGGCCACGGGCTGAGCCACAGCCCATAAGCTAGCCATGGCCCGGTATTCGATAGTGAATCTTCCGACAAGCTTGGTTCGAAACTGACGACAGTGGGGCCGAATAGAGGGCTCCGTGATATAAGCCCTAAATCCAAAGCTTTTACCGTCGTTAGGGACTCGAGATCTCCTCCCTTCAACAGATACTCATTCGCGGCCCGGATAAGGGTTGTAAAACGCTCCTCGTCGAAGCGGCTTCTCATCTCGAGCAGCCCGCGATTCCAGTCCTGCTCACCATCCGGATGAAGCCTGTACAACCAGACTCCGGCTACTCTAATCGGCGGTATGCCCAACGTTGAAAACAGCAATCGCCACGTCTCAATATGTTGATCCTCAACGACAACCGAATCCACATGGTGAGCCGCCAAGAACGCTCTCAATTGTTCGGACGCCTCGGGGGTATAACTACGTCCAAGAAAAGAGCTAACTATCGGCCATCGGCGACGTTCGTACAGCCGCACCGGAGGAGCCATACCCTGCGGCATGCTAAAGTACATGTTTGTTTGAGCTTGCCATAACATCGAGTTGCCGTTATCTCCGTAGGGCAGGATTAGCACCGTGTCACCCTTCAATAAATAGTGCCTATAAACATCGGTACGAAAAAAGCTCGGCGTATCCATCATACGGACCCAAAAAGGCGAAGAGAGGTTCGGCAAAGTAAAAATCAAAACTAACGCCACGAACGCGATTCTGCAGGACTGTCGAGTATCAGCGCTGGTAAGCCAAAGCGATACTATGAGCGCAAGATCCAGAAACGCATACATCGAAAATCTCACCACGAGCATGTCGTTAATGACTGGCAGTCGCGTAAAGAGCCCCCATGGTAGGTAGCTTGGAATTGCGCGACCTCCGATGTGCAAAATGGGTCCAAGTGAAAAGGTGCAAACTATAACCAGAAACTCGATGAGTAATCGGCAGAGCCGTTCAGACCAACGCTGCCGCGCATAGAGGACAACAATTACCATTGATGGCAGGCTTATGTAGGCGCCACTCTCGCCAATGCTTCCGCCAGAGAATTCTCTGGAAAGTTTCGCGAGAAAGGGAAGTTTTCCGAGCTCGTTGCTCTGGGTAGGAACAAAGAAATTTAACAGGTCGGCGCTAAAAAAAGAAGGCGGCCAGATCGGTTTTGGGGTGAAGTCAACGAAGAAAAAATAATAGATGAGAGGACTTGCGAGACTCAAGGCCAATATGTAGCTGAAGGCGATTGGCCTGAGTAGCTTCAGTAAACGCTCTCTCAGATCCTGCGTGGCAAACGACCACCCCAAAAGGATGCTGAACGCTCCAAACATCGTCATCGTCGCGAAAAGCTCGAGAGACAGCAGAATTTGGGCTAGCAACAAAATCGCCAACACGACGGCAAATCTGCGCTCAGTCATTTCTCCCATGATTCGGCGTAATGCAAAATACACCACTAGGGGAACTGGAAAAACTAAAAGCAATGAGATGTCCCCGAATAGCAGGTGTCCGACCTCGAGAGCAGAGAAACCAAATATATATCCACCCATAATCGAAGCCCAGAAGCTGCGGCTCAGGTAGCGGCATAAAAGAAACGCCGACCAACCAGCGGTTGGCAAGGCGACCAGACAGAGCGTGTTGTAGGCTGCTATCGGGCCTACCGTCAGAGTGAATGGGCTAGCTAGTATGCTCGCTAGGGGAATACTGGTTTGCCACGCCAGATTGAAGCCAGCTGGAGCCCAGATCGCGTGAGTCAGAAGCGGGTTGAGATCGTTCGCGATGGCATGTGGCCACCACACTAGGAACCAGATGTGCAGACCCGGGTCTGGTCCCACGCCGATGTAAGCTGTGCTGAAGTGTCGAAGGAGTGCCCGGCCAAAGAACGCGCAGGACAATGCCAGATAGAGGGCAAGGGCGAGAAGGCTGTGTGCGTCCCATAGCTTGACATCGGCCGCGTTGGAGTACGATACCGGAGTACTGGTCTGTTCCGACAGTTGTCGAAGCGTCACCATGCGTCTAATTGCGGATATTCGTTCGTGAGATGTTGACCTGTGAGGCTGTTGCGTTTCGATAGGGGCCGCGCCTTGAGCAACTCGGCCGCCCGCACCAACTCTTCGCGGGTCAGGACCACCAGTAAGAAGCGGTAATCATCCAGCTTTGATTGGGGAAATCTGGACTCTTTGTCAGGGACGGGATAATAGATTTCGGTGCCTAGGCTGCGTAGCCTTTCTACCATCGGTGCCGCGGTCGGGAACCATACGTACTCCCCGATGGCTATTCTCCCTTTCATCCAGGGACTGAGCCAAAGCATATAGACAAATCTTGGATCGGAGATGGGTCTCGGATGGGGGGGATTCAACGGGTCAAAGGCCAGGTCTGGGCCTATCAGGGACTCCTTCGGTATCAGGTTCAAGTCTCTAATCCTGATAATACTCAGAGACTCTAGATCTTTGCCGTCTGCGAGGTACTTGCTCGCGACCCTGACCAGCATAGCCATGCGGTCGTTGTCGAACCTCGTTCTCGCATCAACCAGCAGCGTCTCCGCGTCATAAGCGCGATTGCTTTTCAGCCGGTACAACGAGACGCCGCCCACTCTTGTGGGTGCCACACCGAGCGTTGAGAGCAGCGGCTGCCACTGTACGAGGTCGCCGTCGGCCACAATTACCGCGGTCACATCGTGGGCGGCCAGAAACACCTTCAGTTGCCCACTCGCGTCCGGGACGTAGGATTGGATTCTGAATGACTCGACAATTGGCCATTTAAGAAGTAGTCTGGCCATGGTCCTCCGTCTCCCTCAGCCATGTTGAAGTACATATGCGTCTGGGCCTGCCACAAAGCGCCATAGCCTTGGTCCGCATACGGCAGAATCATCACCGTCTCGCCTTTTTGTAGATACTGCCGATAGAGGTTTTCTGAAAGAAAGCTGGCGTATTCGTTGACCTGATCCAAAATGCAGATGACAGATTCGGTGCATTGAAAACGATCACCGCGGCAACGAAAGTGATCTTCAACGCCGGTTTTGGCCTGAGTCTTGAGCCAGCCACAATGAAACGATTAGCGCGAGCAAGAGAAAGGCGTACATCGAGAGACGCACCGGGAGCGCCTGGTTGAGTACCGGCAACTTTGCAAGCAGCGACCACGGCAGCAGAACAGGAAACATGTGACCTGCGACGTGCAAGGTGGGGCCTAATATGAGAATGGCCACGAGGATTAAACAGCAGGTCAAAAGTTTGCCCATCGGTTCCCGCCAGTGCCGATATGCGTAGTGAACAGAGAGCGCGACGAGTGGCAGAGACAGGCAGGATCCATTGTCGGCTATGGATCCGGAAAAAGCTGTCGATATCGATTTAAAAAAGGATATTTTGCCGAGTTCGTTCGCTTGAGTGGGAATGACGAAATTAAGCAGATCAGTGGAATAGACCGAAGGAAGCCATAGCGATCTGTCGAGAAGGCCAAAATTGAAATAATAAAAATAATAGAGATACGGACTGACAACGATTGTGGCGATGCCATAGCTATAGACGATCGGTTTTATGAGAGCCACCATTCGTTGGCGAGTCGCGGTGGTGCCAAAGAACCAACTAATGAATAAAGCTGAGGCGCCAAGCATTGTCATAGTTGCGAAAATCTCGATAAATAGAAAAAACTGTATGACAAGGAGAACCGTCAGAGCCAGCACTAAGGCGCGCTTCGTCGTGTGCTCTGCAAAGTGGAGGGTTACAATATATACGATTAAGGGAACTGGAAACGCGAGCAACAAAGGCAGATGTCCAAAGGTTAAACGTCCGAGCATGAATGCGGAAAAACCGAACACGTATCCGCCCATCAATGAGGCCGAATAATCGCGCGTGACGTAACGGCAAAGAACGAACATGCAAGATGCATTCAGAGGCAAGCTCAAGAGGCACAATATATTGAAACTGACTACCGGGCCTAATATCAGTGTAAGCGGGCTGATAATGATGCTGGCTAGAGGAATACAGGTCTGCCATGCCAAATTGTAGCCAGCTGGCGCCCAGATAGCGTGGGTGAGTAAAGGGTTGATGTGCTTCGCTATGGCATGTGGCCACCATGCCAAAAACCAAATCATCGCCCGGGGATCCTGGCTCATGCCAATATGAAAGCTACTAAAATGTCCAAATAACGCGTGGCCGAAGAAAAGGATTGCGAGCGCGAGGTAAAGCAAGAACGCGCAGAGCGCTGGAAGGTCGCAGGCCTTGGGTGCAACTTCTGGCGGCGCCGCGAGCGGTCCAGGTTGCTCGGCGGGATCGAGATCAGTTAGGGCAAATAGCCGTCGCGTGACCGTGGATTGTTCCACCCCCATCCCCACCTCCGCGGGACGGAGCGGCTTCGGACACTTGCTCCTCCCCAGGCCAGTTCTACTCTCGACAGCGATACGACCCTAGAGGCCCCAAGTCACACTTGCGTCACATCCAAGTGGTGGCTACGAAACGTTGGCGCAGTTCCGAATGCGTTAGACGTGCCATGGCCGAACGACGAAGTTGATGCGCAAATCGGCTGGCCATCGCGTTAGATTCGGTCTTAGAGCCGGCGGGGCAGGGACGCTGACGGCTCGGCTAATTTGTTTGACTTGCAGTGGCGAATCGCAACCTTTCCGCCGTCGGACGTCGGACTCAAGAATTGCCCACCTGCTCAGCTATCCCGCTCACCGAGTTGGTCAGATTGTTTCCTATAAGCTGATAGCCGCCAACTAGCGCTACTACGATACAAACGAAGATAAGGGCATACTCGCTGTATGTCTGACCACGATACGCTCCAGAGGCCGCCTCTCGAAGCCTAACGTACAACTGCGTGATTGATTCCATTGTCGGCCTCCTTTAATAGCCCGAAAGTGGTCTCGCTCAACCACGCATCAAGATTACTCGACAGAACTTCAAATTGCATCAGGTGGATACACAATTTATGAGATTCTACTCTTTAGCTTGCGGCATCTATAGCCTCGAAAAGCTCCTTTAAGCTGTCAGATTTCGCGTCTTTAACACAAATTTTGGCCAAGAATTGCCGAATTTGCAGGATCCTGGGCCCGCAGTGACTTGCTGAGCGGCATGAGTGCTAAAGCGTTTGTAGGGCAGGCTCTGGCAATCTGAACGCAGAAAAGGAAGGGGATCATGGAATTTGGCATCGGTGTCGATACGCACGTCAACAAATGGGACCTCGTCCGTTTCGCGGAGGAACTGGGCTATGGCCGGGCCTGGATTCCCGACTCGCAGATGATCTGGTCGGACTGCTACGCGACGCTTGCGCTGGCAGCCGCCAACACCCGCCGGATCAAGATTGGTACGGGAGTCGCGATCGCCGCTACTCGCGTCGCCCCGGTTACCGCGCACTCTATCGCCAGCATCAACCAGATCGCGCCCGGACGCACGTTCCTGGGCATCGGCACCGGCCACACTGCGATGCGCGTGATGGGGCAGAATCCGATGCCGGTCGCCGAATTTCGCGAGTACCTGCGAGTGGTGCGCGCGCTGCTACACGGCGAAGCGGTGGAGTACACCTTTGGTGGCCGCACGCGCGAGATACAGTTTCTTCATCGCGACCGCCGCTTTATCAATCTCGACGATCCGATTCCGATTTACGTTGCCGCGAACGGGCCGAGGGTGTGCGAGGTTGCGGGTGAACTCGGCGATGGCTGGGTCACCGCGGGCGGCATCAATGCGCGGGTCGGCGGACGGCTCGCGCGAATTCGCGCAGGCGCTGAGCGCGCCGGTCGCACGCTGGGCTCTGATTTCCATACTGCCGCTCTCAGCAGTTCGTGCGTGTTGCGTCCGGGCGAGCGCCTGACATCGGAGCGCGTCATCAACCAGACTGGCGCGCAGGTTACGAGCGCGCTCCATTTCGCTTACGAGAACTGGAAGTCCCGTGGCCGGCCTGACGATGCGATTCCGTCCTTCTTTCGCAACGTGTGGGGCGACTACCTCCGGCGGGTCGATACCTACAGCCTTCCAGAACGCGCGCGCTTCCGCCAGATTCACGACGGCCATGGCACTTTCATGCAGCCGGAGGAGCGCCGCTTCGTCACGCCCGAAGCGATTCGCGGCACCTGCCTGGTGGGCGAGCCCGACGAACTTGTCGCGCAGATCCGCGCGATGGAAGCGGCCGGAATCAAGGAGACGGTGATCGAGCCGCCGGCGGATTTTCAGCGCGAGGTCTTTCGCGACTTCGCCGAACTGGTCATGCCATCGTTTCGCTAAGCGCCGCGCGCGCCCGCCGGCGGCTTAGTTGAATTCGGCCGGCGGCAGGGCGCCGCGGACACGCTCGTAGGCGTCGGCGACGCGCAACACGGAGGACTCGTCGAAGGGCCGCCCGATGATCTGAATCGCCATCGGCGCGCGGTCCGCGCCAATCCCGGCGGGAATCGCGAGCGCCGGCTGGCCGGTGAGATTGAATGGCGCAGTGTGGCGAATCAGTTGGGCCAAGCCAATTTTGCCTTCGCGCGCCTCGGCAATCTTCATCGGGGCTATCATGCAGGCTGCCGTTGCGAGCACGTCACGGCCTTCGAGCGCGCACATCGCCTCCGCCATCAGCTGCGCGCGGGCGCGCTGGGAGCGGATGTATGCGGTCGCCGGCAGCGCGATCGCAGCTTCGAGCATCCGACGCACGCCGCGGCCGTAATCCTGCGGACGCTCGGTGAACCACCGCTCGTGGTACTCCAGTCCCTCGGCGTACATGATATTCATCGCGAGCGCGGGCGCCGCGTCGATTGTAGGTAGTGAAACTTCGTCGACGATCGCGCCAAGGCCGCGGAGCGTGCGCATCGCGCCGTCGAAAGCCTCGGAAACCTCGGCGCTGATGTCGCGGCCGAGTTCGCGGATTATTCCGACGCGCACGCCCTTCAGATCTCGTCCCAGCGCGGCCGAGTAGTCGGGCACAGGCTCATCGCTCGAGGTGGGATCGTTGGGATCGTGGCCGGCGATAACCTGGAGCATCGCAGCGGCATCGCGCACGCTGCGGGTGATCGGGCCGACGTGGTCGAGTGAATCCGCCAGCGGCAGGATGCCGTAGCGGCTGACCCGGCTCCAGGTCTGCTTCAGCCCCACGCATCCGCAAAACGCCGCCGGGATACGAATCGAGCCGCCTGTGTCGCTGCCTAGTGTCGCCGCGGCGCTGCGGGCGACGATCGCGGCGCCCGAGCCCGAACTGGAGCCGCCCGGGATGCGCTGCGGATCATAAGGATTGAGCGTGGTGCCCCATGCCGTCTTGGCGGTGCCGCCGCAGGCGAACTCATGCATGTTGAGTTTGCCGAGCAGAATCGCGCCGGCCGCCGAAAGCCGGGTCCACACGGTAGCGTCGCAATCCGGAACATGATCGGCGAGCACCTTGGAGCCGCTGGTGGTCAGAATTCCTTTGGTGCAGCAGAGATCCTTGAGTGCGATCGGCACGCCGTGAAAAGTGCCGCGCCAGTTGCCGGCAGCGATTTCGCGCTCGGCCGCAAGTGCCGTCGCGCGCGCCAGTTCGGCGGTCACGGTGATATAGGCGCAGAGTCTCTTTTCGGTCGCCGCTATCCTGTCCAGATAAGCGTCTGTGACTTCAACCGGCGAGAGCTCGCGCGAGCGCAGTTTCTCGGCCAGCCCGACCACGTCCAAATTCAGGATCTCGTCCGCTTTGCCCATCGTCGTTTCCCGTGCCGCGCCGGCGTCTTCGCTCCGAATAACACAAGAGCCGGCGTCAGCCCAAATAAACCCTGTCAAGAGCTATGCGACTACGCCCTGCGCACGGAGCGCCGCAAGTTCGTCTGACGCGACGCCCGCCTCGGCCAACACCTCGTCGGTATGCTCGCCGAGGAGCGGCGCGAAGCGGCTCAAAGCCGCCGGCGTGCGCTCGAAGCGCGCCGCCGGGCGCGGCTGGCGCATCGGACCGGCGTGCGGATGCTCAGACTCGACGATGATCTGGTTGGCTACGACCTGCGCGTTGTGCAGCATCTCTTCGCGGCTCAGCACAGGCGCGCAGGGCACCTGGTTGGCGCGCAGTCGCTCGAGCCATGCGGCAGAGCTTCTGGTCTTCAGAAGTTCCGCAGTCATCTCGAGGCGCACGTCGGCGTTGCGGATCCGGTCGACCGGCGTTTTGAAGCGCTCGTCGCCAAGCCATTGCGGACGCTCCAGCGCGCGGCACATCCCCTGCCACTCGGAGTCGGTGTTGGCGGCTGCAGTGATGTAGCCGTCGGCGGTCTCGAAGATAAGCTCGCGCGCCTTGGCGGCACGGATGCTGGAGCGATTGTTGCCGACGAAAGTGTACGCCGCCATCCCCTCCGGCCACAGGAACGCGATCACCGCGTCGAGCATCGCAAGGCGCACGTGCTGACCCTCGCCGGTACGCTGGCGTGCGAGCAGCGCCGCCGTCATCGCCTGCGCCGCGGTAAGCGCGGTGACCTTGTCCGGGATGATGAGGCGGATCATGTGCGGATGACCGGTCTCGACGTCGGACTGAATCGCGGCGAGTCCCGAAATCGCCTGGATCACCGGATCGTAAACTCGCTGATCGGCGTAAGGGCCGCTTTCGCCGAAACCGCTTATCGATACATAAACGAGGTCAGGTTTGACCGCGCGCAACGCCGCCTCGCCGATTCCGATGCGCTCGGCGACACCGGGCCGATGGTTCTGCACGAACAGGTCTGCGCGCGCGACCATCCGCTTGAGCAGTTGCAGGCCGCGCGGATCGCGCAGGTTGAGCGCGACCGAGCGTTTGTTGCGGTTGATAACGGCGAAGGCGGGCGCGACTCCGCGCTTGGTCCCGCCCATCGCGCGCGTGAAGTCACCGATTCCCGGCGGTTCGATTTTGATCACGTCGGCGCCCTGGTCGCCGAGAATCATCGTCGCCATCGGACCCGAAAGATTCTGCGTTACGTCGACGACGCGGATGCCGCTCAATGGTCCTTTTGCCGATACTGACATGCGGTTGGTGCCTCGATGAGCAGCGGAACGCGGGCGACTAACGGAGCGCCGGCACTAACGGAACGCTGGAATGACCTCTTTGGCGATCGTCTCCATGTTGCGTTCGATATCGTCGTGGCGGCAGGCCCAACTGAACATCACGCTGCGCGCGCCAGCGTCGATGTATTCCCTAAGCCGCTTGCGGCAATCCTCGGGACTGCCGTAGAGCACGTACCGGCCGGCTATCTTGGAGAAGTCCTGGGCGTAGTTTTTGCCGAGCGAGCGCGCGGCGACTTCCTCGGCCTCTTTTCGATCCGGATATACCGAAGTGAAGATAAAGAGGCCGGGACGAAACGCGCTCATGTCGCGGCCGGCCTCGCGGCCGAACGCGTCGATTTTCGTTAAGCTCTCGCGCAGCATTTCGGGCGTGTACATATAGGGCAGCCATCCGTCGGCATACTTCGCGGCGCGGCGCATCGCGGGCTCTTTGCGGCCGGCGACCCAGATCAGCGGATGTGGCTTCTGCGTGGGCGGCGGCTCGAGCGTGACGCCCGAAAAACGCGTGTAGCGTCCCTCGAAGGTGACATTTTTTTCCGTCCACAGCTTGCGAATCACTTCGAGCGCCTCGTTGGAGCGCGAACCGCGCTGATTGACTGGCACGCCGATCGCCTCGAACTCCTTGGGGAACTCGCCGCCGATTCCGACGCCCATGTGGTAGCGCCCGCCGGAGGCGACGTCGAGCACCGCGGTTTGCTTGGCCAGCATCACCGGGTTATACAGCGGCAGCAGCACGATCGAGCTCATCAGCTTGAGCTTCTCGGTCGCTCCCGCGGCCACCGACAGCGCGATGAGCGAGTTCGAGACCGGGCCGTGAAACATTACGTGCTCGCCGCAGGTTAGATAGTCGTAACCGAGTCGCTCGGCGAGCCTTGCGAACTCAACCACGCCCTTGACCGAAGTCAGCGCCACGCCGAATTCTATCGATGCCACCGTTTACCTCCCGCGTCGTGCGCGCGTTCGAGCGACACTACAAGCTTCAAATGTGCCGCACCATCGCTTTGCTTGAATTTAGCATACGGCTGAGCGCGATCTCCAAAACGGTGACAGCCGGCACAAGTGACGGAGAATTCCGTTATATCCTCCGCCGGCCGCGCGAGAAGTTCTAATCACGGGCGCGCAGCGCGCGGCGAAGAATTTTGCCGTTGGGAGTCTTGGGCAGCTCCGCCAGGAATTCGATCTGATGCGGCACCTTGTAGGGCGCGATCACGCCGCGCACGTGATCACGGATTTCCTCAGCCAGCGATTCGGAGGCCGCATACCCCTGACGTAGTGCGACGAAAGCCTTCACTCGCGCGCCAATCTGCGGATCGGGAATCCCCACCACCGCCGCTTCTAGCACCGCCGGATGCTCCAGCAGCGCCGACTCGACCTCCTTGGGAGAGATCAGATATGCACGGCTTTTTATCAGATCATCGGAACGCGAAACGTACCAGAAGTAGCCGTCGGCGTCGACGTACGCGATGTCCTGCGTGTAGTACCATCCTTCGCGATTCACCGCCGCCCATCGCGCATCCGCCTTGCGATAGCCCAGGGTGAGGCCAGGATGGTCATTGCGCAGCACCAGATGGCCCGGCTCGCCGCGCGTTTGCTCGTGACCCTCATCGTCGAGAATCGCGGCCTCATAGCCTTGAAGCGGCTTGCCCATCGAGCCCGGCCTGATTTCCATCCCGATCCGGTTGGCGATGAAAATGTGCGTCTCGGTCTGGCCGATGCCGTCGTAGATGGTCACGCCGAAGCGGCGGCGGAATTCGTTGAAGGTGTCCGCGGGCAACGCCTCGCCCGCACTGACGCAGGCGCGCATGGAATCGAGCCGGTAGCGCCGCTCCGCGTCCGGCAGCGCCAGCATCATCCGGTAGATCGTTGGCACTGCGGCGAGGAGGGTCACACGATAGCGCTCGATCGTCTCGAAGGCGGCCTCGGGCGTGAAGCGGCCGCGCGGCACCACGATCGCCGCGCCTTCCATCAGCGGATACAGGCATCCGGAACCGAGTGGGTAGATGAACGACCAGTCCTGCGGCTGGTAACAGACGTCGTCCACGCTCATCCGGACCATCTCGCGGTTGTACGGATCGCCCGCGCCGATAAGCCAACGATGGGCCTGCTGGACGCCCTTGGGATCGCCTGTGGTGCCGGAGGTGTAAATCACGAACGCCGCCTGATCGCGATGAGTGCGCGCGGGATCGAAGTCAGGCGACCCTTCGGCCATCACACGCTCCCACGCAAGCGTGCGCCGGCCATCAACGCCGCTGCCATCCCCGCCAGCGACATCCCCACCAGTTAGGATGATGTGGCGCAGCATAGGCGTGCGCTCGCTCACCGCCTCGATCGGGGCGAGCCATTCGGGCGTCGAGACGGCGACCACCGCCTCGCTGTTGAGCAGAATCTTTTCGACCTCGTGATCGCGGAACAGGAAGCTGGTCGGCAGTACGATCGCGCCGGCTTTTATCGTGCCCAGGAATGCGATCAGTGTGTCGAGGCTAGTGCCCATCCGCAGCATCACGTGATCGCCCCGGCGCACCCCGAGCGCGCACAATGCGTTGGCGAAACGGTTGGTGAGGGCGCGAAGGTCGGCGAAGGAGTACGCGCGGCCTTCAGCCCAGGCGGCGAGGCGCGCGCCGCGTCCTTCCTCGACGTGGCGATCGACGACGTAGCTCGCGAGATTGAGCTGCTCGGGAATTTCGAGATATCCGCGGGCTCTTAAAGATTTGGAGCTCATCGTAACTCACTATGCGCCTGAGCTGCGAAATTCGCGCTCTTCGTTGATTCACCCGGCCGAGCGCATCCGCTCCGCAGCCGCTTTCACCGCGCGCACGATTCCCTGGTACCCGGTACATCGGCAGAGCACGGCGGAGAGCGCCGCGCGAATTTCCTCCTCGGTCGGATCGGGGTTGACGCGCAGCAGATCGTACGCCGTCATCAGCATCCCGGGCGTGCAGAAGCCGCACTGGAGTCCGTGATGTTCCCAGAATGCCTCCTGAAGCGGATGCAATTTGCCGTCCCGCGCCAGTCCCTCGACCGTCATCAATTCGGCGCCGTCGGCCTGCACCGCGAGCATCAGGCACGAGCGCGCCGCCTCGCCGTTGAACAAGATCGTGCACGCGCCGCAGATCCCATGCTCGCATCCTACGTGCGTTCCAGTCAGTTCGAGATCGTCGCGCATAAAGTCGACCAGCAGACGACGCGGCTCGGCCCATCCCTCGCGCGCCTGCCCATTCACGGTGACGCTGATTTTTCTCGGCTCGGCCATCACCATCGTCTCCGTTTCAGCACCGCGCCGGCTGCATGCCGACGCCGCGAGCCCGCTCGACCGCCCGTTTGAGCGCCCGCCTCGTCAGCACGCGCGTCAGGTGGCGGCGATATTCGGCCGAGGCATGCAGGTCCGCGCCGGGGTCGACCAGTTCGGCAGCATGCGACGCTGCGTCATCTATATAGCCATCGTGGAGGCCGCCCTGCTCGAGGATTTCCTCCGCGGCGCGGAGCCGCATCACGGTCGGTCCGACCCCGCACGCGGCCAGGCGCGCCGAGGAGCACCGATCGCGATCGACCGCCACCATCGCGGCGATCCCGACGATCGCGAAGTCGCCATCGCGTCGGCTGAACTCCTCGAAAGCCCATCCGCAGTTGGGCGCCTGTGCCAGCATCCGCACTTCGATCAACATCTCGCCCGGCTGTAATGCAGTCGTCATGAAGTCCACGAAAAACTCAGCCGCGCGCACCACGCGCTCGCCGGCCGGGCCACGGATCACAAGCTCAGCGTCGAGCGCCACGGCCACGGCGGGATACTCGGCAGCCGGGTCGGCGTGTGCGAGGCTGCCGCCCAACGTGCCGCGTGTGCGGGTCGGCAGATGGCCGATCCATCGCGTCGCCTCGGCCAGCAACGGCAGTCGGCTTTTCACCACAGGCGAGAATTCGATCGCGCGCTGACGCGTCATCGCGCCCAACCGCACCCGGCCGTTTTCCTGTGCGATGTAGGCGAGGCCCGCCGCGCGGTTGAGATCGACGATCACCGCGGGCGCGCTCAGGCGAAAATTCAGCAGCGGAACGAGGCTCTGTCCGCCGGCGAGCAGGCGCGCATCAGCGCCGTAACGGCCGAGCAATTCGATCGCCTCGGCGGCGCTCTCCGGCGCATGGTAGTCGAACGACGACGGTTTCATCGCTGTTTCCGGCGTGCGGCCTCGAGCAGATGCCACAGTCGGCTGGGCGTTATCGGCAACTCGGTTATCGACACGCCGAGCGGCGCGAGTGCGTCGCTCACGGCGTTGGCAACCGCCGCCGGCGCGGTCATCGAACTCGCCTCGCCCAAGCCCTTCGCGCCGAGCGTGGTGAATGGCGACGGGGTCGCGAGATGCTCGACTTCGACCGTCGGCGCCTGGCTCGCCGAGGGCACCAGGTAGTCCATGAAAGTGCCGGTGAGGAACTGGCCCTCGGAATCGTAGGCGAGTTCTTCCCAGAGCGCTCCGCCCAATCCATGCAACGCGCCGCCGACGATCTGGCCCTCGGCGATCAGCGGATTGATGATCGCGCCGGCGTCGTGCACCGTGACGTAGCGCAGAATTCTGATCTCGGCAGTTTCCGAATCGACCTCCACCGCCATCACTTCAGCGATGAAGCCGTAAGTGTTCGAGGAATTGACGCGGTCCTGCGCGTCGGGACTGTCGGCCAGCGGAAAGCCGAATACCGCGGTCGCCTCGAGCCCTGGTTCCATTCCCGGCGGCAACGCTTGCGTGTTCCAATGCGCACGGCCGGCCAGATCCTTCAGCGTCAGCATGCGGCCGCCGTCGCCACGCGCCGTGACGCGCCCGTTGGCGAACGTCAGTTGCTCGACCGGCGTCTCGGTGAGCGCGGAGGCGAGTTGCACGAGTTTGTCCTTGAGCTTGCGCGTCGCGAGCGCTGCGGCGCTGGTGCCGACCGCCCCGAAGCGGCTCGAATAGGTGCCCGACGAAATACTCCACACTCGCGTGAAGGTATCCATCTCGTCGACCACCGTGATGTCGTCGGGCGTGAGGCCGAGTTCGTCAGCGACGATTTGCGCGACGATCGTCTGATGGCCCTGGCCTTGCGGCGCGGTGCCCAGGATCGCGGTCACTTTGCCCAGCGGATCGATCCTGACCGTGGCGCTCTCAGTCGCGCCGGACTTGGGCAGGTACCCGGTGCGCGCGCGCCTCGTGGGGTCCAGTGCGATCGTCACGTAACCCATGTTGGAAACCGACGGATCAACCGCAACCGCGAGCCCTACGCCGTAAAGACGTCCGGCGGCGCGCGCACGTTTCTGCTCTTCGCGCAGTTGATGATAGCCGGCGGCCTGGAGCGCCCGCTCGAACGCGGCCGGGTAGTCGCCAGAATCATATAGCCCGCCGGACGGCGTCCGATAAGGAAATTGATCGGCTTGGATAAAATTGCGGCGGCGCAGTTCTGCAGGATCTATCTTCAGTCGTTCCGCCAACAGATCGATCATCCGCTCGATTTCGAAATAGAGATGGCCGCAGGCGTAGCCGCGATTGGGACCGGTCAGGCTCTTGTTAGTCATCACGACGTGCGCGTCGGCGGCGAGATTGGCGAACCGGTACGGCCCGACCCAGTTGCCGATCGGACGAAACGTGCACCCCGGCTCGGGACTGCGAATGTAGCCGCCGACGTTGTCGTACCATCGCGATCGCATTGCCACGATCGTGCCGTCGTTGCGCGCGGCCAACTCGCGGTAGGCGACGCGGTCCGCGCCGCTGGATGAGGCCAGCAGATGCTCGCGGCGATCCTCGATCCAGCGCACGGTCACGCCGGTGCGCATCGCGGCCAGTCCCATCAGCGCAAGATAAGGAAAGATGCTGGTCTTGATGCCGAAACTGCCCCCGATGTCCGGCGGCACGACGAAACGCAAGCGGTTCTCCGCCAGTCCCAACGCTCGCGCGACCAGCCCATGCAGGATGAAGGGCCCCATGAAATTCGAGGTTATGGTCAGCACGCCGATGCTGGAATCGTAGGCGGCGATCACGCCGTAGGTTTCGATCGGCGTGGACGAATACTTGGGATAGCGAAAGCGCTCGCGGATGACGACGTCTGCCCCAGCGAACGCGCTCTCGACCTCGCCGTAAACAATCTCACGATGGCATGCCTCGTTGGAGCCAACGCCTTCATGCAAGATCGGCGCGCCGGGCTTCAACGCGTCCTCGGGATCGATGACCGCCGGCAGCGGTTCGTACTCGACCTGAATAAGGTCGAGCGCGTCCTCGGCCAGGTAGCGGTCGCGCGCGATCACCACTGCCACCGGCTCGCCAACGAAGCGCGCCTTGTCGGTCGCGAGGCAATAGTACTTGACCGGCGCCTCAACCCCGACTGCGAAGGGCTGCGTATGCGCGAGCACGTCGGCGCCGCTTATCACGCCGGCCACTCCAGGTGCAGAGAGCGCCGCAGTAGGGTCGATCGAGCGGATGCGCGCGTGCGCATGAGGGCTCCGCAGGATCGCGGCCGCGTAAGGATTCTTGACCGGCAGGTCGGCGACAAAAACGCCACGCCCAGTCAGCAGGCGCGGATCTTCGACGCGTTTGAGCGGCTGTCCGATCCAAGGTGCCATCGTCATCGGGTCTCCGATCGTGCGCGAAAAATCGATGCTCTCCCATCCGCTCCGGGCCTACGTTATGTTGACACAACGATTTTCGTCAACGAGACTGCCGGGCGGCGCAAGCTGTGCCGCAGCGGGTCCAGGGCGCACGGATTACACGGAATCCAAGATGGTTCGTAGAGCGATGGGCACGGCTTTGCTGATCGTCTTCGGCGTGATCTGCGCCGGGTTGATCGCGGAGGGGGGCGTACGAATCGCCAATCGCTATTTCCCTTACTTTTATTGTTACGATGCGGCGCGCGGCTGGGGGCTGCGGCCGAACACCGCCGGTTACTACCGGCGCGAGGGCGGCTCCTACGTCGAAATCAATAGCGGCGGCTTTCGCGGCCCGGAGGTTGCGAAGGCCAAGCCGCCGGGCACCATCCGCATCGCGGTGCTCGGCGACTCCTATACCGAGGCGATCCAGGTGCCTTACGAAGACACCTTTGCTTCCGTCGCAGGGCGCCAGCTCGCACATTGTCCGTTGCTCAAAGGCCAGCGGGTCGAGGCGCTCAATTTCGGCGTGGACGGTTACGGCACCACGCAGGAGCTGGTGACGCTGCGCAAACAAGTGTGGGCTTACCATCCCGACCTCGTGGTGCTCGCGATTTTTTTGGGCAACGACGTCCGCAACAACTCGGCCTCGCTCGAGGGCAATCTGTGCCGGCCGTTTTATGTCGAGCGCAACGGTAAGCTCTCGCCGGCGGGACCATTCGAGGGCTCGAATTCCTTTCGCCTGTGGTGCATGGCGCGCTTCGACTATCGCAAGGCCGGGATGTTCTCGCTGCTCGGCGGCGCATGGACGATCTTGACCACTCGCAATCAGCAGCCGACTGCCGAATTACCGGTCGAAGCCGCGATCAACTACGACATCTACAAGCCGCCCACCGAGCCGGTGTGGCGCGACGCATGGCAGGTCACTGACGACTTGGTTGAGGGAACCCATCGGGAGGCCGCCCGGCATAGCGCGGCGTTTCTGACGGTGACGCTCGACACCAGCATCCAGGTATGGCCCGACCAGAAGGTACGCGAGAATTTCATGCAACGAATCGGCGTCAGCGACCTGTTCTACCCTGACCGCCGAATCGCCGCGCTGGGCGAGCGCGACGGCTTCGATGTACTGACGCTGGCCGAGCCTTTGTTCCAGTATGCCCAGGCACATCACGCGTTTCTGCACGGCTTTGCGAACAGCAAGATCGGCTTTGGCCATTGGAACGTCGAGGGCCATCGCGTGGCCGGCGAGCTTATCGGCGAGCGGCTGTGCGCGATGCTCAAGGCGGGCAAGTGCGCGAGCTGCGCGGCGGGACCAGCAGGAGCGTCCGGTTTACCGGGCGCTCCCGCTGGTCCGGCGCACGCCGCCGCGTCACGGTAGTGGCGGCCTCTGCCTGAGGCGCAGACGCCATGGCGGAGCGAGCTCTTCCGCACCGCCAAGGAAATCGCGTTCCCCTAACTCAGCCGCTGGTCGAATTGCACGATTATCCCGTCGGGATCCTCGAACAGGCAGGTCAGCACTTTCTTGCCCGGCGCCTCGCCATAAGCGATCGAATCGGACTCGTACGGACCGACGAGCATCTTCACTCCCGCCGACTTTAGCCGCTCGACGCGTTCGCGCAGGTCGCTCACCCAGAATGCGAAATGATGAATACCGAGTTGGTCGATTTTGATTGGCCGGCCCGACGGCTCTCCCGGCTTTTGCGAGAGCACAATAAAGCCCGCCTCCGGGCCGTCGGCCCACTTAAGATAGACCGCGCGGCGGCGGTTTTGCGCCGGGTCGGCGAACAGCCGCTCCGAGCCGCGCACCGGCTCTTCCTTGTCCAGGCTCACGGTCAGTCCCAGCAGGTCCCGGTAAAAACGCAACGAGCGCTCCATGTCGCTGACGCCGATCGCGACGTGCGAAATTCCAAGCATTGCCTTTACCCTCCGCACTCTGGTCGAATGATGCGCAATCGTGAACAGCCCTCTTCTACTGCCCGCGCGCGATAGCCGTCAAATCCGCCGCCGGACGATCGTTTACCGCAGCGCCAGAGTCGCGATTGCGGCGGTCAGACTGTTAGCGATGACGATTGTCGCGACTACGGTCGCGTGCCGTCTCGCGAGCGGCACCGGACGCGCGTACGCGCAGCCTGCCCCCGACGCCAGCGCCGACGAGCAGATCGGCCCCAGTCCGCAAGCGCAACCGGCCATCGGAGAGCGCGAGGCCGAGCAGGCGGCCACGGCGTTGGAACAACTTGCGCGCTCCAACTTCGGCGACCTCGACGACGCCGAACTGAAGCTCGTGCATGCGGCGCCGCAACGTGCGCTGATGTGGGCGGGGCCGAACAACGATGCCAGCAGCCCGGTAAACGATCCGTCGAACGCCTCGGAATGGCCGCGCACCCGGACGATCCGTGCGGCGCTCTTGCGATGGATCGTCGCCGATCCGCAGGCGCGGCCGTACGTCCATCCAAGCGGGGTGGGCATCGGGGGTGCCGCGATTGACGGCCAACTCGATCTGTCATATCTGACGCTCAACGCGCCGCTCACGATTATCAGTTCGGCAATACCCGCGGGAATCGATTTCTCCTTCGCGCATCTGCAGAGTCTGGATCTTTCACACGATGTGACCGGTCCGATCGCAGGCGACCGCGCGACGATTACGGGCGACCTCCAGCTGACGGGCGGGAAATACGGACCGGTTTCGGGCGATCGCCTCACACTCACCGGCGACCTTCTGATGAACGGGGGCGACTTCGGGCCAGTCAGCCTTTTTCGCGCCGAGATCGGCGGCAGCCTCGATTGCAGCGGCGGGCGCTTCGTGGGTGGCACCGATCCGCTGTCGCTGGTGGAAGTGACGGTCAAGGGCGACGCCTCGTTCAACAGCGGCTTCACCACCAACGGCGTGGTCGATCTGACGCTCGCGCAAATCGGGCGTGGACTCAGCTTCAAGGACGCGCACTTCGTCGGAGCAGGGGTCAACGGATTGGATGCCGATCGCGCGACGATCGATGGAACCCTCTACTGGGATAGCATCGTACGCACGCCCGGTACCGAGCTTAATCTAACCAGTGCCCGCGCCGCGGCGCTCTGGGACGACGCTGCGAGTTGGCCGGCTGCCGGCAATCTCTTCATCGATGATTTCGTTTACGGCGACATCAGCGGCGGCCCGACCGACGCGCAGAGCCGCCTGCGCTGGCTCAGGCTTCAACCCTCCGGATTTCGGCCGCAACCTTACGGCCATCTGGCGAAAGTGATGCGCGAACACGGCGCCGATGTCGGTGCCGTCGACGTGATGATGGCCAAGGAGGACGCGCGCCGCAACCAGGGCGCACTGGGGTGGGGCGCGCGGCTATGGAGCCTCGTGCTCGACGCCACGATCGGTTATGGCTATCGGCCAATACGCGCGCTCTGGTGGATCTTCTTCTTCGTCGCTCTGGGCTCGGTGCTGTTCGGATTGGGTTACCGCGAGCGCGCGATCACGCCGACCGAGCCCGACGCCTACGACGGGTTCATTCAAAACGGCGAGCCGCCGCCCCACTATCCGCCGTTTAACGCAGTCGTCTATTCGCTGGAAAACTTTCTGCCGGTGGTCGATCTGCATCAAGGGATGTACTGGAGGCCCAATCCGCGCCACGGGATGGGCGGCCGGATGCGCGCGCTATCGGGCACGCTGCTCCGATGGTACTTGTGGGTGCACATTCTCGCTGGATGGATAATCACACCGCTGCTGGCTGCGGGATTGTCGGGCCTGGTGCGCCCCGACTAAACCTCTTGCCCCGAAGATTCTAAGCTCTCCCTAAGTCTTCTGGTCCCTCTCCTTGTCCAAGGAGAGGGTTAGGGAGAGGTTCAGCAGTTGGTGTTTAGCGCTCCGTTAAAAGTCGATAAGCGATCGTAAGACCTCTCCCGCCGCTTGCTACGTTTCGCGGCGACCTCTCCTTGGTCTTGGTCAAGTAGCAGTTAGAAAAGGCTCGCGCCCGAGTTAAGCGAAACTCTCTCTAAATCGGGAGAGCGCAGCTAGTTCAAGATCACATATTCGAAATCCGGCGGCTGGCCGTTGATGCCCTTGGCCGGCGGCGCGATCCATCCCGCGATCTTGCCCGGCTCGTTCACTGGCTGCATCAGCTCGGCGTTGCGCGCGCGATCCTCCTCGGTCGGCAGCCATTCGCCGCCTCGCGCCGAGAACTCTTCGGCCGCAATCAAATTTCCGCGCGGATCGCAGCTTTGTCCCGCGTACGCGCCGACCTTCCGATTGAAACCGGCATGCGGTAGCGCGAGCCGCTGGTCAAGCGCGCGCGCGGCCAGCTCGCGGTTCCATCGCGCAAGCCCACGCTCGCAATCCTGCACGTATGCATCGCGGAGGATCGCGTTCATCGCGCGACGCAGCGGAATCCGCTCGGCAGCGCCGCCGGGCAGTCGCAGTTCGTACTCGCCCTCGAGGGCGCGATGCTCGCGGTAGGCGTTGGCGTTATGCTCGCGGTAGCGTCCTTTGATTCCGGTCGCGAAATAAGTCGCCGCGTTGCTCGAATCCTCGGCGCCGAACAGATCGAGACTCTCCGAGTACCACAGGTTGATGTATTTCTGGATGACCGTAAGCTCGATGCCGCCCAGGTCATGAATGTCGGCGCGACCCGACTGCTTCATCAGATCGGCGGTTCGCTGCACGACGCGCTGCACCCCGGTTTCCCCGACGAACATGTGATGCGCTTCTTCCGTGAGCATGAAGCGCGTGGTGCGCGAGAGCGGGTCGAAGCCGCTCTCGGACAGCGATTCGAGCTGATACTTGCCATCGCGGTCCGTGAACATCGCGAAGCAGTAGAAATCCAGCCAGTCGCGGATCGGCGCATTGAACGCGGTCAGTATGCGCGGATGATCGCGATGGCCGCTACGCCGCGTCAGCAACTCCTCCGCCTCCTCGCGGCCGTCGCGCCCGAAGAAGCGATGCAGCAGATAGACCATCGCCCACAGATGACGCGCCTCCTCGACGTTGACCTGGAAGAGGTTGCGCAGATCGTAAAGCGACGGCGCGGTTTTGCCCAGATGACGCTGCTGCTCGACCGACGCCGGCTCGGTATCTCCCTGGGTCACGATGATACGGCGCAGCTCCTTGCGAAACTCGCCCGGCACCTGTTGCCATGGGTCGGCGTCCGGATTGTCGCCGAAACCGATCTTGCGGTTCTCCGGCGGCGCCAGAAAGATGCCCCATCGGTACTCCGGCATTTTCACATACGCGTAGTTGGCCCATCCGTCGGCCGACGCGCTGATTGCCGTTCGCAGATAAACGGTCGAAGTGTCGAAGCCCTCGGGCCCGACCTCGTTCCACCATTGAAGAAAACGCGGATGCCACGTCGCGAGTGCGCGGCGCAATTGTTGGTCGTGATCGAGATCAACGTTGTTGGGGATTTCGCCGATCATTACTGAAACTCCGCTGAAACTCTGGCGCGCCGTGGCCCGCACGCGAATTGGCTTAGGTGCGTCTGTAATCGAATTGCGGACTCTGCGGCTGGCCATACAGCTTGAGCGCGCCGTGCTCGCCGATCGCGTTGGGGCGTTGGAAAATCCAGTTCTGCCAGGCCGACAGCCGTCCGAAAATCCGCGTCTCCATCGTCTCCGGCCCGGCGAAACGGATGTTCGCCTCCATTCCGGTCAGCGCGTCCGGCGAGAGCGAGAGCCGCTCACTTATCGCGAGACGCAGTTCCTCTTCCCAATCCAGTTCGTCCGGCGCCGCTGTCACCAACCCTGCTTCCAGCGCCGCTTCCGCGTCGAATTTGCCACCGGCGGCGAGCGCCGCGGCGCGCGAGGGGTCGGCGATGAAGCGCGTAGCGAGGCGGCTTAAGCCGTTGCTCATCGGGAGCGGGCCGCCATTGAGCACGCCAGTTGCGATATGCGCGTCGGTGCCGGACTTCATATAGATCCGGTCGGCGGCGAGCGCGAGTTCGAATAGCGAGCCCGCAAAGCATGAACCCTGCTCGACGATCGCAAAAAAACTTTTGGCGGTGAGGTCGAAGCGCTTGAGCACACGCTTCATCAGCAACAGAGTCTCACTGATGAACCACTCTCCGCGCCGCTCCCACATCGCGCGGTCGAGTTCGACGACGCGATCGAGATCGCCGGCAGATTTGATCAACACCAATCCGATCTCCGGATAATTGAAGCGCAGGCGCAACAGCGCGTCGTCGATTTCGCGGAAAAGCCGCAGCGGATAGAAGTTCGCGCCGAGCGTCGCCGCCTCGTGCGGAATCGCCGGCTCTCTGGCGGGTCCTTCGATAATTAACTCGGCGAGGCGCTGGGCGGGATCAAGCCGCACCGTGAGATGCCGATAGCGGATTTCAGTCCCGCTCTCCGCAGCATTAAGCGGGTCGAGCGCGATACCGGCGCGGCCTGCACGCGTCGCGTCAACCAGCGACGCTACACGTTCAGCCACAAATTCGTTAAAACGCGAACGCGGTGCCACTGCGTCGACCAGGCCCCATTTGACCGCGCGTTCCCCGCGCACTCCCTCGGCCAGCGTAGAGAAAACATCGGCTAGGTCGCGGCGCACTTTGCGCTTGTCGACCAGGCGCGTGAGGCCGCCGGTGCCGGGCAGTACGCCGAGGAACGCAATCTCGGGCAGGCTCACGGCTGAGCGGCGATCGTCGACCAGGATTATCTCTTCGCAGGCGAGCGCCAATTCGTAGCCGCCGCCGCTGCAGGTGCCGTTGAGCGCGGCGACATAGCGCTGTCCGCTGTTGGCGCTCGCGTCCTCGATCGCAAGGCGCGTCTCGTTGGTGAACTTGCAGAAGTTGACCTTGAAGCCGTGGTCGGCGTGAGCGAGCATGAAGATGTTCGCGCCGGCGCAGAACATCCCGTCGAGCGCGCTATCGATCGTGACCACGCTGACGCCCGGATGCTCGAAGCGCAGGCGTGTCACGGCGTCGGCCAGTTCGATGTCCACCGCCAAGTCGTACGAGTTGAGCTTGAGCGCGTAGCCCGGAGTGAGGCCGCCGGCTTCATCGACCTTCATCGTCAGCCGCGCGCGGTCGCGAGCGGTCTCCAGTTTCCAATGCCGGTAGCGGCTCGGGTCGGTCTCGAATTTTACTGACATTAGTCTCGCCGCTCCGTTGTCGCGGCCTGCGAGGTTGCCGCTCGAGAATAGGTCACCGGCCATCCCGAACCAGCCCGCTCCTACATGCGATATAATGCATATGTACCGCCTGCGTCAAGCAGTATTCTGCATGCCAGTTTGACTGGTCAATCCGCGGCGCGTCTGGGCCGCCGTTTACGCATGAGCGCCACAAGCTCGCGCAGCGACGCGGCCGTGGTCTTGCCGCCGGTGTCCAGCCGGGCATCAGCCTTGGAGTACAGGGCCTCGCGCTGCGCGAGGATGCGGCGCATGTCAGCCATCGCCTGCTTTACGCCGACACCATCGCTCACCCGATAATCACCCTGGCGCAGCACGCGCTCCCAGTAATCGTGGGGAGAGGCCTGGAGCCATATCGTGTAGCAAGCCTCCAGCAGGCGCTCGAAAGTGGACAGCTCCGAGACTAGTCCGCCGCCAGTCGCGATCACCACCCGCGAGCGCGTCAGCACCACGCGGTCGAGCGCGCGCCGTTCGTAGCGGCGATAGGCCGCCTGGCCCCAGAGGTCAAAGATTTCGTTTACACCTACCGTTGCTTCGCGCTCGATTTCGCGGCTGAGCTCCACGAATGTCCAGCCCAGGCGCTCTGCCAGTAGCGCGCCGAGCGTGCTCTTGCCGGCGCCTCGGAGCCCGATGAGAGCAATCCGGTCCGCTCGCGCGGCGTTGTCGCCGAAGCGCTTGGCGATGATCGCGCCGGCCTCGAGTAGCTCGGCCGGTTTGAGGCGGCGGAGCCGCTCAGCGACAAGAGCGTATTCGACCGGCGGCAGCTCTTCGCTCACCAACTCGGCCAGCGGAACGTCGATCGCGGCGGCGACCCGGCGCAGCAGCACGATCGAGATATTGCCTCGGCCGCTCTCAAGTTGCGCCAGGTAGCGCTCCGAGACGCCGCAGTCGTGCGCCAGCATCCGGCGCGTCATCCCATGCCGCGCCCGCGCGTCGCGCACGCGCTCGCCGAGTAATCTTAGATACTGAGCGGGAACGTCGCCCTCTAAGGGCGAAGCATCAGCCAGCGCAGCGGAGGAGGTCGTGGTTGATTTTGCAAGGACGGTATGGGCATTTGGATGCATTATAGTGCATCACGCTACCTCGAATCCGCCGCGCCTACAACCGTGGAAGCGCCCCCGAGACCGGGTAAGCTCCGGTTGCCGACGTCGGCGGACGCGGCGGAAATCAGATGTGGTAGAAGTTGCGCGCGTTGGTCTCGAGAATCTTGTCGACCGAGGACTTGGGCAGCGAC
The DNA here is from genome assembly GCA_963717045.1 of uncultured delta proteobacterium. Lineage (GTDB taxonomy): Bacteria > Desulfobacterota > Binatia > Binatales > Binataceae > JAKAVN01. Next base: position 55,816 of record CAVQVD010000004.1, on the reverse strand, counting down.
GCGAGCTGCTTGCGCGCCTTCTCCACCGGACGCACGAAACCCTCAGCGTGCGGGTAGTCCGAGCCGATGAAGAAACGATCGTCGCCGGCGAACTGCACGATGTAGGGGAACATCCGCTCCTCGGGATCAGCGCTGATCCAGATGTTACGCTGGAAGTATTCCGCGGCCGAACGTTTCATCTGGGAGGTGTGGCCCATGTACGAGTACCGATAGTCCAGCCGCTCGATCCATTCGCCGACCCACCCGACCATCGCCTCGACCGTCGCGACGCGCAGTTTCGGGAAGCGCTCGAACACGCCGTCGACCACCATCGTGGTCAGCGCCATCCGGGGGTCCTGGATGATGCTCATGGTGAAGTACATCAGCCCCGGCTTGGGATCCTTGTACCACGCGCTGCCGGTGTAGTTGCGATGCGAGACGAGGTGGATGCCGACCGCGAGATCGAGTGACTCGGCAGCCGCCCACACCGGATCGAATTCGGGATGGCCGAAGCTGTGGCCGCGCACGGGCGCGGAGGAGACGAAGATGGTGTGCGCGCCGAGCTTCGCGACGCGTTCCATTTCGCGCACCGCGAGTTCGGGGTCGCGAATCGAGATATGCGCGGCGGGAAACAGCCGATCCTTGTGAGAGGCGACCAGCTCGAAAGCCCAGGTGTTGTAGGCGCGGCAGAGCGCGTCGGCGAGCGCAGGGTCGTCGACCTCGCCCTCCCACACGATGCCGAGGCTCGGGTAGAGCACCTGCTTGTCGAAGCCTTCTTCGTCGAGGAAGCGCACGCGTGCGTCCATGTCCTGCCATTGCTGGCTGTAGCCGAGATAGCGATCGAAGTTGCCGATGTTGAGGCCCTGCTCCTTCTCCCCGTACGCTACTAAGAGTCCCATTATTTGGTCGACGTCGCGCAATTTGAGCGGCTTGCCATCGGCGAGCATCGTCGCCTTGCCGCTTGCTGGGTCGCGGAGCATGCGTATCGTGCGTTCGCGAAAGGCCGGATCGATGTAGCGCTCGAACAGGTCCATTGGTTCCATGAAGTGGCTGTCACCGTCGATCGCTTTCATCGCCTGTCTTCTCCCAGTGAACTGCTATGTTCCGCGCCCGTTCGTCTCGCGCCCGTACTGGTGGAGCGCGCACCGGATTCCCTCCTAGCAGAGATCGCCTCGCGCGCACAGGGTGGAAAGTCTTGCAGTGAGGGGCGCTACCTTATTGCGAGGGAGGCGACGATCGCGCCGGCCGAGATTGCGATCACTATCCAGAACAGCAAGTTGCCGCGCCGTCCGCTTGGACGGTCAGGGGCCGCGGGCTGAGTGACAGTCTGTTTCCGTTGCATCGAGGCCAGTACCGGACCCAAATTTTTCGCGAGGGCCTCGAGTTCCAGCGCCTCCTTGGCGGCCGAATCTGGCAACCTGAATTCCCTGGAGCTTGCCGGGTCGGCGGCCGATGTCTGTAACAGCGAAGAATCCCTGACTTCGTTCGGCCTCAAATCGCCCGTCGAGGCCAGGTTTGATTCGTAGAGCTTTTCCGTGATCGGGTCGCGCGGAGTCGATTCTCGCTCAAATTGGGTTCCGCCGATTTTTCCCTCGAGCAATCTTCTTCCGGCAGGGAGAGCAAGCAACGCCGCTTGCATTATCTCGGCCCCGACCGCGGGATCGGTCGTCGCCAGATTCCGGACGAATTTGACGCTTTCCGCAAATTTCGCTCGTAGCTCGTCGTCGGTTACCTCGGAACTTGCGGCGGCCTCAGGCGGAGGGCCAAGCAGCGCCTGCAGGCGCGCGATTCGTTCACGAAGCGGCGGATGGCTCGATACCGCTTGCACAACGAAGTTACGCGGGTATCCATGGGCCGCGAAATTCCTGGCCTTTTCGGCGCGCCGCTCCTCTGTTTTGCCGGGCTGCGATCGGATCCGGGTTACCTCGTCAATGAATTGCTTGTAGCTCCGGCCCGCGTCCGCGCGCTCGAAAGGATCCACGATGAAAAGCTGTGCCGTACCTTCCGTGGCGCATCTCAGCGGCGATTCGGTCTTCGCGATGTGTTCGAGCGCGCGGATCAGCGCCGTTGGATTGCGCGTGAATTCTACTGCGGTCGCGTCGGCCAGGTATTCGCGCTCGCGCGAGAGCAGTATTGAAATGAAGCGCCCGGAGAACACGCCGAAGCCGCCGAACATCATCGTGACCATCGTTGTGAGCCGGATATCGCAATTGCGGATATGCGCCATCTCATGACCGATCACGCCTTGGAGTTCCTCGCGATCCATCTGATCCAGCAATCCCTGGGTGACGCAGATCACCGAGTGTTCGGTGTCGCGTCCGATCGCGAATGCGTTAGGTGAGGGGTCCTCGATCACGTCGATTCGCGGCGCGGGGATTCCCGCCGCGAGAGCCATTTCGCGCACCACGTCGATGACCGCTTGATTCTTCGGCTCGTCGTAATAGATCGGATGCGCACCCAACGCGCCCAGCACCAGGTCGGCGCCGGAAAAGTTAGCACGCAGGGATTGCGCGACGGCGAGGATTACGGCGCCCACCGCGAACCAAGGGACGCCCGAAAGCCGTCCGTCTCTGAAGCGCATTGTGTGAAACAGAAAATCGAGTCCGAGCCCGAATGCGGCGAGCACCAGAACCAGCTTCATCACGAGCGCACGGGTACGGCGCCGATTGACGCGCTCAAGTTGCCAGAAGCTGCCGGATTCCCCCGCCACGGTCCGGTTCCTCGAATGCCAGCCTATGCCGCCACCGCGTCTGTGTCACTCTCGATCCCGGCGTCTACCCAGCCAGCGTGGAGCGCGCAAGCTACATTCTCTAGTCGGCGCCTTTCTCATAGCGGGTGCGACGGGATTATAATCGCGCCTCACGCTGGGACGTGCGAGGTGTTCGGCGGCGCGCGGTGCGATCGCGTAAGGAGGGACCATCAGATGCGCGGATTAAGCGGCAAGGCCGCATTCGTTACCGGCGCGGGACGCGGAATCGGCAGAGGAATCGCGCAGCGCCTGCGCGAAGAAGGATGCAAGGTCGCGCTTGCCGATCTCGACCTGGCGGGCGCCGAGGCTGCGGCAACAGAGATTGGCGGCGGCGCGATCGGACTCGCGATCGACGTAGCCAAGCTCGATAGTGTGCGCGCGGCGGTGGCCGAGGCCGAACGGCGGCTGGGGCCGCTCGATATCCTGGTCAACAACGCGGGGTGGGACAGGGTCGAGCCGTTTCTCAAGAACAGCGAGGAGACCTGGGACAAGGTGCTGGCGATCGATCTGCGCGGGCCGATCAATTGCTGCCGCGCGGTGCTCGATTCGATGGTCGCGCGCGGCGGCGGACGAATCGTTTCGATAAGCTCCGATGCGGGCCGCGTCGGCTCGAGCGGTGAGGCAGTCTACTCGGGCGCCAAGGGCGGCGTGATCGCCTTCAGCAAGACGTTGGCGCGTGAGATGGCGCGGCACAATATTACCGTCAACTGCGTCTGTCCCGGGCCGACCAATACACCGATGCTTCAGGAGTTGGCGACGCACAATCCCAAGCTCCACGAGGCGCTCCGGCGTGCGGTGCCGATGGGCCGGCTGGGCGAGCCGGCGGACATCGCAGCGGCGGTCGCGTTTCTGGCCTCCGACGACGCTTCCTACATCACCGGGCAGGCGCTTTCGGTGAGCGGCGGGTTGACGATGGTCTGAGCAGATTGCCGAGCGAGTTCGAACTCGAGCGGAATCGAAGCAGGAGAAGAAGCGATGTACCAGACCTTGCAATACGAATGTGCGGACGGAATTGCGACCGTGCGTTTCAACCGGCCGGGCAAGCTCAATGCGATTAGCCCCGAGATGATCGACGACCTGCGCAAGCTCGTGACCGACGTGCGCGCCGACCCGAGCGCGCGCGTGGTGATCTTTACCGGCAACGGGCGCGCGTTCTGTGCCGGCGCCGACATCGCGGCGCTGGCCAAGGTCGGCGGCCCGTCAGACTTCATGAGCTTTATCGAAAGCGTGCAGATGGCCTTGAACGGGATCGAGGATCTCGACCGCCCGACGATTGCCGCGATCAATGGAATCGCCTACGGCGGCGGATGCGAGATTTCCCTGTGCTGCGACTTCCGCATCATCGCGGAGGACACGAGTATCGGCGTGCCCGAGATAAAGATCGGACTGTTGCCGGGCGCTGGCGGGACACAGCGGCTCCCGCGGATGCTGCCGACGGCGATCGCCAAGCAGATGATCTATACTGGCGAACCGCTCTCGGCGCAGCAGGCTTTCCATCATGGATTGGTCAACGAAATTGCACCGACCGGACAGGCGCTGGAAGTCGCCGTCCAGTGGGCGCGCAAGCTACTCAAGCTGCCGTCGGTGGCATTAAGATGTGGGAAGCTGCTGGTCGATATCGCGCAAAATGGAAGCCTGAAGACCGGCATCGAGGCCGAGCGCCAGGCGATGGGACTCCTGTATGCGACCGAGGACCGCAAGGAAGGATTGGGCGCGTTCCTCGAGCGTCGCGAGGCAAAGTTCAGTGGACGCTAGAAAAGTCCCAGGTTTCAAGCCCTTTTCACTATAATTGGTGTAAAGCGGAAGCGGTCGTTGCCAGTCCTTGACACACGGAGCGTTTGCTCATATAGATAGCAAACAAGCGTTTGCTTTATCGAGCGGGGTAGCCGACGCGGCGACCTTTAGACTTTATAGGGAGTTATAAAAATGGCTCAGATGACGACCGACACGTGGCACACGATCCCCAGCTCCATCGATACCCTCTACCAGCGCGACTATGAAGTTTACGCGCCGGATATGCGGCGGCTGTACGAAAACGCCAAGCGCGATCAGTGGAACGTCTCGCGCGACATCGATTGGAGCGCGCCGGTCGACCCTGATCGCGGCGTATTTCACGACGGCCTGATCGACGCCTACGGCAGCCCGTACTGGGAAAAGCTGGATACGAAGCAGCGGCGTGAACTCAACCTCGAGTTCTCCGCCTGGCGGCTTTCGCAGCTACTGCATGGCGAGGCGGGCGCGATGATCGCGTGCAGCCAGCTGGTGCAGATGGTGCCGACCACCGACTCGAAATTCTTCATGACTACGCAGGTGGTCGACGAGGCGCGTCACGCCGAAGTGCTCGCGCGCTACATCAAGGAGAAGCTCGGCAACAAGGTCTATCCGATGACCACTAACCTCAAGTCGCTGTTCGATCAATTGATCGGCAGCAGCAAGTGGTACATCAAAACTATTGGCTTGCAGCTCGTGGCCGAGACGCTCGCGGTGTCGCTGTTCCGGATGCTCGCCGAGAGCGCGCAGGATCCGCTGCTGAGCGTCATCTGCCGCAAAATTCTGAGCGACGAGTCGCGGCACATGGGCTTCTCCGTACTGAGCTTGCCCGAGCAGATCGAACAACTCAGCGAGACCGAGCGCCACGAGGTCGAAGACTTCACCAAGGAAGCGCTGCGGCTGGTGATGAGCGGGCAGTTCCCGCGCGACGCCTACGAAGCGGTCGGCTTCAACAAAGCCGAGATCGATGGAATCGAGCGCTACCGGCAAGAGGTCGCCAAGGGCACCGAGCAGGCGATGTTCCGCCAACTTTTCCGCCGCGACATGCATCAGCAGGTCATCGCCAATATGGACAAGGTGGGGCTGCTCAACGACCGTATCAAGTCGCACTTGAGCGATCTCGGGTTCAACCCCAACGCCGACGGCCGCAGCTACAACCAGAGCGCGGCGGCGGCGGCGGCTGAGCCTGCTAGAGACAGTCCGGCAATAGATGAGCGCCTCGACTTCGACTAATTCCGCGGTCACCCGCGCTCCGCGACAGGATAATCGCCGTCAGCAATTGCTCGACGTTGCGGCGCGCCTGTTCCGCGAGCGCGGGTATCATGTTACCTCGATGCGCGACATCGCGCGTGAGGTCGGGATGCTCTCGGGCTCCATCTACTACCACTTCCCTTCCAAGGAGGAGATGCTGCTGGCGGTTTACGAAGAGGGCCTGCGGCACATCGCGGAGCGGGTCGACGCCGCAGTCGCCGGGCAGAGCACTCCGTGGGAGCGGCTGGAGGCGGGATGCGCCGCGCATCTCGAAGCGATGCTCGAGCTGAGCGACTACACGCAAGTGATGATTCGGGTGCTACCGCCGGAGGGTGGCAAGGTCGCTGAACGGCTGCTAGAACTGCGAGATGAGTACGAAGCCCGCTTCCGGGCGCTTATTGACGCACTCGCGCTCCCCGAAAACGCCGACCGCCGCTACCTGCGGCTACTATTGATGGGCGGTCTCAACTGGTCGCACGTCTGGTATCGTCCGGGCGGCGACGCGCCATCGACGATCGCGCATCGCATGATCGATCTTCTCCGTCAGCGCCTGGACCGAGCCCCGGTCTGAGTCTCTCGCTATTCTCGACCGCCGCAAGTCACTACGAATTCTTTTCGGGCGATTTCTTTTCGGGCAGCGGCTCGACGGGGCCGCCGCTCTCCTTCCAGGCGCGAAATCCGCCTCGAATGTGACACACCGGCTCTAGTCCCATCCGCTGCACCACCTGCGTCGCAAGTGCCGAGCGCAGGCCGCCCGCGCAGAAGAACACAAAGCGCTTGCCCGAGCCAAAGACATCTTTGTAGTATGGGCTCTCGGGATCGACCCAGAATTCCAGCATCCCGCGCGGCGCATGGAACGCGCCGGGCACGTGGCCGTCGCGCTGGAGTTCGCGAATGTCGCGGATGTCGACCAGCAGCACGCCCGGATCGTCCTTGAGCTTGATGGCTTCATCCGGGGTCACAGTCTGGATCTCTTTTTCGGCCTCGGCGCACAATTCCTTCACGGTTTTTTTCAACTTGAGTGGCATCCCGAATCCTCCGCTTGTTTCTTCTACCACTTGCGGTGAAAACGATGCGAGGCGTCCGCCTTAATCCACGGGCTCTCGCCCTCGGTCGCGCAGTTAAGCATAATCGGATTCGAGCCATAATCGTTATCCGATGAAATTGAAGTGGAATTGGCTGCTGTCGCGGGGTACCGCTCGACCCGCCGTCCTCGCTTTTGCGGCAGCGCTCGCGCTTGCCGCAACGTCCTGCAAAAAGGCCGCACCCGCGACGCCCCCGGCGATCCCCGAGGTCGTGGTCACCGACGTCATCCAGAGAGACGTGCCGCTTTACTCGGAGTGGGTCGGGACGACCGAAGGCTTCGTGAACGCCGACATTTATCCGAAGATCTCCGGCTATCTCATCAAGCAGAATTACAAAGATGGCGATGCAGTGCAGGTCGGCCAACTGCTGTTTCAAATCGATCCTCGCCAATATCAGGCTGCGTTCGATCAGGCGCTCGGAAATCTTGCCCAGGCGCAAGCGCAGCTGAAGCAGAACCAGCTGAATCTCGCGCGCTATACGGTGCTCTACCAGCAGGCGGTGATTTCGCGGCAAGATTTCGACAACCAAACGCAAACCACACGTGCAACCGCAGCGCAGGTGCAAGCCGATCAGGCCGCGGTGGAAACCGCCAGGCTCAACCTGGAATGGACACAGGTGCACTCGCTGATTAACGGCATCGCCGGTATCGCACAGGCACAGGTCGGCAATCTCGTTTCCCCCACTTCGCTGCTTACGAGCGTTTCGCAACTCGATCCGATCAAGGTCGAATTCCCGATAAGCGAGCGCGAATATCTGCATTTCGCCGAGCGCATCAAGCAGCACGAGGAGAATGGGGTGGCGAAGGACGAGCCTACGCTGCAAATGATCCTCGCCAACGGCAAGACCTACAAATATCCGGGCCACTTTTACGTCGCCAATCGTCAGGTCAACGTGCAGACCGGCACGATTCTTATCCAGGGACTCTTTCCGAATCCCGGTAACATTCTGCGTCCCGGTTTGTACGCGAAAATTCGCGTAGCCGCTGATGTCGTGCGCGGCGCGCTACTGGTTCCTCAGGACGCGGTGCTCGAGACCCAGGGTCAGTACCAGGTCGCGGTCGTGGGGTCGGACGATCGGGTCAGCCTGCGCACGGTCAAGACCGGCAAGCAGGCGGGCAAGCTCAGAATCATCCAAGACGGGCTGAAACCCGGCGAACGCGTTGTCACCGAAGGCCTGCAAAGGGTCTCCGACGGGATGGAAGTGAAGCCGCGGCTGGTGACCGCCGAGCCCGAGAGCGCGGCTGCTCGCGCGCCGGCGCAACCGTCCGTCCCTCCCGCCACACCTCCAGCGGCGTCCGCGAGTCCGGCGAGCCAAGGTTAGCGGGGATGTCGAAGTTCTTCATCAATCGGCCAATCGTTTCGATGGTCATCGCGATTTTCTTTGTAATCGCCGGCGCCGTGATGGTCTTCCGGCTCCCGGTCGCGCAATTTCCCGAGATCGTTCCGCCCGAGATCCAGACCACGGCTATTTACACCGGCGCGGACGCGCTCACCGTGGAACAGTCGGTCGCCACTCCGATCGAGGAGCAGGTCAACGGCGCGAAGAACATGATCTACATGCAGTCGATCAATGGCGACGACGGCACCATGACGCTGCAAGCCAACTTCGAGGTCGGCACCGACGTTGACCTCGACCAGGTGCAGGTTCAGAACCGGCTGTCCCAGGCGCTCTCCAGTCTGCCCGCCGCGGTGAGCAACTACGGTCTCACGACTCAGCAGACGGTCGGACTTCCCCTGCTGGTCTTCGCAATCACGTCGCCGCATCGGACCTGGGATCAGACCTTCCTCGCCAACTACACCGCGATCAATATAGAGGATGAGCTCGCGCGCATCCCCGGCATCGGCCAAGTCAAAGTTTTTGGCGCCGCGAACTACGCGATGCGGGTATGGGTTGCCCCCGATACCCTGGCCAAACTTCAACTGACCGTCAACGACATCGCCAATGCGATTTCGGCGCAGAATGTCGTGAACCCGGCGGGCACGATCGGAGGTGAGCCGGCGCCGCCGGGTCAGCTGCTGACCTACACGGTGCGTGCGCAGGGCCGCCTGTTGAGCGCCGAGGAGTTCGGCAACATCATCCTGCGCGCCAACCCGGACGGTTCGCTGGTGCGGCTGAAGGACGTCGCGCGGATTCAGCTCGGCGCCGAGAGCTACGACCAACAGGCATATATGAATAGCGCGCCGAGCGCTCTACTCATTCTCTATCAGAACCCCGGCTCCAACGCGCTGGAGGCCGCGAATCGAGCCAAGGCAAGGGTTACTGAGCTCGCTCGTCGTTTTCCCCAGGACATGCAGTCGACCCTGACGCTCGATACCACCGTGCCGGTGACCGAAGGCGCGTGGGAGATCGTGAAAACCCTGCTCGAGGCGATCGGTCTGGTGGTGCTGGTGGTCTTCATCTTCCTGCAGAGCTGGCGGGCGACGCTGATTCCGATCCTGACTATTCCGGTTTCGCTGGTGGGAGCTTTCATGTTTTTTCCGGCGGTCGGGTTCTCGGTCAACACGCTCTCGCTCCTGGGGCTGGTGTTGGCGGTCGGGTTGGTGGTCGACGACGCGATCGTGGTAGTCGAGGCGATCACGGCGAAAATCGAGCAGGGAAAGTCGCCGCACGACGCGGCGATCGAAGCGATGGACGAGGTCGGCGGGGCGCTGGTCGGAATCGCGCTGGTCCTTTCCGCGGTCTTCATCCCGACCGCATTCATGGCGGGCATCACCGGTTCGCTCTACCGCCAGTTCGCGCTGACGATCGCATTCTCGGTCATCCTCTCGGCCTTCAACGCGCTAACGCTGAGTCCGGCGCTGAGCGCGCTGTTGCTGCGTCCGAAGAACACCGAGGCACGACGTGGGCCGCTCGCGCGGATCTTCGGGCTCTTCAACACGGGCTTCGCCTGGGCGACAACGAAGTACGTCAGCATCTCTGCCCTGTTGATCCGGAAGTTCGTGCTGGCGCTTGCGCTGCTGGTCGGCTTCGCGATCCTGGCGGGAGGGATCGGCAGGGTGTTGCCGCAATCGTTTCTACCTGACGAGGACCAGGGCTATTTCATAATCAACCTGGAGCTGCCGGAAGCCGCTTCGCTGCAAAGAACGATTGCGGTGATGCGGAAGATCGACGAGATGCTCAAGCATGAGCCTGGAGTGCTCTACAGCAATGGCATCGGCGGCTTCAGTATTCTCTCGCAGACGACCAGTCCTCGAAACGGAGTCTACTTCTGTCTCCTGAAGCCTTTTCCGGAGCGCAGGACGCCGGCTCTGCAATCCACTGCGGTCGTCGCTTCAGTGAATCGCAAGCTCGCTGGACTGCTGGATGCGCAGGTTTTCGCATTCCTGCCGCCGGCGATCCCCGGAATCGGCCAGGCCAGCGGCATCGACTTCTTCATCCAGGACCTCGGCGGACACGACGTGGATTATCTATGGCAGAATACCCAGAAGTTTCTCGCCGCCGCCAACCGGCGGCCCGAACTGGCGGGTATGCGCTTCACCTTCAGTCCTTCAGTCGCCGCAGCTATTCGCGGCGGTGGACAAGGACAAGGTGTACAAGCTCGGGATTTCGATCGACCAGGTTTATCTCGCGCTGCAGACCCTGCTCGGCGGCTACTACGTGAACCAGTTCAATCGCTTCGGGCGAGTGTGGAAGGTGTTCGTGGAGGCGGAGCCGCAGTATCGGACCAGGGCGACGCAAGTCGGACAATTCTACGTGCGCAACAATGCGGGCACGATGGTTCCGCTGTCGACACTGATCAACATGCAGCGAGCGTTCGGCCCCGAATTTACCACGCGCTTCAACGAGTACCGCAGCATCGAAATTTTCGCGGCTCCGTCACCCGGCCACAGCACGGGTGACGCCATGAACGCGGTCGCCGCGGTCGCCAATGACGTCCTGCCGCGTGACATGGGCTATGCGTGGAACGGGATTTCATATCAGCAGTCGGTGGCAGGCGGCGGCGCGGGAGTGTTCGCACTCTCGCTCGTGCTGGTGTTTCTGATTCTGGCGGCGCTTTACGAGAGCTGGTCGCTGCCCTTTAGCGTGCTGCTCAGTGTGCCGGTGGCGGTGTGCGGCGCGTTCTTCGGACTATGGTCGCGCCGCTACGATAACGACATCTACGCGCAAATCGGTCTCATCATGCTGATCGGACTCTCGGCGAAAAACGCGATCCTGATCGTCGAGTTCGCCAAGGCCGAGCTCGACAAGGGCGAGGCGCTGGTAACGGCCGCGCTCAACGGCGCGCGCCAGCGGCTGCGGCCGATCCTGATGACCTCGTTCGCCTTCATCTTCGGCCTGATGCCGCTCTGGACCGCGCTGGGAGCCGGCGCGGTGGCTCGCCGCCTGATCGGCACGGTCACAATCGTCGGAATGGCGTTCTCCAGCGGCTTTGCGATCTTTCTCGTTCCGGTACTGTTCGTCGTGGTCGAGAGGCTATCCCATCGATTGTCAGGGGAAAGACCCCAAGCGCCTTCCACTTCGGTTGAGTCGCGTCCGGCCAGTGACTCCGCGTCCGAGGGCGAGCGCGCCGCTGGCGGCGGCTGACGCGTGCTTCAGGCCGCGTCCCCAGAGGCGCCGCTGAGATTAATGGCCACGCACGGCGGCCATAATGAGCTACTTTCCTTTATAGTTCGGCTTACGCTTTTCGATGAACGCGCGCGGGCCTTCGCGCGCGTCCTCCGTCTTGCGGATGAAGCGCTGGGCCTCGTTCTCGAGCTTGAACGCGGCTTCGAACGGCAGCCCGGAGCACTGCTCCACCGTCTCTTTGATCGTCCGCACGGCTAGCGGACCGTTCTCCGCGATCGCGCGCGCTAACTCCTCCGCCTTCGCCATCACCTGTTCCGGCGCGAGCACGTAATTGATGAGCCCGAGGCGCCACGCTTCGGCGGCCGCGATGCGATTGCCAGTCAGAAGGATCTCCATCGCTTTGCAATAGGGCATCTGGCGCACCAGCCGCACCAGCGAGCCGCCGGCAGGAATGATCGCCCATTTGACTTCCTGTAGTGCGAAACTCGCCGACTCGGCCGCCACCCTCAAATCGGTCGCTTGCATCAACTCGAGGCCGCCCGCGATGCAGAACCCGTTGACCGCCGCGATCACCGGCTTGTAGAGGTTCCATCCCCGCAACAGCGCCATCGCGCCTAGCTTCGGGTTCTCCTTGAGCTTGTGGTCCCACTCATCCTCGGGCTGGCGCGCGCCGGTCATGAGCGGAATCATCCGCGCCAGATCGGCGCCGGCCGAGAAGGCTTTGTTGCCCGCACCGGTAATAATCGCGGCGCGTACATCGTCATCGTCGGCGACGCGCTGCCATGCTTCAGCCAGGCGCACGACGACCTCCGGGTTCATCGCGTTGTGGACCTCGGGACGATTGATCGTGAGGTATGCGATGTGATCGCGGATGTCGAAAAGTAGCGCTGGCATTGTTTGCTCCGTTTAGCGTACCAATTTAGTCAACGTATCTATCGGCATTCGCGGCGCGATGACAAGACAAATGGAGGCTCGTGACCGCGCGCGGGCGGGACGGAGTGGATGAAGATGCGCGCTAGCGCAAACGCTATGCGCGGATAGCGCAGACGACGAGACCTCCAATGCGAGACCTCCGATGAACTACCGGCGCATCCTCCAGCTCCTCGACGGCGCGCGCTTCTCAGTACTCGCTTTGATGCTGATCTCGACAATTATTATGACAGGATGTTCTCGCAAAGAGGCGGACGCCGACCACCTTGCGGCGATGCTCCGGGTAAAACCGGGTATGGTCGTGGCGGATGTGGGTGCGGGTTCGGGATGGATGACGGTGATCATGGGCGAGCGCGTGGGACCCAAGGGGCATGTGTTTGCGACCGAGATCGATCCGCGGGAGCTGGGCAAAATTCGCAAGGCGGTTGCGGCGGCGCGCCTGGACAACGTGACGGTGGTGCAGGCCACCGCGAGCGATACGGGATTGCCGCGCAACTGCTGCGACGCGATTTTTATGCGCCGCGTGTACCATCACTTGACCAATCCGACCGATACCAACCGCGAGCTCTTTGCGGCTTTGCGTCCCGGCGGCCAACTGGCGGTACTCGATTTCCGCCCTAGCATCCTGCTGGGCCCGTGGACGCCCAAGGGCCTGCCGCCGAATCGTGAGGGCCACGGCATCGGACCCGTGACCGTTGCCGACGAGCTCAAGCGGGCGGGCTTCGAGTACGTGAGCATGGAGGATCCGTGGCCCGGCAGTTGGTTCCTCTCGAGCTATTGTCTGGTGTTCAGCAAGGCGCCGCCGGTTGCGGGGCACGCGCGGCACTCGATGCCCGATGACACTATCCACGGGGCTCCAGCCGCGAACCAGCCCTGATCCTATGCGATGGATCGATTCCAACGTGAGGCCGCATCGGAGTAAACTCGCCGCTGCACCGGGATCGCCGCCATGGGAGCGGCGGTGGGACGGCAAAACCAATCGGAGGTGTGTTGTATGGCTGGTAAAGGATCGATCGTCTGCGGCTTTATCGCACCCCATCCCCCTCACCTGGTTTATGGCGAGAATCCGCCGCAGAACATCCCGCGCTCGAGCGGGGGATGGGAGGTGCTGCGCTGGGCCTACGACAACTGCCGCGAGAAGATCAAACAGCTCAAGCCCGACGTGATCATCGTCCATACGCCGCACTGGATGACGCTGGTCGGTCATCACGTCACTCGCGTTCCACGGCTGAAGGGCCTCTCGGTCGATCCGATCTTTCCGCATCTCTTCCGCTACAACTTCGACACCGCTATCGACGTCGAGCTGGCGGACGCAGTCTATGATGAAGCGCGCGCCGAGGGTCTCATTGCGCGCAAGATGACCAATCCGAACTTCCGCCTTGACTACGGCACGATAGTCACTTCGCACATGCTCAATCCCGGATGGGATATACCGATTCTGAGTCTCTCTGCGAACAACTCGCCCTACTACTTTTCGCTCGGCGTCGGAATCGAGGAGATGTACAAGCTGGGGCGGGCGACGCGGCGCGCGATCGAGAAGACCGGGCGGCGCGCCGTGCTGGCCGCGAGCAATACGCTCTCGCATTTTCATTTCGATCGCGAGCCCGATCCCAATTTGCCCGAGGATATGAGCAAGGAGCACGTTTTCAGCCACGCCAACTATCTGTGGGACATGCGGGTGCTGCGCCTGATGCGCGAGGGCAGGATGGACGAGCTTTTGAGCGTTCTGCCTGAGTTCATCGAGAAGACTGGCGCCGAGGTCAAGTCGGGCGGATTGTTCTGGATGCTGGCGGCGATGGGTTTCCCGACAATTCCGGCGCGTGTGCACGGCTACTGGAGCGTAATCGCTACCGGCAACGCGGTGGTCGAATGGGACCTGTCCGCAGACGCCGAAGGCAGCGGAGCGCAGGTCCATGCCTGAGGGTCAAATCGTGAGGGGCTACATAATGCCGGGCATGCCGCATGTCATGCTGCCCAGGGAATCGCGCAGCCGCCGCGAGTTGCGCGACGCCTGCCGTGTCGCGGGAGCCAATGTGCAAGAGGCGCGGCCCGACGTGCTGGTCATCTTCAGCACGCAATGGGTTTCCGTACTTGGGCATTTAATCCAGGCGCGGCTGAACCCGGCCGGGCTGCACGTTGACGAAAACTGGTACGACCTCGGCAATCTACCTTACGACTTTCGCACCGATCTCGAACTCGCGCGCGCGACGATCGATCTCGGCACGGCCGCCGGTCTTCAGGTGCGTCCGGTGGACTACGAAGGTTTTCCGGTCGATACCGGCACACTCGTGGCGCTCAACTTTCTAAATCCGAAAAATGAAATTCCTGTCGTCTGTATCTCGTGCAACATCTATTCGGGACGCGACGAGGAGTTGAAGCTGGGCCAGGCGGCCGCCGACGCGGTGCGCGCACTCGGCCGGCGCGCCGTGATGGTCGCCTCGACCGGGCTCTCGGGACATTACTTCACTCGCGAAATTACCGACGACGAAGACCGGATCGTCAACGAAGAGGACGACGCCGCTAACCGCAAGCTGCTCGACCTGATCGCCGCCGGGAAATGCGTGGACGCGATGGACCTGGTGCCCGAGTATGCGGCGAAAACTGGCGCCGATATGCAGTTCAAGAGTTACTACTGGCTAATGGGCGCGATCGGCGCCGTGCACGCCGACGGAAAGGTCGAAGGTAAGGTGCTCGGGTACGGCTCGATTTGGGGCAGCGGAGCCGCGGTGGTCGAGTTCACGATCTGAGCGCGTCGCCTCGTGCCTATGCCTCTGTGGCGCTCTGCGGCGCTTGAGGGTTGGGAGAAATTCGGATGGCGGCTGACTATTCGATCTGGGTCCTTTGCTACGCGCGAACCAAGGTGTCGGGCGACTTCATGGGCGGGTCGCCGATCGCCAGCAACACCGGGACGTTCGAAATTCCGATGCTCTATACGCTGGTGGTCTCGGCGCCGGGAACCAAAGAACGGCGAGTGATCGCGATCGATACCGGGTTCGGCGAGAGCGGCTTCGCCTCGGCCGAAGAGAAACTTTCGGGGATGTTCACGGATATTGAATGGCCTGACGTCGTGGTCGGCAAGGTCGGCTTTCGCCCCGAGGATGTGGATACGGTCATCCTGACCCACATGCACGCCGATCATGCGGGCAACGTGGTCGCCTTTCCCAAAGCAAAGGTTTACGTCCAGCGCGAGGAGTACGAGGGCTGGACGCGGCTTCGCCGCGGCGAGCTGATCAAGACGGCGGGACCCGGCTCGTGGGCGCTGTCATCAATCAACTGGGAAAACTTCGACCGCTTCGACGAGGCGATCGCCGCAGGCCGCGTGACCTTGCTCGACGGCGACCGCGAAGTCGCACCCGGGATCACCTGCCGGCTGGCCTCGCAATCGCACACCTTCGGATCGCAGTGGGTAGAAATCGAAACCCCGTCGGGTCCGCATATCGTCGCGGGCGATTGCGTGTATTGGTACGCGAATCTCGAGAAAATGTGGCCGCCCGGCTATATCCAGGGAAATCCGTGGAACGTGATGCAGGTGTTCGAGAAGATGAGCGGGATTATCGGCGACAAGCTGCCGCGCGTGGTCCCCGGCCATGACATGGAAGTCTTCAAGCGCAACGTCAACTGGACGGTGGGACTCAACCCGATAGCCGAGCTTCATCTGGCGGCGGGCGAAAAATCCCGCCGTCCGAAATGAACCAGGATCAGCGCTGAGATCTCTGCGACGTTCGGCTGCATTCGCCGCTACGTTTATAAACGACAATGAGCCCGGCCGACCGGAACTAAACTCATTCGGCATAGCAGTGCAAATCTGGTGAAAAGGCCGGGCGCCCTCGTTCCGACGTCACTAATCGCGGCGCTTGCGCCGGGAGAAAGCCAACGCGGCGGATCCCTGTTTAGTCGCAGTTGTCTCCCATTGCAGTGAGGCACGCCCGGCCCGTCAATCCATTCTCCGGCCATTCTCTGGCGCGATAACATCGCGGCGATCTTTCGGGTTTCATTAGCGCCGCGGCGAACCGACATCCTAAATACGCGCGAGGTGGACGATTGGATTTTGAGCTCGCTTAAGCGACCGCGTAAGCACCTGCAGACGGACTCGCCGGCTTGCGAAATCTCCGGGCCTTTATGTACGCTCAGCGTGCGCGGCAGCGCGGCCTCCGGGGAGGGCCGCCATTATGGAGCATCATTCCGGACGGTATTTATGAACGTTCGGAAGTCGAAAAGCGTGGCCGCCATTTTCCAGGAGGGCAGTTCTCCAATGAGCCGATTGGTTGGTTCGGTACTGGCTGTCGCGTTGGCGATAGCGCCGCTCATGGGCTGCAAATCGGCTGATCTCGGAGCGGGTACCAATTATTTTCCGTTGACCCCAAATTCTACCTGGACCTACCAGATAGTCGCCAAAAGCCAGGGCACTCAGTATCAGATCACCGATCGTGTAATCGGCATCAAGTACGTTCCCGCGCTGAAGCTTACCGGCTCGGTGGTCGACGAGTCGTACAGCCTCGAGCGCGGCGGCACTCGCCCGCTGGTGTACTACGCGAAGAATGGCTACATCGCGCGGCTTTCCGCGCTCGACTACAACCAGAAAAGCATCATGGCGCCGTCCTGGGGGCGCTCGGAAGAGGTTCAGTTTTTGCCCCTGCAGCTTGGACCGGACCTGAACTGGACCAACGTGATTTTTCCCTACGGCCATCTCTCGGGTTCTTTCAGCATCAATCAGAGCCATCGCACCTTCGCTGAGACCAAGCAGATCGAAACGCCCGCCGGCCGCTTCAACAATTGCATTCGGATCGAGACCCAGGCCAACTATGAGGGCGGGATGTACGCGCGCAAGAAGCAACGCCTCCAGCTCACTTACCTGGACTGGTACGCCCCAAATGTCGGTTTGATCAAGACCGTGTCGCTCGAAGGCGGCCCGACCGGCCCCGAGATGGATCGCGTCGAGCTGGTTAGATTCAGCGTCACGCCCACTTCGCCGGAAACTGGAGCACGCTGAAGGGGTCGCGCCGAGGCTAGCATGGCGCGCGTGACCCCGGACCCGCTCGCGCGCTCACTTTGTGGTTAGGGCTTGGGCGGTTCGCCCGTGGCGGCGGTATTGCCGCCGGCTCCGTAATCGATCGCCAGCGCGTCGATGTAGTAGCCGATATGTCCGCCTTCCCCTATCCGCGGGGTGTACTGCATCTTGTTGATGTAGTCGCCGGCCTGATTCGGAGTGCGGTTGCTCGAGGTGACCGCGGTCTCACTTTGGTTGGGCGTGACACCGTAGAGCAACGCCTTATCGTTCTGTTTCTTGCCGCTGACGATCAGCAGAGCCTGGGCCCCGGTGGCGCAAGCCTTGCGCTTAAGTTCGGGTACGACCTTGGCTGGGTCCTCATTGACGTCTGACCAAGCCTCGACGATAGCGAGTTCCTGGTAGCCTGTCGCCGGCTCCTGGGTGAGCACCGGCATGTCGCAGTCGGGAGGCTTGGCGGGGTGGATGACGGTCGTGACCGGCGTGACCATGACTTGGGTCGGGCGCTTGTCGGTGAAACATCCGGCCGCCGCGCCGGCGCAAGCCGCGAGTAGTGCGGCGCTGGCCATCAACGTCCGCCTATGCGAGGACATGACGCGCGCACCTCAAATGCCGAACCGGATCCATCGCTGTGGTCTCCCGCGGCGTCGAGGCTAGCACGGGGCGCAGCGGCCGACCAAGTTCAAGCAAATTGGCCGCCCCGTTTGTCCGAAACGCGCCCTATTTGCGAAATTGTGGCGCGCGGGAATATGATCGATTCATGAGCCGGATTGTGCGGATCGCCGCTTTCATATTATGCAGCCTCGGTGTGATGACGATGTCGGCCTGCATGACGATACCGGGCTCCAGCAGCTCTTCGTCGAATGGCTTCACGTTCGGCGCTGGGACGCCATCGACGAGCCCCTCTTCCGCCAGCGGATATTCCTCCAACGGCTCCTCATCCAGCAGTTATAGCTCCGCTAGCGGCGGCGCCGCGCCCGCTCCGAACAGCTATGGCGCTAGTGATCCCGCCAACGGTGGCTCGGTCCCGCCGGGCTACACCAATAACACCGCGCAGAGCGGCGCGCTCACCAGCTATCTTCAAAGCCATCGTCTGCCGCTAGTCGGTGCACAAGTGCTAAGCGATTCCGGCGGCAACCGGCAAATCATCCTCTACGGCTTCGTGGCGAGCGATTTTGGGCGGCAGGATGCGGCTGAAAAAGCGCGCCGGTATCTGCATAACGCCAGCGCTCCGGTGATCAATCGAATCGCTGTGCGACCCGAACTCGCCTCCAGCCCCAACGGTTCCGCAGGGACGACGAACCCGCCGTCGAGCGGTACGACCGGGGGTGCTTACGGTTCGACCGGCGCGGCCGGATCCGCAGGCGAATCCGGATCTTCCGGAAATGCGCTCGGCAGCGTGCAGAGTTACCAGGACCAGGCGCAACAGGCGCAACAGCAGCAGCAATACATGCAGAATGGCCAGCCGAGCGCGAGCGGGCTGACTGCGATCGTGCCGCTCATCGGGATGATGGGTATGCTGAGCATGGGCAGCGGCGGATTCGGCATGGGCAGTGGCGGATTCGGTATGGGTGGTGGCGGAGTCGGTATGGGCGGCGGCGGCTATCCCAGTTACGGATCCCCTTACGGCGGTTCGCCCTACGGATCGCCGTACAGCCCCTATGGCAGCGCGCCGTATGGCTCTTACGGTGCCTCGCCCTATGGCGCGACGCCGTACGCACCCTCTTACGGGAATCCGAATACCTATCCCTGATCGAAGCGTAGCCTTCCGGATCTCCCGATCTCTTCCGGTCAAGCTCGCGTCTTTAATTCAGCTCGCGGAAGAATGCGCGGACGTCCTCGGCGAGCGCCGCCGGTTCTTCCATCGCCGCGAAATGCCCGCCCGCGGGCATCACCGTCCAACGCACGATATTGTAAGCCCGCTCGGCCCAGCTCCGCGGCGGGCGCATCAGTTCCGCAGGAAAATTGGCCACCGCCGTCGGAGTTTCGATTCGCGTATCAGGCTTCAAGTGCCACGGATGATGCCGCGCCTCGTAATAGAGCCGCGTCGATGAATTTATCGTTCCGGTTACCCAGTAGATCATCACGTTGGTCAGTAACTGATCCTTGCTGAAGCGGCGCTCGACGTCGCCGTGACAATCGCTCCAGGTCCGAAATTTTTCGACGATCCATGCCGCTAGCCCGGCCGGCGAATCATTGAGCGCATAAGCGAGCGTCTGAGGCTTGGTACCCTGGATCCATTGATAGCCGGTCTCGTCGCGGCGAAAGCGCTCGAGGTCGCCGAGAAAAACCTTCTCCGCGTCGTTCAGCTCGGCCGGGCGGCGGCCCTCCGCCGCGCCTACCGCCACCATGTTGATATGGATGCCGTACAGATGCTGACGATAGATTTCGCCCAGACGTGAGGTTATCGCGGCACCCCAATCGCCGCCTTGCGCGCCGAATCGATCGTAGCCGAGCACCTCGTGCATCAGCTTGAACATGATGTCGGCGATCGCCTGGATGTTCATCGCGCGGGTGCGCGGATGGGCGGAAAAGCCATAGCCGGGCAGCGACGGAGCGACCACCGTGAAGGAGTCCCGTGCGTCGCCGCCATGCGCCGCGGGGTCGGTCAGCCGGGGAATGAGTTCCATGAACTCATACACCGACCCTGGCCATCCGTGCAGCAGTAGCAGCGGTTTGGGATTGGGACCGCGGCCGCGCTCGTGGATGAAGTGCAGGTCCTCACCGCCTGCCTCGGCGCGGAAATGGGCGAAGCGGTTTAGCTCTCGCTCGTGCACGCGCCAGTCGTAACGCGTTCGCCAATAGTCGATCAGCTCGCGCAGGTAGGCGAGGTTGGCGCCATAATCCCACGCCGAGCCCGGCACTTCATCGGGCAGCCGCGTGCGTTCCAGGCGCGTGCGCAGATCGGCCAGCACTTCGTCGGAGACCTCAATCTTAAACGGTTCGATTCTGCCCTGTGCCATGTACTCACCCGTTCCTACCGCTGAAGGCGCGGCCATTGAAACAACCAGCCGTTCATTTGGCGGCGAGCGCGTCCTTGACCAGCTGGCTCGCCACCCGTCCGTCGAGCTGCGCTCCGAAGCGGTCCTTGAGCGCTTTCATCAGCGGACCCATCTGCTTCACCCCGGCCGCGACCTGCTCGGCGATCGCCGCGCGCAACTCGTTCTCGTCGAGCGCGGCTGGGAGATAGGAGTCGAGCACCCGTGCCTCTTCTTCGTTCTGGACCACCAGGTCGGTGCGTCCACCCTGGCGCGCGAAGCCCAGCGTCTCGTCACGCCGGGCGCGCTCGCGCTTGATTATCTGCACGATCTCGAGCTCGCTGGCCTCGCGCCGCACGTCTTTTTCGATTCGCGTGATTTCAGCCAGCACGCCGCGCAGCGTCATCGTGCGCAACTTGTCGCCGCTCTTCATCGACGCCTTGAGGTCTTCCTGCAATTTCTGCTTCACCCGGGTCTCTCCTCCCGTCCTTGCGAGATGGTCGGCCCCGCGGCGGCGCCAGAGAGCGCACGCCCACGATTTCTTTTGAACTGCATATATGTTGATTCGCTTGCCGTTGTATCTCCACTCTATAATCCCGGTACTGAGGCTTGAAAGCCGAACGAACTCGTGCGAGGCCGGCCAACCCATCAATGGAGGTTCTCTTCGATGGTTTCGACGTCCGATCCGATCGCGGAATATGGCAAGCAAATCGATTTCGGCAAAACCGCGGACGACTATGGACGCTATCGTGCCGGCTTCCCTGAACAGTTCTACCGGCGGCTCGAGACCTTTGGTGTCGGCCTCGAGCGCCAGCGCGTACTCGATCTCGGGACGGGGACCGGATTCCTCGGGCGCGGCTTCGCGCAGCGTGGATGCCTCGTCACGGGGCTGGATATCTCGGCCGCGCTGATGCAGGAGGCGCACCGTCTCGATACCGCGGAAGGTACGGCGATGCGCTACGTGCGCGCGAGGGCCGAAACGCTCCCGTTGACGGACGGCGGCTTCGACGTGGTGAGCGCCGGCCAATGCTGGCATTGGTTCGATCGTCTGCGCGCTGCGCGGGAAGCGCGACGGGTCCTGGTGTCGGGCGGGCTGCTGGTGATTGCGAGCTTCGACTGGATCGCGCTCCCGGGCAACGTGGTCGAGGCGACCGAGCAGCTCATCCTGAAGCACAATCCGAAGTGGGCGCTCGCGGGCGGTGTTGGGATCCATCCCGTCTTCGCGCGCGATGCCGCGATCGCCGGCTTCGCAGATATCGAATGCTTCAGCTTCGACGTATTTCAGCCATACAGTCACGAAGCGTGGCGCGGGCGGATTCGCGCGAGCGCCGGGATTGCCGCGAGCCTTGGCCCACAAGAGGTCGCGCGCTTCGACGACGAGTTGCGCGAGATGCTGGCGCGGCGTTTCCCGGAGCGCCCACCTCCCGAACCTCCGATGCGCGTGCATCATCGCGTTTTCGCGGTGATCGGTCGCGCTCCGCTGGACTCGCGGCGAGATACGGATTAAACGCGCTCTCTGGCCAGTTTCGGCAGTGGCTCGCGAAACTTGGCGGCCGATCGATAAAGCATGCCGCTACTAGTGGCTGCTCCTGGCGAAGGAGTTGACGGCAGAGCCGCCACGAGACTAGGAAATCGAGTGGTTGGAGAGATTAAAAGGGAAATCCCAGAAGACTCATCACAGGAATCCAGTCAAAGAAAATGGCTGAAGGAGGCATGCGATGGCAGTCGACGAAGCAAAGCTTCAGCAACTGCTCGGGAAGATGCTGGGCGAAGTCGGCGCCGCGTTTGGCATCGGGCTGGTTCTTCTAGGCGACAAGTTTGGATTCTACAAGGCGCTCGCGGAAGCCGGACCGTTGAACTCTGGAGAGCTGGCGTCGCGCACCGGCACGGCGGAGCGATACGTGCGCGAGTGGGCGGCCGCCCAGGCGGCGGCCGGCTACATTAATTTCGACCCTGCAACGGAACGGTTCTCGATCACGCCAGAGCAGGCGTTGCTGCTCGCCGACGAAAACGGTCCCGCGTTCTTTCCAGCGATGTTTGAAATCGCCGCGGCTGCCGCGCGCGATCTGCCCAAGGTCGAGGCGGCGTTCCGTACCGGTGGCGGTGTTGGTTGGCATGAGCACGACCCCTGCCTCTTCCGCGGCACTGAGCGATTTTTTCGGCCGGGCTATGCGATGCATTTGGTCTCGGAATGGATTCCCGCGCTCGACGGGGTAAAGGAAAAGCTTGAACGAGGCGCGCACGTCGCGGATGTTGGATGTGGTCACGGCGCATCGACGATTTTGCTGGCAAAGGCATTTCCAAACTCGCAATTCTCAGGCTTCGACTACCACGAACCATCGCTTGTGCGCGCGCGTGAGCTGACGCGCGAGGCCGGCCTCGCCGATCGAATTACATTCCAGCGCGCTTCGGCGAAGGAGTTCCCGGGCACGTACGATCTGGTTGCATTCTTCGACTGCCTGCATGACATGGGCGATCCCGCCGGGCGTGGCGGCGCACGTCAGGTCGTCGTTGAAGGCCGACGGTAGCTGGATGGTCGTCGAGCCTTTCGCCCACGATTCAATGGCGGACAATCTGAATCCGATCGGACGGATATTCTATTCAGCATCGACGCAGATTTGCGTGCCCGCATCGCTGTCGCAGGAAGTCGGTCTGGCGCTTGGCACTCAGGCGGGAGAAACCAGATTACGGGAAGTGCTAATGAGCGGAGGATTCTCTCGTGTGCGGCGCGCTGCCGCCACTCCGTTCAATCTGGTGCTGGAAGCGCGGCCCTGAGTGTGACTTGCGACTGCCGCCATCTGAATTAAAATTTGCTCGCTCGAGTTGCGGTCGCCTATCTTCGATGTCGCCGGCGTGGTACTTCTCGGCCCGCTTTATGAAACCACGGCACACACCCTTAAGGGGATTGGATTGTTCTGATCGGCTTCTTTGGAAGGAGAATGTCTAAGTTATGAGAGAATTGTGGATGAGCAGCGTCAGCTCGCGGTCAACAAGGTTTGTGTGCGCGGGAGCATTTCGCCTGTGGGTCGTGCGGACGCTAACAGTTGCGCTTTTTCTGGTGGCCGCGAGCGCCGCGACGGTGGCGGCGCAGGACACCCTGCCAACCAGAGCAACCGTGGAGCAGTGGCTCACCGGGAACGCGATTGCCAAACCCGATTTCAAGCCCGGAGACGTGCTGACCGCCAAGGACCTGGAGCGGATACGTCCGTTCATCGCGCCCGGTTACCTCGGCCAACTCGAGTTTCCGCAACTCAAAATGGAGATCGTTGCTACGCGAAGCCATATGCCGCGTAAAGATTACGCCGACTGCACCGAGAAGTATCAGGGGCAGGTGAAGCTCAAGAGCGACGGCACGATCGACAACTATGTTTGTGGACAGCCGTTCTCCGATGCTTCGCTGGTGCCCGGCGATCCGCAGTCCGGATTCAAATCGATCTGGAATTTCGAGTACCGCTGGCAGAATTACGGACCGCTCGATTTGAATTTCATGTTCATCTTCGACCGCTTCGGCGGCAGTCACGAGGGTTCGGCGCCCAACGCGATAGAAGCTCCTCCCGTCACCTGGAGTGGCGCGACAAATTTCACGAGCAAGATGCCGACCGACGCGGCCAGGTTCTTCGGCGGCGGCGGCACCTTCAGCAAGACCCTGAGCAGCTTCTACCAGCGTGTTTACTATAGTCACTTGGCGCAGCGCGCGGCGGAGGGCGGAGTGTTGCCGGTGCCCAACGCCTCGCAGTTTCTATGGAAAGAGTTCGAGGGTTTCTTCGAACCCTACGACGTGCGCGGCCAGGTCTTCATAACCTATCGCAACAACGACCCGTATCGTACCGACGACGCCTGGGCCTACGATCCGCAACTGCGGCGGGTGCGGCGCATCTCGGTCGAGGTCAAATCGGATTCGCTGGTCGGGACCGATCAGACGACCGAGGACTTCAACACCTTCTCCGGCCGTCCGGTGCGCTGGAACTGGAAATTTCTCGGCTGGCGCAACCTGCTGTGCGTGATGGACTCCAAGTATGACTACCCGCACTACTACGGTGTCAACGGCACGGCGCCGGACGACGTATGGTCAGTACGGCGCTTCGCGGTGATCGAGCGCACGCCCAAGGAACCGCACCATCCCTACAGCAGCGTGATGATGTTCTGGGACGCCGAGGACTGGCATCCCTGGATGGCGCTGATGTTCGATCGCCAGAAGAATCTGTTCAAGTCACTGACCTATACCTTCCGCTGGAGTGAGGACTACAAGGATTGGAGCGAACTTAACCACGGAGTGAACGCGGCCGGGCTTCAAGGGTTGGCCGCGATTGACTACGCCAATCGGCGCGCGACGATCTTCCCTGCCTTTGGCGGTGGCTATCCCAACGTGGACGTAAACCACGTCGACAAGCTATTCGACATCAGCAAGCTTGAGGAATTCCATCGCTGAGCGCTGCGGCAAGCGGCGCATCAGAGGATGCAGGTCAGGACGGCGAAGCCATGCTCGCTGGCAGGATAGGTGTGATTTGCACGAACCGGGCAATCATCGACATGGCTTTTGCTCCCCCTCCGCAACGCTGGCCTCGATAGTCGGCGCGCGCATCTAACCGTGTTCAGAATACCCGCGAGTGCCCGGCTCGGGAACACGGTCCGCCGGCGTTCCTCACTCAAGCCTCCCGCCTGATTCCCTCGTGCGTGTACGTGACCTCGGCCAGACTGCTGTGGGTATTATGATGGTCGAACTTAATCGCCCCAGTTCCTTTGAGCACTAACGCCTGAGCGACCTCCATTTCCAGATATTCCATGCCTTGAGGTAAGAGAACGGTCACTCGATTCTCCCCTTTCGTGTTGGGCAGGATCAGCGGCCCGGATATGGTTTCGAGTACGCCCGGAACTGCCATTCTGGCGATGCGGTTTTTCTTGTCGAATTCGAATTCGATCGGCACGAACTGCGGCTCGTGGAAAGTGATGAAAGTGGAGGCGAGGAATTCGAACCAGGCATTGCCTACCTGACCGCTCAGGATAGTGAGCAGAGCGTTGCGCTGCTCGGCGGTCGCGCGCTGGTCGATAAAGGCCTGGATCTCGCCGTTGCCTTCATGCAGCGGCCCTGGCCATCTGGAAAGCGCGACCCAGCTAAGGCCGTCGAGTGCGAGCCCGCCGAAGTGGCCTCGCTCGATAATCATTCCGGCCGCTCCTTCGCATCCCTGGTTTGGATAAGGGAGGCCGACCGTGTCGCACGGGCAACTGGCGACGCAGTTGCAGTTTTTCAGATAGCGGCCCTTCATCAGCCATTCGATCTTGCCCATCGATTTCGCTCCTCGCCGGATGTCGCCTATGACGTTTTTGCCGCGGAGTGAGTTTTCTCCTAACGCCGGGTTACAGCAAGCAAGCACCGCGGGCGCAGCCGCGGCCGCCGATGCTATAATCGCGCGAATTCGACTTGGGTGGTGGTGCCGCGGTGGTTGTGGAAACGTAACGATGGAATCGATGGCCGGCTCCATTCCCGCGCTCGTGGTCATGCTCTGGATGGGCGCCGGCCGGTTGCGCGATACATGGTTTGGCGAGGCTTTGGCGCTCGCGGGACTCGTTTGTCTCACCTTTGGTAGCGCGGCACTCTCGATCGACTGGCCACCCGATACTCCCACGGACAACTTCATCGTCGGAGTCGCCTTCATCATGACTGCAATAGGTTTTGTAGCGATCGACCAGACGTTGTCCGCCTGGCGCAAACGGCCACTTCCACACTTCGAGGCTCGGGTGCTCAGCGCGACGGTGTTGCGCCATTTGTCGGATTCTCTCCATTTTACGGCGCGCGTAAAACTTGAGATCGTCAACCGCGGCGCTCCCGGTTCGCCCCGTCTGTGGCAGGCTACCGTGAAGCACTTGGATCGCGCGGAGTTCATGTCTACAGGCACGTTCGACAAGGGATCCGCGCCCAACGGCGAAGTCAATTTGGTGACCGATGACGTTCCGATCCCGCAGGGCGCAAAGCGAACCGGATGGGTGACCTTTCGCCTGTTGAGTCGGTCTTCGCCAGTGCTGGTGCAGCAGGTGATCCTCCGCTTTTGCGACCAGGGAGACAGGGAATTTTCGATTGCTTTTCCGCCCGATGAATGGCTCGCCGCCGGCGCGACCTTTTTCAACGCGGCGAACCTCTGATGCGTCTCCACTGATCGCAATGCCGATGGATCGCAAGACCGCGGATTCCGAGCGCGAAACGGGACCGCGGAGGCAATCGATGGGTTTGGGAGTCAGCGGGAACGCTCGACCAGCGGGTCGGCATGGCGGTGCATCAGGCCATGCGGCAGATACGGCTTAGCGTTGCGGGACGCTCCCACTTCCGAATGCGGACTTTGCGGTATAAGTTTGCCAAGGGGTTCTCAAACGTTTACAGGGACAGAGTTGCCGTACTAGACGTTCTCAGGAGATCGTGTTGCCTTGCGGGCGCTTAATATCTTTGTTGCACTGATAGACGCGATCCCCGACCCTTCGAAAATACTTTGGTTCGAAGCCGTTTATCTGTTGACATGGTCCTTTTTGCTAGGCCTACCAACTTCGGTCCAAAATTGGCGCAAATGGCTCACTGCCGGAGTTATTGGTTTACTGATTCCACTTTTGGTGCCGCTTTGGTTGCCTCCGCTCGAATTGTCGAAGCGGCTTCCGCTAGTCCGCATAGGTTTGAACGATCGCCAACTCGCGGTGATAGGTATTTCTCTCCTGTGGATTTTTGTCCTCACTTTCAATTCTAATTTGAGCTTTTGGAGGCGATATAGGCGAACGCTGTTGCTTTCAGATCCTCCAGTTCATTATGCAGCACTGTTCGCGACAGCGGTTTCTGTCGCAGTGACCCAAAACCCGAAAAGCGAGCCAGGGATAAGTTGAGTTTGAAGGGGCAGGCGTGGTCCTCTGGGGCGAGCACGAGGAGGACACGCAGGAGGCGAAGAAGGGACATACGGAAGAGCAGATCTTGCGGGCAATGCGGCGGCAGGCGGAAGGCGGCAGCAGAGTGGCTGACCTCTGCCGCGAACACGGGATCAGCGAAGCGACCTTCTACATTTGGAAGAAGAAGTATTCGGGGCTGGGCCTGAGCGAGCTGCGCGAGCTCAGGCAGCTGCGCGAGGAGAACTCGAAGCTTACGCAGCTGGTCGCGGACCTCTCGCTGGACCGTCACATCCTGCAGGAGATCGTGCAAAAAAAGCTGTGAGGCCTCGTCATCGACGCGAGCTTGGGCGCTGGACGCAAACCGTCTTCGCATTGAGCACGCGGCGGGTGTCGGGGCTGATGATGATCAATCGATCGACGATGAACTACCGGAGCCGGCGCGATCCGCAGCATGCGCTGCGAGTGCGGATGCGAGAGCTGGCGGCGAGCCGGGTGCGGTTTGGCTATCGACGCCTGACCGTGATGCTGCGGCGCGAGGGCTGGGCGGTGAACGCCAAGCGCATCTATCGGTTTTACACCGAGGACGGACTTGCAGTGCGGACCAAGGTGCGCAAGAGAATCGCGCGGCGTAGCCGCGTGCCGGCGCTCAGAGCGACCCGGCCGAACGAAAAGTGGAGCATGGATTTTGTAGCCGCCCGCTTGCTCGATGGGCGCTGGTTCCGGGTGCTTACGGTGGTCGATCAGTTCACCCGTGAATGCTTGCTGCTCCTGGCCGACAGCTCGCTAACCGGGCACAAGGTGGCATTGGCACTGTCGCAGGTGATCGCCGCGCGCGGCGCGCCGGTATCGATTACGGTCGACAATGGCACTGAGTTCGCAAGCAAGGCCATGGATGTGTGGGCATATCAGTACCGTGTCCAACTCGACTTCATCCGGCCGGGCAAGCCGGTGGGCAGGATGTTGGGTCTTGAACTTCGCGTTGGAGAGGACGATCTGGTCGATGTCTGAAAAACAGACGCTAGATTATATTCGGTGATCGGAGCCTCGCCCGGATGGGCAGACTGATTTCGCATATCAAAACAGCTCCTAGGTCGCGTGTGTTGGTTCGACTCAATGGGTGTCATGCCTTCGATTACCCAAAGCACGTCGTTATCAAACACCTCGCGAAGCTCACTCAAGCTATTGACGTTGAAGGTCTTCGTGAATTTCTTAAAGCGACCTGATTTTTGACTCGCGATATAGGCCGCGGTCACGTTGAACTTGGACAATCCAATCACAGCAATTTTGCGATGGATTCTGTCTATCGCGGTACACCAGGCTAATACCGTCGCTGCGCGTAGATATCCAGCTTTTGCGCAAGATAAGGCTTCCTTGAAGTAATCTCCTTCATCACTGGCAGCGATTTTCTTCAAGAGTTCGTCGAAGAGCGCTGGCGTCGAAGAAAACACCACCTTATTCTGTTGGGAAGAATGAAATCCTTTCGAAAACCCTTAGTGACGGCATCTAACACGGACATATAGCTGGACTTTAGATTGTTTGAAGCGGTCAACTTTATCAGGCGTTCGAAATGAGTCGTATATTTTTTCGTCAGGCCGGCCTCAAATCCCTCGGTTATCTTTAGACGCGGACCTAAATCGACGCACCAATGACTGCCGATTTGTTCAGCAGTGTTTCGAAGACCAATCGGATTGACCCTGTCCGAAGATACGGTCTTGATTTCAGCTCGAGAGCTTTTGAGCTCTTCCACGAAGCCCTTGAGTTCGTCAAGCACCGCTTATTGGAGCTCCTTAATCAATTCTGCGAGCATTACCTTTCCGGCCTCAGCGAGCCGGACGGTTGAGGTATCTTTCGTAAACTTGTCGAAGTCGAATAGCGATTTCCTGTTGTTGAAATTATTTCCGAAGTTTTTCACGTCGTAGCACTTGCGTTCAGTGCACTCATCTTTCACTGCCATCGTCTCGATTTCGAATTCGCCGGTCGTCATTGCCTTCCGAAGCGCGAGAAGCAAAGCAACTCGAATTTGACTTTCCGAGGTCTTTGTTGTTTTCAAGTCGTCATATATAGGCTTTACCTCTTTGACCTCTTGAAAGAACAGGTTGTTGATATGTTCGATCGACAGATTGTATTTCTCGAGAAACTTTCTTACTTTCACGTGTAAATCGGAAAGTTTGAAAACCTCTTGATTCGAAGTGTCGGCAGCCGGAACCTCTATGACATTATCTGCCTGCTCCTTTGTCGGCGCCGCGGTGGCGGCCGGCTTGTTTTTTTTCGCCGGCGCCGTCGGGACTCAGCACTTCCAGATGGTTGCGAAGCAGCAGCTCGAAACACGTAACCTGTAGATTCTCGGGAAGCGATTTGGCGATTTCCGCAAATTCGTTAACCTTGTTTTTTAGCGTTGACACCTTGCGAACCTCCCCTAAGACCTCGGGCCGAGCGACGGAGATCATAGACTTCATGGAATGAACAGTTTCGCGGAATGAACAGCAAGGATTCTCTCAGTTTCGACTTTCGGCGGTGGACTTTTGCGTTCTGGCAGGGCTGTGCGTGGCGAATTGCCATCGGTCTCTCGGACTGGCTTCAGATATGTCCCGTGGGATCGCACGCCGGCGAAGGCGCTAACGCCGCGATATAAATTTGGCAGAAAGTCCGGCCAACGTCTCGGTTACGAGAGCCAGGTCCTGAAGCTTCTGGGTCTTCGCGTCATTTTTCCGAAGCTGGACCAAGGTCCAATAGCGGTTGGATCTGCGAACATGTTTTGTCTGGAAGCATCGAACACCGGCTGCGAGATGTCGCAGCTCTTATGACTCTAACCTTGGCTGGAAAGGCGCACAGAAGTACGCTGCGACCGTGCCTCAGATATTCGCTCTATGGCAGGATCCGCAGGAAAACGGTACGACCTCTTTATGAATAACCTCACGGAGCGGACCTGGATGGCGGTGCCAATGGGTGTCGAGCTGAAAAAGCTGATGGGGACATTCGTGAAATCTCCGCCTCGGAAGCTCCAGAGCTTGGGGTACACGGGTCCGATCACGATTAGCGAATACCACAGGCTCGAGTGGTTACGGGATCAGATGAAGAATGAGGGTGTCAATCTCTCTTTGCCGACAGGTAATTAGACTCACGGCTTTCGACGTGCGGCCGACGCGCAGAGTCTCGACGATGAAGAGAGTGGTCGGCGAGCCACGCGCCTTTGGCCCCTGTCTCTGCACATAGTTTTGACCAGTTTAAGGTGAGCCGATGCGCTGCGCAAAGTGTGGGACCGAAAGCACGACCGGCGCGAAGTTCTGCGACGCTTGCGGAACCGCTCTGGCGCAGGGGTGTCCCGCGTGCGGAGCGACAAATCGCGCTGGCGCCAAGTTTTGCAACGCATGCGGCACCGCGCTTGGCAAAGGTGCTGAAGGCGTCACAGCCCCTGACTCAGCTCAGTCAGCAGCATCCGCCATATCGATTCCGACCGTCACTGTCGGCGCTTCAGTGGACGCTGAGAGCGTACTGGACGGCGAACACAAGCTGGTCACAGCGCTGTTCGCCGGTATCAAAGGCTCGACCGAGCTGATGGAGGAGTTCGATCCGGCGGACGCTCGTCGCCTGATCGATCCTGCTCTTCAACTCTTGGTCGAGGCCGTGCGCCGGTACGACGGCTATATCGTGCGGACCACTGACGACCGCATCTTCGCGCTCTTTGGCGCGCCGACGGCACACGAAGACCATCCTCAGCGCGCGCTCTATGCTGCTCTGCGGATGCAGCAGGAATTGCGCCGCTACTCGGCCAAGTTGCGCCAGGAGGGAATCGCGCCGCTTGATCTGCGCATGGGCGCGAGTACCGGCGAAGTGCTGATCCATTCGACTCGCACCGGCGACGCGCATCCCGCCTACATGCCTATCGGTCTGGCCACGAACCTCGCGTCGCGGATGCAGACGCTGGCGCCGACCGGCTCTATCGCAGTGACCGAATCCATCCAGCGGGCGTGCGAAGGGTACTTCACGTTCCGGGCGTTGGGGCCGGCGCGAGTTAAAGGGGTCAGTGAGCCGGTCAACGTTCACGAAGTGACCGGGATCGGTGCGCTCAGGACCCGGTTGCAGCGCGCGGCCGGGCGCGGCCTCACCAAGTTCGTCGGGCGCGAGCGCGAGATGACGGAGATGCGCTGCGCCCTGGAACTGGTCAAGCAGGGACACGGCCAGATCGTCGCCGCGATGGGCCCGGCGGGGTTGGGCAAGTCGCGCCTGTTTCACGAGTTCAAGGCGACCTCGCAAAGCGGATGCCGGGTGCTGGACACGTTCTTCGGTCTCGCACGGCAAGGCGTCAGCGTACTTCCCCATAATCGACTTGCTGCACGGATATTTTGAGATCTCGGCGGAAGACGACGCGCGCAAGCGCCGAGAGAAAGTAGCGGGCAAGACCGTGATTCTCGACCGCGCCCTGGGTGACACGCTCCCTTACCTGTACACGCTGCTCGGAATCGTCGACGGCGATGATCCGCTGGGCGCAATGGATGCGCAGCTGCGCAAGCGGCGCACGCTGGACGCAGTCAAACGATTGGTGCTCCGCGAGAGTCTGAATCAGCCATTGATAGTGACCTTTGAAGACCTCCACTGGGTCGATGCCGAGACGCAGGCGTTTCTCGACCTGCTGGCCGACGCGATCGCCCACGCCCGCGTGCTGTTGCTGGTGAACTATCGCCTCGAGTACCAGCACAACTGGGGAAGCCGGACTCACTACGCCCAGCTCCGGCTCGATCCGCTGGGACGCGAGAGCGCCGAGTTGATGCTGGCAGGGTTGCTCGGCGGCGATGCCGCGTTGGAACCGCTGAAGCGGCTGATCATCGAGCGGACCGAGGGCAATCCGTTCTTCATGGAAGAGACCGTGCAGGTGCTCGTCGACGAGGGCGCTCTGGTCCGCAACGGCGCGATCAAGCTGACCAAGTCGCTGGACGAACTGCGCATCCCGCCCACGGTGCATGCGATTCTGTCCTCGCGGATCGATCGCTTGCCCAACGACGAGAAAGAGCTTCTGCAGACGCTGGCGGTGATCGGCAAGGAGTTTCCCCTGGGACTGATCGAGAAGGTGACCGGCAATCCGCGCGACGAGCTGGAGCGGATGCTGAGCGACTTGCAGCTCGGCGAGTTCATCTACGAGCAGCCGGCGTTGCCCGACGTCGAGTACAGCTTCAAGCACGCACTGACTCTGGAAGTCGCCTATAGTTCGGTCCTGAATGAACGGCGCCGTGTGCTCCATGAACGAATTGCAGCCGCGATCGAGTCGCTTTACGCCGACCGCCTCGACGATCATCTGGCGGAGCTGGCGCATCAGTATCGCCGAGGCGGAAACCTCGAAAAGGCCATCGAATACCTGTGCCGCGCCGGAGAGCAGGCGGCTGCGAAGGGTGCCGATCACGGCGCCGTCGCGCAGCTCGGGACGGCCCTAGAGCTGATATCGAAGTTACCGGACGAACACGGCAACCGGGTCCAGGAAACTCGATTGCGAATTTTGATTGGGCCGAGCCTGATGGCGGTCAAGGGTCTGGGTTCCCCTGAAACATTCGCGAACTACACGCGCGCGCTCGAGCTTTGCCAGCGGGCGGGAGATACTTCGGCACTCTTCGCGGCACTATCGGGATTGTGGACCTTCCACCTGGTGCGTGCGGAACATCGCGAGGCTGACGCGTTGGTACAGCAGCTCCTCGCGTTGGCGGATAAATCCGGGGACGATCCCCATCTTGCCTTTGCGAATTTTGCTGCGGGTAATACTGCATTCTGGCGCGGGCATTTCGAAGACGCCTACCAACGGCTGGCTCGGTCGATCGCCGCATGCGACCCGGGGCAGCGCCTGTATCAAGTCTTCGTTGACGACCCTGTAGTGTATGCAAGAGCCTACGCGGCTTGGACTCAGTACCATCGGGGTTACCCGGACCAGGCGCTGGCTGTCGTCAAGGACTGCATGCAGCTGGCGGCGCGTATGCAGTCTCCGCGGACACTGGCCATGGCCACTCAATTCGCGGGACACCTGCACCTTTTCCGACGAGAACCCGATGCGGTGGTCGAACACAGTAGGGCATTGAGGTCATTGGCCGACGAACATGGACTTCCGTTTTATCAGGCGCTGGCGGAGATCCTGGCGGGGTGCGCTGCAATCCAGCACGGCGCGGAAGCAAAAGCGGTTGAGTGCCTCAACCGCGGAATCGAAGCCTGGCGAAATCTCGACTCAGGACTTGCGCTTCCATGGTTCCTCGGAGAATTCGCGACGGGGTTGAGTTCGATCGGGCGTTACGATGAGGCGTTGGAGGTCGTGCATGATGCGCTCTCCCGGAGCGAGGAATCGGGTGAGCGACAATTCGCGCCGGAGCTTCATCGAATCGCGGGCATGGCGCTGCTGACGCAAGGGAACCTGGCCGAAGCCGAAAGCTTTTTGCGCCGCGGGATCGAGATCGCTCGAACGCAGGGCGCCAGGATGTGGGAGTTGCGCGCGGCGACCGGCCTCGCACGCCTGCTCGGCGACAGCGGCCGTTGCGGTGAGGCGCGCGCGATGCTGATCGAAATCCACAACTGGTTCAGCGAGGGTTTCGACATCGCCGACCTGAAAGACGCCAAGGCGCTGCTCGACCAACTGAACGAATGACCGGTATGCCGGTTGACCTTTTCCCACGATTCTAAGCTCGAAGGAGAACCTATATGAGTATTCTGGCATGGCGGATTGTCGGACTCGTCGGCGGGTTTCGTCGGCAGCAAAATCGTGAATCGCTCGGGTGAAGGGCTGGTGCGGGACATCCTGCTGGGAATCGTTGGCGCGTTTGTCGTTGGCGCGATCTTCCAGGCGCTCGGCCTTGCCGGGTTACGGGTGTCAATCTGCCGAGCATTCTGGTCGCAGCGATAGGCGCTGCGATCGTGCTGGTGGTAGTGTTCCATGCGATAAGGGGCCAGGGTCGAACGCTTGAGAATAGAGCGAATCGCATTGCCGGGAGCCGTCTCGGCAGCTCTCAGAATCTCCGGCTAAGTTGATGAACTGCTCAGGCTGCGGCGCAGAGAACTTCGAGGGCGCGAAGTTTTGCGACGCTTGCGGCACCGCTTTGGCGCAGGGCTGTCCCTCATGCGGGGCCTCCAATCGCGCGGGCGCCAGGTTCTGCAACGGATGCGGTGCCGCCCTGAGCCAGACTCTCGGAAGCGTTGAGGCATCCAGCTCCGGTCAGCCGGCGGCGCGGGTCGTGTCGGCTTCGGCGATCGGCGTCAGCGTCTCTGCGGAAGCCGAGGATGTACTGGAAGGCGAGCGCAAGCTGGTCACCGCGCTATTCGTTGACATCAAGGGATCGACCGAACTGATGGAGGATCTCGACCCGGAGGAGGCCCGCGCGATCATAGATCCTGCGCTCAAGATGATGATCGATGCGGTCAATCGCTACGGCGGTTACGTCGTGCAGTCGACCGGTGACGGCGTCTTTGCGCTCTTCGGCGCCCCGATCGCCCATGAGGACCATCCGCAGCGCGCCGTGTTGACCGCGCTTCGCATGCAGCACGATATAAGGCGGTTGACCAACCAGCTCCGCGCTGAGGGCCGCGCTCCACTTCAAATCCGGATTGGGCTCAACACCGGCGAGGTGGTGGTGCGACCGATACAAACCGGCGCGGGACAGGTCGAGTATACGCCGATCGGCCATACCGCGAATCTCGCCTCGCGCATGCAAACGCTGGCCGACCCGGGCTCGGTGGTGACCAGTGAGACGACCCATCGATTGTGCCAGGGTTACTTCGCGTTCAGGGCGTTGGGGCCGGTTCGCGTCAAAGGCGTCAGTGGGCCGGTTAACGTTTACGAGGCGACAGGGGTTGGACCGCTCAGGACCCGGCTGCAGCGCGCCGCGGGGCGCGGGCTCACCAAGTTCGTGGGGCGCGAGCGCGAGATGGACGCGGTGCGCCGCGCCCTGGAGCTGGTCAAGCAGGGGCGCGGGCAGATCGTCGTCGCGATCGGCGAGGCCGGGCTCGGCAAGTCGCGCCTGTTTCACGAATTCAAGGCGACCTCGCAGAGCGGATGCCTGGTGCTGGAGACGTTCTCCGTCTCGCACGGCAAGGCGTCGCCCTATTTGCCGGTGATTGAAATGCTCAATAACTACTTCGAGATAGAGGCGGAGGACGACGCGCGCAAACGCCGTGAAAAGATCACCGGAAAGGTCCTCACGTTAGACCGCGCACTGGAGGACGCGTTGCAGTTGCTCTTCGCGCTCCTTGGAGTCGAGGAGGCGGCCGGCGAATCGGCCCAGATGGATGCGCAGGCGCGGCGGCGCCGCACGCTGGAAACCATCAAGCGCATCCTCTTGCGCGAGAGCCTCAACCAGCCGCTGATCGTGATCTTCGAGGACCTGCACTGGATCGACGCCGAAACCCAGGCGTTGCTCGATCTGATCGCCGATGCGATTGGAAACGCCCGGGTGCTGCTCCTGCTCAACTACCGGCCCGAGTATCGTCACGGATGGGGCAGCAGGACTCACTATGCCCGTCTCCGGCTCGACCCGCTCGGGCAGGAAAGCGCCGAAGAGTTGCTCGGTGCGCTTCTTGGTAGTGAGGCCTCACTCCAACCGCTCAAACGTCTGATTTTCGAGAAGACCCACGGCAATCCCTTCTTCATGGAGGAAACGGTGCAGGTTCTCCTCGACGAGGGCGTGCTGGTCCGCAACGGAACGGTCAAGCTCACCAGGCCGCTGAGCGAGCTGGACATCCCGCCCACGGTGCAGGTGATCCTCGCCTCGCGTATCGATCGATTGCCAGTCGACGAAAAAGACCTGCTGCAAACCTTGGCCGTGATGGGCAAGGAGTTTCCGCTCGGGTTGATCAAGAAAGTGACGGACAAATCTGACGACGAACTCGAGCGGATGCTCGGCGATTTGCAGCTTGGGGAATTCATCTACGAGCAGCCCGCGCTGCCCGACACCGAGTACACCTTCAAGCACTCGCTAACCTTGGAGGTCGCGTACAACTCAGTCCTGAGCGACCGGCGCCGCGCGCTCCATGAGCGGACCGCGGCCGCGATCGAGTCGCTTTACGCCGACCGCCTCGACGATCATCTGGCGGAGCTGGCGCATCAGTATCGCCGAGGCGGAAACCTCGAAAAGGCCATCGAATACCTGTGCCGAGCGGGGGAGCAGGCGGCTGCCAAGGGCGCCGACAATGGCGCCATCGCACAGCTTGGGACCGCCCTGGGCCTCATCTCGAAGCTGCCGGGCGAACACGCCAACTGGCTCCAGGAGATTCGTCTTCGAGTTTTGATTGGGCCCAGCCTGATGGCGGTCAAAGGGCAGGGTTCTTCAGAGGTCGGCGCGAACTACACGCGCGCGCTCGAGCTTTGTCGTCTGGCCGGAGACACCACGGCGCTCTTCGAAGCACTATCGGGATTGTGGGTGTTCCGCTTACTGCGGGCGGAACTCCGCGACGCCGACACGTTGGCGCAGCAGCTTCTCGCATCAGTGCGTGACTCGAAGGACGATTCCCATGTTGCCTATGCGAACTTTGCTGCAGGTGACACTGCGTTTTGGTGTGGGGAGCTCAAAACCGCCTCCGAGTGTCTGGCGCTGGCGATCGACGCTTGCAAGCCAGAGACACGACCATCGCCGGTCTTCGTCGACGATCCGGCGATGATCTCCAGGGCCTACACCGCCTGGACTCAACACTATCGGGGCTATCCCGATCAGGCTCTGATGACCAGCCTGGATTGCATCCGGGTGGCCCAGTCGCTCTCTCATCCGCGAGCGATGGCGATGGCCACCATATACTCGGGACAGTTACACCTTTTGCGGCGAGAACCCGATGCGGCTATCGAACGCTGTCGAGCGGCGACCTCGTTGGCTGACCAGCATGGGCTATCCTTTTACCTGTTCTTCGCGCAGATATTGGCGGGGTGCGCTGCGGTACAGCGTGGAGAGGGGAAGAGGGGAGTTGAGGCCATCAAGCGCGGATTCGAGGCCTGGCAAGGTCTCGGTTCAGCGCTCGGGGGCCCGTGGTTCCTTGGAGAATTCGCGGCGGGGTTGAATTCGATCGGGCGCTGCGATGAGGCGTTGGAGGTCGTGCGTGATGCGCTGCGTCGAAGCGAAGAATCGGGCGAGCGCCAATTCGCGCCGGAGCTTCATCGAATCGCGGGCATGGCGCTCCTGTCGCAAGGAAACCTGGTCGAAGCCGAAAGCTTTCTGCGCCGCGCGATCGAGATCGCTCGAACGCAAAACGCCAGTATGTGGGAGCTGCGTGCGACGACCAGTCTGGCGCGATTGCTCGCGAAGCAAGGTAAGCTCGACGAAGCGCGCGCGATACTCGCCGACATCTACAACTGGTTCACCGAGGGCTTCGACACCGCCGACCTCAAAGACGCCAAGGCGCTCCTCGACGAACTAAACGGATAGCGCTCCGGCTGATATCTTCTCGCCGAACTTCCTCGATTCCTTTCTTAAGCGTTCTGGCGCATGTGATGCGACATTTCCACCCTCACGGTTCTTGACCGCTTTTAATGGTCATTTTTGGTTTTCTTGATACGCTACGCCGGCGGCTCGAATTCCAGGGTTGCCCCGCCGCCAGAATTGCTCGTCGCGCACAGCCGGCCGCGATGGTTCTCAACGATCGAGCGCGCGATAGCGAGTCCCATTCCCATGGCCTTTGCAACGACCGTATGGCCGGCGCGATGTCTGTCCAAAGGTCAACTCTCGGTTGATGTAGTTCATAAAGCCTGACGACTGCGATGCTTGCGTGATCCAATCTAGAGTCTGGGAAGTAGAGTCCACCTGATCATCGAACTTGGAGTTCGGAAAGGTCGAGAGCTCATGCAGGTACTCCGCAAGCCACGGCGCCTCACGTGGCAGATGGACGAAGCCGTTCTCGATCGTTGCGGTCTGCGCGAACAGGGTGAATCTTCAGAATCCGGAGGGGTCTTTCGGACTTGTGTCTCCCGAAAACCTTAACCGGGATGCCGCGCGGGTGGGCGAATGATAATCAAGCGGCCGATGGTCACGTTTCTGACTCAGCTGCTGCTTGCTATCCGGTCACGGTTCACGCGGCGTGCGCGGCTTGAGGCCGAAAATCTCCTCCTGCGCCAACAGCTGGTAGTTCTACGACGCAAGTCCCCGAAACGCATGAGACTGTGGAACATCGATCGCTTGCTGTTTGTATGGTTGTATCGACTGTACCCGTCGCTCCTGGACTCGATCATCATCGTCCAGCCGGAGACTGTGATCCGCTGGCACCGAAGCCGACTGCGCCGCGTTCACCGTGGCAGAACGGCCACGTCGAGCGCCTCATCGGATCGATTCGGCGCGAATCTCTCGATCACCTGTGTTCGACGAAGCGCAGTTGCGTTCGCGTTCTGAAGAATTACGCTTCCTATTGCAACCAGGTCCGGACGCATCTCTCATTGGATAAAGATGCTCCGGATTTTCGGCGGACGCAGAAGATCGGCCGCATCGCAGCAATACCAATCCTCGGTGGGCTTCATCATCAGTACGTCCGGGTTTAGGTTCTGACTAGACACAGGAGAAAACACTCGACTTCTTGCGATACAGGGCGAATTCGCACTATGGGTATGCTGGGTTGAAAGGCCAAAATGGAAATCCCGGTTGAAAGCTGACCGATCTGGTAAGGCACGCGCCGCCCGAGTTTGCCGAAAGAGCCGGTGAGAACCAGAAGGCAGCCATCAGGCGCTGGCGGCCGGCGCTACGTAGCAGCAAAAGGAGTGCAACCATGAACGAGACAGTCGCCCCTCAACGCCGGAGTAAAGAGCGGGTCAACCGCGTCAGCGACAAGCGGGCCAATGATGCGCGCACGCAGAGTCTTTACCAACCGTATAAGGATGCCGAATGGGGCTTTATCAACCACTGGTACCCGGCGCTTTTCAGCGAAGAGCTTGCGGAAGGTGCAGTCGAAGGGATTCAGATTTGTGGCGTGCCAATCATGCTTCGCCGTGTGGAGGGAAAACTCTTTGCGTTGAAGGATCAGTGCGCACATCGCGGCGTCCGATTGTCTGCCAAGCCGATGTGCCTGACCAAGGCCACGATTTCCTGTTGGTATCATGGCTTCACCTATGATTTAGCGTCGGGAAGACTCGCAACGATTGTGGGCAATCCTGACGACCCACTCATCGGCACGACAGGAGTTACGACCTACCCGGTTGAAGAAGTCGCGGGTCTCATTTTCGTTTTTGTACGGGATGACGAGTTTCCTGATCAAGACATTCCGCCACTGTCATCAGATTTACCCATTCGATTTCCGGAAAATAGTGACAAATTCGCACATCCTCTGTGGCCGCCAGCACCGAGTTTACTTAATGAGGGTGCCGTCGCACTGGGGATTCATAGAACAGGAGAATCAAACTGGCGCATTGCCTGCGAAAATGGCTTTGATAACGCTCATATTCTGATTCACAAGGACTGTCCCGTCATCCACGCCAAGGATTGGATACTACCACTAGGCATCAGACCAACTTCAGCAGACTGCATCACGCCGATCGAGGGCGAAGGCCCAAAGGGCATGATGCAATGGTTGTTTACCGATAAATGGGAGCCGATTCTCGAAAACAAAATGTTAGGACTCAAGGTGGAGGGAGTGAACAGCCGCCTCTATCGGACGTCCGTTTTTCTCCCCGGCGTGCTAATGGTCGAGAATTGGCCAGAAGAGCATGTCGCGCAATATGAGTGGTATGTGCCGATTACCGACGATACCTACGAATACTGGGAGGTCTTGGTTCGTGATTGCAACACCGAGGACGCGCGTAAGTCCTTTCATGACCGGTTTGAGTCTTTCTATCGTCCCCTGTGCCTGAATGGATTTAACGACTGCGATCTGTACGCGCGCGAAGCCACGCAGGACTTTTACGCCGATGGACATGGCTGGGACAATGAGCAACTCGTCGATACCGACGTGTCACCGATCACCTGGCGGAAACTCGCCTCCCGCTACAATCGTGGCATTGCAAGACCTGGCCGCGGCGTCGATGGTTCGATCAAAGCCTCCAGTATCCGAATTCGGCGTCTCTCAGAAGGCAAGAAGCTGGGTTATTTTGTCGAAAAAATCGACGATATCAATACCGCGCGTTCTTTCAGCCGCGGAAGGAAATAGCAGGCCTCGGCATGCGCAAGGTTGATCTGCCAGCGACGTTTTTATTTGCCGATGGCAGCGCACGAGAAGCGCTATTGTCGCCAGATACGTCGGTGCTCGAAGGCGCGATCGCGCAGAACTTGCCGATCTTATATCAATGCAAAAGTGGCAGCTGCGGCACCTGCGTCGCGGAGCTGGTCGAGGGCGATGCGCCGATGCGTGAAGATCGCGCGACATCGCTGCTGCCCAGCGAAAAAGCCCAAGGTAGGCGGCTGCTCTGTTCCACACACGTTCGTTCCCCTTGCACGTTTGCCTTGGACTATGCGAGCGATATTGGGGGCGTGCCTGCACAAACAGTCCAAGCGTTCATCGACAAGATAGAATTGCTCGCGGCGGATGTTGTTCGCCTTTATGTCGAACTCGCCGAAGGGTGTTGGCT
Organism: uncultured delta proteobacterium; assembly: GCA_963717045.1. Classification (GTDB taxonomy): domain Bacteria; phylum Desulfobacterota; class Binatia; order Binatales; family Binataceae; genus JAKAVN01. The sequence continues at coordinate 15,209 of CAVQVD010000004.1, read as the reverse complement.
GGACTTCAAACCTGGACAGTTCATCCAAGTGACCGTGCCCGGCACTGGTAAAGCGCGACGCTATTCTATGGCGAGTCCACCTGGATACTTGCCACGTATTGAACTGCTGATCCGATTGCTTCCCAACGGACTCATGTCCACCTATGTGACTGAACGTGCCGCAATCGATGACGTGCTGGAAATAGCCGGGCCCTTTGGCTCTTTCCTGTTGCGCGAGAAAGTCAGAGCACCTCACATACTGATTGCAGGCGGTACCGGTCTCGCCCCTTTGATGTCGATGCTGGACGTACTGCGCGCCATCCCCGGGAGAAAACCTCAGATTCTCCTGAGTTTTGGCTGCGCGACGAGGGCGGGACTATTCTTTTGCGACGAGATTGAGCGCCGGCAATTTTGGTTGCCGTCGCTACAAGCGCGGATATCAATTGGCCGCGGAGAGCCGTCTGCCGCGGTACGGATCGGCAATCCGGTGCAAGCAATAACGGCGGACGATGTCAGCCATCCTGACACAGTAGCCTATCTCTGTGGCCCACCAGCGATGATTGCGGCCGCGCATGACCATCTGTGTCGATTGGGTATTGCGCCAAAGAACATCTTCACCGAGCAGTTTGTTGCCAGCGAAGTCTAAAGAGTTGACGTATGGAACCCGCTATTCAAGCGCCTTTCTCGCCCGAGCAACAAAAGTGGTATGAAGCAGCCTGCGCTCAGATTAACCGGCTTGCAGCAACTGCTGTTCAAGCTCACAGGCATTCACAGTCCAACCGGTGGAGGCGGTGCCGCAAACCGGTTCATGGCAAAGTATTTTGAGGACGTCGGCCTCAGGGCCACCTCCGACGGGATGTGGCACAGTCGGGCAACGTACTCGGCGAAAGCGGCGAATCGGACGGTGGCGCGACGCTGCTGCCGTATGCGCCGATCGACACCCATTTGGAAGGTTGTGGCTTCTCAAAACCTGGTCCACCAAAAAAGCAACAGGCTGATTCGCGCGTGATCGCGATCTTGGTGAGGCCCGAGCTTCGGAGGGTGGGCTTCGCACCGCAACGGCGATGGGCGGAGGATTGCTGCGCGGTTGCTGGAGGCCACCATATACTGCGGCGAGCCGAGGCACTCGGTGCATCGCGGCTAGCTCGCGCCGGGCGGACCGCAGACCGATTCTTCGAGCGTTGGGGGCGGACGGTTGGCGGCTGAGGCCACGCCTGAGCTCAACACTGACCGTCGCAACCTTTGCAGTCGCGGATCGCATCAGCTTGGCCCAGTAGGGGCGAACCGCAGGCCCGCGCATCCCCGCGAGCGCGTCTCAGAATACTGGCCAAACGCATTGGCTTGATTGCGCAAGAAGCTCCGCCACGACTGGGTTGGCCGTCTGGCTGGTGCAAGCAGATAGCGCGAGACGATGGCTTGGGAAACCCTGTACCCGAGCATGAGAAGCTCACCGTGGATTCGTGGCGCACCCCAGAGAAAGTTCTCCAGGGCCGGTTCGAATGCCGCACGTATGAGCAGCTGAGACGGCAGAAGCCGTATTTGAGCCTTATTGACTAGATAAAGTAAATATGACATCTTTAAACGGTCGATAGGTGACTCGCACGGCTTGTCCGACGCCCGAGTCTCCCCAAGCGGTGCGCGAAAGGAACCGGCGTGGATCAGGGGCGGTTCCTCACAAGCGCCCTCTTAATCTAGGAGCCACCGTCATGTGGGTTTGTAGACTCTGCCATTACATTAATTCGAGTGTCTGCTGTCGTATTTGCGGCGCACATCGATAGCCTCACAATGCACAACTTAGAGGAAAGTTCGCTCGCTCGGTTGACGATTCCGGATGTGCTGACACCGGCGCAGTATTATCGATGGTGTTCGCACCCGGTATCCCGAAACGAATGCCCTGAAGCGTCTGATGTTGGCGGTGCTACAAGACGCGCTGCGCTGTCTCCAGACCTATGCTGAAAGTCGCAAGCCGGCCCATCGGCAAGCTTTTCGGCGAAGCAGAGACGTGGATCCTGGACCGCAGGGCTAAAGGGCCGTTCGCGTTTGTATCCATATGCGAGACTCTAGAGATCCAGCCCGACCACCTGCGCGAGGGTATACTTCAGTGGCGTGTGCAATTGTCTGACGGCGTTGATTCCCGCCGCCGGCAAGGGCGCTCCGTGCGCAGAGCGAGCCTATAGGTTCGCTGGTCCGTCGGCGGCAGTCGAATCATTACTAAACCGCAACGAGGCGATGGTCGGACTGCTGTGCTATTTGATCGCTTTAGCCACGAAGTTACCCTCAAAAATCCAGCTGCCCACCGCGGACAGGACTGACGCACGACGCGCGAAAGCGTCATACTCTTTCCTTCATGGCCGACAAAGGGGCAATTCGGCACAAGGAAGAGCTTCTGGCGGCCGAGATACCGCGCTACTTTGGGGAGACATGTCCCGCGCTCGCGACACGCTGGGAGGCGGCTATCGTCGGTTTAGCCCCGGCTGTCCTCCGAGAGCTTGCCGGGCGCTTACAGACGTTCGAGGCGCTCAGCGACGAGACCAACCACCAGCTGAAGGCTGCTCGCCTCGCTGCCGCCGAGCGCCACGGATCAGCCGAACCTCTACTAGATTGCGCGCTGGCTTCGCTGGAGCATCTTGATGAAGTCGCCAAGGCAATGATGCGTTGAATCGACGCATTACTAGGTACTTAAAGTGCCCCGAGCCCGCGGAAGCGATGTCATTTCCCATTGTCGCGTAGACTCCATAGGCAAAAACTGCGATTGACGCAAAGATGAGCGAGTACTCGGTCACCGACTGGCCGCGTATGGTGCTAATCACGGATTCACGAGCGCGAATGTGCATCTTCCTCGCCGTTTCCATCTTCACAATCTCCTAGCATCATCTTTGGCACTACAAGACATAATAGTCGACCCCCGAGTGCAAAAGGCGGCTTGTTCAACGCCACGTATTCAATCTTAAGTACTCTTCAACTAATTCATGCTTACATGAGCCTATATAGCCATTCAGCTTCTGATTGACATCTATAGCCACCATGTGGCTAAAATCAATCCATGCTCAAGATAAGAGAGCCTGTGGGAACCTGTATCAGCGATTCATTCTGCAAGTCTTACATCTGGATTCGCGAAAGCCAGCGCGGGCAGACATTGGCCGAATATGCGCTTATCTTTGCAGCACTCAGCCTAGCGGTGTTTGCGGCCTATCAAGCCATCGGTAATAACATTGTAATTTTGGGTAACGGCCTCAACAGCGATCTGACGAGCGCCTGAGAATGAATTTCTTCGGACGAACTAGTTCGAGCTGATTCCAAGTAGCTGCCTTCTATGTCGGGCGGGCGTACCCTCACCGGCGGGCCAACCCGGGCACTGCGCCGCGCTAGCAGCTCCGGAACCGCAAAGTTACCCTACCCGAGCCCCAGCCCCTCGCCCCATGAAACGTGGTCGCGCCCTGGCTGCAAGCTGTGTGACTGCGTGCTCGGCCAGTAGAAACGGAAAGCGGTCCGTCACGCTGAAGTCACTGTTCGCCAAAATACAAGGACGTGCCACAGCGAAGCGGCCCGATTGGGCTGGCGTGTCGTGCTAGCGCAGCAAACGCCACCACTTAGGAGCCCGAAGCGGAGATCGCAGGCTGGGTTGAGTTCATACCCGACAGCGGCGAGCGGGCGGCGAATGCCGCGAGCATTCATGGTCACGCCCGGTGCATCAGCGAGTGCAGGTCAGCGATGCGCCGTCTTCCTCGTCAACTTTCGGATTCTTTAACGGCGCGTCCGGCACGCTCAGACTGCGCGCAGTCGAATGACCCGCCTGGCCGTTCCGGGGCGATCTACCGCTCAACCGAAGACGACGCTTTCCCCATTATGCTACATGGGGACAATCTTCATCCCGATTGAGGAATATAGCCACAGCACGCATCGAACTGAGATGAGGCTATCCGTTGTCAACATGAAACAATCGTGGATCTGACCACGCTTGTATACAGGCGAGACAACCCTAACCCCACTGGCATACTATTGGCTAATAATATTTACGCTCTTTCGATTCTCCCCGCGAGGAACGCGTATGAAACGCTCGAGTATGTTCTCGGCTGCGACGCCGATCGTGATCATTGGTTTGGCGTTGCCTGCCTCCGCCTCGGAGCCCGAAGTCCAACCGGCGATGGACACCTTCATCCAGAACGCCAAAACATCTGAAGATCACGAAGCCATCGCGGCCTATTTCGACGTGGAAGCCGCGCTAAGGTTCGTTCACTCATCGACGGCTTTGACATTCACGATTGCGAGCATTCCCAGATGATGGAGCTTCAAAAAAGCCGCTCGAGATTCGTGGAAATAACTGCTCGGCGTCACTGTCGCAAGCTGCTAAGAAATTACGTGGAGCAGGAGCAGGAATATCGCGCGCGCCGACTATCACCAGCAAATTGCTGCATCTTGGCCCACGACCATTGACTGATCTGATGGCCCGACTGCCGTTCTCACCATGGGCTCCATCGTATTGGTTCGACCGAACTTACATTCAGCGGGTATGCAAAATGAAGCTGGTTTTCGGGGCGAAGGGATTCCCGGGTTCAGGACACGGCTCGCCGCAGTGGCTGCTGTGGAAGGGGCGTGGCTCCTTGCCGGCTGGTGACGCGACGCGGTGATAGAGCTGTCATGGAGCCGTCGCTGCCCGCTGCGCTCTCGCTGGTTGGCTTGCACCTCATCGCCCCGCCTATCCCGGCACCCTATGGATCAGCCTGTTCTCATCTACTAGGGATTCACTCTGCTGAAATCGGCAAAGGTCTCTTGGCCCGCTGCTTTTTTCAAAGGCTGCTTGCCGTAGGAAACCTATTTTGTACGGGGAGGGCGTCGTAATGACCTCAACATCTTTTATCAAAGTTGGAGAACATCAGTGATTCCAGTTTGAACCGCGCTTGTTCAGACTTACATCCGGCCGGTCGGTCTTCCGGGTCCGTTGTGCGCGATGCGATCGGGACTTCTTGGTCGATAGATTGTCTGGATCTCGCCAAGCGATATACGTCTCAGCAGTGACTTTCCTTCGCCTGAATGACGATGTAGCACAACGTTGGCTGACTGAGCCCTGTCCGGGCGAGCGACTGCCGTCCGATGACCGCGACCGAAAAAAACGCAGTGCCGAGCTGCACATATCGTGGTAGCGCCGACCGCCCGGAGACCCCCAGCGCCAGCGCCGTCTCAACGATCGGGTGAGGATTCGGGCAATGAAACCACGAACGCGAATATTATTCGCTAGCTATGTTTTTGTGTTCATGACCTTAGCTGGGGTAGAAGCTTCGGCGCGCGCCTTTCCGCAGGAGCAGAGTCCCGCAGCCGGCCAGACTCTGGCGGCATCCCCCTCCGAAGTGTCCATAAAATACGATGCGCCCATAAAGCACCTGCTTGCCAAGCTCGAGGTGCTCGACGAGTCTGGCAGTAATGTGGCGGCGGGCCCGCCGGACGTGGGCCCTGACGACCGCACACTCTCCATAAAGTTAGATTCGCTGAAGCCTGGCGAATACACCGTCAAATGGTCAGTCGTCTGCATCGACACGCATCGCACCCACGGTTCGTATAGCTTCTCCATCTCAGGGGCACATTGATGAGCGCTGCCTTGAATGGCCGGTGCTAGCTCATGGTATGGAACGAAGCCCTGGGCGAGTCGTTTCGAGTAGAGAAAGCTCCCTGAATACCTGTGGCTTCTCAAAACTTAATCCGCGGGATTCATTGGTGGTTTCGAACGCATGGCGATCGCCTGCCTTTATGATGATGCCGACAAGCGCAACGCTGCCGCTCGTTCGCAGCGAATCCCGAACCCGAATTGCGCTGCTGTTGGAAGGGATCGCGCTGCGCCATCAAATTGCCATGCTGGAGCGCAGCAGAACTCGTCGCCCGTGCTTTCGCCCTTGGGATCGGCTGTTTTGGATCTTGTTCTCGCGCTGGTGGCCCCAATGGCGCGACAGCCTGATCATCGTCCTGCCCGAGACCGTCTTGCGCTGGCGCCGTGAGGGTTGGTCATCGCTTTGGCGATATCGATCCCCGAGCCGCTGGCGCGGTGGGCGCCCGAGGGTCTCCAGTGAAGTCCGCCATCTGATAGCACAGATGGCCCGTGAGAACTTTCTCTGGGGTGCGCCACGGATCCATGGCGAGCTTCTGATGCTCGGTTTCAACATCTCTCAAGCCACGGTATCGCGCTACCTGCCTGCACCAGGCAGAAGGCCAAAACAGTCGTGGCGGTCCTTTCTTCGCAATCAAGCTGGTGCTTTCGGCCAGTATTCCGCAGAGCGGTCGAAGGGATGTGCTCACCTGCATGGTCAGTCCTGTTGGGCTGCGGGCGAACGATCCGCGGTGGCGCAGATTGCTACGAGCCAACAACAGCTCAAATTGAGCGCTCGAAGAATTAATCCGCGCTCCGCTCGGTGCGATCGCGGAGTGACGCACCGCGCGGCCGCCGCGTCCAGCGGTTCAAGGAGAGTGTCATATGACCGTTCTGGGATCGCTCTTCCTATACGAAGTCCACCGCAGTCGCGCCACAATTCATCACGCCGCTCCCTGGTAGGGCTGACACACCTCGAAATAATCAGCTACGAACCAACCGTCCCGGCGAGCTCCCGTGTTTCCGTGCGCGCGGATTAGCAACTGTGTTGAAGGTGGAGGAGGGCGCGTTGCCCAGAGGGTCCACAGGCTCTGGGATCGAATGAAGCATCCCGCCTGTGGACTTGTGGGCAGCGCGCGGTCTGTCTAATTTTTATCGAGTGCAACCGCGCATGGTTGCCGCCAGGTAGTATTGGTCTTGAGCATGGCGTTGAGGATCACGATGATCCTGCGCGTCACTGCCACCAGCGCGACTTTTTCGAGCTTGCCGCGTGCAAGCAGCCGTTCATAAAACTGCTTGAGCAACGGATTAAAGCGGATCGCACTCAGCGCGCACATGTAAAGCTTGCTGCGGACCGGATAGCGTCCGCCCCGGATGACCCGGCGGCCGCGCCGGGCGCCGCTGTCATCGGGGAACGGAGCGATTCCGACCAGGGCGGCGGCGGCTTTGCCGCTGAGCGTGCCCAATTCCGGCAACTTGGACAGCACCGTGGTGCAGAACACCTTGCCCACCCCCGGAAAGCTGCGCAGCACCTCGCTCTTGCGGCGCCAGGCCTCCGAGCGCCGCACGGTCTTGTCGATGTCATCGTCGATCTGGGTGATACGGCCCTCCAGGTAAGCGATATGCTGGCGCAACTCTTTACGCACCTGCGCGCTGGAGCGCTTAAGTCGCTGCTGCTCCGCCACGCGCATCTCGAGCAATTGGTCGCGCCTGGTCGCCAATTCCTGTAGCGCCTGGGTCTCGGCATCCAGCGGCGGCCGCGGCACGGGTTGCTCGCGTTGCGCGAACAGCGCGAGCAACCTGGCATCGATGCGGTCGGTCTTCGCCAATAGTCCGCCACCCCGCGCGTAACTCCGCACCCAGCTCGGATTGACGGCTGCCACCGCAATCCCGCCGGTCCACAGCGCCGCCACCACCTGTCGTTGCAATCCGCCGGTCGCTTCGACCACCACCTGCTTGGGCTTAAGCTCGCCCAAACGACCCACCGACTGCTTGAGCCCGGCCCGATGGTAGGCCAACGTGAAGCTCTCGCTGCTGGGACGCACTGCCACCACCAGCTCGGTCTTGCTCACATCGATCCCAACATACACATCTTTATCCATCACCCTGCTCCTCACTGCCCATCCTACCCGTCCTTGTACATGCGGGCTCGTGCCTTGCGCGCGGCCCTGTCAACTGTTCGAGTTGTGGACGCTTGAATTAGCGGACGCGACGATCCTGGCTAAACCACGGTCTCTGCCGACCCAGGTTTTAACGGTCTGCCGCGCCCGCCACTATCTTCATACGCCGATTTGCAGATACAAGGTTTTGAGAAGGCACAGGAAAGCCCCTTGGACTCAAAACCGAGCTCGGACTTCGCGTTTGCAGGCCCCTCGGTGTTGGTGCCACTGTGAATCAGAATTCAAAATGGAAATCTCAGCTTAGCGTGGAAATTCCGGACCCAATCCATGGCCGGATCATAGTTAAGGCCTGCTCACCGTGCTCGAGCCGCCGATCGACGGCGAGAAATGGGAACTAGGAGCGGTGAGCACCGCCGAGTAGATCGGCGTTCCGCTGGTCGAAGTGGTCGACCGCGCGGGCATCAAAGCGGGGGCTTGTGAAGTGTTCTTCAAGGGTGCCGACTGCGGGAGGGTGCCGGCAAGAACGGAAACAATCCAGTTCGAGCGGAGCCTGAGCCTCGATCAAGCGAGGAATTCCGAGATCCTGCTGGCATATGCCATGAACGGAGAGCCGCTTCCGATTCAACACGGGCTTCCGCTACGTGTCACTGTGCCCAGCTGGTACGCTGTGGCATCGGTCAAATGGCTAACCGAGATAGAGCTGATTGACAAACGATTCGCCGGCCATTACCAGGTCGATACCTACTTCTATGAGTGGCAGCATGACGGGAAGACGATACGAGAGCCAGTTACGCTGCAGCGTGTACGAAGCCTCATCACGGAGCCGGAAGCGGATCAGGAAATCGAGCGCGGCGAACTCGCTATTCGAGGAGTGGCCTGGTCAGGCTCGGCACCGATAGCCCGCGTTGAGGTCAGCATCGACGACAATCGGTGGCGGCAGGCACGCTTTGTGGTGAGCAGAATCGGCATACCTGGCAGGGGTGGGAGCTGATCACGCGCGTCAAACGGCCGGGAACGACCAGGATTCGCTCTCGCGCGAGCGATCCCGATGGCCGCGTCCAGCCCGAAAAGTCTGAGTGGAATCGTCTGGGCTATGGCAACAATGTCACTCAGGAAGTATCTGTTCTGACTAGGTAGCAACGGAGGCGTTCAAATCAACGCCGTGGTGCGGGACGCGCTCGTATGCGAACGGAGGGGGTGATCGGAAATCTGTTGACTTTAGATTACAAGCTGGAAGATGCACTGCGTTGCCCATACTGAAAAAATAGATCCGAAATCAAGCTAGCCAATGAGGTGTGCAATTGTCTCTACAAATTAACGATACAGCCCCGGACTTCACGGCTGAAACGACCGCGGGAAAGATTCGCTTTCACGAATGGATAGGAGATTCATGGGCCGTCCTGTTTTCGCATCCGAAGGATTTCACCCCGGTCTGCACCACGGAGCTCGGCTACATGGCCCGGATCAAGCCCGAGTTCGACAAGCGGAACGTCAAAATCATCGGCCTGAGCGTGGACGCGGTCGACAACCATTCGAAATGGGCCAGCGACATTAAAGAGACTCAGGGGACCGCCCCAAATTACCCGATAATCGGCGACTCCGACCTCAATGTTGCGAAGCTCTATGGCATGCTGCCGGCCAGTGCCTCCGGTGACGCGTCAACACGCACGCCAGCCGATAATCTCACGGTCCGCAATGTTTTTGTGGTCGGTCCAGATAAGAAGATCAAGCTTATCCTGGTCTATCCGATGACGACCGGGCGCAATTTCGACGAGGTTCTGCGGGTAGTCGACTCGCTGCAATTGACGGCGAAGCACAAGGTAGCGACGCCGGTCAATTGGAAGCCGGGCGAGGACGTGATTATCGCTGGTTCGGTCTCCGACGAAGAGGCCAAGAAGGTGTATCCGCAAGGCTGGAAGGCACCGCGACCCTATCTCCGAATCGTACCGCAACCCAAGTAATTAATCGCTGAGACCGTCGGGAGGACCGCCCGCATAATCGCGGGCGGTCCTTTCCATTTTGTGCGGCAAAATAGATGTACCTTCTAAATATCATTTTTGAGAACGAGCAGCTGGACGAGCTCGTCAATCGCACGGCGCACGCCGGAGTACTCAGCGCGCTCGTCGAGGCTGCCGCGAGCTACCGCTTCTACTTCGCCGTCTACGTTCTGCCGGGAACTTTCATCAGCCCGCTCGCGCTCGCTCTGCCACCCTTCGAGATCGCATACGGCTTTCTGTTGCTCTGGGCGCCCACGCGGATGGAACTCGGACTGAACGTTGTGCGCGCCGGTGGCTCCCTGCTCATCTATCTGCGTTCAACAATGGTGTCGCTGCGGCGGCCGGCGTAACGCGGTCCGACGATTCGGGCTGGCGACCGCACTGGGCGCGGCGATCGCAAGCGTGTCTTCTATGCAGCACGTATTGCACCCTCGTATCAATGGATCACGCCGCAGGCGATGCGCGCGCCGCCGCCACCCAGCGGCACCGGAGTGTCGGAGTAATTATCGCCGCCAGCATGGATCATGATCGAGCGCCCGCGAATCTGCTCCACAGTAAGATGGGGAGCGGTGACAGCCTCGGTCGCATCACCCCGACTATCAACCACCAGCACCGGCAGGTCGCCGCGATGGCCGTCGGTACTGAGCGGTCCCAGATGCTTTTTGGTGTGGTCAGGATCGTAGTGGCCGCCGGCAGCAAAGCCTGCGGCCGGTTTGCCTTGATTCATCCCCGGCCCGCAGTCGCCTTTGTCATGAATATGAAACCCGTGCTCTCCGGTCGGCAACCCGGTGAGCTTGGGCGTGATCACTATGCCTTGGGCGCTGTCTATAAAAGTTACCGTTCCCAAGGGCGCGCCGACGCCTGTGGCGCTAACAGAATTGATTGTAGCGGTAGCGGTTGCCGCACCGGCGGTGCGCGTCGCAACCAAGAGAAGGCCTGCCACAAACAAACTCAGGATCGCGATTGAGCTTAAGCTAAACCGCATTCTGGCACCTTTTGCGTTCATCGGTTTAATGCCTCAGTTGGCCTATGGAACATCAAAGGATCGGATTGTATAGAGAATCTCAGAACTCTTCCCCATTCCAAGCCCAGGCCACAGCTGTCTCTGCTGAAAATTCTCTCGCGACAAAAATTGGAATGGCCGCCTTTGTGGCCCGTTTTGGTCGCCCAACCGAACCAGAGAGGGACGAATAACGGTGTCATTCGACGCTGTGTGGGTGGTTCTCTCCACGCGTTGCTGGCTCGATGTCCAAATCATGCCTGACATTCAGGCCGAGAATGCCAACAAAGACGCTCCTGGATGACGCGTTCCCGCATGCTAGCTGGAATCTGACCGCGTAGTTTTCTTGTGATGACGATCACGACGACGCGTTTTGGACAACGGTGAAGGCGGGTCGGAATCGACTTATAACCAACAACGAGTTCGACCGCATTCGTTGAACAGGACCGCACGGTTGCGCTTCGGGATATCGGCGAAGGAACTCTTCATAGAACGTGCGGATCTGCGTTTCGGCGAGTCGCGCTCCGAGACAGAAGTGCTGATCGACTGATCGCCGATTTGCGCGTGTTCGACTGCAGTCCGCCTCATATGCATCATGGGGCTGACCCAACGCACTATCTCAGAAGCCGCACTGCCAAGTAAAGTTGGATCCGCGATTAACGTCGCTTCTCAGCGGGATGATCCGCGAGCGCGAGAAATCCGCCTGAGAGGGAGTTCCTTGTGGTCTGATTGCCAGCGGCGACAAGCAGAATAAACGTTCCGATGTAGCGTTCGGGCGTCATCGCTTCGCCGTCAATGCGAGAATGGACCAAGTAGTAAGTAGGGACGCCGGCCGGGCGTCCTGAATGCAGGCGTAGCGGTCGCTAAGCCCGCGGCAAAAGGCAGGTCCTCCGCTCCGCTAAGGCAGCCATGCTGGCCTTCATGGGTTGTTTTCACCTGCTGGGCCTGGTGGTACTCGCTCGCCTGCCGCTGGCGTTTTTCATCCGGCGTTTCTAGATCGGCAAAGCCAGAGGCGCGGCCCATTAGCATTTGGGGCCGCCCGGCTTACGAGATCGGCCGATCCTCCGCTGCGGCCAGATAGGCATGAAGCGCGGCTACCACCTGGGCGCCTTCGCCGACGGCGGCAGCCACGCGCTTGACCGAACCGGCGCGGACATCGCCCACTGCGAACACGCCGCTGCGGCTGGTCGCGAGCGGCGGCCGATCGATTCCCAGTTCAGTGCCGGTGCGCACAAAGCCCTTGTTGTCCAGCGCTATGTCGCAGTGCGACAACCAGGAAGTGTTGGGGTCCGCACCGATGAACAGGAACAGATGGCGGATATTCCGCCGCGTCTCCTCGCCCGAGCGGCGATGGCGCCAGCGTGCCGCCTCGAGGATGCCGTCCTTGCCCTCGAGCGCGATGACCTCGCTATCTACGACCAACTCGACATTCGGCCGTGCGGCGATACGCTCGATCAGGTAGCTCGACATCGAGGCCTCCAGCCCCGGACCGCGCACTATCAGCCATAGTTTGGCGACCTTGGCGGCCAGATAGACAACCGCCTGGCCGGCCGAGTTGCCGCCGCCGACCACGACGACCTCCTGAGCGTCGCAGAGGTTCCGCTCCAGTGGCGATGCCCAGTAATGGACGCTGGTGCCCTCGAAGGCGTCGAGATTATCGATGGCGGGACGGTGATAGCGGACTCCGCTGGCGATAACCACGGAACGGGCGCTCGCTGGTTCCTCTCCCCGGAGGGCCAGCAGGAACCGGCCATGGTCGCGGTCGGGCGCACTCTCCAGCGAGACCACTTCATCCGGGATAGCCACGGTGGCGCCGAATTTCTGGACCTGGCTATGAGCCCTTCCCATCAATGCCATGCCGCTGATGCCGGTCGGAAAGCCGAGATAGTTCTCGATCCGCGCCGATGCGCCAGCCTGGCCGCCGAAGGCGCGGCTGTCCAGGACCAGGACCGATAGACCCTCGGATGCAGCATAGACCGCGGTCGCCAATCCGGCTGGGCCGGCTCCGACGATCGCAACGTCATAGACCCGATCCGGATCGATCCGGGCCACCATACCGATATTGCGCGCCAGCTCGCGTTCGGAAGGATCCCGCAGCAGCTGCCCGTCTGGACAGATCACGATCGGCAGCTCCGCCTCGGTGACGTGAAAATGCTCGATCAGTGCGCGCGCCACTTCGTCGATATCGGGATCGAGATGGTGATACGGCTGGCCGTTGCGGGCCAGAAAACCCTGCATGCGAAGAACTCTCGCCTGCGCGCCGCGTCCGACGATGATCGGGCCAGCGCCCTCTTCGATTAGGCCGACGCGCCGCAGGATCAGCGCGCGCATAATCTGCTCGCCCAACTCGGCCTCCGCGATGAGCAGGGCCCGCAGCCTCTCGGCCGGGACCACCAACGCCTCGACGGCCGACTTGGCGTGGGCGTCGACCAGCGCAGGACGGCCCGAGAGTTGGTTGAGTTCCGCCAGGAATGCGCCCGCTCCTTCCTCGACGATCAACTGCGGATGGCCCAGCGCGTTCTTGCGGCTCACCGCCACGTTGCCCTTCAGGATGATGAACATCCCCAAACCGATTTCGCCGGCCCGAAAGAGCGAATCCCCTTCGGCATAGGCGACGACCGTGCCGAACCGCCGCAGACGTTCGACCTCATTCGACTCCAGCACCGGGAACATCTGGTCGCGCCGCATTTCAAGTGTGGAATTTGGCATGATGAACGGGTTACCGACGCAAGGATATCACGTCCAATCATCGGCGAGAAAAACGCAGAATTGAGCGAACTGCGATGCCAGCGACGAGCGCGATTGCGGTTGTGCCGGCACGCCTTTTTGATTGCCGCCCGGCTCGGCGACCAGCGGACTTCCACGATGGCGGCAGATATTGTGAAGGCGCGTACCCGTCCGTCAGTGCCCCGCACGATCAGCCAATGCCGTATCGGGAGGCCTGAGCCTGATCCGAGGTGTTCGGTATCCGCAACCCCTCGCCGCTATAGGGTGCAGCCTAAGTGTACGTCTGTCTGCGGGTGACATTTTCAGTAACGACTTAGGAAATCGCGCGCACACGCGCGCTTTCAGGGTGATTCTCCGGTAAGGACCAAAACTGACGGACTGGATGGTGGAGAAGGTGAATTCGAACTGCCGGTACAGATCTGTAAACAGTCAGATGACAGCATCAAATCCACTTATCAATCCAACAAAGAGTGCCACAAACGCACAACGCGGGAGTGCTGAGCATTGATCTTCAGACAGGATTAATGATGACCGCCACCGTGGTACCCACTACCATGGAATCCGTCACCATGGAATTCGCCGCCGTGGAATCTGTCACCGTGGAACCCATCACCATGGAATCCGCGGAAGCGTTCGCCGCCGAATAGGCCCTCGTGATATCCGCCATAGCCCCAGTACGAGGGATAGCCGTAGTCTCCGTAACCCCGCCGTGTGTCGGAGCATCCCGCCAACTCGAGGGTCGCAACCAAAAGCGCGCCAAAGACAATCAGTTTGATTTTCATGACCTGATGCGCCGGCAAGTGGGGAGAATGACGCCGTAAACTCCGCGTCGCGGCCCCACTCCGGCCCCCAACTCCGCCTGCGATCTCCGCTTCGCTGCCGCTCTCATTCGTGGCGTTCGCTGCGCTAGATACCGTGGAGTGCGTCAAGAATTGCGCTGGCGGTCGCGCGGATTGGAAAAACGGGCGGGACGAAGGATCGGCGGCGAGTAGCCACGTTTCAGACCGCCGCGAGCAGATTTCGCATAGCTGCGATGAGGGCGACCTTGTCAGGTTCGCTCGCGGCGCGGAGGCCCGACAAGACCTCTTCTACCGATTGAACGTATTTCCGATCCGCATGCCTCCACTCCGTGAGCGGGTCGACGACATTCCTCTACTGGTTGAGTACTTGATCGATCGCTATGCCAAAAAAGCCGGCAAGAAATTCAGGGCGATAAGCAAGAAAACTCTCAAACTGTTTGAAACTTATGACTGGCCGGGGAACGTTCGCGAGCTGCAGAACGTCATTGAGCGGGCCGTGGTGCTCTGTGATGGCGATACGTTCTCGATTGATGAAACGTGGCTGAAGCGGACATCGCGTCGGCCGCCCAGTCCTGAGGTTCCGTTAATAGCTACCGTGGTCGCCCACGAAAAAGAACTGATTGAAGCTGCGTTAGCGAAAAGCAACGGTCGCATCGCGGGTCCCTCGGGTGCGGCCGCCAAACTGGGAATTCCGCGGCAGACGCTTGAATCAAAGATCCGCAGCTTCGGTATCGACAAGCATCGCTTCAGGACAGTCCAACCCCCCGCGAACTAAACTCACAACTACGCCTCATGCCTTTCGCTGCTCGCGCTTAGAAGCCAAAGCCAACGCGGAACAAGATTCGGTTGCTCTGACTTCGCCGGATTTTGCTGACAGTTCAGCATTTGCCGAAAAATCAGCAGCATTCCCGCCTGTAACATCCCATCTGCGCAGTAGTTACGGATGGTCCGCTCGTTGCGTTTAACCGAGACGTTCCGACGTGACCTTGAAGATAGAAAAGATTGTCCGCA
>CAVQVD010000003.1:0-86056 GCA_963717045.1 uncultured delta proteobacterium | reverse complement strand
TTGCGAGCGCTTCGAAGCTAAGAGGTTCCGCCATTTAAAATGCTCTCCGGCACAAATTGTAAGTGTAAGCGCGAGGCTATGGCAACCGAACGGCTGCCCTGGCAGTCGAGCGCCAGGCACCTCTCCTATTCAGGGCGTCGAGGCCCCCGCTGCATTTCGCCACGATATGCCCGACGGCGGCCTACGCCCGCTCACTATCCGCACGCCGCCGCCGCAGGGACCCGACCATAGTTTATACGGTCGCAATATAGCATGGATACAAGTTTGCATCTAAGCGGCGTGCATGCGACCAATATTTTTGCGCAGAGTGAGCGACTGCCGATTGCAGCGGCCTGTCATAGCCGCGAGGCGGCCGAGGACTTCGATTGTGCCTCGCCTTCCCCCTTCCAATCTGGTCTATCGCCGCTCCGATGTCCAATTCCGGCACTCCTTGGACGTTTATCATACTGTTTTGGAGGTTTATCCACCTCTGATGGGTGTTCATTTCCTACGGACAGGTGCATTGCACTTCCGCGCGGGATAGACTAACCAACAGGTCTGGGATGGCTCCCACGACCCAGAACTCCGCGATTAGGATGACGCGTAAGCCGCGGTCGTGATGTGGTGTAGAGAGGGGGGGAGATGATTTTCAAGCTCAGAATGGCCAAGCCGCGCGAGATCCGCTCCGGAACACCGATCGAGGTTATATTAGGTAAGTACCACCATGAGGCCGCGCCGCCCAAATCTCGGCCGCGCGCCGCGGAACATACCGCCTCGCGCTGATCGAAACATGAAACCTCAGACCTGCCGCCCGGCGTGCCGCGTCCTGGCGGAGAGGGATTGAACTTCCGCGGCAACCCATCATGTTGTCATCATTGGATCACAATTATCTTCAAAGCCTAGTCGAAAGCTCCCCCGACATCATCATCGCGGTCGACCGTGACGGCACGATTATTTTTTACAATGACGGAGCGCGCAAAAACCTGCATTACTCCGCCGAAGAAATCGTCGGCCAAAAAGTCACCGTTATCTATCCCTCGCCCGAGGAAGCACGCCGCGTGATGAAGGCGATGCGCGCCGCGAGCGAGGATTCCGGGCGCATCTCGAATTTCGAGACCGTGCTCCGCAGCAAAGACGGAGCCCTCATCCCGGTCGCCATCTCGGGATCGATCATCTACGAAAAGGACGGCAGCCCGGCCGGCTCGATCGGCTTCGCCCGCGACATCCGCATGATGCGCCATCGCGAGCAGCTCGCGACCGCTGGCGAGATCGCGGTCAGTCTCGCCCACGAGATCTACAATCCGCTGGAGGCCATCACTAATAACCTCGACCTGCTGGCGCGCTGCGTCGAAGCCCATCTTTCGGACGCCGAACTGGTGGTCGAGCATGAGCGCCTGGATTCGATCCGCAGCGGCATCCGGCGCGTCCAAGGCATCGTGCGCCGGCTCGACGAGATGACCCGCAAGGGCATCTACGAGACCCGCGACTACCTGGCGGGCAAGAAGATGGCCGACCTCGCCCCACGCAACGGCGAGGGCGAAGAGCGCCCGACGGTACCGGATGCTTCGAAGAACGGCTGCGACTGGCCGCTCGCCGGGATGTCGGTGATGGTGCTCGACGACGACCTCTCGGTCGTGAGCTCGCTCGCCGATGTGCTGCGCGCCGAGCGCTGCCAAGTCTACACCGCGATTCGCCCAAGCACCGCCTTCGGCATCCTGCGCAACGTGCGCGTCGACGCGGTCATCTCGGACGTCGTGATGCCCGAGATGGACGGCTACGAGTTCTACACTCGGATCAAGGAAGAGATGCCGCATCTGCCCGTCATCCTGATGACCGCCTATAACTACGACCGCGACCACATCATCATGCGAAGCCGCCTGAAGGGACTGGAGGGCGCGTTGTTCAAGAAGCCGGTCAGTCCGGCCAAATTGCGAGACCTGCTGATCCGCGCGCGCCAGAAAGCGCTTCCGCAGCCCGCCAAAGCGCTCCCGTTCACCTAGCGCAAGAGCTGGTCACCTCTCCCGCCGCTCGCGATTCTCGCGGAGACCTCTCTTGGGTCAAGGAGAGGTCGAAAAAGGGCGGGCCGCACCACCGCCCCCTACTGCGTGATCGCGAGATAGGCCGGCGCGCTTGCTGGATTGGCCGGGTTCTCAGTGTCATAGGCGGCGATGAGACTGAGCGCTCCAGCGCTCCCCACTGTGTAGGCCAGGACCTGGCCGGTTGCGCTGTTGGCCACATAAACGAAGCTTCCGGTGGGATCACTGACGATTCCCTCCGGCCCGCTGAGCCCGCCCACCGAGCTCTGCAGAGAGAGCACTCCGGTGCTGACCATAAAGTCCGAAACAGTGTTGATGGTGCCGTTGGTCGCGTAGAGAAAGAGCGCCGCCGCGTTGTTCGCGAGCGCCAGGTCAAACGTCTTGCGCGTAAGGGCCGCGGTGGGATAGCTGGCCAGAAATGTCAGTACATTACCTGCGCCGACCGAAAATACTGACACCACACCGCCCGCGCTGTCGGTAACGTAAACGAACGATCCCGTGGGATCGACTACGATTCCGCGCGGCTGCCCGGTCCCGCTCGTACCCAGGCTCGGCACGCTGTTGACCAGCGCGAGCGTCCCGCCGGACTGGATGCTCAGCGATATCACCTGACCCGAACCGAAATCCGCGACGAACATCGCGCCCCCGCCCGGCGCCGCTGCGATTCCCATCGGCTGTACCACGACGCCGATAGAGCTGAACGCGCCGTTAGCGGTCAGCGTGCCGTCGGAGCCGATCGTGTATTGCGAGATCGTGGCTCCGGTTCCGTCCGTTACATATAGAAAGGTGCCCGTCGAATCGGTCGCGAGGCGCTGCGGTGAACTGCCCAAGCCGTCGCTGACCGAAGCGATCGCGGCCAGCGCGCCACTGGCGGCGTCGACGCTGAACTCGCGCACCAGATGGTCGGCCGCGTTTGCCACGTAAAGGAATGCGTTGGCGGGACTGAGTGCAAGTCCGGTGGGACCGGGCGCCGCACCGATCGCAGTGGTACCGACCAGGGTAAGCACTCCCGTTGTGAGATCGCGGCTGAATTCACTTAGCTGGCCGTCGCCATTATTGGTCGCGAAGACCAGCCCCGCCGTAGCCGTCGCGGTCGGAACCGGAGTCGCGCTCGAGCTCGAGGTTGGCTTTGGCGTCGGCGAAACCTCGGGGCCGTCTAGAAAAGATTGATGGCCGCAGGACGCGCTCAGGAACACGAGTGAGAGCACGACGAGCCATCCGGCTACCAAACTCGTTCCAAGTGCTCGTTCGAGCTTGCGCAGCCCCGTCCCGGTTCCTCCCATGTTGACGAATACGTTAGCTTACGGTTTGCGCAACAGGAATCTGTTCAGCGCGGCCGCATAATCGTGCCGCGCTCCGACGTGTTTCGCGCAGCGCGTGCAAGCTCAGCCGAAGTCGGCCTCATTCTCTACCCCATCTCAGCCGTCCAGCTTGGGAGACTCACGAGACTTGACAGAAGCTTCCCTGTTGGACGAACGATCCGGGAGTGAATCGCTCAATTCGTGGGCATCTCCGGATCCGGTCAGCGGACAGGAGCTCGCCCGCTTAACTGCGCGGCCAAGCAGGCCATGCGCATATGCGAGGAAGGGGACTTTTCATGGCCAAGGTTGATTTCGATAAGGTGCCGAAGTTTTCCGAACTGCCGGTCAAGAAGGGTGCGCCGCCGGATTCCTGTTGGGGGGTGTTCGGCGACGACGACGATCTCGGATGCCTTAACTTTCTAACCCCGGAGGGCGTTATCGAGGCCTCGCGGATGGTCAAGAAGGGCAAGATTTTTCGCCTCGATACGCGCGTCAACTATGCCAATCCGCCCTTGTTCGAACGCAAGCCCGCCAAGCACATCCTTTCGAGCTTCGAGTCCTACGGCTTGCTCGGTTTCGACGACATGCTCGACAACTACAACACCCAGGAAGGCAGCCAATGGGACGGACTTGGCCACGTCGGTAACCTGCGCCATCAGGCCTTCTACAACGGCAAAACTTCCGACGATGTGAAAGCCGGCCGCCTGAGTATCCATAGCTGGGCCAACAAGTTCGTCGGCAAGGGCCAACTGGTGGACTTGTTCAAGTTCCGCGCCGACGCGGGGCGCCCGGTAAATCCCCTCGAACCTGAGCGCTACTCGCTGCAGGATCTGAAGGACGCGCTCAAGGCGCAGGGCGGATCACTGAAGCCCGGCAGCGTGCTGCTGCTGCGCACCGGCTGGATGCAGGCCTACGTCAAATCGACGCCGGAAGAGAAGACCGCGATGGCGCCAATGAACAAGCTCAAAGCCTGCGGCATCGAGGACACGCGTGAGATGGTGGCCTGGCTGTGGGACAGCCGGGTCGCCGCGATCGGCACCGATTGCCCTGCGGTCGAGCAATGGCCGTGGGATTTCCGCAATGAAGGCGCCCTGCACTATCGCACGCTGTCGCTGCTGGGCCTGCCGCTGGGTGAGCAGTTCGTCCTGGATGAACTCGCCTCCGATTGCCATCAAGACCGTCAATACGAATTTATGCTGGTCTCCTGTCCCCTCAACGTTGAAGGCGGCATCGCCTCGCCGCCGAACGCGGTGGCGATAAAGTAAGGTACTTACTCTGTAGAGCCGGGGCGCGGCGACTCTCCGCGCCCCGGCATATGCCTGGCTCCCTCTTTCTAGCGCGCCATCCTAGCGCGCTATCTCCTATTCCTTGTTCGATTGACTATTCGATGAGCGGATGCCCATCGCGCGGGCATCAGCCGCGAAGGACCTTGGCCAAAAGGTCGTATTCCGCATAGCACTAAAGTTGCATTTTGCATGGCACTTTTCTTGCCCTACGTCCCCGTTTACTAGTGCGAAAGTTCTGCGTTAGGCCCCGACATGCTCGGTCGGGAGGCCGGGTCAGGTCGCGAAGCAGTTAACAGGGTTCTTCCGCGAACAAGGAGAGGACTGACGAATGAAGCGCATCGAAGCAATCATAAGACCGTCCAAGATTGAAGAGGTTAAGGAACGGCTCATGACCTTGGGAATCACCGGCCTCACGGTCACGGAGGTCAAGGGATTCGGTCGTCAGAAGGGGCACACGGAGATGTACCGCGGGACCGAATACACGGTGGATTTCCTGCCCAAGATTCTCATCACGGTAGTGGTCGCCGAGGACCTGGTGGAGCCGATCGCGAAAGCGATCGCCGACAGCGCCAAGACGGGGAAGATCGGCGATGGAAAGATTTTTGTGAGCTCGCTCGACGAGATCATTCGCATCCGGACTGGAGAGCGGGGTCCGAGCGCGATCTAAGTTTACTTTGTTCCTCATCCGCGGCTTAAAGGCCGCGCCGCCATCATCTGCAGGAGGGGTTTAAACATGCCGAACGTTTCTCTAACTCGCCCGAAACTGTGGCTGCTCAAGGCAGTCCTCGCGATAGTACTCGCGCAATGGCTCTGCGGGCCGGTGATCGCCGCGTTCGCCGACGAGCCTCAACCCGACCCCGCCGGCATCGCAACCGGCGACAAGACCAGTACTTCGGACGCGGGCGGGAGTTCGTTTGTCCTCACCGAGCCTACCGACAAGACCGCGCCGGACTACGCCAAGAACAAGAAGGCGTTCGACGACTTCCAGCTCCAGGCCGTCAAAGAGCCCCTGGCGATGAAACTTGCCGATAACGTTGGGCATTTGCGGATTTCCGTAAACTTCTCGTGGACGCTGCTTACGGGATACCTGGTGCTCTTCATGCAAGCCGGGTTTGCCCTTCTTACCTGTGGACTGGTGCGAAAGAAAAACGCCGGCCATCTGATGATGCTGAACTTCGCGGCGTACGTCTTCGCCTTTCTCGCGTACTACGTGTGCGGATTCGCGTTCCAGTACGGCGGTGCGGCGATCAATGCCGCGCCAACTAATTTGGGCGGTACTCCCACCCTGAATCACTTTCTCATTGGGGGCGGCATGTGGGGCTTCCTGGGCGGCAAGGGGTTCTTACTGAGCGGTCCCGGCTATGACGCCGGCACTCTGTGCCTGACCCTGTTCGAGGTCGTCTTCATGGAGACGGCCGCCTATATCATCGTTGGCGCCATCTGCGAGCGAATCAGCTTCTGGGCCTTCCTCCTCTGCGAGATTTTCATGGGCGCCATTCTGTACCCGAGCTTTGGCTGTTGGGTGTGGGGCGGTGGATGGCTCTCGCAACTCGGCAACACCATGGGCATGGCCCACGGCTACGTGGATTTCGCGGGCTCGACGGTGGTTCACGGCGTCGGCGGTTTCGCCGCCATGGCGTTGGCGATTATCCTCGGCCCCCGGCTCGGCAAGTACGGTCCTGATGGCAAGCCGCGAGCCTTCCCGGCGCACAACCTCGCGTTTGTCGTCGTCGGCACGTTCATCCTGCTCTTCGGATGGATGGGCTTTAACCCCGGCTCCACGCTCGGCGCCTCCGACCTTCGTATCTCGGTTATTGCCGTGAATACGAATCTCGCCGCCGTCGCAGGTTCCGCGACCGCGATGTTCTTGTGGTATTACATGTTCGGCAAACCCGACATCACGATGGCTTGTAACGGGATGCTAGCGGGACTGGTTGCGATCACGGCGCCTTGCGCGTTCGTGTCGCCCAATTCGGCCGTCGTGATCGGCCTCCTGGCGGGAATCGTCGTTTGCGTGGGCGTGCTCTTCAATGAGCGCGTGATCAAAGTGGACGACCCCTGCGGAGCCATCTCGGTGCACGGTTACTGCGGCTGGCTGGGAGCGGTTTGCGTTGGCATCTTCGCCGATGGCACTTACGGAGCCGGATGGAACGGCGTCGGCGCCACCACTTATCTCGGAAAGGCTGGCTTAGGGGTGACTGGTCTGCTTTACGGAGACACCCGACAGTTCATGATGCAGATTATGGGAGCCACCTTTATGGCAGCCTACGTCTTCGGCTTTACTTATCTCGTGTTCTCGCTGGTCAATTCCTCCTTCCCGATGCGTGTCTCCAAAGAGGTGGAACTTGAAGGGCTCGACGTCCCAGAGTTCGGGATGGAAGCGTATCCGGAGGACCGGGTCGAAATGATCCCTGCGGGGTCGCAAGTGGCACGAGCATAGCAAGAGCATAGCCATAGCAAAGATGGACGTGAGCTGGTTGCACTCCAACGATCCCACGACCTGGATGTGCGATTCATACCGGCTGGACAACGGGCTCCTTCCATCAGTCCAGTCGGCATAGGAGAAATCCAACACAACCGGCGGGGGCCGGGCCACGCGATGCGCGGCTCCGGCCCCCGCCCGTTTTGCGGTTTGCAGGCGCTCGCATGCCAATTTTGCATCGCTGCTGACCCGCGGGGCGGCATCTGCCGCTTCGACGGTCAGCATTGCAGTCGTTAATCGGAATTAGGCCGGAGAACGTTAGGCAAATCGTAAGACTGCTTGAACGCTAGACGGCATAGAACTTGAGTAGACGGCCCTGACACGTGCGCCCAAGCGCGCACTGCAAAACACGATTATCCAGCAGATGCAGGGGAGCAGAGATGAAGTTGAGTATGGAACATCGCGCAGGACGTTCTACCGTTGTAGGCCTAGTGTGGGCACTACTCCTGACTTTTATAATCGCTTGTGGACACAATGCCTGGGCCGATAGCCCGGTCGCAACTCCGGTCGCTTCTCCAGCCGCCGCCAGTTCTCCACCGGCCCCCGCCGCGGCGGCTACCCCGGTGCCGCCGCTCACATCGCCAACGATGGTGGGGCCGTTACAGATGGCGTCGCCCAATGAGATCAACATCCCGAAATATGTGCCATTTCTCTCGGATCTGCCCGCTCCAGTCGCGAATCTGCTCGACTTCGACGTTAACGGCGTCGTGAGCGCACTGGGCCTGTTGCAGGACCATCCCGTACGCGGCGATTACAACCTCCGTGGGGACTTCAGCAACGCGGAATTGATTGTCCAGAAAGCTGACGGTCTGATCCAGTATTATGTACAGGTGGGCGGGTACAGCCTCCCTTCTCTCGGCACTGAGTATTTCGACCTGGCAAAGAACGTCAACCAGTTCTATGGGGTCGTGCCGGTTGGCTATCTGAAGATTGCCCCCACCGACAATTTCTCGATCATGGCCGGCAATCTTCCGACGCTTCTCGGGGCCGAATACACTTTCACCTTCGAAAACATGAATATCGAGCGCGGCCTCCTATGGAACCAGGAGAACGTCATCAACCGCGGCCTCCAGCTGAATTACAGTCATGGACCGCTCAGCGGTTCAGTTAGTTGGAACAACGGCTTCTACTCACACAGTTATACCTGGGTCACCGGCTCCCTGGCGTGGGCAATTAACTCCGCCAACACTTTGAGCTTCGCCGGCGGCGGACAGGCCGGATTTGCGAAATCCACCAATCTCGCAACCCCGCTGCTAAACAACAACAGCCAAGTCTACAACCTGATCTACGAGTACAACAACTCGCCCTGGATCATCGAACCCTATTTCCAGGAGACCGTGGTCCCACATAACCCGTCGATCGGCGTGCTTAAAGCGACCGAGACCATCGGTGGAGCAATCCTCGCAAGTTACGCCTTCACGGATAAGATCTTTCTGACCGGGCGCGCGGAATATATCGGAACCACGGGAAATGGGAATACGACCAACGGCGCCGCCAACCTCCTGTATGGAGTCGGCAGCGAAGCCTGGTCTTTGACGCTGACGCCAACCTTCCAGTGGAAGCAATTCTTCTTCCGCGCTGAGGCTTCCTACGTCCAGGCGATGAGCTATACAGCCGGCAGTGTGTTCGGCAAGCAAGGCACGAATCCCGCGCAGGTTCGAGGTCTCATCGAAACCGGAGTGATTTTCTAATTAAGGCGGAAAGACGCCCTCACTTCGCTGATAGCACGGCCGGCGGACCAACTTTACTCCAGTCCGCCGGCCGTTTGATTTATATCGGCTCGCGTTTAGTTCCGCACCCGGTGCCCGAGAATGCGTAGATGAAATGATTGAAATGGATCGGGCCCCTTGGCCCTGCGGCAGGTACAGGGTATCCGTTAAAGAGAGCGTCTTTTTTGAAGGAGGTTTTTGAAAGCGATGGCTACGGGAAGAAAGGGGAATGGGACGGCGGTGCGGCGGAGGACCAGGAGTGGGTCTAAAGAGCTCGCGTCTAAAGAAAGCGCAGCCAAAGAGACCGCGATCACGGTACTACAGGACTCCAATGGTAGTCCGGCTTATAACGGCAGCCCGGCTCATAACGGTGCGCACCGGTCGAAAATCGACACCGAAATCGAAAGCATCCGCACGCGCGCCTATGAGCTTTTTCTTTCGCGCGGCGCCGTCCACGGCAACGACCTTGGTGACTGGCTCAACGCTGAGAGGGAGTTGCGTGGCGCATAAAAATAGACAAGCCGGCGAAAAGCGCACCGCGGGCGCAACGCGCGCGCGTCGGCAGACGACGTTGAGCGGCGTGCCGTCGCGGCGGTCGGTCTGAGAAGTGGGCTGACAAGCGCGTTGGCTGAGAAGCGCGTGGGTGAATCGAGCGGTGCGGATGACACGCAGCCCGGTTTCGATCTCGCCGTCCTCTCCGACCCCGGCACCGATCGACCTGACAACGAGGACGCCTGCGGTTACTTTATCGAGAGCCCGCAGGCGGCCTTGATGGTAGTCGCCGACGGTATCGGCGGCTATGAGGGCGGCGAGATCGCCAGCCGGATGGCGGTCGAAGTAACGCTCGAAGCGTATCGTCAAAGTCCGCCCACATGGGGCGCGGCCCGGCGGCTGCATCGCGCCGTGCAGCGCGCAAATATCGAAATCCACAACCGGGCGATCGCGGTGCCCGCATTGCGCCGGATGGGCACCACGTTGACGGCGGCGGTGGTCGAGGACGGCCGGCTAAGCGCGGCGCACGTGGGCGATTGCCGATTGTATCTGGCGCGTCGCGGGCGCATCTTGCAGATCACCAAGGATCACACGGTTGTCGCCGAGCATGTTCGAATGGGCCTGATGAGCGCGGCGCGCGCACGCAATCACCCCGAGCGCTCGATGCTCAGTCGATCGCTCGGGCACGAGTTGATCGTGTCGGTGGGCCGTTTTTCGATGCCACTAATGACGGGGGATCGTCTGCTGATGTGCAGTGACGGGCTGCACAACGTGCTCGAAGAACGCGAGCTCGAGCTTCTGCTGCGCTCGGGGGACGCGGCCGCGGCTTGTAAAGCGCTGATTGACGCGGCTAACGCGCGCGGCAGTGCGGACAACCTGACCGCCGCGGTTTTCGTGATGAATGGCGCAACGCCATTCGCCGCGACTGTCGGGGCGCGGTGGCGCGAGTGGTTGGGGAGGGTTTTTGACCGCCGGCGCTGAACCGATCAGGCGCGGATGGCACCGCGCCGCGTGGGCCCGCATGCCACACGTCGGCGGCTCCGCAGCGGAGTCAGGATCTGCGCTGCTGCGTAATGTGGGCAGGCGCGCCCGATGATGCGCGAGGTCAGTGCAGGCGAGAAGCTGGATCAGTATCAGCTCACCGAACTCATCGCGCGCAGTGGGATGGCCTCGATTTTCAAGGCCGTCGATCGCCAGAGCGGCGCAATCGTCGTGATTAAAATTCCCTATCTGCAGTTCGAGAGCGATGTGGTTTTCTACGGCCGCTTCCGCCGCGAAGAGGAAGTTGGCCGCCGCCTCGATCATCCCAACATCATCAAGGTGCTGACCCCGCGGCATCGTAGCCGGATGTACATCGCTATGGAGTACGTCGACGGCAGATCGCTGCGCGCGATCATGCGTGACGAGCGGCCGATGTCTGCCGCGCGCGCGCTCAACTTCGCCCGCCAGATCTGCAGCGCGATGGTTTACATGCACAGCCAAGGCGTAATCCATCGCGACCTCAAGCCTGAAAATGCGCTGATTACCGCCACCGGCGAGGTGCGCCTGACCGACTTCGGGATCGCGCTCGACGAATCGGCGCGCCGGCTCACCTGGGCGGGCCTCTCGACCACGATTGGCACGCCGGATTACATGGCGCCCGAGCAGGTTAGCGGCCGTCACGGCGACGCGCGCACCGACATCTATGCGCTCGGCACGATGCTATTCGAGATGGTCACCGGCAATCTGCCGTTCGCCGGCGACAATGTGTACGCGATGATGCGCGCGAAGGCCAACAGGGATCCGCAGCCACCCAGCCATTTCGTGCCCGAGATAGATCCGCACCTGGAGGAAATCATCCTGCGCGCGATCGAGCGCCTGCCGCGCAATCGTTATCACAGCGCCGCAGAGATGCTCCAGGACTTGAACGACCCGGACGGGGTGCCGCTTACCGGGCGAGCGCAACGGCTGCGTCCATTGAGCCCGCGCGCCCAGCGTATGCGGCGCGTGCTCTGGATCGCGTTGTTCTTCGGCTCGCTGGCCGCGATCTTCGCCTCGCTTATCTGGCTTGCGAATCGTTACCCGGCGCCATTGCCGACACCGTTGGCCGGTCACAAAGCGCAAGGTTAGGTGAAATGATTAGCTGGGAGGAAATGTGGCCAAATCGAAATAGAGCGGGCGCGTCGCTCTCGGAGGAAGCGAAGCCTATCCCGAGGTCTGAATCGGCGACTGCTGCGAACCTGGCCGAACGCTCGCGCCGAGGGGAGGCGTAGCGGCGGTTCGCGCCGCAAGGAGGACGCCGAGCACCCGGTAAACCTCGCGGTTTACCACCATGCTGCCGTGGCCGCCCGGAACTTCGTAATTGTCGCCTTCTGCCGTGATGCAGGCCCGCCAATCGACGACCTCATCCGAGCGCGTGTAGATCGAACTGAGCCTTACCCCACGCGGGAAGCGCGAGTTGACCGCTTGGCCAAAGCTGCATTCACACTGGTCAGTCCCACACTGCGCCGGCCGATTGTTGAACGCCTGCCAAAGCGTCTGGAAACCGCGAATGGCCGGGCGGTAGCGTGCGCGGACGGCGCTCCAGGCAATCCGCGCCGGAGATCCCAGCGTCACCACGTGGCGGATTCGCGCGGGATATTTGACTGCCAGAGCACGCGCCAGCACGCCGCCCAGACTGTGGCCTATCACGATGGCGGGCTTCCCGCCTTCGTCGGTGATATTCGCCAGACGCCATCCCAGCCGTTCCGACTTTTCATCGGGGCATCCGACATTCCAATCGATTCCTGAAAGATAAGGGCGATAGCCGATACGCGACAACCATCGGGCCAAAGTTGAAAGGGACCAGTCCCCGGCAAAAAATCCAGGGACCAACAAAATTGGGGTTCCGTCACCCTTGGCGACGTTAGTCCCGTAGAAAATCGGGCTGCCAAGAAGAGATGACAGATTCTGGGCGAAGTCGATACAGGATTCGGACATACTTGGATTTCGAGCAGCCGTAGGCGCTACTATTCTCCGTTCCCATAGGGCGCGCGGATCTTTGAGCCGCGACGCCGTTTCTGCACGAATTCATGATTGTCGCTCTTCTACACGAAAATTCATGAGCTCGTAAAGTCTTAGGTGACAGCTTGTCACGTAAGGATCATCTTTGATGTTGATAATAAGCATTTATCGTACCGTGCGCTTCCGATCCAACTATAATTCTACATCTATGTTGTTCGGCCTGCGCTTTCTTTTGGCTTGCGCTTTCTCAACAGCGCTTTGGTAAAACGAGAAGAAACGCCCAGAAGAAAATCTTACCACCGCCGGTATTTTTAAGTCTCTCGATGTCAATCCTTCGGAAATATGACAGAATCACCACTTTAACTTAAGAACCCTTGACAGAAATTGTCATTCTGATTAACTTCAAGCCTTCGCAGCGAGGTTTTCCTTATGAAATCAGGCGGGGAAGCTCCCGAGCTTGACGCTATAGACCTACAAATCCTGTCGATTTTGCAGGAACACGGCAGAATTTCGCACGTCAAGCTGGGCGAGCAGGTGGGGTTGTCGGCGCCGTCGGTCATCGAGCGGGTCAAGAAACTCGAAGACGGCGGAATAATCGTAGGGTACCACGCCGCGGTCGACGCCAAACGATTGGGCAAGGACGTGGCGGCTTTTATCGGAGTCTCAATCGCTCATCCGAGGACCGTCAACCTGTTCGAGGAAACTATCGAACTGCTCGACGACGTGCTCGAGTGCCATCACATCACCGGCGAGCACACAGTGCTGCTCAAGGTAAAGACCGCCAATACCTCGACGCTTGAAGAGCTCATCCGCACCATCCGCCTCATCGAAGGCGTGACCAGGACGGAAACGATGGTGGTGTTGTCGACGCATACGGAACGCACGCAGATAACCGTCGCTGCCGAAGGGCCGGGGGAGCCCGGTAATGGACGGCGTCATCGCCACGGCGCGGTCAGAAACGGGTTGGGCGATTCCAAAAGGACATAGCAATGCATCAATACCGCAGCATCCCCCCGCGCCAGGGCCTCTACGATCCAGCGCACGAGCACGACGCTTGCGGAGTTGGTTTCGTGGTCAACATCAAGGGCGTGCGCTCGCACGATATTCTGCAGAAGGGGCTCGAGGTCCTCGACAACCTGACCCATCGGGGAGCTTGCGGATGCGACCCACGGACCGGTGACGGGGCCGGCGTGTTGATGCAGATTCCGCACGAATTTTTCGTTCGCGAGGCGAGCCTGCTCGGCTTCGCGCTGCCGGCGCCGGGTGAGTACGGAGTCGGGCAGGTTTTTTTGCCGCTCGATCCCGAGCGGCGCAAGGCGGCCGAGGCGATAGTCGAGCGCGTGGTGCGTGAGGAGGGGCAGCGGCTGCTCGGATGGCGCACGGTGCCAGTGGTCGAGAGCGCCTGCGGCGACATCGCGCGGCGCGGACTGCCGTCGGTGCGGCAGGTTTTTATCGGACGCGGCGCGGAGATCACCGACGCCGAGGCGCTCGAACGCAAGCTCTACGTCATTCGCAAACACATCACCAGCGCCGGCGCCGCGCTTGGACTCGAGGACGGCGAGTTGTTCTACTTCTGCAGCCTCTCGGCCGCGACCATCGTATATAAGGGCCAGCTCATCTCGAATCAGATTCCGCAGTTCTATCCCGACCTCGGCGACCCCGAAATCAAAACCGCGCTCGCGATGGTCCATCAGCGGTTTTCAACCAACACCTTCCCGAGCTGGGATCGTGCCCATCCCTACCGTTTCCTTTGCCACAACGGTGAGATCAACACACTACGCGGCAATATCAACTGGATGGCCGCGCGGCAGGGACAATTCGCTTCGCCGCTCTTCGGCGACGACCTGCAAAAACTGCTGCCGATTATCGAGCCCACCGGCAGCGACTCGGCCGTGTTCGACAATTGTTTGGAGTTGCTGGTGCGTACCGGGCGCTCGTTGCCGCACGCCGTGATGATGATGATTCCGGAGGCTTGGCAAAACGACGAGATGATGAGCGCGGGCAAGCGCGCATTTTACGAATACCACTCCAGCCTGATGGAACCGTGGGACGGCCCGGCCTCTATCGCGTTCACCGACGGGCGGCGAATTGGCGCGGTGCTCGACCGCAACGGGCTGCGCCCCTCGCGCTACCTGGTGACCAAGGACGGGATGGTGGTGATGGCTTCCGAAGCAGGCGTGCTTAACATCCCGCCCGAGCAGGTCGAGCGAAAAGGCCGTCTGCAACCGGGCCGCATGTTTTTCATCGACACCGTCGAGGGCCGCATCGTCGAGGACGAGGAGATCAAGGCGACGATCGCGGCGCGCCAGCCGTATCGGGAATGGCTCGACGAAAACCTGGCCGATCTCAACCTGCTGCCCGATCCGCCGAATGCGCCGCCTGTCTCCAGCTTCGAGGCCGAGGATCTGCTTTGGCAGCAACAGGCTTTCGGCTATACGATCGAAGAGCTGAAGATGATTTTGGCGCCGATGGCTGCCAATGGGCAGGAGCCAGTCGGTTCGATGGGCACCGATACGCCACTGGCGGTCTTATCGGATAAATCGCCGCTGCTGTTCAACTACTTCAAACAGCTTTTCGCCCAGGTGACCAATCCGCCGATCGATCCGATTCGGGAAGAGATGGTCACCTCGGCAATCACTACCATCGGCTCCGAACAGAACCTGTTCGAGGAGACGCCGACGCACTGCCGCCAGCTGAAGCTGTGGCGTCCGGTGCTGACCAACGTCGAGCTGGAAAAAATCAAACGGCTCAATGCGCCGGGCCTGCGCACGGTCACGCTATCGGCACTGTATCGCGTCGCCGACGGCGAGGCCGGGCTGCGCGACGCGCTCGAGCGGCTGTGCCGCGGCGCTTCCGAAGCAATCGCCGGCGGCGCGACGATAATCGTGCTCTCGGACCGCGGCGTGGACCGCGAACACGCTCCGATTCCCAGCCTGCTCGCAACCGGCGCCGTGCATCATCATCTGATTCGCGAAGGCAGCCGCACGCGCATCGGGCTGGTGGTCGAGTCGGGCGAGCCGCGCGAGGCGCAGCACTTCTGCCTGCTGGTCGGCTATGGCGCGGGCGCGGTCAATCCGTACCTCGCGTACGCCACGATGGCCGGGATGATCGACGAGGGCATCCTGAAAGAGGTCGACGAGGAGAGTGCGGTCGAGCACTTTAACAAATCCGTGGTGAAGAGCCTGATCAAGGTCGCCTCCAAGATGGGAATCTCGACCGTGCAGAGCTACCGCGGAGCGCAGATTTTCGAGGCAATTGGACTCAACCAGGAGGTGGTCGATCGCTACTTCACCTGGACCGCGTCGCGCGTGGGCGGAGTGGGACTCGAGGCCATCGCGCGCGAGACCGCCAATCGCCATCGGCGCGCGTTCGAGATCATGCCCAACCTCGATCACGAACTCGAGGCGGGCGGCCAATACCAATGGCGCCGGCGCGGCGAGCATCACATGTACAACCCCAACAGCATCGCCAAGCTCCAGCATGCGGTGCGCGCGGGCAATTACAAGATGTTCAAGGAGTACACGCGGCTGGTCGACGATCACAGCCGCAGCCTCGCCACGTTGCGGAGCCTGCTGAAGTTCAAATCTGACCGTCCTCCGGTGCCGATCGAGGAAGTCGAGCCGGCCTCCGCGATCGTCAAGCGCTTCAAGACTGGCGCGATGTCGTTCGGATCGATCGGCAAGGAGGCGCACGAGAACCTGGCGATCGCGATGAACCGGATCGGCGGCAAATCCAACACCGGCGAGGGCGGCGAGGACCCGGCGCGCTTCGTGCGAGACGCCAACGGCGACTGGAGGCGCAGCGCGATCAAGCAGGTCGCCTCGGCTCGCTTCGGTGTGACCAGTTGGTACCTGGTCAATGCCGACGAGCTGCAAATCAAAATGGCGCAGGGCGCCAAGCCCGGCGAGGGCGGTCAGCTTCCCGGCCACAAGGTAGACGACTTTATCGCGAAGATTCGCTACTCCACTCCCGGGGTCGGCTTGATCTCGCCGCCGCCCCATCACGATATCTATTCGATCGAGGATCTCGCGCAGCTAATCCACGATCTGAAGAACTCCAACCGGCGGGCGCGGGTCAGCGTCAAGCTGGTGGCCGAGGTCGGCGTCGGCACGATTGCGGCCGGCGTCGCCAAGGCCAAGGCCGACGTGGTGCTGATAAGCGGCCATGACGGCGGCACCGGCGCCTCACCGCTCACTTCGATCAAGCATGCCGGCGTGCCATGGGAGCTCGGCCTCGCCGAGACCCAGCAGACCCTGGTGATGACCGGGCTGCGCGGTCGCATCCACGTCGAGACCGACGGTCAGCTCAAGACCGGACGCGACGTGACGATCGCGGCGCTGCTCGGCGCCGAAGAGTACGGTTTCGCCAGCGCTGCGCTGGTGGCATCCGGGTGCATCATGATGCGCGTGTGCCATCTCAATACCTGTCCGGTGGGTGTCGCCACCCAAGATCCCGAGCTGCGCAAGAAGTTCGAGGGAAAACCCGAGCACGTGGTCAACCTGATGATGTTCATTGCGGAGGAGATGCGCGAGTACATGGCGCAGCTCGGTTTCCGCAGCGTGGCCGAGATGGTCGGACACGTCGAATGTCTGGACGGCAATGAGGCGATCCAACACTGGAAGGCGCGCAACATCGATTTGAGCCGCATCCTGCATCGCCCGCCGGTCGGCCCTGACGAGCCGCTGCATTGCGTCGAGAAACAGGACCATGGAATCGAGCATGCGCTCGATCAGCAGCTCCTGGAGCTGTGCGCCGACGCGCTCGAGCATCGCAAGCCGGTCGAGATTCATCTGCCGATCCGTAACGTGAACCGCACCGTCGGCACGATCCTCTCTTCCGAAGTGTCGCGCCGTTTCGGCGAGGACGGACTGCCACCCTACACGATCCAGGTTCACCTGAGAGGCTCGGCCGGGCAAAGCTTTGGCGCGTGGTTGGCCTCGGGGGTGGCGCTCTATCTGGAGGGCGAGGCCAACGATTACTGTGGCAAGGGGCTCTCGGGCGGCTTCATGACCGTACGGCCGCCGCGGGAGGCGACCTTCGAGGCCGAGAAGAACATCATCATCGGCAACGTTGCGTTGTATGGCGCAACCGGCGGAGAAGCATTTTTCTCGGGTGTGGCTGGCGAGCGTTTCGCAGTGCGCAACAGTGGCGCGACGGCGGTCGTCGAAGGCGTCGGCGACCACGGCTGCGAGTACATGACCCGCGGCACGGTTGTCGTGCTGGGCCGCACGGGGCGTAATTTTGCCGCCGGAATGAGCGGCGGAGTCGCCTACGTGCTTGACGACGACGGCACTTTCAATACGCGATGCAACACCGGGATGGTCGAGCTGGGGCCGTTTGTCAACGACGAAGAAATAAAGCGCGTCCACGCGTTGATCGTGCGCCATCATCAGTACACCGGGAGCAAGCTCGCCGAGCGCGTACTCAGCGACTGGGATAATTACGCCGCCAAATTCGTCAGGGTGATGCCCACCGAGTACCGCGCGGTGCTCGAGCGCCAGCATCTGAGCATGAATTCCGACATGGCGCGTCTGGCCGCGGTGTAGGCGGGCGGTCGTCGCGAACGCAACTTCGGGAAAGACCTTTCCGAGTGTGTTCGACATGGCGAAGACGGAGTCGCGAAGTATGCGCGACGGCGGGGCGTATTGGTGAAAAAAGGCGCGAGGAGTGGCGGGGCGGCCTGTAGGAAAAAAAAGCGGCAGGGCGATGTGTTGTTGAAAAAGTATCGGTGAAAAGATGGGGAAGATAACGGGATTCATGGAGATCAAGCGCGAGACCCCGGAACGCCGCCCGGTGGCCGAGCGATTGCAAGACTGGCGCGAGTACGATCTCAAGCTGCCGGAAGATAAACTGCGGGCGCAGGGAGCGCGCTGCATGGATTGCGGGATCCCCTTCTGCCACAAGGGCTGCCCGCTCGGCAACATCATCCCGGACTGGAACGACCTGATTTATCGCGGACGCTGGGAAGAAGCGATCGACCGTCTGCATTCGACCAACAATTTTCCCGAGTTCACCGGCCGCGTATGCCCGGCGCCGTGCGAAGAGGCGTGCGTCCTCAACATCAACAACGATCCGGTCACGATCAAGCAGATCGAGAAGAACATCATCGACCACGCGTGGGCCGAAGGATGGGTTACGCCGCTGCCGCCTGCGCGTAAAACCGGCAAGCGGGTCGCGGTCGTTGGATCGGGGCCGTCGGGCCTGGCTTGTGCGCAGCAGCTCGCGCGCGCCGGCCATGACGTTACGCTCTACGAGCGCTCCGACCGCGTCGGCGGTTTGCTGATGTACGGGATTCCGGATTTCAAACTCGAGAAACGCTTCGTCAACCGGCGGGTCGAGCAGATGCAGGCCGAGGGCGTGACGATCGTCACCGATTGCCGCGTCGGAATCGACATCCATGCCGACGAGATGCGCTCGAAGTACGACGCGATCGCGCTGACTATGGGCGCGACCAAGCCGCGCGATCTTCCGATCCCGGGCCGCGAACTGAAGGGCGTGCACTTCGCGATGGACTTTCTGCCGCAGCAGAACCGGCGCAACGCCGGCGACACGATCGATCCCGCGATCTCGATCAGCGCCAAGGATAAGAAGGTGGTGATCCTGGGTGGCGGCGACACCGGATCGGATTGCCTCGGTACTTCCAATCGCCAGGGCGCGAGCGCGGTTTACCAATACGAGTTGCTGCCGATGCCGCCCGCGCAGCGCACGGTGGCGATGCCGTGGCCGGACTGGCCGATGATCCTGCGCACTTCGACTTCGCACGAGGAAGGTGTGGTGCGCGACTGGAGCATCAACACCAAACGCTTCATTGGGGAAAATGGCGCGCTGAAGGCGCTCGAAGGAATCAAGCTTCAGTGGAAGCAGGACAACGGCCGCATGGCGATGGAGGAAGTGCCGGGCAGCAATTTCATCATCGAGTGCGAGTTGGTGCTGCTGGCGCTTGGATTTCTGGGACCGGAGCCTGATGGGATCATCTCGCAACTGGGTCTGAAGCTCGACCCGCGCAGCAACGTGCTGTGCTGAGAACTACATGTCGAGCGTGCCGGGAGTATTCGCCGCGGGCGACACGCGGCGCGGACAATCGCTGGTGGTGTGGGCGATCTGGGAAGGACGCGAATGCGCCCGCGCGATCGACGCCTGGCTGATGGGCGAGAGCTTCCTGCAAGCCAGCCCCGAGTTGTAGGGCAGCGGCCAGGGCTCGACGCGATGAAAGCGACCTACAGCCGCACGGTTTCTATCCCGCCTGGGATGCAATTGCATCGCAAAGATCGAACGGCCCTGTTCAGCGGCGGAGGCCCATGGTGTCCAATTTCCTGATCAGCCACGGCATCCGGTCGTAGCCCCAGAAAACCTCGCCGTCGAATACGAAGGTCGGCACGCCGAAGACATGGTCCGCGGCCGCTTCGGCGAAGCCTCGCTTGAGCCGCGGCTTGGCCTCGCTCTCTTCATCGTCGATCCATCGGCGGAAAGTAGCAGTATCGGCTCCGACCTCCTCGAGGATCGCGGCCAGCACTTCGGGATTTTCGATTTCGAGTTCGTTTTTCCAGAAACGCTGATAGACCCGGTCCGAGTAGGGACGGAACAGACCCTGGTCTTCGGCGCAGAAGCCGCCATAGAATGCGCGCCGCGCGCTGAAAATCTTTTTGGGCGGATAGATTACCGAGCCGCGCTCGCGCGCCATCCGCCGGGCGTCGTAGTAGAGATAGTGTAGCTTTCGCCGGTCCCGCTCGCCGCGCGTGGGTACGTCGCCATAGACGCGTCGTATGTCCACGCCGTAAGGAATGTAGCGCACCCGAACTTCGTGCGAGCGCTCGAGCGCGTAGGCGGGATCCTTGGCGAGATAGGAAACCGGGCTAGTGTAGGCGAAGTAGAACTTGAGCTCTTTTTCCATCAAGCCGTCCGGTGTGCGCCTCTCGATGGAACCGAAGTAACATCATGGGCGCACAATCGCCATAGCCGCGCCATAGTCGATTGACGGCTTGTATGAGAATGGAGAATAAGAGGTGGCGCCGGCTAAGCCGCCGCCAGACTTCAGAGCTCGGGACCTACTTTTTCTGAGTCGCGGCCAGTTAGCGCTGGTCGGTGCTGTCAATCGCGAGCACCTGCAGCGCTGTGCCGAGGTCGAGTTCGGAGTAGTTGCGATTGGCGTAAAGCGTGTCCAGGCGCTTTACCGCCTCCGACGGCCTCAACTCCGACATCGCCAGTTCGTGCGACAACTGATGGATGATTCTGTCGGCGCCCTTCCAATGGAAGAGGTCGGCGGCTGTCGTCAACACATTGAGCTTGCCAACACTGACCTGCATCGCGTCACTGTAGCCGTTGACGTAACCGCTCTTGGCCGAAGGATTAAGCTGATTCCAGTACGAACCGTTGTGATCGAAACTAGGCGCGGCGAAAACGCCCGCGCAGCTCAGCACAAAGCCTACCACCACACCCGCGATAAATTTTTTCATCTAAGTCCCGTAATAACTGCTGAGGCCACACCACCATATCCACTCCACCACGCACTCTACTAGCAGATTAGAGATTGCGATTGAATACCGATGCTCCAAGGTGCCATCATTTGCCTACTTTGCCTACAAGTCCGCCGCCGCACTATTCCTTATGACAATTTACGACGAGGTCCTCGCTTTTATCCGTACACCCGAGCAGGCGCGCTTCGACGCTCTTGCGCTAAAGGTTTTTCGCCATCAGTTCGATACGGTTGCCGCTTATCGCGAGTACTGCCTCAGCCGGGGAGTTAGTCGGCGTGACGTAGACTCACTTGACCAGATCCCCGCATTGAGCACTGCCGCGTTCAAGTACGCCGAACTGAGTGATGCGGTTACACGTTCAGAGTCTGCGCAAGCGCGCGTTTTTATGACCAGCGGGACGAGCGCGGGGCGGGACGAGCGTGGGCGCCATCGCGTCCCGCGTCTCGACATCTACCGCGCCGCGGCGCTGGGTCATCTGAAAAGGATGCTATTTCCCGACGGAGCGGGGATGGAGATGCTCAGCCTTCATCCGACCGCCGACAGGATGCCTGAGTCGTCGCTGGGGCAGATGATAAGCTGGGCGATAGAGGAGTTTGGCGTAGGCGACGCACTGTGCGTGGCCGACCGCAGAGGGATAGAAATCGCACCAGCGCTGAATTTTCTGCGCTCCGCCGAGCGCCGCGGCGAGCCGGTCTGCATCATGGGAACCACGGCGGCATTGGGCGCGTTATTCGATGAATTGCGGACGCAGCGTTCGCGGCTTTCCCTCGCACGGGGCTCGCGTCTAATGGATACCGGAGGCGCTAAGGGCCAGAGTATTCCGCTTCGACCCAGCCAGGTCGTCGAGCACGCGCAGGCTGTTCTCGGGATCCAACCGGCATTGGCCATCAACGAATACGGAATGACCGAGATGTGCTCGCAACTATACGATGTCACGTCGTTTAATTCGCGCAACTCGCCTAGTAGCGATCAGGCTGAGGAACGCCGCAAGCTGGGGCCGCCGTGGCTCGGCGTCGCGGCGGTTGATCCTGCCACCCTGAGTCGCGTCGAGGATGGCAATCCGGGACTATTGCGATTCTTCGATCTGGCTAACGTGGGCTCCGTGTCGGCGATTCTGACTGGTGACCTGGGAGTCATACACAACGGGGCCGTCAGAGTGCTCGGCCGCGCTGCGGACGGCGAAGCGCGCGGTTGCGCACTCGGCGATCGAGCAGTTTGCCGCCGCAAAAAGATGAGCGATGCTTAAAAGCTGACGAGCTATCGAGGCGACGCCAGTCTGCAAATTATGAATCGCGCTACAAATCCGGCTATTTCGGCAGGCTCTGCCGCCGGAGAGTGTGATCCTGACCCTCCCGTATTTATTTCCGCTGCAATTGCAACCAGGCAAGCGATCGCGCGTGTGCGCGCTGCTGCGAGCTGCACTCCGGACCGCGTTGCGACGGCGCTTGGCTATAACGCTGAAGATTGGCGCAGGCGGGACTTCGCGCCACGCCGCGAGACCGTCGCGGGTATTGCTTCGACTTCGGGAATGTCGGCGGCGTTGCTCGATGAATCGCTCGACGCCCTGCTCGAACCTGTTACGACGGCGTCGCTGCGGTCACTCGCATCGCAACTTCCCGCCACGAATCGTCTCTTTGGATTCCTGATGCCGGGCAACGTGCCGGGCGCCGGTATTCATGAAATTTGCGCGGCGCTCCTGGCCGGCGCGGGGCTATTAATAAAGAGTGCGAGCGGTGAGCCGCTATTCTTCGCCAATTTTATGCGGACGCTAGCCGACATCGACGTGGGCGTGGCCGCCCGCACGGCAGTGCTTAATTTCGGCCGCGCCGATGACGCAGCGATGCGCGAGTTGTGGGTCGGCTGCGAGGGAGGCGTCGTCGCTTACGGCGACGACGCCTCCCTCGCAGCAATCGCCGCGTCCGCGGGGACACCCGGCGCCCTGCCGCTGGCCGGCTTCGGCAGCCGGCTGAGCGGCGCGCTGGTCGTGACCGCGGCGAGTCCGTCGGCCGCCGATGCGGCGGCGGACGGACTCGCCCGCGACGTTACGCTGTTCGAGCAGCGCGGATGTCTCTCGCCCCATCACGTGTTCGTCGTGGGCGACGCGGGCGAAGCACGCGGCTTCGCCGCGCGCCTCGCCCGCGCGCTGGAGCGCTTGGCGTATTGGCTGCCGGCGCCGACGCGCCTTCCGCTGGGCGCCGCCGCGGCTATCTGGGCTCTGCGCGAGGGCGCGCGATGGCGCGCGTTCGCGCAGCACCCGGAGGACCGGGACGGCGATGTCGAGGTCGCACTGTGGGAGAGCGACCGACTCGATCTTTCCTCTGGCATGGTTTGCTCTGGCATGGCGTGGACGGTCATCTATGATCGCGCGGCGAGTTTTTGCGTCTCGCCGGGCTATCGCACCGTGTTCGTGAGCGCGCTCTCAAGCGGGGACGAACTTGGCGGGCGCCTGCGTTCGGCGGCCGGACGACTCGAGGCGTTCGCACTAGCCGCACCGCCCGCCGTGCGCCGGCGGCTGGAGGCCGATTTGCGAGCGCTCGGCGTGACGTACGTTTGCGAGCCGGGGCGGATGCAATCGCCACCACTGGAGTGGCCTCACGGAAACGGCGCGATGCTCAAACTTTTGCGCGCGGCGGCTCCATGAGCGCATTACGAGATGGATTTTTGCGCCACGTTGCTCAGACGTCTCCGGCTCCGATGGGTCTTGAGGTTGTGCGTGCCGAAGGTTCGTGGCTGTACACGGCCGACGGGCGCCGTTATCTCGATTTGATCGCTGGCATCGGAGTTTCCGCTCTCGGGCATGGCCATCCTGCCGTGCTCGACGCGATCGCCGCGCAGGCCCGCCGCCATCTCCACGTGATGGTTTACGGCGAATACGTGATCGAAACCCAGGTGCGGTTCGCCGAACGTCTGGCGCAACTGTTGCCCGCTCCCTTGGAGTGCGTCTATTTCACGAATAGCGGCGCCGAGGCAGTCGAGGGTGCGCTGAAGACGGCGCGCAAGCATACCCGGCGCGCACGCTTCGTCGCTTTCGACGGCGCCTATCACGGCGACACGATGGCCGCCCTCGCGTTGATGGGGAATCCTGCCTTTCGCGCGCCATTCGAACCGCTGCCGGGTCCGGTTAGTCATTTGCCGTACGGCGACCTCGCCGCGCTGGAGGCGATCGATTCAACCGTCGCGGCCGTAGTAGTCGAACCTGTACAGGCTGAGGGCGGCGTGCGTATCCCTACGCCTGCATTTATGCGGGCGCTGCGCGAGCGATGCGACCGGGCAGGAGCTATACTGATTTACGACGAGGTGCTGACCGGTATGGGTCGGACGGGGCGGCTGTTTGCAATGGAGCACGTCGCAGTCGTCCCCGACCTGGTGGTGATGGCCAAGGCGTTGGGCGGCGGCCTGCCGCTCGGCGCGTTTTGCGGCTCCGAAAGTCTTATTGGGGAGCTGGCTCGCAACCCGCCTCTCGGGCACATCACGACCTTTGGCGGCCATCCGCTGTCATGTGCGGCGGGACTCGCGGCGCTCGAAGTCGTTGTCAGCGAGCGGCTCTGGGAGCAGGCGGATGTGCTTGGCGAAAAACTGGCGCAAGGTCTGCGCGAATTCGCGGGACCGGAGGTTGCGGCAGTCCGCGTTATCGGAGCACTTATAGGATTAGAGTTTAAAGATTCGGAAATCGCCCAGAGTTTTGTGCGCGAATCGCTTGGACGCGGTATAATTATCAACTGGACGCTGAATGCCGAGAGGGTAGTGAGGCTGGCGCCGCCTCTAAATATGACGGTTGGGGAAGTTAATTTTGGCTTGGAAATGATGGCCGAAGCGCTTGAAGCAAGCCGCGCCATCGGCAAATCTAGAGCCTGAGCATCCCCGGGGGGGGTTATGGCAACAGCGCAGGTCGTTCAGATCAAAGAAACCATCGCGGAGCAGCCGGGAATAGTACTGAGTCCGCGGCGTCCGGTAGCCGCTGACCGCCGCGTTCTGCTCGAGATAGATCACGACGCCGAGGCAATTAGCACGCTGAAGGTCGCGGGTCCGATCGCGATCTTCTTCATGTTCGCCTATGGCGCCATCGTGGTGCTGCTGGTCGGCCAACACGGGCTGACCCAATACCATTACGCCGCGTTTGCGATCATCACGTTATTTTTCGGACTTACGTGGCTTAGCGTTTTTCGCCGCTACTGGAAGGTCTGGACGCTGACTACTTGCGTCACCATCCTCGGTCTGTTCATCAGGATCGCTGCGCTCGATCTCAATCCTGAACTGGCCTTTATTGCGATCATCCTGTGCCCATTCGCGACCGCGGCTTTTGTGATGTGGGGTCCGGGCTGGCAGGGGATGCTGAACCTGGGATGCCTGGCGATGTTCGGCGCGGCTCAACTGGCGGTGCCGTCGAATGACCGCTACACGGTCTTGCGTTGGCTGGGCTTTGCCGCTGCGCTGGTATTGTCATGGTTTACGGCGGTGTTTCTCGACCGTTATCGGGGCAAGCTGCGCGCCCAGATGGAGCAGTTGGCGGCGGCGGCCAAGTTTCGCGAGCGTCAGATCGGCACGATGACCCATGACATACGCAATCCGCTGGCCACGTTGGTCGGGTTGGTCACCTTACTCGAGGAGGACGAGCTCAGCGAAAAGGAGACCACCCATTTATTGGCCCGCGTCGGCTCGACGTCGCGCGCAATGGATCTGCTGGTCAAGAACGTGCTCGATATGTACCTGCTCGAGGAGGACAACCTCCAGCCCCATCCGCGAGTCATCGATGCCAACGTCATCGTGCAAGAAGTCGCCGACGTTTACGGCCGCGAAGCGCGGCTCAAGGGCCTGCGGATGCGCACCGAGCTGGGCGGAATGCCGCGCGGCAGCCTCGATCCGCTGCATCTCGAGCGCATCGTCGCCAATCTGATCAGCAACGGCATCCAGCGGACCGAGAGCGGAGAAGTAGTGCTGCGCACCTTCCTGAGCGGCGGCAAAGTTATAATCGAGGTTCAGGATACCGGCCCGCAGCTCAGCCATGAGCAGTTCTCGCGGCTTTTCGAGCGGCCGATCCAGGACCGCCAGGGTATGGGCTCTTCGGGATGGAAGCTGTATATCGCGCGTGCTCTGACCGAGACCAATGGCGGCACCGTGTCCGCGCGCTCGCATACCAATCGCGGTCTGACACTTATCACTGAGGTGCCGTTCTGGGAGGCGTGAACGCGCGTAAGCGGGCCGCACGCTTAGATGTTTCAGTGATTCTATAGCCGGAGCGCGGCGGATTCGTGCCAGGATTCGCGGCCGTCGAAAATCTATAGTTGGTCTAAGTAACGATTGCGGGCCCTGCACGAGGCAGGGCCATGAGGGGACTCGCGCGTGCGTTACGGCTTCGTTATCGACCAGGACCGATGCATCGGATGCCATGCATGCACCGTTGCCTGCAAGGATGAGCACAAGGTCCCGGTCGGAGTCTTCCGCACCTGGGTCAAGTACATCGAAAAGGGCGCCTTCCCCGACAGCAGCCGCCACTTCGGCGTGATGCGCTGCAATCATTGCGACCAGGCGCCGTGCGTCGAGATTTGCCCCACCAGCGCGTTGTTCAAGCGCGACAATGGCATTGTCGATTTCGACAGCAGCCGCTGCATCGGATGTAAATCGTGCATGCAGGCCTGTCCCTACGACGCGCTCTATATCGATCCCGCGACCAGCACCGCCGCCAAGTGCAACTTCTGCGCGCATCGCGTCGAGGTCAATCTCGAGCCGGCCTGCGTGGTCGTATGTCCCACGCAGGCAATCATGACCGGCGACCTTGACGATCCGCAAAGCCGCGTCAGTCGCATCATCGCAACGCAAAAGGTGACGAGCCGCAAGCCGCACAAAGGCACACAGCCCAAGCTCTTCTATGTCGGTATCGAAGGCGACCTGCTGCAACCGACGATGATGCGGCCGGAGCATGGCTCGATGTGGGCCGACGACAATCCGTTAGACGATGAGCGCCCTGACACCGCCGCCGAGCCTGGCGCCGCGGCGCCCGGCTCGGCGCGGATCGTCTACGACGTTTCGCACGCGGCTCCGTGGGGTGCAATTCCGGCCGCCTATTTGTGGACCAAATCGATAGCGGCGGGCGTGCTGATGGTCGCGGCGCTGCTGCTCGCTACTCCGAGCGGCGGCGACGACACCCTGGTTTACATCGCGAGCCCGGTTCTCGCGCTGTTCTTTCTCGGCATAACGGTGGTGCTGCTGATCGCAGACCTCAAGCAACCGTGGCGTTTCTACTATTTGATCACCAAGCCCAACTTTCGCTCGTGGCTGGTATGGGGCACGTACATCTTGATGATTTACGGCGCGCTCGCGGCTGCGTGGCTCGCGTGCGGCTTCTTCATCGGTTCGGTTCCTGCGGCGCTGGCCGCCGCGACGGCGGTTTTCGCGGTCGCCTCCGCTTGCTACTCCGCTTTTCTTTTTGCGCAGGCCAGGGGACGCGATCTGTGGCAGAGTCCGGTTTTTTTCTGGCATCTGTTCGTGCAAGCGCTGATAGGTGGTGCGGCGATGCTGATCGTCGTCGCGCTGGCGCTTGGCCTCGGCCCCGCGACGTTCCCGGCCATCGCGCAAATCCTGTTCGCCGCGCTGACGGTCGGTCTGGTGATGACACTTGTCGAGCTGACGCTGCCCGCGATGAGTGAGGATTTCCGACGCGCGGCCGATCTTATCTTGCGCGGTGAACTCCGCGTTGGCTTCTGGATCGGCACGGTTATGATTGGGACGATCGTTCCGCTGATTCTGCTCGGTGCGGCTTTGCGCATGGGCGGCGACGCCCCGGCGGCGGGCGCCGCGCTGCTCGCGCTCGCCGGATTGTGGAACTTTGAAAATATCTGGATAGAGGCCGGCCAGGCGGTGCCCCTCAGTTAGCTCCACGAAGCGGCGAGACGAATCGGATATGGCATCGGCAGACGACGACTTGCGGCCGCTCAATCCGGCGGCGATCGAACTCGAAGCGCCGGTCGGCGGACTCGGCGCTTTTCCGCCGGCCGAGCGATGGGAAGACTGGGCCGAGTACGACCCAGCCGCATGGCCGCGCAAGGTCGAGAAGCACTACACGCTGGTCCCGACCGTCTGCTTCAACTGCGAGGCCGGATGCGGCTTGCTAGGATACGTCGACAAGCGCGACTTCACGATTCGCAAATTCGAAGGCAACCCGATGCATCCGGGAAGCCGCGGCCGCAACTGCGCCAAAGGGCCCGCTACAATCAACCAGGTCACCGATCCCGAGCGCATCCTCTATCCGATGCGCCGTGCGGGAGGACGTGGCGAGGGCAAATGGGAACGCGTGACCTGGGACGAGGCGCTCGACGATCTCGCCGGACGAATCCGTCGCGCACTGGTCGAAGGGCGTCGCAACGAAATTCTCTACCACGTCGGTCGCCCCGGCCATGAGCTGATTTACAATCAACGCATTCTGCACGCCTGGGGAATCGACGGACACAATAGCCACACCAACGTATGCTCGGCTGGCGCACGCACCGGCTACGCGTTCTGGCACGGCGCCGATCGGCCGTCGCCCGACCACGCCAACGCCAGATTCATCCTGCTGCTGAGCTCACACCTGGAGGCCGGCCATTACTTCAATCCGCACGCGCAACGAATTATCGAGGCCAAGCAGCGCGGGGCCAGGGTCTGCGTAATCGACACGCGGCTCTCGAATACCGCGACCAAGGCCGACTGGTGGCTCTCGACCTGGCCGGGCAGCGAGGCGGCGGTGCTGCTGGCGATGTGCCACGTGATCCTGCACGAGCGGTTGTACGACCGCGAGTTCTTGCGCCGCTGGGTCAACTGGGAGGAGTTTCTGCGCGAGGAGCATCCGGAGCGTCTGCAGACCTTCGACACGTTCGTCGAAGTCCTCGGCGAGGTTTATGCGGAATACACGCCCGAGTTTGCCGAGCGCGAGTCGGGCGCATCGGCCACGGTGATCGTCGAGGTCGCGCGCGAGATAGGACGAGCCGGGCCGGCGCTGGCGACCCATGTCTGGCGCAATGCGGCGGCGGGCAACCTGGGCGGATGGCAAGTGGCGCGCGCGCTTGAATTTCTGGTCGTGCTGATGGGCGCAGTCGACGCGCCCGGCGGTACCGCTCCCAACTCCGCCAATAAGTTCGTGCCGGCGCCGCCACTGATGCCGCCACCGTCGAAAATGTGGAACGAGCTGATGTGGCCGCGCGAGTTCCCGCTCGCGTTTTTCGAGATGAGTTTCCTGTTGCCGCATTTTCTGAAAGAGGGCCGCGGCAAATTAAGCGCCTACTTCACCCGCGTCTACAATCCCGTCTGGACCAATCCCGACGGGATGACCTGGATCGAGGCACTAACCGACGAAAGCAAGATCGAGCGTCACGCCTGCCTGACACCGATCTGGAGCGAGACCGCTCAATTCGCCGATTACGTATTGCCGATGGGTCATGGGCCGGAGCGCCATGACCTGCTGAGCCAGGAGACTCACGCCGCACGCTGGATCGGCTTTCGGCAGCCGGTCGCGCGCGTCGCGCTGGAGCGCGCCGGCAAGCGCTTCAACTTCACTTACGAAGCCCATCGCGAGGCCGGTCTGGGCGAGGTCTGGGAAGAGGACGAGTTCTGGATCGAGCTGTCATGGAGAATCGATCCCGACGGCGCGCTCGGCATCCGCAAGTACTTCGAGTCGCCGTATCGCGCGGGCGAAAAACTAACGGTCGAGGATTTTTATCGCTGGATTTTCGAGAACAGTGTTCCGGGCCTCCCTGCAGCGGCAGCGAGGGAGGGGCTCGCACCGCTTGCCTACATGCGCAAGTACGGTGCCTTCCTTATCGACGAAGGTTCCTACCGTGCTCATGAGAAACCGATCCCGGCGGCCGATCTGAAGGACGCCACGATCGATCCGACAAGCCAGGTGGTCACGCGCGGCGGGGCTGCGCTCGGAGTCGAAATCGACGGCCGCG
This sequence comes from uncultured delta proteobacterium, assembly GCA_963717045.1. Taxonomy (GTDB): domain Bacteria; phylum Desulfobacterota; class Binatia; order Binatales; family Binataceae; genus JAKAVN01. The sequence continues at coordinate 56,394 of CAVQVD010000003.1, read as the reverse complement.
TTTGCGCTGGTTTTCCCACGCCCTCGCGCAAGCTCGAGTTCTATTCGAAGACGCTCAAGGACTGGAAATGGCCCGAGTACTCAGTTCCAACCTACATCAGAAGCCACGTCCACTGGAGCAATATCGATCGCGAACGTGGTGAGATGCTGCTGCTGCCGACCTTCCGCCTCCCGACGCTGGTACATACGCGCTCCGGCAATGCCAAGTGGCTATACGAAATATCCAATCGCAACCCTCTGTGGCTGAATCCCCAGGATGCGCGACGCTTCGGCGTCGACACGGGCGGACTGCTGAAGGTCGCGACCGAGATTGGCTATTTCATCGACAAGGTATGGGTTACCGAATCGATTCGGCCAGGTGTGATCGCCTGCTCGCATCATCTCGGCCGCTGGCGCCTCAACGAGGACGGCGGCGGAGAGCGATGGTCGAGCGGAGTGGTCGAGCTGAGCCATAAGGAAGAAGGCACATGGATGATGCGCCAGGTGCATGGCGTGCTGCCATTTAAGAGCGCCGATCCGGATTCGAGCCGCATCTGGTGGCAGGACGCCGGAGTACATCAGAACCTGATCTTTCCGGTGCAACCTGACCCGATAAGCGGCCAGCACTGCTGGCATCAAAAGGTGACGGTAACCAAAGCGGAGCCGCGGGATCGCTACGGCGATATCTTTGTCGACACCCGCAAGTCGCACGAGGTGTATCGGCGATGGCTCGAGATGACACGCGCGGCGCCGGGTCCTGGCGGACTTCGGCGGCCGCTCTGGCTCGCGCGCGTTTATCGCCCCGCGCCTCAAACATTCTATATCAACTCAGATAGTTAGTTGCTTCGGCCCCGCGAAGGAACCGCTACTTGCGCAGCCGGCGCAAGTGACGTGGCGTAAGCATCCAGAGCAGTTGCGCGCCGCCGCGCGCAAGCCCGTCGTGCAATTCGAGCGCGATCATCCCCGACTTCTTGAACTCGAGGCTGACGCTGTTGGCCGAGCCGGTCAGCAACAACGAGGCTATCCCGCTCAGCCCCGGCTCGTGCCCGACGATCATCAGATGCTCGTGGCGCTCGTAAGGCTTGAGCGCCGCGATGGTCTCGGCGGGCGTCACACCGGTCGACAGTGCGGCGAGGACTTCGGGCGTCGGACCGCCGGCGTAAGTGGCGGCGACCAGCTCTGCGGTCTCGGCAGCGCGCGGCAGTGGGCTCGCGAGAATGGCGTCGAATTTGAGGCCCAACGCTCGCATTCCAGCCGCTGCCTCGCGCACTTTCTCGCGCCCGCGGGCGGTCAGCCGGCGCGCGCCGTCGTCGCCGCCGGGCGGAGGTTCGTTCTCGGCCGTTCCGTGGCGCACAATGTAAAGCGTCATGACGCGCGGACCATCGGGACCAAGGCGAGCGGTGGCTTGGCGGCGCGCCCCGTCTTTGCGGCCGCATCCTTGAGTTCGTCCAGCACGGCCCGGGCGAATTGCTCCATCTGCGCGCGACGCCAGGCCTTGAGGCTGCGCGCGCGCAAGCGCCGGGTGCGGCGCTCGAAGGAATGGATCAGCGCGCCCACTGCTATCATGTTCGCGGCCGGCGTGTCGTGCGATTCGGCAGCCCATGCTCGCAGCCACGCTGCCGCAGTCGCTGAATCGTGGTACATGCCGATGCTATCCTGCACGCGCTCGAGACGGCGCAGCATCCTGCACGCCGGTTTGCCGCCGACCGCGCGCATCGCCTCGAGCGTGTAACGCACCTTTTTCACGCGCACACGCAGACGATGCAGAGTCTCGGGCGGCGCGGCTTCGTCGAGTCCGGCGCCCGCACGCAGCATCGTGCGCAATTGCGGACGCACCATCCGCGCTGCCACCGCCCCCAACGTAGCGCTGTTGGCAGAGGGCTCGGGCGCGACCGCGCCCAGGCGTTGGACGAGACAGCGGTACTGCTCGGATTCGAGCGCCGCCACAAGGCGTTCCTGCTCGACCGCGCGCTGCTGGCGAATGGTGTTCGAGAGCGAGGTGAGCGCGCTGATGAAATCGGCTTCCAGGTGCGCCGCCCGTTCCTCGAGCAGTTGCGTTAGCACATCGAGATCGCGCACCGCACCGATCGCGCGGCAGAGCCATCCCAGTTCATCCGTGACGTTTTCCGCGTCGTCGCCGCCCGCTTCGACCTCCCTGAGCATTCGTAAGCCCGCGCGCAAGCGCCGCGTTGACACGCGCAGCCGATGGATCGCTTCGACGTCACCGGACACGGCGCTAGCGTGCTCGGCGGTCATCACGCGCAACTGGGCATGAATCGCCGCAGAGGCCGCTTTGATGGCGGGGTCGCTCGACGATGGCGCGGCGGTGCGCGCTCGCGCTGAATGACTGACAGCGGTCATCACCTAAGACCTCGCTTTATGCTTTTCGCTTGGAACACCTCAGCGTTTAACTTTTGCGCGCTTGGGGAGACGGCGGCGGAGATGGGGAGGGCGAGTCGTCTGCCGAGGCCTGGAAGCCAAGCTGCGAGCGCCGCAGATATTCGGCAACATGAGCGCGCAGCTCGGTCTGGATTTTGTTGATCGACTGGCGAGCGTCAATGGTTATGAAGCCGAACTCGTGAGCGAGGCGATTGTATTCGGCGATGATGCGCCGCTGGTAGTTCTGGAAAGAGTCGAAAATGTCGCTGGAGAGCGCGAGATGCAGGCCCGACTCCCAATAGTCCATGCCTTTGCCGCGGACTACGCGCGGCACCAGCGTGTCGACATCGATTTCCAGGTACAACACCAAATCTGGCACCAGCGCCATCCCGAACACCTCGTTAGTCCACTCTGGGTCGGCGCCCATCACGGCGTTGCGCGCGAACGCGGTGTACATGTAACGGTCCGCGATGACCACGAAGCCCGCTTGCAGCGCGGGGATAATTTCGTGTTCGAGCCGGTCGGCAAAATCGGCCGCGTAGAGCAAACTGAAGGTTATCGGGGTGAGCTGGTGACCGGCCTTCGCCTCCGCGATGGTTTCCGAGAGCAACGGCGAGCGGGTCCATCCGGTGTTGCTCACCGCATAGCCTTCTAACTCGAGCCACCCGCGCAGCAGTTCGATTTGGGTGGAGCGGCCCACTCCGTCCGTCCCCTCGATCACGATTAGATGGCCGGGCAGCGGCTTCTCTTCGAGGTAGGGCAGGCCGTGGCCGTGCCAGCGCTTAGCGTGTGCTGGCTCAGTTGGCATGATGGTTGTTGGCGCGCTGACGGTCGTATTCGCGCAGAACTTCTCCGGTCATCCGGCGCACGACTTTCTGCTGGCCGGCGATGTCATGGCTGGCGTCGATGACACGCAGACCGAACTCCTGGGATAGCTGATCGTAGATTTCCAGCACGCGGCCCTGGAAAAGACGGAAACTCTCAGCGAGGTCGGTCGATAATCCCAGGTCCATCCCGGCCTCGTAATATTTTAGCTTGGCGCGGCCGGCCAGCAGACGCTCGAGCGAGACGTCGATGGGGACGCGAAAGAAAAATGTGAGGTCTGGTCGTGGCGCAAAGCGGTAGACTCCGCGCACCCAGTCAGGATCCACGCCGCGAGCGACATCGCGCGCGAAGGCGGTGTATACGTAGCGATCAGCCAGCACGATCATTCCGGCGCGCAGCGGCGGCAGAATCTGGTAGATGAACCGGTCGGCAAAGTCCACCGCGTGCAGCAGGCTGAAGGTACTCGGCGTGAGCAGGTTGCGCCGTTTGCCGCGGCGCATCGAGTTGCGCACCAGGCGCGAAGAGTTCCACTCGGTGAAGTGCACCGGGTAGCCGCGCGCGCGCAGCCAGCGCTCCAGAAGTTTCACCTGCGTGGACTTGCCCGAACCGTCTACCCCCTCGACCGCTATCAGCCGGCCAGGATACGGATGGGGCGAACTTAGCAGGGTGCGCCGATGGCCCTTTAACGTCCGAGCCGAGCCAGCGCCCGCCCCGGCCTGACTGTCGGCCGCGTGGCCCGGCGCCTGACCGTTACTTGACGGCTCAGCAGCCTCGACAGCAAGTCCGATCTTCTCTCGCAAGTCCATAACTCAAGGTCTGCCTGTCCACCGGCAGCATCGACTGTGATGGTGAAACGATCTGGAGAACGTCTGATACGTATATCTTTAACCACACTGAAGTGACTGCGGTCCAGCGCATCGGCGAGCCGCAAGATCGCCGCGATCGAACGAACCAAATGGCGTTTTGCCGGACTCAGCGCACGAAACTCCGGCGAGTCGAGCCGGGCCGAGGGCTTGCGATGGCCGCGCGCCGCCTGCGCGATGATCTCGATCTCGAGCGGGTCGAAACCCAGCAACTCGGCGTTCTTGACCAAATAGTAGGTATGACGGTTGTGGCGATCGTGGTCGATGACACGGCCGATGTCGTGCAGCAGAGCGGCATGCTCGAGCAGCTCGCGCGCTTGCGGTCCGGCTTTGAGCGCCGGTGCCGCGGCGTCGAAAATTTTGAGCGCCAGGCGCGCTACCTGCGGGCCATGTCCGTTGAGCGCACCGAAGCGCCGCGCCAGTGCGCTGACCGAGCGCCGACGGGCCTCGATCGCGCCGCGCCCTCGTGCGCTCCCCGCGCTCCCGTTGACCATGCTCAGCAGGATGCCCTCGCGTAGCGCCCAGGTGCAGGCGACCAGCTCCGGGGCGCCCGCATGCTCCAGGATAAAGTCTGTCAGGACGACTGCGGCTGGCATCAGGTCGGCGCGCTTGGGATCCGCGCCGGGCAGTTCGGCGCGCTCATCGGCGGAGAGTTTGAGGAGGCGGTTGCGTAGCCAGGTGACGTCGGTCGCCGGGATGTTCAGGCCGTGAAGCCGATCCTGCTCGCCGTCGCGCGCCACCCGCGCCATCGCGACCAGAGCATTGATAGTTCCCGAGGTGCCGATCGCACGCACTACGCCGGCGCGGCGTGCCTTGCGCATCAGCGCGTCGAGCTTGCGCTGCAGATGTTCTTCGAGCCTGCGCACGGCGGCCGGATCGGGCGGATCCGAAGTGAGGAAGCGCTCGGTGAGCCGCGCGACGCCCAGCGGCAGACTCGCCATCCATAGCGCCTCGCCGTCGCGCACCAGCACCAGCTCGACGCTTCCGCCGCCGATGTCTATCAGCAGGTAGGGGCCACCCTCGAGTCCGAGTGCGTGGCGGGCGGCGTTGAAAATAAACTGCGCTTCTTCGGCGCCCGAAATGATTTCGACTTTGAGGCCGGTCTCGCGCCGGATGCGTGCGATGAAGGCTTCGCGATTTTGCGCCTCGCGCACGGCGCTGGTAGCGACTGCGCGAATTCGATCGACTCGGCGGACCTTGGCCAGGCGGGCGAAATTTTTGAGCGCGCGCACTGCCAGGTCCATCGGCTCGCGCGCGAGCTTGCCACTGGTGAACATGTTCCGTCCCAGCCGCACCATCTCCTTGACGCGATCGATGACCTCGAAATGCCCGTCGCGCCGAACGTCCGCAATGACCATGTGCACCGAATTCGAACCGACGTCGATCGCGGCCAGACGCATAATAAAAAGGGTATGCGGTGCGCGAACGATTGTCAGCATCGCGGAGCCACATCACTTCACAGCCGGTGCGGCTTTGCATGCGAGATTATGCAAAGTGCGCGATCCGCTCCGCCGCCTTTTCAAGCGGCGAGCGCTGGAGCATAGTTGTGGCCCCTCTAGGGGAGGGTGGACCGTCAATGGGGGAGACGAGCAGCGGCGCGATCTCGCTTGCGTATGACGCGGCCATCGTGAAGTGGCTCGCGGCCGGGTAGGGTTGCGTGGCAAGCGTAACTCCGCTTCCCGCCGCTGACGAGCGTCCTGCCGCCGCGCACAAGTGGCTAATCGCGCTCGCAGTGATGCTGGGTACCGCGGTCGAGGTGCTCGACACCTCGATCGTCAACGTTTCCCTGCCACACATGCAGGGCAGCTTCTCGGCCAGCGTCGACGAAATCGCCTGGGTGGTTACCAGCTACCTGGTCGCCAACGGCATCATGATTCCGATGACCGGATGGATTTCCTCGCGCTTCGGCCGCAAGCGCTATTTCATGACCTCGGTGGCGACCTTCGTGGCCGCCTCAGCGGCCTGCGGCGCGGCGGGTTCGCTCGGGCAGATGGTACTGTTCCGCCTCGCGCAAGGCGCGGCGGGCGCGGCCATGATCCCGTCCTCGCAAGCCATTTTGATGGAGAGCTTTGCGCCCGAAGAACAGCAGATGGCGATGGCGACGTGGGGCGTGGGCCTGATGATTGCGCCCATTCTCGGACCGACGCTGGGCGGATGGATCACCGACAACTGGAACTGGCGCTGGAACTTCTACATCAACATACCCATCGGGATTATTGCGCTGCTGATGGTGTATGCGTTCGTGCACGATCCGCCTTACCTGCGCCAGCGCCGATCGAGCGGCGGGCGCGTCGACTACACCGGCATCGCGTGCCTGGTGGTGGGCCTGGGACTCGCGCAAATCGTGCTTGATCGCGGCCAGCGCGCCGACTGGTTCGCCTCGAACTGGGTGGTTATGGCGACCGCGTGCTCGGCGCTCGCGCTGCTGACCCTGGTGTTCAACGAACTGCGCTTCCCGCAGCCGATCATCGATCTGCGGATCCTCAAGGACCGGGTCTTCTCGCTGACGGTTCTCCTGATGGTGGTGATGAGTGCGACCCTGTGGGGCACCGGGTTGCTTACGCCGATTTTTCTGCAGGAACTGATGGGCTACACGGCGTGGCGGGCTGGATTGCTGATGGTCCCGCGAGCGGTGGCTGCGATGTTATCGATGTTCGCGGTGGGGCAATTGGCACGGCTGCGGGTCGATACGCGTCCGATGATCGGGCTGGGCTTTCTGCTCGCGTCGCTGGGGCTGTGGTGGATGGCGCAGTGGAGCCTCGATGTCAGCACGCAGGTGATCGCTCTCGACAACGTAGTGCTCGGCGGTGGCCTCGGGATGCTGTTCCCGGTTCTTGCGGCAGCAGGCTTTGCGGGCGTGCCGCGCGAGCGGATGGGCGATGCGGCCAGCCTGTTCAATCTGATGCGCAACACCGGAGCCGCGATGGGTATCTCGTATCTCACCAACATGCTGGTAAACTATGAGCAGGTGCATCAGTCGAGGTTGGTCGAACATCTGTCGGTGTTCGACGCTTGGCGCCTGAGCCAGCGCGGCTTGCTTATGCCGGGCAGTCCTCCGTTTCATTTCATGGGGCAGTTGGTGACGGGCCAGAAACAGGGCCTCGGCAGAATGTACGGAATGGTGACGTCGCAAGCCGCAATTTTGTCGTTCGACGACCTGTACCGCATTCTGGCGGTATTGATGCTCGCGATGGTGCCGATGTTTTTCGGGCTCTGGCGCGCGCGCATCCGTGCCCAGATTCGGAGCATAGCTGCGCACGCTGAATAGCGCCTCCGGAATGGAAGCAGCAGCATCGATCAGCGCGGCGCAGCCCGTAACGCCTTCGCACAAGTGGCTGGTGGCGCTGGCCGTGATGCTCGGCACCACGCTCGAGGTGCTCGACACCTCGATCGTCAACGTCTCCCTGCCGCACATGCAGGGCAGCTTCTCGGCTAGCGTCGATGAGATCGCCTGGGTGTTGACCAGCTATCTGGTCGCCAACGGCATCATGATACCGATGACCGGATGGATCTCGTCGCGCTTCGGCCGCAAACGCTACTTCATGATCTCGGTATCGGTCTTCGTGGTCGCCTCGGCGCTCTGCGGCGCGGCGGGATCGCTCGACCAGATGGTGGTCTTTCGACTGATCCAGGGTGCGGCGGGGGCCGCGATGGTGCCGTCGTCGCAGGCCATCCTCATGGAAACGTTTCCGCCGGCCGAGCAGCAGCTCGCGATGGCGACGTGGGGCGTGGGCCTGATGGTCGCACCGATCATGGGCCCGACCTTGGGCGGCTGGATCACCGACAACTGGAACTGGCGCTGGAACTTCTATATCAACGTGCCGATCGGGATTATCGCCTTCCTGATGGTTTCGGCGTTCGTACACGATCCCGTTTTTCTGCGCGAGCATCGCGCGCGCGGCGCCAAAGTCGACTACGTGGGCATTGCCTGCCTGGTGGTGGGATTGGGCGCGATGCAAATCGTGCTCGATCGCGGCCAGCGCGCCGATTGGTTCGCCGCACCTTGGGTGGTATGGACCAGCCTGCTGAGCGCGGCAGCGCTGATCGTTCTCACGGTCAACGAGTTGCGCATCCCCGATCCGATCCTCGATCTGCGGATCCTCAAAATAAAGGTTTTCAGCGTCGGGCTGGTGCTGATTGTCGCGATGAGCTCGGTGCTCTATGGGACCGGCCTGCTGATGCCGATATTCCTGCAGGAGTTTATGGGCTACACGGCGTGGAAGGCCGGGCTGGTGCTGGCGCCGCGCGGCCTCGCGACGATGTTGTCGATGGTGGTGGTGGGGCAGATTGCGCGACGGGGTGTTGATACTCGCGCGCTGGTCGGAGTGGGGTTCGTCCTGATGACGATCGGCCTCTGGACGATGTCAGGCTGGAATCTCCAGGTTAGCCTGTGGGTCGTGGTCCTCCCGAGCGTCGCGATGGGCCTGGGGATGGGAATGATCTTTCCGACGCTCTCGGCGACCTCGCTCTCCGTCGTGGCGCGCGAAAAGATCGGATACGCCGCTAGTCTCTACAATATGATGCGTAATACCGGCGCCGCGATCGGAATCGCCTACATGACCACGATGCTGGTTGACCACGAGCAGGTTCATCAGTCGCGTCTGGCCGATCATCTTTCGATCTTCGACGCCTGGAAACTCAGTGAGAGCGCGCCGCGCATGCCGGGGGCGCCGTCCTTTCAGTACCTGCCGCAAATGATAAGCGGTCAGCATCAGTCGTTCGGAATGCTCTACAACGCTATCCAGGCGCAAGCCGCGATCCTCTCCTTCAACGACATCTATCGGATCCTGGCGGTGGTGATGGCACTGATGGTCCCCGGCTTCCTGGTGTTGCGCAAAGCGCGGCGTGCTAGTGGCCCCTCCGCCGCTCATTAGATGAGAGTTTCTAGTCCACCATCTTCTCTAGCGCATCCTGAAAAACGCTCAGCGCGTGATTGTCGAACAGAACCATTTCCGCGCGTTCGACCGGCGTCGCGCCGCGCAGATGGTCGCGAATCTCCTCGAACATCACCACGGCGCATCGCTCGAGCGGAAAGCCCGCGATCCCGGTGCCGATCGCAGGGAAAGCGATCGACTTAACGCCCTGTTCAGCCGCGCGCTTCAGCGAATTGCGCGTCGAGTCGCGCAACGCCTTCTCGCTCGTGCGACCACCAAGCCGCATCGAGGCCGCGTGAATGACGTATTGCGCCTTGAGCTTCCCCGCGCCGGTTATCGCGGCCTGGCCGATCGGGATCGGACCGAGCTTGTCGCATTCGGCCTGGATCGACGGGCCGCCCTTTGCGCGGATCGCGCCGGCGACGCCGCCGCCCAGAATCAGATCGTTATTTGCCGCGTTGACGATTGCGTCGACCGGAGCTTCGGTGAGGTCACCTTTACGCAACACGATTTTGGAGCGCCATCCCTGGTCCATACCGGTATCCTCCATGTCGCCGGCTGATGCATGTCGCGCATATGCTATTATTTGCGGCGCACCCAGATGAGCGAGACGACGAGCAGGCAGGCGCAATGGCCGGGTGCGATTTCCGCTCTTGGCCGGGCGGCCGTGGTGGTCGTGCTGGTCGCCGCTGCGTTCGTCTGGACAATTCGCGGCCACCGTCGCGCAGCGCCCGCCGTTCCGTCGGACTATCTTCAGGTTGACCTCGAAACCTCGCCCATCGCTCTCGATCCGCGGTTTGCGACCGATGCGATTTCCTCGCGCACTGGCGAACTGGTTTTCGATGCGCTGGTCAGAGTCGATGCGCATGGACAGTTCTTTGGCGATCTCGCCGAGCGCTTCGAACGGCCAACGCCCACCAGCTTGGTCTTCCATCTGCGCCGGGGCCTGCGTTTCAGCGACGGTCGGCCGCTCACCGCTCGCGACGTCAAATATACATACGATTCGATTCTCGATCCTGCCAGCGTCTCGCCCAAGCGTATTGGCCTGCGACAGCTCGCCGCGATAGCCACGCCTGACGATGCGACCGTCGTGATGACGACCAGGGGACCGTATGCCCCGGCGCTCGAGATGGCGACGATGGGCGTGGTTCCCGCGGGCACGCCACTGCCGGGCCAGGGCGCCGCGAGATGGCCGGCGGCCAGCGGCTCTTTCGAGATTGCCAGCTTCTCGCGCGATGAGACCCTGGTACTGACGCGCAATCCGGCCCGCCCGCACGCGCCGGGCGACATACCCGGGATTGTCTTCAAGGTGGTGCCTGATCCGACGGTTCGCGCGCTGGAGCTGGCTGAGGGCATCTGCGATCTCGCCGAAAACAATATTCAACCGGACTTGCTCGGTTATCTCGGAATGCGGCCCGACCTCGTAATCAGTCAATCGCCGGGCAGTGAATATTATTATCTGGCATTCAACTTCCGCGATCCGCATCTGCGCGACCTTCGCGTGCGCCAGGCGATTGCCTATGCGATCAACCGTGAAGCGATCATCGGATCGCTATACAAAGGCACCGGCCGCGTCGCGAGCGGAATGCTCGCCCCGGAGAATTGGGCCTATGACGAAGGCGTGCCGCGTTATCCATACGACCCGTTCAAGGCCTCCGCTCTGCTCGACGAGGCCGGCTATTCAATCGGCCCAACGGGGACGCGCAACCTGAATTTGATTTACAAGACTACGCCTGAGGGACGGCGGCTGGGCGAAGCGATCCAGGCGATGTTGCGCCGGATCGGAATCACGATGGACATCCGCACCAACGAGTTCGCGACTTTTTACGCGGACATCCGGAAGGGCAATTTCGATTTGACCTCTCTCGATTGGATCGCGACCGACCTCACACATCAATACTTCATGATATTCGATTCGAAGATGACGCCGCCCAGCGGCTCCAACCGTGGAGATTACTCAAACCCCGCGATGGACCGGTTGCTGGAGCAGGGTGAGGTGACGCTCGACCCCCTCGCGCGACGCAAAATCTACTCGCAGGTGCAGAGAATTGCCGCGACCGATCTTCCATACGTCTCACTATGGTGGATGGACAACGTGGTAGTGATGAATCGCCGCGTAAAAGGTTTTACGCCTTTCCCCAATGGCAGCCTGCGCTCGCTCGCCCACGTATCGCTGACGCCTCAGGCAGGGATAAGTCGCAGATGATGGGCTACTTTGGCCGTCGCCTGATGGCCCTCATTCCGGTAGCGCTCGGCGTCGCGACACTGACCTTCGCGCTCATTCATCTGGTTCCCGGCGACCCGGTGATAGCGATGCTTGGCGACACAGCGGGGCCTGCGGATGTCGCCGGGCTGCGCCACGGACTCGGACTTGATCGGCCAATCGCCGCGCAATACGCGAGTTTTCTGTGGAGCCTCGCGCACGGCGACCTCGGCGAATCGATTTCGATGAAGGAGCCGGTCACGCGGCTAATCGCCGCGCGCTTCCCGGCGACGCTGGAGTTGGCGGGCGCCGGCCTGTTGGTAGCGATAGTGCTCGCGTTCCCGCTCGGCCTTGTCGCCGGCGCGAATCCGGGCGGCGCTGCCGACCTGGGCGCGATGGGCTTTGCGATCCTTGGTATCTCAGTGCCTCATCTCTACCTCGGGCCGCTGATGATGATCGTCTTTTCGCTCGACCTGGGATGGTTTCCGCTGACCGGACGCGGCGGCCTGAGGCATCTGGTGCTGCCGGCGGTGACGCTGGGAACCGCGTTGGCGGCGATCCTCGCGCGCATGCTGCGCCAGAGTCTCGTCAAGGTGCGCGAGGCTGACTATATCCGCACTGCGCGGAGTAAGGGGTTAAGCGCGTTCGCCGCGTTGATGCGTCATGGACTGCGCAACGCGCTGACGCCGCTGATTACGCTGCTCGGATTGGAAACCGGCGCGTTGCTGACCGGCGCGATCGTTACCGAGATGATCTTCTCGTGGCCGGGAATGGGGCGATTGCTGATTGCCGCGATAAGCGCGCGCGACTACCCGCTGGTCGAAGGTTGCGTGCTCACTTTCGCGCTCAGTTACGTAGTGGTGAATATGGCTACCGACCTGGCCTACGGCATGGCCGATCCTAGGATTCGCTTGATGCGCGACTGATGGCATTCGCGATGCCGAAGGCGACGTATATGCAATCCGCGGGCGAAGGGCGTTGGACTCGATGGCGGTGCGGCGCAATACTTCGCTGATCGCCGGCGGCGCGATCGTCGCGACACTCGCATTGGCCGCCGCCGCCGGACCTCTTTTGGTGCGTATCGACCCGCTCGCGATCGATCTCAGGCAAGTGCTCGCCGCGCCGAGCCGCGGCCACTGGCTAGGATGCGACGCACTCGGTCGCGACATGCTCGCGCGGGTGCTGTGGGGCGCGCGCCTTTCGCTGGTGGTCTCGGTGACGGTCGTGACGCTCTCGCTCTTAGCAGGCAGCATCATTGGCGGCACCGCGGCGCTGGCCGGCGGGCGCGTCGATTCGGTGGTGATGCGGCTGGTCGATGTGGTGCTGGCCTTTCCCGGGCTTTCTGCTCGCGATTGCGCTCGCCGCAATTCTTGGCCCCGGTCTCATCGACCTGGTAGTGGCGCTGGCTGCGATGGGCTGGACTGGCTATGCGCGGCTGGTCCGTGGAGAAGTGCTTTCGCTGCGCGAGCGCGAGTACGTCGAGGCTGCGCGAGCACTGGGTGCGTCGCCCCGCCGCCTGCTGCTGCGCCATCTAATGCCCGGCCTCGCCGGGCCGCTCGCGGTGCAGGCGACGTTCGGGGTTGGCGGAATCATCATCGCCGAGGCGGCGCTTTCATTCCTGGGCTTGGGAGCGCTGCCGCCCACGCCGAGCTGGGGCAACATGCTCGACAGCGGGCGTGCCTTTCTGCTGGTGGCTCCGCATCTGACTACTGCGCCGGGCGTGGCTATTGGCGCCTCGGTATTGGGGTTCAACCTGCTCGGCGACGGACTTGCTCAGGCGCTCGGCCGCCGTGGCTAAGCCCGATCGTCTTGAAGCTCTCGCTCGTGTCGGCTCGAAATCAGCTCGGGCGCTTGAGCGCGGCCAGGCTCTCGAGGTAAGGCGGGTATGCGATTCCGCGTTCGGTGATGATCGCGCTTACCAGCTCGGCCGGCGTAACGTCGAAGGCTGGATTGAATACTTTGACGCCCTTGGGCGTGATCTGTTTGCCGCCGAGATGAGTCATCTCACTGGCGGACCGTTCCTCGATCGGAATCTCGGCGCCGGTTGGGCAATCGAGATCGATCGACGACAGTGGCGCCGCGACGTAAAACGGCACGCCGTGACGCTTAGCCATTACGGCAAGCGGGTAGGTGCCGATTTTGTTCGCGACGTCGCCGTTGGCCGCCGTGCGATCGGTTCCGACGACTACGCAACTCACGCTTCCGCTTCGGAGCACGCTCGCCGCCATGTTGTCGGCAATAACCGTCACCGGGATGTGATCCTTGTGCAACTCCCATGCGGTGAGCCGAGAGCCTTGTAGGAAGGGCCGTGTCTCGTCCGCGATGACGGCGATCTTCTTGCCCGCCTCGCGCGCAGCGCGCACCACGCCAAGCGCGGTGCCATAGCCTGCAGTCGCCAAGGCACCGGCGTTGCAATGGGTAAGCACGGTTGCCGGGTCGGCCAGGAGTGCCGCACCATAGCGGCCCAGCGCGCGGTTGGCGGCGAGATCTTCATCGTATATGGCCAGCGCCTCGTCGCGCAGGCGGCGGAAAAGATGCGGCGCGTCGAGCGCGCGACCGTCTTCGACCACGCGGCCCATCCGCTCTACCGCCCATGCCAGGTTAACCGCGGTGGGCCGCGTCGCGCGAAGTCCCTTGGCGACCTGGGCGAACCGTGAGCGTGCCCGCGCACCACTAAGTCCGCGCATCCCCAACGCCACGCCCATCGCGGCCGCGACGCCGATGGCGGGCGCGCCGCGAATCACCATCGTGCGGATCGCCTCCGCGACACCGCGCCAGTCGCGATACACGCGAATGACCTCGCGCGCCGGCAGCAGGCGCTGGTCGATCATGCGGACGGTATCACTGCGCCACTCGATGGTTTTAACTGCCATACGGAACGGCCGCGCCAGTTAACTCAGTCGCACACAATGTCCTACGGAACGGAACATCGCGCGAATATTCGCTTTCTCCGCGCGCGTCCGGACTTGCTCGGCCGCCGCTGAGAGTATGTATCTCCCGGTGACGGATGATCTCAGTGCGTTCGCGGCCGTGCAATAACCGACGCGCGCAGATGAGGTTCTGATGCGCGCGCGGTGCAGTAGAGATGCGGCGATGTAGCGTGAGCGCTAAGCTTTCTCGTAAAGTCCGCGAGTCTTGCGCTTAACCAACCCAGCCTCTATCCAGCGCGTGATTGCGGCGAAAATCTCTGAGGGGCGCTTGTCCTTGAGTCCGCGGATCTGACGAACATTGGAAGCCTTGAACTGCTTCGGCAACTGCGCGAGTACGCTGCGCCAATTGATTCGGCCGCCGCTGGCGCTACTCTCGCCGCCGCCACTTGCAGCACGCGGACCGCGCACACCCCTGCCAATCGCGCGTTGACCTCCGGCCAGCCGACCCAGCGATTCTTCATCACGCTTGAGCCGGGCGAGCTCGACCTCCAGGCTGCGTATATCTTTGCGCAATTTCCCGAGCACTGATCCAGCCTGACGCTGAACCTGGCGGATAGCGGACGAAGTCGATCCGGAGCCTTTCGTTCGTGGCATCCAATAGTCTCCCTTGAGCAAATGCGCTTCAGTGGACGAAGCGGTATCACGCTACATAACGGACATCCGATCCACAAGCACCTTGCCGATATTATCCAGGCATACTAACAGAGTTTAGTAATTCATAGCTATACCAGTTTCAGCAAGCAGCGCGAGTTATGCGTGGTACTTCCGCCGAATTATTCGAATATCCGCTTGCCAACGGTACTCGGCTTACTAAAGCTGCCAGCCCTCTATTATAGACGTCACGCGGCATCGAATTATTCCACCCAAGGACAGGTGGTATACGGTGACCGGGACTGGGTTTATACCTTCAGCAGTACGCTCGAGTTTTGTTGTTACCAACGTGCCTGCACAAGGTGCGCATTTTCGGCCAGGATGCTCGATAGACGCGTTTCTCGAATCGCGCAAGATAGCGAGTGCTAAGACGGCGCACGTTAGCTGTGGAATCGACAGCCGTAAAGCATCAAAAAGCAGCAAATTGCACTAATCTGCTGCGCTGTCATCGTGCTATGCATAAACGCGCCTCGATGCTATAAAAAGTACGCTATTTTGGGAGGCAATTTCGCCGCAGAGTAGGTTTTGAGTAAATAGGAGTGCCTATCGGGAAAAATCCCGGCGGGTGTCTGCCCGCGAGAAACAAACTCAGGACGGTGCGACGCACCGACCGTCAGGGTGACAAGGTTGAGCAGGAGAGTTCTGAATGGGCCGTAGATTGTATGTGGGGAATCTAGCTTGGACTGTTACCGACCAGGACTTGCAAGACGCGTTTTCGGAGGCCGGTAAGGTAGACAGTTCGCAGGTCATCATCGATCGCGCGACCAATCGGTCTCGCGGCTTCGGTTTTGTGGAGATGGCCTCGGACGATGCCGCGGAGGCAGCGATCAAAAAGCTCAACGGCAGGGATATCAAGGGACGCCCAATTCGCGTCAACGAGGCGCAGGCTCGCAGCGGTAACGATCGCGAGCGGCGCCCCGGTGGCGGCGGGGTCGGACGGGAACGCTAAGCGCCCCCGTTTAGGTGGACGCACCGGCGGCGCGAATGGCTACCGCGCTGCCTTCGTCACACCGCCGCAGTACATATAGAGGGACCGATTCCGTCTGGCCCAAGCCGCAGGTGGCTGGACGCGGAAACTGACTGCTTCAACCATCCGGCTGAACGCCATGTGCTCCGTCCGGAGCGCGATCGAACGATGGTGAAGACTTCAAACTATTCCTAGGTCGGTAAGCGGTTGGACGGCGCAGGATGCTGCTCCGCCGACATCGCGGAAGTTTGCCCAGATTCCGGCTAGATTCCGGTAAGTCGGCGGCAAAACTTCCCAGCGCATTAAGTCCCACAAAAATTCGCACCAGATGAGCGTCGCGCAGTCGCGCGGACCGGCTCGCTCAGCCGGGAGCGCGCGTCGTCCGGACCGCGGACGGTTTGGCTAGAGAAGTTCCTTTTCTTCGACCGCGCGGAATTCCGCTTCGCCGAGCGCTTCGGCCTTGCGCGCGCCGTGGCGTTCGTACAGTTCGAAGAGGCTGGATTTGTGGGGACGGACGCGTCCTAGCGGGCATTTCTGCCAATCCTCGAGCGACTCGTCGCAATAGCCCATCCGATTCTCGCCGCACTTTGGCTGCAGAAAAACGGCAATCTCCGGCAGCACGTGCTTTATCTGGGCCCGCATCATGGCCACCATCCGCCGGATTTCCCATTGTGCCCGTACGCACAGCCGCAGGTCACAGATATGCAGCATCTCGGCGAAATTCACCATCACGTGGAAATTGGTCGGCGCCGCGTTGGGCAGTACAAAGCGTGCGTCCTCGGCCGGAATCCCGGCCTTGAGCGCGCGCCCGTAAAGTTCCGAGGTGCGCTCGAGCAGACCGGCGAACTCTTCTTCGAGCCCGGCGCGCCGCCACGAATCGGGCATCACGAACGCCAGCCGGTCCTGTTTGAATTTGACGTAGCGCTGGCTCTGCTGCTCGAAGCTGATACCGATACGATGGCGAACGAACTGGTGCGATAGCGAACGCGACACGCCGGCGATCGCAAACCAGAACACGATCTGCTCCAGCGGTGAAGCGTGGCCGGTCTTGAGGCGCTCGCCGATGAACTCGCGCACCCGCTCATGGCTAATTTTCTCGCTCCGAATCTTTTCCCACACCTCGATTGGCGAATCCGACGAGTAGCAGGTGCGAAACGCCGCGTAGAGTTTCTCGAGCGGGTCGCTCGCGTAGTCGATAAGCTTGACCTGCATCTCTGCATGGCCATTTTTAGAAGCCGTCATCGCTCTTTCATCGCTCCATCATCGAGCTTCCACTGTATTTTACCGGCGAAGCGAAGTAATCAGCGCAGCGCGTCATTATCCACTCCGTCAACAGACAGTTCGGCTGCCCCAAGACCCGCCCAAGAAAGTCTCTGCTGCCTGCCGTTGCGCGGGAGCGCTGACCCTCCTAGATTCCCGCTCATGGTGCCGCCCGCCGAGACCTTCTACCGTCGCGTGCTGCGGCCATTGCTTTTTCATGTGGACGCCGAGCGTGCACATCGGCTGACGCTCGCGATGTTGGGGCCGTTCGCGATCCTGGGCAAGCCTGCGCCTGACGCGCCCGAGCTGGCCACAATTGCGTGGGGACTTCACTTCTCCAATCCACTTGGGCTCGCGGCCGGTATGGATAAAGACGTTCGCGCAGTCGCCGCATGGCAGACAATGGGTTTCGGCTTTGCCGAACTGGGTACGATAACGCCGCTCGCACAGCCCGGCAATCCGCGACCCCGCTTGTGGCGCCTGCCCGAGCATCGCGCACTGGTGAACCGGCTTGGCTTTCCGAGCGCCGGAATGGACGCGGCGGCGCGCCGGCTTAAGCGCCTACGCCGGCGAAAATTGAGAATTCGGCTCGGGCTAAACCTGGGTCCCAACAAAGATACGCCGCCGGAGCGCGTGGCGTCTGACTATGCAACGCTGGTCGCGCGGCTGGGTGCGATGGCCGATTTTATAGTGATCAATGTCAGTTCGCCGAATACGCCGGGACTGCGCGACTGGCAGTCGCCGGCGCGCCTGGCGCCTCTGCTCCGTCCGATTCTCGCCGAAGCCGTCAAGCTCACGCCGCGCAGGCCCGTGCTGGTCAAGCTCGCGCCCGATCTCAACGCGCCGGTGCTAGCATCGGTCTGCGAGGCGGTCGCCGCCGCCGGAGTCGACGGGCTGGTCGCCTGTAATACGACGACTGCGCGAGCGGCGGTGGGCGTGCAGACCGAGCACGAGGGCGGCCTGAGTGGAGCGCCGCTTAAACAACGGGCGGCCGCGATGGTCGCGGAGATTCGCCGTCGCGTCGGCGCCAGAATTCCGATAATCGGAGTTGGCGGAGTGTTCACCGCCGAGGACGCCTACGGCCTCATTTGCGCGGGTGCGACGCTGGTCGAGTTGTATACGGGACTGATTTACGAGGGACCGGACGTGGTGCGTAGGATCAAAGAAGGCCTGCTGGAATTGCTGCAACGCGACGGTCTGAGTTCGATCGCGGAGGCGGTCGGCACTGCGGCGCCGGCCAAAGAGAGCGAATCGTCGTAGTGCCCGCGCTACAACGATGAATAGCACGATGAGAGGGAAATGATGGCTGTCGAGCAGAACGATATCCTGGTTGACGCGCGCTGGCTCGGCGAGCAGCGCACAGCGGGAAGCGCGGTGCCGATCGACACGCGGCCGGCGGCTGACTTTCGCGCCGGCCATTTAAGTGGTGCGCGCCATTTCGATCCGTTCCCGTTCCACTACTCGGATACCAGCGAGCGTGGGATGCACGAGGTTCGCTCGCAGCTCGAATGGATTTTCTCGGCGCTCGGTATCACCGGCGACGAGACGCTGGTCGTCTACGAAAACGATTCAGGGATGCGCGCGACGCGCACGGCGTGGCTCGCCGAGTACATGGGCCATCGGCGCGTGCGCATTCTCGACGGCGGCCTGAAACTGGCGGGTGCAGAACTTACCACCGTCGTCGAGCCAGTGACGCCGAGCGCGTTCCTGGCGACGCCGCGCGAAGAGATTTCCGCCTCCAACGAATACCTGGTCGAACGACTCGGCCGGGCAGATGTACGGATCTTCGATGTCCGCACCGACGAGGAATATTTCGGCGAGCGCGTGCGTGCGCGGCGTGCGGGAGCGTTGCCCGGCGCAGTGCATCTCGACTGGGTCAACAATATGGCCGCAAACGGCGCATTCAAGGAGCCATCGGAGTTGCGCGCCGCCTTCGAGCGGCTGGGACTGCGTCCTGAGAACGAGATCATTGCCTATTGCCAGGGCGGCTACCGCTCGGCCAACGCATATTACGCGCTCAAACTCGCCGGCTTCGAACGCGTCCGTAATTACATCGGGTCGTGGGGCGAATGGGGAAACCGCGAAGACCTGCCGATCGAGCATCCGCGCCGCAAATGAAGCGCGCTCGACTGCAAGCACGGCGCGCCGGAACGAGCAGCGAGGGCGGCGTGTTGCTGCTGAGCGGCTTCGAGCCGTTCGGCGGCGAGCGCAGCAATCCCTCGTGGGAAGTCGCCGCGCGGCTGGACGGTCGCGAGATTGGTGGCCTGGCAGTGAAGGCGGTACGGCTGCCGGTCAGCACGCCGCGCGCGGTGCGCGCAATCGCGGAGGCGATCCGGCGGTCGCGGCCGTCCGCCGTACTGGGCCTGGGGCAGGCGGGCGGGCGCCCTGCGATTTCGCTGGAGAAGGTTGCAATCAACCTCGCCGAGCGCCGCGCTGGACGCGAGAGCGACGGCGGCCTGGCGGGAACTCCGGTGGTGCGGGGCGGCGCCGACGCGATTTTCGCGCGCCTGCCGTTGCGATCGATCTTGCGTGCGCTCGAGCGCCGCGGAATTCCAGCGGCGCTCTCGCTAAGCGCAGGCGCGTACGTCTGCAATGCCGTGATGTACGCGATGCTTGATGCGTTGCGTGCGCGGCCCGAGGTAGCGGCAGGGTTCATTCACCTGCCCTACGCCGCAGGCCAGGCGGTGCGGCATCGCCAGGCCCCGAGCATGACACTGGAGTTGATGACGGCGGCGGTTGAAGCCGCGGTCGCAACGATCGCTCGCGCGCCGCGAAAGTAACAGGGCCTGCACCGAAGGCGCGTAGCGCGGCTTAACAGTTAGGGTTCGTCCTCGGACGAGCGCGGAACGCCAATTGCCACCATCAGGAGCGGGCTCTTACCGGCCGCGTGCGGCGAAAAAAAATCCGTCGTATCGTCGTCGTAAAAAGTCAGTCCGGTCGCGCCGCGTCCCAGCGCATAGGCCGCAAGGTAAACCCGGCCGCCGTGCAATCCGGCTTCCAGATGGGCGTCGCGGTACGCGCGATTGCCAAGCGCGCCGAGTCCGCGCTCGAGGTTGGCCATGTAACAGACCAGTACTGAACAGTCGGCGCCGAGCGGCTGTTCGAGACAAAGGTAGCCGGCCTCGCGGCGGAAATTGCCGGCCTTGAGCAACTCGAACTCGCCGCTTTGCCGCCGGTAATAGTATGCCCCCGGCTCCATCCCGTCGGCGGCGTTCACGATCAGGTAGGTGTCGCTGAGCGGCGGGAAATCGGCTCTCGGGTGGTGGCTCGAAGCGGCCATGATCGTCGCCAATTCCTCGGCGGTGATTGGCTTGCGCGCGAATACTCGCGTCGATCCGCGTCTTAGAATCGTCTCACCGAGGCTCAGGCCCGCGGTTTTTGGATCCAGGAGCTCGGGCTTAACCGAAATTGCCGTGGGCGACAACGGCGGCATCGTCGAATCGACACGCATGCCGGCGGCCACGACGGCGGCCACTTCCTCGGGATCGTGTAATCGTGACGCCTGATGCATCCGCACCAGGTCCGGATAGCTCACCTCCTCGCGCGAGAGCGCAATCGTTTCCAGGGCGAGTGGCCGCAGTTCCGGCTCGGCGCTGGGCGCGGGGGCGCCACTTCCCAGCGCGACCAGGCATAGCGCACCCTCGCGTTCACCATCGATCCCGAGCAGTGCCTCTATCTCCGGGTCGGCAAACGCGGTGACCAGCTCTGTGGAAAGGCCCTCGGCTGCTGCGGCCGCAAGCAAATTGGCGAGCATCGTACCGGCGTCCCAAAAACAGTAGCGGTAGGCCCGAGCGCGATACTTCCACGTACTGCGCCAGAATATTGCGCTCAGCACGAGCACCGCGCGGGCCTGTAGCAACGAGGGGCGATCCGCCGCGGCGCGCGCGATCATTCCGCGCCAGTCGCCGCGCCGAAGCCCGCGCAGGCGCAGGTCGGCCGGTGAGAAATGGTAAAGCCCCTGCTCGAGTTCGTGCGTTTCGGCCACGGCGGCGTAGATCTCGATCGGGTAAAGCGCGCCCGCCGACGGCGCGGCCCGAAAATGATAGTCCTCGCCGCCAACTCGGGTGCGCCGTGTGAGTCCGTCGGCGCAGAACAGGATCCGCGTCAGCGCCTCGAGAGTAAGCTCGCTGTCGTAGCCGCTCGTCTTCCACGGCTCTCCGCCCGCGATTGCTTCCAGCGTCGGAATTCGCGCGAGGCTTAAATCGCGCGGCAGCGCGAGTCCCGCCACCTCGGGATAGAGTTTGTATGGCATCGGGCGGTTGTCCCAATCGAGATGATGCCCGTCCGTCCGCACGCTGGTGTACGAATGTTTGGTCGTCGCGTGATAGGTTCGCGCCGCGTCGATATCTCTATTAGTCAAAATTTGTGAAACTCCCGCGCGTGCCGGCGTGCGCCTTTTGCCTGGTCGGCCGTTATCCACAATCATATCATCTTGCGTGCCTGCTAGGCGGTTTCATCATGCGCGTGCTATTGGGCTGACATACTCGCAAATCGATTCGGGAGAGAGACGATGGGCACTACCACACCCAGGCTCAGCGCTGTCGAAGTGAAGGGTCTGTTCGAGAAACTCAGCAACTGGGGCCGCTGGGGCAAGGACGACGAGCGTGGCGCGCTCAACTTCATCACGCCGCAAAAGCGCGCGGCCGCGGGCCGCCTGGTGCAAAGCGGCGAGACAGTCTCGATGGCGCTACCGCTCGCGACCACGTCGGGACCAGACAATCCGACGCCGGTCACGCACGTGATGCTCTACTCGGGGCCGGGACTGGCTGCTGCGCTGGACTACTTTGCGATCGCGCCGCACGGGATGGCCTTCACTCATCTCGACGCGCTCTGCCACGTCTTTTGGGAGCGCAAAATGTACAACGGCTTCAGCTCGAGCGAGGTCGGACGCTGGGGCACGCGTAAGTGCGGAATCGACGTGGCGCGCGACGGCATCGTCAGCCGCGGCGTGCTGCTCGACATCGCGCGGCTTAAGAATGTCGAATGGATGGAACTCGGTGAGCGCGTCTTTCCCGAGGACCTCGACGCCGCCGAACGCGCGCATCGCGTGCGCGTCGATGAAGGCGACGTGTTGCTGATCCGGACGGGCCGGATGGCGCGGCAGAAAAAGCTCGGCGCGTGGGACAGCCGCAACGAGGGGATGGCGGGTCTCGATCCGAGTTGCCTGCCGTGGCTCCACGAGCGGCGAATCGCGGTCCTGGGGTGCGACGGAGTGAGCGACGTGCTTCCGACCGGTTATGGCAACGAACTGATTTTTCCGATCCATGTCGGGATGCTGGTGGCGATGGGCGTGCATCTTATCGACAACGCCGACCTCGACGCGCTGGGCGCCGCCTGCGGGCGCAGCGCGCGTTACGAGTTCATGTTCACGATGCTTCCGCTCATACTGGAGCGCGGGACGGCGTCGCCGGTAAATCCGGTGGCGATTTTCTGAGCGCCATCGGCTGAGCAGCCGGCCAAAATGCCATCAATCATTCAGATGGCTGGATTACGCAGTTGCGGGATTACGCAGTCGGTCGCATGACAAGCGGCAATCAGGCGTGCGCGCCGCCCGACAGCGCGGGATGGATCCACATCTCTGAGTCGGCACCGACCGGGGCCGCGAGCCCACCCGCAAAGCGCGCGTTTTCGCCATCGATGAAGATATTCACGTGGCGCCGCAGCTCGCCTTGTTCGTCGAGCACGCGGTCGCGGATACCCGGATGCTCGCGCGCGAGAGCTTCGATAACGTCTGCGGCAGTGATGTGCGTTGCGGCCGCAAGCGGCAGTTCGATCACTTCGCGGCCGTCGGTCCATCTGCGGAGCGCCGCCGGAATATGTATGCGCATCGCTAAGCCACGACCGCCGTCTTGACGCACAGGATCGGCGGCAGGAATTCCGCTAGTGTGCGCCAGCTCTCGCCTTCGTCGTTCGATCCGTAAAGCTGACCGCCGCGGGTGCCGAAGTAGAGGCCGGCGGGGTCGA
The DNA here is from genome assembly GCA_963717045.1 of uncultured delta proteobacterium. GTDB lineage: Bacteria > Desulfobacterota > Binatia > Binatales > Binataceae > JAKAVN01. Next base: position 33,500 of record CAVQVD010000003.1, on the reverse strand, counting down.
GCGTGTCCGCGGAGAACGCGTCGCGAAGCACGGTGAAGAATCCGTTCCGATCGGGAAGACCCTTGCCGAGCGGCTCCCACGAAGTGCCGGCGTCGCGCGAGCGCCAGACTTTGGGCGCTCCATCGCGCGGCACCCGGAATTCGTCCGACGTCAACGGAAACGTATAGATCGTTCCGCCGCGGCGCGGATGCGCCACCATCGGAAAACCGAAATCCGACGGCAGTCCATTTTCGATCGTCACCCACGAACGCGCTTCGTTGTCCGTGCGATAGACTCCAGGATGATTTTGCAGATACATGCGCGAGGGGTCCTCGGGATCGAACCGCAGCTTGTGCGGACACAGCGTCGCGCCGGGAACATCCGGATGCACCCGCAGGCCGTTGACGCATGGACTCCAGGAATCGCCGCCGTCGTCGCTGCGATAGATTCCTCCAGACGAGATTGCGGCGTACATGCGCTTGGGATCCCGCGGATGAACGAGGAGCGAGTGCAGGCATAGTCCGCCGAAACCGGGATTCCATTTCGGGCGGTCGGGATGATTGAACAGCGGCTCGTTCAGCCGAAACGTCTCTCCGCGATCATCCGAGCGAAACATCGCCGCCGGATCGACTCCGGCCAGCACCACTTCGGGTCCCAGCGCGGTCGCGGCCTCGAGCGCCCAGATCGCATTGAGCGATACACCGCTGCCCTTGGGAAACTTGATATTGCCTTCGGTCGGTTCGTTCCATGTGGCGCCGAAGTCGTCGGACCAACTGACCATCGCGCCCCAGTGATTGCTCTTGTTGCCGACGATCATTCGCGGCGTACCATTGCTGCGCGACGCACCATTGCCGATGAAGGCCGCCGACCAGACCGACTGTCCGGGAAAATGGGGCCCGGACATTTTGAAACCGCCGCGTCCCCGATCGCTCAGTAAAATGAACACGCCCTTGACGGTTCCGACCATCAGCAGCACGTCGCCAGCTTTGGGCGAGAGCTTCGCGTCAGTGGTCATGATGCCCTCCGGACCTCGCAGAAATCCGACTCAAACAAATGAACTTGTCCAGTCGCGCCGCGTTGATTTCCGCTTAAGTCATCGCCATCGTTTATGAACTAGGTCAGGCGGCCGGCTCGCAGTTAATCATCCACGGTGTGCCGAATTGATCCACCAGCATGCCGAACCTTTCGGCCCAGAACGTCTTCCCGATCGGCATGTGCACCGTCCCCTTTTCCGCCAACGCGTGAAATATGCGTTCCGCCTCTGCGGGATCGTCTACCCCGAGAGTTACTGAGAAGCCTTTCATTTCCTGTTGGCGCCCCGGCGGGGCGTCGGAACCCATCAATATTGTGTCACCCACAACGAGGCGGGCGTGCAGGATTTTCTTATGCCACTCGGGTGGCACCTGCTCCGCCGCCGGCGTTCCCTCGTGCGCGAGCATCCTCACGATTTTTCCGCCGAGGCATCGCTCGTAGAATTTGAACGCCGTCTCGCATTGACCGTTGAAGTAGAGATAGGGATTCAATTGCATCGTGTCGCTCCTGTAGTCGATTTCCGATAAAAAAATCCAAAAAAACTACACGCTTCGCTTAGGCGGTCGCCACGTATTCGGCGAGACGCTCGAGACTGCTGGTCCAGATCCGACGCGCTCGCCGCCCCATGATTGGCTCGAAAAACAAATCAATAATAAGGCGCGCAGATGACGTTGTTTCGCAGCTTGACGTGCATCTTTCTTCAATTGCCATGCAGGCCTCGCGTATCGCGTCGGCCTCGGTCGCGGCCACCCCGACGGCGCCGCCATTGTTATGTGGATTGAACACATGCCAGAACCAGGTCGATTCGCCGGTCCACACCTCGAAGCGGGCGCCGAGATGATCTCTACTGTTGCGCATATAAGTCCTCACGAGCGTTCGTAGGAGGGTGAACCTTCGATCGTTTCGGGCGCATTCCGCAGCGCGTTGAACACCGCCGGCGGCACGCGCAGGCGATCGTCCTCATAGATCGCGCGGACCTCGGCGAACGCGCTGTCTCCGGCGAGCGTCAGGGCGGCGATCCGATCGAGCAGCGCCCCCTTCTCTTCGAGCAGACCCGCGTCGGTCATTTGCATCAGGCCCCATACGTCCCACGGCAGCAATTCCATACGATTGAGCGACGCGAGATCGCGCAGCAGGTTGCCCGCGATGAACCACATCCCGCTAAGCCCAGGCATGAATGACAAGCCGAAACGATCCGCTTCTTTGCGGCCGGTACGACACATCCGCCATGCTTCGCCGGCAATGAGAAAGCGATCGCGTGGAGACGTCGAGCGGATCGAAATCAGGACGGAGCAGATTTCGCTGCACTGCGTCCAATTGCGCGTCCACTAAGATCCAGCGCGACTGCCCGGCGTTCCAGTATTCGCATAGCCAATGGTCTTCGAACTTGCCCGGGGTGAAGTAAGTATCAAAACCGCATCGCGTGCGAGTGGGAACTCCCTGGCCGCGAAGGATTGCACATAGCATCAGCGAAAAATGACGGCAGACGCCGACCATCCGAGCGCTCGGTGCGCGTGGGACGCTCAGTGGGCGAGCGTCGAGCATACGAATCCGTGCGAGCACATCGCGGATCGGACGTATATGCGCGTCACTCTTTCGCTGTTCGGAAAACGTCACATCATAGGCGACTGCCGCCAGGTCGCGATGAATCAGCACGCCCTGTATGACTTTGCACAACGATTCGACGTCTTTGGGCAGCGCGTCGAGCTCTATCGCTCCCGTGCCCATCGAGGTCATCGGACCATGCTGCTTGTAGTATTCCTGCGGACCTTCCATGGCGCAGTTCCCTTCCGCCGTAAATGAATCGCTTTCGATTTCCGTCAGATCGAGGCCACGTATTCGGCGAGGCGATCGAGGCCGCTGGCCCAGCCGCTCTGATGCGCGTCGCGCGCCGTGACCGTGTCGAAGACCGCCTGATGCAGAGTCAGCCTGGTCTTTCCGCCATGCTCGGCGAAGCTCACGGTAAGCAGCGTTTCATGACCCGGTTTGTAGGTGGTGCCCCTATCCGACGGCAGTGGCAACTCCGCTTCCTCCCAGGCCCAGGTGCAGACCAGTCGTTCCGGCTCGACAATTTCTCGATAGACACCCCGCAGCCAATGGTCGGCGCCTTCGGGCGAGCGCATGCAAAACCGAAACGCGCCGCCCGGACGGACGTCCATCTGGCAGGAGGGCAAGGTGAAGCCCTGCGGCCCCCACCAGCGGGCCAGGTGCTCGGGCTCGGTCCAGGCCTTGAACACCAGGTCGCGCGGCGCATCAAGGACCCGCGTGATGACGAGTTCGCGCTCCGCCGATTCAGTGGCGGCGCTATTTCTTGCGGCCATTTTTCTTCTTCTCCTTGGTTGTCGTTTGCAGCTCGCGCAAGTACTCCTCCAGGCGATCGAGGCTCTGCTCCCAGAAACGGCGATAGCGTTCCAGAAAGGCGGCTGCGTCCTTGAGCGGACCCGCCTCGAGCCGGCACGGCCGCCACTGCGCATCGCGGCTGCGCGCGATCAGGCCGGCGCCCTCCAGGACCTTCAGATGCTTGGAGATCGCGGGAAGGCTCATCTCAAACGGCGCGGCGAGATCGGTGACTGTGGTCTGGCCGGCGGCGAGCCGCGCCAGGATCGCGCGCCGTGTAGGATCCGATAGGGCGGCGAAAGTGGTGCTCAAGCGGTCGGCTGAGGTTTGATGAACCATAAGGTTAAATAACCTTATGGTTAATTACTACCGCTTCGACTTTATGTCAAGGGATCCGGGAACGCTGAGTTGCGGAGGCACGCCGATGCCTACGACCCAGTGGAGCGATCCACGGGTCAGGCGCAGCGGCTTGAAACGGATGAAAGGCTTTTAGGAAGAAAAAAGCTTTTAAGACGATGCCGCCGACGATCCCGACGGTTTGCCGGGAATCACGCCGATGCGCGCGAGTTCCTCCTTGAGGATCGCGCGCGAGAGCGGCTTGCACAGCACCGCCGAAGCCCCGAGCTCATAGCTCTGTGCAATGTCGAGGTCGTACAGCGAGCTTGTGATCACGAACATCGGCACGTGCGCGCACGGCTCATGAGCGCGCGCCGCCGACAGCACGGCGAAGCCGCCATTGTCAGGCAATCGCAGATCGACCAGCATCAGGTCGGGCCGATCCGTGTCGGTGAACTGTTGTATCAGCTCGACCGCTTCGTCGGCATTTTCGGCCACGATAACTTCGCTCGCATCGCCAAGCACCTGCCGAATTACGGTTACCGCGATGAAGGAGTGTTCGGGATTGTCCTCGACCAGGAAGACCCGGACGCCAAACTCAGGCGGCGCTTGTTCGTTCGTTTCCATATCCATACGGCCTCGCACCCTGCACTATACATTAATCGCGGCGGAAGTAACGTAAGTCAGCGCCGCAACGCCGCGGAGACGCTCCGCGTTACAATGTTTCGATACAATTGCCGTGCCATCGCGAGGGTACTATAGTCCGTTGCTCGCCGAGGGCGCGTTCATTTTGACCTGTCGCGTTGGCGTCTTCCGCGAAACTGGATCCCAGCGGAATCGTTGCCGAACTTGGTTATAGATGCCCTTCGGTTAGCTATAAAGAACAAACATAGTCAGAGACGTCGCTCGGTAACCCGAAGCGATAAAGCGGTCTCGAACCGCACACGAGACAGCCGCAGTCGATATCGCAACAGATGTTGCACTTCGGCACAACCATTACTGAATTCTCGTCTCAGGAGTTTGCGAGGTGCGCCTTTGGCCTCGATAGAAAAATTCTCAGTGGTTCGACAATCCACTGATCCGTAAATTTTCGGCGCTGGTCAGCGAGGATCTGTCTGCCACTTACTCCCGTGACATTCAAAAGTGGCTGTTGGTCGCACCATTTATCGGCGTGGCGTCGGGCTTGGTAATTACCGGCATCGCGCTGCTGATTCTAAGCGGCATTTGGTCCGCAATACTTCCGTTCCTGCTCGCTCATCCCGATGCGATCGTTCCGGTGACGCTCTTCGGTTTCCTGCTCACCGGACTCATCATGCAATTTCTGACGCCCGATCCGGATCGCCATTCCACCGAAGAGATTATCCAGTCGTACCACGAACATCAGGGCGACATCGACATGCGTCCGTTCTGGTACAAGCTGCTCGCTGCGGTCACCACAGTCGGTTTCGGCGGCAGCGCGGCACTCGAAGGGCCGAGCATCTACGGTGGCGGCGCGATCGGCTCGTGGCTGTGGACGAAACTCAAGCGCTTTGGGCTGAGGCTGGAGCCTCGCGATCGGCGGATCATGCTGATCAGCGGCGCCGCGGCCGGGATGGCGGCGGTATTTCGCGCGCCGCTGACCGGACTCATATTTGCGCTCGAGATGCCGTACAAGGACGATCTCGCGCACGAGGCGCTGTTACCTTCGCTCATCGCTTCGGTGGTTTCCTATGCGGTACTGGTCGCCTTCATGGGTACGGCGCCGTTGTTCGCATTCGGCGGCGCCGCCCCGTTTTCTGACAGCGACCTCTTATGGTCGGCGCTGCTGGGAGTGATCTGCGGGTTCATCGCGATGAACTTCGTCAATGGCTTCCGCCGCACGCGCAACTTTTTCATCAACCTGCGAACCCCACATACCGTCAAGCTGCTGATCGGTGGCCTGCTCACCGGAATTTGCGGCCTCCTCTACATCACCCTTTATCCGGGCAAGCTCATTCCGCTCGGTCCCAACTACGAAGCCGTCGACATGATTCTTAACCATCCACGCGCTTCAGGCGAGTTAATTGTGTTCGCAATGATGAAGCTGCTTGCGACGCTGTTCTCACTGGGCTGCGGCGGAGTGAGCGCGATGTTCGTGCCGTTGTTTCTGAGCGGCGGCGCAATCGGCAAGGCCTTCGCCCAGTTGGTGGCACATTCACCGCGCGGCGACCTGTTCGCGGCGGTCGGGATGGCCTCGTTCATCGCGGCCGGATACAAGACTCCGCTGGCGGCAGTGGTGTTCGTAGCCGAGACCAGCGGTAGCCATTCCTACATCATCCCGACCCTGGTCGGCGCAGCGATCGCCTATGCGGTCTCGGGCGAGGCCTCGGCCTCGGGCGATCAGCGCCTGCATCAGACGGCGCGCGTCAGCGAGCTCAGCGGGATGACCGTCGCCGAGATAATGCAGCGCCACGTGGTGGGAGTGCAGGCTTCCGCGACACTGCGCGCATTTGCTGACAGCGTCGCGGCCCAGCACCGCTACACGATCTTTCCAGTCTACGATGGCGCGTGCACCATCGGCACGATGCCGGTGTGGGCCTTGAGCAAAGTTCCGGTGGAGCGCTGGGAGCAGACGCGGGTGAGAGAAATCGCCGATCCCGAAGTGAGCCGAATCACGCCGGACACCGATCTCGACGAAGCCTTGCGCCTGCTGACGCGCGAGAACGCGCCACAGATTCTGCTGGTGACCTCGGCCACAGAATCTTACGACCAATCATCTGCCAAATCATCCGACGAATCGCTCGAGGGTATCGTCACCAAGAGCGATATCCTGCGTTCACTCGGCAACAGCGCAAGGGGCGCCGTCGGCTCGCACGCCCGGCGCCCGAGACGCGAGGGGCGCGAGCACGGCTGAAATTCCGGCGCAGCGCTCCAAGGGTCGACGCCACGGTCAAGCTCGCGGCGCCTCTTTGATTGTTTTCAATTGAAGTGCGGCATCACGCGTTCGGCGAACAGGCGCATCGCGTCGATCAGATTGCGATGTCCGCTCAGGCCGCCGGTCTCGAACCAACAAACCATACGCGTGAATCCGAATTGCTCCCTGAGCGCGGCGATCCGGTCAACGCAGCGTTGCGGCTCGCCGAACACGGCCATCCGCGAATCCACTTCCTCGTAGGTGATCGCGCGCATCCGCTCGACCACGCGCTGAAAGTCGTCGGGCTGCGCGAGGCTCTCGGGGCGGATCGTATCCGTGATGGTTTGGAAGTAATTTTCCAGACTTGGTCCGATGGTCGCGCGCACTGCGGCTTGGTCCTTGCCAACGAATGTCAGGAACATCGCCGCCAGCCAATCCTCAGGCAACTTCTTGCCTGCCGCCTCCAGCGCACCGCGATACACCGCGAGCCGCTCCGGCAGCACGTTTATCGGATTCACCGGGCCGCCGGCGAAAATTGGATAGGCGTTGGCGCCGGCGAAGCCGAACGTGTCGGGACTGTTGGCGGCGAGGCGAAAAGGCGGATGCGGACGCTGTACGGGCTTAGGAATAACTTCGACACCCTCGACTTCGTAGAACCGTCCGCGAAAGTTCAGGCGATCCTCGGTCCACGCGCGCTTGATGAACGTGAGCATCTCCTGGAAGCGCTCGCGGCTGGTCGCCATATCGACGCCGTAACCCTGGTAATTGCTGGGAAATGCGCCGCGCCCGGCGCCGAAGTTGACCCGGCCGCCCGAGAGCACGTCGAGCGTCGCTATCTCCTCGGCCAGGCGCACCGGATGATGAAGCGGGAGCAGGTTGACCGCTATCCCCAGGCGCAGCCGCGTCGTGCGCTCCGCGATCGCGGCGAGCTGGAGCAGCGGCGCCGGCATCACCGAGAAGCGCGGCGTAAAATGAACCTCCGCCAGCCACAACGTGTCGAACCCAAGGCGGTCGGCTTCGACCGCCTCGGCGACCAGCTCGCGATAGCGCGCGGCGGGGTTTTGCGAATCCGCTGTCGGCAATTGGTAGAAGAGGTCGAATTTCACTCGAAGCACCCGATGATGTTCAATATCCGCCGAGCGCCGCCACGCGTTCGCGATGGTGAGCTGGGGAGCCGAGAAACGATTCGTTGAAGCGCGCACGTTTGAACCACAGATGGATGTCGTGGTCCCAGGTGAAGCCGATCCCGCCATGCATCAGCACCGCGCGATCGGTGCCCCGCGTATAGATCGCGCAGAGTAGCGCCTTGGCCATCGCGGCGGCTCGCGGTGCGTCATCTGCGCCGGCGTCCTGGGCGTAGGCTGCGTACCACAGTAGTGCGCGGGCCGGCTCGAGTTCGGCAACGATCTCGGCGGCCGCGTGCTTGAGCGCCTGGAACGATCCGATCGGCTTGCCGAACTGCTCGCGCACCTTGGAGTAGTCCACCGCCATCGCAAGCGCGCGATCCATCCCGCCGAGCGAGTCCGCGGCGATCGCGAGCGCGCCGATATCGAGCAGCCGCGAGTAGAGCGCCATACCGCCGCTCAATTCCGCGCTGCGCGGTACCACCACCGCGTCGAGGTCGAGAGCGCACAGCCGACGGGTGAGGTCGAGTCCCCGCAGCATTCGGATGCGCACGCCAGGGGCGTCCGCCTGCACCACGAACAGACCGACATCGGCGGGCGACGACCCGATGCGCGCCACCACCACGATGAATCCGGCGGTGTGAGCGTAAGGCACGAACATCTTGGTCCCATTGAGCAACCAGCCTGAGCCCTCGCGCCGCGCGCTCGTAGCCATCTCGACCGGGTTGAGCGAATCGTTGCGCTCGGTTATCGCAACCGTCCCGATCGCAGTGCCGGTGGCGAGCGAGTTAAGCCATCGCTCCTTGATTTCGTCAGATCCGCCATGCACCAGGGCACTCGCGGCGAGTGTGGAGGAAAACAAAAACGGACCGGGCATCGCGGCGTAACCGGTCTCGGCGAGCAGCACCCCCATGTCGAGCATGCCCATCCCGGCGCCGCCGTAACGCTCGGGCACGAGGAGCCCGTTCCATCCGAGGCCCGCGATGGCCGCGTACAGCTCGCGAGCCGCGCCCGCCTCGTCGGCCATGGTCTTGCGCATGTATGCGGGCGAACATTCGTTGCTCAGAAATTCGCGGGCGCTCTCGCGCAATTGGCGCTGCTCGTCGCTAAGCCCGAAGTCCATTCAAAGCTCCGCCCCCAAATAGATCTGCAATCGCGCCGAAGTTTCCGGCGCAACTTTTCGCCGGCGTTCTAGCGCGACTTGGGCATCTTGAGCCCACGCTCGGCAATGATATTTTTCTGGATGTGCGAGGTTCCCCCGCCGATCACCAGTCCCAGCGAGAACATCCATTCGTAAGGCCAGAATGCACGGTCCATCGCCTCTGGCTCGCCGCGCGCGAGCATCGCATGATCCCCCAACGCCTCCATCGCCGCGGTCCCGATGTCGTGGTTGAGCTCGGTGCCGGCAAGCTTGTTGACCATCGCCTCGATTCCCGGATTGCGCCCGCGCACCTGGTCTGTGAGCTGGCGCAGCATGTGATATTTCATCGCCGCGACCCGGATCTCGAGATCGGCCAGGCGCTGGCGGAAGACCGGGTCGGTGCTAAGCGGGCGGCCATTGCGATGAGTCGTGCGCGCGAGCGCCAGCAGCCGCGCCATCAATTGCTGGCTGGTGGTGGTCGAGCCCAGCATATTGCGCTCGTGGAAGAGTGTCGCGTTGGCGACCAGCCATCCCTCGTTCAACTTGCCGACCAGATTCTCGCGTGGCACGCGCACGTTGTCGAAGAAGACCTCGTTGAAACTGTGCGCTCCGGTCATCTGGATTAGCGGACGCACCGTGATGCCGGGCGTCCGCATGTCGATGAGGACATAGGAAATGCCACGATGCTTGGGCGCTTCGGGATCGGTGCGCACCAGGCAGAACATCATGTCGGCGTAATGCGCGCCTGAGGTCCAGACCTTCTGTCCGTTGATTACGAACTCGTCGCCGACAATCGCGGCGCGCGTGCGCAGTGCGGCTAAGTCGGATCCCGAGCCGGGCTCCGAATAGCCCTGGCACCAGATCTCCTCGGCGGTCAGGATTTTCGGCAGATAGCGCCGCTTCTGTTCGTCGCTGCCCCAGCTGATCAGCGTCGGACCGAGCATCGAGATTCCCATCCCGCCGACCAGACCGGGTGCGCGCGCCCGCACCATCTCTTCGTTAACGATCGACTGGCGCACGGGATCCAGCTCCTGGCCGCCATACTCGCGCGGCCAGGCGAGCGCGACATAGCCTACGTCGTAGAGGCGGCGCTGCCAGGCGCGGGCCTTTTCGATCGCCGAGCTGTCGCGCGTGGCATTGGGGTCAGCGCCGCGCAACCCGCTCAACGGCACGTTTTCTTCGAGCCACAACCGGAGCTTGTGGCGGAATTGCTCTTCCTCCGGTGTGAATTCGAGATCCATCGGCAGACTATCGAGCCTCCGCAGGCAAACGCTCGAACCAAGCATAGACAAAAGCGACGCGCGGTTGAAAGCAGCAAGTGCGCGCCGCGGGGCGCGCACTTGCTGCGCAATTGCCGGAGTATCGGCTCATTGCTAGATTGCCGAGACGGATTGCCGATGGGCAAGTCGCCGTCCGCGTCCCGCACAACGTCCCTATGACGCCTGAAGATCTACAGAATAAGCACGGCGCTCCGGCTGGAGCACCTGCGGCGCCGGCCGCCGACGCGCCCGCAGCGGTGGGCGCGCCCTCGCCGTTGCCATCCAAGCCGCTGCCGCCACAACCGATCGACGAATTCGATCCGCTTGGGTGGGAGGTGCCGCTAATCTGCAAGGATTGCGACAAGCGCTTCGTGGTGCCTTATCGGAACTTTCACGCGGGTGTGGTCTTCCATTGCCCGTCGTGCCAAGGCTCATGGGTTCCAAACAGTACCATCGCCAAGGGCATGCGCCAGGTGTTCGAGGGTTTTTGGAATCCGCGCAAGCGTGCGCGTGACACCTTTGAGCGCGGGGAAATGAAGCTCGATCGCGCCGAGTTCGAGCGCCGGCAGGCGGAGGATCTCAAGGCGTTCAAGGAGCGGCTCGAACGGCTCGCCACGGAACTGAAGCCGGCCGGCAAGTTAGTGCGTCCCAAGGGGCTCGGGGCGATGTTCACCTAGCCGTGTCCTTATATATGTGCGCCGTGCGGAAAGTTCGATACGGTCCTTGTGATCGTCCTCCCGCTCCTGATCGTTGCGTCGATAATCGCAATTACCGGGTTAAGCGAACGTCTGAAGACTAGCTAGTCTGCGCCACCGAGCCGGGCTTTTCGAGCGCAGCCCTGTCGTCGTCCGGGTCGGCGACTTTCTCCGGCTCGTCCTCGAACGCGCGAATCTCGCGCGGATTGAGCCTGCGCGCCAGCACCAACATTCTGAGCGCGACGGCTTCGAGCGCGCGCCCGAGCCATTGCCGGACCCTCGCGTCCCTTTCGCCGGATGCCGGCGAGCGTAGCTTCGAGAAGAGGCTGTCGTACTCGGTCACCGACGCTTCGACCATCCGCGTATCGACCATCCTGACGCCGCCGGAGTACGCGAGCAGCATTGCGTTGTGACACAACACATTGATGCGGCGCGGAATCCCGCCGCTGTGCCTAATAAGGTGGCGGAGCGCTCCTGGCTTGAAAATTCTTCCGGCGGTGCCGTTTACCACACGCAACCGCTGCTCGATGTACTCGCGGCATTCGTCGCGCTGCATCGGCTTCAGCACAGTCTTGGCGCCGATACGCTGCTGGAGCTGGCGCAGCGACGGCTCGGCCAGCCTGCGCAGCAACTCGGGTTGTCCTATGAACACGAAGTGAAGGTGCTTTACGTCGGGTTTTCCGCTGTTCGACAGTAGCCGGAGCTGCTCCATCGTCTCGTCGCTCAGCCCCTGCGCCTCGTCCATAATTACGACGACGCGCTCGCTCGGCTTAAGCGCGCACAGGAAGTCGTTCACCGCCTCGAGTTCGGCCAGCTTGGTTCTGCTCCGGGTCTTGATCCCGAGCTGCTGCATGATGACCTTCACCATCTCCTCGAAGGTCAGCTTGGGATTGGTCAAAAAGACGGTGCGTACATTCTCGTAATGGCGCGTGAGAATCGTCAGCGCCAGCGTGGTCTTGCCCGTTCCGACCTCGCCGATCAGGACCGTAAAGCCGCTTGGCTCATGCAGCAGGCCCCATTCCAGGGCGGCATAGGCCTCGCGATGCTCCTTGCTCATGTAGAGTTGGGCGGGCGATGAAGTGAGCTGAAACGGCGGACCGGTGAGACCGAAGTGGCTGTAGTACATAGGCCTTCACACTCCCCCCTCTCGCGCAACTGCCCGGGTGTCAGGCCCCCCGGCGACGCTGGCGCGTCCAGAGGCCGCATCATCAGTCTGCTCCCGCGCCCTTCCCGTCGCGGTCAAGCCGCGGCAGTCGCTCCGCTAAGAGGCTACTCTGTAGAGGCAATTAGTGTCAAGGCACTTTTATTATGCTCTATGTATAGTTTGACGATGTACAGCAGCTCTTAAGTTTCTAGCGCTCTTTGTGAGTTCCACGTCAGCACGTGAGGATCACCTTACTCGACCCGCAGGCCGGCCTGGACGAGCAGCGGGCGAAGCAGGTCGCGATACTGCGCAATGCCCTCGTCGTAGTCGACCCAGCTAAGCGTGAGGCCGTCGAACCCGGCGCGCGCCATCTCGCTCATTCCCTCGACCACCTGCTCGGGCGTTCCGACCAGCGGCATGGCGGAGTAGCCGGCGATGAAGTTTTCGACCATCGCCCGGTACTGATCGCCGAGTGCGCTTTGCGAATTCGGAATCAAAGTCTCGAGCAGATTGTGTGCGGCGGCGAAGTCGCCCTTTTCCTTGACATAGTAGTCGCGATACTGAATTGCCTCGCGTTCGGTCTCACGACAGACCACGTAACCCATTGTGAACACGCTGAGCTCGCGCCCATAGCGTTCACGCGCGAGCCGCTTGATGTCGGCGCAGGTGGCTGCGAGTGTCGGCAGGTCGGGGCCCAACGCGAAATTCAGATCGGCATGGCGGGCGGCGAAGTCGCGGCCGGCCGGGCTATTGCCCGCGCTCATGATCAAGGGCCACGGGCGCTGCACCGGCTTGGGCTCGGAGTACGCACCAGGCACGGTAAAGAAATTCCCCGAGAAATCGAATTCGTTCTCGGTCCACAGGCGCTTCAGCAAGGTCGTGAATTCGTCGGCGAAGGCGTAGCGCTGATCGTGCTCGCGTTGCGACACCCCGAACATCCGAATCTCGGGCTCGTTCCATCCGGCCACGATGTTGAGCGCGAAGCGGCCGCCCGAAATGTGATCGATGGTCGCGATTTCCTTGGCCGCGCGCACCGGATGCACGGTCGGCGTGTGTACGGTGGCGAAGATCCCGATGCGCTCGGTCGCCGCGGCCAGGCCGGCCGCCCAGGTCAGCGTCTCGAAGCTGCGATGGTTGAAGTTGGTCGCTCCGCCAAAACCTCGCCAGCGCGCGACCGGCACCAGCGCTTCGATCCCCGCCGCCTCTGCCGCACGAGCGATCCGGACTGACTCCTGCCATTCGATTTTTAGCGTGTCGGCCGCACTGGTCATCGCGCAGCCGCCGCTCACGTTGAGACCGAAAACGCCGAGCTTGAGACGGTTGGGGCTGCTCGCGATCGGATTGCCCGAGGTCATCAGTTCCGACGTATGCGCCCGCGCGGCGTTCGTTGTCAAACTAATTTGGAGTTGCTAGACATCTGAATCGACACACTGGCCGAGCGATTTGTTCCGATGCCGCTCGCGCGGCGCACCGGTCGCGGAGGGCAAGATCCGATGGAAGAAACTATCAAGGTGAAGGTCGAGCCGATCACGGCCGAGGCCTTTCGGCCCTTCGGCCGGTTGCTCGAAAACCGCGAGCCGGTGTATCCGGAAGTCGACGCTGGCGAGGGGCGAGTGGCGATCGAACTCCTGACGCTCAAGCGGCCTGTGAGTCCGCGGCGGCTATCGCAGATGGCGGTTCATTTTTCGTATAACCAGACCTTTATCCCGGTTCGCGGGTCGATGGCCTTGATCGTGGCGCCGGCGCCGCGCAACCGCGAGCAGGGTCACGAGCGCTTCGAGGTAGCTTACGAGAAACTCGCAGCCTTCATCATCGAACCTGGCCAGGCCGCGTTCATCGACAAAGGTACTTGGCACAACGTGGTCGCGCTCGGCGCGGAATGCCAGTTCATCAATGTCACTCGCAAAAATCCCGGCGAAGGCACCACTGACCTCGAGAAGGAAGTCGGGACTCAAAAGGCGCCCGGCGCACGCCCGTATATCGAGTTCCTTGACCTCGCAAAACGCGACCGCCGCGTGATCGAACTGGAATTGTAGCGCCCGCGCGCAGCGCGAATCCTAAGGCGCGAAACCTCAACCCTCAAGGCGCACCACACGAAGGCTACTAATGGACGCACTCAGGATAGTTGACGCCGACGCGCACATGCTCGAGCCGCCGGGCCTGTGGACTGAAGGACTCAACCAGCGCTTTCGCGACCGTGCGCCGCGAATCATCAAGGACCCGGACGGGCGCAAGGGCCTGTTCTTCGTGTGCGAAAAGTTGCCGCCGCTTCGCGTCTCGGGCGCGTTCGCCGCGGGCCAGACGTTCGACAAAAAATTTCTCGAGGCCGGGCTCGACAGCGCGCCGGCGGGCGGATGGGATCCGGCGGCGCGGCTCAAGGATATGGAACTAGACGGGGTGGAAGCGGCGGTGCTTTACACCACGATGGGTTTCGTTCTGTTCTGGATCGAAGACCCCGAGTTTCAGGAAGACTGTTTCCGCGTCTACAACGACTGGCTCGCGGAGTTCTGCCGCTATGCGCCGGACAAGTTTGCCGGCCTCGCGATGATCTCTCTGTTCGACGTAGATCGTGCGCGCCGCGAACTCGAGCGCGCGGCAAAGATGGGACTTAAGGGCGCCCTTATCTGGGCCGCGCCGCCGGAGGATCGGCCTTATACGCAGCGCTCCTATGATGCTTTCTGGGCGACCGCGCAGGAACTCCGGATGCCGCTCTCGCTGCATACGCTGACCGGACGGACCAAGACCTCGCAGCAGGACGAGTCGGATATCGGCGAGCTTTACGCGCGCATGGTCATCCGCACGCAGGAGGCGCAACATTCGATCTGTTCGATGATCTTTGGCGGCGTGTTCGAGCGCTTTCCGGAGCTGAAGAATAGTCTCGGCGGAAAACGACATCGCTTGGGTCCCGCATCTGCTGGAGCGCGCCGACAAGTATTACCGCCGCTTCAAGCAGGGCTATGGGACCGTGCTGTCGCTCAAGCCTAGTGAGTATTTCCGCCGCCAGGTGTTCGCCACCTTCATCGACGATCCGCTGGGACTAAAAATTTATAGCTACCTGGGTGCGGACAATTTCATGTGGTCGACTGACTATCCGCACCAGGCCGCGACTTGGCCGCACACGATGGAAGTCCTGGCACGCGATTTCGGCGCGCTCCCTGCGGCGGACCGGCGAAAGCTGGTGCGCGAGAACTGTGCCCGCGTCTATGGCTTCCCGCTCGCCGATTGAGACGCGTCTTCTGGCGAGCCGGACGCAATTCGCTGACGCTGCTCTACCGTGAGTCGCTGCTGCCTCATCGGGGCGAGTTTGCGGGCGTCGAGGTAAGGCCCGACCGTACCGCCGCCGCCCAAAGGGTCCGCCAGCGCGACGTAGCTATCCGGTCTTACGAGATACGCGGCATTACGCCGCAGACCCGTCCGAGCCATTTCCGGACGCCATGAAAAAACGTGCAGCGGTAAAGCTCGTTCTTCACACAATCTTTGCATAGCAGGTACTGCATCGCCGTAAATGTGGACTTGCCAGTCCAGCGAAGTCAGCGGCTTGAAATTGTCGTCGTCTTTAACGTTGCTGAGCTTCACCCAGGGCAAACGGTCACCGCCGTGAACCGGTCCCGCGCGGCCCTCGCTCAAGCTGCTTCCGCGGTAATTCACTGCAGTCTGTGAGATCGTGCGAAACATGAAGCGTCGAATCGGCGCGACCTTGAACAGAGGTGCGATCAATAGCGGCACAATGTCCAATCGCACTCGCCGCGCGATCGCTCCGCGGCTCGTCACGCCGGTGAAAGCCCGATCGGTCGTCGCGACCAGGCGCCGCGCGAACGCGATCCGTTCCGGCTCATAGCTCTCGAGGAGCGACGCGTCGCCGCGTCCCTGCAGGACCGCCGCGATTTTCCAGGCGAGGTTGACCGCATCGCCGATGCCGGTGTTCATACCCTGTCCACCCACCGGACTGTGGATGTGCGCGGAGTCGCCGAGCAGGAACGCGTTGCCTTTGCGGAAACGATCGGCGACTCGGTGATGCACGCGGTAGGTCGAGAACCAGTTCACGCGCTCGACTTCGACGCGCATCCACTGGACCACGCGCTTGCTCACGTCGTTCCACGACATGCTCTCGCGCCATGACAAATTCTCTTCCTGGTGTTCAGCTTCTTCGCGCACTGTGCCGATAAGCCGCGCCCGTCCCTCGCCCTTAAGCGGGAAGACGGCGAGAAAATCGGTCGTGTCCAGGCCGACGTGCAACTCGCCGTTCATCGTCGCTCCGCGCGCTTCGACGTCGGCGACGAAAAAAAGGTGGGCGTACGTTCCACCCGGAAAACCGACGTCCATTGTCTCGCGCACGGTGGAATGCGCGCCGTCACATCCCGCAATGTAGGCAGCTTCGCAGACCTCCGAGGTTTCATCCGGACGCTTGAGCCGCGCGAGTACCCTGCCGCTCGCATCCTCAAAGCTCTGGAGTTCCGTCCGGCGCTCGACTTCGACGCCAGCCGCGGCCAGCCGATCGACCAACAGCCGCTCGTGTTCGTCTTGCGGAAAAATCAGCGGATAGGAGAAAGGACTCAGGCCCGCGCCAATATCGCCGAAAACGGCGCGAGCCGCTTTCTTGCCGGCGACCCAGAGATTGATGGCGGGAACTTTGCGGCCACTTTCGACGACCGCGTCGGCCAGCCCGATCTGCCGGTAAAATTCGAGCGTGCGCGCCTGCACGGCGAGCGCGCGGGACGTCGTTCCCGGCTCTGCAGTCTTGTCGATAATCCTTACGCGAACCTCCAGCCGGGTCAGCCACAGGGCCAGCACCAGGCCGGTTGGCCCCGCGCCTACAATGAGAACGTCGGTGTCGTGACTCGACGATGCATCCATCGATTTGAAAATTTGCGTCTTACATCGATTTGAAATTTGCGCGGACGGCTAAAAAGCGCTCCAGCCGCCGTCGAGCGCCACCACGCTTCCGGTCATGAAGCTCGATTCGTCGCTGGCGAGGAATATCGCCAGAGCGACGACCTCGTGCGGCTGACCGAACCGTTTCATCATGTGACGCTCTTCGATAGCCGCCCAGATGCCTTCCTTGTCGGGCAGGTCTTTTACGAAGTTATGCGGCATCGGCGTGTCGATCGCTCCTGGCGCGATCGCGTTGACCCGGATTCCGCGCGAGCTCAGATCGAGCGCCATACCCTTGGTCAGCATCGCCACCCCGCCCTTGGCCGCCGAGTAGGCCGACATGTTTTGCATCGCGACCAGTCCGCCGACCGACGAGATATTGATGATCGAGGAGCCCCCGCGCATCGCCGGCACTGCACGCTGGCTGAGGAAATAGACCGACTTCAAATCTACGTCATGCACACGGTCCCATTCCTCGGGCGTGGTCTCTAGAAACGGCTTACCCAGGATTACGCCGTGGTTGTTGTAGAGCGCGTCGATTCGGCCGCCGAATGCTTTCAGCGCGCCGTCGATAATCGTTCTGATTCCGTCCGCCTTGGTCACGTCGGCTGCGACGTAGGTGATCGCACCGGGCGCGAGCGCCTCTATCTCCTGCGCGACGGCCGGGCTAACGTCGCTGGCCAGAATCCGCGCGCCCTCTTCGGCGAACATCCGGCAGGCGACGCGTCCCTGACCGCCCGCCGCTCCGGTTATGATCGTGTTCTTGCCCTTGAGCCGGTTCATTTGCACTCCCCGCTGGTTATCGCGTGCCGCTACGCCGGATCGATCGGATAAAGCCTGAGCGCGTTGTCCCACATGATCTTGCGCTTGCTCTCGAGCGGCACCTCTGGAAGTTCGAGCATTTCCTTCACCGCCGATTCGTAACGCCGGCCCTCCGGATGCGCAAAATCCGTAGCGGTGACGATATTTCCATCGCCGATCATCTCGATCGTTTGCTTGATGAAAGGATCGTCGGGATCGGCAGAGATGAAACACTGGCGGCGGAAGTAGTCGATCGGACTGCGCTTGAGACCGGGAATGTCCAGCCCGCGCAAGCCGCCCTGCACGCTGGCGGCCAGCCGGTCCATCCAGAACGGGACCCATCCCGCGCCAGACTCGAGATGGACCACACGCATCCGCGGATGCCGTTCGAGGACGCCGCCCATGATAAGCGCGGTGCTGGCGAGCATGTTGCCGATCGTAAATGCCACCGTGACCTGCGCGGTGCGCAGTCCCGGCAAGTAATAGTAGAGCATCTGGTCGGCGGCCACGCCGGCGCCGGTATGCACGGCGAGCGGGACGTCAAGGTCTTCCAGCGCGTTCCACAGCGGCTCGTAAAAGCTGTCGTACAGCCGATGCTTTCCGACCGGCACTGGATTGACGTGCACTGCCTTGAAGCCAAAGTCCTTGACGCAGCGCCGCGCCTCGCGCGCGGCCGCCTCGGCATCGCGCAGATCCACGGAGGCCGCGCCGAATACCCGTCCGCCGGTCTGCGAACAGAAATCGTGCAACCAGTCGTTGTAGGCGCGGCGAATCGCGGCGGCCGCGTCGGGGGCGAGTTCAGGCGCCGCCGTACTTAACAATCCGACCGTCGGATAGACAACCATGTAGTCGATGCCCGCGCGGTCCATCGCAAGCGGATACATGCGCGCCGGAAAATCTTCGCGGGCGAATTCCGCGTAGGCTTCGTCATGGCCCGGCAGAGCGACCCGAGCGCCCGGATCAAAGGCTACCCCGCCGCAGCGCTGCAGCGCCTCGTCGTTCATCGGGTCGCTGCCGAAGGGCATAACCTGTCTAGCGCCGTTCGGAGTCTCGATTACGATCTTGAATCCGAAGCCGAGCGGACTGCCAGCGTAGTTCGCCCACGCCTCAGGAATCCACGGACGAAACTTCGGCTCGAGATACTTCTCGAATAGATCGTTCGGTTCCACGACATGCGCGTCGCTGTCGATGAAACGATTCTCATTGCGCATGATTCATCCTCTGGAGCACCGTCGGCGTTCAAACTCCGCACGCGCTTGTGTGGTCGATTGCTGCCGCCGTTCCGTTTGCGCAGCCATTTCAGTTACGCCAGTTGCGCCTATTGTGCAGTCATGGCGCCATCGACTGGCAGTGACGCGCCGGTGACGAACGAAGCGTGATCGGACATCAACCACACTACCGCCTCGCCGATTTCTTCCGGCTTGCCCATTCTTTTCATCGGCTCGACTGCGATCAGGCGGTCGCGCAGGCGCGGATGGCCTGTCACCATCTCGGCCACCATCGCGGTGTCGATCACTCCAGGGCAGACGGCGTTGACGCGGATGTCGTGGCGCGCGTACTCCAGCGCCGCCACCTTGGTCAGTCCGATCACGCCATGTTTGGCCGCGGTATAGGCCGGTTGCCCGTGCGAGCCGACCAGCCCGGCGGCCGAGGCGGTGTTGACGATCGATCCGCGCACGCCCTGCTTTAGCATCTGCAGGATTTCGTACTTCATGCAGAGCCATACGCCCTTGAGATCAACGGCTATAATGCGGTCGAAGTTCTCCTCGGTATCGTCGGCCGTGTGCAGCGACTTGCCGATGATGCCGGCGTTGTTGTGCGCGCAGTCCAGGCGGCCAAACATTTTTACCGCGGCCGCGACCGTTGCCGCGACCTCGGCGGCGCGCGTCACGTCGCACTTGTGGAAGGCGGCCTCGCCACCGGCCTGCCTTATGGCCTTGACCGTGTCCTCGCCGCCGGGAACCGCATCCACCACCAGCACCTTTGCGCCCTCACGCGCGGCGGCAATCGCCGTCGCGCGGCCAATCCCGCTTGCGGCGCCGGTTACGAGTGCGACTTTGCCTTCCAATAGCCCTGCCATCGTCATGCCTCCAAAAAATCAGCTTGCGAGCGCGTGGCGACTTTAGCGCGACGCGATCTGGATATGCTCCTGCGCCATAAAAAAGGTCATCCTGGGACCGTCGATAAACTTGGCGCCATCCTCCATCAGGTCCCTGCCCGCCGGAGAGGCGAAGGCCGTGGCGAACGCTGCGGGACTGTCGAACCACAGTTGCGCAACGCCGTCGAAGCGCGGCGCGGCATAGAGGTACGCCTCGTCGATCAAATGCGACTGGACGTAACGGCGCAGCCCGGGCAGCTTGAGCGCCATCGGCCCGTGCACCTCGAGCCAGTACTTGCGGAACTCCCCGAGCTCCATCCCCGGCTTGATCACGAGTTGCCATACGCCCTTCACCAGCGTGCCGCCGGTCGGCCCGTCGGCGACCACGTGGTCGCGCGTCACCATCCACTCGACGCGGGTGAGGTCGATGAATTTGCGTTCGTCGGCCAATGCGCCGTCAAGATATTCGGGACTGCGCCTGAGCGCGGCCATCGCCTCGAGGCTGTCGATTAGCACCTCGGCCTCTCCGTCGTAGGGCGAGTTGGCGCCGAACGCGGGGATGCGATGGCTTTGGACGTAGCGATGGAGCTGCGGGATTTTGGCCGCGATCGGCCCGTGGGTCTCTCGCCAGTAGCGATGGAACTCCGCATCGCCCATCGAGGGTTTGCGGGTGATGAAATAATGTACGTGAAGCATTGTTCGATCCTCCCATTTGCGGCGCGCCGCTTTTCCGATCCTCGTGTCCGTTCTATAGCGCAGCATCCGCCGATCGCGCCAATGGAGCGGAAGTTCTCGCGTCGTGATGACAGCCGCCGACGCGCGCAGTAGTCTGACGTTATCGCCAAGCCTCCAAGGAGCCCCGCGTGGATCGACGCGAGCATCGAATCGTCAGCCTGCTTCCCAGCGCGACCGAAATCGTCTGCGCACTCGGCTTCGAATCGCAATTGATCGGCCGCTCGCACGAGTGCGACTATCCCGCCGCGGTCTCGCGGCTGCCCGCTCTCACCGAGCCCAAGTTCAATCCCGACCGACCCAGCGGCGAGATCGATCGCGAGGTCCGCCGCATCGTGGGCGAGGCGCTCTCGGTCTATCGCGTTGACGCGCAGAAGCTGCGCGAGCTTGCCCCTGACGTCATCGTCACCCAGTCGCAGTGCGAGGTATGCGCGGTCAGCGAGCGCGACGTCGAAGATGCGGTCGGAAGCTGGCTGGGCGCGCGTCCGCAGATTGTTTCGCTCGCGCCTTACGGACTCGCGGACATCTTCGCCGACATAGAGCGCGTCGCTCGCGCCCTCGGCGAACCCGCGCGCGGCGCCGAGCTGGTGGGGCGCCTGATGGCCCGGATGGACGCGGTCGCGGCGCGCGCGCGCCGGGCCGCCACCCGTCCGACGCTCGCCTGCATTGAATGGCTTGACCCGCTGATGTCGGCGGGCAACTGGATGCCCGAGATGGTCGAGATGGCGGGGGGACGCAACCTGTTCGGCAGCGCCGGCGAGCATTCCGGACGGCTGGAATTCGACGCACTGGTCGCCGCCGACCCGGATGTCGTCCTGGTTGCACCGTGCGGCTTCAACATGCGGCACACGGTGGCGGAACTACCGGCGCTGGGCGCGCGTCCCGGATGGACCTCGATGCGCGCGGTGCGCGAGGGCCGGGTGTTCGTCGCGGAGGGCAGCCAGTACTTCAACCGGCCGGGACCGCGGATCGCCGAGTCGCTGGAAATCCTCGCCGAGATACTCCATCCGGAGCTGTTCCGCTTCGGGCACGAGGGCACCGGCTGGCATCGCGCCGCTAGGTAGCGCCGCCATTTTGATAGCAATGGTACGTGAACAGGTGACCCCGTTGTGTTACATTGCGTATTACGATCCTTATGGCTAGCATCAGCATTCGAGTGGACCCGGAGACGGAAGCTTTTCTGACCCGTTTCGCACGCGTTCATGGTCAGACCAAGTCGGAAGTGGTGCGTGACGCACTAGCCGCTTTGCGCAAGCGCGCGAGCGGCAAACGCGACACGCTGCCGCCCGCGCAAGCGATGGCCGATGTCATTGGATGCTGGGACAGCGGGGGGATGAACCTATCCGAACACACCGGGCAGAAATTTTCCGACCTGCTACGCGCGAAGAGAAATTTCTCTCGTTCTGGTCGACGCAGGCCCGCTCGTCGCTCTGATTGACCGCGGCGACCCTTACCACGCCTCATGCCGGAAGGCGTTGGAGTCGCTCCGTGACCCGCTCGCCACGGTGTGGCCGGCATTCACGGAGGCAATGTATTTGCTGCGCTCCTCCGCGGAGGCGCAAAGAGCGCTCTGGAGTTCGATCGAAGCTGGCGCGATGCGCCTTCTGCCTCTTTCCGAAAGCGATGCGCCGCGGATGCGCGAACTGATGTGGAAATACCGAGATTTGCCGATGGACCTTGCTGATGCCGCACTTGTCCGCGTCGCCGAGCGAGAAAAGCTGCGCCGCGTTTTCACCACCGATCGCAGCGATTTCGAGTTGTATCGTCCGATCAGCCTGGGTCACTTTCAGATCATCCCCTGAGGTTCGTCGATACTAAACCCGGCACCGGCGTCGCTCACCCCTTCGGTTTGAGGTACGACATCCCGACGCGCGCGGGCGTAAGGCGAGTTCCGAACTCGGCAATCAGAGGACCGTTATCGCAAGGATTGTCAGCGGTGAGGAAATCGACCGCGTCGCGTGAGAAGAGCGGCCGCGGGAGCATCTCACCCAGCCTTCCCGCTACGCGCATCAGCCACTCAGGTATGTGCACGATTGGCCGGTGATGGCCGCTCAAGTCCATCATCAGCCGGATCAATTCGTCGAAGTTAAGCGGCTCCGGACCGCCGATCGCGAAGGTGCCGTTGCGCCCACGCCCCGCAACTGCCATCGCGACGCATGCGGCGAGGTCTTGCACCGCGACCGGTTGCACCACCTGCTTGCCGGTGCCGGGTATCGCGAAAACCGGCGCATATTTGATGGCGCGCGCGAGCAGGTTGGTCACCCGATCGTCCGCGCCATAGACCAGCGAAGGGCGGAAGATCGTAAAGTCCAGACCTGATTGGCTCGATTCGCGAATCGCGCCTTCGGCTCGTCCCTTGGCGCGAAAACCGGGCTGGCGGCTCTGCTCATCGGCGGCCGCGCCGCTGATATAGATGATGCGTCCGACGCCGGCCTTGCGCGCAGCCGCGATCATCGCGACCGTGCCGCCATAATCGACGCGCTCGAAAGTCAGGCCGCGCCGCGGATTCTCGATTGGATAGCCATCGAACTGCGCCGCATTGATTGCGACTTGCGCCCCGGCCATCGCCGCCTCGAGCGAGGCCGCGTCGGTCACGTCGGCGCGGACGAACTCGGCGCCGGTCCCGCCCAGACGTGCGCGCACCGCGTCGGGATTGCGCGTGAGCACGCGCACACGGGCCCTGTCGCCGAGCTGCCGGACGATCGCGCGGCCGATAAAGCCCGAGCCGCCCGCGATCGCGACGGTGATGCGTTCCATTCAGATGCTCGTCGAATACATCGTCAAATGAGCGCGGACCGGATGCTCACGTTGATCTTCCTTGAAAAGGTCTTCCCTTGAAGAACGCAGCCGCATAAACGCGGCTGATCGCCAGTTGGAGATGCTACGACGCTCGGCGGCGGCGCACCCGCCGACGCGTCGGCCGCGACGTTGCGGTATGCGCGTCGCTCGCGGCGGAGAATTGGTCCGGCTCATCGGGAGCACGACGGACAGGAGCGGCGTCAAGCGGCGTCAGGTGAAAGCGCGAAACTTCTGGCCGGCAGTTGATTCTGATCCTCAGCCAATACGTGCCCAGGCCGCGATTGGTATAGATGTAGAAGTCGCGATAGCGATTCAGCCCCGCGTAAAATTGCTTGCCGATGCGGAGCAGCTTGAGCGGCGAGCCGTAAAACGGCAAGCGCACCACGCCGCCGTGCGTATGTCCCGAGAGCATCACGCCGGGGTTCAGATGGCGCGTATAGAGCGCGGTGTCCGGATTGTGCGCGAGCACTATCGTGCATTCACCTGGGAGCACCTGCGCAAACGCCCGCGACGGCTCGGCGCGGCGTGACCACAGGTCATCGATTCCAACCACCACCAGCGACTCGCCACGGACGCGCAGGCGATGGCTCTCGTTGGCGAGCGCGTAAACCCCCGCCCGCTTGAGCGCCTCGTTGATCCGCTCGACCGAAGACCAATGGTCATGATTTCCGGCGACCGCGAAAACCCCCAGGCGCGGTTCGAGCGCGCTTATCGCCTCGCGAAACCCCGCCAGGTAGCGGCGCATCGTCTGCGGCCCGGTAAAGTAGTCGCCGGTCAGGAAAACCAGGTCAGGATGCTGCGCGTTGACCGCCTTGACCGCCAGCACGAGGCGCTCGAGGTCTTCATCGCGATCGACGTGCAGGTCGCTCAACTGGCAGGCGACCACTCCCTCCAACGCCGGAGGCAACCCGCGCACCGGGAGGCGAATGCGCGCGACGTCGATTTCATCCAGCGTGCGGCGCCAGATGCGATGGAGCGGACGGAGCGCAATCGGAGGTTTGGGCCGGCGTGCGCGCCGTGGCTGCTCCTTCGCACCCGGCACCCCCAACACGCTCGCCGCAGAATGAGCCTTCACCATAAGATCGGCCATTCTAGAATATTTCGCGCAGGATGCGAAAGTTGGATATCACGGTGACGCGTTCGTCGTTCAGGTCGACCTCCTCGTGCTCCAGTTCCCAGGTATGGGGATGCGGGATGAAGACCGCGCGCAGGCCCGCGCGCAACGCCGGGTTGATGTCCGAGCGCGGACTGTTGCCGATCATGAAAGTGCGCGAGCGGTCGAGCGCGGCCGCCTCGACCAGCCGTCGGTACGCCGCCTCGTCCTTCTCGGAAGGCACTTCGACGTGGCTGAAATGACGCCGCAGTCCGGAGCGCTCGAGCTTGCGCAGCTGCTCGTGCGGATGCCCCTTGGTAAACAGGGTCAAGTGATGGCGCGCGGCGAGTTCCGTGAGCGTCGGCTCGACGTCGGGCAGCAACGCGCATTCGCGCTCCAGAAAATGCGCCGCTATGCGCTCGACCTCGGCGCCGAGCGTGTTGCGAGCATGCTTGGGCACAAGCTCTGCCGCGAGCATTCGCATCAGAACCACGAACGGCTCGCGCCCATAGCCATGACTCCTGATGATTTCCAATTCGCGCAAGCGTATCGCGGCGCGCACCACTTCCGTCTCGCCGCCCCCCGCGGCAACCAATTCGGCGACGAAATGCGCCTCGGCCTCGAGGAAATGAATGTTGGAGTCCCACAGCGTGTCGTCGGCGTCGAAGATCAGATGAAAGGGACGGCCGTCGCCGAGCGGTTTGTGCCCGCGCGGTTCTAGCGGATGCGTCATGGCGCGGCGCTTTTGAGGCAAACTATGCCGACGCGGCGGATTTGCTTTGGTCAACTCGCAAGCGCGCGCGTTCAGCGCAGCGGACGAAAAAACGCGCGAATGTCCTCGACCAGCTTAGCGGGCTCTTCCATCGGGGCAAAATGTCCGCCCGAGTCGAACACCGTCCAGCGCTTAAGGTTGTAGTAACCCTCGGCCCAGCGCCGCGGCATCAGGATTATCTCCTTGCGGAACACGGCGGCGGCGGTCGGAGCTTCGATCACCGGCTGACGATTGTGCGAGGGCTGCCATGGATTGTGGATCGCTTCGTAGTAGTAGCGCGCCGAGGTTCCGTAACTCTGGGTCGCCCAATAGAGCGTCATCGTGGTGAGGAGTTCGTCGCGGGTGAAGCGGCTTTCGACGTCGCCGTTGCAATCGCTCCACGCGCGGCGCTTCTCGACTATCCACGAGCACAGACCCGCCGGCGAGTCGTTGAGGCCGAACGCGATCGTCTGTGGGCGCGTGAGTTGGATCGCAGAATAGCCGCTGCCGTCGGTGAAAAAACTCGCCGTCCGCTGATACCATCCTTCTTCGCCCGGCCCGTACAGCGAGCGATCCGGCATCCCGCCCAGAAACGCGGTCAGCGGCACCAGCAGATGGATGTGGACGCCGTATAAAAGCTCCGCGTACTTATGTCCAAGCTGCGCGGAGACGAGCGCGCCCCAATCACCGCCCTGCGCCGCGAATTTCTTGTAACCCAGCACGTCGCGCATCAGGGTGACCCACAAATCCGCCGTCCGCCAATAATTGATCCCGGTGGTGGCGAGTGGCGTCGAAAAGCCGTAGCCGGGGAGCGACGGCACCACGACATCGAAGGCGTCGGCCGCGTCGCCGCCGAAGGCGGCAGGGTCGGCGAGCGGGCGGATCACTTTGTGAAAATCATAGAACGTCCACGGCCATCCGTGGCTCATGATGATCGGAATCGGGCGCGGTCCTTTGCCGGGCTCGTGGATGAAATGGATCGGAATGTCCTCGATGCGGGTCGTGTAGTTGTGGAAGGAGTTGATTTCGCGCTCGGCCTGACGCCAGTCGTAGCCGTCGATCCAGTACTCGACCAGGCTCTTTAAGTAATTGAGGTTCGTGCCGTACTGCCATCGGTCATTAGCAAAATCGGGGGCGAAGCGCGTGCGCTTGAGCCGCTCTTTCAGGTCGCGCAGCGTCTCGTCGGGGATCGCAACGGTAAACGGCTCCTTGGCCACGGCGTCGCCCTCCTTGCTCGGCAGCGAACGAATGTTATCGCCGGGGGTGCGCTAGGGGCAAACGACGGCTTGTACGGATCGACGTGAGAGCCGCTGAGCGCAGTGCATGATCGTGAGCCGTCGTGTCAGGAGCAAAAGCTGGGGGTGCGCGAGAGGCTGAATCTCGCGGGCGTGCCGCTAAGATCGTACGTACGAGCGCGGGCCAGCAACGAGAGCCGCACTAACTTCAGTCGCGGTCCTCGGTAACTTTTTTCGTTTCGCGCTGCTCGGCTTGTAACTCGTTCAACCGCTGGCGAGAACGTAACAGGCGCAGGGCAAGTAACTTGACCTGCGCTTCTGCTGCCTTTATCGACTTATAGACGTCTCGCTTGAGCACGCCAAGGTCAGGATCTGCATTTGGACACATTAAAGCCTTCTTGCAAGCAAAAGAAAGCAAAAAATATTCCAAATACCGGAGTTGACTCGCTCCCGTCAGATACGAGCGGAGCAGTAGACAATGTAGGGTCATTCTGACCCCGAAGGCGACCTCCAGTTCCTCCATAGTCCCCGGCGCGCCGTCATCGATTTCAAATACTCGACGTTGGTTCTGTACTGCCGTGTCGCGGCTCGCCGAAACATTTGAGCGATCAGACGAAGATCGGCCAATATGTGCAAAGTGCTAAGGATGTGCGAAGCGATAAGGAGCGATTAGTTATCATGAGCGAACCCCAGCAGCGTTTTTCGTTGATCACCGACAAGAGCGTGGGCGACTTGCGCAAATTGGTCGGCGTGCCGATCGAGGACTCGCTCGAGCCATGGTGCTATGAAGCGACGCGCGACAATATTCGCCATTGGGCACACGGCATCGGCGATGACAACCCGCTATGGTGCGAGCCGGAGTACGCGGCGAAGGCGCAGGGCCGCGCCGCCGCGCCCCCCTCCTTCATATTTGCACTCAATCGCTCGTTCAGTGGCTACGTCGGCGGCCTGCCGGGAGTGCACGCGATGTTCGCCGGTATCGATGTGGTGTGGCATCGCCCGATGCTGCTCGGCGATCAATACACGACCAGGGCGTGGCTCAAGGATCTCGTCGAGCATCAGACCCGTTTCGCCGGCCGCGCTATCCAGCAGATCTATCGCTGCGAATTTTACAATCAGCGCGACGAGTTAGTCGCCGAGGGCGATAGCTGGTGCTTTCGAACCGAGCGTGACACCGCGCGCGAGCGCGGCACCAAGTACGACGAGGTCAAAAAAAAGGAACCGGTCCATTACTCCCGCGACGACCTGACGAAAATTTTCGCGCTCTATGAAGCCGAGGAAATCCGCGGCGCCAATCCGCGCTATATCGAGGACGTGAAGGTCGGCGACAAATTGCAGACGATGGCGAAAGGGCCGATGACGGTTACCGGCTTCATTGCGTTCGCGCAGGGATGGGGTGGGCTTTATATCCGCGCCAACAAACTCGCGTGGAAACAACTGCGCAAGCATCCGGGCGTCGGTATCCCCAACAAGTTCGGCATTCCCGACGTGCCCGAGCGCGTGCACTGGGAGGACGATCTCGCAACCCTGGTCGGAACGCCGGCGGCGTACGACTACGGGCCGGAGCGATGTTCGTGGATGTCGCATCAGCTTACCAACTGGATGGGCGACGCGGGATTTCTGCGACATCTATCGGTCGAGATACGGCGCCACAACCCGGTCGGCGACACGCTTTATATCAACGGCGAGGTCACGCGGGTTTTCGCGGAAGATGGTGCGCACTACGCGGAGGTCGCGCAGACCGCGACCAACCAGGACGGCGAATTGTCGGTGCGCGCGAAGGGCACCGTGCGCCTGCCCTCCCGCTCGAAGTAGAGCGGCATATAGTCGGCGGCTACCGCTTCGTGCGCGGATCAGAGGTCGAAATGCACATCGCGTTGCGCGAGCTTTCCCATAGCGCTTGGTCGCGCGCGTCGCTGCCCGGGCCCGCCTTGATAGCGTCGTCGAAATTGTTATGTCTTTGCGCCTCGCACTTTTCGCGCGTCGCGTAGGTGCCGAAGTTGGTCCACGCTGGAAGCGGTGCATTTGCATAAGCATGCGTCGATAGAAGCTTGTGCTTGGAGTTGTACGATTCGTACATCGGCGGAGCTAACAGATACCAGCCGGCAAGAAGAATCACTGCACACGCGCGTCTCATGCGTTTCACTTCGGCATCGCCGTTCCGAAATTCATTGACCTTGCCAAGGCCCCCTTACCCTACCCTTTCCCCCGAAAAGGGGGCGAGGGCATTGAATTGAAGAGAGGAGGGGTTGGTGCATTGGTGCATTCATGCGTTCATCGGCGCGGCGGGCGGCGCCCGCGCCCAGATGATGTTGCCGGTGCAATTCCCACTGGTTTCCAGTTGCACTCAGCGGCGCGGCGGCGTGGCCATCGCGCCGGGCAGGACCGCAATCGCGCCGGTCGCAGGATTGCGTCCGACGTAGACCTCGGTCTCGTAAACCTCGCGCAGTTTCTCCTCGGTCAATACTTCATGCGGCGTGCCCCAGCCCATCGCCATCCCGTCCTTGAGCAACAGCACGCGATCGGCGTAGAGCGCCGCCGCGTTCAGATCGTGCAGCGTCGCAACCACGGCCAGGCCGCGCTCGGCCCGCAGCTCGCCGAAGCGCGCGAAGATCTCAGCCACGTGGCGGAGATCCAGATGGGCGGTCGGCTCATCGAGAAGCGCCACTCGTGGCTGTTGCGCAACTGCACGCGCGAGAAACACCCGCCTGCGCTCGCCGCCCGAGAGTTCTTGAATCGGACGAGTGGCGAGCGCGAGCAGGTCAAAGCGTTCGAGCGCCTCGCGCGCTAGCATCAGGTCACCGGGAGTCTCGAAGTGAAACGAGCCTAGATGCGGCGCGCGGCCCATCAGTACCACCTCGAGCACGGTGAACGAGAACGCAACCGAATTCTCCTGCCCGACGAAGGCGAGGCGGCGCGCCAAGGCGCGGCGCTCGAACGAGGCAAGCGGCGCGCCGAGCAGCTCGACCGTGCCTTCCCATGGTTCGAGCGAGCCGCCCAGCAAGCGAAGCAGCGTCGACTTGCCAGCGCCGTTGGGTCCGACGATCGCCAGCAGCTCGCCCGGCGCGACCTCAAGCGACACCCCATGCAGCACGGCCCGTTCGCCATAGCCGCCGACCAGGTGCGCCGCGCGCAGCGTGGGAGCGCCGGCCGCGATCGAGGCATGCGGCGCGGTTCGCGGCGTCTCTCGAGCGATGGTCATCGGGCACAAGCCATAGTAAAGCGCGAGTACTACAGCGCGAGCGGGCCTCGCCCCCCGCGGCGCAGCATATAGATGAAGAACGGGCCACCACAGAGCGCGGTTATTGCGCCGACCGGCAACTCGGTGGGCGCGATCGCGACTCGCGCGAGCAGGTCGGCGAGCATCAGGAAGGCCGCGCCTCCCAGGAACGACGCTGGCAATAGCAAACGATGGTCGGCGCCGAAGGCCAGCCGCAACATGTGCGGCACGATCAATCCGACAAACGAGATGATGCCGCTGACCGAGACCGCCGCCGCGATCATCACCGAGGTCGCGACGAAGATCAGCCGTCGCATCCGATCGACCTCCACTCCAAGCTCGCCCGCTGTTTCGTCGCCGAGGCTCAGCAGGTTGAGGTCGCGCGCATGCGCGATCAGCACGGCGAAGCCCCCGATTCCCAGCACCGTTACCATTGCGACCTCGCCGTAAGTGGGCGCCTCCAGGCTGCCCATCAACCAGAATACGATGTCGTGGACGTAGTAGTAGTTGACGACGCTATTCACCAGCATGATCGCGGCGCCCCAGATCGAGTTGAAGATTACGCCCGACCAGCAGCAGCGTGAACGGTTCGAGCCGCCCGTCGACCAGCGCGAGGCGATAGACCACGACGGTCGAGAGCAGCGCCGCGCCGAAGGCACACAGCGGCACCGTCGCCACCGCGCTCGCGCGCCCGGCCACCAGGACCAGCGCCACGATCGCGCCGAATGCGCCGCCGCCCGAGATGCCCAGGATGCCTCCCTCGGCGAGTGGATTGCGCACCAGCGCCTGCAGCGCCGCGCCGACCGCGGCCAGGGCCGCGCCCACTGCCGCGCCCATCAGCACACGTGGCAGGCGTGCGCTGAAGAAGATCGCATGGTCGGGACTGAGAGGCTCGTCGAGCGCGCGCAGCAGGCTGATATGGACGCTGCCGAAGGCGGCCGCGACGATCGCGCTCAGCAGTACGAGGAGCGAAAGCGCGCCGAGCGTGAGCGCAGTTCGCGCGCGCGTCAGGTGCGCGCCTGAGAAATCATCGATGATGGCCGAAGATAGCGCCGCGCGCGGAGCGCTCGCAGCGACAGGCGGCGCGGGCATTCCGGCCGGCTCGTTCATCGCGCGGCGCCCTGCATCGTTTCGGAGGTCGCGAAGACCTCCGGATGAATCCGCCGGGCGAGAATCTCCAGCGACTGCCACACGCGTGGTCCCGGATGAAGCATCGGGTCCTGCGGGTAACCGAAGACGCGATGGGCGCGGACGGCCGGGATGGTCGGGTACCGCGTCCAGAATCCGCTGGGCGTGTTCGCGTCGCTACCCATTGCGCCGTCGAGGATCACCTCGGGTCGCATCGCGATGATGTACTCGATACTTAGCCGCGGCCAATTCTGCGCGGAAAGATCCGCGATATTGTCGCCGCCGGCCAGATGAATCAGGTCGTCGAGAAAAGTGCCGGGGCCGACCGCGACCATCGGCTGATGCCCCACCAGCATCACGACCGCGCGCGGCTTGGTGCGCCAAAGACGCGCGCGGACCCCATTGATATGAGCCTGTATAGTGTCGAGAAGACGCCGCGCCGACTCCTGCGCTCCGGTGCGCGCACCGATGAGCGTGATGCTCTGCTCGATACCGTCGAGCGAGTTGTCATTCACGGTCATGGCCGGATATCCCATCGCCTCGAGCATGCGGACCTCGCGCCGGCTCGACGAAAGTCCCGGCCCGATGATGAGATCGGGCCGGAGCGCCGCGATCGCCTCGACGTTGGGCGTAAGAAATGTGCCGACCTTCGGCAGCCGCGTAGCCGCCGGCGGATAGTCGCAATACTGCGAGACGCCGACCACTGCGCCGCCCTTGCCCAGCGCGAAGAGAGTTTCGGTGACGCCTGGGGCGAGGGACACGATGCGTATCGGCGACGCGGCGGCGGCGCTTGCAACAAGAGCGACAGCGCCGATCGAGAGCGTGGTCATTAGCGACGCGCCGAGCGGCCGGCCCATTCTTCGCGCAAGCACCCTGGTGAAACGTGCGGCAACTTCTTCCACCCAGCGAAACTATCCGATCGCACGGGCCGTAGTAAGCGGCGAGCACGCGCGCCAAAGCTCGCCTTGCATCGGCGCGCCCGGCTCGGTTACGCTCGGACCGCGTTGCAGCCCCTTCCCTATTGCCGATCATTAAGGAGTAGCCGCCACCGTGCTCAGGATCGCCGTCTGTATCAAGCAGATTCCGCTGGTCGAGGACGCCAACTTCGATCCCGTCACCAAGACCATCCGGCGCGACGGCGTCAACGTGATAAGCGCGTTCGACTTGCGCGCGATCTCGCTGGCGGTGGAATTCAAGCAGAGTCTCGGGGCGCATGCGACCGCGATCACGATGGGGCCGCCACAGGCGCGCGCGGCGCTGAGCGACGCGCTAGCGATGGGCATGGATCGCGCGGTGCACCTCGAGGATCGCGCGTTCGCCGGCTCGGATACGCTAGCCACCGCGCGCGCGCTCGCCAAGTGGCTCAAGCGCGAGCACTTCGACCTCATCATGCTCGGCAAGTACTCGCTCGACGCCGAGACCGGTCAGGTGGGCCCCGAGATAGCCGAACTACTCGGCATCGCGCAGATAACTGGCGTCCGCAAGGTACATATAGAGGGCCGCACAATCACTGCCGAGCGCGAAAGCGACGAGGGCTACGACGACGTCGAATGCGCGATGCCCGCGGTGCTGACCTGCGCCGAGCGGGTCGCACAGCCAATTCGCGTCAAGCCCGAAGCCCCCGAGCAGGCAAGCGCGCGGCCAATCGAAACCGTGCACGCCGCAGCGCTCGATGCCGACGCTGCGCAATTCGGTGCAGCCGGCTCGCCAACCTGGGTGCAGGAGGTGCGCGCGGTCCAGACGAGCCATCCGAAGGGCCGCATGATTGACGCCAGCGATCCCGCGAGCGCGGCGCGTGAAGTGGTCGCGGCGCTCACCGCGATGGGCGCGCTCGGACATCAGGAAAAGGCGCGCCGCCCGGTCGACGCGAGAATACGCAAGCCGGCGCGCGGGCGAGATTTGTGGGTGGCCTGCGAAACCAACCTCGAGGGCGCGGTCACGCGCGGCAGTCTGGAGTTGCTCTCGCACGGCGATGAACTGGTGGCTCGGCTGGGCGGTGCGCTGGTGGCCGTGGGCTTTCCCGCGGCGCTCGCGCGTCACGCGGAGTTGCTCGCGAGCTATGGCGCCGACCACGTCTTGGTGCTCGACCATCCGGCCCTCGAGTCGTACACCCCCGCGGCCGCGGCCGAGGCGATGGCTCATCTGGTGCGGGAGCGGACGCCGTGGGGGGTGTTGATGAGCGCGAGCGAGCGCGGCCGTGACTGGGGCCCGCGGCTAGCGGCGCGGCTGGGACTGGGGCTCACTGGCGACGCTATCGGTATCGAGTTCGACGGCGAAGGACGGATGGTCGCGCTCAAGCCGGCCTTCGGTGGCAATATCGTGGCGCCAATCCTGTCCAGGACGTTTCCACAGATGGCGACCGTGAGAGCCGGCGTGCTGGAACTCGCCGCCGCCAATAGCACCCGCGAGGCTGTGGTCGAGACGGTTCGGCCGCGGCTTGCGCCGGCGTTTGGCCGGACGGTCGCGATGCACTCGCTGCTCGATCTGTCGGTCGCGCCGCTTGACGGCGCGCACGTGGTGGTGGGCGTTGGCATGGGGGTCGGCGGACCGGAAGGCGTCGCGGCGGCGAAGGATTTCGCACGGGTGCTCGGCGCGGGGATGTGCGCGACCCGGCGCGTGACGGATAAGGGCTGGATGCCACGGCAGTTGCAGGTGGGCCTGACCGGCAAGGCAATCGATCCGCGGCTGTATTTTTCGATCGGAGTGCGCGGCGCGCCCAATCACACCGTGGGAATCAAACGCGCCGAAGTCGTCGTTGCGATCAACAGCGATCCCGAAGCGCCGATCTTCGAGCGCGCTACGCTGGGACTGGTCGCGGAATGGTCCTCGATTCTTCCTGCGCTCACGTCCGC
>CAVQVD010000002.1:0-14205 GCA_963717045.1 uncultured delta proteobacterium | reverse complement strand
GATGAATTGCGAGATCGCGGTGCGCAACTGCTGTAGCTTGGGCTCCATGCTGCCCGAGGTATCGGCAAGGATTCCGACCGACACCGGAGTGTTGAGGTCCTGGCGCAGGAACTCGAGCGGCCGTTGGACACCGTCGACGTAGATGCGAAAGTCGCCCTTTTGCAAGCCTGTCACGTAGCGGCCGTTTTGATCCGTAACCGTCACCGTCACCTGCTCGTAGCCCGTCTGATTCCGCAGGGTGCGCGAGGGCAATTCCAGCTCCGGGCCGGGCTGCGGGTTGAGCCGCGGCATCGTGAGCGCGTCGTTACCGCCCTGGTGGCTGGTCGGTGTCGTCGGCAACTCGAGCACCGAGCCACCCTGGCTGTTGTCTATCGGATGAGGCGGCGGGACATACTGGTGCTGCTGCGCCGCCGCCTGTCCGGCCGCGACTAACAGAAACCCAGCGAGCATCGCGACCACCCCTGTTGCTGTCGCCGCCCGACCGCAGCACGCGCGGCCCCTTAAGCTCAGCATTGCGACTGTCCTCGACTGCAAATTTCCAACTCGCAAGACTCTCCGGCTGCCCGAATTACCGCTTCCCCGGGCGCCAAGCGCCTCGGCAACATGGCCTTCCTTCGATCTTCCTATTTGCTTCCGTCTTGAGCAAGTCGGCGTGAGACGGGACGCTCGCGACGCTATCTTGCAAGTGCCGCCTATCCGATCGTGGTCGGTTTTTGTAGGCCATTTTGGCTCTCACCTCGCACCGACGCTGTTTTCCCCTTGATTCCGTAACAATTTAGACGTATCCGCGCGTTCCTCGTTTCATGCTCCACCGGTCGGGGCGCGGCGCTATTGTCCCACCGATAGCCAGCGTCGTAAGGTGGCGTTGAAGCCCCTACGAACCGCTCGCGGCTCGGGCGCAAGGAGGATCGAATGAAATTCGGTATTTTTATGGCGCCGTTCCATCGCGCGGGCGAGAATCCCACGCTCTGTTTCGAACGCGACCTGGAACTGATCGAATGGCTCGACCGCACCGGCTACGACGAGGTCTTCATCGGCGAGCATCATTCCTCGGGATGGGAAATCATTTCATCACCCGATATTTTCATTGCCGCCGCCGCAGGGCGCACACGCCGAATCATGCTGGGCTCGGGCGTGGTCAGCGTGCCGTACCACAACCCGTTCAACATCGCGAATCGCTACGCTCTGCTCGACCATCTGACCCGCGGGCGCGTGATGCTCGGATGCGGTCCGGGTGCGCTCGCTGCCGACGCTCACATGCTGGCGATCGACACGACGCAGCAGCGCCGCCAGATGGTCGAGGGCGTCAAGGCAATAATGCGGCTGTTTACCGAGGAAGGTGGCATCACGATCGATGGTTCCTTTTTCCGTCTCAACGACGCCCATCTCCAGGTCAAACCCTACCAGCAGCCGCATATGCCGATCTTCGTCGCCAACACGATCTCGCCCTCGGGTATGGTCGCGGCGGGGGAGCTGGGATGCGGCGTGCTGTCGGTCGCGGCGTTCGCTACCGGCGGCCTCGAGGGGTTACCCAAGCGATGGGCGGTGGCGGAGGAAACCGCCGCAGAGCATGACAAGATGGTCAGCCGCGCCAACTGGCGGATGGTGATGCCGATTCATCTGGCGGACTCGAAAAAAGAGGCGCTCGAGGACATCCGCGAAGGCGGCAACTCCTGGATCCAGGACTATTTCATCGACACGTTGGGCGCGAAGATCCAGTTCGAGGAATATCCGGGGCAGCCGCGTGAGGAAATGACGGTCGATCGGATGGTTGCGCGCGGGGGCGCGATCGTCGGCACCCCGGACGACGCGATCGCGCGCATCCGCGAAGTCCAGGAAGCCAGTGGCGGTTTCGGCGGCCTGCTCGGGCTTGCCCATGAATGGGCGTCGCGCGAGAAGACGCTACGTTCGTACGAACTGTTTGCGCGTTACGTGATGCCGCAGTTCCAGGGCACGGTGGCTGAAATCGAATACTCCCAGCGATGGGCGGCCGGTCAGCGCGAATTGCTGTTCAACAAGTCGGTCGCTGGAATCATGACCGCGATGAACGACTACAAACAGCATCGCGAGGCCAAGGGCGAGAAGCCTTCCGAAATAGCCGACCAGCCGGTCACCCGCATCCGTCCGTAGGGTCAGGCCGCCGGCTTAAGCGCTCTTTGGGGCCGCCGAGACGCGGCTGCGCTTTTTGGACGCGCAGTCTGCGCGTCACATCGCGCTTCACACATTGCGATGCCGCCCGGGAATTAGCGCCGCAATCACCGCCGCGAATTACCGCGTTGACCCGCGTGCATCGCGTCGATAGCGTGATCGCTATTGTTGACGTGTTCGTTGTCGCCCAATTCGCGCGCCTCGGCTCGGCTGCGCGCCTTTGCCCCGGAGCAATCGCTTGTCGCATTTGAGCGAAGCGCAGATTCTACGCTTCCTGATCCAGCTTACCCTGCTGCTTTTCGTAAGCCGCACGCTGGGCGAGCTGGCCAAGCGCCTGGGGCAGGCGCCGGTCATCGGCGAGTTGCTCGCGGGAGTCGTCGTCGGCCCTTCGATTCTCGGCAACCTCGCGCCGAGCGTGTTCGCGACGGTCTTTGGCGGCGACCCGATGTCGCGCCATCTGCTCGAGGCCTTCGCCTGGACCGGCGCCATCCTGCTGCTGCTTTACATCGGGCTTGAAACCGACCTCGATATCCTCCGCGGCCAGGGACGCGCCGCCGTTTGCGTGTCGGTGTGCGGGATGGTGATTCCGTTCGGCGCGGGGATGGTTCTCGGTCTGACGCTGCCAGCGCAATACCTCGCCGACCCGAACGCGCGGCTGATCTTCACGCTCTTCATGGGAGTGGCGATCGCAATCTCTGCGGTCCCGGTAATCGCGAAGATCCTGATCGAGCTCGGCCTGATGCGCCGCGAACTCGGGATGTTGATTCTGGCCGCCGGAATCATCGACGACACCACGGGATGGCTCATGCTGTCGCTGGTCGCGGGAATGGCGAGCGGACGCGCGATTTCGCTCGCCTCGATTGGATTGTTGCTCAGCGAGGCTGCCGTCTTCCTCGCGTTCTGCTATTTCGCCGGAGTGCGGCTGGTGACGTGGCTGATGCGATGGGTGGACGATCGCGGCGCGGCCGAGCATGGAAAGTTCGGCGTCATGGTTCTGGTCGGCTTCGCCTGCGCGATCGTCACCCAGGCGATCGGTCTGCACGCGGTGTTCGGGGCGTTCGTCGCCGGGCTGATGCTGGGCCGTGCGCCGCGCGTACGAGCTCGCGACCGCGGGGAGATCGGGGCGGTTACGATGGGCCTGATGGCGCCGGTGTTCTTCGCCTACTCGGGCCTGCAGACGAATCTCTCGGCGCTCAGCAGCCCCTACGTTCCGCTGATCGTGCTGGGAGTGGCATGCACGGCGAAAATCACGGGCGCGCTTTTAGGCGGCAAGCTCGGCGGGCTCGAGTTCCGCGAAGCCCTGGCTGTGGCCATCGGGATGAATGCCCGCGGCGGGATGGAGATCATCCTGGCCCTGCTCGGGCTTAGCCTGGGCGTGCTCACGCCCGCGATGTATACGATCATCGTCGGGGTCGCGGTCATCACCTCGGTTATAACGCCGCCGTTGCTCAAGTGGGCGCTCCGCGGAGTAAGCCAGCGACCGGGCGACGCCGAACGCGCCGAGCGCGACCGCATCCTGGCCCGTCTGCCGCTGCGCACCGCGGGCGCGAAGCTGCTGGTGCTGAGCGGCGGCGGACCGCATGCGGAACTGGCGGTTCATCTCGCCGCCACACTGAGCAAATCCTCCGACGCGAGCATCACCGTATTCCATGCCGCGGCCGACGCTTCCAACGGGCGCACTGGCGCCGCCGCCGCTTTCGACGAGCAGTTCGCGCGGCTGAAGCAGATCGCCACAGCCGCCGGTGCCGCTAACGTTTACCAGCGCTCCGGCAGCGGCGACTCGACTATCGAGGCGATTCTGCAGGAGAGCGAGCGCGGCTATGACGCGATCTTTGTCGGCGCCTCGCAGAGCGGCGGCCACACCGTGCTCGGGGGAGAAGTATTGCGCGGCCTGCTTGCCGTGGTCCGCGCGCCTGTGGTGATCGCGAGCAACGCCGGATCCGCGATGCCCCTTCGCAAGCTCCTGGTGCCGGTAAGCGGAGCGTCGTTCGCGCGCCTGGGGGCGGCGGTGGGCATGCTCTATGGCCACGCGGCGGGCGCAGAAACGACGGCGCTGTACGTGCGGCAGCGCTCATTACTGAATTGGCGCACGCTCGCCGGCGCGACGCAGAACGGCGAAGGTGAGGAAGCTGTGGGCGAAATCCGCGAACTCGCGCAGCAGCTCGACCTGCGGATCGCGACCCGGATCGAGACCGGCGTCAACCCCGAAAGCGTGATCCTGCGGACCATCAAGGACGGCGATTTCGATCTGCTCATGATGGGCGCGCTGTTTCGTTCGGCCGAGGAGCGTCTGTATTTCGGTAGCCGCGTGGATCAGATTCTGCGCGGCGCAGGATGCGCAGTGGCGGTGGTGGTCGCGCCGGAGCAGACGCCGCGGCATTGAGCGGCTAACACACACCCCGTGGAGGCCTCCGGATTCAGCGTTGTCACCGGCGCGCTCGGCTACACCGGCCGCTACATCGCCGGGGCGCTACTCGAGCGCGGCGAGCGCGTCAGGACCCTGACCGCGCATCCCGCACAGCCCAATCCGTTCGGCGAACGGCTCGAGATCGCGCCGCTTGATTTCGGCTCGCCCGAGAGCCTGACGCGGAGCCTCGAGGGCGCGACGACGCTCTACAACACCTACTGGATTCGTTTTCCCTATGAAGATGTGAATTTCGATACCGCGGTCGAAAACAGCCGCACTTTATTGCGCGCCGCCCGGCTCGCCGGCGTGCGCAAGATCGTCCATATCAGCATCACTGGCGCCGCCGAAGATTCGCCGCTGCCGTATTTTCGCGGCAAGGGCGTGGTCGAACGCGAGATCGCGCAGTCGGGCCTGTCGTATCTGATCCTGCGCCCGACGCTGATTTTTGGTAACGAGGACGTGCTGGTCAATAACATCGCATGGCTCGTGCGCCATTTCCCATTGTTTGCGATCCCCGGACGCGGCGACTA
The DNA here is from genome assembly GCA_963717045.1 of uncultured delta proteobacterium. Lineage (GTDB taxonomy): Bacteria > Desulfobacterota > Binatia > Binatales > Binataceae > JAKAVN01. The sequence continues at coordinate 9,120 of CAVQVD010000002.1, read as the reverse complement.
TCGCGTACAACCGGTATTCGTCGCGGACCTCGCCGAGCTCGCGGTGAGCGACGCGTCCGGCGGCGACAACCGGGTTATCGACGCTGTCGGACCGGAGATTTTCACCTTCCGCGATTTCGTACGCACCGTTGCCCGCGCGCTCGGCCGCTCTACGCTCCTCATCTCTGTCCCGCCGCGCGTGGCGCTGCTTTTCTCGAGTCTCATCGGGTACGCACTCGGCGACGTGACACTAACTCGCGACGAGATCGACGGCCTGATGGCGAGTCTGCTGGTCTCCGGTGCGCCGCCCACCTGCCCCACCGCACTCAGCTCTTGGCTGCAGAGCAACGTCGATCTGGTGGGCAGAACCTACACTTCGGAGTTGGCCAAACGCGCGAGCGGCCGGCACGGCGGCTAAACGCCGCGTGCCCGCTTTGGTAGCATGCCTCACGCGCGCTCCCTTAAGTGAGCGCCCGACAATTTTATGTGAAGGAGTCCCGATGGCTATCCATGACGAGATCTGCGGTTCTATCGACCGCTTCAAGGACCAGGCGATAAGCCTGGGCCGCCAGATCCATGCCCGTCCCGAACTGAAGTTCGAAGAACGTTTCGCGGCCGGACTGCTCAGCGGCGCGCTCGGCGATCTTGGAGTCGAGGTCGAACGTGGTGTAGCTGGACTCGAGACCGCTTTTCGCGCCGAGATCGGCAATTCCGACCCGTCCAGCAAATCCGGCCAGACCAGTAATCAGATCAGCGAATCGAGTCGGTCATTTCCCACCGTCGCCATCCTCGCCGAATATGACGCGCTCCCCAACGGCCATTCCTGCGGCCACAACCTCATCTGCACCGCCGCCCTCGCGGCCTTCGCCGGCCTCGCCGCCATACGAGATCAACTGCCCGGACGGGTCGTAATCTTGGGCACCCCGGCCGAGGAAGGCGGCGGCGGCAAGATCATCATGCTGGAAAAAGGCACGCTCGAAGGCGTCGACGCGGCGATGATGGCGCATCCGGTGGACGGCGAGTTCGCCACCTTTCCGACGCTCGCGACGCGCCACCTGCGCCTGACGTTTCACGGACGCGCCTCCCATGCGGCGGCGGCGCCGTGGGCCGGCGCGAGCGCGCTCGCGGCGGTGATCCAGACCTTCCAGAGCGTCGACGCCGCGCGGCTGCATTTCCGCGACGGCTCGCGGATCCACGGCATCATCACCGACGGCGGACAGGCGGTGAATATCATTCCGGAGAAGGCCGCGTGCGAGTTTCTGTGTCGCGCTCACACCACCGATTACACTAACGCGATCGCTGACCGGGTGCTGCGATGCGCCGAGGCGGCAGCCGCCGCCACCGGAACGCGGCTATCGCCCGAAGTCCTCGGCGGCTACAAAAACATGATCAACAATCTCACGATGGCCCATCGCTACGCGCAGCATTGCGAGGCTCTCGGCGTCAAGGCGCCCGACGCGCCCCCGGACATGCCGACCGGCTCGACCGACATGGGCGACGTGAGCCATGCACTTGCGGCGATACATCCGATCTTCCGCATTGCCGACCCGGGTGCGGGCAACTGCCACGAGGAGCGTTTCGCGAAGCATACCGACACGCCGCGCGCCTACGAGGCGATGATCCGGGTGGCGAAGGCGATGGCGCTGACGGCGTACGATTTGCTCACCGAACCAGAGCTGATGGAATCCGCCCGGCGCGAATTCGCGGTCAGGCAGGAAAGTTGATGGCCCGGTCCGCGGTCGCGCGATCGGGGCCGCTCTAGCCGCAACTCATCGAGGTTGCGCGAACCCAAAACAAAGTGAGGTTGGTCTTGCGAAAGGGCGATGTTGCATTGATCGCTTCCGTTCTGCTGTATGCGGTCGGATGGGTGGTTTACCTGAATTTCAACGCGCACGCTGGCGAGGTGATTCGGATGGCCGGCGAAGCTTCTCTGGTCGGAGGGCTTTGCGATTACATAGCGCTGAAGATGCTATTCGAACGCAAGTGGTACTTGCCGAATTCCGGCGTGCTGCCGCGAAACCGCGAGCGCATCATCCAGGGCATCGGGAAGACGGTCGAAAACGAATGGCTAACGCCCGAGATGATTCATCGCAAGCTCACCGAGTATGATCTGGTTACCAAAATCGGCCGCATGCTCGAACAGGTTTCGCTGCGCGACGTTGACCTCGCGTTCGTCGAGGAGCAGACGCTGCGGCTCGCCGATTGGCTCAAGCGGCCGGAGGTGGTGCGACGCCTCGCGGAAGAGTTGCGCAGGCTGCTCGAGGTCGGGCCGTTGTTCAGGATGGTGGAGCGACTGTTGATTGATTTCGAGGGAAGGCTCCAGGGCTTCGCCAGAAAGCTGCCGGACCTGGTCTCCAAGCTCGGCCACGATCCGGAGTTCCTGAGATATCTCGAGGACGAGATACACCGCGTGGGGATTAAGCTCCAGACTGCCGATAGCGTCGAACGGACCCAGGTCCTCGCGTGGGTGGAAAAGCTGCTCAACACGGCGGTCGGCGCCTCGCGCGGCGAGATCTCGCGAGTGGTGGTGGAGAACCTGAGCCGCAAGACCGACGATGAGATCCGGGTTCAAATCGAATCGAGGACCCGCACGCATCTCGAATGGATTCGGGTCAACGGCAGCTTGTTCGGGGCGCTGTTCGGGTTGTGCGCGGCATTTTTGCGCAGCTCCATCCCATTCGAACTGTATGCGGCACTGATGCGGAGTTTTACCCGTTAGGCGACTCTGGATATTTGTAAGGTGCCAGGTGTGACTAATAAGTTGCCTACCGAAGCTCTCATCCTGAGCGAAGCGAGTCTGCGAGCGAAGTCGAAGACTCCGGCAGCCTTCACTCAGGATGACCCAAGAGGTCGTGACGGAGAGGCCAAAGAACTAGCTCCGGATGAGGTTCCGCGTCCAGTGCGCTCCCCGCACCGAACTCAGCGGCAGCCGCAGCCGCCGCCGCAACATCCGCCACCGCCCATCGAACCGCCACTATCGCCGCCGCCGCCATTCATCTGAGCGGCCGCGCCGGACCCGCGCGTCGAGGCGAACACCGACAGTTCGCGCGCGATATTTCCGCCATGACAGGCCGGGCATTGCGTCTCCTGCCCGCCGGGGCGGACGAAGCTCTCGAACGAACGATCGCAGTCCGTGCAGTGATATTCGTAAATCGGCATCGGCGCTGATGACCTCTCAGGTTTATTCAGACTTGTGAGGTTTGTCGGTCCCGTGGGACTCGTCCTCGAACGGCTGGGCATACTCGACCAGCACGCCGCGGGTCGCCTTGGGATGAAGAAAACAGATCATTCCGGCGAGGCCGCTGCGCGGCGTTTGATCGATCAACTGGATTCCCTTGGCCTTGGCCTCCGCGAGTTCGCGCGCGACGTCGTCCGTCTCGAAGCATACGTGATGCAAGCCGCCACCGCGGCGCGCGAGAAACTTGCCGACGCCATTGTCCGCGCTGAGCGGTTCGAGCAATTCCACTTCGCTACCCCCGACCTCGAGCAGTGCCGCGCGCACGCCTTGCTCTTCGATCGTGGCGCTCTTGGTAAGCCGCATCCCCAGCGTGTCGCGCCAGAATCTGAGCCCCTCTTCGAGGCTCGGCACGACCACTCCCACGTGATGGATTCTCGTTAGCATCGTGAACCTACTGCGCGGCCGATTGCTTGAGGCAAATCTTGTTCTGCAGATCGAGCCACTGCGCTTTCATTTGCGGGCTGCCAAGGCTTGGATGCTCGCTGCGGGTGACCGCGAGCTTGTTGCAGGCGCCGCTTAGATTGCCTTCGACCGCAAGAATCTGCGCCACGTTGTATTTGGCCTGGTACCAGAGATTGTCCGATTGCGCTGCGGTGGCCTCGACCCGCGACCAATAATCGAGCGCGTTCTTGTAATCCTTGCGCGATTGCGCGATCCGCGCGAGACCCGCGTTGGCGTCTGGCGAAGCCGCGTCCGCCTTGACCACTTCGGCGAACGTCGCCTCGGCCTTGTCGTTCTGGCCGAGCGCCGCGTAGGCCTGTCCGAGAATCGAAAGCGTGCCGGTCAGGTTCTTGGCGGGGATCTTGCTCGCCCTTACCATGTCATCGAAGTAGCCATAGTCGAGCGCGGTCAACTGGGCCTGTGCGAGGTAAGCTTTCTGATCGCCGCGCGCCTGGGCGGCCAGTGCGCCGCGCCAGAAGTCGGCGCCGATCTCCTTGATGAAATCGCTATGCGCGAGACTGCCCTGGTTGCGCTTGATCAGCGCCGCGATATCGCGCGCGATCGCGTCCCATTGTCCGACCGCGGCCTGCGCTTTCAGCCGCCATTCGAAGATTTCACCAAAATGCTCGTTCATCGCGGGATACTCGTTCTCATAGCCGGTGAGCAGCGCGGCAATCTCGCGATTGTCGACCGCGGTGCCCTCATGTTCCTGGAGGCTCGCGAGCATGTAGATGGCGCGACCGCGAGCGTCATGGAAGAAGCGGCGTTGGGCGGGCGCCGTGCGTTCGGCCTGCGGCTCGCGGTTGATCGCGTCGCGCAGGCCCCTCATCGCCTGGGCGCGCATCACGGCCAGCGCGGGCGAGGGTCTGGCGTTCTTGCCCGCCGCTTCCTGCTCCTTCTCCGCCTTGGCGACCATCAAGTAGTTGCACTCGGCGGCGTTGAACACCGCGGTGAAGTCGTACGAGGGATTGCCCGAGACTTGTTGGTACTGCTTGATCGCCTCGGCGTAGTCGCCCCGTTTCTGCAGTCGCTCGGCGATCCTGAAGCGCGGCTCGAAAGAGTATTGGCCGCGTGGATACGCCTTCAGGTAGTCCTCGGCGGCGGCCACCCATTGCTTCTCCAGCGCCGCGTTGCTCTTGCCGCTGCGCTCCCATTGCAGACGCGGCAGCTTGAACCGCATGTAGGAAGCCCACTGCGCGTCAGGATTCCCCGGCTGCTTCGCGACCTGGTCAACCAAATGTTCGACGAGATCGATCCGGCCGAGGGAATAATAGATGTCCGCCGCGTACTTGTAGGCCTTCGGATAGTGGCCGGTCTCGGCGGCTTCAGTGAAATATTTCGCGGCCGGGAGTGGCTGATGCTTGAAGTAGAGCACGCTCGCCAGCAGCCATTTCTCGAAAGGGTCGGTGGACTCTCCAAACTCGGCCACCGGGTCGCGCACATACTGCGCGATCGCCGAGAGCGCGATCGCCCATTCGTTCTTGTCGTCCTGGCGCGAGCGGATGTAATCGACGGCTTCGCGATGGATGCTGGCGCGCTTGGCCGGGTCGGTCGCCGCCTTTTCCGCCTCGAACAACTCGCGCAGGCGCATCAGCTCCAGTCCCTGGCGCGACGCGCCGCTCGCGCCGGCCGCCATCTCACCCGTAAGCTTCGCCGCCTGCGCCGCCTGGCCCATCGCGGCGTAAGTCGCCGCCAGTCCCTGCTCGGCCGGGCGGTACTGCCGGGTCCCCGGACCGTCGTGCATGATGCGTTTGAAGTCGGCAATCGCGTGGTTGTACTCCTGGCGATCGTACCTGCCCAGCTCGCGCTCGCACAGCGCGCGTCCCAGCAGGTTTTCGCGGATGAGCTCGGGGGAAAAAATCACCAGGGTGCTCGAAGTGAAGCCGTCGATCGCCTGGTTGAGCAGCCGGCGCGCAAGCGACGGATCGTCACTATAGAGCAGGGCCCCGCGATAGTGCAGCCATGACAACGGATAGAGCGCGCGCAGCGCGAGCTGTTCGGGCTGGTCGTAGTCGCAGTTGCCACCCGCGTCGATTTGCGCAATACAGGCGTCCTTCTTGTGCTGATAGGCCTGGTAGATCCGATTGAGCATCGACTCGAGCTGCCCATAGGTCTCGATAAGCTGGCCGCGGCCGGCGCGCCCGTTGGCGGCCTCCTCGAACTCGCCCTCGGCTGCGTCGAGTTCCGAAATAACCGAACTCGCGGTGGCCGGATCGGATACCGCCTCGTTGACGCGGGACTCCAGTGCATTGAGACGCGAGTTCAGCCCACCGAGCGAGGCGCTGGCGGAGGAGAGAGAAGCAGCGATCCCGAGCAAGACCATCAGTGGCACGAGGCCGAACACAAGGTGGCGTGAATGCGCGATCAGCGACATCGATTCCTGCGACAGCCTGAAAATTTCCGGTGGACGGTCGCCAGGCACCAGGCATCCGGTCCGGTCGCAGGCCGTGTTGATTAAGGATAGACGGTGAAGGGCCGTCAAGGGAATCCGAGCCGGCCGAGCGCCGCGGCGACCTCGCCCAAGAACCGCACCCGAACATATCGGCCTTCTGAGAGCGACGGTTCTCGACCTTCGGGCCGCACCGCGCCATGCGGCTCGACGGAGTTCCGCGCGAGGCTGTCCTCGAGATCATGCGCCTCGGCAGCGTCAGCCGCGGCGGCCTCGGCCACAGCCGCAGGGTCTATCAGTACCGCGGCAATGCCCGCCCCGCGCGCGCCGGCGATGTCCAGCGCCTCCGAATCTCCAACGTGGAGGGCATGCTGTGCCGGCAGCTCATGGCGTTCGAGCGCTATTCGAAAAATCTCAGGCGCGGGCTTCGCATAGCCGGCCTCCGACGAAATAGTTATCGAATCGAAATGGCGGCTTAGACCCAGTGCATCAAGGATCGCATAGATGCGGTGGTCGAAGTTGGAAATCACTCCCAGTTCGAGCCCGCTCTCGCTCAGCGCCCCTAGCAGCACCGGCGCGTCAGGATCGCAAACCCAATTCTGCGGGTCGGCGAAGAAGGCGAACAGCGCGTCGAAGTAAGCATCGAAATCGCCCAGGACGCCGACCTTAGCGAAGGTGGCTCGCACCAGACGGTTCCACCATTCGCGCTCCATGCGGCGCAGGTCCGCGGGGTCGTGGCCCGGACCGAAGGCGAGTCCCGGCGCCGCAGCGAAGGCGCGTTTGAAAGAGTCGATCACGATGCGATCGTCGGCCACGAGACCGTAGCGCCGAGCGATCTTCGCATAGCTCAGGCCGGCCGGCTCGCGCGTATGAAAAAGCGTCCCGGCAGCGTCGAAAAATACCACCCTCAACATTCGTGCGCTTCATCCTCAATCTTGCGCCGCTCCGATGGCGCTTACAGGCGGCCCAGAATGAAGCGGCGCAAAAGCGCCGGCCATCCCCTGAGCACCAGACTTCTGCCGTTGACCAGCTTTCCGTAGTAGACGCGGGCGGATTGTCCTATGCGGGAGAGCGCTGGAACCTCAAAGAAACTCCAACTGCGCGTCGAGCGCTTGCCCGGCGCTCTGCACGACGATATAGCCACCGCCCTTAAAGGGGCCCGCGTTGAGAATCCGCGTGGGCCCTATCGCATCGACGCCGGCCGACTCGTGAATATGGCCTGAGATGCAGACCTCGGGTTTGACCTCCTCGATGAAGCGGCGCGCCGCGGTGCTGCCGACCGGCTTGCCGCCCAGGATCCGGTCGCAACGCGTCCCGAACGGCGGGGTATGGCAGATCATCAGCAGCGGGCGACGGCCGCGCACCTGCTCGTAACCAGCCATCAACGTTGCGTAAATCTCTTCCTCGCTAAGCTCGGTCGGAGTGTTGAAGGGTGTGACGTTGGAGCCGCCGCATCCGAAAATCGCGACTCCGTCGCGCACCAGCCCGCGGCCATGCAATGCCACGCCCTCGCGCTCGAGAAACGGGATCACCTCGCGGCGGTCCAGGTTGCCCGGCACGGCGAGCACGTTGGGCATCTCCGGCGCACCTCATCGATCACTTTGCGCGCGTCGGCCTCGCCCCCAAAGTTGGTAAGGTCGCCCGAGATTATCACCAGGTCCGTAGCGCGCATCACCTCGTCCATCCGTTCGAGGTTGCTGGTCGCCATGTGGACGTCACCGAAGGAAATTATCTTCATCGTATCCGCGCTGTCGCGCTGGTTGATCGTATCCGCGCTGTCGCGCTGGCTGATCACTAAACATAGCTTTTTTAATCAGCTCTCGCACGCCTGCAGCGCACGTCGCGTCGATAGCAATCCGCGCGCTGGAGCGGCCGGGGCGCCATAGCTATTGGGAGGTAAGCGCAACGGGTAAGATTCAGCTCTGGATGGACATGCTCGGAAATTTCGCCTTCGTACTGGTGCGGCCGCTTCAGGCGGGCAACGTCGGCTCGGCCGCGCGAGCACTCAAGAACATGGGCCTTGGCGATCTGCGTCTGGTGGCGCCGAGTGCCGCCGCCGGCGGGCGCGTTGCGGCCGCGATGGCGGTACATGCGGGCGACGTGCTGCGCGATGCCAAACACTACGAAGGCCTTGGCGGCGCGCTCGCCGACTGTACGCTCGCCGTGGGCACCACCTGCCGGCCCGGATTATATCGGTCGGGCGTGGTCGGGCTGCGCGACGCGGCGGCGCAACTCGTGGCTGAAGCCGCAGCCAACCGCGTCGCGATAATCTTCGGACCTGAAGATACCGGGCTGACGAATCGGGAGCTTAAGTTCTGTCAGCGACTAATAACGATTCCAACCGCGCCCGAGTATCCCTCGCTCAATCTGGCGCAGGCCGTGATGTTGGTTGCGTACGAACTGATGATGACGGCGGGAGCGATGCGCGAGATGCCAGCGGCGGAGCCGTATGCGCCGGCTGCGGCAGTGGACGCGATGATGGAGCGTCTAAGCGAAGCGCTGGTTTCGATCGGCTTTCTGCCGGCCGAAAATCCGGAGCACATCATGTTCGCTCTGCGCGCGATCCTGGGCCGAGCGGGGATTGGCGCGCGCGAGCTCGACATTCTTAGCGGCCTCGCGCGTCAGATAAGGTGGTTTTCCGAGGGCGGCTACGAGGCCGCCGAGGCCAAGCGCCGTAGCGGCAGAAAACTCCGCTAGTTTCGCCCGGCGACTATGGAGGGTCCGTCGACGTTATCGCCGCCGGGCGCCTCTCCGAGCATCCGCAGGCCATATCGGATCATCGCCGCGAACCGCTCGATACGTTCGAGCAGTTCGAGCTGTTCCCGGGTATCTGTGCTTGAGCTTGGTGCGACGGCGCATTCGGGTGTCGCGCAACTCATCGGCTGCAGCAGCCAGATTCTCCCTGAGCAGCGCGACCGCGCGCTCCAGGTCCGCACGTTCGGCCACGCGGGCGCGGCTGCGGCGGCGCTCGCGATCGATCTCTTCGAGACGGATAACCTCGCCCATCCTGACGTCCTCGATCAGAATTATCGCCGATCGCTCTGCCAAGCTCCACAACGGCATAGCGGCATAT
>CAVQVD010000001.1:0-116037 GCA_963717045.1 uncultured delta proteobacterium | reverse complement strand
GCCTCTTTTGAGCGCTGGAATCTTATCCTTGTTCTCGTCGTAGAATTTCTTGGCCGTCGCGTCGGTGACGTCGGCGGTGACCTTGTCGTTGACTTCGCGCTTGACGTAGTCCGCTACGCTGAGCTTTTCCTTTTTAGCCGCCTGCTGGAGCAGGTAGTCGTCCACCATCTCATCGACCGCCTGTTTGCGCGCGTCGTAGAGCTGCACCTTTATCTTGGCGTCGACTTCCCGTTGGGTAATCCTGTGGCTGCCGATCTCCGCGACCACCGGACCGGGGTCGGCGGCCGCCGCCGCACGCGCCGGGATCATGAGCGCGAGCACAACGACCACCAACGCGGCGATCGAAGCGCTCAGCGGCCGCCGCTAGAAAAATACAGCCACTGGGCCGCACCGCCGTCGGAGAAATCGCATTGTGAACGGTTTGTTTAAGCACTTATGCTTCCGATCTTTTAGCCAACTTGGTTGGCTGAACTTTAACCGTTGAACAGTACCACGCTGCGCGACCGTCCGCGAAGGGGGCCGCGGCTCGGCTTTAAGGGCGCCGCGATCTGCCAATACGCGTCTGAATTTTCTATATTGATGACGCTTCGCGCGAGAGTGGCGGAATGGCAGACGCGCCGGACTTAGGATCCGGTGCCGCAAGGCGTGGGGGTTCAAGTCCCCCCTCTCGCAACAACCCGCCGCGGAAATGCACTCGCCAGCGTGCGACCGCGATTCATTCCACTGTCTTTTTGAAACAATTTCCGGGACCAAATCGGAAAATTCGGCTTTGCTAGCGGAGCTGATCACGTAAGCACGTGGAAAGTTTGCACATTATTAAAGACTACTTTCGGCATATCCGTTGCTTGTTGTGGTTACCGCGCAGCAAACCTCCAATTTTGCGCTATCACCACTCAAGCGGACGGGCGAGCGCCCTACCCCGCTCCAGGAGCTGGTTGAGCACGCATGATGCCTAAGTCGGCGTCATGCTTTTGCTGCATTACATTTATGTCCAGGTACCACTAGAGAGGGGCAATGAAAATCTCTCACATCGCAGCAGGAATGATCTTGAGTGTGCTACTCGGCGCGAGCGCCGCGCATGCGCAGCTTAACGGCAGGTATGCCGGGCAAGCGGACGGCAACGATGCCACCGGGGCAGCCCTGCATCAGATCACTCTTTGGACATTCGAGCAGGGAAAGCTGATTAACTTCGAGGAAATAATCAGCTTCCCGCAATCCAACGGATTCACTGCATGCCATTTTGTCCCCAGCACCGCGGCACCTTTCGCGTTCTCGAACTCGTCGGTGGACAGCAATAACTTTATCATCATGTTGGGATTCGGCTGTCCCAACCCCTCGACCAATGAGCGCCCCGAGGCATTGGTGGTCATTCCCGAACGCAACACTACGGAATTTTCCTACCTGGAGTACACGACTCCATTTTCCAATCCGGCAGTCGACGTGGACATACCGGCTCACTTCTCCGGCCATGCCATAAAGCGATAACTCCGACGGGATGATGGCGCCCGGAAGCTGCGGAGTCTCCGGCACAAATCGCTCGTGCTTTCGAACTGGGCGGCGTCAGCGCGTCAGCTGAGCTGCCGGGCGATCGGTGGCCGAGGGTCGAGGCACGGGCGCGATCCCCTGGCTTTCGCACAGCGCCCGAAAGCGTCCGTGATCGAGCGCGCACAGCGCGTCCCAGCTTCCGACTCGGCTACGGGCCTTCCGCATATGCGTTGATCGCGTCGAGTCTAAGCGGCGGCGCAATACTGAAGCTCATCAACTGCCCCGCTGTCCAACTACGCGAGGAGCCTTCGCCGAGCCTCGCCGATTTGATTCTTTTGCCCGTTTTGCCATCTATTATCACGTTCACAGATGTGTTCGGCATCTTTGATTGTTTATAACGACTTGACACACGCAGATTATTTCGGCATTGTTTCTCCGTGGATGTGTCTAATCGGGTCAAAGCCCACATAAACATCAAAAAGGACTTAAAAACTTTGGCTCAACGGTTTTTGACTAGGTTCGTGAAACTGATGAAAATTACCGACCTCTACAGGGTCGCTATTTAAGGAGGGTACGTGATTCATACAAAAAGAATCGGAGCTCCGGGCGTATCGGTTCTTGCTTTGACGATCGGGTTTACCCTGACCATCTCGCAGGCAGCTTGGGCCGCCAGTCACCCGTCCGCGAGCCAAGGGGTCGATCCGACGCCAGTCACGGCGTGCGGAACGCTCAGCGGGAACAATACGATTTATCTGGTAACGCAGAACATCAATCAGACGGGTACCGGCGACTGCATCGTCCTCAGTGGCAGTGACGATACCCTGGATCTCCAGGGTTTCAACGTCACATTCACTGGGACCGGAACCTCGAAAGGAGCGGGAATCCACATAACGGGTTCAGAGGACGTGATCGAAGGCTTTAGTGGCACGGCCTCGCGATTTGCCGAGGGCGTGTTGGATGCGGGATCTAATACTTCGGGTGACGCGGTCAATATGGTGTCCAACGGAATCGGTCTGGAGATGGCCTCAGGGAGCTCGGCAGGGACTGAAATATGGACCAATTTTGCTGCAGACTCGAATACCAAACAGGGCGTCTATCTTAATGCTTGCAGTGACGAGTGCACCATTTCTGACTTCGACGCTTCAGACAACGGCGCCGACGGCGTGCTCGTAACAGGCTCCGCAGGACCGAGGATCAGTGTATTTACGGCTACGAGTAATGGGGGTAATGGCGTGCATGTAGGGTGTGTGTCTGGTTGCGGTACCAATTCGGAGGTTAAGGTTGGCGACGCACCCGCAGGGATCAGCACGGTACCTGCGATCACGGGTAATAGTGGCGACGGGGTCTTCCTGGACAAAAGTGAATCCAGCAACAAGGACCAGATCTACCTTATAAATGCATCAGGCAACTCTGGCATCGATCTTTTCGACGCGAGCAGCACGTGTGGCAACAATCACTGGGTGCACAACAACTATGGAACGGCCGAGGCCGCCGGTGTATCGAATCCCTCCTGCATTCCGCTGAGTCCGTTCTGATGAACGCGGAGAGATTTCAGGCGTAAATCATGATTGTTTGTGCGTCGGCTCCGCAGGTCTTGGACCTGCGGAGCTTCGCGCGTTCCTGGATGCTGATCCTACAAGACTCGAATTCGAGGGTTGTGAGGCAAGCATGTGAAAGCGGCGGCCAGGAGATCTCCCCCGGCGTTCCCTTACTCAACAATCTCGACGACGCCGACTCTACCCGGGCATACGGGTCATCCCGTCAGAAAAAGACTTAGATCCGCCTGAAGCCGTGAGCTTGGCAACGTTGCCGTATTCCACGAGGCGAGGACGGGCGTAGGGTTTTTTCGGACTCTGGGACGCTCTCTGTGATTCTTTCGCTACTTTGGTCATCTATAGCTCCGTAGGCACATGTTTAACCACAATGAAAAGTTCAAATGCAGGCACATTTGCAATTTGACGCTAAGTGATTCTTACTGACACTTTGAAGTTAGTCAATTAGTGTCGGGCAGGAGAACCCTTGCAATGTACTCCGATGCCTCGGCCAGTGACGGGAAGAGAAACGGATGGGTTCGGAATATTTCCGTTTCTATTTCTGCCAATGTGCGGTTTCCATCGGCCAGGTTCACCACGGATCTTCGCGCCGCACCCCACTCCGACAGCCGTGGCACAAAGTCGGGACGCGTCTTCGCCAATTCCTCAGGGACCAGTGACATCCCCTTGAGCGTGGAATGAACAGACCGCGCCTTCTCCTTGCCACGAGAATCGAAGACCACCACCTTCCAGCTAAGGAGTCTCTGCGTGGTAATGGCTGACATGGTGATGTCCAGGCGGTCCCCCTTATTCAGCGCCAAAGGCTTCCCGACTGGAAGGAACGCGGCAGGCCGTTGCATCCGGCTTTTGCTAACGGGCGAATTGGTCATCATTACACCCGGCGCGAGTTCGGCAGAGAACCATACGCTGAGACCATGCATGACCCCGGCCGCTGAGACCTCGATCGCGGCCGTAGCGGTCGAGCGTTCAGGCGCCACGTCGGTGAGATCGAAGGTGAACATCTGCGCGGGTCTGGCGAGGATCCGGCGCGGGCTTCTTTCGCTCGGATAGTCGGTATTGAAAGCGATGCTGCGTGCCGGCGACATTGTCAGCCCGGCATGCCGTTTGTCCCAAAAGCTAGCCATGCGCCACATTTCGGGGAAATTCACCGGGACGGAGAAGACTTCGATCCGTCGAGGGATAGCGCGGGCGCCAGGCTTGAGCAGACGACGGCGGGCGTCATTGAATATCTCGGGCATTCCCGCGCCAATTCCAAAGACGCTTAGCTGATCCGCGACAACGACATCGGCCTTTTCGGGCAGCGTGGCACGACTGGAAGCTTCGTGAATCCCGATCACCTTTTGCCCGTAACCGTTGGCGCAGGCTACGTCGCGAGCGATCTGTATCATGCCCGAGTGGTCGACCTGGTATACTTTTGCGGCCCCGGCCTTCATCGCCAGCAAGCCCAGCACGCCCGTGCCACAGGCGAGATCCAGAACGACGTCGCCAGGTTTCACTACCGCGCTTATTGCCCGTCGAAACAACGAGAGTCGGGTCAGGTCGGAAAGATACAGGCGATGCTCATCCAGCAGCAAAGGTGATCCTACGGCATTCCATTTCGTTTCGACCGGCCTTATCACGCGAGAGAGGCGCGGTGACGAGCGTCACAGAGCCGCTGCCTTAGATTCGGTCACATGCTTGAAAGGCTCACTGATACCGAGAAACACCACGTTCAGCCAGAGTTCGACCGCAAAGATATTCCATAGTTCGTACACATTCTCCATGAAGGATTGATCGCCGCGCGAAAACGCTTTAGCCATCGAGCGGTACAGCGTACGCAGAACGCCTCCATCAACCCATCCGTTTTTTACCAGGTTGAGGCGATCGAACAGGCGCTCGCCCCCGAGCGCGCTCATTGCCATTGGATATAACTCCGTCAGATCAGCCTTCGATGACCGCAGCCGTAGTCGCTCCGGCAGGATTCCGCACATCGAGCGGCGTAGTACGAACTTGCTAACGCCAGGCCTGAATCGTTGGCTCTCAGGTATGGCAAAAGCAAATTCGAGTATCCGGCGGTCCAGGAAAGGATTCCGTCCCTCCATTCGAAAGCCCGCCGTCCAGCGCGCCTCCATTTCAAGCGCGTACGGGAGCCATCCGGACGAAAAGCACCTGTACAGGGCCTGCTGGGCGAAGCTGCGAGTCGAAGGCGACGGCTGCCTCGCGGAAAGCCGTGCCAAAAGTTTCGTCCTGGCGGCAAACGCGGGGGTGACCAAGGCATGAAGCTGAGGCGGACGCCATCGCTTGAGCGCCGACTTGAGGCTGTCAGGCATAAGCGGCCAAAGTCCATACTGCGCCAAGGCTTTAGCATAGCCGGGAAAGGGTGCGAATCCGGCAAATTGGGTTCGATCAATCCGCAATCTCCGCGCAAGCGCGAGGATGCGAAGCTGCCTCAACAGGTCTGCGTATCCAAGGTAAGTTGGGCCGAGCCACTCGTCGCCACCGAGTCCAGTCAGCCGAACTCTGAGGTCATTACGCTGGCCAAGAAGTGGCGTGTAATCGGCACACACAGCGTTGGGAAAATCCGGAAGGTCCAGGTAGTGCGCAACCTGGTTAGTGAGTTCGCCGAGCGAAGCCATTCCCGGGGGGAGATAGGTATGGCGATGAGGGTACTTACTCAGGACCTCTTCGACGTACTCAGCCTCGGCGGCGGGTCCGCTCTCGAACCGGACTGAGAAAGTCTCAAAACTCGGAAGTTGCACTTCGCCGCAGTGGCGAAGTTTTTCGGTCAAACAGACGATCGAAGCTGAGTCGAGCCCGCCGCTCAGCTCCGAGGCAACTCCTTTGACGCTGCGAAGCCGGCATCGCACCGCATCCTTGAACAGCGCAAAAAAATGACTGGAATATTCATCGTCGCTCCGATAGACGAGCTCCCGCGAGGCGTCCAGATCGTAGTACCGGCGGCTTTCCACGCCACGCGCGCTCACAGTCAGAAAGTGTGCTGGCTCAAGGCGGCGGATACCTTCGAACAGCGTCTCCGCGCGGTCTACCGGGAGTCTCACCAATAGCTCGGCTACAGCGGCCTCGTTCGGTCTGCGTGCGATCCTTGGATCCTGGAACAATTGATGGAGCTCCGAGGCGCACAGAAAAAATCCCGGGCCATCGAAATAATAGAAACTTTTTACCCCCAAAGGATCCCGGGCACAAAAAAGTGTCCTCTTCGGTGCGTCCCATATGGCAAATGCAAAATCGCCGATCAGCCTTGGCAGGGCTTCTGCGGACCAACATTGCCAGGCCCGGAGCACGACCTCAGCGTCGGTTCCGGCGCGAATACGATAACCGCGCGAATTCAACTCTGCCGTGAGTTCGTCGCGATTATCCACCCGTCCGTCCATGGATAGTACCAGCCCACTGGTTTCGTCCACCAACGGACTGGTCTCGGCCGCGGCTTCGGGCGTCGTCTCGAGCTTCGCATGTCCAAGCGCGACTGGGCCGATGCTCCATACGCCTGAGCCGTCAGTCGAACGGTAAGGTATGACAGCAAGCATCCGCTCGACAATCGAGGGCTCCGCTGCGAGCCCCGTCCCATTGATATAGGACCGCGATGCCGCTCATCAGATCCTGGCGCCGAGGTGATGGCCCGACGCGTCCAGTTTTGGCCTCATCGCGGATCGCGCTTAGGTTCGGTGATCATTTGCACCAGTCCCTTTTCGACCAGTCGATTCAAGAGATCGTCAAGATCATGCCGTAGTTCATCCGCGTCGACGTCGAACTGCCGCTTGAGCGACTCGAACACTTTCTCCAGAGAACCGTGTTCGACGAGTTCGCGCCATATGTGGCCTCCCGAGCCGTCGAGGCCGAAATACACGCCAGTGTCGACGTTCAGGATGATCACGTCGCCGCCAACATCCCGCCAGATGACCCCTTCGCTGATTTCGACACTCATCGAAATTTCCTGTCGCATGGTTGCGCATCCTTAGGCTTCCAACATGGCAGAGGCCGCGCGCAACTTTGACCCCGTAGAATTTCCTTCCTGCGCATCTGCATGGGGCCGGCGGCGCGCTTTCCGCGTCGCTTCACTCCGCAAAAATTTTGTTAAGCCTGGTCGAGGAAAGAATGAATCAACGTCCGCCACCTCTCCGCCAACCCATACCATCCTACAGATTTTTTATCATGACAACTTCAGAGTCTTTCATAGTGGCTGGGATATCAGGAGGTTTTCTTGTCCGAGCGCGCGCTCACCGCGCATCAGCCTAAGCCGCGAGCTCGCGGCGGAGGTATCGAAGCCAGCCGCCCGGTCGCGATCCCCTGGCTTTCGCACAGCGCCCGAAAGCGTCCGTGATTGAGCGCGTACAGCGCGTCCCAGCTTCCCGACTCAGCTATCGTCCCGCCCTCGACGACGTAGATCAGATCAGCCCGGCGGACGGCAGCAATCCGATGGGCAATCATCACGATGGTCAGGCCCTCGCGCAGCCGTTCGATCGTATCGAGAATCCGTTGCTCGTTATGCGCGTCGAGGCTGTTGGTCGCCTCGTCCAGAATCAACAGGCGCGGCCGGCGCAGCAGCGCGCGCGCGAGCGCGATGCGCTGGCGCTCGCCATGTGAAATCGAGGCCCCGCGATCACCGATCACGGTGTCGAGCCCCGCCGGCAGCGCGTCGACGAACTGCTCGGCCGCCGCCAACCCGAGCGCCTCGCGCACTTCGGCCTCGCTCGCATCCGGCCGCGCCCATAGCAGATTAGCCCGTACCGTATCGTGGAAGAGAAAGGTGTCTTGCGAGACATAGCCCACCTGCTCGCGCCATCTGCGCGCACGCATCTGGCTCAGCGCCATGCCATCAATCGTGACACGCCCCGAGTCCGGCTCGAGCAGACCTGTCATCAAATCGGCAATCGTGCTTTTGCCCGCGCCCGACGGGCCGACCAGCGCGACGACCTCGCCCGCCGGCACGATCAGATCGAGATCGCGCACAGCGGGCAGCGGCGCAGTCTCGTCGGAATCACTGTAAGACGTGCCGGCCGCGGACTGGCCGTGGTTATCGGCAGGCGCGACGCCGTCAGCGCGCCGATATGAGAAGGAGACTGCCTCCATCCGCAGCGAATTCTTCAGTTCGAGGGTTCGCGTGGAAGCCTCCAGCGGCTCGGCCACCGCCGCGCAGCGCTCGATGAGGGCGAGTACGTTTTCGAACGCGGGCAGCGCGTGCATGCACTCCTGGCAAAGGCGATGGCACTCCATTACGCGCGGAATCACCCGCGCGAACATCGCCAGCAGCAACAGCACGGCGACCGGGGCGACCCCCAGCACGCGAATCGAAAGGTAAATCACCGCGGCGAGGATAACCACCGAGCCAATCTCGAACAGCGAGCTGTTGGCGGCGAGCTGGCGCTCGATATTCACATTGGCGCGGGCGACCTCACGGCTGAGAGCCGCGTAGGACTCAGCGTTGCGTTCCTGTGCGCCGTACATTTTGGCCGCCTTCAAGCTTTGCAGATGCTCAACCGTCGCGCGGTACAGCCCCTGGGTACGTTGCGACAGCTCGGCGCCCGCGCCCCGCAGCAGCGCCGTGCGTCCGCCAAGCAATGCGACCATGATGATTCCGCAACCAAGCGCCAGCGCCGTCATCGCCGCCGACACCGCTAGCGCGATCCCGAAATAAAGCAGGAACAGCAGGCCCACCGAGGCGAGACTCAGCGCCGCGAAGGTGGCCCCCTCCACCCGGTCAAGCTCCGCCGTCAGCACATGGGTCAGGTCCGACGAGCGCATCCGCGACAGCGCAATCCAACTGGCGTTGGCAATCCCATGGTACAGGCGCTGGCGCAAGCGGGCGCCGAAATTCTGCTGCACCGAGTACATCGCTACCAGCTGCCAGCGGCCCAGGAGCGCGCGCGCTCCGACCAGACTGGCGAACACCATCAGCAACAGCAGGAGGCTTGGATGGAGGCCGACGGCCGCGAGGGCGGAGGTCATCGCGCTCGCGTAACGCCCGACCGCGCCCTGCGCACCGAGATCGAAACCCGAGACCTGCAGAATTGGCAGCAGCAACGCGATCCCGATGCCCTCGCTGAGCGAAAAGAGCAGCATCAGGCCGATTGCGGCGGCGATTCGCAAGCAATCGACCTCGAACAGGAGGCGGAGATAGGCCTCGACGGTCTTTCTCACCGCTGCGACCCGTCAACTGGCCGCGGAACCGAGCGCATGAGGCGGCGCGCCGCCATCGGTGCCTCCTTAAGCGCTACCCTTAGCGGACGCAACAGAAAGTACAGGGGATAAAGCGCCGGCGGCAGCCGCAGAAATTCGCGATCGTCTGCGCTCGGCAACAGCGCGCGAGCGGCCAGGTAACGGAGCCGCGCCCTGGGTCTGTCGATCACCCGCAGCGGCACTGACCATCGCTGGTAAAATCCCGGACCGTCGTTAGCCGGGTCGCTCACGTAACCGATGAAGCCGCGAGCAGCACGCACGACCGCGCGCTCGCGGCGAGCCGCCTCGAGCGCGTCTGCCGGCACCGCGGCGTCGAACAACTCGTGCGCGAGCAGCAGGCCGAGCCCGAGCGCTCGATGCGCGCCCGCGCGCGTCGCCCGCGCGCGCAGATCGTCCCAGTCGATCAATAACGAGGGTGATGTTGAATCGCGCGACGCCCGGCGTATGAGCTCGGCCAAATCACATATTCCGCCGAGCGCCTGCCATCCATGCTTGGCCCCATGCGCGCAGAGATAAAGCAGATGGTCGGCCGGCGCCAGCGTGCGCACGGCGGCACCCTCGATATCAACCCGGACTGCGCGCCGCCACAAATCTTCGCCGTCGAGCGATAACGGAAAATAGGGTGGGATGAGACGCCAGTGAAGGTCGATTTCCGTCAGTGCGCCCGTCCGCGCCAGCACTATCTCGAATGCGCCTGGCCGGTCGAGGTCGTCAAGTGCGTAGCCAGGCCGCGGAGCGTAGCCCTCGTCGCGCAGAATCGCCGCCGCGCGCCCTACTTCGCTTTTGCGCACCAGCAGATCGAGGTCGGTGAACTGGCGCAGCGCAAGCGCGCCGTAAGCGCTAACTGCGAGCGCCGGTCCCTTGAGCGCCAGCGGCTCGACACCGCCCCGCTCGAGCAGCGCCGTCAGCCGCACGAGTTCGCGCGCGAGATGGAGGTTGCGCACCGAGTTGCCGTAAAAGGCTACGCGCAGACTTCCGGCCGCGTCGGCCGGAAGCTCACGGTCGAGTTCCGCGGTCAGGTAGCGATAGACCAGCGGCATCACCGCCTGCATCGACGCCATGTGCGCGGTCAGTTGCCAATCGACGCCCGCATCGACGATCGCTCCCAGACGCGCCGTGCGCTCGAGCGTCGCAAGCGAAGTCGCGCAGCAGATTAGCAGCGCGGCTTCGCGCCTCGGCGATCGACTGCGTTGGAGAGCGGATGCGATGGCGTTCACGACAGGATCGTGGGCGCAACGAGCCGTCCGCGATAACCGCTCCTATTTGTCGCCCAGGGCGGCAACGAGCTCCGATGTTTCGAGGTCCTCGAGCACCGCCTCGCGCACTTTTGGCAACGACGCAAACCCATCGGGAACCTTGAGCCGCCGCACCGGTACCGCGGTCAACAGGCGCTCGATGAAGCGCAGGTTGCGGGTCAGCACCGCGCGGTCAGTTATGTCGAGCATGAAACTCGCCGAGAGCACCTGCAAAAAGGCCTCGTTAGGCCGGAGCGTTTCGATTGCAGGCTTGGACACGCTGGCCGGGCCATCGCCGCTCGCTTCGCGCGCCAAACAATAAATTACCGCCAGCGGTTCGAGCTGCGCGGGAAAGTTTTGGGGCGCGGGCACGTTCAGGATGCGTTTTTTGTGAGTGTAATGAGCGACGGCCGGGGCGTCGGACCAGTCTGGCGACAGCGACTCGGCTGAGTCGGTCCATAGACGTAGCCCCGGGTAGGCTGGGATGGCAAAGAATCCGCGGTCCTCCTTGATCGCCAGGCAATCGTCGCCCAGCGCCGAGTATCCAGCGGTCGAAAAGCTAGCGGCTAAAGTCGATTTACCGGCACCGCTAGGCCCGAGGAAACCGCACACGCCGCAAGGCGTGACTACGGTCGAAGCATGGAGCGTCGGGATGCCGCGCAGGCCCAGGACCATCGGGAGCGCCTGGTCAAGCAGCAGATGGCCCAGCGTATCGCGCGAGCTCGCAGCTTCGGCGTGCGCGAGAAAGATTTCGGTGCCCTTCGGATTCACCACGAAATCCGCCAAGCCGAAGTAACGCAGCAGGAAACCGTGCTCGTGGCGCGCCGCCCACATCCACGGCTGTCCGTCAGGCAAGCTGGTCTGGAGCAGCCACTCCCGCGGCTCGCGCACGGTCACCGACGGCCGTCCCATCCTGACGCGCAGTCGCCCGGCAAGAATTGGCGTGGGCTGCCTCCGAGTCGTCTCGAGTTCGGGCAGCGCGACGTCGGAGTCGATCGCCAGCCCATACGCGATGTAGTGAAATCGCAGCGGCTGCCCGCGGGAAAACGCCTTTACCGAAGAATTGATTGTGCGCCCCGCCTGCCCGTCTTAACTCTCGGTTATCGTAACCGCGAGTTGCCCTCAGACGGCGAGTCTACGCTTTCTGGCCAATCCAAGGAATAAGCTGAAGCACGGACTCAACCCTGGCCGTGTATGCCAGCATGAGATCCCTTATCCGTGTGCGATCCCGTAGTACCGGCAGTCAACTTGGCAATATGGCCGTACTCGACGAGACTCGGCGGATGGTAAGGCTTCTTTGCTGCGCAGGTGCGCATCTCGTCAACGCTGCTTGTGCGCTCTTTGTTCATTGTCCCCCCGTTGATTCTTATACCAACTCCGTAGTTTTGATGGAGTTTGGCCCGATTAAGGATGATTAAACTTGCTAGAGGAGTCAAGGTGGTGCCGAAGCAAATTTGAGTGGAAGGATAATCGGTTTAAAAGGCCGCTTGAAGGCTCGTTTCATAGGCAGCCAGCGGGGTATCCCGCGGCGCTTTGGAGATATGCCCTAAGCACGAACGTGTCTCGCGGCCAGGCACTCCTTTGACCACATCTCGAGCTCCAGCACCGACCAGAGCGGCCACAGATTGCTTTCAGGATCGTGCATTCGTTCCTGGTACATTTTGCGCAACGGCTCGGGTTCGACCCAGCCGCGTTGGACGACATCAAACGAGCCGAAAGCGGCTTCACCACCGAGCGCGGCGGTCACTTCCTTCAATCCATGCATGAGCATGTTGGAGAATTCGGCCTTGGTGCGGCGCTGCTGCACGGATTCCGGCAGCAGGCCACCCCGCGCAGCCTGACGCATGACGTACTTGGTCGCGCCTGGCCGGCATCGCTGATCCTCGGGAATGGCGAAGGCGAATTCGATTATGCGGCGGTCGTAGAACGGATGCCTCCCCTGCAGTCCCGCGAGGGCGCACTCCCGTTCATTCAGTTCGGCGAAGTGAATCGAGATCCCGAGGTTGAGGACCTGGTACATGGTCCGCTGCGCGAAGCTGAGTCCGCGGCGCTGGCGGGTAGGAGCGTTGCGCACGCGCTCGAGGTCGAGTCGGCGAGCGAATTCGCGATTGACGTATGGCGGAATCAGTGTGACCCCGCGAAGGCGATTGATTAGAAATTTGGGCCGCGCCGACACCAAGGGCCACAAGGTGCGGCGCAGCAAAAGCGCCAGCGGCCCTTGCCCGCCGAGCACCCTGGTCGGAAAAGCCGCTTCACCCCGCAGCAGCCTGTAGAGTTCGACGAATCTGAAATCGCACAACAGGTCGGCGAAACAATCGGGACTGCCGCCGAACCACTGATCGCCGCCCTGGCCGGTCAGCACCACGCGGTAGCCGCGCTCGCGAATCGCACGATGCATCAACGTGTCCATCGCGGAGTTCGGCCGGCAGCTCAGGTAACGATAGCGCCTGATGTCAGCTAGATAGTCGGAAAACTTTGGGTAGAAAGGAGCGCTCCAGTTGGTTTCCAATCCCCACATCGCAGCCACGTCGCCGATGAAACCTCGCTCATCGGCCTGTGGGTCGTCGAACTTAATCGAGAAAGTCTCGAGCCCGGAGTTGGGCGACATTTCTTGGCGGAGGAGGCGCTGGATAGTTCCCACTACCAGCGAGGAGTCGAGGCCGCCGCTAAGTTCGGATGCCACGCCGCCGATATTGCGCATCCTGCAGCGCACCGCTTCCTTGAACAACGACTCGAAATGCTCGGCATATTGCGCATCGTTGCGGTACCGGATGCGCTTCGCGGGATCAATATCGAAGTAACGGCGCCGCTCGATCGTACCTGGCCGCACAGTAATCGAGCAGCCGCCTTCCAGTTTACGGATGTCGCGATAGACGGTGGCGGCAGGGTCCATCAGCATTCCTGACAAATACACGCCGACCACGGTCTCATCGGGCGCGAGTGGCACACTCGGCTCGATCAGGATCTGTTGCGGCTCGGAGGCGCAGATGAAGCTGCGGCCATCGTAGTAGTAGAAGAAGGGCTGTACGCTGGCGAAGTCGCGCGCGCAGAACAGCTCGCGCTTACGCCGGTCCCACAGCGCAAATGCAAAATCGCCGAGAATTTTCGACGGCGACTCCTCGCCCCAGCATTGATACGCGCGCAGCACGATTTCCGCGTCAGTGCCGCCACTCAGATGCAGCCCCTGCCGCTCCAGCGACTCCGTCAGTTCGTCGCGATTGTCGACCCGGCCGTCCATCGCCAGCGCGAGGCCCGCCCTGCTCGTCGACCAGCGGTTGGCTCTCGCCACGAGCCTCGGGCGTGGTGCGCAGCATCGCATGACCGAGCGCCACCGGGCCGTCGATCCACGAGTTGAGACCATCGGGCCCACGATAGGCGACGGCGTCGAGCATCGCGGTGATAAGGCCGCGATCGGCGGGGCGTCCATCGAGGTGGAAAATTGCGGCGATCCCGCTCATCAGGCCGATCGAATAATCGTATTGGAGGGGGCCGCCAGTCTACCGCTGCGCGCGAGACGTGCCACCCTGGAGAGGAGACGCGATTAGCGGAGTATAACGGTCAAGCTCGAAATCGCCGATAAGCACCCGGCCCTCGCTCTCCAGCCAAGCGTGCGCAATTAATTCGTTCGGCCCATTCTTCGCGGCGCCGATTCGGAGTTCGCATGGATGGCCTGCGCGGATCAGCATCGCCTCCGCGGCCACCGCTTGCACCAGGCAGTTTTTCATTCCGGGTATCGTCCGGCCCGCAGTCTCGACCGCCCAGACAATACGGTCGACGCGCGCCGGCGCTCCGGTCGATCGTATTGTGCCCACGTGCTCCAGGCGTGTGACCGCCGCGCGCGCTGTCGGCAAGCGCAATGTCCTGATAGCTAGTTTCGCGCTGACTACAGCGAGCGCGGCTCGCATCAGCAGCCGCTGATCGGAGAACGAAAGGTGGAAAAATCTAGCTAGCCGGCGTGCCATCCCGGCCCTTGACGTTCGCGTTCACGAAATTTTCACCGCATACATTTAAAATATCACGCCCAATTGCGGCTGGATGTTGCAATTGCCGGCCCACATGGCAGGGCGTGATACTAACATCGCGGCGATCCCGATTCCATCGCGCCACCCACACAACGCGCGACCCGCAAGCGACGTAGACCTGATGCGCGCGAATCCACGAGCCTGATCTTTCCGTGTCCCAGACTTGGCTCTTTCCCAGATTTGCCAGTACGGGCCTCGTTGAAGCATCGTCCAACCATCCCGCAGATATGCGATTTGCCCGCTGTCCGCCGCGAGCGCCACGTAGCGCACATCGAATTCGGCGATCGAGCGGTCCGGATTCTGAACTACCTCGTCATACTTGCGCATGAATGCGGCAATCACCTCCGGCTGGCGGTCGGGGCTTTCCCAAAACCAGTTTTCCGCGGCAATCCGCGCGGCCTTTTCAAACTCCACCCGATCCGTTCCCATCAGATATGCATTGAGCGCCGCTCTCGATTCCCATTGGTCATTGTCCGCCGCCATGCTTCTGGGGACGGCCTCTCCGCTCAGTACCCGCTGGTTTTCGGCGACCGCGGCCAACTCGCAAAACCAGTCGTCGCCGGCAATTGTCGCACCGGCAACCAGAGGCTTGACCGCCGCGGCGGGGCGCTGCGCTTTGTATCGCGTGTAGTTCTGGACCTCCTCCACTCCACTCCAGGTACGAGTGACGCAGATCGAGGCCAGGTAAACTCCACCGATTAAGTAGAGCATCACGAACGCCCAACAGATCGAACTCGCAAGCGGGCCCCAGCGAAACACGGCGTTTGCAATACTCACTGCGACGATCAGTACCAGTGCCAGCCGAATCGGCGTCCACAGCCAATCGTAGTGATATTCATGGAAAAAGATCCCGCTAACCATACGACTGCGGCTCAGCAGGATTCCTCCCGCAACCAGACTCCACAGGTAGACCAAGTCGAACCTTTTCGACTTCCAAATCCATAGCGCTGCCGCCGCCAGGGCCACGACGGAAAGCGCCGGTATGCTGTTTTCGTAAAATCTCGGAGCTGGCGTAAAAAGGCCGAACCGGCTCATCGCTTCGGCCGAAGCCAAGTGATTCAGACGGACATTGTAGATCACCTCAGGCAAACCGATCGCACCGCCGATGCATAGCGTGAGGGCATAGACTTTGCGCGATCCGCGATCCAGCAAAAGAGCGATACTCAGTCCCGCCGCCGCCATAGTCCAGCAATAGAAAAACACATAAAAGAGAAGCCCAAACGCGATCCCCGAAAGCCACACGTTCAAGCGCGTGGGATGCTCCCGCGCTCGCGCAAGCGCCACGATTTGCAGACACATAAAGGGAAGATTGAGCCCAGGGTCGGGAACTCGCCACTGCAACAGCAGTCCCCAGGGAATTGCAACGGGGTCGTGGGGATGGAACAAAAGTGCCGAGGCGAGAATGTGAAGCTGCGTCAAAAATGGACGCGCGGCGGCCAGGCCGTAGTCCGAAAGGCAGAGTATCGTGCATCCAACCGCCATCCAGGGCCGTTTAAGAAAACGCCGAAACACGAAATACAAGCCGGCACTCACCCCAACCGCACTCACGAAGATCCATATGAGGTTGACGGCGAACGGGCCTGCGTCGAGCGCTCGCGCGAGATAAGTGGCGGGCACAAAAATAAGCCATGGATAGGGGCTGACACCGCCGGGCACTACGATGTCGCTTATATACAAGACACGGCTGTAGTACACTTGCGCGGCGAAGCGCAGATAAAAGAGACTGAACCAATCGTTCAGGCAGACCCAGTCACCGGTCTTTAAACGCCAGACCAGGACCGGCGCGAAGGCCAGCGCAAAGCCGGCGCCAACGCACGCGGCCAACGGCAACAGGGTGCTCGCCGCATCCCGCCCCGTCGCTGTCTCCTCCATTGATCCAGCGTCAGGTTCCTGAGCCTCGCTATACCTAGTCACTGGCAATACCGCGGCTCCGCGTGACTCGACCCGGACGCGCCGAATCGGGGCCGCCGCCAGGAACTAACGGGACGCCGAGACATCTCCAGTTTCTATGAGTCCGCTGGCGGCGAGTTTTCCGAGCAGCGCAAGCACGTCGCGCTCGCAGACCTCGGGATCGACCTCGTATTCGGCAACTACCGCGTCACAAATCTCGCTGACGGTGCGCGGCTCGGCGATCAGTTTCCAGATCGTTGCACCAACCTCGTCGAGCCCGTAGTAGGATCCGCTTTGGAAGTCGATGATCGCGGCCTCACCGGCCAGATCGCTCGAGATAGCGCGCTCGGATGCGACAATGACGGTGGTTCGCGATATCTGCAAGGCGGGAGTCACCGCCGTCCCGCCGCATCGGGCTTCATCGGGTTTTCCTGTCGATGGTTTGATGGACCGCGACCCCGGCTTCGCCGGGAGAGCTAAAGGTTTCAGGAAAGCGCAGATGGATCTCCTGTGCGATCTGCTTCACGGCGCGGGTGCCGTCGCATAGCTCGAGAATCGCACGCTCTGTCTCGCCTCGCGCCGAAAGCTCCGGCATGAAGTCGGGCCGCATCTTTCGCAGCTCATCTTTCGCGATCAAAATTCCCTTGACCGTCGAATGCGCGGATTTGTTCTTATCGGCGCCGTCCCGGTCCGCGACTTCGACCTTCCAGGTGACCGCTTCCTCGCCAGGCATGACATGCACCGTGACCTGGACCGAATGACCCGTCTCGAGCGCCACCGCCTGAGCGATCGGCATGAACCACGCGCGCCGCCTAATCGCGCCGGGGCCGAGCGGCGTGTTGCAAATCGATACACCAGGGGCAAGTTCGGCGGAGAAGCATCCGAAGATTCCGTGCAGCAGACCCCGGCGGCGGGCGGTGAGCGTCGCGGTGCCAGTCGAGGGCTCGGCGGTGGACCCAGCGAGGTCGAACGAAAGCACGCGGGCCGTTTCGCTCAGGAGTTGCGAGGGGATGAAATGAATTTCGTAACCTACGTTGCGAGCAACCTCGTGGAGCGCGCTCATATCGAAGCCCAGCTGCCGCTCATCCCAAAGCTCGACCTTCGCCCAAAGCTGCGGACACTCTGCAAGGCCGACAGAAAGGTCGATTCTCGAAGGGATGGTCCTGCCGTGGGGTTTAAGGAAGCGCCGGCGTGCATCATTGAAAGACGCGAACAGCCCGCCGCCGATTCCAAAGGGCCCCGCCTGATCGGCGATCGCGACGTCGGCGCGCTCGGGCAACTCGATCTCCGTCGACGCGCCATGCAGGCATACGATACGGTCTTCGAGGCCGTTGGCTTTGGCGATCTTGCCAACGATCTCCACCATCCCGGAGCTTTCGATCGCATAAACCCGCGACGCTCCCGCCCGGCAGGCCAGCAAACCCATCACGCCCGTGCCCGCGCCAAGGTCGATGACGACGTCGCCGGGTCTGACAGTCGCGGAGATCGCTCGTTCATAGGCCGCGAGGCGCACCCGATCGTTCAAAAGAGCAGCGTGCCACTCGACGAAATTGTACACCGCGGCGGTCAGACCTCGATCCCGTTGTTGATCTCGACCAGCCCGCGCACCGCGAGTTCGCCGAGCAGCGCAATCACGTCGTGCTGGCATTCCTCTCGATCGACCTCGTACTCGCCGAGCAACGCGTCGACCAGTTCATCCACCCGCCGCGGCTCGTTGAGCATGCGCCAGACCGACGCCCCGATGTCGTCGAGTCCGTAGTAAACGCCGGTCTTGAGATTGAGCACGGCAGCTTCGCCCTCGAGGTCGCAGGAGACCTGGTCCGCAGCTGCAACCACTACCGAGTTGAGCTCGATTTTGATCGTTTCGATGGACAAACGTGCCTACGCCGTGGTGGGTTTTTTGGGCCGCGCGAAGATTCCTTTCGCACTATGCCATCGGTTGGGTGACGCGACAAGGCCGCCAAGCGCGCAAATCTCAGCTCGGGCGGCAGATGTTTGCGTACTCAAAAGCGATCCAAAACCTGTTCGTCGAATCAGATTCGCGCCGCGAGCTCGATCAATGGAGCCAGTCCCTCGACCACTTCGACGCCGTCGCGCACGGCAGTCTCGCCAGCCAGGATTATCACGCGACCGATTCCGGCAGCCGCGTAACGTTGGAACGCGTCGTGGGACGGCGTCTGCTGCGCGCCGATGCCGAGCATAACAGAGAATTCCATCCGCTCCGGGTCGCGACCGTTCTCGCGCGCCATCCGCTTAATCTGCGGAATAAATTCCGCGGCTTGCTGAGGGCTGAGCCCGCCCGGCATCCATCCGTCCGCCCATCGCGCAACCCGCTTCAACGCTGGACGGGGATCGTGCGCACCAAGAAAGATCGGCGGATAGGGTTTTTGCGCCGGCTTGGGAAATAGCCTGACCGGAGGGAACTTGATGATTTCGCCCTCATAGCCTGCCTCGGACTTGCTCCACAACTCGCGCATCGCTTCGACGGATTCGCGCAGATGCCGCCAGCGACGCTTGAAATCGACGCCCATAATAGCTGACTCTTCGGGGAACCATCCCGCGCCGACGCCCAGCATCAACCGGCCGCCCGAGTACAGGTCGAGCGTCGCCGTGGCCTTGGCGGTTTCAATCGGATTGCGTTCGGGTAACAGGCAGACACTGGTGCCGAGACGGATGCGCGAGGTCGCCTGCGCGGCTATCGCGAGCGCGACGAACGGATCGGCCAGGTGGGCGTAAAACTCGGGCACCTTGCCGTCGGGCGACCGCTGATAGTAGGTCGTGTAGGAGGCCGGGATGACCAGATGCTCGGCGACCCAGAACGACTCGAAGCCTGCGCGTTCGGCCGCGGCTGCGATGGCTCCTGGATTGCCGGATTTCTCGGTCAGGAATGCCGTTACCCCGAGTTTCATATCGCCTCCTACAAGCTCCGGTTGCGAGGCGCTTTGCGGCCGCCCGCGCTCGACGCTCGCTCAAGCCTCCAACAACATCGCAGAACTCCGTGGCGTCGGAAAAGCGCTCGCTCAAGATTCAGCCCGGTCCTTCCTGACGCGTGATCGGCTGGACGCCATTTTAGAAAAACCAGCCGCTGTCGGAAGAAGGTCCGAAGAGCGAGCCGAGGAAACCCTCCACCTCGAGGTTGAATTTCACGATCACGTGGTCTGAGCCGCGCGTGAGGCCGAAGCCCGGTCCGATGTTGTATTGGACGCGATGCGGGAGCTCACCCCACATCACAGGAAAAATATAGTGCTGCTGCTTGCTGAGTGGATCATTGTCATCAATCAGCCCAGCGCCGCCGTAGAACTCGACGCCGGGTGAGAGGTAACGCATCCAGCGATAGTAGGCGCCGTTGCGATAGCCGAACTCGAAACCTTGATCGTGCCCCCTTCCGTAGAGAGGTTTCTCGAAAACTGGATTCAAAATCAGAGACAGCCGCCCGAAGTCCTTCTCTATGATGGGCTTTAGTTCGAGTTCCAAGTCCGCATCATCAAATTGTGGAGTCTTGTGCCATTCGAGCTCGACGTACCATCCCAGATTGACGGGCAAGACATCTTCATCAAAGAGCCTGCCGCGCAAGCGCACCTTGTCGCCCGCCCACCAGAAGCCGTGACCGGCAGGTTGCGCAAAATCGAGGTACGCGGCGGCTTCGATCCGGTCGGTGAGGCCGTAGGTCAATTCGTTGCCGTTGTACCACATCCCTTGGCTGCGGAAGGTCCCTGCTGCGGTTCCATTGCCGCCCTGGCTGTGGCCGTTGGGGACCACCGCGTTGTCGGTCTCGAGTTCGACGACTCCCCGGCCTTCCGTCGCATAGGGATATACTTCGAACTCCCACGGATCGATCTGCGCAGCCGCGCAATTGGCAAGCACTAAAGCGGCAGCGGCCAAAAACGAACCGCAAATAACCAATCGGCAAAAGCTGGCCATCAATAGTTCGTCGCTTGATATTACTAAGTTGGTGTTACTAATCAGTTGTGCGAGACGGCACTGACATGGAGAGCGCGGACTCGATCCAGCGATCGAGTATCGCGCGATCAGCGTCGGTGAGCCGCGCGCCCGGATGCATCAGACGGTAGCTCCACGGCGGCATCGCTCCGTCGCGCACTACCCGGCCCATCCACTGAAGCTTTCGCATTCGCGTCTGTGGATAGTACGAGCGCCATTCGGAGAAGTTCAGCTCTTTGCGTCCCAAGATCACATCGCGCGCGACGATCCATGACGCCGGAGCAACCCGGCTGTACCAGGGCCACCTGGTTCGGTCGGAATGGCAGTCGTAGCAGGCGCGGGTCAGAAGCTTCTCGATTTGCGCGGGCGCTCCGATATCGCCGTTTGGCAGAGGCGTAACCAGGTTCACGCGCTCGACCGTAACCAATTGTGCCGCCAGGATGGCCCCGCCCAACGCGAGCATCGCGGCCAACGCAGGCAGCCTCAGGTTCATGGGGCATGCGACAGTCGTCAGCGCCGAGCCCACGGCCGAGCATCGGAACCGAGCGAGCCAATCACTTGGCGACGATACTCCCTTGGGGGACGTCCTGGTGGAAGTCGTCGTAGAAATCGTAGCTGCCGGCAGTGAGTGCGGGCAGGCGCACGGAGATAGTTTCGCCGGGCTGCACGGCCTTTTCACGGTTGAGCCGGAAGCTCTCGAATTCGATAGTCTCGTTGCTCGCGTTCACGACCTTGATCGTGACCGCCTCACCGACGGGTACGGATAGATTGGCGGGCGAAAAGCGATGGCCCGCGAAGCGCAACTCGATAGCGTTGTCAGCGCGCGCGGCAGCGGTTGCCAGACCGACGGTAGCGATCAGCGCGAGTGTGGGAACCAGGAATTTGCGATAGGACACGTCAGCGGCCTCCACTGATATTGAGAACGATTCTCAATATCTAGCAAGTCCGTCCTATTGTCAAGAGCCGCGTTCTGCTCGTCTAAGCCGTCTTATCGCTTGCGCATCCACGGCGGATTCAGCCGCTCGATTTTCGCGTAAACCGGGCAGTCCGCGACGTGCGCGCCCGGCAGGTAGCCGATGCTGATCAGAAACTCGCCGGTTATTTCGCCGCCTGTAAAAACAAAAGTACGCTTGAACAGTTTCACCCACTGCGCCTTGTCGAGCGGATGATTCGTGCTCAGCCATCGCGCAAACCCGCCATGACTCTCACGCAGCGCAGCGATTCGCCGCGCGTTTTCGATCGCCGCATCGACCTTGAGACGATTGCGCACGATCGCGGTATCGGCTAGCAGACGCGCGCGCTCGCGCGGTCCGTACGCGGCAACGCGGTCGACGTCGAAGTCATCGAACGCCTTCGAGAACGACTCGCGCTTGCGCAGCACGGTCAGCCACGACAGCCCCGCCTGGTTGATCTCGAGCACCAGCCGCTCGAACAGCTTGCTTTCGGTCCGCGTGGGAAAGCCGTATTCGCGATCGTGATAGGGGCCGTGAAACGGATGGCCCGGCGCGATTTCGCAGTAGCTCATCGCCGTCTGACTCCCGACTGCCGGTTCGGCTTGAAACCGGGCGCATTGATGGCGCTACAATCGGGGCGACTGATGACCGGCGAAAATCTCGGCAAGATCATCATTGGCATGAGCAGCGGCAAATTATCGGCAAACTGATTGGAGAGACCATCGATGGAAACGATCGCGGAGGGTATTCGCACATGGTCGTGGTTCTCCACGCCCCACGGCTACAACTTCAACGGCCTGCTGATTGCTCATCCGCAAGGGAATATCTGCATCGACCCGGTCGAGGCAAGTTCCGCCGACTTCGAAGAGATATTCCGCGCCCACCCGACACGCGTGCTGCTCACCAATCGCAATCACGTGCGCGCCGCCAATAGGGTGCGCGAGCACAGCGGCGCCCGAGTCGCGATTCATCCCGCGGACGCGACTCATGCGCGCAGCCAGGGCGCGGTTATCGACGATGAGCTGCGGGTGGGCGAGCGCGTCGGCCCCTTGGTCGTGGTCGGCGTGCCCGGCAAATCTCCGGGCGAGGTTGCGCTGCACTGGCCCGAACGCAAGATACTGATCGTAGGCGACGCGGTGATTGGAAATCCGCCCGGCCGATGCGGCCTGCTGCGCGAACAGGTGATGGACGACCCCGCCGGACTGCGTGAGAGCGTGCGAAACCTGCTTTCGCTTGATTTCGAGACGTTGCTGGTCGGTGACGGCGTATCGATTCTGAGTGGCGCAAGGGAGCGCCTGCGCGACCTGGTCGCAACATTTGCGGGATGAGGAACGCAAACCGCGACATCGGAGCGGCACCGCGAGGTCATTGAATCAAACGAGCGATGACCTTGAGTATCTTCTCGGTACCGCTTTCTAGCGCTGCGCGCCGGATGCTCTCGTTGGGCTTATGCGCCTGATCGAGATCGCCCGGCCCGCAGATCAGCGGAATCATCCCGGCCCGCGCGAACCATCCGCCGTCCGTTGCGAACAGCGCGCCGCCCACCTCGTCCGTGCCGGCTACCTCTAACAGCGCGCGCTCGAGCGTTGTGTCGCGCGGCGCGAGCAGCGGCGGCACCACCATTGGCGGACCGACTTCGATCGTGGCGCGATGGTTGTGCGAGGCGTAGTCGTACGGGTCTAGCGCGGCGAGCCGGCGCTGGATCTCGCGATAAATCTCGAGCGGCTCGGCGTCAGGCAACGAGCGATAAGTGATCGCGAAGCGGCACTCCTCGGCGATGATGTTGGGCGCGATACCACCCGCTATGGTTCCCACATTGAGCACGTCGTAGGGCGAATCGGGAAAGGTCCGCAGGAACCGCTCGTTCGGGACGCGCCGTTCGGCCTGCAAATGACCGATCGCCTCCAACACGCGGCCCGCCACAGCGATCGCATTTACCCCCTGCTCGGGTGCGCCGCTATGGCCACCAATCCCGCGCACCGAAACGTGGAACAGCACTATACCTTTGTGCGCGTGTTGCACTTGCCAGGAAGTAGGTTCACCGATCCAGACCAGCCTTGGCGCGGGAACCTCGCCCAAGATCGAGCTAACCGCTCCACAAACGCTCTCCGCGCCGAGACATCCCACTTCCTCGTTGCTCGTAAAGATGAAGACCAGCGGCCGTTTGAGCGCGCGAAGGTCGAGCGCGGCTGCCGCCGCGACGCAGGTGGCGAGGAAGCCCTTCATGTCGGTGGTGCCGCGGCCCCACACGCGGTCGGCGTCGACTCCCAGCTTAAGCGGCTCGCGCGTCCATCCCGGCTGGCCCGCATATGGCACCGTGTCGAGATGGCCCGAGATGGTCAGGCCGTCAGGAAGCGGCGGTCCGGCCCACGCGATCAGGTTAAGCTGCGGCGTGCCGGCGACGTCGAGGCGATGGAGATGGACCTTGAAGCCATGCGAGGCCAGACGCTCGGCGAGAAATTCCATCGCCGGCGCGATGCTGTTGGTGCTGACGGTATCAAAGGCAACGAGGCGTTCGAGCACTTCATAAAGATATGCGCTCATAGGTACCTGCCGGCGCAACTATACCCCAATCCCGGCGTCTCGCGTACCGTAATTGCGCAGCGCGCGTGTGAGATCGTACCGCGGTTACTCGCGACCGAGCGGCGGTTATTCGCGTCCGAGCGGATAAACCCCCGCTGCGCCGCGCCACGGCTGCAGCAGCATGCGATCGAGCCTGAGTTCGGCCGGGTCGCGGAACAGATCGAGGCCGATCGTCATCCCGAGATGGCCGCGCTCGGGTTGCGCACGGTAGGTTCCCAGCGCGCGGTCCCACCACGAGAGATTGAAGCCGAAGTTGCTGTTGGTCTCGGCGCGAATGACCGAGTGATGGACGCGATGCATGTCGGGGGTGACCAGCAGCCATCGAAGCCAGCGGTCGGCGGTGAGGGCGATTCGCACGTTGCTGTGATTGAACATCGAGGTCGAGTTGAGGACGACCTCGAAGATTACCACCGCCGAGGGTGGCGCCCCGATTGCGACGACGGTGGCAACCTTGATGATCATCGAAATGATGATCTCCAGCGGATGGAAGCGCGCGCCGGTGGTGACGTCGAAATCGAGGTCGGCGTGATGAATGCGATGGACCCGCCAAAGCGCCGGCACTGCGTGAAACATCACGTGCTGCAGGTATATCGCAAGGTCGAGAAGGATCACAGAGAAAAGAACGATCGCCCCTCGTGGCAGGTGACGATCTGACACTGACGGAAGATTGTTGAAGAAGCCCCAGCGTTCGAGCTCACCGGTCGCCGCCACCGTGACCGCGGCACCGGGCAACAGAAAGCGCATCAGCAAGGCGTCGAGTGCGGCGACGCCAAGGTTACTGGGCCAGCGCACGCCGCGTCCGAGCGTAAGCGGCCGGCGTGGCGCGACGACTTCCCAAAGCGCCATCGCGATGAAAACGCCGAGGAACGCGCCGAGCCGGACCGTGGTTTCGCTGGCCAACGATATCGCCTCCCCGGGCTCTTCAGTAAAGCCGAAGCTGGCGACCGGTGGAAGCGCGAGGTAAATGCGTCGCTCACGCGAGATAGGCAGCGGACGAGATACGCAGCTAAATAAACTGGCGGTTCCAGACGCGCCGGAGCCGCCAGTCAGAAAAACGTGACGCCGCGCCCGCTACTTTGCGAGACCTTCTTCCTTCAGCGTTTCGTGAACCTTGGGCCGCGCGCCGACCTGCTCGGCGTAAGCCTTCAGCCGCGCGTGTTGATCGATATCGAGCTTCAAGAACTTCGTCCACAGCGTCATCACGAACAGGTAGGCGTCCGCCACCGTGAAGTGGGCGCCCATCAGAAAGGGGCCGCCACTCGCCAGATGACGATCGACATACGCGAAGCGATTACCTATCGCCTCTTTCGCGATCGGTTTGTAGTCGTCGGGCGTGGTCGGGCTGAACAGCGCGCCTAAGGGCTTGTGCAACTCCGATGTGATGAAATTGAGCCACTCCTGCAGCCGGTAACGATCGAAAGTTCCGGCTTGCGGAGCCAGTCCCGATTGCGGTTTCTGATCCGCCAGGTATTGCACGATAGCCGGGCCCTCGGTCAGCGTCTGCCCGTTGTCGAGCACAAGCGTCGGCACCTGTCCCTTCGGATTCACCGCGATGAAGTCCGCACCGCTCTTGGTCTTCTTGGTCTTGAGGTCCACCTGTTCCAGGTCGCCCGCGATCCCGGCCTCGCGCATGACGATATGCGGAGAGAGCGAACAGGCACCTGGAGAAAAATAAAGTTTCATCTTGGTCCAACTCCTTGCGGCTTTAGTTGATGCGCCGTCAATAAAGGGCGGCGGCGCGGTTTTCGTACCCGAATGCCTGAATTGGCCCATTGTCTGGCTGGCACACGTGATGCGCAATAGTCGCGGCCCATTCCCACAACGCGCCCAGCCAAATGACGGCGTGGGATCGCTAGCGGATCATCGCGAGGTGCGTCCAGATTTGCGCGACCATTAAAGAGCCGCCGGCGACGAGCGCGAGGCTGAGCGCCACCGTGACGGCCGCGCCGACGCGGTCGGCAGGCGACACCCGCTGTTGCGCAGCCGGCGAATCAGAGCGCGCGCCCGCGGGCAGGCCGCGGTTCGCAGAGAGCGCTCGGGCGGCCGTGGCAGTGCGTGTAGTTTGCAGCGCGGCAATTCGCCCGGCTTTGAGGGTTGTGGATTTGATGCTGTTGTTGAACATTGGACCTTTTCCTCCACGGCCTTTTTGCGGTATTTTGAGGTTGTGATACAGGCCGTTCTGTATGTATGATACAGGTCTGTCTGTATCAGTCAAGCGGAGCGACGCGCACAGCTGATACGGCGGACAAAAACGGGGACCACAACCATGGCTAATCAATCCAGACATTTGGCCAAACATCTGGCTGGGCATACGACCCAGCATTCGGGGGATCAACTGCCGGGCGCGCCGCCCAAACCGGCTTCGGCCCGCGAGCGCATCCTCAAGACCGCGCGCGACTCCTTCTACCGCGAAGGCATCCGCGCCGTCGGCGTCGATACGCTGATCGAGCGCTCGGGCGTGGCCAAGATGAGCTTCTATCGCAGCTTTCGTTCGAAGGACGAACTCGTCTGCGCGTACCTTGACTCCGAGGCGGCCGAGTACTGGCGATGGTGGGACGAGACAATCCGGCTGCACACGCACGCGCCACGCAAACAGCTGCGCGCGTTGTTCGTCGGGACCGCCGATCACGCCACCTCGGCGGACTTTCGCGGATGTCCGTTCGGCAACACGCTGGCCGAGTTCCCCGGGGAAGGCCATCCGGCGCGTGCGGTCATCGTCAAGTTCAGAGCCGAGCGCCATGCCAGGCTGCGCGAGCTGGCGAAGGCCGCGGGCGCACGCGATCCGGAACGGCTCGCGGACGAACTCGACATCGTGCTCGAAGGTTCGGGGTCCTGTGCGGAGGGCGGGCGGCCCTCAGCGCGTGCGGCGGCCTTGGTGCGCGCGGCAGAAACTCTGATCGATGCGGAGATCCGGTGATTGACGCGGAGATCCGGCACGCCAGTCCTGAAACCCTGAGCTCCTAGTCACGAGCGCCGCACCGACCGGCCAACTTGAGCCCGCTCTGCGACGGAGTTATGGTCGTGACTTCGCCGAGCGCCCCCTTAGCTCAGATGGATAGAGCACAGGATTCCTAATCCTGGGGCCGTGGGTTCGAATCCCGCAGGGGGCGCCAAACAAAATCAAGGGTTTATCGCCAGCACAACGCCCGAGTCGGAGAGTTTGACACCCCGGGTTTGACCCCCACCGCGTGCGATTCGCGTATCACATTCGAGCTACAGCTTTCTTTCGCTTCCCGCGGTTTTCACTACGGCGCGGACTACCGGTCAGGCGCTCCCGAATCAGCAAGGTCTTCATCAGGTCTTCAGGGTCTTCAGGTGAAGCGTCTAAATTTTTGTAAGCTGTGCTAAATTCTATATTCGGCGAAAAAGAGGGGTCGTAATGGAGTTGGACAGCACATCGGTCAAGCACATCCTGACGATCGTTCAGCTATTGGCGAAAAGGGTCGATGCTGTCACGTGCAGCCGACGGAGGCGAACGCTCTGAAGAAGAACCTTGAGGCGCTGATCCAACAGGTCGGTAACGAGTTTGTCCGACACTTCCTCGGGGCGGTCAAGTTTGCCGGCGGCGTGCTGGTGGACCCTGACCTTATCGCGAAACTCGAAGGCTATCCGTGACCACCGCGCTGGTCACGGCTCTAGCGCGGTCCTCGCCTTCGCGACCCCAGCGCGGGCGCAAACGTGTCCCGGCCTGCGCGATCCCATCCACGATAACATGACGATCGACAACAAGCGCGATCCCGTCTCGGGGTGAGATGTTGACATGAGATTTCGCATCGAGTTCGAAGCCTTTTCAGGAGAGACCGCTGCAAGTATACGCTCGCAGGGATTTCTCCCGTTCACATTGCGTGCGACGCCGGACGTGGAGCAGCCCTCTTTCAGGTGCGCTTTTGGCGTCTACTACTCTGAGGTCGATCTCCAATACGATGCGCTCCGCCGAGAGCTTGGTGACGTCCTGGATCGAGCTGCTATCAGATGGGCCGTTGCTCGACTGGAGGAGCGTCTTCGGCGCGGTCCATCTCTCGGCCTGCGGGCGTAGGGCCAACGGAAAAATTTATTATGACGGAGCCCGATTGGCGTTGTTGAGAGGTTTGGCCCTCGATAAGACATGCGAGTACCAGGTTCCAGCCGGCCGCGAGCTCTTCTGCTCAGCAGCGAGCCTCAATGACAAAGCGGTCGTGGGCGCCGTCGGACGACGAAGGATTGCTCCGACATCTCGCCCGATCTGCAAGAAGTGCAATCTGCCGGACACTGACTATCTCTGCTCGAATTTCACGCATCCTCTGGTGATGGGGTCCGGAGCAATCGGCGGTACCCAACGGCAACTCGTTGGAGCGTATTGCGAGATTGGGCGATCGGAAATTGGGACGCCGTCCCTTTGCCAAGCAGGAGGCCATTCTTGTTGGGTGCGGATCGTTGAGCCGGCGACAGAACCGGCGCCTTCAGTTCCGTATTCTCCGCGCGAGCTCCCGACGGCGCTCGACTTCCTGAATGCCGTCTGGGAATGGGCTTTCGGGCGTCCCCTTCTGCGGCTCCGCAGCGTTGAGAAGACCGCCGCGCTGTCACTCGCGTGCGCAACGCATGATGAGTTCCGTGCCCGACTCGAAGACCTCAATGAACTTTTCAAGTTGATCGACATCCCTGATGATCTGCTGGATGGGAGCGGACGCCAGATCGACAAGCAGCAGAGCTTCAATCGCATGACCGCATGTCTCGAAACTCGCATCAAAGAAGAAGGTGAGCGCGAGCGGATCTCGGACGCGTTCGGCTGACCTTCGTGCAATGAACACCGTGCGCAACAAACTCGCTCACGGCGGTGCGGAACTCGCCGGAGGGCTGAGTCGCCTACGGATCGAGTACCCGATACGTGATTACGCGAAGGCATGGGACACGGTCCGCGCGAAGACTGCTGAGGCTCTCACGACAATTCGTTCCGCTCTGCAAGGGGCACTTTAGCTGCATGGCGCACCGCGGCTTCGTGCTGGCCCTCACGGCGCTGGACCGCTGAAGCTGGGTCAAGTTCATCATGGAAAGACAGTGCGAGTGCTCTGAACGCTCGTGCTTGTGTGCAGCTCAATGCCGACTACCAGCTAGCAAAATTCGTGAAGTGCGCGACAGTCGAAGCACTGTGTACGCCCTGCGCTGAATACGCATTGGCCTCTTATCGACGGCGCTCTTGAGATGGAGCCCATCGATGAACGGTGGTACCGATTCGCGCGGGAACATCCGCATTGGGCGAAGGTCCTTGGCAGCTTGCCAAGGGTGCTGATAGCCAGATGGCTCATTTCATATCGATGACCGTGCGTCGTGGAGCGCTATGATCATGGTCCAGCACCGGCCGCCGAGCGTCCGCGAATTTGTATACGTCGGCGCCCGCGAATGGCTCACATTGATGTGCGGTATCCTGACCGTTCCATTTACGATCGTGGCGTACGGATTCCCCAACCTCCGATGGTTATTCGTCGCACTGGCGGCGTGCGCTTTTGCTCTCATGGTTTATCGCATCTGGGCTTACGAAAGACGCCAACTTGTTGAGCTGGAGGCACATCTCGCACCGCGATTGAGAATAGAATTCGACCCGCGTCAACCGAAATTCATATCCCTCACAACGGCCCGCACGCCCGATTCGAAGCTCCCATACCCCTTGGCTGGCACAGGAGCTACGTTCGAGATGCTCTATGTACGCGTGCTCGCGCGCGCGATATCGCCAGTCGTAAAGGACTGCCGTGCCTATCTGCTTCGAGTTTCGCAGCTCCAAGGCGAACGGTATATTCCGCTGTTCGAGGAGCCCCTACCGTTGCCGTGGTCGTAATCCTCAATCAGTCGAAGCAAAGGATCTTAATCGCGACGTTGAGGCCTTTTTGGACGTAGGCTGGTTCGCGGACCCGGCGTTGGCGCACATTCCCCAATTCAGCATCTTAAATGCTGACTCAATCCTACCGAATCGTCTGATGGATATTCTTAGAAAGGAAGTATTTCCCCACCCTCGACGCAATATCAAGCTCGACCTCGTTCTCACTGGAACAGGTAGCGAGAACGCAACCCTGTCGTTGAACATCCATCGAGGCCAACCCCGATGGAATGAGCCGCAGATCGGATGGATGGATTCCACTGGAATGATTCACATGGAAAGCAATATCGAGGCCGCCGATTCTTAAGCAGCTCGTCCTTTGGGGAGGCGCGGCTTACGCACCGTTGGGCCGCTCCGCGTGCTCACGCTGGACGTCGACACCGCTCATCGGCACGAATTTTTTATGCTCGGGGTGCCGCGTTCTCTTCGATTCTCGTCGGCGCACCATTTCTGCGTGACAGTGAGCACCTTCAGGCCGTTAGGTTCGGCGTCCGCTGTCGGAAGTTCGTTCCGCATAGCCTCTAAATCCGAAAAACAGTCCGAGAAACACGCCGCGGATTCCCGAGTCTTGTGTCCAATCTTGAACTCGAATAGCTTGCAAGCGTGCGGCGCATGTTTTCATTCGTGCTCCTGATTTTGCTGTTCGTCAGCTCTGTTCCTGCGATCACCACCGGCGCCCCCTGCTCTCCTGCTCAAGCTGTGTCCGCGAATTGCTGCTCGACGACCTGTCCGTCGAATAGCGAAACTGCCCCGGTGAGTTGCTGCAGCATTTCGAGTGACACCCCTAGGGCGCGTCTCCTGTCATCGGTGCCGGCGCCTGCGGTGGAACCGCCAATAATCACGATGACTCGGCTGAAATCCGCGGTGTCGATCCATTCGCCGCTTCAATTCGGCTGGCATCAGGATTTCTATCTCAATCTCGATCCTCTCTCGCTCCTCTGTTCTCGACAAATCTGACCACCATCGC
Organism: uncultured delta proteobacterium; assembly: GCA_963717045.1. Lineage (GTDB taxonomy): Bacteria > Desulfobacterota > Binatia > Binatales > Binataceae > JAKAVN01. Next base: position 85,388 of record CAVQVD010000001.1, on the reverse strand, counting down.
GATCGCGGACTGCCCCTGAGGCTCGCGCAGCCGTATTTCGCTGATCACCAGCGAATACCGCAGCGTCTGTCTTGAGTTTCAATGGGACCGTTGCCTCGGCGTGAAGCGCCGATGGTTGAACGCCCAATCGCGATTCAGGTGGTTCTATGGAGAGACTTTGTCGGCTTGTCGCGAAGCGGCACGCCTTGATCCTGATCCTTGTTGCGATCGCATTCGCTCCGATGTCGCGAGCGAACGCACAAACGATTCCGCTGCTAACCGGAGACGCCTCGTCGAGCCTGGATGCTCTGGTGCGGGAGGCGGTTGCTGCCAATCCTGGCGTAATCGCCGCGCGAGAGCACTGGCAGGCGCTCACTCGGGTGCCGATCCAGGTGGCGACACTTCCCGATCCACAGGTGTCGCTCCAGCATTTCACGGTCGGAAGTCCGCAACCTTTCTCGGGCTATGAGAGCAGCGATTTTTACTACACCGGCTTCGGCGTCTCGCAGGATATCCCGGGTCCCGGCAAGCTCCGTTTGCAGAAATCCGCGGCGGAAAAAGACGCTGAGTACGCCAAGCATCGTTACGAATCCGCGCAGCGTGAAGTCGAAGAAAAGATAAAAGAGATCTATTTCGAGCTGTTCTATCACGCCAAGACGCTGGCGATTCTCGATCGCAATCAGGAGGAGCTCCAACAGATCCAGCAGATCGCCGAAACGAAGTATCGCGTGGGGCAGGGTCTGCAGCAGGACCTGATCAAAGCGCAGCTACAAACCACTGAGATATTGAAGGAGCATGCGATGCACCATCAGGAGGAGGATCAGGAACAGCTCGAACTCAAACGGCTACTCGGGCGCGATCCCGATTCGCGCAATATCGAAATCAACGACATTGAAGCGACGCACCTGCAGCTCGACTCATCGCAGCTCGCTCAGCTAGCCGGTAGCGGTTCCCCCGACCTCGCCGCGGATCGAGCGATGGAAGCGCGCAGCGCGGAAGCGTTGAAGCTTGCGCATCAGGGATACTGGCCGGACTTCACGGTCGGCTATTCGTACGAAAAAACCGGCCCCGGATTTCGCGATTACTACATGCTGAATGTGGGCGCGAAGATTCCGCTTTACTTCTGGCGCAAGCAAACGCCCGCGATCGAGCAGGCTGCGCTCGAAGCCGAGTCTGCGCGCGCGCAGACCCGGGCTACTCAACTGCAAGTTTCCTCCGCTGCGGAAAGCAGCCTGGTCGCGATGCGCACCGCGGAGCGGATCATGTCGATCTATCGCGATGGTCTGATCCCGCAGGCCGAAACGTCGCAGGCCTCGGCGCTGGCGGCGTATCGAGTCGGCAAAGTCGATTTCCAGACGCTGCTTTCGTCAGTTCTCGATTTGCAGAACCTGCGGCAGGAGTACTACCGCAGCCTCGCCGACCACGAGATCGCGATCGCCAAAATCCAGCAGGTAATCGGTGACCGAAGATGAATTACAACTCATTACGATGGCGACTCAGCACAGTCTCCCTGGTGCTGGGATTCCTTCTGTTCTCAGCGGTGCCGATGGTTTTCGGGGCTGACTCCCAGCTTGCGCCAATCCGGATCACGCCGGAGCGCCGGCAATTGATCGGGCTCAAGTTCGCGACCGTGGCGCGAAAGGACGTAAGCGATCGTCTCGAGACCACCGGGAGCATCGAGACCGACGAACGACTCCAAGGCTATGTGCAAACGCGTTTCGCCGGATGGATCGAACAAGTGTTCGCGAATTCGACGCTATCAATTCGTCCGGCGAGGCCAGCCGCTGTTTACGATTTATAGCCCGGATCTCGTGAGCACCGAGAACGAATACCTGCTCGCCGTCGATGCCCGCAAGCGCGTCAAGGACAGCCCGGTCGCGGATGTAACCACCGACGCGTCATCGCTGGTCGACTCCGCCGCAGAGCGTCTCAAGCTCTGGGGAGTGGCGCCGCGCGAGATCGCGCGGTTGGAACGCGAGCGCACTGTCCGCCGCGCCATCGAGATCGATTCGCCGATGAGCGGATACATCGTCGAGCGCAACGCGCTGCCCAATATGTACGTGCAACCGGACACCCGCCTTTTCACGATCACCAATCTGTCGAAGGTGTGGATCTATGCAGCGGTGTTTCAGAATGAGATCGGAAAGGTCCGTCCCGGCGATCCTGCAACGGTTACGGTCGATACCTATCCGGGAACGAACTTCGATGGACGCGTCGATTTCATCCAGCCGCAAATCGATCCGATGACCCGCACTGCCAAGGTCCGCTGCGAGTTCAACAACCTCAAAGGCCAGCTTCTACCGGGTATGTTCGCGCACGTTGCGCTCGACCTCACGATGGGCGTGCAAACCGTCATCCCGGACACCGCCGTTCTGCGCACGGGCACGCACAACGTCGCGTTCATCGATCGCGGTGACGGCTATCTCACGCCCGCCGAGGTCGAGTTGGGACCGCACGTTGGCGACGAATTCATCGTGCTCAAGGGACTGGCGCCGGGTCAGCAGATCGTCAACTCGGCCAATTTTCTGATCGACTCGGAAAGCCAACTCCAGGCCGCCGCCGGGGCATTTGTGCCGCCCCTGCCGGGTGTGGGAGCGAATGCTGCTGGACTGGCGGAAGAGGCGGTCCCGCAGGTAAGCATCGAGTTCACGAGTGACCCCAATCCCCTCGCGCGCGGCCACAACAAGGCGATCGTAACGCTGCGCGATTCCAAGGGCGCGCCGATCTCAGGCGCGCAAGTGACGGTGTCCTTCTACATGGCGGCGATGCCGTCGATGGGAATGGCGGCGATGCATGCGCAAGGGACTTTAGATGATCTGGGGAACGGCAAGTACGCCGCGAATATCGAACTGCCTAGCGGTGGCACCTGGAGCCTGACGATCGCTGCGTCAAAGAGCGGCCATCCGATCGCTACCAAACAGATGGACGTATCAGTCAGCGGCTCCATGGCGATGTGAGGAAGAAGCATGATCGAAAGAACTATCGACTGGTGTAATGCGAACCGCTTCCTGCTGTTCTTCGGCGTGCTAGCGCTCGTAATCGCGGGCATCTGGTCTCTCAATCGAATCCCGCTCGACGCTCTGCCGGACATCTCCGACGTCCAGGTGATCATCCATACTCAATGGATGGGCCAGCCGCCCAATCTTATCGAGGACCAGGTGACCTATCCTGTTGTCACCGCGATGCTCGCCGCGCCGCACGTGAAGGCGGTTCGCGCGCAGACGATGCCCAACGATTCATATGTGTTTGTCGTGTTCGAGGACGGCACTGATATCTACTGGGCACGGAGCCGCGTGCTGGAATACCTGCAGCAGATAACCGGCAAGCTTCCCACTGGGGTGAATCCCGCTATTGGCCCGGACGCCACTGGTGCGGGATGGGTGTACGAATACGCGCTGGTCGATAAGAGCCACGCTAACAGTCTCGCTGACCTGCGCAGCTTGCAGGATTGGAATGTGCGTTATGCGCTCGAGACCGTGCCGGGGGTTTCGGAGGTCGCCACTATCGGGGGATTCGTAAAGCAATACCAAGTCAAGCTCGATCCCAATCGGTTGCTGGCGCTCAAGGTCCCACTGGAAACGGTGATCGACAAAATCCGCGACAGCAACGGCGAAGTTGGTGGACGCGTCCTCGAGATGTCGGGAGCGGATTACATGATCCGCGGCCTCGGCTACGTTCATTCGATAGCGGACCTAGAAGACATTTCGGTAGCAACCAACAACGGCACACCAGTGCTTATCAGAGACTTAGGTGTGGTCAGTCTGGGACCCGACTTGCGCGAAGGCGCCGCTGAGTGGAACGGCGACGGAGAGACGGTCGGCGGTATCGTCGTGATGCGGTATGGGCAGAACGCCCTCACTGTAATCAACGGGGTCAAGCAAAAGCTTGCGCAGATTCAAAAGACGATGCCGCCGGGCGTTGAAATCGTCGCCGGCTACGATCGCTCTGGTCTCATTCAGGAATCCATCAATACCCTGAAACGCGACCTGCTCGAGGAGGCCATCATTGTAAGTCTCGTGATCATCGTTTTCCTCTTCCATCTGCGTTCGGCGCTGATCCCGATCCTTACGCTGCCGATCGCGGTCATCGCAACGTTCATCCCGATGTACTATCTGCAAATCAGCTCCAACATCATGTCGTTGGGCGGTTTGGCGCTCGCGATAGGTGTGCTGGTCGACGCTTCGATCGTGATGGTCGAAAACGGGTACCGGCATCTCTCGGAGATGCAGCACCAGGCGTCGTTGAAAGGCGAGTCGGTTTCCGGACGCGAACGACAGCGAGTCCTGTTATCGGCCGCGAAACAGGTCGGCAGGCCGATCTTCTTCTCGCTGATCATTATCGTCGTCTCGTTCCTTCCAGTGTTCCTGCTCGAGTCGCAGGAGGGACGAATGTTTCGGCCGCTCGCCTACACCAAGTCCTTTGCGATTGCCTTCTCCTCGGTTCTCGCGATCACTGTGGTGCCGGTGCTGATGGTGCTCTTCATCCGCGGTAAACGCCTAAGCGCCGAGGACGAAAACCCCATCTCTCGCTTCTTCCAGGCCATTTATCTGCCAGTAATCCGATGGTGCCTGCGTCATCGCGCGCTGACGATCGCGGCCAATTTGATTTTCCTGCTGCTCACGATTCCACTGCTGTTCAAAATCGGCAGTCAGTTCATGCCGCCGCTGTATGAAGGATCAAGTCTCTACATGCCTACCGCCCTTCCCGGCATTTCGATCACGTCTGCCGTCAACCTGATGCAGAAGCAGGATCAGATCATCCGTTCGTTTCCCGAGGTCGAGAGTGTATTTGGTTCCGTTGGGCGCTCAGATAGCGCGACCGACAATGCACCGCTGGACATGTACGACACGACGATCATGCTCAAGCCCCGCGGGCAATGGCGAAAGGGCATGACCTACGACCAACTCATTGCCGAGATGGATAGTCGGCTGCACTTCCCAGGTTTGTCCAATTCGTGGACGATGCCGGTCGAGAACCGGCTCGACATGGAATTGACTGGAATCAAAACTCCCGTCGGACTCAAAATTCAGGGTCCCGAGGTCGACCGGATTCAGCACATTGGTTCTCAGATCGAGGAGCTCCTGGGGTCGGTGCCCGGCACACGCGGAATTTTCGCCGAACGAGTCTCTCAAGGGTTCTACATCAACATTGATGTCGACCGTTCCGTCGCCGCGAGATACGGCCTGACGGTCGGAGACGTTCAGCGCGCGGTCGGCTCCGCGATGGGCGGCGAGAATATCGCGACTACTGTCGAGGGTCGCGAGCGCTACTCGATCAATGTCCGCTATCTTGCGGACTATCGAAACGACCTGAATGCACTTAGCCGAATATTGATCATGACACCGACTGGAGCGCAGCTCCCACTCGGCGAGGTCGCTCGCATCAACCTGAGTCACGGGCCATCGATGATTCGTGACGAAGACGGACTACTGACCGGCTACGTCTATGTCGATCTCGCAACCTCAGATTACGGCACTTACGTAGACAAGGCGCAGAAGGTGCTCGATCGGCAGCTACATCTGCCCGCCGGATATACCCTGAAATGGTCGGGAGAGTATGAGTTCCAGTTGCGCGCGCGAAAGCGCTTGACGGTCATCCTGCCGATCGTTTTCGGCCTGATCTTTGTGCTGCTCTACATGCTTTTCCGCTCCGCGACTGAGGCGATCGTACTGATACTTCCCACGGTTTACGCCATGACGGGCGGACTGTTGCTCCAGTACATTATGGGCTTCAACTTCAGCGTCGCCGTGTGGGTTGGGTATATCGCGTTGTTTGGAATCGCCGTCGAAACCGGCGTCGTCATGGTCATCTATCTTCACGAAGCGCTGAATCGTCATATCGCCGCCGGCGCGCTAACTCATCAAGAGATCGAGCTGGCGGTGATCGAAGGCGCAGTGCAGCGGCTTCGACCAAAGCTGATGACCGTGGCAGTCGTGATGCTGAGTCTCGTTCCGATTCTGTGGGAGTCGGGAATCGGTTCAGACGTGATGAAGCCAATCGCGGCGCCCATCGTGGGCGGAATGGTCACTTCGACCATTCACGTCCTCATATTGGTGCCAGTGTTTTTCGCGATTATGAAGGAACGAGGGCTTTCACGTGGCGAAGCTTTTAGGTCGCGCGAAGAAGCTTAGTCATCGCACATACCAAACGCCAGATGAAGTTGATGGGCGCCTTTTTCGGACATGGCGGGGCCGGGAGGAGTAGACGACAATCTGGAAAGCGCGGCGCCGCTCGGGGTACAAATGCTCATGGCGGCAATCAACCACGCTCGGCTAAAAGAACTATTCCTCGAACTCGTCCAGATCGACTCGCTCTCGCGCCGCGAACGTGACGTCGCACTCCGGCTCGTACGCGAACTGGAGGGCGCGGGCCTTAGCTGCCGTTTCGATAGCACCGCCGAGAAAGTCCGCGGCAACTGCGGCAATCTGATCGGCCATCTCGAGGGTAATTGCGAGGGCGTGGCACCGCTGCTTTTGTGCGCCCACATGGACACCGTCGTTCCCGGCGAAGGCGTGAAGCCGGTGGTTGACGGCGACATCATACGCACCGACGGCACTACCGTGCTCGGCGGTGACGACAAGTCGGGATGCGCGATCATCTGCGAGGTACTGCATCAGCTGCGCGAGCAAGGCATCGCGCACGGACCGATCGACATCGTGTTCACGGTGTGCGAGGAGATTGGCCTGCAGGGTGCGCGAAATCTCGACCTCAGTTTGTTGCGCGCGCGCGAGGGGCTGGTGTTCGACAGCGACTCGCCCGGCTACCTGTTCGTGCGCGCGGCGGGTGCGCAGGGCCTGCGCTTCACCGTCCGCGGACTCGAGGCGCACGCCGGGATGGCCCCGGAGCGTGGGCTTTCGGCGATCAAGATCGCCGCCGAAGCAATCGCCGCGATGCGCCTGGGGCGAATCGACGATGAGACGACCGCCAACCTCGGCACCATCCAGGGCGGACGCGCCGGCAACATCGTGCCCAACGAAGTCGTGGTGCGGGGCGAGGCGCGCTCGAACGACCCGCGCAAGCTGACCGACCAGGTCGAACATATGATCGCATGCTTCAAGCAAGCGGTGGACCGCGCAACCGTAATGGTCGACGGCAAACCGATTCGGGCCGAGTTGGAATATCGCAGCGTCCCCTCCTACGGCGCGATGAACGTGCCCGAGGACGCACCGATCGTGCGCAAGGTGATCGAGGCCGCGCGCCGGCTCGGCCGCGAGGTCAAGCCCCACGCAACGGGCGGCGGATGCGACGCCAACATTTTCAATCAGCGCGGACTGGTGGTCGCCAACCTGGGCACTGGCATGCGCGACATCCACACGGTGCGCGAATGGCTCGACGTGCGGGACATGGTGGCGACCGCCGAGGTGACGCTCGAGCTTATCAAGCTGCATGCCGGCGCCTGATGCAGCAGCTCCGCTCCGCTCAAATCGATTCGCCGCGCGCCTGGATAACGGTCGCGACCGCGTTCATGTCGTGCTTCACGCTGTTCGGCGTGGCTTACAGCTTCGGCGCTTTTTTTCGCCCGATGGGCCTGGAATTCGGCGCAAGCCGTATGCCCACCGCCGCCGTGTTCTCAATTACGGCAGGCATCTACAACGCGCTCGGTGCGCCGGCCGGCCATTTGAGCGACCGCTACGGACCACGCCCGGTGCTGCTGGCCGCCGCATTCTTCATCGGCACCGGGCTTATCCTGACCTCGCGCATAGACCGTCTATGGATGGGATACCTGACCTACGGACTCGGTGTGGGGCTTGGCGGAGCGTGCTGTTACGTGCCGATGGTCTCGGTAGTCGGCGGATGGTTTGCGCGCTGGCGCAACACGGCGCTCGGAATCTCGGTGGCGGGAATCGGATGCGGAACGCTGGCGATGGCTCCGGTGGCCGCCGCGCTGATCGAGCGCTATGGATGGCGTGAGACCTACGTGATCCTCGGCGTGGCGAGCGCAATCATTCTCGTCATCTGCGCGCTGATGGTCGAGCCGCCGCCGATCCATCTGCATGCCGCGCGGCCGCACCTTTCCGCCGCGGTACTTACGCCGAACTTCGCGATGCTCTGGGTTTCCTCGCTCCTCTCTTCGATCGCGATTTACGTCCCGTTCGTCTACCTGCCTGAATTTGCGCAACACCAGGGCGTGAGCCGGGTCGCCGCCGCAACGCTGGTCGGAATTATCGGCGGCGCTAGTGTGGTGGGAAGGATGGGGCTTGGCGTGATGGCGGACCGAATAGGAATCATGTGGCTCTACAAGCTGTGCACGCTCACGCTCGGGCTGAGTTACGCTTTGTGGATCGTGAACACCGGCTACGTATGGCTATTGGTTTTCGCACTCGCGATGGGGGGCGCGTACGGCGGAGTGGTCGCGCTCGCGCCGGCGGTGGTGGCGGAGTTGTTCGGCGTCCAGGGCCTGGGCGCGATGCTCGGAACGCTCTACACCAGCTCTGCGATAAGCGCTCTGGTGGGCCCGCCGCTGGCCGGTCTCGTGATTGATCGCTCCGGCAGTTATCTATGGGCCGCGGCTTTCGCCGGGTGTGCCTGCGTCGCCGGGTTCTTCATCATACTCCCGCTGCGCACCGCACGATCCGAGCTCGAACTCGGCCTCGCCGAGATCGACTGATATTGCAGAACGCAGCGCGTACGTCGAGGTACAAGAGAAGAGCGACGGATGCGCGCGCCCCTTGCGCACACTAGTTCCGTCGCGCAAAACGCCCACCGCGAGGCGTGACGGCGTTGCGGCGTCACTCGCCTGTGTCTCCGCTCCTCGCTTTCTCCTTCCCCTACTCCAAGTGCTTGCGCAGAAAGGTCGGAATGTCGAGCTTGTCGTCTTGCTCGCCTAGCTCGCTGGGTTCGGACCGCTCCATCATGGCGTGAGGATCCGCGCCGCGCCGTTTGAACGCCGGAATGTCGAGGCCATCGTCAACGATCATCCCCATCCGGCGCACCGGCTTGCTGCCAAACGTCCGCTGCTGCGGTGGCGGTGGCGGCAGGGTGGGCGCGGTGGGATGCACGGTCGCGGGATCGACGGGCCTCGTCGCGGCCGCCTGAATTGGCGCCGTGATGGGCGCGCCCGAAGACGAATACCGCGGGCTGTAGCGCGTCGCCAGATCGCCGAATCCGGTCGCGATTACAGTTATGCGGATTTCGTCCGCCAACCTTTCATCGATCACCGCGCCGAAGATGATGTTAGCGTCCTCGTGCGCCTCTTCCTGGATCAGGCTCGCCGCCTCGGTCACTTCGTACAGCGACATATCGGTACCGCCGGTGACGTTTATCAGGAGGCCGCGCGCACCCTTGATCGAAACGTCCTCAAGCAGTGGGCTCGAGATCGCGCGCTGCGCCGCCTCGACCGCGCGGTTCTCGCCGGTCGAGCTCGCCGCACCCATCATCGCCAGACCCATCTCCGCCATAATCGAGCGCACATCGGCAAAATCCAGGTTGATGAGCCCGTGCACGGTGACCAGCTCCGAGATGCCGCGCACGGCCTGGAGAAGGACATCGTCGGCCTTCTGGAAGGCCTCGCGTAACGACGTGGTGCGGCTCGCGATCGAGAGCAGGCGCTGGTTGGGGATCGTGATTAGCGTGTCGACCGCGTCCTTCAGCTCGCGCAAGCCCTCGTCGGCCTGCGACATCCGGCGGCTGCCCTCGAACTGAAACGGCTTGGTGACCACGCCGACCGTCAAGGCGCCGCTCTCGCGAGCGATGCGCGCGAGGATCGGAGCCGAGCCGGTACCCGTACCGCCGCCCATCCCCGCGGTGACGAACACCATCTCTGCCTCCTTGAGCACCTCGCGCAACCGTTCCTCGTCCTCGAGCGCGGCCTTGCGACCGATCTCGGGATTGCCGCCCGTGCCGCGACCGCGCGTCAGCACCGAGCCTATCTGCATGCGCATCGGCGCAGTGCTGTTGGCCAGCGCCTGGCTGTCGGTGTTGACGGCGATGAAATCGACGCCGTGCAACCCCTGCTTGATCATATGGCTGACCGCGTTGCCGCCACATCCGCCCGCCCCGATTACCTTTATCCGCGCCCCGGGATCCGGGGAATCCACCAGTTCAATCATTACCTTCATCCTCCTCCACAGCCTCCAGCGATCCGCTGAAAACCCATTTGTCATTCCAACCGGTTAAAAAAAGTCTCTCATCCAATCCGAAACGAGTGAGCGCAGCCGAATCAGCCGCCCTCCCCTCATCGTTCCATTGCTGGTCGCACCCGTCGCCCCGGCCGCATGCAGCAGCAGTCCCGCAGCGGTCGTGTACGCGGGCTTCATCAGTTCCTCGGGCATTCCCTTCAGGTTGATCGGCAGACCGCGGCGCACGGGCAGCCCAAAATTCGTTCCGCCAGCTCCAACGTCCCCTGGAGCAGCGAGGAACCGCCCACCAGTACCAGGCCCGAGGCGAGGCTGTCGGCCACGCCCGAGCGCATGATTTCGCGCTGCGCCATGGTGAAAATCTCCTCCATCCGCGGCTCGATAATCTCGCCCAGAATCCGACGTGCGATCACCCGCGGCTGGCGTCCGCCCACGCCGGGCACCTGCACGGTTTGATCGCGTCCCACCACGGAATTGGTCGCCACGCCATAACTTATTTTCAGCCGCTCGGCCTCGTGCAGCGGCGTACGCAAGCCCGCCGCGACGTCGCTGGTCAAATGATTGCCGCCGAGCGGCAGCACCGCCGTATGCATCGCAGCGCCGCCATGAAAAACCACGATGTCGGTGGTGCCGCCCCCGATATCGAGCAGCGCCACGCCCAACTCGCGCTCCTCGGGAAACAGCGCCGCGTCGGCCGAAGCGAGCGGCTCGAAAACGATCTCAAGCGGCGTGAGGTTGGCGCGCTCGCAACACTTGGTCAGATTCTGGCCGTAGCTCTGCGCCGCGGTGACGATATGGATGCGCGCTTCCAGGCGCACCCCGGCCATCCCGACCGGGTCGCGCACGCCCTCCTGATCATCGACCGCGAACTGCTGCGGCAGGATGTGCAACACCTGGCGGTCGAGCGGAATCGCGACCGCCCGCGCTGCGTCGATCACGCGCTCGACGTCGCGCGCGCTCACCTCGCCGCCACGGACCGCGACGATACCGTGACTGTTTAGCCCGCGGACGTGGGCACCGGCCTCCCCCACCACCGCCGCTCCCACTCGCACGCCAGAAGTTTTTTCGGCCTCGGCCACTGCGGCGCGAATCGCCTCGACCGTCGCTTCGATGTTCACCACCACGCCCTTGCGCAATCCGGTGCAGGGCGCCACGCCGTAGCCGAGCACGGTCGCGCCACCGCCCTCGGGCACTTGCTCGGCGACGAGCGCGCACACCTTGCTCGTCCCGACGTCCAACGCTGTCAGCACGTTCCTCATCTACGCCCGCCCCCGCCCACGCGCATGCCGCCGCCCACGCGGGTCCGCTCGGCAACGCGACGCACCGCACCAACTCTCTGCGCAACAGCAAACGGCGCCATTCCGCGCAGGCGCATCACCGCCTGCCCCGGCGTGGTCATATCGATCATCGCGACCGACGCCTCGTGGCCGCGCCATTGGCCGAGAACTTCCGTCGCCCGCTTGAGTTGAGCCGGCGCGCCATCGAGGTCCACTCGCAACTCGATGTGCGAGCGATCCAGAAAAAGCGACACCGTCCCGTCGTCATCCACCCGCATCTCGGAGACCAACCCCGAGAGTGCCACCTCGGAGCGCACCAGAGTGGACGCGTAGCGCACGAGGTCCGACGCGCCCGCCGCCTGCATAGCAGCGCCGCTAAGAATTGGCAGATTGCCCGCGCGCGACGGCGCTAGCGGTCCGCGCAGCTCGCCCTCGGAGAAAAGCTCGTAGAAACCGTCGCGGCGCTCGACCAGCGCGACCGCGTCGCCCGCCGCGATGCTCGGCAGCGGCGCGAGCATCGCGCTCTCGGTCGATTGCTCACGCCACTGGGCAAATGTTCCGGTTGCTTCGGCCCAGTAGGAAGCCAGCGTCACGCGCGCCCGCTTCGCGAGCACGCGGCCTGCCTGGCTAAGGCCCGTCGCCATGCCGAGAACGAAGAACGCGCATAGCACCAGGCCCAGCGCCTTGCTCGACCAGCCCCAGGAACTCCTGGCTACCGAGGCCGCTGGCCCCTTGCTCCGCTTCGCTGCCGCCCGCTTCGCCACTACCGCCCCACCTCTTCCGCCACCGTCTCTCGCAAATCAGCGCTTGTTCGTCACCATTCTCCAACCATCCGTACTTCGGCTTCCAGAGCCACTCCGCTTTGTTCCTTGACTCGGCTTCGGGCGAGCTCGATCAGCGCCCGCACATCCTCGGCGCGCGCGCCGCCGAGATTGACGATGAAATTCGCGTGGTCGGCGGAAAATGCCGCCGCCCCGAGGCGCGCGCCTTTAAGTCCGGCGCTTTCGAGCAGCCGCCCGGCAAAATTGCCCGGCGGATTTTTGAAAATCGAACCCGCATTGGGCAGCCCGCGCGGCTGACGCGCGGCTCGCTTGGCTTTGAGCTCGGCGACCCGTGCGCGCAACTGTTCGCGGTCGCCGCGTTCGAGCTCGAAATCCACCCGCGTGATGACAAAGCGCGGCGGCAACTCGGTGCGGCGATACGAGAATTTGACCTCGGCGCCGCTGAGCGCGAGCGCCTGGCCCCGCTCATCGACTCCGTGCACCGTCCGCACCACCCGTGCGATCTCGCCGCCGAACGCGCCCGCGTTCATCACCAGTCCGCCGCCGACACTGCCCGGGATGCCCTCGCCGAACTCAAGCCCCATAAGTCCGCGCTCGATCGCCTCGTGGACCAGCATGCCGAATTGTGCGGCCGCTCCTGCACGCACCTGCAACTCATCGAACTCCAACCGCGTAAAGCCCGCGCCCAGGTGAACCACCAGCCCGCGCACGCCGCGATCGCTGACCAGCAGATTGGTGCCCGCACCGAGACAGAACGCCGGCACCCGCTCGCACCACGCTGCCGCCATCGCGGCACGCAACTCGTCCTCGTTCTCGACCGCGAGCAGCACGTCGGCAGGGCCGCCTATCCGAAACGAGGTAAGCTCGGCCAGCGGCGCGCCGGTCTTAAGCCGCGCGCCAAAACGGGCGCGTAATTCCTGTTCAAGCCGACTCATGAGTCTTCGTCGCGTAGCCAAGGTTTTGCAGTACGCCTTCGCCGAGATGGTAAACGTCACCGGCGCCGAGAGTCACGAGCAAATCGCCCGCCATCGTGTCCGCAGCGATTCGCGCTACTGGATCGGGCTCGTCGCCAAGGTATCGCACGTCGAGATGACCACGCGCGCGCAGCGCTTCATAGAGCCGGCGCGCTGAAACCTCGGCCAGCGGCTCTTCGCCCGCCGAATAGACTTCGCAGAGATAAAGCACATCGGCGTCGTCGAAGGCGCCGAGAAAATCGTCGAACAGGTCGCGCAACCGGGTGTAGCGATGGGGCTGGAATATAACCACCACGCGCCGCTTGAAGGCTGCGCGCGCTGCGCTCAGCGTCGCGCGAACTTCCGCCGGATGATGCGCATAGTCGTCGAGCACGATCCGTCCCGCAGCCTCGCCCTTAATCTCGAAACGCCGGCTGATGCCCGAAAACGCGGCCAGTGCGCGCGCCGCCACCGCGAACTCCACCCCAATGGCGAGCGCGACGCCTACGGCCGCCAGCGCATTGAGCGCGACATGACGACCCGGCGTCGGCACCTCGATCACGCCCAGCACGCGGCCGGCGCGGACCACCGTGAAGCGCGTCGACAGGCCGTCGATCACGATATTGTCGGCGCGCAACTCGGCGTCTGGCGCGACGCCGTAGGTCAGCACTGGCTTGCGCACCGACCCGAGCAGCCCGCGCACGTTGACGCTGTCGATACCCAGCACGGCCAGGCCGTAGAACGGTACGCGGTTGATGAAGTGGAGATAGGCCTCGCGCACCCTCTCCATCGTGCCGTAATGGTCGAGATGCTCGGGATCGATATTGGTTACGACCGCAATGGTCGGAAGCAAAAGCAGGAAGGAAGCGTCGCTCTCGTCGGCCTCGGCGACCATGTAGTCGCCGCCGCCCAGGCGCACATTGGTACCGCGCGCGCGCAGGTTGCCGCCCACCGCGACGGTCGGATCGAGCCCTGCTTCCTCCAGGATGAGCCCGACCAGCGACGTGGTGGTGGTCTTGCCATGAGTTCCTGCCACCGCCACGCCCAGGCGCACCATGCGCAACAACTCACCGAGCATTTCGGCACGCGCGATTACTGGAATTTGCAGCGCGCGGGCGCGCGCAACTTCGGGATTGGAAAACTTCACGGCAGAGGAAATAACTACGGCATCCAGCTGTGATCGCGATGTGATCGGCAAGGCGATCGGCGTCCGGATCAGCGAGATGATCAGCCAAATGATCAGGATGATGGCCCTGGAAGATTCGCATCCCTAGCGCGGCGAGCCGTTCGGTGATTGGTCCCAGATGCTGGTCGCATCCGCTCACCGCGAAGCCTAGCCGCAGCGACAGCTCCGCGATGCCGCTCATGCCGGCGCCGCCGACGCCTATGAAATGCAGCCGGCGCTGACGGCTGAGCAATCCTCTGGCGAGTGCTTCACTCATTACGGGTGGGCACTCCTGCAGGTGGCTGCGCGGTCCCGCACGCGGCTGCGCGCTTTTGGGAACCAACCTCGAAACATAGCTCGGCGATCGTCCGCGCGGCCTCGGGCTTCGCGGCAGTGAGCGCCGCCGCGCCCATCCGCACGAGCCGTTCAGGATCGTGGATTAGCTCGCACAAGGCCGTGGCGAGATTTTCGCCCAGCCGCTCGTCGTCCCGAACGATCACCGCGGCGCCGCGCCGCTCGAGCACCCGGGCGTTGAGCTCCTGTTGACGGTCGCGATGGAACGGATAGGGAACGAAAACCGCGGGGCGGCCGGCGAGCGCGACTTCGGAAACGGTCATCGCGCCGGAGCGCGCCACCAGCAGGTCGGCACGCGCAAGCGCCGCCGCCATATCGTCGATAAACGGCACCACTTGCGCCTGGCAGCCGAGCGCCGCGTACCCACCCTTCACCAGCCCCACGTCGGTTTCCCCCGTCTGATGGACCAGAGCAAATTTTATAACAGTTTCTCGGAGATTTCTCAAGGCAGCCATTACGCCTTCGTTGAGACGATGTGCACCTGTCGATCCGCCTAAAACAAGGATTTGCAGCGGCTCGTGCAGCTTCAGAGGTGATGCTTCCATATTAAAACGCACTGGATTGCCGCTTACCACCACTTTAGGCGAATTAAGAAGCAGCTTCGCCTCGTGGAATCCAACACAGACTTTTCTGGCGAAGCGCCAGAGCATCCGGTTCGCTAAACCGGGCCGGGTGTTCTCTTCCATAAGGACCAGCGGCGTGCGCGACATAATCGCCGCCATCGCCATCGGCGCAGACGCATAGCCGCCCGCCCCGAGCACCAAATCGGCGCCGAACGAGCCGAGCAAGCCGCGCGCCCGCCTGAGCGCCGCGGCAAATTCACCCACCGCCCTCAGCCGCTCGACCAAACGATGGCCACGGATTCCGTGGACCTGGAATAACTCGTAGCGCAGCCCACTGCGCGGCATCCATCGAGCTTCCAAACCCGCCGTGGTACCGACGAACAGCACTTCGGTTGCCGGTTGCTGACGCAGCATCGCCTCGCCCACAGCCACTGCGGGGAAAAGATGTCCACCGGTACCGCCGCCCGCGATTATCACTTTCATCGCACCGCCGGCCTGCGCGCCAAAGCGAGCAGCGTCCCCATCGCGGCCATCGCCATCACCATCGCCGTCCCGCCGTAGCTCAGAAATGGCAGCGGCAGGCCCTTGGTCGGCACTAAACCGATCACCACCGCCATGTTGACCAGCGCCTGCAGTGTGAGCAGCGCGGTCAGGCCGACCGCGAGCAGGCTCGCGAACGGGTCAGGCTCTTCATGCGCGACCCGCATCCCGCGAATCAGGATCGCGCCGAACAGCAGGAGCACGACGATCGCGCCGAGCAAGCCAAACTCCTCGCCAACCACGGCGAAGACGAAATCGGTATGGGCCTGCGGCAGATAGAACATCTTCTGTCGTCCGGCGCCCAGGCCAACGCCCCATCCGCCGCCCGCGCCGAGCGCGATGAAGGACTGGATGAGCTGGAAGCCGGCGCCGCGAGCGGTCTGCCATGGATCGAGAAACGCGCTTAGGCGACGCATCCTGTAGGGTTTTGCTACTGCTTGCAGGGCCAGCACGGCAAGCGCGCCGCCGCCGGCCGCGCCCAGATGCTTCAGCCGCGCGCCTGCCGCATAAAGCATCGCGAACAACAGCATCACCACCATCACCGTGTTGCCGAAATCCGGCTGCTTCAGGATCAGCAGCGCGAGCGGGCCCACCGCGATGAAGGCGGGGAGCGGTCCGCTCGCGAACACGACCATCCGCTCCTGGCGGCGGCTCAGGAAATCCGCCAGGAAAAACACTATGGCGAACTTGGCCAGCTCCGAAGGCTCCGCGAGCAGCGGCCCGAGTCTGAGCCAGCGGCGCGCGCCCCCGCGCATCACGCCGAGCCCGGGAATCCATAGCGCCAGCAGCATCAACAGCGCCACCACCATCAGCGGCAATACCAGCCGGCGCAATCCGCGGAGCGACAGTTGCGAAAGCAGCGCGAGCACCGCAAGCCCGGCCCCGATATGGCAGAGCTGGAGCTTGAAGAAGTGAAACGCGTCACCGGTTTTCTCGATTCCCAGGAAATAGGTGGTGTTGAGCACCATCAGCAGGCCGAGCACCGCCAACGCCCCCGCCGGCAGGTACAGCCAGGGGTCGAGTTGCGGCCGGGCGACCGACTCAAAGCGCCCGAACCAGCTCCTGAAATATTCGCCCGCGCTCCGCATAGTTCCTGAACTGATCGAAACTCGAGCAGGCTGGCGAGAGCAGCACCGTGTCGCCGCGGCGCGCGGCCGCGGCGGCACAGCGGACCGCCTCCTGCAGGGTTTGCACGAGTTCGATTTCGGTTGCACCGTCCAGCGCCGCGCGCATCGCGTCGCGCGCAGCGCCGATTAAAATCAGCAGCCGCACTTTCTCGCTGAGCGGCTCGCGCAACGGCGCATAATCGCCGCCTTTGTCCATCCCTCCGGCAATCAGAATGACCGGCGCGGGCACGGCCGCCAGCGCCTCGACCACCGAGGCCACGTTGGTCCCTTTGGAATCATCGATGTATGTCACGCCGGAGCGCACGGCGACGAATTCCATACGATGCGGCAGGCCGGCGAAATCCGCGAGCGCCGCCTCGATCACGCGCGGCTCGATACCGCTCACCAGCGCGGCGGCCGCCGCCGCCATCGCATTGGCAATATTGTGCCGGCCCGCGAGCCGCATGCGCTTGAGACTGATGCGCCCGTGACGCGTGCGAATGTCGAAGATCAGATCGCCGCGGTCGTAACCAATCGCGGGCGTGAACTCGGCCGGCCCCAGGCCGAAGCTTAATATCTGCGCGGAAAGACTAGTCCGCAAAAACCACACCCGCGGATCATCGCGGTTCAAAATCGCCCAGTCGTAGCGGTCCTGCAGGCGAAACAGACGCGCCTTGGCGCGGCCGTAATCGTCGAGGTCGCGGTAGCGATCGAGATGGTCCTCGGCGAGGTTCAGGTAAACTCCGACGTGCGGCTTGAAATGCTCAGTGCGTTCGAGCTGATAGCTCGAGACCTCGGCCACCACCACGTCGAACTGTGCTCCGGCCGCCTCGGCCAGCGGCTTGCCGAGATTACCGCCGACAAATACGCGTTGTCCCGCGGCCTTGAAAATTTCGCCGATAAGCGTGGTCACCGTGCTCTTGCCGTTGGTGCCGGTGACCGCGACGATCGGCGCGGCGACGAACCGGCTGCCCAGTTCCAACTCGCCGATGACCGGGATTCGCCGGCGGTCGGCTTCGTGCAGCAGGCGCGAGCTCGGCGGAACACCCGGACTCACGACCACCAGGTCGACGCCCTCGAGCCAGGCCGGGTCTTCGGCGCCGAGATGGATCTCACCCGGCGGCATCACTGCGCGGTCCGCTCCGGCGCAAGCTTCGCGGTGAGGGTCACCGAGAAAATCGGTGCGCAGATCGGTCATCACCAGGCGCGCGCCGCACGTGGCCAGCAAGCGCGCGGCGGCGAGTCCGCTTACGCCGAGTCCGATTACCATCACGCGTTTGCCCGCAAGATCCATCTAAAAAAGCCGGCGTATCCTTGATGCCCGTTTCCTCAGCGCAACTTGAGTGTGCTGAGCGCGACTAGCCCGCAAACAATCGAAATTATCCAGAACCGCACCACCACCTGGGTTTCTGGCCATCCGCCGAGTTCGAAGTGATGATGCAGCGGCGCCATCCGGAAAAAGCGCCGATGCGTCGCCTTATAGTAGTAGCGCTGAAGGATAACCGAACCGGCCTCGATGACGAAAACGCCACCCGCAATCGGCAGCACCAGTTCCTGCTTGGCGAGCACGGCGACGATGCCCAGCGCGCCACCGAGACCGAGCGCGCCGACATCGCCCATCATCATCGAAGCCGGATAGGCGTTGTACCACAGGAAGCCCAACGACGCGGCGATAAGAGATGCGCAGAAAATCGCGAGCTCGCCCGCGCCCACCACGTGCGGGATATCGAGGTAGGTCGAGAATTTCAGATTGCCGGCGACGTAAGTGAAAG
Source organism: uncultured delta proteobacterium (assembly GCA_963717045.1). Taxonomy (GTDB): domain Bacteria; phylum Desulfobacterota; class Binatia; order Binatales; family Binataceae; genus JAKAVN01. Next base: position 66,821 of record CAVQVD010000001.1, on the reverse strand, counting down.
TCCAATAGCAGAACGCGACGGTCATCACGGGGCCGATCGCAAGGCCGTCGAGGCCGTCCGTCACGTTGACCGCGTTGGAACACGCCACCATCACGAACATCGCGAACAGCACGTAAAGCCATCGCGGAAGACTCGGATGCAGGTTCTTGAAGAATGGAACGGTGAGCGTGGTGTCGAAGCGCAGCGCAACGAACAGCACGAAAGATGCGATAAAGGCACAGGCGAATTGCCACAACAGCTTCTGCGGACCGCTTAGGCCCTGCCCCTTGCCGCGACGCAGTTTTAACAGATCGTCAGTGAAGCCGATCGCGCCGAAGGCCACGGTCACCAGGATCGCCAGCCACACGTATGGATCGGTAAGGTCAGCGAACAGGATGGTCGCGACGAGCGCGGTGCTGAGGATGAGCAGGCCGCCCATCGTCGGCGTGCCAGCCTTTTTCTGATGGCTTTGCGGAACTTCGATGCGAATCGTCTGTCCGATATGCGCCGCGCGAAAGCGCTGAATCAGGCTCGGACCCGCTCCCAGAGCCAGCGCTAGCGCCGCGAGCCCCGCCAGCACGGAGCGGAAGGTTTCGTAGCGCAGGACGTTGAAGCCCACATAGTGCGCGTGCAGCGGATAGAGCAGAAGATACAACATCGGGCAAATCCGTCTTCGAGTGTGCGAGCCGCGGCCGCTGGGACGCAAGCTGGGCCCGCCGATAACCGCGGCTTGACTGTGCGCCCATGCTGGGCGACTTCAGGTCGGCCGGCCGCGCGTGGAGCGCCGCGCAGCGATGCCATTCCCCCGGATCCTTCGCAGCCTGGAATCCCAAGGCAAGCCTTCGATCGGCCACCCCAACACCACCCATCCACCGTCCGACCGAAGGCCTCCCACAGGACGCCAGCCACAACCCCCGCCTTACTACGCGCTATGCACCCCGTGCGTGCGCGCGCTCAGCTACCAGTTCGCGCACCACCGCGCGGTCATCGAAATCCAGCCGCCGTCCGGCGACGAGCTGATAGTCCTCATGTCCCTTGCCCGCGATCAGCACGATGTCGCCGGGCGCCGCCACCTCAAGTCCAAGCGCGATCGCCGCACGCCGATCGGGTTCGACCAGGTACCCCGGCGCATCGCCCGCGTCTGCCGGCGCTATACGGCGAAGGCCCTCGCTGCGCAGGCCAGCCTCGACCTCCGCGATAATCGCCAGCGGATCTTCGCTGCGCGGATTGTCGGAGGTGAGGATCGCGAGATCCGCCATCCGTCCCGCGATCCCGCCCATCAATGGACGCTTGCCGCGGTCGCGATCGCCACCGCACCCGAAGACACACACCACACGCCGCGGCTTGAGCCCGCGCAATGCGCGCAGCACCGCGCTCGAGCGCGTCGGGCTTGTGCGCGTAGTCGACCAGCACCGTCACGCCGGGCGGACCAGGCACCGCCTCCAGTCTGCCGGGGGCCCCTAGGCATCGCCGCAACCCTTCCGCGACCACATCCGTTTCGATGCCCAGGGCCACCGACACAGCGGAGGCGCCGAGAATGTTGAGCAGGTTGATCTCGCCGAGCAGCGGCGAGCGCACTTCGATTCGCTTGCCGAGCGCCGCGATCGAGGCGCGAATGCCGTCGGTGCCGGCGCTGTAACTCAACGGATGAACGTCGAGCCCACGCCCCAGCCCGAAGCTGACTTTGCGGATTTGGCGGGCCTTGATCGCGTCGAGTACGCGGCGTCCGAAGGGATCGTCGCCGCCCACCACCGCGACCGGGTCAGGCCAGGTGCTGTTCGGCAGCAGGTCGGCGAACAGCCGAAGCTTGGCGTCGAAGTATTTCTCCTGCGTGCCGTGGTAGTCGAGATGGTCGCGGCCGAGGTTGGTGAAGACGCAGGCCCGAAAGCTGAGCCGCTCGACGCGTTCCTCGGCAAGGCCGATCGACGAGATCTCCGCCGCCACGCGCCGCACGCCCGCGCGCTCCATTTCCGCCAGCGCGGACTCGAAGTCGAGCGACTCTGGCGTCGTCAGGCCGCTATAGATTTTTTGTGCGCCGACGAAGATCCCGATCGTGCCGATGATCCCTGGCGGCGCGCCAGCCGCCTCGAAAATCGAGGCCAGCATGTAGGCGGTAGTGGTCTTCCCACTGGTACCGGTCACGCCGACCAGCTCGAGCCGACGGCTTGGGGCGTCGAAGAAACGCGAGGCGGCCGCGCCCATCAGCCGGCGCGGCCGCTCGCACTGGACAACAGTAACCGCGGGGCGCGCGGTCTCACCATCCCCATCATTCCTCACCACCACGCGCGCCCCGCGGCTCAATGCATCATCAATGTTGGCACGGGCCTGCTCGCGATCTCGCGCCAACGAAAAGAAAAGATCGCCCGTCCTTACCCGTCGCGAGTCGTAGCTGAGCCCCGCGACTTCTACCCCCACGTCCCCCCACACGCGGAGACCGGGTTCGCCCGCGACCAGTTCGGCGAGCTTCATCGTTTGCGCACCCGAGGTGCATGGCGCGGCGCCGGCACAGGGGGGTGCGCCGGCGCCGCTTGATGGCCATGCGTGGAAACATTTCTCAAAGATCCCGCCTCGTCCGCATCGGCGACCACCGGCGCGAGCCACAAGCTCACGCTGCCGGTACCCGTCGCCGCCCCACCGGGCGCCGGCCGCTGTGCAACGACGTAGCCGTCGCCTTCAACCTCGAGGTCGAGATGGCGCCGCGCGGCGAGCGCAAAGGCGCGCCGGAGGCTGAGTCCCCTGAAATCCGGAATCCGATCTTCGGCAATTAGAGCTGCGGCCGTCGAGTCGTCGCCGTCAAGCTCCAACCCTGCACGTCCATTGTATGGCTGTGCCCGGCCGATCGAATCGTCGCGGAAATCGTTGTTCTCCGTTTGCGCGACTGGCAGCAGGCTCGCGCTGTCGTAGTGCGGCGTGCTCGACACCACATTCAGGTCGCTCAGCGCACCGGAAGCGATCTCGCTGAATACGGGAGCGGCGGTCAATCCACCGAAGTGTCCATGAGCGACATCGTAGAGGACGACCAGGATCACCAGGCGCGGATCGTCGGCCGGCAGAAAACCGACGAACGAAGCGACCAGCCGGCTCTGGTAGTAACCTCCGGTCGTAGGATTCACCATCTGCGCGGTGCCGGTCTTGCCCGCCACTACGAAATCGCTCACGCGCGCGAGCTGACCAGTGCCGTCGGGACCGTTGACCACACCCTGCAAAAGCCGGTTCATCGTATGCGCGATGCCCGGCGAGATGACGCGATGCAGCGCCTCAGGCGTGTGGGTCAGCAGCGGCCGGCCCTCGGCATCGTAGGCGGCCTTGACCACGTAGGGACGCACCAGGTAACCGCCGTTGGCGATCGCAGCGTAAGCGACCGCGAGCTGGATCGGCGTGACTCCAACGCCCTGGCCGAAGCCGTGATTGGCAAGGTCGATCTCACGCCACGAAGCGGGCTTGCGCAAAATGCCAGCCGCCTCGCCCGGCAAATCGATCCCGGTGCGCGCGCCAAGGCCGAAGGCCCGCAGCCCGTCATAGAAGCGCTCCGCCCCGAGCTTGAGCGCGATCTTGGAGGCGCCGATGTTCGAGGAGACCTCGATTATTCCACCCAGGTCGAGCCATTCATGCGGACTGTCGTCGTGAATCACGCGCCGCGCCACGACGTATGCGCCCTTTTCGCAATAGATGCGCTGGCTCGGCGTGATCACACCGTCCTGCAGCGCGATCGAGGCGAGCAGCCCCTTCATCGTAGAGCCCGGCTCGAAGGCGTCCTGCACTGCGCTATCGTGCAAGCGCTCGCCGACGCTCGCGCCGGCGGCCGCGATATTGGCAAGCGCCAGCACCTGGCCGCTGAACGGATCGAGCACCACCGCCGCGCCGCGCCGGGCGCCGCTTTTGCGCACCTCCGCGGTCAGGGCGTTTTCGGCCAGCGCCTGGATTCGCGCGTCCAGCGTCAGGGCCAGGCGCGCGCCCGCTTCCGGCGTCTTGAGCGCCAGCGGACTGTCGAAAATCGGATGGCCGAGTGCGTCATGATAGAAACGCAAGACCACCGGCTCGCCGCGAATCAGCCGGTCGTATTGCAATTCGAGGCCGGAGAGCCCCTGACCATCCATCCCCGCCAACCCCACCACCGGCGCGGCCAGGGTGCTCTCCGGATAGAACCTTTTGTATTCGCTGAGCGCTCCCACGCCGTCGAGCCCCAGCGCTTCGGCCGCCTGCGCCTGGGCGACCGGCAGATGGCGCCGCAGCCACACGAAGGGCGCGGGCCGATGAAGTTTCGCCTCCAATTCGGAGGGCGTGATGGCGAGCGCGGCGGCGAGAGAGGCTTGCTGCGCAGGCGTCGCGGCGGCAAGCAACTGCGCCGGCCGCGCATAAAATGATCGGGTCTCGGCCGAAAGCGCGAGCGGTTCGCCGTTGCGATCCGCAAGTGGGCCGCGGGGCGCGGCTAGCGCGACCTCGCCCGTGTGTTCGGTTCGCGCAAGCGACGTCAGACGCGGTCCGTCGAAGATCACGAGCGCGGCAAGCCTGAGCGCGACCAGCACGAAGAGCGCGGCCAGCACGACGGTCAGCGCGCCAATTCGGCCGCGGCGTTTTTTGAACGGCTCGTTCACGGCAGCGTCACCACCTGGCCGGGCGCTGCTGGACCAAGTTTGAATTTCGGAGCGAGCGCGCGCAGGCGCTCGCGCGAGGCGACTTCGGCCACGCCCAGGCGCAGATTGCGGTTGTCCTCTTCGAGCTTGAGATTGTCGCTGCGCAAGGCTGAAAGCCGATAGCCTTCCTGCGTAACCTCCAGGCGCACCATCAGGGTCGCAAAGCCAAGTGCGATAACGCCCACGCCCAAAATGGCTTGGAGCAACCGCGACGGCGGACGCGACGGTCTGACCCGTGCGCGGCTCATTGCGGCCTCCTTTCGATCGCCCGCAGCCGCGCGCTCCGCGCTCGCGGATTATGCGCGCATTCGGAGACCGAAGGCCGCAGCGCCTTGCGCGTCAACGCGGCGAAACCGCCGCCCTCCTGCGCGAGCGCACGAAAGCGATGCTTGACCGGACGATCTTCCAGCGAGTGATAGGCAATGATCGCGAGACGGCCACCCGCGTTGAGAGATTGCGGCGCGCGCTCGAGAAACGTCGCAAGACTCTCCATTTCGTGATTGACGGCGATGCGCAGCGCCTGGAATGTGCGGGTCGCCGGATGGATCGCGCTGCGATGGTGCGTGCCGGCCGCGCGCTCGATGATCGCGCGCAACTCGGCGGTGGTCGTCAACGGACGGCGGCGCCGGACCTCTACGATTGCCCGCGCGATTCGCCGCGCGGCGCGTTCCTCACCGAACTCGCGGATGATCCGCACGAGTTCGTCCTCCCCTTCCTCGTTGAGCAAATCGTAGGCGCTCAGCGGCGCCGCCGGATCCATCCGCATGTCGAGCGGACCGTCATTTCTGAAACTGAAGCCGCGCGCCGGATCGTCCAGCGCGAAGGTGCTCATACCCAAATCGGCCAGAATCGCGTCGGGCGCGCCCTGCACGGCCTCGGCCACCGCGCGATCGATCTCCGCGAAGTCGGCCTGCCGCAATACCACGCGCGGCCCGAAACGGCGCAGCCGCTCGGCCGCGGCCTCGAGCGCGAGCGGGTCACGGTCCAGACCCAGCAAGGTCGCTCCAGTCGCCTCGAGCAGCATCTCGGCGTGTCCGCCCGTGCCGATCGTAGCGTCCACGATCAGACGCCGGTCTCCCTCGCACAGCAGATCGCGCACCTCGCCCGGCATCACCGGCAGATGCATCCGATCCGCTCCCGCATTCGATTCCGCTGCCAGCGCCATCCTCACCCTACAAGTTGAGTTTCCCGACGAATTCCGGATCCATCATCTGCTGCTCGGCCGCCTCCAGGATTCGCTCCAGTACGGCCTTGTCCCAGAGCTGAAAATGGTCGATTAATGCGTTGAAGGTAACGTCGCGATCGAGATGGGCGTACTCGCGGAGCCTGGGCGGAATCAGTATCCTTCCCTGGCGATCGACTTGAACTTCATGCGCACCGCCGACCAAGAACATCTGGAGAGTCTGGGTCGAAGGGTCAAGGGTCCCGTGCTGGCTGATCCTGCCAATCAGTCTGGTCCATTGGCTGGGCGGAAACAGCGCAAGGCACCGCTCCTTTTGATAGGTCCAGTTGGTGATGACCAGACTTTCATGACCATCGCGCTGCAACGCCTCACGAAATCGGGCCGGGATGCTAACCCGTCCTTTTTCATCAGTCGCATGGTCAAATCGTCCGCTGAACACCGCAATTCCCCCTAACCCCCCACAACATCCCACTCGCTCCCACCACAGTCAAGTAAATCGCAGTCGTGGCACCCTTTGCGCAATGAAAATCGAGATACGTATTGACTATTGAGAAACGAACAGAAGGCGAAAGTAACGCAGTCCTTGACAGCGCACGTGTCTATCCAAAACAATCGTGCCGCACTCGTTTCCTTACACTTAAGCGTCCCCTGAGAACCGGACTTGAAGCAAGGTGACGGAGAATGATGACTGAGGATAAGTATCTATTGCGCCCTGGACTCGCGGCAGTCGCGTTCGCCTGCACGCTAGCGATGGTAGCCAGGGTGGCGCTTGCCGCCGGCAGCCGTGTGACGGGCGAGATTGCGGCTGCGGCCGATTCCAGGGCGCCTTCCGATAACCCCACTTCGGATGCGGCCAATTCAGCAAATTCCAATGGCTCGAAGGTGTGGAACTTCGACCACGACCGCGGCTACTCGATCCCGCAGGATTGGACTGTCGTCGCGGGAGAATGGCGGGTGCTAATCGATCGCGACGCGCCGAGCGAGCCGAACACCTTGGGCCTGCCGGGCTATGGGTTGCCGCACACCACTCAGGTGAAGGCCTGGTTCGATTCGTTTTTCAGCAATAGCTATTTACTGGCTACTCCGAAAGACTCCACTGAGTATACCGACTTCAGCTATGAAGCGGCTTTCAAGCCATGGGGTGGCGCTTTTGGCAGTTACGCGGGCCTGGCCTTCCGCTATACCGATCCGCGCAACTACTACGTGCTCGCCGCCGCGTCTCCAAAGGACTATCTCGCCCTATACAGGATGAAGGACGGACAGATGGTCCTGATAAAGCAGGTCCCGGCTACGCTCGAGCGCGGGACATGGTACACCTTCAAAGTTGATGCGCGGGGCGGCCACTTCACCGCCTATCTCGACGGCGGGCGGATGTTCGAGGCTGACGACGCGGCGCTCGCCAAGGGACGCGTCGGCGTATGGTCGCAGAACGATTCGAGAGTGAGTTTCGACAATATCAAGCTGACGCCGGCCGCAGCAGGTTCATAGCGCAGGCAACTGGTGACGTTAAGCTGCCGCTGCACCGCCAGTGCTTGCACGCCAACGCGCCACGCCATAGGTTGAGAAAAGATGGTAGACCCGGTTCAGGAGCAGGTCGGCAGTTCGCAGACGCCACACGTGCCCGAAGCTCTCAGCGTGAGCGGGCTCTTGGGCTCGGTGCTGTATGGGATAGGCGTCAGCCTGGGACTTGCGCTTTTGTGGCTGATGGAAGTCGTCCGTAACATTTATTTCGCCGCGCTCGATCGGCTTAACGTCAAACCGCGACGACGCCGAAGCGCGAGCGCCTTTCCTCCCGGGCAACCGCGCAAGCGGCCTCAGTCGCCCGCATCCAACTGACACGCCGCCGCGGTGGCGGCTCAGACCAGCAAGTCGTTTAATCGAGCGCCACCGGCATCCTCGTCCGCGTGGAGGCGCGGTACGCCACCTAGAGGCTGATTCCAGCCCCTAACCATATTTATTGCCGCTTGCCGATCGGCAATTCTTGTGTCGGAGTCTAACGAGTTCTCGTATCAAGTGAGATTGCGTCTGAACTCCGAGAGCGGAATTCAAAATGCATCGCGCATTGTGTTTTGCGGCAAGCTTTTTTAAGGGTGCCGCTGTCGGTATCGATGTCGCCATTGATGCCGCGACCTTTTCCCTCTGGTACGACAAATGCGCTGATCGCCTTGGCATGCACTGCCGCAATAACGAATTCGTACCGAAAGTATGCAGTGCCTAATTTCAAGCGGAATGCTTGGAAAGTCATGCATCCAAGAGCAGGAAGCGTGAAATGCGCCGCGCCGAAACACCGTAAATCATGAGATTATCGCGCACACACATGAAAATTGCAGCTTCGGCACGATCCATGCTCATTACGCAAGGTATGACACGTGAACGCAAGCAGCGATGGGTACCAGAACATCGCTAAGATGGTAGTTTGGACTTGCTGGCAGCGACAGGTACATAGGAGGCATCAGATCGTGGATACACTAACACTTGACCGATTCCAGGGCACGGATGGAAAGCTGCGCCTGGTTGAGGCGCTCCGCGCGCAGACTCTCGTGCGTGATGAAGACCTGGCGGTCGAGTTGGCGAGGCGTGTCACCCTCAAGGCGGTACCCGCCGGTACGATCCTCATAACGCAGGAAGCGCCGGACAGAGATCTCTTTTTGATATTGAGCGGGACGTTCTCGGTTACCGTCATGGGACGAATGGTCGCCAGTCGAAGTGCGGGCGAGCACGTGGGGGAAATGGCGGTTGTCGATCCCGAGGCGCGCCGGTCCGCCTCTGTTGCGGCGATCACCGACTCTGTAGTGGCCCGGATTACGGAGCCCGAATTTTCCGCGCTCGCGGACAGATTTCCTCGTCTGTGGCGGAGGATCGCCTTGGAACTGGCAAGCCGCCTGCGCGACAGAAGCGATGTACGCACGGCGACCACGACAGCAAGACGAGCCGCCTGAATCCTGGCTCGGCCACACCCTGACGCGGCGAAAGACCGGCCGTAGGGCCGAAGGCTTACAGCCTAACTCTCGCTGATTCCTCCGCCTGCGGAAGTATCAGACCATGATTCAAGAGCCTGAAGACTCCGGCGAAAGTTCTAAAACTCGGCGCCGTCTACCCTTCCACGGAGTGGAAGATGGTCAGGCCATTCATATGTCTCTGTGGGTCTGCGCAGTGCCTGCAGTATATAGCGGGAGCGCGACTCCTTACGCTCGAGATGTTCGATCGTTATTTAATTAATTCTCACATGAGAGAAGTAGCCAGAGCGTCTGTCTGTACGAAGAATCGAGACTCCGACAGAGGCGGACGCACGGTGATACCCATGAAGAAAGTTGAAGCCATTTTCATTAGCTCCAAGCTGGATACGGTCAGAGAATTGCTGAGCGGGCGTTGCGGCCTGGACCTCGCGACGTCTCGGGTTAACCAGCCGCATGACCGCGGTCAGGCGTCGCTTTTCGCGGACCTGCCAGTGGTCAAGCTCGAAACCGTAGTTTCCGATACGCAAGCCATGCCGACGGTCCAAGCGATTTTGCGCGCGTCACGCACCGCGCCAGGGATTGACCTTGTGTCGATAGGCATATCGAAGGTCGATAGCCAGGCGCCTCGACTTCGCGAGTCACTTCCGCCGCGGAGGCAGTCTACGGAAAGCCTTCGCGCCGCCTGACAGCATTCGTAGCTACCGAATGGAATAGCTGCGGCTACTGCAAATCTCATCCGGGACGACGATCGTCAAGCCGGAGACCGTCATTCGGGCACTGCAGTGGCTTCCGTGCCTATTGGCTTGGAAATCCCGCTGCAAAGACCCTTATTGCAACGGACAGGATCGTAACGGTCCGTCCGAGCTCACGGCTATGCTGAATGAAACCAACAAATAGATATGGGGTCCACCTGCCACGTTACGCGCAGTCGAGCGTGGCCGGGGTCAGCAATCCCAGAGCGTCTCGACCCGAACAAGTACAGCAAAATGCAAGCTCGCATTTTATTTTGCAGCACGATGTCGGATGCCGGCAGTAGCTGGTAACTTATTTTGCTTTTGATTGCGCGGCTTTCCCATCTGGACCGAAAAATGCTGTTGACATTCTTTCGTGAACTTTTGGGGAAATCGCTCCTACCTGAGGCAATACGACAGAAGCCTTCGGCATGAATTTGCTATCGGGCCTCTGTACGACAGCCCGCTGTTTCATAATAGAAGAGCCAGAGTTTACTACTGCATCCGGTGCAAATGGAATTTTCTGGTCTGCGGAAGCAGTGTCGCGGTGATCGATGAGCGCGGCGATCCGTTGACCGGGACCGAAAGCTCCGAACGGTTTAACACCCTTGAGGAGGGTCCTTGTCCCGTCCTCAAGGCACTCGCCTCGAGTATTTCAAATGGGACTGAGACTGCTGCAATAGCGCCACGGAGGAACGGAAATGAACGTAGCAATCTGGCTCCCGGCAACATTCGCCTTGGGCCTGTTCGGCCTCGGCCTTTGTTTCGCGTTTTTAGCCGCCTGCGAGAAGATCTAGGGAGAGAGTCGTGATCTATCTAACAGCAATCGTTGCCGCCCTCGCGTTCGTCTATTTGATCACGGCAATGGTCCGGCCGGAGTGGTTCTAGTTATCACGTTCGCCTACATCCAAAGAGGACCCAAGCTATGTGGCTTCTGCCTGTCTCCATAATCGTCTTTACGATAATAATCGCCGTTCCGCTCAGCCGTTATATGGCGAAGATCATGGACGGCAAGTATCGCGCGCCGCGACCGCTGCACTGGTTCGAGCAACGTCTGGATAGTGGTCAGCAGAACTGGAAGCAGTACACTGTCGCGTTGCTCGTCTTCAACGCGGTTCTTTTTGTGTACGGCTATATCGTCCTGTCGCTTCAGCCCCGGATGCCGCTGAATCCGCGCGGCCTCGGCATGCTGGCCCCGACCACGATCTTCCATACGGTTATTTCGTTCATAACCAATACCAACATGCAGCATTATTCGGGAGACGTGGCTTTCTCGAATTTCAGCCAGATATTCTTTTGCATAGCCAATTTCTTTCTCTCGGCCGCGATCGGATTGTGCGCCCTTGCAGCAATTATCAGAGCGCTTCGCGGCGACTCACACCTGGGCAATTTTTTCGTCGACATGTGGCGCGTGGTCGCCTATATGTTCCTCCCCGCCGCCTTCGTCATCAGCATGGTGTTTCTGATCCAGGGTATGCCGATGACCTATCAGAATGCCTACCAGGTCAACGACGCTCGAGCCCGCCGCGATGGGAACGACGGACAACGGGCAACCGAAGCAACAGACAATAGTGTCGGTCCGCTGGCGGCCTTCGTACCTATGAAAATGATGGGCACCAATGGCGGCGGCTTTTTCGGGATGAACTCCGCCCATCCGTTCGAGAACCCCAGCGCCGGCACCAACTTCTTCACTACGTTCTGCATGATGCTGTTTCCGATGGCGCTGGTGCTGATGTACGGGCGGATGCTCAAGCGGCTGCCGCCATGCCTTTGTCATTTTCTCGGTGATGCTGTTGTTATTCGTCGGCACCGTAGTCTGGACAATCTACTTCGACACGATGCAGCCAAATCCCGGGTCTGACTGCTCATCCGCAAAGCCGAACATTTACGATTGCCAGCGCGACTGCGCCGGGAGGAAAGCGAGTCATTACCCTTCCCGCAGTGGCAGGGCTGCCGGTCGATCAGCATCTGGGCAACCTCGAAGGCAAGGAGTTGCGCTTTGGCACTTCGGCGGCAGCGACCTTCGCAGCCACGACGGTTGATGTGACGTGCGGCGCGGTTAACTGCGAGCACGACAGCCTGAATCCAATTGCAGGCCTGTCGCCCTTTGTCGGGATGTGGCTGAACTGCATCTATGGCGGCAAGGGTGTCGGAATGATCAACCTACTGCTCTTCCTGATAATCGGCATCTTCCTGGCGGGGCAAATGGTAGGGCGCACACCGGAGTATCTGGGCAAGAAGATCGGCGGACGTGAGATGACGCTTGCCATGCTCGCGCTGCTGGTTCATCCGTTTCTGATCCTCGAGCCCTCGGGACTCTATGCGGCGACCAACTGGGGCATCAAGGCGGAGAACAACCCCGCCGCACATGGATTGTCGGAAATCGTCTATCAATTCTCGTCGTCATCGGCCAACAACGGCTCCGCTTTCGACGGCCTGGGTGTGTCGTACGGCCTGAACAACAATCCTAACCCGTCCCCCGAGGCGGTTCCGTGGGATATCGGTGGCGGTCTGGTCATCATGTTCGGCCGCTACCTGCCCATCATAGCCCCGATCGCAATGGCGGCGTTTCTCGGGATGAAGAAGAGTACGCCGTTCGGTTTGGGAACCCTGCGCGACGATACATTCACGTTCGGGTGTCTGCTCTTTGGCACCATCGTGATCGTTGGTGCGCTCCTATTTCTGCCGGTCGCTGCGCTCGGCCCGCTGGCGGAGCATTTAGGGCCGATTCCATTCGGCGGTTAGGACCAGCGCGAGCCGTGCCGGGGTTTCAGGACCGTTGTCGTAGCTGAGCGTATTTTCCGGAGGACCCAAAATGGCAGTCGCAACACCAATACGGACGATTAACGCCCCTCAACATCCTCGTCCGCCAAGGCGAATCAGAAGCCGCAAGCTCTTCGATCCGGAGATCATGCGTGACGCCCTGAAGCAGTCCTTCGTGATGCTTCGCCCGGACATTCAGTGGAGCAATCCGGTGATGTTCGTAGTCGAGATCGGCGCAGTGCTTACGCTGCTCTTCATCATACAGGCACTCAGTGAGTACCTCAGTAAGTCAGGTTCCGATTACATATTTTGTCGCACTTGACTTCTGGCTATTCCTGACTGTGCTGTTCGCCAATTTCGCCACTGCTCTCGCGGAGGCACGCGGTAAAGCGCAGGCGGATTCATTGCGCAAGACGCGCAGTGAGACCCCGGCCTATCGCCTCAAAGCCGGCGATATCGTTGAAGAGGTTCGGTCGACCGATCTCAGACCGGGTGATCGCGTCCTTATAACCGCGGGCCAGGTGGTTCCAAGCGACGGCGAAGTGATTCAGGGCATCGCATCCGTCGATGAATCCGCGATCACTGGCGAGTCCGCTCCGGTTATCCGCGAAGCCGGTGGCGATCGTTCCGGAGTCACCGGTGGGACGAGGGTTATCTCAGATCGGATCGTGGTAAAGATCACCGCCCTTCCGGGTCAGACCTTTCTGGACCGCATGATCGTGCTGGTCGAGGGTGCCGTTCGTCAAAAGACGCCGAATGAAATCGCGCTGACGCTGGTGCTTTCGGGTCTAACGCTGGCTTTTCTGATCGTCGTTGTGCCGATCTGGCCGATGGCCTGGAATGCCGAGCAGTACATGATGGGCTACCTGGGGCTTTCAGAACCTGTGAAGAGCCTCGGAACCGACGTGCCGACTCTTGTCGCGCTGCTCGTCTGTCTCATCCCCACTACAATCGGCGCGCTTCTCGCCGCGATCGGAATCGCCGGAATGGACCGCGCGCTCCAGGCCAACATCATTGCCAAGAGCGGCAAAGCAGTTGAGACGGCGGGGGATATCGATACTGTGTTGCTCGACAAGACGGGTACGATCACCGTGGGCAACCGCCGCGCCACTAAATTCGAACCGGTCGCTGGCTACTCTCAACTCAAATTGGCGCTATTGGCGGCGCTTGCTTCCGGAGCCGACGAAACTCCTGAAGGCAAGAGTATCGTCACCGCCGCGCAGGCAATCGGAGTCGGCGCCAGGGAGTTGAACGCGCCGAGCGATGCGCAATTCATCCCCTTTAGCGCGCAGAGTCGGATGAGCGGCATCGATCTCTCCGATGGCAGATGTATCCGGAAGGGAGCACCGGATGCGGTCATCGCTTTCGTCCAACAAAGGAACGGCGTAATTCCCGCCGAACTGCAGCAGACCGTCGACACAATCGCCTCGGCGGGCGCAACGCCATTGGCGGTGGCTGAAGGTTCCAAAATCGCCGGCGTTGTCGCATTGGAGGATATCCTCAAGACGGGGATGCGCGAGCGTTTCGAACGGCTGCGCAACATGGGTCTGCGTACTGTCATGATCACCGGCGACAATCCTCTCACCGCCGCGACGATTGCAAAGCAGGCGGGCGTCGATGACTTTGTCGCACAGGCCACGCCGGAATCGAAACTCGGTTACATCCGGAAGGAACAAGCGGAGGGCAAGCTGGTAGCGATGATGGGCGACGGCACCAACGATGCGCCGGCCCTGGCTCAGGCGGATGTAGGGCTGGCGATGAATTCCGGAACCCAAGCGGCGAAGGAAGCTGGGAACATGGTGGACCTGGATTCCGATCCGACGAAACTTATTGAAGTCGTCGAAGTTGGAAAGCAGCTCCTTATGACCCGCGGGGCGCTAACGACATTCTCCGTCGCTAATGACGTTGCCAAGTATTTCGCGATTGTTCCCGCACTGTTCGCCGGCACCCTTCCATGGCTCAAGGCGATGGACGTTATGCATCTTCATTCGCCGACGTCCGCAATATTATCCGCGGTCATTTTCAACGCCCTCATTATTCCAGCCCTGATTCCAGTCGCCCTGAGAGGCGTGAAGTATCAGCCGCTCGGAGCCGACGCGCTGCTGCGCAAGAACCTTCTGATTTGGGGCGTCGGCGGCGTGATTCTTCCCTTCATCGGAATAAAGCTCATCGATGTAGTACTGGCCGCCATGCATATGGTCGCCTAACGACGAAGTGGCGAGTAAGGACAAACGACAATGAAGAACCATATTACAAAAAGCCTGTGGCTACTGGGCTCCACTATAGTCATTTGTTGCCTGGTATACCCGCTAGTTGTGTGGGCAATCGGGCAGACGTTCTTTCCGTTCACGGCCAACGGCAGCATAGTAACAGGACCGGACGGCAAGCCGGTCGGCTCGCTGCAGATCGCGCAGCCGTTCACCAAGGACGAATACTTCTGGCCGAGGCCTTCCGCAGCCTCGTATGACGCTTCGGCCTCAGCTTCATCCACGCTCGCCGCGTCGAACTATCTACTTCGCGACCGAGTTGCGAGAACTCTAGGCCCGATTGTCAAATACGCGAGCGGACCGAAGAAGGGACAACTCGTCGCGCCCGACATCGAGGCGTGGTTTCAACAGGACCGCTATCAGGGCAATCCGCACATCGTCGCGCAATGGGCCGACAATCATAACGAGCTGCGCAATCCTGGGTGAGCGCCGATCCGTCTCACGCGCCATACATTACCGCCTGGGCGAAGGCTCATAAGGCCGAAGTGGCCGATTGGATCAAGCAGAATCCCAGGCACACCCGCAGCCGCAACCGTCGGACCTCGCCGTGACGTTCTTCGAAAACTTTTCCAAGCAATATCCCGGCAAATTTCCATCGGCGGTCACCAAACAATTGCCCGGTGGAAAGAGCCAGACCGTGATCGAGCCCGTGGCAAGCGGTTCTGATGTGCAGTCGATCTTCTTCGATATGTGGCGGCAGGACCATCCGGACGCCGACCTCGCCAACGTACCGGGCGACATGGTCACGACCTCGGGATCCGGTCTTGATCCGCATATCACGCTCGAAAATGCCGAATACCAGCTCGATCGCGTCGCCTCGAAATGGGCCGCCGATACGAAGCGCAATCCCGCCCAGGTACGCACGGAGATCGACGGGCTTTTGAAAAGCGACGCGTTCGCGCCGCTCGGCGGATTGGTCGGCGAGCAAATGATCGACGTGTTGCAGGTCAATCTTGAATTGACCAAACGGTACGGTGCGCCGCAGGGGTAGTCACTTTCAAGCGCGGTCGGCAGGACGTGAGCGTTCCTCGGGATCACAGCGCGATGGATATTCGGAGGTCCAACGTAACCGCGGCAGTTGGTCTCCCGGCCACTAACCAGGCCGCGCAAGAAACCGTCGACACTCCGCTGCTGGAATCTCGGACCCCTGCGATGATCGCGCTTCTCGAGACCGCGAAACGCGCCGCGGCTACCGACACCACAATTCTCCTGACAGGAGAAAGTGGCACCGGAAAGGACGTCCTTGCGCGTCAGATTCATCGATGGAGTCCGCGGCGCGAAGGGCCCTTCGTCCTGCTGAACTGCACGACGGTGGGGGAACAGCTCCTGGAGAGTGAGCTGTTCGGCCACGTCCGCGGAGGTTTCGCCGGTGCACTGAATGACAAACCCGGCCGCCTGGAAGCCGGTGATGGCGGTACCGTACTATTCGACGAAATCGCCGAACTCCCACCGTCCCTGCAAGCCAGGTTTCTTCGGTTCGTTCAGGAACAGAGCTTTGAACGAATAGGTAGTAGCCAGACCATTAAAGTGAACGTCCGCATGATTGCTGCGTCCAGCTGCAAACTGGAAGCGGAAGTTGCCGCAGGACGATTTCGCGGGGACCTCTACTATCGCCTGAATGTAATCGCCCTGCGGCTGCCACCGCTGCGCGAGCGAACGTTGGATATCCTGCCGCTGGCCGGTTGGATGCTGCGGCAGGCTTCTTCAAAGACCCGTCGCGCACAATTCAAGCTATCGGCTGAAGCGGCCGATGCTCTCGCCAACTATCGATGGCCCGGAAACTTGCGCGAGCTTCACAATGCGTTAGAGCACGCCACTGCCCTGGCTCGCACGGAGACCATCATGCTCGGCGACCTGCCCGACTCTTTATATCGCAACGCCTCCAGCATGTTCCTCCCCCCTAATGGTGGAACTGCATTGAGGGACCGGGAGCGCGAATACATATTGCGTGTGATCGAGGAGAGTCCAACTCTCGCAATAGCGGCAGCCAAGCTCGGCATTGACGCGACGACTCTTTGGCGCAAACGAAAGCGCTACGGAATCGAATAGCGAGACACCCGGAGGAAGAACATCCAGGAGAACGTCGGCGGGGGAATCGTCAGCGTCAGCGTGCACTGATCGCGATGCTTACTCCGGCCGCGGCTTGTTCGACCTTGCGGCCTGTTTGGCATCGCGCAAACGCGGTGCGATGCGTGCGCGCAAATGGCTGGATCGCGCCCGCTCCATCCTCCACCTTGTCGATTTGCAGATCGATTTGCAGATCGTCGAGCAACCGTCCGAGATAACGCGCAAGATTATCGTCAAGCACGCGCACCAGCCCGTCGGTCTGGGCCGCCTGGATGATTTTAAGAAAACCCTCGAGACGATGGCCGCGGTCGTGCTGGCGAATCAGCCGTGCGATCGCGTCGTGCGAAAGCGCGGCCAGCTTGATCTTGAGCGCGCGCCTCAGCTCCTCGAACACTTCGCCCAGCTCGGACGCCGGCAACGACGTGCCCAGCACGAACCCGCATCGCGGACAGCGCGGTACCAGATCCAACGTGATCGGAGAGTCGGGCGCGCATCGCGCGACCCGGCGCGCCAAATCTTCGATTCGCGTGCCGAGCGCGCCGCCGAGGGGAGCGCCCAGCGCGGCGATCGAATTGAGCCTGCCGAGTGCCGCAAAATGCTCACGGGCGTCGGCTAGCTCGATCACCATGCGCTCGCTCTCGCGCCGTGAACGCTCATGCGCGGTTCGGTAGAGCTGGATGTAATCCCACTTGAATTTCTGAAAGCGGATCTCGATCGCGTCGAAGCCGCGGGAATCCGATCGCAATACTCCGACCTCGAGTGCGGCCAGCAAGAGTTGGCATTCGACCTGCGCCGCCGCCACCGCGGGCTCCACTGCGAAGTCATCTCTCACGATCTGTGATGGGAGATCGTGCGCCACATCCCCCGCGATATCGCCGTTGACGTCGGGCTCCAACGCGGTCGAACGCAAATACTTGCGCATCGCGTGCAGCCGCGGAGCCGCCGTGGCCGCCGCTGCCAGCGTGTCGTACGCCGCGATGACGCGCTCTGCGCGCGCACGCGCCTGGGGCTCGGCCGCCTGCTCGATAAGCGCGCCCGCGCCGGCGCCGGTGAGCGCGATAAAATCGTCGAGCGTTCGCCGATACTCCGGCTTGAGCTCGGCATGCAGCTCGCGGTACGCCGCTTCCAGCGTTGCGCCGGTGTGATGCGCCGCTTCGACCGCTCGCGTCATCGCGTCACCCGCGCGCTTGAGCCTGATGCGCAATTCGGACAGCTCGGCCGCTTCGCCCAGCGTCGAATCGAAACGCTGGATAAGTGGTAGCGCATTATTGAACGCCGCAACCTCGGGCGCGCCAGCGGCGCGCGGATTGAACTCCGCCTCGCGGGCGTCGAAAACGATAACCCCGCCGCTTCGTGCGGCCAGCACCTCGAGCATCGCGGCGATTGCGGCCGTGGCCGCCGAAGCGGAGCCGCGACGCTGGTAGCGCTCCGGTAGCCGCGCGCGCAACTCGGCGGGTGAAAGCGAGCGAGTGCCGCCCCCCAACCGCTCGAGCATCAGCACATCGACGATCCCTCGCGCGCATCCGCGTTCCTCCATCGCGTCGGCGGCACGATGCGCTATCCGGAGCGCCGCGCGTCCAGCCTCGCCCAGTCGTTCGTCAACCAGCTTGGCCACGGCCGCGGCCTCCATCAATTCGACCGGAAAAAGCGGACGCACGGCGCCGCCGACGCCGTTCTCGCGCCAGGACGCGAGCGCGGCGCTCACGAGTTTCGCGAGCGTCGCAACGGCGGCCGGCTCGCCCGCGAGGCCGCGGAGCATTTCGATCGCCCGCGGATCAAAAGGGAAGATCGCCCACGGCGCGAAGCCACCGAGTTCGGCGCCATCGTACAATGCCGCGATGGCCGCCTCGTCCACGATGCGGCGCACTCGCGCCAAAGCCGCCAGCATCCGTTCGCCGCCGTCGGCTGGCGCGACTTCAAGCGCTATCGCGCTTGCCGGCGGCCTGGTGCGCGCCGCGACGTACACGTTGAAGGCGATCTGGCGGTCGCGCGCAGCAACCCGCGCGAGTTCGCCGAAATAGTCATCCCATGCGGCCGTATCGGTCGCTCCAAAATCTATCGCGACACTGATGGCGCGAATGCCGACACGATGGGCTTGTTCGAATGCGACGCCGAGCGCCTCGCCGCCGCGCAGCCGCCGCCACAGCATCGCGCCGGCGTCGCCCGCGCCTATTTCGCGCGCTAGCAGCTCGAACATCCGTTGCTCGAGATCGCAGGCTCCGGCACGAGCCTCGAGCCCGAGCCTTACGATCGCGCGCCGGCCCTTGGTCGTACTCGCGCGCTCCTCGAGCGCCATCACGTAATTGAGAAAATGGGTTTTGCCCGCGCCAGCCGGTCCGCCAATCCAGAAGATCGCGCCGGCGCCCGAAGCGAGGCTTGCGCTGATCGCGGCCCACGCGGCATGGGCCGCCTCGGTCAGTAAATAAAAATCGACAGTGCCCGCGCTCGCCACGGACTCGAGCGAGACTCGATCTTCCAGTGACGGTCCCACCTCGAACAGGCCGGCGCTTGGGATGACACCCAAGCTATCGCCATTGATGGACTGCGGAACGCGCTCGTGTAGCACCATGACGCAGTTCTAACATGGCGGCCATAGCCGTTCGCTTCGTGACCCGGTCAGGCGAGGTCAGAATTCACGCGCGCTTGTGCAACGCGTGTGTCGTATGCACGGGCGGTGCGCGCCGATCAGACCACGCCGTCGGCACGCAACCGCTCGAGTTCGGCCGCGTCGATTCCGACGCTCGCCAGCACTTCGGCAGTATGCTCGCCCAGGACCGGCGGGCGCATCTGTGGAACCTCGGGCTGCGGCGCCTCCGACATCTTGATCGGCGATCCGGCGACTTTGATCGCGCCGCGGGTCGGAAATTCGCTGTCGAGCAGCATCCCGCTCCGCACCACTTCGAGGTCGGCCGTCAGTTCCTCGATCGTACGAACCGGCGCGCTCGGCACGCCCGCCGCGATAAGTGCAGCGATTAGCTCGACGCGGCGCTTGTCGCGCGTCCATCCGGCGACTGCGCGGTCGACTTCGTCGACGTTGGCCAGACGCGTCGCGTGATTACTGAAGCGCGGATCGCCGATCAACTCCTCGCGGCCCATCAGCCGGACGAGCGCGCGCCAGTGCGGCTCGGTCAGGCAGAAAATCAGAATCTCTCCATCGGCGGCGGGATAGACATCGGAAGGACAGGCATTTCGATGGCGATTGCCGAGACGCTCCGGAGAGCGGCCCTGCAGCTGGTCGGCGATAAGCCCGGTCAGCGCCGGTACGCACACGTCCAGCATCGCGACCTCGACTTTTTGTCCGCGCCCGCTGCGCTCGCGCTGCAGCAGCGCCGCCAGGATGCCGCTCACCAGATGACTGCCAGTGCCCATGTCGATGAAGGTGGCGGGCGTCTTCACCCCGCTGCGATCGGGGTAGCCGGTCACGCTCATCAGGCCCGAGCTTGCCTGCACCGTGGAATCCATCGCTCCCAAACGCGCCCACGGGCCGTCGCTCGCGTAGCCCTTGGCGCTGGCGTAGACCAGGCGCGGAAAGCGGCCGTGCAGGTCCTCATAACCAAGCCCGAAGGACTCCATCACGCCCGCCGAGTAGTTCTCCACCAGCACGTCGGCGCGCTCGAGGAGTTTGAGGATGATTTCGCGGCCGCGCGAATGCTTCAGATTGAGCGTCACCGAACGCTTGTTGGCGTTGAGCATCAGGAAGGAATATCCCACGCCGCCCGGCGACGACTCGGCCCGCCGCAGGCTCTCACCGACGCCGGGTGGTTCGATCTTGATGATCTCGGCGCCCATCTGGGCAAGCTGCAAGGTGCAGTAGGGCGCGGCGAAAATCTGGCCGAGGTCGATTACGCGGATTCCCTCGAGCGGCAGGCCCATCGGACTCTCTCTCCCCCCATCGCCGCGGTGGCGGCGCGCGCTTTCAGCGCAGCAGGTTGCGCGCGATCACCATCCGATGCACTTCCGAGGGGCCTTCGCCGATGCGGCGGATGCGCGCCTCGCGGTACCATCGCTCGAGCGGAAACTCCTTGCTCACGCCGTAGCCACCGTGGATTTGCACCGCGCGGTCGATCACGCGGCCCAACGCCTCGCTCGAATAAAGTTTCGCGATCGACGCTTCCATCCGCGCGTCCTCGCCACGGTCGGCCTTCCACGCGCCATCCCAGGTGAGCCAGCGCGCCGCGCGCAATTCGACCTCGGAATCGGCCAGCATCCACTGAATAGCCTGCCGGCGCGCCAGCAACTCGCCGAAGGTCTTGCGCTGCTTGGCATGCGCGACCGCCATCCTCAGCGCCGCGACGCCGACCCCGATGTTGCAGGCCGAGTATGGAAAGCGCAGCCGCGTCAGCAAATCGAGGCAAAGCGTGAGCCCTCCACCCTCCGGGCCGAGCCGCTGCTCGGCCGGCAGCGTGCAATCCTCGAAATGGACCTCGCACGGCAGCGCCGCCGTGCGCAGCACCTTGAATGGCCGCGCAGTGAAACCCGGCGTGTTTTTTTCGACGATGAAGGCGGTGATACCAGCGCGGCCGGCATCGGGATCAGTGCGCGTAAACACCACGCCCCATTCGGCCTCGTGCGCGTGCGAGGAAAAAATCTTGGTGCCGTTCAGCACGTAGGTGTCGCCCTTGCGCACCGCTCGGCACTGGATCGCACCGGCGGGATCCGATCCGCCGGAAGGCTCGGTGATCGCAAAGAAGGTGTACGAGGCGTTCTTGATGGCGGGCACAGCGTATTTCTGGATCTGTTCCTCGGTGCCGGCCCAGATGACCGGCGGCGGTGTGCGCCCGAAAACGCCCGCGCCGGGATTGTAGAGGCCCATCCGATGCTGCGCCATCTCTTCCATCAGCACGCACATGTCAAAGGTACCTAGTCCGCCGCCGCCGTATTTTTGCGGCACGCCCATACACCACAGGCCGGCGGCCTGCGTTTTGCGCGCGAGCGGCCAGAAGTCGCTCTCGGGAATTTCGGGAGCGTCGGGATCGAGGCGGTCTTCAATCGGGATGATTTCGTCGCGTATGATGCGCTTGACCTGCTCGCGCAGCGCGCTCAGCTCTTCCGACAGCACGAAGCCGTTTTTGCCGTTCTCCATCAAAGGCCTGCCTCCCAGTGCGATGCTCTCCGCCGCACGACGCTTACTCGTCGAAGGGGCGCCGCAGCCTCTCGAGCCAAATCTCGCGCAAGCGCTCGAAATCGTCGGCGCCCCAGGTGCCTTTCAGCGTGGAATCGATATCGCGGACGTGGCGGACCGCGCAATCGATCTTATCTATCGCCCGCAAACCCATCGCGCGGCGCTCATCGCCGGTCAGGGTCCGCGCCTCGAGCCATTGTGCGACGCCTTCCAGAACCTCAGCGCTGTATTCCCATAAATTGCGCTGCGCGCCAACCTCCAGCCGCTCCGCCACGTCGCCCAACTCTCCCGCCGCGCCCTCGATCATCGCTTCGCTCGCGGCGATTCCCTCGCGCATCGCAGCCGCTGCCTCCAGCAGCCGCGATCGTCTTCTCGGGGCGTCGGCCGGCTCCGGCGGCGGCCGCAGCACATCGCCATAAGTGAGCGTCATCGCGGAAGCGCGCGCGATCGCACGGTACGCCCGAGCCATCGCCGGACCGCATCCGGGATATCTTGCCGCCGTGATGTCGTTCACGACTGCCTCGGGATCTATTTCTAGCGACCGTGTAGCGCGCGCGAACGTCTCAAGGTTCACCGGATAAGCGAGAGCGCTGAACGCGCCGAACGTTAGGCAGGAGATGCTGCGCAAGCCCATCCGATGGTACGCTTTGAGGTCGCGCACGACGATCGACGGCGTCGCGAAACTCATCCCGCCAAACAGGATCGCGTCGGCATAGTACTCGAACACCGCGCCGCGTCCGTCGAACAGGTCGATGTAACGTTTGAGCGATTCCACGTAACGCGGATTTACCGTGCAGTTCGGATCGTCGATCGCATGACTGTAGCATCGCTCGCGCGGCGCCCATTCGAACCACACGTTGTCGAGCGGACGCAGCGCGGGGTCCGGCTCCAACGTGTCGTGGTAGGCGAGATACGCGATAGGGGGAGCGGCGTCGCCCGCGGGCGCCAATTCGGCCGCTATCTCGTTGACCACCTTCATATATTGGAGTTGCGGCGAGAGCGCCGCACACTCCCCGCATCGGCACCACGCACCGCGCCGTACGTCCGCGCCCCAAATGTGCAGCAGCGCCATTTCGGGGTTGTCGCGCACGTAGCCGAGCGCCCCCGCTCGCACCACGTCGAGCGCGGCCCTATTCGACACGCACAGGTTGCCGGCGGCGATCCGCCGCCCGCCATCTCCGCATGGAAAATACTCCGGATGTTCGGCGAACCTATCGCGCGGCAGCAAAAGCGGAAGCACGTGGCCTCCGTATTCCGCCTCGAGCCCGCGGGCGGCCAGCATCGGAGCAACTTCACCGATCTTGAGACACGTGTCCTGAGCATGACTGATATACGAAAATGCGTTCATCCCTCGTCGTCCCATCCACGGGACGAACTCGCGATCGTGTGCGAGATGCATCCGCAGCCGCTCGGGATCCTCGTAATGCCAGGTCATGATGTCCGAGACGAAGGCGCGCCGGCTAAACGCCGGTGCGACGCGATATGGAGCGAGCGTCGCGAGCTGCGCCAGCTCCAGACGCGGGAACTCGGGCGCCCGGCCCAGCGCGACGCGGGCGCCGAGGCGCTCGAGCAGGTCATAGGCGCCGTGGAGCGCAGCGCGCTCCGAGGCGCCTGCGACCACCATCGCGGCCGGGTGTCCGGCGCCTGCGGCGCCGGACACCCGGCCGCGATGCAGCGCGAAGCTATCGTCGGGGAGCGCCGCACGCGAACGCGCGGCGCTCCCCGACGATACAGGCGCGTCCCGCGGCACAGCCGCGGGACGGCCCTCCGATGCGCGGGGGCCGCGGCGCTTCGCGCCGCGGCCCCGCCGCTATCGGCTCGACCGCGAGGCTTCGCGGGTCGAGGCCGGACACGGCCTCGACCCGCGGAGCCTCACCCAGCATCGCACCGAGACCGGCGGCGAGCTCGTGCGCCGCAAAGCGCACGAGCCCGCCTGCCTCCAGGGAGTGACTGACGCGCACGCCATTGTGGGACCTATCCCCGCGCGACATCGGACATCTTGCCAGAAGCGTCTCGGCGCATTTTTCCCATACTTCGGGAATGATAACATCGAGGCGCGATCGTAAAAGAGGCGCTGACGGCGTCCTGGCGGCGCACCCTATAAATGCCGACTCCCAACGAAATCCTGGTTGAATTAAAAAAAGTCAGATATCCCGGCTTCACCCGCGACATCGTCTCCTTCGGAATGGTCAAGGATATCGAGATTGCATACAAGGGCGTGACCGTGACGCTGACCGCGCCGAGCGCCAATGCCGAGGCCGCAGCGCAGATTGTCGAGGACGTCCGCCGCACGGTTGCCGCGATGCCGGGAGTTCCGGCCGTCGATGTGCATATAGAGCAAGCCGCGAACGCCCCAAAAATGGCTCCGGGATTGCACCGCCGCCTCGTGCCAGGCGTGCGTCACGTCCTCGCGGTCGCAAGCGGCAAAGGGGGCGTCGGCAAGTCGACGGTCGCGGTGAACCTGGCGCTGGCGATGCGGGCGGCGGGATGGCGCATCGGGCTGATGGACGCCGACGTTTATGGGCCGAGCGTCGCGATGATGGTTGGATCCGAACATCGGGTTGAACTCACGCCCGAGCGCCGCATCATTCCGCTGGAAAGTTTCGGCCTTCGCTACATTTCGATGGCGCTGTTCGTGAACGACGAGACGGCGGTCATCTGGCGCGGCCCGATGGTGACCAAGCTGGAGACTGAGTTTCTGTTCAACGTCGAGTGGGGCGAGCTCGATTGCCTGGTGCTCGATCTGCCACCCGGCACCGGCGACGCCCAACTCACGATAACCCAGCGCGTCGCGCTGGCCGGCGGAATCGTCGTCACCACACCGCAGGAGGTCGCGCTGATGGACGTGCGGCGCGGCGTGACGATGTTCCAGGAAGTCAACGTGCCGGTGCTGGGCGTGATCGAAAACATGAGCTATCACATCTGTCGCAAGTGCGGCGCGCGGCACGAAATCTTCGCGCACGGCGGAGGCGAGCGGCTGGCGCAAAGCCTTGGGGTGCCTTTTTTGGGTGAACTTCCGTTGGTCCGCGAATTGCGCGAGGGTGGCGATTATGCGCGTCCGTTGGTCGCGGTGCGCCCCGACCATCCGGTGTCCGCGGCGTTCCGTTCGATCGCGGACCGGATCATGGATCGGCTCGAGCGCCCGGAGCCCTGAAGAACGGCGCGGCAATCGGACCGCGCGGCGGCAACTGGGATGTTCGCCATATTCGACATCGAAACTCGCATCGACAAGCGCCTGCTCAACCAGGCGTTGTGCGCCGGCGAGGGGTTAACCGACGAGGACGCGTTCCAGCGTTTCCGCGAACAGTTGCGCGC
This sequence comes from uncultured delta proteobacterium, assembly GCA_963717045.1. Taxonomy (GTDB): domain Bacteria; phylum Desulfobacterota; class Binatia; order Binatales; family Binataceae; genus JAKAVN01. The sequence goes on along the minus strand of CAVQVD010000001.1, from coordinate 41,803 downwards.
ACAACGCGGCAGCGATTTTTTTCCGCTCAGTTTGCACATACCCGTTTCAATCGCGATCGGGGACGTCGGAGCCGACTACGCACTGCGCTCGGTCGAAAGCCTTGCGATCGGCGGCTACTCGGAGGAGGCGCTCGCGCGTGAATTCTGGGCGCGCGCAGAGCGTTTCGCGGGATGCCTGGTCACGTTCAACGGCCGGCGCTTCGATTTTCCCGTGCTCGAACTCGCCGCTCTGCGCTACGGAATCGCCGCTCCCTCGCACTTCGCCGAAGGTGCGGGGTCGGCGCGCGAGCGCTATTCCAGCGAGCGCCATCTGGATATTCTCGACTATCTGACCAACTTCGGCGCGAGTGGCGGCTTGCGGGGCGGGATGGACCTGCTGCTCAAGATGATCGGGCTGCCAGGCAAAATGGAAGTCGACGGATCGCAGGTCCAGGAATTGTACGAGCAGGGCCGGCTTGAGGAGATCCATCGCTACTGCCGCAACGACGTGGTGCAGACCTATTTTTTGTTTCTGCGCGTCGAGCTGATGCGCGGGCGGATCGATGACGCCGCCTACCGGCTCGCGCGCGACGCCTCTGCGCATTTTCTGGACGAGATCGGCGCGCCGCCCGAACCTGGCGAGCCGCCGCCAGGCCAATCGTGACAGCCGACGCGGCAAATACTGCGCCGAAGATCTCGCTCATCGTTATAACCCGCAACGAGGAAGAGCTGATCGGCCAGTGTCTCAAGAGCGCGGCGGGATTTTGCGACGAATTGATCGTCGTCGATTCGTACTCGACCGACGGCACGGTTGAAATTGCGCGGGGCCTCGGGGCGCGCGTTTTCCAACGTCCCTTCGATGGATATATCGCGCAAAAACAGTTCGCGCTCGAACAGGCACGTGGCGAATGGGTGTTCTCGCTTGACGCCGACGAGCAGGCGACCTGGGAACTGGGCAACGAAATTCGCGCAGCTCTGGCGAGTCCGCATCCGGCCGCCGGTTACCGCGTCCGTCGCGTGCTCTATCATCTCGGCCATTACTATACTCGCGGACTTTATCCGGACTGGCACTTGCGCCTTTTTCGCCGCGAGCGGGCGCGCTTCGCCGGTCATGAACCGCACGCCAGCGTGCAGATCGATGGGAATGACGCCGCCGTCGGCAAACTCACCGCGCCGGTTCTCCATTTCAGCTATCGGGACGTCGCGGATCATGTCGCCACAATCAACCGGCTAAGCTCGCAGGCGGCGGTCGAGAGCGAACCGGGCCCGCTCACGGTGGTCAAGATGATCGCCAATCCGGCCTGGCGCTTCCTGAACTTTTATTTTCTGCGCGGCGGCTTTCGCGAAGGCGGACGCGGCCTATACGCCGCGATGAGCGCGGCATTTTATGTCTTCCTCAAGTACGCCAAACGTTACGAGCGCCGGCTGAGCACGCAGCGCCGATTGTAAGGCCGCACGCCGCGGCGCCGCGCTGTAGCCTGTTTTTCAGCGCGGCGTAACTGCTAACGTAACGCGATCATGCCCGCACCCGAAATAATCCACGGCGTCATGGAACTGGCCGCCGGCCTCGACGCTCGCGGCACACGCGCGCTCGACGTGAGCTGCCGCAACGGTGAAGTGCTGAAGGCGCTGGCCACGCGCGGTTTCGAGGTGCGCGGCACCCGTTTCGAACGCGGCCTGCCGCCGATCGAAGGCCTGCCGATTGACGAGGGCGTCGACCTCACGCGAGGCCTGCCTTATCCCGATGAGAGCTTCGATTTGGTCGTGCTCACGGAAGTGATCGAGCATTTGGAGAACCATCGCGCCGCGCTTAGCGAAGTGGCGCGCGTGCTGCGGCCGGGCGGCCACCTGATTTTGACTACACCTAACATCATGCGTCTCGATTCGCGCTTCGGTTTCATGCTCTCGGGAATGCACAAGGCCAAGCGGCGTCAGATTCCGCTCGATACGCCGATCGCCGAGGCGCATCACTACCACAACTATCCGATACCATTCGTGCTGCTCTATTATCTGCTGCGGATCAATGGACTGCAGCTCGAGGCGCTGGGCCACGGCAAGGTGAAACCGTTCAGCTACGTGTTGTACGCGCTTTTTTATCCGGCAGTCGCGCTCGACACGCGAATCCGCCTGGTGTGGCGCGAGCGCAAGCCGCGGCTGCGCGAACTCAACCGGGAGCTTTCGCGCTGGATGCTCGATCGGCGCGTGCTGACGGAGGACAACCTGATCGTTCGCGCGCGAAAGGCGCTGGCACAAGAAGCGCTGGCACCCCGCTCTTCAACCGCAACCGTCCCGAATGAGAGCCGCTTTGGCCCCGCGCAGGGGCTTGATAAGTTAGGCGGCTGACAATGAAGCGCCTGCTCGGCTACGTTCGCCCTTACTGGCATCGCTACGCGTTCGCCACGCTCTGCACGCTCGCCACCGTGACGCTCGGGATGGTGTTGCCGTATCTAACGGGCAAAGCGATTGATTCGATCCAGGCGCACGATTCCAGGCGTCTCGGCCGGCTGGCCGGCGAAATCTGCGCAGCGGCGCTCATGATGGGTGTGGTGCGATGGTGCTCGCGGTTCATGTTCTTCAACTGCGGGCGCGACGTCGAATACTGCTTGCGCAACGATCTTTTCGCCCGTCTGAGCCTACTCGACCGCTCCTTCTACGAACGGCTGAAAACCGGCGACCTGATGTCGCGCATGATAAACGACCTGAGCGCGGTGCGGATGATGGTCGGGATGGGCGTGCTGACTTTCGCCAACACGCCGCTGGTCTACATCTATGCGCTCGGCTTTATGTTCACCAGGCAGTGGCGCCTCACGCTCGTGTCGCTGATCCCTTTCGTGATCCTGTTCTTCGCTATTCGCCGCCTTACGCAGACCTTGATGGAGCGTAGTCTGCGCGTTCAGGAGGAGTTGGGCGCGATCGGCGCCAAAGTCCAGGAAAGCCTCTCGGGCATCCACGTCGTAAAGGCCTACACGCTGCACGCGCGCGAAGCCGAGGAATTCCGCCGCCGCAATGACAGCTACAATGACGAGGGCCTGGCGCTCGCGCGCTTGCGCGGCGCCCTGATGCCGCTCATTCGCGGCGCCTACGCGACCTCGATGATGATGGTACTGGTGTACGGCAGTTACCTGGTCACTGAACATCGGATGTCGATCGGCGGTCTGGTGGCCTTCATGGGTTATCTGGCGCAGTTGATGTGGCCGACTACGGCGCTGGGCTGGGTGATTTCGATTTATCAGCGTGGACGCGCCTCGATGAAACGGCTCGACGACATCTTTCTCGCCCCGGTCCCGCCTTCGATCGAAGGCGGCGAGACGCGGCTTGAAGTGGCCGGCGCAATCGAATGGGAACACGTCTGGTTCAGCTATTACGCGCACGACGGGGGTGGGCCCGGCGAAAATGGCCGCGACGGCCATTACGCGCTGCGCGATGTCTCGGTCAAAATCGCCGCCGGGGAAAAACTCGCGATCGTCGGCCGCACCGGGTCGGGCAAATCCACGATGATCAAGCTGCTGACCCGACTGCTCGAGCCGACCTCCGGACGCGTCACGCTTGACGGGCGTGACCTGCGCGGTTTGCCGCTTGGCGCGCTGCGCAAAACGGTCGGGATGGTGCCGCAGGAGCCAACGCTGTTCTCGGACACGATGGCCCGCAATATCGCGTTTGGCCGCGCTGACGCCTCGCTCGACGAAATCGCTCGCGCCGCACGCGTGGCCGGTCTCGAGTCCGACATCGCAGTGCTGCCGCATGGCCTTGGAACGATCGTTGGCGAACGTGGGATGTCGCTTTCGGGCGGGCAGAAGCAGCGCACCACGATCGCGCGGGTGCTGGTCTACGATCCTGCGGTGGTGGTGCTCGACGACGCCCTTTCGAGCGTCGATACCGAGACCGAACGCGCCGTGCTCGACAGCCTGGCCGAGAGCGTGCGCGGCCGCACCACGATCGTGGTGAGCCATCGCGCGTCCACAGTGCGCGACGCCGATCACATAATCGTGCTGGAGGATGGCGGGATCGCCGAGCGCGGCACGCATGAACAGTTGATGGCGCGGCGCGGGATCTACGCCGAGCTGTTCCATCGCCAACTCGTGGAGGAGGAACTCGCGCGCTACTAAGCCGCGCCCGAGGCTGACGATGGAGATCGCGCCCGAAGAGAAATTGGACCGCGTTTACGATCTGCGGCTGCTCAGATGGGTGTGGAGTTACGTCCATCCTTATCGGCGCATGTTCTTCCTGTCAGTGGCGCTGATGCCGCTGAACTCGTTGTTCGCGCTCGCCCAGCCCTACATCTGGAAACTCACAATCGACCTGTTTCTGACTCACAACCGCACCGTGCCCCCCGGCTGGCTGAGGCCGGTGCTCGGCGCTTTCGGCCCGCACGGATTGCTCGCTATGGGCTTCGTGTACCTGATTCTGGTGGCGGGGGAGTTCTCGACCTTTTACGGACAGTTCTACCTCACCATGTTGGTCGCGCAATACAGCCTGTCGGACCTGAGGATGGCGCTGTTCAAGCACGTCGAGCGCCTGCCGATGGCATTTTTCGACCGCACCCCAACGGGGCGGCTGGTCAGTCGGATGACCACCGATATCGACGCGATTAACGAGATGTTCAGCGCGGGATCGCTCACGATGTTTATCGACGTGCTGACGATGCTCGGGATAGTCGCGATCATGTTCGCCTTCAACGCGCGGCTGGCGATGTGGGCGATGTGCGCGGTGCCCCCGCTGCTGCTCATCCTGAATTTCTTCGGCAGCCGCGCGCGCGTGATTTACCGCGAGATCCGCGAACGGCTGGCCGCACTCAATTCTTATCTGGCCGAAGCGCTGGCCGGGATGGCGGTGGTGCAGCTTTTCACGCACGAGCGGCGGAGCCGCCAGGAATTCGACGCGCTTAACATCAAGAGCCGCGACTCCCAGATGATTGCCAACGTTTACGAGGCCGGCGTCTTCTCGGCGGTCGAGTCGCTCAGCTCGGCGACCATCGGGATCATTCTGTGGGCCGGCGGCAACGAGGTGATTCGCCGGGTGATCACGCTCGGCACGCTGGTCGCCTTTATCGATTATGCGCAAAAGTTTTTTCTGCCGCTGCGCGACATTTCCAGCAAGTACACCACACTCCAATCGGCATTGGCCGCGATGGAACGAATCGAGGCGCTGATGGAAACGCCGGCCTCGATCGCGAGCCCGCCCGCTCCGCGCCAGCCGAGCCCCGTGCGCGGCGAAATAATTTTCGACCACGTCGGCTTCGCCTACCGCGCGGGCGAGCCGGTGCTGCGCGACCTGAGCTTCACCGTCGAGCCGGGGCGCAAGATTGCGATTGTCGGCGCGACCGGCTCCGGCAAATCCACCATCATCAAGCTGCTCACGCGCTTTTACGACGTCAGCTCCGGACGCATCCTGGTCGACGGCGTCGACGTGCGCGAGTGGGACCTCGGCGCGCTGCGGCGCGCGATCGGCCTTGTGCAGCAGGACGTCTTTCTCTTCGCCGGCGACGTGTTCGACAACGTTCGCCTCGCCCGCACCGAGCTTGGCGAGACCGAAGTGCGCGAGGCGCTGCGGCGCGCGCAGGCGCTGGACTTCGTCGAACGTCTGCCGGGCGGGCTGCACGAAGAAATCCGCGAGCGCGGCGCCAATCTCTCCTCCGGCCAGCGCCAATTGCTCTCCTTCGCTCGCGCGCTCGCCTACGATCCGCGCGTGCTGGTGATGGACGAGGCGACTTCCAGCGTCGACAGCGAAACCGAATCGCTGGTCCAGCGGGCGCTCGACGAATTGCTCAAGGACCGCACCGCGTTGGTGATTGCGCATCGCCTGTCCACCATCGAGCGCGCCGACCGTATCCTGGTGTTGAGCCAGGGGACGCTGCGCGAGAGCGGCACGCATGCGGAGCTGCTCGCCGGCCGCGGCCTTTATCACCGATTGTTCGAGCTGCAATACGCGACCCCGGCCGAGCCTGCGGGGCACGCTGCGGACTAAGACCTTGAGGCGCTCGGCCGCAATACGCGTCCTGGCGCTCGCGACTATGGTGGCCGCGAGCGCCATCCTCCTGGCCGGATGCGAAGCTGGATACATTGGCCGCGCGGCCTACGAGGAAGGCTGCATTTTGTGGCGCCGTAAGCCGATCGACACGGTGCTCGCTCGCAGCGATCTGCCGACTGAGGTCCGCTCGCGCCTCGAGACCGTGCTCAAGGTGCGCGAGTTCGCGGGCGACCACCTGGGGCTCAACGTCGGAGGAGCCTACACCAGCATCTCGGAGGTCGACAAGGGAGCGATCGTATGGGTCGTGATGGCGGCGCCGCGCGACTCGCTCGAGCCCTACACCTGGTGGTTCCCGATCGTCGGCAGAATCCCTTACCGCGGCTACTTCAATAAGGATCACGCCGAAGCTGAGGCAGCCGAGATGGAGCAGCGCGGGTACGACACGATGGTGCGGCCGGCGGTGGCGTTCTCGAGTCTCGGATTTTTCAACGACCCGCTGCTCTCCAACATGCTGCGCGTGAACCACATCGAACTGGCGGGGATTATCATCCATGAGTTGTTCCATCGAACCTATTTCCTCGCGAGCGACGTGATGTTCGATGAATCGGCGGCGACCTACGTCGGGAGCGCCGGCGCGGTCAAGTTCTTCGAGGCGTCGGAAGGGCCCGGCTCCGCCGACGCCGCGGCTGCGCGCGGGATACTCGATGCCGACCTGAAGTTTGGACGGTTTCTGAATGCCCAAGCGGCACGCCTGACAGAACTTTATGCGAGCGGGCTTCCGCGTGATGAAATCTTAAAGCGCCGCGTGAAGATCTTCGAGAGCATCAAAGCTGAATATGCGCAGCTCAAGCCGCAGCTCTCGGGCCTGGAACGCTTCGACCTGGACAAGCAGCCGCTCGATAACGCGGTCCTGATCAATTACTTGATTTATTTTCATGACCTCGACAGCTTCGCCAAACTCGAGCGCATCTATGGCGGCAACCTGCACGACACCATCAAAGCGATAATTGCGCTGGCCGAGTCGGACCGGGAAAATCCCTTCGATCCGATTGAGCGTGCGACTCGCGTCGGCCCACTTCGCGCCGCCGCGACGACCGACCCCTCGCAATCGACGCCCGGCGCCGTGCTCTCCCCGGCATCTGCTGCTACGAGCACTGGTCCGTAAGTCCTTGCCACAAGTCTGCCGCAAGTCTTACTGCAAGTCCTGCTTCCGATTCTTCCGCCCAAGTCGATTTTGAAGAAAGGGATTAAATTCAACTTTGCGTTTGTAAAACCTCCCGGTGTTTGTGGAGTATGGGCCGCGCTTGCGAAATCAAAACCCTGGTTTGTGCCTCGGCCCGCGACGCTTAGGACGGGAGGAAATTGTCTATGCTCGGTAACCGTTGGTGTTCGGCTATCAGTGCGATATTCGTTGCGATATTCGTCATGCTGATCTTTATTTTGTTGCCACCTTCCACGAAAGCCGCATCCGCGGACAACTCGAAATTCCCGTTCGGATGCCCCGTTAAAGAAGGCTACGTCAATGTGACAGGCGGCAAGGTCTGGTACGAAATCGTGGGTAGCGGCGACGCGATACCATTGATCACGCTCCATGGAGGCCCCGGTTTCACCCATGATTACCTGGAGCCGCTGGGCGCACTTTGCAAGCAAAGGCCGGTCGTATTCTACGACCAGCTCGGGGCGGGAAAATCAGATCGTCCGCATGACAAGTCGCTCTGGACGGTCGAGCGTTTCGTCAAAGAACTCGCTGAACTCCGAACCGCGCTCGGCCTCAAGCGCGTCCACATCCTCGGGCATTCGTCGGGAACCGTGCTGTTGACCGACTACGCACTAACACAGCCGCCGGGTGTCGTAAGCCTGATATTCTCCGATCCGCTATGCTCGTACCCCGAATGGGAGAAGGACGCGGCCATCTATCGCAGAGAGCTACCTGCCGAAACGCGCGCCACCCTGGACCGTCATGAGGCGTCCGGATACACCGATTGCCCCGAGTACGAGGGCGCTCTTGTCCAATACTACAAGCTGCACGTGTGCAGGCTCCCAGTATGGCCCGACTCTCTTGAACGTTCGTTCGCCGGACATAATGACGAGGTCTACGTCACCATGCAGGGCACCAATGAGTTTTCATGCACTGGAAATCTGAAGGACTGGGATCGAACCGCACGTCTGAAGGAAATCAAAACTCCATCACTCTACATCGCGGGCCGCTTGGGAAGTGAGACCAGCGTGCGTGCAACAACGCTATGTCATAACGCGCTGCCCGGCTCGGAAATGGTGATCTTTGAAGAGAGCTCACATATGCCCATCTACGAAGAGCCCGACAAATACCTGAAGGTGGTGCGTGATTTCATTGACCGAGCAGAACATCGCGCTCCGGCTCATTGAGTTTGCTGATCAGGAAAAGCGCTCATCGATCACAACCTGGTCGTGATAAAAAGTACCGCTCCGCAAACACCAACCACCATCGAGCCGTACCAGACCACCCGGACCCGGGTGAGCGCCGCCACCGCGCCAAGCGCGATCGCGACCTGGAACAGCGCGACGCTGTTGGCGAACCGATGATGCTTATGCATCAGATGGTCAGCCTCGGCTGACCTGCGATCGCGCTCACGCTCGCGGTCGTGGGCGACCGCCGCGATTTCGGCTTGCTCGCGCGCGTAACGCTGACGCTCCTGGCTGAACGACGCGGGTGGCTGCTTGCCAAGCGCGAGCCACGCCGACTCGGACGCCTGTTGGATTGCGGATTTGATCCCTTTTGCCTGGTATGCCGCCCATTGATCGGAAGCTTCGGCCTGAAGCCTGGTCGCCTCGGTCTTGAGCACCAACGCTTCATTGACAGTACTGCCCGCGCGTAATGCGGCCACCGCCGCCAGAGCCGCAAAAAGCGCCGTAGTCAGCGCGATCGCCTTGAGCAGGGAACCGCCCTGTCGTTCCACCTCTTCGTGAATTTCTTCGTGGAGCTTGTCGGTATCGACTTCTATCTCTTCGGGCACATCTGTTCCCCTGAAAACCGATCGATAGTCGCGGAGTCCCGGCTAAAGTTTAGCGAGTTCCTCGACCAGCGCGACGCTGATCTCGCGTTCGCGGCCGGCGAAAAAATGATCGGCCCCGGGAATGAGCCTGAGCCGCGCCAATCCGTCCAGCCGCTCGGCCAGCGCCTCGAGATGATTCGCCGGACAATATGAATCGTGATCGCCTGCGATCAGCACGATCGGCTTGGCGATCGTCCCGAGCGTCGCGAGATCGATCATCCCTATCGGCAGCGCTATCGTCACGATCGCTGTGACCTCAGTCGCGCTCGCCGCCGCCCGTACCGCCGTCATCGCACCGAACGAGTATCCGGCGAATATTGCGCCGGTGTCGGACACGCCTTTTTGCGCGGTCAAAAAACGGAGCGCGGCGACGGCATCGTCAGCCTCTCCCCTGCCGTTGTCGAACTCGCCCTCGCTGTGGCCGACGCCGCGAAAGTTGAAACGCAAGGTCGCGAAGCCGCGCGTGTGCAACGCGTCGAGCACGGCGTCAACCACGTTGTTGTACATCGAGCCGCCGTAGAGCGGATGCGGATGGCAGACGACGGCGGCGCGATGCGGCCCGGCACCGTCGGGAAATGCGATCATTCCCTCCAGCGTGAGTTCACCAGACTTGAACGTGACGTGGTCTTCCTTCATCGATCCCATTTCTCCGAGCTTTTCGCTTCTTCGACTTGAAGTGTTACTTCAATTGTCACCGGATCTCCGATGCGCCGACGCAGCGGCTTCTGTTCTCGACGCCTTGCTATACTACATTGCACGCGATGGACGAATTTTTGAAAGCGGATCCGAGGTACGCGCCGAAATTCGCCGCCGACCGGATGCTCGCGCGGCTCGCGCGATGGCTCCGGCTGCTCGGTGCCGACGTGCTGTTCGATCCGTCGGTCGGCGGCGCTGAGCTGCTCGCACGAGCGCGCTCAGAAAGCCGCGTCACGCTGACCCGCGACAAGCGTCTGCGCACTGCGCCGGACGCGCTGTACCTTCAAGACAACCTGTTTCGCGATCAGCTGCGCGCAGTCCTTGCGCGATTTCCGTTCGATCCGCGTCGCGGAGCCTTCACCCGATGCTCACACTGCAACGATCCTCTCGCCGAGGCCGAGCGCAATACGATCGTGCGCCGTGTGCCGCCCTTCGTCTATGCGAGCCAGGAGCGCTTCACCCGCTGTCCGCGATGCGGCCGGATCTATTGGGGCGCGACCCATCCTGAACGCATCCGGCGCGAGCTCGATGCGATGGGCTTATAGCTCGAACCGTGCCTCGCGATACGACCTTGCGGGTCGGTGCGATAGCGAGCCGCCGATGCTAAAATTGCTGCATGAGTCACGACGGAAAATTTATAACTCTCGACCAGAAGCTTTACGATTACCTGCTTGCTCACGGGCACAACGACGATCCGGTACTGCGCGAGCTGGCGCGCGAGACCCAGGAAAAGCTGGGTCGGCGAGCGGGAATGCAGATCGCGCCCGAGCAAGGGACGTTCATGACGCTGCTCGCGCGGACGATCGGCGCGCGGCGCGCGATCGAGGTCGGCACGTTTACCGGTTACAGCGCGATTTGTATCGCCCGCGGTCTCGGCAGCGACGGCAGCCTTATCTGCTGCGACGTTAGCGAGGAGTGGACGGCGATCGCGCGGCGCTATTGGGAGAAGGCGGGCGTCGCGGAAAGGATAACGCTGAAGATTGCGCCGGCGCTCGACACACTACGCGCGTTGCCGGCGGGCGAGGCTTACGATTTCGCTTTCATCGACGCCGACAAGACCAACTATCGTCACTACTACGAAGAAGTACTGCGCCGCACGCGGGCGGGCGGTTTGATCCTGGTCGATAACGTGCTCTGGAACGGGGCGGTGCTCGATGAAAAAGATCAGAGCGACGATACGAAGGCGATCCGCGCCTTCAACGATTTCGCGGTCACGGACAAGCGAGTGGAACTGGTGATGCTGCCGATCTCGGACGGCCTGACGATCGCGCGCAAGCTGTAGGAACGCGAACGATTCTGGGCGGAGGCTTGCTCCTTCCCCATCATCCTGAGCGCAGGCTACCGAGATAGAGAAATAAGTGAGGCGAGCGCCGCCGATCAGCCGGCCAATTCACGGCGGAACCAGTCCATCGCGAGCGCCGTGCCTTCGCGCAGCGAAACCTTCGGCGTCACACCCAGCAGCGTGCGCATCTTGGTGTTGTCGGGCACCCGGCGCGGGATGTCCTCGTAGCTCTGGCCGTAAACGTCGGCCTGGCTAACGAATTTGATCTTCGATTTGGTCGCGCCGTAAAGCTCGATCATCAGGTGGGCGAACTCGAGCACGGTGGTCTCGACGTCGGTGCCGATGTTGATCGCCTGGCCGTCGGCCGCCGGATTGATTCCGGCCGCGACCGTGGCGGCGACCGCGTCCGTCACGTAGGTAAAGCAGCGCGTCTGCTTGCCGTCGCCGATCACGGTCAGGTCGGCGCCGCGCAGCAACTGGCCCATGAAGATCGTGAACAGGCGGCCGACGTCGACCCGATCCAGCCGCGGCCCATAGATGTTGAAGTAGCGGACCACCGTCACCGGCAGGCCGAGCTTGTGGTAGGCGAAGCAGAAGTGCTCGCCCACGGCCTTGGAGGTCGAGTAGCACCAGCGATCGATTGTGGTCGCGCCTAGCACGCGGTCGTCGTCCTCTTTCCACGGCACCTTGGGATTGCGCCCGTATACCTCGGAGGTCGAGCTGAAGACCAGACGCCGCCCATGCTTATAGGCAGCCTTCAGCACGTTCTGGGTGCCGTTGACGTTGACGTTCAGCGTCTCATAAGGGTCGCCGACATAGTGCTCGACGCCTACCACAGCGGCCAAATGGTAGACGAGATCGGCTTTGGACACGAGGCTGTCGATAAGCTCGAGGTTGAAGACCGTGTCGTGGACGTAGTGAAAGCGCGGGTTGTCGAGAATGTGGCGCACCTTGGCGATCGCGCCGGTGTCCAGCACAAAGACCTCATCCCCCCGCGCGATGAACGCGTCGCTCAGATGCGAGCCCAAAAAGCCCGCGCCGCCCGTGATCAGAACCCGCATGCTGCCTCCGCTATTCCAGTCGCGCGCTCCCAGGGGAGCCCGTGCCGCATGAAACGTCCGGCGCTACGTCCCGCAACACCTCAGACAAAACTTTAGCCGCCGGGCCTTCCGGCGCGCCCTCGAACTGCGCCCGAACGATCGAAACACTGCCCTCGCCCGCCGCGACTTCGATCGCGCCGCGATCGGCCGTAGAAACCATCCCGACAATCTCGCCCGGAGCGCCGCGCCGGCCCGCCTCGGAGGCGATCGCGCTTACCCATATCGAAAGCTTGCGTCCGCCGAGCGAGCAGAACGCACCCGGATACGGATGGGTCACGGCGCGCACGAGATTGACGATGCGCCGCGCCGGCCATCGCCAATCGATTCGTCCGTCCTCGGGCCGACGCCGCCCGAAGTAGCTGCCGCGCGAAAAATCCTGCGGGCGGCGAGGCGCGCGGCCGGCCACAATCAGCGGATGCATCTCGCTGAGTAGCGCGACCCCGAGCGGCACTAGCTTGCGATAGAGCGTCAGCGCGGTGTCGCTGTCGTCGATCGCGACTGCGCGTTGGCCCACGATGTCGCCGGCGTCGGCGCGCGCGACCATGTGATGCAACGTCACTCCCGCCTCGCGCTCGCCATTGACCAGCATCCAGTTGACCGGGGCGCGGCCGCGGTAGGACGGCAGCAGCGAGCCGTGCAGATTGTACGCGCCGAGCGGCGCGATGCGCAGCAGCGCCTCAGGCAGCAGGCTGCGGTAGTAGAACGAATAGATGATCGCCGGATGCATCGCGGCGATTCGCTCGAGCCACGGCTCATCGAGACGCTCGGGCGTGTAGACCGGCACGCCGTGGCTGCGGGCGAGCGCGGCGCACGAGCGCCACCAGATTTCCTCGTGCGAATCATCTTGATGCGTGAACAGCGCCGCGACCGGCATGCCTATCTTGAGCAGCGCCTCCATGCATCCGTAGCCCATCTCGTGGTAGGCGAACAGAAGGCAGCGTGCGGCACTCGGCGGAGCGGTGGTGTAAGGATTTTCGGCGACCACGTTTTCTTTCAGCGGCGCTCCGGCGAATCGGATTCGTCTCCGTGCACGGCACGGACGATATAGGTCGGGCGCTTGCGTACTTCCAGGTAGATGCGCCCGACGTACTCGCCGATGAGACCCACGGCGAGTAGGACGAAGCCCAGCACCAGGAAGTTCAACGCAAACAAGGTCCAAAGCGCGCCCTCCTGCTGCGGGCCGTACAGGATGCGATGCGCCGCCAGCACGAACACGAGCAGCGCGTCGAGCACGAACACCAGTAGTCCGGCGACGCTCACCGCCTGGATCGGCATCAGTGAGAAGCCGGTGATCAGGTTGAGGCTCAGATGGGCCAGGCGGAACAGATTGTACTTGGAGCTGCCGCTTTGGCGCTCGTCGTGCCCGACCGGTATTTCGGCCACGCGTTTGGCGAACGAGTTGGCCAGCGCCGGAACGAAGGCCGCCTTCTCGTCGCAGGCGACCACGGTGTCGACGATGTGGCGGCGGTAGGCGCGCAGCATGCATCCGTAGTCGTGCATCGGAACGCCCACGATCATCGAGGTCACGCGGTTCTGCAAATTCGAGGCGAAGCGGCGATAGGCCAAATCGTGGCGCACCTCGCGCCATCCGCCAACCACGTCGTTACCTTCATCGATCGCGGCAAGCAGGCGCGGAATTTCCTCGGGCGGGTTCTGCAAGTCGGCGTCGAGCGTCACTACGATCTCGCCGCGGCACTGGCGAAAGCCGGCCAGGATGGCCGAGTGCTGGCCGAAGTTGCGCGCCAATTCGATTACGCGCACCGCGCCCTCAGCACCCGCAGCGATCTCGCGCATAATCTCGAGCGACTGATCGGAGGAACCGTCGTCGACGAACAGGATCTCCCACGGCCGCCCGCACGCACGCATCACCGGCTCCAACCGCACCCACAGAGCGTGCAGATTCGCCGCCTCGTTGTAGACCGGAACTACGACCGACACGAGCGATCGGTGGGCCGCCGTCGCCGGGCTCGCGAATCACGCTTATCTTTTCGGCTGAGCTCAAATCTTCCCGTAATTACGCAGTGCGGTCGCGCGGCACACCGAAGATGACCGGTCCGTGCAGCAATTGTTACAAACGTTACTCGAAGCCACAGACAATATCGCGTCGGGGATTCGACGGAAAGAGGCCCAGTTTAGCGTGTTCACTAAAGCCGCTCCCCCAGCATACTTTTTGCTCCTCAGGTGACCGCGAATGCGCCTGCCGAGCACGGGGGGAGCGCGGGGGCAGGAGGTCTGCCGTGATCACGCGCAAACTTTTATATCCTCTTGTTCTGTCGGCCTTGGCCGCGGGTCTCGCAGGTCTCGCCGGATGTTCCAGCGTCAGCCAGCGCGCTGAAGAGCGGCCATTCTTTCAGCCCGAGTATGACGTCACCAGCCACGGCCGCGAGTATGACGTCACCAGCCACGGCCGCAAAACCTTATTCGATAGAGTGGTCGAACTCGATCCGGGCGGTCTGCACGTCGACGTGGCGTCGGACTACGAACGCAATGCGCCGCTCAGGATAGCGGTGCTGCCGTTTACCGATCGCGGCAGCGCAAATTTTGTGGTCGATAAGATCCCGCTGACTTTCCGCAACCGCGAGCAGCGGGCACGTTGGGCCTGGACCGACGCGCAACGCCTTCGCCATTCGATGGTTGGGTATCTCTCGGGGCGCGAATTTTACATCCTCAATCCGATCGGCATCGACGCGGTCCTGCAGTCTCACGGGATCACTGACCAAGCCAGGCTCGAACAGATATCCCCGCAGAAGCTCGGCTCGTGGCTCGGCGTCGACGCGGTCGTATACGGAGAGGTCGTCAATTACGAGGCTTATTACCTGGCGCTAGTATCGGCGTGGCAAGTGGGTGTGCAGGGCCGGATCGTATCGACGCATAACGGCGAGCAATTGATTCACTTTGACGGCAGCCGCTACTCAGTGAACGTCATGCCCGCCCTCGACCCCTGAGGACATCCTGATAAATTCCGCCGAATCGTTGCTGCAATTGCGCGACGTCGTGCTGGCGCGTTCGGAAGAGGAGGTCTGCCGGGAACTCGTGCTGCGCATTCCAGTCTCCGAGAATCTGCGGCTTCAAATCGTCCGGGAGGCGCTCGAGACTGACCTTCGCGCCGAGAACTCGGCGATGCCTGTTTCCGCGACGCCTGTTTCCATGACGACGGCGCAGCGGGCGTCCAGTCCGACCAGCCAGCCGGTAAGCTTCGAGACGTCGTCCCCGGATGAACCAGCTCACGTCGATTCGTTGCCGGGTCAGCCGGTCAACAGCGTCGAGATTCGCGCCGCCGGCCCCTAGAGCGCTTCGCGCTCCCGCGCAAGAACCACCGGGCGATTGACGACGCGCGTCATCGCCCGCAGACTCTTGCGATCATGTCTGCTAACCCGTCCGCGATGCCACCCGCGGCTTTGCCCGCGAGCTTGGCAGAGCGCTGCCGCACGCTTCGCCCGTTGGTTTGTGCCTTGCTCGCGGCGATGCTCTATCTCCCCGCGCTTGGCCGCCCGGCGCTGTGGGAGCCCGATGAGGGACGTTACGCGGAGATCGCGCGAGAGATGTTGCTGACGCGCGATTATGTAACCCCGCGCGACAACTGGGTGCGCTATTTCGAAAAGCCGCCGCTCGTCTATTGGGCCGAGGCCCTCTCCTTAAAGCTGTTCGGCCCCAACGAGTGGGCTGTGCGTCTGCCGGCCGCGCTTTCGACTGTGGCCGAGGTGGCGGTCACCGAGGCGCTCGGTGAGGCGATGTTCGGCGCGGCCGTGGGCCTCGCCGCCGCAATGGTCCTTGCGCTTTCGCCGCTGGTCTTCGGTTTCGCCCGTTTCGCGACGCTCGACCCGACGCTCGCGCTTTTGGTTAGCGCCGCGCTCGGGGCTTTCTGGGCCGCGGCACGCGCGCCAGACTTTCGCAGTGCGGCGAGCCGCCGCTGGTTCCTGTTGTCGGCGGCGCTGGCTGCCGCAGGCACGCTTACCAAAGGTCCGGTGGCCTTGGTGCTGACCGGCGCGATCGGACTCGCCTGGCTCCTGGGCGAGCGGCGCGCGCGTGAGATTCTATTGATGCCGTGGCTCGGCGCGATCGCTATTTACGGGATGATCGTCGCACCCTGGTTCGTGCTCGCGGCGCGACGCAACCCGGAGTTTCTGCGCTTCTTTTTCATCCACGAACATGTCGAACGGTACCTGGAAAACGTCGAGCACGGATGGGGCCTGTACTTTTTCGTGTTGGTGGTGATCGCCGGCACGTGGCCTTGGATCTGTTTCGTGCCAATGGGAATACGCGATTTGCTTCGTGCACGTGCCGACGACGACTACACGGCCGCCGGGCGGCGGCCCGATGCGCGCCGCTCGCTAAGCTTCCTGCTTTGGTGGTTCGGCATATTCCTGGTCTTCTTTTCGATCCCGCGCGCCAAGCTGGGCTCGTATATTCTGCCCGCGATTCCGCCGATCGCGATCGTGGCCGGCTATGCGCTCTGCCGCCTTCCTCGACTCGAGGCGTCGCGACTGCGCAGGATCTTCGGAGCGTTGGCGCTGCTCAACCTCGCCGCGACCGCCGCCATCGCGATCGCGCGCGGGTATTTCGCTTCTCAGACCTGGTCCCTGCTTCTCGGCGACGCGCTTGCGGCGACGGCCGCGCTCACCGTGTCGTCCCTGGTGTGCCTGGTGATCGCATGGAGCGGGCGTCACGCCGCTGCCGCGGTCGGCGCGCTCGCACTCGGCGTATTGATAGGGCTGGGCATGATGGTCAAGGCGCGGATGGACGCACAGCCGCTCGGCTCGTACCGCGAACTCGCGCGCGCGATGGCCCCGTATCTCGGCCCCGGATGCCGTCTCGCGTCGTATCGCCATTTCGTACAGTCGTTGCCGTTTTACACTGGCTACCGCGAGGCTCTGGTCGACTATCGTGGAGAGCTGGCGCCGTTCGGCCTGGAGGCCGACGCGCGTCCTAGCTTTATCGCAACCGATGCTGAACTGGCGCTGCTCTGGCGTGGCCCGGGATGCGCCGTGCTGGTCGTCAATCGCAACGATCTGCCGCACATTCGCGCGCTACTCGGCTCGCATTTGACCGTCTTAGGTTGCGAGGGCAAAAAGCTCGCCCTCTACAACCGGGCAATCCCAGAACCGCCCGGCGCGCATCTGTGCACACGGGATCCTCGTCCGTGAAGCGGGGGCTTGGCTTGAAGGCGCGCTAATTGTAAGTTTCTGGTGTCGACGCGGCCCCGCGCGTTTTGCACTATCAGCGGGGAGGGGGGACGGGTGGATGGCTTCCGCACGGGAATCCGAAGAAATCGTGAGTTCCGGCAACGGAACAAATTCGGGGATCAATTCCGGAACAGATTGCGGGACCCATTCCGGGAATAATTCCGGAACTAAGATCGATTCCGGCGCTCAATCTCCCAACGCGGCCGCGGCCACCAGCGACCTGGAAAAGCCGGGCAGTGAAATCAATCTTCGAGC
This sequence comes from uncultured delta proteobacterium, assembly GCA_963717045.1. GTDB lineage: Bacteria > Desulfobacterota > Binatia > Binatales > Binataceae > JAKAVN01. The sequence continues at coordinate 24,309 of CAVQVD010000001.1, read as the reverse complement.
AGGCACCGCGCCAGCAGAGAACAAAATCGACAACGAGAGCGTCGGACCCTCGTCGTCATCAACGGATGTGTCAAAGGCAAGTACAGAGAGCGAACCGAGTCTAGGCAAGACTCTAACCGCGGCGCGCGAGCGACGCGGCGTGTCGCGCGCCGACGTCGTCGCGGAAACCCGCATCCCCGCACATTATATCGCGATGATCGAGAACAGCGACTACGGCCTCATTTCGGACCAGCTCTACCTGATGCCGTTTTTGCGGCGCTATGCGGCCTTTCTCAACCTCGACGGCGAAGAGGTCGCGATGCGCTTCGTGCGCGAGGTGCAGCGGGCTGAAGTTGCCGCGACGCCCCGGATGTCCGAGCCGCTCGGCGTGCAGGACCGCAAGCGTATACCTTGGGGGCGCGTCGCCGTGGTTGTAGTCGTGCTCTCAGCGATTGTCGTGCTCTATGTGATCGCCTCCGAACATCATCGCGGCGAATTCGGCTTCCATCATTCTGCGCCGCCGTCCGCGCCCAGCGCGCCGAGCGCTATAGTGCCACCGGCGGTCGTCGCCCCCGCGCCACCCGCCGCGAATCCACCGATGACTGCGGAGCCGCCGATGGCCGGGCCCGCTCCGCAGGCTGTCGCTCCGGCAGCGCCGTCGCGAACGCAACCGCGCAAGCCGCCCTCGCCTGCCGACAGCGAAAACGAATAGTCGAAAGCCGTCGAACTTAAAGCGACGCTTTCAGTGGAGCACGCTGTTGGCGATTTCTTCGGCGATAAGTTTTCTCGCCTCGTGCGGGTCGAAGCCGGGATGCGCGACCGCGACGACGGTCATCCCATTCCCGTCGCTACCGGCCGTGGCGCGCGCGACGAAGATCGTGTCATAGACGGCGCTAGCCTCGCGTTCGCGGCGCGCCGCGTCGATCGGATTCGCGCGCCGGTAGGGCTGCATGTACGGCGGGATAGCCGAGCGCTGTTGCGCAGTGGCCGGCGGTACCGGCCATTGCGTCATCGGTAGCGGCACGCGGCTCATCGGCGCGGCCTGCTGCTGCATCTGGCCCTGCTGCTCGTAGCTGTTGACGTCGTTTCGCGCATGCGAATTGCCCTGGGCCGCGGTGTTGTCGTCCGCGTCGGAATCGCCATCCTGATCTGTCGCCAACTGTTCAGGCAATGGCGGCGGCTTGACACCAACCTGTTTGAGCAGCGCGACCGCGTCGTTGTTGCCCGGGGCCATATCGTTGAGCGACCTCCCAGGCTCGAGGGCACGATGCGTCAACGTGACGGTCAAGGTGAGCTCTGAGGTCGCGCTGGAGCCGGCCAGCCGTCCCGCCACCTGGAAATCCTGACTCAGGATCTGTTGCAGCACCGGATCGGTCGCGATCACGCCGAGCGGGATGGTCGGCGGCACCGCTATTTTGCCGCCGACCCTGACCACGATGGAGGGGCATCGACGGCGCGCGCGGTCTTCGCGCCTGCGCCGGCTACCACGGCGGTCAGCGCGGCAAACCCGATCCCGCCGTAAACAATGGCTGCCCCTACGGATCGCAAGCGATGGTTGAATATAAAAGACCTTTGGAACTTATGTGGCAGCTCTCGCATCGGACATCCCGGCCACGCATCGTGCTCAGGGCAGCTTCTGCTGGAGCACTTCCTGTGCTCGGGCGGCCCGCCATTTGACCAACTGCTCGGCGATGTCCACGCGACCCAGCGCAAGAATCGAGATCGCAAACAGGCCCGCGTTGGCCGCGCCGGCCTTGCCAATCGCCATCGTCGCGACCGGCACGCCACGCGGCATTTGGACGATCGACAACAGCGAATCCATCCCACTGAGCGCCGTCGTCGGCATCGGCACGCCGATCACCGGCAATATCGTCTTCGCCGCAATCACTCCGGGCAAATGAGCTGCGCCGCCGGCGCCCGCAATCATCACCTGCAACCCGCGCTCGACGGCCGACGCGGCGTATTCCAGCGTTAGGTCGGGAGTACGATGGGCAGACAGAATTCTCACCTCATGCGACACTTTAAATTCGGTGAGAATCTCGGCCGCCGCCGACATATGCTCCCAATCGCTCTTGCTGCCCATCACTATGCCGACCAGCGGCGACGCGGACACGGCCATCGCGTGACTCCTCTCAAGCATGATGCGTCGAACGAGGCTTGTCCGTCGTACCCACGGTTGTCAAGCCGCGCCCGGACACGTAATCACTGTTAGGCGCGTTTCGCGAGCGGGTCAGGAACCTTGGCCGCGACCCGCGCGTCCGCGACGATGGCGACGCCGATACCCAATAACCACTGCGCCTTCAGGCTCGACGAAGTTGCCGCCGCAACCGGCGGCGAAATGTTCGGCGCGTCCGAAACGACCGTTCGCGGAGTGACGAACGACACGCGCGCGCTCGGCTCCGGCGCTTTGTTCGTGGCGCTTCGAGGTGCCGATCGCGACGGCCACGCATACCTAACAGAGGCGGCGCGGCGTGGCGCAGGGGCTGCGCTGGTCGCGCGCGGCCGCCGGCCCCCTGGTCTTGCCGCGGTCGAAGTCGACGATACCCTCGCCGCCCTTGGCGCTCTCGCGCGCCATCATCTGCGGCGTACGCGCGCGGCGCATCCGTTGAAATGCGTCGCGATCGGCGGCGCAGTGGGCAAGACCAGCACCAAGGAGCTCTGCGCCGCGGTGGTGCGCGCGCTCTTTGGTGAGACGCTGGCCACGCCGGGTAACCTCAACAACCTTATCGGCGTGCCGATGACCATCTTTACGCTCAACGAACGCCATCGCGCCGCCGTGCTGGAGTGCGGCACCAACACGCGCGGCGAAATCGTACGCCTCGCGCGAATCGTCGAGCCCGACGTCGCCGCCGTGCTCAACGTCGACGTCGAGCATAGCGAGGGGCTGGGCAGTCTCGAGGAGATCGCCGACGAAGAGGCGGCGCTGTTCACCACCGCGCGCCGCGCGGTGGTGGCTTGCGCCGAGGAGCGCCTGGTGATGGAGCGCATCCCGCCGGGCGCCGAGGTTGTGACCTTCGGCGCTGACGCGGCCGCCGACGTGCAAATCGCGGCACGCGCGCCTGCCGCCGCCGGTGCTACGCGCTCGCGCGTGACGCTCGCACTCAGCCCGCGGCTGGTCGCCGCGGACGCGCCGGCGCGGCTCGAGGCCGCACTGGCGCTGCTCGGCGCCGCGGCGGCGCGCAATGCGGCGGCGGCCGTGGCGGCCGCCGCCGCATTGCGCGCTCGCCCGCTTACGGCAACCGAACTCGCCGCGGTCGCCCGCGCGCTCGAAAGCGTCGCGCCGGTCGCCGGACGCTTGCAGATGCGCGCGCTCGGCGGCCTGCTGGTGATCGACGACACCTACAACGCCAACCCCCGCTCGGTGCGCGCCGCGCTAGAGGCCGCGCGCGAAAGCGCCGTGGCCTCTAGCACGCGCCTGGTCGTTGCGCTCGGCGACATGCTCGAGCTGGGCGCGCTCGCGCCGACGATGCATCGCGAGGTCACCGCCGACGTAATGCGCCTCGCACCCGCGGCTTTTATCGCCGTGGGACCCGAGATGACTGCGGCCGCCGGCGCAGCCGGCATTGCCGGCCGCGCCGGCGTGCTCACTGCGCCGGACAGCGACGCCGCGGCCGAGCTAGTTTGCAAGCTCGTGCGTGAAGGCGACGTCTTGCTGGTCAAAGGTTCACGGGGCATCCGGATGGAGCGCATAATCGAAGCACTCGGTGAACGGTTTGGAAGTCGCACTCAAAATTGACGTCGATACACATCAGGGACTCGGAGCCGGCGTGCCGCGGCTCGCGCGGATGCTCACGGCGGAGGGGGTCGCGGCGAGTTTTTTCATCGCGATGGGGCCGGACAATTCGGGCCGCGCGGTGGTCCGGGTGCTGCGCAATCCCGGTTTTCTGAAAAAGATGCGGCGCACCAAAGCTGTAAAGATGTACGGTCTGCGCACGGTGCTTTCGGGCACGCTACTGCCGGCGCGGCCGATCGCGCTCGCGCTGCCCAACGTGGTGCGCGGCCTTGCGCGCGCGGGCTTCGAGGTCGGCGTGCATGGCTGGGACCACGTGCGATGGCAGGACGGGATCGACAAGCTCGGCGAGGCGGGAATCCGCGCCGAACTGGGCGAGGCGTTCGAGGCCTACCGCGCGATCTTTCGCGAGCGGGCGCTGGGCTTCGCCGCCCCTGGTTGGCGCACCAACGCAATCGCGCTCAAAGTGCTCGATTCGATGAAACTCCGCTATCGCAGCGACACCCGTGGCAGGTCCCCATTTCGATGCCGCGTCGACGGGCAGGTACTCGATACGCCCGAGATTCCGACCACGCTCCCGACGCTCGACGAAGTGATGGGACGCGAGGACCTGCCCGGCGCCGCCGCGGTGCTGGAATTTTATTTGACTCAGTTCGACGCCGGCCGCCTCAACGTACATACCGTTCATGCCGAGACCGAGGGGATGGCCGAGTTGGACAGTTTCACCAGCCTGATTCGCGCGCTGAAAGCGCGCGGGGCGAAATTCGTCCGCCTCGACGAGGTCGCGGCGCGCATGAACGGCACGGAACTACCGGTATGCGAGGTCGTGCGCGCTACCCTGCCGGGACGCGCCGGATGGGTCGCGGCGCAGGGTCCCGACCCATCCTAGCCGGATTACAAGATTCATCTCCTTTTTTTGTCAATCTCCTTTTGCTTGGTGCACGCCGCGCGTTATGAGTGCGCGCTCAGCGCCTGCTCGACGAACATCAAGCGGTCGTTGCCCCAGAACATCTGCTCGCCGACGAAAAACGTCGGCGCTCCGAACGCGCCGCGCGCTACGGCCGCTTCAGTCGTAACGCGGAGTGCGTCCTTGACCGCATGCTCCTCGGACACTGCCGCGATTCGCTCCGCGTCGAGACCCGCCCGCTCCAGTACCCCGCGGACCACCACCGCGTCACCGAGATTGAGACCCTCGCGCCAGAATGCGTCGTAAACCGCGCGATGGTACGCCGCGAAGACGTCCAGGCGCTCGGCCGCGACCGCTCCGCGCATCAGGCGTATGGTGTTGATCGGAAAGTGCTGGTTGTGGAGTGGCGGCACACCGTAATGCTTCGCCCAGCGCTCCAGGTCGGCATTCAGGTACTTTCGCTTCGCCTCGATCGTGATGGGCGAGGAGTTGCCGGTTTCCTTGAAAACCCCGCCGAGCAGCATCGGACGGTAAATCACCCGCGCGCCGGTGCGCTCTGCCAGCCCCTTGAGCTGGCTATCCGCTAGATAACTGAACGGACTTCCGTAGTCGAAGAAAAATTCAAGTTCCGTGGCCATGCTTTCCCTCCGCCAGCGCCGTTCTCTCGGCGCAATTGTTTAGTTGCATCATGCAACCATATCGACGAGAAATCCATAGCATCGCTGGGTTGCATCATGCAACTTCTTTGTACGGACCGATCCCGTGACGCGACGGTTTGATGTGGCAGCGCGCGCAATAGACCGGCTCGCCGGCGACGTGTTATCTCTAGGAAGTGTTGGTGGAGGGGTGGAAAAAAGATCCATCGCTTCGCGGAGATCCTTCGCTGACGCTCAGGATGACAGAACGGGAGCGCTTTTCGTTGTTATCCTGAACGAAGCTGACCGACAGGGAGAATTTTTGTGTCATCCTGAACGAGGGTTGCCGAAGTGAAGGATCAACGCGAATCGATTTTTGTGTTTATCTGACATCCTCCTAGGAATCGAACGCTTTCGGCCCGGAAAAAGCTCCGCCAGAAAAGTCATAGAGGAGAAGACTGGAACATGTCTGCACACGAGTTCTTTGCCGACAGCCCACGCGCGGCCGGCCTCGATCGACAAAAAGTCGACGCGCTGTTCGAACGCGCCGCCCGCGAAGTCAACGAAGGACTGCTGCCATCGTGCCAAATTGCGATCGCGCGCAATGGCAAGATCGGCGCGATGCGCACCTTCGGGCACGCGGTGCAGGGCGGCACGGACCGTCCTGCCACCAACGATACGCTCTACACCATCTTCTCCTGCACCAAAGCGATAATGTCAGCGGCGGCTTGGCTGCTTATCGGCGAAGGCAAGCTCAACGTGAGCGAGCGGGTGTCAGATATCGTTCCCGAGTTCGGCACCAACGGCAAAGACGTAATCACGGTCGAGCAACTCTTTCTGCACACCGCGGGCTTTCCGAACGCGCCGTACGCCCAGAACGAATGGAACGATCGCGCCAAGCGCCTGGAGCGTTTTGCGCGGTGGCGTCCCGAGTTTCCGCCCGGCAGCCGCTTCTTCTATCATCCGACGTCAGGGTTCTGGGTGATCGCCGAGATAATCGAGCGTCGCTCCGGAATGGACTTCCGCCAGTTCGTGCGCGAGCGTATCGCGCTGCCGCTCGGCTTGCCCGGGATGTACCTCGGTCTTGCGCCCGACCTTCAGTCCAGGGTCGCCGACCTGGTTTACGTGGGCGAGGCGCTTTCGCCCGAGGAACTGAGCAAGCTCGGATTCCCGCCGATGCTCGAGACCGAAGTGATCGAAGAGATGATCATCGGCTTCAATTCACCGGCGGTGCGCGAGGCGGGTGTGCCGGGTGGCGGCGGGATCATGACCGCGGCGGAGCTTGCGCTGTTTTACCAGGGCGTGATGCACAATCGCGGCAAGGACGGACGGCCGTTGTGGAAGCCAGACGTACTCGCCGAGGCGCTGCGCCCGCGCTCCGGCGATTACACTGACCCGTATCTCGGCCACAAAGTGAACCGCGCGCTCGGCGTGGTGGTCGCGGGCGATGACGGAATGGCCAACTTTCGCGGCTTCGGCAAAACCAACTCGCCGGCGGCTTTCGGACACGGCGGCGCGGGCGGGCAAATCGGATGGGCCGATCCGGCGAGCGGAATCTCGCTCGCATACTGCACCAACGGATTCGACCGCAATGACATCCGGCAAGGCCGCCGTGGCGTCGCGATCTCGAGCCTCGCCGCGGCCTGCGCTGCCTGAGGCGAAACCGGGCGGGAGTTCAGAAAGCCGCTCGCGTCACGAGAGAAATGGATTGCTGATCACGATCGTCGCCTCGCGCGGCGCGCCCACCCCGACCATCGCGAGCCGAACGCCTGCCAGTTCCGCGACTCGCTCCAGGTAACGGCGCGCATTGGGCGGCAGTTCACTCAACGCGCGCGCGTTGCTCAAGCTTTCGCGCCATCCGGGCAGCTCTTCGTATATCGGCCGCGCGCGTTCGAGCGTGCCGCGCCCGGGCGGCATCTCGTCGTAGCGTTCGGCACCCAGTTGATACGCGACGCATACTCGCAGCGGATCGATCCCGGTCAGCACGTCGAGCTTGGTGAGCGCGAGCCCCCACATCCCGTTAAGCCGCACCGCGAGACGCGCGAGCACCGCGTCGAACCATCCGATTCGCCGTGGCCGCCCTGTCGCGCTGCCAAATTCTTCGCCCTCGGTGCGCAGCCGATTGGCGAGCGCGCCTTTTATTTCCGACGGAAACGGTCCTGCGCCGACTCGCGTGGTGTAGGCCTTGCTGATGCCGAGCACTGCGTCGAGACGGCCCGGGGCAAGCGGCGCGCCGGAAAAAACTGCGCTCGCGATGCAATTGGACGAGGTCACAAACGGGTAAGTGCCATGGTCGATGTCGAGCATAGTGCCGTGCGCGCCCTCAAACAGCACCCGTTTGCCGGCGGCGACCGCTTCGGCCAGGTAGGCGCCGGTGTCGCACAGATACGGCAGCATCCGGGAGCGCACGCCTTTTATCTGATCGACGATCTCCGGAGCTTTGAGCGGCTTGGCCTTGAGCACGGCGCGCAAGTATATGTTCTTGTCGTCGATGTTGCGCGTGAGCTTCTCGCGAAAACGCGCGAAGTTGTTTAGCTCGTCGAAACGCAATCCCACCCGCGCCATCTTGTCCTCATAGGCCGGCCCGATGCCAAAGCCGGTGGTCCCGATGGCGCGCTTGCCGGCCCGCACCTCGCGCGCGCGATCGATCGCGCGATGATACGGCATCACCATGTGCGCGTCGCAACTGAGCTTGAGCAGCGAGGCGTCGGTGAAGCGTCCGCGCGCGCGCAGGGCCGCAAGCTCCTCGGCGAGCGCTAGCGGATCGACCACCGTACCGTTACCGATCACGCAGACCTTGCCCGGATGCAGTGCGCCGGCCGGAATCAGCCGCAGGATGAACTTTTCGCCGTCGACCACCAGTGTATGCGCGGCGTTGTTGCCGCCCTGGAATCGCACCACCACGTCGGCGTCGGCCGCCAGCATGTCAACGATTTTTCCCTTGCCCTCGTCACCCCATTGGGTCCCAACCACCGCCACTGTCTTCATCGCGTCACATCCATGCGCGCCGATGCTGCGCGGCGCCTCGCTTGCGGCCGCATCTCGAATCCATACGCATCCATCTTAGGTTTGCTCAGAGTTTGAGCAGCGCGGCCGAAACTATCGCCGGGATCGTCTTGAGGCGCTCCAACACTTCGGCCGGGACCGCGCCGTCGACCTCGACCAGGGAAAGCGCCATCCCGCCTGCGCGATCGCGCCCCAATTCCAACCCTGCGATATTGATCCCCGCCTGCCCCAGCATCGAGCCCACCGCGCCGACCACGCCCGGCACGTCGCGATTGTGCAGCATCAGGAAATAGCCCTCGGGCACCGCCTCGACCCGGTAGCCGTCGATTCGCACCAGCCTGAGGCCGCGGTTGCCGATCACGGCGCCGGCGACCTCATGCGCAGCGTTCGGCGTGCGTACGCTCAGCGTGAGCGTGTCGATGTAGTCGGTGGTCTCGCGCGAGCGGCTCTCGGTAACGCTGATGCCGCGTTCGCGCGCAATGAAGGGCGCGCTGACGTAGTTGAAATCCTGATCGAGAAAGCCGCTCATCAGCCCCTTGAGCGCCGCCGCCGTGATTGGCTCGGCCTTGAGCCCCGCGGCCTCGCCTCCCAGGCCGACCGTGATTTGGGTCGGCGGCTCGGCGATAAGTTGCGCGGCGAGACGCCCTAGCCTCTCGGCCAGACGCAGATGGGGTCCCAGGGTTTCCAGTTCCTTGGGTGAAAGCGCCGGCATATTAACCGAATGGCTAATCGCACCATTGATCAGAAATTCGGCGGTTTGTTGCGCGATGTCGATCGCGACCTGGATTTGCGCCTCGTCGGTTGCTGCGCCCAGATGGGGCGTCGCAATCACGTTGTCGAAACGCAGCAGCGGATGATCTTTGGGCGGCGGCTCTTCGACGAACACGTCGAGCGCCGCGCCGGCGACTTTGCCCGAAGCGAGCGCCTCGGCGAGCGCCTGCTCGTCGACGATTCCGCCGCGCGCGCAGTTGATGATCCGCACGCCCGGCTTCATCATCGCGAAGGCCGCGCTACCAACCAGTGATTTGGTGTCGCGGGTGAGCGGCGTATGCGCGGTGATGAAATCGGCGCGCCGGTAGAGCTGCTCCAACGTCACCATCTCGACTCCAATCCGCGCTGCCGCTTCGCCGGTCAGAATCGGATCATAGCCGATCACTTTCATCTTCAGCCCGATCGCCCGGTCGGCCACGATGCGTCCAATATTGCCCAGCCCGATCACGCCGAGGGTCTTGTTGCAAACCTCGATGCCGGTGAATTTGCCGCGTTCCCATCGTCCCGCGCGCACCGCCGCGTTGGCTGCCGGGATGTGCCGCGCCAGCGCCATCATCATCGAAATCGCGTGCTCGGCGGTGGTGACACTATTGCCGAGCGGACTGTTCATCACCACAATTCCCCGCCGCGTCGCCGCTTCGAGATCGATATTATCCACACCGACGCCCGCCCGCCCGATGACGCGCAGCGAATCGGCGCGCTCGACGACCTCGCGCGTCACGTGGGTCGCGCTGCGTACGACCAAGCCGTGATAGGGCGCAATGATTTCCGCCAGCTCGGCCGGCTTGAGCCCGGTTTTGACGTCGACCTCGAGTTGCGGATAGCGGCGGAACACCTCGACTCCCTGAGCATTGAGGGGGTCGCTCAGCAGCACGCGCATCGTGGTCTCGGCCATGGTTTCCGCTCAGGTTCCCGAGGCGATGCGCCGCGCGACCGCGGCCACACCCGCCCCACTGTCGAACCGGTGACCGAAATAGGCGAGCGCGGTCTCTAGCGCCGCGACGGCGATCAGCATGTCGAAGGGGCTGAGGTATCCCATGTGGCCGATACGCACCAGCTTGCCTTTCATCTGATCCTGGCCGCCCTGGACCGACACGCCCAACTCGTCGCGCATGTAGCGCACCAGCTTCGATCCATCCAGCCCGGCCGGCGTAAGAATTCCGGTCACGCCCGGAGCTGGATTGTCGGGCGCGAGAAGAGTCAATCCGAGCGCCGGCGCGGCCGCGCGCGTCGCCTCTGCCATCGTGCGATGGCGCGCGAAAACCTGTGGCAAGCCTTCGCCGTGAATCATCTCGAGCGACTTGTTGAGCCCCAATACCAGCGAAACGGCCGCGGTCCAGGCCGTAGTATGCTCGTCGCGCTGGGCCTTGAGCTCGCGAATGAGATCGAAGTAGAAACGCGGCGTGCGCGAGCGTTGCGCCCTCTCGAGCGCGCGCGGCGACAGCGCCACCATCGCAAGTCCCGGCGGCAGCATCAACGCCTTCTGGCTGCCGGTGACCAGCGCGTCAACGCCCCACTCGTCCATCTTTTGTTCGAACACACCGACCGAGGTTATACCATCCACAATCAACAGCGCGTCGCGCGCACGCGTTAATCTGGCGACTTCGGCCACCGGATGAACTGCGCAGGTCGAGGTCTCGCTCGCCTGCATCAGCACCGCGCGCGCGTTGGGATTGGCGTCGAGCGCTTCTTCTACCTGCTCCGGACGCACCGCGCGACCCCACTCGACGCGGATCTCATGGCCGGAGATCCCATACGCGGCGAGCAGCTTGCCCCAACGCTCGCCGAACTTGCCGCCGTTGACGTAGACCGCATGCTCGCCCGGCGCGAGCAGATTGATCACCGCCGCTTCCATCGCGCCGGTGCCGCTGGCCGCGAGCAGGATGACCTCCTGGCGCGTGCCGAGCAGCGGACGCATCCGCTCGCGCGCCTGGTCGAGCACGGCGCTGAACTCGGGCGTGCGATGATGAATCATCGGACGCGCCATCTCGAGCAGGACCTCGGGTGGAACCGGCGCTGGTCCGGGCGTGAATAGGTATTTCTTTACTGGATTTTTCACCAACATTCGCCCCGCGCATGCGATGGGCGGCGGCCAAAAAAAAGCCTGGTGCCCGCCCGTAAGCGGAGCGCCAGACCCCGAGATCGCCCAGGCGCAAATGCGTCCCTTAAAACGGATAACCGAGCCCTCCGGCAGTGTCAAGGTAGCGTCTGTTCAGATAACATTGAAGTAGGTTGCGAAGAAGAGTTTTTCCCGCACCGGGCTCCGCGATGCTCAAGATCGAACAAACTAATCCGACCAATCCCTTTCCGTGGCTGCCCTTCTGGCCCAAGACGCAAAGCGACGGTGCCAGTGACGAGGCGCTCAAGATCCTCGCCGCCATCATCATTTTAACTGTCATCTTCGTAACGCTCTGGTTCTGCCTGCCGAACTGAGGCCAGCGAACTGGGGCGCGAGCGGCTTTGCGCATGGCTTCCGAACCTGATTGGAAGCCGCGCACACGCGGCGCGCCTCAGACGCCGCGCAAATCACGCTCGCGTTGAAAATCCCGCCGCGCCAAGGCTAAGAATTGACCGATGCCCATCGAATATGAAATTCGCGGCGACGCGCTGGTCTGGATTAAAAATCCGATAACCGGCGTCATCTCTTACGTCGTCGACGTGCGCGGCAAGAGCTTCGCTTTCACACTCGGCGGACGCAGCGAACTCGACCCGGCAGCGCCCACGCTCGGCGCTGAGGAGATAGCCAAGGCGCAAGCGACCTGCCCGTTTTGTCCGGGTAACGAAGCGATGGCGCCGGCGGAAATTCTGCGCGTCACGCCCGCCGAGTTCCCGCGATGGAAAGGTGACGAGACCGCCGGCAGCGCGGGCGCAGAGGCCGGATGGGTGATGCGGGTGTTCAACAATCTTTTCCCGCGCGTCCCGGCCGAGCTCACCGGTGGACGAAACGAGTCGTATATCCTGGTCGAAGATCCGCGCCACTTCTCGAGCTCGAGGCCGCGGGCGGCCGGCGACCTGATGTGCACCGGGGCGCTCGGTGAGGAGCATTTCCTGCGGCTCCTGCAGACCGACGTCGCCGTGATGCATCGCGCGATGGAGAACCGCGAGGTGCGCTCGATCGTGATCCGCAAAAACCAAGGACGCGAGTCCGGCGCCTCGCAGCCGCATCTCCATCAGCAGCTGATCGGCGCGCCCGCGGCGCTGCCGGCACTGGTGGCCGAGGCCGAAGCGGAGCGGCGGGTGCCGGGGCTTTGGGACGAGCTGCTCGAATTGGTCGAGCGGCTGGGTTTGCTAATCGAGCGGCGCGGCGACGTGACCAGCTTCGCGAGTCCAATCGGCGCGTTCCCACGGAGCTACGACGTGATGATGCCGCGGTTTCGCGGCACCCTGGCCGAGCTCGACCCCGACCAGCTACGAGTATTCGCGCGTGCGATTTGCCGCATTCTGCGGGTGCTCGGACCGTTGCCGCTGGACTATGAGATTCATCAGGGCGAGGGATTGCCACTGCACGCTCATATCAACTCGCGGCTTTATCCGTACTCGGCCGTGGCGGGGACGCTTAACCTGCCGAGCGTGCTGGTGCAGAACGTGGCGGCGCTGCGCGGCGCACTCCGGCGCCACGAGGAATTTTAGGAAATCGCCAACGACCCGATATTGAAGGACGCCAATATCGGCGGACGCCACGCTAATTGAACACCTGCTCGAAGCGCAGGCCCAGAAAACTCAGTACCACTTCCGCGTAGAGCCGCAGCCCCCACAGAAAGCCATCGACGGGAATGCGCTCATCGTTGCCGTGATAGAGCGCCCCGTAGGGCATCCGCGGACCGATCCGGACCGGCGCAAACCCATAGCAGGTCGCACCGAGCTGCGCGTAGAACTTGCTGTCGGTCGCCCCCGGAAGCATCCAGGCGATCGCGCGTGCCCCCGGGTCGGCCATCTCGACATGATGCGCAATTAGCCGGAAAAGCGGGGTGTCCGCGCTACCCTCGGCCGGCGGTGCGCACTTGAGCACCTCGAACGCGGGTTCCGGCCCCACGATTTCGCGTAATTCGCCGAGCAGGCTTTCGGCCGTCTCGCCGGGCAGCGTGCGGCCGTCGAGCACCACGGAGGCCTCGCCGGGGATGACGTTGTCCTTGTAGCCGGCGCGCACGATGGTGGGCACGACGGTATTGGCCATCATCGCGCGAAACAGGGGCGGCGCGCTCTGCGGATCGATTCCAAGCTGTTCGAGCGTGCGCCTCATGAAAGGCGTCAACCGCAAACGCATCGGGGTCCGATTGAGCCGTACCACGAGCTCCGCCAGGGCGGCGATCGCGCTGTCCGCGCGCGGAATCGAGCCGTGACCCGGAGGGCCGCTGACCGTCATCTTCACCGTCACGTAGCCCTTCTCGGCGACCTGGATCGGATAGTAGCGCCGCCCACCGAGATGCAGGGTAAATCCACCGGCTTCGTTCAGTACCCATCCCGCACGCACCAGATCCGGATGATGCTCGACCAGGAACCGGGCGCCGAGCTCGGAGCCCGCCTCCTCGTCGGCCACCGCCGCCAGCACCAGGTCGCGATTCAATGCGACGCCCGCCCGGCTGAGCGCGAGCATCAGGCCCAGGTCCATCGCACCCTTAGCCTTCATGTCGATCGCGCCGCGGCCCCATATACAACCCTCGACCATCTCAGCGCCAAAGGGCGCGCGGCTCCATCGCGCGATCTCGACCGGCACCACATCCGTATGCGACGAAAGCATCAACGGTGAGTCGCCACCGCCTCCTTTAAGGCGCGCCACCAGGTTGGCGCGAGCGGGTTCCTTCTCGAGCACCACGGACCCGATTCCTTCGGCACCAAGCTGAGCGGCCAAAAAATCGGTAGCGACACGTTCGTTACCGGGCGGATTGCTGGTATCGAAACGGATGAGCGCGCGCAGATATTCGAGCACCTCGTGCTCGAAGCTGTCCCACGGCGTCCGCACTGATCGGTCTTGCGCGATGGATCTCACGAGTACGCTGAGTCTATCCGATCGCCCGCGCGCCTGTGTAGCGCGGCCGCAATGGATCGATTGCCGTGCTCGCGGCAGCGCACTTGCCAGCCCCGCAAGGGATGCTAGCAGCGGGAAGAACGAGGCAAGAATATCCCTGACCATGACATATCGCGACGGATGCGGACTGCGATTGTTCGATCTGCACCATCGCGGCTAATTGCACTGGAGCGTGGGCGTTTACGTGAACGCGCGCGCGGCCGAGGTTGAGCCGTCAGCGCTCAAGGTCGAATTCTTGGATGGCCGCAAGCTCTAACCGATTGGTCGCGGACGACTCCAGGGCAAGACTCGTTTCGAATATGCGCACAACTCTGCGACGATACCTCGACACGCTGAACGGTACAAAACCGGAAACTCGCCGCATCATTGGCGGCCACTGAAGCAATTTTTGTGATCGATTCTTTTTCCTTGCTGCCCCACGGCCGCAGCTTCTAAGCGAGCGGCGTATCTGCAATGGCTGGTTTGCCCTGTGACGACGAGTTCGCGGCGGCTGGCTGCTCCAGCTCCGCATGAACGGTCACGCGCCTCGCCACCGCCTCACGAATTGCGGCCAGCAGGAACGGCTTCTTGACCGGCTTGCTGATATGCGCGTTGCAACCGGCGGCCAGGCTGCGCTTAACGTCCTCTTCTAGGGCCGACGCGGTAAGTGCGATTATCGGCGTCGCAGGCAGGCCAAGCTCCCTTTCCCACTGGCGAATCACGCGCGTGGCGGCCAGCCCATCTATCTCTGGCATCTGCACGTCCATCAAGACCAAGTCGGGGCGCGAACCCTTGAACTTGGCGATAGCAATGCGCCCGTTGACTGCGACGTCTATCTCGTAGGGAAGCCTCTTGAGGTAGGACTGGATGAGAAACTGGTTGTCGGGCGCATCCTCGGCAAGCAGGATGCGCAGCGGCGGCGTATCGCCGGGCTCCTTCGGCTCGGCAGGCTCCGGTCGCAATCGTGGGGCCTCGATGCCATTTAACAGATGGCCGATCTTCTCGAGCAATTCGGCGCGCTTGACCGGCTTGATCAGATAAGTCTGTAACCCCGCCTCCCGCATCCGGGCGAGCCTGAAGTTCAAGTCATCGGAGGACAACATCAGGATCATGGTGTCCTGGCCGCGGGGCGACAGCCGTGCGAAGCCTTCGCCGATTGCTTTACGCGCGACCTCCACTCCGTCCATGCCCGGCATTCTGTAGTCCAGCAGCATCAGCCGGTACGGATGCCCTGCCGCATGAGCGCGCGCAAGCTCCGCGAGCGCCGCCGGGCCACTCGCAGCCTCGGTCACCTCGGCGCCGCTGCGCACGACCATCTCGCGCAGGATTAGCCGGTTGGTCGCGTTGTCGTCGACAATGAGTATGCGCACGCCATCAAGGTTGACGACTGCGCCGGGCTCCGCGGTCGCCACCGGCCGAAGGTCAACGTGCAGCGGGAGGGCAACCCGGAAAGTTGAACCGCGGCCGACTTCGCTTTCAACCTCGACCCGCCCGCCCATCATCTCGCTCAGGCGCCGCACGATGGTAAGACCGAGCCCGGAGCCGCCGAAGCGGCGCGAGATCGAGGCATCGGCCTGGGTGAAGCTGGAGAAGATAGCGCCGAGTTCGCCGGCGGCGATTCCGATGCCACTGTCAGCGACCGAGAAGCGCAGCCAGGCGACGGGCCCGCCCGCATCGCCGCCCTCCGCCCCGTTGGTCGCAAACCCGAGGCGCAAAGCCTCGGCCGGCGAGAGGCTCTCGACCGTGAGCGCCACCTCGCCCTCCTCGGTAAACTTGATCGCGTTGGCAACCAGGTTGATCAGAATCTGGCAAAGCCTCAGCGGATCGCCGATCAGATTCGGCGGAACGTTAGGCAGAATGCGCGCCATGAGCTCGAGGCCTTTGGCGTGCGCGCGCACGCTCATCGTTTCGACCGCCTTGTCGACGGAATCTTCGAGGTCGAAGCTCACCGATTCCAGGCTCAGGCGGCCGCTCTCTATCTTGGCGACGTCGAGGATGTCGTTGATCAAATGAAGCAGGGCATTTCCGTTGGAGCGCATGGTGTCGAGGTAACGGCGCTGTTCGGGGTCGAGCACGCCATCGCTCAGCAGGTCCGCCATGCCCAGGATAGCGTTCATCGGAGTGCGTATTTCGTGCGACATGCTCGAGAGAAATTCGGATTTGGCCAGCGACGCGGCCAACGCGGCCTCACGCGCGGCGACGATCTCGTCCTCCATCAACTTGCGCGCGGAGATGTCGCGCGAGAGGCCGAAAATGATTGGCCCGTCTTCAGTTTCGATCATCGCGCCCGAAACCAGGTACGGCACCGTCTCACCCTTCAGGTTGAACTCGGCCTCGAAATTCTGAACGATGCCGTCGGCTCGCACACGGCGGAGAAATTCCGCGCGATCCTGGGATCGCTGAAAAATCGGGAATTCGTCGATCGAACCCGCAAGCGCCTGCGCGCGCGTGATTCCGGTGCGTTTTATGAACTCCTCGTTCACGTCGATGATCGTGTCTCCGCGCCGCGTGATGACGATGTCGGGGATGGCGTCGAACATCCGGCGGAGCATCGCCTCGCTGTCGACAATCCGCTGCGCCGCACGTTTTGCCTCGGTAACATTGCGCCAGAAGGATACCCTGCACGGCTCACCGCCCAACTCGACCGCTACGGTGGATAGGAGGTACGAGTTGACGGTGCCGTCCTTCATGGTGAGATCGGCCTCCATATTGTGGGCGAAGCCGTCGCGATCCAGGGCCTCGTTGAGCCGTTCACGCTGATCGGGTTTGCCCCAGAACTTCGTGTAGATACTTTGGCTGAGAACTTCCTGCGGGGCATAGCCGGTCTCGCGAAAAAAAGTGCCGTTGGCCTGGATCAGGCGAAAATCACGGCGGCTGGAGACGGTGATTATGTCGGGGCTGGCTTCGAAAATCTTGCGCACTGTGGTCTCGCCCTCACGGGCGACGCGCTGAGCGGCTTCGCGTTCCGCGACCTCGGCCCGTAGGACGCCCTGCGTCGCGGTCAACTGCTCGACCTGCCCACTGAGACGCTCCCGCGCCTCGCGCAGCGCACGTTCATTCTCCTTGATCTGGGTGGCATCGCGCGCGACATTGAGCGCGTACAGTTCCCAATCTATTTCGACCACCACGGATGACAGGAGGTACGGCGCGAGCACGCCCCGAAACCGAAAATTGGTCTCGAAATTCCGTACGTAGCCCTTGTCCTTCAATCGCTCGATGAACTCGGCCCGCACTTGCGGGCTTTGCCATACCGCGGTTTTGAGTGTCGAAGTCGCAAGCGCCTGCTCTCGGCTCAGCCCGGTGCGTCTGAGAAATTCCTCGTTTACCTCGAACAGCTTCCCATCGCTGAACCGGGTCAGGGTCACGACATCCGGCACCGCATCGAACAGGGTACGCAGCATCGCTTCGCTCTTGGCCAGGCGCTTTTCCTTTTCCAGCAAAGCGTCGATCAGGATAGCTTGAGAACGATAGTGATCCTTCAAGGCTGTGAAGCTGAGTGCGAATGCCCCTACGGCTGCCAATACCAACCATCGATGGCTGTCTGTCGGCTCGACCACCCCGGTAAGGGCGGCGATCGTAAATGCGATTACCCCCGCCAGCGTAAATACGCCCTGCCATCGCACGCTCCACGGCACCAGCACCGCGGTGCCCAGCACGAGCGCGAAAAGCACCAGCACCAATGGCTCATCCTGATTGGTAACGAGTGTCGACACGGTGCGGCTGGCCGTCAGGATGAGGCAGAAAGCCATCGTCATCGCGCGCCAGTTGCGCTCGAACCAGATGAGACGGGTCAGGCAGAGAGCCGCACCTACCAACACGATGTCGAAGACGAAAAAGGGCCGCTGCAGATGAAGAAGCGCGGGCTCGAAGCGCGCGACCTCCAACCAGGTGACGACTTCGAAGAAGAACACCATGCCGAGACCGGTCCGGAGTAGCACGTTCAGTTGCCAGAGTTTGGATTCCGACGCGCATGCCAGTGCGGCCATTAACCTCTCATGCCATTGCAGTGGCCGACCGGCAGACTCGCCGACAGAAGATTGCCAGCCGAACTCGCACGAGTTTTCGTTCTCCTGTTGAGTCACCGTTGGTCATCCACCCGATTTAGGGACGGTTGCCGCGCTTGGCTCGTGCCAAAGGGCGCGCCTCCCCTACCGATGCGGAGCAAGAGCGATGCCTCGGAGCACGACAGCGCGTAGCGCTAGAAGAGGACTGCGTGTGGCAGTCACCTGTTGAAAGAATCGATTGAAACCTAACAAGTGGAAACACGGCATTTGATTGGGCGGGAGACAGGTGACCAGATCCAGTACGGCGCCGGGCGGATCCGGACGATCGATTTCAAACCTCAGACAACCATCGTGCTGGCTCCGCATGATGGCTTTTCGTGTCTATAATTGTTGGATGAGGACCCATCGTCGCCAATTTACGGCGGCCATCGCCAAACGGTGATTCGATCGCAAGAAAGGGCACTGACTACCTACGGAACGAGGTTGCCAGTCTGACGACGAGCGCGTAAGTATCTAGCTGCCTGACTCTTTATTCAGGCTTCGGAGAGGTGGCCGAGTGGTCGAAGGCACCAGATTGCTAATCTGGCGTACTGGGTAACCGGTACCGAGGGTTCGAATCCCTCCCTCTCCGCCAAATTGCTGCACTTTTTGGCATTGAGCATCGCGGTCAAGCCTCTCTCGAAACGCCCTGATTGGTGCGGGTGGGGTCAGGTTGGGGTTGGTTTGATGAAGTCTTGACCGCTCCCAATCGGGCCAACGTCTCCTGGCTCAGCTCGCCTGGATTGATCCAGCGCCAATAGTGACGGATTAGCATCGTGAGGTTCCGATGGCCCATCTGCTTCTGGAGCCAATCGATTGGGGCTCCCTTCTGAAGCATGAGGGTCGCGTATGTATGCCGCGTTTGCATGAGCGGCCGATACGGAACTTCGGCCTTCTCGACCAACTTTGGCCACAACGCCTTCGTCACCCAGTTCACGTTCAATGCCTTCCACGCCCGATTCGGGAAAACGAATTCGCTCCTCAATTTCACCCGGTCTCGTTGCTTCAGCAATTCCTCGCGGACGCGAGGCAGCATCTGGACGTAACGGAAACTTGTCTTGCTCTTGGGCGAGCTTTCTCCATGGCGCGTCAGACTCCGTCTGACCAGGATGCGATCCCGGTCAAAAAAGACACCGGACCAACGCAGTCCGAGGACTTCTCCGCGGCGCATGCCGGTGAAAAAGCAGACTGAGAGGAGCGAACGCTCCCATCCTTCCGACGCCTTTAGAAGACTCTCGACCTCATCCTCAGTAAACGGGTTGACCTCGTCCTCGTTCTCCTCGTTCTTGAAAGGACGCGCGTCGATGAGAAGCTTGTCGTTCGCCAAGCCGCGCCGTTTGGCGAGGCGCAAAATCTGGCAGAGCACGTCAAGACTCATATTCTTGCGCCGGGTGCTGAGCGGTTTCTTCTGCGGCGTTCGCTTCCCCTCAATCTCCAGTTTCCAGAGATTGATGTCCTCGTCATTGATTTCAGAGAGAAGCTTCTTCCCGATCTGGGCCTTTTCGATGTGAGGTTTGTAAATCTCGTTGTAGTACACAAACGTCGAGCGCTTGACCTCGAGGCGCTTCTCGGGCAACCAAGCGGCCTCGGCAAATTCTTTCAGGGTTTGATTGGATCGTTGCTCAGGTCGCTTGAGACCCAATTTTTTTATGCGTTCGCTGTTGGGAAAACGTTTCGCATAGTCGAAACTGCCGGCCGACAATTCGAGTTGAATTGTGGAGCTCAATCGTTCGGCATCTACTCGCGTGCGCTTGCTCGCCTCGACGCCCAACGGCTCGCGGTATGTACGGCCGTCGTAGTATTTAAACGCGATCCGTAATCGACCGTGTCTGTCCGTTTCGAGCCACGCCATTTTCAGTTTCCTCCGAGAAATCTGGAACCTGGCCGCGAAGTTTTTCGAGAGGTTTGAATTGCTTCGCCTGGAACGTCGGCCAATGGATCAGAAAACGCCCTTGAACGACGAAAAGCCCGTCCGCTTCGCCTATTTCGCCCGTCGCAATCCAGCCATATACTGTCTTTCGGTTACGCCGAACCATCTTCGCAAGTTCAGGTACTGTCAAGTACTCGCTCGCTGGGGATCCGGTCTCGGCTTTTTGCCTGCTCATGATCGCCTATCATCGCGATATTCGGACGCGTTGCTGTCGATGAGTTTCTGTTGACTGGCGGAGAGCGTTACCGCAATCCGATGCCAGACAGAAAATCCGTCGAACTGTAGGGTTCTGTCTCATTCGCACCTTCGAAAAGTGTGCATGTGCAGATTTGGCACGCACACTTTTTGAACGGAATATTTCTAGGCGCGCTTTGCTGCATCGACGAGAGCGGTGCCCGGGCAGCGGCGGCGCGGCTCGATCCGGCCGCGCCATTCGCCGGGGTGCCTTTCCTGATGAAGGATCTGGGCGCTGCGGTCGCCGGCCTTCCAACCATCGCCGGCGCCCGCTACTTTGCGCGGAACGCGGTCCCGTCCACCATCGACAGTGGCCTCGTCGCGCGGCTGCGGCGTGCGGGCGTCGTGATCTTCGGCAAGACCACGGTACCCGAGATGGGGCTCAACCTCGCCAGCGAGCCAGCGATTGGGCCCATCGCCCGCAACCCGTGGAACCCGCACCGTGGTGCCGGCGGCTCGTCGGGTGGCGCGGCAGCGGCGGTCGCCGCCGGCATAGTCCCGCTCGGCCACGCGACCGACGCCGGGGGCTCGATCCGGGTGCCAGCGGCTGCCTGCGGCATCGTCGGACTGAAACCGAGCCGTGGTCTCACGCCGTAGGGCCCGGATTTCGGCAATCTGATGATGGGCCTGGCGTCGGAATTCGTGGTCTCACGTACGGTGCGGGACAGCGCCGCGATGCTCGACGCCTGCGCCGGCACACCGCGTGGCCCCTACGCCGCGCCGGCGCTGCCGCTGACAGGAACGGTGCTGACAGCGCTGGACCGGCCCCTCTCGCCGCTGCGCATCGGCTTCGTCGAAGCGGGACCAACTTCTTCGCCGGCAAACCGAAGAGCGGGGCGCGGCGGTGGCAGTGGCCGCTCGCCTCTTCGAAGCGGCCGGACACGACGTCGAGCGGATTTGTCGACCGAGCTAGAACCGCACCTTCTTGTCGCTGAGCAATTTTTCGAGCAGGCGATTCGTGCCGCGCTCGCAAACCTTGCCGAAGAGCTCGATCCTCCACCGGACCGCGAAGATTTCGAGCCGATGACCTGGGCCGCGATCGAGCGCGGCCGTCGTCTCACCGCCGCAAGCCTTGCCGCCGCCACCCGGGATGCGGCGCGGGTCTCCTATGCCCTGGCACAGTGCTTCGAGAAGTTCGACGCGATTGTTACGCCGATGCTCGCCGATGCGCCACCGCTCGTAGGGGCTTTGCCGACCGACGGCGACGACATCAACAGGCATTTCGCGCGTATGTCGGCCCTCGCCGCCTGTGCCGCGCTCGCCACTGCGGCCGGGTTGCCGGCGATCTCGGTGCCGGAGGGATTAGACACCGCCGGCCTGCCGCTGGCAATCCAGATCGTTGGCCCAATCGGCAGTGACATTCTATTGCTGCAACTGGCCCGGTTCTTTGAGCGCAGCGCACCATGGTCGCTTCCGTTGCACCGACTTCCCTAAAGCGGCATGGCCGAAGTACGATCCCGTTCCGATTGAGAGACATCCGCGCGATCAGCCTACGCCGCCTACAACGGCGGACCGGGCGCGTGCAGTCGATGGCGCCGGCGAAAACCGCCGGCGCTTACGCAAGTCGATACAAGTTTCTGGGAAAAGTACCGCGCAGTGAGAATGGGGCGCAGATCGATATCCTGAATTGCGCCCGTGACTGGAGCAAGGTGCACTAACTGAAATCGAGTCTATGGAGTCGTCGCGGACTGCGAATCCTCTTGCGGTTGGTCGCGCTACTCCTTCTGCACTGATTGCACGGTTCCGTCGGGTCCGTACCAGAGTCGACACACAGTGAGCTGCTGTTCGGTCTTGTGGATCCTGGCCTGATGCACCACGGTCGCGATGCCGCCGGTAAAGACACCGGCTGCGATATTGCGCGCATACACCTTCGGCTTCACGAATTTCGAGCCGTCAGGATTGAACTCGTAAACATCCTGGACGACGCCATCCTGGTTGCTGGTCTCGTTAGGCTCGCCGAACGCGTTAGTGATTTGATCGCGCGACACGCCTACGCGCATGAGACTCGGATCCTCGTGCACGGACGTGTCCTTCATGGTGGCGTTCTGCTCGAACTTGGTCGGACTGAGGCGATCCGCCGGATTGAATCGCGACGAGTCGAATCCGCCATTCTGTCCCATGATGCCCGATGCGAGGCATCCGGCGAGCAACACAGTCGGAATCACCAGCAAGTTCTTCATGAGAGCGCTTCTGCGAATCTACCCTTGAATAAATGAGCCTACCGGCCTTCTCCAACTCCACCAAAATGGCTTCTAACCGGTTAAGTCCTTTAGAGGCGGGGTATTGCGCACTCTGGCCCCCGGATCGGTTGCGGCGCGCTTTTCAGCGCAGCTCAGGTCCCTGTGCGTCTTTTTGTTTCGCCATTAAGTGCGCGGCCAACCGCGCGCCCAGCGTTGCGACGGTCGGATCGGCGGAACAGACTGACATGCAGGTCTCTCGTGCAAAGTCGGGGGCTGCGACGCGGTACTTGAACAGGACCTGACCTACCGCATGTCGACCGCCACGATTTTTGCCTTGTCCGATCCGCGCACCGTGTTGGCAACGTTCCTTACCTCGCTTTCCTTTGACTGGACAAACCGTACTTCTTGGGGTTGCATTGCTGGAGACGCCAAACCGATCGGTTCCAGTGCGGCTGGCAGCACCATGGAGCAAAGCGCATGAAACCCTTGCCAAATGGGCCGTTGGGTCTAGGAAGCGGGTTGAGATCGGAGACTCAAAACGGAAATTCCGGTTAATATGCGAGGTGGCAGTATGGCTACTGACATTGACGAACTGCTAGAGCCCTATGCTCATGATCAATCTGAATACGCTCACGCATTCGGAACTTTTCTCACGCATACCGATCAAAAGACCAAAGCTATCGGATGGCTGACCGAGTTCGTCAATGGACTCCGATCGCATGGCCTCTTCGTTGACGCAGGGGCGGGTGAAGGTTCCATGACCGCCGCGTTGGCGAAATTGTTTGACCGAACAATAGCCATTGAGCCCAACAGCGCACTGCGGGCGGAACTCGCGCGGCGCTGCCCGGAAGCTGAAATCGTGGAGGCGCCAATCCGCGAGGCAAGGATCGCCTCTCCCGCCGATTTCGTGCTTTGCTCGCACGTCCTCTACTACATCCAGCAAAGCGACTGGACTGACACACTGGAACGGTTGACCTCATGGCTTGGCGCTTATGGGGCGGCGGTGGTGCTCTTGGGAAACTCTAACGCCGACGTTATCGCGCTGCCTCGTGAGTTCTTTGGCAGGAATATCGACCTGGCTCCGGCTGTGCAGGAATTCAAAGCACGCCATGACGATTTCGAAATCGTGACGCACACGCTGAACTGCGAAGTCGTGGTAGATGACCTGGAATCCGCCTGCACGCTCACGAGATTTTTTCTCAGCGATTATCCTGACTGGGGCAGAACCGTCACACGTGGTAGAGTGGAGGAATACGTGCGGAGCCACTTCACTGATCCGCACGGCTATCGGCTGTCCTGCAGCCAGGACGCCCTTTCGCTGCTGCGCCGTTGAATAGTCACAAACGCTGGCGGAGCATGGGGAAATGGTGAGTTTCACAGCACCATACTCTTTCTCTCCACTGAAGAAATCGCCATTTGTGGACCGCCGGGTTCAGATCCAGATCAAAGTTCCAGGACATTCCGAATCGCCTATCCACCGTCGCGATCGCGCGCTCGACTGCTTCGCGTTCGTGTGGGTGCGCGCTCGCATACGCGAGCAGCTGAATCCGTCGCTGACGATACGTCACCGGGTCGATGTCGATAGACGTTGGATCGTCGATAAACGCGCGCGGCGACTCGCGATCGTGGGGCTTGAAACTGCGACGAATGGGTACGATGTTGCTCGGCTGGGCGTCGATCAGAGTAGCCTCAACCGCGGCACCGCGCGCATGTTCGTCACGCTTACGGATCAAATAAAGGACAGGCCAGTTTGCCTCGGTCGCTCAAGCGACTCTAAAACGCACCAGAAATGCGCAAGCTGATCGTGCTTTGCAGTTCGTCTCGATGTCGCAAACCTGAACCTGGTGCTGTCGTCTGACTGTTCACAAATCGGTACCGGCGGTTCGAAT